>NZ_CP108293.1:4870656-9741312 GCF_045041065.1 Streptomyces sp. NBC_00028 | reverse complement strand
CGAAGCCGCTACGCGGCTTCCCCCTGCGGGCGCTCCGCGCCCGCCTCCCCGGCGGCTCCGCCGGACCGGACCACTCCGTGGCCCGGAAGCCGAATCGCTCCGCGATCCGGCACCGGAGTCCGCTCCGCGAACTCCGGAAGAAGCAGCAACTAGGGGTCAGCGGTGGGAAGTTGACGTCTCGTCACTAAATGCTGACACAGCATCAGATCTGGGTCCGGGGTCGGGGATTCTCGATCATTCCTCTGTGGGCGCTGCTAGCAGATGTATCTACCTACTGTCATCGCGATGCCGAAGCCCGTCAGAACTCTGCCAACGGTGTGAGAGTACTGATGCATGGCCGAAGACAGATCAGATGCACGGCAGCGCGTGGGAAGGGTGCCGGCCGAGGTGGGCCGGACCGCCGCGGTGCAGCGCCTGATCGACCTCGATGACCGCGATGAACTGACGTCTGCTCATGTCCGCCTGGTGGCGCAGGCGTTGGGGCGTTCCGAACGGACGGTGTGGCGGTGGCTGTTCGCCGCGCGAGAGGAAGGCCGCTACGGCCGCGTTTCTGCGGCGCGGTTCACGGTGACACCGGAAGTGCGCACGCTGCTGGCCCTGTGGGGCGGCAACGCTTCCCGCGTTCACGCCGAGTTGGTCGAGCGGGCTCGCTTGGATCCTGCCAGCGGGCCGGTGCCGTCGTTGGCGACCCTGCACCGGGCGATCCGCCGGGACCTGACGGCGGGTGAGCGGGCCGGGCTGCGCCAGGGTGAAGCAGGTCGGCGGGTGCACGACGTCTTCGCTAGACGGCCGCCCGTCCACCGCAACGCTGTCTGGGAAGGCGACCACAAGCGGGTTCCCGTTGAGGTCGATGTCGAAGGGGAGCTGGTCTGTCCCTGGGTGACGTGGTTCATCGACTGTGCGACCAGGGTGGTTGTCGGTGTTGCGGTCACTCCTCATGCGCCCAGCCGGGACGCGGTGCTGGCTTCGTTGCGGTGCGCGATCGACCGGCGTGAGCCCTACGGTCCGGCCGGAGGGCTCCCTGGTGCCATCCGGGTCGACCGAGGCAAGGAATTCCTGTGCCGCACCGTGACTGCCGCCATGGGTGGCTTCGCCGTCGCAGTAGTGGATCTGCCCCCGTACACGCCGCATCTGAAAGGCACCGTCGAGGCGCTCAACGACGCAGCCGAGGAGATGCACTTCGTCCTCCTGCCCCGCTACCTGCACCGGCAGAAACTCACTGGGGGCAAGAGCGCTGACCCGGACGCGCCGGCTCTCGCCTTCGAGGCCTTCGTGGCCGGGCTGCTGGGCTGGGTGAACTGGTGGAACAGCCAGCACCGGCCTGCCGGCCTGGAGGGCAGGACCCCGTTGGAAGCGTGGATGGCCGATGCCACCCCGCTGGCTGAGGCTCCGTCCGAGCGGCTGGCTCACTTCTCGCTCGAAAGCGATGGACGGGAGCGGACCATCACCAGTCACGGCATCAGGTGGCACCGCCGCGACTACATCGCCGACTGGATGGTCGGCCGGACCGGCACGCGCGTCTCCATCCGGCACTTGCCTCACCATGACGACGTCATCGAGGTCTTCGCTGCCGACGGCACGCATCTGGGCAGCGCGTACCTGGCCGAGGCCGCCACGGCGGAGCAGGTCCGTGCGCTCAGAGCCGCCCGCACGGCATCGGCCCGCCGCCTGCGGGCTGATCTCAAAGCCGCTGAGAAACTGCGCCGGGAGCGGTTCAAGGCGCAGACCGTTGCCGGCCCGGCCGAACGCAGCCGTACCCCGGCCCGCGGTGAGGCAGCCGGAGAATTGGAGGGCGGGGCGCGACGGGACAGGCGCCAGTTGGCCCGGCCGGGTCTGATTCCCCACGGCCCGGCGCCGGAGCACTGGGTGCAGCTGGTGGATCCCAAGCAGCAGGACGGATGGCGCGATGAGGACTGACCTGGCTTACGGACGCCTGCCTGACGAGCGCGAGGACCACTTCCTCGGCCTGGAGGCAGCGCACCTGGTGGGGACCGAGGCGTTGCTGACCACTCGGGACAACATCGAGGCGGTCATCGAGGCCAAGGCGATGATGTGCGCCTATGGGCCGGCCGGATACGGCAAGACCATGGCCGTGAACTCCGCGCTGCGGGCCTTGGCGCCTGACATCACCTACCGTCTGGAACTGCGGTCCGGTCCCACTCCGCGTGACATCCGCCACGGACTGTTCAAGGCTCTGCGCCTGCCTGGTGAGCCGCCCAAGCGTCCGATCGAGTTCGACGCGCTCCTGAAGAACGTCCTCGCCGAGCAGTTCCGGGTCCTGGTCTGCGACGAGGCCCAGTGGATGAGCCGCACCGGGTTCGAGTTCTGGCGTCATCTGTGGGATGACCGGCACACGGACATCGCGGTCGTCTTCGCCGGTGGCGACAGTTGCTATCGGGTGCTGCGGCGTGAGCCGATGCTCGCCTCACGGATGTACATCTGGCAGGAGTTCGACCGCATCCCCAAGCCGGAGGTAGGGCAGGTCATCGCGGCTTTCCATCCGGTGTGGGCCACAGCTGAACCGGGGTTGATCGATGCGGTCGACGCCGAAGCCGCGCACGGCAGCTTCCGCAACTGGGCCAACATCACCCACCACCTCGTGGCAGGGATGAGGAAGACCGGCGCGGACACGGTCACCGAAGCCCTGGTCCACTGGGTCTACAGCAAGATCGGCGGCATGTAGCAGTGAAGCCAGGCAGTCGGCACAGGACAGACCCGGGCGCAGCATCACGTCATGCGGTACGAGCAGCATTCACCGTCCTCCTCGACACCGGCGATGACCCAGCCTTCACTCAGGCCGCACTCGCAGCGCACCGGCTTGGCGCGGGACGCCTGGTCGTCCACCCCACCCCGGCAGCCTCCCACCCGCCCGGCCTGGCCCAGGACGTCCTGGCCGCGCTCGGTAAAACCCTCCCCCGCCACCAGGCCGACGTCCCCCGACACCGCGCGGCATGGGCCGACATGGTCCGCCCCGCTTGGACCGCGGCCGCCAGCTGGATCCACGCACAGCGCATCGGCCACCTCATCCTCCTACGCGCCCACACCCAGACCCCCGCACGCTGGATGCAGCTGACCCGCCTCCAGCGGTGCACCGGGATCCACCTCACCCTCGTCTGGCACGACACCCCCGAGAGGCTCAACGACCGGGCACAGGCATGGCGGGAGGCGTCCTGGGCCCTCATCAGCGAGCAGGAAGCCGCCCAGCAGCGGCTACGCCGTTGCGGACAGCGGCCCGCCCTCGCCCAACACGGCCCGAACACCGCAGACACAGAGCCCGCAGCCCACGCCGTCGGGTGGCTGCAACAAGTCGGCCATCCACTGCACGCAGGGCTCCTCGCCGCCCAGCTCGCCTGCGGCCAGCCCACACCCCAGCAACTCGCGCGTGTCCGCCTCACCGACCTCGCCCCGGACGCGACCGCCCTGGCCCTGCCCCACCCCGGCCGCTACCGCTCCCCCGACCGGACCTGGCACCCCATACCCGTATGGGCGCGCTCCGCACTCATCGCAGCCCGCGCCTGGCAACACCACAGCGGACACCCCTACAGCAGTCGGCGCTTGTTCCAGCACACCAACTTCCACCACCACAACCAGCTCTACGACCTCGCAGCCACCGCCGGCATCCACCCCGCCATCACACGGCTGACCGGCGACCCCGCCTGGCCCGCACCCCACGAGAACAGCAGACAACGCTCCTTGCGGCCACAGCGTGATAGCGATCGGCAACCAGCCGACCAGCACACTCTGCACAAGCTGTCAGCACAGCCTCAGCAGCTTCTGTCAGCCCTCATCAGGCACTGACCAGCACAAACAACCGGGTCTGCCACTGACACCCCAGCAACAAAACCCCACCGACAAAACACCACACAACACCACCGCACGGAAGGGGCGGAACTCCGTTCCGCCTACGGGATCACGGAGTGATCCCGGGGTCCCGGCCTTCGGCCGCGACTGTTCCGTACCGGCCTGCTCCGCAGTCCCGTACGGAACCTGACATGCCCTCCGGGCCTGCCAGAAAAGCAGCAGCTACCCGGAAGCGGTGCCGCTCGTGGTGCGGTCTCCAACTACTCTTGCGAGACACCGGCCTGACGCACCTTCAAACCCTGGGCCCTGTACCCGGAATCGGCCCCCCTCGACCACTTCCGGTCACTTCCGAAGAGATTTGGTGTGTCACTCTGATGACCGGCTTGAGTCTGGGATGATGGCAGAGTACCTCACCGCGCGACGCGCTCACGTATGGGGGCGTCATTTTGGAACTCGGATGGAATCTGCACTGAGACGGGATTACCTCTAAATGCACCCGAGAATGCGAGGAATTGTGGCTCGGATGGAATTGCGTCCGCATCAGGTTGAGGCCGTCGATAACGTCGTTCGCATTCTCGGAACTCCGGCCGGTGGCCATATGCCGCCCGAGGGGCTGCGCACGCAAGTAATCGCCGCGACCGGTTCCGGAAGAGCCTGATTGGCGCGGAGTCCGCGCGTCGGCTTTCCGCTCGCCGGGTGCTGGTGGTGGTGCCGACGCTGGACCTGCTGACGCAGATGGCCGACGCCTGGCGCCGGGCGGGCCGGACCGGGGCGATGATCGGCGTCTGCTCCCTGCGAGCCGAGGAAAGCCAGGGCCTGCCCTGCACGACCGATCCCGACGAACTGGTGGCGTGGCTGGAAGGGCTGGAGACCGTCACGGTCTTCGCAACCTACGCGTCAGTGGGCCTGCGCATCCTCCAGCGCGCGCACGCGGCCGGGCTGGGTGTGTGGAGCCTGATGGTCGTGGACGAAGCCCACCGGACCAGTGGTGACGGCATGAAGCCGTGGGCGGCCGTGCACGACCAGGCCCAGCTCCCCGCCGAACGGCGCCTGTACATGACGGCCACTCCCCGGGTGTGGGAGGCCGAGGGTGTACGGCCGCGTCTGGTCGCCTCCATGGACGAGGACTCGCCGGTGTTCGGGCCTGTGGCTTTTCGGCTGTCACTGTCGGAGGCAATCGGGCGGGGGATTGTTGCCCCGTATCAAGTGTTGTGCCTGGACATCCGCGATCCGGACCTGTACGCGGCTATGACGAGTGAGGACACCGGGTCAGACGCTGTGCGCGGGGCGCGGCTGGCCGCCGTGCAGACTGGGCTGATGCGGGCCGCGGTCGAGGAGCGGTTCCGGCGCGTGCTGTCGTTCCACAGCCGGGTGGGCGAGGCGGAAGCGATGGCGGCCGCCGTGCCGGTGACGGCTGGCCGGCTCGCCGAGGACGACCCCGACACCTACCCCGCCCTCCCGCCAGGTCTGGGCAGACTGGCTCTACGGCGACCACGCCCCCGGACACCGCCGTAAGGTGCTGGATGAATTCGCCTCCGATTTCCTCGGAGGACCGGCATTTAAGGGCCGTGATGTGCGGGCTGAATTGCGGGTTCTTTCCTCGGTTCGTGTTCTCGGGGAAGGCGTCGATACCGCCGAGTGTGATGCAGTCCTATTTGCGGATGCGCGCGGCTCGATGGTCGATATCGTGCAGATGGTCGGGCGCGCTCTGCGGTTGCATCCTGGGCGCGGGAAACTGGCCACGCTGATCGTTCCGGTTTTCCTCGGGCCGGACGAAGATCCGAATGAGCTGCTCACTTCGAATGCCTATGACACCCTCAGCAAGGTCCTTGGAGCCCTGCGGGCGCACTCAGCTGACACCATCGAGGCGCTCGCGGACCCTGGTCTGCGCAACAGCAGTCGGCGCGCGGAAGACGTCGACGGCGAGGGCCTGGCGCAGGATGCTGAAGGGGAGGACGGCCAGGAGGCGGATCTTGTTCCTCCGGTGGGTGCCGCGGCGGCGGGAGTGCTGCGGTTTACCGAGCAGCGCGACCCGGCCGCCCTCGCTCAGTTCGTGCGGCTGCGGGACATCGATCCGGAAAAGGCGTACTGGCGGCGCGGGATCGAGGCGGCCACCCGGTGGCTGCGCGAGACCGGCAACATCGAGCTGCGCGTGTCGTACACATACGTCGCTCCGGACGACTGGCCCGGCATCGGCGGGCATCCGCTGGGGGTCTTTGTCGCTGATCAACGCCGGTACTACAGCGCGGGAACCCTGGAAGCGTCGCGCGTGACGGAGCTGGAGAGCCTCGGCATGGTCTGGTCCGTGCACGCCTCCGCCTGGGAGGCCGGCCTCGCCGTCGCTCGCGACTACGCAGCCGTACACCACCACCTGTTGCCTGGCAACTCCGTGGTGTGGGACGGCCATGCACTAGGCACCTGGCTCAAGAATCAGCGGGCCGGTGCCAAGAAGGCGCGTGAGAACGCCGCACGCCGCGCGGCCGGGGAGACCGGATTCTCCTATGCCGGGGAGCTGTCACAGGCCCGCATGGAGGCGTTGGAGGAGATCGATCCCGGGTGGTGCCCGGAGTGGGAGATCAGTTGGGCACGCTGTCTGCGGCTGCTGCTCCGGCACGTCCAGGCCGGGGGCCCGCTGCCCGGCAAGACGGGTGAGCTGGTGGTGCAGGGCGAGGACCTGGCCGTGTGGATCGCCGGACAGACCGCCGGATGGGACAAGCTGACCCCGGCACAGCAGTACCTCCTGGAGAGTCTCGGCATCGACCCCGACGCCGCAGAGCAGGTGCGGCCGGTGCGGCGGTCCCAGGATGAACTGTGGGAGCGGAACATGACCGCAGCCCGCCAGTTCCACGCCCGCGAGGGACACCTTCGGGTGCCTCGGCAGCACCGCGAGGACGTCACCGGGGAGCCTGTGGGCTTGGGGTCGTTCATCTCGAACGCCCGAAGGCGCGCCGACAAGCTCAGCACCGAACGACGCGATGCACTGACCGCGTTGGGGATGCGCTGGTAGACGGCTGGGGGCAAGTGCCGGGGTTTCACTCTCCCAACCGAGGCTCTTCCTGATCCTCACCCAACTCCGCCAGCCACCCGGCCGTACGGCGGGTCTCAGGGTGATCCTCACCCAGCACCCGCCGCTTCGCCTCCAGCGTCTCCTCACCCAGTACGCGCGCCTCCCCTATCCGGCCCGCATCCTGCAGATGCACGGCCAAATTGTTCGCAGTAGCCAGCGTGTCCGGATGCTCCACCCCCAACACCCGACGCCACCGCACCAGCGTGTCTTCCTCCAGCGCCAGCGCCTCCCCCACCCGACCCACCTCCGCCAGACGGTTGGCCAGGTTGGACGCCGTGCGCAGGGTGTCGGGATGCTCCACCCCCAACACCCGCCCCTGCCGGGCCAGCGTCTCCTCACCCAACGCCACCGCCTCCCCCACCCGACCCACCTCCGCCAGACGGTTGGCCAGGTTGCACGCCGTGGCCAGCGTGTCCCGACGCTCCGGTCCCAGCACCCGCCGCTGCACCGCGAGCGTCTCCTCACCCAACGCCACCGCCTCCCCCACCCGACCCACCTCCGCCAGATGGTTGGCCAGGTTGGACGCCGTGCGCAGCGTGTCCCGACGCTCCGGTCCCAGCACCCGCTGCTGCACCGCAAGCGTCTTTTCCTCCAGGGCGAGGGCTTCTTCGGACCGCCCCAGCGCCTGCAGCCCTATGGCCAGAGCGACGGCACTGGCCAGGGTGCGGGGATCCTCGTCGCCGTAGAGGCGTCGGCGGCGGTTGAGGCTGTCTTCGTTCAGGGCGCGGGCACGTTCGTAGTCCCGGGTGTCGTTGTAGGCGCGGGCCAGATAGTGGGCGGCCCGCAGGGTGTCGTCGTGGTCAGGGCCCAACTGCTGCTGGCAGGCGTCGTACAGCCCTTGCAGCCGGTCCAGGGCTGGACGCGGCTGCCCGCGCTCTATCAGATACCAGCACGCTTCCCCCACCACATCCCGTCCCCGGCTGGTGGTGAGCTGGGCGGGGTCGAGGGCCAGGGCGTGCGGGAGCAGCACCTGCCAGGCTGGCCACCACCGCGGATCGTTGGCGACACCTGGATCGGCCGCCGTCAGGAGGGCTTCGGCATCCGCCCACGCCTGATCACGTTCGGAGCGGGTCATCTGGCCTGTGAGCAGGACCTGGGTGAGGCGGTGCAGTTGCACGGTGCCGTCCTGGACACGGGCCACACCGTAGCGGGCGATGGCCTCCACCACGTCCACCGCCGCCAGCCGCGAACCCACCGCTCCCACCAGAAGCGCGGACGCCTGCTTGGGAAGCTGGCCAGCGCAGGTCGCCAGGGCAAAGGGTTCGGGCGCTAGCAGAGCCAGCGCATCCACCACCGCGGCCGCCCCGGGATGCTGCGCTTGGAGGCGGGAGCGGGTCAGGCGGACCTGCGCAGCCAGCGGGTAGCCGCCGGGCGGAGGGTTGCGCTTCATCACCTCCACCAGGTTCGCCGCCAGCTCCTCCTTCAGGTGTGCCGCCGACAACCCTCGCACCAGGAGCGCGGCCGCTTGCGTGAGCGCGAGCGGGAGGTCGCCCAAGGTGGCGGCAATGTCGTCGGCGTCGGCGTCGGTGAGGTGCGCGCCGCGGGCGCGAAGCAGGGCCATGGACTCGATGCGGGAGAGGGTGTCGACGTCGACGGGGACGGCGTAGCCGGTCCACAGCGGGTTGCGGGAGGTGATCAGCACATGCCCGGGCCCGCCAGGCAGGAACGGAGCGAGAGCGGCGGGGTCTTCGGCGTTGTCGAACACCAGCAGCCAGCGTGACATCGTTCCCAGCTCAGCCAGCAGCAATTCGACTGCGGCAGCCGGTGGTGTGCCCGTAGGCGCGATGCCAGTACGGGCAGCAAGCTGGGCGAGTTGGTCGGGGATCAGGGCCGGGTCTTCCGAGGCGATCCACCAGGCGAACTCGTACTCGCCGGCAAACCGGTAGGCATACTCGAGGACGAGCTGGGTCTTGCCGACGCCACCGCGGCCGTGCAGGGCCTGCACCGCCACCCGCTGCCCGGACCCAAGCGCTTCCCGCAGGTGGACCAGCATGCTGTCCCGGCCGGTGAACGCCGCATTCCGTCCCGGAAGATTCCGCACCCGCGGCAAAGACCCAGGAAGACGCGGCCCGGTCCCACCGATCCGCGACAGCATCCCCGGCGGCCGGGCTGGCGCCCGCTCGGGACGGGACGGGCCGTTCACTGCGCGCAGCAGGGCCTCGCGGGCGGCGTGGTCGTCCAGGCCGAACAGATCGGTGACGATGAAAGGGCTCAGGATCGCGGGTGTGGAGGTCTGCTCGATCCGGACCGGAGTGATCCTCTCCTGCCGTGCCACCATCGCCGTCCACTCCGGCGTCGTGAACCGCTCCGGCTCGAAATACGCTGGCGAAAACAGGGCCAGGAACCGGCCCCGTTCTAGGGCGGCGTTCATCTTCAACACGAAGTTGTCGCCCGCACCCCAGTCCCAACAATCCAGCTCGACCTCGTGGCCAGCGTTGAGGAGCTGCCAGGCGATCCACTCCGCCCACGCCCGATCCGCACCCGCATGACTGATGAACCAGACCGCGTCCGACGCACCGTCAGACGACCCCACACCCGCGCCCATCGCTGTCCCCCGACACCACGCTGCTCGTACTGGATAGACCAGCGTAGAGCGCACTCACCCCCTGCACGTACAGACCGGAGGCGTCCTGCCCGGCAAGGCAGGTGAACTGGGGCTGCAGGGCGAGGACCTGGCACTGTGGATCGCCGGACAGGTCGCCGGATGGGACAAGCTGACCCCGGCGCAGCAGTACCTCCTGGAGAACCTCGGCATCGACCCCGACACCACAGAGCAGGAGGTGCGGCCGGTGCGGCGGTCCCAGGATGAGCTGTGGGAGCGGAACATGGCCGCCGCCCGCCAGTTCCACGCCCGCGAGGGGCACCTGCGTGTGGGTCGTCAGCACCGCGAGGACGTTGATGGCGAGCTTCTGGGGCTGGGGTCATTCATCTCGAACGCCCGAAGGCGCGCCGACAAGCTCAGCACCGAACGACGCGACGCACTGACCACGTTGGGCATGCGCTGGTAAACGGCTGGGACGGCGGGGGACGCGCGTACCCGGGTTCACTCGCCAACAGACGGCGCAGAGCGGCAGCACATCACACCCGTCTCAATCACCCGCCCCCGGCTCTGCCTGAGCCTTCACCAGCCTCTCCACCCAGGCAGCAGTACGGCGGGTCTCAGGATGATCCTCACCCAGCACCCGCCGCCGCGCCGCCAACGTCTCCTCCCCCAACACCACCGCCTCCCCCACCCGACCTGCATCCCGCAGACGCACAGCCAGGTTGTTGGCAGTGTTCAGGGTGTCCGGATGCTCCTCACCCAACACCCGACGCTGCCGGGCCAGCGTCTCCTCACCCAACACCAGCGCCTCCTCCACCCGCCCCGCAGCCGCCAGCCAAATCGCCAGGTTGGACGCCGTGAACAGGGTTTCGGGATGCTCCTCACCCAACACCCGACGCTGCCGGGCCAGCGTCTCCTCACCCAACACCAGCGCCTCCTCCACCCGACCCACCACCGCCAGCCGAATCGCCAGGTTGGACGCCGTAAGCAGGGTGTCATGATGCTCCATCCCCACCACCCGACGCTGCCGGGCCAGCGTCTCCTCCTCCAACACCAACGCCTCCTCCACCCGACCTGCATCCGCCAGATCGACGGCCAGGTTGGACGCCACAGTCAGGGTGTCGGGGTGGTCTTCTCCCTGGAGCTGGCGGCGCCGCTCGAGGGTGTCCGCGTCCAGCGCTCGTGCCCGCTCGTGGTCCTGGGTGTCGCCGTAAGCGCGGGCAAGAGAAGTGGCGGTCCACAGGGTGCCCTCGTGGTCTGGCCCCAGCGTCCGGGACCAGGTGTCGTACAGCTCTTCCAGGCGTTCCCGGGCGGGGCGGGCCTGGTCGCGCTCCATCAGGTACCAGCAGGCGTCGCGCACCACGTCCCGCCCCTTCTCGGTGGTGATCGAGGCGGGGTCGACGGCCAGGAGGTGGGGCAGCAGGACCTGCCAGGCCGGCCACCACCGCGGCTCGTCCGAGTCGCCGGGAGAGGCCGCAGCCAGCAAGGCTTCAACATCGGCCCTCGCCTGGCCGTGCTCCTGACCAGTCATCAGCTGCGCGAGCATGTCCTGGGTGAGGCGGTGCAGTTGGAGCGTGCCGTCCTGGACGCGGGCCAGGCCGTGCCGGGCGACCGCCTCCACCGCGCTGCCTGCAGCCAGCCGCGAACCCACCGTCTGCACCAAGAGAGCGGAGGCCTGCTCGGGAAGATGGCCGGCGCAGGTGGTCAGAGGAAAGGGTTCGGGCGCCAGCAGAGCCAGCGCATCCACCACCACGGCTGCGCCGGGATGCTCGGCCTTAAGTCGCGAGCGGGTGAGTCGGACCTGCGCGGCCAGGCCGGTCGGGTAGCCGGGCGGAGGATTGCGCGCCATCACCTCAACGAGGTTCGCCGCCAGCTCCTCCTTCAAGTCTGCCGGTGACAGGTCCCGTACCAGGAGGGCTGCGGCCTGCGCGAGGGCGAGCGGGAGGTCGTCCAGGGTTGCGCCAATGTCGTCGGCGTCCGCGTCGGTCAGGACCGCGCCTCGGGCGCGCAGCAGGGCCATGGACTCGGTGCGGGAGAGGGTGTCGACGTCGACGGGGACGGCGTAGCTGGTCCACAGCGAGTTGCGGGAGGTGATCAGCACATGCCCGGGCCCGCCGGGCAGGAACGGAGCGAGGGTGTCGGGGGTTTCGGCGTTGTCGAACACCAGCAGCCAGCGTGACATCGTTCCCAGCTCAGCCAGCAGCAGCTCCACCGCAGCGGCCAGTGGTGTGCCCGCGGGCGCGATGCCGGTACGGACGGCGAGCGCACCGAGTTGGTCGGGGATCAGGGCGGGGTCTTCCGATGCGATCCACCAGGCCAGTTCGTACTCGCCGGCGACCCGGTAGGCGTACTCGAGGGCAAGCTGGGTCTTGCCGACCCCGCCCCGGCCGTGCAGGGCCTGGACCGCCACACGCTGCCCGGACGCCAATGCTTCCCGCAGGTGGACCAGCATGCTGTCGCGGCCGGTGAACGCCGCGTTCCGGGCCGACAGGTTCCGCACCCGCGGCAAGGACCCCGGCAGCCGCGGCCCGGTCCCGCCGATCCTCGACAGCATCCCCGGCGGCCGACCCGGTGCCCGATCAGGACGGCCGGTGGTGCCGTTCACCGCTTGCAGGAGCGTCTCGCGGGCGGCGTGGTCGTCCAGGCCGAACAGAGCCGGGGCGATCAACGGCCGCAGCAGGGGCGGCGGAGTGACGTCGGCAATGCGCACCGGGGTGATCTTCTCCCGCATAGCCAGCATCGCCTCGTACTCGAGGGTGGTGAACCTCTCGGGATCGAAGTAGGCAGGCGAGAACAAGGCCAGCATCCGGCCGTGCTCTAAGACCGCGTTCATCTTGGCGATGAAGCTGTCACCGGCACCCCAGTCCCAGCAGTCCAACTCGACCTCGTGGTCAGCGTCGAGCGGCTGCCAGGCGAGCCACTCCGCCCACGCCCGATCCGCACCCGCATGACTGATGAACCACACCCCGTCCGACGTGCCGTCAGACGCCCCCGCACCCGCACTCATCGCTGTCCCCCGACACCACGCTGCTCGTACTACATAGACCAGCGTAGAGCTCAGGTAGAGAGCCGGACCTACTCTTCACCTTCCTGCGACCAATGGCCGTCCAAGGCACCGGAAGCGGCCTACATCTGGGGCAGTCGTGCAGAGCCCGATCCGCGGACAGGCTGGGGGAGCAGAGCACGACACGGCCCGCCAGTTCCACGCCCGCGAGGGACATCTGTGCGCACCACGCCACCCTTCACTACGCAACGCCCTCACCGAAGCACCGCGAGGACGTCGACGGCGAGTTGTTCGGACTGGGTCGTTCATCTCCAACACCCGCCGCCGCGCCGACAAACTCAACACCGAACGACGCGATGCACTGACCGCGTTGGGGATGCGCTGGGAGAGGATGCCGCCCCGGCGTCACATCCACCCGGAATTACGACATAACTCATGCACAAGGGGCACGACGTGAGGCCCGGACCGTGGTGGTCCGGGCCTCACTCGTGTGCCGGCGAGCAGACAGCCCGCTCAGGTAACCGACCCGACAGAGATTGTTCGAACCCGAACTCGGACCGGAGGGAACACTGATGACCGCCTGCCAGACACCCGGGGCAACATCCGCGCCGATCACCGCTACGCTGGATGCGCCACCCTGGGCATGGGCTGAAGCCCCACAGGGACGCTCTCAGGCAGAGGGCCGCAGCAGGACCGCCGACCGCGAGGCGCGCACTACCCCCACGCGGACGACATCACGCAGATGTCCGCCGTCCTCGATCCCCTCTGCTTGAAGGAGCAGAATGATGACCAGGGACAGTGTTCCCGCCCCGGTTCAACCGCCCGACCCGGCTGTTGTCCCCCGGCAGCCCGTTGTGGGTCTGACAACCGCGATAGTCCAGGGGGCTGCCCAAGGTGCCGTGCGCTCCGTCGTGGCGCGGCACGGCAGCTGTTTTGATTCCGGTTGTTGGGTGATCGCCGGCTCGGGCGGGGTTGGCTGGGTGGTGAAGCGTTCGGCCATGGAGGCTTCGGAGAGGTAGCGGCGGTCGAAGACCTGCCACTCGTCGTGGAGTTCGGCCAGCACCGCGGCGGCGAGCCGGTCCAGGGCGGCAGGGTTGGGGAAGACCTGGACGACGTCGGCCCGCCGTTTGATCTCCCGGTTCAGCCGTTCCAGCGGGTTGGTCGACCAGATCTTCTTCCAGTGCGCCGGCAGGAAGTCGGCGAACGCCGTGATGTCCGGTGCGGCGTCCAGCAGCATCTTCTTGACCTGCGGGAACTGTCGTCCGAGCATGTCGGCGACCACGTTCAGCTGGGTGCGGACCTGTTCGGCGGTGGTCTGCGCGAAGATGGTGCGGATGGTGGCCGCCACCATCTCCCCGGAACCCTTTTCGATCACCGAGAACACGTCCCGGACGAAGTGAACCCGGCAGCGTTGCCAGGCCGCGCCGAGGAAGACCGTGCGGATCGCGGCCACCAGGCCGCTGTGGCTGTCGGAGATGACCAGCTGGACGTTCTCCAGGCCACGAGCCCGCAGACTGCGCAAAAACTTCGTCCAGAACGGCTTCGACTCACTGTCGCCGACCATCACACCGAGGATCTCGCGGTGCCCGATGGCCGAGATCCCGGTCGCGATGACCACGGCCTGCGAGGCGATCCGGTGATTCACCCTGGCCTTACAGTAGGTGGCGTCCAGGAAGACGTAGGGGAAGACGGTGTGATCCAGCGGCCGTTCCTTGAACGCGGTCAGTTCCTCGTCCAGTTCGCCGCAGATGCGGGAGACCTCGGACTTGGAGATCCCGGAGTCCGCGCCGAGTGCTTTGACCAGGTCATCCACGCTGCGGGTGGAGACGCCGTGCACGTATGCCTCCATCACCACCGCGAACAGCGCCCGGTCGATGCGCCGCTGGCGTTCCAGCAGCGACGGGAAGAAGGACCCGCTCCGCACCTTCGGGATCTTCAGGTCCAGGTCGCCGGCCTGCGTGGTCAGCAGCCGGTCGCGGTGTCCGTTGCGCCAAGTCGTGCGGGTCTCGGAGTGCTCGCGCGGGCCTGCCCCGATGACCTCGGTGGCCTCCGCCTCGATGAGCTCCTGCAGGATGCGCTCGCACACCACCCTGATTGCTTCAACTCCCTCGGCCCGACGTAGTGACTCCAGCAGCCGCATCAGCTCAGACTGGGACAGGGCCATCGCGCGCTCCTCCGGTTGAACTGCCCGTTCACCAGAGAGACTTGCGCGATGGCCTGCCCTTGTTCAGGAGCATGCACCGCCAGCGGATGCACGCCCCGGGCAGACACCCGCGCGTTCCGGGACTCGGCCCAACTACACCACTTCAAGGGACGCCATCGTCCTCAACGCATGGCTGCGCAGCAGCACCGACGACACCGCAACTGCGCAGGCGCGGCTTGCGCAGTCGATGGCCCACGATGTCGAACGGCCCGACCCTGTCTCGGATGCGCAGCCGCATCCGGTCTCGGTCACCGCGGTGCGCAGTGCGCACGCCGGCACCTGCGCATGGTCGGTGAGGGTGGCTGCGCAGTACGGTGGCGGCTCCCTGCGCTACTTCACGGTCGCGGTGACCGCAATTACCGCGGGCACGTCGTTCGGCGTGACCGGCGCCCCCGCCGTTGTCACCGGCCCCGACCGGGCCGCACCGGCCGAATCGCCCCACGCCGTCACCGTCCCCCGCTGCAAGCTTGGGCCTGCTGCTGCAACGTCGCGTTGACGACGCCGCGAACCGGTGCGTGTACTGCCTCCACGAGTCCAGCCGGAGCAGACCGATCGCGACTGAACACGATCCGCGCTTGGGGCCCGGGCGCGGCTGTGCCCGCCAAGACGGGGGAGCCTGACGGGCACCTGGCCAGTCTGACACCAGAACGCGCGCCGTGCGCAGCGAACCCACTCCTTCGACCCCAACTCCTCCTGGGACAGAGCCCTCCGACAACGCAGGGCTTCGGTCTGAGACACCACACCAGGGCCTGTTGCAAGAGTGGCGGCGGCTACTCGCGTGAGTGTTGGTGCGGCTGGCTGCTACCTTCCGGAGTCATGACCGACGGCGTGTATGTGGGCAATGCGGGCAGCGATGCGGCACTGGACCGGGGATGGCTGCTGGGGCATTTCAAGGACGCCTCCGATCCTCGGCACAGCGAGGACGTGGAGATCAAATGGGGCGTCCACCCGCAGGGCGATGAGCGGGCTCAGTGGGTGACTGGCGAAGAGCGCACTGCCCTGCTGGTTCTGATCAGCGGGCGCTTCCGGGTGGAACTGCCCGGGCGCAGTGTTCTCCTGGCCCGGCAGGGGGACTACGTCGTGTGGGGCCAAGGGGTTGATCACTCCTGGTTCGCGGAGGAGGAGTCCGTGGTGTTGACGGTTCGCTGGCCTTCCGTCCCTGGCTACAAGGTGACCGATGACGATAACTCCGCTGCTGGTCACAGCCGTTCGCTCAGGACGCGGCCGACACGGTGACCTCGTAGCGGACGGCCAACGTGTCATAGCGGGCAGCGGGCGGCCGCCGCACGGTGGCGCTCGAGGCGAATGATCCCGCGTTCGACCGCGTAGCGTCCGCGGTCGTCGATCTCTGTCCGTAGTTCGGCGGAAGACCGGCGCGAGAGCCGAGCTTCCTGCGGTTGCGGACCCCGTCCGCCCGGCGACTCGGGCGTGGAACTCCCCGTCCTGTATTCACAAGCCACGCCGGGGACCTGGTCACCAGGGTGCCGGATCTGCCCGGGTCGCAGGGCATCCCGAGCTGATGAGGGGGCAGAGTCTGGACGCGAGACGTGCCCGGCGGGCCGGGGGTTGGAGGGCGTAGCAACCCTGGCTGCCAGGCGGCTGGCTGCGGGAACGTCCAATGCCTGCACCACCTCACAGAGATGCAGTTGTCTTCAACAGATTGTCAGCCTCGGCTCTGGTGGGGTCGCGTATTCGACTGCCGCGAATCCGCAGCCCGTGGAAGCTTGGTGATGGCTGTTCACCCCCCTGGGGACATCCAATGTCTGACTCGACCCCAGGGCGTCAACCGGACATCCATCCGGAAGCAGCCGCCATTTTGTGTCGCAACTCTAGACACAGGCAACACCCATGCCCGTTAATCCATCCCATGTATCGATGGAATGAGCCGACGGTACCGAGACCCTCATGGATGCCAATCCTCCCCGCCTAGGCGGACTACCGCCTGAGCTGTCTGCACGTCAGTTCTCGCCCGCGTGACCGTCGGTGGCGCTCCGCGAGGACCGGGTCCATGGCAGTGCCGGGCCCTGATCGATATCCGCGCTTCCGTCCGCCCGACTCTTCGACCATCGTTCGATTTACCGAACAGCACATCAATGTCGCAGTACGCCTGTCCAGCAGCCCCCTGCCGGGGCCGACCGGAGCCGCTCACTCAAGGGATGAGGTCCCCATGCACCGACGTACGTTCAGCCGCAGGCATCTGCCCCTGGCGCTCGCGGCCCTGGTCGCCTCCGCGGCGACGCTCGTCACCAACCCGGCTCAGGCCGCCACCAGCGGCGCCTTGCGCGGCACCGGCTCCGGCCGATGTCTCGATGTGCCGGGCGCCAGCCAGTCCGACGGCACGAACCTGCAGGTCTGGGACTGCAGCGGCGGGACCAATCAGCAGTGGACGCTGACGGACAACAACCAGCTGACCGTGTACGGCAACAAGTGTCTCGATGTACCCGGCCACGCCACCACGGCCGGAACCCGGCCGGTGATCTGGTCCTGCAACAGCGGTACCAACCAGCAGTGGCGGGTCAACTCCGACGGGACGGTCGTGGCCGTGGAGTCCGGGCTGTGCCTGGACGTCAGCGGCGGTGCCACGGCGAACGGCACGGCGGTGCAGCTGTGGAACTGCACCGGCAGCAGCAACCAGAAGTGGACCGGCCTGTCGGGCGCGTCCAATGCGTGCTCTCTTCCGTCGACGTACCGGTGGAGCTCGACCGGCGCGCTGGCGCAGCCGGCCAACGGGTGGGCCGCGCTGAAGGACTTCACCACCGTGACGTACAACGGCAGGCACCTCGTCTACGCGACCGCATCTGACGGATCGTCGTGGAAATCGATGGGGTTCAGTCCGTTCACGAACTGGTCGGACATGGCGTCGGCAGGCCAGACCCAGATGAGCCAGGGTGCGGTGGCGCCCAAGCTGTTCTACTTCGCCCCCAAGAACATCTGGGTGCTGACCTCGAACGGATGGGGTACGCAATGGCCCTTCGTCTACCGCACGTCGAGCGACCCCACCAACCCCAACGGCTGGTCCGCGGCGCAACCGCTGTTCACCGGCAGCCTCCCCGACGGCAGCGCGATCGACCCGACCATGATCGCCGACGGCCAGAACATGCACATGTTCTTCGCCGGTGACAACGGCAAGATCTACAAGTCGACCATGCCGCTCGGGAACTTCCCGGCCAGCTTCGGGTCTTCGTACACGACGGTCATGAGCGACACGGTGAAGAACCTGTTCGAGGCGCCGGAGGTCTACAAGGTCCAGGGCCAGAACCAGTACCTCATGATCGTCGAGGCTCGGGGGGCGACGGAGCAGCGGTTCTTCCGTTCGTTCACGGCCTCCAGCCTGAACGGTCCGTGGACCCCGCAGGCCGCCTCCGAGAGCAACCCCTTCGCCGGCAAGGCCAACAGCGGAGCCACCTGGACCAACGACATCAGCCACGGTGACCTGGTCCGCAACAATCCCGACCAGACCATGACCATCGACCCCTGCAACCTGCAGTTCCTCTACCAGGGCCTGTCCCCCAACGTCGCGCCCGGCACCCCCTACATCCAACTGCCGTACCGGCCGGGCCTGCTCACCCTGCAGCGCTGACCCGAAGCAGCAACCACTCGCAGAAGAGGACACGGCATGAGAAAGCCCTGGATCCTGTCCCTGCTCACCCTCGTCGCTGCCACGCTCGGGGTGACGGCGGCGGGTGCAACCGCGGCCTCCGCCGCCCCCAACACCCCTTTACGCGTGATGCCGTTGGGCGATTCGATCACCTGGGGTGTGGGGAGCAGCACGGGTAACGGCTACCGAGGACCGCTGTTCAACCAGCTTGCGGCGGACGGCCACCCGCTGGACTTCGTCGGCACGGTGCGGGGCGGTTCGATGTCCGACCCCGACAACGAGGGCCACTCCGGATACCGCATCGACCAGATCGCCGCCCTCGCCGACGCATCGCTGACCCGCTACCGGCCCAACGTGGTGACGCTGCACATCGGTACCAACGACCTCCAGGGGGCATCCGAGGTCGACAGTGCCATCACCCGGCTGAGGTCGCTGGTCAACCAGGTCACCGCCGACGTCCCCGACGCAACCGTCCTCGTCGCCTCCCTGGTCGTGTCCACCAGCAGTTCGGAGGAGCGGTGGCGGGGCACGTACAACGAGGCCGTCCGCCGGATCGTCGGCGACGCACAGGCCACCGGCAAACATGTCGCATTCGTCGACATGAGCGGTCTGGCCACAGCCGACCTAGCCGACTCCCTGCATCCCAACGACGCCGGCTACCAGAAGATGGCCGACGCCTTCCACCGCGGCATCCAGGCCGCAGACAGCGCTGGGTGGCTGAGGAACCCCGCTCCCGCCCCCGCGCGCATTCAGTCCGGCATCGCCGGCAAGTGCATGGACGTCAACGGCGCCGGTACCGCCAACGGGACCGCCGTCCAGACGTGGAGCTGCGGCAACGGAGCCAACCAGTACTGGTCCGCCTACACCGACGGGACCCTGCGTTCCATGGGCAAGTGCCTTGACGCCTCTGGCGGGGGCGTCGCCAACGGCACCAAGACGCAGCTGTGGAGCTGTCACGGAGGCGTCAACCAGGTCTGGCAGCCGTACAACGGCGGTTACCGCAACCCTGCCTCCGGCCGCTGCCTCGATGTCCCGGCCTCATCCACGGCCGACGGCGTGCAGTTGCAGCTGTGGGACTGCCACGGAGGCACCAATCAGAAGTGGACCATTCTGACCGCCGGATGATCTTTCCTCCCGGGGCTCGGGTCCGCCCGGGCCCCAGTTCCGGGGGGAACATCAACGGCGTCCACCGCACCCCTCGGCTCGCCCGCGGGTTCCCGCGGCCGTCGATCCCGCGGACATGTCAGGGCGTGGCGCGGGGGAGGGAGCGTCCTCACTCCCCCGCGGTCGTGCCGGAGGCAGGAGGTTCTCCGGCTCGCAGGTGTCCCCTGAGCCACTGCTCGGTGTTGCTCACGTGCAGCAGCGCGGCCGCCTGGCTGAGGGTGGCGTCGCGGGTGGACAGCGCGTTGAAGATCGCTTCGTGCTCGGCGAGGGTGCGGCCTCCGGCCTTGTCGTCGACCAGGCCGCGCCAGATACGGGCACGCAGGGTTCGGCCCGAGATGCCTTCCAGGAGGGTCAGGAGGGTCTCGTTGCCGGTGGCCAGGACGACGGCTCGGTGGAAGGCGGCGTCGTGGGCGTTGAGCTGTTCGACGTCGTCGCTCGCCTCACGCATGGCGTCCAGATGCCGCTTCACCTCGGCCAGTTGGTCGTCGGAGATCCGGGTGGCGGCAAGGGCCGTGGCCATCGGTTCGAGGAGTCGCCGTACCTCCATGAGGTCCTGGAGGGCGACGGCGTCGCCCTGCAGGAGCTCGACCGCGCCGCCGAGTCCTTCCAGAAGCACACTCGGCTGGAGGCTGGTGACATACGTGCCGTCGCCGCGTCTGACTTCCAGCACGCGTGCCACGGCCAGTGCTTTGACCGCTTCGCGGGCGAGGTTGCGGGACAGGCCCAGTTGGGCGGCCAGGTCCGGCTCCGGCGGGAGCTTCGAGCCCGGCGGCAGTGCTCCCGTACGGATCAGTTCTCGGATCTGCTCGATCGCCTTGTCCGTCAGCGACACCGCGCGTCCCTCCCCTCGGTGTGTCCCGCGAGCACGTCCGACCTGTTCCGGAGTCCTCGTGCCGAGGGTGACGTTGATGATAGTGGGATGCGGGTGCGGGGAATCGATCACGGCGGCCGGGCCGGCCGTGTGCCGCGCAGCCCCGACCGCAATCCGGGCTCGGCGTGCACAACAAGGCCTCCAGACATGCCATGTCTGGGCAACCTCAATACGCAAATAATCGGGACGAGTTAGACAAATTCCACTCCGCGGCAACCGCATTCATCCCTGCACGCTGGTTGACATACCCCGGTTACATGGCCGACGTTCATGCGTGACACTGCGCTCCCCCTGCCCCCTTCCGCATCAGGGATGTATCCATGTCGAGCTCGATCAACAGACGCCAGTTCCTGGCCTCCACAACCTGCGTGGCCGCGACGGCCGTTGCCGGAGGTGTGCTCAGTGCCGGTGTCGCCGAGGCGGCGCCCAGCACGTACACGCCCGACTGGAACTCGGTGGACCAGCACCCGCCGGCCCCGGAGTGGTTCCAGGACGCGAAGTTCGGGATCTACTTCCACTGGGGCGTCTTCAGCGTCCCCGCGTACGACAACGAGTGGTATCCGCGCAACATGTACGACGCCGGAAGCAACGCGAACCGGCACCACATCGCGACCTACGGCCAGCCGTCCGCCTGGCCGTACCACAACTTCATCAACGGCGCGGAGGACCTGGCGGGCAACACCGTGAAGTTCGCGCCGAAGCTGAAGTCGGCCGGCGGGAAGTTCGACCCCACAGAATGGGCGCAGCTGTTCGTCGACGCCGGCGCCCGGTTCGCCGGACCGGTCGCCGAGCACCACGACGGCTTCTCGATGTGGGACAGCCAGGTCAACGAGTGGAACTCGGTGGACAAGGGCCCCGGCCTCGACCTGCTGGGGCTCTTCTCCACGGCCATCCGTGCCAGGGGCCTCAAGCTGCTGGTGGCCATGCACCACGCGTACAACTTCACCGGCTTCTACGAGCACGTCCCCGCCCAGACGGACCCGAGCCTGAAGAAGCTTTACGGGCAGCTGGGTTCGGCCGCGGAGAACCAGCTCTGGTTCGACAAGCTCAAGGAGGTCATCGACCGCGCCCAGCCCGACATCCTGTGGCAGGACTTCAACCTTCAGGCCGTCGACGAGCAACAGCGCCTCAACTTCCTGGCCTACTACTACAACCAGGCCATCGGCTGGGGCCGTGAGGTCGTCGCCACCTACAAGGACGGGATGAACGGCAAGGGCGAGGTCTTCGACTACGAGCGCGGCGGCCCGGCCGACCTCACCACCCCGTACTGGCTGACCGACGACAGCATCTCCAGCAGCAGTTGGTGCTACACCCAGGGCATCGGCTACTACAGCATCGAGCAGATGCTGCACTCGTTCATCGACCGGGTCAGCAAGAACGGCAACATGCTGCTGAACATCGCGCCCATGGCCGACGGCACCATCCCCCAGGCGCAGAAGGACATCCTGCTGGGCATAGGTGACCACCTGAGGCGTTTCGGCGAGTCGATCTACGCGACCCGCGCCTGGACCGCGTACGGCGAGGGCCCGACGAAGATGGGCGGCGGCTCCTTCACCACCCCGCACGCCGGGACGGCGCAGGACGTCCGCTTCACCCGCAACAAGGCCGACAACGTCCTGTACGCCACCGTCCTTGGGTGGCCCGGCAGTTCACTCACGATCAAGACGCTCGGCTCGGAGCGGATCAACCTCTCCTCGCTGACCTCGGTGAAGCTCCTCGGCTCCACCGCCGGCACCTACATCGACCTGCCCACACCGGCCCAGAACTCCTCCGGCCTGACCATCACCCTGCCGTCCTCGGCGCCGTACAGCGCGGGCGCCTACGTGCTGAAGCTCGCCTTCTCCGCCACGATCCCGGGCCTGCGGCCGCTCACCGGCGCTGTCGCCTTCGCGGACGTCAACTACACCGGCAAGTCCGCCGTGCTCACGGTCGGCGACCACACCGCGGCCGATCTGACCACGGCCGGGCTCGGCCCAGGCATCCTCTCCTCCCTCCGGCCTGCCCCCGGATACCAGGTGATCGGCTACTCCGGGGACATCTTCACCGGCACCGCCTGGACCTTCACCGCCGACAACCCCGACCTCCGGGTCACCGGCAACAACGACCGGATCACCTCGCTGAGGGTTCAGTTCAACCCGGCGACGCACTTCCGGATCACCAATGTCACCAACGGCCTCGCCCTGGACAGCGGAGGCGACGTCGCCTCCGGGTCCAACCTCAAGCAGTGGACCTGGGACGGCAGCCCCAACCTGCAGTGGGACGCGGAAGCCGCCGAAGGCGGCTACTACAAGCTGGTCAACCGCACCAACGGCATGGTCGCCGACGGCTGGGGCGCCACCGCCGACGGCTCCGCCGCCCGGCAGGCCCCCTGGAACGGGGGCACCAACCAGCAGTGGAAGATCACCCACCGTGGCGGCGACCGCTACTCGATCGCGAACCGCACCACCGGCCTGGTCCTCGACGGCGGCGGCAACGTCTCCTCGGGCTCCCTCACCAAGCAGTGGACGTACGGCAGCAGCACCAACCTGCTGTGGACCTTCACCGCGCAGTGACCGGCAGCAGCACCACGGTGCCGCCGATACGGCGGCGGGATCCGTGCGCGGGTACTCCCCCACGGCCCTCGACCATGGTGGCGGTCCGGGCGCCCTGCGCCTGTCGCAGGCCAGGGCGCCCGCAGGCCCCTCTCCGCTCCCGCCTCGATGATCCGGAACGGACCGGCCAGGGCGCCGCGCGGCCCCAGCGGATCTAGCCTGGAAGCAACCGCTGGAAGTGTGCCCCGGCAGGCACAGCCCTCCGAACGGAGGTGTCGCGCGTGGACATGGCCGACGAGCACGATGCCCCCACCGCCGCTGTCGTGGTCGACCCGAACGGCACCGTCAGCGGCTGGAGCGAGGGCGGACGGCTCCTGCTGGGCTGGACAGCAAAGGACATGGTCGGGCGTCCGGTGACCGATCTGCTGGTCGGTCCCGCACCCTCCGGGTTCCCCGAGGGCCACGAAAGCACCCGAGGCCATACGGGGCCCGTCCCCCTGCGCCATCGCAACGGTTCCACGGTGGACGCCGTGGTGACGGCGCAGCCACTGTCCGGCACCGGAGGGCGGGCGCTGGGGCACGTGGTGACAGTCCAGCGCTGGGAAAGTCGCCCGGTGATTGCCGACCGAGCCTTCGAGCAGTGTCCCTTCGCACTGGGTGTCTACGACCCTGAGCTGCGGTTTCTGTGGATCAACGCCTCCTCCGGCCGGGTGATCGCGCACACCGAGGAGCAGGTGCTCGGCAAGCACTACCGCGAGGTGCTTCCCGAATTCGACCGCACGCTGTTTCCCGAGAGGGACGACAAGCCCTACACCGACAAGCTCGCGGAGGTGGCGAGGACGGGCGAGCCCGCACGTCTCATCACTGTCTTCCGTCCTCGCGGCAGCGACTACGCCAATGCCTGGGCCACGAGCATCTGGCCCGTCCGCGATGCCGAAGGCACGGTCCGCGCGGTCGCCAACTGGGGATTCGACATGAGCGCCGAGTACTGGGCTCGGCAACGCCTGCTCATCCTCAACAACGCCAGCGGCGGCATCGGCCGGACACTCGACGTGATCGGCACCGCCCAAGAACTCGCCATGACTCCGGTACCGCGATTCGTCGACCTGGTCAGCGTGGATCTGTTCGACGAAGTGCTGCGCGGAGAGGAACCACCTTCCGAATCCGCAGGCAACCCGGACGACGCGATCAGACTCATCCGTGCCGCCCAGCACAGCGCGCAGGACGGCCCCGACCAGGCTGCCGGGCCCACGAAACCGGTCACGCACAACCCCGGTTCCGTCGCCGCCCGCTGCATGGCGACCGGCAGGTCCACGGTCGAGCTCGCCGTTGACCCCGGCCAGGGCGGCGAATGGGCCTTCGGGCCCGGGCTCGCCGCCGACCCCGCCCACTGGCCGGCAGGCAACCCGGTGATCGACGCGTCCCTCGCCGCGGACGGGCTGACGGGCCGGATCACCGTGCCGCTGCGGGCGCGCGGCGCGCTGCTCGGCGTCGTCGCCTTCTCCCGCCTGGACCGGCCGGAGGCCTTCACCGCCGACGACCTGATCCTCGCCGAAGAGCTGACCGCCAAGGCGGCCGTCGCCATCGACAACGCCCGCCGGTACTCGCGCGAGCGCACGACCGCGCTGACCCTGCAACGCAGTCTGCTGCCGCAGGGACTGCCGAACCAGGAAGCGGTCGAGGTGGCATCGCGCTACCTGCCGGCGGGCACCGGGGCGGAGGTCGGCGGCGACTGGTTCGACGTCATTCCGCTGTCCGGCGCCAGGGTCGCGCTGGTCGTCGGCGACGTCGTCGGACACGGACTGCACGCCTCGGCCAGCATGGGCCGGCTGCGCACCGCCGTCCGCACCCTCGCCGACGTCGACCTGCCGCCGGACGAGCTCTTGACCCACCTGGACGACCTGGTCCTCCATCTCGCCAGCGACCTCCAGTCCACGGGCCGCTTCCAGACGACCGGAGAGACGGGCGCCACCTGCCTCTACACCGTCTACGACCCGGTCACGCGCAGACTTACCCTGGCGAGCGCGGGGCATCCGCTTCCACTGCTCCTCTCCCCGGACGGCACCAGGACCACGGTCTCGGCGCATCCGGGACCACCCCTGGGCATCGGCGGGCTGCCGTTCGAGGCGACGGAGATCGAGCTGCCCGAGGGCAGCCTGCTCGCCCTCTACACCGACGGGCTGGTCGAAAGCCGCGAACGCGACCTCGACGAGGGAAGCGCCGAACTGCTGCGGGTCCTGGATCCCGGGGCCGCCTCGCTGGAGACCCTGTGCGACACGGTGATGGACGCCACCCTCCCCCAAGTACGCACGGACGACGCCGCCCTGCTGCTCGCCCGGACGCGCGCGCTGGACCCTCAGCACGTGGCCGACTGGGACGTCGAAGCGGACTTCGCACAGGTGCCGCACCTCAGGAAGGTCGCCGTCGAACAGGTCGAGGCCTGGGGCCTGGAGGAGGAGGCATTCGTCACCGAACTCGTCGTCAGCGAACTGGTCACCAACGCCATCCGCTACGGCGAGCCCCCGATCCGGCTCCGCCTCATCCGCGACACCGCCCTGATCTGCGAGGTCTCCGACTCCAGCAACACCGCCCCGCATCTGCGCCGGGCGCGCGCCCTCGACGAGGGCGGACGGGGCCTGTTGCTCGTCGCCCAACTCACCCAGGGCTGGGGTACCCGGCACTCCACCCAGGGCAAGACCATCTGGTGCGCCCAGTCGCTCACCTCGACCGCGTCACCCTGAGAACCGGCCTGCCCACCCCGGAACCGCGGAGCCATGCCCGGGTCAGCGGGTTGTGTCCGGTGGCTCAGCACTGTCGGGAGGGTCGGGGAACAGCAGGTTCTCCAACAGATCGAGTCCGAAGAGCATGCCGACAAGAAGCACCGGCAGGAGGACGGCTATGACGACCATGACGCCTCCGTAAGCCGTTGAGCACGGATACGCGGTGGCGGAGCCTTCCGTCCAGGCTGACCCGAACGGGGCAACAGTGCGCGCTGCGCGCCGGAACGCGTAGGCCGTTCAGGTGACGGGCGGTACGGCAGGGCAGTAAACACGCCCCTTGGGCACCTCGCCGACGCCGGACCGGGCCCGGCCGCCGAAACGGAAGATCACTTCCCTCTTCCGCTGTGTACGCGGGAAGCGAACCCCCGTACCCACCAACGACCACCTCTGGCCATAGCCAGTGGGTTATCGTTCCGCCGGTGGGCGGTGGGGCGCCCTAAAAGGGGGAGTTGTGGTAGCGAATGGCGAGGGGTCGCGGCTGGTCGCGACCGAGGGCGGCCACCGAGTGACACCGGCCGAGCTCTTCTTCGACTTGGTGTTCGTCTATGCGATCACTCAGGTCACCGCACTGATGGCGGCCGACCCGAGCGGGTTGCGGCTGCTCGGCGGGATGGTCGCGCTGGCGCTGCTGTGGTGGTGCTGGTGCTGTTTCGCCTGGCTGGGAAACGTCGTACGGGCCGACTCCGGCGCGATGTTCACCGTCCTGGTGTCCGTCATGGCGGTCGTCCTGATCGTGTCGCTGACCGTGCCCGAGATCTACGACGACGCCCCCGGCGGACTGCCTGCCCCCCTGGTCTTCGTCCTGTGCTACGGCGCCGTCCGCGTCCTTCACCTGGTCACGTACTGGCTGTCCGACCCCAGCGACCAGGCCCTGCACCGCGTCCTGCGCCGCACCGCCCTGTTCTCGGTGGCCCCGCCGTTCGCCCTGCTCCTCATCGGTGCGGCGTTCACCGGCACCACCCAGATCCTGATCTGGCTCGCCGCCGTACTCATCGACTACCTGGGCATCTTCGTCACCGGAAAATCCGGCTGGCGGGTCGCCTCACCCGGCCACTTCGCCGAACGCCACGGCCTGATCGTCATCATCGCCCTCGGCGAATCGATCGTCGCCATCGGCGTCGGCGTCTCCGGCTTCGCGCTCAGCACCCCGGTCGTGGCCGGTGCCGCCCTGGGGCTGCTCGTCTCCGCAGGGCTGTGGCGCCTGTACTTCCGTCAACTCGCCGAGACGGTCGAGCATCGCCTGACCACCGTGACCGGCGACGACCGCACCCGGCTGGCCCGCGACGCCTACACCTTCCTCCACCTTCCCCTCGTGGCCGGAACCGTCATCACCGCCCTCGGCATGAAGAAGGCCCTCACACAGATCGCCGACACCGGCCACTACGACCTGACCGAACCCCTCCACGGCGTCGTTGCCTGGGCCCTGCCCGGCGGCGTCGGTGTCTTCCTCCTCGCCTCCGCCGCCCTCCTCCTGCGCACCACGAGCCACCGCTCCCCGCTCCTCCTCGCCGGCGGAGCCGTCTGCCTCGTCGCAGGCCCCGCCGTCGCCCTGGTCCCCTCTCTCCTCGCCCTGGCCCTCCTGGCCGCGCTCGTGACCGCCCTGGTCCTCGTCCAGAACACCGCCGTCCGGCCCCATGCGACCGCCGCCGGCTAGGCACGGGGCGGTCAGTTCCTGCGCAGGTCAGTGACCAGGTGCCGGAGTGCGGCCGCCGCCTTCGGGGCGGCCAGTGCGGGGTGGAGGCACGGACCATCGGTGTTCGTGCGTGGCTGATGCCACGCCTTCCGGCCGCAGTTGAGCATGTGGAGCGGGTGCTGGACGCCGAGGATCCCAGCCGCCGCAGTTCCAGCGGCCTGCGGGAGCGGAACGTCTGCCCGCTCTCGATCCTGGCCTTGTTCCGCGCGAACTCCCGCTCCGTCGGCGGCATCTGACGAGCCATACGGACCGGCCACCCCGAGCACTCCCCCGCCTGATTGGATGTATGTGCGGATATCATTTGATGTACCAACCCATTGGCGACACTTGCAGAATCTGCCGTAATGGCCGTATGCCGAACCCTCAGGAAGGCCGCCCGCAACGGCCTCGCCGCCTGTCAGGCGTGGCGCTGTTCCTCCTGAGCATGTGGAACGCCGCTACGCCCGCCCTCTTGTTGACCACGGTCCCGTCGCTCATCGTGGTCGCCCTCCGGCAGGAAACGTCGCCGCGCTACCTGATCCCGCTGATGGTTCTCGTGCCCGTGAGCCTCGTCATGGCGGTCAGAGCGCAACGGCAACTCGGCACGGGCGTCACTTCCCATCTACTGGCTGGGCTGAGCGATCAGCGACCCACCGGAGACGGTGACTACGTGCTCTACTTGCGGTCCTTCTTCGTCGACAATGCCCTGGCGAGACCAGATCCAGCCGGTGGCGCGCACTTCCTCACCTCGCTGGTCAGCTCCTTTGGATACCGCGACCCCAGCCTCCTCGACGACACCTGGGAAAGCCGTCTGGCCCATCTCCTCCGCCGTTTCGGTCCTGTGGTCGCCGTGGGGCGCCCCGGTGAGCCGCTGCCGCTGCCCGGAGCCCGCCGTTTCTACCTGCCTCCGGAAGGCGACGAGTGGCAACAGGACGTCGGCCGCGCCATCGGCCGGGCCCGCCTGGCTGCCGTCGTCGCCGCTGTCGGGGAGGGTTCCGCAAACTCACGGGGCACCCTCTGGGAGTACTCCGAATCCGTACGGCAACTACCGCCCTCGCGCGTCCTGCTGATCGCCTGTGGCGGACGCGACGCCTACGAGCGCTTCCGCGCCAGCGCCGTCGAGTACTTCGCCGATCGCGCCGTCGAGTTGGCCGCGTGCGGCAAGACGCTGCCCCCGCCGCCGGTACTCCCCGACTGGCCCGAGCCCCAACGCCCGCGGAAGGTCAGGAGAGGCTTTCCGCTGCACGGTGTCGTGCGCTTCCGCTCCGACTGGACCGCGGAGTTCGTGCACTTCGACCCGACCGGGCAGCGCGGCCCCACGCCGTACGCACGCTGGCGCAAGACCGTGCGCACACAGGTCGATCCGTGGCTGGACGCCTTCGAGCAAGACCTGCCGGGTTCCACCGTCGAACCGGCGAGGATCCGCTATCACTGGCATCTCAAGCTGCCTGCCGCCTTGCTCGTCGGCTTGATCACGGTTCTCCTGATTGTGCGCTGGAACGACATCGCCCTCTCTCAGAAGTGTGCCGTGCTTCTCCTGCTGGCCTCCATCTTCACCGGACTGGGCAGAGGGTCCGCCATTGCTCGGGGCATGAGCCGCGACGCCGTGCAGGTCCGCTCGCAGGGCGACGATCGCGTGCAGGACGATGCCCCGACGTCCAACGACCCGGTCATCGACGCCGTCGCGGACTCGTATGTCGCCACCGAGTCCGTCGTACGTTGGCCCGGCCGCCGGGGTCTGGGCCTCCTCGTCCTCAGGTGGTACCGCGACACAGATATGCGCTACGTCGACGCGCCGTCCCGCCCCTTCTACCGTGCCCTGACAGCGACCAGGGAGTTGGAGCCCTTCCGCACAACACGTGTCTGGCCGGCGGGATTCGTGCTACGCACAAGGATGCTGGCGGTCGTGCAGACCGACCGCGACATCGACATGACGAGCCGGCGTTTCGGATTGCGCTGGCTCGTGCGACTGGCAGGGTTGCTGGGCACTGTCATCGGGACGACGGTCGGTCTGTTCCGTGTGCGGTCCGGCGGCCAGATGCTCGCCGTGGCAGCGATCGGCGCACTCACGGCGTACTGGTTCTGGTTCCGGTCACATCAGGACCACTACCGCATGCGGCAGTTACGACTGCAACCCGCTGTTCCGCGAGACCTCGCCCGGGAACCCTGCGTGCTCTACCTCCGCCCGCACCCCGACGACCCCGTCCCCCAGTCCGCCTGGCAGGGCCCCCTGGACACCGACCTGAACACGGTGTTCGACGCCCCTGCGCTGTTCCGCGTCGGCCACATCACGGACCTGACGCCGCCGCCCCCGCAACTGGCCCGACTGCCGCTGCCTTCGCAGAACTGGAAACGCACACTCACCACCGCGCTGCCGCACTGCCATCTGGTCATCATTCCCGCCATCGGCACAGCTCCGGAAACCCTCTGGCAGCTGACCGAGGCCATACGTCTCCTCCCGCCGTCCCGGGTGCTGCTGCTTCTCCCCTCCGGAGCCGACTGCGCCGAGGAGTACGCCCGTTTCCGGCAGGCCGCCGTCGAAGCGTTCGCGCAACGCGCGGCCACGGCCCCCGGCGACGAGCGCCCGTACACCTCCCCTTCATGGCTACCCACCTCACCGCCACAGGCCTCGCCCGGCCCGGGGACCACGGCCCTGCGAGGCGTGATCCACTTCGACAGCACCTGGCAGCCGAAGGTAGTGACCTTCCCCGGCGTGGACACATCGTCCGGAGCTGCTTCCCGTGGAGAATCCCGCCGCGCACAGCTCCTGCGCATCCGGGCGCAACTGCAACCTCTCCTACCGGATCTCCCGTCCGGACAGAGCTGAAGTGCCGCTCGTCGTAGGGGGCGGGCGTGGCCGGATGGGTGCAGCGGGAGTTCCCGCTGCACCCGCGCTCCAGTCGGCAGCCCCAAAAGGGAACTCCGATACGGATGAGCACAGCCAACCGCACGCTGGCGTCGCCGACCGGACCGGAGCTCCCCTCGGGCTCCTGGAAGACCCTGCTCAACTGCCGGGAGGGCTTGCGGTTAGGTCCTGTTACCAGGATTCGGGGACTACCACCAGGGCGTGCAGGTGATGCCGCTCTGCGGGGAGGCACTGGTCACCCGCGCGCAGACGCGGAAGGCGCGACTCGCCGAGTTGCTGGTCGGGTAGGCCGGCGTCGTGATCCTGGCGCCGCTCGCGGAAGTAGTGAACGGACCGCACTGGATCCACGAGTTCTTGCCGTCGTTGGTGACATCCATCCAGACCATTCCGATGGCACCGGCGCCCCACAAGCTGGAGCTCGTGCTCAGAACACCCCACCCCATCTGTCGGCCTCCGACAGTGCCGGTGTGCATCTCGTAGGAGGCAACGGCCCACGGCCTGCCGCCGAATTCGGCTATGACCGCCCCCGCACCCGCCACACCGCGGCCGCTGAGGCTGTCCGGAATGTCGGTGAAGCCGTTCGCACCTCCCGCGCAGTCCGACGCCGCTGCCTGAGCCGTCCCGGAAGAACCAGCCACGAGCCCTGCCCCGAGCACGAGGGCGGTTGCTCCCACACTGAAAATCCGGCGGATACTGCGCATGTCTTCTCCTTTGTCGAGTCCAGCACCCCTTCACACTCCGACAGCAGCGGCACAGGTTGCCCTTCCGTCTCAGAAGGGTTCTGCAGGGCAGGGCCCGTCAGCGAACTGACGGGCCCTCATGCAGTCGAGCGACTGACGTGTGCCGAGCATCGGAAGCGGAAGCCGGGTCAGTGATCCACCCCGCCACCGCCCCCGCAGCAAGCGATGGTCCGGGTCTGGTCGGAACCGGCGAACGGCGCCATCGCGAGCACCGCCGCCAGGGCCACCAACACAGCGAGCGCGGCTTTACGCATCAACTTCTCCTTGCCCTTGGCGAAGTGAAACTCCGTCCAGCACCTGCACTGGCGACGGCCCTTTAGAAGCCCCCAGTGCCACCACAGCAGGCGACGGTCTGGGTCTGGTCGGCGCCGGCGAGCGGTACTACCGCGAGCACCGCCGCCAGGGCCAGGAACACACCGAGCACGGCTTTACGCACTGTCTCCTCCAGAGAGATGTCGAATCAGATACCCCTTCACACTCAGACAGCAGCAGTCCAGGTTGCACGGCGGAGCAAAACATGGCCAGTGTTGGGAATGCGCTGGTAGACCGTGCGGAAGCGGCAGTTGTCGCGGTCGCCGTGGACGCCGCCAGCGCGTCCAGATCCGCCCGCTCGTCGGCGGACAGGGCGAGCTGGGTGGCGGCGGCGTTCTCCTCCACCCGTGCGATGCGGCGTGTGCCGGGGATCGGCACGGTCGACGGATGCTGGGCGAGCAGCCAGGCCAGGGCCACCTCTCCCGGGGGGCGTCCTTCGCGCGGGCCAGGGCGGTGACGTGGTCGATCAGTGCCTGATTGGCGGCGAGGTTGTCCTGGTCGAACCTGGGGATGGTGGTGCGGATGTCGTCGTTGGTGGACGCGGTCGTGGTGTCGACGGTGCCGGTCGGGAGCCCTTACCGAGCGGGCTGAACGGGAGAAATTCGATGCCGAGTTCAGCGAGCGTGGGCGGGACTTCGGGTTCGGGGTCGCGGGTTCAGAGCGAGTACTCAGTGGCTGGTGGTGCGGTCCGGGTCCGCGGGCGCGGTGGCGTCTTCGGTGGCGGCCCAGGCGGCCAACAGCCTCAGCGCGTCGTGATCCGGGGTGTGGGGTCCGGCGCTGTACGCGGTCAGGGTCAGGCCGGGTTGTGCGGGCAGCTCCATGGCGTCGAAGTCGAGGGTGATCTCACCGACGACCGGGTGACGGAAGCCTTTGCGGCCGGTGTGGTGCAGGCGCACGTTGTGCTTGGCCCACGCGGTGCGGAACTCCTCGCTGCGGGTGACGAGTTCACCGATCAGCCCGGTCAGGTCGCTGTCGCCGGGCGCCCGTCCGGCCTCGGTGCGCAGTAGGGAGACGGTTGTGTTCACGGACTGCTCCCAGTCGGGGAAGAAGTCCCGGCCGTGCGGGTCCAGGAACTGGAACCGGGCGATGTTCACCGGGAGCGGTGCTCCCCCGGCGAACAGCGGTGAGTACAGGGCACGGCCGAGGCGGTTGACAGCGAGGATGTCGAGGCGGCCGTTGCGGATGAAGGCCGGGGAGTCGGCCATTGAGTCAAGGACGCGCAGGACGCTGTCGGGGAGCGGGCCACGGGTGCGTCTGGTGCGGCGGGCGGGGCGTCGGGCGACGGCGCGGGCGAGATCGTAGAGATGAGCGCGTTCCGCCTCGTCGAGCTGCAGCGCACCCGCGATGGCGTCGAGGACTTCCTCCGAGGCTCCGGCGAGATGGCCGCGCTCCAAGCGGACGTAGTAGTCGATGCTGACGCCGGCGAGCATCGCGACTTCCTCACGGCGCAGCCCGGGCACGCGCCGGTTGCCGCCGTAGGCGGGCAGACCGGCCTGCTGCGGGGTGATCTTGGCGCGGCGGGAGGCCAGGAACTCGCGGATGTCGCTCTCGGTACTCACGCCTTCCAGGCTAGGCGGACCGCTGCGGCTGTGGGGGGCTCTGTCAGTACCTGGCAGGCCAGGCCCTCCCTCGCGCCTTTGGTCTGGAGTTTCCTGGTGGTGAGGACGTCGGCGGTGCCCACTGGGCCCCCGAGGATCGGGCCTCTGCCGGATACCTGAAAACACTTCCGGATACAGACGGTGACGGCCACGTAAGTCACTTTTCGCCGCCCCGCCCCTCCACAGACAGAAGCAGAAGGAAGCGCATGGAATTCGTCCAACAGCAGGGCACCGTCAAGGCCCCCGCCGCCTGGTTCACCGGCGACGTCTGGTTCGACGTGATCTACGCGGGCCAGGAGCCGTCCCGGATGCGTGTCAACATGGTCCGCTTCTCTCCTGGCGCCCGCACCCACTGGCACTCCCACGCCCTGGGCCAGACCCTCCACATCGTCTCCGGCACGGCCCTGATCGGCACCCGCGACGGCACCCTCTTCGAGGCCCAGCCCGGCCAGACCGTCACCTGTCCCCCGAACGAGGAGCACTGGCACGGCGCCGCCCCCGGCCGCTTCATGGAGCACATCGCCATGTGGGAGGGCAAGGGCGACGGCACGGACGAAACCACCTGGAACGAGCCCGTCACCGACGCGCAGTACCACCGCCCCCGCAGTAACTGACGCATCGGCCCCGCTGGCCCCGGACCTCACGCCGGGCGGCAGCCCGCATACGCGGGCTCTGGTCCGCCACCGACGGCAGACCACCGCGCTTCACAGATCTCCGACGACACCCCCACGGCTTGCAGGCCAAGACAAGGAATTCTCATGACCGACCAGCCCAAGCAGCTCGGCGGCGGACGCCGCATCCTCGGTGACTTCTCTCCCAAGCTCGCCGAACTGACCGACGACGTGCTGTTCGAGGACGTGTGGAACCGCACCGAGCTGGCCGCCCGCGACCGCAGCCTGATCACCGTCGCCGCCCTCATCGCGGGCGGCGACGCCGACCAGCTCGCCTTCCACCTCGGACGCGCCAAGGAGAACGGCGTCACCGAGACCGAACTCGTCGAGGCGATCACCCATCTCGCGTTTTATACCGGCTGGCCCAAGGCCATGACCGCGGTCATGGTCGCCAAGCAGGTCTTCTCGGACTGAGGCGAGGACGTGAGGCTTGGAAGCCTGAGGCGGCTCGGTGCCGCGCCGGGCATGAGCCGGCGATCCTTGGTTCATGCCCGCTGTACCGAAGCCGCCGACGGTTGCGCGCCGCTGGGCACCCCAGCGCAAACTTCCAGATCACGCGCCTTGAGCTGCTCCCGGCCGATGCTCCGAATCCGGTCCGGACATGCCGGGCGTGTGTCACCGAGGTCTCAGCGGTGACACCCTGTCTCCAGTTCGCAAGCTCAGGTCAGGAGCAGGCCGACGCCGCGCAGCAGGGCGGTACAGGCCAGGGCCGCGACGGCCAGGACGGTGCGCTTGCTTGCACCACGGAGGCGAAGAGCACGGGCCAGTGGGCCGATGGGAGGTGTCCAGTTGTCCATGTCTGTCTCCCCGATGATCTGGGTGATTTAGGCTCGGGCGAACTCGGCTGTTCAAGGGGTGTCTTGTCGCAAGGCATCCCGCAGTTGAAGTAGTTCGTGTCGGCGGTGCCGTGCCCGTACCAGGGCGCACATCGCGGCGGCGGTGAAGACGGCCCCGCCCGCGGCAGTGGCCGTCAGGTCGGCGGTGCTGCCGCGGACTGCAGCCAGCGCCACCCCGGACAGGGCGGTCACCACGGTCGCCGTCAGTGCGATCCAGGCGGACAGCACTCGGTCCCGGGCGAACAGCGGCCGACGCAAGGTCAGCACCCAGCCGGCGAAGGCGGCCCAGGCCAGCCCGATGGCGATCAGTCCGGCGAAGGCGGCCTGGGTACGCGCCGGCAGAGCATTCGGCTCGGTGGCCCACAGCACCGCGATCATGGCCGCGCCGCATCCCCCGGCCAGCCCCACCGCCACATGGCGCAGCCGGGACCGCAGTGACACCTCCATGGCCAGTGCGCGCTCCAGTCGCTCGGGCACGGCCCGGTGCGCTGCGCGATTCTGCTCGCTCATGCCTCGTATCCCTTCTCGGCAAGGTGATTGCGCAGCATGCGCCGGGCGCGGTGCAGCCTGCTCTTGACCGTGCCGGCCGGTACGCCGAACACCTCCGCGCAGGAAGCCAGTGGCAGGTCCTCCAGGTGGAAGAGGATCAGCACCTCGCGCTCCAAGGGCGGCAGGGCAGCAAGGCCTGCCTCGATCTGCATCGTGGTGAGCACGCCGCTGAGCTCGTCGTCGGCGACGGCAGTCGTGGCTTCCTCGATGGCCGTCTCCGGAGCCTTGTACGCCTGCCGCAGATGGTCGGTGACCGTGCGCCGGGCGATAGTGAACAGCCAGGGGGCGAACCGCTCCGGCTGCCGCAGCCGCGGCAGGCCGCGCACCACAGCGACCCACGCTTCCTGAGCAAGATCGTCCGCGAGGTGCGCAGAACCGACCATGCCCCGGACATAGCGGCACAGCGGGGCGTGCCACATGGCCACCAGTTCGCGGAACGCCTCCCTCTCCCCAAGCTGACAGCGCACCACCAGCAACGCATCGTTGCCCACCACACCTCCCCGCTCCGCATCGTCCGTCACACAGACAGTCGGCATCCCGGGCCGAAAGGTTCACGCGATCCTGAGCGTCCGGTCGGAACGCCGGTTGTAAGAGGGGCCGGGCCCACGGCGGGATCATCGCCGCGCAGTCGATGTGGGCTGCCGTAACGGTGCCGGCCGCCACACGTGGTTACGGCGGCGGGATGGAGGGAGGTGCCGGGTCGCGGGCCCGGCGAGGGAGCCAGTGAGTTCCCCTTGGCGAACGAGAACCCAGCACAGGAGGAACTCACTCGCGTCCTGGTGGTCGTGCACGCACTCGCTGCGGTGGGCGTCGATGCAGACGAGCGCCTACACGGCGTCGCCGACGCAGCGCCCACCGCGTGATGTGTCCGGGGGCTCAGCCCGACGGAACAACGCGGTCCACAGGAACGGCACTCCAAAGAGTGCCGACTCGGGCGGCTCCTCCCGCATCCGGCGCAGTTCGACCTCTGACAGGTCAGAGAAGACCCAGCGCAGCGATTCGGGGGTGTAAGCCAGGCCGCCGTGCAGTTCGCGCTCACGGTAGAAGTCCGCGTCGGCGAGTTCCGAGCCTGTTCCCCCCTCGCCGGCAGCGAAGCAGGTCAGGGCGAGATGACCGCCGGGGGCCAGGACACGGTCGAGGAGACGGAGGTAGCTGACCCGGCGGTGCGGCGGCAGGTGGTGGAAGCATCCTGAGTCGACCACCAGGTCGTACGGGCCGCTCAACTCGGTTGCGGAGAGAGCGAAGGCATCACCGCACCGGAAGCGGACATCGGCGCCGCCGTCGCGAGCCCGGTCCTCTCCCCACGCGACGGCCACCGGAGAAAGGTCGACCGCGTCGACCTCGAAACCGCGCGAGGCGAGGAAGAGGGCATTGCGACCCGCTCCGCAGCCCAGGTCCAGCGCCCGGCCTGGGGCGATCAGCCCGTCGTCGAGATAGGCGGCCAGGTTCTCATCGGGCTTCGCCGCGAAGAACGGGACCGGCCTTGACCGGTCGGCGTAGAAGCGATCCCAGAAGTCCTTGCCGTCACCGGTCGCCAAGCGGCCTGCCACGGATTCGGATGCGAACAGCCCATCCAAGAGCTCGAATACGTCCTGCACAGTGCGTACGGTCCGGTCCATCCGGCCCTCCCCCTCTGACCGGAGGCGAGCATAGGAGCGAACGGGGTGAAGGGCCAGGCCATGGGGTGTCCAGCGATGCCTGGAGTGGGAGGCTGCGGGCCCCGCACGAGACCGGGGGCAACCTCCTCCAGGCCCCGGCCCAGGGCCCGCCGGAGCAACCTTGCGAGGCCAGCAAGCGAGCATCCCCGGCCAAGCTGGCAGCCCTCTTTTGACGGGTTCCCAGCGGCCCCACTGCAGCCGCACTCCACGGCAGGTCCTCTACGCCGTGCGGAGCCCGGCCGGACGTTCACCTCTTCGGTGCAGGAGACCCTGCCGTCCGTCCCGACGTCGGGTGGCCGCCCGGTGGCTTTGGCGGTGAACTGTCACTCAGGAGGCCGCAAGCCGTCACGCGCGACCCCGACCGCGTGCCGCACCCGGTGAAACGTGCTGTCGCCTGCGGCGCGAAAAGCACCGCCGTGCTCCTCGCAGAGGGCTGGCCCGCTCTGTGCCCATGAGCGGAAACAGGCCGGTGGGCTTGCCACCCGGACCGACGTCAGATCAGACATCGTCCGCTGCCCTCCATGCACCATCACGCCGCCAGTGGTCGACTCACACCGCGACGGCGACCATGACCGTGACCGCCGCGGCCACAGGCGCAGGCCTGGAGTCGGGCGGCGCCTCCCTCAGCTCGACTACCGAGCCACAGCAGGAAGACGAGCCCTCTCAGTTCGGGCACGCTCGAGCCACAGGCATCCTGCGGACTCCATCAGCACGCCCATCAACTGGGCGGCGGCGCTGCGCCCGGCGAACGGCCCGAAACCGTGTCCGCTCCGCGGCAAGAATGTGCCCGCCAAGACGGGGGAGCCTGACGGGCACACGCTCAGTCTGGCAGCACGGCGCCTCATCCGCACGACGAACCAGCTACATGGCCGCAAAGGCCCCTTGGTAGTTCCTGGGAAGGCCGAGATCCACCGTACGACACACCCCAAGGGTGGAAGACATCGCGCGTGTCGTGGAGGCTGCCCGAACCCATCCTGACCAGGCTCACTCCCCCAGTCGACCCTCCCGCAGGGCTGGGCAGCAGATCCTGCGTCATGGGGAGAGGTCGCTTGTGCCCATTCTCCAGGGTCCGGGACGCGGTCCAGGCGTCGACGTATGCCGTCGGCGGGTCCGCGGGGGGCCTCGCACCTGTCGAAGGAACTGGGCACGATGGGCAGTTGGATGACCGGAGCGAGGAACTGGACGCAGCGCGCGACACCAACCGTGCGCTGCCCCGGGCGCCGAACCACATGCCGGAGGGGACAGGCCCGCCTACAGCCCGAAAGCCCCGCCCTCGATCAGGATGAGCAGGCCGATCGCGATCAGCACCAGCGGCAGGAGAATGTGGCCCCAGCGGCTGAGAGCCTTGGCGACGACCGGACGGGTGGCGAAGAACTTTCCGGCCAAGCACCACACCGCGACCAGGATCAGGAAGACCACGGCATACACGCTCATCCCGCCGACACCGGCCGTGGCGAACACGGGGACGTAGACACCGATGTTGTCACCGCCGTTGGCGAAGGTGACCGCGGCGACCTCCAGCGGGCTCGGCCCGCCCTCCTTCGCCTCCTCCTCATCCGCATCTTCGCCATTACGGTGGTTCTTCCACGCCTGCCACGCCGCTTTGAGCCCTAGGGCGAGAGGCAGCAAGCCGAGATACGGGATCGCCGCCTCCGGCAGGAAGGTCGCTCCGAACGCGGCGGCGACTGCGACCGCGAGGATCGCCGCGAAGCCGAGATACTGCCCGATCACGATCCGGCGCGTTGAGTGACGGTGACGAGCGCCCTGGGCGAAGAACAGAGACAAGATCAGGATGTCGTCGATGTTGGTCACGGCGAACAGCCCGGTTGCCTGCCCGATGATGCCCAGGTTCACTGACAGTTATCCCTCTCCCAAGTGCCCTGCCCGGCGACAGTACCCGGCGCACAACCGCCCTTTAACACTGTGCCCGTCGACGACCAACCCTGGCCGCGGGGTGCCCGCCCGACCTCGGCGAGGCAGTCGGCGTGCGGCGCGGGGTGAGTCGCCGACGTGGGTGAAGCGACGTGGCCCCTCACAGGGTTTTGGCGCCTTCGTCGCACGGTTAGGCGGACTTGACCCCACGGTGAGGACGGCCGGCCGGAACCTGGTTCCGGCCGGCCGTCCTGACAGTTGTGTCATGCGGGTCACTGCGCGTGCGTCAGCACAGGCAGGGGTTCGTCTCCCGACCCAGGCTCAAGACGTCGTCGTCCCGCAGCGCACCGGCGTAGGCCTGCACCTCGTCCACGTCGCCGTGCAGGTACTCGCCCCAGCCGTCGCCGACCGCGCCCCGTCCGATCTGCAGGGCACCGGAGCTGTGCCAGCCGTCGGGGAGGTCGGCGGTAGCCGTGGCGCTGGTGTATCCGTCGAGGTAGAGCTTGATGCTGTCCGTGGCGTCGTCGTAGACCACGGTGAGCTGGTGCCCCTGGCCCTCGCCGCCGTCGGCCCCCGTGATTTGGGAGACGACCTTCTCGGGTGCGCCGGCCTCGTCCCGTTCGGGCATCACAAGCTGCCAGCTGTAGGTGGGCGGGTCGTAGCGCACCTTGAAGGCGTCGGTGTGCTGGCCGGCCTGGGAGAGCACGGTCATCGGGTGGGCGGGGGTGGTGTCGGCGAGGCGGACGACGGCACCGATGGTGAAGCTGTCGCCGGTGTCCACGACGGGCCCCTCGGCGGTGGCATAGTCACCGTCGCCGTCCAGGGACAGGTGCCCGTCACCGACCAGCGGCGGCGGCACATAGGTGCAGTCCGGGTCGATCTCCGGGATGCATGAGTTGTCAGAGCCGTGGTAGATCGACGCTTCGCCGGCGAGGTGGAGCGGCGATGCGCCCGACTGCTCGGGGCTGGCGCCGTCCGTGGCGTTGGACAGCGACCAGTGGCCGAGCAACGTCGGCTTGCGCCAGGCCAGTTCGCTCACCTCGCCCGGTACGACGACGCGGTCGTGGACCCGTACGTCGCCGACGTCACCGTGCCAGCGGTCGCGGTAGCCCGTGGTGCCGCGGGCACGTCCGATCTGGAAAGCGCCGGCGGCTTCGGCGGGCGTCGCCGCCGCCGCGTCCGTCACCTCGTGGCCGTTGACGTACAGGTGGGCCTTTCCGGTCTCGGCGTCGTACTGCCCCAGTAGGTGAGCCCACTCGCCGGTCTCCGGGGCGCCGCCGGACACGCGCGCCTCTCCGATGGCGAAGGACCATACGGGGCCGGAGTCCTTCGCACGCAGCCCGAGGGTGAACCCGGGCCCTCCGTCCGTGTCCTGGCTGGCGACGGTCATGGTGCGGCCGGTCTCGGCGGGCCGTACCCAGGCGCTGACGGCGAACGTCTCGCGGAGGTCGGCGACCGGGGCGTCCGGGGTGAGGAAGCCGTGTCCGCTGCCGTCCAGGGCGACGGTGCCGGCGATGGCGGTGCCGGTGGGCGCCGGGCCGCCGAAGGTGGCGCCGCTGCCGGCGCGGGCGGGGGTACCCGGCTCTGCGGCGGCCGAACGCGATCCGACCGGGTCGTCCAGCTTCCAGCGGGCGACGGGTGCCCGGCCGGACTGCACGTTGAAGTCGTACCGGGCTTGGGTGCTGCCGCGGCCGGACCGGTCGATGGCGCGGACCGTAAGGGACTTGGGGCCGGCAGTGAGCGGCAGGTAGGGGATGGTCACGGCGGCGCCGTGAGGTTCGGCGGTCACGGTTCCGTTGGGGCCGCCGAGGAAGCTGTAGGTGTACGACACGACGTCGTCGGAGGGCGAGTCGACGGTGAAGTGGCCGTAGACACCCACGCCGTCCACCCAGAACACCTCGTCCGGGGTGGGGTATTCGGGGGAGCTGATCGTGGGCTTCTCGGGGTTCGTGTCGTCGTAGATGAACGAGCAGACCGAGCCGTCGCCCTCATCGCTCCAAGGGGAGGTGGCGAGACCGTCGTTGGCGCGCACGTGCCAGGAGATGGGGATGTTCGCGGGAAGATCGCTCGGCATCGTCCAGTACTGGCGCATTCCGGAGGACAGGGTGATGGTGGTGTAGGAGCGGCGCTGGGCCGTGCCGTCCGCGTCCGTCCACCATGCCTCGAACTCACCGGAGAGCGGGCTGGATTCGGAGGGCTGGTTGTCCTCCTCCGGGTCGTACAGTACGGCGCTCAGCCTGGGCGGAGTCGGGACGTACACGGTGTCGTCCCCCGTCGCGCAAGGCTTGCTGCCCGACTGGAGATCCTCGACGAGCGGCTGCTTGGGCGGCAGGTTGTCCACGGCGTGCGCCGTGCCGGCGAGGCTCGCCAGCAGCGCACCTGCCAAGGCTCCCACCACCACGGCTCTGTGCCTGCCGGTCTTCCTGGACAGCTTCAACTGACCCTCCCCTGTGGGTGTTTGATCCTCGTGGATCACACGAGCCCACAGAAGCTAACAGCCGCCACCGACAGTCCCGAAAGGGTTTTCCCCCGCCCACGGCGTACGCAGTGCCGTGCGCATCAGCGTGAGCCGGATCAGGCCTTCCCGGTGCGGCAGCACGGTCAGCACCGGCATCAGTGCCGCGCTGAAGAAGTGGTGCGCCGCCCGCCGGACTCCCCCGGCCTGGCACACGCCCGGCACGCACGCGGCTCCCGGTACTACCCCGTCCCGTTCCCGTGTCGCCCCGCGCTTCGGGTCCGAAGCCCCTTTAGGCTCGCTTCGCCACATATGACCTTGGATCGGGCGGAGGGCAGGACGTCGGGACTCAACCGTGAGCGGCTCACCAGAACGCTGACGTTCTGGCTGCGTCCTTCGTTCGTGCTGCGTGTCATCAACCGGTTCCAGAAGATCGCGGGTTTCGACCGATCGATGGCGCTGGCCTCCGGTGCGCTGACCGCGCTGATCCCGCTGGCGGTGCTGAGCGGTGCCGTCTTCGGCGGTGAGGCCGCAGACCGGATCATCAACCGCTACAGACTCACCGGCGAAGGTGCTGAGGCCGTCCGGGCGGTGTTCTCCGCCGAGACCGCGAGCGCCGGCGTCGGAGTCTTCGGGACGGTGTTTCTGGCGATCTCGGTGCTGAGCTTCTCCCGGACCATGCAGCGGTTGTTCGAGCAGACCTGGGAACTGAAGCCGCTCGGTGTGCGCAACACACGCAACGGCCTGTGGTGGATCTGCGTGCTCAGCTTCTACACCGCGGTGATCGGATGGCTCTACGTGGTCCTGGGCGGGGGGCGCCTGGGGCTGGCGGCCGCGGTGTGCGAGGTGCCGGTCACCACCGTCTTCTTCACCTTCAGCGGCTGGATCCTCTCCGCGAAGCGGCTCGCCGGTGTGGCCCTGCTCCCGTTCGCCATCTGCGCGGCTGTCCTGACCTCGGCCTATTCGGTGCTCGCGGCCGTCTACCTGCCGCGCCTGTTCAATTCCTACGCCTCACGCTACGGCGCCGCCGGCTCGGTCTTCGGGATGGCGTCGGTCCTCTTCGGTGCCATGCTCGTCCTCGTCCTGTCGTCGGCACTGGGGCGTGAGGTACGAGACGAACTCGTCCGGATCCGGCAGGGCCTGCGCCCCTCCCAGGACGAGGTGCGACGCCAGTGGGACAGCATCGTCGAGCAGACCCGGTCGCGCTGGCGCACCGTACGCAAACAGTCTCCACGCCACCCGTCCGAGGACTCCCACCGACGCTGAGGCCGCTGTGCCGACCGCCCCAGCCACAGGCGGGTGCCCGCAGCCGCCAGTACTGGCCATGGCTGCCCATGCTCCGTCCTGGGTGAGCAGATGATCTGTGGGGACTTCCCCCTCGGGCCGCCCGCGCCGGTACGAAGTCCGGCCGGCCTGGCAAGGGTCCAGACTCGCGGCCAACTGTGCCGCGCGGGTGCGCATTCCATGGAAGTCGAGCAGCCGCGAGGGCCCCGTCGCACTGCCCCGGTGTCCAGTGACGGGGCGCCCCGAAGTTTCCCGCGGCGCTCGGATGAGCTGGGGACCGGCTTCGTGGCCGGGAAGCACGTCGAGCTCCTCCCCCGCTAGGCCAAGCCACCCCTGGTCCCATTCGCCTTGGTAAGGCTCGTGGTCACCGTTCATATCGAAGGGGGCCATGGCCGCCTCGATCCCAGCGTGCAGACTGTGAGCAGCTCACTATCGACGGAGCTGGAGTACTAGGGCCGCAGGCGGTGGACCATGCGCCGCGAAGCACCCGTCAACGCGTTCCAGACCAAGATCAGCCATGAAAGAGACGACGATGTCGGCTGGAGCGCCAGAACCGACCGGCATCGTCACACGCTCACGTCAACGCCCGTTCCGGCAGGAAGCCAGTTGAAGCGGTCCCGGATGTCGGCCGGGGCCGAGGCCAGGTGTCGTTCGATGGCTGCGCGGCCCTCGCGGAAGTGGTGCCAGCCCTCGTAATGGATGGGCAGGATGGCGCGTGGGGTGAGCAGACGGCACAGCTCCACAGCCTGATGGGCCGTCATCGAGTAGCGGATCGGGCCCGTCAGCGGGAAGCGCGCGCCCCCCATGTGCAAGAGGGCGGTGCCCACGTTCAGGCGACGGGCAAGGTGTCGTACGCCGTCGTAGAGGACGGTGTCTCCGGAGATCCACAGCACGCCGTGTTCTTGGTCCTCCCAGCTGAGCGCGAAGCCGGTGACGTCACCGGTGATCGGCCGTGAGAGCGGCGGTCCGTGCCGGGCGGGTGTGGCGGTGATCTCGATCGTCGTGCGTCCAGGGGCCTGAAGGCGTGTGGTCCTCCAGGGCGCGAGGCCACGGGCGTTGCCGCCCAGTCGTCTCGCTCCGGACGGTGTGGTGAGTACGGCCTTCGCGGTGGGCAGCAGGGCACGCCCCGCCGTGTCGAGGTTGTCGCCGTGATGGTCGTGGGTGAGCAGGACGGCGTCGACCGGCGGGAGGTCAGCTGCGGCGAGGGCGGGGCCGGACGTCTTACGGGAGGAGGTGCCCCAGCCGAACGAGTAGCGGCGGCCCGGGGGATCGAACGTAGGGTCGGTCAGCAGCCGCCAGCCACCGACCTCGATCAGTGTGGTCGGGCCGCCGATGTAGGTGACGCGGACCTCGGACATGCAGTTGATCCCTTCCGGTGGCCCGGGATGGCAGGCAGGGAGCCGCCGTCCCGGGCGTGCGGTGGCTCTATCGGGCGTGCGACAGGGCCCACGACAGTGCGTGGTCCGCGACTTCCTCCCATCCTGGCGAGGCCGGCATCAGGTGCGGCTGCCCCGGATACACCTTGACCTCGGTGACGGTGTTCGACTTGTAGTGCCTGGCGTTGGACTGCTGGACCTGGGGCGGCATGAGGTGGTCCAGCTCGCCGGAGAGGAACAGCAGTGGTGCACGCTCGTCGTTGTGGTAGTTCACCCAGATGTCCTGGTGGCCGGGCTGGAGGTTGGCCAGGACGCTGTTCCAGAGGATGCGGCCCGACGCGGGGATCGCGTAACGCTCGTAGAGCGTCCGGGACTCCTCCTCGGAGAACGTGTTCGTGAAGGCGTAGTGCCACTGCTCATGAGTGAGACCGACCGCCTTGTGGTGGTTGGCGGGATTCTTGAGCACGGGGAAGGTCGACTTCACCTGGCTCAGCGGGATCACCTTCACGCCTTCGGTGGGCGCGGAGTTGATGGCGACTCCCGCCGCGCCGAAACCGTGGTCGAGCAGCACCTGGGTGAACGCCCCACCCGCTGAGTGGCCGATCAGTACGGGCGGCTTGTCGAGTCCGCGGATCACGTTGGCCAGAGCCTCGATGATCTGCGGTGCGGTCAGCTTCTCGATCGGGGTCGGGTCGGCGTTGAGCGACTCGACCTCGACCTCGAAGCCGGGGTAGGCGGGCGCGAGTACGCGGTAGCCCTGCTTCTCGTAGCGGTCGATCCAGTGCTCCCAGCTGCGTGGCGTCACCCAGAAGCCGTGGATCAGGACGATGGTGTCCGGTGCGGTCATCGAAGTTCCTTCCGGAGCGTCAACGAGTGGCGCGGTGGGCGGCCAGGATCTGGCGGACGACGGTGTCGGGGTGGGACATCATCACGACGTGGGAGGAGCCCTTCACCTCGACGGTGGTGCTCTTGGCTCGCTTGGCCATGAAGCGTTGCGCCGCGGCCGGGATGACGTTGTCGGCGGTGGGGATCACATACCAGGACGGCAGGCTCTTCCAGGCGGGTACGCCACTGCCGGACGCCAACCCGCCCACGCTGCCGGGGCGCTGGGTCGCCGCCATGAGCCGTGTCACGGAGGTCGGCAGGTCCGCGGCGAAGACCTCATGGAACCTCGCCGGGTCGATGTAGCCGTCCGTGCCGGTCGTGCCGTCGGGCAACGGGAACGGACGGGTCACCAGCGCGTCCGGCAGTTTGCTGCCGGGGAACATGCCGGCCAGTTGCAGCGCGCTCTCGCCCTCGTCGGGTGCGAAGGCGCCGACGTACACCAGTGCCTTGACGTGGGAGTGGCCCCGTCCGGCGTTGGTGATGACCTCGCCGCCGTAGGAGTGGCCGACCAGAATGACCGGGCCGTCGATGGTGTCGAGGACGCTGGAGACGTACGCCGAGTCGCCTGCCAGGTCGCGCAGCGGGTTCGCCGGGGCGATGACCGGGAATCCGGCCTTCAGCAGCCGGGCGATGACATCGTTCCAGCCGGAGGCGTCGGCGAACACGCCGTGCACGAGCACGACGGTCGGTCTCGTCCCGCCTTGCGAGCGAGCGGAGGCCGAGGCAGGAGCAGCACCGAGCGTGACCGCCCCTGCCGCGAGCAGCCCGCCCAGGACGCGGCGGCGGGGCTGACCTTCGGGAATCATGCGGTGGTTCCTTCCGCGGTCAGGAGTTGAGGAAGTCCAACAAGTCGGAGCCGAGCTGGTCCTTGTGCGTGTCCGTGATGCCGTGCGGTGCACCCGGATAGACCTTCAGCGTCGCGTTCTTGATGCGGGCCGCGGACGCCTTGCCGCCCACCTCGAAGGGCACGACCTGGTCGTCGTCGCCGTGGATGACCAGCGTGGGTACGTCGAAGGCGTCCAGGTCGGCGCGGAAGTCGGTGGCCGAGAAGGCCGCGACGCATTCGTAGGCGCCACGGTGTCCGGCCTGCAGGCTCTGGTGCCAGAACGCGTCCCGGATGCCCTGGGAGACATTGGCGCCAGGTCGGTTGTTCCCGAAGAACGGTCCGTCGGCCAGGTCGTGGTACAGCTGCGAGCGGTCGGCGAGCGATCCGGCGCGAATGGCGTCGAACGCCTCGATCGGTACGCCCCCAGGATTGTCGTCGGCCTTGAGCATGAAGGGCGGTACGGCGGAGACCAGCACGAGTTGCGCGATGCGGGCCGTGCCGTGCCGCCCGATGTAGCGGGCGACTTCGCCGCCGCCCGTCGAGAAGCCGACGAGTGTCACGTCGCGCAGGTCGAGCGTGTCGATGAGGCCGGCGAGGTCGTCGGCGTAGGTGTTCATCTCGTTGCCGTGCCAGGTCTGGTCGGACCGGCCGTGTCCGCGGCGGTCGTGGGCGATGGCACGGAAGCCGTTCGACGCGAGGAACAGCTGCTGTGCCTCCCAGCTGTCCGAGTTCAGCGGCCAGCCGTGGCTGAGCACGACCGGACGGCCCGTGCCCCAGTCCTTGTAGTAGATCTGCGCTCCGTCGCTTGCGGTGACGTACGGCATGGAATGCTCCCGTCTGCAGGATCTGTCCGGGTGCCCAAGCGTGGGCGAGGACGGACGGTGCCCGAATCCCGTGGAGCGCGTAGTCGTGACCGGGTTCAGTCGCCCAACGCCTGGTTGAGTTGGCGCCGGGACGTCACGTCGAGCTTCCGGAAGATCTTCCGTAGGTGGTAGTCGACGGTGCTGGCGCTGATGTACAGCTGGGCGGCGATCTCGGCGTTGGTCGCGCCGCCCTTGGCGAGGCGGGCGATCTGGAGTTCCTGCGAGGTGAGCGTGCTCGTCGGCCCGGCCGTGGCGCGCTGATGCGGCGCCCCGGTGGCGGCGAGTTCCTGGGCGGCGCGCGTCGCGTGTCCCGTGGCCCGCATGGCGTCGAACATCGCGACGGCTGTGCCCAAGTGCTCGCGGGCGTCCTTGCGGCGCTTGCGTCGACGTAGCCACTCGCCGTACAGCAGGTGGGCAACGGCGAGATCGGAGCGTGCTCTGGTGCCCGACAGCAGGGTGATCGCCTCGCGGTACAGCGGCTCGGCGTCGTCCACGGCCGCGAGCAGGGCGCTGGATCGGGCCAGCAGGCCCAGGGCCCAGGGCGTGCCGGAGGCCGTCGCCCGGGAGGCCAGCGTCCCCAGCGCGGCCGTGGCCAGAACCCGGTCGCCGCAGCGTACGGCTGCTTCGACGAGAAGAGGGAGCAGCCGGGAGTGCACCCCGAGCACGTCATGTTCGATGAGCTCGTGACCGATGGTACGTGCCTCGGCGTAGTCGCCGCGGCTGAGAGCCAGCACCACCATGCCGATGCGGGCGATGGACTCGACCGCGCCGGCGCCCAGCCAGGTTCCGGCCTCCTTCGACCCGCGCAGCACGGCGTCCAGATCCTCGTGCTCGCCATGCCAGGCGAGCAGCTCGGGATGGCGGTAGATGGCCCAGACGTCGTCGTTCGCGCCGATCGCCGAACGAATCTGGTGCCCCTCGGTCAGCAGATCGTCGGCAGCCGCCAGCTCGCCCAGATTCGTCTCGGACATCGTGGCGCAGTACAGCGCGGTGTCCAGCTGCCACAGGGCGCCCGTCCGCCGGGCGATGTCAGCTGCCCGCCCGATGACGGCGGTGTGCGTCGGCTCGTCCCACAGGATCATCGACATGGTGATGGCGGGCAGATAGCCGCGTAGCACGTCCTCCTGGGGAGTATCCGGGTCCAGCACCATGGCGCAGGCCCGTCGCAGATGGGGCACAGCGCGTTCGTAGCCGTCGGTGATCAAAGCCGCGAAGCCGCGCAGCACGAGATCGACGCCGGTCACCGCACCCGTGCGCGGTATCAGCGTCTCCACGGTCCGGGCGATCTCGGCCGGCGTCGTGTCCCGCATCAGGTGTTCTGCGGTGATGACGCGGTCGATCGCCCTCAGGAGCGCCTCACGAGCAAGGTCCGGAGCTCCGTCGGAGAGGAGCAGCGCGGCACGCACGCAGAGCGCGGGCGCCTGCGCGAACGATTTTTCGCGACCCAGTGCGAAGCCGGTGTCCGCCCGGACCAACAGGGCCCGGCCCGTTCCGACGTCGCCGAGCAACGCCTCGTCGATGCCGTCCAGCAGCGACTCCGCCTGCAGCGGTGCCCCGGACCGCAGTGCCGCCTCGGCCGCCGCCAGCAGCCGCCCCGCTCGTTCCTCGCCGTCCGGCGTCAGCTCGGCTGCCCGGGTCAGAAAGGTGGCGCGCGCGGAGTAGCCGCCCCGCGCGCCCGCCTGGTCGGCCACCCGTTCCACTTCCGCGGCGACGGCGGCGTCCGTCCCGATCGCGGCGGCGGCGAGATGCCAGGCCCGCCGGTCGGTGTCGGCCGGGCGGTCGGTGACCTCCGCCAGCGCGCGATGCGCCCGCCTGCGCTGGACGCTGGTGGCGCCGCTGTACACAGCCGACCGCACCAGCGGATGGCGGAACTGCACGGCAGAACGCAGCACCACCAGACGAGCGGCCTCGGCCGGGCCCGAAGCCTCCGCACCGACCCCGAGTTGACGTGCCGCACTCGTGAGGTACCCCAGGTCACCGCCAGGCTCGGCGGCGGCGAGGAGCAGCCAGGTCTGCGTCGTGTCCGGCAGCTCGCGGACCTGCTGGAGGTAGTGCGCCTCCAACCTGCCGCCCACCGGCAGCGGTTCGGGCAGTGCGAGGCCTCCGGCAAGCTGGTCCGCGGACAGCTCCTGCCTCAGGTCGGTGAGTGCCAGGGGGTTCCCGGCGGTGGCGGCTACGATCCGCGCCGCGACGCGGGCGTCGAGCGGTCCGGCGACAGCCTCACGCAGCAGTTCCAGAGCGAACTCGTCCTCGAGGCCGACGACTTCGGTGAAGGACAGGCCCGCGGGCGCGTCGAAACCGGTACGCGCGGCGAACAACAGACCGACGCCCTCGGCATGCAGCCGCCGGCCCACGAAGGCGAGCACCGCGAAGGACTCCTCGTCGAGCCATTGCGCGTCATCGACGCAGGCCAGCACGGGCCGCTGTTTCGCGGCCTCGGCGAGCAGCGTGAGCGTCGCGAGCCCGATCAGGAACGGGTCGGCGGGCGGACCGTCGGCCAGCCCACATGCCACCCGCAGCGCCGCGCGCTGGGTCTCGGGCAACGCCCCGGGCTCCTTGAGCCCGTCCAGGAAGGGAACGAGCAGACGGTGCAGCGCCGCGAAGGGGAACCCGAACTCCGCCTCCACACCGGCCACTCGAAGGACACGCAGGTCAGCCGCCTCGGCGCTCGTATGATTCAGCAGCACGGTCTTACCGATGCCGGCGTCACCTCTCAGCAGGACGACACCACTCAAACCCTTGCGCAGGTCCGTGACAAACCGATCGAGGACTTCACGTTCCCTGACCCGCCCCTTGAGCATCACACCGACACCTTTCACAAAGGTCGGGGTGGCGAGGTCAACGGCGACGGGGTATCCCCACGATCACTTCACCCGCACCCTCCGCTGGTGCTGACCATCCTGCATATGCACACCATGACTTGCAGGAAACTTGCACAAGTCATATGTCACCTTCCGCTTACTTGTCGCTCTCCTCCGCCACCCGAATCGCCGTGCAACGCTGGCGAAGTGCAGCGCCGTTGTGGCGAACTCCGGCTCCGGTACGCGTCATCGATTCGCTCGTCCGAGTGCCCCAGGGCCGCCTGAAGGTGCGGCTGTACGACGAGCAGCCAGCGCACCTTGGCCCGAACAGTCTCCGGGGCGAAGCGGGTGGCGGGCCGGCTGTGCCTGCAGAGCATCCGTATGTCCGGCACCAGGACGTTCGCTTGGCAGCTCTTGCCCCTGAAGCGGGGGGTCGGCTCGGGGCAGACCTGCTGGCGGATAGGAGCGGAACACAGCCGCAGCCCGCCAGTCCACGCGTGTGAGGGGCACCTGCGCGTATCGCGCCAGCACCGCGCCTGCACCGCGAGGACATCGACGGCGAGCTGCGAGGGCTGGGGGCGTTCATCTCCAACACCCGCCGCTAGGCGGGCGGGTCTGAGCGCGTCCGGTCCAGCTTTTCGCGCAGGCGGCTCACTTCGGCGTTCGCCCGCTGACGCAGCAGTTCCTCGTAGCGGGCCCAGTCGAAGTTGAGCACGGCGCGCCGGTCATTGAGGTCGCTCTCTTCCTTGAGCAGAGCAACCTTGTCCGCGTCGATCTCCGCGAACTGGGCCCGAAAGTCGTTGAGTTGTTTGCTCAGTGCCGCGCGCTGCCGCTTCAGCAACGCGACCTCGCGTTCGAGCCGCTCCTTGTCGCCGCGTTCCTGTTCGAGGAGAGAGGTAAGCCGGCTCAGCTCCGCTGCCACGCGGGCTTGCTCATCCAGGACTTGACGGAACTCGGTGCGCACTCGGCGTTCGTGTTCCTGAAGGTTGTTCAGGATGTCCCGCAGGTCCGACTTGGCTGATTCCAGTTCCAGCAGCGTCGCGCCGTCCGGCGGAGGCACGTACCCGGGTGTCCGTGGGGAACGAGTCGTCCGCCCACGTGTCGTGTTCGCGCGTGCCGGCGTCCGCCTCCGACTGCCGGGCCCGGTCCCGCAACAGCAGCAGACGCGTGCGCCGGTCCTCCCATCGCCGCAGGCGGGGGTCCTCGCGACTGACCGGCTTTTCGTCCCGCACCTCGTACAAGACCCGGACAAGGGCGTTCAGGAAGTCGCGGCTGGGCAGCCGCCTTCCGCGCAGGGTCTCCGCGATCCCGGAAGGCGACAACCTGAGCGGCGAGCGATCCCCGATCTGACGGTAGGTGATGTCGCAGGCCAGCTGCAGGTCCTTCAGATCCCGGGCAAAGGCCGCCTGCTCTGCTTGGTACGCCTCTTCCACCGATTCCGTCGGGCCGTAGATCGGAGTGTCCAACAGTCCCCCAGTCCCCCTGTGCCACGTGGCAGTCATGGCTAGGACGCGCGTGCCATCCCTGCGCCGAACGCTCGCGAACGGCCCGCAACACCAGCGGTGTTCGCCAAAATTCGCTCATGTTCTGCGTAGCAGGCGCCGTGTTCGGGTTCGTTCTCCCGAATTCCCTTTCCTCGCCACCCGCTCCGCCCGGCTGCTGCACTTCCGACATGGACGAAAACGAGCCCAACGAACCGGGCCCCGCACGCGGCCGACTGCTGGACCTGGCCGCCCTCAGGCCTGACGGCGCTGTCCCTGCTGGTGTACGTACTCGAAGGCGCGACCGCCCTCTCCACCATCAGCGTCACCGGGATGGGCCTGTTCACCACCTGGAAGTTCCGGGAACGCCCACCACGCGACCGAGAGCGCTGAGCCACCAGGCCGATGGCCAGACCGGTCCGGCCCAGGCCTCCACCCCCGGCCCGAACTGATACCTCCCTCCGCCTCGCTGCTCCCGAACCCGTCCGTGCTTCGACTGGCTCGGTGTCGAGGAAGCCCAGGCCCTGTGGGGCGGCGATCACGCCGTCAGCACGATCTTGCCCTGGATGTGGCCCTGCGCGGCTCGCGTGTGGGCGCTGCCCGCTTCGGAAAGCGGGAAGACGCTGTCCACCCCGACCTGGAGCTTGCCCTCGTCGAACAGGCGCCCGATCTCGGCGAGCTGGGGGCCGTTGGAACGCACCTGAATGTTCGAGACGGTGATGCCAAGACGCGCCGTCTCTTCCGGATCGTACTGGGCGAAGAACACCGGAAGCACGGTGCCTCCGCGCTTGAGCACGGTCAGCAAGCGTGAACTGTGCGGGCCGCCGACTGTGTCGATCACCAGGTCGACGCCGCTGACCACGTCCACGGCCCTCGTCGTGGTGTAGTCGATGAACTCATCGGCGCCGAGCTTGCGCAGGAACTGCTCGTGCCGGCTGGAAGCCACCGCGATGACGTGTGCCCCCTTCCATTTCGCCAACTGCACCGCGAAGTGACCCACTCCACCAGCGGCCCCGTTGACCAGCACGGTCATCCCTGGCGTGATCGGCACCGGCTGGTGCACGTGGCCGGTGAAAGGAGACGGTACGTCGTGGCCGAGATCAATCAGGTACTGCCAGGCCGTCAGCAGCGCCATCGGCGCACCGGACGCCTGTACGTGGTCGATACCAGCCGGCTTGTGAGCCAGGTCAGAAGCCGGCGCGGCCACGTACTCGGCGTACGTCCGGCCGTTGAATCCGGGGAACCGCAGCATGCCGAAGACCGCGTCACCGACGGCGAACCCGTGCACGTCCGGAGCGACCGCCTGCACCACCCCCGACATGTCCGTTCCGGGGATCAGGGGGAACTCCAGCACCGGCCTCATCTCGGCCGGCATGACCTTCATCCCCTCACGCAGGTACCAGTCCGGCGGGTTGATGCCCGCCGCGTGCACCCGGACGAGCACCTCGCCCGGGCCGATCCCGGGAACCGGCACCTCCTCGTACCGCAGAACTTCCGGTCCGCCTGCTTCGTGGAACTGGATCGCCTTCATCGTGCCTGTCGCTTTCTCGGGGAGACGTTGCTCCTTCAGTCAAGATCCAGGACGGCATAGACGTCCAAGACCGGTTCGGCAACCTCGTCATTCCGAAACGGCATGACACGTACGCTGCAAGGGTGAACGATCTCGGACAGGACCTGGAACTGCGGCTGGTGCGCTACTTCACCGTGGTGGCGGCGCACCAGAACTTCGGCCGGGCCGCCGCCGACCTGCACGTGGCCCAGCCGGCGCTGAGCCGCCAGATCCAGCGGCTCGAGAAGTATCTCGGCACACGACTGCTGGACCGCACGCCCCAGGGCACCCGGCTCACTCCGGCCGGCCAGACATTCCTCCCCCAAGCCCATGCCCTGCTGCAGGCCGCCCGCCAGGCCGAACTGGCCGTGCGCGAACAAGCCCAGAGCGGACGAATCACCATTGGCTACGTCGAGGACCTGGTGATCACCGCCGCTGTACGGGAACTGCGCCACCGTCACCCGGACGCCGAGATCGCCACCCGGTACCTGAGTTGCCGCGACGTCGGGGCACTGTCCGACAGGCGCGTTGACGCCCTGATCGCGCGGGCTCCGCTGCCGTTCGTCCCCGACGACGTGTTCACCACCCCGTTGTACGAGGAGCCCCGGATGCTCGCGGTCCCCCTCGACCATCCCTGGGCCGATCGCGCGTCGGTGGCCGCCCATGAGCTGGCCGACGAGACGCCGGCGCCGTGCGCGTTCAAGACCACGGACTGGACTTCCTACCGACTCCTCGGGGCTGACCTGCCGCCGGTCGAAAGCTACGAGGACAAGCTCGAGCTCGTGGCAAGTGGCCGAGCGATCGCCGTCCTACCGGTCGGCGATCGGCGCAGCTCACTGCGTCCCGACCTCGTCACCGTCCCGATCGCGGACGCTCCACCCAGCCAGGTCGTCCTGGTCAGCCGCAAGGGCGACCCGAACCCGATGATCAGGAATCTCCGGCTGGCCGCCGAAGCCGTCCTGACCGCCCCACTTCGGGAACGAGGACCAGGGGCCAAGTAGGGCCGATCCGCAAATGGTGGGTCGGGCGGCCCAGGCGGGCCCGAACCCGAGGCAGGCACGAGCCTGAGTGATCATGGGGTTCCTGGCGCTCGGTGATCACCGCCCGCCCCGAGGGCTCACGTCTGCGGTCCCAGCATGCCCCTTCGCAACCACTGTGGGACGACTTCGGCACTCTGCTGCGGTGCGGAACCGCTGGGCTGCCAGGGCGACGGGTTCCGGACCGGGCCGTCTTCGAGTACACCGTGCTCGCGCTGATCCACAACTCCGGCTACGCGCCGCGAACTTGCACCTCCACCACCCGACGCCTCAAGTGATCCATCTGCCGGTCGGTCTCATCCCCAGTCCTGCAGCTGCTGGAGCAGGTCGGCGTCGCCCTCGATCCGCAGCGAGCTGGCCGGGATGCGCATGTACATGAGCAGGGCCATCTCGCTTGCCGTTCCGTAGATGGCGGCGGTGGGCTTGCTCTCGGCGGCCTCCGCAGCGGTGAGGCGGGTGAAGCGGGAACCGGCGGCGTCCACTGTCTGGCGCCAGGAGCCGGCCTCGGCTGCGTGGTAGTCCATGGCGGCGGGCTCGCCCGGCCACGGGACTGTGCCGGTGCAGACGGTGGCGAGGAACTCCTCGATGGCGTCCGCCGCCTCGGTCGCCGGCAGCTCCTGCGGGGTACCGGAGGCCAGCTGGGCGTCGTAGGTGTGGATCAGCGATTCCGGGACGCGGCGGCGGGCCACGGCGGCCACCGTGTGCGGCGAGGCCAGCGGCTCCCACCAGGCCCAGCAGCCCCGGTCCGGGCCAGCCACGCGCAGAGCGGTGAGCAGCTGCTCCGTCGAGTCGGCCAGCCAGGTTATGAGGGCCTCGCGCTCCCTGGGCGCCGTCAGGCCGTCCTTGCTCGGCCGCTCGTCGCCCGGCGCGGTGTTCAGCACGATGTGGGCCCAGAAGCGGTCCCCCTCGCTGAGGTGGTTCGCCAGGTCGTACAGCGTCCAGCCTGGGCAGGAAGGGACGTCGGCGTCGAGGCTGGGGGCCGCGGCGACGGCGGCGCGGAACGCGGCGGAACGCTCGTCAATCATCCGCAACAGGGTGGGGAAGTAGAGATGATCAGTCACGCGGACCTTGTATCACCCGTATCGGCGCTCTCGCACTCGATTAAGAACGACCAGCAGATGGATCAGTTGGGGCGTCGGGCGTCGGGCGTCGGGCGTCGGGCGTCGGGCGTCGGGCGTCGGGCGTCGGATGAGCATGCGGAACGTAACGCGAGTCGCGGCGAGGGGGAGGTAGAACTCGCCGACCGCGCCGTTCCTCTCAGCGGTGAAGCCCAACTCCGGGAGCGGAGGGCGGACTTGTCGTTGCAGCCCCGGTCGAGGTTAACGTGCACATCCTCCGGCAGGAGTCAGCTTCGGTCGGAGCATGCGGGACTGGACAGGTGCTCGTAACCCGAGCCGTGGATCAGCGCGAGCACCAGGTGCTGGAACACGGTCCCGTCCGGGATTCTGCGGCGGTGGCGGCGGTGCGGGTGCCCCACGGCGCTCCGGCCGTGTGGGTAGGAGTTCGGTGAACTGGTTCCAGAGGGGTTCGAGCAGGCAGGACGGCAGCGCGGGCGTGGCTGTCCTTCGCGATCACTGAGCGTGGACACCATGATCACGTGGGTCCGTGCCCGTGCTGCCGCCTGGGCCAACCTCGCCGGCACCTGATGCCGATCGCTCTGAATCCGGTCAGTTCACGGGTGCTCGGGTCTGGCGGTCGTCTGCCGCACGGGAGGCTTCAGAGTGGCTACCCGGGGCCCACGACGACTCGGCCGCTCATCAGGAATTGCAGCACTGGCCACCCACCGATGGGCCGATCTCGGGCCTGGTTCTGCAATGAGCGCGGGGAAGATCCAGTCGCGGTCTGTGCGGGCCAGTGGGACGTGGGCGGATCGCACTGGGCTGCGGGTGTTCACGACCAGGCGATGTCGCCGTGGCGGGAGAGGAAGCGTCCGGTGCCGGCACCGGGTCCTTCGGTGGCGAGGGTGACGATCGCGTCCGTGCCTTCGGTGACGGTCTGGGGACCGCTGTGGCCGTTGAGGTCGGTCGCGGTGTAGCCGGGGTCGGCGGCGTTGATGCGGATGTCCTTGAGTGACTTGGCGTACTGGGTGGTCAGCATCGTCAGTGCCGCCTTCGAGGCGGTGTACAGGGGAGCTATGACATGCGACTCGGGTCGGGAGGGGTCGTGGGTGAAGGCGAGGGAGCCCATGCCGCTGCTGACGTTGACGATCGCGGGATCGTCCGAGCGGCGCAGTAGCGGCAGGAAGGCGGTGGTGGTGCGGATGACACCGATGAGGTTGACGTCGAGGACGGCGTGGGCGTCGGCGGCGGTGAGGTCGCTGGGGTCGCCGGCGGGTCCGTGGACGCCGGCGTTGTTGATCAGGACATCGATCCTGCCCTCGTGTGCGGCGACGTCCGCGGCCGCAGCGGTCACAGACGTGTCGTCGGTGACGTCGATGGGGACATAACGGGCGCCGAGCGCGGCGGCGGCTTCCTCGCCCTGCGTACGGTCACGGGCGCCGAGGAGGACGGTGTGGCCCGCCTCGATCAGGCGGCGGGCGGTCTCGCGGCCGAGCCCCTTGTTCGCTCCGGTGATGAAGGTGATCGTCATGCCTTCGATGATGCTTTTCATGAGGCAGGGGCAACAGGGACGCCTCGACGGTAGGAAGAGCCGTACCACCCTGGCACCCTGACCCGCGGCCCGCGGCGCGGGAGAATGGGATCATGCCGACAAGCTCTGGGACCGGACTGGCTGCGATGATCCGCACATGGCGCAACCGGCTGCCTCCGTCGGCCGCCGCGCTGCCGGTGGCCCACGGACGCCGTGCGCTCGGGCTGCGGCGTGAGGAACTGGCCGACCTGGCAGGGGCGTCGGTCGACTACATCGTGCGTCTGGAACAGGGTCGGGCCACGACCCCCTCGGCTGCGGTGGTGGCATCCCTGGCACGCGCTCTCCAGCTGTCCACGGCTGAACGCGACCACCTGTACCGTCTGGCGCGCCTCGCCCCTCCGGCGAACGGCACGATATCCGACCACCTGACACCCGGCGTGCAACGGGTCCTCACTCGGCTCGGGGACGTCGCGGTCGCCGTCTTCGCGGCGGACTGGCAGCTGGTGTGGTGGAACCACGGATGGGCCGGCCTCGTGGGCGACCCCTCCGCCTCACCACCGCGACTGCGCAACTTCGCCCGCGACAGGTTCCCCCTGGACGACGGACCCACCCACCTCGCACGATGGCCCGTGACCGAGGCGGACCGGGAGGCCACCGATGCCGCCGTCGTCTGCGACCTGCGCCGCGCCACCGGCCGCTACCCCCAGGACGAACGCCTCGCCACGCTGATCCGTGAGCTGAGCGCCAACACGAGGTTCGCCCGGCTGTGGGCGACCGGCGGCGTAGCCGCACACCGCGAAGACCAGAAGACGATCAACCATCCTGCAGTAGGCCCAGTCACCGTGGACTGCGACGTCCTGACCGACGGCGACTTCGATCTCAAAATCGTGATCATGACCGCCCTGCGGGGCAGCGAGGACGAGACCAAGCTGCGGCTCACCGCCGTCGCCGGCCAGCCCACGAACGCCCCCATCTGATCCGCGCTCGCAGATGTGTGGGGGGGAAGACGCTCCGCTGACAGCTGTGGCCCTTCTTGCCGGGCGTACAAGTACTCGCCTGGGATGCTCACTCTTCGGCTTGCAGCCCTTTCACCCACTGCAGCACCTCAACGGACTGCGCGATGTCGGGATGTTCCTCACCCAACACCCGCCGCTGCCGCCCCAGCGTCTCTCCGCCCAGAGCGAGCGCCTCCTCCACCCGACCCACCTCCGCCAAATGGAGGGCCAGGCTCAACGCAGTGACCAGAGTGTCGGGGTGATCGTCTCCAAGGAGCTCGCGGCGTCGGAACAGTGTCCCCTCGCTCAGAGCCAGCGCTTCCTCCACCCGCCCCACCTCCGCCAGATGGATGGCGAGGCTCGAGGCCGTGAACAAGGTGTCGGGATGCTCCTCACCCAACACACGCCGCCGCCGGACGAGTGTCTCCTCCCCCAGAGCGACCGCCTCCTCCACCCGGCCCAGATCCGCCAGATGGACAGCCAGGCTCGACGCCGCAAACAGGGTTTCGGGATGCTCCTCACCCAACACGCGTCGCCGCCGGTCCAGGGCCTCCTCGTCCAGAGCCACGGCCTCCTCCACCCGACCCACCGCAGCCAGATGGATGGCCACGTTCGACGCCGTGAACAAGGTGTCGGGGTGGTCTTCTCCAAGGAGTCTGCGGCGCCGGACCAGCATCTCCTCACCCAGAGCGAGCGCTTCCTCCACCCGGCCCACCGCCGACAGATGGTTGGCCAGGTTCGAGGCCGAGGCCAGGGTGTCGGGGTGGTCTTCCCCAAGGAGTCGGCGACGCCGCTCGAGGGTGTCCGCCTCCAAAGCGCGCGCCCGCTCGTGATCCTGGGTGTCGTTGTAGGCGCGCGCCAGGGCATTCGCGGTCCACAGGCTGCCTTCGTCATCCGGACCCGACTGCCGTGACCAGGTGTCGTACAGCTCTTCCAGACGTTCCCGGGCGGGGCCGGCTTGGCCGCGATCCATCAGATACCAGCAGGCGTCGCGCACCACGTTCCGCCCCTGATCGGTTTTGATCAAGGCGGGGTCAACGGCGAGGAGATGGGGCAGCAGCTGCCGCCACCCGGGCCACGTCGCGGGCTGCCTGACGTCACCGGGGTGGGCTGCTGACAGGAGCGACTCGGCATCCTGAGCGGCTTGGCGTTGCTGGTCGCCGGTGAGCTGGTCGGCCAGCACGGTCTGGGTCAGCCGGTGCACCTGCACGCTGCCGTCCTGCACCCGGGCCAGACTGTGCCGGCCGATCGCCCGCAACACCGGACCGGCCGCCAGCCGAGACGTGAGGCTCTGCGTCAGCGGTGCGGAGGCCTGGTCGGGCAGTCGGTCGGCGCAGACCGTGACGGGAAAGGGCTCAGGGGCCAGCAGGGACAGCGCCGACAGCAAGGCCAGTGCGCCTGGATGCTCGGCCGCCAGACGGTCGCCGGTCAGACGGACCTGCGCGGCAAGCGACACTGGATACCCCGCGGGGCGGCCCTCGGCCAGCACCGCCGCAGTGTTCGCGGCCAATTCACCCCTCAGGTCCGCAGCCGACAGGCCACCGCTGAGGAGCGAGCCGGCCTGCGCGAGCGCGAGGGGGAGATCGTCCAGGGCTCGGGCGAGGTCGTCGGCGTCCGCATCATTGAGGACGTGGTGGTGCGTGCCCAGCAGGGCGCGTGACTCGGTGCGGGAGAAGACATCCACGCTCAACGGGGTGGCGCACACCTGCCAGTGCGGGTTCCGGGAGGTGATCACCACATGTCCAGTGCCGCCGGGCAGGAAACCGGTCAGAGATTCAGGGTCTTCTGCGTTGTCGAAGACCAGCAGCCATCGTGAACGCGTCCGCAACTCTTCCAGGAGCAGTTGCACGGCCTCCCCCGTCGGCGTGCCGGCCGGTGCGGCCCCGATCCGGCCGGCAAGGGCGGCGAGCTGGTCGGGGATCAGCGCCGGGTCCTGCGCGGCGATCCACCAGGCCAGCTCATACTCGCCCGCGAACCGGTAGGCGTACTCGATCGACAACTGGGTCTTGCCCACCCCGCCCCGGCCGTGCAATGCCTGTACCGCCACCCGGTTGTTCGTCACCAGGGCTTGGCGCAGCTCGACGAGGAGGGTGTCGCGGCCGGTGAAGGACGCGTTGCGGGCCGGCACGTTCCACACCCTCGGCAGAGTGCCCGGCAAGCGTGGACCGCTGCCGCCCAGCTGCCGCGGCACCCCACCGGAGCCGGGGAAGGGCGGCTCGGTATCCGGCCGGGACGGACCGCTGACCACCTCCAGCAGCACCCGACGCGCCTCAGCCTGCCCGATGCCGAACAGATCCCGGGAAATCAACGCACGCAAGAGCGGCGGAGCTTCAACGTCGCACACCCGCACAGGGGTGATCTTCTCCCACATGGCCACCATCGCCGTCCACTCCGGCCTGGTGAAGCGCTCCGGCTCGAAATACGCCGGGGAGAACAGCGCCAGGAAGCGGCCCTGCTCGAGGGCGGCGTTCATCTTCAGCACGAAGTTGTCGCCCGCACGCCAGTCCCAGCAGTCCAGCTCCACCTGCAGTCCCGCGTCGAGGAGCTGCCAGGCGATCCACTCCGCCCACGCCCGATCAGCCCCCGCATGACTGACGAACCAGCGCTGATCCGACGAACCGTCAGACGCCTCCGTGCCCGTCATCGCGCCCCCGCACCGTGCTGATGTACTTCTTCAACCAGCCTAGAAGCAGTGGACCTTGCCCCGCCCCTGTTCACCACCATCCGTCCAAAGACGAATGAAAGACGCTGCGGCTGCGGGAGAGGCGGTGGTTCCGGCGGCGGTGGTCAACGCTTCTCGCGTCGGCTGCGGAGGCTCAGGGCGATAACGGAGACGAGGAACCAGAAGGCGCCGAACGCCGAGTATCCGGCCACGGTGGACAGGTTGCTCGTCGCCGAGGCGGACGTGGCGGCGATGGTGGCACCGGCGATGACGGACTGTCCACCGCTGATGGCCATGGGCCACTGGGCGCCGACGGTGCGCCGGCGCCGGATCGCCACGACGAGCTGGATGGCTCCGGAGAGGAGGGCCCAGACGCCGAACACGAGAAGCGCCGTCCCGACGGTGGAGAAGACGGCGACGATCATCCCGGCTGTTGCGGCGAGGCCGAGCACCATGTTGGTGGTGCTGACGCTGTTCGTGGAGCCGGTACCGGTCAGGCTGCGCTCGATGAGCGTGGCGATGGCGTCCCAGAGGGGGTAGACGACGAGCAGCACGGCCGCGATCACTGTGGGCTCGTCCGTCGACACGAGCGAGGCGGAGGTCGCGAGGACAAGTGCCACCCAGATCAGGGAGAAGGCGACTCGGACCAGGTGGAGCGATCGGAGCCCGGAGGACGTCGTCGTGGCCGTGGCCGAAGTGGTCGAAGTTACGGTGGTCTGCGTCATCGGGTGTCCCGTTGTGATCGTGACGGTGTGAGACGGTCGCCTCGATGAGGAGTCTCAGCGGCCTCGGGAGGGGCCGCGTACTTCGAACGAAGTACTTCTGCCGTCCACTTTCGACGCAATGGGTTCTGCCGTCTCCATCGACCGAAGCGGCTCGGTCGTCCACATCGTTCGTCGTCCACATCGTTGGTCGTCCACATCGTTGGTCGTCCACCTCGTTGGTCGTCCACCTCGTTGGTCGTCCACCTCGTTGGTCGTCTACATCGTTGGTCGACTACATCGTTTGAAGTACACGGCCGCCGCACACGTGAACGAGAATCGGGTCATGGCCAAGGCGCACAACAGTCAGGACGGACCGGCCGCACCGCTGTGGGTCCGCCACCCCGAGGTACTGCACCGGGTCGCCTATTCGGTGGCAGGGCTGGTGTTCACCGGGCAGATCGTGGCGGCGGCGGTGAGGGGGTCGGACTGGCCGACGGCCCTGTCCGTGCTCCTCGCCGGCGGTGGCGTCGCCCTCTCGTGGTGGAAGCCGTGGGCAGGACTGGTCGTGACGAGTGCGGCGTCCTTCGCCGTCACAGCGGTGGGTGACGACCCCCTGTCGGTGTGGATGATGGCGGTGCTCGTGCTGTTCTCGGTCACCCTCAGGGGAAAGCAGCCGCTGGCCGGGACCGGCATCGTGGCGGCGTTCTTCCTGGGGGCGTTCATGACGGTGGGAGGATTCCGTGGCGGTGCGGTCGTGGGAGCCGCGGCCCTCTTCTCGGCCATGGCGGGAGGTGCGACGGGGGCCGCGCTCCGTATCCATCGGGAGCACTGGTGGACCCTGGAGGAACGGGCCGAGATCGCCATCGCCACCCGTGAGATCGAAGCGACCCGACGAGTGACGGAGGAACGTCTCCGTATCGCCCGGGACCTCCATGACGTCATCGGCCACCAGGTCGCGATGCTGAGCATGCACCTCGGTGCGGCGGAGATCGGGTTGCCCGAGGACGCCGAGTCCTCCCGGCAGGCCCTCGTCTCGGCCAGGTCCAGCGCCCGTACCGTCGTCGTCGAGACGCAACGCATCCTCGCGCTCCTCCGCCTCGGGGACGACGTCTCCGGCAGCGAGGCGCTCCGGCCGACCCCGGCGCTGAGCGGCCTGGAAGGACTCATCGCCTCCTTCGAAAGCATCGGCCTCGATGTCCGGCCCTCCATCGACATCCCGGCCGGCTTCGTGGAGCCGAGCGTCGGCGTGGCGGTCTACCGGGTCGTTCAGGAAGCGCTCACGAATGCCTACCGGCATGGAGAGGGGACGGCAACGGTGGATGTGCGCGAGCACGACGGCCGGATCCGCGTCACTGTGGAGAACCGCGTCGGTCACTCACCCCACGGCTCCGACCCGGGCAGCGGACTCGGACTCGTGGGGATGCGCGAACGCGTCGAGTCCTCCAGCGGGCGACTGACGATCGACAGTCACGACGGGCGATTCCGGGTCCACGCGGAGTTCAGCCCGCTGGGAGAGGTCGTCCGATGACACGGATCCTCATCGTCGACGACCAGGCCGAGATCAGGGCCGGGATCCGAGCGATGCTTCGACTCGACCCGAGTCTCGTCGTCGCGGCGGATCTCTCCGACGGACTCCAGGTCGTCCCCTTCCTCCGGGACCACCCCGTCGACCTGGTGCTGATGGACATCCGGATGCCCGGCATCGACGGTGTCGAAGCCACCCGCCGGATCCGCGCAGAGCATCCACCCGAGAAGACGCGGGTGATCGTGCTCACCACCTTCGACCAGGACGACATCGTCCTCGCCGCCCTGCGCGCGGGCGCCAACGGCTTCCTGAGCAAGACCGTGAGCCCTGCTGAACTCGTCGCCGGAATCACCGAGGTCGTGGGCGGTGGCGGTGCGCTGTCGGCCGCCGCGACGGCCGCGCTCATCGGTCACATGACCGACAGTCCGCCCCCGCTGATCGACAAGGAGCTTCTGGGCCGCTTCAGCGCCCTGACCCCCAGGGAGCGGGACGTGGTCGTCCTGGTCGCAAGCGGTCTCGGCAACGACGAGATCGCGGCCCAGATGTCCGTGTCACCGTTCACCGTGAAGACACATGCGGTCCGAGCCATGACGAAAGTCGGCGCCCGCGACCGAGCCCAACTGGTCTCCTTCACCTTCCGGGCCGGCCTCTACCCGTGAACCTGCCGAGCCGTTCCCCGAAACAGGTGGCCGCTTGCAGGGCTTGACCGAGCTCGCAGGCGGCCACCTGTGACAGGGGCTCTGCCGATCCAGCCCGGCTCCATGCCTCGTGTCCCGGTCAGATGAGGTACGGGGAGTCGGTGTGGGAGACGGCCATTCGAGGCGGTGCGACGTGGACCTCAGCGCCGTCATCGCCCACTGTCAGTACGCCGTCATCGTCACCGAGGCGCTCCCACTCAACGCGGGAGGAAAACTCGTCGGAGCCGCATGCGCGAACAGGTCCGCTGGGGAGCGCCGCTGCGATGACTCCGCCGCGCCCCGGTCCGGGGCGCCCGCGCCGAGCCGCCTGAGACAGGACTGCGTCAGTACCTGGGACAAAGCGGGTCGTCAACGACCGTGCGGAGAGCCACCTGCCCCCAGAATCCCCAGGGTCCGGGAGGTGCCAAGCGCAGGGCCGCAGGCGCTTCGGCCTGCGGCCCCGCTCCGACGCTGGGGTCAGGACGACGGGTCGCCGTACTGCAGGCCGCGTCCGTTGGTGCCGACGTAGACACGCCCGTAGGTGTCGGGGTCGCCGGTGATGACGCCGCCGCCGCCGATGCTGCCCCACTGGTGGGCGTTGTCGTTGACGCGGAGCCAGGTGGCGCCCTTGTCGGTGGAGCGGAAGACGCCTGCGACGTCCTTGACCGTGCCGATCAGGTAGAGGGCCTGGTAGGAGGTGCCCGGTTTGGCCTTGCCGAAGCCGAGGGCCGAGGCGGACTGCACCGAGCGGAGCGTGGTGAAGGTGCGGCCGCCGTCGGTGGAGTGCAGCACCCCCTTGGCACCGCCGGCGATCCACAGGTCCCCGGCAACACCGGGCACCGCCACGAGCCGACCGGAAGGCAGGTTTCCGGCCCGGGCGGAGAAGGTCGCACCGCCGTCGGTGCTCGCGAAGAGCCTGCCGTCGAACAGGGAGTAGAAGGTCCTGGCCGAGGAGCGGTCGGCGACGACCACGGCACCGGAGCCCAGGCCGCCGACCCGCGACCAGTTCGCCCCCTTGTCGGTCGAGCGGTACGGGGCCTCACCCGCCTGGGTCCAGACGATGGCGGCGCCGTCCGCCGAGAGCGCGACATGGCCGTCCTGGGCGCCGGCCACCGGCTCCGCCGGGAAGCCCTTCCAACTGCTGCCACCGTCGGTGGAGTACGCGCCGTCCTGCGTCCCGCCACGGCCGACACGGACCATCACCGAGGGCTTGGACTGGGCGAAGTCGATATCGGTGCTGTTGCTCATCTGCGGATTCTTCAGCCGCCCGCCGGGCACCTTGGTCAGCGAGCCATGGCGGAAACCGCCCTGGTCACCCATGGCGGTGACAACGGTGGCGCCGCCGGGCGGGGCGATCGCGTCCATCAGCGCGGTCTCCTCCAGCCCTCGGGCGCCGGCGGTCCAATGGCTGGTGCCGCCGCTGTCGGTGGCGCCCGCGTCCTTGCTGCGCCAGATGCCGTTGCCGGTGCCGTACAGCACATGCCCGGAGTTGAACGGATCGATGGCCAGGGCGGTCATCCAGTGCCCGACGCCGGTACCGACGTACGGAGCCGCGGAAGCGTCCCGCACCGACTTGTCGGCCAGTGCCTTCCACGTCGTACCGCCATTGGTGCTGCGGTAGATCTCGTCCTCGGGCCACCAGCGGTCGAGGGTGGTGACCATCACCGTGGACGGCTTGCGCGGGTCGACGGCCAGGCCGGAGAACCCGTAACTGCCGCTGGACGGGGAAATGTTCTTCCACGCACCGCCCTCCGGCGTGTACTTCCGCACCGAACCTGCGGTCACGCCGTTGGGTCCAAGGGTGTCGGTGTACGTCAGGTACAGCGAGCCGTCACCGGAGACCACGCCGTGCTGCGGCAGCTGGCCGGTGGGCTGCCCGGGGACCGCCTGCCAGGTGCTGCCGCCGTCGGTGGAGCGGTACAGGGAGGTGGACTTGTCGGCGACACCGACGTAGACCGTCCTGGTTCCGGCCGGGCCGTACGTCACGAAGGAGATGCCTCCGCCGCTGCTCGCCCCGTCCTTGACGGGGAACGAGGAGACCTGACGCCATGTCACGCCGTAGTCGGTGCTGCGCCACAGTCCGTTCTTGCGGGTGCCCAGCAGCAGGGTGCCGTGGTGGGCGGGGTCGATCACGAGCCGTTCGCCCGCCCCGCGGCCGTCCTCGTTGGCACCCAGCTTGAACGGCAGGTCGACGCGCTTGAAGGTGCGGCCCCGGTCGGTGGAGCGCAGGATCGCGCCTTCGCCTGCCCAGTCGTTGGTGTAGGTGCCCGCCCCGAGGTAGAGCCGCTTGGGATCGACCGGATCAGTGGCCAGTGAGTCGATGCCCAGCAGGTTCCAGTCCTTCTCGCCGATCCAGTCGGTCAGCGGGATCCACTGCTCGGCCGCGCTGTCCCAGCGGTAGGCGCCGCCCATGTCGGTGCGCGCGTACAGCAGGCCCTTCTCGCGCGGGTTGAACACCAGCCCCGTGACGTAACCGCCGCCCACCACCTGGGCGTTCTTCCACATATACGGTCCGGACACAGCCGTGGTCTGCGTAACACCGGCCCCGGCCGCCCGGGTCTCGGCCGACTTGACCAGCCTCCACTGCTGGTTGGTGCCGCCCTTGCCGGGATGCTGGACGACGGCCGCACCCTCGGCCCTGGAGCCGCCGGAAACCTCCAGGACCTGCCCGCTCCTGCGCGAGACGAAGGTGACGGCGTCTGAACCGCTCACCTCCTCGATCTTCCACTCCTGCGAGGTGGCGGAACTGTCGGTCTGCTGCTCCGCGGCGGCCCCTTGCGCGGTCGAATCGCCCGCTATGCCCAGCACCTTGCCGCTATTGCGGTTCACCAGCTCGTAGTAGCCGTCCCCCGCGGGCTTCAGCCTCCACTGCTGGTTGGCGCTGTTCTGATCGGTCCACTGCTGGATACGGGTGCCGTCGGCGGTGGAGTACCCGTTGACGTCCAGCACCTTGCCGCTGCGAACGGAGGCCAGCCGGTAGTAGGCGGTGCCGTCGACCGTCGCGGCCTGCGAGTCCTCCTGCGCGTAGAGGAGATACGGCACGAGGACAGCGGGCACGCCGAGCAGCAGACCGGTAGCGGTCCAGCGGCGGCGGTGACGTCCGCGGCGCCCACCGTTCGCGGGGTTGTTCATGAAGGTTTGTTCTCCTTGCAGGCCGTTCACGAGATCAGCGGATCCGGGCCCCGGGACGGGCCGGATCCGCTTCCTTGTCGTCACAGGCCATGCACAGGGTTGCCGCGAGCCCGGAATTTTTTCCATCAGATCCCCGGCGCGCCAGGGCGTTTGGAAGTCCGGAGGTGTCCGGAGGTGTCCGGAGGTGTCCGGAGGTGTCCGGAGGTGTCCGGAGGTGTCCGGAGGTGTCCGGAGGTGTCCGGAGGTGTCCGGAGGTGTCCGGAGGTGTCCGGAGGTGTCCGGAGGTGTCACTCCTCGATATTCCGATCCGCATTCGGGGTTCACGGTCCCCGTTGCGGTCATGGCCTCGTCGGCGGCAATGCTCGTCGTCACGCCGGCTCAGGCGGCCGACCACGAGCGCCGTGCGAGGCGTCGCATCCCACGGGTGTCTCGATGTGTCGGGCGGCGGGCGTCGTAGCCGTTGGAATCCGGGCCGTGCCTGGACGTCAGGCGGCGCGGCGCGTCCGATTGGTGCTCTCTTCCGTCGACGTACCGGTGGAGCTCAACCGACCGCCGACTCAGCCGGCCAACGGGGGGCTCGCGCTGAAGGACTTCACCACCACGACGTACAAGGCCTCATGACGACTCGCGAACGACCAGCTCGGTGGGAAGCGTGACTCGCCGGCGCGGCTTGTCAGGATCGTCGATCTCCTCCAGGAGGATGTGGGCGATCATGCTGCCGATCTCCTCGACGGGCTGGCGCACGGTGCTGAGGGGCGGGTTGGTGTGCCGGGCGATGGTGGAGTCGTCGAATCCGACCACAGCCACGTCGTCGGGGACCTCCCTCCCCTGCCTGCGCAGCTCTGCCAGAGCTCCCGCCGCCATGACGTCCGAGGCGACGAACACGGCATCGAGCTCGGGGGCCCGTTCAAGGAGTGAACGCATGGCCGTCTCGCCGCCCTCCTCGGTGAAGTCGGCCGAGGTCACGAGTCGGTCCGCGGCCTTGTGACCCGCGTTCTCGAGGGCCTCGCGCCAGCCCTGGAGCCTGCTGCGGGCTACGTCCATGTCGAGCGGTCCGCTGATGGTGGCGACGGTACGCCGCCCCCGCGCGAGGAGGTGGTTGACGGCCGCCGCGGCCCCGCCGGCGTTGTCGGAGTGCACATGGCTGAGTGACTCGTCGGAGGAACGGCGTCCGGCGAGCACCGTGGGCAGTCCCATGTCCTCCAGCAGCCCGGGGAGCGGGTCATGCTCGTGCACCGAGACCAGGAGCACCCCGTCGACCCGCCGTTCGGCAACCGACTCGGTGAGCTGGTCCCGCTCGGCCTGGTCGCGGACAAGCACCAGTTGGAGCTGCGTGCGGGTCTCCGCGAGAGCCGTGCTGACACCACGGATGACTGCCGAGAAGTAGGGCTCCGAACCCAGCCTGCTCTCCGACTCCGGGATCACCAGGGCGACGGAGTTCGTCCTGCTCGTCTTCAGCCCCCGGGCAACGGAGTTCGGGACATAGTTCAACTCCGCGATGGCCGCGAGGACCGCCGCCCTCGCCTTGTCGCTCACGAGTTCGGAACCGTTGATGACTCGTGAAACCGTGGTGCGTCCGACACCGGCGCGCGCGGCCACGGTGATGATGGTCGGGCGTTGCCTGTCCCCCATGACGCCTCCCTCGCTCGGCGATGCCCAGACGGCTTTCACCTGCGCATTGTGCCAGACCTGGAGAGAGCGCCCGCAGGGCCCGGGCGCGGGCGCGCGACATCTGTCGGCAACGAAGTGGATTCAACTTCTTGACAGACGCCTTGCGTGGCGGCCAGGCTGCGGACTCCCGGGTGGGCACGTTCCCACCGCTAATTGGGAACGTACCCACCGGACAAATCGCACCAACGGAGCGAAGCCGTGAGGGCTCGCACTCCGGTGCGTCAACGCCGCCGCTTGGAGGACGAAATGAACAAGTTCCGAAGGAAGTTGCGTACGAAAGTCGTGACCGCCGTGTCGGTGGCGTCGGCACTCGGACTGGTCGTGGGCTGCGGAGGCAGCGACGGCGGAACCGGCGGCGGGAAGAAGGACGGCAAGGTCACCATCACCATGGGGCTCTTCGGCGTCATGGGCTTCAAGGAGACCGGCCTCCTCGACAAGTACATGAAGGAACACCCGAACGTCGTCATCAAGGCGGACGTCGCGGGCGACGAGCAGACCTACTACACCGCCCTGCAGACCCACCTGGCCGCGGGCAGCGGACTCAAGGACATCCAGGGCATAGAAATTGGTCGGGCCAAGGAACTCTCCGACACCCAGAAGGACAAGTTCGTCGACCTGGCCGGCGTGGCCGGCACGGACCACTTCCTGCCGTGGAAACAGAGCCAGGTCACCACCGCGGACAAGAAGGTCATCGGCCTCGGCACCGACATCGGCCCGATGGCGGTCTGCTACCGCAAGGACCTCTTCGAACAGGCAGGCCTGCCCACGGACCGCGACAAGGTCGCCAAGCTGTGGGAGGGCGACTGGTCGAAGTACGTCGACGCGGGCAAACGGTTCAAGCAGAACTCGAAGGACGACAAGGTCGCCTTCATGGACAGCTCCAGCGGCCTGTTCAACGCCATGATCTACGGCAACTCCCAGCAGTTCTACGACAAGCAGGGCGAGCTGATCTACGCCACCAACCCCGTCGTGACCGACGCCTGGAAACTCGCCTCCGAAGCGGCCACGTCCGATCTGACCGCCAAACTCCGCCAGTTCCAGCCCGGTTGGGACCCCGGTCTGGCCAACAGCACCTTCGCCAGCACCGTCTGCCCGGCGTGGATGCTCGCCCACATCAGCGAGAAGGCGGGACCGAAGAACAAGGGCAAGTGGGACGTCGCCAAGGCACCCAAGGGCGCCAACTGGGGCGGATCCTTCCTGGGCGTGATGGAGAAGAGCCCCGTCAAGAAGGAGGCACAGGAGCTGGTCGCCTGGCTCACCGCCCCCGAACAGCAGGCCTACCTCTTCGAGAAGATCGGCAACTTCCCCTCGTCACAGACCGCGTTGGAGATGCCCGAAGTCGTCAACGCCAAGTCGGACTACTTCAGCGGCGCCCCCATCGGGAAGATCTTCGGAGCCGCAGCCCAGGAAATCCCCGACGAGCAGGTGCTCGGCCGCAAGGACGGCACCATCAAGGACATCTTCTCGCAGGGCCTGACCCTGATCGAGGCCCAGAACAAGAGCCCGAACGAGGCGTGGAAGACCACTGACGAGCGCATCGAGAAGGCCGCCGGCTGACCCAGGGCCGTTGCCCGCCTCCTCCCTCGCCCGGTGCCCCACGCACGGCCCGTGTGGGCCGCCGGGCCCCTGCCCGCCTCACCACCCGTCCAGGAAGGACGCCTTCCGGTGGCCATCCCCACCTCGACAGCCCCAGACACCGCGCCCGGCATCGGCGCGGAGCGTCAGCGGCGACGCACACTGCTGCACCGCCTCGACGTCCGCGGTGCCCCGTACGCCTTCGTCGCCCCGTTCTTCATCGTCTTCGCCGCCTTCAGCTTCTATCCGCTCATCTACACCTCGTGGATCTCGCTGCACCGCGTCGAACTGTCGACCCTGAACCTCATGGAGTGGGTCGGCTTCGACAACTACACGGCACTGTGGGACGACGACCGATTCTGGAACGCGCTGCTCAACACCTTCACCATCGGCGTCCTGTCGACCGTGCCACAGCTGCTGATGGCGCTCGGACTGGCGCACCTGCTCAACTACCGGCTACGCGGCTCGACGTTCTTCCGCGTCGCCGCCCTGACCCCGTACGCCACCTCGGTCGGTGCCGCCGCCCTCGTGTTCACGATGCTCTTCGAGCGCGACTTCGGCATGATCAACTGGGTACTGAGCCTGTTCGGTGTCGACAACATCGACTGGGAGAACAACAAGTGGGCCGCGCAGACGGCGATTTCCTCCATCGTCATCTGGCGCTGGACCGGCTACAACGCCCTCCTCTACCTCGCGGCGATGCAGGCGATCCCACGCGACCGGTATGAAGCCGCGGCCATCGACGGTGCCTCGCGGTGGCAGCAGTTCCTCAAGGTCACCGTCCCCGGCATCCGCTCCACCATCGTGTTCACCATCGTCCTGTCCACGATCGGCGCCACACAGCTCTTCGGCGAACCCCTGATCTTCGGCCAAGGCCCGAACGGCATCACCGGAGGAGCGGACAACCAGTACCAGACGCTGGGCCTGCTGCTCTACGAGGAGGGCTGGAAGAACTACCAGATGGGCCGCGCCGCAACGGTCGCCTGGGCGATGTTCCTGCTGCTCATCCTCGTGTTCGTCGTCCAACGCATCGTCCACCGCATCACCACGCGCAGGGCCTGACCGGGAGATCTCCATGACCACAGACAGCATCCCGGTCCAGGCGACGGACGCACGCCCCAAGACCGCGCGAAAGACCAGCAAGGCCGCCCCGTCCGGTGCACGACGCCGACAACTGTTCCGCCACCCAGGTGCCGGACGCCAGCACCACGCAGGACCCGTCGCCTACATCCTGCTGGGGCTCGCGGCGCTGGTCTCTCTGTTCCCGCTCTACTGGACGATGGTGGCGGCGTCGACCGACAACACGCGCGTCACCCAGACGCCTCCGCCCTTCCTGCCCGGACCCCACCTCCTGGAGAACCTCGGCAAGGCCTGGCAGGACGCCGCGCTGGGCAAGGCCATGCTCAACAGCCTGATCGTGGCGGGTGCCATCGCCCTGTCCACGGTGCTGTTCGCCACCCTCGCCGGATTCGCGTTCGCCAAACTCCGCTTCAAGGGCCGCAACATCCTGCTGATGCTCGTGATCGGCACGATGATGGTGCCGCCCCAACTCGGCGTCGTACCGCTGTTCATGATGATGACGGAACTGGGCTGGGGCCAGAAGCTACCCGCCGTCATCTTCCCCACCCTCGTCAGCGCCGTCGGCGTGTTCTTCATGCGGCAGTACCTGTCCGAAGCCCTCCCCGACGAACTCGTCGAGGCCGGACGGGTGGACGGTGCGCACTCCCTGCGCATCTTCTGGAGCATCGTGCTGCCCATCGCCCGGCCCCCCATGGCCGTACTGTTCATGATCACGTTCGTGCACGCGTGGAACGACTTCTTCTGGCCCTTCATCGTGCTCGACATGACCAACCCGACCGTGCCCGTCGCTCTCACCCAACTCAGCGCCGGCTACGTCCGCGACCAGTCGCTGATCATGGCCGGCGCACTGCTCGGCACGCTGCCTCTGCTCGCCCTCTTCGTCGTCTTCGGCCGTCAGATCGTCGGCGGGATCATGCAGGGAGCCGTCAAAGGATGAACGCCCTGTCCACCCCCAACTGCCGTGGCCCTTCGCCGCCCGCGGAGTTGTCAGCCTGCCAGCCGCACTTTCCAGATCTCCTCACTGGGCCACTGCTGTGCCCAGTCGGCGGAAACCTCCGGGTAGTCCCGCGCAGACTGGGGTGCCTGAATCTCGATCAGATCCTCTACGACGAAGTCGCAGGCCCGCAGCAGACGGATCATTTCACCGTGCGGCAGGACGAACTCCATGCGATTCCCCCAGTCCAGCCGTGTCAGGCCGAACTGGCCGCGGGACAGAGCGGCGGACGCCGGCCCCTCGGGACGCGCACACAGCGCGAACAGCGGCGAGTACCGAGAGAACACCAGCCGACCTCCAGGAACGAGAATCCGGGCTGCCTCCGGGATCCACTGGTAGGGGTCGCACCACAGCGAGGCGCCGTACTCGCTGATCGCCAGGCCGAACGTGTTGTCCTCGAAGGGCACGTTCTCCGCATTGCCCAGGAGAAGGGGAAAGTCCAGGTCGAACTCCGCCTGCATCACTCGAGCGGTGGCGAGCTGCCTCTCCGAGACGTCGATCCCGACCGGATGGGCTCCCGCACGGGCCAGCCAGGCGGAAACGTAGGCCGTACCGCAGCCCAGATCAATGGTCCGCATCCCGTCGATGCCTTCGGGCAGCAGGGAAACTTGCGACTCAGGGGTGGCCCACAATCCCCAGGACGGCTCTGCCTGCGCCCAATGAGCACGGGCCAGTGGCCCGTGCCACGCAGCCGCCTCGTCATCCCAAAAGCGTCGGTTCTGCTCCACATGTTCCGCCGGGGCGTCATGAGTCATGAAGACATCTGATCGACGGCGCTGTTGTTCCAGCAACGGGTTTTTGCGCCGCCAGACTGCCCATTGATGCGGCGCAGCTCTGTGAACCGCTGACCCTGGGGCTGTTCAAAGTACTGCCGTGCACGTCCCGGGCGCCCAAGAGACCCACCGAGCGCCGGAATCAAGCCCTCTCGTGCTGCCCGCCGCCCTGTATGGGCCCAAGGCAGTGCGCCGGGCCCGGTCATGCCGCTCGCGCGTCTTCGTCGGCCAGGAACGGGCGTAGCAGTGTGAGCAGGGCGTACGGTCGGTGCAGCGGGATGATGTGGCCGCAGTCCTCGATGACGTGCCCGATGAGATCGTCGGTGACCGGACGGAGCTGGCGTTCCAGTGCCGTACCGACAGGTTGGGCGCCCAGCGCCATGGTCGGTACCGTCAGGCGGGCTGTGGCGACTGCCCGTTCGATCTGCGCCGCACTCTCGGGCAGGGCCCGATAGTACGAGAACGCGCAGCTCAACGCCTCGCGTCCGGTGTACGCGCGGACGAAGGCGTCGCGGACAGCGAGGGGCACCCCGTCGCCGAGCGTGCCGGTGCGCAGGAACCAGTCGACGTAAGCGGCCTCATGTCCCTCCAGCACGGTCTCGGCGAGGCCGGGTGCGGCGGAGTGGAAGCCGAACCACCACGGCGGCCCGTCGGCGAGGAAGTCCTCGGCGCCCGGCAGTCTGCCCAGCAAGGCCTCCATGACGACCAGGCGCCGGACGAGATCGGGGCGGCGCAGGGCCAGGAGGAAGGCCGGCGCTGTACCGGCGTCGATGCCCACCACCGCGGCCGAGGTGACGTCGAGTGCGGCGAGCAGCGCCGCGGCATCCTCGGCCAGGGTGCCCGCGTCGTACCCCGAGGCGGCCCGGCCGCTCGCGCCGAATCCGCGCAGGTCCGGCGCGATGACCCGGTGGCGGTCGGCCAGATCGGCGATGACGTCCGTCCACAGCTCCCAGGTGTGCGGGAAGCCGTGCAGCAACAGGACAGCCGGGCCCGACCCGGCGAGGGCGACGTTCAGCTCGACACCGTTGACCGGGATGCGTCGCAGCTCAGGCATGGCGGGGCTCTCCCAAGGGGTGATGCGGAAAGTGACAGGGTCACGCTAGGGAACTAGCCTGATCCGCCCAAGACGGCACTTTCCCTTCAGGTGGTGAGCCCCAGGTGACCAGGTCGAGGCCCGGTGAGCGCGGGGATCTGATGGATCCGCACTGCCCGACGCGGCAGTTGCTGGACCGCATCGGCACCAAGTGGACGTCGATGGCGGTCAAGGTGCTGGCCGAGGAGGCTCCGGGCGAGGTGCGTTTCGCGGAAGTGCGGCGTCGAATCCCGGGCATCTCGCAGAAGATGCTTTCCGTCACCCTGCAGAGCCTGGTTCGCGACGGTCTGGTCGCCCGCCGTGTGGAGCCCACCGTGCCGCCCGCCGTCCACTACCGGCTCACGGCGCTCGGCCTGTCCCTCGAAGTCCCGCTCTCCGCTCTGCGGGTCTGGGCCGAAACGCACATGCCGGAGATCGACCGCAACAATCAGCTCGCCGACGGGTCGCCCCTCAACTAGGTCATCCGTCGAACGCGCAGGCCACAGCCACTTGTTGAGGGCCTTGCCCAATGGCCTGTCGGGGTCGAGCCGGCCCCGCACACCCACGCCATAGCGCCGTGTCGAGGCCGCCCATGTTGTGCACGCGCTCGACCAGTTCGTGGGCGCCCCAGCGGTGGGGACGGGGTGACCGTGGGGTCGGGCAAGGGGAACGGCCTTCGGTTGTGCAGACGGGCGATGAGAGGGCCCGCCGGCAAGCCGACGGACCCTCAGCTGGTAAGCCCCCTTTACGGGAAGCCCGGCGTGCCGCCGCAGCAGGCCACCGTCTCGGTCTGACCGGCGTCGGCAAAGGGCGCCACCGCGAGCACCACCGCCAGCGCCACGAACACCCCGATTACGGCTTTGCGCACTGTCTCCTCCTGTCAATCGAGGTACTGGTACCGCTCAACGCGGCACCTCCTCACACCCCCGTTGCAACGGCCAGGTTGCACGGCAGCCGCGTCTCTTCTAAGAACGCGAAGCGCATTGGTGACCCGTTTCCCGTGCCGCTCTGACGCGGAGCTGGAAGACGACCACATCACCTGAGGTCCTGTGCGCCTGCCGTCAAATCCCCAACGGCCTGAATTCCGGCCCGACTTGCGACTACGCTTCGTGTCCGTCGAATTACTCCAAGGGGACGTCATGCAGGACAGGGGACGTGTCGACGACTCGGATCGTCTGATCCGGCTCGATGTGGACGGACAGCGGGTCTACATGGCTGTACGGGAGCTGGATGGCGGATACGGCGGCGAGCACGAGATTTCCGGGCGGATCGGACAGCGTCTGGACGAGGCTCTGGAGGGGCTGACGAGTACCGCACGGGCCGTGGTGACACAGCTGCGGCAGAGCGAGGCCACGCGAGTGCGGGTCCAGTTCGGCTGTGAGTTCGCTCTGGAATCGGGATCCGTCGTCGCCGTGCTCGGTAAGGCGCGTACCTCCTCGGCCTTCACGGTGGAGCTGGAATGGGAGCGACAGCCGACGCAGTGATCCCGGCCGCGTTGACCGGCTGGGAGGGGCTGCTCAAAGCGGCGACAGTGCGGCTGGAACCGCCCTCCGGGGAGATTGGCACAGGATTCGTCATCGCCGAGGGGCTGGTGGCGACCTGCGCGCATGTCGTCGCCCGGGACGAGAGTTCGCTGCCGGAACAGGTACGCGGCCGATTTGTCGCCCTCGGCCAGGACATCGTCCTGGCGCCTGTGGCCGGATCCTACGTCCGGGACCGCGAAGGTGGCCTCGACGTCGTCCTGCTGCGCGTCATCGACGCCCCCGGCACCCCCACTCTGCCCCTCCGGCCGGTCCTCACCTCGGGTGTGCTGGAGATCAATGACACCCTGTGGACGTACGGCCATCCGGTCCGCGGCTTCCTGTCCGGCCAGTCCGCACTCCTGCGCCACCAAGGTACCGATCTGCGCAGGGACCGGGCGGAAGGGCCCTGGTTGCCTCATGGGCAGGGGCGTTTGGGCCCGGGGTACAGCGGCAGTGCCGTGATCAACGTCCGTACCGGCGCGGTGTGCGGCATGTCGAGTACCTCCGACCTCGACAACAGCGTCCATCTGGTTCCCGTGGCCGAGATCTTCGCGCGCTGCCCAGCGGGGGGCAACCGGGAAGGTCACCGAGGCGACTGGCTGCGTCGACTGGACGCCGACCAGCTGAGGGCGGGCGGATGGCCGACCCCCCTGCTCCTGGAATACCTTTCGAGAGCCAGGGCCTCGGCCGACGGGCAACACCCGTATCCGATGATCGAGGGCGAGGCTCCCAAGACCCTGTCCTTGGTGTACGTCTGCCCGTTCGTCGGCCCGGAGGAGACAAGCCCGGACGAGTCCGGCTCGGACAACTCGGGTCAGGAACGGGCCTCCAATGAAACGGTCACCCCGGAGAGTGAGCGGATCCCCGCCGGGGAACTGTTCCGGCTCGACGAGAACATCCTGCTGGTGGGTGCCCCCGGCGCGGGCAAGTCGAGCCTCCTGCGGCACGCCGTCACCGAACTCGCCGCCCACTGGGAGAACCCGCCCTGGCACGACGTGGTTCCCGTCCGCGTGGACGCCCGGGACCTAGACGGCACCCCGCTTCTCAAGGCGATCGCGAAGGCCATGGGCAAGGACGGCACGGCACCCTTGGCAGGCGGCTGGCCACCCGAGTTGTTCGACGAGCCCCCGACTCCCGCCTCGCGCTGGCTGGTTCTCGTCGACGGGCTCGACGAGATGGGCGACCCCGCCGCACGCAAGACGCTGCTCAACGCGATCAGCTCGCTGAGCAAGACAGATGCGGGTGTCCGCTTCCGCTTCCTGGTGACGACCCGCCCGCTGCCCGCCGAGGAACTCACCTGCGACCTTCGGCGCTTCGACCTTCTGCCACTGGACCGGCGTCAGCTCTATGACTTCGCCGAGCGCTGGCTGGCTGCCCTGGGGATGACCGAACCCCACGACGCGGCACATCGCTTCATCAACCGGCTGGAGGCATCGGGTATGGCGGACCCGGCCAGGACACCCCTGATGGCCTCCATGTTGTGCCAGCTGTTCAAGGCGGACGAGGACAAGCCGCTGCCCCGAGGCCGCAGCGCGGTGTACCAGGAGTTCGTCGAGGCGACTCAACACGGCAGCCGCTGGACGCGACGCGAGAGCCCGTGGCCCGGGCTCCGGGACAGAACCCGCGCCGAGTACGGAGATCCCGGTGTCGCGGCTCTGACCGAGCTGCGCGACACACTGCCCGACTTCATCGAGCGTCTCGCTCATGAGCGCCACAACGGCACCAAGGGGTCGGCCGTCGAACTCGTGACGGCTTGGTCGATGCGTATAAAGCACCCCGACGTCCGGGACGGGCAGTGGGATGCGATGCGCGGCGACGCCCTTCCCGAACTCCTCCGTGCCAGCGGGCTGCTGCGCCAGCGCCACGGCGACTTCGTCTTCATCCATCAGACCTTCGCCGAGTTCCTCACCGCGCGACGGATCGCCGAGAAGCTCACACTCAGCACCATCGAGTTCCGCCGGGTCTTCCACCACAACCCGCTGTGGCCCTCCTGGGCCCTGCGCCACCGCTCCTCCGATCCGGCGGCGACCTCCGTGGTCCGCTTCCTGATCGACGCCTGGGGACGCAAAGGCCAATTCGGACTCAAATCGGCGCTCCGCGGGCTCGCAACCCATGGCGAAGGCGCGGCCCTCATCGCCACCCTGGTCACCGACGGCGCGATGGTCGACAGCGCCGCGCGTAAGTCGGCCATCTCCGTACTGCACCGAGCCGCCAGCAACCTGGACCACGAGGCGGCGATGGCCCTGGCCCGGATGGGAGACGATCGCGGCGTCGACATCCTCATCGATGCCACGCAACGGGACCGAAGTGTTGAGCACCGCCTCAAAGCGGCCCGTGGCCTCGCCGACGTGGGGCACTCCCGTGGTCTCGAAACTCTGCGCGCGATGGCAGCTGACACCACCGATATCGGTCGACTCCTGGCCGCGGAGGAACTGGTGCGCCGGGACGAGCCTGAGGGCACGGCGGCTCTCGTGGAGATGGCGAGAGGCGCCGACACCGGATCGAAGCTCTGGCTCGAAGCCGCCAGAATCATGATCCGACTCCAGCTCGCGCAGGGCGTCGAAGCCCTCCTGACCCGCCTGACCGACACCGGCGCGCCCGGCCAAGCGCGCATCCTGGCGGCCGAGCACCTGGAAGGACACCATGCCGAGACGGTCGCGCGGACGCTGGCGGATCTGATCCGGGGCGAGTTGACCCCAGAGGATCGTGTCCGGGCGCTCAGGCTGCTCATGTCGTCCAGTGGGCCGCAGGTCGCTGCGATGCTCGGTGAACTCGCCGAGGATGCCCGGCTACCCGTGCACCTGCGGATCGAGGCGGCACAGGCCATCAAGTCCACCAAGAAGCGCGAGCAGTTGTTGGTGGGCGCCGCGGCGGACCCCGGCGCGCATTCCGAACTGAGGCTGATGGCCCTGCGGCAGGTGTCGGTCCGAGACAGCCGGGACATCACCGACCTGCTGCTGTCGATCATCGACGATCACTCGACTTCGCTCATGAACCGGCACGCAGCCGCAGAGCTACTGCCGCCATCCCCCGAGCCCCGTGCCAGGGTCCAGTCAGCACTGACAGCCTTGATGAAGGACACCCCCGACAGGCAGTACTCCGCACGCAGCCGCGTGGAGCTTCTGACAGCGACGGCATCCTGGTGGCCTCCGGCAACCTCCGAGGGCCTCCCTTCGCAGTCGGCGTCATCATGGTGGTGCGACACCGCCGTCGCGCTGGTCACCACCGGGGAACTGGACGAGGACGATTGCCGGCATTTCATCGTTCGGTTGGGCCAGGCCCACGCCCAGTCCCACCTGCACCAGCTGGCCGTGACCGAAGCACTGCCCGCAAGGCTGCGACTTGAGGCCGCGCGGCTGGCCGCGGCCGGTGCCACCCGGCCAGGCAACCGCAGCAGAGGGCTCACGCTGGTACGGAACCGGAGCCTTCATCCGCGCGTCCGCCTCCTAGCTCTAGCAGAAGTCACACGGGAGGTGGTCGGAAGCATCGGGAGACCTTCGGCCGACCTCGTGCTCGCGACCGGCGGCATCGTGGGACGGGCGATCGAGAAGGTGCTCAATGCCCTCGCCGCGGTGCTGACCGCCGTACTCAGGGTGCCCTTCGTCGCCCTCGCTGCCCTCCTGCCGTTCGGCGTAGCCGTCGCGGCCAACGCGTTCACGGTGGCGCGTGCGGCCGAGGCCCCTCCCGAGAGCTGGAAGACGTGGGCGTACGCCGCGGTGACCGCCGTACTCGTCGCCGCGCTGCACGCCGGGGCATGCCAGGCGAGCGGTGCGGGCCGAAAGGGAAACAGGCTCATTCTGTGCGGCCTGCTGGCAGGGGCCGCCATCGGGCTGCTACGGCTCCCGGAACCCGCGCTCCTCAACGAGTGGGGTGCGCACCTGGCAGCGGTGATTCCCTGGGACGAGGACTGGCGGTTCTGGCACCACCTCGTCCCCCGAAGCTGACCGTTCCGCTCGCCTCGGGTCCCACGCAGGACGGGGCCCGAGGCGAGCGGGGAGCTGGTGAGTCGGCACGGCGCGCGGTGCCAGTACTGCAACCGGTCAGTCTCTCCGTTCGGTAGCGGGTGACCGTCACCTCTCGGAGGACCGGTGAGGGAAGAAGGTTGGTACCTGTACGTGGCTGCCGCTCCGGCGCCGCCGGACCCGCCAAGGAGGCTTCTGTGCCCGCGTCCCCGAACATCCCCGATGTCCTGGTCATCGGCGCAGGTGTCGCCGGACTGGCCTGCGCGCGGGACCTCCTGGCGGCCGGGCTGGACGTCCAGGTCGTGGAGGCGTCCGACGCTGTGGGCGGCCGGATGCGCTCCGACCGTGTCGACGGCTTCGTCGTGGACCGGGGCTTCCAGGTGTTCAACACCTCCTATCCGCAGGTGCGCCGGAGGCTGGTGCTGCGCGAACTGCGGCTGCGGCCGTTCATGGCCGGGATCCTGGTGCACACCGTCGGGCAGGGCACCCTGCGCTTTCAGGACCCCACCCGGCGCCCGCACGCCTGGTCGACGCTGCTGCCGGGACGGCTCGCAGGTCCCCGCGACCTCGCGGCGCTCGGCCTGCTCTCGGCCCGCGACCTGCTCGGCCCCGTCAGCCGGGTGAAGACGGCGCGGGACCGGACCACCCGCACCGCCCTGGCCGACGCCGGATTCTCCGAGGAGTTCGTCGAACGCTTCTTCCGGCCGTTCCTGTCCGGGGTCTTCCTGGAGGACGAGCTGGAGACCTCCAGCCGCTTCTTCCACCTCGTCTGGCGCAGCATGCTCCGCGGCACCCTGTGTCTGCCGGGCGCCGGTATCGGCGCCGTCCCCGCGGCGCTCGCCGCCGCGCTGCCCGCGGGCACGGTCCGTCTGGAGACCGCCGTGAGCGCCCTCATCGACGACGGCGCCGTCACGGACACCGGAGAGGAACTGGCGGCGCGGGCGGTGGTGGTGGCCACCGGCCCCGGACCCGCAGGGCGGCTGCTCCCCGGCCTGAAGGTGCCCGACTGCCGTGTGGTGACCACGTATTACCACGTGGCACCGCGGTCGCCGCTGGCTGAGCCGGCTCTCCTCGTCGACGAAGGCCGCCGGTTCTTGAACACATGTGTCCTGAGCGAGGTGGTGCCAGGACACGCCCCGGACGGCTACGCCCTCGTGGGGACCTCCGTGCTCGGCGGGGACGCCGACGGACGGGAAGGGACCGTGCGCGCCGCGCTCGCCGAGGCGTACGGGACGGACACCGCAGGATGGGACCTCCTCACCGTCCGCACGATCGTCGACGCGCTGCCGGTCATGACGCCGCCGCTGCCGCTCAGCCGGGCCACCCGGATGGGGCCGGGACGTCACGTGTGCGGCGACCACCGGGCCACGGGCTCGGTCCAGGGAGCCCTGGCCTCCGGCGCCCGGGCCGCTCGGGAAGTGCTCCGGGAACGCTTGCGTTAGCCCCGCGGGTCCCGTTTGGGTGGGCCGCGTTTCCTGCTGGCCGGGGAGGGCGACCTCGGCCGCGGTGTCCACCGCGGCCGAGGCCCATGTGCCCGAACAGCACAACCATGGCGTGGTCGGGCCCTGTGCTAGAAGGTCAGGTTCCAGGCGTCGATCTTGCCTGTGTCGGAGGCGGCGTTGTCGTTGACGCGTAGCGTCCAGGTGCCGTTCGCGACCTCCGAGGAGGCGTTCACGGTGTAGGTCTGGGCGATGTTGTCGGCGCTGCCGCCGGCGCGGTTGTGCAGGGTGTAGACGGTGCCGTCCGGCGCCACCAGGTCGACCTTCAGGTCACCGATGTAGGTGTGCTTGATGTCCACACCCACCTTGAGGGTGGCCGGGGCGTTGCCGGTCACACCCGTCACGGCGATCGGGCTGTCCACGGTCGCGTTGTCGTTGATGGCGAAGTCCGCGAGGTTCTCGAAGTACTTGCCGGGCGGCGGGGTGGTGCCGACGGCCTTGAGGGCGTCGACCTGTCCTTCGCCGAAGAACGAGTTGTTGGCCGTCGTACCCGTGCAGCGACTGTCCGAGGGGCAGGCGATGTCGTTGGCCTGCTCGGCCAGTTTGGCGCGGATCTGCGCCGGGGTGATGCCCGGGTTGGCGCTGGCGATGAGGGCCGCCACACCAACCACGTGCGGGGTGGCCATCGAGGTGCCGCTCTTGCTGCCGTAGCCGCCGCCGGGGACGGTGGAGTACACGTTGCTGCCTGGTGCCGCGACGTCGATGACGCCCTGGCCGTAGTTGGAGAACGAGGCCTTCGTGACGCCCGTGCCGTTGGCCGCGACCGTGACCACGCCCGGCAGCTCGGTCGGGATGTCGAGGCAGGCGTTGGTGATGGTGCGGGTGACCGGGGTGGAGTCGTTCGGGCTCGCGGAGTCGGTCGTCTTGTGGGCGAGGTCGTAGTTCTCGTTGCCCGCGGCGGCGATCTGGAGGGAGCCCTTGCTCTCGGCGTACTCCTGGGCGCGCTTGACGCCCTCGATGATGGCGGCCTGGTCGATGTTGTCCGGGCAGTTGAACTGCCACGGGTCCGTGTAATAGCTGTTGTTGGTGACCTTGAAGCCGTGGTCACCGGCCCAGACGAAGCCGCAGATGGTGTTCTCGGCGAAAAAGAAGGAGTTGCCCGGTTCGGCGACCCGGACCGCTGCGATCTTCACTCCGGGGGCCACGCCGACGACGCCCTTGCCGTTCTTGGCCGCGGCGATGGTGCCCGCCACGTGGGTGCCGTGGGTGTCGACGTCGCGCCAGGCGCCGGTACGGGTGTCGGGCTTGCCGTAGGCGCAGGAGACCGAGTCGGCCGCGTCGAAGTTGGGCGCCAGGTCCTGGTGCTGGTCGTCCACACCGGTGTCCAGGACGCCGACCGTGACGGAGGCGGAGCCCGGGTTCACGGCCCAGGCCTGGTCGGCCTTGATCTGGCTCATGTCGGCCCGGACCGGTTCTCCGGCCGGGGTCGAGGCCTGGGCCGGGTTGGGCGGGAGCGCCGGGTCGTAGGCGGCGGCCGGGACGTCCGAGGTACGCGTGGCGCCGACCTGCTGCACGCCGGCGACGCCGCGCAGGGTGGCGGCGAAGGTGCTGGACGCCGAGTGGGCGACGATCACACCGATGGCGTCGAAGCTGGAGAAGACGGTGCCGCCGTTGGCAGTGATCGCGGAACGGACCGCCGAACTGTCACCAGGGGCGGTGATCACGAGGTAGGCACGCGTGCCGGCCACCCAGGCCGCGCTCTGGGAAGCCTGCGCGACGGCCGGCGCGTGGGCCTTGGCGGCCGGCGCGGCGGAGGGGACGACCGGGAGCGTACCCGCGAGGGCGCCCGGGGCGCCGAACGCGAGGGCGGCGCCGAGCGTGGCCGCCAGCACCAGCGTGCGTCTCGGTCGGCTGAATATGTGGGGTGTCAATGCGTCCTCCGAAGACGGCCCGGCCGTGCTGGTGGCACCGACCTGGCCGTACGAAACAAGTGGTGGGTGCAAGATGTCAGGTGCATGCCCCTGCGGGGAAGTACCTTTCCGCGCAGGGACGTTGCGCGGACCTGGCTGAAAACAGACGCCACTCTCCAGCCGACGCTCCCCATGGCACCGCCCGGATCCTCGGGACCCGGGCGGTGTCGTGCGGTCGGGCTGGTGTCAGGGAATCAGCTGCCAGCGGGCGATGTAGCCGACGTCGATGGCTGCCCGGTCCTGCACACGCAGGGTCCAGGTGCCGTTGAGCGGTTGCGCGGAGGCGTCGACGGTGAAGGTCTGGTCGACGTTGTCGGCGGAGCCGCCGCTGCGGTTGAGCAGGGAGTAGACGGTGCCGTTGGGGCCGAGGAGGTCGACGGTGAGGTCGCCGCGGTAGGTGTGGACGATGTTGACGTAGACCGAGGTGGTCGCGGAGGCGTTGCCGTCGCGGCCGGTGATGGTCAGCGGTGACTCCACGGCGGCCCCGTTGTCCGGGATGTCGACGCGGGTGGCGTTGGCGTAGACGTAGCCGATCTTCCAGGTGAAGGTGTCCGAGGCGGTCGCCCCGGTGCTGTCGGTCACGGTGATCGTGACGTCGCTGGTGGCGAGGGTCGTCGGGACGCCGCTGATCAGACCGCCCGGGCTGATGCTGAGGCCGTCGGGCAGTCCGGTGGCCTCGTAGGTCAGGGCGGCGCCGGTGTTGGTGGTGTAGGCATCCAGTTGGAGGCTGACGTTCTGGTCGACGCCGCTGAACTGGTCGGCGGTCGGGGCGAGGTTGACGCCGAGGGCGACGCGGTTGCCGACGTTGATCGCGGCCCAGGCATCGGCGACGGCGAGGTAGGTCGGGCTGTAGGCGCCGAACAGGTCGCCGGCGGCCGACAGGGTGGCGGTGCGGGCACCGGCGTAGTCGGTCGTGGACGTCATGTACGTCGTCAGCGCGCGGTACCAGATCGCGGCGGCGTTCTGGATACCGATGCCGGTGACGGGCCGGCCGTCGTACGTCGGGCTGTCGTAGTCCACGCCGTTGACGGTCTTGGCGCCGCTGCCCTCGGAGAGCAGGTAGAAGAAGTGGTTCGCGGGGCCCGAGGAGTAGTGGACGTCGATGCCGCCGAGGGCGGAGCTCCAACTGTCGCGGGAGGCACCGTCCTTGGAGGGCTTGTCCATGTAACGCAGCGGTGTGCCGTCACCGTTGATGTCGATCTTCTCACCGACGAGGTAGTCCCCGGGGTCGGCCGGAAGGTTCTCGTAGAACTCGACGGCGGCGGCGAAGATGTCGGAGGTCGCCTCGTTGAGCCCGCCGGACTCCCCCGAGTACACCAGGCCCGCGGTGGCGGCGGTGACGCCGTGGCTCATCTCGTGGGCCGCCACGTCGAGCGCGGTCAGCGGATGGGTGTTGCCCGAGCCGTCGCCGTACGTCATGCAGAAGCAGGCGTCCTGCCAGAAGGCGTTGACGTAGTTGTTGCCGTAGTGGGCGCGGCTGTAGGCGGCGACACCGTCGTTGCGGATGCCGTTGCGGCCGTACGTCTCCTTGTAGTAGTCCCAGGTGGCCGCGGCACCGAACGCCACGTCGACACCGGCGGTCTGACGGTTGGTCGGAAGTCCGTTGCCCCAGACATCGTTGTCGTCCGTGAACAGGGTGCCGGTGCCCGAGGTCCCCTGGTTGAGGTCGTACGTCCGCTGCCCGGCACGGTCGGGGTCGACGAGCTGGTACGTCGATCCCGACAGGGTGGAGCCGAGCGGCACCTCGCCGGCGTACTGGCCGGTGCCGGAGCCGGTGTGGACGTGCTCCGCGGCCAGAAGCTTCTTGCCGGTGACGGCGTCGGTAACGACCTGGAGTTCGCTGGGAGTGCCGTCCTTCTGGACGCCCTCGACGAGGGTCTCCCACGCCAGCACGGTCTTACCGGTCCCGGCCCAAACCACCAGGCGGGGCGCCCGCTCCGTCCGGGACCCCTTGGCCTCGGCCTTCTTCGAGACGCCGAGGGCCTTGGTGGCGGCGCCCGCGGCGGTGATCGCCGGACGGAGCGAGGGGACCTGAAGTCGGGCGGAGCTCGCCTTGGTGACGGACGTACGACCGCTCTTTTCGTGGACGACCAGGTCACCGCCGAGGACGGGCAGCCCCGCGTAGGTGCGTTCGTAACGGGTGTGCGTGGTGCCGTCGGCGTCCTTGATGACGTCCTTGACGACGAGCTTCTCCTGGGCGCCGAGGCCGATTCGCTGCGCCGTGCGGGGCGCCGCGGACCGGGCACTCTCGATCAGGGCCGCTCGGCGGGCGGGTGTCAGGGACGGCTGCGTGGCGCCGGCCCTGGGGGTGGCGGTGATCTTCGTGGGGCTCGGCTCGGCAGGGGCCGCGGCGGCGGGACTTGGGGCGGCGAGGGCGAGCAGGGAACCTACGGCAGTGAGAGCGAGGGCGGTGGCGGTGGCGCGTCTGCGCCCGGCAAGAGCGCGGCGTCGCAAGGGCAACGGGTTCTCCTTCAACACAACGGACGGCCCGTGAGGCAGGGTCGTGGACGAGACGGAGCGGCGGGGTGCGCCGATCCGGAGCGCTGCACGGCATGCGGGTGGAAGGAGGTGGGGGGTGGGGGTGTGGGGGTGCTCTGTGTGGGGATTCCGTCGAGGAACCGTGAACTTCCGCAGAAGAGTGGCACCGTACACACAGGTTTGTCATGTGAATGCCAAAGCAACGGCTGGAAATGACCATGCCGGACGGGCATATCGGCACAGGCAGCGCCGGTTTTCAGCCTCGCCTCAAAGGGAGGGCTTCACCGCGAGCCGTGGTGGATTTCCGCAACTGCGGTGTCATGGCGCTGATCAGACGAGTGGTCAGGCCGCCTCGGCTCCATCTCGCTCTGGCTGCTGCCGCCTTTTCCGACCGGCCATCCGCGTCAGGCGACCAGCTCGTAGATGCTGGCGGCCATCAGCCACAGGCCGGCGGCGAGGGAGAGCGTAACGACCAGCTGCTCCTGGTGCTCGCTCAGCCAGATCCGCAGGGCGTTCAGCCGGGCTTCCGCGGCCGCAGGCTCCCAGACCGCGTACATCTCCATGACGATGAGGCTGAGGGTCGCCAACAGGCAGTAGCCGCTCAGCGCGAGCCAGTCGTGCGCGGTGGAGAGGTCCGCCTCCAGGACCGTTGCAGCACCGGCGCCGACCAGCGCCCAAGGCTGCAGCAGCCACGCCAGACCGGCCGCCGTGACCCAGGAGGCGTTGTCGATCCGAGCGGCCCAGCGCACGGGACCGCGCGGGCGGGGCGGTCGGCGCCGCCGGCGCGCGCCGTACACCACCAGCCCCAGACCGATGGCGAGTTTCGCGGCGATCGCGGCGGTCGAGGGAGCGCTGTGGCGATCCGGCGGCTGACCGCCGGTCAGCAGCACCACGACGGCAATGACGACGACCAGGTTGGCCAGCCACGACAAAAGGAATGCCAGACCCTGACGGATACCGTTCCGCGAGGACAGCAACAGGATGAAGGCACTGTTGTGCAACGGCCCCAGGGTGACGGCCGTGCCGATCACCACCAGGTTGAGGACCATCGAACCAATCGCTCCTGTGCTTCGGGGTCGGCCGCCATCCATGCATCAGGGGCCGGCCGGCAGAAGATCGCGGCGCTGGCCACGGAGCCGCTTCACGACTGTGCAGGTGGCGGCCTGGCGGGTCAAGCAGGCCACGCCCATGACGCCCTACCTGTCTCCTCAGGCACGGTTCGAGAGGGAGCAGGGGCATGCACGTGAGGAAGGCCTATCTTGAGGCGATGGAATGGGGCACCCTCATAGGCACAGTGACCGGCGCAGTCATCGGAGTGGGCGCCACATCGATAGCCGACCGAGCCAAGTGGCGCCGCGAGCAGAGCGAGCGCCGTACTGAGGTCAGACGCGAACTGTATGCCGCCTACCTGGCAGCGGTCGCCAGGACCTGGAACGACATCCGCGCCGTCGTCATCGACAGCACGGAGCCCTGGCCAGAGCGGGCCCGTCAGGCGGAAGGCGCCTACCGCAACGGCGGAGTGTACGAGCTGCGGTACCAGCTGGCGATCACAGCGCCACCCGAGATCGTTGCCCTCTCCGACAAGACCATGAAGGGCATGCGCGACCTCGTTCAACAACTCATCGCCGGCCGCAGATACGACACCTGGGCGGAGCTCAGGAGTGAGTGCCGGCCATGGTTCGACGCCTTTGACGCCCTGCGTGCCGGCATGCGCCGAGATCTCGACCCTTCAGCCCTGCCCACGCCGGACGACCAGGCAGGGCCCAGGTAAGGGCCGTTCACAGCTGCCGCAATTGATCAGCAGATGCGCTCCGACCACGGACTCGGGCCTCGGCCCTTCTCGCAGGTCGTACCAGTAGCGGGCCTGATCACTCCTCGGGCTTCAACTGCCGCACCTACGCCAGCACCACAGCGGCGGCACGGTGTTGGTCGCTGTCGACTGTCCGGGGGATTCGTCACCGGTGGGTCACAGGTCGGTGCGCGGGAGAACTGCCGGCCCCACGGTTCTGTCTGGTTCGACGAGGCGGCTGGAGTCGCGCTCCGGACAACTGGAACTTGGGGGACGGCATGCGGAATGTGAGCGCGATGCGCAGCACGGCGGTAGCGGTCATCGTGGCTTCGGCGGCTCTGGCGGTGGCGGGGTGTCAGCCCGGTGAGGCGGATGCGGGCACCGGAGGAGGCGGAGCCACCTCGTCCGGGGCCGTCAGCACAGCAACGGCTTCTCCCTCCCCATCCGGCGCTGCGAAGCCTGGGAGTTCCGCCTCCGCTTCCACCGACCCGTCCGGCCCCTCAACGCCCTCTGTCTCCCCGCCCGCGCCCAGCGCCTCCGCGCCTTCGGCATCCGCGCCGGGTTCGGCGGCGACGTGCGCCGCGGGCAGTCTCAAAGCGACCTCCCGTCAGGCTGCCGTGCGGCCGGACGGTACGGGTACCGGTGCAGCCGTCGTCGAGTTCACCAATGTGTCCGCACAGACGTGCGTCCTCACAGGTCACCCCACGGTGGCCGGCGCCGGGAACGGCTCTCCCGAGATGAACGTGCCGCTCACCGTCAAGCCGACCGGAACCGCGACGGCGGTGACGGTACTGCCCGGTGCCGAAGCATGGGTGAAGCTGACGTTCGTGCAAGTGCAAGGAGAGGCCGACGGATACTGCGTATCCGGCTCGGCCCCCGTGGTGTATCCCACGATGGTGATCGGGCTGCCGGGGTCCGGGGCACACCAGGTGGCCCTGGACGACGGGCAGTTCGCCGAGTGCGACGACACCGTGACCGTCACCGCCGTATCAGCAGTCGAACCTTCCTGACCGATTCCAGGCGCAACAGGCGCGCCCAGCAGGGCTCAGTGAGGGGCCATGGCATGGGCGCGGGGCCTGCACCGAGTCATCGGCGCAGGCCCCGCGGTGTTTTCAGGGCGCGGTCGTCCATGACGCGTGACACGCCGGGCCCCGCCCTGCACCGCGGCGACGCCGTCCGCGCCCAGGACCCGAACCGCGCCGAAGTCACCGTGTTCAACGTGCTCGCCGAGGCACAGGCCGCGGCGCATTCGTGAGGGCAGCCACGGACATGATCCAGGTGCGGCGAACGCCCGCAGTGATACGCACGGTTCGACCACAGGAGACAGAGTTGACCGACAACGCAGACGGCGATCGCACGCCGGTGCGGCAACACGTGCACGGACATGTGCACACGGGCTTCGAAGCGGTGCGCGAGGTCTTCGCACAGGCGGCGGCCCGGCAACCGCACCCCACCGGCCAACAACTGGCCGTGTACCACCGTGGCGAGCGTGTGGTGGACCTCTGGGCCGGCCCCGTCGCGGACGGCGACTCGCTGACCGGCGTGTTCTCGGTGAGCAAGGGCGCAGCCCACCTGGTCGTGGCCCTGCTCGTCCAGGACGGCCTCCTGGACCTGGACCGCACGGTGGCCTCGTACTGGCCGGAGTTCGCCGCGGCGGGCAAGGAAGCGACGACGCTGCGCCAACTGCTCGCCCACCAGGCCGGCGTGATAGGCGTGGACGACGTCTTCACGATCGAGGAACTGGCCGACGACACCCTCATGGCCCAGCGCCTGGCCGCCCAGACGCCCTACTGGAAACCCGGCACGGCGTTCGGTTACCACGGCCTGGTCATAGCCGCCCTCACCGGCGAGGTCGTACGCCGTGCCACCGGCCGTACCCTCCAGGACTGGTGGGAGCACCGGGTGCGCCGCCCGTACGGCGTCGACTTCTATCTGGGCCTGCCGGAGGAACTCGAACCCAGATACGTCCCCGTGGCCCCGGCGATCCAGAACCCTGGCGGGGAGGTGGAAGAGCCCCCGGAGTTGGTGAAGATCGCCTTCAGTCACCAGTACCTGCCGGACCTGTCCGTCTTCCCCAACTTCCGCCGTACCAGGGCCCTCGGGCAGGGGTCAGCGGGCGGTGTCGCCTCCGCCCGAGGCGCGGCCGGGGCCTACGCGGCGGCGATCGGAGTCCTGGACGACCGGTCGGCTCTGCTGGACGCGGGCACGGTCGAGACATTCACCCGAATTCACTCCGAGGGCAGCGACGTGGTGGCCGGCGTCGAAAGCCGCTTCGCCCTGGGCTTCGCGGTCCTCGACGACCGCTACCCCTGCCTCGGTCCCGACGCTTTCGGTCACGGAGGGGCAGCCGGAGGGGTGGCCTTCGCCAGCCCACGGCTGGATCTGGCCTACGCCTACATCCGCACCCGGTTCACCGTCGGCGAGAGCGCGGATCAGGAGAACCGGCTGCTGATCGAGGAGGTGGTGCGGGCGGTCACCGGCCCCGCTCAGATACTGCAATCGCATGAGGAGTGACCCTCAACTTCGACCCACTGACCCCGACAGCGGAATCGGAGTCACCCTCGTGAAACCCAGGCATGATCGACACCGCGTTGTGGCACGGCCAGGCACCACCCATCGCGATGAACCCGGAAGCAGTGGCCGAGGCGATCGGCTTCGCGCTCGACCATCCCACGGGTGTCGACCTCAACACGGTGACGATCCGTCCGAACGCCCGGCCCGTCTGACCCCGGACGCGCAACCCGCCCACTGTTACAACGACGTCCGGCTGCCGGTGCAGCTACGACACCGAGACGATCACCTTGCCCGAACAGCCCGCCGGAGTCTCCCTCCTCCGATGGGAAGGCCGCGGCCGCACCCGGAAGGCGGGCCGTCCGGGAACGGGGCGGGCGAGGGGCCGAGGCCGGCTATGCCTCGTCCGCGTCCTCGGTGAGTTTGGCCAGCTCCCGGCTCGCCCGGTCCGCGGTCCGGCGGGCCTTGTCGGCGGCCCGGGCAGCGTCCTTCACCGCGGTGTCGGCGAGGGCCACCGTCTCCATGGCCTCGCGCAGTTCCTCTCGGGCTTGTTGCAGTTGCTCCTCCAGCTCGCTCACCCGGGCCCGGGCTCTTTCTGCGCGAGTGTCAGCAGCCTGCTTCGTGTCGTTCGCGGTGCTGAGGATGTCCTGGCTTCGGCGGGCCTCCCCTGCCGTCTCCTCGCTGCGCGCACGGGCCCGGTTCACTCGCTCGCGCCGCGCCTGGGTGCGCCGGTCGGGTTTGTTCGCCCGGGATTTCGTCCCGCGGGTCGCCGCCGTGGGGGCCGTAGTCGCTGGCGGCCGGGAGCGTTCGGGCAGGGCCTCGGGGGTGACGGCGGTGAAGTCCACCGTTGCCGCCGGCACTCTGGTCAGCCGGGCCGCCGCCCACTCCTCGGCGACCTTCTGGTCGGCCAGGACACCGTGCAGGATCTGCTCGACCTCATACCGGACCGCCTGAGTCAACGGCGATCCGGCTTGCTGTGCGAGATCGGCCGTCTCCCGCGCCAGCAGGGTGATCATCTGGTGCTGTTGGCGGCTCGCCTGGCGCAGCTGCCCGGCATCCAGCGTCCGATGCGCCTGCCGCAACGTCTCCCCCAGCTCCAGCAGGCGTTCTGCCTCCTGAGGGCGTTGGCGTACGAACAGGTTCGACGCCCAGGCCGCGAGCGTGGGCCGCCGCAGCCCGGCGATCCGCCGCGCCGCGGCCGCATCCTTCGCCCGGCGGGCCTCCGCCACCCATGCATCCCGCGCGGCGACGAACTCCTCGGGCCGCAGCCGGTACAACGCGCCGATGACCTCGTCAACATCCACACCCTCACCCTCTGCCCCGCTGGCCGTCCGTTGCCGGGCCGCGCCGCGTGACACGGTCTTCTTCGCCGCGCATTCACCAACCCGGGCGAAGGGGGCCGTTGCCCCTTGACCACCTTGTTGAAGTGTCGCCTGGTCGGACCCCTGTCCAGGTCAGGAAGGCCCGTGCTGTTCGCCTGGGGTTCACGGCGGGTAAGGGGCGATCTCAGCGGTCCATTCCGTCGTTGCTCTCAGCAGCGCCTCCGGCGTGATGTGACACGCGACTGTGAACGGGTCTCCTGGATGATTCCGCTTCCGCCAGGGCGGCGAGAACTCGAGATCCAAGCGGATCTGGAGGGTGACGTGCCGTGCATCGGCCCGGTCGGCCGTGAAGGCCAGGTTCGGCTCGATGAACTCAAGGCTGCGATCCGCTGGTTGGCCACCGTCGGGCGTGCGAGCAACGTCGCGGAGCCAATTGGCCAACGCGACCGCGTCCTCCGGAGTCAGTGCCTGCCAACGGAAAGTCCATGTTCCCTGTGGGCAATGCGCAGTGCCGTCGATGATCAGCCAGCTCCGACGCTTCCCCTCATGGGCGGCATCGGGGAACTGGTAGTTCACAACCCCCAGCTCAATGCCGTGCCCGTCACAGTCGATCAATCGCATTGAGCCAGCATGTCAGTCACCTGTCACTTGACGTCCCTTGGCCTTGTTTCGTCGCGAGGTGAGGTCCCGAAGGAACAGAACAAGGCAGGCAACGCCTGGCCGAAAGCGTCGGCAGTCTCACCGGTCGCCCTCTGCGCGGTGCGCTTCAGCCTGCTCGGGTTGCCCGGTTTGGGGACTTGGTGGCGCCTGGTCCGCGAAGGCCGCGGGTGTGCGGCCGGTGTGGGTGCGAAAGAAGCGGTCGAAGTTCGCGGAATCGGAGAACCCCAGGTGGGCGGCGACGGACCGGGCGTCCCATCCGGCGCCGCCGAGCAGTCGTCGCGCTTCCAACAGGCGCCGCTCGTCGATGAGTTCGCGTACGCCCTTGCCGGTGGTGGCGCGGGCGGCGCGGCTGAGGGTGCGCACCGAGCAGCCGAGCAGCTCGGCGTAGTCCGCAGCCCGGTGCAGTTCGCGAAAGTGCAGCTCCAGCGCGTTCATGAGGCGTGTGTATGTGTGTCGCGGGCGCTGCTCGTGGGGGCGGCGACATCAGGGGAGTTGGCGAGCCGCAGCAGCAGGGATTCGAGCAGGCTGCGCCGCAGGGCCGTGGTGGACGTCGAGTGGGCGGCGCCCCAACGCTTGGTGCTCGTGGAGCAGTTGGCAGGCCCTCTGCCGCAGCCAGTCGGTGTCGTCGGGGTGCGGGTTCAGGACGGCGGGGGCCTCGTGCGCGGTGAGCGGGGCCAGCAGGCGCGCGATGTCGGGGCGCAGTACGTCCGGCTCGAACAGGATGAACAGGCCGCGCGTGTCGCCGGGCGGATGCCAGCACTGCGCGTGCCCGGGTCGCACCCACAGCCACTGTCCGGTCCCGACCGTCCGCGTGATGTGGTCGACGTCGTGGAGGAGCTCGCCCTCGGTGACCGCGATGAGGTAGTGGAAGGTGGCGCGGCCCGGGCGGGGCGGGTTCCACGGCCAGTCCTCGAGCTGGGCGAAGAAGTCCTCGACGGTGGTCACCTCAAGCCCGTACGGAGTGCCGACCGGGGGCTGGAAACCGTACAAGGGGACCGCCGCGGGCCCCTCCTGCCTGGGGTGTCGCCTGTCGGCCATCACGTGTCCGCAGCGTACAGCCCGTTCGGCCAAGTCCGGAGAAACGATGGAACGTGCCGCCGCGAGTCCGCACGCTCCCCCGCGGCACCGCAGGACGCGGCAGCCCGTCCCCCTCCAGAAAGGCCCTGCCCGTGAACGGAACGACCCTGCACAAGACCGCCGCCACCTGCGCCGAGGAACTCCCCGGAGCCCGCTTGGAGCATCCCTTCGGGGACGACTGGGAGGTCTACAAGGTACGCGGCAAAGTGTTCATGCTGATGACCGAAGTCCCCGGGCGGCCGGTCGTGATCCTCAAGGCGGACCCCGGCGACGCCGAAGCCCTGGCGAACAGCAACCGGCACATCACCCCCCCCGGCTACCACATGAACAAGAGGCACTGGATCACCCTGGAGGGCGGGGAAGGCGTCGACAAGAAGCTGGTGACGGAACTCGTCACCGACTCCTACCGGCTCGTCGTCTCCGGCCTGCCCAAGGCCGAGCAGCCCGTCGACCCGCGCACCTACGACAGCAGCACCCAGGCGGCGCGGTGAGCGCGGCCGGCGACCGGCGACCGGCGACCGGCTCCAGGACACCGCCTGGCAGGCGGCCCTGGCCCGGGACTCGTGGCAGTACTGGCCGCCCATGGGTGAACGCGGCTGGGTGGCGGCACCGAACGTCTGCGGTCCCCCTCAGGCGAAGTCCGCTGCGGTGATGCCGTCGGGATGCCCGGACGGCCATTCCACCAGCTCGATCCGGTAGCCGTCCGGGTCTGTGAGCCATGACGTCTTCGGGCCATGAGGGCCACCCGGGTACTGGAGGGGCCCGGGACTCAGACCGGCTTCGGTCAGCGTCTCCAGGGTGGTGGCGAGACTCTCGACCTGAATCGCGAGGTGGTCGAAGCCGCTGCCCACGTCGACTGGTCCGTCGCCGGGACGGTGTACGAGTTCGAGCGAGGCCGCTGGTTCTTCGGGGAACTTGAGGATCACGAGGCGAGCCTCGTCACCGATATCGACCCTGCCCAGTTCGGTATAGCCCAGGGCGGTATAGAAACCGAGCGAGCGGTCCAGGTCGGTGACGCGGTAGGAGACGAAGAGTGTCTTCACGCGGCCGCCTCTGCTCGATGCACCAGGTAGCGCAGATGCGTCACGTCGCGGTCCTCAAGCCGTCGGACCAGGTCGAGTTCGATGTGACCGCCACCCAGGTGGTCGAACAGCCGTCGGCCGCCGCCGAGGAGGACCGGAACCAGATGGATCTCCATCTCGTCCAGCTGACCGGCGCGGAGAAGTGCTTGGGCCGCCCCGGCCCCGTGCACCATGACCGGCCGGTGCCCGGCGGCTGCGCGTGCCTGACGGGCGCAGTCCTCGACGTCGGTGACGAAACGCGCGCGGCCCGGCGGGACGTCCCCGTCATCCACCTGGTGAGTGAGTACGAAGATCGGCACGCCGTCATGGTGATCGCCTTTCCAACGCCCGGCGAGTTCGAAGGTCCGACGGCCGGAGATCAGCGCGCCGGTCGCCAGCGCCTCGCGATAGACCTGACCGCTGGGACCGTCGGACTCCCGGTCGTCGAGCCAGTTGAAAAGCCGTCCGCCATCCCGTCCGAGCTCCTGTCCTGGCCGATCGTCAGGGCCGGCGATATAGCCGTCGAGCGACATCGACATGTAGAGCCGAATCGGATTGTCCATCCTGGTCTCCCTCTCTTCTCCGTGAGGAAAGACTTCAGTCAACCGGCGAACTAATCGGTCCGGCGCGCCGGGCCGCAGGGAGGCTGAGGGGCAGGAGTTGAGGGCCGGAGCTGGCCGTTCGACAGAATTCCGGCGGGGCGTGCGGCGTCCGGGGCGGGGGCCCTTCGGCAGCACACAAGAAAAAGGGGTGCGTTGACGGATCAGGCCGTCTACGGTTGGCGTTGTTCAGGTGCGAAGGCTGCGGTTACTTCTCCTGTCAAGAGGGTGACGCGGGTTCGAATCCCGCCGCCGGCCCCGGCCGGTGTCGTCCAGCGGCCCAGGACGCCAACGTCGCCGCCGCCGACCTCGATCTCTGAACACCACGGCACGAGCCGCCCGCCACGGGGGAAAACCGGCGGGCGGCTTCGTCTCGTCTGTCCAGGTGGGTCGGCTAGGGTGACGGCATGTGTTGCTGCGCCGCCATGACCACCCGTACCGCCTCTTAACGGCGGTATCCGCGGTTGCCCATCACCGCGGCCTCGTTGACGGCTCCCTGCCGGGGCCGGTGTCACGACGTACCGCCGGATCAGTGTCCTGTCGGCAGCCACTCACTCATCGCTGTGCTGCCGGGCCATCCAGCCTGATCAGGGGAGTCATGTCTCAGTCGCAGCGCTTCGGTGCACCACACGCCAGTACGGGGCCCCGTCCCCTCGCCCGCACGCCGCAGGATCCGCCTGCCGCCACCCTGTTCTTGATGGTCGGGCTCCCCGGGGCCGGGAAGACCACCCGGGCCAAAGAGCTCGCCGTGACCCATCGGGCACTGCGGCTGACGCCGGACGACTGGATGGTCCCGCTGTTCGGCGATTCGATGGCCGACGGAAAGCGCTGGGTGCTGGAAGGGCGGCTCATCTCGGTCGCCCTCCAGGCGCTGCGGCTGGGGACCAGCGTCGTGCTCGACTACGGCCTCTGGGGCCGTGATGAGCGTTCGGCACTGCGATGGCTGGCACGCGCGGCCGGGGCGGTATGTGAGGTGGTCTATGTGCGCGTGGACAAGGAGGTCCAGCTCGCCCGTATCGCGCATCGCCAGGCGACGGCGCCGCATCAGACGTTTCCCATGAGCGAGACCGACGTAGAGCAATGGCGGGAGCAGTTCGAGGTGCCCGGTGCCGCGGAAATCGCCGGGGGCGAGATCCCCGCCCCGCCGAAGGGGTGGCAGGGCTGGCCGGAGTGGGCGGTGGACCACTGGCCCTCGTGCACCGGTACCTGACGTGGACTGGACGCCGCCGATACCGCCTTCGGTCCTGCGTCACAGGGACCCTACGTACATGGAATACGTACTCCTACCGACGTGTTCCCGGCATCCATGTCATTTCCTTGTGTGCATGACGACACCGGGTGTGGGCGCGCAGATGCCGAAGAGTGTCCGGCACGCTGTCATGACGAAGCGGTCCGCTCCGTCTGTCGTCGCGGCACTCACCTTGGCCGGTCTGTTCACCGCGGGGTGCTCGGGCGGCGACGACACCGCCGCGTACGAGAGTCCGAGCCAGAGCGCGACGGAGGTCACCGAGTCGCCGACGCCGTCCCCCACTCCCCCGTATCCGACCGGAGCCTCGGGCTGCCATGACAACAAGGGGTGGACAACGGCGGAGTCCGTGGACTGGGTGAAGCTCGACGTCGACACTCCCCAGCAGAACTCGGGTTCTGGTGATCTGGAGTTCTCCAGCATGCCGGGATACCTCGGTCCGCTCTGTCACAAGATCACCGTGCAGGTCGAGTTCTGGAAGCTGGTGTACGGCGTCGCGGACGGCGGAGACGGCGAGTCGCTCTCGGACGGGACGCGGCCCGACTACTACTTCGACCTTCGCCGTGTGAAACGCGTCGAGTTGCGGGCGGACGCCAGCAGCGAGCGGCGGATCGCCCTGCCCAAGTCCCTGTACGCGGAGGATCGCAGTCCCTGTGTGGGCGCCCTGCTGACGATCACCGTGGGCAAGCCGCTCAAGAGCAAGGAACTGCCCAAGGAGGTCGAGGTCGGCGGGACCCAGGACATCTGGGACCGCGACACGGTCGAATTCCGCTCGAAGCGGGTCGCCGACTACGAGCTCTCCCAGCCCTCGGCGCCACAGGTGTGCAGTCCGGACGGCAAACCCACCGCGGACCCGGCCGATGTGCCGCCTCCGAGCGCCGAGCCGACGGACCTGTATCCGACGGGCCTCTACCCCTCGCCCAGCTACAGCTTCGACCTCGACGACATCCTCCGCTCCCCCACGCCCTGAGCGAGCGTGAAACGCCGCGGGAATCCGAGCGGGCATCCGACCTCTCATCACATCAACAGGCCCTGCCACCAAGGCAGTCCGACAGGGCACCGACCTCACCATGGGGAACTGCATGCGCATGCGCACCACCGCCACCGTCCTCACCAGCGCCGTCGTCGTCTCGGCGCTCGCCCTCCCGGGCGCCGCACAGGCGGCACAGCACCCGGGGGCGGCGACGTCTCTCGGCGCCTTCGCCTCCGGCGGCGTCGAGCCGCAGGACGCGCTGGGCGGGACCACCTTCTCGGACGGCGTCGTCAACGGCGGCAAGGACATCGTCCTCGGAGTGACGGGCAAGAAGGCCGTTCCCGTCACGTTCAGCGCCTTCGACGCGGAAGGCGTCGCCCTCACCCAGGCGTTCCTGTGGCAGGGCACCGACAGTTCGAGCACGGACACCATCACCGGCTCGTTCCAGTCGGACGACGACCCCGTCTGCACGGAGTCACCGGCCGAGGGCGGCTGGAGCTACAGCTGCAAGACGGTCTTCACCATCGACCCCGCCATCGCCTTCAAGGACGGCAACGGCACCGCCGGTACCTGGAAGCTCTTCCTCGGCGCCTACGACCTGTACGCCAACGCCAGTTACGACGACGACGTCACCAGGGCCCAGTTCAAGCGGGCCGCGAAACTCACCGCCAACGCCTCGCCCGAGCCGGTCAAGAAGGGCAAGACCATCACGGTCACCGGCAAGCTGAGCCGCGCCAACTGGACCACAGGCAAGTACGCGGGCTACGCGACCCAGCCGGTGAAGCTGCAGTTCCGCAAGAAGGGCAGCAGCACCTACACCACCGTCAAGACCGTCAAGACGAATTCGACGGGGAACCTGAGCACCACCGTCAAGGCCGTCTCCGACGGGTACTACCGGTTCGCCTTCGCGGGCACGGCCACCACCGGCTCCGCGACGGCCACCGGCGACTTCATCGACGTCAAGTAGGCGGGCCCGGCTGATCTGGCCGGGGTCAGTCCTGGTCCGGCCTGGCGTCGGCGAAGCGGTTTCCGGTGCGGCGGCGGGCCATCAGTGTGGCCAGGGCGGTGCGGGAGGAGACCCCGGTCTTGCGGAAGGCGCGGGAGACATGGGTGTCGACGGTTCGCCGGCTGACGTAGAGCCGGTCGGCGATGGCCTGGCTGGTGAGGCCCTGGGCCACCAGCTCGGCTATCTCCCGTTCCCTGGCGGTCAGGGTGGCCAGGCGTTCGGCGAGTTCGGCGCGGTCCGGGGAGCCGTACGCGGCCTCGGATCCGCCGTCGGTCGGGCGGGTGGCGTCGGCGAGGCCCACCAGCATGCCGCTGCCGCCCGCCTCGGCGAGCCGCCGGCCTCTCAGCCAGGCGAGCGTGCCGTCGCGGGCGCGGCCCGCCGCCGTTTCCAGCGGCGCGCCGAGAAGCAGGGAGAGGGCTTCCCAGAAAACCGCGCCGCAGCGGGCACTCTCCGTCGCGGCCTGGGCGAACAGGTCCGCCGCCGCTGCCGTGTCCCCCTGCGCCAGCGGCAGATGGGCGGTGCTGCGCAGCGCGGAGGCCCGCTGCATCGGCAGCCCAAGCTGTTCCGCCTCCTTACGGGCCTGTTCGGCCCGCTCACGGGCCTCCTCGGATCGGCCCGTGACCAGTGCGGCCGTGACCAGGATCTCCAGGTACAGCGGCCGCATCGAGGGCTGGATCCGGTGCAGTTCGGGGCCGCCCGCCTGGAGCAGCGCGTCCCGGGCGCCGACCGGATCGCCGGCCATGAGCGACGCCCAGCCGAAGATGCACCAGGCGGTGGAGGCCCACCAGTTCACCCCGGTTCCGGCCGCGGCCACCGCCTCCTCGGCGACGGCGCGGGGACGCGGATCGCCCGGCGGGCAGGAGGCGACGAGTGCGGAGGCCTTGCTCGCCAGCGCGAACGTGAGGAGCTGGTCGCTGCCGATGCCGCGGGAGATGTCCTCCGCCAGGTCGGCGAGTTCCACCGCGGAGGAGACGCGGCAGGTCTGCACCCGGACATGGGACAGACAGAGCAGCAGATGAGGCATGACGTAGAGCTGGCCGCTGCGGCGGGCGATGTCGAGGCCGCGCTCGGCGTGCCGCTCCGCGTCCGGGTAGTGCTCCAGAAAGGCCTCGGCCCACCCGAGCCTCGCGAGCGGTTCGCACAGGGCGGTGAGGTCGTTGTCGGGCAGCGAGTCGACCAGGGCGGCGGCCTGCCGGGCCAGTTCGTGCGCCGCGCTCATGTTGCCCTCGTACGCCTCCCCCAGGGCGGCGACCGCGAGGAGGCCCGCCCCACCGGCCTCGTCGCCCATCGACCGGGCCGCCGCGAGGGCCGCCTCGACCTCGGCGCGGACCTGGGGATAGGAGGTGCCGGTGCCCTGGGGCGCGGCCGAACCGAGTTCCAGGCCGAGCCGGACGACATCGGCCGGTGCGGGATCGCGGGCGAGCTCGCGGCGCAACAGGGCGACGGCCTCGGCGCAGCGCCCCAGATGGCGCTCCACCAGCGCGCACAGCACGACCGCGCGCACCCTGAGGTCGTGGTCCTCGCCGGTGGCGTGGCCATCGGACGACCGGGACGGGGTGGCGATGAGTTCCTGGAGCAGGTCGCGGCTCTCGCGCAGCCCCCCGCACGCGGCCAGGGCCTGGGCCCGCCGCAGCGTCAACTCCCGCCGCCGTAAGGCGTGTTCGGCGGTGTGCGGAAGGTGGCGGAGCGCCACGTCGAGCCAGTGGGCGCAACTCGCCGGGGCCGTGCGGGCGGTCCGTGCGGCGGCCTCGTCGAGTACGGCCACCGCAGCCGGGTCCCAGGCGGTCAGCGACCGCTCCACATGGTGGGCCCGCTCGGCGGCGGAGGCACCGGCGAAGGCCAGCTCCTCGGCGGCGAGCCGGTGGATGTCCACGCGTCTCAAGAAGGGTGTGCGCTCGTGGACGAGGGTGCGGACGACCGGATGCCGCAGGGTCAGCAGGCCCTGCGGGTCGGAGCGCAGCAGATCGCGGTGGGTGAGGGTGTCGACGTCGTCGGTGAACGCGGCGCCGGAGCGGCCGGTCACCCGGCCCAGCATCACCGGGGTGGCGTGCTCTCCCAGCACCGCGACGGCCTCGACGATGCCGCGCTGGGAGGGGGTCAGCGCGGTGAGTTCCTCCAGCAACAGGGCGCCGAGCCCGGGTGGCGACGAGGAGTCGGACGTCGTACCTCCGCGGCGGGCCTGAAGGAGGGTCAGGAAGTACAGCGGGTTGCCCTCGCTCGCGGCATACAGTGCGGCGGTGTCGGCGGGTGACATGCCGGGGCCGGCCAGTTCGGCGCAGTCGTGTGCGCTCAGCGGCCCCAGTCCGAGTCTGACGACCGTGCCGTCGTCGACTCCGCGGGTGAGTCTGGCGGCGAGCGACTCGGGGCTCTGGCGGTCACGGCGCGTCACGGCCAGGACGACGGGGGCGTGCACGGCATGGCGTACGAGATGATCCAGCAGTTCCAGTGACGCGGAGTCCGCCCAGTGCAGGTCGTCGAGGGCCAGCAGCAGCCCGGACGGGGCGGCGAGCCGGGCGAGCAGGGCCGCTGTGGAGCGGTGCAGTCCGAACCGGTCGGCCGCGTCGCTCTGCCGAGCAGTACTCCGTTGCAGAAGGGGGGATACCGCGTCGGCATCCCGGAATCCGTCCAGGGTGTGCGGATCGAGGTCGGCGAGCGCGTCGGTGAAGACCTGGAAGGGCACCTGCCGCTCGTACTCGGTGGCTCTGCCGCGCAGTACGGTCAAGCCGCGTCGGCGCGCCCGCGCGCAGACCTCGCCGAGCAGCCTGCTCTTGCCGATGCCCGCCGCACCGGTGATGTCGACGAGCTGGGATCGGCCCGTGTCACGGCTTTCCCCGCCCTTCGCCGTGCCGCGGGCGGCGCGGGCGTCGCGGGCTGCACGGTCGAGCAGTTCGTCGAACCGGGCCAGTTCAACAGACCGGCTCAGCAACGGCGCCCCGTACCCGGCCTCCCCAACCACCCCGTCCGCCACCACAGTTACCCCCTTGTCTTGACATTCCCCTCACACATCATTCTCACCTGTTGATCGACATAACCGCCGCATCTCCGCCCCGGAACGGACGGATGTCACATCGCGGAATACGTAACCGGCTACGTATTTGTACGGACGTCTCCCGTCGTGCGGCCTTCTAGGTTCGGAAGGTCGCACAACGTGGACGGGCCTGAGGGGACTGAGTGACAGGCAACACCCTGCGTAAAAGGGGGAATTGGGCGTCGGTGCTGGCCGCGGGGATTCTGCTGACCGGATGCACGGCGCAGGGCGCGGACGGCAAGCCCGCACCGGGATCCTCGGCGCCGCCGGCCGCCGTGCCGACCGGTGCGGGAGCGACCGCGGCCTCTTCCGCGAGTTCCACCGCGGCCGCCTCCGTCTTCACCCCCAACGCCTCCCTCGTCCCCCGCACCACGCGGGCGGGACGCGCCCTCGCCGACGCCGTCGTGCTCGCCCCCGCCGACTGGGGGCGGGGCTACGTCGCCCGGAAGCCCGCCGCCGGCACCCCCGGCACCTGGGCCGTCCTCGGCGCGAACTGCCGCTGGGAACGCGAGAAGCTGCCGAAGGGAGTGCTGGCCAACTCGTCCCGCTACAGCGAGCTCCCCGCAGGCGGCGGCAAGAGCGCCGTGACCGTGACCGCCGTCGCCACCGTGCACACCTCCGCCCTCGGCGCCGACGAACAACTCAGCACGACCCTGGAAGAGGTGCTGCGCTGCCCCCGGCAGCAGCCGCGCTCCAACGAGCTGATCACCGGTATGAACTCGCAGGGCACCCCGTTCGGCGCGCGTGGGAACAACTACGCCGACAACTCCGTACTGGAACTCGGCCAGTTCACCGTGAACGGCGGCGCCGCGCAGCCGTACCGCTGGATGGTCGCCCGGCTCGGCACGGTCGTCGTGGCCGTCTCCGTGACCGCCGGCACCGGTTACACCGAAGACGATCTGACCACGCTGGGCGGCAACTCCCTGGCGAAGATGCTGGAGCGGATCCAGCAGCGGTTGAAGGGCAAGTGATGGAACCGCTGCGTACCTCGGATCCCGCCAAACTGGCGGACTACCGGCTGCTCGGACGTCTCGGTGCGGGCGGCATGGGTGTCGTGTACCTGGCCCGCTCGGCGGGAGGCACCCTGGTCGCGTTGAAGGTGATCCAGGCGGAGCTCGCCGAGGACGACGGTTTCCGGGAGCGGTTCCGCCGCGAGGCGGAGACGGCACGCCGGATGACCAGCCCGTGGGTGGCGTCCCTGGTGGACGCGGACCCCGACGCCGCGGAGCCCTGGCTGGCCACCACGTTCGTGCCGGGCCCCTCGCTCGGTGAGGCCGTCGCCGAGCACGGCCCGCTGCCCGTACGGAGCCTGCGGGTGCTCGGGGCACGGCTCGCCGACGCCCTGCGGGAACTCCACTCGGCCCATCTGGTGCACCGGGACGTCAAGCCGGGCAACGTCCTGCTGGCACTCGACGGGCCACGCCTGATCGACTTCGGCGTCGCCCGTGACGCTCAGGACACGTCACTCACCTCGACCGGTGTCGTGGTCGGCACGCCGGGCTTCCTCTCCCCCGAACAGGCCCGGGGCGGGGGCGAGTCAGGGCCTGAGGCAGACGTGTTCTCGCTGGGCTGTCTGCTGGCGTACGCCGCCACCGGCCGTCCTCCGTTCGGCACCGGTTCGGCAGACGCCCTGCTGTACCGGGCGGCGCACGACGCACCGGATCTGGACGGGGTGCCGGCCGAACTCACCGAGGTGATCGTCGGGTGTCTGGAGAAGGCCCCGCGAGACCGGCCGACGGCCGAGGCGCTCGCCGAGACGCTCACCGCGGCCGGGACGACCGCTGAGCCATCCGGCGACGCCGTCCCCGACGTACCGGACGACCCCCGCGAGGCTCTGCGCAAGGAGCCTCTCCAGGAGGCAGTCGAAGACTCGATCCCTGCACCGGTCCCACAGGACGAGGCATGGCTCCCCGAGCCGCTGGTGCGGCTGATCGCCGAACGGTCCGCCGCCGGGCTCGCGCTGCCCGGTATCGACGACACCGAGATCGACGCCTCGGCCGATCCCGCCGTCGAGACCCCGCCGCCCAGCCGCCGCCGCTTCCTGCTGCTGGCCGGGGGCGCGGCGGCGGTCGCCGTGGCCGGGGGCGGCGCGGCCGCCTGGGCCGCGCTGTCCCGGGACGACGGGAACAAGAAGCCGCCCGCCGCCACCGGGCCCGTGCACACCATCGCGCTGCACGCAGACCTGAGCGGCGACCAGAAAGCGGTCGGCCGGGCCCAGGAACAAGGACTCAGGCTCGCGGTCGCCGAGTTCAACGCACGCAGGAACAAGCCCTTCAAGCTCGCGGTGCGGACCGTGGACGACGCCGGTGACCCGGCCAGAGCGCCCGTCGTCGCCAAGGAACTCGTCGCCGACTCCTCCGTCCTGGCGGTGATCGGCCCCACCACGGACGGCTGCGCCCTGGCCGCGCTGGCGACGTACGACGCCGCGTCGCTGCCCATGATCGCGGTGTCGCCCGGTGCCACCGTGCTGGGGGTGATGGGCAGCCGCTCCTTCCTGCACGCCCGCGTGACGGACACCATCCAGCCGTTCTACATGAACGCGTATCTGCGCGGCACCGGGAAGTCCCGCTCGGTCGGCATCGTCGACGACCGGGCGGCCGACGCCTACGCGTACGCCTCGGAGCTCAGCAGCACGCTCGCCAAGATCCAGCGGGACGCCGGGCAGCCGTTCGTGCCGAAGGTGGTCAGCGCACTGCGGACCGACTTCGGGCCCACCCTCGACGCTCTGCTCGCCGGCGGCGCCGACTCGGTGGCCTTCGCCGGCTACCACGACCGGGCGGCGCTGATGGCCCGGGTGCTGGACAGCCGCGGCTTCCCCGGTGCCAGGGTCGGCGCCCACGGACTGCTGGACGCCCGGTTCCTGTCGGAGGCCGGAGCCGCGGCCGACGGCTGGGCCATCGTGGCCCCGGTCATGGACGCCACCGTGGCCCCGGAGGCGAAGACGTTCGCCGCGGCGTACCGCGCACATTTCGACGCCGATCCGGAACCGTACGCCGCCGAGGCGTACGACGTGGCACAGATGACCGTGCAGAGTCTGAGCGAACTGGCCTCGGGACAGGTCACCCGGTCAAAACTGACGACGGCGCTGCGCTCGGCCACGTACAAGGGGATCACCAAGAACTTCGCGTTCAACAAGGACACCGGCATCCTGACCATCGACGGCACCGGGGTCTACCTGTGGAAGGTGGACGGCGGCCGGTTCGCCTACCAGGGTGTGGCCTCGTTCCAAGCGTCCACCTGAGGGGGGTGTCGATGGAGCCGTTGCGCGGCGCCGACCCGGCATCGATCGCGGGCCACCGGCTGCTGCGGCGGCTCGGCGCGGGCGGCATGGGCGTGGTGTACCTGGCCCGTTCCACGGGTGGTTCGCTCACCGCGGTGAAGGTGATCCGCGCGGCACACGCGCACGACGCCGGTTTCCGGGCGCGGTTCCGCCGCGAGGTGGAGACCGCGGGCCGGGTGACCAGCTCATGGGTGGTGCCGCTGCTCGACGCGGACCCGGACGCCGTATCGCCGTGGCTGGCCACGGCGTTCGTGCCGGGACCCTCGCTGTCGGAGGCGATCGAGGAGTGCGGGCCACTGCCGTACCACTCGGTCCGGGTACTGGGGGCGCGGCTCGCCGAGGCACTGGAGGCCGTCCACGGCGCGGGGCTGATCCACCGGGACGTCAAACCCGGCAATGTGCTGCTGGCGGTCGACGGCCCCCGGATGATCGACTTCGGTATCGCCCGAGCCCCGGAGGACACCGCGCTGACCGCGACCGGGATGGTGGTCGGCTCCCCCGGGTTCCTCTCGCCCGAACAGGCCCTCGGCCGGGGCCGGGAGATCGGCGCCCCGAGCGATGTCTTCTCGCTGGGCTGCCTGTTGGCGTACGCGGTGACGGGCGAGCGCCCCTTCGGCATGGGCGCCGCGGCCGGAGTGCTGATGCGCACGGTGCGCGACGAGCCCGAACTGGACGGGGTTCCAGAACAGTTGGTCCCGTTGCTGCGGGCCTGTCTGGCGAAGGACCCCGGCGCCCGACCCACGGTGACGGACATCCGCCGAACCCTGGAGGAGAACGCCGGGGGCGACGAGGGCGGCGGCTGGCTGCCGGAGTCGCTCACCGCGCTGATCGCCCGCCGGTCGGCCGCTGTCCTCGCGCTGCCCGCCGTCGCGGCGACCGAGGTGTCGGGGACGACGACGGCGGTCGACGCCGCGCCCCAGGTCGGCCGGGTCGCCTCGCGGCGCCGCTTCCTGGTGCTCGGCTCGGCCGCCGGGGTCGTCGCGGCGGGCGGAGGCGCGGCCTGGTGGACGGCGGGCCGGTCCCGGAACACCTCGGCCGGCGGCGGCGCCGGCCCGCTGCCGCGGTTGGCGGTGGCCCTGCACGCCGACCTCAGCGGCAGCGGCCGGACCCTGGGACACGCCCAGGAGAACGGCGTACGCCTGGCAGTCGACCACCTCAACTCGCGCAAGGGCCGTGGCTTCGACGTGGCGCTCCAGGTGCACGACGACGCGGGCAGCCCCACCCAAGCTCAGACCGTCGCGCGGCGGCTGGCGGCCGACGAGCGGGTCCGGGCGGTGATCGGACCGACCACCGACGCGTGCACCGAAGCCGTCCTCGGCCTCTACCAGAAGGCTCTTCTCCCCATGGTCACCGTGTCGGTGGGGGTCGTCGTGAGCGCCACCCCCTACACGGTGTACGCGGCCACCCGGCCCACCGACGACGTACTGTCGGCGCCGATCATGGCGTACCTCAAGCGCACCGTCGAAGCCCGCAGGACAGTGCTCGTCGACGACGCGGCCGAGGGAGAGGTCAGCTGGCAGCTCTGCTCCGGTGTCGCCGAGGCCCTGCCGTCCGGGAACACCGCGATCCCCCGCACGCTCGCCGCCGACGCCTCCGACCGCGACTTCCGTTCCCTCGCCGAGTCGGTGACGACCGCCCGGGCGGACGCGGTGGTGTTCGGCGGCGGATACGCGCGCGCCGCGAAGCTGTCGCGCGCCCTGCGGACGGCCGGATACGCGGGCGCCCGCCTGGCCACCCATCGCGTCCTGGACCCGGACTTCCTCACCGCGGCGGGCGACACGGCCGAAGGCTGGATCCTCGCCGCCCCCTTCCTCGACCCCGCCCGGGTGACAGCCGCCAAGCCCTTCGTCACCGCCTACCGCGAACGCTTCCGCACGACGCCGCCCTGGTACTCGGCCGAGGCGTACGACGCGACGCTGTTCGTCGCCGATGTCATGGCGACGCTGGGCCCGTCCCGCGCCGAACGGGGGGCGATCACGGGCGGGTTGCGGGACACGGACTACCGGGGGATCACCAAGGAGTTGCGCTATACGGGCCTCAGTACGCGCTTCACCATGGAGGCCCTGTATCTGTTCCAGGTGACGGGCGGGAGGTTCCGCTGGCTGGGGCAGTTCAGGGACGCCACGGCGTGAGGAGAGCGGGCGACGACCCCGCGACCCGGCACACGACGAGCGCGCTGGCCCGAGCCGTCGCAGCCACCCTCGGCCCGCCCCTGCACGGCAGAGGTGTCTTCCTCAACTCCGGGCCACGGTCCGGTCACCGTACGGCACAATCACAGCACCGGCGCTCGTGGGCGGTCGGTCCGTGCTGAGCACGTCGGATCGCCGGGGGGCGCCATGGGCCGGAAAAGAATTCCCGACGGGTTCGCGCTGCGCGCCTCGGCCTTCGTCGCCTGCAATCTGCTGTACCTCGCCGCCCACTTCCTCCTCTCCTGGAGCGGGTCGCTGCACGAGCAGCGGATGCTCCAGGACGCGCCCCGGCAGGCCCAGGAGCTGATCTCCGCGGCAGCCCGCCTGCGCGCGGTCGCCCACCCCGCCGGCCCCGCACTGACCCAGCCGGAACGGACGGCGCTGCGGGACATCGACGCGGCGGCCCGCTCCCTCCAGCACGCCGCGCCTCCCGGTCATTACCGGGCCACCCTGTCGCTGGAGTTGGCGACGGAGTCGCTCGAGCAGTGGCGAAGCTATCGCCGGACAGGGTCCCTGCCGAAGGATCCCTGGGCGGAGCAGGCGAGCGATCGGTGCCCCGGGAGGGCCCTGCCGACCCGGACGGACCCGGCGTGCGATCTGGCCTTCGCGGAAACATACTTGCGTGACGTGCCGTCAGATGTCGCCGGGGAACGGCGGCGCACCGCTGCGGACGTCACCCGCAAACGCGGCGCGTTCGTGACGTATGGCGCCGCCGGCCTGCCCTTTGCTGCGAGTTGGGTGCTCCTCGCGCGGCGTCGGCGTCGGCGTGGTGTGCAGATCGCGTCCGATGTCGTGCGGATGGCCCGCGAGCTCACTCCGGTCCGGCCCTGGTGGTACCGATCTCTCCACGGTCTCCTGACCGGCGTGGCGTATGTCCTCTTGCTGGCAGGGATTTTCGGCGGAACGGCCGCCGTCACGGCGTGGGGTCTGGGCATCGACCTCGGTGTCCGGGCGTTGCTGTTGGTCGGCGGCCTGACGCTCGCGGTCTCCGGCTCCGTCCTCCTGCGTCACTCCCGGCCCCGGGCCCGGGTGGACCCGATCCGGGCGCTGGCCCGCGGCGGGCGGGCACCGGTGCTGTACCTGCGCAGTTTCGTGGACGACGAAGAGGCGGCTCGCACGGGTGACAACCCCCTGCCGGGGATGCTGCAGCTCGTGGGGTTCGAGACCCGCGAGGAGCTCTTCGCCACGGTCCTCGGCGCCTTCGGCCCGGTCGTGGCCGTCGGCCGACCCGACGAACGGCTCCCCCCGATGGGAGCCGTACGCCTGTACTTCCCCTCGGACACCTGGCAGTCGGCCGTGGCTCGGCTGATGGAGCAGTCCCGGCTGGTGGTCATCCGGCTCGGGGAAGGCGAGCAGTTGTGGTGGGAGTTCGATCACGCCGTGCGGCATGTGCCGCCGCAGAAGGTGCTGGCCCTGCTGCCTGGTCAGCCTTTGCCGGCTGGACTGACCGAGCGGCTTGACGCCTCGCTGCCGGCGCCTTCCGGCGCGGCCGACGCGGTGCACCTCAGTGGCAACGGCTGGGCTTCGGCCGTTGTGTCCTTCGATGCGCAATGGCGGGCGCGGGTGTGCCCGGTCGGTCCGCTGCCCGGGGAGAAGAGCCACCTGTCGCCCGCGCACGAGGTGGCGAAAGCCCTCCAACTCGCCCTGGCGGCAGTCGGCGTACGGCGCCGGGGGCTCGGATTTCGGATGAACACCGCCCGGCTCTCGCGCATGGGCAAGGCTTTCCTGGTCATCCCGCTTCTCGCCCTGGTCGTGCACGCCGGGATGCTGATCAGCGAATTGCGACGGTGATCGACGGGAGGGGCGCGGCGTGGGTTGAATGGGTCCATGGCGCGGCGAGATCGTGTGGCGAAGACCCGACCTCCCATCGGCATGCCGAGCGGCATCGTTCTGCTGGCAACGCCGGACGGGTACCGCCACAGTGTGCTCACCGAGAAGGGCGGGATGATCTGCGGGCGCCTTGGCAACCTGCCGCCCAACGCCGATGCGGCCGGCGCACGGGCCGCTGCGGCCGCCCTGGTCGTGGCGCTCGCGCACGACGTCCACCACACTGACGTCGATGTGATCTGGGATCCGCCGCAGCAAGCCGGGTCCTGGACGGCTCAGGTCTCCGTCGCCGCGGCCTCGCCGGGCGCCTGACGTACGGCCGTCCTGCGAGCGGCGACCTGGTCTGCGGCACACGCGAGCAACATGCAGACCCTCGGTACGGCAGTGCCGGCGGGATCAGACATGATGCACGGCATGTCTGATGGGCCGTACTCCGCGCTTGCCGACGCGCATCTTCCCGGCGATCTGGCTCAGCGCTGGACAGCGCTATTGCGTCCTTGTGCACGTCTGCGGCGGACCGACGCCGGCGAGGCGGTCGTGGCCGTTCTGGGCGGGGCCCCGCATCTGCCCGCCGGGGTCGCCTGGCCCGAATGGCCCGGCCGCGGGCCCTTGTCCTTCATCGCGTCGGTGCGGTGTGCCGCTCTGCCCCACGAGGGGCTCGGCGAGGAGTTCCCGCAGGACGGCGCCCTTCTCTTCTTCTGCTTCGACGGTCAGACGCAGGCAGACGCCGTCGTGTGCGTCGACGACGCCGAGACCTGGGTCGGCGCCCAGGTGCTGTACGTACCGGAGAACACACCCGTCTTCGCGGCTGAGACGCCATCCGTCCTGGAGCCGTACCCACGTGTCGAACTGACCGCGGCGGGCGAGCAGAGCGCGCCCGATCTGTGGCTGCCGCAGGTCAGACGGGCGCTGCTGGGCGACATGCGTGCCTGGCCGTCCAGTCGGCGCGACACTCCGGGCGAGCTCGCGGCGTTCGTCCGTGCCTTCGCGCGCCTGCGCACCCGGATCGACCACCAGATCGGCGGTCATGCCTGCCCCCTTCAGGGCCCGGTGGAGTACGAGATCGCGGAGGCGACGCTCGCCGAGAGGCGCGAGTGGGGTGATCCGGCGCTGGACGAGGAAGCCGATCGTTGGGTTCTGCTCGCGCAGTTCGCCGGCGAGAACGAGAGGAACATGATGTGGGGCGGTGAAGGCGCGCTCTACTGGCTCATGCGCCCCGCCGATCTCGCTGCGCGCAGGTTCGACCAGGTTCGGCTCGTCATCCAGGCGTAGGCGTCGTCGGGACCGGCGGAAGGCCCCGGGCGGATGAGCCGGGCGGTGCGGTGTCGTACGCCCACGGCCCCGGTCGCCGTCGGGTACCTGTTCGGCACGAGGTGCGGGGGCGCCCGCCCGATGCTGGAATGGGCTGACGGAAGTCACCCCTGCGGTCGCCGACGTGCCGGCCCGGGTGCACTTGCTCCGGACGCCCCGTTGGACCGAATCCGCTTCTGGGGAGTGGTCGTGAACACAGAGCTCGACGACATGGGACCTGTCGACTACCTGGTCCTCGAATTTCCCGGCAACCGCATGACGGGAGAGGGATTCCCCCTGCTCCTCGATCTCGTCGACCGCGGCATCATCCGCATCCTCGACCTGGTGTTCGTCCGCAAGGACGCGGACGGCTCGGTGGCCGGGCTGGAACTGCAGGAGCTCGGCGAAGGGGTCGACCTCACGGTGTTCGAGGGAGCCTCCTCAGGCCTGCTCGACCACAGCGACCTTCAGGATGCCGCCGCGGCACTGGAGGCCGACACCTCCGCCGCGATCCTCGTGTACGAGAACACCTGGGCCGCGCCGCTGGCCCGCGAGCTGCGACGCGGCGGCGCCGCGATGGTGGCCAGCGGGAGGATCCCGGTGCAGGCACTGCTGGCGTCGCTGGAGGCGATCGAGCGGGCCACCCCGCCGACGTCGAGCGGACCGGTGAACGTCTGACGACGCCGGACCCTACCGGCGAGCCGCGCACGGCCCGCTCACCGGCCGGCCACGCCCGCACTCACCCCCCTTCATCACTCGACTTGGGAGATGACGCAGCATGCCAGGACTTCTTCGAGGCATCGCACGGACCGCGGTGATCTCAGGCACCGCCACCGCGGTGTCCAATCGCGTCTCCAGGCGTCAGGCCGGCCGCTGGGCAGAACAGGAGCAGCGGCAGCCCGCTTACGAGCAGCCTGCTGCCGCCCAGCCTCCGGCTCCGCCCCAGGCGCCGGCACCGTCCTCCGCGGGCGACGACATGACCAACAAGATCGACCAGCTCAAGCAGCTCGCCGACCTCAAGGCGCAGGGAGTCCTGACCGACGAGGAGATGCAGGCGCAGAAGCGCCAGATCCTCGGCTGACGGGCACCGGGAGCGGCACGATCACCGTTGGGCGGCGGTAGCTCCTCCGGCTGGCTCCCGTCAGTCCTCGCGCGCCGTCCGGTGAGGCTGTGGCGTCTGCCAGGACAGTTCGATCTCCAGGTCTATCTCGCCGTCCTCCAGCTCGACCTCGATCTCGGTGCGGAGCTCGTCCGGGATCCGCACTGTCAGCCGACCCGGGCCGAGATCCAGCTCCGCCTGGCCACCGCGTCGGAGCGCCGCTGCCACGGCCTCGAGCTGGTCGGCTGCCTCGACGCGTGACAGCGTCCGCTTCTGTTCGAATTCGAGATCGCTCACGGTGCCTCCCAGATCCTGAAGAGCGGACGTCTTTCATTGTCACGCCGCTTCGCCGCATCGGCCCGGCGAGGCGGCGGTAGTCCGAAGTGGCGGACCTCGGCAGCCGTGGGACGCTGGGAGAAGACTCGTGAACAGGCACATGGCCGGTAACCGGCCCGTGATGACATCCCGGGTCGGCAAAGGGGCCGCACCGCAGCCGTGGCCCGCACCGCGGCCGACCGTGTCCAGGCGCGGTAATCGAACATGCCGCCGACGGCACCACGCCTCGCCCGAGACCCGCCCTCACCCCAGAGGAGCCATCCCGTGTCCACGATCCCTCGTTCCCCCGGCCAGCCGCTCGCTGGGGGCCTCGCGCCGCCCGAGGATCCCTTCGCCACTGGGCGGGCGGCGCGCGAACGCCTCCCGCTGGGTATGCACGGTGAGTGGGCCCCCTCCCCCCAGCGGCGTGACCTCGTGGAGATCCTGGAAGAGGAGGCGGCGCCGCGGATCCCTGAGCTGCTGCCGTTCCGGTACAGCCGTATGACGGGTTCCCTGTCCGCCTTCTACCGGGGCACTCCCGCCGTCATGGCCGCCGACCTGGCCGGGCGCCCGGACTCCGGGCTGACCGTGCAGCTCTCGGGAGACGCGCACCTGTCCAACTTCGGCCTGTTCGCCTCCCCGGAGCGCCGACTGGTCTTCGACCTGGACGACTTCGACGAGACCCTGCCGGGCCCCTTCGAATGGGACGTCAAGCGCCTGGCCGCCAGCATCGTTGTGGCCGCGCTCGACAACGGCGCGACCCAGGAGACCGCCGCAGCCGCGGCGAGTGAGGCCGCCCATGACTACCGTGTGCATCTGAGCGAGCTCGCCTCTGCCACCGAACTCGCCGTCTGGTACGAGCACATCGCGGCCGACGACCTGCTCCAGGAGGTCGGCAACTCCCTGCAACAGGCCCGGCTGCGGCGCACCCTGGACCAGGCGCGACAGACGGACAGCGACAAGGCCGTCGCCAAGCTCACCGAGCCCGGTCCCGACGGACGGCCCCGTTTCGTCCACGCGCCGCCCCTGGTCGAACCGGTCGGGGAGGAGGACCGTGCCACGGTGGAGCACGCCTTTGAGGACTATCGCGCCACCCTGCCGTCGGCCCAGGCCAGGCTGCTGGACCGCTTCCGCATCCTGGACGCGGCCCGCAAGGTGGTCGGTATCGGCAGCGTCGGGACCCGCTGCTGGGTCCTGTTGCTGGAGGGGCGCGTGGCGGGCGAACTCCTGCTGCTGCAGGCCAAGGAGGCCGAGCCTTCCGTCCTCGCCCCTTACGTGCAGGTGCCCGTCGCCCATGAGGGACGGCGCGTGGTCGAAGGACAGCGGCTGCTTCAGGCGTTCGGTGACATCTTCCTCGGGTGGTCGACCGGGCCCACCGGACGCCACTTCTACTGGCGGCAGTTGCTCGACATGAAGGGGTCCGCGGCCGTCCAGAGCCTGTCCAACAGCTTGATGCACCAGTACGCCGGCCTCTGTGGCCGCGCGCTGGCCCGCGGCCACGCCCGCTCCGGCAACCGCGTCGCCATCGCCGCCTACCTGGGCGACGACGACTCCTTCGACAGGGCCGTCGCCTCCTTCGCCGTCGGCTACGCGCACCAGACGCAGGACGACTACATCACCTTCTCCCAGGCCATCGCCGACGGCCGCCTGCCCTCCCTCCCTTCCTGAACCCCCCGGGCGACATCCAGGCGGCAGTCGCGACTCAAGACCGTGCCAGGCGGTGGCTGCTCGACTGGCCGATCGTGAAGCTCTGACAGCGGAACCGTTCGACCGACTCAGTGGTGCCCGGGCCGACGTGCCGTGACAGGCGCGCCGCCGACGCTCACGCGTCGCCCGCTTAGCAACCCTGACGGTCATAATATTATGGATGTCAGATCACGAACTGGGCTGGGGTGCGAGGCGATGGCCTCGCCGAGCGACGGGAGGAAGCGCGTGGCGCGCTATGCCAAGGAGCACAAGCAGGTCACGCGGCAACGGATCATCGAGCAGGCCGGCCGACGGTTCAAGCAGGACGGGATCGACGGATCGGGCATCTCCACGCTGATGTCGGACGCCGGGCTCACCAACGGAGCCTTCTACGCCCACTTCGCCTCCAAGGACGACCTCGTCGCCAACGTCGTCGCCGCCGAACTGCGCTCGCAGGTGGCGATGTACGACACACTGCGGCCAGGTCGCCTCGGACTCGAGGACCTGATCCGCGAGTATCTGTCGCCCGGGCACCGCGACGAGCCGGGCACCGGATGTCCCTCCGCCGCGCTTCTCGACGAGATCGGCCGCTGTGAGGACGCGACCAAGGAGGCTTACAGCGAGGGGGCGAAAGCCATCCTGGAGGAGATCGCGGCCCGGCTGGCCCCTGGCGATCCGAAGTCCGCCCGCGGTAAGGCCATCGGGCTGTTCAGCATGATGGTGGGGACCGTGCAACTGTCCCGCGCACTCTCCGACCAGAAGTCGGCCGACGAGGTCCTCGAACAGGGGATTGAGAACGCTCTTGCGTTCATGCGCTGAGACATCGGTGGATCGCAGGAGGGAGGGCGTCAGAGACGCCCGCGCCTCCTCCGGAGCACGCACGCGACGATGTGCGGCTGTCCAGTGGGGCACGGGCGGCTTTTCTGCTGGAGCCCGGAGAACGTCACGGCCAGGGAGGGCACGCCCCGGCACCGGGCCCTTATGAACGTTCGAGAAACTCGAGGGCTTTCGCCACGAACTGCTCGTGGAACTGGAAGATGCCGCCGTGGCCGGCGTCGGGGTAGATCACCAGCTCGGCGTTGGGCAGCCGTCGCGCCAGATCCGCCGAGTTCGGTGTCGGCACCATCCTGTCGTGGTCGCCGTTGGCGACGAGCACGGGCTGTTGGACGCGGGACAGATCATGGGGCCGCTCAAGTCCCCAGCGGTGAATGGCCTTGAGCTGGGCGCCGTACGCGGTGAGGGAGATGGTCTTGTCCCGGTCGTCGGTGCGCTCCTTCAGACGGGCCAGGAACTCCTTTCCGGCTCGTCGCCCGTTGGCGGTGCGCGTGAAGAACAGGAACTGCTTGGGGTCCTGGAGGGTGAACAACGCCCGGACGGTGTCGAGATGCGACACCCGCGTCACGTTCTTGATGCCCTCGCCGCCTGCCGGACCCGTGCCGGTGAGGATCAGCTTGCGGACGAGCTGCGGATCGGTCTGCACGATCACCTGGGCGATCATGCCGCCCATCGAGAAGCTGAGGATGTCGACCCGCTCGAGCCCGAGCGCCCGGATGAACGTGACGGCGTCCTTCGCCATCTCCTGGATCGTCTTCGGCGTCGATCCGGTGGTGGCGCCGACGCCCCTGTTGTCGAAGGTGATGACCCGGTGCTTGGCGGCGATGCCGTCGACGACGCGGGGGTCCCAGTTGTCCAGCACCGCGGCGAGGTGGGTGATGAAGACCACCGGGACGCCGGTCCTGGGGCCGAGGTCGCGGTAGGCGAAGGTCACTCCCCCGGCGGTGAGGGTGTGGGTGGGTGCGTTCTTGTACGAGGTCACCACGTCGTCTCGTACGCCTTGTGCGTCGTTCACGGCTGTGCCCTTCGGTTCGAGGAGGTGCGCGCAGTTCCATGGGAGGTCTCGGCTGCGGCCGCACTCTGCTGGTCGAGAGTCGGCACTCGGAAGGAGTCACGCCCCTGCGGATGCCAGGCCCCTCAGCCTCATGTCGACCATTACATTATGACCGTAATTTAATCGACCGCAAGCCGGCGAGCCGTAGGACCGAGTTGCGACCCGGGCACCCGATGCTTACGATTACGATCGTAATTTAATGGACCTCGGCACGTTGCGCCAGCTCCGCCCGAGGCACGAAACGGAGACAACGATGAGGGCCTTCCTGGTCGACCGCTACGGCAGCCGAGCCGGCCTGCGTGCCGGTGAGGTTCCGGACCCGGAGCCTGGCGCGCACGACGTCCTGGTCCGGATTCGCGCCGCGAGTGTCAACCCGCTCGACCGGATGATCCTGGACGGGAAGATGAGGACGGTCCTGCCGTACCGGGTCCCGTTCATCCTGGGCAACGACCTGGCCGGGACCGTGGTCGCAGTGGGTACGGCCGTCACACGGTTCAGGGTGGGCGACGACGTCTACGCACGGCCCGACAAGAACCGCATCGGCACGTTCGCCGAACTCATCGCGGTGCACCAGGACGACCTGGCGATCAAACCGGCCGCGCTGAGCATGGAGGAGGCCGCGTCCCTTCCCCTGGTCGCGCTGACCTCGTGGCAGGTGCTGGTCGAACGGGCCCGCGTCCAGCCTGGTCAGAAGGTCCTCGTCCATGGCGGGTCCGGCGGTCTGGGGACGATCGCCATCCAGCTGGCGAAGGAGCTGGGCGCGCAGGTGGCCACCACGACGAGCACGGGCAACGTCGACGTGGTGAAGAGTCTGGGGGCGGACGTCGTCGTCGACTACAAGACACAGGCGTTCGAGACCGTCCTCCACGACTACGACCTGGTCCTGGACTCGCTCGGCGGCGAGACTCTGACGAAGTCACTGGACGTGCTCAAACCGGGCGGAAAGCTCATCAGCGTCGCAGGCCCTCCCGACGCCGAGTTCGGCAGGGAGCTGGGCGCGAACCCGGTCATCCGGCTGGCGATGTCGGCACTGAGCTTCCCGACCCGACGGCGCGCCCGGCGACGCGGCGTCACGTACTCCTTCCTGTTCATGAAGGCCGGGGGTGACCAGCTCCGTGAGCTCACCGCGCTCATCGACGCCGGGAAGATCCGACCCGTCGTCGACACCGTCTTCCCCTTCGCATCGACCCCGCAAGCACTGGAGCACGTCGCGGCGGGGCACGCGAAGGCCGGCAAGGTCGTCGTCCGGATGACGTGAGGAAACCCTTGTGACCAACCCCCCACCCAGGAGCTCATGATGGCCCCGAAACGACCTGTAGCACTCGTGACAGGCGCCTCCTCCGGCATCGGAGAGGCCACGGCCCTCGCCCTCGTCGAAGCGGGTTTCGAGGTGATCGGAACCAGCCGGAACACCTCGAAGGTCACCCCCCGCGACGGTGTGACCTACCTCGACCTCGACGTAAGCAGTGACACCTCGGTCGCCACCCTCGTCCAGCAGGTCATCGATCAGTTCGGCCGGATCGACGTCCTGATCAACAACGCCGGCATCGGCTCGTCGGGCGCCACCGAGGAAAGCTCACTGGCGCAGCACCAACATGTCTTCGACATCAACGTCTTCGGCGTCATCCGCATGACGAAGGCCGTCCTGCCGCACATGCGCGCCCAGGGCCGTGGCCGCATCATCAACCTGTCGTCGATCTACGGCTTCATCCCCCAGCCGTACATGGCCGCCTACATCGCGTCCAAACATGCGGTCGAGGGCTATTCCGAGTCCGTGGACCACGAGGTCCGTGAGTTCGGCGTGCGGGTCCTGCTCGTCCAGCCCGGCGGGACCAGCACCGCGTTCGAGGGCAACCTCGTACAGCCCGACACGCCGCTACCCGCCTACGCCCAACAGCGGCGCCTCGTCGACCAGTTGGTCGCCGAGGCGGTCACCGGCGGCGACGCCCCCATCGTCGTCGCCCGGACCATCGTCACGGCCGCCACCGCACGCAAGCCGCGACTGCGCTCCACCGCCGGATCGCTCGCCCGGCGCCTCAGCCTGCTACGCCGCATCGCTCCCGCCCGGGTCTTCGACCAGCAGATCCGCAAATTCAACAAACTCGCGGCCTGACGCCCCCGCCTCCCATCGGCGCGGATCACGCTCTGCCCGCGACCCCGCGACCCCGCGAGCCTCAGCGAGGTGACCGCGCGTCGGAGCCGCTCCTCGTCGCAGCCATCACGGTGAGCCGCTCCAGGATCGGGACAGCAGCCTTTTGGCCGGCCTCTCTCCCCTCCGGGCACCGAGCGCCCCGCGACGGCGGCTGGAAATCCCCATGTACGGTCAGCTCGACTCCTCGCTCGACAGTCACACTCAGTTGCCCTGATCTGGCCGATGAACCGGATACGCAAAGGAGTTGAGATCGTGGCGCGTGCCTGGCTGTCCATCCGGGTGGAGCTGGTCTCCGGCCAGGGTGCGGATCTGCGGCCGCGGCCTGGACGCATCTTCGCCGCGACACGGTCGCGCTTCTTCGCCGAGTTCGCCACGGCCATCGATCTCGCCTTCGGCCGCTGGGACGAAGGCGAGGGGGAGTCGTCGATGCCGAAGCGCCCAACCCGCGGTCTCGGCGGCCTGCCTCCGATCCTGCCGGGGTGGGGCGAACCCCGCCAAGGATGACCTCACTCTGCGTGCGCACAGCGGCCGCCAGTGGGGTATGGGCGTGGCCACAGTGCTGAGCGAGCGCCAGTCCGCCCAGTCGGAGGTTTGCGGGTGTGCCCCTCGGCCTATGTGAGGGGAAAGTTGAAATAGGTGTCCGGATACGGCTCGTTGTCGAGCGTGTAATGCCACCACTCGCGCTCGTACGCGCTGAAACCGCAGGTCTCCATGATGGACCGCAGATGCTTACGGTTCTGCGCTTCGACGGAGGTGATCCCTTGTGCGCCATGGTGCGAGACGGGGTCCATCAGGTCGTGGTCGCCGCCCATGGGGACGAGTTCGCCGGTGGTCCGGTGATAGAGCGTGAGGTCGACGGTGCTGCCCCGGCTGTGGCCTGATCTGGCGGCCACATAGCCCTTCTCGAACATCTCGGTCCTGCCGATACGGGGATAGTGCCGCGACTTCGTCCGGCCGTCCTCCGGCTGCTGCGCCCAGCGCAGAAAACAGTCGACGGCGTGCTGTGGGCGATAGGCGTCCCACAACAGTAGGCCGAAGCCCAGTGATGCGGCCTGCTCCCGGGCGTTCTCCAGGGCCGCGCACAGTGCCCTCGTACCGACGACTCGGTTGGCCAGATATCCGTCCACCGGTTTGCCGGTGAAGTTGTCCCATGTGGCGTACTTGGCATCCCAGCGTATGCCGGATATCAGGTCGTCCACATAGACGAAGTCGTCCTTGGAGACCGAGTCGTCCATCGTCGACTCGGTCGGCTGTATCGGCTTCATCGAGGCCTTCCCGTCAAGGCGAGGGACACCGCCCGGTCGATCACCTCGGAGAGCGGCAGGCCCGCGGCCGCCATCATCCTCGGGTAGCGGCTGTACGAGGTCATGCCGGGGAGGGTGTTGACCTCGTTGAGGACTACTTCTCCGTCCTCCTTGAGGAACATGTCCACCCGCGAAAGACCGCGGCATCCCAACGCGCGGTACACGGTCCTGGCCGCCTCCTGGACGAGCAGCCGCGACTCTTCCGGGATGTCGGCCGGAACGATGGCCGTGGAGTTGTCGGAACCGGTCTCGGGGGTGTCTTCCTGGTGGATCCGGAAGAATCCGTGCGAGAGCGCGATACGGTCCACCTCGCCCGCGATGAGATCCGAGCCGTTCCCGAGGATCGCGCAGCCGATCTCGCTGCCGACGACGGCCTCCTCGATCAGCACCTTGGAGTCGTACTGCCGTGCCGCTTCCACCGCACTCGGGACCTCCTCCGGTCGGGACACCTTGGTGACGCCGAAGGACGACCCCGATCGGGCCGGTTTCACGAAGACCGGATAGGTGAGTTGGGCGGGGTCGAGGATGTCGTCCGTGGTGACGGTCCAGAAGTTCGGGGTGGCGATGCCCGCGCTTCGGGCGACGACATAGGCCAGGGACTTGTCCATGCAGAGAGCGGAGCTCTGGACGTCGCAGCCCACGTAGGGGATGCCGGAGAGCTCCAGCAGGCCCTGCATCGCGCCGTCCTCGCCGAGGGTGCCGTGCAGCACGGGCAGGACGACGTCCAGTCGTACCGTTCCGTAACTCCCCTGCTCCAGCGTGAGAAGTCCGTGCACGTCGCTGTCCGGAGACAGCACGACGGGGCGGCAGTTGCCGTTCTCCCACTCCGCGTCGGGGCCGCCACCGTCGCCGTCATAGAGTTTCCAGGCGCCGTTCTTTGTGATGCCGATGTAGAAGGGGTCGTACTTCTCGGGGTCGAGGTTCCGGGCCACTTCGCGCGCGGACTTGACGGAGACGGGGTGCTCCTCGGAACGGCCCCCGAAGACGATGCCGACCTTGAGCCTAGGCATGCTGATTCCTGCTTTCGAATGTCAGGCAGTTGGTGAGGGAGTTCTGCACGGTGTCGCGCAGGGCGTGATCCGTGTAATAGGCGGTGTGTGGGCTGATGACCGCGTTCGGCAGCTCCTGCAGCCTCAACAGGGCTTTGGATTGCAGGGGTTTGTCCCGGCAGTCGGCGTAGAAGATGCCTTCCTCGCCTTCGACTACGTCCAGCGCCGCGCCGCCCAGTCGGCCGCTCTCCAGTTCCTGGAGAAGGGCCTCGGTGTCGATGAGCGCGCCACGTCCGGTGTTGACGATCAGGGCGTCGTTCTTCATCTGCGCCAGGCGCTGCGAGTTCAGCAGATGGTGCGTGGCAGCGGTGAGTGGTGCGTGGAGAGTGACCAGGTCGCTGCGCCGCAGCAGTTCGTCGAGAGGAACGTATTCGACGGCATCGGCGGGATGGTCCACGGGGCGATGGTCGTGGGCCAGGACGGGGCAGCCGAAGCCGCGGAGCCGGTCCATGACCGCGGCGCCGATACGGCCCGTACCGATCACCCCGACGGTCAGGTCGCGCAGTTCCTTTCCGCGTGCGTCGCTCAGCCGGTAATCGTGCATGTCGGTGCGGCGGACGAGGGATTTCGCGTCCCGTATCGCCATCAGCATGAGCATCAGCGTGTAGTCGGCGACGCTGTCCGGAGAGTAGGAGACGTTTTCGACCAAGATGCCGACGCTGACCGCGTGTTCCAGGTCGATGTGGTTGTATCCGATGCTGCGCGTGGAGATATACCTGACGCCGGCTCCACGGAGCGCACGCAGTGTGGCAGGGGTGACGGGCGTTTTGTGGCCGACGCTGATGCACCGGCTGCCGGAGGCCAGTCCGGCATTGGCTTCGGACACCGGTGCGTCGGTGATGGTCGGCCGCACACCGAGACCGGGCGCCAACTCGCGGAACAGAGCGGCTTCGTCCGGGCCGCACCCGTACATGGTGATGCGGGTCGTTTCGCTGTGGGTCATGGCTGCAGTCAAGGCGGGGCGCTGTTGCCGGAACGTATGGGTTTTTCGATATGCCCGCGATACGCCCAACTCCCTTGACTGGGCAGATGACTTACTCAATACCGGAGATGGCCTTCAGGGGATCGGCGTGATCCCGCTCGGGCTCGGTGAGATCGCCGAGATCGTCGGCGGAACGACCGAGGGCGACGGCTCTGCGACCGTGACCGCGCCGGCCGTGATCGACAGTCGGCAGGCCGGACCGGGTGGCCTTTTCGTCGCCTTCGCCGGCGCGCAGGCCGATGGCCACGACTTCGCGGAACAGGCCGGGCGGGCCGGTGCGGTGGCCGTGCTCGGCTCCCGGCCCACGCCGCTGCCCACCGTCGTCGTCGAGGACGTACGGGGTGCGCTGCAGAGGCTCGCCGCGCCAGTCGTGGCCCGGCTGCGCGAGGGACTGACCGTTGTCGGGGTGACCGGCTCGCAGGGCAAGACCGGCACCAAGGACCTGCTGGCGGCCGTGCTTTCGGAAGCCGGGCCGACCATCGCCACGGTGGGCTCGCTCAACAACGAGCTCGGTGTGCCGCTCACCATGCTGCGCGCCGACGCGGACACCAGATTTCTCGTTCTGGAGATGGGTGCCCGTCATGTCGGAGACATCGCCGCGCTCACCGGGCTGGTCGCGCCTGACATCGCCGTCGTCCTCAACGTCGGACTGGCTCACCTCGGCGAGTTCGGGTCGCGCGCGCCGCCATCGCCAGGACCAAGAGCGAACTGGTGCAGGGACTTTCGCCCGGCGGCACCGCCGTCCTCAGCGCCGACGATCCCCGGGTGACCGCAATGCGGGCGCTCACGGACGGTCCAGTACTGACCTTCGGCCGGGCGGCCCATGCCGACGTACAGGTACTCGACCTGACCCTCGACCGGCTCGCCCGGCCGTCCTGCACACTGCGGACCCCCGTCGGCACGACTCACATCTCCCTGCCGCTCATCGGCGCCCACCAGGCACCCAACGCGTCGGCTGCCGTGGCGGCGGCGCTCGCGGCCGGTGTGCCGCTCGCCCTGGCCACGGCGGCCCTGGCCAGCGCCACGTTGTCCCCCTGGCGCCTGGAGTCGCGCGGCCTCGCCTGCGGTGCGACGCTGCTCAACGACTCCTACAACGCCAACCCCGACTCGACCCGCGCCGCCCTGGACGCGCTGGCGGCCATCGCGGGCGGACGCCGCATCGCCGTACTCGGCGCCATGCTCGAACTCGGCGACGACGACAGCGAGGCCGAGCACCGCGGCGTCGGGACGTACGCCGCCGCCCGGGCCGACGTGGTGGCCGCCGTCGGCGAGGTCGCCCGCCCGATCGCCGACGGCGCGGGAGAGGGGGCGTTGGTCCTCGCCGACAACGACGCGGCCGTCCACTGGCTGCGCGACCACCTCACCACCGGCGATGTGGTCCTGGTCAAGGCGTCACGCGGGGCCCGCCTCGACGAAGTCGCCGCCGCACTGGGCTAGTTCAGTGCCCGCGCCGCCTCATGTAGAGGTCGAAGGCCCGGTAGACCATCGGCCGCAGTGGCAGGTCCCACTCACCGACGTAGCGCACCGCCCGCCCGCCGGTGCCGACCTTGAACCGGACCAGGCCGACGTGCGGGTCGTCGGCATCGAGGGTGGGGGTGATGCCACGAAGGTCGTAGACATCGCAGCCGGCCGCGAGGGCGTCGCGGATCATCGCCCACTGGCAGGCGTGGGAGCCGCGCACCTCGCGCTTGTCGGTGGCGGAGGCGCCGTAGGCGTACACCGCGTGGGTGCCGACCCGGACCAGGACGGTGGCGGCGGCCAAGTCGCCCTGATGGCGGGCCAGATAGAGCGTGATGCGCTCGGGGTCCTCGGCGCTCAGCGCCGCGAACATGGTCTCGAAGTAGCGCAACGGCCGGGGCGTGAAGCGGTCGCGCTGCGCGGTGTGGACGTACAGGTCGTGGAACGCCTTCAAGTCTGACGGGCTACCGGTGCCGGCCGTGACCTCGACGCCTTCCCTGGCCGCCCTCTTGATGTTCCGGCGCCACTGCTGGCTCATGCCCCTGAGCAGGTCGTCCTCGGTCCTGCCCGCCAGCGGGATCTCGTACTTGAACTGCGGATGCCCGATCCCGAACCCGTCCTGCGGGTTCTGCGGCAGCCAGCCCGCCGCCCTGAGCTCGCTGCTCACACGGGCCCCGGCCGGATCTCCCCACTGGCCGGGCAGGTCGGTCAGCCGCCGGACTTCGGGGGCGGCGATGCCCTCCTTGACCTGGGCGGCGCTCCACATGTCGGTGACCACCGGTGGGCCGAGCCGGATCGCGAACGCGCCGTGCTGCTTGAGGTAGGCCGCCAACGGATCGAGCCAGGCGCCGATCTCGCCGCTCCAGTCGATGACCGGGCCCTCGGCCAGATACGCCAGCGTGAAGCGGTCGAGCCGCGGCACCGGGCGGTGCAGGACGAGCCCGGCGCCGACCAGGCGCCGACCGCGGAACCAACCGAGGGATTCACTGCGCCACTCGGTCTTGACGCGACCCCACGCCGGCGTCTGGAGAAAGCTGACCGACCGCTGGGTCCGCACGAACGCCAAGTGCTCGGCGGCGCTGATCGCCCTGACGACCGGAGTCCCGGCTGCTGCTCGTACTGGTTCGCTGGAGGACATGCCGGGAGTCAAGGCGGCGGGGTGTTGCCCGGGCGTATGCGGTTCTCGATACGCGGACGATATGTGTCGCCTCGTCATGTCGGTGCCGTGCGTGCGCCCTTCGTTTCCGTGTTGGAGGGTGGTGCCAGGCCCACCCCCGCCGGGGTGCTGGGCCGCTGGTTCGCTCAGCGGGCCGCTCATAGCGTCGGAGCATGACGGATGCCACGAACGACCAACGAACCGGTACTACCAGGCGGACGGCACTGCGCGGTCTGGGACTCGCGGTGGGAGGTACGGCGCTGGCCGGCGGGCTCGGAACCTCACGAGCGGCGGCGGCGCCACGTCGAGGGCCCACCACCTACGTGCTGGTGCACGGTACGCACAGCGCGGGCGCTTTCTGGATGCCGATCGCGCGGGAGCTGACGCTGCGCGGTCACCGCGCCGTGATGGTGGATCAACCGCGGCACGGGGCGGAGGCCTTCGTCCCGGAGTCGTACCAGCGGCAGGACCTCGACGCGATGGCGGTCGAGCCCTCGCCGCTGAAGGGACTCGGACTGGACGACTACGAAGCACGCGTCACGGGTGCCGTGCGGCGCGCGGCGCACAACGGCCCGGTGGTGCTGGTCGGGCACAGCCTGGGCGGCGTATCGGTCAGCCGTGTCGGCGACGCCGTCCCGCACCTGCTTCACCACCTCTGCTACATGGCGGCCTTCTGCCCCAGCCGTACGCTGCCCACCGCGGACGCCTGCACAGCGGCACCCGAGAACGCCGACGCCGTCAGCCCGGTCGAGCTGACGGTCGGTGACCCGGACCGACTCGGTGTGCTGCGGCTGAACTTCCGGACCGGCGACAGCCGTGCCCTGGCCCTCCTGAAGGAGATGATCTGCGCGGACTACCCCGACGCCGACTTCCGCCGGATTCTGGCCGGCATGCAGACCGACGAGCCCATCGCCGCGTACGCCGGCCGAGCGGTCGGCCGGGCTGACAGGTGGGGGCGCGTTCCCCGCACGTACCTGCGCTTCGGTCAAGACCGGACGATCGCCACCGCGCTCCAGGACAGGATGGTCGCGGAGGCCGACGTACTCACACCCGGCAACCGCTTCCGTGTGCATGACTTTCCCGAGGCGTCACACGTGGGCCCGCTGAATCCCGCCTCCGTCGCGGAGGCGCTGGACGCACTCGCCGCATGAGCACAGCCGGGGACGGACTCGCCGCCGGCTGACCGCACCTCGTCCGCGACAAAGCGCGGGATCATGAGGCAGGCTGCCGGCATGAAATCTCGAACTGATGGCATGTGGTGGGGAACGGCGATCGAGGCGCCCGACCCCAGCGGCTTGGCGAGGTTCTACGCCGAACTCCTCGGCTGGACCGTCGGACACGAGGAACCCGGAACCGCCATCGTCGCCGCCTCCCCGCAAGGGCCGTTCTTCGTATTCCAGCAGGCCGAAGGCTACCGCGCTCCGGTGTGGCCACCGATCGACGGCCAGCAGCGTCCCATGATGCACTTCGACTTCCAGGTCGGCGACCTGAACTCAGCCGTCGCGGAGGCCGTCGCCCTGGGCGCAACGATGGCCGAGGAGCAGCCGCAAGAGAATGTCCGAGTGCTCCTCGACCCCGCCGGACACCCTTTCTGCCTCTGTCTCGACGAGGGATGACCGGCTCACCGACACTGGGCTCCCCTCACCGCGCCGGAGGCGCTGATGCCCGCTGCTGAACTGCGGGACCAGATCGACCGGGCCCGCCGCCTGATCGCCGATCACTTGGGCCACCCCGACGCGCTGCGCCGCCAGGAACAGCGGCTTGCTGCCTGGGGCGAGCCGGCCGGCGGTTTCCTGGAGACTGTCGGCTTCGTCCGCGGCCTTGCCCTGTACCAGGCGCAGCGCGGTCAGCCCGAGTGGCCCTGTCCGCAAACGGGCCAGGCGATGTGGCAGAGCGTCACCCGCCTCCTTGATCCGCAAGCAGCCGGGCCGGACCTCTTCGCCGGGCTGCCCACCGAGCTCGATTCGGACGTCCGCCGCCAGGTCCAGGCCCTGCGCCTTGCCTCCACCGGCATCTCCCCGGCCTCGACCATCCGCTGGGTACGCCTCCTCAGCACGGCGTACGCCGTCGCCGAGAACCAGGCCTGAGCGGACCGCAGAGCCGCAGAAGGCAGGGTGAGGGGCCTCCGCGGTCGGGCCCGGTGCGGTCACAGCAGTCGGTCGACCAGGCCGTCGATGTAGTCCGGGGTGAGCGGGACCATGCCGAAGAGGACGCGGATGTACATCGGGGCCAGGATGTGGTCCAGCACCTCGAACGCGTCGGGTGCCTCCTCGCCGCGGTCGCGGGCACGATCGAGCATGGCCTGTAGTTGCCGGGTGCGTTCGGCGCGCAGGTCGGCGCCGGCCTGCATGCCCTGCTGGCCGCTGCTCGACAGGGCGACGGCCAGGTGCAGCACCGCCGGACCGTCGGGTCCGGTGATCTCGCGGGCCACTTGGGCCGCGTACGTGCGCAGGTCGCCGTCGAGGGTCCCGGTGTCGGGCATCGGCGACTGCGCGTTGAGGCGGGTGAGCGCCACGTCGGCGAGCAGGGTTTCCAGGCTGCCCCACCGTCGGTAGATGCTGCTGTCGGCCACCCCTGCGCGGGCCGCGACCTCGCCGACGGTGAAGTTGCCGTAGCCGCGTTCACCGACCAGGTCGGTGACGGCCTGGTGCACCTGCGCGCCGACACGGGCACTGCGCCCGCCGGGCCGCCGGGCTCGTTGTCCCTCATCATCCATGCCACCACCTTAACGCAGTTATCGCTTGCGTTTACGACGCGAACCTCCCTACAGTGCTCTAACGCAGCCATCACCTGCGTTAGGCAGCTGAGCTGTATCGCCGCCCGTACCGGCCGCAGCCGGCGCGGACAACCATCAAGGGGGACCCATGGCCGTATCGGACGCGAGGGCAGACAGTCGGTCGCACCAGACCCTGCTGCTCGCCCTGACCTGTCTGGGCCAGTTCATGGTCCTGCTCGACAACACGATCGTCGGGGCGGCACTGCCCGACATGCAGCACCGGCTGCACACCCAGCTCACCGGTCTGCAGTGGATCGTCGACGCGTACGTCCTGCTGGTCGCCATGCTGCTGATGTCCGGCGGCGTCTTCGCCGACCGCTTCGGCCGCAAGCGGGTGTACCTGACCGGCGTGGTGGTGTTCACGGCCGCGTCCCTGGTCTGCGCCCTCGCGCCCACCCTCGGCTGGCTGATCGCCGGCCGGGTGCTCCAGGGCATCGGGGCCGCGGCGTTGAGCCCTGCCTCACTCGCCCTGCTCGCCGCCGCCCATCCCGTGCCGCAGGAACGGATGAAGGCGATCGGGATGTGGGCCGGATTCAGCGGGATCGGTCTGGCCGCGGGGCCCGTGGCCGGCGGCGTCCTGACGGAAGCCTTCGGCTGGCCCGCGATCTTCCTGGTCAATCTGCCCATCGGCATGATCCTCGTGCTGGTCGGCCTGCGCCACCTCGGTGAGTCCCGTAATCCCAACGCCCCCGCGATCGACATCCCGGGCACGGTGTTGTCGGTGCTGGCGGTGGGGTCGCTGACCTACGGGCTGATCGAGGGCGGTGCCCGCGGCTGGACCTCACCGGTCATCCTGGGCAGCTTCGCCGCCGCGGCGATCCTCCTCGCGGCCTTCATCGCCGTAGAAGCCCGTCGTCGCGCACCCATGCTGCCGCTGCGGCTGTTCGGGCAACGCCTGTTCACCGTCTCCAACACCGCCATGGTCGTGGTGGGGTTCGCGCTCATGGGTTCGTCGTTCTTCTTCTCCCAGTTCTTCGTCTACGTCCAGGGCAGCTCGATCCTGCGCGCCGGCCTGCAGACCCTGCCGATGTCCCTCGCCATGGTGGTCGTCAGCCCGTATGCGGGCCGGCTCGCCGCCCGGTACGGCTTCCGCGTCGTGGTCACCGTCGGTCTGGCCCTGGCCGGAGGGGGGTTGGTGGCACTGGGAATGGTGCACGCCGACACCGGCTACGGGAACGTGTGGTGGCGGCTGGCAGTCGTCGGCGTCGGCTTCGCCCTGACCCTGTCCCCCCTGACCGGCGCCGCCATCCAAGCGGTCAGCCCGCAGGAAGGCGGCCTCGCCTCAGGGGTCAGCAGCACTACCCGGCAGATCGGCGCGGTGCTCGGCGTGGCGCTGCTCGGAGTCGTCGTCCGCACCCGGCAGTCCGACGGCGCCTCCTTCGAGACCGGCCTCAACAGCGCCTTCGTCGCGGCGGGCGCCGTCACACTGGCCACGGCCGTGGTCACGGGTCTGTGGCTGGCGAGGTCCGAACCCGCGAAGGGCCCTGCGGTGGCGTACCGTTCCACCGGTCCTGATACGGCCCCCTCCTCGAACGAGGCATCTGTGAACAGCCGTTGACACCGACGCCATCATGGCCGGAGTCCTGGCCTACGACATCGCACGCATCGCCACCGAGCACGGAAACGGGAATCCCCTTTGAAGCATGTGACCCAGGTGTCCATCGAAGAGCACACGGTTGCCGACAGCGCCGCGGGACCTTACGCCCTCACCACGGGACCGGACGGCGCCCTGTGGTTCACCCTCGTCCACAGCGGCCAGATCGGCCGGCTCGTCCCCGGCGAGGAGCCGACGCGTCACCGGCTCGACCCCGACAGCGGGCCGACCGTCATCGTCCCCGGCCCGGACGGAGCGCTGTGGTTCACCGAGTACCGGGCCGACCGGATCGGGCGGATCACCACGGACGGTGTGATCGACGCATTCGGCGTGCCCACGCCCGGCTGCGGGCCGTTCGGCCTCGCGGCGGGACCGGACGGCGCCCTGTGGTTCACCGAGACCGCCACCGACCGCATCGGCCGCGTCACCGTCGACGGCAGTGTCACCGAGTTCCCGCTGCCCGTCACCGGCGCGTTCCCCTCGGCGATCACCGCCGGCGGCGACGGCGGGATGTGGTTCACCCTCAACCAGGGCAACGCCATCGGGCGGATCGGCATGAACGGTGCCGTCACCCTGCATCCCCTGCCGACGGAGGCCGCGGCGCCGGTCGGGATCGCCGCGGGCCGTGACGGAGTGCTGTGGTTCGTCGAGATCGCCGCCGGGCAGATCGGACGGATCACTCCCGACGGGAAGATCACCGAGTTCCCGCTGCCCGACCGCGCCGCCCGACCGCACGCCGTCACCACCGACGGCGACGGCGTCGTCTGGTTCACCGAATGGGGCGCCAACCGCGTCGGCTCGCTCACCTCCGACGGCTCCATCACCGTCCACGACCTGCCCACCCCCCGCTCCGAACCGCACGGCATCACCGTCGGCCCCGACGGCGCCCTGTGGACCGCGCTGGAGATCGGCTCACTCGCCCGCGTCGCCCCAGCCGACGCAATCGCCTGAACAGGCCACCCCCCTCCCCCATCCCTCGACAGCAACGGCCGCCCATAGGACGGCCGGAGAGGAATTCCCATGAAATACGCGCTCGTGATCTTCGAGACGGACGAGTCGCGCCGCCGCATCCAGGACGACCGGGCCGCGTACCGCAAGGAGTACGAACACTGGATCGGCGGACTCGCCGCGGCCGGAAAGCTGGTGGGCGGCGATGCCCTGGAGACCGAGCACACGGCTCCCGCGACGGTGCGCACCGCGGCCGACGGGACGTCGACGGTGACCGACGGCCCCGCGCAGGCCGGTGAGGAGACCCTCGGCGGCTGGTTCATCGTCGACGTGGCCGACCGCGAGGAAGCCCTCGAACTGGCCAAGAGCCTTCCCACCCCGGAGACCGTCGAGATCCGCCCGATCCTCGAATCCGCCTGAGCGACACCGACGACGACCCCGACGGCACCGGCACGACAGCGCCCGGCGGCCGCGGGGCCGTCGCTGTCGTGCCGCCCGGCTTCGTCGGATCGGGCCGTCGCCGCGTAGCTCGGATCCTGTGCCGTGAGCGAGTCCCGGTACGTCGAAGGGGCGAGCTCGGCGTCACCGCGACCAATCACCTGTGGACAGGGCCCGTTGCAAGGTCGACTTCGGTTGCGTGCCCTACCAGTACGTGGCCGGTCCCGTGACGACCCAGCCCGCGTCGGTGGGTCTGACCCAGAAGCCCAAGGCGACCTCGATCACCTGCGCGCGGTAGGTCATCTCGACGTAGACATGGCTACCGGTGGCGCCCCAGCGCAAGTCCGCGAGATCCAGTTCGCCGAGCCAGGACAGATCCTGCTCCCACTCGCCGCCAGCACGGCTTCTGCTCGCCTCCTCCCCGTCTGCGCTCGCTTCGACGCACCCGGTCCACAGCGACTTGAGCACATGACGGACCGGGTGGTGATCGATGAGCTGTTCGGCCTCAGCGATGCGACCGGCTCGGAGCAGGCCGACGTAGCGGCGAACGACAGCTTCGACGTCCGCCTTGGCAGGGTGCTCCGTCCAGATCCTCACCGCGAGATGGTACGAGTCCGGTCATGGTCCGCGACGGTCATCGGGCGGTCCGGATGTAGCGCGTGAAGACGGCCGCCCCGGACTGCTCTGTGGACAGGCACTCCCAATCGGTGTGGGGGCCTTCGGCGGGGAAGAGGCGTCGGCCGGTGCCAAGGACGGTGGGGAAGGTCAGCAGCCGGTACTCGTCGATCATGTCCGCGGCCCTCAGTTGGTCCACGACGCTCAGGCTTCCGGTGACGATCACGTCCCGGCGTTCGCGCTTGACGGCGTCGGCCGGGTCGCCGTCAAGGAACTGGGAGTTCGACCAGGCCGAAAGGTCGGCGTCGGTCAGGGTGTGGGAGGCGACCAGTTTCGGCGCGGCGTTCATCCGCGCGGCGAACGGGTCGTCGCGGCTCGGCCACAGCCGCGAGAACAGCTGCCATGTGGTGCGTCCGAGCAGCAGCGCTCCCTCGTCCAGCGTGCGGCCGAGGCGGAACTTGTCGCCGGCGACCGCTGCGGTGCCGTGCCGGAACGCCCAGCCGCCCAACGGTGTGCCGTCGGATCCGTCCGGGTCGTTCACGACCCCGTCGAGAGTGGTGAATTCGATGACGATGACACTCACGGTGAGACTCCTTCGGTTCGGTTGTTCACCGGTACGTACCGGCGACACCGTCCCGACTCATCGCTCGCGGCGAAACTCGTCCGCGTCCATCTCGGCGGGCAGGTCGAAGGCGTCGAAGACGCGCGGATCGGCGAACACGACGTTGTGCGCGATGCGGCCGCCCGTGACGGTGAAGACCTGCAGGGTGTGCAGTCGGAGCCCGCCGTCCGGCTGCGGCGCGTACGCGGCGAGCGCGGGCTGGCCGCCCGCCGTCAGCTCCCGGATGCCCCAGCCCGTGCCCCGCATCGCGAACACCCGCTCCATGAACCGTCCGTAGGTGCGGCTGCCCCGGAACCACAGTGGAACGGGCGGCATCTCCAGCACCGCGTCATCGGCCAGCAACCGCACCAGCGCGGGCACGTCCGCCGCCTCGAACGCCTCGATGTAGCGGCGGATGACCGCCCGTGTCCCGGGATCGTCCCGCTCGACGACCGCAGCGGCATCGTCCACGTCGGCGAGAGCAGCGCGGGCGCGTTGCAGCGCGCTGTTGACCGCCGCCACCGTGGTTCCCAGCTGCTCAGCGACCTCCGCGGCGCTGAACGCCAGCACCTCGCGCAGCACCAGCACCGCCCGCTGCCGCGCCGGCAGGACCTGCACCGCCGCCACCCACGCGAGCCGCAGATCGGCGCGCATCTCCATGTCGAAGCGCGCGTCGGGAAACGGCTGTAGCCAGGGAACGTCCGGGGCCGGGACCAGCGGCGCGCCGGGGTCGTCGCTCGGCACGCCCAGGCCGGACGGCAGCGGACGCCGCCCGCGCCCTTCCAGTGCGGTCAGGCACACGTTGGTCGCGATCCGGTACAGCCAGGTCCGCACCGACGCGCGTGCGGGGTCGTAGCGGTCACGAGCCTTCCACGCACGCAGCAACGTCTCCTGCACCAGGTCCTCGGCGTCGTGCACCGAGCCCGTCATCCGGTAGCAGAACGCCACCAACTCACTCCGGTACGGCTCGAAATCCACAGGCTCATCATGCATGCCGCACACCCGTCGTCGAACCGTCCGGCCGCAGACGCGATGCCGAGGCAGACGCCGGCTCCTCGCCCGTCACCGGAGTCACGGGCGAGAAGTCCGACGTCAGGGGTTCATCAGGTGCGGGTCCAGCGTTGGTTGCTGCCGTTCGAGCAGGTGTAGAGCTGGATCTGGGTGCCGTTGGCGGTTCCGGCCCCGACGGCGTCGAGGCAGAGGCCGGACTGGACGCCGACGATGGATCCGTCGGAGTTGAGGCGCCATTTCTGGTTGTCGCCGCCCCAGCAGCTGTAGATCTGGACCTTGGTGCCGTTGCCGGTGCCGGCGGCGTCCAGGCACTTGTTGCCGTAGACCCTGAGCTCACCAGCGGCGGTGGACGTCCACTGCTGGTTGGTGCCGGTGTTGCAGTCCCACAGTTGGAGCTGGGTGCCGTCGGTCGTGGCGGAATTGGGGACGTCCAGGCAGCGGCCCGAACCGACGCCCTTGATCTGGCCGGAGCCCGAAGGGGGTGTGGTGGTGCCGCCGTTGAGTGCGTTGAGGACGGCGGTGTAGGCGGGCTTCTTGCTGCCGTCGCCGTTGAACAGGAGCGGCGTCTGGTCCGCGCGCCATGAGTCGGTGTCGCGTACGCCCCAGACGGTGACGCCGAGGCAGCGCGAGACGGCCAGGCAGTCGTTCACCACGTTGGCGTACGTCGTGGACGAGGCGCCCTGGATGTCGAGTTCGGTGACGGCGACGTCGACGCCGAGGGCGGCGAAGCTCTGGAGGGTGGTGCGGTAGTTGCTGTTGTACGGGCTGTCGTTGTTGAAGTGGGACTGGAAGCCGACGCAGTCGATCGGTACGCCGCGCTGCTTGAAGTCCTTGACCATGTTGTACACGGCCTGGGTCTTGGCCCAGGTCCAGTTGTCGGTGTTGTAGTCGTTGTAGCAGAGCTTGGCGGCGGGGTCGGCGGCGCGTGCGGTGCGGAAGGCGACCTCGATCCAGTCGTTGCCGGTGCGCTGGAGGTTGGAGTCGCGCCGGGCGCCCGAACTGCCGTCCGCGAAGGCCTCGTTCACGACGTCCCACTGGGCGATCTTGCCCTTGTAGTGGCTCATCACGCCGTTGATGTGGTCGATCATCGCTTGGCGCAGTGTGCTGCCGCTGAGGCTCTGCATCCAGCCGGGCTGCTGGGAGTGCCAGGCCAGGGTGTGTCCGCGGACCTTCTTGCCGTTCTGGACCGCCCAGTTGTAGACGCGGTCACCGGCGGTGAAGCTGAACTGGCCACGCTGCGGTTCGGTGGCGTCGATCTTCATCTCGTTCTCGGCCGTCACCATGTTGAACTCGCGGCCCGCGACGGTCGTGTACGTCGAGTCGCCGAGCCTGCCCGAGGCGATGGCGGTGCCGAAGTAGCGGCCGCTCTGCGCCGCTGCGGCGCCGAGTGTGCTTTCGGCTGCGTGTGCGGTCGGCGGCGTCAGCAGGGCGGCGACGGTGCCGAGGGCGGCGATGAGCAGCGCCAGCGGCGCGGTGCGGGTTCTCCGGCGGTCACCGGGTCCGGTTAGGGCGTTCAAGGCCATGGCTGTGCCTCCAAAATCGACATCACGGGATGGCTGACGCGCAGAGGGAAGATCGGCCGACGGTTGATGTTCGGCGCGCGGCAGCGCTGTTTCGGCACAGGCACAGACAACACAGGCACAGGCACGGGGACACTCCAACGCGGCTCAGCCGGGGGTGTCACACGACGTCGCCGACCTCTCCGCGTTCACGAAGAGCCAGCTGCGCCGGCGAAACCTCACCGGAACGAAACGGGTGGCGCGACACTGTTCGACATTTCGAACTCTGGTCGACCCTTGGTGAGGGATGATTGAGGCATTGACGGTGGATCGTCAATACATTGCGCAGGGAAAGTTTCCACACCTCGATCGAAACATTCGAATCGGGATCGAGCCGGGAAATTGATCTCGCGCACCCCCATTGCCGGATGCGGCGAGACCCAAGCCGCCATCAAGGCCGACGCCCGAAGCCTCCACTTCACCGTCATATCCCTGGTCAACGCCCTCGCACCGGAGCGTCGGGCCGCGCTCTTCCCGTGCGATGGCGACCCACGCGACACCTCGCCCCACCCCGGGCGGGCGGATCTGATTGAAGACAGAACAGTGACAGCCCTTGACCGAAGCACCCCGCATTTCTATCTTGTGGCGTCGAAAGATCCGAGAACTCTTCGAATGTTTCGAAGAGTCATTCTTCCCCGGCACGACCGCTCCGCGGTTCGCCGACGCCACCTCGCCCCGCCCCCTAAGGAGGCCCCCCAGATGTGGTTGCGCCACCCGTTCACGGCCCCACTCAGACGCTTACTCGTCGTCCTTTCGCCACTGCTCCTTGTGGCCACCTTCCTCGGCGCTCAGCCCGCCAGCGCGGCGACCGTTGACCCCAACGCCTCGTACGTGCTGGTCAACCGCAACAGCGGCAAGGCCCTGGACGTCTACAACATGGCGACCAGCGACGGCGCCCGCATCACCCAGTGGATGAGAAACGACCAGAGCCAGCAGCAGTGGCAGTTCGTCAGTTCGGGCGACGGCTACTACCGCATCAAGTCCCGCCTCTCGGGCAAGGTGCTGGACCTGTACAACTGGTCCACCGCCAACGGCGGTTCGATCGTCCAGTGGACCGACCTGAACGCCACGAACCAGCAGTGGCGGCTGGCCGACAGTTCGGACGGCTACGTACGGCTCATTTCGCGCCACACCAACAAGGCTCTTGAGGTGCAGGGCGCGTCCACCGCCGACAACGCCAACATCGTCCAGTACGACGACTGGGGCGGCACCAATCAGCAGTGGCAGCTCGTGAAGGTCGGCGCCGACACCCCCGGCGCGTGCGATCTTCCGTCGGCCTACCGCTGGTCGTCGACGGGCGCCCTGGCCCAGCCCAAGTCGGGATGGGTCTCGCTCAAGGACTTCACCGTCGTTCCCTACAACGGCAAGCAGCTCGTCTACGCCACGACGCACGACACGGGGACGAGTTGGGGTTCGATGAACTTCAGCCCGTTCACCAACTGGTCGGACATGGCCTCGGCCAGTCAGAACACGATGTCGTCCTCCACCGTCGCACCCACGCTCTTCTACTTCGCGCCGAAGAACATCTGGGTGCTCACCTACCAGTGGGGCGCGACCGCCTTCTCGTACCGGACGTCGAGCGACCCGACCAACCCGAACGGCTGGTCGTCCCCGCAGGTGCTCTTCTCCGGAAGTATCTCCGGCTCCGGAACGGGTCCGATCGACCAGACACTCATCGGTGACGGCACGAACATGTATCTGTTCTTCGCCGGCGACAACGGCAAGATCTACCGGGCGAGTATGCCGATCGGGAACTTCCCGGGCAGCTTCGGGTCGACCTCCACCGTGGTCATGAGCGACACGACGAACAACCTGTTCGAAGCCCCGCAGGTGTACAAGCTGCAGGGCCAGAACCGGTACCTCATGATTGTCGAGGCGATCGGCTCGCAGGGCCGCTACTTCCGCTCGTTCACGGCCACCAGTCTGAACGGCACGTGGACGCCCCAGGCCGCGACCGAGAGCAACCCCTTCGCCGGAAAGGCCAACAGCGGCGCCACCTGGACCAACGACATCAGCCACGGCGAACTGATCCGCACCACCGCCGACCAGACCATGACCGTCGACCCCTGCAACCTGCAACTGCTCTACCAGGGACGCAGCCCCAGCTCGGGCGGCGACTACGGCCTCCTCCCCTACCGTCCGGGGCTGCTGACACTGCAGCGCTGACGGCACGACACAGGTCCGGCTCCCGTCACGGGAGCCGGACTTCCCCCATCACGGCTACCGCGAGCGCGATGCCCCACAGCGAGCCCAGCCCAAGGGCGACCAGGCCCAGGAGAGCGACGATGACCGTGCAACCGGCGGAGTCGAGGGCCTTGCGGGCGTCCTCGCGGGCACGCACCGCGTCGTTGAACACGACACGGGCGCACCCGAACGCCCTCGCCAACGCCCTCTGCTGACCGGCGTCCGGCACAGGCGAAAGCTGTACCGGAGCTGCATGACCGTCACCCTACGCCCCGCTCACCGTGGTCAGGCAGTACATCGAACAGCTCAACCGGCTGGTATGAGCGTTCCCCGGCTGCGCCGGGGCGGGCCTTCATGACGCCTTGCGCCATGAAGGACGAAGGTGCCAACTCCGGCTCCGCCAGAACAGATACGGCGACGCTCCGCGCACCACCATCCAATTCGAAGACCAGCAGGGCGTAGTCGATGCCGACCCCGAGGCCGACGAGCATCAGGATGGGTGGCGTGAAGTCGGCGACGGTGAAAGACGTGGGAGGCCAGGGCGATCACGCCGATGGCGCCGCCGACGGCGAACAGGGCCGTGATCAGCGGCAGGGGGCCGGGAGGAGCCAGCCGCACGGCAGCACCAGGACGTCCAACGCGCCCACGATCCTGGCGAGTTCGGCGGTGGGGCCCTCCTTGTCCTCGGCATTGCGCGCGGCTTCGCCGCCCACCTCGACCTTGAGGCGTTCGGTGGCGATGCTCCGCGCCGTGTCGATGATGCGACTCCTGGCACGTGCCGCGCCTCGGTCGGCATCGGCTCGACCCTGTCCTCGGCGCTCTTGATGCCGGCGGTGTCCTTGAAGACGATCACGACGCTGTCGCCCGCCTGGTCACTGCCGTGCTGCTTGAACAGGTCGGTGGCCGCCTGGGACTCGGTGCCCGGCAACGAGAAGTCGCTCCGATGCGCGGAGCCCGTGATTCTGCTGGCGGATCACCAGCGCCTCGTCCGCGCGGGGATCCGCGGCATCCTCGACGACGAGGACGACCTGCACGTGGTCGCCGAGGCCGCCGACGGGCACGCCGCCCTCGCCACCTGCCGCGAACTACGGCCCGACGCGGTGCTGATGGACATCCGCATGCCCGGCATGGACGGCCTCGAAGCCGCTCACCGCATCGCCGACGACGAGCGGCTGGCGGCGGTGAAGGTGGTGATGCTGACGACGTTCGATCTCGACGAGTACGTGTACGGGGCCCTGCGCGGCGGAGCTGCGGGCTTCCTCGTCAAGGACACCGAGCCCGCCGAGCTGCTGCACGCGGTGCGTGTCGCGGCGCGCGGCGACGCGCTCATCAGCCCCTCCGTCACGCGGCGGCTGATCGCCGAATTCGCCCTGCGCCCGGATCGCACCCGCAGGCCCGACCGCCGGCTCGACAGCCTGACCACCCGCGAACGCGAGGTCATGCGGCTGATCGCCGCCGGATGCACCCACCACGAGATCGCCACGCGACTGGTGGTCTCACCTCTGACGGCGAAGACCTATGTCGGCCGCATCATGGCCAAGCTCGGTGCCAGGGACAGATCCCAGGTGGTCGTCATGGCCTACGAGTACCGCATGGTCACCCCCGGTTGGCTCACGGACTGACGCCCCCGGCTGCCTGGTTCCAGGGGCCGTAGGAGTCCGGTGTCAGTAGCCGTAGATCATCTTGTAGGCCGCCTCGGGGAGGAACTGTCCCGCCCTGGAGCCGGCTCCGATGCCGCAGTTGCCGTCGGACTCGCCCGGGGTCTTGATCCACAGGAGCATCTCGGCGCCTCCTCCCGTCCGGGTGGGCGTGCCGATGCGGCGGCCGGAGGGGTTGCACCACTGGCCGTTGGAGCCGTTGCCGTTGCGGCTGGTGTCCACGACGAAGGGCTTGGTGTAACCGTAGCGGGCGCTGAGTTCACGGTTGACGGCGTCGCCGAAGGCGGTGTTCTCGGCGGTGGTGAAGTAGTTGGAGACGTTGAGCGAGAAGCCGTGGGCCTGGCGGAGCCCGGCTTCGTGGAGGCGCCGGGCCATGGTCGTCGCGTTCGCCCAGCCCGGGTTGCCGGCGTCCAGGTAGACCCAGGTGTTGGGGGACTGGCGGCTGAACTCGGCGAGGGCACCGGTGAGCATGGCCTCGCGTTCGTCGATCTGGGCCTGGGTCATGCAGCCGTAGTCGCCGAGGGAGTCCGGTTCCAGGACGACGACGGCCGGCCGGCTCGCTATGCCGCCGGCGAACTGGGCGATCCAGTTGGCGTAGGCGGACGGTGACGCGGCTCCGCCGGCGGAGTGGCCGCCGCAGTAGTCGCGGTTGTAGACGTTGTAGGCGACGAGGACGGGCAGCTTGTCGGCCTGGTCCGCTGCCCCGGCGTAGGCGCCGGTGGCGGTGCCGATGGTGCCGCTCCAGGAGCCGAACCAGCGGGCCATCGGGGTGTTGGCGATGGCGGCGTTGATCGCGGGGGCCCGGCCGTCGCCCGGGTTGGCGGTCACCCACTGCTTCGCCGTGGAGTTGGGGTCCGCGTAGAACCCGCTCGTCATGGTGGTGGGGTCGGCCGCTTGCGCGGACGGTGCGGCGGCGAACGCCAGCGGCAGGGCGCAGAGCGCTGCCGTCAGGGTGCGGAGTCTGCGGCTCATCACGGGACCTCGGTTTCCTGGTGGGGAAGGTCAGGGCGGAGCGGTTCAGCGGGTTCGTACTGCTCCTCGTGGCGCGGAGTGTGGGGTGGGGTGTGGGGTGGGGTGTGCGATCCTCCGCTGGTTCAGGGTGTGGACAGCTCGAAACGTGTGACCCGGACCGCGCCGCCGAGTGCCTGTGTGGCGTGGTTGAAGAGGGCGAATCGGTACCCCATGAAGAACCGCCAGTCGTTGCCCATCGAGAAGGCGGGTCCGAGGCGGGTGAAGGTGGTGCCGTCGGTGCTGTAGGAGAAGGTGCCGGGGCGTGCCGCGCCGGGGCGGATGTCCGCGCTCGCGCGCAGCCAGACGCGGGTGCCCGGGGCAGGCGTACTCGCGGCCTCGGTGCCGGTGCCGGTGGTGTTCCAGTTGCCGTCCATGGTCAGCCCGTTGACCATCACCAGGCGTGTCGTACCGCCGTCGCGTTTGAGGCCGATCCAGGCGCTGGAGTCACGCAGCAGCGCGAGTCCGGCCCGGTCTCCGTCCCGCATCGCGGAGTGGTCGAGGAGGACCGTGGCGGTGGAGGTGGGGCCCTGGATGCGGTGGGTGAGGGTGTTGCGCGCCCAGTAGAGGTCGTTGGTGACGGTCGCGGTGCGCAGGGTCAGGCCGTTGCCGGCCGTCCACTTGGTGGGGTCCGGGTTGTGGTTCCACTCCCATCTCGGTTTGAGGGTCGTGCCGTCGAAGGTGTCCACGCCGGTCATGGGGGTGACTTCGCGGGGTGGTGCGGGCAGGTCCGGGCTCGGATACGAGGTGCCCCATGCGCCGCCGACGAGTTGCACGACGGGCCAGCCGTCGGGGGTCCAGGTGACGGGCGCCAGGGCGGGCACCCGTCCGCCGGGGTAGGCGTCGACGAAGGCCAGGTAGTACCAGGCACCGCGCTGTGTCTGCACCAGTCCGCCCTGGTGCGGGACGCCGCCACCGGGGATCGGCCCGGGCAGGTCGAGAAGGACCTGCCGCATCGTGTACGGGCCGAAGGGGCCGGCCGAGGACTTGAGGATGTACTGGCCGTTGGCGGGGCGGGTCAGGAAGATGTAGTACTGGCCGTTGATCTTGTAGAAGCGGGAGCCTTCGAGGGTGCCGACGCTCGACGGTGTCGTGAACACCTGCTGAGTGCGGACCTGGGTGCGGCCGTCGGGCGAGAGCTGGGCCACGCTGATGGTCGTGTTGCCGTAGGCCACATAGAGGGTGTCGTCGCTGTCGACGAGGAGTCCGGCGTCGTAGTAGGGCGTGCTGATCGTCGTCAGCCTGGTCCACGGTCCCTCGGCGGCGGTGGCGGTGTAGACGTACGTCCGGGCGAAGTCGATCTGACCGAGCCAGTAGAAGGTCCTGTTGCTCGGCCGGTAGGCCAGGGACGAGGCCCAGATGCCGCGGACGTAGCCGCGCGCACCGTTCAGGTCGTACTTGGCGCCGAAGTCGAGGGTGGGTACCGAGTGTCCGGCGATCTCCCAGTTCACCAGGTCGTACGAGCGCAGGACGGGCGCGCCCGGTGAGTAGTGCATCGTCGAGGCGGAGGCGTAGTAGGTGTCGCCGACGCGGATGACGTCGATGTCGGCGAAGTCCTGCCAGATCACCGGGTTGGTGAAAGTCGTCGCCCGGGCGGAGGCCCGGGCCGCGGGGAGGAAGGCGCCCGCTGCGAGTCCGGTGGCGGCTGCCAGGGCGTGGCGTCGGGACAGTTCTTGATGGGTCCATGACATATCCATGCGGGGCGTTCTCCTCGTGGTGCGTCCAGAGGGAGCTGCTCACGACATTCGACATTTCGAACATGGATCGACTAGCCGAGCAACTGGATAATAGAAGCCCGGGAACGAACGTCAAGACTTCTCGCACGATCGCAAGACCCGTCGAAACATTCGGGCCGTCAGGAGTTCCATTCCCGCAGGTCAACAGCCAAGCGTGTCAGAGGTGTTGACATGTTCGCGCACCTCTCTAACATCCCTGTCACCGTGAGTTTCCGAACGAGGCTCGAAATTTCGAACCTCCCCCCAAGGAGCCCCTGGTGCCCAGACGTTCACGCGGACGACTGCTCCGCCTTCTCGCAGCCGCCGCCCTCACCGTCACCGCGTCCGTGACGGCCTCCGCCCACTCCCCCGCCTCGGCCGCGCCCGGCAGCCCGGCCCTCACCCCGCCGCTGGGGTGGAACAGCTGGAACAGCTTCGGGTGCGGGATCACCGAGACCCAGGTCCGCCAGGCCGCCGACGCGATGGTGTCCTCCGGCATGCGGGACGCCGGCTACCGCTACGTCGTGGTTGACGACTGCTGGTTCGACCCGCAGCGCGACGCGGCCGGCAACCTGCGCGGCAACCCGACCAAGTTCCCCAGCGGCATGAAGGCGCTCGGGGACTACATCCACAGCAAGGGCCTGAAGTTCGGCATCTACCAGGTGCCCGGCGAACGCACCTGCGCGCAGGGCACCGGCTCCTATCCCGGGTCGACGGGCAGCAAGGGCCACGAGACCCAGGACGCCGCCACATTCGCCTCGTGGGGCGTCGACTACCTCAAGTACGACTGGTGCTCCTCCAGCGGCACCCGTGACGAGCAGGTCGCACGCTTCACGCTCATGCGCGACGCCCTGCGCGCCACCGGCCGGCCGATCGTCTACAGCATCAACCCCAACAGCTTCCACGCCATCACCGGGGACAAGTACAACTGGGGCGAGGTCGCCGACCTGTGGCGGACGACCGAGGACCTGCTCGACATCTGGCAGAACGGCAACACCAACAGCTACCCGATGGGCGTCGGCAACGTCCTCGACGTCACCGCGCCACTGGCCGCGCAGTCCGGCCCGGGCCACTGGAACGACCCCGACATGCTGGTCGTCGGCCGACCCGGCCTGTCGCTCACCGAGTCCCGGTCCCACTTCGCCCTGTGGGCGCTGATGGGCTCCCCGCTCATGGCCGGCAACGACATCCGCACCATGTCCTCCGACGTCAGCGCGATCCTGCGCAACCCGCGCCTGTTGGCGGTGGACCAGGATCCGCTGGGTGCGGGCGGACGCCGGGTGCGTGACGACGGTGCCACCGAGGTCTTCGCCAAGCCCCTCGCGGACGGCTCGGTCGCCGTGGGTCTGTTCAACCGCGGCGACAGCACCGCCACGGTCACCACCACGCCCGCCCAAGTCGGCCTGTCCGGCGACCCGTTCACCCTCACCGACCTGTGGACCGGCGCAACGTCGAGCACCTCCGGGCAGATCTCGGCGAGCGTCCCCGCGCACGGCGTCGCCGCGTTCCGGGTCACCGGCGGCACCCCGCTGACCGCCACCACGTCCCGGCTGCGCGGCACCGCGTCCGGGCGCTGCGTCGACGTGGACAACGCCTCCACCGCCGCCGGGGCCACGGCTCTGCTCTGGGACTGCCACACGGCCGCCAACCAGCTGTGGACCACCTGGGCGGGCGGCGAGATACGTGTCTACGGCGACAAGTGCCTGGACGCCTACAACCAGGGCACCGTCAACGGCACCCGGGTCATCACCTGGCCCTGCAACGGCCAGGACAACCAGAAGTGGACGCTTGGCTCCGACGGGTCCCTGCGCAACGCCCACTCCGGTCTGTGCCTCGACGCCAACGCGGCCGGCACCGCGAACGGGACCGCGCTCGTCCTGTGGACCTGCAACGGCCAGCCCAACCAGAAGTGGTCCCGCGCGTGACCGACCACGCCTCAAGAAGGGGAGTTCGATGACGAGGACAAGAACCCTGTTATGGCCCGCCGTGGTCGCGGTGCTGGTCGTCCTGAGCATGGCCGGCACGGCACTGGGCCACGGCCGGAGCAGCGGCGCCCCGCTCACGGCCTCCGCGGCAGCCGGCGTATCCGCCGCTGCCGCCGCCCCGAGTTCCGGCTGCGGCAAGACCCCCACCCTGACCAGCGGCACGCACACGATCCTCAGCGGTGGCAAGAACCGCACGTTCATCCTGCGCGTCCCCGACGGCTACGACCGCAACCGCCCCTACCGGCTGGTGTTCGGATTCCACTGGCTGGGCGGCACCTCCACCGACGTCTCCACCGGCCGCACCGTCGAAACAGGCACCTGGGCCTACTACGGACTCCAGCGACTGGCGAACAACAGCACGATCTTCGTCGCACCCCAAGGGCTCAACAACGGCTGGGCCAACACCGGCGGTGAGGACGTCACCTTCGTCGACGACATGCTCAAGCGCCTCGAAGCGGACCTGTGCGTCGACACCACCCAGCGCTTCGCCCTCGGATTCAGCTACGGCGCCGCCATGTCGTACGCCCTGGCGTGTTCACGCGCGACGGTCTTCCGCGCGGTCGCGGTCCAGAGCGGCGGGCTGCTCAGCGGATGCAGCGGCGGCACCCAGCCCATCGCCTACCTCGGAGTGCACGGCCTCAGGGACAACGTCCTCGGCATCTCCGGCGGGCGGGCGCTGCGGGACCGGTTCGTCACGAACAACGGCTGCACCCCCCAGAACCCGCCCGAGCCCGCGCAGGGCAGCCTGACCCACCGGATCACCACCTACTCCGGCTGCTCGGCCGGACATCCGGTCGCCTGGGCCGCGTTCGACGAAGGACACATCGCCGCTCCCCAGGACGGCGCCCCGGGAGACAGCGCCAGGACCTGGCTGCCGGCGGAGGTGTGGAAGTTCTTCACCCAGTTCCAGAGCTCCGAGCCCTCGCCCGGAACCGCGACCTGCCGGGTCACCGGCACCGTCAACGCCTGGAACACCGGGCTCACGGCGAGCATGACCCTCACCAACACCGGCACCACGGCCGTCGACGGCTGGTCCCTCGCCTTCACCCTGCCGGGCGGCCAGACCATCACGTCCGGCTGGAACGCGGAGTACTCCCCCGTCTCCGGCCGGGTGACCGCCAAGAACGCCGCCCACAACGCCACCATCGCCCCCGGTGCCTCCGTCGACATCGGCTTCCAGGCCACCCACACCGGCGACACGGCCCCGCCCGGCTCCTACACCCTCAACGGCACCGCCTGCACGGCATCCTGACCCCTACCGCGGCACCGCACCGCACTCGCCTCGGCCGGAAAGCCGGGGCGAGTGCGGTGGCAGCGGATCACCTGGGTAAAGCGCGCGCGGTCATACACCGGGCGCGCGCCAGGAGTTGAGGGGCAGCGGGCCGCGGTCGATGACGGTGCGGATGCAGAAGGTGCTGCGGGCGTCGCGCACGGGGCCGATGGCCAGGATCTGGTCGGTGAGCACCTTTTCGAAGGTGCGCAGGTCCGGTACGGCGAGTTCGACGAGGAAGTCTGCGTCGCCGGAGACGACGTGGCAGGCGACCACGTGGTCGATCGCCTTCAGCGCCTCTTCGACCACCTGGGAGGTGGTGCGGGAGTGCTCGACCTTGAGGGAGAGGAACACGGTCAGCCCGAGGCCGAGGCGTTCGCGATCCAGATCGGCCCGGTAGCCGGCCAGCACCCCGTCCTCCTCCAGCGCCTTGGTGCGGCGCAGACAGGAGGAAGGTGACAGGCGTACGGCCTCGGCGAGGTCGACGTTGGGGGTGCGTCCGTGGCGCTGGAGGTGGTCCAGGATCGCCCGGTCGATACGGTCGTACAGGGGGCGTGGCATGAAATGCAGCGTATCGGCCCGCTCGGCGAACAATCCTGCGCGGTGAGGCCGTACGGGCACTCATCACGCCATCTCATGCCGCGGTCGGCGGCGCATTCTGGTCACGCGCCGCGACCGACCGCGAGGCCGGTTCCGTCGCCTGTGTATCCGCCCCTCACCGCTTCGGACTGCCTCATGCACCCTTTCCCCCTGGAACCCGACCGCGCCACGATGACGGAGATGGGCCGTCTCGTCCTGGACCGTGTCATCGACCGCACCGAGAACCTCGCCGCCCGCCCCGCGAGCGGCACCCTGTCGCCGCAGGCGGAGACCGAGCTCGTACGGTCCTTCCTGACGCCGCCTCCCGCCCGGAGCGGTGACCTGGAGGCTCTGCTCGCGCGCCTGGACGACGCCGCCGACTGCGCTCTGGAGACCGCCGGGCCCGGCCACCTGGCGTACATCCCGGGCAGTGGTCTGTACTCGGCCGCGCTCGCCGAGTTCTACAACCGTGCTGTCAACCGCTACGGCGGCCTCGCCTCGGTCGCCCCGGCCCTCGCCGCGCTCGAGGAGAGCGTGATCCGCTGGATGGCCGAGGAGGTGTGCGGCCTCCCTGAGGGCAGCGGAGGACTGCTGACCAGCGGCGGCTCGATGGCGACCTTCTCCGCCACGGTCGCCGCCCGCCACCACCGGCTCGGCGAGGACCTCGCCGGCGGGACCGTCTACACCTCCGCCTTCGCCCACCACTCCGTTGCCAAGGCCGCCCGCCTCGCCGGCGTGCCCGCCGCGCGCATACGCACCGTGCCGCACACCCCGGACCTGCGGATGGACCCGGAAGCCGCCGCCGCCATGATCCGCGCCGACCGGGACGCCGGGCTGCGGCCGTTCCTGCTGGTCGCCACCGCCGGCACCACCGACACGGGCACCGTCGACCCGCTGCCCCAGCTGGCCGACCTGGCCCGAGGCGAGGGCCTGTGGTTCCACGTCGACGCGGCCTACGGCGGCTTCTTCCGGCTCACCCGGCGCGGCGAAAAGCGCCTCGCCGGAATCGAGGAGGCCGACTCGATCACCCTCGATCCGCACAAGACGCTGTTCATGCCGTTCGGCACCGGCGCCCTCGTCGTGCGCGACCCCGCGGCCCTGCACGCCGCACACGACGGCACCGGCAGCTACCTCCAGGACATGACCGCGGCGGGAAGCGTCCCGGACTCCGGCCGGCTCGGGCCCGAGCTGACCCATGAGATCCGCGGTCTGCGGGCCTGGCTCCCCCTCCATCTGCACGGCGTGGACGCCTTCCGCGAGGCCCTGGACGAGAAGCTCGACCTGGCCGAACACATCCACGAGGTGCTGTCCGGCGTGGCGGAGCTGGAAGTCCCGCAGCAACCGGACCTGTCCACCGTCGTCTTCAGCGTCCGCCCCGCCGACGACAGCGAGGCCGCCGCCCGGCAGGCCGACGAGACCGGCCGCCGCCTGCTCGAACGGATCAACAGCCACCGGCGCGTCGTGCTCTCCAGCACCGTCGTCGACCACCGCTACACCCTGCGCGTCTGCGTCGTCTCCCACCGCACCCACCACGACCGCATCACCGAAGCGCTGGACATCATCACCGCCGAAGCTAGAAGAGGTTGACCGCGGCGCCCTGCGTGAGGTTGTCGAGGATCGTGCGCAACCACGGGCTGCGCACGGCCGGCAACCGGACCAGGGTGCGCCGGAACGTGCCCCTGTCGGCCCGGAACTGGTGAGGGGGGAGCAGTGGGAGCGGATCGTCGCGGAGAACGTCTCGGGGTATGCGGCCCGACGCCGGGTACGGCAGGTAGGGCCGGGGAGCGACCAGCCACAGCCATACGCCCAGGGGCAGAGGTACCGGGTAGGCCGGGGCGGTCGGGACGGGAGGGGTCCAGCTCTGACCCGTCCGGGGGTGGACCGGTACGAGGAGGATGCCTGCGGCCGGGTCCGGAGCCGGCTGCCCCGGTCCGGCCAGAACGGCGCGCCGCCTCGGGGCGCCCGCGGGCAGCAGGACGTCGAGCGCGCGTTGGAACACGCGCGCGGTCAGACCGCCCGGCACCGTGACCGGTTGCCCTTCGGAGGCGACCAGCAGATGAGCGAGCGCCTGGCCTGCTGCCGCCTCCCACTGCGGACTCCACGACCAGTAATGGTTCGTCCCCGACCGTCCTCCCCACGTGGCGACCGGCTCGAACGGGGACGTAGGCTCCCCCGCGTGCACCAGCTCAGCCCAAGAGGCGGGCGCAGCGGGGGCACCGTCGACAGGGACGCGGTGCACGGTGTCGGGTCCAAGCCGCACCGCCTGCCACAGTGAGCAGTCGTCGACCCTGGTCGCCACGGGGAGGTCGCATCGCGCGCAGGCCATGTTGGGCCCGTCGGCTCCGTCGAGGCCGCAGCAGGCACTGCCGCGCTTCTCGGGAATCAGCCGGGTCCCACGGATGTCTCCGGGCGCGATGACACTCGCCCCGGGCGTGCCGTCGGAAAGGGCGGGGACCGGCGCGTAGATGCCGCGTGCCTCCGCCTCGCCCGGATCGACCTCGTCCCACATCCGCCACGGCCCTCCCCAGGGCTCCGGGTCCACGGCGAACGTCCCTGACTGCATGAGCACGGGAAGCTGGGCCCCGTTCCCGTACGTCTGACGGGCGTGCACCGGCAGTGCGACCTGGGACAGCGGGGCCGTCAACTCGGCGCCGCATCCCGCACATACGAAAACGAACAAATGTCCTCCGCTGGGGAAACAGACGCATACTCCCAGCTCGTCGGCGGCCGGCCAACATGTTTTCTCATCCAGGACCGGCGCCCCCCTTCAGCCCGGCAGGGAATGAACACCGACCTTGATTGTTGAAAGCGATATGAAAAAGATCGGGTTCCTCTCCTTCGGACACTGGACACCGTCGCCGCACTCGCAGACGCGCACCGCCGCGGACGCCCTGCTCCAGGCGATCGACCTCTCCGTCGCCGCGGAGGAGCTGGGCGCCGACGGGGCGTACTTCCGCGTCCATCACTTCGCCCGGCAGTACGCCTCCCCGTTCCCGCTGCTCGCCGCCATCGGCGCACGCACCAGCCGGATCGAGATCGGCACCGGTGTGATCGACATGCGCTACGAGAACCCGCTGTACATGGCCGAGGACGCGGGCGCCGCGGACCTGATCTCCGGCGGCCGACTGCAGCTCGGCATCAGCCGGGGATCCCCGGAGCAGGTCATCGACGGCTGGCGCCACTTCGGGCACCTGCCGCCTGACGGGGCCACCGACGCCGACATGGCACGCGCCCACACCGAGCGGCTCCTCGATGTCCTGACAGGTGAGGGATTCGCCGAGCCCAACCCCAACCCGATGTTCTCCAACCCCCCGGGGCTGCTGCGCGTCGAGCCGCACTCCGAAGGCCTCAGGGACCGTATCTGGTGGGGATCCAGCTCGAACGCCACCGCGACATGGGCGGCCACGCTCGGAATGAACCTGCAGAGCTCGACCCTCAAGGACGACGAGAGCGGCGAGCCCCTGCACGTCCAGCAGCGCAAGCAGATCGAGGCGTACCACAAGGCCTGGCAGGAAGCGGGCCACACCCGCACGCCGCGTGTGTCCGTCAGCCGCAGCATCTTCGCCCTCGTCGACGACCGCGACCGCGCCTACTTCGGCCGTGAGGGCAACTCCAAGGACCAGGTCGGCTACATCGACGCCAACACCCGCGCCATCTTCGGCCGCTCCTACGCCGCGGAGCCCGACGTGCTGGCCAAGCAGCTCGCCCAGGACGAAGCGGTCGCCGCCGCCGACACACTCCTCCTCACGGTGCCGAACCAGCTCGGAGTCGCCTACAACACCCACGTCATCGAGAACATCCTGACCCACGTCGCCCCGGCGCTCGGCTGGCGCTGAGCAGAGCGGGAGGCGGAACACGGCGAGGTCAGCTGTTCCCGCCTCCCTCGGCGGTGGGTGTACGGGACGGCGGGGGCGGCGTCATGGCCCACCGGATGGTCCGGGTCAACACCCGCCCCGCGGGACGTACAGCGACGCTCTCGACGACGGGCAGCCGAGGGAGGTGGAGCATGCCGCGCGCCCAAGGCGGGAGCAGCGCGACGGCGTTGGCGGCCAGACCGCCGTAGAAGGGACGCACGGCGAGTGGAAGCGGGGGCCGCAGCAGAAGGTAGCGCGCGGCGGAGCGTGCCTCAGGGGTGGCGCGCAGTTCCGGGAGGTAGGCGGACAGGCGCTCGGACAGTTCGTGCCGGTCGCGCGGCGGGTCGGTGACTCCCAGGGCTTCGGCGACCCGTGCCGTGTCCGCGACGTAGGCGTCGTAGGCGGCCGGTTCCAGCGGCCGGGCTCCGTAGCGTTCGTGAGCGCGCAGGAAACTGTCTGTCTCGGCGAGGTGCACCCAGGCGAGCAGGTGCGGATCGGCCGCGTGGTACGGCACACCCTCCGCGGTCGTCCCTCGGATGTGGTCGTGGATGTCACGGACGTGGTCCACGGCCCGCTGGGCGTCGTCCGCGGTGCCGTAGGTCGTCACCGCAAGGAAGGTGCTGGTGCGCTGGAGGCGGCCCCACGGGTCGCCGCGGAAGCCGGAGTGCCCGGCCACCGCCGCCATGGCGAAGGGATGCAGGGACTGCAGAAGCAGTGCGCTGAGGCCACCGATGAACATCGAGGCGTCGCCATGAACCGTGCGGATGGGGCGGTCCGGTGCGAACCAGCGCGGGCCGGGGGTGTCGTGGATGCGCGCGCGGTTCGCCGGCCCGTCGGGGCCCGCGACACGCCGGAACAGCGCATGGCCCAGCTGTTCCCGGACCCCCGTCAGCATGGTTGCCCCTCCCTGTCGGACGCGGGCCACACATAGGGAAGGTCGTCGGGCACGCCGGGGAACAACGCGCCGTACACCTCCGGGTCCTTGCGGACCAGTGCCGAGCGGTGGCTTTCGTGGAAGGCCTCGTCGCCGTGCCAGGGCGGCAGTTCGCCGGCGGCCGCCAGCGCCGGCTGGCCGCGCACCGGGGTGCCGGGGCGTACCGCGGCCAGCCCGGCCACCAGCGAGGCGGCGCAGCTGTCCTGGTGCCCCTGGTCGCGCCAGACCTGGCAGATCTCCAGGCCGTACCGTACGAGTGCCTCCTCGTAGCCCGTCCACATCCGTACGGCCGGGTGCCGGCGCCAGCCGTATCCCGGCACCGTCAGACCGCGCAGGACCTGTAGCGCCTCGACCCGCTGCTTGCCCAGCCGTCGCCGGTCCAGCAGCAGGGCCGTCTGCCGGAAGTCCGGGTGGGGCAGAAAGGTCTGCATGGGGTCGCCCGCCCGCTCACTTCGTGCGCGCCGCGAGCGGCTCGTGGGCCGCAGGGCCGCCGGACTCGGCGCAGCGCACGTCGTACCGCGTTTCGCTCGCGGCCCTGTCCCTGTCCTGCTCGGTCATGGCGCTTCTCCTCCGTGCTTCTCCATCCGCTGCGTGGTCGACAGTGCGGCGTACCCCGGTGTCAGGCACGCCGTCGGCCGACCGCGCGATCGGCGAGGCCGCCCGCGCCCAGCGGTCCGGTGTGTTCAAAGGCCTGCTCGGCCTCCATCCGGGGCAGTGCGCGGCGCGACACCCGCAGCACCACCGGCGGCAGGGCCGCGCGCACCGGCTGGGTCAGCCGTAGCCAGGCCGGCGCGTACACGCTCGTACGGCGTCGCTCCAGGCCGTCGATCAGGCGCGCGGCAACCATGTCCACGGGATACACCCGGCGGGCCGGGGCGGGCATGTGGGCGCGCAGTTCGCGCAGGACGGGGTACCGGTCGGCGTCACGGATCATGTCCGTGTCCGTCCAGTTCAGATAGGCGATGCCTACGGCGACGCCCTGATGGGCCACCTCTGCTCGCAGCGCGTGCGCGAAGGCCTCGGCTCCTGCCTTCGAGGCGCAGTAGGCGCTCATCAAAGGGGCTGCTCCGATCGAGGCCAGGGAGGCGATCTGGAGGAAGTAGCCCGCCGTGTCGAGGAGGTCGGGCAAGAAGGCTCGGGCCGTGTGGGCGCTGCCGGTCAGGTTGACGTCGATGACACGCTGCCACGTGGCCGGGTCCGAGTCGGCGAACGGGCCGCCCTCCGCGATGCCCGCGTTGGCCACCACCGCCGACGGCCGGCCGAGACTCTGTCGTACCGTCCGGGCAACCGCTTCCAGACCGGCAGGGTCCGTGATGTCGACCTCCACGGCCAGCGCCGGACCCGGCAAGGACGCGGCCAGCTCGTCCAGGGCGGGCTTCTCGTGACCCAGCAGCGCTACGCGGGCGCCGCGACAGGCGGCTTCCCGGGCCATCGCCGCCCCCAGGCCGCGAGCGGCTCCGGTGACGACGACGGTCCGACCGACCAGCGGGCTGCTGCGCAAGAGAGGACCTTCCCTTCACCTCGGAGGCGCGTCCTGACCTCTACTTCCGTGGGGAAGCGGCGTTCGGATGCGCCTCAGTCCCGCTCCCCCACGGCCATCTCACCCAACTCGGACCAGTCGTCCTGCGGGATCGTCGCGTTGACGATCCGCGGGGTCTCGGCGAGATACGGCGGCAGCGTGCGCTGCGCGGCACGGAAGTGCTCGGAGCCGACATGCGCGGCGCCGGCGTCGCCGTCACGGAAGGCTTCCACGAGGACGTACTCGGTGGGGTCCTCGACACTGCGGGACCAGTCGAACCACAGGCAGCCCGCCTCGGCTCGGGTGGCGCGTGTGAAGTCCTCGCTGATCTGCGGCCAGTCGTCCGCGTGCTCGGGCAGAACCCGGAACTTGGCGGTGATGAAGATCATGAAGTCTCCTCGGTGAGGGCGTGAGTCCAGGATGGATCAAACGGCCCCCGTGTCGCACCCTGCGGCGGCGTCCCCGGGTAGCTGCCGCCGCCCCTCTCTCCCCCGGTGACAGCCGCACCGCCCGGACCGTCACCTTCACGCGTCACCCTGCCCCCCCGTCACCGGACGTGCGCGGGGCCTCAGCCAGCCACGCGTACGCCGAACTGGAAGGACCCGATCGTGCTCATCGACTCGTAGCGCACGTAGGCGCCCGGGTAGGGGGCGTGCAACACCTGGTTGTTGCCCGCGTAGAGGCCGACGTGCTCGGTGTTGTTGAAGAAGACGAGGTCACCGGGCTTGAGCGCGCTCATGCCGATGTGGGCTCCGTCGTTGACCTGCGTGTAGGTGACGCGGGATATCGGAATACCGGCCTGCGCGTAGGCCCACTGCGTCAGGCCCGAGCAGTCGTAGGAGTTGGGGCCCGTGCCGCCGCGGGCGTAGGGCTTGCCTATCTGCGTGGCGGCCGCGTTCAGGGCGGCGGAACCGTAGGGAGAGGCGGCCACCTCGCCGCCGAGGTCGACGCGTTCCGACGCGGTGCGGCTGGCCCGCTCCTCACTGTCGGCGATCTCCTGCCGCTCGGCGGCGGTCAGGGAGTTCAGCAGCCGCTGAGCCTTGCCGAGCTTGGCCTGGATCTCCTTCTTCTTCTCGCCGAGCTCGGTGCGGGTGTCGGCGAGGTCCTTGAGCTTCTCCGTGGCCTCGGCGCGCCGCTGGGCGAGCTTGCGCTGCTTCACCTGGACCTTCTTCAGCGCCTCCACCTGCTGTGCGGACAGCGACTCGAGCGTGGAGGCCTGGTCGAGGTAGTCGTCCGGGTCGGCGGAGAGGAGGAGCTGGACGGAGGGGTCGATGCCACCTGAGCGGTACTGGGCGCTCGCCATCGCACCGAGGCCGGAGCGCAGTTCGTTGAGGTCGTCCTGACCGCGGGCGACCTCGTCCTGGAGTGCGCCGATCTCCTTCTGGAGTTTCTCCTGCTTCTCCTTGGCCCCGTCGTACTGGTTGGTGGCCCGCTCCGTCTCTTCGTAGAGCTTGTCGACCTGCGCCTTCACCTCGCTCTTCGTGGGCTTGGGGGCCGCGTTGGCGGCCTGCGAGGTGAGAGCCACCGCGGCGGCTGCGGTCGCGGTGAGCACCGTCACGCGGGTGCGGCTCTGCGGCTTGGGTCGACGGTGAAGCGCCAAGGTGACGAACTCCTTCTCCCTCCACCGCCACTCACCTCGTGTGAGCGATCATCCGTGCGAAGGTTCGAGGCCTCACCTTAGTGATCTTCTTGTAATCATTTCAAAGTTTAGAGCGCACAATTTCAGCCGCGTTCTGCACTGTTGGCGCAAAAAACGATCACAATCGGGCCCGAGGAGCGCGGGCGGAACACCGCGCCCCTCGCGGGTGCTCAGGGCCGGGCGCCAGGCTTGTCGACAACGCCCCAGGCGGCGCGGGCGCTGACCATCTCCCCGTCGTCCCGGGACTCCCCGAGGTAGGCGTAACTCCCGGGCTCGAAGAAGAACTCCTGCCTGCCCTGCCAGCCCGAGGGCGTCTTCTCGGCGTAGCTCACGCGCACGCCGATCGCCGCGCGACCCAGCGGGTCCTTCACACCGGTCGTCACCCGGGCTCCAGGGATCTTCGCGAAAGCACGGAACAGACCCGCCTGGACGTTCGGCGGGATCAGCACCGACCGGTACAGGACGGAGATCTCCCGCCAGTCCCGCTGGGCGCGCGTCTCCCCTTCGATGGAGCCGATGGCGTGCTCCTCACGGATGCGCTTCATCATCCGGCCGGGGTCGCTGGGCAGGGTGGCGAGGAAGCGGTAGAACTGCCGCTGGGAGCGGTCGTCGTAACCCTCCTTCTTCCGCTTCTCCTCCTGATTGGGGCCGTACCAGACCTGGAGTTGGTCCGGGTCGAAGTCCGAGATGTCACCGGACGGGGGGATGCCGGGCAGATTGGCGTGCCCGGTGCCGTCCCAGCGGGTCCACTCCTCACTGCTCTGCGGCTCGCCCTGGACGAAGACCGTGCTCTTCTCGTACACCCACTGCTTCGGGCCGGGTTCAGTGCCGTCGTGCTGCTCGACGGTGGCGGCGGCCAGTTCGAGGGCGTCGGCAGAGGCTCCTGCCGACAGCACCTGGGGGCCCTTGCTCGCGGGGGCGCGGGTGCTGTCGTCGGGCAGGGTCGCGACGATCCCGGTGGTCACGGCTAGGGCCCCTGCGGTGGCGGCGCCGACCAGGAGCGTCCGACGCCTGGCATGGGCGACGCGCTCAGGCCGGGTCTCCTGCCGCAGCACCGCGGTGAGCCGGGCTCGCGGCGCGGCGAGCTCGTCCGCGTCGGGAAGGGGTGCGTCGGCGCGCAGGCCGCGGAGTGCGGAAAGCTCGTTCATGCGGGGTCACCTTCGTGGATGCGAGCTTCGATGAGGGGGCCGTCGGCCGCGCTGCCGGCTGCGCGCAGCTTCCGGCGGGCGCGGTTGAGGCGGGAGCGGACGGTGCCGACGGGGATGTCCAGGGCTGCGGCGATCTCCTGGCAGCCGAGATCGGCCCAGGCGAACAGCAGCAGGACGTGCCGGTCACCCGCCGAGAGCCGGGCCAGCGTGCCGGCCAGTGAGCGGGCGGCGGCCTCGGCGGCGATGCGGTCGTCGGCCAGGTCGGTCCAGCTGTCGGTGACCGGGTCATGGCCGGTGCGGGCGAGCAGCTTCAAGGCCTTGACCTCCTCGCGGCGGTGCCGGCCGATCTGCTTGGCGGCGATGCCGTACAGCCAGGGCCGGACGCCGGCGCGGGCCGGGTCGAACCGCTCCCGTATCCGGAAGGCCGTCAGAAACGTCTCGGCGGTGACATCGTCCGCCGCGTCCCGGCCGAGCCGGCGGGCAACGTACTGATGGATCGCCGGGGCGTGACGGTCGAAGAGCGCCGCGAAACGCTCGGGTTCCTCAAGTGAGGCCGCGATGAGTCCGGCGTCGCTGCCGGCCAAGTCGGTCATGGACGGTCCGTCCGTTGGTCGGGTCGGTGGGTGCCGGGATGATGGTGGGCATTCACAACCTGTACTTGCCGAGTCGCAGCAACCGGGTTCACGCCGTCGTCGCCAGGCGCCCATGCCGGCCCGGCTTCCGTTGCGCGGTCAGCCCTTTCCGGGCCGGTTGGTCAGACACCGAAGTCACTTTCGTCGGCTGGCCACCCCACAGAACAACATCCTCCCCACGACAGGCGCCCATCCTCTTCCGGCTCAGCGACCGGGCCGGCTCTCACCGCACCACGTGTCAGGGGGCGGACTGGAGAAACTTCTCAACTACGTCACGCGTGTCGCTGCCGAAGAGCTCGCTGTGGTCCCGGTCGATCACCAGGCCGTAGCACATCGCCTGAATCGCCAGAATCCTCAGGTAGACAGGGCGTGTGGTTGGCGTGAACCCGAAGAGCGGGTTGATGAGCACGCCGAGACCGCGCCGGTCGTGTTCGCTGCCAGACCGCAGGATCCGATCAAATTCAAGCTTGAACTCTTCCTTGGTCGCCAGGCGAATCCCGCCGTCGAGGCGCGGTGCCAGGAGGAACCTGGAGACACGTGATGACAGTTGTTGTGTCGACATGCCCTGAAGCCAGCCGCTGGCCTGATCGATGTAGCGGGTACGGCGCCAACTGGCCACGTGGGGACAGTAGTCGAGCCGCGGTTGAATTGCGGCGACGTCCTCATGTCGTGTCAGGGCATCCCACGACCGACTCAGAAGACCTGTTGCACCGCCCATGTCGTGCTCTCGGTGGAGTTGCAGAAATGCCAGCGGCGCCAACAGGTCATAGGCAAGGTCACGCACGTATCCGCCGTTCGTGGGAAGCCAGTCGAACACGTCCTCCGAGGTGAGACTGAGGACTTCCCAGACGGTGGGCTTCACCATCTGCTCCATGGCGGACAGCGCCTGTGCGCTCAGTGCGGCGATGTCCGGCTCCGGCGGATGCCGCCGCAAGAAGACTTGCAGACCGGTCACGGACCGCTCGGACAGTCCCCGCGGCTGTGCGTGCAGATGACCGTCACCCAGCATGACGGTCCATCGCACGAGTTCGTCCACCGACCAGAAGTTCGCAGCGATGCGCACGTACTCCGGCAGCGAGGCTTCGTCGCGCAGGGAGTCAAGGACCACATGGCAGGCCTGGCGGCCAAGGGCGCGAGCTGCCCCGATCTCGTACGGCACCCACCACGAGCCCCGGGTCTCGTCGCTGAGCAGCCCGAGCATGCGTGTGGAGTGCCGGATCCCGCGGTCGATCGCGAAGACCAGCTCCTGGTCCCCCACCAATCCCAGCGCCGCAGCCCGGGCAGTGTCCTCGTCGTCCCGGTCGTACCAGTAATGAACACCCAAGTCGTCGAAGATCTGAGCAACGGCGTTCGCCAACGGCTTGTCGGCGTTCCGATGCGAGATGAACACCTGTTCCGGCCGAGCGTCCCCTATCGCGTCGCGCGGCGTGTAGACGTTCCATCCGGCAGCTGCTTCCTGCAGAGTCATGGCCGCACCTCCGATGGATCGCTCACCTCGGGCCATCTACCGTACGGCTGTTCCAACTCCAACCAACCTGCGAAGGGACACATTTGACCGAGCCACCCGGACTGCGTTCCTGCTGGATGGGCGCCCTCCCGGAGTGCGATCGGGTCGGTGGCGGTCGGGCCGACCTCGGCCGGGCTGCGCTGCCGCGCCCACAGGGCCTCGAGCCGGGCGTGCAATCGGTGAGCAGATCGACGAGGACTGTCCTGTAGGCAGGCGGTGCTGACGGAGATGACCCCGGCGCCCAGCTGGGGATGGAGCCGTGGCAGCGCAGGTACAGCCTGGCCGACCAAGGTGCGGGGGAGGCCAAGCGCGACAGAATCAGGAACTGTGTCACCGATCGGACGATGACGCGTACCTCCTCCGCAGTCACCGCCTTCCTCTCACCCCTGCAAACCGAACGTCCGCACCAACATGCGGGGCAAGTGAATCGGAGTTAATCTGAAGCCCAAGGCTGCACATTCCTTGGACATGGTAAGGGGCTGGAACGCCCGACCTGGGAACCGGAGTTGACTCTCCCTTCGGGCCCAGAAGGACCCCGATGTAGCGGTCAGATGCTCCTGGCGGGCGGGTTCCACATTTTGGACTACTGCGCTATTCCTTTTTGCCTACATTCAGGCGCTCCGCGTTGGCTTCCTGATCACCGCAGCTGGCTCCTATACCTGGGACGTATTGGACCAGCGCGGAGCCAGACGAGACGGCAAGGCTCAAGTCGTCGCCGCTGCCGAGAAACAAGGCATCAGTCCGCCCGAGGGTGTCGCGTGATGATTTACCTCCCGATCCCCCAGCTCGCTGACGCAATTCATCGAAAACTGAAGCCAGACGACTTATTGGAGGATTTGACATGGCCGACACACTTCCCAATCCAGCAAGCGACAATACGACCCGATTCGAAGCAGCACCCGAACCCGATGGCACTCTCATCCCGATACCTTCAGAAGCGCCACAGGGAAAGTCAATTCGAGACGATGCTCAGATCACCGTCAGTGGACTTCAGACAAACGGCTACTACGTGACCATCTACAATGGTCCGCCTGACCGTCCGAGCGAGGTCGACGACGTCATCGGTGAACTCCTCTCCGAGGCAGGCATGAAGGAAATCGAAGACGCTCTCGGCTTCGGCGCGGCACCAGCGATCCTGCGGTACGTCAGTTCTGCCGCTGGTGTGTTGGCCTCCGTGCTCACAACCTCACCCTTGCTGAACGAGCAGCTGTTCCGAGGCGTCATGGAAGACGGAACCGCAGTGACATATATGGTGCTTACTCCGCACAGCTAGCACCATCTCTTGTGACGCACTACGCCGTGCCCACATGTAAGGAGCGCGATGAGTCATGGCGGTCGAAATTACGGGCGTGATTTACGGGATCACGCCAGAGGGCGCATTTCAGTGGTACCGCCATGACGGCTGGACCGACGGCACGAACCGATGGACAGCCGGCGCCGGCGGAAACAACGTCAGCGGCGGCTGGAACATCTACAGCACCGTATTCAGCGGCGGCCAAGGCGTGATCTACGGAATCACACCAGACGGCGCCCTCCAGTGGTACCGCCATGACGGCTGGACCGACGGCACGAACCGATGGACAGCCGGCGCCGGCGGAAACAACGTCAGCGGCGGCTGGAACATCTACAGCACCGTATTCAGCGGCGGCCAAGGCGTGATCTACGGAATCACACCAGACGGCGCCCTCCAGTGGTACCGACACGACGGCTGGACCGACGGCACAAACCGATGGACAGCCGGCGCCGGCGGAAACAACGTCAGCGGCGGCTGGAACATCTACAGCACCGTATTCAGCGGCGGCCAAGGCGTGATCTACGGAATCACACCAGACGGCGCCCTCCAGTGGTACCGACACGACGGCTGGACCGACGGCACAAACCGATGGACAGCCGGCGCCGGCGGAAACAACGTCAGCGGCGGCTGGAACATCTACAGCACCGTATTCAGCGGCGGCCAAGGCGTGATCTACGGAATCACACCAGACGGCGCCCTCCAGTGGTACCGACACGACGGCTGGACCGACGGCACAAACCGATGGACAGCCGGCGCCGGCGGAAACAACGTCAGCGGCGGCTGGAACATCTACAGCACCGTATTCAGCGATACCGGCGGCCAACCGTCTCCGCTGCCGAAGATATCGACTGCTGGTGTCGCGGCCCTCTCCCGAATAAGCTTGTCGCAAAAGCCGGGCCGTGCAATTCTGTCGGCGATGTCCAAAATCGATGCCAAGCAACTCGGCCGTATACGCCTGCCGCAGAAGCAAGCCGGAGTGATCTCGTATCGGCGCATCGCTTGCGACGCCAATCGAGTATTGAGGGCCTACGAAGGGAAGGTGACGGTTGCCGCCGACAAGCCACTCCCGATCGTCCCCTTGAATTTCATCGGTGAGAGCTTCTCATACGAGTACAGCTTCATCGACGAGTCCGGTTCATTGAGAGTCAGCTCAGGTCAAATAACAGCCACTGCGCAAGGGCGCGTGCAGGTCGGAGTTGTGAAACTCGGAGGGAAAGTCGACGGTAAGAACCTCACGGCCCAGGGTTCGGCAGAATTTGTCACGGCCAGCATTACAGGGTCGGCCTCATTCAAGGTTCCGGGTGCCGCGGCGAGCGCTGCCGGACACGCGGAGGGACCTGCTGCCCGCGCCGCTGCCGAAATCGGGCTGAACGGAGGTGGTGCCCAAGTCGGCGTGTCGGCGGGTGAGATCGGCGGGAATGTAGCCGTAACGATCGGTGGCCAGTCTTACGGCGTCGGCGGCCAGATCGGACTCAAGGCAGAGTTGGGCGTGCAGTGGGGGCCGACAAGCACCATCAAGCTACCGCTCATCACAATCACCGGACCTAACCCTTTGGCGGGCATGACATCGTTCGCTGCAGGAGCTGTCACCGACCTCGTTCGAGACCCATTCAGGTCCACGGAAAAGGCGATCAGCGACATCATCAGTGTTGGTGAAGATGCGGTCGAGGCTGTCGGTCAGATAGTCGAAGGCATCGGTGAAGCACTGGACGTCTTCGGCGACGATGACGACGAACATACCGCGACGAACGACCAGTGGGGCCCGCAGCATTCTCCGCCGCCTGGTCAAGTCAACATTGACTGACGCACCCACCAGATCTTCCGGATCTGTGAACGCGAAGGAGTCCCGATCCTCGCCGACAGGGCCCACATGGGGGTCGGCTCGTGGGAGGCTACACCCCTCAGACAGGCGTAGGGCCGAGAGCTCACAACGCCCCAGCAGAACGTCACCATGCGCTGTCCGCGGCGCGGGCACTGATCGAGCAGGGCGTAGCGCGAGGGAAGTCCTGGTCATCATCCGCAGATCGCGAAGCAACCCAAGCCGAATGACGTCAAGCACCGCCGCCGTGCTCACCTGCCGGGTTACAGCTGGTACCAGTCGTCGCCGCCGTCTGCGAGCGAACGGACCAGGTAATCCTGCAGGTTGTTGGCCACCCATCGACGGCTGTCGCTCTCGTGCTCCCAGACGAAAATGTCGGGACGCTCGGGCTTCTGCACGAAGGCGAACTGGTCACCGCCTCCGTTGTCGCCGAAGAAGAGCAGGGGATCGAACGACATATAGAGCCGCGCGAACGCCTGGTCGGACCAGAAGAGCAGGTTTCTCTGGACGATCTCATCGAGGGGCCAGACGGTGTCCACCTGCGTGTGTCCGACGACGCCGTTGCTTTCGAGGAGCACGTGCCGAAGCTCCGCAGGCAGTGCTCGCCCGAGTCGCGTCTCCGCTGTCACGAGTTCGGATGCCTGGGCTGCATCCCTGAAGCCGACGCCGGGGAAGGCCGCTGCCGCGGCGTGTCTCCACATACGCCGGAGCTTAGCCAGCCACCTCCAGGGAGCGCTCCGCCGCCACCGAAGAGCGCAGAACCGCAGCCGGGCCGATCGGCGTCCTTGTGGAAACGCATCCGCATCCACAGAAGGCCGTCCATGCCCCCGCAGCACCACGGCACCGTTCCCTCGACACCCGGCAAGGCGCAACGCGGCGTCGCCGCCACCACGTTCGCCGTTCTTCTGCGCCACCGAGGCACTCTCACCGCCGCGACGGTACGCGTCGTCAGCCTGACCGCGCTGGCCGGTCTGCTGACGACGGCGACGGTCTTCGCCCTCTCGTGGCCCCTGTTCACCCACATGCGGAACAAACAAATCCGCTACCACCATCTAGAGGACCCCTACTCGCACGACCACTCGGATCTGGGGCTGGTGGCCCTGGGGACCCTCCCCATATACCTGCTGTTGCTCGGTGTGGGCAGCGCGGCCCTGCAGAACGTGTGCTCCCGGACGGTCACGGCACATGCTCACGGTTCGCTGACGTCGGCCGACACACGCCAGCGATCGATCCTCGCCACATATGTACTACGCGGCCTGCTTGTGTGGACCCTGCCCCTGCTCACCTTCGAACTGACGCGCCGTCTGACCAGCAATCTGCTCGACACCCCCCTGCCCCTGGCACGCGGAACATGGCCCTACACGCTCGTCTCGGCCTCACCGGCGGCCGCCGTGTGCATCGCCCTGCTGCTCCGCCTCACATTGACCCTCGCCCCCGCCGCGGCGGCCTGCGGCCTGAGTCCGCGCCAGGCCCTGCGCCGTTCATGGACTCTCACAACAAAGACACGTGTGGGCACGGTCCGCGTCCTGGCAGCCGCACTGCCGCTGGCCGCACTGGCCGCCGCGGTCATCCGCCTCGCCACACAACTGGCCCTGCCACTACGTCCGTTCCTGCGCGACCTGGTCGAAGACGCAACGGGCAATTTCTTCGCCGCCTACTACGCCGGCATCCTCGCACCCGTCATCGTCGGCATCCTCGCAGCCGCGATCCTGGTCTTCCCCCTCACCGCCACCGCTCTCGCCGCCCTCCACGAACGCCTGCGGTCCGACGCGGTTGGAGCGCGATGAGAGGGGTGACGAGGTCACCCGGAGGCGGAGGGGTCACTGCGCAGGAGCGTCCAGGCTCCAGGCGGTCGGACCCGCCTCGTCAACGGTCGTGCGCTCAGCCGCGTTTCGTGGTCTCGGAGGCGCCCATGCTCTGGCTGGCGCGGCGCATGGCCTCGTACAGCGCTTCGTCCTCCGGCGGGTCCGGCAGCGTTCCGCGGGCCGGAGTCTGGAAGGACTGGATCATCCAGGCCACCAGGCGGCGCCAGGCGTCCGGGGCGGCGTCGCCGGTGGCGCTGAGGACGCCGGCGTTGGCCATCAGCAGCAGGACGAGGTCCCGACTGGTGAAGTCCTCGCGCAGACGCCCGCTGTCCTTGGCGCGGCTGATGAGTTCGAGGAAGCCCTGGTACGCCTGGGCACGGAGTTCTTCCAGTACCGGGGCGCCGGGGAAGCTCATGGTCATCACGTCGGCGAAGCCCCGGTCGGCGGCCTGCATCGTGCAGACCTCCTGGATGTAGCCGGTGAAGCCGTCCCACGGGTCCGGATTGGCCAGGGCATCGGTGGTCGCCTGCGCGTACGCCTCCATACGGTCCGCGAAGACCGCGGCGGCCAGTTCCTCCTTGGCGGGGAAGTGCCGGAACAGCGTGGCGATGCCCACCCCCGCCTCCCGTGCGACCGAGGCCATCGACGCGTGCAGCCCATCGCGCCCGAACACGGTGCGTGCGGCGGCGATGATCCGCCCCCGGTTCCGCTCCGCGTCGCTGCGCATGGGAGGGCCTGCGGAGTCGGTCGTGCCGCCGGTGCCGTGGGTGTTCTGGTCCCGGGAGGTCATGGGCCTCACACTATCAACCGGAAAGCGCGATCCGGTTCCCGGCTGTGTACAGCCGTAAGCAGTCTGCCCCCCTTACGCGGTCGCTTCACGGGGGCCGTGGGCGTGGGCATCGAGCGCCTCAAGCTCGTCGGCGCTCAAGGAGAGCCATGCGGCGGCGGCCGAATCAGTCGCTGTCTGCGGGCGTCCGGCGCCGCTGATCGGCAAGAGGGCCGGCGAACGGTGCAGCAGCCGAGCCAGGAGCAGTCGCTGGGGTGAGCCTCCTCGGCGGGCCGCGATGTCGAGGACACTGTGTGCGGCCTTGCCCGGGTCCCAGCCTTGCAGCGGCGAGTAGGCCATGAACGCGATCCCGTCGCGTTCACATTCAAGAAGGAGTGAGTCGTCACCGCCGTCGCACGCGGAGTACGGGTTCTGTACGGCGTCGATCGTGGTGACCGTGCGCGCGGCGGCGAGGAGGGACAGGTCGACGCTGGAGATGCCGATGGCCCGGATCTTCCCTTCCGCGCGCAACTCGCCGAGGGCGCCGACGCTTTCGGCAAAGGGGACTTCCGCGTCCGGCCAGTGCAGGAAGTAGAGGTCGACCGTCTCGCGCCTGAGTGCCCGCAGGCTCCTCTCCAGGTCCGCTCTCAGCGCGGCGGGCCGGGCGTCGTTCTTCCATTCCGCCGGCCCGGCTCGGAAGTGGCCCCCCTTGGTCGAGACCATCACCTCGCTTCCCTCCTGGCGGGCGGCGAGCACTTCGCCGATGAGGTGCTCGTTGTGCGCGTCCTCGTCAGCGGTTGTGTAAGCGCGAGCGGTGTCGATGAGGTTGATTCCGCTGTCGATCGCCGCGTTGATCGTCGCGGCTGCCGCTTGCCGGCCGATGTCCGGTCGAAGGGACAGCGCGGCACCGCCGAGCGCGATCGGCCAGACTCGACGCCCCGCCACTTCCCGTATCGCCGGCTGGACTTGGCTGTCCGGTCCTCCCGCTCGGTCCATCACACGTTCCTTCCGTTCCCGTGGACGCCGTCGGCGTACGCCCCTTCACCACGGCGCAGTGTCACACCTTGCGGAGAGCACGCCCGACCGCTCCCGCCCGGCTCAGGAGGTCGTCGCGCTGTGGGCCCGGTGTTCGCGGATCTGCCCGTGGTGGTCGGTGACCCAGACGATCAGGGACGTGACGATGTGATGGAGGCTGTGGCCCAGGGGGGTCAGGGCGTACTCCACGCGCGGCGGCACCTCTGCGTAGGCAGTGCGCGTCACCAGACCGTCCTGCTGGAGCCTGCCCACGGTGAGGGTGAGCATCCGCTGGGAGATGCCGGGGACCTCCCGCTGCAGGTCGGTGTAGCGCAGCGGGCCGCCCTTGAGGACCGAGATCACCAGCATGCTCCACTTGTCGCCGACCCGGTCCAGGATCTGCCGGACGAAGCCCATCTGCTCTGCGGGGATGCCGGCGCACGGCCCCCGGCCACCGGCGGCTTCAGGTTGTTCTGCGGCGGTGTCCATGGCGCACATTCCCCTCCGGCACGCACATCCAGGTGCCTTTTGTAAGGCCTTCCATACTGGCCCATCATGGCGCTACGCACAAAGAGTAGGAATTGGAGGTGCGCCATGAGGGTCGAGATCTGGTCCGAGATCACCTGCCCCTGGTGCGGCCTGGGCAGCCACCGGCTGGACCGCGCCGTGGAGCGGTTCGCACACGGCGACGCGGTGGAAGTCATCCACCGCTCGTTCCCGCTGAGCGACGGGTTCCCCGTCGGCGACGTCATCAGCGTCCGTGAGGCCACACTGCGCCGGTACGGTCTGAGCGGCGCACCCCTGGAGGCGAAGACGCGCCAGGTCGAGGCGATGGCCGAGCAGGAGGGGCTGAGTCCCTACCGGGTGCTGGAGAACCAGGTCGGCAACACCCAGCTCGCCCATGAACTGCTTGCCCACGCCACGGCCGAGGGCAAGAACCGACTCGCGTGGGACACCGTCTTCCGTGCCTACTTCGGAGCGGCTCGCCCGGTGTTCGGCCTCGCCGAACTGCTCGACCTGGCAGACGAAGTGGGTCTGGATCGCGAAAAGGCCCAACAGGCGCTCACCGAGGGCCGTTTCCAGCAGCAGGTGCGGGAGGACAGGGCGGAGGCCCAGCGCCTCGGGGCCACCGGCGCACCGTTCATCGTGATCGACGGCAAGTACGCGGTCGCAGGGGCGCAGACCACCGACAGCCTCCTCGGCATCCTGCGCCAGGCGTGGGACGAGACGCACCCGACGCTTCCCGTCGCCGGCGACACCGCGCCGGGCTGCGGCCCGGACGGCTGCGCGGTGCCGGCGGATCACGCCGCCCACGCCTGATCCACCCAGCTGATCCACCAACCGAATCCACCCGCTTCCCGGGCGCGGGCCCCTCGCGCCAGCAGCGGGCACATCCCCACCTACCGAAAGGCAACACCATGTCCTACCTGCTGCACATCGACTCCTCCTCCCTGGGCGCCGGTTCGGTCTCACGCCAGGTCGCCGACTCCTTCCGCGCCGAGTGGCAGGGCCCGGTCGTGCACCGCGACCTCGCGGCCTCGCCCGTCCCTCACCTGACCGCGGCAGGCATCTCCGCTCGCTTCACCGACCCCGCCCAGCACGCCCCGGAGCAGGCCAAGGCCGCCGCGATCCAGGACGAGCTCATCGAGGAGTTCCTCGGCGCCGGCGCCTATCTGTTCACCGTGCCGATGTACAACTACTCGATGCCGTCCGTGTTCAAGGCGTGGCTGGACCAGATCATGGTGGCCGGCCGCACCCTGGACTTCACCAACGGCTCCCCCGCCGCCGTCCGTCCGGCTGTCGTGATCTCCGCGCGCGGTGGCGGCTACGGCCCCGGAGCCCCCAACCACGGCCTGGACTATGTCGTGCCCGCCCTTGAGACGATCCTGGGCCACTCCCACACGCTCGGACTCGATGTGACCACGGTGACCCCCGAGTTGACGCTGGCTCCCCACACCCCGGCGATGGCCCCGCTCATCCCGCTGCACGAGGCCTCCCTCGCCTCGGCACACGAGCAGGCCCAGCAGCTGGCCCGCAGGGCCGCCGAGCGCGCCGCCGCCTGAGCCGGCGACCAGGTGGGGCCCTCCGCTCCGCCCTCAGCGCCAACCAGATAGGGCTATCCATTTCTAGTGCTATCGTGGATCGAGGGAATCGGAACGACCTATCCGAATCCGAACCGGATAGGCCATTCCAGTCCCCCACTCCTCCGATCGCTTCTACGAAAGGATCGCCATGGCCGGCATGTCGTTCACCGAGGCGGTACGCACGTGCCTCACCACCAAGTACGCCACCTTCTCCGGCCGCGCCCGACGCGCGGAGTACTGATGGTTCTCACTGCTGTACGTGATCGCCGCCGGCGCGGTCCTCGGGCTCAGCTTCGCGGCCCGTCAATCAGTACGGCCCGTCCCCCAAGGCCGTCGGCCATCTCGCCGCTTGATTGGGCGGGTGCCAGCCCGAACGCTTCCGAACGACCACTCACCGTCGCGCGCTGTTCGTATTGCCCTCACAGCAACGGCATGAGGATGTAGCCGGCGATCGGGCCAGACCTTCACTGGCAGCGCTCCTGACCGCGACCGCGGCAGAGGGCATGCAAATGCCAGGACCGAACCGGCCCACACCGCCCTCGCCAAATGACCATGCTGACGTAGGGATACCGCAGCCTTGGCCCGCCCCGACCTCTCCCCCGCCGACAACCTCCGCAGGCCGGTACCGCCGCACTGAGCAGCGATGCCGCCACCGACGGAGCAGCAACACGTTGACCAGCCGTGGTCGAGGTCCTTCTCGGGTGTCCGCTCGGCCTCGTCGGCCTCGTCGGCCTCGTGGTCGGGGCGGTGATCAGTGCGTGTCGCCGTAGTAGTACAGACGGCAGCTCACGCCCGGGCCGGGTGTGCGCGGTTCGCCGGGGCGTGGGTCGTACAAGGCGCGGCCGCCGGGCCACCGCGACAGCTCGGTGGGCAGGGCGACACCGTCGTCGACGTCCTCGGTCCGCCACCCGTGGATGTCCAACAGCAGGCCGTCCAGCGGGCCGCCGACCAGTTCGGCGTAGGTCCGGTGCGGGAGCGGTCCCGGGTTGGGGTCGTCGTGGTCGGCGCCGTAGACACGGCCGTTCAGCAGCTGCTCATCGCCGTTCATCTGATCAGCGTCGCAGCCGCCACTGACAACGCGGGCTGGCCGGCATCGTCTTGGACTCCCCCACGTGGCCGACCGCCGCGGCTTACCCCGGGTCGAGTACGGAAGTGGGAGAGGGGAACAGCCGCCGTCCTCCCTCGCAGAAAGGCCGGCTTCCTGCTCCTGGCGGTGCTCGCATGGCCCGGTAGGGCTCCTTGCCGACCATGCCTCACCAGTGCGCGCTCGCCGAGGCGTTCAGCGCCGCGCTGCACTCGACCGGCCGCAGCTCGCAAGGGGCGGCCTGGGCCCTGCGGCGATCACCTGTCGCGTGGCCCGGCGCCCGGCCGGTCCGTTCGCCCCGGGCGCGACGAGCTGCGCTGACTCACCCCTTCGCCGCACGCGGCTGTGGGGGAATCGGCTCACTGCTCGACAGTTCGGCTCGGATCTGCGGAAGCACCTTCGTGCCGAGCAGTTCGATGCCGCGCAGGAAGTCGCGCTGAGGCATGCCGCCGACGTCCATCTGAAGGATCTGACGCGTGTGGCCGAGCAGGCCGTGCAGGTGCAGGATGCGGTCCGCGATCTCGTCGGGGCCGCCGACGAAGACCATGCCGTCGGGGCCGTAGTGCGCGGCGCGGTCGGCGCGCGAAGGGGCGGGGCGGCCCAGTGCGGCCATGCCCTCGGCCATCATGTGGTGCTCGCACTCCAGGTACGTCGACCGGGCCCGGGCGTCGGTCTCGGCGACGAATCCGTGCACGGCGACCGCGATGTCGGCCCGCTCGGCGGGGCGGCCGGACGCGGCCCAGGCGTGGCGGTAGGCGCGGCCGTACTGCGCCCAGTGACCTGGGGTTCCACCGAGGATGCCGAGGAACATCGGCAGGCCCAGCTCGACGGCACGCCGCACCGAATCCGGGCTGCCGCCCGTGCCGAGCCAGATCCTCAGCGGTTCCTCGGGGCGGGGGAAGACGGTGACGTCCCGCAGCGGCCGGCTGCGGTGCGGGCCGTGCCAGGTGGTGTGCTCGCCGGCGTTCACGGCCATCAGCAGGTCGAGTTTGGAGGCGTACAGCATGTCGTAGTCGTGCTCGTCGTGGTCGGACAGCGGGAACGTGATCGTCGACGAGCCGCGTCCGGCGACCAGTTCGATGCGCCCGGGGGCGAGGGACGCCGCGGTCGCGAGCTGCTGGAAGACCCGGATCGGGTCGTCGGTCGACAGGACGGTAACCGCCGTGCCGAGCTTGATCCGGTCCGTGGTGGCCGCGGCGGCGTTGACCACGGAGGTGGGCGAGGACAGCGGCATCGCCCGCAGGTGGTGCTCGCCCACCCCGAAGTAGTCCAGGCCCACCTGGTCCGCCAGCTTGATGGCCTCCAGTACGTCGCGCAGCGCCTGGGCGGTGGGACCGTGGCTGCCGTCGGCCAGGCGGGGGGTGTTGCCGAAGGAGTAGACGCCGAGTTCGAAAGTCATGGCCGGTCCTCGGTGGCTTCAGTTGCTGATGGCGGGCATGGCCCGCCGGTAGCGGGTGTCGGTGAGCTGAGACACCAGGAACGCGGCGATGTCGGCGCGGCTCATGGCGGAGCCGATCCTGTCGTGACCGAGGAAGCCGGAGCGGATGCGCCCGGTGGCGGGCTTGTCGGTGGGCTTGGTGATGCGCGCGATGGTGTAGTCGAGGTCAGACGCAGTGACGGCCGCCGTCATGCCCTTCATCTCGGCCAACGCGTTGGGGAACATCAGCCCGGCCAGCACGGGCAGCACCTTGTGCTTCCAGTGCGGCTTGTCCTGGGGGTCGGCCAGCGAAGGTGTGGCCAGGCCGATGAATCGGCTGACGTGCCGCCTCTCCATGGCCTGCACGATGCCGCGCGTTCCGTCGGTCACCTGGGTGCCGGTCGTGGACCGTTTCAGGGAGGGGCCGAGCGCGCTGATCACCGCGTCGACGCCGCTCACGGCCCGCTCGACGGCATCGCGGTCGGACAGTTGCCCGGCGACGACCGTGAGGTCGGCATGAGTGAGGGCGAGTTTGCCGGGGGCGCGGACCAGGGCGGTGACGTTGTGGCCGTCGTCCAGGAGCTGTTGGACGACGAGGCGGCCGATGGCGCCGCTCGCGCCGAAGACGGTGACACGCATGACAGACGGTTCCTTGCGGTGAGGATCAGAAAACGTGGTGATCAGACGTACGTGGATCAGAAGACGTGGTGATCAGAAGACGTCGTGGGGGTCAGAAGCTGTACGGGCCGAAGCGGCCCCAGGCCACCAGGACGGCGAGGATCAACAGGACCGTGTTGAAGGCGATCGCGCCGGGCTCCTTGCGGCGGGCGTGGGTGATCGCGGCCAGCACCATCACCACGGCCAGACCGGTCGCGGCCAGCGGGGTGAGCACGGGGGCGATGTCGGTGGCCGCGGGCAGGACCAGGCCGAGGCCGGCCGCGAGCTCGACGACGCCGATGAAGCGGACGGTGCCCTGCGAGAAGTCGGCCCTCCAGGGCATCTGGCCGACCAGCTTCTCCTTGGGCTGGGTGGACTTCATGACACCGGCCATGGCGAACATCGCGGCCAGCACGGCCTGGACTATCCACAAGAAGACGTTCATGCACAGGCTCCTAGGTAAAGGGGACGGGGTGGGAAGGAGCCAGTGCTCCCTCCCGGGAGCGGTGCGGGCGGGCTCGGTCAGGCGTTGAAGACGGCCTCGGAGCGGGCGCGGTCTTCGTGCAGGTCCCAGTACAGGGGGGAGATCTCGTCGGGCGTGGCCGTCGGGAAGCCTTCCGGGCCGCCCCCGCCGATCCAGACGTTGATCGCCACGTGCGCGGCGTGCACACCGCTGCCGGCCAGCTCCTTGTCCAGGTTGAGCACCCAGTTGCGCAGGGCCGCCTGGGCCGCGTTGACGTTGCCCAGCATGGGGATCGGGTCGAGGGAACCGCCGCCTGTGGTGAACAGCAGGGTGCCTGCGCCGGCCTCCCGCATCGCGGGCAGGACCGCCTGGGCGGCCGTGATGCCGCCGTAGAGGTAGTACTCGATCTGCGGCTGCAGATTCTCCACCGTGGCCTCCGAGGGGGTGGCCATGGTGAGCCCGGCGGTCGGAGTGTGCGCGGCCGGCGAGTACTCCAGTACGTCGATGGCGCCGAAGCGGACCTTCACGGCGTCCAGAGCAGCGGTCAGGGAGGACCGGTCGAGGACGTCGGCGGTGAACGCCTCGGCGGTGATGCCTTCCTGGGCGAGCTGGTCGACCAGGGTCTGGAGCTTCTCCTTGGTGCGGGAGATCAGGGCGACGTCGAAGCCGCGGCCGCCGAAGGTGCGGGCGATGGCCAGGCCCATGCCGGGGCCTGCGCCGATGATGGCGATGGTGGGCATGCGGGACTCTCTTCCGTGACGGGGGGGCGGGCTTCAGGAGCGGGTGACGACGACCTTGCCGGGGGTGCCCGCGAAGGCGGCGAACGCCTCCGTGGCCTGCTCCAGGGGGTAGGTCGCGGTGACCGGCACGCGCAGCGAGCCGGAGGCGGCCTGTTCGGCCAGTGAGGTCAGGGTCGACGCGTTCGGGTCGGCCATGATCGGGTGGACGGTGACGTCCTCGTCCTTGACGGCGTCCGGTGTCAGACCGACGGGAGAGGCGATCCGGCCGCCCGCTCGCAGCAGGCCGGCCAACTGGGGTCCGTCGCCGGCCAGGTGCAGTGCCGCGTCCACGCCCTCCGGCGCTATCGCGCGGACCTGGGCCTCGAGGTCACCGGTGAAGTCGACCACGTGGACCTCGGCGTCGGTGCCCGTAAGACCGCCGACGAAGTCGGCCTGCGCGCCGGGGCGAGCAGTCGCGATCACCCGCGCGCCACGGGCCGCGGCGAGCTGCACGGCCAGCGAACCCACCCCGCCTCCGGCGCCCGAGATCAGCACCGTCTCGCCCTCGGCCAGGGCCACCGCGTTCAGACTGTCCACCGCGGTCGCCCCGGCCACGGCCAGCGCGCCCGCGTCCGCCGCCGCCAGCCCCGCCGGGAGCGGGGCGACGCCGTATCCGGCGGACACGGTGACGTACTCGGCCAGCGAACCGGTGCCCAGGAACGGCTTCATCACGGCACCGAAGACCGCGTCACCGACCGCGAACCCCTCCACGCCGTCGCCGAGCGCCTCCACGGTGCCGGCGAAGTCCTTGCCGAGCACCAGCGGGAAGCGGTGCTCCATCATTCCCTGCAGGTAGCCCGCGGTGACGGCGAGGTCGAAGCCGTTCACCGACGCGGCGTCCACCTTCACCAGCAGCTCCCCGGCCTCGGGGCGAGGAGTGTCCACCTCGGTCACAGCCGGTGTGGCCGGAACAGAGTCCAGGGTCACAGCACGCATCACAGCGCCTCTCCATAAGTGGACCGGCCTTCCCGGTTCCATGCATCGAGCGTAACAGCAGAAGCGGACCGGTTGTTCCACTTGGCTAGAATGGAGGCATGACCTCTTCACCTTCCGACCGGAGCCCGGGCCAGGAGCCCGAGGCGAGACTGCGAGCCGACGCCGAGCGCAACCGTGATCTCATCCTGGCCGCCGCCCGCCGCCTCTTCGCCACGGAAGGGCTGGGCGTGTCGATGGCCTCGGTCGCCCGTGAGGCAGGCGTCGGCAAAGCCACGCTGAGCCGACGCTTCGCCAGCCGCGAGGAACTCATCAACGCTGTCTTCGCCGACCGCATGGACGCCTACGCCGGCGCCGTCGCCGAGGCGCTGGCCGACCCCGACCCCTGGCACGGCTTCACCGGCTACATCCACGCCGTCTGCGCCATGCAGGCCGCCGATCGCGGCTTCGCCGACGTGCTGACCATGTCCTTCCCCACCGCCAAGGCGCTGGAAGCCCGTCGCACCGAGTCGTACAACGCCTTCCTCGAACTCATCGCCCGCGCCCGCAACAGCGGACACCTGCGCGAGGACTTCGTTCCGGAGGACCTCGTCATCCTCCAGATGGCCAACGCCGGCGTCATCGCCGCAGGCGGCGACTCCGCCCCCGACGCCTGGCGCCGCCTCGTCGGCCACATGATCCGCTCCTACGCCGCGCCCGGCGCCCCGATCCCCGAGGTGCCCGCGGCGCCGGCGCCCACGGCCCTCTACCGCGCCATGGTCCGCCTCGCCCGAACCGGCCCGGGCTCGGTCGAGGCGAAGGCCTCCTCAGCCGACGGCGCGTGAGGCGGGCGGGAAGTCAGACACACAGACGCAAACCGCAGCACCTGGGCAGGCGACGCGGAGAACGCCTGCCCAGGTGCTGTCGGAGGGCTTCAGCTCGGTCGCCGGGCTGACGTCCACACGGACGGACCAGCCGTTGACGGCGTCGTATTGCGGGTGTGCGCCGCCTGCCGGCGGGACGGGGTCAGCTGTGGGCGGCGCGGTTCATCTCGACGACGCTTCCAGACGGAGGGCGCCTGGGTCAGGCCGCCGTGTTCAGAAGGTCGGCCAGTACGTCGGGGCGTTCCAGGGCGATGAAGTGGCCCGCCCCGGGGATCTGGGTGAAGTCGGCGGCGGGCAGCAGTTGCCTGTTGGCTTCCCGGTCCGAGGGGCGGGACCAGTCCTTCTCGCCGTAGACGAGGTGGACGGGCGCCTTGATCTCGGGGTAGCGGGTGCGGGCGGCGATCAGGCTGGGCAGGGCCTGGTAGACGGCGCGGGCGACGGTTGAATAGCCGGGGCGGCTGCCTACCTGAAGAAGTTCGTCCACGTAGTCCTCGCGCAGGGCGCGCTTGTTGCCGAGGCCGCCCTGGAGGATCTTGCGGAGGGCGGGCTTGGGCTCGACCCCCGCGATCACCGGGCCCACTCCGGGCGCGAGCACTCCGCTGACCACCACGCGGGCGAGGAGGCTCGACCGGGCGATGCCGCCGGGGAAGTCATAGGTGTTGACCGCGACGACGCGTCGTACCCGGTCCGGCGACTCGGCCGCGGTGGTCAGGGCGAGCACCGCGCCCATGGACTCTCCCACCAACGTCACGTCGTGCAGGTCGAGTTCGGTCAGCAGGCGTTCGACGCCCGTGCGCATCGCGGGCTCGTCGTACGACGCGCCGGGCACGATCTCGGAGTAGCCCATCCCGGGCAGGTCGAGGGCGTACACGGTGTACCGGTCCGCGATCAGCGGGATGAGGTGGCGGAAGTGCTCTGCCTGGGTGCGCACCGTGTGCAGCAGGACCAGGGGGGCGCCGGTGCCCGCCTTGAGGTAGCGCAGCGTTCCCTCGTGGCCGCCGGATCCCGCGCGCGGGGCGAGGGTGTGGCTGGTGGTCCCCGGAAGGCGAAGCGTGGGACGTGACTCTTGGCTGGGCATCTCGCCGACTCCTTGCGTGTGAGGGATTACCGAGCCGGTCATGACTCTCGCCGGAGACTCCAATACCGATCGGTTTCCACTACGGTAAACCGATCAGTTTCCCACCGCAAGCCCAGCAGGGCATCCCGCGGCACCACACCTCCGAGCAGGAAGCGACCCCTTCGCTTGCGCACAGGAAACCGATCTGTTTACCTAAGTGGAAACAGATCGGTTTCCGGCCGACGGTCGGCCCATGACCAGCACCTAAGGGGAAAAGTGAGTACCACCTTCGACCGCGGAGCGCCTGCCTCCGGCACAACAGACTCGGGCCGGCGCGGCTCCCATGCCGTGCGCTGGTGGGTGCTCGTCGTGCTGGGCGTGGCCCAGCTCATGGTCACGCTCGACGCGACCGTCGTGAACATCGCGCTGCCCGAAGCGCAGCATGACCTCGGCTTCAGCGACGGCAGCCGGCAGTGGGTGATCACCGGCTATGCCCTGGCGTTCGGCAGCCTGCTGCTGCTCGGCGGCAGGCTCGGGGACCTGTTCGGACGCCGTACGACGTTCGTGACGGGCCTGATCGGGTTCGCGGCCGCGTCCGTCGTCGGCGGCGCGGCCGGCAGCTTCGAGATCCTCGTCGCGGCCCGCGTGGCCCAGGGCCTGTTCGCCGCGCTGCTCGCGCCCGCGGCGCTCTCCCTGCTCAGCGTGACCTTCACCGACCCGGCCGAGCGGCCGAAGGCCTTCGGCATCTTCAGCGCGCTCTCCGGTGCGGGCGCCGCGGTCGGACTCCTGCTCGGCGGCATGCTCACCGAATGGGCGTCGTGGCGCTGGGTGATGTACGTGAACGTCGTCTTCGCGGGCGTCGCGCTGGTCGGTGCGTTGCTGCTGCTGGCGAAGCCCGCGATCACCGAGCGGCCGAGGATCGACCTGCCCGGCACCCTCGTGGTGAGTGCCGCGCTGTTCGGGATCGTCTACGGGTTCGCCCACGTGGAGTCCACCAGCTGGACCGACCCGGTCGCCCTGGGCTCCATGATCAGCGGCGTGGTGCTGCTCGCGGTGTTCGCCTGGCTGGAGCGCAGGGTGGCGCATCCGCTGCTGCCGCTGCGCGTCGTGCTGGACCGGACCCGGGGCGGTGCGTTCCTGGCCGTGTTCGTGCTGGGCATGGGGATGTTCTCGATCTTCCTGTTCCTGACCTACTACCTGGAGGCCAGCATCGGCTACTCGCCGATCGAGGCCGGCCTTTCCTTCCTGCCCATGGTCGGCGGCATCGTCGCCTCGTCGACCACGGTGCCCGCACTGCTGCTGCCCCGGGTCGGCCCCAAGGTCGTGGTCAGCGTCGGCTTCCTGGTCTCCGCGTCCGGCATGGCCCTGCTGACCCGGCTCACGCTGGACAGCACCTACGTCGCCCACATCATGCCGGGCATGATCCTGCTGGGCCTCGGCATCGGCGCGGTGATGACCACCTCGTTCCAGGCTGCGACCGCGGGTGTGCACCACGAGGACGCCGGTGTCGCGTCGGCGCTGATCAACACCAGCCAGCAGGTGGGCGGCTCGATCAGTACGGCGCTGCTGACCACCGTCGCCTCGTCGGCCGCGACCGACTACCTGTCCTCGCACAAGCCGGGCGCGCTGACCATGGCCCAGGCCGGGGTTGAGAGCTACACGGCCACCCTCGCGTGGGGCGCCGGGATCTTCGTGGTCGGCGCGGTGCTCATGGCATTCCTGATGCCGAACACGGCTCTCGCGCCGTCGGAGGGCGAGCCCGTGATCGCCCACTGACCCGGGGACCGCGACGGGGGTGCCGACGTCCGGAGGCACTCCCGTCACCACCGTAAACCGATCGTTTTCCAATCGGTCGAAACGGAGTTAACCTCGCCATATGACCACCGAAGCAATGCCGGACTCCCGAGAGCGACTGCTGGAGGCAGCGGCCCAGCTCACCTACCGAGACGGCGTCCACATCGGCGTCGACGCGCTGTGCAAGGCGGCGGGGGTGTCCAAGCGCTCCATGTACAAGCTGTTCGAGAGCAAGGACAAGCTGCTGGCGGCGAGCCTGGAGGAACGCGCCTGCGCCTATGTGACGGCACTCCTTCCCGCGGCGGACGACGCCCGTCCGCCCCGCGAGCGGATCCTGCACGTCTTCGAACAGGCGGAGGCGCAGGCGGGCGCACCCGACTTCCAGGGCTGCCGGTATCTCGTCGTGCAGATCGAACTCAAGAACCCGGCCCACCCCGCGAGCCTGGTCGCCCGCCGGGTCAAGGAGAACCTGACGGCCTTCTTCCGCGCCGAGGCCGAACAGGGCGGAGCAAGCGACCCGGACCTGCTGGCCCGGCAGCTGATCCTGGTCTTCGACGGCGCCAGCGCCCGTGCGGGAATCAAGGCCGACACGCAGGCGGGGCTCATCACCCCCACGGTGACCGCCCTGCTCGACGCGGCGGACGTGCACTGATCCTCGCGTGACGAACGCCCGCGACCCCAGGGCACTTGCGCGCAAAAACCGATCGGTTTACGGTGGTGAAACTGATCGGTTTCCCGCCGGTGGCGGTGAGCCTCGTACCCGCATCCCGAGGAGCACGGATGACTGCCGCGCGCGACACCGAGGGGCGCCCCACCCCTCCCCCGCTTCCGGCGAAGCTGGCGGCACACCCGTCCGTACGGGCCGTACTCGCCCGGCGCGGGACCGGCGACGCGGTCCGCCCGCCCGCGGTGATCGACGCAGACTGGCTGCGCGAGTTGTGCCTGGCGGCCGGGGCGGACGACGTGGCCGCGGTCAGCCTGGACCATCCCGACCTGGCCGGTGAGCGCGAGCACGCCCGCTCCGCACTGCCCGGCACCCGCAGCCTCATCGCGATGGCGGTCCGGATGAACCGCGACAACTGCCGCTCCCCCGCCCGCAGCGTGGCCAACCAGGAGTTCCACCAGACCGACGAACAGGCCAACCACACCGCCCGCAGCGTCACCCAGGCACTCCAGGACGCCGGCTACCGCGCTCTCAACCCCTCCGTCGGCTTCCCGCAGGAGATGGACCGCTTCCCCAGCGAGCGGATCTGGGTGGTGGCGCACAAGACGGTCGCGGTGGCCGCCGGGCTCGGCGTGATGGGCCTGCACCGCAACGTCATCCACCCGAGGTTCGGCAGCTTCGTCCTGCTCGTGACCGTCCTGGTCGACGCGGAGGTGAGCGCGTACGGGCAGGCGCTGGACTACAACCCGTGCATCGACTGCAAGTTGTGCGTAGCCGCCTGCCCGGTCGGCGCCATCGCCAAGGACGGTGCCTTCGACGCCCTGGCCTGCACCACGCACAACTACCGTGAGTTCATGAGCGGGTTCACCGACTGGGCGCAGACCGTGGCCGACAGCGAGGACGCGGCCGACTACCGCTCCCGGGTCACCGACTCCGAGAGCGCCTCCATGTGGCAGAGCCTGTCCTCGCCCCCCGGCTACAAGTCCGGCTACTGCCTCGCCGTCTGTCCCGCCGGAGAGGACGTCCTCGGCCCCTATCTGGACGACCGCAAGACGTTCATGGACACGGTGCTGCGACCGCTCCAGGACAAGAAGGAGACCCTGTACGTCCTGCCGGGCTCCCACGCACAGGAGTACGCCCGGCGCCGCTTCCCCCACAAGCCCGTCAGGGAAGTCACCGGCGGCTGGCACCCTCCGGCGCCGCGTTCGGCGCCCGCCGACGGAGAGACACGCACGACATCCTGAAAACCGATCGGTTTTCATTTCGTCCACTCCGGGTTAACCTCACGACATGAGCACCGAAGTGAAACTGAGCCCCAGAGAGCGCCTGCTGGAGGCGGCGGCCACACTCACCTACCGCGACGGCGTCAGCATCGGCGTCGAGGCGCTGTGCAAGGCGGCCGGCGTGTCGAAGCGCTCCATGTACCAGCTGTTCGAAAGCAAGGACGAACTCCTGGCAGCGAGCCTGAAGGAGCGCGCGGCCGCCTACGTGGCGACCCTCCTGCCCGCGGCGGACGCCGGTCAGTCGCCGCGCGAGCGGATCCTGCACGTCTTCGAGCAGGTGGAAACGCAGGCGGCAGCACCCGAGTTCAAGGGCTGTCGGTACCTGGCCGTGCAGGTCGAGCTCAAGGACCAGGGCCACCCGGCGAGCCGTGTGGCCCACCAGGTGAAGGCGAATCTGACGGCCTTCTTCCGCGCCGAGGCCGAGCAGGGCGGGGCGGACGATCCGGATCTGCTGGCCCGGCAGCTCAGCCTGGTCTTCGACGGCGCGAGCGCCCGCGCGGGGATTCAGGCCGACCACCTCACCGGCCTCGTCGGGCCCACCGTGACCACGCTGCTCGACGCGGCAGGCATGCGCTGACGCATCCCCGTTCGCAACGCCCTGTCACCTGCCGGTGTGCACCGGAAGCCCGATGGCCGTGAGCGTGTTGCCGAGCATGCCGCAGGCGAAGAACCTCGCGGTCATCTCGGCATCGGCGCCCAGCGACCGGTGCACGGTTTCCCAGATGCTCGTCCAGCCGGCCCGGACGACCTCACCGACCAGGTCGTCACCCTGCCCCTCGGCGGCCGCCACGGTGGCGTATCCCTGCATCTGCACCAGGAGCGTCTCGGGGCTCGTCGCGATCAGCCGCACATAGGCGTCCGCCATCACCTGCCACGCCTCCTCGCCCCGCTCCACCCCGTCGGCCGCCCGCTCGAACGCAGAGCGAGTGTCTTCCGCGCTCCGCCGCAGAGTGGCGACGAAGATCGCCTTCTTGTCCGGGAAGAGCCGGAAGAGATACGGCTGCTTGACGCCGGCCCGCTCGGCGATCGCGGCGGTGGTGGTACCGCGATAGCCGGCGACCGCGAATTCCGTGATGGCCGCGCGAATGACGCTCTCCCGCCGCTCCTGCGCACTGATGCCGCCCATGACCCCATCCCCTGCTCGACTGCCGACCGACATCCCGGAAAGCGAAAGGGTCCGCCGACTCCGTCGGAGGACCCTCACGAAAGACCGAGGCTAAGGCTTGAGCACTGCCAGTACGTCGTCGAGCGATACGTCGGTCGGGTCGCTCATGTCGGAACCGTCGAACGTCTGCCAGATGTAGGACGCCGTGCCGCTCTCCCGCAGTGGATGCAGGTCGGCCAGTTCCGGATCGTCCCGGAAACTGTTGAACGCTTCCTCGGAGTCCCATTCGACGAGGAACAGCACCTGCCGCGGCGGGAGGTCGCCGGTCACGTTGTCCCGGAAGCGGCCGAATGCCACCATTCGACCGCCGTACTTGGGAGCGGCTTCGGGCAGGCGGCTGAAATACGCGAGGTATTTCTCCAGGTCGACGACGTCGAACATGTTCAGTGCGTAGAACTTCTTGCTCTCTGCATTCGGGCTCATTGCCAATGCCCTCTCCGATCTCAGGAAGCGCGGTGTCAGAGCTGGGGGTACAGCGCTGCCAGGTCGCCGGCCAGGCCCGCCTTGACCTGCCGGGAGATGTCGTCGGCGAGCACCTCGTGGGCGCCGGTCTCGATGCCGTCGAGGGCGAGGACGGCGACATCGCGCGGGTCGGACTTGGGCGCGTCGACGCCTGTGGTGAGGTCGGTGTCGACGTAGCCGACATGCAGTCCGGTGACGGAGATGCCGCGCGGCTGGAGTTCGAGGCGCAGGGAGTTGGTCTGTGACCACAGGGCGGCCTTGGAGGCGCTGTAGGAGCCGCCGAGCGCGATCCAGGACAGCACGGAGTGCACGTTCAGGAGGTGGCCGCCGCCGTTGCGCTCGATGACCGGCACGAAGGCGCGGGCGACGAGCAGGGGTCCGTAGAAATTGGTCTCGAACTCCCGGCGTATGTCGTCGACCGGGGAGTCGAGGAAGGACGCGCCGACCGAGGCACCGGCGTTGTTGATCAGCACGGTGACGTCCTGCGCCTGTGCGGCGGCGGCCGCCACCGAGGCCGGGTCGGTGACCTCCAGGGCCACGGGGACCGCGTCGGGGTGCGTCACGGTGCGCGGGTCGCGGGCCGTGGCGTAGACCTTGCCGGCCCCGCGCGCGTACAGCTCCTCCACCAGCGCCTTGCCGATGCCGCGGCTGCCGCCGGTGACGAGGACGTTCGCGCCCTTCAAAACAGTCATGACTCTCTCCGGAGATACGTGAAACCGATCGGTTTCAAGAAGAGTAAACCGATCGGTTTCACGATGCAAGCGTGGTGCGATGGAGGGCCCGCCCCAGCACCCCGCGCCCGCCCGGTGCCGGTGTTCAGCTCCGGGCGGCCACGGCTGCCGCGGCCGCGGCCAGGATGCGGTGCAGGACGGGGACCGGGATCGCCGGGTTGGTGACCGCCGTCCGTGCCGTGTCGCGGTCGTGCAGGAGCCCGGCCAGGACGCGGGCCGGCAGCCGTGGATTGCGCACCGCGGTGTCGCGGACGTGGGCCGCCGGATCGTTGAGCAGCCGTACCGCGTCCTGCGGTGACAGCCGGGAGTCCGCCGCCGCGCGGCGGCGCACCTCGGCTTCGGGATCCCGGGCCAGGCGCGCGACATCGGCCGCGGTGGACCGCGGATCGTCCAGGGCCAGGCGGCGCATCCGCCCGCTGGGGTCGGTGAGATGGCGCAGCAGACCCTCGCGCGGGAAGTTGGGGTGGCTGCGGGGCCGGCCGGGGTGGCTGAAGCTGCCGTCCCACCAGCGCCAGACCTCCAGCAGCAGGTCGCCCGGCGCGTCCTCGCACGACTCGGCGAGGAAGAGGTGGACGACCCGGTCCTCGTCCCGTGCCAGCCGCGCCACCACGTCCGGCGGGAGGTGGCGGGCGCGGGCCACACTGCGGCGGACGAGCGGGTGGGACGACGCCGCGAGACGACGCATCGCGTCGGCGTCGCCGTGCAGGTCCTCGACCCAGGCAAGGGTGCGCGACATCGACGTGGGGTCGAAGTCGTAGCGCACCGCGTCCCGTTGCTCCTCCGTCAGGTCGGGGCGTTGCGCCACCGCGGAGCGGATCTCGTCCCGCGGGTCCTGCGCCAGTACGGCGATACCGGGCGCGCCCAGGGCCGGGTTGGCGGCCAGCGCCCGACGCGCCTCCACGTCCCCGTCGCGGACCAGCTCCGCCTCCAACTCGGGCTCCAGACAGCACCGTTCGAGCGCCCGGCGCGGCTCGGGCAGGGCGGCGAAGACCTCACGGGGCATGGGGACGGCGGTGTGGTGGGCGAGCAGCGCGGCCGTGCGCACCGCGTCGTCGGTGTCGGCCAGCAGCCGCTCCCGCAGCGGCGCGGCGAGCTCACGCCAGCGGGCACACACCGCCGCCCGCACCCGGGCGTCGGTGTCGAGGGCGAGCTCGGGGAGATGACGCGCGGGAAGTTCCGGGAGAGCGGCGGCCTCCGCACGGGACGGGCCGGCGAGGAGGTCGTCGTACACGTCCTCGGGCAGTTCGGCGCCCCAGCGGCAGGCGTGCTCCGCCCAGAGCACGCGTGTGCCGGGTGACGGCTCGGCGCGCACCACGCGTGCCCACTGATCGGAGGTGAGCTTGGGGCGGAAGGTGTCGGCGGGGCGTGACCGCACGCGTGGATCGGGGTGCGTCACGGCGGCGTCGAGGACGGCGGGCCGGTCGCAGCCGTGGAGGAAGCCGTCCGCCACGTCCAGCAGGCGGATCAGGAGTTCGTCCGGCGCCGCGGGGTTGGACCCTATCCCCTCCGCCCAGTGCAGGGGCCAGGCACGGGGGCCGGGCACCGCCGCCCATGTCCCGGCGCGCTCTGCCTCCGTCTCGCGCCCGGCGGTCTCGGCGACCTCCTCCAGCCGCTCCGGCAGTCGGTCGAGGGCCGTCACCCGAGTCCCGTCCGCTCCGGGCACCGCCGCCAGCAACACCTGTCCGTCGAGGGAGAGCGCCACGAACCCGGGGTCGCCGGACAACTCCGGCACTCCGCCGCCGGCGTGTCGGACCCGGGTCCACCAGGAGTCGTTGCCGCCGATCCGATGCCCGTGGACGGCCACCAGGAATGCGCCGTCACCCCCGCACAGACGGTGCCACCAGACGGCGTCGAGTGCCTCCCGGGCCCCGCCGTCCGGCGCCGCGATGCCCCGCGCGATCCGCCAGGCGGCCTCCGGCGGGAACAGACGGCCCGGCTCCACCTCCTCGATGACCGTGAGTCCGGCGTGTGTCAGTAGTTCCTGAAGCTTCTCTCGGCGCGGCACCCGGTCATGATCCTCGGCGGCTCACGAGGCGACAAGGCCCGCGGGCCGGGCCCCGCCGGCCCTCACCCACGTACACGTGCTCGGGTCGGACCGGCGGACCGTCGGCGATCAGATGACTCAGGGCCGCCGGAAAGGCTGGCAGAGCAGGTCCTTGAGATTGCCGTCATCGAGGCAGACGCGCACGAGCGCGGCTCCGCCGGGAACATCGGCCGGCACGGTGAAGCTGCTGTAGTTCTTGGTCGTGCCACAAGCCGTGTCGGCAGCGTAGGAACCCCCTGAGCCCAACTGCGCACCAGCGGCGTCGTAGGTGTACACCCAGGTACGCCGGCAGTACGCAGGGCCGGCCGCGCTCACCGACTTGTGCGTCCCCGTCACCGCGACCGACCGGTTGTACCAGGTGATCGTGCCCTTCGTCCACGTGTTCCCGACCTCGATGGGAGGGACGGAAGTGACGGGGTAGGCGGAGGTCTGAGCGCCGGCGGCGGGAGCGCCCAGCAAGGTGCCCGCGGTCAGCACGACGGAGCCGAGCGCGGCGGCGAGATGAGTCTGCATGCGTTCTCCAGGATGAGATGAGCCGGTTGCGACGACACATCCTGGACGGGCCTGCCACCTGCGGCCCACCTGTTAAGTCACGGCTTAAAGGGGCGCCTTGGCGACATGCGCGGCACGCTCGGGGCTCACCGCTCACCGCTCACCCTTGCGCCAGAGTGCCGGTCCGCAACAGGGCCAGTCCGAGCGGGGTGATGAGGTGCAGCACGGACCCGCCCCGGCGGCTGGTGGTGATGAGGTCCGTGTTCCGCAGCACGGTCGCGTGCTGACTGGCCGCTGCGGCCGTGACGTTGAGGCGGCGTGCCAGCTCGGTCGTCGTACACCCCTCCACCGTCACCTGCAGGGCGGCAGCTCGCGTACGGCCGAGCAGAGACTCCAGGTTCCGGACGGTGGAGTCGTCCGGTTCGCCCGGCCCGGTACCGGTCAGCGGCCGGCTCAGGGCCGGCACCGTCAGCCGGGGCGGCTGGGTGGTGTCCAGCGGGTCCCACAGAAAGCTCACCGGGAGCTTCGAGAAGACCGTGGGCGCGATGATCAACCCCCTTCCCTGCAGGCGCACTTCCACCCGCCGCGGGTAGGGGGCCTCCAGCACCGGCGGACGCCAGCGGACGAGAGGTGGGCAGATCGAGCGCAGCAGCAGATCGATGCCGCCCTCCAACACCAGGTTCGCGCAACGCGTGGACAGCGCGACCAGCTCGGACCGTCCTCGGTGCCAGTAGGGCTCCACCGTGAGCCGATGGCAGGCGCGCAGGGCCTGGGCGAGCTCCCGCCGCGCGTCGCGGTCACCCTCCGACACACGTCTGGCCCATGGCAGGTGTGCGGGATGGAAGTCGAGACCTTCGAACTCGCGTCGCAACCGGGACGCTGGGACGTGCAGCAGGTTGTCCACGGCGTGGTCGACAGAAGACACGTCGCCCATCAGCGCCAGCAGATCAAGTCCGGGACCACGCACCGGAACCAAGGACGTCAGCGGGCGCGTGTCCGCCCCCAGCCGGCCCGCGACGGCTGCCCGCCATTCACGCAGGTGAGGAGAGCCCTGCTTCTCTCTCAGCAGCTCCAGGCTGTAGTAGATCTCCGCCGCGACGCCGATCGTCGCGGCCACCCGGGTCCGGGCGAGGTCTGCCGCCGTGAAGTGAACGCGTAACACCAACTGGCCCCCCTGCCAACGCTGAAGAGCGCGTGATCACACCCTCAGCATGCCCTTACCCGGTCCACTCCAAGAGGCACACTCGAAGGAGGACGTGCCCTACGGCAGGCAGCCAGATCACTGCTCGATCTTTCTCAGCAGGCCCAGCAACGTGTCCCGCTCCGCGTCCGACAGCGCGCCGAAGCATTCCGCGAGGACTTCGTCGGCGATCGCGTGACCGGCCGTCAGGACCCGTTCGCCCTGGGCGGTGAGGTGGTGCTCGATGCGCCGACCGTGGCCGGGGCGCCGTTCCAGCAGCCCCTGCGTCGCCAGTCGGCCGGCGAGCGTACCGAACGCCTGCTCGGTCTGGAAGGTGGCCGCCGCCAGTTCCCTGGCACTGGCCCCCGGTGTGCGGGCGACCGCCCGCAACGCGTCCCACTGGGCGAGGGTGCTGCCGACGGAGGCGAGACGACTGTCCAGTGTCCGGTGCTGCCGGTACTGGGCCGCTTTCACGGCCCGCCCGAGGATCTGCAAGTCTGCGGCCATGCGGCCCACCCTAACACTCTAACTAAGCTTGTTTAATTAAACATGCTTAGTTAGAGTCCAGGTCATGACTTCACACCTCCAACTCCTCGTGTCCGGCCCCGCCGACGCCCGCCCCGTCCTGATCCTGCACGGCGGCGGCGGCCCTGCGACCGTCGCCCCGATCGCCCAGCACTTCGCCACGGGCTCCCACACCCTGCTCCCCACCCACCCCGGCTGGAACGGCACCCCCCGCCCCGCCGACTGCACCCGCGTCAGCGACCTCGCGGCGCTCTATCTGCGTCTCCTGCGCGACCAGAACCTCTCCGACGTCCTCGTGATCGGCTCCTCACTCGGCGGCTGGATCGGCGCCGAAATGGCGGCGGCGGACACCGAGCACCGCATCAGCCAACTCGCGCTCGTCGACCCCGTCGGCATCCACGTGGACGAGGAACCGGTCCAGGACTTCTTCGCCCTCGACGCCCGAGGCGTCGCCGAGCACGCCTACCACGACCCCGCCCGCTTCTACGTCGACCCCGCAACCCTCCCGGCCGAACGCGTCGCCACCGTCCGGGCCAACATGGAGGCCCTGCGCCTCTTCTCCGGCGGACCCGCCATGAGCGACCCCACCCTCCACCGGCGCCTGGCCACCGTAGCCGCGCCCACGCTGGTCCTGTGGGGCGAGAGCGACCGCATCGCCACACCCGCCTACGGCAGGCACTACGCCGCAGCCATCCCGGACGCCCACTTCGAGCTGATCACCCAGGCCGGCCACCTGCCCCACCTCGAACAACCCGCCCCCACCTTCGCCCGGCTCGACGCCTTCGCCGCCCGGCAGTGACTCCTCTGAACAGGCCACGCTCCACCTGGCCCTGCCTCAACAGTTACCGTGCGGGCACCCGAGGATCCACCGGCAGGGAGCGGCAAACCTCCGCAGGAGCGCTCGGGAAACATGTCCCAAGGTGTACGCGCCACCCCGGAGTTCGGAGTCTCAGCAGTGCTCTTCGACATCACCCGCAGTCAAGTCACCGGCACCTTCGGCAAGGACCGCATCGCGACGCTACCCGCCTCCGCCTTCCCGCCCGCCAGCGCAGACACGGAGGGCGCCCGCCTCCTGCAGAGGGTCGGCACCCCCACCGGGACGCTCTGGCTGCGAGAGCCCGACGAGGACACCGGCCGACTGCCTCTCCTCCACGACGTGGTGAACGCCGAGAACCTCGTGGACGGGCCGGTGGACGCGGGCGAGTGGCCTGTCATCGGCTGGCTGCTCAACGCCCATCTCGCCCTCGACCCCGTGTCCGGCAAGGTGTACGCCGTCGACACCGACGAGGAGACCGTCCAAGCACTCCATGCCGATGTCTCCTCCCTCGTGCACGTCACCGTCCACATCCAGCGCCTGCTGGAGGAGTTCACCTTCAGCGACGGGATCGACGCCGACGAGGAGGCCGACTTCGAGCGTCTGGAACGGGAGACGACGCTGATCCGCCACGCGACGCACAGCGTCGACCCCCTCCCCTTCCAGCACGACGACACCGTCTGGGCGGTGGTCTGCGACGAGCTCGCCGCGGGTCGGCGCTTCCCGGGCAACAGTCCCGGCGCCCGCGCGCTCTACGGATGATCGTCGGGCGCGCGCAACCACCGCACGGACACGCCCTCCAGGGCCACTGGGAGGGGATACTCCGGAATGTGGCGACCTACAACCGCATCGGCGCGACCTACGCCCGCACCCGGCGACCGGACCCCCGCATCGCCGCCCGAATCCACCGAGCCCTCGGCGACGCCACCACGGTGGTCAACGTCGGGGCCGGCACCGGCTCCTACGAACCCTCAGAAACCGTGTGGGCCGTGGAGCCCAGCACGGTGATGATCGCCCAGCGCCCGGCCGGAGCCGCGCCCGCTCTCCAGGCGTCAGCGGAGGCGATCCCCCTCGCCGACGACTCGGCCGACGCCGTGATGGCGTTGCTGACCGTGCACCACTGGGACGACCTGGAGACCGGCATCGCAGAGCTCCGCCGCGTCGCCCGGCGCCGGATCGTCCTCCTCACGTTCGACCCCGCCGTCAGCCGCCGGTTCTGGCTCCTGGACGAATACCTGCCCGAGGCAGCCACGATCGACGACACCCACGCAGTCGCCATCGACCGACTCGTCACCCTGCTGGGCGGCGCCCGCATCGAGACGGTCCCCGTCCCGCACGACTGCACCGACGGATTCCTCGCCGCCTTCTGGCGCCGCCCCGAGGCATACCTCGACCGCCAAGTCCGGTCCGGCATCTCGCTGTTCGCCCAGATCAGCGACGACGTCATCCAGCCCGGCCTGGCCCGCCTCGACGACGACCTGGCCTCCGGCCGCTGGGCGGACCGCCACGCCGGTCTCCTCCAGCTCGAAACACTCGACGTCGGTTACCGGCTCCTCATCACCGACGTATAACTCTCAGGCGATCGACCCAGCGGCCAAGGCCCCGTCGCGAGCGGCCGGGTCGCGCCCGGAGCTGTCGACGACCCTCCGTTGCCGCCCCTCCGGCCTCGCCGGGAGGGCGCCCCCAGTGGTCGTCAGGCAGCAGGAGCGGTGCCTTGCGCTCTGCTTGGGCTCTGATCTCGACGTGGGACTCGTGAGCCGTGATGCGGAAGGCCTCCTCGTACGAAGCCATGGCCGCGCTCATGGCGCCGCCCGCAAGACCCCGCCGACGCACACGTGCGGCCAGCCAGGTGAAGGCACCCAAGACTGCGGCAAGACCACCGGCCAGGATCAGGAACGGCCACAACCCATCCATGGACGTGAGCCTAATGGCCAAGTGGCGCTCAGACCCTGGACATGCTTAGACCCTAGACAGCGGTGGACCTGACCGGCCATGCCCCGCGGCCCAACAGATCGAGGACGAGCGCCGCGATGTTCCACGCGTCGTCCTCGCCTCGGTGATGACGCCCCTCCAGCGGCAGACCGGCGATCTGCAGAGCCTGCGCCATGCCCGGCTTCCTGCGCAGCCCGTACGCCTCGGTGAACACGGCCTTGGCGTTGGTGTGGGTGCGTTCCGTCGGATAACCGAACGGATAGGCCACCCCGTCGGCCTGACTCTGCCGGGCGAACTGCCGACGGTCGTACTCGCCCCAACTCGCCCAGCGGCGCTCCCCCGCGCCGTACTCCCCGACAAGGATCCGGCACGCCTCGGCGAAGCTGACGCCCCGTTCCACCTCAGCCTGCGTCAGGCCGGTCAGTTCGGTGCAGAAGTCGCTCACCGACGACCGGACAGGGCGGACCAGGAGACGGTGCCGGGACACCCGACGCCGTGCCGGCACGTCCACGACGGTGAGCCCGATCTCGATGATCTCGTTCACGGCACCGGGCGGTGGCTGGCCGTCCCAGCAGGTGGCTTCCACATCGATGACGTTCAACAGGGCGGATTCGGGGGGCATGGAGCGAGGGTAGGGATGCGCGTCCCCTTCCGGCACCTCGTTTTCCACCGGTTCACACGGCGAGACCGGCGTACCTGCTCACGGTCGAACTCCCGCCGCCAGGTGCCCCGTTGCTAGGCTCCCGGTCCGTGAGCGTCACGCCCTCGACCGACTGGGCCGGGCTGTACCACGCCTACGGCCGGGCCGCGGACGTCCCTGAACAGTTGGCGGCTCTGTCCGCTTCCGACCCCGTCGTACGGCGTGCGGCCGGGTCGGCCCTCGTCGGCAGCGTCTGCCACCAGGGCACGCGCTGGCCCGCGAGCGCACCTGTTGTGCCCGAGCTGGTCGCCCTCGTCGACACTCCCTCGACGCCAGACCGGGACACGATCCTGCACCTGCTCCACGCCGTCGCCATCGGCAACGTGCCTGATGACGAACTGCCGTTCAACCCCGCGCGGGCCTTCGCCGAGGCCGACCGGGTGCGCCCGGCGGACGAGGATGCGGTGCTCCGGGTGCTCTTCGAGGAGGAGGAGCCGGACGTCGACGCGGTCGCCGACGTGGCCGACGCCGTGGCACTGCGCTGGGCCGCCGAGGCCTACCGTGCGGCCCAGCGCCACACAACGTCCTTCCTGGCGTGGCTGCGCGATCCCGACCCCGCCGTGGTGTCCCTCGCGGCGGCGTTGCTGGTCTGGTTTCCCCCGGTGCCGGGACTGTCGGGCGCGCTGACCGCCGTGCCGTGCGACACCGCCGACGCACGGGCGTCGGCGAACCTCGCGCTGGCCCACCTGCCCGGACGCCTCGACTCCGAGGAGTCCGCAGCCCTGACGGTGTGCCTTGCCTCGCAGCACGAGGCGATACGGGTCACGGCCGCCCTCGCCCTGGCCCGCCGGCAGCCGACAGCACTGCCGGACGCGGCACTGTCCGTCCTCGTGCACGCCGATGCGGTCGAGGTCGCCGGCGCCGTTCGAGGCTGGGACCGTTCCCTTCGGGGTCACGTCGCGGTGGCCCTACGGCGCCTGGGTCTCTGATCGCCTCCTCGTGAACAGGCAAGCCGCCGCGCTGACTTCTTGATCGCGGGACCGTCAGCCGTACAGACTGCACGGGTGAGTCCCGAACTTCCCGTCTTCCGCTACCACCCCGATCCGATCGCCACCGGGTCCATCCGCGCGAGCGCGGAGACCTGCGCGTGCTGCGAACGGGCCACGGGGTGGATCTACACCGCGACCTTCTACACCGCCCACGAGGTCAGTGGCCCGTTCTGCCCGTGGTGCATCGCGGACGGCAGCGCGGCCGCACGGTTCGACGGCGAGTTCGTGGACGCCTACGGGCTCGACGGCGTGAGCGAGGCGATCCTCCATGAGGTCACCCGCCGCACGCCCGGCTTCCATGCCTGGCAGGATCCGCACTGGCTCGTCCACTGCGACGACGCGGCCGCCTTCATCGGCGAGGTCGGCTACGGAGACCTGGCAGCCCATCCCGAGGCCCTCGACCAGCTCAGGCAGGATCTGCGCATCGGCGGCCAGCACGACCCGGCCCGACTCGATGAATTCCTCACCCACCTTGGCGAGGGCGCCTCAGCGATGCTCTTCCGCTGCACCATCTGCGGCACCCACCTCGCCTACGTCGACGCCTCATAACCGCCACTGAACTCACCCGAATGTCATTCCCCGGAGCGTGGCGCCGGCGCATAGGGCTCGATCTCGTGCCAGGGCGGAGGGCCACCCAACTGACGCCCGAGAGGCTGCTGTGAGGGGTCGAGTGAGTGGCGGGCCGCGTTCACGAAGGCGACCTGCCCGGAGGCGAGTTCGGACATGATCCGACGGAGCTCGTCGCGGTCCTTCGGACCTTGGTCGGCAACCATGAGAGCGAAGCGACCCACGGCCTCGGTCACCTCACCGGCGGCATTGGCGACCTCCGGCGTGGCGACCAGACTGAGCGACGTCAGCGCGGCGTTGAACGGCGCCCAGTCGGCAGTGTTGGAGCGGTCGTCGAGGTACGCCTCCCGCAGCTCGATCTCGATCGCGGTGAACTCACGGAGGTAGGCCGCGTAGGCCGCTGCCTGGGTGTCTCGCAGCCACTGCTGATTCTGGTTGCGTCGGCCGACGACCGCGCCGACCAGGATGCCGGTGACCGTTGCGGCCGCGCCGATGCCAGTAGTCGTGACGGCGTCCCAGGGAACGGACACGGTGGGACCTCCTTCGGCACTGGTGCCACTCGGAGTGGGGTCGGCAGACGATTCGATCACGGTGGCGGATGCGTCCACTAGTGGGGTTGCGGTCCGGCAGCGTATGCCAGCGGAGGGGCGATCGCCTGCGCGTCCGCTCCCTCGCCGACCCACAGCGCGATGAACAGCGCGGCGGTCGCCTCCAGGAGTCCGGCGCGTTCGAGACCGCCGCCTGGCACGGCCTCACAGCCCACGTCCCGTACCAACTCGCGTGCCCGGGCGAGGGCCGTCTCGTCGTCTCCGCAGAGGGGTACGGACAACGGTCGGCCGTCGAAGACGGGCGGGCGCATGCGCCATACGTCCTCGTGGCAGAGGTTGAACGCCTTGACGACGTGGGCTTCCGGCGCCGCCGCAGCCAGGTGCTGGACGGCTGATGGGCCGCCTTCCGTCAGCAGCCGGAACCCCGGCCCGACCGGGTTGGAGCAGTCCAGCAGGACTTTGCCCTCCAGGGCCGCGCGCAGGTTCCGTACCACCTCCGCTCCCGCTCCGAAGGGCAGCGCGGCCAGCACGACTTCAGCCGAGTGGGCCGCCGCGCGTAGGCCGGCGGGCTCGGCTCCGCCTCCGATGCGCGCCGCGAGCCGACCTGCCTTGTCCGTGTCCCGTCCTGCGATGACCACCTCGTGCCCGGCCCGCACCCAGTGGGTGGCGAGCGCGTCGGCCATGTTGCCCGTGCCCAGTACACCGATTCTCATCACGCGGCCCCTCTCCGTGCCTGCTTCGACCGTTCACACCGACGCTAGAAGGTTGTTCGGGCACCATTTGGTACGTGACCACCGACGTGTTCCTCGCCGACTGCCGCGCCCGCCTCGCCTTCGACCTGCTCTCCAACACCTGGAACGCCGTGGTCCTGTGGGCACTGCGCGACGGCCCCAGCCGCCCGGTCGAACTACGGGAGCGGATCGGGGGCATCAGCGCCAAGGTGCTGACGGAGACGCTGCGTCGGCTGCAGTTCAACGGGCTGGTGGACAGGTGCGCAGATCCTGCCGCGCCCTCACGGGTCGAGTACCGACTCACCGCTCTGGGCCGCACCTTGCTGGCGCCGATCGACGCCTTCGGCGCCTGGGCCTTCGAGCACGGGGACGAGGTCATGGCCGCGCAAGAGGCGGAGGCGGCAGGTGCGTCCGGTGCTCCGAGGCGGCCGGGTGAGCGCGGGCGCCCCGGCGGAGGTGGGGATGGTCTCGGGCGGGACGCTCTTGGGCAGCTGGCGCGGTGAGGCCACGAGGCTGGGCACGACGTACCTCCTGATGATCGGCTCCCGACTCGACTGGTCAGCCGAATCCTGCGGTGGGATCTCGGCGCGACACACCTCACCCTGAGGGTCCGTCGGTACCTGGATCCTGCGTCATGCCGACTCGCGCACACGGTCCGAGGCCGCCCGCGCCGCGGAGTGGTCGCCTCCGGTGCGCAGGATTCCCGCGCCGGCAGCGGTCGCCGCGCAGAGCAAGGTCAGCAGGACGAAGGCGTGGTTGAGGGCGACGAGGTGGGTCAGCCAGCCGATGACGGCGGGCCCGGCGAGCATGCCGACGTAGCCGAGCCCGGCGACGCGGGAGACATTGGCCCCGGCAGCAGCGGGGTCGGCGTGCCCGGCCGCGCTGAACAACTGCGGGACACAGCCCGACAGCCCCAGGCCGAACAGCGCCCAGCCGGTGAAGGCGGCCCATACCCAGGGGCCGAGCGCCACGAGGGTGATGCCGACGGCGGCCGTGGCGGCGCCGTAGCGCAGGATCGCCAGGGAGCCGAACCGGGCCACGAGGCGGTCGGCGAGCAGTCGGCCGATGGTCATGGCCGCGGCGAAGGTGCCGTACGCGAAGGCGGCCGTGGCGGCGGACGCGCCCAGGACGTCCTTGAGGTGCAGGGCGCTCCAGTCGTTGGCGGCGCCCTCGCACAGCATGACCATGAGGGCCAGGACGGCCAGCATCCAGATGCGGCCCTTGGCGCCGCGGGGCTCGACGGCGGCTGATGTCTCGGCCGTCTGCGCGGAAGGGGCGTCGAGACTGTCGGCGGCGGGCAGCAGGGCGCGCGCCGAGACGACAGCGATCACGATGCCGGCGGCCCCCATGGCGGCGAGACCCGCGGCCGGGTTCAGGCCGGCGCCGGCCGCGCCCGCCCCGACCAGCGCGGCGAGGACGCCGCCGACGGAGAACGTGGCGTGGAAGCCCGACATGACGGGTCGGTCGTACGCCTTCTCCACATGGACGGCATGGGCGTTCATGCTCACGTCGAGGCAGCCGTTGCAGAACCCGAAGACCAGCAGCGCGCCGGCCAGGGTCCACGGGTCGTGGGCGAGCCCGGGCAGGACCAGGGTGGCGCCGCACAGGACACCGCTGGCGGGCACCACGACGCGGGCGCCCAGGCGGTCGGTCAGGGGGCCGGCCACCTGCATGCCGAGGAAGGCCCCGAGCCCGAGGAGGACCAGCAGGCCGCCGAGTGTGGCGTGACTGATGCCGACGCGTTCCTCGATGGCCGGGATGTGCACCACCCAGGCGCCCATCAAAGTGCCGCACAGGACGAAGTAGACATAGGTCGCCACACGGGCGGCTCGCAGCGAGTGCTCCATGCCACCACTGTAACGAACATTTTTCATGTTCGTACAGCGCGGTAATGAACAGCTTGCTTGTTCGTTTCATGGTGGTGTTCAATCGCGGTATGAGCAACGCAGACCGGCACGGGCTGATCGCGAAGGCCGTCAGGGACTCCGGCGGGGCCACCGTCCAGGAACTCGCGGAGCTGACCGGGGCCTCCGAGATGACCATCCGGCGCGACCTCGACACCCTGGCCGCCCAGGGCGTCCTCGAGCGGGTTCGCGGCGGCGCCCGCACCCTGCTGCTGCGGGGCGAGGAACCCCCGTTCGCCCTGCGGGCCCACGAGGCGGTCGCCGCCAAGCAGCGCATCGCGGCCGAGATCGTCGCGCTCGTCGCCGACGGTGAGAGCGTCCTGCTGGACAGCGGAACCACCTGCCTGGAGGCCGCCCGTCTGCTGCGTGAGCGGCCGGTCACCGTGATGCCGCTGTCCCTGCAGGCCATCCATCTGCTCGGCGAGACCCCCGGACGGGCCACCCTGGTGGTGCCCGGCGGCCAGCCCCGCGCAGCCGAAGGGGCCCTGACCGGTCCGCTCACGCTCGCGTCCCTGGCCGCACTGCGCTTCGACACGGCGATCATGGGGTGCTGCGGGCTGAGCGCGGCCGACGGTCTGACGGCCTACGACCTCGACGACGCCGCCGTGAAGAAGGCGGGTATCGCCTCCGCCCGCCGCGTGATCGTCGCGGCCGACGGCAGCAAACTCGGCCACACCGCGTACGCCCATGTGGCCCCGGCCGGCCTTCTGCACACGGTCGTCACCGACGCCACCGCGCCCGCCGACGAAGTCACCGCGCTCGACACGGCCGGCACCCTCGTCAAAACCGTCTGACCAGCCCGCCACGCCGCCCCGAAGCCACCGAAGCCACCGAAGCCACCGAAGCCACGGTCCGGCTCACCCGGCCCGATCCGGTGGCCGCCGCCTCACGGCCGCGGCCACCGTCTTCACCGGACACACGCGCGTCACGAGACATGACACGGGACGCGGCGGCCTCTCACAGCGGCTGGGGCTCGGCCGGCAGGCTGTCCTCGCTCTCCGGATCGCGCAGGCGCGGAATGAACAGGGAGAGCAACAGGGCCACCACCGTCACCAGGGATCCCAGCCAGAAGATCCACGTGTAGCCCGTGTCGAGATAGAACGCGGTGCCGTCGACGACCGTGCTGTCCGCGGCCAGGACGGCGTACGCGCCGGCGGTGACGAGGGCTCCGAACAGGCTGATGAGCATGTTCAGCATGCCGCTGCCCAGGCCCTGTTCGTCGCGCGAGACGACGCCGACCACGAGTGCCGGGGCGCCCGCGACCACGATGCCCGCGCCGACGTTGGCGATGCAGGAGGTGACGATGAGCTGGAGTTCGTTGCCGTGGTAGAGGCCGACGAGGCCGTAGCCGACGGCCATGACGGCCAGGCCCGCGCACCAGATGCGGCGTACGTCGAGGTGGCGCAGGGCGCGGCTGATGACCAGGCCGGTGCCGAACATCACCAGGTTCCAGCTGACGCTGACGACAGCGTTGTGGTGTGCCGTCCAGCCCAGGCCGGCCGAGACGCCGGGGATGTGCGGGTAGAGGGCGAGCAGGATGGCCAGGCCGGGCATGGTGAAGGCGACGGTCTGGGCGAGACCGCCCGCGGTGAGCGCGAGGGCGACGGGGCGGCGGCGCAGCACCTTCAGGTCGAGGATGGGGTGGTCGCTGGCCCGCTCCACGAAGAAGAAGGCGGTCAGGGCGATGACGCCGGCCAGGAGCCAGCCGAGGGTCCGGGTGTCGGTCCAGCCCCAGCTCTGCGCCTGTCCGACGGCGTAGACGACGGAGGTCAGGCCGGCGCCGAGAACGAGGCCGCCCAGCCAGTCGAAGCCGGAGCGGGCGGCGTGCCGGGGTGTCTCGGGGACCAGGAACGCGATCAGCGCGCAGGCCACGGCGGTGGCCACGGCGAGGAACCACAGCACGCCGCGGTAGCCCCAGTGGTCGACGAGCCAGCCGGCGAGGAACGGGGAGAAGAGGGCGACCAGTCCGACGCTGCTGCCCATGATGCCGCTGGCGGGCTTGACCAGCCGGGGCGGGAAGACGTCGCGTACCGCGGCGAACGACAGGGCGCCGAAGGGGCCGTAGCAGCCGGCCAGCGCGCGTCCGGCGAGCACGAGCCAGAAGCTTCCGGCCAGGGCCGCGAGGGCTTCGCCGAGTGCGCCCAGGGCGGTCATGGCGAGCATGACGCGTTTCTTGCCGTAGAGGTCTCCCAGCTTGATCACGAAGGGGGTGAGCAGCACGGACACCAGGGTCAGGGTCAGTCCGAACCAGGCCACCTGGGTGGTGTGGAAGGCCTGTGCCACGCCGGCGATGGCATTGGCGCCGAGGATGCCGCCGGCGGCCAGCAGCTGGGTCGGCCAGGCGAGCGCGACCAGCAGCAGGACGAGGCGGGGAGTCCACCGACCGTCCCCGGGGGCCCGGACTGTGCGGTCGACTGAGGGGCTTGATGACATCGGCGTCATGCCAGCCCTCCTTTCACGGAGGTACCGAGGGAGGAGAGAGAAGCGCGGGGGGTGTACGCAGGAGGGAGGGTCGGCGGAACGCACATCTCTCAGAAACGTGTCAGCGCGGCAACCCGTCATCGCGTGACGTCGATGATGACCCGAACACCTAGTGCTTACTAGGCATCTGGGTTATGACCCACGTCACACAGGACGTTCACAGGAGGGCGGCGGCCGCTCGGCCCCACACACGCCACCGGTACTGTTCTGGCATGGCGACACCCAGGGGGCCGCGCGGCCACTACACGGCGGGCCGGGCGCGGCGGACACAGATCCTGGAAGCGGCCCTGCTCGCCTTCGGCCAGGACGGCTACCGCAAGACCTCACTGGCCCGCATCGCGCGCGACGCCGGGGTCACCGACGCCGGACTCCTGCACTACTTCCGCGACAAGCAGCAGCTGTTGCTCGCGGTGGTCGAGTTCTGGCACGAACGCATGGACGTGCGCTGGCAGCGGGTCTCGGACTCCGTACGGGACGCCTTCCGCTGCCACCTGGAGGACACGACCGAGACGCTGACCATGCCGGGCATGGTCGAACTCGCCGTCGTCCTCACCGCCGAGGCCACCGCGCCCGACCATCCGGCGCACACGCACTTCACCACCTGGCAGGAGAAGGGCGTGGCGGAGCTCGCCGACCGGCTGCGCGCGGGGAGCAGCAACGGCGAGTTGCGAGCCGACCTGGACCACCAGAGCATCGCCCGCGAGTGCGCCGCCCTGGACGCGGGGCTGATGCAGCAGTGGCTGGCCGGAGGACGCTCCTTCGACCTCGTCGCCGTCATGCGCGGCCACCTCGACCGCCTCCTGCGGGCCATTTCCAGCGACGGGCAGGGGCTGTAGGCAGACCGGCACGCGCGCCGACCACGCAGAGACCCCCTTGATTGACATGCGCATGCCATAAGAGCAGTGCTGCCATAAGAGCAGTGCGTGACGCACGTCACCCACCCGAATGCCTAGTAATCACTAAGTGTTGGCCGCATGATCGAGCCTGCTCACCTCCGGCGCTGAGAAAGGCCGCCATGCACCACCACTGGACCGCACACGTCGTCAGCCCCCGCCTCGCCACCCCCGCCGAAGGGCCCCGCCCGGCCGCACTGCTGCGCGGCGTGTTCACGGCGCGGGCGCCGGTACGGTCGGCCCGGCTCCTGGTCACCGCGCTCGGCGTCTACGAGCTGGAGCTCAACGGCACCCCGGTCGGCGACCACGTCCTGGCCCCCGGCTGGACGAGCTATCGCCACCGGCACCGCTACCAGTCCTTCGACGTCACCCCCCTGGTCCGCGAGGGCCGCAACGCCTGGGGCGCCCACCTCGCCGACGGCTGGTACCGGGGGCTGCTCGGCTTCAACGGCGGCACCCGGGACATCTACGGGGAGCGCACCGGGCTGCTGGCCGAACTGCGCGTCGACTACGCCGACGGCACCGCTGAGACCGTCACGACCGGGGAGGACTGGCGCTGGAGTCCCGGGCCCGTCCTCGCCACCGGCCTGTACGAGGGCGAGGAGTACGACGCCCGCCGGGAGCAGGCAGGCTTCAGCGAGGCCGGCTTCGACGACTCGGCATGGCAGCCGGTCGACCTCCTGGACTTCGACACCGCTGCCCTCTTCCCGGCGGACAGCCCACCGGTGCGCCGCACCGAGCACGTCGCACCCGTCGCCGTGACCACCTCCCCCACCGGCCGCACGGTCCTCGACTTCGGCCAGAACCTCGTCGGACGCCTGCGTATCCGCCCGCGCGGCGCGGCCGGTGACACCGTCACCCTCCGCCATGCCGAGGTCCTCCAGGACGGCGACCTGTGCACCCGTCCCCTGCGGCACGCCACCGCCACCGACCGCTACGTCCTGCGCGGCGAACCGGCGGGCGAGGAGTGGGAGCCCCGCTTCACCTTCCACGGCTTCCGCTACGCCGACGTCGAGGGCTGGAACGGCGACCTCGATCCCGCCGACATCACCGCCGTGGTCGTACACAGCGATCTGCGTCGCACGGGCTGGTTCTCCTGCTCCGACGCCTCACTGAACCGCCTGCACGAGAACGTGGTGTGGGGCATGCGCGGCAACTTCGTGGACGTACCCACCGACTGCCCACAGCGCGACGAACGGCTCGGCTGGACCGGCGACGTCCAGGTGTTCGCCCCGACCGCCGCCTTCCTCTACGACGTCCGCGACTTCCTGCGCTCCTGGCTGCGCGACCTCGCCGCCGACCAGAGCGCCGACGCGCACCGCGTCCCCCCGGTGTTCAGCCCGGACATCCCCGTCATCACCCCGGTACCGATCCCGCCCGGCAACCCGCCCATGGCGGGCTGGTGCGACGCCACCGTCATCGTCCCCTGGGTGCTGTACGAGCGTTACGGCGACACCGACGTGCTGCGCGCCCAGTACCCGTCCATGCGGGCCTGGGTCGACGCCGTCGACCGCATCGCCGGACCCGGCCGGGTCTGGGGCGAGGGGTTCCAGTTCGGCGACTGGCTGGACCCGACGGCACCGGCGGACGACCCCGGGCGCGCGATGACCTCCTCCACCCTGGTCGCCACCGCCTACTTCGCGCACGCCGCCCGCCTGTTGGCCCGCACCGCGGAGGTCCTGGACGACAAGGCCGAGGCCACGCGCCGGCACGCCCTGGCCGACGCGGTCCGCGACGCCTTCCGCGCCCGCTTCCACACCGGCGGCGGCCTCCTGTCGGAGGACACACAGACCGCCTACGCCCTCGCCCTGTGCTTCCGGCTCCTGGACGACGAGGCCGAGCGCGCGGCGGCCGGACGCCGACTGGCGGACCTGGTGGCCGAGGGCGGCCACCGCATCGGGACCGGGTTCCTCGGCACTCCCCTGGTCTGCGACGCGCTCACCGACACCGGGCACGTGGACACCGCCTACCGGCTGCTCACCCAACGGGCCTGCCCGTCCTGGCTGTACCAGGTCGACATGGGCGCCACCACCGTGTGGGAACGCTGGGACAGCATGCTGCCCGACGGCAGCGTCCACCCCGGTGAGATGACCTCCTTCAACCACTACGCCCTCGGCGCGGTCGCCGACTGGATGCACCGCACCGTCGCCGGCCTGGCACCCGTCGAGCCCGGCTACCGGCGGCTCCTCGTGCGCCCGCGCCCCGGCGGCGGCATCACCTGGGCCCGGGCCGAGCACGACACTCCGTACGGCCGGGTCGAGACGTCCTGGCGCGTCGAAGGGGAGTCGCTGCACCTCGACCTCCTCGTGCCGCCGCACGTCACCGCGCTGGTCGACCTGCCGGGCGCCGAGCACAAGGAGGTCGGCCCCGGCCGACACGCCTTCTTCACCCCGCTGCCCGCCGCCGCGCGCTGACGCCGGCCGACCGGCCGTACCGAACACCCCTTTCACCCCACACCTGTTCAGTTCGAGGAACACACATGACACACATCAGGCTGCCCGACACCTTCCTGTGGGGCGTGGCCACCGCGGGACACCAGAACGAGGGCGACAACAGCGCCAGCGACACCTGGTTCCTGGAGCACACCACCCCCTCCCTGTTCCGTGAGCCGAGCGGACCGGCCTGCCGCGGCTACCAGCACTGGGCGGCGGACCTCGACCTGGCCGCCGGGCTCGGCCTCAACGCCTTCCGGTTCTCCGTCGAGTGGGCGCGCGTCGAACCCGAGCGCGGCGTCGTCGACCCGGACGCCCTGGACCACTACGAGCGCATGGTCGACGGCTGCCTGGAGCGGGGGCTCGCACCCCTCGTGACGTTCAATCACTTCACCGCGCCGCACTGGTTCGCCGCCGGCGGCTCCTGGACCGCGGCCGACGCGCCCGCCCGCTTCGCCGAGCAGTGCGACCGTGTCATGGCCCGTTTCGGCGACCGTATCGCGTACGCCGTCACCCTCAACGAGCCCAACCTCGAACAGCTCCTCCAGGCCGGTGCGAAGCTCCCTCCCGAGGCCGAGGCGGTGAAGCTCCAGATGCTGGCAGCCGCCGCACGCGCCGCCGGCAGCGGCACCTACGCCAGTGCCAACGTCATCCCGGCCGACCGGCAGGACGAGTTCCAGGCGGCGTTCACCCACGCCCACCGCGCGGCCCGCGAGGCGATCAAGGCCCGCCGCGGGGACCTCCCCGTGGGTGTCTCGATCGCCATCGCCGACGAGGTGGCCCTGCCCGGCGGTGAGGAGCGCCGGGACGCCAAGCGTGCCGCCGTGTACGACCACTGGCTGCGCGAGGCACGCGACGACGACTTCATCGGCGTACAGAACTACGAGCGGATCGTGCACGGCCCCGACGGCGAGGTGACCGTCGAGGGCGAGCGCAACGGCATGGGCACCGTCATCGCACCCGGTTCGCTCGCGGGCGCGGTGCGCTACGCACACGAGGTGTCACAGGTGCCCGTCCTCGTCACCGAGCACGGCATCCAGACCCCCGACGACACCCAGCGGGCCGCCTTCGTCCCGGCCGCCGTCGAGGAACTCGCGGCCCAGGTCGACGCGGGCACGCCGGTGCTTGGCTACTGCCACTGGACGCTGCTGGACAACTTCGAGTGGATCTTCGGGTACGGCGCCCAGCTCGGGCTCCACACCGTCGACCGCGACACCTTCGAACGCCGGGCGAAGCCGAGCGCTCAGGCCTACGCGAACGTGGTGCGGAGCCACCGCGGGGCCGTCGCCGCGCGCGGAGGCAACTGACCGCACCTACACGCGCGTGCCCGGCCTGGTGTGCGGGCGTGCGCCGCGGACTCCCGCACACCGGGGCTCGTCAGCTCGACTGACGGGCCCCTCCCGTCGTCGGCCCCTCCGCGGCCCCGACGGACCAGCATTGCTCAGAGCCGGTCAGAGGTTCTCGCCGTCGGGCAGGATCGTGCGCGCGATGCGGTCGGCGTGCAGGCGGACGGCGTCGGCGAGGTCCAGCGTGCCGCCGGAGATCACCCACTGCAGCTGGAGGCCGTCGCTGACGGCGATGCACTCGCGCGCCACCGCGGGGCAGTCGGTGCCCTCGCGCACCGTGCCGAGCTCCCTCGCGGCGGCCAGTTTCCCGGCGAGTTCGTCGATGGCGCTCTGGTAGCGCTCGGCGAACAACGTGTGCGCCGCGCTCTCGGGATCGGCGGCCTCGGCCGAGGTCAGGACGAACAGCTCGATGAGGCCGGGCTCCGCCAGGTGGCGTTCGGTGGCCGCCACCATGGCCCGCAGGATGTCGCGCCCGGCGGCGTCGTCGGGAAGCTGGGACCACCAGGTGGCCTCGGCGGTGAAGCGATGCTCCATCACCGCGAGCAGCAGGTGCTTCTTGCTGCGGAAGTGGTGCAGCAGGCCCCCTTCGGTGATGCCGACGTCCTCCGCGACGCGGGTGAGCGCGGTGCGCCGGTAGCCCTCGCGGGCGAACCGATTCGCGGCCGCTTCCACGATTTTCTGCCGTCGGGCGATACCGACCGCGTAACTGCCTCGCCGCCCCTGGGTGCTGCTGGTCATGAGGGTCACCGTAGCCATCCCCCTGCGCGGGCGGACCGGAGGTGCCGGTCGCGACAGCCGCTGTGACATGAGTCACTCTCCGAAAACCTAGCGCACTCGGTTTTCGCTTCGCATCATCGGTCGAAACCTCGGCGTGACGATGCGCCGACCTCCCTGGGAGCCTCCATGAGCCTTTCGCAGGACCCGGCGCCGCCGTCCCCGCCCGCCACCCCTGGTGACCCCGACGCGACCGAGCCGGCGCGGTCCGCCGCCGCGAGCGCGCGTTGGAGCGCTGCCGAGCTGCGGCGGCTGACCGCCCTGATCTGGCCCGGACAGCTGCTCGTGGTGGCCGGGATCATCGCCGCGAACTCCCAGCCGCAGATCGCCCAGCACTTCCACACCACGCAGATCGCCTGGTTCAGCCTGGCCTTCACCCTGGCCACGATCGTCGCCACGCCGTTCGCGGTCCGCCTGGGCGACATGTACGGCAAGCGCCGGGTGATGATTGTTCTCGCGGTGGCCGGGCTCGTCGGCGACATCGTCACGGTGCTGGCCCCGACCTATCCGGTCATGGTCCTCGGCCGCGCGATCGGCGGCCTCTACGGTCCCGTCGCGGTCCTCGTCCTGGCAGCCGTCCGCGATCTGTTCCCGCCCCGCAAGGTCGCCATGGCGCTGGGTACGGTCGCCGGCTCGGTCGGTGTGCTCAGCATGCTCGCCCCGCTGCTGTCCGGCCGACTGCTGGACGCGTTCGGCTGGCGCGGCGCCCTGTGGTTCCTGGTCGCCTCCACCGTCGTGGCGATCCTGGCGCTGCTCGCCGTGCCGGAGACGCCGCGGCGTGCCGTGGCCGGCCGGCTCGACCGCGCCGGTGCGCTGCTCCTCGGCGGGGGCCTCGCCCTGGTGGTCTTCGCCGTCGGCCAGGGCCGCGACTGGGGCTGGACCTCCACCGGGGTCGTCACCTCGCTCCTCGCCGGCCTGATCGCGCTGGCCTTCTTCGTCACCGTGGAGCTGCGGGTCGCCGCCCCGATCCTGGACCTGCGCATGCTGGGGCGGCGGTCCCTGGCCACCGTGCTGCTCGGCTCGTCCGTGCCCCAGGCGGCCTTCTTCGCCTCCCAGGCGATCCTGATCTTCCTGGCGCTCTTCCCGCCGATCCCGCATGTCTCCGACGGTCTGGGCTGGTCCACCACGCACACCGCCGTGATCGGCATCCCCGCCGGCATCCTCACCTTCGCAGCCGGCATCGGCGTCGGCAGGGCCGTGCGGACGGCCAGCCCGCGCAGTGTCTGGTACGTCGGGCTCGGCATCCTCGCCACCGGACTGGCCCTGGCCGCCTTCTACCACCACGACGCCACCCAGATCGTCCTGACCGGTCTTGTCATGGGCCTGGGCGGCGGCATCCTCATGGCCGGCCAGCAGGCCATGATCGTGTCGGTGGTCTCGGCGGAGGAGCAGGCCGCCGCCAACGGCCTGTCGTCCCTGCTCACCCAGGTCTTCCTGGCACTCACCAACCAGGCCCTCTACACCGTCCTGGCGGCGGACTCCACCGTGCTCGACGGCACCGCCTTCTACCACGACACGGCCTTCACCCACGCCTACCTCACCATGGCCGCCGTCGTCGTCCTAGGACTGCTGATCAGCCTCGCCATCCCCCGACTCGCCCGCCCCGCGGACAGCGCGGCACACGACCTTCAGCCCCCGGCCGCGACGGTCGCGTCCACCTGACACCCCGGCCGCAACCGTCCCCCGTCCACCTGACACCCGGACCGCGACCACCGCGTCGCCTGCCCCCGCCCGGCCGCGACCGTCCCATCCGCGTGCGCCCCCGGCCGCGACCGACCCGTCCGCGCGACACCCCCGGCCGCAACCGTCGCCTCCGCCTGACACCCCCCGTCCGCCCGAGAGGACCACCCGTGCCCCACACCCGCCCCAGCCATCTGCGCGTAGAACACCTCGACCGGCCCCTGGGCCTCCACACCCTCCGCCCCCGCCTGTCGTGGAGACTTCCGCAGGACGCCGCCACACAGCTCGCATACCGCGTCGAGGCCGGGGACTGGGACACCGGCCGGGTGGTCTCCCGGGCGAACACCGCCATTCCCTACGGCGGTCCCGTGCCCGGCTCGGCGCTCCGGATTCCCTGGCGGGTGAAGGTGTGGACAGACCTCGGCGAAAGCGCCTGGTCGCAGCCGTCCTGGTGGGAGACCGGACTCCTCGAACCCCAGGACTGGCAGGCCCAGTGGATCGAACCGGCGGAAGCCGAACCCGCCGCCGCCGGCTCTCGCCCCGCCCACCTCCTGCGCCGCACCTTCAGCCTCACCAAACCGGTCCGCGAGGCCCGGCTGTACGCCACCGCCCACGGGCTCTACGAGGCGTTCCTCAACGGCCGGCGCATCGGGGACATGGAACTCACCCCGGGCTTCACCGCCTACCGCTCCCGCCTCCAGGTGCAGACGTACGACGTCACGGACCTGCTGGTGCACGGCGACAACACCGTCGGGGCGATCCTGTCCGACGGCTGGTTCCGCGGCCGGCACGGCTTCGCCCGCGAGGCGGACGGATTCGGCTCACGCACCGCGCTCCTCACCCAGCTGACCCTCACCCACCACGACGGCACCACCACCGTGCTGGGCACCGGCCCCGCCTGGCGCAGCACCCCGAGCGCCATCACCGCGGCCGACCTCATGGACGGCCAGCGCATCGATCTGCGCGTCCACGCACCGCGCTGGTCGACGGCCGACTTCGACGACCGTCACTGGGACAAGGCGCAGGTCGCCGTCGGCGGCCTCTACGACGACTTCACCCGCCTGACCGGCCCCCTCGCCCCGCCCGTCCGCCGGATCGAGGCACTCACCCCGGTCGCGGTGACCGCACTGGGGCATGCCCGCCACGTGGTGGACCTGGGACAGAACATCAACGGCTGGGTACGGCTGACGAACCTCGGCCCCGCGGGCACCCGCCTCACCCTCGTACACGGCGAAGCCCTCGACGCCGAGGGCGACGTGACCACCGACAACATCCGCGCGTTCGACTGGGCGACCCGCCGTCCGCTGCCCGCCGGGCAGATCGACACGGTCGTCTCGGCGGGCCGGCCCGGCGAGGCGTTCGAGCCGCGCCACACCACCCACGGCTTCCGCTACGTCCGCGTCGAGGGCCACCCCGGCCCGCTCACCCCCGACGACGTCCGCGGGATCGTCGTCCACACCGACCTGACCCGCACAGGCTGGTTCACCAGCAGCGACGCACGTGTCAACCGCCTCCACGAAGCCGCCGTGTGGAGCCTGCGCGGCAACATGTGCGACGTACCCACGGACTGCCCGCAGCGTGAACGCGCCGCCTGGACCGGCGACTGGCAGGTCTTCACGCCCACCGCCGCCTACCTCTACGACGTCGTCGGCTTCACCGCCAAGTGGCTGCGCGATCTGGCGGCCGACCAGTGGGCCGACGGCACCGTCCCCAACTTCGTCCCCGACCCCGCCGACGAGCAGGCCCGGCGCGCCTCCGCCGAGGGCGGCATGAACGGCTCGGCCGGCTGGGGCGACGCCGCCGTCATCGTCCCCTGGGAGATGTGGCGCGCCTACGGCGACCTGGACCTCCTGCGCGTCCAGTACCCCTCGATGTGCGCCTGGGTCGACTTCGCCGCGCGCCAGGCCCGTACCCGCCGCCACCCCGACCGGGTGGCCGCACGACGTCAGGCGGCCCCGCACGAGGAGCACCTCTGGGACACCGGCTTCCACTTCGGTGAATGGCTGGAGCCGGGTGTCACCCCTGACCTCGATCCCACACGCGACCACGGCGCCGTGGCCACCGCCTACCTGCATCGTTCGGCCGACCTGCTGGCCCGCACCGCGGCGCTGCTCGGGCACCCGGCCGACGAGGCCCGCTACCGCCGCATCGCCGAGGGCGCCCGGCTCGCATGGCAGCGCGAGTACCTCGCCGACGACGGCACCGTCACCCCCGACACCCAGGCCACACTGGTCCGCGCGCTGGCCTTCGGCCTGGTCCCGGCCCCGCTGCGGGCCCGCGCCGCCGACCGGCTCGCCGCCCTGATCCGCACCGCCGGCACCCATCTGTCCACCGGCTTCCTCAGCACCGGCCTGCTGCTCCCCGTCCTCGCCGAGTCAGGTCATCTCGGCCTCGCCTACGAACTGCTGCTCCAGGACACCGCGCCCTCCTGGCTGACCATGATCGACAAGGGAGCGACCACCATCTGGGAGGACTGGGAAGGAACCGACGCCGAGGGGCGTCCCAAGATGTCCTACAACCACTACAGCAAGGGTGCCGTCGTCTCCTTCCTGCACCAGTACGTCGCCGGCATCCGTCTGCCCACGGCGCCGACAGCGAGCGAAGCCGGATACCGGCGTTTCGTCATCGCCCCGCGGCCCGGCGGCGGGCTCAGCTCCGCATCCGCCCGCCACGAATCGCCGCACGGCCTCATCACGAGCGAATGGCGCCTCCACGACGGGGAGTTCACCCTCACCGCCCGGATCCCGCCGGGCACGGAAGCAGAGATCCGGCTCCCGGGGGCCGGCACCGTGACCGTGGGTCCGGGCACGCACACCTACACGATCGACAGGTGCCATGAGGACGGCTGACGCGCGGGTGCGTCGCAGCGGAGCGTGCCCGCGTCTCTCTGCGTCGGGAGGTCAGGGTGCCTCGACCAGGGGCGGTTCGCCCCACGGGGTCGCCAGCGCCTGTCGCAGTGCGCCGACCGCGGCGGTGCCGATGCGTTCGGCCAGCACACCTTCGATCACGGCGAGCGCGGCCTGCGCCCGGTGATGGACACGGAAGCCTTCGCCGGTCGGGCGGATCAGGCGGCTGCGGGCGGAGGCCGGGTCGGGGATCTGCTCCAGCAGCCCCATGCCGATCAGTCCGTGCACGGCCTGATGGACGGTCTGCCGGGTGACGCCCATTCGGCGGGCGAGCTCGGAAATGGTGGTGCCCTGCTCGTCCAGGGCGGCGAAGACGGCCGCCTGAGCGACGGTCACCGCCTGCTCACCCGCGGCCTCCATGCTGGCCAGCAACGCGTCGTCGAACCACCTCTTGGCCTCGGTGAACAGCTGGGGCAGGTTCGGCGCGGGCGTGGTCATGGCTCCTCGGGCGGGACGGGGTGTCGAGCATAGCGACCCTCCGCTCGCGGCTCCGGCCCGGCAGACCCGAGCCCTCTGCGTCAGAGAGGGGTTCCAGAGGGGTCCCAGAGGGGTCCCAGAGGGGTTCCAAAGGGTCCCAGAGGGGTTCCCTAATCTCGAATGTCAGGTAGCCTGACATTCATTGTCGCCTCGTTCGCCCCGTCGCACCGGAGGTTTCCATGACCATGGAGTTCGCCACCCGCTACCGGTCCCGCTCGCGCATTCCCGCCGAGCCGGGCCGGCCCTACTTCATCGAGAAGGGCATGGGCGACCGCGCCCACCTCTTCACCGACCTGGTCACCGTCTACGCCGGCGGCGAGCAGACCGAGAACACCTTCAACTTCTTCACCGTCGAGGGCCCCCGGGGCGACCTCATCCCCGCCCACTCCCACGCCGACACCCACGAGGTCTTCTACGTCACCGACGGCGCCGTCCGGGTCTTCATCGAGGACCTCCAGGGCGAGCAGCAGGAAAAGCTCCTCAGCGCGGGCGACTTCGGATTCGTACCCAAGAACTGCCCGCACGCCTACCGCATCGAGCGGCACCACAGCCGGATCGTCGGTGTAGCGGCCGGTCCGGGGAAGACCTTCGAGCGGTTCTTCGAGAGCCTCGGCACACCCACCGAGGAACTGGGCCTGCCGGCGCAGCCGTACATCCCCGAACCGCACAAGTTCGGCACCGTCCCGATCCAGCACGACGTGCGGTTCCTGCCCGACCACCAGTGGCGCACCGGGAACTGACCGGGATGCCGTACGTCCAAGCGCTGCTGGCCGGGACCCTGGTCGGCGCCCTGTACGCGGCACTGCGCGTCAAAGCTCCCGCTCCCCCACCCGTCGCCCTGGCCGGTCTGCTCGGCATCCTGGTCGGCCAGACCGTCCTGGGGAAGCTGTGAGCGGCGCGGCCCGCGCTCGCGTGGCCGCGTCCGGCCGACGCGTGCTGATCTCCTTCGGCGCGGGGCTCGCCATGGGCGCCCTCTACTGGACCTGGGACCTGAGGGCACCGGCCCCGGCCCTGCTGGGGCTCACCGGTCTGCTGGGCATCGGCCTCGGCGAGCGGGCGGCCACGGCGCTCGGCGCACGGATCGCCTCGCGCAGAGCCGGTCCGCGACCGTCCCGAGCCCCGGATACGACCGACGCCCCAGGGACGGCTTCCGGCTGCACCTGCCTGCCGTCATCCAGCCCTCACTGACCCGCACGACGCTCCCGCCGTCTCGTTCGGAAAGAACCCTCATGCCGCTGCCGCCCGAGCTCGCCGCCCTGCTCGCCCCGCTCGCCCCCACCCGGTTGCCGCTGCCGCCCTCGTCGCATCCCGCCCCGGGCACACGGCTGTTGCGCGGCGCCGTCTACGCCGCCCCCGACGGCATCCGTCCACTCGAACTGGACCTGTGGCTGCCCGAGTACCCGCACGATCCGCTTCCGGTCATCGTCTACATCCACGGCGGCGGATGGCGGACCGGCACCCGCACGGAGATGGGACCGCGCTTCCGCTCCTGGCCCCTCAGCCCCTTCGCCCGTCTCGCCCAGGCCGGATTCGCCGTCGCCAGCCTCGACTACCGGCTCACCGGCGAGGCCGTTTATCCCGCTCAGTTGGAGGACGTCACCGCGGCCCTGGCCTGGCTCGACGCCCGCGCCGACGAACTCGGCCTGGACACCGGCCGGACCGTCACCTGGGGCGAATCCGCCGGGGCCCATCTGGCCGCCCTGCTGGCCCTCACCACGCCGGTGCTCGGCTGCGTCGCCTGGTACGGCCCGACCGACCTGACGACCCTGCCCACCCAGTCCCGGCCCGGCGCCTACGACGCCGGCAGCCCCACGACGCGCGAGGCACTGCTGATCGGAGCACCCGTGGCCACGGCCCCCGACCTCGCCCGTGCGGCCAGCCCGGTCACCCATGTCACCGCCGACGCCCCGCCCTTCCTCATCCTCCACGGCACCGACGACAGCCTCATCCCGCTCGCCCAGGGCGAGCAACTCACCGCCGCCCTGCGTGAGGCAGGCGCGCACGTCGACTTCCGCCCCGTCCCCGGCGCCGACCATGCCTGGGCCGGCCTGCCCGACGAAGACGTCGAACGCTGCTTCACCGCCTCGCTGGACTTCGCCCGCGCGCTCACCGCCCCGGGACGCTGAGCGCGGAGGGATCGGGGCCGGGGGGACTGCTGGCCGGCCGAGACCGACGGACGGCCCGGGCCCTGACGTATAACCACTGGCCGTCACCTCCACTGATCTGGTCTGCTTCCGGCGTCTCGAACTGCACCGGTGAAGTGGAGGGGCCCGCGGGCATGACCATGCACGACGACCAACTGGACGTGACCACCGCGACCGTTGCGGCCTTGATCGACGAGCAGTTCCCCCAGTGGAGCGGCGAGCCGATCCGACCGCTCCCGTCAACCGGGACGGTCAACGCCATCTTCCGCATCGGGAACGACCTCTCGGCGCGTTTCCCCCTGCGTCCCGCCGATGCCGCGGACGCGCTGTGGGTGCTGGAACAAGAGGCCCAGGCGAGCGCGGAGTTGGCGCAGGTGTCCCGGTTCCCCGTCCCCGAGCCCGTCGCCTTGGGAAAGCCCGGAGCGGGTTACCCCATGCCCTGGTCGGTCCAGACATGGCTGCCGGGAACGGTCGCCTCCGACGCCGACCCGAGCGGGTCCGACGCCTTCGCCGAGGACCTCGCGGCCTTCATCGCGGCCCTGCGCTCCGCCGAGACGCGGGGAAGACGTTTCAGCGGCGGAGGTCGTGGCGGCGATCTCACTCACCACGACGACTGGATGGCGCGGTGCTTCGAGGAGAGCGAGGGGCTCCTCGACGTCCCCCGACTGCGTCAAGCCTGGAGCCACTTCCGAGAGCTGCCGCGCACGGACACCGACGTGATGAGCCACGGTGACCTGATCCCCGGCAACGTACTGGTCGCGGGAGACCGGCTCATCGGCGTACTCGACACCGGCGGCTTCGGCCCGGCCGACCCCGCGCTGGACCTGGTCAGCGCCTGGCACCTGCTGCAACCGGGCCCGCAGCACGTGCTCCGGCGTGCGCTGGCCTGCGACGACCTGGAGTGGGAACGCGGCAAGGCCTGGGCGTTCGAACAGGCGATGGGCGTGGTCTGGTACTACGTCGACAGCAATCCGACCATGAGCAGAATGGGACACCGGACGCTCGACCGCATTCTGGCGTCGATGGAGTGACCGCCGGCTGCTTCATGACTTCGTGGGCGCCGATGAACCGGCGATCATGAGCCGACCCTTGAGGCATGAGCAAGGGCTCGGTCGTGACGCAGATCTCGGGGCCCGGGACGCTCGATTCCCAGGAGCCACACTTACGGTTGCTCTCATGTCCCCCCTGGCCAGGATCAGCAGCGCGTTCGAGCCGCGATTCGCGGAGTTCGCATTCGAACCTGCTTTCACGGCCGCCGTGGACCAGCACGTCGCCGAGATACGTGATCGTTTGTCGGCGGCCCACAGCGGGCTGTTTCCTCCGCCCCCGCGACGTGAGGTCCTCGCCGACTACGCGCTGGGCTTTCTCGATGCCCTGGACGAGATGGACTGGCGGGAGCCGGTCGGCCACGACTACGCCGTGTGCCGCCTGACCGCGATCAGCTGGCTCACGTTGCGCCACGACCTTCTGGCCGCCGACGACGAGTACGGCGACCCGTCCAGCAGCGCCAGCGGCCGGGCCTGAGCCCGGTTCCCCCTGGGACACGAAAACCGCCGACCGGCCCGCTTCGCTCGGGCCGGTCGGCGGTTCCGGGTCACGTGTCACATACCCGTCGGGCGGTCCATGCCGCCGCCCGGGTCCCCCATGTCGCGGCCCGTCTGCGTCCGCTCACCCGAGGACTGATGACGCATCGCGTCGTCACGGCCCGCCTGGTACGCGCCCATGCCGCTCCGATGCCGCTGGGTCTCCGCCTCGGCCGCCGTCAGCATGCGTTCCATACGCTGCCGCATCGGCGTGATCATGCCGCCGCCGACGCCCACGATCAGGATGCCCGCGATGGTGGCGAGCGCCGCGATCAGCAACGACTGGACGACGTTCTCCGCGATGCCGGCCTGACTGAGCGCGGCGATCACACCGAGGGCGACGATCGCTCCCCACAAGATCGTCGCGACGGTGTTGCCGTAGGACGCCGACGACAGGGCTCCCTGGACGATCGTGCGGACCGCGTTCGCGATGGCCATCGCCACCACGACGAGGACGACGGCGACGATGCCGCGCGGCAGCCAGGCGACGATGCCGTTGATCGTCGCGCTGACCGGGTTCGGCCCGAAGACCCCCAGGGCGAGTTGCAGCGTGATCAGCATCAGCGCGTAGTACACGATCTTGCAGATGATGCCGGTCAGGTCGTACGCCGAGTTCTGGAGCATCCGCGCGGTACCCGCGCGCTCGGACAGCCGCTCGGATCCCACCTTGCGCAGTACCCGGTCGAGAATCTTGGCGATCGCCTTCGACACGAACCAGCCGATGACGAGAATGACAAGGAAGCCGATCAGCTTCGGCACGAACGTCGCGATCTTCGACCACGCGTCATTGAGACCCTGGGTGAAGTCGATAGCGAGGGTATTCGTCATGGGACGCCCTTCCTTCGAGTAGACGGCGGCTTCCCCACCACCTAGTCGAGGGGGCCGGGAGCCCTCACGCCTCGATTAGCTACGCCATACGGGCAAACGCCTCCTCCGGCCCGCCTGACAGGCGCCTCATCGGTTCGCCCCGGGATTCGGACAGCCGGGTGACAGACAGGAATGTGATCGTGCTTTGCGGACAGGTGAACCGGGTTACCCGGAAACAGTCGGCAGGTGGGAAGCGATCTCGTACATGGGCAGCACACCGGACTCGACCGCCGTGGAGACAACCGAGACGGTTACGGCGGTCACGAGCCGGAGACGCACGGCCCCGGCGGCACCAGGTGCACGCCGGGGCTTCCCGTCCGCGAGCCTGCACAGCGGCCGGGTCGGCGCGCTGGACGGATTGCGCACCCTCGCGGTCGCACTGGTCGTCGTCTACCACGTCGACCACTCACTGGTCCCCGGCGGCTCGATCGCCGTCGACGTCTTCTTCACCCTCAGCGGTTTCGTCATCACCCGCCTGCTGCTCGCCGAGTACTCCCGGACCGGCACCCTCGCCCTGCTTCCCTTCTACCGGCGCCGCTGGTTGCGCCTGGTCCCCGCACTGCTGGCGGTGTGCGCGGTCTGCGTGGTGCTGGCGACGACGACCTCGCTGTGGAGTTTCGACGGGTCCTGGCAGGCGGTGGGCCTCGCGGCGACCTTCCTGACGAACGTCTTCCGGGCCGCTGACTCCGGGGCGTACGGCGGCCCCCTCGCCCACACCTGGTCACTGGGTGTGGAGGAGCAGTTTTATCTGCTGTGGCCGCTCCTGCTGCTGTGCCTGCTGCGCCGTCTGCGGCCACGTACGGTCCTGCTGTGCACCGCCGCCCTGTGCGTGCTGCCCTTCCTGTGGCGCTGCGTCCTGTGGCATCCGGACGCCGTCCACCGGATCTACAACGGCACCGACACCCGCGCCGACGAACTGCTGGCCGGAGCCCTGGTGGCCGTGGTCCTGGCACGGTTGCGGCCGGACGACCCGCGCCTGCGCCTGCTGCGCGTCTGGGCGGGGCGGCTCGCCCTTCCCGCCCTCGCCCTGCTCGCGCTCGTGGCCTGGCAGGTGCCGGTGACCGGGAACGCCGGCATCTGGACCGCCCTTTGGTACACGGTCGGGATCCTCGCCGTGGCCGTGGTGTCCGCCACCCTGGTCGCAGGGCTGGAACTGCGGCCCGACAGCCCGCTGTCCCGTCTGCTCGGGCTCGCGCCACTGGCCTGGATCGGCCGCAATCTCAGCTACGGCATCTATCTGTGGCACTACCCCGTCGTACGGCTGTTGGCCTCCCTCGACGTCAAGGACGGGCTGCTGACGGGCACAGTGGTACTGACCCTGGCGATGGCGCTGCTGTCGTACTACCTCGTGGAACGGCCCTTCCTGCGCCGCGCACGGCGGCACCGGGCCTGACGGCGACGGGAACTTCACGCATACGGTGGCTGCGCCAACTGCCTTGTCCCTAGGATGGATTGCCTCACGCACCGGTCAACTCGGTGCGGTACGTGACTGGGGAGACGATGGAGTCCGGGAAGCGGTTGTCCACCAAGATCGACGCCACGGTTCCGACGGCCGCGCGCATGTACGACCACTACCTGGGCGGCAAGGACAACTACGCGGTCGACCGCGCCGCCTGCGAGGAACTGGACAAGGTGGTGCCCAGCACCCGGGCGCTGGCAGTGAACAACCGCCATTTCCTTCAGCGGGTGGTCAGGACGCTGGCGCAGGAGCACGGCATCCGGCAGTTCCTGGACCACGGGTCCGGTCTGCCCACGCAGAACAACGTGCACCAGGTGGCCCAGCGCGTCGATCCGAACTCGCGCGTCGTGTACGTGGACAACGACCCGATGGTCCTGGTGCACGGCCGTGCCCTGCTGGACCAGAACGACCGCACGGCCGTGATCCAGGCCGATCTGCGCGACACCGACGTGATCTTCTCCGACCCCGACACCCAGCGGCTCATCGACTTCTCGCAGCCGGTGGGCGTGCTCTTCAACTCGGTGTTCCACTGCATTCCGGACAGCGAAGCGGACGGCCCCCTCGCCGTGGTGCAGCGGGTGACCGAGCGGCTCGCGCCCGGGAGTTGCCTGGTGATGTGCCAACTGGTCAGCGAGGACCCGCAGGTGCGGGAGCACGTCACCGACTTCATGGACAAGGCCACGCAGGGGCACTGGGGCCGGGTGCGCGAGGAGAAGGACGTCGCGCAGTGGTTCGAGGGGCTGGAGATCCTCGAACCCGGCCTGGTGGAGGTGTCCACCTGGCGTCCCGACAACGAAGTGGCGCCGCGTCAGCTGACCCAGGAATGGATCGAGTTCGGCGGGGCCGGCCGCATCCTGTGAGGGAGCGGCACGGGCTCACTTGCCCCCGTAACGCTGCTTGACGGTCTCGCGCAGACGCTCGAGGGAGTCGCGGGGGCTGAGCGCGTCGTCGGCCAGTTGGTCCAGCGCCACGCGGTACTGCTCGGTCTCGTCGCGGTCCTCCAGGAACGTGGCGCTCTTGATGTGCTCCAGATAGACGATGTCCGGAAGGTCGAATCCGCCGAAGCGCAGGTAGGTGACCGGGATGGCCGGTGCGGACGCGTTGGTCACATCCAGGGGTACGACCTGGATGACGACATGCGACCGCTCGGCCATCGCGACGAGATGCTCCAGCTGTTCACGCATGATGTCGCGGCTGCCCAGCACCCGCAGCAGCACCGACTCGTCGATGATCGCCCACATCTGCGGGGCGTCCGGCCGCCCCAGCAACTCCGAGCGCTTCATGCGCAGTTCCACGCGGCGGTTCACCTCGCGGCTCGGGGCCGAGGGCAGGCCGCGCTCCACGATGGCGCGGGTGTAGGCCGGTGTCTGCAGCAGTCCGGGGACGTACTGGATCTCGAACGTACGGATGAAATCGGCCGCTTCCTGCAGACCGACGAGCCGGTCGAACCACTCCGGCATCAGCCGCTTGTCGAAGCGCTGCCACCACCCGGGCTCACCGGCCCGCCGCAGCAACTGCAGCAGGACGGACGCCTCGTACTCGTCCGTCTTGTACAGGTCCAGCAGTGCGCGGACATCGGCCTCGGTGGGAGGCCGGCGGCCCTTGCCCGCCTCGATGCGGGACAGCTTCGCCGGGCTGAACCCCACGGCCCGCGCCGCCTGTTCCTGCGCCATGCCCGCATCCTCGCGCAGGCCCGCCAACTGCACACCGACCAGCATCTTCAGCAGGGTCGGCGCGGGCTCGCTCCGCTGCAGGTACGGCTCGAGCCGGGAGACGCGCGGTGATTCCGAGGGCATCCTGACTCCCGGTGGACAGAAGGCAACAGCCCGCATTATCGCACCAGTTAGCCCCGGCGCGCATGATCCGGGGCCGATCCCGGCGCGGGCGGCGCCGGTCACCGCTCACAGCAGCTGGTCGAACTCCCCGTCCTTCACCCCGGCCAGGAAGGCCGCGACCTCGGCGGACGTGTAGACCAGCGCGGGGCCGTGCGGATCACGGGAGTTGCGGATCGCCACACCTCCCTCGGCCAACGGCGCCACCTCGACGCAGTTGCCCTCGGCGTTGCTGTGCCGGCTCTTGGTCCAGCGGACGCCCAGTGAACTGGCTTGCACCCCGTTCGGAACTGATGGCACCGCAGCCTCCTCGGGTAGATCGGGTACGACTGGCTCGATCCATGCCCGCAATTTCTCGTGAAATTGCACGGACTGGCTTTCGAGGTGGATAATAGCCCTCGTCGCCAACACCCGTACGGACGCCCAGTCCTGACGCCCTGACGCCACCTCAGGAGATGCCGTGTCGCAGCCCGCGCGCCCAGCACCCTGGCCTGGCCCCGCGCTGATCCCGGCCGCACCGCATTCCGCCGCACCCCGAACCGCCACCCTGCGCCTGCCGGGCAGCAACGAAGGATGCGCACTGGCGCGCGAGTTCACCGACCGCATCCTGGGCGAGTGGCAGTTGGACGAGTGCCGGGACGACGCGCTGACCGTCGTCTCCGAACTCGCCGCGAACGCCGTGCTGCACGGCCGGAAGAGCGACACACCCGACGACGCCGATCCCGACGTATGGCTGCGGCTGACGCGCCGCGCGGCTCATCTGGTGTGTGCCGTGACGGACCAGGGCGCCGGACTTCCCCGTGCGGCCCACGCGCCGGACACGTTCAGCGAACACGGCCGCGGCCTGTTGATCGTCGAGGCCCTGTCGCAGCACTGGGGCTGGACCCGCCACACGCCCTCGCGCAAGACCGTCTGGGCCATGCTGCCCACAGGGGGCGCCTGAGATGCAGCCACTCACCGAGCTCTCCAGCGGTGAGGCAAGCGCGCGGCGGTCCGATCAGGCCACCACGCTCCGCGACGTCGGCCTCGTGCCCTGGGGTGACATCGAGGACTCGACAGGGTCCGCCGCCGCCATCCCCTATCTGCTCGCCGCCATCGCCTCGGGCGACGAAGCCGCCGCGCACGACGCGCTGGACCGGCTGCGGCACCGCATCTGCCGGCACGGCTTCGTCGTCGGACAGGCGACAGCCGTCACGGTCCCCTTCCTGTGGGACCTGGCCCGGCGCCCGCAGACCAGGTGCCGGGCACAGATCCTGCGCCTGCTGCGGAGCATCGCCGACGCCCGGCAGTGGGAGCTCATGGCCGCCGCCTACCCGAAGCTCCGCCGCCACGGACACCACGTCGAATGGGAGTCGGCCGCCCGCCGCGCGGTACGCGCCCAACGCGGCGCCATCCCACGACTTCTGGCCGAGCACGACCACGAACTCGTGGACGCGACCAGGGCACTCGCCGCCACGCTGGCCGACTGAGGACCACCACGGCCCCCACACTGCCGGCGACCCACCGCAGTCAGGACGTAGCCGGCGTCAGGCGTATGCCTGGGCCTGTGCCCGGTACAGCTCGGCGTAGAGGCCGTTGGCCGCGAGCAGTTCCTGATGGCTCCAGTGTTCGACAAGGCGGCCGTTGTCGACCACGGCAATGTGGTCCGTCATGTGCACGGTGGAGAACCGGTGCGACACCAGGACGGTGACGGCGCCGCAGGAGACCGCCGAGACCGCACTGCGCTGGATCCACCGGACGCGCACAGCGAAGACCGCGCGGTGACGGCGTCCGCGGACGACCTGGTGGCCGTCGTCGTCGGCACGCGCCCCTTCACCCAGGCACAGCGGCGAGACGGCACGGCGCTGCCCGACTACCTCGACGGACACCGCATCCTCGGCGATCCGCCCGCGCTGGCGCGCATCGCGTCCGACATCGTGCGCACCCTGCCCGCGGACGTCGATCACGTGGCCGGTGAGGTCGCCGCCGGCGCCGCGCTGGCGGCCGCCGTGTGCCAATCCGCCTTCGGACAGGGGCGATTGCCGGCCGTGCGGATGTTGCGCCCCGAGCCCAAGAAGTACGGTGTCACGGGCGTGCTGAACACACCCGCCGTGCAGCGCCTGCGCGCGCTCGGTCACCAGGTGCTGGGCGCCTGGGTCGTCGTCGACCGAGGCGACGGAGCCGGCGAGCGGCTTGAGGCGTTGGGCGTGCCCCTGCGTTGCCTGCTGACCCTTGACGACCTGAGGTCGACGGCCTCGGGCTGACCCAGAAAGCACAGCTCATGCGCAACCTGCAGGACCTGCTGTCCACCAACGCCTACCCCGGCCGAGGTGTGCTGTGTGCCCGAACCCTCTCCGGCACCGTGGTGGGGGGCTATTTCCTCACCGGACGCAGCGCGGCCTCCCGCGACCGTGCGCTGCGGCTGATCGACGGCGAGCTGGTCGTCGGCCCCCTCGACGCGGCCGAACACGACCCGCTGCGCCACTACACCGCCGCAGCGACCACCGACGACTGGTTGGTGCTCGGCAATGGCGAGCAAGTCTCGCAGGTCGTCGACCGGCTGGCCTCCGGGCAGCCGGCGCCCGTGGCGCTCGGTGACCTCGACTACGAGCCGGATCCCCCCATCCGCACCTCCCGCATCACGGCGCTGATCAGCCGTGACGCGGGCCGTACGAGCGTGCTCGGCGCCGCGCGTCCCAGCCGGGCCGCACGGCTGACGAGCAATGTGATGACCCTGACCGTGAGCAATCTGGAGCCCGGCGAGGCGGTGCTGCTCACGACCTACGACTCCGACGGGGAGCGGGTCTCGGTCGCATCCCCCTTCACCGAGACCACGGTCGAAGCCAAGGACGAGCAAGGCCTGTTGGACGAGATCTGGCAGGCGCTTGACCCCCGTTTCCGTATCGCGGTCACCGTCGTCGATCCGGTCCAAGGGCCGTCGTCGGCGATCCAGCGCTCGGACCGCTGAAGCCCCTCGACGCGCGGGGCACCGCACCCGCAACGGCACGACAGCGAAGGCCCCGACCACTGGTCGGGGCCTTCGCCCGCCCAGAGGGACAGCCTGGCACTCTGGTCACTTCGTGGGCAGGGCCGTGAACGCCGTCAGGGTGTGGCGGACGAAACCGCGCAGGCGGCGGTCCGTGGCGGAGTTCGGGTCGTTCATCATGCTCAGCAGCTTCATCCAGGGGTCGATGTCACCTACCGGCACCCGCTTGTTCTGTGCTTCCAGCCGGCGGGCGTAGAGCCGGCCCCTGCCCACGGTCCTGAGCTGGGTAAGCGGGCTGACCACGCCGCCGGATGCGGCCGTGTACGCGGTGCGCAGTGCGTCGTCGGTCTCGGCCGCGAACACGCCTGGCAGTTGGACGTAGTAACCCATGCCGGTCAGGTTCGTCCGTACGGTCAGCGGGTTGGTGAAGGACTTCACGCCGTTGGGCACCGGCCGGTGCGTGGTGCCCGCCGGCTTCTCCGCGTCGCCCGCAAGTGCGGCGTTGACAGGGCGGACCGCGGCCGAGGTCCAGGAGCCGTGGAAGGTGTGGCCGAGCGGGGCCGCCGCGTCGGTGTCGTACATCTGGAAGTAGTGACCGACCCGGGCCCGAGCGTCGTCGCTCGGCGCGCCCTCCCGGTTCCGGGCGTAGTTCTCCAGCGTGATCACGTCGTTGCCGTCCCGTACCACCACGCTGGCGTAGTGGGCGCTCCAGAAGGAGGTGAGGTCCAGTACGGGGGCTCCGGGCCGGCTGTGGTCGGTGCTGAGTGTGGCGTGTGCCAGATCGCCGCCGGCCGGTACGGCCTGCAACGACATGGTCATGAACGCCTCGCCGACGTCGGGTCGTACGTACTGGTTCACTCCGAAGTGGCGGTTCGCCGGTACGCCGGCGATCTTCCGCCAGGTGTCGGTGCGCAGTGCGGTGCCGTACGCCGTGGCGATGGCCCGGGCGGAGTCGGCCTGCTGGGTGCTCTGCGGGGCTCCGGCGACCGCGGGTGGAGCCGGGTTGACGAGGAAGCGCGCGATCTCGAATTCCGCCAGTTGCGGGGGCAGCGCGCCGATACCGTCGGGCGCGACGGTCTCCAGATCGCCCGCGCCCAGGGCGCTGCCGACGATGTCGTTGCAGTTCTGGGGTCCCACGGCGGCGATTCCACGCCCGCCCCAGGGGTTGTGACGGACGGTCACCCTGCGCAGGACCTGTCCGTTCACCGTGATCGTCTGGTTCTCGAGCGCGGAGTCAGGCACCAGCTCGACGGCCTCGCCCAGTGCGCGCCGCCAGGCGTTGCTCTCGTCGATGAGGGCCTGGGTGGCGTAGAAGACCTTCGGTTGGCGGGCGGTGAGCTGACAGTCCTCGATCGCCAGCCGGCCGTTCGCCGACACCCGCAGGGTGACGCCGGCCGGGTCGGCCGAGACGAGGCGGAGCTGCCCGGTGGGGTTGAGGAACGACACCAGCGGATCGGCCGGGGCGGGGACCGCGACGTGGTTGACGTTGTTCTGGCCGATGAAGGCGTCCTGCGCGGCGGTCGGGGACGACCAGACGGAGGCGCCCACGACCACGCCCGCCCCCGCCCGCTGAGCAGGCGTCACCTGGTTCCACCCCTGGACCGCGGGCGTCGGCACCGCTCGCGCACCGCCGGGGCCGTCGGGCAGCCGCACCGGCAGCCCCCGGGCGTAGCGCCGGCCGGCGGTGTGTGCCTCCGCCTCCAGTGCCGCGCGGTCGCATCCCGGCCCGACCCGGCCGGCTCGTTGCTGCACCACGTGTGCCACCTCGTGCCCCAGCACCCGTCGGCTCCAGGCGGAGCCGGGCTGCCAGGCGCCCGGCGTCAGATGAATGTCGTCCCCCACGGTCCACGCCACGGGACCGCCCCTGGGCGCCGTCGCGTGCAGATGCACCCTCACGTCCGCGAACCCGGTCCCGAACGCGGCCTCAAGCTCCGCTCGTAGACCGGCCGGTAAGGCAAAAGCCGTCATCGTTCCCCCTGTGACCTGTGGAGGCGCCCCACCGTGGCACGCCCACCGTGGGCGGTCAGCCTAGAGTCGTTCGGCGCGGTATGACCGGCTCCGTCGTGATGCGACCCCGAAACGGTTGCGGGCGGAGTCTCGCGGTGCGGCAGTGTCCTTCGTGACCAAGCAGGGCGGGTCGTGCGGTTGTTCGTCTAGCGCACGGTGAAGTCGGCCGCGGTGGTGTCCAAGGTGGTGGTGCCGTCCTTGGCCGTGGCCAGGACGGCGACCTGCCAGACGCCGCGCGGGGACGACGCGGCGTCGGCGGCGGTGACCGTGACGGTGTAGGTGCAGCGCACGGTGTCTCCCCCGGCAGGAGCGCAGACGGCCGGCTCCGCGGCGGCCATGTCCTTCTCGGTCAGCCCCTTCTCGCCCAGGGACGACTTCTCCGGCCAGGCCAGCACCTTCACGCTCTTGGTGCCGGACGACGCGGTGACCTCGGTGGCGAAGGCGAGCGAGCCGTCCCGGCCGCCGTCGGGAGCGGTGTAACGGGCGGTGCTGTCGGCCAGGGCCGGGGGCTGCTCCCCGGCGTAGGCGAGAGCGAACGCACCGGCGCCCGCACCGGCGAGGACGACGACACCTGCGGCCACGGACAGAGCGATACGACGGGACATGGGATTCTCCATAAGAGTCATCAGCACTGGAACCAACCGGCGCAACTGCCTTGCGCCGCAGCACAGATACTCGCCGGGAGAGGAACCGCCGGGCATCGGCGCACCTACTCAGCTCGGCCTGAGTAGCCGACCGGATCACACACGGCTCACGCGCCGGATCCAGAGGTTCGTGCCTGGCGTTCGGATGGGCAGCAGGTTGCATTCAGCCGGAGTACACGCGGTCTCAAGGTTGTGTGATCAGAGTTCGACCTCGTGCCTATCTCACACTCACGTGCCCGCGTCGCCTCCGTGAGCGCCGCGGCTCTGATGTTCTCGACGCTGGTCGTCACCGGAGGATTTGCCGCGCAGCCGGCGGCCGCCGCGGCCCCGGTCGGCTACCAGAACGTCCGGATCAACGAGGTCACGTCGTCGAACAACGACACGGTCGAGCTGTACAACACCAGCGCGACCGCGGTGAGCATCAGCGGCTGGAAGATGTCCGACGACAGCTTCTCGCCGCAGACGTTCAGCGCGTCCTCCACCACGATCCCGGCCGGCGGCTTCGTCATCTTCAACTCGCCCAAGGGACTCGGTGACTCGGACAAGGTGGTGATCTACACGTCCGACGGTACCGTGGTCGACCGCGTCCAGTGGGCCACCGGCGGGGCGAAGCCGGCCATGGCGCGCTGCGGCGGCGACGGCACGGGGGCGTGGGTGACCACCACCACGGCGACCACGTTCGCCGGGGCGAACGCCTCGGGCTGCCCGTCATCCCTGCCGACGGCCGGCAGGGTCCAGCTGAACGAGGTCACCTCGAACGGCTCGGACACCGTGGAGCTGTACAACGGCGGCACGAGCGCGGTCAGCGTCGGGTCGTGGAAGTACGTCGACAGCGACACCAGCCACTCCCCGGTCGCGATCTCGGCCTCCTCGCCGAGCGCGACCAGCATCCCCGCGGCCGGCTACCTCACGTTCAACTCCACCCTCGGTCTCGGCGACAACGACTCGGTGTTCGTCCTCGACAGCAACGGCAACAGCGTCGACTCGGTGACCTGGGCGACCGAAGGCGCCAAGCCGTCGACCGAGCGCTGCGCCAACGGCACCGGACCGTTCCAGACCGCCGTGACCGCGACACTCGGCAGCACGAACTCCTGCTCCGCGAGCGGCGGCGGTGGTGGCGGCGGCGGGACAGGCCAACTGCTGGGCGGCGGTGGCTCGCTCAGCAGCGGCTGCACCCCCGAGGCGCCCTCCGGTACGGGCTCCACCCCCACCGGCACCCTGGCGTGGCCGGGCGGGCTGGACGTCACCATCGCCGACCAGGTCTGCGCGTTCACCACCTCCACCGGCCCCGAAGGCCGCGACGTCAGCGGCCTGGCCTTCGACCCGGCCGACCCGTCGGTGCTGTGGGCGGCCAAGAACAAGAACTGGCTGTACAAACTGGTCAAGAGCAACGGCCGGTGGATCCCGGACGCGTCCTGGAGCGCGAGCGGCAAGCAGATCCGCTTCGCGAACGGCTCCGGCGAGCCGGACTCCGAGGGCCTGACGGTCGGCGGCAACGGCCACCTCTACGTGACCTCCGAGCGGGACAACACCGACAACACGGCCCCCAAGGACACGATCATGGAATTCGACCCGGCCGCGACCGGTTCGACGCTGACGCCGATCCACCAGTGGGACATGACCTCGCACTTCCCCCAGCTCGACACCGGCAGCAAGGACGACGCCAACCTGGGCTTCGAAGGCGTCGGTTACGTCCCGGACAGCTGGCTGACCGCGAACGGCTGGACCGATCCGCTCACCGGCGCCGCCTACAACCCGGCGAACTACCCGTCGCACGGGTCGGGCCTGTTCTTCGCGGGTCTGGAGTGGGACGGCACGCTGCACGTCTACGGCCTGAACTCGGACGGTACGTTCACCACGTTCGGCGCCGTCGCCACCGGCAAGGCATCGGTGATGGACGTGTCGTTCGACGCCGGAACCCAGCGCCTCGTCGCGACCTGCGACAACACCTGCGGCGAGACGCACACCTTCATGAAGATCAACACCAGTGGCGCCATCGTCCCGGACGTGACCTACACGAACCCGGCGGTCATGCCGACCGACAACCTGGAGGGCTTCGCGCTCGCCCCGACCTCGACATGCGTCAATGGCCTGCGCGAGGCGGTCTGGAGCGACGACGGCATCTACGGCTTCGGCTCCGGGAGTTCCTCCTACGGCCACGCCCTCTACAGCGGAACCTTCCCCTGCTGACCCCACCCTGGCTAGGGCAGTTTGAGAAGCAGTTCGCTGAGTTCGCCCGGCATGGTGATCATGCTGTCGTGGCCGGTCGGCAGCTCCCAGACCTGGGAGGCGGTGCCGTTGGGCTGGGTCGAGGGGACGGGGCGACGGGTGACGCCCGCCGGCATGGCGGCGACATTGTGAATGTGCGTGCGCGGGATCGCGTCAACGGCTGGGTTGCCCAGTCGCACAGGCTGCTGCAGACAACGCACCGGCTGGTCCGAGAGCATCCCGCGCAGCCACGCGACGTCGGCCGGGTCGGTGACGCCGAACAGACCGAACGGCGCCGGCTGCTCGGGCAGCGGCGGCACCCGCCAGCCGCTCTCGGACATCTCGGCGAGCTCGATCAGTTGCCGTGTCACGGGTTGGACGTCGGCTGCGGACTCGCCGTCCTCCGGGACCATCGCGTCGAGATAGACGAGGTGCGCGACGCGTTCCGGAATCCGGTGGGCGACGGCGGAGATCACCAGCCCCGCGTAGCTGTGGCCGACGAGTACGACGTCACCGAGGTCCTCCTCGGTGATCAGCCCGACCACGTCGTCGACGTGCGTATCGAGACCCACCTCGGGACCGAGCAGGTGTGCCTTGTCGCCGAAGCCGGTCAGCGACGGCGCGAACACCCGGTGCTGGGCGGCCTCCAGGAGCGGTACCACCCGCTCCCAGCACCGTCCGTTGTGCCAAGCACCGTGAACCAGCAGGAATGTGGACATCGATCTTCCTTCGCAGAAGCAGAGGTGCAGGGGTGCAGGGGTGCACGATCACGCGTATGCCGCGGCTCGCGGCTCTCGCGGTTACCTTTCGTGCCTCGGTACTGTTCGAGTACCGAGATCATGCTTGTGCACCTGACGCTCGGCAGGCAATAAGGCACTTTTCGGTGACCCGGTTCTCTGGAGGTAACCATGGACGCGACACAGGGCGATGCACGATCGTCGGCGCGGCCCAGCGACGCGTGCCGGACCCGGGTGGTGCTCGACATCGTCGGAGACAAGTGGTCGCTGCTGGTCGTGCGCAATCTCCGGGACGGACCGCGGCGTTTCACCGAGCTCAAGAAGGCGATCGACGGAATCAGCCAGCGCATGCTCACCGTGACGCTGCGCAGCCTGGAGCGCGACGGAATCCTGACCCGCACCGTCCACCAAGTGATGCCGCCTCATGTCAGCTATGAGCTCACCGAGATGGGCTTCACCCTGCGCGAGGCCACCGCGCCCCTGCTGGAATGGAGCATCGCGCACCTCTCCCGGATCGACGACGCCCGCGCCGCGTACGACACCCGCGCAGATCCGCCGACGACCTGACGGTCTCAGACCCGGTCGGTGCAACTCTCGTCGCCGGAGGAAACGACCGACTCGACCATCGCCGCAACGAGATCCGCTCGGCACAACGCACCCGGCTCGCGCATCGACACAGCCCAGTACGCTTCCTTGCCCCTGCCTTCGGTGCGGCTGGGCGGCGGTACCTCGATCCATGTCCCCGGCGCCAGGACGGCGGCACCACGGGAGGCCCATGCGAGGCCCGCGGCCCGGGACACCAGCGCGTAGTAGGTGTGGTGTCCGTTGCTGACGATGACCGGACCGCCGGCGAGCGCCTCGGCGAGGAAGGCATCCACCGCACGGGCCCGACGGGTGCCGGCCGCGCGATTGACGACGTCGGCGGGCAGTCGTACGGCGGTGAAGCGCGCCCCGCAGCGCAGGAACGTGACGTCTCCCTCTTTCCAGGCCCAGTACGCGTCGGAGACGTCGGAGGCCGAGATCAGGAGCCAGTGCTCGACCGCCAGCGCCCTCTCCGCGCCAGTGGTCACCGTGGATGCTTGCAGAACCTTCGCCGTCTTCCGCGCTAGATCGCTTCTGCTGTCTGGGGCGGTCTCCGGCGGATTCCCGGCACTCTTCATCTCTGGCGGATCCTCCGCGGCAATCGTGCCTGCTCGGCGCGGCAAACGGTTCCTTGCGGCTCAGGACGGACCCGCTCAGCTTGAACGTTTCTGCCGCGATCCGCCCGGCCTGCCCGGGTATCCGCACAGGATCTGCACCCGCGTTTCGACCAACCCGACGCCTGTTCCCGTGGTGGCGCCTGGCCGGCCGGGGGCGCAATAGGACGGCCGGAGCAGTGTCTGGGTCGATAAATCGTTTTGCCTATGCGAGCCCCCCGGTGGAGTGTCACCGGAAACTGAAGTGGTGGGCGATGGCCGCCGCGTTGCGGGCCATACGGTGCCTCCAGGCCGTTCGCTCCTCGGTGGCGGCGCTCTCCCAATGCCGGGCGTTGGCCATCGCGAAGGCCGCCTTCGCCCGTGGACAGGCAGTGGCCCACGAGGCGAATCCTCCGGCCAGGGCGTCGGCATCGTCGACGGTGTGGCCGGCGTCGACCAGGCCGACCACGAGCAGCGCGGGGTCGATCCATGCGGCGCCGCGGGTCGGTGACGACCAGTCGACGAGATGGGCGCGGTCGGAGATCAGCACGTTCTCCGGTGTGAGGTCGGTGTGCAGCAGTGTGTCGCCCGCGAAGAGCCCGGCGGTTCCCTCCGGGGCATGTTCGGCCCATCTCTCCTCCGCTCGGCCCATCTCCACGTCCAGGGGAGCCCGGAGGCACTGCACCTCGTGCAGGGCGTCCCGCACCAGGCGCAGGTCGGTCGAGCCGCGCCGGTAGTCGGCATGGCGGCCGCGAATGGCCTGATACCCCAGCAGGACCCATCGGCCCACCTCCAGTTGCCAGCGCAGGCGCGGGCTGGCGCGGGGCAGATACGTGTTGATGCGGGCCTCGGCCTGCAAGGTCTCCGCCGTGGGGTGAGCGGCGTGCACACCCTTGAGGAACACGTCGCCGCTGTCCGTCTCGAGCCAGGCCGCGACTCCCGCGTTGCATCCGCCTCTCACACTGCGGGCCGAATGAACGGTGCCGGTGAGATGACCGACTGCGTGTTTCACGGCAGTGGGCAGCGATGTGAAGGGACGGCGCGGCGTAGACAAGGCGTTGCTCTCGTTTCTCTGACGTGACGTGCCCTCTGCCGGGCTCCGTACGCGGCCGACGACGCTACTGTCCGGACGGCCCCGCACCCACTCGACACGTCAGCTTCCCCTTCCCGGCCAGCCGTTCGAAGGGGTACGACTTATGGGGCGGGCGATGCATCCCTCACAGAGCGGTCCTTGGGTCATACGCCAGAACGAGGTGCATGAGCCCGGCCGACGACACCTCGCACCCCTCATCGACGACCCGCCTCTGGGGTGCCTACTGGCTGCCCGATCCCCCTCGGGACAACGGCAGTTGCCCGTGCTTCATACCGTCCGACACACGCACGCGCCCCACCTCACCGGGCAGCTCCGCAGCAGGCGCACGCTGGTCCCTGCTCATCGGCATCGTGCGCTTCACGGCCGTCACGCTCCTGGCTCTGCGCGTGTCCTGACACAGCTCCTTGGGGCACCTGAGCGGCGCGATCAGACGTGGGGTGTGCCTCCGTCCGCGGCCAGGCGGGTGAGCCACTCATGCAGCAGGCGCTGCTCGGCGTCGCTCAGGATGTCGGAGTTCTCGGGGAGGGCGGCGCGCAGCGCGCGGGCCGCCGGGGCGGGGCCGGCCTCGGCGGCGGGGACCGTCGGCTCGGCGCGAGTGACGGCCGCCACCATGGATTCGCGCAGGACGCTCAGCAGCGCCGGGTTGCGGCGTTCTTCCGGGGTGGAGTGCCAGGTGATGACCGCCCCTTGCCCGGTGGCCTGGATGATCTGGGCGGCCAGTTCCTCATCCACGCGCAGCCATCCCGCGGCTGCCAGTCGGCGCACTCGGCCGTGCAGGATCTCCAGACCCGCGCGGTGCGCCGCCTGCGGCCCCCGTCCGGTGGCCCGGTTCATGACCGCGAACAGCTCCGGGCGCGAGACACCGAACTCCACCACCAGGTCCCACCCGCGGCGCAGCTCCTCCACCGGGTCCTGTGGGGCGGGGTCGAGCTGAGCGCGCTTGCTCTCCAGGAACTGCGCGTAACCGTGCTCGGCGACCGCTTCCAGCAGCCCCTCCTTGTCCCCGAAGAGGCGGTAGATCGCCGGCGCCTGCATCCCGGCCGCGGCGGCGACCGCACGGGTGCTCACCGCGTCCGGCCCGCCCTTCTCCAGCAGCTCGACGGCCGCCATGACGATGCGACGCCGAGCGCTGTCAGTGGTGTCACGGGAAGACATGAATCAATGATAACGAAGTCCTGCTTCCAGCGTTAGTGCCAGTGATACCGTTGGAATGATTCCACTGGAAACAACACTGGGGAGAATCCCGTGATCGTCGTGACCGGAGCCACCGGAAAACTCGGCAGCCGCATAGTCGAACGCCTCCTGGACCGCGTCCCCGCCGACCGCCTCGGCGTCAGCGTCCGCGACCCGCGCAAGGCGCAGGACCTCGCCGACCGGGGTGTCCGCGTCCGCCAGGGCAGTTTCGACGACCCCGCCTCACTCGTGCACTCCTTCGAGGGCGCCGAGCAGCTGCTCCTCGTCTCCCTCGACCGCACCGGCGAGGAATGCGTCGCGGGCCACCGCGCCGCCATCGACGCCGCCGCGAAAGCGGGCGTCGGCCGCATCCTTTACACCAGCCAGATGGGGGCCGCCCACGACTCCCGATTCCAGGCCTGCCGCGACCACGCCCAGACCGAGGACCTGCTGGAGGCCACCGGCCTGCCGTGGACCGGGCTGCGCAACGGCTTCTACTCCTCCAGCGCCCTGCACTTCCTGGAGTACGCCCGCCACAGCGGCGACATCGCCCTCCCCGCGGACGGGCCTGTCGCCTGGACCGGCCACGACGACCTCGCCGAGGCCACGGCCGCGATCCTCGCCGACCCGGGCCACTTCGAAGGGCCCACCCCGCCCCTCACCGGACCGGCGGCACTCGACTTCGCCGCCATCACTGAGATCGCGTCCCAAGTCACCGGACGCCCGTTCACCCGCACCGTCGTCCCCGACGACGCCTTCCGCGAACAATCCCTCGCCCACGGCGCCCCGGCCCCGATCGCGGACCTGGTGGTGAGCATCTTCGCCGCGGCACGCAACGGCGAGTTCGCCGCCGTCAACCCGACTCTGGCCACGCTGATCGGCCGGGAACCCTCCACGTTCCGCACCGAGCTGGAGCGCGCGTGGGCGAAGTAGGCCCAGGGGGCCGGCCGCCTTACGGCACACATCACGCTGCGGACGCGATGCGCCAAGCGCCCACTCAACGTCGAACCGACTGGCTCACGTGGTGACGGCGGCTTCGCCGTCGGGGACCGTCAGGGCCCGGGCCGCCATGGCGTCGAGGACCTCGCGCAGCCCTTCGCCGAGTGGGGTGAGCTGATACTCGACCCTTGGGGGAATCTCGGCGTAGGCGGTGCGCAGGACGATGCCGTGTCGCTCGAACTGGCGCAGCCGGCTGGTCAGGGTCGGCGGGCTGATGCCGGGCAGTGCGTCGCGCAACTCTGTGAAGCGGTGGGGTCCGCGCAGAAGCTCGCGCACGATCAGGGTGGCCCACGGCCCGTCGAGCAGGGTGATGAACCGGGCGACGCAGCACTCCGGAAGTCGGTCAGCGGGTCCGCGATCACTACGGCCAGCACCGCGCGCGAGATGGTGCGCTCGGCCACGAGCACCGCGTTGCGGGTGGCCGCGCGAGTTGCCTTCCGTTTCGCCGCCGGCGGCAATGCGGTCGACTTCCAGGGCCAGGACATCATGCGCGTGGTCGACGGCAAGATCACCGAGCTCCACCACGCCGAACAAATGCTCAAGCTCACCCAGCAGATCATCGCCAGCACCGACACGAAGCCCGCCTGAAGTCGAGATCGAGGGCGCCAGGCGGGCCACCAACCCGGGCGAGAACGCCTCGCGCCCACGCACAGCTCGCCCATCCCCACCGTTGAGTCCGCGCCGGCTCGGTCTCCCTCCGTACGCCGGACAGATCACACCAGGTCACACGCGATCGCTCGGACACTCCCCGAGCCGACACGAACTGGCAGTCGAGCAATCAGCGGTGCGTGTGATCCGTCCGCGAGGGTCGCGACCGAAGTGATCGCCGAACGTTGGGGCATGTGACGCGTGTTCGAGGGAACGGTTCTGCAAGGCCGTCAGTCACCATCTGCACGCGCGCCGCACCGACCGATTTTCGTGAGCACACAGGGGACCAGTGGACGCACGCACATGCAGTACCGGGATGAGCACGGACGACAAGAGGCGCACCGCCCCCGCGAGTGACGGGTCGACACCCTCGCGGGGCGCGTCGAGCGCCGAGGACGGCTTCGACGCTCTCTACGCCGATATCGCCCGCGGCCTGGTCCATCAGACCTATCTGCTGACCGGGCAGCGCCGCCTCGCTTTCGAGTCCGTCGAATGGGCCTTCCATCACGCCTGGGAACACTGGCCCGAGGTCGCCGCCGACCCCGATCCGGTCGTGTGGCTGCGCACCGCCGCCTACGACTACGCACTCTCCCCCTGGCACCGCCTGCGGCCATCACGCAAGAACCCCGACCTCCCCGTCACCGACGCCACCCACCAGGCCCTGCTCGACCTGGCGCCACCGCACCGACGCGCCCTCCTCCTCTGCGACGGCCTGGGCTTCAGCCTCGATCACGCGGCGCGCGAGATGCAGTCCAGCACACCGGCCGCGACAAGCCGCCTCCTCAACGCGCGCACCCACATCGCCCAGCGGCTACCCGGTCCGGACGACCCCAGCGCGGTGCGGCAACGGCTGCACGCCCTCACCGACGCCGTGTCGATCGCGACCGTGCCCCACGCCCGATCCGTTCGCACCAGCAGCGAGGAGCGCACCCGGTTGCAGACCCGGACCGTGTTCGCCGCGATTGGCACCCTGCTCTTCACCATCGCCGTCGCCATGATCCTCACACCCGGCCACTAGGTTCCGGCGACGCTGCCGAGCCAGTGCGCATCCGGGTCCGGGCTGGTCCGTAACCCCACCCGATGCACACCTGCCGTATTAGTCAGCCAATAAGCCAGTGTGCTGCGCACCAGGGTGCGTTCGTGTGAACCGTTCACTCGAACGCCACGCATCTTCCTTTCATTTACGTTCGTTAGGCGGATGTAAAACGAGTCGGATACATACGGAGAAAGGTTTCCTCCACCGAACGCGTCACCCGATGGTGAGCGGGAGGAAATGGGGCCGGCTTGCCAGATGGACATGGGTTCCCCGCTCCGGCAGCACACCCCCATGAACGGACCGAAAGAATCCCGATGAACTGGCACGACAGGGACAGGCCTTACGTCCCGCAGTACCCCTACAACTCCGATCCCCAGACATGGGATCAGCACGGCATCAACCGGATCCCCGCCCAGGAGGCCTGGGACAGAACCGGCCCGGACGGCACGCTCGGCGGCCACGACATCGAGCAAGAACTGGCCGAGATGCTCGCCTCGGTGTCGGCCCCCTCAACTACGGACGAGCCCGCGGCACCGCACCTGTCCCGCAGCGCGCGCCGGCGCATGCGCCCCAGACGGCAGTTCCTCGTGGCAGGTCATCGCATCACACAGGTCACGATCCTCTTCGCCGCCATCGCGGTGTGTGCCGCGTGCCTGCTGGCCTGGTCCATCACCTACACCTACAGCCAACTGCGCACCGTCGCCGAACTCATCCTGCCGGAGCGGCTCGCCCAATGGTGGCCGCTGACCGTGTACGGCCCTTGGCTGGTCGCGGCCCTGTCCATCCTCCGCGCCGCCGTTCAGCATCAGCCCGCACGCCGTTCCTGGGGCGTCCTGCTGGTGACCTCCGCCATCGCGGTAGCCCTGTGCGTCAGCCACTCCGCCCACTCCGTGCTGGCGTTCGTGACACTCGGCATTCCACCGATCACCGCGCTGGTGTGCTTCTGGGAACTCATCGGCCAGGTCCCTTCCAAACACCGCTCCCGCAAAGGCACTCACGCACAGAAGCGCCCCCGAGGGTAAAGCACGGTCAGCGGAAGAACCGTTTCTTCTTGTGGGTGCGGCTCGTTGATCCCCGTATGGAACCGGAGAGGGAAGACCACATGCCCACGAGCCCCACACGGCACAGGCGGCCCCCGGACTCCGCGTGGAGCAGGGCACGGTTGTGCATGGCACTGCTCGCCGTCACCATCGGCGTGGTCCTGGCCTGTATCTGGGTGATGTGAGCCGCCGCAGAGTACGGCGGCGAGTGACAGCCGGGTCCGAGCCGTCGCGGTGGGGTGAACCCGACGGTTCACCCCACCGCTCGGCTCTCGCCTCAGATCCGCCCGCCGGTCAGACGGGTGATCGGACCGTGCGTACGGCGCCCCGCACGACGACCCGCCAGGTAGGACGAAGCACCCAGCATGGACAGGCCCGCACCCACGCCGGCGACGACGAGGGCCTTGCGATGGGCGATCAACGTCCACGTGGTCTTGGCGAAGGTCACCGCCTGCCCCGAGGCGTCGATGACGGCCTGGCGGCCGGCTTGGACGCCCGCGGCCGCGCCGTTCACGATCGCGGTGCCCTTGTTGGCCGTACGCTCTGCCACATCCACAGTCGCTGATGCCACGTCACCCGACGTCTCGGCTGCCTTGTCCGCCGCCTTCGACGCGGGAGCAGTGGCCTTCGCTGTGGCCTGCCGGGCTTTCGCGGAAGTGCTCTGCCTGGCCTTGGAATCTCGATTCGTGCCGCTGTTCGATTGACTCATGCAGTTCGCGTTGCCGCACACGCCCATGGCAAACCCACCACTTCCGTGTATCGACCCCACGGCCGGTACGACGCCCGGATGGCGAAGCCGTTCAGGGGCATTCGTGAGGAGACAAAACGCCTCCGACGGATCGAGAGCCTCATGTACCGATGCCAATCCATGGCAGGCTTCACGCAGTTGCGCGACCCAGGAGGCAGCGCCGCTGAACAGCCTTGCGCCCGTGCCTCATTCCTCGCGGGCCTGGTTCCCGGAGGGCGCGGATGAACGGCGGCATACCGCCGCTGCGGGACCGTCACCTGGCCGCGGGATTCATCGTCCTGATGTATCTGCTGCTCGGCGCCCTGGCGGCCGCCCTGATCGTGGCCGGGTTCTCAGGGAGCGATGTCATGGCGGGCGTGGCCGGCGTGGTGGGCGGGGTCCTGGGAGCCGGTTTCGGTGTTCGACGCATCCGCCGCGCCCAGGAAGCTCCGCCTCAGTCCTGACAACGTCCAGTTGGCCGGCGTCCGCTCCCCCGGTCGGCCAGTCTCCCGATATTGCGCGGGTCTGGTCACTGGTTCGCAACGGACGGCGCCAGGGTGATCAAATGCGCCGCGGCGTGGCTGAATATGGTCTCTCCAGCTCACGCGGTTGCACAGGTAGCCGCTGCCACCACCCTCGGGGGACATCATGAAGGTCACGCATCGCCGCAGACAGGTCGCGCTCCGGACACTCGCTCTGAGCACTTACGCAGCTGGTGTCCTGGCGCTCACCGCCTGTTCCTCTCACTCCCCGGACGCGGCACCTACGGCGACGGCCGCCACCGCCTCGCCGACCAAGGCCGGCAAGGGCACCGTGGCGACCGCGCCCGCCACGGCCGCGCCCGCCGGAAAGGTCTCCACGTCACCCGACGCCAAGGTGGCCACTCCCCCGGCATCAGCCACCTCACCGGCCGAGGGCTCACCGGCCGCCGCCGGCGGTGGCGAGGACGACGGCTGTGACCACAAGATGCCGATCTCACCGGACGAGATCGCCGTCTACCGCTACACACCCGAGGGCGGCTCCCTCAGCCTGATCTTCCGCCACGGCAACTGGGGCTGCGGCACCCCGGATTCCGACGGCGCCCCGTTCGAGACCGTCGGCAAGGAAACCTATCTGCCCCTGGACCAGGCCGCGTACATCACCGTCACCAACCCCATCGTGGCCAGCACCGAGAACCAGCACATCGGCGTCCAGGAATTCCTCGACTGGCTGGAAGCACACCCCGACAGCGGCCTCGTTTTCCAGTACCACCTCGGCGCCGACGGAGCCATCGACAGCCTCGAAGAGGTCTTCACCCCCTGACGCGGGCGCGGATGCGGGCGCTGTCGACGACGGCTCCAGGCTGAGGCGTGCGCAGGGGTGTCACTGAGGCGACTCCCCTCGGCGCCTCGCCCGCGCCCGTCGGCCCGCGCGCTCCGCCTTGCCCATGAGCCGGTCCCTGCCCCACGACATCAGGAAGACCAATGGCGTGGCGAGCAGACCGATCAGCAGTGCCGGTGTCCAGTCCATGCCGTCTCTGCGATAGCGCATGATCAAGACGACACAGGCATAGGCCAGCACCACGAGAAGAGCGTTCTTCACCGGTTTCGGCAGCGTCATGCCGGCTCAAGTACCCATGGTCCGGGCGGCGATGTCAGTGGTCCGAGCAGCACGGGGTCGGCTCCGGTACTTCGAACGGGACGAGGGCTCCCCCAGCCGCCGGCATGGCCGTCAGGACGAGTTCGCCGTCCCGCCACTGCGGGCGAACGTGCTCGCGTGTCATCAGCGTCGTGCCGGGAGCGGGCGGGCCGGAAACGCCCAGTACCGTCACGCGGTCGATCGCGGAGCGCATCAGCAGTTCCGCCACCGTCAGCGTGCCGGTGAGAGCGGCGGCTCCGGGGTAGAGCACCGCACGGCCCTCCGAGTCGGGAAGGCCGTCCCGCACGTCGTGGCCCCGTGCCGTGAGCCGCTCCCGGACGGTGCTCAGGAGCGGCTCGGACGGCACGGTCAGGGAGAGAACGACACGCGGACGGTCTCCCCGAACGAGATGCGTACAGCCGAACGCGCCCTCAGGAAGGGCGAGTCGGGCAGCCAGCTCCTGGAGCAGGTGATCGGCCGCACGCAGCTCGCGGAGTCCGGGGTCCACCGTGAGGGCGTACGGCGTCACGACGGCAGGACCCAGATCGGGTTGGAGTAGAACCACAGGTCGAGCCACGGGTCGGCGTCGCCCACGACGTCGATCGCCGGCCCCACCGGGTCGACCTCAGCGCCCATCGCGCCGACAGCGGTACGGTTGCCGTCGCTGCCGCGCAGGCGGACGTAGAGCGGACGGTCCACCCGGCCGAGCTGGTACGTGCGCCGGACGACGCCCGAGGACTGGTCGACCTCGTAGGAGCGGACCACCTTGGCCGTCGGCGCGGTGAACGTGTCCTGGTCCGCGACCGGCCCCGTGACCTCGCCCTGGATGACGTCCATGCGCGCCAGCCGGGGCACGTACCCGGCCCAGTTGGGGCCGCCCGCGAGGGTCACGTCGATGGTCAGGGTGACGCTCGTGCCCTTCTTCACGTGCAGGGCGCCGCCCAGCGTGGCCCAGCGACCGCCGCCCGCGAGCCTGGCGTCCAGGCCGCTGAGGAGCTGTCCGTGGTCGACCCAGACCCGGCCCGCGCGGATGCCGTCCATGACCGCGGCGTAGGAGAAGCCGTCGGCTCCGACGTGGGTCCGGCTGTACTGGCCGGGCCAGTAGTCGCCCTGGGTGATGTCGATCTTTCCGCCGTAGACCGGGTCCTCGTAGCGGCCGTTGGCGTTGAAGTCCCCGCCGGGGCCGCGCACGGCGGTGTCGCCGTAGACCTGGTGGCTGTCGCTGTTGGCGGTGATCCACCACGGCTTGCCCTCGGCGAGGAGGCTGTCCCACAGTCCGCCGACCGTGGCGGTCATCCAGTCGAAGCCGCCCCAGGTGCGGTAGCTCTCCAGCGGGTAGCCGGCGAACGAGCCGGCGCCGGGGCTGTTGTCGTAGATGCCGCGGGCGCGGGCCATGCCCAGGGGCGCGGGCAGTCCCGCGGCCTGGTGTCCGGGGGCGCCCTCGAAGCCGACGGCTATCTGGCGGCCCGCGCCGGTGGCGTCCCGCCAGCCGCGTATCTCGTGCGGCGAGTCGACGCCGCGCCGCGCCGGGTGGTTGGCGAGCATGAGCGCGTCCTTCACCTTGCGCCGCCACACCTGCTCGGCCAGGAAGTTCAGGCCCGCCACGGCCAGCGCCTCGTTGGCGGGCGTGGAGTCGCTCGCGCCCCGCACGCTGCCGTCGTAGTCGGTCTCGAACTGCTTGAGGACGGCGACCTCGTTCTTGCCGGGGTGCACGAAGACCGTGCCGTGCTCGGCGGCCGGGATGTTCCACTCCAAGCCCTGGAAGACGAGCGTGTCCTCGTACGCGGCGCGCGCCTCCCTGATGTCCGGGTTCACCTTGTCCACGCCGATCCTGGCGTGGGTGGTGCTGCCGTGGTCGGTGATGACCATCCAGTCCAGGCCGTGCCGGGCGCCCTGGCGGACCTGGTCGACGACGCGGTACTTGCCGTCGCTGCTGTACCGGGTGTGGATGTGGTGGTCGCCGGCCAGCCACAGGAAGCCTTCGGGACGTCGGCCGCCGGACGCGGTGGTGGCAGCGGCGGCCTGCGTGGCGTCGGCGAGGACGCCTCCGGCGGCCAGGCCCGCGCCGAGGAGTCCGGCCCGGCGCAGCAGAGCGCGGCGGGACTGCTGCTCGGGGGTGAGCGCCTCGTCGGGCACGGAGGTGTCGAAGGCGGCGGGCAGGGCGGGAGCCGCCTCATGCGCATGACCGTGGTCGTGTTCGTGGTCGTGTCTGTGGTGGTGATGGCCCTGACCCATGACGCCTCCTGGTTGCCGCTGCCTCCGCGGCTGCCTTCCGCCGCGCGACCACGCCGCGTGTGAGGAGGATCGAGGCCTCAGATGAACGGTTACACCCCAACACCCCTTGTCCAGGAGGCAATTGAGGACACAAATGAAGTCGAGCACCAGGTCGCCCTGGTGCTCGACTTCACCGCTTGCTCTGGCCCGGATATCGGCTTCAGGTCACCATCGATACCAGCGACCGCGTCCGCCGCTCGCGTTGGTCGAACGCATGAGGAAACCGAGCAGCCACACCGCGAGCACGATCAGCGCGACCCACCACAGGAGCTTCACGGCGAAACCGGCGCCGAAAAGGATGAGCGCGAGAAGAAGAACAATCAGCAGGGGAACCATGTTTATCAACCTCCTGGCCCAGCGTGTTCCCGGCCTTTCGGTATGCATGCTCACGACGTGTGTTGTTTGTGGAGCGAATTCCGGGGCACCTGCCGCCTGTTGCGCAGAAAGGGCCCCCTTCCGGGAGGCCCTTTCTGCACTCGTTGCAACAGTGAGGAAATCCTTGGTCGTCAGTTCAGGTTCTGGGTACGGCGGCGGCGCACGATGAGGAATGTGCCGGCACCGAGGGCCACGGCCGCGGCAGCCGCGCCCGCGAGGGGCAGTGTCGAGGAGCCCGTGTCCGCCAGGTTGCCCCCGGTCGTCGTCCCGCTGCCGCCGGTCGTCGTCCCGCTGCCGCCCGTGGTCGACCCGTTGCCGCCGCTCGCTGTCCCGCCGCCGGTCGACGAGGAACCGCCGCCCGAGGTGTCCGCGCCGCCGGTCGTGCTGCCCGTCGTGCCGCCCGTCGTGCCGCCGGTCGAGTCGCTCCCCCCGCCGGTGACGTCCAGCGTGATGGCGGCCTTGTCGTTGGTCTTGTCGGGGTCGAAGGGGCGCGCTTCGCTGCTCAGGGCCACCGAGCCCTTGGCGCCCGCCACCCGCTTGTCGATCTTCAACTCGAAGGTGTAGGTCTCCTGGCTGCCCTCGTTGAGCGACCGCATGCCGCAGACATACGTGTCCGCCTCGGCCCGGCAGAACTGGCCGCGCTTGACCACCGACGTACCGGCGGGAGGTGTGATGACGACGCTGACGGCGGGGTCGCCCTCCCTGGGCCAGACCCACGCGGGGCCGGCGTTGGTGAACGTCGCCTTCATCGTCACCGTGTCACCGACACTGCCTCGCAACGCGTCGCCGGTCACCTGGTAGTCGGCCGTGTTGACGGCGGTGACGGGCACAGTGACCACCTGCGCGGATCCCGCAGCACCGTTCTGCGCCTCGACCAGCTTCACCGCGGGCGCGGGTCCCGCCACCGGATCGGTGCCGTTGTCCTCGTAGGCCGGTCCGCCGTCCGCGACGCGCGCCCGGAGTTGCTCGTTGAGCGCGCGGCCCAGCACCTTGACGCCCATGGCGGTCTCGGGGGTGTAGACGACTCCTGACTCCAGCGCCTGGTCGAACTCGCAGGACGCCGTCCACCGCTCGGGCATCTCGTCGTAAGGCCGGACATGCTGGATCAGACAGTTGGAGGGGACCTCCTCGAACTCCAGCCCTCGGGTGATGTCGTAGGTGATCCAGACCTTCTCGGGGGCGGTCCCGACGCTCTTGTTCGCCACGGTCACCGGTACGTCGAAGCCGTCCCCCGGCTTCACCCCGTCGACCGCGGTGAGCCCTCCGACGACCAGTTCGGGCTCGGGCTCATCGCCGAAGGCGGCGGGAGCCGCGGCCAGCGCGATCAGGGCGGCAGCGCCGAGGGCGGCGACACCGACACGGCGGACGCGACGGTTGCGTGACGACACGGGCATGGAGAGATCCTCTGTCGGAGCCAGGTAAACCGACGGTGTCCTCCAGGCGAACGATCCGTCGGCTCCCTAGACTCCCGCCGGCCCCGGAGGGTTGCACGGCCGGCGCCCCCTGCTCATGGCGCTTCTCGCGATCCCGGCTACAACTTCTCAACTCAGGGAAGCCGTGCGGTACTTCTTCGGCCGCACCTCTTGACGGCTTTGGTGTAGACCTTTAGGTTCACCAGCCAGCAGACATTCCATGCATGCGACCTCTGCACACGTATGTGAACACCCCTGTTCACCTCTCACCGCCCCACGCCGGCGGCGTCCACCCCCCACCCCAGGACGAAAGGCCCCTCGCCATGCAACGCCTCGCCCTGCGCTGCGCTCTTGCCCTCACGCTCGGCCTCACCTCCGTGGGCACCCTCGCAGCCGCCTCCGCCTCGGCCGCCACCGGCACCATCACCGGCCTGGCCGGCAAGTGCCTCGACGTGGCCGGCGCGAGTTCGGCCGACGGCACGGCCGTACAGCTCTACGACTGCAACGGCACCGCCGCCCAGCAGTGGACGGTCGGCTCCGACGGCACCATCCGGGCCCTCGGCAAATGCCTTGACGTCACCGGCAGTTCGACGGCCAACGGGGCCCAGCTCCAGCTCTGGACCTGCGGTGGCGGCGCCAACCAGAAATGGACCGTCAGCGCCGCGCGCGACATCGTCAACCCGGCCGCCGACAAGTGCCTGGACGTCACAGGCAACTCCTCCGCCAACGGCACCCGCACCCAGCTCTGGACCTGCACCGGCGCCGCCAACCAGAAGTGGAACGCGCCCGCCGCCGGTGGCGGCACGCCCCCGCCCGGCGCCGCACCGATGGCCGTGGCGCCGTACCTCTACAACGGCTGGGGCAATCCACCCAGCCCCACGACTGTCATGAACGCGACCGGCGTGAAGTGGTTCACCCTGGCGTTCGTCCTCAGCAACGGCTACTGCAATCCGCAGTGGGACGGTGGCCGGGCGCTGACCGGCGGGGTCGACCAGCAGACCATCAACACCGTACGCGCAGCCGGCGGCGACATCGTCCCGTCCTTCGGCGGCTACAGCGGCAACAAGCTGGAGAGCTCCTGCTCCAGCGCCGGCGAGCTGGCGGCGGCGTACCAGAAGGTCATCAACGCCTACTCGCTGAAGGCGATCGACATCGACCTCGAAGCGGACGCGTACAGCAACGGGACCGTGCAGCAGCGGACCGTGGACGCGCTCAAGACCGTGAAGGCCAACAACCCCGGCATCAAGGTGTACGTCACGATCGGCACCGGACAGAGCGGCCCCGACACGAGCCTGATCAACCGGGCCGCGTCGTCCGGGCTGACCGTGGACGCCTGGACGATCATGCCGTTCGACTTCGGCGGCGCGGGCCAGAACATGGGCACGCTGACCCAGCGGGCGGCCGAGGGACTCAAGACCGCGCTGAAGAACGCGTACGGCTACAGCGACGACGCGGCCTACCGGGACATGGGCATCTCGTCGATGAACGGCATCACCGACGACAACGAGACCGTCACCACCGCCGACTTCCAGACCATCCTCGGCTACGCGCAGACCCATCACCTGGCACGCCTGACGTTCTGGTCCGCGAACCGTGACCGCCCCTGCCCGGGCGCCTACCCCAACGACGACACCTGCTCCGGCGTGAGCCAGAGCAACTGGCAGTTCACCAGCATCTTCGCCCGGTACACCGGCTGACGCCCGCACTCCGCGGACTACACGGAAAGGATCGACCAGACACATGAACACCGTCAGATCCGGCTCCACCCGCGCGCTCCTGCGGGTCCTGCTCCTGCTGGCCACCCTCATGGGCCTCGCGGCCGTACCGCCCGTCGCACAGGCCGGCACCGCCGCGACCCCGTTCAAGGTCCTCGCCCTGTACAGCGGCACCTACGACGCGGCACACATCGACTTCGACAAGGAGGCCAACGTCTGGTTCCCGCAGCAGGCGGCCGCGGGCGGCTTCACCTACACGGCCAGCACCAACTGGGACCTGCTCGCCAACGGCGGGGTCAACGCCTACCAAGTCGTCCTGTTCCTGGATGACTTGCCCCAGACTTCCGCCCAACGCTCCGGATTCGAGGCGTACATGAGGGGTGGAGGCGGCTTCCTGGGCTTCCACGTCTCGGCGTTCACGACCGACGCGGCCGGCTGGTCCTGGTACCACGACACGTTCCTCGGCTCGGGCAACTTCGCGTCCAACACCTGGGGTCCGACCGCGGTGACCCTGAAGGTGGAGGACCGCACGAGCCCGGCCACCGTGAACCTCCCGGCCACCTTCACCTCGTCGGTGAGCGAGTGGTACAGCTGGTCCAGGGATCTGCGGCAGAACCCGGACATCAAGATCCTGGCGTCGATCGACCCGAGCAGCTTCCCGGTCGGCACGGACCCCAACCAGTCCTGGTACAGCGGCTATTACCCGATCCTGTGGACCAACACGAAGTACAAGATGCTGTACGCGAACTTCGGCCACAACGCCATGAACTACACGACCAACACGCGACTGTCGTCCACGTTCGCGAGCGCGACCCAGAACCGGTTCCTGCTCGACGGGCTCAAGTGGCTGGGCGGGGGCGGCACCACGACCCCGCCGACGGACGACCAGATCTCCGAGACCGCCTGGTACTCGCTGCAGAACGGCGGCAACGGCACGTGCGTGGACGCCCGTTCGGCGGCCACGGCGAACGGGACGGTGATCCAGCAGTACGCCTGCAACGGCACGGCGGCGCAGCAGTACCGCTTCCGGAGCACCGACAGCGGCTATCTCCAGGTCACCGCACGCACCAACCCCGCCCAGGTGATCGACGTGACCGACCGCTCCACGGCGGACAACGCCCCATTGCAGCTGTGGGCCTATTCCGGCGGCACGAATCAGCAGTGGCAGCCGGTACGTGAGACGAGCGGGCGCTATCACTTCGTCGCCCGGCACAGCGGCAAGTGCCTGACGGCCGCCTCGGCGGCGACGAACAGTGTCCAGCTCACCCAGCGGACCTGCGACGGCTCGACCGCGCAGGCCTTCCAGCTCGCCGTGCAGTCCTGAGCCACCGCACGGCGATACGGGACGCCTCACGCCCTGCTGCGTTCCACGGCCGGGGCGGCGGATGACTTCCTCGCATCCGCCGCCCTCGCCGCATGCCGGTTAATCGGTTGCACGTCGGCTGGGCGTTGGGTCTGATCCCGGTCATGACGATGGTGTTGAGTACGCCGACCGCCGGCCAAGTGGGCGACGCCCTTGCGGCGTTGCGGGAGTGGCAGCACGACGGCGCGCCGATGCAGTTGCATCCCGGGGACCTCGGCTGGAACTACCGGTTCGGCGCGGCCGAGACGGCGGCGGTGGTCCGGACCTGGAGCCGGGACGGACGGATCCTCGCCGTCGGGATGCTGGATTCGCCCACGCTGGTGCGGATGACGGTCGCTCCCGACGCTGTCCGGGACGAGGCCCTGGCCCGGCGGCTCGTCAAGGATCTGTCCCAGCCGGAGCGCGGCGTGCTGCCGGAGGGAGCCGTGTCCGTCGAGGCGCCGCGGGGCCTGCTGCTGCACGACCTGCTGGACGAGGAGGGCTGGGGTGTCGACGAGCCGTGGACGCCGCTCTTCCGCGACCTGGCCGAACCGGTGGAGGACCCCGGCGTGCCGATCAGGGCGATCGGCCTGGAGCAGGCACAGGACTTCGCGGACGTCCTGCGGTCCGCGTTCAACACCACGCGGCCCACGCGCGAGTACCGGCACAAGATGACCGCGGCACCGTGCTACGCCGAGGCGCGCTGTCTGGGCGCCTACGACGACCGGGGCAACCCCGCGGCGGTGGTGACGGTCTGGTCGGCCGGACCCGGGAAGCCTGGACTGGTCGAGCCGATGGGCGTCCACGCCGACCACCGGGGCCGCGGCTACGGCCGGGCGATCACCGTCGCGGGGGCGGCCGCACTGCGGGAGATGGGCTCGTCGAGTGCGCGGGTGTGCACGCCGAGTGCCAATGTCGGCGCCGTCGCCACGTACAGGGCGGCCGGGTTCACGGCCGTGCCGGAGATCGCCGACCGGATCAGGAGGGTCTGAGCGAGCGGGATCCGGCGCTGGGCCTCGTACACCGTGCCACCGCCGGCCCGACCTGCGACGGCGATGGCGGTGGCACGGTGGATGGCCCTCCCCCGGTGGGGTCCGGATGCAATATCGACGGCCGTCAGGACTGTGACTGCGGCTGCGGGTGGTCCACCAGGTCAAGTGCCTGCTCAACGCTCTCCGACACCGGGACCGTCAGACTCACACCGGTGAGATCGAGTATCCGGCGTACGGCGGGCTGCGGCGAAATGATGTGGACGCTGCCGGGCAGGTTCCGGGCTTCCTGATAGACGCGAAGAATGATGTTCATACCGGACGAGTCCATGAACGGAACCTGAGTGAGGTCGAGCAGGAAATGGCGTCGGCCGTGGTGCAGTTGGTTCGCCAGATGGTGACGGAACTCCGTCGCGGTGTCGACGTCCAAATAGCCCTGCACCGTGAACAGGGCCACGTCGTCACGCAACAGAGTGACCTCGACGGACAAGGGATTCTGGGCAACGGACACGTATGCCTCCAACAACGTCTACTACGGCCAGGTCTGGCGGCTCTCACCTGCGGGTCGCGGCGTGCGCCGCGGATGCGCGCTTACCCGTGAACGCGCACGTCATGCACCCCTGAGCAAAAGGCCGTTCGACGTGCGCGGCGGTACGTGACACGGTGGGAGGAGCCCAGTGGCCTCCCCAGGCCACCAACCCCCAGGGAAGGGGGCCCGAAAGATGGGCACCCGCATCACTTTGAGTCCCGGCGGTTACGCCGCCACGCTGACCGTGGACGACGCCATCGACGACCGTGCCAGGCCCGCCATCGAAGGCGCGGCCACCGCGCTGCCGCTCTCCGTGCGCCGGCTCACCCTCGACCTCGCCCGCGTCGACTTCGTGGACTCGGCACTCCTGCATCTCCTCCTCACCGTCGACGGTTGCGTCACCCGGCGCGGCGGTCTGCTCAGGATCGTCGGCCTGCACCGGCAGCCGCGCCGCCTGCTCGCCCTGGCGGCCGACGTACGGCCCGAGGCCAACTGGAAGGAGTACCTGGGCTCTCCCGGCCCGAACTGACGCCCTGTCGCGGCCGGGTCCGTATGGCGTCCCCGGAGGAAAGTCACCCCGCATGCACAGGGGCCGACCGGGTATCTGCAGCGAAGGGCACACAGCAACGGCCCGCCATCCGTTCGCTGGGAAACACCGCGTGACAGGGCGTCCGGCGCCGGGGCACAACCCCTGGGGCGCGCTCATCGGTCTCTCCACCGTCACGCCGGCCGGCTCCGCCATGCCGCACAGGCTGCGGATGGTGCCGCGCCCCACCGACACAGCCCTGACGGTGGCAGACCCGTTCACGAAGGCATCGAAAGGCCGCCCGACATGAAAGAAAACGCAACGATCCTCGCCCTCGGCCAGGACCGCCGACCGGCCGTGGAGGGGCCCTGGGCCGTGGTCGTACGGTGAGCCGGCCGGACCGCACGGCCACGGTGACGACCGCGGCGGCGGCACGCGAACACGCGCGTTCGGTCGTACGGGAGGAGTGGAACACCGCAGCCCGCACGGCGCGGGAAGAGGACGTCGTCGATCTGCTGCTGGTCGTCTCCGAACTCGTCAGCAACGCCCTGCGGCACGGTGAGGGGCTGGCCGGGTTCGAGGCCGCCGCCACCCCGGACGGCGTCCGGCTGGCGGTCCACGACCACAGCGATGTCGTCCCCGACGTAGTCCACGGTTCCGGCACCTTCCCCCTGGCGGGGCACGGACAGGGCTACGGCTGGCCGATCATCATCCGCCTGGCGCGTGACATCGTCGTGCGGCACCGGCCCGGCGGCGGCAAGACGATCAGCGTGCTGGTCCCGCTGCGCAGCCGGTCCTAGCCGCCTCACCAGGGCAGAAAGACATGCACGTCCTTCCCGTCCGGCTGTGTGACGACACTGACCTGGCTGCCCAGGGACTGGACCAGATACCAGCCGACCCCGCCGCCCCCGTCACGGCGGAAGGGGCGTGGAGCCGGGGGTGTGCTGCTCGTGTCGTGGACCACGACATGAACGCCGTCGAAGGTCTTGCGCAGCCGGACCTCGAAAGGCCCCGGCGCGTACTGGACCGCGTTCGCGGCCAGTTCGTTGACGACCAGGAGGATGTCGTCCCAGTGTTCCGGTGCGGTCGGCGGCGCCACCCCCGTGAGGTCGTCGAGAAAGCGCTCGGTGTCGAGCCGGGCGGTCGTCACATCATGCAGCTCACCCCGGTAACGCGTGGCCTGTTCCGGGGTGCTCCCCGACGCCGCACTCTCCTGCCAGCGGTGCTCGGTCGTCATCTCGCCTTCCCACCAGAAGCCGCGCCCCTTCCGGCCCGGCTCGCTTGTCCCTGCGGTTGTCTGTTTTCCCGAGGACGACGAGACTACGCGCACGAAAATCGATCGGACCCGACCCGCTAGGTCACTTGGATGCCCACGACGCAGGTGTCGTCGTCGGTGTCGGACCTGCTGTGGGTGAGCAGATGGTCCAACTGCTGTTCGAGCGCGGGCTGGAGGGTCCGGGCGGTGGTCAGCAGATGGGTGAGGGATTCCTCCACAGAACGGTCACGCCGTTCGATCAGACCGTCCGTGTACATCAGCAGGGTGTCGTCCACGGCCAGTTGCATCTCACGTTCCTCGTAGACCGCCTCCGGTACTGCGCCGAGCAGCAGCCCCTTGACCAGGGGCAGCGCGGTCGCCTCGCCGCCGCGTACCAGGACCGGCGGCAGATGGCCCGCCCGGGCCCAGCGCAGGCTGCGGCGCTCGGGGTCGTAGAGACCGCAGACCGCGGTGGCGGTGACGGCCCCGGTCAGATGGTGGGCGACCATGTTGAGCCAGGACAGCAGCTGCCCCGGCCCGGCGCCGGTGACGGCGAGGCCGCGCAGCGCGTTGCGCAGCACGACCATGCTGGTGGCGGCCTCGATGCCGTGTCCGGCGACGTCCCCCACGCACAGCAGGATCAGCCCGGAGGGCAGGACCACGGCGTCGTACCAGTCGCCGCCCACCAGCTGCTCGGTCTCGGCCGGTCGGTAGCGCACCGCGACGCGCAGTCGGGGTGCCTCCAGCGGGGCCTGCGCCGGCGGCATGATGGCGTGCTGCAGCTGAAGGGTCAGCCGGTGGCGTTCGCTGGCCTGCTGCTCGGTGTGGGCGAGCTGGTCACGGGTCGCGGCGAGCGCCACCTCGGTCCAGTGGTGGGCCGAGATGTCCTGGTAGGCGCCGCGTACGACGTGCAGCCTGCCGTCGGAGTCGAGGACCGGTTCGGCGGCCACCCGCAGATGCCGGGTGACCCCGTCGGGTCGTTGCAGACGGAAGGCCGTGGCGGCCGGCCGGTGGTGGTGCAGCAGAGTGCGCAGGAAGCGGCCGATGGCGACCGCGTCGTCCGGGTGGGCGTGGGCCGGCAGCTCCGCGAGCGGGACGGGGCCGAGTGACACCGGCTGGCCGTACAGGTGGTAGAGCTGGCCGTTCCAGGTGATCTCGGCGGTCAGCAGGTTCTCCTCGAAGCCGCCGATGCGGCCGAGGCGCTGGGCGTGCTGGAGCAGGTTCGCCAGGCGTGCCGTCTCGTCCTCTATGCGCCAGAGCAGGAGGACGCTGCCGCCGTGCCGGCTGATGTTCACGTCGGCGACCGCGGCCAGCGGCACATCGCCGACCAGCGCGGTGAGCCGCATCCGCTGGGCGCGGAACGGTTCCCCGGTGGCCTGCACCCGTTCGACCTGCTCGAACAGTCCGCCGTCGCCGGCGGCCATCGGGTACGCCTCCAGGAGCAGCGCGCCGTTGACGACGCCTCGCGGCCGGCCCGCGGGGTCCAGGAAACGGGCGTTGACGTGGTGGATGCGGAAGTCGACGAGTTCCCCGCCCGCGTCGACGTGCGGCACGAGGACCAGGGCGGGATCGTGGAGTCCGTCGGCCAGGTCCACCAGCTCGGCGGCGTCGGGCAGCACACGGGGGCTGCCGTCCGGGCGGCACAGGGCGTACGTCTCCAGGGTGTGGGCGCACAGCTCCGCCAGAGCCTCGATCTGCCGGGCGATCTGCGGGGGCTGGGGTTCCAGCGGGTCCGGCCAGACGATCTCCAGGACCCCGTGGATACGGCCTGCGGCGGCGGCCGGCATGGCGACCCGGCCGCCGTGCGGGAACTGGTGCTGTCCCACGGAGGGCAGCCCGGTGTGGGCCAGGGAACCGATCCAGTGGCCCGTGCGCACGGCCAGACCGCGGCGGGCCACGGTGGCCACGCCCGGCGGTACGTGCCGCCAGCGCCCCGCCTCCGCGGGCGAGAATCCCGCACTGCCGGCGAGGCTGAGGGAGCCGTCCGCGCCCAGGGCCCAGATGGCCACGGCCACCGCGCCCAGCGGGGCCAGCGCGTGGGCGAGCAGGGAGTCGGCAACGGTCTGCGCGTCCCGGGCGGCCAGTGCGGCGCTCTCCGCGGAGCGCAGTTCGACCGCGGACGAGCCCGGGCCGGGCGTGGCGGCGGTCTGGGTCCCTCCGGCGGTGGCCGCGAGGAAGGCGGTCGTCACTTCGGAGAGCCGGTCGCGGGAGGCCTGGTTGATCACCTCGACGGCGAACTCCAGTGGTGTCACGCCCGCTTGCTCGGTCAGCTCGGCCAACTGGCGTGCGGCCTGCGCCGGGCCGCACCGCAGGCGCTCGACGAGGATGCCCTTGGCCAGTTCGATCAGGGCCCGCCCGTCCGCTTCCGCCTGTGCGTCGCGGACCTCGCGCCGCAACCGCTCCACGGTCGTGGCGAGGCGTCCGACGGGAGAGACCCGGGCGTCCGCGCCGTCGGCGGCGTCCGTCGGCGTGTCCTCGCCGCTGCGGGCGGCGGGCAGGGTGGCACCGGCGATCGCTCGGGCGTCGGAGGGTTGCTCGCCGGGGCCGGCGCCCGGGGGGTCGGGGGGCTGGGTCGGTCGGCTCACGATGGCGGTGTTCCTCGCTTCGAACGTCCGGGGACGGCACAGGGGCGGCGGCTCACGACGGGCTCATGCGGGCAGCCAGCGCCGGACACGGCCGATGAGATCGTCGGAGTCGACCGGCTTGGTGACGTAGTCGTTCGCGCCCGAGGCGAGGCTCTTCTCCTGATCGCCCGGCATGGCCTTCGCGGTGACGGCGATGATGGGCAGGTCCGCGTACCGGGGCATCTGGCGGATCTCCGCGGTGGCGGCGTAGCCGTCCAGTTCCGGCATCATCACGTCCATCAGGACCAGTGAGATCTCCGGGTGGGCGAGCAGCATCTCGATGCCCTTGCGGCCGTTGTCGGCGTGCAGGACCTGGAAGCCGTGCATCTCCAGCACCCCGCTGAGTGCGAAGAGGTTGCGCGCGTCGTCGTCGACCACGAGGACCGTACGGCCGAGGAAGGTGTCGTCCAGCACCGGTTCGAGGGGCTGCTGGGGTTCGTCGGAGCGGACGAGCGGCAGGACGTCGCCGGGTTCCTCGGCGGACAGCTGGAGGGTGATCTGTTCGCGCAGCTCGTCCAGGCTGGACAGGAAGGCCAGTGGCCGGCCCGCCGCCCGGGCCCGCAGGGACTTCTCCCGCGTCAGGTCGACGCGCTGACTGGTGTGGACGAGCACGGGCACGCTGTTCAGCGCCGAGTCGCCCCGCATGGCTTCCAGGAGCTGGGCGCCCTCGCCGTCCGGCAGGCCGAGTTCCAGGACGACGCAGTGGCAGGGTTCGGCGGCGAGCGCGGCGGCCGCCTCTTGGGCACCGACGGCGGTGATGATGTCGATGGTCCCGCGGGGGTCGTCGGGGTTGTGCGCGATGTCGGCGGCCGCGCGCTCGGCGACCAGCGTGAGCAGACCGCGCAGCCGCTCCTCCACCACCAGCAGTCGGCGCCTGCGGCGCTCGGGCGCCGCGGCGGAACCGATCGGTGTCGGCGATCCGGCCGTGTCGTCCGCGTGTTCCCGCGGCCGGCCGCTGCTGAGCACGTCCTCGAAGTCGGCGCGGGCCACGGGCAGATACAGCGTGAAGGTGCTGCCCTGGCCGGGTGTGCTGTCGACGGTGACGGCCCCGCCGAGGAGATGCGCGATCTCCCGGGTGATGGACAGTCCCAGGCCGGTGCCGCCGTATTTGCGGCTGGTGGTGCCGTCGGCCTGCTGGAACGCGCCGAAGATCGTCTCCAGTTGCTGCTGCGGGATGCCGATGCCCGTGTCCTTGACCCGGAAGGCCACGACCGGGCCCCCGCGCAGGACTCCTGTGGGCACCTCCCGGTCGGCGGCGGGCTCGATCCGCAGTTCCACTCCCCCCTGCTCGGTGAACTTCACCGCGTTCGACAGCAGGTTGCGCAGGATCTGGCGCAGTCGGGAGTCGTCGGTGAGCAGGTCGGCGGGGGTGCCTGGCCCGGTGGCCACCGTGAAGTCGAGGCTCTTCTGTGTCGTCATGGGCCGGAAGGTCGCCTCGACGTACTCCAGAAGCTTGCGCAGCGGGACCCGTTCGGGGGTGACGTCCATCTTGCCGGCCTCGACCTTCGACAGATCGAGGATGTCGTTGATCAGCTGGAGGAGGTCCGAGCCGGCCGAGTGGATGATGCCCGCGTACTCGACCTGCTTCTGGGTGAGGTTGCGGGAGGGGTTCTGGGCGAGCAACTGGGCCAGGATCAGCAGGCTGTTGAGCGGGGTGCGCAGTTCGTGGCTCATGTTGGCCAGGAACTCCGACTTGTACTTGGAGGCCAGCGCCAGCTCCTGGGCGCGGGTCTCCAGTTCCTGGCGGGCCTGCTCGATCTCCAGGTTCTTCGCCTCGATGTCCCGGTTCTGTGTGGCCAGCAGGGACGCCTTCTCCTCCAGTTCGGCGTTGGAGCGCTGGAGTTCGTCCTGCTGGATCTGCAACTCCTCGGACCGCGACTGGAGTTCGGCGGTCAGTCGCTGGGACTCGTCCAGCAGCTCGTCGGTGCGGGCGTTGGCGACGATGGTGTTGAGGTTGACGCCGATGGTGGGCATCAGCTGGGTCAGGAAGTCCTGGTGGATCTGGGTGAAGGAGGAGACGGAGGCCAGCTCGATGACGCCGAGGACCTGGTCCTCCACCACGATCGGCAGCACCACCAGGGCGCTGGGCACGGCCTGGCCGAGGCCGGAGGAGATGGTGACGTAGCCCGGCGGCAGTTCCTCCACGGTGATGGCCCGGTGGTTGCGGGCGGCCTGCCCGACCAGCGAGCGCCCGACGGGGATGCGGACGGGCCGCTCGGCGTCGTCGGGCCAGCCGTACGATCCCACGAGCCGCAGCTCGTGTCCGCGTTCGCTGTCCTCCGCGAGGTAGAAGGCGCCGTACTGGGCGGTGACGAGCGGTGCGAGCTCGTCCATGATCAGCTCGGCGACGACCGGCAGCTCCCGGTGGCCCTGCATCAGGCCCGAGATACGGGCGAGGTTGGTCTTGAGCCAGTCCTGCTCCTGGTTGGCCCGGGTGGTCTCGCGCAGGGACTCCACCATGGAGTTGATGTTGTCCTTGAGGTCGGCGACCTCGCCGGAGGCCTCCACGGTGATGGAGCGGGTCAGGTCGCCCTCGGCCACCGCGCTGGTGACCTCGGCGATGGCGCGGACCTGCCGGGTGAGGTTCCCGGCCAGTTCGTTGACGTTCTCCGTGAGTCGCTTCCAGGTGCCCTCGACGCCCTCGACCTCGGCCTGGCCGCCGAGCCTGCCCTCGCTGCCCACCTCACGGGCGACGCGGGTGACCTCGGCGGCGAACGACGACAGCTGGTCGACCATCGTGTTGATGGTGGTCTTCAGCTCCAGGATCTCGCCCCGGGCGTCGACGTCGATCTTCTTCGACAGGTCGCCGTTGGCGACCGCGGTGGTCACCAGGGCGATGTTGCGGACCTGCCCGGTGAGGTTGTTGGCCATGGAGTTGACGTTGTCGGTGAGGTCCTTCCAGGTGCCGGCCACGTTGGGCACGTGCGCCTGACCGCCGAGCCGGCCCTCGGTGCCGACCTCGCGGGCCACGCGGGTGACCTCGTCGGCGAACGCGGAGAGCGTGTCGACCATGGTGTTGATGACGTCCGCCAGGGCGGCGACCTCGCCCTTGGCCTCGACGGTGATCTTCTGCGAGAGGTCGCCGCGGGCCACGGCGGTGGCGACCTGGGCGATCGAGCGGACCTGCCCGGTCAGGTTCGACGCCATCACGTTGACGTTGTCGGTGAGGTCCTTCCAGGTCCCCGACACGCCCCGCACGATGGCCTGCCCGCCCAGGTTGCCCTCGGTGCCGACCTCGCGGGCCACGCGGGTGACCTCGTCGGCGAACGCGGACAACTGGTCCACCATCGTGTTGATGGTGTTCTTCAACTCCAGGATCTCGCCCCGCGCATCCACCGTGATCTTCTGCGAGAGATCACCCTGCGCCACCGCCGTGGCCACCTGGGCCACGTTGCGGACCTGCGCGGTGAGATTGCCCCCCATGAAGTTCACGGAGTCGGTCAGGTCCCGCCAGGTGCCCTTGACGCCCTTGACGTCCGCCTGACCGCCGAGCCGCCCCTCGGTGCCGACCTCGCGGGCCACGCGGGTGACCTCGTCGGCGAACGCGGACAACTGGTCCACCATCGTGTTGATGGTGTTCTTCAACTCCAGGATCTCGCCCCGCGCATCCACCGTGATCTTCTGCGAGAGATCACCCTGCGCCACCGCGGTCGTCACCTGGGCGACATTGCGGACCTGCGCGGTGAGATTGCCCGCCATGAAGTTCACGGAGTCGGTCAGGTCCCGCCAGACACCCCCGACACCGGGCACCTGGGCCTGGCCGCCGAGCCTGCCCTCGCTGCCCACCTCACGGGCGACCCGGGTGACCTCGTCGGCGAACGCGGACAGCTGGTCGACCATCGTGTTGACGGTCTCCTTCAGCTGGAGGATCTCGCCGCGTGCGGGCACGTCGATCTTCTGCGAGAGGTCGCCCTTGGCCACCGCGGTCGCCACCTGGGCGATGTCACGCACCTGTGTGGTGAGGTTGCCCGCCATGGCGTTGACCGAGTCCGTCAGGTCGGCCCAGGTACCCGACACACCCGGTACCTCGGCCTGGCCGCCCAGGGTGCCCTCGGTGCCCACCTCGCGTGCCACGCGCGTGACTTCGGAGGTGAACAGCGACAACTGGTCCACCATGCCGTTGAACACCGTGGCGATGTCACCGAGCAGGCCCTCGCCGTCGGACGGCAGCCGGGTGCCGAAGTCACCGTCGCGGACGGCGGTCAGGCCGGCCAGCAGTTGCCGTAGCTCCTGCTCGCCCGGAGCCCGCTCCACGGCCTCGATCGTCTTGCCGGTCATGCGCATCCTCGTTCCGCTCCCCGGGAGCCCTCACAGCGAGGACTCGGAACCGCGCCGGGCCGTGAACGGCCCTGCCCACCGCCTGCGTTTCCGCTCCTCACGGACCCGCGCGATGAGGAAATCCGGTGAAGGTTAACTCAGTTGTCAGGCGACAACCAAAGTCTGGCGGGAACCGCTCGGCCACACAGAATCCGGGGTCCCGAAGCGGCATGGTGAAGCCCTTTCAGGGTACGCGGAGGGGTTGCTTCCGCCGCGGGCGCGGCACAGTTCGGGAGCCTCACAGGAGTATTTCGGCGATACGCGGGTACGCGCGCGCTCATGAACGGGGTATTGCAGGCCGGCGTCAGGGAGCCCGTCGCGCGCGAGGAGTGTTCCCGGATGCCGGACGAAGCACTGGCCGAGCTGATCGTGGCCCTGGACGGGGCGGTCGGCTGCATCGCCGACGCGCGGGCCTGCGCAGCGGATTTCCTGACCCGGGCGCAGACCGACCACGGGCTGCCCGTGTCGGCGCGTGCCATGGACCTGGCGCAGCTGGTGGTCAGCGAGCTGGTCACCAACGCGCTCAAGTACGCGCCCGGGCCGGTCCTGCTGGAGCTGCGGGTCGCCGCGGGCGCGGTGGAGATCACGGTGTGGGACACCGATCCGACCCTTCCGAGGGCTCGGGCCACCGACGCCGACCGCGTGGGGCAGCACGGCCTGGAGATCGTCATGGCCGTGGTCGAGGGATTCGAGGCGCACCGGGAGCCCGTCGGCAAACGGATCACCGCGCGGCTCGCGCTGTCGGACAGTCCGCTGCCGGGTCTGGACGGCTGACGCCCACGCCGTCCTGCCTCGCGTCGGGGGCGCCGAGCCGTCGGGGGGCGCGGAGCCGCCGGGTACACGGAGCTGACGTGCGCAGTTTCTCCACGATCTGGGCACGGGGTGGAACCACCGGTCCGCCCGGCAGAGGTCCCTACGATGGCTGGGTGGCGGTGCTTGCTCGGCGACGCTTCGGGTACCGCGAGGGAGTGAGGGTGGTATTCGTATGCGCAGGCGACTGCTGAAAGCAATGGGTTCGTGAGTCGGCTCAGCGGCTTCGGGCACGACATGCCGGACGGCGCGGGCGGTCCGGGCGAGGGTGCGCTGTCCCTCGCGCGGGAGATGTCCGATGCCGTGGACGGGCTGGCGCACCTGTGGTCGGTGGCCGGACAGAGAGCGAACCTGCGGCTGTCGCCGCACCAGTTGCGGGCCCTGCGGATTCTGGAGTCGGGGCCGGGACTCAACCTCACCGCCCTGGCGGAGGGCATGGACATAGGGCTTCCTACGGCGAGCCGGCTGTGCGACCGGCTGGAGGCGGCGGGCCTGCTGGAGCGTGAGCTGCACCCGCACAGAAGACGTGAGGTACAGCTCCACCTCACCGGACGCGGCCGGCAGGTGCTGGTCGAGGTGGCCTCGCGCAGAACGCACGCGCTCGCCGTCGTTCTCGCGACGATGGACCCGGCCGAGCGTGAGGCGCTGAGCCGGAGCCTGCGCGCCTTCCTGACCGCTCAGGAAGGCGGCCACCACGGCACCACCGGGCCCCGGGACCCCCATCACTGATCGGGGCCGGTCAGTGCGGCCGACCGTTCCAGTCGAGGCACACGACAGCCGCGTCCGACGCCAGCTCACTGCTGCCGTGGTGCTCGATCAGCCCGGCGACGACCGCGCGGGCGGTCTCGTGCGCCGCGGCGTCACGGGTCGCGCTCAGAATCTGCCGCAGGACCTCCTCACCGAAGACGATGCCCGAGGCGGAGCGGGTGGCGTGCACACCGGTGCTGACCACGATGAGACGGTCACCGGGCTCGACCTGAAACGTCTGCTCGTCGTAGACGCTCTCCTCGAACATCCCCAACGGCAGCTGCGCCTCCAGCTCGATCTGCTCGGTGCGCCCCTCCCGCTGGCGGAACAGCTGGGGAGAACCCGCGTCCACCGCGTGGACCGTGCCGGTGGCCAGGTCGAACTCCAGCAGCAGCGTGGAGGCGTACTTCGCCCCGCCGTACTCGGAGTAGACGGCCTGGTCGGCGAGGCTGGCCTGGTCGGCCAGGGGCACCCCGGCGCGGCGGGCGTTGCGCAGGGCGGCGACCGTGAGGCTGGTGAGCAGGGACGCCTCGATGCCGTGTCCCATGCCGTCCGTGACAGTGAGGACGAGACGGTCGGCGCCCGCGGACCAGTCGAAGTTGTCGCCGCCGATGGCGTAGGCGGGCTCCAGGTGGGCGCCCACCGTGAACTCGTCGCGGGCACAGCCGCGTGCGGGCAGGAGCTGCCACTGCATCTCCGCGGCCAGCGTGAGACGGCGGGTTCGGCGGGCCAGCAGGAAGAGGTCGGTGTCACGTCCGGCGGTGGCGACCTCGTGGCCGAGCGCCGTGGCGAAGTCGCCGAGCTGGAGCACGAGGTCGGGGACGGCGGCCTCCACGGGGAGCCGGACCGTCAGGACGCCCAGGCGGTCGCCGCGCACCGTGACGGGCAGATGCACGAGGTGGCCGGCCGGGCTGCGGACGACCTCGATCACCGGACTCTGCTCGCGGAACGCCTTGCCCTGCGGTCCGTCGTGAGCGGAGACCGGCGTACCGGTGTCCGGCAGATGGGACACCGGGCGCAGCACGGAGAGCGCGTAATCGACGAGGAAGAGGGTCACCTCCCCCGCCCCCACCCGCTCGGCGAGGACACGGCGAGCGGTGGCGACCAGCCGGTGGGGGGCCGCATCGCGCAGCCGGGCCTCCACCGAGGGAAGTGGTTCAGCGGCATCCACGGCATCAGCCCTCTCGCCCGATGCCCTTCACGCTACCCGAGCCAGCCGGTGCTCAGCAGGTGCACATCGGGCGGTGCCGTCACCCCTCGCCTGGGGGCACGGTGTGGCACAGCAGCAGGCAGATGTCGTCGTCGCGTTCGGAGTCGTGCAGAAGCGGCTTGAGCAGGGCGTCCGCCGCGGCCTCCGGGTTCTGCTCCAGTTCCGGAGTGCTCAGGGCGCCGAGGGCCTGGCCGAGGCGCTCGATGCCCGCGTCGATGCCTCGGGCCCGGCGCTCGACCAGGCCGTCGGTGTACAGCACCAGGGAGGATCCGGCGGGCAGGTCGACGCGGTGGTCGGTGTACTCGAACGGCATGGGGATGCCCAGCATGACGCCGGGTCTGGTCTCCAGAACGCGGATCGAGCCGTCCGCGCCGCGCACCACGGCGGGCGGGTGGCCGGCCGAGGACCAGACGACCTCCGGTTCACCCGGCCTGAACCTGGCGATCATCGCGGTGGCGTACAGCTCCGGTTGGAGATGGCTCAGCATGCGGTGCAGCCGGGTGAGGATCTCTCCGGGGCTGTCGTTCTCCACCGCGTAGGCGCGCAGCGCGGTGCGCAGCTGCCCCATGACGACGGCGGCGTGCAGACCGTGGCCCGTGACGTCGCCGATGACGGCGAGCAGGCTGCCGTCGGGCTGGAGGAAGGCGTCGTACCAGTCACCGCCGATGTTCAGGCCCCGGGTGGCGGGCAGGTAGCGCGCGGCCAGCAGCAGACCGGACGGCGTGGGCAGTTGGGTGAGCTGGGCGCGCTGGAGGGCCTCGGCGGTGTCCCGGTACTGCTCGTAACGGCGGGCGTTGTCCAGGGCTACGCCGACGCGGCGGGCGAGTTCGACCAGCATCACGCTGGTGTCCGGGTCGAACCGGGGGCCGGGGGCGGTGAGGGTGAGGACGCCGAGCAGGCGCCGGGCCGCGAGCGGGATGGCCAGCAGCACCCGGTCCGGGAACAGGACGGAGGGCGGCAGGTCGTCCACCCCGGGCAGCCCGCCTGGGTGGGCGGCGGCGTGCTGCGGTCGGCCGGTGCGGGCCGCGGTCACCGCGGCCGCCGCGTGCTGCCGTACCCGCTGGGGGCGCTCCTCGCCGTTCTGTTCCTGTTCCTCGTCGAAGAGCCATACGTCGAGGTGTTCCGCGTACTCCGGTACGAGCAGGTCGGCGAGGCTGCGCAGGATGGCCGCGGGGTTGAGGGAGGCCGTGATGGCGGCGCTGGCGTCCGTCAGGAAGGTCAGCAGACGGCGGGCCCGCTCCGCCTCGGCGCGGGCGGCCCGCTCCGCCTCCAGGAGCTCGCGCTGGGCCCGGGAGGCGGCTTCCAGGTCGGTGTGCAGGGCCAGGACGCCCTGATTGGTCTGGTGCAGCTCCTCGCGGTGCAGTCGCAGAAGGCGTTCCTGCTCGTCGAACAGGCGCAGCACGGCCGCCGTGTTGTCGTCGGCGTGCAGCAGGGCCGGCGGCAGCGGCATGTCCTTGTCGGGGATGTCGGCGGGCTCCGGCAGCGGGCAGGTGAGATCGGGTTCCTCAGCGATGTCGGGTCGGGCCATGGCGACCGGTCGCAGGGTGACGTCGAGGCGTCCGGCGCTTCCGTCGGCCGCCTGCCGGACGGACGGCACGAGTTCCCAGTCGCCGTCCCGGTCGAGGCAGCCGCGCAGCCGGGCCGTCAGCGCGGTGAGGAAGCGGGCGCGCTCCAGCGGCGGGACCGCGGCGGCGGTGACGACACGGTCAAGGGCGGCTCTGGCCTCGGCCACGTCGGTGACCGACGTGATCTTCCAGGCGTCCGGAGTCGCGGTCATGGACGTCCGTCCAGGTCGGGGGCGAGTACGGCCACGGTGGTGTCGTCGCGCAGCGGGCGCGCGGCGCTGCTCCCGTCCCGCAGGACGACGGCGGCCGTCAGGGCCGGGTCGTGGGCAGGCAGACGGGCGTCGTCCGGGGGTGTCCAGCGGCTGGGGAGTCCGTCGCTGTGCAGGATGAGCAGGCTGTCCGGGCGCCAGGCCGATGCGTGCCGGGGCACGGTGGCGGGGAAGTGCGCTCCGACGATGCCGGGGTGCGAGATGAGGGGCCGCCACGCCCCGTCGGAGCGGAGCCTGGCGCCGATGTTGCCGACCCCGGCGAACGACAGCCGCTGGGTGTCCTCGTCGAGCTGGGCGACCCCGACGGCCGCGCCGCGCGTGGTGCGCAGCGCGGTGTGCAGTCGCCGCAGGATGTCGGCCGGGGGCAGATCGGGCCGTCGTTGCAGCTCCTCGACGGCGGCGGCGGACGCCTCGGACGCCTTCGCGCCGTGACCGAGCCCGTCGGCGAGCATCAGGGTGACCAGTGGGCCGGAGCGCACCCAGCTGAAGGCGTCCCCCGAGTAGTCGGCGTGGGCGAGGGGGGCGTTGATGCCGCCGGCGCGGGTGCCCTGGGCGGCGAGGGCCGGAGCCGAGCGGGACGGCTGTGCGGATCCGGCCGGGCCGAGGCGCGCCACGGCGACGGTGCCCGTGCCCTTGCGGCTGTGCAGGTCGAAGTCGTCCGACAGCCGGCGGCAGGTGCCCAGGCCCGCGCCCAGGGAGGAGGTGGCGGTGGTGTAGCCGTCGCGCAGGGCCGCGGCCACGTCGGCGATGCCCGGGCCGTGGTCGAGCGAGGTGATCTGCACCCGGGTCGCGGCAGGGGCGAGGGTGTCGGCGGGTCCGGTCAGGTTGATCACGATGCGGCCGCCGTTGGCGTGCTTGACGAGGTTGGTCGCCAGTTCGGTGGCCACGAGCGCCGCGGCGGCCGTGGAGCGTGCGTCCAGTCCGGCCGTGGCGCAGGCGCTCTCGGCCGCGACCCGGACGTCCCGGACTCTGGTGGTTTCGGGGACGGGGACGTCCCAGACCCTGCTCACAGCACTCCCGGGCGGGGCGTGGGCAGGCCCGAGACCCATTCGGTGATGGTGACGGTGGTGCCGAGGCCGGGCCGGGTGTCCAGGACGAACTCCTGGACGAGCCGCTTGGCTCCGCTCAGGCCCATGCCCAGTCCGCCGCCGGTGGTGTAGCCGTCGGTCAGGGCCAGGTCGACGTCGCGGATGCCGGGGCCGGTGTCGACGAAGGAGAGCCGCAGCCCGCGGCGTGCCCCGTCGCCCAGTGTCGTGATCTCCGCGTGTCCGCCGCCGCCGTGGACGAGGGTGTTGCGGGCCAGTTCGCTGGCGGCCGTCACCAGCTTCGTCTGCTGCACCAGGCCGAAACCGAGGTCGGCGGCGCACTGCCGCACATGCTGGCGCAGCCACGCCAGATCGGCGTCCCCGGCGATGGGCAGTCGCGTGGTCGGGGTGAGGGGAGCATGCATCACGCACCCGCTTCCGGCCGGGTTGTCGTGAAGGCGCTGCCCAGCAGGGCCAGGGCCCGGTCGACGTCCAGTGCCGTGACCAGGCCGGGCAGGGTCAGGCCCAGCTCGACCAGGGTGATGGCCACAGCCGGGCGCATGCCGGCCAGTACGGTCCGGGTCGCCAGCAGGCTCGCGCTCGCGGCGATCTCGGCCAGGATGCGGCCGAGGAAGGAGTCGACGATCTCCACGCCGGAGAGGTCGATCACGACACCGTTCACCGGCACCGCGCTGTTCGCGATGCGGTGGGTGATGTCGTGCTGGAGCTGCTCCGCGACCCCGTCGTACAGGTCTCCCCGCAGGGTGACCAGCAGGATGTCTCCCAGTGCCAGGACCGGCACCGGCTCCGGGTGGAGGGCGGAATGGTCGGTCACCGCGGGCCCGCTCCTGCGCCAGGGCGGGTGGAGACGGCGATGCCCTGCTGGGCGAGCGCGTAGGCCAGGGCGTCGGAGAGCCCGGCCCGGGTGAGGATCGATCCGAGATCGATGCCGAGGTGGACGATGGTCTGCGCGATGGCGGGACGGATTCCGGAGACGATGCACTCGGCGCCCATCAGCCGGGCCGCGGCGACCGTCTTCATCAGGTGCTGGGCCACGAGCGAGTCGACGGTGGGCACACCGGTGATGTCGAGGATGGCGTAGCGGGCCCGCCGTTCCACGATCGCCTCCAGCAGGCTCTCCATGACGATCTGGCTGCGGGAGCTGTCCAGGGTGCCGATCAGCGGCACGGCGACGACGCCGTCCCACAGCTCGATGACGGGGGTGGCCACCTCCATCAGCTGTTGGCGCTGTCGGGCGATCAGTTCCTCGCCGGAGTTGATCGTGGTGTCCATGACCACCAGGCGCAACGTGCCCATCAGGACCGTCAGTTCCAGCAGACAGGCATGCATGATCTCGTCGGCGGAATCCTCGAACTCGGCCCGCAGGAGCGCGGTGACCGGGGCTCGCAGTCCGGCCACCTCCCGGGCGATCTGCGGCGGGTTGTACCCGGCCTGGGTGCGGGCAAGGGCCATGCGGCCCAGTTGGTCCCTGACGGGGTCGAAGCCGGGGGCGTCGATGTCCTCCAGCCGGCCGGCGCGGGCCACCTCGGCGAGGGCGTCCACCACCGCCTTGCTCCCCTCGACCGCCTCGTCCCGGGAGACCGTGAAGACGGCGCGGAACAGCGCGGCGTCCGCCCATCGGTGGGCGATCTGCTCGCGGCGCCGTTCGAGGAATGCGGCGAGTTCCTGTGTCACCTCGGGGGCGGTGTCATGCTCCACCACGTACATCTTCTTCCTGTCGAGCGCTCCTGCGGCCGACCGTGCGGCAGGCCATCACCTGATTATTGCCGCATGGCAAACGTTATCGCGGGGGCGCGGGGCGAACAACACGCGATCATCACAAGGGCAGTTCGGCGCCTCCTTGCTCCGACGGCCTCCCCCGCCAGTCCAGGCACACGATGAGGGCGTCGTCGTCGGCCGCCGCCTCTCCACGGTGGCCGGTCAGCTCCCGCAGAATCGCGCGCGGCACCTCGGCGGCCGGCAGCAGCCGGGTGGAGTGGATGGCCCGGGCGAGGGCCGCCTCCCCGTACGCCTCCCCCTTGGGCGAGGCCACGGCGTGCACGCCGTCGCTGACGAAGACCAGCCGGTCACCGGGCTCGACGTGGAAGTCCTGCACCACGTAGTCGGTCTCCTCGAACATGCCGAGGGGCAGCTGGGCGTCGAAGGCGATGCGCTCCACGGCACCGCCGCGCAGCCGCAGCAGTTGAGGGGAGCCGGCGTCCACGACGCTGGCCCGCCCGGTGGCCAGGTCGAAGTCGAACATCAGGACCGAGAGGTAACAGCGCCCCTGGTAGTGGGCGTACACGGCCTGGTCCGCGAGGGCGGCCTGGTCGGCGATGGGGAGGCCGGCCCGCCGGGCGTTGCGCAGGGCGTTGATCGCCAGGTTGGTCAGCAGGGCCGCCTCTATGCCCTCGCCCATGCCGTTGGTGACGTACAGCGACAGCCGGTCGGCCGTGGCGGCCCAGTCGAAGTTGTCGCCGAAGATGGCGTAGGCGGGCTCCAGTTGAGCCCCCAGCTCGTACTCCGGGCGGGTGCAGCCGCAGCCGGGCAGCAGCTGCCACTGCATCTCCGCCGCCAGGGTCAGCCGGTCCTTGCGACGCGCCTCCAGGTACAGGTCGGTGTCCCGTTCGGCCACGAGCACCTCACGCCCCAGCACATCGGCGATCTCCAGGAGTTCGGACTCGCACTGCCGCGAGACCTCGCCCCCGCCGAGCGTCACCGACAGCACGCCGACGCGGTCACCGCGGACACTGACCGGCAGATGCAGCCGCGTCCGTCCCTCCGGGGAGTCCTCCCGGTACGGCCGCTGCGAACCGAAGGCCCGCCCGGCCGGGCTGTTGTAGATCGACAGCGGCTCCAGGACGTGCGGCCGGACCGACACCGGCTGGAGCACCGTCAGACCGTAGTCGGCCATGAACAGCTCGACGTCCTCCGCACCGTACTGCTCGATCAGTGCGGCGCGGAGGGCGTCGAGCAACGCATGGGGCGCCGCTGTGCGCATCGCGCGCTCAGCGGCCATGAATCTGTTCACGATGGACAACACACCTATCTCTTGCCGGAGGCCGCCGGCTCCGCGGGGCGGCGAACCCGCCCGCCCCGGCCGCGACCGTCGCTCAATGCCTCATTGGCCCGCCCGCGCACCTAGTACGCTGACGGGCACCCCAGTGCCTGCGAAAGTGTGACCGTGACTGCCTTCCGCCCCCGCCCGGAGCCCGACGAGGTCGCTCGTATGACCTCCACGGCTGCGGAGCTGCTGGAAGTGCTGTGGGGCCGCGCCTCGACCGCCCCCGCTTCCGCGTCCCAGCTGCGCGTGCTGTTCGTCCTCGAACACCACGACGGCATCAACCTGCGCACCCTCGCCGACCATCTCGCCTCCACTCCGCCCTCCACCAGTCGCCTGTGCGACCGGTTGCAGGCTGCGGGGTTCGTGGAGCGTGTGGTGAGTCCGGCCAATCGGCGCGAGGTGCGGCTGCACCTCAGCGGCCGGGGCCGTGCCTTCCTCGTCGACCTGCGCGCCCGCCGGGAGCAGGCCTTGCGAGCGGTCCTCGACCAGATGCCCGCAGCGAAGCGAACCGCGTTGACGGAGGGGCTGGACGCCTTCTGCGCGGCGGCGGCCCTGCAACTGCACGACGACGCCGAGGCGTCCGACAGCAGAACTGCCTGAGCGATCCGCTGCGGGATCCGGCCCGGCACTGCGGCCAGGTCCCGGGGATCAGCGCACGGAGCAGCCCCCGCCCACCGGAACATCCAAGATCCTTCCCCATGCGCGTCCGTCATCGCTACTTTGTTGCCTCCCGGCCATAGTTGTCAAATGGCAAGTATCGGTCGGTGTTCTGTCTTGGCATGACGACCGGGTACCCCCTCCGGCGCGGCATAGCGGTGTGGCAAAGGTCTCGGCCCGCCCACGGCCATGAAGCGGCCGAAGCCGGGTACACGCTGCTCGACCGGACGGCCCCGTGCCGGGCGGGCGCACGCATACGAGATGACCGCCGCTCCCCGAGAAGCGACGGTCATCTTCACAACGGCTCCCTCAGTACGCGGGCGCACCGCCCACGCGTTCCCGTGCCGTCGCCGTCAGAGCCGGGTCCAGTCGCTCCCGGTGGCCGTCGGGGAAGCGAAGGTCCAGGCCGCCGTCCTGCGTGGTCCGCACACGGGCGCCGTGACACAGCGCGTGCGGGTCATGGGCGAGTCGGGGGTCCCGGGTGAGGACGACCAGGGTGGCCAGGAGCAGGGTGCCGCCGGGGTGGTGCGGAAGGACGAGGGCAGGTGTGGCGGAGTGCTGTCCGTAGGCGTTCAGTCCCGTCGTCTGGACGACGAGGCCGTCGCGCGGCTCGCCCGGGCCGTCCCAGCCGTGCAGGCCGGCCAGCGCCGAGGTCAGGCCGTCGGCGCGGCGGGCCACGACCCAGCCGGGGCCGGCCTCCACGGTGCAGGGGGTGTCGTCGTAGGCGAGCGACCACCCCGTCTCGCGCACCGCGGCTCCCGCCCCGGCGTGCACCAGATGGACGCGGATCTCCCAGGCGCGATGGACCGCGCTGACCGTGGCGACCGATGCCGGCGCCCCGGGCGCGGTGCCGTCGTCGGTGTACCAGGAGGCGGCGAGAGCACCGTCGGCGGCGCCCAGCCGGTGTATCCGCCGCCGGCGCGACACCGCGGAGGCGTCGAGGACGGCGATGTGGTGGTCGATGGTGGTGGGGTGGCCGTCGGGCGGGGTCTGCGGCGCGGTCGCGGTGGAGTAGGCGAGCCTGGAGTAGTGCGGACTGTCGGGCTGTTCGTCGGGGGTGGGCGACCGGCGGTCGCTGCCGTGGTTGACCAGGCGCACGATCCCGTCCGCGGCCGTGCTGTGCAGCAGCCACCCGGGGCCGGCCAGGGCCAGTACCGTGTCCCGCGTCTCGACCGGTCCCGGCTCCTCGGTCGCCGTCCACACCGGATGCGTGTCGGGCAGCAGCAGACCGAGGAACGCCTTGGCCGCCCAGTACGGCGAGGCCGGACCCGAATAGGGCTGGGTGACGGGCAGGTAGGGGTGGTACCAGCCGAGGCTGAGCAGACCGTCGGGACCGGGAACCCCTCGGTCGGTGAAGTGCTTCAGCGCACCCGAGGCCAGTCGGCGGGTGCGGCCCGGGGGCAGCGGGGTCGCCCCGACCAGCGCCCCGGCCCACAGGGCGGCGGCAGTGCCGTACCGGTAGGTCAGCGAGCGGCCCTGGTGCAGGGGGGCGCCGTCGGCGCCGAAGAAGTACTGGTGTGTCTCCAGGAAGGCGCGCAGGCGCTCACGGTGACCGGCCGTCAGGGACGGGTCCGCTCGCTCGCCGGCGATCCGGGCCCACAGGACGGGATACAGGTGCAGGGCCCAGGCGTTGTAGTAGTCGAACTTCTGGCCGTCGCCGTCCGTGTACCAGCCGTCGCCGCGGTACCAGTCGTCGAGGCGGGCGAGTCCCGCCTCGATCTCGGAGCGGCGGTGGGGCGCGCCGACAGAGGCGAGGAACTCCTCCACGACCACTTGGAACAGGCGCCAGTTGGAGTCGTTGGCGGTGGCGCCCACGAAGTCCGCGAGCCAGTCGACGACGCGCCCGCGGACCTGGTCGTCGAGCAGGTCCCAGAGCCAGGGCCGGGTTTCGTGCAGGGCGATGGCCACGGACGCGGCCTCCACCATGGGCTGCGAGCGGTCCTTGATAGGGGGCCAGTGCTCGGGGTGGCCCGGGTCGGTGCCCGCGGTGAGTCCGGCCGCGTACCGATCGATGAGCGGGGCCAGTCTCTCCCGCTCCCCCGGCCGGGTCGCTCCGGCGATGCGGAACGCGGCCAACAGGAAGGAACGGGCGTAGCCCTCCAGGCCGTCGGCCTGTTCCCCGGAGTAGCCGGTGCGGCCGGGCAGCCGGTACTGGGCCAGGCCGGGCGTGGCGTAGGGACGAAGTGCGTCGAGGAGTCGGTCGGCGGCTGCTTCCCAGTGGGCCCGGGTGTAGCCGGTGAGCGGCGAGAGGCGGTGGTCCGCGGGCAGCGGGCCGGGCGTGGTGACCGAAGGCGCGGTCATACGGGGGTGTTTCCTCCGTTGGTCGGTGGGTGCGTCAGCAAGCCGGTGCGGGCCCGGCGAGGTGGGGTGGTGGCCTACGTCGGCGCCTTGGTGCGGGCGAGGGCTGTTCCTTGATTCAGCGGGCGCCCACGGACGGCCGGTCGTCGGCATGGCGTGGCGGTGCGGCCACGCTGTCGCGTACGACGATGTGGGAGCCCAGGACGAGCGGGGCGCCGTCGGTGTCCTCGGGGTCGCGCAGCGCCAGGCGCATGCTGGCGCGCCCGAGTTCCTCGGCGGGGGTACGGACAGTGGTCAGGGGCGGGTTGAAGTCCTCGGCGAGGGGGATGTCGTCGTGTCCGACGACGGAGATGTCGTTGGGCACGCGCAGCCCGGCCTCGGCGACGGCGCGCAGCGCTCCGGCGGCGACCATGTCGTCGCCGGCGAAGACGGCGGTGAAGTCCCGTCGCTGTCCGAGGAGTTCGGCCATCGCGCGCCGCCCGGCGGCGCGGCCCAGTCCGCAGTCGACGACATGACCCGCCTCGGGGGGCAGTCCGTGTTCGGCGAGAGCGGCGCGGTAGCCGCGGACCCGGGCGTCCAGGGCGGTGTTGCCGGGCAGGCCGCCGAGGAAGACGATGCGCCGGTGCCCGGCGGACAGCAGATGGCCGGTGATGGCATGGGCTCCGGCCTCGTTGTCGAACATCACGACCTGCACCGGGAGTTCGGGGTCCGGGGAGGGGCGCCCGCACAGTACGAGGCGGGCCCCGGCCGAGTCGAGGGCGTGGGCGTAGCGGGCGATGCGCTGCCGGTAGGCGTCGTCCTCCACGACGCCGCCCACCAGGATCACCACCCGGGTGCCCTCCTCCCGCATGAGTTGCACGAAGTCCAGTTCCCGCTGGGGGTCGCCGCCGGTGGTGCCGACCATGCAGAGCCAGCCGTTGGCCGACGCCTCCGCCTCGACGCCCTCGGCGACATGGGCGTAGAACGGGCTGGTCACTCCCCGCAGGACGACGGCGACCGTCTTGCGGCCGGCCCCGACCAGGGCGCGGGCGTGCGGGTTGGCGACGTAGTCGAGCGCGCGGGCGGCCCGCAGGACTTTGGCCCGGGTGGTGTGCGGTACCGGGTAGTTGCCGGTGAGCACCCGCGAGACCGTGGCCACGGACACGCCGGCCCGCTCGGCCACCTCCCGGATCGTGACGCGTCCCATCAGGTCCGCCTTTCTTCGCACGAGAGCGATACGTCGGTGCAGTGCGCCCGCGCCGGTCAGACGTTCTGGGCGTACTCCGCGGCGTATTCCTCCGCCATCTTGTCGCCTCCGCGCGAGCGCCAGTTCTTGACCACGGAGTCGAGTTCGGACAGCGGGGAGCGGCCGGCGACGACCGCCGTGACCGTGTCGTTGAGCAGCGCGTCGAGCGTGGCGCCCTGGGCGGTGTTGGTCGGTGACTGGAGGCCGAAGGCGGGGTTGCGGATGGCGGCCGGCACGACCTTCCGCTGCCAGGCGTGAAGGGATCGCACCACGTCGGGCATGCCGGGCACGAACAGCACCTGGGGGCCTTCGGCGAGGTAGCGGAAGGGCAGGTTGGTGATGTTCTCCACCTCGCCCAGCTTGGTGGCCTGCGGGGAGCCGTCCTTGCCGCGGGTGAAGTGGACGCCCTCCACGCCGTAGTGGAGGAGTTCGTACTCCTTGGTGCCGAAGGGGGCCGCGAGGTAGTCGAGGACGCGCAGCAGGAGCTGGACGCGTTCCTTCTTGGCCTTCTTGAGGATGGTGTAGCCGAAGGAGCGTCGGGCCCCGACGACGCCGCCGGGGGTGCCGTCGACGCTGTACGGCAGCGCGAGCGCCGGCGTGATCAGACCTTCGGCGTCGGAGAACAGGGTGGTGTAGGCGCCGAAGCCGTTCTGGAGGGAGCCGACCGTGCCGTTGAGGAACAGGGTCTGGAGGTCGGGGGTGGACAGGGAGGTGGCGTCGGGGTGGTAGGAGCCGTTCTTGCGCAGCTGGGCCTGGAAGGCGACGGCCGCCTTCCAGCGTTCGTCGGTGCACGCGGCACGGAAGGTGCCCTGGGAGTCGACGGACCAGCCGTTGGGGGCGTTGTGGGCGGCGTTGTGCACGGCGTTGCCGAACATGGAGCCGGTCGCCGCGCCCAGCGCGTACTTCTTGCCCGAGGTGGCCTTCTTCGCCACGGCGGCGAAGTCCTCGGAGGTCCAGCCCTCCCTCATGCCGGCGCCGGCGAACATGGCCCGGTTCAGGTACAGGGTGGAGCCGGGGACGGGGCGTTCCAGGGGGATGCCGTAGATGCGGCCGCCGATGCGGCCCATGTCGTGCCAGGCGTGGGTGGGGAGGTTGGCGAGGTTGGGGTAGTCGGCGACCGCGTCGCCGGACAGGTGCACGGTGAGGTCCTCGCCGAGCTTCTGCACGAACTGGGCTTCGCGGGGCAGGGTGTAGCCGGCGAACATGTTGATGATGTCGGGCAGTGAGTCGGGGTCTCCGGCCATCACGGTGGCCATCTTCTTCTGGTAGTCGGTCTGCGGGACGACCGTGTACTCGATCTTGACGCCGAGGGCCTTCTCGACCGCCTTCCAGTACTGGTTCTGCGACTCCGCCTTGGGCGGGGTGCCGAAGCTGACCGACATGACCTTGATGGTGGAGCCGTCGCCGGGGGTGCGGGCGACGGAGCTGGTGAGGGAGGCCGGGTAGGAGGTGTAGCCGGGCTGCACGCCCTCGGCGGTGGCGGCGAGGTCCGGCTTGGCCGCGGCGGCGGGCTTGTACGTGGGCCACGGGGCGAGCTCCTTGCCGGTGTTGGACACGCCCTCGCCGCCGGAGTCGGTGGAGCAGGCGGTGAGCAGACCGGGCACGGACAGGGCGGCGCCGGCCATGGCGGCGGAGCGCAGGACGGTGCGCCGGGAGACATGGGACATGGCGAAGTGCCTTTCGTTGTGCGGCTCGTGAAAGGGGCTCAGCTCTTGATGGCGCCCGTGAGCACGCCCTTGGTGAAGTACTTCTGGAGGAAGGGGTAGACCAGCAGGATCGGTACGGTGGCGATCACCAGGACGGCCATCTGGATGGTCTGGGGGGCGTTGACCGCCCCGTCGCCGAGGGTGGTGTCGGTCATGCTGACGCCGGAGATGACGTAGGTGCGCAGCACCTGCTGGAGGGGCCAGTGGTCGCTCTCCAGGTACAGGGAGGCGTAGAACCAGGAGTTCCAGTACGCCACCGCGTAGAAGAGTCCCACGACGGCGAGGGCCGCCTTCGACAGGGGCAGCACGACGGTCCACAGCACCCGCAGGTCCCCGGCCCCGTCGAGGCGGGCGGCCTCGTACAGCTCCTCGGGGATGCCCTGGAAGAAGCCGCGCAGGACCACCAGGTTGAAGACGTTGATCAGCACCGGGAAGATCAGCGAGGCGTAACTGTCCAGCAGCCCCAGCTCCTTGACCAGCAGGAAGTTGGGGATCATGCCGGGCGGGAAGAGGAACGTGAACAGGATCAGCAGCAGCGCGGGCCGGCCGCCGAACACGCCGGGGCGGGCGAGCGCGTAGGCGAGGGTGACGGTGCAGGCGAGGCTGAGCAGGGTGCCGACGAGGGTGACGCCGGCGCTGACGCCGAGGGCGTGGGTGACGATGCCGCCGTCGAGGATGTCCCGGTAGGCCTGCAGGGTGGGCTCCGTCGGCCACAGCACCCAGCCGCCGCCTGCGACGACCTCCCTCTGCGAGGCGAGGGAGGTGGAGACGATGACGAGGAAGGGCACGCACACCAGGAGCACGACGGTGAGCAGCGCCAGCACCTTCGCGGCCTGGGTCAGCGGCTTCGGCTTCTCCATCCAGCCGGGCCGGACAGTGGCACTCACTTGTAGACCCCCTGCTCGCCGAGGCGGTGCGCGACCTTGTTCGCCGCGTAGACGAGAACGGCGCCGATGACGCCCTTGAACAGGCCTGCCGCGGCGGCGTATCCGTAGTCGCCGCCGACGATGCCTTGGTAGTAGACGAAGGTGTCGATGATCTCCGCGGCCTGCGGGCCGACGGCGTCACGTTGCAGCAGCATCTGCTCGAAGCCCACCGAGAGTATGTCTCCGAGCCGCATGATCAGCAGCAGGATGACGACCGGGCGGATGGCGGGCAGGGTGACGTGCCAGAAGCGGCGCCAGGGGCCCGCCCCGTCGATCGCGGCGGCCTCGTACTGCTGCTCGTCGACCTGGGAGAGCGCGGCGAGGAAGATGATCGTGCCCCAGCCGGCGTCCTTCCAGATGACCTGGGCGACGACGAGCGGCTTGAACGCGTCCGGGTTGCCGATGATGTCCGCGCTGTGCAGCCCAGCGGCGCCGAGATAGCTGTTGAGCATCCCGGTGTCGCCGAGGACCTGCTGGAACAGGGCGACGACGATGACCCACGAGATGAAGTGGGGCAGATAGGCGACGGACTGCACGAAGCGGCGGACGCTGCTCCAGGTCAGGCTGTGCAGCAGCAGCGCCAGGGCCAGCGGCACGGGGAAGTAGAACACGAGCTGGAGCAGGGCGATCCAGACGGTGTTGAACACCGCGTCCCAGAACGCCTTGTCCTCCAGCATGCGCTGGAAGTTGCCGACGCCCGTCCAGGGGCTGCCCCACAGCCCCTCGAAGGGGATGTACTCCTTGAACGCGATGACGTTGCCGACCAGCGCGCCGTAGTGGAAGAGCAGGAAGTAGGCCAGGCCGGGCACCATCAGCCAGAACAGTGCCACGTTCCGGCGGTCGCGAAAACGTATTCGCTCGGTCTTGGCGCCTGCCGGGCGACGGAATGAGCGTTTATCCGTCGGTTTGGCAGGGCGCTCACGCAGCAACGCTGCCACGGAGCCTCCTTCGGGGAGGTAGGGAGTGAAGGGAAGTTAAAACGTTTTCAGAGACGGGTCAATGCTTGGGACGAGATGCGTCGATCTGAAGCCGGGCCCGCGCCCGAAGCTAGGCCCGCAGATGGGCGGAGGCCGCCGGCACGGCGTGCAGCGGCGCCAACCCCGCGGCCAGGCGCCGGAGTTCGTCGACGACGAGGCGCCCCATGGCCCGTCGTTCGGTGCCCACCGTCCCGGCGACATGCCCAGTGAGCAGGACGTTCGGCAGGGCGTAGAGGGCCGAGTCCGAATCCGGGGGCTCGTCTCGGGTGACGTCCAACACGGCGAACAGGTCGGGCCGTTCGGCGAGGACCCGGAGCAGGGCCGCCTCGTCGATCACGGCTCCGCGCGCGGTGTTGATGAGGGTCGCCCACGGGGGCAGCAGCCGCAGCAGGTCTCCCCCGACGAGGTTCTCCGTGCGGCCCGCGATGAGCGGCGTATGGACGCTCAACACCCGTGATCTCGCGGCCAGTTCGGACAGCTCGGCCACCCTGGTCACGCCCTGTGCCCGGAACGTGTCGTCGTCCAGGTACGGGTCCCAGGCCAGGATCCGGGCGTCGAGCCGGTGCAGCCGTTGCGCGGTCTTGCGGGCCACGGAGCCGAACGAGACCAGCCCGACGGTCTGTTCACGGATGCCGGGCACGCCCTCCAGCGGGGGCAGTGCCCGGTCGGCGACGATCCGCCGGGAACGTCGGTGCACGTCCTTCAGCGCGAGGACGGTCTGGGCGTACACGTACTCGGCGACCGGCTCGTTGTTGGCGTCGGCCGCCGACACCACGGTGATCCCACGCTCCCAGACCGCGTCAGTGACGATGCGGCGCACGGACCCGGCCGCGTGCAACATGGTGCGCAGCCCCGGCAGTTCGGTGAGGAACTTGGCGGTCAGCGGAGGAGCGCCCCAGGAGGTGACGAGGACTTCGACATCGCCGCGCCGCGGGTGTACGGCCAGGTCGGCGCCGTGGGAGCAGTCGGCCACCAGGTCGACGAGGTCGGTCAGTTCCGCCCATGCGGCCGGGCCGAAGACCTCGTCCCGCAGAGTCCGCGAGAGCACCACCGCGGCGCGCGGACGCGGGGCGCCGGAAGTCGCGGCCGGCGGGCGCGCGGCGCTAGCCAACGCGGACCAGACCGGTCCAGGCAGCGGCCAGCACCTCGTGCCCGCGCGAGTTGAGATGCACCCCGTCCTCGCTGATCAGCGTGGGGTCCCCGGCCTCCCGCGCCGCCTGGTTCAGCAGCCCGTCCGCCGCCAGCAGGGCCGCGTCGAACTCGGCGGCGAGGCGCCGGACCACGTGGATGCGCGGATCGAGATCCTGACGCCAGGCCCACTGCTCGCGCTGTACGGGAATCAGGAACGGCTCCATCAGCACCAGCCGGGTGCCGGTTCCCTGGAACGGGAGCAGCAGTTCGCGGTAGTCACGGGCGTAGTCGGCCGTCGATGTGGGGTCCTGGGCGTCGTAGCGCCGCCAGGTGTCGTTGATGCCGATCATCACGGACAGCACGTCCGGTTTGAGGTCGACGGCGTCGCGTTCCCAACGAATGCGCAGGTCCGCGGTGCGATGGCCGCTGATGCCGCGGTTGAGGATGTCCGGCGTCGCGCCCGAGGCGGCGAAGTGCCGTGCCACGGCGGCGACATAGCCGTGCCCCAGGCTCAGACCGTCGGCGGGATCGCGGCCGGCGGCGGTGATGCTGTCGCCCTGGAACAACAGCCGGGCGGACGGGGAAACGTCGAATGGCATGGGTCTTCCCTGACAGGAGGTTGCGGGGAGAGGGCACATGGAGAAACGGAACCTGCGGGCCCTGCACAGATTGAACAGGCGACATGGGGAAAGGGCCAGCATTCGTTCCTCTTGCTTCACTTTGCTGCAACCGACCCCTCCCAGTACGCCGTTCGCCCCGGTTCGCCGCGCACCGGCTGTGAACCTCGGCGTCAGGTCTGGTTCATCCGATCCAACTGGTGTAAGCATGTCCACCGTCAGCCGGCCGGAGTCGGATCGAGCCGCAAACGATTCCACCCATGGCCCGCAAGGCCTTCCCCCGTATTACCTCTCGTAGCTTCGCCACCCCCGCGTGTATGCACTGAAAACGTTTTAAGCGACACGGTCCTGGCACGCCCTCTCACCCCTGCCCTCAAGGAGTCGCACACCGTGGTTCACCTCAGTCGACGCACCCTCCTCGCCTCGGCCGCGGCGAGCGGTGCCACCGTCCTGCTGGCCTCGCAGTCGGGAACGGCACACGCCGCACCCGCGACGGCCGGCGACGGGGCCCAGACCGCCGTCCTCACCGGCCATGACCCGGTGACCCTGCGCTGGCTGGAGGGCGGCACCCCCGCGGAGCTCGCCGCCGGCACCACCTGGGGCGTGCCCTGGCCGCGCGGAGCCTTCGCCACGGACCAGCCCTTCTCCCTGACCAGCGGCTCCGGCACCCAAGTGCCCGTGCAGACATGGCCGACCGGCTGGTGGCCGGACGGTTCGGTGAAGTGGACGGCCCACGCCGTCGCCGACTCGGCGCCCCGCGGGGAGACCTACCGGCTGGAGGCGGGCAGCCCCGAGGCCCCCGAGAAGCCGGTACGCGTCACCAGCGACAGCGGCACGGTCGTCGTCGACACCGGCGTCGTCCAGGTCACCTTCGGAAAATCCGGCAACGACCTGATCAAGTCCATCAAGCGCGCAGGCACCGAGATCGCCACCTCCGGCCGGCTCATCGCCTCCCGGCAGGACAGCGCGCCCGGCGAGTCCAGCACCGTCAGATCCGAGACGTTCACCAGCACCGTGAAGGCCGTGCACGTCGAGCAGGAGGGTCCCGTCCGCGCCGTCGTCCGGGTCGAGGGCAAGCATCGCAAGGGCCTGCGCTCCTGGCTGCCGTTCACCGTCCGCTTCTACCTCTACGCCGGGTCGGACGCCATCCGCGTCGTGCACACCTTCGTCTTCGACGGCAACGAGCACAAGGACTTCATCGACGGGCTCGCGGTGCGCTTCTCCGTCCCGATGCGCGGCGAGCTCCACAACCGGCACGTCCGCTTCGCCGGTGACGGAAAGGGCGTCCTCGCCGAGGCGGTCCAGGGCATCACCGGCCTGCGCCGCGACCCCGGCGCGGCCGTACGCACCGCCCAGTACCAGGGCAAGGCAACCCCGGACGCCTCGACCTGGGACACCCGGGTCACCAGCCGGCTCCAGTGGATCCCCGCCTGGGGCGACTACCGCCTCTCCCAGCTCAACGCGCACGGCTTCGAGATCCGCAAGCGGACCAAGGCGGGCCACTCCTGGATCCGGTCCGACGGCGGCAAGCGCGCCGCGGGCCTGGCCTACGTCGGCTCCCCCACCGGCGGACTCGCTTTCGGCATGCGCAACTTCTGGCAACTGCACCCCACCGAGCTGGAGATCACCGGCGCGGCGAGCGACACCGCCACCGCCACGGTCTGGATGTGGTCGCCCCGCGCCGGGGCGATGGACCTGCGCTTCTACCACGACGGCATGGGCGAGGACACCTACGACAAGCAGCTGGACGCCCTGGAGATCACCTACGAGGACTACGAGCCCGGCTTCGGCAGCCCCTACGGCGTCGCCCGCACCACGGAGCTGACGTTCTGGGCCCTGGACGCCACACCCACCGCGGAGCGGTTCTCCGAGCTCGCCGCCGCCAACGCCACCCCGCCCCTGATCGTCAGCAGCCCCCAACACCTCCACTCCGCGGGCGTGTTCGGCTCCTGGAGCCCGGTCGACCGCTCGACGACCGCCAGGAAGACCATCGAGGACCGCCTCCAGCAGATGCACACGTATCACCGCGAGCAGGTCGACCAGCGCTCCTGGTACGGCTTCTGGGACTTCGGCGACATCATGCACACCTACGACGGCACCCGGCACACCTGGTGCTACGACATCGGCGGCTACGCCTGGGACAACTCCGAGCTGTCCACGGACACGTGGCTGTGGTACCACTACCTGCGCACCGGCGACGCCACCGCGTTCCGCTTCGTCGAGGCGATGAGTAGGCACACCAGCGAGGTCGACGTCTACCACCTCGGCAAGTACGCCGGACTCGGCACCCGGCACGGCGTCATGCACTGGGGCGACAGCGCCAAGCAGGTCCGCATCAGCAACGCCGCGTATCGGCGCTTCCACTACTTCCTCACCGCCGACGAACGCATCGGCGACATCCTGCACGACCTCGTCGACTCCGATCGGACCTTCCTGGTCCTGGACCCCGGCCGCAAGATCCGCGAGGGAGCCTACGAACCCGACCCGGCGGCGCTGGGCATCAGCACCACCACCGACTGGGGGGCGCTGGCGATGGCGTGGCTCGCGGAGTGGGAGCGAGGCGGCGACCCGATCGCGAAGACCAAACTGATCAACAGCGCCACCACCATCGCGGCCCTGCCCAACGGCTGGGCGCAGGGCGGCGACATCCGCTACAACCTCGCCGACGGCACGTACACAGGACCCACCGAGAAGTCCGTCTCCGTCGGCGCGCTGAGCAGTGTGTTCGGCCTCGTCGAGGTGATGACCGAACTGATCGACCTGGTGGACCTTCCGGAGGTCAAGGCCAAGTGGGTCGAGTTCTGCCGCCTCTACAACGGCACCAAGGCCGACCAGATCGCCACCACCGGCTCCAGCTGGGGCAGCCTCAACCTCGGCCAGGCCTACTCGCGCGCCACCGCCTACGCGGCGAAGCAGCTCGACGACAGCGCTCTCGCCGCGCGGGCCGTGACCGAGCTGCGCAAGGGCGCGGCCGGCTACCCCGACAGCCTCTCCTTCGCCACCAAGCACTACGAGGGGCCCGACGTGCTCAACCCCGTCGACGAGGCCCCGCTGTCCACCAACGCCAGCGCGCAGTACGGCCTGGCGGCGATCCAGTGCCTGGCCCTGGTGGGTGACGCGATCGGCTAGCCACACCCCCGCACCCACGGTCCCGGCCACGGACGGAGGAGCCATGCCCGACGTACTCGTCGCCTCCCGGCGCAAGCAGCTCGTCACCGCGCTCGAGACGTGCGGCGCACGCAAGGTGACCGATCTCGCCGCGCTGCTGCGCGTGTCCCGGGCGACGGTGCGTCGGGACCTCATCGACCTGGAGCGCCAAGGGCTCGTCGTCCGCGTCCGAGGAGGCGCCCTGCCGGCCGACACCACCGTCGGCGGCCCGCGCCCCTCGTCCCGGCCCCCTGCGACACTGCACGCGCAGACCCATGTCCTCGGCCTGATCGTGCCGTCGGCCACCTACTACTACCCCCGGGTGATCGACGGCGTGCAGGCGGAGGCCGCCCGACGCGGCGCCCGGGTCGTCATCGGCCTCAGCGGCTACGCCCACGAACACGACGCCCAGCGCATCGACGAACTGCACCGCTCGGGCGCTTCGGGGCTGCTGATCGCCTCCCCGCACGGCCACGGGCTCGCCTCCGACACGTATGCCCGCCTCGCGGCCACGGGCCTGCCGTTCACCCTGATCGAACGCAGACCGCCCAACCCGTTCCTGCCCTGCGAGTTCGCTGTCACCGATCACCGCCAGGGCGTCTACGCGGCGATCCGGCACCTCGCCGAGCTGGGCCACGACCGGGTGGCCCTGTTCACCAACGGCAGCCCCACCGCGGCCCTGTTGCGCCAGGGACACTCCGCCGCGGTGCGGCACCTCGGGCTCACCCCCGGGGTGCCGGTGGTGGACAGCGGACGGCCGGCACAGGGTGCGGCCGAGTCGGCGCCGCACTACGACAGTTTCCTCGACGCCTGCCGCGACACGGGTGTCCGGGCCGCGCTGGTGCACTCCGACCACGACGCCATCGAACTGCTGAGCCGTATGGCGTCCCGCGGTCTGCGCGCTCCGGACGACCTCGCCCTGATCGCCTACGACGACGAGATCGCCGCACTCGCGGACGTACCCCTCACCGCGGTCGCGCCACCCAAGCACGCGGTCGGCAGCCAGGCGGCAGGCCTGCTGCTGGACCGTCTGGAACACGCCGCGCACGGGACCACCCCGCCACCCGTGCGGCAGGTCCATCTCCAGCCGTCACTCGTGATCCGAGCCTCCTGCGGCGCCCGCCCGACCACCTGAATCCGTGCGGCCCTGACCTGCCCCGTTCCCCCCACCCCCACCCGTCTACAAAGGAGTAGATGTGACACACAGGCGCATGAGAAGCACATGGATCACCCCGCCCCGCACCTTCGCAGCCGCCGCCGTCGTGTCCGCTGCCGCCTGCGTCGTCGTCCCACCCTCGGCGCGCGGCGCGACGGCTCAGGTCTACTACGTCTCTCCTACCGGCAGTGACAGCGCCTCCGGGTCGAAGTCGGCCCCCTGGGCGAGCATGGCCCACGCACAGAGTGTCGTGCAGCCGGGCGACACGGTGTACTTCCGCGGCGGCACCTACGCCTACACCCGGGCCAACAGCGCCTGCGCGAGCCGGACAGCGCGGGTCGACGCGATCACCCTGAGCAGGAGCGGCACGGCGGCGGCCCCCATCCGCTACTGGGCCTACCCGGGCGAGACCCCCGTCTTCGACTTCACCGGCATGCGCGACGACTGCCGTATCAAGGGCTTCGACGTCACGGGCGACCACCTGCACCTCAAAGGACTGGAGGTGAAGGGCGTCCCACAGAACAACGAACTCAACCACGAGTCCTGGGGCCTCTGGATCTCCGGCAGCCACAACACCTTCGAACTGCTCGATCTGTACGACAACATGGGGCCGGGCCTGTTCATCCAGAACGGCGGCGGCAACCTCGTCCTGAACTCCGACTCCCACGACAACTACGACGCCCACAGCTCCGGCGGCGCGGGCGAGAACGCCGACGGCTTCGGCGCCCACATCCCGGCGGGCAACGCCGGCAACGTGTTCCGGGGCTGCCGGGCCTGGTGGAACTCCGACGACGGCTTCGACCTGATCCGCGCGTTCTCGTCCGTCACCATCGACAACTCCTGGTCCTGGCGCAACGGTTACCTACCGGAGACCAGCACAGCCGCGGGAAACGGCGTCGGCTTCAAAGCCGGTGGCTACGGCGGCGGTTACGTCGAAGGCGGCGCCAAGCACACCGTCCGCAACGCGGTCGCCTTCGCCAACCGGGCGTCCGGCATCTACGCCAACCACCACACCGTCGCCAACGACTACTTCAACAACACCAGTTACGCCAATCACCCCGACTTCAACATGCTCGGCGTCGCCCCCGACGGCACGAGCACCGGCCTGGGCGTCCTGCGCAACAACATCGCCTACGGGGGCACGCTCACCGCGAACACAGCGGGGACGGACTCCTCCCACAACACCTGGGAGCTGAACGTCACGGTGTCCGACAGCCAGTTCAAGAGCGTGTCCACGTCCGGCTGGGACGCCCCCCGCGACGCCGACGGCAGCCTGCCCGTCCTGCCCGCCTTCCGTCTCTCGGGGTCCAGCACCCTCGTCGACCAGGGCACCGACGTCGGCCTGCCCTACCGCGGCGCGGCGCCGGACCTGGGCGCCTTCGAGGCCCGCTGACCCGACACGGCACCAGACCCACACCCCCTCCGGAAGGACACTCACCATGGGTTCGCTCCGCCCTGCCCGCAAGACCGCCGGCGGCCTCGCGCTGCTGACCGCCCTCACCGCACTCACCACCGTCACGGCCCAGCCCGCCTCCGCCCACGGACTCCACCGATCGTCCCTGGCGTCCCACTGCACGGGCACCGCGCCCATCGTCTGCCACTTCGACGTCCCGCCGGGCACCTACGACGTCTCCGCGCTGCTCGGCGGCGACACGGCGGGCAGCACCTCCATCAGCGCGGAGCAGCGCCGCGCGGTACTCGGCGAGACCACCACCGCGGCCGGCGACCGGGCCTACCGCAGCTTCACGGTCGATGTCCGTGCCGTGGAGGGCGAACCGACCGGCGAGGTCGGCAGCCCCGGCCTCGACCTGCGCTTCGAAGGCTCCGCCCCGCTGCTCGCGGGCCTCCACGTCACCCCTGCCCCGCATGCCCGTCAGATCCTGCTCGCCGGTGACTCCACCGTCTGCGACCAGCCTCTGGAGCCGTACACCGGCTGGGGCCAGGAGATCCCCCGGCTGCTGCGCCGTGGCATCTCGGTCGCCAACCACGCCGACTCGGGCGAGAGCACAGTCTCCTTCCTGGCGAACCCGCTCCTGTTCGACCAACTGGAGACGGAGATCCGCGCGGGTGACCTGGTCCTCGTCCAGCTCGCCCACAACGACAAGACGACCACCGCCGACGTCTACCGCGCCAACCTGACGGCCATGGCCGAACGGGTCCGGGCACACGGCGGCCAACCCGTCTTCGTGACCCCCATCGTCCGCCGGCGTTTCAACTCGGACGGCATGCTCAACTCCGTGGCCCTGCATGTGATGGCAGCGGACCTGCCGAACGAAATGCGCTCCCTCGCCCACGAGTTGGGCGTCCCGCTGGTGGATCTCACGCAGCTGAGCAAGGACCTCGTCGAGGGCCTGGGTGTCGAGGCGTCCAAGGATCTCTACCTGACCGACATCAACGGCGACAACACGCACACGTCGGTCCATGGGGCGACGCCGTTCGCCGGGCTGGTCCTCGGCGATCTCGCGGACCAGGGCCTGGTCCCGGCGCGCCAGGTGCGCTGACCGGTGGGGCCACCTAGTGGACGGTGAAACCGCCGTCGACCGGGAGAGCGGTTCCCGTGACGAAGCTCGCGCCGGGGCTGCACAGCCACAGGACGGCGGCCGCGACCTCGTCGGCCCGTCCCAGCCGCCCGATGGGCTGTTCCTTCATGATCGCGGCCATGGCGTCAGCCTGGTTCTCGAGCATGTCGGCGACCATCGGAGTGTCGATGACGCCGGGACACACGGCGTTGATGCGGACGCCTCGGGGTGCGTACTCGACGGCCGCGCTGCGGGTCAGGCCGATGACGCCGTGCTTGGAGGCGTGGTAGGCGGCGCGCTCGGGCAGCCCGACGAGTCCGCCCAGGGAGGAGCAGTTGACGATGGTGCCGCTGCCCTGCTCCCGCATCTGTCGCAGTTCGTGCTTCATCGCCGCCCAGACGCCGCGCAGGTTGACGGCGTTGACCCGGTCGAAGACATCGGCGCTCTCTTCGGCGGCGTCGGTCGGGGGAGCCTGGACGCCGGCGTTGTTGAAGGCCATGTCCAGACGGCCGTACTCGGTGACCGCGCGCCGCACCGCCGCTTCCACCTGCTGTTCGTCGGTGACGTCGCAGGCCACGCCGATCGCCCGGCCGCCGCGGCCGGTGATCTCCTCGGCGGCCTTGTGGGCGGCGTCGTGGTCGCGGTCGGCCAGCACCACGGCGGCGCCGGAGTCGGCGAAGGCGCGGGCGGCCGCCAGGCCCATGCCGGAGGCCGCGCCGGTGACCAGGGCCACCTGCCCGGAGAAGTCGTAGGTGGGATTCGTGGGGCTCAAGGGGTTCATGGGGTTCTCCCGTCGAGTTCGAGGTCGGGTCTCGCGACCGGCCCGGGGATGTCGAGAGGCCGGGCGAGAGCGGCTGGTAGGAGGGGGTGAGGGGTCAGGGCTTGAGCAGGGTCTTGATGGCGCGGCGCTCGTCCATCGCCCGGTAGCCCTCAGCGGCCTGATCGAGCGGGAGCGTGAGGTCGAAGACCTTGCCCGGGTCGATCTCGCGGTCCCAGATGAGCTGGATCAGCTCGGGCAGGAACCGGCGCACCGGAGCGGGCCCGCCGTGCAGATGCACCTCGGAGAAGAACAGTTCCTCGCCGGGAAGCTCGACCCCGTGGGCCACACCCACGTATCCCACGTGCCCACCGGGGCGGGTGGCGCGGATGGCCTGCATCATCGATTCCTGGGTGCCGACGGCCTCGATCACGCTGTGGGCGCCGTATCCGCCGGTGAGCTCCTTGATCCGGGCGACGCCCTCGTCGCCGCGCTCCGCCACGATGTCGGTCGCGCCGAACTCACGGGCGAGCTGCTGCCTCGACGCGTGCCGGGACATCGCGATGATGCGTTCGGCGCCCAGCTGCTTCGCGGCCAGGACCGCGAGCAGGCCCACGGCTCCGTCGCCGACCACGGCCACGGTCCTGCCCGGCCCGGCCTCGGCGGCCACCGCGCCGAACCAGCCCGTCCCGAGCACGTCGGAGGCGGCCAGCAGCGAGGGGATCAGGTCGTCGTCCGGCACGGCGGGAGTCGCGACGAGGGTGCCGTCGGCCAGCGGCACCCGCAGGTACTCCGCCTGCGCCCCACCGGCGCCGACGAACTCGCCGTGCGCACACCGTGACTGATAGCCGGCCTCACAGATCTCGCAGGTGTTGTCCGAGGCCATGAACGAACCGATGACGAAGTCGCCCACCTCGATGTCCTTGACCTCGGCGCCGATCTCGGTGACGACGCCGACGTATTCGTGCCCCATCGGGGTCGGCCGGGCCACCTCGTTGATGCCTCGGTAGTCCCACAGGTCCGAGCCGCACACACAGCTGGCGGACACACGGACGATCGCGTCCGTCGGCGCGACGATCGCGGGATTCTCTCGCTCTTCGACCCGGATGTCGCCCGGGGCATGAATGACTGTTCCACGCATGTGCTGACGTTCCTTTTCGCACGGCTTTTCTGAGGTACCGAGCCACCGTCCCGCGCATCGCGCACGCGTGCCAGGCACTGTCAGGGCCCCCCACACCCGGAACAGGCGTCCTAGCCTGGAAGCCATGGAGTTCCAGCAGGAGATCAGAGGCTTTCTCATGAGCCGCCGGGCGAGGATCACACCTGAGCAGGCCGGGCTCCCCTACGTCGCAGGCCACCGCCGCGTCCAGGGGCTGCGGCGCGAGGAGGTGGCGATGCTCGCGGGCCTCAGCGTCGAGTACTACACCCGTATGGAGCGCGGGCGGATCGGTGGCGCGTCCGAGAGTGTCCTCGACGCGGTCGCCGGTGCGTTGCAACTGGACGACGACGAGCGCGCCCATCTGTACGACCTGGCCCGCAACGTCGCACCGGGCGCACGCCGCAAGCGCCCTCAGCGCACCTCCCCCATCACCGCGTCCGTGCAGCAGGTACTCGACTCCATGAGCGTGCCCGCCGTCATCCAGAACGGCCGTCTCGATCTCCTCGCGGCCAACGAACTGGGCCGCGCCCTGTACGCCGACCTGTTCACCACGGGCGGGCCGCCACCGAACCTCGCCAGATACGTGTTCGTCGACCCACGTGCGCAGGCCTACTACACCGACCTCGACGAGGCGAAGGACCAGGTGGTCGCGATACTCCGCGCGACCGCCGGGCGCGACCCGCTGGACCGGCAGGTGACCGAACTCATCGGGGAGCTCTCCACGCGCAGCACCGATTTCAGCACCCGGTGGGCCCGGCACGACGTGCGCCGCCACTCGCGCGGACGCAAGGTCGTGCACCACCCGGCCATCGGCAGGATGGACCTGGCGTACGACGACTTCGCCCTGCCCGGCGACCCGCACGTCTCCATCACCACCTACACCGCGGTTCCCGGAACGCCCAGCGCGGACGGTCTCACCCTGCTGGCGACCTGGGCCGCGACGCAGAGGCAGCCACAGACCGCGCCCGGCCGGGTCGCCCCTGAGGCGTGACGTCGCGAGCAGGGGCCGACGTCCGGGGCCATCGAGCCCAGAGCCCCCGCCCTCACAGGGGGCTGCCGGTGCCCGGCCCGTACAGGACACGCGTCAGCTGACGGTCGCCGCCGCGTGCGTCACCGCGATGAGGGCCAGTACGGCGGCCGGAGCCGCCCGCAGCGGTGGGTCGCCGTGGCGCAGGTGGACCACCGCCGCCGCGGCCATCAGCAGGGCGAGGCCGGTCGCCGCGGCGCCGCCCAGCGGCGTCCAGGACAGCCCCGCCAGCAGACCGGCGACGCCGGCCATCTCCAGCGCGCCGACGACACGGTAGAGGCGGGTAGACATGCCGAGATGGGCCGCCGCCTGCCGCATGACCGGCACGGCGGCGATCTTGGCCAGGCCGAGCGGCAGGAAGACCAGGGACAGGGCGATGGCCGACACGGTGGTCACGCGCTGGTCCTCCCCGCGCGACGCTCGGCACCCAGTCGCGCGTAGTGGTCGATGAGATCGGGGTTGTCCACGGTGGCGGGGTTGACGACCTGCTCGGCCGGCGCACCCTGGAGCAGCCGCTTGACCGGGACCTCCAGCTTCTTGCCGGTACGGGTGTGCGGGATGCCCGGCACTTCGATCACCTCGTCGGGGACGTGGCGCGGTGAGGCGCCCGTACGGACGGCGTCACGGATCCTGTCGCGCAGGGCGTCGTCCAGTGTCACGCCGGGCGCCGGGACCACGAACAGCGGCATCCAGTAGCCGCCGTCCGGCTCCTCCGCGCCGATGACCAGCGCCTCGGTGACCTCGGGGAGGCGCTCGACGACGTCATGGATGTCGGCGCTGCCGAGGCGGACCCCGTTGCGGTTGAGCGTGCTGTCCGAGCGGCCGTGCACGATCACCGAGCCATGACCGGTGAGGGTGATCCAGTCGCCGTGCCGCCAGATGCCGGGGTACGAGGAGAAGTAGGCGTCCCGGTAACGGATGCCGTCGGGATCGTTCCAGAAGTACAGCGGCATGGAGGGCATGGGGCGGGTGACGACCAGCTCGCCGACCCGGCCGGTGACCGGCAGGCCCTCGGCGTCGTACGCGGCCAGCGCCACGCCCAGGTGCGGTGCGGACAACTCCCCTGCCCAGACGGGGGTGTTGGGTGCGCTGCCCGCGAAGCCGGAGACGATGTCGGTGCCGCCGCTGATGGAGGCCAGCAGCACCCTCTCCCCCACGTGGTCGCGGACCCAGGGGTAGGCGGAGGCGGGCAGGGCGGAGCCGGTGCAGCCGACCACACGGATCGACGACAGGTCGTGCACCGAGGGGTCGATGCCGAACTTGGACATGCCCAGCAGGTACTGGGGGCTGGTGCCGAAGACGGTGACGCGGTGGCGGGCGGCCAGCTCCCACAGGACGTCGGGCTGGGCGAAGGGTGCCGGGCTGCCGTCGTAGGTGCAGGTCGTGGCGCCGGTCAGGAGGGTGGAGACCACCAGGTTCCACATCATCCAGTGGGTGGTGGTGTACCAGAGGAGTCGGTCGTCCGGGCCCAGGTCGGAGTGCAGGCCGAGGGTTTTGAGGTGTTCCAGGAGCACACCGCCGTGGCCGTGGACGATGCCCTTGGGCAGGCCCGTGGTGCCGGAGGAGAAGACGACCCACAGGGGGTGGTCGAACGGCACCGGTACGCAGCTGAGTTGCTCGGTGCGGGTCGAGGCGTCCTCCCAGGGCACGACCAGCGTCGGGTAGGCCCGGGTCGGCCAGGGCAGACCGACGTGATCGACCAGCAGGGTCGCCTTCAACGTCGGCAGCGCACCGGCCAGTTCGAGGACGGCGTCGCGCCGGTCGTGGGTGGTGCCGTTGAAGAGGTAGCCGTCGGCGGCGATCAGCACGGTGGGTTCGAGCTGGGCGAAGCGGTCGGCGGCGGCCTGGGGTGCGTAGTCCTGCCCGCACACCGACCACACCGCGCCCAGGCTCGCGGCGGCGAGGAACGCGACGACGGCGTGCGGGGTGTTGGGCAGGTAGCCGACGACCCGGTCGCCCTTGCCGACGCCGAGGCCGCGCAGGGTGGCGGCGACGGAGGCCACCAGTTCCCGCAGCCGCCCACCGGTCACCTCGTATCCGGAACCGGTTTCGTCGAGGGCGACGATCGCCGCGTCGTCGTCCCTGACCTTGCGCAGGGCGTGGTGGGCGTAGTTGAGGGTGGCGCCGGGGAACCAGCGGGCGCCGGGCATCCGTTCCTCGGCCAGGACCTGTTCGTAGGGAGTGTCGGCGTCGACGGCGAAGTAGTCCCACACCGCGCCCCAGAAGCCTTCCAGGTGGGTGACGGACCAGCGGTGCAGGGCGGCGTAGTCGGTGTCGTCCACGCCGACGTAGTGGGCGAAGTCCGCGATGCGACTGCCGGCCGCCGTCTCCGGATCGGGGGTGAAGAAGGGCGTGCTCATCGCGTCGTGCTCCTCAAGAGGCTCTGCGGGGCCTTCCGTTCGGAGGGAACGGGGCTTCGTGTGGTGTGCAGGAGGGACGCCCAGGCGGTGGTGGCCGTGAAGTCCCGGCCGCCTGTCGGGATGACGTCCATGACGACGCGGTCGGGCCGCAGCAGGACCGCGTCGGCGCGTCCGGAGCGCAGCCAGGCGGCGAGTGTGCCGTCGTCGCCGAGGTCGGTCACCGCAACCGCGTCCACACCGAGACCGTGGGCGAGCGCGGTCAGGGAGGGGCCGGGTTCGGTGGCGGTCAGCAGGGCGAAGGAATCGCCGAGCACCTCGTCGAGCCGGGTGCGCCGGCCGTCGATACTCACCCACGGCTGGGGGCAGTGGGTGCCGGCCAGGCCCCGGCGCACACCACGCCGCACCAGCGGTCCGGCGGTCAGGGGTGGGCTCAGATCGCGGCCGGCGAGTTCGGTCAGGCCGGGTATGCGGCAGGCGGCGGCCAGTGCCCGGCGGCGCAGCGCGGCGGCCCCGTCCTGGCCGCCGGTCATGGCCCAGCCCATGGCGACCGCGAGGCGGACCACATGCCGGGCGTGCGGCCTGCGTTCGCTCTCATAGGTGTCCAACAGCCGTTCGTCGCCGCCCTGTTGGAGTACCCGGGCGAGTTTCCAGGTGAGGTTGTAGGCATCCCGCAGCCCCGAGCACAGACCCTGTCCGATGAACGGCGGGGTGAGGTGGGCGGCGTCGCCGAGCAGGAAGACCCGTCCGCTGCGCCAGCGGTCGGCGACGCGGGCCCGGAAGGTGTACTGCGTCTCGCGGACGACCTCGAAGTCCCCGTCGTACGAGGGCGAAAGCCAGGGGGCGATCAGTTCGCGGACCGTCTCCCGGCCTTCCCCGATCCTGAACTCCCAGCGGTAGCGGGTGTCGTTGACCCGCATGAAGGTGCCCGGGCGCTGCGGGTCGCAGACCTGGTCCACGCCCTCCCAACAACGGACGGGGCCCGTCGTCTCGGCGTCGATGACGGTCCAGCGTTCCTCGAAGCGCAGATCCTCCCAGACGCCGCCGATCGCCTCGCGGGTGAGGCTGCCCGCTCCGTCGCAGCCGAGGACCGCGTCGGCCCACAGCTCGTGCTCGCCGTCGTCGGCGCGGTAGGTCACGCGTACGGGGCCCGTGCTGTCCGGGCCGACGCCGGTGACCTCGACCCCGCCCCGCAGCTCGCATTCCGGATGCCGGGCCAGGGCGTCGCGGAACACGCGCTCCAGTTCGGGCTGGTCGAACATGCTGGACTGCGGATAGCCGTGGCGGCCGTGCGGGGAGCGCCGGAACTCGGCCATCACCCGGTGCCCGGCGTCCAGCAGCCGCAGCCCGCCCGCCGGACGGGAGATCGCGGTGAACTCCTCCCCGACCCCGGCGGCCTGGAGGATCCGGTGGATCTCGTCGTCGGCCGCGACGGCGCGCGGGAGGGGGTAGACGTCCCGGTGGCGTTCGAGGACGACGCTGCGGACTCCGCGCCGGGCCAGGAGAAGGGCGGCAGTCACCCCCACCGGCCCGGCTCCGACGATCACGACGGGCACACGTGTGGATTCGTCGACGTTCATGTGCGGCTCACCTCGGGTGTCAGTTCGCGTCCGCGACGGGCGTGCGCTGCTCGCCGAGGTCGATGCGGCCGTCCGGGGTCGCGATCGTCGCCGTGATCATGTCTCCGGCACGGAGGTAGTGGGGGTTCTTGGCCTGGCTCTTGAAGAACGCCTTCCATTTCACGGCGGGCGGGAGCAGCGCGCCGATCTTCTCGACGGCCTTGGGCGGGGCCTTGAGCGCGGTGCCGCCGGGGGTGCCGGTGAGCAGCAGGTCGCCGGCGGCCAGGGTCTGGAACCGGGCGAGGAGGGTGAGCGCCTGCGCCGGGCGGACGATCATGTCGGCCAGGGTGCGGTCCTGGCGCAGCTCGTCGTTGACGCTCAACTTCAGGCGCAGATCGAGGAGATGAGCGAAGTCGTCGGGCTCAAGGAGCGACAGGTACGGGCCGGTCGGCGTGAAGGTGGGGTAGGACTTGCTCTCGTAGAACTGGGTCTTGGTCAGCTGCACCTCGCGGGCGCTGATGTCGTTGGTGATGACCAGTCCGGCGACGTACGACGGCAGGTCCCCCTCCTCGACCACGGTGCCGACGGGCAGGGGCGCGCCCATGACGAGCCCGAGTTCTATCTCGTAGTCGAGGAATGTCACGTGTGCGGGGCGGACGACGGCCTCGGCGGGGCCGCTGACCGAGCCGGACGCCTTGCGGAAGAAGGCGGCCGGGATCTCCCCTTTGAAGCCCGAATCGCGGGCGTGGCTGCGGTAGTTGACCATCTGGGCGACGACCCGGCAGGGCGTGGTGACCGGCGACAGTGCGACCAGATCGGCGAGCGGGGTGCCCGGCTCGCCGGAGGCGGCGGCCTCGCGGACGGCGGCGCGGTCGGCCAGCAGATCGGCGGTTGTCACGGCCTTGGTCCCGACCGGGACGGCCCGGTCGCCGCGGACGGCCCACCAGCCGTCGGTGGTGCGCAGGACATTGGTGCTCATGTCAGTGCCTTCTTCAGAGGTGCGGGTCAGGAGTTGGCGGCCTTGAGCAGGCCGAAGAACCGGGCGGGGTCCATCTCGTTGTCGCCGCGCAGCGCCTCGATGACATCGCGGACCCGCTGCGGGGAGGGGCCGGCGCCGAGAAAGTCCCGCGTGGCCGGTGGGCCCCACTGGGCCAGGCCGCTGGTCGACATGGGCGCCCACCCGGGTTCCACGTCGCAGGAGAACAGGTCGCCGTCGGCGAAGTGCTCCAGCATGAAGCGGTCGGGGTCACGCCAGTAGTCGAAGAGCTGGCTGCCCTGGATGTGCCGTCCGATGCCCCAACTGCGCCGGTAGCCGCGTTCCTTGAGGTACTCGCCACCGGCGGCGATGGAGTCCAGGTCGGTGACCTGGTAGGCGGAGTGGACGTAGCCCGTGCCCGGCCCCAGATGCATGGCCAGGGTGTGATGGTCGGCCGGTACGACGCCCAGGTCGCAGCGGATGAACGCCATCGTGGGGCCCCGGTCGCGCTGTCCGTCCAGGAAGAGGAAGTCGGAGACGATCATCCCGAGGGTGTCCAGATACCAGTCCAGGGCCCGGCCGAACACGCGTGTCTCCAGCACCACATGGCCGAGCCGCTGGATGCGGGAGGGCTCACGCGGGGGGCGCTGGGTGGTGTTGGTACGACGGTGATCCGTACCGAAGTTCAGGGGCAGCGGCCGCTGTTCCGGCAGCGCCGGGAGCTGTTCGCCGCAGTACACGACCCGTACCGGGAAGCCCGAGGGGTCGAGCAGATCGACCGCCTTCCCACCGCCGGGAACGTCGGCTTCCCGTACCGAGGCTCCGGTGGCCCGGGCCAGCCGGTCCAGGTCGCCCCGCTCGGCGGCCCTGAACGCCGGGCCGATGAAGCGGGAGGTGCGGCCCTTGCGGATCACCATGCAGGGCGAGCCGGCGAAGGTGCCGCGCAGCCACAGCTCCCGTTCGGTGCGCGCCGCGACGCCGAACCCGAAGTCGCGGGCGAAGACCTCGGCGCGGTCGAGGTCGGGTTTCTCGAACTCCAGCCAGGCCAGGTCGGCCACCTTGATGACGGGGTTCCGGGAGCGGCCGGGGCGTTCGCCGCGCAGGGCGCCCTGCTCGCTGTGGAGGTCCTGGTGGGCCGTGACGACATCGGCCCCGTTGACGCGGATTTCAGACATGGTGCCCTCCGAGCAACATTGCCGTAATGAGGAAATCATCAACTGTGACAGTTTCTTCGTCAAGGTGTTCGCGACAGGAAATGATGAATTCATCAGGACTGCGATCGCCATCGCCCCGACGGCTAGACTCTGCGCATGTCTACGTCAGCCCTGCCCAGCAACCGGTTCGAGCGGCGTCGCGCGGAGACCCGTGGGGCTCTCGTACGAGCGGCCCGGCAGATACTCGCCGAGACCGGGGACACCAGCGCGAGCATCCAGGCGATCGCCGAGCGCGCGGACGTCGGCTTCGGCTCCTTCTACAACCACTTCGACTCCAAGACGGAGCTCTTCGAGACGGCCGTGGTGGACGCCATGGAGGAGTTCGGCCAGGCCTTCGACGAGCGTCTGGCCGGGATCGACGACCCGGCGGAGCTGGTCGCCGCCGGCTTCCGGCTCAGCGCCCGCATGGCCGACTCCCATCCGGAGCTGATGCAGGTCCTGCGCCGCCGCGGCCTCGGACACATCCACGCGGACAACGGGCTCGCCCGACGCGCCCTGCGCGATCTCGAGGTCGGCATCGCCTCCGGCCGCTTCACCACCCTCGACCCGGTCGTCGCCCTCACAGCCCTGGGCGGCACCCTGCTGGCCCTGGTGGAGCTGCGGTTCGCCCGCCCCGAGGTCGACGGCGACGAGGCGGCGGTGAACCTCGCCGAAATGGTGCTGCGCATGCTGGGTCTGCCGGCGGACGACGCCCACGAGGTCGCCCGGCGTCCCTTGCCCGACCTGGACTGACCTCGAACGACCTCAACCGGACTCGGGACGGAAGGTGACCGAGCGGCCGGTGAAGCGGGCGTCGATCCCGTCCTCGGTGGTGGTGACCGAACGCAGACGCAGCCCCTGGGGAACGTTCCGCAGCGGAATGGGCTCGTCCAGGGCTTTGTCGAGCAGTGATTTCAGCGGCGGCAGCAGGTCACCACGCTCCGCGCGCAGGTCGGTGAACGCGATGCGGTTGCCGCTCACCGCCGAGACGGCCGCGCTCACGGTCACGTCACCGGCGAGGGGCAGACTCACGGTCGCGTCGACCCGGCCCGCCCCGTCACCCCGCGAAACCTCCACACCGAGCGCGCTCGACATGTCCGCGTACGACAGATGGGCGGTCGCCCGAACGCTGCGGGCGTGCGCCTCGTCGGCACTCCCCGAAGCCTTCAGCCCGTCCATCCCGACCGTCAGCCTCGTCACCGGCAGGGGCCGGCTCGTGCCCTTCGCGGGGATGTCGAGGGCGGTGAGATCGACGTGGTCGAGGCTGCCGCGGGCCAGCTGTGTCAGCACGGGAAAGCCGCTGACGTGCACCGATGGCCGATCGGCGGTTCCCATTCCGTCCTGGAACGCCTGCGCCGTACGGCTCTCCGCGCGCCCCGCGGCGACCCGGTCGACCGCGACGGCGCCGACGAGCAGGGCCGCCAGGGACACGGCGACGACGATCAGACGCCGCCTGGTCCGGGTCGGGCGGCTGACGTACACGGATCCGTCGCCGTAGTAGGGCTCACCGACGTACTCCTCGTCGTGCTGGGACTGGTACATGCTTCTCCTCTTCGGGTGCCTGGGAAGTGCTCGGTGGCGCCTGGGCGAGCGGCTCAGGCGGCATCGCCTCCGGGGCGGACGAGCCCGTGGACACAGGTCGCGGCGCGCTGCCCGTCCACGCCCATCGCGATCAGGGCGGCGGTCGCGGTGCCCGTGCCGTCGTCGCTCCACAGACCGCTGTTCACGCAGTCCAGGAGCCCCAGCAGGTGCCCCTCCAGTGCCCGGGCCAGCACGACCGGTGGAATGCCGGCCTGGAAGGCTCCCTGCCGCTGCCCTTGGGCGATGATCGTCTCCGCCATGTCGCGCGCGGGGGCGAGGACTTCGACGACCCGCTCGGGCCCCAGGTCCTGCGGGGCGAGGCGGAGCAGGATGCGGTAGCGGTCACCGACCGGCCACACGGCGAGGACGAACAGCGCCAGCTCCGTGACGGCGTCCGCCACCCGCTCCCGCGGAGCGGCGACTGCCTGCCGCAGCGCCTGCGCGGCCTCCTCCACCAGTCCCTCGACGAGTGCGGCCCGGCCGTTGAAGTGGCCGTAGACCGTGCGGCGCACCACGCCTGCCGCCTCGGCGATGTCACCGAGGCTGCTGTCCGGGTCGCGGCCGAGTTCCTGCCGAGCCGCTTCGAGAATGCGGGCCCGGGTGAGCAGGGTCCGGCCGCGTTCCAGAGCGGCTGGAAGGGGTGCGTGGGTCATGTCGGACCTCCGGTTCGACGGGGAGGGCGGCTCGATAGTTGCACATCACTGAGCAATAAACTAGTCTGCACATCAGTGGGCAATTAACTGCCCGAGGCGCCGCGCCCCTCTTGGCCGCGCTCGCACCGATCCCGTCGATCCGCACCCCCGAAGCCCCGCTTCCCCTCCTGTCGAGGAGCCCCACGATGCCGCTCTTTGCGAAGACACCCGTCGAGAAGATGACCGAGCCCTACCCCCGGCGCTGGTGGGCGCTGCTGGTGCTCTGCCTGAGCCTGCTGATCGTCGTCATGGCGAACACCTCACTGATCGTGGCCGCCCCCGACATGACCAGGGACCTGGGGCTGAGCAGCAGCGACCTGCAGTGGGTCATCGACGGCTACACCGTCCCCTACGCCGCGCTGATGCTCATGCTCGGCGCCATCGGCGACAAGTACAGCCGCCGCGGCGCACTCGTCCTGGGCCTGCTGATCTTCGTCGGCGGCTCGGTCATGGGCGGCCTGGTCGACGAGACGAGCCTGGTGATCGTCGCCCGCGCGATCATGGGCGTCGGCGCCGCGGTCGTCATGCCGGCCACGCTCTCGCTGCTCGTCGCGATCTTCCCGCGGGCCGAGCGCGCCAAGGCCATCACCGCCTGGTCCGCGACCTCCGGCCTCGCGATCGCCGCCGGCCCGCTGGCCGCCGGCTGGCTGCTGGAGAACCACGCCTGGGGCTCCACCTTCCTGATGAACGTCCCCCTCGCCGTCCTCGGCGTCGTGGGCGCACTGCTCCTGGTGCCGCCGTCGAAGGCGGAGGGCATGGGGCGGATCGACTACGTCGGCGGTCTGCTGTCGATCGTCTCGGTGGGTTCCCTGGTCTACGCGACCATCGAGGGCCCGCACTTCGGCTGGGGCGTCGGTCCGATCTCCGCGGCCGTCGTCGCCGGAGTGGGTCTGCTGGCCTTCGTGGCCTGGGAGTTGAGGCACCCGAACCCGATGCTGAACGTCCGCAAGTTCACCGAGCGTCCCTTCAGCGGCTCGATGCTCGCCGTGCTGTTCTTCTTCTTCGGTACCTTCGGCTCGATCTACTACTCCACCCAGTTCCTGCAGTTCGTCCTCGGCTACAACGCCCTGGAGACCGGCATCCGCCTGCTGCCGCTGGCCGGTGCCGTGTTCGTCGGTGCCGCGGTCACCGGACGCATCGCCCCGAAGCTGGGCGTGAAGCTGGTGGTCGGCGCCGGCATGGTCATCGGCACGGTCGGCGTCTTCCTGCTCACCCAGATCGAGTCGGGCTCCACCTACACCGACTTCCTGGCTCCCCTGCTGCTGCTCGGCTTCGCCATCGGCCTGAGCCTGTCCCCCGCCACCGACACCATCATGGGCTCCTTCCCCGAGTCGGAACTCGGTGTCGGAGGCGGCGCCAACGACACCGCCCTGGAACTGGGTTGTGCCCTCGGCATCGCCATCCTGGGCTCGCTGCTCGCCACGTCCTACAAGGACAAGCTGACCGACCTGGTCGGCGGCCACCTCCCGGCCGGCGCGCTGGACACCGCCAAGGACTCGGTGGGCGGCGGCATCGCGGTCGCCGAGCAGGTCGCCAAGAACCCCCAGGGCGGCGCCGAACAGGCCCAGACCCTGCTCGGCGCGGTGCACGAGTCCTTCGCCCACGCCATCGCCCACACCAGTCTCGTCGGCGGCATCATCATGGCCGTCGGCACCCTGATCGTCATCGCCGTCCTGCCCGGCCGCGAGCACGGGGCGCAGGAAGCCGCGCGGACGACGAAGGAGCAGACCGAGACCGTGGACGCCTGAGTCACGCACACCGGAGGCCGGAACCCCGGTTCCGGCGGCCACCACGGCGGCCCTACGTGTCGTGCACCTCCACGGAGAACCCCTCCGCAAGGACCGAGTTCAGGTGCTCCGCATGCGCGCCCAGCCATTGGCGCGCGTCAGAGACCTTCGCCGTCAGTTCAACAAGCACGTAGTCCTCGGCACCATCAGTCGACCCACCACAGACGCAGCAACGGAGACGCTGACTGACCACCCCCGTCCACTCCGGTCCGTTCCCGCCCGCTGCCGCCGTCTCGTCGTCACCATGCACGAGCACACCCTTCCAGACGCCGTTGAAATCGAGGGCGCGTCACAACCGGTTCTGCCGCAGCAGGCTTGTCCAGTACTTCTTGACGGCAGGGCGTTGAGGAATCTCCGGCAGGTCATCGAGAAGCCGAACGGCCTTACGGGTCCTGCCCGTTGAGGCCATGGCGACCGCCCGAGCGATGCAGCCGGCCGCTTGGAGATGAAGTTCCTCGACGGTCGACGGCTGTGGTGGTGCGGGTTGCGCGAGGGTGAGGTTCTCGATGTCCCAGCGGTGGGTGCGGCCGACGGTGTCCACGACGGACAGCGACGGACCGTTCAGGCAGATGGAAAGGGGTTCGGCATCGAGCGAGGTGGTGAGAACGCTCACGCCGTCCCGTGTTGGCCAGACCTGGATCAGGCCGTCCCGAGATGCCGAGCAGGCCAGGTTCTCGGCCAGGGCCACCGAGGTGACGTTGACCGGATGGCGGACGGTGAAGAGTCGGTGCCAGGTACGGTCGGAGCGGCGCAGCGCGATGGCTTCACCGTGTTCTGTGCCCACGACCATGAAGTCCGACGACGCCCGCAGTGCGGTGACGGCGCTGTCGCACCGTATGACTTCGCTGTGTTCGGGCGTCCACAGGTGCAGCTCCCCGGTGACGATCGGGAATGCCCTGTTGTCGACGTATGCGGCCAGAACTCCTTCAGGCAGTACGGCGAGCAGAGTGCAGGCGAGGTCGGGTTCCTGCTGTCCCACGCGGATCGCCGTCATGGACCGTTCACGGTCTCGTACCTCCTCGGGCAAGACGAAGCCCGTGTGCGTCTCGGGTGCCAGCAGCAGGCAGGAGGTCACGCCGTCGGGCGAAGCGAGGTACACGCGGCATCCGTCGGACTCGAGGGTCACCTCCACCTGGCGGAACCCCGGCGCCGTGGCGTCGGCTGCCCGGTCGCGGTGCGGCACGGTTACCGGAACGGCCACCAGCACGGCCGGGGTGCGCAGGTCGACGATCACGAGCCAGTCGGCATCGGCCGCAGGTGCTTCTGCGGCATGGCAAAGGACTACGGCGAGTCGGGCGCGGCACGCCATGGCGATGCCGGTCATCCCCTCGGGCAGGGGCACCGTCGTGGCGCCGACCTCGACACGGTCCGCGAAGAGCACCAGGTCGACGTCGGCATCGGCGGCGACCACGTGAGCGGGGCGCCGGGTCCGCATCCGGGCCTCGCCGGACCGGACGTCGTAGACCGTGACGCCCGACGACGCGTCCCCGACCGCCACGAGGTGAGCGGCATCGTCGAAACAGACGGCGGTCACGGGGGCGTCTCCCTGGTGGATCATGCGCGTCTCGTTCATCGTGCCCACGTACGCCCGGCCGTGTCCGGCGCCGTAGGCGAACTGCTCGTCCACCGGCGACACCGCGAGGCACAGGGCGCGGAACCCGGCGTCCAGCAGTTGCCGGTGGAACCCGGAGTGCAGGTGCTCCCCGTCGGCCAGGTCCAGGAGGTACACGCCGTCGGCCACGGCACTGTGCCAGGCCGCCATTTCGGGCGGCACGGGTCGGTGTCCCAGCAGGCAGATCCGGTTCGCGTGGTGGAAGGCATCGGCGGCGCGCACGAAGCCGGCGGTGTCGGTGACGGGCGCGGCCAGGTGCAGGACCACGGGTCGGCGGGCCAGCATCCGCTCGTCGTGGGCGGCGTAGTCGCCGTCCTCCATCAGGCGGAAAGAGAGGTCGACGGCCTCCTGATGTGTGATGGGGCGGTAGTCGGGAGTCAGGTGCAGGACGAAGCCGTCCATGGTCAGAGCCATCATCTGTCCGGCGTCGCCCGGTACGGGGTCCCAGGTCAGGACGACCGGACGGTCCGCGAGCCAGTGGTCGACCTGCTCGCTGCTTTGCTGGGTGAGGTCGATGCGCCAGATGGTCCCGTTCGCCTCGGAGCCCTGTGGCATCCCGCCGCCCGCGACCAGCAGGTGGGCGGAGCGCCACCGAACGGTGTAGACCCAGTCCCGCAGTTCGTGCGTGGCTCGTACCGCGCCGTCACGCGTCCAGACACGGACCCCGGACAGGTGCGGCGAGGGGTCGGGGGAACCGTAGCCTGCGGCCAGGTGGCGTCGGTCGGGTGAGACCGAGAGTGACTTCGCCGGTGCCGGTGGGGTGTCGAAGCGGGCACGCACCCGTGCGTGGGCGACGTCCCATGCCCAGACTTCCAGTCCGGTGGTGGACACGAGGAGGTCGGGTCCCCAGAAGGCGAGGGACACGATCTGCCCGGTGTGGTGGTCCGCCACCGGTGGGCTCTTGCGGCGCAGCCTGGGTTCGGTGGGCATGAGCGCACGGTGTGCCTCGGCGGCGTCCGTCACCGCGGGTTCCGCGCAGTTGAGGGCCTCTTGCCAGATGAGTGCCGGCTGTCGGCGCAGCAAATGCGACGAGCGTGCCAGGAAGCGGGTGAACTGGGCCGGTGGCGCGTGGTCCTGCCAGGGTCGCGGCGAGGCCGTACGGGCGTTCTCCAGGTCGCGCAGTACTCCGTCCACCCCGTCGTACCGGCAACGCTGGGCGAGGAAGTCGATATCCGTGAGCAGGGAGTCCAGTCGCTCGAACCGGCCTGCGGCGGCAAGGTAGTTGCACAATTCCGCACAGATGAAGGCCCGTTTCTCCGGGGACATCAGATCCAGACGTGGCCGGTTTTCACGCATCGTCGACCCCGAACAGGTCGGCGTAGAGCCGGTCGGCGATCTCCTCGTTGATCCGGGTGATCGACTCCCCGGCGGCCCGCACGATCTCCCTGTCGTGCAGGAAGTCCAGGAAGCTCGCGTGATAGATGCTGTAGACGGGCCCACCGTGGGCATGGCCCACGTGCAGGAACTGTTGCCACTCCTCGATGACCGCCTGGACGTCCGTGGGGTCCTCGCGCAGGAGATCGGCGAGGAACGTCCGCGACACGGGCCGCGACAGCTCCGACATGACGTACACGATGTGGATCTTCCTGCGGGGCAGAGGCTGCTGTTGCATGCCCATCCGCCGCCAGTGGTCCTGGTAGTAGCCCTGTAGGCCCTCGGGCAACTCCGTGACGTCCACCGCGCGGTACGTGCCGCCTTCGATCTGCGGAAGGACGTAGTGCAGGTACATGAAGTTGCACTGGCTCTTGTCCGCAAGGGTCTCGACGAACCCCTCCTCGTCGAGACCCTGCTGCTCGTCGATCCATGGTGTGAGGTCCAGCCGTGTCACCGCGCGCCGCAGGTACTCCACGACGTCGGCCCGGCTCTCGTCCCGGTGCGTTCCCAGGTCGTAGGTCTGCTGTGGCGCCCGGTTGACCAACGGCACCGTGGTGCGCCGACGCGTCAGCAGGAGGTACACGCCGCGCGGCAACGATTCGGGCAGGAACAGCACGTTCGTGCCGTCCGGGTGGTCGGACAGGTCCACCTCGTCCAACGCGTCCACAGCGATGATGAGCGGTTCGCCCGCCCGAGCCGCGGCCTCCAGCAACCGCGTCCAGTACGCGGGGAGTTCGGCGACGCCGGCCGGCGGCCTGGGCAGCGTCACATCGAGCCGCTCGGCCAGTTGCGCGCGGACGTTGACCGCGCAGCCCAGGGCGCGATGATCACCCTCGGCCCGGAGGTTGAAGTGGGCAACACAGCCAGTGCGTCGGCTGAACTCCGCGCAGATCGCGCTCTTGCCCTCCCCCGGGTCGCCCACGACAGTGAACAGCCCCCGGTCCTGGCGGGCCCGGAACGCGTCGAAGGCGGCGAACACGTTCTCCCGGCCGACGAAGTGTTCGGTCAGCTCCGCCACCCTCGCCGGCGGCTCCGCCGGAAGGTCCAGGGCGTCGAGGACGAGCGCCAGCTGCTCGGGCACATCGTGCTGATAGGGGATCCGCTGGAAACGGTCGAGGAACTCGTGCCGCTGGTCGCCGACCACCAGAGGCAGGATTGCGAAAGAGGGATCGCTCTCGCGTCGCCGTCTGGCCAGGTCGATCTCGGCCCGGACCCACTCCGCGTCAGCGCTCGCCGCGGAGAGGATGACCAGGAAGTGCGTGCACTGCTGGAGCAGGGCCGAGACCAGCTGTTCCTGCCAGTCCGCGCCGATCGGCACATCGTCCGGCGCGATCCATGCCCTGACGCCCCGCTGTGCGAGCCCCTCGGCCAGGCGGTGCGCGAGATCGTGATCCCGGTGATCCCGGACCGTGTGCGAGACGAAGACCACCGGAGACTCAGCCATACCAACACGGTACCGATAGTCCCGAGTTGAGTTTCGTCGTATGCCCACGCCATCGGGCGGGACTGGTGCCGAACCGCTACGGGAAGGGGCAGCAGGCCGGCGGGCACCGAAAGTGTCAGGCGCGGTCGTGAAGGGTGATCCGGTATCCGTCCGGGTCGGCGAAGGTGAAGGTCCGGCCGAAGGGGCCGTCGATCGGTGCGCCGACGATGGTGTGGTCGTCGGCGGCGAGTGCGTCGTGGATGGCCTGGACGTCGGTGGCGTGGAGCCAGATCGCGGCACCGATGCCGGGCTGGGCGACGGATGCGAGGTCGGTGCCGGGGACGATGTCGCGCAGCGCGAACGCGATCGGCTTCGTCTCGAAGACGACGGCGTGCGGCGGGCCGGCCGGTGAACGGACGACGCCGAGGTACTGCTCGTAGAACGCCTGCGACGCGTCGAGGTCGCGTACTTGGAGCGAGATGAAGTCGGGGCCGGTGACGGGCATGATGAGACTCCTTACGGTCGTGTCAGTTTTCTGACACGCCGCAAGCTATGTCAGAATACTGACATGAGTCAAGAAGGTGTCGGCGTCGACCTGGAGACGTCACTGGGCTACCTGCTCAAGGAAGCGTCGAGCGCCCTGCGCACGGCCATGGAGGACGTGCTGCGGCCGCTCGGGATGAACGTGACGCACTACTCCTGCCTCGAACTGCTCGCGCAGCGGCCGGGCTTGTCGAACTCCGAGCTGGCGCGGGGCGCGTTCGTCACACGGCAGACCATGAATGTGCTGCTCCAGGCCCTGGAACGCGACGGTTACGTGAGCAGGCCCGCGGAAGCGCCCGTTGGGAAGGCACTTCCCACGCGGCTCACACCTCGCGGCCGACGAAGCCTTGAGCAGGCGAGCGCGGCCGTCCGGTCCGTCGAGGCCAGGATGCTGGCCGAGCTGACCGATGCCGAGCAGGCACAGGCGTTCCGGATCCTCCAGGGCATGGTGCGTTCCCTGCGCGGCGACGGCAAGGAGACCTAGCCCGCCCCACGGCGCGCATCCCGTCCCGGTCGCGCGGGCACCACGAGTCGCTGTCCCGTCCCGTTCGGACAGCCGCCCGCGGGCACCGCGAGTCGCGCCTTCCCCGCAGAAGGGGGCGCGCTCGCGGTGCGCCGGAGGCGGTCAGGCGTCGACCGCCTCCCGCCGCGTGGCCGGCTGGGCCGACGCGGCGATGCGGGCCGCACGGTCCGGCATGGTGAAGGCGAACAGCGCGGCGACGGCGGAAACGGCCGCGAGCACGAGATAGGCGTGCTGGAAGGCGGAGACGGGCGGATGGGCTTCGGCGCCCGTGCCGACCGCGGTGGCCGAGGCCAGCACGACGGTGACCACCGCGGGGGCGGCGGCATTGGCGGCCTGCCGTACGACGGTGTTGAGGGTCGAGGCGTGCGAGACGTCGGCCTTCGCTATGGCGGTGAACGAGGCGACGGTGGTGGGCATGAACACCCCTCCCATGGCCGCGCCGAGCAGGAACATCAGCCCCCGGAACGCCCACAGCGAGGACTCCGCGTCCAGCCGGGAGAAGGCGACCAGCACCAGCGCCACCCCGAGCAGTCCGCAGCCGGCGATGCGGCGCGGGCCGACCCTGGCGTAGAGCGGGCCGACGAGCTGGACGGTGAGCAGCACGCCGAGGGCCTCGGCGAAGGTGGCGGAACCGGACTCCCAGGCGCTCAGCCCCAGGCCCTCCTGGAGGAAGAGCGGGCCGAGGAACATCGCCCCCATAAACCCGATGAAGCCGATGAAGGCCGTGATGTTGGTGTCGCGGAACAGCCGGTCGGCGAAGAGGCGGACCCGCAGGGCGGGTTCGGACACCCGCAGCTCGACCGCCACGGCCGCCGCCAGCAGAACCGCGCCGCCGATCAGCGCGGACAGCACCAGCGGACTCCCCCAGCCCATCTCGGCGCCCTCGCTGACACCGAACATCAGCCCCGCGGTGCCGAACGCGGTGAGCACCAGCCCCGGCACGTCGAGGCGCCCGGGGGCGTGGTCCCGGTGCCGGTCGAGGAAGAGCAGCCCGAAGACCAGGACCGCGGCGCCGATCGGGAGGTTGGCGTAGAACACCCAGCGCCAGGACAGGTGGTCGACGAGCCAGCCGGCCCCCATCGGAGCCAGGGCGGGTGCCACCTGCTGCGGGATGATCATGTAGCGGGAGACCTTGACCTGCTCGGACAGGCTGAAGGTGCGGTAGAGCAGGGCGGCGGTGACCGGCAGCAGAATGCCGGCCGCCAGGCCCTGGAGGGCGCGCCAGGCGACGAGTTCGCCGAGCGAGCCGGCCGCGCCACAGAGCCCGGAGGCGAGGGTGAAGACGGCGAACGAGACGAGTACCGTGCTCCGGCCGCCGAAGCGGTCACCGAGCCACGCCGAGACGGGGACGGCCAGGCCGACACAGACGGGGTAGACCACGACGACGGCGTCCAGGCCCGCGGTGGCGAGCCCGAAGTCCCGTCCGATCGAGGGCAGGGCGACAGTGGTCCCGGCTCCGTCCACGATGGACATGAACGCGGTGACCACACAGACGATGGGGACGACGATGCGCTGGTTGAGACGTACGGACACATGCTGAGCATACTCAGTATGAGTAACCTCAGTGTTTCCTGCGGTGTTTCCTGCGGTGTTCCGTGCAGTGGTTCTGGAGCCTCCCGCCGCACCGGCGACGGCCGGTCGCCCGACGGTCCGCCGCCCGCATGCGATAGGAACGGACACGCGGCGCACAGCAGTTGTGGCCCGTGAAGACATGCCGACGAGGACAGGAGCCACGGTGAGGGACGTACCGGGCAGCAGCGATCCACTGATCGACGAGATGTTCGCCACCACCCAGCGGCTGCGCATCTACGTCGACGGACGGCTGGCCGAGAAGGGCACCTCCGTGGCACGGCTGCGCGCCCTGCGCTTCCTCGCCCACACCGCCGAGCCGATGCGGATGCGCGACCTCAGCGACATGCTGGGCATCGCCGCCCGCACCGCGACCAGCCTGGTCGACGCCCTGGAGCGGGACGGTCTGGTGGCACGGCTGCCCCACCCCACCGACCGCCGCGCCCACCTCCTCGCCCTCACCGACGCGGGCCGCTCCCGCCACCAGGAGGCGGAGGACCTGGACCGCGAGGCCCTCAGCACGGCCACCGGCGCCCTCACCGCCGAGGACCGCACCACCCTGCGCACCCTGCTCGGCCGGATCCGCGACACGGTCGAGGCTGCCCCGAGGCACCCCCGGCCCACCGATGATCGCTAGTCACGCGAGCCGGCCGAAACGAGGGCAGGGATGACGGGTGGTGCGTGACGTACGCCGGTTCAGGAGCGTACGTCTACGAAGTCGCCGGCGGCCTTGGCCGGACCGGTGGTGGCGGAGCCGGTGAAGTTCCAACGCCAGTAGCCGTCCTTGACCGCCTTGACCGTGGTGCGCAGCGTGCCCGTGCTGCTGGTGTTCACCGTCGCGACCGTGGTGTAGGTGCTGCTGTTCTTGGGGCGGAACTGGAGCTTCACCGCCCGGCCCGCGTACCCCGCGTACCGGTAGGTGTCCCAGTTGGCCCGCACCAGTTTGCCGGTGACGGTGATACGGGCGCCCTTCGCCACCGGTTCCGGGGCCGCGTCGACGGTGAGCCGCGCGGCGCGCTTGAGGGCGAACGACCCTGCGCCGGGCGCGAAGACGGAACCGCCGTCGACCGCGTCGGCCAACGCGTCCACCGACCAGGTCCCCGCGTTGGCGTTGGCCAGGTCCACCGGATCGTCGCTGCCGGGAGCCAGATGGGCGTTGACGGTGAACGCCGTCGTGCAGGCCGTCGGAGTCTCGCAGTACGCGTCGGTGGTGTAGAAGCCTCCGTGAGGCCCCTTCAGGTCCACGTCGACGAAGGACAACCCGGAGTCGTCCGAGCCGGTCACCATGACCGGGAACGTCACGTCGCGCGTGATGCCCACGATGACGTCATGCCCGGAGTTGACCACCGCACCGCTGACCACCGGCTCGCTGGTCGAGGTGTCCGACGCGGCATCGGCTGAAGCCCCCACCCCCACCAGCACGACGGCGACAGCTCCCACCACCGCACCACGCCTTGCCGTGCTGCGGGCGGGCGAGGAGATCTGCCCGCCGGTCTGTCTGTCGCCTCTCGGCGTGACGTATCGGCTCATCGGTCCTCCACGGAGATACGCCGTGCCCTCAACCACTGCTCGATCGACGGCAGTTGGCGGCAAGCACGGAAGAACGGGTCCCTGTCGCCTCCTACGACCACCGAACCGCCCGGATCGTTGCCCTGTTTCCCCTTCGCGCTCCGTGCTCCAGCGGGCCGGGCCTCCAAGCGTTCAGTTCGCCGGGACCCGGGCCCGGTCCTCCGTACGCAGCCAGACGGTGTGCTGCGGGAACGGGATGTCGATACCGGCCTCGTCGAGCGCGCCCTTGACCCGGCGGCGCAACTCCCGCGTGACGCCCCACTGCTGCTGGGGAACCGTCTTGACGGCGAGACGTACGACGACGCCGTCCGCGTCCAGGGACTGCACCCCCCACACGGACGGGTCCTCCAGCAGCAGGTCCGTGAACGCCGGGTCCTGGCGCAGTTCCTGGCCGGTCTCCTCCAGCACGCGCTGCACCGTGTCCAGGTCGGCCGTGTGGGAGACGGGGATGTCCAGGACGGCCCGTGCCCAGTCCTGGCTGTCGTTGCGGACCCGCAGGATCTCCCCGTTGCGGATGTGCCACAGACCGCCGTCGAGGTCGCGCACATGCGTCAGCCGCAGACCTACGTGCTCGACCTCACCCACGGCCTCACCGAGGTCCACGGAGTCGCCGACGCCGTACTGGTCCTCGATCATGATCAGCAGCCCGGAGAGGTAGTCGGCGACCAGGCTCTGAGCGCCGAAGCCGATCGCCAGACCGACCACGCCCGCGCTGGCCAGCAGCGGTCCCAGCGCGATGCCGACCTGGTCGAGCACCATGGCCACGCCGACCAGCGACAGCATGATGGTCACGCCGCTGCCGAGGACCGTGCCGATGGTGCGCGCCCGCTGCTCGCGGCGCTGCCGGGCCCGGGAGCGGTCCCGATGCAGCACGGCGAGCCCGCGCCCGCGGCGCCTCGGCGTCCTGGGCTCGTCCTCCCCCGACGAGGGCTCCAGCACATGGCGCACGATCCGGGCGATGGCCCGCCCGGCCACCCAGCGGACCACGGCCAGCACCACGATGATCAGCCCGATGCGCAGGGGTATCTCGATCAGCGCGGCGGTGTGGTCACCGAACCAGTGCGTCCAGCCTGCGGCGAGCTGGGGGTCGGCGTGCGGGGCTGGGCCGGCGGGTGAGGGTGTCGTCGGCACGGTGTCTCCGTTCCTCGGCTACGGAATGTCGTCGACGGCGCCTACCCACGCGGCGCGCAAGCATGAGCCTCGGCGTCGGGAGGGCTGACGGGGTGGCCAATTGGGGCGTCGGACGGGGTGGAGACGCGGTGGGGCGTGGGGTGGGGTGGAGCGCGGGCGCTGCGGGGTGGAGGAGGCGTGGTGCAGGGCGGGGGGCGGCCGGTCACTCGTCGGCGCACCGGTGCGTAGAGGGCCGGGGACGACGCCAAGCGGACCGAGGTGGGCCGCGCCAACGCCTGGCGGGCCGGGACGGAGACGAACGGCACCCTCGGACCGGCACCGGACGGGTCGGGGGCACGTAGTCCCGACGAACTGGCACCGACCGAGCCGGCGACAGGCAGGTGCCCTACAGACCGGCACCGACCGGCCGGGGCAGGGCCGGCGCCAAGCAGGCCGACGCCGATCGGGCCTGCGCCAGCACCAGCCCGGCTCTGATCGGCCCGGCTCTGGCCAGGCCAGCCCCGGGCGCCAGTCCCGGTCCGGCCGACCCCGGTCCGGCCAGCCCCGGTCAGGCCAGCCCTGGTCGGGCCAAGGCCCGCGTGGCGTCGAGCATCGCCGCCGGAGCAGACGTAAGACGCCCGTGCGCGGGTATCTGTGCCGCCGTCAACATCACCCCTTCACGCGTGAGGAACCCGAGGATGACCGACGACGCCTACCTCGTCCTGATCACCGACACGGCCCCCGACCTCGGCGTACCGCCCGCGGCCGCCGGTGAATCGGCCTGTATGGAGACCCCGGCCGTACGGGCGTGGCTGCAGGCCCAGGGTGTTTCCGCGACGTCGCCGGATCTGCGCCTGGTGCCGCCGGAGGAGACGGCGGCCATCCCCGAGGACGCCGAGCGGATCCCCGTACCCCTCGGCGAGGAGGAGCTGATCCGGGTCCGCCACCACCTCGCACCCGAGAACCTCGCTCGGCTGGAGGAGGAACTGCTCGCCTACCGCTCCCGGGTCGACGGCCGCGACGCGCTGCTCACCCGGGCCCTGGCGGCGGGCGTACCGGCGCACCGTGTCGCGGAGTTGACCGGAGAGGAGCTGTCCGTCGTGAAGAGCATGGCCCGTTGACCGTCCCCTCGATCGGGTGGGCCAGGCACCCTCCCGCGCGTTCATGACATGCTTACTACCGGACGGTAGCTTCCGTGTGGGGCGGCTGCCCGTGCAGGTTTCCTCATCCCCCGCGGGAGGCAGCGCAGTGGCCCGAGTGTTCACCGTCAGCAGCAGCATGGTCATCGACGTCACCCCCGAGGTCGCCTACGAGGCGGTGAGCCGCCCCGAGGACATGGGCCGTTGGAGCCCGGAGAACCTGGGGACGACCGCGGCGTCGGCAGGCGGCCCGGCAGCCGTGGGCGGCGTCTTCACGGGACGCAACAAGCGCGGCCGGTTCAGGTGGGTGACCCGCTGCACCGTCACCGCGGCCGAGCCCGCCCGCCGGTTCGCCTTCCGCGTCCACGCGATCGGCGTCCGCACCCCCTGGCTGCGCGGGCCGATCGCCACCTGGGAGTACCGCTTCGAGCCGGCCGACGCGGGCACCCGGGTGACGGAGATCTGGACCGACGACCGGCGCTGGTGGCCGACGTTCGTGGCGAACGCCTTCGACCGGGTGGCCACTTCGGGCCGGACGTTCGCCGCGTTCCAGGCCCGCAACATCGAGACGACGCTGCGCAACCTCAAGCGTGAACTGGAGTCCAAGGGCGCCTGAGCGCAGCCGCACCCGCTCCCTGCACCCCGCGCCCACCGCGGCGGCCCGCACCAAGGTGTACGGGCCGCACTCCACGCGACCTCCCCCGCCACCCCGCTCAGGGGAGTGACCCCCGCCAGTTCGCATACGGCACCCGGCCGTCTCGCCCGTGGCCCGTATCCCCGTGCACGGCTCCACGACCGCCCGCAGCTCACGCTCGGGTCCGCAGGTGATGGCCAGGCGCCGCCTTTCCGCCGGGTCCGCGACCAGTGCGCCGTAGACCTGGTCCACGCGGGGCCGGGCGTCGTCGCGGCCGGCGCCGCAGTCCCGCCCGCGCCTGACCTGTGCCCGATCCGTCCGATCCGTCCGTTCCGCGCAGCCCGGCGTCGCACGCGCCACCGACAACACCCCTCTCACGGAACCTCCCGACGGTTCTTACTTACCCGGGGGTAGGCTCAGCGCGAGTGCTTGTTATACGTTCCGTCTAACAAGGGCCGGCGACACCCGCGCCCGTACGACGGAGCCCTTACGCCACTCGACACCGAGGAGTTGGGAGCATGGCAAGCAGCACGGTCCGGTCGGGAGCCGAGCGAGATGTCCAGGCCGCTGAAGTCGCCGGCCGACTGCTCGACTCGGCCCAGCAGTTGTCCTACGACCCCTTGAGCGAGGTGGACTGGGACACGCCGCTGGACGAGGACTTCCACGGCGCGAGCCCCGAGTGGAGCACCCTGTACGGGACGTCGTACTGGGCCGAGCTCACCGAGGCGCAGCGCAAGGAGCTGACCAGGCAGGAGGCCGCCTCGGTCGCCAGCACCGGCATCTGGTTCGAGATGATCCTCCAGCAGCTCATCCTGCGGGACGTCTACGCCAAGGACCCGACGGACGAGACGGTCCAGTGGGCCCTCACCGAGATCGCGGACGAGTGCCGGCACTCGATCATGTTCGCCCGCGGTGCCAAGAAGCTCCGGGCCCCGGCCTACCGGCCGCACCGGGTGGCGGTCGAACTGGGCAGGGCGTTCAAGACCCTGGCGTTCGGCGAGGCCGCCTACGCCGCGATCCTCGTCGCCGAGGAGGTCCTGGACGTCATGCAGCGCGACTGGATGCGGGACGAGCGGGTCGTGCCGTTCGTTCGCACCATCAACAACATCCATGTGGTCGAGGAGTCCCGCCACATGAAGTTCGCGCGTGAGGAGACCCGTCGCCATCTGGCGAAGGCGGGCCGCGTGCGTCGGCGGATCCACGCGTTCGTGATCGCGGTGGCGGCGTACGTCATCGTCACGAGCATGGTGAACAAGGCCGTGTACGCCAACGCGGGACTGGACGCGAAGCGAGCCATCGCCGAGGCCCGCGGCAACGAGCACCACAAGGCGATGCTGCGTTCCAGCTGCGCCGGGCTGATGGAGTTCCTCGCCTCGGCCGGCCTGCTGACCAGGCCCGCCCTGGCCTTCTACAAGCGTGCTCACCTGATCTGACCGACCCCCGGCAGCGTTGCCGAGCAGAGCGGACACCATGACCTACGCGATCACCCAGACCTGCTGCGCCGACGCGACCTGCGTCGCCGTCTGCCCGGTCAACTGCATCCACCCCACGCCACAGGAGCGGGAGTTCGGCAGCACCGAGATGCTCCATGTGGACCCCAGGGCCTGTATCGACTGCGGTGCCTGCGCGGACGCCTGTCCGGTGGACGCGATCTTCCCCGTGGACCGGCTGACCGGTCCGCAGAAGGCGTACGCCGAGATCAACGCCGCGTACTTCGACGGCACCCCGGCGCCCGCGCCGGCGGCGGGCAGTCCCAACTTCCATGTGTGGGACCGACCTTCGTTCGAGCGCGCCCTGCCCGCCGACTTCCGACCGCTGCGGGTGGCGGTCGTCGGCACGGGACCGGCCGGTATGTACACCGCCCAGGATCTGCTGCTGCACACCAACGCGGAGGTCACGCTGATCGACCGGCTGCCGGTGGCCGGCGGACTGGTGCGGTACGGCGTCGCTCCCGACCATCCGACGACCAGGAAGATCGGCGACACCTTCGCCCGCTTCCACGACCACCCCCGGGTGCGGATGCTGCTGGGCCTCGGGGTCGGGGAGCAGGTGACCGCCGAGGAGCTGTCCGCCCACCACGACGCGGTGGTCTACGCGGTCGGCGCCGCCACCGACCGGCGCCTCGGCATCCCCGGCGAGGACCGCGCCGGCAGTGTGTCCGCGACGACTTTCGTCGCCTGGTACAACGCCCATCCCGACGTGGCGCCCGACGCGATCGACCTGTCCGCCGAGCGTGTCGTCGTGGTCGGCAACGGCAACGTCGCCCTCGACGTCGCCCGCATCCTCACCGGCGACCCCGAGCGGCTCGCCGCCACCGACATCGCCGACCACGCCCTGCGTGCCCTGCGCGACTCCGCCGTCCGCGAGGTCGTGCTCCTGGGCCGCCGCGGACCCGAGGACGCGGCCTGCACCCGGCCCGAACTCCTCGCGCTCGCCCAACTCCCGGGCGTACGACTGGTCGTCGACGACCACGATCCTCGCGTGGGCGCGGCGATCGACTCGGCCGCGCCGGGCGAACTCGCGGCCCTGCTGCGGGAGGTGCCGCGCGAGAAGGTCGACTGGTCCAAAACGCCCGGCGAGGGCAGGCGCATTGTGCTGCGCTTCCACTCCGAACCGCGGGAGATCGTCGGAGCCGAGGGTGAGGGCCCCGCCTCGGCCGTGAGCGCTGTCCGGGTCAGCGGTACCGGCGGCGAGGTCCTACTCCCCGCCTCGACGGTCCTGCGCGCCATCGGCTACCGGGGAACACCGGTGCCGGGGCTGCCGTTCGACGAAGCGACCGGGACCGTCCCACACGACGGGGGCCGGGTGACCGGCCTGCCCGGAACCTACGTCGTGGGGTGGATCAAGCGTGGTTCGTCGGGCGGCATCGGCGCCAACCGCACCTGCGCCGCCGAGACGGTGGGCACACTGATCGCCGACGCGATCGAGGGCGCCCTGCCCCGGCCGACGCCTCCGGCCAAGGCGTTCGCGCGTCTGGCCCGGCGTCGGGCCCCGCATGTCGTGGACGCCCGCGGCATGGCGGCCATCGACCGGGCGGAACGCGCCCTCGGTGACGGCGACGGCAGGCCTCGTACCAAACTCGCGACCGTCGGCGAACTCATCACCGCCTCCCGCCGCCGCGCGAGGCGCTGACCCACTCCGCCGTCCACCTGCGACACCGCAAGAGGCATCATGTGGCGGACAGGACAGCAGGAGGAGCAGCGTGACCGACACCAGCGACACCCGACCCGCAGACGGTTCCGCGCGAGCGGCTCGACCGAGCCCGCTGCTCCGCCTGATGCGCTACCTCCCCCTGATCGCCCCCGTCCTGCTGTGGGCCGTGCCCTGCTGGGTGCTGCTGTACGGCGGTCAGGACTGGCCGCTGCCGGTCCTGACCGCCGGCACCGCCGTGTTCGGCGTCGGTCTGGTCGCCATGCCGCTCGCGATGGTGCGCGGCCACGGCCGGCGCCAGCAGGACCGGGCGGCGATCCTGGGCGACTCCCTGCTGGGCGGCAGCTGGGTCCTGTTCACCTGGTCCGTGCTGCTCGGCGTCCTGCTCCGGCCGGCCCTCGCGGTGGCCGGTGTCGGCGACGGACAGGATCGGGCCCGCATCGTGGCCTGGACCGTCCTCGGCGTGAGCGCCGTGCTGCTCGGCTGGGGGTACTACGAGGCCCGCCGCGTGCCCCGGGTACGTCAACTGGACGTGACGCTCCCGCGCTTGGGGGCGGGGCTCGACGGCACCCGCGTCGCTCTCATCACCGACACGCACTACGGACCCCTCGACCGCGCCCGCTGGTCGGCGCGGGTCTGCGAGGTGGTCAACACCCTGGAGGCGGACCTGGTCTGCCACACCGGCGACATCGCGGACGGCACGGCGGAACGCCGCCGCGCGCAGGCCGCCCCGCTCGGCACCGTGAAGGCCGGCCGGGCCCGGGTCTACGTCACCGGCAACCACGAGTACTACAGCGAGGCCCAGGGCTGGGTCGACCTGATGGACGAGCTGGGCTGGGAGCCGCTGCGCAACCGCCATCTGCTGCTCGAACGCGGCGGCGACACCCTCGTGGTCGCGGGCGTGGACGACGTCACCGCCGAATCCTCCGGACTCGTCGGCCACCGCGCCCACCTCGCCGGTGCCCTGGACGGCGCCGACCCCGATCTCCCCGTTCTGCTCCTGGCCCATCAGCCCAAGTTCATCGACCGGGCCGCCGCCGCGGGCATCGACCTCCAGCTCTCCGGCCACACGCACGGCGGCCAGATCTGGCCCTTCCACCACCTGGTCCGGATCGATCAGCCCGCCCTCGCCGGCCTCACCCACCACGGCGCCCGCACCCTCCTCTACACCAGCCGCGGCACCGGCTTCTGGGGCCCGCCGTTCCGCGTCTTCGCCCCCAGCGAGATCACCCTGCTCGTCCTGCGCTCGCCGCAGCAGCCCACCGCTCCTCGCTAGGCGAGGTCACCGGCCGCCGACGAAGTTCTGGAAGTACTACTGGCGGCGGGCCCTGCCCTCCTGGATTCTGGCCGCATGTGCCGGGCAGTGGGCTCCTCCCAGCGGGGCGCCCGCATGACGACGGAGGCAGTTGTCGATGGATCGGGCCGAGGACGTACGCAAGATTCGCAGGGATCACGCCACCCCCGTCTGCCCGATCGCCCGCGGGGAGGACGGTACTTGGCGGATACGCGGCTATGAGGCGGCACGGGCCGTTCTGCGCAGCACTGAGACCGTGCAGGCGGGCCTCGGGATCGAGACCGTGGAGAAGCTGCCGGCCCGGATCCGGCGGCCGGTGCTGTACCGCGACGGGCCCCAGCACCGGGAGCACCGGCGACAGACCGCCCGCTACTTCACGCCGCGCCGCGTGGACGAGCACTACCGGGGCCTGGCCGACCGCGTCGCCCGCCGGCACCTGGACACCCTGCGGAGTGAGGGCGAGGCATGGCTGGAGGACCTCACCTTCGGCGTCTCGATCGACGTGGCGTGCGAGGTGATCGGTCTGACGCACAGCAGGCCCGGGATCCAGCGCCGTCTGGAGCGCTTCTTCCCCGAGAAGTTCGGCAGGCCCGGGCTGACCAGTTGGCACGGGATCTACTGGCTGCTGCGGCAGAACAGCCAGTGGCTGCGGATCTATCTCGCCGACGTCCGCCCGGCCGTCCGGGCGCACCGTGAACAGCCCGCGGACAACCTGATCTCCCATCTGATCGCCGAGGGGTGTTCCCGTGCCGAGATCCTCGGTGAATGCCTCACCTACGCCGCCGCGGGCATGGTCACCACGCGTGAGTTCATCAGCGTCGCCGCATGGCATCTGTTCACCGACGAGGCGCTGCGCGAGCGCTATCTGGCCGGGAGCGAGAGCGAACGCCTGGCGGTGGTGCACGAACTCCTGCGCCTGGAGCCCGCGGTCGCCCGCCTGAAGCGGCGGACCACCGGTGCGGTGGAGATACCGGGTGCCGACGGGCCGGTCACCGTGCCCGGCGACGCGCTCGTCGAGATCTTCGTGGACGAGGCGAACACCGACCCGGACGCCATGGGCGACGACCCCACGACCGCCTGCCCCGGCAGGTCGGCGACAACCGGCCGTTACGCGGCCGCCCTGTCCTTCGGCGACGGACCGCACCGCTGCCCCGGTGGCGACATCGCGCTGATGGAAACCAACGTCTTCCTCGGCCACCTCTTCGCCCTCGACGGCATCCGCATGCTCACCCCGCCCCGCGTCACGTTCCAGGACGAGATAGGCGGCTATGTGCTTCGCGGACTGCGCGTGGCCGTCGACCGTCGGTGACCCCCCTCAGGGTCTGGGCTCGCTTCACCCACGGCCGGGTCGGTGACCAGGCGGAAGACATCGCGCGTCGGATGGACGTCGACCGGGATGGTCGTCCCGACTTCGATGGTCTGCTCCCCGGCGATGAGGTGGCTTGTCGTGAGCGGTGGTCTGCCTGGCACGGTGACCAGCATCCGGATCCTGGTGCAGCGGTCGTCCTCACTGCACCACACGTGCTCGGCGGACGTGACCTTGCCCATGGCGCGCACGCCGGCCGTGTCCAGGTCGTGCCACACACGCTGGTCCCGCAGGGTGCCGACGACGGCCAGGAGCAGGACGGCCACGGTCAGCGGGGTCCAGATGAGGCCGGTCACGACGACACCGCGCCTGTCGTCGTCGGGGACGTACCCGTTGAGACCGGCCAACAGGATCAAGGGACCGGCGCACACGAACAGGAGCCCGAGAGCGGTCCAGACGGGCTGTTCGAAGAAGCCCGTCGGACGGTTCACGGGGCCTTCGGCTTCCGTGGTTCGCGAACGTCCTGACACAGCCGGATCGTAACGGACTCGAACGGGTTCGAAGGGGCGCTCGTCAAATGCCCCGCAGAACACGTTCCAGCGCCGCCCGGCCCACCGGTCCCCAGTGCGGCTTGCCGCCGGGAAGGCCCCGGTCGCCGTTATGCCCCATGAGGATCAAAAAGAGGCACTTCGTCGCGGCCAGGCCGCGGGCCCGCCGGATCGCCGCGTCGTCCGCATGCGCATACGTGTCGAAGAACCGTGCGGCCGTGCCCGCGGGGAGCAGCACCCACGCCGCGGCGAGGTCCCACGCCGGGTCGCCGGCGAACATGTCGCCGAAGTCGACGATGCCCGAGAGGGTTCCCTCGGAGACGACCACGTTCGCGGGGTGGAGGTCGCCGTGCACCCATACCGGCGGGCCTTCCCACTCGGGGGCCGCGACCGCGTCGTCCCAGACGGCCCGGACCTCGGCGGCGATGTCGTCGACGGCGACGGACCGGAGGAAGTGCTCGAAGCCGTCCGTGCAGTGCTTGGGATGGGCGCCGCGGTCTCTGCCGGTCGGCGCCTCGGCGGGCGCCGGCACATGGAGCGCCCGGAGGAAGTGCGCCAGTGTGTCGGCCGCGTGGGCGCCGCGGGTGATCGAGCCGTGGTCCAGTGGCTCGCCGGGAACCCACGTCATCACGGTCCAGTGCTTGGGGAAGCGCTCGGACGGTTCGCCGAACCGCACCGGCGTCGGCACCGGGAGCGGCAGGCGCGGAGCCAGCACGGGGAGCCACCGGCGTTCCTTGAGCTGGAGCTCCGGGGTGGGATCCATACGTTGCATGCGTACGGCCAACTCGTCGCCGAGGCGCCACATTTGGTTGCCCCAGCCGCCCGCCACCTCACGCAGGGGCAACCCCGCGAGGTCAGGATGTTGCTCCTTCAGCAGGGCACGTACCAGATCTGCGGTGATCTCGGTGTGGGCGACGGTGTCGGTGTCAGTCATGCGACGTCACAGTACCCAAGCCCCCCGAAGTGGACGCGGTTTGACGGGACTTGCGTACGGCGGGAATGAGGGCGGCGAGCCTTTCGAGTTGGTCGCGCTGGGCGTGCAGGTCCAGACAGCCGAGGCGGACGACGAGGTGCCGGGCGCCGGCGGCGACGTACGCTGCCAGGTGCTCCAGCACCTGGTCCTCGGAGCCGGTGACGACGGCCTGGATCTTCTCCAGTTCGCGCAGTGGCATGCCGTAGGTGGCTTGTGCGTAGTCGTCCAGTGCCTGGCGGCCGGAGTCGACGTCGTCGTCGATCCGTACCGAGACGAACAGTGCGGGGGTGATGGCCTCGGTCGTCCGTCCGGCGTCGGCCGCTGCCTTGTGGATGGTGTGGAGGCCGGATGCGTAGTCGGCGGGGTCGGGCGGGTAGGGCAGCCATCCGTCGTACAGCCGGCCGGCGCGGGCCAGTGCCGCGGGTGTCGCGCCGCCGAGCCACAGAGGTGGGCCGCCGGCTCGGAACGGCCTGGTCGTGGTCGGGATGTCAGTGAACCGGAGGATCTCCCCATGGAAGGCGTCGGCGCCGTCCCACAGGGCCCGCCACAGCGCGACCGTCTCGTCCAGGCGGGCGAAGCGCCTTTCCCAGGGCAGCTCGGACAGCGTGTAGAGGGGCCGCCCGAATCTGCCCGGGAAACCGGCGCCGACGGTCACGGTGAGCCTGCCGCCGGACAGCAGGTCGATCGACGCGAGTGACTGCGCGGCCTGGACCGGCCGGCGCAGGAACGGCATCAGGGCGGCGGTGCCCAGTGTGACGGTGTCGGTGGCCGGGGCGAGTGCGGCCAGCATCGTGAGCGCCTCGATGCGCGGGCTGATGAGGGAATCGTTGACGAACAGCGAGGAGAAGCCCGCGCGTTCGGCATGCCGGCCGAAAGCGATCAGCTCACGGGCGTCGTCGTCGGCGCCCCACTGGGCGGTTGCGGTCGGAAGCAGTACACCGATGTCCATGCCGGCAAGACTCGCGACCGGTGGGAGTGCCGACAATTCCCTGCGGGGAATGGCCTGTTCACCTTCGGCACCGTTACAACTTGCTGGTGGACTTCCCTCGTGCGCTTCGTGAACGCCGTACCCGCCGTCATGTCAGCCAGCTCGACCTGGCCCTGCGCGCGGGCACCACCCAGCGCCACCTCAGCTTCATCGAGTCCGGCAGGTCCGTTCCGGGCCGGAACATGGTGGTGCGCCTGGCCGAGTCGCTGGAGCTGCCGCTGCGGGAGCGCAACGAGCTGCTGCTGGCCGCCGGGTACGCGCCCGCCTACCCGGAGAGCTCACTGGACGATCCGGCGCTGGCCCCCGTACGCACGGCGATCGACCACATCCTCCGCGGGCATCTGCCGTACCCTGCGCTGGTCCTGGACCGCGGCGGACGCCTGATCGCCGCGAACTCCGCCTTCGATCTGATCACCGAAGGCGCCGCCCCCGAGCTGGTGGGCCCGGGCAGAAACATGTACCGCCTCGCGCTGCATCCCGACGGCCTGGCCCCCCGGATCCTCAACCTCGCCGAGTGGGCGCGCCACATCCTGGTGCGCCTCGGCCACTTGGAGGAGTTGCACGCCGAGCTCACCGGTTACGTTCCCGAGCCTGAGCCGACCGCGGGGCCGCTCGGTTTCGCGGTGCCGCTCCATCTGCGGTCCTCCTACGGCGAGTTGCGTCTGATGACGACAGTGACCACGTTCGCCACCGCCGTCGACGTGACCCTTGCCGAGCTCAAACTGGAGGCGTTCCTGCCGGCCGACGCGGCGACGGCGGAGGCTCTCGCGGCAGCCGCAGCGGCCTGGCCGACCGATTCATGAGGATGCCGGGAGAGCGCGAGGGCCGGCGGAAGGTTTCCCGCTCACCATCGAGCCCTACGACGGCGCACCGCGGCCCCTGACCTATCTTGGCGCCCATGCAGTCATACACAATCGGCCAGGCAGCCCGTCTCCTCGGCGTGAGTCCGGACACCGCGCGCAGATGGGCGGACGCGGGCCGGGTCGCCACCCACCGCGACGAGGGCGGGAAGCGGCTCATCGACGGCGCGGACCTGGCCGCGTTCTCCGTGGAGCTCGCCAAGGGCGGCACCGGTGAGGAGGAGGTCTCCACCACGTCGGTCCGCAACGCGTTCCCCGGCATCGTCACCGCGATCAAACTCGGTGACGTGGCGGCACAGGTGGAGATCCAGGCCGGTCCGCACCGACTGGTCTCCCTGCTCACCCGGGAAGCGGTGGAGGAACTCGGCCTGGAGGTCGGCATGGAGGCCACCGCCCGAGTGAAGTCGACGAACGTACATATCGACCGCGTCTGACCACGGCGGTCGCGGGTGACGGCGAGCAGGAAGCGGAGGCGGTCCCTGCGGCGGGCGGGGACGAAGACCCCGAGGACCGGTCCCGTACAAACGCACATGCGATGTGTTCGGATGGAAGATCCAGCTCATGCGATGTGACAAGAGACTTTCGCCTCGCACTTGCGGCATTATCATCAGCGCAGGCAAGGTCGAGAGCCCGTGGCCGGTCCGTCAGGGGCCGGTGCGGTGGTGTCCGTGAGGACCAGAAGGAGTTGCACCCGTGATGACCCGTTCCGTGCGTCGGACCCGTCGGATGATGCAGGTGACCGGCGTCGGCGCCGCCGCTCTGCTGGCTCTGAGCGCCTGCTCGTCCTCCGACGACGACTCCTCCAAGGGGTCGGGCTCCGACGCCTCGGCGTCCTCCTCGCCGAAGCTGTCCGGCGAGGTGACCGTGTTCGCCGCGGCCTCGCTGAAGGAGAGCTTCGAGACGCTGGGCAAGGAGTTCGAGCAGGCCCATCCCGGCACGAAGATCACCTTCAGCTTCGGCGGCAGTGACGCGCTGGCCGCGAGCATCACGGGCGGCGCCCCGGCGGACGTGTTCGCCTCCGCCAGCCCCAAGACGATGAAGATCGTGACGGACGCGGGCGACAACGCCACCGATCCGGCCACCTTCGTCCGCAACCAGCTGGAGATCGCCACCCTTCCGGGCAACCCCGACAAGGTCGCCTCCCTCAAGGACCTGACGAACAAGGACCTGAAGGTCGTGCTGTGCGACAAGACGGTGCCGTGCGGTGCGGCCGCGGAGAAGGCCCTGACGGCGAGCAAGCTGAAGCTCACCCCGGTCTCCTACGAGGAGGACGTGAAGTCCGCCCTCAACAAGGTCGTCCTCAAGGAGGCCGACGCCGCTGTCGTCTACAAGACCGATGTGAAGGCCGCGGGTGACAAGGTGGAGGGCGTGGAGTTCCCCGAGTCCGCCGACGCCATGAACGACTACCCGATCACCCTGCTCAAGGAGTCGAGGAACACCGACACCGCGAAGGCGTTCATCGCGCTGGTGCAGTCCGCCGAGGGCCAGAAGGTGCTGACCGCGGCAGGGTTCCTCCAGCCGTGACGTCTCCCACCAAGGCCGGCGCCGCGGACACCCTCACCGGTGGCCCGCGGCGCCGCCACGCGTACCGGGGCGCTCCGCTGCCCCTGCTCGTGCCCGCGCTGATCGGCCTGGCGTTCCTCGTCCTGCCGCTCGTCGCCCTGCTGATCCGGGCCCCCTGGAGCAGCATGCCCGACCTGCTCACCAGCACCGAGGTGTGGCAGGCGCTCCAGCTGTCCCTGGTCTGTGCGACGGCGGCGACGGCCGTGAGCCTGGTGATCGGGGTGCCGCTGGCCTGGCTGCTGGCCCGGGTGGAGTTCCCGGGACGCGGTCTCGTACGGGCGCTGGTCACTCTCCCCCTCGTCCTGCCGCCGGTCGTCGGTGGTGTGGCACTGCTGATGGCGCTCGGCCGCAACGGCGTCGTCGGTAAGTGGCTCGACGCGTGGTTCGGCATCACCCTCCCCTTCACCACCACCGGGGTCGTGATCGCGGAGGCGTTCGTCGCGATGCCGTTCCTCGTCATCAGCGTCGAGGGCACCCTGCGTGCCGCCGACCCGCGCTACGAGGAGGCCGCCCAGACGCTCGGCGCCTCCCGGTTCACCGCCTTCCGCCGGGTCACGCTGCCGCTCATCGCGCCCGGAGTGGCGGCGGGCGCCGTTCTGGCCTGGGCGCGGGCGCTCGGGGAGTTCGGGGCGACGATCACGTTCGCCGGCAACTTCCCCGGCCGCACCCAGACCATGCCGCTCGCCGTGTACCTCGCCCTGCAGAACGACCCGGAGGCGGCCATCGCCCTCAGCCTGGTGCTGCTCGCCGTGTCGATCGCGGTCCTCGCGGGCCTGCGCGACCGATGGATGACCGCCTCATGAGCGACGTCGAGAAGAAGACGATCAGCTACGACGTCCAGGCACCGTCCGCTGACGGACTCGACGCCCGTCTCGTGGTCGAGCGCGGCTCCTTCCGCCTCGATGTGGCGCTCTCGGCGAAGCCCGGCGACGTCGTCGCCCTCCTCGGCCCCAACGGCGCCGGCAAGACCACCGCCCTGCGTGCCCTCGCCGGTCTCGTCCCGCTCACCGACGGCCATCTGCGGCTGGACGGCACGGAGTTGGACCGTACGCCGCCCGAGTCCCGCCCGGTCGGGGTCGTCTTCCAGGACTACCTGCTCTTCCCGCACCTCACCGCGCTCGACAACGTGGCCTTCGGACCCCGCTGTCACGGCGCCTCCAAGTCGGAGGCCCGCGCCCAGGCCGCCGTATGGCTGGACCGCATGGGCCTGACAACGCACGCGTCCGCGAAACCCCGGCGGCTTTCCGGGGGCCAGGCGCAGCGTGTCGCGCTCGCCCGCGCCCTGGCCACCCACCCGCGCCTGCTCCTGCTCGACGAGCCGCTCGCCGCACTCGATGCGCGCACCCGGCTCGACGTACGGGCCCAACTCCGCCGCCATCTGGCCGACTTCGAGGCGGTCGCCGTCCTCGTCACTCACGATCCGCTGGACGCGATGGTGCTGGCGGACCATCTCGTCGTGGTGGAAGAGGGCCGGGTCGTCCAGCAGGGCACGCCGGCCGACATCGCCCGTCATCCGCGGACCGACTACATCGCCCACCTGGTCGGTCTCAACCTCTACCGGGGACAGGCAGACGGGCACACGGTCCACGTGGAGAGCGGCTCCACGGTCACCACTACGGAGCACCTCACCGGCCCGGTCTTCGTCGCCTTCCCGCCCAGCGCGGTCACCCTGCACCGCGACCGGCCGACCGGGTCCAGCGCCCGCAACTTCTGGCGCTGCGAGGTGGCAGGTCTGGAGACGCACGGCGACCAGATCCGCGTCGCCCTCGGCGGCGAACTCCCGCTGGCCGCCGACCTCACCACGGTCGCCGCGGCCGAACTCGACCTCCACGCGGGTGCCGTGGTCTGGGCGACGGTGAAGGCGGCTCAGACGCACGCGTACCCGGCGTAGCGAACCGAGGGGACAGAGGTTTCTCAACCGGCTCCGAGAAACCCCGGATCGGCGCCGTCGAACTGACGGCACGCGTCGCGGCTCAGGCCCAGGAGTTCGGCCATGGGCACCGCTCGGCGGCTGGTCGCCGAGAGGTCCTGGCGGGCCTCGGCCGACCACAACGGCGGGAAGAACGACAGCCCCTGACGGCCGTTCAGCGCGGCGACCTCGTCACGCCAGCCGTCCCATCGCAGGCTCTCGTAGAACTCATGGAGGCCTCCGGAGACAATCCAGGACAGCCAGGCCGAGTGGCCGGCGCCCAGCGGCTCCCAGCGCAGGGCGTCCGGGGCGAAATAGAGCATCTCGCCCGGTTCGCCGGGGCGCCCGGTCTCACGCGGGCTGCCCCCGTTGAGCGTGAAGACCCCGCCCAGCACATCGTGCGCGATCACGAGTCCCGCGCCCGACGGCCATGCGGGATCGAACGTCGTGGGCATCGCGTTGACCTCGGCCAGGCCGGGCAGCCCTGCGGCGTCGGCACCGCCCGGGCTTCCGAAGATCCGCAACCATCCGCCGTCCACCAGGAGACCACCGCAGTTCAGCACCAGGCCGCCCAGATGCGAGCGGGCGGAGATCTGGAGTTGCAGCAGCGAGGCGCGGCCCGACTCGGCGTCGCCGGGCAGCACCTCGACCGGTACGTCGGTGCCGGACAACTCCTCGAGAAGGACCGGCCAGGCCGGATCGTCGACGTCGATCAGCTCGTTGATCTCGCGCATCCCCGCATCGTCGCATCAGCACCCAGGGGCTCACTCCGCCGGGTCGACGAGTGGCCGGCTTCTTGATCCGGCGATCGAGATGGCCCCTTACTCGTATCGGTACTTCAGCGAATCCGCCTCCGTCTGCTCGATGTCGGCGATCGTCAGCTCCGGCATCCGCAGCTGGGCCAGTGTCACCTCGGCCGAGGTGGGCTGGGCATCGGCCGGCAGCCACTGCTCCGGCTTCCAAGCCCCGCTGCGCAACAGGGACTTGGGGCAGTGCGGGTAGACCTCCTCGATCCCGACCACCAGCGCGCTGGCGGGCGGCTTGCCCACGGCGGTCAGCTGCGAGAGCAGTTCCGGGCGGGTGGAGACGCAGGCCCGACCGTTCACTCTGAGCGTCGTCGTGCGTCCCGGGATGACGAACAGCAACCCGGCCCGTCCGGTGGCGATGACGTTCTGCAGGGTGTCCAGACGCTTGTTGCCGGTCGCGTCCGGTATCGCCACCGTCCGGGAGTCCAGGACGGCGACGAAACCGGCGGGGCCGCCGCGCGGGGAGACGTCACAGTTGCCCTCGGCGTCCACGCTGGCGACCAGGACCAGCGAGGAGCAGCCGATCAACCGCCTGGTCTGATCGGTGAGTTCGGTCATCTGCTTGCGCACGGCCGCGGCGTTGGGGAGTTCGTAGACCTGGCGCAGCGCCTCCTGGTCGGACACGGCGTCGAGGCGCAGGAGGTCGAAGGCACTGCCGGCGAGGGATGTCGTCATGCCTCGACACTAATCGGCCGACCTGCGATCGATCGTCCTCATGGCAGGCCTCAGATGTCCTGCGGGGCCGGGGGGGGGAGCACGGGGTTCTCAGGCGCGGACGGGAACGGGTGCCGGCTTCACCCGGGCCACGGTCATGACGTACAGGAGCAGACCCGCGATGGTGAGGACGAAGCCCGACCAGACGGTGGACAGGGTGCCCCAGCCGGCGTCGAGGGCGACCGCGCCGCCGATCGCGCCGAGGCAGTTGGCCAGGTTGAGGGCGGCCAGGTTGAGCGTTCCCATCAGGGTCGGGGCGTCGGGTGCGAAGGCGGTCAGCCGCACCTGGATGGTGGGGATGGCGAGCATCATGGTCGCGCCGACGCCGAACAGACAGGGCAGCAGAATCACCAGGTTGTCGCCTGCCGCGCCGATCAGCACCAGGAACGCCAGCGCACCGCCGTAGCCGAGGATCAGGCCCCGGTTCTCGTACCGGTCGGCGACCCGTCCGCCGATGTGGTTGCCGACCGCCATGCCGAGGCCGAAGACGGCGAGCGCGATCGGGATGAGCGAGGCGTCCCGCCGCGCCGCGTCGGTGACGAACGGGCCGATGAACGTGTAGACGGCGAAGATGCTGGAGATACCGAGTGCCGCGACGGTGACCATCAGCCAGACGCCCCGGCTCCGCAGGGCACCCAGCTCGCCCGTGAGAGAGCTGCCGCGCAGGTCGTCGGTGCGCGGCAGCCAGGCCATCAGCGCGGCTCCGGCGAGCAGTCCGACGGCGACGACGGTCCCGTACAGGGCGCGCCAGCCGGCGTGCTGGCCGATGAAGGTGCCGAGCGGTGATCCGGCGATGGTGGCGACGGTGAGTCCTCCCATCACGGTGGCGAACGCCTTGCCGCCCTTGCCCGGCCCGTACACGTACGCGGCGACGACGGCCCCGGCGCCGAAGAACGCGCCCTGCACGCTGCCCGCGACGAACCGGAAGACGACGAACAACGTGATGTCCGGCGCCAGGGCGGACAGACCGTTGCCGATCACGAACAGCCCGATCAGGCCGAGCAGCAGAGTGCGCCGGTTGACCCGGGCGGCGAGCAGGGTGATGGCCGGTGAGCCGATCATCACGCCGAAGGCGTAGGCGGTGATCGCGTAGGTCGCGACCGGAACGGACACCTCGAGGTCGTCCGCGAACAGCTGGATGATGCCGTTGCTGCCGAACTCCCCGGCGCCGATGGCGAAGGTACCCAACGCCAGTGCGAACAAGGTCAGTCTCGGATTCCTGATGGGTGACGTCGCGGAGGTGTGCCGCCCTTCCTCGGCGGTGCACTGGCGGTCGTACGCGCGTTGATGCATCGTCTCGTCCTCGGCAGGAGGGTCGATGGGACGGGGACGGGCGAGGGGGTGGTCGTCGCCCGCCCGGAGGTGTCAGCGCGCGGCGCGCCTGATGAGGGCGGCGGTCGCCGCGGGCCGCGCGATCATCGCGACGTGTGAGGTGTCGGCCTCGAAGGTGTGCGCGCCGGCCCGGTGTGCCATGAACCGCTGCGCCGCCGGGGGCAGGACCTGGTCGTCGCGGCCCACCAGGTACCAGGACGGAACGGTCCTCCAGGCCGGGGTGCCGGACGGCTCCCCGAGGGTGCGCACGTCGGCCGGCCGCTGGCCGGCCCACATCAGCGCGGTGGTCGCCTTCGGCAGGTCGCCGGCGAACACGTCGTGGAAGAACTCCTTCTTGATGTAGCCGTCGACGAGGCCCTCACCGTAGGGACGGAAGTCCAGTGCCGCCTCGCTGAGCCTGCTTCCCGGGTACTTCGTCTGCAGGCCCAGCAACGTCTCGCCCTGGTCGGGCGCGAACGCGGCCACGTAGACCAGCGCCTTGACGTTCGGGTTGCCGGTCGCGGCGTTCGTGACGACGATCCCGCCGTAGGAGTGCGCGACCAGGACGAGCGGGCCGCTGAGGGTCGCGAGGACGCTTGCGAGATAGGCGGAGTCGGCGGCCACGCCACGCAGGGGGTTGGACGGCGCGATGACCGGATAGCCGTCGCGGATGAGCCGGGAGGCGACCCCGTTCCAGCCGGAGGCGTCGGCGAACGCTCCGTGCACGAGTACCACGGTGGGCTTCCGGCCGCCGCCGCTCGCGGTGTGCGCGTGCGCGGCGGGCGCGTCGAGTGCGGCGCCCATCACGACCGCGGCGGATCCGGCCAACAGCCGTCGGCGAGTTGTCGTCATCGCTGTGTCCCCTTTGATTTCCGCTGTTCTCAGTGGTGATCGCGGGTCAGCGTAGAAGCGGCTACTTGACGAGAACTGAACAGGATTCCGGGCGCCGATTCCGTTGTTGTCAAGCGCGCCTTCCCACGACGTCACTGGGCGCCTGACAGTGGGCGTGCTCGTCCAAGGTGTAGTGGCGTTGCAGCACGACGGCGATCGTCATGAGCACGGCCGGGACCAGGGTGAAGCCGTAGCGAACGGCCGCCAGCGCACCGGAAGACTGCGTGACGTGCTCGCCCGCACTGGAGGCCACGAAACCGCCCACAGCCAGGCAGGCCGAGTACACGTACGGTCCCAGCGCGCCACCGGTGGCCTCGGCGGCGGTCCACACGCCGGTGTAGCTGCCCGCGCTTGCGGCGCCGGCCGGCCCGGCGGCGGCGATGACGTCGGGCACCATCGACAGCGGCATCAGCTGCATCGCGGCGAACGCGACGCCCAGCACGGACACGGCGGCGATCAGCAGGGGCAGGCCGGCCCCCGCGCCCAGGGCCAGCACCAGCGAGCCGGCCACGAACGCCGCCTGGGCGAAGAGCAGGCTGCGCTGCTTGCCGAGACGCCGGGCCACCAGGACCCACAGGGGCGTGGTCAGGACCGCCGGTGCCATGAACGCCGCGATGAGCACGGTCGTGAGCGAGGAGCGGCCCAACTCGTACTCGGCGAAGTACGGCATGGCGGCCAGTACCAGGTTCATCGTGATCGCGACGGTCAGATAGGACGCGGCCAGCGCACGGAACTGGCGGTCGCGCAGCGCCACCAGCAGCCCACCTCTGCTTCCCGGCCCGGCCGGGATGCCCGGGGCCGCCCGGTTGAGGCGGGCGACGCCGGCGATGCCGACCAGCATCGCCACGAGCATGACCGCGCCGAGCAACAGGGCCATCCTCGTGTAGTCGCCGACGCCCGGATCGTCACCGGCGACCACCGGCGCGGCTACGCCGGCGAGCAGGACGCTCACGGTGATCACCACGTTGCGGTAGCCCATGAGACGGGTCCGCTCGTGGTAGCCGATGCGCAGGTCGGCCGGGGTGGCGAGGTAGGAGACCTGGTAGAGCGAGTAGAGCAGGTTGCCGGCGACCAGTGCCGCCGCGACCCATATCGCGGCGGCCGTCCCGTGCAGCCCCGAGGGCACCGCGAACAGGGCCACGAAGGCGAGCACCACGACGCAGCCGACCAGCATCAGTCGCCGCCGGTGGCCGGTGGCGGCCAGGTCGGTGTCGGAGAGCCGGCCCACCCACGGGTGCGTCACGATGTCGGCGACGTTCGGCAGCAGCAGCGCGAGACCGGCCGCGTACGGCGGCACGCCCAGGACGTCGGTCAGGAAGTACAGCAGGAAGATGCCCGGCACGGTGACCCAGATGCCCATGCCGACCGAACCGGCGGCGAACGGGACGAGTGCGCGCAGGGGAAGCCGAACGTCTGTCATGTACCGCCTCCAGGAGATCCCCGATGGGAATGTCTGCGTCGTCAGAAGGCCAGGGCCAGCCGGCGTACGGCCTCCCGCAGTTCTTCCGGCGTGCGGTCGCTGTAGGACAACCGCAGATGCCGGGCCGAGGAGCGCTGCCCGGGGTCCGCCGCGAAGTACTCCCCCGGCTGGTAGAGCACGCCGTGGGCGGCCGCCCGCCGGAACAGCTCGGTGGGATCCACGGCGTCGTCGGTGAGTCGCGGCCAGAGGAACAGGCCGCCTTCGGGGGCCACGATGCGGAAGGCGCCCGGTAGTTGCTCCCGCAGAGCGTCGATCAGCGCGTCGGCGCGCTCTCGGTACAGGGTGGTGGCGCCGTGCACGATCCGGTCGAAGCGGGTGGCGTCGTCGGTGAGCAGCCGTTCGATCGTCGCCTGGGTCACCGAGGACGTGTGGACGTCGAGCCGGTTGCGCAGCCGGGTCACCGGGTCCACGAGGTGGTCCGGCAGCACCAGCCAGCCCACACGCCAGCCGGGGCCGAGGGTCTTGGTGAAGGTGTTGACGTGGATCGCCCGATCCGACTCGTGGAAGACGGCGACCCCCTGGTCCTGTCCGCGGAAGCGCAGTTCGCGGTACGGATCGTCGACGATCACATAGAAGCCGTACCGTTCGGCGAGCTCGATCAGTGCCCGGCGTTTCGGTGCCGAGAGACTGACCTGGGCGGGGTTGTGGAAGTCGGGCACGGTGTAGGCGGCGGCGATCCGGGTGCCGTTGGCGAGCCGCCGGGCGAGGTGTTCGACGTCGAAGCCGCCCGCCACGACCGGTACCGGAAGGGTTCGGGTCGTCGACACCTCCAGGGCCCACAGGAATCCCGGGAAGACCGGATCGTCCACGGCGACGGTGGCGTCGCGTTCGACGACGGTCAGCACCGTCAGTGCGAGGCCGTGCATGCCGCCGTTGGTCACCACGATCCGGCTCGGGTCGACGCCCTCCCGTCGCGCGATCCAGGCGCACAGCGCGTCGGATCCGCGCGGCGGCCCGTACTGCAGGCTCGCGATGGCGGCGTCGGGGTCCTGCCACACCTGCGCGGACGCCTGGCCGATCGCCTCGACCGGCAGCGCCGCGGGGGCGGGGATGCCCCCCAGCAGTCGGATCGTGCCGGGGCGGGGGCGGCCAGGCTGGCGTCGACGAAGCCTTTCGGCGCGGAGAGCCCCCGGGCCAGGACAGTCAGCCCGTTGTGTTCCTCCGGACCCGTGGTCATGCGCCCCCTCCAGGTGCGGAGAGGAGGTGTTCGGCGCGGCGAGCGAACAAGTGTGCCTCGTATGCGGTGGATTGCGTGTGGGCGTGTTCGGCGGCGGCCCGGACCGCGGTAGAGGGTGCGCCGCGGGCCTGAAGCAGGCGCGCCTTCAGCAGCAGGAGCAGCCCTTCGGCGTACCGCTGGCCGTAGTCCCACATGGCCTGGTCGGCTCGGCCGAGCGCGGCGTCGGCCCGGTCGGGCGATCCGGCGGCCAGCCACATCTCGGCGATCAGCGCGTAGTGGTAGGCGATGCCCCATTGCGGCGGATCGAGCAGGTGGGCGGCCAGGAGTTCCTCGGCCTCGGCCGCGGCGCCGGCCGGGTCATCGCCGGTGAGGGCGCGCGCCCAGCACCAGAACTGCCGGATGTAGTGGTCGATATGGGCGCTGAGGCGGGCGAGGCCTGCGGCGACCCACCGCTCGCCGGCGCGCCGTGCCGTTTCCGCGTCCCCGGCCATGGAAGCGATCATGGTCGTGTAGTAGACCCAGACCGAGGCCGCGTACGGGTCCCTTGGGGTGTCCCAGGTGTCGACGAAGGCCAACGCCGTGTCGACATCACCGTGCAGCGCGGTCATGACGGCCCGCCAGCCGGGTCCTTCCCCGGGAATGCTGCCGTCCCGCCGCAGCGGTGTCTCCTCGTCCGGGGCGGCGGTGCCGCCGATTGCGACCTCCTCCTTGCTGAAGCACCGGTATGCCTCGCCGATGTTGCCGATGTCCCACTGGTGCAGGCCCCATGCCTGCCGGCCGTAGCGTCGGACGGCGGGAGAGGAGGACGCCTGACCGAGCTCGTGCATGCGGCGGGCCAGCTGCCCGCGGCCCTTCTCCATGGCGGTGTAGGCGCCCATCAGGCGGATGAAGAGGAAGTCGGCGGCCTCCGCCTCCCGGCCGAGCGTGCGGGCCAGGTACTCGGCCCGTCCCAGCAGATCGAAGGTCGAGGCGTCGTAGCCCGACTGCCGTCGGACGACGATGGCGAGCAGCGTGAGGGCGGAGAACTCCAGCTCCATCAATCCGGAGGCGCGGGTGACCTGGACGGCGGAGCGCAGCTGCCGGTTGGCGGACTCGAAGGCGAGCCTGGCCGCCGCGCGGCGGCCGGCGCGGATCAGTGCCTCCGCGGTGCGGCCGGGGTCGGCGAGGGGGCCGGCGGCCCACAGGTGGTAGGCGAGGCGTTCGGCGACGTCCTCGTCGTCGGCGTGGATCTGTTCGAGGGCGTCCGCGACACGCAGATGCAACTGGGTGACCTGCTGTGTCGTCGCGGTCTCGGAGACCGACTCGCGCACCAGGTCGTGCGCGAAGCGGAGCGAGGACGGGTCCCGCGGTCCGGGTTCGAGCAGCCCGAGCGTGTGCAGCGGTTCCAGGCGAACGAGGCAGTCCGCGACCTCCACACCAGTGGCGCGGGACAGCAGCCTGAGGTCGACGTCGCGGCCGATGAGCGCGGCCACCCGCAGCAGGCCGCGGGCGCGGTCGTCGAGCCCGGCCATCCGGTCGCGGACGACGTCATGGACGGTGGAGGGGACCCCGGCCGCCGCGGACGCGTCGCCGACGCCGAGCGCGCCGACCCCGTCGAGGAGCCGGGACAGTTCGCGGACGAAGAACGGGTTGCCGGAGGTACGGGCGTGGATGGCGCGGGCGACGGCGTCGCCGGGATCCTGGCCCGCCTCGTTGCGGATGAGTTCGGCCACGTCGGCCGGACCGAGCGGCCCGAGCCGGAACCTGCGGTGGCCGGGCCGTCGGCTCGCGGCGGCCAGCACCCGGGAGAGGTCAGGGCTGAGGGTGGGCGCGCGGTCGCGCAACGCGCCGATGAGCGCCGTGCCCTGGGGCAGCCGCCCCGCCAGATGCTGCAACAGTTGGAGGGAGGTGACGTCGGCCCATTGGAGGTCGTCGAGGATCAGGAGGGTCGGCCGCCGCGCCGAGGCCTGTCCGACGAGGGCGACGACCTGTTCGAACAGCCGGAACTGGGCGTTGCCGTCGGGGAGTTCCCGGCCGGCGTCCTCCCGCGCCCCGAGGAGGCCGCCCAGCCCGCCCGTGAGCCACTGTTCGCTCGCCGCGGTGGGCAGACTGTGCACGACCTGGCCGAGTGCCTGCTCCCACGGCCACATCGCCGGGGTCCCCTCGCCCTCCAGGCAGGAGCCCCAGACGGTGAGCGCACCCAGCCGGCCCGCCACGGCGGCGGCCTCCTCCAACAGCCGCGTCTTGCCCGCACCCGGTTCGCCCTCGACGACGCCGATCGCGCTGTCGCCGGCGAGCGCGCGCTCCACCAGGCGCCGCAGCGTGGCGAGTTCCTCCGTCCGGCCGATCAAGGTGGCCCGTCCGGCCTCCACCTCCCTGTCCGGATCCCGCACCGCCGGCGCCGCCGTGGGCTGCGCGAGGATGCGCTGCTGTGCGTCCACCAGCCCCTGACCCGGGTCGATGCCGAGCTCCTCGGCGAGCCTGTCGCGGGCCTGGCGGAACACCGACAGCGCCTCCGCCTGGCGGCCGCAGGCGCCGAGAACGCCGACGAGGGCGGCCAGCACGGGCTCGTTGAACGGCGCCATCGACGCGGCCAGTTGCAGCGCCGCGAGCACCCGCTCCGGGTGGCCCGTCGGCACGGCAAGAGCCGCCGCCCCGGTGCACGCGTCGTAGAACTCGTTGTCGAGTGCGGTGAAGACCGTCGCGGCGAGCGTCCCGTCGGCGATGCCGTCACCCGCCGAGCCGTGCCAGAGCCCGAGGGCCTCGACGTAGTGATCGAGAGCCGTCTCGTGCTCGTGCCGGGCCAGCGCGGCCCTGGCGGCTTCGACGAGTTCCCGGAAGGCGACGAGGTCCAGAACGGCGGAGCCCGCGACGAAGAGGTAGGAATTGCCGCGCCGATGGAGGAACGAGCCGGCTTCACGGACGGGCAGCGAAGGCTCCAGCAGCCGTCGCAACGCGCCGACGTACTTCTGGAGGATGTTGAGAGCCGACGCCGGGACGTCCTCGGCCCAGATCAGGTCGACCAGTTCGCTCGTGGTGATCGGCTTGCCCGCGCGGGCGAGCAGGAGCGCGAGCAGGTACGACTGCTGCCGAGGGCCGGGGTCCAGTTCGACGCCGTCCCGCCAGATCCGCATCGGACCGAGAACCTGCAGACGCAGAGACGCGGCGGAGGAAGCCATTCCTTTTCCCATTCCCAGCCCTGGCCGGCCTTCGCCGCCATCCGGCGTCCATGGTGGCTCAAGTCCTGTGACAGGGAAAGCGATTACCAGTAATTGCCCGGTCTGCTGTCCTTCGAGGCGCTCACCCTGGCCGGGCCGACTTGACGGCGACTGAATGACCAGGGAAGGCCACCCGGATCGACGTCCCGGTCTCGTTCCATTCCTGTCCAGTACGGCGCCATAGCTTTGCGTCGATCGCGAAGACGTCGTCATCCGAAGGAGAGGCTGGTCCATGGTGAGCGGGAAACCGACGATCGTGCTCGTACACGGAGCCTTTGCCGACAGCAGCGGCTTCAACGCCGTCGCCAAGCGGCTTGTCACCGACGGCCATTCAGTGGTCGCCGCGCCGAATCCACTGCGCGGGCTCGCTTTTGACGCGGCTCAGGTCAGGGCATTGCTGGAGAGCATCGAGGGACCGATCGTGTTGGTCGGGCACTCGTACGGCGGTGCGGTCATCTCGACTGCCGCCCAGGGGAACACGAACGTCAAGGCACTGGTCTATCTGGCGGCGTTCGTGCCCGAGACGGGCGAGAGCGCACAAGCGCTGGTGGAGAAGTTCCCGGGCAGCACCGTGGGCGAGTCCCTGAAACCGGTGCCGCTGCCCGACGGTCAGGTGGACCTGTACATCGACCCGAAGGTCTTTCATCCGCATTTCGCGGCCGACGTGTCGGCGGAGGAGGCCGCCCTCTACTCGATCACCCAACGCCCCGCCACCGGCGCCGCCCTGGGCGAACCCGCCGCCGGCCCGCAGGCCTGGCACACGATCCCGAGCTACAACCTGATCAGCGGCGCCGACCGGATCATCCCGCCGGCGACGCAGGAGTTCATGGCCCAGCGCTCCGGCGCGAAGACCCAGGTGGTCGAGGGCGCCTCGCACATGGTGTTCGTCTCCCGGCCGGGCGCGACGGTGGCCCTCGTCGAGACCGCCGTACAGGAGCGGACGCTCCCCCAGTAGCCCCGCCGGACACCGTAGGCGCACCGATCCGCTGACCCGTGGGAGGGAACATGCACAAGACCGAAAAGGCCATGAGGTGGGGCCTGCGTATCCACCTTCTCTGGTACGTCGTCGCCAATGCGGCCCAGGTGGTGCTGTGGGCGATTCTCACACCCGACCACTTCTTCTGGCCCGTGTGGTCGATTGTCGGCTGGGGGATCGGGCTCGCGATCCACGCCTGGGCGATTCGCTCGAAGCACCGCTCGCTCGTCCGGCCATGACGCGCACCCGACACCACGGGGAGCAGAGGAGGAACATGCCCGAGAAAGTAGTACCGGGTCGAAATACCGCCGCGGCCGAGGGCGATGTCGTCGTCTTCCACATCGGGCTTCGGATCAACCGACTGTGGGCGTTCTCCAGTTGGGTCCCGGCCTTCATGTCGATGCCCCGCATGCTGCGCGAGCTGTCACAGGAGAAGGGCAGCGGGCTGCTCGGCTACAAGGTGCTCTACGGCGGCCTGCGGGACTTCTACGTCGTCGAGTACTGGACCGACAAGGAACGGCTCCTCGCCTACGCCCACGAGCAGAACAAGGAGCACCGGCCGGCTTGGTCGGCGTTCAACCGACGAGCACGGGCCGGAAAGGGCCATGTGGGCATCTGGCACGAGACGTTCATCGTGCCGGCGGGCTCCTACGAATCGGTGTACGTCGACATGCCCGCCTACGGCCTCGGCGCCGCGACGGGTGTCGTACCGGTCGGCCGACGCGGCGACACGGCGGCCCAGCGGCTGCGGGCGGCGGAGAAGTAGGCGCCTGTTCGGCGAGGACCGCCCGGTCGGTGGCCCGCGGTGGCTTCCGACCGAGCACCCGGATTCCGCCCACCCCTTCGCGGGCGTCCGGGTGCGACGGCGGCGGCCATGGTGGCCTGTTCCTCACTGATGCGCGTCAGCGGGCGAACTTCTCCACGGCGGCCGCCGTCACGGGCGTGAAGAAGTTGACGAGGTTGCCGTCGGGGTCGCGGAACAGCAGCGAACGGTTGCCCCAGGGCATCGTGGTGGGCCCGGCGACGAAGTCGGTGACGAGGCCGGTCAGGTTCTGGTGGACGCGGTCCACGTCGTCGACGCGGAACTCGGTGATCACGCTGTGGTTGTCCGCGGGGCGGGCGGAGCCCGGGGCGAACAGCGGGACGGTGCGGGTGCCGGCGATCGCGAGGGTCGCGCCCGCGGTCCTGAGTTCGGCGAAGTCCTCGGTGGCCCACGCCGCCCGCACGCCCGTGGCTCGCTCGTAGAAGTCGACGAGGCGTGCGACGTCGCCGGTGATGATGCGGATCGAGACGAAGTCCATGTCCATGGGAGATCTCCTTGGCTGTGCTGAAGGGCGTGCGGGCGTGCTCGTCGCAGGCTAGGAGAGATACTGGACAGAATCGGTCCTGTATCGGCGTTAGGCTGCGAACATGCCTCGCCCCACCGGCCGCGTGCTGACCCTCCTGGAGCTCCTGCAGTCGGGCGGCACCCGGACCATGGCCGAGCTCGCCGACCGTCTCGGTGTCGAAGGACGCACCGTGCGGCGGTACGTGGAGCAGCTGGTCGACCTGGACGTTCCCGTGGAGTCGGTGCGCGGCCGCTACGGCGGGTACCGGCTGGCTCCCGGGTACCGCCTGCCGCCGCTCATGCTCAGCGACGACGAGGCGCTGGCCGTGCTGCTCGGCCTGGTCACCGGCCGCCGGGCAGGGCTGACGACGACGGAGCGCACGGCGAACGAGACGGCGTCGGCGAAGATCCGGCGCGTGCTCCCCCGGCACCTCGCCCACCGCCTCGACTCCCTCCTGGAGGCCCTCGCCTTCACGGATCAGCCCGGCGAGTCGGCGCACCCGGACGCCGGGCTCCTGCTCACCCTCGCCGATGCCGTGCGCCACCGCAGGCCGGTCTCGATCCGCTACACCGACCGTGGCGGACGGCGCAGTGAACGCACGCTGCACGCGTACGGGATCGTCGCCCACGCGGGCCGTTGGTATGTCACGGGCAAGGACGCCCAGGTCGGCGAGGACCGGACCTTCCGGCTCGACCGCATCGCGGACGCGAGGACCCTGCCCGGCTCGTTCGAGGCGCCCGAGGGTCCGGCTCCGGCAGAACGCGTGATGTCAGGGTTCGCCACGGCCGAGTACCGGCACGAGGTGACCTTGCGGATCCACGGGACGGTCGAACAGATCCGCGCCCGTCTTCCCGCAAGCGTCGCGAGCCTGCACGAGCACGAGCCCGAGGCCGGGCAGGACCCGGCGGCCGAGCGGTGGCTGCGCGTGGAGCTGCGGGCCGAGCGGCTCGACTGGCTGCCTCCGGTACTCGCCGCACTCGACCGGCCGTTCGTCATCGAGCGCCCCGCCGAACTGCGCGACCTCGTCCTCGCACTCGCCGATCGCCTCACGTCGTACGCCCGCCACGCCTGACCGCGGGACCGGCGGATCCTGCGACTTCGCTCGGCACACCGGCCTGCTCCCGAGGTGCACCCGGTTCTCGCCGCACCCCTCGGCGCCGGTCGCCTCAGCCGCTTGCCAGGCGCCGGGTGGTCAGGGCGAAGCGCAGTCTCAGGCGGCCCTCGGTGGTGCGCAGCGGCCGGCCCAGCTGAGGCGTGGATCGGCGGCGCCGTCGCCGCCGGGGCGCCCGCCGACTACGCGGTGATGCTCCGCTGGCCGACCTGGACCATCCGCACGGGCCACGGCCACGCCCAACGACGACATCGAGAAGGTCACCGGACGCAAGGCGACCACCTTCCACGAGTTCGCACGGCGCCATGCCCACGCCTGGACCGCGACGGCGGCGATGTGACCGTGTCCGACGACAACTCCGCCCGGAACCATCAGGACTTCGCGGCCCTGGAGCCGTTCTTCCGGATCATCCAGGAGGGCCTGACCGGCCTGGTCGAGGCGGAGCACTTCTTCGACCTCCTGGCCGAGGACGTCGTGGTCGAGTACGTGGTCTGTGTCCCCGGCTGTCCGAGCCGGGTCGAGGGCCGGCGCGCGGTCGCCGACCTGTACCGCGGCTACCGCGACGCGATGCTCCTGTACGGCGCCGACGAGCTGGCGGTCCATCACGACACCGACAGGTCGACGGTCGTCCTGGCGCGACTACCTCGATCCCGTCGCCGTCTTCCGAGCCCTCGGATGGCCGCCGGAGACCTCCTGAGGGGCGCCCAGACGGCGGCGCTCCCGCTCAGTACGGGTCGGGGAGCCCTTCCAGCGTCGCCGCGACGACCGAGCGGTCCGCGACGTCGAGCAGCGCCTGGCCGATCGGGGAAACCGGCTCGCGGGCGGGCAGGACCAGTCCCATCTGCTCGGTGCGTACCGGGTCCACGAGCGGGACGGCGTGCATGCCGGGCGGGACACCGAAGACGTGCAGCCAGGCGTGCGGGACGACACTCGCCCACTGACCGGCCCTGACCTGCGCGAACATGGAGGCGATCGAGTCGGTCTCCACCCTCGGGGTCACCTGGACACCCACCGAGTCGAAGGCCGCGTCGATGACCTGACGCCCCTGCATCCCGGGGTGCAACAGGCAGAGCGGATAGTGCGCCGCCTCCTCCCACGCGATCTCCGCGGGCCCCGCCTCGGCAGCGGAGCGCTGGATCAGCAGGACGTACCGCTCCTGGTACAGCGGTACGAACGTGAAGCCGTGGTCGGCGACGGTGCTGTGGTAGGTCACGGCGGCGTCGAGTTCGTAGGCCCCCAGCCGGTTGATGATGTCCTCGGACCGCAGATCGGCGAAGACCTGCACTGTGGCGAGGGGGTTGGCGGCGCAGAACGGCTGGGTCAGCAGCGCGACCGCCGTGGCGGCCGTGGGGACGGTGCCGATGCGCAGCCGCCCGCTCAGACCGGCCCGCAGCGCCTGGAGTTCGCCCCGCATCGCGTCCCGGTCGGCGAGGATGCGGCGCGCCCACATGACGACCCGTTCGCCTTCCGGGGTGAACCCCTCGAATCGGCGGCCCCGTTGGACCAGGGGCACGCCGAGTTCGTCCTCCAGTTTCCGGATGCCCTCGGACAGGGTCGGCTGGGAGACATAGCAGGCCTGGGCCGCCTTCGCGAAGTGGCGGGCGCGAGCGAGGGCGACGAGGTATTCGAGTTGGCGCAGCAGCACCCCTCAATGATCCACGCTCGCTCACTCTGTCCCGGGCTCACCGGTGATCGGTGACGCCTTTCACGTGATCGGAACTACCGCTTTGACCTGGCCCTACCTACGGGCGAAGAGTGTGCGGGAGGACAGGTGGGGAAAGGGCGTGGGCGGGATGCGGGATCTCGACGAAGGCGAACCGGACGAGGGCGAACTGTCGGTGTCGGCCCCCAAGACCTGGGCCACCGGCGCCCCCGCCGTCGTGCACGCGCTCCAGTACGCGCTCGGGCAGACCTCGCCGAAGCGGACCGCGCTGACGCTGCTCAACATCAACCAGACCAAGGGTTTCGACTGCCCGGGCTGCGCCTGGCCCGAGCCCGCTCCCGGCAAGCGGCACCGCAACGAGTACTGCGAGAACGGCGCCAAGCACATCGCCGACGAGGCCACCTCCCGCCGGGTGAGCGCCGACTTCTTCCGGCAGCACTCGGTCGACGAGCTGAGCCGGAAGTCCGACTACTGGCTCAACCAGCAAGGCCGTCTGACCGAACCGATGGTGCTGCGCGCCGGCGCGACCCACTACGAGCCGATCGACTGGGACGAGGCCCTGGACCTCCTCGCCCGTGAACTGCGCGCCCTGGACCACCCGGACGAGGCGCTGTTCTACACCTCCGGCCGTCTCGCCAACGAACCCGCCTTCCTGCTCCAGCTGTTCGCCCGGGCCTTCGGCACCAACAACCTGCCGGACTGCTCCAACATGTGCCACGAGTCCAGCGGTTCGGCCCTCGGCGAGACCCTCGGCATCGGCAAGGGCAGCGTCAGCCTCGACGACCTGTACGACTCTGACCTCGTCTTCGTCGTGGGCCAGAACCCGGGCACCAACCACCCGCGCATGCTCTCCGCCCTGGAGGAGACCAAGCGCCGCGGCGGCCACGTCATCGCCGTCAACCCGCTCCCCGAGGCGGGGCTGCTGCGCTTCAAGCACCCGCAGAAGGCCCGCGGCGTCATCGGCCGCGGCACCGACATCGCCGACCAGTTCCTGCAGATACGGCCCGGCGGCGACCTCGCGCTGTTCCAGGCGCTGAACCTGATGCTGGTCGAGGCCGAGGACAAGGAGCCCGGCACCGTCCTGGACCGCGCGTTCATCGACGCGCACACCACCGGTTACGACGCCTTCGCCGAGCACATCCGGGAGACGTCCTGGGACGCCGTGCTGGAGGCCACCGGACTGAGCCGGGACGAGATCGAGCGGGTCCACGAGCGGGTGCTGGCCAGCCGCGGTGTCATCGTCTGCTGGGCGATGGGCCTGACCCAGCACAAGCACGGCGTGCCCACCATCCGCGAGGTCGTCAACTTCCTTCTGCTGCGCGGCAACATCGGCCGCCCGGGCGCGGGGGTGTGCCCGGTGCGCGGGCACTCCAACGTGCAGGGCGACCGCACCATGGGCATCTGGGAGCGCATGCCACAGGCCTTCCTGGACGCCCTGGGGCGCGAGTTCGGCTTCGCGCCGCCCACCCGGCACGGTCTGGACTCCGTGGACTCGATCCGGGCCATGCGCGACGGCCACGCCAAGGTGTTCGTCGGAGTCGCCGGCAACTTCGTCCGGGCCTCGCCCGACAGCGACGTCACCGAGCGCGCGCTGCGCACCTGCCGGCTGACCGCGCACATCTCGACCAAGCTCAACCGCTCCCACGCGGTGTGCGGACGCACCGCCCTCATCCTGCCCACGCTGGGCCGCAGCGATCGGGACATACAGGCGGGCGGCGAGCAGTTCATGACGGTCGAGGACTCCATGAGCGAGGTCCACGCCACCCGCGGCCGCCTCGCCCCCGCCTCCCCGCGCCTGTTGAGCGAGGTGTCCATCATCACCCGCCTCGCCCGTAAGGTGCTGGGCTCGTCGCCGGACATCCCCTGGGCCGACTTCGAGGCCGACTACGACCGCGTCCGCGACCGCATCGCCCGGGTGGTCGACGGCTTCGAGGACTTCAACGAACGGGTCCGCCGCCCGGGCGGCTTCCGCCTGCCCAACCCGGTCAACTCCCGTGTCTTCCGCACCCCCACCGGCAAGGCCGTCTTCAGCGTCAACGACTTCACCCTGCTCCAGGCCCCCAAGGGTCACCTGATCCTCCAGACCCTGCGCTCGCACGACCAGTGGAACACCGTTCCCTACGCCATGGACGACCGCTACCGGGGCATCAAGGGCGGACGGCGCGTGGTCCTCGTCAACCCCGCCGACCTCACCGGCCTCGGCCTCGCCGACGGCAGCCTCGTCGACCTGGTCAGCGTCTGGTCCGACGGCTCGGAACGCCGCGCGGACGCCTTCCGCGTCGTCGGCTATCCCACTCCCCCGGGCTCTGCCGCCGCCTACTACCCCGAGACCAACGTCCTCGTGCCGCTCGACAGCGTCGCCGACATCAGCAACACACCCACGTCGAAGAGCGTCGTCGTCCGCCTGGAGCCCGCTGCCGTTGCAACGCCGGCGTGACGTGGGGCGGACCGCCGGCCCCGTCCGACCCTCACGCTGAAAGCCTGGACCGGGTTCCCGGCGTGTGCCTCCGCGCCTCGACCCGCTGCCAGAAGGCGATCAGGGCACGGGCCGTCGCGGTGGGTTGTTCCACGTTGGGCGAGTGGTCGGCGCCTTCGATGACCGCGCGGTCGGCGGCGAGGCGGGTGGCCATGTCGTCCTGCCAGGGCACCGGCCAGGCATAGTCCGTACTGCCGGAGAGAACCAGCTTGGGGATCGGTACGGCGGCCAGTTCAGCGACCCGGTCCGGTTCCGTGAGGAGGCGGCGGCCCGTCGCGGTGAGCTGCTCGGGAACGGTGTTCAGCCAGCGGCGGTGCAGGAACTCCGCGACGTCGGCGGGCAGTTCGTCCGCCGCCTGCTCCGATCGCGGTGCCTTCTGCATCTCCTGCCACAGGGCCTCCTTTCCCAGCGTCGGCAGCCATTCGACGAGCAGCCGTACGCGCTTCTGCTGCTCGGGCCGGACCGCGGCCGGGCCCGATCCCATCAGGGTGAGAGAGGCCCAGGGGCAGGAGGTCGCGGCGGCGAGTACGGCGCTGCGGGCGGTCAGGGCACCCAGCGAGTGTCCGAGCAGGTGCAGCAAGATGCCCGGTTCCCCAACTCCCGCGCCCTGCGCACCTCCCGTGCCTTCCTCTTCGAGTGCCGCCGTCTGAGCGCGTACGTCGGCGGCCAGTTCGTGCTGCGCGTACGCCTCCTCGTCGGCCGGCCCAGGCGTCTCGTGCTGGCCGCGGCCGTCGACCGCCACCGCGCGGTATCCCGCCTCGCTCAGGGGGCGCAGCAGAGGCAGGAAGTCCTCCTTGCTCCCGATGAAACCGGGCACGAGCAGCACGGTGCCGACGTGCGGGACCCCGGCGGGCGGCGTGCAGTCGAGGGCGGCGAAGCGGCCTCGCTCGGTCTCCAGGAGCCCGGCGCGTGTGCGTGCGGGGAGGGCGAGGCTCGGGGGTCGGCTCATGGGAGCAGGGTAGGCGAGAGGTGATCGCCGTCCGTCCGGTGTTCGACTACCGTGCCGGGGGGCTCAGTTCGTGTCGGATCCGAGTGAGGAAGCTCTCGACCGGGCGCAGGTCCCGGTGTGGCGTGAGGCCCCGGACGAGCCGCAGGACGTAGTCGCGTGCGCGGTGGGAGTCGACCTGCCGAAGGACGTCCACCGAACGGTGCCCGAGGGCCAGGCTCTGCTCCAGGTCTCCCGTCTTGAGGTGGGCGGTGGCGACGACCGCGAGCCGCATGCCCACCGATCGGGTGAAGGCGTTCGGTGCCATCGCCTCCGCCTGCCCGTGCCAGGCGAGACAGGCCCGGAAGTCACCGAGGTCGCGGTGGATCTCCGCGGCGTCGGCAGCGAGCCGGGGGTGGGTGAAGAAGTCGAGCCACTCCGGCGCGTCTCCGGGGCGCGAGGCGTCGAGGAGACGCTCGGCGGCAGCGAGGGCGGTGCCGGCCGCCCGGCTGTCGCTCGCGCGGGCGTGGGCGCGGGCTTCGATGAGCCGGGCGAACGCCAGGACGCGGGAACTCGCGTGGTGCACACCCGTGCCGAGCGCGCCCTGGATCATGTCGAGGGCGGTGGCGGGACGCCGGTAGAGGGCGGCGTGCAGGGCCATGGTGGCCAGGACATACGTGGTCGCGTCGGCGTCGTCCGCCGCGCGCGCCCAGTACAGGGCGCGCTCGAAGTGCCGAGCGGCGGCGGCGTGTCGCCCGGTGTCGAGCGCCGCCCAGCCGGCCAGGCGGGCCAATTCGGCGCAGATCCCGCACAGCTCCTGCTCGCGGCCCGCCGACACCGGCCGACCGAACAGGGGCAGGGCCCACTGGTCGAGCAGATGGACCGCCGCCTGGGCCTGGGCGCTGCCACCGCCGTACCGGGAATCGCCGTGCCGGACGGCCCCGACGGCCCTGCGCAGGGCCGCGACCTCCTCCGGGCGGACCTGGTGGCGCGCGGCCGGTCCTGACGGCCGCCCCGGGAAGCCGTCGTAGCCGGGCAGGGCGGCGGAGAGGGTGCCGCCGCCCGCCGCGGAGAGCACTATTCGGCGATTCGGACGGCTCGGCTGGTGGGGACGGTTCATGGCACGACCTCCGTCGGTCGGCTGTCGGCTGGGGGTTGTTGGGCTGGCGGCTCAGGCGGCCGTAGCGAGCTGCGCGGCCAGATCCCGTACGTCCTTCAGGTAGGCGACCACGACCGGCTCGCGGCGCCAGGGGGCGAGCGACTCGGTGTAGATCTTCAGGTAGTCGAGTCCACGGATGCTCTGGAGTCGGCCGAACAGCCTCAGCGACTCGCCTCCCAGCCTCAGCGAGTGCTCCAACTCGCCCGACTGGGCGTGGGCGGTCGCGAGGACAGAGAGGCGGATGCCACGCGAGCGGGCGTAGGCGTCCCCGGGCATCGAACCCAGCGCGTGCCAGGAGAAGGTGGCCCGGGGATGTCCGAGGTCGCGGAAGATCTCCGTGGCGTCGGTGACGATCCGCTGCCGGGAGAAGAACTCGATCCAGGGACGCTCCCCGGCTCCCTCCGCCGCACCACGCTCCTGGAGCCGCTCGGCCGTGGCGAGACAGGAGGCGGCCGCCCGGGCGTCCCGCTGCCGGGCGTGGGCCCGTGCCTCGATGAGCTTGGCGAACCCCAGGACGCGCGGGTCGGCGGTGGGAACCCGCTCGTACGCGCCCTGGGCCATGTCGATGGCCTGGGAGGTGAAACCGCGCATCAGCGCCTGCATGGCCATGGTGCTGAGCACATACGAACCGAGGTGCACGTCACTGCCGGCCTTGGCCAGCCGCAGCGCCTGGATGAAGTGGCGCTGGGCGACCTGGTGCTGGCCGGCGTCGAAGGCGGTCCAGCCGGCGAGCCTGGCCATCTCGGCGGTCACCGAGAACAGATCGCGTCCGTCCCTCTCGGAGTACCTGCCGTCCAGCAGCGGCGCGACCCGGTCGTACAGATAGGCGGTCAGTGACTGGGACTTCCAGGTCGCGCCCCCGAAGCGGGAGTCCCACAGCCGGGCGGAGTCGGCCGCCTCCCGCAGTTCCTGGATGTGCGACCGGTCGACCGTGATCTTCCCGGACGGGGGTGACAGGGGCTCGGTCGGGTTGACAAGCCACCGCGTCACCGGTTCCGAGAAGGCCGAGACCGCAAAGGGCGAGCTGGCGAGGAAGGTCCGCCGGTTCACTGTGCTCCAATACGACGATGCTTCGCTGATCGCGTCGCGTTGGCCCCTCGGGAACTCCAGACCGGCGTCGCGGTCCAGTTGCCCCGGCCGCTCCATACCGATCTCTCCGAGGCCGACCGGCCTGCCCAGGCCTTCGGACAGCACGGCGCAGATGTGCTGCGGCACGGGCCAGCGCGGCCGCACGCCGCGGCGGCACCAGTTGGCCACGGAGGTGTGCGTGTACTCACTGGTGATTCCGTGCGACAGGCAGATCTGATTGAGACGGTGGGAGAGTCTCTTGTGACTGATACCGGATTCCTCGATCAGGCTTTCCAGCCGTACGTTTCGCTGCGGTCGGGTTCGCCTCTCCGCGGCCACGTCAGTCACGTACGCCCACCTCCTCCGAGGGCCGAACTACGCGTGAACACCAGCATAGGGGCGGACAGTTGGCGTGAGCGTCGGCGGCGATTCATGAGCCCCCTCATGAGCCCTGCCGGGAATTCACGGTGCTCTGATCTCCTGATGAACGACGATCCGGTTCCCGGAATGGAGAGCATCGTGCGAAAGAACGGAAAGAGGACTTCCGTGCACGTCGGGCAGGGACGACGCGCCGGGCATCGACTGGTGCTCACGGCACGCTGGTCCGCCGCGCTGCTGTGGGCGTATGTGCCCCTGGCCAGCGAGCTGCCGTCCCCGATGCCGGCTCCGCTGCTCAACGTCCTGGCCCTGCTCGCCGGGTTGCACGCGCTCCTGCCGCTCGACGGCACGCCCCGCACGAGGAACACCGCGCCGCGGCGCCGCCCTGTCGGCACCGCGCGCCGGGTGCCTGCCGGCACCGCCCCGTGGACCGTCGCGCGCCACCGCGAACGCAAGCGGCCGGGCGGCCCGGGGCACCGCGCCCACACCGCGGCACGCGTGCGCCGCCCCGGCCGCCCGGACCGACTCCGGAGTCGAACGTCGGTCAACGCTTCTCCCGATACGGCACCACGCGGCCTCGTCAGCGGCAGGTGCCCGCGTCGAGGCACTCTGCGGCCTCACCTCCTTTCGCCCGCGCATGTGCGTGGCGGGGCGCCCCGGAGGGTGGCGCCCCGCCACGGTGTGGACGGTGGAGGTCAGTCGGCGGGGGTCAGGGCGACCTCGGCGCTGCCCGTGAGGGACGGGAGGCCCGCCGGGGGCGTGTCGGTGTAGGTGGCGTTGAAGACGGCCTTGAGGTTGTCCGAGCCGGAGTGACCGCCGTCCACGAAGGTCTTGAACGAGCCGGAGCAGCCGTTGCTCGTGGAGAGCGGGTGACCGTGCGTGTCGTGGCCGAGGATGAACGAGACGCTGACCTTGGCGCAGTCCACCGGCTGGTCGTCGGTGACGGTGACCTGCCAGGTGACCGTGTCACCCCAGTGGAACGGCGTGCCGCCGTGCGGGGCGGGGTCGGTGGTGAGGGAGACGACCGGCGCCTTGTTGCCGACCACGACGGGCACCGAGGCGGAGGCCGAGCGGCCGGTGCTGTCGGTGACCTTCAGCGTGGCGTCGTAGACGCCGTTCTTGTCGAAGGTGTGCGTCGGGTTCGCCTCCCTGGAGTCGACGGTGCCGTCGGCGTCGAAGTCCCAGGCGTAGCGCAGGGCGTCACCGTCGGCGTCCTTGGTGCCGCTGCTGGAGAACTGGACGGTCAGCGGACTGGTGCCGTTGACCACGTCCGCGGCGACCTTGGGCTCCGGGGTGCGGTTGCCGCGGACGAAGTCGATGCGGGAGAGCTGGGCCTCGGGCAGTTCCGCGAAGTACCCGGTGCCGTATTCGAGGACGTACAGCGCGCCGTCGGGGCCGAACTCGGCGTCGATCGGGCCGTCCGTGACGATACCGGGGATCGCGTCCTCGATCTTCCGCACCTCGTTGTTCTTGCCGAGGGTGATGGCCTTCATCTGGTCGCGGGTCCACTCGTAGAAGAGCGGCTTGCCGTCGAAGTACTGGGGCCAGCGGTTGGCGGCCTTGTTGTGCTTGTCGTAGCTGTAGACCGGGCCGCCCATGGGGCCGATGCCGCCGGTGCCGAGTTCGGGGAACTCCGGGGTGGCGCCGTAGCCGTAGACGATCTCGGCGTCCTCGACCGGGGGCAGCTCGCTGCGGCCGGTGTTGTGGCGTGAGTCGTTGACCGGCTTGGCGCAGTTGAAGGCGCCGCCGGAGGTCTGGGTGGCGAAGTCGTAGTCCTGGTAGGGCTGGTCCTGGGTCACGCAGAACGGCCAGCCGTAGTTGGCGGGGCGGTCGATGACCATCCAGCGGCCCTGGCCGGCGGGACCGCGGTTGGGGTTGGCGCTGTTGGCGTCGGGCGAGTAGTCGCCGACGTAGACCTCACCGGTCTTCTCGTCCACTCCGAACCGGAACGGGTTACGCAGGCCCATGGCATAGATCTCGGGACGGGTCTTCGCCGTGCCCGGGGCGAACAGGTTGCCGTCGGGTATCGAATAGCCGCCGTTGCGCTTGGCCTTGATGCGCAGGACCTTGCCGCGCAGGTCGTTGGTGTTGCCCGCGGTGCGCCGCGCGTCGTAGGCCGGGTTGCGGTCGGCGCGGTCGTCGAGCGGGGCGTAGCCGTCGGAGGAGAACGGGTTGGAGTCGTCGCCGGTCGACAGGAACAGGTTGCCCTTGCGGTCGAAGTCGATCTTGCCGCCGACGTGGCAGCAGATGCCGCGGTCGGCCGGCACGTCGAGGATCTTCTGCTCGGTGCCGAAGTCGAGCTTGTTGCCCACGAGCTTGAACCGAGACAGGCGGGTCACGCCCTTGTACTTGGCGAAGTCGGCGGCCGTGCCGAACTGCGGTGCGTCGCCTTCGTTGACGCCCGGGGTGGCCGGGTCGTCCATGGGGGTGTCGAGGCGGGGCGAGTAGTAGAGGTAGACCCAGTGGTTCTTGGCGAAGCCCGGGTCGACGGCGATGCCCTGCACGCCCTCCTCGTCGTGCTGGTAGAGCCCGGCGGGGCTCTTCTTCATGTCGGCGGCGAGGAAGTTCACGCCGCTCTTGGGGTCGTGGACGCGGACCTCTCCGGTGCGGGCGGTGTGCAGCACACGCCGGTCGGGCAGCACGGCCAGGGCCATCGGCTCGCCCGGGCGGTCGTTGAGGGTGACCTTCTGGAAGTCCGACGACGTCGGCGGTGCGGGGTCCGACGGGTGGGCCTGGGCCGCGGGGAGAGGCAGCAGCCCGATGGCTCCGGCCAGGGCGGCCGCCCCGAGCAGGGTGACGATGCGTCTGTTACGCACTCAGAACTCCTTTGACCTGAACAGTGGGTGACAGGACGTCAGTTGCAGGCACGCAGGGCCGCGAGGTTGTCGTAGCCGACCTTGGCGAACTCCAGGGACTGGCCGAGGGCGGTCGTGCTCGGCGCGTTGTCCTGCTCGACCATCGGGTTGTGGTAGTTCTTCGCGCCGACCCGGGTGAAGAACTTCCGGTAGTCGATGTCGCCCGTACCGAACGGCACCATGTCGTAGCCCAGGCCGCTCTGGAGGTTGATCACGCCGTCCTTCGCGTGGAAGAGCGGGAAGCGGTTGGTGTTGCGGACCACGAGGGCGGCCGGGTCGAAGACGTCCTCGCGCTGCGAGCCGTCGTGGGCGGTGTACGTGTGGAACTTGTACTGGGCCACGTGTGCCCAGAAGACGTCCAGCTCCAGATAGACGTTCTTGCGGTCCGTGACCTTCAGGAAGTACTCCAGCTTGCGGATGCCGGAGCTGCGGGTGGGCTTGCCCTGGTCGTCGAGCGGGCCACCGTCGAGCAGGAAGTCGTAAGCCGCGTCGTGGTTGTGGGTGTACAGCTTGAGGCCCTCACGGCGGGCGATGCCGCCCAGGGTGTTCCACTTCTCCGCGGCGACGTCCCAGTCGGCCCGGTAGCGGGTGTTGGTGGGGTCGGCGCCGGTCCCCATGTGCTCCATGCCGAGGATGTTGGATATCTCCAGGAAGCGCTTGAAGGTGTCCAGGTCGGACGTGGTCAGCGGCCAGGACGGCGGGATGTAGCCGTGGCTGCCCTGGGCCCGCAGCCCGTACTCGTCGAGCCAGGAGCGCAGGAGCTTCGCGCCCTGGACGGTGCCCAGGTCGGCGCCGCCGGGAGCGTTGGCGTGCTGGCCGTAACCGGCGAACTCCACCTGCCGGTAGCCGAAGCGCGACAGCTGCTTGAACACCTCGCGGAACCCGGAGGGCAGGTCGGAGGCGAGCGGGTCGCGGCCGACCGCGTCACGGACGGTGTAGAGGATGATGCCCCGCTTGTTCGGCGGGACCAGCGCGGAACGGCCCCGGTCGGCGGCGGCCTCGGTTCTGTCCTGCGCCAGCGCGGGGGCGGCGCCGAAGACCGGAGCGGCGATCGCCGCGGCGGAGACGGCCGTGCAGGTGCTGAGGAAACGGCGGCGGCTGACGCCGAGGGTGCAGCGCAGGTCGTCGCCGGTGACGGCTTCGTCGTTGAACGCGGTCACAGTGGTTCTCTCTTTCGTTGTAGCGAGTGCTGCGGAAGCCTGGCGGCCGCCGGTCTCAGGAGAGGCCGGCGAGCCGCAGGAGCAGGGATTTCACTTCGGTGGCCGCGACGCGGCCGGACACTGCGCGGGGGGTGGAGACCAGGACGAGCGGACCGTCGTCGTCGCTCGTGGGGCGGCGGCCGTGGCTGCCGCGAAGGGGTGCGGGATCAAGGGGTACGACCGCCATGCGGTAGCGCATGCCGAGCTTCTTGCGGGCCACCGCCTTGGCCGCCTTGAGGCGGACGTAGGGGTCCTCGGGGTCCATGAACAGCTCGACGGGGTCGTAGCCGGGCTTGCGGTGGATCTCGACGAGCCGGGCGAAGTCGGGGGCCCGGTCGTCGTCGAGCCAGTAGTAGTACGTGAACCAGGCGTCCGGCGCGGCGACCGCGATCAGTTCGCCGGAGCGCGGGTGATCGAGCCCGTTGGCCTTCTTGCCCTCGTCGTCGAGGATCTCGTCGATGCCCGGCAGGTCCGCCAGCACTTCGCGGGTGGCCGCCAGATCCTCGGGGCGCCGGACGTACACGTGGGCGATCTGGTGGTCGGCGACCGCGAAGGCGCGGGAGGCCATCGGGTCGAGGTACTCCATGCCGTCCTGCGTGTGCACTTCGAGGAGGCCGGCGCGGCGCAGGGCGCGGTTGATGTCGACCGGGCGGCTGACGCGGGTGATGCCGTACTCGGACAGGGCCACGACCGTGCGGCCCTCGGCGCGGGCGTCGTCGAGCAACGGGCCGATGACGGCGTCGAGTTCGGCGGCGGCCCGGTGCGAGCGCGGGTCGTCGGGGCCGAACCGCTGGAGGTCGTAGTCGAGATGAGGGAGGTAGCAGAGGGTCAGGTCGGGATGGCGGGTGCGCATGATGTGGCGGGTGGCGTCGGCGATCCACTGGCTGGAGACGATGTCCGCGCCCGGTCCCCAGAAGTGGAAGAGGGGGAAGGTGCCGAGTTCTTCGGTGAGTTCGTCGTGCAGGGACGGTGGGCGCGTGTAGCAGTCGGGTTCCTTGCGGCCGTCGGCGTAGTAGACCGGCCGTGGGGTGACGGTGAAGTCGGTGTCTGCGCCCATGGCGTACCACCAGCAGATGTTGGCGACCGTGTAGCCGGGGTGGGCGCGGCGGGCGGCGTCCCAGAGTTTGTCGCCGGCGACGAGTCCGTTGTGCTGCCGCCACAGCAGTACGTCGCCGAGTTCGCGGAAGTACCAGCCGTTGCCGACGATGCCGTGCTCGGCGGGCAGCGTGCCGGTCAGGAAAGTCGACTGGGCGCTACAGGTCACGGCCGGGAGCACGGTGGACAGGTGGGCCTGCGAGCCGGAGACCGCCAGCGCCTTGAGACGGGGCATGTCGTCCAGGAGACGGGGGGTGAGGCCGACCACGTCGAGGACCAGGAGCGGTGTCGGGCGGCTGCTCATGGGAGTTCCTTCAGGCCGAGGTCGGTCAACAGGTCGCGGGCGAGGGTGAGTTCGGCGGCGATGCCGTCGACGAGCTGGGCTCGGGTGCGGGGGCGCAGCTCGGGCGGCAGCGCCTGCCAGGTGTAGGTCTCCACTTCGAGGTGCCGGGTGCGTGGCTGCACGCCTCCCACCAGCAGGGCCAGGGCCTCCTGGAGCACCGGCAGGGTGGAGGTCAGCGGTGCGGCGGGCGGGGCGTGCAGGGGGACGTGGAAGTGGGCGCGCCAGGGTGCGGCGTCGGGCAGGGCATCGGTGGCCAGTGCCTCGCCGAGGTCGTCGGTACCGCGCAGACCACCGGGCGTGAGGGTGCGGGTCTGGTGCAGGAAGCGGGGTTCGTCGAAGGCGGCGAGGGCGGCGCGGACTTCGGGCCTGCCGGGTTCCTCGGCGTGCAGGGCGGCCGACAGCTGCGCCTTGGGGATGCCGACGCCGGCCGTGTCGAGCGCGGTCAGGGCGGTGGCCGGGTCCTCGAAGGAGGTGGCGAGATGGCACGTGTCCACGCAGACGCCGATGCGGTCGCCGGGCAGCGCCGTGAGCGGCCCGATCGCGTCCGCGGTGGTCTCCACCGTGCACCCTGGCTCCGGTTCGAGCGCGACACGGATCGATTTACCGGTCAGCTCCTCCAGTGCGTCGAGCTGGCCCGACAGTGTGGTCAGCGCCGCGCCGGCGGTGGCGGCGGCGTGCCCGTCGAAGCCGGTGCGCCAGGCGAGCGGAAGGGTGGAGATGGTCCCTTCGGTGACGTCGTCGGGCAGCAGCGCGGTCAGCAGCCGGGCCAGGTCGGTGGTGTGTGCGAGGCGTTCGGGGTCGGCCCAGTCGGGTTCGTAGACGCGGTACTTGACCTCTTCGGCGCCGAACCCGTCGTAGGGGAAGCCGTTGAGTGTCACCACTTCGAGCCCGCGCCGGTCGAGTTCGGCGCGCAGGCTCCGCAGTGCCACCGGGTCGGCGATCAGTGTGTGTGCGGCGCCCTTGGCCAGCCACAGGCCGATGCCGAGGCGGTCGCGGCCCAGGGATCTGCGCACGGGCTCGCAGTGGTCGCGGAGTTGGGCGAGGACGCCGTCGAGGGTCTCGGCGGGGTGGACGTTGGTGCAGTAGGCGAGGTGGACGGTGGAGCCGTCGGGGTGGCGGAAGCGCATGGGCTACTCGCCTCCGCGCAGGATGGAGTTGCCCTCGTGCGAGCCCTCGGCTTCGGGGACGTCGAGGCTCAGTCGGCCGCTGAGTCCGTAGAAGGCGACGGGGTTGCGCCACAGCACCTGGTCGACGTCGTCCTCGGCGAAGCCGGACGCGAGCATGGCGTCGGCGACCTTGCGGGTCTTGAGGGGGTCGCTTCTCCCCCAGTCGGCCGCCGAGTTGACGAGGACCTTCTCCGTTCCGTGGATCCGCAGAATGTCGACCATGCGGTCCTCGTCCATCTTGGTGTCCGGGTAGACGGAGAACCCGAGCCAGCAGCCGCTGTCCTTGGCGACTTTGACGGTGGTCTCGTTGAGGTGGTCGAGCAGCACCCGCTCCAGCGGCAGGCCCGACTCGCGGACGACGTCCACGGTGCGGCGCAGGCCGACGAGCTTGTCGCGGTGCGGGGTGTGCACGAGGGCGGGCAGGCCGTGGTCGGCGGCGAGTTGGAGCTGGGCGGCCAGGGCGGTGTCCTCGGCCGGGGTCATGGAGTCGTAGCCGATCTCGCCGACGGCGACGACGCCGTCCTTGACGAGATAGCGGGGCAGTTCGTCCAGGACCGGCGTGCAGCGCGGGTCGTTGGCCTCCTTGGGGTTGAGGGCGAGGGTGCAGTGGTGGGCGATGCCGTACTGGGCGGCGCGGAAGGGCTCCCAGCCGAGGAGGGCGTCGAAGTAGTCGAGGAAGGAGGCGGTCGAGGTCCGGGGCTGGCCGAGCCAGAAGGACGGCTCGACGACGGCGCGGACACCGGCGGCGTACATGGCCTCGTAGTCGTCGGTGGTGCGGGACGTCATGTGGATGTGGGGGTCGAAGATGCGCATCACAGCTCCTTGGGCTCTTCGCCCGTCAGGGTCAGCACGCGGCCGAGGTCGTCGGGCACCTCGCGGCCGGCTGCCGTTCGCTCGGCGGCGTAGTCGGTGAGCATGCGGGCCAGTTCGCCGTCGCCGGCCGCCCGTTGTGGGAGGTTCGCGACCGCGTCGAGGGGGACGCCGGTGAACAGGCACTTCAGGACGGCGTGCCGCCAGGCGTGCGGATCGAGGTGGGCGGCGGCGTACGGGCCGACGGCGGCGGCGATCAGCCGGGTGTCGTTGCTGCGCAGCGCGTCCTCGACGAGGTGCACGGCGTGCGGCCCCTCGACCAGGGCGGGCAACGCCCGTAGTACGGCCCGGCGTTCGGCGGCGCTGCCGTGCTGGTAGAGCCGGTTCAGGGTGTCGATCCCCGAGGTGGCCTCGACCAGCAGCAGTGCCCGTACGGCGTCCGCGTGGTCGTTGCCGCAGTGCCGTCCGGCGGCGGCGAACCGCAGCTCCCAGGTCGGTGAGGCCTGTGCCGCGTCCGTCAGTGCTGCGTCGAACCAGCTGCGGGCGTCATCGGTGGGCAACGCCGCGCTGACGGTGTCACGGGTCCAGGTCAGGGGTGGTCGCGTCATGCCGCCGAGACCCCCTTCACGGGGGCGACCGCCACGGCTCGCAGGAACTCGATGGAGGTGCGGGCCAGTTCGGGTCCGGCGTGGGAGTGGCGGGGCAGTTCCACGACGGTCAGGCCCTGGTAACCGGTGGCGGCGAGGGCGTCCAGCACGGGCGGGAAGTCGATCTCGCCGTCGCCGAACGGCAGATGCTCGTGCACCCCGCGCCGCATGTCCTCGATCTGCACATGTCGCAGCCAGGGCCCGGCCGCCCGGACGCAGTCGGCGGGCGACTCCGCTTCCAGGCACTGGCAGTGGCCGATGTCGAGGGTCAGTCCGAGCGGCTCCGGGTCGTCGAGCATACGGCGGAGCCGGTGGAAGTCGTCGAGGGTGGCGAGGAGGTGGCCCGGTTCGGGTTCGATCGCCAGCGGTACGCCGGCGGCCGCCGCGGCGTCGAGTACGGGTGTGAGCGCCGCCTCAAGGCGCTGCCAGGCGGTGTCGGCGTCGGTGCCGGGAGGTGTGATGCCGCTGAAGCAGTGCACGGCGTGGGCTCCGAGGTCCGCCGCGACCTGGACCGCCGTGAGCAGCAACCGGGTGCGGGCGGCCCGCCCTTCGGGGTCCGCGTCGAGCAGCGACGGGCCGTGCTTGCGGCGGGGGTCGAGGACGTAGCGGGCGCCGGTCTCGACGGTCGCGGTGAGGCCGAGTGCGCCGAGCCGGCGGGCGACTCGGGCGGTGCGGGCGACGAGATCGGGGGCGAGCGGGTCGAGGTGCATGTGGTCGAGAGTCAGTCCGACGCCGTCGTAGCCGAGGTCGGCGAGGAGGCCGAGGGCGTCGTCGAGACGGAGGTCGGTGAGCCCGTTGGTGCCGTAACCGAGGCGGAGGCGCTGGTGGCGGCTCATGTGACGCTCACTTTCCGTGCCAGCGTGCGGGCCACGGGGACGAGCCCCAGGACGGCGAGGGCCGTGCCGTTCGCCCCGGACCGGGCGGCGAGCGCGGCCTGGAGCGGGATCAGGGCGCGGATCCCGCCGCCCACGGCGCGCTGGGTCAGGGGCGGGGACGGGTTCAGGGCGGCGTGCAGGTACGGGAGGGCGGTGGTGCGGACGTATGCGATGGCCGCCAGTGTCGGGGGCGTCGCGCGCTTGCCTGCCAGCAGGACGCCGAGGGTGGTCGTCACGGCGAGGGCAGCCAGGGGGGTGCGCGCGGAACCTCCGTGCGTCTCGTACCGGGAGACGGCGGTGACGGCGTAGGTGTGGGCGGCCAGGGCGAGGGCGGGCGCCGCGATGCGGCGGGCGGCGTCGGGAGCGGCGGGGACGCGTCCTTGAGGGGACGTCAGGGTGGCCGTCGCGCCGAGCACGAGGTCCAGGGCGCGGGCCGCGGCCATCGCCGCGGGGGCCGCCGAGGTGTGCTTCAGGCGGAGGTCGTACGCCCAGACCGTGGCGGTCAGGGCCGACGCCGCCGCGAGTGCGGGGCGGCCCGCGCGGGCGGCGAGCGTCAGGCCCGCCGCGGTCAGGAGTCCGGCCGCGCCCAGTGCGGCCGTCGGGGAGATACGGCCGGAAGGCAGGGGCCGGTGCGGGCGGTCGACGGCGTCCTCGTCGCGGTCGGCCCAGTCGTTGAGCGCCATGCCCGCCTCGTAGAGGCAGAGCGAGGCACCCATGGCGTACGCCGTGCCGCGGTTGGGCCGCGGAGCGGTGGCCGCGGCGCCGGCGAGGGCATCGCCGGGGACGGTGAACAGCGCGGAGACGCGGAGCAGTTCGGCCCAGTCCCGCAGGCGTGCGCGCGATGCGGCGGGCTTGGACGGGCGCACCGGTGTGACGCGGCCGCGTAGGCGGCGGATCACCGCGCCTCCCGCAGTCGGTCGGCGAACGACAGCAGCGCGGTGAACTGCTCCGCGAGACCCGACGGGCCCGCGTCGGGGTCCTTGAAGTAGAAGCCGAGGTCCGGGAGCGGGCCGGACAGACCCGCCTCGTGGGCACGGGCGACCAGTCGGGCCAGGTCCAGGACCAGGGGGGCGGCCAGGGCCGAGTCGCAGCCCTGCCAGATGGTCTGGAGGATCATGCGCGAGCCGAGGAAGCCGTCGAAGGCGATGTGGTCCCAGGCGGTCTTCCAGTCGCCGAGCACCGGTACGTCGTCGATGTGCACCTCGCCCTGCGGGGTGTGCCCGAGGGTGTCGGCCAGGACGCGTTCCTTGCCGGCGTTCTTCGCCGCCGCCGCGCCGGGGTCGGCGAGCGCGGCGCCGTCTCCGCCGCCCAGCAGATTGGTGCCCGACCAGGCCCGTACCTCCAGGGCGCGTTGGACGAACATCGGGGCGAGCGCGGCGCGCAGCAGCGTCTGGCCGGTCTTGCCGTCCCGGCCCGCGTGGGGAAGTCCGGCACGAGCGGCAGCGGCCGTGAGGGCCGGGGTGCGCAGCCCGGTGGAGGGCGTGAAGTTGACGTAGGGGCAGCCGGCTCGCACGGCGGCGGCCGCGTAGAGGGAGCTGGGCGGCAGTCGTACGGCATCGGGCGCGGGCAGCGCCTCCGTGGAGGAGACGTTGACGACGACCACCCGCTCCAGTGCGTTGCGGGCGCGGAACGAGGTGAGGTCGGCGGCGAAGTCCGCGATGAGTTCCTCGTCGTCGCGAGCGTCGTCCGGAAGGGGGCCGCCGAGCCGTATCTCCTCGTCCGCGGCGTGGAGTTCGGCGCGGACGGCGGGGGCGAGGCCGTGGGGCAGGACGCCCGCGTCGGTGAGGTGTTCGGCCCGCTTGGGCAGCGGGGCGTGGGCGGTGTCGTGGCCGCCGAAGACGAGCGAGGACAGGGGCGGCAGGCCGGCGCCGTCGAACGGCGGGGTCTCGGTGACCATGCCGGTCGGCGGGTGCAGTCCGGCGGTGACGGCCGCGCATCCGGCGACGGCGGTGGTGGCCACCGATCCGCGGGCCCCGACGAACCAGACACCGGTGCGTGCCGTCGCCTCCCCGTTCTGGGGCTGCGCTGCTTTCCCGTCGTTGTTCACGGGCTGCCTCCCTGCCATGTCGATGTGCCGATGTGGTGTGGAGGACGGTGGGCGAGGCGCGGAGCCTCTCGCCCACCGCCGGCATTGGGGCGGCTTTGGCCGCGGCCTGGGAGTTCTTCTCCGTCAGCGGGCGCGGTTACGGCGTGCGAGGGGGCGGCAGAAGGCCGCCGATGAGAACTGCGGGATACCTGGGGGCACTTGGCCCTACGCGGTGCGGGTCAGTCTCGGACCACTGTGTGGTTCCTGTGCACGAAGGGACCGTAGCCCCGTTCGTCTTTGGCCGGAACCCCTTGTGCACGAAGAAAGCGAACTTCTTCCCGCAGCAGGACAAAGGAGGGGCGGGGCAGCCCGGACCGGCCCGGCGGCTCACCGCTGCCGGGCACGGACCTGGTCGGCTCTGACGAGTTGAGAGAGGGCAATCGCCCGACGGTGGTGGCTAGTTGTCGCCGCCGCCGAACGCCGCGTCGAACGAGGTCGACGGGGGCTCGAAGTCGTACGCCTTGAGACTGCGCAGTGCCTCGGGGGCGCCCTGGAGCCGGTCCATGCCGGCGTCCTCCCACTCGACCGAGATCGGGCCGTCGTAGCCGATGGAGCGCAGCATCCGGAAGACGTCCTCCCACGGCACGTCCCCGTGCCCGGCCGAGACGAAGTCCCACCCACGGCGCGGGTCGCCCCACGGGAGGTGGGAGCCGAGGCGGCCGTTGCGGCCGTCGAGGCGCTTGCGGGCTTCCTTGCAGTCGACGTGGTAGATCCGGTCGCGGAAGTCGTAGAGGAAGCCGACCGGGTCCAGGTCCTGCCACACGAAGTGGGAGGGGTCGAAGTTCAGCCCGAAGGCCGGCCGGTGGTCAACGGCTGCCAGCGCGCGCTGGGTTGTCCAGTAGTCGTAGGCGATCTCGCTGGGATGGACCTCGTGCGCGAACCGCACACCCTCCGCGTCGAACACGTCCAGGATCGGATTCCAGCGGCTGGCGAAGTCCTCGTAGCCACGCTCGATCATCGCCTCGGGCGCGGGCGGGAACATCGCGACCAGGTGCCAGATCGACGATCCGGTGAAGCCGATGACGGTGTCGACACCGAAGGCGGCCGCAGCGCGAGCGGTGTCCTTGATACGGTCGGCGGCCCTCCGGCGTACGCCTTCGGGGTCACCGTCGGCCCAGATGGCGTCCGGCAGGATCGCCTGGTGGCGTTCGTCGATGATGGCGTCGCAGACGGCCTGGCCGACGAGGTGGTTGGAGATGGCCCAGCACTTGAGGCCGTACTTGTCGAGCAACGCGTGTCGGGAGTCCAGGTAGGACGGGTCCGTCAGGGCCTTGTCGACCTCGAAGTGGTCGCCCCAGCAGGCGAGTTCGAGGCCGTCGTAGCCGAAGTCGCGGGCGAGGCGGCAGACCTCCTCCAGGGGGAGGTCCGCCCACTGGCCGGTGAAGAGCGTGAACTGTCGTGGCATCTCGGAGACCCTCCTCAGACGGCGACGGGCGTGTAGACGGAGTTCTTCTCGGCGCTCTCCTCCACCGCGGCGAGCACCCGCTGCACCTGCAACCCGTCGGCGAACGACGGGATCGGATCGGTGCCGGTCGCGATGGCCTCGACGAGGTCGCGGGCCTGGTGGGCGAAGGTGTGCTCGTAGCCCAGCGGGTGGCCCGGCGGCCACCAGCCCTCCAGGTACGGGTGCTCGGGCTCGGTGACGAGGATCCTGCGGAACCCGGCCGTGGCGGCGGGCTCGCGGTGGTCGTGGAAGAACAGCTCGTTGAGACGCTCCAGATCGAAGGCGAGCGAGCCGAACTCGCCGTTCACCTCCAGCCGCAGGCCGTTCTTGCGCCCCGACGCCATACGGGTCGCCTCGAACACGGCGAGCGCCCCGGAGGCGAACCGGCCGGTGAAGACGGCCGCGTCGTCCACGGTCACCGGCCCGCGTCGGGCGCCGCCCGACGCGGTCAGGCCCGAGGAGGCGCCGTCGAGGCGGGGGCGCTCCTTGACGAAGGTCTCCAACTGGGCGGAGACGCCGACCAGTGCCTCGCCCGTCAGGAACTGGGCGAGGTCCACGATGTGCGCGCCGAGGTCGCCGAGCGCCCCCGACCCCGCGTGCTCCCGCTGGAGCCGCCAGGTCAGCGGGAAGTCAGGGTCGACCAGCCAGTCCTGGAGGTAGCTGACCCGTACGTGGCGCAGGGTGCCGAGCCTGCCCTCGCCGATCAGCCGACGGGCGAAGGTGAGGGCGGGTACGCGCCGGTAGTTGAAGCCCACCATGGCCAACTGGCCCCGTGCACGGGCGTCTTCGGCCGCCGCGACCATGGCCTCCGCCTCGGCGACCGAATTGGCCAGCGGCTTCTCGCACAGCACGTGCTTGCCGGCCTCCAGCGCGGCGATCGCGATCTCGGCATGGCTGTCGCCCGGGGTGCAGATGTCGACGAGCTGGACGTCGTCGCGGGCTATGAGGGCACGCCAGTCGGTCTCCGTCGCGGCCCAGCCGTGCTTGTCGGCCGCCGCCCGCACGGCGAGCGCGTCGCGGCCGGCGATCGCGGCCAGCACCGGCCGCAACGGCAGGTCGAACACGTGCCCTACGGTGCGCCACCCCTGTGAGTGCGCGGCGCCCATGAACGCGTAGCCGACCATGCCCACGCCGAGTGCGGGCGCTGCGGTCCGAGCGTCCCTCTGTTCCATCCGGATTCCTCCTCGTCGGAGTGTCACTGACTCATCGCTGTCTTGGCGGGGCGCTGGGCCCGGCCCGGTCAGATGAAGCCGGTCGGCAGGTACTGGTCGACGTTGTCCTTGGTGACCACGGCCGAGTAGAGGGTCAGCGAGGAGGGGATCTCGAACTCGGCGAGGCCGCCCACCCCCTTGCCCTGACCGAGCGCCCGGGCGAGGTCGATGGCGGAGGCGGCCATCGTCGGCGGGTACAGGACGGTCGCCTTGAGCACGCTGTTGCCGGCCTTGATGGCGTCCATCGCGGACTTGGCGCCCGCGCCGCCGACCATCAGGAAGTCGTCGCGCCCGGCCTGGTCGATGGCGCGCAGCGCGCCCACGCCCTGGTCGTCGTCGTGGTTCCACAGCGCGTCGAAGTTCGACTGGGCCTGGAGGAGTTGGGCCATCTTGGCCTGTCCGGACTCGACCGTGAAGTCGGCCGCCTGACGGGCGACCTTCTTGATGTTGGGGTAGTTCTTCAGGGCGTCGTCGAAGCCCTTGGTGCGCTGCTGGGTCAGTTCGAGGTTGTCGAGGCCGGCGAGTTCGACGACCTTGGCGTTCTTCTTGTCCTTGAGCTGTTCGCCGATGTAGTGCCCGGCGTTGAGGCCCATGCCGTAGTTGTCGCCGCCGATCCAGCAGCGGTAGGCCTGCGGGGAGGCGAAGACGCGGTCGAGGTTGACGACGGGGATGCCGGCCCGCATGGCCTGGAGGCCGACCTGGGTGAGGGCCTTGCCGTCGGCCGGGAGGATCACCAGGACGTCGACCTTCTTGTTGATGAGGGTCTGGATCTGGCCGATCTGCTGGGCGGTGTCGTTGGAGCCCTCGGTGATCTCCAGGGTGACGTCCGAGTACTTCTTCGCCCGCGACTTGGCGTTGTCGTTGATGGCGTTGAGCCAGCCATGGTCGGCCTGCGGGCCCGCGAAGCCGATGGTGACGGCCTTGCCGGGCTTGTCGTCGGCGACCGGGGCGTTGTCCGCGGCCGGTTCCTGGTCCTTGGTCTCGTTGCTGGTGCAGGCGGTCAGCAGAGCGCCGGCGGAGACGGCCGCGGTGCCGAACAGGAGTGCTCTGCGGCTGGTGTTGGGGGTTCTGGCCATGGCGGATCGACCCTTCGACTGGGCGGTGTGCGGTGGTTGAGGCAGGCAGGGGGCCGGACGGCGGTGTCAGGGGCCGCCGTCCGGCGTCAGGAGTCGCCGTGCAGCGAGCGGCGCTGGACCAGCACAGCGGCGACGATGATGGCGCCCTTCGCGATCTGCTGGACAGCGGTCTCGAGGTTGTTCAGGGCGAAGATGTTGGTGATCGTGGTGAAGACCAGCACCCCGAGGACGGAGCCGACGATGGTGCCGCGGCCACCGCTGAGCAGCGTGCCGCCGATGATCGCGGCGGCGATGGCGTCCAGCTCGTAGAGGTTGCCGTTGGTGTTCTGGCCCGACCCGGCGAGCACGATCAGCATGAAGGCGGCGATGCCGCAGCACAGTCCGGACAGCAGGTACAGGTACAGGCGTTGGCGGCGGACGTCGATGCCTGCGAGGCGTGCCGCTTCCGCGTTGCCACCGACCGCGACCGTGCGGCGGCCGAAGGTGGTGCGGTTGAGCAGCAGCCAGCCGATGACCGTGACCGCGGCGAAGATCAGCACCAGGGGCGGGATACCGAGGACGTAGGAGTCACGGGAGCCGAGGTCGAGCACGGACTGGACCGAGACGACCTGGGTGCTGCCGTCCGTGATCTGCAGGGCCAGACCCCGGGCGGACGCGAGCATGGCCAGCGTGGCGATGAACGGGACCATCCTGCCGTAGGCGATCAGCAGCCCGTTCACCAGACCGCAGCCCACACCGACGATCACGGCGGTGAAGAGGATGCCGGCGAAGCCGAACTCCTGGGTGGCCACGGTCGTCGCCCATACCGAGGCGAGCGCCACCATCGCGCCGACCGACAGGTCGATCCCGCCGCTGGTGATGACGAACGTCATGCCGACGGTGACGACGCCGATCACGGACGCCTGGGTGAGTACGAGTTGGAGGTTGCTCGTCGCCAGGAACTCGTCCGGCGCGGTGATCCCACCGACGGCGACGAGGACGGCGAGGACACCGAGCAGGGACAGCGTGCGCACGTCCCACCGCAGCCACGATCGGCGCGAACTGTCCTGCTCCCCCGCGGACTTGGCGGCGGGCGTGGGCGCTTCCTGCTGCGCCCGAGTGGCCGGCTGCGTCATGGCGTCAGGCTCCCTTCCATCACAAGATCGAGTACGCGGTGCTCGTCGAGCTCCCGGGCGTCCGCCGTGTGCACGACGCTGCCTTCACGGAGCACCAGCACCCGGTCGGCGAGTCCCAGGACCTCGGGCACCTCGCTGGACACGAGAAGTACGGCCAGGCCCTCGTCGGCCAGCCGGCGGATCACGGCGTAGAGCTCCGCCCGGGCCCCGATGTCGACACCCCTGGTCGGCTCGTCCAGCAGCAGCACCTTGCAGCCCCGCAACAGCCAGCGGGCGAGCACGGCCTTCTGCTGGTTGCCGCCGGACAGGGTCCGGATCGCGGCGTCGGGGTTGTCCGGCCGCAGGGACAGCTCCCGTACCGCCTGGTGCGCGGCGGCTCGTTCGCCGCGGCGGTCGATCCAGCCCGCGCGGGCGAACCGCGACAGGGTGGAGACCGACACGTTGCTGCTGACGGACTCCAGCATCAGCAGGCCCTGCGCCTTGCGTTCCTCGGGTGCGAGGCCGATGCCGGCGCGGACGGCGGCGCGCACGCTTCCGGGGCGCAGGGGGGTGCCGTCGACGAGGACGCGACCGCCGTCGGGTTTGCGGGCCCCGTAGATCGTCTCCAGGATCTCGCTGCGCCCGGACCCGACGAGCCCGGCGAGGCCCACGATCTCTCCGGGCCGCAGTTCCAGGTCGACGGGTGCGAACTCCCCTCGCCGGGTGAGCCCTTCGACCGTCAGCACCGGCTGCCGCTCCGCGGCGAATCCGGCCGCGGGGCGCTCGGGGAAGACGTACTCCACGTTGCGTCCGGTCATCAGGGCCACGACCTCGTTGGTCGGTGTCGACTTGGCGGGCAGCCCGCCCGCGACCGACCGGCCCTCCTTCAGGACGGTGACCCGGTCGCCGATGCGGCGGATCTCCTCAAGCCGGTGGGAGATGTAGATGACGGCGACGCCCTCGGCGGTCAGATCGCCCACGATCCTGAACAGGTTGTCCACCTCTTCGGGGTCGAGCGCCGCCGACGGCTCGTCCATCACGATCAGGCGGACCTCGTGGGACAGCGCGCGGGCCATGGAGACGATCTGCTGCTGGGCGGCGGACAGTTCACCGACGAGCCGGGTCGGGTCGATCTCCGAGTGGCCCAGCCGGTGCAGCAACCGCGCGGTCGCCGTACGGGCGGCGGAGCCGCGCACGACGAACCCGGCGGCGGTGGGCTCGTGGCCCAGGTAGACGTTCTCGGCGACGGACAGGCCCTCGATCAGGTCGAGTTCCTGGTAGATGGTGGCGATGCCGAGGCGCATGGCGGCGATCGGCGACCTGAGGGCCACCGGCTCGCCCTGCCAGGTGATCTCCCCGCCGTCGGGCTGGTGGGCGCCGGCGATCACCTTGATCAGAGTGGACTTGCCGGCGCCGTTCTGGCCGAGGAGGCAGTGGACTTCCCCGGGCTGGACCTCCAGGTCCACACCGTCCAGGGCGCGGACGCCCGGGAACGACTTGGTGATGCCGGCCATGGTGAGCAGGGGTGGTTGTGGTGCCATGAAGGATCCCCTCGGGGGGTGTGCTCCGTGAACGGGCAGGCTGGACAGGGGCGTTCGGGTGCGGGGGCAGCTCTGGGGAGCCCGGGGCGTCGTACGCGTGTGCGTGGGTGCCGGGGCGGGGCAGGGCGGGGCAGGCCTGACGGCCTGGCGAGCAGGGGGTGGCGGCCGGCCGTCGACGGCATGCGGCGGCTACGGCGGCGCTGGGGATGTTGCTTGAGGTGTTGCCGAGTCTGTCGCTTGAAGTGCGGCTGGGTGTGACGCTGGAGGTATGGCCGATTCTGCCGCTCGGTGTGTTTCTGGAAGTGTGGCCGAGTCCGTCGCTGGGTGTGTCGCTTGAGGTGTTGCGAGAGCGCGCCGTGGGGTCGCCACGGCAGGCGTCGTGGGCCGTGTCCGCCGTCGGGTTCGGGCGGCGGTCAGGCCGGTGAGAAGACGTGGTCGCTGATGAGGCGGGCCGCACCGATGGCTCCGGCGGCGGGTCCCAGCTCACCCAGCACGATGGGCAGGTTGCCCGTGGCCAGCGGCAGGGACTGCCGGTAGACCTGGGTCCTGACACTGGCCAGCAGGGTGTGTCCGAGCCCGGTCACACCTCCGCCGATCACCACCAGACCCGGATTGAAGAAGCTGACGAGCCCGGCGATGACCTGCCCCAGACGCTTCCCGCCCTCCCGGATGAGTTCCAGAGCCACGGCGTCGCCCGCCGCCGCGGCGGCCGAGACATCCGAGGCGCTCAGGCGTCCCGCCGCCTCCAGCCGGGCGGCGAGCTCCGCCGACCGGCCCTCACGGGCGGCCTGCTCGGCGTCGGCGGCCAGCGCGGCACCGCTGAAGTGGGCTTCCAGACAGCCCCGGTTGCCGCAGGCGCACGGACGCCCGTCGGGTACGGCCTGGATGTGCCCGATGTCGCCCGCGCTACCGGTGACCCCGCGGTGGACGCTGCCACCGACGACGATGCCGCAGCCGATACCGGTACCGATCTTGACGCAGAGGAAGTCGCCCACCGAACGGGCGACGCCCGCGTGCTGCTCCCCCATCGCCATCAGGTTCACGTCGTTGTCGACCATCACCGGACAGCCGAGTTCCTGACTGAGCGCCTCCCGCACCGGGAACCCGTCCCAGCCCGGCATGATCGGCGGCGCCACCGGAACACCCTCGGGGAAACGCACCGGCCCCGGAACACCGATACCGGCACCGTCGAAACCCTCCGCAAGCCCCGTCGCCCGCAACTTCGCGGCCATCGCCAGCACCTGCTCGAAGACCGCCACCGGCCCCTCACGGACGTCCATCGGCTGGTTCAGATGCCCCAGGACCTCCAACTCCGCGTTGGTGACGGCGACATCGATCGACGTGGCGCCGATGTCGACGCCGAGGAAACGCAGCGTCGGCGCGAGCCGGATGTTGTGCGAGCGCCGACCGCCCCGGGAGGGGGCCAGTCCGTCCGCGACCACCAGCCCGGTGTCCAGGAGCCGGTCCACCTCCACGGCCAGCTTGGACCGTGACAGATCGACCTGATCGCCCAGCTGGGCACGGGAGTTGGACCCGTTGTCCCGCAGCAGACGCAGCAGTCGTGCCTGATGCGCGTTCTCAGGTCGAGCAGTCATCCGCCGCACGATCCCTCCTCTCCCCTCACCCGTCAGGCTGTCGGAGAGGAACGTAACAACGATTTTCCAGACGTGGAAGTACTTACGCATGAGTAGGGCACTTCTTTTTCCACACTCAGGACAAAGTCCGTACTCCCGGGTCGTTCAGGGGCCTGTCGCGCGTCACCTCCGACGTGCAGAATCGGCCGCATGACGATCACCGCGGCCGCGCCGCCCACCCGCGGCAGGCCCGCCGACCTCGCCCTGGGCTTTGTGACGGGCGGTGTGATCGGCGCTTCGCTCACCGCCTTCATCAGCGGGTGCGTCGTCGGGGAGGTGTCGCTGATCGTCCTCGGGTTGGCGCTGCCCTCGGCCTATGGGCTCGTCTTCCTCCTCGCCACATCGCCTCGTCGTGCCCGGGAGGCGGCCGTCGTACCGCGTACGGCGCTCGCGGTGATCGAGAGCCTGGAGGCCGTCGGAGGTGAGGCCAGCGATGTTCCGGTGCGGTTCGAGCTGTCCGTCGCACCGGACGACGCTCCCGCCTTCCGTGTCGAGATCCGCCAGGACGTCAACCTCGTCGAGCTCGCCGACTACCGGCCGCGCGGCATCGTGGTGGTGGACTATCCGCCGGACCGGCCGTGGAAGAGCCGGATCGTGCGGCGGCCGACACCGGACTGGGAGGAGCGGGCGGCCGGTGCGCGCGTCGACTCGGCACCCGGTCCCGCCATGAGGAGCGACTCCCCCGAGGGCTGCGCCCCCGGTTTTGTCACGCTGCTCGGGCTGCTGCTCGGCGTGGCCGCCGTGCTCGTACTGTTCCGCGCCGACCTCTTCGACCGCGACGAGGGTACGGGTGGCGCCTCGCCCGGGCCGTCCACGTCCGCCTCCTCGTCGTCGTCCACGACCACCGTGACCTCCGCGACCGGCACCGTCACCCTCGGTCCGGGCCAGTCGATGCTCGACCAGGGCGAACTCCGCAAGTCCGTCGAGTCGTTGACACGGGACTCGGACAAACGCCGGGCGCTCACCCTGGTCGTACAGGAGCGCCTGCTCACGGTCGTCTTCTCCCCCGGCGGCATGAGCGGATTCGACCCTCGGTCCCTGCCCTACGACCGCATCCCCGCGCTGGTCGACAAGGCCGGCACCGGAGTCGACACCCCGCGCAGTTGGCAGCTGACCGCGGACGGGGTGACCGGCGAGCTCACGCTCAGGATCGTGGTGACCGGCGACGGGAGCACGGGGACGCTGGAGGCGGACGCGCACGGCAAGGTACTGCGGCGCAGCGGCAGTTGACCGGATCGACAGGAGGAGGACACGTGGGGTGGGCCGGGTTTCTGGTGCTGTGGTGCGCACTGTGGGGTGCGGTGGCGCTGGTCGGGTTCGGGATGTCGCTGGCCGGGGTGACCAAGGCACAGCGGACGGTCCGGCTGGCGGGACGCGTCGAGCGGGTGCGCGAGCCCCGGCACGGCGGGTCCCGCAAGGGCGGGATATCGGTGGTCGTCACCTACACCGACCCGGCCAGCGGGCAGGAGGTCACCGTGACCAACGACGGTGAGCGCGGCGAGATGATCACGGAGGCGTGGGACGGCAGGGAGGTCGGGATCAGCCACCCGCGCGGCAGACCGCATGCCTACCGGTTCACCAACCGCCCCGAGGAGCCCAGCCGCGGCCTCGGCTGGCCGTCGTTCGCCCTCTTCCTGGTGTACGTCGGCCTGGTGGTCCTGTCCGCGGTCCACTGGGCCTGGCCGTGGGCCCTGATCGGCTTCGGCGGACCCTTGGCTCTCTACGCCGCCGCACACCTGCCCGCCACGATCCGCGCCAAGAACGACCACACGGCCGAGCTGGCCGCGATGGAGAGCACCGAGGGTCGCGTCGTCGCCGTCCTCAGGGACGTCAGCATCGACCAGGACGACGGCCACACGTACACCACCATCACCCCGGTCGTGTCGTTCACCACCCACGAGGGCACCGCCGTCACGGCCCACTGCACGTCCCATCTCCCTGACCCGGCCGGGGCGTACGGCCGTGAGGTCACCGTCCACTACTCCCAGGCCGACCCGGCCGTCTTCACCCTCGACCGCACCGCCGAACACCGCTCGCAGAATCAGGACGTGACGTTCAACGTCCTGTCGATCGCGGTACTTGCGGCGATGTGCGTGACAGGGGTGCTCTTTCTCTTCTGAGGCGGTCGTCCTGGAATTCGGCTTCTGGGGCCCTCCGGGGACCCTCGCGGGCTGACGTGGATGGCCGGTCGAACTCCTTGTGCGCCCACGACCTCATGGATAACGTTTCCCAGTCGGAGCGCCGATGGCCCGCCACCGCGCACTGACACGCACCACCTGTACGGCTGGGTACGCTCAAGAAAGCGCACTTCGGGACGACCGTAAGCCTGTAATGAATCGATTCATCCACTTGCCCGGTGAACGCTGCCGAGGGCAACGGTTTCCGCTGCGCGCTCTCCATCCGAGGAGGTCCGATGCCAGGTTCGAAGATGACCCGCAGGACGGTGATCGGCGGAGCCCTGTCCGTCGTCGCCGCGACGAGCGTCCCGACGCCGGCGCTCGCGCGCGGGGCGCACCGAACGGACGAGGCGGCGACCTGTTACGGCAGGGTGCGCGGACGGCGCGAGGACGGCATCGTGAAGTTCCTCGGCGTGCCCTACGCCACCCCACCGCTCGGCGAACTGCGGTTCAAGGCCCCCCAAGCCACCCCGGAGTTGGCGGGGCGTGCGCGACACGGTGGACTTCCCCAACCCGGCCTTCCAGGCGGCCGGCAACGAGATGGGCCCGAACGGCAACGGCCGGATGCCCGCGCCCTCCGAGGACTGCCTCTACCTCAACATCTGGACGCCCGGCGCGGACCGCCGGCGGCGACCGGTGATGTTCTACAACCACGGCGGCGGCTACATGATCGGCTCCGGCTCCGCCACTGGGCAGGACGGCACCCATCTGGCGCAGCTCTACGACGTGGTGGTGGTCGAGTCCAACCACCGGCTCGGCCTGCTGGGCTACCTGTTCCTGGGAGATCTCGCCGCCGACGACCGGTACGCCGCCAACCAAGGAATGCTGGACATCCTCGCGGCGCTGCACTGGACCAGGGAGAACATCGAGAACTTCGGGGGCGACCCCGACAACGTGATGGTCTGGGGCGAGAGCGGTGGCGGCGCCAAGACCGCCGCGATCCACACGATGCCGGACGCTGTTCCGCTCTTCCACAAGGCCTCGATCGAGAGCGCCGCGCCGCTGCGCTTCCCCACCCGCGCAGGCGCCACCGCGCGGGCCGAGCGCACGCTGGAGCTCCTGGGACTGACCGTGGCGGACATCCCCGCGCTGAACGGGATACCGGCCGAGAGACTGCTCGCGATCCAGCAGTCCGAAGCCGCGAACGGCGCGCCACCCTGGGGCGACCCCGGTTCGCTCCCGGGCTTCGGCGCCTTCGTCGACGGCACCGTCATCCCGCGGCATCCCTTCGCCGACGGCGCAGCCCCCTTCTCGGCGGGCAAGCCGCTGATGTGCGGCACATGCCGCGACGAGACGGTGTTCTTCAGCCTGTTCGGGCCGCCCGACATCTTCCGGATCGACGAGGCCGGCCTGCGCAGGGAACTGGGCCGCACGTATCAGGGCACCGAACTCGACCGCGTCATCGAAGTCTTCCACAGGTCCCGGCCCGACGCGACACCCGCACAGCTCTACTTCGCCATCACCACCTCGCCGATCTGGCGCGACGCGATCAAGATCGCGGAGGCCAAGGCGGCGCAACGCGCGGCGCCGGTGTTCATGTACCAGCTCGCCTACAAGAACCCCACCTTGGTGCCCGGCACGGACTTCCCCCTCGGCTCGCCGCACGCGTCGGACATCAACCTCAAGTTCGCCAACACCGACAAGAACCTCGACTCCCTCCTCAACGCGGATCAGTCGCCGGGCCGGCTCGCGACCGCGCGGCACATGAGCGGACTGTGGGCGGGCTTCGCCCACCGAGGACGCCCCGCCGCGGACGGGGTGCCGGCCTGGCCGGCGTACACGCCGCAGCGGCGCGCCACCATGCGGCTCGACGCGGAGTGCACGATCGTCGACGATCCGGACAGGACGGAGCGGTTGTACTGGCAGCGCGGCTGAAGGTGCTCAGGCGGCGTTGCGGCTGCTGAGGCCGCAGAGGGGGATGCGCGGCAGTCGGCGCCACTGTCCTGCTCCCCCACCCTCCGGTGCCGCCGCCCCACCAATCGGAACACCCTATCCATTTTTGGTGATACGGTGGACGCCAGATAACCGGATAGCCCTATCCGGGCCATGAAGCGGATAGGGCTATCCATTACTCGCCCGGAAGGATCACCCCGTGACCACCATCGCCATCATCGGCGCCGGCCCTCAGCTGGGCCTGGCCATCGCGCGCACCTTCGGCTCCCACGGCTTCGACATCGCGCTCGTCTCCCGCGACCGCGGCAAGCTCGACCGGCTCGTCGACACCCTCACCGCCGAAGGCATCACGGCCGCCGCGTTCCCGGCGGACGTCCTCGACCGCGACGCCCTCACCCAGGCGCTCAAGGACGCCGCAGCGCGCTTCGACGGTATCGACGTCCTGGAGTACTCCCCCGTCGGGACACTCGGCTCCACCACCCTCACCACCCCGGCCCAGACCGAACCCGGCCATGTGCAGCACGAGATGGAGTTCCAGCTCTACGGGGCGATCGCCGCCACGCAGGCGGTGCTGCCCGCCATGCGCGAGGCCGGCGTCGGCACCCTGCTGTTCACCACGGGCGCCGGATCCATCGACCCCGTACCGCAGGTCGGCAACGTCAACGCCGCGGCGGCCGCACTGCGCAACTGGGTCCTCAACCTGCACAAGGAACTGGACGGCACCGGCATCCAGGCCGCCCACATCGGGATCGACGTCTCCATCGGCGTGGCGGCCGTCCCCGGCTTCCCCACCGCCCAGCCGGAGGAGATCGCCCCGGTCTACTGGGACCTGCACACCACCAAGCGCGACCAGGCCGAACTGGTCTTCAGCGGCTGACACCGCACAGGACGCCGTCCGCCACGCGACGGACGGCGTCCCCCCGCAACTCCCGCCGCCGAAGCCGACCTGCCCGCCACCCCAGGCCGGCTCTCCGCTTCAGCGGACTCAGCGCCGCCGCGGCCGCAGCGAAACCTGTAACAACATCAACTAGTCGACTGCGCTCCGCTCGGCCAAGTCGCGAAGAGCCTCAGGAACTCTGGCGCCCGAGAGCTGGATCAGATCGCGGTTGACCTCGCGGGCCAAGTGGTTGATCGTGGATCTGCTCAGGCTTCAGGATCTCCCTCCAGAAGTGCGGCTGTGGCCCGCGACAGCAGTGCTCATGGCGTGGATCTCAAAGTTCGTCGGCCGAACCTCGGGCATGCAGAGACTGTCGCCATCGGTTCCCATACAGCCACCCCGGAACTGGCCGCCAGCTCGGCCCGTTCCATGTGCTGCTGCCGCATGAACGCATGCGCCATGAGGAAGAGCCCGGTGCCGATGTCGTCCTGCCGCGCGGTGACGAACGCAGTATCCGGACCCGCAACACCGTCGTACCGCGCGACGCACACGAACACACCGAGCCCGACCGTCCGCGTCGGCTCGCCGGGGAGATTCCGGGTGCTGCGGAGCGGGAGGGACGTCCTGTCCCTCCCGCTCGCCGACTGCCGTGTCGGCTACCGCTTCTCGTGGGCGATGAACAGGTAAGAGCCGGAACCGGCCCGGTACACGGCCCGGTCCCCGTCGACGCGCTCGAACCTCGCCCCGTCCGGCGCCTGCCCGGGTTTGCCGCCTCCCGTCGGTACCCGGATCTCCGCCGTCGTGTTGGGCGGCACCTCGACCCTGAGGCGGAAGACGCCGTCCGTGCGCGTCCACTCCGACGACACCTCGCCGTAGGGAGTGCGGTAGCTGCCCGCGACGTGCGTCAGTGTGCCCACCGGCCGCGGGTCGACGACGAGTTCGCGGTAGGCCACGCCGCCGCGCGGCCGGCGGATTCCGGCGAGGCCGCTGTGGAACCACTCCTCGATCTGGAGGAGGATCATGTGGTTCTTGGAGTTGCCCATGTCCCATTGCTCGGGATGGGTCGTCAGACCGCCCGGATTGGCCGTCGTGGGCCGCATGAAGTAGCCGTAGCTCGGGCGGGTTTCCTCTTGGAGCACGTCCCACAGGACGTCGTCACGGCCGCCTTCGTGGAGGGCCCTGACGATGGGGGCAAGGCCGATGGTGCCGCCACTGAAGTGCGGGCCCCCGCCGTACGGTTGATGGGCGTGGACCAGCTCGACCAGCGCGTCCAGGACCTTCTCCCGCTCGCCCTCCGGCACCAGCCCCTCGTCCAGTGCCAGCGCCTGTGCGGCCTGGGTCGCCCCCGTGGTGCCCTGCTCGCCCTGGGCGGTGTAACGGCCGAGGGAGCTGTTGTAGAAGGCGTCGTTGAAGGCCTTCTTGATGTTCGCGGCGAGGCTGCGGTACTCGGCGGCGTCTGCCGTGCGGCCAAGGAGGTCGGCCATGCGGGCCATCCGGTCGGCGACCTGGTGGTAGCCCCAGGTGCCGGTGATACGGCCGGAGGTCTGCTCGCTCGCGATCCAGTCGGCCAGCGCGGCGTCCACGAGGTGGGCGTCCTGGCCGGTGCCCGCCTTCTTGGTGCGGATGTAGGTGACGAAGGCCTGCATCTGCGGGTAGTAGCGGGCCATCGTCTGCGTGTCGCCGTACGTCTCGTACAGGAACCACGGCGTCAGGACGATGCCGTCGCCCCAGTTGATCTCGTCGCCGAAGCGGCCCGTGTAACCCCAGTCGTAGACCGGCGCCTTGAGCGCCACGTTGCCGATGTTGTCGCCCGCCTTGGACTGGCCCTCGGCCAAGTGCCGTTCCATGGTGCGCAGATAGGCGGCGTATCCGAAGGTGCGGTGCAGTGAGGCGAAGGGCTGGAGGTAGTCGGCCGGGTAGGCGAGCTTCTCGCGGCCCGGGCAGTCGGTGAACGTCGACATGACGTTGCTCATGATCGAGTAACGGGACATACGGTGGATGCGGTTGATCCGCTCGTCCGAGGTACGCACGTCGCCCGCGGCCGGCACGTCCGCGTGGATCTGCAGACCGGTGATCGTGTCGCGGGTGGGTGTGTAGCCCTCGGGCAGGCCGGTGACCTGGATCCACTGCATGCCGAAGTAGTGGAACCGCGGGTGCCACGTCTCGTCGACGGTCGCGCCGTGGGTGGTGTAGGCGGCGAAGACGTCGGTTCCCCGGGCCGCGCCGCCGCCGCGGATGGATGCCTGGTCCACGGTGCCGTCCGGGGCCAGGGACTCGGCGGGCCGGAGCTTGACGGTGGTTCCGGCGGGGACCCGGCCCTTCAGGTCGAGCTGGGGCCAGCCGGCGAAGTTCTGCCCGAAGTCGAAGACCCAGACGCCCGGTTGGGGCTGGGTGACGCTGACCGGTCGCAGCCTGTCGACGACCTTGAGGGGCTCGGCCGCCCGCCACACCAGCTCGGTGGTGAGGTTGGGGGGCGGGGCGAGGCCGGCGTCGACCCAGCCCATGGCCATGCCGTCGCGGCGCTCGGCCGCCGCGCTCAGGTCGGCGCCGGGAGCGGTCCAGGCGGGCTGTTCGCGTCGGGCGTCGTAGTCGGAGCCGGAGTACCAGTTGGCGGTGGTCGTCGGGCCGAGGGCCGCCTTCCAGGAGCGGTCGCTGACGATGGTCTGGACGGTGCCGTCGGCCTTGGTGACCTCAAGGCGGGCGATGAGACGCGGGGTGACCGCGGCACCCGCGCTGGGGTCGGTGCTCGCGAGCGAGTTGCCCGAGGCGGAGACCCCGGCGCCGGAGGCGTGGTCGAAGGAGAGGGCGGGCTGGAAGGTGAGGGTGGTGCCCGCGGTGTCGATCGCCGTGATCGTCCGTGACTCCAGCCGCACTCCCCCGTCACCGGTGTCGATGTTGACGCTGCCCCCGACGTGGTAGTTGGCCACGCTGCTCACCTTGACGGCGCCGGAACCCCGCGGGGCGGCCTCGACCAGGCTTCCGGTGCCCTTGAACTGGCTCTGCCACCAGCTGTACGGGGCGCCGCGCCCGGTCGCGCTGTTGGTCACGGACCGGGTCACCAGTGCGGTGCCATGGCCCAGTTCGACACCCAGGGTGTTGTCGCCGTTCCTGATGAGGTGCGTGACGTCGTAGGCCCGGTACTCGACGGACAGTTGGTAGTTGGAGTTGCCCGGGGCGAGCACCTCGTCCGTGACGGGCCGGTCGTTGAGCCGGGCCACGTGGAGTCCGACGCCGGACAGATACAGCCGGGCCCTGCTGACGCCGCCGCCTCGGCCGTCGACGCGGAAGGCGCGGGCGAACACGGGCAGCGGCTGGTCGACGGTGCGTCCGGCGTACTCGATCCAGCGTGCCGCGCCCCAGTCTGCGTGCCGTAGCAGCCCCATCTCCCAGGAGGCCGAGCCGCTCCACGGGGTCGCCTCGCCCCGCTCGCCCCATACCCGCACGCGCCAGACGACGCGGTCTCGTGAGCCGAGCGCGGGCCCCCGCCACGCGACGTCGGTCTGCGCGGCGGAGCGGACCCTGCCGCTGTCCCACAGCAGGCGCCCGGCGTCGAGGTCGCGCTCCGAGCGCGCCGCCCGGATCTGGTAGGCGCTCTGCAACCACCCTCCGCCCGCGTGGACGACCCGCCAACTCAGGCGCGGCGCGGGGTCGTCGACACCGAGCGGACGGTCCTCACGGCCGTCGATCGCGAGCCCCACGACCCGGGCGCCGCCACCGCTGCTGTCCTGCTGCTGGGCGTACGCGCTCTGCGCGGCAAGCCCTGGCGTCAGGGGAAGAGCGCGTCCCGCGGCGGATGCCGCCATGGTGCCGACCACCCGTCTGCGGCTCGGTGTGCCGTTCGATGCCTCTGCCATGCGAAGTCTCCCTCGTCGGAAGCGAGATGTATGAAACGTTTCAATCACGGGTGTACGGCATCCCTGCCCACCCGGCGTGGGTGCACGGCGCCCCCGCACACCCACGCGTTGGTCAGCGAAGCCTGCTGGTGAGCTGGTACGAGCCGGAGGGCAGCCGGTAGGAGGCCACACCGTCGGCATGGCCGAGGAAGCGCACCCCCTCGACGCCGGCCAGCGGCGTCCGCCCCTCGCGGACGGCGTCGGCGGAGGCGGCCGGAAGGCGCAGGGTGGCCTCGCTGTTGGCGGGCACCTGGACGTCGTACGAGAGGGTCGTGCCTCCCCCGTCGAGCCCCCACTCGCTCCTGATCCGGCCGTACGGAGACTCGTAGGCCGCCGAGACGCGGGTGATCCGCCCCGTGGGGTCGAGGTGCGGCTGGAGGAGGAAGTGTTTGAAGCCGGGGCTGTCGGGGTCGCGGGCGATGCCGGCCATGTAGGCGTACATCCACTCCATGACGGCGCCGTAGGCGTAGTGGTTGAAGGAGTTCATGCTGACCGGGCCGAAGCCGTCGTCCCCGGCGTAGGAGTTCCAGCGCTCCCACACCGTGGTGGCCCCGTTCCGCACCGAGTACAGCCAGGACGGCATCGCGTCCTGGTGGAGGAGCCGGTACGCCAGGTCGGTGCGGCCCTCGTCGCTGAGGACCGGGGCGAGGACGTTGACGCCGAGGAAGCCCACGGACAGGGTGTTCTCGGCGTACTTGACCCGGCTGCTGTCCGGGTGGGCCGCCTTGTAGGCCGCGTCGTTGCCGATGTTGTCCGCCAAGTGACCGACGAGGGCCCGGTGTTGGGCCTCGGTGTCGTAGAAGCCGAGTTTGAGCACCCACAGCAGGGCGGACTGGGTGTTGTCCTCCGTCGTCTGGTTCGGGTCGACGCCCGGTTCGATCGGTGAGGCTTCGCCGAGGCTGGAGCGGAGGGTGACCGTCCCGCCTTCGCTGCTCAGGTACTTGGCGATGAAGGCCCGCTTGATGCCCGTGAAGAGCTCCTCGTAGGCGGACGCCTCCGACGGGCGGTCGATGGCGCGGGCCATCCGGGCCATCAGGTGAGCGGTGTAGCCGTAGTAGACGTCGCTCATCAACTGGGCGCTGGTCTGCTGCGGGGCGAGCCAGTCGCCGGTGAGGGAGCCCTGTCCGGCGTAGGTGTCGCCGGTCTGCTGACGGATCCAGTCGAGGTAGCGGGTCATCGCGGGCCAGCTGCGCTCGACGACCTGCGGATCGCCGGTCATCTGCCACAGCGTCCAGGGCAGTACGACCCCGCAGTCGGCCCAACCGCTGCCGCCGCCCGGCCAGTTGTAGCGTCCGCCGGGGGCGACCCCGGTGAACTGGGCCTTGTCCATGCCGTAGAGCGTCGCGGAGTCGACGACCGTGTCCTGGAAATGGGCGAGGAAGGGGGCGGCGTCCGCGTTGTAGAGGCCGGTGGTGGCGAAGACCTGGGTGTCGCCCGTCCAGCCGAGGCGCTCGTCGCGCTGGGGGCAGTCGGTGGGCACCCACAGGTAGTTGCCGCGCTGGCCCCAACGGATGTTGCTGATCAGCTGGTTGGTGTCCGGGTCGTCGGTGGTGACCGCCCCGGTCTCGTGCACCACGGAGGTGGCGACCCTGCCCGTAAGCCGGGTGATCGTGACCGTCTCGGTCGCGGTGACGGACGCGTAGCGGAAGCCGTAGAAGGTGAGGGAGTCCTGGTGGGTCTCGCCGTCGTGGTCACCCTTGAGGACATAGGTGCTGGTGGCCTTGGCGGTGCGGAGGTTGGCCCGGTAGACCGAGCCCGCGGGGCCGTCCGCGCCGGCGCTGTCGTCGTTGAGCATCTCCCCGAACCGGAAGGCGACTTGGGCGCCGGCGGGGCCGCGCACGCTGTAGCGCGGCACCCCGACCATGTTCTGGCCCAGGTCGAAGAGCGCGGTGTCGCCCGCGCCGATCACGACCTGGGCGGTGGCCGCCTTGAGCGGGTCGGTCACCGTGCGGTCGGGATCGACGACCACGCGGCCCCGGCCCGCACCGGTCACGCCCGTGTACACGGTGACCGACTGAGGCCGGCGGTCCCAGCGGCTCATCAGCCGGGCGGACTCGGCCGGGTAGGCAAGGAGTTGGGCGTCGGGGTACACGGTCGTGTAGGGGACGCGTTCGGTGTCGGACCAGGCGGAGTCGTCGTAGCCGGAGGACGTCCAGCCGGGCAGTTCCGCGCGGGCGTCGTAGGTCTCGCCGTCGTAGAGGTCGTCGGCGCGCCAGGGGCCGGTGTCGGTGGCCTTCCAGGTGCCGTCCGGCCGGGTGACTACGGACTCGGTGGTGCCGTCGGCGTAGCGGATCAGCAGCTTGGCCTTCAGGGCGAGGGCGTGGCCGTCCTCGGACCAGTACGAACTGCCCTCGGATATCCGACCGTTGTACCAGCCGTTGCCGAGGACGGCCGCCAGGGTGACGACCGGTTCCCGGGCGACGAGGTGGGTGACGTCGTAGGTGAGGTAGTCGGTGCGGACGTCGTAGTTCGTCCAGCCGGGCGGCAGCAGTTCGAGGGTGGTGCCGCCGTCCTGCGGGACGGTCACCCGGTGCCCGCTGACGTAGGCGTCGTAGACGCCGAGCGCGGAGACGTACAGCCGCGCCCCACGGACCCGGCCCTTCAGGCGCGTCTGCGTGCGCAGCATCGGCGCGCCGGGCGAGTGGGGCCTCTTGCCGCTCATCCCGATCCACTCGGCGTCGTCCCAGCCGGTGACGCCGTCGGTGCTCATCAGGCCCGTCTCGAACCAGGCCACGGGGCCGCTGCCGATCCAGCGGCCCTGGGCGTCCCAGACGTTGACGGTCCAGTGGTAGCGGGTCGCGGCCCGCAACGGCTTCCCCCGGTAGCGGACGGTCACCGACTCGGCGGACGGGACACGGCCGCTGCTCCAGACGTCGGCGCGGTCCCCGGACAGCTTGCCCGGTGAGCTCGCCACGAGGATCTCGTAGGCGCCCTGGCTCCGTCCGCGCCCGGCGGACCGCATGCGCCAGCCGAAGCGGGGGCGTGCGGCGTCCACGCCGAGCGGGTCGGTGCGGTGTTGCACGGTCAGTCCATACACTTCGCCCTCCTCCACGGGGCGCCGCGGCGCGGCCCCGTCGGGCGGCGCGCCCGTCGTGCCGGCCATCAGCGGCACCGCGCCCGCGGTCGCCGCGAGCACGGCGCGCCGGCCGGGTCCCGTCGGTCCTTCGGCATGGCCACTCCTTCGGTTCTGGGGTGCTTCATCGCTCACTCCGTCGGCCCTTCGGGCGCCGGCCCGGCGGTCAGGAGCCGGCCTGGTAGTCGCTGTCCATGTCCTTGAGGAGCTCTTCCGGCGTGCTCTGGTCGCTGAAGATCTCCTGGAGGCCGCTGAGCATGGTCTGCTGCACCTTGGCGTTGGGCCACAGCTGGTCCATGAACGGCACGGTGCGGTTGGCGGTGATGAACGCCGACAGCTCGGTGAGCGAGGCGTCGGCCCGGTAACCCGTGTCCGGGAGGGAGGGCAGGCCGCCCTGCTTCTTGACGAACAGGTTCATGCCCTGCGGTGACATCACGAACTTCACGAACTTCAGGGCCAGTTCGGGGTTCTTCGCCTTGGCGTTGACGCCGTACCCGGCGCCGGCCGCGGCCGGGATGAGGGTCTGGGAGGGGGTGTCGGTCGCCGGAAGCGCTTTGAGCGTGAACGTGCCCTCGGGGTTCTTGCCCTTGAGCAGGGCGATGACCCAGTTGCCCTGGACGATGCCGAGGGTCTTGCCGGTGGCGGCGAGCTGCTGGCTGGCCTCGTAGTTGGTGCCCAGCGGGTTCTTCTGGAAGCAGCCGGTCTTCTCCATCGTCAGGTACTTGTCCAGGGCGGTGGCCCACTCGGACTTCGCGAAGGTGGCCCGGCCCGCCTGCATCTTCTGGTCGAAGTTCCGGTCGGGGCCGTAGACGGTGGTGGCGACCAGCGCGTACAGCACCAGCTGGGTCACCCAGTTGTCCTGGTTGCCCAGCGCGAAGGCGGGGGTTCCCTTGGCCTTGGCGTCGCGGCAGAAGGCGAGCAGCTTCGTCCAGGTGTCCGGCGGGGTGAGGCCGGCCTTCTTCAGGGCCTGTTCGTTGTAGACCGCGCCGATGCCGTTCTGGCCGAAGATCGCGTTGTACGTCTTGCCCTCGTACTGGGCGACGGACTTGATCGCCGCCGGCATCTTCGCGGCCCACGGCTGGTCGGAGAGGTCGCGCAGATAGCCGGGCTTGGCGAGGACGTGGGTGGCGCCGGGGTTGCCGTTGCCGGGCCACACCGACATCACGTCGGGTGCGGTGCCCGAGGCGAGTTGGGTACGGATCTGCTGCTGGTACTGGTCGGCGCCGCTGGTGGTGTAGCGGACCTTGACGCCCGGGTTGGCCTTCTCGAACGCCTTGACGACGTCCTCGATGGAGCCCTGGTCGACCGAGGCCAGTGTCAGGGTCTTGGAACCGCCGGCGCCGGACGCGGACTTGGTGCCGCCACTACAGGCGGCCAGCAGGGCGGTGGCCGTCGCCGTGGTGACGAGGGCCGTGAGCATGCGTGTCTTCATCGTGTCTCCCTTGCGGAGCAGAAGGCGGGGTGAGGGCGAGGCGTCATCCCCGCAGCCCTCCGGCAAAGCCGTTGATGATGCTGCGTTGCAGGAGGAAGTAGATGAGCAGGACCGGCAGGATGCTGATCACCAGGGCGGCGAAGATGAGGTTCCAGTCGGTGACGTACTGGCCGACGAAACCCGCGATGGCGACGGGCATGGTCTGCTGGGCGCTGCCGCTGAGGTACAGCAGCGGGGTGAAGAAGTCGTTCCAGATGGTGACGGTGTTGAGCACCAGCGCGGTCACCGTGATGGGCTTGAGCACGGGCAGGACGACATACCGGAAGCTCTGGAGCGGGGAGCAGCCGTCGATCAGGGCCGCGTCCTCGAAGTCACGGGGCAGGGCGCGCAGGAAACCCGCGTACAGGAAGACCGTGAACGGGACCTGGAGGCCGGAGTAGAAGAGCACGAGCGCCCATGGGGTGCCGAGGAGGCCCAGGTCGCGCATGGTCTGGTACAGCGGGAGCGAGGCGAGTTGGAACGGCAGTACGAGGCCGAGGAGGACCAGCAGATAGGTGCCTCGTGACCAGCGGGCCGTGATGCGGGCCAGCGGATAGGCGGCGAGGGAGGAGACGGTCAGCACGATCACGACGCTGCACGCCGTCACCAGCAGGCTGTTGGCCAACGCCCCGCCGAGGGCGCCCTGTTGCCAGGTGGTGGTGAAGTTGTCCAGGGTCGGCGAGCTGGTCGGGCTGATGGGGGACGAGGTGTCCGAGGCCGGTCGCATGGCGAGGTTGACCAGGACGTAGACCGGGAAGCCGACGGTGAGCGCGATGGCGATCATCGACAGTTCGAGGGCAAGGGTGCGGGGGCGGTAGCGGTTCACGAGGCGGCCCTCTCGCTGCGGGCCAGCATGGCGTACTGACCGGTGGAGGCGATGGCGACGACGATCGTCAGAACCACGGCGAGGGCGATGCTGTAGCCGAACTCGCCGAGGGTGAAGGCGTCCTTGTAGATGAGCGTGGAGAGGGTGTCGGTCGCGTGCCCGGGGCCGCCGCCGGTCAACGCGTAGACCTGGTCGAAGAGTTTGAGCCCGCCGATGCTCGACAGCAGCAGGTTGATCGTGAAGGCCGGGGCCAGCAGCGGCCGGGTCACCGACCAGAAGCGGCGCACGGGGCCGGCGCCGTCGAGGGAGGCGGCCTCGTGAATCTCCGGGGGTACCGACTGCAGTCCGGCCAGGAAGATGACCATCGAATAGCCCGCGTACTGCCAGACGATCACCGCGACGATCGTCCACAGGGCCAGGTCGGGGCTGCCCAGCCAGTCCTGCCGCAAGCCGTCGAGTCCTACGGCGCCGAAGAGGCTGTTGACCGCGCCGTCCGGGCCGAGCAGGTTCCGCCACAGGTAGGCGGTCACGATCGGGGTGACCACCGCCGGCGCGAACAGCAGGACCCTGAGCAGATTGCGGGACTTGATGGCCGAGTTGACGCCCAGGGCCAGCAGCAGCCCCACCGCGTTCTGCACGATCGTGATGGCCACGGCGATGAGCAGGGTGTGCCAGATGGCCTGGACCGCGTCGGCGTCCCGGGTCATCTCGGCGAAGTTGTCCAGGCCGACGAAGGAGAAGTCGGGGTCCAGGCCGTCCCAGTCGGTGAACGCGTAGTACAGCCCGCGGGCGCTGGGGACAAGGACGACGAAGGCGAACAGCAGCAGGGCCGGAGCCATGAACCACCAGGGCGGTGTGGTGCGCGCCCGGCGGGCCGGGGCGCCCGGGACGGGGTCCGGGGAGTGGTCACGGTCCGGGAGCTGGGCGTTCGGGGCGAGGGTCACGGGCGGACCTGCTTCCTTGAAACGATTCAAAGCCTGCCCGTTGCGGGCTGGAGCGGCTCGGCGGAGTGAGGGCACCCGCCGGGAATGTTGTGTTGTGGGCTGCGGACGACAGCGGAACGCGCACCCGCTGGGGGCTGACGGGTAACGTTTCCCATCGGGTGGTGCCAGACCCTAGAGAGCCCGCCGCATGACGTCAAGATGCCGCGCACGCTGCAGGATTGTTACGGCGCTGTCCCCGTCCGACCGATCCCGCTCCGTTGATCGCACTTACCCCGGGAGGACTTTCTCCGTACACTTTCCGCCAACGTTGCCCACGGCACCGGAGGAAGCCGCATGGAGCCGCCCAAGCCCGCACGTCGCGTGACGATCGTCGACGTGGCCCGTCATGCGCGGGTGTCCACCACCGCGGTGTCCAAAGTGCTGCGCAACGCCTATGGGGCGAGCCCTGAGATGCGGGCCAAGGTGCGGCGCGCCATCGACGAGCTCGGCTACCGGCCCCTGGCGGCCGCGCGGGGTCTGCGCGGCCAGACGTACACCATCGGCGTGATGCTCCCGGACATCCGCAACCCCTTCTTCCCCGAGATCGTCGACGGCGTTACCGGCCGCCTCGCCGACACCGACTACCAGGTCTTCCTGGGCCCCGGCGGCTGCAACGACGAGCGGACCGAGGCCCGGGTCACGGAGGCCATGATCGACCGGGGGATGGACGGCATCATCCTGATCGCTCCCGTCTCCTCGCGCGCCCGCCTGGAGCACGTCGCCTCCGCCGTGCCGACCGTCGTGGTCGGCCGGCACGGGCAGTCCCCCGTCTACGACACCGTCACGGACGACGACATGGCGGGCGCGTCCCTGGTCATCGATCACCTCGTCGGCCTCGGCCACCGCCGTATCGCTCATATCGAGCACCACGAGACCGACCCCACGCGCATCGCGGAGATGCCCAACGCCCAGCGCGCGGACGGCTACCGGCGTGCCATGCGGGCGCACGGCCTCGCCGACGAGATCGACATCGTCTCCACCACCTACACCCAACAGGGTGGATACGAGGGCGCCCGGCAACTGCTCGCCCGTTCACGACGGCCCACGGCCGTCTTCGCCGGCGCGGACATCGTCGCGATGGGCGCCCTGGAAGCCCTCACCGACGCCGGGCTGTCCGTTCCCGGCGACATCTCGGTCGCCGGGTACGACAACACGACGTTCGCCTCCTTCAGCCCCATCTCCCTGACCAGCGTCGACCAGGCGGGGCACGAGATCGGCGGCAACGCGGTGCGTCTGCTGCTGGAGCGGATCGCCGACCGCACCAAGACCTCCGTGCAGATCAAGCTCTCCCCCACGCTGGTCGCCCGCCGTACCACCGCGGGCGTGAACGGGTAGGGCGACGCCGCCCGGGCGGGCCCTGCCCGTGTCACGGTCTACGACTTCGACAGCGACGGCGACGCCGAGGTCGCCCTGAAGATCGCCGACGGGGTGACCTTCGGCGACGGGACCACCTGGACGCACGCCGACGACTCCCGGCAGTGGATGGCGGTCCTCGACGGCCGCACCGGCGCGCTCAGCCGGTACTCGTCGATCCCCACGACCTATCTGTCCGACGGCCCGCTCGCCGCCCGCCTCGGCGTGGCCTACCTCGACGGAACGACCTCCAGCCTGGTCGCCTTCATGAAGAACCGGCAGGACGGCGGGGCGTTCAACCTGATGATCGGCGCCTGGAAGTACGACGGCGGCTCGCTGGACCGCCAGTGGACCTGGCAACGCGGCAGCCAGGACGCACCCGACGGACACAACACCCGCGCCATCGACGTCAACGGCGACGGCACCGACGAGATCGCCGAGATCGGGTTCGTCCTGAACGGCGACGGCACCCTGCGCTACTCCATGGGCCCCAAGGGCATCCACCGGCGCCCTGATCTGGCAGCACTACGGCGGCCCCGCCGACGTCGGACATGGCATGGCCGCCGACATCGACTCCCGCTACCCGGGCATGGAGGTCTGGTCGTTCTCCGGCCTGTACAACGCGCGCACCAACGCCCTCACCGAACCCGACACCGCCAAGCGCCCCTGGCCGCAGCTGGGCCTGTGGTGGGACGGCGACCTCACCGCGGAACTGCTCAACGACGGCAAGATCGAGAAGTGGGGCCCGCTGCACCCGACGTCGACCGGCAGCGTGCCGCGCCTGGTGAGCACCTGGAACTACGGTGCCGTCGACGCCTCCCAGGGGATCAACCCCCTCTTCGTGGGCGACATCGTCGGCGACTGGCGCGAGGAGGCGATGTACACCGACTCCGCCTACGACGAGCTGATCATCTTCACCACGAACCAGCCCACGACCACCCGGCTGTACACCCTCGCGCCCAACCCGGCCTATCGGAACGCCATGACCTTCAAGGGGTACATGCAGTCCCACCAGGTCGACTACTTCCTCGGATCCGGCATGTCCACCCCGCCCCGCCCCCACATCACCTACGCCCCGTGACACCTGCTCCGCTCCTCGCCGCCGCGTCTCCGGGAAGCGGGTGCGTGTTCCCTCACGTGTGCACGGCCGTCCGGGACCTCACGGCACCAACGAAGTCCCGGACGGCGAAGGCCCCTCCCGCATCCAGTCCCGTGTGCCGAACGACGTGCACGCCCGTGAGGCCCACACGGCGGCTTCACGCAGAGCCGCCGCGAATCCCCGCGCGGTCAACTCGCCCTGTGCGGTGAGCCGGTGAGCGAGAGCGCCGTGCAGCACGTCGCCCGCGCCCAGCGTGTCCACGACCCGCACGTCCGGTACCTCCACCGTGCCGCCGCCGTTCGGCCCCTCCCACACGAGGGGCCGCCCGCCCCGGCTCACCACCGCCCAGGTGACCCCGCGTTCGCGCAGAAACCGCAGCACCTCCTCAGGACATGCGGTGCCGGGCGGGTGGAAGGCGTCCGAGCAGACGGCCACGTCGACCGAGGCCAGCAGCTGCTCCGTGCCCTCTTTCCAACTGCCGCCGTCGAGGACGGTCCGGCATCCGGCGGCACGTGCGGCGCGCGCGACGGCCACCGCCAGCTCCATGTGATGTCCGTCGAACTCGACGACGTCGTACCCCGCCACCACCGCCGCCAGGTCATCCGGCACCGTGATCCGGCGTCCCGACGCGTTGGTCGACGCGACCGCCCGCTCGCCGCTGGACGCGGTCACCAGGATCGAGGACACGGCGGGCGGCGCGGCCGAGTCGGCCGACAGATCCCGCACCGTCACCCCGAGCCCCCGCAACTCCGCCGCGGCCACGACACCCATAGGGTGGCACCCGACCGACGTGAGCAGCGTGGCCGCGCCACCGAGGTGCGCGAAGGCGACGGCCGCGTTGGCCGCCGGCCCACCCGCGGCCACCGTCTGCCGAAGAGCCGTCACCTTCTCGTCCGCGCCCGGCACATGGTCGACGAGCTGGACCACGTCGAACGTACACAGGCCGACGAACAGTCCCTCGGGGCGTCTTGGCACGTCGGTCGACCGTCCAGGTGTGTGCGGAGCGCGGAGGCGGGGCGAGGCGGCAGCCAGGTGTACGCGCCACCCCAGCCGCACCCTACCCACCGCGAACACACGAAAGGCGTCACAACCGAGACGCCCCGTATGTCTACGCCCGACGCGACGCCGTCGTCGACTGTGCGGCCTCGGCCTCCGCCTTGGCGTCGTTCACGGCTGCGGCGGCCTCCTTCCCGGCCTCGTCGGCGGCCTTGGCGGCGTCGAGCAGAGCCGTCGAGCCCGATTCGAGTGCGGGACCGCGGGCTTCGTCCGATACCTCACCGGCGCCGGCAGGAGCTGCGCTCTCGGGTTGCGCCGCAGGAGCCGGAGTCGCCGTCGACTGGTCACCGAACGCACGGGTGACGGTCCGGACCGCCTCGGTCAGCTCTCCCGGGATCACCCAGAACGTGTTGTTGTCGCTACCCGCCAAGTGCGGCAGCGTCTCCAGGTACTTGTAGGCCAGGACCTTCGGATCGGCATTGTTGCGGTGGACCGCCTGGAAGACGAGCTCCACCGCCTTCGCCTCGCCGTCCGCCCGCAGGATCATGGCCTGTTGCGCGCCCTGCGCCTCCAGGATGTCCTTCTGCTTCGTGCCCTCCGCCGTGAGGATCTTGGCCTGCCGCTCCCCTTCGGCGTGCAGGATCGCCGCGCGCTTGTCACGCTCGGCCCTCATCTGCTTCTCCATCGCCTCCTTGATGGTGTGCGGTGGGTCGATGGCCTTGATCTCCACACGGTTGACCCTGATGCCCCACTTGCCGGTGGCGTCGTCGAGGACGGCCCGGAGCCGGGAGTTGATCTCCTCACGCGAGGTGAGCGTCTCCTCCAGGTCCATGCTGCCGATGACGTTCCGCAGCGTGGTCACGGTGAGCTGGTCGATCGCCTGCAGGTAGTCGGCGACCTCGTAGGCCGCCGCCCGTGGATCCGTGATCTGGTAGTAGAGAACGGTGTCGATGTTCACCACGAGGTTGTCCTCGGTGATCACCGGTCGGGGGTCGGACGAATAGACCTGCTCCCGCACGTCGAGTTTGGTGTTGATGCGGTCCGCCACCGGCAGCACCAAGTTGAGACCCGGTTGCAGCGTGCGCCGGTATCGGCCGAACCGCTCGATGTTGTAGCGGCGCGCCTGCGGCACGATCCGCACCGTGGAGGCGACAAGGAAGACGATGACGATGGCCGCCACGACAACGGCGATGACAACTGGTTCCACAGTGCCTCCATAACCGTGCGATCAGACGCTCAGGGCAGAAGCTCGCGGGGGTAGACGATGGCGGTGGCGCCCTGGATCTCCATGACGTCCACCAGTGCCCCCACCGGGATCACCTGGCTCTCGTCGAGGGCCCGGGCGGTCCACTCCTCGCCGCCGAGTTTGATCAGGCCACGGGTCGCGGTGACCTCCTGCACGACCTCGGCGCGCCTGCCGATCAGCGCGTCGCTGCCGTCGCGCATCAGCGGTGTCTCCGCCATGTACCGCAGCGCGACCGGGCGGGCGAGGAGCAGCCCCGCCGACGCGGTCACGCCGAGCGCCACGAGTTGTCCGAGGGTCCCGATGCCCACGCCCGCGACCACGGCGGCGACCAACGCCGCGCCCGCGAACAGGCCCAGGACCAGTGTCAGCGTGAAGAACTCCGCGACGCCGAGCGCCGCGGCAAGGAGCAGCCACACGAACCATGGCATCCCATCGCCCTCCTTCGGGGGCATCCTCCACCAAGTTACCGCCCGGAACGCCGGGCGGGACGAGCCCTGCACCCGGCGTTCTCGGGCGCGGCTGTCATCCCTGACGCGGATTCGGCTTCAGTACGGCGAACGCCGCCCGGCCCGAGTCGGCCAGCCAGGCGATTCGCCCGACATCCGGCACGTCCGTGGCCGGCATCAGCACCGAACCGCCGTTCTCCCGCGCCTTCGTCTCGACCGCGTCGGCGTCGGCCACGGCGAAGTACGGGATCCAGCGCGCGTCCTCCCCGCCGTCCTGGAGCTGGGCCACACCGCCGAAGGAGCCCTCCTGCTGGTCGCCGTCCTTGATGCTGAGCACCTGGTACGTCATCCCGGGAGCCTGCATCTCCTGGGTACGCCAGCCGAACAGCCCCTGGTAGAAGCGGATCGCCGCCGCCGGGTCGCCGGCGTGCAGTTCCGTCCACACCAGCGTGTTGTCCTCCGAAGCCACCTCCAGGCCCTTCGTCCTCGCGGGCTGCCAGGCGGCGAACTGCGCGCCCTGCGGGTCGGTGAACTGGGCCATCCAGCCCTCGCCCATGACGTCCATGGGCTCGGCACGCACAGTGCCCCCGTCGGCGAGCACATCCCGCGCGGTGGCCTGGATGTCGTCGCTCTGGAAGTACGTCGTCCAGGCCGACTTGGCGCCCTCCTCCGTCAGCGGGCCGAGCGCGCCGACGATCTTCGCGCCCTTCTGGAAGAACCCGTACCCGCCCGCGTCCGGCCCCGCGGAAATGAACCGCCACTCGAAGACGGCCCCGTAGAAAGCGGCGGCCGCTTCGATGTCGGGGCTGCCGAGGTCGATCCAGTTGGGTGATCCGGTGCGGAAGTCGGTGCCGAGCATGCGTTTCCTCCTGCGCAATCCGATGTCGGGACTCCGCAACGATGCCGCCCTCCTCGACAGGGCCCATCGCACCGACTCGGACCGCCGAGGCTGTTTCACCCGGCCGGGGGGTGCCCGTAGGGGCGGGTGTCAGTGGCCGAGCGCCTTGCGCAGACCCGGCTCCGACGCTTCGGCCCACACCTCCGGGAGCTCCCGTTCACGCTCCGCGGCCACGGCCTGTTCCTGGCCGTACAGCAGACCCCAGGTGAAGCCGGCCTCCCCCGCGGAGTGCGCCGTCAGGGCCAGACTCCGCAGGGCGTCCCGTGCCACGACGCTGTCCTGGTGATCACCGAGCACCTTCTGTACGGCCTTCACGCGCTTCCTGAGCCGCTTGGCTGGCTTGCCGAGCGTGGCGCGTGCCGGCTCGGTGGCGTAGCGCGTCTTCTTGGCCGCCTTACGGGCCTCGTGCAGGGCCGTGTCACGCTCCGTTCCCGGGGAGAGTTCCAGCGCGTGGGTCACTCGGCCGGCGAGCCGCTCGTACTCCTTGAGGATCGACTTGACCAGCACCTTCTCGGGCTTGCGGCTGGCCTTGCGACGCAGCGGCGGGTGTTGCGTGAGCGCGGCCAGCGCGTTGAGCAGGGCCAGATAGCGGGAGGTGCGCAGGGCATCGAGGGTGCGCCGGTGTGCCGCGGTGGCGTTGGCGACGTTCCACGCCTGAAGGCGGGCGGTGACGGGGCCGAGGACCAGCTCGCGCGGCGCGGCCCCGACGCGGGAGGTGAGCCGTTCCATGAGGACCTCCTGGTCGCGTTCGGCGCCCATCTCGCCGCCCAGCCACTTGAGGTCGTCGCGGATCGGGTCGGTGACCGCACGGTCCAGTACCGAACGGTAGGAGCGCAGGGTGCTGCGCAGCCGGCGGCAGGTGACACGCATCTTGTGCACGGCGTCGGGCCGGTCGCGGCGGACCGCGGGGTCGAGGCTCACCAGAGTGCGCACCTGTTCGTCCAGGTACCGGAGCACCTCGTCCCCGGCCGAGCCGGGCTCGACGGTCTCGACCCGCTCGTCCGGCAGCCGCCGCCCGCCCACTCCCGTCTCCTCCAGAGCACGGGCCAGCTTGGACGGCCGGCCCGCGCGGTCGACGCCCTTCTTGCGCAGCGTCTTGTCCACGGCGTCGAGCAGCGAGGGATCCGTGTCCTGCGCGAGCTCGACTTCCATCTCGGTCCACACGGCCAGCGTGGGCAGGCCGCGCAGGGACTCGGCCCGGACCCTGTCGAGGGTCAGCTCGGCCAGGACATTGCCGTCGCCGTCGACGAGGCCGCGGGTCTCCCGGGTGGAGCGGATCCGCACGACCGGCGCCAGCTCCGCCCCTCGGGTGCGGGACAGAGCCAGGTCGCTCAGCGTGTCCGGAAGTGTGTCGGACAGTGGGGCCCGCACTTCCTCCCGGGTGTCCCCCGAGAGGGGCAGTTTCAGGTGCCATCCGGCGTCCGCGCCGCCCGTCCTGCGCCGCAGGGTCGCCGAGGCGCCCGCCAGGCGCAGGTCCTCCGTGTCGAAGTACACGGCGTCCAGCTCGTCGATGCCCTGTGCCACGACCGCCTCGATGGCGGCCACGCCGGCGAGGTCCGGAAGCCACGTGGTGTCGTCGGCCGATGGAGCCTCGTACTTTCGCTCTGTCTCACGCTGCGAGGAGGTCATGTCTCTCGCGTACACGCCTGCGCCCAGCTCAAACAGGTGCGGCACCGATCCAGCGGCCGGCTCCTCCGACTCCGGACGAGAGGAGGCATCCCATGATGCGGCCCGGCACCGGAGTACGGTGCCGGGCCGCCGTGTCGCCACGGCTTGACGGGACGGCGTCAGCCCTGGCGGGCCTTGAAGCGGGGGTCCTTCTTGTTGATCACGAAGGTCACGCCGCGTCGGCGGACCACCTGCGCTCCGGGCTTGGCCTTCAGCGAGCGGAGGGACTTGCGCACCTTCACAGCGGTCTCCTTCCGGGGAGAGGGAACGGCGAGGTCGCCGTCAGGGGCGGGCGGCGGCGGTACGGCCGTAGCGCCGCTCGAAACGCTCCACCCGGCCCGCGGTGTCCACGATGCGCGAGGTGCCGGTGTAGAACGGGTGGCTCGCGGACGAGACGTCCACGTCGACCACCGGGTAGGTGACGCCGTCCTCCCACTCGACCGTGCCTTGGGCGTCGAGGGTGGAGCGGGTGAGCATGCGGAACCCTGCCGCGCGGTCGCGGAAGACGACCGGGCGCGAGATCGGGTGGATGCCGGTCCTCATGGGTGGTGCCTCCTTCGTGTGCCCCGGCCGACGGCCGAGGCGGTGGGTCATCGTTCTTCGCGGAACAGCAGGTGCCGGCCGGCCACCGGGTCGTACTTGCGCAGGACGAGCCGGTCGGGGTCGTTCAGACGGCTCTTGCGGGTCACGTAGGTCACCCCGGTACCGGCTGTCGACCTGAGCTTGACCACGGGCCGCGTGGTGCTGCGTGCCATGAGGTACTCCTTCCACCATCACCGAGCCGCTTGACCCGGCCATGTCATTCAGGGTCTGTAACGCGGCTCCCGTCCCGTGCATTCCCGGGTGCGCCGGCACCTCGGACGGAGCCTCACGGTACCGGGCCGCGGCCGCTCCGCGACTCACTATGATCTTGGTCATGACAGTGCAGACCCCCGAGAAGGCTCCTTCCCGCAAGCAGCGGCTGCAGGAGAAGCAGCGCCGCCAACTGCTGGCGGTCGACATCGTGGACAAGGCGGAGATCAAGGTCCACAAGGCAGAGTCCGAGCTGGCCGTCGCCGTCACCGAGGCCGTACGCGTCTTCGGTGACGAGCAGTCCGCGTCCGAAGGACTGGACATGCCCATCGAGGCCATCCACCGGTTCCTGACCATGGCCCGGGAGGCCGGAGCTGAACCCGCCGAGGCCAGCGCCGACACCCCCTGACTCGAACACGTCCGTGAAATGTCTCGTACGTCCCTCAGTGCTGATGTGCTGCGCGGCGTGACCGGGCGCCCGGCCTGCCGATGGAGAACCTCCCCTTGAGGCCGGGCGGCTTCCCCGCCGTCCCTGCGACGACCTTCTGCAAGAGGCTGTAGGAGAGGATCGGCAGCAGGACCTCGGGGCGGTGGGAGAACCAGCCGGCGGCCAGCACGGCCGCGGCGCTGCTGTTGTTCATGCCGGTCGCGAAGGTGAGGGAGATCTGGTCGGGCCGGTCGCCGCCCGTCCAGCGGGACATCCAGCGGCCGCAGGCGAAGGCCAGGCAGCACACCGCGCCGGACAGCCCGAGGGCGAGCACCAGCAGGTCCGGATCAGGGTGCGCGAGGGCCTGCCCCAGGGCGCCGGCCGCGTTGAGGTAGCAGAGCAGCAGGATGTTCAGCACGTTGGCGGCTTTGACCGCCGGCAGGAGACGCCGCGCACGGTCCTCGCCGAGCGCGGCCCGTACGGCGATGCCGACGAGGCACGGCAGCACCACCGACACCAGGGCGAAGAATCCGGCCCCGGTCCGGGCGATGAAGTCGACCGTGCTCGTGTCGTCCAGGGCACCGGCACCGTCGGGACCGACCAGAAGGCCGGTCACCCGCATCCCCAGCGGGATGGTGAGCGGGCTGAGCAGCGTGGAGCCGATCACCATGGCCACGGCCAGAGGGACGTTGCCGCCCGCGTTCTGCCCCCAGGAAGCGGCACCGCCCGCGATCGGCATCGCCAGCACCAGCATCAGCCCGACCACCAGGCCCTCCGCCTCCGCCGCATCGGGCCAGGCCCGCAGGCCGACCGCGACGACCGGAACCACCAGCAGGGGCAGCAGGGCGTTGGCCGCGACGCCGAGCATCAGCCGCACCGGCCGTGCCATCACACCCCGCAGATCGGCGACCCGCACCCCCAGCCCGGCGTTGAACAGCATCACCGCCAACAACACCATCGACACCGTCAGCGCCTTGCCCCCCACGGAGACCGGCAGCGCCAGCCCACGCACCCTCTCCCCGGGCCCCGGGAACACGCCGGCCGACAGGTAGCAGAGGAGCATCAGCCACAGCAGCCTGCGCTGCACGAACTTCACACAGCGGAGTCTACGAGTCGCTCAGAATCACCTCGCGCGCGGTGCGTCGAGCGGCGGGCGCGTGGTCGCACCGGCTCAACCGGCTTCGGAGGTGAACGACGTCAACAGTCATGCCGTCCGGCCCACCCGATCGAGGGACGCGCGCTACTGCGGTCGCCTCACTCCTGCCCGATCGGCGTACGGAAGCGTGCGAGCCGCGCGCCACGGCGATGTGCTCGTGGACATGGACCACGAATCCGGTACGACCCGTCGCCGGGCCCTCGGCCTGACGGCGGCACTGCTCGCCGGCGGCACGATCGCCGGCCGAATACCCGACGAGCCGCCCGCTACCGACGCGCCTCCCGCCCGCGGGGACGTACTCGACCCCGGCGAGGTGCTCGCCCCCGAGACCGGCCAGGAAACAGACGGCGCCTGTGCGGAGTTCGTCGACTGGGACTACGAGGCCGCGCTCGCCGAAGTCCTCGAACCGGGCCCGGACCAACGCCAGGAGGACCGCGACCTCGCCGAGACCGACGCACTGTCCCGACCCCGCTGGGCCCGGCCCCTGCGCCGCAGTTACAAGGTCACCGCCCGCTACCGCCTCCGGGGTCCCTGGCTCGCCGGCCACCACACCGGCATCGACCTCGCCGCCCCCCTCGGCACCCCCGCGTACGCCGTGGGTTCCGGCGTCGTCGTCCTCGCCCGCCGCTCCGGGACGTACGGCAAGGCCGTCACCATGCGGCTGCCGGACGGCAGTTACGCCCTGTACGCCCACCTCTCCCGCATCCAGGTGCGCGAAGGCCAGCGCGTCACCCCCGGCCAGCGCATCGGGCTCACCGGCGCCACGGGTCGCGCGACGGGCCCCCACCTCCACTTCGAGGTACGCGCCCGCCGCCACTACGGCACGGACATCGACCCCGTGCGGTACATGGCGGGGCGCGGGATCCGGATCCCCTGAGGGGCGGACCCTCGGTGTCGAGCGCGCCGACGCGTTCCTCGTAGGAGAGTCCGCCGCGGCGGCCCGGCGGTCGAGGCCGGTGCCCCAAGGGCATCCCGGGCCCGGCTCGGCGCGGGCCGCACCCGGTGTGAACGGGCGCGGCCCGCGCCGGGCCGAGACCACCGGTCAGGACCCCGTGCTCGTACGAGCGGGTGTCGGCGTTCTGCCGTCCTCGGCCGGCGCCCGGCCGGGCTGTCCCGGCATGCCGCCGAGCCCCGCTCCGGGGGCGGCCGGGTCCTCGGGATCGGACTCCGCGCTCTCGCCGAGGAAGCCGCCCGACTGGTGCTGCCACAGCTTGGCGTAGGCGCCGTTCGCCGTGAGCAGTTCGTGGTGGGAGCCCTGTTCGACGACGCTTCCCCGGTCGAGGACGACAAGGCGGTCCATGCCGGCGACGGTGCTCAGACGGTGGGCGACCACGAGCGCGGTGCGTCCCTCCATCAACCGCCACAGGGCGTCCTGGACGAGGATCTCGCTCTCCGAGTCCAGTGCGCTGGTCGCCTCGTCGAGCAGCAGGACCGGGGCGTCACGCAGGATGGCCCGGGCGAGGGCGACGCGCTGGCGCTGGCCGCCCGAGAGTTTCACTCCGCGCTCCCCCACCAAGGTCGCGAAACCGTCGGGGAGCTGGTCGGCGAACTCCGTGACGTGCGCGGCCCCGGCCGCGGCGCGGATCTCGTCGTCGGTGGCGCCGGGCCGGGCGAAGGCGATGTTGTCCCGCAGGCTGCGGTGGAACATGGCGGGCTCCTGCGGGACGTACGCGATCAGTGAGCGAAGGTCGCTCTGGCGCAGCCGGGCGATGTCCTGCCCGCCGATCAGGATGCGTCCGCCGTCGATGTCCGACATCCGCAGCAGGAGCCGGGTGAGGGTGGTCTTGCCGCCGCCGGACCTGCCGACCAGACCGATCCGGGCGCCCGCGGGCACGTCCAGGTCGAGTCCCTCGAAGATCGGCTTCGCGCCGGCGTGGGCGAAGGTCACCGTCTCGAACCGGACGCCGCTGTCGCGCGATGCGAGCGGTTCGGGTTCCGTCGGGTCGAGCACCGTGGGCGGATCCAGCATCAGCTCGGTGAACTGCGCGGCCTCGGTCATCGAGCTTTCCAGGCGTCGGTAGATCTGGTTGAACTCGAACATGATCTGGGTCGCGTTGGAGTAGTACGTGAAGGCGACGACGATCTGCTCCACTCCCTGGGCCGGGCCGCCGAGAGCGATGGCGAGGAGCAGGCCGAGTACGTTGGTCAGCACCGACATCGGGGCGATGAGGGTGTCGACGCGCAGATTGCCGTAGTCCCACGACCTCAGCGTCAGGCGCCGGGAGTCCGCGACCCGGCTGCGGTGCTCGTCGGCCTCCCGGCGTTCGGCCGCGAACGCCCGGATGGTCTCCATGTTCATGAGGCTGTCGGAGACATGGCCGGAGACCCGGGCGAGCGCCGCCTCGCGGTCGTTGACGAGCCGTTGCCTGCGCCGGATCAGCGGTGTCGCGGCCGCCACGGTCAGCGCGATCATCACCAAGAGGCCGACGACGAGCATCGGTTCGTAGCTCCACAGCACCACGGCGCCGAACAGGAGGGGGACGAGGCTGCCCACGATCCGGTACGTCATCGTGTCGACGAAGTCCTCGAAGCGCTTGCCGTAGCTCAGCACCCGCTTGGTCAGGGAGCCGGCGAAGTTGTCGTGGAAGAACGCAGCGTCCTTGGCGAGGAGTTCGTCCATGCCGCTCACGTACAGGTGCTCCATGCCGAGGGCGTCCACGCGGTTCAGACAGTGCTGCCCGACCCGCCACACGGCCTCGGCGAGCAGCAGCGTCACGCCGAAGCCCAACACGTACGGCAGCGCCGCGCCGAGGGTGAGACCGCCGTCGACGGCCTGACCCGCCAGCTTGGCGATGAGCAGGGGCGCGACGTAACGGGTGCCGATGTTGCCCAGGGCCGGCAGCAGCAGGGCGGGCAGGGCCAGTCGTCGAAGTCTCAGCAGTTCCTGGCCGTAGCGGCGCAGTGCCAGAACGACCGCGCTCCTGCCCGGCGCCGGTGCTCGCGTGTCTGTTGTCCCCATCACACTCCCGGAGGTTTGGAAGTCGGAAGTGTCCCGTCATCTGCGGCCCTCAGTCCAGGCATTTACCGCACAGCGGCGAGAACCGGACACCAGGGGACGGCTGTCGTCGATTCACCCCAAGGGCGCGGGCCTCTCCCGATGGCTTGATCATGCGCGGCGGGTGGCGTGATGTCGCTCAACGGTCCGATAAACCGTATTCGCATGATTGTCACTGCTTCGGAGGAAGCATCCGGGTTATCCGGGCGAGGCGGCTCTACCGGCGATTACGGTCCAGCGAGTGGATGGATCACCGATGCCGGCCAAGAAGGAGTAGCCCCCCGCGATGACCGTGGACAGCAGCCCGGAAACCCAGGCCGCACCAGCAGCTCCGCAGCAGTCCCTGAGTACCGCCGCCGCACGCAACCTCACCCACACCACGAAGTCCGCCCCGCAGATGCAGGAGATCACCTCCCGCTGGTTGCTGCGGATGCTGCCCTGGGTCGAGACCAAGGGAGGCGCCTACCGGGTCAACCGACGGCTGCGGCACACCGTCGGCGACGGGCGCATCGAGTTCGTGCAGGAGGGTTCCACCGTCCGTGTGATCCCGCGCGAACTGGGTGAACTGGCCTTACTGCGAGGCTTCGAGGACCTGGACGCCCTCACCGCGCTCGCCGAGCGCTGCAACCAGCGGGACTTCGCCGCCGGCGAGGTCATCGTCGAGCGCGGCAGCCCTGCGGACCGGATCCACCTGATCGCCCACGGGCGTGTCAGTCAGTCCGGGGAGGGCAAGTACGGCGGGGAGATCTCCCTCGCGGTGCTCGCGGACGGCGACCACTTCGGTGAGGACGCCCTCCTCGACTCCGAGGCCCGCTACGCGTACACGGCCACCGCCGAGACATCGGGCACGCTGCTGACCCTCTCCCGCGCCGACTTCACCGCCGTGAAGGACTCCGCGCCCGGTCTTCAGGCCCACGTCAGCGAGTTCACCTCGGCCACCGGGCGTCGGCAGAACAAGCACGGCGAGGCCGAGATCGCCCTGTCGGCCGGTCATGTCGGCGAGATCGACGTGCCGCACACCTTCGTCGACTACGAGCTGAAGCCTCGGGAGTACGAACTCTCCGTCGCACAGACCGTGCTGCGGATCCACACCCGGGTCGCCGACCTCTACAACGGGCCGATGAACCAGACGGAGGAACAACTCCGGCTGACCATCGAGGCGTTGCGCGAGCGCCAGGAGCACGAGCTCGTCAACAACCCCGAGTTCGGGTTGCTGCACAACGCCGACTTCAAGCAGCGCATCCAGACCCACTCAGGGCCGCCGACCCCGGATGACATGGACGATCTGCTCTGTCGTCGCCGCGGCACCAAGTTCTTCCTCGCCCATCCGAGGACCATCGCCGCGATCGGACGCGGTTTCAACGCCTGCGGGCTCTACCCGGACCACGTCGACGTCGGCGGACAGTCCGTCCCCGCCTGGCGCGGCGTCCCGATCCTGCCCTGCAACAAGATCCCGATCAGCAAGGAGCAGACCAGCTCCATCATCGCCATGCGCACGGGCGAGAAGAACCAAGGGGTCATCGGTCTGTGGCAGACCGGGCTGCCGGACGAGGTCGAGCCGGGACTCTCGGCACGGTTCATGGGCATCAACGAGCAGGCCGTCATGTCCTATCTCGTCAGCACGTACTACTCCGCCGCGGTGCTCGTGCCCGACGCGCTCGGCGTGATGGAGAACGTGCAGATCGCCCGCGGACGCGACTAAGGAGCAGAACGAAGATGTCCGATCCCGGGTCCTCCGTACCATCCCTGCCCGCCCAACGGTCGAGGCCGGGCACCGCCGTACCGGATGTCCCCGCGCCGGCGGTCCCCGACCTTCCGGTCACCGCGGCCGCCTTCGGTCTCGCGAAGGTGGCGCATCCACCGCTCGCTCCCCCGCCGCCCTCGCCGCCGACCACCGGCATCCTGTCGGCCCCGCCTCCCGTACCGGCGTTTCAGCGGGTCCTGGGCGGACCCACCGGACTGGGCACGACCTCGCTGTCCCTGGCGGCCGGTTCGTCGCCGACCGACACACCGCCGTCTCCACCGGCCGCTTCGGTCGAGGCCGCCGCACCTCCGGCGCCCGCGACCGACCCGGACCTCCGGCGGCTGGTCCTCGGCGGACCCACCGGGCTGGGCACCGCCTCACTGTCACTGGCCCACACCCCGCTTCGACTGCCCGCGGAGCCCGTCGCCACGCTCCCGGCCCCGGCGCCACCCGCCGAGGGCCAGGCCGTACCGGGCCTGTACCACCACCCCGTCCCGGAGCCCGACCCGGAACTAGTCGAGGAGGTGAGCCGTCGGATCAAATGCTGGGCGGAGGACGAGGTCCAGCTCTACCCCGAGGAGTGGGAAGGCCAGTTCGACGGCTTCTCCGTGGGGCGGTACATGGTCGGCTGCCACCCCGACGCCCCGACGGTCGATCACCTGATGATCGCCACCCGGCTGATGGTCGCGGAGAACGCCGTCGACGACTGCTACTGCGAGGACCACGGCGGCTCCCCCGTCGGTCTCGGCGGACGCCTCCTCCTCGCGCACACCGCGCTCGACCCTCTCCACACGACCCCCGAGTACGCGCCCGGGTGGCAGGAGTCGCTCGGCTCGGACCCGCCGCGGCGCGCCTACCGCAGCGCGATGGACTACTTCGTGCGCATGGCCTCGCCCTCCCAGACCGACCGCTACCGCCACGACATGGCCCGGCTGCACCTGGGCTACCTGGCCGAGGCGGCCTGGGCCGAAACCGATCATGTCCCCGAGGTGTGGGAGTACCTGGCGATGCGCCAGTTCAACAACTTCCGCCCCTGCCCCACCATCACCGACACCATCGGAGGCTACGAGCTCCCAGCGGACCTGCACGCCCGGCCGGAGATGCAACGGGTCATCGCCCTGGCCGGCAACGCGACCACCATCGTCAACGACCTGTACTCCTACACCAAGGAACTCGCCAGCCCCGGCAGACATCTCAACCTGCCCGTGGTGATCGCCGAACGCGAGCAGCTCTCGGAACGCGACGCCTATCTCAAGGCGGTCGAGGTCCACAACGAGCTCATGCACGCCTTCGAGGCGGCGGCGGCCGACCTGGCCGCGGCCTGCCCCCTGCCCCCCGTGGTGCGCTTCCTCAAGGGCGTGGCCGCGTGGGTCGACGGCAACCACGACTGGCACCGCACCAACACCTTCCGCTACAGCCTGCCCGCCTTCTGGTAAGGAACGGACACCTTAGTGACCACAGAAATCACCCCCACCGTCTCCGCGACGATCCCGGCCCCGGCGACCCCCTACCAGGGGGACATCGCCCGGTACTGGAACAACGAGGCGAGGCCGGTGAACCTGCGCCTCGGTGACGTGGACGGTCTCTACCACCACCACTACGGCATCGGCGCCGTCAACCACGACGCGCTCGGCGACCCGGAACACAGCGAGTACGAGAAGAAGCTGATCGCGGAGCTGCACCGACTCGAGTCCGCCCAGGCCGAGTTCCTCCTCAACCACCTCGGTTCCGTCGGACCCGGCGACACGCTCGTCGACGCGGGCTGCGGGCGCGGCGGATCCATGGTCATGGCCCATCAGCGCTTCGGCTGCAAGGTCGAGGGCGTCACCCTGTCCGCCACCCAGGCCGAGTTCGGCAACGGGCGGGCCAGGGACCTGCGGATCCAGGACCATGTGCGCTCGCGTGTGTGCAACATGCTCGACACTCCCTTCGAGAAGGGCAGCGTCACCGCCTCCTGGAACAACGAGTCGAGCATGTACGTCGACCTGCACGACCTGTTCGCCGAGCACTCCCGCTTCCTGAAGGTGGGCGGCCGGTACGTGACGATCACGGGCTGCTGGAATCCCCGCTACGGCCAGCCGTCGAAGTGGGTCTCCCAGATCAACGCGCACTTCGAGTGCAACATCCACTCCCGTCGTGAGTATCTGCGGGCCATGGCCGACAACCGGCTCGTGCCCCAGACGGTGATCGACCTGACCCCCGACACGCTGCCGTACTGGGAGCTTCGAGCCACGTCCTCACTGGTCACCGGGATCGAGGAGGCGTTCATCGAGTCGTACCGGGACGGCTCCTTCCAGTACGTGCTGATCGCGGCCGACCGCGTCTGACGAGCGGCCCGTCCGGTCAGGAAGGAGGCGTGGCGGTCCGGTGAGGGCCGCCACGTCCGGCCGCAGCGACGCAACGGAGGAGTGCCATGGCCGTCAGAGAGCTCTCCGGAAGCGTGGGGGAAGCCGGAGAGAACGCGGGCGACAACGTGTTCACCGTCCAGATGCTCCTCAACCAGGTCGGCCCGGGAGCAGGCGGACCGAACCCACCGCTCCAGGTGGACGGTCTCGTGGGCCCCAAGACCAACGGGGCGATCCGCGGCTTCCAGCAGACCCGGCTCGGCTTCCAGGACGGGCTGGTCGAACCCGGCCAGGTCACCTTCACGGCCCTCAAGGGCTTCTTCACCTCGCCGGCCGAGTTCCCGGACGAGGCCGTCGCGGGCCCCGGCGTCGTCCGACCCCATCGGCTCGTCTACCGGGATGTGCGGCTGCTCGGCAGCCGCCCGGCGGGCGACACCGTGATCGAGGTCAACTTCGACACGCCCCTCCAGTGGTTCCTGGACAGCGCCAAGGACACCGCCGCGCACACCGCGGACCCGGTCCGGCTCAAGATCATGGCCCACGGGGCCCCCGCGTTCGTCCAGTTCTGCCGCGAGAACCTGGCCATCGCCAACCTCGGCGTTCATCGCCCCCGGCGGCGGGGACGGCAACGTGTTCTGCTCCCGCATGGCCCAGCTCCTCAACACGTCCGTCCGCGCCTCGACCGCGACCCAGTTCTACACACCGGGATCGGCCGGCTCCGGGCTGGACTTCGGCCAGTGGGAAGGCACGGTGCTGACATACGGTCCACGCGGCGACGTCATCAACGTCGAGCACGCACCACGCTTCTGACGGCTCGTCGGACGCCGCACCGGTGCGGTGGCAGCTCGTCCAGCGGGGTGACCTTGCGCCCGCCACGTACCGCCGGCCGTCCCTGGGTCAGCCGGTCGATCAGGCGCTCGCCCCGGGTGCAGGATGTACTCCTCCTCGTCGAGGTTCTCGTACGCCTCCCGCGGGAAGCCGCGTCGCTCGAACAACGCGGCCGTCAGGCGCCCGCGGTGACAGTCCTGGTCGTGGGCTTTCAGTCGCCGGCGTTGTGCCTGACCACCAGGTCCCGGTACCACAGCGCGCTGTCCTTGAGCGTGCGGCGCTGGGTCTCGTAGTCGACGTGGACGATGCCGAAGCGCTTGGAGTAGCCGTAGCCCCACTCGAAGTTGTCCATCAGCGACCACACGAAGTACCCCCGCAGGTCCACTCCGGCGGCGAGGGCCCGCCCAGCCGCGGTCAGGTGGCGGCGGATGTAGTCGACGCGCTCGGGGTCGTGCACGGCGTGGGTGCCGTCGGGGCCGAGCGTGACCCGGTCCTCGAAGGCCGCGCCGTTCTCGGTGATGACCAGGGGCTGGCCGGGGAACCTGGTGTGCAGGTCCAGGAGGAGTTCCTCCAGGCCGTCGGGGTCGATGTTCCAGCCCATGGCGGTGTGCGGGCCGTCCGTGGCGTGGAACTCGACCTGGGGTGAGCCGGGCCAGGGTGAGCCGCCCATGTCCTTGTGTCCGTCGTTGTTCTGACGGGGCGTCCCGCCGTCCCAGAGGCCGACCGTGGTGGTGGCGTAGTAGTTGACGCCGAGCAGGTCCAGGGGCTGGTGGATCCGGGCCAGGTCGCCCTCCTGGACGAAGGACCAGTCGGTGACGGCGGCGGTGTCCTCGATCAGGTCCTTCGGGTAGTGGCCGCGCAGCAGGGGCTCGGTGAAGGCGCGGTTGGCCAGCGCGTCGATACGGCGTACGGCCTCGGCGGCGCCCCCGCCCTTGCCGCGCAGGACATGGAAGTTGAGGGTGATCGAGTACTGCGGATCGTTGGTGGTGACCGCTTTGAGCTGCTCGACGGCCAGACCGTGGGCGAGGTTGAGGTGGTGGACCGCGGTCAGTGCCGCGGCGCCGTCGGTGCGGCCGGGCGCGTGGGCGCCGGAGCCGTAGCCGAGGTAGGCGGAGCACCAGGGTTCGTTGAGGGTCGTCCAGATCGCGACCCGATCGCCGAGAGCCTCGCCGACGATGCGGGCGTAGTCGGCGAAGGCGAACGCGGTCGCTCGGTTCGTCCAGCCGCCCTCGTCCTCCAGGGCCTGGGGCAGGTCCCAGTGGTAGAGGGTCGCGACCGGGGTGATGCCCCGGGCGAGCAGGCCGTCGACCAGACGGCTGTAGAAGTCCAGGCCCTTGGGGTTGGCCGGGCCCCGGCCGGTGGGCTGTATGCGGGGCCAGGAGAGGGAGAACCGGTAGGCCCGCAGGCCCAGGGAGGCCATGAGGTCGAGGTCGGCCTCGAGGCGGTGGTAGTGGTCGGCGGCGACGTCGCCGGTGTCGCCGTTCCAGGTCTTGCCCGGGGTGTGGGAGAAGGTGTCCCAGATCGAGGGGCCGCGCCCGTCCTCGTCGGCGGCGCCCTCTATCTGGTAGGCGGCGGTCGCGGAGCCGAGGAGGAAGTGCGCGGGGAAGGACAGGGGCTGGGCTGTCGGCATGCGGGTTTCTCTCTGCTGGGTATCGGCCGGGAAGCACACCGATGTTAACGTTAACAAGGCGTCCTGGCCTATGCCCTGGACGCAATCCCGCTCCCACCCCGCCCGCCCCGGAGTGCGCCCGTGCCGACCTTCGCCAACCCAGTTCTCGCCGGCAGTCACCCGGACCCGTCGGTCTGCCGGGTCGGGGCGGACTTCTACCTCGTCACGTCGTCGTTCGCGTACTTCCCCGGCCTCCCCGTCCTGCACAGCCGGGACCTGGTGAACTGGCGGCCGCTCGGACATGTCGTGGACCGCCCGACGCAGGTGTCGCTGACCGGCCTCGACGTCTCCGACGGCCTGTGGGCCGCGACGATCCGCCACCACGACGGCATGTTCTATGTGGTCGTGGCCCTGGCGAGAGGCCGCCAGGGCAGCACCACCTACCTCTTCACCGCCTCCGACCCCGCCGGGCCCTGGTCCGACCCGGTCGTCCTGGACGCGGCGGGGATCGACCCGTCGCTCTTCTTCGACGACGACGACCGCTGCTGGTTCACCGCCTGCCGCGACGCAGCCGAACCGGCGGTGACCGGCCCCGGTGAGCTGTATATGCGCGAACTCGACCTGGACACGCTGGCGTTGACCGGACCGACCCATGCGCTGTGGTACGGCGCGATGCGCGGCGCCTGGGTGGAGGCACCGCACGTGTACAAGCGGGACGGCGTGTACTGGCTGATCGGTGCGGAGGGCGGCACCGAGCACCACCACGCCGTGACCGCCGCCCGCGCCGACACCGTCACCGGCCCCTATGCGACCGACCCGAGGAGCCCGCTGCTCACCCACCGCCACCGCGGCGCGGCGGAGCCGATCCACAACGTCGGCCATGTCGACCTCGTCGACACACCCGCCGGGGAGACCTGGGCGGTGGCGCTGGCGGTACGGCCGATCGAGGGCACGCACACCCTCGGCCGGGAGGTGTTCCTCGTCCCGGTCGAATGGACGCCCCGGGGGCCCGTGTTCGCGCCGGACGCCGGACACGTGCAACTGTCGGAGCGGCTTCCCGCGGGCACCGACGCGGGCCCACGGCCGGACGCACCGGTGCGGTACACCTTCGACGGTCCGACGCTCGGTCCGGACTGGGCCGGCCTGCGCGGACCCGTCGACGAGCATGTCTCACCGCGTCCCGGACAGGGCGGCCTGACCCTCCGTCTCTCCCCCGAGCCCCTCACCTCGACCGGCACCCCCGCGTTCGTCGCGCGCCGCCAGCAGCATGTGCGCCTGCGCGCCGCCACCCGCATCCGCTGCGCCGCCACGCCCGATCAGGCAGCGGGGCTGGTCGTCTTCCAGCACCAGCGGCAGCACGCCACGCTCTCCCTCACGGCCGACGCCTCGGGAACCCCGCAGGTCGTGCTCACCGCCGTCGAGGCGGGCGTCGCCACCCGTCTCGCCGCGACGTCCGTCTCGGACATCGAGGTCGTCCTCGCGGTCGACAGCGACGAGTCCGGCTACACCTTCCGCGTCGAGGACGAGGGCACCTGGGCCACCCTGGGCGGCATCGAACGCCCCTTCTTCAGCACGGAACGAGCGGGCGGGTTCGTCGGCGTCCACCTCGGTCTCCACGGCGTCGGTGACTCCGGCGAGGCGCTCGTGCGCTGGTTCACGTACACGCCCGGCGCGTCGGATCGGCCGTAGAGGTTCTTGAGCCGGCGGTCTTCGGACGGGCACGGCAGGGGCGGCGACGGTTTCGACGCGCCGGTGCGCTTCAGGAGTCCGTGCACGGTACGGCGGTGCTGCGTCGGACGACCAGTTGCGGGGTGAGCCGGCGACGCTGCGGCGGCTCACCGCCCAGCATGTCCACCAGCAGTTCGATGGCGCTGCTGCCGAGGTGGGTGAAGTCCTGCCGGACGGTGGTGAGGGCGGGCACCAGATATCCGGCGCCCTTCATGTCGTCGAAGCCGACGACCGACACGTCCTGCGGCACCTTGACGCCTCGCTCGGCGAAGGCGGCCAGCGCGCCCATCGCCATCTGGTCGTTCCCGGCGAAGACCGCGGTGGGCAGGGGGGGCTCGCCCGCGCAGAGTTCGCGGGCGAGACGGAATCCGCTCTCCGCGCTGAAGTCGCCTTCCAGCAGGGCTCCTTCCGCTCCCGCTGTGGCGAGTTCGGCCTGCCAGCCCTCGACGCGGGCCCGGGCGTCGAAGGTGCGCAGCGCGCCCGTGAGATGGGCGATGTCCCGGTGTCCGAGGTCGAGGAGGTGGCGGACGGCGAGACGGGCGCCGAGCTCCTGGTCGACCTCGACGAATCCGAGATCGGGGTTGGGCACGCTGCCGGACATCACCACCGCGACCGGCACCCCGATCGAGAGGCGGGACAGCGCCTCCACGGCGTCGGGCCGGTCGGCGACCACCGCGATCGCCTCCACCGACTGGTCGGTGAGGCGCTGGAGCGTCTCCATGAGGTCACCGGTGGTGCTCTCCCCCTGCCGGCTGGCCAGGCTCACCCAGTAGCCGGTCTGTTTGGCGGCGGTCTCCACTCCCAGGAGGATGCGCGGCAGTTCGAACAGGTCCGACCCGACGATCACCACGCCGATCGTCGAGGAACGGCGGCTCTTGAGGGCCCTGGCGACGCTGTTGCGGCGGTAGCCCAGCTTCTGGATCGCCGCCTCGACCCGGGTGCGGGTCTCCGGCCGTACCGACGGATGTCCGTTGATGACACGGGAGACGGTGATGTGCGAGACGCCGGCCTCCCGGGCGACGTCCATCATGCCTGGCGGCCGGTTCATGTCACTCGTCCTCTGCCCTCAACCTCGGCACGGCCTCGCGCCCATCACCGATCCTGTCACAGGCGCCGCATCCGCCCGCCGACCGCGCAGGCCGGCCCCGGAGCACGTGTCCGTGTTCGTTGACACATCACTCACGGATGACTAGTTTTGTAGATGTATCAACCAAATCTTCAGGGAAGCCCCCGCACCCTGCCGGATCAGCCGGGCCGCTAGGAGAACACATGACAGTCAAGATCGTCGACGCACCCGAGGCACGCCGCTACGAGGCCCGGGTGGACGGCGGATCAGAGGTCGCCGGGTTCTCGGAGTACATCCGGACCGAGGAGCTGATCGCGTTCGTGCACACGGAGGTGGCGTCGGCGTACGAGGGCCGGGGGATCGGCTCCGCACTCGTCCGGTCCTCCCTCGACGAGGCCCGCGCCGCGGGGCTGCGGGTGCTCGCCACCTGCCCCTTCTACGCCGGCTGGATCGACCGCCACCCCGAGTACGCCGACCTGCTGTACCAGAACCGGAGCAAGGTCAGTGACTGAGCGAACCGCGAGCGTCGTGGTCATCGGTGGCGGACAGTCCGGGCTGTCGGCCGGCTACCACCTCAAGCGGCGCGGCTTCACCAGCGCCCTGACCGACCCGGCCGGCGACCGGACCTTCGTGGTGCTCGACGCCGAACCCGCGGCCGGCGGGGCGTGGCGGCACCGCTGGGAGTCGCTGCGGATGAACACCGTGAACGGCATCTTCGACCTGCCGGACTTCCCGAAGCCGGCCATCGCGCCCGAAGAGCCCAGCCGCACGGCGGTGCCGCGCTACTTCGCCGCCTTCGAGCGGGCTACCGGCCTGCCGATCCTGCGACCGGTGACGGTGAGCACCGTACGGCCGCTGGACGACCGCCCCGACGGCGAGGTGGCCGTGGAGTCCAGTGCGGGGAGCTGGATCACGCGGGCGGTCATCAACGCCACCGGCACCTGGACCAACCCCGTCCGCCCTCACTACCCCGGGCAGGAAAGCTTCGCCGGCATCCAGGTGCACACCCACGACTACGTCTCAGCCGAGCAGTTCGCGGGCCTCGGGGTGGCCGTCGTCGGCGGCGGCATCTCGGCGCTCCAACAGCTGGAGGAGATCTCCCGGGTGGCCACCACGTACTGGTACACGCGGCGCGAACCCGTCTTCCTGGAGGGCGGGTTCAACCCCGAGGTCGAGGGCCGCCAGATCATCGCCAGGGTCACCGCCGACGTGGAGGCGGGCAGGCCCACCGGAAGCGTCGTCTCCTACACCGGCCTGGGCTGGACCCCCTACGCCCTGGCGGCGAAGGAACGCGGGGTCCTGGAGCGCCGTCCCATGTTCACGGCGATCGAACCCGGCGGCGTCCGTGAGGCGGACGGTTCCTTCACGCCGCTCGGCGCGATCCTGTGGGCCACCGGCTTCAAGGCGGCGTTGGCCCACCTGGACCCGCTGCGGCTGCGCAACGAACACGGCGGGATCAGCATGAGCGGCACCCAGGTGGCCGGTGAACCGCGCGTCCACCTCGTCGGGTTCGGGCCGTCCCAGTCCACCGTCGGCGCCAACCGCGCGGGCCGCCAGGCCGTCAACGCCCTGCTGCGGCAGTGGAAGGCCGCCGAGATGTCCCCAGCCGGCGAGCAGGTCACGTCAGGTCATGAGGCCGTACCGACTCCGTAGGAGCCGTGATCGCACCCACGCGATCACGGCTCCGTTCAGGCGGTCCTAGAAGTTGCCGCGCTTCTCCTGCTCACGCTCGATCGCCTCGAACAGGGCCTGGAAGTTGCCCTTTCCGAAGCCCAGCGAGCCGTGGCGCTCGATGAACTCGAAGAACACGGTGGGCCGGTCACCGATCGGCTTGGTGAAGATCTGGAGCAGGTAGCCGTCCTCGTCGCGGTCGACGAGGATGCCGCGCGAGGCCAGCTCCTCGATCGGCACGCGGACCTCGCCGATGCGGGCGCGCAGCTCGGGGTCGGTGTAGTAGCTCTCCGGCGTGGCGAGGAACTCGATGCCCTTGGACCGCAGGATGTCGACGGTCCTGAGGATGTCGTTGGTGGCGAGGGCCAGGTGCTGGGCGCCGGGGCTGCGGTAGAAGTCAAGGTACTCGTCGATCTGCGAACGCTTCTTGCCGACCGCCGGCTCGTTGAGCGGGAACTTCACGCGGTGGTTGCCGCTGGCGACGACCTTGCTCATCAGCGCCGAGTACTCGGTGGCGATGTCGTCGCCGACGAACTCGGCCATGTTGGTGAAGCCCATGACACGGTTGTAGAAGTCGACCCACTCGTCCATGTCGCCGAGTTCGACGTTGCCCACGACGTGGTCGAGCGCCTGGAAGATGCGCTTGGGCTCGTCCTCGGGCTTGACGTAGCCGGAGGTCCGGGCGACATAGCCGGGCAGGTAGGGGCCGGTGTAGCGGGAGCGGTCCACCAGGGTGTGGCGGGTCTCGCCGTACGTGGCGATGGCCCCGATCCGCACGGTGCCGTGCTCGTCGGTGACGTCGTGCGGCTCCTCGAGGACGGTCGCGCCCTCGGCGCGGGCGTGCTTGATGCACCGGTCGACGTCCGGCACCTCAAGAGCGATGTCGATGACACCGTCACCGTGGCGACGGTGGTGGTCGAGCAGCGGGCTGTCCGGGTCGACGCCGCCCTTGAGCACGAAGCGGATCGCTCCGGAGCGCAGCACGTACGCGTGGTGGTCACGGTTGCCGGTCTCCGGGCCGGAGTAGGCGATCAGTTCCATGCCGAAGACCACCTGGAAGTACAGCGCGGCCTGCGTCGCGTTGCCCACCGACCAGACCACCGCGTCCCACCCGGTCACCGGGAACGGGTCACCCTCGGCGTCGTACTCGACGAGCCCGACCAGCTGCTTGAGCTGCTGAAGGTCGAGCTCCGCCAGTCGCTCCTGGCTCGTGAGGGTCTGTTCGATGCTCATACGTCATCCCTTTCGGTGTGCGTGCCTCCAGCGCGTGGCGGTAGAACACACCGGGTCCTCTCACCTGCACAAGAGTGACGTTCTGAGCTGTTCAAGCTGCTCAGCTTGCCCTCCGCCAGACCACTTCTCCTGTACAAAATGCCCAGTCGAGGATTGGACGTCAGGCACCGCTGAGCGACGCCAGTCGCGAGGCCGACTCCCGTACCCGCGCCGCGACCGACTCGACGTCGAACTCGTGCATGGCCACCACGCCGACGGACGCACCCACCGCGCCCGGCACCTCGAACCCCGCCGCGATCCCGGTGGCACCCTGCTGGAGTTGGCCCGAGGTGACGCTGTAGCCCCGTTCCCGTGCCCGGGCGATGTCCGCGGAGTCGTCCGGCAGGGGCGGCTGCAGCGCGAGGATGGCGACGCCGTTCGCCCCCCGCTCCAGTGGATGCCGGACGCCGATGCGGTAGCCCACCTGCACGGGACCGTGCTGGACGGCCGGCTCCGCGCCCGCGACGGGCACGCACTCCCGCGCGCCGTGCGCCAGGGTCAGAAATGCGGAGGCGCCGATGGCGTCCGCGAGCTCCTGCAACACCGGCTGGGCCACCAGCACCAGCTGCTGCCGGAACCGCCCGGCCAGCGTGGCGGCACCGGCGCCGAGCCGCACCCGCTTGCCCTGCCGGGACACCAGCGCATGCTCCTCCAGCGTCTGCACGATCCGGTACGCGATGGCCCGGTCGATCTCCAGCCGCGCCGCCAGGTCCGCCACCGTCAGCCCGTCGGCCGACAGGGAGATCAGGTCCAGCGCCCGAAGCCCACGGTCCAGACCTTGCAGGGTGGCCATCAGCGCCTCCGAGTGAACGACAGAGCTTCTTCGGCCGCCACGTTAAGCCACGTCAAACACGCTGACGGCGCCCGGCAGCACGAGCGGGACCTTGACTGAGCTCACACCCCAGACCTACCGTCCGCTTGGCGCTGTCATCGCACAATACTGTGCGCTGAGCGCACAAGGGAGAGTGTCGTGCCGTACTACCACCGGGCGGGAGCGGTCCCGCCGAAGCGCCACACCCAGCACCGGGACGCGGACGGAAACCTCTACTACGAGGAGCTGATGGGCGAGGAGGGCTTCTCCTCGGACTCCTCGCTGCTCTACCACCGGCACATCCCGTCGGCGGTGCGGGAGTACCGGGTGTGGCAGCCGGGCGACCAGTCCCTGACCCCCAACCACCCCCTGATCCCCCGCCACCTCTCCACCCACAAGCTCTTCGCCGACGGCGCGTCAGGCATCGACGCGGTGACCGGCCGCAGACTGCTGCTGGGCAACGACGACGTACGACTGGCGTACGTCGTGGTCGACGCCGTCAGCCCGTACTACCGCAACGCGATCGGCGACGAGTGCCTCTACGTCGAGGACGGCCGGGCCCGCGTGGAAACGGTCTTCGGTGACCTGGAGGTCGGCGACGGCGACTATGTGATCGTCCCGCGGGCCACCACGTACCGGATCGTCCCGGACGGGGCCGTGCGCATCTACGCGATCGAGGCCAACTCGCACATCGGCCCCCCGCGCCGCTTCCTCTCCCAGCACGGTCAGCTTCTGGAGCACGCGCCGTACTGCGAGCGCGACTTCCGTCTCCCGGTCGGGCCGAGGCTCGCGGAAGGCGAGAACGTCGAGGTGTACATCAAGCACCGCGGGCCGGGCGGTGTGGTGGGCACCGTCCACACCCTGCCGAACCATCCCCTCGACGTCGTCGGCTGGGACGGCTGTCTCTACCCGTACGTGTTCAACATCCGTGACTTCGAGCCGATCACAGGGCGGGTCCACCAGCCGCCGCCGGCCCATCAGGTCTTTGAGGGCCGCAACTTCGTGATCTGCAACTTCGTGCCGCGCAAGGTGGATTACCACCCGCTGGCCGTCCCTGTGCCGTACTACCACTCCAACGTCGACTCCGACGAGGTGATGTTCTACTGCGGCGGCGACTACGAGGCCCGCAGGGGCTCCGGGATCGGACAGGGCTCGATCTCCCTGCACCCCGGCGGCCACCCCCACGGCCCTCAGCCCGGCGCGATGGAGCGCTCGATCGGGGCGGAATCCTTCGACGAGCTGGCCGTCATGGTCGACACCTTCCGGCCGCTGCAACTCGGCGAGGCAGGTCGCGCGACGGACGACGGGTCGTACGCCTACTCCTGGGAGCGGAACCGATGACCTCGCAGATCCCGCAGGTGTTCCTGGGCCTGTTCGACGACGCCGCCGTCTTTCCGCCCGGCAGTCTGCCGATCGAGGAGGCGGTTCCGGCGCATGTGGCGCACACGCGCGGTGCCCACGCGGGGCTGGTCGGCGCGTTCGTGCTGGCCGCCAAGGACGTCGAGCGGCTCGCCGAACTGACCGCGGACCTCCCCGAGGGCTCCTTCGACCTCTCGGTGACCGTCGCGCTGCCGGAGGTCTCCGAGGCTGTCGCCGCCGCGCGGCGTATCCCGGCTGTGCGGCTGGTCGGGCTGGAGGTCGCCGTACCGGACGGGGTTGCCGCTGAGGCGGTCGTACCCGCTCTGGCCGCCTCGATAGATATCGACCTCAGCGTCTATGTCGAGGTACCGCGGGACGACCGACGTGAGCCGCTGCTCGCCGCGCTTGCCGGGACGCCGTACCTGGCCAAGTTCCGCACCGGAGGCGTACGCGCCGAGCTCTACCCCGACGAGCGTGAACTCGCGGCGGCCGTTCTGGCCGCGACGCGGGCCGGGGTGGCGTTCAAGGCGACGGCGGGGCTGCATCACGCGCTGCGCAACACCGACCCGGAGACCGGATTCGAGCAGCACGGGTTCCTCAACCTGCTCGTGGCGACCGACGCAGCCCTCAAGGGCGCCGAGGAGATCGAGCTGGCCGAGCTGCTGGCCGACCGCGACGGCGACCGGGTCGCCGAGCGGGTGCGCGCCCTGTCGCCCCAAGTCCGTGACGTCTTCCGCTCGTTCGGCACCTGCTCGGTCGCCGAACCCGCCACCGAGTCGGCCGGTCTTGGCCTGCTCCAAGCCGCGACGATCGCCGACCTGACCGAGGTGTCCGCATGACCAGCACGACCCAGTTGACCGTCCCGGCCGACTCCCTGTTCGGCCTGACCAACCTGCCCTACGGCGTCTACTCCACATCCGGCTGCCGGCCGCGCGTGGCCACCCGCTACGGCGACCACGTCATCGACCTGGCCGTGCTGCTGGACGACGACGTCTTCGCCGGGCCGAGCCTCAACGCCTTCATGGCCGAGGGCCACACCCGCTGGGTCGAGGTCCGGGCCGAGATCACCGAGCGGCTCCAGGGCCAGGTCCCCACGGAAGCGGTCCACGACCTGGGTGCGGTGACCCTGCACCTGCCCTTCGAGGTCGCCGACTATGTCGACTTCTACGCCTCCGAGCACCACGCCTCGAACCTGGGCCGGCTCTTCCGGCCCGACAGCCCGGACCCGCTGATGCCGAACTGGAAGCATCTTCCGGTCGGTTACCACGGCCGGGCGGCCTCGGTCGTGGTCTCCGGCACGGACATCATCCGCCCCTCCGGGCAGCGCAAGGGCCCCCAGGACCCGGCACCGGTCTTCGGGCCCTCGACCCGCCTGGACATCGAGGCCGAGCTCGGCTTCGTCCTCGGCACCGGCAACGCCATGGGCGAGTCCATCGGCGCGGAGGACGCGGAGCGGCACATCTTCGGGGTCGTGCTCTTCAACGACTGGTCCGCACGCGACATCCAGGCCTGGGAGTACGTCCCCCTCGGCCCCAACCTGGGCAAGTCGTTCGCCTCCACCATCTCCCCGTGGGTGGTGCCGCTGCTCGCCCTGGACGCCGCCCGGGTCCCGACGCCGGTCCAGGAACCCGCCGTACTGCCGTATCTGCGGATGCGGCAGCCGTGGGGCCTCGACGTCGACCTCACGGTCGCGTGGAACGGGGAGGTCGTCTCCCGGCCGCCGTACGCCGCGATGTACTGGTCCCCCGCCCAGATGCTGGCCCACCAGACGGTCAACGGCGCCCCCTCGCGCACCGGGGACCTGTTCGCGTCGGGCACGATCTCCGGACCGGAGAGGGAGCAGCGTGGCGCCTTCATCGAACTGACCTGGGGCGGCAGGGACCCCGTCAGGGTCAACGGCGAGGACCGCACCTTCCTGGAGGACGGCGACGAGGTCGTCCTGACCGCTACGGCCCCGGGCGCGAACGGGTCCCGCATCGGTTTCGGCGAGGCCCGCGGCCGAATCGTCGGCAGCAAGCACACTCTTCATTGTTGATGCGTCAACTTCAGGGCGCGTCCTCGTCGAGCTTGTCGACCACCCGTTCCGAGACCTGCCCCAGCGTGCGCAGCTCCGAAGGGGTGACATGGTCGAGGAACAGCGCTCGTACGGCCTCCACGTGGAGCGGAGCCGCCGCCTCGATCGCCTCGCGGCCCCGGTCCGTGATCACGACGTAGGCACCGCGCGCATCTTCCAGGCACTCCTCCCGTACCACCAGGCCGCGTCCGGCCATCCGCGCGATGTGGTGGGACATCCGGCTCTTCTCCCACTCCAGGCTCCGAGCCAGGTCCTGATAGCGCCGGCGCCCCTCCGGGACGTCCGTGAGGTTGACCAGTACGGCGAAGTCGGCGGCCGACAGGTTCGACTCCGCCTGGAGCAGGCGCGAGAGTCGACCTCCGAGTTTCTCGTGCAGTCGGATGAAGTTCCGCCAGGCATGCTGCTCATCCGCCGTCAGCCACCGCACGTTCTCCGCCATACCGGAAGTCTAGACGCGGTTGACACCTCACCCAATGCGTGACGACAGAGAGTCGGCTGCCGATGTCGAGAAGCCGCGTCCGGCTCCGTCCCCGGGGTGAACGCGACCACAATGGGCCGCACCAGTACCGAGGAGAACCACGATGGCCAAGTACCTGCTGCTGAAGCACTACCGAGGCGCCCCGGCCGCGGTGAACGACGTGCCGATGGAGAAGTGGACCCCCGAGGAGATCACGGCGCATGTGCGGTACATGAACGACTTCGCGGCCCGGCTGGAGGAGAGCGGCGAGTTCGTCGGCGGTCAGGCGCTGGCCCCCGAGGGCGAGTGGGTCCGCTACGACGGTGAGGGGCGCCCGCCGGTCACCGACGGACCGTTCGCCGAGACCAAGGACCTCATCGCGGGCTGGATGATCATCGACGTCGACAGCCACGAGCGGGCGATCGAGCTGGCCGGGGAGCTGTCGGCCGCCCCCGGGGCGGGCGGGAGGCCGATCCACGAGTGGCTGGAGCTGCGCCCGTTCCTGGCCGAGAACCCCGCCGTCACGGACTGCCCGCACCGATGAACGACGCACTGCTGCGCAGCCTCACCCCGGGGGTGCTCACCGTTCTCGTCCGCCGCGGAGCCGACTTCGCGGCGGCCGAGGACGCCGTACAGGAAGCGTTGATCGAGGCGCTGCGCGTCTGGCCGGCCGATCCGCCGCGGGACGCCAGGGGCTGGCTGGTCACGGTGGCCTGGCGCAAGTTCCTCGACGCGACCCGCGCCGACACCGCGCGGCGCCGGCGGGAGGATCGAGTGGAGGAGGAACCGCCGCCGGGGCCCACGCCCGCCGTGGACGACACCCTCCAGCTCTACTTCCTGTGCGCCCACCCGTCGCTGACCCCGTCGTCCGCCGTCGCGCTCACCCTGCGCGCGGTCGGCGGGCTGACCACCCGCCAGATCGCCCAGGCCTACCTGGTGCCCGAGGCGACGATGGCGCAGCGCATCAGCCGGGCCAAGCGCACGGTCTCCGGGGTGCGCTTCGACCAGCACGGTGACGTCGCCACCGTGCTTCGCGTCCTCTACCTCGTCTTCAACGAGGGCTACTCCGGCGACGTCGACCTGGCCGCCGAGGCCATCCGTCTCACCCGGCAGCTCGCCGCCTCGATCGACCATCCCGAGGTGGCGGGGCTGCTCGCCCTCATGCTGCTCCACCATGCCCGGCGTGCCGCGCGGACCGCGCCCGACGGCAGCCTTGTCCCGCTCGCCGAGCAGGACCGCGGCCGGTGGGACACCGCGCTGATCGCCGAGGGCGTCGAAATCCTTCAGGCGGCCCTCGCCCGAGACCGGCTGGGCGAGTTCCAGGCCCAGGCCGCCATCGCCGCCCTCCACGCGGACGCGCCCCGCGCCGAGGAGACGGACTGGGTGCAGATCGTCGAGTGGTACGACGAGCTCAGCCGTCTCACCGACAGTCCCGTGGTCCGGCTCAACCGGGCCGTCGCCGTCGGCCAGGCCGACGGTCCGCGCGCCGGCCTGGCCGCGCTCGCCGAGCTCGACGCCTCACTGCCGCGCCACACCGCGGTGGCGGCCTACCTCCACGAACGCGACGGTGACCCGACCACGGCGGCGCGGCTGTACGCCGAGGCGGCCCACAAGGCGCCCAGCCTCGCCGAACGCGACCACTTGACCCGCCAGGCGGCCCGCCTCAACACCTACCTGAGTCGCCGTGCAGCCGATGACGTGGATGGCACCGACGAGTGACGTCAGACGGGCGAGGCCCGCCGCCGCGAGTGCCGTTCTCCACGCAACCGGCGTTCACTCGCCCGCTCTCCCTGACCGCCCGATCTCCCGGCCTCCCGATCTCCCACGCGCCGTTCCCGGAGATGCGCGCACGGCCCTCCGTATGCCCAGAGCGCGATACGCATACGTGGGCGGCCTGTTTGGACGGGAGTTCTAAGGCTCGGCCCAAGGTGTGATCCCGTGGCCCAGCGCGCGACCTGGCGTACGACAGGCACGTTGGGCAGCCGTGACGCACGGGGAGTGGGAGAACGTGACGCGATGCGTCGGCACTGAGGAGCAGGATGTGCGCGCCAGTACGGCGCTCAGGTCGCGCCGGTTGATCCTGCACGCGCTGGACATGTCCGTGGTGTCCCCCGCCGTGGGAGGGCGGTCCACGGGCGAGCGCGCCTCGGCAGTGACGCCGGCGGTGACCGCGCAGACCGCTTTCGACGCACTGTACGTATACGCCGCCCCGTCGTTGGTGCAGCAGACGTACCTGCTCACCGGAGGCCGCCGACTGGCCTTCGAGTCCACCGAGTTCGCCTTCCACCAGGCGTGGGAGCACTGGCCCGAAGTGGCGTGCGACGCCGACCCGGTGGGCTGGGTGCGGGAGCGCGCGCACGAGTACGCGCTCTCCCCGTGGCAGCGCTTCCGGTGGCTCGTCGCCCGCCCGGATCCGTCACCCGGCGATCCGGTGTGGCAGGCACTGCTGGCGCTGCATCCCCGGCATCGCCGAGCCGTCGTGCTGTGCGACGGACTGGGTCTGAGTGTCGGTGAGGCCGCCGCCGAGATGCAGGCCGGCACCCCGGCCACCCGGAACAGGCTGCTGCACGCCCGTGCCGCCCTGCACGACCGTCTTCGGCAAGAGGACCGGCGCTCGGACGAGGACTGGGACGACAACCGGCGTGAGGACGAGGACGCGAGCGCATCTCAGGCCTGGATCCGGCGACGTCTTGAGCAGACGCAGGCCTCGACCCTGGCCCAGCCGTGGTCCGTGCGCGCCGGCAGTGAACGGCGTACGCGCGCGCTCACCCGCACCGTCGCCCTGGCGACCGCGGCCCTGGTCGCCTTGATCGCCTTCACTCTCGCCACCACCCCGGGGCACTACGAACCCGTGGACTGCCCCAGCACGGCCGACGGCCGGGCGGAGCGCGACACGAGGGGCGCGCGGCAGCACGAATGCGCCCGGGAAGTGTCGTCGCGCTCCCGTCACCTCACTCCCGCAGGGTGCCTGGAGGAGGCTGCTGGGCAGTGATGGGCGCTGTGGAGAGAATCGATTCTGCCGGGCCTGGACGCCCTCCGCGAGAGCATCGGGCGGCGACCGAAGGTGACGACCGCTGATCCGTGTACGCAGTAAGTGCGGGGCCTGGTGATGACCTTGGCCCGCGGCCGCCGCTGCCCGCGGCCTGACCATCTGACACACCGTGTCACAGAGCGTGAATGTGGGGCTATTGGTGGGGTTCTTATCCTCATGGCGTCGACCCGGCCATCTGCCGGCGGAGTTGACGAGCTTCGTCGGACGGGGCGGCGAACTGGCCCAACTGGCGCAGCTGTTCAGACGGGCCCGACTGGTGACACTGGTCGGCCCCGGCGGCGTCGGCAAGACCCGGCTCGCCCTGCGTGCGGCGGCCCAGGCGGCGCCGACGCTCGCCGACGGGATTCGGCTCGCCGAGCTGTCCGGGCTGCGGGGGCCCGAACGACTTCCCGAGGTCGTCGCCGATGCCCTCGAACTGCCGGACCGGCGTGGCCCGTCCGGCTTCGAGGCCGTCGTGAACCATGTCGCCGAACGCGAACTGCTGCTCGTACTGGACACCTGCGAGCACATGGTCGACGCCTGTGCGCTGCTGGTCGGCGTCCTGCTCGCCCAGGCACCCGGGCTGAGGATCCTCACGACCAGCCGGCAGCCCCTCGGCATCCCCGCCGAGCACGTCGTGCCCGTACGGCCGCTCGGCCTGGCGGAGGGGGAGACCAGCGAGGCGCTGCAACTCTTCGAGCAGCGGGCGGCGTCCGCCGTTCCCAGCCTGTCCTTCACCGCCGAGGAGCGCAGACTCGCCGCGACCCTCTGCCGCCGCCTGGACGGCATTCCGCTGGCGATCGAACTGGCCGCCGTACGCCTGCGCGCACTGCCCATCGGGGTGCTGGCCGCGCGCCTCACCGAGAGCTTCACCGTGCTGAACGCCGGCCGCTCACCGGCCTTGCCGCGGCATCAGAACATAGCGGCGACGATCGGCTGGAGTCATCAGCTGTGCTCCCCCGACGAGCGGCTTCTGTGGGCCCGGTTGTCCGTGTTCGGCGGCGATTTCGATCTCCCGGCGGTGGACGCGGTCTGCACCGACGCCCAGCTGCCCGCGGGGTCGGTCGTGGACTCGCTGGTCGGGCTGGTCGACAAGTCGGTGCTCCTCAGGCAGGGGGACCGCTACCGCTTTCTCGACGTCATCCGTGACTTCGGCGGCCGACGGCTGGACGAGACGGGCGAGACGGCCGCCCTGCGGCGCCGTCTGATCGCCTACTTCCACGCGCGGCTGCGGGACTTCGAGGAACGCTTCTTCACCTCCGAGCAAGTGTCCCTGCACAAGGCGCTGTTGGCCGAACACCGCAATCTCACCGCAGCCCTGGAGTACGCCGACACGGACGGCACACTGCTGCCGCTGGCCGCCGCCATGTGGCCGTACAGACTGTGTGCCGGTCATCCCGCTGAGGCCCGTTACTGGATGGACCGCGCTCTCGACCAGCAGCCCGAGGTGTCCGAGGATCGCGTCAAGGCCCTGGTGTGGGCCACCACGTTCGCCGTGATCCAGGGCGACGCGCAAGCCGCTCACCGGCTCGCCGCCGTGCTTCAGGAACAGGCCGCGCAGCTCGACGACCCCAGGCTCCAGGGCCTGGCCCTGATGTGTCACGGCATGGCCCGGGCCATCGCGGGCGAGCACCAGGAGGCGGTGGCCCAACTGCGCCTGTCCCTGGACCGGCTCAGGAAGTACGGGACCGACCTGGACGTGGCGCTGGCGAACCTGCGGCTGGGCATCGTCCACACCCTCCACGACCGGCCGGAGGCGGCGATCGGCACCTTCGAGGCAGTCCTGAGTCTCAACGGCGAGGACAGCGCGGAGAGTTACGTCCAGGGTCACGCCCACGGCTTCCTCGCCGTCGCCCATCTGCGGGCCGGCCGGCCCGCCGCCGCGGAACAGGCCGCTCGCCGCGCCCTGGCGTTGCACGACCGCAGAGCGGATGTCCTCGGCGTCGCTCTCTCCCTCGACTTCCTCGTCTGGGCCGCGACCGACCTCGGCTGCCATCAGCGGGCCGCTCTCCTCCTCGGCGGCGCGGACGCCCTCTTCCAACTCCTCGGCCGGGGACGGGCCTTGGACAACGCGCGGCTGCTGCGGGTGCACGAGCGGGCCCTGTCGGAGCTCGACCGGGCGATGGGCGGACAACTGCTGCACCAGGTGCGCAGGACCGGCGCGTCCCTGCCGCACGAGCAGATCGTGGACTTCGCCCTGTCGGACGAGACCGCCCCGCCCGCCCAGGAGGAGGCCCCGGCGCCGGGCGGCCTGACCCGGCGCGAACGCGAGGTGGCCGCCCTGGTGGCCGAGGGGATGACGAACCGGGAGATCGCCGAACGCCTCGTCATCTCGAAACGTACGGCCGACACCCATGTCGAGCACATCCTCGCGAAGTTGGGTGTCTCCTCCCGGGCCCAGATCGCACCGCTGGTCCCGACCACAGACCTCACGCGGGGACAGGAGGAGGAGCACTGAGGGCCTCGGTCCCTCGCTGTCGGGCGAGGGACCGAGGCCTGGGTCCGCGGCCGCTCCGGCTACGGCCGGTCCGCCTGTCCCGGCGGTGACGCCTGCCCCCGGGGCAGCGGCAGAAGAGCGCCGCGACGGGGTCGGTCGGCCTGCTCCCCCACGTCTTCGATCAGCTCACGCAGGGCCGTCGTCCCGTCGGGGACGGGAAGTGTGGAGTCCAGCGCCTCCAACGCACGGCGGGCCCTGCGCGCCGCGCGCCCGGGGTAGCCGTTGTGGTGGTCGAGGAGGGCCTGGGCGTGGCGGGCGAGCATGGTGGCCCAGGCGTCGGTGCGCACGCTCGGATGGGTCAGGGCACGACGTGCGCTGTGCCGGGCGTCGTCCGGCGCGCTGCGGATCTGGGCCACGGCGAGAGCGGCCAGGCTGACGGCGGGTGAGGGTCCGCCCGGCGCGTCGGGCGGGATGATGTCCGCGGCCTGCTGGAAGTGTGCGGCGGCCTCGCCGGCGTCGTGGTGCCGCAGGGCGAGCACCCCGTGGACGTAGGCGATGCGCCCGATGGTGGCGTCGTCGCCGGCGAGTACGGCTGCCCGCCAGGCGCGGGCGAGAAGCCGGCCGGCGCGCTCCGGATCGCTCTCCGCGCACATCCACGCGGCGAGCCACCCGCCCTCGCAGCGAGCGGGACTGTCGGCCGGAGGCAGGGACAGCAGGTCCAGCAGCGTCTGACGGCCCTCCTCGGCATGGCCGTAGACCATCCACCAGAACCAGAGGCTCACCATCGACTCCACGGCCCACTCCACATGCTCACCCTGGGCGAGCGCGTGGCTGATCGCCGCCTGGAGGTCGGCGTGGCCCTCCTGCGCGAGTTCGACAGCCTGCCGCTGGCAGCCCGTGCTCCAGAGGTTCTCGGCCACGGCCGCCGTCCGACGGCAGTGGATCAGGCGCCGCTCCGCCGCCACCGGGAACTCGTTGGCCTCGGTGAGCAGTTCGATGCCGAAGTCGCGGGCCGCCCGGCGCATCCGGTAGCGCGGCATCCGTACCCCGACGCCGGGCTCGTCCAGCCGCTCCAGCACCCCCGAGGACAGCAACCGGGCCACGCAGAAGGGGACCTGCTCCGGGGCCACGCCCCCGCCGGCGCACACGAACGCGGCCGCCTCCTCCGTGAACGGGCCCAGCAGGACGCTGGCGCGCCGCCAGACGGCACGCTCCTTCTCCTCGCACAGCGCGTACTCGGCCCGTACGGCCGCTCTCAGTGAACGGTGGCGTGGCACCGTCCGGCCGCTCGCGGTCAGCCGGCACTGGTTGCGCAGCACCAGGTCGGGCAGGTCGGCCAGCGAGCTGACGCTCAACTGCTGTGCGGCCAGTTCGACGGCGAGCGGCACTCCCTCCAGAACCGAGCACACCTGCTCGACGACCTCCAGGTCCGCCTTTCCGGGGCGGAATCCCCGCACCACGGCACGCGCTCGGTACACGAACAACTCGGCCGCGGGGGACGGGCGTTCGGCATCGCGGGGTGCACGGCAGTCCAACGGCGCCAGGCGGAGGACCCGTTCCTCCCCCACGCCCAGCGGGCGGCGGCACGTCACCAGCACACGCAGCGTCGGCAGGGCCATGAGCAGCCGCTGCACCAGACCCACGCACTCCAGGTGCACGGGGTCGACGTCGTCCAGGACCAACAGGGTCGGCAGGGGCGGCAGACCGGCGGCCACGTCGAAGACGTCCGTCGACCGTGACGCCGGTGCCCCGCCCGCCAGTTCCGCGAGGACGCGGCGGCCGAGGCCTCCGGGCACGGCCGCGCCCTGTCCCTTCCAGCGCACCCGGACCACGCGCTGCCACGGCCCCTCGCCCATGACCGCTCGGGACAGCCGGCTCTTGCCCACACCTGCCAATCCGGTCACGCTGACCAGCCGGTGCCCGGCCATGAGCTCCCGCAGTTCCGCGAGATCCCTGTCCCGGCCGACCAGAGGGCCGCCGTCCGCATCGCTGGACTTGGTCGGGCCGGTCCGGCCGACGACAGATGTCCGCACTTTCACATCTCCCCGTAACGCTCTTGGCATGCAATGGAATACCGGCACGACAGCACGGGACCGCCCAGAGAAGAACCGTCACTGCTGCCGCATCACGGCCACTCCAACGCGCCCTTGACACGCCGGGTAGCGCCGAAGAGCGCTGATTCACACCCCGCAACGAACGATCGAACACCCATGCTTTCCATCCCTCCCAAGTTGGGTGTGCGGTACTACGTACAGGGCGTCGGCGGGAATTCACGCGGCTCCGTGTACGGACTTCCCGTCACCTCGGCCGGACTTCGTCGAGATAGGTCCGGCACAGTTCCTCCGCGACCACGCAGCGCGAGGGCCAGCACTGCCGGCAAGCCTTCACATGTTCCACGTACGCCTCATAGCTGAGACGGGCTACCGCCGTGAGAGCTTCCAGCATGAATTCTCCTGACTCATCGGACACAGTGCACAAATCCTGCCCGGCTGTTCGTCCGGTCAAATCCGATGGCGCCAGGATCCGTATACGTACGGCGGGGCGAATTTCTTTCTCGTGGAGCGGATCTCGCTCTTTTCACTTGAACGAGTGAGGCGGTTGGACGGCGGAGAAGTGGAGCGGCACCATTACCGCCGTCGGCCGTCCGGCCGACAGGTCGCTGGTGTCCCGGCACACCTCATATCAGGAGTATTCAGTGTTCAAGGGGTTTCGCTCGTTCCTGCTGCGCGGCAACGTGGTCGACCTGGCGGTCGGCATCGTCATCGGTGCCGCGTTCACCGCCGTCGTCACCGGTTTCGTCACCGCGTTCCTCACGCCGCTGATCGGAGTGGCGACCGGCGCGGTCGGTGACTTCAGCAAGCAGGAATTCACCGTCGCGGGCACCTCATTCCCCTACGGTGCCTTCCTGAACGCCCTGATCAGTTTTGTCCTGGTCGCCGCCGTGATCTATTTCGCCGTCGTGCTGCCCGTGGGCCGACTTCAGGAGCGTTTCAACCCGGTCAAGGATGTGCCGGTCACCAAGGTCGACTGCCCGGACTGCCTGAGCACCGTGCCCGCGGCGGCCGTCAGGTGCGCCTACTGCACCGCCGACCTCGCCGGCCGCCCCGGCTTCCCCACGCAGGCGACCGCGTCCGTCGGCTGACCCGCCTTCACGCCGCGCATGCGGCTTGCGCCGAGGCCGGACTGTCCCGCCCCCACGGCTGTGGGGGCGGGACAGTCCCTTTTCCGGGCGGTTCGGTGCTCAGGCGGCGGTGCTGCCCACCGCCGTGGCCGCGCGGTCGCGCACGTACTCCACCAAAGCGCCGGCGCCGCGGGAGGCGAGGGCGACCGACGTGAGGGTCGGGTTGCAGGCCGTGGCGGTCGGGATCACACCATTGCCCGCGACCCACAGGCCACGGGTGTTCCACACCCGGCTGAAGGTGTCGCAGACGCTCGTGCCGTCGTCCACGGCACCCATGCGCGTGGTGCCCTGGTAGTGCAGTGAGCTGCCGGCGGGCAGCAGGAAGGGCGCCTCGCCGAGCGGTGTGCCGAGGGCGGCGCCGGCTTCGGCCACCGCCTTCCTGGCGCCCTCGATGCTGTCGAGGTCCCGGTCGGTGTAGCGGCAGTGGACGGCGATCTCAGGCATGCCGAAGGCGTCGGTGGCGGTGTCGGAGAACGTGACACGGTCCTCGGCGGTGATGTCCTTGGCGCAGAACCAGCCGAGGCCGACGATGCTGCCGGGCCGCACGGCGTCCTCGTCGGCGAGGGCGACCGGCGAGGCGTCGAGCTGCATGACCTGCCCGTGGAAGGGGTGTGCGGCGGTGAAGGGAACCCAGCTGACCCCGCTCTGGGGAACGATCCCGCCCTCCTCGGCGCGGGTGCGGCCGGTGACGGTGTCGGCGGTGGCCACGACGTCGTCGGGGAGCCGTACCGCGTGCACGATCTGGGGCTGGTCGTTGAGGTAGCGGCCCAGGGCGGCGGGGCGGATGCCGGAGGCGTGCAGCACCTGAGGGGTGCGCAGGGCGTCGGCCGCGACGACGACGGCGGACGCGGCGATCGTCGCCTCCTGTCCCGTCCCGACGTCGCGCACGCTCACGCCGGTCACGGCTCCGGCGTCGTGCAGAACACGCAGGCACAGACAACTGTCGGCGATCTCGACCCTGCTGTCGCGTGCCGCCGGACCGAGGATCACGTCGGTGCCGCTCCAGGTGTGCGTGCCGTCCGCTCGGGCGGTGACGGCCAGCGGCATGGGCACGACCCGGCGGGCGAGGGGGCGACCGCGGTCGAAGCGTGCGGACAGGCGCTGCCGTACGACATCGGCGAACGGCGCCCGGTCGAAGGCGTGGGAGGTGACGTGGAGGAGTTCCTCGGCCCGGGTCAGATGGCGGTCCATCGCATCGTCGGGGACACAGGCGATGCGTTCGCTGTCGCCGGGGCGGGGGCAGGCCGCGGTCCAGTGGGCGCCCATGCCTCCGACGTTGGTGGAGACGGCGGCGGCCGGCAGCTGCGGGGTGCCGAGCAGGCGGGTGCCGGGACGGCCGGGCCGGGCGGGGGCGGGGCCTTCGGCGGCGCGTTGGGCCCGGGCACGCAGATCGTCGTCGGCGATGTTCTTGACGTGTCCGCCGGGCGGGTCGCCGAGCTTCGGTCCGGCGTCGAGGAGCAGGATCCGGGCGTCGGGGCACTGCTCGAAGACCTCGCGGACGTAGGTACTGCCCGTGGGGCCGCTGCCCACCACGACGACGTCGTAGGCGCAGGAGAGGGGGAGGGACATGGCGAGGCTCCTGGGTCGGTTCAGCCGGTGACGAGCGGGCGCAGCGTGTGGTGGGCAATGGCCAGTCCCCGGCACACCTGCTCGGGCGTGCCGCCCCACAGGGGGTCCTCGTGTTCCACGGAGAGGGTCCCGCGAGTACGAGGGCCGCCGCGAGCCCTACCGCGGACGCGACCAGGTACGGCGCCAACACGCCCTGCTGCGCTCCCTGACCGGCTGAGGCCGAAGGCGCTTGCGGCGACTGGTGATTCCGCCGATGTCCGCCGTCTCCCTCCCCACGACATTGGTCGGGTCAAACACCCGCACCCTCGTTGGGAGGGCTCCATGAGCCGTCGTTCAGCACGTCGACTTACCGGCGCCGTAGCGGCCGTGACCGCCGTGCTCGCCCTGTTCTCCTCGGCGACCGCGGCCGGCGCGGCCGACGCGACCGACCGCACGAGCGGCATCGCCACCACCACCGCCTCCACCAGGTCGGCCGACGCCGCCACCGGGACCCTGTCGACCAGCACACCGGTCGTCTTCGTGCACGGGTACACGGGCAGCGCGTCCAACTGGGTCACCGCCATGAGCGTCTTCCGGCTCAACGGCTGGTCCAGCTCGAACCTGTTCGCCTACGAGTACAACTCCTACGGCAACAACATCACCAACGCGCAGGGCCTGGCGACCTTCGTCAACAACGTCAAGTCGCGGACCGGCGCGAGCAAGGTCGCCCTCGTCAACCACTCCATGGGCGGCCTGGTCAGCCAGTACTACCTGAAGGTCCTGGGCGGCAACACCAGCGTCAGCCACCTCGCCTCGATCGCCGGCGCCAACCACGGGACCACGTACGCCAGTGCCTGTCTGGTCTACACGACCTGCCAGCAGATGTACCCCGGCTCCTCGTTCATCGCCCAGATCACCTCGGGCGACGAGACACCGGGGAGCACGAAGTACGCCACCTGGTACTCGCCGTGCGACGGCGTCATCATCCCGTACACCAGCACCCGCCTGGACGGTGCCACCAACAACCCCGTGGCCTGCCAGACCCACATCGGCTTCCTCACCGACACCTCGGTGCTCGGCGACATCGCCGACTTCGTCGCCTCCTGACCAAGGGGAACGGTCCGTCGACGGCACACCCCACAGGTGCCGTCGGCGGGCCGGCGACGTTCCAGGGATGCGCAGCGGACATGCCGCGCGCCCGAAGCGGCCGCACATTACTGAACCGTAACCTACCGGCGGGTACCCCGGGTAACCCGCTCGGCGCTACCGTCCTGACACCTCGTCTAAGAACGGCAACCGGAACAGCGGTGGGACGACCGCCTCCGCGCGCCCGCACCCCGCCCGACCGGCCCGTCAAGCGCCCGAGCCGCACATGAAGCTCGGCCTCCCCCAGCTCCGGAGGTCCCTCATGCCCGCACCCGTACGCCTCGCCGCCGTGGCCGTCACGGCCGCCGCCTGCCTCGGCGCCTCGACCGTCCCGGCCCTCGCCGCCGACGGCGGGGCCGTGGTCTCCCGCGGCGTCACCATCCCCGCCTTCTACAACCCGCCCACCACGCTGCCCGACGCCAACGGCGCGCTCGTGCGCAGCGAACCGCTGCCGCTCGCGCTGAGCCTGCCCGGCGTCGACGGCCCGCTGCCCGGCACGGCCACCCGGCTGATGTACCGGTCCACGGACTCCAACGGCCGCCCCATGGCGGTGACCGGCGCCTACATCGAGCCCTCCGCGGCCTGGCGGGGCACCGGCCCCCGGCCACTGGTCGCCCTGGCTCCCGGGACCATGGGACAGGGCGACCAGTGCGCCGCCTCCCTCGGTCTCGAACACCCCCTCCAGCTCAACGGGCAGACCGTTTCCGTCGGTTACGAGGACCTGGCGATCTACCGTCTGCTCGCCAGAGGCATCGCCGTCGTGGTCACCGACTACGCCGGTCTCGGCGCCACGGACCGGCTGCACACGTACGTCAACCGGGTCGACGAGGCCCATGCCGTCCTGGACGCCGTCCGTGCCGCCCGCGCGCTTCCCGGCACCTCGCTCACCAGCGCCTCGCGCGTGGCCCTGTTCGGCTACAGCCAGGGCGGTGGCGCCACCGCGGCGGCCGCCGAGGTCCGCTCCGCCTACGCCCCTGACGTGGTCCTCGCCGGCACCTACGCGGGCGCACCGCCCGCCGACCTGACCGAGGTCACCAAGGCCATCGACGGCAGCGACCTCGCCGGTGCCCTGGGCTGGTCCGTCAACGGTTTCCTGCAGTCCGACCCGGCGCTGAAGCCGATCGCCGACGCCCACCTCAACGCGGCCGGCCGCGCGGCGCTGGACGACCTGTCCACCATGTGCGTGGGGGACGCGCTGTTCGCGTACAACTCGGCGCACAGCACCGCCTGGACGACCGACGGCAGGACCATCAGCGACGTCATCGCGGCCGAACCCGCCCTCCAGGCCTTCCTCGACGAGCAGCGCATCGGCACGACCCGACCGAGCGGACCGGTCCGGCTGGCGACGGGCACCAGCGACGACCTGGTGCCGCACGCGCAGGCGCGCCAACTCGCCGTCGACTGGTGCCGGTTGGGCGGCAACGTGACCTACAAGCCCGTGATCCTGCCGAACGTGGGCCGCTCCCTCCTCAACCACTTCGCTCCCCTGCTCACCGACCAGGGCGACGCGATCTCCTGGCTGACCGACCGCCTCGACGGCAAGCCGGTGACATCGGCCTGCGGTCTGGTGCCGTTGCAGCCCTGACCGGCGCCGACGGGCCGGGCCACCTATCCGGCGGCCCGGCCCGTCACCGCGCTGTGCACGACGTACGCGGCCGCCACGTCCAGGGCCGCGTGCCCGGTGGACTTGAAGACGGTGAGCTGGTCGGCGGTGCGCCGGCCGGGGGCCGAGCCGTCGAGGACCGCGCCCAGGAGGGTGACGGTGCGGTCCGCCGGCAGGTCCTGGAGCTCGTGGGCGCCGGAGGGCGGCGGGGTGCCGGCCGCTCCCGGCCACTCGGCGAAGAGCGTCGCGTCCCCGATGGTGGCGGCGTCGAGTTCATGCCCCTGGGAGGCGCCGACCGAGCTCACATGGGTGCCCGGTGCCAGCCAGTCCCGCCGGACGACAGGGCGGGTGGTGCCGGTGCAGCAGTACACGGTCGCCGCCTGCCGTACGGCGTCCTCGATGCCGTCGGCCGCGCGGCCGGCGGGGTGCAGTGCGGCCGTCGCGCGGGCGGCCTCGGCGTCGCGGCCCGCCACGGTGACGGGTTCGTCGGGCCGCAGCGCGGCCAGCAGGCCGACCTGGGCGCGCGCCTGGACCCCGGTGCCGACGACCACGACGGGGCCGGGCCGGGCCAGGACCAGGGCGCTGTGCGTGGCGGACGCGGCGGTGCGCCAGGCCGTGATGGGCTCGGCGTCCAGCACCGCCAGGGGCCGGCCGTCCTCGGCGTCGAAGAGGGCGACGATGCCGCGGTGGGTGCTGCGGCCGGGGTGCCCGGGATCGGCGAAGACCGTCACCAGTTTCGCGGCGAGGCCCTGTCCGGGAACGTACCCGGGCATGGCGCCCAGCAGCCCGTACGGGGTGAAGGCCGCCGTGCGCGGCGGCGCGGACGCCCGGTCCTGCGCCACGGCGACGAGCGCGTCCGCCACGGCGGCCATCAGACGGTGCGGGTCGAGGGCCGCGAGCGTGGCGGCCCCGTCGAGAACCAGGACTCCCTTCATACGGCGGCCTCCGCGCCCGTCCGGGCGAGCAGCCCGCCCAGGGTGTCGACCGCCGAGGCGAGTGCCTCACGCACCGCGCGCAGGTGCTCCTCGTCGATCTCGGCGGCGGGTCCGACGACGGTGAGCGCGCAGACGGGCGCTCCGGGGGCCGGTACGACGGCTCGGCTGACGGACGCCACGAACTGGTCGTTGCGCCCGTGCTCGACGGCGAACCCGTCGGCCTCGGCCCGCGCGAGGTCGGCGAGCAGGCCGGCGTCGCCGTCGACGGGATGCCCTTGCGCCCGGGCGGCGTCCAGATAGGGCCCCCGCGCCTCGGGTGGCAGCGCGGCGACCAGGGCGAGCGGGCCGGCGAAGCGGTGGGCGGGCAGCCGGTCGCCGAGCAGGGTGCTGATCATCGCCAGGCGTTCCGGCCTGACCACGTCCACGACCCGCGAGCCGTCGCCCTCCAGCACCTGGAGGTTGGCCATCAGACCGGTGTGCGCGGCGAGCTGCTCCAGGACCGGACGGGCCAGCGAGGTCAGCGAGTTGTGGGCGGCCCGGGCCGACAGGAGCAGCACGGCCGTGCCGGGCAGATAGCGGTCGTCGGCGCGGAGCACCCAGCCGCGGCGGACCAGGTCCACCAGGATCCGGTAGGCGGTGGCCCGGTGCAGCCCGACCTCGTCGGCGAGGTCGGTGAGCCGGGGCGGTCTGGGCGCCCGGCCGACCGCCTCGATCAGGTCCAGCGCTTTGTCCACGGCCGTACGTGGCGCCTGTGCCATCGAATCCCTTCCGAACGCTGTGGGCGGAGCCTCACGGCGGGGCGTGTCGCTCGCCGGGATCCGGAGGTAGGGTACCGCTTGTTTCGTAGGTCGAGAAGTTTGTTACCTACAACGCAACAAACCAGGGAGTGGTGAGCTTGACGAGCGACAGGGCCGGGGCGGCGACGCCGTACGCACCGCCGGAGACCGGAGCGGTCGTCGTCTACCGGGGAGCCACCCTTTTCGACGGCACCGGCAGCCCGCCCCGCCCGGGGACGTCGATCGTGGTCGACGGCAGCGTGATCCGGGCCGTCGTGGACGACACCGACGCCGCCGCCTCCGTGGAGGGTGCCGAAGTCGTCGATCTCGCGGGCCGGTTCGTCACCCCCGGGCTCGTCGACTCGCACCAGCACCTCGCCACGCCGCCCGACCGTCCGGCCGCCGAAGCGGTCCTGCGCCGTCTCGTGCACAGCGGGGTCACCGCCGTACGGGACATGGCCGACGACCTGCGTCAGATCGGCGACCTCGCACGGGCCGCCCGGGTCGGCGAGATCCCCGCTCCCGACCTCCACTACGCGGCGCTCATGGCCGGCCCCGGCTTCTTCGAGGACCCCCGCACCCACCAGGTCACCCAGGGCGCGGTGCCCGGCGAGGTCCCCTGGATGCAGGCCGTCACCACCGCGAGCGACCTGCCCCTGGCGGTGGCCCTGGCCCGCGGCACCTCCGCGGCCGCCATCAAGGTGTACGCCGATCTGGAGGCGCCCCTAGTCGCCGCGATCACCGCGGAGGCACACCGTCAGGGCATCCCGGTCTGGGCACACGCCGCGGTGTTCCCCGCCACCCCCGGGGAGGTCGTCGCGGCCGGCGTGGACAGCGTCTCGCATGTGACGCTGCTCGCCCACGAGGCGGCGACGGCGCCCTTGACGTCGTACAAGGACAAACCGCCCGTCGATCACGCGAGTCTGGTCACCGGCGAGGACGAGCGGCTCGAGAAGCTCTTCGCCCGGATGCGGGAGCAGGGCGTCGTCCTGGACGCGACCGCCGGCCTGTACGCCTCCCGTGAGTTCGCGAGCGACGACCCGGAGGCGGCTGAACGGGCCGCCCGCAACACCGAGTTGGCGATCGCCCTGACGGCACAGGCCCACCGCGCGGGCGTGGACCTGGCCACCGGAACGGACTACGAGACGCCGCCGGACGAGCCGTTCCCCGCCCTGTACGATGAACTCGCCTTCCTGGTACGCCGGTGCGGCATCCCGGCGGCCGACGTACTGCGCTCGGCGACCTTCGTGGGCGCCCGCAGCGCCGGCGTCGGCCATCTCACCGGCAGCGTGGAGCCAGGGAAGCTGGCCGACCTCGCGGTCTTCGCGCGCGACCCGTTGGCCGACATCGACCACCTGCGCACCATCACCCTGACCGTCAAGCGGGGGCGCCGCTTCCCGCGTACCGCCTGCACCGTCGACCGCACCCGGGAGAACCGTTGACCACCACGCCGCTGATCGTCAACGCGCTCGGCCAGCTCGACAACCCCAACGCCCCACGGTCCCTGGCCGCCGCGGGCGACCTCAACGCGAGCGGTGAGCAACTGACCGTCGATTCCCGCACGCTGACCGAGGCGCGCGCCTCCGGACTGACCGCGGTCAACATCACCCTGGGTTATGTGATGGGCGATCTCCCGCCCTACGAGCACACGTTGCACGAGATCGACGTATGGGACCGGGTCGTGACCGACCACCCCGACGATCTCCTGAAGGTCACCACGGTCGCCGACATCCACACCGCGCACCGCGACGGGCGGATCGGTGTCATCTACGGCTTCCAGAACGCGGAGGCGGTCGGGGACGACGCCGGCCGGGTCGCCGTCTTCGCCCAACGCGGCGTACGGGTGGTCCAGTTGACGTACAACCAGGCCAACCGGCTCGGCGGCGGCTCGATGGCACCCGCCACCACCCCGCTGACCGCCCTGGGACATGAGGTGGTCGACGCCCTCAACGACCACCAGCTGATGGTCGACCTCTCGCACAGCGGCGAGCGGACCTGCCTCGACGCCGCCGCGTCCTCCCGCGTTCCGGTGTCGATCAACCACACCGGCTGCCGGGCGTTGACCGATCTGCCGCGCAACAAGACGGACGAGGAGTTGCGGCTGGTCGCCTCCCGGGGCGGGTTCGTCGGCATCTACTTCATGCCGTTCCTCGACGCCGGCGGCCACGCGAGCGCCGCCGACGTCGTCGAGCACCTCGTGCACGCCGTCGACGTCTGCGGCGAGGACCACGTCGGCATCGGCACGGACGGCCCGGTCACCGCCATCGACGACCTCGACGCGTACCGGCACCGTCTCGCGGAGCATGTGGCGCGCCGCCAGGAAGCAGGCGTGTCCGCGGCCGGGGAACGGGCGGACACCTTCCCCTTCGTCGTCGACCTGCGCGGCGTCGAGCAGTTCCGCGAGCTGATGCGCCTGCTGGAACAGCGCGGCTTCTCCTCCGACCGGATCGAGAAGATCATGGGCCGCAACTTCGTGGACTACGCGGAACGGGTGTGGCAGGCCTGAGCGGAGCCGTCGGCTTCAATGGTCGACATTGGCCAGCAGATGGGCGAGCCCGGTGCGCGATCTGACGCCGAGCTGCGCGAACACATTGCGCAGGTGGTACTCGACGGTCCTGATGCTGATCGAGAGTTCGGCGGCGATCTCCTTGTTGGTCGCGCCGCTCGCCACATCCCGTGCGATCCGCACCTGTTGGGGTGTGAGCGAGGACAGCAGCCCCGCCTCCCCGGCCCCGGACACCTCACCCGCCGCCCGCAGTTCGGCGCCGGCGCGCTTGCCCCACATCGCGGCACCGCAGCGTTCGAACCCCAGGAGCGCGTCGCGCAGTTGCGCACGCGCCTCGATGGGGCGCCGTCGACGCCGTAACCACATCCCGAAGGCCAGATGGGTGCGGGCGTGCTCGAAGGGACCCGGCGCCCGCTCATGACGGGCGAGCGCGGCACGGTAGAGCTCCTCGCTCCGCTCAGGCGGTGCGACGAGCGCACGGCACCGCTCCAGTTGAGCCGGAGCCTGCGGGTCGGCACCGAGTTCCGCCCATACGGCGAACAGGTCGATCATCTCCGTCGCGTCGACGGCACGATCGGACAGGACACAGGCCTCGACGAAGCAGGGCACGGCGAGGAACCAGAGCCCGAAGTGCCCCTGGCGTGCTCCGGGTTGCACCAGCGGAGCCAGCCGGGTGGCGGCCCGCTCCACCTTGCCCGACCCCAGTTCCGCCCGCGCCTGCGCCCACTCCGCGAGAAACGCGGCCTGGGCCAGCCCGTGCGACTGCGCGACGGCCATGACCTCCTCGGCCTGTTTCCGTACGGCGACCAGGTCGCCCGCGATCGACACGACGAGGGCGCGCACGGCCGACAGGTCGGCGACCACATTGCGCTGCCCCAACTGCCGGGCGAGCAGCAGCCCTTCCTCGGCATGGGCGCGGGCCTGGTGGTGGCGGCCCTCCCTCAACTCGGCGTAGGCGAGGTGCGCGAGGATGTCCGGCACAGCGGCCGGTACGCGCGCGGAACGCGCGGAGGCGAGGGCGAGGCTCAAGTACCGCCGTGCGGTGGGGAGTCGGCCGAGCAGCAGCGCCACGCTTCCGGCGTCGCGGAATTCATGCGCCTGCGCGCGAGGCGTGAGCCGGTGCAGCCGGGGTCCGAGCAAGGCCGCGGCACGCCGGAAGTCCGCCTCCACCACCGCGCCCATCCCGATGCAGCGGGCCCGCCAGTCGGCGTCGGGGCACCCCTCCGCACAGAGCGCCCGCCCCGAGTCGGCGCCGCAGACCGAGCACGGCCCCGGCATCAGGATCCGGCGGTAACTCTCCCGGTCACCGGCCGCCCACGCTGCCGAGGCCGCCGCGATCCACGCGCCGCGGGCCGAGAACGGATCGGCCTCCCGCAGTCCGGCGGCGGCGCGGAGCAGGGCCGAGCAGGCGTCGGCCACGGGGCCGTCGCGGAGCAGTGCGTAGCCGTCCGCGAGGGCACGGCGGGAGGCCGGAGCGATCGCGGGCACGGGCCCGGTGGCAGGCACAGGCGCGGAGGAGGCGCCGTGGGACTCGTCGTTCACACGCATCACCACTTCCTGGTCGTCAGCCGGGAAGTGACCGCCGGGGGAGAAAGGGGGGCGGCTACGACTTCATCTGTCTCCGGGGTCACTTGAGGGGCCGCTGTTGAAAGAATGTCCAACAACGGCCCGCCCGTCGACAGTTGTCACAGCAGGGCTCAGGTCCGCCGGTTCTCCGCTGGTTCTTCTGCTGGTTCTGTCGTAGAAGCCCGCTCCGTCGCTTCCACCGGTTTCGTGGGGAACAGCAGTGCCGTGGCGGCCCTGGAATGCAGGTCGTCCAGCGTCTTGATCTGCCGCTCGGCCCTGCGCAGCAGCTCCTCCAGGCGGTCGGCGTCCAGGCGTGCGTCCTGCGCCGAGGCGGCGAGCAGCCCCCGCCACAGGGCCGCCTTGCCCTGCGCCCCCAGCCGGAGGGCTTCCAACTCGACCAGCACCGCGAGCCCGGAGCGGCGCACCAGTCGCCCGTTGGGCTTGACCCGTCCGGCCTTCTCGCCGAGCCACGCTCCGTACACCTTGTAGCGCCGGACGGGAACGTCGAGGTCACCGAGGAGACGCACCAGGGCCTGCCGGTCCTGCGCGATCTCCTTGCGCAGGTTCTCCAACGCCTCACCGAAGGGCGACTCCCGATGCTCCCGGGCCGCACGGCGGGCAAGCTCGACACCGGCGGTCGCGCCGGCCAGATGATCGTTGAGATAAACGACCAGCCGTTTCTGCCGCCCCGGACCGTCCCGGGAGGTTCGCGCCGTCGTATTCATGGTTCCGCTCCACGTGCAGGAGTCCTCTGACACCCTCCGAGTGCCCGCGCCGGGGCGGGCAACCACCCGTACCACCTCCTCGTCCGGCTCCTGCTTGATGCGTAATTGCAAAATTTCGCAATTGATTAGATGCTGTGCTCGTTGTGGCCGCAGGTAGCCGCGGGGTGGGCTTCGTAGGGGGAGGTAGGGGCGCGTGTCCGTTCCGCTGTATCGGATCAAGGCGTTGCTGCCCGGCCGCGCCGACCTCGTCGAGATGCGGCGCGATCCACGGCGGGATCTGCTGGCCGGGCTGACCGTGGCGGTCGTGGCGCTGCCGCTCGCCCTCGGTTTCGGGGTGTCCTCCGGTCTGGGCGCGGCGGCGGGGCTGGCGACCGCGGTGGTCGCGGGCGCGCTCGCGGCCGTCTTCGGCGGTTCGAACCTCCAGGTGTCGGGGCCGACCGGCGCCATGACGGTGGTGCTCGTGCCCATCGTGGGTGCGTACGGTCCGACGGGCGTCCTCACCGTGGGGCTGATGGCCGGCGTGCTGCTCGTCGCGCTGGCCGCGCTGGGGGCCGGCCGTTACATGCGGTACGTGCCCGCCCCTGTCGTCGAGGGCTTCACGCTCGGGATCGCCTGTGTGATCGGCCTGCAGCAGATCCCCAACGCGCTCGGCGTACCCAAGCCCGAGGGCGACCGGGTGCTGGTGGTGACCTGGCGGGCGGCCGAGGCGTTCGTGAGGAACCCTAACTGGACGGCGGTCGGATTCGCTGTCGCTGTCGCGGTGGTCATGCTGGCCGGCACCCGCTGGCGGCCCAGCCTCCCCTTCTCCCTCCTCGCGGTCGCCGCCGCCACAGCCGTCGCCCAGCTCTTCTCTCTCGAAGCGGCCACCCCCATCGGCGCCCTGCCCGCCGGCCTGCCCGCCCCTTCCCTCGCCTTCCTGGATCCGGGCTCACTGAGCACCCTGTTCGCCCCGGCCATGGCGGTCGCGGCGCTGGCCGCACTGGAATCGCTGCTCTCCGCCTCGGTGGCCGACGGCATGACGGTGGGGCACCGCCACGATCCCGACCGCGAACTGTTCGGCCAGGGCCTGGCCAACATCGCCGCCCCGCTGTTCGGCGGGGTCCCGGCGACCGGCGCCATCGCGCGCACCGCCGTCAACGTCCGCACCGGCGCCGGCTCCCGCCTCGCCGCCCTCACCCACGCCGCCGTCCTCGCCGCGATCGTCTTCGCGGCAGCGCCCCTCGTGTCGAGGATCCCCCTCGCCGCGCTCGCCGGCGTCCTGCTGGCCACCGCGATCCGCATGGTCGAGACCGGCTCCCTCAGGGCAATGGCCAAGGCCACCCGCTCCGACGCGCTGATCCTCGTCCTGACCGCCGTGGCGACACTGGCGCTCGATCTCGTCTACGCCGTGATCATCGGCCTGGCCGTCGCGGGCGTCCTCGCCCTGCGTGCCGTGGCCAAGCAGGCCCGCTTCGACCAGGTGCCGCTGGACCAGGGCGACCACAGCGCCGAGGAGCACGCCCTGCTGGCGGAGCACATCGTGGCGTACCGCATCGACGGCCCGCTGTTCTTCGCCGCCGCCCATCGTTTCCTGCTGGAGCTCACCGACGTGGCCGACGTCCGGGTCGTCATCCTGCGCATGTCCCGGATCTCGACCATGGACGCCACCGGAGCCCTGCTCCTCAAGGACGCGGTGGAGAAACTGCGGCGGCGCGGCATCCTCGTCCTGGCCTCCGCCATCCGCCCCGGCCAGCGCCAAGTGCTCGACTCCGTAGGCGCGTTGGAGCTGCTGCGGCACGAAGGCCGGGAGTACGCCACCACGCCCGAGGCGATCCGCGCCGCCCGCGACCACCTCCACACCGCCGGCCTCCTGCCCGCCCGCCCCTCGCCCCCACCCCCGACCGCCGGCCAGGAGGCCGCCCGATGAACACCCCTCCCGTCCAGCCGCGCATGGTCGAGGTCTCCGGCCCCGAGGCCCTGTGGCTGCTGGAAGGCAGCAACCTGGGCCGACTGGTGTACACCCAGCGGGAGTCGACCGCCGTACGACCCGCCCGGCATGTGTGGGAGTACGGCCGACTCGTCATCCGCACACCGGCCCCGGCCACGGCGGTGGCCGCCGCGGCGACCTATCACGTGGACGAGATCCGCGCCGTGCACGGCACCGGCTGGACCGTCACCGTCACCGGGCCGGCCGAGGTGATCACCGACCCCGACGAGGCCGCCCACCACCACCGGACCCTGCCCGGCTGGACGCACGGCCCGCACGACACCCTCCTGCGCCTGCGCCCCAGGACAGTCACCGGCTACCGCCTCGTCCGCGGGGAGGTGTAAGAGGTGTCCACGCAGTGGGAAACGCTGCCGTACCGGCATGTGCTCACCCTGCCGACCGAACCGTCCGCCGTACGGACCGTCCGGGAGACGGCCGAGCAGGTACTGGTCGAGTGGGGCATAGGGCTGCGCCACCGCGCCGTCGACCCCGCGCTGCTGATCGTCGCCGAGCTGGTCACCAACAGCGTCCGCCATGCCGCGGCCCTCTCCCCCACGGTGACCGTGATCTACGCCGCGGGCCCGGACTGTCTGGCCTTCGCCGTCCACGACCGCCACCCCTACCAGCCGTCGCTGTACGCGCCGCCCGCCGGTACCGGCGGCGGCCTCGGCACCGTGATGGAGCTGGTCCTCGGCCTCGGCGGCACCGCGGTGGTCCGCGCGGACGCCGACGGCCAGGGCAAGAGCGTCTGGATCACCCTCCCCCTGTGACGCCCTCCCACCAGACATGTCAAGTTGCTAATCTTGGCAATTCACGAGTTCACCACCTTGGGCTCGATGCCCGGGAGCGGGTTCGGTGCCGCCGTTCGCGCACGCGAGGATGGGTCACATGTTCTTGACGAGTGGATGGACGCGAGGGGACGAGGTCCGGCCGACCGGGCCGTGCTCCTGCGGCGGGGAGGCGACGGCAGAGTGAGTACGCCGCTGTACCAACTGAAGGCCGAGTTCTTCAAGACGCTCGGTCACCCGGCCCGCATCCGGGTCCTGGAGCTGCTGAGCGAGCGTGAGCACGCGGTGGCCGAGATGCTGCCCGAGGTGGGTATCGAACCCGCCCATCTCTCCCAGCAGTTGGCCGTGCTGCGGCGGGCGAACCTGGTCGCGACCCGCAAGGAGGGCTCGACCGTCTACTACTCGCTGACCAGCCCCCATGTCGCGGAGCTGCTCCGCGTGGCCCGCACCATCCTCTCCGGCGTTCTGACCGGCCAGGCCGAACTCCTGGCCGACCTCCAGGCGGCCCAGCGGGAGGTCAAGCCGCCGTCGTGACGAGGACCACGCCAAGAGTGCGACCCGCCCCGTGACGGTGACGCGGGCGGGCCGCAGGGGCGTGCGGTCCTCCCACGTCACCTTCCGCATGATCGTCCGGGCCCGCCGAGGTCCCCAGGGGCCGTACGGGCCGAGGAGGGGGCCGAACGGCCCTGGCGCCGAGCGGCGTCCTCCGGGCCGGTCGCCGCGACAGGCCGGTCACCCGTCGTCGACGTCCGTCTCCACGTCGCCGATGCCGTCCACGTACAGACCGTGGCCGCGCGCCACGCGCACCGCGTCGTCCACCTCGTCCTGGGCCACCGCCACGGCGTACGCGTCATCGTCCTCCCGCGCCGCCGCGAGGGCCGCGAGTGCCTGGCGCACCCGTTCCCGCAGCGCTTCGGCGAACACGGACCCGTCCATCCCGCCCCTCCCGCTGACGATGGCCGCACCCGGCCGCACCTGGTGAGTCGAAGAACTCTTCAAGAGTAGGTGCGTGGGTGCGCGGTGGTCAGCGGGCATGAGAGGCGTTTCCGGGTCCGTTCGGCGGGGGTACGGCGACCGTTGATAGCGTCGGTATGTGCCGTGCCGCTCGGCGCGGTGTGCCGCTCGACCGGGAGAAGCGTGATGTCCCCGACGATCCGCCGGGCTGTGATCCCGGCCGCCGGACTCGGTTCCCGGCTGCTGCCGCTGACGAAGGCGACACCGAAGGAGATGCTCCCGGTCGGCGACAAGCCGGTCATCGAGCACACCGTGCGCGAGCTGGTGGACTCCGGCATCACCGACATCACCATCGTCGTGTCCGGCGGCAAGAGCCTCATCCAGGACCACTTCCGCCCCAACCCGGCCCTCGTCGAGCAGCTCCGCGAGGACGGCAAGACGGCGTACGCGGAGGCGGTGGAGGAGGTCGCGGAGCTGGCGCGCCGGGGCCACATCACCTACCTCGACCAGTACGGCCCGTACGGCAACGGCACCCCGGTGCTGAACGCCGCGCGGTCCTTCGGCGACGAGCCGGTGCTGGTGCTGTGGCCGGACGACGTCTTCGTGGCCGAGGTCCCCCGCGCCCAGCAGCTGATCCGCGCGTACGAGCAGACCGGCTGCCCGGTGCTGGCCCTGCTGCCGATGGACCCCGGCGAGTCGCAGCGCTACGGCGTTCCGATCGTCAAGGAGGACCTCGGCGGCGGCCAGCTGCGGATCACCGGGCTGGTCGAGAAGCCCGAGCCCGCCGCCGCCCCGTCGTCGTACGCGGCGATCGGTGGCTATGTCGTCACCCCCGGCATCATCGACGAACTGCGCGAGCAGACCCGCCGCTGGTACGAGCACCGGACCGGCGAGATCTATCTGACCGACGCCATCAACGCCTACGCCGCCACCCGGGCCGTGTACGGGCAGGTCATCGAGGGCCGCTGGTACGACACCGGCAACCCCGCCGACTACCTGGTCGCCCAGATGGCCTTCGCCCTCGCCCACCCGGAGTACGGACCACTGCTGCGCGGCCTGGTCACCGGCCTGGAGGACGAGCCTCGACGAACGTGACGGCCTCGCGTGCCGGCGCCCGGGACGCCGGGCGTGCTGCTCCTCGTACTCGATACGGAGGCGCTGCCGCGTGCCGTGGGCCGCGTCTCGGCGACCGGTGACGCATCGGTGCGGCGTCATAGTCTCGGCCGCGCCCCCGGCCCCGGCTTGACCGTCACGTCCCTGGGCGTCAACGCGCCGTGCTCACCGGTGCATTCGACTACGGCCCGGACAGGGGACCCGCAGTCGGTGTGCCGCATGTCCAGGACCGGTCCCGCCGGGTCCGGGGTGTGCGTCTCGCCCCACTGACGCAGGGCCACCAGCACCGGCCACAGGTCCCAGCCCTTGCGGGTCAGCCGGTACTCGTTGCGGGAGCGGCTGCCGGGCTCGCGGTAGGGGACGGTCGCGAGGATGCCCGCCTCGGTCAGCTTGCGGAGCCGGTCGCTGAGAACGGCCTCCGACAGACCGATGTGCTGACGGAACTCGTCGAACCGGCGCACGCCGTTGGCGGCGTCGCGCACGATCAGCAGCGTCCACTTCTCCCCGACCAGGTCGAGAGTGCGCTGTACGGAACAGTTCTCGGTGCTGAATGCGAGCCAGTCCACCGGGTCATGATAGCGAGCTGGCTTCGTCATTGACAGTCAGGTGCGGACAGGGCTAGCTTCGCCGTACAAAGTCAGCTGGGAGGCCGCAGGCGCATGGGACGCACACGTACGTACACATGGGACGACCCGCTGGTCACGGCCGGTGCCGTGGGCCGCTCCTCCGGTCTGGACTTCCTGCGTGACGTCCTGCACGCGAGGCTTCCGGCGGCGCCGATCTCGGCCACCCTCGACTTCACGCTCGACGAGGTGAGCGAGGGGCGCGCGGTCTTCTCGCTCGTTCCGGGCGAGGAGCACTACAACCCGATCGGCAGTGTGCACGGCGGCGTCTACGCCACCCTCCTGGACTCGGCGCTGGGCTGCGCCGTGCAGTCCACGCTGCCCGCCGGCATGGGCTACACCTCGCTCGACCTGAGCGTGAAGTTCCTCAAGCGGGTCTCGGTGGACACCGGCCCGGTGCGGGCCATCGGCACGATCGTCCACCGCGGGCGGCAGACGGCTCTCGCCGAGGCCACGCTGGTCGACGCCGAGGACCGCGTGCTGGCGCACGCGACCAGCTCGTGCATGCTCTTCCCGCTGCCGCCCACGGCCGCCTGAGCCGACGGCACGCTGGGCCGTTCGAGTGGTGAGCGCGGCCCGCCGGTCGTAGCGTCGGAACCGGGACATCCGTCGGCCAGCGGCAGCGGGGATCGGCCATGCACATACGCGCACTCACCACGACGGTCACGCTCTTCGCGGTGGCCACCCTCGCCACCGCCGCGGGCACACCGCCCGCGGCCCGGTCCGCGCCGGCCCCGGTCGCGCAGACCGTCCAGCAGCGCACCGCTGTTCCGGTCCTCGTCGACTGTCTCTGGCATCCGCAGGTGCGGCCGGCGGACTTCATGCTGGCCTGCGGTGACGGCAACAGCCGGCTGGCCTCGCTGCACTGGTCGCGGTGGGACGCGGACGGGGCGCGGGCCAAAGGCGTGAACTGGGTCAACGACTGCAAGCCGTACTGCGCGGCAGGGCATTTCCACGCCTATCCGGTGACCGTACGGCTCGACCGGCCGCAGCCCTGGAAGAAGCAGCCCCAGGTGGCGCACTACTCCCGGATCACGCTCGAGTACCCGGCCGCCCGGCCGCAGCAGTTCGGCCCGACCGTGTCCTATCCGCTCTGGGACTGAGCGGCGGCGGTCTGCTCGGGCTGGGCGCCCGTGATCACCTCGGAACGGCTGCCGCCCCGGTCCATGCGACCGCCCATGAACGCCAGGCCCAAGCCGGCCACGCCCAGTGCCGCGCCGACCAGAGCCGGTGAGGACCAGCCCCAGCCCGCGGAGATCGCGAGGCCGCCGAGCCAGGCACCGCCCGCGTTGGCGAGGTTGAAGGCGGAGTGGTTGGAGGCCGCCGCCATGGTGGGCGCGTCCTTGGCCTTGGCCATGAGCAGCATCTGGACGGGCGTGGTGATCAGAGCGCCCATCGCGCCGATGAAGGTGATCGTCAGCAGGGCGGGCACGGTGCTGTGGACGGTGAAGTAGAACGCCACCAGCGCCGAGGAGAGCAGGGCGAGCCCCGCGTACAGCGTCGGGCGCAGGGCGCGGTCCGTGAGCGGGCCCGCGACGAGTGTGCCCAGGGTCATGCCGACGCCGTAGAGCGCGAGGACCAGCGTGGTCGAGGAGTCGGAGAGGCCCGTGAGGTGCGTCAGCATGGGCACCAGATAGCTGTAGACGGCGAAGAATCCGCCGAATCCCACGACGGCCGTGGCCAGGCCGATCATCACCTGCTTGTTGCCCATCGCCCGCAGCTCGCGGCCGACGCCGGACTGCTGCCCCCGGGGCTGGTGGGGGACGAAGACGGTCAGCGCCACCAGGGCGACGAGGCCGATGACGGCCACCGCGACATAGGCGGACCGCCAGCCCAGTTGCTGTCCGAGGGCCGTACCGGCCGGGACGCCGACGATGTTGGCGATGGTCAGACCGAGGAACATCTTGGAGACCGCACGGGCGGCCCGGTCGGAGGCGACCAGGCGGGAGGCGACGACCGCGCCGACGCCGAACAGCGCCCCGTGGGGCAGACCGGCCAGGAAGCGTGCGGCGAACAGCAGCCCGAAGGTGGGTGCGAGCGCGGACGCGACGTTGCCGATGACGAACAGCCCGGACAGGAGCAGCAGCAGCCTCTTGTGCGGGATGCGCGCGCCGAGGCCTGTCAGCACGGGGGCACCGACGACGACACCCAGCGCGTAGGCGGAGACGATGTTGCCCGCTTGCGGCACGGAGACGCCGACTCCGTCCGCGATCTGGGGCAGCAGCCCCATCGTGGCGAATTCCGTCGTACCGATGCCGAAAGCGACAACAGCCAGGGCCAGGAGAGCCAGTGGCATGGCGCAGGAGAACCTTTCGAAGGTGGTGCAGAAGTACGAGGGGCGGGTCGAGGCCGTGCAGTAGCGGCTTCCCTCACCCGGCATCGTCGCCCGGCGCCCCCCAGGGCATGGTGAGCCCGTAACCAGTGCAGCAGCGCGGCGGAGCCGGGCATTCCAAGATCCCGCACCGCTTTCCATGACTCATGTCACACCCGCGCCGCCCGCGCCCGGCTCACGCGCCCTCCCGTGCCTCCGTGCGCCCGTCCCCTCGGCCGGTTTTCGACCGTTGATCGAGCATTCGTTCGGCGCACTGGGTATTTGTCCCGCGTCGGCGCAAGCAGGTGCGGGAGGCAGGCGCAGGGGGCTGAGACTGTGGCACGCCCGTCATGGACGTCCGATCCGGTCGAGGAACAGCGTCGTCGAAAGCGGGACGTGGTGCGCCGGCTGCGCGCCCAGGGCCGGTACGGGCCCAGGTTCCGTGATGTGCTGCCCTCGTTCGCGGTCCTCGCGGCGGCGGTGTGCGCGGTCGTGGCCGGACTCGTCATCGGATTCCGCACCGTCGGGGCCGTCGTCCCCGTCGTCGGCGTCCTGCTGTCGGCGCTCGTCGTCACGGTCGCGATCCGGCGCCGTCGTCCCGGCGCGCGCCGTCGACGTGGCCACTACACGCCGCAGGAACTGGTCGAACTCGACATCCAGGGGCTGGCCCTGGCCGTGGCGCGGATGCTGCGCCGGGACCAGTGGAAGGTACGGCTGTTACCGGCGCCGGACCGACCCCGGCTGTGCGCCCGGCATCCGGACGGGCGCCGCCTCGACGTCGCCTTCCGGCCGGTGGCGGAACCCCTCCCCGACGAGGCCCTGCCCCACCCCCGGGCCCACCGGGAGGACCCGGACTCGTTCCTCCACCTGGTCGTGCACCGGGGCACCTTCCGGGCCCGCGACGTGCGGTGGGCACGGCGTGAGGGCCGGACCGTCCTGCTGGACGGCCCGGCCCTGGAGCGCTGGGCGCGGGGAGTGCCTCTCGACAGGCTGCTGTCCGAAGACGTCAGCGGGTGACGTACACCGTCGCCGACGCGGTCGAGGCCGCGTGCAGGTCGTCGCCCGGCCAGCTCACCTTGTACGTGGTCTCCCGGCGGGTGCGGGGGATGTCGTTGATGGTGAACGTGCCGTCCGCGGCGACCGTCACCGACGACAGCGTGCCGGTGCCGAGCCGGTCGGTGCGTTCGACCTTCAGCACCGCACGGTCCGGCAGCGCCTTGCCCTGGGCGGTGAAGGTGCCGGTGATCTCCAGGCCCGTGCTGATCGACGCCTCGGCCGGGGCGGTGAGCGCGATCGAGGTGGGGGCCTTGCCGACGCTCACCGTGTGCGTGACGTCGGTGGCCGGGCGGTGGGTGAGGTCGCCGAGGTAGGAGACCGTGTAGGTGGCGTCGCCGAGGAGGTCGGGCTCGTCGAGGACGGTGTAGGAGCCGTCGTCCTTGACGGTGAAGGTGCCCAGGTCGTGGACGCCGTCGGCGTCCGTGCGGGTCGCCTTGACCTTCAGCGGCTCGGCGGGTGCCGGGCCGTCGTACTCCAGCCGGCCGCGCACCGACAGGGGTTCGCCCGCGACGGCCTGGGCGGGGCTGTGGGTCAGCGTGGCGTTCAGGCGTACGTCGTACTGGACCGCCGGGGGCTGGATGACGTGCAGCCAGAACTGGTTGCCTGCCGCGTTCGTGGTGACCGTGAACAGGCGGGAGCCGTCGGCTGACCATTCCGTGCCGCGCGGCGCCACTCGGTCGCCGTCGAGGCTGCCCTCGAAGGCGAACTCCAGCGGGGCGGTGGAGTCGGCCGGGTCGGCGGGCTGCACCAGCAGGTCCGGGGTGGCGCCGGTGGCCGCCGCGCCACGCGCGATGTACTTGCCGTCGCCGCTGAAGGCGACCGCACTGGCCAAGGCCCCGTCCGGCAGGGCGGCGTAGCCGGTGGCCGCGTCGGACAGGTCCGTGGTGTTCAACAGCCGCGTGCCGGCGGCCGAGTCGGCGACGGCGACCTTGCTGCCGTCGGCGGAGAACGCCATGTCCTTGAGATTCAGGGCGCCTTGGCCGTCGGCGTCGGCGAAGCGGCGGGCCGCGTTTCTCACCAGGGTGCCGCCGCTGGTGTCGTACACCGTCAAAAAGGGGTTGGCCGCCTGCGAGTTGAGCGGCTGACCCAGCAACATCCGGTCGCCGGGGCCCGCTTCCAGCTGGAGCTTGCCGTAGTCCTGCCAGTTGGTGCGCGGGGAGGTGTTGTCGGCGGGGACGTAGGAGTCCAGATAGGTCAGCGTCGAGTCGCACTGCGCGGTGTAGTACGCGTACGGCGTGGTGAAGTACACCGTGCCGCCAGAGAAGGCGAGGCTGCGGCCGCAGGTGTCGGTGGAGACGTACAGGCCGTTGGACTGGTAGGTGCTGGTGTCGTAGCGCCAGATGACCTCACGGCCGCCGACATAGAGCGTGGAGCCGTCGGCGTTCAGGGCCAGTCCTGAGATGTGCTGCTGGGTGCTGATCGTGGTGATCCGCTCGCCCTGGAAGGAGTAGACGGCGATGAGGCCGGGGTTGGAGTAGGTGCCCAGGTTGCTGTCGGCGACGTAGACCCGCTCGTGCACGGAGTCCACGGCCATCGCCGAGTACGAGGTGATCGGCAGCTTGGCCACCGCGTCGGAGGCCGCCGCGTGGGCCGCCGGCGCGGCGGCGACGGTCAGGCCGGTTCCGGCGAGAGCGGCGGCGAGAACGGTGGCCGCGAGACGTCTGGGACGGTGAGCGCTGTTCAATTGTGCCCCCCACAGGCTTGGTTGGGCCTCACCGGGAACGGTGAGGCCCGTGTGTCACCCATGTAACAGGGGCGAAGATCCTGTGATCAAGGGGCGCGGCGGAACGGGCCGGGCCCCGCACGTCGTCGTGCGGGGCCCGGGGTGTGGGTGGGGTGCGGGTCAGGGGCAGCTGATGCGGATGTCGCCCGTGTCCGTCGTGCAGGTGTCCGTGTTGTAGCCGCCGTTGGCGGTGTCGTTGCCGGAGACGTTGTCGACGGTGTTGAGGTTGTCGGCGCCGTAGTTGCCCGTCAGGTTGTCGTTGCCGGGACCCCCGTTGAGGGTGTCGTCGCCGAAGGAGCCGTCGAGGCGGTCGTTGCCGTAGCCGCCCAGGACGGTGTCGTTGCCGTAGCTCGCGTTGACGGTGTCGTCGCCGCCGAGGGCGCAGATCACGTCGTTGTTGTAGGTGCCGGTGAGGGTGTCGTTGCCGCTGGTGCCGATGCGGGTGCAACCGCGGGCGTTGTTGACCGTGGTCGTGGCCGTTGCGGTGTTGTTGCCGGTGCTCGGGTCGCTCTGGCCGCCGCTGACCGTGGCCCGGTCGGTGAGGGTGCCGGTGGCACGGGGTTCGGCGGCGATCGTCACCGTGGCCGTGGCGCCGGGAGCGAGGGTGCCCAGCGCGCAGGTCGCGCCGGTGGCGGTGAGCGTGCAGGTGCCCGAGCCGGTGGTCGCGGACACGGCCGAGGCGGCGACACCGCTGAGGGTGTCGGTCAGCGAGACGCCGGTGGCGGAGGTCGTGGTGCTGTTGTTGGTCACACGCACCGTGTAGGCGGGTCGGTCGCCGATGCCGGCCGTGGTGGGGCCGGACTTCGTCACGGACAGGTCCACGCCGGTCGGTGGCGGCGGGGCGCTGCCGCCGCCTTCGAAGCGGGCCAGGGCGAAGTCGCTGTTCGGTCCGCCCTGTCCGGCGGCGACGATCTTTCCGTCCGACTGGAGGGCCACACCGTAGGCCGCGTCGCTCGCGCCGAAGTCGGCGGTGGCCACGCCCGCCGTGCCGAAGCCGGTGTCCTGGCTGCCGTCGGGGTTGTAGCGCAGGACGGCGAAGTCGGCGCCGGGCCCGTTGCTGCCGGCGATGACGATCCGGCCGTCCCCCGGCTGGAGCTTCACGTCCGAGGCGCCGCCGCCACCGGAGGTCAGGACCTTGCCGTCGCCGTCGAAGCCGGTGTCCAGGGCGCCGCCCGGGGTGTACCGGGCCAGGGCGAACCGGCCGCCGCTGCCTCCGGCGGCCACGATCCTGCCGTCGGGCTGCACCGCGAGCCCCTCCACGGAGTCGTAGTCGCCGAGGTCGGTGCGTTCGATGCCGTCACCGCTGAAGCTCGTGTCCAGGGCGCCGCTCGCCGTGTAGCGCAGGAGGACGAAGTCGAAGCGGGTCGTGCCGACCTCACCGCCGACCAGGATCCTGCCGTCGGGCTGGAGCGCCAGGGCGCGGCCGTCGCCGCCCTCCTCCTGCGACTCCGGTGCCGGATCGGTGCTCACCTGGCCGTCGCCGCCGCCGAAACTCGCGTCCGGGGTGCCGTCGGCGTTGTAGCGGGCCAGCGCCACCTGACCACCGCTGGTACCGGCGGCCACGATCCTGCCGTCGGGCTGCACCGCGACGTCCCGGGCCTCGTCCGGGCCTCCGAAGTCGGTGAACACCCTGCCGTCGCCGCCGCCGAAACCGGTGTCCAGCGTGCCGTCGGGGTTGTAGCGGGCCACCGTGAACCAGCAGCAGTTCTCGTACCCCCGCCAACTGCTGCCCACCACGACCATCTTGCCGTCGGGCTGGATCGCCAGGGCCTGGGCCTCGCTCCACTGGAGGTCGGGGTCCATGTTGTTGACGGCCGTCGTGACCTTGCCGTCGCCGCCGCCGAAACTCGCGTCCGGGGTGCCGTCGGGGTTGTGGCGGGTCAGGGCGAAGTCGCTCTCGCCCAGCGAGTAGTCGGCGGAGGAGCCGACCGAGACGATCTTCCCGTCGGACTGCACCGCCACGTCATTGGCGTGGTCCTCGTCGGCGAGGCTGGTGAGCACCTTGCCGTCACCGCTGAAGGTGGGATCCAGGCCGCCCGGAGCCGCGGTCGCGGTGCCCGGGAAGGTCAGGACAAGGGCCAGGACGGTCGCCGTCAGCGTCCCGGCCCGGGCCGCCAGGGACCGGCTGCGGCGCTCGCCGCGTCTGCGCCGCGTCGATCGCACATGAGGTGTGAGCATGCGCGACAGCCTCCCGCCGCCCGCCACCGAACCAGGGGCCACCACCAGCGGGGTTGCCCTCACCGGGCGCAGGAATCCATCCGAGCGGGTGAGCGGACGGCGCGTTCGGCCTTACGGTGGCGTCATGAGCGATCACCCGGAAGCGCCTGTCACGCCCCTGGCGGCCCCTGAACCCTCTTACTACCTGGCGGTCTTCAGCGCGGTGCGGACCGAGGACCAGAGCGGCTTCGGCGAGACCAACGCCCGTATGGAGGCCGGCGGGCTGACCGGAAGCCGTCCCGCCTCGCACTAAGCGGACTGGGCGAAAGTCGACTGCGGTTCGGCAACGCCCTCAAGGGGCGCGGGGAACTGCGCGATGAGCCACAACGGCGCCGCAGCCGGACGACGGCATCACGCGGCACTTCCAGCGGAGCGCTTAGTGGGCGAGGACGCAGAACTCATGGCCCTCCGGGTCGATCAGGCACGTCCAAGGGACGTTGCCCTGGCCGATGTCGAGGTCGGCGGCGCCGAGCGTGCGCAGCCGGGCCACCTCCGCCTCCTTGTCGTCGCCGGGGTGGGGCAGCAGGTCGAGGTGGAGGCGGTCCGGCACGGTCTTGGGATCGGGTGTACGGAGGAACTCCAGGTAGGGACCCGTGCCCTTGGCGGAGCGCAACGAGGCGTGGTCGTCAGCCACCTCGTGCACGGTCCAGTCGGTCGCCTCGCCCCAGAACCCGGCCATGGCCCGCGGATCCGCGCAGTCGACCACCACCGCGGCGATCGGCCCGGTGTCCCGGTAGACCTCCCGGGGTTCAAGGACACAGAACTCATTGCCCTCGGGATCGGCGAGGACCGTCCACGGCACGTCGCCCTGGCCCACGTCGGCGGGCGTCGCGCCGAGCGCCCTCAGGCGCTCGATGAGCTCCTCCTGATGAGCGGCCGAGGTGGTGGCGAGATCGAGGTGCACACGGTTCTTCGTCGCCGACTTGGGTTCCGGGACGGGCACGACGTCGATGCCGAGGACGACCGGGTCCGGCCAGACGAGACCCCCGGCAGGTCCGACGTAGACGCTCTCTCCGGCGCCGTACGCGCTCCAGCCGAGCGCCACCGCCCAGAAGCGGCCCACCTCCGCGGCGTCGAGGGCCTTCACGTTCACCATCACGGGTCGCAGCGCCATGCCGGCGATCCTATGGCGGCACCCTGCGTTCCAGAGGGTGGGACGCATATTGGAGCGACGCGGTTGCTGCGGTACAACTGTGCCCATGATCTCCGAGCTCCTGGTGCGACGCCTGGTCATCGACCTGTGCCGACGCGCGGGCTCCTGTTGTCTTTGATCCCCGCTCCCTGACACGCCCTTTCCCGCGGTGACCCGTCCCGCGTGAGGGTGGTCGACGCGCCCGTACGCGGGTGCGTCCTCTCTTCGCTCACCATCACTCCCGCCCGGGGCCGACCGCCCATGTCCGCTCGCCGCGGACCCACCGCGCCCCGGCGTCCCTGGAGGACGCCCCGTGTCCACAACCTCCGTCCAGGACAAAGCTCCTGACGTGACATCAGTTCCCGCTTCCACGACTCGTGCGTGGAAGCGGCTGCGCCCCGTCGCGCTGCCGTTCGCCTCTCTCCTCGTCTTCCTCGGCCTGTGGCAACTGCTCGCGGCGAGCGGGACTTGGAGCGAGACGCTGGCGCCACCCCCGGCGAAGGTGTGGGACGCGTTCATCGACGTCTCCACCACCCACGACGGTGTACGCGGCTACAACGGCACCACGCTCATAGAGCACCTGGGCATCAGCCTGCGGCGCATCGCGCTCGGCGCCGGGATCGGCATCGTCGCCGGTGTGGTCCTCGGGCTGCTCATGGGTACCGTCGGCTGGCTGCGCTCGCTCTTCGAACCCTGGATCACCTTCCTGCGCACCCTGCCGCCGCTGGCGTACTTCTCGCTGCTCATCATCTGGCTGGGCATCGACGAGCAGCCGAAGATCACACTGCTGGCCGTGGCCGCGTTCCCGCCGGTGGCGGTGTCCACCACCACGGCCGTCGCCGCCGTACCGAAGCATCTGATCGAGGCCGCACGGGCGTTGGGCGGATCACGGTGGGACGTGGTCAGGGACGTCGTCGTCCCCTCCGCGCTACCGGAGACGCTCACCGGCGTCCGGCTCGCCGTGGGCGTGGCCTACTCGTCCCTGGTCGCGGCCGAGTTGGTCAACGGACTGCCCGGCATCGGCGGCATGGTCAAGGACGCCGCCAACTACAACAACACCCCCGTCGTACTCGTCGGCATCATCGCCATCGGCGTCTCCGGGCTGATCATCGACGGCCTGCTGCTACGGCTGGAGCGCTCGGTCGTGCCGTGGCGCGGACGCGCATAACCCCCTGTCAGGCTCTCGCACAGAAACGGCACCACCATGTCCCCTCTCCCCCAAGGCCCCTCCCGTCGCCTCCTCCTCGCCGGCGCCCTCGCCGCCGTGTCCGCCGCCGTCACCGGCTGCTCCGCCGACAGCGAAGCCTCGACGTCCGGCGGGTCCAAGCAGCTGCGCATCGGCTACTTCGCCTTCCCCAGCGGCGACTTGCTCGTGAAGAACAGAAAGCTGCTGGAGAAGGAGCTGCCGGGGTACACGATCAAGTGGATCAAGTTCGACTCCGGCGCCAGCGTCAACCAGGCCTTCATCGGCAAGTCCCTCGATATCGCCGCGCTCGGCTCCAGCCCCTTCGCCCGCGGTGTCTCCGGCAGCTCGCCCATCCCCTACAAGGTGGCGTGGATCCTCGACGTCGCCGGCGAGAACGAGGCCCTCGTGGCCCGCAAGGACACCGGCATCACGGACGTCGCCGGGCTCAAGGGCAAGAAGATAGCCACCCCCTTCGCCTCGACCTCCCACTACAGCCTGCTGGCGGCACTGAAGGCGGCCGGTCTCGCCGCGTCCGACGTGCAGCTCATCGATCTCCAGCCGCAGCCGATCCTCGCCGCCTGGGAACGCGGCGACATCGACGCCGCCTACGTCTGGCTCCCGACGCTCGACGAGCTGCGCAAGACCGGCGTCCAGCTCACCAGCAGCAAGGAGATCGGCGCCGCGGGCAAGCCGACTCTCGATCTGGCCGTCGTCTCCGACGAGTTGATCGGCCGGGACCCGAAGGCCATCGCCGGGTGGCGCAGAGCGCAGGCCGAGGCGCTGCGCCTGCTCACGTCGGATCCGGACGCAGCGGTCAAGGCCGTCGCCGCCGAGATCAACATCAGCGAGGCCGACGCCAAGGCACAGCTGGCGCAGGGGGTTTTCCTCACCCCGGAGCAGGTCGTCTCCGCCGACTGGCTGGGCACCGACAGCGGTCCGGGCAAGCTGCTCACCTACGTCACCGACACCGCGGCCTTCCTCGCCGACCAGAAGCAGATCGACGCGGCGCCGTCCGAGGCCACCGTCCGCAAGGCGTTCTATCTGGAAGGACTGTCCGATGTCGTCAAGTGAGCTCACCGCAGAGCCGGTTGTCGACGCGGAGGGCGCCGGTTCCGTCCGTCTCGACCACGTCACTCACCGGTACGGTCACGGCAGCGATGCCTTCACCGCGGTCGGGCCGGTCGATCTGAGCGTCCCCGCCGGGGAGTTCCTGGTCCTCGTGGGCGCGTCCGGGTGCGGCAAGAGCACCCTGCTGCGGCTGATCGCCGGGTTCGAGCAGCCCACACACGGTGCGGTGCGCGTGTCCGGCGCCGAGCCCCGGCCCGGTGTCTCGGCCGGAGTGGTCTTCCAGACGCCACGGCTGTTCCCGTGGCGGACCGTGCGCGGCAACATCGACCTGGCGTTGCGGTACGCGGGCGTGGAACGGGCCCAATGGCCGCAGCGCCGGGCCGAGTTACTGGCCCGGGTCGGTCTGGAGGGCACCGAGCGGCGGCGCATCTGGGAGATCTCCGGCGGACAGCAGCAGCGCGTCGCCATCGCCCGCGCGCTGGCCGCCGAGAACCCGCTGCTCCTGCTGGACGAGCCGTTCGCCGCGCTGGACGCGCTGACCCGTGAACGGCTCCAGGAGGACGTGCGCCGGGTGACCGAACGCACCGGGCGGACCGCGGTGTTCGTCACGCACTCGGCCGAGGAGGCGGTGTTCCTCGGCTCCCGCATCGTGGTGCTGACCAAGAGCCCCGGAATCGTGGCCCTGGACCTGCCGATCACCCTGCCGCGCGGTGACGTCGACGCCGAAGAGCTGCGCGAGTCCCCCGAGTTCGCCGAGCTGCGCGCGCAGGTGTCCCACGCCGTCAAGGCCGCGGCGGCGGCCTGAACCTCCTACCCACCATCCAGGAAAGGAATCGACCGTGAGCATTCTCAGCGAACGACCGTCCGTGAGCACGCAGTTGCCCCTCGCCCCGCTCGGCCCGAACTTCGGTGCCGAGATCCATGGCCTCGACCTCGCCCGCCTCGACGACGACCAGGTCCTCGCCCTGCGTGAGGCGCTGGTGGCGTACAAGGTGCTGTTCGTGCGCGGCCAGCAGGGTCTCGACGACGCGGCCCAGATCGAGTTCGGCCGACGGCTGGGCGAGGTCACCGTCGGGCATCCCGTGCACGACTCCGGTGACGTGGCCCCCGAGGTGTACGCGCTGGACAGCCAGGACAACGGGTTCGCCGACGTGTGGCACACGGACGTGACGTTCGTGCGGCGGCCCCCGGCGATCTCCGTGCTGCGGGCCGTGGTGCTGCCGCCGACCGGCGGCGACACCAACTGGGCGGACAGCCAGCTCGCCTACGAGTCCCTGTCGCCGGGGCTGCGGACCCACATCGACACGCTGACGGCCGTCCACGACGGCAGCCGCGAGTTCGGCTACTACCTGGCCCAGCACCGGCAGGGGCAGGGCAATCTGTGGGAGGGCGAGGTGTTCACCGCGCTGACGCCGGTGGAGCACCCGGTGGTGCGGGTGCACCCGGAGAGCGGTCGCAAGGGCCTGTTCGTGAACCCCGGCTTCACCTCGCACATCGTGGGCGTCTCGGAGCACGAGAGCCGTGGTCTCCTCGACATCCTGTACGCCCACCTCACCAAGCCGGAACACGTCGTACGGCACCGCTGGCAGGCCGGTGACGTCGCGCTGTGGGACAACCGCAGCACGGCCCACTACGCCAACCGCGACTACGGGGACCAGCACCGGGTGATGCACCGGATCACGTTGCGGGGCGACACTCCGCGAGGTCCGGCGACCGTCGCCGGCTGACACGGGCGCCGGCGCCTCCCGTGGCGCCGGTGGTCTCCGAGCCATGGAAACCTCGGTCGAGACCGCGTGCCGGGTCTGTGGGCTGGACGACGGGCAGAACTGTTCGACCAGATCGCGAACATTCCACCCGGGTGGCGATGAAAAGGGCCACACCGAGACGCCCTTGACACCCGCGGGGGCGGCCGACGTACGTTGAACTCGCGAATACCTGACGGGTGGAGGCCCTCGATGCACGTTCCTGGCGCGGCACCGCACGGTGCCTGCACGGGTGCGTGGCTGATCACCCGGCGGCATGTCGACTACTGCCGCACCTCCTCCGCGGTCTGTCCTTCCGTACACGTCTGACCCCTGCCGGCCTGCCTCGCCGGCCGTCTCGTCGTGGCCCCGCGCTGTGCGCAGCAGGGCCATGAGTCCACGTGTTCTCGGAAGGAACGCCCCTTGTCCCGCCCTGCCCTGCACCTCGCCGTCGAGCTCGACGGCGACGGCGCGCATCCCGCGGCCTGGCGCCGCGCCGCCCACTCGCCCGACCAGCTGCTCACCCCGCGCCGTGTGGCCCAGGTGGCGGCCGTCGCGGAGAACGCCGGGTTCACCCTGATCACCCTCGACGACGGTGTACTGCCGCCCGGAGCCGGGCCGAACCCGGTGGGCCGCATCGGAGCGGTGGAGCGGGCGGCCTTCGTCGCCGCGTCCACGAGCAGTATCGGCATCGCGCCCGTCGTGCCGCTCACGTACGCCGAACCCTTCCATGTCTCCAGCCAGTTGGCGTCCCTGGACCACGTCTCCGCGGGCCGCGCCGGGTGGGTGGTGACCGAGGAGGAGCAACCCGAGGCGGCGCGCGCCTGGGGACGCCCGGTCGTCGACGGTGCCGACGCGCGGGCCCGGGAGTCCCGGGACGGGGTGCACGTGGCCCGGGCGCTGTGGGACTCCTGGGAGGACGACGCGGTCATCCGGTCCGTGGCCACCAGCCGCTACCTCGACCGCGACCGGCTGCACTACATCGACTTCACCGGGGAGGCGTACGCCGTCAAGGGCCCGGCGATCGTGCCGCGTCCGCCGCAGGGGCAGCTCGTCGTCCTGGGGCGGCCGGACCTGGTGCCCGCCGCGCAGCTCGACGTCGGTCTCCTCACCGGCCGCGACCTGGCGGCCGTCGCCGCGGCCGCCGCCGACGCCGGTACGCCCCGGGTGTTCGCCGAGGTCGAGGTGGCGCTCGACACGCCGGACGCCACCGCCGCCGCACGCGTCGCCGACCTGGAGGCGCATGCCCCGTGGCCGGACCGGGGACGGCTGCGGCACATCGGCTCCGCCGGGCAACTGGTTTCCCTGCTCGGAGAGTTGAGCCGCCATGTGGACGGCGTACGGCTGCACCCGCTGGTCCTGGACGAGGATCTGCCCGTTCTCTCCCGCCTCGTGCTGCCCGCCCTGTCCGAGCGGCGCCTGGTCACCCGCCCGCTGCCGGGGACCTCCCTGCGCACGACCCTGGGGCTGGCCCGCCCCGCCAACCGCTTCGCCGCCGCATCGGCCCAGCCGGTCCAGGAGGATGCCCGATGACCCGCACCGACCCCCTCGACGTCCCCCGGCCGCACGCCCGGCTCCACCTCGGCGTGTTCTTCCAAGGAGTCAACCACTGGACCATCTGGTCGGCCCCCGACAGCGGTTCCCAGATCGACCCCGCCTCCTTCCGCAAGGTCGCCCAGACCGCCGAACGCGGCCTGTTCGACGCCTTCTTTCTCGGCGAGGGACTGCGGTTGCGCGAGGTCGACGGCAAGATCCACGACCTCGACGTGGCGGGACGCCCCGACGCCCTCACCCAACTCGCCGCGCTGGCCGCCGTGACCCATCGCATCGGGCTGGTCTCCACCTCCAACTCCACCTTCAACGAACCCGCCGACCTCGCCCGCCGCCTCTCCGGTCTCGACCTGCTCTCCGAAGGCCGCGCCGGCTGGAACGTGGTGACCACCGACAACGCCTGGACCGGCGCCAACTTCCGCCGCGGCGGCTACCTCGACCACGCCGACCGCTACCGGCGCGCCGAGGAGTTCCTCACCGTGGCCCGCGCACTCTGGGACGCCTGGGCCGACGAAGCCGTCGCCGGCGCACAGAGCGTGTCTGCGTGGTCCACGCCCGGTGCCGTACGCCAAGTCCGCCACCGTGGGCCGCAGTTCGACGTCGATCTCGCCCCGACCCTGCCGCGCAGCGCCCAGGGACACCCGGTGATCTTCCAGGCCGGCGACTCCGGTGAGGGCCGTGACTTCGCGGCCCGCAACGCTGACGTCATCTTCTCCGCGCACGGCAACGACTTCGACGACGCGCTTGCCTTCGCCCAGGACATCCGCACCCGGCTGCGCGCCGTCGGGCGGCCCGACGACGATCTGCGGATCCTGCCCGGCACCGAGATCATCATCGGCGCCACCGAGGCGGAGGCCGAGGAGAAGAAGCGCTGGGTCAGGCTCCAACAGGTCACCCCCGCGACCGCGTTGGGGATCGCCTCGCTGCTGTGGGGCATCGACCTGTCCGACCGCGACGCCGACGGCCCGCTGCCCGCCGAGGACCCGGTCGTCGCCGAGAACGACGGCTCCTTCGGCGCCCGGCGCATCGCCGACCCGCGGGCGGTCGTCGCCGAGTGGCGGGCCAAGGCGGAGGCGCACGGCTGGTCGCTGCGCGAGACCGTCATCGCGCTCGGACCGCAGCGCGGGCACGTGGGCACCCCGTCCGCGCTGGCCGACAAGTTCGCCCACTTCGTACGGCACGGCGCGATCGACGGCTTCAACGTCACGCCGTACCTCATCCCCGACGGCCTCGACGACATCGTCGACCTGCTCGTACCGGAACTCCAGGAACGCGGCGTCTACCGCACCGAGTACACCGGCACGACGCTCCGCGACCACCTCGGCCTGCGCGAACCCCTCACCCACCGGTCCGCCCCCGACCGGCGCCAGGCCGGCTGACCGAACGCCCTGTACCCACAGAAGGAGAACTCATGACCATCGAGGCGACCGCCACCGACCTCCAGGCCTTCACCGAGAGCTGGCTGGAGTGGTACCGCGCCCAGGAGGCCCGGCTCGCCGCGCCGCACGGGTTCCTGGCCATCACCGGCCTGCACTGGCTCGACGACCGGCCCCAGCGCTTCCCCGACGCGCCCGGCACCTGGCGCACCGGCCCCGAGGGCGTCGTCGTCACCCTCGACGAGGGAGAGGAACTGGTCGTCGACGGCACTGCCGTGCGCGGCGAGCACCGCTTCGGCGTGCTGCCCGAGCGCGGCGGCGTCGACGCGGTGTGGGGCGACGCCGTCATCGAGGTCGCCAAGCGCGGCGGCAACGACATCGTCCGGCCCCGGCACCCGGACGCCGAACTGCGCACGGCCTTCACCGGCACCCCGGCCTACGCCCCCGACCCGCGCTGGGTCGTGCGGGGCCGCTACCTCCCCTTCGACGTGCCGCGTCCGACGACCGTGGGAGCCGCGGTGGAGGGCCTTGAGCACGTGTACGACGCCCCGGGCCGGATCGAGTTCGAGCTGGAGGGGCGTGAACTGTCCCTGACCGCGTTCCCCGGGCATGCCGAGGGCACCCTGTCGGTGCTGTTCACCGACACCACGTCCGGCGTCACCACCTACGCCGCCAACCGCGCCCTGACCGTGGGGCCGACCGCCGCCGACGGCACGGTGACCCTGGACTTCAACCGGGCCGCGAACCTTCCCTGCGCCTACACGGACCTCGCCACCTGCCCGCTGCCGCCGGCCGAGAACCGGCTGCCGGTGGCGATCGAGGCGGGACTGAAGATCCCGCGCGAGCGCGGCGGCGTCTGATATCCGGCCGTCCGGCCCGTCGGTGGCTCCTGGGGCCGTCCGGCGCCCGTCGGTAGCCCCTTGCCCTCGTCGAGACCACCAAGAATCGAGGACCGCCGCCCATGCCCACCCCCGCCCTCACCTCACTGGCCTTCCTCACCCCGGGCAACTTCGCCGACGACGACCCGCACACCGGTCTGGAGGAGACGCTCGCTCTGTTCGAGTACGGCGAGCGGCTCGGCTTCGACGGGGCCTGGATCCGCCAGCGCCACCTGGAACACGGCGTCGGCTCGGCCGCCGTGTTCCTCGCCGCGGCCGGACAGCGCACCGAACGCATCGAGCTGGGCAGCGCCGTCATCCCCATCGGCTACGAGAACCCCTTCCGCCTCGCCGAGGACCTCGCCCTGGCCGACGTCCTGTCCCGAGGGCGGCTCCAGATCGGCTTCAGCACCGGGATGCCGCACGCCGACCTCCTCGGGGACCTCGTCCACGACGGGGACTGGCGACGCCTCGACCTGTCGTACGGCAGGATCGCCCGCGTCCTCGCCCACCTGGGCGGCGACTATCTCGGCGGCCCGGACACGGTCATCCACTCGCCGGGCAACGTCCAGCGCCCGCGGCTTCAGCCGCACAACCCGGGGCTGGCCCGGCGCATCTGGTACGGCGGCGGAAGCCTGCGTTCGGCGCGCTGGGCGGCGGAGCAGGGCCTGAGCCTGCTGACCGGCAACATCGTCACCGGCGAGGGCACGGACGACTTCACCACGGCCCAGCTGAACCTGCTGGCCGAGTACCGGCGCACCCCGGCGGTCCAGGCCGCGGACCGTCCGGTGCGGGTGGCGCTGGGCCGGGTGATCGTGCCCGTCGACAGCGCCGACGCGGCGGGGCGGGCCCGCTACCGCGCCTACGCGGCGAGCCGCCACGAACGTACCCTGGCGCCGCAGGGCCCGAAGCGGACGTTGTTCGCCCCGGACGTGGTCGGAACCGCCGACCAGATCCTGGAGCAGCTGACCGCCGATCCCGTCCTCGGTGAGGTCTCGGAGCTGCGGCTGGAGCTGCCGTACGAGTTCCACCGGGAGGAGTACGAGCAGATCCTGCACGACGTACGGCACCTGATCGCACCGGAGCTGGGATGGCGGGCCGCCTCGACGGCGGTGCCGGCGACGGTCTGACCTCATCGCCAAGCCCCCTGGCGGGCCGTGGGTGCCGGATGATCAGGGGATGCGTCCGCTCAAGCACGGCTACACCAACCGCACCGTCACCGATGGCGCCGTCGTGACGAAGACCTACGCAGGACCGGGCGCCGACCTCCGGTTACAGGGCGAGCACCGGCTGCTGACCCGGCTTCAGGGGCGGCTGCCCGTGCCGCCGGTACGGGCGGTCGACACGCGGACCCTGACGCTCGGCTTCATGGCGGGCGTACCCGGTCAGGAACTCCTGGAGGAGCAGCCGGCGGCGGTGCTCACGAGCTGCGGCGAGATGCTGCGCCGCATCCACGCGATCCCGCCTGACGTGCCGGCGGCGGGCGGGGTGCTGGTGCACGGTGACTTCGGTCCGCAGAACGTGCTGCTCGATCCCGGTACCTTCGCCGTCACCGCGGTGGTCGACTGGGAGTTCGCCCACGTCGGCGATCCGGTCGAGGATCTGACGTGGTGCGAGTGGATCGTACGGATGCACCACCCACACCACCGCCATCACCTCCCCGCGTTCTTCCGGGCGTACGACGCCCAGGTGCCGCCCTGGCCGGTCCGCAGGCGCGCGATGCTGGACCGGTGCGAGGCGCTGCGCCGCTTCTGCTCGGACGGGGAGCCGGACGGTCCGGGGGAACGGCTGTGGCAGGAGCGCACCACGCTGACCAGCGGCTGGCGGGAGTGAGCGGTAAATCCTTTGAGGCGGCTGATGATCCCTCCTAGGTTGGCCCGCGTGACGTTCCAGGTGCCCTATCAGTCGCTGCCGGTCGATCAGTCGGACGTCCGCTATGTCCACGGTCCCGACTCGGTGGTCCAGGCCGGCGTGCCGGCCGGCGAGACGATCGCGTTCGACTGGCGCGACAGCACGGTCTACCCGGGCACGACCCGCAGGTTCTGGGTTCATGTGCCCGCCCGGTACGACCCCGCGCAGCCCGCGTCGCTGATGGTGTTCCAGGACGGGTGGTGGTACCTGGACCCCGAAGGAGAGGTCCGAGGCGGGATCGTCCTGGACAACCTCGTCCACAGCGGCGACATCCCGGTCACCATCGGCGTGTTCGTCGACCCCGGCGTCTTCCCCGGCGCAGAGCATCCCAAGAACCGCAACACCGAGTACGACGCGTTCGACGACCGGTACGTGGGTTTCCTCCTGGACGAGATCATCCCGGAGGTGACGCGGCGCTACACCATCGCCGAGGACCCGGACCGGTGGGGTATCTGCGGCGGCAGCAGCGGCGGCAACTGCGCCTTCACCGCGGCGTGGCTGCGCCCGGACCGGTTCCGCCGCGTCATCGGCTATCTGTCGAGCTTCCCGCAGATGCCGGGCGGCAACCCCTACCCCGAACTCATCCCCGGCGTCCCGCGCAAACCGCTGCGTGTCTTCCTCCAGGCGGGCCACCGCGACCTGCGCTGGAACGAGCCCGAGGGCAACTGGCTCGCCGACAACCTGCGCGTCGCCGCCGCACTCGCGGAGGCGGGTTACGACTTCCGCCTCGTCCTGGGCGACGGCGGCCACAGCCCCAACCACGGCGGAGTCCTGCTCCCCGACGCCCTGCGCTGGCTGTGGCGATCCGACCACTGACGACGACCTGCGTCATCGCTCCGCCCGCTCGGACAGCCGGACGCCCCGATCGGGTCAGCTCCGCTCGACGCCCCGGGGCACCGCGCCTTGACTGGGCTCGACGGCGCGGCGCACAGGTGGGAGGCGCGATGGCGTGGACGGCGCGTCTGGAGCGTCTGCGCGACCGCGCCGAGCAGCGGTTCCCCGTCGTGAGCGAACTGACGGGCCGGCTGCTGACCGCGAATCTGCTGGACGCCGGGACCAGGCTCGCGGCTCAGGCGTTCCTGGCCGCGGTGCCGCTGCTGTTCGCGCTCGCCGCCTTCGCCCCGCTCGGCGTGCGCGAGCAGTTGCGGGAGTCACTGCGCGCCATGTTCGGTCTCACCGGCCGGTCGGATCTCGAACTCCAGCAGGTACTGGGCCAGTCCGTCGACGACAGTCTGCGCGAGACCACGGGCGCCCTCGGGCTGGTGGTGGCGCTGGTCTCCGCCACCAGTTTCAGCCGGGCCATGGCCCGGGTCTGCGAGCGGGCCTGGCGGCTGCCGAGGGCGGGGACCAGGGTCGCGGCATGGCGCTGGCTGGTGTGGCTGCTCGTGCTGATGCTGGTCGTCCTGCTCCAGAGCCCCCTGCGCACCGGCTTCGGCCTGGGCGGATGGCTGGGGATCCCGCTCTACTTCCTGGTGAGCACGGGCGTGTGGCTGTGGACGCAGCGTCTGCTGCTGGCCGGGCGCGTCCCCTGGCTGCCGCTGCTGCCCGGAGCGGTGCTGGCCTCGGCCGCGACCAGCGCCCTGGGCCTGACCGCCCGCCTCTACATGCCCGGCGCGCTCAACCGCACCCTGGAGGATTACGGTTCGCTCGGCCTGGTCCTGACGCTGCTGTCCTGGCTGATCCTGCTGTGCGCGACGATCACCTTCGCGGTGACGATCGGCGCCGTGCTGGCGGGGGAACCGCCACTCGACCGGTTCCTGTGGCGCGACGGCTCCCCTCCTGGCCGTCCGTGAGGGTGTTCAGTCGAGGCAGAACTCGTTGCCCTCGACGTCCTGCATGGTGATGCAGGACTCGTTGACGCCATCGGCGCGCAGCAGTTGGACGCGCACCGCGCCGAGCGCGACCAGCCGTGCGCACTCGGCCTCGAGCACGGCCAAACGCTCCTCCCCCACGAGCCCGGTGCCGACCCGTACGTCGAGATGCACCCGGTTCTTGACGACCTTGCCCTCGGGAACGCGCTGGAAGTACAGGCGCGGGCCCGCACCGGAGGGATCACTGCAGGCGAACCACGTGTCGCGGTCCTCCGGGGCCTGGGCGTCGTTGAACTCGTCCCAGCCGGCGAACCCCGCCGGTGGCGGTGGTGGCACGTACCCCAGCACCTCGCACCAGAAGCGGGCGACGCGTTGGGGCGACGCGCAGTCGAAGGTGATCTGGACCTGCTTGATCGTTGACATCGGCGCACCTTAGCAAGCGCGGCCGGTGCCGTCGGGTTCGGTCTGCAGATGGAGGGAGTCCACCAGGCGGAGTCGGGTGTCAGCGGGTGACAAGGCGGGCCTCCGTGGAAATGAAGTCGAAGTGCACGCCGTCGAGGCCGTTGCCGACGCCGAGGTGGACTCCGGCGGCGCCCTCGTTGAGGAGGCAGTTCAGGCTCCCGTCGACGCGGGCGGGGTCGAGGTGCCCGGTGGAGTGCTCGTCGGGGAGGAGTTCCGTGCGGGTGCGGCTGGAGAGTTGGAGGACTTCGGGGAGACGCAGGGTGAGGTCCGTTCCCGGTCCGTGCATGCCGATTTCCTCGCGGGCCGGCAACAGCCGTGCGATGACTTTCCGGTTGGCCGCGACCGCGCAGGTCGAGGCGGGGCGGCAGTCTGCCGTAGTCGAGGGGGACGGCGACGGCGCGCGGCGGCGGCCGGTCGCGGCCGGAGAGCACCGCGTCGAAGGTGGCGGCGGGCAGTCCCCGCTCCGCGAGCCACTCGGCCAACTCCGGGTCGTCGGTGAGGAATCCGGCGGCCTGGTCGCCGAACACGGCGCGGCCTCCCGGGCCCGCTCGCGGTCGTCCGGTACCAGTGCGGCCAGACAGGGGCAGGACGGGATGTCACCGAGGTGGTTCTTGAGGATCGTCCCCGCCGCGCGCCGCACCCCGCTGTCGCCGGGGCCGACGCCAGGGGTACTGGCGCCGGCCCTCCGGGAAGGTCAGATGCCGTTGTAGATGATCGCCATGATGGGCTTGGGGGCCTGGTTCTCCAGACCCATTCCCGTCTCTACCTCCGGGTGAGCGGCTACCGGCCTCACACCCGTTTCACACCCAGATGGTCGGCCAGGCGGTGTGCCTGGGCCAGCAGTGTTCCGTAGGTGACCAGCGCGTCGGGGTCGTCCGGTGCGGCGCCCGGGAGCTGTTGGCGCAGGGTGTCGAGGGTGCGTCGCAGGTCCGCGGCGGCTTCGTCCAGTGCCGTGGCGGCCCTCTCGTCGGGGCCGTGCGCGGCGAACCGGTACCGGCCGTAGAGGTGGACGGCGCGTGCCGTGTCGCGGAGGAAGTCGGCGTAGGCGCCGGTGACGCCCGCGGCCGGCTCGGCCGTCGTGCCCTCGGCCACCTCCCGCACGGTGCGGGTCACGCCCGCCGTGTGGACGGCGACGTAGTCCAGCACGGCCAGCGCGTCGTCGTACGTCGTGCCGTGCGGGGCGGCGCCGCGGCGGCGGGAGCGCAGGAGATTGCCCCTGAGGCTCTCCTCGCTCCAGCCGATCGCCGACCTCGCCTGGTCGACCAGGCGTCCCAGGCGCAGGGCGCGCTCGTGCCACCGGCCGGCCTCGTGATCGTCCCACGCGGCGTCGGTGAGCCCGTCCGCGACCGCGTCGAGGATGTCCCGCGCCTCGTCGGCGGCCTCCGCCAGGGCGGCGCGCGTGTCCCGCAGGTACGTCGGGGGCCTGACCAGCGCGTTGACCGCCACCCCGACCACCGCGCCGAACACCGCCTCGCTCAGCCGCGCCGCCGCCCCGGCGAGCGTGACCGGACCGCTCGTCAGGACGAACAGTGCCCCGGTCGCGCCGAAGACGCCCTGGCTCCCCAGCCGCCGCCACTGTCCCAGCAGCAGCACCACCGGCAGGACGAGGGCCATCGTGACCATCGCGTCCCCCAGCAGCATCGCCGTGGCGGTCGCCACCACCGTGCCGACGGCGATCGCCGCGAGCTGCTGCAAGCCGTGCGCGACCGACCGATACACCGTCGACTCCACCAGCGCGACCGCCACCCACGGCGCCACGAACGCCATCGGGGCCGCCAGCCACCAGCCCGCCACGGCCCACGCCACCCAGGCCGCCAGCGCCGCCTTGCAGGCCTGCGCGACCATGTCCCGTTCCCGCCCCGGGCCCGCCCACGCCCGCCGTACGGCATGCGCCGCGGCCCCGGCTCGCCATCTGACCGCCCGGAACGTCCTGCCGATCCACTCCATGGCACACCAAGTGCCACGTCTGGCCCGAGACGCACCTTCGAGATCTCGCGCGCGGCCCCAAGGCGGAGTGCGGGGGTCCGGTTCCGGGGCCGGTGCGGGGGTGGCTCCGGCACGGCCCCGCGCGCGAGGATGCTTCCTCGGGCCTTTGAGAGCCGGTGAGCATCGAGGGAGCCTCGGGATGGGTTCACACGCGGCGCGGCACCACCACAAAAAGGGACTTCTGATCTCCTCCGCGGTCGTGCTGACCGCGGCCGGACTGCTGGGGCTCCCCCGCGCGGACGGGGCGCCCTCGGCGGACGGGGCCGCCGACGCCTGCCGCACCACGAGCGTGCGCCTGCCCCGTGGTGACTGCGGGCCCTTCTGGCAGGTGCTCGCGGAGGACTTCAACGGTGACGAGGTGCCGCTGGGCGCGTTCAGCGACTGCGAGCACCACGTCGACACGTCCGCGGCCTACTGCGGGGGTCTGAGCGGCGCGTACCGCGACAACTGGTGGGCGTATCCGACCGGTTGGCGCGACACCGCCAACAGCCGGGACCGGGACGTGGTCGGTGTCTACCACCCCGAGGACACCGTGAGCGTCGGCCCCGCCGCCGACGGCGACGGACGGATGACCATCCGCATGTGGCGGCCCGCCGACGGCGGCCCCGTACACGCCGCCGCAGTGGTTCCACGGGCCGTGATGGAGATGGCGTACGGCAAGTACAGCGCGCGCATCAAGGTGACGAAGGCGGCTCCCGGCTACAAGTCCGCCTGGCTGCACTACGGCGGTGGCTGCGAGATGGACCATCCAGAGGGCGAGTGGACCGGGTCGCTGACGGCCTTCCATCATCCCTGCGGTGGCGGAGAGCAGGGCTCCTTCCCGGGCGCTGACGACTGGACCGAGTGGCACACCGTCTCCACGGAGTGGACGCCGGGACACGTCCGCTTCTTCGTCGACGGCCGGCAGATCGGGCAGGACACCCGCGAGGTCCCCGACCAGCCCCTGTCCTGGGTGTTGCAGAACGAGAGCGCGCTCGAAGGCCCCGGGGCCGCGCCGGGCAGCAGCGCACAGCTCGACATCACCTGGGTCGCGGCGTACGCCTACGACTGGAAGGCGTAGCGGCTCACGGCAGCGGATCGAGGACCGGGTTGGTCAGGTGCTGGTAGATGATCGACGTGCGGAAGCCGACGATCTCGCGGCGGTCGGTGAACTGGTCCAGGAGGAAGGCGTGCAGGTGGTCGATGTCCTGGGCGGTGACATGGACGAGGAAGTCGTCGCTGCCGGCCATGGTGTAGACGGAGACGACTTCCGGGAGCCGGGTCACCGACTGCTCGAACGCGGCCACGACATCGCGGCGCAGCGGCCGGATCTGCGTGGCGACCATCGCCTGGACCGGCCGGTTGAGCGCGCGCAGGGAGACCTGCGCCCGGAACCCCTCGATGACGCCGCGCCGCTGGAGCAGCCGGGTGCGTTCCAGACAGGTGGAGGGCGCGATGCCGACCTTCTCGGCGAGCGCGCGGTTGGAGAGCCGGCCGTCCACCTGCAGATGGTGCACGATCGCCGAATCAACTTCGTCCATGGCTGCCTCCACGCGTCGCATTCCGAATTTCCTTCGGCCGAAGGCCGGTTGGGCCGTGCACGAGCCTAGCTTCGGCTCCATGAGCCAAGCATTCACCCATGAAGAGGTCGTCGTCCGCCGCGGTGCCCGGTCCGGGCTGCCGATCATCGTCGCCGTCCACTCACGGGCGCTGGGACCGGCCGTCGGCGGGTGCCGGATGCGCCGTTACGACACCTGGCGGGACGGACTCGCCGACGCCCTGCGCCTGTCGGAGGCCATGACCTACAAAGCGGCCGTGGCCGGACTGGACTTCGGCGGCGGCAAGAGCGTGATCGTCCTCGGCCGGGACACCGACCTCACCCCGGACCTGCGCGAGGCCGCGCTCGAAGACCTCGGTGAACTGGTCGCCTCCTGGCAGGGGTCGTACCGGACCGGCCCCGACATCGGCACCGGGCCACGGGACATGATGGTCCTGAGGCGGTTCACGCCGTACGCGTACTGCGCGCCCGAGGAGCACGGCGGGACCGGCGACTCCGGCGCCCCCACCGCCACCGGGGTACTGGCCGCCCTGCACGCCGGTGCCCGGCATGTCTTCGGCGACGCGTCCTGCGCCGGCCGCACGGTGGTCGTCAGCGGCTTCGGATCGGTCGGGGGCGGCGTCGCGGCCGGGCTGGCCGCCGAGGGGGCTCGGGTGCTGGTGTCGGACGTGGCGCCGGCCCGCAAGGACGCCGCGCTGGCCGCCGGGTTCGGCTGGGTCGAGCCCGACGAGGCGCTGTCCGTACCGGCCGACATCCTCGTCCCGGCGGCCGTGGGCGGGGTCCTGAGCGAGCAGAGCGTGCCCCGGCTCGCCGCGCCCCTGGTCGTAGGCCCCGCGAACAACCAGCTCACCGAGGAGTCCGTCGCCGACGCCCTCGCCCGGCACGGTGCCGTGTGGATCCCGGACTACGTCGCGAGCGCGGGCGGCATCGTCTACACGCTCGCCCGGGAAGCGGACCGCTGCGGCCACGAGGCGGCGTACCGGCGCGTGGAGGGGATCGGCGACACCGTCAGCCACGTCCTCGAGCTGGCCCGCTCGACGGGCGTGACCCCGCTACGGGCCGCCCGGGAGCTCGCCGAGGCCCGCCTGACGAAGGCGGGGGCGGTGAACTCCCCGGCCACGCCCCGGCGTTGACCGGGGAGGCCGGGAAGTCACGCCACAGTCACCGGATGCCGGACCACGGCGTCGAAGAGATAGCCCTGGGTGTTCGCCACGGCCGTGTCCGGCTGGGTGCGGCCCGCGCTGTCCGTGGCGCGGGCGAGCAGGCTGTACGAGCCCGGCGCCGGCGGACGCCAGTCGGTGGACCAGCGGACCCAGCCGTCGCGGTGGGCGGTGTCGTGCAGCCGCGCCCGCCGCCACCGCGTCCCGCCGTCCGTGCTGACGTCGACCCGCACGATGCCGCCGGCCCCGGACCAGGAGCGGCCCGTGAGCCGGTGCTCCTGCCCGGCGGCGAGTCCGGCGCCCCAGGCGAGTTCCCAGGCGCTCTTGACGGTCTGCCGGGTCAGCGGGGCGCTGCCGCCCGGGGGGTAGGCGTCGCCGAACAGCCGGTAGAAGTCGGTGTTCCAGGGCGAGTACAGCGGCTGCGCCGACACCTCGATGTCGCCGACCCACTTGATCGAGGCGATCCCGATCCAGGAGGGCACGAGGACCCGTACGGGATGGCCGTGGTCGTACGGCAGTGGCTCGCCGTTCATCTCGTACGCCAGCAGCACGTCGTCCAGCGCCTTGGACAGCGGCAGGGGGCGGCGGACCCGGCCGAGGTTGGTGCCGTCGGCGGTCACGTAGTCGGCGTCCAGACCACGGGGCAGCACGTCGACGGCGGCGCGGCTGAGGCCCGCGCGGTGGAGCACGTCGGCGAGGCGCACGCCACGCCACCGGGCGGTGCCGATCGCGCCCAGGGTCCAGGCGGTGCCGGTGACGGTCTGGCCCTGCTGGGAGGTGAAGAGGCTGCGCCCGTTGCCCGCGCACTCCACGAACGCCGTGCGGGTGACGGCGGGCAGCCGCTTCAGGTCGTCGAGGGTGAACTCCACGCCGCGGCCGTGCACCAGCCCGTCGCCGTGCACGGTCAGGGTCCAGTCGGCGGCGTCGAGGACCGGGGTGGAGGTGTGGTTGCGGACGAAGAAGCGCTCGACGGGCGTGTGATAGCCGGTGTCCGCCAGCGCGGCGAACCGCGTCTCCGCGTTGGTGCCGCGCACGGTGAACCAGTCGTCCGGCAACGGTTTGACGATCCCCGGTGAAGTCGCCGCCGCGGCAGGGGTGTTGAGCCCGGCGGGGACGGCGAGGGCACCGCCGGCCGCGGCGAGCAGCCGCAGCATGTCCCGCCGTGAGACTCCGTCCGCGCGGGCCTCGCCGGCCAGCCACTGCCGGAGTCTGCGACGGTCGTAGGCGGATTCGGGTGTGCGCATGGAGGTGTGCCCTTTCACGGGAACGGCCAGGACGGAAGCAGGACGGAAGCAGGAGCGCGACTGAAGAAAAGGCGTGACGAAGTGCCAACCGGCCTGTTCGGCCCGGTCGTTACACGGGGAAGATCAACAACAGCCGAGCGAGAGAAGCGCGCGGGACCGCTGAACGGCGGGGCGGCGTCGGCTGAGGACCATGCGAACCATCGTACGAGGAAACAGACGGCCTCGTCTCGGACTTCGGCTCCGGTTCCGGTTCCGGCTCGGGCTCCGGTGTCCTCCTGCTCAGTCCTCCTGGTCGTCCGGCGACGGTAGCCGGTCCTCCCGTACGACGTGCATGGCCGCCTCCTCGGCGCCCGCCGCGCCGCCGTCGATGCCCTCGTCCTCGGCGACCAGCTCCTTGGTGGTGTCCTCGCGCACGCCCTCGTCCGGCGCCAGCAGCCGGCCGGCGCGGTCTTCCCCGGCCTCCGGGTCGAGCGGTTCGCCCTCTCCTTCCGGTACGTCGCCGATCCCGTCCCCGGCCGGTTCCGTCACCTCGGGGACCTCCTGGCGCAGCCGGTCGTCGAGGGACTCCCCCTCCCGCTGCTCGGCCGCCGTGGTGCCCGGCTTCGTCACCCCGAGCGGCTTCTCCGGCGGCGAGTAGCCCTCGTCCAGCATGTCGTCGTAGGTGCGCTCGTCCACCGCGTCCTGAAGATCCAGCGGAGCGGCGTCCTCCTGTTCCTCGTTGCCGCCCGTGGGCTGGTGAACGTCGTCCGCCATGTACTCATCGCTCATGATCGCCTCCGGGACGTGCTGGGTCTTTCCGTCTGCGGGGAGTACCGAGTACCCAGGGCGTCACACCTGCTCCGCGACGGGAGACCTCCGTGTGGTCCCTCTCGGTGGCGACGGCGGTGGCGGACAGCAGGGTCGCCGCGGCGAGGCTTCCCCACAGGGCGGCCGGGCCGTGCGGGGCCAGGGCGGTGATGACGGCCGGGGAGACGGCGAGGCCGAGGCCCGTGGAGAGTTCGAAGCGGGCGAGAGTGCGTCCCAGGGCGTGCTCCGGGGCGAGAACGGTCACGAGTGCGGTGGCGCTGCCCGCGTAGACGATCTCACCGAGCGTGCAGAGCACCGAGACCGCGGCGACGGCGGGGGCGCCCCAGCCGTGGTCCAGTGAGGTGGCCGCGAGGAAGCCCAGGTAGGACCCGGTGAGGACCACGCCCGCCAGCGCCAGCACGGTGCGCCGGGAGTAGCGGGACAGCAGGACGGTCGTGGGGACCTGGAGCGTGACCACCAGCACCGTGTTGGCCACGAAGACGGCCGCCGGCCACACCGGGGTGGCGTGCAGCTGGGTCACCAGGACCAGGGGCAGCGCGATCTCGGGGACGTTGAGGCAGAAGACGTAGATCACGTTGGCGGCCAGCAGGGCGCGCATCCGGGGCGCGGGCTGCGCGGGGGCCGATCGGGTCGGAGCCTGGCCTCGGGCCACGGTCGGACGGGCGTGCAGGTGGACCGACCAGGCCAGGGCCGCCGCGATCAGATAGGCGAGCCCGGTGACCGCCGCCAGCGATCGCAGTGCGGTGGTGCCGCCCGCCAGGCAGGCGGTGGCGATGAGCGCGCCCACGCCCAGGCCGGCGTTGCGCAGGGCGCGGCCCGCCGCGAGAGCGGCGTCGCGGTCCCGGCCCTGGGCGACGGTGGCCACGAGCGCGGCGTGGGCGGCCGGCCAGGACTGGTTGCCGACGCCGAGGAAGAGCGCCGCCGCCGCGAAGGACTGGACGTGCCCCGCCGGGGTCGCCAGCAGCAGCGCCACGCCCAGTACCCGTACCAGCATCGACGCCGCCACGACCGTGCTGCGCGCACCCCGGTCCAGCCATCGGCCCACCGCGGGCAGGCACCCAAGCCCTACGACGATGCCGACCGTCATGGCGACGCCGGTGGCCGGCGCGGACAGCCTCAGCACGGTCACCCCGTACAGCAGCAGAAAGGGCCGCAGCAGGCCGGTGCCAAGAGCGTCCACGGCGAGTGCGACGGCGTAGCGGGGGCCGCCGGAGGCACGGACGAGAGCGCGGGGGCGGATCTTGGGGGTGGTTGCCATGGAGTGAAAGGTGCGGCCGACCGCCCGCTCCGCCATGTCGGTTGACGGATACCGTCAACCGGCGCCGTCACCGCCCGGCCGACCGGTGAGAATGAGGGGTGACGTTGAGGATCGACATCAGCGGGCTGCCCTCCGAACGGCTGCGGTTCGCCGCCTCGCCGCTGGCCGAACTGACCGCGATGCTGCATGTGCTGGCCGAGCCCGGCCACCATCCGCAGTTCGCCGACTGGGCCGGTGAGGTCTGGGCCGGGCTGCGGCCGGAGCTCGCCGAGCGGCTCAGGGAGGCGGAGTTCCTCTGGCGTTCCTCACAGGCGGACTTCCTGATCCCCGCCCGGCCCAGGCCGACCCTCGCCGAGGAGCTGGACGCCGTCGACCTGATCGACGACGAGACCTATGTGACCGCCGCGCTCGTCACCACCTGCGGGAGCAGCCGGGTCCGTTTCCCCGGCGTCTCACCGCTCACCGACCCGACGGCGCGTGAGCGGGCCCTGGACGTCGCGCAGGCCCGCGGCGCTCTACAAGAGGCGTTCGCGGAACGGCTGCTCGCGGACCCGGCCGCGGTCCGGGCACGGGTGCGCCACACCCTTGAGGAGTGCGCCGAGGCGTTCTTCGACGGCGCCTGGGCGGGTGTCGCCGTACAACTCGCCGCCGATCTGCGGCTCAAGAACGAACTGCTCAGGCGTCAGGGCGTCGAAGCGGCCCTCGCCTCGGTCTCCGGCGCGATCACCCTGGCAGCGGACGGCGACTGCATCATCGTGGACAAGGTGCAGGACAAGGCGACCACCGCCCGCGAGGCCGGGGTCACCTTCATCCCCAGCGTCTTCGGCCGTCCGCACCTGGTGGCGGTCCACGCGCCCGGGTGGCATCCGGTGGTGCAGTACCCCGTCGCCGCACCGGGTCCGGCCGAGCCCGTCTCCCTGGAGACGGTCACCCTCCGGCTGGAGGCCCTCGCACATCCGGTGCGACTGCGGCTGCTGCGCACGCTGGCCCGCGGCCCGCACACCACCAGCGAGCTGGCCCACTTCTGGGACCTGTCACGCCCGGAGGTCTCCCGGCACCTCGCCGTCCTGCGCCGCGCGGGCCTGCTCACGGCCCGCCGGCAGGGCCGCTACGTCCGCCACACCCTCAGCCTGCCCGACCTGACGGCCCTCGGCACCGATCTGCTGGCGGCGGTACTGCGCTGACCATGCTGAACGCCCCGGATCGCATATGAGGGTGCTGTGAATTTCCGAGGCGGTTGAACACAGGTCGCTCCGCATCCGTATGGGGCCGGGGGATTTCCATGCCCGGAACGGACGACACGCGCAGGAGTACTTCCGTGGGACGCAGCAAGCGCAGACGACCGACAGGTGCACGGCGGGCGACCTTCGCCGCCGTGGCTCTCATGCTGGGAGGTGGCGGCCTGGTGGCCGCGAACGTGTACGCGTCCGCCACCGAGGACACCTCTCCGACGACCCTGTCGTCCGACGACGGTTGGGGAGCGGGCACGATCGACTGCCCGGACGTGGGCGACGCGCTGACCAGCGTCCCCGACGACGCGAGGGCGGACGTCGACAAGGAACTCGCCCAGCTGGACCAGCAGACGGCGCAGGCCTACCAGGCGTTGCAGAACCCTGCGGTCCAGGGCCGGGAGGCCGCCCAGAGCCAGATCGTGGACCCGCTCTCCGAGAACCGGGCCTCGACGATCGAGCGCATAGCCGCCGCCCTCGACCGCACGGGTGAACGCCCCGAAGGCCTGGACAAGTTGGCCACGTGCACGCTGCGCGAACCCGAAGCCCAGGCCACCGGTGGGGAGAACGGGGACCAGGCGGGCCAGGAAGGTCAGGCAGGCCAAGAAGGTCAGGGCGACCAAGGCGGCGGCCAGGACGGCCAGGACGGTCAACAGCAGGGCAACGGCGGCCAGTCCGGCAACGGACCCGTCGCCGCCGACTACGCCGACATCACGACCGCACCGCCCGCCGCGCAGGCCCCGAACCCCGGCGCCGACGCCTCCAGCGGCACCTTCGTCACCAGCTGCGGGGTGAACGCCAACGGCCTGTTCAACTCGGACAACGTGATCGTGGCCCCCGGCGTCTCCAACGGCGCCCACCACTTCCACGACTACGTCGGCAACCAGGCCAACAACGCCTTCGCCGACGACAACGAACTGGCCGCCGGCGACACCAGTTGCGTCGACAAGGGCGACAAGTCCTCCTACTACTGGCCCGTCGTGCGCCTGCAGAACGGCACCCAGGAGCAGGACGCGGGCGCCCCGGGCGGCGGCATCGAGGGCAACGCGGGCGAGATCGTCACGCCCAAGGAGGTCACCCTCACCTTTGTCGGCAGCCCCAACAGCAAGGTCACGGCCATGCCACGGCTGCTGCGCATCATCACCGGCGACGCCAAGGCGTTCGTCAACGGCACCGCCAACGCCAACGCGTCCTGGAGCTGCACCGGGTTCGAGGACCGCCAGTTGAAGGACAAGTACCCGCTGTGCCCGCAGGGCAGTGACGTGGTCCGGACGTTCAAGTTCCAGAGCTGCTGGGACGGTCGCAACATCGACAGCGCCAACCACCGCACCCATGTGGCCTTCGCCCAGCTCGACGGCGCCTGCCCGGCCGGCTTCCGGGCCATCCCGCAACTCGTCCAGCGGATCGTCTACGACATCGACGCACCGAGCCTTCAGGACGGCGGCCGCACCACGCCGCTGTTCGCCGTGGACGCCTTCCCCGAGCAACTCCACAAGCCCGTCACCGACCACGGCGACTTCATCAACGTCTTCGACGAGGACCTGATGACCAAGATGGTCGGCTGCATCAACGACGGCCGGCAGTGCGGCGCGGGTGACGCGGGCAACGGTGGCGGCGAGAACGGCGGGGGCGAGGAGCCCGGAAACGGCGGGGGCGACAACGGCGGAGGCGAGGAGCCCGGAAACGGCGGGGGCGACAACGGCAACGGCGGCGGTGACACCGGCGACGGCAACGGCTCGGACGACGGCGCCACCCAGGAGCCGGGGTCCGGCGGGGACAACACCACCGCCCCTGCGCCTGGTTCCGGCGGCGACAACAACGGCGGCTCCGATGACAACGGCGGCTCCGACGACGAGCCCCAGGAGCAGCCGACCGCGACCGCCGAAGAGCCGGCCGCCGAGGAGCCGACCGCTGCCGAGAGCACCGCGCCCGGCGCCGACCAGCCGAAGACGTACACCTCGCCCTCCGCCACACAGCGGCCCGCCACACAGTCCCCCGAGGACGACAGCGACCCCGCCGCCTCCCAGACCGTGTCGCCCGGTGTCGTGACGCAGCCTCCGGCGGAGTCCCAGACCGAGCCGCAGGGCGGCGGGGGCAGCCTCGCCGAGACCGGCACCCAGCTGTGGCCCGCCGCGGCGGGAGCGGTGCTCCTGATCTCCGGGTTCGTGCTCCTGCGACGCACCAGGCGCCGTTACATGTGAGGTTTCAGTCGTCGACCGGCACACTGAGCGACGCGGGGACGATATCCGAGTGCGGGCAGGCCGCGGGAGCTGGCACAGTCGCCGGCATGACCTTGATGGACGTGCTCACCGGCTTCGCCCGCACCGGCCGGATCGGGCCCCTGGAGTGCGGAATGCCCCTGACCGAGGCCGAGGATCTCCTCGGTCCGGGGCGTCCGCATCCGGCCATCCGTCTGAAGGGGCCCGACATCGACGGCTACCCGTACGCCTGGGGAGGGCTCAACCTGTACGTCACCCGGCGTGCGGTGAGCGGCATCTCGATCAATCTGTGCCCCGGATCGACCGCCCATCTGCCCGAACTCGTCCTGCCCGACGCGGAGTCGTACACGTCCACCGTTGACCGTGAGCAACTGCTCGCGGCGCTGGATGCCGTGGGCTGTGAGCGCCACCTCAATGACAGGCTCACCTTCGGCAAGCAGTCCAGCATCCTCACCCGGCCCGCCGACGTGTACGCGGTCTTCGGCCTCCGCGGCCGGGACGACCAGGTGCCGCACCCGGGCCGCCACTACCTCCTGGCGATGTACAAGCACACCGCCTGACCGCGCCGGGGGCACGCTCTCACTTACTGTCTCGACCGACGTGTCTCGACCTGGCTGAAACCGCACGCCCCCGCACGGCCCCCGCAGAGCGTCACTGACCCCGCCCGCAGCCTCCCGCGCACGCGCTCGTCCCCGCCTCCGCGATCCTCTGTCGAGGCATGGAATCCGGCCTGCGGAACCGATTGTCAGTGATCGCCGCTAACGTTCCTCGCATCGTCGCACTGGCGCCGGGATGTCCCCGGTTGAACTGTGCTTTCTTCTTGCTGTCTTGTTGCGGAAGGCGGGGACTCGTGGGTTGGCTCTCGGCGGGTGACGGGTATGAAGTCGCCCTGGTGGACGGGCGGGTGGCGGCGCGTGCCACCTCGGGGCGGGCGGCGGGGCGGCAGTTGAAGTCGCTGCCGCGCGCACTGCGTGACCACCCGGAGGTGGACCGGCTGCGGCGGTTCGCCGAATGGCTGGATCGGCACGCCACGGCCTGTGTCGCACAGGTCGACGCCTGGATGGTGTCGTCGCTGCCCGTGCCCACCGGTCTGCTGGCCCGGGTGTGGCCGGACGAGGCCTGGCAGTCCGCGCTGCGGGACATGGCCGTGGTGGGTGACGACCCGGACGAGGTCGGGTTCCTGCGGGGGGCCACCGAGGACGGCGAGCTGCGGGTGGTGAACCTGGACGGCGAGACCGTACGGCTGTCGCCGCGCACGGTGACCCTGCCGCACCCGGTGCTGCTGCCGGACCTGGAGGACATCCGGGAGTTCGCGGCCGAGTTGGGGATCGTCCAGCGCGTCGAGCAGATCCACCGCGCGACCTGGCAGCGGCCCGCCGACCTCGATCCGAAGGCCACCGAGATACGCGAGTTCACCGGCGGCTCCTTCCGCTCCCGCTTCGCCCTCGCCGCCCGCGCGAGCTCGCTGGGCTACCGCGTCTCCGGGGGCTACTCCACGGCCCGGGTGCGCGACGGCGGGCGCACCGTCGAGGCCTCGGTGTGGATCGGGGAGCCGTACTGGGAGGACACGGTGGAGACCGGCAGCCTCACCTGGCAGGACCAGGACGGGCGGGCCCTGCCGTTGCGGGAGGTGGGGCCGGTGGCCTGGTCCGAGGGGATGCGGATGGCCGCGGCGCTGTACGCGGGGCGCGTGATCGAGGAAGGCAAGAACGCATGAGCGGGGGGACGCAGGTGTCGTACGAGGAACTGCTGTCGGCGGGCGCGGTGTTGCCGCCGGACGTCGAGGGGGCCGGCGAGCGCGCGGTGCCGCTGACGGCGCGCACCTATCGCCACCCGGGGCTCGACGACCGTGTGGTGGTGCGCCTGGTCGCCGGTGAACTGGGCGCGGCCGAGGACCTGGCCGCCGGGTTCCTCGGTATGGAGCAGGACGCCGAGCCGGCCGTCGTGGGGCTGGGGCTGCGCCAGTCGCTGGGCTTCCCTGAGTGGGTGCTGGTGCACCACCCCGAGGACGGCCACCACGCCCTGGGCGTCGTACCGGATCTGGAGCGCGCGGCCCGGCAGGCGAAGTCCCGGCCGAAGGCCGCCCTGGACGCCTATCTGGAGCTCGGTCAGCGGTTGGCCGCGGCGGTGCCGCACTTCCTGCCCACGTTCTACGAGCAGGCCGGGCGGGTGTTCCTGGCCGAGGAGAACGCCACCTACGCCGCCCAGTTGTTCACCCGCGCCCGCAAGGCCGAGGCGGAGCACGGGCTGACGGTGGAGGAGGAGCGCCTGGACGCGGTGTTCCTGGAGTTCGCGCTGGCCGGTGCGCTGCCGGTCAAGGTGCTGTCCGCGTACGGCAAGGAGCTGGCCGCGCGCGTGTCGCCGCAGGAGGCGCTGCGCCGCTTCACCCGGCTGTGTCTGCGCCGTACCGCGGGTGGTCTGCCGCCGTCCGCCCAGATGGCGAACGACCTGCGCCGGCTCGCCCGCGCCGCGGGTCAGGACGCTGACCGCGCGGAGCAGGACTACCTGGCCGAGCTGCTGAGCCTGCCGGCGACGCTGCGCGCGGCGGCCGGCTGGTGGAAGGGGCATCGGACGGCCCTGGTGGCGCTGGCGGAGCGGGAACGACGGGTGCGGGGCGTGCTGCTGGACATGCTGCCCGCCGGCGCGGACCGTGAGCTGCCCGCGATGTGGCTCCAGGTGCTGGAGGCGTCCGGGGCGACGGCGGGGCTGTGCGACGGTGCGCTGCCCGCGGAGGAGCGGCCGGGTGACGGCACGGCGGGCTGGCTGGAGCGCTTCCTGGCGTTCCGCGAGCGGGCCCGGTCCTGGCGCGAGTCCACCCGGATGCCGGAGCTGTATCCGCTGGTGGAGCGGGCCGCGGACCGGCTGCGCGCCGAACTCGGTGCGTCCGGTGGCGCGTTGAGGGTGCTGCACGACATCGACCTGATCGATCTGCTGCTGTCGCTGGACGTGCCGGTGGCCGCTCCCGGCAAGGGCGAGTATCTGCCGCTGATGGCGTGGGCCATGGGCGAGGGGCAGCGGGAGCTGGTGCTGTTCGGCGCCGACGTCCGGTTCCGGGACGCCTTCCTGCAGGGTGCCGACCGGTTCCAGAACAGCGACCAGGGCCTGCGGGCCATCCGCCTGCTGGCGGCCTCCCCCGGCGGCCGCCCCTGGCTGGCGGAGTGGGTGAGCTCGGTCGTGGGGCAGTTCACCGCGGTCGGTCTGCCGGGGCTGCCGAACGCGCTGAACCGGCTGGGCTGGCTGCCCGCCGAGGCGCTGGCGCTGGCGGAGGACGACGTCCGGGCCGCGGTCGGCACGGACCTCGCGCCGGTGCTGGCCCGCACCCTGCGGGCCGGGCTCTTCGACGAACTCGGCTGGCCCGCCTGGGAGGAGGCGACGGCCGCGCTCGTGCCCAAGGACCGGGTGGAGGACGTCATCGTCGCCGACGCCTGGCCCCACCTCGTCGTGGCGGGAGGCGCCCAGGCCCGGGTGATCGGCGCCGACGGCACCCTGCTCACCCACGACCTGCGGCTGCCCGCGAACGACGTGGCGGGCGACCCGGGCTTCCACCACGTCGACGGCGAACTCCTCGTCTACTGGAACTCCCGCAAGGACGGCCTGCGCGGCTACTGGCACTCCCGGGCCGACCGCGTCGAATCCCTCCAGGGCTCCCACCGCACCCGCGGCACCGAGATGGACTGGTACCGGGGCGACTTCCCGATCACGCTGCCCCTGGCGGATGGCGGCCGGACCACCGGTCGCGGCGTCCTGCACGCGGGCGACACCACACTGCCCGACGAACGGCCGCTGCTCTTCGACGGTTCCTCGTACTGGGTCTGGCACGCGGACTCCGAGGACCAGGAGGCGCGCGGCTGGTACGAGTACGACCCGGCCACCAACGAACGCGGCCGCATGAGCAGGCCCGCCTTCCTGGCCGACGCGCTGCGTGACGCGCCCGAGGGCAGCCGCTACGCGGGCGGCAGGCTGCGCCCCGCCCCCACCGCCGGACCCACCCCGGTCTGCACACCGGTGAACGGGCTGACCGGCCTGCGGGTGGTGGAGCTGCCGGACGGTTCCCGGCGAGCCGAGGATCTCGCCGGGCACACGGTCACCGTGCCCGCACAGGCGGGCCGCCCGACCGCGGTCGTCATGTTCCCCGGCGCCGAGCGGGCCACCGCCGTGGTGCGCAACAACTGGCAGCTCGAACTGGTCGACGCCGACGGTGTCGTGACCGCCTGGGGCAAGACCGACCGCACCCCCGGAGTCTTCGGCGAGGGCACGCTGCTGCTGCCGCCCGTGCAGTACTGGGAGTGCCTGACCGCGCGCGACCCGGAGGGCTCCAAGGCGCTGCGGGCCATGGAACCGGAGACGGCCGCGGCCCTGCTCGCCGCCGCGGCGGACAACGACGAGAAGGCCCTGCCCGACGCGGTCCGGGCGCTCCTTCCCGTCACGCACGAGGCACTCGTGAAGGGCATCGCCGGAGTCGCGCGCTACGCGGCGGGACAGCAGGCCGTGCTGGACGCGGCGGCGACCCGGCTCACCCGTGCCCTCGCAGGCGACATGGAGGACGAGGGTCCGGCCGGCCCGGCGGACACTCTGCTCCTGGAGGCGACGAACGGACTGGGCACCTCGCGGGGTTACTGGTGGAACGGCGACTCCGAGGCCGACACCGCCTTCCGCTCCCTGCGGGTCCTGGCCCGGGCCGCCGGGCTCACCGGGGCGGCGCTCCCCGAGCGGGCGGACGCCCGGCTCCACCTCGACGGTCACCCGTTGCCCACCGGCCAGCCCGACCTGGAGTCGCTGCTGGAGCGGACGGCTTCCCTGGCCTACCGGGCGGCCTCCGGCACCACCACCGAGCAGCACCGTGAGGTACTGCGCACCCTGCTCGCCGAGTTCGACCGCCTCGGGCTGGTCCCGGCCGCGTCCGCCCACTGGCGCAAGGTGACCCTGCACGTGCCGGCGGCCCCGCTGCGCACACCCGCGGGCGACTGGCGCGGCGGCTCGTGGAACGGGCTGCTCCCGCTGGCCGACGGCGCCTTCCTCGCCGTCACCGGACGCCGCTCGCTGGAGGACGACGGCGGCACGTTCAGCGGTTACTTCCACGACCCAGCAGGCCGGTTCGACACGCCCGAGCCCTACCGGGCGCTGTCGTCGACGCCGCTCGGTGAAGGGTCGGACGCTGCCTGGCTCGGCGCCTTCCTGACCGAGCTGGCGGCACGCGGTCCCGCGCCCTGGTTCCCGGAGGCCGCCGAGGAGTTCGCCCGGCTGACCGGGGTGACCGACACGATGGCCCGGCTGGTCGTCGCCGGTCTGCCGGGGGTCGACGGCTACCAGCGGACCTTCCTGAGCACCGAGGCCCGCACCCACATCGGGGTGAAGGTCGCCCCGGCGGCGGTCGCCAAGGACGAGCTGAGGGGCGTCGACGGAGCGGTCCGGGCCGCGGTCGTCGGCGCGCTGCTGCCCGCCGAACCGGCCCGCCTGTGGACCGAGGGACCGGACGTGACCGCTGCCGCCGCCGTATGGAACGACAAGGTCGGCAAGCGGGTGGCCGTGCCCGAGGAACTGCTCAGCGACGCGGTCCGCGCCTTCCGGCACACGTCCTGGCCGGTGCGGCAGGCGCTGCCCGCGCTGCTGGACCCGTCCGCCTCCCCCCAGCTCAGCCGCGACCTGAAGTGGGCGGTCAGCGGCGACCGGGTACGGCCCGTCGGGGACGACAAGGACGGCTTCACGGCGGACACGCTGACCGGATCTGTCGGCCTCGTCTCCTGGCTCGCCCACCGGCTGCCCGCGGGCGACCCGGTCAGGGCCGCGCTGCCCCCGGCGCTCACCGCGCTGCGCGAACGGCTGGCCCACCCCGGGCTGATGCTCGACCTGGGCCGCTACATCAGCCTGCCCGACTTCCGGAAGACCGCGGGCACCCCCACGGAGACCGGCCCGGGCTTCGAACGGTACGGCGCGGTCGTCCTCGCCACCCATGACGACCAGCCCGCCCCGGGCCTGCGCGTCGACCTCCTCGACGAGGCCGGCCAGGACCCGTACCTGCCCGCGGTCCGCGTCGACGACCAGCGCCCCTACGCCGCCGAAGTGGCCCTGCGCCTGGTCCGCGACCAGGCGTTCGCGGCCCTCCTCGCCGACCCCGGTGAGCCGATCGCGGGCACCCGGGACAAGGACGGCACGTGGTGGCCGCAGGACCCGAGCCGCTCGGATCCCGAGCTGGTGACGGAGGCCGCCAAGGAGTACGGCCTCGGTGAGGACGCCGCCACGCTCTATCTGATGCTGCTCGCCATGCCCGACCCCACCGACCGGATGACGGCCCGCTGGACGGGCTGGAAGCCGGCTCGGCTCAAGGCTGCGCGCGCCGAGCTCGCCGCCGGCGACCTCGTGGTCGAGGCCACCCGGACCCGGGCCGGACGGTCCCTGTTCCTGCCGGGCGGCTGGGCCGAGCAGTCGGCGCCGCGCGTTCCGCTGGAGCGCTGGAAACTGCCGCTGTTCGGCGAGACGACCGCCGAGCACACGCCGTTCGGCCTCATCGTGCCGCTCGCACCGGCCGCGGACCTGTACCGCCGGGCCTGGCAGCGCGTCCAGGAGGGTGACGCTCCCCGGTTCGATGAGCTGAAGAAGGCGCGGCGCTCACGCCGCCGCTGACGTGACACCACACGGGACGCCGCTCGCCGGCGACACCTCACGGGGCGCCGCTCAGCGGCGGCGCCCCCATCCCCCACGCACGCACACCCCACGCACCCACACCCACACCGACCGACCCATCGAGCAAGGACCTCCATGCCCCTGACCGACACGGCGACGGCCCTCCCGCCCCGGCAGACCCTGCCCGCCGAAGAACGCTTCGCCACCGAACTCGCCTTCCTCGCCGCCCACGACGACGGTCCCCGTCCGCCCGGCTGGCTGCTGACGCCCCGCGCCGTGATCACCTTCGTGTGCGGCAGCGGCGGTGAGGCCCTCAAGCTGCCCGAGGCACACCCCGAGCTGCCGGACGAGCTGGTCGTCGCCCCCAAGTTCGTCGGCGAACGCGCCCTGGTGGAGCGGTGCGTGGTCACTCTCGCCGGAGAGCGCGGTCTGCTGCTCGTCGGCGAGCCCGGCACCGCCAAGTCGATGCTGTCCGAGCTGCTGTCGGCGGCCGTCAGCGGCACCAGCGCCCTCACCGTGCAGGGCACCGCGGGCACCACCGAGGACGCGCTGCGCTACGGCTGGAACTACGCCCTGCTCCTCGCCCAGGGCCCGACCCCGCAGGCGCTGGTGGACTCGCCGGTGCTCGCCGCGATGCGCGCCGGACAGGTGGCCCGCGTCGAGGAGATCACCCGCTGTCTGCCGGAGGTCCAGGACGCGCTGGTGTCGATCCTGTCCGACCGGCGGATGAGCGTGCCCGAGCTGTCCGGCACCGAGGACGCCCAGGTGGCCGCAACTCCCGGGTTCACCGTCATCGCCACCGCCAACCTCCGCGACCGCGGGGTGTCGGAGATGTCCGCCGCCCTCAAGCGCCGCTTCAACTTCGAGACCGTGCACCCGATCGCGGACGTCGAGGCGGAGACCGCCCTCGTCAAGCGGCAGGCCACGGCGGCCGTCGAGCGGGCGGGCGCGGCGTTCGGCGTCGACGACGCGGTCCTCGACGTCCTGGTCACCGTCTTCCGCGACCTGCGGGCCGGACGCTCGGTGGAGGGCTGGGACGTGGAGCGTCCCGGCACGGTGATGTCCACCGCCGAGGCGGTGCAGGTCGCCGCCTCCCTGGGCGTCGCCGCCGCCTACCTGCCGGGCGGAGACTCGCTCGACCTGGTGCCCGGCCATCTGCTGGGCGTGGTCCGCAAGGACGACCCGGCCGACCACGCGCGGCTGCTCGGCTACTGGGACGGTCCGGTGCGCCGCCGTGCCGAGGACGGGTCGGCGACCTGGCGCCGGCTCTGGGACCTGCGGGAGAACCTTCGGTGACACGCGTTCAGGAACCGAGGGCGGCCCTCACCGCCCTCGCCGACTCGGTGGCGCCGTACCTGCTCGGCGTACGGCACCACAGCCCGGCGCTCGCCGCCGCGGTGCCCGCCCTGCTGGACGCCTCGGGCGCCGAGGTCGTCTGCATAGAACTCCCCGCCGACTTCCAGCCCTGGCTCACCCATCTCGGCGCTCCCGGCACCGTGGCACCGGTCGCGCTGGCGGGGGCCGGTGACAGCGGACGGCTCGGCTTCTACCCCTTCGCCGACTTCTCCCCCGAACTCGCCGCGGTCCGCTGGGCCCGGGAGCGCGGGGTGGAGGTGGTGTGCTGCGACCTGCCGATGGCGGACCCGCGTTGGAGCGAGACGCCGGCCGGGGACGACGCCCGCGTCCCGGCCGCCGAGGCGCCCACCGCGTTCGCGGCGGCGCTCACCGCGGCCGGAACCGGCCGGGACGGCGACGACATGTGGGACCGCGCCGTGGAGGTCCTCGCCCCGGGGTGCGCCCCCGAGGCCGTACGCCGGGCCGCCCTGGGCGTCGGCTGGGCGCTGCGCCGGGACGCCGAGTCCACGGGCGGGGTGCCCGCGGTGGACCTTGCCCGCGAGGCCCGTATGCGCGAGACGATCGCCCGCGCCGCGCGCGATGGGCGCCGGGTCGCGGCCGTCGTCGGCGCCTTCCACGCACCGGCCTTGGCCGTCGATGCCGCCGAGGCATCGGCACCGGGCGCGCCCGCCCCCGACGACGCGCACCCCTCAGTCGTCACCTCACTCGTGCCCTACGCGTTCGACCTGCTCGACTCCCGTTCCGGATACCCGGCCGGCATCCGCGATCCGCGCTGGCAGCAGGCGGTGTTCACCGCCGCGGGCGATCCCGAGCGCCTGTACGAGGCCGCCGCTCGGGCGATCACCGACGTGTGCCGGGAGCTGCGTGCCGCCGGGCACGTGGCCGGCACCGGCGAGGCCCGGGAGACCCTACGGGTCGCGGGCGACCTGGCCCGTCTGCGGGGGCTCGCCGCGCCCGGCCGCGGCGAGGTGCTGGAGGCGCTGACGACCGTGCTGGGCCAGGGCGAGCCCCTGGGCCGCGGCCGGGCCCTCGCCCAGGCGCTGGAGACGGTGCTCGTAGGCACCGACCGGGGCCGGGTCGCCCCGGGGACGCCCCGCTCCGGGCTCGGCCCGGCCGTCGAGGCGGAACTCGCGGCCCTGCGACTGCCGGGACCCGACGAGCCCGCCGCGCGCGAACTACGGCTCGACCCGCTGCGCTCGGCCCTCGACGGCCGCCGCGAGATCCTCCTCCAACGCCTCGCCGTCTGCGGCACCGGCTACGGCGAACCGGTCCAGGTGTCCGGTACGGGCGACGGGGCCGCGCTCACCACCCGCTGGCGGCTGGCGTGGACCCCTGCCGTGCCCGTCCGGCTGGATCTGGCCGGCATCCGTGGCGTCACCGCGGCCCTGGCCGCCGAGGGCACCCTGCGGGAGACCTTCCGCAGGGAGTCGGCGGAAGGCGGCCCCACCAGCGCCCTCGTCCTCGCGGGGCTCCGCGGCGCCGCCCGGTGCGACCTGCCCGCGCTGGTCGCCGAGCGCCTCGCGGACGCCGCCGAGGTGCTCCCCGCCTGCGGCACCCTTCCCGAACTCCTCACCGCCCTCGACCTGTTGGAGGCGCTGCGCCGAGGCCATCTGCCCGGCACCACACCCGAGAGCCGGCGGTCAGCGGCCGAACTCGCCGCCGAACTCCTGGAGTCGGCCGTACGTTCCCTGCCGGGCCTCGCGGGCAGCGACGACCCGGAGGACGCGGGCGCCCTGATCGCCCTCGCCGCACGCGCGGGCGAACACCGGCTCGGCCTGCGCATGGACGAGGCGTTGAACGACCTCGCGCGCACCGGATCCCCCCTCGTCCAGGGAGCCGCGCTCGCCGCCCGCGTCCTGCTCGACCTGGACGACGCGGACACCCTGGGTTCCCGGGCCGCCGGCTGGATCGACACCGCCACCGGGCCGGACCAGCGGCATGCGCTGAGCCGCCGTCTCGTCGGCCTGCTCGGCGGGGCGGCCCCGCTGCTGCAGTCGGCGCCGACCGCGCTCGACCCCCTGATGGACCGCGTCGACACACTCGCCGACCAGGCATTCCTCGACCGACTGCCCGCCCTGCGCGGTGGGTTCGACACCCTCAGCCCGGCCGGCCGCGACCGGCTCCTGGACACCGTCACCGAGCGTCTGGGCGACCGTCTCGACCTGGCGCTCGGCGCCTCACCGCGCTTGCTCGCGCTGTGGACGGCCGCCGACGCGGCGGGCCGCCGGACGGTCGAGTCGCTGCGCCCGCCCCTCGGCACGAGCCTGCCCACGGCGGAGGACGGGCCCGCGCCGAAGGCCTGCGACACACCGGCCACGCCACCTCCCTCCTCGGCCCACCACCTCACGCCGACCGACCGCTGGCGGCTGCTGCTCGGCCGCGAGAGCGAGAAACTCCCGCAGCACGCCCGCCGTTACGCGCACGCGCTCGACGAGCTGTACGGCACCGGACGCGGCGAGGGCTCCACGGACCTCGGCCGCGAGGGCGGACAGGGCGGCGGACAGGACGCGTCCTTCCCGACCGCCCGCGAATGGTCCGAGGAACTCGACGCGCTGTTCGGCGCCGACGTCCGCGAGGAGGTCCTGGCCCGAGCCGCCGACCAGGGCCGCACCGACGTCCTGACCGAGCTCGACCCGCAGGCCGTGCGCCCCTCGGTCGACCTGCTGACGTCCGTCCTGAATCTGGCCGGCGGCATGCCCGAGCAGCAACTGGCCAGGCTGCGGCCGCTGGTGCGCCGGCTGGTCGACGAGCTGGCCAAGGAACTGGCCACCCGTCTGCGTCCGGCCCTGACGGGCCTGGCCACCCCGCGTCCCACACGCCGTCCGGGAGGCCGGATCGACCTGCCGCGCACCCTGCGGGCGAACCTCGCCCACGCCCGCAGGACGGAGGACGGCCGCACCCTGATCGTCCCGGAGCGGCCCGTGTTCAGCACCCGTTCCCGCCGGGAGGCGGACTGGCGGCTGATCCTGGTGGTCGACGTGTCCGGATCGATGGAGGCGTCCGTCGTCTGGTCGGCGCTCACCGCGGCCGTCCTCGGTGGAGTGCCCACACTGAGCACGCACTTCCTCGCCTTCTCCACGGAGGTGATCGATCTGACGGACCGCGTCGACGACCCGCTGTCGCTGCTGCTGGAGGTGCGGGTCGGCGGCGGCACGCACATCGCGACGGGCCTGGCCCACGCCCGGTCCCTGGTGACCGTCCCCAGCCGGACCCTCGTGGTGGTGGTCAGCGACTTCGAGGAGGGGTATCCGCTCGGCGGACTCCTCGGCGAGGTACGCGCCCTCGCCAACTCCGGGGTGCAGCTGATGGGCTGCGCCGCCCTCGACGACACCGGCACCCCGCGCTACTCGGTCCCGGTGGCCCGGCAGCTCGTCGCGGCCGGTATGCCGGTCGCCGCCCTCAGCCCCCTCGCCCTCGCCCGCTGGGTGGGCGACCGTCTGCGCGGAGAGACCCGTTGAACACCGAACTGCCTCCCGTGGCACCCGAGATGGTCGCCGCCGCCGTGGAACAGCTCACGTCCCGGCTGCGCAAGAAGCTGGACGCCACGATCGAGGCGTACACGGCGCTGCCCGTCACCGTCGAAAACGGCCTGCGGCGTGTGCGCTGCGGTGAGGACGCCGAGGTCACGCTCATGCCCGGACCCTCGGGCGCGGTCACGGACGACGATCAGGCCCGGTGCAGCTGTCTGCTCGCGCCCCGGTGCCTGCATCGCGCGGCGGTCCTCGGTGCCGCTCCGGTGGCCGACCCGGACACGGTCGCCGAGACGCCCAACTCCCCCTGCCAGGAGGGCGAGATGGGGACGCCCGAGGGGGACGAGGGCCCGGCGGCGGCAGCTGACGTACCCGCCCCTGGGCCGACCCCCGCGCAGGTGACGGCCGCCACCGCGCTGTGGGCCGCGGCCGCGGCGATGCTGGCCGCCGGGGTGCCCGGGGCGGGCGCCGTGCCCCAGGCCGAGTTGCTCCGGGCCGCGCACACCGCTCGGCTCGCCGGGCTGCACCGACCGGAGGCCGCCGCCCTGCGGGTCGTCCGGGCGGTGCGCGCCGCCCGCGCCCGTCATGACGGGCACCGGCTGACCGACCTGGTGGCGGCACTGCGCGAACTGCTCCTCACCAGCGGCCTGTTGGCCGCCGCCGACCCCGACCCGGCCCTGGTCGGCACGGCGCGGCGCGCCTACCGGCCCGGCGGTGGGCTGCGGGTGCACGGGGTGTGCCGGGAGCCGGTGATCTCGGCGACCGGTTACGGCGGGGTCGTCACCCATGTCCTGGCCGACGACGGGCGCTGGTTCTCCGTGGCCGACGTCAAGCCCGGCGGCCCCTCCCGGGCGCGGGGCGCCGCCACGGCCACCGTCGCACTCGGCTCCGGCAGCCTCGATCACGCACAGCTCTCCCGGGGCGGGCTGCTGATCTCCGGCGCGACACTCTCCCCGGACGGTCGCCTCGGCGCGGGCAAGGGAGTGCGCGCGACTCCGGTGCCGGGTCTGTCCTGGACGTCGGACCCGCTCGGCGGCCTCTTCTCCCGACCGCTGGCCGAGACCGCGGCGGCACGGCTTGCGAGTGGCACGGCGACCGATCCGGAGCGGTCGGGGCAGCAGGCGGAGGAACTCATCGGCTGCGACCTGGTCGTCGTAGGAGCCAACGAGGACCACCTGTTCGCACGGGAGGTGCGGCCCGACGGGGCGGCCACGGAGGAGGGCCTGCTGATCCGGCTGGTGCCGGCCAACAGTCACCCCGGCCTGGCCCATGCGGTCAACTTCCGCAAGCTGGCCTCGCGGCCGGGGCTGCGGTTGCGGGTCGTGGGGCGTCTCGACCCCGACCGCGCGGCGACGCTGCGACCGCTCGCGGTGGGCCCCCTGCCGGACGGTTCGGCGACCCTGCGGCTGCCGCCGGAGTGGCGGGGGCACGCCGATCTGGGCTACGACCGCCTCGAAGGCGTCCACTTCCCGCCGGCCGACGAACTGCCGCCGGTGACGGGCCTGTCCGAGCTCCCGCCGGACCCGGTGGCGCAGGCGCCGCTGTGGCGGCTGCGGCGGCTGGTCGAGGTCGCCGTGTCCGGTGGGCGCCGGGCCGCCGCCGAGCCCGCGCGCGACGGTGACCGGGCCTCGGGGGCCGCGGCCCTGCGCCGCAGCGGCTTCCGGACGGCCGCGGACCTGGCCGACGCGCTCGCCGCGCAGGCCGACCGGCGCAGCCGCGACGTGTTCGGTCGGACCCGGCAGTCCGATCCGGACGGGTACGCGCGGGCATGGCTCGCCGCGGCCGTCTATCTGACCGGCACGGAGCGGGCCCTGGTGGAGGCGACGTGGCAGCCTGCCACGGCCGTGGGTGAGCACGCGGCCGTCGATCCCCCGGCCGTGGGGTGAGCACGCGGCCGTCGATCCCCCGGCCGCCCCGCACCCTCGGCCCGCCCGTGCCCCCCGGCCGCCCCGCGCCCTCGGCCGCCCGTGTCACCGGCCGCCCCGCACCTTCGTGTCGCCCGCCGCCGACCGGGGTACCCGGGCGGTCGATCGGCACCCCATCAGGAGTGATCACGATGAGCGACCAGACCCCGTCACAGGCCGAGGGCGAACGGGAGGAGGCCGAAACCCGCAACCGGACCGACGGTCCGGCCCCGGAGCGTACGACGCCCTCGCAGGCGGAGGGCGAACGCGACGAGGCGCCCGACGCGTCCGATGCAGACGGCACAGACAGCGCGGACGGCGCGGGCGGTGACGGAGAGTCGACAGGAGCGTGAGCCATGACCAGCCCCGACCCTGAGCCGCGGCGGACCACGGGACTCGAACCCGGGGGCGGGGTACCGCCCGGTGAGACGCCGCCCGGCGAGTCCAGCATGTCCGGGATCTCCCATCCCGAGCCGCCCGAGCTGCGCAAAGCCTGGGGCCCCGTGCCCCTCGTCCTGATCCTGCTGCTGGTGGCCCTGATCGCGGTCGGGCTGATCGGGATGGCCGTGGCCCTGATCGCCTAGCCCGTGTCGGGGACCGTGCGGCGGGTACTCGGGACACCCTCGCCCGGACAGGAAGGGGCAGCGATGACGCAGCACGGCGACGACCCGTCCGGCCGACGCACCGACGTGGCCGAACTGCACCTCGCCCCGGAGGAACCGCAGACCGCCCTCCGGGGCCGTGCGTCCGCGCACGACGCCCTCGCGAACGACACCGACGTCGAGCAGCTCCCGCTCGACCGCAACCAGGCGATCCTGCGGGCCGCGAAACGGACCGGGGCGCTGCTCAAGCAGGCGGGATATCCGTTCGCCCTGGCCGGCAGTGTCGCCGTGTACGCGCACGGCGGTGTGCAGAACCTCCAGCACGACGTCGATTTCTGCATCCGCCCCGAGGACGCCGAGGCGGTGGCGCAGGCGCTGCGCGCGGCCGGACTGCCGGTGCGCAGGCCGCCCGAGGACTGGCTTCTCAAGGCCACCTGCCTCGGCCAGCAGGTCGACCTCATCTTCGAGCTGGCCCACCAGCCGGTCACCGCGGAGTTGCTGGCCCGGGCCGAGGAACTGTCCGTGGAGTCCGTGCACATGCCGGTCCTGGCTCCGACCGACCTCATCCGCAGCCTGATGGCGGCCTTCTCCGAGCACCACTGCGACTTCGGCGCCGTGCTGCCGATCGCCCGCACCCTGCGCGAGAAGATCGACTGGGACGACGTACGCCGCACCTGCGCGGGCGCCCCGATGCCCGACGCCTTCCTCTACTTCCTGGAACGGCTGGACGTCATCCCACCCCAGCAGCGCGAGGAGGTGCCCCGATGACCGACCCCGCCGAGAACGTCGAGTACCGCGTCGCCCACCTCCGCGAGCGCCTGGCCGCCGGGGAGCTGGGTGAACTGGGCGTGCGCGTGGAGGTGCGGGGCCGGATGGTGGTGCTCACCGGCACGGTCCCCTCCGCCCAGTGCCGCGACATCCTGCTGCACACCGCCCGCCAGGAACTGGCCGACCTCGCCGTGCACAGCGATGTCGTCGTCGCCGAGAACACCTCGCCCGATCATGCCGAGGAGCTGCCGTGATCCGCGTCGCCGCCGTGGGCGACATCCACATGGGCGCCGACAGCCAGGGGCTGCTGCGGCCCGCGTTCGACACGCTGCCCGACTGTGCCGACCTGCTGCTGCTCGCCGGTGACCTCACCCGTCACGGCACACCGGAGGAGGCCGGTGTGGTGGCTCGGGAGGTACGGGGGCTGGCGGTGCCGGTCGTGGCCGTGCTCGGCAACCACGACCACCACGACGAGCAGCCCGAGAAGGTCACCGAGATCCTCCAGGACGCCGACGTGACCGTTCTCGAGGGGCAGGCGACGGTCTTCGACTGCGCGGGCACGCGCGTCGGAGTCGCCGGGACCAAGGGGTTCGGCGGCGGGTTCGTGGGCCGCAGCGCGGGCGAGTTCGGGGAGCCCTTGATGAAGGAGTTCGTCCGCTACTCCCGGCGCTGCGCCGACGGGCTGCGGGAATCACTCGACGAGCTGCGGGAGCGGGGCTGCGAGGCGCGGGTCGCGCTCACCCACTTCTCCCCCGTGGCCGACACCCTCGCCGGTGAACCCCTGGAGATCTACCCGTTCCTCGGCAGCTACCTCCTGGCCGAGGCGATCGACACCGGCGGCGCCGACCTGGCCGTCCACGGCCACGCCCACATGGGCACCGAGCACGGGACGACGGCCGGGGGCGTACGCGTCCGCAATGTCGCCCAGCCCGTCATCCGGCGGGCGTTCAACGTGTACCAACTGCACACCGCGGACGAGGCTGGCCGGTAGCAGCAGCCGGCCGGCCCCGGACCTGGCCGTCAGACCCCGTCAGACCGCGTTCACGGGTCGGTACACGGGCTCCCACATGGCCTCGCGGACCCGTTCCTCGATCGTGTCGTCGACGGTCACCCGGGCGACTCCGTCCTCGGCCGCCGCGCGGGCCACGGCGACGGCGACAGCGGTGGAGGTGTCTCGCAGTTCGCTGGTCAGCGGCAGGATGGGCGCTCCCGGCGCGGTCGGGTCGACCTGGGCCGCGACGGCGTGGGCCGCGGCGGCGAGCATGCCGTCGGTGACGCGGGTGGCGCGGGCGACGACGGCGCCCAGGCCCAGGCCGGGGAAGACCAGCGCGTTGTTCGCCTGGCCGATGCGGTGGGTGACGCCGTCCCGGGTGACCGGTTCGAAGGGGCTGCCGGTGGCGACCAGGGCGCGGCCGTCCGTCCAGTCCAGCAGTTCGGCGGGGACGGCCTCGGCGAGCCGGGTCGGGTTGGACATCGGCAGGATGATCGGGCGGTCGGCGTGCTCGGCCATGGCCCGCACGACGCTCTCGGTGAAGGCGCCGCCCTGGCCCGAGGTGCCGATGAGGACGGTGGGGCGGACCCTGCGGACCACTTCCTCCAGGGGGATGCCGCCCAGTTCGTCGTCACGCCGCCAGTCGGAGACCTCGGCGGCGGGGCGGGCGTAGGGGAGTTGGAAGTCGCGCAGGCCGTCCTGGTCCTCGGTGAGGAGCCCGTGGCGGTCCACGGCCCACAACCGGCGGGTGGCCTCGTCGCGGGTGAGCCCGTCCCCGGCCAGGGCGTCGCGGAGCTGGTCGGCGACCCCCATGCCGGCCGTGCCCGCGCCGAGGACCACGACCCGGTGCTCGCGCAGCGGCAGTCCGCTGGCCCGGACGCCGGACAGGACGGCGGCGAGGTTGACCGCGCCGGTGCCCTGGATGTCGTCGTTGAAGACGAACCGCTCCTGGCGGTAACGGTCGAGGATGCGGCGGGCGTTGGCCGGCCCGAAGTCCTCGAAGTGCAGCAGCGCGTCCGGGAAGAGGCGGCCGGCGGTGGCGACGTAGGCGTCGACGAACGCGTCGTACGTCGCCGTGTCCACCCGGGGGTGCCGGTTGCCCAGGTAGAGCGGGTCGTCGAGGAGTTGCTCGCGGTTGGTGCCGACGTCGAGGACGACGGCGAGGGTGCGGGCCGGGTCGATGCCGGCGGCGGCCGTGTAGACGGCGAGCTTGCCCACCGAGATGTCGATGCCACCCACGCCCCAGTCGCCGATGCCGAGGATGGCCTCACCGTCCGTCGCCACGACCAGGTCGACGTCCGTGGCGGTGAGGCCGGAGGCGCGCAGGGCGGGTTCGATGTCTTCCGGGGCGTCGACCGAGAGGTAGATGCCGCGCGGGCGCCGGTACTCGTTGCTGTAGCGCTCGATGGCGGTGCCGACGGTCGGCGTGTACACGATGGGCAGCATCTCGGAGAGGTGGTCGCTCACCAGCCGGTAGAACAGGACCTCGTTCCGGTCGTGCAGTGCGGTCAGGTACACGTGCTTGGCCAGATCGCTGGGCTGCGCGGTGTACTGCCCGTAGGCGCGGTCGGTCTGCTGGTCCAGGGTCAGCGCCCGGGGCGGGATGAGACCGTCGAGGCCGAGGGCGCGTCGTTCGGATGCGCTGAAGGCCGTACCGCGGTTCAGGCGGGGGTCGGCGAGGACGGCGCGGCCACGGGCCGATGTCTCGAAGCCTCGGGTCTGCGGGTTCCACCGGGTGCTCATCGTGTTCTCCAGGAAAGGGTGGGGGGGTTCGGCTTCCATCGAGGTGGAATTCGGTTTCCATCGGGGTGGGGTTCGGCCGGCTCTCATCGTCGTCTTGCCTGATTCGATGCGTCCAATGCCTGGATACGCGGAAACTCATGCGTCAGTAGCATGGTTTTCATGGACGTGCAGGTACTGAGGTCGTTCCGGGCCGTGGCCGAGGGCGCGACCGTGACGCACGCCGCGGCACAGGCGCATCTGACCCAGCCGGCCCTCTCGCGGGCCCTGCGACGGCTGGAGCGCGAGGTGGGGGCCGAGCTGTTCCAGCAGGTGGGCCGGGTCCTGCGGCTGACGCCGGCGGGCCAGGTCTTCAAGGAGCACGTCGACGCGGCCCTGGACCGGATCGACCATGGTCTGCGGGCGGTGCGGGAGACCGTGTCCCCCGAGTCCGGCCTGATCCCGCTGGCGTTCCTGCACTCGCTGGGCACCTGGCTGCTGCCGCCGCTGATCACCGGCTACCGGGAGCGGTTCCCCCTCGCCCGGTTCGAACTGCGCCAGGGCGGCGAGGCCGTCCTGCTCCAGGCCCTCCTGGACGGCACGGCCGACCTGCTCCTCACCGCCGAGGACCCCGGCCATGCCCTGGTCACCTGGCGGCGCCTCCTGGTCGAGCCGCTGTGGCTGGCCGTGCCACCGGGGCATCGGCTGGCCCAGCGCCGCCGGGCCCGGCTGTCCGAGGTCGCCGACGAGCCGTTCATCATGCTGCGCCATGAGCAGGGCCTGCGTGCCGTCACCGAAGCCCTGTGCCGGACGGCCGGGTTCACTCCGCACGCCGGCTTCGAGGGGGACGAGGTGGCCACGCTGCGCGGCCTGGTCGCGGCGGGCCTGGGCGTCTCGCTCCTCCCCCGCCCCCACTCGGCCGCCCCGCCGCCCTCCCGTCGCGCCCCCACCTATCTCCAGGTCACCGACGTGGAGGCCACCCGCGACATCGGCATCGCCTGGCTGACGTCCCGCACCCTGCCGGCCAACTCCCGCCGGTTCATCGACCACGCCCTGGCGCACGCGGCGGGGGTGGCCCGGCAGGAGCAGGAGCACATACCCACGCAGGAGACGTGAGCCCTCGCCGACTCGGGTGGCGATGAGTTTTCCGGACCGGGAGAGTCTCACCACTGTTGTCGACACCACCGTCGTCATGGCCACCGGAGGAACCCGTGCCCCAGCTATTGCGCGTCCAGAACTTCAACGTCTCCAGCGACGGCGTCGCCGCCGGCGAGGACCAGACCCTCGAGAACCCGTTCGGTCTCGACGGCGCCCAGCGGCTGTTCTCCTGGGCCGGGGCGACGGCGAGCTGGCCCAACCGCACCGATCCCGGCGGCAGCCGCGGCCTGGACGACTACTTCACCCGGGACTTCACGCACAACATCGGTGCCGAGATCATGGGCCGCAACAAGTTCGGGCCCCAGCGCGGTCCCTGGCAGGACCACGAGTGGCAGGGCTGGTGGGGCGACGAACCCCCCTTCCGCACCCCGGTGTTCGTGATGACCCACCACCCGCGCCCCTCGATCACCCTCTCCGACACCACCTTCCACTTCGTGAACGCCGACCCGGCCACCGTCCTGGAGCAGGCGCGGCAGGCGGCAGAGGGCAAGGACGTCCGGCTCGGCGGCGGGGTGACCACCGTCCGCCAGTTCCTCGACGCCGACCTCGTCGACACCCTGCATGTGGCGGTCGCCCCGGTGAAGTTCGGGTCCGGGCTGCGGCTGTGGGACTCGCCCGACGAACTCCGGGACCGGTTCCACCTGGAGGTCGTGCCCAGCCCGAGCGGCGTGACCCACCACCTGTTCTGGCGCAAGTGACCGGGGCCGCCGACCACGAAGTCACCACGCTTCTGAGGGTGTTGCACGCCCAGCGCCGCCATGTGCTCGGCATTCTCGACGGGTTGGACGCAGAGGCGCTACGACGTCCCGTGCTGCCGTCAGGATGGCACTGCCTCGGACTGGTCCAGCACCTCGCCCTGGACGTCGAGCGCTTCTGGTTCCGGGCCGTCGTCGCGGGGGACGAGCAGGTGATCCGGGACCTGCCGAGCGGCGACGAGGCGTGGAGGGTGGCCCCGGACCTACCGACCCTGGAGGTACTCGACGGTTACCGACTGGAGGCGGAAAACGCCGACGCCGTCATCACGTCCACCCTTGCCGACACTCCCCTCGCGTGGTGGCCCCACGACCTGTTCGGCGAGCCTCACCTGCACAGCCTGCGGGACGTCCTGCTGCACGTCATCGCCGAGACCGCGTGCCACGCCGGACACCTCGACGCGGCACGCGAGCTCATCGACGGGCGCCGCTGGCTGGTCCTGACATGACCTGACACACCTCCCTCGTACCGGCCGGCCCCGGCGAGCCCGCGGGCCGGCCGGCAACTTCATCCGTTCCGAACCCTTGACGCGCCTCGCATGACTGCGTAGACATGTCCGCGTAGACATGACTGCGCAGTCATTGGAAGGATGCCTGCCGACAGTCGGATGCGATCAGCCGGTCGACGGGAGACACACCATGACGCAAGGGACGAAGCGCGGCGGTAACTCCGCGGCGCCGAGCGGCGTGGACGTGGCCCGGCTCGCCGGGGTCTCGCAGAAGACGGTCTCCCGGGTCTTCAACGACGAGCCGTACGTCTCCGCCGAGGTGCGCCGACGCGTCCTCGACGCCGCCGAACAGCTCGGGTACCGGCGCAACAACGCCGCCCGGGCGCTGGCCTCGGGGCGCACCCGTTCCATCGGCGTGGTCACCCTGGGCACGGCCCTCTACGGCCCCGCCTCGCTCCTCATGGGCGTCGAGCGGGCCGTACGGGACACGGGGTACGCGCTGCGCGTGGTCAACACGATGGAAGGCGATCCGGCGGGCGTCGCCGGCGCGGTCGGCTCACTCCTGGACCAGGGCGTGGACGGCATCGTCATCTCCGAACCCATCGAGGAGGACGGCGACCAGGGAGAGACCCCCCTTCGCGTCGACGTACCCGTCCTCGTACTGGGCGCGCCCTCGCCGGTGACCGCGCCCCTGGTGCTCACCGCGGGCGGCGGCGCCGGACCGATGGCCCGGGCCGCCACCGAACACCTCCTGGAACTCGGACACAAGACGGTCCATCACCTCGCCGGTCCGCAGCGGTGGTACGCCGCCCGCGACCGCCTGGAGGGGTGGCGGGCGGCGCTGACCGCGCACGGCCGGACCGTGCCCGAGGTCTGCGAGGGCGACTGGTCGGCCGCGTCGGGATACGCGGCGGGCCGGGAGCTGGCCCGGGACCCGGAGGTCACCGCCGTGTTCGCCGCCAACGACGACATGGCGATCGGTCTCGTCCGGGCGCTGACCGAGGCCGGGCGGCGGGTGCCGCAGGACGTCGCCGTCGTCGGCTTCGACGACATCCCCGTCGCCGCCTATGTCACCCCGCCCCTGACCACGGTGCGCCAGCCCTTCGACGCCGTGGCCCAGGAAGGGCTCAAGCGTCTGGTGCACGCCATCGAGAACCCGGACGCGACACCGATGCCGGCCGGGGACCCGCCGGTCGACCTCGTCGTCAGGGCGTCGAGCGCACCGCCCGCGAAGGGAGGCCGGGACACCGGACAGTGACCGCCATCTGACCTCCGGCACCTCGACCCGGGCGCCACACCGCACCGTCGGGACCACGCCCCGGGCCACGCCGGCCGAGCCGCACCTGAACACGACGGGCCGCACCACCAGGTCTTCCCCGACCTTCCGCGGCCCGCCCCACCCGGCCGCGACAGCGACTTCCGCGGTACGCGACGTACGCACCGGCCTCCTCTGACTCCGTACGCACGCCCGGCCCCGTTCCGGCCTTCGCGCCCCGGCCGTCCCGTGCGCCCTCTTCCTCCATCTCACCATGCCCGCACGCCCTCGCCAGGCGTGCCGCCATCTTCGCCTCCGGCGGGAGTTCACCATGCCCAACTTCGCTTCTGCGTCCACCCCTTCGCCAATGAGCCGTCGGCTGTTCCTCAGCACCACGGGCGCCCTGTCGCTCGGCGCCGCCCTGACCGCGTGCGGCGGCGGTGATTCCGGCGGTTCCTCCGCCGCCGCCAAGCCGGTCGCCCAGGCCGACATCGACAAGGCGATGAAGACGCCGACCGAGCTGACGTTCTGGACATGGGTCCCGAACATCGCCAAGGAGGTCGCGCTGTTCGAGAAGAAGTACCCGGCCGTCAAGATCAAGGTCGTCAACGCCGGTCAGGGCACGCCCCAGTACACGAAGTTGCGCACGGCCCTCAAGGCCGGCAGCGGCGCTCCGGACATGGTCCAGATCGAGTACCAGGCCATCCCCACCTTCACGATCACCAACAGCCTGCTGGATCTGCGCCCGTACGGCGCCTCTGCGCTCAAGTCGACCTTCGTGGACTGGACCTGGGGCCAGGTCAGCGGAACGGACGGGGAGATCTGGGCGATACCGCAGGACACCGGGCCGATGGGCATGCTGTACCGCAAGGACATCTTCGACAAGCACGGCATCGAAGTGCCCACCACCTGGGCCGAGTTCGCCGCCGCCGCCCGCAAGCTCCACAAGGCCGACCCGGACGTCTATCTCACCAACCTCGCCGCCAACCAGGTCGCCGCCTGGCACGGTCTGCTCTGGCAGGCGGGCGCCAAGCCCTACGCGACCTCCGGCAAGAGCGACATCACCATCAGCGTCGACGACGCCGTCTCCCGCAAGCTCGGCGCCTACTGGGGCGGCCTCGCGAAGGAGGGCGTCATCGGCGTCGAGCCCGACTTCACCGACTCCTGGTACGCCGCCCTCAACAAGGGCAAGTACGCCACCTGGATCACCGCGGCCTGGGGCCCGGTGTTCCTGTCCGGCTCCGCCAAGGCCACGGCCGGCAAGTGGCGGGCGGCCCCGCTGCCGCAGTGGGACACCGCCAAGCCGAGCTCCGGCAACTGGGGCGGCTCCACCACCGCGGTCATCCGCTCCACCAAGAACCCGATCGCCGCGGCCGTGTTCGCACAGTTCCTCAACAGCGACCCCGCCAGCGCGAAGATGTTCGCGACCGAACAGTTCTTCTTCCCTGCCACCAAGGCCCTGCTCACGGACGCCGAGTTCGTCGGCGACGCGCCCTCCTTCTACGGCGGCCAGAAGGTCAACCAGGTGTTCGCCGACGTCAGTTCCACCGTCAACTCCTCCTTCCAGTGGCCCCCGTTCCTCGACCAGGCCGCGACCGACTGGACCGAGACCGTCGGCAAGTCGCTCGCCGACCACACCGACACCGTCCGCGCGCTCGGCAGCTGGCAGTCGCGGCTGACGACGTACGCCAAGAACCAGGGCTTCACCGTCAAGGGGGGCTGAGATGTCCGCCGTTCGCCGCCGCCGGATGGCGGGGCCGCTGTTCGTCGCCCCGTTCCTGACGCTGTTCCTGCTGCTCTTCCTCGCGCCGCTCGGCTACGCCGCCTACCTCAGCCTGTTCCAGAACCGGCTCATCGGCGGCAATGTCTTCGTCGGCCTCGACAACTACACCCAGGCCCTGGGCGATCCCCAACTCCTGCACGGCGTGGGCCGGGTGGCGCTGTTCTTCGTCATCCAGGTGCCGCTGATGCTGCTGCTGGCGCTGCTGTTCGCGCTGGCCCTCGACAGCGGCCTGCTGCGCCTCGCCCGCCTGATCCGGCTCGGCATCTTCGTCCCGTACGCGGTGCCCAGCGTGGTCGCCGCGCTCATGTGGGGCTATCTGTACGGGCCGGACTTCGGCCCGTTCGCCCAGCTGAGCCACGACCTCGGGCTGCCCGCACCGGACTTCCTCAGCGACGGCTGGATGCTCGGCAGCCTCGCCAACATCGTGACCTGGGAGTTCGTCGGCTACAACATGATCATCCTGTACGCCGCCCTGCGCACGATCCCGCAGGAGCTGTACGAGGCGGCCGCGATGGACGGAGCGGGCGCCTGGCGGATCGCCTGGTCCGTCAAGCTCCCCGCGCTCAAGCCCGCGCTGCTGCTCACCCTGCTGTTCTCCGTCATCGGCAGCTTCCAGCTGTTCAACGAACCCAACCTGCTGATGAAGATCGCCCCGGACGTCATCAGCAGCTCCTACACCGCCAACCTCTACGCCTACTCCCTCGCCTTCACCGGCCAGCAGGTCAACTACGCGGCCACGGTCTCCTTCCTCCTCGGTCTCGTCATCGTGTTCGCCTCCTACGCCGTCCTGCTCACCGCGAACCGCAGGAGGACCCCGTGACGACCACGACCCCGCCGGCCACCACGGCCCCCAAGGCCACCGCAGCCGAGCCCACTCCCCGCAGGACACGGCACCGCTCCCGCCGCAGCACCCCGCTGACCATCGCCATGCTGGCCGCGCTCGGCTACTTCCTGCTCCCCCTGTGCTGGCTGCTCATCGCCTCGACCAAGAGCACGCAGGACCTGTTCAACAGCTTCGGCCTGTGGTTCTCCCACGCCCCGCAGCTGCTGACCAACGTCAAGGAGACGTTCACCCAGGACGACGGCGTCTTCGTGCACTGGCTGCTCAACACGGCCCTGTACGCCGTCGTCAGCGCCCTCGGGGCCGCACTCCTCGCGGCGGCGGGCGGCTACGGGTTCGCCAAGTTCCGCTTCCGTGGTGACCGGCTCGCCTTCAACCTGGTCCTCGGCGCCGTCATGGTGCCGACCACGGCCCTGGCGATCCCGACCTATCTGCTCTTCGCCAAGGCCGGTCTGGTCAACACCCCGTGGGCGATCATCCTGCCGTCCCTGGTCAACCCGTTCGGCCTCTATCTGATGCGTATCTACGCGGCCGACGCCGTCCCCGACAGCCTCCTTGAGGCCGCGCGCATCGACGGCGCGGGCGAGGCCCGCATCTTCTTCCGGATCGCCCTGCGCCTCCTTGGCCCCGGCCTGGTCACGGTGCTGCTGTTCACGCTCGTGGCGACCTGGAACAACTACTTCCTGCCGCTGATCATGCTCAACGACCCCAACCTGTACCCGATCACGGTCGGGCTGGCCTCCTGGGCCGCGCAGGCCCAGAACGGTGGGGCCGGGGCCAGCAGCGACATGCTCGCGCTCGTCGTGACGGGCTCGCTGCTCTCCATCGTGCCGCTCGTCGTGGCCTTCCTGATGCTCCAGCGCTACTGGCAGAGCGGTCTGGCCGCCGGCGGCATCAAGCAGTAACCCCTCAACCATCCTTCGGAGGTCTCCTTCATGGCGGCTCTGCCTGCCCGCGTCCTGTTCGGCGCCGCGTACTACCACGAGTACCAGCCCCACCCCCACCCCGCCGAACGCCTCAAGACCGACCTGGACCTGATGGCCGACGCCCATATCACCGTGATCCGGGTCGGCGAGTCGGTGTGGTCGACCTGGGAGCCGCAGAACGGCCGCTTCGCACTCGACTGGCTGCGACCGGTGTTGGACGGCGCCCACGAGCGCGGCATCTCCGTCGTCCTCGGCACCCCGACCTACGCGGTGCCGCCGTGGCTGGCCCGCCAGTACCCGGAGATCACCGGCGAGGGAGGCACCGGCGAGCGGATCGGCTGGGGCGGCCGTCAGGAGGCCGACTTCACCCACCCGGCGTTCCGGTTCCACGCCGAGCGGGTCATCCGGAAGATCGTCGCCCGGTACGCCGACCACCCGGCCGTCATCGGCTTCCAGGTCGACAACGAGCCCGGCCTGCACCTCTTCCACAACCACGGCGTCTTCCAGCGTTTCGTCGACCATCTGCGCGACAAGTACGGCGACGTCGAGACCCTCAACCGCGAATGGGGCCTGGTCTACTGGTCGCACCGTCTGTCCACCTGGGCCGACCTCTGGACGCCGGACGGCAACCAGCAGCCCCAGTACGACGTCGCCTGGCGGGAGTTCCAGGCCGCGCAGGTCACGGAGTTCATCGGCTGGCAGGCCGACATCGTCCGTGAGTACGCCGCCCCCGAGCAGTTCGTGACCACCTGCATCTCCTACACCCGCCCCGGTGTGGCGGACGACGAGCTCACCGACCGCCTCGACATCGCCTCCGGCAACCCGTACTACGACATGCAGGACGGCCTGCGCCTGCCCGATCCCACGCCCGACTCGCACGAGCAGATCTGGAAGACCACCGGCGTGTGGGCGCTGTACCAGACCGCCGACTGGATGTTCTCCTCCCGCCAGGAGCCGTTCCTGGTCACCGAGACCAACGCCGGCTCCATCGGCTTCCCGTGGGACAACCGCCCCGGCTACGACGGGCAGTGGCGTCAGGCGGCTTGGGCGCTGGTCGCCCGCGGCGCCCGCATGATCGAGTACTGGCACTGGCACACGCTGCACTTCGGCGCCGAGACCTACTGGGGCGGCATCCTCCCGCACACCGGACAGCCCGGCCGGACGTACGCCGAACTGGCCCGGCTGGGCGCGGAGTTCGAGACCGCCGGGCCGCTCGTCGCCGGTCTTGAGCCGGACGCGGACATCACGATGGTCTACTCGACCCCGAGCAAGTGGCTGATGCAGAAGTACCCGCCGCTGGCCCAGCCGGACGGCAGCCCGGACCCGGCGGCCTACCACCGCTTCTTCGACCCGTTCTACCGCGGCGCGTTCGAGGCCGGGCGCCAGGTGCGCATCGTCCACGCACGCCAACTCCACGACCCGGAAGGCGAAAGGGAGGGCCTGAGCCCCGAGGACGCGGTACTTCGCCATCCCGTCCTGGTCGTCCCGGCCCTGTATCTGGCCGCCGACTCCACCCTCGACTGGCTCGCCGCCTACGCCCGCGCTGGCGGCCACCTCGTCCTCGGTCCCCGCACCGGCTACGCGGACCACGAGGCCCGCGCCCGCGCCGAACGCGCCCCGGGACGGCTCGCCGAGGCCGCGGGCGTGTCCTACGACGAGTTCAGCAACCTCACCCAGGACATCCCGGTGCGCCCCGCACCCGACAGCCCGCTGCGCCTGTCCGCCGACGCCGCGGCGACCCGCTGGGCGGACGGTCTCACCGTCGCCGACGCCGACGTCCTCGCCGCCTACGACCACCCGCACTTCGGCCGCTGGCCGGCTGCCACCACCCGGCGCCACGGCGCGGGCCGGATCACCTGTGTCGGCACCGCCCCCGGTCGCGCCTTCGCCCGGGAACTGGCCGCCTGGCTGGCACCGGCGGCGCCCGGAGCGTGGCGTGACCTCCCCGACTCCGTCACCGCGACGACCGCCACGGCCACCGACGGCCGACGTATCCACGTCGTCCACAACTGGAGCTGGCAACCGGTCGCCGTGCACGCCCCGTCGGACCTCACCGATGTGCTGACCGGCGCCGCCGTCCCCGCCGGGACCGCGCTGGACCTCGGCCCGTGGGACGTACGCGTCCTGGTCGTCTGAACCCACCGCACGGCCCTCAAGGAGGAGAGACATGCACGGAAGAAGACCGGCCCAGGCACTCGGCACCGTCCTGGCCGCGTCGGCGCTGCTGGCGATGCCGATGGCCAGTGCCCACGCGTACAACCCGACGGGCGGCATCCTCTACCAACTCGGCAGCGAGCCGTGTCTGAAGGGGCGGGGCAACTGCGCCGTCTACCCGAAGTCGGCGCAACTGCCGGGCGGACGCCTCGTCGCCTCGTTCGAGAAGTCGACGGTCGTCCCGGCGACCGGCTCCGCCGACCGGCAGACCCTGCCCGTCTACAAGAGCGACGACCACGGCACGTCCTGGCAGCCGCTGTCCGACGTGAAGGCACCGGCGTACCTGTCCAGCGACCCCAAGTACGCCAAGTACACGAGCAATTGGACGAACCCCTACCTCTACGTCCTCCCGCAGGACGTCGGGAACCTCAAGCAGGGGACGCTGCTGCTGGCGAGTGTCGTGTCCGGCGACGACGCCTACTACAAGGAGCACAAGGCCGCCGACCCGAACTGGACGCCGTCCAACGACGGCGACCGCAGCGACCTGGCGATCGCCCTGTACTCCAGCACGGACAGCGGCGCGAGCTGGAACGTCGTGAACGTCATCGCCACGGGCGGCTGGCAGGGCGGCAGCGCGGGCGCGATCGGGCAGAACGTCGCGGCGGCGAACACGACCAGGCAGGTGGACCCGGTCTGGGAGCCGTATCTGATGGTCCACAAGGGCAAGTTGGTCTGCTACTACTCCGACGAGAACGACTACACCGGCTTCGACCCGGTCACCGGCGTCCCCACCCTGGACCCCGCCAATGACACCGCCCCCGACTCGCACGGGCAGATCCTCGCCCACAAGATCTGGGACGGCCGCAGCGCCCAGTGGAGCAGCCCCGTCGTCGACATCGCCGGGCTCACCCAGGACATGGGCGGCGGCAAGACGGAGATCGGCGGCGGACGGCCGGGGATGGCGAACGTCGTGCGGACGACGGACGGCAAGTGGCTGCTGACGTACGAGTACTGGGGCGGTGGCGCCAACACCCGGTACCGGCTCGCCGCCGACCCGTTGAAGTTCTTCACCGGGTCCCCCACGGGCGACGCCGTCACCTCGCTGCCGGTCTCCCCCGGCAGCCGCCCGCTCGCCACCGGCGGCAGCCCGGTCCTGATCCGGCTGCCCGGCGGGCGGCTGGTCTACAACGCGGCCGGCAGCGGCAGCGTCTGGGTCAACGACGGCGGTCGCGGCGACGGCGTCTGGAAGGAGTACCAGACCACGTCTCAGGCGGGCTACAGCCGCGACCTCCAGTACGTGGACGGCACGGGCCGGGTCGCGATCCTCAACAACCAGGGCACGTCGACCATCGCCTTCGCGGAAGTCGACCTCGGCCACTCCGCGGGCGCCTACTTCCAGTTGGTGAACCGCAGGACCGACCAGGTGATCGGCACCGGTGACAAGACCAACGACGCCAACCTCGGGAACGGGGACGTGCCCGACGTCCGGCTGGAGGACGCCGGGTCCGCCGGCAACCCGGACACCCAGTTCTGGCACGTGGTGACCGAGCCGAACGGCGGCGTCAGTCTGCTGAACAAGTCGGGAGGCCGCGCGGCGGCGATCTGGACCGGCAACGCCACGGCCGGACAGCGGATCGGCCAGTGGGTCGACAACAGCTCCACCGGCAGCTGGAACCTCGTCAGGACCGCCGACGGTTTCTACCAACTCCAGTCGGTCAAGAACCACAGCCTGTATCTGACCGGCGCCTCCGCCGGCGCCCCGCTCACCCTGCAGAGCGCCGCTTCGGACGGTTCACAGGACTGGGAACTCATCGAATAGCCCCTCCCGCATCGGCTACGATCTACGCCGACATCGCGTGTCGGTCACCGGCTGGGTGAGGCATGGAGGTGTCAGGAGATGCCTTCGGAGGCATTCCTTGTCAGTTCAGTTGAACCACACCATCGTGCACGCCCGGGACAACCGGGAGTCGGCCGAGTTCTTCGCCGCCCTGCTGGGCCTTGAGATCACCACCGAGTGGGGCCCGTTCATCGCGATCGCCCTGAGCAACGGCGTCACGCTGGACTTCGCCACGATCCCCGCGGAGAAGATCACCTCCCAGCACTACGCGTTCCTGATCTCCGAGGAGGAGTTCGACGCGGCGTACGCGAAGATCCGCGAGCGCGGCATCGAGCACTACGCCGACCCCATGCGGCAGCAGCCCGGAACCATCAACCATCACGACGGTGGCCGCGGCGTGTACTTCATGGACCCGTCGGGCCACGCCATGGAACTCATCACCGTTCCCTACGGCGGCTGGGGCGAGTAACCGCACGCGTCGAGGGCCGCACCCCGTACTCGGGGTGCGGCCCTTCGGCATCCGGACGCCTCAGGTCCGGGTCAGGCGTCCTCGACCGTCGCCGTCACGGGCGTGCCGATCTCCACCGTGCGGCTGACCGTGCAGAGCCGGTCGTGGGAGGTCTTGACCGCCCGGGGAAGAATCGCCCGCGCCCGGTCGGCGCCCTCGCCGTCCGGGAACGTGACCTGGAAGGTGACCGTGAGGTCGGTCAGCCGGTTGCCGAGGTCGTCGCCGACCTTGTTGCCGACGACCGTCACGGAGAACCCGGCGGGCTCCGCGTGGCGGCTGGTCGCGATGTCCACGTCCACGGCCGTACAGCCGCCGAGTGCCGCCAGCAGCAGCTCGACGGGGGTGAATTCGGTGTCGCCGTCGGCACCGGTACCGAAGCTGACGGTGCCGCCGCGGGTGTTGGTCGCGGTGAAGTGGCCGGTACTGATTCGTTCGACGGTGACGGTACGCACGGGGTTGTCGGTCATGCCGTCGACATTAAGGGCACGGCCCGGATGTCCTGGCAGCCGCGCACACGTCCGTGGCCGCTCATCCCCCGATTTCCGCCAGTTCCTCGCCGTCGGCGCCGTACGCGCGGAAGACAGGGAGGTTCAACGACCTCGAGCCCTCGGGGCTGTTCTCGTAGCTCCCTTCGACGGGAGAGCTGATGGCGTAGGAACTCACATAGGCGGGGTCTCCGGACAGCCGCACGACGGGGAGCACGGTGGTGCGGCCGTGGTCCGTCATCGTGATGCGGGCGGCAGGCGTCTTCCCTGTGTAGGCGAGGACGGTCACCACTCCCTTGGGGAAGGGGTACCAGTTGAGGGTCATGGGTATGTCGCCCGGCTGCTGCCGGTCCAGCGGGCCCACGCAGCTCGGTTTCCTGTCGATCGGGTGCTTCGGGCAGAACTCCCGCGGCTTCAGCAGGTACCAGACGCCGAGTCCGACATCGATCCGCTCTCCGGGCCGGACGACCCGTACCGGGGACCGGACGTCGGCCGTCCCGGGTGAGGCGGAGGGCCGCGGGGACTGCTGCCTGTCGGTTCCGGTGACCGCGTGGGAGGAGGTGGACTCCTGGTCGAGGGCCAGTTCGCCGGCCGCGGGGGTCAGCAGCAGCGCGGCCAGAGCGACGGTCACCAGCCTGCGACGCCGTCTGATGGTCGCGGCCCGGCGTACGACGCGGTCCCTCGGGAACGGCGTGGGGGCGCAGCCCCGCGCGGCCTCGTCCAGCGCCCGCCACAGCTCGGGCCCCGGCGGCTGTGGCGAGAGGTCGGCCTGCATGTCGGACACTCCCCTACTCCCCGTGGGTCATGGTGGCGGCGTACTCGGACAGGGCCGCGCTGGAGCGCAGCTTCTTCAGCGCCCGGCTGGCCTGGCTCTTCACGGTGCCGACGGAGCAGCCGAGGAGGTCCGCCGTCTGCTGTTCGCTCTGGCATTCCCAGTAGCGGAGCACGACGATGGCCCGCTGGCGGGGCGGCAGCGTGGCGAGCGCGTCGAACAGCTCCGAGCGCGTCTCGTAGTTCTCGCACCCGGACGGGCCGCGCTGCTCGGGCAGGTGAGGGGTCAGAAGCTGTACGACCCGTCGTTTGCGCTGCCGGGTCGTGTTGTTGTTGATGAGCGCCCGTCGCACGTACTGGTCGGGCGCGTCCAGGGTCTGTATGTGATGCCAGCGCAGATAAACCTTCGCCAGCGTCACCTGGACGAGGTCCTCCGCCTCGTGATGGTCGCCGTTGGTCAGCAGATACGCGGTGCGTACCAGCCGTGGCCACCGGACGGCGGCGTACGTCTCGAAGTCCCGAAGATCGTCCTGCGGTGGCTCGCCTTCGTAGCGCCCTCCCATACATGGGCTGGTGATCGCGCGCACCCTGAGTTCCCCCGATTCCTTCCGCTGCCGCGCGCAGGTCAGGCGCGCGTGAGCTTCTCCCAGTAACACCCCGCGCGGAGACCTCAGGTTGCCTGCGCCACGGATCCGGATGCGTGCTCGCGGCCCAGGGGCGACCGCTAGGGTCGTCGCCCCACCACGCCGATGGTCACGTATCCCTCGCCCGGCCCCGGTGGTCGACGCCAGGAGCGGGTGCGGACGGTGTGCAGTCGTCCCTGGGTGAGGGCGAACCGCGGGAGCCGGACGCCGAATTCGGCCGCGACGGCGTCGAGGGCGTGCCGCTCGCCCTGGCGTCCGTCGCGCGGTGCGTCCGGTCGGAAGAGCAGATCCGGGTCCAGGCCGCTCGGCACGGGGCCTCGTCTGCTGGTCGTGGTCGGTCGAACGGTGAAGGCGTACGACTCCTCGCCGTTCTCGGCGACCGACACGTGGAAGACGCCGGGGCGCTGTCCGTCGAAGGGTTCGCTCCACACCGTCACCACCCGGGTGCCCGGAGAGGCGGCCGTGCCCTGGGACGCGGCGATGCTGCGGGAGGCCGCGATGCCCGGGGAGACGAACCACCGCTCGTCCAAGGAGGCACCCGGGTGGGCCTGGAGGGCGAAGCTCCACCCCTCGCCCGCGTGGCCGACGGAGACCTGCGGTTCGTCGGCCCACGGCTCGCCGCCGTGGCCGCCGCGCGGCCGCGTCCGCGACTCCCACACCATCGCCGGCTCGTCCAGGGCGGTGGTGCCTTCGGCGCCGATCCGGCCCGGGAGTTCGGCCGGTTCCACGCCCTCGACGAGGAGGAAGCGGTACGACGTCAGGACATTGCCGGGCTGTGAGTCCGCCAGCCACGCGAGGCCGGGCGGGTCCAGGTCGGGGGTGGGGGCGGGGGCGCTGCCGCTGTGACCGGCTCTCGGTGTGGCCAGTAGCTCCCGGCCCCGTTCCGGTGTGATCAGGGGGCCGAGCAACGGGTCGGCGTACAGGCCGAAGGGGGCGAGGTGCTCCGGGCCGAGGGGCCGCCACCGGGGCAGTGCGGCGCGCAGCGTGTGCCAGGCCTCGTCCGTCCGGCCCCAGCGGGCGTGCTCCCGCGCCTGGTCCACCGCGGCGCCGAAGGGGCCCTCGGGCGTGTAGCGGTACGTCCCGGCCCACACCTGGCGCACGGCCTCCTCGACCGCGGCGCGCTCCGGTTCGGTGGCGTCCCCCAGGCGTTGCGCCAGTGTCCTGTCCTCGCGGTTCATCCGGACGTCCTCGGCGGCCAGCACCGGCACGGCCTCCAGCGCGTACCGCGGGTCGGCCACCAGTTCGTGGAAGGACACCAGATAGGTCTCCCCCAGGAGCCGACGGATCTGGTCGCGCAGCCCCGCCGCCCGGGGTCTGCCGTACGCGACCGCCTCCGAAAGCGCCGCCGCGGCCTCCTCGTACCGGCCGGACAGGGCGTCCAGGCGGGCCGACTCGACCGACGCGTCCAGCGCCCGCGTGGTGGCGTTGGCGAACTCCGTCCCGGCCCGCCGCGAGCGGTCCATCTGCAGGCGGTGGAACTCCCGGTACATGTCCTGCATGAACAGCCGGAACGAGGCGTACCGTTCGGGTGGGCTCGCCCGCCACGACGCGTACGTGTACACGGCCCACTCGCCGTCGTCGTCCACGTCCCCCGGGTCCAGCAGGAGGTACACGGCGTCCGACTCCACGTCGAGTTGCAGGGCCCGCCCCCACATCCCGGCGAGCATCTCGTCCTCCGGTGTGGGGTGGTCCACCTCTCCGGGGAAGTACTCGGACAGGCCCGCCGCGTCCTGGTGCCGGCGCACCTGACCGGTCCCGGCGAGCAGCCAGACGAACCCGCCCGCGTGCCGCCATCCGTCGGTCACCGCCAGGAACTCACGGTAGGAGGGCGGCAGTCGGTGCCCGAGGCGCTCCTCCAGCTCGCGGATGCGCTCCTCGGACGCGCCCGGGAACCCCAGCCATCGCGCGCGCACGGGTTCGTCGTCGGCCGTGTTCCGCTCGCCGGGCGGGAGCGCCAACTGCTGTGCGTCCGCCCACTCCTGGCTCCACCGTGCGAGGAACGGCCCCCAGTCCTCGATCATGTCTGCCATGACGCCGATGCTGCCAGCCGCCACTGACAAAGGGAGCCACGGACGTCAGGGCTCCGAGGTCTCTGCTTCGAGGGCGGCGCGGGTCCGCGGGCCGTAGACCCCCGACTCGTCCGCCACGACCACCCGGGTCACCTGGTAGCCGCGGACGGCGCTCTCGACCTGGCTGTCGTAGGTGCCGTCGGCGTCGCCGCTGTAGAAACCTGCCTGGCGCAGCCGGAGTTGGAGCTCGACGACTTCCGGTCCCTGGTCGCCGGGGCGCAGGACGGGAGCCTGGCCGGCGGAGGAACTCGGTGTGGGAGTGCCGCCCGTGGCGGTGGGAGCCGCGCCGGACGCCGTCCGCGTCGGGGTGGCGGTGTCGGGCGGGGTGGTCGGGCTCGCGGTGGTGGAGGCGTCCGCCGAACCGTCGGCCGAGGCGGGCGGTCGCGGGGGTGGCGTCGTCGGCGAACCTGCCGAGGGCGCGGGGCGGTCGTCGGAGGTCCGCGGGTCCGGGAGGCTCGCACGCACACCGCCGGGCAGGGAACCGTCGCGGTCGGGGCCGTCGTACCAGTAGAGCCCGCCTACGACGCATCCCGTGAGCACGGCGGCCGTGGCACCGCCCCAGCCCGCGGTCAGCAGGGCCCGTCGGCGTCGGCGCTGCCGCGCGGTGTCGTCCGGGGTGGGGTGACGCGGCGCCGGGGCGGGGTCGTCCGGTGCGAGGGGCGGCGACGGTAACTCCCGTGCGCCGTCGGCCGGTTCCGCCGTCGGGTCGCCCTCGGTGGCGGCCACGGGAGTCTCGGGTGACGCGGTGGGAGTGCCGACCTCCACGAACGGCCGGATGCGTACGGGATCGAAGTCCTCCGCGGCCGCTGCCGCAGCGCTGCGTTCGGCACGGTGGGCGTCGGACGCACGGCGAGCGCAGGGGCACGCCGGGGTGCCGTCCGCGGCGCGAGCCGTTCCGCACTCCGGGCAGACAGGGCCTGCCTGTTCACTCACACGTGCTCCCTCTTCGTACGAGGTCCAGAGTCTAGACAGAAATGGCACACACAACCTGCACAACAGTTCGAGGATCGGAATCCCGGCGTCCGCACGGCCGGGATTCAGCCACCGGGGCCGGGCGGGGTAGGTTCTTCGGCGTGAGCCGCTCGGGGGAGGAAGCCTGCGTATGAAGTCCGAGACCACGCCCTCGTCGGCCGTGGCGGAGCCGCACGACGGGTCGGCCGTCCGGATCGGCGTCCTCGCCCCGCTGACCCGGCCCGGCTGGACCGAGGCGGGCCACCATCTGCTCGCGGGGATCGAGTTGGCCGTTCGCGAGGTCAACGACGCCGGTGGAATCGTCGGAAGGCCGCTCGAACTCGTGGTCCGGGACACCGCGGCCGACCCTGAGAAGGCCGCGGCGGCCGTGACGGAACTGGCGGACCGGGGAGTGGCCGCCCTGGTCGGGGAGTATCACAGCGTGGTCGCGCGCGCCGCGGCCGGCCGGGCCGATGCCCTCGGGCTGCCGTACCTGTGCTCGTCGGCCGTGCTCGACGCGCTCACCGAGGGGCCGACGGACTGGGTCGCGCGCCTCTCCCCGCCGCAGTCGCGCGGCTGGCGGGTCTACGCGGACCATCTGCTCGACGCGGGCCACCGTCGCATCGCCGTGGCCACGCAGCCGAGTGTCTACTGGGCGACCGGGACCCGCGTCCTGCGCGACCACTTCGCCGCGCGGGGCGGCACGGTCACCGAACTCGACCTGAGCGAGCTGACCCCCGCCGCCGTCCGCGACGCACTCCTCGACCGGCGCGCGACAGCGCTCCTGCTGCTGGCCGGCCATCCGGAACCGGCCGTGCCGATCGTCCGGTCGGTCCGCCGCGACGAACGCCTCGCCGGCCTCCTGATCGGTGCCCCGGCCGGACAGCCGGAGTTCGCCGAATGGGCGGCACTGCTGGGGGACGAAGGCACCGCGATCCCCTTCCTGCGCTATCTGCCCGAGCGCCTCACGCCCCTGGGGGCCCGGGTCGAGACGCTCCTGCGCGAGCGGCTGGCCGCCGCGCCCTCGTTCGTCGCCTTCGAGGGCTACGACACGATCGTCGTCCTCGCCGAGGTGCTGCGCGCCCACGGCACGGAGCGGGCACGGATCGCCGCGTCCTGGCCGAGCGTCGCGGTGGAAGGCACCCGCGGCCTGATCCGGTTCTCCCGGACACCCGGCACCGACGTCTGGCAATGGGCCTGGGCATCGATCCAGGTCGTCGACCGCGACCCGGCACGCCCCGATCGCTTCCGGGTCCTGCGCAACGGCTGAACGGCCCTCGCCTCCGCGTCCGCGCGTCGGCTTGTAGCATGGTGATCCACTTCCGGAGGACAGCATGCGCGCCCGAGACGACGCGGACTCTCTCGACCAGGCCACCAGCGAGTTCCTGACCGCACGCCCACGGCTCTTCGGCATCGCCTACCGCATGCTGGGGAGCGTCGTGGAGGCCGAGGACATCGTCCAGGAGGCGTGGCTGCGCTGGCAGAACACCGACCACGCCGAGATCCAGGACCCGGCCGCGTTCCTGGCCACGGTCACCTCCCGGCTGGCCATCAACCTCGCCCGGTCCGCGCCCAAGCGACGGGAGGCGTACGTCGGGCCCTGGCTGCCGGAGCCGGTGGAGACGAGCGCGGATCCGCAGGTGGGCGCGGAGCGGGCGGAGGCGGTCGATCTGGCGGTGCTGTTCCTGCTGGAGAAGCTGAACCCGGTGGAACGAGCCGCGTACGTGCTCAGAGAGGCCTTCGACTACCCCTACCAGCGCATCGCGGAGATGCTGGAGACCAGCGACGCCAACGCCCGGCAGCTGGTCAGCCGGGCCCGCAGGCACCTGGCGGCGGAGCGCCGGGAGCCGGTGAGCCCCGCCGCCCACCGCAGATTGCTGGAGGTGTTCCTCTCCGCCGCGCGGACCGGTGAGCTGTCGGTCCTGGAGGAGGTCCTCACCATGGACGTCGTCAGCTACACCGACGGCGGCGGGATGCGCGGAGCCTCCAGGATCCCGGTCATCGGGCGTCCGCACGTCTCCAAGTTCATCGTCGCCTTCGCGCCGCGCTTCTGGCCGGGTACCGAGGAGCGCTGGGTCGAGGCCAACGGCCGGCCCGCCGTCCTCGTCACCGCCGGCGACAAGGTGCTGGCCCTGGTCACCGCCGAGGTGTCGGAGCGCGGCATCGAGCGCCTCCTGTGGGTCCTGAACCCGGCGAAGCTGGCCCCGTTCGTGGCCTCCCTGGACGGCTGAGGCACCCACCGCGTCACCGGTGACCGAAGTTCTGCGCAGCCAGTCCGGCGCAACCGTGTCACAGGCGGAAGGGCTGTCCGGTCTTGTCTGGTGCAGAACGCATTCACGCACAGCACCGGAAGGAATTCCGTCATGAAGGTCGTAGTGATCGGTGGCACCGGGCTCATCGGCTCCAAGCTGATCGGCCGGCTCGAGGAGCACGGGCACGAGGCGGTCGCGGCAGCGCCCAGCACCGGAGTCAACACCCTCACGGGCGAGGGGCTGGCCGATGTCCTCAAGGGCGCATCGGTCGTCGTCGACGTGTCCAACTCCCCCTCCTTCGAGGACGCGGCGGTCCTGGAGTTCTTCCGCACCTCCACCGCCAACCTCCTCAAGGCGGAGTCCGAGGCCGGAGTGGCCCATCACGTGGCCCTGTCCGTCGTCGGCACCGACCGCCTCCAGGCCAGCGGCTACTTCCGTGCCAAGCAGGTCCAGGAGGAGTTGATCAAGGCGTCCGACGTGGCGCACACCATCGTCCACGCCACGCAGTTCTTCGAGTTCGCGAAGGGCCTCGCCGACGGCATGACCGACGGGGACACCGTCCGTCTGCCCGATGCCAGGATCCAGCCCATGGTCTCCGACGACGTGGCCGCGGCCGTCGCCCGCGCCTCGGTCGGCGACCCGGTGAACGGCGTGGTCGAGACCGCCGGACCCGAGGTGTTCCAGCTGGAGGAGTTCATCCGCATGGGGCTCGCCGCCCAGAACGACCCGCGCACGATCGTGACGGACCCGAAGGCGACGTACTGGGGCGCCGAGCTGCGGGAGAACACCCTCCTGCCGGGCTCGGGCGCCCGCCTCGCCGAGACCCGGTTCGCGGACTGGCTCGCCCAGCAGGCATGATCCCCCGCGGTCGGCCCCTGCCGGGAGGCGGGGGCCTGCCGCCCACGTGTCAGGAACAGGCCTGCACGGCAGCGTCCCAGACACCCGGATCCTGCCGGTGGTTCGCCTGTCCCCCGGCGAGGACGAACCGCAGCTCCTGGACGTGCGGGGTGTCCGCGGGCAGTCGCAGTCGCTCCAGGAGGACCAGCGCGGCGGCGGGTTCCAGAGCGCCGTAGACGTCGTGGTACCCGGCCAGCAGTCCCTCGAAGAGCGCCGGGTGCAGGGCGGGAAGGCGTACGGCGGTGTCGTAGGCGTTCTCCTTCACCGGCCACGGCACCGGACCCGAGCACGCGAGGACCCGACGGGCCCGGCGGACCAGGGCGTCCGAACCTTCCACCACCACCCGCTCGACATCGTTGCCGAGCACTTCGGCGAAGGCCGTCTCGACGGTGGCGCGGTCCTCGAACCAGTCGACCCACAGCGAGTACGTGACCGTCTCGGCGTCCCGCTCGGCCTCCAGCCGCCGACGGTAGCCGTCCCACAGCGCGTCGGCGGGCAGCGGGCCGTCCGGGCCCTGGTGGGCGAAACGGATCTCGCACGTCACCCAGTACTCGTCGAGGAGGTCCAGCAGTCCGAACGCCAGCCGCACCTGACCGGCCGCGTCCAGATCGTCGTCGGCGAACACCTCCTCGGCCCAGGAGTGCGCGACCTGACCGGCGGTGAGCGGCTGACCGGGCGCCTCGGCGCGGATCCACCCGTCGCCGGCCTGCCGCACACCCCGCTCGCCCAGCCAGCGCCGCGCGTCCTCCATGGCTTGCGTCGTCATCCGGGAAGTATGACCGGCCCGGCCACGCCCCTGGTCCGCGGGTGTCAGGCGTCGAAGCGGTACGAGCCCGCCCGCGCCCGGTAGTCCCGGTAGGCGGCCCCTCCCGAGGTGTCGTCACGAAGGTGGGTGACGCCCCGGGGCGCGCTGTTCGCACAGCGAGGTGGCGTCGGTGGGCTTCTTGACAAGGTTGTTTCGCTCGGCCCGCTCCAGGTTGCGCGGGAGGCGGCTGAGCAGGGCGTTGTCGGTGCCGAAGGCGCTCGACACGGTGGGGCCGGTCGGTGATTTCGTGCGGTTGCTGTTCAGCAGTCGGCGGTCATGGGACGACGCGACTGCGACGTTCGATCATGACGACGTCTCGCCACACTCCATGATGACGACCAATGCGTTCGCGCGTGCCGATGACGCGGAATCCTGCCGCGAGATGCAGCGCAAGGCTGCCCTTGTTCTCGGGGAAGACGCCTGACTGGATGGTCCAGATGCCCGCCGCCTCGGTCGAGATGATGAAGGCGTCGAGCAATGCGCTACCCATTCCTCGGCCGCGAGCACCGGGATGGACGTACACCGAATGTTCGACGACCCCGGCGTACACGCACCGATCCGAGACCGGCACCGCCGCAACCCAGCCCAGCACGCTGCCGGTCTCGGCAAGGGCGACGTAACGGTGCCGGGACAGCTTGGCCGTGTCGAACTCCTCCCATGTGGGAGCCGCGGTCTCAAAGGTGGCGTTGCCCTCGTCGATGCCGAGTCGGTAGATCGTCAGCACCTCGTCCGCGTGCTCGGCCGCCATCGCAGCGATGCGGATCCCGTCAGCCGGACTCATGGTCAACTCACCCGGGTCATCTCGTCGACAAGCTCACGGACGCGCTTCTCGATCTCGTCACGGATCGGGCGGACGGCGTCGAGTCCTTGCCCGGCGGGGTCGGGAAGCTCCCAGTCCAGGTAACGCTTGCCGGGGAAGACCGGGCAGGTGTCCCCGCAGCCCATCGTGATGACGACGTCCGATGCCTGGACCGCCTCCACGGTGAGAACCTTGGGGACCTCGGCGGAGATGTCGATGCCCACCTCAGCGAGGGCGTCGACGGCGACGGCATTCACGGTGGCGGCGGGAGCGGAGCCGGCGGAGCGCACCTGGACGTGATCGCCAGCCAGGTGGGTGAGGAAGGCGGCGGCCATCTGTGAGCGCCCGGCGTTGTGGACGCAGACGAACAGGACGGACGGGCGCTCGGCGGGTGTGGGCATGGCGAGTGTCCTTCTGGGCGCGGTGAGTGTCAGGAGATGGCTGGGGCGGTGAGTTCGGGCTCGCCCTGGACGGCGCCGTCCTCGGTCGCTGCAGGTGCGGGCCGGGCGAACACGGCGGACACGAGGCCCGAGCCGAGTGCGGCACCGGCGATCTGTGCCGCGACGAAGGGCGCGACGGAGGCAGGGGCTATCCCCGCGAAGGTGTCGGTGAAGGCGCGGCCGATGGTGACGGCCGGGTTGGCGAACGACGTGGAGGACGTGAACCAGTACGCCGCTCCTATGTAGGACGCCACGGCCACTGACGTGAAGTGGGCCCGGCCGGTGCGGGCGAGCCCGAGGATCAGGAAGACGATCCCTGCTGTCGCGACGACTTCGCCGAGCCACAGGTGACCGGCGGACCGGTCATGGGTCGACCAATGCACCAATGGCCTGGCGAACATGGCGTCGGCCAGGACAGCACCGCCGATCGCCCCGACCGTCTGCGCGGGGAGGTACGCGGCCACGTCCCGAAGGGTCGGCCCGTCGTGGGCACGCCGGCCGGTGAACCACACCGCGAGCGTGACGACCGGGTTGAAGTGAGCGCCGGAGACCGGACCGAGCAGGGCGATGAGCACGCCCAGGCCGAAGACGGTCGCGAGGGAGTTGGCGAGCAGTTGCACACCGATGTCATCGGTCAGCTGGGTGGCCTGGATGCCGGAGCCGACCACCACCGCGACAAGGGCGGCCGACCCCAGCGACTCGGCGAGAACCCGGCGCAGGAGTGATGCGCTCACCCGGCCGCCTCCACCTTCTGCGCGGCGGTCAGAAACGTGGACAACCGCTCCAGGACGGCAGGCAGCACCCAGTAGTAGACCCACGTCCCCCGACGCTCGCAATCGATCAGACCCGCCAGTCGGAGCAGCTTGAGGTGATGCGAGATCGTCGGCTGAGACAGATCGAATGCCGGGGTCAGGTCACACACGCACACCTCTCCACCTGCCCCCGTGGCGATCATTGAGAGCAGGCGCAGCCGGACCGGGTCGCCCAAGGCCTTGAAGATCTTCGCCAGTTCGGCCGCCTGGTCATCGCCCAGGGGCACCACGACCGGTTCCGGGCAGCAGGCCGCGGACAGATCATCCTGGCCAAGGACCACAAGCTCGTGCTTCGACATTCTTCTATATTGACGTTTCTCGATTCAGGGCGCAAGCTCTGTATCGACAGACATCAATGCAAGCAGATGGGAATGTGCCATGTCCCGTGCCCAGCTAGCCCTGCGCGTCAGTGACCTGGAAGCGTCGGTCGCCTTCTACTCCAAGCTCTTCGGCACCGAACCGGCCAAGCGACGCGCCGGCTACGCCAACTTCGCCCTCACCGAGCCTCCGCTCAAGCTCGTCCTGATCGAGGGCGAGGCCGGCGAGGACACCCGCCTGGACCACCTCGGCGTCGAAGTCGAGTCCACCGAGCAGGTCAACGCCGCCACCGCCCGATTGAAGGACGCCGGACTGGCCACCTTCGCCGAGAACGACACCTCCTGTTGCTACGCCGTCCAGGACAAGGTGTGGGTCCACGGTCCCGGTCAGGAGCCGTGGGAGGTGTACGTCGTCAAGGCCGATGCCGACACTCTCGACAGGAGCGCCGACCCGGACACCACCGGCGATGGCTGCTGCACCGGCCAGGCCACCGACTCGGAAGCGACCTCCACCACCGCGGGATGCGGCTGCGGCTGATCGCGTCATGCGAACCCGGGCCCCGGCTTGAGTGCTCGGCGGGCACGCACCACCACGCCACCAACGATGACCGCTCGGCTGCCTGGCCTATCGCGTGCAAGCCTGAGGTCAGGTCGTCAAGAAGCCAGGTGCCCCGATCTCCCTCAACTGACGGCCTGGAAACAGGGTCCGGTCGGCTGAACTGGGGTGCCAGGCAGGCGATGTGACAGAGAGTCTTGAGTATTCCGCCCTGCCGCAACTGATCGACGAGCGGTCCGCCGCGTTCCGAAGTGCGGTTGCCGCCGCGCCCAGCCTTGACGCGCCGGTGCCGTCCTGCCCCGAGTGGACGTTGTTCGACCTGGTGCAGCACCTGGGTACGGGCCAGCGCTGGTGGGCCGCGATTGTCGCCGCGGGCCCGGCCGAGGCTCCGCCGGCCAAGGATGCCGCGGAGGCGCCGCGCGAGGTCGAGGCGCTGGTGGCCTGGTACGCCGAGTCGAACGAGCTGCTGTGCGTGCGCTGCGCGAGGCCGGCCCGGAGCGCGAGTGCTGGGCGTGGTGGCGCGCCGGCGTCTCCCCGGCGAATGCCTGGGGCGTTGCCCGGCGCCGGGTGCACGAGGTGCTGGTGCACACCTACGACGCCCAGCTCACCGCAGACGCCGTCCAGCCGATGCCCGCGGATGTCGCGATCGACGGCGTGGCCGAGTTTCTCGACACCTGCGACTCCACCCAGGCGGCCTGGCCGCACGAACCCGCCACCATCCACTACCACGCCACCGAGGGCCGCTCCTGGCTCCTCACCCTGGACGACACCGGCGCCTGGCCCGCACCCCTCACGGACGGCGCCGCGCCCGCCTCCGCTTCGGCCACCGGCACGGCCGAGCAGCTGCTCCTCTTCGTCTGGGGCCGCCTCACGCTGAACGACCTGAAGACCGAGGGCGACCCGCGGGTGTTCGAGCAGCTGATCGCCTGGGAGCCCGAGGAGTAGCCGGCCTCGTACGGCTCGGGCGTCTCGGCCGCCATCATGAAAACGCGGCTGCCGGCAGCTCTGCCTCGGTCTCTTCCCAGGGGATCCAGAGGCCCAGCTCGTCCTCCAGAAATCGTAGGAACGCGACGTCACCCAGCTCGTCTCCGCGCGGGACGAAGAGGAGCGCCACTTCCGCCGGGGCACCGTTCGTGAGGTGGGGCAGGCCGGGCTCGAAGGAGGTCACCGGTTCCCCTTCCAGGGCATAGTCGACACGGCTGAAGCCCCTGGCGTTGCGGTGGACGGTGAACGCCCTCCCCCGCCGGGACAGCGCGGCGAGGTAACTCCCTGTGTGGCACTGGAACTCCTCCAGCGCATACGCCCACCCCGGCACCGCACCCGCTCGCACGACGGTGCCCGGCGGATCGGGCAGAAAGCCTCCGCTCGTCAGACGGGCGACCGCCGCTTCGTCTTCCCAGTCCAGGAAGTCGAGGTCGCTGATGTGGTCGTCCCGGTCCCTGACCAGCAACTCGTACGCAGCGGAGCGGGTCAGCGGGACGATGTGCGGTTCCTCGGCACCTACGCTGCGCAGCAGTTCGTGCGGTGAGAGACCCTCGCTGAGTGTGAGGGTGAAGCTGACGTCGTAGACGTCCGCAATCCAACGCAGACCGTTCCGCTCACGTCCCCGAACCATCAGGACCCAGCCAGGGGACGCCCCGCTTTAGCGGGGTGGGGAATGGCTTGTGAACTCTGCTCCGACCTCAACTGGGTGCATGGATCCGCACTGTTCACCTGAGCCCACCTTAGTCCTTCGCGGCATGGGCGGACCACCGGGCGGACTTCGCGGCCTGAGCGGCCCTCGTCACTTCTCGGCCGGGTAGACGTCGGTCACCTTGCCCTGAGGGGTCGTCTGAAGGTAGCCGGACCCGTAGTCGTCGGACAGATACACGGACATCGAGGCCGGCTCGTCGAAGATGGTGTTCGCCGACTCCGCGACCACATAACGCAGTTTCGGATCGGGGACGTTCAACTTCTTGTCCGCCTCCTTCAGCAGCGCGGGGACCTTGTCCCATGCGTAGCCGTCGAGGGTGAACGGCTGCTTGCCGCCGGACAAGGAGTTCTTGATGATCCCCTCCACCACACCCCTGTCCGGGTAGTACGAGTAGGAGTCGTACTTGGTGTCGCTGCCCTTCACCATCACCTGGGCCGACACATAGTCGTCGTAGACCGTGAAGTCCCCGAACCTGTCTCGCCCCGTCTTCTCCTTCAACGCCTTGATGGCGATGCGGATGTTGGCCGGTGTCAGCATCGAGCCACTGGCGACGCCTCCGTCCGACTCGTCGGCCGCCTCCGACTCCTGACTCGACGGAGCGGAAGTCGTCCGCGACGCCTTCGGCTTGGGAGTCGACGACGTCGATGTGGATGTCGAGGGGCCGGCGCCCAGGTTGCCGCCCGTCTGGTCGTTGTCGTCCAGGGGCAGCAGCCACCACGCCAGGCCCACCGCGCCCACGACGGCGACGCCCGAGACAGCCCTCAGGACCGACGTGCCGGCGCCGCGTCCGCGGGTCGTCGTCACCGGTGCTGTCGGCGGCTGGGGGGATATCTGCACCGGTGGGCCGGGCAGGACCGGCGGCGGTCCGAAGCCCGTCGAGGTCGACGGGGGTGCGTGCGGCGGGGTGAGGGGGTACGACGTCGGCTCGTCCCCGACCGCCACCGGACTCGTCGGCCGGGACTCGATCTCGGCCAGTGCACGATCCAGTTCGGCCGCGGACGGTCGTGCCGCCGGGTCCCGTACCAGCACGCTCATCAGGATGTCGCCCAGGGCACCGGCCCGCGTGGGCGGTGGTACGTCCTCGTGCAGGACCGCGGCGAGAGTGGCCAGGGTGGCGCCTCGGCGCAGGGGGTGTCGGGCCTCCACGGCGGTGTACAGCATCATCGCCAGTGACCACAGGTCGGAGGCGGCGCCGCCTTCCTGGCCGGTGATGCGCTCGGGGGCCATGAAGTCGGCCGTGCCGATGATGGAGCCGGTGGCGGTGAGGGTGGTCGATTCACGGATCGCCGCGATGCCGAAGTCGGTGAGGACCGGGCGACCGTCCGGTCGCAGCAGCACGTTGGCGGGCTTGACGTCCCGGTGTTGGATACCGGCGTCGTGCGCGGCGGTCAACGCGGCCAGCACCCCGCGGCCGATCCGTGCCGCCTCGGCCGGTGGCATCGGGCCCTGGGCGAGGCGGTCGGCCAGGGAGCCGCCGCTGACCAGTTCCATGACCAGCCAGGGGTACGTGCCCTCGCCGCCGTCGACGATGTGGTGGATGGTCACGACGTTCGGGTGGTCGATCCGGGCCAGCGCCCTCGCCTCGCGCAGCACCCGCTCGCGCAGCAGCCGAGCGCCCTCGGGGTCGTACTCGGCTAGGTCGCGGTCGGGCGGGCGGACCTCCTTGACCGCCACCAGCCTGTGCAGCACCAGGTCCCTGGCGCGCCAGACCGTGCCCATCCCACCGCCACCGAGACGGGCCTCAAGCTCGAAGCGCCCGTCGACGACGCGTCGTTCGGCGCGTCTGTCTGCCTCACTCATGGGCCGGAGCCTAGCGGCCCGCACCGACACACCGCGCCGCCCCCTGGCTGCGACGACGCTTGACTTCGGTGGTCCCGGCTGGCTCGGTGGTGCACAGCAGTACCCCGCCAGTGCCCCGGCCGGCTCGATGGTGCGGGGCAGCCCCGCCCGTCCCCTCCCAGGGAGCGCAGAATGACCGGACCCGGACCCGGACCCATGGATCAGGCCCCCGACAGCACGGAGCTGCGGCGGACGGACCCGCTCACCCACCTCACCCTGGAGCAGCTGCGGCAGCGGACCAGCATGAAGTGGCGCACACACCCCGAGGACGTGCTTCCGCTCTGGGTCGCCGAGATGGACGTGCCGCTCGCCCCCGCTGTCGCCGAGGCTCTTCAGTCGGCGATCGAACTGGGCGACACCGGCTACCCGTACGGCACCGCGTACGCCGAGGCTCTCGCCGCGTTCGCGGCGGAGCGGTGGGGGTGGGACGGGCTGCGGGTGGAACGGACCGCGATCGTGCCGGACGTGATGCTGGGGATCGTCGAGGTGCTGCGGCTGCTGACCGATCCGGGCGATGCGGTCGTGGTGTGTTCGCCGGTGTACCCGCCGTTCTACGCGTTCGTCTCGCACGACGCCCGGCAGGTCGTCGAGGCGCGCCTCGGCGTAGATCTGCGGATCGACCTGGGCGCGCTGGAGGACGCCTTCGTGCGGGCCCGGGGCAAGGGGCGGCGACGCGCGGTGTTCCTGCTGTGCAACCCGCACAATCCCACCGGTGTCGTCCACACGCGCGAGGAGTTGGAGGCCGTCGCAGACCTCGCTCGTCGGCACGGCGTACGGGTCGTGTCCGACGAGATCCACGCGCCCCTGGTGCTGCCGGGCGCGACGTTCACTCCGTTCCTCGGTGTGGCCGGTGCCGAGAACGCGTTCGTGCTGGCCTCCGCCTCCAAGGCGTGGAACCTGGCGGGTCTGAAGGCGGCCCTGGCCGTCGCGGGCCCCGAGGCCGCCGACGAACTGAGGCTGCTGCCCGAGGAGGTCAGCCACGGGCCGAGTCATCTCGGCGTCATCGCCCACACCGCGGCCTTCCGCAAGGGCGGTGACTGGCTGGACGACCTGCTGCGCGGGCTCGACGCCAACCGGACCCTGCTCGGGCGCCTCGCCGAGCGACACCTCCCCGGCGTGCGATGTCATCGCCCCGAGGGGACGTATCTGGCGTGGCTGGACTGCACTCGGCTCGGGCTGCACACCGACCAGGGCGGCGACGGACCCGGCCTGGTCAGCGACCTGGCCGGGCCCGCGAAGTTCTTCCTCGACAGGGCCCGGGTCGCGCTCAGCTCGGGGCACGTCTTCGGCTCCGGCGGCGAGGGACACGTACGCCTCAACTTCGCGACACCGCCCGCCGTACTGCGCGAGGCGGTCCTCAGGATGGGACGCGCGCTGGACGAGGACCTCTAGGTCGTGTCCGCAAAGTCCCGTCGTCCGCCCGGAGGGCGGGCCGGGCGGCGTCAGGTGCGTGCTCTCGGCGTGCCGGGCACGAACCCGCGTACTGGTTGTACGTGGGTTTGTGCCCGGTGCGGCGAGAGGGCGTGCATGGCGGCTCCCGGCAGGCGGGACTTTGCGGACACGACCTAGGGCCGAAGGCCTCTTCGACGCCCCTCAGGACGATCCCCGTCACCGTCCCGTCGTGGGCGCTCCGTTCAGGACCTCGACCCGGCCCGTGTCCAGGGAGTAGTAGGCGCTGACCACGGCCAGGCCGCCCTGCTTCGCCAGCGGGGCGAGGGAGGTGTTGGTGCGCAGGGCCGCGGCGGTCTGCCGGGCGTGGACGCGGATCATGGTGTCGACGGGGTCGTCGGTCTTCTGCTTGAGCGTCGCCGCGTAGGCGGTGCGGAGGGAGTCTGCGATCGACTGGAGGTTGCCGGGCAGGGTCGTCCGGTCGTGCAGCGCCTTGTACGCCGCCTTGATCGCGCCGCAGCGCTGGTGGCCGAGGACCACGATCAGCGGGGTGCCCGCCGTGACGGGGCCGTACTCGACGGAGCCGGTGACGACCGGCGCGACCACCTGGCCGCCGGTGCGTATGACGAACAGGTCGCCGATGCCGGTGTCGAAGACCAGCTCCGGCGGCACCCGCGAGTCGATGCAGGACAGGACGACCGCGTACGGCTTCTGCTCCTCGGCGACCGCCTCGCGCCGGCGAGGGTCCTGGTCGGGGTGGAGCAGTGCGCCCTTCACCCAGCGCCGGTTGCCCTCCATGAGCCGCGTGAAGGCTGCCGAGGGAGTGGAGGGGGTCGCGGTCGCGCCCGCGGCTCCGACCTGGGTGACCTGCGGGGTGCCCGCGGCCGACGAACAGCCGGTCAGCAGGGCGGCGGTGGCCGCGAGGCCTCCGGTGACGATGGTCCTGCGCTGTGGGTGTGCGGTGATGCCCATGAGCTGTTCCCCTCCGGCTTGCGGTGCTGTGCTGAAGGCCGCTTCTCCTTGGTGGAGCGGCTGTTGCCACTCTCGCCAGCGGCGGGGAAGCGCAGATGCAGCGGTCGTGCAGGGCAGGGGAAGGAATGATCCAAAACGCGGAGGGTGACGAACGGGAAAGGATGATTTTCCGCATGGCGGAGGAAGAACGATCGGACGGACCAGTCACGCGAGCCCGGCCGACTCCTTGGTCCAGGACAACCTTTCGGCCATCTCGGCAGTCGAAACGATCATGTCCCAGATTCTCAACGGCCGAGGTGTCAGCGCCCGGTTCGACTCCGACGGAGTCCACATCACGCGCTCAGACCATCAGGTCGACATCCCGCTCTCGGCGATCCAGGACGTCCGTGCCGCGCAGGCACGGAGCGTGGAGATCCTGCTCACCGACGGCACGGCCCACCGGGTGGAGGGCGGCAACCCGACGGCACCGCCGCCTTCGTCGCCGCGCTCGTCCCGCTGCTGCCCGCCGAGCGGGTCCCCGGGGCCGGTGCCGTGGTCACCGACACGGAGTCGTCGCACGACTGGGGTCTGTACGCGATCATGGCGCTGGGCGCGGTGCTGGCCCTCGCCTATCTCGGGTACGCCGGGTGGGTCGCCTTCGCCCATGGTTCGCGCGTCCTCGGGGTCGTCCTCGGCCTCGTGCCGCTGCTGGGCGGTCTGACCATGCTCGGGGCCGGGCTGGCGGAGACGGTCCGCCGGGCCGTGCTGAGCCGACGCGGGATCACCGTCCTCGCCAAGGCGATCGGCAAGGACGGCAAGAAGACGGTGTACGGGTACACCGACGCCGACGGCGCCACCCATCGCTACACCTGCAAGCGCACGCTCCAGCGCATCCAGCTCGCCTACGACCCCGCCCGACGCGTGCAGGCCGCCCACGCGGACTGGCTTCCCTTCGTGGTGGGCCGGGTCTTCGTCAAGGTCGTCGGAGGCGCGTTCTGGGTGGTCATCGGCGCGGTGATGGTCTTCGGCGTGCTGTGGTGACGGTGCGTTCCGTGGGGCGGTACGGCGTGCCGCTCCTCGTCAACCTGTTGATCGGTGTCCCGGCGATCGCCGTGTGGGAGTCGGCCCGTTGGTACGCCGCCCACGGGCACTGCGGCCTCGATGACCTCGACCGGCCCGACCTGGACGGATGCACCTACCCGGAGATCGACCACAGCGGCCCCGTGCTGGTGTTCCTCGTCGTGACGGGCCTGTTCGTGCTGCTGCTGGTCCTGATCGCCGACGTCCTGCTCCCCCTGCGTCGCGAACGGCCGGTCAAGCCCTGGCTGTTGACCCTGCCTGCCGTAGTGCTGCCCTATCTCCTTCTGCTCGGTTCGGTGAACTGAAGGGGGCGGGCCGGCGGCGGCGCAGGCAGCACGACAAAGGGCCCGTTCCGCGAGTTGTGCGGAACGGGCCCCAGTCCTTGAGCGCCGGGCAGGCCTTGCACCTGCATTTCCCCGCAGGAAGCGGGGCGTCTTTCCTTGGACCACCAACGCAGTGCCGGTTTGCCGCAGTTGCGGTGACCGGCTCAAGATCAAGCATATCGTATGTGCGGCGGTGGTCCCGACCGTGTCAGCCGCGGCGGGGATCGACGAGGATCTTGGGGCCGAGGCCCGCGTCCGCCGGGCGCTTGTCGGCGAGTACGGCGCCGACATCGGTCAGGGCGACCGTCGCGGCGACGAGGGGGCGGGGATCGACCCGGCCCTCCGCGTACGCCCGGATCGCCGCGTCCAGACCGGGAGACGCGGACAACACCCCTACCGCGGTGACGTCCTTGAGGGCCAGGGTGCGGGTGTCGACGCGGCTGGGTTCGCCGGACAGGCCCACGTACACGAGACGTCCCGCCGGCTCGACCAACCGCAGGGCCAGGCCCGGCAGATGGGCGGCGTTGGAGGCGTCGACGACCGCGTCGTAGGGGAGGTCGGGGACGGTGTCCTCCCGCCAGACGTGCGCGAAGCCGAGTGCGTGGGCGAAGGCGAGGGAGGCGTCGGTCGCGCCCATCAGGTGGACCTCGGCCCCGGCGGCCCGGACGAACATCGCGGTGAGCAGGCCGATCGTGCCCGGGCCGAGGATCAGCACCCGGTCACCGGGACCGCAGGCCGTGGCCCGCGCCGCGCGCAGGGCGTTGCCGCCGGGTTCGACCAGGGCGCCGAGTTCGGCGTCGACGGCGTCGGGCAGGGCGTGCAACGACGAGGCGGGGACGGCCAGTTGCTCGGCGAGGGCGCCGGGGCGGCCGCCTCGCACGCCGACCTCCTGCCGTGTGTCGCACACATGCTGATGGCCGCGTCGGCAGCGGCGGCAGCCGCCGCAGCCGAGCATGGTGTCCCCCATGACGCGCCGGCCGAGCCACGCGGGGTCCACACCGTCGCCGACCGACACGACGCGCCCCGCCCACTCGTGGCCGAGCCGCATCGGATAGGCGGCGTGGCCCTGGTGGAGGTAGGTCATCGCGCCGGTGAAGAACTCGACGTCGGTGCCGCAGACGCCGACGCGTTCGACGTCGACGACGGCCTCGCCGGGGCCCGGCTTCGGGGCCGGGACCTCCTGGACCGCGTACTCCCCCGGTGCGGTGAGGACGAAGGCGCGCATGGGCGGGCGGCTCACCGCGGGGCGAGCACGTGCTGGCGCTGGGTGCCGAGGTGGTGGATGCCGAGTTCCATGACGTCTCCCGGCTGGAGGTACACCGGCGGGGTGAGGCCCATGCCGACGCCGGGCGGGGTGCCGGTGTTGATGAGGTCACCGGGTTCCAGGACGAGGAACTGGCTGAGGTAGTGCACGATGAAGTACGGGTCGAAGATCATGGTCTTGGTGCTGCCGGTCTGGCGGCGTACGCCGTTGACGTCCAGCCACATGTCGAGCGCGAGGACGTCGTCGATCTCGTCGGCGGTGGCGAGCCAGGGCCCCGCGGGGTTGAAGGTCTCGGCCGACTTGCCCTTGGCCCACTGTCCGCCGCGCTCCAGTTGGAAGGCGCGTTCGCTGACGTCGTTGACGACGACGTACCCGGCGATGGCGTCGCGGGCGTCGGCCACGGAGTCCAGGTAGGCGGTCCGGCGGCCGATGACGATGCCGAGTTCGACCTCCCAGTCGGTCTTGGCGGACCCGCGCGGGATGCGCACGTCGTCGTTCGGGCCGATCAGCGTGTTGGGCGACTTGGTGAACAGGATGGGCTCGTCGGGCACGGCCATGCCGCTCTCGGCCGCGTGGTCGCGGTAGTTGAGGCCGATGCACAGGATCTGGTGCGGGCGGGCGATCGGAGCGCCGATCCGTTCCCCGGCGAAGCGGGACACCTGCCCGGCGGCCACCCGTCCGGCGACGACGGGGCGGACGCGGTCGATGCCGCCCGAGCCGAAGAACGCCTCGTCGAAGTCGGTGACGGTGTCGGAGAGATCGACGTAGGTGTCGGCGTCGATTCGGGCGACGGGCTTCTCGGCGCCGGGCGCGCCTATACGCATGAGGTACATGGGGTTTCAGTCTCCAGGGGTGAGCGGGCGGTGCGGATCGCCGAGGGACCCGAGCGTGGCGCGGATCTCGTCCACCGCGTCGACCAGGGTCTGCACGGGGGTCCGGTAGGTGAGGGCGCTGACGCTGACGGCTCCGGACGGCACGGCCGGTGAGGTGGCGTAGAGGGGTACGGCGAGGCAGTTGACGCCGGTCTCGTTCTCCTCGTCGTCCACGGCGTAGCCGCGCTGCCGGACGGCTTCCAGGTCGTGGTGCAACTCCTCGGCCGTGCACCGGGTCCGCGGGGTTCGGCGCTCCAGTGGCGTGCGGCCGATCCAGTGTCGTACGGCGTCGAGCGTGTCCAACTCGTGGGCGAGCAGCAGCTTTCCGACGCCGGTCGCGTGGGCCGGGTTGCGGCCGCCCACGGTGGAGGTGAGGCGGGCTGCGCCGGTGGGCGGGTCGACCTTGGCGCGGTAGACGACCTCGCGTCCGTCGAGGACCGCGTAGTGGGCGGTCTCGCCGAAGCGCGCGGCGAGCGTCCGGAGCAGCGGGCCGACGCGGACGTGGTCCGGGCGGGCCTCGTGATGGGCGAAGGCCATGCGCAGGAACTCGTCGCCGAGCACATAACGGCCTCGGACGTCTTGGTCCGCGAGGCCGGCCCGGCGCAAGGCGCCCAGCGCCCGGTGCACGGTCGGTTTCGGGCTGCCGATCACCCGGGTCAGCTCTTCGAGGCCCACGCCGTCGGGGTAGTGGGCGAGTTGTTTGAGGACGGCGAGCACACGGTCCGAGCCCACCAGGCGTGGGGAGTCGTCGTCACCGGGGTCTGTCGGGCCGTCGTACGTCTGCGTATGCTCCATGGCGTTCCACAGATTAGACCTGGGTGTCGATTGTTGGAAGGGAGCTCCGGAGTGACGCTCCGCAGCGCGCAGTGGTACGGCGGACAGGACCGCAACGCCTACATCCACCGGGCGTGGATGCGCCGCGGTGTCCCGGACGACGCCTTCAGCGGGCGTCCGCAGATCGCGATCGCCAACACCGCCTCGGACCTGACCCCTTGCAACGCGCATCTGAACGAGGTCGCCGCCTCGGTCCGCGACGGTGTGTACGAGGCGGGCGGCATCCCGCTGGACCTGCCCGTGGTGTCGCTCGGCGAGACGAACGTACGGCCCACGGCCATGCTGTGGCGCAACATGGCGGCGATGGCCACCGAGGAGATGCTCCGCGCCAACCCCATCGACGGCGTGGTGCTCTTGGGCGGCTGCGACAAGACGATCCCGTCGCTGCTCATGGCCGCCGCGTCGGTGGATCTGCCCGCGGTCGTCGTACCGGGCGGCCCGATGCTGAACGGGACCTTCCGCGGTACCCCGCTGGGCTGCGGAACCGATGTGTGGCGGCTGTCGGAGGAGGTGCGGGCCGGCACGCTCACCCAGGAGCAGTTCACCCGCTCCGAGTCGGCGATGATCCGCAGCCGTGGGCACTGCAACACCATGGGCACCGCCTCGACGATGGCACTGGTGGCGGAGGCGCTCGGCACGGTCGTACCGGGCGTCGCCGGGACGCCCGCGCCCGACAGCCGACTGCTCCAGGCCGCGCACGGTACGGGCCGGCTGGCCGTGGACATGGTCGCCGCCGACCGACGGCCGGGCGCCTTCCTGACCCGGGCGAGCTTCCACAACGCGATCGTGGCGCTGGCCGCGATCGGCGGCTCCACCAACGCGGTCGTCCATCTGCTCGCCATCGCCGGGCGGTTGGGCATCGAGTTGGGCCTGGACGACTTCGACCGCGTCGGCTCGCGTGTGCCGGTCCTCGTGGACCTCCAGCCGGCCGGACGCTTCCTCATGGAGGACTTCCACCGCGCCGGAGGACTGCTCGCGGTGCTGCGCGAGGTCCGCGACCTGCTCGACCCGCAGGCGCTGACCGTCACCGGAGAGCCCCTCGTGCAGTACCTCGACGACGCCCCCATCTGGGATCCCGAGGTCATCCGCACCCGCTCCGAACCCCTCGTCGCCGAGGGCGGCATCGCGGTGCTGCGCGGCAACCTCGCCCCGCGCGGAGCGCTCGTCAAACCCGCGGCGGCCTCCCCGCATCTGCTGCGGCACCGCGGGCGGGCGGTGGTCTTCGACAGCATCGAGGACTTCCACGCCCGTATCGACGACCCGGACCTGGAGGTGGACGCCGACTCGGTCCTCGTGCTGCGCGGCTGCGGGCCCAAGGGGTATCCGGGCATGCCGGAGGTGTCGAACATGCCGCTGCCGAAGAAGCTTCTGGAGCAGGGGGTCCGGGACATGGTGCGGGTCTGCGACGGCCGGATGAGCGGTACGGCGTACGGGACGGTCGTGCTGCACGTGACACCGGAGGCCGCCGCGGGCGGACCGCTGGCCCTCGTGCGCACCGGGGACTTCGTCGTCCTCGACGTCGAGGCCCGCCGGATCGACGTCGACGTACCGGACGACGAACTCGCCCGCAGAACCCCCAACAAGGCCACCGTCGCCGGTTTCGCCAGCCCGCGGCGCGGCTGGGAGCGCCTCTACGTCGACCATGTGCTCCAGGCCGACACCGGGGCCGACCTGGACTTCCTGGTGGGGTCCAGCGGCTCGGAGGTGACCCGGGAGTCCCACTAGGGCACGGGAGTTCCTACGCGGCCCGGGCCCGCAACCGGCGCAGCATGCGGGCGTCCTCGAAGCCGACCGAGCGGGCCGCCGCGTCGAGGGTGGCGCCGTGGCTGATGAGGTGCTGGGCGCGTTCGAGGCGGAGGGTCTGCTGGTAGCGCAGCGGGGTCAGGCCGGTGGCGCGGGTGAACAGCCGGGTGAGGGTGCGTTCGCTGACGCCGGCGGCCGAGGCGAGGGCGGGCAGGGGCAGCGGCCGGTCGAAGCGGGTGTCGATGAGGTCCTGGACGCGGTGCACGGTGTCGTCGAGGTGGGAGCGGTGCCGGAACATCGCGCTGGACTGGGACTCGTGGCCGTTGCGGCGGGCGTAGACGACCATGTCCCGGGCGACCTTGGCGGCCACGGCCGGTCCGTGCCGGCCGGCGACCAGGTGCAGGGCGAGGTCGATACCGCTGGCGATGCCCGCCGAGGTGATGACGCGGTCGTCGGCGGTGAACAGGACGTCGCGGACGACCATCGCCCCCGGGTGCCGGGCGGCGAGTTCGTCCTGGACGTCGTGGTGCGTGGTGCAGTGGCGGCCCTTGAGCAGGCCTGCCTGGCCGAGCGCCTCGGCTCCGGCGCAGACGCTGGCCACCGTTCCGCCGCGGGCGTGGTGCTCGCGCAGGGCCCGCAGTACGGGGGCGCCGATCGGCGGCGAGTCGGCCAGGGTGACCGCGCGCCAGCCGGGGACGATCACGAGGTCATCGGTCCCGAGCTCGGGCCAGTCGACTCCGGCGACCAGCGGCAGGCCCTGCGCGGTGGGGACCTGCGGTCGCTCGGCGACGTAGGTGAGGGTGTAGGGGTGCCCGAAGTCGGCGGCCGTGGAGAAGACCTGCGCGGGTCCCGCCAGGTCCAGCAGGTGGACTCCGGGCACCAGGAAGAAGACGACGTGGCTCACGATCCGGTCATCATGCCGGACGCCGGGCCGCGGCCTCAAGGCCCTCGACGGTGGCGATGGTGGCGAAGCGTCCGGCGAGCGCGTACTCGGTACGGCGGACCACCTCGTCGGCGGGCAGGGTGCGCGGGTCGGCGAGCAGTTCGGCGACGCTCAGGTCGGCGGGGGCGTCGCGGTGCGGGATGGGGTTGGTCGCCGTCGCGTCGACCACGAACGTGACGTCGTAGCCGAGGTCGCTCGCGACGCGCGCGGTGGTCTCCACGCACTGCTCGGTGCGGATGCCGCAGACGGTGAGCTCGCGGATGCCCCGCTCGGTCAGCAGCTGCTGGAGGTTGGTGGTGGTGAACGCGTTGTGCGAGGTCTTGTGGAGGAGCGGCTCGCCGTCCCGCCGCTCCAGCTCCTCCATCAGCCGGACATGGCCGAGGGCGGGGTCGAAGACGTCGGCGCTGCCGGGCTCCGAGTGCAGCACCCACACCACCGGCTCCCCCGCCTCGCGGGCCAGCCGGACCAGCCGGTTCACCTTGTCGGTGATCTTCGGGTCGGAGATGGTCTCCCACAGCGGGCGGGCGCGGAAGGACTCCTGGACATCGATGACGATCAGGGCTCGGGTCATGTCCCCAGCGTGGCCCCTGCGGGCCGGGCGGTGACAGGCCGGATCGGGTCCGGGGGCGGACCGATCCGGTCATCGGTGCCTCGTTACCCGCGCGGTGGTCAGCGCACCCGGTCGTAGATCAGTGCCATCTCGCCCGACTCGCCGATGTCCCGGTGGGTGAGCGTCCACTTCGAGGCGGGCAGGCCGTCGTCGAACAGCCGCTCCCCGCCCCCGGCGATCTCGGGGCAGACGATCAGATAGAGCCGGTCGAGCAGGTCGGCAGCGAGGGCGGCCTTGATGACGCTCGCGCTGCTGTTGATGAGGATGTCGCCTTCGCCGTCGGCCTTGAGGTCGGCGAGGACGTCCGCGGTCGGGGCGTTCACCACGCGGGCGCGGTTCCAGGGTGCTTCGGTCAGCGTGGTCGACAGGACCACCTTCTCGGTGTCGACCAGCCACTTCGCGTATCCGCGGTCGCGCGGGTCGGCGTTGTCGTCCTCGGCGACCGAAGGCCAGAAGCCGAGGAAGCCCTCGGCGTTGCGGCGGCCGAGCAGCACCGTCGTCGCGTTCACGTGGATACGGGTGAGGTGGTTCCGCGCGACCTCGGTGATCGCGTACGGGACGATCGCGCCGAGGTCGCCGGGACCGCCGGGGCCGTTGAACCGTCCGTCGAGGGTGAGGCTGATGTTCGCGGTGACCTTGCGGCCGGTCGAGTCGCTCATGGCTGCGCTTCCTTATCCGTTGGTCCGTGCGTCGGTCGTGCCCTTGGTGGTGTGCGCCGCGCCGAGGGTGTCGGCGAGGTTGTCGAGCACCCGCTCCCAGCCGGTTCCGATCCCGGCGATGTAGGGGGCCGCTTCGACGGTCGTGTCGGTGATGCGGAGGTCGAGCCGGAGCCGTGTCCCGTCGGGGGCGTCGGCGAGGCTCAGGTCGTAGTGGCCGGTGAACGAGACCCCACCCGCGGCGTCCAGCACCGAGAGGTCGAACACGAGGTGCTCGCGGTCCGTCGCGGTGTGGACCCGGCCCTCGGAGCGGTAGCGCCCTTCGGCGTCCCGGTACTCGAGGACGGCCGCCCCGCCGGGCCGTGCCTCCAGGACGCACTCGGTGATCGTCATCGGCGGCGGGGCCCACCAGGACCCGAGCAGGTCCGCGTCGGTCCAGTGCCGCCACACGAGGTCCCGGGGCGCGGGGAGTACGCGCTCGAAGGAGAACGTGCGTCCGTCCGCCCACCGTTCCCGGTCCGCCGCCGCGGTCTCCGCCTCGATGGCGGCGCGGTAGCGCGCGATGACATCCCGCTCGCCCGCGTGTGCTCCGGCGGTCTCGACCAGCTCTCGCAGTCGGTGCTCCAGACCCGCCAGGGGTGCGGTCTCGACGGCGTAGACCCGGCGTTGCCCCAGCGGGAAGACCGTCACGAGGCCGGCCCGGGCGAGGGTCTGCAGATGCTTGGTGGTCTGGGGCTGGCGCAACCCGGTCAGCTCCGCCAGTTCACCGACGGACCGGGGGCGCTCGACGAGGAGTTCGACGATGCGCCACCGCGCTCCGTCTCCCAGTGCTGCTGCGATCCGTTCCATGCCCTGAAGTATTCCCCATGACGAATATTCTCGTCAAGGAATTCAACGAGAGCGATTCGTGTACGCCGCGACCGCCATCACCACGACGGAGACCGCGACGATCCCGGCGCCTACGAAGAGCGGTGCCCGGTACCCCAGGCCCGCCGAGAGGGCGAGCCCGCCGAGCCAGGCACCAAGGGCGTTGCCGACGTTGGACGCGGACACGTTGGCGCCGGCCGCGAGGGCCGCGCCGTGGGCATGGTCGGTGACGCGGGTGATCATGCCGGGGACGGCGGCGAACCCGGTCAGCCCCAGCAGGAAGACCAGGGCGACGGAGGCGGGGGCGTTGGCGGCCAGCAGGCCGAACGCGGCCAGGGTGACGGTCAGTCCGAGGAGGGCGAGCAGCAGGGCGCGGTCGCGATCACGGTCGGCCGCTCGCCCGCCGATCACATTGCCGACGACGAGGCCGACGCCGTACACCATCAGCAGCCAGGCGACGTCCGCCGCCGAGAAGCCGCCGACCTCGGTGAACGTGTAGGCGAGATAGCTGAACGCGCCGAACATCCCGCCGTAGCCGAGCGCGGTGGCCGTCAGGGTCAGCCAGACCTGCCAGGAGCGGAAGGCGCGGAGCTGGGTGCGCAGGTCGGTGGGCGGGACCTGCCCCGCCCACGCGGGCACCAGGGCGACGATCCCCGCCAGTGCCAGCACGCCGATCGCCGTCACCGCCCAGAACGCCGACCGCCAGCCCCAGCGTTCGCCGACCAGCGCGCCGAACGGCACGCCCAGCACGTTCGCCAGGGTCAGTCCGGCGAACATGACCGCCACCGCGCGGGACTTGCGCTCCGGCGCGACGAGGCTACGGGCGACCAGGGAGCCGATGCCGAAGAACGAGCCGTGGCACAGGGCCGCGACGATCCGCCCGAGCATCATCACGCGGTAGTCCGGCGCGACGGCCGACAGCAGGTTGCCGACGACGAACAGCGTCACCAGAGCGACCAGGACCCGCTTGCGGGACAGGCGTGCCGTCGCCGCCGTGAGGACGATCGCGCCGACCGCGACACTCAGCGCGTACCCGGAGATCAGCCGCCCCGCCACCGCCTCGGACACCGCGAGGTCCGAGGCCACCTGCGGCAGCAGTCCGGCGATCAGGAACTCGGTCAGGCCGATCCCGAAGCCCCCCAGCGCCAGCGCGACGAGGCCGGGCGGCAGCCGTCCGGCGGGCTTGCGGTGGAACGTCCGTACCTCGACCCCGAATCGGCTCATGATCCACCCTCGCCCGGGACGGCGGGCGGGTCCATGGACAAAGCCCGTCGCCCCTTGGACGAACGAACCCGCTCACGCCTGGGCGTGGATGACCGTGTCCGAGGGTTCGGCGGCGACGATGAGGACCCCCCGTTCCTCGCCCGAGGGCAGGGAGGCACGCCGGATCAGGTCCTCCCACTCCCTGGGCCATTGCGTGGTGTCGTCCCACAGGATGCCTTCGAGGCGTACGCCGTCCAGCTTGGCGGTGCTCAGATCAGCGCCGACGAAGTCGCTGCTGGCCCGCTCGACTTCGGCGACCGCCTTGGCGAGGGCGTCGGCCTGGTCGCAGCCCTGGGTCAGGTCGTCGATCAGGTCCTGCGCGATGGCGTCGACCCCGAACTGGTAGGCGGGCGTGGCCGGTTCGAGGGTGGCGACGGCCGGCGCCAGCTCCTCGTCGAGCAGTTGGCGGATGCGGTGCAGGTCGTGCAGCAGCCGTTCGGCGGGCTCGGCGAGGGCCGATTCGACGGCCACCAGATAGTCCAGACCGGTGAGCGTGACCGGGGAGCGCTGCGGCTTCGGCATCCGGGACAACTCCCGCAGATGCTCACGGAGTTGCTCCACCACCGATGCCGCGTCGACGACCGTTCGCGCGGTGTCCTCCAGGAGGTCGCTCAGGTTCTGCACGAGGCGTACGGCGACCCGCATGCCCTCGGCCAGATCGGCGGGCCAGTAGCGGTGGGCGAGGCAGAGGGCCTGCTGACGGTATTTCACCCGCACCGGCGAGGGGCGGTTGGAGAGCGGACCGCGCTCGGCGAGACGAGCCTCGTGCGCCAGGTCGCGCCGGGCGAGGGCGGCACGGGCCTCGCGGGAGCGGCGCCGGCTGACGGCGGCACCGACGGCGCGGTGGGTGGCGGCCAGCAACCGGTCCAACGCCAGGTCCGGAGTGCGCAGTTCGGGTGGGCCGCCCTGTGCGGCGAGGCGGTCGGTGACGGCGGTGCCGAGCCGCCGGTGAGCCCTCATGAGCAGCGCGTCGAGCCGGTCGGGACCGTCGAGGTCGGATGTGCGCGGGTCGCGGTCCATCACGTCGCCCTCCTCTCGTCGTCGAAGCGGCCTTCCAGGCGCAGCCCTTCCCTGAGGGCCGCCCTGGCCCGGGCCAGGTTCTGGCGTACGGCCGCCTGTGTCGTACCCATCGCGCGGGCGCTCTCCTCGGTGGTGAAGCCGTCCAAGTGCCAGGCCAGGGCGGCCCGTTGCTTGGCCGGAAGCTGGAGCAGCAGGGACATCACCCGGCGTTCCTCCTCTTCGAGCTCGGCGGCGTGCGCCGGGGTCTGCCAGCGCAGATGGGTCTCGGGCTCGGGCATCTCCGCGCAGGCGTCCTCGGGTTTGACCTGCTGGCTCACCCAGGACCGCCAGGCCACCCTGCGCAGCCAGGCGCGCGGGTGGGTGATCGACAGATCCGGCGCGCACATCTGGGTAAAGGCGTCCTGCGCGGCGTCCTGTGCCTCCACCCAGGAGGCGCCCTGGAACAGCAGGAAGCGGACCAGCGCCGGGTACTGCTCGTGGTGGAGCGCCTCGGCGAGTTCGATGCCGGGGAGCGGGACCGTACTGGTCTCGACGTGGTCGGCGCGATCGACGGCGGTGTCGATGTCAGTGCTGAGCGCGTCCTCCATGGCCGCTCCCCCCGTTCCGGCCGACACGGGCTGGGAGAGGATGCTGCGCCGTCCATCCGCCGGCGCTGCGGATCCGGTCGGTCTGCCCGTCCTCGGCGATGCGCGCCCGCTCCACGCCGGCGCTCAGCCGCCGTTGCGCGACCTTCACCATGCCGTTGACGACGCTGACGGCCACGGTCACCACCGCACCGACGATCACAGGATCCATGCCGTACCTGCCCCTTCCGGAGGTATCGCCCAGGCACCACCCGGGCATCGAACGCACCACAACAGTGCTGATTTCTCCGGGAGTTGTGACATTCGGCTGGTCACAGGGGTGCGTACGGGGCAGGCTGTACCCATGATCGGGAGGGGGACGGGCGGAATGTCACCGAGGGTTCTTCACGACCCGGTGTCCGGTGAGGTGGACCTCAGCGCCTCGGCCGCCGAGCTGCACCGGCTGGCGCGGGCCGTCGCCGAGGGCGAGGGGCTGCTGTGGACGACGGCCGGGCCGGACGGCGAGTCGCTGGCGGGCGTCGAGATCAGTGACGCGTCGGGCCCCGGCGTCCGTATCGGCCTGGACCCCGCCCGGCGTGTCCTGCTCATCGGCGGCGACGGCGACGCCCGGGCCCTCCTCGCGGCCAACCTGCACGACATGGCCGACGCGGAGGACGGCGGTCACCTCCACGTCGACCACTTCCCCGACCACCCCTATCTGGCCGAGGGATCCCTGCCGCTGGTGGTCAACAGCCCGCACGGGGGCATGCCGAGGCGCTGAGCCGCCCGGTACTCAGGTCAGCGGCCCGCCATCGCCTCCGCGCCCGCCTGCGCGAACTTCTCGTCCAGCGCGCCGGACGGGGCGCCCGCGACGCCGATTCCGGCGATCGGCGCGTTCTGGGCGGTGACGGGGACGCCGCCGGCCAGGAACAGCGTGCCGGGGATGTCCTTCAGGTTCGGGGTCTGCTTCAGCCGCTCGGCCAGCTCCGAGGTGGGGGCGTTCCAGGAGACCGCGGTGTAGGCCTTGCGCTCGGCGGACTCGTAGGACTGGGGGCCGGCGCCGTCGCCGCGCAGGGTGACGAGCGTGTTGCCGTTGCGGTCGACCACGGCGACCGTGACGCGCTGGTGCTCCTTCTCGGCGGCGTCCAGCGCGGCCTGGGCGGCGCGGGTGGCGGCGTCGATCGTCAGGTGGGTGGACGTGGTGGTCGCCTTGGCCGGGGCGGAGACCGCGGCGGCAGCGGCGGGCGCCGCGGCCGGGGCGGAGGCGTTGGCGGAGACCGCGCCGAAGCCCGCGAGGGCGACGGCGCCGAGCACGGCACCGCCGAGGGCGACACGGGCACGGCGGGAGACCTTCTTGTGCTGGGGCTGCACGGCGTTCATGGGTCGGTCGACTCCTTCGGTGGGCGGGCGGCCCGGTTGCCGTCCCGTTTCCTGCTCTCCAGCCTCGGCCCGGAACCGGGCCCGGACGGTCGACGTTCCGGCTCGCTCGGGAGCGCGGACGGATGACACGGGGGTCATCCGATCGGTTGACCTGCGTGGCCCGCGTCGCCGGTGACAATGGAGGTGTTTGCCCAGTTCAGCGCCCACAGTGAGGAAGGGAGACGAGCCCCCTGAAGCCGGACCGCACGCAGCACCGCACACCGGACCGCACGCCGGGCCACCCGGACGAACCGTGGACACCAGGTGGCTCGGTCTCGTGCTGCACGCCGCGTTCTTCCTGCTGCTCGGCGGCGCGCTCGCCCGGTTCCTGCTGCGTCATCCCGGCGAGCCACGCACCCCGTGGATCATCGCGCTGTGCGTCGTGCTCGTCGTCCTGCATCTGCTGGGGCCGAAGGCGGGCCGCCCGGGTCCGCGGCACTCGGCCTGGCTGGCGCTGGTCGTCGTGGTGTGGATGGTGCTGGTCGTGCTCGCGCCCAGCTTCGCCTGGTGCGCGGTGCCCCTCTTCTACACCGGACTGCGCACCCTGCCGCCCCACGCGGCCCTCGTCCTCGTGGCGGTGCTGACGGTGTTCGTGGTGGCCGCCCAGGTGCAGCTCGGCGGGCGCTTCGACCCGAACCTGGTGCTCGCGCCGCCCGCGGTCGCCGCGCTCGCCACGGCCGTCTTCCTACAGATGGAACGGCAGACCGACCGCCAGCGCGCCCTCATCGACGACCTGCTCCGCACCCGCCGTGAACTCGCCGCGTCGGAACGCCGCGAGGGCACCCTCGCCGAGCGGGAGCGGCTCGCCATGGAGATCCACGACACGCTCGCCCAGGGCCTGTCCAGCCAGCGGATGCTGCTCCAGGCGGCGGACCGGGTGTGGGACGGCGAACCGGACAAGGCCCGCGCCCATGTACGCACCGCCGCCTCCGTCGCCGAGCACAACCTCGCCGAGGCCCGCCGTTTCGTCCACGACCTCGCCCCCGCCGACCTCGCCCGCGGCGGCGGCCTCGCCGAGGCGCTGCGCGCGCTGGCCGTCCGGGAGTCCGGCGCGCAGTGGACCGTACGCGTCCATGTGGACGCCGACGACGAACGGCTCGCCAGGCTGCCCGACCGCGTTCAGTCCGCCCTCCTGCGGATCGCCCAGGGCGCTCTCGCCAACGTCCGCGAGCACGCGGGGGCGAGCGGAGCCGCGCTCACCCTCACCCTCCTCGACGACGAGGTCGTCCTGGACGTCTCCGACGACGGCCACGGCTTCGACCCCGCCGCGCTCCCCGACTCCCCCGTCGAACGCGGACACGGACTCCCCGCGATGCGCGCCCGACTGCGCGCGCTCGGCGGCACACTGACCGTCGAGTCCCGCCCCGGCGAGGGCACCGTCGTGTCCGCCGCCGTCCCATTGGGGGCGCTCCGATGACCACGCTGTCCGCCTGGGGCGCCCCGAGGAGCGCCGCTGCCCCCGGACGCCGGCCCGATGGCCTGCCGCCACAACCCCCAAAAGGACGCCCCGGCGAGCACCGCCACGCCCCCCGAAGGCGCCCTCGATGACCCCCGCTCCCCCGGACCCCGACCCGACGGCCTGCCGCCACGCCCCCGACAAACACCGCCGCCACCCCGGCAGACGCCCCGACGACCACCGCTGCTTCCCCGCACCCCGACCCGACCGCCCGCCGCCACGCCCCCGACAAACACCGCCACCACCCCGGCAGACGCCCCGACGACCACCGCTGCTTCCCCGCACCCCGACCCGACCGCCCGCCGCCACGCCCCGGACAAGCACCGCCGCCACCCCCCGAAGACGACCGAGATGACCACCACCCCCGGCAGACGCCCCGATGACCACCGCCGCCCCCCCCGGACCCGACCCGATGACCACCGCCGTCCCCCGGACCCCGACCCGATGACCGCAGCCGCCCCCAGGAAGGCGCCCCGATGACCACCGCCGTCCCCCGGACCCCGACCCGATGACCGCAGCCGCCCCCAGGAAGGCGCCCCGATGACCACCGACCCCGACCCCGCGTCCGCGATGGCCCCGGGCCCCGCGTCCGCCCCCGTCCGCATCCTCGTCTGTGACGACCACGCCGTCGTACGGGCCGGGCTGCTCGCGCTGCTCGACAGTGCCCCGGACATCGAGGTCGTCGGGGAGGCCGGCACCGGTGAGGAGGCGCTCGCGCTGGCCGGGAAGCTCACGCCGGACGTCGTGCTGATGGACCTCCAGCTGGGCGAGGGCATCGACGGCGTCGAGACCACGCGCCGTCTCACCTCCGCGCCCGGCGCCTCCCCGCACGTCCTGGTGCTGACGACGTACGACACCGACGCCGACATCACCCGCGCCATCGAGGCGGGCGCCACCGGCTACCTGCTCAAGGCCGAGCGCCCCGAAGAGCTGTTCGCGGCGATCCACGCCGCCGCCGAGGGCCGCACCACCCTGTCGGCGCCGGTCGCCGGCCGCGTGATGGCCAACCTGCGCAAGCCGCCGCCCACCCTCACCGACCGGGAACGCGACATCCTGGCCCAGCTGGCCCTGGGCATCGGCAACCGGGACATCGCCCGCGCCCTCTACATCAGCGAGGCCACGGTCAAGACCCATCTGCGCCGCGTCTACGACAAGCTCGGCGTGGACACCCGTGCGGGAGCGGTGGCGGTCGCCAAAGAGCGCCGACTGCTGCCGTGAGGGTCCGCGCCCGTGACCTCGCTACTCCTTCACTCCTTGCGCCAGACCGTCGTGTCCACCTGGACGAAGCTCAACCCCGGCTTGTCCCACAGCGCGGTCGACTTCACCTGGATCACCATCAGCGCGATGTCACCGGAGGGGTGCTGGATGCAGAACTCGCTGCCCGCCGCCGACGCGGCCAGCGAGAAGTTGTGGAACTCCTTGCCCTTGGCGCCGCTGAGCATGAACTTGCAGTCTTCGTAGGTGTTGCCCGGGTTACCGAACATCTGGACGATCAAGCTCTTGTCGCTCTCCAGCGCGCAGCCGATCTCCTCGCAGGTGAAGCGGATGTCGCCCTTGCGGTCGTCGCGGATCTCCGGCCGCTCGCCGCTGTGGAGGTACAGGGAGTTCTGCTCGTCCAGGTTCATGGGCGAGAACCCCGGGATCGCCTGCGGCTGCTGGTCCGCACTCGCCTCAGCGCCCGCCGCCTCCCCGGTTGCGTCACCGCCGTCACCGACTGCCGCGTCGGCCACGTCCGCGGCCGTCGACGAGGACGCCGACGACCGTCGGGATCCGGTGGGTTCCGGTGTCGAGGACGTGCTCGTGCCCCCGTCGCGAGCCTCGTCGTCGCCGCTCTTGGCCCGCCACACCAGGCCCGTCACCAGCAGCGCCGACGCGGTCACGACGGCCGCCGCGATCAGTGCCGTACGTCTGCGCCGGACCCGCCCCTGGTCCGGCACCGTCGGCGTGGACGTCCGCACCGGGGCGATCAGCGGCTGCTGCTGTGCCAGGGACCCGGCGGCGGGCGCCGAGCCGGGCCCGAAGGCCGGCGCCAGGGTCGGCTCCGGTGCCGAGATCTGCGCGGCGTCCGCACCCTCATCTCCCTCCGCAGCCGCGGCCGACCGGGGGTCGGGAACCGGAGCCTGGACCACAGTCGCGTCGGCGACCGGCGCCTGTACCGCCGTGGGGTCGGGGACCGGCGCCGGGGCCGGCACCTCCGGGCCCGTGATCTCCCGCCACACCGCCGGTCCGCCGCCCGCGTCGGCGTCGCGGCCCAGCCGCTGCCGGCACCACTCGACGACCTCGGCCGCGGTGACGCGGTCCTTCGGATCGGCGGCGAGACACCGCGCGATCAGCGGCCGGATCGGTTCCGGCAGACCGGACAGGTCGGGCGCCGCGTGCACGATGCGGTACAGGACGGTGGCGGAGGGGCCGTTGCCGTACAGCGGCGCGCCGAGGGCGGCGAAGGCCGCCGTCTGGCCGAGCGCGAAGATGTCGGTGGCCGCCGTGATCTCGGTGGCGAGCGCCTGTTCGGGGGCCATGAACTGGGGTGTGCCGATGGCGGCGCCCGTGGTGGTGTGCGCGGTCAGATCGGCGGCCAGGGAGATACCGAAGTCGATGACGCGCGGACCGTCGGCGGCCAGTAGCACGTTCGACGGTTTGAGGTCCCGGTGCACGATGCCGGCCCCGTGGATCGCCTGGAGCGCCTCGGCGACGCCCGCCATCAGCCACAGCACCGCCGGGACCGGCAGCGGCCCGCGCCGGTGGACGGCCTCCGCGAGGGAGGGCCCGGGGACGTAGAGCGTGGCCAGCCAGGGCGGTGTGCCGTCGGCGTCGGCGTCGAGGAGTTCCGCGGTGTAGGCGCCCCTGACCTGCCGGGCCGCGTTGATCTCCCGGCGGAAGCGACGGCGGAAGTCCGGATTGTCGGCGAGTTCCGGCCGTACGACCTTGATGGCGACCGGCCGGCCGCCCTGGGTGTGCGACAGGTAGACGCGCCCCATGCCGCCCGCGCCGAGCCGCGCGGCCAGCCGGTAGCCGGCCACCTGAAGCGGATCGTCCCCCTGTAGTGGCTGGAACGCCTCGGACGCGTCGTTCATCGGCCCCCGTCCCCCCTGCTCCCCTGGTTGTCGTGTCGGCCGACGTCTGTTTGACGGTTTGACCAACGGCAGAAGCCTAAGGGGTGTCCGGGGCGTTCTGATCAGGACCCTTCCCCCTGCGCCCGCCCCGCCCCCGCTCCGGCTGCCCGGCCCCGTGTCCTCCCGGACGTCGGCCGGCGCCGACGTAACGTGGTGGGCGGTCACGACGGGTGGCCGCGGTCCAAAGCCCCGGGTGGCGTGATGTGTTGGAGTGCGACGGCCGACCTGGTGGCCGGTACGGCGGTCTCGGCGGTCGGCGTCGCCTGCCTGGCGCGGGTGCGCCATCCGCGCGATGTCCCGCTGGCCGGGCTTCCGTTGCTGCTCGGGGCGCATCAGATCGTCGAGGCGCTGGTGTGGAACTCCGGTGGCGGCAGCGGGACGGCGACGGTGGTGTGGGCCGTCATCGCGCTGCCCGTGCTGGCTTTAGGCGTGCCGGTGGCCGTGTGGTGCGCGGCCGTGCCGCGGGCCCGGCGCCGGTTGGCGGTGCCGCTGGTGGCCGGGGCGGTGACGGCCGCGGCGCTCGCGCAGGCCCTGGTCTCCGGGCCGGTGACGGCGGAGATCCGCGGGCACACCATGGGCTATTCGATCGGGCTGCCCCACACCCCGCTGCTCATCGCCGGGTATCTGCTGGCGACCGTGGGCTCGCTGCTGCTCTCCGGCGACCGGCGGCTGTTCGTGCTGGGGCTGCTGATGGGCGGGGGTGCGCTGGTCTGCTCGGCGCTGTGGCGGCTGGAGTTCGTCTCGACCTGGTGCGCGCTGGCCGCCCTGTGCTCGGTGGTGCTGCTCGGCTGGGTGCGTTCCCGGTCTCGAGGGGCGGTGGAGGTTTCCCTCTGACGCCGTCGATCTTTCCCGAGCGGCCTGCGCCGCGCGCCCCCCGTGGGCCAGGATGAGCGGGTCATGAACCCGCACGTCGCGAACCGCCGAGCACCGCTGCCCGTCCTGCGGGCCGCGGTGTTCGCCGTCGTCGGCTCCGTGCTCGGGGTGAGCGCCCACCATCTGCTCGGTGCGGAGTCCGTGCCGTGGGCGCGGGCGGCGACCGTGGCCGCCGGGCTCTTCGGCCTGGGGCTGGTCGGCGTGCGCCGGCCACGTCATGTGGGCACGGTCGTCGTGTGCAGCGTGGCGGGGCAGTCGGGGCTGCATCTGTGGCTGACGCTCACCGCGCACACGCCGCGGGCGCACGTCCACCACCACGGCCACACGACGATGCGGGAGCAGCCGCTGCACGGCTCCGTGGCCATGACGGCGGCCCACGCCCTGGTCGCCGTACTCGTCGCGGTGCTGCTGCACCGTGCGGACGTGGCCTGTTGGACGCTCGCCCGGGGTGTGGGCAGGGTGCTGGGCTCGGTGCGGGCCCATGTGGCCGCCGCGCGGGCGCTGTTCACTTGGCCGCAGCCGACCGGGCGGCTCGGTGTACCGGTTCCGCGGGCGGCGGAGGATGTGCGGACGGCGCCCATGGGGACCGTTCTCGCGTACGCGGTGGTGCGGCGGGGGCCGCCGCCGGGTCGGGCAGCTCTCGTCACCTGACCCGATCGGGGTGCCTGTTCGGCTCTCGCCGTACGGCGGCCCCGTCATACCCCCATGCCTGGAGACACCCATGTCCCGCATCACCCGCCGTCTGACCGTCGCCGTGGCCGCGGCGGCAACCGCCGTACTGTGCACCGCCGTTCCGGCCACCGCCCATGTGGAGGTCGAGTCGGACGCCGCGCAGGCGCTCGCCCAGAACGCCGAACTCACCTTCACCGCCGAGTCGGAGTCCACCACCGCCGGGATCGCCCGGATCCGGGTGGTCCTGCCGAAGGGCATCGCCCCGTCCGACGTGACCTACGAAGACGGCCCCGAGGGCTGGAAGTTCAGCGCGACCGACGACGGCTACACCGTGAAGGGCGCGGCGCTGAAGGTGGGCGCCGACGCCGAGTACTCCGTCGTCGTACGGCAGTTGCCGGACGCGAAGGAGCTGGCGTTCAAGACGCTCCAGACGTACGGCGACGGCAAGGTCGACCGCTGGATCGAGCTGGACGAGTCCGGCGACGACGACGGGCACGGCCACGCGGAGGGCAACCCCGCTCCGGTGCTGAAACTGAAGGCCGCCGCGCCGGGCGCGACGCCGGTCGGCCCGTCGCCCAGCGTCTCCGAGAGCGCGTCGGCGACACCGACCGCAGAGAAGACCGACGCCTCGCCGACCCCGCAGGCGGCCGACTCCGAGCAGGACGACGACGGCGGTCTGTCGGCCGGGGCGTGGGTCGCCGTCGCGGTGGTGCTGGTCGTGGCGGTGGCCGTCGTGTTCGCCGTACGCCGCAGGAGTGGCGCCCGGCAGTAAGCAGGCGCGGCGCCCGGCAGAAGCCGGGGGACGCGGGCGTCGCGGGGGCTGGTCAGTCGCGCGGTTCGTCGGGACCATCCGGGAGGACACCGTCGAACCGGCGCGGAGGAGTGCCCCCGATGAAGGCCATCGTCCAGTACGCGTACGGCTCCACCGATTCACTGCAACTGCGGGACGTCGAGCGTCCCGTGCCCCGCGACGACGAGGTGCTCGTGGAGGTACGGGCCGCGGGCGTCGACCCGAGCGTGTGGCATCTGATGACGGGCCGGCCCTACATCGCCCGGCTCAGTCCCGAACTGGGGCTGCGCCGCCCCGCCCATGTCGTGCGCGGCTGGGACGCGGCCGGCCGGGTGGCGGCGGTCGGGGAGAAGGTGACCGGGTTCAGGCCGGGGGACGAGGTGTTCGGGCAGTGCGACGGCTCCTTCGCCGAGTACGCGCGTGCCAAGCCCGAACAGCTCGCCGCGATGCCCGCGGGCCTGTCCTTCGTCCAGGCCGCCGCCCTGCCGGTCTCCGGCATCACCGCGCTCCAGGCCCTGGACCAGGCGCTCCCGGGCCCCGGCCAGAGGGTCCTGGTGATCGGCGCCTCGGGCGGCGTGGGCACTTTCGCCGTACAGCTCGCCGCGCACTACGGTGCCGAGGTCACCGGGGTGTGCGGTCCCGGCGCGGCCGATCTGGTCGGGTCGCTGGGCGCCACCGACGTCATCGACTACACCCGGGAGGACATCACCGCCCGCGCCGTCCGCTACGACCTCGTCGTCGACGCCGCCGGCAACCGTTCCCTGTCCCGGTTGCGCCGGGTCCTCGCCCCGCGCGGCACGGTCCTCTTCGTCGGCGGCGAGGACGGGGGGCCGGTGCTGGGCGGTCTGGACCGCCAGGTGCGCGGTCTGGTGCTGTCCCTCTTCGTGGGCCAGCGCCTGCGCCCGGTCTTCGCCCGTACCCGGCAACCGGATCTGCTGAGGCTCAAGGCCCTGGCGGAGACGGCGGCGATCGCCCCGGTGATCGACCGGACCTACCCCCTGGAGGACGCCGTGGCCGCCGTACGGCATCTGGAGAGCGGGCATCCGCGCGGCAAGCTCGTCGTCACCGTCTGAACGGCTGGGTCAGCCCGGCGTCGGGGGTTCCAGGCGGGAGAGCCAGGTGGTGAGCAGCTGCTCCAGGGTCTCGGCCTCGGTGGGTGTCAGCAGGTCCAGGAGCCGGCGTTCGTTGTGCATGTGGTCGGTGAAGGCCTGGTCGACCAGGGCGCGGCCGGGGTCGGTGAGGGCCACGATCCGGCCGCGCTGGTCGTCGGCGGAGCGGCGGCGGGTGACGAGGCCGGCCCGCTCCAGCCGGTCGATGCGCTTCGTCATCGCGCCGGTGGTGACCATGGTGTGCGCGGCGAGTTCGCCGGGCGCCCGCTCGTAGGGCTCACCGGCCCGGCGCAGGGCGCACAGGACGTCGAACTCCCCTTCGCCGAGGCCGTAGCGGCCGTAGACGAGCACGAGTTCCTCGGTGAGCCGGTCGGCGAGCCGGTGCAGTCGGCCGATCACGCCTTGCGGACCGACGTCGAGATCGGGCCGCTCGCGGCGCCAGTCGGCCTGGATACGGGCTACGCGGTCCGGCGGCTGCCGGTCTTCCGTGGACATGCACCCCACTTTAGCTTCCCGAGAAGTTATATTGGCTTCCATGGAAGCTAATGCGCGGTGGGTGGCACTGACCGCCGTGGCGCCGGTGGCCTGGGGCACCAACTACTACGTCACCCATGAGTTCCTGCCGACGGACCGGCCGCTGTACGGGGCCGCCCTGCGGGCGCTGCCGGCCGGCCTGGTGCTACTGGCCCTCGCCCGGCGGCGACCACGCGGGGTGTGGTGGTGGCGGTCGGCGGTGCTCGGGCTGCTCAACGTGAGCGTGTTCTTCGTCCTCGTCTACGCCGCCTCGCAACTGCTCCCGACGAGCGTGGCCTCGACCGTCATGGCCGTGTCCCCGCTGACGATGATGCTCATCGCCTGGCCCCTGGTCGCCGAGCGGCCCGGCGCCGCCCCTCTCACCGGCGCCGCCGTCGGACTCGCCGGGGTCTGTCTGATGCTGTTCACCGGCGCGGACGGGGCGAGTGTGCCGGGGATGCTCGCGTCCGGCGGGGCGATGCTGGTGTCGGCCTTCGGCCACATCCTGACCAAGAGGTGGAACGCGGGCGGCGCGGTGCTCGCCTCGACCGCCTGGCAGCTGACCGCCGGGGCGCTGTTCCTGCTGCCGGTCGCCGCGGCCGTGGAGGGTCCGCCGCCCGCCCTGTCCACTTCGGCGCTGCTCGCCTTCGCCTATGTCTCCGTCGTCGCCACGGCACTGGCCTTCACCGTGTGGTTCGCCGGCCTGCGGCGACTACCGGCGGGGACGGTCGGTCTGATCGGGCTGCTCAACCCCGTGACCGGGGTGCTGCTCGGCACGGCGCTCGCGGGCGACGCGCTGACCGTCCGGCAGGTGTGCGGGCTGCCGCTGGTGCTGCTCGGCGTCCTGCTCGGCCGCCCGCGACGCGCGCGCCCGGCCGCTCGGCCCGTGCCGGCCGCCTGCAACGCCCCTTGAGACGGGGCAAGGTGGAGGGGTGAGCGAACGACGCTTCGACGTGTGGACCACCGGCGACGCCTACGAGCGGTACATGGGCCGGTGGAGCCGGCTGGTCGCCGACGAGTTCGTCCGTCGCCTGGACCGTCCGCCCGGGGACCGGTGGCTGGACATCGGCTGCGGGTCGGGGGCGCTCACCTCGACGGTGGCCGCACGGTGCCGGCCCGGCGCCCTGCTGGGCGTGGAGCGGTCCGCCGGGTTCGCGGCGACGGCGCGCGCGTCCACTCCCCCGCCGACGTGGGTCGCCGTGGCGGACGCCCAGGCGCTGCCGGTACGGGACGCGGTGTTCGACGTGGCCGTCAGCGGACTGGTGCTGAACTTCCTGCCCGCGCCCGGCGTCGCGCTGGCGCAGGCGGTGCGTGGGGTGCGGCCGGGCGGCGTGGTGGCCGCCTATGTGTGGGACTACGCCGAGGGCATGGGTTTCCTGCGCCACTTCTGGGCCGCCGCCACGGCAGTCGACCCGTCGGCCGGGGCCCACGACGAGAGCCGGCGCTTCCCGCTCTGCCGGCCGTCCGCACTGCGTGCCCTGTGGCGCGAGGCAGGGCTGACCGACGTCACGGTCGCACCGATCGAGATCCCGACCTTGTTCGCCCACTTCGACGATCTGTGGACCCCGTTCCTGTCCGGCCAGGGCCCGGCCCCCGGCTATGTCGCCGCCCTCTCCCCCGACCGCCGCGAGCAGCAGCGCCGGGCACTGCGCGAACGGGTGCCCACGCAGGCCGACGGGACGATCCCGCTGACGGCTCGCGCCTGGGCGGTACAGGGGCGCAGGGCCACGGAGTAAGCGCGTCGGCCGGACGCGTCGGTGACGCACCCGCCGTCGAGAGGCCGGCACCCGCACAGCGGAGGGAGTGGCTCACCACGACGCGGCTCACGCCGCTCCGTCAGCCAGAAGAGATACCCCGCGAGTTCGGACTCGATCCAGGCGTGGACCTGTGCGCGTCCGGCCCACCACTCGCGCACCGCCCGCGGCGTCCAGTGCCGCTACCGGACCATCCGCACCAGCCCCGCCACCTCACGGGGGTTGTCGGGCTGACGGTGGACGAACTCATGGCGCAGGGGTGCCGGCGGAGCCGGGCGCGCAGGTCCCTGGCCGCCCGCTCGACCTCACGCTCGAAGAGCTCCGACTCGCATGTGCCTTTCCGCCCTGCCCGTCCGCTCCGCGCTGACCGTCAGGGATGCCGCAGCAGTGCGCAGACGAGGTTCTCCTCCAGCTCGCGCATCCGCTCCACCTGGGCGGGGTCGGTCGCCTTGTTGATCTGCGTGGTGGCGGAGAACGTCAGCGAGCGGCGGCCGTCCGGGCTGGCCGCGACGAGCTGGGTGTAGCCGAGGGTGTTGCCGGTGTGGCCGTACACGGCACCGCACCGGGTGTCGTACCGGAAGAGCGCGAGGCCCGCCCGGTTGTGTCCGGGCCCGGCGGGCTCGGAGGAGCCCTCGATCCACCGGCGCTGCGCGTGGATCATGCGTCCTCCGAAGAGCGCGCCGCCGACGTAGCCGCGGACGAAGCGGTTCATGTCGGCCGGTGTGGAGACGATGCCTCCGGAGGCCCACACGCCGGACATGCCCAGGACCTCGCTGACGTCCTCCGGCGCGGCCGGCGGGTCCACGGCGTAGCCGTGCATGTACGGCTTCGGCATCCGGTAGCCCTGCGGCAGGCTGGTGCGGTGGAGGCCGAGCGGCCGGTAGACGAGTTCACGCAGGAGGCTTTCGTACCGGGTCCCGGTCGCCGCCTCCGCCATCAGCGCCACGGCGATGTTGTCCGAGTTGGAGTACTGGTAGCGGCTGCCGGGGGCGAAGCGGAGCGGCTTGTCGGCCACGTAGTCGAGCAGGCGGCGGGAGTCGAAGTGGTGCCGCGGGTCGGCGCGGATCTCGTCCCGGAACACGGTGCTCTCCGAGTAGTCCGGCAGCCCGCTGGTGTGCTGGAGCAGCTGGCGCAGTGTCACCGCGCCCCAGGCGGCGGGCAGTCGGGGCAGGCGCCGGGCCAGGGTGTCGTCCAGGTCGAGGGCGCCGCGGTCGGCCAGTGCCAGGGCCACGACCCCGCTGTAGGCCTTCGCGGTACTGGCGATGCGCATGTGGTCGTCGGGGCGGGGCGGGCGGCCGGTGCGGAGGTCGGCGGCGCCGGCGGTGAGGACGCGGGTCTTCCTGCCGTAGTGGAGGACGGCGATGACGGCGGGTGGGCCGCCGGGGCTGCGGACGAACCGGTCGAGCTGCTCCTGGAGTCGGTGGTCGTCGCCGCCTCGCGGGGCGGCGGACGCGGGGCCGGCGGCGGTGACGGGGGTCAGTACGGCCACGCAGAGCGCGGCGACGGAGGCGGCGCGCAGGGCGGAGGACAGATGCATCAAGGGCTCCCGGGGGGTGGGCTGGGCTGCGGTCCAGCCTGTCCGGCCCCACCTGTGACCTGCCCCTTGTGCTGCTGCATCCGGCCCAGTCGGTCTCCGCCCCGCCGCCTCACAGCCGTACGACGATCAACGCCGTGTCGTCCGTCGCCCCTTCCGGCGGCAGCAGCTCCAGCAGCACCGCGTCCGCCATCGGTTCGGGTTCGGCCTTGCGGTGCCGGGTCAGGGAGTCCGCGAGCCGGCCGAGGCCAGTGTCGATGTCCTCGCGGCGGCGCTCCACCAGTCCGTCGGTGTAGAGGACCAGCGTGTCGCCCGCGCCGAAGCCGACCGTCGCCTCGGGGCGCGAAACGGGGTCGGGGCTGGCGTCCAGCGGCGGATCGGTGGCCCCGTCGAGGAACTCCACCCGGCCGTCGGCGTGGACGAGGGCCGGCGGGAGATGGCCGGCGCTGCTGTAGGTGATCGTGCGGGCGTCGAAGTCGACGAAGGTGGTGACCACCGTCGCGGACTCGGCGCCGGGGACGACGTTGGCGTACCGGCCGAGGACGTCGAGGGCCTGCGCGGGCCCGTCGGCGACCCGGGAGGCGGCACTCAGCGCGCTGCGCAGCTGGCCCATCACGCAGGACGCGGCCAGCCCGTGCCCCACCACGTCGCCGACCGCCACGCAGATGCGGTCGCCGCCGATCCGGTCCACGAGGTCGTACCAGTCGCCGCAGACGTTCAACGCGCCGACGGCGGGCCGGTAGCGTACGGCCGCCCGGTGGTCGCGCACCTGGCGCGGCGCCGGGAGCATCGCCTCCTGGAGGGCGAGGGCGACCTCGCGCTCGCGCGCGTGGGCCTTTCTCAGCCGCTCGTTGACCTCCTGCAACTCCCTGGCGCGGATGTACAGTTCGGCCTCCAGCGCCCGGGCCCGGGTCCCGACGGGGCCGCCGCGGTCTCGGATGAACTCGGTGACCTCCTCGACCCGGTGCACGAGCAGGACGACCTCGCCGTCCGGGCCGAGCACGGGGGCGTTGATGGGGCTCCAGTAGCGTTCCTCCCACTGTCCCGGCTCCTCCAGGGAGTGCACGTCGTAGCGCTGTACGGCCATGGTGTCGCGCTCACCGGTGGCCAGGACGCGCTGGAGGGAGGCCGCGAGGTTACGCATGCCGGAGGCGGCCGGGTCGCCGGGGTTGTCGGGGAAGACGTCGAAGAGGTAGCGGCCGACGAGCTGTTCCCGGCTGCGTCCGGACATACGGATGAACTCCTCATTGGCGTCCACGTACACCAGCTCGGGGGTCAGCACCGCCACCATGCCGGGCAGCGCCTGGAACACCGCTGCGTAGTCGATCCCAGCGTCCGCCATGGCTCTGCCGCCTCACTGCCGTTATCGCATCACATCCCACGATATGAGCCACGGCCGCCGTTTCCCCGCCGACCGCGCGCCCCGCCCCCGCCTTCGCCCGGAAATTCGGTTGCCCGCGGCCCCTCGCCCGGCGCTAGATTCCGCCCATGGCAGACATCCAGGGCTCGTACGACGATCTGTTCACGGCCGTGCCGGGCGCGCTGGCCGCTTTCCTCGACGAGGGGGACGCCGGCGGCTCGGCCGCGGTCTTCGTGGACGGCGAGGCCGTGGTGGACGTGTGGGGCGGGTACGCGGATGCCGCCCGGACCAGGCCGTGGGAGCGCGACACCGTCGTGAACGTCTTCTCGGTGACCAAGACGATGACGGCCCTCGCCGCCCTGGTCCTGGTGGACCGGGGCGAGCTCGACCTGGACGCGCCCGTGGCCCGGTACTGGCCCGAGTTCGCCGCCGCGGGCAAGGACAAGGTGCTCGTACGGCATCTGCTGTCGCACACCGCGGGCCTGCCCGACTACGACGGGCCCGTCGCCGAGATCTACGACTGGCCCGCCGTCACGGCCCGGCTCGCGGCGCTGGCCCCGCAGTGGGAGCCGGGAACCGCGGCCGGCTACCACTCCCTCACCCAGGGCTTCCTGGTGGGCGAGGTGGTCCGCCGGATCACGGGCCGCACCCTGGGCACGTTCTTCGCCGAGGAGGTGGCCGGGCCCCTCGGCGCCGACTTCCGGATCGGTCTGGGCCCGCGGGACGACCACCGCGTGGCGCTCGCCGTCCCGCCGCCCTCGCACGACGAGGACTACACGGCGAGCGCTCCGAACGCGGAACCGAAGCCCGCCACCGCGACCGCGCTGCGGGTCCGGGACGCCAACAGCCTGGCCTGGCGCCGGGCCGAGATCCCGGCGGCGAACGGCTACGGAAACGCCCGGTCCGTCGCCCTCGTGCAGTCGGCGATGGCGTGCGGGGGCACGGTCGGCGGGGTTCGGCTGCTGTCCCCGGCGGGGTGCGCACGGGCGTGGGAGGAGCAGTTCGACGGCGCGGACCGCACGCTCGGCATGCCGATGCGCTGGGGCCTGGGCTACGGCCTGTTCGGCACGGCGTACGGCTGGGGCGGGTGGGGCGGCTCCCTCGTCATGGTCGATCCCGAGGCCCGGATGGCGGTGGCCTACGTGACCCACCAGATGCGGGAGCCCGCGGACGACCAGCGGGGCCTGGAGATCGTGTCGGCGGCCTACGAGGGGCTCCAGGGACTGCGCCCCTGACACCGCGTGCCACTCTCGTCCCTGGCCGCCGTCCGGGTGCGCCGCACACGTCCCGTGGCGCATTCTTGCTGTGTCGCCCGAGCGGCGGCACAGCGACGAGGCAGGGCCGATGACTGGGAGCGGTGAGGACACGCACCGGACGCCGGGACCGCTGGCCGCACTGCTGATCGACGCCTCGACGGAGGCGATCGGCGCGGCCGGGGGACACGCCGGCGGTATCTACCTGCGCTCGCACACCCCGGGGATGCTGCGGCTGGCCGTTCTCGCCGGGCTGCCGGGGCCGCTGTTCCGGCCCTGGTGGCGGCTGCACGCCGACCGGCCGTTCCCCGTCGCCGACGCCTACCGGCTCGGGGTGCACGTGGTGCTGCCGAACGCCACGGAGACGATGCGCCACTATCCCCAGTTCGCGGCGGGGCTGCCGTTCCAGTTCGGTTCGCTGTACGTGCCGGTCGTGGGCGCCTCGTCGACGTACGGCGTCCTGACCGTGCTGCGGCCCGCGGCAGCCGACGCGGCCGACGTGCTGAGCGCGCGGGAGCGGCTGACGCGGGTCGCCGAGGACCTGGCCGCCCAGCTGGAGAACCATCAGGAGACGGTCGTCTGGGACGGCGAGCCCCTGTGCGTGCGGCCGCCGGCGGTGCACCCGTCCGTGGGGCGGCTCGGCCGGTTCGCCTGGGACCCGGCGACCGGCGTGGTCACCGCCGACGCGCCGCTGCACGCCCTGCTGGGGGTGGCGCCGACGGAGTTCGCCGGCACCGTGCGGGCCCTCGCGGACGCGGTCTCCCCCGTGGACGCGGAGCGGGTGCTGGCCGCGCTCCACGAGACCGCCGCGAACCGGCCGCCTCCGTCGCTGCCGCTGTATGTGCGGGCCCCGGACGGCGGACTGCGGCTGATGGAGTTCTGGACGCCGGACGCCTCGGCCACCGGGTCCGGCGCGCGGCACGTGCGCGGGTTCGTCCTCGACCCCGGCCCCTCGGCGGCGGGCGACGCCGCCGCCGACCTGCTGCCGGAGGGCGTGTTCTGCCTGGACCGGCTCGGGCTCGTCGCCTACGCGAACCCGCGCGCCGCCCAGCTGCTGCACCAGCCGCGCGACCTGCTCCTCGGGCGCCCGCTGTGGGACAGCGTGCCGTGGCTGAGCCAGCCCGACTTCGAGGACCATCTGCGCAGCGCCCTGCTGTCGCCGGCCCCCGTGCACCTGCATGTGCGGCGGCCTCCCGATCCGGCGCAGGACTCCTTCGAGGGCGACTGGCTGGCGCTGTCGGTCTATCCCGGCCCGGACGTGCTGACCTGCACCGTCCAGCCGAGCAGCCGGATGTCCGACGCGACCGAGGCAGAGGCGGCGGCCGCGGGCGGCGGCGGGGGCGGTACGTCCGGCGCGTCCTCGCTGGCCCCGCTGTACCGGCCGATCGTCCTCGCCATCGCCCTGACCGAGGCCGTCACCGCCCGCCAGGTCTCCGCCGTGGTCATGCGGGAGCTGCTCCCGGCGTTCGGCGGCCGGCGGCTCGCCCTCTACCTCCTTCAGGACCGGCATCTCTTCCTGGCCTGGGAGTCCGGCTTCCCGCCGGGGTTCCTCGCCCCGTTCGACGGCGTGGGCCTCGACGCGCAGTTGCCCGGCGTCGAGACGCTCACCACCGGCCGGCCGCTCTTCTTCGACTCCATGGAACAGCTCTCCGCCGCCTACCCCGGCATCGCGCTGGACGCCACGGAGGGTGCTCGCGCCTTCCTGCCGCTGATCGCCTCGGGGCGCCCGGTCGGCTCCTGCATCCTCGGCTTCGACCGGCCGCACAGCTTCAGCGGCGAGGAGCGCTCGGTGCTGACCGCGCTCGCCGGGCTGATCGCGCACGCCATGGAGAAGGCCCAGCGCTACGAGAGCGAGGCCGCGCTCGCCCGCGGGCTCCAGCAGGCGCTGCTGCCCCGGCGGCTGACGGACCATCCGCTGGTGGAGACCGCCGGGCGCTATCTGCCGGGCACCCAGGGCATGGAGGTGGGCGGCGACTGGTACGACGTCGTCGAGTCGGGGGACGGCCTGGCCCTGGTGATCGGGGACGTCCAGGGACACGGTGTGCAGGCCGCCGCGACCATGGGGCAACTGCGCAGCGCGGTCCGGGCGTTCGCGCTCGGCGACCGGCCGCCGGACGAGGTCATGAGCGGGACGAACCATCTCCTCATCGACCTCGATCCCGGTCAGTTCGCCAGTTGCTGCTACATCCGGCTCGACCCGGCGACCGGGCTCGCCCGCGCGGCCCGGGCCGGCCATCCCCCGCCCCTGCTGCGCAACCCCGACGGCTCCACCCGCGTCCTCGACCTGCCCGGCGGCGTCGTCCTCGGCGTCGACGCCGGGGCCCGCTACCCGGTCACCGAGTTGCAGGTGGAGCCCGGCGCCGTCCTCGCGCTCTACACCGACGGTCTCGTCGAACGGCCCGGCGTCGACATCGACGACGGCATCAGCGCCCTGCGGCTGGCCCTGACCCGGGCCGGCAACCCCTCGACCCGCCTCGCGGACCTGGCTGACCGTCTCACCACGGCGGCCCAGCACACCGCGGAGCGGCCGGACGACATCGCCCTGCTGCTGGCGACGCGGCGACCGGAGCGACGGCGGCGGCAGCGATGAGCCGCCGTCAGCGACCTGCCACGCCTGGGGCGCCGGGAGGTGCGAGGGCGATGCCGAGGTGTCGTGCAGGACGTGTCACAGTCCGTGACGCCCCTCGCCTCCTGGGGCCGTGCAGTGTAGACATGGCACATGGCCCGACTCTCGCAGCGTGACGCAGGCCGGTCGCGGCGCGGGCGGGCGGAGGCGCGGTCGGCGCTGGGCGGGCGCAGTGTCGCCTGGCAGGTGTTCGTGCTCCAGGTCGTGATCGTGCTGCTGCTGGTCGTGGCCGCGGTGGTGGCCCTGGTGCTCCAGGTGCGGCACGACAGCACGACCGAGGCCCGCAACCGCTCGGTCGCCGTCGCCGAGGCCTTCGCCAACGCCCCGGGCACCCGCGAGGCGCTCAGCGCCCCGGATCCCACCGCGGTGCTCCAGCCCCGGGCCGAGGCGGCGCGCAAGGCGACCGGCGTGGACTTCATCGTCGTGCTCAACACCGACGGGATCCGTTACACGCATCCCAAGCCGGACCGCATCGGCAAGAAGTTCGTCGGCAATCTCGCGCCCGCGCTGGCCGGGCACGTGGTGACCGAGCAGATCGACGGGACGATCGGGCCGCTGGTGCAGGCCGTCGTGCCGATCAAGGACCCGGACGGCAAGGTCGTCGGAGCGGTGTCGGCCGGGATCACCACGGAACACGTGGGCGGGACGGCGGACCAGCAGCTGCCGCTGCTGATCGCGATGGCGGCCGTCGGTCTCGCGGTGGCCACGGCGGGCACGGCCCTGGTCAGCAGACGGTTGCAGCGCCAGACGCACGGTCTGGGTCCGCACGAGATGACCCGCATGTACGAACACCACGACGCGGTGCTGCACGCCGTGCGCGAGGGCGTGCTCATCGCGGACGGGGAGGGCAGGCTCCTGCTCGCCAACGACGAGGCGCAGCGGCTGCTGCATCTGCCGGCGGACGCCGAGGGGCGGCTCGTCCTCGACCTGGGTCTGCCGCCGGACACGGCCGATCTGCTGGCCTCCGGGCGGGTCGCGACGGACGAGGTGCACCTGGTCGGCGACCGGCTGCTGGCGGTCAACCAGCGGGCCACCGAGCTGGAGGGCGGCCCGGCGGGCACGGTGGCGACCCTGCGCGACTCCACGGAGCTGCGGGCTCTGTCGGGCCGGGCGGAGACGGCGCGGGAGCGGCTGAACATGCTCTACGACGCCGGGGTGGGCATCGGCACCAGCCTGGACGTGACGCGGACCGCCGAGGAGCTGGCGGAGCTGGTCGTGCCGCGATTCGCGGACTTCGCGACCGTGGACCTGTTCGACGCGGTGCTCGGCGGCGGTCAGCCGGAGGCGGGGACCGAACTGCGGCGCACGGCGTTCAGCGGGATCCGCAAGGACGCGCCGCTGTACCCGGTGGGCGAGCGGATGCGGCTGGTGGCGTCGGCGCCGCAGGCCCGCGCCCTGCGTTCGGGTCAGGCGGTCCTGGAGGCCCGGCTGGCCGAGTCGCCGGGGTGGCGGGCCCAGGATCTGGAACGCACCGCGCAGGTCCTGGAGTTCGGCATCCACTCGCTGATCACCGTGCCGCTGCGGGCCGGGGCCCTGGTCCTCGGCGTGGTCAACTTCTGGCGTTCGCAGAAGCCGGAGCCCTTCGACACCGACGAACTCGCCCTGGCGGAGGAGCTGGTGACCCGGGCGGCGGTCTCCATCGACAACGCCCGCCGCTACACCCGCGAGCACACCATGGCGGTCACGCTCCAGCGCAGCCTGCTGCCACGGAGTCTGCCCGAGCAGAACGCCCTGGACATCGCCTACCGCTATCTGCCCGCGCAGGCCGGCGTCGGCGGCGACTGGTTCGACGTACTGCCCCTGTCCGGCGCCCGGGTGGCCCTGGTGGTCGGCGACGTCGTCGGTCACGGTCTGCACGCGGCGGCGACGATGGGGCGGCTGCGCACCGCGGTCCACAACTTCTCCGCCCTCGACCTGCCGCCCGACGAACTGCTGGCCCTGCTGGACGAGTTGGTCGGCCGCATCGACCAGGACGAGACCCAGGAGGGCGACGGCGCCCCCGTCACCGGCGCGACCTGTCTGTACGCCGTCTACGACCCGGTGTCCGGGCGCTGCACGGTCGCGCGCGCCGGACATCCGCCGCCCGCGCTGATCCGTCCCGACGGCGGTGTGGAGTTCCCGGACGTGCCCGCCGGGCCCCCACTGGGTCTTGGCGGCCTGCCGTTCGAGACCGCCGACCTCGAACTCGCCGAGGGCAGCAGGCTGGTGCTCTACACGGACGGACTGGTCGAGGACCGGGAGCGGGACATCGACGTGGGTCTGGAGCTGCTGGCCGCCGCCCTGGAGCGGGCCGGCGAGTCGCCCGAGGAGACCTGCCAGGTCGTGCTCGACTCCAAGCTCACGGCCCGCCCCAGTGACGACATCGCCCTGATCGTGGCCCGCACCCGTGCGCTCGACCCCGGCCGGGTGGCCGAGTGGCAGGTGCCGGCCGACCCGGCGGCGGTCGGGCGGGTACGGGCCGAGGTCACCCGGCGGTTGACTCAATGGGGCCTGGAGGACCTGGAGTTCACCACCGAGCTGATCCTGAGCGAGCTCGTGACGAACGCGATCCGCTACGGCGGTGAGCCCATCCGCGTCCGGGTGCTGTACGACCGCACCCTGATCTGCGAGGTCTTCGACAGCAGCAGCACCTCGCCGCATCTGCGCTACGCGGCGATGACGGACGAGGGCGGTCGCGGACTGTTCCTGGTCGCCCAGCTCGCCGAGCGCTGGGGCACGCGGTACACGCCCGAGGGCAAGGTCATCTGGGCGGAGCAGCCGCTGCCGTAACCGGCGCGTTGTTCATAGGTACGAACCTTTGACGCGATGGGTGTTCCTTGCGCCCCAACTCTGATAGTAAACCTTCCTATCAGTTCACGTACGGCCAACTCGCCACCCCCCACCTCCACTTGGAGCCGCCGTGAAACACCTGTCCCGTCGCGCCCTGCTCGGCCTGATCGGCGCGTCCGCGGTCACCGTCCCCCTGCTCACCTCCGAGGCGGCCGCGGTCTGCGCCACCGCGGTCGGACTCGACGACCCGGCGAAGAAGGAGATCGCCATGCAGTTGGTGTCGAGCGCGGAGAACTCCTCGCTCGACTGGAAGGCGCAGTACAAGTACATCGAGGACATCGGCGACGGCCGCGGCTACACCGCGGGCATCATCGGCTTCTGCTCCGGCACCGGCGACATGCTCGACCTCGTCGAGCTGTACACCGACCGCAAGCCCGGCAACGTCCTCGCCCGCTACCTCCCGGCGCTGCGCCAGGTCGACGGCAGCGACTCGCACGCGGGCCTGGACCCGAACTTCCCCGGTGACTGGCGCCGGGCCGCGCAGGACGCGGAGTTTAGGCGGGCCCAGGACGACGAGCGCGACCGCGTGTACTTCAACCCGGCCGTGCGGCAGGGCAAGGCCGACGGGCTGCGCGTGCTCGGGCAGTTCGCGTACTACGACGCCATCGTCATGCACGGCGACGGCACCGACCCGACCAGCTTCCGCAACATCCGGGGGCGGGCGCTGAACCGGGCCCGGACGCCGGCCCAGGGCGGCGACGAGGTCACCTACCTCAACGCCTTCCTGGACGCCCGGGTGTGGGCCATGAAGCAGGAGGAGGCCCACAGCGACACCAGCCGCGTCGACACGGCCCAGCGGGTGTTCCTGCGCAAGGGCAACCTGAACCTCGACCCGCCGCTGGACTGGAAGGTGTACGGGGACAGTTACCACATCGGCTGACCGGCGGCGGGAGGCTGCCTACGGGCGTTGTCCGACGCGATCGACAACGCCCGTCTCCTGCCGGGCCCGCAGCTCGTGATAGCGGTCGTGCAGCTTCATCCGGCCGTCCACCGGCTCCCCGGTGCCTCCGTCCACGTTCAGCCCGAGGTAGGCGTAGGTCTTCGTGTCGAAAAGGAACGCGAAGTCGTACTCCGGGTAGGAGACCGCGATCCCCTGACGGCCGAGCGCGTCGACGGCCCCGCGGTCGATCCGGATGCCGGGGATCCGCGCGACCGCCTCGAAGGAGGCCGCCTCCAGTCCGGGCGGCATGACGCGCGGCACCGCGAAGAACTGGATGGCGTTCACGAACGCCGTCCGGTCGTCCCCGTCCTGGCCCATCCGCAGTCGTTCGAGAAGGTCATCCGGGTCCGTCGGCCACTTCGCCAGTGCGGTGTACTCGGTCGGCGGCCACATCACCTCGTGTTCGCCCAGCGGGGGGTCGTTGTGGACCTTGCCGTACTCCTGGCGCCTGGAGGGCCTGGAGCCGTCCACGGAGGTCCAGCTCTCGTCCGTCCAGGTCTTCGTCCGGCCGTCCTTCACATAGGTCCGGCTGATGAACGTCTTGGTGTACAGGTACTGGTCGCCGCGCGGGACCGGCAGCCCCGCCCCGTCGGCCCGCGTCCGCGCCGCGGCCTTGTGCAGCAGTTCCGCCGCACTCAAGGTGGCCATCCGCGGAGTGCCGGCGTCACGCTCGCCCCGGGTGGCGACGACCACCCCGCCCGCGACCGCCGCCGCGGCCGTTCCGGCGACGGCTACGCGCAGCATCAGCCGCCGCGACAGCGCCCCCGGACGGCTCTCCTGAATGACGGCGCGCCGCAGCCGGGCGCGGGCGGCGAAACGGGCCTCGTCGGTGAGCGGGGCCACGTCGGCCTCCAGTTCACGTACGGCGGTGAGGTCATCCACGTCCGGTCTCCTCTGTCTCCTCGTGCAGGGCTGTGGGATCCGACCCGCCCAGCGCCTCGCGCAGCCTGGTCCGCGCACGGTGCAGCCGGGAGCGCACGGTGCCCACGGGGATGCCGAGCGCCTCCGCCGCCTCCGCGTAGTCGAGGTCGCCCCAGGCGATCACCAGCAGCACGTCCCGGTACCGGGCGGGCAACTTCGCCAGCGCGCCCGCCAGTTCGGCGCGCGTCCGCTCGGCGCTCACCCGCGCCGCCACCCGGTCCGCGAGCGCCTCACCGCCGTCACCGCTCCCTGTCGCGGCGACCCGCGAGAGCGCTCTGAGCCGCCGCGCCTCGGCACGCCGGTGCTGGCCGACGAGGTTGGAGACGATTCCGTACAGCCACGGGCGGGCGTGCGGTCGCGTCAGGTCGTAGCGGCGGCGCTGCTGGAACGCGACGACGAAGGTCTCGGCCATGAGGTCGTCGGCGGCCTCGGGGCCGAGCCGGCGGGCGACGTACCGGTGGATGTCGTCGGCGTACCGGTGGAAGAGGAGCTCGAAGGCGTCGGGCTCCGCCCAGGACCGCTCGACGACCGAGGCGTCGGAGGGGGCGTCGTCGTGGCGGGCGACGGCGGGGCGGTCTCCGACGCACGGATCGCCGGTGGATTTCATGCGGTTCCCTCGAAGTCACGGGCATGGTCGACCACTGTTGGCCGATCCCCGCGATCCGGTTCCCGAAGGGTGTGAGAAGGTGCTCGCGCGGCCCGCGCCCGCTCATAAAGTAGCCTTATGAGCCCATAGATCGGACCCGCGTACCGGGTTAGGCTTGCCTTAGCTTAGGCTTCCCGACGAGATCGCTTGTCGCCTCTCGAAGGGAACCTGATCATGCCCCGCCCCCTGCGGGTAGCCATCGTCGGCGCCGGCCCGGCCGGCATCTACGCCGCCGACGCTCTGCTCAAGTCCGACGTGGCCACCGAGCCCGGTGTGTCCATCGACATCTTCGAGCGGATGCCCGCCCCGTTCGGGCTGATCCGGTACGGCGTCGCTCCCGACCACCCCCGCATCAAGGGCATCGTCAAGGCCCTCCACCAGGTCCTCGACAAGCCGCAGGTGCGCCTCTTCGGCAACGTGGACTACGGCACCGACGTCCACCTGGACGACCTGCGCGCCTTCTACGACGGTGTCATCTTCTCGACCGGCGCGATGGCCGACCGCGAGCTGCGCATACCGGGCGTCGAGCTCGACGGCTCCTACGGCGCCGCCGACTTCGCGTCCTGGTACGACGGCCACCCCGACGTGCCGCGCACCTGGCCGCTGGAGGCGGAGAAGGTCGCCGTCCTGGGCGTGGGCAACGTGGCCCTGGACATCTCCCGCATCCTCGCCAAGACGGCGGACGAGCTGCTGCCGACCGAGATCCCGCCGAACGTCTACGAGGGCCTCAAGGCCAACAAGGCCGTCGAGATCCACGTCTTCGGCCGCCGCGGCCCGGCGCAGGCGAAGTTCAGCCCGATGGAGCTGCGCGAGCTGGACCACTCCCCCAACATCGAGGTCATCGTCAACCCCGAGGACATCGACTACGACGAGGGCTCGATCGCCGAGCGCCGGGGCAACAAGCAGGTCGACATGGTCGCCAAGACCCTGGAGAACTGGGCGATCCGCGACATCGGCGAGCGCCCGCACAAGCTCTTCCTGCACTTCTTCGAGTCCCCGACCGAGATCCTCGGCGAGGACGGCAAGGTCGTCGGTCTGCGCACCGAGCGCACGGAGCTGGACGGCACCGGGAACGTCAAGGGCACCGGCAAGTTCACCGACTGGGACGTCAACGCGGTCTACCGCGCGGTCGGTTACCTCTCCGACAAGCTGCCCAAGCTGCCCTGGGACATCGACTCGGGCACCGTCCCGGACGCCGGCGGCCGGGTCCTCCAGGAGGGCGGCGAGCACCTGACGTCCACGTACGTCACCGGCTGGATCCGGCGCGGCCCGGTGGGTCTCATCGGCCACACCAAGGGCGACGCCAACGAGACGGTCGCCAACCTGCTGGACGACTACGCGAACGACCGTCTCCAGACGCCGGCTTCGCCCGCCCCCGAGGCCGTGGAGGAGTTCCTCGCCGAGCGCGAGATCCGCTTCACCACCTGGGAGGGCTGGTACAAGCTGGACGCCGCCGAGCAGGCGCTGGGTGAGCCGCAGGGCCGGGAGCGCGTGAAGATCGTCGAACGCGAGGACATGCTCAAGGCGAGCGGCGCGTAAGCGAGTTGCCGTAGGCAGAGCGAAGGGGCCGGGGATCGTACTCCCGGCCCCTTCGCGCGTTCAGTGGTGCGCCACGGTGACGACGATCTTCCCGACCTGTGCGCCCGCCTCCAGGTAACGGTGCGCCTCGGCGATGTCCGCCAGGGCGAAGGTCCGGTCGACGACCGGGGCGAACACTCCCGTGCGCAGTCCGGACGCGACGAACGCCTCGGCGCGGCGCAGGCGTTCGGGGTCGCGGGTCGTCTCGTGGAGCGTGTACGTACGCATGTTGAGCGCGGGCATGCCCAGTTCGAAGCCCGGGTACGGGGTCGGTTGCCCGCTCAGCGCCCCGTACAGCAGCAGTGTGCCGCCGGGGGCGACCGCCCGGGCCAGGTCGACCACTCCGGGTCCCGCGACGGCGTCGAAGACGAACTCGGCGCCCCGCCCGGCGGTGCGGTCGAGGATCCGCTCGGCGACGTCCTCCTCCTGCGTCACGATCACGTCGGCGGCGCCCGCCTTCCGCAGCGCCTCGGCCTTGGCGCGGGTGCGTGTGGTGGCGACGGGGACGGCGCCGACGCTGCGGGCGACCTGGATCGCGGCCAGGCCGACGCTGCTGGAGGCGGCGGTCAGGACGACCGTGTCCCCGGCACGCATCCCGGCGACCTCGACGAGCGCCCCGTAGGCCGTCACGTACGGCATCCAGATGGCCGCGCCCGCCACGGCGTCGAGCCCTTCGGGGCGGTGGAGCACGGCCCGGGCGGGGACGACGGCGCGCTCGGCGTAGACGCCGTACTCGTTCATCGAGAACGCGGGCACCACGCTGACCGGTTGCCCGGCCGTAAAGCCTGTCACCCCGGCGCCGACGGCCTCCACGACACCCGCGGCCTCGGTGCCGAGCCGGGCGGGGAACTCCTTGACGGGTTCGATGTACTGACCGCTGCGGAACAGGACCTCGGCCCGGTTGAGGCCGATCGCGTCCACACGGATGAGCAGTTCGCCCGGCCCCGGTTCGCCCACCGGCACGTCCTCCAGCCGCAGCACCTCGGGTCCGCCGACCTCATGGAATCGCACGGTCCTGGCCATCTCGTCTCCCCGTTTCCGATCCGGCGTTCAGATTTCGACGACTGTCGAACTTCGACAGCCATCGTAGTATGCCGGAGCCTAGAGCCGCTCGCGTTCCCCCGTGGTACGCCCGAGGCAGGCGATCGACCCCGGGTCCGGTACCGGGATCTCACGGAAGCCGAGGCGGTCGTAGAAGGCGCGGGCGGGGACGTTGGCCGTCGCCATCACCAGGTGGACGGCCGGGACCCCGCGCTCGGCGAGGGCGCGCAGCAGGGTCCGCATCAACTCCCGGCCGTAGCCGCGCCCCTGCCACTCGGGGAGCAGGTCGATGTGCAAGTGGGCGGGGTACGGAGCGAGTTCGGGGACGATCATCCGCTCGGGGTCGTGCAGGAGCCGGATCATCAGCTCGTCCGGACTGCCGGGGGCGGCACTGCCCTCCGGATACCGGTCGGCGACCAGCGGGAGCCACTTGGTGCGGAACTCGGCGACGAAGCGGGGGGTGTCGGCGACGCCGAGGATGTATCCGACGGCCTGCCCTCGGCCGTCGTCGAGCACGAAGGCGAGGTCGGGCTCCAACGCGGCGTACGGTTGCGCGAAGATCACCGGAAGGATGCCGGGGTCGGCATAGACCGGCCTGGCGTCCAGGCCGTTGTGCGCGGTACGGATGCAGATGTCGTCGAGGGCGGCCCGGTCGTCGGGGCGGTAGCGGCGGATCGCGGGTGGCGAAGTCATCGCAGCATCCTGACCGGTTGGGAGCGCTCCCACAAGCCTGACGCTCCTACGCGCGCGGCATGAGCGAAAGATCGCCTGTTAGCGTCCTGCGGTGTTCTCCCTCCAAGAGCCCGCCTTCTTCACCCGCCTGCGCGACGCGCGGCGGATACTCGTCGCCGGCGCGGGCGGCGGTTTCGACGTCTACGCCGGCCTTCCCCTGGCCCTCGCCCTCCAGGCCGCCGGGAAGGAAGTGCACCTGGCCAACCTGTCGTTCGCCGACCTCTATGGCCTGGATCTGGACGTATGGCTGGACCAGGACGTCGCCGCCGTCCGCCCCGACACCACGGCCCGCGGCGACTACTTCCCCGAGCGCACCCTCGCCCGCTGGCTGGACCGGCAGGGCCTGCCCTCGACGGTGTACGCCTTCCCGCTCACCGGGGTGCGTCCGCTGCGGGCCGCCTATCGCACGCTCCTCGACCACCTGGGTCCGGTGGACGCGATCGTGCTGGTGGACGGCGGGACCGACATCCTTCTGCGTGGCGACGAGCACGGACTCGGCACCCCCGAGGAGGACATGGCGAGCCTGGCAGCGGTGGCCGGGCTGGACGACGTACCCGAACGGCTCGTGGCCTGCCTGGGGTTCGGGGTGGACGCCCATCACGGGGTGAACCACTCCCTGGTCCTGGAGAATCTTGCCGCGCTGGAGCGCGAGGGCGGTTACCTGGGCGCGTTCTCGCTGCCCCGCGAGAGCCGGGAGGGTGCCCTGTACCTGGACGCGGTGGCCCACGCCCAGGAGTGCACCCCGGACCATCCGAGCATCGTCAACGGCTCCGTCGCCGCGGCCGTGCGCGGCGATTTCGGGGACGTGCGCTTCACCGAACGAACCCGCGACAGCGAGCTGTTCATCAATCCGCTGATGGCCCTGTACTTCTGCGTGGACGCCCTCGCCCTCGCCGGCCGCAACCTCTACCTCGACCGTCTCGAGAACACCGCGCTGATGCGTCAGATCCACTCCGTCATCGCGGAGTTCCGCGACACACTGCCCCGGCAGCGGCCTCCGCGCGCCTACCCGCACTGACGTGGTCACATTTCGGGAACCCGGTGATGATCACACAAGAAGGTTGTATACGCTCCAGGTTCTTCTTCACTGAACCTTCACAGGGGGGCTTTGTCATGCGTATACGCCTTGCCACCACCACGGCCGCCGCCGCCGCTGCCGCGGGCACGCTCATAGCGCTCACCGCGGTGCCCGCGCAGGCCGCCGAGTACACGTCCGCGCTGAAGATCCGCGGGGTCCAGTACGACGCGCCCGGGAGCGACTCCAACAACTGTTCCACCGGGAACACCAAAGACGAGTACGTGACGATCAAGAACTACTCCTCGACCAAGACCGTGAACCTCAAGGGGTACTGGGTCGAGGACGCGGCCGGTAACTACTTCGAGTTCACCGCGAACCACTACCTCCAGCCCGGCGACTACGTGAAGCTGCGCGGCGGCAACGGCAGCGACTCGGACGCGAAGAACGTCGTCTACCGCGACAACTGCAACTTCATCTGGAACAACGACAAGGACACGATCTACCTGTTCAAGCCCGCCGGCAGCCGGGCCGACGTCCACTCCTACACCAAGAGCGGGTCGGACCCGGACCGCGACGGTTACGTCAAGTTCCACAGCTGAGCGCGCGGCGCGGCCCCGTCAGCGGGGGGCGAGGTCGCGCCTGGCCACCACCGCCAGTGCCACGACGAGGAGGGTGAGCGCGCCCGCCTGGGCGAGCGCGCCGGCGAGGTAGACGGCGGGCAGCGGGAGGCCGAGCCACAGGATCAGCGACGCCGTCCGGACCGCGAGGACCAGCAGGCCCAGCGACGCGAGGGCCAGAGCGCCGCTTCCGGCACCGGATTCCGCGCGGCGGGTGCGCAGCAGCAGCCAGCCGAGGGCCGCGAGGACGAAGCAGGTCGCGGGCGCCCACGCGAGGTCGGCCATGGTGGGCAGGAGCGCGACGGAGCCGCCGGTGACCACACAGCAGGCGAGGAACGCGAGGCCGGGAGTGCCGACGGGCAGTACGGCGGGCGGGGCGTCGCGGTGGTAGGCGGCGCACAGGGCGAGGGTCGGCAGCCAGGCGAACAGTGCGTTGGCGGTGACGAAGTAGGGCGCGGACAGCGGCCATTCGGTCACCAGCGGCTCGATCAGCGGCCACAGCGAGGGCAGCGCGGCCAACAGCACGGCGGCGCGGGCCAGGCGCCGGCGGTCGTGGACGAGGGCGAAGAACCCGACCGTCCACAGCAGCGGCAGCACCCATCCGGCGATCGCGACGACGGTCGGCAGCGGGCCGCTGCCGGTGAAGCCGGTCAGGAAGACGTCCCATTCCCGGGGGCCCCGGGTGGCCGACCAGGTGACCCGCAGGACCTCGTCGGAGACGATCGCCGCCGCCTGGAGCAGAACGGCGTACAGCGCGAAGTTCCGGGCGGCCGAGCCGAGCAGGGCGTAGCGCCGGGGGGCGCCGGCGGCGGCCAGTCGGCTGCGTACGGCGAGGGCGGCGATGCTCGCCACCTCGCCGAAGGTGGGCCTGCTCTGGTCCTGGGTCTCCTGGTCGACGTCCCAGAGGTAGACCTCGACCATCTCCTCCTCCCGGTCCCGGCGGTAGTAGGCGGGGAGCAGGCGCAGCACGGTGCGGTAGCGCGCTTCGAGCAGGGTCGTCATGCGAGTCCTCCGGCGAGTCCGGGTCCGGTGACGGGCGGGGTGCCGCCGGCCTTGCGGCCCTCGGCGATGCGCTGCTTGGCGGCGCTGGCGCCCGCGGCCATCCGCTCCGCCTCGGCGGAGAGGGCCCGCATGCCCTCGTCGGTGAGGCGGTAGTAGCGCCGGAGCCGGCCCTGCTGCACCTCTTCGCGGTCCAGCACGATCAGTCCGTCCGCGGTGAGCCGGTCCAGTACGCCGTACAGCGTGCCGACGCGCAGCTGCACCGCGCCGTCGGACAGCTCCTCGACCTCGCGCAGGATGCCGTAGCCGTGTCGCGGCTCGTCGGCCAGGGCGGTCAGGACGAAGAACGCCGCCTGAGTCATGTTCCTCGATGCCATGGAACTGAATATATCGGCTCCCGATATATTCTGCGAGCCGAACCCGCCCTTCCGTCCGGGCGGTCAGGAATGGAGAAGCGCCGGCCCCGCGTCCGGATCTAGCCTGAGAGCCACGCCGCCTCGGCTCCGCCGAGCACCCCGGTCCGACGGAGGAGAGACGACACACATGGCCAGGAAGACGGATCCGCAGGCCGCCGCGCCGCACCTCGCCGACAGCCACGATCTGATCCGCGTGCACGGGGCGCGCGAGAACAACCTCAAGGACGTCAGCATCGAGATCCCGAAACGCCGGCTGACGGTGTTCACCGGGGTGTCCGGTTCCGGCAAGAGCTCACTCGTCTTCGACACCATCGCCGCCGAGTCGCAGCGTCTGATCAACGAGACGTACAGCGCCTTCGTCCAGGGGTTCATGCCCACGCTCGCACGGCCCGAGGTGGACGTCCTCGACGGTCTGACGACGGCGATCAGCGTCGACCAGAGCCGGATGGGCGCCGATCCCCGCTCCACCGTCGGCACCGCCACCGACGCCAACGCGATGCTGCGCATCCTGTTCAGCCGGCTCGGCACCCCGCACATCGGCCCGCCGAGCGCGTACTCCTTCAACGTCGCCTCGGTCTCGGCGCAGGGCGGCCTCACCGTCGACCGGGGCAGTGAGAAGACCAGGACCGAGAAGGTCACCTTCAACCGCACTGGCGGCATGTGCGTCCGCTGCGAGGGCCGCGGCACGGTCACCGACATCGACCTCGCCCAGCTCTTCGACGACTCCAAGTCGCTGAACGAGGACCCGTTCACCATCCCCACCTACACCGGGGACGGCTGGGTGGTGCGGGTCATCAGGGAGTCCGGCTTCTTCGACGCGGACAAGCCGATCCGCAAGTACACGAAGAAGGAGCGGCACGACTTCCTGTACCGCGAGCCCGTCAAGGTGAAGATCAACGGCGTCAACCTCACCTACGAGGGCCTGATCCCCAAGCTCCAGAAGTCGATGCTGTCCAAGGACCCCGAGGCGATGCAGCCGCACATCCGGGCCTTCGTGGAACGCGCGGTCACCTTCGCCCGCTGTCCCGACTGCGACGGCACCCGGCTCACCGAGGGCGCCCGCTCCTCGAAGATCGAGGGGATCAGCATCGCCGACGCCTGCGCGATGGAGATCAGGGACCTGGCCGACTGGGCGCGCGGGCTCAAGGAGCCGTCGGTGGCCCCGCTGCTCACCGCGCTCCAGCACACCCTGGACTCGTTCGTCGAGATCGGCCTCGGCTATCTCGCCCTGGACCGGCCCGCCGGCACCCTGTCGGGCGGCGAGGCGCAGCGCGTGAAGATGATCCGCCACCTCGGCTCCTCGCTCACCGACGTCACCTATGTCTTCGACGAGCCGACCGCGGGCCTGCACCCGCACGACATCCAGCGGATGAACGACCTGCTGCTGCGCCTGCGCGACAAGGGCAACACCGTGCTCGTCGTGGAGCACAAGCCGGAGATGATCGCGATCGCCGACCATGTCGTCGACCTCGGCCCCGGCGCCGGTGTCGCGGGCGGCGCCGTCTGTTACGAGGGCACCCTGGAGGGCCTGCGGGCCTCCGGCACCATCACCGGCCGGCATCTCGACGACCGGGCCACCGTCAAGGAGAGCGTGCGCAGTCCCTCGGGCGCGCTGGAGATCCGGGGCGCGACGGCCAACAACCTCAAGGGCGTCGACGTCGACATCCCGCTCGGGGTGCTCACCGTCATCACCGGTGTCGCCGGCTCCGGCAAGAGCTCGCTCGTGCACGGCTCGGTCCCGCTCGACGCGGGCGTCGTGTCGGTGGACCAGAGTCCGATCAAGGGCTCGCGCCGCAGCAACCCGGCCACCTACACCGGACTGCTCGAACCGATCCGCAAGGCCTTCGCGAAGGCCAACGGCGTCAAGCCGGCCCTGTTCAGCGCCAACTCCGAGGGCGCCTGCCCCACCTGCAACGGTGCGGGCGTCGTCTACACCGACCTCGGGATGATGGCCGGTGTCTCCACCACCTGCGAGGACTGCGACGGCAAGCGGTTCGACGCGTCCGTGCTGGAGTACCGGCTCGGCGGCCGGGACATCAGCGAGGTGCTCGGGATGTCGGTCACGGACGCGGAGGACTTCTTCGGCGCCGGCGAGGCGCACACCCCTGCCGCGCACAGGATCCTGGAGCGGCTCGTCGACGTCGGCCTCGGCTATCTGACCATCGGCCAGCCGCTGACCACGCTGTCCGGCGGTGAGCGCCAGCGCCTGAAGCTCGCCACACACATGGGCGACAAGGGCGGCGTCTACGTCCTCGACGAGCCGACGACCGGTCTGCACCTCGCCGACGTGGAGCAACTCCTCGGTCTGCTGGACCGGTTGGTGGACGCCGGCAAGTCCGTCATCGTCGTCGAGCACCACCAGGCGGTCATGGCCCACGCCGACTGGATCATCGACCTCGGCCCCGGCGCCGGTCACGACGGCGGACGCGTGGTCTTCGAGGGCACCCCGGCCGACCTGGTCGCGGCCCGCTCCACGCTCACCGGCGAGCACCTCGCGGACTACGTCGGCGCCTGACCCGGAGCACCGCCGGACCCTCGGGGCGACCGCCGTACCATGGCGGCACCGCAGTCGCCCCGAGGGAGTCCCCATGGCCCGCCCCCGCACCGCCCCACGGACGGTGGAGCACCCCGCCGTGGCGGAGGTGTCGCTCCAGCAGGTGCTGGAGGCCCTGGTGGACCCGGTACGGCGGGCCGTCGTCTCCCAACTCGCGGGCGCCGGTACGGAGCTGAGCTGCGGCACGTTCGACGTGGCGGTGTCCCGGTCGACGCTGACGCACCACTTCAACGTGTTGCGGGAGGCCGGTCTGATCCGGCAGTACTACGTCGGCACCACCAAGATGAACGCGCTGCGCGCACAGGAGATGCAGGAGCGCTTTCCCGGGCTGCTGTCGGCCCTGGTGGACGCCTCGGCCCGGGAGGCCCGGCACACCGCCACCCGGTGAGGACGGGCTCAGGAGTCCAGGTCGTCGGCGAAGTGCCGGAAGCCGTGCCGGTCCTGGTGGAGTTGCCACAGGGTGTCCGCCAGCACCTCCGGGTCCTTGCGGCGGTGCCCGGGGACGATCGCGCCGGGAATGACCAGCTGGGCGACATGGATGCCCTCGCCCGCGAGGCTGTCGTGCAGCAGATGGCCGTACGCGCTCTGCGCGGCGAACGCGATCGACGTACCGGCGCGGTCGGGGTGGGGGACGACGGCGGTGCCGCCGTTGACGAACAGGATGGTGCCGCGGCCGAGTTCGCGCATGCCGGGCAGGACCTGCTGGACGGCGGTGACGGGGCCGTAGACGGAGAACTCGACCGGCCCGGTGAGGTCGGCGTGGGTGGTCTCCAGGACGGGCCGCATGAAATCGGGCTGCGGGACCGGGCTGTACTGGAGGACCTCGATCGGGCCCAGTGCCGCCCGCGCCTCGTCGAGGGCGGCCGCCAGGGTCTTCGGGTCGCGTACGTCGGCGGTGAAGGCGCGGGCGGTGACGCCCTGGCCGGTCAGGCCGGCGGCGAGGGCGCCGGTGCGCTCGGGGGTGCGGGCGACGAGGGCGACGTCGAAACCCTCGCGGCCGAAACGATGGGCCACGGCGGCGCCCAGTCCGGGGCCGGCGCCGATGATGGCGATGGTGGTCATGGGGACCATCCTTCCCCCGCGGGGGCCGAAGCGCGCCGTACAACCCTCCCCCGAACAGGACCCGCCCCGATGCGGATGGTGGGCGGGCCCTGTTCGTGCAGGTCATTGTGGTGGCCCCGACCGCCGCGCGACACGGGTGAAGGACGCCCACCCGACGTACGTTCCGCACACCCCGGGTGATCCGTGCCGCCGGGCGTGTGTCTCACCTGTCGACCCCGCCCGATCTCCAGCCGCTCGCGAAGACGATACTGGGAGTCGCACGCGCCCCCGCCCTCAGATGGACTCATGCCGATCTCCTCCACCGCCCCGTCGCCCACCTCGATCCCCTCCACCGTGTGGCAGGCCCGTGGCCGCCATGTCGACTCCGCCGCGGCGGACGTCCTGCGCGCCTCCCATCTGCGGCAGCTCAAGGAGGAAGGCGTCGTCGACGACTTCCAGGAGCTGCCCGAGGAACGTGTCTTCGAGGCCCGCTGGCGGGTCGAGGGCGAGGTGACCGTGCGGGCCCGGCTGACCCTCACCGACGAGGAGTGGGTGCTGGTCGCGGAGGCGGAACGGGCGTGGAACCCGGCCTGGCCCTCCCCCGCCGGCAAGTTCTGGCCGCTCGGCCCGGAGGCGGAGTGGGACCACGACACGGTCGTCGGTCTGCGCCTGCGGCACGTGAACCGGCTCCCCGAGGACGACCAGGAGATGCGGCGCCTGCTCAAGAGCTGTGCGCGTGAGTCCTGGGCGGTCCATGTCGTCGTCCACGAGGCCATGACCCCGGACGAGCGGGGCCTGCGTCCGCTGGCCGGGCTGCTGCCGCCGGGCCTGGAGCATCGCGTGGTGGAGCACCGCGCCGCGCCCCATCAGTTGCGGGCCGTCAACTGGGCGCTGAAGGCCCTCGACGTGCAGGTGCCGCGCGGCGGTGCCGTCGTCCTGCCCCCGCTGCCCGACGGTCACGAGGCCGATGAGTTCACCGTCCGCAGCGTCTTCCTCGACGGAACGCCGCCCACGGAGCTGATCGACGTCCTGACCCGGTTCGCCGCGCTGCCGAGGCGGTTGCCCGGCGACGCCGAGGGCGCGGTGACCGCCCTGCGTGAGCGGTGGGGGCTGCTGACCGTCGAGGAGGAGCTCGCCCGGCAGCGTGAGCTCGTCGCGATGTACGCGGACGCGCTCGATGCCATGACCAAGTCCCGGGATCTGTACCGGGAGGCCGCCGAACGGGCCAACGAGGCGCTGGCCGCCTACCGCGCGGCGGGCGTCCCCGAGCCGCCCGCCGCCACCGCCGAGCAGCAGCCCGCCTCCCCGCTTCAGCAGCTGACCCGCACCTTCGAACGCCTCAAGCGCAAGCCCTCGAAGGACGGCGACGGCGTCAGCTGAACAGCGGGACACGCTCCGCGTCGGCACCCAGCGACCGGCGTTCGGCTTCCGTCAGGGGCACGCGCCCGGTGGCCGCGCGGGCGTAGTGCTCGTCGCTCCACGCCAGGGGAACGGGGCGGCCGAGGAGTCCGTCGAGGGTGGCGCGTACCGCGGCCAGGCCCGCGGGTGACGGTCCCGGAGCGTCGGGGAGCTCCACGACGAGGTCGAGGTGGTGGATCGCGGCCTCGACGGCCAGGGTCGTCATGAGGTCCCCGGCGGTCAGCACATGGCCCTGGGTGGCGACGAGGCGGTCCGGCGCCGTCGCGGCGGCGGCCGTGACGGTCGCCGCCGCGGTCTCCAGGTACAGCTCGCGCAGCTGGCCGAAGTCCAGGAACATGCTGGCGCCCACCCGGATCCAGCGCCGTCCGTTGGCCGCACCGACGGGGTCGGGCCGCCAGTCCCGCCAGTAGGTGACGGCGTCGCGGTCGGGGGGTCCGGTGGCCGGCGTGTGCAGGGCGACCAGGGCGCGTTGGCAGTCGGTGACGCAGTGCAGGATCAGATCCCGCACCGCCCATCCCGTGCACCCGGTGGACCGCCACGATTCCTCGTCCCCCAGGGGACGCACGACGTCCGCGAAGGCCGTGTAGGCGGCGCGCAGCACGTCGGCCGGTGGCCTGGTGTCGGCTGGTGCGATGGTCATGGCGCCAGCGTAGGCGCCATGACCATGACGGTGAGCGGGCGTACGGGTCGTCAGTTCGCCGTGCGCTGCGCCTCCGTCAGCAGCCGTTCGGTCCTCTTCGGGACCGCGGGCGCGGTGGCCAGCCGTACGACCAGGGCGGTGAGCGCGGCGAGGGCGGCGCACACGGCGGCCAGTCCGGCGGCCCAGGCCGGGACGAGGGTGAGGTCGAGCGTCCGGGAGAGCCTGCCCGCGTCGAAGCGGGCCGCGTACAGCTGGGCCGCGGCCAGGGCCGCCGGCAGCAGGACCGCGCCGGTGAGCACCGGGGCCGAGGGGCGCATCGTCACGAGCAGGCCGAGGAGCAGGCACAGCCCGGCGAGAGCGAGGACGAGGCCGTAGCGGCGCAGGGAGACGCCGTCCCGGTGGAGCGGGAAGTACGCGACGGCGCACAGGAACAGGGCCAACGCGGCCAGTCGTGCGGGCCAGAGGGGCGGGGCGCCGCGAAGGCGCGGCCGTGCGGTGCGCGGCACCGGCGTCTCGTCGGCCGCCCCGGTGTCGGCCGTCTCCGGCGGTCCGTAGGGTTCGGCCACGTCGGCGGGGTGCGGTGGGTGGGCTCCGCCGCGTTCCTCGGCCAGGCGGCCGATCAGTTCGACGAGTTCCTCGACGGGCCGGCCGGTGGCGGCGGCCCGGACCGCTTCCCGGCCGCAGTGGGGTTCCAGCGGGGCCTGTTGGAGGAGGGCCATCAGCCGGGTCACCTCCTCGACGGGGCGGGACTCGGCCGCGGCGCGGATCGTCTCGTCGGCTCCGGAGGCGTCCCGGGGCGGCCGAGTCAGCAGGACCACGAGCCGGGTGACGTCGTCCACGGAGCGGTGCACGCCGACCGCGCGGAGGGCGTCGGCCGTGGCCCGCGCGTACTGCGGGGACTGCTCCAGCAGAGTGATGAGCTGGGCCACCTCCTCCAGGGGGCGGTCGGCCACGGCGGCACGTACGAGGCCGTCGACCGGATCGCCGTACGCCGCAACGCTCCCGTCCCCTCGCTCCCCGGCCGGTGTGAAGGGGCTGATCGGCTGGGTGGGGGATATGGCGGGGTCGTTCGACTGGGGTGTGGACGGGCGACTGGTCATGCGCGGCTCTCCAAAGGAGTGGGATGCGGCCGCCGCTACTGCGCCCCCGAGGCGCGAAACGCAACATTACGGTGACCATTAGTAGGGGCCCGCGGCCGCCCGTGCCACTCGGACGGGCCACGGGTATGACGGCCGCCTGATGCCCACACCTCCGCACCCCCACTGGTGGTCGATGACACCGGTTCGGATCCGGTCGGCCATACCCGCGGCCGGAGCGGGAATCCGTGAAGACGTGTACACAACCCGATGCCGTGCACCCGATATGAGGAGGGCCCGTGGACACGACCTCCACCATGGTCGTCGCCGCAGCGGTGCTCGCGGCGGTTCTGCTGGCCGTGGCCGTGGCGGTCTTCGCACGACTGCTGCGCGCCCGGCGGGACTTGAGGCGCGCGGGGTTGCCGACCGGTCCGCGCTGGGTGTTCTGGGGCGCCCTCGCCTACTTCCTGCTGCCGACCGATCTGCTGGTCGACCCGGTCTATCTCGACGACATCGGCGTGCTGTTGCTCGCTCTGCGCAGCATGCGCGCGTATGCGGAGCGTGACCGTTTCGGCGATACCACCTGATCACACGCCCCAAGCACGTCACCCGCCTCCCCCGTCCCCGAACCCCCAACGGCCTCTGGTGACACAGAGTAAGGAAACCAATCACTCGTTCGATTCGTATAAGTCTCAGGAGGCCGACGGCAGTCGGCTCCCCGAGCGACGGTGCAAGTGACCATCGCTGGTTCGGCGCAGGACCCACGAGGGAGAGACGATGCAACCGTTCGCGCTCAACTACGCCCGTCCGGCAGCACAGTCGGAGGCCACCGCTCCGTATGTGTACGACTCCGGGCGGCAGTTGAACGTGCTTTCGGACGGGCGGATAGCCGCCCACGACCTGGCGTTGCTGAGAGAGTTGGGCACGACGACCTCCACAGCCGGTTCGAAGACGCACTTCGACGACTGAACACGGACCGGCGCACATGACTGTGTTGATCCTGACCTGTGAAGAGGACGTGACGGCCGACATGGTGGTCGTCCAGCTCCACGCGACCGGGGTGCCGGTGGTCCGGCTGGACCCCGCCGACCTGACCGGGAACGTGGCGCTGTCCGGGGAGTACGTGCACGGCTCCTTCCGGGGCCATCTGTCGTCGGGGGGCCGGCTGGTGAGCATCGGCGGGCTGCGGTCCGTGTGGGTGCGCAGGCCGGGCACGGCGGCGACCCGGGCGGCCGAGCCGTCCGACTGGCTGACGGAGGAGTCCTCGCAGGCCCTCTACGGCATGCTGCGCAGCTCGGGAGCACGGTGGATGAACCATCCCGACGCGGCCCGCCGGGCCCGGCACAAGCCCTGGCAGCTACGGCTGGCCCAGCACTCCGGGCTGCCCGTTCCCGCCACGCTGATCACGACGTTCCCGCAGGCCGCCCGCGAGTTCGCCGAGCGGTACCCGGATCTGGTGGTCAAGCCGGTGTCGGGGGCGCATCCGCAGGACCCGCCGAGGGCGGTGCCGACCAGCAGGGTGGCGCCGGACGCGGACTTCGGCGCGGTGGCGTTCGGCCCGACGCTGCTCCAGCGCCGGATAGCCAAGCGGGCGGACATCCGGCTCACGGTGGTGGGTGAGCGGATGCTGGCCGCGCGCAAGCCGACGGCGGCGGACGAGAGCGAGGTGGACGTCCGCTTCGCCTCCCCGGACCGTCCGTGGCGCGCCACGGATGTCCCGCCGCGGGTCGCCGACGCGGTGCACGCCTATCTGAAGGGCGCCGAACTGGCCTACGGCGCCTTCGATTTCGCCGAGGACGCCGACGGGACGTGGTGGTTCCTGGAGTGCAACCAGTCGGGGCAGTTCGGCTTCGTGGAGGTGGAGACGGGTCAGCCGATCGCGCGCACCATCGCCGAGTGGCTGGCCCGTCCGGCGCCCGACGAAGGGGCTCGGGTCAACGGCGTGAACACCGCGCTGACCTGACTGTCACAGCTGTCCGGGGCCGGGCATGAGCGCGTTGCGCTGCCATCCCGGGGGCGGGGGCGGCGAGGGCAGTTCGCCGAGATGGGCGCGGCTCATGGACTGGAGGGGCTGCATGACGAACTCCAGTTCCCTGCTGACTCGCTCGGCCTCCCTGCGAACCTGAGTGGGTATGTCGCCGCGCTCCGCGATGAGTCGGTCATAGATGGGGGAATCCTGGAACACCCGTCAACGTGCCTTTCGTGTCACGGCCCACAGGTATGGGCACGGCTGTCGAGTCTAGGCGCCCGTGCACACTGCGGGGTGAATTCCACCGTTCGGCTTGACTCAGGCGCCCGTCGTGGAGCCGGGCCGGATGATCATGAGGACGGTGACGGTGGCCCACAGGAGGTTGAAGACGCCGGTGAACATGGCGAGTTGGACCGTGCCGACCCGCTCGACGGAGCGGCCCGCGTCGAGTTCCTCCAGGAGTTCCTCCTGCCGGGGCAGGACGAAGGCGACGAGGACTCCGGCCGCCGCGGCGGTCAGCGCCATGGACGTGATCAGCCAGCCGCTGCCCAGCACGCCCATCGCGGCGGCGGTGGCGAAGCCGAGGAGAGGCACGGCGAGGCCGAGAGCGGCGTAGACGCGGCAGATGCGGTGCAACAGGGCGGCGGTGCCCGCGCCCACCGGGTTCCCGCCCGCCCGGCGCACCGCGGGCGGGAACATGCTGGCCGCGACGGTGACGGGGCCGACGGCGACGATGGCGGCGAGGACATGCAGGGACAGCAGGAGCTTGGTCATCGAGGTGAGGTCCAGGGTCGGTCGAGCAGGGTCGGCGGCCCACGTTAGGGATCTTCGTGTGCGGCGCACAGGGGCTGGAACGACAGGAACCAACGGATTCCCGCCAAGGCGCCTCGCCAGCACTTCTCACCCTGACCCGGGGTCACAGGGCTGGCGGGAACCTGCCTATCGTGGCCGTCATGCACACCGTGGCGATCCTGGCTCTCGATCTCGTCGTGCCGTTCGACATGGCGGCGCCGATGCAGGTCTTCGACTGGACGCGGCTGCCCGACGGCCGAAGTCCCTACCGGGCCCGGCTCTGCGCCAGTACTTCGGAGGTACGGGCCGACGGGGGCTTCTCGCTCCGCGTGGAGCGCGGCCTGGAGGCGCTGGCGGACGCGGACACGATCATCGTGCCCGGCTGCTCCCCCGAGGCGGGGCCGACCCCCGCTCCCGTCCTCGCCGCCCTGCGGCAGGCGGCCGAGGCCGGCACCCGGATCGCCTCGGTCTGCGCGGGCGCGTTCGTCCTCGCGGAGGCCGGGCTGCTGGACGGGCTGCGCGCCACCACCCACTGGGTGGCCGCGGGCGAACTGGCCCGCCGCTTCCCCCGGGTGCGGGTGGAGCCGGACGTGCTCTATGTCGACAACGGACGGGTCCTCACCTCGGCGGGTGCCGCCGCGGGCCTCGACCTGTGTCTGCACATGATCCGGCGCGACTTCGGGTCGGCCGTGGCCGCCGACGCCGCGCGGATGTCCGTCATGCCTCTCGAACGGGAGGGCGGGCAGGCCCAGTTCATCGTGCACGACCATCCGCCCGTGCCGCGCGGCTCGACCCTCGAACCGGTCCTGGAGTGGATCGAGGACCACCTGGCCCAGGAGATCACCCTGGGCCGGATGGCGTCCCGGTCGGGGATGAGCGAACGCACCTTCAGCCGCCGGTTCCGTGAGCAGACCGGCACCACACCGCTGCAGTGGCTGCTGCGGGCGCGGGTGCGGCGCGCCCAGTACCTGCTGGAGAACAGCGACCATCCGATCGAACGCATCGCGCGGCAGGCCGGATTCGGTTCCCCGACCGCGTTCCGCGAACGGTTCAGACGCGTGGCCGGAACCACCCCGCAGGCATACCGCGCGGCGTTCCACGGGGCGCCGCAGACCCCGGCGCCCCGCTGAACCCGGGCTACAACAGGGCGTCCGCCTTGTCGAGGGCGTCGTGGACGGCGGTGGCGCCCATCAGGACGCACAGGGTGTAGCTCACGTCCTCCAGCTCCCTCGCGACCATGACGTCCCCTCGCTCCGCGTGGGCGATCCGGAGTGACGCGTACCGCGTGAGCAGCTTCCTGACGACCTTAGGGTCCGGCACGAGCACGAAAGGCCCCTCTCTCCACGATCCGTTGGGCGGGAACCGGCGGCGAAGCGGTCATATCTCCCGCCTCCCGGCCCGCAATTGACGGAATCCTGGCTGTCCGTGCCCGAGTACCGCTCGATTCCGGCCTGCGGGAGACCCACAGGAGTGACGTTCCGGCGACCCTGGAACCGACCCGCTTCCCCACGGGCCGTCGGCAGTTGAACAGGGCGCAGACCCTCGCACGAACGGTGTACGCCATGAACTGCCTCACCCGCCTGCTCTGCGCGCTCTACGTCGCCACGAGCGCCGGACTCTCCTGGACCGCGGTCCTGCAGTACCGGCACGGCCCCGTCTGGGCCGTGTACCTCTGCGCCGCCGCGAGCCTCGTCCCGGTCATCGCCGTCGTCCGCGAGGCCGAATGGCACGAGCTCACGAAGGCCGGCCCCGCCGGTTCGGTGACCGGGCTCGACCTCGCCGAGGCCGCCGACGACGTCGTACAGGCCGAACTCGACGCCGCGTGCTGCGAACGCTGGTGGACGAGTTGCGGCACCGACCACGACACGCGCTGCCCACACCGCGTCCCGCGCAGCAGCGCGGCCTGAGACCGGGACAGCGCCACCGCACGGCCGCAGAACCGCGGTCCGAGGCGGCGCACCGGCGTCGCCCGCAGACCGTTTCCCTCCGCCGCCCGCCGGTCGAGGCCCCGCTCCGCTTGGGCGGGACCTCGACCCGGCCTCGACCGACGGGCCTCAGGCGACCTGCCCGCTGTGCAGCGCCGTGTACGCACCGCCCCTGCGCAGCAGTTCCTCGTGTGTGCCGATCTCCTGGATACGGCCCTCGCCCATCACGACGATCCGGTCCGCGCCCCGCACGGTGGACAGCCGGTGGGCCACCACGAAGGTGGTGCGCCCGTGCAGGAGCCGGGCCAGGGCCTCCTGGACGAGCGCCTCCGAGCGGGTGTCCAGCGCCGAGGTCGCCTCGTCGAGGACGAGGACCCGGGGGTCCCGGATCAGGGCGCGGGCGATGGCGAGCCGCTGCCGCTGGCCGCCGGACAGCCGGGCCCCGCGCTCACCGACCACCGTGTCCAGGCCCTGCGGCAGCCGGTCCACGAACTCCAGCGCGTTGGCGTCGCGCAGCGCGGCGCGCACGGTGTCCTCGTCGGCCTCGTCCTCCATGCCGTAGGCGACGTTCTCCCGGATCGTGCCGTCGAACAGGATCGACTCCTGCGGCACCACCGACACGAACCGCCGGTACGTGCGCAGGTCGAGGTCGTTCATGTCGGTGCCGTCGAGCAGCAGCCGGCCCGAGGTCGGGCGGATGAAGCCGATGACGAGGTTGAGGACGGTGGACTTGCCCGCCCCGGAGGCACCCACGAGGGCGACGGTCTCGCCGGGCCGCACCGAGAGGGTGAAGTCGTGCACGGCGGGCCGCTCGCCCTCCCCGTAGGTGTGGCCGACCCGCTCGAAGGCGACGGCGCCGCGGACCTCGCCGACCTCGGACTTGCCCGCGTTGTCCTCCAGTTCGGGCGCCTGGAGGACCTCGCCCACCGAACGCACCGACTCCAGGCCCTTGGTGATGACCGGTGCGAGACCCGCCAACGTGGTCGTGGAGTTGGTGAGGGTGGTGAGGAACGCGCTGAGCATCACCACGTCGCCGGGGGTGACACCCCAGACGTCGTAGTACGACACCAGCGCCGCGCCCGCGAGGACGAGCACGCCGACGACGTTGAGCACCACCCAGGCCAGCGAGCCGAAGCGGCCGTTGACGAGGTCGAGGCGGTTGCCCGAGGTGAGCAGCCGGTCCAGGGTGCCGTCCATCCGGCGCAGCGCCTTGCGCTCCAGGCCGTGGGCGCGGGTCACGGGGATCAGCCGGGTCATCTCGGTCACCCGCGACGACAGGGTCTCGACCTCGTGCCGGAAGTGCTCGTTGTGGGTGCGCAGCCGGGCCCTGAGGCGGGCCACGACGAGGGCCGCGGCGGGGACGACGACGAGGAACACCGGCAGGAACTCCGGCGTGCGGATGCCGATGATGACCAGGCCGCCGATGAGCACGGTGCCCGCGCCGAGGCCGGTCTCCGCGGTCTGCTGGACCATCTGCTCGACGGTCTCCACGTCCCGTACGACCTTGGCCTGGAGCACGCCCGCGCTGACCCGGGAGTGGTAGCCGATGGAGAGCTGCTGCATGCGGGTGCACAGGGCGGAGCGCAGCGAGGTGCCCATGCGGCGCACGCTGCCGTACAGGAGACGGACGTAGAGGACGTGCAGGGGGTAGTTGACCAGCAGGATGAACAGGATGATCCCGGTGCTGAGCCAGAGGTCGGTGATCGGGCCGTGCTGGACGACGGTGTCGATGATGGACGCGGTGATCAGCGGGAGCAGCCAGATGGGGCTGTGCTTGACCGTGAAGATGCCGACCGCCGCGGCGAGGCGGCGACGGTCGGCGCGGAACAGATAGGCGAGGGTGCGGATGGGGTGCTCGCCCCGGTAGCGGTGGTCGAGCGGTCTCTCCAACGGCGAGGCCATTGGCGGTGGTCCTTCCCAGGGTTCGGGTGGTCGGGCGAGCACTCCATCAGGACCCGCCCGGCTGGGCAAGCGCTTTCTGCCCGGGCTTCCCGGGGCTACACCTGGTCGAGCGTGTCGATCTCCTCGGCGCTCAGGACGAGTTCGGCCGCGGCGAGGGAGTCGAGGATGGTCTCCGGCCGGCTGGACCCCGGGATCGGTACGACGACCGGCGACTTGGCGAGCATCCAGGCCAGGCACACCCGCTGCGGGCTGACCCCGTGCGCCTCGGCGATCCGGGCGAACGGCGCGTAGGCGGAGCCGAGTTCGCCGGCCCGGGAGATGCCACCGAGAGGGCTCCAGGGCAGGAAGGCGACACCGAGTTCGTCGCACAGCTCCAGCTCCGGCTCGCTGGAACGGAAGGCCGGGGAGAACTGGTTCTGCACGGAGACCAGGCGTCCCCCGAGGATCTCGTTCGCCTGCCGGATCTGCTCCGGGTTCGCGTTGGAGATCCCCGCCATCCGGATCTTGCCCTCGTCCAGCAACTCCCGTACGGCACCGACGGAGTCGGCGTACGGCACCCGGGGGTCGGGGCGGTGGAACTGGTAGAGCCCGATGGCCTCGACACCGAGCCGGCGCAGCGACGCCTCGCAGGCCTGCTTCAGATGGCGCGGGCTGCCGTCGAGGGTCCAACTGCCGTCGCCGGGGCGCAGATGGCCGCCCTTGGTGGCGACGAGGACCTCCGCGCCCCGGTCGTGGGAGGCGAGCGCCTTGGCGATCAGGGTCTCGTTGTGGCCGACCTCGTCGGCGCCCAGGTGGTAGGCGTCCGCGGTGTCGATGAGCGTCACGCCCGCGTCGAGGGCGGCGTGCAGGGTGGCGAGGGAGCGGTCCTCGTCCGGGCGCCCCTCGATGGACATGGGCATTCCGCCCAGGCCGATGGCGCTGACCTCGACGTCACCGATGCGTCGCGTGTGCATGGGATCGTGACCTCTTTCCTGCCGAAGTGGCTCCGGCTGCCTGCCGGACACTCGTCTCAGCCTGAACGGGTCCTGGCCGACAGGTCCAATAGAAGAAAGCGAACGGATTCAGCACCGCGGGGACTGAATTGCCGGGTGTGTCGACCGGACCTCAGGTCGATGTGGCACGCTCGCCCTCGACCAGCAAGAACGGCGAGAGGCGGCGGCATGCGCATCGGACTGCTCGGTACCGGCCCGTGGGCCGAAGGGGCGCACGCGCCCGCCCTGAGCGAGCACACGGAACTGTACTTCGCCGGGGTGTGGGGTCGTCGCCCGGAGGCCGCGAAGGAGTTGGCGGGCCGGTTCGGCACCCGGGCCTACGACGACGTCGACGCGCTGTTCGCCGACGTGGACGCCGTCGCGATCGCGCTGCCGCCCCAGGTGCAGGCCGGTCTGGCGGTGCGGGCCGCGCGGGCGGGCTGCCATCTGCTGCTGGACAAGCCGCTCGCGCCGACCGTCGAGCAGGGCCGGGCCGTGGTGGAGGCGGTACGGGAGGCCGGGGTCGCCTCGGTCGTCTTCTTCACGACGCGTTTCCAGAGCGTGACCGAGGCGTGGATCATCGAACAGGCCGCGGTGGACGGCTGGTTCACCGCGCGGGCGGAGTGGCTGGGCGCGGTGTTCACCACGGACAGCCCGTTCGGGGCGTCGCCGTGGCGGCGGGAGAAGGGCGCGCTGTGGGACGTGGGCCCGCACGCCCTGTCGGTGCTGCTGCCGGTCCTCGGCGACGTACAGCGGGTGGCGGCGGCCGCGCACGGCCCGGCGGACACCGTGCATCTCGTCCTGGAGCACACCGGCGGCGCGTCGAGCACCCTCACCCTGAGCCTGACGGCTCCCCCCGCCGCGGCGGGCGCGGCCGTGGAACTGCGGGGCGAGGCCGGAGCGGTGCTCCTGCCGCGAAGCCCGGAAGGCGCGGTCCCCGCCCTCGTCCGCGCCGCGGACGCCCTCCTCGACGCGGCCAGCACCGGCCGACCGCACCCGTGCGACGCGGCGTTCGGACTGCGCGTCACCGAGATCCTCGCCACCGCCGAGACACTCCTGAGCGCCGACCGCGACTGACGCTCGGGCTGCTGATGATCAGGCCGCGACGGTCTCCGCGAGGCGGGTCACGGCGGCCACGTCCGGCAGGGTCGCCAGGGTGTCGACGACCCTGCCGCTCGCGAACTCCCGTTGCTCGGCGGTCGCTTTCGGGTCGATGGCGCACTCGGCCTGGACGTACACGAAGTTCAGGTCCGTGGCAAAAAGCATCGAGAAGGAGTCGAGGCCGGTGATCCCGGCGGGGCCGCCGGCGTCCCGGTAGGCCCGGGTGAGCCGGCGTGCGGCGTCGGCGGAGAAGGCGTTGCCGCCCGCCCACCTGTACAGGACGCGGGCGAGTTCACGGTCCGCCGCGACGGGCCCCGCGTTGTCCCAGTCGATGAGGGTCGGTCCGGCCGGGCCGACGAGGACGTTCTGGGGCTGGAGGTCGAGATGGGACGTCACCACGCCCTTCGGCTCCGACGGGGCGACGTGCCGCGCCAGTTCCGGCATCCGCGTGTCGAGGAACCGGCCCAGCGCGTCCGACCACGGCACCCCGGCCTGGCGCACCTCCTTGGACAGCCTGGTCCAGTCGGACTCCTGGGGGCACTCCTCGTACCAGGCGTCCGGCGTCTCGGTCGTCCCCTCGCCGGCCCGGTGCAGGATCGCCAGCGTCCGCCCGCACCAGCTCAGGATCTCCGGATCGGCGGGATCCGCCTCGCCGCCGCCGACCCAGTCGTACACCTTGACGTAGGACCCGTCGAGTCGCGTGACATGGGCGCCCGCGCGGTTGGCCATCAGCCGGGGCGCGGAGATCCCCAACTCCTCGGCGGCGTCCCGCAGCGCGGCCTCCCGCCGCACCTGTTCCTCGTCGCAGCCGAAGAGCAGTTCCTTCACCGCCCACGCGGTGCCGCCGCCCGACAGCTTCCAGATCTGCCCCAGCGCGCCACGGGCGACGGGGGACATGGTCCACGGCCCGTCGCCGAGTGCGTAGTGGTCGGCGACGGCGTCGGCTGCTCGCTGCACAGGGGTCCTCTCCACGGTTCTCGACCGTCCAGGATCCCAGGTGGGACGACTACGCGTCGAACGGTTTGTCGCTCCACCGGAACCACGCCCGGTCGCCGTCGATGTGCAGCAGGAACTCGGGGACCGGGCCGTCCGGCGAGAGCAGCGACACACGTCGCCGGATCTCGTCGTAGGCCCGCTCCCACTCCGCCCAGTGACCGTCCTCGTCCCGTTCGGCCAGGGCGAGTTCCCGCGCGAACAGTTCGCGTACGGAGTCGTAGCCGGGCCCCGCCGTGAAGCGGCCCGAGAGCCAGGGGAAGTCGGCGTCGTCGATGAGGATCTCCCCCACCGGCTCCTCGCCGCCGCGTACCTGCCAGACCTGGCCCTCGAACCCCACTACGCCTCCGTCACCCGGTACCGATGGTCTCGCTCACCTTGCCAGATGGAAGTTGACCCGCTCCCGGGTCACCGGATAGCCGGCCTTCGCGAAGTGCGCGGCCATGGGGAAGTTGCCCTGGTCGGTGGCCGCGACGATGTACTCGGCGCCCTGCTCGACGAGGTGGTGGGTGCACTCGGTCAACAGGTCGTAGGCGTAGCCGTGTCCGCGCTGCTCCGGTACGACGCCGATGAAGGCGACGATCGGGGCCTGATGGTTGCGGGCGGGGATGTGGATGCCGGCCAGTTCGCCGTCCGGCGTGCGGGCGACCTGCCACCACTCGCGCGAGGAGGGGCACCAGCGGAAGAAGTCGAGTTCCTCCTGGGCGGCCCGGTCCAGGCCCCCTTCCTCGGCGGCCTTCGCGCCGTGCGCGTCGAGGGTGACGGAGTGGATGCGGCGCAGGGCGTCGAAGAAGACCGCGTCGTCGGGCTCGGGGCCGTAGACGAGGCGGCCGGGGCGCTCGGGCAGGCCGCACTCGGGCGTCCAGCGGTACTGAAAGCGCTCGACGAGGAGCTCGTACCCGGCCGCTCGCGCGGCCTCGAAGCGGGCCTCGACCTCGGGGCGCAGGCCCGGGTCCTCGCGCCAGCCGGGCGGCAGGCTGAAGTCGAGGTCGACGCGCCAGGGCGCCGTGCGCAGCAGTTCCGCCGCTGCCTCGGTCTCGCCCTCGGCCATGTCGAGGCGGTCGACGCAGAGGGGCTCGGTGTCGTCGGGGCCGCCCCACCAGGCGGCGCGGGCGACGATCCGGCCGTCGCGCAGGGCGACGCGCTGCCAGTCGGGGCGGTGCCGGGTCAGCGGGTGCGCGGCGCGCACACCGAGCGGGTCGGGCAGGGCGTCGAAGTCGTGAGCGGTGCTCTCGTCGAGCGGGCGGATGACCAGACCGGTCATGGATTCCTCCGGGATGCAAGCTGCGGTAAGCGCTCCCGGGAAGTCAGACACGCACGCCCGGGGCAACGGGAAGGGAGCGCTGGATAGGGGTGAACTGCACGGCACTCGCCTCCTTCCGTCGGTCCTGGGGCGTGACGGGGACACGTTAGGAGACCGGTCGGCCGAAGGTCCAGCGAATTAACGGGGTGAGCACTGCCCTCGGCGTGCGCCCCACCCCTGGGCGGTGGACCGTGGAGGCGTGGGCAAGGAGTGGGAGCCGGAGCGGCGAACCTGGCTGGGCGGGGCGCCGCCGCCCGGGTGGGTGCGGGTGCTGCCCGCCGCGCTGCTGGGCGGGGTGTGCGCGGCGACCCTGGTGAGCCCGGAGCCGTTGGACATCGGCTTCCTGCTGGGCGCCATCCCGCCGCTTGCCGTGCTGTCGTACGGCCCCCGGGCGACCGCCGTGCTCGGCGCCCTCGTGGTGACCGTCCTGGTCGTCCCGGCGTTCCGGCTCGACGACCCCGGCAGCGCCGACCTGCTCACCGTCGCCTTCGTCTCGGCGCTGAGCGTGGTCGTGTCGTACGTGCGCAGCCGCCGGGACGCCCAGCTGGTCACCGAGCGGGCGGTCGCCGAGGCCGCGCAGCGGGCCGTCGTGCCGCCGTTGCCCGAGCGGGTCGGGCCCGTGCGGTGCGTGGGGCTGTACCGGGCGGCGCAGCGCGGGACGCTGGTCGGCGGCGACTTCTTCGACGTACGCCAGGGGCCGCACGGTGTGCGGGCGGTGATGGGGGACGTGCAGGGGCACGGTCTTGCGGCCGTCGCCACGGTCGCCTCGCTGCTGGGCGCCTTCCGGGAGGCGGTGCTGGACGAGCCGGACCCGGAGTCGGTGGCGGCGCGGCTCGACCGCCGGCTGGTGGTGGACTCGGCGGACGTGGAGCACGCCGAGTTGTTCGCGACCGCCGTGCTGCTGGACTTCGCCGCCGACGCCCGGGCCGTGCGGATCGTGGTGTGCGGGCATCCGGCGCCGGTGCTGCTGCGCGGGGGGCGGGCCGTGGAGCTGGAGGTGGCGGCCGGTGCGCCGCTGGGGCTGGGCCTCGTCGAGGCCGGGATTCCGACCGGGCTCACGGTGCCGTTGCGGGGCGGTGACCGGCTGTTCCTGGCGTCCGACGGGGTCAGCGAGGCCAGAGGGGCGAGCGGGGTGTTCTATCCGCTCACGGAGCGGCTCACCGGCTTCACGGACCTCGAACCGGCGGTCCTGGTGGAGCGGGTGTGGCGTGACCTGCTCGGCCACTGCGGAACCGCCGTCGACGACGTGACGATGCTCGTCCTCAGCCCTGCATGACCTTCGGCCGCTCGGCCATCGCCTGCTGGTCCCCCTCGGCGTCGATGTGCGGCAGGATCCGGTCCAGCCACCGCGGTGTCCACCAGGCGTGCCGGCCGAGCAGGGTCATCACGGCGGGCACCATCAGCAGCCGCACCACGGTCGCGTCGATCAACACGCTCACCGCGAGGCCCAGTCCGAGCATCTTGACCACGATGTTGTCGCTGACGATGAACGCGGCGAACACACTCACCATGATCAGTGCCGCGCAGGTGATGACCCGCGCGGTGATCTCCAGCGCGTGGGCGACCGACGCCTTGGCGTCCCCGGTGCGCAGCCAGGCCTCGTGGACGCGGGACAGCAGGAAGATCTCGTAGTCCATGCTCAGCCCGAAGATGATCGCGAACATCATCATCGGCACATAGCTCTCGATGGGCACCTTGCCCGAGACACCGAGCGCGGGCCCGCCCCAGCCCCACTGGAAGACGGCGACGACGACCCCGTACGAGGCCGCGATCGACAGCACGTTGAGGACGGCCGCCTTCACGGCGACGAGCAGGCCCCGGAAGACGGCGAGGATGATCAGGAAGGCCAGGGCGACCACCACGCCGATGATGAGCGGCAGCCGGCTGGACACGATGTCGCGGAAGTCGACCTGCGCGGCCGTGGTCCCGGTGACGTAGCCCTGGGCGTCGGTGCCGGAGACCGCGGCGGGCAGGGTGTCGTCGACCAGGCGGTTCGTCAGGTCCGTGGTGTCGGCGCTCTGCGGGGACTGCTTGGAGTAGACGGTGCCGATCAGGACGTCGCCGTCCTTGGTGGTGGACAGCGGAGTGACGAAGGCCGCGCCGGACACGGCGTCAAGGGTCTTCGGGACCTGCGTGGCGAGGGTGGAGCGCTGCGAGGACGAGGCGGCGGTCTGGTCGATGACGACGGTGAGCGGGCCGTTGGAGCCGGGTCCGAAGGCGTCCGTCATCAGGTCGTAGGCGCGCCGGTCGGTGAAGGAGGTGGGGTCGGCGCCGTCGCCGATGTGGCCGAGCTGGATGGAGAAGACGGGGATGGCGAGGACGACCACCGTCACCACGCCCGCGGCGAGATAGCGCAGGGGGTGGTGTTCGACGCGCTGGGCGTAGCGGTGCCAGGTGCCCTGCGGGGTCTCCCCCGGGGCGGCGTCGGTCTCGGCGACGGGGCGGCGCACCCGGTAGCGGTCGATGCGGGTCCCGATGAGGCCGAACAGGGCGGGCACCAGGGTGAGTGCGCCGAGCACGGCGGACACGACCGTCACGGCCGCGGCCAGGCCGAGTTTGCTGATGAAGGTCACGCCGGACGCGGACAGACCGCCGAGCGCGACGATGACCGTGCAGCCGGAGACGAGGACGGCCCGGCCGCTGGTGGCGTTGGCGCGGCCCGCGGAGACCACCGGGTCGGCGCCGTCCATGAGGTTCTGCCGGTGCCGGGTGATCTGGAACAGGGCGTAGTCGATGCCGACGCCCAGACCGATCATCGTGGCCAGGGTGGGCGAGACGGTGGCGAAGGTGAACGCGGCGGCGAGCAGTCCCAGACAGGCCAGCCCGCCGAGGACGCTGAGCAGGGCGGTCACCAGGGGCAGGCCCGCGGCGATCACACTGCCGAAGCCGATCAGGAGGACGACGATCGCGACCGCGAAGCCGATCAGTTCGCTCACCCGGTCGTCGGCGGCGGGCCGCGCCAGCTCGCCGAGCGGTCCGCCGTACTCGACATCGGCGCCGGCCGCCCGCAGCGGCTGCACCGAGCTGTCCACGCCGTGCAGGTAGTCGTCGCCGAGCGTCGAGGGCTGGACGTCGAAGCGGACGGTGACGTACGCCGTCTTCGCGTCCTTGGACAGCGGTCCGACCGGCGAGGTGGAGGCGGTCAGCGGGTTCTGGACGGCCAGGACGTGCGGCAGCTTCTGGAGGTCGCCGACCGTCGTCGACATCTGGGAGTCCAGCGAGGTCAGCGCCTTCTGCCCGTCGTGCACGACGATCTGGCTGCTGTAGCCGCCGGCCGCCGGATCATGCTTCTTCAGGACGTCCAGACCCTGCTGGGACTGCACGTCCGGCAGGGAGAAGTTGTCCTCGTACTCGCCCCCGACGGACCGGTTGAGGATCTGGAGGGCGACGATGGCGACCAGCCAGGCCACGAGGACGATCACGAAATGGCGGGCGCACCACTGCCCCAGCCGCCGCAGTCCCCCGGTGGCGGCGGGCCCCCCGTCCCCTGGCGTGCTGCGGGTGGGTGACATGGCATCGACCTTTGCTCGCTACCCCCATTAGACGCCCGCCCGATCCGGTCGGCACCCCGGGCCCGGTCTCTCCGGATGCACACGGCGCCCGCCGGGTTAATGGTGATATCGGACCCGATGACGACCCGAGGAGCACCCATCATGCCGACGTCACAGCCCGGCGCGTCCGGGCCCGCCGAGGACCGCGCCACCCCCGACGAGCTGCTCCACACCCGGACCGGCACCGAGGTGTCGCCCGAGGACGTGGTCCTCGCCGCCGGCCGGGACCTGACCCCGCGCAACCTGGAATGGGCCAGGCGCAAGCTGGAGGCGGAGGGGCCCGCCGCGCTGGAGAAGCTGCTTCCGTAGACGTAAGGCCTTCCGGGCCCGGCACGCGCCGGGCCCTCACTCCCCCGTGGCCGCCTCCTCGTCGACGCAGAGCACCGGCACCCGCTGGACGAGGTTGACGGCGAAGCCGCCCCGGTTCCAGGGCGGTTCCAGGGGCTGGGTGTGGCCGTCGGCGTCGGTGGCCCGCGCGCTCAGCGTGTGCGCTCCGGGTGTCGCCGTCCAGGTGGCGTGCCAGCGGCGCCACGCCCAGCGATGTCCGCCGTCGGGCGTCAGTTCGGCCTCCCGCCAGGTCCGCCCGGCGTCGGTGCTGACCTCGACCCGGGTCACGGGCGCCCGTCCCGACCAGGCGCGCCCCTCCAGCGGCACCGGGCCGGGCCTGACCACTCGGGTCCGCGACATGAAGTCCGGGAATCCCGGCGGGACCAGCAGGGCGCGCGGCACGATCCGGGTGACGGGCTCGCCCGCGTCGCCCGGGTCCTGGCGCAGCCGGTAGGCGACGGACTGCTGGAAACCCGTGAACTCCGTGTCGACGACGGTCACCTCGCGCAGCCACTTCACATGCGCCATGCCGTACCAGCCGGGCACCACCAGCCGCAGGGGGCGGCCGTGCTGCGGCGGCAGCGGGGCGCCGTTCATCGCGTACGCCACCAGCACCTCAGGCTCGGTGCCGGTGGCGGCCCCGATCGGGAGGGCGCGCCGGTAGTCCTGCTCGACACCCCGCTCCACGCCATGGTCCGCGCCGGTGAACACCACGTCCACGGCGCCGGGTTGGACGCCCGCCCGCTCCAGCAGCAGCCGCAGCGGTACGCCGGTCCAGTCGGCGGTGCCGACCGCCTCGACGAGCCAGGGCTGGCTCACCGGGCGGGGCGCGAGCAGGGCCCGGCCGTTGCCCGCGCACTCCAGTGTCACCCGGGTGGTGACCTGGGGGAACGCCCGCAGATCGGCCGGGGTGAGGCGGACCGGGCGGCGGACCAGGCCGCCGACGGTGAGCGCCCAGTCGGTGTCGTCGGGGACGTACGGGATGTCGTAGTGCGTCAGTACGTAGTGCAGGCCCGGCGGGGTGACGTCGTAGCGCAGGGCTTCCAGGGGCAGACCGTGGTTGCGGGTGGCGAGGGCCAGCTCGTCGCGGCCGATGCCCTCGTCGGGGGCGGCCAGCCGGGCGGGGGCGCTCGCATCGCCGATTCGATGACCCATGACGGCATTGTCACGCCGAGGGCCGGGTTCGGCACCCGCTCGGCACCTGCTCGACTGCGGCGGTCCAACTGATCATCGGCGTCGGTGAGTTGCTCGGTCTTCCGCAGCGCACCCTCGGGCTGCCAGACTCCGGAGGGTGCCTGACTTCGACTTCGACCTGCTCGTCATCGGATCCGGTCCGGGCGGCCAGAAGGCCGCCATCGCCGCGGCCAAACTGGGCCGCCGGGCGGCCATCATCGACCGCCCCGACATGGTCGGCGGGGTCTCCATCCACACCGGCACCATCCCCTCCAAGACCCTGCGCGAGGCGGTGCTGTACCTCACCGGTCTGACCCAGCGCGATCTGTACGGGCAGAGCTACCGGCTGAAGGAGGACATCACCGTCTCCGATCTGACCGCGCGCACCCAGCACGTGGTCAGCCGTGAGGTGGACGTCATCCGCAGCCAGCTGTCCCGCAACCACATCCCCCTCTACGCCGGAACCGGCCATTTCGTCGACCCCCACACCGTCGCCCTGCGCGAGGTGACCGGTCATGAACGGCTGCTGAGCGCCGAGCACGTCGTCATCGCCACCGGCACCCGGCCGGCCCGCCCGGACAGTGTCGAGTTCGACGGGCGCACCATCATGGACTCCGACAACGTCCTCGCCCTGGAGCATGTTCCGCGCTCGATGGTCATCGTCGGCGCCGGGGTCATCGGCATGGAGTACGCGTCCATGTTCGCCGCGCTCGGCAGCAAGGTCACCGTGGTGGAGCGGCGGGCCGGGATGCTCGACCTGTGCGACGTCGAGGTGATCGAGTCGCTCAAGTACCACCTGCGGGACCTGGCCGTGACCTTCCGGTTCGGGGAGACGGTGGCCGCGGTGGAGCGGCATCCGCGGGGCACGCTGACCGTCCTGGAGAGCGGCAAGAAGATCCCGGCCGACGCCGTGATGTACTCGGCGGGCCGCCAGGGCCTCACCGACGATCTCGACCTCGACAAGGCGGGGCTGTCGGCGGACCGGCGCGGGCGGATCACGGTCGACGAGTTCTACCGCACCGAGGTGCCGCACATCTACGCGGTGGGAGATGTCATCGGCTTCCCGGCGCTGGCCGCCACCTCGATGGAACAGGGGCGCTCGGCCGCGTACCACGCGTTCGGGGAGCCGGTCGGGCGGATGCACCACCTCCAGCCCATCGGTATCTACACCATTCCCGAGATCAGCTTCGTGGGCCGGACCGAGGACCAACTCACCGAGGAGAGCGTCCCGTTCGAGGTCGGTATCTCCCGTTATCGGGAGCTGGCCCGCGGACAGATCATCGGTGACTCGCACGGCATGCTGAAGCTGCTGGTGTCCCCCGAGGACCGCACCCTGCTCGGTGTGCACTGCTTCGGTACCGGCGCCACCGAGCTCATCCACATCGGCCAGTCCGTCATGGGCTGCGGCGGCACGGTCGACTATCTCGTCGACGCGGTGTTCAACTACCCGACGCTCGCGGAGTCGTACAAGGTCGCCGCTCTCGACGCCACCAACAAGCTCCGCCAGATCGACCGCATCGGCGACTGAGCCTCCCCCCGACTCCGCCCCGGGCAACGCCCCTGACCTGCGGCGGAGTTGGAAACGGGAGATTGCCCTCCGCCCAATCTTGAAAGGCCGACGGGTAGGGCTATCATCACTCGCACACACGGTGTGACCGTCTGCCGACGCAATGCTGAACGGTGTCTGCCGCCCCCCTTTGTGCCGCCCCTTGCCCGAGGCCATCCCTCGTCGTGGGAGGCGGGTTCCACCCCCCACCCCCCAACGCCGTCGGGGCCTGGTCGTCCCTGCGTCGTGCACGACGGAAAGCAGCAAGTCATGAGCAACAACAGGGGCAGAGGGCTGCAGGCCAACGCCCTCGGTACCTTCGACACGGTGGTGATGGCCGTCGCGGGCAGCGCCCCGGCGTACTCGATCGCCGCGACCACCGCCGTCCTCGTCGGCGCGGTGGGCCTGGCCAGCCCGGCCGCCCTGCTGTACTGCGCGATCCCCATGCTGGGCATCGCCCTCGCGTTCAGCTATCTCAGCCGCATCGACGTGAACGCGGGCGCCAGTTACTCCTGGGTGGGCCGCACGCTCCACCCGTTCCTCGGCTTCCTCAGCGGCTGGGCCCTGGTGGTGTCGGCGACCATCTTCATGGTGGCCGGTTCGCTGCCCGCCGGGTCGATGACACTGGCCCTGTTCGACGAGGAACTCGCCGAGAACACGGCCCTGTCGACGCTGGTCGGCGCGGCCTGGTTCGTGGTGATGCTGCTGGTGGTGCTCGGCGGCGCCCGGCTCACCGTCCGCGCCCAGTTGCTCATGTCCGGCATCGAACTCGCCATACTCGCCCTGTTCGCGGTGCTGGCCCTCTTCCACTCGGACCACGCCCGCGCCTTCGACTGGTCCTGGCTCGGCTTCGGCCAGTTCGACGGCGTCTCGGGCTTCGCGTCGGGGGCGCTCATCGCGGCGTTCTACTACTGGGGTTGGGACGTCACCAGCAACCTCTCCGAGGAGACCCGCAACAGCCGTCGTACGACCGGACTCGCGGGCCTGATCGGCGTGGGCATCGTCTTCCTGCTCTTCGAGGCGTTCACCATCGCGGTGAACGTGGTGCTCTCCTCGCGGCAGATCGAGGAGAACGACGCCAACGTGCTGGCGGTGCTGGGTGAGGAGCTCTGGCCGGGCTGGGGCGGCAAGCTGCTCGTCGTCGCGGTGATGCTGTCGACCATCGCCACGCTGGAGACCACCCTCATCCAGGTCACGCGTTCGCTGTTCGCGATGGGCCGCGACCGTACGATGCCGTCGGCGCTCGGCAAGGTGCACCGCCGGTGGAACACGCCGTGGGTGGCCATCGGCGTGGTCGGAGTGGTGGCGCTGGTGATGCTGATCGCCTCCAACCTGCTGGGCACGGTGGGCGACATCCTCTCCGACGCGATCTCGGCGATCGGCCTCCAGATCGCCGTGTACTACGGGCTCGCGGGCCTCGCGGTGGTCGTCGCCTACCGCAAGATGCTGCTGAAGTCGGCGGCCAACTTCCTGCTCGGCGGCCTGTGGCCGCTGCTCGGCGCCGTGTTCATGTTCTGGATCTTCGTCGAGTCGCTGAGCGAACTGAGCGCCGCCGCGATCACCATCGGCATCGGCGGTCTGGCCGTCGGAGTGCTGCCGATGCTCTGGTACTGGCGACAGGGCAGCGACTACTACCGCCCCGCCAAACTCGACGCCACGCACACCGTGGAGGCGGACTACGTCCCCGACGGTGTCGTGGTCGCGCAGTCCCGTGTCCACCAGGGTCTCCCCACCGACTTCTGAGGGAGCCCGCCATGGCGCGAGACCGCTTCTCCCTCGACTTCGATCCCGACTGCGGTGACACGGCCCTCACCGACGCCCGCCACGACATCGTCATCGGCCGCTGGCAGGGGCTGCGGGAACTGCTGCGCGCGACCGGCCCCGAGTGGCTCAGCCGCGGCCACCGCGTCCGGCTGCTCGCCCAGGCCTGCGCGGGCAGTTCGACGGCCGAGTCATGGCTGGCCGCCGAGCCGCACAGCGGTGACGCGCTGGTGCTGCGGGCGGCGACGGAGACGGCGCGGGCGTTCAACGTGGCGATCGCCGCGGGCCGTGGCGTGCCGATCGACCAGCACCGCATCGACACCGCCGTGCTGTCCTGCCTCCAGGCCGCCGACGCGTATCCGGACGATCCCACGCCCTGGATCTCCCTCATCTCCGTCGCCCGGCTGTACCCCTCGGGGGTCCGCAGACAGGAACTGGCGCGCTGGTGGGACGAGTTGCACCGACGTGACCCCTACAGCGTGGAGGGCCATCTCCAGATACTCCACTACTACTCCTCCCGCTGGCACGGCACGCACGGCCTGATGTACGACTTCGCCCGCGACGCCGCCGGGGTGGCACCGCCGGGATGCGCGCTGCCGGTGCTGGTCCAGTACGCCCGCGTCGAGGAGTACCGCTACGCCCTGGACGCGGCCAAGGGACGGCAGTCGGCGGTCGGCCTCGCCGAGCACTGGACCCACGACGGCGCCGTCAGCGACGTACGCCGCACCTGGCAACGCTGGTTCGCCGACCGGCCGGGCACCACGATCGCTCCCGGCGAACTGCGCGACCTCAACTACCTGACCCACGCGGCCTGTCACGCGGGCCTGACGGACATCGCGGGCACGCTCCTGCGCGTCCAGGGCCCGCGCGCCACACGAACGCCCTGGTCGTACACGGGAGATCCGGAGAAGCAGATCCTGAAGTGGCGCAAGGACCTTCGGTTGTGAGCGGGGTCAGTCCGCGAGGTCCGTCGTCCACTTCTCCTCGATCCGGCCCACCTTCCACACCACCAGGGCGACGGCCCAGGTCAGCACGAACAGGGCCACGACCGCGAAGCCGAGGGTGTTGAGGTCGAGGCCGGAGATCCAGGTCCAGAACGGACCGTGCAGGTCGAGCTTCTCGGCGAGCAGGCCGAGGAGTTCGACCGTGCCGATCAGGAGGGCCACGGCGACCGACAGGCCGGTGATGGTGAGGTTGTAGTAGACCTTGCGGACCGGCTTGGAGAACGCCCAGTCGTAGGCGAAGTTCATGAACGTGCCGTCGATCGTGTCCAGGAGGGACATACCGGCGGCGAAGAGGACGGGCAGGCACAGGATCGCGTACCAGGGCAGGCCGGACGCCGCGCCCGAACCCGCCAGGACGAGCAGCGCGACCTCGGTGGCGGTGTCGAAGCCCAGGCCGAAGAGGAGGCCGAGGGGGTACATCTGCCAGGGCTTGGTGATCGACCCCATGACCCGGCCCAGGAGGCGGTTCATGAAACCGCGGTTGTTCAGATGCTCTTCAAGGGTGGCCTCGTCGAAGGTTCCCGCGCGCATCCGGCGGAACACCTTCCAGATCCCGGCCAGGATCACCAGGTTGATGCCGGCGATGACGTACAGGAAGGTTCCGGAGACCGTCGTACCGATGAGACCGGTGATGTCGTGGAGCGAGGAGCCGTCGTCGCGGACCGGGCCCGCGAGGGCCTTCACGCCCAGGGAGAGCAGGAACGTCAGGCCGAAGACGACGCTGGAGTGGCCGAGCGAGAACCAGAAACCCACCGACAGGGGCCGCTGCCCCTCCCCCATCAGCTTGCGGGTGGTGTTGTCGATCGCCGCGATGTGATCGGCGTCGAAGGCGTGCCGCATGCCGAGCGTGTACGCGGTGACGCCGATGCCGACGCCGAAGGACTTCGTACCGACGTCGTAGTGCTCGGGCACGACGAGGGCGACCAGGGTGAACCAGCCGATGAGGTGCAGGGCGAGGATGAACCCGGCCATCCCCCCGACCCTGATCCACTCCTCACGCGTCATGGAGCCGCGGACGCGCTGCCAGAGCCCGGCGTTTGTCGAGGCCGAGGCGGGGAGGGGCGGAGCGGAGTCAGGGGCGACCGGCATCGGGAGGATCTTTCGTTCGGTGAAGCGGCCGCTGCAGGCAGCCTTGTGCCATCCTCCGGTAACTGCAACTCATGCGCAGTAAAGGCCGTGGCAGATCTTCCCCACGGGAGGGGAAAGCGGGAGCTCAGGGCGTCGCGTTCGGGCCGTCCGGGCGGGTGCGGCGCTGCTCCACCATCTCGCGGCTCAGCTCCTCCGTCTCCTGTTCCGGCAGCCGCTCGAAGCCGTCCCCGGTGATGACCGAGACGATCGGGAAGATCCGGCGGTTGATGTCAGGGCCGCCGGTCGCGGAGTCGTCGTCCGCCGCGTCGTACAGCGCCTGGAGGGCGGCGAGCGCGGCATCGCGCCGGGACATGCCCCGGTGGAACAGCTTCTTCAACGCGCCCCGGGCATAGGGCGATCCGGACCCCTCGGCATGGAAGTCCCGCTTCTCGTACAGGCCGCCGGCGACGTCGAAGCTGAAGAAGCGGCCCCGCTCGCCCTCGGGCGCCGTGTCGTCGTACCCGGTGAGCAGCGGCACGACCGCGAGACCCTGCATGGCCTGGCCGAGGTTCTGCCGGATCATGCCGGCCAGGCGCCGCGCCTTGGCGTTGAGGGTCATCGGGATGCCCTCGATCTTCTCGAAGTGCGTGAGCTCGACCTGGTACAGCTTCACCATGTCGAGCGCGAGGCCGACGGTGCCCGCGAAGGCGACGGCGGTGTAGTCGTCGGCGGGGTGCACCTTCTCCAGGTCGCGCTGGGCAATGAGGTTGCCCATCGTGGCCCTGCGGTCGCCGGCGATCAGCACGCCGTCGCGGTAGGCGAGGGCCAGCACGGTCGTGCCGTGCGGGAAGCGGTCGGGGGCGGCGCGCACACCGTCGGGGAAGGGCCGGCGCGTGGGCAGCAGGGCCGGGCGGTGGGCGGTCAGGAACTCGGTGAAGGACGAGGTCCCGGGAGTGAAGAACTCCTCCCCCAGACGCCCTCCTTGCTCACTCGCCGTCATCGCGTTCCCCCCTGGTCGTCTCCGGGCCGGCACCCGAGTCCTACCTGAACTGCGCGGAGGGGAAACACGGTCCGGGTCAGAGGGACCTGCGGCGCACGAGGACGGCCAGGACCATCAGGCCCGGGAGCAGGGGCAGCCACACCGTCAGCAGGCGGTAGCCGAGGACGGCTGAGGCGGCGGCCGTGGCCGGGGCGCCGCTCGCGGTGAGGGCGAAGGCGAGGGCCGCGTCGAGGGAGCCGAGGCCGCCGGGCGTGGGCAGCAGGGCGGCGGCGCTGCTGGCGGCGACGTACAGGAGCGCCACCCGGGCCGGGGGCAGGGAGAGCGCGACGGCCTGGGTGACGGCGATCAGGACGAGGGCGTGCAGGGCGACGAAGGCCAGCTGGCCGCCCCAGAGGGCCGCCGCCCGGGGCGGGTTGGCGTGCACGGCCCTGATGTCCGCGAGGACGACGGCGAGGGCACGCCGGCACCGGGGCACGGCCAGGAGGACGGCGACGCCGGTGACGGCGGCGCACCCGACGGCCAGGACGACGAGGTTCGGCCGGGGCACCCGCAGGACGCCGGGGCAGGCCACCGCGAGGGCGACGATCAGCACGGCCCGGACCACCGCGGCGGCGGTGCCCTTGACCGCGAGGGCGCTCGCGGCACGCCCCGCGGGCAGTCCGCAGCGCATGAGGAAACGCAGGTTCACCGCACCTGCCCCGAGCCCGGCGGGCAGCAAGTGGTTGGCGGCACCGGCGGCGAACTGGGCAGCCACCAGGCGCCCTTGGGGCAACCGTGGTACGACCGCGCCCTGTTGGGCCAGCGCGGCGCACGCCCAGGTCGCGGCGGCCGCCGCGCCGCCGACCAGCAGCCACCCCTGGTCGGCGACGGTGAGCCCCACGGCCCCGCGCTCCAGCACCGGCCAGTGCCGCCGGGCCAGACAGCCCGCGCCCACCAGCACGGCGAGGGTCACCGCGGTGTGCCAGTAGACGCGTCTTCGCGAGGGGCTCAGGGCCACCGGTTCGGATGTCATTCGCCACAACCCGAGCCGGGGGCGACCGGTTCGGATGTCATCGCCCGCCGCCCGCCGGGCCCGGCGGCGCCAGCCGCACCAGCACCCCACCCGCCCGGTACGGCGTCCAGTCCCGCGCGTACCGGGCCGTGCCGCCCTCCGGCGGGGTGAGGTAGGCGACCGGGACGCGGCGGGCCGTGTCCCGGATCTCGGCCGCGGTGGAGTTGGCGTTGTGGCCGCCGGTCGCCGCCGAGGAGCAGCCGGTGTAGTAGGCGACCGGGATGGCCTCGTGGCCGGTGAGCAGACAGGGCGGGCGGACGCCGAGGCGGTGCAGTTCGGCGGCGGTCCGCTCCCAGCCCTGCCGGGCGGCGGTGGCGTTGGAGACCGTGCGGTCCAGGACGTTCAGCTGGACGGCCAGATGCGCGGCGAGGCCGAGCGCGAGCAGGCTCGCGGCCACGGGCCGCCAGGTGCCGTTCGGGCGTGTGGCCAGGTGGAGCAGCGCGTCGGCGACCGGGAGGGCGAGCAGCGCGTAGGCGGGGAGCAGGAAGCGCGGCGCGGCGTATCCGATCATGAACAGGTAGGGGACGGCGGCCGTGACGGCGCAGGCGAGCGGTACCAGCGTGCGCTCGGCACGGCCGGCGCGGACGGCGACGACGACACCGACCGCGGCGAGCACCGGAAGGACGTACCACCATGCGGTGATCAGCGGGTTCGGCATCGATCCGGTGCACGGCCGGCACAGCGCACGCCCCACCAGACTGCGCAGCTGGTCGTCGACGGCCATGTTCCAGCCGAGCCCGCCCTGGATGCGCGAGGCCTCGTGGAGCCGCTCGCCCAGGCCGCCGAACGCGACGTACGCCTCGACGACCCACTCCACGGCGCCGAGCGCGAGCCCCGCGAGGAGCGCGGTCAGCAGTCGCCACCGCCGGGCGGCCACCATGAGCACGAGCAGCGGCACGGTCACCCAGACCGCGTCGGTGGGCCGCATCCACGCCATGAGGGCGGCGCCCGCCAGGAGCCCCCAGACCTGGCCCTTGAGGTAGCTGCCCACGACGATCAGGCCGCCGAGGGCGACCCAGTAGTTGGGCATGGCCTGCGGGCCGTAGAAGAGGGTCACCCACAAAGAGGCGAACAGCGCCCCCGCACCGGCCAGGACGCGCACCCGGAACAGCCCGCGCCACACGCGCAGGGCGAGGTAGAGGCCGAGGCCCGAGAGCACGGCGAGGTAGACGCGCAGCAGCTCCGTGGACGTCGACCAGGACGCGACGGGCGCCACCAGCAGGGAGACCCCGCGGGCACGCGGTGCGCTGAAGAAGGCGGGCGGAGCGCCGGAGCCGACCTGGCTGACGTACACCGCCTCGTCCCAGCCGAGGCCCATCCCCGGCCGTACGAGCAGCAGCTGCGCGAGTACGAAGACTCCCGCTACGGCGGCGAGAAGTACGTCCCCCCGCCAGTGCCGGGACATGACGGGCACGATCGCCCTGTCACTCCGTCGTGCTTCGGCGAGCAGGGCATTCATGCCGTGCGCCATCGTCCACCCCTTACCCCGTTACTGCCATGGAGGTGCTCAGCCCTGGTCAGGGGCCGCGAAAACCACGAAACAGGGACAAATTAACCCGCAGCCGTGCCGTGCGCAGCGCGATGTTCGCCCAGTTGTATGACGATCGGTCATATCGGCTGGTTCCGGATGGGGCGGGTCAGTCGTGAGGGAACGAGTGATGCTCGTGCGCCACGAGCCAACGGCCGTCCTCCTTGCGCAGACCGAACGTCAGCCGTAGCCGCAGGTCGGGGTGTTCGGCGAGCTCCTCGGGGCTCGCGCAGCGCAGCAGCGCGTGGGCGTAGGCGACGTCGGAGCCCGCGGTGACGTCGAGGGACTCGATGTCGAAGCAGGCGCCCTGTGCCTGCCAGGCGAAGAACGGCGGCCAGGCGGCGCTGTAGGCGGCGAGCCCGTGGATGCCGTGGTGGGGCGGCGGTACGTCGTACATGACGATGTCCTCGGCATGGTCGGCGACGACGCCGTCGAGGTCGCCGCGGTGGACGGCGTCGGCCCACTTCGTGATCAGGGCCCGGATCTGAGCGTCGTCGTCGGGCACGGTGGCGGCTCCTTCCTGCATCCCCTCCCCGCGTTCTCCTTCGTCGGGCGGCCGGGTGGCCGGGTGGCACACTCTCCAGTGTGCCGCTGACATTCGACGACCTGCTTCTTCGCGCCCGTTCCCTGGTCCAGGGCGGGCGGCGCGCGCTCCTGGGTGTCGCGGGCAGTCCCGGCGCGGGCAAGACGACGCTCGCCGAGGCGCTGGTGCGGGAGCTGAACGCGGGCGGGGAGCCATGGGTGGCGCATGTCCCGATGGACGGCTTCCATCTCGCCGACGTCGAACTGGACCGGCTGGGCCTGCGGGACCGCAAGGGCGCGCCGCCCACCTTCGACGCGGCGGGCTATGCGGCGCTGCTGCGTCGGTTGCGCGGCGAGGAGGACGGTGACGACATCGTGTACGCGCCCGGCTTCGAGCGGGTGCTGGAGCAGCCGATCGCGGGTGCGGTCCCGGTGCCGCCGTCGGCCCGTCTGGTGGTGACCGAGGGGAACTACCTGCTGCTGGGCACGGGTGCCTGGACGCGGGTGCGGGAGCAGCTGGACGAGGTGTGGTTCTGCGAGCTGGCCGAGGCGGAGCGGATCCGGCGCCTGGTGGCCCGGCACGAGGAGTTCGGCAAGGGGCACGAGGAGGCCGTGGCCTGGGTGATGCGCACGGATCAGCGCAACGCCGAACTGGTCGCGGCGACCCGGGACCGGGCCGATCTGATCGTGCCGGCCGCCGCGCTCGAAGCCCCGGGGCGGCAGGCGGCGTCGTAGGCGCGCGGACGGCCCGGTGCCGCGTCAGGCCTCGTCGTAGGTCTGCCTGGCCTTCTCGACCTCGCCGAGGTGATCGGCCGACCAGTCGGCGAGATGGGCGAAGAGCGGGGCGAGACTACGGCCGAGTTCGCTGATCTCGTACTCGACGCGCGGCGGCACCTCGGGGTGGTACGTCCGTACGACCAGGCCGTCCCGCTCCAGCTGGCGCAGCCGCTGTGTCAGCACCTTCGGCGTGATCCTCGCGATGCGCCGCTCCAGTTCCACGAACCGCTGCCGGCCGTGCGCGTGCAGGCTCCACAGGATCGGGGTGGTCCAGCGGCTGAACACGATGTCCACCACCGGGGCTATGGGGCAGGCGAGTTCGGGTTCCGTGGTGGTGTCCGTGCCTTGCATCCGCGTCCCTCCGGGGTAGTCACTTTCCTCTAGGTACCTACTATATCCACGGTGTTAGCGTCCCTTCATCGGCAACAAGGCCGGTTTCACAAGGGAGTTGCTCATGATCGTGGTGACGGGGGCGACGGGGAACGTCGGCCGGGAGCTCGTCCGGACGCTGGCCGCGTCCGGGGCCCAGGTGACGGCGACGTCCCGACGGATCGCCGAGGAGGATGTCCCGGACGGTGTTCTGCCGCGGCGGGCGGAGTTGACGGATCCCGACAGCCTCAAGCCCGTGTTCGACGGCGCGGAGGCACTGTTCCTGCACGACGGCGGTCCGGTCGCGCATCTGCTCGATGTCCCGCGGCTGCTGGAGGTGGCTGCGGCGGGCGGAGTGCGGCGGGTCGTGCTGCTGTCCTCGCTGGGTGTGGTGACCAGGCCGGAGTCGGCCTCGCACGGTGGCACGGGCCGCGCCATCGAGGAGGCCGTACGGCGCTCGGGGCTGGACTGGACACTGTTGCGACCGGGCGGCTTCCACTCCAACGCGTTCCAGTGGGTGGAGTCGGTGCGTGGACAGCGCACCGTGGCCGCGCCGTTCGGGGACATCGGTCTGCCCACGGTCGACCCGGCCGACATCGCGGCGGTGGCCGCGGTGGCCCTGCGCGAGGACGGACACGCCGGACAGGCCTACGAGTTGACGGGCCCCGCCGTGGTGACGCCCCGTCAGCAGGCCGTGGCCCTCGGGGAGGCGGTGGGTGAGCCGGTGCGGTTCGTCGAGCTGGACCGGGACGAGGCGCGGGCGCGGCTGCTGCGGTTCATGCCCGAGCCGGTGGCCGACACCACCCTCGCCGTCCTCGGCGCACCCACCCCGGCCGAGCAGCGGGTCAGCCCCGACGTCGAGCGGGTCACCGGCCGGGCGCCGGGCACGTTCGGGGAGTGGGCGCGCCGTAACGCCGCCGCGTTCCGATAGGCCTCACGCGCGCAGCGTCAACTCCGGCTCGCCGTGGGCGTCTCCGGCCGGATCGCCGATGACGGCGGTGAAGGCCTCGGTGCGGACGGTCAGGCCTTCGCTGCCGTGCTCGAACGTGGGCGTGAACGCGCCGCCGGGTCCGTAGCGCACGGCGAAGACGTGCAGGTCCGCGGGCGCGTCCGGCACCGGCTCGGCCTCCAGGGCCGTGGACGACACCAGGTGCAGCCAGCCCTCGTCGGGGTTGCCGTAGCCGCGGGGGTCGGCGGCGAGCGCGAACGCCGCCTGCTCCTGTGTCTGCTCCGAGCGGGCGTCGAAGTGCTCGACGCCCTGCGCCTCGGGGTGGGTCAGACGCAGCGCACCGGCGGCGACGACCTCGGCGGCGTCGGCGGTACGGCGAACGCGGTCGCCCTCGTCCGTGGCGTACGGCATGCCGGCGAGCAGATAGGGAGCCCCGGGGAGCCGCTCCACCGCGACCGTCGTCCACAGGGTCGTGCCGTCGGTGACGTACAGGGACCGCACATGCCGCAGGACGTGATCGCGGCCGACAGCCGGCTTGGTGACCAGCTTGGCCGTGAGGCCGTCGGTGCGCAGATCGCGGACGCGGACCTCACCCATGGGGCGGCAGAGCAGGAAGCCGTCGACCACCGGGCCGAAGCCGTGCTGGCGGTTCACGGCCGCGGGCAGATAGTAGGTGCCGGCGGCCTCGACCACCGCCGGGGTCATCCGGCCGTCGAAGGCCACCGAGACGGTCCCGGCGCGCAGTTGGTGGCGGGCGGGCGCCGGTGACGCCTCGCGGTGCCAGCGCGTCGTGTCCTGGATCTGCCACACCAGCATCCACGCGAAGTGGCCGTCGACGCCGCCGTCCTCCTTGACCGCGTGCCGCGCCCAGCGGCTGTCGGCCCGGTAGCGGCCGAGGTCGGCGCCGATGCGGGCGCCGAAGTACCTGAGGCCCAGGACCGATTCGAAGGCGGAGTGCTGCTCGCTGTAGCGCGGGCCGCCGTTGTCGAAGCCGCCGTTCGTCAGCCGGGCGTCGAGGTAGCGGGCCAGCGCCTCGCCGTCCTCGGCGAAGATCTCCGCGTCGCTGACCCGGTGGGCCTGGGCGAGGAAGGACAGGGAGATCGGCCCGTAGTTGTTGTCGTAGGCGCCGCCGTGCTCGGGCGGCAGGAGCGCGCCGCGGTCGGCGACGCGGTGGGCGCGGATCTTCTCGACGTACAGCTCGATGGCGCGGGCGCGGACCGACTCCCCTTCCTCCGGCGGGAGATGGCGGGCGAGCATCAGGCCGCCGACGACGCAGCCGATCGCCTGGTTGCCCGCTTCCTGTGGGTTGAAGAAGGTCGCCTCGGTGAGCCAGCGCCAGTATCCGTGGGCCACGTCGAGGAGTTCGGCGCGCTGCGCGTCCCCGACCAGGCCGTCGGCCGCGTCGAGGAGGTTCACCGCCTGGAGCAGCGCCCACACCGTGCTCGGCCAGTCGCCGATGGGGTGCGCGCCGGGCGCGAGGGTGTAACGGGCGTACGCCAGCCCGGAGTTGCGGACCCTGAGGTTCGGGTAGCCGGGGTTGTCGTCGGTGTACACCCGCTCGCGCAGATGGAAGGCGAGGCTGCGGCGGACCGCCTCGGGCAGCCGGTCGTCCTTGGTGCGCTGCCAGGCGAAGGCGAGCAGGGAGGTGATGCCGAGCGAGGTGTCGCCGATGTCGTCGACGCAGCCGGGGTGTTCGAGGTTGCCCTCGGGGGTGAGGCGCGCGAGGGCCTGCTCGGTCACGTCGGTGAGGACGGCGTCGTACGCCTCGGGGGTGTCCGGCAGGTCGTGCAGCGGGCCGAGCTGGCGAGGGAGGTACACGGAAATCAGTCCTTCGTGCCGGAGACGGCCTTGGCGCGCAGTGTGAGGGTCAGTGTCTGCGGTCCGTACCCGCCGAGGTAGACGCGGTTCCCGGTCGTCGCGTCGGTGCCGCCGACCACGGTGTGGTCCTGCCCCGGGTCGTAGCGCAGTACGTCGCCGCGGTCCGGTCCGACGAGGGGTTCGCCCGACTCGACGGTGGCCTCGACCCGGATCTCGTCGTCGCCGACGCGGTAGGTCAACGGCTCGGTCGTCAGGCACCAGCGTCCGTCGCCGAGCGGTTCGGCGCCCTGCGGCTCGCCGCCCGGCCGGAAGGTCAGTTCGAGGGCCCAGGGCACCGACGGGCCGCTGATGTCGATCCGCAGGTCGGCCCCGTCCTCCCGCAGGTCGACCTCGACCCGGGTCATGTGGGAGACCTCGTCCTGAGGGCGGTCGGGGAAGGCCATCGCGGCGGAGAAGCGGCCCTCGTCCACCAGGCGGTAGGCGCCGTCCTCGCGCCTCTGGTCCTTCGGGAGCGGCTGGTAGTAGGCGGTGGTGAGGGCCTGGGTGAGCCGGTAGCGGTGGTCGGCGAGCCGTTCCATGTCGGCGGCGCGGAAGGGGCCCAGGTCGAAGAACGCCCGCGAGAGGCGGACCGCGTCGAGGACGGCGGCCCCGGCGAACAGGCGCAGGAAGGTGGGGTTGCAGGCGAGGCCCGAGCGGATGCGCCGGTGCTCGGGCACGTCGGAGCCGCCGTACACCACGGTGTGCGCGGTGGCCGAGGCGTGTACGGCGAGACGTGCGGTGGGGAGGTACCGGTCGCGCGGGAGTTGCTCCGCGTCCGGGGCCGGCAGGACCCGGCACAGCTCCGGGGTGAGGAAGGTCTGGGCGAGCAGGTCGGGATCCGCGATGCCGTCGGCGGCCGCCAGGCGGGCCGCGCGGGCGAAGTCGCCCCGGCCGGTGCGGATCGCGAGGAGCCGGTAGTGCGGCAGGTAGGGCCACAGCGCGAAGGACAGCCGCTGGTCCTGGCGGCGCGAGTGGACCGTCTCCACCGTGCTGTCCGGCCTGATCAGGTCCAGGGTCGCGGTGAGGTTGCGTGCGACGGCGTCCAGCAGGTCGCCGCGGCCGAGCACCTCGGCCAGCAACAGCAGCGCCGGGTTGGTCACGATGGACGCGTAGACGGCGCTGCGTTCCGAGTACAGGCCCTCCGCGTCGATGTCGACGCCCTCGGCGAGCCACTCCTCGGCGCGGGCGCGCAGCCGGTCGTCGGGGAAGGACCGGTGCAGGCGGGCGAGCGCCGCGCTCAGCTCCCAGCGGTGGTTCGGGGTGTGCACACCACCGGTCAGGAGGCTCTCGGCGGCGGCGCCGGCGATCTCGGCGAGCGCGGCCTTCACCTCGTCCGGTTCCGGTCCCGCGTCGGCGGCGAGGACGTAGGCGTCGCACACGTCGTTGACGGTGAACGCGGAGTCCGGCGGCGACTGCACGTTGTCGCCGCCCGCGAAGAGACCGGAGGGCGTCTGCACGGCCCGCAGGGCGCGGAGGTGGGTCAGCGCGGCGGCGACGGCCCGCTCGCTGCCGTGCAGCGCGGAGTCCGGCGAACGGTACGCCGCGATCAGCGTCTTCACCCGCCGCGCCAGACCACGGTGCGGCACGCCGGTGGGTTCCGCGTCCGGGTCGGCCGCGAGCGGGGCGGCCGACCCGTCGGCGGCGAGCGCCGCCGCGCGGACGAACTCGTGGTCGAGCGAGGTGGGCAAGATCAGTCCTTCAGGCCTGCGTTGATGTCGGCGTTCATGACGTACCGCTGGAACACCAGGAAGACGGCGATCAGCGGGATCATCGAGATGACCGAACCGCCCAGCAGCACCGACCAGTTGATGTTCTGCGCGCCGACGAGGCTCTGGATGCCGATCTGCACGGTGAACTTGTCGGGGTCGTTGAGCATCAGCAGCGGCCAGATGTAGTCGTTCCAGCGCCACTGGAAGGACAGGATGGCGAGCGTCAGCATGATGGGCCGGGAGATCGGCACCATGATCCGCAGGAAGATCGACAGTTCGCGGGCGCCGTCGATACGGGCGGCCTCGATGAGCTCGTCGGGGACCGTCAGGAAGAACTGGCGGAACATGAAGCAGCCGGTCGCGGTGAGCACCGCCGGGAGGATGATGCCGCCGAAGGAGTTGTAGAGGCCGAGGTCGCGGACGACCAGGAACTCCGGGGCGAGCATGACCTCGGACGGCAGCATCGTGGTGGCCAGGATGCAGACGAAGAAGAACTTGAGCCACTTGTTGTCGTACTTGGCCAGGGCGTAGCCGGTGCAGCAACTGGCGCCGACGGTGAGGACCGTGGTGATCACACACACGAGGGCCGTGTTGATGAAGTACTGGGAGAAGTTGGCGCTGTCCCAGGCCGCCTTGTACCCCGACAGGGTGGGGTTGTGCGGGAGCACGGTCAGCGGCAGGGAGAACAGGTCTCCGGCCGGCTTGAAGGAGCTGAGGACGAACCACAGCACCGGGAGCCCGTAGAGGGCGGCCAGGATCCACAGCAGGGTCGTCGCGGGCACCGCGGCCCGCAGTCCACCGCTGCGCCCGTTGCGGGACTGTCTCTTGGACAGGGCCCGGACAGAACCGGTGTCGACCTTGCGCGGGGTGTCGGTGGTGGTCATCGGTTCTCCATCCGCCGGTTGACGATCAGCTGGATGATCGCGACGGCCATCAGGATGAGCATGAGCACGAACGACGCGGCGCTCGCGTAGCCGATCTGGCCGGTTTTGAAGCCGGTTTGGTAGATGTACTGGACGAGCAGGTTGTTCGACGTGCCCGGTCCGCCGTTGTTGAGGGCGAGGAAGAGCGGGTATTCCTTCATCGCGTTGATCGTGTTGAGCAGGATGACGATGAAGGAGGTGGGCGCGATGCTCGGCAGCGTGATGCTCATGAACTGGCGCCAGGGGCCCGCCCCGTCGAGGGAGGCCGCCTCGTAGTACGAGGTGGGCACGTTCTTGATCGCGGCGATGAACAGCAGCATCGAGAAGGCCGTTCCCCACCAGGCGCCGGCCATGACCACGACGCCCAGCGACAGGTCGGCGTTGGACTGCCACGCGATCGGGCTCCCGCCGAGCTTCTCGATGACGTAGTTGATCAGTCCGAAGTTCTCACCGAACAGCCACCGCCACAGGACGCCCACGACGATGGGCGAGATGAGCCACGGCACGAAGAAGACGACACGGGCGAGCGAGGCGCCCTTGGCCTGCTTGCTCACCACCAGGTTGGCGATGAGCAGCGAGAGCACGAAGTTCAGCGGCACCACGAGCACGGTGTACAGCAGCGTCCGGGACAGCGCGTCGTAGAACGTGGAGTCGCCGAACAGGTTCTGGTAGTTGTCCAGTCCGACGAACTGGAACGCCCCCACACCCGTGTAGTTCGTGAACGAGTAGACGAGCCCGATCACCGCGGGCCACACGAAGAACAGCGAGAAGAGCACGACGTTGGCCGCGATGAGGACGAGCGGCGCGAGGGTGTACTTGCTGCGTCTCCTGGTCCGGCTCGGCGGGCTCGCTGACACGTCCGAGGCGCGTTTTGTCATCTTCCTGACTCCGTGCTGGGGGAATGGATTGCGCTGGGCTCAGACCATGGGCCCGGCATCAAGTGGAGGTCCCGGGGCCGGGCGGCGGCGGTGTCTCGACCCCGCCGCCCGGGCCTGCCGGCCTACGTTCAGCCGCCGACCTGCTGGTTGTAGCCGTCCACGATGTTCTGCAGGGCCTTGTCGGCCGACTGCTGGCCGTTGATCGCCTTGCCGAGCTCCGTCTTGGTCGGGTCCTCGGTGAGGCTCTTGCCCTTCAGCACCCAGTTGGTCTGCGCGCTGTTGAAGTAGCCGGAGATCGGGTCGTAGAGCGGGATCTCCTCGTTGTAGAGCTTGAACGCCGCCTGCGCCGCCTCGGACTTGAAGGGGTACTCCGGGTTCAGACCGCTCTCGACCGGCAGGAAGCCGGACGCCTCGCACAGCGCCTTGTAGTGGGCCGGCTCGTACAGCCAGGACAGGAACTTCGTCGCGGCCTTGGAGGCGTCGGCGTTGTTGTTGAAGCCGACCGTCATGCCGCCGCTGTTGACGTCACTGGCCTGCACCGGCTGGGCCGGGGTCGGGACGCTCGCCCACTCGAACTTCTTGATGCTGTCCGCGAACGCGGGCACCTGCCACACACCGGACCAGTAGGCGACGACGTCACCGCTCTGGAACATGGCGGACGGGTCGGCGCCGCTCGTCCACACCGACTTCGGCATGGTCTTGTCGTCGTTCCAGCCGACGAAGGTGTTCACGGCCTTCTTGGTGGCGTCGTCCACCGAGAACTTGCCGGAGTCGTCGGCGTGGACGTACTTGCCGCCCATCTCGTACACCATGGCGCGCAGTCGCGACGGCGACTGGTCGAAGGTCAGCGAGTACTTGGCGTCGGTCTTCTCACGGACCTTGTTGGCCGCCTTGATGAACTCGTCCCAGGTCCAGGTCTTGTCGGGCGAGGTCGGGTAGGCGACGCCGGCCTTCTCGAACAGCGACTTGTTGATGAACATGCCGGACGCGGTGACGTCCGAGGGGATGGACAGCACCTTCCCGGACGAGTCCTTGGCGACGAAGTTGCCGTTGATCTTGTTGGTCTTGTTGTTGGCGATCGAGCTGAGGTCGATCAGCTTGTTCGACCAGATCGGGTCCAGCGCCGGCACGGCCGCGACGTCCGGCAGCGAGTTCGCCTGGGCGGCGTTGTGCAGCTTCGTCGTGTAGCCGTCGTAGGGGATGTTGACGAGCTTGACGGCGACGCCGGTTTCCTTCTTGTACTGCGCCACCATCTTCTTCCAGCCCGCGTCCTGCCCCGGAACCGTGGAGATCCAGAACGTCAGCGACTTGGAGGTACCGCCCGAGTCGCCGCCCCCGCCACAGGCGGTCAGCAGCAGGGCACCTGCCGAGGCAACGGCAGCGAGGGGGACAACGCGGCGCATACCGCCACGGCCGAGCCGGCGAGAGCGCCGCGCACCTACATTGGTCATCTTCGATCCCTTTTTCGTCGCAGGGGACGGAGCACGGCGCCGACCTGGGCGGCACGGGTGCATTTTGCAGGAAAAGTCACTTTCTGGGGGGCGCGGCCTCGCCCGGCCGCGTCTTCCTTGCGGGCGAGGATCCCCGGCCGTCCTGGCCGTCACCGCACGGGCACGCCCTCGTGCGGTTGCCGTACGTCGCGTACGGGCGGGACGCTCGCTCCAAGCCGGCGTCCCGGCCGACTTAGAAAGCGCTTGTCCGGACATTGGCAGACCGAGCCGGAAACCGTCAATCCTTGGCCCGCGCCACATCGGTCACGGTTTGGACTCCCCGGGCGACGGCGAGCCGCGAGGCACCCACGACGGTGCCGAGATCACCGACCGTGCTGCTGACCACCTCGGTCGGCCAGCTCAGCCGCGCCATCTCCGCCCGCACCCCGTCCAGGAGCTGCGGATCGGCGCCCGTACTGCCACCGAGAACGATCAGCCCGGGGTCCAGTACGGCGGTGACGGCGGCGGCGAGGCGGCCGATGTCGGCGGCATGGCGGTCCACGACCGTACGGGCCGTCGCACGGCCCTCCCGGGCGTGCGCGAAGAGCTCGTCGGCGGTACGCGGACAGGGCCCGTCACCCTCAGGCCAGGCCTCGGCGGCCCGGCGGACCAGCGAGCGGGCGCCGATGTACTCCTCCAGGGCCTCCTGGCGCGGCTCCACGCCGTCGTCCCAGGGGTAGGGCAGCCGGGCCAGCTCACCTGCGGCCCCGTTCGCCCCGCGCAGCACCTGGCCGCCCACGACGATGCCGAGACCGATACCGACGCCGATCCGCAGATAGCCGAAGGAGGCCCGGCCGCGGGCGGCGCCCTCGTGCAGTTCGGCGAGCGCGGCGCAGTTGACGTTGTTCTCCAGGTGGACCGGCACGCCCCGGGGCAGGGCGACGGTGACGGCGTCGAAGACGGGCCCCGCCTTCGCGGTGGCCGGGCGCTGGCCCCGGCCGTCCTCCCCCGCGGTGACATCACCGACGGCGACGACGATGGAGCGCACCGGGGCCCCGTCGGGCAGCGCGAAGACGGCCTCGCGGACCACGTCGGCGGCCTCGTCCCGGGAGCCGGTGGCCTGGGCCAGCAGGGTTCCGTCCAGGGCGCAGCCACGCACCCGGGTCAGGGCGGGACCGAGGTCGACGGCGAGCACCGCGCCGGCGGCGGGCCCCAGGCCGTACACGGCGGCGGAGCGGCCGGTGGCCCCGGAGGCGGTGCCGGAGTGGGCGGCGAGACCGGCGCTCTCGAGTTCCGCGACGGCGGAGGACACCGTCGGCTTCGACAGGCCCGCCAGGCTCGCGAGCTGCGGGCGGGTCGCCGTGCCGGCCCGCGCGAGCACGGCGAAGACAGCGCTGGCGCTCTCGGTCAGACGGGGGGCTTCCGCCACGTCGTGTTCCACAGTTCTCCCACACAGGTCGAGCGCCGTGCCCCGGCTCGAAGCGTCTGATCGGGGTGCGGCGATGGAATGCCATGACGTCACGCGTTCCCGCCCCACGGGGCCCGCTGGGGCCCGCCCGGAGGCCGAGTACGCGATTTCTCTTGACGCACTGTACTTCGTTAGTTAACTTCCTAACGAACGTCACGGTACTCGCCTGCCGTGGTCCGTCAGAAGCCCGTCCCGGGGCTTCGCTAGCTCCTGAACTGCCCTTCTTCCAGGCACGGTTCGCCCGCCGTCGCAGCACTACGCAACGACGAAAGAGGATCCGTGCGGGAAGCCTCGTTTTCCGGCCCGCTCGTGCTGGGCATCGACGTGGGTGGCACCAAGACGCACCTGCGTGCGCTCGCGGGAGACACCCCGGTGACCGACCACGTCCGCCTCAGTCTCGGCTGGCGGCCCCACGACCCCGTGGCCGCCGTCGGCTGGCTGGCCGCGCTGGTCGCCGAAGCCCTGCCGACCGGCGTGCGCCCGACCGCCCTCGCCGTCGGCGGGCACGCCTGCGAGACCCCTCGTCAGTGCGCCCAGATCCGCACCGCACTGCAACTCCACTTCGACGTGCCCGCGCTGGTCGTGGGCGACGCCGAACTGCTCGCCCCCGCGGCGGGCCTGGACAAGGGTGTCGGCCTGGTGGCCGGCACCGGTTCGGTCGCCGTCGGCAGGACCGCCGACGGCTCCCTCGTCCAGGTCGGCGGCTGGGGCGCGGTCCTCGGTGACGAGGGCGGCTCGGCCGGTCTCGTCCGCGAGGCCGCACGCGCCGTATGGGCCGCCCACGACCGCGGGGAGGAGCCCGACGCCCTTGCCGCCGGTCTGATCGCCGCCTTCGAGGTGCCCGAAGTGCCCGCCCTCGGCGCGGCACTCGAACGCGCCCAGGACGTCTCCGCGGAATGGGGCCGGCACGCCCCCGCCGTGTTCGCCGCCGCCGACGCGGGCTCGGCACTCGCCCGCACGGTGATCGCCGAAGGCGGCCGGGACCTCGCCGCCCTGGTCGAACGCCTCGCCGCACGCGGCGTCGCGGTCGACGACGTGGTGGTGGCGGGCGGCACGATCCTCGCCCAACCCCTCTTGTACGACGCCTTCACCACCGCCCTCGCCGACAGGGTTGCGACAGCGCGGCCACAGCCGCTGCGGGTGCCGCCGGTCGAGGGGGCGGTGGCGCTGGCGCGTTCACTCCTGTGACACCTGCCGTACGCCGGGCCCACACCGGTCCGACACGACTCGCCCGTAGATCTTCGCTCGTACGCCGCAGAAAGCGCATACGGCCCGTTCGGTCCCCCGCGCCCCACGGCGGTCCTTCGCACGACTCCCCCGGCCGTCACGGCCGAAGAACTCAAGAGAGGCAGCCGCATGCCGTCAACCGCCGGGCCCCGCTCGCACTCGCCGGTCAGTGAACTCGCCCCGAGCAGAAGGGGGTTCCTCCGGACGTCCCTGGGCGTCTCGGCCGGTGTACTGGCCGCGCCCACCTTCGCCTCCTGGCTGGGCGCCGCCGACGCCAAGGCCGCCACCGCCGCCCTCGCGTTCGTCGACGACTACAGGACGAACGTCGTCGCGAACCAGACGCCCGAGACCAACGCGGTCATCCGCGCCCTCGGCGGCTTCGCCGAGATCTGGAAGACCGGCGGCGCCTGGAACACCGGCACCCCGCTGCTGCCGGAGATCCTGCGCGCCAACATGCGCTACTGCGCCCGTCTCACCCAGGCACGCACCGAGGCGCAGGCGAGGGAGGCGTTCGTCTACGACCGCCAGCACCAGAGCTACGCCATGATCGGCGCGCTCGGTCCGCTCGCCGACCTGTACAAGTCGGGCGCCAAGGCGGTCACTTCGATCACCAGCGCGCCGGACACCACGCCCGCGACCACGATCAGCGACGCCGTCCCCGCCGACGCGCCCGCCGGATCCGCGCTCGGCGCCGGCTCGTACACCTCCGACCTCGGCCAGGTGGCCAAGCTGGTGGACACCGTGCGCGGTCCGTTCGCCTCCGGCAACCCGGCCAAGTTCGCCTTCCAGTACCCGCGTCCGTGGCGCATGAACGAGGACAGCGAGGTCGTCGACACCGGGAAGACCGACGCGCTCGGCTTCCCGGTGTACGACTCGGACGTGGTCGTCGTGACGCAGCTGCTGCGTCAGCGCGGCACCAACGCGGCCGAGGACGGCGGCTTCCCGAGCGGTCACACCAACGCCTTCCACCTGGCGGCACTGGCGTTCGCGTACGCGGTGCCGGAGCGGTTCCAGGAGCTGGTGACCCGCGCCTTCGAACTCAGCCACACCCGGATCATGTCCGGCATGCACTCCACCGTCGACGTGCTCGGCGGCCGGGTCATGGCCACCGCCCTCGCCGCCGCCGCGCTGGCCGACTCCGCGAACGCCGACCTCAAGGCCGCCGCCCGCGCCCAGGCCCTCGCCTACTTCCAGCAGCAGACCGGCACGACCGCCGACACCCTGTTCGCCTACGCCCACCCGGACACCGGCGACGCCTACGCCGACCGCGACGCCAACGCCCGCCTGGTCGCGCCCAAGTTGACGTACGTCCTCACCCGGCACGGTCGGAGCGAGCCGCTGACCGTGCCCAAGGGCGCGGAGGTGCTCCTTGAGACGCGGCTGCCCTACCTGGACGCGGAGCAGCGGCGCGAGGTGCTGCGCACGACCGCGCTGCCCTCGGGGTACGTCCTGCTGGACGGCTGGGAGCAGTGGGGCCGCCTCAACCTGTTCGCCGCGGCGGACGGTTACGGCTCCTTCGACTCCGACGTCACCGTCACCCTCGACGCGTCGGCCGGCGGCTTCCAGGCCGCCGACAGCTGGCGCAACGACATCGACGGCTGCGGTGGCCTCACCAAGCGGGGCACCGGCACGCTCACCCTGACCGGCCACAACCGGTACACGGGCGGCACCGTCGTCAAGGAGGGCGTGCTGGCCGCCGCCTCCGCCCACGCCCTCGGCCACGGCGACGTCCGTGTCTCCGGCGGCGCGCTGACGGTGACGACGACCAAGTCGGTGCAGATACACGGCAGTTACGCCCAGGAGTCCGCCGCGCTCGACGTCACCCTGCGCTCGGGCCGCGGTCCCGCGCTCGAGGTCACGCGCCGTGCGGTGCTCGGCATCGGCAGCGTGCTGAGGCTGCACCTGGACGCCGAGAAGCCGCCGACGGCCGGCAGCGTGGTCCGGGTGCTGAGCGCGGCGGGGCTGCGCGGCCGGTTCGACCGCGTGGAGCTGAACTCCGACACGCTGCGGGCCGTACCCGTCTACACGGCGGAAGGTCTGTCGGTACGACTCCTGAAGCGGTGACCTCCCCCGGGGGCGGGAGCTGGTGCAGAGTGGGCGCATGAGGCGTCCCGGCATCGCTCCCGCTCCCGCGCGGTCCCTGTCATCGCGGGGCGGATGATGGCGCGCGAACTGCACTCGGTCCTGGACCGGGAACCCCTCCCCACCGCCCCCGCGCGCCCGCCGCGACGGCGGCCCTGGCTCGTGCCGCTCCTGGTGGGTCTGCTGCTCGCCCAGATGACCGTCGCGATGGTGACGACGGCGGTGCAGCAGACGCCGACCATCGACGAGCCCGTGTACGTGGCCACGGCCACCGACTACCTCCATGAGCACCGCGTCCGCTACAACCCCGAACACCCGCCCCTGGGCAAGCTGATCGTCGAGGTCGGCATCGCGTTCGCCGACCCGCACTACGACGCGTCCTTCACGGGTGACCAGGGTCAGGTGGGGCGGCATCTGCTGTACGAGTCGGGCAACGACCCCTGGCGGGTGATGCTGTGGGCCCGGCTGCCGGTGATCGTGCTGACGCTGGCGTTCGGACTGGTGGTGTTCGCCTTCGCCCGCGACCTGATGGGCTCCACCGGCGGTCTGCTGGCCCTGGCCCTGTACGCCTTCTCCCCCGACCTCATCACCCATGGCTCCCTCGCCACGCTCGACGTACCCGCGGCCGGGTTCCTGCTGACGTCGGTGTGGCTGCTGTGGCGGGCCCGGCGCCGGCCGCGGCTGTACGTGCCGCTCGCCGGACTGGCCGCCGGGGCCGCGCTGGCCACCAAGATGAGCACGCTGGCGGCGGTTCCGGTGCTGCTGGCGCTCGCGGCCTGGTCGGTGTGGCGCGCCGGGGAACCAGGCGCGGGTGACCTGGCGCCGGGAGCGAGGAACCGGCACCGGGCGGTGGTGCGCGCGCTCGGCGGCGCCGCCGTCGTCGCGCTGGGCGCCCTGGTCGTCGTATGGGCGTCGTATCTCGTGGTCGATCCGCGGTTGCGCTGGGCGCCACAGGAGCAGGTGCCGGCCGTGCACGGGGCGCGGGCGCTGCTCGTCGATCTGCTGCCGTTCCCGGAGGCGTACCGGGACGGGATGCGGGTGCAGTTCGGCTTCGAGGACTATCCGTGGCAGGGCTTTCTGTTCGGGCGGCTCTACACCGGGTCCCTCTGGTACTACCTGCCGGCCGCGCTGCTGGTGAAGACGCCGCTCGGGATGCTGGCGCTGTGGCTCGCGGGTGCCGTCGCGGTGGTGGCGGTGCGGCGGCTGCGGCCCGCGGCGCCCTATCTGCTGGTGCCCACCGCCGTGCTGCTCGGTGCGGCGATGACCGGGTCGCGGGACTTCGGCACCCGGTACGCGATCTTCGTGCCGATGTTCCTCGCGGTGGCGGCGTCCGGGTTCCTCGCGGTGCGATGGCGGTGGGCCGGTGCCGCCGCCGGGGCGCTGGTGCTGTTCGTCGCGGTCAGCTCGGTGCGTACCTATCCGTTCTATCTGCCCTATGCCAACGAATCGTTCGGCGGTCCGGACAAGACGCATCTGCGGCTGCACGACTCCAATGTGGACTGGGGGCAGGACCTGGGGCGCCTCGCCGACCGGCTGCGGGAGCGGTATCCGGGTGAGCGGGTCTGGCTCGTGTACAAGGGCGCCGGAGTGCCGTCGTACTACGGCATCGAGGCGGCCGATCCGCGCAAGGCGGAGCCGGACGCGGTGCGCGGGCTGCTCGTGGTGTCGGACTCGGCGGCCGCGAAGGCCACCGGACGACTGGCCGAACTGATCGACAGCGCGCGTTCGATCGACCATATTGGTCATTCGATCACCGTCTATCGACGGTGACATCCGTCCCTCGTGAGCAACTTGAGCATGCGTCCGCCGAGTTCCCGAGGCCCGTCCACAACCCCTGGTCACGGGGGTGTGTGAGCTATGTTGAGGCACTGTGGAAGACAAAGGAGACGCACCCGTGACCTCGCTTCAGCAGGCACGTGCGCAGGCATCCGCCATCACTTCGGGCAGGTCGGGACCGGAGGCTGAGGCCGCACCGACTTCCCAGCTCAGGACCCTCTTCGACCGGCCGCGACTGTCTCCGGGACAGCGCCGGATCGCCCAGTACCTGATCGAGCACATCACCGAGGCGGCCTTCCTCTCGATCACCGACCTCGCCGAGCGCGTCGGGGTCAGCCAGCCGTCGGTGACCCGGTTCGCGGCGGCGGTCGGCTTCAGCGGCTACCCCGCCCTGCGCGAGAAACTCCAGTCCATCGCGCTGGGCACCCTGGCCGGCGGACCCGTCGCGGCCGAGGAGAACCAGGGCAACGAACTGCAGGCCGCGGTGGACGCCGAGATCGAGAACCTGGAGAACCTGCGCCGCGACTTCGCCGACCCCGACCAGGTCATCGACATCGGCCGCAAGCTGTCGGCGTCAACGCCGCTGACCGTCCTCGGCGTGCGCATCTCGGTGTCGCTGGCCGAGTACTTCGCCTACGCGGCGCGGCGCGTCCATCCCGACGTGCGGCTGGTGACGCTGGGCGGGAGCGTCGCCTACGACGCGCTGCTTCAGTCCCGTGAGGCCGGTGGCACCTGGGTGCTGGCGTTCTCGATGCCCCGGCACGCGCAGGAGACGCTCACGGCGGTGCGGGTGGCCCGCAGCGCGGGGCTGAAGGTCGCCCTGATCACCGACCTGGCGCTCGGCCCGATGGCCGACGAGGCGGACGTGGTCTTCGCCACCGGCACCGGCTCCCGCCTGGTGTTCGACTCCTACGCCGCCCCCGGCGTGATGGCCGCCGCACTGCTCCAGGCCATGACGGACGCGGATCCCGAGCGCACCCAGGCGCGGCTCGAGGAGTACGAGCAGATCTCCGAGCAGCACCAGTTCTTCCTGCGGGACTGACCCCGCTTCCGGCCTCTTCGGCCACTCCCGACGAAGCAACTCACAAAGGGATCATCCTGCCCACATCACACATGAATGTTTTCATACGTCTTGCAAAGCGGACGGCATATATAAATACTGCTCACGGATCGCGACCGGGCCGCTCCCGGAACTCGTTCCGCACCCCCGTCCCCACCCGCCCAACCCTCACCCAGAGTCGCCCGTAGAAAGCCGACGGTCCGCCCATGCGCACCCCGCACGATCCTCCGCGTGGGCACCGTCTGCCGTCCCGGGCTCCTGCACGGACATCCGAAGCCGCCGTCTCCTACCCGCGTCGGCGCCGCGGATGTTCGATCGGGCATCGCCTGCGCGAGCGCCCGCTGCGGCCCCGGTCATCCCCTAGGCCGGGGCCGCCCACAACCGTCGGACCACCCCGCACGACGCCGCACACCGGGAAGCGATGACCATGACTGTCACGACGACGACGCGCATCACCCAGGACTGGCCCTGTCAGGTCAAGCCGCCCGGCAGCTACGACTGGGAGCGCTCGGCCGCCAAGTGGCTGCGCGAGCTGGTGCCGGCGCGCTACGCCAGCTACCCGGCCCTCATCCGCCACCCCGTCCTCCTCGCCCGGCACGCGCAGATCCAGGTCCAGCACGAGATCCGGGTCGCCCGCACCGCCCTCCAGACGGCCCGCGCGGACCTGCCCGGGCTCGGACTGCCCGAGTCGGTCATCGAGCACACGATCAAGCTGTACGCGGCGGAGGTACTGCAACTCCAGCACATCGCGCGCAGCGTCCGCGCGGTGACCCGGGCCTTGATCGACCAGAACGCCGGACGCTGACGAAGGCTCCCCGGACCAGGTGACCTGACCCGGCACTTTCGAGTGAAGTCGGTCCCCACAAGACTCCCCTCGGGGCGGTCCACGTGTGCAATGCTCGGGGCGTGACGAGCGAGCCCGCCATCCCCTCGGATTCCGGTACCGCCCCCGACACGGCCGCGCTGGCCAAGATCGTCGCCCGGCAGCGTGCCGAGATGGACCGGTTGCGGGACCAGGCTGCGACCTCGACCGTCGTGGAGCGGGCGAAGGGCGCCGTGATGGCGCTGACCGGCTGTTCTCCGGACGCGGCCGGAGAGGAACTGGTCAAGCGCGCCAAGGCGGCCCACCGCACACTGCTGGAGGAGTGCTGGCTCACCCTCGGCGACCTGGTTCCACCCTTGTCGGCCGGCGCGCCCGGGCCGGACCTCCACGCCGCCCGGCCCGAGACGACGCTCGTCCAGCACGACACCACCGACCTGAGCCGGCTCGGCAAGGCCCTGGTGCGCGTGGGCACACCCCAGGACCTGGCCCGGTGTCTGCTGGAACATCTGTCGCCGGGCGCCGAGGCCGACGCCATCATGATCTACACCCTCCTGCCCTCCGGAGGCCTGGCGCTGATCGGGCACGCCGGCATCGACGAGACGCTGGCCGCCCAGTGGCGCCATGTGCCACCGCTCAGCGGCATCGCCGCCCTGGAGTCGCTGCGGACCCGCGAGCCGCGGTGGCTGGAGGACATCCGCTCGGACAGCGAGCGGCACCTGCTGATCGGCAACCCTCCCGAGCGCTGGCTGTCCCGCGCCTGGGTGCCGGTGGTCACCCAGGACACCGCCGAGGTCTGCATCGGCTTCCTGCGCGCCCAGGGTGGAGCGTTCGCCCCGCACCACCGGGAACACCTGGTGGCCGTCGCCCAGCTCTGCGCCGGCCGGCTGCGCGCCTTCGACTCGCGGACCGAACCGGCCGCCGACGACGCCGTCCAGACGGTGTTCGACGCACTGCCCGGCGCCAGTCTGCTGCTCACCCCGCTGCGTGCCGCGTCCGGCGAGGTCGAGGACTACCGCGTCGCCGCCGCGACCGAGGAGGCGTTCGACGCCCTCGGCCGCACCGGCCGTGAACTGGTCGGGCTACGGCTCCTCGAGTGCTTCCCGAACCTCGCCGACGAGCCGCTGTGGCAGGGCTGTCTGCACACCCTCACCAGCGGGGAGCCGTACGACGGAGAGCCCTTCGCCCAGCAGGCGATGGTGGCCGGGATCTCCGAACTGTCCACCTACACGGTGCGGGTGGCGAAGCTGGGCGGCTCGCTCGCCCTCACCTGGATCCGGCACGACTCCTCCGACCTCCAGGAACAGCGGCTCGCGGACGTACAGCGGCTCGGCAACCTCGGCTGGGCGAACTGGAACCTGCTCACGCACGAGGTCGGCTGGTCCTCCCAGGTCTACGCAGTCCTCGACCGTGATCCCGCGGACGGCCCGCTGCGGATCACCGCACTGCCCGAGCTCGCCCTGGCCGAGGACGTGCCCGCGCTGACCCGTGCCGTCGGGGACCTCGTGCGCCGCGGCCGGCCACTCGCGGTGCCCTTCCGGATCAGGGCCGCCGACGGCGTCCGGCATCTGCGGGTGGTCGCCGAGGCGGTCACGGACGCACAGGGCGTCCCCGTCGAGGTGCACGGCTTCCTCCAGGACCTCACCGCGCAGCGCCGAGCCGAACTCGCCCTCGTCGAGAGCGAACAGGCCATCCTCACGCAGCACGACGTGCTGCGCACCGAGCGCACCCTCGCCGCCCGGCTCCAGCACGCGCTGCTTCCGCTGCCCACCCATCCCCTGAGTCTGGCCGGACTGCGCGTCGAAGTGGCCTATCTGCCCGCCCAGTCAGGGGTCCACGTCGGCGGCGACTGGTTCAGCGCCATCGAACTGCCCGACGGCGACGCCCTGTTCGTGGTCGGCGACGTCGCGGGTCACGGCGTCGACGCCGTCGCCACCATGGCCCAGCTCCGGTTCACCGCCAAGGGCATGGTCATCACCGGCTCCTCGCTGACCGGCGCCCTCGCCCGGCTCAACACCCTGCTGCTGCACTCCCGCGACTCGCACGGCACGGCCACCATGGTCCTGGCCCGCTACTCCCCGGCCGAACACCGTCTGGTGTGGGCGCAGGCGGGACACCCGCCACCCCTGCTCCAGCGCGCGGGTGAGGTGCGCTACCTGGGCCGGCCGAGCGGGATGCTCCTCGGGGCGAGCGGCTCCCCGGCCTTCGAGGAGGCCGAGTGCCGGCTCGAACCCGGCGACCGGCTCATGCTCTACACGGACGGACTGGTGGAGCGCCCGTCCGAGGGCATCGACCGGGGCCTGAAACGGCTCGCCGAGGCCGTCGTGAGCCACCAGGCCGACGGCCCCGGATCGCTGCGTCCGCTGCTGGCCGAGCTCCTGGAGGGCGAGCGCCGCGACGACGTGTGTGTGCTGGACATCCGGGTGCCGTACGACGAGATCTGATCCCGGGTGCCGACGGCGACGCCGGTCAGGGCGTGTCGTCGTGGCGGTGGCGCCAGTACCAGAACGCGCCGATGACGAGGGCCAGCAGGAAGACGGCGGGCAGGACGAGGCCGGGGATACGGGAGAGGGTCATCGGCGTGGCCTTCGGTGGCAAGGTGTGCGGTGCCGCCCATGGTGACGCCTGTCGGCGTGTGCCCCGTGCTCTTTTCCCTTCGCGTTGCCCGGTGTTCGACAGGTGCCGTGGCCGGGTCAGCCGTCGGCGCTCGTCCGGGATTCCAGGTCGCGGCGGGTGTCGTCGCCGTAGACGCCGGTCTCGTCGCCCCGGATGCCGTACCAGAGCTGGAAGCGGGCCACGGCCTCGGTGAGGACGGTGTCGTAGGTGCCGTCGGTGGAGCCGTTCGCGTAGACGTCGGGGATGCGCAGCAGGCGTTCCTGGAGGTCGGTCACCTCGGGGCCGCTGTCGCCCTGCCGAAGGGTGTCGGCGCCGTCGGGGTCGGGGTCCGGGGCGGGGGCGGCCGGTGCGGTCGACGGGGTCGAGGGCGTGGGGGACGGCGCGGGCGCGGCGGTGCCGTCGGCCCGGCCCGGGAGCAGCAGCGCGCAGCCGAAGCCGACCAGGGCCGCCGCGCCCACGGCGACCACGACGGCGGCGCGACGCAGACCGGAGCCGGGGCGGGGGCGGAGGCGGGCTGCGCGAACCGGTGGCAGCTCCTGGGTCGCGTCCTCGACGCCGAAGTCCTCGCCGGACAGCCGTCGCGGCATCACCACGGACTCGAAGCCCGTGGTGCGTGGGGGCATGTCCTTCATCAGTTCGGCGAGGGCGTCGGTGCGGCGCGGGCGCAGGACGCGGATCGGTTCGAGGACCGGGCGGTCGTCCGGTTGCCCGGGCTCGGGCGATGTCGACACGTCGTTCTCCTTCCGTCCCGTCCTTCGGGTAGGGATACGGGGCGGACAGCCGGAGTGTTCATCCTCACCCTCCGACTGAAACGATCGATACGTTCAACATGGCCTGATCTATTGAGCGTTTGAGCGATACCGTGCTAGAAACCGCCGTCATGACGACTCGTTGGTCACGTCGCGGCCTGCTGGCCGCAGCCGCAAGCACCGGTACCGCCCTCGCGCTGGGCGTCCAAACGCAGGCGAACGCCGCGTCCACGTCGGACGAGTTCACAACCCTGCGGGCGAAGTGGCGCACGCTGATCCTCGGCGAGGGCTTCAGCCCCACCGCCGAGCCCTTCAAGAGCCGGCTCACCGAACTGGGCGCCACCGCGTCCCAGTGGCAGTCCTCGATGGCGCCGGCGTCCGGCTCGCTGTGGCCGGACCTGGTGTACGCCGACCCGGAACCCGACACCGACCAGGAGTCGTACGGCTACTCCGGCAACCTCAACACCAGCTACAACCGGCTCAGCACGCTCGCCCAGGCCTACTGCCAGCAGGGCACGGGCCTGACCGGCGACGCGGCCCTCAGGACCGCGATCCTCACCGGCCTCGACCATCTGCACACGGAGGTCTACAACGCCGGGCAGACCCGGTACGGCAACTGGTACAGCTGGCAGATCGGCGCCCCGCAGGCCCTGCTGGACGTGTGCGTGCTGATGTACGACGCCCTGTCGGCGACCCAACTCGCGAACTACGTCGCGGCCGTCGACCACTTCGTCCCCGACTCCGCCGTCGCGAGCTACAGCGGCACCAGCACCGGGGCCAACCGGGTCGACCTGTGCCGGGTGCTGGCGCTGCGGGGGATCGTCGGCGCGAGTTCCGCGAAGGTCGCGCTGGCCCGGGACGCCCTGTCCCCCGTCTTCCCGTACGTCACGAGCGGCGACGGTCTCTACGCCGACGGGTCGTTCGTCCAGCACACGACCGTGCCGTACACGGGCTCGTACGGTTCCGTCCTGCTCGGCGGGCTGGCGATGCTGTTCGCGCTGCTCTCCGAGTCGACGTGGCAGGTCACCGACGCGAACCGGCAGATCGTGTTCGACGCCGTGGAGAACGCCTGGGCGCCCTTCCTCTACAACGGGCTGGTGATGGACGGCGTCTCGGGGCGGGCGGTCAGCCGGGGCCTCTCGGCCACCGACACCAAGCAGATCCAGCAGAACGACCATCTGCGCGGTCATCCGATCCTCGCGTCCATCGTCCTGCTGGGCCAGAGCGCGAGCGCCGGCGAGAACGCGCGCTGGCGCGGTCTGGTGAAGGGGTGGATCCAGCGTGACTACTACAGCCCGCCGTTGAGCGACCCCGCCCTCGGGCTGACGGGGCTCGCCCGTCTCCAGAGCGTCGCGGACGACACGACGGTCACCGCGATCGCCGAGCCGACCGGCCACCGGCTCTTCACCGGCATGGCGCGGGCCACCCACCGCCGACCCGGCTGGGCCGCGTCGCTCAGCATGGCCGACCGCAGGATCACCTACTACGAGACCGGCAACGGCGAGAACCTGCGCGGCTGGCACACGGGCTCCGGAATGCTCTACTGGTGGGGCGACACCTACGCCAACGGCCAGTACAGCGACGCCTTCTGGCCCACCGTCGACCCCTACCGCCTGCCTGGCACCACGGCCTCCCGCAAGGTCCTGGCGGACGCTGCCGGCGGCGACTGGGGCGCATCCCTGCCGGACGTGAACTGGGTGGGCGGGGCCACGGACGGACAGCGGGCCGCGATCGGCCAGTACCTCAAGGGACTCCAGTCCACGCTCCTGGCGAAGAAGTCGTGGTTCTGTCTGGACGACTCGATCGTCTGCCTGGGCGCCGGCATCAGGTGCACCGACGGCACGACGGTCGAGTCGACGATCGAGAACCGCAACCTCGGCCCCACCGGAAGCCACGCCCTCACCGTCGACGGCACCGCCTACTCCGCCGCCTACCCCTGGTCACAGACGTTCACCGGGGCGGGCTGGGCGCACATCGGCGGCATGGGCGGCTACGTCTTCCCCGGCGGCCAGGGCTTCACCGCGCTCAGGGACTCGCGCGACGGGAAGTGGAGCGACATCAACAAGGGCGGCGCCACGACGGTCCTCAACCGCAAGTACCTGGCCCTGTACGTCGACCACGGCACCGACCCGACCGGCGGCACCTACGCCTATCTGCTCATGCCGGGCGCCACGGCCGCACAGACCCAGGCGCGGGCCACCGCCACCGGCTGGCTGACCGTCCTCGCCAACACCGACGACCAACAGGGCGTGGCCGTCCCCTCGTTGGGATTCACCGGCGTCAACTTCTGGTTCGGCGGCACGGTCGGCGACCTCGTCGCGAGCGACCCGTGCTGCGTGATGATCAGCGAGAAGAGCGACGGTACGGCGGTGCTCTGCGTCAGCGATCCGAAGCGGATGAACACGGGCCTCACGCTCACCTGGAACCGGGCCGTGTCCTCGGTGGTGTCGAAGCCGTCCTCGGTCACCTCGGCCACGACGGGATCCGCGCTGCGGCTGACCTTCGGGGACATGACCGGCCTGGCCGGAGTCACCCAGAAGATCACCGTCACACTCGGCTGAGGAACCGGCGCAGGGACGTCTTCATCGCGGTCACGAAGGCGTCCCGCGCCGCGTCGTCGAGCACGTCGAGCGACAGATAGGGGTTCAGGTCCTCCAGCTCGACCAGCAGCAGTTCCCCGCCGGGGGCGCGGCAGGCGTCGACGCGCTGGATGCCGTGGTCGAGGGAGTTCCAGTCGATGAACCGGCGCGCGAAGTCCAGGTCGTCCGCGGTGGGTTCGTACGGCTCCAGCTGCCAGCGCCGGTCGGGGTGCGGCGCGTACAGGGCGTACTGGAAGTCGTGGTCGACGAAGTAGAAGGACACCTCGTAGGTGAAGTCGACGCAGGGCTGGACCAGGACGTCACCGGTCGCGTGGGCGCGCACCTCGGCGGCGGGCACGATCTCCAGACCCATGGAGTCGGCGCCCAGCTTGGGCTTGACGACGTACCGGTCCGTGTCCGGGAGGCGGTGCAGGTCGTCGGCGCGGTCGACGGTGGGGATGACCGGGAACCTCGCGGCATGGAGGTCGAGCAGGTACTGCTTGCCGGCCATGTCGGCCTTGCCGGAGAGGGGGTTGTACACCCGCGTTCCCGTCGCGAGCGCGCGCTCGCGGAAGGCGTCGTAGGCCTCCTGGTGGGTCAGCACGGGACCGCTGTTGCGGATGACCACCGCGTCGAAGGCGTCCATCAGCGCCGCCGCGTCCCTCGGGTTGCACAGGGCGAGGTCGAAGTCCTCGCGCAGCCGTGCGGTCAGGAAGATGTCCTCGTCGCAGTAGCGCCGCCCGCGTGCCTCGTAGGCGAGGTCGGTGACATACAGGATGCGCGGCATGCGGGTCTTCTCCTCGACGGCGGCGGGAGGCGATCGTATGCGGCGGAAGTACGTCGAACAAAATGCCGGATCACCAGGTCACAGCCCCGCCGCCCACAGCTCGCGCCGGCCGATCCCCTTCAGGTCGGCCACCACCGTGCGGCGTGGTGCCGGCGCGATGGGGGCGTACGACGGGACGGCGAGGATCCGGCAGCCGGCGGCCTCGGCGGCCGTGACGCCGGTGGGCGAGTCCTCGACGGCGAGACAGGCCGCGGGGTCGACGCCGAGGTTCCGGGCGGCGGCGAGATAGGGGTCCGCGGCGGGTTTGGTGCGGGGCGTCTCGCCGTCGGCGACCGTCGTACGGAACCGGTCGGGGCCGAGGAGCGCGAGGACGGTGTCCACGACGGGCCGTGAGGAGGCCGAGACCAGAGCCGCGGGGACGTCCAACTCCTGGAGGAGGTCGAGGAGTTCGAGCGCGCCGGGCAGCGGGGTGGCCTCCTGCCGGACTGCTGTCAGGAACCGTTCCTCCAGTTCGGCGGCCAGTTCCCGCGGGTCTCCGCCGGTGCGGGCGTGCAGGTGGGCGGCGGTGTCGGAGACGGAGCGGCCGAGGACATGGGTCACCTCGACGTCGGGTGCGCTCGCGCGGACGGTGCGCAGCCACAGCGACTCGGTGTCGACGAGGGTGCCGTCCATGTCGAGGAGCACGGCGTGCGGGGCGGCGGCGAAGGGACGGCCGTCCAGGGTCCAGTGCCGGTCGGGGTGGCGGCCGAGGGCCGCGAACGCCTGGGCGGCGACGTCCGCGTGCCGCACTGTTGGTGGTGCGGCGCCGATACCGGGGCCCGCCGCGGCCAGCCACGCCGTGCGCTCCTCGGGGCTACGGCCGCCATGGCCACCCGCGTCGACGTGGCCGTGGTCGGTCACGACGAGGACGGTCCAGTGTTCGTCGGCGTGGGAGGGGCGGGAGCGCAGCGCGGCGAGCAGGCGGCCGAGGCGGAGGTCGGCCTGTCGTATCGACGCCTCGTACGGTTCGCCGCAGCCGAGGAAGTGCGCGGTCTCGTCGGGGGCGCCGAGGTAGACGAACGCCGCATCGATCTCGTCCTCGGCCAGGACCCGTACGGCCGCGTCGGTGATCTGGTCGTCGCAGCGTTCCCAGGCTTCCGGGGTGTCCGCGGTCGGCTCGATGAAGACGGTCCTGGACGGGGCCCGGAACAGGGGGCCGCCGTCACGGACCTGCATCAGCGGGCGCCAGCCTGCCCCGACGAAGGTGCGACGGCCGTCCTGTTCGGCGAGCCGGGTGGCGAAGTCGGGGAAGACGTCGAGGCGGTGCCCGGTGAAGTCGTTGCTCCACACCCCATGTCGGGCCGCGGTGACGCCGGTGACGATCGTCGCCCAGCACGGACCCGACATGGTGGGGGTGTCCGCGTCCACCTCGACGGGGGTGAGGAAGCCGTCGGCGGCCAGGGCGTCGAGGTGCGGGGTGGGCAGCCGGCGCAGTACGTCGAGACGTACGCCGTCGATACCGACGACAAGGACACGGTTGCGCACGTTCTTCCTTTCGGTCGTGGGGTGTTCAGGCCGAGCGGGACAGTTCCTCGGAGCCGACCGGGTGGGCGAAGGGCAGGCCTCGCGCGTACCGGGAGACCTCGTCGATGGCCCAATCGGTCATCCGGTGCAGCTCGTTGCCGAGGGAGCCCGCGATGTGCGGGGTCAGCAGGACGTTGGGAAGCGTGTACAGCGGTGAGTCGGCGGGCGGCACGTCCGGTTCCGTGACGTCGAGGACGGCGTGGAGGCGGCCGGTCACGAGGTGCGCGGTGAGGGCGTCCGTGTCGACGAGGGAGCCGCGCGCGGTGTTGATCAGGGTGGCACCGTCCCTGAGGAGTGCGATGCGGCGGGCGTCGAACATGTGGTGGGTCTCGGGGAGTTGGGGGGCGTGGATGGAGACCACGTCGCTGCGCCGGGCCAGTTCGTCGAGTCCGACCGGCTCCACTCCCAGGTCGCGGGCCTGCCGGTCGTCGACGTACGGGTCGTGCAGGAGCACGTCGAGGTCGTGCGGGCGCAGCAGGTCGAGGAGTCGGCGTCCGATGCGGGACGCGCCGACGATTCCGACCGTGCGGTGGTAGTTGCCGTGGCCGCTGAAGTACGGGAGCAGGTCGGGTCGGGTACGGACGGCGGCGTAGTCGCGGGCGACGTCGAGCACGCGCTTGTTCGCGAACAGGATGGCGGCCAGGGTGAATTCGGCGACCGGCAGGGCGTTGGCGGCGGCCGCGGAGGAGACCGCGATGCCGCGTCGCCAGACGGCGTCGGTGACATGGTGCTTGACCGAGCCGGCCGCGTGGACGACCGCCCGCAGCCGGGGCAGACGGCGCAGTGTCTCCTCGGTGAGTTCCGGTGCGCCCCAGTGGGTGAAGAGCACCTCGGCCTCGGCGAGTCGACCGGCGTCCGCGGTGGCGAGGTCGGTGACGACCCTGGCGAGGTCGACTCGCGCGACGGAACGGAGTCGGTCCAGTGAGCCTTCCACCAGGAGCCGTTGGTGGAGGGGGGAGTCCATGGCGAGCAGGACGGTGGGCGGCCGGCTGGTGTTCAGGAGGGTGCCTTCCTGGACGGACAGGGTCATTTGACGGCGCCCGCGGTCAGGCCGGAGCGCCAGAAGCGCTGGAGGCACACGAAGGCGACGACCAGCGGGACGACGGCGACGAGGGAGCCGGTGATGACGAGCGAGTAGTACTCGGGCTGCTGCTGGGTGACGCTGTTCCACATGAACAGGCCCAGGTTGACCGGGTAGAGCGAGTCGTCGTTGAGCATGACGAGGGCGCCGAAGAAGTTGTTCCAGCTGGCGGTGAACGAGAACAGGAAGATCGTCATGAAGCCGGGTGCCAGCATGGGCAGGGAGATCCGGGAGAACAGGCGCAGTTCACCGGCCCCGTCCACGCGGGCGGCCTCCAGGACCTCGTTCGGCACATAGCCCTCCGAGAAGACGCGGGCGAGGTAGACGCCGAACGGGTTGACCAGGGCCGGCAGCAGCAGCGCCCAGTAGGTGTCGACGATGCCCGCCTTGCTGGCGAGCAGGTACATCGGGAGCTGGATGACGGTGGTGGGGACGAGGACGCCGCCCAGCACCAGGCCGAACAGCTTCTCCTTGCCGCGGAACGCGTACTTGTCGAAGGCGTAGCCCGTGGCCACGCACAGAAGGGTGGAGGCGGCGGAGCCCACGACGGAGTAGAGGATGCTGTTGCCGAACCAACGCAGGTATATGCCGTCGTCGAAGGTCAGGACCCGTTCCAGGTTCGCGAAGAGGTTGAAGTCGCCGAAGGCGAAGCCCGAGGTGGCGAACAGGTCGCGGTGGTTCTTGGTGGCGGCGAACAGCAGCCAGCTGACCGGCATGAGCGTGTAGAACGCGGCGACGATGAGGATGCCGTTGACGGCTCCCCTGGAGAGCAGGGCGCTGGTCGAGGCGCGGCGCCGGGTGGTGGTGGGGGTGCTCATGACGTGGCCGCCTTCCACCGGTTGCCGAGCCGGGTGACGAGGTAGGAGAGGGCGATGCCGAGCAGGGCGAGCATCAGGGACGCGGCGGCGGCCAGACCGTAGTCGTGCTGCACGAACCCGGCCTTCCAGATGAAGAGCGTGGGCGACCACTCGGTGTCGATGGAGGGCGCGCCCCGCTGGTTGAGGAGTTTCGGCTCGGTGAAGATCTGGATCGCGCCGACACAGGTGAACAGAACGGTCATGACGACCGCGGAGGCGATCATCGGGACCTTGATCCGCAGGGCGGTGCGCACGGCTCCGGCGCCGTCCACGACGGCCGCTTCGATCACTTCGCGCGGGACGGCCTGCAACGCGGCGTAGAAGATGACCATGTTGTAGCCCGTCCACTGCCAGGCGCACAGGTTGACCATCGAGGCGAGCACATGGTCGTCGCGGTAGAAGTCCCAGGACCCGCCGAGCGCGCCGATCCAGTCGAGCACCGGGCTCAGGCCGGGTGTGTAGAGATAGATCCAGATGATCGAGGCGATCAGTCCGGGAATCGCGTGCGGCAGGAACAGGGCGAGTTGGAAGAAGCGTTTGGCGCGGGCCAGCGCAGAGTCGACGAGGAGCGCGAGGGCCAGCGAGCCGCCGATCATGACCGGGATGTAGAGGGCGCAGTACGCGGCGATGTGTGCGAAGGAGGAGCGGAAGCCGTCGTCGGCCAGGGCGTTGGCGTAGTTGTCGAAGCCGGAGAAGACGCGTTCGGCGCCGCCGAAGCCGAGTCCTGAGGAGCGCTCCTGGAAGAGGCTCATCCACAGTGCGTAGGCGATGGGGGCGACCATGACCACGGCGAACAGGATGAAGAAGGGGGCGATGAAGAGGGCGGCGGTGCGGCGTTGGTTGCGCTGGAGTTGTGAGGTGCCCCGTGACAGGTCTGGAGGCCTGTGCTTGACCTGTCGGCTTGTGGGGCGGGTGGAGGTGAGGGCCACGGGGGCTCCTTGGCGGGCGGGGTGAAGGGCTACGGGGGTGGGGGTGATTCGGGCTTGTCGTGTGGCTGCGGGGGCGTGGGGGCTTGTCGCGCAGTTCCCCGCGCCCCTCAAGTGCGTCGGCCGGGCCTGGATCTGAAGTGAGCCGGGCCCGTCCAATCGGGGAAGGGCCACACCTGTGGCTGGCTCGCGGTGCTGCTACTTCGCGAGCTTCAGGCCCCGGTCCGCTATGCCCGACTCCGCCTTCTGCTGGCCCGCTTCGACTCCTGCCGTGAAGCCGGACTTGGCGGTGGTGTCCTGGACGGCGGTGTAGACGTCCATCTGGTTGGGGCCCCACGTCCAGCCGGGCACGATCGTGTCGACCTGCTCGGAGGCGAGGGCGTAGAGGTCCTGGCCGTTCAGGTACGCGGTGTCGAACCTGGCGGCGGCCACCTCACGCATCTCGGGGTTGGCCGGCAGCGCGCTGCTGGGCGACTCCAGGTCGGCGAGGCGGGCCTCGACGCCGGCCTTGTTCGTGGTGAGCCAGGTGATGAACTCGGTCGCGGCCTCGGCCTGGTCGCTGCCCTTGAGGACGCCGTAGGAGGTGCCACCGTAGTTGCCGCTCGCGGCGGTGCCCCAGTTGGGGATGGGGGCCGCGGCCCACTTGCCGGCGAGGTCGGGCATGGACGTCTTCATGCCGCCCGCGGACCAGGAGGCGCCGAGGTAGGAGAGGGTCTTGCCGTCGGTGCGGGCCTTGGTCTCCTCGGGGCTCCAGCCGGCGAAGGACTGCACGAGGCCGTCGTCGACAAGGCCGTCCCAGTAGGCGGCGACCTTCTTGGTGGCGGCGTCGTTCACCCCGGGCTTCCAGGCGTCGCCCTCGGTCGCGAACCACTTGCCGCCGGCCTGCCAGGACAGCGCGGCCAGCAGCGCCGGGTCGCTCTTCGGCATCGAGGCGAGGCGGACGTTCTTGTCCTGCTTCTTGACCTTCTCCGCGGCGGCCTTGAACTCGTCCCAGGTCTTGGGGACCTCGATGCCGTACTTCTTGAACAGGTCGGTGCGGTAGTAGTACAGCTGCGGGGCGACGTCGTAGGGCACGGTCCAGGTCTTGCCGCCGAAGGTCACCAGGCTCTGCACGGACTCCGGGAACTTCGACTTGACCGTTTCACCGGCGTACTTGGTCAAATCGATCAGGTTTCCCTGGCTCGCGAACTCGGGGACCATCTGGTACTCGATCGTGGCCACGTCGGGCGCGTTGTCCGCCTTCACCGCGTTGGCGAGCTTGCTGTAGCCCTCGGTGCCGCCGGGTATCTCGGTGAACTTGACCTTGATGTCCTTGTGCGTCCGGTTGAACTCCTCGACGGTCGACTTGGCGCCGAGGGTCCAGGTCCAGTAGGTCAGGGTGACCGGCTTGCCGTCGGACGCGGCGTCCGAGGAGCCGTCGCCGCCGCACGCGGTGACGGTGGCCAGCAGCCCCAGGGCTGCGACGGCGGCGAGGGAAGCGGTACGGAACGAACGTGAAGTGCGCGTCATTGCACGTCTCCTACGAGACCTCGTACGGGAAGAGGCGGACGCAGGACATCTTTTGTGCGCGGACGATCAGAGTCAAGAGCGTTCGCGCAAGACAATCAAAACGATCGCTCAATGCTCAGATATCGATCACTTCGCTCCGAGTCGGGCTCAGTTGGCGGAACGGCGGCCTCCGCAGGACGCGCGGATCCTCAACTCCGGGAGCAGGTCGAGGTGTTGACGCGGCGCGGGGTCCGCCGCCCCGCTCCCCCGCTCCGCGAGCCGCTGGAGCAGCAGCTTGGTTGCCAGCTCCCCGACCGCGCGCTTGGGCGGCGCGACGGCGGTGAGGGGCACGTCGGCGAGGCCGGCCACCTCGTCCTCGTACACGATCAGCGCGAGGTCGTCGGGCACCCGGATGCCGCAGGCCTGGAGGCGGGGCACCAGCACGATGGCGTCGGCGTCGCTGTGCACCAGCGCGGCGGTGACACCGCGCTTCTTCACCGCCTCGACCAGGTAGTCGACGCTCGCCTCGTAGTCGCCGTGCTCCCGCACGGTCGGCGCGCCGGTCGCGACGTCGAGGCCCAGGGACTCCACGGCGGCCCGGTAGCCCGCCGTGATCTGCGCGGCGTGCGGGCCTTCCTGCAGCACCGCCGTCACCTTGCGGTGGCCGAGCGCGGCGAAGTGACTCACCGCCACCGCCGCGCCGTGCGCCCGGTCGGTGCGGACCCGGTCCAGTGCCGCCGCCGGGTTGGTGGGCGGGGCCAGCCGCTCGACGAGGACGGCGGGGACACCGTGCTCCAGCAGCCACTTCTCCTGACCGTCCACGGGGACGCCGTCGAACCAGCTCGGGGCGACGATCAGCCCCTGCGCCCCGCCCGCGACCAGGTGCTCGGCCTGTACCGCGTCCTCGGCCTCGACGTAGCCGGTCACCCCCAGGACGAGCCGGGCACCCTGCGCGGCCGCGGCCTCCCGCGCGCCGTGCACGATGTCCGCGAACAGATTCTGGGTGTTCGGCACGATCATCCCGATCACCGCGCCCTCGGCCGTCGCCGGCCGCACCGGGGTCTCGACCGCGGTGTCCGCCGGCCACACCACCGCACCGTGCAACCGTTGCACCCTCCCCTGCGCGGCCAGGGCCTCCACATCGCGCCGCAGGGTCACCGCGGAGACCCCGAGTTCGGCGGCGAGTTCGGCGACCCGGAGGCTGCCGCGCTGCCGGACTAGTTCGAGCACCCGCTCATGACGCTGGTCGACATGCAGTCGCATGGAATCCCCCTGGTGCGAGGCCTGGACGAACGTTCCCCGGGCCGACGCGGAGCGTGATCCCGGGCCGCTCACTCTACGCCTTCAAGCGTATCGATCACTTCCGATCAATACGATCGCGCAAGCGCTCTAGTGCACTGAGTCCCCCAGCTGGAGAGCACTGAGTGCCATACCGGACGTACCGGTGCTACGTTCCCGTCCATGAGCTCCAGCAGCGCGGCGCCCCGGCGCGGCGAGAAGACGGAAACGGCGGCCACCAAGCCGCCCATGCGCGACGCCCTGGTCGCGGCGGCGTTCCAGCTGTTCCTGGAGCGGGGGTACGAGCAGACCACGGTCGACGACATCGTGACGCTCGCCGGGGTGGGCCGGCGGTCGTTCTTCCGCTACTTCCCCTCCAAGGAGGACGTGGTCTTCCCCGACCACGAGCGCTCCCTGGCCGACGTGACCGACTACCTCGCCGCCGGCGACGACGCGGACGACCCGGTGCTGCGGGTCTGCGAGGCGGTCCGGCTGGTGCTGCGCATGTACACCGAGAACCCGACCTTCTCCGTGCAGCGCTACCGGCTCACCAAGAAGGTTCCGGGCCTTCGCGCGTACGAGCTGTCCGTGGTGTGGCGCTACGAGCGCGCGTTCGCGGAGTATCTCCGCCGCCGCCTCGCCGGACGGCGCGACGGGTCCCTGCGGGCCGACGTGATCGCGGCGGCCGTCGCCGCGGCGCACAACAACGCGCTGCGGTCCTGGCTGCGCTCGGACGGCAAGGGCGACGTCGGCACGGAGATGGACCACGCGCTCGGCTACGTCCAGTCGGCCTTCGGCCCGTCGCCCGCGCCCACCGGCCCCGGGGACGCCGAGGACTCCGAGGACGTGGTGGTGCTGGTGTCCCGCCGCGGGGCGCCGCTGTGGCGGGTCGTCCAGGAGATCGAGGCCACGCTGGAACGGGATCCGGGACAGCACTGACGCCTGGCAGGGCGACGCAAATTCAGGGTACCGAGTGCCTTTACGGATGACACTGAGTGCCATACGCTGCGGATGTGCACGGTGGCACAGAGCGCCGCGCACATCCGTGCCCGGGTGACCCGCGCACGGGGGATTCCGGTCGAGCGCAGGGAGTTGACCAGCGTGTACCACTTCTCAGGAAGCGTTGCTCATCAGGCATCCGGTTCCGCGGCGGCGGTCCTCGAACCCGCGGCCCCCGATCAGAACGCCATGGTCTTCCAGCGCTGCAACTGGTGCGGCACCGCCATGTACCACCGGCTGCTGTGTCCGGTCTGCCAGGGCAGCGATCTGCGCACGGAACGCAGCGAGGGCACGGGGACGGTCCGGCACTCCACGGTCGTGCACCGCAACACGCCCGCCGCGCGCAACGTGTCGATGATCGAGATGGCCGAGGGCTTCGTCGTCCGCGGCCGGGTCATGGGCCCGCCCATCGGCATCCACAGCGGCGACCGGGTCCGCCTCTCCACCGCCAAGGACCCCGTCCGCGGCGAGCCCGTCTTCCAACTGCTCGACGAGCCCTACCGCGCCTGGACCTGACGGCAGGAGCGGCGAGCGCACCCGCCGCGAGCTCGACCAGCCGGGCCAGCCGACGCCCGACCGCGGCATGCCGTCCCACCGCTCAGCCCCCATCCCCCTGGGGACGCCTTCCCCTGGAGCGGAGCGCCCCTGCTCGCTCCCCCGTTCAGTCCGTCAGCGTCACCCGGATCCCCACCGTGCCCTTCGTCCCCCGGCGCAGTCGGCTGCCGAGCAGGGTCAGACGTCCGAGGATGCCGTACTTGCGGGCGATGAGCTTGCGATAGCGGGCGGTCGTGTCCGCGTCGCAGATCTCCGCGGTGCCGGGGACCGACTCACCGGTGGGATTGCCGCGCAGATCGCACGGCCCGACGAGGACATCGGCGCGGGCCCTGATCCGCTTCACCTTCCAGGAGTCCGCGGCGGACCACACCCCGAGCATGTCCCCGTCCCGGACCACCCATACCGGGGTGGGTACCCCGGTGCCGTTCTTGCGGAAGCTCGTGATCAGCAGATAGCTGCCGGCCGCGAGCCGGTCCAGCGTCGTGTCACTCATGCCCGGAGTCTAGGCAGCGGCCCCTCGGCGCGCCCGCCTCGGGTGGGTGCACGGGAACAATTCGGTTCACCTCGCGGAGCGCACGAGGGATGCTGGGGGTGGCGGACGGACAGGGAGCTTCGCGTGACAGGGAATCCCGAGGAGGGCGTACGAGGAGCGGTCGCGGGGACGCTCGTCGAGGTGGCCTGCGACGAGTCGGGGTCGGACGGCGAGAACCTCACCGGCGGCAACACGGACGTGTTCGCGCACGGCAGTGTGGAGCTGCCCGTGGAGACCGCCGCCGCGTACCTCCTGGAGCTGCGGGAGCGGATCCGGTCGCCCGCCGAGGAGTACAAGGCGAACCATCTGCTGCGGGAGAAGCACCGGGCGGCGCTGGAGTCCCTGCTCTCGGCCTCGGGGCCGCTGTACGGGCACGCCCATGTGCATCTGACCGAGAAGACGTACTTCGTCGTGGACCGGGCGGTCGCCCTCCTGCTGGACGACAGCGCCGACAGCGCCGTCGGCGCCGACGGTGACGCTTCGGGGGTCCTCGCCCTCTACCGGCAGGGCCCGGCGGACTTCGGCCCGGACCGATGGCGGAGCTTTCTGGAGGCGGCGAACCACCTGCTGCGCGTACGCGGCAACGGCGAACCGGACGAGCCCGTGGCCGCGTTCTTCCGTACGCTCGCCGCCCTGCGCCGCGCCGCGCCCCGGCCGGAGGTGGCGCGGACCCTGGAGCGGCTGGCCGCGACGCGGACGCGGGCCGACGCCTACCGGGCCCGGGTCGGGGAGCACTATCCGCTGATCCCCGCGCTCAATCCGCTGCTGCCCGCGATCGTCCACACGGCCGCGCACTGGAGCGCGGGAGGCCGCCGTACGGTCCGGCTGGTCCACGACCGGCAGAACATGCTGACGCCGGACCGTATCGCCTGGATCGAGGAGACGGCCGGTCGGGCGGGCGTCGGCTTCGACGGCATGGAGCTGGTCCAGGCGCGGTGGGATCCCCGGATCCAGCTGGCCGACTTCCTCGCGGGGATCGCCCGCAAGATCGCCTCCGACGTGCTCAACGGGCGTGGCGATCCGGCGCTCGTGGCGCTGCTGCGCCCCTATGTCGGGCCGACGTCCGTGTGGGGCGACGAACGCAGCTGGGCCGTGCTCTCGCCGAACGCGCTGAACGGAGTTGCCTCCGCACCCTCGGCAGAGGCCAACCTCGCGGTCTAGATTGCGCGTTGTCGTCGTATCCGAGCAGGCACTCCAGGAGAACAGAGCCCCGTGACGGACCACTCGCCGGCCACCGCCGCGTCCCTGCGCAGCCGGATCAACACGCTGCAACCGCACACGGCCCGGATCTGGAACTACTGGCTGGGCGGCGGGGACTACTACGAGGTGGACCGGGTGGCGGGCGACCGGATCCGGGAACTCCATCCGGCCATCGACGAGTACGCCCGCGCCGACCGCCGCTTCCTGGGCCGTGCGGTGCGTCATCTCGTCGGCGAGGCGGGCGTCCGGCAGTTCCTCGACATAGGAACCGGGCTGCCCACCGCGGAGAACACGCACGAGGTCGCCCAGCGCCTCGCCGCCGACGCGCGGGTCGTCTACGTCGACAACGACCCGCTCGTCCTCACCCACGCCCGCGCCCTGCTCACCGGTACGCCCGAGGGCCGCACCGACCATCTCGACGAGGATCTGCGCAATGTCGACGCCATCCTCCAACGGGCCTCCGCCACCCTGGACTTCACCCGCCCGGTCGCCCTGATGCTGCTCGGTGTGGTCATCTTCATCGGCGACGACGAGGACCCGTACGGCCTCGTGCGCCGGCTCATGGACGCGTTGCCGGCCGGCAGCCATCTCGTGCTGTCGCACACCGTCGTGCACCCGGGCATGCCGGACGTGGACGAGGCCGTCCGGTTCTGGAACGAGCACGGCACGCCCCGGCTGACCCAGCGCGCCCCGGAGGCCGTCGCCCGCTTCTTCGACGGTCTGGACGTGCTGGCGCCGGGAGTCGTGTCGTGCTCACGCTGGCGCGCCGAGTGCGTGGATGGGACGGAGCCGCCCGAGGTGGCCCTCTACTGCGGGGTCGGTCGCAAGAACTGACGCCGACCGCTTGAACACTGCGGCCCCGGTGCGCGTATGAGGGGAGGGCACTCGACTTCCGCGCGGCCCCGCGGTGTTGTCGCCGCACGTTCGGGGTTCGGGAGCCATGCATGAGGCACGCACGACGACGGATGGTCCGGCGAGCGACACGGCTGGCCGCCGTCGGCGGACTCCTGTTGGGCGGAACGATGGTGACCCGTGCCGTCGCGAGCGAACCCGAGGGAACCCCCGCCCTTCCTCGTACGACCGCCGCGTCGGCGGCGCAGACGGGCACCGATCTGGTGGCCCGGCTGGGCACTTCGCGTACGGCGGGCAGCTGGATCGGTACGGACGGGCGGCCGGTCGTCGCCGTCACCGACCAGAAGTCCGCCGCCGAGGTGCGCCGGGCGGGCGCCACGGCGAAGGTCGTCCCGCACAGCATGGACGAGCTCAAGTCGGCGACCGGCACGCTGCGTTCGGCGCCCCGGGTGGCCGGCACGGCGTGGGCCCTGGACTACCGGACCAACGAGGTGGTGGTACGGGCCGACAGCACCGTCTCCGCCGGCGACTGGAAGCGGCTCACCGAGGTCGCCGAGGGCATCGGCGGCTTCGTGCGCATGGAGCGCGCCGAGGGCACGTTCACGCCCCGCGTCAACGGGGCGCAGCCGATCCTGTCGACCGGCGGGCGCTGCTCGGCCGGCTTCAACGTGACGAACGGAACGCAGGACTTCATCCTCACCGCCGGGCACTGCGGTCCCACCGGTTCGGTCTGGTTCGCGGACAACCGGGGCCGGACTCAGCTCGGCAAGACGACCGTGCAGAACTTCCCGGGTGCCGACTTCTCCCTGGTCCAGTACGACAGCGGCAAGGCGGGCGACGGTGCGGCGGTCGTGGCCGTGGGCGGCGGCAAGGGGGTGCAGATCACGGGGGTGGCCGATCCGTCCGTGGGGCAGCGGGTGTTCCGCAGCGGCAGCACGAGCGGTCTGCGCGACGGGCAGGTGACGGCGCTGAACGCGACGGTCAACTACCCCGAGGGCACGGTGACCGGTCTGATCGAGACGAACGTGTGCGCCGAACCCGGGGACAGCGGCGGGCCGTTGTTCTCCGAGGGGATCGCGCTCGGCATCACGTCGGGCGGCAGCGGTGACTGCACGGCGGGCGGTACGACGTTCTTCCAGCCGGTGACGGCGGCACTGAACCAGCTCGGGGTGCAGCTTCTCGTGGCGGCCCCCGCGGGTGGCGCACAGCAGGGCGCCTCGCCGGCCCCCTCCGCCTCCGCCCCGCAGGGCGCGAGCGCTCCCGGTGCGGCCACGCCGGGGTCGTCGGCGCCCGTGACGGGCGGGGGCGCGGAGGGCGAGACGCTGCTGGCCCGGCTCACGGACACCCGGAACGTCGGTCCGGGGCTGCTGGTGGTCGGGGGCAGCATGATCGCGCTGGTGGCGACCCGGTACATCCGGGCGGAGCAGGACCGCAAGGCGTATCAGCGGTACTACTCGGCGACGTGGGGCTGAGGCACGACGTGACGTGGGGCTGAGGCCCGACGTGCGAAAAGGCACCCGTGAGAACGGGTGCCTCCAGTGGCCTTGCGTGCTTGTGGGTCTTTCGAGGAGGGACGTCAGGCCGGCTGCGGGGCCGCGGCGGCCCACTCCAGGACGAGCCGCCGGTATTCCTCGCGCTGCTCGCCGCTCAGTGTCCCGCCCGACCGGAACCACAGGGCCCGGATCTCCTCGTTGACCTCGTCAGCCGACCTATCGGAAGCCGGTTCAACAGTGGTGGACATGATGTGAAGCATACGGGGCCGCAGGTGAAGGCGCCGTGAGTAAGTACGAGCAATACGGACATTTCAGACCGTGTTGCTGATCACGTCCATCTGGCCCCCATGTTTCGGGAGTTCACCCAGGTCAACCGTGGTGGAACTCACGATTCCGCCGTCCCGAGGACCAGTACCTGGATCGCCAGGACGGCCGCGCCGCGCGCCCAGTCATGGAAGTCGGACACCTTGGTCTCCAGGTCGATCGGCGCGGCCAGCGGATGCCGGTGGAAGCGGATGGTGTCGTCCACCGCCTTGCCCGCCACGTCCATCAGACCGACGCCCTCACCGGCGAGCAGGATCTTCTGCGGCATCGCGAAGTTGGCGATCTGGGCGATGAGGACGCCCAGCGCCCGCGCGGCCTCGTCGATGACCCGGGCCGGCATGGGCTCGCCCGCGGCGGCGAGGGTGAGGATCTCCTCGTAGGTGTGGTCGCGGCCGGTGGCGGCCCGCACCTGATAGCGGATGTTGGGGATGGTCAACAGGGAGACGGCGCTGCCGCGTTCGCCCTCGGGCGTGAGCGGACCGTTCGGGTTGACGATCCAGTGCCGCCCGAAGCCGCGGTCCTCCTCGGCGTAGGGGACCCGGCGACCGCCCAGCACCAGTCCGTAGCCGAGGCCGGCGCCGATGGTGAGCACGACGAAGCGGTCGAGGCCGCGTCCCGCGCCGAACCAGGTCTCCGCCTCGACGAGCGCGGCGACGTCGTTCTCTATGACGACCGGCAATCCCGTGCGGTCCTCGACGAGTTCGGCGAGCGGGACGTCCCGCCAGTGCAGGAACGGTGACTCCCCGACGACGGAGCGCTCCTGGACCAGACCGCCCACGCCGATGCCGATGCCCGCGACCCGCGAGGGGTGGGCGCGGGCCAGGTCGTCGGCCATCTCGGCGAGCAGGTCGGCGACTTCGGCGGGGTCGTGGGTGGTGAGGGGCCGGTCGTGGCGGGCGACGATCTCGCTGCGCAGCGTGGTGACGACGCCGTAGGCCATGTCGCCCGTGACCTTGAAGCCGATGAAGGAGCGGGAGTCGGCGACCACGTCGAGCGGCTGCGAGGGGCGGCCCTGGCGCACCTCGGCGGACGCGCCCGCTTCGGGCACCTCGATCAGCAGTCCGGACTCGATGAGCGGCTTGGTCAGCCGGGTGAGGCTGCCCGCGGACAGGTCGAGGCGGTGCGCGAGCTCGGTGCGCGACAGGGGTCCGTGGACGAGCACCTCGATCGCCACCGAACGCTCACCGGGGCTCAGGGGGTGCCAGCTGGCGGCTAGTGCGGTCATGACGGTCAGTATCCCCCGTCCGTTTCTTTCGTGATGGAAGCAATATGACCACTCTAGGCGACCGACGATGGCTTGGAAAAGATGTTTGCGCGCCTCTTGACGCCCTTATTCTTTCGCCGCAAAAGTAAGTGCCCGAGGATGAGCCGCCGCAGACGAGGGAGTCTCCCGATGACCATCGCCTCCAGCAGCCCTCCGTCGCGCCTCCCCGTGGGGGGCGCCGAGGGCGTACGGACGACACCGAGAACGGGGAGGGCGAAAGCCCGGGAGGGCGGCGGGGACGGCCGGCTCGCCGCGGTGTTCCTCGCCCCGGCGCTGCTGGGCTTCGTGGTCTTCCTGCTCTGGCCCACGCTGCGGGGCATCTATCTGAGCTTCACCCGCTTCAACCTGCTGACGCCCGCGGAGTGGGTGGGCCTCGACAACTACGACCGCATGGTCCACGACCCGATCTTCTGGGACTCGCTGCGGGTCACCGTGGTCTACGTGGTCATCAACATCGGGGTGCAGACGGTGTCGGCGCTCGCCATCGCCGTACTGCTCCAGCGGCTGACCCAGTCGGCGGTGCTGCGCGGCGTCGTGCTCACGCCGTATCTGATGTCGAACGTCGTCGCGGGCATCGTCTGGCTCTGGATCCTGGACACCCAGCTCGGCATAGGCAACGAGATCATCGCCGGGCTCGGCTTCGACCGCATCCCGTTCCTCAACGACGAGACCTGGGCGATCCCGACGATCGCCCTGATCAATGTGTGGCGGCACGTCGGCTACACCGCGCTGCTGCTGTTCGCGGGCCTCCAGGCCATCCCCAACGACATGTACGAGGCCGCGAAGGTGGACGGCGCGAGCGAGGGGCGCATGTTCTGGCGGATCACGCTGCCGCTGCTGCGACCGGTCCTGGCGGTCGTGCTGATCATGACGGTGATCGGATCGTTCCAGGTGTTCGACACGGTCGCCGTGACGACCAACGGCGGTCCTGCGAACGCCACCAACGTCCTGCAGTTCTACATCTACGGCTCCGCGTTCGGCCGCTTCCAGTTCGGCTACGCCTCCGCGATGTCGGTGGCGCTACTGGTGGTGCTCAGCGCGATCACGGTGCTCCAGTATCGGATCACGCGCGCCGGCCAGACGGACCTGGGCTGAGGAGAGGGGAGACACCGACATGGCCGCTGTGACCGCAACGACGAGTCCTGTGTCCGTACGACCGCTCAGGCGCCGCCCCTCAGTGGGCCGGATCGCGGCCTGGGTGGTGATGGCCGCGATCGTGCTCGTGACGCTGCTGCCGTTCTACTGGATCCTGCGCACCGCGCTGTCCTCCAACACCGCGCTCGCCGCCCACCCCGGCGACCCGCTGCCCGTCGACTTCACCACCGGCGGCTTCGAGCGGGCGCTCGGACTCCAGTCCACGGAGGAGGCGATCGCCCAGGGCGGATCGGGCGGCGGGCTGAAGTTCTGGCGCTATCTGATCAACTCGGTCGTCGTCTCGACCCTGATCACCGTCTGCCAGATCTTCTTCTCCGCGATGGCCGCCTACGCGTTCGCCCGGCTGCGCTGGCGTGGCCGGGACAAGATGTTCGGGCTGTTCCTGGCGGGCCTGATGGTCCCCACCATCTTCACGCTGCTGCCGAACTTCGTGCTCATCAAGCAACTCGGCCTGATCGACAACCTGTTGGGCATCGCACTGCCGACGATGTTCATGACGCCGTTCGCGGTGTTCTTCCTGCGGCAGTTCTTCATGAACGTGCCCCGCGAGGTCGAGGAGGCCGCGCTGCTGGACGGCGCCGGGAAGATCAGGATCTTCTTCCGGGTGATGCTGCCGATGGCGTCCACACCGATCCTCACGCTCGGCGTGCTGACGTACATCACCTCCTGGAACGACTACTTCTGGCCGCTGATGGTGTCGTACAGCGACAGTTCGCGGGTGCTGACCGTGGCGCTCGCCATCTTCCGGGCGCAGACCCCGCAGACCGGTTACGACTGGTCCGGCCTGATGGCCGCAACTCTCATCGCGGCCCTTCCCATGCTGCTGCTCTTCGGTGTCTTCGCGCGCCGCATCGTCAGCACCATCAGCTTCACCGGCGTCAAGTAAGGGGCCAGGCATGCGAATTCGAACCGTGATGGCGCTCACCGGAGCGCTGACGCTGTCCCTGGTCTCCGGCTGCGCGCAGGGCGGCGCCGCCGGCTCGGGCGCGAACTCCGTGACGTACTGGCTGTGGGACGCCAACCAGCTGCCCGCCTACCAGGCCTGCGCCAAGGGCTTCGAGAAGGAGAACCCGGGCCTGAACGTCAAGATCACGCAGATGGGCTGGGCCGACTACTGGACCAAGCTCACCGCGAGCTTCATCGCGGGGACCGAGCCGGACGTCTTCACCGACCACATCCAGAAGTTCGGCCAGTTCGCCGACCTCAACGTGCTCGAACCACTGGACGACCTGGGCATCGACGACTCCACCTACCAGACCGGGCTCGGCGCGAACTGGGTCGGCCAGGACGGGCACCGCTACGGCGCCCCCAAGGACTGGGACACGGTCGCCCTCTTCTACAACAAGAAGCTGACCGGAGCCGCCGGCCTCACCGCCGACCAGCTCAACTCCCTGTCCTGGAACCCCAAGGACGGCGGCACCTTCGAGAAGGCCATCGCGCATCTGACCGTCGACCGCAACGGCAGGCGCGGCGACGAACCGGGCTTCGACAAGCACCACGTCGAGGTGTACGGCCTCGCCACGGGCGGCGCGGGCGACGCCGACGGGCAGACCACCTGGAGCCCGTTCACCGGCTCGGCGGGCTGGAACTACACGGACAAGGCCCGCTGGGGCGACGCCTACGAGTACGACAGCAGGACCTTCCAGTCGGTGATCGACTGGTACTTCGGGCTGGCGAAGAAGGGCTATCTCGCGCCCTTCACCGACTACACCGACGGCGCGAACCCGGCCAACGCCCAGGTGGCCTCCGGCCGGGCGGCGACCGCCTTCGACGGCGCCTGGATGATCTCGACGTACTACGGCACCAAGGGCCTCGACGTCGGCACCGCCGTCACCCCCACCGGCCCGAGCGGCAAGCGGGCCACCATGATGAACGGCCTCGCCGACTCGGTCACCAAGAACGCCCGCAACAAGGAGGGCGCGAAGAAGTGGGTGAAGTACCTGGCCTCGAACGAGTGCCAGAAGACCGTCGGCCGCTACGGCATCGTCTTCCCGGCCACCCCTGACGGCACCGCCGCGGCCGTCGCGGCGTACCGGAAGAAGGGCATCGACGTGTCCGCCTTCACCGAGCCGGTCACCGACAAGCGGCACGCCAGGACGTTCGCCTTCCCGGTCACCGACTACGCGGCGGACGTGTACGCGCTGATGCGCCCGGCCATGCAGGACGTCTTCGCCAACGACGCCCCGGTGAGCGGCCTGACCAAGACCAACGACCAGATCAACTTCATCCTCGGCCAGTAGTGAGGCCGGTAGTGACCTCAGTAGTGAAAGGCATCTCCTCCATGACGTTCTCCCTCGGCATCGTCGGCGCCGGGCAGTTCTCGGGCCAGTTCGCCAAGCTCTTCCTGGCCCACCCGGGCGTCAGCGACGTCTACGTCACCGACCTCCTCCCCGAGCGCGCGCAGCAACTCGCCGCCACCGAGGGCCTGTCGGGCACCTTCCCCTCGTACCAGGCCATGCTGGAGTCGGAGGCGGTCGACGCGGTCGCGATCTTCACCCAGCGCTGGACGCACGGCCCGCTGGTCCTCCAGGGCCTGAACGCGGGCAAGCACGTCTACTCGGCGGTCCCCATGGCGATCACCACCGAGGAGATCGCGGCGATCATCGACGCGGTCAGGGCGACCGGGCTGACGTACATGATGGGCGAGACCAGCCAGTACAACCCGGCGACCGTGCACGCCCGCAACCAGATCGCCGAGGGCGCCTTCGGGCGGCTCTTCTACGCCGAGGGCGACTACGTCCACGACATGGATCTCGGCTTCTACGAGGCGTACCAGTACAGCGGCGGCGACAACTGGAAGGCGACGGCCAGCTATCCCCCGCTGCTGTACCCGACGCACGCGGTGGGCGGGGTGCTCGGCGCCTGGCAGACGCACGCGGTGAGCGTGTCGGCGATCGGGGTCGTGGACGACCGCGGGGACGGGGTCTTCGACAAGGAGGTCAGTCAGTTCGGCAACGACTTCTCCAACGCCACCGCGCTGTTCGAGGTCGCGGGCGGCGGTTCGTTCCGTACGAACGAGTTCCGGCGGGTGGGCTACCCGTCCCACATCCGTGAGTCCCGTTTCCGGTTCTTCGGCACGGAGGCGAGCATGGAGCAGCTCGCCACGTTCGCGCTGTGGCAGGACAAGAAGGGCGTGCAGGACATCAGCGAACTCCTGGAGCCCAAGCCCACCATGGCTCCTGACGACCCGTCACTCCAGCACATCGCGCCGGACCTCCGGGCCGCCTTCACCTCCGGTTCGGCCCCGGTGCACGACCGCTCCCGGCTGCCGCGGGAGTTCGACCACCTGCACAACGGCCATGAGGGCAGCCACCACTTCCTGGTGGACGACTTCGTCACCGCGGTCAACTCCCGCACCCTGCCGTCCGTGAACGCCTGGGTGGCGGCCCGCTACACCCTGCCGGGGATCGTCGCGCACGAGTCCGCGCGGCAGGGCGGGGTACGGCTGGAGATCCCGGACTTCGGGGACGCGCCGCGGTAACACGCCTACGCCGTGGGCCGGGCGGCCGATCAGGTGCCCGGCTTGCGGCCGTACACGAAGACGTCGTCGCCCGTCTTCAGCAACGACCAGTACTTCTTGGCGGTCGTCTTCGTCATGTTGACGCAGCCGTGCGAGCCCGGCGGGTTCCACATGCTGAGGTTCACCGAGTGGAAGGCCTGGCCGCCGTCGAAGAACTGGCTGTACGGCATGGGCACGTTGTAGATGTTCGAGACGTGGTCGATGTCCCGCCAGTAGATCTTCTTCAGACCGGTGCGGGTCTCGTAGCCGTTGCGGCCGGTGCGCACCGGGACGGGCCCGTAGACGAGCCTGTTGCCGTCCTGGATCCAGCTCAGCTGGAGGGTGAGGTTGACGCAGGCGATACGGCCCTTGTTGGTCGGGCACTTGCCGTCCTTGTTGGGGTTGTTCCCCACCGCCTTCTGCTTCTTCATCAGGTCCATCACCCCCCAGGTGACGGGACCCGCGTAGCCGGCGTTCGGCGTGATGCCGTGCTTGTTCTGGAAGGCCTGGATGGCCTTGCAGTCGGTCGTCGACTGCTTGCCGTCGACCGTGAGCCCGAGGAACTTCTCGACCTGCTTCTGGTACGGGCCGGTCTGGGTGGTGCAGCTCGTGGCCGCCTGCGCGGGCGCGGTGCCCAGCGCGAGGGTGAGCGGTGCGGCCAGTCCGGTGAGAGCGAGGGCGACGGCCCCTCGTCTGCGTATGTCCCCCATGGTGGGCCTTGCCTTTCCTGTACGACGCGGTGCGTGTCCGGTGCGATCTCCCTGTTTGACCGGTGTACGGGCGCGGCGGTTGTATGCCGGTTCAGGCTGTGACGAAACGGTGAACTTCCTGCTCGTGACAGCGCCGCAGCAGCCCCACCGCCCGGGTGAGGACGTCCGGTGTCGCCGTGAACGGCAGGCGCAGATGGTGGGTGAGCGTCGTGCGGTCGGCGGCGAAGTGCGGCCCGGGTGTCACCGCCAGTCCCTGCCGGGCGGCGCGGGCGGCGAGCGCCGTCGCGGGCGTGGTGCCGAGATGCAGCCACAGCGACAGCCCGCCGTCCGGGACGGTGTACGTCCATCCGGTCCCGTCGAGGAGTTCGGCCAGGTGGTCGCGCTGGGCGCGCAGCCTGGACCGGCGGTCCGCGAGGACCGCGGGCAGCCCCTCGCCCAGCATCTCGGCCGCGATGAGCTGCTCCAGGGGTGGTGGCGACAGCTGCGGCTGGAGCGGGTTGCGCCGCAGCTGTCGTACGAGATCGGCGGTGCCCCGGATCCAGCCGATCCGCAGGCCGGTCCACAGGGTCTTGCTCGCCGAGCCGATCTGGATCACGCGCGGTCCGGACAGGTGGGGCTCGGTGCCGGGCGGGGTGCGGAGGTCGAGGTCGCGCATGGTCTCGTCGGCGATGACGGTCAGGGGCAGACGGGCGATCTCCGCGCGGGTCGCGGCGTCCATGTGGGCGCCGGTGGGGTTCTGGAAGTCGGGGACGAGATAGGCGAGCCGGGGGCTCTGGGTGCGTACGGCGGTGGCGAGATGACCGGTGTCCCAGCCCCCCTGCGAGGTCACCGGCACCGGCAGCAGACGCGCCCGGCGGCCGCGGAGGACCGCCAGGGCACCCGGGTACGACGGGCTCTCCACGGCGACGGGACGACGACGGTCGGTGTGCAGATGATCGAGGAGCAGGGTGAGCGCGGCCTGGGCGCCGGAGGTGACGAGGATCTGCTCCGGGCGGGTCGCGAGGCCGTCCCGGGTGTACCGGTCGGCCAGCAGTTCCCGCAGGCGCGGCAGGCCCGCCGTGGCGGCGCCCGAGTCGACGAGCAGGGCGGCGCTGCGCTCGGCGGCCCGGCCGAGGGCGGCGAGGTAGGCCTCGTGGGGTGCGGACGTCAGGGCGAGGGTGAGGTCGAGGTCCGCGTCGCCCGCTCCCCCACGGTCCAGGGACCAGGGGGTGGTGCGCTCGGTGAGCCGGGCCGGGAGACGGACCTGGCTGCCGCTGCCGTGCCGGGTGTGCAGCCAGCCGTCGTCACGGAGCAGGGTGAGGGCGGCGACGACGGTGCCGCGGCTGACACTCAGGACCCGCGAGAGTTCCCGCTCGGAGGGCAGCCGGGTACCGGCGGGCAGCCGCCCGTCGACGACGGCCTCGCGGACGGCGGTCGAGAGGGAACGCGCGAGCGGTCCGGGCCGCTCACGCCAGGGTCCGAGGGTGGCGGCGAAACCCGGGGTCATGGGCACGGCCCGGTCGTCAACGGGTGGGCCGCTCTGCCGCGGGGCCGGTCCGGTCGTCATCGGTCCAGTTTCGCCCAAGTGGACCAGACTTCCGTCACCGCCCCTCCCCTACGCTCCCCTGCATGCACCGCACTCTCGCCGACGACCTCTCCCGGCTCCCCGAACTCCTCTCCTCCGCCCGCGACCTGGCCGTACAGGAGCTGGCCGGACTGGCCGACCGGCCGGTCGTACAGCTCGACAAGGCACCCGTGCCCGAGGCGCTGCCCGGCGCCGGTGCCGGGGGCGAGGCGGCTCTGGCGCGGTTCGCCGAGCGGTGGGCGCCGGGTTTCTCCGGTTCCGCGGGCCCGCGCTACCTCGGCTTCGTCACGGGTGGCGCGACGCCCGCCTCGGTCGCCGGGGACTGGCTGACCGGCGCTTACGACCAGAACGGTTCGGGGGCAGCCGGTTCCTGGGCGACGGCGCTGGAGCGCGAGACGGTCGGCTGGCTGCGGGAGCTGTTCGGGCTGGGCGAGGCGCACAGCGGGGCCTTCGTCACCGGGGCGACCACGTCCAACACCGTGGGTCTGGCGATCGCCCGTGAGTGGCTGGGCGAGCGGCTCGGCGTGTCCGTGTCCCGGGACGGCGCCGCCGCCCTCGGCCCGGTCGACGTACTGTCCGGCAGCCCGCACTCCAGCATCGGCAAAGCCCTGTCCGTACTCGGCATCGGCCGCGACCGGCTGCGGTCGGTGCCCGTGCTGGCCGGCAACCGGGAGGCCGTGGACGTCGCCGCCCTCGACCGGGCGCTGTCCGAGCTGGACGGCCGCCCGGCGATCGTGGTGGCGAACGCCGGCACGGTGAACACCGTCGACTTCGACGACCTGCGGGCCATCGCCGCGCTCAAGGAACGGCACGACTTCTGGCTGCACGTGGACGCCGCGTTCGGCGGCTTCGCCGCGCTCTCCCCCTCGCATGCCGCTCTCGTCGACGGTCTCGACGCCGCCGACTCCGTCTGTGTCGATCTGCACAAGTGGCTGAACGTGCCGTACGACGCGGCCGTGCAGTTCACCCGGCGCCGGGATCTTCAGGTGGCGGTGTTCCACAACGCGTCGCCGTATCTCGGACTGCCGGTCGGCGAGCCCGACTTCGTGCATCTGACGCCGGAGAACTCCCGGCGGCTGCGCGCTCTGCCGGCCTGGTTCTCCCTGGTCGCCTACGGCCGCCAGGGGCACCGCGAGATCGTCGAGCGGAACGTGGCACTGGCCCGCGATCTCGGAGAGCGTGTGGCCGCTCTCGACGGGCTGCGGCTGCTCGCGCCGGTCCGGCTCAACGTCGTCTGCTTCACCCTGGCCGAGGAGCCGACGCCGCCGACGCGCGAACGGGTCGCCGCGCTGGCCCACGCGCTCGCCGAGACGGGCGAGGTCTTCGTGACCCCGACCGTCTACGACGGCACTCCGGGGCTGCGGGCGGCGTTCAGCAACTGGCGTACGTCGGCGGAGGACGTGGACCGGATCATCGGGGCTGTGGCGCGCGTGCTGTGACCGGGGCGCGGTCCGGGAGTTCATGGCGCGCACGGACCGGCGAGAGGTAGACCGGCAGAAAGGCCGTCGCCAGCAGGGCCCCGCCGGCCCACAACGTCACGCGCACTCCCGCCAGTTCACCGAGTACGCCCGAGACGGCGGCGCCGAGGGCGAGCGCACCGGTCAGCACGAAGCGGAAAGTCGCGTTCATGCGGCCGAGCAGCTCGTCCGAGGTCATCCGCTGGCGCAGGCTGACACCGAGGACGTTGTCCGTGCCGGTCTTGAACAGCGCCAGCGTCCAGCCCGCGCCGGCGACCCACAGCCACGGGCCCCGGTCGACCAGGGGCACCAGCAGCGCGACGGGCGCCAGGGCGACACCGACCAGCCCGAGGGACCGGCCGTAGCCCAGCCGTCCGGCGAGGGGGCGGGCGCAGCGGGCCCCGAGCAGCAGGCCGAGGCCGCCCGCCGCCCAGAACAGACCCAACGCGACAGCGGGCAGGCCGAGTTCACGGACGAACACGAGGGGCAGCATGGTGTTCACGATCTGCATGCCCAGGTTGGTGAGGGCGGCGGTGAGGGCGAGGGCGCGCAGTTCCGGGTTGCCGAAGACGTGCCGCAGGCCTTCGGCGATCTGCGCCCGCAAGGTCGCCCGCCGTTCCCGTCCCGCGGGTTCCCGCGAATGCCGGATCCGGGTGAGCTGGAGCGCGGAGGCCAGGTAGGTCACCGCGGTGCACAGCACGGCCACGGGGGCGGTGAGGAACTGGACCAGGGCGCCGCCCGCGCCGCGCCCGGCGACGTTGCCCACGGCCTGGAGACCGACCATGGCCGCGTTGGCGGGTACGAGGACCTCGCCGCCGACCAGCCGGGGCAGCGTGCTCTGGGAGGTCACGTCGAAGAAGACGGTCGCGGCGCCGTTGAGCAGGACGACGGCGTAGAGCTGGCCGAGGGTGAGCGTGTCCGTCCACCAGGCGAGCGGGACGGAGGCGTAGAGGACGGCACGGGCCAGGTCCGCCAGGATCAGCACCCGGCGGTGGCGCATGCGGTCCACCCAGGCGCCGGCGGGCAGCCCGATCAGCAGGAACGCCAGCGTGCCGAGGGTGGCCAGCGCGCCGACCTGTCCAGGGCCGGCGTCGAGGGCGGCGACGGCGATCAGGGGGACGGCGACGTAGCTGACGTTCGTGGCGAGCTGGCTGAGGGCGCTCGCGGCGAAGAGGGTGCGGAAGTCGGCGGTACGCCAGGGCGAGTCGGACCGTGCGGGGACGTCGGCGTCGGGCTGGAGGTCGGGCACACGAGAACGCTGCCCGACGCCGTCCGCGCAGGACAAGTGAAAAGATCTACAGCGAATGTTTAGCGCTACTTCGCGGTGGGGGGCGTGCGCCGGGCGAGCCGGAACCCGGAGTCGCCCACGGTGAGACCTCCGTCCACCACGAGGGTCGTGCCGGTGATCCAGGAGGCGTCGCGGGAGGCGAGGAAGGTGATGGCGGCGGCGATGTCCTCGGGCTCGCCGACGCGGCCGAGGGGGTACAGCGGGCTGAGGAGGGCGAGTTCGTCGTCGCGGCCCTGCCAGGCGGTGGTGCGTACCGTGCCGGGTGCGACGAGGTTCACGCGGACGCCCCGCTCGGCGGCGTGCGCGGCGACGGTGCGGGTGAGGGAGCCGAGGCCCGCCTTGGCGGCGCTGTAGGCGTGGTTGCCGAAGTCCGCGAGGCCGTTGACGGAGCCCACGGTGACGATCGCGCCGCGACCGGAGGCGGCCAGATGCGGAAGGGCGGCCCGGCAGCAGCGGTAGGCGCCGGTGAGGGTGATGTCGAGGTCGGCCGACCACACCTCGTCGGGTTCGTCCTCGAACAGCGGGGCGTCCGGGGTGCAGTGGAAGGCGTTGTTGACCAGGACGTCGAGCGTTCCGAAGGCATCGGCCGCGTGGGCGACGGCCGCCTCGACCGCCGCCCGGTCGCCCACATCGCAGCCGTACGCCTCCGCAGCCAGGCCCGCCTCCCGCAGACTCGCCGCGGTCTTCTCCGCCGCCTCGGTGTCCCTGTCGGTCACCAGCACGCGTGCGCCCTCCGCGGCGAACCGCCGGGCGGTGGCGGCGCCGATGCCGCGGGCGGCGCCGGTGACGAGCACTCCGTACCCCTCGAAACGTGTCATGCGGCCGAACCGTAGGCGGCGTCGCGCGTCAGCGGTACCCGGTGACGTCGGCCGGCTTGTCCGCGTCCTGGACCTCGACGAGGTAGCGCCAGGCGTCGGGGCGGCTGCCGTCGAGGTCGGTGAAGCCGTAGACCTGCGCGAGGCCGCCGCTGGAGAGGGAGCGAGCGTTGAAGCGGGACACGTCCGGGTCGGCGGCGAGGGCGGTGACGGCGCGGCCGACGTAGCGGGGGGTCTCGGAGATGGCGAAGTGCGGGACCTGGGTGAGGGCGTCGCGCCAGTTGTCCTCGCGTACGCCGAAACCGTCGAGCATCATCTCCGAGCGCAGCCAGCCCGGCGTCAGGGCGACGGCGGTGGCCCCGCGCGGGCCCACTTCATGGCCGAGCGCGAAGGCCATCCGCAGGACGGAGGACTTGGCCAGGTCGTAGAAGAAGGAGTTGCGGTAGTTGACGCCGTTGTACTCGGCGGTGCCGTCGGTCATCTCGACGACCAGGCCGCCGGGGTGCCTCAGGAGGAGGGGCAGGGCGTGGTGGTTGGTGATCGCGTGGGTCTCGACGCCGAGCCTGAGCAGCCGCAGCCCGTTGTCGAGGTCGTGCTCCCATACGGGACTGTCCCACTCGAAGAGCCGCTCGCCGCCCCAGACGTCGTTGACGAGGACGTCGAGGCGTCCCTGTTCGTCGGCGACACGGTCGACCAGGGCGCGGACCTGTGCGGATTCGAGGTGGTCGGTGGGGACGGCGATCCCGTCACCGCCGGCCTCGGTCACCAGGTCCGCGGTGTCCTCGATCGTCTCGGGGCGGTCGTACTCGGAGCGGCCCTCGCGTGTGCTGCGCCCCGTCACGTACACGGTGGCGCCGGCCGCCCCGAGTTCCACGGCGATGCCCCGTCCGGCTCCCCGTGTCGCCCCGGCGACCAGCGCGACCTTGCCCTTCAGTGGCTGTGCTGCCATGTCCGAACCTCCCGTACGACCGTTGCTGTCCACTCAACGGTGCCGGGTAAGCCGGACATCTTCTGTCGCCTTTCAAAGCTTTCCGTGCCGGGTCACCCGGCCGCGCGCAACCTCTCACCCAGCTCGTCGTCGTCCGCGACGATCCAGACATGCCCGCCCTGGTTGGTCTCGCGGACGAAGTCACGCAGGGCCGCGCTCTCGCCCAGGTGGCGGGAGACGTCCCCCACGACGGCGAGGCGCACCCGGTAGTTCACGAACTTCAGCATGACCGCCCCGGCGACGCCGGACCGCAGCCGGAAGAACTCCTCCGCGACGCGCTCCACGGGCACGGCGACCACGTCTGCGCCCCGTCCCATGGCGTCACCGATCAGATCCAGCGCGGCACGCTCGCCGTCGAGCGGAGGGCCGTCAGGGGTGCAGCGCAGGACGGTGACGCCATGGAGGTTCGCGAGCTCATCGGTGGTCATGACAGGCGAGCCTAGCCGTGACGTGCCCTGGGTCCCGGGGAATTTCAGTGGCCGCGGGCGATCCACTCCTGAAGGTGCGGGGCCTCCGCGCCGATGGTCGTGGAGTCGCCGTGACCGGTCAGGACCTTCGTCTCCGGCGGCAGCTCAAGGAGCCGGTCGCGGATCGAGTCGATGATCGTCGGGAAGTGGCTGTACGACCGCCCCGTGGCCCCCGGTCCGCCCGCGAACAGCGTGTCGCCGGTGAAGACGGTGGCGAGCCCGGGGTCGTAGAGGCAGACCGCGCCGGGAGCGTGCCCCGGCGTGTGCAGGACCCGCAGATCCGCGCCCGCCGCCTCGATGACCTGGCCGTCCAGGAGGTGGGCGTCGGGGTCGCGGTCGGGGTGGGTCTGCTTCCACAGCGGCAGGTCGTCGGGGTGCAGCCAGATCGTGGCGCCGGTGAGGTCCGCCAGGGCGGGCGCGGCGTCGATGTGGTCGTTGTGGGCGTGGGTGCACACGATGGCCGTCAGGCGCCGGTCGCCGACGGCTTCGGCGATCGCCTGGGCGTCGTGCGCGGCGTCGATGACGATCACCTCCTGGTCGTCGCCGACGATCCACACGTTGTTGTCGACGTCCCAGGTGCCGCCGTCCAGGCTGAACTGGCCGGAGGTGACGAGGCGTTCGATGCGGGCACCGGGCATCAGAGCACCACCACCGAGCGCAGGACATCGCCGTGGTGCATGCGCTCGAACGCCTTCTCCACGTCGGTGAGTTCAATGGTCTCGGTCACGAACGCCTCCAGGTCCAGGCGGCCTTGCAGATGCAGGTCGATCAGCATGGGGAAGTCGCGGCTGGGCAGGCAGTCGCCGTACCAGGAGGACTTCAGGGCGCCGCCACGGCCGAAGACGTCGAGCAGCGGCAGTTCCAGCTTCATCTCCGGGGTGGGTACGCCGACGAGGACGACGGTGCCGGCGAGGTCACGGGCGTAGAAGGCCTGCTTGTAGGTCTCCGGGCGGCCCACCGCCTCGATGACGACGTCGGCGCCGAAGCCACCGGTCAGCTCGCGGATCGCCTCCACCGCGTCGGTCTCGCGCGAGTTGACGGTGTGGGTGACGCCCATGGTGCGGGCCTTCTCCAGCTTGCGGTCGTCGATGTCCACCGCGATGATCCGCGCCGCGCCCGCGAGGTTCGACCCGGCGATCGCCGCGTCGCCGACGCCGCCGCAGCCGATGACGGCGACCGTGTCACCGCGGCCGACGTTGCCGGTGTTGATCGCGGCGCCGATCCCGGCCATCACCCCGCACCCGAGCAGGCCGGCGACCTGCGGGGAGACCGAGGGGTCGACCTTGGTGCACTGGCCGGCCGCGACCAGTGTCTTCTCGGCGAACGCGCCGATACCGAGGGCGGGCGACAGCTCGGTGCCGTCCGTCAACATCATCCTCTGCTTGGCGTTGTGCGTGTTGAAGCAGTACTGGGGCCGCCCGCGCAGACACGCACGACACTGCCCGCACACCGCACGCCAGTTGAGGATCACGAAGTCACCGGGGGCCACGTCGGTGACACCCTCCCCCACCGACTCCACCACGCCCGCGGCCTCGTGGCCCAGCAGGAAGGGGAAGTCGTCGCTGATGCCGCCCTGCTTGTAGTGCAGGTCGGTGTGGCAGACCCCGCAGGCCTGGATCCGCACCACGGCCTCGCCGGGGCCCGGGTCGGGCACCACGATGGTCTCCACCCGGACCGGCTCGTCCTTGCCCGGTGCGATCACGCCGCGTACTTCCTGCGCCATGGTGGTGAAACCCTTCCGTCGGCCCTGTCCGTTCTCCCCTCGACCCTACGTGTAACCGATCAGTAACGGGACGGGAGCACTGCTCTGCGGGCTCATCCGAGGAAGTCCCGTACGGCCCTCCCGAGGGCCGGCTCGTCCCGGGCGTCCGCGCCGCCCAGGGCGAGCAGCCGGTGCGGTACATGGACCAGTGTCTCGGCGACGTGCCGGGCCGAGGTCCCCGGCAGGCCGGGTTCGACCAGGACGACGTCCGCCCGGTCGGCGGCCAGCGCGGCCGTCCGCAGACCGATCTCGTCGAAGGGACGGACGGCGGTCGTGTAGAGCACGGTCACGTCGAGCCCGGTGGTGGCGCGAAGTACTGGGTCGAGCGTGGCCCCGACCGCGAGGACCACGCCGCCCAGTCCTTCCCGTACGCGTTCGAAACCGTCCCCGGCGCAGCGCGGCTCGGCGTTGGACTCGGCGGAGACATGTACGTACGCCCGCTGTCCGCGCCGTACCGCGGTCAACATGATCCTGCGCACCTCGGCGGGGTGCCCGGGCGCGTACACGGTCCAGCCGGGGGTGGCGGCGAACCGGGTCAGCTCCTCCACGGCGCCGTATCCCACGAGCAGGGTGCCGCCTCCCGGCCGCTGCTCGGGGAGGGACTCGGTGGCGGCGACAAGCATGTCGGACTGCACGGGCGGACCTCCTGGTGAGAATTTCCTGTCGACGCGTCAAGAATTCGTTAGGAAACAACTCGACGGTCTCTCATATGGCCCTGGATTCCCCGTCCTTGGGCCCTTCCACCCCGCGAAATTCAACCTTTAACAACCTCACAGGAAGGTGGATGTCTCTTTGCCCGGTCCAGATGTCCGCCTGGTTCTGCGCCGCGTTCTTTCGCGATGTGCTGGAGCCGTCCCTCCTCAGCCCCGGAGTGAAAGGGAACATCCGCCATGATCCCGAGCGACACACGTCCCACGGCACGTCCGTTCGTTCATCTCATCGCCGGGCCGACCGGAGTCGGCAAGAGCGCGGCGGCCACCGCACTGGCCCGGCAGAGCGGCGCCCCGGTGGTGGTCGCCGACCGCCTGCAGTGCTTCACCGACCTGGCCACCACCAGCGCCCGCGCGGGTGCCGACGTCCCGGGAGTGCGCCGCTACTGGCTCGGGGACCGCACCTTCGCCGACGGAGACCTGTGCGCGACGGCGGCGGCGGACGCGCTGGTCGCGCTGGTGGAGCGGCTCGGCGGCCGGCATCGGCGGGTGATCGTCGAGGGCGGTTCCATCTCGCTGCTGCGGGAGCTGGCCGCGCGGCGGGCGGGGCTGGACTGGCGGCTGACGGTCCGCCTCCTCGCCCCGCCCGACCGGGCCGAGTACATCGCCGCCCTGACCCGCCGGGCGCAGGAGATGCTCGCCCCCGAGGCGCCCGGCCGCAGTCTCCTCGACGAACTCGCCACCCTGTGGCGCGAGCCACGGCAGCGGTGGCTCGCGGCGTCCGTCAACGGTTTCGAAGCGGTCCTCGAATGCTGCGCCAAGTACGGCATCAATGTCTCGGACATCGGCGAACGGCCGCCCTCCCCGCACGTTCTGGACCGGATGGCCGCGCTGATCGCCGAACGGCACGCCGAGCACGGATTTCTCCAGCACCGCGTGTTCTCCGAAATCTTCGAAAGCCGAACAGCGGATTCCGGACCAGGGATCGCAGCGGCAGTCGCGACAGCCACGGTGGAGCGTGCGGCATGAATACGATCCGCGCCGGCGAGGCGTTCGCCGTGCACGATTTCGGCCACATCGTCGCGTCACGGCCGCTCGACGTCCTTGCGCCGCGTTCCGGTGCCGAGGTCCGGGACCTCGTCTCCTTCGCCGACCGGCACCGGCTGCCGGTCTCGGCCCGCGGCTGCGGACTCGCCCCGTACGGGCAGGGCCGGGCCGACGGTGGATACGTCGTCGACATGGGCGCCCTCGACCAGGTGCGCTGCGTACCGGGCGAGCGGACGCTGGTCGCCGGGGCGGGCGCGACATGGGACCAGGTCGTGCGCGCCGCGCTCGCCGTGGGGCTCGTTCCCCCGGTCCTCCCCGACCATCTCGGCGCCAGCGTCGGCGGGGTGCTCAGCACCGGCGGTCTCGGCGCCTCCAGCCATCGGTGCGGGCTCGTCGCCGACTGGGTGACGGAGGTGGAGGTCGTCACCGGTGGCGGCGAGCGGCTGGTCTGCTCGCAGGGTCAGCGCGCCGACCTGTTCCGCGCGGTCCTCGCCGGGCTTGGCCAGTGCGCGCTGATCCTGCGGGCCACCCTCCGGCTGGAGCCCGCCCCCGGGCTGGTCCGCCGCTACCGCCTCTACCACGACGATCCCGGCACCTACTTCTCCGACCAGCGGCGCCTCGCCCGCGACAGCCGGTTCACCCATGTCGTCGGCCGGGCCCGCCCGGCCCTCGGCGGCGGCTGGCGCTACATGATCGAGGCCGTGGCCCCGCACGGCGGCGAACTCCCCTGCGTGGACGACCTGTTGATCGGCGACCTCGGCCACGACCGGGACTGCGAGGAGATCGAGGACCTGTCGTACGCGGAGTATCTGCACCGCCCGGACCGCGACGAACGGCTCCTGCGTGCCACCGGCGAGTGGGACCGCCCCCACCCGTGGCTCGCACTGCTGCTCCCCGAGGAGGTGGCCGAGTCGTTCGTCCCGGGCATCCTCGCCGAGCCCGAGCAGCGGGGCCTGCGCGCCTGCGGAGCGGTGCAGTTGCGCCCGCTCACCGCCCGGGCGCTCCGCGCGCCGCTGCTGCGCAGGCCGGCCGGTGAACTCCTGTGCCTGCTCACCCTGATGCGCACCGCGCCGCACGCCGACCCGGAGGCGGTCCGCCGCATGGTCGCCGCCAACCGCGCCCTGTACGAGCGGGCCCGTGCCGTCGGCGGCGTCCTGCACCCCGTGAGCGCGCTGGCGATGACGCCCGAGGACTGGCGGAGCCACTTCGGCCCGACCTGGGCCGACCTCGCCCACGCCAAGGGGCGCTACGACCCCAACTCCCTCCTGACCAGGGGGTACGGGCTGTGGGCGTGACCACGGTGACCGTCTTCTGCGGCGCCTCCCCGGGCCGTCGGCCCGGCCATCTGCGCACCGCGGCCCGCCTCGGCCGGATCCTCGCCGGGGCGGGCACCCGGATCGTCTACGGCGGGGCCCGCACCGGCCTCATGGGCGCCCTCGCGGACGCGGCCCTGGCCGCCGGGGGCGCGGTGACCGGTGTGGTGCCGCGGGCCATGCTGCCGTACGAGATCACGCACACGGGGCTCACCGAGCTGGAGGTGGTCGCGGACCTGCACGCGCGCAAGGCGCGGATGGCCGAGTCGGGGGACGCCTTCGTGGCGCTGCCGGGCGGGCTGGGCACCGCGGAGGAACTCCTCGAGGTGCTGTCGTGGGGCCAGTTGGGGCTGCACCGCAAGCCGTGTCTGCTGCTCGACCCGGACGGCTTCTACCGCCCGCTGCTGGCGTTTCTGGAGCACGCCCGGGACGAGGGCTTCGTTCATCCCGGGGACCTGGACCGGATCGTGGTGTGCGCCTCGGCCGAGGAGGTGCCGGCGCGACTCGCCGAGGCGCGGGCGCAGGACGCGCCGGCGTGGGTGCCGCACGGCCGGACCGCGTTCCTGTTCTCGGCGGCCGGGTCCCAGCAACCGGGCATGGGGCGCGAACTCCACGCCACCTCCACGGTGTTCGCCGAGGCCCTCGACGCGGTCTGCGGGCGGCTCGACCCGTACCTCGACCTGCCGCTGCGGGACGTGATGTTCGCGCCCGCCGGGACGCCCCGGGCGGCGCTCCTGGACCGGGTGGCCTTCGGGCTGCCCGCGATCTTCGCGCTACAGGTCGCCCAGTACCGGCTCCTGGAGAGCCAGGGGGTGCGCCCAGACGTGCTGTTCGGCTACTCGGCCGGGCATCTCGCGGCGGCCCACGCGGCCGGGGTGTTCTCCCTGCCGGACGCCTGCCGTGCGGTCGGCGCGCTGTCCCAGCTGATGCGCACGCTGCCGCCGGGCGGCTGCATGGCCGCGGTGGAGGCCTCTCCGCAGGAACTGCGCCCCGGCCCGGGCGCGGTGCTCGCCGCGGTCAACGGGCCCCGGTCCGTCGTCGTCTCCGGGGACCGCGACACGGTGATCGCCGAGTGCGAGAAATGGACCGCCCGGGGCCGCCGCACCCACGTCCTGCGCGTCGACGCGGCTCCCCACTCACCCCGCTTCGACCCGATCCTCGCCGACTACCACCGCACCCTGCGCACGATGGAGCTGCACGTCCCGCGCATCCCCCTGCTGTCGGACACGACGGCCCGGCCCCTCACCCGCGAGGCCATCGAACCGGGCTACTGGGTACGGGCGTTGCGTCGACCGGTGCGGTTCGCGGACGCGGTGACCCGGCTGCGCGCCGACGGCACGACCACGTATCTCGAACTCGGTCCCGGCGAGGTCCTCACCGGCATGCTCGACTCGTGTCTGCCCCGCGGCGCCGACCGGCCGCTGATGCTCTCCATGACCCGGAACTGGCGCGCTCTGCACACGGCGGCCGACGTAGCCTGAATGCTCCGACCGACTCCGAGGGAGCGCCGTGAGCATCGCAGAGCCCGAGCAGGCCACTCCCACCTGGCGGCTGCTGCTGGGATACGTACGGCCGCATCGATGGACGCTGCTGCTGGGCGCCGTGCTCTCGCTGGTCACCGGCGCCACCGGACTGCTGCTGCCCCTGGTCGCAAGGGAGTTGATCGACGACCTGTCCCACGACCGCACCATCACCGGCGCGTTGCTCGTCATGTCGGCGCTGGTGGTGACCAACGCGGCGCTGGGAGCCCTGGGTTCGTACGTGCTGCGGCGTACCGCCGAGTCGGTGGTGCTCGGCGCGCGGCGCGCGCTGTCGTCGTATCTGCTGCGGCTGCGCATCACGGCCGTGGACCGCACCGAACCCGGCGACCTGATGGCCCGCGTCACCTCCGACACCACGCTGCTGCGCGAGGTCACCACCGACTCCCTGGTCGGCCTCGGCACGGGCGGCCTCACGCTCGTCGCCACGATCGTCATGATGGGCCTGGTCGACCCGGTGCTGCTGGGCGTCACCCTGGTCGTCATCGCCGCCGCGGGCACCGTCCTCGGCGTGATCGTGCCGCGCATCAACAGGGCCAGCCGGCAGGCGCAGGACGCGATCGGTGTGATGGGGGCCTCGCTGGAGCGGATCCTGGGCGCGCTGCGCACGGTGAAGGCGTCCGGCGCGGAGCACCGCGAGGAACGCACGCTGCACGAGGCCGCCGAGGAGTCCTGGCGGCAGAGCGTGCGCGCCGCCAAGTGGTCGGCGGCGGCGGGCAACACGGCGGGCCTGGCGATGCAGATCGCCTTCATCACGGTGCTCGCGGTCGGCGGGGCGCGGGTGGCGACCGGGGCGATCGACGTGGGCACGCTGGTGGCGTTCCTGCTCTACGTCTTCTATCTGATGTCGCCGATCCAGCAGGTCGTCGGCGCGATCACGCAGTACCAGACGGGCGCCGCGGCCCTCGCCCGGATCCAGGAGGCGTTGCGACTGCCCGCCGAACCGGCCGACCTGCCCGCCCCGTTGCCCACCCCCGGCGCCGAACCCGCCACGGTCTCCTTCACCGACGTCCGCTTCCGCTACGCCGACGACCTGCCGTACGTCCACCACGGGGTGACGTTCACGGTGCCGGCCCAGGGCATGACGGCGTTCGTCGGCCCGTCCGGCGCCGGCAAGACCACCGTCTTCTCACTGATCGAGCGCTTCTACGACCCCGAATCCGGAACGATCACCCTGGACGGCCGCGACCTCGCCGACTGGCCGCTGCCGCGGCTGCGTTCGGCGATCGGGTACGTCGAACAGGACGCGCCCGTCCTGTCCGGCTCCCTGCGGGACAACCTGCTGCTGGGCAACCCCGAGGCGCCCGACGACGCGCTGACGCGCGTGGTGAAGACGACCCGCCTCGACGGGCTGGTGGCCCGGTTGCCCGGCGGGCTGGACACACTCGTGGGACATCGAGGCACCAAGCTCTCGGGCGGCGAGCGTCAACGCGTCGCCATCGCCCGGGCGTTGCTGCGCCGCCCGCGCCTGCTGCTCCTGGACGAGGCGACCTCGCAGCTGGACGCGGTCAACGAGGCGGCGCTGCGGGACACGGTCGCCGACGTGGCCCGTACGACCACCGTCCTCGTCGTCGCGCACCGGTTGTCCACGGTCACCATGGCCGACCGGATCGTGGTGATGGACGCGGGCCGGGTGCGCGCGGTGGGCACACACGGGGAGTTGGTGGCGTCCGACCCGCTGTACGCGGAGCTGGCGGCGACGCAGTTCCTCGCCACGGCGGAGTGAACTCCGGTCGCGGTGAGGGCGGTTGCGGCCGAGTGGAGCCGCGGGCTCACTGAGTGCGGTTGCGGCCGAGTGGAGACGGCGGGCTCAGTGACGGCGCTTGCCACTGAGCGGGGGCTGCGGGGTCGGGTGACGGCGGTGGCCGGCAGAGCGGAGCCTGCGGGCTCGGGTGACGGCGCTTGCGGCTGAGCGGAGCCTGAAGGCTCGGATGACGGCGCTTGCGGCAGAGCAGAGCCTGCGGGCTCGGATGACGGCGCTTGCGGCAGAGCGGGGCTGCGGGCTCAGTGGCTGCGGTTGCGCCTCCGCGCCAGGGCGCGCGCCGACTTCGAACCGACGATGCCGACCACCATCGCCGCGAGCGGAAGCGCGATGTCCACCCACGGGTCCCGGATGGGCTTGTAGACGGCCGTCCCGTTCCTGATCTCGATGTATCCCAGCGGCCTGGCGTCGACCCCGCCTCCCCCACCGCCGCCGTCCGCACTCCGCGCGGCGCCGCTCTCGTGGCCCGCGCCGCCGCCGAATCCGAAGCTGACGCGGGCGACGGGGACGACCGTGACGCCGTCCCGGGTGATCGGTTCGCCGTACACGGCACCGACGGTGGCCTTGCCGCCGAGCTTCTCGGCGAGGCGTTCGAGGAGGGTGGTGGAGGCCTGGGCCGCGCCGAGTTCGGTCAACGGCGCCTGGGCGGAGGGCTCTTGGTCGATGGTCATCGCCTCACCGTAGGCCGGAGGCTCCCGCTCCGACAGGGCCCGAGGAGGCCTAGCCCTCCAGTCGGCGCAGCCGTTCCGCGTCCCCGGTGCGGGGGCAGGTGGAGCAGGCCTCGGCGGGGCGGATCGCGTAGAACATGCAGCAGCCGGTGCGGGTGCGGGTGGCGTGACGGCGGCCGTCGGCGCCGGTGAGGTAGCGGAAGTCGGCGCCGCTGGGGTACGGCGGCACCGCGATCGGCAGCACCTCGGTGGCGGCTGTGATCGCGGCGCTTTCCTGGCCGAGCATGCGACCCAGGTACCACAGGGCGGAGACGAGGTCGTCGGAGACCATGCCCCACAGGGCGCGGGAGCGGCGGCGCGCGACGGGGGCGATCGCGGCGAGGAGGGGACGCATGTGGTCGGCGAGGCTCATCCGCAACTGGGCGCGCAGTTGGTCCTCCTGAGGCAGCGTCATGACGCCTGGGTGCGCGGCCATCGGATCTCCGGCGAGGCAGGCGAGTTCGCTGCCGGGGGTGATGGTGTACGCCCCTGAGGCCAGGTCGAGACGGAGGTCCTCGGGTCGGATGCGGGGGACGCGGCGTTCGAGGTACCAGGCGCCGCCCATGAGCATGCCGACGGTCCAGGCGTAGTCGTGCAGGGCGCGGGAGGCGGCGACGTCCGGACGCGGACGCAGACCGTAGCGGTCGTGAACGCGTGCGGCCTCCGCGTCGACGAAGGCATCGAGGAGCGGTGTGCAGTCGGACACCAAGTCGGCTGCCGTCACGCCCGCTTGCCCGGCTTTCCCGACCCGCACGTCCAGCGCCTCGCAGACGTGGGCGAGCCGTCGGTAGACATCGCCGAGGGCTTGGGCGACGGCACCGTCCGGAGAGGTCTTCAGGGCCACGGACATGGGCGTGCTCCAGCGAGGCAGAGTGACTTAATAGGCAAGCCTTACCTTAGCTTGATCAAGGGAGTGCCACGTCAAGGCCCGTCAAAGCATTCGCACAGTCAGTTGAAAAGTAAAGCAAGCCTCACCTAAGCTCACCGCTCGTGACTGCGACCCCACAGGGCGCACCCCCCACAGGTGTGCCCTTTCGTGCCCTCCGGCACATACCGCTCTTCCTCACCGGCCTCGCCGCCCTGACCCTGTGCACCGCGCTCAGCCTCGCGCTCGGAGCCCGCTCCGTGCCACTGCCAACGGTGCTCGACGCCCTGTTCGGCGACGGCCACGGACGGGACGCGCTCGTGGTGACGGGACTGCGCCTGCCGCGGACCGTCATCGGCCTCGTGGTCGGCGCCGCCCTGGGTGCCGCCGGTGCCGTTGCGCAGGCAATCACCCGCAACCCGCTCGCCTCGCCGACGACCCTCGGCATCAACGCGGGCGCGTCGTTCGCGGTCGTCGTCGCGATCTTCGCACTGAAGCTCAACGACCCGGTCGAGTATGTGTGGTTCGCGTTCGCCGGTGCCGCCGGAGCGGCCCTGTTCGCCCAGGCGCTGGCCCGGCGCGCCGGGGACATCGATCCCGTGCGGCTCGCGCTCGGCGGCACGGTGCTCCAACTCGTCCTGATCTCCTGGACGTCCGCGGTGATGCTGCTGAACCAGCGCACGCTCGACGAGGCCCGCTTCTGGCTCGCCGGCTCCCTGTCCGGCCGCCCCCTGGACACCCTGTGGCCGGTCCTGCCGACACTGCTGCTCGGGATCGTCGTCGCCCTCGCCGTCTCCCCCGCCCTCAACGCCCTGGCGCTGGGCGACGATTCGGCCCAGTCCCTCGGCGTGCCGGTGGCCCGGATCCGGCTCGCGGGCGGCCTCGCGGTCGTCCTGCTCGCCGGGTCGGCGGTCGCGGTGGCGGGGCCGGTCGCCTTCATCGGCCTGGCCGCCCCGCATCTCGTACGGCCGTTGCTCGGCGGCGACCACCGGCTGCTGCTGCCCGGCTGTCTGATCGCGGGTCCGCTGCTCCTGCTGTCGGCCGATGTGCTCGGCCGGATGGTGCTGCGCCCCTCGGAGCTGGAGGTCGGCATCGTGACCGCGTTCCTGGGCGCGCCGCTGCTGGCGCTGCTGGCCCGGAAGGTGGCCCGATGAGCGGCATCCGTACCCGGGTCGCTCTCTTCGCGGGAGGCGCCCTGGTCGCCCTGTTCGTGCTGCTCACCCTCTCCCTGACGACCGGTGAGATGCGCATCCCCGCCGGCACCGCGCTGCGCGCCCTGGTCGGGCTCGGCGACAGCGGCGACGTCCTGGTGGTGCAGCAGTTCCGGGCGCCCCGGTCCGTGGCGGCGATCGTCGGGGGTGCCGGGCTCGGCGTGGCGGGCTGTGTGCTGCAACGGCTGTTCCGCAATCCGCTGGCCTCACCGGACGTCATGGGTGTCACCGGCGGAGCCTCGCTCGGCGCGGTCGCGCTGATCGCGGCCGGAGCCTCGCAGACCCTCATCCCCCTGGGCGCGCTGGCCGGCGGACTCCTCTCGGCCCTGCTGCTCGGCGTGTTCGCCTGGGGTTCCGGGCTCTCCGTCACCCGGCTCGTCCTCACCGGCCTCGCGGTCCAGGCGGGCCTCGCCGCGGCCGTGAACCTGATGATCGTGCGCTTCCCGGCCGAGCTCGCCGGGTCGGCACTCCAATGGACCACCGGTTCGGTGTACGGGCGGACCTGGACGGAGGTGTGGGGAGCGGGCGGCGCCATGCTCCTCGCGCTCGCCGCCGCCCTCGTCCTGCACCGCCGCCTCGCCGTGCTGGACCTCGGCGACGACTCCGCGGGCGCCCTCGGCCTCGACACGGCGACGGCACGCCTCCAACTCCTCGTCCTCGCCGTCGTACTGGCCTCCCTCGCCGCCTCGCTCGCCGGTCCGGTGACGTTCGTCGCGCTCGCCGTACCGCACATCGTCCGCTTCCTCACCGGACCGCCGACGGTCGTGTCCCTCGCGCTGGCCGGTCTCACGGGGGCGGTGCTGCTGCTCGCCTCCGACCTGGTGGTCCAGCATCTGCTCCCGATCGAGGGGCTGCCGGTCGGCGCGGTCACGGCCACGCTCGGCGCGCCCTGGCTGCTGGTGCTGATGTTCCGCCAGAGCTCGCCCGTACGAAGGACCCACGCATGACCGCGGAGACGCCCGTGAACACGCCCAACCAGCTCGCCACCGAGTCCCTCGACCTGCGCTACGGCGACCGTCTCGTCGTGGGCGGACTCGACCTCACCCTCCCCGGCGGGGCGGTCACCGCGATCGTCGGCCCCAACGCCTGCGGCAAGTCCACGCTGCTGCGCGGGCTGAGCCGCCTGCTCGCACCGGCCGCCGGGACCGTCACCCTCGACGGCTCCGACATCCACCGCATGCCGGCGCGGAGCCTGGCCCTGCGCATGGGGCTGCTGCCGCAGCAGCCGGTCACACCGGAGGCGATCACCGTCGAGGCGCTCGTGCGCCTGGGCCGCTATCCGCACCAGCGGCTGCTCAGCCCCTGGTCGGCCGCCGACCAGAAGGCGGTGGACGAGGCGCTGGAGCGCACCGGCACCGCGTCGCTGCGCGAGCAGCCCGTGGACCGGCTCTCCGGCGGCCAGCGTCAACGCGCCTGGATCGCCCTGGCGTTGGCGCAGGACACCGAGCTGCTCCTGCTCGACGAGCCCACCACCTTCCTCGACCTCAGGCACCAGCTCGACGTGCTCGACCTGGTCGCCGAACTGCACGCCGAGGCGGGCCGCACCGTGGTGATGGTGCTGCACGACCTCGGACAGGCCGCCCGCTACGCGAACCACATGGTGGTCCTCAAGGACGGCCGGCTCGCCGCCGCCGGAGCCCCGGCGGACGTCCTCGACGCGGAACTGGTCAGGTCCGTGTTCGACGTGGACTGCCGGGTCGTCCCCGACCCGGAGACCGGCACCCCGCTGGTCGTCCCGAGAAGCAGCGCGGCACGGCGATCAGCCGCCACCGCCTGACCATCACCTACGAAGAAAGAACCAACCCCCCCATGTTCCAGCGCTTCGCCCTGCCCGGAATCAGAAAGATTCTGGCCACCCTGCTCGCCGTGATAGTCGGAACGGCCGCCCTGGCGGCCTGCGGCAGCGACTCGGACTCCGACGACTCCACCGCCGCCAGGCCCGCCGCGGACTCGGGTGCCTTCCCGCGCACCCTCAAGACCGCCATGGGCGAGGTGAAGATCCCCTCCCGGCCCAGGCGGGTGGTCGTCCTCGACACCGGTGAGCTGGACGACGTGACCCTGCTCGGCATCGACCCGGTCGGCGCGGTCGCCCCGCACTTCAAGACCGAGGGCGGCTTCCCGACCTATCTGAAGGGCGAGTTGAAGGACACCGCCGACGTCGGCCCGCTCCTGGAGCCCGACCTGGAGAAGATCGCCTCGCTCAAGCCCGATCTGATCCTGTCCTCGAAGGTCCGCCACGAGAAGGTCTACGACAAGCTCAGCGCGATCGCCCCGACCGTCTTCACCGAGACCACCGGCGGTGTCTGGAAGGAGAACCTCAAGGTCCACGCCGAGGCACTGGGCCTGGAGAAGGAGGCCGCGGCCAAGCTCAAGGAGTACGAGACCCGGGCCAAGGCGCTCGGTGCGGCCATCAGGAAGAAGGACGGCGGCACCATGCCGACCGCGTCCGTGGTCCGCTTCATCGCCGGTCCGACCCGTCTCTACCAGTCCAACTCCTACAGCGGTGTCGTCCTGAACGACATCGGCTTCGAGCGGCCCGCCTCGCAGGTCTCGAACGACCCCGAGGTCACGATGAAGGACGTCAGCCCCGAGGAGATCGACCAGGCGGACGCCGACCTGATCTTCGTCACCTCCGCGGACGTCGACGACAAGACCCAGAAGAAGCAGGTCACTTCCAACCCGGTGTGGAAGGACCTCACGGCCGTCAAGGACGGCAAGGTCTTCGAGGTGCCGGACGAGACCTGGATGTCCGGCATCGGTGTGCAGGCCGCGGAGCAGATGCTCGCGGACGTCGCGAAGGCCACCGGCGTCGAGCTCCCCGCCAAGTAACTCCCGCTGAAACGGGGCGGGCCGAGTCCACCTGGACCGACCCGCCCCCGCAACCCCCCACCCGCTAGCGGAAGTTGCCTCGCACCCATGCGCCTGTACCTGCTCGCCCTCAATCCGACCGACTCCGTCACCGAGGGCTTTCTGCCCGCCGCCGGCCGGCTGGGCCTGGACGTCACCGTCCTCACCGACCAGCCCGAAGCCCACCGTGCCACGTATCCGAACGTCGAGGTCCTGGCGTGCGACGTCCGTGACTTCCGGGCCGTGGTCACCCGTATCTCCACCCACCACCGCCCCGACGCGGTCTTCACCAACAGCGACCACCTCCAGACCCAGGCCGCCCTGGCCGCCGCCTACTTCGGGCTGCCCGGCAAGGACTGGCGGGCCACCCTGCGGTGCAAGGACAAGGCGGAGATGCGGCGCAGGCTCGCCGACGCGGGCCTGGACACGGTCTGGTCGACCGAGATCACCGAACCGACCACCGCCCTCACCGACGCCCCCTATCCCTGTGTGGTGAAGCCGCGCGAGGGCGTGGCCAGCGAGGACGTCGTCCTCGTCCACGGCCCGGAGGAGCTGGCCGTCCACTCCAAGGCGATCTTCGACCGCCGCCCGGGCACCGTCCTGGTCGTGGAGGAGTACCTGCCCGGTGAGCTCCACACCCTGGAGACCCTCGGCGACGGGCGGGTCCGGCATGTCCTGGGCGGCTTCCACACCGAGCTGTCGCCCCCGCCGTACTTCGTCGAGGAGCGCCTCACCTTCGTCGCCGCCCACCCCGAACCCGTCGTCACCCAGGTGCTCGCCCAACTGGACGCCCTCGGTGTCGGCTTCGGCGCCTGCCACACCGAGTTCGTGGTGCACGAGGGGCGAGCGCGGATCATCGAGGTCAACTACCGTGCCATCGGCGACCAGTGCGACCTGCTGCTGGCGCGGCTCCTGGAGATCCCGCTCTTCGAGCACATCCTCCGCACCCACCTCGGCGAACCGCTCCCCGCGGACCTCGGTGCCCGCCCCGACGGGGCCGCCCGCCTGGAGTACCCGTGCGCCGACCGCGCGGGCCTCCTCGCCGAAGCCCCGCCCGCCGCGGAACTCACCGTGGAGGGCGTCCATCTGACGTACCGTCCGCTGCGGGCCACGGGCGAGCGGCACGAGCTGTACCGCACCAACCGCGACTACCTCGGCGTCCTGCGCGCGACCGGCACCGACCAGCCGACGGTCGACCGGGTGGCAGCCGACTTCCTGGCGGGCCTGCGCTGGGAGATCCAGCCATGACGGCGACCTGCGAAGCAGAGCTGCTGACCCGCGTCCTCAGCGCCCTCCTCCGCGAGGACGTCGTGGGCCTGCGCACCCGCAGCACCCTCGCCGACCGTCCGGACGGCCGCTGGCTACGACTGCCCACCGACGACGACGCACTCCTCCTGCCCGTCACCGAGGACGGCTTCCAGTGCGAGTACGCCGCCCGACTGCCCTTGCTCGTCCGCGAGTCGGGCGGCGCCGAGCTGACCTCGTACGACGCTGTCCTCACCGCTCTGCGCGCACTCGCCGACCCCGTCGACCGCGCGGGCTACGACGCCTTCGCCGAGGAGTGCCGACAGACGCTGGAGACGATGCGACTGCACGAGGCCACACCGGTCGGCTTCGGCGCGGACTCCGCCCAGTGGCCACCGCTCGCGTACGACGCGCTCGCGGCCCGACTCGACCATCCCGTGTACCCGACGGGACGCGGACGCTCCGGCCTCTCCGCATCCCAACTGCGCGCGTACGCACCTGAGTTCCACCCCAGGTTCGCCCTGCGCTGGCTGGCCCTGCCCCGCGGGGCCGTCACCCTCACCGGCACGCTCCCGAGGTTCTGGCCCAGTTGCGCCGAACTCGGGCTGCCCGCAGCCGAGGGAACCCATCTCCCGCTGCCGGTACACCCGTTGACCGTGGGCGCCCTGCGCGAGGGCGACCTCCCCGAGGGTGCCGTGTTCGCCGACCGCCCCCACCTCGACGTCGTACCGACCCTGTCGATGCGCACGGTGGCCGTGGACGCGACCTGCCACCTCAAACTCCCCCTGGCCACCGCCACGTTGGGCCTGCGCAACAAGCGGTCCATCAAGCCCGGCACCCTCGTCGACGGCGCGGCGGGCCAACGGCTGTTCGAGGCCGTGCTCGCCCGTGAACCCCGGTTCCGGGACAGGATCCTGCACGCCGACGAGAGCACGTACGCCCACGCCGGACACGAACTGCTGGCCGTCCTGTGCCGTCGCCTCCCGGCCTTCGCGGAGGGCGACGAGGTCGTACCACTGGCCGCCCTCCTCGCCGAGGCCCCGGACGGGCGACCGGTCCTGGACCACCTCGCCGACCGCTTCTACGGCGGTGACCCGCTCGCCCTCCTCGACGCCTTCCTCACGCTGCTCTTCGACTGGCAGACCACGCTGTTCGGGTACGGCATCGCCCTGGAGTCGCACCAGCAGAACGTGTCGCTGGTACTACGGCCCGGCGGTCTGCGGCTGCTGTTCAAGGACGACGACGGGCCGCGGATCAACCCGAGGCGGCTGGGTGCGGTCCTGCCCGGCCCGTGGGGGTTCGACGACGCCCGGACCTATGTCACGGGTGACGGTCCGGTGGCCGACGTGTTCACCACCATCACCGTCCATCTGTGCGCGGGCGCCTACGCGTTCGGGCTGCCCCGGCGGCGCAGGGCCGTGCTGGATCTCGTACGGAACCGGTTGACGGAGGCGGTGGACCGGCTCGGCGGTGACGCCGGGGACGAGCTGCGGACCCGGGTGCTGCTGGCTGCGCGGCTGCCGGTGAAGGCGATGGTCACGGCCGGGACGCTGCTGTCCAAGGAGCGTTCGGGCGCGGCCGACATCAACAAGCACTACACCACAGGACCCAACTACCTGCTGCCGAACCGACCGGGCGGAGGTCCGTCATGAGCGCCGCGCAGGCCGTGCGGATGCCCCGCTCGACGTTCGGACGCGGCCAGGTGCACGCGGTGGCGGGCTGCTACTTCGTGGCGTCCTTCGCTGCCCTGGGTCTGCCGCCTTATCTCACCGCGATCCTCCCGGAGTTGGGCGACCGCCAGGCCCGCTGGGCGGGGGTGCTGTATGTCGTGCCGACCGTGTTCGGCGCGCTCGCGGCCCCGCTGTGGGGGCGGCTCGCCGACCGCTACGGCCGCAAACGGCTGCTGCTGCGGGCCCAGTTGGGGCTCACGGTCGCGTTCCTGCTCGCGGGCTGGGCCGACTCGCTGGCGACCTTCACCGTGGCGCTCGTCCTCCAGGGCGTGCTGGGCGGGACGTTCGCCGCCTCCAACGGCTATCTGGGTGCGTCCCTGGAGGGCCCGGCCCTGTCCAGGGCGCTCACCCTGATGCAGGGCAGCGCCCGGGCGGCGCTGGTGGTGGCGCCGATCGTGGTCGGCACGCTGTCCGGCTGGCTGTCCCCGCACCGCCAGTACGCGCTGCTCGCCGTACTGCCGCTGACGGCCGCGCTGCTGCTCGCGGCCCTGCCGGAACCTGGTCCGGTCGAACAGCGGAAGAACGACACCCCCGCTCCTCCAGCGACGGCGCCCGTGATCTCACTCCGGGCCCTGTACACACTGGAGTTCGCATTCGTGTTCTCCACCGTCATCTCCTTCCCGTACCTCATCGCCCTGGTCGACGACCGGCTCCCGGGCACCTCACCCACCCTGTCCGGGGTGCTCTTCGCCCTTCCCCACCTGTGCTACCTGGTGGCCGCGCTGGTCGTGCACTCGGCCTTCCGGAACCGTCCCCGGGCCGGGATCGTGCTCGGCTTCGTCCTCATCGCCCTGGGACTCGCCGGCCACGGCGTCGCCACGAACCTGGCCGCGCTGATCGCCGTACGGCTGGTGCTGGGCGCCGGTCTCACCCTCGGCCTGGTGTGCCTTCAGGTGCTGGCCGCCGCATGCGCCCAAGGGCGGGCGCCCGGCGGCATGTTCGGGGCGCTGGAGTTCTTCTCCAAGGCCGGCGCGGTCGCCGCGGGCCTCGTCGCCGCGGCCGGCAGCGCCCGCTTCGGCCCCGCCGCGCCCGTGCTGACCGGCGCCGCCGCTGCCGCCGTCACCGCCGTGGCGACCCTCCTCCCCTCCATGACCCCTCGCTGGAGCCGCTGATGCCCTCGCTCACCCCCACACCCGCGCGCACCGCGCTGCCCTCGGCCGACGAGGTGGTGGCCCACACCCTCCTCAACTGCCTGCTGCGCGAGGTGTCCGGGCCGGAACACCAGAGTGTCGTCACCGACGGCACCCTCCTGCTGCGGCTCCCGCGCCGCGGGGTCCTGTTGCACGTCGCCCTGCGCCGCACCTCGCTGATCGGCGCCCACCGTTTCGCCGGGCCGGTGCACGAACAGCGCGACGGTGGCTGGGCGGCGGTGGACTGGCAGCGCCTCGCCACGTACACACACGACGAACTGTCGCTACGCACCGGTGTGCGCAACGAGGAGTTCCTGGAGCAGGTCGCCTCCAGCCACGAGTCCGTGACCAGCGCGCTCGCCGCCCCGGGCGCCTCGGCGACGGCCGACGCCTACCTCGTCTCCGAGCAGTCCCTGCTGTTCGGACACCGCTTCCACCCCACCCCCAAGGCCCGCACCGGCGACCCGCGGGCCTGGTCCGCGTACGCCCCGGAGGCCGGGGCCGTCTTCCCGCTGCGGCACCTCGCCGTACTCGACGAGCTGATCGCAGAGGAGGCCGCCGAGCCGTCGGCCGTCGCACCGCTGGACCGTGCGCGCACCGGCCTCCCGGACGGCTACCGGCTGCTGCCCGCCCACCCCTGGCAGTACGACACCCTCCGCGACCATCCGGCCCTGCGCGCGGCCCTCGCGCGCGGCGACGTCCTCGATCTCGGCCCGGGCGGGCGGCCCTTCGCCGCCACGGCGTCGGTGCGCACGCTGTACGACGGGAAGACCTTCCTCAAGTTCAGCCTGAACGTGCGGATCACCAACTGCCTGCGCAAGAACAGCAGTTACGAGCTCTCCGGTGCCGTCGCCCTGACCCGCGCCCTCGCCCCGGCCCTGGCCGACCTCGCCCACCGTTTCCCGGGCAGTGCGGTGCTCCGCGAACCCGCCTACCGCACCCTCGCCCTGCCCGGCCCCGACGGCACGCCGGACCAGGCGCTGTTCGAGGGTTTCGGTGTCATCGTCCGTGAGGGCCTGCCCGCACGGCTCGCGCCGGGCACCACTCCCCTGCTGGCGGCCGCGGTGGCCGACGAGTACCCGAGCAGCGACGCACAGATCTCCCGCCTCCTCGGCACCCCGGACGCCCGAGCGGCCCTCGACTGGTGGTCGGCCTATCTCGACCTGCTGATCCCGCCGGTCCTGGCCGCCTACTTCGACCACGGACTGGTCCTGGAACCCCATCTGCAGAACGTCCTGGTCTGCGTGGACCGCGACGGCATGCCCGCCCAGGTCCTCTTCCGCGACCTGGAGGGCACCAAGCTGCTCCCCGAGCACCACACCGCCACCCTGGCCGCGCTGCCGCCCGAGGTGGCGGGCCCGATGACGTACGACGCGCGACGCGGCTGGGACCGGGTCGTGTACTGCCTGCTGGTCAACCATGTCGCCGAACTGCTCGCCGCCCTCGCCGACCTGCACCCCGGGGCGGAGGCCGCACTGTGGGGCCGGGTGCGGGCGACGCTCCAGCGGTACGCCGACCACCACGGCTGCCCGCCGCGGCTCGCCGCCCTCCTCGCCGGTGTGCCGCTGCCCGCGAAGGCCAATCTGCTCACCCGCTGGGAGCGCAAGGCCGACCGCGAGGCCGGCTACGTCCGCCTGCCGTCCCCGCTCGCCGAGGACATCCTGACCGGGAGCACCCGATGACGACCACGACCGTCCATGACCACGTCCGTTCCCTGTCCGCCGACGAACTGCCTGCCTATGTCTATGACTTGGCGTCCCTTCGCGCTCACGCCGCCGCCGTCAGGGGCGCGCTCCCCGAGCGCGTCGAGCTCTACTACGCCGCCAAGGCCAACCCCGAGCCGGAGATCCTCGCCGCGCTCGGTCCGTACGTCGACGGCTACGAGGTCTCCTCGGGCGGTGAACTCGCCCATGTCGCCCAGGCCGTACCGGGCCGCCCGCTGGCCTTCGGCGGACCAGGCAAGACCCCGGACGAGGTGACGGCCGCGCTGGAAGGGGGAGTTGCGCGCTTCCACGTCGAGAGCGTGTACGAGCTGCGCATGCTGGGCGAGCTGGCGCGACGGACCGGGCGACGCGTCGCGGTGCTGCCGCGCGTCAACCTGTCGCTCGACGACGGCTCGTTGGCGGGCGGTGCGCTCGCGATGGGCGGCCGGCCGACCCCGTTCGGCATGGACCCGGACCAGGCCGCCGAGGTCGTACGCGCCCTCGCCGACGGCACCTACCCCCATCTCGAACTCCGAGGCGTCCACGCCCACTTGGCGAGCGGCCTGGAAGCGCCCGAGCTTCTCGCGGCGGCGGAGGCCGTGGTGCGGTGGGCGGTCGGCCTCGGACTTCCGCTGGCCGAGGTCAACGTCGGCGGCGGCATGCACGTCGACTACACCGCACCGGAGCGTCGCTTCGACTGGCCCGCCTACGGCAGCGGCCTCGCCCGACTCACCGAGGAACACCCGGAGTTGACGCTGCGGATCGAACCGGGGCGGGCGCTGACGGCGTACTGCGGCTGGTACGCCACGGAGGTGCTGGACGTGAAGCGCAGCCACGGCGAGGAGTTCGCGGTGGTCCGGGGCGGCACCCACCACCTGCGGACCCCGGCGACGAAGGGACACGACCAGCCCTGCTCGGTCCTCCCCGTCGACGGATGGCCGCACCCCTGGCCGCGGCCCGGCGCCGAGGGCGAACACATCACCCTCGCCGGGCAGTTGTGCACGCCGAAGGACACGCTCGCCCGCCGGGTGCCCGTCGCCGGGCTACGGGCGGGCGACCGGGTGCTGTTCTCGCTTGCGGGGGCCTACGCGTGGAACATCTCCCACCACGACTTCCTGATGCACCCGCGGCCCGGCTTCCACTTCCTGGACGCCGGGCCGGAACCTGGAGTCTAGAAGGGGTAGTGCGCCTGCTGGGTGGCGATGGTCACCCAGCGGGTGTTGGAGAAGGCCTCGATGCCCCAGCGGCCACCGAAGCGGCCGTACCCGGAGGACTTGAACCCGCCGAACGGGGCCTGCGGTTCGTCGGCCACCGACTGGTCGTTGATGTGCACGATGCCGGTGCGGACCCGGCGTGCGACGGCCAGGCCGTGGGTGGCGTTCTCGGTGATGATGCCGCAGGTCAGACCGTTGTCGGTGTCGTTGGCGACGGCCACGGCGGCGGCGTCGTCGGCGAACGTCTCCACCACGCACACCGGCCCGAACGCCTCCGCGTGATAGATCTCGGCGTCCTTCGGCACGTCGGTGAGCACGGTCGCCGGGTGGACCGCGCCGTCCGGCTCGCCGCCGCCGGTGAGGACCTTCGCGCCCTTGGCGACCGCGTCCTCGACCAGTCGGGCCACGCGCTGCGCGGCGGAGGCGGCGACCAGCGGGCCGACCACGGTGTGCGGGTCGGCGGGGTCGCCGGACGGGAGGGCTGCGGCCTTGGCGGCGAACTTGCGGGTGAACTCCTCGGCGAGGGACTCGTGGACGAGGATGCGGTCGCCGGACATGCAGATCTGCCCGGCGTTCATGAACACGCTGAAGGTGACGGCGTCGACGGCGTAGTCCACGTCCGCGTCGGCCAGCACGATCACCGCGTTCTTGCCGCCCAACTCCAGGACGGCGGGCTTGAGATGGCGGGCCGCGTGCTCGCCGATGATGCGGCCCACGTTGGTGGAACCGGTGAAGTTCACGGCCCGTACCCGCTCGTCGGCTATCAGCACCTCGGCGATCTCGGCGGCGTCCGCCCGGTCGTTGGTGATGACGTTGAGCACGCCGTCCGGCAGCCCGGCCTCGCGCAGCACGTCGGCCACGAACAGGCCGCAGGCCAGCGGCGCGTCCTCGCTCGCCTTGACGACGACCGTGTTGCCCGCGGCCAGCGGCGCCGCGACCGCCCGGACGCCGAGGATGACCGGCGCGTTCCAGGGCGCGAACGCGGCGACCACGCCGACGGGTTCGCGCACGGCGAGGCCGAGCGCGCCCTGTTCCTGGGCGGCGAGCACCTCACCGCGCGGGGCGGTCACGGCGGCCGCCGCCTCGCGCAGCATGTTGGAGGCGAGCGCCACGTTGAAGTACGCCCACGGCCGGGTGCCGCCCGCCTCGCCCGCCATCAGCTCGGCGACCTGGTCGCCCTTGCCCTCCAGCAGGTCGGCGGCCTTGAGCAGGATCGCGCGCCGGGCGAAGGGGGCCAGCGCCGCCCACTCCTCGAACGCCGCGTCCGCCGCGTCCACGGCCCGCCGCACGTCCTCGGGGCCCGCCGCCGCGACGGTCGCGTACACCTCCCCGGTGTAGGGGTTGAGGTCCTCGGCCGTCCGGCCGGAGGCGGCGGGCACGTCCTTGCCGCCGATGAGGAGTTCGCGAGTGATGGGCATGATGCGGACCTCTTCGTTCGCCACGTGAATTTGTTCGCTATGTGAACCAAGATTCACTTGCTAAGCGCATGCTCCGTGGGGCCGCGGGCAATGTCAAGGGCCGCCCGGTTGCCCGGACGGCCCTTGGTGTGAACGTCGCGTACGAGGCCGTACGCGGATCGGACGACTACTGGATGGCCGGCAGCAGCCCGGTGACGGGGGCGGCCAGGTCGGTGATCTGGGTCAGCTGGTTGAGGTCGTTGACCCGGTTGAGGCCGGCCAGCTGCTCGGACGGGCGCGGGATCTCGGCCTGGCGCTCCGCGGGGATGTCGCTCAAGGCCAGCGAGTCGAGCATGGCGATCGGGCTCAGCTGGGCGGCGTCGGCGTCCGCGGGGGCCGCGCTTGCCATCGGGGCGACCAGGCCGGTGACGCCGGCGGCGAGGCCGACGACGGCGACGATACGTCGAGTGGAGATCATGTTGTCAGCAACGTCGGCGCGCCGGGCGGGGACACGGGTGCGGGGCGCCTCTCACCCGTCAGGCGCAGTACCTCCGTTGCGCTTGCCGAGACCGGCGGGGCGGAGGAGCCTCGAAGGTGAGACCCGGGCGACCCCTCCCCTCGGGCCGCGGGCCTCACCGGAGGTCATCATGGGTGCTTTCAACACGGAGACCCTGCGTCAGGGCATCGAAGGCGACAAGGCGGCGAACCTGCTCTCGCTCTACGCGGACGACGCGGAGCTGCGCATCGTGGACCGCAACACCCAGCCCAGCAATCCGAGGATCCTGCACGGCCGGGGCGAGATCGGCGAGCTCCTGGAGGACGTCTACAGCCGTGACATCAAGGCGCACAAGCTGGAGAAGTGCATCGTCGAGGGTGACCAGGTCGCGTACACCGAGTCCTGCGAGTACTCGGACGGGATGCGGGTCTTCGCCGAGTCCATGATCACGCTGCGCGACGGCAAGATCGCCGAACAGATCATGCTCCAGGCATGGGACGAGTAGGGAGAAGTCTGCCGAAGGTCCAGATCACGTCCCGGTTGACCTGGACCTTCTCGGCGCGTGCGGGCCTCGGTCGGTCGTATCCGGTCCGGTCTCGACCGCTACGACCGGTTTCCGCGGCAGGTCGGCTGGCGTCCGCTGCACTGCTGCGCTCACTGCTGCGAGGAGCGCGACCTCGCCCGCTTCCTCCGACGCGGCGCCCACTTCGAAGGCGGCGCGCCCGTCCGCGGTGAGCCGGACCGTCAACGGGCGCCGATCGTCCTTCTCATGAGCACGGCCGATCAACCCGCGCCCTGGCGACGGAGATCGTCCGCTGGGCCGAGGCGATCGGCGCAGCCCATGTCCTCGCCGGGGCCGACCCCACCGCCCCGACGGCGCGGCGTTAGGCTGGGGGCGGGCCGTGACTGGCGCTGAGGTGGAGCACCACCGGGGAGCGGCCCGTACGACATGAAGCCGTGCGCCTGGGCGAAACCGACTACCAGCCCAGGAGTGGATCATGTCTCAGGCCCGGCTCATGGACGGCACCGCGCTCGCCCGGCGCATCGTCGAGGACACCGCCGAGCGCGCCGCCGACCTCACCGGACGCACCGGCACGACGCCCTGTCTCGCGACCGTACTGGTCGGCGCCGACCCCGCCTCCGTGACGTACGTCCGGATGAAGCAGAACCGCTGCCGCAAGGCCGGGATCGACTCCCGGCACGTGGAGCTGCCCGCGGCGACCACCACCGAGGAGCTGGTGGACACGCTCCGGGCGCTCTCCGCCGACCCCGCCGTGCACGGCATCCTGCTCCAGCACCCCATGGGCGACCACATCGACGAGCGGGCCGCGTTCGAGGCGATCGCGCCCGAGAAGGACGTCGACGGCGTCACCTTCGCCTCCTTCGCGACGATGAGCTTCGCGCTGCCGGGCTTCGTGTCCTGCACCCCCGGCGGGATCATGCGGCTGCTCGACGCGTACGACGTCGACCCCTCCGGCAAGCGGGCGGTGGTCGTCGGCCGCAGCGCGATCCTCGGCAAGCCGGCCGGCATGCTGCTGCTCGCCCGGGACGCGACGGTGACGTACTGCCACTCGCGAACGACGGACCTGTCGGCGGCCGTACGGGAGGCGGACATCGTGGTCGCCGCCGTGGGCCGGCCGAAGCTCATCAAGGGCCAGGACATCAAGCCCGGCGCGGTCGTGATCGACGCCGGGTACAACGAGGGGAACATCGGAGACGTCGACTTCGACTCGGCCGTGGAGCGCGCCTCGCTGATCACCCCGGTGCCGGGCGGCGTCGGTCCGATGACGATCGCCACGCTGCTGGAGCAGACGGTGGACGCCGCGGCCCGGCAGCTCGGGGCGTGAGTCAGCGCGTCCAGGCGCTGTAGTCCATGACGTCCCCGGCCTTGACGCCGTACTCGGGCTCCGCCTCGGTGAAGGTGGTCTCCAGGCCGAGTACGGCACCGGTGGCCGGGTCCATGATCAGCATCTTCCGGGTCCCGGACCGCTCGTACACATACGCCTGCCCCCGCCGCCCCAGCCGGTCGGTGACCTGCCCGACGGGCTTCAACGCGTCGGTGTCCGCGAGCAGTTGGGCGAGCGCCGCCGACTCGCGGGCGCCGAACTGCCAGGTGTCGAGCACGTAGTCGACTGCGTCGAGGAGCTCGCCGGTGTCCAGCGGGGTCCTGCTGTACGCGGCCTCCTGAAGATAGGCGTGCAGCCGGGCGACGTCGGCCGGCGGGGGCGACTGCGGCGGGGCGTCGCTCCAACTGGGCGGGTACGTCTGCTCGGTGCGCTCGTGGCCGTCGTCGACGATCTCCGTGTGGCTGTCGTCGGCGTTCCAGCGCACGACGCGCTCCTCCGGGTAGGTGATCGGCGGCTTGTCCTCGCTCATGCCCAGGCTCCAGGTCCGCACGTGCGTGCCCTTGCGGAGCGCGGGCCCGTCGGCCGCCCGCGCCCGCTCGGCCAGGGTTTTGAGGGGTACGGGGGTGGAGTCGGCCAGCACGACCAGCGGGCGGGGTGCCGCGGCCGCCGGCGCGGTGGTCTGGCCGGTGAAGAGGAGCGCCGACACGAGTGCGGCGACGATTCCGGTGGCCGCCAGGCCCCAGTACAGCCGGGGGCGGTGTGAGGTCCGTTGCCGCAGCAGCCGGTCGAGCTGCCGCTCGGCGTGGTGGTCGAGGGGGCCGTCGCCGAAGTGGGGGCCGTCGGTGGGCACCGGATTGGCGCGGCGCAGGAGGTCGAGTTCGTCAGCCATGGCCGTTCTCCTTCAGGGCGGCGGTGGTCGTGGGGCGCATCCGGTCGATCTCGGCTCTCAGCCGGCGCCGGGCCCGGTGCAGCCGCATCGACGCCGCGCGCCGGCCGCAGCCGAGGACGACGGCGACCTCGTCGATGCCGAGTTCCTCCCACGCGGTCAGCCGCAGCACCTCCTGGTCGGCCGGGGAGAGCCGGCCGAGCGCGTCGTGCACCCAGGCACCCGGGGTCTCCGCGTCGGGCCCCGCCTCGATGTGCCGCCCGTGCGCCGTGTCGTCGTTGCCCATCCGGTCCACCAGGCGCCGTCGCCGCCCCTGACCGCGAACCGCGTTGGCCAGGCAGTTGCGTGCCACGGCGTACAACCAGGGCAGCGGGACCGGCGGAAGGTCGGCGCGGCGGCGCCAGGCGACCGTGAAGACCTCCGCCACCACTTCCTCCACCTCACCGGTCCGCCCGTCCAGTCGCCGCGCGACATAGCGGCTGACCGCCCAGTAGTGCTCGCGATAGGCAGCGGCGAAGTCGTCGTCGTTGCTCATGTTCCGTTCGTGTCCGGCACCCTCGGGATCGTCACAGCCGTCTCCCGTGATTCTCGTCGCGTCCCCGCAGTGTGACGTCCGGGCGGGGCGCGGACACAGGCGGGGCATGAGGCATCTGAAGTGGTTGACGACCACGGATCACAAGACGATCGGAACGCTCTATCTGATCACGTCGTTCGCGTTCTTCTGCATCGGTGGCGTGATGGCGCTGCTCATGCGCGCCGAGCTCGCCCGGCCTGGTCTGCAGATCATGTCGAACGAGCAGTTCAACCAGGCGTTCACGATGCACGGCACGATCATGCTGCTGATGTTCGCGACACCGCTGTTCGCCGGCTTCGCGAACTGGATCATGCCGCTCCAGATCGGCGCCCCCGACGTCGCCTTCCCGCGGCTGAACATGTTCGCCTACTGGCTGTACCTGTTCGGCTCGCTGATCGCGGTCGGCGGCTTCCTCACCCCGCAGGGCGCGGCCGACTTCGGCTGGTTCGCCTACAGCCCGCTCTCGGACGCGGTCCGCTCGCCGGGCATCGGCGCCGACATGTGGATCATGGGTCTGGCCTTCTCCGGCTTCGGCACCATCCTCGGCTCGGTCAACTTCATCACCACCATCATCTGCATGCGCGCGCCGGGCATGACCATGTTCCGCATGCCGATCTTCGTGTGGAACGTGCTGCTGACCGCCGTCCTGGTCCTGCTCGCCTTCCCGGTCCTGGCGGCCGCGCTGTTCGCCCTGGAGGCGGACCGCAAGTTCGGCGCCCATGTCTTCGACTCCGCCAACGGCGGGGCGCTGCTATGGCAACACCTCTTCTGGTTCTTCGGCCATCCAGAGGTGTACATCATCGCGCTACCGTTCTTCGGCATCATCTCCGAGGTCATCCCGGTCTTCTCCCGCAAGCCGATGTTCGGCTACATGGGCCTGATCGGCGCCACCATCGCCATCGCCGGCCTGTCCGTGACCGTGTGGGCCCACCACATGTACGTCACCGGCGGAGTCCTGCTCCCGTTCTTCTCCTTCATGACGTTCCTCATCGCCGTGCCAACGGGCGTGAAGTTCTTCAACTGGATCGGAACGATGTGGAAGGGGTCCTTGAGTTTCGAGACCCCGATGCTGTGGGCCACGGGCTTCCTTGTCACCTTCGTCTTCGGCGGTCTGACGGGCGTGATGCTGGCCTCGCCGCCCATCGACTTCGCGGTCTCCGACTCGTACTTCGTCGTCGCCCACTTCCACTACGTCGTCTTCGGCACCGTGGTCTTCGCGATGTTCTCCGGCTTCCACTTCTGGTGGCCGAAGTTCACCGGCAGGATGCTCGACGAGCGCCTCGGCAAGATCACGTTCTGGACGCTGTTCATCGGCTTCCACGGCACCTTCCTCGTCCAGCACTGGCTGGGCGTGAACGGCATGCAGCGACGGATCCCCGACTATCTCGCGGTGGAGGGCCTCACCACCCTCAACACCCTGTCGAGCATCTTCTCGCTCGTGCTCGGCGCCTCGCTCCTGCCGTTCCTCTACAACGTCTGGAAGACCGCCAAGTACGGCAAGCCGGTCGAGGCCGACGACCCGTGGGGCTACGGCCGCTCCCTGGAGTGGGCGACGACCTGTCCCCCGCCGCGGCACAACTTCCTCGCCCTGCCGCGCATCCGCAGCGAGTCCCCGGCGTACGACCTGCACCACGGCCCGGCGTCGGCAAGGGAGTTGACCTCGCGATGAACGACACCTTTCTCAACGACATCGAGGGCCATCTGCTGCTCAGCGCGACGCGCCAGGAGGGCCGTACCGCCGCCGAGCGCTTCAGCGCGCCGCTGCACTGGCTGACCGAGGCGCAACGGGCCGAGGTGGAGCGGCGTTTCGAGGCGGAGTACCTCGAACTCGCCCGCGCCTCCTGGCAACGCACCGCGGTGCGGGCCGGGAGACTGCGGGACGAGTACGAGGCGAGGTACCGAGAGCTGCGCCGACGGCTGCTCGCCTGCCTGCTCCTCGGCTGTGCGGCGGCCGTCGGCGTCCTCGTCCTCTGTCTGGCCTAGCTCTGCGTCCACTTCTGGTTGTTCTGACCGTTGCACGTCCACAGCACCATCAGCGTGCCGTTGGCCGTGCCCGCGCTGTTGGCGTCCAGACAGAGACCGGCGTTGACATTGGTGATCGTGCCGTCGCTGTTGACGTTCCACTTCTGGTTGTTCTGGCCGTTGCAGTCCCAGATGACGACCTTGGTGCCGTTGGTGGTGCCGAGGTTGTAGGCGTCCAGGCACTTGTTGCCGTACACCACGAGTTCCTTGCGCGAGGTGTACGTCCACTGCTGGTTCTGGCCGCCGTTGCAGTCCCACAGTTCGGCCTGGGTGCCGTTGGTGATCGTGTTGTTGTAGAGATCGAGGCAGCGGCTGGACTGGGTGCCGACCACCAGGGTGCTGTTGGCGCCGGGCAGCGGGCGGACCGTCATGTCGGCGAGGGTGGGGGCGTTCGTGAACGTCAGCGTGTTCGCGGAGCCCTTCGAGAGGCCGACCATCACCGAGACCGTGCCCTGGGAGGAGCCGGTGGGCGGGAAGGAGACGGTGGTCGAGCCCTGGCCGTTGACCTTGAGGGTCGCCGTCCGGGCGCTGGAGGTGTTGTTGGTGTAGGCGACGTCGACGACCTTCACGCCGGTGTTGCCGGCGACCACGCCGGAGAAGCCCGCCGTGCCGGTGTAGGTGCTCGCCGACTGCTCGGTGCCGCCGGTGACGCTCAGCATGACCGACCCGCCCGCGGGGACGCTGGTGGTGTAACTCGTGCCGTAGGAGCCGACGTTGGAGCGGGCCCACAGGTCACGCACGGTCGCGCTCGCGTTGGTCAGGCCCAGGTCGGACCAGCGGACGGTGATGTTCTGCGCGGAGGACGTGCGGTTCATCAGCACGACGGCGCGGTTGCCCTGGCCGGACAGGACCTTGCCGTACACCTGGAGTCCGGTGCCGTCCTCGGCGACCTTGACGCCCTGAAGGCCGCGGGCGTCCTGGTCGACGGCGATGACCTCCGGGTTCTTGAGGATGTTCGCCGTCTCGGTGCTCATGGAGGCGAGGTTGTTCCCGGCGAGGAGCGGAGCGCCGGAGATGGCCCACAGGTTCATGTGGGTGCGGTTCTGGGCGGCGGTGAAGCCGGTCATGCCGACCATCAGCATGTCGGGGTCGTTGTAGTACCCGGTGTGCTGCGCGAGCGGGTGCAGGCCCTGGTCGAAATTGGACAGCATGTTCGTCTGGGACGGGTTGTTGCCCCAGTAGACGATGTCGGTGCTGGTCCGGAACATCGGCGCGAGCCCGGGGGCCCAGTTCCAGGTGTTCTGGTAGCCCCAGTTGCAGAGGGACAGGGTCAGCGGGCGTCCGGTGGTGGCCGTCGCCGCGGCCACGGCGTTGCTGATCGACTTGTACGTCGTAGCCGCGTCGAGCCCTTCCGCGTCACCGCCGCACCAGTCGACCTTCACGAAGTCGAAGCCCCACTGGGAGAACTGGAGCATGTCCTGGTCGTAGTGGCCCTCGCTGCCGGAGCCGGGGGCGGCGGGGCGGCCGGTCGGGAAGTAGTAGCCGCAGCCGTCCTTGCCGGCGTCGGTGTAGATGCCCGCCTTGAGGCCCTTGCTGTGGATGTAGTCGGCGATGGCCTTCATGCCGCCGGGCCACTCGGACTCGTCGACGGTGATGTTCCCGGCGCTGTCCCGGGTGCCCTGCCACCAACCCTCGTCGATGTTGATGTACTTGTAGCCCGCGTCCGGCAGGCCCGCCGCCACGAACGCGTCGACCTGCTGCTTGATCACGTCGTAGTCGATGGCGGCGGCGAAGCTGTTCCAGGAGGCCCAGCCCATCGGTGCGGTCGGCACGGCAATCTGCCGGCTCGTCGCCGCCTGGGCCGGGGTGGGCTGGGCGAAGAGCAGGGCGGCGGTGGCGGTCAGGGCGAGGACGAGGGCCCGCACGGCGGCGGCTCTGGCGCGGCGTACGAACCCGCGGGGCGAGGGGGGTGGGGGAAACATGCGGCTCCTTCGGAGGGGAAGAACGCACGGCAGGGTCGATATCTCGAACGAGGATCGAATAACCGAACGTATCGCGCGCCGAAAGTAGAGCTCCGGGAGGTGGAAGTCAACGGCTGTGACAGGCGTGAACTCGCCGCTTCGCACGGGTCGTTCGCCCCGCTCGTGCCGCCGTCCCGACATACTGGCGCTCGTGCGCGTAGCAATCATGACGGCGGGTTCCCGGGGCGATGTCGCCCCCTTCACCGGACTGGGGCACGGCCTGCTCCGGGCCGGACACGAGGTCACCCTGGTCACCCACGGCTCCTTCGAGCCGCTGGTGGCGGGCTCGGGCCTCGGCTTCCACGCCCTCCCCGTGGACCCGCGGACCGTACTGGAGTCCGAGCGCGGCAAGGGCCTGCACCGCAGCGCCACCGGCCCGGGCAAACTGCTGCGCGCGGTCACGATGGCGCGGGCGCTGGCGGGCACGATAGCCGACGACCTGGTGACGGCTGCCCGCGCCGCCGACATCCTCCTCCTCTCGGCCTCCCTCGCCCCGCTCGGCCACACCATCGGCGAGGGCCTGTCCCTGCCGACCCTCGGCCTCAGTCTGCAACCGGTCGCCACGACACAGGAGTTCGCCCCTCCCATGCTCGGCGGCGGCTCCTGGGGCACCCTCGGCAACCGCGCGGCCGGACATGGCGTGGGCCTCGCCATCGAGTACGTCTTCTCGTCGGTCGTCCCCGAGGTGCGCACCCGCCTCGGTCTCGGCCGGATCGGGAGCACCACGGCACTACGCCGCCGGGAGCGCCACAACTGGCCCGTCCAGCACGGCTTCAGCCCCCTGGTGGTGGCCCGCCCGCGCGACTGGCGGCCCGGCCTTGACGTGGCGGGCTACTGGTGGCCGTACGACGTCTCCACCCAACTCCCCCCGGAGGTACGGGACTTCCTCGACGCCGGCCCACCACCCGTCTTCGTCGGCCTCGGCAGCGCCACGGTCCCCGACCCCGAACGGCTCAGCGGAGCGATCGTGCGGGCCTTGCGCCGAGCAGGGCTACGCGGGGTGTTCCAGCAGGGCTGGGCCGGCCTCGCGGCCGACGGCGACGACATGCTGACCGTCGGCGAGCTCGCCCACTCGGCGCTCTTCCCGCACATGGCGGCGGTCGTCCATCACGCGGGCGCGGGCACGACGGGAGCGGGCCTGCGGGCAGGGGTGCCCGCGGTGCCGGTACCGATCCAATTCGACGCGGGCTTCTGGTCGGAACGCCTGGTCAGACTTGGGGTGGCTCCTCGCGCGGTACCGCTGCGCCGCCTGACCACGGACAGACTGGCGTCGGCACTGATGAGGATCACGCGCGACGACGGGTACCGGGAGCGGGCACGGGAACTCGGGGCGCGCATTCGCAAGGAGGACGGGGTAGCTCCCGTACTGGAGGCAGTGAACTGTCTAAGCGGATGAGCGCGTGACGCCGTAAAGGGGCGCGGGGAACTGCGCGACCAGCCACAGCGGCGCCGCAGACAAGAAATCAGGCCTCCCACCCCACCGGCCGCAGAATCGCCAACAACTGCCGCACCAACTCCTCCACCACCTCATCCAAGGAAGCGTCCACCCACCCCGAGCTCCAGTCATGGAGCAACCCATTGACGGCCCCGATGAACGCCGTGGCCGGCAGCCGATAGTCCCGAGGCGCAGCCTCCCCCCGAGCCACGGCGGCGCCCGCTTCCGCGCACACCAGTTCCACCCACCGCGCCCGCCGAGCCAGCCGCTGCTCCTCCAACTGCGGACTGACCCCGATGATCTCGACAAACGTGATCCGGACCCGGCGCGGATCACCGGTGACATTCGCGGCGTACGCACGGAAGATCGCCGCGACCCGCTCGGCCAGCGGCAGCGCCTGCGCGTCGGTCACCGCCGCCACCACCGCCTCCTCCGCCCAGCCGTTGACCTGGAGATGCAGCGCGGCAAGGACGTCCTCCAGCGTGCGGAACTCCTCGTAGAACTGCCGCGTGGACAGCCCGGCGGCCTCGCTGAGCGCGGCGACGGTCGTGTTGCGGTAGCCCGGCGTGTCGCCGAACAGCTGGAACGCGGCGTCCAGGAAACGCCGGCGCCGTTCCGCCTGCCGCTCCTCGGCGGTCTTGCCGCCGTAGCGGCCGGTCGGCGCCTTGAGCCTGCCCGCCACGGTCACCTCCGTTGATCGTCCAGTGGCTCGCCAATTTTGTCGTGCACGCAGTCTTGTGGACAGGGCGCCTCTTCCTTACTTTTCAGTAAGTTGACTCTGAAAGCATCCGTGTTCAGTTTCCGAGCCGCCTTTCCGACCCCGCCTTGGCATGTCCCACTCATGAACCCCACGCAGAGAAGAGAGCCGTCATGCCTGCCTTCAGACCCCGTCACCTGTGTGCCCTGGCCGCAGCCGTCGTCCTGACCGCCACCGCCCCGGCGACCGCGGCCTCCGCCGCGGACGCCGCCGCCCTGCGCGAGGTGCTGTTCGTCGGCAACAACTGGGACGGCACCGCCGACGTCCTGCAGTCCAGCGGCAATCTGGCCAAGGTCGGACGGATCAACGTCATCCCCGACAAGGACGCGCGGATGGCGGCGATCAACGCCGACCCGATCAAGTGGATCTACTTCATGGCGATCCGCAACGGCGTCGGCGAGGGCCACGACCAGTTCGTCGACGACATGTACACCACGCCGGACGGCGCCTCGGTGGTCGTTTCCCGGCCGAGCTTCGCCGATGTCGTGTCGATCAACCTGGCCACCGGGGCCATCAACTGGCGCTTCCCGGTGTCGGGTTACCGCTCGGACCACATGGCGGTCTCCCCCGACGGCACCCGGGTCGCGGTGTCCGCGTCGACCGCGAACACCGTGCACGTGCTCGACATCAACACCGGCAAGCAGGTCGGCAAGTTCGCCACCGGTGACAAGCCGCACGAGAACATCTTCACCAAGGACGGCAAGTACATCTACAACATGGCGATCGGTGACGTGAACACGGACACCGACGCCCCGTGGCTGGACTGGACGAAGGGCGACCGGCACATCACGGTCGTCGACGCGACGACGTACCAGCAGGTCAAGACCATCGACATGCGGCCGAAGCTGGACGCGCTCGGTCTCACCGACTACTCCGACGCGGTCCGCCCGGCCGTGTTCTCCCCGGACGAGTCGAAGCTGTACTTCCAGGTGTCGTTCTTCAACGGCTTCTTCGAGTACGACCTCGCCACGGACAAGATCACCCGGATGAAGACCCTGCCGAAGAACCCGGCGACCAGCGACGACCGCACCACGTACGTCAACGACTCGCGCCACCACGGCCTGTCGATGAGCCCCGACGGCAGCAAGTTGTGTGTCGCCGGGACCATGGACGACTACGCGACCGTCGTCAACCGCACCACCCTCCAGGAAGGCCCGCTGGTCACCGCCTCCAAGCCGTACTGGGCGACGGTCAGCGGCGACGGCAAGAGCTGCGTCATCTCGGAGAGCGGCGCCGACCAGGTCACGGCGATCGACTTCGCCACGGGCCAGAAGACGGTGTCCGTCCCGGTCGGCGACCACCCCCAGCGGGTGCGGCTCGGTCATGTCGCGGCGAACTGGACGAGCCCGACGTCCTGAGGTTCAGCCCGCCAGTCGTTCGACTGCCTTCACCGCCGTGCCCGCCCCGTCCTCGGCGGCCATGAGCCGCGCGGCGCTCGCGGCGGCACGGCTGTAGGTCTGCCGCCGTACAACGCGGCCGAGCGCTTCGGCGAGCGTCTCGGCCGTGAGCGACCGGAAGGGAATCGGACCGGGCGCGGCACCGAGGGCGGCCAGCCGCCCCGCCCAGAACGGCTGGTCCGCCGTGACCGGCACGGGGACTGCGGGCACCCCGGCCCGCAGTGCGGCGGCCGAGGTGCCCGCACCGGCGTGGTGGACGACCGCGGCGACGCGCGGGAACAGCAGCTCGTGCGGTACGTCCCCGACGGTCAGGACGTCGTCGCCGTCGGCCGCGAGCCCGGCGGCGCCCGTCTGGAGGACCCCGCGCAGCCCGGCATGCCGCAACGCCCTCACGGCGAGCTCACCCAGCCGCTCCCCCTGTCCCGCCGCCATGCTGCCGAAGCCGATGAACACCGGTCGCGGTCCGGCGGCGAGGAAGTCCTCCAGTGCGGCGGGCAGCCGCCGCGCTTCGTCGACGTACGGCCACCAGGTCCCGACGACGTCCAGGCCTGGCCGCCAGTCGGCGGGGCGCGGCAGCAGCACCGTGCTGAAACCGTGCAGGACCGGCCACCCCTCCCGTTCCTGCCGGCGCCGCGTCGCGTGGGGTGTGAGCGGGGAGAGGTCCAGGCCGCGACGGAGGTCCGCGACCGCCCCGGCATACAACCGGTCGGCCATGCGGAGCGCGAAGCGGCCGGCCGTGCGGTTGCCGAGCCGGCCCAGTGAGCGGGCTCCGGTGATCACCGGCGGGAAGTCGCCGGTCGGGGCGGCAGGTACGACATAGGCGCCCATGGTCGGTGTTCCGGTGGCCTCGGCCAGGTGCCGGCCGAGGGGTGCCGTGGTCGTCGACAGCAGGAGCAGGTCCGCGGACGATGCCGGTAGGTCCACGAAAGCCCGGCCGAGCTCCGTGACGTACTCGGCAGCGGCACGCAGCAGTTGACGCTCTCCTCCCCTGGCACCCGGAAGCCCGTGGAACTCCAGTCCCGCCTCCTTCACCAGGGCGGCGAAGCCGTCCGGGGCAGCGAGGGTCACCTCGTGTCCGGCCCGGCGCAGTGCGGCGCCCAGGCCCGTGTAGGGGGCGACGTCGCCGCGTGATCCGGCGGCGGCGATCAGGATCCTCATTCTTCGTCCTCCGGGGAGCCGGTGCGGGCCGCGTTGGCGTGGACGGCCTTGGCCAAGTAGGCGGCGAGGCCGGTCCGTTGCTGCGACGGGGGGACGACGAGGGCGAAGGCGCGCGGGTCGGCCGCGACGTCGTCCGCGATCCGCCGGTGCATGGCGGGCGGACAGGTGGTGAACCAGCGGGTGATGTGCCGGCGGTGCTCCTCGGCGAGGCCCATGGCCGCCACCCCGTCGCTCGGTTCCCCGGCGTCGAATGCGGCGAGCAGCCGTTCGCGCCACTCCGCGGCCTCGCCCATCGCGCGCCGCCAGTCCTCCTTGGTGAGGGCGGCTGCCCGCGCCATGGCCTCGCGATGTCCCGGCGAGTCGGCCCATCTCACCTGCCGTTCGGTGGCGTAGCTGAGGTCGAAGCCGATCTCGCCGAAGACCTCGAAGCGTTCCTGCGGGGTGAGCCTCACGCCGGTCTGCTGGACCTCGATGGCCCGCTCGGCGACCTCGGAGAGCCGCTGGAGCCGCTCGATCTCATCGCTCAACCGCCTTTGCCGGGCCCGGAGATGGTCCAGGACGTTCGCCTGCGGGTCCTCGAGGATGGTGCCGATCTCGTCGAGGGAGAAGCCGAACTCGCGGTAGAAGAGGATCTGCTGGAGCCGGGCCAGGTCCGTCTCGTCGTAGAGGCGGTATCCGGCCCGGCTGCGGGCGCCGGGCGTGAGCAGGCCGGTCCGGTCGTAGTGATGGAGCGTGCGCACCGTCACTCCGGCCCAGGACGCGACCTGCCGCACGGAGTAGCTCATTCACCTGCCCTTTCGTCGGGGTCCAGCCTCAACCCTGACGTAAGGAGAGGGTCAAGCCCGCTCAGCTGAACTTCGACGCCATCCAAGTCGCCAGTTCGGACTTGGCCGCGCTCAGCGCGGACGCCGAGGGCGAGGCGGCTCCGTTGGTGACGAGGGCGTAGTGCAGGGTGCCGGAGTCCGCGTCGGTGAGGAGAAGGCGGCGGCTGCCGGTGCCGCCCGGCTCGGCGGCCGTGCCGATGGGGGTGGACGACGTATAGGCCGACGGAGCGTACGCCGTGCCCAGGTCGGAGACGACCGTGGTGGTCGCCGTCGGGAACGAGGCGGGCAGATGGAGTTCGGTGGGGGTCGTGCCGCTGCCCGAGCGCCACACCAGCAGCCCGTACTGTCCGGAGCCCACCAGTGAGGACACGTTGGGCAGCGAGCTCGGCACCGGGTTCCAGGTCAGGGTTGTGGAGCCGTCACGGGAGCGGTCCTCGTAGGTGAAGGCGACGGTGCTGCCCGAGGTCGCGCTCGGGTACAGGCGGTCGAGGAGCCTGGCGTCCTGACGGAGCGTCACCACACCGTTGTCGTCCAGGCGTACGGCCGACAGATCCTCGTCGTTCCAGGCGTCCCCGTTGGTCTGCACCTTGTCGGGGTTGCCGTTCATGAGCTCGCTGTGGCGGCCGTTGTAGATGTCCCACTGCCACTGCGAACCGGACAGCACCGGGCCCGAACCGGCGGGCGAGGCCCACCAGTTGGCGCCCTTCACCCGGGAGTCGAGGGCCTGGTACATCGCCTTGAGGACGGTCGGCGCCTTTCCGGCGGTGGAGCCGTTCAGGGGGTGGCCGAACTCGCTGACGACGGCCGTGGTGCCGAGCGCCGAGGCGCGGTCGCGGACGGTGCCGAAGTCGGTGACGTACTGGCCGTCGGAGGCGTTGCCCCACATCAGGATGCCGGAGATGGCCTTCTGGTCGTAGAAGTGGGTGTTGAAGACGTACCGGGAGCCGATACTGCCCGCGTCGAGGAGGCCGCCCTCCTCCTTGCTGACGTTGCCGTTCCAGAAGAGGTTGGGCTCGACGAGGGCGGGCTTGTCCTGCCAGCCCGCCGCGTCCATGCGGGCCCGGAACTTCACGTAGAAGGGCCACAGCACGTTCTGTTCCCAGGTGCGGCTGGCCTGGCCGGAGTCGTAGGTGCCTGCGTACGGCTCGTTGTAGGGGTCGAAGCCGAGGACGCCGGCGAACTCCTCGGTGGAGACGTTCTGCTTGATGTACGTCATGACCTTCTGGGCCGTGGTGAGGAAGGCGTCCTGGAGGCCGTGGGCGTTGTGCCAGAAGTCGTACTGGCCGGCCTTCACCGCCCCGTTCTGGGTGATGTTCTGGCCCCACATGATGCAGATCCCGCACGATTCGTCGGGGTAATTGCCCAGGTCCACGGCCCACTTGGGGGCGCCGTCGCCGGTGTACCAGCTGTCGTCGTCGAAGAGGTACCGGGAGTACAGGTCCTGGTGGAAGTCGGGGTAGACGCGGATGCCGGCGTCCAGGAAGGCGCGCATCTGGGCGGTGGCGGCGGCCAGATAGGCGGTGTCGACCTGGCCCTGCACGGGTTCGGCGTAGGCCCAGGAGAGCAGGAAGCGCACGGAGTTGCCACCGCCGAGGGCGCGCAGGGCCTTCGCGGACTTCTGGGCGTCGGCGACGGAGGCGAAGGGCAGGCCGTGGTTCTCGGCGAGCTTGGTCTCGCCGGAGACGTTGTAGCCGCGCAGCACGACCTCACGGCCGTGTCCGTCGATGAAGCGACCGCCGGACACCGTGAGCGCCGTGCCGTCGAAGGAGAGGGAGTCGGGGACGGTGGCCGCGGTGGCGGGCGGGGAGCCCGCCACCGTCAGGAAACCGCAGAGTCCGCAGAGGACAACCAGAACAACCAGCAGACGGGCCCGGATATTCGGCATGTTCACTACAGTCCGGGGAGATCAGGACACCGTCAATACTTTCTGACTCATGAGTAAGTCTCAGGTTTTCTCGACCCTTTGACCCCACGGCCCTCCGACACCGCGCCTCTTCGGCACCCCTAACCCCTTCGGCCCGTTACGTTCAGCAGGTACTCCTTGCGGTTGAGCGGGTTGTGATCGGTGCGCGGGCGCTCGGGAACGTCCTCGCCGCCCGCGACCGGCGCGTAGTCCTCGAAGGCGCTCTCCCACTCGGTCTCACCGCGCGTCAGACCCGGCAGCCGCTGTTCGAGGCCGTGCACCCGGGCGGCCGGGACCACGCCTTCCAGCACACACAGCGCGCCCCGGGTCTCGGTCGTCTCCGGCACCGCCCGCGCCGCGGAGAGCACCGGGAGCAGCGCGCCCAGCGTGTCCGCCGGTGCCTCCAGGCGGAAGCGGTGCATCGGCTCGTACACCCGGGTGCCCGCCCGGCGCAGCGCCTCGGCGAGGACCAGCGGGGTCAGGCCGCGGAAGTCGGCGCCGGTGGTGGACATGCTCTTGTCGAAGCCCTGGTGGGCGTGGCTCTGCCGGGGCCAGTAGCCGGAGTGGGTCATGGTGACGGCGCAGTCGGCGACCTGCCAGCCGTGCAGCCCCTGGGTGAGGGTCTCGCGGACGGTGTCCTCGACGGCCCGGAAGAAGGCGTACGGCATCGCGCCCAGCTCCACCTCCAGGCCGAAGGTGACACCGCTGCCGGGCGGGCCTGGGTCGACGCGCAGGCCGACCGTGGCGAGGAACGGGTTCGCGTCCTTCTTGATGAACTCGGCGGCGGCGCCCGTCCCCAGGGGGCGTTCCACGCACAGGGGTGTGGTCTCCCGGAAGCCGACGGCGAGTGCGAACTCCTCGGCGAGGGTGGCCTCGATGACCTCCTTCTGGACCTCGCCGTAGAGGGAGACGGAGAGTTCCTGGCGTACCTCGTCGTGGCGCAGGTCGATCAGCGGGTCCTGCTCGGCGAGCTGGGTGAGGGCGAGGTGCAGCGCCCTGCGGTCGGTGCCGGGGCCGGGAACGACGACGGTCTCCAGGGTGGGCGGGGAGAAGAAGTGGCCGTGCCGCTTGCGGGGTTCGCCGATCGTGTCGCCGATGCGGATGTTCCCCAGCCCCCACAGTCGCGCGATGCGGCCCGCCGGGACGGCGTCCGCGCGGAGGTCCGTGCCGTGGTCGAAGACGCTGACGGCGGTGACCCTGCCCTCCTCCCGCCCGGGACCGAAGGGGACGCGGTCACGGGTGCGCAGCGTCCCGGAGTACATCCGGGCGTACGCGACCTTCTCCCCCGCCGGTCCCCTCTCTACCTTGAACACGCTGCCGGAGACGGGCCCTTCGGGATCACCGTCGGCGGCGGGCAGCAACTCCTTGATCCCGGCGATCAGTTCGGGCACCCCCGCACCGGTGGCGGCGGAGCCGAAGTACACGGGGTGGGCGAGTGCCTGCCGGGTCTGGGCGACAAGAGCCGCCCGCACACGATCGTCCGCGAGGGACCCGTCGACGTACGCGGCGAGCAGCTCGTCGTCATGGTCGGCGAGGACATCGGGTGCCACCGCACGCGGCACGAACCGCGCCTCGCGCGTGCCGAGTCCGACGGCACGCCCCATCGGCACGACCGCGGGCGTGAGCCGCTCGGCGAGGGCGTCGAGGACACCCTCGTACCGTGCCCCGCGTCGGTCGATCTTGTTGACGAAGATCAGCGTGGGGATGCGCAGCCGCTGAAGCGTCCGCATCAGCACACGCGTCTGCGCCTGCACGCCCTCGACGGCCGAGACGACCAGGACGGCGCCGTCCAGCACTCCGAGGACCCGCTCCACCTCGGCGATGAAGTCCGGGTGGCCGGGGGTGTCGATGAGGTTGACGGTGACGTCGTCGACCGCGAACGAGACGACGGCGGACTTGATGGTGATGCCGCGCCGGCGCTCCAGCGCGAGGGTGTCGGTCCGGGTACTGCCGGCGTCCACGCTGCCGATCTCGTCGATCACCCCGACCGAGTGCAGCAGCCGCTCGGTCAGGCTGGTCTTACCGGCGTCGACATGGGCGAGAATCCCGAGGTTGAGCAAGTGCACGAAGCGTCATGTCCTTCGAAGAGGGGGTCATTCCTTCTTGGGTGGACATGCGTGCAGTGCGCACTACTGCTCTCCTTCATCGATCGCCGATCGGTCGCCGGCGGGTCCCTTGCAGTGCAGCAGACCCCCGCTCGGGACGCCAACGGATTAGGGCCTGTCCGGCGGATCAGGTCGCAGGAAAGCGGCGGCACCGCATTGACGCCGGTGAGCGGGGGCTGGCGCTCCCCCACTGCCTTAAGGGCGTGGGAGGTACCCCCAGGCTGCAAGGCGGAGGAGGGCGGCGACGCGGAGCGTCGGTAACCGACGACAACGCCGCAGGCCGGCGTGCCAGCCCCCGCGTCTGCGGCATGATCCGCCGGACAGGCCCTAACGCTCAACAAAGCCGCGTCACGGCCCTCGCCGCCTCCCCCTGCCAGTCCTAGAGTGACGCCCATCACGTCCGGTGTTTCCTGGGAGGGCACATGACCCGTGTCTCGGTGAAGGTGGACGGAACGAACTACGAGGACGAGGTGGAACCCCGTCTCCTCCTGATCCACTATCTGCGTGACCGTCTCGGCCTGACCGGCACCCCGATCGGCTGCGACACCTCCAACTGCGGGGCCTGCACGGTCGACCTGGACGGCGAGAGCGTCAAGAGCTGCTCGGTGCTGGCCGTCCAGGCGGACGGCGGCGAGGTGACCACCGTCCAGGGGCTCGCCGACGAGAACGGGGAGTGGACCGGCCTCCAGCGGGCGTTCCACGAGCGGCACGCCCTCCAGTGCGGCTACTGCACCCCGGGAATGATCATGGCCGCGCGCGACCTGCTGCGGGACAACCCCGCCCCTACCTCGGACGAAGTACGCCACGCCCTCGAAGGGAACCTGTGCCGCTGCACGGGTTACCAGAACATCGTGCGGGCGGTGCTCGCCGCCTCCGGGCAGGAGGTCGGCACATGAGCGACACCGTCGAGCGGGAGGTCGGCCGGGCCCGGCCCCGCAAGGAGGACGCACGGCTCGTCACCGGACAGACCCACTGGACCGACAACATCGCCGTGGGCGGCCTGCTCCACCTCGCCATCCTGCGCAGCCCCATGGCCCACGCCCGCATCGACCGCGTCGATGTGAGCCCCGCCCTCGAACGCCCCGGCGTGGTCGCGGCGTTCAGCGGCGCCGACCTCGCGGAGGGCCTCGGATCACTCCCCTGCGCCTGGCCGGTGACCGAGGACATAGTGCTGCCCGACCATCCCCCCATCGCCACCACCGAGGTGCGCCACGCCGGTGACCCGGTGGCGGTCGTGGTGGCTCGCGACCGGTACGCGGCGGCCGACGCCCTGGAGGCGATCGACGTCGAGTACACACCGCTGCCCCCGGTCCTCGACCTGGAGGCCGCACTGGCCGAGGGCGCGGCCCTGGTCCACTCCGACAAGGGCACCAACCGCTGCTACGACTGGCCCCTGAAGGCCGGCGAGGACTTCGAGGCCGTACGACAGCGCGCCGAGGTGACGCTGAAGCGCCGCTACCACCAGCAGCGCCTCATCCCCAACGCGATGGAGCCGCGCGCGGTCGTGGTCACCCCGCTCACCGCGTCCGGCGAGTACACCCTGTACTCCTCCACGCAGATCCCGCACATCCTGCGGATCATGCTCGCCGTGGTCACCGGCATACCCGAGCACAAACTGCGGGTGATCGCCCCGGACGTGGGCGGCGGCTTCGGCTCCAAGCTCCAGGTGTACGGCGAGGAGGCCATCGCCCTCGCGGTGGCCCGCCGCACCGGCCGGCCGGTGAAGTGGACGGAGTCCCGCAGCGAGGGCTATCTGGCCACCCATCACGGGCGCGGCATGATCCAGGACATCGAGATCGCCGCGCACCGCGACGGCACCCTGCTCGGCCTCAAGGCCGACCTGCTGGTCGACATGGGCGCCTACCTGATGCTCGTCACCCCGGGCATCCCGATCCTGGGCGCGTTCATGTACCCGGGGATCTACAAGATGGTTTCCTACGAGCTCAACGTCACCGGCGTCTTCACGACCAGGACCCCGACGGACGCCTACCGGGGCGCCGGGCGCCCGGAGGCGACGTACGCCATCGAACGGATCATGGACGAGCTGGCGGCCGAACTCGGCCTGGATCCGGTGGAGTTGCGCCGCCGCAACTGGATCGGCCACGAGGAGTTCCCGTACACGACGGTCGCGGGCCTGACGTACGACAGCGGCAACTACGAGGCCGCCACCGACAAGGCCCTTGCCCTGTTCGACTACGACAAGCTGCGCGCCGAGCAGGCCGACCGCAACCACCGGGGCGACAGCGTGCGGTTGGGCATCGGGGTGTCGACGTACACGGAGATGTGCGGGCTGGCGCCGAGCCGGGTGCTGCGGGATCTGCGGTACGCCGCCGGCGGCTGGGAGGCGGCGAGCATCCGCATGCTGCCCACCGGCAAGGTCGAGGTGGTCACCGGCACCAGCCCGCACGGGCAGGGGCATGTGACCTGCTGGAGCCAGATCGCCGCCGACGTGCTGGGCGTGCCGTTCGAGGATGTCGAGGTCGTCCACGGCGACACCCGGGCCGCCCCGCAGGGCATGGACACCTACGGCTCGCGCTCGCTCGTCGTGGGCGGCACGGCGGTCCATCACGCGGCGGTGAAGGTCGTGGAGAAGGCCCGCAGGATCGCCGCGCATCTGCTCGAAGCGAGCGAGCGGGACCTGGAGTTCACGGACGGCGTCTTCTCGGTGAAGGGCTCACCGGACGCCCGCAAAACCATACAGGAGGTCGCCTTCGAGACCTTCACCTCGCACGACCTGCCCGACGGCCTGGTGCCCACCATCAACGCCGAGCACCTGGTCGACCCGGACAACTTCTCCTACCCGCACGGCACCCATCTGTGCGCGGTCGAGGTCGACACCGAGACCGGGCAGACCCGCATCAGGTCGTACGTCTGCGTCGACGACGTCGGCCGGGTCGTCAACCCGATGATCGTGGAGGGGCAGGTGCACGGCGGCCTCGCGCAGGGCATCGCGCAGGCGCTGTTCGAGGAGGCGGTCTACGACGACCAGGGCAACCTCGTGTCCGGGACGATGGCCGACTACCTCGTGCCGTCGGCGGCGGACCTTCCGGAGTTCACGACGGACCGGACGGAGACACCTGCCACCTCGAACCCCCTGGGCGTCAAGGGAGTTGGAGAAGCGGGCACGATCGCGTCCACACCCGCCGTCGTCATCGCGATCGTGGACGCGCTGCGTCCACTGGGCGTGCGCGACGTGCGCATGCCCTGTACACCCGAGCGGGTCTGGCAAGCGGTGAGGGAGGCCTCGCGATGATTCCCCCGGCATTCGAGTACACCCGCCCGGCCGACGTCGACGAGGCGGTGCGCGCGCTCGCCGACGCGGGCGAGGACGCCAAGGTGCTGGCCGGCGGGCAGAGCCTGTTGCCGCTGCTGCGGCTCCGGCTGGCCTTCCCCGAACTGGTCGTGGACGTCGGCCGTATCGCCGCGTTGCGCGGCGTGCGCGAGGACGGCGACACGCTCGTCGTCGGCGCGATGACCACCCACCACGACGTGATCCGCGACCCGTTGGTCCGCCGCCACGCCGGTCTGCTGGCCGCCGCCACGGCGACCGTCGCCGACCCCGCCGTACGGCATCGCGGCACCCTCGGTGGCTCCCTCGCGCACGCCGACCCGGCCGGCGACCTGCCCGCGGTGGTGCTGGCACTGGACGGGCGGCTGGTGGTGCAGGGCCCGGGCGGGCGGCGCACGATCCCCGCCCGGCAGTTCTTCGTCGACTACCTCCAATCCGCCCTGGAGCCGGATGAGTTGCTGGTGGAGGTGCGGCTGCCGAAGACCGACGGCTGGGGCTTCCACTACGAGAAGTTCCACCGGGTCGCCCAAGCCTGGGCGATTGTCGGCGTGGCCGCGCTGGTACGCCGGGACAACGGCCGGATCGCCGAGGCACGCGTCGGGCTGACCAACATGGGCACGACCCCGCTGCGCGCCGCGGCCACCGAGGAGGCCCTCACCGGCGCCGAGGACGCCGAGGCGGTGGCGCGGGCGGCGGAGTCGGCGGCGGTGGCCACCCAGCCGTCCCGGGACACCTCGGCCTCGCCGGAGTACCGGGCGCATCTGGCGCGGGTGCTGACCAAGCGCGCGGTGCTGGCCGCCGCCGGGATGGGGTGAGCGGCGATCGCGGAGATCGACGGCCCGTTCCACGGCTCGTTCGATGGCCCGGACCAGGTGCGGGCCGGTCTGGAGGCGACCGGGTACCTCGTCGACGAGGGGCTGGCCATCGCCTGCTTCCTGGCCCTGCGGCTGGCCCGGCCGATCTTCTGCGAGGGCGACGCGGGCGTCGGCAAGACCGCGCTCGCCGCCGCCCTCGCCGAGGCGCTCGGCGCCCCGCTGATCCGGCTCCAGTGCCATGAGGGCATCGACGCGTCGCAGGCCCTGTACGACTGGGACTTCCCCCGTCAGCTGCTGCATCTGCGAGCCGCCGAGGCGGCCGGGATCACGGATGCCGACCGCCTGGAGAGCGAACTGTACGACCGGCGCTTCCTGGTCGCTCGGCCGCTGCTGCGGGCGCTCGAGACACAGCCGTCGGTGCTGCTGGTCGACGAGATCGACCGGGCCGACGACGAGTTCGAGGCGTTCCTGCTGGAGCTGCTCTCCGACTACGCGGTGACGGTTCCGGAGCTCGGCACCCTGCGGGCCGAGTCGCCGCCCGTGGTCGTCCTGACGTCCAACCGCACACGTGAGGTGCACGACGCGTTGAAGCGGCGGTGTCTGTATCACTGGTTCGACCATCCCGGCTTCGGTCGTGAACTGGCCATTGTGCGGCGGCGGTTGCCGGGTGTGTCGGTGCGGTTGGCTGAGCAGGTGACTGGGCTTGTGCAGGCGCTGCGGGCTGAGGATCTCGTCAAGCCGCCCGGGGTTGCGGAGACCATCGACTGGGTGCGGGCGTTGGACGCGCTGGGGGCGAGTGAGGTGGATGCGGAGTTGGCGGTGTCCACGTTGGGGTCGGTTCTCAAGTATCGGGAGGATGTGGAGCGGGGGCGGGGGCTGGACTTTGCGGCGGTTCTGAGTGGTGCGATGGAAGTGCCGTGATGGGTGGTTCGTCGTCTGATGCGCCGTCGTGGCTGGTCGCGCAGTTCCCCGCGCCCCTTAAGGGCGTTGACGCGGCCCTTCTTGGATTTGCTCGGGCCCTTCGCGTAGTGGGTGTCAACGCCAGTGCTGAGCGGCTGCATGCCTTCTTGCGGGCCGTGGATTTGCTGGGGCCCACTCGGCGGACGGACCTGTACTGGGCCGGGCGGCTGACTCTCTGTGGGGAGCGGGACGACCTGGAGCGGTATGAGCGGGTGTTCGCCGCCTACTTCGGCTCCGGCGAGCCGGCGGCGCGGGCGATGCCCGCCGCTCCCGTCACAAGGCTGCGGGTCGTCGCGCGGGATGCCACGGGGTCTCGTACCACCACCCAACGCGAAGCCGAAGCACCCCCCATGGCCGCCCTCGCCGGTTCCGCCGAAGTGCTGCGCCACCGGGACTTCGCCCAGCTCAACGCCGATGAGAAGGCTCAACTGCACCGGATGCTCGCCGCGTTCACGCTGCGCGGCGAGACGCGGCGCAGCGCGCGACGGCGGCCGGCCCGGCGCGGCGACGTCGATCCGCGTCGGACCGTGCGGGAGCTGTTGCGGCGCGGCGGTGAGCCCTCTCGGCTGCTACGGCACACCCAGGCCGATCGCCCCCGGCGGGTCGTGCTGCTGGTGGACGTCAGCGGATCCATGGCGCCCTACGCCGACGCGCTGCTGCGGTTCGCCCATGCCGCCGTTCGGGGGCCGCGTACCGAGGTGTTCACGGTCGGGACCCGGCTGACGCGGGTCACGCGGGAGCTCTCGCAACGTGATCCGGATCTGGCGATGGCGGCGGTGTCGGCGGCCGTGCCCGACTGGCGGGGCGGTACCCGCTTGGGGGTGCTGCTGCGTGAGTTCCTGGACCGGTGGGGGCAGCGTGGGATGGCTCGCGGTGCGGTCGTCGTGCTGCTGTCCGACGGGTGGGAGCGTGGCGATCCGGAGCTGCTGGCTGCCCAGATGCGACGCTTGCGGCGGCTGGCGCACCGGGTGATCTGGGCGAACCCCCGCAAGGCTCGCCCCGGGTACGCGCCCCTGGCGGCCGGGATGGCGGCGGCGCTGCCGAGCGTGGACGCGTTCGTCGAGGGGCACAGCCTGGCCGCTCTGGGGAGCCTGGCGGCGGTCGTGAGAGGAGCGGATCGTGCGTGAGATTCTCCCGGCGCTGAGCGCCTGGTACGCGGCGGGATCGCCGTTCGGGCTGGCGACCGTCGTCGCCGTGAGCCGTAGCGCGCCGCGGGATCCGGGGGCCGCGATGGCGGTCGGGCCCGGTGACGAGGTGGTCGGAAGCGTGTCCGGGGGGTGTGTGGAGGGAGCGGTGTTCGAGCTGGCGCAGGAGGTGGTGGCGAGCGGCGAGGCGCGGTTGGAGACCTTCGGGTACAGCGACGAGGACGCCTTCGCGGTCGGTCTCACCTGCGGCGGCGAGATCACGCTGTTGGTGCGGCCCGTCACCGCGGCGCTGGACCCCTCGTTCGGCGAGTTCGCCGAGTCCGTGGCCGCGGGGCGGCCGGTGACCGTGGCCACGGTCACCGACGGTCCGGCGCCACGCGGCGCGACGCTCGCCGTGTGGCCGGACCGGGTCGCCGGCACCCTCGGGGCGGCCGGTCTCGAGGTGGCCGTCACAGCCGACGCGCGCGGTGAACTGGCCCTCGGGGCGACCGGGTTGAGGCACTACGGCCCGCACGGTGAGCGGCGCGAGGACGCGGTGAGCGTCTTCCTGCACTCCTTCGCGCCGCCCCCGCGGATGCTGGTCTTCGGCGCCATCGACTACGCCGCCGCGGTCGCCCGGATCGGCGACTTCCTCGGCTACCGGGTCACGGTCTGCGACGCCCGCCCCGTCTTCGCCACCCCCAAGCGCTTCCCGCCGGGCGTGGAGGTCGTCGTGGACTGGCCGCACCGCTACCTCCAGCGGACCGACACCGACGAGCGCACGGTGGTCTGCGTCCTGACCCACGACCCCAAGTTCGACGTCCCGCTGCTCCAGGAGGCGCTGCGCCGGCCCGCCGCGTACGTCGGCGCGATGGGCAGCCGGCGCACCCACGACGACCGGATGAAACGGCTGGTCGAAGGCGGGCTGACCGACCGTGAGCTGTCCCGGCTGCGCTCGCCGGTCGGGCTCGACCTGGGCGCCCGTACCCCCGAGGAGGTGGCCGTCTCCGTCGCCGCGGAGATCGTCGCGCTGCGCTGGGGCGGCACGGGCACGCCGCTGACGGCGACCGCCGGGGCCATCCATCCCCAGGGAACCTGACGGAGGAAGTCATGGAACTGCACCACCAGTTCACCGTGCCCGTCCCGGTCGACGACGCCTGGCGGGCGCTCCTCGACATCGAGCGGGTGGCGCCCTGTATGCCGGGGGCGAGCGTCGAGGACTACGACGGCAAGACCGTGACCGGCTCCGTGAAGGTCAGGGTCGGCCCGATCACCGTGACGTACCGGGGCACGGCCGTCTTCGAGGAGCAGGACGACGCCGCCCACCGCATGGTGCTCATCGCCAGTGGCCGGGAGACCCGGGGTCAGGGCACCGCCCGCGCCACCGTCACCGGCACGCTCACCGCGCAGGACGGCGGCGGTACGGCCGTGTCGGTGCGGACCGATCTGACGGTGACCGGGCGCCCGGCGCAGTTCGGGCGGGGGGTGATGGCGGAGGTGGGCGACCGGATCATCGGCCAGTTCGCCGCGTGCCTCGCGGAACAGCTGGCCGCGGCGCCGGACGACACGGCGTCACCCGCGGAGGAGGAGTCGCTCGACCTGCTGCGCACGGCCGGGGTCCCGCTCGCCAGGCGCCTCGCGCCGGTGGTCGTGGCGGCCGTGGCGACGGTGCTGGTCGTGTCGCGGATACGGCGGCGGTGGCGGCGCTGAACCGCCCGCCGCCCGCCGGTTCACCCGTACCGTCGGTGGTCCTCGACGACCTGCGCCAGATGGTCGAGGGCCGCCGTCACCCGCGCCGGGTCCTGCTGGAAGAACGGGTCGTCGGGTACCGGCAGCGACCCGGCGAGGGCCCAGCCTCGGGCCCGTGCCCAGGTGGCGTCGTCGGCGTCGACCGCCGCGCGGAAGGCGTCGCGGGCCCGCGCGGGCAGGAACATCCACGCCGGTTGCAGGTCGACCGCCGGATCGGCGACCGCCAGAGTCCCGAAGTCGATGACGGCGCTCAACCGGCCGTCCCTCATCAGCAGATTGCCGGTCGCGAGGTCGCCGTGGATCCACACCGGCGGCTTGTGCCAGGCCGGCGCGGCGAGAGCCGCCTCCCACACCTCCGTCACGGCGTCGATGTCGACCATCCCCGTCCCCCGCAGCGCCTCCAGCTTGGGCCGCACCCGCGCCTCGGCGGCCAGCGAGTCCCGCGGGTCGCCCATGGGGACGCCACGGAAGGCGTTGCTCTGCTCGGGGCCCGGACCGCCGCTCGCGTCGATGTCCTGCAACGCGGTGACGAACCCGGCGAGGTCGAGGGCGGCCCGCACCGGGTCGGCGAGCGCCTCGGTGGTCGCCGTCTCCCCGTCCAGCCAGCGGTACACGGACCACGACCAGGGGTAGCCCTCGCCCGGGTCGCCGATCTCCAGCGGCTCGGACACGGTCAGCGGCAGGTGCGGGGCGAGCTTCGGCAGCCAGCGGTGCTCGCGGGTCACCTGACCCGCCCATTGGGCGTACCGCGGCAGCCGTACGGACAGCTCGTCGCCGAGCCGGAAGGTCGCGTTGTCCATGCCGGACTGCGGCACCGGGGCGAGCGGAAGGTGGGCCCATTGCGGGAACTGCGCGGTCAGCAGACGGCGTACGAGCGTGGTGTCGATCAGCACGTACCCCATCTCAACGGGGTGACGGCGTCAGCGTCCAACGAATTAGGGGGTGGAGCCCCCCTCGCAGCCCGGAAGCAGGTCAGCGGATCTTCACGTAGTCGCAGTACGTCACGACGTCACCCGCGTACTCGCACACCTTCAACGAGATGTGGATGCTCTCGCTCAGGTCCCCGGGGAAGCCGGCGCAGTTGCCGTCGTTGCTCGGGTCGTTGCCCTTGATGAGGACGGTGCCGTTCTGCGGTGCGTCGGAGTACGGCGTGTAGACGTAGCCCCGCACGCCGTAACCGTCCGAGCTGATGTCGCAGACGGTCAGGGTGTCCCCGTTCTCCGTCCACCCGGCCCGGCCTCCGCCCGTGGTGGTGTAGACGACGGCGTCCGCCGCCTGGGACGTTCCGGCGCCGGCGAATATACCGGCGGCGACCAGACCGAGCACGGTGATGAGCTTGCGCTTCAAGTGGTTCCCCTTGATCGTCGGAAGGTCCTTCGGCTCAAGTGACTCTAGACGCCCGGAAGTGCGGCGGTCGTGGTCAACGGAGCGGGAGCAGGTGCAGTTCTACGTCGCTCAGCCGGCCGTCGGCCACTTCGCACGTCAGGTAGCTGCACCGCGGCTGACGCCGCCGGTCCGTCGGGGAACCGGGGTTGAGCAGCCGCAGCCCGGTCGGGGCGGTGGTGTCCCAGGGGATGTGGCTGTGCCCGAAGACCAGCACGTCGGTCTCGGGGAAGCGGGCGGCGCAGCGTGTCTCGCGGCCCTGCGCGGGACCGGTCTCGTGGACCACCGCGAAGCGCAGGCCGCCGAGTTCGGCGTACGCGACCTCGGGCAGCCGGGCGCGCAGCGGCGGTCCGTCGTTGTTGCCGTACACGGCGACGAGACGCCGGCTCAGGCGCTCCAACAGATCGAGGGTGGCGGTGTCCACCCAGTCCCCCGCGTGGAACACCACGTCGGCGCGCGGGAGTTCGGCCAGGAGCGGCGCCGGAAGCTCTTTGGCGCGCTTGGGCAGATGTGTGTCGGACATCAGGAGCAGTCGCACGTGGTCAGACTATCCGTACAAGATCGTCAACCTTGACACGATCGGTATGTGTTCCGAGCGGTGGTCGAAACATCAACCGCCCCGGCGGCGGGTTAGCATCTGGCCACAAGCACCGCACCATGACAGAAACGACAAGCGACCCAAGGGGGACCGAGCTCATGCCGGTCAAGGTCAGCGTCGTCGTCCCCGTGTACAACCCCGGGGTCTACATCGAGGACTGCATCGCGTCTCTGAAGAGGCAGTCGCTGCCTCCCGACGAGTACGAAATGATCTTCGTCGACGACGGTTCCACCGACTCAACGCCCGGCCGGCTCGATGAGCTCGCTGCCGAGGACCCACGCGTCCGTGTCATCCACCAGGAGAACTCCGGCTGGTCCGGCAAGCCCCGCAACGTCGGGATCGAGGCCGCCCGGGGCGAGTTCGTGATGTTCGTCGACAACGACGACTACCTCGGCGACGAGGCCCTGGAGCGGATGTACGACTACGGCGTGGCCAACGGCGCCGATGTGATCGTCGGCAAGATGGCCGGCAAGGGACGCCCCGTGCCGGTCGAACTGTTCCGCCGCAACCGCCCGCAGGCCACGGTCGAGAACGCGCCGCTGATCGACAGCCTCACCCCGCACAAGATGTTCCGCCGGGCCTTCCTCGACGACATCGGTCTGCGCTTCCCGGAGGGCAGGCGGCGCCTCGAGGACCATGTCTTCATCGCCGAGGCGTATCTGCGCGCGGACAACGTCTCCGTGCTCAGCGACTACGTCTGCTACTACCACGTACGCCGGGACGACGCCTCCAACGCCGGCTTCCAGCAGTTCGAGCCGGCCGGGTACTTCAAGAACCTGCGCGAGGCCCTCGACGTCGTCGAGACGTACACGAAGCCGGGTGACCTGCGCGACCGGCTCTTCCGTCGCTGGCTACGCAACGAGATGGTCGAGCGGATGCGCGGCAGGCGGCTGCTCGGGCTCCCCGAGGACTACCGGCGGGCGCTGTTCGCGGAGATCCACTCGACCGTCGTGGACCGCTTCGGCCCCGGTGTCGCCGCCGGACTCCCGCCCGCCCAGCGGGTGGTGGCCGCGCTGATCACGGCGGACCGCCTCGACGACATCGTGGCGTTCGCCGAGTGGGAGGCCGGGATCGCCCTGACGGCCGTTCCCGAGGGCGTCGAGTGGCAGGACGGGGTGCTGGAGGTGTCGCTGAGCGCCGAGTTCACCTCGGGCGGCGAGCCGATGCGGTTCCCCGCGCAGGGCGCCCTGGCGAAGGACGCTCCGCCGCTGGACGCCGCCGAGGCGATCGCCTGGGTGTGCGCCGACTCCGTCGCCCGTTTCGACCAGGCCGCGGGCGACCTGCTGCTGCGTGAACGGGCCAGCTCCGCCCAGCACTTCCAGCCCGTGCGGGTCGTCCGGGAGAAGGTGCCCGACAAGGGCGGCGACCGGGTGCGCCTCGTGCTGCGGGCGTCGGCCTCCGTCGACCCCGCCACGGCGGCGGGCGGGACGGCGCCGGACGACGGCCTGTGGGACGCGTTCGTGCGGGTCCGGCTGGGTGGCTGGACCAAGGAGTGCCGGCTCGGTCCCGCCCCGGCCGAGGACCGGCCCACACCGCAGGCAGCAGTGGCGGGCGGGCGGGTGGTCCTGCCGTACTGGACCCATCCGCACGGCAATCTCGCCCTCGACGTGGACCGGGCGACCAAGCGGCTCGGTCTCGACCGGGTCACGCCGGGCACCGTCGCGGTCGACGGGCCCCGGATCAGCACGGCCGTGCCGTTCCAGGTGGCCGGGGAGACCAAGGTGGTGCTGCGGCTCGGCGCGGCCGAGATCGTCGATGTGCCGGGCACCCTCTCCCCCGCCGACGACGAGAGCCTCGGCTCGGTCCTGGAAGCCGATCTGCCGCTGGCCGAGTTGAGCGGCGCGAGGTGGCGGGTGGCGCTGAGCCCCGTGCCGAACGCGCACGAGCCGCGTTTCCTCGTCCTGCCGCTCGCCCTGCGGGTCTCCGGCGAGACCGTCCGTCCGGTGGCCGCGCCCGGCCACGGCGGTGCGCGGCGGCTGGCCCGCAAAGTCAGGCGCACGCTCGGCAGGGTGCTGCGCGGGGCGGCGCACCGCATCAGAAACCGCGACCGGTAGCCGACAGCGACCGAGCGCGGCCCCCGTGAACTCCACGGGGGCCGCGCTCAGTTGTTCTCCCGGACGGGGACGCCGATCACTTCTTGGCGTAACGCGCCTTCAGGGCACTGCGCTTGTTGGTGCCCTCGGCGTTCTTGCCCTTCTCGATGATCACGAGGTTGTGGTAGAAGTGCACGCCCACGATGTTGAGGTCCGTGTAGCTGGGCTGGTAGTGCTCGTCCACGAACTCCTCGTAGTTCAGCCCGTCGGTCAGCCGCTTGAGCATCGCCATGCTGGTGTTCGGGTCGTCGAGGTCCTCGCTGCCCATCCACTCCGGCCAGTACGACGACTGCGTGTCCTCGACGACGTAGATGCCGCCGTCCTTGAGGCGCGGGAAGAGCGTCGCGAACGTGGTGAGCACGTGCGGGGGACGGTGGCTGCCGTCGTCGATGATGACGTCCAGGTCACCGATCTTGTCGGCCACGGCGTTCAGGGACGAGGGGTCGGACTGGTCGCCGATGAACGTCGTGATGCGGTCCTCGTCGACATGGGACTTGTCCTGGATGTCCATGCCGAAGATCTGCGCCTTCGGGAAGAACGCCTTCCACATGCGCAGTGAGGCGCCGCCCTGACCGGGCCGGTTGTAGCCGCCGATGCCGATCTCCAGCAGGTTGAACTCCTCGTTCTTCAGGTGCTGGAGGTGCCGCTGGTAGTGCTGGGTGTAGCGGTGGGCCCCCCACTTGTCCGTCTTGAAGTGCACGGCGAGCTTGTTGAGATCGTGGGAGATCGCGGCCAGTCCGGTGGGCTTCTTCTTGACCGGCTGCGGGGGCTGGCCGGAGATACGTCGCTTCAACTGGCGCACCACACGCACGTTCTTCTCACCCAACACGTTCTTCACAGTTGTTCTGATCGACATGGTTCGACGGGGTCCTTTCACAGGTGAACGGTCGGATGGTTCTCAGTGCGGGGTGGTGCGTCGCTTGAGCGGCTCCCACCAGGTGCGGTGGTCCCGGTACCAGGCGACGGTGTCGGCGAGGCCCGTCGCGAAGTCGTGCTGGGGCTCGTAGCCGAGCTCGGTGCGGATCTTCGTCCAGTCGACGGAGTAGCGCAGGTCGTGGCCCTTGCGGTCCTCGACGTGACTGACCCTGTCCCAGCCCGCGCCGCACGCTTCGAGGAGCAGGCCGGTCAGTTCCTTGTTGCTGAGCTCGGTGCCGCCGCCGATGTTGTACACCTCGCCGGCCCGGCCGCCGGTGCGGACGAGGTCGACGCCCTGGCAGTGGTCGTCCACGTGCAGCCAGTCACGGACGTGGCGGCCGTCGCCGTACAGCGGGACGTTCCTGCCGTCGAGGAGGTGGGTGATGAAGAGCGGGATCACCTTCTCCGGGAACTGGCGCGGCCCGTAGTTGTTGGAGCAGCGGGTGACGCGGACGTCCAGGCCGTGGGTGCGGTGGTAGGCGAGGGCGAGCAGGTCGGAGGAGGCCTTGGAGGCGGAGTAGGGCGAGTTGGGCGCGAGGGGGTGGGTCTCGGGCCAGGAGCCCTCGTCGATCGAGCCGTAGACCTCGTCGGTGGAGACGTGCACGAACGGTCCGGTGCCGTGCCGCAGGGCGGCGTCCAGCAGGGTCTGGGTGCCGACCACGTTGGTGAGCACGAAGTCACCGGCCCCGGTGATCGACCGGTCGACATGGGACTCGGCGGCGAAGTGCACGATCTGGTCCGCGTCGGCCGTCAGCTCGTCGACCAGCTCCGCGTCCCGGATGTCACCCTGCACGAACTCCAGGCGGGGGTGGTCGAGTTCGAGGTTGTCCAGGGTGCCGGCGTAGGTGAGCTTGTCCAGCACGGTGATCCGCGGCGCGTCCGAGGACTCCGAGGCGAGGAGCCTGCGCACGTACTGGGAGCCGATGAAGCCGGCGGCGCCGGTGACGAGAAGCTTCATGAACGGATCTGCACCTTGCTGTGGTCTCCGAGCACCAGACGATGGGCAGCGGGCATACCGGTCGTCGGGGTCACTTCCACGTGACGGCCGATGAGGGAGGACTCTATACGTCCCACGCCCCGGATCGAGGAGTCCCGCAGCACGATCGAGAACTCCAACTCGCTGTCGGTGATGCGGCAGTTCTCGGCGAGGGAGGTGAAGGGGCCGATGTAGGAGTCCTCGACGACGCTGCCGGCGCCGATGATCACGGGTCCGACGATGCGGGAGTTGACGATCCGCGCGCCCTCCTCCAGGACCACGCGGCCGACAAGCTCGGAGCGCTCGTCCACCTCGCCGTCGAGGCGGTGCTCGACGGTCTCCAGGACGGTGCGGTTGACCTCCAGCATGTCCGTGACGTTGCCGGTGTCCTTCCAGTAACCCTTGATCTCCGTGGAGCGGACGTCGGCGCGTTCGTCGATCAGGTGCTGGATGGCGTGGGTGATCTCCAGTTCGCCGCGCCAGGAGGGGGTGATGGCGCGGACCGCGTCGTGGATCACGGGCGTGAACAGGTAGACGCCGACCAGAGCGAGATCGCTCTTCGGGGTCTCGGGTTTCTCCTCCAGGCCGATCACCTGGCCCGCGGCGTCGAGTTCGGCGACGCCGAATGCTCGTGGGTCGGGGACCTGGGTGAGGAGGATCTGTGCGTCGGGGCGGTGGGTGCGGAACTCGTCGACGAGGGCGGCGATACCGCCGACGATGAAGTTGTCGCCGAGGTACATCACGAAGTCGTCGTCGCCGAGGAACTCCCGGGCGATCAGCACCGCGTGGGCGAGGCCGAGGGGGCGCTCCTGGGGGATGTAGGTGACCTCCAGGCCGAACTTGGAGCCGTCGCCGACCGCTTCCTCGATCTCGGCGGCGGTGTCCCCGACGATCACGCCGACTTCGGTGATGCCGGCGGCCGCGATGGACTCCAGGCCGTAGAACAGCACGGGTTTGTTGGCCACGGGAACGAGCTGTTTGGCCGAGGTGTGGGTGATCGGCCGCAAGCGGGTTCCGGCACCACCAGAGAGGACAAGAGCCTTCATTTGGTTCACCTTAGACCCGTTCACCCGTTACCGACCGTGTGCGGTGTGGCTTGCATGCTACGAAAGGCCGAGGTGGCGCGGGGTGGATTCGATCAACTGGCGTCGTGCGCGATCGGTTCACGGTGCACTCGTACGAGTGGTCACAGCGTCACCTCGCTCCACACCTGCTTGCCGCCGCTGACCGGCAGGCTCCCCCAGGCCGCCGACATGGCCTCGACCAGCAGGATGCCGCGCCCGCCGGTGGCCTCCCAGCCGATGCTGGTGGGCTTGATCGGGGTGCGGGGCGAGGAGTCGGCGACGGCGACGCGCAGCCGGTGGTTCACCAGGGTGAGGTCGAGGCGGACCCGGCCGTCGGTGTGCACGAGGGCGTTGGTGACGAGTTCGGAGACGATGAGCAGGACGGCGTCCTGGGCGTCGCCGGTGACGTTCCAGGAGCGCAGGGTGCGCCGGGTGAAGCGGCGGGCGTGGCCGACGGCCTGCGGGACCCGCCACACCGTCCAGCTCTCGCGCAGCGGGTGCGAGGCCATGCCGTCGTAGCGGACCAGGAGCAGGGCGACGTCGTCGCTGCGGCGGGCGTTGCCGAGCAGGGCGTCGGCGACCAGGCCGAGGTGGGTGGGGTCGGAGACGGACAGCTCGTGGGCGAAGCGGTCCATGCCCTCGTCGATGTCGGAGTCGGCGGACTCCACCAGCCCGTCGGTGGTCAGCGCGATCAGGGTGCCGGGCCGCAGCCGCAGCGGGGTCATCGGGAAGTCCGCCTGGGCGACGACCCCGAGCGGCGGGCCGCCCTCGGCCTCGGCGATGTCGGTGCTGCCGTCCGGGTGCCGCAGCACCGGCGGGAGGTGGCCGGCCCGGACGCACCAGGCGGAGCCCTCCTCCATGTCGAGGTCGACATAGGCGCAGGTGGCGAAGAGGTCGGTCTCCATGTCCGTCAGGAGCCGGTTGGCGTGCGAGACGACGACGTCCGGGGGGTGGCCCTCGACGGCGTAGGCGCGCAGGGCGGTGCGCATCTGGCCCATGAGAGTGGCGGCGCCGGCGCTGTGGCCCTGGACGTCGCCGATGACTAGGGCGACGTGGTTGTCGGGCAGCGGGATCACGTCGTACCAGTCGCCGCCGAGCTCCAGGCCCGCCGTGCTCGGCAGATACCGGGCGACGGCGGTCGCGCCGGGGAGTTTGGGCAGCCGGCGGGGCAGCAGCTGGCGCTGGAGCATGCCGACGAGTTCGTGTTCGGCGTCGAAGGCGTGGGCGCGCATCAGGGCCTGTCCGGCGAGCCCGGCGGAGGCGGTGAGCAGGGCGCGTTCGTCGGGGCCGAAGTCGTGCGGGGTGTCCCAGCCGATGAGGCAGGCGCCGGCCATGCGTCCGGCGGCGGGCAGCGGCAGGACGGCGAGGCCGCCGGGGCCGACCTCGGCGAGGGCGGGCTCCAGGGCGGTGCCGGCGGGCCAGATCTGGGCGCGGCCCTCGCTGAGGGCGGTGGCGAGGGTGGGCATGGCGCGCACGGGGGCGTCGGGCCACTCGGTGCGCCACTCCAGGCGCCACAGCTCGGGCCAGGACTCCGGGTCGGGCGGGTCGAGGACGGTGACGACGAGCCGGTCGTTCTCCAGCTCGGCCAGGGCGATGCGGTCGGCCCGCAGGGGCTTGCGCAGCGCGGAGACGACGGCCTGGCTGACGTCGCGGACGGTGCCCGCGGTGGCGAGGGCCGCGGCCAGGCGCTGGACGCGGGCCACGTCGGTGACGTCGGAGCGCAGGGTGGAGGCGTCGTCGACGGTGCCGACGAGGCGGGCGGGCTGGCCCTCGCCGCCGGGCAGCAGCCGTCCGCGCAGTCTGAGCCACTTGGGTGGTCCGGTGGGCTGCAGGGCCCGGAACTCCAGCTCGCGGTCGCCCAGGGACATGTGGTCCGCCTCGGTGACGGACATCAGGGCGGGCAGGTCCTCGGGCACGGTCAGCGCCAGCAGGGTCTCCACCCGGCCGTCGAAGTCGTCCCGGCCCAGTGCGAACAGGTCGAGGATGTCGTCGCCGACCTCGACGCGCCCGGTGTCCATGGCGAGGCTGAATGCGCCGGCGGGCAGTTCCCCGCCCTCGGCGGCCTCGGCGGCCGGGACGGGGCAGGACACGGCGTCGGCGAGCAGTTCCAGGCATTTGCGGTCGTCGGTGTCGAAGCCGTCGAGGCGCTCGCTCACGGCGACGAGACAGCCGCCGCCCCCGTCGCCGTGGGCGGGCAGGACCGCCAGATGGAAGTCCCGGGACGGCACGCGCCGCGCCTCGGCGGACTCGGCGAGGTCCTGCGGGCCGAGCCAAACCGCCCGTCCGGTGCGGTGCACGTCGGCCACGGGGGATCCGCCGGCCCTGGGATAGCCGTCCCGCAGCCCGTACAGGGTCCGTGGTACGCCGACGGCCTCCATGAGGCAGAGCAGCTCACCGTCGTCGCTGGGGGCGTACACGGCGGCGAAGGACGCCCTGGCGAAGACGAGTACCTGTTCGAGGACGCTCCGTAGTCGTTCGGGTGCGCCGGGACCGGCCGTGAGCGCTTTGAGGGCAACTTCGGCACGCAGCGTTCTCGTTCTGCGTCCCGCAGCTCCCTCACTGACCACGTCCGCCATTACAGCGCTTATGCGGCACCCGCGCAGCCCCTGTGACCGTTCCGTGGGGTCTCTGCGGCGGTGGTGCGGGGGGCGAGGCTCGAAAGTCGCCGAACAAGTCTTTACGCATGCGTTCCGCACGGTGATCTCGTGACAGCGGCGACTGTCCGCACCCCGTGCCACCGCTGGAAGCTCGTTGCCGGGCCAGGGAAGGGGAGGCATGGACAAGCGGTACGAGGTGTACGCGCTCGCCGACCGGCATTTCTACGACACGCCGGACCGGCTGTCCGCGGGAGCACGGCAGGCCGCGCCCCTGTACGAGCCGGCGCGGCGCGAGGTGCCGGAGGGCTGGGACGCGACACGGATCGGCGACTGGCTGACGCTGACGCCGCTGGGGACGGACGGCGAGCGGGTGTCCGGCCCGGCGCAGGGCTGGAAGGTCCATGCCTCGGCCACTCGGGCGAACGCGGAGCGGATCGCGGCGATCGTGTGGGACTACTGCGTGCCGCGGCGCATCCCGTTCAAGTTCGTGCCGGGACCGCATCTGCTGCATCTGCGCAACACCAAGTACGCGGCCCGCGACAGCAGCGGCAAGTTCGTCACCCTCTACCCGGCCGACGAGGAGCAGCTGCATGTGGTGCTGCGCGAGCTGGGGAAGCTCCTCGAGGGGTTCGAGGGGCCGTACATCCTGACCGATCTGCGCTGGGGCGAGGGGCCGCTGTACGTCCGCTACGGGGCGTTCGCACGTCAGTTCGTCGTCGACGAGCGGGGTTCGCTGGTGCCGGCGGTGCGCGACGGTGAGGGAACCCTGGTGCCGGACCGCAGGGCGCCGTCCTTCCAGGTGCCCGAATGGGTGACGCTCCCGGCGTTCCTGGCCCCGCATCTGGCGGCGCGGAACACCACGACGGTGGGCGAGCTGCCGTACCGGATCGAGAAGGCGCTGCACTTCTCCAACGGCGGCGGGGTCTACTCGGGCACCGACACCCGGGACGGCAGCAGAGTCGTCCTCAAGGAGGGCCGGCCGCATGCGGGACTGGCCGCCGACGGGGCGGACGCCATCGCCCGCTTGGAACGCGAGAAGGACGCCCTTGAGCAGGTGGCGGGGACGGGTGTGGTGCCGCGGGTGCGGGACTGGTTCACGCTCGGCGACCACCGGTTCCTGGTCATGGACTTCCTTGAGGGACGCCCGCTGAACTCGTTCTTCGCCGAGCGCCACCCGCTGCTCACCCCGGATCCCGATCCGACGGCCGTCGCCGACTACACGGCGTGGGCGCTGCGCGTGTACGACGGCGTCGAGCGGGCCGTGGAGGCGCTCCACGCGCGCGGGATCGTCTTCAACGATCTGCATGTCTTCAACATCATGATCGGGCCCGACGGGGAGTCGGTGTCGCTGCTCGACTTCGAGGCGGCGGCGCCGGTCGGCGAACAGGGCCGCCAGGTGGTCGCGCACCCCGGCTTCTTCGCCCCGCCGGACCGCACGGGCGTCGACGTCGACCGCTACGCGCTGGCCTGTCTGCGGATCGCGCTGTTCCTGCCGGTCACCACGCTGTTCGTGGTCGACCGCGGCAAGGCGGCCCATCTGGCCGAGGTGATTCTGCGTCAGTTCCCGGACGTACCGAAGGAGTTCCTCGACGACGCGGTCGCGGAGATCACCCGGGAGACCGGAACGGCGGTCCCCGCCCTGGTGAAGCCCTTCGTGGAACCCGCCGACTGGCCCCACAGCCGTGACTCCATGGTCAAGGCGCTCCTCGCCTCGGCCACCCCGGAACGCGACGACCGGCTCTTCCCGGGCGACATCACGCAGTTCAACGACGGCGGCGGCCTCGGCCTCGCACACGGCGCGGCCGGCGTCCTGTACGCCCTGGATTCGGTGGGCGCCGAGCGGTACGAGGAGGGCGAGCGCTGGCTGCTGGCCCGCACCGCGCCACCGCCCACCGGCACCCCGCTCGGGCTGTACGACGGACTCGCGGGCGTCGCCCATGTGCTGGACCGGCTCGGTCACCGACAACGCGCCCTCGATCTGGTCGGCTCGATCCTCGCCGAGCGCTGGCAGAACCTCTCCTCCGACCTGCACGGCGGTCTGGCCGGCCTCGGCTTGGTCCTCGCCGAACTCGCCCGCACGAGCGGCGAGTCGGAGCTGCGGGACCGTGCCGCCGAGGCCGCCGACATCCTCGTACGACGTCTTGAGGAGCCCCTTCCGGACAGCCCCCGGCGGCGCCGGGCCGGGCTGATGCGGGGGGCGAGCGGGCCCGCGCTGTTCCTGCTGCGGGAGTACGAACGCACCGGTGAGGAGCGGCTGTTGAAGGCGGCAGGGACCGCCCTGCAACGGGACCTCGACGTCTGTGTGACGCACCCGAGCGGCTCGCTCGAGGTCGACGAGGGCTGGCGGACGCTGCCCTACCTCGGCGAGGGGAGCGCGGGCGTCGGGATGGTCCTGGACGACTATCTCGCCCACACCGGCGGCGAGTTGGCCGACGTCCGGGCCGGCATCCTGACCGCCGCCACCTTCCGCTTCTACGTACAGCCGGGCCTCTTCCAGGGCCGGGCCGGGCTGATCCTGCACCTCGCCCGCACCTCCACGCCCGGCGCCAGGGCACGGCTCGCCGAGCAGATCGACGGACTCGGCTGGTTCTCCATGTCCTACCAGGGCCAACTGGCCTTCCCCGGACACCAGATGATGCGGCTGTCGATGGATCTGGGCACCGGCACGGCCGGTTGCCTGCTCGCGCTCGGCGCGGCCCTCGACGCCGGGGCGGACCCACATCTGCCCTTCTTCCCGCCGCTCCGGCGGCCCCCACAGCGCGGTTCCGTGAACTGACGGAATCGTGATCCGACCCCGTCCCCACAGGTGACGGCAACCCCGAAGAGAGGAAACCGACATGGCACTTCTCGACCTGCAGACCATGGAGTCCGACGAGACGACGGGTGGCGGCGGCGTCAGCAGCCTCAGCCTGCTCTCCTGCGTCAGCGCCGCGAGCATCACGCTCTGTCTCTGACACACCTCGTGCCTCCAAGGCTCCGGGCGGCCCGCTCCCGCGAGGGAAGGGCCGCCCGGGGTCCCGCACGTACCGGGGAGGGCCCCATGACGACCGCACCGGCAGCGCGTACCACCACGACGGTGTTCGGGCCCCTGGGCCCGGCCCCCGTCCGGTGTCTGGCCCTGTGCCTGGTGAGCACGGCCGCCACCGGCGCCGGGCTGCTGCTGCCCGCCGCGCTGGGCCGCGCCCTCGACCTGCTGCTCGCCGGAGCCCCGGCGACCCGCTGGGTGGCGTACTGCGCCGCGCTCGTCCTGCTGCTCGCCCTGCTCGACGCGGCCGAGACCGTGCTCGGCGGAACCCTCGACGCCCGCACCACCTCCTGGCTGCGCAGGCGCCTGACCGGACATGTCCTGGCCGTCGGCCCACGCGCCGCCGAACGCTTCGGACCCGGCGACCTCGTCGCCCGCCTCGTCGGCAACGCCGCGCAGGCCGGCACCGCGCCCACCGCCCGCGCCGCCCTGCTGGCCGCCCTCGCCGGACCGGTAGGCGGACTCGTCGCCCTCGCCCTCATCGACCCGTGGCTCGCCGCCGTACTGCTGGCCGGGGCACCCGTACTCGCGCTGCTGCTGCGCGCCTTCGCCCGCGACACCCGGGAGTGTGTCGCCCACTACCAACAGGAGCAGGGGCGCATCGCGGCGGCGCTCTCGGAGGCCGTCGGCGGCCACCGCACCATCCAGGCGGCCGGTACCGCGCAGCGGGAAGCCGCGCGCGTCCTGCGGCCGTTGCCCGAGCTGTCGCGGGCCGGGCATCGCATGTGGCGGGTGCAGGGGCGGGCCGCGGGCCAGTCCGTCGCCCTCGCCCCGCTGCTCCAGCTCGGTGTCGTCGCCGTCGCCGGGCTGCTGCTCGCCCATCACCGGCTCACCGTCGGCGAGTTGCTCGCGGCCTCGCGGTACGCGGTGCTCGCCGGCGGCGTGGGCATGCTCGTCGGACAGCTCGCCAGCCTCGCCCGCGCCCGCGCCGCCACCGGCCGCCTCACCGAGGTGCTGGCCGAACCCGCTCAGCTGTACGGAGACCGGCGACTGCCGCCCGGACCCGGCCGGTTGGAACTGCGCGGGGTCACCGCCCGACGCGGCGCACGGATGGTCCTCGACGGTGTCGACCTCGTCGTGCCCGGCGGGACGACCCTCGCCGTGGTCGGCCGATCCGGCGCCGGCAAGTCACTGCTGGCCGCGCTCGCCGGACGACTCGCCGACCCGGACGCCGGGGAGGTCCTCCTGGACGGCGTCCCGCTGCGGGAGTTGACCCATGACGAGCTGCGCGGGGCGATCGGGCACGCCTTCGACCGGCCCGCACTGCTGGGCGGCACCCTGGAGCAGGAGATCGGCCTCGGGCCCACGCCCCTCTCCCCCGCGCGCGTGCGGGAAGCGGCCCGCACCGCGCACGCGGACGACTTCGTCAACCGGCTGCCCGCCGGGTACGCCACGCTCTGCGCCGACGCCCCGCGCTCCGGCGGCGAGGCCCAACGCCTGGGCCTGGCCCGGGCGTTCGCCCACGGCGGCCGGCTCCTCGTCCTGGACGACGCGCTCTCCAGCCTCGACACCGTGACGGAGGCCCAGATCACCGCGTCCCTGGCGGGCTCCGGCACGCACGGCACCCGGCTGCTGGTCGCCCACCGGGCGGCGACCGCGGCCCGGGCGGACGCGGTGGCGTGGCTGGACGGGGGACGGGTGCGGGCGGTGGGCCCGCACGCCGAGTTGTGGCAACTGCCGGACTACCGCGCCGTGTTCATGGACGGGGAGCAGCCGTGATCACCCGGCGAGGGCTGCGCTTCCTGCGGGACCGGTGGCGGGTGGTCGTGCGACTGGCCGCCTGGTCGGTGCTGGAGACCGGGCAGACGTTCCTCACCGGCTACGCCCCCGCCCGTGCCCTGGACGACGGGTTCCTGGCGGGACGGGCGGGCGTCGGACTGGCCTGGCTCGGCGTCGCCGGGATCGGGGTCCTGGTCGGGGCGTTCGGCACGGCCCGGGTCTACGGCGCGGTGGCCGAACTGGTCGAGCCGCTCAGGGATGGCTTGGTGACCCGGGTCGTGGCGCACGGCGTACGGGAGGGCGACCCCAGGGCGCTGTCCGGGCTCACCCAGCAGACCGAGATCGCCCGGGACACGTTCGCGGGGCTGGTGATGGTGTCGCGCTCGTTCGTGTTCACCGCGGCCGGAGCGCTGATCGGCCTGTTCTCGCTCGCCCCGCCCCTCCTCCTGGTCGTCGGGCTCCCGCTGCTCGCCGGAGTGGCCCTCTTCCTGACGACGCTGCGTCCGCTGGCCCGCCGCCAGGAGGCGTTCCTGGTCGCCGACGAGGCGCTCGCCGCACGCTACGGCGCCGTCTGCCCCGGCCTGCGGGACATCACCGCGGCCGGGGCGGAGGACCGGGTCGCCGCCGACACCGGGCATCACATCGACTCCGAGCGGCGGGCCGCGACCTCGCTGGCCCGCTGGGGCGTCCTGCGGGTGGCCGCACTGACCATCGGCGGCGAACTCCCCATCGTGCTCCTGCTGTTGGCCGCACCTGCGCTGCTCGGGCACGGCGTCACGCCGGGCGCCCTGGTCGGCGCGCTGTCCTACGTCACCCAGTCGCTCCTGCCCGCCCTGCGCAACCTCGTCCACGGTCTGGGCACCAGCGGCTCACGGCTGGCGGTGGTGCTGCGCCGGCTGGTCCACCAGGACGGGACGGCGTCCGCCACCCCGACGGGCCGACTGCGGCGCCCCGCCGAAGATCCGCCGCCCGGCGTCCCCGCCCTCACCCTCAGGTCGGTCACCTTCGCCTACGGCCCCGCCGCGGCCCCCGTCGTCGACGGCCTCGACCTCGAACTCCGCCCCGGTGCCCATCTCGCCGTCGTCGGCCCGAGCGGCATCGGCAAGTCCACCCTCACCGCGCTCGTCGCCGGGGTGCTGGAGCCCGGCAGTGGCGTGATCCGGGTGTGCGGGTACCCGGTGCCCGGGGCCGAGGCCGCGGCCCGCCGGGTCCTGGTCCCGCAGGAGGCCTACGTGCACTCCGGCACCCTCGCCGAGAACCTCGGGCTGCTGCGCCCCGACCCGGTGCCCGAGGCGGAGTTGCTCGCGGCGGCCGAGGCGGTGGGTCTTCTGCCGCTGCTGGAGGCGCTCGGCGGCCCCGCCGCCACGGTCGACCCGGCGGCGCTCTCCGCGGGCGAGCGGCAGCTGATCGCCCTCACCCGGGCCCATCTGTCGTACGCCCCGCTCGTCCTCCTGGACGAGGCGACCTGTCATCTCGACCCGCGTGCCGAGGAACGCGCGGAGCGGGCCTTCGCGGCCCGGCCCGGGGGCACGCTGGTGGTCGTCGCGCACCGGATCAGCTCGGCGCGACGGGCCGACCGGATCCTGGTGATGGACGGCCGGACGACGGAGTACGGAACACATGACGCGCTGCTGGAGCGCTCGGCGCTCTACCGCGACCTCGTCGGGAGCTGGTCGCCGGAGCCGTCACAGCCAGCCCTCTCCCTGGGAGATCCGGATCGCGTCGATGCGGTTGCGGGCGCCGGTCTTGCGGGTGATGGCCGCCATGTAGTTGCGCACCGTCCCGTGGGACAGGTGCAGGCTTCCGGCGATCTCCGCGACGGAGGCCCCCTCGGCGGCGAGGGATAACACGCTCAGCTCGCGACGGGTCAGCGGCATCTCGGCGGCCTTCAGGAAACCGAAGCCGAGCGAGTCATCGACGAAACGTTTTCCTTCGGCGACGCGGCGGATTCCGTGGACCAGGCGTTCCGGCGAGCCCTCCTTGTCGACGTAGCCGAGCGCCCCCGCCTCCACGGCCCGTTTCAGCAGGCCGGGGCGGTTCGCGCTGGCGAGCACGAGGAGCCGTGGCGGTGCCGCCCCGCCCGATCTGGCGTCCAGCTCACCGAGCGGTGGGATGCCGTAACTGTCCGAGCACTCCAGGTCGGCCGCGCAGACGTCCGGCCGCAGGGTTCGCAGCCGGCCCGGCGCGCTGCGCCACGGGGCGTCCTCCACCCCCAGGTCCGGTTCCCTGCGTAACCACTCCGCCAGAACCGACCTGACCAGACACTCGTCGTGCACCAGAAGAACCCGGATCACTGCCCGTCCCCTCGCGTTGCCGTTCGCCGGTTCCATGGGTGAGAAGCGACTGCCCCATTGTTCGCGTCCCGCACCTTCCCCGGGCGCGAAGAACCGGCCATCAGGTTGCGCGGGGGCGCACTGACGGCTCCCGTACGCCGTGCCGCGCTTCGAATGGAGGGGCATGGGGTGAGGGGGACGGGGTATAGGCGGGCCGGCCGTTATTGGGCTGACTGCGGGCCGGCGCGCGGGAGGGGCCAGCCGCCCTCGGCAGGCCGGGCGGGGGCCGGGGGCTCGCCGCAGTGACCTGGCGGCGCCCCGGCACCACGCCTCGCCTTCATCGGCCGGGTCGGGGCACTCACCTCTGTCGCTCGGCCACGGCCCGATCGCCACGGCCACAGGGCCCGGGCCGCTCGCCCTCATCGACCGGGCTCGGGGCACACACCTCCACCACCTCGCCACGCCCCAGCACCAAACCCACAGGAGCCGGGCCGCTCACCTTCACCGCCCGGCTTCGTGGAGCTCGCCTCCATCACTCGGCCACGGCCCGATCGCCACGGCCACAGGGCCCGGGCCACTCGCCCTCATCGACCGGGCCCGGGGCACACACCTCCACCACCTCGCCACGCCCCAGCACCAAACCCACAGGAGCCGGGCCGCTCACCTTCACCGCCCGGCTTCGTGGAGCTCGCCTCCATCACTCGGCCACGGCCCGATCGCCACGGCCACAGGGCCCGGGCCACTCGCCCTCATCGACCGGGCCCGGGGCACACACCTCCACCACCTCGCCACGCCCCAGCACCAAACCCACAGGAGCCGGGCCGCTCACCTTCACCGCCCGGCTTCGTGGAGCTCGCCTCCATCACTCGGCCACGGCCCGATCGCCACGGCCACAGGGCCCGGGCCACTCGCCCTCATCGACCGGGCCCGGGGCACACACCTCCACCACCTCGCCACGCCCCAGCACCAAACCCACAGGAGCCGGGCCGCTCACCTTCACCGCCCGGCTTCGTGGAGCTCGCCTCCATCACTCGGCCACGGCCCGATCGCCACGGCCACAGGGCCCGGGCCACTCGCCCTCATCGACCGGGCCCGGGGCACACACCTCCACCACCTCGCCACGCCCCGGCACCACGCCCACAGGGGTCGGGCCGCTCACCTTCGTCGACCGGGTTCAGGGTGTTTGCCTCCGTCGCTCGGCTACGGCCCGCTCGCCGCGATCGCGTGGGCCAGTCGCTGGCCCCCGCCAGCCGCGTACCGGTTGCTCGCCTCCCTCGGCCCCCTCCCCCCCTCGCCCCTCGGCCCCCTCGGCCCCTTCGCCCCTTCGCCCCCCTCTCCCCCTCTCCCCAGCCTGACCTGACGCCCTCGTCGGCCGGGCCCCGTGGGCTCGCCGTGCGCGTGCCTGCGGCAAGGGGGAGATTTGATCCCGGAGCCCGTTGTATGCCGGGCTGTGGGGTGTGTGAGGAGGTGGGCGGCGTGGGTGATGGGGGTAGGGGCGCGCAGGCGCCGGCTGCCGCGCGGACGCGGGTCGGGCGGCCGCTGCTGTCGCTGGCGCTGGCCTCGATGATGGACGAGGTGCACGCCCACTCCGGCGCGGTGTATCTGCTGGCGTCCGGCGAGCCGGTCCTGGAGATGGCGGTGATGGCCGGGCTGCCCCGGGCCTTCGCGGCGCCCTGGGAACGCGTGGGGCTCAGCGCCCCGATCCCGGTCGCCGAGGCGGTCCGGGAGCGGCGGCTGGTGTGGGTGGGCGGTGAGGAGGAGATGGCCCGCCGTTATCCGCGGATCGCCGTGGTGCTTCCCTACCCGTTCGCGCTCGCCGCGCTGCCCGTGGCGACGGACACCAAGGAGTACGGCGCGATCTTCGTGACCTGGCCCGGCTCGCATCCGCCGGAACTCTCCGACCGGGAGCGGGACCATCTGGGCGCGGCCTGCGGACGGCTCGCGGTGCGTCTGGAGCGGGCCGCCGCGGACAGCCGCCCGGTCTTCCCGGAGCCCGATCTGCTGACCGGCACCCCGGTGGCCGGCGCGGCGGGCACGCTGGGCACGGTGGAGGCGGCCCGGATGGTGTCCCGGCTGCCGTACGGGCTGTGCTCGCTCGATCTGCACGGGCGGATCGCCTTCGCCAACGCCGCCGCGGCCGAGCTGATCGGCGTCCCGGTCAGCAGCCTGCTCGGCACCCAGCTGTGGGCGTCGGTGCCCTGGCTCAACGACCCGGTCTACGAGGACCGCTACCGCGCCGCGCTGCTCAGTCAGCAGACGACGTCGTTCGTGGCACTGCGACCGCCCGGCGACTGGCTGTCGTTCCGGCTGTACCCGAGCACCACCGGCCTGAGCGTGCGCGTAAGCAGGGCGCGGGCGGTGGCGGAGATGAGCCGGGCCGCGCCGCAGCCGAGCGGCGCCCAGTCCCGGCTCGTCACCATCTCGCAGGTGCTGAGCCTGGCCGGGGCGCTGACCGAGGCGGCCGGTGTGGAGGACGTGGTCCAGCTCGTCGCCGACGAGATCGTGCCGGCGGTGGGCGGCCAGGCCCTCGTCATGCTCGGCTCCCGGGCGGGACGGCTGCACGTGCTGGGCCATCGCGGCTATCCCGACCCGCATGTCGTGGAGCGCTTCGACGGGCTGCCGCTGAGCGAGCCGACGCCCGGCGCACAGGCCCTGAGCAGTGGAGTACCCGCGTTCTTCGACTCGCGCCGGCAGCTGGAGCACCTGTATCCGGTCCGGCACACCACCCCCGACGGCTTCGAGGCCTGGGCGTATCTGCCCCTGATCGCCTCCGGCCGGCCGGTCGGCACCTGTGTGCTGGCCTACGCCGAACCGCACCCCTTCCCGGCCGACGAACGGGCCGTCCTGACGAGCCTCGGCGGACTGATCGCGCAGGCCCTGGAACGCGCGATGCTGTACGACGCCAAGCACCGGCTCGCCCACGGCCTCCAGGAGGCGCTGCTCCCCCACTCGCTGCCCGCGCTGCCCGGCGTAGACGCGGCCGCCCGCTATCTGCCCGCCACCCAGGGCATGGACATCGGCGGCGACTTCTACGACCTGGTGCCCTCGCACGGAGCGGCCTCGGCGGTGATCGGCGACGTACAGGGGCACAACGTCACCGCGGCCGGGCTGATGGGGCAGATCCGGACCGCGGTACGGGCGTACACGACCGTCGGGCAGGCCCCGCAGGACGTCATGAGCAGCACCAACCGGCTGCTCATCGACCTCGGCTCCGACCTCTTCGCGAGCTGTCTGTACCTCCGCCTCGACCCCGCCCACGGACGCGCCGTGATGGCGCGGGCCGGTCATCCCCCGCCCCTGCTGCGCCGGCCGGACGGAAAGGTACGCGTCCTGGACCTGGCCGGCGGTCCGCTCCTCGGTATCGACGGCTCGGCGACGTATCCGACGACGGAGGTCGACCTGGCGCCGGGCAGCGTGCTCGCCCTCTACACCGACGGCCTGATCGAGTCGCCCGGTGTCGACATCGAGGACGCCCTCGCCGATCTGGGGCAGCGGCTCGCGCAGGCCGGGGACCTGCCGCTGGACGCGTTGGCGGACGAACTGGTGGCGTACGGCGGGGCGGGGGAGGAGCGGATCGACGACGTGGCGTTGCTGCTGCTGCGGGCGCGCTGACACGGACTCGGTCCGGCCCTCCCGCCGGAGGGCCGGACCGAGTCCGTGAACTGGTGGTGGGGCGTGGGTCAGTGGGTCTCGGTCAGCCCGGAGTCACCGTTGTCCGCGCCCGCGCCGGCCTCTTCACCGCCGACGTCCTGGCCACCGGCGTCCTGGCCACCGACTTCCTGACCGGCCTCCTGGCCGCCGACTTCCTGACCGGCGCCGGCTTCCTCGCCGCCGACCTCCTGGCCGGCACCGGCCTCGTCACCCGCGCCCGCTTCGTCGCCGGCGCCCGCCTCCTGGCCGCCGCCCGCCGCGTCGCCCGCGCCGAGCGTCGCGCCGACCGCCGTCAGGGCGGTGGTGACCGGCTGGAAGAAGGTCTCGCCACCCACCGTGCAGTCGCCGCTGCCGCCGGAGGTCAGGCCGATGGCCAGCCCGTCCTGCGTGAACAGCGAGCCGCCGCTGTCGCCGGGCTCGGCGCAGACGTTGGTCTGGATGAGCCCGGTGACCGTGCCCTCCGGGTAGTTGACGGTCGCGTCGAGTCCGAGGACCTGGCCGTCGTTGAGCCCGGTGGTGCTGCCCATTCTGAAGACCTGGAGGCCGACCTCGGCATCGGCGGCCTGGGAGATCTGCACGGTCTGGCCGTCGCCGACGTTGACCTCGCTCGGCGCGACCGTGGCCGGGTCGTCGTACTTCACGAGGGCGAAGTCACCGTCGCCGGGGAAGGTGGCCTGGTCGACGGTGGCGATCGGCTGGCCGTCCTGCGCGTCCGACCACTGGGCCGCCGCGACACCGCAGTGACCGGCGGTCAGGAAGGCCGGGCTGCCGTCGCCCGCGGTGACGTTGAACCCGGCCGAGCAGCGGGCGCCGCCGCCGAAGATGGCGTCGCCGCCGGAGAGGAAGGTCTTGAAGGTGCCGGCCGACTTCTTGATGGTCGCCATGCCCGAGCCGAGGGTGTCGACCGTCGACTCCAGCTGGTCCCACTTGGCGCCGGTGACCGTGCTGTCGGCGGTGACCAGGATCTTGTTCGTCCTGGGGTCGACGGCCCAGGAGGTGCCCGGGATGGTCGCGTCGGCCTTCAACGTCGCGGCGCCCGCGGCGAGTTCGGTGAGGCTGTTGTCGACCTCGCGTATCTTCGCGCCGGCCTTCTTGGCCTGGACGATCACGTTGTTGTTGTCGCCCGAGATGACGTTCACGACGAGCTGCTGCTGGTCCGTGTCGTAGTACGAACCGGCGAAGGCGTCGCCGAGCAGTTCCTGAAGCTGTGAGGCGAGATCCGAGGCGTCCGACGCCTTGAGGGTCTTCGGGGCGGCCGCGGCTCCGTTCGACGACGAGCCGTCCTGGGACGCGTTCGCGTTGGGCAGGAGAATTGCGGCCGCTCCGAGCGCCACCACGCCGCCTGCCGCGATCGCGGCCTTGCGCTTGGGGATTCGCTTGTGACTCAAACTTCTCGACCTCCTGAAGGACGGGGTCAGTGCCACCGTTCGTCGGCGGCTGTTCGGGGCGCCTGGATGGCAGTGGGTACGCAGGAGGCACCTGGGGCGTTCAATTCCGTTTGTTGGCAGTCCCTTTGCAGTGCCGAATCGGCCAAGGGATCGGCCGGGCTCCGCGTCCGGCGGCCCAGCAGCGGGAACAATCCCCCATATGACGATGACCACCGCCGAAGCCGACAAGATCCTCTCCGCCAACTTCGCCCCTTGGGTGCTCGATCTGGGGCTGACCGTCGAGGCCCTGGGCGAGGACCGGGCGACCCTGCGACTTCCCTGGTCGGACCGCCTGTCGCGGGAGGGCGGGGCGCTGTCGGGCCAGGCCCTGATGGCCGCCGCGGACACGGCCACGGTGATCGCCGTGTCGGCGGCGCGGGGGGCCTACGGACCGATGACGACCGTGCAGCAGTCGACCTCGTTCCAGCGCGCTGTGTCCGGTTCGGATGTCCTGATCCAGGCGGTGATCACCAAGCTGGGCCGGCGCATGGCGTTCGCCGACATCACGATGACCGACGCGGAGTCAGGTGAACTCGCGGCCCGCGCGAGCACGGTCTACGCACTTCTCGGCTGACGACCGGACAGACACGGTCCGCGATCGGTCAGCGACGGTCCGTCTCGAAGTTCCCCCGGAATCCCGGCTTCAGGGAATCTGCACATCCAATACTCAACCAAGTCACCGTGCGCGGCGGATCTGCACAAGCGCGTTCCGCCGCGTACGTCATTGGGGCGGGAGTGTCGGATTCGCCTCCCGGGCCGCAAGTCCTCGTGTGAACCGAAGACGTGCCGGGTGTGAAGAACTCGGCGGCGAGACGTGCGCACGCCTGCACGCTTCGGTACCTCCGGGACCCAAGTGCCCAGGTGAGGCCGTTGGTTGATTGGAAGCCCGTGCCCGCCGCGTGCTTTTATCCATCGCACCGCGGCAGCCGCGAACGGCTCCCGGAAACGGGTGTCTGGCGCCTGCGGCACGCGGCCGCCCCTGCCAGGGGTCCGCTCCCCCTTGTGAATATCCATATGAAGGGAAGTTCCACCATGAACTCCACCCCCCAGGTTGAGACCGTCGAGATCTCCGACGCGGAGCTCGACAACGTCTCCGGCGGCCTGCAGCTGAACGCCCTCGGCACCGTCACCGGCCTGGTGGACGGCATCGCCCCGGTCTCCGGCCTGGTCGACACGGCCGTCGGCACCGTCGAGGGTGTCACCGGCCTCTCCGTGGCCCCGGTCACGAACCTGGTCGCCGGTCTCTGATCGCACCTTGTGCCCTGAGTCCCGGAGCCGCTTCCCGGCTCCGGGACTCTCGGACGTCATGACACAGCCGGCTGCCCGCAGCCGGTCCTTCCTCGTTTTCAGGTGAGGGAAAGTTCCGTGCAGTTCCGCCAACAGGCCCTCGCCAAGCTCCAGTCGCCGGAGGAGCTCGACCTCCCCGTGCGTTTCGCCCGCCCCCAGGGCTGGCTCGCGCTCTTGGCGACGGTGGTCGTGATGGCCGCCGCGTCGGTGTGGGCGGTGACCGGTTCGGTCGCCTCCACCGTGGGCGCGCCCGCCATCCTCACCCACGGACAGGGCAGTTACATCCTCCAGAGCCCGGTCGCGGGCCAGGTCACCGCCGTAATCGCGAAGCAGGGCGAGCGGCTGCCCGCCAACTCCCCGGTGCTGAAGGTCCGTACCGCCGAGGGCGACACCGTCGTCCGCTCGGTCGCCGCCGGCCGCGTCACCGCGCTCGCCGCCACGATCGGCCAGATCATCCAGACCGGCGCCAATGTGGCCGCCGTGGAGAAGGTCGCGCACACCTCCGATCCGCTGTACGCCACCGTGTACGTCCCGGCCGAGAACGCCGCCTCGATCCCCGCGAACGCCGCCGTGGACCTGACGGTGTCCTCCGTGCCCACCCAGGAGTACGGCGTGCTGCGCGGCCATGTGAAGTCGGTGGACCGTTCGGCGCAGTCGGCCCAGCAGATCTCCGCGTTCCTCGGGGACAGCCAGCTCGGCGAGCAGTTCACCAAGGACGGCAGGCCGGTGGCCGTGACGGTGAAGCTGGACAAGGCGTCCGGCACCAAGAGCGGCTACGAGTGGTCGTCCGCGGACGGGCCACCGTTCTCCCTCACCTCCATGACCGTGGCCCAGGGTTCCATCCGCCTCGCCGACCAGCGTCCCGTCGATTGGCTGCTGCCGTGACCACCGCACAGGAGACCCGCGGCCGCCGCCGGTCCGCCCCGCCCAAGCGCCCGGTGCCGAAGGGCAGGGGCAGCACGATCCGCACGCCCACCGTGCTCCAGATGGAGGCCGTCGAGTGCGGCGCCGCCTCCCTCGCGATGGTCCTCGGCCATTTCGGCAAGCACGTCCCGCTGGAGGAGCTGCGCATCGCGTGCGGTGTCTCGCGGGACGGCTCGCGCGCCAGCAACCTGCTGAAGGCGGCCCGCAGTTACGGTCTGACCGCCAAGGGCATGCAGATGGACACGGCCGCTCTCGCCGAGGTCAAGGCGCCGGCGGTCCTCTTCTGGGAGTTCAACCACTACGTCGTCTTCGACGGCATGGGCCGCCGCTTCGGCCGCCGCGGGGTCTACATCAACGACCCCGGCAAGGGCCGCAGGTTCGTGCCGATGGAGGACTTCGACTCCAGCTTCACCGGTGTCGTCCTGATCATGGAGCCGGGTGACGGCTTCACCAAGGGCGGCCGCAAGCCCGGTGTCCTCGGCGCGATGCCGGCCCGGCTGCGGGGTACGGCGGGCACCATGCCGGCCGCGGTGCTGGCGAGCCTGCTGCTGGTGCTGGTGGGCGCGGCGGTGCCCGCGCTGAGCCGTACCTACATCGACATGTTCCTCATCGGGGGCCAGACGTCCCTGCTGGGCGTGCTGTTCGCGTCGATGGGCACCTGCGTGGCGCTCACGCTCGTCCTGACCTGGCTGCAACAGGCGAACCTGCTGCGCGGCCGCATCATCTCCTCCACCCTCTCCAGCGCCCGCTTCCTGCGCCATCTGCTGCGGCTGCCGGTGACGTTCTTCTCCCAGCGCAGCCCGGCGGACCTGGTGCAGCGCCTCCAGTCCAACGACGCCGTGGCCGAGACGCTGGCCCGTGACCTCGCGGCGGCGGGCGTGGACGCGGTGGTCGTCGTCCTGTACGCCGTCCTCCTCTACACCTACGACCCGCAGTTGACGTTCGTCGGCATCGGCGTCGCGCTGCTGAACATCGTCGCCATGCGGGTGGTCATCCGTCTGCGCGCCACCCGCACCGCGAAACTGCGGGCCGACAGTGCCCGGTTGACCAACACCGCCTACACGGGCCTGCAGTTGATCGAGACGATGAAGGCGACGGGCGGCGAGGACGGCTATTTCCGCAAGTGGGCCGGGCAGCACGCCACCACCCTGGAGGAACAGCAGCGGCTCGGGGTGCCCTCCGCCTGGCTGGGCGTGGTCGCGCCGACGCTCGCCTCGCTCAACAGCGCGGTGATCCTGTGGGTCGGCGGTATGCGGGCGGTCGAGGGCGGTATCTCGGTCGGCCTCCTGGTCGCCTTCCAGTCCCTGGTCACCCGCTTCACCGCGCCCATCACCCGCCTCAACGGCGTCGCCGGGCGCATCCAGGACTTCGCGGCCGACGTGGCCCGGCTGAAGGACGTGGAGAACTTCCAGGCCGACCCGCTCTACGGCCGGCCGGGCGCCGGTGACTCGACCCGGCGACTGCAGGGACATGTCGAGCTGCAGAACATCTCCTTCGGCTACAACCCACTCGACAAGCCCCTGTTGACCGGCTTCGACCTCACCGTCGGCCCGGGACAGCAGGTGGCCCTGGTCGGCGGCTCGGGCAGCGGCAAGTCGACGGTCTCCCGGCTGATATCCGGCCTGTACGCGCCCTGGGAGGGCGTCATCCGCATCGACGGCCGGCGCCTGGAGGACATTCCGCGCGGCGCCCTCGCCTCCTCCGTCTCCTTCGTCGACCAGGACGTCTTCCTCTTCGAGGGCTCGGTGCGCGACAACGTGGCGCTGTGGGACCCCTCGATCCCGGACGACGCGGTGGTGGACGCGCTGCGCGACGCGGCGCTCTACGACGTGGTGATGCGCCGCCCCGGCGGCATCAACAGCCGGGTCGAGCAGGACGGCCGGAACTTCTCCGGCGGCCAGCGTCAACGCCTGGAGATCGCGAGGGCGTTGGTGCGGCGGCCGAGCATCCTCGTCCTCGACGAGGTCACGAGCGCGCTGGACGCCGAGACCGAACAGATGGTGATGGACAACCTCCGCAGACGCGGCTGTGCCTGTGTGGTGATCGCGCACCGGCTCAGCACCGTGCGCGACAGCGACGAGATCGTCGTACTCCAGCACGGCACGATCGTGGAACGCGGACGGCACGAGGAGCTGGTGGCGCGCGGTGGCGCGTACGCGGCTCTGGTCAGGGAGCGCTGAGATGACGACCGCACCCGAAGGGGACCTGGTTCTCCAGGCCCTCGGCGCCATGGGCACGCCGTTCGACCTCGCCGGACACAACCGGCTGGACCTCGAAGGGCCGCAGGTGCTGTGGCTGGTGGCATCCGGCGCGGTGGACCTGTTCGCGGTGGACGCCGACCAGCAGGGCCACTGGCATCACCTGGGCCGCCTGGAGGCGGGCTCGCTGCTGCTGGGCCCGACGCCCGGCCCCCAACACACGCTCGTGGCCCGCCCGTTGCGGGACTGCGTGGTGCACCGCATCGGCCTGCGCGAGCTGTACCAGCCCGCGAACACCCAGACCTGGTCCTACGACGAGTACGGCAACCCGCAGTACGTCCCACCGACGACGAGCCCGCTGGAGTACGCCCTCGCCCTCGGCGTCGGCCGCAGCCTCTCCATCCTCTTCCAGGCGCCGATGGCCAGCGAACGCGCCGCCGAGATCACCGACGACGACGTCTTCTGGATGCAGGTGCCGCCGGGCAGTGTGCAGTACGGCTCGCTGTACGGGGCGGAGGCCGCCGCCGATCTGCTGATGGACCCGGCGGTGTGGCAGAGCATGGTCGACCAGCAGTACCGGCTGCTCACCACGCTGGACCGCTGGATCGAGCAGGTGGAGCGCACCCACGAGCACCGCACGGCCGAAGGCATCAAGGCCGGTGAGGCGGTCCGCGCGCAGGCCGACCGGACGCTCCTCGCGTCCATCGGCAAGTCGTCGGGCAAGCGGGCCACGGCCGCCGACGCGGACGCCTCGTACGCGGCGTGCAAGCTGGTCGCCCGGGCGGCCGGGATCACGCTGGCCGATCCGGCGCAGTCCGGCACGGGCAGCGACCGGCTCGATCCGGTCGAGCAGATCGCGCTCGCCTCCCGGGTGCGCGCCCGGGCCGTACGGCTCGACGGCACCTGGTGGCGGGACAACGTCGGTCCGCTGGTGGGGCATCGGGCGCTGTCCGGGGCGCCGGTCGCGCTGCTGTGGCGGCGCGGCGGCTATGTGGCGGTGCATCCGGCGACGGGCCGGGAGACGCCGATCGAGAAGGCCAACGCGGAGGAGTTCGAGCCGCGCGCGGTGATGTTCTACCGCCCGCTGCCCGACCGTGCGCTCAGCCCGCTCCGGCTGCTGCGGTTCAGCATGCAGCACATGGGCGGCGACCTGACGAACCTGCTGCTCAGCGGCCTCGTGACTGTCGCGATCGGCGCGATCGTGCCGATCGCCACCGGCCGGGTGCTCGGCGAGTTCGTGCCGAAGGCCCAGACGCATCTGATCGTCCAGGTCTGTCTCGCGGTGATGGTCAGCAGTCTCGTCGCCGCGACCTTCATGCTGTTGCAGAACCTGACGATCCTGCGTCTGGAGGGCCGTATCGAGGCGACCCTCCAACCGGCCGTGTGGGACCGGCTGTTGCGGCTGCCGACGAAGTTCTTCACCGAGCGTTCGACGGGTGAGCTGGCGAGCGCGGCGATGGGCATCAGCTCGATCCGCCGCCTGCTGGCCGGAGTCGGGCCCGTGGTCGCGCAGTCGGTGACGGTCGGTGCGATGAACCTGGGGCTGCTGTTCTGGTACAGCGTGCCGATGGCGTTCGCGGCGATCGGCATGCTCGTCGTGATCGCCGGGGTGTTCCTGGGGCTCGGCCTGTGGCAGGTGCGCTGGCAGCGACGCCTGGTGGTGCTCGGCAACAAGCTCAACAACCAGGCCTTCCAGACCCTGCGCGGACTGCCCAAGCTGCGGGTCGCGGCGGCCGAGAACTACGCGTACGCGGCCTGGGCCTCGGAGTTCGCCCGCAGCCGTGAGCTCCAGCAGAAGGTGGGCCGGATCAAGAACCTCACCACGGTGCTGGGCGCGGTCTATCTGCCGATCTGCACGCTGCTGATGTTCATGCTGCTGGCGGGCCCGGCGCGCGGCTCGATGTCGGCGGCGGCGTTCCTCACCTTCAACACCTCGGTGACGATGGTGCTGACCTCGGTGACCCAGCTGACCGGCGCGTTCGTGTCGGCGGTGGGCGCGCTGCCGCTCTTCGAGGAGATCAAGCCGGTCCTGGAGGCCACCCCGGAGGTCCGCACCGCGAGCACCCGGCCGGGCCCGCTGTCCGGCGGGATCGAGGCACGCCGGCTGTCCTTCCGCTACTCCGACGACGGCCCGCTCATCCTCGACGACGTGTCCTTCGACATCCGTCCCGGCGAGTTCGTGGCGATCGTCGGCCCGAGCGGCTGCGGCAAGTCCACGCTGCTCCGGCTGCTGATCGGCTTCGACCCGCCGGTCTCGGGGAGCGTGCTGTACGACGGCCAGGACCTGGCGGCCCTCGACCAGTCGGCGGTGCGCCGGCAGTGCGGGGTGGTGCTCCAGCACGCCCAGCCGTTCACCGGCTCGATCATGGACGTCATCTGCGGCACCGAGCCCTACACCCCGGAGGAGGTGATGGCGGCGGCGCAGATGGCGGGCCTCGCGGAGGACATCCAGCGGATGCCGATGGGCCTGCACACCATCGTCTCCGGCAGCGGTGCCGTCTCCGGCGGCCAGCGTCAACGGCTCATGATCGCCCAGGCGTTGATCCGTCGCCCGCGCATCCTGTTCTTCGACGAGGCGACCAGCGCCCTGGACAACGAGACACAGCGCACGGTCATCGAGTCCACCAAGGCCCTCAACGCCACCCGTATCGTCATCGCGCACCGCCTGTCGACGGTGCTGGACGCCGACCGGGTGATCGTGATGGAGGACGGCAAGGTCGCCCAGCAGGGCCCGCCCGCGCAGCTGCTCGCGGACACGAACGGGCGGCTGCACGAGCTGGTGCGGCGGCAGATGGCGTAGCGCGGGTTCAGTCGAGGCCCGGGACGGGGGCGCCGGAGGGAACACCGGCGGCGAGATAGCCGTCGTAGAACTCCTTCCAGGGCACCTGGCTCCCGGATGAGCCGTCGGCATGTCGTTCCAGGGCGGCCAGGCAGACCTCCCAGCTGGCGCCGTTGCGGGCGGCGGTGTTCGCCTCGCTGAGCACGTTGGTGAGTGTGAAGCGGGTGCTCTTGTCGCCCAACTCCTCCAGGTCGAAGCGCAGTTCGTCGTCGCCCCACGCGAAGGAGAGGTGGTGGGGCGCGTCGACGGCGAGGACCCGGCCCGTGGATTCCGGCATGTTGGGGTCGCCGCTGAACCTCACCTCGCCGCCGGGGCGCAGGTCGATCTCGGCGCGGGACGGGAACCAGTGGGCGAGTTCGTCGACGTCGGTCACGAACTGCCAGACGCGGTCGATCGGATGGTCGTAGGTGCGGCTGAAGCGGACGGCGGGGCGGCCGTCGTCCAGGGTCAGACAGGTGCCGGTGAGGTCTGCGGACATGGGGATCAGTCCTTCGAGAGGGGCGGTTCCTCAGCGTCGTCCAGGCGCCGGCCCAGGGCGTCCAGGCTGTCGTTCCACAGCCTGCGGTAGGGGGCCAGCCAGGCGTCGAGGGCGGCGATCGGGGCCGGTTCGAGGGCGTAGACGCGGCGTTGCGCGTCCTGTCTGACCCGGACCAGACCGGCGTCTTTGAGCACTCTCAGATGCTTGGAGGTGCTCGGCTGGCTCAGGCCGCATGCCTCCACGATCTCCCCGACGGGCCTCGACCGCTCCAGGAGCAGCGCGACGATGGCCCGCCGGTGGGGATCGGCGAGGGCGGTCCAGAGCGCGGCGTCGGACATGCCTCCAATATGCCTCTGCGGTTATATACCGGTCAAGGCATACGAGGCTCCGGTGGTCGGTCATCCGCGTACACCCAGGTCGCCAGCGCCCGCAGCGCTGCCGCGAACCGGCCGGGCCGGCGCAGGAACTCCATGTGGATGCCGGGGAACTCGACCCAGGACGCGCCGGTCCGCCGGGCGATCTCGACGGAGGGGCGGGCGTAGTAGGTGTCGCGGTCTTCCGCGCCGGCGCCCAGGACGATCGGGAACGGGGCCGACTTCAGCGCGCCCTCGTCGGGCCGGAAGCCGGCGAAGGCCGCCCACTCGGTGCCGAAGAGATGGGCCTGATTGCCCAGGAACCGTCGCCACAGGTCGTCCGGCCAGCGATACGTCCCCTCGCCGCGGACAGTCTCGGCGAACCGGCGCCCCGCGGCCGGGGCGCCGCCGCGCGCGTACCGGTCGGCCACGTCGGCGAAGAAGCCGCGCGCAGGGTCGTCGGCGGGCAGGACGTTCACGGCGGGCGGTTCGTGGGCGATCAGGCCCGCCAGGGACGCGGGATGCAGCGCGGCCAGCGTCAGCCCGATGATCGCGCCCCCGCTGTTGCCGAAGACCAGCGCCCGGCCGCCCGCGAGACCCGCGACGAGGGCGTGGGCGTCGGCCGCCTGCTCGGCGAGGTCCGTCGGCGCCCCGGAACGGCCGGTGCTACGGGAGTTGCCGCGCCGGTCGTAGGTGATCACGGTGAACGCGTCGGCGAGGTCCGCGGCGACCTCCGTGTAGTAGCCGGCGTCGCCGCCCGCGCCGCTGATCATCAGCAGCGGTGGACCGCTCCCTCGTAGCTCGTAGTACAGCTCCGCACCCTCGACCCCGAACGTGCCGCTGATCACACTCGACCTCCCTCCCCAGCGAAACGTTGCCGTTTCGCTGGAAGTGCTCTAGCCTCGATGTGTACGAAACAGTTTCGTTTACGGCTTTGTAAATTCCGAACGACTTCCCTGGAGTGGTTCCGCCATGTCCCAGAAGACCCTGACCGACAGCGCCCAGGCGGGCGCGGTCGAGGCGTCGCCCGAGGCTGCCTCCACCAAGCGGTGGTGGATCCTCGGCGTCATCGCCCTCGCGCAGCTGATGGTGGTCCTGGACGCCACCATCGTGAACATCGCCCTTCCCTCGGCCCAGGCCGACCTCGGGTTCTCCGACGGCAACCGGCAGTGGATCGTCACCGCCTACGCCCTGGCCTTCGCCTCCCTCCTGCTGCTGGGCGGCCGGATCGCCGACCTCTTCGGCCGCAAGACGGCCTTCCTGATCGGTGTCGTCGGCTTCGCCGCGGTCTCCGCGCTCGGCGGCGCCGCGACCAACTTCGAGATGCTGGTCACCGCCCGTGCTCTCCAGGGTGCCTTCGGCGCACTCCTCGCGCCCGCCGCGCTCTCGCTTCTCAACACGACGTTCACCGACGCCAAGGAGCGCGCCAAGGCCTTCAGCGTCTACGGCGCCATCGCCGGCGCCGGCGGTGCGGTGGGTCTGCTGCTCGGCGGCGTCCTGACCGACGCACTCGACTGGCGCTGGACCCTCTACGTCAACGTCGTCATCGCCGTGGTCGCCTTCGCCGGCGGCTGGATGCTGCTGCACAACCATCGTGACGCCGGAAACTCCAAGCTGGACGTGCCGGGCACGGTCCTGGTCGCCGCCGGTCTGTTCTCCCTGGTCTACGGCTTCTCCAACGCCGAGACCCACGACTGGGACTCGCCCGCCACCTGGGGCTTCCTGATCGTCGGCGGTGTGCTGCTCGTGGCCTTCGCCTGGTGGCAGACCAAGGCCGCGCACCCGCTGCTGCCGCTGCGCATCCTGCTCGACCGCAACCGCGCCGCCTCCTTCCTCGCCGTACTGATCTCCGGCGGCGGCATGTTCGGTGTGTTCCTCTTCCTCACCTACTACCTCCAGCTCAACCTGGGCTTCAGCCCGACGAAGACCGGTGTCGCGTTCCTGCCGATGGTCGCCGCGCTGATGGTGGGCGCCCAGCTCGGCACGACCAAGCTGGTGCCACGGATGGGCCCGAAGGCCGTCATCCCGCTGGGCTTCGGCATCGCCGCCGTCGGTATGGCCTGGCTGACCGGCATCGGGGTCGCCTCGTCCTACACGAGCGCCGTGCTGCCGCAGCTGATCGTGGTCGGTTTCGGCCTCGGTCTGGTCATGCCGCCCGCGATGCAGCTGGCCACGGCGGGGGTCGCGGCCGAGGACGCCGGTGTCGCCTCCGCCACGGTCAACGCCATGCAGCAGGTGGGCGGTTCGATCGGTACGGCGCTGCTGAACACCCTGGCCGCGAGCGCCGCGACCGACTACCTGGCAGGCAAGGACCCGAGCAACAAGCTCGTGCAGGCCCAGGCCACCATCGAGAGCTACACCACCGCCTTCTGGTGGTCGGCGGGCCTCTTCGCCGCCGGCACGCTGATCGCCTTCCTGCTCTACCGCCGCGGGGTGCCGGAGCAGGACCCGGACGCCGCACCCGTCGTCCACATGTAGTTCCCCCCAGGACCGAGGGGCCGCCGTCATCAGGGAGACGGCGGCCCCTCTGCGCTGCCCGTGCCGCCGGTACGCGTACATCGGCGGGCCGATTCCTGGCCGGTTGCCGCGCATCACACCCGGCCGCGGTGACGGAGGGCCCCGAAGCGGGTACTCACCGGTCCATGCGAATGAGCGTGGTGGATGTGGGGTCGAACACGGTCCGGCTGGTGGTCGCGGACGCCGAGGGCGGGGTTCCGCTGCCGGTGCACACCGCGAAGTGGCGGCTACGCCTGTCGGAACAGGTCAAGCCGGGCGGCCCGGTGCCGGCGGAGGCGGTCGACAGACTCGTCACCGCCGTGGCCGAGGCGGACCGGACGGCGACCGAGTGGGGTTCCGCGCCGCCGCTGGCCTTCGCCACGGCGGTGGTGCGCAGTGCGCCCAACCGCCGGGCGGTGCTGCGTGCGGTACGGACCCGCACGGGGGTCGAACTGTGCACGATGCCGGGCGAGCTGGAGGCGGAGCTCACCTTCCTGGGGGCGCGGCGCTGGATGGGGTGGCGGTCGGGGCCGCTGGCCCTGCTGGACATCGGTGGCGGTTCCCTCGAAGTGGCCTTCGGGCGGGGACGGTTACCGGATTTCGTGGCCTCGCTGCCACTGGGCGCGGGCCGGCTCACCCATGAGTTCCTCTCCGGCGAGGATCCGCCCTCCCCGGAACTGCTGCGGGCGTTGCGGCGCCGGGTCCGGCATCAACTGCGGGACGTGGCGGCCCGGATCCGCTGGGAGGGACCGCACACGGCGGTGGTCACCTCCCGTACGTTCCAGCAGCTGGGCCGGTTGTGCGGGGCACCGCCGGGACGGCACGGGCCGTTCGTGGAGCGGCAGTTGCACCGCTCGGACCTGAAGGCCGCGATCACCCGCCTCTCCGCCCTGCCCACCGCCGAACGCGCCCGGCTCCCCGGCATCTCGGCGCCCCGCGCCGCACAGAGCCTGGCCGGCGCGGTGGTCGCGCACACGGCACTGAAGCTCACCGGCATCAGGACCGTCGGCATCTGCCCGTGGGCGATCCGCGAGGGCGTCCTGCTGCGCCATATCGAGGACGGCCCCTCCTGGTGGGCGGGTGTCAGCCGCCGCGCCGAGGAACCCGGGGACCAGGACCTCGTGCCGCTGCGCATCGCGGCGGCGACGAACTGAGAAAGGACACCGTGATGACCCACGACAAGAAGCCTCCCGAGACCGCGGTGGAGGAAGTCCTGCGGGAGTTCGAGGAGACGGTACGCCGCACCCACGACTCCGAGGCCCAGCGCCGGCGCCGGGGCGAGGCGGGCGAGGCCATCACCCCGAACGTGCGGGCCCAGGAGGAGTCGGAGGGCGACGGGCAGGCTCCATGAGCCCGTGAACACACATTACGAAGGCCGGCCGGGCGGCCCCACTCCGCCCGACCGGCCCTCGGTGCGAGATCGCACCGGTCCCCGTGACGGCGCCCGCGCTCCCCAGCCACGGGCGGCCGTCCGGTTCCACGGGGACCGTGCGACCTCGGTCCTCAGGGGGTGAAGAGACTGTCAGAAGCTGAAGAGACTCGACCCGAGGGAGCTCTTCACGCACTCGTTGGCGAAAGTGCGCTCATAGGAGACACGTCGGCCCTGCCAGACACCGTCGACGGTGACGACCACGGGGTCGTACTCCTTGGTGCACATCACGTCGTCACGGGCCTCCAGCGCGTCGAAGTCCCCGCCCACGCCGCGCAGTTCGGCACAGGCGAGGGCAGCCGCCGGGTGGGTGCCGGACGGCGTCGGGGCGCAGGAGAGGGTGACCGCGCGGGCCGGCGTGACGGTGGCGGCGCTGTCGCCGTGGCCCGTGGTGAGGACCAGGGCCGAGGGGGCGTAGAGCGAGTCCGTGGCGGCGAGCGCGGTCCCGGTGAGGGGGCCGCAGACGGCGGTGGCCGTGAGAGCGAGGGTCGCCGCCCAGCGCGCGGTGTTCCGCATGATGAGCATCCTTCCGCTGAGACGAGGGTGGTGCCGCACCCGGCACGATCGGCGTCGGGGCGGCGAGCGCGAGTCTGCCGAGTCGGCGGCCGGAACACACATCGACCCCACGTGATTCAGTAACCTTGCGTGTTGAATCAGTGGCGCGAAGTCACGGAATTCGAACACCGGAGCCCAGTAACCACGCGGTTCTTGATCGTCCCGCCCGACCGAATGGCCGGTTCACACCGGCTCCGCAATCGGCCTGAAACATTCCGGTTGAGCTCTCGGCTGACCCCTCTCCGCCCCCTTGCGTTCATGCTCCGGCGGAGTAATCGTCATTACATGATTACGACAGAGCAGCAGGAGAAACTGCGCGGCTGGTTCGCCGGGCGGCTGCCGGACGACCTCTTCGAAGAACTGGCCGAGCTGACGGTCGACCGCGAGGAGATCACCGTCATCGGCCGCATCCCCGCGCCGCGGCTCGCCGAGGGCGCCCCGGCCACCGAGCGGGAGGCGGCCGTGCGCAGCCGCGTCCAGGAGTTCCGCGAGCGCACCCGCGACACCCGGATCGAAGTGGCCCGCGAGGCCGAGCACCGGTTCCGCCGCAAGGTGTCCTGGGGCGTGGAGTGCGCCGGGGAACGCGCCCTGTTCACGCATGTGGCCGCGCCCGTGATGACCCGGCTGCGCCAGCCCGAGCGCCAGGTCCTGGACACGCTCATCGCGGGCGGGGTCGCGCGCAGCCGCAGCGACGCGCTCGCCTGGTGCGTCCGCCTCGTCCAGCGGCACACCGACGACTGGCTCACCGAACTGCGCGACTCCCTCGAACACGTCCAGCGGGTACGGGCACAGGGGCCCGACGCCGAGCCGGAGGAGGCGCCCACGGACACCGAGTGATGGAGGGTTCGTACATTCGTGACGCGAGGAATGGATGAAACTTCCTCTGGTGCGGCCCTTGACCCCGGCCTTACCGTCGGCAGACCCCCGAGAGGACGGCCCCTCTCCCGCCGCACACCCCAGCGACGGCGCCCGGCCCTCCCCCGCCCCTCCCCGCGCCACGACGCGCTCCACCGCCGATCCCCCTCGCTGGAGCCCCCTTGTCCCCGCAGCCCGACCCCTCGTCCGCGCCGTCCCTGACCGAGGTCGAGACCCACGGTGTCGACCGCATCCCCGACGCGGACCGCACCGCCACGCCACTGGACCTGTTCCGGCTCGCCTTCGGTGGCGCCAACACCTTCTCCACCTGTGTGCTGGGCGCCTTCCCGATCCTGTTCGGGCTCTCCTTCTGGCAGGGCCTGGCGGCCACCCTCCTCGGTGTGGTCGCGGGTGCGCTGATCCTGTGTCCGATGGCGGTGTTCGGGCCGGTCAACGGCACCAACAACGCCGTCTCCTCGTCCGCCCACCTCGGTGTGCACGGCCGGGTGGTCGGCTCGTTCCTCTCCCTGCTGACGGCGATCGCGTTCTTCTCCATCTCGGTGTGGAGCTCCGGCGACGCCCTGGTCGGCGGCGCCCACCGGCTGTTCGGGCTGCCGCGCGGCGATCTGAGCTACGTCGTGGCGTACGCGCTGTTCGCCTGTCTGGTCCTCGCGGTGTGCGTGTACGGCTTCCGGTTCATGCTGTTCGTCAACAAGGTCGCGGTGACTTCGGCGAGCGTGCTGTTCGTGGTCGGTGCGATCGCCTTCGCCGGGGACTTCGACCCGTCGTACGCGGGCGTCTTCACGGACTCGGCGGACGCGGCGACGCAGTCCCTGTTCTGGCCGTCCTTCATCGGCGCCGCGCTGATCGTGCTGTCGAACCCGGTGTCGTTCGGCGCGTTCCTCGGCGACTGGTCGCGCTACATCCCGGCGAGCACCCCGCGCCGTCGGGTGGTCGGCGCGGCGTTCCTGTCGCAGATCGCCACGCTGCTGCCGTTCCTGTTCGGCCTGGGCACCGCCAGCATCATCGCGACCAAGGCCCCGGACTACGTCGACCCCGCGGCCCCCGACTTCGTGGGCGGACTGCTCGCCATCTCGCCGAGCTGGTTCTTCCTGCCGGTGTGTCTGCTGGCCCTGATCGGCGGCATGTCGACGGGCACGACCGCCCTGTACGGCACCGGCCTCGACTTCTCCTCGGTGTTCCCGCGGCTGTCCCGGGTACAGGCGACCCTGCTGGTCGGTGTCGCGTCGATCGCGTTCATCTTCATCGGACGGTTCGGCCTGAACCTCGTCCAGTCGATCTCGACGTTCGCCACGATGATCATCACCTGCACCACGCCGTGGATGGTCGTGATGATCCTGGGCTTCTGGACCCGACGCGGCTGGTACGACCCGGACGCCCTCCAGGTCTTCAACCGCCGCCAGCGCGGCGGCCGTTACTGGTTCGCGCACGGCTGGAACTGGCGCGGCATGACCGCCTGGTGGGTCTCCGCGCTGCTGGGTGTGCTGTTCACCAACATCCCGGGCCAGTTCGTCGGCCCGCTGGGTGATCTGGCCAACGGCATCGACATCAGCCTGCCGCTGTCGCTGGTGGTCTCCGCGGTGCTGTTCCTGACCCTGCTGCGGGTCTTCCCCGAGCCCCGCGCGGTGTACGGGCCCGAGGGCGCGCGGCTGGCGCGGACCGTCGACGTACCGGTGCCGGCCATCACCGGACCGGGCGCGGTGCCCGGCGAGCCGGAGCCCGTGGCGGCGGCGAACGGCGGCTGACCCCGGCCTGTTGAACGGCCGCCGACCCCGGTGTTCTGACCGGCCCTTACTCGCCAGTATCGTCGGAGCGCAACGCGTTCTCAGCGACGAGAGGCGGGACCCGCGGATGGCCAGGCACTGGGCGGACTTCCAGTACGAGATCTATCTCAACGGGATGTCGGGGGCCGTGCCGCGGCTCCCGACCGATCTGACCCGCCTGGAGGAGCTCACCGAGCAGCGGCTCGGGCCGGGGCCGGTCGGTTATGTGGCGGGCAGCGCGGGTGACGGCAGTACGGCCCGGGCCAACCGGGCGGCGCTGGAGCGCCGGCGGATCGTGCCGCGCATGCTGCGGGACGTGCACGAGCGGGACCTCGCCGTCGAGGTCCTCGGCCGCTCGCTGCCCGCCCCGCTGGCCCTGGCACCGGTCGGCGTGCTGTCGATCATGCACCCGGACGCCGAGTGCGCCGCCGCCCGGGCCGCCGCCGCGCAGGGCGTCCCGTACATCCTGTCCTCCGCCTCCAGCACGCCGATGGAGCAGGTCGCCGAGGCGATGGGGGACGCCGAGCGCTGGTTCCAGCTGTACTGGCCCAAGGACCCGGAGGTCGCCAGGAGCTTCCTGGGCCGCGCGAGGGCGGCCGGGTTCACCGTCCTCGTCGTCACACTCGACACTCCCCTCCTGGCCTGGCGGCCCCGTGACCTGGACCAGGCGTATCTGCCGTTCCTGCACGGGGTCGGCACCGCCAACTACTTCTCCGACCCGGCGTTCCAGGCGGCCCTGGCCAAGCCGGTGCACGAGGACCCGAACGCGGCGGTGCTGCACTTCGTCGGCATGTTCGCCGACCCCGCCAAGACCTGGCCGGACCTGGCGTTCCTGCGGGAGAACTGGGACGGCCCGATCGTGCTGAAGGGCATCCAGCACCCGGACGACGCCCGACTGGCCGCCGACGCGGGGATGGACGGCGTCGTCGTCTCCAATCACGGCGGCCGGCAGGTCGCCGGGGCGATCGGCGCGGCCGACGCACTGCCCCTGGTCGCCGAGGCGGTCGGCGACCGGCTCACCGTCCTGTTCGACAGCGGCGTCCGCACCGGCGACGACGTCTTCAAGGCGCTCGCGCTCGGCGCGCGGGCGGTGCTCGTCGGACGGCCGTACGTCTACGGCCTCGGCCTCGACGGACAGGCCGGCGTCGAGCACGTGATCCGCTGTCTGCTCGCCGAACTCGACCTCACCCTCGCCCTGTCAGGCCACGCCTCCCCCGCCACCGTGGGCCCCGCCGACCTCACCGAGGACCCCGTATGACCGCGTCGAAGAACGTACTCGCCGTCATCGCCCCGCACGTCGGCGGGCGCGGCGCCGGAGCCGGGCTCGCCACGCTCTTCCCCGACGACGCCGAGGTCACCGTGGTCGAGCGCGCCGACGAGGACCCGACGGCCCTCTGCACGGCCCACGTCGTCATCACGGCGCTGGCCCCCCTCACCGCCGAACACCTCGCCGCCGCACCCGAGTTGGAGCTGGTGCAGTGCGCGAGTCACGGCTTCGACCACGTCGACGTCGAGGCCGCGCGCGACCTCGGGGTGCCCGTGTGCACCATCGGCTCCACCGGCGCCGAGGCGCAGAACGTGGCCGAGCAGACCTTCGCCCTGATGCTGGCGCTGGCCAAGCGGGTGGTCCCGGCCCACACCGCGCTCGTCGAGGCCGACTGGGCGCTCCCCCGCCTCCAACGGTCCCTGACCGAACTGTCGGGCAAGACGCTGGGCATCGTCGGACTGGGCCGGATCGGACGTGAAGTCGCCCGGCGCGCCGTCGCGTTCGACATGACCGTCCTCTACGCCGGACGGCGCCGGGTGGCGCAGGAGACGGAGGCACGGTCGGGCGGGGCCCGCCATGTGCCGCTCGACGAACTGCTGCGCACCAGCGACTACGTCTCCCTGCACACGCCCCTGACCGAGGAGACGCGCCACCTCCTCGACGCGGCCCGGCTCGCGCTGCTCAAGCCGACCGCGTTCGTCGTCAACACCGCGCGGGGCGCCCTGATCGACCAGGACGCCCTCGCCGACGCCCTGCACAAGGGCGCCCTCGCCGGGGCGGGCATCGACGTCTTCGACCCCGAACCGCCCACCCCGGCCCTGCGGTTGCTACGCGCCCCGGGCGTGGTGCTGTCGCCGCACGTCGGGGGCGTCACCCGCGAGACGCTGGTGCGGATCGCCCTGGCCGCCGTGCGGAACGTGACGGGCTATCTGGCGGGCGACCCGCCCCGGGACGTGGTCAACGGGGCGCCCCCCGCTCGGTGAGGTCGACGGCCCGCACGGACGGGGCGTCCGAGTCGGGCACCGACAGCGCGCCGGCGCTGGGCGAGACGGCGTCCGTCACCCAGCGCTGCTGGTCGGAACCGTCCCGCACCTTGACCACGATGTCGGAGTCCGGCTCCCCGCTGGTGGAGGTGACGGCGAGCTGGTCGTCCCAGCGGGTGAGCAACTCGCCCTGCACGGTGATGTCGTAGCGCACGTCGGCGGACCGCTTGCTCTTCTCGTCCGCGCAGCTGCCGAGGATGACCACACCGGCGTCGGCCCGTGAGTCGAGGCACAGGTCGGGGTCCGCGGCGCTGCGCAGCAGCCCGTCCTCCTCGTCGTAGGTCCACTTCTGGGTGTCGTCGTCCGAGCAGGCCTCCAGTTCGGTCCCGGCGCCCTTCTTCACCTCGCCGCGGATGTCGAGGCAGAGGTCGGCGCCGACGTTGCGCAGCCTGGACCGGCTGGGCGCGAGGGGCAGTTGGGCGGTGCCCGGCGGGGAGGCGGAGACGCCGTCCGGAGCCGACTCACTGCCGGTGGCGCTGGTGGAGGCGGCCGGGTCGGCACCGCCGTCGTCCGACCAGAGGCTCGCGGCGAGCACACTGGCGATCAGGCCCACCGAGGCGAGGCCCACTCCGGTGAGCAGTACCCGGGAGGGTCGGGGGCCCTCGGGGGGACGGCGGCCGGGAGACGGGATGCGGGACAGCAACCGTCGGCGTCCGCCGCCGTGCCGGGCGCCGCCCTGGGCGCGCGGGCCCTGCCGGTCGTTCCCGCGCCGGGTATCGAGGTAGCGGCGGGCTCCCCAGCCGAGCACGGACTCGGCGAGCAGCACACCCAACCCGCCCTCGAAATGGCTGAGTTGTTCGGCGGCGAAACGGCAGTAGCGGCACTCGTCCAGATGCTGCTGGACATCCGGCAACAGGGCTCCGCCGCGCCGAATGGGGACGTCGAGGAGTCGGTTGTAGAACCGGCAATCCTTGGTCGGCGCGAGTTCCCGATGGGCATGTACACAACCCTCGCGGAATTTGTCACGCGCCTGTTCGAGAGCGGCCGACGCGGCGTCGGTATCCATGCCGAGCAGACCGGCGGGGACGGCAATCGGCTCGGCCTCGACCTCGGTGTGCCACAGCAGACAGCGGGCGAGTCCGGGCAGGGCGAGGAATGAACGCTCGGCGAGTTTGCGGTTTTCCGGCGTCATGGACTTCGCCGCCCGCATACCGCGACCGCCGGCGGGTTTCGCGAGGTCGGGGAGAACGCCGGATATTCGGTCCTCGGCCGACCACTCCCGGACGGTGTCCCGCGCGCGCACGAGCAGCCGGGGGCGCAGCGCGGTGGCGGGTTCGCCGAGCGCGAGGCGGTCGAGGACTTGGTGGAAGGCGGCGGCGGTGACCATCGAGGCCACCTCCGACCGGGAGGCGAGGCAGATCACGGCGTACTCGTGGACCGGCTGCCAGTGACGCGCCATCAACAGCGCGGCCGACTGGGCCGCCTCGCCGTCCGGACGGCCTCTGAGACCGGCACCGAGGTCGTCGTCGGATTCCCCCGGAACGCCGCCGGGGGGCGGGTACGGCGGACGAGGGGGGTGGGGGGTGGGCACTGAGCGGGTTCCTTCCCACACGCAGGTGACTCTGGGCTTCAACTCGCCGAAAAGGAGCGGGGACGTGTGCGTCCTCTTTGGCGCTGCGCGAGGAGCGTGAAATTCACCGACGGCTCGTCCGGCCCGGTTCCCCACGGGACGAATGAAGCCCGGACTTTACCCCCCGCACGGGTGGTTCACCCTTGCACAAGGGAGTCATGGCCAACAAGGCACTTGGGCAACATCAGCATCATTGAAAGAAAGTCAGAAACACGGTCGGCGCAGCTCTCCCCATCCTGCTTTCGGTATTCCACACGCCCCGTGTGAAACACGCGCACGCGCCGGAGCACCGCGCACGCTCCCGGCGCGCACCACCGCGTAGTGCACTGGTACCGGCCCCTCGGAGGCCACGCGCAGGACGGCGGCTCTCCCGCGCGAAACCGGCCGCCGACCCCGATCCTCCCGCCCTCGGTCGGCGGCCCCGAGGGCGGGTCGGGACCGGCCGGGTCTCAGATCTGCCAGGAGCGCAGTCGGTCGGCGGCGCCGTAGACGTCGGTCTTGCCGGAGATCAGGTCGCGGGCGAGGTCGACGAGGGCGCCGTAGGGCGGGTCGATGCCGACGCCGCTGACGAACATGTAGGCCACGGCCGTCGCGCAGGCGAAACGGGCGTTGGCCGAGGGCAGCGGCTTGAGCAGGGCGAGGGTGTGCAGCAGGGCGGCGGCCCGCCAGGCCGGGTCGGAGTCCACTCCGAGGCGGGGCGGGTCGACGCGGTGGCGGGCGACGGCGGCCACCAGCGCGGAGAAGTCGTTGATGGTGGGCTGGTCCGGCAGGACCTCTTCGTGACGCTGGAGCAGCCAGGGCACGTCGATGTGGACCACGGAGGCCATCGGTCAGACGACCCGCTCTTCGCGCCGGACGCCGGGTTCGTCGTCGGGGAAGGCCGCCGCGAACTCGTCGGCGTGGGCGGCGAAGAAGCGCCGGAAGGCCTCCGCGCCTTCCTGGAGGGCGCGATGCCGCGCGATGTCGGCGGCGGCGGCCTCCCGGACGAGGGCCTTCATCGACGTACCGCGCTCCTTGGCGATCTGCCGCAGGTCCTCTAGCTCACGATCACTGAACTCGACGTTGAGAGCTGGCATGCCCTTACGGTACCGCTGAGGTACTCGACCGTAAATACCACCAGGTCAGAGCTGTCCACCACGGGTACCGCGGCCCGCTCAGCGTGATGTCCGATTCCCGCCGGTGACGGGCCGCCCGGCGCAGCAGACTCGTAGCCATGACGACCTGCATGACGACTTACACCACCATCGAGAGCCCGCTCGGCGAACTGCTGCTCGTGGGCCGGGAAGGGATGCTCGCCTCGCTGTCGATGCCGGGACAGCGCACCGCCCCCGCCGTCCGCGCCGACCGGCGCCGCGACGACGCGGCCTTCACCGAGGCCGCCGCTCAGCTCGCCGCGTACTTCGCGGGCCGGCTCACCCGGTTCGAGCTGCCGTTCGCCGCCGCCGGCACGGAGTTCCAGCAACGCGTCTGGCAGGCGGTGGACGCCGTCCCGTACGGCACCACGACCACGTACGGCGCACTCGCCGCGCGACTCGGTGTGGCGCGGGCCGACACCCCGGCCGTCGGCGCGGCCCTCGCCGCCAACCCCCTGCTGATCGTGCGGCCCTGCCATCGGGTGATCGGCGCCGACGGTTCGATGCGCGGGTACGCGGGCGGAGTGGAGCGCAAGGTACGGCTGCTCACGCACGAGGGCGCGCTTCAGCCGACGCTCGTCTGACGGGAGGCACCTCATGACCCTCACCCTCAAGCAGGCCCACCGCCGCGTCACCGGCACGGACTGGAACGCCCTCGCCGCGGAGCTGGACGAGCACGGCAGCGCGCCCACGGGGCAGTTGCTGACGCCCGCCGAGTGCCGTGACCTGGCGGCGTTGTACGAGAAGCCCGAGCTGTTCCGCACGACCGTCGACCTGGCCCGGCACCGTTTCGGCTCGGGCGAGTACCGCTACTTCACCCACGACCTGCCCGCCCCGGTGGCCGCCCTGCGCGCCGCGCTCTACCCGCGCCTCCTGCCGGTCGCCCGGGACTGGGCGGCCCGCCTCGGCCGCCCCGCGCCCTGGCCCGACTCCCTCACCGAGTGGCTGGAACGCTGCCACGCGGCCGGGCAGGACCGGTCGGCGCAGATCCTGTTGCGCTACGGGGCGGGCGACTGGAACGCCCTGCACCGGGACGTCTTCGGCGAGCTGGTCTTCCCGCTCCAGGTCGTGGTCGGGCTCGACGAGTACGGCACGGACTACACGGGCGGTGAGTTCCTGATGGTGGAGCAGCGGCCCAGGGCCCAGTCCCGGGGCACCTCGACCGTGCTGCGGCAGGGCCACGGCCTGGTCTTCACCACCCGCGACCACCCGGTGCGCACCCGCCGCGGCTGGTCCGCCGGTGCGATGCGGCACGGCGTGAGCACCGTCCGCTCGGGCCGGCGCCACGCCCTGGGCCTGGTCTTCCACGACGCGACCTAGCCATGCTGCGGATCCTCCCCGTGAGGCGCACGTCACATTTCCGCCCCCCGATGTCACGTTCCCGCCCCCGAGGACCCTCGCAGTTGTGAGCGCACACCGGGGAGGCCACGCATGACCGAGATCCGTGATCCGGAGACCGACGAGGCGACGGACGTCTTCGTCGACCACCGTGAGCTGCTGTTCGGCATCGTCTACAACATGCTGGGCAGCGTCGCGGACACCGAGGACGTGGTCCAGGAGACCTGGCTGTCCTGGACGGCCCGGGCCCGGGCCGACAACTCGTCGCTGGCCGGGATCGCCAACCCCCGCGCCTACCTGGTCCGTATCGCCGTGAACCACGCCCTCGCCCGCCGCGCCGCGATCAGCAGACGGCGCGAGACCTACGTCGGCCCCTGGCTGCCCGAGCCCCTGCTCACCGACGCGGCCGCCGAGGACACGGCGTTGCGCGGCGAGTCGGTCTCGATGGCGATGCTGGTGGTCCTTGAGTCCCTGACGCCGCTGGAGCGCGCGGTGTTCGTGCTCAACGAGGTGTTCGGATATCCGCACACCGAGATCGCGGACATCCTCGACCGCACCGCGGCGGCCGTACGGCAGGTCGCGCACCGGGCCCGGGAGCACGTCCACGCGCGCCGGCCGCTGTACGACGCGCATCCGAGGGTGCGGCAGGAGGCGACCGAGCGGTTCGTGGAGGCCGCGCTCGGTGGGGACATCGGCGCGCTGATGGAGATCCTCGCGCCCGACGTGACGATCTGGACGGACGCCGGCGGCAACCGCAGGACGGCGGGGCTGCGTCCGGTGCGCGGCCGGGACAAGGTGGTCCGCTTCATCGACGGGTTCCGCTCCCGCGGCGCCGCCCTCGACCTGGAGCTGCGCTACGAGCAGGCCAACGGGGACCCGTCGGCGGTGCTGTTCGAGGGGGACTCGCCCTACGCGGTGATGGTCATGGACCTCACGCCGGAGGGCGACCGCGTGTCCGACGTGTACATCGTCACCAACCCCGACAAGCTCACGCACGTCCGACGGGAAGACCGGTGAGCAGCGGGACGGTACATCGTGCCGACGCCGAGGGAGCTGGGGACCGGTACGAACCAGCCCTTCCAGCTCCGCTCGTCGCCGTACTTCCGTGCACCGCCGTTTTCCGCCTACGTCTGGTCCGCCACGAAGGAGGCCATCCGGCTCAGGGCGGAGTTCCAGTTGATGGTGTGCTCGTTGGTCGACCAGGACTGGATGTCGTCGATGTAGCAGAACTGGCCGACGCAGCCCTGGAGTTTGCTCTGTGCGTAGGGGTCCTGGATGCTCGAGTTCGGCCCGCCCGACAGGGTGCCCTTCGGCGGGTTCGGGAGGTTCGGGTCGAGCTGGTGGGCGTACCAACGGCTGTGCTGGTTGTGGGAGTTCACCTCGCCGTAGCCGGTGACGTACGACATGTTCAGGGCGTTGCGGCCGAAGAGGTAGTCGACGCTCTGCAGGGCGCCGTCCCGGTACTTCGTGGCGCCCGTGATGTCGTACGCGGTGGCGATGACGATGCCGTTGTGCAGGATCTGGTGGTTGGAGCCCCAGTCGTAGAGGTTGTCGGTGGGCGCGTACGGCATGCCGTACGGCTGTGACTTCAGCGTGGCGAGGTAGCGGTCGGCGCCCTTGACGACCGACTGGCGCACCTTGTCGCGGCCGGGCAGCTTGCTCGGCACGGTCGCGAGGTCCAGGCGGGCCGCGGCGCCCGTGCGGGCCCAGTCGTAGCCGAGCGGGCCGAAGATGTCGGCGGTGTGGACGGGCGAGTTGAGGACGTAGTCCGCGAACTGCTTCTCCCCCGTGGTGAGATACAGCTCCGCCGCCGCCCAGTAGAACTCGTCGGTGGCGTCGGTGTCCGGGTAGGCGCCGCCGCCGGTCCCGTCGTTGGGGTCGGCATGCAGGGCGGGGTGCGCGAGGGCCGCGGTCCAGGCCGTACGGGCGGCGGCCAGGGTCTTCGCCGCGAACGCCTTGTCGTAGGGCTTGTAGAGGCGGGCCGCCTGCGCCGCGGTGGCCGCGAGGTTCAGGGTCGCCTCGGTGGTCGCGGGGTGCAGTTCACGCTTCTGCGGGTCCTCGCTGGGCAGCAGCGGGAGGCCGGTCCACGCCTCGTCGTGGATCTTGTGGTGGGCCATGCCGGCCAGTGGCTGTCCGGCGGGCACCTGCATCTTCAGCAGGAACTCCAGCTCCCAGCGGCTCTCGTCGAGGATGTCCGGCACCTTGTTGCCGCTCTCCGGGATCGCGAGGGTGCCGTCGCCGAGCTTCGCGGGCCGGCCGGTGCGGGCGTGCAGGGCACGCTCGTAGGTGCTGAGCAGCTCCCAGGTGGAGATGCCGCCGTTGACGACGTACTTGCCGTGGTCGCCGGCGTCGTACCAGCCGCCGGTGACGTCGAGCTTGTAGTCGCAGACGCCCGGCTGGCAGGGCACGGCGGAGTCACCCTGGTTGGGGGTCACGTCGACATGACCGGCGGCGCGGCCGTAGCCGGGCCGGAGATCGTCGCGGATCGGGGTGCCGCTGCGCTGGGTGTAGTAGTACTTCAGGGCGTCCAGGCGCAGTTGCTCGTAGGCGCCGGTGCCGATGTCGAACGGGCGGCTGGTCTCCCCGTCGGCGACCAGCGTGTAGCCGGTGCCCGCTTTCTTGTACGCCCCGAAGTCGATCGAGTGGACGTTCTGCGCGGAGGACGCGTCGACGCCGCGCGGCGTGGTCGAACCCCGCGCCACCACGGTCCCGGAGGCGTTCTTCAGCTGCCAGGGCAGCCTCTCCGTCGCGTCCGTGACCAGCGTGGCGTTCTTCGGTCCCGACGGCAGATAGGCGACCTGGTTGACCCGCACCCGCGGCCCGGTGTCGGGCTCGTACACCTCCGGCGGCACCCCGCCGAGCAGGGACACGTCGTCCATGCAGAACTTCCAGGCGTCCGCGCTGCCGCCGAGCTGGAAGCCGACCTGCGCCTGGGTGGCGTCGACGGGTGAGGTGAAGGTGTAGGAGTAACTGTTGCCGGAGACACTGAGCTGCGGACTGACCTCGAAGTAGGTGTCGTACGGGGCCACTTGGAGCCCCACGATCGCGCGCACGACATGCCCGTCGGGCACACCGTCCGCCGTGAAGGCGAACTTGTACGACTCCCCCTTGACCAGGGTGACGTCGTTCTGGCCGACGGCGGCGTCCCAGCGGTTGGTGGTGCCGCCCGGCACGTCCGCGCACAGCCGCCCGTCGGACAGGCCCGCGGTGACGTTGCTGGTCGCCCACCAGGGGTCGGTGGTGGTGTCGAAGGTGCCGTTCTTCAGCTGCTCGACCTCGTCGGCCGCTGCCGGGGAGGTCGGCGCGGCGACAAGTACCGCACCCAGCAGGGCCGTCAGGGACAACAGGGTGGTACTGCGTCTTTTCACGTCCGGGGCTCCTAGGTGAGCTGCGGGCGGCGCTCATGATGGGAGCGCTCCCAAGTGGCGGTCGGTGCCATGCTTGTTGCAGGCATGACACCTCGTCAACGGTCCGGACGTGACTGATTGGTCCGATCCCGTCCGGACCGTACGCGAAGGCGGGTCAGGCGGCCGGCACCGCCAGCCTGCTGATCCTCACCGCGCCTCGGACTTCACCGGGATGGCCGCTGGTCAGAAGCAGCCGCAGCCGGGATCCGGCGAGCGCGTCGAAGGTGACGACGGTCGGCGCGTCGGACTCTCCCGCCCACTCCACAGCCGCGCCCTCCGCCTTCGCCCAGCGCTTTCCGTCCCACGCCTCCGCCTCGACGGCGGCGGGCAGGCTGTGGGCCGCGCTCAGGGTGAACGAGACCTCCACCCGGTCGAAGGTCCGCGTCCGCCCGAAGTCCACGGAGACCCAGTCCTCGGCCCTGGCCCCGTTGAACACCGGCAACAGCGCGGTGGCGGCCTTGCTGAAGGCGTTGGACCAGCCGGTCGCCGGATCGCCGTCGAGCATCGCTGCGGGCAGCGTGTCGGTGCGGCCGGAGTAACTGGCGTCCGCGTAGGGGTAGTTCGGCGGGACAGGGTGGTCGGGCCGGAAGTCGGCCGCAGGGGTGGCCGCGGCCGAGCGGGCGGGCTTGGCGTGCACGGTCGTGGTGTCCGCGCGCAGCCCCTCCGCCCGTGCGGTCACCTTCAGGCGCCCCGGCTCGGTGCCCGCGCGCACGACGGCGAGCGCCTTGCCGTGGAACGCGGTGCGGGTGGCGGCCTGATAGCGCTCGGCGCTCTCCTGACGGCCGTTGTCCAGCCCGGCGAGCGAGCCACCCTTCACCTCGAACGCGATCAGATCCTCGGCGTCGGGCACGACCACCCCCCGGGCGTCGACGATCTCCGCGGTGACGAACACCAGCGAACGCCCGTCCGCGGCCACCGACTTGCGGTCGGCGGTCAGCCGCACGGCGTGCGCCGCGCCGGCGGTGCGCAGCACATCGGTGGCGACGGTCTTCCCGCCCCGCCGGGCCACGGCCTTCAACTCACCAGGCCGGTAGGGGACCTGCCACGTCAGGTGCAGCTTGCCTGCGCTGCCGTTCGGGCTGGTGTAGCTGCCGGGGTAGGGGCCGTCGGTGAAGGTCTTGTCGTCGCCGGTCGCCTCGGTGGTCTCCAGGTAGCCGCGCCCGTCGACGGTCGTCTTCGTGTCGAACTTCCTTACGCCCAGGGACTTTCCGTCGAGGAACAGCTCGACGGTGTCGACGTTGGAGTACGCCCACACCTCGACCGTGTCGCCCTCCTCGTGGTTCCAGGTCATCGGCACCAGATGGACCATTGGTTCGTCGATCCACTGGCTCCGGAACAGGTGGTACATGTCCTTCGGGAAGCCGGCCGTGTCGACGGCGCCGAAGAAGGACGCCTTCACCGGGAAGACGTCGTACGGCGTGGGTTCGCCGATGTAGTCGATGCCGGACCACAGGAACTGGCCGGTGAACCACTTCCGGTCGCGGTCCTTCTTGTGGCCGTACTCGCCGCTCATGGTCCAGGAGGCGAGGTTGTTGTCGTAGGAGGAGACGGCCCGCTTGCCCGGGGTGTGGTTCTCGCCGGTGTTGAGGTGCTCCGGCTCCTGGTAGGCGCCCCTGGTCGAGGTCTCGGAGGACGACTCGGACTCGAAGAGGAACAGGTGCGGATAGCGGGCGTGCAGCGCGTCCACCGACTTGGCGGTGTTGTAGTTGAGGCCGAGTCCGTCCAGTTTGGCGAGGATCAGGTCGGCGGGGGTGCCGGGGACGGGCACGCTGCGGTGACGGTGGGAGCCGATGACGACGGGGCGGGTGTCGTCGTGGGTCTTGATGCCGGCGATGAGGCGGTCCGCGATGGTGAGGCCGGCGGTGGAGGTGAACTCGGAGATCTCGTTGCCGATCGACCACATGATGACGGCGGGTGAGTTCCGGGCGGCCAGCACCATCTCCGCGATGTCCCGGTCGGACCACTCGTCGAAGAACCGGCCGTAGTCGTAACGGGTCTTGGGGCTGCGCCAGCAGTCGAAGGCCTCCACCATCATGACGATGCCGAGCTCCTCGCAGACCCGGATCATCTCCGGCGAGGGCGGGTTGTGCGAGGTGCGGAAGGCGTTGACGCCCATCGACTTCATGATCGACATCTGGCGACGGATCGCGTCGACGCTGACGGCCGCGCCGAGCGCGCCGAGGTCGTGGTGCAGGTCGACGCCCTTCAACTTCGCGTGGTGGCCGTTGAGATGGAACCCCTCGTCCGGGTCGATGCGGACGGTGCGGATGCCGAACGGGGTGCGGTAGGTGTCGACGGTCCGTCCGCCGACGCGCAGTTCGGTCAGCAGGGTGTAACGGTGGGGGTCGGCGAAGTCCCACAACCTGGGTTCGGGGACGGTGAGTTCGTGGGTCTCGGTCGCCTCGTCGGTGAGGTCGACCGTGGTCGCCGTGCGGGTGACCGTCCAACCCCTGGCGTCCTTCACCGTCGAGCGGATCTCGACCTGGCTCGGGGTGCCGGACGCGTTCACCACGGAGGTCGCCACCCGGACGAGGGCCCGCTCCTCGGTGATGTCCGGGGTGGTGACGTGGGTGCCCCAGCGCTCCACGCGCACCGGCTCGGTGACGACGAGGCGGGCCTCGCGGTAGATGCCGCTGCCCGAGTACCAGCGGCTGCTGGGCAGCCGGTTCTGCACCTTGACCGCGATGACGTTCTCGGTGGTGCCGTCGGTGTGCAGCAGATCGGTGAGGTCGAAGGCGAAGCCGGTGTAGCCGTAGGGGTGGCGTCCGACCTCGGTGCCGTTGCAGTAGAGGTACGAGTCCATGTAGACGCCGTCGAACTCCACCGCGACGCGCTTGCCCGCGTAGCCGGGCGGCAGGGTGAAGGCGAGGCGGTACCAGCCGAGGCCGCCGGGGAAGAAGCCGGTGCCGCTGGTGGTGCCGTTCTGGGTGGTCGGGGCGAGCTCGATGCTCCAGTCGTGCGGCACGGCCACCTCGCGCCACGCCGAGTCGTCGTAGGCGGGGTCGGCGGCGCCGGCGTAGGCGCCGGTGGGGTCGGTGATACCGCCCGGGTTGACCAGGGCGAAGCGCCAGCCGTCGCGCAGGGCGACCGTGCTGCGGCCCGCGGTGCCGCCCACGGCCTCGGCGGCCAGGGCCGCCGGGGTGCCGAGCAGCGCTCCGGCCGTGGGGGCGGCGGCGGAGGCGATCAGAACAGATCTGCGAGTGACCGTCATGACGTGCGGCTCTCCCTCATCCGGCTCTTTCTCATCAGGGCCCAGAAGTACTCACAACTGATCGTGAACACACAGATTCTGACGTGATGCCACTCGGGACCGTCAAGGGTGCGGAACACCGCAGCTGCCTCAGCCGTCACATCGGCCGGATTTCCGCCTTGACCCCGTCCGGCAGCGGACCGCGCGGTACGCGGGGGGTTCCGGTCCGCGCACGAGCGTGACGCACTAGGCTGGAACTCAAGTGACGTGTCTGTTCACTGTGAGTGTGCGCAATGGAGTGGCCACGATGAGCCCGGACTATCCGTTCGACGATGCCGCGACGGCACGGGCTGTCATCGACGACCACGGCACGGTCGTCGAGTGGAACGCCGGCGCGGAGCGCCTGCTGGGCCGTCCGGCCGCCGAGGTCGTGGGGAGTCGGGCCGAGAACCTGCTGGTCAGCGATGGTCTCCGGGCAGCCTTCGCCCCGGCCGGTCCGCGCTGGGACGGCACGGTCACGCTCCGGCACCGCGACGGCGGCACGGTGTCCGTGTGGCTGCTCGCCCATCACCACCGCTCCGAGGACGGCGCCCCGGGACGGTGGCTCGTCGTGACCCCGCTGGAGGACGGCGAGCCGCGCTCCGGCGACGACCCGCTCGCCACGGCGGCGCTCGTGCAGTCGCCGTGCGCTGTCGCGGTCTACGACGAGCGGCTGCGGCTGAGCCGGCTCAACGACGCCATGGCCGACGTGATCGGACTGCCCGAGGCACGCATCCGGGGCCTCAGGCTGTCGGAGATCGGCGGCAAACCGCAGAGCGCGGAGCTGGAGGCGCATCTGCTGCGGGTGCTCACCTCGGGCCGGCCGGAGGACGTCCAGACGTACATGCGCACCGGCGGCGAGACGCTGGCGCACGCCTGGCTGGCCAGAATGGCCCCGGTCACCGACCGCGAGGGCCGGGTGCGGGGCGTGTGTCTGGCGGCGCACGACTTCACCGAGAACTACCTGGCCCGTGAGCGGCTGCAACTGGTCAACGAGGCGAGCGTGCGCATCGGTTCCACGCTCGACGTCACCCGGACGGCACAGGAACTCGCGGACGTCTGTGTGCCCGCGCTCGCCGACTTCGTCAGCGTCGACCTGCTGGACCCGCAGGAGAACGGCGACCCTCCCCCGTCCCTCACCACACCGATCGGGCTGCGCCGGGCCGCGCACCAGTCGGTCAACCCGGGCACCCCGGAGGCCGTGGCCAAGCCGGGACAGGTCGAGGTCTACCCGGCCTCCTCGCCCCAGGCCGACTCACTGGTCGCGGGCCGGACCATCGTCGCCACCGTGGCCTCCGGACAGCTGGACGAGTGGCTGACCTGGAACCAGGCGCGGGGCGAGGCCGTCCGGCAGTTCGGCATCCACTCCACGATGTCGGTGCCGATCCAGGCCCGCGGGCTGACCCTCGGGGTCGCGGTGCTGACCCGGTTCAGGCGGCCCGATCCGTTCACGCCGGACGACGTGCTGCTGGCCGAGGAGGTGACGGCCCGCGCGGCCGTCTGCATCGACAACGCCCGCCGCTTCTCCCGCGAGCGAGAGACCGCGCTCGCGCTCCAGCGCAGCCTGCTGCCCCGCTCGCTGCCGCACACCGCGGCCGTGCTGGCGACCTCCCGGTATCTGCCCGCGGCCCGGGCCGGGGTGGGCGGCGACTGGTTCGACGTGATCCCGCTGTCCGGGATGCGGGTCGCGATGGTCGTCGGGGACGTCGTCGGTCACGGCATCCAGGCCTCGGCCACCATGGGCCGGCTGCGCACCGCCGTACGCACCCTCGCCGACATCGACCTGGCCCCCGACGAGCTCCTCACCCACCTCGACGACCTCGTGGTCCGGCTGTCCGCCGAGGCCGGCGCCGACGGCAGCCCGGGCGAGGTCGGGGCGACCTGTGTGTACGCGGTGTACGACCCGGTGTCGCGACGCTGCACACTGGCCCGGGCCGGACACCCCGCGCCGATGCTGATCCCGCCGGGCGGCGCGCCCGAGCAGGTCGACCTGCCGTCGGGGCCGCCGCTGGGCGTGGGCGGACTGCCCTTCGAGTCGGCCGAACTGGACCTGCGCGAGGGTTCGGTCCTGGCGTTCTACACGGACGGCCTGGTGGAGTCCGCGGAACGCGACACGGACGCGGGCAACCGACTGCTGGGCGAGGCGTTGGCGGCCTTCTCCGACTCCCTCGACGAGACCTGCGACCGGGTCCTCAACACCCTGCTGCCGCCCGGCGGCTCCACCGACGACGTGGCCCTGCTGCTGGCCCGCACCCGGGGCCTGCCCGCCTCCCAGGTCGCGACCTGGCACATCCCCGCCGATCCCTCCCTCGTCGCCCCCATCCGCAAGCAGGTCGTCGAGCAGCTGGGCACCTGGGGTCTGTCGGAGGCGTCGTTCACCGCGGAACTGGTGGTGAGCGAGCTGGTCACCAACGCCATCCGGTACGGCGCGCACCCCATCCGGCTACGGCTGATCCACGACGCGACCACGCTCATCTGCGAGGTCTCCGACACCAGCCACACCGCCCCGCATCTGCGCCGCGCCAAGACCTGGGACGAGGGCGGCCGCGGTCTCCTCCTGGTCGCCCAGCTCACCCAGCGCTGGGGCAGCCGGCACACGGCCGACGGCAAGACGATCTGGGCGGAGATCACCCTGCTCGACGAGGAGTGAGCCGCCAGGGCCTGTCCTACGGCGACTCGGCCAGCCAGGGCCTGACCTGCCGGCGTGCCTCGTGCAGACGGGACTTGAAGGTGCCCAGCGCGATGCCGAGGCGGTCCGCGGCCTCGGCATACTCCAGTCGGCAGATGTCCCGGTACACCAACGGCTCGACCAGCAGCGGGTGTTCGCGCTCCAGGCGTTCCAGCGCCTCCAGCAGGTCGATCCGGGAACCGGCGATGACGCTGGTGGTGCGGGGGTCCGCGCGAAGGTCGTCGAGCGTCGGGGCGGGCTGTTCGGCGGAGCGCCGCCTGAGTTCGCGGTACTTCTGCCGGCAGCAGTTGGCCACCACGGTGTACAGCCAGGTGCCGAAGCGGCTGCGCCCCTCGAACGTGCCGATCCTCCGGGCGACTTGGAGCAGCACGTCCTGGGCCGCCTCCTCGGCGTCCTCGCGGCAGGGCAGGAACCGCCCGCAGCGCCGGACGACCTCGGGGCGGATCTCCGCGAGCAGCGCGTCGAGCGCCGCCCGGTCGCCGTCTGCGGCGCGCCGGGCGAGGTCCTCGGTCGGGGGCCGGTCCGGCACGACTGCTCCCCTCGCCATGGTCGGTGCGGCAGGCATGATAGTCGTATGCACTCCCTCGAGCGCATCGGCCGCTACCGGGTCGAACGACGCCTGGGCACCGGCGCGTTCGGGACGGTGTGGCTCGCCCACGACGACACGCTGGATGCCCCGGTGGCCGTGAAGGTGCTCGCCGACAACTGGTCGCACCGACTCGACGTCCGCGAACGCTTCCTGTCCGAGGCTCGGTTGCTGCGCCGGGCCGCGTCGCGGCGGGTGGTGCAGGTTCACGACATCGGCGAACTCCCGGACGGCAGACCGTACTTCGTGATGGAGTACGCCGACGGCGGCACCCTCGCCGATCTGCTCCAGGACGGCCCGCTGCCCGTCGGGGAGGCGCTGCGGCTGACGGCGTCGGCGGCGCTCGGGGCGGCCGCGCTGCACGAGGCGGGGATCGTGCACCGGGACATCAAGCCGTCCAACCTGCTCCTGCGCACCGGCCCGGACGGCACCCGGCAGGTGCTGCTGGCCGACCTCGGACTGGCCAAGATCCTCGCGGAGGCGTCCGGGCTGACCCTGGCCGCCGGGTCGGCGGGATACCGGCCGCCCGAGCAGGCCGAGCCCGGGACCGGCATCGACGCGCGTGCCGACGTCTACAGCCTGGGCGCGGTCGGCTACCACCTGCTCACCGGGACGGTGCCGGGTGCGCCCGGCAAGGTCGTACGGCCCGACCGGCTGCGTCCGGGTCTGGACCCCGGTGTCCGGCGTGCCCTGCTGCGCGCCCTGCGTCCGGACCGTGCGCGGCGCTGGCCCGACGCGCGGTCGTTCGCGGCGGAGCTGGAACGCCTGGCGGCGGGCCGTCGTCCCCGCCGCCGACCCGCCCTGCTCGCCGGGCTGGTGGTGACGGCGGCCGTGACCGGCACGGCCCTCGCGCTGTGGCCGCAGGGCACCGCGCCCGCCGACCGGCGGATCGAGGACGCGGCGGGGCGGGTGTCGGCCGCCGTACCCGCCGCGTGGGCCGGTCAGGTACGCGCGGCGGGCTGGGACCCGGGCATCCTCGGCCTGCGCGCCGGGCACCAGCCGGGGTTCGCCGTCGCCGACGACCTGGACCGCTGGCAGGACCTCGGCGCGGATGTCAACGGCGTCTTCGCCGGGGTGCTGGAGCACGGTGACGTCACGGCCGTGGTCGACGGCCTCGCCCATCCGCAGTGCCGCTACGACGGCGCCCGCGACCGCACCCTGGCTCTCTGGTTCGCCCGGGTGCGCAGCTGGAGCGACTGTCCCGGCGGCGGCTCCGTCGTCGAGGCCGGGCTCACGCCTCCGGACGGCGGCGGGCAGCCGCAGGTGTACGTGCAGATCAGGACGGACGGCGGCGCCGCGGCGGCGCAGGGGGTCCTCGGCTCGGTGCGGGTCGGGGGCTGACCGCGCGAACTTTTCCGGCGATCGGTGCATCGGACTCTCGTGACGGGGCACAACGCGCCGTACGAGGAGTGAGAAGACATGGCGAACATGTACCGGTCCGTGCACCGGGCGGCGCTGCTCGCGAGCGCCGCCGCCGCGCTGAGCCTGCTGACCGCCTGCGGAGGCGGTGGCGGCGGCGAGGGTGACGCGGCGACCGCGCCGTCGACGCTGCCGGGCACGGCCGCGCCGGCCACCAGCGACGTGACATCGGCGACACCCTCGGTGCCCCCGAGCGCCGGCCCGACGTCCCTCCCGCCGTCGCCCTCGCCCACCACGAGTCCGGCCGCGAGCAGCCGCTGCCACACCTCCGAACTGGAGGCCGTCCTCGGCCGGAACGACCCGGGGGCCGGGCAGGAGAACTTCCCCGTGATCCTGACGAACACCTCCCAGCGCACCTGCACGATCCACGGCTATCCGGGCGCCGCCTTCGTCGACGCCGCCGGCAAGCAACTGGGCCCCGACCCCAAGCGGTCCCCCGGTACAGCCACCACCGTGCGGCTCGCGCCGGGACACAGCGCCTGGTCGGGGATCACCTTCTCCAACCCGGAGATCAGCGGGGCCCGTACCGCCAATCCCGATGCCCTGCTGGTGACGCCGCCGGACGAGCGGGATCCGCTGAAGGTGTCCTGGTCGGCGGGCGAGGTGCCGGTCTCCGGCAACGAGTCCTCGGTGTTCCTGACGGTGTTCGACAAGGGCCCCGGCGCCTGACCCGCCTTCGAGGTCTCTTACTTTCACCTGTTTTCATGGGTGGGTACGGCTGGAACACGCTCCGAAGGATCCCCCCTGAACACCCCGCTCGCCGAAGTCTTGTCCATAGCGCTGCTCGTCGCCGTACTCGCCTGGGCCGTGGTGCGCCCGCGCGGGCTGCCCGAGGCGGTGGTGGCCGTTCCGGCGGCGGGCCTCGCGATCGCGACCGGCGCGATCTCGCCGGAGCACGCGTGGGCCGAGGCCGAACGGCTCGGACCGGTGGTCGGGTTCCTCGCCGCGGTCCTCGTGCTCGCCCACTTCTGTGATGTCGAGGGGCTCTTCCGGGCCTGCGGGGCGTGGATGTCGCGCCGGGCCGCGGGCCGTCCCCGCACCCTGCTGACATCGGTGTTCGTGCTCGCGTCGGCGATCACCGCGGTGCTCAGCCTGGACGCCACGGTCGTCCTGCTCACCCCGGTCGTGCTGGCCACCGCGGCTCGCAGCGGGGTCCGGGCCCGGCCGCACCTGTACGCCTGCGCGCATCTGTCGAACACGGCGTCGCTGCTGCTTCCGGTGTCCAACCTGACCAACCTCCTCGCCTTCGAGGCGAGCGGGCTGAGCTTCACCCGGTTCGCGGCACTGATGGCCCTGCCCTGGCTCGTCGCCATCAGCGCCGAGTACCTGGTGTTCCGGCGCTTCTTCGCGGACGACCTGGGGGCCGCCGTCGCCGCTCCCGACACGGCCGAGCCGCCCGAGCTGCCGCGGTTCGCGCTCATCACCGTCGGCTGCACCCTGGCCGGGTTCGTGGTGGCGTCCGCGGTCGGTGTCGACCCGGCGTGGGTGGCCCTCGCGGGCGCGCTGGTGCTGGCCGGGCGAGCGCTGGTCCGGCGCCGGGCCACGCCGCTGACCGTGGTGAGGGCCGCGGCGCCGGGCTTCCTGGCGTTCGTGCTCGCGCTCGGCGTGGTCGTCCGGGCGGTCGTCGACAACGGACTCGCCGACGCGCTGCGCCATGCGATCCCCGAGGGGTCCGGTGTGGTGGCGCTGCTCGGGATCGCCGCGCTCGCCGCCGTACTGGCGAACCTGATCAACAACCTGCCCGCGGTGCTGGTCCTGCTGCCGCTCACCGCGAGCGCCGGGCCGGGCGCGGTCCTCGCGGTGCTGATCGGCGTCAACATCGGCCCCAACCTCACCTACGCCGGTTCGCTGGCCACGCTGCTGTGGCGGCGGATCGTGCAGCGCGACGGACAGACCGTCGAACTCGGCGAGTTCACCCGCCTCGGCCTGCTCGCCGTCCCGGCCGCACTGGTGCCGGCCACCCTCGCCCTGTGGGGCTCGATCCAGCTGATCGGGGCCTGAGGAGCCGCGCGGGGGTCAGCGTCGGCCGCCGCCTCCGTAGCCCCCGTACCCGCCGTAGCCCCCGTACCCGGAGCCGTACTGGCCGTCCCAGTCGCAGGAGTACGTGTAGTAGCAGGGGACGTCGCTCGGATAGGCGCCGCCGGGGGTCGGCGCCGCGGTCGACGGAGTCGCGGACGGTGCCGGCGTGGGGGTCGCCTTCTTCGGGGTGGGCGTGGGAGTCGGCGTGGGGGTGGGGGTCGGCGTGGGCTCGGCCACGGCGTCCCAGTTGACCCACTCCATCTGGAGGTCGGCCTTCGAGGTGTCGAAGACCCAGCGCTGGACGGCGGTGTCGTCGGCGCGTGCCTTCAGGACCAGGGCGCCGGTGCCGTCCGTGGCGGCCGGGGTCAGGGCCAGGTCCTGGTCCCGGCGCGGCACCAGGTTGCCGCGCGTCGTGAAGTCGTAGCGGACGTCCTTGGTCTCGGTCTTCCCGAGGCCGGTGCACGGGCCCAGCTGCACCGAGTAGCCGAGGTGGGAGTCGAGGCAGAGCTCGGGGTCGGCGGAGCTGCGCAGCAGTCCGTCGGTCTCGTACGTCCACTGCTGGGTGCTGTCCGAGGTGCAGTCGGTGACCTCGGTCTCGGCGCCCTTGACGGCCTTCTTGCCGACCACGGCCACGCAGAGCCCGGAGTCGACGTTGTGGATCCGGCCGCTCAGCGTGCCCTGGCCCGCCTTGCCGGCGCCGACCCAGGTCGGGTCGGTGGTGGAGCGGTCCGCCCCGGTGTCGGGTGCGTCGGAGGCCCGGGAGCCCGCGGTCGGGGCGGGGTCGTCACCGCCCTGGACGGCCCACAGGACCAGCGGGAGGGCGACCAGGGTGCTGACGGTCAGGACGGCCGCGGTGAGGTTGCGCCGGCGGGCGGCCTTCTTCGCCGAGTGCCGTCTGCGGGTTCTTCGGGCCGCCGCGGGGGCTCCGGTGCGGGGAGCGGGGGGCCCGTCGGGGACCGGGGTGCCGGGGACGGAGGGGCTGGTACGGGGCATCGGGGGAAGGTCGAAGAAGGGCTCGCCGGCGATGGCCTGGTGCGCCATGGCCGCCTCCGGTGCCACCGGCGCGTCCGCCGCCTCCTGGGCGGCCCGGGTCTCCGCGTAGGCGCGTCCGCCCCAACCGAGGACCGCCTCGGCGAGGGCGACGCCGAGGTCGTCGTTGAACTGGTTCAGCTGGTCGGCGGTGTGCCGGCAGTGCTTGCAGCGGTCGAGGTGGGCGCGGAGGTCGGGGTCGACGTCGACGCCCCCGCGCCGGTAGGTGACGTCCAGCATCCGCAGGAAGCTGCGGCACTCCTGTTCGGGGGCGAGTTCGCGGTGGACCTGGAGGCACTCCTCGCGCAGCCGCTCACGGGCCCGGCCCAGTTCGACCCGGACGTCCTCCACGTCCAGGCCCAGCAGGGCGCCCGGTATCTCCAGCGGCTCGCCCTCGACCTCGCTGTGCCACAGCAACGCGCGGGCGGACTGCGGCAGCCGCTGGAACGCGCCGGACAGCAGGCGACGGTCGGCGGGCGGCAGCAGCCGGGCCGCGGCCCGCTCCCCGTCGGTCTCGGAGCGCAGTTCGGGGTGGAGCTGTTCGCGGCGGCGGTCGGTGTCCCATTCGGCGGCGATCCGTCGCACGGTGACGAGGATCTGCGGGCGCCAGGCGGCCGTCGGTCCGTTGTGCCGCAGGGATTCGCCGAAGAGCCGGGTGAATGCGGCCGTGGTGAGCATTCCCGCGGAACGCGGTCCGTCGGTGCACAGCCGGGCATAGGCGTAGGCCGCTTCCCAGTGCCGGTCGAGAAGTTCACCGACGGGATGCAGGGCCGGTGCCGCGCCCGTCCACTTCTTCAGTTCGGCGCTGAGTTGCGCGTCCGTCACGTCGAACAGGCGGGCCGGGGCAGGGGAATTCGGCAGGCCTGCGTCATTCACGGCGGCATTCCTCTCGGGGGCTTGCACAAGAAAGTCCATACCAATGGGTATGTGATCCCGCCGACGACAGCTCTTGTGAAGCGTGGGGGGCGTACGGAAGGGAGGCCCCACCTTTCCACAGGTTAGCGAGATGTAACAAGAGAGCCCGTGGTTTTGTGCATTACGTGCGCACCAGGTGTTTTTGACGATGGGTCAATAGCGCGGGCGTTAGTGAATGGCTTTCCTTCGGTGAACCATTGAACCGCCACTCCATCGCGTATACGCCGGGTCCGGACCGCTCATGCCTCAACCATTGGCCCGCCGGACCGGTACGCGCCGGGCGGCATGCCGAAACGCTCGCGGAAGACCCGGTGGAAATGGAAGGGGCTCACGAACCCCGACGCCGTGGCCACCCGTTCCACGGGCAGGTCGGTGGCCTCCAGCAGCCGCGCCGCATGCCGCAGCCGCGCCTCCCGCAGGGCGCGCATCGGCGACTGGCCCACCTGGCGGGTGAACAGGTGCGCCAGCCGGGAGGGCGACAGGGAGACGTGCGCGGCGAGGGAGTCGACGGTGTGCGGCGCGCCGGGGTCGGCGGCGAGGAGTTCCTGGACCCGGGCGACGCGGGGGTCGAGGCCCGGTGTCGGGGGCCGGCGACGGGCCCCGCCCGCGGTGAGCAGCACGACCTCCTCCAGGGCGCACAGGGCGAGTTCACGGGCCACGGTGTCGTGCGCGACGGCGATCCGGCCGTCCGGGGACGCGTGCATCCGGTGGAACGCCGCCTCGACGCGGTCGCGCAGGCCGGTCGGGGTCGGGGTGACGACGTACAGGCCCGCGCCGCGGTCGTACGGGCGCAGCCAGGGCAGCCAGGAGGGCCGGGCCTGGCAGTGCACCCACCAGAACCGCCAGTGCGGGGCGTCCGGCGCGACGCCGTAACCGTGCGGGGAGCCGGGGGCGAGGGCGACGAGGTCTCCGGCGCCGGCCCGCGTGGTGGCCGAGCCGTGGCGCAGTTGCCCGGTGCCGGCCACGGTCCAGGTGAACAGCCAGCTGTCGGAGCCCTGCGGCCGGTTGATGAAGTAGCCCGGCGACTCGTCGTAGCGGCCGAGCACCACCAGGCCCGCGGGCGGCGCGGGCACGCCCGGGGCAGCAGTCCCAGGCAGTCCGTCAGCGGTCACGAGCATCCTCCCGAACTCCGGTGCGACCTAGCTTGACATGCGTCCACACAGCTGCCGAGGAGGGCCCGCATGACCGTCATGGACAAGGACACCGCGAGCTGGGTGAGCGAGTTCGAGGAGGACGGATTCACCGTCGTACGAGGACTGTTCGCCCAGGAGGAGATCGACCAACTGTGCGCGGAGTTCGCGGCACTGCACGCGGCCGGGCCGGTGCCCGGGCACTTCGCGCCGCGGCCCGGGGACGACCCGTTGGCGGTGTGGCCGCGGGTGATGCAGCCGCACGAGATCAACACGCTCGCCCGCCGGACGCTGCTCGACACACGCCTGCGGGTGGTCCTGGAGGCTCTGCTGGACGAGGAGGCGCTGGCCGCGCAGAGCATGTTCTACTTCAAGCCGCCGGGGGCGCGGGGCCAGGCACTGCACCAGGACAACTTCTATCTGCGGGTCGAGCCGGGGACGTGTGTCGCGGCGTGGGTGGCGTGCGATGTGATCGACCGGGAGAACGGGGGCCTGGAGGTCGTTCCCGGTACGCACCGGATGGACCTGTTCTGCCCGGAGGAGGCGGACGAAGGGGTGTCGTTCGCCCGGGAGTACGTGGCGCCGCCCGCGGGCCTGGAGGCGGTCCCGGTGGACATGGCGCCCGGGGACGTCCTGTTCTTCAACGGGAGCCTGGTGCACGGCTCGCAGCCGAACCGGAGCGATGACCGCTTCCGGCGGTCGTTCATCGGGCATTACGTGGGGCGCTCGACCGAACGGATCGGGGCGTACTACCGGACGATGTCGATGCGGGGTGACCGCGTCGCCCTGGCGGAGAGTGAAGGCGCGGGCCCCTGCGGCACGGAGTTCGCACCGCAGGGACCGCACTGAGAAACGACGTCAGTGGCCGACGATCGGACGGGCCGTGTAGGAGCTCTCCAACTCCTCGATCTCCTTGCCGCTCAGCTCCAGTTCCACCGCCGCCACCGCGTCCTCGATGTGGTGCGGCTTGGCGGCGCCGACGATGGGGGCCACCACCGTGTCCTGGTGGAGCAGCCAGGCCAGGGCCACCTGGGCGCGGGGCACCCCGCGCTCGCCGGCGATACGGGTGACCGCCTCGACGATGGTGCGATCGCCGTCCTGGTAGAGGCGGTTGCCGAAGTTGTCGCCCGCGCTGCGCTCGGTGACCGTGCCCCAGTCCCGGGTCAGCCGGCCCCGGGCCAGCGGGCTCCAGGGCAGCGCGCTGACGCCCTGGTCGGCGCAGAGCGGGAGCATCTCGCGCTCCTCCTCGCGGTAGAGGAGGTTGTAGTGGTTCTGCATGGAGACGAACTTCGTCCAGCCGTGCCTCTCCGCCGTGTACTGCATCTTGGAGAACTGCCAGGCGTACATCGAACTCGCCCCGAGATAGCGGACCTTGCCGGCCTTCACCAGGTCGTGCAGGGCCTCCATCGTCTCCTCGACCGGGGTGTGCGCATCGAAGCGGTGGATCTGGTAGAGGTCGACGTAGTCGGTGCCGAGGCGGGTCAGGCTGTGGTCGATCTCCGTCATGATCGCCTTGCGGGACAGTCCACCGCCGTTGGGTCCTGAGCGCATCCGGCCGTGCACCTTGGTGGCGAGGACGATCTCGTCCCGGTCGGCGAAGTCGCGCAGCGCCTTGCCGACGATCTCCTCGCTGGTGCCGTCGGAGTAGACGTTCGCCGTGTCGAAGAAGTTGATGCCCGCGTCCAGCGCCTGCCGGATCAGCGGCCGGGACGCCTCCGCGTCGAGCGTCCACTCGTGCACCCCGCGGTCGGGCAGGCCGTAGGTCATGCACCCCAGACAGATCCGCGACACGTCCAGGCCCGTCGAACCGAGCTTCACGTACTGCATCGTTGCTGCTCCTGCCTTCCGAGTGGTTACGAAAGGGAGCGTACGGCGTCCGCCCCGGAGCCTCAGCAGGTCACCGCACGAGCAGCTCCAGCGCCTGCTCCCAGCCGAACTCGGCCCCCGGCTCGCCCGCGAAGGGCGGCCCGAACCGCACGCCCATTCCCCGCAGCCGTATCAGGCTGTCCTGGTAGGCGGGGTGGGCGGCCAACGCGTCGGACACGCACGGCAGTACGGCTATGGGGACGCCCAGGCCGTAGGCCTCGCAGAGGGTGGCCACGGCGAGGGTGTCGGCCAGTCCGGCCGCCCACTTGTTGACGGTGTTGAAGGTGGCGGGCGCGACCACGACGGCATCCGGTGACGGGAAGGGGCGCGGGTCGCCCGGGGTGCGCCAGGCGGAGCGGATCGGGCGGCCGGTCAGGGTCTCGACGGCGGCGGTGTCGAAGAAGCCGTTCATCGCGACGGGCGTGGCGATGACGCCGACCTCCCAACCCCGTTCCTGGGCGGCGGTGATGAGTTTGCTGACGTCGGCGGCGATCCCGGCGGCGCAGACGACGACGTACAGGAAGGGTTTCTCGGCCTGTTGGGTCACCTCGGAACCCTACTGAAGCTGTTGGATCTATTGGAGCGGGAAGGACGAGCCCTGCTCGCCTTCGGGGCGCGGGCCGACGATACGACGCTCCTTCTCCTCGATGGGCAGGTCGTTGATGCTGGCCTCACGGCGGGTCATCAGGCCGTGCTCGTCGAACTCCCAGAGTTCGTTGCCGTACGAGCGCCACCACTGTCCGTCGGCGTCGAGGCACTCGTACTGGAAGCGGACGGCGATGCGGTTGCCGTCGAAGGCCCACAGGTCCTTGCGCAGGGCGTACTCCCGCTCGCGTGCCCACTTCGCGGTGAGGAACGCGACGATCTCGTCGCGGCCGGTGACGAAGGTGTCGCGGTTGCGCCACACCGAGTCCTGTGAGTACGCGAGCGCCACCTTGTGCGGGTCGCGGGTGTTCCAGGCATCCTCGGCGGCCTGCACCTTCCGGGCGGCGGTCTCGCGGGTGAAGGGCGGCAGGGGCGGACGGTCGGTCATGTCATCCTCCGTGACCAGAAAGGGAGAACGTGCGTTCTCCGGACTGCTGCTACCGTATGAGAACGCACGTTCTCTCGTCAAGGAACGTCAAGGACCGTCAAGGAGTGGAGTGGCCCTCATGGACAGCGAGACCGCACGGGAGCGGGCCCTGGACGCCGCGGAGGAGCTGTTCTACGGCCGCGGCATCCAGTCCGTCGGCATGGACGACATCCGTGGCGCCTCCGGAGTCTCGCTCAAGCGCCTCTACCAACTCTTCCCCGCGAAAGAGCAGTTGGTGGTGGCCTACCTGGAACGCCGGGACGTGCGCTGGCGCGGACGGCTGGCCGCGCACGTGGAGCGCCACCCGGACCCCGAGGAGCGGATCCTCGCCGTCTTCGACTGGCTGGAGTCCTGGTTCGGCGAGGACGGATTCCGCGGATGCGCATGGATCAACTCGTACGGCGAACTGGGCGCGAGGTCGGCCCCGGTCGCGTCCCAGGTGCGGGCCCACAAGGGGGCGTTCCGGGAGTATCTCGCCGCCCTGGTGGCGGACGCGGGACTGCCCGGCACGGTGGCCGGGCAGCTGTTCCTGCTCGCCGAGGGGGCGATGGTGACGGCGGGGATCACCGGGAGCGCCGCGCCCGCGCGGGAGGCACGCGGGGCGGCACAGGTCCTGGTGCGGGCCGCGGCCCGCTGAGCTCCCGCCAGGTCGTGTCCGCGAAGTCCCGTCGTCCGCCCGGAGGGCGGGCCGGGCGGCGTCAGGTGCGTGCTCTCGGCGTGCCGGGCACGAACCCGCGTACTGGTTGTCCGTGGGTTCGTGCCCGGTGCGGCGAGTGGGGGCACCTCCCACGCCCTCAAGGCAGTGGGGGAGCGTGCATGGCGGCTCCCGGCAGGCGGGATTTCGCGGACACGACCTAGGTCACGGTGATGGCGGCCACGGGGCAGGCCCGCGCCGCCTCGCGGACCATCGGGTCGCCGGCGCCGTCCTCCCGGCCGGGCAGCAGCGCGCTGAATCCGTCGTCGTCCTGGGTGAACACGGAGGGGGCGGACAGGGCGCACTGGCCGGCGCCGATGCAGACGTCCTTGTCGATGTCGATGTGCATGGCCTTGAGCCTCTTACCAGGTCACGGGGAGTTCCAGCATCCCCTGGATCGTGTCGCCGGGCTTGAAGGGGATCTCGTCCGCGGGAGCGGCGAGGCGCAGCCCAGGCAGCCGGGTGAAGAGGGTGCGCAGGGCGATCTCCATCTCGGCGCGGGCCAGGTTCTGGCCGAGGCACTGGTGGATGCCGAAGCCGAAGCCGACGTGGTGGCGGGCGGAGCGGTGCCAGTCCAGGGTGTCGGCGTCGGGGTAGACGTCCTCGTCGCGGTTGATGACGGAGGTCGAGAAGACCACCCCCTCGCCGGCCCGGATGGTCTCGCCGCCCGCCTCGACGTCCTCGGTGGCCACCCGCAGCAGGCCGTCGGCGATCGACAGCATGCGCATCAGCTCCTCGACCGCGGTCGGCAGCAGTGCCGGATCGGCCCGCAACTCGGCCAGCCTTTCGGGGTGTTGGAGCAGGGTGAAGGTACCGAGCGAGATCATGTTGGCGGTCGTCTCATGGCCGGCGACCAGCAGGATGGTGGCGAAGGCGATGACGTCGACGCGGCTCAGCTCGCCGGAGCGCAGCCGGTCGTGGACGAGTTCGTCCAGCACCCCGTCGCCGGGCCGCTCCTCCTTCAGTTTCCGGTCGATCAACTCCCCGAAGTAGGCGTCCAGTTGGTCGCGCGCATCCTGGGTGTCGGACGCCTTGGGTCCGCGCAGCAACCGGCGTGACTGCGCCTCGAAGAAGTCGTGGTCGGTGTACGGGACGCCGAGCAGGGCGCAGATCACCATCGAGGGCACCGGCAGCGCGAAGGCGTTCACGAGCTCGGCGGGCGGGCCCTGCGCGATCATCGCGTCGAGCCGCTCGTCCACGATCCGCTGGATCTCCGGACGCAGTTCCACGGCCCTGCGCAGGGTGAAGCTGGGCACCATCATCCGCCGTTGCGCGTGATGCTGCGGATCGTCGAAACCGAGCAGCGCCACCCTCCGGTTCTGGGTCCCGGCGAAGCGTTCGGTGGGCGCGGGGAAGTCGGGGCGGGTGCGGTCGCTCGACAGCCGGGGGTCGGTGAGGAGGGTACGGGCGACCGCGTGCCCCGTGACCAGCCAGGCCGGCCGGCCGTCGTAGAGCGTGATGCGGGCCAGCGGACGGCCGTCGCGCAGGGGGTCGTAGGCGGTGGGCGGATGGTAGGGGCAGGTCCGGTCCTGAGGGAAGGCGACGGGTTCCGTTTGCGTGCGGGGGGTTGCCGTCATGGAAGACCTCGCAGACGAAGGTGTGCGTCGTGCAGCGGCGTGCAGATCTTCATTAGATGCCCGGGGCATCTAATGGGCGACGACAAGTTCGGCCAGATCGGTGGCGGCGGCAGGTTGGCCGGGGATGCTCGCTCGGGAATCGAAAACGGGGGGTGGCGAGGTGCGGGGCGGGCTTGCGGCGGAGAGGGGGCGGGCGGCGGGGGCCGGGCGGGCCGAGCACGGGACGGACTGCCGGGGAGCCGGGCGGGCTGCTGGGGACGACGACCGAACGGGCATCCGTCGGGGACCGGGCGGGCCTCCGGGACGAGGGGGGCGGGTCCCCGGGCGGACAGGATGCGCCCCTCGGGAACGAGAGGGGCCGGCGCCCGGTGGGGCTTCGAGGGACCTCCGGCGACGGCCGGGCGAGCCCTGGTGCGGGCCGGGCTGGTCTCAGTGCGGGCCGGGCCGGCCCCGGTGGAGCCCCGACAGGCCTTCGCAGACGGCCGGAACGGCCCCGGTGCGGCCGGACCGGGCTCGCCGAACGGGCCGACCCTCAGTGCGGACCGGACGTGCCCATCGGGGACGAAACGGCTGCCAGCCTCCGCTGGGGCCCCGACAGGCCTTCGTCGACGGCCGGGCTGGCCCCGGTGTGGGCCGGAGCGCCAGTGTGGGCCGGAGCGCCGGTGTGGGCCGGGCTGGCCCCGGAGGCCAAGCGGTGGTCCTCGGTGCGGGCTGGGGTGGGCCGGTCTTCGGTGAGGGGTGCGCGGGGTTTGGGCGAAAAACGGTTGTGGGCGGAGGGCCGGCGGTCGCAGAATCCCGCCATGCCTACGACCTACGCCCTTCTGCCGCTGACCGCCGCCGCCATGCCGGTGCGGTTCCAGCAGCAGTCCGGCCGTCCGGAGGGGCCGACACCGCTCACGTCGTGACCGGGGCGCTCGTCGCGGGGCTGCTCGCGGGCTATGGCATCGCCATGCCCGTCGGCGCGGTCGCGACCTACCTCGTCTCGCTCACCGCCCGCACCTCCCTGCGCACCGGCGTCTGTGCCGCCCTGGGCGTCGCCACCGCCGACGGACTGTACGCACTGGTCGCCGCGCTCGGCGGCACCGCCCTCGCCGCCGCACTGCGTCCGGTGCTCGGGCCGCTGCGCTGGGCCTCGGCCCTGCTGCTGCTCGCACTCGCGGTCCGGGGCGCGGTCACCGCCGTACGCCAGTACCGCGGCCGTCGACTCGCCACCCGCGCCGACCCGCCTCCCCCGAGCCCCGCCCGCGCCTACCTGACCCTGCTCGGGATCACCCTGCTCAACCCGACCACCGTGATCTACTTCGCGGCCCTGGTGCTCGGTAGCCGTACCGCAGACGCGGTGCAGCCCCTGGAACAGGGCGTGTTCGTCCTGGCCGCCTTCGTCGCGTCCGCGAGCTGGCAGGTCCTGCTGGCCGGCGGCGGGGCACTGCTCGGCCGGGCACTGACCGGGCGGCGCGGGCGGCTGGTGACGGCACTGGTGTCGAGCGCGGTGATCATGGCTCTCGCGGTACGGATGATGTGGTGAGCGGGGTCCCGCGCACAGCCGGTCGCGGCGGGCATGGCGGACCGGGTGGTCCGCGCGGTCACCCGCGCAAGAGAGGCGTGGGCCGATCGGGTCCGCCGCTGCTCGTCACGGGGTGAACGCCTGGGCCACCGCGAGGCTGTCCTCGTACACGTGGTGGCGGACGATCAGACCGTCCTCGACGGTCAGATGCAGGGCGAACCTGGCGCGATAGGGGCGCCCGGTCGACCTCGCCGTCTGCCGGATCTCGCCGAGGACCACCGCGTCGGCGCCGTCCACGAGGACGCGCTCGATCCGCGTGTCCGCCTGCCCGGGGACGTGGTGTGCGGCCAGTTCCCGGAAGTGGGCCGCGGCGTCCGCGCGGGTGGCGCGGTGGCGGATCCACGGGGTGGCGGCGCGGCCGTGCTCGTCCTCGGGCCAGTCGAGCTTCCAGTCGCCGTGTTCGGCGTACAGCTCGGCGATCCGCTCCGGGTCTCCCTGCCCGATGCGCCGCAGCAGTTCCGCGACCACGGAACGGGTCTTCGTCTCGACGGTGGTGGTCATGGGTACGGTCATGGGTACTCCTCCCCTTTCGACGGCTGCCACTGTGCCCCGCGGGGGCCGAGCGAGGCGATTACCTCCGAGGTCATCGCGGAGCGGATGAATCCGCGGGGTTCCGGTGTTGTGGACCGTGCGGTGAGCCGTAACCCGCAAGCCGTAAGCCGTAAGCCGTAGGACACGACGACGATGGGATGGGATGTCATGCCTCTCGAGGGCGAGTACGAGCCGAGTCCGACCGGGTGGGTGCGCGAGCAGGTGGAGTTGTACGAGAGCTCGGGCGGCACCGAGGGGACGACCCTGCTGGAGACCGGGATGCCCGTGATCCTGCTGACCACCGTGGGTGCCAGGAGCGGGAAGATCCGCAAGACCCCGTTGATGCGGGTCGAGCACGGGGGCCGGTACGCCGTCGTCGCCTCGCAGGGCGGAGCCCCCAAGCACCCGGTCTGGTACCACAACCTCAAGGCCGACCCCCGCGCGGAACTCCAGGACGGACCCGAGAAGCGGGACGTGTCCGCGCGTGAGGTGACCGGCGCGGAGAAGGCCGAGTGGTGGGAGCGGGCCGTGGCGGCCTATCCCCCGTACGCGGAGTACCAGGAGAAGACGGACCGCGAGATCCCGGTCTTCGTGCTGGAGCCGACCGCGGAGCACTGACCGCGGAGCGCCGCGCGGTCGGCCCCGTAAAGATCTTGCGAGAAATCTTGGGACGGGGCGCATGAAGCCCCGTCCGCCGGGCACCTGTGCGTCAGGCCCCGCCGCGCTCCCCCGTCGCGGCGGGGCTTTCTTGTGCCTCGCCCGCGGGCCGGTCGGTGATGTCGAGGAAGATCTGGTCCGTCTCGGCGAAGGTGTCGGCGACGGACCGCTTGATGCGTACGGCCACCTCCTCGACCCGCTCGCTGTCCAGGCCCGGCACGAGGTCGACGCGTGCGGCCACCAGGACCGACTCCAGCCCCGTCTTCATGGTGAACAGCGCCTCCACACTGTCGATCTCGGGCTGCTCCTGGAGCAGCGCCCGGATCCGCCCGCCGGTCTCCGCGTCGACGGCCTCCCCGATGAGCTGGTCACGGGCCTCCCGCCCGAGCCGGTAGGCGACGTAGACGAGCAGCGCCCCGATCGCCAGCGACGCGGACGCCTCCCACACGACCTGCCCCGTGACCATGTGCAGAGCCATGCCGGCCATGGCCAGGGTGACGCCCAGCACCGCCGTGCCGTCCTCGGCGACGACCGTGCGCAGCGCCGGGTCGCGCAGACCCTCACCGGTGCCGCCCTGCCGGTGCGTCTGGTACAGCGCCCGGACCAGCGACGCGCCCTCGGCGAGGAGGGCGACACCGAGGACGACGAGCCCGGCGACGTATCCGCTCAGCTTCTCCTCGGCTCCGTTGCGCAGTGCCTCGAAGCCCTGGAAGAAGGAGAAGCAGCCGCCCATGACGAAGATCCCCACCGCGGCGAGGAGCGACCAGAAGAACCGCTCCTTGCCGTAGCCGAAGGGGTGACGGGTGTCGGCGGGGCGGCGGCTGCGGCGCAGCGCGGCCAGGAGGAAGACCTCGTTGAGGCTGTCGGCGACCGAGTGGGCGGCCTCCGACAGCAGGGCCGGGGAGTGTGCGATCAGCCCGCCGATCGCCTTGGCGACCGCGATGACCAGATTGGCGACGAGCGCCACGAGGACGGTGACCCGCGTTCTGCGGTCCGCTTTCCGAGCCTCCTTCTGGGCCGAGGACGCCTTCCCCGCATGTTCCGGCGACGCCTGTTGTGGTGGGTTCAGAGGTGCGTTCGATGTTGTGTTCGAAGGTGTCCCGCTCACCTTCGCCGACTGCCCCGACTGGCGGGGCTCACACGCCGAAATCGGGGAACGCGGTCACCAGACACCCGCACGGCGGCACACGGCACGGCACGGCACGGCACAGGACAGGCAGGGAGGCGGCATGAGTGGCTCGGACGGAGGCAACAGCGCGTACGGGAACCGGACGTTCCAGCGCTCCAAGGCCCACTTCACGGACCGGGTCACCGCGGACGGCCGGGACGGCTGGCCGGTGGAGCCCGGCCGCTACCGTCTGGTGGTCAGCCGGGCCTGCCCCTGGGCGAGCCGGGCCCTGGTCTCCCGGCGGCTGCTGGGCCTGGAGGGCGTTCTGTCGCTCGCGGTGGCCGATCCCATCCAGGACGACCGCAGTTGGCGCTTCACCCTCGACCCGGACGGCCGGGACCCGGTCCTCGGCATCCGCTACCTCAGCGAGGCCTACGACCGGCGGGAGGGGGACTATCCGGGCGGGGTGAGCGTGCCCGCGCTCGTGGACGTGCCCAGCGGAAAGCTGGTCACCAACGACTACCAGCAGCTCACCCTGGACCTCGCCACCGAGTGGCGTGCCCTGCACCGGGACGGCGCCCCGGACCTGTATCCGCGGGCGCTGCGCGAGGAGATCGACGCGGTGATGGCGGACGTCTACGAGGACGTCAACAACGGTGTGTACCGGGCGGGGTTCGCCACCGAGCAGGCGGAGTACGAGGCCGCCTGCTCGGCGGTGTTCCAGCGGCTCGAGCTGCTGACCCCGAGGCTCGCCCGGCAGCGCTATCTGGTCGGGGACACGATCACCGAGGCCGACATCCGGCTGTTCACCACGCTGGTGCGCTTCGACGCGGTCTATCACGGCCACTTCAAGTGCAACCGCTGGAAGCTGGCGGAGAACGAGGTGCTGTGGGGGTACGTCCGGGACCTCTACCAGACGCCGGGCTTCGGTGACACGGTCGACTTCGACCACATCAAGCGCCACTACTACCAGGTGCACACCGGCATCAACCCCACGCGGATCGTGCCGCTCGGGCCGGATCTGTCGCAGTGGCTGACCCCGCACCACCGCGAGGAGCTGGTCGGCCGGCCGTTCGGCGACGGGACGCCGCCGGGTCCACCGCCGCCCGACGAGCAGGTGTCAGCACAGGGCCGGCCCACACCGGCGTAACGAAACGGACGAAGGAGAGACGGATGGCCAAGAAGAACAAGAAGAAGATGAAGCTCCCGCTGGCCTACAAGCCCCTGGGTTTCGCGCTGGGTTGGTCGAGCGGGGCGCTGGCCGGGGCCGCGTTCCGCAAGACGTGGAAGGTGATCCGGCACGAGGACGACGCGCCCGACGCCCTGGACCGCAACCGGGGTTGGGGCGAGATCCTGTTGGCGGCGGCGGTACAGGGCGCGATCTTCGCGGTGGTGCGCAGCGCGGTGGACCGCACGGGCGCGAAGGCCATCGAGCGGTCCACCGGGGTCTGGCCGACGGACGACGACGGCGGCCGGGACTGACGCCACGTCAATTTCAGGCCGGCGCACCGCCGTCGGCCCTGCCCGGTCACCCCAACGTCAGCCCTGCCCGGTCACCCCGACGTCAGCCCTGCTTGGGCGCCGTCGGGGTGACCCGGCGCAGGGTGAAGGAGTGGCCGGCCGGGTCGGCGTAGCCGCGCTCCTCGAACGGGCCCGAGGCGTCCTTGGTCTCCAGTGGACGCCCGCCGAGTCCGATGATCCTGCGCTCCGCCTCGTCCAGGTCGTCGACGACGAAGTCGAGGTGGGCCTGGAGGGCGTTCTCGGGGCGCGGCCAGCTCGGCGGAGTGGCGTTCATGTCCCGGCGGAACGCCATCCGCATACCCTCCGAGCCCCTGATCTCCACGCGGTTGGCCGTCGCGTCCGTCTCCTCGCCCTCCAGCAGCTCCTTGTAGAACCCGGCGAGCTTCTCCGGCTCGGCGCAGTCGAGCACCACGACGCCCGCTTTCACCAGTGCCATGTCTCCTCCGTACGGTCCGGGGCGCGGGGCGTTCGTGCCCCGCGGCCCTGTATCCCACGGATATCCCGCTCCGCCCCGTTCAGTCGGCGACCAGCCACTCCCCGTGCCGCATCAGTTCCCGCCCGACGAGTTCATCGGCCTCGCGCCAGGCCTGGATCCGCACCGGGCGGACCCTGAAGTACTCGTAGGGGGTGGACAGTTGACGCGGGTCGAAGCCGGTCTTGGCCGCGAAGCGGTCGCCGTCCTCCTGGGACAGTTCGGCGAGGGTGATCGTCTCGACGGCGCCCTCGATCATCGTGACGTCCCTGGTCGGTCCGATGCCGAGCCGGGTGCGGCCGGTGGTGCGCAGATTGCGTCCGGTGGGGCTCTTGGCCGGCGTCGCGAGGAGCAGGGTGGCGCCGTCCCAGAGGAAGGAGAGCGGGACGAGGAACGGCACTCCGCCGTCCGCGGCGGCCGTCGCGACCCAGACGTCCTCGTCGTGCTCAAGGCGGTGCAGGGTGTCAAGCTTCCGCTGTTTCGCGGGACGTGCGGGCGGGTTCGCCATCGCCGGTCGGCCTCCTGGACTCGTCTGAAACGGACGGGATCAGTCTCGCGGCCGGACCCGTGCCGTGTCCTGGATCTCCGCGAGCCGGGCCGCCGCCGCGCCGAGGAGCAGGTCGAGCGCCGTCGGATAGGAGCTGCGCGGCATGTCCGTGACGAGATGGCGGGCGGTCGCGGCGATGTGCGGGTGGGTGGTGGCGGGGAGTCGGGCGTACGTGGCCCGCCATACGGCCGTCTCCGCCTCCCGGGCCGGTTTCGGCAGCGCGGTGCTCGCCGAGTCGAGGGCGGCGAAGGCGAGCGCCTGGTCGACGAAGGCGTGGTAGATCCGTACCGCCTCGGCGTCGGGGAACCCGGCGTCGCGCAGCACGCCGATGATGGTCTCCACGGCCTGGATCTCGTGGTCGCGCCCGGTGACCCGGTGCGAGCTGAGGACCGCGGCCCGGGGGTGGGCGAGCGCGCCGGCGTGCATGCGCAGGCCCAGGTCCCGCAGGTCGGCCCGCCAGTCCCCGGTGGGCCGCCAGGTGCGCAGGGTGTGGCCGATCAGCTCGTCGGCGACGGCGAGCATGAGGTCGTCGGTGTGCCGGAAGTACCGGTACAGGGAGCTGGGGTCGGCGCCGAGGGCACGGCCGAGGCGGCGCACGGAGAGGGCCTCGGCGCCGTGCTCCTCGATCAGCCTGAGGGCGGTGGCGACGATCAGCTCCTCGGACAGGACGACACCCTGCTTGGTGGGGCGTCTGCGCCGCCGGGCGTCGGGCGGGACGACACGTTCGCTCATGCATGCCTCCGTGGGGCTGATGTCGCGACCTTACGACAACACCGTTGACCTGTTAACCCCGCGGACAGTTTCATGTCGCCTCACCGGGGCCGACCAGGCCCCCCGGTGCGAGCGGAGAACCGGCCATGCCCGACACACCACCACCCCAGGCGTCTCCCGCGCCGTCGGGGCTGCGCAAGTCCCTCGGCGTCCTGGACGGCGTCGCCATCGCCGCCTCCAGCACGGCCGCGACCACCAGCATCGGCATCGGCCTCGGTGTCACGGCCGGCGTCGTCGGACTGCATCTGCCGGCGATCATGCTCCTGGCGTTCCTGCCGGTCCTCGGCATCGCCGGCGCCTACGCCCGCCTCAACCGCGTCGAGCCGAACGCCGGCAACGGCTATGTGTGGGTGGGCCGTTCGCTCACTCCCTGGCTGGGTTTCCTGGTCGGCTGGGTGAACATCGTGGCGACGGTGGCGTTCCTCGCGTACACCACCGCCGTCACCGGGTCGGCCCTGATCCAGCTGGCCGGGGACGCCGGAGTGCACCGGTTGGCCGGCCTCACCCTGGACCCGGGCTCGACAGCCCAGACGACACTCCTCGGTGTCGTGGTCCTCGCCGCGGTCACGCTGACCGCCGTGACGGGCGTACGGACCGCGGCACGGCTTCAGGCCGGGCTGCTGGTCTTCGAGTACGTCGTCCTGCTGGGCTTCTGTGGATACGGCATCGTCACCGGCCCGCACGCCTTCAGTTGGAGCTGGTTCGACCCGTTCGCGATCCCGTCCGCGACCGCGCTGGCCCAGGGGCTGCTGCTGTCGGTGTTCTGCTACTGGGGCTTCGAGGCCGCGTTCAGCGTCTCCGAGGAGGTCCGCGATCCCCGGGACGCCTCCCGGGCGGGTCTGACGACACTGTTCACGATGCTCGGACTGTTCCTCCTCGGCTCGATCGCCTTCCAACGCGTCCTGTCCGAGCAGGAGTTGGCCGGGCACGGCGCCGAGGGTCTGGCGTTCTTCGGGGACCGGCTGGCCTCGCAGCCGCTGGCCGCGCTCCCGCTGGTGGCGCTGATGTTCTCGGCGGTCGCCTCGCTCCAGGCGGGGGTGATCCCGACGGCCCGGGGCATGTTCGCGATGAGCCGGGACCGTACCCTCGGACCGGTCTGGTCGAAGGTCAGCAGCCGGTACGGCACTCCCGCCGCCGGGACCGTGCTGATCGGCGCGCTGGCGGCCGGGGTCGCGCTCCTCGCCCTGGTCATTCCCCGGCTCGCGGACATGATCATGGCGACGGTGAGCGCCATCGGCATCGTGGTGGCCCTGTCGTACGCACTGACCGCCCTCGCGGCCGCCGTGCGCTTCCGTTCGCTGCTGCGCGAGGACTGGCGGGAGGGCGTACGGGCCGTGGTGCTGCCCACGCTCAGCGCGCTGGCCCTGCTCGGTCTCGGCGGGTATCTCGGCTGGTCCTTCTACACCTCCACCGATCACTTCGCACTCCGCGCGGACAACGGCTGGTTCCTGCTCAGCACTCCCCTGGCGATGATCGCGTCCGGCTTCGTGGCCGCGGCGTGGGCCAAGTGGGTACGCAGGTCGGCCTACTTCCGCACCGGCGAGGGCACCGACGCGGACGCGCCTCGCCTGATCCCCACCTCCCACTAGGAAACGGACCATGTACGCAGATCTGCTCTTCACCGGCGGCCCCGTCCTCACCACCGAAGGCCGCGGCGCGACCGCCGTGGCCGTCACCGGCGACCGCATCACCGCCGTAGGAGGGGACGAGGTCCTGGAACTCCGCGGGCCGCGGACCGAAGTGGTCGACCTCGCCGGGCGGTTGCTGCTGCCGGGCTTCCAGGACGCGCATGTGCATCCCGTGCCGGCCGGCCTGGAACTGACCCAGTGCGATCTGACCGGCACGAGGACGGCGGCGGAGACGGTCGCCGCCGTGCGCGCGTACGCCGACGCGCATCCCGAGCGGGAGTGGATCACCGGCGGCGGCTGGTCCATGGAGGCGTTCGAGGGCGGCACCCCGACGAAGGAGCTGCTGGACGCCGTCGTCCCCGACCGGCCCGTCTATCTGCCCAACCGCGACCACCACGGTGCCTGGGTCAACAGCCGCGCCCTCGCGCTGGCCGGCATCACACGCGACACGCCCGACCCCGCCGACGGGCGGATCGAACGGGACCCCTCGGGTTCGGGCGAGCCGAGCGGCACCCTCCAGGAAGGGGCGATGCAGCTCGTCGGACGCCTCGCTCCCCCGGCCACACCGGCCGACCGGCTGGCCGCCCTGCTGCACGCCCAGCGCCATCTGCACGCGCTCGGTGTCACGGCCTGGCAGGACGCGCTCGTCGGGGACTTCCTCGGCATGGACAACCCCGCCGAGGCGTATCTGACGGCCGCCCGGGACGGCTCGCTGACCGCGCGGGTCGTCGGCGCCCTGTGGTGGGACCGGGAGCGCGGGGCCGAGCAGATCCCCGAACTCGTGGAGAAGCGGGCCGCGTTGACTCACGGACGGTTCCGGGCGGGCACCGTCAAGCTGATGCTGGACGGGGTCGCCGAGACCGGGACGGCGGCGCTGCTCGACCCGTACCTGGACAAGTGCGGCTGCGCCACCGCCAACCGGGGCACCAGCTTCATCGACCCCGGTCAACTTCCCAAGTACGTGACGGAGTTGGACGCGCTCGGCTTCCAGTGCCACTTCCACGCGCTGGGCGACCGTGCCGTACGTGACGCGCTGGACGCCATCGAGGCCGCCCGCACCGCGAACGGACGGAGCGACACGCGACCCCACCTGGCACATCTTCAGGTGGTGCACCCCGATGACATACCGCGGTTCGCCCGACTCGGCGCCACCGCCAACATCCAGCCACTGTGGGCTGCGCACGAACCGCAGATGGACGAGCTCACCATTCCCTTCCTCGGGGCCGAACGGGCCGCGTGGCAGTACCCGTTCGGCGCGCTGCTGCGCTCCGGAGCCACGCTCGCGGCGGGCAGCGACTGGCCGGTGAGCAGCCCCGATCCGCTGGAGGGCATCCATGTCGCGGTCAACCGGGTGACGCCGGGAGCGGACGGCGCGCCCGTCTTCCTGCCCGCCGAACGCCTGGGACTCGCCGAGGCGTTGACCGCGTACACGGCGGGTTCGGCGTATGTGAACCACCTCGACGACACCGGCCGGGTGCGGGTGGGGGCGCTGGCGGACCTGGTCGTGCTGGACCGCGACCCGTTCGCCGCCGCGCCCGAGGGGATCGCGGACACGCGGGTGGCGCTGACGTACGTGGGGGGCGCGCGAGTGTACGCAGCTCAAGGGGCTTGAGCAGTAACGGAGATCACGGTCGGGTCACGGTGTAGATCATTTACGCTCTGGGAAGCCTCGTTCCGCTTCTCGTTTCAACTTTCGTGTCACGAAGCTGAGTTCGAGTGCATGGGCGGTCTCCCCCTGGACCGCCCTTCCCAGGGGTGGGGGGGTTCTGCGCGCCGTCTCCGAAAGGATCCACATGCCTCAGGCCGTCACGTCCGACCTCCCCTCCGACATCCCCACCGGACGGCACCGTCCCACTGAGGCGGGGGACGCCCTGACCCGCCTCCTGGCCGAACACATCAAGGGGATCACCGAGCAACACCGCAGTTCCCAGAGCGCCGTTCAGCAACGGCTGGACGCACTCCGCTCCCCCGGCGCCGGTACCACGCTGCGGGTGGAAGGAGCCCTCCACCTGGCGCGGCCCGCCTTCCTCCCTCCCGACGAGGAGGGCCAGGCGCGGCTGAGCCGCCTCGACGCCGGGCTGCGCGTGATAGAGGCGGCCTTCCCCCAGGTCGCCACCGATGCCGAGATCTGCCGGCTCACCTGCTCGATGCTGGAAGGGGCCTGGCGCAGCCGCGCGCTCGCCCCGCCCCAGGCGCGGGAGCAGACGCCCCCCTGCGCCTGCGTGCTCTGCCGCCGACTGCCCATACCCCCCGCCCGCACGCTGGACGACTACGGCTGGCGGCAGAGCGCCGGGCGCCCCCTCGCCGTCAAGACCTGGCCGTACCGCCGGGAACTCGACAGCGTGCTGACGGGCGGCTGGTCCTGGACCCGGCAGATGAACGACCTGGAGCACGACCTCGGCCACCGCCACCGCTTCGAGGACGACATCCTCGTCTTCCACGAGTACAAACGCGTGGTCGACACCATCGACACGGCCGGCCTCACCCAGCTCATCGAAGACCGCCTGGCCGAGAACTTCAGCACCAACACGGCGCGGGCCCTGGTCGCCGGGCTCTTCGCCGCCCACAAGCGAGCCGTCGACGAGTACTGGCTCCAGCAGCACGGCGCGGGCACCGTCACGCTCCCCCAGACCAACCCGCTCAGCCACAGCACCTACTCGGCCCTGCAGATGATGGACTGTCTGTTCTGGCATGTCGCGCCCGACTCCGAGCTCTGGCAGGAGGAGAACCTCGCCTCGCTGCTGCTGTGCCGCGTCATCGACGACATGGCCGACGTCCGGGCCGACGCCCTCACCGGCGAGATCAGCAACTTCTGGCTCGCCGACCTGCCCACCCACACCAAGGCGTTCTACGCCGCCTGTGCCATAGCCATCGTCAAGTACGGCTGCACGCCCGAGGCGCACGAACCGATGTGGAACACCTGGCTGATGACGACGACCATCGTCTGGATGGGGCTCACGGGCCGCCACGCCCTGTGGTTCGACGGCATCACCCAGGGCCTCCCCGCGGCCGAGGCGTGCCCGCTGTGCGACCTGCAGCCCAACCCCTGCACCGGCATCCTCACCGAGGGCACCACCCTCACCGTCGCCCCGCGGGCCACCGTACCGGCGCTGAGCGCCCGGACCGCCGAGCTGTCCGCCCGCTGCAAGGTCCAACACCCCCGGGCATGGCCCCTGTTCGACGCCGAGCTGCATGCCTTCGAGGCGGTGCACGGCCCCTGGTCCGGTGACATCGACAACGCGTGGGAGATACTGCGCCGCACCTACATAGCCGGCGTGGAGGCGTCCATGGCCGCACCGTCCCCGGACCGCGCCCGTGCGGTCCAGGTGGACGCCGGCGTGGTCGGTGCCGAGAGGTTCCACGCCCTGCACGACCCTCGGACCGGCAGGGAGGACATCACGCTGCTGGCCTACATGTTCGCCTGCGCCCACCCGCACTTCCTCTGGAACGCCACGGGGTACGTCCCGACAGACGTGGCGGGCGACTGGCTCGACGGCTGACAGCGAACACCACGCTGCCCAGCCGGGGTTCCGGCCGGGCAGCGTGGTGTCGGACGGGGATGGTGTCAGACGGAGAACTCGACGGGCAGGCTGTCGAGTCGGAACTCCCAGGTGGAGGCGGTCGAGGAGAGTTCCTCCGACGGCACCGCCAGACGCAGGCCCGGCAGCCGGTGCAGCAGGACGTCCACGCCGATCTCGATGATGGACTGACCGATGCTCTGCCCCGGGCACTCGTGCGGTCCGGCGCTGAACGCCAGGTGCGACTGGTTGCCCTGCACGGCCACGTCCGCGTCGGGCCGTACCTCCGGGTCGACGTTGCCTGCGGCCAGGCCGAGTATCAGGAGCTCGCCCTCCTGGATGTGATGGCCGCCCAGTTCCAGGTCGGCGGCGGCGAAGCGGCCCGGCAGCACGGCCAGCGGCGGGGTGTCCCACATGACCTCCTCCACCACCGAGGAGATGTTCAGCTGCCCGCTGACCAGACCGGACAGCCGGGCGGAGTCGGTGAGGACCAGCTGCAGCACCCGGGCCAGCAGGTTGCTGGTGGTGGTGTGCGCGGCGATCAGCACCAGACGCAGATGGCTGACGACCTCGTCGTGGTCGAGCCCGGCCGGGTGCTCCAGCAGGGCCGTGGCGAAGTCGGAGCCGGGCTCGGCGCGCTTGCGGTCGGTGAGGTCCGAGAGGATCTGCATGATCCGGCCGTTGTGCTCCAGGGCTCCCTCGCCGCCCTTGAAGACCTGGGCACACGACTCGACCAGACGGACCCCGTCCTCCGTGCGCAGGCCCAGGATCCGGGTGAGCACGAGCATCGGCAGGAGCTCGGCGTAGTCGGCCACCAGGTCGGCGTTCCCCGAGTCGGCGAACGCGTCGATCTGCTTGTTGGCGAAGTACGTGGCATGCCGTCGCACCCCGCGGCTGGACGCCGCGAGCAGCCCGTCGGTGACCGCGCCGCGCAGCCGTCGGTGCGGCTCGCCGTCCTGGGAGACGCAGTCGGGCCGCCAGCCGACCATCGGGATCAGCGGGTGCGTCTCCGGGATGTGCCCCTCCCGCCAGTCCCGCCAGATGCGTGCGTCCCGGCTGAACTGGCGGGGGTTGTCGAGCACCCGCCGGTTGTCCCGGTAGCCCAGGACCAGCCAGGCGGGCACGTCACCCTCCAGCAGCACCGGCGCGACCGAACCGTGCTCCTTGCGCAGCCGCTCGTAGATCGCCTGCGGGTCGGTCGCCGCCTCCGGCCCGTAGAGCCGGGCGAGATCGACTCCGCCGTGGGCGACGGGGCAGCCGCGCGGGGCGTCGGTGCCGTTTAAGGGCTGATCGGTCATCGGGACTCCAGGGCGACGGCGGATCGGTCCTTCAAGTGACGTATGAGGGCGACCAGTACGTCACGGCTGGAAGCCCGGTCGCGGGCGTCGCAGGCCACGACCGGGATGTGCTCGGGGATGTCCAGGGCGTCCCGGATCTCCTCGACGGGGTAGTCCTTGGAGTCCGGGAAGACGTTCAGGGCGACGACGAAGGGGACGTTCTGCCGCTCCATCTCCTCGATCGCCCGGAAGCTGGAGGCGAGCCGACGGGTGTCCACCAGCACGACCGCGCCGAGGGCGCCCTTGAACAGCCCGTTCCACAGGAACCAGAACCGCTCCTGGCCGGGGGTGCCGAACAGGTACAGCATCAGGCTGTCGTTGAGGCTGATCTTGCCGAAGTCCAGGCTGACGGTGGTCTCCGTCTTGTCCGCGACGCCGATCAGGTGGTCGACGTCGGCGCTGGCCTGGGTGAGGGTCTCCTCGGTGGTCAGCGGCTTGATGTCGCTGACCGAGCGGACCATCGTGGTCTTCCCGGTGCCGAAGCCGCCGGCGATCATCACCTTCACCGAGCGGGTCCCGCCGGCGTCCGGCCCGGGATGGTCAAAGCCTTTGAAGTCCACTGAGTACCTCCTCAAGGAGCGCGAGGTCGGGCCCGCGGCCGGCACCGTGCGCCGGGATGGGGTCACGGGCTTCGACGCGGTCTGCCTCCAGCAGGTCCGCCAGCAGCACCGCGAGAATGTTGAAGGGCAATCCGAGGTGGGCGCAGAGTTCGGCCACCGACAGCGGATCGCGGCAGCGCCGGACGATCTCCTCGTGCTCGTGCTGCATCCCCGTGCCCGGGGTGGATCGGGAGACGATGAGGGTCGCCACGTCGAGACTCGATGCCGAACCGCCCGGTCCGCTACGTCCCCCGGTGAGGACGTAGTAGCGCTCGAGACCGGACGGATCCGTGGGCCGGCGGGGAGCACTCATCCAGAGTGCTCCTCCAGGCGCGGAGTGGTGCCGAGGAGCTCACCCATCCGGCGGGCCAGGTCCCTCATCTGATGCCCGAGCAGCCCCTGGTCGAGGCCCTCTCGGGCGAGCACACCGAGATACGTCTCCACACCCGCGCGTACGACGAAGAGGTGCCCGCCGTCGACCTCGATCATCGCCAGCCGCAACTGGCCCAGCGGGCCGCCGGGCCGGGCGAACTGCTCCGCGACCGGCTGGGCCAGCGCCTGCAGGCCGGCCACCACCGCCGCGAAGCGGTCCACGTCGTCGGGGTCCTCGGCGCCGAAGGAGGTGATGGCCTTGCCGTCGCTGGAGGCCACGAGGGCGAAACGGATCTCCGGGATGGACTCCACGAGATCGCGGAGCGCCCAGCTCACGTCGGTTCCCTGTTGCGTCATGTCGACTCAGTCGCTCTCTTCAGTGCTGTGCTCGGTGGACTCGCGGCCGTCGGCCGTGCCGTCGCCGCCCTGGACCGGACCGGACTCGCGTCCGGCGGTGGCGAAGGCGGCCAGGCCGGCGAAGGACGCGTCCGGCGGGACGGCGGAGACGGCTGACGTCGTCTCCTCGCCCGGCTCCGGGCGCGCGGCCGGGGTGTACCGGACCTCCTCGCTCCGCCTGCTCCGGCGCCGGGGCAGTCCGCCGGGCGTGGTGTCCGCGGCCCCCGTCGTGTCGGTCACCTCGGTCGTCTCGATCGCCGCGGCGGCGGGTGGCGGGGTCTCCTCCCTGGCGGGTGCCGGGGCGGAGGCCTGCACCACGGGTGCGGCCGCGGGCAGCGGGCTGAAGTACTTGTGCGGGACCACCACGACCACCGAGGTGCCGAGCCAGGGCGAGTCCGCGTAGGTGACGCGGATGCCGTAGCGACGGGCGAGGATGCCGACGACCCTGAGACCGATCGTCGCGTCCTCCGAGACACCGCCGAGTCCGGGACCGGATCCGGTGCCGGCCAGGGCCTGCTCGGCCTCGCGCTTCTTCTCCTCGCTCAGACCCTTGCCGGAGTCCTGGATCTCGATGCCGACACCGTTCGGCACCTCCTTGCCGGAGACGAGCACCGGCTCGGTGGGCGGCGAGTAGCGGGCCGCGTTGTCCAGGAGGTGGGCGAAGATCAGCGTGAGGTGGTCCACCAGACCGCCGTCGACGCCGAGTTCGGGCAGCTGGCGTACGTCGACCCGGTGGAAGTCCTTGATCCGGCCGATGCCGCCGCGGACCACGCTGAGCAGCCGCTGCGGTTCCTGCCACTGCCGGCCGGGACGGTCCGAGCCGCCCAGCACGCCGATGCTGGCGGCGAGACAGTCGGCGGGGCCGATCTCCTGGTCGAGCTCCATGAGCCCGCGCGCCACGGCGGGCAGCCGGCCGTGCTCACCCTGCATCTCGTGCAGCCGGCCGCGAAGCTTGCTGGTCAGCACATGGATGCGGTTGCCGATGCCGATGACGGCCTGCTCGGCGGCGGTGGACCGGTCGAACTCGCGCTCGACGCCGATCAGTGAGGTCCGTAGCACCTTGCGCAGCTCGGCCTGGAGTTCGGAACTCACCTTGGCGCACTGATTGCTGGCCGGCAGCAGGTCGTCGACGGCGTCACCGGCGCGCAGCTGCTCCAGCGCCTCGGGCAGCTGCTCGTCGGCGAGCCGGGCCACGGCGGACAGCTGGTGGGCCAGCTGCTCCTGCCAGACCTCGGCCTGGTCGGCGAGCTGTGCCTCGTACGACGAGGCCTGCTCGGTCAACCGTCCCTCGTAGGCGCGGGCCTGCTCGGCGAGCCGCTCCTCATAACCGGCGACCTGCTCGGCGAGCCGTTCCTCGTAGCCTGCGGCCTGGTCGGCGAGGCGGGCGTCCTGGGCCGCGTGTTCCGCGGAGAACTTCCGTTCCAGGCCCGCGACATGCTGCTGCCACTGCTGGGAGTGCTCGGCCTGCGAGGTGCGGAAGCCGGCCTCGGCGCGGTGCAGCTGCTTGCGCGTGCGGACCAGGAGCCGGACGCACACCGTGCTGGCCGCCGTGGCGGCGGCACCGGCGACGGCCGCGGTTATTCGCTCCGAGCTCATGAACGTGGCGGCAACTGTCCCGCCTCCTAAGGCCAGGGGCATCAGCCACCAGCTGTACCAGGCGACAGGGGCCCGCGCCGCCGGCGGCGGAGTGGCGAGTTCCATCTGCATCCTTCGAAGCAACACGATCGAACAGGGGGGTGTGCAAGGGGGGAAGCGCACTGACCAATGCGCACGGCAAGACGACCGATCACGACCGAGTCAACTCGCAGCGCCGCAGGGGAGCTTATCGGGTTTGGACCCGAAAGGATCAACCTCAGGGCCCGCCGGAGGTGAGGGTTCCGTCACGCTCAGCCAGGATCGAACAGTCGACAAATGCCCATACTGACCAGCACAGTTGTGAAAACGGACCTTGTCATCGGATGACAAATCACCACCCGGCACCTGTCCGTCGCTGATAAGCCCTGACGTATTACTGATGGGTATCGTCGCCATCGTGTCGAAGAGAGCCGCCATGGTGACCGACGACGGGGGCGGTCCGTTCGCGGCGTTGCCCCCGGATCTGCACCATCACCTCAGACCGTTCCTCACCGACCTCACCGAGGAGGTCGTACGGGCGATCAGAACCGAGATCCCCGAGTACGCGCGCCCCGCGGACGACACCTATATGCAGGGGGTCCACCGGGGCGTGGACCATGCGCTGCGAGGGTTCCTCGAGCGGATGGCGAAGCCGGAGAGCGACTGGGGGCCGGTACAGGAGACCTACCAGCGCATCGGGCGGGGCGAGGCCGAGGAGGGGCGCAGCCTTGACTCCTTCCAGTCGGCGCTCCGGCTCGGCGCGCGGGTGACCTGGCGGCGGGTGAACGCCCTGGTGGACGCCGATCTGCTGCCGCGCAACGTTCTGGGTGCGTTCGGGGAGGCGCTGTTCCTGCACCTCGACGAGATGGCCGCCGCGACGACCGCCGGCTACACCGAGGCCCGGCTGCACGCCGCCGGGGAGCTCCAGCAGCGCCGCATGCGCCTCGTGGACCTCCTGACCGCAGACCCACCGGCGTCGCCGGAGGCCATCGCGGACCTCGCCCACAGCGCGCGTTGGCCGGTACCGAAGACGCTCGCGGTGATCGCGATCGACTACGGCCCACCGCCGCCGGGCCCTGCCGGGCAGGCCGCAAGGCCGTTGCCGCCGGTGGGCGGACCGGCGGCGGGTGGACCGGCCGCGCATCCGTCGCCGTCGACGGGCGAATCCGCGGCGCGGCCTTCCTCGCCGACGCGGGGACCCGGACCCCAGCATGCAGCGCCGGGGCGCGGACCCGGGACGCCATCCCCGCCTCCGACGCGCGGTCCCTCCACGCAACCTTCGCCGCCCTCCCGCGGCCCCGGAGTGCAACCCGGGCCCGGGACGCCGTCCCCGGGTGTGCCGCGCGGTCCCTCCACGCAGCCTTCGTCGCCCTCCCGCGGACCCCTCGTACCACCCTCTCCCCCGGCACGCGGGCCCATCGTGCCGCCGGAGTTTCTCGCGCGGTTCGATGTGCAGCCCGCTGTGCTGGTGGTGCCGGATCCCGAGGGGCCCGGGCGGGCGCGGGCGGTGGCCGGGGCGTTGCAGGGGCTGCGCGCGGCGATGGGGCCGACGGTGTCCCTCCAGGAGGGCGCGCGGTCGCTGCGCTGGGCGTCCGAGGCGTTGGAGCTGGTGCGCCGGGGCGTGCTCCCGGACGCCGAAATGGTCCGCTGCCAGGACCACTTGGCCACCCTTCTGCTGCTGCGCGACGACGCCCTGGTCGACGCGATGGCCGAGCGCCGACTGCGTCCGCTGGAGCAGGTACGGCCACCGCAGCGCGAGCGGCTCGCGGAGACGCTGCTCAGTTGGCTGAGCGCCGGCCACAACGCCAGCGAGGTCGCCGTCCGGCTGGCCGTGCACCCGCAGACGGTGCGGTACCGCATGCGCCAGCTGGACGACCTGTTCGGGGCGGAACTCCAGGACCCCGTGGCCCAGTTCGAGATGCAGCTGGCGCTGCGGGCGCTGCAACTGCGTCGCGGGGCTAGAGGGCCCGGCGCAGGGTGAGCAACTGCGGTCCGAAACCGCTGCGTTCGTAGAAGCGGATCGCGTCCGCGTTGGCCGAGTACGCGGTCACCTCCGCCTGTTCGGCGCCCGAGTCCTCGGCCCAGGCGAGGAACTTCTCCATCAGGCGGGTTCCCGCGCGGGAGCGCCGGTGGGCCGGACGGACGTACATGCTGATCAGCGTGGCCGAGGTGACCAGCCGCTTGTCCGTGGGGCCGGTGACGGAACCCGTCAGATGGCCGACCACCTGACCCGCGCGGTCCACCACGAGCACGAGCCGCGCCGGGTCCGCCAGCGCCGCCGCGAACGACTCCGCCCCGTGCTCGCGCGGCCAGTCGACGTTGATGGTCGCGTCCCGCGTACCGCCGTCCTCCGCGAAAAGGCCCGCACTGGAGGCGACGAGCCCCGGTATGTCCTCGGCGCGCGCCCGTCGCACGATCACGTCCTCATCAGTCATGCCCGCAGGCTAGCGGGTCCCGGTGACATCCTGGACAGGTGTCCAGCTATAGTGGACACCTGTCCAGGAAATGGGTCCTGGCGCTGCCCCGCACAACCCCATACACCGAGGGAGATCATGGAAGCCGTCGCGAACGTTCTGGTGGGCCTGGTGGCCGCGCTGCACGCGTACATCCTGGTGATGGAGATGTTCCTGTGGCAGAAGAAGCCCGGGATGCGCTTCCACGGTTTCGACCGTGACATGGCCAAGGCGACCGCCGCGATGGCCGCCAACCAGGGCCTCTACAACGGCTTTCTCGCGGCCGGCCTGGTCTGGGGCCTCGTCGCCGCCGACCCGACCGGCTTCCGCGCCCAGGTCTTCTTCCTGTCGTGCGTGATCGTCGCGGGCGTGTACGGCGCGATCACCGCCAACGTCCGCATCCTCGTCGCGCAGGCCCTGCCCGGTGCCCTCGCGCTGGGCGCGGTCCTGCTGGCGCGGTGACGGCCGCCGAGGACCCGCGCGCGGCCCGCACCCGCGAGAAGCTGCGCGCCGCGCTGCTCGCGGAGTGCGCCGAGCGTCCGCTGGCGGAGGTCGGGGTGGCGGCGCTGACGCGACGGGCCGGGGTCGGCCGGGCCACCTTCTACGTCCACTACGCCGACCTGGAGGCCCTGGCGGTCGACGCCTGCGCCGATGTCGTACGCGAGGCCGTGGAGGCGCTGCACGCGTGGCGCGGACGGCCCGACCCGGTGCACGCGCCGCCCGCGCTCCCGGCGTTCTTCGCCTCGCTCGCCCCACACGCCGGTCTCTACCGGGCCCTGTTGAGTCCGGGCGGGGGCGGTCCGCTGGGCCGGGTCCTGCACCGGGATCTGCGGGCCTACAGTCTGCGCGAGCGGGAGCTGGCGGGCGCGGCGGACGCCCCGCTGGTGGCCTCGGCGGTCGCCGCCACCTTCGCCGGGGTGCTGGCCGACTGGCTGCACGGACTGCTGGCCGGAGACGCCGGTGACATCGCCGACCAGGTCTGGCAGTTGCTGGTCGCGCTGCACGCCAGCCGGTGACGGCGGTTCACACGCAGCCCATGCCGTCCTTCACCCGGGGCCAGGCCTCCACGCCGTTCGGCGTGCGCACGTACGCCGTCATCTCGTCGTCGGTGAGCCACAACTGCCAGTCGCGCAGCCGGTATCCGGTGTCGCGCGCGTCGGCGGGCATCCGGACGCCGCCGTCGTACTCGCCCAGGAGCATCTCACCGCCGAGCACCCCGTGCGGATCGCGGGCGTACAGCTTGCTGTCCCTGCCCTCGCCGGTGCCCAGGAAGTGCGCGTCCTGCCAGTCGCAGTGGGCGGCGCCGGCCGAGCTGCTGATGACGGTGAGCGGCACCCGCCTGCCGTCCCGGTCCTTCCAGACCTCGTACTCCTGCCCGTCGGTGTAGCTCGCCTCGAACTCCGCCGGATCGCAGGAGGCGCTGGTCTCCGGTCCCCAACCGGGCCTGTTCTTCTGGTCCTTGGCGACGATCACCGCCACTTTCGTGCGGCCGTCGACGTCGTAGGAGAACAGGACGCGTCCGCCCTCCTTCCGCTCCACCCGGTAGCCCTCCTGCGGCACGCCGGGCTGCTCGATGTCGAAGTAGGCCTTGAGCCCCTCCTCCGGTGTCTCGCCCCCGTCGCCCTCGCTCCACGGCTCGCCGCCGCCGGCGGTGTCGATCGGCCAGTCGCACTCCAGGGCACGGGCCGCGGCGCCCGTGTTCACGAGGTCGGACCGGTCGTCCTTCTCCTCGTCCCAGTCCTTGGCGGCGATGTGCAGCGGCCCGCTGTAGGGCGTGGGCGGAGCCGTGCCGGCGACGACCATGTCCCCCTTCTCGGTCCCGCACCCCACGGCCGCCAGCCCCACCAGTGCCGTCACTGCCACGATGCCTCTGCGCATCCCCACCCCTGTTCCCCGCCTGTCGTTGCGATCCTCCGACGCGGCAGTGCGGTGAAACGTTCAGCGGGCCGCCTGGAAGGTGCGCCGGTACGTCTGCGGCGACACCCCGATCGCCGCGTGCAGATGCTGGCGCAGTGAGGCGCCGGTGGCGAAGCCGACCTCGCCGGCGATCTGGTCCACCGACAGGTCGCTGGATTCCAGCAGGTGGCGGGCGCGCGCCACGCGCTGCTGGATCAGCCAGCGGCCGGGACTGAGGCCCACCTCGTCGTGGAAGCGGCGGGCGAAGGTGCGCAGGCTCATCCGGGCGTGGGCGGCGAGGTCGGTCAGGGCGAGGGGCTCGTCGAGGCGCTCCAGCGCCCAGGCGCGGGTGGCGGCGGTGCTCGCGGCGCCGCTCTGCGGGACCGGCTGCTCGATGTACTGGGCCTGACCGCCGTCCCGGAAGGGCGGCACGACGCAGCGCCGGGCCACCGCGTTGGCCAACTCGCTTCCGTGGTCGGTGCGGACGATGTGCAGGCAGACGTCCACGCCGGAGGCCGCGCCGGCCGAGGTGAGGATGCGGCCGTCGTGGACGAACAGGACGTCCGGGTCCAGGTCGACGTCCGGGTGGAGCCGCCGGAAGGCATCGGTCACCTGCCAGTGCGTGGTGGCCCTGCGCCCTTCGAGAAGGCCCGCCGCGGCGAGCACGAAGGCGGCGGTGCAGATCGACACCACGCGGGCGTCCGGGCGGATCAGCGCGAGGGCGGCGGCGACCTCGGTCGGCAGTTCGACGGGGATGTGCGGCTGGGCCATCGAGGCGACCACCACGGTGTCGGCCGTGGCGAGGATCTCCGGGCCGTGCTCGACCCCGATCGTGAAGTCCGCGTTGCTGCGCACCGGCAGGCCGTCGACGCTGCACGTCAGCACCTCGTAGTGCCCGTCGGCGGCGCCGAAGATCCGGCTGGGGATACCCAGCTCGAAGGGGTAGACGCCCTCCAGGGCCAGGACCACGACTCGTTCGACCCGTCGTTTCGCATGCATGGCACGATTCTATCGAAGGTTGGCAATCATGCCATTTCCCGGGGAGGCGGGCCCCGGCAGGCTGGATGACCATGAGCACTGTGAAGACGATGCGAGTCATCAGCCAGGACGTTCTCGGCGGCCCCGAGGTCCTGAAGGAGACCGAGGTGGAGCGGCCGGAGCCGCGCACGAACGAGGTACTGGTCCGGGTCCGGGCCGCCGGGGTCAACCCCACCGACTGGAAGCACCGCGCCACCGGCGGCTTCCTGGGCGAGCCGCCCTTCGTCCTGGGCTGGGACGTGTCCGGCGTGGTCGAGGCCGTCGGGATCGGCGTCGCCCGCTTCAAGCCCGGCGACGAGGTCTTCGGCATGCTGTCCTACCCGTACGGCCACGGTTCGCACGCCGAGTACGTCACCGCCCCGGCCCGTACCTTCGCGCACAAGCCGGCCTCGATCGGCCACACCGAGGCGGGCGCGCTGCCGCTGGTCTCGCTGACCGCCTGGCAGGCGCTGGTGGAGTACGCCGACGTACAGCCGGGGCAGCGGGTGCTGATCCACGCGGCGGCCGGCGGTGTCGGGCATGTGGCGGCGCAGATCGCCAAGGCGCGAGGCGCGTATGTGATCGGTACCGCGAGCGCGGGCAAGCACGAGTTCCTGCGCGGTCTCGGCGTGGACGAGGCGATCGACTACCGGGAGACGGACTTCGCCGAGGCGGTCAAGGACGTCGACGTCGTCCTGGACACCCTCGGCGGCGACACCTCCGTGCGCTCGCTGCGGGTGCTGCGGCCCGGCGGGCTCGTGGTGTCGATCCTGCCGGTCGGCTCGGACGAGTTCCACGAGGAGGCCGAGCGGCTCGGCGTCCGGGCGCTGCGCATGCTGGTCGACGCCTCCCACAGCGGAATGACGGCGATCGCCGAACTGGTCGAGGCGGGGAAGCTGCGCCCGACGATCGCCGGTACCTTCCCGCTGGCCGACGCCGCCGAGGCTCACGCCCTCGGCGACACCGGCCGCACCACGGGGAAGCTGGTCCTGGTGACGGACTGATTCAGAAGGTCAGTACGGGCTTGATCGCCTTGCCCGCCCCCATGTCCCGCACCGCCTGGTCGATGTCCGCGAACGCGTACGTGCTGACCAGGCGGTGCAGCGGGAGCCGCCCCTCCTTCACCAGCCGGACCAGGGCGGGAATGAAGGACTGTGTCTCGGCGTCACCGAGGGTGAGGCCGACGACCCGCTTGCCGCCGAGCAACCCGTTGACGTCCAGGGCGACCTCGGTACCGAACGGCGGGGCGCCGACGACGACCAGGGTGCCGCGGGCGCCGAGCGCGTCGACGCCCTGGCGCAGCACACCGACGTTGCCCGTGGTCTCGACGACGCCGTCCGCGCCCTGGCCGCCGGTGATCGCCGCGAGGGCCTCGCCGAGGTCCTCGTCACCGGCGTGCACCACATGCGTCGCCCCCAACTCCCGGGCCAGCGCGAGACGTTCGGCCACCCGGTCGACGGCGACGATCGTCGTGGCGGGGGTGAGGGCGGCGGCCATGACCGCGGACAGACCGACGGCTCCGGCGCCGAGGACGACGATCGTGCTGCCGGTTTCCGGCTTCAGTACGTTCCACACCGCGCCGACGCCGGTCTGCACTCCGCAGCCCAGCGGGGCGATCGAGGTCAGCGGCACCTCGGGGTCGACCTTGACGAGGCTGCGCTCGTCCACCAACGCCCGTTCGGCGAACGAGGACTGGCCGAAGAAGTGGCCGCCCAGTGTCTCGCCGTCCCGGCTGATGGTGGCGCTGCCGTCGGCCCGCCGACCGCCGATGAGGTTGAGCGGCAGCCAGGTGGCGCAGTAGGCCGGGTGGCCGCCGTCGCAGTTGCGGCACGCGCCGCAGGACGTGAACGACAGCACCACGTGGTCGCCCGGCGCGACACCGGTGACCGCCGGACCGACGGCCTCGACCACTCCGGCGCCCTCGTGACCGAGCACGCCGGGCAGCGGGAAGGGCAGACCGCCGCTCGCGACCCCGAGGTCGGTGTGACACAGCCCGGTGGCCACCATGCGGACGACCGCCTCGCCGGGCCCCGGCTCGTCGAGTTCGACGTCGGCGAGGGTGAAGGGCGCTCCGCCGGACTCGACGACCGCGGCGCGGGTGGGGATGGACATCGTACGAACTCCCTTGTTCTTCCTGCCCGTTCGGGACGGTTCAGCCGAGCGAGACGACGACGGACTTGACCTTGGTGTAGGCGGCGAGCGCCTCCGGGCCGTACTCGCGGCCGAAGCCGGAGTCCTTGACGCCACCGAAGGGGACCGCGGGGTCGAGCATCGCCCAGTCGTTGACCCAGACGATGCCCGCCTGGAGCCGGTCGGCGACGCGGTGCGCGCGGGCGAGGTTGGTGGTCTGGACACCCGAAGCGAGGCCGTACGGCGTGGAGTTGGCGAGGGCGACGGCCTCGTCCTCGGAGTCGAAGGGCTGCACGGTCAGGACCGGGCCGAAGATCTCCTCCTGGATCACGCGGGAGTCGTTCGGGAGGTCGGCGATGACGGTGGGCTTGTAGTAGTAGCCGCCGTCCAGGTCGAGGCGTTCACCGCCGCAGACGATGCGCCCGCCTTCCTTGCGGGCGAGTTCGACGTATTCCTCGACCTTCTTGAGGTGCTTCTCCCCCGCCATCGGGCCGATGACGGTCTCCGGTCGCCGCGGGTCGCCCAACGGCACGCCGGGTACGGCCTGTTGGAGGATGCCGAGCAGGGTGCTGTGGACCGACCGGGCCACCAGCAGGCGCGGACCGCCCATGCAGAACTGGCCGGAGTTGAAGACGAAGGCCTTGATGATCGCGCCGACCGCCTGCTCCAGGTCGGCGTCCTCGAAGACGATGTGGGCCGCGTTGCCGCCCAGCTCCATGGTGACGGGCTTGAGGTTCCCGCCCGCGACGCTCGCGGCGTGCCGGCCGACCGCGGTGGAGCCGGTGAAGGCGATCTTGTCGACGCCGCTGTGCCGCAGCAGCGCCTCGCCGGCGACCGGTCCGGCACCGGTGACGACGTTGACCACCCCGTCGGGGACACCGGCCCGCTGGAACAGCTCGGCCATGTAGAGCGCGCTGAGCGGGGTCTCGTCGGCGGGCTTGTGCACGACCGTGTTGCCCGCCGCGAGCGCCGGGGCGATCTTCGAGCCGGCGAGGATCAACGGGAAGTTGAACGGGGTGATCGCGGCGACCACGCCGAGCGGGTCGCGCCGGGTGTAGGCCAGGGCGTTCATGGGGGTGTCGCGGTGGGCGCCGTGCAGGGAGTGGGCGAGGGCGGCGAAGTGCTCGTAGTCGTTCGCCGCGTTGGTGACGTCGACGGCGTGGGCGAGCGTGATCGGCTTGCCGACGTCGAGGCTCTCCAGGCGGGCGATGTCGTCGGCGTTCTCGCGGATGAGCTCGGCCACGCGGTGCAGCACCCGGCCGCGCTCACGGCCGCTGAGCCCGGACCAGGAGCCGTCGTCGTACGCCTCGCGCGCGGCGCGCACGGCCGCGTCCACGTCGGCGGCGCCGGCCTCGGCGACGGTGGTGACGACCGTGCCCCGGGACGGGTCGACCACCTCGGTGCGGGCTCCGTCGGCGGCCTCCCGCCACTGTCCCCCGATGAACAGCCGCCCGGGTTCGATCTCGAAGGTGGTCATCGCCACTCCTCAGCCTCATTGCCAAGTTTTCAACCAACAGGATTCCTGTTGGTCCGCGTCATGGTCCGCAGTCTCATTACAGACAGGATTCCTGTCAATGCTCTAGGCTGAACTCATGCTCGACACCCAGGCGACCAAGGCGCCTCCGTCCCTGCTCTACATGGTCAAACAAGTGGAGCTCGTGGTCCGTTCCCACCTGGACGAGCTGGTCAGGCCGTCCGGGATCACCGCGCTCCAGTACACCGCACTGACCGTCCTGGAGCGGCACGACGGACTGTCGGCCGCACAGCTCGCGCGGGACTCGTTCGTCACGGCACAGTCGATCGCCGATCTCGTACGGTCGCTGGAGAACCGCGAGCTGGTGCGCCGGGAACGCAATCCGCGCAATCGCCGGGAGCTGCTGATCCTGCTCACCGACGCGGGTCGCGAGCTGCTCGCCCGACACGAGGAGCCGGTCCGCGAGCTGGAGGAGCGGATGGTCCGGGAGCTCACCGCACACCAGACCGAGCAGTTCCGGCAGGCCCTCTCCCGGGCCTGGCACGCCCTGTCCTGAGACTGGGCTGTAATTCACAGACATATGTCAATCGAACATGCTCAAATTCACTCCATCGAGGGTAACTTGCAGGGCGGGGAAAGGACTTGCACGTACTCCGGGCACGGTGACACGGCGGCTGCTCGTACGCTCGCCGCACGTTGTCACCCCAGCCCCCGGTGACCTGCACCCCGCCATGCGAAGGGCCCGGATGGAGGCGATGTCGTCGTGCAGCAGGAACCTGCACCGATCGGTCGGCACCTGCACATCCACCAGGACCGGGGACACACGGTGCTGGAGTTCCGCGGCGAGATCGACATCGTGGCCGCCGTGGAGATCGTCCCCCATCTGGACCGGGAGACCGGGCGTGACCGCTCCCGGGTCGTGATCGACCTGCGGCAGGTGGAGTTCTTCGACTGCTCCGGTCTGCGGCTGCTCTACCGCGCCCGCACCCGGGTCCTCGACCACGACGGACAGCTGCGCCTGGTCTGCGCCCACCCCCTCACCCTGCGGATCATGAGGGTCACCGGGCTGCACCGGTTACTGCCGCCGCACGAGACGCTGGACGCGGCCCTGGGACAGCCCGAGGCCGCGTCCGGGTCCGTGTGACCGCGGCTATTCGAGGATCTTGGTGACCTGACCGGCGCCGACGGTCCGTCCGCCCTCGCGGATGGCGAACTTCAGCCCTTCCTCCATGGCGACGGGCTGGATCAGCCGCACGTTCATGGTCGTGTTGTCGCCCGGCATGACCATCTCGGTGCCCTTGGGCAGCGTCACCACCCCGGTGACGTCGGTGGTGCGGAAGTAGAACTGCGGGCGGTAGTTGTCGAAGAACGGCGTGTGCCGGCCGCCCTCGTCCTTCGACAGGATGTACGCGCGCGCCTCGAAGTCCTGGTGCGGGGTGACCGAGCCCGGCTGGATGACGACCTGCCCGCGCTCGACGTCCTCGCGCTTGACGCCGCGCAGCAGCAGTCCCACGTTCTCCCCCGCCCGGCCCTCGTCGAGGAGCTTGCGGAACATCTCGATGCCGGTGACGGTCGTCCTCGTCTTCGTCTCGTGGATGCCGATGATCTCGACCTCCCTGTTGACGTGCAGGATGCCGCGCTCGATCCGGCCGGTGACCACCGTGCCGCGGCCGGTGATCGTGAAGACGTCCTCGATCGGCATCAGGAACGGCTTGTCCACGTCCCGCTGCGGCTCCGGCACCGCCGTGTCGACCGCGTCCAGCAGATCGAGCACCGACCGCGTCCACCGCTCGTCACCCTCCAGCGCCCGGAGCGCGGAGACCTGGACGACCGGCACGTCGTCGCCGGGGAACTCGTACTCGCTGAGCAGCTCGCGCACCTCCAGCTCGACGAGCTCCAGGATCTCCTCGTCGTCCACCATGTCCGTCTTGTTGAGGGCGACGACGATGTACGGCACACCCACCTGCCGGGCGAGCAGGACATGCTCCTTGGTCTGCGGCATCGGCCCGTCGGTGGCGGCGACGACGAGGATCGCGCCGTCCATCTGGGCCGCGCCGGTGATCATGTTCTTGATGTAGTCGGCGTGGCCCGGGCAGTCGACGTGCGCGTAGTGCCGGGCTTCCGTCTGGTACTCGACGTGGGCGATCGAGATGGTGATGCCGCGCTGCCGCTCCTCGGGCGCCTTGTCGATCTGGTCGAAGGGCGTGAACGGGTTCAGGTCGGGATACCTGTCGTGCAGCACCTTCGTGATGGCCGCGGTGAGCGTGGTCTTGCCGTGGTCGATGTGCCCGATGGTGCCGATGTTCACATGCGGCTTGGTCCGCTCGAACTTCGCCTTCGCCACGAGGGCCTCCAGGTCACCTGAGGGACGCCGGGCCGAACCCGGCTCTCCCTCCTGTCTATTCGCTCGGCCGCGCGTCGAACAGGGCGCTGACGGACTCGCCGTTGTGAATGCGCCGCACGGCCTCGGCGAGCGCCGGGGCGATGGACAGGATGCGCAGCTTGTCGGTGCGCTCCTCCTCCGGGACCGGCACCGTGTTGGTGCAGACGATCTCCAGGACGTCGGGCTGTTCGCCGATCCGCTTGAGCGCACCGGCCGCGAACAGCCCGTGCGTGCACGCCACGCGGATCGAGCGGGGCTTCAACTCGCGCAGCCGGTCAAGGAGTTCGAGGACGGTGCTGCCCTTGGCGATCTCGTCGTCCAGGACGATGACGTCCCGGTCCGTCACCTCGCCGATGACGTCGCTGATGCTGACCCGGTCGTCCGCGTACCGCTGCTTGGCCCCGGCCGCCACCTGGGCGCCGATGAGCCGGGCGAACGCGGCGGCCTCCTTGGCGTTGCCGAGGTCCGGGGAGACGACGGTGGTGCGCGAGAGGTCGTACTGCCGGAAGTGCGCGGCCAGTTCACGCAGTGCGTGCAGATGGTCGACGGGCACCGAGAAGAAGCCGTGCACCTGCGGCGAGTGCAGGGTCATGGCGAGGACCCGGCTCGCGCCGGCCGACACCATCAGGTCGGCGACGAGGCGCCCGCCGAGCGAGATGCGGGGCGCGTCCTTCTTGTCGGAGCGGGCGTAGGAATAGTGCGGCATGACGACGGTGATCCGCCGCGCGGAGGCGCCGCGGGCCGCGTCGCACATCAGCAGCAGCTCGACGAGATGCTCCTGGACGGGCTTGACCAGCGGCTGGACCAGGAAGACGTCCCGCTCCCGGCAGTTGGCCTGAAGCTGCACCTCCAGGCAGTCGTTGGCGAACCGGCTGACCCGGGTGGGGCTGAGCGGCACACCGAGATGCGCGCAGACCTCCGCCGCCAGCTCGGGGTGGGCACTACCGCTGAACACGGCGATGTCTCGCACGATCCGCTCCTCGCATGATCATCTCGGGCTGCCGCCCCTCATGCTACTGACCTGCGAAATTCGCTTGCGCACGGCCCACACCGGCAGGCCATGATGGCGGCGTCCGTGTTCCCTCACGTCAGGATGACCCGCATGCGCCGACTCCTCGGAATCCCCCAGCCCTTCCACAGGCCCACGGTTCTCGAGGACTCAACCAAGCATGCACACCCTGAACATCGGCATTCTGGCCCACGTCGACGCCGGTAAGACCAGCCTCACCGAGCGGCTGCTGTTCGACCACGGCGCGATCGACCGGCTCGGCAGCGTCGACGCCGGTGACACCCGTACGGACGACGGGGCGATCGAGCGGCAGCGCGGCATCACCATCCGCTCGGCGGTCGCCTCCTTCACCGTCGGCGACACCCAGGTCAACCTCATCGACACCCCAGGCCATTCCGACTTCATCGCCGAGGTCGAGCGCGCCCTGGAGATCCTGGACGGCGCGATCCTGGTGCTCTCCGCCGTGGAGGGCGTCCAGGCACAGACCCGCGTGCTCATGCGCACCCTGCGCCGGCTGCGGCTGCCCACGCTCGTCTTCGTCAACAAGGTCGACCGCGCGGGCGCCCGCGCAAAGGGCCTGCTGGACGATGTCCGACGGCTGCTGACGCCGCATGTCGCGCCGCTCAGCACGGTCCAGGACATCGGCACCCCGCGCGCCCGTGTGCTCGCCGCGACCCTCGCCGACCTGGCCGAACCGCTGGCCGACGTCGACCCGGACATCCTTGCGGCGGTCGTGGACGGCCCCGCGCCCACCCCGTCCGACCTGCACAAGGCTCTCGCCGCGCGCACGGCCGACGGTTCGTTCCACCCCGTCCACTTCGGCTCCGCCCTCGGTGGCCAGGGGGTCGCCGGGCTCGTCGACAGCGTGGTCCGGCTCGTCCCGCCGGCCCCGACGGCCGTGGCGGGCACGCCGCGCGGCACGGTGTTCGCCGTCCGGCCCGGACCCGGCGGCGAACGCACTGCGTATCTCCGGTTGTACGACGGGGAGGTGACGGAGCGTCAGCGTCTTACGCTGCTGCGGCGCGACGCCGACGGGCGGACCCTGGAGGTCGCGGGGCGGGTGACCCGCCTCGACGTGATCGGCGGGAGCGGTCCGCTCACCGCGGGCAACATCGCGGCCGTCACGGGCCTCGCCGGAGTCCGCGTGGGTGACCGGATCGGCGAACTCGCGGAGCGGAACGCCCAGTTCGCGCCCCCGACCCTGGAAACCGTCGTCGCCGCCCGGCGTCCGGAACAGGCCGCCCGCCTCCGCTCCGCGCTGCTCGCCCTGGCCGACCAGGACCCGCTGATCCACGCCCGCCCCGTACCCGACGGCACCACCGCGCTGCTTCTCTACGGCGAGGTCCAGCTGGAGGTGCTGGCGGCGACCCTCGCCCAGGACTTCGGCATCGAGGCGGACTTCGCACCGGGCCGCGTCCGCCTTCTGGAGCGGCCACGCGGTGTCGGTGAGGCCTGGGAGGAGCGGCCCTGGCTCGACGGCACCCGGTACTGGGCGACGATCGGGCTGCGGGTGACGCCGGGAGAGCGCGGCTCCGGCGGGGTGTTCACCTACGAGACCGAACTCGGCGCGCTGCCCCGGGCCTTCCACCAGGCCATCGAGGACACCGTGCACGCCACCATGCGGACCGGGCTGTGCGGCGCGGCCGTGACGGACTACCGGGTCACTCTGATCCGCTCCGGCTTCGTCGCCCCGCTCAGCACGGCCGGGGACTTCCGCGGGCTCACCCCGTACGTGCTGCGCCGCGCCCTGGAGCGGGCACGGACGCGGCTCTACGAGCCGTACCACACCTTCGAGACCGAGGTCCCACTGGACGCGCTGGCCCCGGTGAGCGCCCACCTCGCCTCCCTGGGAGCCGAGTTCACGGGAACCACGGGCGGCAGCACGGGGTGGGTGATCACCGGCGAGCTTCCGGCCCGGCGGGTGCGTGAGATGGAGCTGCGGCTGCCGGGGCTCACCCGCGGGGAGGGGATGTGGTGGTCCCGTACGTCTGGCGACCGTGAACTCCGCCCGCACTGACCGGTGTTGTCACCACGACACCGGCAGACGCAGCGGACTGCGGGTCATCTGTCCCACCCGCCACTCGATGGCCCCGGGTGTGAACTCGGCCCGTAGCCGCGGGAATCGGGCGGCGAGGTGGTGCAGGGCGAGTTCGAGTTCGAGGCGGGCCAGCCAGGCGCCGAGGCAGTGGTGGGGTCCGGCGCCGAAGGCGATGCTGGGCGCGGTGAGGGGCGCGGACAGGTCGGGCGGGCCCGGCGGGAAGACGTCGGGGTCGCGGCCGGCGGAGTTGGTCTGGACGGCGACCACACTCCCCGCCGGGATCAGCACCCCGCCGACCTCCACGTCGGCGACCGCGCGCCGGATCAGGCCGGGCAGCACCCGGCCCTCGCTGAGCGGCACGGTACGCAGCAACTGCTCGGCCGCGGTCGCCGCCGCCTCCTCGTCACGGGCGAGCAGCGGCCAGCCGTCGCGCCCGTCGGTCAGGAGGTAGACGACGGCGTTGCCGAGGGCGCTCATGGTGGTCTCGTGCCCGGCGACGACCAGCCCCAGGGTCAGGGCGATCAACTGCCCTTCCTCGATACCGAGTTCATCACCGGCGGCGATCAGCCCGCTGACCAGGTCGTCCCCCGGCTCCTTGCGCCGCTCGGCGATCAGCGCGGCGGCGAACGCGCCGAACTCGGTCATCGCCGCCATGACCTCCTCGGCCGTGTGGGCGCCGCCGGACAGGGCGTGGTCGGCCCAGTGCCGGATGCGGTCACGGTCGAGACGGTCCAGGCCCATGAGCCGGCAGATCACGGACACGGGCAGCGGACGCGTGAACCCCTCCACGATGTCGGCGGGCCGGGGCAGGACCGCGAAGTCGTCGAGCAGCGCCGTGACCACGGACGCCACCCAGGGCCGCCAGCGCGCGACGGCCCGCGGGGTGAACGCCCGCTGCACGGTGGAGCGCAGCCGCTGGTGGGCGGGGCCGTCCTGGTTCAGCAGCCCGTTGGGATCATCGAGCAGATTCGGTACGACGAGCAGCGGCGGGGCGTTCTCGGCATGCAGCGACCTGCGGTCGAACCGCGGGTCCATGAGCACCTGCCGCACCTCGGCGTACCGGGTCACGAGCCACACCGGGGTGCCGGTGGCGAGGGTGGTGGGCCGGGGCGGCCCGGGCTCGGGAAGGCTGATGCGATGCATGGGACGTAAAGGCCGGGACGCGCTCTCTGCACTCATCCGGTTCTCCAGAAGCGCCGTTCGGGACGGCTTTCCACGCTAGTGCGCCGCCCACGCTTCCGTCAGCGGTGTCAATCGGCCAACGCCCCGGTCTGCCAAGGGCTTTGGGGGGCATTCGTTGAACAAGGAAGGAGGGCCGTCGCATGACGACTCCCACTAGGCGCACGACTCCCACCAGGCCCACGGCTCCCATCAGGCGCATGTCCAAGCGCATGCCCGGCTGGGCGAAGCTCGTGAGTGCCGTCGTTCTGGTGCTCGTCGTGTTCTTCGCCGGTATCCGGCTGAGCGTGCTCCCGGGCCTCAAGGACCTGTTCGGCACCGAGACCCATGACCGTTCGGGGCCCGCCCTGCTCCAGTCCATCCAGGACATCAGCCGTTACGACGCCGCCTCCGGCAACTTCCAGGTCGTCGTGGACCTGGAGAAGGACGCGAAGTACCTGCCCGACGCCGTCCGCGGCACCCGCACCCTGTACGTCGGGGCCGGCACCGTCGACGCGTTCGTGGATCTCGGCAAGGTGGGTGACAACGACGTCAAGGTCAACGAGGACCGTACGTCCGCCACGCTGGTGCTGCCGCACGCCCAGCTCGGCAAGCCCGCCCTGGACGCCGACCGCTCCTACGCGGTGTCCAAGCAGCGGGGCCTCCTGGACCGCCTGGGCGACCTGTTCTCGGACAACCCCAACAGCGAACAGGCCGTGCAGAAGCTCGCGGTGAAGCACATCCGCGAGGCGGCGAAGGACAGCGCGCTGACCGGCCGCGCCGAGAAGAACACCACGGACATGCTCGAAGGCCTGCTGCGCTCCCTCGGCTTCAAGGAGGTGAAGGTCACCTACCAGGCCTGATCATGTCGTCCGCGTGGCTGCTCAGAAGGCCGGGACGCCCGGCAGGGCCAACGCCCCGAGCAGGGCGGCGCCGACCAGCAGCCACGCCACGTAATCCCCGATGTGCCCGGACTGGAGCCGGCGCAGCGGCAGCGCCCAGCCCGGGGCGAGCAGCTTCGGGCGGGTGACCGCCACGGCGGCGAGGCCCGCGGCGAGCAGGGTCGAGGTGATCCCCAGCAGGACGCCGAGCGCGGTCCAGTGCAGCGGGGCCACCACGATCCCGCCGGACCCGGCTTCGTTCACGGCGTGGGCGACCACGTCGGCGAAGCCGGGTGCCACGCCGACCGCGAGCGACCCGGCGAGCAGCAGCGCGGGGACCGCCGTCATCGTGCCGGGGACCCGGCGCAGCCGTTGCCCGGTCTCGGGCTCCTCCCCGGAGCCGGTCGTCTCGTAGCCGCCGTCGTCCGAGGGCCTGGGCCCGAGGCCGAGGAACACCCGGGCGGCGACGCGCAGCACGGCACCGGCCGTGACGGCGCTGACGGCGACGTACAACACGGTGAGCGGGCCGCCCGCGGCCTCCTCGGTGACGGACTTGCCGAGTGCCGTGCCGAAGGGCGGCAGTCCGGCGAGACCGAGGGCGCCCAGGGTGAACAGCACGGCGACTCCGCGCAGTTGCCGTGCCTTGCCGTGCAGGGCGTGTTCGTCGACGCTGCCGTAGCGGTCGAGGAGGATGCCGGTGCAGGCGAAGAGGGCGGCCTTCACCCCGGCGTGGCCGAGCAGATACAGAGCGACCCCGTCGTCGGCCTCGGGTGTGAGGACGCCGATGCCGATGAGGAACAGACCGGTGTGGGCGACGGTGGAGTAGGCGAGCAGGCGCTTGATGTGGCGCTGGTACCAGCACATGACGGCGCCGATCGCGGCCGTCAGCACGCCGAGCACGACGAGGAGGCGTTCCAGGTCGCCGGCCGGGATGCCGCCGGGCCCGGAGAACACGGTGCTGTACACCCGCCAGACACCGTACGTGCCGAGTTCGACCATGACGCCGGAGAGCATCATGCACACCGGGGTGGGGGCGACGGCATGCGCGTCGGGCAGCCAGAAGTGGAAGGGCACGGCGGCGGCCTTGACCAGCAGCCCGGTCAGGACGAGGACGAACGCGGTGAGGACGAGCGCGTCGGGCGGTCCGTGCGCGTCGAGGCCCCGTCCGATCTGTGTCATCGCCAGCTCGCCGGTGCGGGCGTAGAGCAGGGCGATGCCCATGAGCAGGGCGTAGGCGCCGAGGGAGGTGACGACGGCGAAGGTGAGGGCACCCTGCACCGCCCTGGCCTCCTCGACCCGGTGGCCGGTGAGGGCGTAGGCGCACACGCTCATCAGCTCGAACCACACGAAGGCGTTGAACAGGTCGCCCGCGAGCGCGAAGCCGCACATGCCCGCCTGGAAGAGCAGCATCAGGGCGGGGAAGGAGCCGGCGTGCCGGCGCGGGGGTTCGTCGAAGTAGTGCCAGGAGTAGGCGAGCGCCGCGAGGGTCAGCAGCGAGGCGAGCGCGGCCATGCCGAGGCCCGGGCCGTCGCCGACGAGGACGATCCCGACGCTCTCGCCGTTCACGGGAACCCAGCCGCCGACCCACTCGACCATGGGCGGTGAGGAGTCGAGCAGCAGCACGATCGCGAGGGCGGCCGTGCCCGCCGACACCACGCAGCCCACCGACTCGGCGGCGACCCGGGGCACGCGGCGGCCCCCGGCGACCAGCAGGGCGGCACCGAGGAGGGGGACGGCGACGAGGAGCGGCAGCAGGTCGTTCATCAGCCGCGCAGCTCGGAGAGTTCGTCGGGGTCGACGGTGCCGTGCCGCTTGGAGATCTGGACGACGAGTGCGAGCAGCAGCGCGGTGACGGTGGCGCCGACCACGACGTCGGTCAGGGTCAGCGCCTGGACGACGGGGTCGACCACCGGCCGCGAGCCGGGCTTCAGATCGGAGAAGACGGGCGCGGTCCCGTCGTCGCGGTAGCCGACGGCCAGCAGCAGCACATAGGTGGCGCACTGGCACACGGACAGACAGCCGACGGCATGGATGAGGTTCCGGCTGGTGGCGAGGCCGTAACAGCCCACCAGGAAGATCCATGCGGCGACGAGGTACGGCAGCACGTCCATCACGTCCCGTTCCCCTCCTCGATCTCGACGGCCTGGTCCAGGAAGCGGGCCAGCAGCACCACCACCGCACAGGCGACCTCCATCCCGACGGCCGCGTTCAGCAGCGGGACGGTGCCGGCGGAGGAGAGCGTGTTGAAGGTGCCGTACGGCAGCAGCGTGTTGGCGAGGAAGGCGACGGAGCCGATGAGGCCCGCGATGCCGGTGACGAGGTAGGCGGAGACGGCGAGGGCGTCACCGACCTCGTACAGGCCGATCGGCCGGATGCGTTCCAGGGCACGGTAGTCGGCGCCCAGGTAGAGCAGGTGCAGGGAGGTCGCGGCGACGACGCCGCCCTGGAAGCCGCCGCCGGGGCTGAGCTGGCCGTGGGCGACGACGTAGAGGCCGGTGAGCAGGGCGACGGGCAGGACGACGAGGGCGTAGCGGCGTACCGGGAGGGCCACGGGTTCGGCCTCGGGGCGGGCGCGGTGTTCGTCGCGGGTCTGGCGCAGCAGCACCACGCAGCCGAGGACGGCCGCGAACAGGATGGTCATCTCGCCGAGGGTGTCGAAGGCGCGCTGGTCGAAGTTGACGGAGGAGATGGTGTTGGCGGTGTGCCGGGCGAGGGACTCGCGCACGGCGCGGTCGCCGTAGGGGTGCCGGTCGCCGCCGAAGGCCGGCAGGTCCAGGCAGGCGGCCACGAGCAGCGCGGCGAGGCCGGCCCCGCCGACGGCCACGAGCCACAGCCGGACGCGCCGGCTCACTCCGGGTCCTCTCTCCCCCGGGCGCGCCGTCTGACCTTGCGGACGGCGAGCAGCAGCAACAGCGGGGTGAGCGCGGATCCCACGGCGAGCTGGGACAGGCCCACGTCCGGTGCCTGGAGCACGGTGAACAGCACGGCGAGGACGACACCGAGGACGGACAGGACGAGTGCCTGGCGTACCGGGTCGCGGACCGCGACGGCGGTGGTGGCGGTCGCGGCGACCAGCAGCAGGACGACGACGATCACGGCGTCAGCCACGGCGGACCCCGCGGAATCCGCCGGACAGGGCGCGCGAGGCGACGACGTTGCCGCCGATCAGCAGCGCCCCGACCACGAGGAGTTTCACCAGGGCCCGGCTCGGCCCGGTGACCACGCACAGGACGCCGACGACCGCGGCACCGAACCCGGCGGCCACCCAGGTCACGCCCCAAGCGCGGGGCGGGTCGTCGGCCAGTTCGTCGGCGAGCAGCCGGGCGAAGACGAGGGTGCCGACCGGGCCGAGCAGGGCGAGCACCAGGGCGAGGTCGACGTACGACGGACGGGTGTAGCCCTGTGACAGCAGCAGAAGGGCCGGACAGGCCAGCGCGGTCGACATGTTCTGGGCCACCACCCGGCGCCGCAGCGGGCCGGTGGCGACGCCCCACAGGGCCGCGCCGATTCCTGCGCCGAGGGCGAGGGTCGCCCCGAGGATCCAGCCGTTCACCGTGCGGTCACCACCCGCCGGGCGGCGGTGGCCGCGACCGCGGCGACGGCCGCGGCGCTCGCCCCGACCACGCGTTCCAGGGTGTCCACCGTGCTGATCAGGACCAGCCACAGCGCCGCGAGCGCGATCCACCAGGCAAGCGCCTCGGCCAGGGTGAGAAGGGTCGTACGCGGGTTCATGCGCCACCTCCTCACGGCCTGCCGGCACGGCTTTCGCGCCATCCAAACACCGTCCCGGGGGCGGGTGGCGGCGGCGCGCGCGGGTCTCAGCCCGGAGTGCCCCACCCGTACGAAGGGAAACCGCGGGTGCGCGCAACCAGGCCCGGCGGCGCCGCATTGTCGGCGGGTTCGCGGGTAATCGCCTTACGACGCAGGGAAGTTGAAGACTGGAGGACCGCATGGCCCGTGTTGCCTTACGTCCGCGATCCCCGTTCCGCCTGCGCCCCGCCAGGTCCGACAAGGCCGGGCCGGAGCCGCCCGCCCCCGCTCCGAAGCAGCGGCGCAGTCCGCTCGCCGCCCTCCGCCGCATGGTGGGGATGGTCGCCGCGTTCGCCTTCATGGTGGCGTTCGCGGTGGTGCTGGCCCGGCTGACGCTGGAGCCGTCGCCCGCGTCCGAGGCGCTGACGCACACCAACCTCCACCCGGGCCGCTCCCTGCGGGCCTATCTCGACCAGCCCGAACTGCGGGACGCCGTCAAGCAGATCGGCGGCAATGTGCTGCTGGGCGTGCCCTTCGGTGTCCTGGTCCCGGTGCTGGCGCCGCGGACCCGCGGGGTGCTGCGGGTGCTGCTGCTGACGGCCGTGGTGATGCTGCTGGTGGAGTTCGCGCAGGGCGCGCTGATCACGGGGCGGGCGTTTGACATCGACGACGTCATCCTCAACACCTCGGGGGCGCTGATCGGTTATCTGCTGCTGGGACGGCGGCTGAGCCGGGCCGTGCACCGCTGAGGCTCAGCGCGTCGACAGCTGGACGATGGCCACGGTGCCGACGATCACGATGAGCGTGCGCAGGACCGCGGCGGGCAGTCTTCGGCCCGCCGCGGCCCCGAGCTGTCCGCCGACGGCGGAGCCGGCCGCGAGCAGACCGACGGCCGTCCAGTCGAAGTCGGCGGCGACGAGGAAGAAGAGCGCGGCGACGCTGTTCACGACGGCGACGAGGACGTTCTTGACGGCGTTGAGGCGTTGCAGGTTGTCGTCGAGGCGCAGACCCATCAGGGAGACGTAGATGATTCCCTGGGCGGCGGAGAAGTAGCCGCCGTAGACGCTCGCCAGGGCGAGTCCGACGAGCAGCGGCGGGCCGCCGTCGGCGTGGCCCGGGGTCCGTCCGGTGCGGGCACGGCGCGCGCGGAGCCATCGGCCGGTCAGGGGCTGGAGGGCGACCAGCGCGAGGGCGAGGCCCACCAGGACGGGGACGATCGTCTCGAACGCGGCGGCCGGCAGGACCAGCAGCAGCGTGGCCCCCGTCAGCCCGCCCAGCACGGCGCCGGCGCTCCACTTGAGGATGCGGCGGCGCTGTCCCGCGAGTTCCCTGCGGTAGCCGATGGCCGCACTGATCGAGCCGGGGACCAGACCGAGCGCGTTGGAGACGGTGGCGGTCACGGGCGGGAGCCCGGTCGCGAGCAGCACGGGGAAGCTGATCAGCGTCCCGGACCCGACGGCGGCGTTGACCGCACCGGCGCCCACGCCAGCGGCGAGGACGGCGAGTATCTCTCCGAGGCCTTCCATGAGGTGATCCTAGGAACCGGAGGCTTCGGCACCGACCGAAGTGTCCCGGCACCACCGGCATCACCCTCCTCAACTCCTGGTCCGTACCAAGGTATTGACGGACGCTTATCTCACTTCTTAAATCAAGAGGCGACGCCTTCACCCCCCACCTCAGGAAGGGAGAGCCGTGGCAGCCCCACGCCTGCTCCGGAAATGCCTCTTCGCCGTCCTGTCCGCCGCGCTCGTGGCCACCGCCGCGACGGGTTCCGCACAAGCGCGGGCGGAGCAGCCGGCCTCGGCCGCCGCGGCCGTGGCCTTCTCCGACACCTTCGACGGCCCCGCCGGTGCCTCCGTCGACACCTCCAAGTGGCAGATCGAGACCGGCGACAACGTCAACAACCATGAACGGCAGTACTACACGGCGGGCAACCGCAACGCGGCCCTGGACGGCCAGGGCCATCTGGTCATCACGGCCCGCCGCGAGAACCCCGCGAATTACCAGTGCTGGTACGGCACCTGCCAGTACACCTCGGCCCGGCTGAACACCTCGGGGAAGTTCACCGCGCAGTACGGGCACGTCGAGGCGCGGATGAAGATCCCGCGCGGGCAGGGCATGTGGCCGGCGTTCTGGATGCTCGGCACCCCGGTGAACTGGCCGGACTCGGGCGAGATCGACGTCATGGAGAACGTCGGCTTCGAACCCTCCACCGTGCACGGCACGATCCACGGCCCCGGCTACTCCGGCTCGGGCGGCATCGGCGCGGGCTACTCCCTCCCTGGCGGCCAGGCCTTCGCGGACGCCTTCCACACCTTCGCCGTCGACTGGGCGCCCGACTCGATCACCTGGTCCGTGGACGGCACCGTCTACCAGCGGCGCACCCCGGCCGACCTGGGCGGCCGCACCTGGGTGTTCAACAAGCCGTTCTTCCTCATCCTGAACCTCGCGGTCGGCGGCTACTGGCCGGGCGACCCCGACGGCTCCACGGCCTTCCCGCAGCAGCTGGTCGTGGACCATGTCTCGGTGACGACCGGCGACACCGCCACGGGCGGCGCGATCAGGGGACTCGCCGGCAAGTGCGTCGACGTCGCCGGCGCGAACCCGGCGAACGGCACGCCCGTACAGCTCTACGACTGCAACGGCACCGCAGCCCAGCAGTGGACCGTCGGCACGGACGGCACCCTGCGCGCGCTCGGCAAGTGCCTGGACGTGACGGGCGGCGGCACCGCGGACGGGACCGCCGTACAGCTCTACGACTGCAACGGCACCGCGGCCCAGCGGTGGACCGTCACCGCCGCGCACGACATCGTCAACCCGCAGGCCGACAAGTGCCTCGACGTGACCGGCAACAACTCGGCCAACGGCACCCGGCTCCAGATCTGGACCTGCACCGGCGGCGCCAACCAGAAATGGACGATCGGCTGACCGTCCACTCCGCCGGACAAGCCCTAGTGGCGGGTCCAGGTGAACTTGTCGCCGCCCACCCAGCGGACCACGTCCGGGTCGTCCAGGTCGTGGACCGTGATGCCGAACGCGGCGGCGGCCTCCAGGACGTCGGTGACGGTCTTCGCCTCACCGACCACTTCTCCGTCGATCTCCACGATGCGGAACGGCGGCGTACCGGGCTGCACCCCGAGCACCATGATCCGCGGATGGGAGATGTGCGGGCTCGCGACTTCGGTCATGCAATAGAGCGTAGAACGCATTCCGGATCGGCGAACCGTACGAGAACCGTACGAGTTGTCCGGGATGTACCCGGCGGGCTCGCCGTGCGCTCTCCTCCGGGCCGGGGAACCCTGGAAGGGACGCCGGCCTAGGAGGTGGCGATGGAGCCCGTGGCGGCACTGGACCGGATCGCCTTCCTGCTGGAGCGGTCCCTCGCGCCCACGTACCGGGTGCGCGCCTTCCGTACGGCCGCCCGGGTGCTGGCCCAGCTCCCGGAGGCGGAGCTGCGCGAGCGGGCCGCCGCCGGGACGCTGGAGGCGCTGAAGGGCGTCGGCCCGAAGACCGCGCAGGTGGCGGTCGAGGCACTGGCGGGGCGGGTGCCCGGATATCTGGAGAAGCTGGAGGGCGAGGCGGCGAAGCGGCCCGACGTCGGCGGCGGCGAGGGGCTGCGGGACCTGCTGCGCGGCGACTGCCATCTGCACTCGGACTGGTCGGACGGGGGCAGCCCGATCGAGGAGATGGGCCGGACCGCAGCGGAGCTGGGGCACGAGTGGGCCGTGCTCACCGACCACTCCCCGCGCCTCACCGTGGCCCGCGGCCTCTCCCCCGCGCGGCTGCGCGAACAGCTGGACGTGGTGGCGGAGCTGAACACGACCTGGGCGCCGTTCCGGCTGCTCACCGGCATCGAGTGCGACATCCTCGACGACGGCTCGCTCGACCAGGAGGAGGAGCTTCTGGAGCAGCTCGACGTCGTGGTCGTCTCCGTGCACTCCAAGCTGCGCATGGACGCCCGCTCCATGACCCGCCGCATGGTGGCCGCCGTACGCAATCCGCACGCGGACGTCCTCGGGCACTGCACCGGGCGGCTGGTCACCGGGCGCGGGCGGCCCGAGTCGGAGTTCGACGCGGACGAGGTCTTCGCCGCGTGCGCGGAGTCGGGCACGGCCGTGGAGATCAACAGCCGGCCCGAACGGCTCGACCCGCCCCGGCGGCTGCTGCGCCGGGCCGTGGCGGCCGGCACGCTCTTCTCGATCGACACCGACGCGCACGCGCCCGGCCAGCTCGACTGGCAGATCCTCGGCTGCGCCCGGGCCGAGGAGTGCGAGGTGCCCGCCGAGCGGGTGATCACCACCTGGTCCCGGGAGGAACTGCTGGCCTGGACCCGGGACCGGAGCACGCCGTCCCGAGTGATCGGCTCCTGAGGTGGTACCCGTGCGAGAGGGACGACGGAAGGACGGGCGTATGGAACGGGCGGCCGTGTTCGATGTCGACGGCACCCTCGTCGACACCAACCATCTGCATGTGACCACCTGGTGGGAGGCGTTCCGCCAGGCGGGCCACCACGTGCCCATGCACGCTGTCCACCGGGCGGTGGGGCTCGGCTCCGACGACCTCGTCGCGCATCTGCTCGGCGAGGACCGGGACAAGGACCAGGACGAGCAGCTCAGCGCCGCGCACAAGGCCCTCTACGGGCAGTACTTCGACCGGCTGCCCCCGCTGCGGGACGCCGGACGACTGCTGCGCCGCCTGGACCACGAGGGCTGGACGGTGGTGCTCGCGACCTCGGCGGGCGGCGCGGAGCTGTCGGCGCTGCGGCGCGCGATCGGCGCGGACGACGCGATCAAGGCGACGGCGAGTGCCGACGACGTCTCCGAGGGCAAGCCCGCCCCGGAGCCCGTGGAGCACGCGCTGGAGCTGGCGGGCGTCCCGGCCGAGCGGGCGGTGTTCGTGGGCGACACGGTGTGGGACATGAAGGCGGGCAGCCGGGCCGGGGTGCGCTGCGTGGCCGTGCTGTGCGGCGGCATCCCGCGCGCCGATCTCGTCGAGGCCGGGGCCGAGGCGGTCTACGACGATCCCGCCGCCCTGCTCGCCTCGCTCACGGACAGCCCGTTCGCGAGGCTCCCGTCCGGCCAGTGACGCACCTCACGCCATAACGCGACAGGCCGGGGAACACCCCAGGGTGGTTGCCCGTTGAACCACACGTGGGTACGGACGGGACAGTGTCCCCGGGCCTCACCTTTTGCCCACAGGGACGATCGTTCGGCTGAAGCCCTGTGGAGCCTTTCGCCGAGAGGCGACCGCCGTCCGTGCCCACCACTGGACCGCCCCGACCGTGATTCCCCCGTCCGGTCGGGGCTTTCTCTTGCCCCGATCCACGCGCGGGCCGCCCGCGCTTGACTTCGAGCGCACTCCAATTCGTAGCGTTCCGGGCATGAGCACTGCACAGCACAAGATCGGTTCGGGATACGACGCCCAGAGCACCGCCGACGAGGTCCTCGCCGGCATCGACCTGTCCGGGAAGCTCGCCGTCGTCACCGGCGGCTACTCGGGACTCGGCCTGGAGACGACCCGTGCGCTCACCAAGGCGGGCGCCCGGGTGGTCGTCCCGGCCCGCCGCCCCGACGCCGCCCGTGAGGCGCTGGCGGGCATCGACGGCGTCGAGGTGGACACGCTCGACCTCGGCGACCTGGAGAGTGTCCGGGCCTTCGCCGAGCGCTTCCTCGCCTCGGGCCGCTCGATCGACCTGATGATCGACAACGCCGGGATCATGGCCTGCCCCGAGACTCGGGTCGGCCCGGGCTGGGAAGCCCAGTTCGCCACCAACCACCTCGGTCACTTCGCCCTGGTCAACCGGCTGTGGCCGGCGATCGCCCCCGGCGCCCGCGTGGTCTCCGTGTCCTCGCGCGCCCACCACTTCTCCGGGATGCGCTGGGACGACGTCCACTGGGCACAGGGGTACCACAAGTGGGAGGCGTACGGGCAGGCGAAGACCGCGAACGTCCTGTTCGCCGTCCACCTCGACCGGCTCGGCGCCGAGCGCGGCGTCCGTGCCTTCTCCCTCCACCCGGGCGGCATCCACACCCCGCTCCAGCGCCACATCCCCAAGGAGGAGATGATCGAGCGCGGCTGGATCGACGAGGACGGCACCCTTCTCAACCCGGGCTCCTTCAAGACCCCGGAGCAGGGCGCGGCCACCCAGGTGTGGGCGGCGACCTCGCCGCAGCTGGCCGGTATGGGCGGCGTCTACCTGGAGGACTGCGACATCGCCGAGCCCGCCGTCGACGGCGATGTGAGCGGGGGCGTCAAGTCCTGGGCGACCGACCCCGAGCAGGCGGCCCGCCTGTGGGAGCTGTCGGCGGAACTGACCGGCGTGAACGCCTTCGTCGGCTAGTCGTCCTCCCCCGCGGCCGCGGGGTCGGGTTCCTCGCCGACGGTGTACGTGTCCTTGACCTTCACCTCGGAGACCCCGCGGCCCTCCGGGAAGACCCGCCGCCAGTCGCCGATCACATGAAGTTCGTCGGTGCCCATGGCGCGGACGACCGTCAGGCCCTCCTCATGGGCCTTGAGCGCCTTCATCCAGAGGTTGGCGAAGGCCTGCGAGCGGATGAGGTGCATCCAGTCGGGGCGGTACAGCTCCCGGTTGTAGTTCGACTCCCCCATCGTGGAGACGAACTTGGAGTACATCGCCTTCACGTACTCCAGCGTCACGTCGTCGTCCTCGACGATCGCCCGGTCCCGGGCCTCCTTCAGCGCGACCCGGAACTTCTCCAGCAGGCCCTCGGTGGCGCCCGAGGTGAACGACTCATGGATCTCCGGCGGGTCGCACAGCCCGTACTTCGGCCCCGACAGCCGCAGCAGCAGCCGCAGGGTCGGTTCGGTGACCCAGAGCGGGCCGGGCTCGTCGCGGTTGCCGATCGGGTTCGGCAGCTCGGCCTCGTGGTCCCAGGCCGGCGGGGTGATCAGATGGACGCCGGCGCGGCGGCGGTCGTGGTCGAAGCCGGTGGAGTGCTCCAGCTGGCCGATCGGCAGATGCGTCTTGAGCGCCGACAGATACGCGCCGTTGATGTCGAGCGCGGTCACCTCGTGCGCTCCGGGCGGGAGTTCGGTGCGGGCCCACTTGGGGCGCGCCTCCCAGATCCGGTCGGCGCCGCGGGCGGTCTGCTTGCGCAGGACGTCCGGGATCCAGGGGTGCGCGACGACGTCGTACCGGCCGCCCTTGCGGGTCTCGTCCAGCAGCGCCATGGCGTCCGGGATGGCCTTCTTGACCAGCGCCGCGGTGGCGGCCTCCAGGTCGCCGCTGTGCTTCTCGAGCGCGGCGGCCACCGCGGCGCCGATCAGGTCGGGGCTCTGGTCCGCGGTCTGCATACGGCGGCCGACGGGGACGACCCGTACGGGCTTGGGGGCGCGGTCGCGTGAGGCGGGGGCCTGCTCGCGGCGCCCGGCGCGGGCGCCCTCGGCAGTCACCGGCGCCGTCCGCTCGGCCGGCCCGGGCGCGGCCGGGGCAGCCTCCGGTTCCGGTGGTACGGGCGCCGCCGTACCGCAGTCGGCGGGGTCCAGGTGCTGTGGGAAGCCCGCGACCTGATGCCGGGCGGGGCTACCGCACAGGACGCAGGGCTCGGGGGTCGGCAGAGCCTCGACCTCGTCGGCCTCCCCCGTGTCGCCGGTCCCCTCCCGGGGCGCGTCGGCCTCGTCGGCACCGTCCCGCGGTTCTACGGCGTCGGCGGCGTCCGGCGCCCCCTGGGCCGTCTCCGCCGTCCGCGCCGCCAGCTTCGTGCGGGCGCCTTCCAGGAAGTACGCGTACTTCTCGCGCACCTCCCCGCCCGGGTCCCGCCCCGACTCCCAGCCGCCGACGGTGGAGGGGCTCACGCCGAGCGCCTGCGCCACCTGGGCGCGGGACAGGTTGAGCCCCTCGCGCAGGCTGCGCCGCACGTCGACCGGGGGCAGCGGCACCTCCTGGCGGGCCTCGGCCAGCAGGGCGTCGATCGCGTCGAAGTCCGTCATCGGGTCACCGCCGTCGGCCCACCGGAGCGGCGGCGCCGCACGGGCAGGGTCTCGCAGGCCCGGGTCGGTCCGGCGAGGAGGTCGAGGACGTCGATGCCGAAGTGCGCGGCCAGCGCGTCGCAGTCGGCCAGGCTCCAGGCGGCGCTGCCGGACTGACGGCGGCTCACCTGCGCCTGGCTCACGCCGAGCGCGAGGGCGACGTCCGCTTGTGACTCACCCGTCGCGTGCATCAACGCAGCCACCGACGACCTCACTCGTTCTCCCAAGGACAGTCCCACCCCGCCACCCTACCCGGCCTCATGCGTCTGCCGTATGAGCCATGCCTTCGGCGCAAGGGCGCGTCGCGTGTCGCCGCCCGGGTACTCGGGGGGCTCCCCCGCAGCGCAGGCCCGAGAGGAGCCGAACGTGAGCAGCACAACGGGCAGCAGGATCGTCGTCACGGGCGCCACCGGCAACGTCGGTACCAGTGTGGTGCGGCTCCTGTCGGAGGATCCGGAGGTCGGCTCCGTGGTGGGGCTGGCCCGCCGGGCTCCGCAGTGGTCGCCGCCGAAGACGGACTGGGTCACGGTCGACCTGTCCGCCGAGGAGACGGATCTGGCGGCCGAGTTCGCCGGCGCGTCCGCCGTGGTGCATCTGGCCTGGGCGTTCCAGCCGACGCACGATCCGGTGGCGACCTGGCGTACCAATGTCCTCGGTTCGCTCCGGGTGTTCGAGGCGGTGGCCGCGGCCAAGGTGCCGGCGCTGGTGCACGCCTCGTCGGTCGGGGCGTACTCGCCGGGTCCGAAGGACGAGGCCGTGGACGAGTCCTGGCCCACCCACGGCTGGCCGGACGCCGCGTACTGCCGGGAGAAGGCCTATCTGGAGCGGGCCCTGGACACCTTCGAGCGCGACCATCCGGAGGTGCGGGTGGTGCGGATGCGGCCGGCGTTCCTGTTCAAGCGGGAGTCGGCGAGCGAGCAGCGCCGTATCTTCGGCGGTCGTTTCCTGCCCGGGCCGCTGGTCCGCCCTGAGCTGCTGCCGTTCCTGCCGGACATCCCGGGACTGCGGGTGCAGGCGCTGCACACGGACGACGCGGCCGAGGCCTACCGGCTGGCGGTGCACTCGACGGTGCGGGGCGCGTTCAACCTGGCCGCCGAGCCGCCGGTGGACGCGGAGCTGCTGGGCGAGCTGCTCGGTGCCCGCCCGGTCCGGCTGCCGCGCACCGCGGCCCGCTCGGCGATCGCCGCCGCCTGGGGCCTGCATCTGCTGCCCGCCTCGCCGCATCTCTTCGACGCGGTGCTGCGCCTGCCCCTGATGGACTGCACCCGCGCCCGGACCGAGCTGCGCTGGCGTCCGGAGCACACGGCGAACGAGGTGCTGGAGGAGTTCCTCGACGGGCTCCAGCAGGGAGCCGGGGCGAGCACGGAACCGATGCGGGGGCGGAAGGCGGGCTGAGCCCGCTCCGCCCCCCTGACGGCCTGCGTCAGTCGGCCGGCTCCTGCGGTTCCGGATGCTCCGGGTGGACGTTGGCGGAGCGCGGTGCGCCCTGGCGGCCCGTGCCCGCCTCGTCCGTGTCGGGGACGTCGGCGCCGGCCTCGTCCTCCTCGGACAGCTCGGGAGCCGCGTCCCAGCGGTCCTCCCCCTGCCCGGCCTGCTGGTCCGGCAGGTCCCTCGGGACGGGCTCGCCGTCCGGGCCCGTGCGGTGCTTGTCGGCCACGGCGTCCTCCCTTCACGTCGTACGGGAGACACGCGAGTACCTCCGCCCGTCACCGGCGAAACCCAACGACCGGTCCCCGGAAACTCAGTGCGGGGCCCGCTCCTCCAGCGCCGTCCGCCAGGCCGGGTGCGGTCCTTCGGGGGCGGGCTCGGGGCGGCGGCCGCCGCGGGCGAAGAAGTCGGCGAGCGGCAGGATCGCCGCGCCGACCGTGACCGCGTCGGGGCCCAGCCGGCCGAGGTCGATGGTGACCTTCTCGGCCGGGTGGCGCAGGGCGTACGAGGCGGCATGGCGGCGTACGGCGGGCAGGAACCGGGTGCCCAGCTGGAGCCCGGCCCAGCCGCCGATGAGGATGCGTTCGGGCTGGAAGAGGTTGATCAGGTCGGAGAGCCCGGCACCCAGGTACTCGGCGGTCTCCTCCAGCACGGACAGCGCCACCGGGTCGGCCGTGCCGCCGTCGGCCGGGTAGGCGGCGGCCAGCATCGCGGTCAGCGCGGTCTCCTCGTCGGTACCCTCGGGCGGCCGCCCGCCCTCCTCGCGCCAGCGGTCGAGCAGTGACTCGGCGCCCGCGTACGCCTCCAGACAGCCGAGCGCGCCGCACCGGCAGCGGCGGCCCCGCACCCGTACGGTCAGATGCCCCCATTCGACCGCCCGGCCGTTCTCCACCTCGGGTGTGACGAGGCAGGCGCCGACGCCGGAGCCGAAGAGGACGACGACCGCGTTGTGCGCGCCGCGTCCGCCGCCGAACCACATCTCGGCCTGGCCGAGGGTCTTGGCGCCGTTGTCGATGAAGTACCGGACGGTGTCGGGGAGCCGGGAGGTCGAGCGGAGCAGGGCTTCCAGCGGGACGGCGTCCCAGCCGATGGTCTGGCCGTGCACCACCGCGCCGCGCTCCGCGGTGCGCTCGACGATGCCGGGGACGCCGATGCCGACTCCGAGGAGTTGTTCGGGGGCGATGTGCGCGTCGGCGAGGACCTCGGCGACGCCGTCGCGGATGTGACCGACGATGTCCTCGACTGCATAGCGCTGCTCGGTCAACGGCCGTTCGGCGCGGGCGAGTTCGGTGAGGGTCAGGTCGAACAGCTCGACCCGGACCCGGGTCTCGCCGACGTCGACTCCGATCATGTGGCCGCTGCCGGGTGACACCCTCAGCAGGGTGCGGGGACGGCCGCCGTCGGAGTCGACACTGCCTGCCTCCTCCAGCAGGCCGTCGGCGACCAGGTCGGCGACCACGTTGCTGACGGAGCCGGAGCTGAGGCCGGTCGCCGGGCCGAGTTCGAAGCGGCTGAGGGGTCCGTCGAAGTAGAGCCGTTGCAGCACGGCCGTCCGGTTGGCCCGCCTCAGATCGCGTACCGTGCGCCCGTTCCGCCCCGCCATGTGGCTCCCCTCCGAACCCTGTCCGACCTGCAACATACCGCTCCGGGGGCACCGAGGGCGACTTTCCCCACCCTCTTAATTCACGATGTGAAATCGGCACTCACGTAATTCACTGGCACCGCCTCGACGCGGTCGACTACCCTGACAGAACCTAGGGGCATTAGGTTATTCGCTCTTATATTTCGCCATAAGCAAGACTCCCAAGGAGGCTCCCCCATGAGGTCACTGACCGAGCACGACATCCGCGACTCCTTCGTGAACTGCTCGAAGGGCGAGGCCAAACGGGCCGCCGTCCCGCATGATCTCGACGAACGTCCCTGGGACGACCTGGACTTCTTCGGCTGGCGAGATCCGGGCGCGCCCGACCGGACGTATCTGATCGCCGAACGGGAGGGGCGGCTCGTCGGCCTGTCGATGCGCCTCGCGTCCGCGCACCGCGGCTTCCTGCACCGCAGCATGTGCTCGCTGTGCCTGACGACCCATCCCGGCGGCGGCGTCTCACTGATGACGGCCCGCAAGGCCGGCATCGCGGGGCGCGAGGGCAATTCGGTCGGGCTGTACATCTGCACCGACCTGGCCTGTTCCCTCTATGTCCGCGGGAAGAAGCAGCTCAACAGCATGCTGCGGATCGAGGAGAGCCTCACCGTGGAGCAGCAGATCGCCCGCACCACGGGCAATCTGTCCGCCTTCCTCGACAAGCTGGACGCCTGACTCAGTCCAGGGCACCCACGGCCAGCACGATCTTGCCGCGGTTCGCCCTGTCCTCCAGCCGCTCGTGCGCGGCCCGCGCCTGCGCGAGCGGCAGCACCGTCTCGACCGGCACCCGGTAAGCGCCCGCGGCCACCCGGTCGGCCAGTTCACGCAGGTCGGCGCGGGGGTCGTAGCCCTGCAACTGCAGGTTGGTGAGCTGGAAGCCGTGGATCGTCACGTTCTTCGGATAGAAGTCGCGGGTGTCGATCGTGCTGGGTTCCAGGGCGACGTTGGCGAGCGCGACGACCCGGCCGCCCGGCCCCGCCTCGCGCAGGCTCCGCCCGAAGGCCGCGCCGCCGACGGTGTCGAGGACGACCTCGGCACCGCGCCCGCCGGTCAGCCGCAGCACCTCCTCGACCTCTGCGTCACCGGGGTGCGCTGAGGTGTCGACGACGACGTCGGCCCCGAACTCCCCCGCCCAGGCGGCCCTGTCGGCCGATCCGGCGAGCGCGATCACCCGTGCCCCCGTCTCGGCGGCGATCTGCACGGCGGCCGTGCCGACCCCGCTCGCGGCGGCCTTCACCACCACGGTGTCGTCCTTGCCGACCCGGGCGAGGTGCCGTACGCAGTACCAGGCGGAGAGCCACGCGATGGGCAGGGTCGCCGCCTCGGTCAGGGCCACGCCGTCGGGCAGCGCGACCACCTGGTTGGCCGGCACCACAGCCAACTGGGCATAGAAGCCAGGGGACTTCCCCCCGTCCAGGGCGATGACCCGCTGCCCGACCGCGAGGTCCGCCACCCCCCCCCCACCCCGGCGATCACGCCGGACGCCTCGGCGCCCGGGATCAGCGGGGGACGTCCGGCGCGGTGGTAGACACCGGCCCTGACGAGGGCGTCGACCCGGTTCACCCCGGCCGCGGCGACCCGGACCAGCACCTCCCCCGGGCCCGGCACCGGATCCGGCACCTCGACCTCGACCAGCACCTCGGGCCCACCGAACGCGTCGATCCGTACCGCGCGCATGCCCCACCCACTTCCCTGTCGCGACTGACACCGTTTGAACTGGTGTCACCTTGCGACACCAGTTCAAGAGGTGTCAAGGACGGTTCGGTTGCGGGTAGGCTCGACCTCGTGACCGCGACCAGCACCGATCCCGAGCTCGCCTTCCCCTTCATCGGGGGCAGGCCGTGTCTGAACTTCGTCGCCACGCTCGGCAAACGGCACGCCACGCCCAAGGAGCGGCTGCCGGACACCGACGCGCTGGCCCGCTGGCTGAGCCAGGCGGAGCTGGCCGCGGGCGGGGAACCGGTCCGGGTCACCGCCCGGGACCTCGCGGACGCCCGGCTGCTGCGCGAGGCCCTGCACCGCTTCGTGCGGGCCGCGATGGCCCGGCGGGCTCCGGAGGCGGCCGACGTGGAACTGATCAACGCCACGGCCGCCCGCCCCGATCTGGCACCCCAGTGGGGCGCGGTGCGCTGGACGGCGAGGCATCCCGCGCGGGCGGCCCTGGCCACCGTCGCGCGGGACGCCGTACTGCTGGCGGGCGGGCCGCTGATGGCGCGGGTCAAGGAGTGCGAGAGCCCGGAGTGCTCCCTGCTGTTCCTCGACGACTCCCAGGCCCGGCGCCGCCGTTGGTGCTCGATGGAGCGGTGCGGCAACCTCGCGAAGATCGCCGGTTACCGGTCCAGGAGTCGGGCCGCCGGCACCGCGTGACCGCGTGGGGTCAGGGCTTCCAGTGCGGGTCGCGTCCGAGGAAGGCGAGCAGTGCCTCCGCCCGGCCCGCCCCCTCGGGCAGCGGACGCGCGGGGGCGAACACCTGGTAGGCGTCGCGCAGATGGTCCACCAAGTGCTCCGCGACCGGCCAGATCCCCTCGGCGAGCTCCTCCGTGAGCGGTAGATCCTGTCCGGTCGCGACCGCGATGTCCCAGGCGTGCACCGCAGCGTCCATCGCGGCCGCCGCGGCGGCGAGCGGCAGGGGCAGCGGGCCCAGCGGCGTCGGCACCGCCTCGGCGCCGGCGGGCAGCCCCGCGTAGGCCTGCGCCACCGCGCGCAGCGCCTCGTCGAGCTCCGCCGACGGGTCCCCGGCGAGGGCGTCCTCGGGGTGGAACGGGTCGGAGTCCGGGCGCCCGCCGGTGATCGCGAGGCCGTACCCCTGCTGGTCGATCCGCGCGTGGTTGAGGACCTGCCGTGCCGTCCACGCGCTGCACGGCGTCGCCGCTCCCCAGGCCCCCGCGGGGACCGCCGCGACCACCTCGCGCAGATAGTCGTGCGCACCTGTGAGAACCTCGAAGTCCCGGGTGTTCGCCATCACTGTTCCCCCTTCTTGCCGCCGACCTGCTGTTGCCAACAATCTAGGCATCCTTGCGGACAGCTACGGTCCGCAAGGAGTACGACAACGCACATGTGAAAGTGGGACAGCCTGAGGATGCGAGATGTACGTGAGTGGACGGCGTCCCTCGTACGCTCCCTGAAGCGCCGCAGGGACCCTGCGGTCGTCCATGCGCTGCGGTCCGCGGCCGCGGCGACGATCGCCTACGTCATCGCGCTGCGGATGAGTCCCGAGGCGGCCCCGCTCACCGCGCCCCTGACGGCGCTGCTGGTCGTCCAGGTCACCCTCTACGCCACGCTGACCAACGGCATCCGCCGGGTCAACGCCGTGGTGGCCGGGGTGCTGGTCGCCATCGCCTTCAGCCTGCTGGTCGGGCTGACCTGGTGGAGTCTCGCCCTGCTGATCCTGGCCTCACTGGCGGTGGGGCATCTGGTCAAGGTCGACGAGTACGTGCCCGAGGTGGCGATCAGCGCGATGCTCGTCCTCGGGGTGACGACCGTCGGGGACACCGCGTGGGCGCGGGTGCTGGAGACGCTGATCGGGGCCGTCGTGGGGCTGGGCTTCAACCTGCTGTTCGCACCGCCCGTGTGGGTGGACGAGGCGGGCGAGTCCATCGAGGGACTGGCCCGCCGGGTACGGCAGTTGATGCTGCGTATGGGTGAGGAGGCCGCGGGCCGCACGCCCGTCGAGCACGCGAGGGAGCGGCTGCACGAGGCGCGGCGCCTGGACCACGACATCGTCGAGGTGGACGCCGCCCTGCGGCAGGCCGAGGACAGTCTGCGGCTCAACCCGCGCGTCCGTGAGGGCCTGCTGCACCGGGTGGTGCTGCGCACCGGCCTGGACACGCTGGAGATCTGCACGGTCGTCCTGCGGGTGCTCGCGCGCACGCTCGCGGACCTCGCCAAGGAACGCGAACCCGAACGGCTGTTCGCATCGGAGACGGGTGCCGCGGTCGAACGGCTGCTGTCCGAGATCGCGGACGCGGTGGTCAGCTTCGCCGTCCTGGTCACCGCGCACGTCAGCCAGAGCGCCGAGTCGGCCGAGGAACGGCTCGCCTCCGAGCTGCGCCAGGCCGCGGCCACCCGCGACAAGCTCGCCCAGCTGCTCCTGGAGGAGGTGCAGCGCGACGCCCGGCAGTGGCAGCTGCACGGCGCGGTGCTGACAGAGGTCAACCGCATCCTCGACGAGCTGGACACCGAGCACCGCTCGCGCCGGCTGTTCGAGGAACTGGACCGCATCTCCGGCGAGCAGCGCGGACGCCTGCCCCGGCTCACCAGGTTCCAGGAACGCGTACGCAGGAACCGCCCCGCCCTCGCCCGACGCTCCAGGTGACTGGGCCACCACGGCTCGAAAGGGAAGCCGAGGATCTCGCACCGGCGGAGCCGCTGGTGGCCGCCAGGCCGGTCGGCGACGGGTAGGGGCGCGTGTTGCACGCGGGGCGCGGTCCGGGTCATGGTGGCTGGCGACCGGGCAACCGACCGACCTGAGGTGCGTGCATGGGCAGGGGTGACTGGAGCAGGCGTCGGTTCGTCGGCGCGCTCGCGGGAGCGGGGGCGGTGGCGGCGCTGTCCTCGTGCGACGAGGCCGGTCCCGAGGCGTCTGAGTCGCCTCGGGAACCCCAGGCCGCCGCCCCGGAGAGCACCGCCGCCGTGTCCCCCTCACCCACGCCCGCGCCCTCCGGCCCGCGCCCCCTCGCTCTCGGCACCTACACCTCCGCCGAGGACGGTGGCACCGGCATCGGCTTCGCCACGTACGACACCGAGACGGGCCGGGTGACCGCCGGCCGCACGCTCACCGGGGTGGGCGACCCCTCGTATCTCGCCCTGCACCCCGACGGCCGCACGCTGTACACGGTGAACGAGCGTGAGCAGGGTGCCGTGACCGCCGTACGGCTCGCCGACCGCGAGGTCCTCGGCAGCCGGAGCACCGGCGGCGGCGCCCCCTGCCATCTGTCGGTGCATCCGGGCGGGCGCTGGCTGCTGAGCGCGAACTACGGCGACGGCAGTGTGGCCGTGCATCCCCTCGACGCCTCGGGGGCGATCGGGGAGCGCGCCGACCTCGTCACGCATTCCGCGCCGAAGCCGGGGCCGGGGCAGGAGGGCCCGCACGCCCACCAGTTCGCCACGAGCCCGGACGGCGGCCATCTCCTCGCCGTCGACCTGGGCACGGACACGGTGTACACGTACCGCCTCGACGAGCGGACCGGGAAGCTCACCGAGGTCGCGCAGGCCCACACCCGGCCGGGGGCCGGGCCGCGGCATCTCACGTTCCATCCCGGCGGGCGGTACGCCTATCTGGCCAACGAGGTCGACAACACCGTCGCCGTCTGCGCCTACGACCCCGGCACCGGGCGCCTGACCATCGGCGAGGCGCAGTCCACGGGTACCGGCACGGGCACCAGCTATCCGGCGCAGCTCGTGGTGACGCCGGACGGGGCGTACGCCTACCTCGCCAACCGGGGCCACAACAGCCTCACGCGCTACGCGGTGGAGGCGGACGGCGCCCGGCTCAGGCTCCTCGACACCGTGCCGGTCGCCGGTGACTTCCCGCGGCAGATCGCCCTGTCGCCCGACGGGACGCTGCTGTTCGCGGCGAATCAGCGGTCGGGCACGGTGAGCGTGTTCCGGGTGGACGCCGACAGCGGCCGGCTGCGGCTCGTGGGCAGGCCGTTCGCGTCACCCGTCGCCGTCTGTGCGCTGCCGCTGTAGCGCGCGGGGGCAGGACGCCGAGGCGGCCTGGCCGAGCAGGACGTGCATGCGCTCGGTGAGCTGAGCGACGTCGTCGGCGGGCCGGTGGAAGGCCAGGCGCACGTCGCCGTGCGCTCGGACGCGTTCGATGCGCAGGGTCAGCCCGTGCCGGTCGACCGCGATGGGCGGGACCTTCACCGCGCCGTGCAGGCTGTCGGGTTCGACGAGCCGGGTGAGCCGCTCGACCGCGTCGGCGTGGCAGTCGGCGAGGTGCGTCAGCAGCCGCGCCTCGGCGCCGGCCAGCGGGTCGGGCGCGGCGGCGGCGAACTCGTCGAGGTCCACGACCACGGCACCGGACGGCTGCCGCAGCACGATCCGCGTGGTGGTGAACGCCAGCCGGTCGTCCTCGGGGGCGAACCAGCCGGCGAGCCACATACGGGCCCGGATACGGTTGCGCACGGGAACGGGCGAGACGTCGGCGAACTCCAGCACGGCGGACGGCTCTCCGCGCGGTGCGCAGATCGCCGCCGCGAGCAGGGCGCTGTCGTCGGGTACGTCGAGGAGCACCCGGCCGTCCTCGGCGACGGTGTGCGCGCCGACGAGCTCTTCGCGACCGCCGTCCGCGGTCACCGCGCACGACCACGCGGTGGCGAGCACCGAACGCGCCCGTTCCGCCGCGGAAGGCGCGGCCGTCCAGCTCGGGCTGTCATCCGTCCCAGCACCCATCCCAGAACCTCCTTAGGTAAGCCTTGCCTAACCTATCGGAGATCGGGACGCACGCCAACCAGCACCCCCGAACCTTTGCGGAGGTTCAGACGCCGAGGACTCCCAGCAGCGCACGGGCGCACAGGTCACGCACCTGCTCCCGGGACAGTTCCGAGCCTCTCAGCCACTCCAGACACACGGCCGTGACGAAGGCCAGCCAGCCGCGCACGGCGAGGGTGGTCTCGGGCCGCGCCTCGAATCCGGCGCCGAACTCGGGATCCGCGGCCAGCGCCGCGAGGATCTGCCGCTCCTGCGCGGCCAGGGCCTGCTGATAGACCTTGCGTACGGTCTGGTCCCCGGCCGCGTCGGCACGGTGGAAGGCACGAAAGCCGTGCGCGTGGGCCTCGACGTACTCCAGGAACGTGTCGAGCCCCGCGGCCAGTTGCTCCCGCACCGGGATGCCGGGAACCGCCGCGGTCATCCGCAGCATCCGCGCGCTCTCGCGCTCGACGACCGCCGCGAAGAAGTCCCGCTTGGTCGGGAAGTAGTGGTAGAGCAACCCACGCGAGACGCCCGCGATCTCGGCGACCCGCTCGATCCACACGTCGTCGTACGGGCTCTCCGAGAACAGCCGCGCGCCGACGACGAGGAGCTGTTCCCGGCGCTCCTCGGTGCTGAGCCGGCGACGGGTGCGCTCCCCCTGGTTGGCGGCCATGCCCGCACCTTATCCCGACCCCGGTTCCTTTACTTGACGCCGGTTCAACAAGGGGACCAGACTTGTGCGCCTTATTGAACCCACGTACAACACGCCCCAACCCGCCCCCGTATCAAGGGAGATCGCGTCATGGCGGAGTCGAGCAACCGGACCGCGCTGCCCAAGGGGTTCCGCAGTGCCGAACAGGGCTGGCCCGAGCTGCACCGGATCCCGCATCCGCCCCGACGGCTCCCGCTGCTCGGCGATGTGCTCGGGGCGAACCGGCGCACCCCGCTCCAGGACTCCCTGCGCTACGCCCGGCAGCTGGGGCCGATCTACCGGCGCAAGGCCTTCAACCGGGAGTTCGTGTTCGTCTGGGGTGCCCGGCTCGCGGCCGACCTCGCGGACGAGACGCGGTTCGCGAAGCATGTGGGGCTCGGGGTGGCCAACCTGCGGCCGGTCGCCGGGGACGGGCTGTTCACGGCGTACAACCACGAGCCGAACTGGCAGCTGGCGCACGACGTGCTCGCCCCGGGCTTCAGCCGGGAGGCGATGGAGGGCTACCACCCGATGATGCTGGCCGTGGCGGCGCAGCTCACGGACCACTGGGACGCCGAGCTCGCGGCGGGCCGCACGGTGGACGTCCCCGGCGACATGACCAAGCTGACGCTGGAGACGATCGCGCGGACCGGTTTCGGCCATGACTTCGGCTCCTTCCAGCGCTCCCGTCCGCATCCCTTCATCACCGCGATGGTGGGCACGCTGACCTACGCCCAACGGCTCAACTCCGTGCCGTGGCCCGCGTTGCTGCGCCAGGCCGCGCGCCAGAACGACGCCGACATCTCCTATCTCAACCGCACGGTCGACGACCTGGTGCGGGAGCGCCGGAAGGCCGGCGGCGGCGACGGGGATCTCCTGGACCGCATGCTGGAGACCGCCCACCCCCAGACCGGTGAGCGACTGTCCTCGGAGAACGTCCGACGACAGGTGATCACCTTCCTGGTCGCCGGGCACGAGACCACCTCGGGCGCGCTCTCCTTCGCCCTGCACTACCTCTCCCGCCATCCGGAGGCCGCGGCCCGCGCCCGCGCGGAGGTCGACCGGGTGTGGGGCGACACGGAGACGCCCGGCTACGACCAGGTGGCCAAGCTGCGTTATGTACGCCGGGTCCTGGACGAGTCGCTGCGCCTGTGGCCGACGGCGCCCGCGTTCGCCCGGGAGGCCGTCGAGGACACGGTGCTGGCCGGGGAGCATCCGATGCGGCGAGGCGCGTGGACGCTCGTCCTCACCCCGATGCTGCACCGCGACCCCGAGGTCTGGGGCGCGGACGCCGAACGCTTCGACCCGGACCGCTTCGACCCGAAGGCCGTACGCAACCGCGCCCCGCACACCTTCAAGCCCTTCGGCACGGGGGCGCGGGCCTGCATCGGCCGGCAGTTCGCCCTGCACGAGGCCACGCTGGTGCTCGGGCTGCTGCTCCGCCGCTACGAGCTGCGCGGCGACCCCGCCTACCGCCTGCGTGTGACCGAGCGGCTCACGCTGATGCCGGAGGGGTTGCGGCTGGGGCTGGAGCGGCGACGGGTGCCGCAGGGCGTGACGGGGGATGCGTCAGCGGCGCAGGTGTCAGGGGCGCGGATGCCAGAGGCGGAGCCGCGGTGTCCGGTGCCCGGAGTCGCGGGCGAGGCGCCGGGCGCGGAGGTGCGGTGCCCTGTGAGCGGGACGGGTGATTGATCCGCGGGCGGTACTGCCGATCCGGCGGTGCGGGCTGAGCCGGACGCACGGCAGAAGCTGAACGGGGCCGCAGGACACACGGGCGCGGCGACTCAGCAGCCGCGGCGTCTCCGGCGGCGGGCAGCGGCGCGCTGATGGGCCTCGCGCCCGGGACGGCTGCGAGGTCTCCGGCCCGTGGCACGGGCGCTGTGCGACGGGCACACGTTGCCCTGCCAAGACCCGGCAGACCGCGAGCCGGGCGACCTGCCCTGTCACCCGGCGCGCCCAGACCTCCGGACCTCGCCGCCGTCGCCGGTCGCCCGCCGCGCCTCCGTGCCTCGGGCACTCCGGTATTCCGCACCTGCGCAGCTCCGCGCCGACGAGGCCTGTCGTCGTCGCGCTGCGGCTGTCAGGCCTGTGTCCAGTGGCCCGGTCGTGTGACCGACCCCGGCAGCCGGGTGCCCTCGCTGCCCCGCGCCGCGTTGATCTGCGGCTGGGTGAGGAAGAAGGCGTCGGTGAGGTCGGCGTCCGTGAGGTTCGTGTCGCGCAGGTCGGCGCCGATCAGGTCCGCGCCGCGCAGGTCGGCGCCGGTGAGGTCGGCGGCGATGAGGTAGGCGCCGCGGAGGTTCGCGCCGCGCAGGTCGGCGTTCCTGAGGCGGGCGCCCATCAGGTCCGCGCCCCGGCGGTCCTTCTTCTTGCCGCGGGTGCCGGCCCGGACCAGTTCGCTGGTTCGCAGCAGGACCGCGTTGACCTTCTGGCGGTGTGCGGCGACGTCCAGCTCGGTGAGTTCGTCGGGGGTGCCGCGGGTGAGTGCGTCCGTCTCCTCCAGCAGACGGCGCGCCTCGGCGTGCACCGGGGCGGCGGCCGGAAGGGCGAGCGCTTCGGTGAGGTACCAGAGCAGCTCGTGCAGCTGGCGCACGACCGGGAAGACGTCGACCATACGGCGCGCGTGGTCACGCCCGGCGCCGCGCCAGTCCTCGCCGCCGAACGTGACCTGCGAGACCTTCTGCCCGGCGCCGAAACAGTCGTAGACCGTGCACCCGGTGTAGCCCTCCTGCCGCAGCCGTGTGTGGATGCCGCACCGGTGGTCGCCCTGGAGGTTGGGGCAGGGCTTGCCGGCCGGCTTGTCGCGGGCGAAGTCCGCCGAGGCCGTGAAGGGCAGGGCGACACAGCACAGCCCGAAGCATTGGGCGCAGTCGCCGCGCAGGTCGGAGGGGAGGGCTGTCTGATCTTGCATATGGCCAGGATACGGAACGGAAACTCACCGATGAGTTTCCGGCGTTGTGGGGGTCCCCTCATCCAACGGAAAACAAGTTCGGCTACCACAGAGACATGAGCCGACCCAGGCAGGAGCCCGCCACAACGAGGAGAGACGTCATGTGCAGTCACCAGCCCGCGTGCCCCGCCGCCGAGCGCCCCGACCACCACACCGCGGTGATCGTCTCGGCCCACCCCGAACAGGGCTGGAGTCTGCTGTGCAACGGCACCATCGTCTTCGACGACACCGGTGAACTCCTCCCGGACGGGCGGGCGGTGAGCCCGCACCGCCCGGTCGGCGCGGTGCTGGTGGCCGTCTGACTCAGCCCTGCGCACCCGGCAGGCCGAGGCGGGCGAGCCGCTCGGGGTCGGCCAGGATCTGCATCTCGGTGATCCGGCCGTCCACGATGGTGATGCCCATGACCGAAAGCAGCTGCCCCTCGGACACGTTGACCATCCCGACCGTGCCGTTGACCAGCACGAGCTCCGCGAACTGGGCGAACTGGCGGAACAGCAGGGCCTGTTCGGCGACCGGCTTCGCGCCGCGCACCAGCTTGGACGCCGCCGCCCCGCCTACCAGTGCACCGGAGTCGGTCCGCAGCAGGACGTCCGGGTGCAGGACCGCGAGCAGGGCCTCGAAGTCCCCGCCGCGGGCGGCGCTCAGGAAGGCGTCGACGACCTGCCGCTGCTGGCCGAGGTCGGGCTCGGCGGACGGGGTGGCGCCCTTGACCCGGCGCCGGGCGCGGCTGGCCAGCTGCCGGGTGGCGGCCGGACTCTTCTCCACGATCGCGGCGATGTCGTCGAAGGGCACGGCGAACATGTCGTGCAGCACGAACGCGAGCCGTTCGGCGGGCTCCAGGGTCTCCAGGACCACGAGAAGGGCGAGGCCGACGGAGTCCGCCTGGAGCACCTCCTGCTCGGGGTCGATCCGCGAGAGCGGGGTGATCACCGGGTCCGGGACGTAGGTGTCGTCCAGCGGGTCCTCGCGGCGCGTGGTGCGGGAGCGCAGCATGTCGAGGCAGACCCGGCCGACGACCGTGGTGAGCCAGCCGCCGAGGTTGCGGATGTCGTCCGCGTCGGTGCGGCCCAGCTTCAGCCAGGCCTCCTGGACGGCGTCCTCGGCCTCGGTGAACGAGCCGAGCATGCGGTAGGCGACCGCCTTGAGATGCTCCCGGTGCTCCTCGAAGCGGCCCGCCAGGACGTCGGCGCCCGTCATGTTCTCCCCCGTTGTCTTCGTCATCTGCTGAAAACCTGGAAGGCCACGGCGGGTGTGCCGCCGAAGCGCTCCGCGGTGCGCTCCGCCACTCCGGTGAGGAATCCCCGGACGTAGGTCTCCGGGTCCTCGTCCGTCAACGCCTCGATGTACGCCCGGTGTTCGAGCAGCGAGCGCACCGCGCGCTCCAGGCCGGGCGTCGCGTCCACGGCGTGGGTGGGCGAGGACGATCCGGCCACGGCCACCCAGCGCACGCCGTTCCAGGGCCCCAGGCCCTGTTCCACCAGCTCCGGGAAGATCCAGCGGTTGCCCGCGTCCCCGGCCGCGTCCAGCGTGGCCCGGCCCACCGCCACATGGTCCGGCGTGTTCCAGGCGAAACCGCCCCAGGTGTCCTCGTGGTTGAGGGTGATGACCAGTTCCGGCTTGTGCCGGCGGATCGCGGCGGCGATGTCGCGGCGCAGCGCGGTGCCGTACTCGATCACCCCGTCCCGGTGGTCCAGGAACTCCACGGTCGACACCCCGACGACCGCGGCGCTGGCCCGCTGCTCCCGTTCGCGCAGCGGGGCGCACTTGGCCGGCTCCAGGGTGTCGATGCCGGCCTCGCCGCGGCTCGCCAGGACGTAGGCGACCTCGCGGCCCGCGTCGGTCCAGGCGGCGACGGCCGCGGAGCAGCCGTACTCGAGGTCGTCCGGGTGGGCCACGACCGCGAGTGCGCGCCGCCAGTCCTCTGGCATGGGCTGGAGTTGACTGATCGTCGGCTCTGTCATGGGTGCAGACTAATCCGCGCCGCCGACATCGCCACCGGGATTACGCCTCGTCGCGGGTGAGGGCCAGCAGCCGGTCCAGGACGCGCGGGCCGCCGGCCCGGACGCCGTCGTGCTCGAACTCGTCGGTGACCCAGGTGCGCAGGCCACGGATGGCGCGGGCGGTCCGGAGGGAGTGGGCGGTGTCGACGTACATGTCGTCGTGGTAGACCGCCGCGGCGACCGGGACCTCGTTGGCGGCGAGGCGGTCGGCGTCGTAGAGGGGCCGCCAGTCGGTGCGGGCGGCGAGGAGTTCGGCGGTCTCCCGCAGGGGGCGCAGCGCCGGGTCCGACTCGAACATCCAGGGGTGGATCGACTCGCCGGTGAACAGCAGCGGTCCGTCGCCGGTGAGCGTCTTGGCGGCGTCGAACTGCGGGAACTCGGCGCGGACGCGTTCGGCGGACCATGCGGTGGGGCGGTGGTCCTGGCCGTAGATCGCCTCGTGGACGAGCGCGTAGAGCGGGTGGCCCGCGTACGACAGGAGGCCCTGGACCTCTTCCTGGAAGGCGTCGGAGAGGGCCGGGCCCTGGGGGGTGCGGACGAAGGCGTGCTCCAGGAGGAAGTGCAGCCGGTGGCTGCCCTCGCCGCCGCCGAGGACGATACCGAGGGACTGGAAGGCCTCGACGGTCAGACGGTAGCCGTTGGGCAGGACGACCTCGTGGTGCAGGAGGTGGTCGGCGATCCGGCGGGCGCGCTCGACGTCCTGCGGGTAGCGGGCGTAGTGGGCGGCGACCTTGCGTTCGATGCGCGGGTAGGCGGCCCGGTAGACGTCGTCTGCGTGGGCGTCGAGGGAGGGCAGGCCGCCGGTGATCACGGCGGCGCTGAGGCCCTCCGGAGCGACGGAGAGGTAGCTGACGGCGCAGAAGCCGCCGAAGCTCTGGCCGAGGACGGTCCAGGGGGCGCCGCCGGTGAGCGCGGGGCGGATGGTCTCGCAGTCCCGGACGATCGAGTCGGCGCGGAAGTGCGTGAGGTAGTCGGCCTGTTCCGCGGGGCCGCCGCGCAGTGGAAGGGTCTGGCGGTTGGCGGGCGTGGAGCGGCCGGTGCCGCGCTGGTCGAGCAGGAGGACTCGGTACTCCTTGAGAGCGCGGCCGAGCCAGGCCGGTCTGCCGACGAAACGGTTCGCGCCGAAGCCGGGGCCGCCCTGGAGGTAGACCAGCCAGGGCAGGTCCTGCCGCGCCTTGTCACCGGCGACCACCTCACGGGCGTAGAGCTCGATCGTCTCGCCCGAAGGGGCGTCGTGGTCGAGGGGCACGGTGAAGTGGTGGTCGGTGAGGACGACGCCGGGCTGGCGGTAGGTCGCGGTCAACGGGGCTCCCGGGACGGACTGAGGTGCGGACGCGTCCCAGTTCAGCACATGTCCGTCCGATATCCGATCCCCGGGATCATGAAATCGTACTGAACCCCGGATCAGCGGGCGGACAGGCTGGAGCGCCGGACCACCAGCTCGGGCTGGAGTACCACCCGGCGGTGTTCGTGCCGTCGCGGGCCGGACTCCGTCTCCGTCTCCTCCAGCAGCAGCTCGGCGGCCAGGGCGCCCATGGTGACGGCGGGCTGGCGGACCGAGGTCAGCGGGACGGCCGCGGCGGCGGCGAACTCGATGTCGTCGTAGCCGACGATGGCGAGGTCATCAGGGACGTTTATCCCGGCCGCGTACATGGCCTGGAGGACGCCGAGGGCGAGCAGGTCGTTGGCGCAGAAGACGGCGGTGGGCCGGTCGGCGAGCCCGAGGAGACGGGCGCCCGCGTCGCGGCCGGCGGCGACGTCGAGGCGTTCGGTGGGCAGTTCGCGCAGCACGCTCGGGGCGAGGCCGGCCTCGGCGATCGCGTTGAGGGCGCCGGTGCGACGGTCGCGGACCTGGTTGAAGCCGGGCGGGCCGCTGACGTACGCGATGGAGCGGTGTCCGGCGTCGATGAGGTGCCGGACGGCGAGGGCGCCGCCCGCCACGTCGTCGACGGAGACCGAGCACTCCGTGGTGCCCTCGGCGACGCGGTCGACGAGGACGAAGGGGATGCCGTGGCGCCGGAAACTCTGTATGTTGCGGCCGGTCGCGTCGGCGGGGGTCAGCAGCACGCCGCGGACCCGCTGCTCGGCGAAGAGCGAGAGGTACTCGGCCTCCTCGCCGGCGCTCTCCGCGCTGTTGCAGACCATCACGCCGAGCCCGGCGTCCCGCGCGGCCCGCTCGGCGCCGCGCGCGACGTCGACGAAGAAGGGGTTGCCCATGTCGAGGACGAGCAGTCCCATGATCCGGCTGCGTCCGGCGCGCAGCTGGCGGGCGGACTCGCTGCGGACGTAGCCGAGCCGGTCGATCGCGGAGAGCACGCGCGCGCGTGTCTCGGTCGCCACCGAGTCCGGTCGGTTGATGACGTTGGAGACCGTGCCCACCGACACTCCGGCGGCGCGGGCGACGTCCTTGATACCCACCGACTGCGACATCGGGCAGGAACCTCCAGGTGAAAGAGGGGCGGCGGGCAGGCCATCACATTACCGGCACGCCGCCCCGAAGCGACCCCGATCAGGCGGGCAGCGCGAAGTCGACGACGTGGAGCGCCGACGGCGTCGTACCGCTGGACTTCTCCTGGTACAGCACCGACAGGACGTTGTCCTGGGCGATGCGTGTCTCGTCGATGACGACCTCGCCGAAGGCGTTGAGGCCGCTGCCGTCGTACAGGAGCGTCCAGTCGGTGTAGCCGGACGCCTTGGAGGCGCCGGCGATCCGGCCGAACGGGAAGATCGCGTAGGCGTTGTCGTACTTGTCCAGGACCAGCTTGGTGCGCTGGCTGGAGTTGAGCGGGACCGGAATCTCCGTCTTCTGCCAGGTGCCCGAGGAGTTCTTGCGGACGTGGAAGGCGCGGCCGTTGGCGGTGCGGTCGGTGACGTAGTTGGTGGTGCACTGACCGAAGCGGCCGGGGACGTACGAGATGATCGCGTGCGGCAGACCGCTCGAGTCGGTGAACTGGCTCTCCTGGTTCATCAGGGAGTGATCGGGGTTGAGCGAGTCGATCACCAGCCCGCTGTCGGTGACGGCGACCTTGTCGGAGCCTCCCGTCGTGCCGACGACCGTGCCCGCGTTGTTGCGCCAGGTGCGCCCGCGGTCGTCGGAGTAGACGTAGCCGGTGTCGTGGTTGGTGATGCCGCCGCTGTTGCACATCACGGCGCCGTTCTGCTCACGCCAGGTGAAGAACGAGTGCAGTCGGCCGTTCTTGTCGTAGTCGATGCCGTGCAGATACATGTTGCGGGCCGTCGAGGAGCCGTGCTCGCTGGTGTAGGTGCCGGTGGAGCTGGACCACTCCCCGAGGTTGGTCCAGGTCGAACCGTCGTACTCCGCAAGCGCGTTGCGGCCGTTGCCGGAGATCGCGACCCGGTAGCTGAGCTGGAGCTTGCCGTCGGGGGTGGAGACGAACTGGGGGTAGGTGAACTGCGCGGTGAGGGCCAGGCCGTCCAGCGTGGACTGGGGAGCGCCGAAGCGGGCGGCGGTCCAGCTCAGCCCTGACGGGTTGTCCATCAGCCCGGCCACCGACTTGACGTAGGTGAAGCCGTCGCTGTGCGAGTCCATGTTGAGGTGGAGCCGGCCGTCGACCTTGGAGACGCCCATGGAGATGACGTTGTGCGAGTCGCTGGCCTTGAGGGTGTGGCCGACCTGGACCGTGGACCAGGTGCTGCCGCCCAGGACACGGCGGCCGACGACGGCGTTCTTGTCGGCCGTGTACCAGACGGCGTACTGGTAGCCCTTGTAGGTGAGCAGGCCGTTCTTCTGGAACGAGTTGTTGTTGACCAGGCCGTCGTAGGACACGAAGAAGACAGCCGAGCTGTCGAGGGTCGTGCTGCCGGTCTTGGTGACGGAGGGGCCGGGGTCGGCGGCACGGGCGGTACCGCCGGTGAGCGCGGAGGTGGACATGGCGGTCACGATGGCACCGGTGAGCAGGGTGCGTCTTCTCATGGAGCGGCTCCAGATGATCCTGAGTGGGGACGTCAGGCGAGGTGGAACACTTCGGTGAGGGGTTTCATGGCCTCGTCGGGCCGGGCGCCGTCCAGCGACTCGAAGAACGGCGCCATCTCCTTCTGCCAGCGGGCGTTGACCTCGGCGGCCTCCATGCCGGCCTGGGCGGCGGCGAAGTCCTCGGTCTCCAGGTAGCCGACCAGCAGGCCGTCTTCCCTGAGGAAGAGCGAGTAGTTGTGCCAGCCGGTGGCCGAGAGCGCGTCGAGCATCTCGGGCCACACGGCGGCGTGTCGTTCGCGGTACTCGTCGAGCTTGTCCTGACGGACCTTGAGCAGGAAACAGACGCGCTGCATGAAGTACCGCTCCTTGACGGGGAGTTGAGACGTGAACCGGTCGATCAGAAGTTGAACTGGTCGATGTTCTTGGCGTTGAAGACGGTCGGCTTGCCGAGGTTGATGACGCCGTCCTTGCCGATGGTGTACGTGGTGCCGCCGGCCTTGAAGGTCTCCCCCTCGGCGCCGGTGATCTGGCCGGAGACCAGGGCGACGGCCGTCTGCGCGGCCAGCGCGCCGAGCTTCGACGGGTCCCACAGCTCGAAGCCCTCGACGGTGCCGTTCTTGACGTACTTGCGCATGTCGTTGGGGGTGCCGAGGCCGGTCAGCTTGACCTTGCCCTTGTACTTGGAGCCCGACAGGTACTGGGCGGCGGCCTTGATGCCGACCGTGGTCGGGGAGATGATCCCCTTCAGGTTCGGGTACTCCTGGAGCAGGCCCTGAGTCTGCTGGAAGGACTGCTGGGCGTCGTCGTTGCCGTACGCGACCTTGACGAGCTTGATGTCCTTGTACTTGGCGTCCTTCAGCTCGTCCTTCATGAAGTCGATCCAGGTGTTCTGGTTCGTCGCGGTCTGCGCGGCGGACAGGATCGCGATCTCGCCCTTGTAGCCGATCTGTTCGGCGAGCAGCTGCACCTCGGTGCGGCCGAGGTCCTCGGCGGAGGCCTGCGAGACGAAGGCGTTGCGGCAGTCCGGCTTGGTGTCGGAGTCGTAGGTGACGACCTTGATGTCGTTCTTCATGGCCTGCTTGGTCGCGGTGCACAGGGCGCCCGGGTCCTGCGCGGAGATGGCCATCGCGTCGACCTGCTGCTGGGTGAGCGTGTTGACGTACGACACCTGGCCGGCGGTGTCGGTCGCGTTGGAGGGCCCGACCTCCTTGTAGCTGGAGCCCAGCTCCTTCAGGGCGGCCTCACCGCCCTTGTCGGCGGAGGTGAAGTACGGGTTGTTGACCTGCTTGGGCAGGAACCCGACGGTCAGCCCCTTCTTGGTGGCCGCGTTCGGGTCGGCCTTGGCGGTGGAGGCAGCGGAGGCCCCTTCGTCGGCGACGTCCTTCTTGGTGGTGCCGCCACAGGCGGTGAGGGCGAGGGCGAGAGAGGTTCCGGCGGCGAGGGCCGCGCAGCTACGGCGGAGGGATGACTTGCGCATGGCGTGGAGTCCTTTGATACGAGGGTGAAGTGGACGCGCCCCAAAGGGGCGCGGGGAACTGCGCGACCAGCCACATCGGACCGGCAGCTTCAAACGGCGCTAAGACGTGAGCCTTCGTGCCCTGGCCACTGCAACTTGCTTGGCGACTCGCGGCCCCAGCACAGACAGCACCAGCAACACACCGGTGACAACGATCTGCGACTGCGCGGACACATCCTGAAGGCTCATCACGTTCTGCAGCGCCCCCAGCAGGAACACCCCGGCGATGGCCCCACCGAGCGTCCCCTTGCCGCCGTCGAAGTCGATACCACCGAGCAACACCGCGGCGATGACGGACAGTTCGAGCCCCGTCGCGTTGTCATACCGAGCGGACGCGTAGTGCAGGGCCCAGAAGATGCCGGTGAGCGAGGCCATCAGGCCCGTCACCGTGAACAGGATCAGCTTCTGTCGCTTGACCCGGATGCCGGCGAACCGCGCCGCCTCCTCGCTCGCGCCGGTCGCGAAGACCGACCGGCCGAACGGGGTGGCGTGCAGCACGATCACGGCGATCGCGAGGAGCACCAGGAAGGGCAGGAAGGCGTACGGGATGAACGTGTCGCCGATCCGCCCGGCCGCGAAGTCCAGGTACTGGGTCGGGAAGTCGGTCACCGCGTCGGAACCGAGCACGATCTGTGCGATGCCCCGGTAGGCGGCGAGGGTGCCGATGGTGACGGCGAGGGAGGGCAGTCCGAGCCGGGTGACGAGCAGACCGTTGATCAGTCCGCAGACCACACCGAGCGTGAGGCAGATCGGAATGATCGTCTCGATCGTCATGCCCTGGTTCCACAGGGCGCCCATCACGGCGCCGGAGAGACCGGCGGTGGAGGCGACCGAGAGATCGATCTCGCCCGAGACGACCAGAAGGGTCATCGGCAGGGCGATCAAGGCGATCGGAAGGGTGTTTCCGATCAGGAAGGACAGGTTGAGGGCGTTTCCGAAGCCGTCGACCGTTCCGAAGGACAGCAGGAGCACGACGATCAGAAGGGCGCCGACGATCGTGTCCCACCGCACCGCGCCGGACCAGCGGCTCGCTCGCTCGAGTGACTCAGGCATGGCGGGCGTTCCTCTTCTTCAGGGCCGAGGCCACGCGCAGCGCGACGACCCGGTCGACCGCGATGGCGAGGATGAGCAGGATGCCGTTGATGGCGAGCACCCACACGGAGCTGACGCCGAGGGCGGGCAGCACGCTGTTGATGGAGGTCAGCAGGAGTGCGCCGAGGGCCGCGCCGTAGACGCTGCCGGAGCCGCCGGTGAAGACGACACCGCCGACGACGACCGCGCTGACGACGGTGAGTTCGTAGCCGTTGCCGGTCCCGGAGTCGACGTTGCCGAACCGGGCCAGGTACATGGCGCCGGCGAGTCCGGCGAGGGCGCCGCAGAAGATGTACGCCGTCAGGATCCGCTTGCGGACCGGGATGCCGGCGAGTCGGGCGGCCTCGGGGTTGGAGCCGAGGGCGTACAGCTCACGGCCGCTGCCGAAGTGCTTGAGGTAGTACGCCGTGGCGACCAGCACCGCGAGGGCGATGAGCGCCAGGTAGGGCACCGCGGAGATGCCGCCGGAGCCGAAGTCGATGAATCCGTCCGGGAGTCCGGCCGCGGTGATCTGCCGGGAGCCGACCCAGATGGAGTCGATGCCGCGGATGATGTAGAGCGTGCCGAGGGTGACGACGAGGGCGGGCACCTGGCCGAGGCTGACCAGCAGGCCGTTGAGCAGACCGAAGCCGATGCCGAGCAGGACCGCGAGCACGATCGCTACGACCGCGTTGCCCCCGCCCTGGAGGTAGTTGCCGGCTGCGAAGGCGCTGATGCCGAGGGTCGAGCCGACCGACAGGTCGACGTTGCGGGTGATCACGACCAGGGACTGGCCGGTGGCGACCAGCACCAGGATGGTCGCGTTGAGCAGCAGGTCCTTGATGCCCTGTTCGGACAGGAACTCGCTGTTGCCGGCCTGGGTGATGCCGATCATCACCAGGAAGACGACCAGGATGGCGAGTTCGCGCATCTTGAAGACACGGTCGACCAGCCGGGTGCCGCTGGATGTGGGCACCTCGGCGACGGGCGCCTTGTCGGGGGTGGTGACCGTCATGCCGCGGCCCTCCGGAGGACAGGGGACGTCGTGGTGGGCCTCATGCGGCGGCCCTCCCGGTGGCTGCTGCCATCACGGATTCCTCGGTTGCTTCGGAGCGCGGGATCTCGGCGGTGAGCCGGCCCTCGTGCATCACGAGCACGCGGTCGGCCATGCCGAGGATCTCGGGCAGGTCGGAGGAGATCATCAGGACCGCCACGCCGTCGGCGGCCAGCTCGCTCAGGAGCCGGTGCACCTCGGCCTTGGTGCCGACGTCGATGCCGCGGGTGGGCTCGTCGACGATCAGTACCTTGGGGCCGGTGGCGAGCCACTTGGCGAGGACGACCTTCTGCTGGTTGCCGCCGGACAGGGTGTTGACCGTGTCGGCGATGCGGGCGTACTTGACCTGGAGCTTGACGGCCCAGTCGAGGGACCGGCTGCGTTCGGCACCGCGGTCCATCAGGCCGGCCTTCACGGTCGTACGAAGTCCCGTGAGGCCGATGTTGCGCTCGATGGACATGTCCATCACCAGGCCCTGGGCGCGCCGGTCCTCGGGGACGAGGGCCAGCCCGGAGGACATCGCGACCGACGGGGCCCCGTTGGTGAGCTTCTTCCCGTCGAGCTCGACCTCGCCCGCGTCCCAGCGGTCGATGCCGAAGACGGCCCGGGCGACCTCGGTGCGTCCGGCGCCGACCAGTCCGGCGAGACCGACGATCTCGCCGCGCCGCACCTCGAAGGAGACGTCGGTGAAGACGCCCTCGCGGGTCAGCCGGCGCACACTGAGCGCCACCTCGCCCGCCTCGACGTCCTGCTTGGGGTAGAGCTCCTCCAGGTCGCGGCCGACCATACGGCGTACGAGGTCGTCCTCGGTCATGCCGTCGATGGGCTCGCTGGAGATCCAGGCGCCGTCGCGGAGCGTGGTGACCCGTCGGCAGATCTGGAAGATCTCCTCCAGGCGGTGGGAGATGAAGAGGACGGCCGCGCCCTGCTCGCGCAGGGTGCGCACGACGCCGAAGAGGCGGGCGACCTCGCTGCCGGTCAGGGCGGCGGTCGGCTCGTCCATGATCAGGACGCGGGCCTCGAAGGAGAGCGCCTTGGCGATCTCGACGATCTGCTGGTCCGCGATGGACAGGCCGCGCGCGGGGCGGTCGGGGTCGAGCTCGACGCCCAGGCGCTGCATCAGGGCGGCGGTGGCCGCGTGGGTGGCCTTGTGGTCGATGCGGCCGAGCGCCTTGTGGGGCTGACGTCCCATGAAGATGTTCTCGGCGATCGAGAGGTCGGGGAAGAGCGTGGGCTCCTGGTAGATCACGGCGATGCCGGCGTCGCGGGCGTCACCGGGGCCGTGGAAGACGACGGGCTCGCCGTCGAGGAGCACCTGGCCGGTGTCCGGTCGGTGCACCCCCGCAAGGGTCTTGATGAGAGTCGACTTGCCCGCGCCGTTCTCGCCGGCGAGGGCGTGGACCTCACCGGGAAACAGCTCCAGGGAGACGTCCCGCAGGGCGCGTACGGCTCCGAAGGACTTCGAGATGTCCTTGAGCGCCAGCACCGGGGCCGGTCCCGCGTCGGACGGGTGGGTCATGGAGGGCTCCTCGACGACGCCCGGGGACTGCCCTCACGGCGTCGTGAAAGGTTTCAACTTGGTTGCCGGGACGTTAGGCACGGCGCCCATGTCACGTCAATGGGTTCGTGTCGAAAAAATTTCGAGACTCATAGGTCACGGCCGGGTCACGAGCAACAGGCTTGGTCGCAGGGCTTGACACCCCACCGAACGGCTCATACTTTCCCGTGTTGAATCGTTTCACAGTGAAGCCGTTCGGAAACCCTTCGGACCCGACGTCACAGGAGCCCTCAGTGACCGAGCTCGCCGCGGTGAAGGCCGCGCTCAAGACACAGGCAGTCGAAACGCCGTCGTGGGCGTACGGGAACTCGGGGACCCGCTTCAAGGTGTTCGCCCAGCAAGGGGTGCCCCGGACACCGCAGGAGAAGCTGGCGGACGCCGCGCAGGTGCACGCCGTCACCGGTGTGGCGCCCACGGTCGCGCTGCACATTCCCTGGGACAAGGTCGAGGACTACGCCGCGCTGGCGAAGCACGCCGAGGAACACGGGGTGAAGCTCGGCGCGATCAATTCCAACACCTTCCAGGACGACGACTACAAGCTGGGCAGCATCTGCCACCCGGACGCGGCGATCCGCCGCAAGGCCGTCGATCACCTGCTGGAGTGCGTCGACATCATGGACGCGACCGGCTCCCAGGACCTGAAGCTGTGGTTCGCCGACGGCACGAACTATCCCGGTCAGGACGACCTCCGGGCCCGCCAGGACCGGCTCGCCGAGGGCCTCGCCGAGGTGTACGAGCGGCTCGGCGACGGGCAGCGGATGCTGCTGGAGTACAAGTTCTTCGAGCCGGCCTTCTACTCGACGGACGTGCCGGACTGGGGCACGGCGTACGCCCACTGCCTCAAGCTCGGCGAGAAGGCGCAGGTCGTGGTCGACACGGGCCACCACGCGCCCGGGACCAACATCGAGTTCATCGTCGCGACGCTGCTGCGGGAGGGGAAGCTCGGCGGGTTCGACTTCAACTCGCGGTTCTACGCGGACGACGACCTGATGGTCGGGGCCGCCGACCCGTTCCAGCTGTTCCGGATCATGTACGAGGTGGTCCGTGGGGGTGGGTTCTCTCCCGAGGTCGCCTTCATGCTCGACCAGTGCCACAACATCGAGGCGAAGATTCCGGCGATCATCCGGTCGGTGATGAACGTGCAGGAGGCCACGGCGAAGGCGCTGCTGGTGGACCGGGGTGCGCTTTCTGCTGCGCAGGCTTCTGGGGATGTGCTGGAGGCGAACGCCGTGATCATGGATGCGTACAACACGGATGTGCGGCCGTTGCTTCGTGACGTGCGGGAGGAGATGGAGTTGGACGCCGATCCTATCGCTGCGTACCGGCGGTCCGGGTGGGCCGAGAAGATCGTGGCTGAGCGGGTTGGTGGGCAGCAGGCCGGGTGGGGGGCGTAAGCGGCTGCCGGGTTCTGTTTCGTTGCGGGGTGCGGGCCCGTTGTGGCTGGTCGCGCAGTTCCCCGCGCCCCTCGGTAAATCCATCCCCCTTTCTTTAGAAGGAACCGGAAGTCATGGCTACACATCCCGAAGCTGCTGCCCTGCTCGCTCGCTCCCATCGGCTCGGTGCCGACCCCCGTAACACCAACTACGCCGGTGGCAACGCGTCGGCGAAAGGTATCGATAGTGATCCCGTCACCGGGGGTGATGTGGAGCTGATGTGGGTCAAGGGGTCCGGTGGGGATCTCGGGACGCTCACTGAGGCGGGGCTCGCCGTGCTGCGGCTGGACCGGCTGCGGGCGCTCGTCGATGTCTACCCGGGCGTCGAGCGCGAGGACGAGATGGTCGCCGCGTTCGACTACTGCCTGCACGGCAAGGGTGGGGCGGCGCCGTCCATCGACACCGCGATGCACGGGCTCGTCGACGCCGCCCATGTGGACCACCTGCACCCCGACTCCGGGATCGCGCTGGCCTGTGCCGCGGACGGCGAGAAGCTGACCGCGGAGTGCTTCGGGGACACCGTGGCCTGGGTGCCGTGGCGGCGGCCCGGGTTCCAGCTCGGTCTGGACATCGCCGCGATCAAGGAGGCCAACCCGCAGGCCATCGGTGTCGTCCTGGGCGGGCACGGCATCACGGCCTGGGGCGCGACCGCGGAGGAGTGCGAGCGGAACTCGCTGCACATCATCCGTACCGCCGAGCAGTTTTTGGAGGAACGGGGCAAGGCCGAGCCGTTCGGGCCGGTCCTTGAGGGGTACGAGGCGCTGGGTGAGGCCGAGCGGCGTGAGCGGGCCGCCGCGCTGGCTCCTTATGTACGGGCCATCGCCTCGCAGGACCGGCCGCAGGTCGGGCACTTCAACGACTCGGAGGTCGTCCTCGACTTCCTGGCCTGCGCCGAGCACCCGCGGCTCGCCGCGCTGGGCACCTCGTGCCCGGACCACTTCCTGCGGACCAAGGTGGCGCCGCTCGTCCTCGACCTGCCGCCGGCCGCCCCGCTGGAGGAGGCCGTGGCCCGGCTCAAGGAGCTGCACGGCGCCTACCGCGAGGAGTACGCCGCCTACTACCAGCGGCACGCCCTGCCCGACTCCCCCGCGATGCGCGGCGCGGACCCGGCGATCGTGCTGATCCCCGGCGTGGGCATGTTCTCCTTCGGCAAGGACAAGCAGACCGCCCGGGTGGCCGGTGAGTTCTACGTCAACGCGATCAACGTGATGCGAGGCGCGGAGGCCGTCTCCACCTACGCGCCGATCGAGGAGTCCGAGAAGTTCCGGATCGAGTACTGGGCGCTGGAGGAGGCCAAGCTTCAGCGGATGCCGAAGGCGAAGCCGCTCGCCACCCGGGTCGCGCTGGTGACCGGTGCGGGCAGCGGGATCGGCAAGGCCATCGCGCGCCGGCTGGTCGCCGAGGGCGCGTGTGTCGTCGTCGCCGATCTGAACGCCGAGAACGCCGCCGCGGTCGCCGAGGAGCTCGGGGGCGCCGACAAGGCGGTCGCCGTGACCGTCGACGTCACCTCGGAGGAGCAGATCGCCGAGGCCTTCAAGGCCGCCGTACTCGCCTTCGGCGGGGTGGACCTCGTCGTCAACAACGCGGGCATCTCCATCTCCAAGCCGCTGCTGGAGACGTCGAGCAAGGACTGGGACCTCCAGCACGACATCATGGCCCGTGGCTCGTTCCTCGTCTCGCGTGAGGCGGCCCGGGTGATGATCGCGCAGGGGCTGGGCGGCGACATCGTCTACATCGCCTCGAAGAACGCCGTGTTCGCCGGACCCAACAACATCGCCTACTCCGCCACCAAGGCCGACCAGGCCCACCAGGTGCGGTTGCTGGCCGCCGAGCTGGGCGAGCACGGCATCCGCGTCAACGGTGTCAACCCGGACGGCGTGGTGCGCGGTTCCGGGATCTTCGCCGCCGGCTGGGGCGCCCAGCGGGCCGCCGTGTACGGCGTGGAGGAGGAGAAGCTGGGCGAGTTCTACGCCCAGCGGACCATCCTGAAGCGCGAGGTGCTGCCCGAGCACGTCGCGGGCGCGGTCTTCGCGCTGACCGGTGGGGAGTTGACCCACACCACCGGTCTGCATGTCCCCGTCGACGCCGGCGTCGCGGCCGCCTTCCTTCGGTGAGCGCGCTCGTGAAGTCGTACGCCGCGGTCGACCTCGGCGCGTCCAGCGGACGCGTCATGGTCGGCCGCGTCGGCCCCGACAGCCTGGAGCTGGCCGAGGCGCACCGGTTCGTGAACCGGCCGGTGCGGGTGCCGGAGGGGCTTCGGTGGGACGTACTCTCGCTGTACGCCGGGGTGTTGGACGGGCTCAAGGCGGCCGGGCAGGTCGACTCGGTCGGCATCGACAGCTGGGCCGTGGACTACGGCCTGCTGGACGCCGACGGGGCGCTGCTCGGCAACCCGGTGCACTACCGGGACTCCCGCACCGAGGGCGTCGCGGAGAAGGTGTGGGCGACCGTCCCGGCCGAAGAGCTGTACGCGGCCACGGGGTTGCAGTACGCGCCCTTCAACACCCTCTACCAGCTGACCGCCGCCAAGGAACAACTCGGGTCTGCTCAGCGGCTGTTGCTCATCCCCGATCTGCTGACGTACTGGCTCACCGGCGAGCAGGGCACCGAGCTGACCAACGCCTCGACGACGCAGTTGATCGATCCCCGGACGCGCGAGTGGTCGTACGACCTCGCCTCCCGGCTGGGCATCGACCTCGATCTGTTCGCGCCGCTGCGGCAGCCCGGTGATCCGGCCGGGGTGCTGCGGGCCGAGGTGCTGGAGGAGACGGGGCTGCGCGGGCCCGTGCCGGTGACGACGGTCGGTTCGCACGACACCGCGTCCGCGGTGGCCGCCGTGCCGGCCGCGGCCGGTGAGCGGTTCGCGTACATCTGCACCGGCACCTGGTCGCTGGCGGGGCTCGAACTCGACGCCCCCGTGCTGACCGAGGAGAGCCGGGCCGCCAACTTCACCAACGAGCTGGGGCTGGACGGCACGGTCCGGTATCTGCGCAACATCATGGGTCTGTGGCTGCTCCAGGAGTGTGTACGGGCCTGGGGCGGGCCGGAGTTGGGGGCGCTGCTCCTCGACGCGGCGAAGGCGCCGGCGTTGCGGTCGGTGGTGGATGCCTCCGACCCCGTGTTCCTCGCGCCGGGGCGGATGCCGGAGCGGATCGCCGAGGCGTGCCGCGCCTCGGGGCAGCCGGTGCCCGAGACGCCCGGCGAGATCACGCGCTGCATCCTCGACTCGCTCGCCCTCGCGCACCGCAAAGCGGTCGAGGAGGCGCAGCGGCTCGCCGACCGTCCCGTGGACGTCGTGTACGTGGTCGGCGGCGGTACCCGCAACGCGCTGCTGTGCCAGCTGACCGCCGACGCCTGCGGGCTGCCGGTGGTGGCGGGCCCGACGGAGGCGGCGGCCCTCGGGAACGTGCTGGTGCAGGCCCGGACGCACGGGCTGGTCGGCGACCTGACCGCCGCCAGAGGGCTCCTCACCCGTACCCAGCCGCTGACCCGGTACGAGCCCCAGGGGGACACCGCGCCGTGGCACGAGGCGGAGGCCCGGCTCGCCGCGCGGTGAGCGGGGTCTCCCCCCGGCCGCGGGTCCGCACTACCCTGCACTCATCCGATGATCGATCACAAGGAGCCGCGATGCGTGTCGCCCTGTTCCTGACCTGTGTCAACGACACGCTCTATCCGGACACCGGGCGCGCCGTGGTGAAACTGCTGACCAGGCTAGGCGTCGAGGTCGACTTCCCGATGGCCCAGACCTGCTGCGGGCAGGCGCACTACAACACCGGTTACCGGCATGAGACGGAGCCGATGGCCCGACATTTCTCCGATGTCTTCGGGGAGTACGAGGCGATCGTCACGCCGTCCGGTTCGTGCGGGGCGATGGTGCGGGAGCTGTATCCGCGGCTGGGTGAGCGGGCGCGGGCGGAGGGGCGCGGGGACGGCCTCGCCACCGCGCTGGCGCCCGTGGTGCCGAAGACGTACGAGCTCACGGAGTTCCTGGTGGACGTGCTGGGGGTGACGGACGTGGGTGCCTACTACCCGCGGAAGGTGACCTACCACCCGACCTGTCACGGGCTGCGCGGGCTGGGTCTCGGCGACCGGCCCCGGCGGCTGCTCCAGGCCGTGAAGGGGCTGGAGTTGGTGGAGCTTCCGGGGGCGGAGGAGTGCTGCGGGTTCGGCGGCACCTTCTCCCTGAAGAACTCCGATGTCTCGGCGGCGATGGGCGCCGACAAGGTGCGCAACGCCGAGTCGACCGGTGCCGACGTGCTGTGCGCGGCCGACAACTCCTGTCTGATGCACATCGGCGGGACGATGGCCCGGCTGAGCACGGAGATGCGGCCCGTCCACATCGCGGAGATCCTGGCGAGCACGGAGGAGGAGCCGGCGGTATGAGCGGCACGTTCGTAGGGATGCCGGCCTTCCCGAAGGCCGCACACGAGGCGGTCAACAACCCGACGCTGCGCGGGAATCTGCGGCACGCCACACACACGATCCGCGCCAAGCGCGAGAAGGCCGTCGCCGAGGTCTCCGACTGGGCCGAGCTGCGCGAGGCCGGCAAGCGGATCAAGGACCACACGCTCCGCCGTCTCGACGACTACCTCGTCCAGTTGGAGGAGTCGGTGACGGCGGCGGGCGGCATCGTCCACTGGGCGGCCGACGCCGAGGAGGCCAACCGGATCGTCACCGAACTGGTCAAGGCCACCGGGGAGTCGGAGGTCGTCAAGGTCAAGTCGATGGCCACGCAGGAGATCGGGCTCAACGAGGCGCTGGAGGAGGCGGGCATCCATGCCTACGAGACCGATCTCGCCGAGCTGATCGTGCAGTTGGGCAAGGACCGGCCCTCGCACATCCTGGTCCCCGCCATCCACCGCAACAGGGGTGAGATCCGGGACATCTTCGCGCGCGAGATGAGCGAGTGGGGGCGCCCGGCCCCCGAGGGCCTCACCGACACGCCCGCAGAACTCGCCGAGGCGGCCCGTCTCCATCTCCGTGAGAAGTTCCTGCGCGCCAAGGTCGGCGTCTCCGGCGCCAACTTCATGGTCGCCGAGACCGGCACCCTGGTGGTCGTGGAGTCCGAGGGCAACGGGCGGATGTGTCTGACCCTGCCCGAGACGCTGATCTCGGTCGTCGGCATCGAGAAGATCGTGCCGACCTGGCAGGACCTGGAGGTCTTCCTCCAGACGCTCCCCCGCTCCTCCACCGCCGAGCGCATGAACCCGTACACCTCGACCTGGACCGGCACCACCGACGGGGACGGTCCGAAGACCTTCCACCTGGTGCTGCTGGACAACGGCCGCACCGACACGCTCGCCGACGAGGTCGGCCGCCAGGCCCTGCGCTGCATCCGCTGCTCGGCCTGTCTGAACGTGTGCCCGGTCTACGAGCGGGCCGGCGGCCACGCCTACGGCTCGGTGTACCCGGGTCCGATCGGCGCCATCCTCAGCCCCCAACTCCGGGGTACCGCAAGCGACATCGACGCGTCGCTGCCGTACGCGTCCTCGCTGTGCGGGGCCTGCTACGAGGTGTGCCCGGTCGCCATCGACATCCCCGAGGTGCTGGTCCATCTGCGCGAACGGGTCGTGCAGGGCGGTGAGGTGACCCGCGAGGGCAACAAGGTGGTGCTCAAGCCCGCCAGGGGGCATGCCGCGGAGCGGGCGGCGATGCGGGCGGCCCGCTGGGCGTTCGCCCGCCCCGGCGCCCTGCGCACCGGCCAGCGCCTGGCCTCCCGCAGCCGGCGCCTGCACCCGCGCAGCCTGCCGCTGCCGGGTCCCGGCAAGGCGTGGAGCGCGACACGGGATCTGCCCCCCGTGCCCGCGGAGCCGTTCCGTGACTGGTGGCAGCGGACTCAGGGCGGAAAGGGCGGTGCCAAGTGAGCAGCAGGGAACAGATTCCGGGCGGTGCCGAGTGAGCAGCAGGGAACGGATTCTGGGCCGGGTGCGGCGCGCGCTGGCCGACGCCTCGGGCGAGGACACCCCGATCGAGCGCACGTATCTGCGCGAGCACGGTGACCGCACCGTCGAGGAGACCACCGAACTCCTCGCCGAGAACCTCGCCGACTACCGGGCGATCGTGCACCGTTGCGCCCCCGACGACCTCGCGGCGACGCTCGCCGGGATGCTCGCCGCGCGCGGCACGAAGACCGTGCTCGTGCCGCCGGGCCTCGACCCGTCGTGGCTCGCGGAGGCCGACGCCGAGCAGGTCCCCGACCGGCCGGAGAGCACCCCGCACGAACTGGACCGGATCGACAGCGTCGTCACGGCCTGCGCGGTGGCGGTCGCCGAGACCGGCACGATCGTGCTGGACGGCGGCCCCGACCAGGGCCGTCGCCGGATCACGCTCGTCCCCGACCACCACATCTGTGTCGTACAGGTCCCGGAGCAGGTCGTCTCGTCGGTGCCGCAGGCCCTCGAACGTCTCGACCCGGTCCGCCCGTTGACCTGGATCTCCGGTCCGTCGGCGACCAGTGACATCGAGCTGGACCGGGTCGAGGGGGTGCACGGCCCGCGCACCCTGGAGGTGGTGCTGGTCGGTGCTCAGCCCAGCGCGGAGGTCAACTCGTAGCGTCCGGAGGGCAGTCGGTAGGAAGCGATACCGTCCGCGAAGTCCAGATGCTCCACACCCCGGACGCGTGACAGGGGTGTACGGCCCTCGCGGACGGTGTCCGGATCGGACGTGGGAAGGCGCAGGGTCGCGGTGCTGTTGGCGGGAACCGTGGCCCGGTAGGTCAACTCCCGCCCCTCGACCGCCCATTGGCTGGCGATCTCGCCGTACGGCGACAGGTGCGAGCCCGCCACCCGGGTGATCCTGCCCGTCGGGTCGAGGTGCGGCCTGAGGAAGAAGTGCCGGAAGCCCGGGTGGGCGGGGTCCTTGGCGATGCCGGCCATGCTCTCGTACATCCACTCCATGATCGCGCCGTAGGAGTAGTGGTTGAACGAGTTCATCGCGACCGGCCCGAAGCCGTCGTCCTTGGAGTAGGAGTTCCAGCGCTCCCAGACCGTGGTGGCGCCGTTCTTCACCGAGAACAGCCAGGACGGCATCGCGTCCTGGTGGAGCAGCCGGTAGGCGAGGTCGGCGTGGCCGACGTCGGTGAGCACCGGCGCGAGGACGTTCACGCCGAGGAAGCCGACGGAGAGGGTGTTCTCGGCGTAGTCGACCCGGGTGCTGTCGGGGTGGGCGGCCTTGTAGGCGGCGTCGTTGCCGATGTTCTCGGCCAGCATGGTGACCAGTTGGCGGCGCTGGGCCTGCGTTTCGTGGAAGCCGAGTTTGAGGATCCACAGCAGCGCGGTCTGGGTGTTGTCCTCGGTCTTGGTGGGGGTGTCGCCGGGGGTGGGCGGTGGGTCGCCGAGGCTGGAGCGGACGGTGAGGGTGCCGTTGTCGGTGCTGAGGTAGTTGGCGATGAAGGCCCGTTTGATGCGGGCGAAGAGGTCGTCGTAGGCGCGGCCCTCGGCGGTGCGCCCGGTGGCGCGGGCCATGTCCGCCATGAGGCGGGCGCTGTAGCCGTAGTAGACGTCGCTCATGAGCTGGGTGCCGGTGTTCTGGAAGGCGAGCCAGTCGCCGAAGACGGCGCCTTGTCCGGCGTAGGTGTCGCCGGTCCGCCGGTGGATCCAGTCCAGGTACTTGGTCATCGCCGCCCAGCTGCGGTCGATGACGGCCGGATCGCCTGACATCTGCCACACCGTCCACGGCACGACGACCCCGCAGTCCGCCCAACCGCTGGCCGGAACGGGGTGGTTGTAGCGGTTGCCTGGGGCGACCCAGGTGAACTGGGCGCTGTCCTGACCGTAGATCCGCTGGGAGTCGATCAGCGACTCCTCGAAGTGGCTGAGGAAGTTCACCGCGTCGGCGTTGTAGAGCCCGGTGTTGGAGAACAGCTGGGTGTCACCGGTCCAGCCGAGGCGTTCGTCGCGCTGGGGGCAGTCGGTCGGCACCCACAGGTAGTTGCCGCGCTGGCCCCAACGGACGTTGCTGATCAGCTGGTTGACGTCCGCGTCGTCCGTGGTGACCGTGCCGATGTCGCGGACGGCGGAGGTGGCGACGCGGCCGGTGAAGCCGGTCAGGGTGACGGTGTCGGTCGCGGTGACGGAGACGTAGCGGAAGCCGTAGAAGGTCAGGGAGTCCTGGTGGGTCTCGCCGCCCGGGTCGCCCTTGAGGAGGTAGGTGCTGGTGGCCTTGGCCGAGCGGAGGTTGGCGCGGTAGACGGAGCCGACCGGGCCGTCGGCGCCCGCGCTGTCGTCGTTGAGCATCTCGCCGGGCGCGAGGGTGACTTGGGCGCCTTCGGGGCCGCGGAGGGAGTAGCGGGGCACGCCGACCATGTTCTGGCCGAGGTCGATCACGGCGGTCTCCCCGGAGCGGAGGATCAGGGGCAGGGTCGCCGCCTTGCCGGAGGAACCGCCGGAGTACACGGTGATCGACCGTGGTGCGCGGTCCCACTCGGGGATGAGGCGGGCGCTCTCGCCGGGATAGGCCACGAGTCGGGAGTCCGGGAACTTCGTGGTGAAGCCGTGCTCCTCCACGCCTGACCAGCCGGCGGTGTCGAAGCCGTTCGCCGTCCAGCCGGGCAGCTCCTTGCGGGCGTCGTAGGTCTGGCCGTCGTAGATGTCGTCGGCGCGGTAGGGGCCGGTGTCCGTGGCCTTCCAGTCCGCGCCAGGCTCGGTCACGACGGTCTGTGTCGATCCGTCGGTGTAGCGGATGAGCAGCCTGGCCTTGAGGGCGAGCCGGTTGCCGTCCGGGGAGTAGTACGAACTCCCCTCGGACACACGGCTGTTGTACCAGCCGTTGCCCAGTACGGCGGCGAGGGTGACCTGCCGCTCCGCCGCGACCAGGGCGGTGACGTCGTAGGTCAGGTAGCTGACGCGGGCGTCGTAGTTGGTCCAGCCGGGCGTGAGCAGTTCGTGGGTCGTGCCGCGGCCGTGCGGCACCGCGACCCGGTGGCCGTTGACGTAGGCGTCGTACACGCCGAGCGCGGACACGTACAGCCGGGCCGCGCGCACCCGGCGCCCCGTCAGCTCCGTCTGCCGTCTGAGCAGGGGCGCACCGGCGGTGTTCGGCGCCTTGCCGGACATGCTGATCCAGCGGGCTCCGTCCCAGCCGGTGACGCCGTCGGTACTGAGGAGGGCGGTCTCGAAGTGGGCGGCGGGGGTGCCGGGGACGATGCGGCCGTTCTCGTCCCAGACCCGGACCGTCCAGTGGTAGCGGGTCGAGGGCCGCAGTTCCCGGCCCGCGTAGGGCACCGCCACCGAGTCGGCGGAGGCGACCCGGCCGCTGTTCCACACGTCGGCGCGTGCCGGGCTCAGCCGCTCGGGTGTGGACGCCACCAGGATCTGATACGCCGTCTGGCGCCGACCCCGGGTGGCCGAGGCCGTGCGCCAGCCGAACCTCGGCCGGGTGGCGTCCACGCCGAGCGGGTTCGTGCGGTGCTCGACCGTGAGGCCCTCGACGGCGCCACGGTCCCCGGCCGGTGCGGCAAAGGCCGCTGCCGCGCCGCCGATCCCGCCCGCCATGGCCACCGGTACGGCGCCCAGCGCCGTGGTGAGCACCGTCCTGCGGCGCACGTTCCTGCCGTTCGTGCTGTCGACTCCGTCTGTCATGCCGTGGTCCCTTCGGCGTTCGGAGTTGTATCGATTCAGCTCGTTCGGCGGTTGAAGCTAGTGGCGTATGTGACGGGTGTCCACCGCTTCAGCAGGGTGAATTACCGCCAGATTCCAACAGAACCCCTCAGCGGTGCCCTATGGCGCGAAGTCGGTTTTTGAAACCGTTCAAAATCGGAACCGCGCCTTCACCAGCCGGTGGGACCCTGCCGGAGGGCGGGTCGGGGTGCGCGCCCTTAGCGTGAGGTCATGATCCGGTTCGAGCAGGTCAGCAAGCGGTACCCGGACGGTACGACGGCCGTGGACGACCTCAGTTTCGAGGTGTCCGAGGGTGAACTCGTCACGCTCGTGGGCCCGTCCGGCTGTGGCAAGACGACGACCATGATGATGGTCAACCGGCTGATCGAGCCGACCTCGGGGCGGATCCTCGTGAACGGCGACGACATCGCCACGGTCGACCCGGTCCGCCTGCGGCGCCGTATCGGGTACGTCATCCAGCAGGTCGGCCTCTTCCCGCACCGCACGATCCTCGACAACACGGCGACCGTGCCGGCGCTGGTCGGCTGGAAGAAGGCCAGGGCACGCGCACGCGCCGCCGAACTGCTCGACCTGGTGGGCCTCGACCCGAAGCGGTACGGGTCGCGCTATCCCGAGCAGTTGTCCGGCGGTCAGCGCCAACGGGTCGGCGTGGCACGGGCGCTGGCCGCCGATCCGCCGGTGCTGCTGATGGACGAGCCGTTCGGGGCCGTCGACCCCGTGGTGCGCGAGCAGTTGCAGGACGAGTTCCTGCGGATGCAGGCCGCCGTGCGCAAGACGGTGCTGCTGGTCACGCACGACATCGAGGAGGCGGTGCGGCTGGGCGACCGTATCGCCGTGTACGGACAGGGCCGCATCGAGCAGTTCGACACGCCCGGCGCGGTGCTGGGGGCGCCGGCGACGCCGTACGTGGCCGAGTTCGTGGGCGCCGACCGTGGGCTGAAGCGGCTGTCGGTGACCGAGATCGAGGTCGACGACCTGGAGCAGCCGCCGCTGGCCCGCCCGGACGAGCCGACCGGGGCGGCGGCGGACCGGCTCGGGGCGGAGGGCGCACGCTGGGCGGTCGTGCTCGACGACGGCGGCACCCTGCACGGCTGGGTCGGGGTCGAGGATCTCGCGGCGGGCGGCACGGTCGGCGACCACGCGCACCGGATGAACGCCTGGGTACCGGTCGGGGCGCCCCTCAAGCAGGCGTTCGGGGTGATGCTCCAGCACGACGCCGGATGGGTCGCGGTGCTGGACGGGGCCCGCTTCCTGGGGGTGCTCACCCCGGCGAAGCTGCATGAGGCGCTGCGGCGGTCGGTGGACGCGGACGCGCTGGGGGTGGCGCGGGATCAGGTGCGGTTCGACTCGGTGGCGGACGCGTAGGCGCCCTGCCGGGTGCCGACATACGAAGGGCGAAGAGTTCTTCAACTCCCCGCCACTATCAACCTATAGCGCACCGGGGGGCTTGTGGCAAGGCCCCCCTCATGCCGCAGAATCTCCGACCTGACCGCCTGGACCAGCGGAAACGGGAGTCTTGAAGTGCGTGTGTTGCTGATGTCGTACGGATCGCGCGGAGACGTGGAACCGCTTGCGGGGCTGGCCGCGGCTCTGCGGGAGCTCGGGGTGGAGGTACGGGCGTGTGTGCCGCCGGACGAGGAGCTCGCGGCGCTGCTGACCCGCGTCGGTGCGGAGGTGGTGTCGTTCGGCTCGTCGGTGCGGGCGCTGGTGACGGGGGCGCGGGGCCCGTCCCCCGACCTCGCGTTCAAGGTCGCGGCCGAGCTGGTCGCAGGGCACTTCGGTGAGGTCGCGGCGGCGGCCGAAGGGTGCGACGCGCTGCTGGCGACCGGTCTGATGCCGGCCGGGGCACGGTCGGTGGCCGAGCATCTGGGCATCCCCTACGTGCTCGCCTGCTTCCACCCGTGCGGGCTGCCGTCGTCGCACTACCCGCCGCTGACCCGGCCGGGCAAGCCGAACCCGCCCGGCGTGACCGACCTCAAGGAGCTGTGGCGCCTCGACGCCGAGCGCGTGAACGCGCTGTACGGCGAGCCCCTCAACACCCATCGCGCCGCCCTCGGCATGCCGCCGGTCGACAATGTCCGCGACCACGTCCTCACCGAGCGGCCGTGGCTGGCGGCGGACCCGGCGCTGGGCCCGTGGCAGGAGATGACGGACCTCGAACTCGTGCCGACCGGCGCGTGGATCCGGCCGGACGACCGGTCGCTCCCGGCCGAGCTGGAGGCGTTCCTGGCGGCCGGCGCGCCACCGGTGTACGTCGGGTTCGGCAGCATGGCCATGCATGCCGCGAGCGATGTCGGGCCGGTGGCGATCGAGGCGGTGCGTGCGCACGGCCGCCGGGTGCTGCTGGGGCGTGGCTGGGCCGACCTGGCGCTGGTCGACGGCCAGGACGACTGCTTCGCCGTCGGCGACGTCAACCATCAGGCGCTGTTCCCCCGGGTCGCCGCGGTCGTCCATCACGGCGGCGCGGGTACGACGACGACGGCCGCGCGGGCGGGCGCGCCCCAGGTGATCGTGCCGCAGGTCGCGGACCAGCCGCTCTGGGCGGCCCGGGTGGCGGACCTGGGCATCGGCGTGGCGCACGACGGTCCGGCGCCGACCCTCGCGTCCCTGACGGCCGCCCTGGAGACGGCGCTGTCCCCCGAGACGCGCGAGCGGGCCGAGGCCGTGGCCGGCACGATGCGCACCGACGGGGCGACGGTCGCCGCGAAACTGCTGATCGACGAGATCGGCCGGGAGAGGCCGCCCGTACCGGCCTGACCCGGGGCGACGAGGGGCCGGTGCAGGTGCCGGTGCCGGTGCCGGTGCCGTTGTCAGTGGCGCGTCCTACGCTCGGGGCATGAGAGCTTCGGGAACGTTCAAGGTCGCGGACTTCACACCGGCCCCGGTGCCGGCCCCGGGCATCGAGACGGCCGTGCCGGTCGGTGTCGCCACGATGGAGAAGAGTTACGAGGGTGAGGTCACCGGGCGTTCGGCGACCCTGTTCACGGCCGCGTACGACCAGGGGACCGAGGTCGGTACGTATGTCGCGATGGAGTCCTTCGAGGGCTCGCTGCGGGGCCGGGCGGGCGCGTTCAACTTCGCGCACTCGGCGACCACCCTGGGCGAGTTCAGAGGCAGCGAGTTCTTCGTGATCGTCCCGGGCAGTGGCACGGCTGAGCTGGCGGGGATCACCGGTACGGGCGGCATCGAGATCGACGCGGACGGCACGCACCGGGTGTGGTTCGAGTACGAGGTGGACGCTCCTTCCGGCCCCCACGCGGCGGCGTGAGGGCACCGGCACGTCAGCTGAAGAGTATGGGGCAGCCGCGGCGCAGGGAGTGCTGGGCCGCGCGGACGTAGAGGGCCACGTAGAAGGCGGCGTCCAGGTCGTCCGCCCAGGGGCCGGGTCGGGCGGCGGCGGTCCGCTCGGCCCGGCCGTCGAGGAACCAGTTGGTCAGGTCGAGGTTCATGTGCGAGACGGGCAGCATCGGCGGCAGCCCGATCGCCGCCGCCAACCGCTGTGCGAGGTCGAGTACTTGGGGCGCTCCGGCGACCACGGTCGTATCGGTGTAGGCGGACCCCACGGGCAGTTCGACCGTCTCGTCGAGCGGAATCGGCACCAGCACCGACCAGCCGCAGAGCGTCTCCTCCTCGTCGCGGGTCAACTGCGCGCGGCAGAGCTCGACGAAGCCGTCCATGGAGGGGCTGAGCTTCTCCTCGAACTCCAGCCCGCGGCACTGCGCCGGAACCTCGTAGCGCGGCAGGCCTCGCCCGCTCAGCTCCGCGTCGAGGGCGGAGGCGATCTCGCCGTACCCGCCCTCGTCCTCGGCGCGCCAGTCCGCTGCGCCGACATCCACCAGATAGACACCCATGGCGGCAATCTACGAGGCGCCACTGACAATTCACCTCAGCAGCCCCTTCTCCTCCAAATACGCCCGCGCCACATCCCTCGCCAACCGCCGCCAGCTGTCCACCTGTTGGTTCATCGACGCGAGGTCGGCCGTCGTCAGGACGTCGTTGAGCTTGTCCAGTGCCTTCGTGACGCCCTCGCTGCCGGCGCGGGAGCGGTTGACGACGGGCACCACGTAGTCGGCGTTCTGGAGATGCTTGTCGTCGGCCAGGAGGACCAGCCCGAAGTCGTCCAGCGTGGCGTCCGTCGTGGTCGTCAGCATCAGCTGGTCCTGGCCGCTCTGCACGGCACGCTTGGCCTGGGTGGTGCCGACGCCCTTCGGATCGACGCCGGTGATGTCGATGCCGTACGTCTTCCGCAACCCGGGTTCGCAGTACGGCCGTTGCACGCACTCGTCGCCCGCCGCGAGCCGCACCTCCAGTCCCGAGGCGCCGAGGTCGCTCAGCGTCTTCAGGTCGTGTGCGCGGGCGTACGCGACGCTGACCGCGAAGGCGTTCTGGTCCACCGCCCGCCCGGCGTCGAGGACGCTCAGACCGCGTGGCGCGGCCAGGCGGCGCAGGGCCGTCATCGTGGCGTCGAGGTCCGGGGAGCCGACCGGGGCCGCGTCGGCGCCGTTGGTCTTGGCGTTCAGCCAGTCGGCGAAGGTGGCCGCGTACTCGGGGACGACGTCGATCTGGCCGGACTCCAGGGCGGGTTCGTACAGCTCGCGGTTGGCGACGGTCAGGAAGGACGTCTTGTAGCCGGCCCGGTCCAGCAGCAGCGCGTACATCTGGGCCAACAGGTCGCTCTCGGTGAAGCCGGCGGAGCCGATGGTCAGATGGTGGCTGTCGCCGGGTGCCGCGGTGACCGCGTTCTGGTTCTCCAGGGAGGGCCCCGTCGCGCAGCCCGCCACCAGCAGCACCGAGCTCAGGGCGAGCCACCGCCGCATCGGAGCCCGCTCGCCCAAGGCCGGCCACCGCCTCATCACACCCCTCTCCCCCAAAGCCGGCCACCGCCACATCGCACCCACCTCCCGCAAGGCCGGCCGCTCCCCCATCGCAGTCCTCTCGCCCAAGGCCGGCCGCCGCCTCATCACACCTCTCTCGCCCAAGGCCGGCCACCGCCTCATCACACCCCTCTCCCCCAAAGCCGGCCACCGCCTCATCACACCCCTCTCCCCCGAAGCCGGCCACCGCCTCATCGCACCCCACGCGCCCAGCGCGGCCCCAGTCGTTCCGCGATCTCGAAGATCCCCTCGACGAGCAGCGCGAACACGGCGACCAGCACCGCGCCCGCCACCACCTGAGGCGTGCTCGCCAGGTTGAACCCGGCGGTGATGATCCGGCCCAGCCCTCCGCCGCCCGCCAGTGCGGCGATGGTGGCGGTCGCGACGAGCTGGACGGCGGCGATCCGGACGCCGTTCAGGACCATCGGGAGCGCAAGGGGCAGCTCCACGCGGAACAGCATCTGCCGCCCCGTCATGCCCATCCCGCGCGCCGCCTGGACGATGCTCCGGTCGACCTCGCGCATACCGACGTAGGCGTTGGTGAGCAGGGGCGGCAGGGCGAACAGGACGAGCGCGACCACCGTGGGGCCTTCTCCCCAGTCGCCGATGGGTGTCAGGAGGAGAAGGACCAGCACGGCGAACGTCGGCACCGCGCGGCCGATGTTGGAGATGTTCACCGCGAGCGCGCCGCCCTTGCCGAGGTGACCCAGCACCAGGGCGATCGGCAACGCGATGATACAGCTGATCAGCAGACAGACGACGGTGAGGACGAGGTGTTGCAGCAGCCGGTGCCAGATGCCGTCGTCGCCCGTCCAGTGCGCGGGGTCGGTGAGCCAGTCCCAGGCGTCGGTGAGGGTCGTCATCCGCGCGTCGACCTCGTCCAGGGGGTGAGCAGCCGTTGCACTCCGAGGAGCAGGACGTCCGCGGCGATCGCGATGACGACGCACAGGGCGGAGGCGGTCAGGACCTGGGCCTTGAAGTAGGTGTTCATACCGGCGTAGATGAGGTTGCCGAGGCCGCCGTGGCCGACGATCGCGCCCACCGTCACCAGGGACACCGCGGACACCACGGCGATACGGAGGCCGGCCATCGCGGCGGGCAGGGCGAGGGGCAGCTCGACGGTGAGCAGGAGCCTGATCGGGCCGTAGCCCATGCCGCGCGCGGCCTGCCGGGTCTCCTCGGGGACGGCCCGCAGGCCCGCGAGGATGTTCCGGACCAGCAGGGTGAGCGAGTAGAGGACGAGGCCCGCGACGACGAGGGTCGCGGAGAGCCCGTACAGGGGCAGGAGCAGGGAGAACATCGCCAGGGACGGGATCGTGTAGAGGATCGTCGTGAGAGCGAGGACGGGTCCGGCGGCCCAGCCCCAGCGGCGGGCCAGGACGGCGAGCGGTAGCGCGATCACGAGGCCGATGAGCACCGAGACCGCGGTCAGTTGGAGGTGCTGGGCGACGGCGTCCAGAAGGATCTGGCGGCGGGTGCTCAAGTACTCGCCGCAGATCCACTCGTTGCGCGCGAGACAGTCGTCCGGGGGCACGGTCACGGGTCCATTGCACCGGGCGGGCCAAGGGGTCGGCGCGTTGTGGTGACCCGTCCGGGGTGAGCACGGTGGTGCTGAGTACACCCTCGGATACGGGTTCTGCGCCCCATGTGGTCGGCCCGTCGGCTCCGTAACTTCTTTGGCAGGGCACAGGGGGTGCCCGACCGAGAGGTGATGACGATGTTTCGCACAGGCTCGCGACGCCGGCACGACACGGGACCCGCCGCGGAGGCGCTGCGGCTGGTCAAGGTCACCAAGACCTACGGCAGTGACGACAGCGCCGTGACCGCCCTGGACGGGGTCACGCTCGGACTGGGCCGGGGCACCTTCACCGCCGTTATGGGGCCGTCAGGGTCGGGGAAGTCCACGCTGCTCCAGTGCGCGGCCGGCCTGGACCGGCCCGATCACGGCATCGTGGTGGTGGACGGCACCGAGCTGACGGGCGGCACCGAGGCGGAGCTGACGAGGTTCCGGCGGGGGCGGGTCGGCTTCGTGTTCCAGCAGTACAACCTGCTGGACACGCTGACCGTCGCGCAGAACACCGTGCTGCCGCTGAAACTGGCCGGGCGACGGGTGGACCGTGGACGGGCCACGGACGTCCTGACCCAGGTCGGGCTCGGCGACCGGCTGGGGCACCGCCCCGACCAGTTGTCCGGCGGTCAGCGGCAGCGGGTCGCGATCGCGAGGGCGCTGGTCTGCGAACCCCGGGTGATCTTCGCCGACGAGCCGACGGGGGCCCTGGACACCCGCAGCGCGCGCACGGTGCTGCGGCTGCTCCAGGAGGCGGTGCGGGTGCACGGGCGGACCGTGGTGATGGTGACGCACGATCCGGTCGCCGCCTCGTACGCCGACTCGGTGCTGTTCCTCGCGGACGGCAGGCTGGCCGGCCAGTTGCAGGCGCCCACCGCGGACGCGGTCGCCGAACGCCTCGCGCACCTGGGCGACGACGTGACGGCGGGGGTGTGAGCGATGTTCGTACTGGCTCTACGGTCGATCCGGCGACGCCCCGGACGGTTCCTCGCGACGCTGCTCTCCGCCTTCCTGGGCGCGGCGATCATCATGACGTTCCACTCGATGCACGACACGGCGGCCGGGAGCGGCGTCGACTCGGTCAGCTCGAACACGCTGACGACGGCGGCGAGCGTGGTGGGCGGTTACGGCAGCCTGCTGGTGTTCTTCGCGGTCGCCTCCACCCTGACGGTGAACGTCCGTCAGCGGGCCACCGAGCTGGAGTTGCTGCGCTGCTCGGGGGCGACTCCGGCACAGCTCAAACGGCTGGTCGTCGGTGAGGCGCTGGCCGTCGCCCTGGTGGGTGCGGCGCTGGCGATCGGGCCCGCGATGCTCGGCGGGCGGGCGCTGCTGGGGGTGTTCAAGGACAGCGGTCAGGTGGCGGACTCGGTGGACTACACGTTCGGTCCGATCGCGCTGTTCACGGGCGTCGGCATCACGCTGGTGGCCGCGGTCGGCGCCGCGTTCCTCGCCGTGCGGCGGGCGACGCGGGGACGGCGACAGCGGGGCGGGGCACGAAAGTTCTTCGCCTACGCCGCCCTCGCCACCGGTGCCCTGGCGGTCTGCTGCACCTTCTTGATGAAGGCGACGGACGAGGCGCTGATGGCGCCGCCCGCGTACGGGGCGATCCTGCTGTCGGTCGGCTTCGCGCTGCTGGCGCCGCGGCTGCTGAAGGGGCTGCTGGACCGGCTCGCGCTCTCCGGGGCGAGCGGCTGGCTCGCGGTGCGGAATCTGCGGCAGCGGGCCGGGGATCTCGCCGGGATCCTGATGTCGCTGATCCTGTTCACGGCGGTGGCGACGACCACGCTGACCGTGCAGGCGGTGGAGACCGACGCGGTCGCGGCCTCGGGGCTGGTGAAGTCCGTGGACGCGAAGAACCTTCAGACGCTGAACTTCACGGTCGTCGGGATCATCGTGGTCTTCGTCTGCGTGATGCTGGTCAACTCGCTGTACGCGGCGACCACCTACCGCGGCCGGGAGTTCGGCCAGCAGCGGCTGGCCGGTGCGACGCCCGGGCAGGTGCTCGGCATGGTGGGCGCCGAGGCCGCGGTGCTCACGGTCACCGGTGTCCTCTTCGGCACGGTCGCGGCGCTGGCGGGAATCGTCCCGTTCACGGTGGTCCGCGGCGACGCGGTGCTGCCGGGGCAGACGTTCGGTGTCTGGCTCGCGGTCGTGTCCGTGGCCACGGCGGTGACGGTGGGGACGAGCCTGGCGACGGCCCGGAAGGTCCTGCGGACCCCGGCGACGGAGGCGGTGGCACTGGCGGCGTGACCGCCGGCGTGGGAGGAGGGGCGGCTGCCCGGGCGGCCGCTCCTCCTCCCACGCCGTGCCCATGGATCGGGCTACTGGAGTGACAGCGCCCCTGAACAAGCGCTTAGATAGGTGGACCATCCGCTCGGCCTGTACACCGCCACCGCCCTGGAGGCCCCGTTGTTCACTTCCGTCGACGACGTCTCCGCACGCCTCGCCGAGACCGGCTACCTCGCCTCGCCCTCGGTCGCCACCACCGTCTTCCTGGCCGACCGGCTCGGCAAGCCGCTCCTGGTCGAGGGCCCCGCCGGGGTGGGAAAGACCGAGCTCGCCAAGGCCGTCGCCGAGATCGCGGGGGCCGAACTGGTGCGACTGCAGTGCTACGAGGGCGTCGACGAGTCCCGCGCACTGTACGAGTGGAACCATGCCAAGCAGCTGCTGCGCATCAGCGCGGGCCGCGACGAGAGCTGGGACGAGGCCCGTACCGACATCTTCAGTGAGGAGTTCCTGCTCACCCGCCCGCTGCTGACGGCGATCCGCGGCGACGAGCCCAAGGTCCTGCTGATCGACGAGACCGACAAGGCGGACGTCGAGGTGGAGGGCCTGCTCCTGGAGGTCCTCAGCGACTTCCAGGTGACGGTGCCCGAACTGGGCACGATCACCGCCACCCGCCGCCCCTTCGTCGTCCTCACCTCCAACGCGAGCCGTGAGCTGTCCGAGGCGCTGCGCCGCCGCTGTCTGTTCCTGCACATCGGCTTCCCCGAGGAGGAGCTGGAGCGCCGGATCGTCCGGCTGAAGGTGCCCGGCCTCGACGCGGCGCTGACGGAGTCGGTGGTCCGGGTGGTGGGCGCGCTGCGGGCGATGGACCTGCGGAAGGTGCCGTCGGTCGCCGAGACCATCGACTGGGCCCGCACGCTACTCGCGCTCGGTGCGAACACGCTCGACGAGACCGTCGTACGGGACACCCTGGGCGTGCTCCTCAAGCACCAGGACGACGTCCTGAAGGCCGCGGCGAAGCTCGATCTGGACGCCCTGTGACCACGCCCGTCGCCGAGCGCCTCACCTCGCTCGTCGCCGCTCTGCGGGCGCACGGCATCCGGGTCGGCACGGGCGAGACCGTGGACGCGGCCCGGGCGATGGAAGCGCTCGGGTTCGGGGACCGGGAGCTGCTGCGCGAGGGGCTGGCCGCGACGCTGCTGCACGGCAGCGCCCAACGGCCGGTGTTCGACCCGGTCTTCGACCTCTACTTCCCGCGCCGGGTCGGCGCGCCCGAGGCGGGGACGGCGGACCGTGAGGACCTCCGCGAGCGGCTGGCGGCGGCCCTCGCCGCGAACGACGAGGCGTTGCTGGCGCGGCTCGCGGCCGAGGCGGTCGACGGCTTCGGCGGCTACGGCTCTCCGGGGTCGGACGGCTGGTCGTCGTACCAGACGCTCGACCGGATCCGCCCCCAGACGCTGCTCGCGCGGGTGCGCGCCGACGTCCAGGGGCGCAGCGGCGGTTCGGGGTTCGCGGACCGGCTGCTCGACGACGAGATCCGGCGCCGGATCGAGGCCTTCCGAGGGCTGGTGGCGACGGAAGCGCGACGGCGGGTCGCCGAGCAGCGGGACCGGGACCAGATCGCCCGCCGCGCGGTGGCGCCGACGGCGGACCGGGTCGACTTCCTGTTCGCCGGGAAGTCCCAGCTGGCCGAGCTGCGCAGGACGGTGCAGCCGCTCGCCCGGAAACTGGCGACCCGCCTCGCGGCGCGCCGGCGCCGGGCGGCGCGGGGCAGTATCGATCTGCGGCGCACCCTGCGCGGGTCGCTGTCCACGGGTGGGGTGCCGATGCGGCCGGTGCTGCGCAGGCGCCGTCCGGCGCGGCCCGAGCTGGTGCTGCTGTGCGATGTGTCGGGTTCGGTGTCGGGGTTCTCCGACTTCACGATGCTGCTGGTGCAGGCGCTGCACGACCAGTTCAGCAAGGTGCGGGTGTTCGCCTTCGTCAACCGGATCGACGAGGTGACCGGGCTCCTGGAGCACGGGGCGGCCGACGCGGCGGGCCTCGGCGCGCGCATTCAGGCGGAGGCGACGCTCACCGGCTGGCACGGCAGCAGTGACTACGGCGTCGCCCTCGGGGAGTTCGCGGAGCGGCACGGCGAGGCGATCGGGCCCCGTACGACGGTGTTCGTCCTCGGTGACGCCCGTACGAACATGAGCGACCCGAACCTCGCCGCCGTCCGGCAGATCACCGAACGGGCGCGCCGCGTCTACTGGTTGAACCCCGAGCAGCGCACCCAGTGGGGCACGGGCGACTCGGCGGCACCCGAGTACGCCGAGCTCGTGGAGATGCACGAGTGCCGCAACGTCCGGCAGTTGGGCGCCCTGGTCGGCCGGCTGCTGCCGATCTAGGCAGGCGGCCGCGGGCGTCGCCGCCGCGCTGTCACCCGTCGGCGGGTTTGGCGTACTCGTTGGCCATGGTCCCCGCGAAGTCGTAGACCACGCACTGTTCGTCGCCCACCACCCAGGCGTCGTGGCCGGGCGAGATCACGAAGACGTCGCCGGGCCCCACCTCGGTCTCGCCACCGCCGTCCATGGTGATGTGCATGCGGCCCTGGACGACATAACCGTTGTGGTGCACTTCGCAGCTGCTGGTCCCGACGATGGGCCCCACGGACTCGGACCAACGCCATCCGGGTTCGAAGGTCCCCACGGCGAAGTCGAGGCCGCTGAGGTGGACCGCTTCCAGGTGCCCTCGGGGGAAGTCCCGCCGCTCGTCCGGCTTGTCGAGGGTCTTCGTCTCCAGCATGTCGGCTCTCCCTTCACCACACGCCCCACTCCATCGTCCGCCTGTCCACTCGGCGCCGCCATTCGGGTGAGGCCTCAGTTCTCCTCGGGGCCGCAGAGCTCGGCGAAGCGTGCCGCGTCGACGTTCCCGCCGGAGACGATCACGCCGACGCGGCGCGGCAGCCCCTCCACCCGGCCGGCCAGCAACGCGGCCAGCGGCGTCGCCCCGCTCGGCTCGACCACGATCTTCAGACGCTCGAAGGCGAAGCGCATCGCGTCGCGGATCTCGTCGTCGGTGACCAGGGAGATCCCGTCGACGAGCCGCTGGTTGACGGCGAACGTCAGCTCGCCGGGGATGTCCAGGGCCTGCCCGTCGGCGATGGTGCGGGGCACCGGGATCGCGATCCGCCGACCGGCCTCCAGCGACCTCCTGGTGTCGTCCCCGGCTTCCGGCTCGACGCCGACGATCCGGACGGCGGGGTGGAGCCCCTTCGCCGCGGTGGCACTGCCCGCGATGAGTCCGCCCCCGCCGACGGGGACCAGCAGGGCGTCCAACTCCCCTGTCTCCTCCAGCAGTTCCAGGGCCGCCGTGCCCTGTCCGGCCATGACGTGCGGGTGGTCGTAGGGCGGGATCAGGGCGAGTCCCCGCTCGGCGGCCAGGGCTTCGGCGATCGCCGCCCGGTCGCCGGTGTAGCGGTCGTACGACACGATCTCGGCGCCGTAGCCGGCGGTGGCGGCCCGCTTGGCGGGCGGGGCGTCCTCGGGCATGACGATCACCGCGGTGCTGCCGAGCTCACGGGCGGCGAGGGCGACCGCCTGGGCGTGGTTCCCGGAGGAGTAGGCGGCGATCCCGCGGGCCAGTTGCTCGGGCGTCAGCCGGGAGGCCGCGTTGTAGGCTCCGCGGAACTTGAAGGCGCCCACCCGCTGGAAGTTCTCGCACTTGAGGAAGACCTCGGCACCCACGCGCGCGTCCAGTGTGCGCGAGCGCAGCACCGGGGTGCGGTGGGCGACGCCCTTGAGGCGGTCGGCGGCCGAGCGGATGTCGTCGAGGGTGAGGGTGACGGGCGGGGGTGTGCTGGTCACGCGGGTCCTCCAGGGGTGGTGGAAGTCGTGGCGCGGGCCTGGGAGAGATAGCTGTAGGCGGAGGCGCGGGAGATGCCGAGCCGGGCGGCGACCTGCTCGATCGCGCGGCGCACGGCGAAGACGCCGCGCTCGTCGAGGCTGCGGAACAGCGCCAGGCGCCCGGGACGGTCGAGTGCACCCCACGGCTCCTGCCGGTGGGTGTCGAGGATGACGTCGACCACGGAGTCGATGTCGTCGCCGAAGGTGGTCACCGGCAGTTCGGCGGGGGCCGCGCCGACTCCGGCGAGGGCGCCCAGCAGGGTGTGGGCCTCGCTGACGACGGTCACGTCGAGGTTGACGCACAGGGCGCCGAACACCGTGCCCGTGGAGTCGCGCAGCACCATCGTGGACGACTTGACGGTTCTGCCCGTTCCCGTGCGCGTGAGGTAGTTCAGCTCGTCGCGCGCCTCGTCGCCGCGGGCCACGATCCGCAGGCCGATCTCGCTCATCGCCCCGCCGACCGCGCGCCCGGTCACCGATCCGGCGAGGGCGACGACGGACGTCTCCGGGTCCCGGTAGTCGTGCAGCACGACTTCACACATGGGCCCGAACGTCGCCACCAGACCGTCGACGACCGGCGTCAACGCGGCGACGATCGCGTCCCGCTCGGCTTCCAACGCCCGCTCGGACGTCATGACGTACTCCGAATTCTCCAGTGCGAGTGAGATCAGCACATCTAGACTACACATCCAAGTCCTGGACGTACAGTCCAGATTCTCGTGTCGCTGGCGGAATCGCCACGCCTGTGCCGCGGGATTCGGCCACATCCCCCCGCTGTCCGTTCCCTGTCCGCCTTCCGTCAGCTTCGGGGACTTCGATGAGCATCACTCCCTGTTCCCCCACACCGAGGAGTGAGATGACCAGCACCACCGAGGACCTCCCCCTGTTCCCGATGCCGCGCGGCGCGGCCGGCTGTCCGTTCGATCCGCCGCCCGGGATGCTGCGGCTGCACGCCGAGCGGCCGGTGACCCGGGTGCGGCTGTGGGACGGCAGCACGCCGTGGCTGGTGACGCGGTACGAGGACCAGCGGGCGCTGTACGGCGACGAGCGACTCAGCGTCGACCCACGGCAGCCGGGCTTCCCCCACTTCAGCGCGGCCTTCCAGGAGGCCTACTCACACATGCCGCCGTCGTTCCTCAACATGGACGACCCCGAGCACGCCCGGATCCGGCGCATGGTCACCGCCCCCTTCACCATCAAGCGCATCGAGGCGATGCGGCCCGCGGTGCAGCGCATGACCGACGAGTTCGTCGACGCGATGCCGGCCGGGCCGCAGCCCGTCGACCTCGTGGAGGCCCTGGCGCTGCCGCTGCCCTCACTGGTCATCTGCGAGCTGCTGGGAGTGCCGTACGACGACCACGAGTTCTTCCAGAGCCGCAGCGAGGTGGGGGTCCGCCGGGACGCGTCGGTCGAGGAGTCCAGGACCGCCTCGGCCGAACTGCTCCAGTACCTCGACGCACAGCTCCAGGCGAAGCTCGCCGACCCCACCGACGACCTGCTCTCCGCCCTGGCCGCCCGGATGCGGGCCGGCGAACTCGCCCGCCACGACGCCGCGATGCTCGGCCTGCTGCTGCTCGGCGCGGGACACGAGACCACCGCCAACATGATCGCGCTCGGCGTCCTGGCCCTCCTCGAACATCCTGACCAGCTCGCGATCGTCCGGGACACCGACGATCCCGAGGTGCTCGCGGGCGCCGTCGAGGAGATGCTGCGCTACCTCACCGTCGTCCACAACGGCCAGCGCCGCCTCGCCCTCTCGGACATCGAGATCGGCGGGGAGCAGATCCGCGCCGGGGAGGGCGTCATCATCCCCGGCGCCACCGGCAACTGGCAGGCCGACCGCTTCCCCGACCCCGACCGCCTCGACGTCCGTCGCGACGCCCGCCGGCACATGGCCTTCGGCTTCGGCATCCACCAGTGCCTGGGCCAGCCGCTGGCCCGCCTGGAACTCCAGGTCGTCTACGGCACCCTCTTCCGCCGCATCCCCACCCTGCGTCGGGCCGTCGACCTGGAGAAGATCCCCTTCAAGGACGACGGGGTGGTGTACGGCGTCCATGAACTGCCGGTGACCTGGTAGGCCGCCGGTCGGCCTCAGGTGCCGGTGTGGAGGGTGATCTCCCAGCTGAGCAGGGTCCCGGCGACGGGCTGGGCCGCGTCCGTGATCTTGAGCTTCCAGGCGCCGGCCACCGCGTCGCCGACCAGCGGTGCCAGCAGGGACGGCGGGTCGGACGTGAGCGTCAGGCGCAGGTTCTTGGTGGCGCCGCCGGTGCGGTTGTGGATCACGGCGCGGCGGCCCGACGGTGCCAGCAGGACGACGCGCAGATCGCCGATGTGACCGTGCTCGATGTCGATCGACACGGTCAGGTCCCGGACCGTGCCGGCGCCCACGAGGGAGATCGCGTCGGTGAGCCCGCCGACGCCCTCGGGGATGGCCTCGTTCGGCGCCGACCGGCCGGTGATCTTCGTGCCCGCCACGCCCTGCTCGCCGGTGCGGAAGGTGATGACCTCGCCCGGGGCGCCGACGTTCGAGAGGGTGAGCCCCGACTCGCTGCCGTCCCACCACAGGGACGGGGGGCGGCTGCTGTGCGAGACCGCGGTGCCCGCGGTGGGTCCGTAGAGGTCCCCGCCGTCGCCGTCGTTCTGGTTGTGCTCCAGGTCCATATGGCCGTCCGCCTGCAACAGGGCGCACTGGTAGTGACGTACCAGCGTGCCCTGCTGGAACTCGTTCGACCCCTGGATGTCGCAGTGGTAAACGGCCAGGCCACTGGAGGTCAACGCGGTGTCGAAGCCGAGCTTGCTGCGGTTCTCGACGAGGTAGTACTCGACGTCCGGGCGGTCCGGGTTCTGGTAGACGAGCGCCTTGTCGTACTCACCCTGTCTGGCCTCGTACGCACCCGGCACCGAGATGTCCACGTCCTCGGTCCAGCCCACCAGCCGGCGCAGATACACGGAGACGGCGGACGGCAGGAAGCCGTCGCCCAGGTTGTTCCCGCTCGACATCGCGCAGTAGGTGCCGAGGCCCGCGCTCGTGAAGTCGTCGCCCTCGCGTTCGAGGGTGCCGTAGTCGTACAGGTCCGGCCAGCGGCACAGCAGGTGCCCGCTCTCGTGGCAGAAGGTGCCGATGCTGAGGTCGCTCGCCCGCTCGCCCATGCTGGTGACGGTGTAGAAGTCCGTGCGTACGCCGCCGATCTGGGCGGGGAAGCGGGAGTTGTGCGGCCACAGGTCGCCCTTGAACACGGTGTTGCCCGCGTACATGATGCAGACGGAGTCGACGACGCCGCGGCCGAGGGAGTCGAAGCGGCTGAAGTCCACCCCGGCGTCCGCGGCGGCCTGCAGTGCCTCGGGGACGAGTTCGCCCTCGTGTTCGTCGAGCGAGTACGCGAGCCGCGGCCGGCTCATCCGGAACGGGCCGACGACGGTGTTGGAGAAGACGAGCCGGCCCGTCGACATCGTGCGGAAGAACTCCTTGACGGAGCAGTGGTTGCCGTTCGCCGTGAAGTGCGGGCTGTTGAGCAGGGCGGAGACGTCGTCCTCGGTCACCTCGGTCTGCTTGGACGGGAAGTCGACCAGGATCGTCAGGCCCTGGACCTCGCCCTCCGTCAGGGCCGTGCCGGGGAGCAGCCCCTTCACCGGGCCGCGGGTGAACAGCGCGTCGGGGTCGATCTCGGCCCGGTCCTCGTCCGGGACCCCTTTCATCATCCGGTCCTGGAAGACCTCTCTGCGATAGAGCTGCCCTTCCCGCAGATGCCGGCGCAGGCCCTCCGGCGGCGGTACGGAGACGGGCGTGCCGGTGGAGACGAACCGGCGGGTGCCGCCGGCGCCGTCGGTCCGCGCGTAGCAGTAGGTGCCGCGGTCGGGGTCGTACACGACGGAGTAGCCGTCGAGGGTCTCGTACCGGGCGTATTTGTCGTCGCCGAAGACGACGAGGCGGACATCCTCGCCCTCCTCCTGGCTGAACGTGAGGGTGCTACCGAAGATGCCGCTCATCGTGAAACGCCTCCCGCTGCTCGCACACTGAGGGCTTTCGTCCCTCAGTGTGCGAGCAGCGGGAGAAGCGTCACAGGGTAGAAAAGCCCACGCCCGGCAGGGGCAGTGTTACCCCTGTGTCCACCCCGGTGTCACCCCTGCCAGAAGGCGGCGGGGACGATGTCGTGCATGATCGCGAAGCGTGTCAGGTCGGCCCGGCGCCGGGAGCCGGTCTTGTCGCGGAGCCGGTCCAGGTGGGAGTGCACGGTGTGCTCGCTGATGCCGAGCCGGACGGCGATGTCGTGGTCGGTCTCGCCGTGGACGACCAGCTCCAGGATCTGGCGCTCGCGGTCGGTGACATGGCAGGAGGGCTCGGTGTCGGGACGCACGGCGAGATCCGCGGAGACGTAGGAGCAGCCGTCGGCGACCAGCCGGATCGCGGCCAGCAGCTCCCGCTCGTCGGCCCGCCGGCTGAGGCAGCCACGGGCGCCGGCGCGCAGGGCGGGTACGGCGTGGTGGTCCAGGCCGGAGGAGAAGACCAGCACCGCGGCGTCCTGGGCGGCCAGCCGTGCCACCACGTCGGCCAGGCACACCGGCCGCACCTGGAGATCCACCAGCGCGACGTCACCCGGCCGGAGCGCGCGCAGTGCCTCGTCGGCCGACCGGGTGGCGAGGGCGAAGACCAGGCCCTCGGCGCCCTCGACGGCGTGGGCGACACCGCCGCACAGCAGCGGGCAGTCACCGACGACGGCGACTCGTCGTGCCTCCGTACGCATGGGCGCCTCACTCCGGCCGGGCCGGCGCCCGCGCGCGGGCCTGTCTCACAGCTCCAGTCTTGGTCCTTCGCGGCGGTCCGGCATGCCGAGGCGCCGGGGTCGGGGCCGACCGGTCAGCGGGTCCTCCCCCGCGGCTTCAGGGGCAGCGGCGGCAGCTCCGGGGCCGGCAGGGGCGCCCCGTCGTAGCCCTTGACCTCGCCGAACCGGGACCCGGTCATCCAGTCCTCGCGCGCCTGCACGATCTCCTCCTGGGACCGCCCGATCCAGTTCCAGAACATGATCAGCTCCTCCTCGAAGGGCTCACCGCCCAGGAGCATCAGGCTCGCGTCCGACGCGGCGCGCAGCGGCAGTTCGGTGCGGCCGCAGCCGAGGTAGAGCATGGAGCCCGGCAGGACCGGGACGCCGTCCACGTGGGCCTCACCGGACATGGACAGCACGGCGTACTCGAAGTCCGGCTCCAGCGGGAGGCGCAGGTCCGCGCCGGCGGTCAGCGTGAGGTCGGCGCCGACGATCGGGGTGTACGTCGTCCCGGGCGAGGTGGCACCGTCGAGGTCGCCGAGGATGAGCGTGGCGGTCAGGCCCGGCGCGGTGACCCGTGGCAGTTCGGCGTGGTGCTCGAAGTGCGGTTCGGTGTGCCGGTGGCCGTCCGGGAGGGCGACCCAGAGCTGGGCGCCGTGCAGGAAGCGGGCGTGTGACTTCGGGCTCTCCTCGGAGTGGCTGATGGCCCGCCCGGAGGTCATGAGGCCCAGCTCGCGCGGGCGGATCGTCTGGAGGCTGCCGGTGGAGTCGCGGTGCAGCACCTCGCCCTGGTGCAGCCAGCTGACGGTCTGCAGGCCCATGTGCGGATGCGGGGGGACCTGCATGCCGGGCTCGTCGGCGATGTCGTCGGGGCCGTAGTGGTCGACGAAGCACCACGCGCCCACCATGCGCCGGCCCAGGTTGGGCAGCAGACGGCGGACCTCGGTGGCCTCCCCGAGTTTGACGGTGCGCGGGCTGAGGAGTTCGCGAACGGGCTCCGCCACCACGAAGCCGCGGCCGCCGCACAGGGCGGGGGCCGCATCGCGATCAAGATTGCTCATGGCGCCCAACCTAGCCCCGTGGACGGGGTCCCGTCAGTCCGTCGCCGGGGAGTCCCGAAATACAGTAGCCATGTACATAGTAGCCATGTACTGTATTTCTTATGAGCAAGGGCTACGAGAAGGTGACGCCTGGCTTCCTGGTGTGGCGCCTGTCGATGAAGTGGCGGACCGCGGTGGACCGCGCGATGACCCCACTGGGTCTCACCCACGCGCAGTACTCGCTGGTGGCGTCCCTGTACGGCATGCAGCGCGACGGCGAGCGGCCGAGCCAGCGACGGCTCGCCGACCACACCGGCCTCGAACCGCTCTATGTGTCCAAGCTGGCGCGCGCCCTGGAGTCGGCGGGTCTGATCGAGCGCACCCGCGACCCACGTGATCCGCGCGCCGTCCAGCTGGCCCTCACCGAGCAGGGCAGGGACACCACCCGGCGGGCCATCCAGGTCGTCCAGGGGCTACTGGAGCAGCTCCTCGCACCGCTCGGCGGGCTCGACAGCCCACGCACCCGGGAGTTCAGCGCCGAACTCGCGACCCTGCTCGACGCCCCTCTCGATCCACTCGCCCCCGACCGTGAGTCCGACAAGGAGCCGTCATGACCACCACCACACCTCCCCTGCTCAACCCGCGCGTCATAGCCCTGGCGCACTACGCGGCCCGCGCGGTCCTGGAGCGGGTCCTGGCCCGCCACGGCATGACGTTCCAGCAGTCCGTCACCCTCCGCCTGGCCGCCGTCGCCGACGGGCCGGTGGACCGGGAGCACCTCGTCGACGGTGTCGTCGGTTCACTGAAGATCGATGCCGAGGAGGCCTCCGCCGTCGTCGACGAGCTGGTCGCCGCACGGCTGCTGGCTCCCGAGGAGCCGCCGCTGGTGCGGATCACGGAGGCCGGACGAGAGCTGTACGACACGACGTCCGCCGCGACCGCCCCCCTCACCGCCCGGGTCTACGCCGGCATCCCCGAGGAGGATCTCGCTGTCGCCGGACGGGTGCTGACGCTCATCACCGAGCGGGCGAACGCCGAGCTCGCCACCCTGAACGGTTAGTGGAATATTGAACCAACGGCCTCTGTTGACGGCGTCGAAGGAGGTCAGAGTGGACATGACGTACTACGACCACGGAACGCCGGCGGAGCGCTGGGAGCGCGCGCAGATGTTCTTCGAGGCCAAGGACTACGCCGCCGCGGCGCGCGTCCTGGGCAAGCTGGTCGAGGAGGTGCCGGAGCAGACCGGGCCGCGGCTGCTGCTGGCCCGCTCCTACTACCACTCGGCCCAACTGAGCCGCGCCGAGACGGAGTTGCGCATCATCGTGGAGCGTGACCCGGTGGAGCACTACGCTCGTCTGATGCTGGGCCGCACGCTGGAGCGGCAGAGGCGGCACGAGGAGGCCGAGCCGCATCTGCGCCTCGCGTCCGCGCTGGCCGGCGACTTCGACAAGCTGTAGGCGAGGCCGTACGACATGACCGGGGCCCGGTTCCTTCGCGGAACCGGGCCCCGGTCGTCGTACGACGAGTGTCAGACGCGGCTCGTGCGCCGGTGCGCGATCTCGCCGAGCACCACGTCGGCGACGACGAACGCGGCCAGCGGGATGCCGAGCAGCGGGACGAAGTAGCCGAGGGCGGCGATCAGCGCCACGCCCGGCAGCAGGATCTGCGGGGGCACCTTCTGCCAGGCGCCGCGCGGGATCGGACGCCCGAAGGCGTTGCCGCGGCCGCGCATCCACCACATGCGGTAACCCCACACGATCAGCAGGATCAGGCAGAGCGCCACGACCATCAGGACGATCTGGTTGACGAGCCCGAAGAGGGTGCCGGTGTGCAGGTCGATGCCCCAGCGGGTCAGCTTCGCGAGCACCGGGAAGTCGTCGAACCGCAGCACGTCGGTGACCTCGCCGGTGGTCGGGTCGATCGCGACCGCGTCCTGCTTCTCCGGCCAGCTGCGCTGGATCTGCTTCACCACGTACGCCGAGGTGGCGTCGGCCGGCGGCACGATCTCGACGGGGTCGCCGAGCCCTTCGGCGCGCGCCGCGGCGAGGACCTTGTCGAGGCCGACGCCGTGCTCGGCGTCCCCGGCCGAGGCGGAGGCGCCGTGCCCGGAGTGGTCGCCGCCCGCGGTCGCCGACACCGAGGGCGTGGTCTGGTTCAGCGAGCCGCGCAGATCGTCGATGCTCGCGCCGGCATAGGTGGACCAGGTCAGACCGGTCACCGACAGGAAGAAGAAGCCGAGCGCGGCCCAGACGCCGACCGTGGCGTGCAGCCCGAGCGTGCGGCGCCGCCCCTCGGTGCCGCGCACCTTGCGCTGGCCCCGGCGCCGGGTGAACCACAGCACCAGGCCGGCCCCGGCGATCACCCACAGCCAGCTCGCGGCGAACTCGCTGTAGAGGCGGCCGGTCTCACCGAGGTGCAGATTGCGGTGCAGCTCCGAGATCCAGGTGCGCAGCGGCAACGCGCCCGTGGATCCGTACTGTTCGAGGGAGCCCTCGACCTTGCCGGTGTAGGGGTCGACGAAGACGGCGAGGGTGTGGTCGGGGTCGACACCCTTGACGCCGGACAGCAGCACCCTGGTGGTCGCGTCGTCCGCCGGGGAGGGACGTACGGCGGCGACGGCGCCCTCGGGGTGGGCCTCGCGGGCGGCGGTGACCTGTTCGGAGATCGGCAGCTTGGCGTCGCCGACGGCGGAGACCGTCATCTGGTCGGCGTACAGGAGCTTCTCGGCCTGGAACGAGGCGGCGTACAGGAACCCGGTGACGGCCGCCACCAGCAGGAAGGGCGCGACGAACACCCCGGCGTAGAAGTGGAGACGCAGTATCAGCGGGCGCAGCGGCGCCCAACTGCCGGGTCTGGGCGGCGTGTCGGCGGCTTTCGGGGCCTCGTCGGTGGTCGTCGGGGGAGCGGAGGTCATCGGCGGCTAACTCCGGAGGGTGGGGACGAGCGCGGCTGGTCGGTCGGTCCAGTAGTCGGGAGAAACGCGCCCTGAGTTCCCGGGGGTTGAAGTGTCCTGCGTCACACGAGCCGAGGGCATGGCATCCTGGCGCGATGGCAACTCCCCGTGATCACGCGCCCCTTGCCGAGCTGGTCGAGGAACTCCTCGCCGCCGACGGCCCGCTGCCCATCGTGGCGGCCGGCGATCCGGTGCTGCGGCGCGGCACCGAGCGTTTCGAGGGGCAGCTGGACTCCGCGCTGCTGGCCCGGTTCGTCGAGGCGCTGCGCGTCACCATGCACGCGGCTCCCGGCGTGGGCCTCGCGGCGCCGCAAGTGGGCGTGCCGCTGCGCATCGCGGTGATCGAGGACCCGGCGCCGGTGCCGGACGAGGTGCGCCTCGCGCGGGGACGGGTGCCGCAGCCGTTCCGGGTCCTGGTCAATCCGTCGTACGACGGGGTCGGCCCCGAGCGGGCCGCGTTCTTCGAGGGCTGTCTGAGCGTCCCGGGCTGGCAGGCGGTCGTGGACCGGCACGACCGGGTGCGGCTGACGGGCGAGGACGAGCACGGGCGCACCGTGGACGAGGTGTTCTCCGGTTGGCCCGCGCGGATCGTGCAGCACGAGACGGACCACCTGGACGGCACGCTGTACCTGGACCGGGCGGAGCTGCGCTCGCTCTCCTCGAACCAGGCGATGGTGGAGCGCTGGGCCCAGCCGACGCCCAGGGAGGCGGCCGCCTCCCTGGGGTTCGGGCTGCCGGGCTGACGGCCACCCGGGGGCCGTACCGGCCGTCAGCTGTCGCGGAACGTCTCCAGCAGGCGCAGCCACACCTCGCTGATCGTCGGGTAGGACGGCACCGCGTGCCAGAGGCGGCTGAGGGGCACCTCGCCAGCCACCGCGACGGTCGCCGAGTGGATGAGCTCGCCGACTCCGGGGCCCACGAAGGTGACGCCGAGCAGGACCTCTCGCTCCAGGTCGACCACCATGCGGGCGCGGCCCCGGTAGCCCTCGCCGTACAGGCTCGCCCCGGAGACGTTGGCGAGGTCGTAGTCGACCGCGCGGACCCGGTGGCCCGCCTGTTCGGCCTCGGCGAGGGAGAGGCCGACGGCGGCGGCCTCCGGGTCGGTGAAGACGACCTGCGGTACGGCGGCGTGGTCGGCGGTGGCGGCGTGCGCGCCCCACGGGTCGGACTGGACGTCGGTCCCGGACGCCCGCGCCGCGATGGCGGCGCCGGCGATGCGGGCCTGGTACTTGCCCTGGTGGGTGAGGAGGGCGCGGTGATTGACGTCGCCGACGGCGTAGAGCCAGTCGGTGCCGGTGACGCGGAGGCTGTCGTCCACGTCCAGCCAGGAGCCGCCTTCCAGGCCGACGGTGTCCAGGCCGATGTCGTCGGTGCGCGGGGCGCGGCCGGTGGCGAAGAGGATCTCGTCGGCCTCGATCCGGTCGCCGCTGTCGGTGACGGCGACGACGGTGCCGTCCTCGCGGGTCACCGACGCGAGGGAGGTCCCGGTGCGGACGTCGACGCCGGCCTCGGTGAGCGCCTCGGCGACCAGTTCGCCGGCGAAGGGTTCCATACGGTTCAGCAGGCCCTTGCCGCGGACCAGGAGGGTGACCCGCGAGCCGAGGGCCTGCCAGGCGGTGGCCATCTCGGTGGCGACGACTCCCCCGCCGACGACGATGAGCCGCCCCGGCGCGGCCTGGGCACTGGTCGCCTCGCGGCTGGTCCAGGGCTTGACCGCGTCGAGTCCGGGCAGGCCCGGCAGGACGGCGCGGGTGCCGGTGCAGACGGCGACGGCGTGCCGGGCGGTGAGGACCTGGTCGCCGACCGTCACGGTGCGGGGGCCGGTGAGGCGGCCGTGGCCGCGGTAGAGGTCGGCGCCGACTCCCTCCAGCCAGCTCACCTGACCGTCGTCGTGCCAGTGGGAGGTGTACTCGTCGCGGCGGGCGAGGACCGCGGCGGCGTCGAGGGGGCCTTGTACGGCCGGGGCGAGTCCGGGCAGCCGGCGGGCGTCGGCCTGGGCGATGACCGGGCGCAGCAGGGCCTTGCTGGGCATACAGGCCCAGTACGAACACTCGCCGCCGACCAGTTCGCTCTCCACGACCGCGGTGGAGAGGCCGGCCGCACGGGTGCGGTCGGCGACGTTCTCCCCCACGGGCCCGGCCCCGAGCACCACTACGTCATAGGTGCTGTTCACAGTGGATTCCGTTTCCGTCATGGGGTCAGTCTGCTGGGTGGTGTGCGCTCGGGCCACATGGGTACGCGCGCGGAATACCTACTCGGCAGGCCGTGTTTGTGCGCATGGCTAGGCCCCCACACCAGGAAGAGGGATGCACGCCATGAGCAAGACCGTGGAGCTCACCAAGGAGAACTTCGACCAGACGGTCACGGACAACGACTTCGTCCTGATCGACTTCTGGGCGTCCTGGTGCGGGCCGTGCCGTCAGTTCGCGCCGGTCTACGACAAGGCGGCCGAGGAGAACCCGGACCTTGTCTTCGGCAAGGTCGACACCGAGGCGCAGCCGGAGCTGGCCGCCGCCTTCGGTATCCAGTCGATTCCGACGCTGATGATCGTCCGTGACCGGGTGGCCGTGTTCGCGCAGCCGGGCGCCCTCCCGGAGGCCGCGCTGACGGATGTGATCGGGCAGGCCCGCAGGCTGGACATGGACGAGGTCCGCAAGGCGGTCGAGGAGCAGCAGGCGAGCGCGGAGCAGAACGGCCAGTAATGCCAGGGGACTTGCCCTGGGGTGCTCACCACTCCAGGGGAAGTCCCGTGTAGTGCGCGGCCAGTTCGGCGGCCGCGTGGCGGGAGGACGTGATCCGTCGCAGCCGGGCGAGCTGGAGCCGGTGGTCGAAGGGGTCGGCGTCGGGGCGGGTGTGCAGCATCGTCGTCATGTCGTAGGAGAACCGGGTGGCCTGCCAGACCCGGGCGAGGCATGACGCGGAGTAGCGGTCGAGGAGTTGCTCGGAGCCGGTGCGGCGCAGCCCGGCGAAGGCGCGGGCGAGCAGACGGACGTCGGAGACCGCGAGGTTGAGGCCCTTGGCGCCGGTCGGCGGGACGATGTGCGCGGCGTCACCGGCGAGCAGGAGGCGCCCGTGGCGCATCGGCTCGTGGACGTGACTGCGCATCGGCGTCACGGACTTGGCGGTGATCGGGCCGCGGTTCAACGTCCAGTCGGCGTCGATGGCGAAGCGGGCGGCGAGTTCGTCCCAGACGCGGTCGTCCGACCAGTCGCCGGGGTCGGTGCCGTTGGGCACCTGGAGGTAGAGCCGGGACACCTGCGGTGAGCGCATGCTGTGCAGGGCGAAGCCGCCCTCGCCGCGCGCGTAGATCAACTCGTCGCAGGACGGGGCGACATCGGCGAGGATCCCGAGCCAGGAGTACGGGTAGTCGTGGGCGTACGTCCGTCCGGTCCCGGCCGGGAAGGTGTCGCGGGCGATGCCGTGGAAGCCGTCGCAGCCCACGACCCAGTCGCAGTCCAGGGTCTGCTCGCTCCCCTCGTGCAGGAACCGTACGACGGGCGCCTCGGTCTCCGGCCTCTCGATGGCGAGCGCCTCCGCCTCGAACAACAGCGGTGGCCCATCAGCCAGTTGAAGGGCGACGAGGTCTTTGACGATCTCGGTCTGGGCGTAGATCGTGACCGTACGGCCGCCGGTGAGGACCGGGAAGTCGAGGTGGTGGCGTTCCCGGTCGAAGCGCAGCTCGATGCCCTGGTGGACCAGGCCCTGCGCGGTCAGCCGCTCGACCGCGCCGCACTCGCGCAGGGCGTCGACCGTGCCCTGCTCCAGCATTCCGGCACGCTGGCGCTGCTCGACGTAGTCCCGGGTGCGCGCCTCCAGGACGACGCAGTCGACGCCCGCGCGGTGCAGCAGGCGGGCCAGGAGCAGTCCGGCGGGGCCGCCGCCGATGATGCCGACCGTCGTGCGCATGGGCCCACCTCCCGTCGCTGCGACCCAGGTTGTCAGCTCGACTCGCGGTGCACCACCGTGGCTTCCAGCACTTTGTGGGTCTCGGGTGCGGCGGCGGGGTCGCGCACCGCGCGGTCGACGAGTTCGGCGAGGTCGCGACCGGAGGGCAGCTCCAGGCGGACCGTGCTGAGCCGGGGCCGCAGGAGCCGGCCGAGCATGAGGTCGTCGGCGCCGATCACGGCCGTCTCGCCGGGGATGTCGATCCCCTCGTCGAGCAGGGCGCGCGTCAGCAGCATCGCGTACTCGTCGTTGTACGCGAACACCGCGTCGAGGCCGAGCTCCCGCCAGCGGGCGGCGAGCCGGGCGCCGGCCTCCTCGGTGTAGGCCAGGGGCAGGTCGGTGACGGTGGCGTCGGTGTCGCGCAGGGCGGCGCGCACCCCGCTGAGGCGGGGCAGGGAGAAGGCCTCCAGGCCCGCCTCCTCGGGGACGACGACACCGATGCGGCGCCTGCCGCGCTCGTACAGATGGCGTCCGGCGCGGTGGCCGACGGCCTCGTGGTCCATGAGGAGGGCGTGGGCGCCCTCGACGGTCTCGGGGCCGAGGGTGACGACGGCCCGGGCGCCGGAGCGCTTGAGCACGGCGACGCCTTTCGGGCCGAGTCCGGCGCCGGGCACCAGCACGGCGACAGGCCGCAGCTCGGCCCAGGCACGGGCGGCCTCGTCGCCGTGGAGTCCGACGCTGCCGTGCTGGACGACGGTGTAGTCGAGGCGGCTGAGGGCCCACTGGAGCTCGTTGATGAACTGGCCGTACAGCTGGCCGACCGGGATGGTCGGGGCGGGCATCAGGACCAGGCGGCTGTGTCCGGCGCGCAGGCTGCGGGCGGCCGCGTGCGGTACGTACCCCAGCTCCTTGGCGGCCTCGTGGACCCGGCGGCGGGTGGGCTCGCTGATCCGGACGGCGCTGGTGTTGTTCAGGACGTAGGAGACGGTCGCGCGCGAGACGCCTGCCAGGCGGGCCACATCGGCGCTCGTGGGCACGGAGCGCGGTGCGGGAACCCCGGGGGCGGGCGTTTTCGGTATCTGCACCATGACGTACGGCATCTTTGCAGAACCTGTGCAGACGGCTCCCGGCGGGGCGCTCAGGCGGCCGGCGCGGCCCCCGTGACCCGGGCGACCAGGTCGGTCCAGCCGGCCTCGAGGCGCTCCATCGGCATCCCGCACTCCCTGGTCAGATGGTGGATCTGCGCCGCGTCGAGGTACGCGAGGAGCGTCCGGGCCAGCAGCTCGCAGTCGGCGTCCGGGACGATCTGCCGCAGCAGGATCGTGACGTGCATGGCCAGGGCCCGGTAGGACGGGTGGGAGAACCGGCGGGTGGGCTCCGGCTCGGCGGCGAGCTGGAGGTCCAGCTGCTCCACCGAGCGGTACAGCAGTGCCACGCCGAAGGCGCGCAACCGCTCCAGGGGCGGGGCGCCGGGGCCCAGCGGGGGCGGGCCGCTCATGAAGTCCGCCTGGAACTGCTGTGCCGAGTGGTCGAGCAGCGCCATCAGCAGCCCGGTCCGGTCGCCGAAGCGGCGGAAGACGGTGCCCTTGCCCACCTGGGCGGCGGCGGCCACGGCCTCCATGGTGACCCCGGCCGCGCCGTGCTCGGCGATCAGCCGGGCGGCGGCCTCCAGCAGCCGGGCGCGGTTGCGCGCGGCGTCGGCGCGCAGGCACGGCTCCTCCTCGCGAGGGCCGAGCTGGAACAACTCGGTCTCACCCAGGGGACCTTGAGGCCGCGGGAAGGGCGGCAGGGCGGCGGACATGAACCCAGCGTAAAGCATCGGGAATGAAACTGGACCGCGGTCCGGTTAGGGTGATAGAACCTTAAACGGACCCCGGTCCGGATTTGTGACGGCAGTGTTTCAGCACCCCTGGAGTTAGCATGTCTGTTCGTATCCTTGCGCTCGTCGGCAGCCTTCGCGCCGGTTCGCACAACCGCCAGCTCGCGGAGGCGGCCGTCAAGTTCGCTCCCGAGGGTGCGTCGGTCGAACTGTACGAGGGCCTGGCCGACATCCCCTTCTACAACGAGGACATCGACGTCGAGGGCAGCGTCCCGGCCGCCGCCGCGAAGCTGCGTGAGACCGCCCAGGGCGCCGACGGCTTCCTGCTCTTCGTCCCCGAGTACAACGGCACCATCCCGGCCGTCCTGAAGAACGCCATCGACTGGCTGTCGCGCCCCTACGGCGCCGGCGCCTTCGGCGGCAAGCCGGCCGCCGTGGTCGGTACCGCGTTCGGCCAGTTCGGTGGCGTGTGGGCGCAGGACGAGACCCGCAAGGCCCTGGGCATCGCCGGCGCCAAGGTGCTGGAGGACGTCAAGCTCTCCATCCCCGGTTCCGTGGTCCGTTTCGCCGAGACCCACCCGGCCGACGACGCCGAGGTCGCCACGCAGCTGACCGAGGTCATCGCCCGTCTGCACGGGCACGTGGGCGACACCGTCGCCGCCTGATTGTCTTCGAAAGGGGCCGGAGCTCTTGGAGCTCCGGCCCCTTTCGTATGCCTCGGCGCTCCGCGGGTCAGGCCACCGCGGTCGGGGCCAGGTCCCGCAGTTCCGCCAACGCGGCCGCCACCGCGGGTCGTTCATGGCCGCCGCGCCGGGTGCAGGTGAGCAGTTTGCGGTGCGGATCGCCCGCGCAGGGTACCCGGGTGACCGGCAGGTCCGCGGTGAGCTGGGCCAACCGTGGGATGAGCGCGACGCCCAGCCGGTGGGCGACGAGCTGGGCGGTGACGTTCCAGTCCACGGCCTGGTGGACCACCGAGGGGCTGAACCCGGCCTCGCCGCAGGCCGAGATGACATGGGTGTGGCAGGGGCTCTCCGGCATGGGCGCGATCCAGTCCTCGTGCGCCGCCTCCGCGAGGTCGACGCGCTCCCGGTCGGCCAGCGGGTGACCGGCGGGCACGACGAGGTCGAACGGGTCGTCCAGGAGGGGTCGTTGATCGAAGCGGACGTCGCTCAGCGGCGGGTTGTGCGGAGTCGCCTCGACGATCGCCAGATCGGTGGCGCCCTCGAAGAGCAGGTCGAAGCTCTCCGGTACGGCCGCCTCCTGGATGCGTACGGCCAGCCGGGGATACCGCTCCTGGAGGCGCACCGCCATCGGCGCCAGCAGCACCGAGATCGCCACCGGATACCCGCTCACCCGCAACGGTCCCGCCGGGGCGTCCCGTTGGGCGCGCAGGTCGAGCTCGGCTAGTTCCCAGCGGGCCTGGATGGCGTCGGCGTGCGCGAGCAGGCTCTCGGCGGCCGGGGTGAGACGGACCCCCCGGCCCTGCGGTTCCAGGAGGTCGACGCCCAGGTCACGGGCGAGCTGACGGATCTGCTGGGAGGCCGCGGACGGGGTGAAGTGCAGGGCGCGGGCGGCGGCGGTGACCGTGCCGTAGTGGGCGACCGCCCGCAGGACGTGAAGCCGGCGCAGGTCAATCATGAAGCCCACGCTTCAAGGTGTCGTCCGGAAAGTCAACCTGGACGTGTACGAAAGCGATGCCGCACCCTGGATCGTGTCGCGACGGTCCACCAGCCGCGCCGGCCAACCGGCCACGACGTACGAGGAGTTCTCATGACCAGCACGACCCGCACCGGCTGCCCGCACTGCGGATGGCCGGACGACGCCGAGCCGTTCCAGGTGGTGTCCCGGCACGCGACCGCCGCGGGCCAGACCCTGTGGACCCGGTGCGGCTGCGGTTCCCTGCAGGTCCGCACGGTCGACGACCGCGGCACGCGCATCGTCTCCCGCAGCGGGCCGGCCCAGTAGCACTCCGTAGTAGTCCGTAGCAGTCCCGTAGTAGTCCGTCAGGTTCAGTCGAGCCCGGCCAGGCGCTGGACGGCCGGGGCCGCGAAGCGTTCGATGAACGCCGCCGGTTCGCCGGTGCGCGGGGAGAGGATCACCGTCTCGATGCCGAGCTTGGTGTAGCCCGTGATGTCCCGGGTGAAGGCGTCGAGGTCGCCGGTGGCGAGCGGCTCGCCGGAGTAGGCGACGGTCTTGCGGATCGTGTCGTAGTCGCGGCCCTCGGCCTCGCAGTGACCCCGCAGGACCTCCAGCTTGTGGGCGACCTCCTCCGGGGTGGTGGTGAACAGGTTGCAGGCGTCGCCGTGGCGGGCGACCAGCCGGAGGGTCTTCTTCTCACCGCCACCGCCGATCATGATCTCGGGGCGCGGGCTGCTGACCGGAGCCGGTACGCACAGCGTCTCGGACAGCCGGTAGTGCTTGCCCTCGAAGGGCCCGTTGGCCTCCGGGTCCCACATCTGGAGGCAGATCCGCAGGGTCTCCTCCAGCCGCTCGAAGCGCTCGGCGAGGGGCGGGAACGGCACGCCGAGACCCGCGTGCTCCCGGTCGTACCAGGCCGCGCCGATCCCGAGCGTGGCCCGGCCGCCGGACAGCACGTCCAGGGTGGTGGCGATCTTGGCGAGCAGTCCGGGATGGCGGTACGTCACCCCCGTCACCAGGGCGCCGAGCTGCACGGTGGAGGTACGGGCGGCGAGGTAGCCGAGGGTCGTGTACGCCTCCAGCATCGGGTCCTCGGCGCCGTCGTTGAACTCCATCTGGAAGTAGTGGTCCATGACCGACAGCCAGCTCAGGCCCGCGGCCTCGGCGGCGTCGCCCGCCGCGGCCAGTTCGGCGGCGAGCGCCGGGCCGCCTCCGGGATGGTCGAACCGGTTGATGTGCACGCCGACCCGCATGTGCGTCTCCGTTCCGCTGGACTCTCGCCGACCTTCGTCGGCCTTCGCCGTCCCGACCCTGCCGACGCTAGAACTTGGAGCGTTCTCGAAGTCAAGGATTGCGGCCGGCCGGTGGCCGCCCGGGTGGCGTGCGCAGGCGGTCCAGGAGGGCCGCTTCGGCCGCTTCGGAGTGCGGGTCGTGCCAGGGACCGAGGGTGACGGCGCGCAGATGGCGGCCCTTGGGGTCGAGGAGGTGGCCGCCCAGTTTCATCGGCCACAGGGTCAACGCCCGGTCGGCCACGTCGAGTTCGGGGAAGCGTTCGGTGAGCCGTGACTCGAAGGGGGCGATGTCGTCGACCGAGCGCAGCCAGGCGGCGAGCAGCAGGTTGTGCGGCCCGGACAGGGAGGCGCAGAGCCGGATCTCGCGCAGGCCGCTGATCCGCTCGGCGAGCTGCGGGGCCCGGCTCTGCGGTACGGCGGCCCACAGTGACACCGAGACCGGCCAGCCGGACAGCGTACGGGCGACTTCGCAGCGGTAGACGAGGGCGTGCTCGGCATCCAGTCGGTCCAGGCGGCGTCGGACGGTGGTGGGGCTCAGGCCGGTGCGTTCGGCGAGCCGGGCGGCGGACTGCCGGGGATCGTCGCTCAGCGCCTGTACGAGTTCCAGGTCACGCCCCTGGAGCAGGGCGCCGCCCCGCGGCCGGGCCCCCGCGGTCGCCGTCGGCGCGAGCCTGCGGCGCTGTTCCTCGGTGAGCCGGTCCAGACGCCAGCGGCTGCCCTCGGTGTGCAGGGTGGTGGCGACCTGGGTGCGGGAGGCAGCCACCCCGTCGAGGGCGCCGAGCCGGAAGCCGACGTAGCGGGCGAGTTCGGCCTGGTCGGAGAAGACGGCCGTGACGAGCAGGTCCCGGCCGCCGCTGACGTGTTCGAGGTTGAACACGTGCGGCTCCTCGGCGATCTGCGCGGCCACCTCGTGGAGCCGGCCGGCCACGCAGTCGACCTCGATGAACGCGACGACGGAGGGTGCGTGCGCATGGGCCGCGGGATGCACGCTGATCCAGGCGTGCCCGGCCCGGGTCAGCCGCGCCCACCGGCGTGAGACGGTCGAGGCATCGAGGCCGAGGGCGTCACCGATCGTCTGCCAGTCGGCGCGGGGCGCGATCTGGAGCGCGGTGACGAGAAGGTAGTCGAGTTCGTCGAGCACGGGCCGCTCCTCAACCTGACCGGTTCGGCTGTTTCCTGCAAACGATCTGCGGCCTACGGCGGATTCCTGCACACGAGCGGCGGTGATCGAGGGTATCGACACCATACCTGCCATGTTCCAGCACAGCGACGCCCTCCCTCTCGAAGACTCCCTCGTCCGGCTGCGCCACGCGCTGCACCGCGAGCCCGAACTCGGGCTCGACCTGCCGCTCACCCAGCGCAGGGTCCTCGACGCTCTCGCCGGTCTCCCTCTGGAGATCACGCCGGGGAAGGGGCTCAGTTCGGTGACGGCCGTACTGCGCGGCGGCCGGCCGGGGCCCGCGGTGCTGCTGCGCGGGGACATGGACGCCCTGCCCGTGCAGGAGGACAGCGGTCTGCCGTACGCCTCGCGGTTCCCCGGCCGGATGCATGCCTGCGGGCACGATCTGCAGACGGCGGGCCTGGTCGGCGCGGCACAGCTGCTCGCCGCGCGGCGGGAGGAGCTCGCGGGCGATGTCGTCCTCATGTTCCAGCCGGGCGAGGAGGGCATGCGGGGTGCCCACCTGATGATCGAGGAGGGGGTCCTCGACGCGGCCGGTGGCCGGGTGGTGGCGGCGTACGCGCTGCACGTGACCTCGACCCTGCTGCCCACCGGTTTCGCGGCCGTCCGGCCGGGTCCGATGCTCGCGGCCTCCGACGCGGTGACGGTCCGGGTCGGCGGCGCGGGAGGCCACGGCTCGACCCCGCACTCCGCGCAGGATCCGGTTCCCGCCGTGTGCGCGATGGTGACGGCCCTGCAGACGATGGTGACCCGCACGGTCGACGTCTTCGACCCGGCCGTGGTGACCGTCGGCTCGCTGCACGCCGGCTCCGCGGGCAACGTCATCCCCGAACACGCCGAGTTCGAGGCGACCGTACGGACCTTCTCCCCCGAGACCCAGGCCAGGGTCAGGGCCGGGATCGAGCGGACGGTCCGCGGGGTCGCCGCCGCGCACGGTGTGGACGTCGACGTCGACTACCGGGAGAACTACCCGGTCACCGTCAACGACCCGCGCGAGGCCGCGTTCGCGCTGCGGACCGCCCAGGATCTCCTCGGCACGGACCGCGCCTTCGAGGCGCCCCGCCCGCTGACCGGTTCGGAGGACTTCTCCTTCGTGCTGCGCGAGGTGCCGGGCGCGTACGTCGGCGTAGGCGCCTGTCCGCCGGACGCCGACCCGGCGACCGCCCCGATGAACCACTCGCCCCGGGCCGTCTTCGACGATCGCGCCGTCCTCGACGCGGCCGTGCTGCTCGCCGAACTCGCTGCCCGCCGCCTCCAGTTCGCCGGCGAGTTCGTCACCGAGCCCGTCACCGAGGAGGGCGCGTGAAGCCGGCCGAGGTCACGGCTCCCGCCGCTGCGGCCGAGCGGTCCGCGTCCGTGCGCGCCGTCGTCGGCCTGCTGGTCCTCTTCGAGCTGACCAGCGGCTTCCTCCAGGGCGGCATCGCACCGCTGCTCCCCGAGATCGGGCGTGAACTCGGCATCCCCGACGCCCAGTTGTCCTGGGTGCTCTCCGCCCAGCTGCTCGCCGCCGCCGTGTCCGTTCCGGTCCTCGGCCGGCTCGGCGACCTCCACGGCCACCGGCGGGTGCTGCGCGGCGCCCTCGGCTGTGTCGCCGCCGGGACGCTGCTCGTGGCGTTCGCCCCGTCCTGGCCGGTACTGCTGGCGGGCCGGGTGCTGATGGGGCCGCTGGCCGCCCTGCTGCCCCTGGAGATCGCCCTGGTCCGCGACCGGCTGCCGATGGACGCGGCCCGGTCCGCGATCGCCCGGCTGGTCGGGTCGCTGGCCCTCGGCACCCTGCTCGGCGGCGTCGTCATGGGGGCGGTCCAGGAGGCCACGGGAGACGTACGCACCACGCTCCTGGTCCCCGCCGTCCTCGCCGTGGCCTGTGTACCCGTGTCCTTCCTCGCCGTCCCCGAGTCGGCGCGCGCCGCCGGCGGCCGGCTCGACTGGCCGGGCGCGGCGCTGCTGAGCCTGACCATGGTGCTGCTCCTGTCCGGGATCTCCGCCGCGCAGGACGCCGGCCGGCTCTCCGGCGGGGTGCTCGGCCTGCTGCTCCTCGCGGTGCTGCTCGGCGGGGTGTGGACGGTGGTCGAACTGCGGACGCCGGAGCCGCTGGTGGACGTGCGGGCGCTGACCGACCGCAGGGTGGCGCCGTTCTTCCTGGGAGCGTTCGCCTTCGGCGTCGTGTACTTCGGCAGCCAGTCGCCCGAGGCCACGTTTCTCGCCGCCCACCCGGAGCGCACGGGGTACGGCTTCGGGCTCTCCGCGCTGTCGATCTCGCTGGTGGCCCTCCCGGCGGCGGTGACGGCGGTGATCGCCTCCTCGCTCACCGCGCGCATCGCGGGCCGTCTCGGCTACGTCGCGGCGGTGGCCCTCGCCTTCGTCCTGATCGGCGTGAGTTTCCTGGTGACGGCCCTGCTGCACGAGTCGCTGTGGCAGTTGGCGGCGGCGAAGGTGCTCGCGGGGCTCGGCACGGGGGTGGCGCTCGGCGCGATCCCGACGGTGATCGCGGAGGGGAGCGACCGCTCCCGCACCGGTGTGACGACCGCCCTGTACAACAACGTCAAGACGCTCGGCGGTGCGGTCGCGGGCGGCGTGATGGCCTCCGTGCTGGCCGCGTCGGCGAGCGGGGGCCGGGGCGACGGGAGACCGGCGGAGTCGGGTTATGTGGCGGTCTGGCTGCTGTGCGCGGTGCTGGCGTTCGGCGCGGCTGCGGTGACGGCGACGGCGACGGCGCGGAAGCGGTGACAGGGGTGGCAGCAGTGACAGGGGTGACAGCGGTCAGGAGATGGTCTCCTCCGGCTGCGACTGCTCCTCCTGCTTCTCCTGCTTCTTCGAGGCGCGCAGGCTGGTGAACGTGGTCACCGCGAGGACGAGGACGATGAAGCCGAGCGAGAAGGGGATGCTGATCTCGGGGACGTGCACGCCGGACTCGTGGAGCGCGTGCAGCAGCAGCTTGACGCCGATGAAGCCGAGGATGATCGACAGGCCGTAGCTGAGGTGGACGAGCCGCTTGAGGAGGCCGCCGATGAGGAAGTACAGCTGGCGCAGGCCCATCAGGGCGAAGGCGTTCGCCGTGAAGACGATGTACGGCTCCTCGGTGAGCCCGTAGATCGCGGGGATGGAGTCGAGGGCGAAGAGGAGGTCCGTGGAGCCGATGGCCAGCATCACGACCAGCATCGGGGTCATGACCCGCTTGCCGTTCTCCTCGATCCACAGCTTGGTGCCGTGATAGCGGTCGGCGACGCCGAAGCGCTCCTCGACCATCTTGAGCATCTTGTTCTCCTCGTACTCCTCCTCGTGGCCCCCCTTGCGGGCGTCCTGGACGAGCTTCCAGGCGGTCCAGATCAGGAAGGCGCCGAACAGGTAGAACACCCAGGAGAACGTGGAGATGATGGCCGCGCCGGCCGCGATGAAGGCGGTGCGCAGCACCAGGGCGAGCAGGACGCCGACCATGAGCACGCGCTGCTGGTACTGCGAGGGCACCGCGAACTTGGACATGATCAGGACGAAGACGAAGAGGTTGTCGACGCTCAGCGACTTCTCGGTGATGAAGCCCGCGAAGAACTCCCCGCCCGGTCCTCCCCCGCTGAAGACGAGCAGCCCGATCCCGAAGAGACAGGCGAGCAGCACCCATACGACGGTCCAGACGCCGGCTTCCTTGAGGGACACGTCGTGCGGTTTGCGGCCGATGAAGAAGTCGACCGCGATGAGCGCGCACAGGGCGGCTACGGTCACCAGCCAGGTGGTGAGGGAGACGTTCACGTACTTACTCCTGGTGCGGGTGGGGCCGCCGGTGGGGCGTTGACAGCGTTGTCTCAGGTTCTGATGCCTTCCACCACCGGAGGGTGAACAACGGGTCACGACCTGGCAAGGTCGGCGTTCACGCCGGTGCCACCCGCCGTTCGGCGGGCAGGTTCCGCCGGACGGCGGCGTCCGGGGTGAGGGGCACGGGCGAATGATGGGCACTCGAGCCGCCGTGTTCCCTCGAGGAGAAGATGCCATGAGCCTGGTCCCGCCGCCGTTCGACCCCGAGCTGGCCGCCGCCCTGGAGCTGATCAAGGACGTGATCTCCCCCGGTCTCACGCTCGACCAGATCGACGAGATACGTCAGGGACCGGGGATCGCGCTGCTGGCCGAGCTGGACCTCACCCTCGACGGCTTCTTCGAGGTCGAGGACCGCACGGTGCCGGGGCCCGAGGACGCTCCCGAGATCTCACTCCTGATCTGCCGCCCCGCCGCTCCGCCGACCGCGGGTCCGCGGCCCGTCGTCTATCACGTCCACGGCGGCGGCATGGTCATCGGCAACAACAGGGTGGGCGTGGACGTCCCGCTGGCCTGGGCGAAGGAGATGGACGCGGTCGTGGTGTCGGTCGAGTACCGGCTGGCTCCCGAGCATCCGTATCCCGCGCCCGTGGAGGACGTGTACGCCGGGCTGGTCTGGACGGCCGAGCACGCGGCGGAGCTGGGTGCCGATCCGGAGCGGATCGTCATCGCGGGCGCCAGCGCGGGCGGCGGCCTGTGCGCGGCGCTGGCCCTTCTCTCCCGGGACCGCAAGGGTCCGCAGGTGATCGGGCAGGTCCTGATGTGCCCGATGCTCGACGACCGCAACGACACCCCGTCCGCCCACCAGATGGCGGGCGTCGGGGTCTGGGACCGTACGGCCAACGAGACCGGCTGGACCGCCCTGCTCGGCGAGCTGCGCGGCGGGCCCGACGTCCCCGCGTACGCCGCCCCGGCCCGCGCCGAGGATCTGTCCGGCCTGCCGCCCGCCTTCCTCGACGTGGGCTCCGCGGAGACCTTCCGGGACGAGGTCGTCGCCTACGCCTCCCGTATCTGGCAGGCGGGCGGAGTGGCGGAGCTGCACGTCTGGCCGGGCGGCTTCCACGGCTTCGACGGCTTCGCCCCGCAGTCGGCCCTGTCCCAGGGGGCGCGGGCGGCTCAGCTGCGCTGGCTGCGACGGTTGCTGGCGAACTGAGAGATGGAGGGCGAGGGGCGGAGGTGAGCGGCGGGGGTGAGGGACGACGGGGCGATGTGCCCTCCCCTCCCACCCCTCCCCGTTCCCCTCTCGCATCCCGCACCATGGACCCATGAAAGAGCTGGCCGGGCGGCTGACCGCGCTGGACCCCGATGCCGGGGCCGCGGTCCAGGTGATCGCCTACTTCGATCGGCTGGCCGAGTCGCGGGCCGGGCTGGAGGCGCTGGTGCGGGGCGCCGCCGTGCTGGCCGGGGTGCCGGCGCGGCTCGTCGACGAGGAGCGGCGGGTGCGGGTGCGGGTCGAGGTCGACGGCACCCGGCGGGACTCCGAGGTGCCGCCGGATCCTGCGTGGCCGTCCGCCGCGCTGTCGCCGGACGGCGTGCCCGCGCTGTGGCTGGAGCGGGCAGGGGCGGAGCCCAGCGTGGTGGACGCGGTGATTCTGGAGCGCGCCGCCGGTGCGGTACGACGCGTGCTCGACCGCACCCGAGGACGGGCCCCGGCGGATGATCCCGCCCTGGTGGAGACCCTTCTCGACGCCACGGCCCCCGAGTCGGCACGGCTGCACGCGGCCCGCCGACTGGGCCTGGACCCGACGGCCCTCGCCCGAGCACTGGCCCCGGCCGACGGCCCACCCCGCATCATCGCCGCCGAACCGGCCAACGAACCACCCACAGGAAGGACCGGACCCACTCCGACCGCATCCCCCACGGGGAGAACGGGCACGCCTCCGGCAGCACCGGCGGTGGGGAGAGCGGGCACGCTTCCAGCAGCGCCGGCCGCGGGGAGAGCGGGCGCGACCCCGGGCGCTTCTCCAGCGGGGAGAGCGGGCGTGGCAGCGGCGGTATCGCCCACGGGGAGGGCGGGCACGGGTCCGTCAGCACCGCCCGCCAGCAGGCAGAGCACAGCTCCGTCAGCACCGCCCGCCAGCAGGCAGAGCACAGCTCCGTCAGCACCGCCCGCAGAGAGAGAAGGCGCGGCTCCCGCAGCACCGCCCGCAGGGGGAGCCGACCCGGCTCTGCCCGTTTCGCCCGCAGCGGCAGGCGACGCAAGCTCAGCACTCCCGCCCACGGAAAGGCCGGGCGCCGGCCCGGACCTCCCGCCCACGGAGGGAGTCGACGTCGGTCCAACCGCCCTTGCCGCGAGCAGAGTTGGTGCCGGGCCATTGGTCCCGACCGCAGAGGTAGCGGGCGCGGGGCCAGCCGTCCCGGCCAAAGAGGGAGCAGGAGCCGGGCATACCGGCCCAACCGCAGAGCCGGCGACCGGCGCCAGGCCATCGGTCCCGACCGCGGACACATCGGGTGCCGGGCACGCCGTCCCGACCGCAGAGCCAGCGGCGGGCGCCGACCCAGCCCTCCCCGGGTCGGGCAGACCTGGGACCGGGGCTGCCGTACTGGCCGCGGGGAGGACGAGTGCCGGAGTAGCCGCACGACTCTCAGCGAGGGCCAGTGCCGGGGCCGCCGTACCACCCTCAGCGAGAACCGGCGCCGGACCCGCCGCCCTGCCCCCGGGAAGGGTGGGTGTCGGGCCCGCTGTCCCCGTGTTGCGGCTGCATGAGTCCTGGGCCGCTGCCCGTACCGCGTTGCGGTTCACCGCGGAGGAACCCGGGCGGCGGGTCGTGCGTGCCGACGAGTTGGGGAGTCTGGCGCTGCTCGCCGATCTCGTCGGGCCGGGGACGGAACCCCCGGCCGACGTCATCGCGCTGGACGTGGCCGCCGCGACGGCGCCGTGGCTGCTCGCGACGCTGGACGCCGTCGCCTCGACGACGAGCCTGCGGGCGGCCGCCGCCGAGATCAACGTCCATCACTCCACGCTCCAGGACCGGCTGGCCCAAGCGGAGCATCTGCTGGGCTGGCCGGTGCGCACCCCGCAGGGCCGGTTCCGGCTGCAACTGGCGCTGACGATGCGCCACTTGGCCCGCTCCTAGAGGGACGGTCAGCGGAACTCGTGGACGACCTCGATCTCGCCCACGATGTGGGCGTTGAACTCGTCGAGCTCCTCCGCCGGTACCCACAGCTCCAGGATCGTCCGCCCGCCCGCCTGCTGGACGGGGTAGCGGCGCAGGAACTCCGAGTCGACCTCGAAGCGGGTCACGTACCCGACGCCGCTGTGCCTGACGTTCCAGTCCCGGGCGATCTTCACCGCGTAGTCCTCGTTCAGGACGGGGTAGAAGATCGGCTGCTCGGACAGCCGTGGCGGCCAGGCGCGCCAGTTCAGCTCGCGCACCAGGTCCAGCTCCTCGGGGCCGGTCGGGCGCCAGAGAGTCGTCGTGAGGCGGGGGCTGGTCATGGGATCGATGACTTTCGGTCGGATCGGGTGGGTGGCGGCCTCGAGACGATATCCAGCGGTCAGGAGCCCTGGCCACATCATTTCCGCAGACCCATACCCGCGTTTGCAATTAACCCGCGCCTGCAACTACAGTCGTCTGCATGAGTACGCCCATCCCCACCGTCACCCTCAACAACGGCATCGAGATCCCGCAGCTCGGCTTCGGTGTCTTCCAGGTCCCCGACCCCGAGACGGCCGCGGCCGTCACCTCGGCCCTGGAGGCCGGCTACCGCAGCATCGACACGGCGGCGATCTACGGCAACGAGAAGGGCGTCGGCCAGGCGCTCGCCGCGTCCGGCATCGCCCGCGACGAACTGTTCGTCACCACCAAGCTGTGGAACGCCGACCAGGGCTACGACGCCACCCTCAAGGCCTTCGACGCCAGCCTCGCCAAGCTCGGTCTCGACTTCGTCGATCTCTATCTGATCCACTGGCCGACCCCGGCCCGTGACCTGTACCGCGAGTCCTGGCGGGCCATCGAGAAGCTGGCCGACGAGGGACGCGTCCGCGCCGCCGGCGTCTCCAACTTCCAGCCCGCCCATCTGCGCCGGCTGCTGGACGACAGCTCGCTCGTACCGGCCGTCAACCAGATCGAACTGCACCCCGGTCTCCAGCAGCGTGAACTGCGCGACCTGCACGCCGAGTCGGGCATCGCCACCGAGGCGTGGAGCCCGCTTGCGCAGGGTGCGGTGCTGAGCGAACCGGTGCTGACCTCGATCGCCGGGCGCTACGGCAAGTCGCCCGCGCAGGTGGTGCTGCGCTGGCACCTCCAGCTCGGCAACGTCGTGATCCCCAAGTCCGTCACCCCGGCCCGCATCCGGGAGAACGCGGACGTCTTCGACTTCGCCCTCACCGACGAGGAGCTGACGGCGATCGCCGGGCTGGACCGGGGCCTGCGGACGGGTCCGGATCCCGACACCCTCAACTGAGCCCTCCCCCAGGGGCTTCAGCGCGCGATCGGGTCGGCGTACGTCGCGAACACCGGACGGCAGTAGCGACCGCCCCCGTTCTCCAGGCTTCTCCCGGGTTCTCCCCGGCGGTCACTGCCCCGCGGTGCCCCGAACCGGGGAGTCCCGGGAGGAGTTGCCGCTGACCGCCCCGGGCAAGGTGTTGAAGGACGAATTGCGATGAGGTTCGTCGCGCCACCGACGAGGTTCGTCGCGCCACCGCGGGAGAACGGAGAACCACTGTGACGACCCACTCCACCGCCGACCTGTCGGCGGCCCTGTCACTGGCAGGCATAGAGCGGCTGGACGAGGAGATCATCGCCTTGCTGGCCCGCCGCCGTGCCATGGTCCAGCAGCTCCCCCTTCCCGCGCGCGCCCGCGCCATGGACCCCGAGTTCGTCGAGACCGTCAAGGAGATCACGGACCGCTACCGCCAGGAACTGGGCGGGGCCGGAGAACTCGTCGCCCGCGCGGTCATGGTGCTCTGCCATCCGAGCCGCCAGTCCTGAGCACGTGAGAAGAGAGGGGACGCGCACGGGACTGCGCGTCCTTCCTCCGGATCCGCCACGGCCGGTGTGTGGTGCGTGCCTCAGCGGGTCCGGGTTGTCAGCGGCGGAAACATGGCCGTACACATGGGCCTCATGAGCGTTCCGAAGCTTCCCCTCGACGGGGTCACGGTCGTCAGCCTGGAGCAGGCCGTGGCCGCTCCCTACGCGACCCGGCAGCTGGCCGACCTCGGGGCCAGGGTCATCAAGGTGGAGCGCCCGGGCGACGGCGACTTCGCGCGCCGGTACGACACGACGGTGCACGGCCACTCCAGTTATTTCGTCTGGCTGAACCGCTCCAAGGAATCCCTCACCCTGGACCTCAAGGCCCCCCGGGGACTGGAGATCCTGCGTCAACTCCTCGACAACGCCGACGTCTTCGTACAAAACCTCGCTCCCGGAGCGACCGACCGGCTCGGCCTCGGCACGGACGCGCTCACCGAGCGGTATCCGCGGCTGATCCCGTGCACGATCTCCGGATACGGCACCGACGGCCCCTGGGCGGACCGCAAGTCGTACGACCTGCTGGTGCAGTGCCAGACCGGGCTGGTGTCGCTGACCGGAACGCCCGAGGAGTCGGCGCGGGTCGGTATCTCCGTCGCCGACATCGCCGCCGGGATGTACGCCTACACCGGCGTCCTCACCGCCCTCTACACCCGCGCCACCACCGGGACGGCGCACGCGGTGGAGGTCTCGCTCTTCGAGGCCCTGGCCGAGTGGATGGGCCAGCCGGCCAACTACACGCGCTACGGCGGTGCCCAGCCCCCGCGCCTGGGCACCCAGCACGCCACCATCGCCCCGTACGGCGCCTTCACGGCCGCCGACGGCAGGGACGTGCTGTTCTCCATCCAGAACGAGCGCGAATGGGCCGTCCTGTGCGCGGAGTTCCTCGGGAACCCCGGCCTGACCGACGACCCGCGCTTCGCCACCGGTTCCGATCGGGTCGCCCACCGCGACGAGATCAACGCGATCGTCGCCGAGCGCTGCGCGCGCTCCGGCGCCGAGGAGATCCTCAAGGACCTGGAGGACATCGGGATCGCGTGCGCCGGGGTCAACGACGTGGCCGCGTTCCTCGACCATCCGGTGCTGACGGCCCGAGGCCGTTGGCGAGAGGTGGGCGTGCCAGGGGCCACCGTCCAGGCCCTGCTCCCGCCGGCCGACCTCGCGGGGCTGCCCGCGCGCATGGGCCCCGTACCGGCCGTCGGTGAGCACACGGACGCGATTCTCCGGCAGCTGGGCCGTACCGGCGACGACATCAAGGCGCTGCGCGCCGACGGGGTGGTCTGAGGGAGGGCCGTTTTCGCTACGCTGCGATGAAGTTCTTCCGCACGACACAGAGGGCAGGTCAGGCCGTGAGCACCCCCGCCGAAGAGCCGGCCTGGAAACAGCGCGCGGTCGAACGTTCCACCCAGGCGGCGAAGCGCCGGGCCGAGCAGCGGGTGGAGCGGTTCCTCGACGCGGCGCAGGCGATCATGAGGGAGAAGGGCACGACCGACTTCACCGTGCAGGAGGTCGTCGACCGCTCCGGGCAGTCGCTGCGCAGCTTCTACCAGCACTTCGACGGCAAGCACGAACTGCTCCTCGCCCTGTTCGAGGACGCCATGAGCAAGTGTGCCGACCAACTGCGGATCGCCGCGGCCGAGAAGTCGACGCCGCTGGAGCGGCTGAAGACCGCCGTGCAGACCCTGTTCGACACCTCCCGTCCGGACCCCGCCGCCCAGCGCCCGCTGTTCCCGGACTTCGCCCTTCGCCTGCTGCTCTCACACCCCGCGGAGCTGCGGGTCGCGAACGCCCCGCTGCTCGCCCTGCTCACCGACCTGATGACGGAGTTGAAGGAGGCGGGTCTGCTGCGTCCCGACTTCGAGCCGCGCCGGGTAGCGGCCGTGACCATGCAGACCGTCATGTTCAACGCGCAGTCCAGCGGCCAGGCGGGCGCCCACCCGATCACGGCCGACGAGATCTGGAACTTCTGCGCGAAGGGCTTGACGCTCAGCTAGGGCCTGTCCGGGCGTCGCGAGTGGGGTTCAGCCGCGGGTGGCGGTCCGCTGTGCGAGGCGCTCCAGGACGGTCTCGGCCCACCGCAGGTTCCCGCGCTCGAAGGCCATGCCGCCGAGGAGGGTGAGGTAGGGGCCGATGCGGTCGGCGCCGGCGAAGTACTCGTCCTCGGTCCGCCCGGCCAGCATGCGTTCCCGCATGCGCTCGTAGCGGGCCAGCTTCGTCGCGGAGCGTTCCCTGCGCTCGGCGACCGCTTCCCGTACGGCGTGGATGTCGTCGCGGTCGGCGATGTCGAGGCACTGGACCTTGACCATGAGCTCGTCGCGGATGGCCGTCGGCTTGGCGGGCGCATGGGCGACGTAGGACCGCAGGACGTCGAGCCCGGCGTCGGTCAGCGAGAAGAGCCGTTTGTTGGGGCGGCGCTCCTGCTGGACCACGCGCGCGGAGACGAGCCCCTCGCTCTCCATGCGCTCCAGCTCGCGGTAGAGCTGCTGCGGTGTGGCCATCCAGAAGTTGGCCACGGATGCCTCGAAGCCCTTGGCGAGGTCGTATCCGGAGGCCTCGCCCTCCAGAAGGGCCGCCATCACCGCGTTGCGCAGAGCCATGCACTCAACCTAACAGCCGGTTTGATCCGTCCAGGGCGAGGACCGGGAGCAGTTCCGGGCGCTTGGCCTGCCGTCCGTCGCCGGACGAGCGGCCCCGCACCCGCCGTACCAGCCACGGCCCCAGGAAGGAACCGGCCCAGCGCAGTTCACCGCCGAGGGCCCGCAGCCCCGAGGCCGCGCGCGGGTCGAGGGGCAGCGGCCGGGTCCAGCTGTCGTCGCTGCCCGGCAGGGCGAGCGCCTGGGCGACGGCGGCGGCGATCCGGGCGTGGCCGAGGGGACCGGCGTGCAGCCGGTCGGGGCTCCACAGGCGGGGGTCGGTCACGACCGGGTGGTCGGCGGTCTCGGCGACCAGCACGCCGTGCCGGGCCCCCGCCTCGCGGATGCGGGCGTTGAGGGCGGCGACGCGGGCGCCGAGAGGGCGGGCCAGCGGGGTGATCCGGGAGACGTCGGGGAAGGTCAGCGTGGCCACGCGGGCGCCCTGTGCGGTGAGCGCGGCGAACATCGCCTCCAGGTGTGCGGCCACCTCGTCGGCGTCGAAGCGGGGCCGCAGCAGGTCGTTGACCCCCGCGACCACCGTGGCGAGGTCGGGCTTCAACGCCAGGGCGGGCGCCAGCTGTTCGGCCCGCACCTGTCCCGCGAGGCGCCCGCGGACGGCGAGGTTGGCGTAGCGCAGGTCCGGTGACGCACGGACGAGCTGCTCGGCGAGCCGGTCGGCCCACCCCCTCAGCCCCTGTACGTCGTCACCGTCGCCGAGCCCCTCGGTCTGGCTGTCGCCGAGGGCGACGTACCGCGCGTATCCGCTGTCCACCATGATCGCCCCGTCCGCCACTGAGTCAGACAACTACACACCTACTCGCATTTTTGAATATAGCGTGCGCCGCACTGTACGCACAGGCCGCTGTCCCGACCGGGTCGCCTCGCGGGGTGTCCTGTGCTGTGCTGGAGGCAGTCGCAGGAGAGCACGCCGATGCGTCGTAGCCGGAGTTCCGTCGCCGCATCCGCCCCGGTGGTCGCCCCGACCGGAGCGGGTGGCGGGCTGCTGCCGGCGCGGGATCTCGCGGCCGCCTGGTTCCTCGTGGTGCTGATCGCGGTGCCCGCCTGGGTGCTGACCGTCGGCCAGGCCCGGGACATGGGCGTCGAGCCCGGCACGATGGGGATGGCGCTGCCGCTGTTCCTGCTGCTGTGGGTCACGATGATGGCGGCCATGATGCTGCCGTCCATGGCGCCGGTGGCGATCACCTGGGTCCGGGGGATCGGCCGGCAGTCCTCCGGCTGGGCCCGCACCGGCCGTACCGCCGCGTTCGTCGCCGGGTATCTGCTGGTCTGGACGGCGTTCGGACTCCTCGCCTACGCGGCCCTGGCCCTCACCGGCGGCCTCGTCGACGACCACCCCACCGCCGGCCGCTGGATCGGCTCGGTGGCCTTCCTGCTCGCGGGCCTCTACCAGCTGGGCCCGCTGAAGTACGTCTGCCTGCGGCACTGCCGCGACCCGCTCGGCCATCTCGTGCACTACTCCGGCTTCCGCGGGCCGCTGCGCGACCTGCGGGTGGGTCTGCACCACGGGGCCTACTGCGTCGGCTGCTGCGCCGGGCTGATGGTCGTCCTCGTTCCGCTGGGCGTGATGAACGTGGCGGCGATGGCCGGGCTGGCCGTGGTGATCTTCCTGGAGAAACTGTCACCCCGAGGTGTGCTGCTGGGCCGCGTCGTCGGCGTGGCGTTCCTCGTCCTGGCCGTGCTCGCGCCCTTCCAGGACTGGCTGCTGCCGGGATTGCAGGGTTCCATGCCGTCGATGGACGACATGTGACCCGGCCCGCGTGACCGGGGTTCCCCCACCGGGACAGGAGGTGCAAGCTGGAAGGGAGACCGCTCCCGATCCCGGGGCCGGGCTCGGCACCGCGGTCTCGCCACTCCGAGAGAGCTCCCTGGGGCTCGGCAGGAGGGAAGCGAGATGACTGAGCAGGCCACCACCACCCGGACGCGCTGGCATCTGACCGGCGACTGGTTCGATGTGTGCAAGTGCGCCATCCCCTGCCCGTGCACGTTCGCCCAGCCTCCGACCTACGGCGACTGCGAAGGCGTCCTGGCCTGGCACATCCGGGAGGGCACCTACGGCGACGTACGGCTCGACGACCTCAACGTGCTGATGCTCGCCTCCTTCACGGGCGATGTCTGGGCCGGCGAGCACAGCGCCCCGTACGCCGCGGTCTTCCTCGACGAACGGGCCGACGACCAGCAGCGGGCCGCGCTCGGTGCCGTGTTCGGCGGTGAGGCGGGCGGCTGGCCGGCGCGGTTCGGGGAGATGTTCCACCCCGAGATGCGCGGGATGGACATCGCTCCGATCCATGTGGAGATCGACGAGGATCTCGCGGGCTGGCGGGCCGAGGTGCCCGGCCGGGTCAGGGCGGTGGCCGAGGCGCTCACCGGGCCGACGACTCCCGACGGCGGGCGCGTCCAGGTCCACAACGCGCCGGGTGCCGAGGTGGGGCCGGGTCAGGTCGCCACCTGGGGGCGGGCCACCGTCGACGAGGCGAACGCGTTCGGCTTCTCCTGGGAGCGCTCCGGCAAGTCGAGCAAGCACTTCCCCTTCGACTGGAGCGGCCCCGACTGACCCGACCGGTTCGCTGTTGCCGTAACGATCGGCTCAGGTCAGGGCCGCGGCGCCGTAGGCCGCGCCGAGGGCGGTGGCGAGTACGCCGAGCAGGACGCGGAGTGCGGTTTCCGGAACGCGGGGCTGGAGTCGGGCGCCCAGGTAGCCGCCGATGAGTCCGCCGATGCCGCAGGCCAGGCCGAGGGACCAGTCGGGGGCGACGTCCTCGGAGCCCGTGAGGGACAGCAGGGCGAAGGTACCGGCACCGGCCAGCGAGGTGACGAAGGTGGACGCCAGGGCGGCCGGCGCGACCTGGGCGATCGGCAGACCGCGGCCCACCAGGAGCGGGCCGAGCAGGGAGCCGCCTCCGATGCCGTAGACACCGCCGACGATGCCGACCAGCAGGGCCAGGCCCGTGAGAGTGCGCGGGGACGGCGGATGCGCCGCGGCGCCCCCCGGTGCGGGCCGTGCGGCCGGTCGCAGGGTCCTCGCGATCAGCCAGAGGCCGAGCGGCAGCAGCAACAGCGCCACCAGGAGACGGAACACGGTCGGCCCGGGCACGGCGAAGACCCGTACGACCGCGCCGATCACCACGCCCGGCAGCGTGCCCGCCACCAGCAGCGGCGTCAGCGGACCCCACAGTCTCCCGTCCCGGTGGAAGCGCGCCAGCGCCCCCGGCCCGGCCACCACGTTGAACAGCAGGTTCGTCGGCGTGACGGCGGGGCTCGGCACGCCGAACACGCTCAGCTGCACCGGCAGCAGGAAGACCGCGCCGGACACTCCCACCGGCGCGGTGACCGTCGCGATCAGCAGCCCCGCGGCCAGCCCGCCCCACTCCGCGGGGATCGTCACGCCGTCTCCTCATGCTCGTCGGGACAAGAGATCCTCTCCCGACCTTGACGAGAGATCCTCGCCGGTCTTGCGAGAGATCTTCCCCGGTCTTGACGAGAGATCTTCCCCCGCCCGCCTCCCCCGCCACACCCTCGCCTACCCTGAGTCCTCGAAGGGCGGGGAATCGACAATGCGTACGGGGCGGCGGACCGGAGCCGTGGTGCTGGGCCTGGTGGTGGCCCTGGCCACGCTGCTCGGCGTGGCCTGTCTGTGCGCCCGCGGGCTGCAACTGCCGCCGACGCACACCACCGTGGCCGCGGCCTTCCATGACGTGCCGGATCAGCAGGAGCGCGAGCACGTCTGCGTCTCGTCCGGCCACGACCGGTGCGGTGGAAAGGCCGTCGCGGGCAAGCCCAGCACCGGACCGGGCCCGCATCCCCAGCCGCTCGCCGCGCCCACCCGCGTGGACACCCGGCCGGCGGTGGCCGCCACCACCCGCACGCCCTTCACCGCGGAACCCCGGGCCCCCGACCTCCATGCCCTGCAAGTGCTGCGGACCTAGACCGGACGCCGTTCCCCCGATCCACCGGCATCCGTCGATCTCCGCTGCCCACAAGGGACTTCACCATGGCTTCCGCCAACTCCAAGAACACCAGAACCAGTACGAAGAAGAACAGGAACACCAACGCCTCCAAGGCCGAGGCACGGCGCGCCCGCGTCGAGGAACAGCGCCGCGCCGAGCAGGCCCGTGAACGCCGCAACCGGATCATCACCCTCGCCGTCTCCACCGCGATCCTCGCCGGTCTGATCGGGGGCTGCTGGTACCTGCTCGACGCCGCCGACGCCAAGGAGGAGGCCCAGGCCGCGCCGGTCTCCGGCGAGAAGACATGGGCGAAGCTGAGCCAGACCCACGTCGACACCTCGGTTGGCTACCCGATGACGCCGCCCGTCGGCGGCGACCACGCCCCCGTCTGGCAGAACTGCAACGGCGACGTCTACTCCGAGCCGATACAGAACGAGAACGCCGTGCACGCCCTGGAACACGGCGCGGTCTGGATCACGTACAACGACAAGGCCGCGGACACCGACGTCAAGTCCCTGTCCGGCAAGGTCGCCAAGACCCCGTACACCCTGATGAGCCCGTACCCCGACCAGTCCTCGCCGATCACGCTCTCCGCATGGGGCCACCAGCTGAACGTGACGAAGGGGTCCGATCCGCGGGTGGGCGAGTTCCTGGAGAAGTACGTGCAGGGCAGGCAGACACCCGAGCCGGGAGCGGCCTGCACGGGCGGCAAGGCCTGACGACCGGTGGCCGGGTGCCGCCGCACCCGGCCGTCCGGGCATTGTTGTCCGCACACCGCTACGACCACGAGCCAGGGGGATGACCACCAGTGGGCGACGAGACACCCCGCACGTATCTGCCGCTTCCCGACCGGCCGAGCCACCGCCATGCCGTGTTCCACGGGCACTTGGCGGCTCTCGTGGAGCTGCTCGGCGGCGAGCCCCCCGCCCCGGCCGATTCGGACCGGGAGTGGGCGCACCGGGCTCGAACGATCGTCCGGGACACCCTGCGTGACACGGACGTACGTCCCGAGGGTCTCTTCGAGCACCTGGTCCGCGCCGGGGTGCACGACCCCGACCCCAGCTTCAACCGGCAGTTCATCGAGCCCGCCGTGCGCATCTACGGGCGCCGCCGGGTGAAGAGCGCGCTGATCGGATATCTGCGCACCGGCAGCGATCCGGAGCGAGCGGGAGCGGCCCGCGCCTGGTACTGGACGGGCGTGTCCGTGCGGTTCCTGGACTGGGAGAACCGCGTCCTGACGCCCGAGAGCCAGGCCGCGGTCGACGCCGTCGCCGACCTCGGGGCCGAGTGGCAGGAGGCCGCGCTGAGGGAGTTCGTCGCCAACGAGGACCTCGACGTACGCCGATGCATCCTGCCGGGCCTCGCGCTCGGTCCGCACGGTCAACCCGCCGCGCTCCACGACCTGGTGGCGGAGGCGGTGCGCATAGCCCGCGGCCATCCCGACGCGTATCTGCGCCACCGGGTGGAGATCCAGGCCGCGGTCCCGCCGGACGCGCCTTAGGCGTCGAGTCCCCCACGCTTCACCAACTGGCTCACGATGACGTTCCGTTGGATCGCGCTGGTGCCGTCGCCGACGATCATCAGCGGAGGTCGGAGCCGCCGCCGGGCTCGGTGAGCGCCATCGTCGCGCGGATCTCGCCGGTGGCCATGCCGGGCAGACAGCGCCGCCTCTGCTCGTCCGTGCCGAAGTGCAGGAGCAGCTTGGCGACGACCGTGTGTCCGCCCATCGCGCCGGCCAGGCTCATCCAGCCGCGGGCCAGTTCCTCGGTGATCAGCACGTAGGCGGGGGTGGAGACGGGGGCGCCGCCGTACTCCTCGGGGACGGCAAAGACGCCGAGCCGTTTCGGCACCTTCGGCGACGCTCACGCCGCGCTGCGCGTCGCCACCCACCGCGAACCCCGGCACGCCACGGCCGAGGTGGTTCTCACCTGAGCCTGCCCTGCTCGCCGCAGGTGCGTTCAGGCCCGGCAGCGCAGCATCACCAGCGGCGGGTGCGCGAGCAGGTCGGCCCAGAACTCCTCGCCGAACTCGCGGACGCCCGCCTCGGACACGCTCAGCGGCACCCACTCCAGCTCACCGAACCCGGCGGCCCGCAGCGAGGCCTCGTAGACCTCGCGGCGCGGAACCGTGCCGAGGATGCTGATCGGCTGTGGTTCGAGGAGGGCGGTGACCCGGCATCGCGGACCGGCCTCCGCCTCCTCGCCGGTGGGCTCGCAGCGGAAGCCGTACGTGTCGAGGGACGCGCAGTCGAACCGGTAGTCGGGCCGCTGGCAGAGCACGAAGAACTCACCGCCCGGCACCAGGCCGCGGTGGACGTTGCGGCACATCCGCTCCAACTCCGCGATGTCCTCAGCGTAGTTGAGGCACTGCACACCGAGGGCGATGTCGAAGCGCCCGCCGAGGGGCCGCAGTTGGGCCACGTCCCCTACCTCGTAGCGCACGCCGAGCGGTTCGGCACGCTCGATGTCCCGCGCCACGGCGATCATCTCGCCCGAGATGTCGACCCCGAGGACATCGGTGGCGCCGCGCCGCTTGAACTCCCGGCTGTAGAAGCCGGTTCCGCAGGCCAGGTCCAGCACCGACTTGCCCCGCACATCCCCGACCAGCCCCAGAAAGCTGGGCACTTCACCGAACCGGATCATCGGCAGGGCCTTGAACCCCTCGAACGCCTCACCGATCGCGTCGTACTGCTGCACGCTCATGTGTCTCCCCGTTCCGTCGCGCTTCGTCTGTACGCGGCAGCGAGTCTGCCCCCGTCCCGTCCGGCGTCCGTACTGGCAGATGGCACGAAGAAGGCGGACGGCGATGCTCGTATCACCCAACACGTCCGGGAACAGACCTCGGTCCTCGAACCGTTGAAGGCGAGGTCCTGTCCCGGCTCCGAGGCGCGGTGATCAAGCGATGCAGGCGGTACGTTTCCACGAGTACGGCGAGATCGACGTGCTGCGCGTCGAAGACGTGCCGCGTCCGTCACCCGGCCCCGGCCAGGTCCTCGTCGAGGTGCGCGCGGCCGGGATCCAGCCCGGCGAGGTGATGATTCGCAGGGGCGCCCGGCACGGCCGCTGGCCGGCCGTCTTCCCCTCCGGGCAGGGCAGCGATCTGGCCGGCGTGGTGGTGGAACTCGGCCCCGAGGCACGCGGGTTCGCGGTGGGCGACGAGGTACTGGGCTTCACCCACCACCGGGCGAGCCACGCGGAGTTCGTGGTGGTCGACGACGTGAACCTGGTCTCCCGGCCGCGGGACCTGCCCTGGGAGGTGGCCGGGTCGCTGTACGTGGCCGGTACGACGGCGTACGCCACCGTGTTTGCCGTGGACCCCGTCCCCGGGGACACGGTCGTGGTGTCCGGCGCGGCGGGCGGTGTCGGGTCGCTGGCCGTGCAGTTGGCGCGGCGTCGGGGCGCCTCGGTGATCGGGCTGGCGAGCGAGCGCAACCACGCCTGGCTGAAGGAGCGCGGGATCGTCCCGGTGGCGTACGGGGAGGGCGTGGCCGACCGGGTCCGGGAGGCGGCCGGCGGTCGGGTCGACGCGTTCATCGACACGTTCGGCGACGGCTATGTGGACCTGGCCGTGGAGTTGGGCGTACGGCCCGGGCGGATCAACACGATCCGCGACTGGCAGGCGGCGGGCCGGGTCGGCGCGCGCACCTACGGCGAGGGCTCGGCGGCCTGCGCGGTCGTCCTCGGTGAACTGGCCCGGCTCGCCGCCCGTGGGGAGCTGGAGGTGACGGTCGCCCGCACCTACCCGTTGGAGCAGGTGCGGGACGCGTACCGCGAACTGGAGTTGGGGCACACCCACGGCAAGATCGTGCTGCGCCCCGGCCCTCGGTGATCAGGCCCAGGCCGTCACCGGGGTGAACGAGCTGTCCTGCCGGAACAGCGCCGTGCCGTCCGAACGCTCCACGCGCAGCTGGTAGTTGTAGTGGCGCAGGTAGTAGCCCGGGTAGTTGTACGACTCGAAGCGGATCGAGCCGGTCGTCGAGCCCGTGCGGGCGATGAACGTGGCGTCCTTGGCGAAGGTCGAGGTGCCGTCGTTGGCGTCGAAGCGGCCCCGGAAGTCCCAGTGGCGCAGGTAGTTGCCGGAGGAGTCACGGAACGAGTAGCCGTTGGAGTCGGCCAGGCCCGCGACGACGGTGAAGGTGGAGGCCGTCTTCTCCGCGGAGGTGCTGGAGCTGGTCACCACCGGCAGGTTGAGCAGCGAGGACTGGGTCTGCCAGTAGCGGGTGGTGTAGTTGGCCGACTGGAAGGAGCGGGTGACGTTCTTCGCCAGCGTGGGCCCGCCCGAGACGGTCTCCTTGATGACCGTGAAGTGCCGCGCCGTACCGGAGATCGCGGGCAGGGCCGTCGGGGCGGACCAGGTGGCGAAGGTGTCGTAGCTGTCGCTGTAGTAGTAGTTGCCGTCGCCGTAGCCGTCGAAGAACAGGCGCCAGGCGCCGTTGTCGAGTTGGACCAGCGCGGGGCCCTCGCGGTAGCTGCCCCAGCCGGCCCAGTCGCCCGTCCTGGAGATCGTGTAGGGGCCGTTCAGGGAGGTCGCGGTGGCGTACTCGATGTACTTGGTCGTCTCGTTCTTGGTGAAGGCGTGGTAGGTCGAGCCGATCTTCACGATGAAGGTGTCGATGTGGTTGGAGCCGATCCCGGACAGCGCCACCGGTGAACTCCACGCGGTGAGCGCGGAGTTGGTCGCCTTGAGGCGATAGGGCGTGAAGATCCACTCGTCGCTGGTGAGCGAGCAGGACACGATGACGTTGACACTGCCGTCACTGTCGACGAACCACTCCGGCGCCCACGCCCGGGACAGGTTGGCGATCGGGACCGTGTAGTCGTACAGGAAGGTCCAGTTGACCCGGTCGGAGCTGCGGGCGAAGCCGATGGTGGTGCTGACGTCCTGCCAGGTGTGCGTGGTGTAGGTGATGTAGTAGTAGCCGTCGGTGTGCTTGAAGACGCTGGCGTCGCGGATCCGGTTGCTGGGCGGCGTGTACGCGGAGGCCTGCACCAGGCGGAAGTCGAGGGCGTCGTCCGACTGGTAGACGTTCACCGTGCCGTCGTTGCTGTTGAGGAACGGCACGATCGTGTAGCGGGTGGCGGAGCCGCCGGCCGGGGCGGCGGCGTAGGCCGCGCCGGGCAGTTCGCCCATCAGGACGGCCGAGGCGGGCAGGGCCGCCATGACGCGCAGCAGGGTACGACGTGACGGCATGGGGGGCTGTGTGGTCACGGGCGGCTCTCTCTCGGACAGGACGCGGCTCAGACGTCCGGCATACCGAACAAGGTTCGGAAAGTCGATCAGAAGGTAGGGGTGGGATCCGGGTGCGTCAATGGTTTGCGCACGACCTCATGAGCACGGCGAGACGGCTGTGGCACCCGTTCAACCGACGCACCCGGCACGGGCGTTCCGGCGAAGCGCTTTCCGACGTTACCGTTCGGTAGGCAACGTCTCCGGAGGTGTCCTCTATGACGCACGACCGTTCCGCAGGCCTGGTCGAGACCGCACGTGCGCTCGCGGACGGGGCGATCACCTCGCGGGCGCTCGTCGAACAGACCCTCGCCCGGATCGAGGCCGACCAGGGCTCGCTCAACGCCTTCCGGATCGTGCGGGCCGAGGCCGCGCTCGCCGAGGCCGACGCCGCCGACAAGGAACTCGCGGCCGGGGTGCGCAGGCCGCTGCTCGGGGTCCCGGTGGCCGTGAAGGACGACATGGACGTGGCGGGCGAGCCCACCGCGTTCGGCTGCCAAGGGGAGTTCCCGCCCGTCACCGAGGACGGTGAGGCCGTACGACGGCTGCGGGCCGCCGGAGCCATAGTCGTCGGCAAGACCAACACCTGTGAGTTCGGGCAGTGGCCCTTCACCGAGGGACCCGCCTTCGGGGCCACCCGCAATCCGTGGAGCGCGGACCACACGTCGGGCGGGTCCTCGGGCGGTTCGGCCGCCGCCGTCGCCGCGGGGCTCGTACCGGCCGCGCTCGGCTCGGACGGCGCCGGATCGGTGCGCATCCCGGCCTCCTGGACCCATCTCATCGGCATCAAACCGCAGCGCGGCCGCATCTCCACCTGGCCGCGCGGCGAGTCCTTCCAGGGCATCACCGTCAACGGCACCCTGGCCCGCACCGTCGCCGACGCCGCCCTTCTGCTCGACGCGGCGAGCGGAAACCACGCCCTGGACCCGCATCGCCCGCCGTCCATGGACGCCTCCGGGGCCGCCCGCCGCGACCCCGGCCGTCTGCGCATCGCCCTCGCCCTGAAACCGCCGTTCACCGCACTGCCCGCCCGACTGCAACCCGCGGTACGGGCGAAGGTCGTCCAACTCGCCGAGCGGCTCGCCGGGTTGGGGCACACGGTCGAGGAGGCCGACCCGCCGTACGGCCGGATCGGCCTGACCTTCGTCCCGCGTGCCACCGTCGGTCTCGCCGAGCGGGTCGGCGAGGCGCCCTTCCCCGCGCTGCTCGACCGGCGCACCCGCGACGCCGCCCGCCTGGGCCGGCTGCTCGGCGGGGCCCCACTGCGGGCGGCGCGGCGCGCGGAGGCGGTCCTGCACCGCCGTATCGGCGCCTTCTTCACCTCGTACGACGTCGTCCTCGCGCCCACCACCGCCGCGCCCCCGCCCCGCATCGGCGCGATGCTCCAGCTCAGCGGCTTCGCCACGGACCGGGCGATGATCGCCGCCTGCCCCTACGCCTGGCCGTGGAACGTGCTGGGCTGGCCCGGTGTCAACGTCCCCGCGGGATTCGTGGACGGTGGCCTGCCGGTCGGGGCGCAGTTGCTCGGTCCGGCCTACAGCGAGCCGCTTCTGATCTCCCTCGCGGCGCAGCTGGAGGCGGAGCTGCGCTGGCACGAGGCGTGGCCGCCGCCGAGGGCCGCCGTCGACTCCCCGGCGGCGTAACCGCGTTGGGCCCGTACCCTGTGACCATGGACGATGCGTCGATGGTCGGGCTCATGGGGCGGGTCACCGGAACGGTCGGGCCCGGGCTCGTCGGCGAGGTGATCGTCCGGGTGCGCGGCGGCGCCGAACACTTCCTCGCCTATCCGGCCACGGGCAGCGACCGCATCGAGCGGGGCACGGTCGTCATGGTGGTGGAGTACCAGGCGCCGAGAACGGTCTACGTGCAGGCGGCGTACGACAGTTGAGCATGCCTTGTCGCAGGTGAGAGCCGTTTGCGTCAAGGTTGCGACAAGAGTTCGTCAGGGTCTGTACCCGGGCTGCGCCGAGGCGCACACTCCCTTCGTTCGGTGCCGAAAGGGCACCATGCAAAGGGGGCGAATGCCGATGGTCATCGGCGTCGTTGCGGGGATCGCGGTAGGTGCTGTCCTCGTTCTGATCGGTGTGTTCAAGATGATGTGGCGGGTCGCCGAGCCCAACGAGGCGCTCATCATCTCGGGTTCCAAGCACAAGACCGAGGGCCTCGAGGAGGGCATGGGATTCCGGATCGTCACGGGCCGCGGCACGCTGGTGCTGCCCGGCGTGCAGGCGGTGCGCAAACTGTCCCTCGACCTCAACGAGACCGAGCTGCACGTGGACTGCGTGACCCATCAGGGCATTCCGCTGAAGGTGCGGGGCGTGGTCATCTTCAAGGTGGGCGACGACTTCGTGTCGATCGCCAACGCGGGGCGCCGCTTCCTCGACCAGCAGAAGCTGATGTCGGAGCGGGTGCACAACGTCTTCGCCGGCCATCTGCGGTCCATCGTCGGCGGGTTGACGGTCGAGGACATGATCCGCGACCGGGAGAAGCTGACCGGGCAGACGCGGGCCGCGTGCGGCACGGAGATGGAGAAGCTCGGTCTGATCGTGGACTCGCTCCAGATCCATGAGATCGAGGACCCGACCGGGTACATCCAGAACCTCGCGATGCCGCACGCCGCGGCCGTCCAGCGGGACGCGCGGATCGCGCAGGCCGAGGCGAACCGGCTGGCCACCGAGGCCGAGCAGCAGTCTTTCGCGCGGATGGCGGAGGCCACCCGGGACAGCGAGATCCTCCAGGCCGGCTACCAGGCGGAGCGCGACAAGGCTGCCGCCAAGGCCCAGCAGGCGGGACCGCTCGCCGACGCCGCCGCCCGGCAGGAGGTCGTCGTGCAGATGACCCGGGTCGCCGAACTGGAGGCGCAGCGGACCGAGCAGCAGCTCCAGGCGGATGTGCGCAAGCCCGCGGACGCGAGGGCGTACGAGAAGCGCACGCTGGCCGAGGCCGAGCGCGACGCGCGTATCTCCGCCGCCCAGGCCAAGGCGAAGGAGACCGAGTTGGCCGCCGCGGCCGAGGCCACCCGGGTCAAGGCGGCCGCGGGTGCCGAGGCCGAGGCGACCAAGGCGCGCGGTACGGCGACGGCCGCGTCCACCCGGGCCACCGGTGAGGCCGAGGCCGCCGCGGCCCAGGCCAAGGGCCTTGCCCAGGCCGAGGCGACGAGGGCCAAGGGGCTCGCGGAGGCGGAGGCCATCAAGGCGCGGGCCGCCGCCCTCGCCGAGAACCAGGAGGCCGTGGTCGCCCAGCAACTGGCCGAGAACTGGCCGGAGATCGTGCAGGCGGGCGCGTCCGCGTTCGGGAACGTCGACAACATGGTGGTGCTCAACGGTGCCGACGGCATGGCGGACATGTTCGCCAAGGCGCTCACCATGGGCGGCACCGGACTCGGCCTCGCGCGCCAGCTGCTCGCGTCCATGAACCAGAACGGGCAGGCACCGGCCGGAACTTCGGCCCTGAACGGGGTCGCGCCCCAGAAGGTGCCGGTCCAGGAGGACTGACGCAACGGTTCACGGGGGCACCCTCTAAGGTGCCCCCGTGACTGCGTTTACCGATGAGAACGTCCCCGGCCGCTTCGGCGCCACCGCCACCACCGAGGCCGACCCCCGCGAGGTGGGCCGGGTGCGCACCGAGTACGCGCCCGCGCACGACGGCGATCCGGACCCCGGGGAGATCGTGTGGACCTGGGTGCCCTTCGAGGAGAACGACGGGCGGGGCAAGGACCGGCCCGTGCTGGTGGTGGCCAGGGAGGCGGCCGGGACCGTCCTCGCCGTGCAGCTGTCCAGCAAGCGGCACGACGGCGACCGCGAGTGGGTGCCGATCGGCAGCGGCCCCTGGGACAGGTCGGGCCGCGACTCCTGGGTGGCCGTGGACCGCGTCCTGCGGTTGCACGACGACGGCATGCGCCGGGAGGCGTGCGCGCTGGACCGCGGCCGGTTCAACCTGGTCAGGCAGCGGCTGCACGAGCGCTACGGCTGGACCTGAAAGGTCTTCTCGAAGGCCGCCCGCACCACATGGCCCTGCGTTCGGTCGAGGACGCCGAACACCACGTGCTCGAAGGCCGTCGCGAATCTCCCGCCGGGCCGCAACAGCGCGTGGAAGGCCCCCGCCACCTGCGCCGGGTCGTTCTGGAACACCCCGCACCCCCACGCCCCGAGCACCAGCTGCCGGTACCCCTCGGACACCGCGACCTCCAGCACCCGCTCGGCGCGGACGGCCAGGGCCCGCGGCAGCTCGCCGGCCCGCTCCGGCGCCGTACGCCGGACGACGCCCGCGTTGGGCGCGGCGGCGGTGAGGAAGCCGCTGAGGTACGGCTCGTCCAGGAGCCGGCCGCGGTCGTCGCGGAAGACGGGCACGGCCGGTGAGTGGATGACACGGTCCGTGTAGAACGGGTCTCGATGGGCCCGGTGGTGGTCGTAGAAGTCCCGGGTCTCCCGCACGCACGCGTACAGCGCGGAGGCCCGGCACAGGGCCTCCTCCTGGGCCTGGGCGCCGTTGAGGTAGCCGCCGCCGGGGTTGCGGGCCGAGGCGAAGTTCAGGACGGCCGGGGCGCCGCCGAGCCGGCGCGCGGCCTCCAGGCTGCTCTCGCCGGTGACCTCGACGGACAGCTCCGCCGGTGTCCAGGACGGCACGGCCACCGGCTCCGGCCCGTACATCCGCGTACCGGCCCGGGCGGCCTCGGTCCGCGCCCCGACGGGCACCTCGCGGCCGTCCGGGAGGCGGTAGAAACCGGCCTCGACGATCTGTTCCGTCTGCTGGGCGATCCCGCGCAGGCGCGCGCTCATGGCGCCACCCCCGTGGGCGCCACGCTCGCGCGCCGTGCGCGCTCCCCCGTCGTGCTCATACAGGCATCGTGGGCGATGCTGGTCCTACGGTGCAACGGAGTTTCCCGGCCTCGAGAACACCCAGGAAACGCGCAGGAAACGGAGATCGTCAGCCCCGATTGCGGCAATGTGCACCCTTGTGCGAATCGCTTCGAGGGTTTTGGGTGGGACGAGCGATGCCGGTCCGGCCAACATCATCCGGGCCGGCGGCATGGTGGAATCTCAGGAGGATCCCGACATGTCCGATTCGGTTACCGACTGTAGCGACTGTACGGAGCCCCGCACCGCTCTGTCCGCCGCCGAGGTGGAGGCCCTGGTCAGGGGCATCTGCTTCAAGACCGGACCGCCCCGCACCGTCGGGGTAGAGGTGGAATGGCTCGTCCACGAGCTGCGCACACCGCAGCTCCCCGTCACACCCGAACGACTCGAAGCGGCCTACGCCGCACTGCGGACCGTGCCCCTGAGCTCGGCACTCACCGTCGAGCCCGGCGGCCAGCTGGAACTCAGCTCGCCGCCCGCCGCCTCCCTGATGGAGTGCGTCGGCACCGTCTCCGCCGACCTCGACGCCGTCCGTACGGCGCTCGCCGGGCACGGTCTCGGCCTCGTCGGCGTCGGCCACGACCCCTGGCACTCGCCCCGCAGATATCTCCACGAACCCCGCTACGACGCCATGGAGGCGTGCCTCGACCGCACCGGCCCGGCCGGTCGCGCGATGATGTGCACCTCCGCGTCCGTGCAGGTCTGCCTGGACGCCGGCTACGAGGAACCGGGCCCGCTCGGGCACGGCCGGCGCTGGTGGCTGGCGCATCAGCTGGGCGCGGTCCTGGTCGCCGCGTTCGCCAACTCCCCGCTGGTCGGCCGGGAGCCCACCGGCTGGCTCTCCACCCGGCAGCTGCTGTGGATGGAGATCGGCGCGGGCCGCGCGGGCGCTCCCCCGCTGGAGGGCGACCCCCGGGCCGCCTGGGCGCGGCATGTGCTCGACGCGCCGGTGATGTGCATACGGCAGGACGGCGGGGCCTGGGACGTCCCGGACGGCATGACCTTCCGTGACTGGACCCGCTCCGGCGTGCCGAGGCCGCCGACCCGCGAGGATCTCGACTACCACCTCACCACCCTCTTCCCGCCGATCCGACCGCGCGGCCACATCGAACTGCGCATGATGGACGCCCAGCCCGGCGAGGACGGCTGGATCGTGCCGCTCGCGGTGACGACGGCGCTGTTCGACGACCCGGAGGCGGCCGAGACCGCCTACCGCGCGGTGAAGCCGCTGGCGGAGCGGTCGCTGGGGCTGCCGGCCCCGCACAACCCGCTGTGGCTGGACGCGGCGCGCACCGGCCTCGCCGACCCGGAACTGCACGACGTGGCCGTCCAGTGCTTCACGGCCGCCGTGGACGCCCTGCCGAGGCTCGGCGCGACCGACGAGGTCCAGGACGCGGTCGCCGCGTATCTGGAGCGCTACGTCCGCCGGGGCCGCTGCCCCGCCGACGACCTGCTGGACCGGCTGCACGGCAGGGACCTCGCCGACGATCCACTGGCCCTGTTGCACGGGAAGGACCTCCGCACATGACCGACGACGCCGAGACGCTCCGCGTACGGGCTCTGACCACCCTCACCACGGCCCGCGACCGCACGACGCTGCTGACCAGCTGCGTCGACGACCCCGACCTCACCGCCCAGCACTCGCCGCTGATGTCCCCGCTGGTGTGGGACCTCGCCCACATCGGCAACCAGGAGGAACTGTGGCTGCTGCGGGGGGTCGCGGGCCGGGAGGCGATGCGCCCGGAGATCGACGGCCTGTACGACGCCTTCGAGCACCCGCGCGCGGAACGGCCGAAGCTGCCGCTGCTGCCGCCCGCCGAGGCCCGGCGGTACGCGGCGGAGGTGCGCGGCAGGGTCCTCGACCTGCTGGAGTCGACCGCCTTCCACGGCACCCGGCTCACCGAGGCCGGCTTCGCCTTCGGGATGATCGCCCAGCACGAACAGCAGCACGACGAGACGATGCTGATCACCCATCAGCTCCGCACCGGCCCACAGGCTCTCACCGCGCCCGACCCGAAGCCGGCGCCCCTGTACACCGGCCCGGCCGAAGTCCTCGTCCCCGGCGGCCCGTTCACGATGGGCACCTCCGACGAGCCCTGGGCGCTGGACAACGAACGTCCCGCGCACCGGCGAGAGGTGGCGCCGTACTGGATCGACACCGCTCCGGTCACCAACGAGGCCTACCAGGAGTTCATCGAGGACGGCGGCTACTGGCTCGACAAGTGGTGGTCACCGGCAGGCTGGGCACACATCCGGGAGCACTCGATCGACGCCCCGCTGTTCTGGCGCCGCGACGGTGACCAGTGGCTGCGCCGCAGGTTCGGCGTCACCGAGGTCGTCCCACCCGACGAGCCGGTGGTGCACGTGAGTTGGTACGAGGCCGACGCGTACGCCCGCTGGGCCGGGCGGCGGCTGCCCACGGAGGCCGAGTGGGAGAAGGCGGCCCGCCACGACCCCACCAGCGACCGCTCGATGCGCTACCCGTGGGGCGACGCCGACCCCGCGCCCGAGCACGCCAACCTCGGCCAGCGGCATCTGCGCCCGGCCCCGGCGGGCAGCTACCCGGAGGGCGAGTCCCCGCTGGGCGTGCGCCAGTTGATCGGCGACGTGTGGGAGTGGACGGCGAGCGACTTCCTGCCGTACCCGGGATTCCAGGCGTTCCCGTACAAGGAGTACTCCGAGGTGTTCTTCGGCCCCGAGTACAAGGTGCTGCGCGGCGGTTCGTTCGCCGTGGACGCGGTGGCCTGCCGGGGGACGTTCCGCAACTGGGACTACCCGATCCGGCGGCAGATCTTCTCCGGCTTCCGCACCGCCCGGTCCGCGGAGGGCGTCTGATGTGCCGTCACCTGGCCTATCTGGGCCCCGAGGAGCCGCTCGGCAGCCTCTTGGTGGCGCCGCCGCACGGTCTGTACCGGCAGTCGTGGGCGCCCCGGCGCCAGCGGTACGGCACCGTCAACGCCGACGGCTTCGGGGTCGGTTGGTACGCGCCGGGCGACCCGGTGCCGGCGCGCTACCGCCGGGCGGGCCCGATCTGGGCGGACCAGTCCTTCGCCGACCTGGCGAGGGTGGTCCGCACCGGCGCCCTCCTCGCCGCCGTCCGGGACGCGACCCTGTCCGGCGCCGACGCCGAGGCCGCGGCGGCGCCCTTCGCGAGCGGGCCGTGGCTGTTCAGCCACAACGGCGCCGTCAAGGGCTGGCCCCGCTCCCTGGCGCCCTTGACGCAGACCCTTCCGGCAGCGGATCTGCTGGCGATGGAGGCCCGCAACGACTCGGCGTTCGTGTGGGCCCTGATCCTCGCCCGGCTCCGGGCCGGTGACGAGGAGGGGCAGGCGCTGGCCGAGACGGTCCTGGAGGTCGCCGAGGCGGCCCCCGGGTCCCGCCTCAACCTCCTCCTCACCAACGGCGAGTCCGTCGTCGCGACCACCTGGGGCGACACCCTCTGGTATCTGGCGGGCCCCGGCCGCGGCACCGTAGTTGCCTCCGAGCCCTACGACGACGATCCGCACTGGCAGGAGGTCCCCGACCGCACACTGCTCGCGGCCGACGGCACGGACGTGCTGCTGACGCCGCTCAAGGAGCCCTCCGTGGAATCGCTGAAGGAGCCCCGCACGTGAGCCCGTTCCGCCTGACCCGCACCCTGCCCGAGGACGCCACCGAGGCCGCCCTGCGCGCCGATGTCCTGAGCGGCCTGACCCGCACCCCGAAGACGCTCCCGCCGAAGTGGTTCTACGACGCCCATGGCAGCGAACTCTTCGATCGGATCACCGAGTTGCCGGAGTACTACCCGACCCGCGCGGAACGGGAGATCCTCGTCGCCCGCGCCGCCGAGATCGCGGCGGCGACCGAGGCCCGCACCCTCGTCGAACTGGGCTCCGGCTCCTCGGAGAAGACGCGGTACCTCATCGACGCGCTCACAGGGCTGCACACGTACGTCCCGGTCGACGTCAGTGAGAGCGCGCTCGCCCAGGCCGGTCACGCCCTCATCGCCGAGCGGCCGTCGCTGAGCGTGCACGCGCTCATCGCCGACTTCACGGCCGAGCTGGTCCTGCCCGAGACGCCGGGCCCCCGCCTGGTCGCCTTCCTCGGCGGCACGATCGGCAATCTGCTGCCGGCCGAGCGGAAGGTGTTCCTGGCCTCGGTCCGCGCCCTGCTCTCCCCCGGCGACGCCCTGCTGCTCGGCACGGATCTCGTCAAGGACGAGAAGGTGCTGGTCAGGGCCTACGACGACGCGGCGGGCGTGACGGCCGCGTTCAACAAGAACGTCCTCACGGTCGTCGACCGGGAGCTGGACGCCGACTTCGATCCGGCCGCCTTCGACCATGTGGCGCTGTGGGACGCGGAGAACGAGTGGATCGAGATGCGGCTGCGCTCCCGTACCGCGCAGTCAGTGAAGATTCCCGCCCTGGACCTCGCCGTCGACTTCGCGGCGGGCGAGGAACTGCACACGGAGATCTCGGCGAAGTTCCGGAAGGAGGGAGTGCGGTCCGAACTGGCCGCCGCGGGACTGGAGTTGTCCCACTGGTGGACGGACGACGAGGGCCGCTTCGCGTTGTCGCTGAGCCGGGTGCGATGACGGACGGCTCGCGCTCGGCCGTCGCCTGGGGCACGGTGGATCCATGACGAATCACACCTATCGGGTGACCGAGATCGTCGGCACCTCGCCCGACGGCGTCGACCAGGCGATCAACAACGGCATCAGCCGCGCCTCCCAGACCCTGCGCAACCTCGACTGGTTCGAGGTCACCCAGGTACGGGGCCAGATCGAGAACGGTCAGGTCGCGCACTGGCAAGTGGGCCTGAAGGTCGGCTTCCGCCTGGAGGAGTCGGACTGACCGTCCGCCCCAGCAGGACAGGCCCCAGGGCCTGTCCGGCGGATCATGCCGCAGACGCGGGGGCTGGCACGCCGGCCTGCGGCGTTGTCGTCGGTTGCCGACGCTCCGCGTCGCCGCCCTCCTCCGCCTTGCAGTCCAACGCACCAGACCCCGCTCACCTGCGTCGATGAGGCGCCGCAGCTTTCCTGCGACTTGATCCGCCGGACAGGCCCTAGGTCCGCCCCTCCCGCTCCTGCGCGTTCTCCAGCGTGGTGGAGGGGGCGGTCCAGCGCGCCCGTACCACGGTGAAACCGGCCTGTTCGGCGTCCGCGCAGACGAGTTCGTCGTCGTCCACCAGCATCCTGATCTCCCGGGTGCGCTCAAGGCGGCGCAGGATCTCCAGCTTGGTGCGCCGGGCGGGCCTGCGGTCGTTGTCGCGCCGCATGTGGATCCGCCCCGCGGGCAGTCCCTGGGCGGCGATCCAGTCCAGCGTGTCCTTCCGACAGCGCTCGGGCCGGCCGGTGAGGTAGACGACCTCGCACTCCTCGGCGTGCTCCAGGACCAGCGCGACGCCCTGCGGGAGGGGCGGGTCCGCGGGGGCGGCGGCGAAGAAGCCGTCCCAGTCCCGCGGCTTGCGCTCCAGGAAGTGCTGCCGGTGGGCGGTGTCCGCGAGGGTGTTGTCGAGGTCGAACACGGCCAGGGGGCGCTCGCTGCTGTCGGTCACACGGCCCACCTTAGGACCCGGCAACCTTCCGGCGCCGTGCGGCCACTTCTCCGCGGCAGGGCAGGCAGCGGAGGCGGGAGGGTTCCATGCGGAACGCGTCGATCTGGACGGCGGCGATCGTGGGCGCGATGGCGGCGACGGCACTGGGGCTGGCGGGCGAGGCGTCCGCCGCACCGAGAACACTGGTGGTCGCCACGGACGGGAACGACTCCGCCGCGGGCACGCTCACCCAGCCGCTGCGGACCATCCAGAAGGCGGTGGACCTGGCCGCCCCCGGTGACACCATCGCCGTGCGCGGCGGCACCTACGCCCTCACCGACAACATCACGATCACCCGTTCGGGCACCGCGTCCCAGCCCATCTCCCTGGGCGCCTACCAGGGGGAGCGTGTGGTGGTCGACGGCGAGCAGCTGCCCGCGAGCCACACGCCCGTCGGGGGCAGCATCCCGCGGGCCGAGCGCGGTGCGGTCCACCAGGAGGCGTCGTACTGGCGGATCTCGGACCTGGAGATCGTCAACGGCCCGTACGGGGTCTACTGCGACGGCTGCAACGGCAACGTCTTCTCCCGGCTGAGGACCCACGACAACTACGAGTCCGGCTTCCAGCTCCAGGGCGCGTCCGCCGACAACCAGATCCTGAACCTGGACAGCTACGGCAACCGTGATCCGCGCAAGAACGGCGAGAGCGCCGACGGGCTGGCGGTGAAGGAGGGCAGCGGCACGGGCAACGTGGTGCGCGGGGCCCGGCTGTGGAACAACGTCGACGACGGCTTCGACGCCTGGAAGTTCACCTCGCCGATCACGATCGAGAACACGGTCGCGTACGGCAACGGCTACAACCGCTGGAACTTCCCGGACTTCGCGGGCGACGGCAACGGCTTCAAGCTGGGCGGCGGCAGCCCGGCCCCGGCGGTGGGCCACACCGTGCGGGGCAGCGTGGCCTTCAAGAACGCGGCGCACGGGTTCACGGACAACGGCAATCCGGGGGCGCTGTCGCTGACCCGCGACACGACGTGGGCCAACGCCGGCACCGGCTTCGACGCCGATGTCTCGGGCGGGACGGCCACGCTCACCGCGAACCTCTCGGTCGCCGACGCCCGCGCGGCGGCGGTCGGGTCGAAGACGGCCGCCGACGGCAACTCCTGGAACCTGGGCGGCACGTGGAACGCCGCGGCGGTCCTGAGCACGGACCCCGCACCGCTCACGGGCGCGCGGGCCGCCGACGGTTCACTCCCGTCGGCACCGTCGTTCCTGGTGCCGCGCACCGGAGCGAGCATCGGGGCCCGCTTCTGACGCACACCCCCAATTGTTAATGGGATCCATTTTCATGTAGCGTCCTCGGTGCTCGCCGTCCCACCGAGGAGGTCCCTGTCATGGCTGTCCCCAAGCGGAAGATGTCCCGCAGCAACACCCGCCACCGCCGCGCCCAGTGGAAGGCGGTCACCCCGTCGCTGGTGCCCGTCACGATCGACGGCGTGCGTCACCTCGTACCGCAGAACCTCGTCCGGGCGTACGAGCGCGGCCTGCTGCGTCCCGAGGGCTGAGCGCCTCATGTCTCCGCACGACCGGCTGCCGGTCACCGTCCTGTCCGGGTTCCTCGGGGCCGGCAAGACCACGCTGCTCAACCATGTGCTGGCCAACCGCGAGGGCCTGCGGGTCGCAGTGATCGTCAACGACATGAGCGAGGTCAACATCGACGCCGCGCTGGTGCGGGGCGGCGAGGCCGCGCTGTCGCGGACCGAGGAACGCCTGGTCGAGATGACCAACGGCTGCATCTGCTGCACCCTGCGCGACGACCTGCTCGACGAGGTGGACCGGCTGGCCCGCGAGGGCCGGTTCGACCACCTCCTCATCGAGAGCTCGGGAATCTCGGAACCGCTGCCGGTGGCGGCCACGTTCTCCTTCGCCCGCGACGACGGCGCCACCCTCGGGGACGTCGCCCTCCTCGACACCATGGTCACCGTCGTGGACGCCGCCAACTTCCTGACCGAGCTGGACAGCGGCGACGAGCTCGCCGCGCGCGGCCTCGCCCCGTTCGAGGACGACGAGCGCACGGTGAGCGATCTGCTCGTGGACCAGATCGAGTTCGCGGACGTCCTGGTCCTCAACAAGCTCGACCTGGTCGACACGGACGCCGCGGCCCGGCTCCGCGCGGCCCTGCGCCGTCTCAACCCGGTCGCCCGGATCGTCGAGGCCCGGCACGCGCGCGTACCCCTCGGGCAGGTCCTGGGCACGGGCCTGTTCGACCTGGACCGCGCGCAGCAGGCGCCGGGCTGGGTGCGGGAGCTGAACGGCGACCATGTTCCCGAGACCGAGGAGTACGGCGTCTCCTCCACCGTCTTCCGTTCCGAACTCCCCTTCCACCCGGGCCGGTTGTGGACGTTCGTGACGGACGGCCTGGACAGCGGTGCCTATGGCCGCGTCCTGCGTTCGAAGGGCTTCTTCACCCTCGCCACCCGCCCGCTGGTGACGGGCCTGTGGTCCCAGGCCGGTTCGGTGGCCCGCTTCGAGCCGTCGGCCGCGCGGGACGACGAGGCGCCGTACGCGCAGGAACTGGTCTTCATCGGCACGCGGTTGGAGCGGGAGCGGCTGCGCGAGGCGCTCGCGGCCTGTCTGCTGGCGCCGGGCGAGGGCGCCCCGTCCGAGGACCCCTTCCCGGCCTGGGACACCTACGGCATCGACGACGCCTGCGACCAGGAGGAACACGCCGTGGCCGGTCACTGACGCCGGGTGACGCCGGGAATACGGGACCGCGCCCGGCGTTGCACTCCGTGTGAGTTCCGTGATCGCCGCCACCCGCTTCTCCGTGCTCGACCGCTCCCGCACCCGGGAGGGGCACTCGAACGCGGCGGCGCTGCGCGACACCGTGCGTTTCGCGCGACAGGTGGAGGAGCTGGGCTATCACCGGTTCTGGGTCTCGGAACACCATGGCGTGCCCGGCGTCGCCGGTTCCGCGCCGACGGTGCTGGCGGCGGCCGTGGCGGGGGCGACGCGGCGCATCCGGGTCGGCACGGGCGGGGTGATGCTGCCGAACCACCGGCCGCTGGTCGTGGCCGAGCAGTTCGGCGTCCTGGAGTCCCTCTTCCCGGGCCGCATCGACATGGGCCTGGGCCGTTCGGTCGGCTTCACCGACGGTGTCCGCAGGGCGCTGGGCCGAGACAAGGACGACGCCGACGACTTCGCCGCCCAACTCGACGAGCTGCTGGGGTGGTTCGCCGGTACGTCCCCCACGGGGGTGCACGCCCGCCCCGCCGAGGGCCTGACCGTCCCGCCCTTCGTCCTCGCGATGGGCGAGGGTGCCGGCATCGCCGCTCGCGCGGGCCTGCCGATGGTCATCGGCGACCTCAGGAACCGCGAGAGGATGCAGCGGGGCATCGACGACTACCGCACCCACTTCCGGCCCTCCCCCTGGGCGAGCGAACCGTACGTCGTCGTCTCCGGCACGATCGCGGTGGCCGCCACCCCCGAGGAGGCCCGCCGCATCCTGGTCCCCGAGGCCTGGTCGATGGCCCACTCCCGCACCCACGGCACCTTCCCGCCCCTGCCGCCGGCCGACCGCGTGCAGACGCTCCCCCTCTCCCCCAGGGAACGGACCTTCTACGATTCCGGCCTCACCGGCCACCTGGCCGGCACCGAGGAGCAGGTCGCCGACGAGCTGGAGACACTGCTCAAGCAGACCGAGGCCCAGGAGGTCCTGGTCACCACCAGCACCTACGACCGTGACGCGCTGCTGGACTCCTACCGACGGCTGGCCACGATCGTCTCCGACTAGAGTTCCCCCTCATGCACACCCCACATGACCCGTTTGTCCGTGTCCGAGGCGCCCGAGAGCACAACCTCCAAGGTGTGGACGTCGACATCCCACGGGACGTGCTGGTCGTGTTCACCGGGGTGTCGGGGTCCGGGAAGTCGTCCCTGGCGTTCGGGACGGTGTACGCGGAGGCCCAACGGCGGTACTTCGAGTCCGTGGCACCGTACGCGCGCCGGCTGATCCATCAGGTCGGCGCGCCGAAGGTCGGGGAGATCACCGGACTGCCGCCGGCCGTCTCGCTCCAGCAGCGGCGGGCGGCGCCGACCTCGCGCTCCTCGGTCGGTACGGTCACGAACCTCTCGAACTCACTGCGGATGCTGTTCTCCCGGGCCGGCGACTATCCGCCGGGGGCCGAGCGGCTCGATTCGGACGCCTTCTCGCCCAACACGGCCGCCGGGGCCTGCCCGGAGTGCCACGGTCTTGGCCAAGTGCACCGGACCAGCGAGGAGTTGCTCGTACCCGACCCGTCCCTGTCCGTCCGTGACGGCGCGATCGCCGCGTGGCCGGGCGCCTGGCAGGGCAAGAACCTGCGGGACATCCTCGACGCCCTCGGGTACGACGTGGACCGGCCCTGGCGTGAACTCCCCGCCGAGCAGCGGCAGTGGATCCTGTTCACCGAGGAGCAGCCGGTCGTCACCGTGCACCCGGTACGGGACGCCGAACGCATCCAACGGCCTTACCAGGGCACGTACATGAGCGCCCACCGGTATGTCATGAAGACCTTCTCGGACTCCAAGAGCGCGACCCTGCGCGCGAAGGCCGAGCGGTTCCTCAGCAGTGCGCCCTGTCCGGGCTGCGGGGGCAGCCGGCTGCGCCCCGAGGCCCTGGCCGTGACCTTCGCGGGGCACACGATCGCCGAGCTGGCCGCCCTGCCGCTCGCCGACCTGGCCGGGCATCTCGACGCGGTCGACGAGACCGCCCGCGTCCTCACCGAGGACCTCAAGTCCCGTGTCGCGCCCGTCCTCGAACTCGGTCTCGGCTATCTCAGCCTGGACCGCGCGACCCCGACCCTGTCAGCGGGCGAGTTGCAACGCCTGCGCCTCGCCACCCAGTTGCGCTCGGGTCTGTTCGGTGTGGTCTACGTCCTCGACGAGCCCTCCGCCGGACTGCACCCGGCCGACACGGAGGCGCTGCGAGCCGTCCTGGAGCGGCTGAAGGCCGCGGGCAACTCCGTGTTCGTGGTGGAGCACCATCTCGATGTCGTCCGGGGGGCGGACTGGCTGGTGGAGGTGGGTCCGCTCGCCGGTGAGCACGGCGGCCGGGTGCTGCACAGCGGCCCGGTGGCGGAGCTGGCCTCGGTCGAGGGGTCGGCCACGGCCCGGTACCTCTTCGACCGCTCGCCCGCGCCCGTACGCGAAGTGCGCGCCCCCAGCGGGCAGTTGAAGGTCGGTCCGGTCACCCGGCACAACCTGCGGGCCGTCTCGGCCGAGTTCCCGCTCGGCGTCCTCACCGCCGTGACCGGCGTCTCCGGTTCCGGGAAGTCCACGCTCATCGGTGAGATCACCGAGGATCTCGCGGGCGTGGGCCGGCTGGTCTCGGTCGACCAGCGGCCCATCGGGCGCACTCCGCGCTCCAACCTCGCCACCTACACCGGCCTGTTCGACGTCGTCCGCAAGGAGTTCGCGGGCACCGAGGAGGCCCGTCGGCGCGGCTTCGGGGTGGGGCGGTTCTCGTTCAACGTCAGCGGCGGGCGCTGCGAGACCTGTCAGGGCGAGGGGTTCGTCAGCGTCGAGCTGCTGTTCCTGCCGAGCACCTACGCCCCGTGCCCGGACTGCGGCGGGGCCCGCTACAACCCCGAGACGCTGGAAGTGACGTACCGGGGGCGGAACATCGCGCAGGTGCTGGACCTGACGGTGGAGTCCGCGGCGGAGTTCTTCGCGGCCACGCCCGCCGTGGCGCGCAGCCTGGGGACGCTGCTCGACGTGGGCCTCGGTTATCTGGGCCTCGGCCAGCCCGCCACCGAACTCTCCGGCGGCGAGGCACAGCGCATCAAGCTGGCGAGCGAACTCCAGCGCGGCCGCCGCGGCCACACCCTCTATCTGCTCGACGAGCCGACCACGGGCCTGCACCCGGCCGACGTCGACGTCCTGATGCGCCAGTTGCACGGCCTCGTCGACGCCGGGCACACGGTCGTCGTCGTGGAGCACGACATGTCGGTCGTCGCGGGCGCGGACTGGGTGATCGACCTGGGCCCGGGCGGCGGTGACGCGGGCGGCCGGATCGTGGCGGCGGGGCCTCCGGCGGAGGTGGCCCGCGCGAGCGGGAGCACCACCGCGGCCTATCTGGCGCGGGCCCTGGGCTGAAGTCCCCGCGCACACCCGGCGGTCACGCCACGCCGACCTCCTCCGAGACGCGGGGGGAATCTTCCGGCAGCCGCCCCACGGCCACCGCCGTCGAGTGGATCCAGCCCGGTCGGTGGCCGGACGCCTCCGGCTGCGCGGCGCGGGCGAGCGAACGTCGGTCGAGGTGGACCCCGGCCGGAATGGCGTCCCGTACCTCCACCTCCGCCACCAGCCCCCGCGCCGACACCACCCGCCACAGCGAGGCGAGCAGCGTGTCCTCGCCGACAAAGGCGGGCGCGGTGGTGGCCGTACCGCCCGCCGACCGGTAGCGCAGCCGCACCGGTTGGACGGGGGCCCGTGCGTCGAGGGCGGCCTGGAAGGCGGCCCGGCGGAAGGGGCCCTGGGCACGTCCGCACCAGGTGCTGCCCTCGGGGAAGACCACGACCGCCTGCCCCGCACGCAGCGCCCCGGCGATACGGGCGACCGTGTCCGGCAGGGCCCGCAGCCGGTCCCGGTCGATGAACAGCACCCCGCCCCTGGCGGCCAGCGCCCCCGCCACCGGCCACCGCCGGATCTCGGCCTTGGCGACCATCCGCGCCGGGCGCACGGCCGCGAGCAGCGGGATGTCCAGCCAGGAGATGTGGTTGGCGACCAGCAGCGTGCCGCCGACGGGAGCGGCGGCGCCGGTGACCCGGACCCGGACCCCGGCGGCCCGTACGATCCACCGGCACCACCGCCGCACCGCACCGGCGGGAATGCGTCCGCCGAGCGGCGAGAGCACGACTCCGGCACCCACCAGGGCCACGACCGCCACCAGCCGCAGTACGGCACGCGGTACGGCGATCGCGGACCCGGTCGGCTCCACGCACGCCCCCGGAGTGCAGGGCGCGCTGGGCAGCCAGCCGCTCATCAGGCCGGTACGAGGGAGAGGAAGTGCCGCAGATAGCGCGGGTTGACCCGGCGCATCGACAGCAGCACATACAGGTCGGCGACCCCGAAGTCCGGGTCGTGGGCGGGCTCCCCACAGACCCAGGCACCGAGGCGGAGGTAGCCGCGCAGCAGTGCGGGCAGCTCACCCGGTACGGCGGCTGTCTCACCGGGGACCCACGGCAGCAGCGGCCGCACGCGGTACTCCTCCGGTGCCAGGTGCCTGGCCCGCACCCGGTCCCAGGTCGCGGAGGCGACGGCGCCCCCGTCGGCGAGCGGGATCGAGCAGCAGCCGGCCAGCCACTCGTGGCCCCGGTCGATCATGTAACGGGCGATCCCGGCCCAGATGAGCCCGATGACGGCGCCGTCCCGGTGGTCGGGGTGCACACAGGAGCGGCCGACCTCGACGAGGCCCGGGCGCAGGGCGTCGAGCGGGGTCAGGTCGAACTCGCCCTCCGAGTAGAGCCGTCCGGCGACGGCGGCCCGCTCGGGCGGCAGCAGCCGGTAGGTGCCGACGACCTGTCCGGTCAGGGTGTCGGTGACGAGCAGATGGTCGCAGTAGGCGTCGAAGGCGTCGACGTCGTACCCCGGCTGGGGACTGGTCAGCAGGGCGCCCATCTCGCGGGCGAAGACGTCGTGCCGCAGCCGCTGGGCGGCCCGGACGTCGGCCTCGTCGCGGGCGAGGGTGACGGTGTACCGGGTGGGGGCGGCGGAGAGGGGCGGGGAGTCCAGAGCGGATACGGCGGTCATGGCTCACTCCAGGTCGCGGGCCGGTTCGGCCTGAGGGGGAAGAGCAGGCCGGCGGGTACGGCCTGCGCGTACCTGTTCTTCCGATGCCGTCTGGCCGGTACATGACCGGTGGCGGGAGCCGGGATGTGGGGTTGTTGAACGCCGTGGTCCGTGGCCGTCACGTGGCCGGGACGCAACCTCCCAGCCAGTAGCGCGTCTCCGCCTCGTCGAGGACGCGCTCCAGGACGAGGTCCCCGGTCATGTTCGGGAAGAAGCGGCCCGAGGGCCAGCTGCGCTCGTAGGCGGGCGGGTCAAGGACGAGCAGGCGTACACCGTCGACAACGGGGATGTCGGCGGGCGTGCCCTCGTTCCACACCCATTCCCCGCCGGGCGTCATGAGGTTGAACGAGCCGACGGTGTGCACCTGTCCGGGTGCGTCGCGGCAGACGGCGGCCTCCTGCGGCGACGGGGCCCGGCCCGGCACATGGCCGCCGCCGACCAGGACGTCCGCGAGGAGGGTGTGCAGCTGGAAGTTGTCCCCTATGCCGCCCATGCGCATCCGGTACCCGGTGCCGGAGGGGCGGTGCAGGACGACCAGCGGTTCGTCGTCGAGGACGAGCAGCGCGTACTTCAGGCACTTGAACTGGTGCCCGGTCGTCTCCTCGACCGTCGTGATCGCCCGCACCAGTCGGGCGCGCAGCGAGCCGTCCAGCGCGCTGCGCACCTGGGAGTGGTTGAGCAGGGCGAGGCAGGCCATCTCGAACTGCGGCAACGACAGCCAGGCGAGGGCCGCTTCGGGTCCCACCCGCTCGAAGAGGACCGGATGGGCGTCGCTGTCGTCCGGGTGCGGGTGGTCGCCGCCACCGGTCTCCTGCCAGCGTTCGCAGAACTCCCCCACCTCGGCGAGGGTTTCGGCCAGTTCCACGAAGACGTACGGTGCGCAGGGCCGGGGGCCCGCACCGCGCTCCACGCAGGCGCCGACGATCACCGCCACGATGCCCCGGGGTCCCGGCGGCACCTCGGGCAGCAGCGCCGCGAGCCGCGGGGCGGCCTGCGCGATCTCGTGCGGGCTCGCTTCGCCGAGGCTTGCGTGCATCTCCTGGAACGCGCGCTCGGCCCCGTCCGGGTCCTGGCCGCGCACCGCGGTCTCGAATCCGGCGACGGCGCCGAGGAACCGCTCCCGCGTCTGACTTCCGAAGATCATGCGCACAGGCTATCGAGGCCGGAAAAGCGAGACGGGGCCGGGGAGCACCACTCCCGGCCCCGCCCGTCCGCGCTCTGTCGGCGAACGTCGTTGTGCGGTCTACCTCTTGGCGGCCTTCCGCGTGGCCCGCAGCCACTCCTTGTTCATGCCCGTGATCGACACCAGGGGGATGCCCTTCGGGCAGGCCGTGGCGCACTCGCCGGTGAGGGTGCAGCCGCCGAAGCCCTCCTCGTCCATCTGCGCCACCATGTCGAGCACCCGTGTCTCGCGCTCGGGCGCGCCCTGCGGCAGGACGTTGAGGTGGTTGACCTTGGCCGAGGTGAACAGCATCGCCGCTCCGTTGGGACACGCGGCGACGCACGCCCCGCAGCCGATGCACTCGGCGTGCTCGAAGGCGAAGTCGGCGTCCGGCTTGGGCACTGGCGTCGCGTGGGCCTCGGGCGCGGCGCCCGTCGGGGCGGTGATGTAGCCGCCGGCCTGGATGATCCGGTCGAAGGCCGACCGGTCCACGACCAGGTCCTTGATCACGGGGAACGCCGAGGCCCGCCACGGCTCGATGTCGATCGTGTCGCCGTCCTCGAAGGACCGCATGTGCAGCTGGCAGGTGGTGGTGCGCTCGGGTCCGTGCGCGTCGCCGTTGATGACCAGGCTGCACGCGCCGCAGATGCCCTCGCGGCAGTCGTGGTCGAAGGCCACGGGGTCCTCACCGCGCAGGATGAGCTCCTCGTTGAGGGTGTCGAGCATCTCCAGGAAGGACATGTCGGAGGAGATGCCGTCCACCTCGTACGTGGACATGGCGCCGTCGGCGTCGGCGTTCTTCTGCCGCCAGACGCGCAGGGTGAGCTTCATGCGTAGCTCCGCTGGGTGGGGTGGACGTACTCGAAGACCAGGTCTTCCTTGTGCAGGGTGGGAGCCTCGCCGGTGGCGGTGAACTCCCAGGCGGCCGCGTAGGCGAACTCCTCGTCCCGGCGGGCCGCTTCGCCGTCCGGGGTCTGCGATTCCTCGCGGAAGTGGCCGCCGCAGGACTCGGCGCGGTGCAGCGCGTCGAGGCACATCAGCTCGGCGAGTTCCAGGTAGTCGACGATCCGGTTGGCCTTCTCCAGCGACTGGTTGAACTCCTCGCCGGTGCCGGGGACCTTGATGCGGCGCCAGAACTCCTCGCGGATCTGCGGGATGCGCTCGAGCGCCTTGCGCAGTCCGGCGTCGGTGCGGGCCATGCCGCAGAACTCCCACATGAGTTCGCCGACTTCGCGGTGGAAGGAGTCGGGGGTGCGGTCGCCGTCGACGGACAGGAGCAGGTGGAGCCGGTCCTCCGTCTCGGCCAACACCTCCTGCACGGCGGGGTGTTCGGCGCTCACCTCGTCCTGGTGCGGGTTGCGGGCGAGGTAGTCGTTGATGGTCGCGGGGAGGACGAAGTAGCCGTCGGCGAGCCCCTGCATCAGTGCGGAAGCGCCGAGCCGGTTCGCCCCGTGGTCGGAGAAGTTGGCCTCGCCGATCGCGAACAGGCCGGGGACGGTGGTCTGGAGGTCGTAGTCGACCCACAGACCGCCCATCGTGTAGTGCACGGCGGGGTAGATCCGCATCGGGACCGTGTACGGGTCCTCGTCGGTGATCCGCGCGTACATGTCGAAGAGGTTGCCGTACTTGGCCTCGACGGCCTTGCGTCCCATGCGCTGGATGGCGTCGGCGAAGTCGAGGTAGACACCCTGCCCACCAGGCCCGACTCCCCTGCCCTCGTCGCAGACGTTCTTCGCGGCGCGGGAGGCGATGTCACGGGGGACGAGGTTGCCGAAGGACGGGTAGATGCGCTCCAGGTAGTAGTCGCGCTCGTCCTCGGGGATCCTGTTCGGCGGCCGGTCGTCGCCCTTGGCCTTCGGCACCCAGATCCGGCCGTCGTTGCGCAGCGACTCGCTCATCAGCGTCAGCTTGGACTGGTGGTCGCCGGTGCGCGGGATGCAGGTGGGGTGGATCTGGGTGAAGCAGGGGTTGGCGAAGTACGCGCCGCGCCGGTGGGCCCGCCAGACGGCGGTGGCGTTGGAGTTCATCGCGTTGGTCGACAGGTAGAAGACGTTGCCGTAGCCGCCGCTGGCGAGGACGACGGCGTCCGCGAAGTAGGTGTCGATCTTCCCGGTGATCAGGTCCCGCGCCACGATCCCGCGCGCCCGCCCGTCGACGACGATCAGGTCGAGCATCTCGGTCCGCGGGTGCATCTCGATGTTCCCCGCGGCGATCTGCCGGCTGAGCGCCTGATAGGCACCGAGCAGCAGCTGCTGACCGGTCTGGCCGCGGGCGTAGAAGGTCCGCGAGACCTGCACCCCGCCGAACGACCGGGTGTCGAGCAGCCCGCCGTACTCGCGGGCGAACGGCACGCCCTGGGCGACGCACTGGTCGATGATCTCGACGGAGATCTGCGCGAGCCGGTGGACGTTGGACTCGCGGGCCCGGAAGTCGCCGCCCTTGACGGTGTCGTAGAACAGCCGGTGCACGGAGTCGCCGTCGTTGCGGTAGTTCTTGGCCGCGTTGATGCCGCCCTGCGCGGCGATGGAGTGGGCGCGGCGCGGGGAGTCCTGGTAGCAGAACTGGACGACGCGATAGCCCTGTTCGGCGAGCGTGGCACCGGCCGAGCCGCCCGCCAGTCCCGTTCCCACCACGATCACGGTGTGCTTGCGCCGGTTGGCCGGGTTGACCAGCTTGGCCTCGAAACGGCGCGTGTCCCAGCGCTCGTTGACGGGCCCCGAGGGCGCCTTGGTGTCGACGACCGGCGCGCCGGTCGCGTACTCCGCGTAAGAGGTCATGTTCAGCTCACCACTCCGGTCATGACGCCCACGGGTACGGCGATGAAGCCGGCCGTGAGCAGCAGCGCGAGGACGTTCGCCGTGGCCTTCAGGGCGCGGTCGCGGGTGCGGCTGCCGGCGCCGAGGGTCTGTGCCGCGCTCCAGAAGCCGTGCCGGACGTGCAGGCCCAGAGCCAGCATCGCGACGATGTAGATGACGTTGCCGTACCAGGTGGAGAAGGTGTCCACCACGTTCTGGTACGGGTGGCCCTCCTGGAAACCGCCCGTGTGCACGGTGCCGGTCGTCAGGTCGAGGAGGTGCCAGACGATGAAGAGGCCGAGGATGATGCCGCCCCAGCGCATGGTGCGGGTCGCGTAGCTCGCCCGCGGCTTCTTGTGCACGTACTTGGTGGGGCGAGCCTTGATGTCGCGGCGGCTGAGCTGGTACGCCGAGGCGGCATGGGCGACGACCGCGACCACCAGCACCACGCGGATCAGCCACAGCGTCCACTCGTAGTGCATGAAGGGCTCACCCACCGTGCGCAGCCAGTGCGCGTAATGGTTGAACTCCCCCGCCCCGAAGAAGATCTTCAGGTTGCCGATCATGTGGACGACCAGGTACAGCAGCATGATCAGCCCGCTGACCGCCATCACGGTCTTCTTGCCGACGGAGCTGTCCCACACGGTGCGTGCCATGGACGGTCGTCGGTCCGTCCGCGTTGCCAGTGCCATGGCTCAAGACGCTAGGCCCGAAGGGCCCGATCGGTCCAAGACATGGAACAGCTTGATTCCATAGACTGCGGCTATCGTACGAGGATGCAGTTCACGCAGCTCCAGTACTTCGTGGCCGTCGCCGAGACCCGGCACTTCACCCGGGCCGCGGACCTGGTCCATGTCGCCCAGCCGTCGCTCTCGCAGCAGATCAAGGCGCTGGAGCGGGAGCTGGGGGCGGATCTGTTCCTCCGGGCCCGGGGCAACATCACCCTCACGGACGCCGGCGAGGCCCTGCTCCCGCTGGCCCGCCGCATCCTGGCCGACGCGGACACGGCCCGGCACGAGGTGCAGGAACTGGTCCAGCTGCGCAGCGGCCGGGTCCGCCTGGGCGCGACCCCGAGCCTGTGCACCGGGCTGCTCCCGGACGTGCTCCGCGCCTTCCACGACCGCTATCCCGGCATCCGCCTGCTCATCGAGGAGGGCGGCTCCCACGACCTGGTCCGTGAACTGGCCCGCGGCGCCCTGGACCTCGCGCTGGTCGTCCTCCCGCTCCCGACCCCGTCCCCGGCGCTGACCACGGTGGAGTTGCTGCGGGAGGACCTGGTGGTGGTGTCGTCCCCGGAGGCCCCCAAGCCGGGCGCCGGGCGCCGCACCGTACGCGTCGCCGACCTGGAGGGCGAACGCCTGGTGATGTTCCGGCACGGCTACGACCTGCGCGAGCTGACGGTGGCCGCCTGCCGCGCGGAGGGCTTCGAGCCGGACTTCGCGGTCGAGGGCGGCGAGATGGACGCGGTGCTCGGGTTCGTGCGGGCGGGACTGGGCGTGGCCGTCGTCCCCCGGATGGTGGCGGCACGTTCCGGACGGGGCCTGCGGGTCACCCCCCTCACCCGCCCCGGCCTGCACCGCACCATCGCCCTGGCCCACCGCAGCGACGTGGCCCCGCCGCGAGCCGCCCGGGAGTTGCAGCGGATGCTGCTCGAAAGGTGACGGCCCCCTACCCCGCCCTGCGCTCCGCCGCGGCCTCTCGTACGGCGTCCAGCGGGATCCCCGCCTGTTCGCACAGGGTGGCCAGGTCGAAGTAGATCGTCTCGCCGGCCATGAGGCCCTGGCTGAAGGGGACGACGTTGGCGAAGGGCACCTCGAAGGCACCTCCGCCGGGCGGCACACCGAGCCAGTCGCCCAGGCTGGTGCCGCGCAGGGTTCCCCACACGGCGATGGTGTCGTCGCCGAAGGCGATGCCCTCGTCCCGCGGGGAGAGGTCCGGGAAGGCGATGAAGTACTGCTGTTCGTACGCGGCCCGCACCGCGGCCCGTCCCTGACTGCGCAGCCCCAGGGCCTGGGTCTCCAGGAAGCAGTCGTCGGCGAAGGTCTGCAGGACCGAGTCGATGTCGCGCGCCGCCTCGGCCTCGCGGTGGGCCTCGAAGAGCCGACGCATGTTGGTGATGTCCATGTCCGCGCTCCCTCCGCTCAGGGTGCCGGTGGCCCCTCTTCGATCGTAGGAAGGGGGGCACCGGACAGCCACCGCTCCGGCCGGCGCGCGGCCCTCACCCCGTCGCGTCCACCAGCGCCAGTTCGTGCAGTCGGTCCGGTGGGCCCGGGCGGGCGTAGTACCAGCCCTGGGCCGTGTCGCAGCCCAGTATGCGGAGCTGCTCGGCCTGGGCGCCGGTCTCCACGCCCTCGACCGTGACCGCGAGGTCCAGGCTGTGGGCGAGGGAGACGATGCCCTCGACGATCTTGAGGTCGACGGGGTCGGCCGGGAACTGCTGCATGCTCTGGGTGAAGGAGCGGTCCAGCTTGAGGATGCTCACCGGCAGGCGGCGCAGGTTCGCCAGGTTCGAGTAGCCGGTGCCGAAGTCGTCCAGGGCGATGTCGACGCCCATCTCCGCCAGCCGGCGCAGGGGCTTGAGGAGGTCGTCGTCCGCGCCGATCAGCGCCGACTCGGTGACCTCCAGGCACAGCGCGTCCGGGTCGACACCGGTGCGCTCCAGGATGTCCACCGTGTCCTGCACCAGGCCGGGGTGGGTGAGCTGGCAGGGCGACAGGTTGACGTTGATGCGCAGGGGGCCGGCGTCCGTGTGGCGTTCCCGCCAGTCGCGGGCCTGGCGGACGGACTGCTCCAGGACCCAGCGGCCCAGCGGGACGATCAGGCCCGTGTGCTCGGCGAGCGGGATGAAGCGGTCGGGGCCGAGCACGCCGTGCTGCGGATGCAGCCAGCGGACCAGTGCCTCGGCACCGCGGACACTGCCGTCGCCGAGATGGACCAGCGGCTGGTACTCGATGAAGAACTCGCCCCGCTCCAGAGCGGTCGGCAGGGCGGTGGTCAGGCCGTGCCGGGTGATGGCGCGGGCGTCCGCCTCCGCGTCCGCCAGCTCGAAGCGGTTGCCGCCCGAGGCCTTGGCCCGGTACATCGTGATGTCGGCGCTGCGCAGCACCTCCGCCGCGCTGCGCTCTCCCGCCGGGCCCTCGACGATGCCGATGCTGCCGCGCACGGTCAGGTCACGGCCGTCGACGCTGATCGGGGCGATGAGCGCGTGCATGATCCGGGAGGCCAGCTCGTCGACCTCGCGCTCGGTGTCGGTCCCCGTCGTCAGCGCCACGAACTCGTCACCGCCCAGACGGGCGACCATCTCGCCGGGCGCGGTCGTGCACGACTGGAGCCGGTCGGCCACCTCGACGAGCAGCCGGTCGCCGGCCGCGTGGCCGAGGCTGTCGTTGATGGTCTTGAAGCCGTCGAGGTCGAGATAGCACAGGCCGAACCGCTGGCCCTCGCCCGCGCCGAGCGCCTTCTCCAGGCGTTCGAAGAAGAACGTGCGGTTGGGCAGGCCGGTGAGCGCGTCATGGGTGGCCTCGTAGCGCAGCCTGAGGTTGAGCAGCCGGCGCTCGGTGGTGTCCTCCATCAGCGCCAGCTGGTACTGCGGGGCGCCGTCCGCGTCGCGCAGCAGGGAGACCGTCAGGTTGGTCCACAGGGCCGTTCCGTCGGGGCGGGAGAACGCCTTCTCGACGTGGTAGTGCTCGCGCTCGCCGCGGACCAGCTCGTCGTAGAGGGTCCAGGTCTGGGGCGCGTCCTCGGGGTGGGTCCACTCCGCCACGTTCCGGCCGAGCATCCTCTGCTCGGTGATGCCGAACATCCGCAGCAGTGCTTCGTTCACCTGGAGGATGTTGCCCTCCAGGTCGGCCATGCCGATTCCTATGGCCGCGCCCTCGAAGACCGCGCGGAAGCGGGCCTCGCTCGCGTGCAGCGCCTGTGCGACCACACCCTGCGCCTTCAGGGCGGCCGCCGAGATCGCCTCCTGCTCGGCCAGCGTCCGCTCCCGCAGGGCCTGCGCGAACCCGGCGGCCATGGCGTGCTGCAGCCGGGAGGCGCGCACCCGCAGGTCCTCCTGGTCGCCGCCGCCGCCGCAGTACAGCACCAGGTAGGCGTCGACGCAGTCCAGCGTCCGGCTCAGCGCCTCCGGGTCGGTGCAGTGCACCGTGACGAGGGCGGCCCCGACGGACCTGCCCGCGTCGGCGTCGAAGGTCCTGGTCCGCAGCGCCTCGCTCAACCGGCGGGCCAGCGGCAGGAGTTGTGCCTCGAACTCGGGCCGGGTCGAGGACGTCGTGGTCACCGGGAACACCGCCCGGCTCCAGATCGTCGCGAACCGGCGCAGTCTGTCCTCCGGCCCGTCCGGCTCGGCGCTCACGCGCTGCGCCCCACGCCGGCGAACCCGGAGAACGCCCAGGGATCCTCGTCGTCAGGGTCCCAGGTCTCCGTCTCCGGCCGCCAGCGCGGCATCGGCACCAGTCCCGGTTCCACCATGTCGTACCCCTCGAAGAACCGCGCGATCTCGTCGCGCGAGCGCATGATCAGCGGGTTGCGGATGTCCTTGTACACGTCCACCGCACCCCCGGCCCGCTCCGCCGACAGCGGGATTCCCTCGTACGAGGCATGCGTGAGCACCAGCAGGCTGCCGGGCGCGAGCGCGTCGCGCAGTTCGGCCACCGCCCCGTACGGGTCGTCCTCGTCTTCCACGAAGTGCAGTATGGCAACGAGAAGCAGGGCCACCGGCCGCTTCAGGTCGATCAGTTGCTGTACTTCGGCGCTCGTGACGATCTCCTGCGGCTTGCGCAGATCCGCGGCGACGACCCCCGTCCCCTCGTTCCCGGCAAGGACGGCCTGGCTGTGGGCGACGGCCACCGGGTCGTGGTCGACGTAGACGACGCGGGCGTCGGGGTCGGCGGACTGGGCGACCTCGTGGACGTTGCCGAAGGTCGGGATGCCCGAACCGATGTCCAGGAACTGGGAGATGCCCTGGTCGACGGCGAAGCGGACCGCACGGCGCATGAACGCCCGGTTCGCCTGCATGATCTTGGGCAGCCCCGGCATGAACTCCATCGCCTTGCGAGCGGCTTCCCGGTCGACCTCGAAGTTGTGCGAACCGCCCAGGTAGTAGTCGTAGATCCGCGAGACACTGGGCACCGAGATGTCGATGCTCCGTGGGGCCCAGGCGGGACGCTCCATCTAGCTCTCCAAGGCTTCAGGCGATCCGGTGTTCGAGCTGAGGCTACTGATCGCCTGCCAAAGGAGCGAGCTGAAACGGAAATTGACCGTCCGTTCCCGGTCACTGCCTGCGGCACGTGCCGAGTTGACCTTGCCATAGAAGCGGTGAATCACGGCAAACCGGTCCGCCCCCTGCGCGCGGTGCGCAGGGGGCGGACGGGTCACCTTCGGAGGGGGGAGGCCGGGAGGGCGGCCCCTACTTCTTCGGCGCGCCGATCGGCTTTCCGTCGGGTGCGACGGCATACCACGTGCCGCCGACGCCCTGGCCGTTGGTGTCGCCCGGCTCCTTGTCCTGGGCGAAGGTGTAGATGGGCCAGCAGTTGATGGTCTGCTGCTTGACCCCGTCGGGCCGGGTGAAGCTCATCAGGCCCTTCTTCACGACGCCCTTGGTGTCGTTGGCCTCCACGGGGCCGACCGCCGGCCACTTCTCCAGGCAGGCTCCGGTGCACCGCGAGATCGGGTCGGGCCAGGCGGTGTCCTTCAGGAAGCGGTAGACCGTCATGCCGTTCTTGTCGACGACGATCTCACCGAGGTTGGGGTCCTCACGGGTGGACAGTCCGGGCAGCGAGGCGAGCGAGGCCTTCTTGCCGGTGGGGGCGAGAGCGTACCACTTGCCGCCCACGCCCTGACCGTTGACGTCCCCCGCGTTGACGTCCTTCGCGTAGCGGTACGCCGGCCAGCCGCCGATCGTCAGCTGCTTGCTGCCGTCGGTGCGGGTGACCTCGCCGAGCAGCGACTTGTCGATACCCTCGCCGGCCGTGGCGTCGTCGGCCGGCACCGGGGGCCAGGTCGTGGCGCAGTCGCCGTCACAGTTGGACTTCGGCGGCTCGGCCGTGTCCGTGTCGAAGCGGTAGAGGGTGAGGCCGGCGTTGTCCGTCAGCACCTTGCCGAGCTCGGGGTTGGTGACGACGGCCAGCTTGCCGGCGGAGGCAGCCTTCGCCCCGGGGCTGCTCGCCGAAGGGCTCGCGCCGGTCCCGTTGCCATAACCGGAGCCGACGCCGGCACCCGCGCCCGCGTTGCCGTAGTCGCCGGCCGCGGCGGTCGCTCCCACGTTCTGACTGCTCGCGGACGGGGCTGCTTCCTGGCCGCACGCCGTCGTCAGCGCCAGCACCGCCGCAGCGCTCGCCACGAGCGATGCACTCCGCCAGGAGGTCTTCATCGTCAACTCCCCATATTGGTACGGGTGTTGCAGCGCCCTATGCGCCGCCGCACGGCCATGAGTACGGACGGAAGTGGCTGTTGTGTTCAACCAGGGCACAGATTTATTTTCGGAAGCTGTGACACGGGTGAACTCAAACCCCGAAACGGCCCGCTCACTCCTTCGGGGCAATCCCCCGCCACCAGGACGCACCGAAGCGCGTTCTGGGTTCATGATCTGCGTCGTGCATCGACCCGAACCGACCCAATACGCCCCTGCCATACGGGTGTTGACCGCCCTGGCCTTGGCATGGCTGTGCGTCGGCGTACCGGCAGGCACCGCGCGGGCCGACGCCTGCGCCTCCGCGTCGACCGGTCCGGACGGCACGGTCGCGGTGGCGGTCGCCGGAAGCGGCCTGACCTGGCCCGTTCCTCCGGGGTGCCCCACCCCGACTCCGCCGCCGCCGTGCCCCACGCCCACACCTACGCCCACCCCCACACCCACCCCGAAACCCACCCCGACGCCGACGCCGACGCCGACCAAGGCGAGTCCCACCCCGAAGCCCACGCCGAAACCGACCCCACCACCCCCCGCCACGCAGCCGGCGGCCCCCGCACCGCGTCCGACCCCCACACCGACGCCCACCCCGACCCCGCCCCCGAAGCCGAAGCCCGAGCCGCCACCGAAGCCGACCCCCCGCCCGTCCGCGACCCCGTCTCCGGTGAGCTATCCGGCGTACCACGCGCCCGTCTCCCGGCGGTCCCCGCACCACGGCACCTCGCCGCTCACCTTCGTCCTGCTCATCGCCGTGCCCGCGATCGCCGCCGTCGCGGCGCTGCGTCCGCGCTGATCCCTGGAGGCACCCCTTGCCGGAATGGCTTGTTCTCACCCTCGCGATGCTGGCCGCCTGTGCCGTGGTGGTCGTCATCGTCGTCGTCCGCCATGGCGCGGCGTCCGAAGACGAGGACCCCGACGAGACCCCGGACGTCATCGAGTACATGACGATGTGGATCGGCGTGGTGTACGCCATCGTCCTGGGCCTGGCCATCGCCGGGGTGTGGGAGGGGCGCAGCGCGGCCCAGGACCACGTCCAGGCGGAGGCCGTCGCCCTGCACGAGGTCTCGGAGCGCGTCCGGGTCTATCCGGCCGACGCCCGTGACCGTATTCGGCAGGATGTCAACGCCTATGTCGGACACGTCGTGAACACCGAGTGGCAGACGATGGCCGACACGGGCGAGGTCACCGAGCGCGGCACCCAACTGATGGAGAAGCTCCGTCAGGACGTCACCGACTACGAGCCGGCGAACGACTTCGAGGCCCAGGCCTACCAGCCGCTGGTCGACCAGGTGGCCGCGGCCGACGCGGCGCGCACCTCCCGGACCAACGCGATGGGGGCGACGATGCCGGGGGTGGTGTGGTTCGGGCTGATCGCCGGGGCCGTGATCACCATCGGCATGGTCCTGGCCCTCCAGATCCGCAGAACGCCACGTGAGCTGATCCTCGCGGGGCTGTTCTCCGCCCTGATCGCCTTCCTGCTCTTCCTGATCTGGGACTTCGACGCGCCCTACAGCCGGGGCATCACGGCGTCGGCGGAACCGTTCCTGAACCTGTTCCCGAGCATCAGGGGCTGACAGGCCCTCATCTGCCGGGCATCCGGAGGGGACGCCACCACCAGGGCCACCGCCGCAACCCGGCGCCACGCCGTCGGCGTCCCCCGAGCGGCCCACAACCGTGCCCCATTCGCCCGACAGCGTTCGCGCACATGTGCGTACCTTCCTAGCGTTCCGATCATCGAGGTGCATTTCCGGCACAACGCGGAAAAGGTCCGCGGCTGCTCCTCGGGGACCCGGAGGACTCACCATGCGCGCGATACGCGTAGCTTCGGCCGCACTGCTGGGCGTAGGCGCCCTCGCCTTCTCCGCTCCGGCCGCCGTGGCGGCCGTCGAAAGCAACATCACGCCGTTCGGCTTCAGCGTCATGCCCTCCACGATCGCCGCGGGCGGCCAGGTCACCCTGCAACTGGACCGGGACAGCGGTGGCTGCACCGGGTCCGCGACCGTCAGCTCGGGGGTGTTCGACACGATCACCATCCCGGGCAACCGGTCGTCGGCGGCGGCGGTGGTCGACTGGGACGCCAAACCGGGCGCGGTCTACAAGGTGACGTTCTCCTGCAACGGTGTGAGCGGCTCGACGGAACTGACCATCGCCACCGGCCGCACCACCCCGACCACCCCGCTCAACCCGACGCTGTACCCCGACCGCGGGGTGCACGCCGGTGAGGGTGGCAGTCTCGCCGGTTTCGACCTCAAGGAGATCGGTCTGGGCGCGGCGCTCATCGCCGGCTCGGTCGGGGCGGCGTACCACTTCTCCCGGCGCCGCACCGGAGACGACGGCGCCTGACCCCGCCGCGCCCCACCGCACAGGCCTTCGCCCCGGACCTTGGAAGAGGTTCCGGGGCGAAGGCCTGTCACGTGCGAACGGATACTCCGAGGAGGCCGATCAGATGCGCTTCTCGGATCTGCGGCGCATCCAGAACACCCCGCCACCGATGACCGCGGCGGCGACGAGCCCACCGCCGATGGCCACGTCGGTCGGGGTGGCCCCGGTGGAGTTGCTGCCGCCGAGACCGCCGCGGACGGCGCCGATGACGGTGAAGGCGTTCGGGTTCGTCATGACCCCGTTCGCGCAGGTGACCGTGATGCTGTGCGTTCCCTGTCGGGCGTTGTTGCTGACCCTGGCGGTACCGCTCGCCAGGTTGCCGCCCGCCGAGGTCAGGTTGACCGTCTGGAAGGCGTCGGAGCTCGCGGTCGCGGGCGTGGAGCAGTTGTTGACGGTGATGGTCAGCTGCCCGCCGCGGGCGATGGCGCTCGGCAGGGCGGTGACGTTGGACGGGGTGTTCATGCCGTCGGCGACGGCGGCGGGGGCGGCGAGGCCCAGAGCGGCGACCGCGGCGGCAGAGGCCGCCAGGGCACGGGTGGTACGCATGTGATCCTCCGCGGAAGACGCCCCGGGAACGGTCCCCGGTGGATCGGCGAGAAAGCGCCTCCCAGAAAGACCCTCAGATGCCGTGCGCGCGGGCGCATTTCGGCGATGGTCCGTCCTGGTGAGCGGACACGCCGGGCGAAAAGCGCACAATCACAAATAGTCGCAGGTCACGGACCGTCAGAAATTTCCTGTGAGCGTCAACTCGGATGGCGCACCCCCACGCCTGGCGGCCACCCGTTCGCCTTTGCCCCGTCGCCGGTTTCGTGCCCGGCACTTAGCGTGCTCGTATGCGCGAATGACGTGGCGACGGCCGCGTCGAGAGGGGAAGTCGAATGTCTGCGTCCGAGCTGGCCGATCTGGCCGAAGAGGAGGAGCAGCGGAAACGGCGCGCTCCTTGGGGCGTGATAGCGCTTGTTCTGCTGACCGGCCTCGCTCTCATTCGGAATGGTTCGGGAGAGTTCGACGTGGGTCCGCCGCAGCCGGCGACGGCGGCTGCGGCGGACAGCCGTGTGCCCGGCGCCTTCTCCGGGTCGGCGGCGCCGCTGTCGTTCGCCGAGCCCGAGCGGGTGCGGATTCCGGCGATCCAGGTGGACGCGCCGGTCATGCCGGTCGGCCTCGACACCGAGGGCTGGGTGGGCGCGCCGCCGCCGGAGGACCCGAACCTGGCCGGCTGGTTCACCGGTGCCGTCTCGCCCGGCGAGAAGGGCACGGCCGTCGTCGTGGGCCATGTGGACAACAAGATGGGGCCCGCGGTGTTCTACGGACTCGGCGCCCTGAAGAAGGGAAATCGCGTCGAAGTCAGCCGTAAGGACGGGAAAACGGCGATCTTCGAGATCTACGGCATCGAGGTCTTCGAGAAGAACAACTTCCCGGGCGACCGTGTCTACGGTTCCAAGGGCACCCCGGAATTGCGGGTCATCACCTGCGGGGGCGGTTTCTCGAAACAGAGCGGTTACGCCGGGAACGTCGTCGCCTTCGCCCGCCTGGTCGAGGTCCGCTGAGCGAACCCCGACCGGGCGGGGGTGACCGGCATTTACACGTAATGCCGTCTTGGGACGGTGATGTGATATCCGGAGTCGAGAAGCCGCGGCAGATAGTCGCGCAGCGCCCGGACACTCTGGGAGCGGTCGCCCCCGGCGTCGTGCGAGAGCACCACGACGCCGGGGGCGGCGCCGTTCTCCACCCGCCGTTCGATGGTGCCGGCGCCCGGGGTGGTCCAGTCGAGGGTGTCGACGGTCCAGGCGAGGGGTTCCATGCCGAGTTCGGAGCCGAGCTGGAAGGCGGTGCGGTTCCAGGCGCCGTAGGGCGCGCGGAACCACTGGGGGCGTTCGCCGTAGGCCTCCTCGATGACGTCGCTGGTGCGTTCCATCTCGGAGCGGATGCGCCCGCGGCTGAGGCGGGTCAGCAGCGGGTGGGACCAGGTGTGGTTGCCGACGATGTGGCCCTCGTCGGACATGCGCGCCAGCAGGTCCTTGTTGTCGACGGCCATCTCGCCGCACACGAAGAACATGGCGCGGACGTCGTACTCGGCGAGGGTGTCCAGGATGGCAGGGGTGTAGCGGGGGTCCGGACCGTCGTCGAAGGTCAGCACCATGGTGCGGCCGCGCCCGTTCACGCGCAGCAGCGGTTCGCGGCGCACCGGGGTCCGGCCGGGGGCGGCGCGGGGCGGGCCGTATCCGGTCAGGGGCTGGAGCCGGTAGGCGGAGGGTTTGAGGGGGCGGCGGGCCGGGGGTCCCGCGGCGGGCAGCGGGGGCTTGACCGGGTCCTCGCCGCCGAGTGCCGCGAACAGCCCGGCGGTGCCGGCGGCCCCGACGGCGGCGGCGCCGGCGAGCAGGGCCCGGCGTCGCGTGAGCAGCCGGGTGAGCAACTGATCCTTCGTCATGACTCATCAGTCGCCCGCTCGACGGCCGACGCACCAGGACAGCACCGGTGCGGCGGCAGGAAAGCACCCGCCCGGCCTATGACGGGCCGTCAGTGGCGGCGTACGAGCGGGAAGGGCAGGGTTTCCCGGATCGTCAGCCCGGTGAGGAACATGACCAGTCGGTCGACGCCGATGCCGAGGCCTCCGGTGGGCGGCATGGCGTACTCGAGGGCGTCGAGGAAGTCCTCGTCGAGTTCCATGGCCTCCGGGTCTCCCCCGGCGGCGAGCAGCGACTGCGCGGTGAGGCGGCGGCGCTGTTCGACGGGGTCGGTGAGTTCGGAGTAGGCGGTGCCGAGTTCGGTGCCGAAGGCGACGAGGTCCCAGCGTTCGGCGAGCCGTGGGTCGACCCGGTGCTGGCGGGTGAGCGGGGAGACGTCGGTCGGGAAGTCCTTGTAGAAGGTGGGCGGCTGGGTCTTCTCCTCGACGAGGCGTTCGTACATTTCGAGGACGACGTCGCCGCGGCCGTCGTCGGGGGTGTACGGCACTCCGGCCCGGTCGCACAGCCGGTGCAGCCGGGCGAGTTCGGTGTCGGCGGAGACCTCCTCCCCCAGCGCCTCGGAGATCGCGCCGTGGACGGTCTTGACCGGCCAGACGCCCGAGATGTCGTACTCCTGCCCGTCCTTGCGGGCGACGGGCGTGCCGAACGCGGCGGTGGCGGCGCCCTGGATCAGCTCGCGGGTGAGGTCGAGCATCACGTCGTAGTCGGCGAACGCCTGGTAGGCCTCCAGCATCGTGAACTCGGGGTTGTGCTTGTAGGAGACGCCTTCGTTGCGGAAGGTGCGGCCCATCTCGAAGACCTTCTCCAGGCCGCCGACGCACAGTCGCTTGAGGTACAGCTCGGGGGCGATGCGCAGATAGAGGTCGAGGTCGTAGGCGTTGATGTGGGTGGTGAAGGGGCGGGCGTTGGCGCCGCCGTGGATCTGGTGGAGCATCGGGGTCTCGACCTCCAGGTAGCCGCGCTCCAGAAGGCCCTGGCGCAGGGCCTGTACGGCGGTGGAGCGGGCGCGGACCACGTCGCGGGCCTCGGGGCTGGCGACGAGGTCGAGGTAGCGCATGCGCACCTTGGCTTCGGGGTCGGTGAGGCCGCGGCGTTTGTCGGGCAGGGGGCGCAGACACTTGCCGACGAGCTGCCAGGAGGTGACGAAGACGGTGGGTTCGCCCTTGTCGCTGAGCCCGGCCGTGCCGGTGGCGGTGATGTGGTCGCCGATGTCGGTGTCCGCCCGGAAGCGGTCCACGCCGTCATGGGTGAGCGCCAGTTGGTGGTCGCCTGACCAGTCGCGCAGGGTGACGAAGACGATGCCGCCGAAGTCGCGCACGCGCATGATCCGGCCCGCGACGGTGACCTCCTCGCCGCTTCGGACGTCGGCGAGGGCGTGGGTGCGGGCGGGGATTCCCACCGGGTAGGGGTCGATGCCCTCGGCCCTGAGCCGGGCCAGTGTGCGGTGCCGGATGCGGGCCTGTTCGGGCAGGCCCGCATCCGGCTCGGCGGCGGTCTCGTCCCCTCCGGCGAGGCCGAGCACCGACAGCGACGGCAGGCCTTCGGTGGTGGCCGGCCGCGGCCCGGCCTTCGGGTGCCCCTTTCCCCAGAGTTTGCGCAGCGACGGTACGGAGACGAACCCCTCGGCGATCCCGGAGGCGAGGCCGATGCGGGCGAGGGCGCCGGTCTCGCCGTAGCAGATGAAGCGGGGGTACCACTCGGGCCGGTACTTGGCGTTGGAGCGGTAGAGGGCCTCCAGTTGCCACCACTTGGAGAAGAACAGCAGCAGTCGGCGCCAGAGGCGGAGCACGGGTCCGGCGCCGATGCGGGCGCCCTCCTCGAAGACCGAGCGGAAGACGGCGAAGTTGAGGGAGATCCGGCGGACGCCGAGTTTCGGTGCGACCGCGCAGAGTTCGGCGACCATGAACTCCATGACGCCGTTGGGGGCGCTGCGGTCACGGCGCATCAGGTCCAGGGAGACGCCGTCGCCGCCCCAGGGCACGAAGGAGAGCAGGGCGAGCAGCTTGCCGTCCTCGCCGAGGGCCTCCACGAGGAGGCAGTCGCCGTCGGCCGGGTCGCCGAGGCGGTCCAGGGCCATGGAGAAGCCGCGTTCGGTCTCGGTGTCGCGCCAGGCGTCGGCCTTGTCGACGACCTCTTCCATCTCGGTGTCGGTGAGGGCCAAGTGGCGCCGGACGCGGCAGTGGGCGCCGGTGCGGCGCACCCGGTGCACGGCCTGCCGGGTGACGCGCATGTCGCGGCCGTTGAGGTCGAAGCCGGCGACGTTGAGGATCGCCTCGTCGCCGAGTTGGAGGGCGCCGAGTCCGGCGCGGGCGAAGGCCTTGGCGCCGTCCTCGGAGGCGCCCATCGCGGCGGGCGCCCAGCCGTGCCGGCGGGCCGCGTCGAGCCAGGCGGCGATGGCGTGCGGCCAGGCCTCGCGGTCGCCCACGGGGTCGCCGCTGGCGAGGCAGACGCCGGCTTCGACGCGGTAGGTGACGGCGGCCTTGCCACTGGTGGAGAAGACGACGGCCTTGTCGCGTCGGGTGGCGAAGTAGCCGAGGGAGTCGCGGTCGCCGTAGGCCTTGAGGAGGGCGCGGATACGGGCCTCCTCGTCGCCGTGCAGGGCGGCTTCCATGCGCTGGGAGCGGAAGAGGGTGGCGGCGGCGTTGAGCAGCGCGAGGGCGCCGAACAGGCCGAGCAGGAAGAACAGGGCGCGCGGTGGGGCGCCGTCGAAGGAGCGGCCGGAGACCAGGCCGCCGCAGACCCGGTTGGCCGCCCAGAGCAGCCGCTGGCCGCGCGGCAGCGTGCCGGGGAACAGCTCGACCAGGCCCCAGCCCACGAGGATGCCGAGGAACAGGCCGAGGATCAGCACGCCGACGGCCCGGCGCACCGCGCCGCGTCGGGAGTCGGCGTAGAACTCGCCGCGGGCGACGACGAGGAGGGCCAGGGCGAGGCTGCACACCACCAGGGACGGGATGGAGTCGGCGTACAGGCCGACCACCACGCCCAGCGCGTCGACGAGGACCAGCAGGCCGAGGTAGACGACCACGAGCCACCAGGCGACCCGTTTGCGGGCCGCTGTCGCGCCGGCGAGGAGGAAGAGGAAGACGGCGTAGGCGAGGTTGGCGCTGACCGGGACGATGAGCACGTCGAGGAAGCGCACGACGGGACGCAGCGGTCCGCGCAGCGGCGGGATGAAGGCCAGCAGCAGACAGAGCAGTCCGAGGGCGCCGAAGAAGGCGGCGAAGCCTTCGGGCACCCGGCTGAGGAGGCCGCTGCCGGGCCGTCGTATCGGGCCCTTGCTGTCCTTCGCCGGGGCGGCCTCGACGGTGGCACTCATGTTCCGACTGTAGGAACTGCCCGCCGACCTCGCCCGTCGGGAGGTCCCGCATCACGGCGGGACCTGGGCTTTCCGATAGCCTCCGTGCCGTGACGGAACAGCACTCGCACCAGTTCGAGCGGGGCACGGACGGGCCGAAGGTCATCGTCGTGGGAGTGGACGGCTCCGACTCCTCCCTCAGAGCGGCGGCATATGCCGGTGGTCTGGCCCGCCGTCAGCGCGCCCTCCTCGCCGTCGTCTATGTGCAGCCGGTGATGGCGGCGGGAGCCGCCATGGGCGCGCCGGTCGCCGAGACGACCGACGAGATCGCCGAGGACCTGGTCGCGCAGATCAGGGAGGCCACCGAGCGCACGAAGGGGATATTCGACGTGCGCTGGGAGTTCCACACCTTCCGCGGTGACCCGTACGGCGGCCTGGTGAAGGCGGCGGACGAGCTCAAGGCGGACGCGGTGGTGGTGGGGGCCTCGGAGCAGGCCGGGCACCGGATCGTGGGCTCGGTGGCGGTGCGGTTGGTGAAGGCGGGGCGGTGGCCGGTGACGGTGGTGCCGTGAGCCGCCGCACCACCGACGTCATGAGCCTGCGGGAACCAGACGGATGATCTGGAAGCCGGCGGTGGCGAGGACGACGGGCAGGGCGCGTACGGACTCGCGGTCCTTCTCGCGCGCGATCTCCGTGAGTTCGGCCCAGTCCTTCATGTCGGGGTGGGTCCTCGCGTCGTCATCGCGGTCCGGACCGTAGACGTAGCCTTCCGCGCGGTGTGCCCGCAGCCAGCGCCTGTGCTCCATTTGGGCGAGCCGTTCGACCTCGGTGTCCGCCAGCACGAAGGGAGGCGCGGGGTCCACGCGGGGAGCGATCGCGCAGTCGATCTCCCGCAGTTTCTCGCCGATGGCCACGACCGCCTTCCGGTTGTCCTCCCGTTTCCCGGGGGGCAGCCGGTCCCACGGAACCACCGAGGCGTTGGTCTGTTCCGATTCCCCTCGGTTGCTGCGCGCCGCCTGTTCGTAGTGCTCGTGCATGACCCGTGCGAGGTGTTCCACCAGGTCGTCCCCGAGGAGTTCGGGACGGCAGGCTGCGTCCAGGACGCCGAAGGTGCTCAGCCGCCCGTCCAGGTCGTCCAGCAGGGCGGAGTCGTCGTGGCCCAGGGACACTCCGAAGGGACCGTGCTCCCGCAACTGGAGGACGAGGCCGCCGGGCGGAACGCGCCATGCCGCGAAGGCCGACAGCGCTATGGAGAGGGACGTGTCGTCGGAGGGGCCGGCGACGTAGACGCGCTGGGCCTGCGAACCCATCGCGGACAGCAGCGCGTTGACCGCCGGGCCGGTCTCCTCGATCTCCTTCGGCTCGATCCGGCAGACCTCCGAGAGGAAGCCGTACTGGTCGGTCAAGCGGCGCAGTTCCGCCGTGGCCGAGGTGCCGGCCCAGGTGATCGGCAGCTTGTCCGTGCCGGGGCGCAGCCGCCAGCGGCGGGCGAGTTCGACGAGCAGGGCACGGGCGAACGGAGAGACGCCGACGATCAGACAGTGCGGCGGCGGGGTGGCCGCGTCATGCTCCTCGATCCGTTCCGTCGCGGCGAGTCGCCGTGCCGCCAGTACGTCCACGTTGAAGAAGTCGAGGCGCACCCGTCCCCGTGACGCGCCCATGAGGTGGCGAGCCTGGAGGGCACAGCACAGATCCTGGTCGGCGATCGCGGCGTGGACGTGCAGCGGGCGGTCGGGGTCCTGGGCCAGTTCGCGGACCGTCGCGGCGATCAGGACGTTGTCGCCGCTGTCGTCCGCGCAGGCGTAGACGGCGCTCGCGCGGGCCACGCCCGCCGCCCGGAGCGCCTCAAGGCTGCTGGGATCGCCGACCACGGACAGGACTCCGTCGTCGTCGGCCCCGACGGCGGACACGGCCACCACGGTCCGGCCCGCCTCGCGCAGCCGGGCCGTGAGCATCTGCGCCGTGTTCCCGGCACCGCAGACCACGCTGTGACCGCGCAGCCGGGCCAGCCGCAGTCGGCGCAGTTCGTCGGCGCCCAGCAGCCGGACCGCCTCGACGAGGGCGGAGAGGGTGGCGAGCGGCGCGAGGAAGCGGGCCCATTCCAGGGCCCAGGGCAGGGACCCGGCCCCGTTCAGGGGGTCGGCGTCGAGGACGAACAACTGGCAGGAGTAATAGAGCAGATCGAAGAAGCCGTGCCCGAACTCCGGGTCTTTCTCCAGATACTCGTGGAATCCGGCGTACCCCAGCACGAGCCCCGTCAAGGCGAGGACGACGGAGACGAGCTGGAGAACCGGGTACCGGCGGACGAGCCGGCTTCGTTGCGTGGTCATGCCCCACCCCGTGCGTCAGCGTGACACCGACCCCCCTGGTGACAGCGGCGCCACAGGGCACTCATGGTCGAGCCCTGCGCACGGGGCGTCAATCCCCTTTCCCCGCTGGACTGTTGAGCGATCGGGCCGCGGCGCCCGGCGCCCTACAGATCGCGGAGGAAGTCCAGCAGGAGGGTGTTGAACTCCTCGGGCTTCTCCAGGTTGGGGAAGTGCGCGGCGCCTTCCACGAGGACCGAGCGGCCCTTGCGGGCGGTGTGGGCGAAGAGTTCCGCGTCGGCGATCAGGTCAGGTGAGTCGAGGGCGCCGTTGACCATGAGGACCGGGACGTCGATTTTCGGCACCCGCGGCCAGGTGTCGGCCATGGGGACGTGCCAGTTGTGTTCGCCGGGTGTGTGCTTGGCGATGGTGTGCAGGGCCATCTCACGCAGCCGGTCCAGGATGGCCGGTTCGATGTCGTCGGCAGTACGGAACGGGCCCGCCATGGCCCGCAGGAACACCTTGAGCCAGCCCTCGATGTCGCCGGAGTGCAGGGTGCGGGCCGACTCGGCGACGATCTCGCGGGTCTTGTCGTAGGTGTACTGGAAGTCGCTGACCGAGGCCCCGCTCAGGACGATCCCGCGGACCAGTTCCGGGTATTCGATCGCGGTGTCCCCGGCGATGGCGCCGCCCATCGACACCCCGGCGAGGACCGCCGGGCCGGCGTCCAGGTGCCGGAGCAGGAGGGCGAGGTCGTCGGCCCAGCGGAAGGACTCGCTCGCGTTGGCGGACCAGCCGTGACCGCGGGTGTCCGGGGCGATCACCCGGTACCCCGCGGCGACGAGGGACGGTGTCTGGTCCTCGAAGAGCCGGTGGTCGACGTAGCCGGAGTGGAGGAGGACCACGAGCTCGCCGCGGCCGGTGTCGCGGTAGGCGAGGTCGCCGTCGGTGGACGGGAAGTAGCTCAGTTCCGAGGTGACTGTCATGACAACCAAGGTGTCATCTTCTGGCGACTTTGACAACTGGGTTGTCATGTTGGGCGGGTGCATGATTGCCTCGTGAACGACAACGACGCCCCGCTGCCCCCCGACGAACTCGGCGACCGCGTCTCCGAGGTCTTCGACCTGATCGGCGCGCTCTACCGGCGCGGACTGCGCAAGCTCGAACAGGCCGAGAAGGAGGAGGGAGTCTCCGTCGGCGTGCGCTCCGTCCTCGTCCTGCTGCGTCGCTACGGGCCCATGACCGTGCCTCAGATGGCCCGGATCATGGCGCTGACCCGGCAGTTCGTGCAGCGCATGGTGAACGACGCGGCGGCCGGGGACTGGGTCGAGGTCACGCCGAACCCCGCGCATCAGCGGTCCTCGCTGATCCGGATCACGACCGGGGGCGAGGCGGTGATCGACGCGATCCTCGCGCGCGAACACGCCCTGAACCGGCAGGTCGGCGGGGAGCTGACCGACGCCGAGCTGCGGGCGTGCCGACGCGTTCTCAAGGAGATGCTGCGGACGTTCGACGAGGTGGACGTCGACTGACGGTGAGGATCGGCGAGGGCATCGCTCGGGGGCCGACCTACTTCTGGTCCGACCTACCTCTGGTCTGACCTACTTCCCCATGACCAGACCGTCCTTCGCCGCACCCCGGCTCAGCACCACGTCCCGGATGCGGTCGCGTACGCCGGCCAGCTCGGCGCCCTCCGCGATCGCCTGGTTGAGGTTCACCACCCGTCCGGCGTCGATGTCGAACAGCTGCGGAACGAACTCGGCCTTCCGCACCTCCCAGCGGCCCCCGGGTCTCGCGGGCGGGGCGAAGGTGAAGCGGCCGATCGTGGACTGGTTGCCGCGCGGGTCCTGGGCGCCCTCGTAGTTGAACATCTCTCCGGCGACCTGGTCGCCCATGCCGTAGATCACCCAGGTGCCGTTGACCTTCTCGTACGCCTGCGGGATGTGGGCGTGGGTGCCCAGGATCAGGTCGATGTCGGGGCGGTCACCGGTGCGGGCGGCGGTGAGCGAGCCGGCCAGGGCGAGCTGGCGGTCGTCGGGGGCGTCCTGCCATTCCGTGCCCCAGTGCACGGAGACCACGACGACGTCGGCGCCCGCCTTCCGGGCGGCCCGGGCGTCGCCGATGATCCTGTTCTCGTCGATGAGGTTGACGGCCCACGGCTCACCGGCGGGCAGCGGGTAGCCGTTGGTGTCGTAGGTGTAGGAGAGGTGGGCGACCTTCGCGGCGCCCGCGCGCAGGAGCGTGACGGTGCGCGCCTCGCCCTCGGTGCGGGCGGTGCCGGCGTGCCGTACGCCCTCACGGTCGAGCGCGTCGAGGGTGCGGCGGATCCCGTCGGCGCCGTCGTCGAGGCTGTGGTTGGAGGCGGTGGAGCAGCCGTCGTAGCCGGTGGCGGCGAGGCCCTGGGCGACTTCGGGCGGGGACTTGAAGGCGGGATAGCCGGTGTAGTCGCCGTTCGCCCCGTAGACGGTCTCCATGTGACACAGCGCCAGATCGGCGCGGGAGACGACCGGTCGGACCCCGGAGAGCATCGGGCGGAAGTCGTAGCCGGCGCCGCCCGCGTCGAACTGGGCGCGGTCGATGATGGAACTGTGCGGGAGGACGTCGCCGGAGGCGACGAGCGTGAACCCGCGGGCGGCGGCCGGGGCCGGGTGGCCGCTGCGGGCGGGTCGGTCGGGTTTCTCGTGGTCCTGGGCCTGACAGGCGGCGCCCGCGGCCAGGAGTGCGGTCATGGCCAGGGCCACTTGGCGACTGCGTGCAATCATCAGTTCACCCCACTGTGATCATATTTACGTACGAATAGGTACGAAGATGACCACGCCCGCAAACGGTCCGGGCGCCTTCATTCGCCCGATGGGCTTGGGCATTCGCCCGATGAGCGAGGCGGAACGAACCGTTCGTCGTACCGTTCGCCGACGCGATCGACCGCCCGCCGCAGATCCGCGCGCACGCCCTGTCCCTCGCCCACGCCCTGCGATGCCATACGGCCATGACGGCCGGAATCACGCTCACGAACGGGACGACCGCCGAGCACGAGCTCGCCGCACTGCAGCGGGAGCACGGCCGGCCTCTCTTCGCGCTGCTCCTCCGGCTGTGCGACGGGGACCGGCAGCGGGCGGAGGATCTCGTCCAGGAGACCCTCGTACGGGCCTGGCAGCACCCCGAGGCGCTGCGCGCCGACGACTTCGACTCCGTACGGCCCTGGCTGCTGACCGTGGGTCGGCGCCTCGCGATCGACGCGCGGCGGGCCCGGCAGGCGCGGCCGGCGGAGGTCGGGGACGCGATCCTGGAGAACGCACGGGTGTGCGCCGACCACGCCGAGCGGGCCGCCGCGACCCTCGATGTGCGCGAGGCTGTGAAGACACTCACTCCGGAGCACCGTGAAGTCCTGGTGCTCGTGTACTTCCAGGGGGCGAGTGTGGCGGAAGCCGCGGAAACCCTCGGCATCCCTCCCGGTACCGTGAAGTCCCGCGCGTACTACGCGCTGCGCGCCCTGCGCCGGGTCCTTCCCGGTTATGCGGCCGACCTGCGATGAAACTCATGGTGAAGCAAAGCCTTCGCAAAGCGCCTTGCTGAGGACCATGGTTGAGTAATCGGCTGTCTTCATCCGTGTTCCCGGGTGGGCGCCAGGCCCCCAGGCCCGGCGACGGGCGACGCGCACGCACCGGAGGAAGGCAGGAAGGGATGCTGCACAGAGGTCAAGAGAGCACGGACGGCGCCGGTGGCGGTGAACTCACCGTTCCCATGGCCTGGTTGTACGCCGAGTACATCGCCGACGAGCTGCTGCGGACCGGCGATCTCATGCCGCCGACGTCCTTCGAGTTCCGCGCCGGGCGCGACGCCCTGGCGCTGACCATCTTCCTGTCCGACACCGACGGGGAGCTGTCCGGCATCCGGGTCGTCTCCCAGCTGGAGACCTGGCTGTCACTGACGGCGTACGACCAGCCCTGGCAGGACTGGGTCCGTGAGCGTATGGCGCGGCTCACCACCGAAGCCGCCGACGCCGGCGGGCCCGCACCCGACCTGGACCTCGCGGAGGCGGCCTGGCGCTGGCTCCAGGAGACCGAACTCCTCGCCCCCGACCTCAACGCGGTGCCGGGCGGCGGCCCGGTGATCGGCGAGGACGAGGGCCCCAAGGTATGGACCCCGGCCTGGCAACTCGGCCTGCCACTGGGGCACCTGGCCATTCACCTCTTCTAGCGCGTCGCCGGCCCGCGGAGACCTGGTCCCGAACTTTTTTCGAACGGGACCAATCCTCGTGCCCGACCGCTCCGAATCCCTTGGTTGCGATTCTGTGTGGGGCTTGAGTGATTCGGCGGTCCGGTGCGTACCGGTGGGAGCAAGGAGTAACCCCACCCGCACCCAACGGCACGAGGATTCCCCATGAGGTCCCAGGAGAGGCATCGCGACGTCGCCGCGTACGCGCTCGGCGTGCTGGACGAGGCGGACGCGTTCCGTTTTGAGGACCACCTCATGGAATGCCCGAGGTGCGCCGCGCATGTCACCGAATTCGGCCCGATCACCCGGCAGCTGCTGCTGTACCGGCGTTCCACGCCGCAGTTCGTGCACCCGATGACCAAGCCGGGCCCCCGGCTGCTCGACCGGCTGCTCTCCGAGGTCGGGGCGCGGCACCGGGCCGGGCGCCGGCGCTTTCTCTGCGCGGTGGCGGCGACCGTCGCCTTCGCGGTGGCGGGGCCCGGACTCGTGGTCCTCGCGGGCGGCGGCGAGGGCACCCTGCGGATCGACGCGACCGACGCACGGTCCGGCGTCTGGGCGCAGGTCACCGCCGAGGACTACACCTCGGGCAGCCAGCTGGAGCTCAAGGTGAAGGACGGGGCGGGTCCCCGCACCTGTCGCCTGGTCATCATCGGCACGGACGGCTCCGAGGAGACGGTCACCACCTGGAACGTCCCCCGCCACGACGCCCGCGAACTCACCATGCAGGGCTCCTCGTCACTCCACCCCGACCAGATCGCCCGCTACGAGGTGCGCTCCTCGGACAACGAACACCTGGTGACGCTCAAGTCCCCCTGAACCCGGTCGAACGCGGGACCCGCCTCCCGCGTCTCAGGAGCGACACCTTCGGTCCTGGGGGAACACATGCGGGCACACATCGCACGAACTGTCGCCGTTCTCATACCCATTGCCCTGTTCACGGTCGGCTGCGGCAGTGAGAAGGCCGGCGGCGCCGGGTCCACCACGCCGAAGGACCGGGCCCGCGAGGTGGCCGCCGCGTGGGACGGTTCACGGGCCGCGGAGGTGTGGCGCGCGGGCTACTACCCGCTGGCCGACGTGATCCAACTCCCGGAGCACGCCTTCCGGAACGACGGGGACAAGAGTGCCTACGCCGCCGAGAACTACGTCCTGGACGCCGAACTGCCTCCCGTCTCACCGAAGAAGGGCAAGGTCGAGTGGGAGAGCGGGAGTTCGCTCAGCCTGCCCTTGATGGACGCGCGGAAGGCGTACGACAGTGTCGCCCGCGGCGGCAACGACGGACCGCATCTGACCGTGACCGCGGTGAAGCTCGGCAAGACCACCCTCGTCACCAGCCGCGGGCCGGCCACCGTACCGGCGTGGCTGTTCACCCTGGACGGGTACGACACCCCGCTCAAGCGGGTCGCCCTGGAACCGTCGGTCCTGCCCGGCTCGCCGATCGAACCGCTCGAAAACACGACGGACGACCTGATGGAACTCCAGCAACTCGTCGCCGTCGGCCGAGACGGCCGGACCGTCACGGTCCTCGCGGGGCATGGCGCCTGCGACGACGGAGCCGGCGTACGGGTGCGGGAGACGGCCGGCAGCGTGGTGCTGTCGGCGTCGATCCTCGGGGCGACCGACGGCGACTGCACGGCTCAACTTCTGTTCCAGAAGGTCACGGTGAAGTTGAAGCGGGAACTCGGCGACCGGGTCCTCCTGGACGCCTTCACGGGAGCGCCGGTCGCTCAGCGCCGCATCCCTACTTGAGCAGCCGCGACATCCTGCGGTCCGCCAGCGGTTTGCCGCCCGTCTGGCAGGTCGGGCAGTACTGGAGCGAGGAGTCGCTGAAGGAGACCTCGCGGATGGTGTCTCCGCAGACCGGGCAGGGCTCGCCGGTGCGGCCGTGGACCCGCAGGCCGCTCTTCTTCTCCGCCTTGAGCCGCCCGGCCGCCACTCCGCGCGAGCGTTCGACGGCCTCGGTGAGGGTGTCGCGCAGGGCCGCGTAGAGGCGTGTCGTCTCCTCGGGGGTGAGGGACGCGGCGAGTTTGAAGGGGGACATCTTCGCCGCGTGCAGGATCTCGTCGCTGTAGGCGTTGCCGACGCCGGCGATGAGGCTCTGGTCGCGCAGGGCGCCCTTGAGCTGACGGCGTTCGTCCGCAAGCAGTGCGGCGAGGCGCGCCTGATCGAAGTCGTCCGCGAGCGGGTCGGGGCCGAGGCGGGCCACCCCCGCGACCTCCTGGGGGTCCTGGACCACGTACACCGCGAGTCGTTTCTGCGTACCGGCCTCCGTCAGGTCGAAGCCGGCGCCGGTCTCCAGGGCCACGCGCAGGGCGAGGGGGCCCTTGCCGGGGCGGGGCATGCCGCTGGGCAGCTCGTCCTTCCAGTGCAGCCAGCCCGCGCGGGCCAGATGGGTCACGAGATGCGGGCCGCCGTCCGTGACCAGGTCGAGGAACTTGCCGTGCCGGTGCACGGCGGTGACCTCGCGGCCTTCGAGGGCGGCGAGCGGAGGGTCGTACGTCTTCAGGACGCTGATCGCGACGGGCAGCACCCGGACGATCTCATGGCCGACCAGGTGTTCGGTGAGGAAGTCCTTGAGCGCTTCCACCTCGGGGAGTTCCGGCATACGTCCAGGGTGCCATCCCCTGTCACGCGCGTCCCGGGACGACGAACTCGCACCACACGCACTTGCCGCCGCCCCGCGCCTCCACGCCCCACACGTCCGTGAGCAGGTCGACGAGGAGCAGGCCGCGGCCGGAGACCCCCGACTCCCCCGCCTCCCGGCGGCGCGGCAGGGCGCTGGAGGAGTCCTCGACCTCGACGCGCAGTCGGCGTTCGGGGCCGGCCAGGACCCTGAGGGTGACGATGGCGGAGCCCTCGGTGTGCATCAGGGCGTTGGTGATCATCTCGTCGGCGACCAGCTCGATCTCGTCGGCCCGCTCGCCCGAGCCCCAGGCCCGGACGGCGGCGCGGATCATGTGCCGGGCCTCGGCCAGCGCCTCCGGGTCGCCCGGGGCGACGTGCTGCTGGAGCCGCCCGCCGGACTGCGGGGCGTCCAGGCCCCGGCGGCGCAGCAGGAGCAGGGCGACGTCGTCGTCCCCGCCGCGTTCCTCGGCCACGTCGATGAGCTGGTCGGCGAGGTCGCGCACATCGGCGGGGCCGGAGCCGATGAGCGCGGTGAGGGTCTGCATGCCGTCGTCGAGGTCAGCGCCGGGCTGTTCGACCAGGCCGTCGGTGCAGAGCAGCAGGGTGTTGCCGGGGTCGAGTTCGAGGGTGGCGACGGGGTATTCGAGGCTGCCGAACTCGGCGGACAGACCGAGCGGCAGCCCGCCCTCGACGGGGACCCGGCGGCAGCTCCCGTCGGTCTGCCGCACCAGGGGGTCGATGTGCCCGGCCCGGACGACCTGGACGACTCCGGTGGCGAGGTCGGCCTCGGCGTAGAGGCAGGTCGCGAAGCGGTCGGTGTCGAGTTCGTGGAGGAAGACGGAGGCACGGGCCATGACGGTGGCCGGGGTGTGGCCCTCGGCGGCGTAGGCGCGCAGCACGATCCGCAGCTGGCCCATGACGGCGGCGGCGTGGGTGTCGTGCCCCTGGACGTCGCCGATGACCGCGCCGACCCGGCCGCCGGGCAGCGGGATGAGGTCGTACCAGTCGCCGCCGATGTCCCGGCCGAGGGAGCCCGCGGCGGAGCCGGCGCGGTAGCGGACGGCGACGTCGGCGCCGCGCACGCTGGGGATGGTGCGCGGCAGCATGGCCTGCTGGAGGCCGGATGCGAGGTCCTTCTCCTGCTCGTAGAACATGGCGCGCTGGAGGCTCTGCGCGATGCTGCTGCCGAGGGCGACGAGGACGTTGCGGTCCTCGGGTGAGAAGCCGTCCCGGTCGCTGTAGAGCAGGCCCATGGCGCCGATGGGCCGGGCCTGGGCGATCAGCGGCAGATAGGCGGCCGCGGTGATGTTCAGGCCGGTGATGTGCGGCCACAGGAGCGGGTAGCGCTCGGCGAACTCCTCCGGCGACTCGATGAAGCGCGGGGTCAGGGTGCGGACGACCTCGCTCATCGGGTACTGCTCGTCGATGCCGGTGACGTCGGTGCCGGGCACGAAGCTGCCCACGGGGCCCTCGGCGATCAGCCTGATGCGGCCCGCCTCGACCAGGCCCATGACCAGGCTGGTGGCGCCGAGGTGGGTGAGGCCGTGGGTGTCCTTGAGGACGTCGATGACGTCGTCGACCGAGCGGGCGTAGGCGAGGGCGGCGGTGGTCAGCTGGACGACGTTGGTCTGTTCCTGCCGGGCGGCGTCCAGGCTGGCCTGTTCGCGCCGGGCGGCGAGGTCGTCGAGCTCCTGGGTGGCGTCGCGGACGATGCCGACGATCCGGCGCGGGCGGCCGGTCTCGTCACGGCGGATGTAGCCCTGGGTGTGGGTCCAGCGCAGGGAGCCGTTGCGGCAGCGGATGCGGAAGTAGGTGCCGTAGTTCTCGCTGCCGTCCTTCATGGCCTGGGAGACCAGGGCGTCGAGCCGGTAGCCCTCCGGGGCCGGGACCCGGATCGCGAGGGTCTCCGGGTGGCCGTCGTATTCGTCGGGACGCAGGTCGAAGACCTCGTGGGCCTGGGCGTCCATGTGGAACAGACCGGTGTCCAGGTCCCAGTCGAAGCTGCCCATGCGGTTGAGCGCCAGAATCGGGTCCGGGTGGGCGGGCCAGTCGTCCGGGAGTGACAGGGCGCTCGCTCCCCGATCAACCATGGGGCCACCTTGCCAGGATTTGTCCGATTCTTCGACTGGGGCGGTCGCCGGGGGCATCAACTTCCGAAGACGTCCGTGGGGCTGTCGAAGATGCTGTCGGTGGAGACCGGCTCGTCAGGGCTGTCGGGGACGAGCCCGCCGCCGTCGGGCAGATCGGGGGTGTCCGGGACTGTCTCGGGGCCGATGTCCTGCCCGGTGTCCGTGGGCCGTGCAGTGGAGGGCGTGCCGGGGGCGGTCTGGGTCTGCGGCGCGGTCGTCGGAGGCGACGCGGTGGCGGTTTCGGCCGGGCAGGCCGGGTTCTGTGTGCCGGGCGTCGCGGGGAGGGGGACGCCCGCGGTGACGGTGACGGTCGGGGTGGCGCAGTCGGTCGCCAGCCCCTGCCCGTCCGACGGAGAGGCGGAGTTCTCGCTCTCGCCGGGCGTCACACCGGCACCGGACCCGGTCCCCGACGGGCGGGGCGTGGGTGTCGGCGTGGCGGTCGGGGCGGGCGTCGGGATCAGCGGCTCCGGCCGGGGTACGACGTGGTCGTGGCGTACGTCGTGTCCGCAGCGCCGCTCGATCCAGGTGTTGTCGACGACGTCGATGATCGTGATGCGGGTGATGACCTGGGGCGCCGGGGTCACGACGATCACCTGGTCGTGCCCGTAACCGGACCACGCCCGCCCCTTCGTCCCGGGGTTGCCGTGCTGCGGCGGCGCGGCCGTCAGCGGGTTGCCGCAGGCACAGCGGACGCGGGGGACGCCCCGGTCGTCGACGAGGACGGCGGTGCCGGCCTGAAGGACGGACGGGAAGTCGGTGGCCCGCCCGCCCCGGTATCCGTGGTTGGTGACACGGGTGTCGGCACGCAGCACGACCGAGGTGAGGGAGCGCAGGTAGGCGGGGACCGAGGCCCGCGGGACGCCGGCGACCTGGGCGAAGGCGCCCCCCTTGGCCGGGTCGGCGGTCAGCTGGTCGATCTGCCGGTTCACGTCACAGCTGCCGGTGCCCGCGGTGCCGCCGTAGAGGCCGGGCGTGCCGCCCGAGATCGAGCGGTCGCCGGACTGGTGCGGTTGCTGCGTTCGGGTGACGGGTGCGGCCGTGGCCGTCGCGGTCGCCGTGGACGCGGTGAAGGGGTCCGGCCCCTGTGCCGCGACGGGCTGGAGGAAGACCTCCACGCTCGCCCTCGTGCCGTTCGCGATGTCATTGGATGCCGCGCAGCCGACGACGATCAGCGCCGCCGAGAGCGCGCAGACAGTGACGAAGGTTCCGGTGCGCACCGTGCTCTCCCACCTCATGACGGGTAATTCGTCACTATTGTCTGCTTCACTCACTTGGGTTACGCAAGCGGAGGAGTGGTAGACGGAGAGTGACACGGGGTTTTCGCGCGACAATGGCAGGAAGGAGCACCTGGCCGTGAACTGGTTCACCGCACCCGACTACTGGCTCAGCCGACTGGTCTTCCAGCGGGCGCTGGCCGGTGTGTACCTCGTGGCCTTCCTGACGGCGGCCCTGCAGTTCAAGGCCCTCCTCGGCTCGCGCGGCATGCTTCCCATCCCCCGCTACGTCGAACGGCTGCCCTTCAAGGCCGCCCCCAGCCTGTTCCATCTCCACTACTCCGACCGCTTCTTCGCCGGCTGCGCCTGGGCGGGCTGCGCGGTGTCGGCGGCGCTGCTCGCGGGCCTCGACTCCCGGCTGCCGCTGGCGGCGGGGATGGCGCTGTGGCTGGTGCCCTGGCTGCTGTATCTGTCGATCGTCAACGTGGGCCAGACCTGGTACGCGTTCGGCTGGGAGTCCCTGCTGCTCGAAGTCGGCTTCCTGGCCGTCTTCCTGGGCAACGACGACGTGGCCCCGCCGGTCGTGGTGCTGTTCCTGCTGCGCTGGATCCTCTTCCGGGTGGAGTTCGGGGCCGGTCTGATCAAGATGCGCGGGGACGCGTGCTGGCGGAAGCTGACCTGTCTGGACCACCATCACGAGACCCAGCCGATGCCGGGCCCGCTGAGCTGGTTCTTCCACCATCTCCCCCGGCCGCTGCACCGGGTCGAGGTGGCCGCGAACCACTTCACCCAACTCGTCGTGCCCATCCTGCTGTTCACTCCCCAGCCGCTCGCCACGGCAGCCGCCGCACTGATGATCGTCACCCAGCTGTGGCTGGTCCTGTCGGGCAACTTCTCCTGGCTGAACTGGATCACCGTCGTGCTGGCCCTGTCGGCGGTCGAGTTCCCGTACGACGCCCCGTCGACGCCCGACGCCCCGCTCTGGTACGAGATCGTCGTCCTGGCCGTCGCCGCGGTGCTGGTCTGTCTCAGCTACCACCCGGTGACCAACATGGTCTCCCGCCGCCAGATCATGAACCGCTCCTTCGACCCGCTCCATCTGGTCAACTCCTACGGCGCGTTCGGCAGCGTCAGCCGGATCCGCTACGAGGTCGTCGTCGAGGGCACGGCCGAGGACGTGCCGCGCGAGGACTCGGACTGGCGGGAGTACGAGTTCAAGGGCAAGCCCGGCGATCCCCGGCGCTGGCCGCGCCAGTTCGCCCCGTACCATCTGCGGCTCGACTGGTTGATGTGGTTCGCGGCGCTGTCGCCCGCGTACGCGGGGTCGTGGTTCGGCACGTTCGTGGAACGGCTGCTGGAGAACGACCGCGACACCCTCAGACTGCTCCGCCGCTCCCCGTTCCCGCCGGACGCCCCGCCGCGCTACGTCCGTGCCCGTCTCTTCCGCTACCGGTACACGACCTGGCGTGAACTGCGGGAGACGGGCGCGTGCTGGGAGCGGACGTATGTGCGCGAGTATCTGCCGCCGACGCGGCTGGCGGGGGTGGCTCAGAGGTCGTAGACCCGGGTGGCGGTCGCCCCGAGGATTCGGGGGTCCGTGCCTACCAACCGGCGGGTGACGTCCAGCACTTGACCGTAGGTCGCCGCCAGTCGGCACACCGGCCAGTCCGAGCCCCACATGAGCCGGTCCGGGCCGAAGGCGTCCAACGCCGTCTCCGTGCACGGGCGCAGGTCGTCGGCGGTCCAGGAGCCGGGGTCCGCCTCGGTGACCAGCCCCGAGAGCTTGGCGACCGTGTTGGGCAGCGCCGCGAGGGCCCGGAGGTCGGCGGCCCAGGCGTCCAGGTCACCCGAGGCGATCGGCGGCTTGCCCAAGTGGTCCAGGACGAAGGTCAGTTGCGGCAGGAGTACGGCCGCCTTCGCGCAGGCCGGCAGCTGATGCGGCAGGACCACCAGGTCGTACACCAGCCCCGCCTCCGCGACCGCCGCGAGCCCCCGCTGTACGTCGGTCCGCAGCAGCCACTCCGGGTCGGGCTCGCCCTGGACCTGGTGCCGGACACCCTTGAGGAAGCGCCCGCCCGGGAGTTCGCGCAGTCCCGCCAGTGCGTCGGCCACCGCAGGGCTCGTGAGGTCGGTCCAGCCGACGACGCCTGCGATCAGGTCGTGTTCCGCCGCGAGCGCGAGGAACTCGGGGGTCTCCTCGGCGACGGTGACGGTCTGCACGAGCACCGTCCGGTCGACTCCGGCGGACCGGGCCTCCGCGGCGAGGTCGTCGACCGTGAAGTCCCGGCGGATCGGGCTGCCCTCGGCGATCCAGTCCTGGTCGCGCACCGACAGGTCCCACAGGTGGTGGTGCGCGTCGACGACGGTCATGGCAGTTCCCAGACCACGGGCAGGCCGGCGTCCGCGCCTTCGGCCGTGTAGTCGTGGACGACGTCCAGCAGTTCGGCCATTCTCGCCTGCCAGGCGATGTTGACCGGCAGCCGCTCCAGCTCGGCGAGGAGCCGTCCGTAGTCCTCGCACTCCAGGACGTGGAAGAGATCGGTGCCGCTGCGCCAGATCGTCCAGGAGCTCGCGCCCGCGGCGCGGATGGCGTCCGTCAGCTCCTTCGGGACCTCGCGGTGGGCCGCCTCGTACTCCGTGACGCGATCCGCGCGCACCTTGGTGTGCAGGGCGATCCTCATGCGGGCTCCTTCAGCAGGCCGGTCTCCCGCAGCTCCTGCCAGAAGGCCTCCGGTACCGGCGTCGCGAACTGGTCGGCGCTGTCGTGGACCTCGGTCGCCGAGCGGGCTCCCACCAGGACGCTCGTGACGGCCGGATGGGCGGCGCAGAAGGCCAGGGCGGCGGCGCGCAGGCCGATGCCGTGCCGCTCGGCGACCGCCTTCATGCGCAGGGCCCGGTCCAGCAACTCGGTCGGCGCCTCGGTGTAGTTGTACGTCGCGCCGGGCTTCGGGTCCGCGAGCAGCCCGGAGTTGAAGGCGCCGCCGACGACGACGGAGGTGCCCTTGGCGAGGGCGGCGGGGAGCAGCTCGGTGGCCGCGCTCTGGTCGAGCAGGGTGTAGCGGCCGGCGCACAGCACCACGTCCACGTCCGTGTCACGGACGAAGCGGGTGAGCATCCCGGCCTGGTTCATCCCGGCGCCGATCGCGCCGACGACGCCCTCCGCCCGGAGCTTCTCCAGGGCCGGGTAGCCCTCGCGGAAGGCCTGCTCGGCGTGGTCGTCGGGGTCGTGCAGATAGACCATGTCGACGCGGTCGAGGCCGAGGCGTTCGAGGCTGGCGTCGAGGGTGCGTCGTACGCCGTCCTCGGTGAAGTCCCAGACGCGGCGGTGCGTGGCGGGGACGGCGAAGCCGTGGGCCAGGTCGTCACCGCCGGCGGCCGAGGGCTCCAGGCGGCGGCCTACCTTGGTCGAGATCAGATACTCCTCGCGCGGGTGCTCGCGCAGGGCCGCGCCCAGGCGGCGTTCGGACAGGCCGAGGCCGTAGTGGGGCGCGGTGTCGTAGTAGCGGATGCCGCGCTCCCAGGCGGCGGACACCGCCTCGTGCGCCTGCTGCTCGGGGACCTCGGTGTAGAGGTTGGCGATGACGGCGGCTCCGAAGCCCAGCCCCGATGGCGTGGGGGGCGTGCTCACTGGCCCGCCGGGCGCAGTCGCAGGCCCTGCATGCCGCCGTCCACGGCGAGGGAGGTGCCGGTGGTGGCGCCGGAGAGCGGGCTCGCCAAGTAGGCGATGGCGCCCGCGACCTCGTCGGCCGAGACAAGGCGGCCGGTGGGCTGGCGGGCCTCCAGGGCGGCGCGTTCGGCGGCGGGGTCGGGGGCCTTGTCCAGGAGGCGGCCGATCCACGGGGTGTCCGCCGTACCGGGGTTGACGCAGTTGACGCGGATGCCCTCGCGGACGTGGTCGGCGGCCATGGCGAGGGTCAGCGAGTACACCGCGCCCTTGGTCGCGCTGTAGAGGGCGCGTTGGGGAAGGCCCGCGGTGGCGGCGATGGAGCAGGTGTTGACGATCGCCGCGTGGGACGACCGGCGCAGGTGTGGGAGGGCGGCGCGGGCGGTGCGGACCATACCGATGACGTTGACGTCCAGGACGCGGTGCCATTCGGCGTCGTCGTTGTCCTCGACGGTGCCCTGGGCGCCGATCCCCGCGTTGTTGACCAGGACGTCGAGGCCGCCCAGTTCGGCGACGGCGGCGGCGACCGCCTGGCGCACGGAGGCGTCGTCGGTGACGTCGGCCTTGTGTCCGAGCAGGGGCTCGGTCACGGACGACGGGTCGAGGTCGAGGACGGCGACCTGGGCGCCGCGGGCGGCCAGGAGTTCCGCGGTGGCCCGGCCGATGCCGGAGGCGCCGCCGGTCACCAGGGCCTTGAGGCCCTCGAAGTCGGTCATGCCGCGTGTCCCTTCTTGTGCGCTGCGTCGGCGAGATCTTCTGCCCAGAAGGCGCCGTCCGGGAACGTGTAGCGGGCGATCGACTCGGGCCGCATGGTGGCCGAGAAGCCCGGCGCGGTGGGTGCCGTGTAGTGACCTTCCCTGATCACCACCGGGTCGAGGAAGTGGTCGTGCAGATGATCGACGTACTCGATGACACGGTCCTCGGTGGTGCCGGTGATCGCGACGTAGTCGAACATCGACAGGTGCTGGACGAGTTCGCACAGCCCCACACCTCCCGCGTGCGGGCAGACCGGGACACCGAACTTGGCGGCGAGCAGCAGGATCGCGAGGTTCTCGTGGACGCCGCCGACCCGGGCCGCGTCGATCTGGACGACGTCGACGGCGCCGGCCTGGAGGAGCTGCTTGAAGACGACCCGGTTCTGGACGTGCTCGCCGGTGGCGACCTTCACCGGGGCGACGGCCTCGCGGATCGCGGCGTGGCCGAGGATGTCGTCGGGGCTGGTGGGCTCCTCGATCCAGTACGGGTCGAACTCGGCGAGGGCCTTGGTCCAGCGGACCGCCTCGTCGACGTCCCAGCGCTGGTTGGCGTCGATCGCGACACGGATGTCGGGGCCGACCACGTGGCGGGCGACCCGGCAGCGCCGTATGTCGTCGTCCAGGTCCGCGCCGACCTTCAGCTTGATCTGCCGGAAGCCGTCGGCGACGGCCTCGGTGGCGAGGCGGGTGAGTTTGGCGTCGTCGTAGCCGAGCCAGCCCGGGGAGGTGGTGTAGGCGGGGTAGCCGCGTTCCGACAGCGTGCTGATACGTTCCGCCGCGCCCGCCCTCCCCCGGCGCAGGATCTGGAGTGCCTCGTCCGGCGTCAGCGCGTCCGTGAGGTACCGGAAGTCGATCTGGCGGACCAGCCATTCGGGCTCGGCGTCGGCGAGCAGCCGCCACAGGGGCTTGTCGGCGCGCTTGGCGGCGAGGTCCCACACGGCGTTGACGACCGCGCCGATCGCCATGTGCATCACGCCCTTCTCCGGGCCGAGCCAGCGCAGTTGGCTGTCGCCGATCAGGTCGCGGTTCAGGGTTGCGGGGTCGGCGCACAGCTCCTCGACGGACCGGCCGACCACGTGGTGCCGCAGTGCGTGGATGGCGGCCACCTGGACCTCGTTGCCCCGCCCGATGGTGAAGCTGAAGCCGTGCCCCTCGTGTCCGTCACCGGCGTCGGTGCGCAGGACGACGTACGCGGCCGAGTAGTCGGGGTCCGGGTTCATCGCGTCGGAGCCGTCGAGCTCGCGCGAGGTGGGGAAGCGGATGTCGTGGGTGTCGACCGCGGTGATGCGGGCGACGCCGGCGGGGGTCGGTGACACGGAGGGCCTTTCAGTAGGGGACGGGGTCAGTCCTGGGCGCGGCCGGTGGTGACGCGGGCGATCATGAGGGCGAGGAGGATGATTCCGCCGTAGATGGCGTCGATCCAGAAGGACGGCACCTGGGCCATGGTGAGCATGGTCTTGACGACACCCAGCAGGAGTACGCCGGTCAGGGCGCCGAACATGGTCCCCCGGCCGCCGTCGAGGCTGATGCCTCCGATGACGGCCGCGGCGAACACCGTGAAGATCATGTTCTGGCCCTGGTTGGCGCCGATGGCACCGACGTAGCCGGTGTACATGAGGCCGCCGATCGAGGCGAGCACCCCGGCGACGACGTACACCCCGAGCCGGACGCGGTCGACCCGGATACCGGCCGCGCGGGCCGCCTCCAGGTTGCCGCCGATCGCGTACAGCGCGCGGCCGATCCGGTGGTACTTGAGGACGAGCCCGGCCACCGCGAAGGCCACGGCGGCCACCCACACCGACATCGGGATCCGCAGGAACGTGGTGGTGGCGAGCGAGAAGAACGCGTCCGGCATGCCGAACAGCGTCTTGCCCTTGGTGGCGCCGACCAGCAACCCCCGCAGGATGATCAGCATGGCCAGGGTGACGATGAAGGCGTTGAGCTTCACCTTCACCACGAGGATGCCGTTGAACGCCCCGATGACCGCTCCCACCAGGGGGATGGCCAGCAGGGCGACCGCGGCGGGCAGTTCCGTGCCCCAGCCGGCCTGTGCCGCGGGCAGCACCAGGAGCGCCGCCACCGCCGGAGCGATGCCGACCACCGACTCCAGTGACAGGTCGAACTTGCCGGTGATGAGTACCAGCGACTCGGCGAGCACGACCATCGCGAGCGCGGCGGACGAGGCCAGGATGGAGACCAGGGTGGCTTCGGTGAGGAAGGAGTCGTTGAGTACGCCGCCGAGCACGAGGAGCAGCAACAGCGCGGGGACGAGAGCCAGTTCGCGCGCCCTGCGCAGCAGCACCGCACGAGCCGCCCCCGCCTCGGGCACGCGCTGCTGCTTCACCGGCGGAGCCTTGGTGTCAGCCATGGTGGTCCACTCCTTCGATGGAGGCGATCAGCTCGTGGTCGCGCCAGCCGGCCGCGTGCTCGGCGACCACGCGGCCGTGGAAGAGGACGAGGACGCGGTCGCAGCGGCGCAGGTCGTCGAGTTCGTCGGAGACGACGAGTACGGCGGTGCCGTCGTCGCGGGCGCTGTCCACATGGGCGAGCAGTGACTCCTTGGACTTCACGTCGACGCCCGCGGTGGGGTTGATGAGGACGAGGAGACGGGGATCGGAGGCGAGGGCGCGGGCCATGACGACCTTCTGCGCGTTGCCGCCGGACAGGTCGGAGACGGGCTGGTCGGGGCCTTCGGTGTGGATGTCGAGGCGGTCGATCAGTTCGGTGGCGAAGCCCCGTCTGCGGTCGCTGCCGACGAAGCCGAAGCGGCCGAGCCGGTCCAGGACGCTCATGGTGGCGTTGTCACCGATACTCATGCCGAACACGAGGCCCTGTCCGTGCCGGTCGCGCGGCACGCAGCCGACGCCGGCCTTCAGGGCGGCCTGTACATCGCCGAACGGCAGCTGTGTACCGTCGAGTCGGGCGGTGCCGCTCGTCGGTGTGTGCAGCCCCGTGAACGACTCGGCGAGCTCGATCTTCCCGCTGCCGCTGATACCGGCGAGCCCGACGACCTCGCCGCGGCGGACGGTCAGGTCGATGTCCCGGTAGGCGTCGGAGGTGAGCCCGCGTGCGTCGAGCAGGACGGGAGCCCCGGCATCGACAGAGCGCCCTCGTACGGCGTGTTCGGCGACCGTCTCCCCCGCCATGGCCTCCACCAGCGCGGCCCGTGGCAGGTCCGCCACGGGTGCCGTGGTGATCCAGCGGGCGTCGCGCAGGACGGTGACGGTCTGGCAGACCTCGTAGACCTCCTGGAGGTGGTGGGAGATGAAGAGGAAGGTGACGCCGGACTCCTGGAGGGCCCGCATCCGGGTGAAGAGGCGTTCGATCTCCCGGTTGTCGAGCTGGGCGGTCGGTTCGTCGAGGACGATGAAGCGGGCGCCGAAGCTCAAGGCCCGGGCGATCTCCACCATTTGGCGGTCCTCGACCTTGAGGTCGGCGGTGCGGGCCTCCGGGTCGACGTGGACGCCCCAGGTGCCGAGGAGCTCGGCGGCGTCGCGGCGGAGTCTTCGCCAGCTGATGAATCCGCGGTGCAGGGGCTGGCGGTTGATGAACAGGTTCTCGGCGACGGTGAGTTCGGGGACGACGGTCGGCTTCTGGTAGACGCAGGCGACCTTGCGCCGCCAGGCGTCCCGGTCGGCGAGCGCGGGGGCGGGTTCGCCGTCGAAGCGGACCGTTCCCTCGTCCGGGGACTGGAGGCCGCTGAGGATGTTCACCAGCGTGGACTTGCCGGCGCCGTTGCGGCCGACGAGGGCGTGGGACTCGCGCGGCAGCACGGTGAGGCGGCCGTCGGCGAGGGCGGTGGTCGGGCCGTACCGCTTGACGATGCTCTGGGCTTCTACGAGTGCCGTGGTCATTTGACGGTGTTGCCCCACAGGTCGGGGTCGTCGACGTTGTCCTTGGTGACCAGGGGCGCGGGGAGCTGGTCCTCCAGGATGCCGCTGGGCAGCTTGACGATCGTCGAGTCGTGGTCCGTGGGGCCGGGCTTGAAGGTCTCCCCCTTCATCGCCGCCTTGATGTAGTACATGCCGTACTTGGCGTACAGGTCCGCGGGCTGGGAGACGGTGGCGTCGATCTCGCCCTTGCGGATGGCCTCGTACTCCTGCGGGATGCCGTCGTTGGAGACGATGGTGATGTGCCCGGACTGTCCGGCGGTCTTCAGCATGCCCTTGGACTTCAGGGTCTGGAGGGTCGGCGCGAGATAGACGCCGCCGGCCTGCATGTAGATGCCCTTGATGTCGGGGTTGGAGTTCAGCAGGGTGTCGAGTTTCGAGGCGGCCGCGTCGGACTCCCACTTGGCGGGGATCTCCAGCACCTTCAGCTTCGGGAAGTTCTTCTTCACGCAGGCCCGGAACGCCTCCGAACGGTCCCGGCCGTTGACCGAGGCGAGGTCGCCCATGATCTGCACGACCTTGCCGGAGGGGATCTGCTTGCCGAGGTACTGGCAGGCCTTCTCGCCGTACGCGACGTTGTTCGCGCGCACGACCATGGCGACCTTGCCCTTGTCGGGGGCCACGTCGACGGCGACCACGGGTACGCCCTTGCGTTCCGCCTGGTCCAGGCCGGCTTCGATGGCGGCGCTGTCCAGCGGGGCGACGACCAGGCCCTCGACGCCCTGGTTGAGTTCGGTGTTGATGTCGGTGATCTGCTGGGAGGGATCGCTGTTGGAGTTGACCGTCTTGAGCGCGTCGACGCCCTCGGATTTCGCCATCTTCGGGACATAGTCGTTGTACGACTGCCAGAACGGCGAGGTGAGCAGGGGCAGGACCACCCCGACCTTGCCGTTCCCGTCGCCCGCGGCGGTGGTGGAACCGCCGGTGTCCTTGGTGCTGCCGCATGCCGTGAGCGCGAGCCCCGCGCAGGCGGCCGCAGCCGTCGTACGCACCGCCCACACCGATATGCCCCTGTTACGACGTCCGTTCCGCACTGTCCAGCCGGCCATCTCTCAGCTCCTCGTCGAGCGTGATCGAGCAGATGCCCGCATATTTATCAGACCACTTCGCCTCCACAACACCCTGTGGAGCCGATTTTCCGTGCGCTCGGGCCATAGTGGTCAGACCACCTCGGTGGTTAGACTGCGGCGCACGGCGAGTGGAGGAGTGGTGGCGTGGAGGAGACCCCGCAGAAGGGCACGGTGACCCAGCGGGCGATCGAGCAGATCAAGGCGATGATCGCCCAGGGCAGCCTGGAGCCCGGGCAGCGGCTGCCCACGGAACGGGATCTGGCCGTGCAGCTGGGGATCTCGCGCAGCTCGATGCGGGAGGCGATCCGCGCGCTGACGGTGCTGGGGGTGCTGGAGGCCCGGCACGGTTCGGGCATCTACGTGACGCAGTTGGAGGCCGGTGACCTGCTGGAGACGTTCGGCGTGGTCGCCGATCTGTCCCGCGGCCCGCGTCTGGTGGAGCTGCTGGAGGTGCGCCGCATCCTGGAGTCGACGGCGACCGCGCTGGCGGCGGCCCGGATCACCCCGGACCAGCTGGCCGAGGTGGAGAAGCACCTCACGGCGATGAACGCCACCGACGACCCCGAGGAGATCCTCGCCCACGACCTCGCCTTCCACCGCGAGATCGCCCTGGCCGCCGGCAACGACACCATGGCCGCGATCCTGGAGGGCCTGTCCTCACGCACCTTCCGGGCCCGGGTGTGGCGCGGCTACCAGGAAGAGGGTGCCTTCGAGCGGACGCGGCGGGAACATGCCGCGATCCATCGGGCGTTGGTGGCCCATGACCCGGAGGCGGCACGGGCCGCGGCGGCGGCTCATGTGGGTGAGGTGGAGCAGTGGCTGCGATCGCAGATCAGCGAGGCCTGACCACAGCGGCTCAGTCGCCCGAGAAGCCGAATATCCCCAGGTGGGTCGGCTCATCGCCGGTGTGCAGGACGACGTACAGGCCGGTCCACCGCATACGGCACTCGTCGAGGAGCGTCTCACCGGGGCCGGAGCGGGGTCCCATGGACGCATACGACCGGGCCAGCACCTCCCGGAACCGGTCGGGCGTGGGGTGCTCGGTGCCGAAATGGTGTCTGACGCGCTCGGGCGCGAGCGGGCGCAGGGTGCCGTAGTCCCGGACGTCGTGGTCCGAGGGGGCGGTGGTCGTGTGGACGACGCGGTCGATGTCCAGGATCGAGTGGGTCCCCTCCTCGCCCATGAACTCCTCGTCCGCCCAGAGCTCCTCAAGGCTCTCGTACGTGTCGTCGTCGCCGTACTCGTCCTGGAAGACCTGCGCGTGCAGCGCCTCCAGTGACTCCTCGACGGTCCCCTTGAACGGGGCGACGTACTCCCAACCGCTGGCACCCATGTGTCCCCGTCTCCCGATGCCGCATCCGCAAGATCGATGCCACCTTACGGACAGCCACTGACAACGCGGGGCGTGAGCGGTCAGTCAGGGAGTACCCGGGTCTGTCCCGTGGGGAGCTTGCTCCACCAGTGGGCGTACCGGCTGTAGACCCGCGGGTCCCGGTCCGCCAGGAGGGCGAGCAGTGCGCGTGCCTCCTCCGCCAGCCCGTCCCATGCCGCGTCCGGGAGGTCGTGGAAGGCCGTCGCCTCGATGCCGCCCTCCACGGGGCGCCACACCCCGGCCACGTACCCGTCGACCAGCAGCGTCGGCAGGACGTCTCCGTTGACCCGGGTCACCAGCTTGCGGTGGTCGGGCGGGATCATCCGGCTGCGGTCGTCGTACGCCAGCAGAACGCTGTCCCACATGGGGAGGAGGCGGGGTGGGGCGGGGGTGTCGGCGGGTGGGCGCGGGGCGTCCCGGACGTCGTACAGCGTCCTCCCCTCGGGGCCGGCCCACACCTCCAGCGTCTCGCCGAGCGTCCCCAACACGGCCCGGACGCGAGCCCGTTGGACCATCGCGAACTGGGCGATGTCCGCCACCGACGCGGGTCCGAAGCCTTCCAGGTAGCGCAGGACGAGGGTGCGCAGTGCCGCTCCGGGGTCGCCGGTGAAGCGGCCCTCGGGTGCGGCGACGTACGACGGGGAGTACTCGAAGGACCAGGGCCCGCCGGTCGGTACGTGCACCAGCGGGGCGTACGACCGCAGTCCCCACCACGCCCCCTCCTTCTTCTCCGCGCCCACCCGCTCCGCCAACCAGCCCGCCAGGTCGCCGTTCGACCGGGGCCGGGACGCGAACTCCAGGAACCCCGGCTCCAGTTCGGCCGCGTCCGCCGGGGTGAGACCCGCGGCGGCGAAGCGGTGGCCGAGCCGGGAGGCGTGCAGCGTCGGCTGCATCGCCTCCCGGACCGTGCCGTAGTCGTCGCGGTGGACCGCGTGCAGGGTGATCCGCAGCAGGGTCGCCTTCACCAGCGTGCGGTCGGCGAAGGCCGCGTCCAGTTCGGCCGGGTCGAAGCCGTCGAGCCGGTTCCACAGCGCGAGATACGGCGACGCGGGCTGCTGCGCCTGGAGGGCGAGGAGGCGCCGGACCGCGGCGGCGACTCCCAGTGGCTCCCGGCGCAGCAGCAGCTGACGGGCGAGTGTGGCCCGGTTGAGTTCCCGCGCGCTGATCGTCGTCGAAGTGCTCGTCACACCCCGGATTCTGCCCTCCTCAGGCGCAGGGTGACGAGCTGGAAGGGACGCAGGCGCAGCGGCACGCGGTTGCCGTCCCGGGTCACCGTTTCCGGCAGTGGCCGCTCCAGGAGGTCGGTCGCCGTCACGTCCGCCACCTCGAACCCGGCCGTCAGGGTGGCCCTGGCTCGTCCGCCGTGCGCCTCGTGCAGCCGTACGATCACGTCGCCGCTGGCGTCGTCGGCCAGCTTCACCGCCGTGATCACGACCGCGTCCTGGTCGGCCGTGACCAGCGGGGTCACCTCGCCGGCACCGGTGGTCCGGCGTTCCGGGAGGTTGATCCGCCAGCCCTCGCGGACCGCGTCGCCGATGCCCGCGCCGGGGATCAGCGCGTGCCGGAAGCGGTGGACGCCCTGGTCGGTCTCGGGGTCGGGGAAGCGCGGGGCACGGAGCAGGGAGACCCGGACGGAGGTCGTGGTACCGCCGTCGCCGTCCGTGCGCACCGTCCGGGTCACGTCGTGGCCGTACGTCGAGTCGTTGGCGACGGCGACGCCCCAGCCGGGCTCCTCCAGGTGGACGAAGCGGTGGTTGCAGGCCTCGAACTTGGCCGCCTCCCAGCTGGTGTTGGTGTGGGTGGGCCGGTGGAAGTGCCCGAACTGGGTCTCCGACGCGTACCGTTCGGCGTGCACGTCGAGCGGGAACGCCAGCTTCAGGAACTTCTCCGTCTCGTGCCAGTCGACCTCCGTGTCCAGCAGCAGCCGCCGCTCCCCCGGTGCGAGGGAGAGCAGTTGGGTGACGCGGGAGGAGCCGAAGGTGCGGACGATCCGCACGCCGCTCTCGCCGTCGGAGACGACCTCGTCCGCCGCCGTGAGGTCGGTGACCGTGTTGCGGTAGAACTCGTCCACGTCCCAGGCGTCCCACATGTTCGGGAAGTCGGGGTGGAGTTGGAGGAGGTTGGCGGCCGTGCCCGGCGCGATCGTCTCGCGGTCGGCCGCGATGTCGTGGGCCGAGACCACCAGTCCGTCGCCGTCGATCTCCACGCGCAGGAGGCCGTTGTCGAGGATGTGCCCTCCGGAGGGGCGGTCGGTGATCCGTGTGCGGCCTTCGACGACCGGTGTGGCGGCGCCGCCCGCCGGGACGGCGGCGCGGGTGTGTGGGGCGGAGTTGAAGACCAGCTCCCGGTCCCCCTCCCCCGCGAGGGCGCGCTGTGCGGACTCGATGATGCCGGTCAGCTCCTCGGCGACCCGCTCGTACGTCCTCCGCGCCTCGCGGTGCACCCACGCGATGGACGAGCCGGGCAGGATGTCGTGGAACTGGTGGAGCAGGACCGTCTTCCAGATGCGGTCCAAGTCCTCGTAGGGGTAGGGGAATCCGGTTCTGACGGCCGCCGTCGCCGCCCACAGTTCGGCCTCGCGCAGGAGATGTTCGCTGCGGCGGTTGCCCTGCTTGGTCTTCGCCTGGCTGGTGAGGGTGGCGCGGTGGAGTTCGAGATACAACTCGCCCACCCACACGGGCGGTTCCGGGTACTCGGACTCGGCCTTCTGGAAGAACTCCGTCGGCGTCTCCCACACCACGGTCGCAGATCCTTCGAGGTCGCGCAGACGGGCCGCCTTGGCGATCATCTCCCGGGTCGTGCCGCCGCCTCCGTCGCCCCAGCCGGTCGGGGCGAGGGAGTGCCGGGCGACGCCCTTGTCCTTGAAGTTGCGGGCCGCGTGGGCGATCTCGCTGCCCTTCATGGAGCAGTTGTAGGTGTCGACGGGCGGGAAGTGCGTGAAGATCCGGGTGCCGTCGATGCCCTCCCAACGGAAGGTGTGGTGCGGGAACTTGTTCGTCTGCGACCAGGAGATCTTCTGGGTCAGCAGCCACTTGGAGCCCGCCGCCTTGATGATCTGCGGCAGCCCGGCCGCGAAACCGAAGGTGTCGGGCAGCCACGCCTCGTCGTTCTCGATGCCGAACTCGTCGAGGAAGAACCGCTTGCCGTGCACGAACTGCCGGGCCATGGCCTCCGAACCAGGCATGTTGGTGTCCGACTCCACCCACATCCCGCCCGCCGGCACGAACCGGCCGTCCGCCACCGCCTTCTTCACCCGCGCCCACACCTCGGGCCGGTGTTCCTTCACCCACGCCCACTGCTGCGCCTGGGACATGGCGAAGACGAACTCCGGCTCGTCCTCCAGGAGTGCGGTCATGTTGGAGGTCGTACGGGCCACCTTGCGCACCGTCTCGCGCAGCGGCCACAGCCACGCCGAGTCGATGTGCGCGTGGCCGACCGCGCTGATGCGGTGCGCGGAGGGCGCGGCGGGCTCGGACAGGACGGTCTCCAGGCGTGCCCGCGCCTGGGCGGCGCTGCCGTTCACGTCCTGGAGGTCGACGGCGTCCAGGGCCCGGTCCACGGCCCGCACGAGGTCCCAGCGGCGCGCCGAGTCCGCCGGCAGCTCGTGCATCAGCTCGCCGAGCACCTCCAGGTCGAGGACGAGCTGCCAGACGGTCTCGTCGAAGACGGCGAGGTCCATGCGGGTGAGCGTGTACTGCGGTTCGTCGCCCGCGGTCTCCTTGTCGCCCAACTGCGTGGGCAGGAAGGGGTGGTAGTCGAGGATGACGGGGTTGGAGGCGGCCTCGATGTGCAGCCGCACCTCCTCGCCGCCCTCGACCGGCGCACCGATCCTGACCCACTGGTTGCGCGGGTTGAGGCCCTTCACCGGGGTGCCGTCGGGGCGGTAGACGAGGCCCTCGCACTGGAAGCCGGGCATGTTCTCGTCGAAGCCGAGATCGAGGAGCGCCTCGACGGTCTTCCCGGCCCATGCCTCGGGGACGGTCCCGGTGACCCGGAACCAACTGGTCCCCCACGGGGCGCCCCAGCGGGCGCCGACCTCGATCGGCTCGGGCTCGGACGCCAGCCCCTCGGCGACCGGCACCGGTTCACCGGGGGCGTGCCACACCGCCACGTCCAGCGGCACGGACTCGGGGTACACGGCGGGGCGGATGCGCTCGTCGAGGACGCGCTTGAGCCGGGCCTCGACCAGACGGCGGTCGTCATGCATGCGGGGTACTCCAAGCTGAGGGGGGTGGGTTACCAGGGGTGGGTGACGGAGACGGGTGCCGACGACGTGTACAGCTCCCCCACGGCACGCAGTTCGAACCGCGCGGCCCGCTCGCCCTGTTCGGGCTGGAGGCCCCCGAGGAAGTAGGCCTGCTGACAGGTGCCGCCGAGGAAGCGCCGGGTGCCGTCCGGGAGCAGGCGGTGCAGGGTGTAGTGGCGTACGTCGCCGGGGGCAGGGTTCCAGGCGAGGCGGAGGTCGCCGCCGGACGCGGCGGTCACGCGGAACGCGGTGGGTGCAGCGGGGCTCAGGACCGTGTCCCGGACCGCGATGCCGCCCAGCCGCCAGGTCACGGGCCCGTCGGTCGCGGTGAGCCGCACCCCGAGCGCGTGAACGGTCCCGGTCAGGCCTCGGAGTCGTACGGTCGATGTCTGCCAGGTGTCGCCCGAGTCCACGGGCAGATAGGCATACGCGCTCGGCTCGCCGGTGGCCACCGCGAGCTCGATCCGGACCGCGCCCGCGTCCGTCCGGTGCGTCACCTCGACGACCGTGTCAGCGGTGATCGGCAGGCGTGTGGCGTACACCTCCAGCACCGTCGGCGCGTCCAGGGCGCCGTCCACCAGCACGCTGCTCCCGCCGCGCCACGCGTCCGCGAAGTCGAAGCCGACAGCGGGGCGTTGCCCTTCCGTGCGCACCACCCACTGCCGCGACGGCAGCCGGTCCTGGAGGCCCAGGTGGTTCCAGGGCGTTTCCGAGGTGACCGCGCCCTGCTCGTACCAGCGCAGCCCGTGCCCGGTGTTGAACACGCTCGCGAAGGGAAGCGACGTCACCGTCGACCGGTCGGCGACGGACACGGCCGGCGCCCGCCAGGTGTCCGTGGCGTCCGGCCGGGACGGGTCGAGTGAACGGCCGCTCCAGAAGCGGTCGTCGGCGGCGTGGAAGTCCTCGGGGGTGCGGGTCGCGGGCAGGTGGTTGCGGGTCCACTCGGGGCGGTACAGGCCGATCGAGGCGATGTGGGCGCGTCCGCTCGGCACGATCGCGTCCCAGTTCACGGACTTGTCCGAGCCGTTCGCCTCCACGTCCACACCGACCCACAACTCATAGCGGCTGCGCCCCAGTTGATCGGCGCGCGTACCCGAGGAGGCGAGACCGCTCGCCGTCCAGCGGAAGTCCACGAACATGTCGTCGGCGGTCTCGAAGAAGGGCTGGTTGCTGCTGTTGAGGGCGCCCTGCCAGCTCACCGACCCGTTCACGGTCATCGAGTCGTACCAGGTCACCCGCTGCCCCCGGGCGGCGGCGAGGGACTTCAGCTCCCGTAGGAAGCCGAGCATGGCGGCCCCGAGGGTGCTGTCCCCACCCCCGGTCTCCGCGTTCACGAACCACCCGTCGAAGCCGTACGACTCGGCCACCGCGACGAGTTGAGCGGCGAGCGGATACCGTCCGGCCGCGTCCTTCTGCACCAGATCCCGTGTCCACCGCAACTGCCCGCCGTAGGCGACCGGCGGCAGGAAGATGTTGCCGAGGACGGGCACGCCGTGCCGGTGGGCGGCGTCCACGATCGGCGCGTTGGGCGCCAGGATCAGGCCCTCACCGGAGGAGCCGCCCCAGAAGACGAGTTCGTCGACGTAGGCCCAGTGCCCGAAGGCGTAGTAGTCGGCTGTCGGCGCGCCCTGTGAGGGGTTGCTCGACGTCGGCCCGAAGGACACCAGGGACTGGATGCGGGCCTGTCCGGCGCGGGCGGTCCCGTTCGCCGGGGTGGGGGTGAAGCGGGCGGCGAGCGGCACGGACGCCGCGTTGAAGGCCAGGTCGGGGTCGTCGGCAGCGCGCCAGGACTTCAGGCTGCGCCAGGTGATACCGGTGCCGGGGGTGCCGGAGGGCAGGGAGTCCGGGTACCAGTAGGAGGCGTACGGCTGGAGGGCGGCGGCCTTCGCTTCGGGGGCGGCCCCCGCGGGCTGCGCTCTGAGCAGGGCCGCCGCGGCTCCTGCGATCAGCACGGTGCGTCTGGTGGGGTTCACGAGCGGGTGCCTCCTTGTGGGGTGGGGAGTACCTGGTCGGACGTGATGACTTCGGTGATGCCGCGCGCGGTGAGGTGGGCGGGGTCGGCGGCGTGCGTGTCGAGCACGGTGGTGGGGCGGGCCCCGTCGGCGACCAGCCGGAAGAAGGCGTCGTAGACGGGCCCGCCGGGTGCGCACTGTGAGCGCCGCGACGGGTGCGCGGGGACGACGAGGGCGGTGGTGCGGGCGGCCGGGGCGTAGGTGTGGGCGCGGGCCGCCTTCGCCAGCACGTGGGCGATGTCCTTGGGTCGGCGGTCGTTGGTCAGCAGGCCGAGCCCGTATTCGAGCGAGGGGAAGTCGGCCAGCTCCCGGGACACGTCGTGGGAGCACCACCAGGTGATGCCCCACAGGTCGGGGCAGTCCAGGGCGTTGGCGACGGTGGCCTCGGTGAAGGCGGCGGCGTGCTCGGGCGGGACGAGGGGCGCGGGGGCGCCGACCTCCTGGAGCCAGACGGGGCGGTGCGGCTCGGCGGCCCATGCCTTGCTCAGCTCGACGAGGTAGGCGGCGTGGTGCTCGGTCGGCACGGAGGGGCGGCCGTGCCGCTGGGCGGTGCCGTTGAACACCCAGGAGTGCACGGCCGTGACCCCGCCGAGCCGGGCGGCCTGGGCCGGGGTGAAGGGCTGGTCGTCCTGGTACCAGGTGGCGTCGTACTCGGCGTGCAGATGCAGCCGTCCGGGGGCGCCCTCCTCGCACGCGGCCAGCAGACGCGTCAGCCACGCGTCGATCTGGTCGGACGTGGCCCGGTCGGGGTCGGGGTGGGGGCCCGCCGAGAACTGGTTGACCTCGTTGCCGAGGGTCATGCCGAGGAAGTTGGGCCGGTCGGCCAGCGCCGCGGCGAGCGTCCGCAGGTAGGTCGCCTGGCCCTCGACGACGTCCGGGTCGGTGAACAGGTTGCGCCGGTGCCAGGTCCTGGTCCACGCCGGCAGGAAGTCGAAGCTGCTCAAGTGCCCTTGCAGACCGTCGACGTTGACGTCGAGGCCGCGTTCGGCGGCGGCGTCCGTCAACCGCACGAGCTGGTCCACGGCGGCGGGGCGGATGAGGGTGCGGTTGGGCTGGAAGTACGGCCACAGCGGGAAGACCCGGATGTGGTCGAGGCCCAGGGCGGCGATCGAGTCGAGGTCGGCCCGGACGGAGTCGAGGTCGAAGTCGAGCCAGTGGTGGAACCACCCTTCGCTGGGGGTGTAGTTGACGCCGAAGCGCACGGCAGCAGGCATGCGTGTCCTTGTGACGGAGGTACCGGGGTCGGGTCAGCCCTTGACCGCGCCCTCCCCCACCCCGCGGAAGAAGTACCGCTGGAGGCAGGCGAAGAGGGCGATCAGCGGGGCCACGGCGATGACCGTGCCCGCGGCGACGAGGCGTTCGTCGCCCGCGAAGGTGCCGTGCAGATAGTTGAGGCCGATGGTGAGCGTGAACCTGGACGGGTCGCTCAGCACGATGAGCGGCCACAGGAAGTCGTCCCAGGCGCCCATGAAGGCGAAGATCGCGACGACGGCGAGGGTGCCCCTGACCGAGGGGACCGCGATCCGCAGGAACCGCTGCCAGACGTTGGCGCCGTCGACGTAGGCCGCCTCCTCGATCTCGTACGGCAGGTTGAGGAAGGCGTTGCGCATCAGCAGGACGTTCATGGCGCCGATGCAGCCCGGCAGGACGACGCCGATCAGGGTGTTGTTGAGGCCGAGCTCCCGCATGGTCGTGAACTGGGCGATGATGATGCCCTCCACCGGCACGAGCATCGCCAGGATGAAGGCGAGGGTGGCGATCCGGCGGCCCCGGTAGCGGAGCCGGGCCAGGGCGTATCCGGCGAGGGCGGAGCCGACGCAGTTGGTGACGACGTTGGCGGTGGCGACCTTCAGGGAGTTGAACGCGTAGTCCCAGACGGGGATGGTGTCCGCGACGCGTTCGTAGTTGTGCAGGGTGGGGTGTTGGGGCAGGAAGGTCGGCGGTGAGCTGTAGATGTCCTCGGTGGGGCCCTTCAGGGAGGTCGACAGCTGCCAGAGGAACGGGCCCACGGTCAGGGCGAGGACGGCGAGCAGCAGCACGTACCGGAGCGCCAACTCCCCCGCGCGTACTCGGGTCATGACTCACTCCTGCGGTCGGCCCGCAGCACGAGCAGCATCAGTGCGACGGTGACGACGAAGACGACGACGGAGATCGCGGACGCGTAGCCGACGCGGCCGGTCAGTCCGGTGCCGGTGCGCTGGACGAGCATCACGAGGGTGGTGTCCTCGCCCGCCGGGCCGCCGCTCGGGCCCGCCATCAGGTACACCTCGGAGAACACCTTGAAGGCGGCGACCGAGGACAGTGCCCCGACCAGTGCCATGGTCGAGCGGACGGCGGGCACGGTCACGGCGAAGAAGCGCCGTACGGCACCCGCTCCGTCCACGGCCGCCGCCTCGTGCAGTTCCCGCGGGACGTTCGCCAGCGCCGCCAGGTAAATGATCATGTAGTAGCCGAGGCCCTTCCAGACCGTGACGGCCATCGCGCTCATCAGGAGCAGCCACTGGTCGCTCAGGAAGCCGACCCGGCCCACCCCGACGGCCTCCAACAGGGCGTTGATGAGGCCGCGTTCGTCGAGGAGCCATACCCAGATCAGGCCGACCACGACGATCGAGGCGACGACCGGGGTGTAGAAGGCGGACCGGAAGAAGGTGATGCCGGGGATGTTCTTCTGTACGAGCAGCGCGAGCAGCAGCGGCAGGATCACGAGGGCGGGGACGACTCCGAGGACGTACAGCACACTGTTGCGCAGTCCGATCCAGAACATGTCGTCGTGCAGCAGCTCGCGGAAGTTGGCGAGTCCGACGAACTCGCCCGGGATCAGGGTGCGGCGGTCGGTGAAGGCGTTCACCAGGGTCGACACGAACGGGTACAGGATGAACGCGCCGATGATCAGCAGGCCGGGCGCGGCGAACACCCAGGGGCTGGTGGGCAGGTGGCGCCGGACACGTACCGGACGTGTCCGGGGCCCGGTCGACGACATCAGCATGGCTAACCCTGCTGCTGGAGCAGCGTGTCGCAGGCCTTGACAGCGTTGTCGAGGGCTTCCTTGGGGCTCTCCTTGCCCTGCAGCGCCTTGGCGACCTCGTTGCGCAGCGCCGTCTTCATCTGTTCGCTGAACAGCACCGGCGTGTAGTTGACCGCGGTCTTCAGCGACTTGGCGGCCGCGATCCGCACCCGGGTCTCGTCCGTCCCGTCCTCCTTGGTGAAGTACGGGTCGTCGAGGGAACCGGCGGTGCTGGGGAAGATGGCGACCTGCCGGGCGAAGGACATCTGGTGCGTGGCGTCGGTGACGTAGTGCGCGAAGGCGACCGCGGCGGGCTTCCTCTTGCTCTGCGCGTTGACCATGACGCCCATCACGTACATGTTGGCGTGGCCGGTGCTGGTGATCTGGTCGGTGATGCCGATGTTCTTGTAGAGGTTCGGCGCCTGCTTCTTGAAGTTGCCGAGGTCGAGGGCGCTGCCCGGGTTCATGGCGACGGCCTCGGTGAGGAACTTCTTGCCGGACGACTCGGGGGTGGCGGTGAGCGCCTGCGGGTCGAGGGCCTTGGCGTCGTACAGCTCCTTGTACTTGGCGAGGAGTTCGACGCCCTTGGCGTCGTTGAAGGCGAAGGCGGTGCCGGCCGGGTTCATGAGCTCGACGCCGTAGCGGCCGAAGTCCTCGATGGTGGGGACGTTGGCGAGGGTGGAGACCTCGCCGTCGCTGTTCCTCGCGATCTGGAGGGCGTCCGTGAAGAGTTCGTCGTACGTCCTCGGCGGCTGGTCGGGGTCGAGGCCGGCCTTCTTGAACAGGGACTTGTTGTAGAACAGCGGCCCGGTGTTGAGGTACCAGGGGAAGGCGTAGGTGCCGGTCATGCCAGGTATCTGGTGGCTGGCCCAGGCGCCTTCCAGGTACTCCTTCTTGTACTGCGCCGCCGCCTTGTCGAGGTCGAGCGCGAGACCGGCCTTGGCGAGCGGGGCGACGAGGTCCGGGGAGACGTTGACGACGTCGGGCAGGGTGCCGCCGGCGGCGTCGGCGCTGATCTTGTCGGCGTAGCCCTCGGCGGGCTGGTCGATCCATTTGACCTTGGTCCCGGGGTACTTCTTCTCGAAGTCGGCGATCAGGCCTTCGAAATACGGCTTGAAGTTGGCCCTGAGGTTCCAGGTCTGGAAGGTGATGTCGCCCTCGACCTTGCCGGAGGCGTCGGTCGAGCCTCCGCCGTCGTCCCCGGAGCCGCAGGCGCTCAGCGGCAGGACGAGACAGACGGCGGCGGCGACCAGGGCTCTACGGGAAACAGGCACGGCGAAACGGCCTCCTTGTGCGGCGGGTGGGTGCGGCGGGGCGGGTGCGGCGGGTTGGCCGACGACGCAGACCCTGCACGCCTCGCCGAGGGCCCGTCAATAACTCTCGCAGGGCTAATCGAATTAGTGACTAATGCGGTTTAGCCACTTGAGCGCTGAACCGCATTAGTGCATGCTGGCGCGGAATCTTCGCAGGAATGGGGAAGCACGTGTCAGGCAAGCGCTCACCGGCCCGACGGCCCACGATGAAGGACATCGCGCGACATGCGGGCGTCTCCCAGAGCGCGGTCTCCTTCGCCCTCAACGGCCGGCCCGGCGTCTCCGAGGACACCCGGGACCGGGTGCGGCAGGTCGCCGAGGAACTGGGCTGGCGGCCCAGTACGGCGGCGCGTGCCCTGTCGGGCGAGGGCGCGGCGACGGTCGGCTTCGTGCTCGCCCGCCCGGCGGACACCTTGGGCGTGGACTCCTTCTTCCTCCAACTCGTCTCCGGTATCCAGGAGGTACTCGCGGAGCGCCATCTCGGGCTGCTCTTCCAGGTGGTGGAGGACGTGGCCGACGAGTGCGCGGTGTACCGGCGCTGGTGGGCCGAGCACCGGGTGGACGGAGTGCTGGTGGTCGACCCGCGCACCGCCGACCCACGGCCCGACGTCCTCGACGAACTCGGCCTGCCCGCCGTGGTGATCGGCGGCGCGCCCGACGAACGCCACCCCGGTCTGTCGACGGTGTGGGCGGACGACGCGGGCGCGATGGCCTCGGTGGTGGACGGGCTGTACGCCCTCGGCCACCGCCGGATCGTGCACATCGCGGGCCTGCCGGGGCTCGCCCACACCGAACGCCGTATCCGCACCCTGCGCGCCGAGGCCGAGCGGCGCGGCCTCAGCGGGGTGCGGTCGGTGACCACCGACTACTCCGACGCCGAGGGCGCCGCCGTCACCCGCCGGGTCCTGGAGGCCGCCGACCCGCCGACCGCGCTGATCTACGACAACGACGTGATGGCCGTCGCCGGTGCCGCCGCCGCGACCGAGCTGGGCCGGTCCGTGCCCGGGGACGTGTCGGTGGTCTCCTGGGAGGACTCGGCGCTGTGCCGCATGGTCAGGCCATGGCTGTCCGCCCTGTCCCGGGACAGCGTCGAGTTCGGGCGTACGGCGGCCAGGGAGCTGACGGCCCTGCTGGACGGCGGCCCGGCGCGGACCGTACGGGTGCCGGTGCCGCGGCTGATCGAGCGGGGCAGTACGGGCGCGGCTCGGGGTGCCTGACGCCCGCCCAAGTCCCTCCTCAGACCTGCGACTTGTACAGCCCGAACTCCGCGACGTGCACCGCGCTCCGGGCCGCGGTGACCCTCAGCCGCCAGCGCCGTGCCCGAACCGCCGTCGGCAGCAGCAGAATCCGGCTCGCGCCGACCGTTCCGGCCGTCACCACCTGCCGCCAGGCCCCGTCGAGATGCGCCTCCACCACGAAGCCCTCGATCTGCTGACCGTGCCGGATGTCCTCCGCCAGCCGGACCCGGTCCACCGCGCGCACCGCCCCGAGGTCGACGGTCACCGTGCCCTGGGAGGTGACCGTACGGGCGCCACGGGCCAGATCCTCGGGCAGTTCCCGGTCCACGCGCTCCCGGAACTCCCGCAACCGCGTCACGTCCGCGGCGGCCAGCAAGCCATCCGTGTCCGGCGGGACGTTGAGCAGCAGCACCGCGTTGCGTCCGACGGACCCGAAGTAGATGTCGGTCAACTGGTCGACGCTCTTGGGTTGTTGATCGGCGTGGTAGAACCAGCCGTCCCGGATGGACACATCGCACTCCGCGGGCCACCACTGGAGGTAATCCGTCTTCGGCTGGGCGGCGACCAGGGCGGCGCGGCTGCCCTCGTCGGGGGTGTCGTAGGACAGGGCCCAGTCGGTGCGCCCGTACTGGTTCTCCTTGACCGGGACGACGCTCCACTCGTCCTCGCGCGCGAGCCCGCTCTCGTTGCCGACCCAGCGCAGGTCGGGTCCGGTGACGGCGATGGCCGCGTCCGGGGCGAGGGCGCGGACCAGGGTGTACCAGCTGTCCCAGTCGTAGCTCTCCACCTTGTCCGACGGGATGCGTCCCTGGGCGCCGTCGAACCACACCTCGTCGATCGGGCCGTACTCGGTGAGGACTTCGTAGAGCTGGTTGAGCATGTGGGCGCCGTAGTCGGTGGCGTCCAGTGTGTAGGTCTGCGGCGGGGTGCGGTCGTCGCCCGCGACGAGGGTGGGGACGGTGCGGGTCGAGCGGGCGCTGCCGTTGGCGTAGACGCCGTCGAGGTACTGGTTCTCGTCGGCGGGCGAGATGTAGACGCCGACCTTCAGGCCGTACCGGCGCATCGAGTCGGCGAACGACCGCAGCACGTCGCCGTGTCCGTCGCGCCAACTGCTCGACGCCACGGAGTGGTCGGTGTAGCGGGAGGGGTAGAGGACGAAGCCGTCGTGGTGCTTGACGGTGAGGATGGCGAGCCTGAAGCCGCCGTCCCGCAGGGCCCTGGCCCACTGGTCGGTGTCCAGGCCGGTGGGCTGGAAGACATCCGGGTCCTCGTCCCCGGTGCCCCACTCCAGGCCGGTGAAGGTGTTGACGCCGAAGTGCAGGAAGGCGGTGCGTTCCAGCGCCTGCCAGGCGATCTGCCGTGCGGTGGGCCGGACTTGGGAGGCCTTGCGGACGACGTCGTCGGGGGTGTCGTCGGGGCTGACGGGGATGCGGTACGCGGGGTCGGCAGGCAGCGGTGAGCCGAGCGCGGAGGTCGTGGTGAGACCGGTCGCGATGAGCGCGGAGACCGAGCCGGCCACGAAGGTGCGTCTGGAGACGGTCATGGTTGTGGCTCCTCAGCTCAACTGCCATACGGCGGGCGGGTGCTGGTCGGGCGGGTACTGCACGATGCGGCCGTCGGCCGTCACGCTCAGCGCCATCCGCGTGATGACGTTGACGAGGCGGTATCCGCCCTCCGCCGGCTGCAACTGCCAGCGCTGCAAGGTGTTCGTGGCGGAGCAGCCGTCCCAGGTGGCCTGGACGCCCGGCTGGAGCGGCACGTTGAGGGTGAGCCTGCCGCCGCTCACCGCGAGGCAGCCCAACGGGCCGCGCAGGGTGACATAGCCGTCCGCGGTGCGCGCCAGGTCCGCGTCGAACGTGACGCCGTCGGCCTGGAAGGAGTACGACCCGTCCGGCACCGGCACCGAGGTCAGGTCCCGCCATCCGGGCGCGTGCCCGACGGCCGCGCCGCGCGCGGTGAATCCGGCATAGGTGGCGTCGGGGTGAGAGTCGCCCCAGGTGGCCTGGGCGATGTGGCGCAGGGCCGACCAGAGCCGTACGGCGACCTCGTTCTCGGTCTCGCCGCGTCCGTTGTCCGGCCACAGGCTGATCTTCGCGCCGGTGACGCCCCGGGCGGAGGCCAGCTTCTCACCCTCGAAGCTGCGCGGGTCCCAACTCTGGTCGTACAGGCCCTCGGTGTCGCTGTGGAAGCCGCCGCGGATGAGGTAGAGCGAGTACGAGGCGTTCATCAACGGGTAGCCCTGGGCGATGAGTTGGCTGGGCTTCGTCGTCACGTTCAGCCAGTGCTCGACGATGGTGCCCGCTGTCACCGGGACGGTGTTGGCGCCGGTGAGCCCGTCGTTCCAGATGCGCAGCTTCCTGCCCTTGGCGGCGGCGTAGGCGCCGACGCGGTTGACGAAGTCGATGAAGGCGTCCTGCGGAGTGGCGCCGGAACCGTATCTGTCCTGGGCGTACTTGAGGATCTGCGGGTACTTGGCGAAGTCGGAGCCGAGCATGTACTCGTCGGCGCCCATGTGCCAGGCCGGGGCCTTGAAGACCTCGGCGTACTCGTCGATCAGGCTCGTGTAGTAGTCGAAGGCGGCCGGTTGGGTGATGTCGAGCCGGGAGGGCTGCTTGTCGCCGTCGGAGTCGGTGAGTTGGAGATCCGGGCGGTTCTCGATCCACGGGTCCATGTGCCCCGGGGAGTTGATCTCCGGGATGATCTCGACGTGGTACTTCTCGCCGAGGGCGACGAGTCGGCGTATCTCGTCCTTGGTGTAGTAGCCCCAGGTGTTGGCCTCGGGATGGGCGTCGCTCTTCACCTTCAGCTCCAGGAGCAGCTGGTTGAGCTTGTGGTTCGCCATCTCGCGGACGAGGTTCTCCAGCCAGGGCACGGAGATGTGGATGTAGCAGGCGCAGACTCCGACGCCCCGCTCCTTGTAGCGCGGGACGTCGACGGTCCGCCCGGCGGGGACCCGGTCGCCCTGCGCGAGGAGTTGCAGGAGGGTACGGGTGCCGTAGAAGGCGCCGGTCTCGGTCGCGCCGGTCACCGACAGCCGCTTGCCGACGCGGAGTTCGTAGCCCTCGGCGCCGAGCGACTTCCTGGCCGGCTGGATGTCGACAACGATGTCCCCGCCGCGAGCCGTGCCGCCGACCACCGGAACGCTGCCATGACCGGCCGCCCGCAGATCGTCGGCGAGGGTGCCGGCGACCCGGGCCTCGGCGGGGGTGTCCGCGACGAGCCGGGCGCCGGACCCGAAGGCGTAGCTGCCGGACTCCGGGGTCCAGTCGGTGAGGGCCGGGACGGTGACCGGCGGCGGCTCGGCGGCCCGCTGCCCGGCGACCGCGGGGACGGGCGACAGGAGCAGGGCCAGGGCCGCGACGACACCCACGAACCGGCGTCTGGGAAACGTACTCACACGCCACTCCAATTCATCGGATGGCTGATCATTGGACGGCCCTCAGGAGCTGTCAATGGGACCGGAAACCAGCCGAGTTGGCTCATTGATCGGATGACCTGCGCGTCTCCAGAAGCCGCTTCGCGAAAAGTCCAACAACACCGGCGCGATTGTCCAAGAAGGCGTCCGTGCGGGTGCCCGGGCAGGCCCCCCCTCTCGACTCCACGACCGAGCCGGGGCACAGTTCTCCCTACATACTCGCCAGTACGAGGAGAGACCCGTGACCAGCTGGATCGGCCGGACCGCCGCCGAGATCGCCGCCGCCGTGCGGGAGAAGCGGGCGACGCCCCGCGAGGTGGTGGCCGAGCACCTCGCCAGGATCGAGCGGCTCGACGGCCGCGTCGGCGCCTTCCGGACGGTACGGGCCGAGGCGGCGCTCGCCGAGGCCGACGAGGTGGGCGCCCGTGCCGACCTCGCCGAACTGCCCCTCGCCGGGGTGCCGGTGGCCGTCAAGGACAACCTCGCGGTACGCGGCGAGTCCAAGCGCGTCGGCTCGGCGGCCACGCCGGACACGCCGTCGGCGGAGGACCATGTGACGGTCGCCCGGCTGCGCGCCGCGGGGGCGGTGGTCGTGGGCCTGACGAACGTGCCCGAGCTGTGCGTCTTCGGCACCACCGAGGGCGTCCACGGCACCGCCCGCAACCCCTGGGACACCTCGCGCACGGCGGGCGGCTCCTCCGGCGGCAGCGCGGCCGCGGTCGCCGCGGGGCTCGTCCCGATCGCCCTCGGCAACGACGGCATGGGCTCGCTGCGCATCCCGGCGGCCAACTGCGGCCTCGTCACCATCAAGCCCGGTCACGGCGTGGTCCCGGCGGGCGTCAGCGACGGCGACTGGTTCGGCATGTCCGAGAACGGTCCGCTGGCGACCACGGTCGAGGACGCGCGGCTGATGCTGGGCATCCTGGCCGACGCGGAGTTCGTACGGCCGCCCGAGTCCGGTATGCGCAAGGTGGCCGTCTCGCTGCGCAGCCCGATCGCCGGCATCGCGATCACCGCGCCCTACAAGACCGCCGCCCGGGACGCCGCCGAGGTGCTGATGAAGGCCGGCCATCAGGTGCGCCGCGCGGACCCGGCGTACCCGATGTCGCTGAGCTTCACCTCGCTCGCCCACTGGACGGCCGGCACGTCCGAGGACGCCCAGGGTCTCGACCCCGCCCTGCTGACCCGGCGCACCCGGGTCCACGCCGCGGTGGGCCGCCGCTTCGTGAAGCGGGCCGGCACCGGCAGGAGCCGCGAGGAACTCCGCCGTCGCCTGGAGCCGTTCTTCGAGGAGTACGACGTCCTGCTCACCCCGGCGCTGGCCCGCCGCTCCCCCGCCTCGGCGCCCTGGCACGAGCGCGGCTGGCTCCGCAACGTCCTGGCCAACACCAACTACTCGCCCATGACCCCGCCCTGGAACCTGACCGGCTGGCCCGCGATGTCCGTCCCCTTCGGCACCCTCCCCTCGGGCGCCCCCACCGCCGTACAGCTGGTCGGCCGCCCGGGTTCGGAGGCCCTGCTGCTGGAGACGGCGGAGCAACTGGAGAAACTGCACCCGTGGCAACGAACGGCACCGCTGGACTGAGGCCGGTCAGCCCCAGCCGGGCGGCAGAAGGTCCCAGGAGCTGCGGCCGAGCCATGCGGCGAAGGTGATCGGCGGCGTTCCCCGGAGCCGGTCGAGGGAGAGCGGGAGGATCAGGCCGCAGGTGGCCCGCCCATCCCACCACAGGGTGCCGGCGAGCGGGCCGGTCAGCGCCAGCAGAGTGGCGAAGCCGCAGCCGTGTTCCTGGGCGACGACGGCACCGGCCGTCCTGCGCTCCTCGAACGCCGCGCACTCCTCGTCCCATGCCTGCCAGGCAGCCGCGTGGGCGCGCTGATCGGCGAAGTCCTCGACGCGCGGCTCACGCTCGCCCAGCTCGTCGTCCTCGACGGCGTAGGAGCCGGGGTGCGGAAACGGGGAGGAGAGCGACTCGCGCGAGGTGGCGCCGTTGTTCTCCCACCACCAGCCGCGCTCCGTCCGGGCCAGCCGTGACACGGCGCCGCCGGCGCTCACGTCCAGCAGGTATGCGCGGTACTCGGCGGGAAAGGTGACCCCCAGCTCCCGTTCGGCCTCGGCGACCTCGGCCTCGGAGAGGGGCGGCGGTATCGGCGCCACCTACGGCGCCCGGTGCGTCATGTGCTCTGCGGGGTGCATCGGCATGGGCGTGAGTCTCGCACGCCCATGCCGTCGGCGATCGCGAAGGGGACTGTCGGCGTCAGTCCACGCTGGGCAGGATGTGGGGCTCGGCGAGGTCGTCCTCGTAGCCCGCGAGGCGGATGGGGGCGGACCGCGCCCACACGTCGAGGCTGCCGAGCTGTCCGGGCCTGTGGCCGGCCTGCTCCTGGCGTTCCTTGGGGCGTTGCTCGCGATTCGTCTTCTCCGGTGTCACCGCGCACTCCTTATGTGTCGGGTCACCCTCGGGGCGTACCAGCCAGGATGCGGCCTGGCACCGGACGCCCGCTCGGGTCTGAGTCGAGAACAGTTCGGACGCGGTGGCGCCGGTAACTCTGGTGAGAACAGACCGTGGTGATCGGTTTGCCCCAGGACGGACCGTGGGTGTGGGTAGGACCCCGTACTGCTGTCCGTCCGCTACAGATTAACCAAATGAGCAGGGGCCCGCTCGATGGGGCTGAAAACAAGGGGTAACTATCACAAGTCCCCCGTGTTCATTGGGTCCCTTAACAAGGCATTTGTCCATAAATGCCCTGCCAGCAAGCTCACCCGTTCGGCCTACACGCCCGGTCGCGCCTTCGCGGAAATCCGAGGAAATCCGGTCCCGGTCGCGCAGTTCAGGTCCCGTTGGCCGGTTCGCAAGGCGGCCATGGTCTGCTGACGGGCGGCAACGGCCTGTCCGGCGAGAGGACTACGCGTGGAGCTGCGCAGTGTCGAGGAGCTGATGGATCTGCTGTACGCCTGCCGGGACCCGCACGGCCTGCGGACCGCCGCGCTGCTGCGCCGCGGCCGCCCCGCCGACAAGGAGCTCCAAGTGGCGGGGCTCGTGCAGGACATCGGGCAGGTCCTGTGCCCGGGCGACGAGGCCCACCGCCACGAGCGGGCGGCGGAAGCCGTACGACCCCTGCTCGGCGAACGCGTCCACCGTCTCGTACGACGCGAAGGCCCCGCCGGCGACGACGACCTGCTGCGGCTGCGCCTCGCTCAGGAGGAGAGCCGGGCCGCCGCCTTCGACGCGGGGGTCCTGGAGGACTGGCGGACCGTGCTGGAGCTGCTGGCGGCGCGGAACTCACGTCTCGGGGCTGTTGACTGACGGCCCGTCATGAGACGGTACGCCGATGACGTCGCCGTACGGGCTGAGTGGTAAGGCCGCCGTCGTCACCGGCGGGACGCGCGGGATCGGGCGCGAGGTCGCCCGGCAGCTGGCGGACGCCGGGGCGCTGGTGTGCGTGACGGCCCGGGACGCCGCGGACGTCCGGCGGACCGCCGCCGAGCTGGGCGGCATCGGAGTGGCGGGCAGCGTCGCCGACCCCGCCCATCTCGCGGAGGTCACCGCGCTCACCCTCCGCGCGTTCGGGCGGCTCGACGTCCTCGTCAACAACGCCGCGACCAACCAGCCGTACGGCCCGCTGATGGACGTCGACCCGGACGCCTGGCGCGAGGCGTTCACGGTCAACGTCGAGGCACCGCTGCGGCTGGTGCGCTGCGCGTGGCGGGCGTGGATGCGGGAGCACGGCGGCTCCGTGATCAACGTCTGCACGGAGGGTGCCACGCATGTCGGGCCGCGCATCGGCGCCTACGGCACCAGCAAGGCGGCCCTGCTCCATCTCACCCGGCAGCTCGCGGGGGAGCTGGCGCCGCGGGTCCGCGTCAACTCCGTCTCCCCCGGTCTCGTACGTACCGAGATGGCCCGGTTCGTGTGGGAGCCGGGCGAGGCGGAGCTCGCGGCGGGGCTGCCGCTCGGGCGGATCGGGGAACCGGCGGACGTGGCGCGGGCCGTCGTGTGGCTGGCCTCCGACGCGGCCGAGTGGATCACCGGTGCGGATCTGCTCGTGGACGGCGGAACGCGGGTCAGGGCGGCGCAGCCGGGCGGATACGCCGTCCATGACCGGCTGCGGTCGTACGCGCCGCCGCAGCCCTGAGGGTTTCCCTTACGGGAAGAGCGCGATCCCCATCAGGACGATCAGCACCACGAAGGCGACGAACGCGATCGTGCCCCACGTCCACGGGTGCTTGTAGGGGTCGTGGGCGCCGCCGCGGGGCCGGTCCTCGGGGAGGACGGGATGCGCCGGGCGGTCGCTCGCGTAGAACTGCTCGTCGGTGGGGTAGTGGTTGCGCGGGTCACCGAGAGCGCGCGGATCGATGTTGTGCGGACTGGCCATGACTCACTCCTGGCGCGGTACTCAGGAGGGTCCGGGTTCCCCTACGAACGCCGGGGCACACGTCACGGCCGGCGCGTCACCACTTGCCGGGCGCGTAGTCCTTGAGGAAGACGCCGTACAGGTCCTCGCCCTGTTCACCGCGCACAATCGGATCGTAGACCCGGGCCGCTCCGTCGACCAGGTCGAGCGGGGCGTGGAAGCCCTCCTCGGCGAGGCGCAGCTTGTCGAAGTGGGGGCGTTCGTCGGTGATCCAGCCGGTGTCGACGGAGGTCATCAGGATGCCGTCGGTCTGGAACATCTCCTGGCCGCTGGTCCGCGTCACCATGTTCATGGCGGCCTTGGCGGCGTTGGTGTTGGGGTGTCCCGCGCCCTTGTAGCCGCGGCCGAAGACGCCCTCCATCGCGGAGACGTTCACGACGTAGGCACGTCCGCTCGCGGCCTTCTTCGCGGCCTCGGCCATGCTCGGGCGCAGGGCGCTGATCAGGATGAAGGGCGCCGTGTAGTTGCACAGCTGGGTCTCGAGCAGCTCGACCGGGGAGATCTGCTCGATGGTCTGCACCCAGGTGTTGGTGTCGACGACATCGGGGACGAGGCCGCCCGCGTCGATGGCGGTGCCGTCGAGGTGCTTGGCGACGCTCGCGTTGCCCGCGACGAGGGCGAGGTCGGCGACCTGCTGGGCGTCGATGCCGGAGATCCCGGCGGGCAGGGAGGCCAGGCCGTCGACGGCGCCGGAGCCGAAGGCGCCGATGACGTGGTGGGCGGGCAGCTCCCCGGCGGGCAGCGGGGCGCTCTCGCCGTCGACCAGGGCGGCGTAGGCGGAGGGCAGGCGGCGTACGGTCTGGGTCGCGTTGTTGACCAGGATGTCGAGCGGGCCTGCCTCGGTGACCTGCTCGGCGAGGGCGACGGCCTGGGCCGGGTCGCGCAGGTCGATGCCGACGACCTCCAGGCGGTGCATCCAGTCCCCGGAGTCGTCCATGGCCTTGAAGCGGCGGATGGCGTCCTTGGGGAAGCGCGTGGTGATGGTGGTGTGGGCGCCGTCGCGCAGCAGCCTGAGCGCGATGTACATGCCGATCTTGGCGCGGCCGCCGGTGAGCAGGGCGCGCTTGCCGGTGAGGTCGGCGCGGGCGTCGCGCCGGTCGCGGTTCAGCCGGGCGCAGTCCGGACAGAGCTGGTGGTAGAAGTAGTCGACTTCCACGTACCGGGTCTTGCAGGTGTAGCAGGAGCGGGGGCGCTGGAGTATCCCGGCGATCCTCCCCTCCTCGGTGACCGACGAGGGGAGGATGCCCTCGGTCTCGTCGTCGATGCGCTGGGCGGAACCGGTCGCGGTGGCCTCGGTGACCGCCTTGTCGTGGGCGGTCTTGGCGGCCCTGCGCTCCTGGCGGCGCCGCTGCTTGACCGTGCGGTAGACGCCGGCGGTGGCCCGGCGCACGGCGATCGCGTCGGGGTGGTCGACCTCCAGCTGGTCGAGCTCGTCGAGCACGGCGAGGCAGACGGCCAGCCGCTCCGGGTCGATCCCGGGGCCGTACACGACCTCGTCCACGGCCTCGTCCGTGATCGCCGAGCCGTCCTCTGTCACCGTCATCGCGCTGCCGTTTCCCTGCTGCCCCGTGCGGCGCTCCGACCGCGTCCGCTTTCGAACAGGGAATTCTACGGAGCGCCGGGCCCGTCCTCCAAAAACGGAGGGGGTCAAGCCTCACAGGCGGTGATGAGCGTCTCCACCTCCGCGGTGAGGGCCCTGGCCAGGACGTCCAGGTCGGGCACTGCTTCCGCGTCGGCGACGAGGCCGTAGTGGACGTGGCCGCGGTACGTCGAGACGGCGACCGCCAGGGACTGGCCGCGGGCCAGCGGGGCGAGCGGGAAGACCTGGGTGACCGGGTTGCCGCCGAGCTTCAGGCCGAGGCTGGGCAGCGGGACGCTGGTGACGAGGATGTCGAACCAGAGCCGGGCGGCCTGGCTGACCAGGGGCCCGCCGAGCCGGTGGCCGAGTGGGGGGACGTGGTCGGCGAGCAGGGCGACGGCACCGGCGCCGCGGTTGGGTCCGGCGTCCTTGTTGCGGTCCATGGCGGTGCGGACCGTGTCGAGGCGGGCGAGGGGGTCGGGGTCGCCGACCGGGAGCCTCATCAGGTACCCGGAGAGCCGGTTGCCCTGTGGGTGCGCGGTGCGCGGGCGGCGCTTGGAGACGGGGATCAGGGCGCGGGGGGCGACGCCGTCGCTGCCGTCGCCGCGCTCGTCGAGCCAGCGGCGCAGGGCGCCCGCGACGACCGCGATGAGCACGTCGTTGACGGTGCCGCCCTGGGCCTTGCGCACGCGGTGCACGTCGTCGAGGTCGATGACCACGCCCGCCGTGCGGCGGGTCCCGCTCGGTTCGGCGGTCAGAGCCGACGAGGAACGCACCCCGACGCCGGACAGGGCGACGGAGGCGCCGATGTCGAGGGCCCGGCCCACGTCGGAGACGGCGCCGCGGACCAGCCCGGGCAGCTTGCGCACGTCCGGCAGGAAGCCCGGGGACGGCTCCTCGCGGCGCGGCCTGCGCTCGGGCAGGTCCATCGGGTCCAGGATCGCCGCGGCGAGCGTCAGGGCGCGCAGACCGTCGGCGAGGGCGTGGTGGAACTTGAAGAGCACGGCGAAGGAGACGCCGTCCTCCCCCGGCAGGACGTGCGCCTCCCACGGCGGGCGGCCGCGCTCCAGCGGGCGTTCCATGAGCCGGCCGGCCTCGGCGTGGAAGTCGGCGGTCGGCGCGTGCAGCCGGACGTGGTCCAGGGGGTCGAAGTCGGGGGCGGGCTCGCGGGTCGCCCCGCCGAAGGACAGCGGCTGCCATACGTCCCGGATCCGCATCCTGAGGCCGGGCACCGCGGCGGCCCGCGCGGCGAGCAGGTCGGCCGCGTGGGCGCCCGCGGTGGGCGAGTGCGCCTCGAAGACGCCGAGGGCGCCCAGGTGCATGGGGTGCTCGGCGGACTCGATGTTCCAGAACGCCAGGTCGAGAGGGGCGAGCGGGTCGGAAGTCAATGGCTTGCCTCGCGTCGACGACGGGTGGGCAAGCAGTCAATCGCCCTCTGGCGATTACGGTCAAGTACGATCAAGCTACGCACAGTTAACAGCAGATTAAGTCCGGTCGTTCGCACCCCAGGGGGCACAGGGGTGCCGTTGGTGTGTCTCAGGACACCCGCTGGCCCTTTCCGAGCCCGATCACCCCGCCCTTGGAGACGGTGTAGAGCTCGGCGTCCCGCTCCGGATTCACCCCTATCGTGGCGCCGGGTGGTACCTCCACGTTCTTGTCCAGGACCGCGCCCCGCACCACCGCACCCCGCCCGATCTTGACGTTGTCGTGCAGCACCGACCCCTGCACGACCGCTCCCGGGTCGACGACCACCCCCGGCGACAGCACCGACCGGGTGACCTGCCCCCGAATGAGGCAGCCCGCGCTGATGATGGACTCGCTGGCGATGCCGCCCGCGTTGAAGCGGGCCGGGGACAGTTGGCCCGAGTGGGTGTAGATGGGCCACTGCCGGTTGTAGAGGTTGAACGCGGGACGTTCGGCGATGAGGTCCATGTGGGCGTCGTAGTACGCGTCCAGGGTGCCGACGTCCCGCCAGTAGCCGCGGTCTCGGTTGGTCTCGCCGGGGACGTGGTTGGCGCTGAAGTCGTACAGCTGGGCCTCGCCGCGCTCGGTGAGCTGGGGAAGGATCGAGCCGCCCATGTCGTGGACGGAGCGTTCGTCCTCGGCGTCCCGCTGGAGGGCCTCTATCAGCGCCTTGGTGGTGAAGATGTAGTTGCCCATGGAGGCGAACACGCACTCCGGGTCGTCCGCGAGGCCGGGCGGGTCGGCGGGCTTCTCCAGGAAGCGGTCCACCGTGAGCCCGTCCGAGCCGGGCGTGATCACCCCGAACTGCGAGGACTCGGAGCGCGGGACGCGGATCCCGGCCACGGTCACGCCCGCGCCGGCCTCGATGTGCTGGGCGAGCATCTGGCGCGGGTCCATGCGGTACACGTGGTCGGCGCCGAACACCGCGACGTACTCGGGCCGTTCGTCGTAGACGAGGTTGAGGGACTGCAGGATCGCGTCGGCGCTGCCCAGGTACCAGCGGGGGCCGAGCCGCTGCTGGGCGGGGACGGGGGTGACGTAGTTGCCGAGCAGGCTGGACATCCGCCACGTCGTGGTGATGTGGCGGTCCAGCGAGTGCGACTTGTACTGCGTGAGGACGCAGATGCGCAGGATGTCCGCGTTGACGAGGTTGGACAGCACGAAGTCCACCAGGCGGTACGTTCCGCCGAAGGTGACCGCGGGTTTCGCGCGGTCACCGGTCAGGGGCATCAGGCGCTTGCCCTCTCCGCCCGCCAGTACGATCCCGAGCACCGAAGGTCCGCCACGACGCATGGTCGCTCCCCTCACCCTGGTTGTGACCCATGCCTGCCCCTGCCCGGGGCGCACTACGCCTGTTTGAGGATCTCCTCGTAGAGCCGCACCGTGCGGCGGGCGACCGCGTCCCAGCCGAACTCCCCCACCGCGCGCTCCCGCCCGGCCTCACCCATCCGCCGGGCGCCCTCCGGGTCGCCGAGGACCGAGTCCAGCGCGCGGGCCAGGGCGGGCTCGAAGTCGTCGTCCACCGGGACGAGCAGACCCGTCTTGCCGTCGTCGACGACCTCCGGGATACCGCCGACCTTCGAGGCCACGACGGGAGTTCCGCACGCCATGGCTTCGAGGTTGACGATCCCGAGGGGCTCGTACACCGAGGGGCAGACGAACACGGCGGCGTGGGTGAGGAGTTGGATCACGTCCGGGCGCGGCAGCATCTGCGGGATCCAGTGCACGCCCTCGCGGACCCGGCTCAACTCCTCGTACAGCTCCCGGAATTCCCGGTCGATCTCCGGGGTGTCCGGCGCTCCGGCGCACAGCACGACCTGGGCGGCGGGGTCGATGTCCCGTACCGCGCGCAGCAGATGAGGCACGCCCTTCTGGCGGGTGATGCGGCCGACGAAGAGCACGAAGGGGCGGTCCGGGTCGAGGCCGACGCGGGTGAGGGCGTCGGTGCCGTGGTCGGGACGGTAGAGAGCGGTGTCGATGCCGTTGTGCACGATGTGCACCCGGGCCGGGTCGAGGGCCGGGTAGCAGGCGAGGATGTCCTCGCGCATGGCTCCCGACACGGCGATCACCGCGTCGGCGGCCTCGATCGCGGTGCGCTCGGCCCAGCTCGACAGGGCGTATCCGCCGCCGAGTTGCTCGGCCTTCCAGGGGCGCAGCGGCTCCAGGGAGTGGGCGGTCATCACATGCGGGATGCCGTACAGGAGCTTGCCGAGGTGGCCGGCGAGGTTGGCGTACCAGGTGTGGGAGTGGACGAGTTCGCGGCCTTCGAGGCCGGCGGTCATCGCGAGGTCCACGGAGAAGGTGCGCAGCGCGTCGTTGGCGGTGTCGAGGACGGGCCAGGGGCGGTGGCGCACCACGCCCACGCCGCGGCCCTCGCCCCAGCAGTGCACCTCGACATCGACCAGGGAGGCCAACTCCCGGGCGAGGAACTCGACATGGACGCCCGCGCCGCCGTACACGTCCGGCGGGTACTCCCGGGTCAGCAGTCCCACTCGCACCCGGAACCCCCTGTTCTCCACGGCTGGTTGCCCTTCATGGTCACCCAGATGCGGCGCGCGGGGAAGACCGCGGGGGCCGGGTGAAGCAGCAGTCCCCGCACACGCCGCCGCCGGGGACGCGGTAGTAGAGGCAGCAGCTGCGGCGCCGGAAGGCGGTGCCGGTGAGGGTTCCGGTGCCGGCGAGGAGGGGGTGGGCGAGGAGGTCCGCGGTGAGGGAGCGGGTGCGGGCGGCCGCCTCGGGGCGGTCGTGCGCGCGGGCCCAGAGCGACAGCTGCCGGGCGGCTCCGGCGAGGGCGGAGGCGGCGTTGCCACGCAGCAGGCCGGGGGCGAGGCGGTACCGGGACCGCAGCGCCGCCGCCAGCGGCTCCAGGTGTCCTTCCAGTACGGCCGCGGCGAGGGTGCCCGCGTCGCCGGGCAGCGCCCGCACCTCGGTCAGCCACAGGTCGTCGGGGGCGCTGCCGTCGGCGTCCCAGCGCAGCAGCCGGGCGTCGAGGTCGGGGACGTGGCCGTACAGCACGGCGCAGCCGAGGGCCGCCGACCAGAGCCGGGCGGCGAGGCCCTGCTGGGCGATGGAGGCAGCGATCCGCAACTCCGGGGCGCGGAGCGAGTCGGCCACTTTGCGGACACGAAAAGTCACGGATTCTTCGTAAACGTCCGACTTTTCGATGTCGTACGCCCGTGCGAGGGTGGGCAGCGTTGAACGGGGCGGCGCACCCGTGCGTAGTAGGAAGTAGCCGCCGAGCGGGCGGAGCGCGGCGAGATCGGCGTCGAGGTCCACGAAGAGCAGTAGTACCAAGGCCCCTAGGGGAGGCCATCAGGGGGTCGCGGGGCAGTGTCACCCACCTTGGGGAGGACTGACCCTCCGTAGTACTCCATCGGCAGTAGGACCCATTGCCTGCTCAGGTACGACGACGGGAATGTCTTTTCACGGCATCGTGTTGGACATGGAAGCCGACCGTTCGCCGCGCCGGGGTAACCACCCCTGCTTCACGCAGAGGAGCTGCTGATGAGCGCCCTCGCGTTGTCCGTCGTCCTGTCGCTCGTCTCCGCCGTCGCGTACGCGGGCGGGGCGATCGTCCAGGAGCAGGTCGCGGTGTCCTCCCCCGAGCAGCAGTTCGCGCCGTTCCGTCGGCCGAGCTGGTGGGCGGCGGTCGCGCTGAACGGCCTCGGCGGGCTGCTGCACGTGGTGGCGCTGGCCTTCGGCCCTCTCAGCCTGGTCCAGCCGCTGGGCGCCCTGACCATCGTGTTCGCCCTCCCCATGGCCGCCCTCTTCGTCGGCCGCAGGGCCGGGGCGACCGCGTGGCGCGGCGCGATCATGGCGACCGTGGGCCTCGCCGGTCTGCTGTCGCTGGTCGGCGCCTCCGACGCGCAGTCCCTGGACACCGCCCAGCGGGTGGCCGTCGCCACGGTCACCGGCGTCGCGGTCGTCGCCCTGATGATCGCGGGCCGGGCGGCCCACCGGCACCCGGCGGTGCGCAGCATCCTGCTCGCCACCGCGTCCGGTATCGCCTTCGGCATGTCCTCGGTGTTCACCAAGACCGTCGCGGTCGACTGGACCGGCGGCGTCTCGGCGGGCGACGTGCCCTCCCTCGCGGTGATCGGCGTCCTGGCCACGGCCGGCATGCTGCTCTCCCAGGCCTCCTACCGCGGCGCCGGGCTCGCGGCCCCGCTGGCCACGCTGACCGTCGTGAACCCGGTGGTGGCGGCCGTCGTCGGCATCACGATGTTCGGCGAGACCTTCCGCTACGGCACGACCGGCACCGCGCTCGCCCTGAGCTGCGGTGTGGTGGCGGCAGGTGGCCTGATCCTGCTGACGTCGGAGCGGATCGCCCGCACGGAGTCCATGCCGGAGCCCACGCCGGAGCCGGTCCAGCTGCCGGCCCAGGCCGAGGAGCCGGTGCGGGTCGGGGACGTGCAGGTACGCGTCCCCTCCTCGGCCGAGGAACTGCTCGCGGTCCTGCCCGGGCAGACGACGCCTCGCGAAGAGGCGCTGGTCGCGGTGGCCGAGTCGGCGGTCCTGGAGGACCCCGCCGACCCGGCCGAGTCCGAGGAACAGCCGATCTTCTACGTCGGCCCCCTCTACGGCGCCTCCTACATCCCGATGCCCGTGCTCGACCGGCACCGCATGAGGGTCAAATCCTGAGGGGCAGGTCCTGACCACGAGGTCAGACCCTGACCCCTCCGGCCCGGAGATAGGCGACCGGGTCGACGTCCGTACCGAAGCCGGGCCCCGTCCGCACCTCGAAGTGCAGATGCGGGCCCGTGCTGTTGCCCGTGGACCCCGAGCGGCCGATCCGCTGTCCGGCACCGACGCTCTGCCCGCTCTTCACCGAGATCGCGGAGAGATGGGCGTACTGGGTGTAGCGCCCGTCGGAGTGCCGGATCACCACCTGGTAGCCGAACGACCCGGCCCACCCGGAGGCCACCACCCGCCCGGCGGCGACCGCCTTCACGGTCGTTCCCGTGGGGACGGCGAAGTCGACGCCCGTGTGATAGCCCTTCGACCAGGAGGAACCCGCCTTGTGGTACGGCGTGCCGGTCGGCGCGTCCACCGGGGCGACGAGCGAGTGCCCGGTCTCCTCGGCGGCCGGCTTCTCCTTCTTCTCCTTGGCCGGCGCCGTGGACGTCTGCGTCGTGACCGTGGCCGCCTTGCCGCGCAGGCTCAGCCGCTGCCCCGGCAGGATGAGGTCGGGATCGGCCCCGATGGCCTTCCGGTTGGCGGCGTACAGACCCCGCCACCCGCCCTTGACGTCCTCGCGCTCGGCGATACCGGAGAGGGTGTCGCCGTGCACCACGGTGTACATCTCGGCCGAGCCCGCCCTGGACTGGGGCGTGGTCTGCGGCTGCACGTCCGGGACGGCGGCCTTGGTGCCCCCGGCCGGGTGGATGTCGGGGGTGTCCCCGCCCCGGGTGAGCCCCGCCCGCACCGAACACACCGGCCAGGCTCCGGGGCCCTGTCCGTCCAGCACCTTCTCGGCGACGGCGATCTGCTGGTCCTTGGTGGCGAGATCGGCCCGCGGCGCGTACCGGGTGCCGCCGTAGGCCTCCCAGGTGGACTGGGTGAACTGCAGCCCGCCGTAGTAGCCGTTGCCGGTGTTGATGCTCCAGTTGTTGGTCGACTCGCACGCGGCGACCTTGTTCCAGGTGTCCACGTCGGCGGCCTGTGCCGTGCCGGCGCCGATGAGCGGGATCGCCATTCCGGCACCGCCCGCCGTGACGGTGAGCGAGGCGCGGTTGATCCTGTTCGGCTGATACCGGCGGTGCCGGCCGCGTACGGCCATGGAGCGTCCCCCTCGACATACGTGCATACGTCAGGAGGGCCAAAAGTAAGCGCCCCGAACAGGCCATGACAAGACGGCAATCAGCCGCCTCTCGGCACGACGGATACACTCCCTCGCACCAGTGCCCGGGGCGCGCTGGAGGGTGAACGGGGCGGCGGTGGATTACGAGTTCGACGTGTTCGTCAGTTACAGCAGAAGCGCGGGGCACGTCAGCGCGTGGGTGCGGAACCACTTCTACCCGGCACTCAAAGGCTGCCTGGAGGACGAGACCGGGAAGGCCGAGATATTCCTCGACCAGCAGCTGGACGAACGCTTCGGTGTGCCCTGGCCGGATCAGCTCGCCACGTCCCTGGGCCGGAGCCGACTTCTCGTTCCCGTGCTGTCCGCGCCCTATTTCCGCTCCCCGTGGTGCACCGCGGAATGGGCCACGATGGAGGAGCGTGAGGAACAGGCACAGGCCGAGGGGCTGATCTTTCCGGTGGTGTTCGCGGACGGGACCAGCTTTCCGGAGCCGGTACGCCGACGCCAACTGCACCAGGAATTCAAGAACTACAACGTCCCCTATCCCAAGTACCAGGAATCCGAGGCGTATCCGTACTTCCATCAGGAGGTGCAGCGCCTCGCCCAGCTCATCGCCACGCGCCTCGCCGAGGTACCGGACTGGTGCGCCGACTGGCCGGCCCTCAGACCACCCCCCGCTGCCACGCCGGCTCCCGGCCGACTTCCACGCTTTGGAGCGTGATGGAAACCGGACAGATCATTACGTTCTACTCCTACAAGGGTGGGGTGGGCCGTAGTTTCGCGCTCGCCAACACGGCCGTGGTGCTGGCGCGTTGGGGCTATCGCGTGCTGTGCGTCGACTGGGACCTGGAGGCGCCGGGGCTGTCGTACTACTTCGACGAGCACCTGGCCTCGCCGGCGAACGCGGGTCTGCTGGAGATGATCGAGGAGGCCCGTGCGACACCCGGCACGGGCGAGCTGACGGCCCTGCGGCACCGCACCCCGGTCCGGCTCCCGGAGGGTGCCCACCTGGATCTGATCACGGCCGGCGGGGTGGGCGACGAGACGTACATCTCCCGCCTCCAGCAGGTCGACTGGGAGGAGCTGTACGAGGAGCACGACTTCGGCGCGACGCTGGAGGCCTGGCGGGACGAATGGATGAGCAACTACGACCTCGTCCTGGTCGACAGCCGCACGGGCATCACCGACGCCGGCGGCATCTGTACCGCCCAGGTCCCCGACGTGCTGGTCTTCGCCTACACCGCCAACCAGCAGAACGTGGACGGTGTGCTGGACATCGTCGACCGCGCCATGAAAGCGCGGGACGGACTGCCGTACGACCGGCCCCGGCTGCTGACCGTGCCGCTGCTGAGCCGGTTCGACGCGCAGACCGAGTACGAGCAGGGCGAGGTCTGGCGGCGCAGGCTGGCCGAGATGATGGAGCCGCGGCTGCGGGACTGGGCGCCGCGCGGCAGCTCCGCCGGGGAACTGCTCCAGCGGGTGACGATCCCCTACTTCCCCGTCTGGTCCTTCGGCGAGCTCCTGCCCGCGCTCACCGAGAGTCCCCGCAACTCCGAGCAGGTCACGTACAGCATCGCGAGCCTCGCCGCGCTGCTGGCGCGTCGGCTGGAGGACGTGGGCCTGCTCATCGAGAACCGTGACTCCTATGTGGAGACGGCCGAGCAGGCGGCGCGGCAGGACTTCGAGGTCGACGTGTTCATCAGTCACACCAGGGTGCAGGAGCCGCTGGCGCGGACCCTGCAACGGCTGTTCCTGGAGAACGGCGTGACGAGCTGGGTCGCGGGCGAGAACCCCCGGCATCGGGCACAGTTCGCGGACAGGTGCCGTCACCTCGTCATGATCGTGGACGAGACGGGCGAGGACTTGTTCCAGAACCACGACACCGCCCTCTTCCTGCGCCGCTCGGTCCACACGACGACTGAACGGCTCACGTTCCCCGTGGTCACCTCGTCGGCGGCCATCCGCGAACTGCCGCGTCTTGCCCAGTCCCTGCAGGTGTTCAACCTGGAGGACGGCACCCCGGCGCAGGCCGCCCGCGCCATCGCCGCCCGTATTCGCCGGGACTCCCCCAGCCTGCGCCCGCACTCCTCCCGAAGCGGCCGTTACGACGTCTATCTGTCCTACGCCCACGCCGACTCGAACTGGACTCTGGTGCTGGCGGAGAACCTCAAGCGGCTCGGGCTCGACGTGTTCGTGGACGAATGGGAGATGCAACCGGGGGACCACTGGCCCTCCCGGCTGGAGGCCGGTCTCAGCAGCGCCGACGCTGTGGTGGCGGTGGTGAGCACGGACTGGGCGCGGTCGGACTACACCTTGCAGGAGTACGCCCTGGCCGCCCAGCGGGCGGAGCGCCAGCAGTTGATCCCGGTCCTGATCGGCGACGTCGTCCCGCCGCCGCACGTGGCCGAACGGAACTACGTCGACTTCCGCGACGCCCTGACGCCGAGGGCGTACGTGGAGCAGGTCCGGCAGCTGGCCCGGGCCATCCTCCATCTGCCCGAGGACGCGCCGCTCCCCCGCAGCGCATCCGTCGTCCTGCCGGACACCCTGTTCTAGGTGCTGAACGCAACAGGGCCCGCGAACCGTATCTGCGTAGGCTGCTGACGAGCACGAACGGCACCACCGAGAAACGACCTACCCGATCCACCGGATCCTTGGGAGCAGACGGTATGAGCACTACAGCGCAGATCGGCGTCACGGGCCTCGCGGTCATGGGCAGTAACCTCGCCCGCAACTTCGCCCGCAACGGCTATACGGTCGCGGTGCACAACCGGACGGCGTCCCGTACCCACGCCCTGGTGGAGGAGCACGGGAGCGAGGGCGACTTCATCGCCGCCGAGACCGCCAAGGAGTTCGTCGCCGCGCTGGAGCGCCCCCGGCGCCTCGTCATCATGGTGAAGGCCGGCGACCCGACCGACGCGGTGATCCAGGAGTTCGCCCCGCTGCTGGAGCCCGGCGACATGATCATCGACGGTGGCAACGCGCACTTCGCCGACACCCGGCGCCGTGAGCGCGAACTGCGCGAGCAGGGCATCCACTTCGTCGGCACCGGCATCTCCGGCGGCGAGGAGGGCGCGCTCAACGGCCCCAGCATCATGCCGGGCGGTTCGAAGGAGTCGTACGACTCGCTCGGCCCGATGCTGGAGAAGATCTCCGCGAAGGCGAAGGACGGCGCGCCCTGTGTGACGCACGTCGGCGCCGACGGTGCCGGGCACTTCGTGAAGATGGTGCACAACGGCATCGAGTACGCCGACATGCAGCTGATCGGCGAGGCCTACCAGCTGCTGCGCGATGTCGCCGGCTACTCGCCCGCGCAGATCGCGGAGATCTTCCGGACCTGGAACACCGGCCGGCTCGACTCCTATCTGATCGAGATCACCGCCGAGGTGCTGTCGCACGTGGACGCGGCCACCGGCAAGCCCTTCGTGGACGTGGTCGTGGACCAGGCCGAGCAGAAGGGCACGGGGCGGTGGACGGTCCAGATCGCCCTCGACCTCGGTGTCCCGGTGTCCGGCATCGCCGAGGCCGTCTTCGCCCGCTCGCTGTCCGGCCACGCGGCCCTCCGAGACGCCTCCCGAGGCCTCGCCGGGCCCTCGGCCACGCCGCTGAGCGAGGCCGAGGCGGGCGCGTTCGCCGACCGGGTCGAGCAGGCGCTGTACGCCTCCAAGATCGTCTCGTACACGCAGGGCTTCCACGAGATCGCGGCCGCGCGCGACGAGTACGACTGGGACATCGACCTGGGTGCCGTCTCCGCGATCTGGCGCGGCGGCTGCATCATCCGGGCCGCGTTCCTGGACCGGATCCGCGCCGCGTACGACGCCCGCGCCGATCTGCCGAGCCTGCTGTCCGACGAGACGTTCGCCCGGGAGATCGCCGACGCGCAGGACGACTGGCGTGAGGTGATCGTCGCGGCGACGCGCCAGGGGGTGCCCACGCCGGGCTTCTCGGCGGCGCTCGCGTACTACGACGCGCTGCGGGCCGAGCGGCTGCCCGCGGCGCTCACGCAGGGGCAGCGGGACTTCTTCGGGGCGCACACGTATCGGAGGGTGGACCGGGACGGGTCGTTCCACACGCTGTGGGGCGGAGACCGGTCGGAGATCGACGCCTAGACGCCTGGTGGGGCGGTCGGTTCGGTCGTAGGGCGAGTGCGGGGGCGTGGGGGCTGGTCGCGCAGTTCCCCGCGCCCCCAAAAAAGAGGCACGTCAGCCCGGCCTCGATGTCAGGTGAGCGGAGGTCCCGGTTCTGGGTTCGGGACCGGCTCCGGGGCCGGGGGAACAGGAGCCGGGCCCGGAGGCTGCGGAGGCGTCGGAGCCGGGCCCGGGGGCTGCGGAGGCGTCGGGGCCGGAGCCGGGGGCTGTGGGGGTTCCGGCATCGGGCCCGGGGTCGGGTCGGGATGGACCGGGTCCGGGTGGACCGGATCCGGGTAGGGGGTCGGGGGGTTGGTCATCGTGTCCTCCAGCCTGTGGTGAACGTCGGCTCTGGACTTCTCCCCCGCCTACCCGGTGCGCGTCGGGCCAGTCACCCGCTTGGCCGGGTCAGAACCGGCCCGGGTGCGCCACCAGCCACTCCTTCGCCGCACGCAGCAGCTCGGGGTCGGCGGCCGGGGCCTCGTCGGGGTGGCGTTCGGCCCACTTGACGACGTAGGGGCAGAGCGGGGCCACGACGATGCCCTCACGTGCGGCGATGGTGTAGAGCTCGCGGGCCAGGGAGCCCGCGATGCCCTTGCCCTCGTGGGCCGGTTCCACGATCGTGTGGACGGGGACCAGGGCGGGCCCGGGCGAGTCGAGGACGAAGTACTCGATGTGGCCGACGACTTCGCCGGCGCCGACGGCCTCCAGGCGGCCGGCCGCCCGGTCGTCGCGGATCTCGATGTCGCTCACGGGCACACTCCTGGTCTCGACCGTCTGTGAACTCAGGCCGGTACGGCCTGCGGGCTGCGCTCCTGGTCCGACCCCGGCACCGGCTCCGACGGGTCCGCGCCCAGGGCCACGACACGGTTGTCGCGGTCCACGTGCACGACCCGGGGTACGAGTGCCCGCGCCTCGGCGTCGGTCACCTGAGCGTAACTGATGATGATCACCAGATCATCGGGGTGGACGAGATGGGCGGCGGCCCCGTTGATCCCGATCACACCGGAGCCCCGCTCGCCCTCGATGACGTACGTCTCCAGGCGGGCGCCATTGGTGATGTCCACGATGTGGACCAGCTCACCGGGCAGCAGGTCGGCGGCGTCGAGCAGGTCCGCGTCGATGGTCACCGATCCCACGTAGTGCAGGTCGGCCTGGGTGACGGTGGCGCGGTGGATCTTGGACTTGAACATGGTGCGCAGCATCGAAGGCTCCGAGTGGTCGGCTCCCTGCCTGAGGTCCAGGTCAAGGGCTCTGTGTGCACGGGCGCCTCCAGGGTACGCACGGGGTCCCGGCGGTGCACCGAGACCCCGCTCACGTTGGAGTCACTCCGCCGACGTCGGCCTCCGGGACAGCCTCGTCGCCGACGGCACGTCCGTGATCGGGCGCAGCCGGTAGGTGTAGGCGTAGTCGCGGTCGGCGAAGAGTTTGTACTCGTCGTGCGTGTGGGCGCCCCAGCTGTTGTCGCCGCCGACGCCCATCTGCCGGTGGTTCACCCGCAGGACGACCTCCTTGCGCGGGGTGAGCTGGTAGTCGTGGCGGGCGCCGACGGACAGATCCTCGGGGGTGAGGTGCGAGGCGTTGATCTCCAGGAGGGGTTCGCCGCTCACCAGCAGGCCGTTGCCGTGGCGGTCGGTGAGGGCGGCCCAGCGGACGTCGGTCTTGTTGCCGTTCTCCTGCGGGCGGATGTAGGAGGTCCACTGGTCGGCGACCGTGCCGGAGTACAGGCCGACGTCGGTGCCGTTGTTGCGGTCCCAGTGGTTCTCCTCGGGGCCCCGGCCGTAGTAGTGGATGCGGTCCAGGCGGCCGGGGAGGAAGAGGAGGGTGCCGACCTCGGGAATGTACGGCAGTGAACTCGCCCCCGGGTGCAGGGTGTTGTCGACCTTGATCTCGCCGTTGCCGAAGACGGTGTAGGTGGTGGTGTACGTCGATTCCGTGGTCGTCGGGAGCGTGCCGGCGACCTTGATCTCGACGGCTCTGTCGCGGACCGCGCTCACCGTGACGTCGGTGACCTCGCGGCGGGCGCCCGCGTCGCGCCAGGTCTGGTTGCGGGTGTGCTGGCCGTTGCCGTGGTCGTTGTCGGTGGGCGCCCGCCAGAAGTTGGGGGCGGGGCCGGAGGCGATCAGCGGGACGCCGGACGCCACGTAGGAGGTGATGACGCCGCTGCCCTTGTCGACGGTGACGGTGAAGTCCTCGCCGGTGACGGTGACGTGCGAGGAGCCGTCGTCGTACGAGAGGGCCGGTACGTCGTCCAGTGGCCGCGGGGCGACGGCGGGAGCGCCCGCGTCAAGCGGGAGTTGGACCTTGGCCAGCTCGAAGCCGGGCTCGGCCCATTTCGTGCGTTCCTTGGTGGTGAAGGACAGTTCCAGGAAGTACTCCGTGCCGGGCGCCGGGTCGCTCGGCAGCCGTACGGGGACGGTGATCTTCTTGCTGGACAGCGGGGCCACGTCCAGCTGGTCACGCGTCAGTCTGCCGCGCCGGACTGGTTCCCCGTCGGCCACCAGGGTCCATCTTCCGTCGAACGCGCGGAGGTTGGTGAAGAGGAACTCGTTGGTGAGGGTCACCGAGTCCGTGTCGCCGGTGGCGTTGATCTCCTGGTAGATCCGCTTGATCTCGGCCGCCTTGCCGGTGTGACCGCGGTCGGCCGTGATGATGCCGTCGGCGACGAAGTTGCCGTCGTTGGGGTTGTCGCCCCAGTCGCCGCCGTAGGCGAGGAAGGTCTTCTCGCGGGGGCGGAGATCCGTGCGGCCGACGCTCGCCGCGTCGAACCAGAACCGCACGCCCTCGTCGCCGGGGTCTCTGCTGTCGGAGGCCAGCTCGGCCGCGCTCAGGGCACGGTCGTACACGCGCGCCCTGCGGATGGTGCCGCTGAACTCGCGGGTGATGTTGTCGACGTCGGTGGCGAGGGAGAGGGGCGCGGTGTTGCTGCCGGGCCGCCGGGTGGTGGTGCGGGTGGCCCGGGGCGTGCCGTCGACATGGAGGGTGAGGGTGCCGGCCGCCGCGTCGAAGACGCCGGCGATGTGGTGTTCGGTGCCGGTCCAGTCGCTCGGCAGGGCCCAACTGGCGGAGACCCACTGTCCGCCGCCGTGGATGAAGAACTCCAGGTTGTCGTCGCTCTGTTTGAGGGCGTACTGGGTGTCGCCCTTGGCGATGATCGGCTGGTGGTAGCCGAGGACGTGCGGGGTGATCCAGGCTTCCAGGGTCAGGGAGCCGGTGAGGTCGAGGCGGTCGTCGCGGGCGAAGACCGTGCCGCCGAAGACGCCCTTCTCGCGGTCGAACGAGCCGCCGGGGGCGATGAGTTCGCCGCGCAGGGCGCCGGGTCCCTCCTCGGTGAACCGGCGGCGCGGCGGCGTCGGCCAGTTCAGGGACTGGTCCACGAAGTCCCAGATCCAGCCGCCCTGGAGGACGTCGTGGCTGCGGACCAGGTCCCAGTACTTCTTGAAGTTGCCGTTGGAGTTCCCCATCGCGTGGCAGTACTCGATCATGACGTACGGCCGGGTGTCCGCCGTGTCCTTGGCGCGTGCCTCGACGCGGGCGGGGCTCTCGTACATCTCGGAGCGGATGTCGCTGACGCCCGGGCGGTCGTCGCCCTCGTACTGCACGACGCGGGTGGTGTCGTAGGACTTGATCCAGTCGTGCATGGCGACGAACGTGCTGCCCGCGCCCGCCTCGTTGCCGAGGGACCAGATGACGACCGAGGCGTGGTTCTTGTCGCGGTGGACCATGTTCTGGGCGCGGGCGACGCAGGCGGCGGCCCAGTCGGTGTGGTTGCCGGGGTACTCGCCGCGGATGCCATGGGTCTCGAGGTTGGTCTCGTCGACGAGGTAGAGGCCGTACGCGTCGGCGAGTTCGAGCCACTGCGGGTTGTTGGGGTAGTGCGAGGTGCGGACCGAGTTCATGTTCATCCGCTTGATGATCCTGATGTCCTGGACCATGTCGGCGCGGGTGAGGGCGGTGCCGCGGTCGGGGTGCATCTCGTGGCGGTTGGTGCCGCGGAAGGTCACCGGCCGGCCGTTGATCCGCATCAGGCCGTCATTGAGCGCGAACTCGCGCAGGCCGACCCGGTGGGACAGCGTCTCGATCACCTTCCCGGCCGGGTCCCGCAGCCGCAGCACGGCCGTGTAGAGGTACGGGTGCTCCGCCGACCACAGGCGTGGCTCGGGCACGGCTCGCGCACTCCGTACGGTCGTGTCCTCGCCGGTCGTCGTCACGTCGGCGGTCTGCTGGAGCGGACGGGCCCAGACGGGGTGGCCGTGGGCGTCGTACAGCTGCGTCTCGACGGTGTACGCACCGGCGTGCCCCGCCGCGTAGGCGCGGACGCTCGCGGTCACCGCCAGCTCGGCGGAGGTGTGGTCGTCGCCGAGGGGGGTGTCGAGCTTGAAGTCGCGCAGGTGGACGGCCGGGGTGGAGTAGAGGTGGACCGAGCGGAAGATGCCGCTCAGCCGGATCATGTCCTGGTCCTCCAGCCAGTCGCCGTCGGAGTAGCGGTAGACCTCGACGGCGATCTGGTTGGTGCCGGGCTTGAGGTGGTCGGTGATGTCGTACTCGGCGGGGGCGAAGGAGTCCTCGTGGTAGCCGACGAGCGTGCCGTTGATCCACACGTAGTGGGCCGACTTCACGCCCTCGAAGTGCAGGAAGGTGCGTCGCCCGGACCAGGCGCGGGGGACGGTGAAGGTCCTTCGGTACTGGCCGACGGGGTTGTAGCGGGTCGGCGCGGCGGGCGGCTGCGGCTCCTCGCCCAGGCCGTTGGGGCCCCAGTAGGGGTAGGTGATGTTGACGTAGATCGGGCGGTCGTAGCCGTGTTTCTGCCAGACGGACGGGACCGGGATGGTGTCCCAGTCGCTGTCGTCCACGTCCGTGCCGTAGAAGTCGGGGTCGCGGTCGGCCGGGCGGTCCGCGTGGGCGAACCTCCACCTGCCGTCCAGGCTGAGCCGGTACGGCGAGTCGGTGCGGTCGGCCCTGAGCGCCTGGCGGAGGTCGGCGTACGGCATCAGGGTGCTGTGGGGCGGCTCGGTGCCGAGCCGGAAGACGTCGATGCGGCCGTTCCACTCGGGGGACTCGGCGGCGGCGCGGGCCTGGCCGGCCGCCCGTCCGGGGAGGGCGAGGGCGCCGACGAGGGCGGCCCCACCCTCCAGGAGTCGGCGGCGGCTGACGGGCGCCCAGGCGGGGTGGGCGGGGGACTCCGAAGTGTGCGACATGACCGTTGCCTTCCTCGGTACGGCCGGGTGACCGTGCGGCTTTGAGGGAGCGTCAGATCTTGTTCGGTGATGTTGGGAAACCGAACGCACACTAAGTTCTGCCTCAGATGGAGGCAATGATGTTGTCGAGCTTTGTGTCCTTCTGATCGATGTCCTGGCCGACCTTGGCCGGATCCCGCTCCTCGAACTGGGTCCGGTGCAGTTCGGCGTAGCGCCCGCCGGCCGCCAACAGCTCGTCGTGGGTGCCGCGTTCGACGATCTGTCCGGCCTCGACGACCAGGATCTGGTCGGCCGCGCGGATCGTGGAGAGCCGGTGGGCGATGACGATCGCGGTCCTGCCCTCCAGCGCCTCCGTCAACGCCTCCTGCACCGCCGCCTCCGAGGTGTTGTCGAGGTGGGCGGTGGCCTCGTCGAGGATGACGACACGCTGGCGGGCCAGCAACAGCCGGGCGATGGTCATCCGTTGGCGTTCGCCGCCGGAGAGACGGTAGCCGCGCTCGCCGACCACGGTGTCCAGGCCGTCGGGCAGGGACCGTACGAGATCGTCCAGGCGGGAGCGGCGCAGGGCGTCCCACAGGTCGTCCTCGGTCGCCGCGGGACGGGCGAGCAGCAGGTTGGCGCGGACCGAGTCGTGGAAGAGGTGGCCGTCCTGGGTGACCATGCCGATCGTCTCTCGCAGGGAGCGGGCGGTGAGGTCCCGGAGGTCCTCGTCCCCGACCCGGACGGCCCCCTCGTCGACGTCGTACAGCCGCGGCAGCAGCTGCGCGATCGTCGACTTGCCGGCGCCGGAGGAGCCGACGAGGGCGACGGTCTGACCGGGTTCGGCGCGGAAGGAGATGCCCTTGAGGACCTCTTCGCCGCCCCGGGTGTCGAGGGAGGCGACCTCCTCCAGGGAGGCCAGGGAGACCTTGTCGGCGGACGGGTAGCCGAAGCGGACGTCGTCGAACTCGACCGCGACCGGGCCGCCGCCGATCTCGCGGGCGTCCCGCTTGTCCTCGATGAGGGGCTTCAGGTCGAGCACCTCGAAGACGCGCTCGAAGCTGACCAGGGCGCTCATCACCTCGACGCGGGCGCCCGCGAGCGCGGTGAGCGGGGCGTAGAGCCGGGTCAGGAGCAGGGCGAGGGAGACGACGGCGCCCGGTTCCAGGGTGCCGCGCAGGGCGAACCAGCCGCCGAGACCGTAGACGAGGGCGAGGGCCAGGGCGGAGACCAGGGTCAGGGCGGTGATGAAGACGGACTGGGCGGTGGCCGTGCGGACGCCGATGTCGGCCACCCGCCGGGCGCGGGCCGCGAACTCCTCGGACTCCTGCTCCGGGCGGCCGAACAGCTTGACCAGGGTGGCGCCGGGCGCGGAGAAGCGCTCGGTCATCCGGGTGCCCATCGCCGCGTTCAGGGCCGCCGCCTCCCGCTGCATCCGGGCCATCCGGCTGCCCATCCGGCGGGCCGGGATCACGAAGACCGGGAGCAGGGCGAGCGCGAGCAGGGTGATCTGCCAGGACAGGGTGAGCATGACGGCGAGCGTCAGCAGCAGGGTGACGAAGTTGCTGACCACGCCGGAGAGGGTGTTGCTGAACGCCCGCTGCGCCCCGATGACGTCGTTGTTGAGTCGGGAGACCAGCGCTCCCGTACGTGTCCGTGTGAAGAACGCGACCGGCATGCGCTGCACATGATCGAACACAGCCGTCCGCAGATCGAGGATGAGTCCCTCCCCGAGCGTGGCCGAGAGCCGTCGTCCGAGGATGCCCAGCGCCGCTTCGGCGACCGCGATCAGCGCGATGAGCAGGGCCAGCCGTACGACCGTGCCCTCGTCGTCGCCCGTCACGATCGCGTCCACCACATGCCCGGCGAGCACCGGGGTGGCGACGGCGAGCAGGGCGGTGGCCACCCCGAGCACCACGAACTGGGCGATGCGCGTGCGGTGCGGGCGGGCGAAGGCGCCGATGCGGCGCAGCGTGGCGCGGGCGAAGGGGCGGGTCTCCGTCTGCGCGTTCATCACGCTGTGCAGCTGTGTCCAGGCTGTGGTTTCCATGCTCATGGGAGCGAACCTAGGACCTCAAGCGTTGTTGAGGTCAACGTTCGGATAACAATCACTCCCCATACGTCCCCCTCCCCGAAGGATCCGATGACCGTACGCCATGCCCCGTCCGCCCCTGCGCAACCCGCAGTTGGCGCGCTGGGGAAAACCTCTTTGGACGTGAGCCCCCGCCGTCTGTCCGTCCCCCTCCCCGGCCGCAGGATCCGGCAGATCCTGTGTCTGCTGCCGCTGCTGCTCGTCTCCGTGGTCGCCGTGCGGCACCGCTCGGTGCTCGCCGAGGGCTTCGGTCATCTGGAGTCCGCCAAGTGGCCATGGCTGCTGGTCGCGGTCTGCGCCACCTGTCTGACCTGGGTCGCCGCGGCCTGTACCCGGCAGGGCGCGGTCGTGGAGCGGCTGCCGAAGCGGCGGCTGCTGGCCACGCAGTTCGCGGCCGGCGCGGCGAACCATCTGCTGCCGACGGGTCTCGGCGCGAGCGCGGTCAATCTGCGGTTCATGACGGTGTGCGGGGTTCCGCTCGCCCGCTCCTCGGCCGCCCTCGCGCTGTATCTGCTGGCGGAGTCGGTGGGCAGGCTGGGCCTGCTGGCGGTCCTGCTGCTCGCGTTCCCCGACGCGCTGAGTCTCGGTTCGCTCCTGCCCGAGGCGGCCGTGGGCGCGCTGCTGCCCGCCCTGGGGGCGGTGCTGCTCGTGGCGGCCGGTGTGCTGGTCCTCGTACGACGGGTGCGTACGGCCGTGACGGCGTTCGTGCGGACCGCGCTCGGCGAGCTGCGCGAGGTGCACACCCGGCCGTCCCGCGCGCTGGCGCTGTGGGGCGGGTCCCTGGCCTTTCCCGCGCTCCAGGCGGCCGGGCTGGCCGCGGTGGGGCAGGCGTTGGGGCTGCCGGTGCCGCCGCTGCACATGGCGGTGGCGTATCTGGCGGCGACCGTCGCGGTCGCACTGGTGCCGACACCGGGCGGGATCGGCTCGGTGGAGGCGGCGCTCGTCATGGCGCTGGTGGCGGCGGGCGGCCCCGCGGCGGTGGCGACGGCGGTGGTGCTGGCCTACCGGATCATCACCGTGTGGCTGCCGCTGCTGCCCGGGGCGCTGACCTTGGGGGCCCTGGTGCGGCTGAAGGTCATCTGACGGCACTTGAAGATCGTCTGCGGTAGAACGGCCCTATGGACACCACCGCTCTCGCCGAGGCGCTCGACCAGATCGAGGATCACGCTGTCGTGCACCACGGCTACACCGACTACCAGCGGGACTACGAGGTCGTCGTCCACATGACGGCCGATCCGCGCACGGGCATCCCACCGGCTCATCTGCGCTATCTGTTCCGGTACTGCGTGGCGGCGCACTGCGAGACGGGCCTCTTCCCCTGGCTGTGGCAGAAGTCGCTGGACGACCGTCTCATCGACCACGAGACGGCGGACGGCCTCGACGGCTGGGTCTGGGGTACGAAGTGGGCCAACCTGGACAAGGCGCGGGTGCTGCCCGAGTCGGACGCCACACGCCGGTGGGCCGGCGAGCTGGGGATCGACTTCCACGCGGTCCGTATCGAGACGCAGGTGCACGACCTCAGCCTGGTCTTCTCCGAGCTGGAGATCACCGAACTGCCGGCCGACTGGCAGAAGTAGCCGGGTCGTTCAAGGGCGCATGACGGCGGCGGCGACCCGCGCACCCGCACGTGCGGCCGCGGCCGCGCTCTCCCCCGGGCGCGCCAGACCTCCGACGGCGAACACGCCGGGCCGTGACGTCGTCGGCGTCCCGGTGCCGAGCGTCAGCCCACCCCGCCGCATCAGCTCCTGTTCGGGAACGAAGTCACCGGTGAACACGACGGTGTCACAGGCGAGTTCGGTCGTACGACCGTCCCGGCGCCGGACGCGCACGCCCGACAGCCGTCCATGGCCGAGGAGTTCGGCGACGGCGGTACCCGTGAGCAGAGGGACACGGCGACGCAGACGGGCGTCCTGGGCACGGCCGGGGTGCACCTGCGCGCGCTCCCTCTCCGTGACCATGGCGACGACCTCGGCTCCCGCCACCCGTACGGTGTCGGCGGCCCGGTACGACACGGGCTCCGCGCCCACGATCACCGCGCGCGTACCGATCCGCTGCCCGAACAGATGCACCGCCTGCTGGAGTTCACCGGTGGTGTACACGCCGACCGGGCGGGTGCCCGGCACCAGGCGGGCGGTGCGGGGGCGTTCGCGGGCGCCGGTGGCCAGGACGATCGCGCGGGCCGCGATCGCCTCCGGCCCGCCCGGGCCCACGGTGTCCAGTTCGAGGGGGCCCGCCCAGTCGAGGGCGGTCACGCCGGTCCGTACGACCGCCCCGGCGTCCAGTGCGGCGGCGAGGAGCCGGCGGGCGTACGCGGGGCCGGTCAGGGGGCGGTGCCAGGTGCCGAAGCCGCCGTGGGCGCAGTACCGCGGCACTCCCCCGGCCCGCTGCTCACGGTCGAGGACCTCGACCCGGCCGTCCCCCGCGGCGGCGAGACGGGCGGCGGCGGTGAGCCCGGCGGGGCCCGCGCCGATGACGAGCACGTCGACCTGCCGTGTCACCCGCGCGCCTCCTCGAACAGCTGTCGCACCGCCGCCCCGCAGTAGAACCCCTGGCAGCGCCCCCCGCGTGCCCTGGTCCGGCGGCGCAGTCCGTCCAGGCTGCCCGGCGGCACCGTACTGGCGAGGGCGTCCCGGATCTCCCCGCGGGAGACGCGTTCACAGTGGCAGACGAGGGTGCCGTACTCCGGGTCGGCGGTGATGAGGTCGGGGCGTTGGTACGGGCGCGGGAACGCCTCGCCCAGGTTGGGCATGCGCATCGGCTCCAGCTCGCGTGACGGCCCCAACTCCAGCCCGCTCGCGGCCAGTTGCTCAAGGACGTACTCGGCGATGGCGAGCGACGCCGTCAGCCCCGTCGAGCGGATGCCACCCACCGTGAGGTACGCCTGCTCGGGGTGGGGCGTGATGCGGTAGTCGTCGTGCTCGGTGGCGGCGCGCAGTCCCGCGTAGACGGCGGTGACCTCCTCGTCGAGGAGTTCGGGCAGGATGCGGCGGCCCTTCTCGCGCAGGCTCGCCAGGCCGTCGGCGGTCGAGTGCGTGGCCCCTTTGTCGTCGAGGTCCTCGGCGGTGGGGCCGAGCAGGACGTTGCCGTACACGGTGGGCGCGACCAGGACTCCCTTGCCGAGCGCGGTCGGGACGGGCAGCAGGATGTGCCGGACGAGGGGGCGGGCGAACTTGTCGAAGACGATGAGCTGGCCGCGGCGCGGGGTGACGGTGAAGTCGTGGTGGCCGAGGTCACGGTCGAGGGTGTCGGCGTCGAGGCCCGCCGCGTTGATGATCCAACGGGTGTACAGGGCACCGCGGTTGGTCGACAGCAGCCCGTGGCTCAGCTTCTCCACCCGGCAGTTGAGGTGCAGGTCCACGCCGTTGCGGACGGCCTGGGTGGCGTAGGCCAGGGTCGTCGTCCAGGAGCAGATGACGCTCTCGCCGGGGACGAGGAGAGCGCCGAGCGCGCCGGGGCCGAGATGCGGCTCACGTTCGTACAGTTCGGCCGCCTCCAGCAGGCGGGTCTCCTTGTAGTCGTTGCGCTCGGCCTTCTCCGCGAGGCGGGGCAGTGCGGCGAGCTGCTCCTCGTCCCAGGCGACGAGGAGGGCGCCGACCGGTTCGACGGGGATGCCCGACTCGGCAGCGTACGCGGCGAGTTGGCGGGAGCCCTCGCGGACGAGCCGGGCCTCCAGGGAGCCGGGGGCGGCGTCGAAGCCGGTGTGGAGGATGGCGGTGTTGGCCTTGGAGCTGCCCTGACCGACGTCGTCCTGCGCCTCGACGACGGCTGTGCGCAGATGGGCATGGTGGGCCAACGCGCGGGCGATGGCCCCGCCGACGACTCCTGCGCCGATGACGATCACGTCGTACGGCGTGCTGGGCAGGGGTCCGTGCGTGGTGACCGTCATGCGGGGGTCCGGGCGAGGAGGGCGGTGACGTCGCCGCGGAAGCGGGCGCGGCGGTCCGCGGCCTCGGCGGCGGAGATCCGCGGCTCGTAGCGGGCGGCCGGCTTCCGGTCCGGCAGGGCCGTGCCGAGGGTCCCTCCGGGCTCCGCGCCGAGGCTGGCCAGGGCGGCGACGCCGAGGGCGGTCGCGTCGGGCAGGGCGGAGACTTCGACGGGGCGTTGCAGCAGATCGGCCTGGGTCTGCATGAGGAGGGCGGAGCGGGTCAGGCCGCCGTCGACGCGCAGGGTCTCCAACGGGGACTCCAGGGCGTCCACGAGCTCGGCGACCTGCGCGGCGATCCCCTCGCACAGCGCGCGGACCAGATGTCCGGCGGTCGTGTCGAGGCCGAGCCCGGTCAGCGAGCCACGCAGGTCGCCCCGCCACCAGGGGGCGGCGAGTCCGGCCAGCGCGGGGACGAAGGTCACCCCACCGCTGTCGGGCACGGAGCCGCCCACCCCGTCGAGGTCCGCGGCGCCCTTGATCACACCGAGGTCGGTGAGCCAGGAGACGGCGGACGCGGCCGTGTACACCTGGCCGTCGAGGCAGTAGCTGGTTCGGCCGGCGAGGTTCCAGGCTATGCAGCTGACCAGGCCCGAGCCGCCCCGTCTGGGGGTGTCCCCCGTGTGGGCGAGCAGGAACGCGCCGGTGCCGTAGGTGCACTTGGCGCCGCCGGGCTCGGTGACGCGCTGGGCGAGCAGGGCCGCCTGCTGGTCGACGGCCAGCCCGGTGACCGGGATCTCCTGGCCGAACTCCTTTGTCGTGCCCACTGGTTGGGCGTTGCCGACGATCCTGGGCAGACGTTCGTCGGCGAGTCCGTACAGGTCGAGGGCGCGGGGTGACCACTGCGCGCGATCGAGGTCGAGGAGCTGGGTCCGGCTCGCGGTCGCCGCGTCGGTGACATAGGCACCGGTGAGGCGGTGGACGATCCAGGCGTCGGTGGTGGTGACGACGCCCTCGCGAGTGAGGTGGCAGCGTATCCAGGCCATCTTGGGGGCGGCGAAGTACGGGTCCAGGGGCAGGCCGGTCAGTTCGCGCAACTCGTCGGCGTACGGGGCGAGTTCCTCGCAGACGCTCTCGGCGCGGCGGTCCTGCCAGACGAGGGCGTCGGTGAGCGGGCGGCCGGTGGCGGGGTCCCAGGCGAGCACGGTCTCGCCCTGGTTGGCCAGACCGAGGGCCACCACCGGTTCGCTTGCCTCGGCGAGGGCGCGGCGGCCTGCCTCGACGACGGAGGTGTACAGCTCCTCGGGGTCGACCTCGACCAGCCCTCCGGGCAGATGCCGCGGCCGTACCTCGGCGAACCCGGCGCCGATGACACCGCGTTGGGGGCAGACGACGAGTGCCTTGGTGCCGGACGTGCCCTGGTCCACGGCCAGCACCGGACCGGTCATCGAGCCCTCCTCGGCGATCAACTGGGCGCCAGCCTGCCGCCGCCCGCCACGTCACGTCAAGCGACCCCGGCGTCGGTGAATCTTCAATCACCGCCGCCCTCAACACCCGTGTCCCGCAACGGAGTTCGAAAAGATCGGGAAACCGCAGGAGATGCGGAACCTGCGCCTCTATAGTGACCGCCGACCGGCACGAGCTCCCCGACCGCCGCCCTGAGGAGGGCTGTTGTTACTCCACCCTGCCGTCCCGCCCCGCCCGCCGACCGGGACGGACGGCTGATGGCCAGAGAAGGAGCACGCCCCGTCTACGATCCCGCGGGCCATGACGCCGCCCTGCGGGCCACCCTCCAGGAGGTACGCACCGGACGCTGGATGTCGATGCGCCGGCTGCTCGGGGAGACGACGGCCTGGTGGCAGTGGACGCAGCGCACCCAGGTACTCGCCGCCGCTGCCGCCGGCACCGACGTGGTGCGGGCCTGGCTGACGGAGGAGCCGCACAGCGTCCCGGCCACGGTCATGCACGCCAGGGTCGCCGTCGAGCGGGCGTTACGGGCCCACCGCGAGCAGCACTCCCGCACCCTCGACCTGTGGCGGGAGGCCTGGCAGGCGAGTCACGCGGCGACCCAGGCGGCGCCCTTGGACCCCGTCCCGTGGGTGTGTCTGCTGGCGCTGGCACGGCTCGACCGGGAGCGGCGCTGGGAGGAGCACCGGGTGGCCCCGCCCGGGCCGATGCTGCCGCCGGGGCCGTGGGGGCTGCTGGCCGAGGCCGACAAGCGCGACCCGTACAACCGCGAGGCGCACCACCGGATGCTCCAGTTCCTGTACGAGCACGGCACCTCGGGCCGGCTCGCCGAGGCGGTCGGCTATGCCCACTGGGCGGCCGACACCGCGCCACCCGGCTCCGCCCTCCATGTCCTGCCGCTGTACGTCCGGGTCGAGCGGTACCGCCGCGCCGGCGGCCGGGACGCCGCCCTCGATCTGCACTGGGTCGCCGAGGACGCCACCCGGGAGGCACAGCGGACGCTGTACGCCTGGTTCGAGCAGACCTTCGCCGCCGAGCGCACCCCGCTGGACCTCAACCACCTCGCGCACGCCCTGTGGGGCGCCCTCCGGTTCCCGGAGGCGGCCCGGGTGTTCGACGCGCTCGGCCCGTACTGGACGCCCCTGCCCTGGGCGTACCGCATCCCCGACACCGGCGAACGCGGCCAGGCCGTGGAGGTGTTCCTCCAGGCCCGGGCGCGCTGCCGCCCCGCGTGACCCACCATCCCGCCCTTCCGGAGGTTTCCGCATGTCCCGTACCACCCACGGTCCGTCGAAACCGCACGACGAGGAACAACGCCTGCGGGAACTCGGCTACCGGCCCGTCCTCGCCCGCCGAATGGGCGGCTTCGGCAACTTCGCGATCAGCTTCTCGGTGATCTCGATCCTGTCCGGCTGCATGACCCTGTACGGCTTCGGCCTCGGCGCGGGCGGCCCCGCGGTGATGCTGTGGGGCTGGGCGGGCGTCGGCCTGTTCGTGCTGTGCGTGGGCCTCGCACTGGCGGAGGTCACCAGCGCCTATCCGACCTCGGGCGCCCTGTACTACATGGCCGACCGGCTCGGCGGCCGCCGCTGGGGCTGGTACACCGGCTGGCTCAATCTGCTGGGGCTGCTGGGCGCGATCGCCGGTATCGACTACGGCGCCGCCCTGTTCACCGGCGCGCTCATGAACCTCCAGTGGGGCTTCGAGCCGACACCGGAGAAGACGATGCTGATCTTCGTGGTGATCCTGCTGCTGCACGCCGTGCTGAACCTGTTCGGCGTCCGTCTGGTCAGCCTTCTCAACTCCATCAGCGTCTGGTGGCACCTGGCCGGCGTGGCGCTGATCGTCGGCGCCCTGGCGATCGTCCCCGACCACCACCAGTCGCCGTCGTTCGTCTTCACCGAGTTCGTCAACGACACCGGCTGGTCAAGTCCCTTGTACGTGGCGGCGATCGGCCTTCTCCTCGCCCAGTACACGTTCTCCGGCTACGACGCCTCGGCGCATCTGTCCGAGGAGACCTCCAACGCGTCGGTGTCGGCGGCGCGCGGCATCGTCCGCTCCATCTGGGTCTCCTGGATCGCCGGTTTCGTGCTGCTGACGGGACTGACCTTCGCCATCCAGGACTACGACGCCACCCGGGCCACCGACACCGGGGTGCCGCCCGCGCAGATCCTCCTCGACGGCCTCGGCACGGACGGGGCGAGCGCGCTGCTCGTCGTGGTGATCGTCGCCCAGCTGTTCTGCGGCAACGCCGAGGTGGCCGCCGCCAGCCGCATGGTGTTCGCGTTCAGCAGGGACGGGGCGCTGCCGGGCTCCGGGCTCTGGCGCAAGGTCAGCGCCCGCACCCAGACGCCGGTCGCCGCGGTGTGGTTGTCGGTGGTGGTCGCGGGACTGCTCGCGCTGCCCTCGCTGTACTCGGCGACGGCGTACGGGGCGGTGACCGCCATCAACGTCATCGGCATCACCCCGGCGTACGCCATCCCGGTGCTGCTGCGGCTGCGCGCGGGGGACCGTTTCCAGCCGGGTCCGTGGAGCCTCGGCCGGTGGAGCAAGCCGATCGGCTGGACGGCCGTGGTGTGGGTGGCGTTCGTGACGGTGCTGTTCTGTCTGCCGCAGTCGTCGCCGGTGACGGTCGACACGATGAACTACGCGTCCGTTGCGCTGGCCGTCGTACTGCTCCTCGCCACCGTGTGGTGGTACGCCGCCCGTCGTTCGTACGGAACGCCCACGGCGGCCGCCTACTCCGACCAGGAACAGGCCGAACTGGCGGAGGGCATCGTCTGAAACCCCGCCGTCCGGCCCCGGACCGGGTACGAACTCCTGCGCCGGATACGGCAGGATGAGCGGTCGCGTCGACCACCGCACCCGCGCGGTCGGCGCGGGCGCACATCCAGCAGCAACTCGAACAGGTGGCGACGTGACGGCATTTCAACGGGATCTGACCATGGACGACCTGGTCGTCGCCGGCATCCCCGTGGTCGCGGGCGTGCTGGCGGCGTTCCTGCTGCGCATGCTGCTCAAGTGGCTGGGCAAGCACGCCGACCGCACCAAGTGGACCGGTGACGACGTCATCGTCGCCGCGCTGCGGACGGTGGTGCCGTGGGGTGCGGTGGTGGGCGGTGTCGCCATCGCGGCGGCGGCCCTGCCGCTGCGCTCGGGGTACCAGCGCAACACCAACCAGGTGCTGACCGTGCTGATGATCTTCGTGGTCACGGTGGCGGCGGCCCGCCTGGTGGCCGGTCTGGTGCGGACGGTCACCCAGTCCCGCTCCGGGGTCGCGGGCTCGGCGACGATCTTCGTGAACATCACCCGCGTGCTGGTCCTCGCGATCGGCTTCCTGGTGGTGCTCCAGACGCTGGGCATCTCCATAGCGCCGATGCTCACCGCCCTCGGCGTCGGCGGTCTGGCGGTCGCCCTCGCGCTCCAGGACACCCTCGCCAACCTCTTCGCGGGCATCCACATCCTCGCCTCCAAGACCGTCCAGCCCGGCGACTACATCCGGCTGAGCAGCGGCGAGGAGGGCTACGTCGAGGACATCAACTGGCGTCAGACGACCGTGCGCGCGCTCTCCAACAACCTGATCGTGATCCCCAACGGCGAGCTCGCCAAGTCGAACATGACCAACTTCATGCGCCCCGAGCAGCAGTTGACCATCCTGGTCCAGGTCGGTGTGGCCTACGACAGCGATCTGGAGCACGTCGAGCGGGTCACCTGCGAGGTCGTCACCGAGGTGATGACGCGGATCGAGGGCGCCGTCCCGGAGCACGAACCGCTGGTGCGCTTCCACACCTTCGGCGACTCCCGGATCGGCTTCACCGTGATCCTCGGGGTCGGCGAGTTCAGCGACCAGTTCCGGATCAAGCACGAGTTCATCAAGCAGCTCCACAAGCGCTACCGCCAGGAGGGCATCAGGGTGCCGGCGCCGACGCGCACGGTCTCCCTCCAGCAGGGCGCGGTGGTGATCCCGCAGCAGCGGGACGCGGTGGACATGACGCCGTAGCGGGTGGTGTTCAGCCCGGCGGCAGCCGGGTGACGCTCTGCTCCGACAGCCGGGCCGGGAGGGCGCCGGTGCGAAGGTCTGCGGCGAGTTCGCGTGCCGACGCCTCGGTGAAGGAGCCGTAGATCTCCGCCTCTCCGCCGGTGATCGCCTGGCTGACGGACGGGGCGGACAGCACGGTCCCGTCGAGAACGATCGCGAACTGGTTGGCGGGGCTCTGCTGTTGGGCGAGCCGTCCGGTGACGTCGGTGAACTTCTTGGCTCCGGCGGCGGTGAACCGGAGCCGTACGAGCCAGCCCTGCCCTGTCTGCTCGTCGGCGACCGCCTCCGCGTCGGCCACGTCGGTGCCGGGGACCGCGACGGTGTCGAGGGCGTATGTGTAGTGGCTGCCGTCCTGCTTCTTCTCGCAGGCGGTGAGCGGCTGTTCCGGCGAGGCCGTCTCATCGGCACGCGGACAGGCCGATTCCCCGAGCGCCTCGGTGGCCAGTACGGGCCGGAAGTCCAGCCGTGCCGTCCGGCCCAGCGTCCTGAGCCCGTCCTGCTGGCTCCCCCGGCCCGAGACGGTGATCGTCGCGTCCGATCCCTCCCCCATGACCCGCACCTCGGCCCCCGCCAGACCCGCGCCACCGCCCGCCGCCGCATCAGGGCGGCGGTCTCCGCCAGCACATGCGGGTTCTGCGGATCCACCGGGCTGAACACGACGTAGACCTTCTCCGGCGGATCCGGGGACGCGGACGTCGGCGAAGCACTGCTGCCGACACCGGTTCCGGCGGCCCCGTCCGGTCCGCCGCAGCCGCCGAGCGCCACGACCAGCGCACCCCACGACGAGTGCGCGCCATGCTCCACCGCTCTCCATGGTCATCCGATTCCCCCGTTCCGTCGCCCCGCCGCTCAGGCGGGTGTGTCAGGGCCCGCCCAGACGACCACGTCCGCCGCCGCGCTGCTGGTGTCGCGGCCCCTGGGCGAGGTCGATGTGAGGGTGAGCAGGACGATGCGGGAGCGGTCGGTGCGCAGACAGACGCGGTCGCCGGGCGAGACCGTGAGGTGGTTGGTGTCGGGATCGCTCGCGTCGACGAGGTCGCCGCAGGCCACCGGTGTGGGAGGGGCCGCGCCCGCCGGGACCACCGCCATGGTGTGCGCCTGCCACGCCTTGAGGTAGACGCCGCCCACGAAGCCGACGACCTGGACGTCGGTCCCGCTCCCCTGGGCCGGCGGGAACCGGTCGAAGTTGGTCCAGGTGGCCTCCAGCGTCAGCGAGTCGCTGAGCTCGGGCGTCCAGCCCTCCGAGGACGGGAGCGAGGTCGGCTCCCCACCGCCCGAGGTCACCGCGGGGGTCGTGGCCGCCCCCTTCCGGTCCGGTTCCCGGGTGACGGTCGCCGTGACCGTCACCCGGGTCGTCACCGTCTCCGTCCGCGTCGGCACGCTCGCCGTCGGAGGTGTCGCCACCGCGGGCAGGCCGAGGTATCCGATCAGCGCGGCGACGATGGTGCACGCGCCGCCGATGACCGCCCCGTGGACCGTGCGGTCCCTGGGCGGGGCCGGTGGCTGTCCGGGCGGGCCGACCGTCGTGTCGTCTTCCATGGGTCCCCCGATCGATGCCTCATCGTGGCACCAACTCGCCCCCGGGACCCTTAAGTTGACACGAATCCGACCCAACCGGGACGCCTTGTGCTATACGCGCCTCAGAGCGTGGCCGAGTTGTCGTGGTGGCCGCTCGGCCGGCTCTGCGGCCGGCGCAGAGACGAACTGACCGGCGTCACCGTCCAGTCCGGGTGGCCGGGCATGCGCGGGGTCTTCGTGCCGTAGAGCCAGTCCCGCAGGAAGCCGGACTGGTCCGCGCCGGAGATCTCGGAGGCGACGGCGATGTAGTCGGCGGTCGACGCCGAGGAGTTGCGGAAGCGGTCCAGGAAGGTGCGCTCGATGGTGGCGAAGACCGTCTCGCCGACCTGCTGGCGCAGCGCGTACAGGACGAGGACGCCGCCGAGGTAGCGCTGGTTGTCGAAGAGGTTGGCCTCGTTCGGGGCGGCGACCGGGCCGGAGCTCTGACGCCACTGGTCGCCCTTGGCGTAGGTGTCCTTCATCCGGGCTTCCATGGTGGTCAGGCCGATCGAGTCGGCCCAGCCGCGCTCGTAGCGGTAGAGCAGCCCGTAGAAGTCGGCGTGGCCCTCGTTGATCCACAGGTCGGCCCAGGTGGCGGGGCTGACGCTGTTGCCGAAGTAGGAGTGGACCAGCTCGTGCATCATGTGCGAGCCGATCTTCGGCTCGGCCTGGAGCAGGTAGTTCGGCTTGTAGAGGGTCAGGGTCTGGGTCTCCAGGCCCGTGAAGTCGAAGGCCGTCGAGGAGTCGTTGTTGCACGGCAGCAGGCCGTACGTCTCGAACGGATAGGCGCCGAGGCGCTGCTCGATCCAGCTCACCAGGTTCGGGGTGAGCGCGAGGGCCGGCTCCAGGGCCGCGGCGCGGGCGGTGGGGACGACATCACGCAGGGGCAGTCCGTTCGGGCCCTGGCGGTCCTTGACGACGTAGTCGCCGACCGTGATCTGGACCAGCTCGGTGGCTATCGGCTCACGGGAGCGGTAGCTGTACGCGGTCCGCCCGTCGCCGAGGTCCTCGGTGCCGGTCAGGGAGCCGCTCGCGACGCCCTTCAGACCCGTGGGGACGGTGATCCGGAAGGTGAAGTCCGCCTTGTCCACCGGGTGGTCGTTGCACGGGAAGACGGTGTGCGCCGAGTTCGGCTGGGGGCAGACCGCGAAGCCGTCCGGCGTGGGCACCCAGGCGGTGTGGGCGAGGGTGCGGCGCGGGTCGGCGGAGTACGTCACGGTGACGGTGACCCGGCGCCGGGCGGGCAGACAGCGGGCGGGCGTGATCCGCAGCTTCTCGCCGACCTGCTCGAAGGCCGCCGTCTTGCCGGCCACGGTCACGGTGCGTATGTCGAGGCCGAGCGCGTCCAGGGAGAAGCGGGTCAGGGCCTCGGTGGTGGTGATCCGCAGGGTGGCGGTGGCGTCGACGAGCTTCGTCGTGGCGTCGTAGGCGAGATCCAGGTGGTAGGCCGACACGCGGTAGCCGTCGTTGCCGAGGTCCGGGTATACGGGGTCCCCCAGGGTCTCCGCGCCGGGGACGCCGCTCGCGACGGCGGCCTGCGCCGGGACTCCCCCGATGGTCAGTGCCGCGGCCGTACCGATCAGGGCGGCGGGCGCCGTCACTCTGGTGCGATATCTCATGGTCCGCTTTCGCTCGGGCGGCCGGGGTGGTCGGTTCCGGCCGTCGGATGAGTGTGATCACCCTCCTTCACTCCAAGATCGGGTGCTGGGGTTGCACGCGAGAGCACACAAAATCCGAGAGCGTGTGCGAGGACCCCTGTCGAGCCGGGCTCGATCACGAGATATCTTGATGTCGAGCAATGTTGCAGACGTGGAGCGGAGCACCCGGTGACTGACTCGACCATCATCTATACGCACACTGACGAGGCCCCGGCCCTGGCGACGTATTCCTTCCTGCCGGTGGTCCAGGCGTACGCCTCGCAGGCGGGGGTCGCCGTGGAGACGCGGGACATCTCGCTGGCCGGGCGCATCATCGCGGTGTTCCCGGAGTACCTGACCGAGGACCAGCGCATCCCGGACGCCCTGCACGAGCTGGGCGAGCTGGCGAAGACGCCCGAGGCCAACATCATCAAGCTGCCGAACATCTCGGCGTCGATCCCGCAGCTCAAGGCCGCCATCGCCGAGCTGCAGGCGCAGGGCTACGCGCTGCCGGCCTACCCCGACGACCCGAAGACCGACGAGGAGCGGGACGTCCAGGCCCGCTACGACAAGATCAAGGGCTCCGCGGTCAACCCGGTCCTGCGTGAGGGCAACTCCGACCGTCGCGCCCCCGCCTCGGTCAAGAACTACGCCAAGACCCACCCGCACCGCATGGGCGCCTGGTCCTCGGACTCGAAGACCAACGTCGCGACCATGGGGCAGAACGACTTCCGCTCCACCGAGAAGTCCGTCGTGATCTCCGAGGCCGGCGCGCTGAAGATCGAGCTGGTCGGCGAGGACGGCACGACCAAGGTCCTGCGCGAGTCCGTACCGGTCCTCGAGGGCGAGGTCGTCGACGCGTCCGTGCTGCACGTGGCCGCGCTGCGTGAGTTCCTCACCGCGCAGATCGCCGAGGCCAAGGCCCAGGGCGTGCTGTTCTCCGTGCACCTCAAGGCCACGATGATGAAGGTCTCCGACCCGATCATCTTCGGTCACGTGGTCCGCGCCTTCTTCCCGAAGACCTTCGAGCAGTACGGCGCCACGCTCGCCGCCGCCGGCCTGTCCCCGAACGACGGTCTGGGCGGCATCCTCAAGGGCCTCGACGCCCTTCCCGAGGGTGACGCGATCAAGGCCTCCTTCGACGCCGAGCTCGCCGAGGGCCCGGCTCTGGCGATGGTCGACTCCGACAAGGGCATCACCAACCTGCACGTGCCGTCCGACGTCATCGTCGACGCCTCGATGCCGGCCATGATCCGCACCTCCGGCCACATGTGGGGCCCGGACGGCGCCGAGGCCGACACCCTCGCGGTGCTCCCGGACTCCTCGTACGCCGGTGTCTACCAGGTCGTCGTCGACGACTGCCGCGCCAACGGCGCCTACGACCCGTCGACCATGGGCTCCGTCCCGAACGTCGGTCTGATGGCGCAGAAGGCCGAGGAGTACGGCTCCCACGACAAGACCTTCGAGATCGCGACGGCCGGTACGGTCCGTCTGGTCGACCAGGCCGGCAACGTCCTCATCGAGCAGCCGGTCGCCGCGGGCGACATCTTCCGCGCCTGCCAGACCAAGGACGCGCCGATCAAGGACTGGGTGAAGCTCGCCGTCACCCGTGCCCGCGCCACCGGCGACCCGGCCGTGTTCTGGCTGGACGAGACCCGCGCGCACGACGCCAACCTGATCGCCAAGGTCAACGCGTACCTGCCGGAGCACGACACCGAGGGCCTGGACATCCGCATCCTGGCTCCGGTCGAGGCCACCAAGCTGTCGGTGGAGCGCATCCGCCGCGGCGAGAACACCATCTCGGTGACCGGCAACGTGCTGCGTGACTACCTCACCGACCTCTTCCCGATCCTGGAGCTGGGCACCAGCGCCAAGATGCTGTCGGTCGTCCCGCTGATGGCGGGCGGCGGCCTGTTCGAGACGGGCGCCGGCGGCTCCGCGCCGAAGCACGTCCAGCAGCTGGTCAAGGAGGACTACCTGCGCTGGGACTCGCTGGGCGAGTTCTTCGCGCTGGTCCCGTCCCTGGAGCAGTACGCCACGGCCACGAACAACCCCAAGGCCAAGGTCCTCGCCGACACCCTGGACCGCGCCACGGCGACCTTCCTCAACGAGGACAAGTCCCCGACCCGTCGCGTCGGCGGCATCGACAACCGCGGCAGCCACTTCTTCCTGTCCCTGTACTGGGCGCAGGAGCTGGCCGCGCAGACCGAGGACGCCGACCTGGCGAAGGCCTTCGCCCCGCTCGCCGAGACCCTCGCCGCGAACGAGCAGAAGATCGTCGACGAGCTGAACGCCGTCCAGGGCAAGCCGGCCGACATCGGCGGCTACTACCAGCCCGACCCGGCCAAGGCCGCCGCGGTCATGCGCCCGTCCACCACGTGGAACGAGGCCCTGGCGTCCCTGAGCTGACGCCCACCCCGTAGGCGCCCCGCCCCGGTCGGCAGTTGCCCGGCCGGGGCGGGCGCGTTTCACCAGTTCCGGCCGGAGATCAGCTCCTCCGAGTCCGCGTCCGCGAAGCCGTAGGCGTGGGCGATGAACCAGAACTGCTCGCCTATCTCCTCCCGGGCGACGGTCTCGATCTCACTGCCCGCCTCGTCGAAGGCCGCCTCGAGGTCGTTGAACTCCTCGGTGGCCGCGTGCGTCAGCACGTACAGCGCGGCGAGATCAGCCGGCCGCTCCGCCTCGATCCGCTCGCACAGGCGCAGCAGGATCTCTCGACCCCGGTCCAGCACCCGGTCGGGGTAGTAGTCGTCCTCGTAGAGCGCCTTGAGGAACGGGTGGGCGGCCACGAGCTCGTTGCTGATCGTCATGCTGTGATCGTGCACCACCCCACTGACAACGCCCCGGGAGCCGCCGCATGACCTCCGTCGTACCGTCCTTCGAGCTGGTGGCCGGGGCCGTGGAGTCGCCCGTGATCCTGCATGTGCCGCATTCCTCGCGGGAGATACCGGACGAGGTGCGCGCGGGGATCGTGCTGGGCGATGCCGCGCTGGAGCGGGAGCTGGACCACATGGTCGACGCGCACACCGCGGAGCTGGCCGCGCGGGCCGCCGGGCTGTCGGGGGTGACGCCGTGGCGGTTCGTCAATCGGCTGTCGCGGTTGGTCGTCGATCCGGAGCGGTTTCCGGACGAGCGGGAGGAGATGCTCGCCGTCGGGATGGGCGCCGTATACACGCGGACCGCGCACCGGGGGGTGCTGCGGCCCGCGGACACCGACCCCGAGCCGCTGCTCGCGCGGTACTTCCGGCCGTACGCGCGGGCCATGAGCGAGGCTGTCGCCGAGCGGCTGGCCGCGGCGGGGCGGGTCGTGATCGTCGATGTGCACTCGTATCCCAGTGCGGCGCTGCCCTATGAGATGCATGGCGACGGGCCGCGGCCGGCTGTCTGTCTCGGCACCGATTCCTTTCACACCCCGGCGGAGCTGGTCGCCGCCGCGCGTGAGGCGTTCGGGGAGGTCGGGCTGGACAGTCCGTTCAGCGGGACGTACGTGCCGTTGGAGTTCTACGGCCGGGAGCCCCGGGTCACCGCGCTGATGGTGGAGATCCGGCGGGACACCTACATGAGCGAGCCGGGTGGGGCCGCCGACGCGGGGCTGGGGCGGCTCGCCTCCGCGCTCGCGACGCTCGTCGACGCCGTGTCCCGCTGACCTCCGCCTGGAGCACTCCCGCGCGACACCCGGCCCGTACGCGGCGAGGGTGGAGGGCATGACCGAGGAGACCACCACGCTCACCGGCCCTCCCGTACGGGACTGGCCCGCCCACGACCTGGCCGGGACGGAGTTCGACCCGGTGCTGGCGGAGCTGATGCGGGAGGGGCCGCTGACCCGGATCCGGCTGCCGTTCGGGGAGGGGTGGGCATGGCTGGCCACCCGCTACGAGGACGTCAGGCAGATCACCAACGATCCGCGGTTCAGCCGTACCGCGGGAATGGACCGCCAAGTCACCCGGCTCGCCCCGCACTTCGCGCCGCGGCCGGGCTCCCCCGCGTGGGCCGACCAGCCCGACCACAACCGGCTGCGCAAGGCCGTGGCGAGCGCGTTCACGGTGAGCGCGATGAAACGGCTGCGCCCTCGCGCGCAGGAGCTCCTCGACCCGCTGGTGGCGGGGATCGTGCGGGACGGCCCGCCCGCCGATCTCGTCGAGCGCGTGCTCGAACCCTTCCCGGTGGCCCTGATCTGCGAGGTCATGGGGGTGCCCGCCGCCGACCGGCCCCGGATGCACGCCTGGGCGGCGCAGATCGTCTCCACGAAGGGCGGGGCCGAGGCCGCCGCCGAGGCCAAGAAGGGCATGTTCGGCTGGATCGCGGAGACCGTCCGGGCCCGCGCCCACAGCGACGGCGACGACGTGTACTCGCTGATCGGGGCGGCGCTGCGGCGGGGTGAGATCAGCGAGGCGGAGGCGGTCGGGCTGGCCGCACCCCTGCAGATCGGCGGCGAGGCGGTCACCCACAATTGCGGTCAGACGCTGTACCTGTTGCTGACCCGCCCCGAGCTGATGGAGCGGCTGCGGAACCGGCCCGAGGACCGCGCGAGCGCCCTGGACGAGCTGATGCGCTACGTCCCGCACCGCACCGCGGTCGGGCTCGCCCGGATCGCCCTGGAGGACGTCGAACTGGGCGGGCAGCGGATCCTCGCGGGCGATCCGGTGTACGTCTCCTATCTGGCCGCCAACCGCGATCCGGACGTCTTCCCCGACCCGGACCGCATCGACCTCGACCGGGACCCCAACCCGCACCTGTCCTTCGGCAACGGTCCGCACTACTGCACGGGCGCGGTGCTGGCGCGGCTCCAGATCGAGCTCATGGTGGGCGCGCTGGTCGACCGGCTGCCGGGGCTGCGGCTCGCGGTCCCGGCCGACCAGGTGGTCTGGCGCCGGAAGACGATGATCCGCGGGCCGCAGTCCCTGCCCGTCATCTGGGACTGACGCGGAGGACGCTTCCGGCTCAGACAGTGAGCCAGTCGGTGACGATCGCCTCCCTGCCGGTCCGCAGCCGCAGCGCGAAAGGACCGGCGGGGGGTTGGCCGTAGGTGAAGCGCCCCATGTCGTCGGTGGTCAACGGGGTGCCGGTCTGCGGCCCGCTGAGCACCTCGATCAACGCCTCCTGGGGCGGCAGCACCTGCCCCAGCAGGCCCTCCCCGGTGACCTCCACGTCCACGGTGACCTCTCCCGCGCGGAAGGTCAGCATCCGCGGTACGTCCGTGGCTCCCCTGACGGGGATGGCGTCCACCACCGAGTCGAAGGTCAGTTCGGCGATCCGGGAGTCGAGGTCGTGCAGGGCGTAGGCCTCCACGGCGATCTGCCGCAGCTGGGCCGGCACCGGGTCGAGGATGCCGGCGGCCCTGCGGAGTTCCTCCTCCAGCAGGTCCGCGTCGGCGTCCAGGCCGGCGTAGTCCTCGTCGAACGTGTCGTCGTTCATCTCGTCCCTCATACCGCCCCCCGCGCTTCGAGTCGGGCCCGCAGCCGGCGCAGACAGCGCTGGCGAAGAGGGCCGATGCTGCCCACGGCGATGCCCAGCGCGGCGGACACCTCCTGGTAACTGGGCGGCGGCGAGGCCATCAGGATGCGCAGCAACTGCCTGCACCGGTCGCCGAGTTCCTCGAACTCCTGCCACAGATGGCGGATGCGTTCGCTCTGTACGGCCGCCTCCTCGGAGTCGAGGAGGGACTGCTCCGGCGTACGGTCCTCGCTGACGCGGTCCAGCAGTTGCGGATCGTCGGTGGGTGTCAGTCGCCTTAAGCTCTTGAGCACCTTCAGACATTCGTGCCGCGCGGTGCTGGCGAGCCACGATCCGGCCTTCTGCGGTTCTCGGATCCGGCCGAGGTGCTGGGCGAAGCGGAACCACACGGTCTGGTACACCTCGTGCGCGTCGGCGTCGCTCAGCCGGTGTGCGCGCACGACGGACCACACCAGTGGGCTCAGCCCTTCCACGAGCGCCTTCCAGGCCGCCGCGTCACCGTCGACGGCGGACTGGACCAGCGCGCCGACATCTGCTCGGTCCACGGCCCCACCCCTCGTGTACGGCAAGTCATCGTACGCCGTGGAGGGGGCGAGTTCGGCCCTCATGCCCCAGGAGAGAGCTGTACGACCGTCCCCTGGCGCCAGGTGGGCGGTATGAGCGCCGGCACGTGCGCCCCGCGCACTTCCGCGAACTCGGTGTTGGCGGCCAGCAGTTGCTGGCGAGCGGCGCGCGGGTCGGTCTCCTTGTGGGCGGTCATGTGGGCGGCGACCAGGGCGGCGGCGGCCGGGGTGGCGAAGGAGGTGCCGCTCCAGTGGGCGTAGCCGTCGAACATCACCTGGTCCGGCTTGGCGGAGGTGCCGTCGTCGCTCAACACTCCGGTATGACGGGGGTGTTGGCAGGTGCAGAGGTAGGTGAAGTTGAAGCGGCAGGCGTCGTAGGTGGAGTGCTGGTAGACGTACGGAATGGGTGCGTCGAAGCCGGTGAGGGTGCTGGTGAGGCGCTCGCCGGGGGCGTAGGCGTTGACCCAGGAGCCGTGGTTGCTGAAGCAGGCGCCGTGGTCGCCGTCGGTGCGCAGGGCACCGATCGACAGGACGCTGCTCGCGTAGTCGGGCAGGGAGGCGTAGGCGGCGGGCCAGAAGGGTGTCGCGCTGGAGTTGTTGCCTGCCGCCGCCACCAACAGGGTGCGCTGCTGCCGCAGTTCCTGCATGAAGGCGTCCACGCCGAGCAGGCCGTCGGTGCGGCCGTTGGAGGTGCCGGCGGAGAGGCTGATGATGTCGGGCCAGCCGTCGCGGTCGACGGCGGCGAACAGGGCCTCGCCGAAGTCGGATTCGAGGATGGCGCCGGCGTCGTTGAGGGTGTTGCGCACGGTGATGTTCGTGTTGGGCGCGACGGACGCGACGATGCCCGCGATGAACGTGCCGTGACCGACGTAGATCTTCAGGTTGCCCTGGTCGTCGGTCTCGGTGCCGTGCAGGTCGCCCTGGACGTGCGACAGGAGCGGGACCAGGGTGTGGTCGTGGGTGAGACCGTTGTCGATCACGAGGACGCCGACCGCGGTGTCGGCGTCGTAACCGGCCTCCGCGGGGGCCGGGTTGGTGCCGCCGGTGAGCGGGGCGGGTACGGGTTCATCGCCGGGGCAGGAGTTGACCGCGATGGACACCACGTGGTTGCGGCTGACCAGCCGGCGTCCCGCGCGTCCCTCCGGTTCCCGCATGGCGCGCAGGGCGTTCGCCACGGCCCGGTCGGCGCGGCGGTCGCCGTGGCCGGGGTCGCCGACCTGGATACGGGTGATGCCCGAGCGGTTGGTCTGCGGCCCCGCGCGGCGCACCTGGTCGCCGCTGAGACCGGTCGCCGCGGTGAAGTGGTCGCGGACGGTGTTCTCGACGAGCGCCGCCTCCTCACCGTCCCGCGCGAGGACCACACCCTTCTCGTAGATGAACTCGGCCGCGTCGTCCGGTCCCATCGCGAGGGAGACGTCGGGCATCGATCGCTGGATCTGGTCGAACTGCTCCGGGAATCGCTGAGGTGCCATGGCGTGTCCTCCCACTTGAGCGGTGGTCGTCAGTCAGAGTCTCGGGTCCGCCGATTGATACAGCGCCACCCCTGTGTGCCGTACGACCCGGAGCACTACCATCCGTTGGGTGACGGCGGGAAGCGACACGGTTCTCGAACTGCTGCCCATGGTGTTCGCCGCCCCCAAACAGGCGTTGGCGAGGGCAGAGGAAGTAATCGGCTCCGACCCCTCACCGCTGCATGCCTCCGTCGCCCACCAGGTGATCGGTATCTGGCAGCGCGACTGGGGCGACATGAAGATCGCGCTGCGCCATCTGCGCCGCGCCCGCGACCTCGCCGTGCGCGCCGAGTCCGCCGACCGCGAGGCCGATGTGCTGGCCGCGCTCGGTGTGGCGCTCGTGACCGCGGGGCGCACCCGGCAGGGTCTGGACGCGCTGGAGCGCGGGGTCGCGGTGAGCAGCGGCCACACCCGCGCCCGGGTGCTGTACCGACGGGCCTACGCCTCCTGGGTGCTCGGCCGGCACCGGGAGGCGCTGGAGGACGTACGCCGGGCGATTCCCGTGCTGCGACAGGTGGACGACGTGATCTGGACGGCGCGGGCGCTGACGCTGCGGGCGACCGTGCATCTGGCGGTCGGTGCGGTGGAGCGGGCCGAGGCGGACTTCGCGGCGGCCGAGACGCTGTTCGACACCACGGGCCAGGAGCACGACAAGGCGGACGGGGTGGAGAGCCGGGGGCTCGCCGCGTTCCGGTCGGGTGACGTCCCGGCGGCGCTGCGGCTGTTCGACGAGGCCGGGGAGCGTTACGCCAAGCTCGGTACGCCGTCGTTCATGCTGTACATCCGGCGCTGTGAGGTGCTGATGGCGGCCGGGCTGGCGCCTGAGGCGCTGGCGGAGGCGGACGCGGCGATCGCCGTGCTGGACGGGATCGGCGGGCAGTCCACCCTGAAGGCGGAGCTGCTGCTGGCCGCGGCGCGGGCGGCCCGGCGGGCGGGCGATCCGCACACCGCGATCGCGCGGGCGGCGCTCGCGGTGCGGCTGTTCGCCGCGCAGCGGCGGTCCTGGTGGGAGACGCATGCCCGGCTGGTGCTGGTCGAGGCGCGCCTGGCCGCCGGACGCGGCTCGGGGCGGCTGGTGGCCGACGCGGCCGAGGTCGCCGAGCGCCTGGCCGGGTTCGGGGCGCCGGCCGCCCCTGAGGCCTCGCTGCTGGCGGGGCGGATCGCGCTGGGGCTGGGCTGGACCGAGGATGCCGAACGGCATCTGGCGATCGCCGCCCGCAGCCGGCACAGCGGTCCTCCGCTGGCGCGGATGACGGGCTGGGCGGCGCAGGCGCTGCGGGCCCGGGCGGCCGGGTCGGGGCGGGGCATCCTGGAGGCCTGCCGACGTGGCCTCGACGTCCTCGACGACCATCGGATGACACTCGGCGCCTCGGAGCTCAGGGCCCGGGCCACCGAACAGGGCGCGGAACTGGCCGCGTTGGCCCAGCGGGCGAGCCTGGACTCCGGCAACCCGCGCCGGCTGCTGGTGTGGAGCGAGCGCTGGCGGGCCACCGCGCTGTCCGCGCCGCCGACCCGCCCGCCGGCCGACCCGGCGCTGCTGAGCGATCTGACGGCGTTCCGGGAGATCGCGGCCCGTGCGGAGGCGGCCCGCCGGGAGGCCCGCCCGCTGCCGGTCCTCGAGCGTGAACAGCGGCGCCTGGAACGGGAGATCCGGGCCCGCACGCTGCACATCCGCGGGGACCACCCCGGCGACGGCATCCGCTTCGACCCCAGCCGGTTGCTGGAACGGCTGGGTGACGACGTACGCCTGGTCGAACTGGCCGTGCTGGACGGGCGTGTCCAGGTGCTGCTGTGCGGGCAGGGGCGGGTGCGGCGGTTCGAGGCCGGGCTGCTGCACGAGGCGGAGACCGAGGCGGAGCATGTGCAGGCCGGGCTGCGCCGGCTGGCGCATCCCGGGGCGGAGGCGCGGCTGCCGGTGGTGGAGGCGGCGGGGCGGCGGCTGGAGAAGCTGCTGCTCGGTCCGGCCGCGGCCCACCTCGGCTCCGGGCCGGTCGTCGTCGTACCGCCGGGCCGGCTGCACCGGGTGCCGTGGGCGCTGTTGCCGTCGCTGCGGGAGCGGGTGCTCAGTGTGTCGCCGTCGGCGAGCAGCTGGCTGCGGGCCCGCGAGACCGAACCGCCGCCCGGTGGCCGCCATGTGCTGGTCCGTGGGCCGGGGTTGGCGACCGAGGGCGCCGAGGTGTCCGAACTGGCGGGCCGGTACGGCGGATCGACCGTCCTGGAGGAGGACGAGGCACGGGTGCCACGGGTGTTGACGGAGCTCGACGGGGCCGCGCTCGCGCACATCGCCGCGCACGGCACCTTCCGCGCCGACAGCCCGCTGTTCTCCTCGCTGCGGATGGCCGACGGGCCGATCGTCGTGCACGACTTCGAGCGCCTCGCCCGCAGCCCGTACCGGATCATCCTGTCCTGCTGCGACACCGCCCGGTTCGCCTCGGTCGGCGCGGACGAGCTGCTGGGCCTGGTCACCGCGCTGCTGCCGCTGGGCACGGCGGGCGTGGTGGCATGCACCGCGCCGGTCAACGACGCGGCGGTGGTCCCGCTGATGCTCGCCCTGCACCAGGCGCTGAGCACCGGTCTGTCCCTGGCCGAGGCGCTGCGCGACGCGCGGGCGGCACTGCCGGGGGATGCGACGCACCAGGCGACGGGCTGGGCGTTCTCGGCGTTCGGCGCGGCGTGAGGGCGTGTCTGACGAGGGCGGCGGCCTGAAGAGGGCGGCGGCCTGACCCCTCCCCCGATTACGGGGGTCAGACCGCCGGTCGGTGGGCCGGCTCAGGCCGGCTGTGCGGCGGGCAGTTCCACCAGCCACGGCAGCGCTCCGCGGTCGTTCGCGCCGAGGCGGGCGTACGCGCTGTAGAGGTGGTTGCCGACGGTGCGGATGGACAGCGTCAGCTTCTCCGCGATCTGCCGGTTGCTGAGGCCGGCGGCGGCGAGGGTGACGATCTGCCGCTGACGTGCGGTGAGTTCGCCGAGGACCAGTCCGGACAGGGCCGGGGTGCGGGCGCCTTGGCAGCGGCGGGCGAGGGCTACGGCGCGGGTGCGTGAGGTGCGGGCGGCGCGCGGGTCGCGGTGGGCGCGGACGGCCTGCGCGTGCGCCTCGGCGGCGAACAGCAGGAACCCGCGCTCCTCCAGCCCCTCGGCGGCCCGGTCCAGCGCCGGCCCGTCGTTGCGGGCGAGCGCGTCGGCGTGCAGGGCGAACACGCCGGTGCCCGGCCGTGCGTGGGGAGCCCCGAGGCGTACGGCGTCGTAGGCGTCGGTGACGGTTTCCAGAGCGGTGTCGACGTCGCCGCGCGCCGCCGCGAGCCATGCCGTGACCGGTCCGTCGGTCTCCCCGTCGAGGCCGGTCGTCTCTCCTGACTGCGTGGCCGCCAGGGCGAGTTCGGTACGGCAGGCCGGGTCGCCCGCCGTCTCCCGCAGTCCCTCCCTCGCCCAGGCCGCCGCCTCCCGCAGCTCTCCGCGCAGCCGGGCGAACCGCGCCCGTACGGCCGCGTACCGCGCCGGGACCGGCTGCCCCTGCGCGACGAGCCACTCCCCCACGGGCGCGTCCGTCTCCCGTACGTCGGCGCGCTCGATCCGGTCCGCGAGGGCGGCGGCCTCCGCCGCGAGGGCCGCCGTGCACTGCTCCGGCCTGTGGGCCAGCCGCCTGGCCCGCAGCCGGCCGGCCGCGGCCCGCAGCACCGGGCCGTGCAGGGGGTGGGCGAGACGTACGGCGCCGTCGTCGTCGACGTGCACCAGGCCGTCGGCTTCGAGGCGTTCGAGGGCGGGCAGGTCGAGGTCGTCCATGGAGTGCGGCAATGGCTCGGCGAACGCGAGGAGTTCGAGCGTTTCGCGGTCCGCGCACTCCAGGACCCGCGCCGTCCGTTCCCGCACGGTCGTGGTGACCGGCATCGGGCCCCGCCACGCCCGGTCCTGCGAGCCGGGCAGCCGGGTGAGCAGCCCGCTCTCGCGGACCGCGCCGATCAGCTCGCGCAGCAGTCGCAGATCGCCGCGGCACAGCCGGTGCAGCCGGTTGACGGTGAGCGGTTCCAGACCGCCGCCGACGCCTGCCGCGGCCAGCTGGGCCGTCTCCTCGTGGGGCAGCGGTTCCAGGACGAGCCGCGGCAGCAGCTCGCCGGTCCACAGCCGGGAGACGGCGCCCGGGACGGGGGTGCCGTCGGTGGCGACGACCAGCAGCCGGGTGCGGCCGTGCACGGCGAGCTGGTGGACGAGGGCGGCCGAGGCGTCGTCGAGCAGCTGGGCGTCATCGACCAGCAACAGGCGGACGGCGGAGAGCAGTTGGACCGCCCGGTGCAGGTTCACCGTCTCGGGCAGCAGATGGGCGAACGCGGCGAACGGGATGTGCCGGGTCTCGGGCGTCCCGGCCACCCTGGCGCAGTCGGTGCCGCGGACGGCCTCCGTCACGAGCCGGGTCTTGCCGCAGCCCGCCGGGCCGGTGACCACGATGCCGTGGTGACCTGCGGCCGACGAGCGGCGGATCAGCTCGAGTTCGTCCTCCCGGCCGGTGAACGGCCAGGGCAGCTCCAGGGTTTTCGCGTCCCGTTCGAAAGTCGTCACACCTACAAGAGCGCGAGTACTCAGGCCTGATACACGGGGACTTGAGTAGCCCTCGACTCAGGCGCCCGGGGACGGCCGACGGCACTCTTGGCGCATGGCTTCCCGCTACTGCTCCCTCGCGCAGCAGTCGGCCCCCGTCTTCACACCGGGGTTGACCGCCGAGCGGCTGAGCGCGCTGGTCGGCGGGGGCCGGATGTGGGTCAACAACACCGTCCTGCACTACTACTTCTTCGACGGCGACTCGGACGCCTCGGTGATCGCGATACCCGGCAGCGGGGCGACCCGCCGGGTGTCGTGGGTCGGCGCGGAGAAGCAGCGGGACGTCGTACGGGAGTGCTTCCTCCAGTGGCAGGACCTCGGCATCGGGGTCACGTTCACCGAGGTCGGCGACCGTTCCGAGGCGGAGCTGCGGATCGGGTTCCAGCTCGGTGACGGCTCCTGGTCGACGGTGGGCAAGGACGCGCTCCGGGTCGGCCTGCACGAGCGCACCATGAACTTCGGGTGGGACCTGACCGCGCCGGGGGAGCGCGGGACGGCCCTGCACGAGATCGGGCACGCGCTCGGCATGCACCACGAGCACCAGAACCCGTTCGCCGGGATCCACTGGGACGACGAGGCCGTCTATGCCGAGCTGGCAGGCCCGCCGAACTTCTGGACCCGGGACAAGACGTTCTTCAACATCCTGCGCAAGCTCGACCCCAGCGAGGTGAGCGGCTCCGCCTGGGACCACCAGTCGATCATGGAGTATCCGTTCTCTGCGGGGCTGATCCTGGAGCCGGAGCAGTTCCGTGCGGGTCTGACCCCGCCCGGGACGCTCTCACCCTCCGACAAGGAGTACGTCCAGCGCTGGTATCCGTCGGTCGGTCCCACACTGCCGCCCGTGCTGATGCCGTTCCGCTCGGCGCCGCTCGGGCTCGGCCCGGGCGAACAGGCGGACTTCACCGTCGAGCCGCCGGAGACCCGCGAGTACAGCGTGGGCACCTTCGGCGACAGCGACACCGTGGTCGTGGTCTTCGAGGAGCGGGACGGGGAACCCCGCTATCTCGGCGGCCAGGACGACGGGGGAACACCGCACAACGCCACCGTCAGGGCCCGTCTCGTCAAGGGCCGCCGCTACTTCGTCCGTGTGCGCCTGTACTCCGCGTGGGGTTCGGGGGAAACCGCGGTCATGTGCTGGTGACAGCACGTACGGCCGCACACGGGCGAGGCTGGACCACTGTCCGGCGCCGGGGGAATGGCCGGTCGATCGTCACCTTCGGGGGAGGGAGACGATCGGCCGGCCAGGCGGCGTTCACAGCTCCAGCGGCAGCGCCGGGTCCTTCGACCACTCCTCCAGCGAACCGTCGTACAGCGACACGTCCCCGCGTCCCAGCAGGGTGAGCGCGAGGGCCGCGCCGGCCGCCGAGATGCCGCCGCCGCAGTACAGGACGACCGGGGAGTCGGTGGTGGTGAGCACCGCGCCGACGCGGGCGGCGAGTTCGGGCGCGGGCAGCAACCGGCCCGCGGAATCGAGGAGTTCACGGCCCGGCAGGCTGCGGCTGGCCGGGATGTGGCCCCGGCGGGTGTAGCGGGTGGGGGCGGTGCCGTCGAAACCGCCGGTCGGCAGCGCGCAGACGAGCACACCGGGACGTTCGCCGCGGCTGACGGCGGCCACCTCGTCCACGTCGGTCCAGAGTCCGGGACGCGGTACCGGGGTCACGGGCGTGACCGCGGGCACCGGCACCGGCTCCGCACCGGAGGCGAGCGGCCGGCCGGCCGCCTCCCATGCCGCCAGCCCGCCGTCGAGCACGGCCGCGGGGACGGAGATCGCCCGCAGCATCCACCACAGCCGGGCCGCCCAGATGCCCCCGCCGTTGTCGTACGCCACGACCGCGTCCCCCTCCCCCACGCCGAGCCGGGCGAGCGCGGCGGCCAGGGCCTCGGGGGACGGTACGGCGAAGTGGTAGGGCGCGTCGTGGTCGGAGAAGTCGCCGGTCAGGTCGGCGTGCCGGGAGCCCGGGAGGTGCCGCTCGGCCCAGGCGGCCCGGCCGCTCGCACACCGGTAGTCGCCGTCGTGCCGGGGCGAGGGCAGCAGGGCGGTGGCGTCGAGGACGACCACCCGCGGGTCGTCGAGGCGGGCGGCGAGCCAGGTGTCGTCGACCAGGGGGCCGGGCAGCAGGGAAGTCATGGCGGCCGATGGTACGCCCGTGAGCTGGGCGTCTTACTCGTCGAGCAAGGTCGTCCCATATTCCGGACCGCGCTTGCACAGCCTCCCGGGCATGCCGTTATGGTTTCGGCCATCTACGCGGGAGCCCCTACCCGGCTGGGCTGAGAGGGCGTCTGGGATCCGTTCGTGAGAACGCGATCCCCATGGGGACGCCGACCGCACCAACCACGCCAGCCAGGCGTCCCGCGTAGGAGTACACGTGTTCACAGCAGTCGAGCCGAAGCGACCGGTGTCCCCCACCCCGGTGCGCTGCTCCTGTTGTCGCCACTGACACACCCTCGCCTCCCTCACCGTTCACCACGCCTTCGCGCGTCTCCTTCGGAGTACCCCCATGCCGCACATCCGGGTCATGCTGGACTATTTCCATCCTTGGCCGAATTCAGCCGGTCTGTATCTGTCCCGTGCCCGTGGCTGGTTCGCCGAGGCGGGCCTCGACGTGGAACTGGCCGTCCAGGATCCGGGACGCGGAGACACGCTGGAGTACCTGGCACGGGGCGAGGTCGACTTCGGGATCTTCCCGCCGAACCGGCTGCTGGCCCGCCGCGCCGCCCACGGCCAGCCGCTGATCGCCGTCGCCGCGGTCAACCACCGTGGCCTGGAGGCGATCCAGACCACCACCTCCACCGGCATCACCCGCCCACGCGACCTCGCCGGCCGGCGGCTCGCCCTCAACCCGACCCCACGCGGCCGTGCCATGGTCCGCCATCTGGTCGCGGCCGACGGCGGCGACCCCGACGCCGTGCTCCTCCTCGACGCGGGCGCCCGCGAACTGACCGTGGACGACATCGAGGCGGGCGAGGCCGACGCCACCTTCGGCAACTACTGGTCCTGGGACGCCCTGCGCGGCGACCTGCCCGAGGAGCGACGGCTGACCTGGCCGGTGGACGAGATCGGCGCACCTCGCTACCACAGCTACCTGCTCGGTACGAGCGAACGGCTGCTCGCCGAACAGCCCACCCTGGTGCGGGACTTCCTGGCCGTGACGGCTCGTGGCTACGCAGCCGCCGCCCAGGAACAGGACGGCACCCTGGAGTTGCTGGAAGCCGTGATCCCCTACTTCCCGCGTCCGCTCATCGCCCGTTCGCTCGCACTGATCGCGCCCACCTGGACGGACCGGGACGGCCGTTGGGGTGTCATCGACGAGAGCCGGATGGGCCCGTACGCCCACTGGCTCGCGGAGAACGGCGCGATCGCGCACGACCGCGACTGGGACCGCTCCTTCACCAACGGCCTGCTGGACGTGACCGCGTGACGCTGCTGACCCGGCGGCTCGCCGTCGACTTCAAGCGGGTGGCGAGCGCGCTGTGTCGGGCCTGACCGCCCCGCACCGCTCGCCTCTCCTCCGTACGAAGGACCCGCCATGCACCGCCGCACCCTGCTGTCCGCGATCGCCGCGACCTCCCTGCTCGCCGTCACCACGGGATGCCAGGCCGACTCCTCGGCCGCCGCCAAGGACGGCACCACGACCGTCACGCTCGCCCTGGACTGGACGCCCAACACCAACCACACGGGCATCTACGTCGCCCAGGCCAAGGGCTGGTTCAAGGACGCCGGCATCGACCTGAGGATCGTGCCCTACGGTTCGACCGCTCCCGAGACACTGCTCGCCGCCCACAAGGCCGACTTCGGCATCTCCTACCAGGAGGGCGTGACGACCGCGCGGGCCGCGGGCGCCGACATCACCTCCGTCTACGCGGTCACGCAGAAGACGAACGTCACCATCGCCGTGCGCGCCGGCCGCGACGACATCAGCTCACCCAAGGACCTCGACGGCAGGACGTACGCCGGTTTCGGCGCCCCCTACGAGAAGCCGCTGCTCCAGAAGGTCATCCAGAACGCGGGCGGCGAGGGCGACTTCAAGCAGGTCACCCTCAACACCTCGGCGTACGCGGCGCTCTACGCCGACAAGGCCGACTTCGCGATGCCGATGCCGACGTGGGAGGGGCTGGAGGCGGAGCTGAGCGGCAAGCCGCTGAAGAACTTCCAGCTGTCCGACTACGGCTTCCCGGCGATCTACTCGACGCTCGTCGCGTCCTCCGACCAGTTCCTGAAGAAGAGTCCGGCGGTCGCGAAGAAGTTCCTCGCCGCCCTCGACAAGGGCTACCGGTACGCGGCCGACCACCCCGACCAGGCCGCCGACCTCCTCATCGCCCAGAACAAGAGCGTGCTCACCAACACCGAACTGGTGAAGAAGAGCGAGCGGTTACTGGCGAAGGAGTACTACAAGGGGGCGGACGGCGGGATCGGGACGCAGAGCGCCGAGCGCTGGCAGGCGTTCGCCGACTTCGAGTACCAGGCGGGGCTGCTGGTCGACGGAGACGGCAAGAAGCTGACGAAGGCGCCGGACGCGTCCGAGTTCTTCACCAACGACTATCTCCCGGCCGCCAAGTGAGGGCGCTGTTGCGGTCGTTGTGGCCGCCACTGCTGGTGCTGGCCGTCGTGGTCGGCGGCTGGCAGCTGTACGTGAGTGCCGCCGGGGTCGATCCGACGACCCTGCCGTCTCCCGCACGGGTGCTGGAGCAGGGCTGGGCGAACCGCGCGGACCTGTGGGCGCAGACCCTGCCCACCCTCCAGGAGACCCTGCTCGGTTTCGCGCTGTCCTTCACGGCGGCCTGGCTGGTTGCCGTGCTGCTGGACTTCTCCGCGGCGGCGCGGCGCGGCCTGTATCCGCTGCTGGTCGCCTCGCAGACGATCCCGATCGTCGCGGTCGCGCCCCTGCTCATCATCTGGTTCGGCTTCGGGCTGTTGCCGAAGATGCTGGTGGTGACGTTGACGACGTTCTTCCCGCTGGCCGCCAACCTGGCCGCCGGGTTCGCGGCGACCGACCGTGAGGCGACGCGGCTGCTGCGCTCGCTGGGCGCGGGCCGGTGGCGGACGTTCCGCCTGGTCCGGGTGCCGAGCGCGATGCCGTACTTCTTCGCCGGGCTGCGGGTGAGCATCACCTACGCCGTCGTCGGCGCGGTCTTCGCCGAGTACGCGGGCGCGGAGGCGGGCCTCGGGATCTATATGCAGGCGCAGAAGAGCGCGTTCCGCACGGACCTGGTGTTCGCGGCGGTGGGCGTGACGGCGGCGCTGAGCATCGCCCTGTTCGGGGCCACGTATCTGTTGCAGCGGCTGGTGCTGCCCTGGGAACGGAAGGTGGGCAAATGAGCTCGCTGCGCATCGAGGGCGTCGGCAGGTCCTTCGGTGATCTGGAGGTGCTCCGGGACCTCGAACTCTCCGTGGAACCGGGTGAGTTCGCGGCCGTGATCGGCCCGAGCGGCAGCGGCAAGAGCACGCTGTTCAATCTGGTCTCCGGCCTGGACCGGCCCACGTCCGGGCGGGTGCTGGTGGAGGGCGAGCCCGCCGGGGTGGCGTCCGGCAAGGTCGCCTACATGCCGCAGAAGGACCTGCTGTTCCCCTGGCGGACCGTGCTCGACAACACGGCCCTCGGCCTTGAGGCACAGGGCGTGCGGAAAAAGGAGGCACGGGCCCGGGCCGACGCCCTGTTTGCGGACTTCGGGCTCGACGGCTTCCAGAAGGCGTATCCGTCCCAGCTCAGCGGCGGGATGCGGCAGCGGGCCGCGCTGCTGCGCACGGTCGTCCTGGAGCGGCCGGTGCTGCTGCTGGACGAGCCGTTCGGCGCGCTGGACTCGCTGACCCGGACCGAGATGCAGCTGTGGCTCGCGGACATGTGGCAGCGCCACCGCTGGACGGTCGTCCTGGTCACGCACGACATCCGCGAGGCCGTCCTGCTCGCCGACACCGTGCACGTCCTGTCGCCGCGCCCCGCCACGGTCGTCGAGCGCTTCCAGGTGCCGCTGGCCCGCCCGCGCGGCGCGGACGACTTCACGGCGCCGGAGTTCGCGGCGACCGAACGCCGGATCCTGGAGGCGTTGAAGGGCACACGGACGGTGGGTGCGGCGTGAGTTCGCTCAAGGCACACGGCCTCGGCACCGAACCCGCCGAACCCGACTGGCCGCCCCTCACGGAAGCCGAGGTGACGCAGGTCGTCGGACCGGCGCGGGTGGTGTGGCGCAGCCCGCGCCCGCTGTCGGCGGCGGCCGTGGTCGAGCGGGGCGGCCGGCGCCTGTTCGTGAAACGGCACCATGTCACCGTACGAACCCTCGAAGCCCTGGCCGAGGAGCACGCGTTCCTGCGTCATCTGCGGGAGCGGGGGGCGCCGGTGGTGGAGGTGCTGGACGTCGCGGCGCGCGGCGAGTGGACATACGAGGTGCACTCCGCCGGTGACGGCATCGACCTGTACCGGGACGCCCTGTCCTGGTCCCCGTTCCGCTCGGCGACCCACGCCCGGGCGGCCGGTGAGGCGCTGGCCCGGCTGCATCTGGCGGCGGAGGGTTTCGACGCCCCTCCGCGTCAAGTGCGCCCGCTGGTCGCGTCGTTCACGGTGTTCGCGTCCGACGACCCGTGGACGGCCCTGGCGGAGTACACCGCCCTACGCCCCCAAGTCGCCGACGGGCTGAGGCACTTCCCCTGGCGCGAGGACACCGCCCGCGTGCTGATCCCGCTGTACGAGGACCTGGCCCCGCATCTCCCCCACCTCACGCCCCTGTGGACGCACAACGACTGGCACGCCTCCAACCTCCTGTGGGACACCTCCGGGCAGGTCGCGACCGTCCTCGACGTCGGCATGAGTGACCGCACGACCGCCGTGCACGATCTGGCGACGGCGATCGAGCGCAACGCCGTCCAGTGGCTCCGCCCCGGTTTCCCCGTGCGCGAGGGCGACGCGCTGGCCCTCCTCGACGGTTACCAGTCCGTACGACCGCTGAGCGCGGCCGAGTCGGCGGCGCTGCCGGAACTGTTGCCGCTGGTCCACGCGGAGTTCGCGCTCTCCGAACTGGGCTACTTCCACGGGGTGACCCGCTCGGCGGAGAACACCCGGCTGGCGTACGAGTACTACGTCGGGCACGCGGAGTGGTTCGGGGGTCGCGCGGGGCGACGGCTGCGGTCTACGATCCGCTCATGCTTGCGACGGAGGGCAGCACGGTCCCGGACCTGGAGCGGTACGTCCGGCTGATGCTCTGGCTGTTGCCGATCACCGCGGTGCTGTGTGCCGCGTTCTGTGCGTCGTTCCTCGGCGCGATGCGTCGCTCCAGGGCCGCCGGTGAGGCCCAGGTCGCCACGGCCAAGGGGCGCAACGCGCTGGCGACCGCGCTGCTCGCCGCGTTCCTGGCGGCGTGCTGGGGCGGCGCCGCCCTGCTGTTTCAGTAGCGGGCGTCGGCCCCGTGGGGGCGCGTCGTGGCCGTTCGCGCAGTTCCCCGCGCCCCTGAAGGTCGGACCAGGTGTCGTGCTGTCGGGGGCACAGGGAACTGCGCGACAAGATCAGCTCGACTGGAGCGAGTGACCTCGTCTGCGCCACTCGGCGGCGAGCAGCTCGTAGGAGCGGATCCGGTCCGCGTGGTCGTGGGTGATGGTGGTGAGGAGCAACTCGTCGGCGTCCGTGGCCTCCTGGAGCTGTTCCAGGCGGTCCGCGACCGTGGCCGGGGAGCCGACGAACTGGGTGTCGAGGCGGTCCTGGACCAGCTCCTGGTCCGCCTCGGTCCAGGGGTGGGCGCGCGCCTCGTCCGGGGTCGGGAACTCGATGGCGCCCTCCGCGGTACGGATGCTGCGCACCCATGGGCCGTAACCGGTGGCGAGTTCGCGCGCGGTGGCGTCGTCTCTGCGACCACGACGTCGGCGGAGACGCTGACGTACGGCTTGTCGAGGACGTCGGAGGGCTGGAAGAAGGACCGGTAGCCGTCCACCGCCTCCAGGACCGTGGCCGGACTGACGTGGTAGTTCGCGGCGAAGCGCAGGCCTCGCGCGCCCGCGACCTCCGCGCTGGTCCCGCCGCTGCTGCCGAGGATCCACACCTCGACGTCGGCGCCCTCGCCCGGCACCACGTGCGCCTCCACGCCGTCGTCGGTGCGGTAGGTGCCGGCCAGCAGGGCGAGGAGGTCGTCGATCTGTTCGGCGTACTCCTGCGACTCGGCGCCCGGGAGCAGGAGCAGCTTGCGCTGGAGGGCTATGCGGGGCGAGCCCAGGAGGCGTTCGAAGGAGAAGCGGGGCGGTATGACGAGGCCGTTCGGGGCGTGGCCCGGAGGCGGCGGCTCCACGGCCGGCTGTCCCGGTGGGCGTCCGCCGGAGCGGCCGAGGCCCAGGTCGAGGCGGCCCGGGTGCAGGGCGTCGATCAGGCCGAACTCCTCGACGGTGTTCAGCGCGGTGCGGTGGCCGAGCTGTACGGCTCCGGAGCCGAGCCGGATCGTGGAGGTCGCGGCGGCCGTCAGCGCGAGCACGACCGCCGGGGAGGTGCCCGCCACCCCGGGGTTGAGGTGGTGCTCGGCGAACCAGTAGCGGGCGTAGCCCAGTTGCTCGGCGCGCTGGGTCGATGGAGTTGCGCAGGGCGTCGGCCGCCGTGGAGCCGCTGGAGATCGGTACCAGGTCGAGGACGCCGAGGGGGATGTCAGGCATGGACGGGCTCCTCCCGTACGGGTTCCCACGCGAACGGCGGGTCCGGGATGTCACGCCGCAGCACCGGGGCGACCCTCGCCTGGAACAGCTCCAACGAGTCCCGGTGCTGACGGTCCGTCAATCCACTGGCATCCGCGTGCAGATGGAGGACCGTGTGCCCGAACTGCTCGTGGTAGCGGTGCACCTTGTCGATGATCTGCTCGGGGCTGCCGATCAGGGCGGAACTGCGCTCGACGAAGTCCTCCAGGGATTCGAAGACCACGGGGAGACCCGCCTTCTCGTAGAACGCGAGGTTGGCCTCGAAGAGCGGCCGGTAGATGTCGAGGGCCTCCTGGGAGGTGCGGGTCACCAGGAGCCCGGCCGTCCCGGCACCCACCGCTATGTCCGCCGGATCGTGCCCGTAGTACTCCCACCGCTCGCGGTAGTAGCGGATCAACTCGGCATAGGGCTCTATGGGGTTGGTGACGTTGGCCGAGAAGAGCGGATCGCCGTAGCGGGCGGCCAGGTCGACCGACTCCTTGCTGGTGGCGCTGCCGTGCCAGACCCGCACCGGCCGCTGGTAGGGCCTGGGCCACACCTCCGCCTCCTTGAGCGGCGGCCGGAAGCGGGTGTCGGCGGTGACCTTGTCCTGCCGCCAGATCTGCCGGAAGACCTCGTAGCTCTCGGCGTTGCGGTCCCACTGGTCCTCTGGGGTGACGTGGAACAGCTCGCGCTGGGCCGTGCCGTTGCCCTTGCCGATGATCAGGTCGAGGCGGCCCTCGGAGAGGTGGTCGAGGGTGGCGTAGTCCTCGTACGCGCGGACCGGGTCGAGCAGGCTGAGGGTGGTGACCGCGGTGAACAGGCGGATGCGGCGGGTCAGGGCGGCGATGTGACCGAGGACGACGGTCGGCGAGGAGGAGAGGAACGGCCGCTCGTGCCGCTCCCCCACCCCGAAGCCGTCGAAGCCCAGTTCCTCGGCCAGAACGGCGTTGTCGAGCACCTCGCGGAACCGCTCGTGCGTCGACTTCAGCACCCCGGTGACCGGGTCCGGTCGGTGCACGATCAGCGTGATCGCCAGGAACTTCACGACGCGGCCCGTTCGCCGCGTGCCTCGTCCGGGTGGGCGAGGCCAAGGTGGTCGCGCAGGGTCGTGCCCTCGTACTCGGTGCGGAAGACGCCCTGTTCCTGGAGGAGCGGGACGACCTTGTCGGCGAAGACGTCGAGGCCGGTGGGGGTGATGTGCGGGACGAGGATGAAGCCGTCGCTCGCGTCGGCCTGGACGTACTCGTTGATGGTCCTGGCGACCGTCTCCGGGGAGCCGACGAAGGTCTGCCGGTTTCCGGTGTTGATGACCAGGTCGCGGATGGACCACTTGTTGGCGGCGGCCAGTTCGCGCCACTCGCGGGCGGTGGCGAGCGGGTCGCGGTACATACGGACCTGGGCGCGGCCCTTGGAGATGTGGTTGTCGCTGACATCCGGGTCGATGTCCGGGAGCGGGCCCTCCGGGTCGTACGAGGACAGGTCCCGGTTCCAGACGAACTCCAGGTGCTTGAGGGCGGTGGCCCCGCTGACCTGCTGCCGGCGCACCTCCCTCGCGAGCTCCTCGGCCTCGGCGTCGGTGTCGCCGAGCGCGAAGGTGGCGGCGGGCAGGATGAGCAGGTCGCGGTGGCCGCGGCCGTACTTTGCGAGGCGGTTCTTGACGTCCGTGTAGAAGGCCTGGCCCTCCTTGAGGGCGGCGTACCGGCTGAAGATGGCGTCGGCGGACGAGGCGGCGAACTCCCGGCCCTCCTCGGAGTCACCTGCCTGGAAGATCACGGGACGGCCCTGCGGGGAGCGCGGGACGTTGAACTGGCCGTGGATGTCGAAGTGTTGCCCGGTGTGGACGAAGGCTCCGGCCTTCGCGTCGCGCAGGAAGACACCGGTCTCCTGGTCGGCCAGGATCTCGTCACCGTGCCAGGAGTCGAAGAGCTCGCCGGCCGTGGCGAGGAACTCCTTGGCCCGTGAGTAGCGCTCGTCCTGCGGGAGGAAGCCGCCGCGGCGGAAGTTCTCGCCGGTGAAGGCGTCCCAGGAGGTGACCACGTTCCAGGCGGAGCGGCCGCCGGAGAGGTGGTCGAGGCTGGCGAACTGGCGGGCCACCTCGTAGGGCTCGTTGAAGGTGGAGTTGATGGTGCCGGTCAGCCCGAGGTGTTCGGTGACGGCGGCAAGCGCGGCGAGGATCGTGAAGGTGTCGGGACGGCCGACGACGTCCAAGTCGTATATGTGCCCGCCCTGTTCGCGGAGCCGTAGGCCCTCGGCGAGGAACAGGAAGTCGAACTTGGCCCGTTCGGCCGTGCGGGCGAAGTGGGCGAAGGAGCTGAACTCGATGTGGCTGCCGGCCTCGGGGTCGCTCCACACGGTGGTGTTGTTGACGCCCGGGAAGTGGGCGGCCAGATGGATCTGCTTCAGCGGCTTGGTCATGGCTGTGCGGTTCCTTCCCGTCTCAGGCGGCGGCGTAGCGGTTGGCGGGCCGGGTGAGGCCCAGCAGACCGCGCAGGGTGTCGGCTTCGTAGGCGGTGCGGAAGGCGCCGCGGCGCTGGAGTTCGGGAACCAGGCCCTGGGTGATGGCCGGGAGGTCGTGGCCGAGGACGGCGGGGCGGAGGCGGAAGCCGGTGAGTCCGGCCGACTGGAACTCCTGAAGCAGGTCGGCGAGTTGGGCGGGGCTTCCGGCGAAGACGCGGGCGTCGCTCTCGTACGGCTCCCCCGCCACGGCGTCGAGCCGCTCGCGGCGCGCGAGTGCGGCCGCCGGGTCGTCGTCGAGGAAGACCACCAGGTCCCCGAAGACATGGACGGGCTGGTCGGCGCGGCCCGCCGTCTCCTGCTCGGCGTGGATCTCGGCGACGATCGCCCTGGCCCCCTCGGTGTCGAACGGGGTGACGTATCCGACGTCGGCCTGGCGGGCCACCAGCCGGTACGGGACGGTCTGATGGGCGAGGGCGGTGACGAGGGGCTGGCCCTGCGGCGGGCGCGGGGTGATGGAGGGGCCCTTGACGCTGAAGTGGCGGCCCTCGAAGTCGATGTAGTGCAGCTTGTCGCGGTCGATGAAGCGGCCGGTGGCGACGTCCCTGATCTCGGCGTCGTCCTCCCAGCTGTCCCAGAGCCTGCGCACGGCCTCGACGTAGTCGGCGGCCTCGTCGAAGTACTCGCTGACGAGTTCTTGTCCGGCCGGGCTCTGGAGTTCGTCCAGGGTCAGCTGCGGGACGGTGCGGCGCCCGAAGTGCGCGGCCTCGTCCGGGCGGGGCGAGATCTGCACCCGCAGACCGGCGCGGCCGGTGCTGACGTAGTCGAGGGTGGCGATCGCCTTGGAGATGTGGAACGGCTCGGTGTGGGTGGCGATCACGGTCGGCACCAGGCCGATGTGCCGGGTCAGAGGTGCGACGCGGGACGCGATCAGTACGGCGTCCAGGCGGCCGCGGACCTGGTCGGTGCGGCCGTCGAGCCCGCCGAAGACCGAGGACTGCAGGCCGAGTCCGTCCTCGATGGTCACGAAGTCGAGCAGTCCGCGCTCGGCCTCGGTGACCAGGTCGGCCCAGTAGCGGGCGCTGAACAGGTCACCGGGGCGGGCCACCGGCTCGCGCCAGGAGGCCGGGTGCCAGCCGGTGCCGTCGAGGGCGACGGCCAGGTGCAGGGCAGAAGAAGGGGACACGAGAGGGTGCCTTCCTGGAGATCCGTACGAGAACACCGGCCCGGGCACACGGCACTCAGGGCACGGCGGAGAACAAACGGGTCAGGGGCGACAGAGCGCGCCGGCGACGCGCTGGAGGTCGATGTGCAGGCGGAGGTAAGGGATACACATGTCCCTGCCTCCCGTTCTGCCGGCGCGCGCCTCGTCGCACCTCACAACGCCTCCGCCCCGGCGTCTGTTCCTGGGCTGCGCACTTGAAGGATGGTCGATCGGCGGCGGAGGGTGAAGCCGAGCGACTCGTACAGCCGGATCGCGGTGGAGTTGTGGGCGGCGGCGTGCAGGAACGGGGTCTCGCCGCGCTCCACGATCCCGGCGGCGACCGCGCGCACCAGCCGGGTGCCGAGGCCCCGGCCCCGGTGGGCGGGGTCGGTGCAGACGGCGCTGATCTCGGTCCAGCCGGGGAGGTGGAGCCGCTCCCCGGCCAGGGCGATCAGCCGGCCTTGGTGGCGGATGCCGAGGTAGGTGCCGAGGTGAACGGTGCGGGCGAGGAAGGGTCCCGGCCGGGTGCGGGCGATCAGGTCGAGGATCTCCGGGACGTCGCCCGCCCCGAGCCGTACGGCCTCCGGAGCGGGCTCGGTCCGCAGCAGCCCGGTGGCGACGAGCTGGACGCCCTGGCCACCGCCGATGACGTCCCACCCGTCGGGCACGGTCTCGGCTCCCTTGACCTTGGCGGTCGCCCCCGGGCCGAGCAGAGCGTGCAGGTCGGCCCAGGCGGCCGGGTCCGCCGGGTCGGCGAGCGCGGCGAACGCGTACACGTCCGCCGGGTAGCGCGCCGCCCGGCCGACCCGTTCGGCGAACCCGGCGTGCGGGCCGTCGAGCGCGGCCCACACGGGGTTGTCCAACAGGCGGGTGCCCAGGGCGGTCTGGTGGACCACGATGACCTTTCTCTCAGTGGGTGATCAGGAGTTGGTGAGCGGCAGCCCGGGCGGGTTGACCTCGGACTTGGCGACGGCCTCGCCGGAGAGGTTCCAGGCCTTGAGCCACTTCTCGTACTGCCCGTTGTCGATCAAGTGGTTGATCGCGGCGGCGAGCGGCTTGGCGAGGCCGCTGTCCTTCTTGGCGGTCGCGGCGATCAGGCCCTGGAGGGTCTCGCCCGCACCCGAGAACTGGCCCGCGACACGGGTCGCCTGGGGCGTCTTCGCGGTCTGGGTGGTGTGGTACGAGAGGTTGGGGCTGGGGCCGAAGTAGGCGTCGATCTTGCCGCTGTTCAGGGCCAGGTAGAGGCTGTTGGTCTCCTGGAAGTACTTGACCGTGAGCTTCTTGCCCTCCTTCTCCAGCTTGGCCTTCCACTCCAGGAGGATCTTCTCCTGGTTGGTGCCGTTGCCGACGGAGACGGTCTTGCCGGCGAGGTTCTCGTAGTTGTTGTCGAAGTTCCAGGTGTTGTCCTTCTTCACCTCGAACGCGAGGTCGTCCTTGCGGTAGGAGGCGAACTCGTACTTCTGCTTGCGCTCCTCGGTGTCGGTGACGTTGGAGAACGCCACGTCGACCTTGCCGCTGTCGAGGCCGATGAAGAGGTTCTCCCAAGTGGAGCGCTGCACCTCGGGCTTGAGGCCGAGCACCGCGGAGACCAGCCGGGCGAGGTCGATCTCGGAGCCGGTGAGCGTCTTCTGGTCGCTGCCGATGAAGCCGAGCGGCGGGGCGCCGGAGGGCAGGGTGCCCGAGCCGATGACCAGCTTGCCGCTCTTCTTGATGTCGGCCGGCAGCAGGGCGCTGATGGACTTCACCTCGCCGACCTTGAGGGCGGTCTCGGTGGCCGCGCCGTTGGACAGCCGACCCACGGTCACCGTGCCGGCGGCGTCGTTGGTCTGGGTGGCGGCGTCGCTGTCGCCCCCGCAGGCGGCGAGCCCGGTGGCGAGGGTGGCGACGGCGGTGGCCGCGGTGATGCCCCGTATCAGGCTGCGTCGGGTGAGGTGCGTGCGCATGGCTGTCCTTTGTCGTTTGTGATGGGAAAGCAGGGAAAGGAAAAGGAAGTTCAGAGGACCTTGCTGAGGAAGTCCCGGGTCCGTTCGTGCTGCGGCTTGTCCAGCACTTCGGACGGCGGGCCCTGTTCGACGATCTTTCCGCCGTCGATGAAGACGACCCGGTCGGCGATCTCGCGGGCGAACCCGATCTCATGGGTGACGATCACCAGGGTGGTGCCGCTCTTCGCCAAGTCCTTGATGACGGCCAGGACTTCACCCACCAGTTCCGGGTCGAGGGCGGAGGTGGGCTCGTCGAAGAGGATGACGCCGGGCCGTAGCGCGAGGGCGCGGGCGATGGCGACGCGCTGCTGCTGTCCGCCGGACAGCTGGCGCGGGTAGGCGGATTCCTTGTCGGCGAGGCCGACCCGGTCCAGGAGTTCACGGGCTAGCCGGTGGGCCGCGTCCCGGTCCAGCTTCCCGGTCGCCACCGGGGCCGCGGCGACGTTCTCCAGCACGGTCAGATGCGGGAAGAGGTTGAAGTTCTGGAAGACGAACCCGATGTTGCTGCGCTGGGCCAGGATCGCCCGCTCGCTCAGCTCCTTGAGGTGTTCGCCCTGCTTTCGTACGCCGATGAGTTCGCCGTTGACGCTGACGTACCCGATCTCGGGCTTCTCCAGGTGGTTGACGACCCGGAGCAGGGTGGACTTGCCGGAGCCGGACGGGCCGAGGATGACGGTGACCTCGCCGGCCCGGACGGTCAGGTCGACACCGTCCAGGACCCGGTGGGTGCCGTACCACTTGTGCACGTCGTGGACCTCTACGGCGGCGGGCACGATCTGGAGGGTCTCGGTGGTCATACGGCGGCCTCCCTGCGGATACGGGCGCGCAGGTCGCTCACCGAGGTGCGCAGCTTCTGCAGCGGGGTCGGCGGCAGGGCGCGGGTGGCGCCCCGGGCGAAGTACCGCTCGACATAGAACTGGACGACGGAGACGACGGTGGTGAGGATCAGGTACCAGACGGTGACGACCAGCAGCAGCGGCACGATGTCGCCGGGGTAGGTGGCGCCCATGGTCTGGGCGGCGCCGAACAGGTCGAGCAGCGACACGTAGAACACCAGCGAGGTGGCCTTGACCAGGTCGATCAGCTGGTTGACGTAGTTCGGTGTGATGGAGCGCAGCGCCTGCGGGAAGACGACCTTGCGGAACTGGTAGCCCTTGGGCAGTCCGAGGGCGGCGGCGGCTTCGTGCTGGCCCTGGTCGACGGAGAGGATGCCGCCGCGGACCGCCTCGGCCGCGTACGCCGCCTGGTTGAGGCTCAGGCCGACGACGGCGACGACGATGTCGGTGGCGAGCCGGGACTCGTCGAAGCTGAAGAACGCCGGTCCGAAGGGGACACCCACGCTGAGCGTCTGGTAGAGGGCGCTGAAGTTGTAGAGGAAGAGCAGGATGACGATCAGCGGGATGGAGCGGAACGTCCAGATGTAGATCCAGCTGACCGCCCGCAGGACGGGACTCCGGGAGAGCCGGGCCAGGGCGAGCAGGATGCCGCCGAGGAGACCCAGCACCGCGCTGTAGGCGGTGACTTCGAGCGTGACGAGCAGTCCGTCGAGGATCGTCGGCCGCAGGAACCAGTAGCCGAACCGGTCCCACTGGTAGAACGGATTGGTTACCAGGCCGTGCGCGAACTGGGCCGCGAGGACCAGGACGACGGCGGTGGCGATCCACCGGCCGGGGCGGCGCAGGGGCAGAACGCGCTGGGCGGCAAAGGACTTTGACGGTGTGTCAGTGGCGGTCGGCGGTGCCTCGGTGAGGGACACTGCGGCGCCTGGGGGTTCGCTCATGGAGGGGCTCCGGCGGGAGTCGGATTCCCCGGGTACGGCGAACGAGGCGTGCTACGACCTGAGGGGCGTGACACACGAGGACGCACGGGCACCGGGGCTTGGTGGACAACGGCACACCGCGAGGGCGGTGTTCGTCTTCGGGGCGGGGCTGCGGAGGTGGAGAGTCAGCCCCGACAGCGGGCGCGGCCCGGTGCGGTACACAGTGCGCTGTTCACGCGGAGCAGATCGACGGCCCGGTCGGCGACGAGGAGGTCCACGTACGGCAGTACGCAGCCGTGGGAGCGGCGCGGGGCCGTCCTGGGGGCTGCGTACATGTCCGTCACCGTGTTCTTCCGGCCCGTCGGGCCCTCGCGCTTACCGATATGTCGTCGGTCCGGTCGTCACCTGGGGCACCCCACCGCGGAGCGAGGGTTGCCGGTCAGCAAGCCAGGGCTTGTCGCTGACACTCATGACCGTTCTGGGGCGTAAGTTAAGACATGCACCCGAACGGATGTCAACGCCGTTCCACCACGTGGGCGGTGTGCGCGGCCCAGTCCAGGATCTGTACGGCCGACCCGGCGGCTTCCAGGCCACGACAGCGGGCGTGGTGGCGGCGGGCGATGCCGTCGAGGTCGAGGTGGGCGCCGAAGGCGGGGTGGGCGGCCAACCGGCGTGCGTAGGACCAGAGTTCGGGGTGGTCGGCGATCCGCTGGACGGCGGAGGCGTCCAGGTGATGACGGTGTACGGTGTCGAGCTGCACCAGGGTGACCCACAACTCGACGTCGGCCGCGGTGATCTGATCGCGGATCAGGTATTCGCGTCCGACGAGCCAGCGCTCCAGCGAGCCGAGGGTCTCCAGCAGCTTGTCGAGCGCGGCCGGGTCGCCGCCGGCCGATCCGGCGAGCTGGGCGGCCCGCTCGATGCCGTCGGCACAGAGCCGCTCGACGGCCTCGGTCTCCGACTCCGAGCCGCACGGGTACAGCACGGGCCGGTCGCCGCCGAAGCTCCCCCAGCCTTCGGCCGGGCGGACCCCCAACTCGCTGCGCTCGGCCAGGTCACGGGTGATGTCCGGGGCATGGGTGCTGACGATGCGCCCCGACCAGTCGTCGCTGAGGACGGGTCCGGAGGCGGCACCGGTGTAGTGGTGGGCGCTCGCCTCGTACAGCGGGCGCAGCGCGGAGTATCCGCCGTCGGGACAGTCGGGGACGGCGTCCAGGAAGGTCACGGGACAGGCTTCGGCGAGGCCGAGCAGGCTGTGCACGACGGCGATGCGCAGGCCGTCGGGACATGACGTCGACAGATGGAGCCGGTAGCGGCGCGGCACGGCGTAGTGCCCGCTGCGCGCGTCCCGGCCGATGCGGCCCCGGAAGGCGGGGAGGGGCTGCGCGATCGTGACGGGGGCGAGCGGAGTGACGGACATGGGTCTCCCTGGGTGTGGGCGCGCGGACGTACGCGCGGCGGTAGCGACGTCGGGCCGGAAGGAGGGGGCGTGCCCGTGCCCGGCGGCACGGCGGACGCGACAGGGAACGGCGACCGGGTCAGCCGCGGGCGCGGATGGCGCTGCAGACCCGCTGGAGGTCGATGTGCCGGCGGGAGGTGAGAAGAGGCGACGGCCGAGACGTACGGCTCACTCGGCCGACGGCCGGTTCAAGGCGCCTCATGTTTCCCTACCTGTTCACTAGGATTCCCATCTGGAGTGTCGATCGAGTCGCGGTGGACGTCAAGAGGGCGTCCACAGGCCGGTCACCGACCGGGGCGGGCGCCGTACGCTCACCCCTCATGGAACTGGTCTTCACCGGTCAGGTGATCGAATGGCGCGGCCCGGCCCCCTACTACTTCGTCCCCGTACCGGACGACGAGTCCGCCGACATCCGTGAGGTGGCGACGGCGGCCTCGTACGGCTGGGGGGTGATCCCGGTCGAGGCGAGCATCGGCGGGATCACGTTCACCACGTCGCTCTTCCCCAAGGACGGCCGCTATCTGCTGCCGCTCAAGGCCGCCGTGCGCAGTCCGCGAAGCCTGACGACCGATGACGACGTGACCGTCCGGCTGACCGTCCTGCTCTGACGCCGACGTCGGCAACTCCCTTCCCTCAAGGCTTACTTCACCCCTTGACGGAAATGGTCCATACCTTTAGGTTCCCGGTCAGCAACGCCCTGTGTGACGCCCGCTCACCCCACGACACCCCCCTCAGGAGCGTCCCCACCATGCCCTTTTCCCTTCGCGTCGGCAGACTCCCGGTCCTCGCCGCGCTGTTGGCCGTCCTCACCGCCCTGTTGACCGTGACCCCGGCGCACGCCGCCAGTGGGTCGATATCCGGGCTCGCCGGCAAGTGCGTCGACGTGGCGGGCGCGAGCAACGCCAACGGCACTCCGGTACAGCTCTACGACTGCAACGGAACCGGCGCCCAGATCTGGTCCAACTCCGGTGACGGCACGCTCCGGGCACTCGGCAAGTGTCTGGACGTCGTCGAGCGCAGCACCGCCGACGGGGCCGCGGTCCAGCTGTGGGACTGCTCGGGCGGCGCCAACCAGCAGTGGGTGGTGAGCGCGGCGCGTGACATCGTCAACCCGGCCGCGAACAAGTGCCTGGACGTCCGCGACAACAACAGCGCCAACGGCACCCGGCTGCAGATCTGGACCTGTGCCGGCACGGCCAACCAGAAGTGGAACGCGCCCGCGGGCGGCGGTGGCGGCACCCCGTCCGGGTTCGTGGTCTCCGAGGCGCAGTTCAACCAGATGTTCCCGAGCCGGAACTCGTTCTACACCTACAGCGGGCTCGTCGCGGCCCTCAGCTCGTACCCCGGCTTCGCGAACACCGGCAGTGACACGGTGAAGAAGCAGGAGGCCGCCGCCTTCCTCGCCAACGTCAACCACGAGACCGGCGGCCTGGTGTACGTCGTCGAGCAGAACACCGCCAACTACCCCCACTACTGCGACTGGAGCCAGTCGTACGGCTGCCCGGCCGGCCAGGCCGCCTACTACGGTCGCGGGCCCATCCAGCTCAGCTGGAACTTCAACTACAAGGCGGCCGGGGACGCGTTGGGGCTGGATCTGCTGGGCAACCCCTGGCTGGTGCAGAACGACGCGTCCGTGGCCTGGCGCACCGGCCTGTGGTACTGGAACACCCAGACGGGACCCGGCACCATGACCCCGCACAACGCCATGGTCAACCAGGCCGGTTTCGGCCAGACGATCCGCTCCATCAACGGCTCCCTGGAGTGCGACGGCAGGAACCCGGCGCAGGTGCAGAGCCGCGTCGACGCCTACAACCGGTTCACCTCGATCCTCGGCGTCGCGCCGGGCGGCAACCTCTACTGCTGACAAGGAGCCGCTGTCATGCCCAAGTTGAGATCGTTCGCCTCGGCACTCCTCGGCGCACTGGCCCTCGTCGTCGCCGTCCCCACGTCCGCCCACGCCAACGTGCTGACCCTGCTCCCGCAGAACGCCGACGGCCTGGAGCAGACCTACTCCCCGGCCTACGACTACGACGGCGACGGCTGCTACGCGACCGCCGCGATCGGCGCCGACGGCACCCTCAACCCCGGTCTGAAACTGGGCGGCGACGTCAACGGCCACTGCCACGACTACGCCCAGCTCGCCAACGCCAACACCTACTCGCGTGCGAAGTGCAACAACGGCTGGTGCGCGGTGATGTACGCGAGCTACTTCGAGAAGGACCAGGCCACCCTCGGCCCGGCGGCCATCGGGCACCGGCACGACTGGGAGCACGTCGTGGTGTGGATCAGCGGCGACCAGGTGCAGTACGTGTCCGTGTCCCAGCACAGCGGCTACCAGGTGGCCGCCCGCGGCTCGGTCCGCTTCGACGGCACACATCCGAAGATCGTCTACCACAAGGACGGTGTGTCCACGCACTGCTTCCGCTTCGCCAACACCAACGACGAACCACCCGAGAACGCCACCGGCGGCTGGTTCTTCCCGCGCCTCGTCGGCTGGAACGGCTACCCGTCCGGCTATCGCGACAAGCTCCTGAGCGCCGACTTCGGCTCGGCCACCATCAAGATCGACGACGGCGACTTCCAGTACGCCCTCGGGCTCGCGAAGCCCTCCGGCATCCCCTTCGACCCGAACGCCTGAGACAGGCACCGGCAGACGAGAAGAGGGGCCCCGCGGGCTTTCGCCCGCGGGGCCCCTCTTCTGCCGTCGGGACGACAGGATTTGAACCTGCGACCCCTTGACCCCCAGTCAAGTGCGCTACCAAGCTGCGCCACGTCCCGGCCGCGATCGCCACGGGTGTTCCGTGTGAACGCGCAGGTAAACCCTACCGCACGCGCGCGGCCGATCCGACTGGCGGGACGTCAGCCCCGGGTGGAGACGGCCTCCGGGCGGGCCGGGGTGTCCACGGTGACCCTGCGTACGGCCCGCCCGACGGGGACGAGCAGCGCGGCCAGGGCCGCCCCGAGCAGCAGCAGCGCCAGCAGCGTGAAGCCATGGGTGTATCCGGACTCGTACGGCAGTCCGGAGGGCTGGAGGTGCCCGGTCACCAGGACGCTGGTGACGGCGGCGCCGATGGAGCCGCCGATGGTGCGGATGTTGGCGTTCATGCCGGTCGCGGCGCCCGTCTGGTCGGCCGGGACGCTGCCCACGATCAGGTTGGCCATGGAGGCGAAGGCGAGCCCGACGCCGAGGCCGAAGAGAGCCGAGACGAGAGCGACCTGCCACTGCTCGTCGTGCCACAGGGCAAGGAGACCGACGGCCCCCGCACCCAGCGCGGCGCCCGTCACCAGCAGCGCCTTCGCGCCGAGCACCGGCTCCAGCCGGCCGCCGACCACACCGGCGAGGAACATCGCCACCAGCATCGGCAGCATGAGCAGCCCGGCCGCCGTGACACTCGCGCCGAAGCCGTACCCGGCGGCCGTCGGCGTCTGGACGAAGCCCGGCAGGAAGGACCACAGCGCGTACATGCCCGCGCCGAACAGCAGCGCCACGGTGTTGGTGGTCCACACGGCGGGCAGGCGCATCACCCGCAGATCGATCAGCGGCGTGCGGGAACGGGCCTCCGAGTACAGCCACAGCGCGAACAGGACGACGGCCAGGGCGAACAGGCCGATCACCCGCGCCGATCCCCATCCCCAGACGGCGGCCTGGCTGAGCGGCAGCAGCAGCGCGACCAGCCAGGCCGACAGCAGCCCGGCGCCGAGCCAATTGACGCTGCCTTCGGCCCTGTTGGGCGACTCGGGCACATACCGTACGGCGATCAGCGTGGCGACCGCGACGACGCCGACCGGGATCCAGAACAGCCAGCGGTAGTCGAGCGCGGAGACGATGGGTCCGGCGGCGACGATGCCGACGCCACCGCCGGCGGCGATCACGGCGGACAGGTTGCTGATGCTCCTGCTCACCTGCGACGGGGCGAACTCGTCCCGGATGATGCCGAAGGAGAGCGGGAACAGGGCGCCGCCGACGCCCTGGACGACCCGGGCCACGATCAGGACGCCGATGGTCGGCGCCAGCGCGGCCAGCAGGCAGCCGACCGCCACGGTCACCAGGACGGCGACGAGGGTGCGCTTCTTGCCGATCAGGTCGCCGACGCGGCCGAGGATCGGGGTGAAGATCGACGCGGAGAGCAGGTACGCCGTCATCACCCAGGTCGCGGTGGACTGCGAGGTGTGCAGGGCGTGCTGGACGGTCGGCAGGGCCGGCGCGATCAGCGACTGGAGCATGGCGAACACGCCCGCACCGGTCGCGAGGACCGCGAAGGTGAGGCGGGTGGAGTTGCGGGGCATGGAGAAGCCTCTCCGAGCACGGGGGTGTGCGGCCGGAGCCTCTTGGGAGCGGTCGCGGGAAGGATGAAGGAGGCACCTCGACTGCTAAAGTGGAGGTACGCCTCCACTCTATCGGAGGCAACCCTCCGCTTCAACCCGTATCGGAGGCATACCTCCGCTTCACCCTCCGGGAGGCGTCCGTGACCACCCAGTCCTTCCCCGTCACCGAGCTCGTCGCGGCGCGCCGCCCCACCCGCAAGGACGCCGCCCGCAACTACGACGCGCTGCTGGCCGCCGCACGGGAGGCGTTCGCCGAGCATGGCGCCGAGGCCTCGCTGGAGGACATCGCGCGGCGCGCGGGGGTCGGCATCGGCACGCTGTACCGGAACTTCCCGACCCGGCGCCAGCTCTTCGAGACGGTCTACGCGGACGAGGTCAACGCGCTGTGCCGGCTGGCGGTGGAGGTGGCGGACCGGGAGCCGTGGGAGGCGCTGACGGTCTGGCTCGACCGGTTCGCGGGGTACATGGTGACCAAGCGGGCGGTGCGGGAGGCTCTCGACGGTGAGTCGGAGGTCTTCGTGGCGTGCCGGGAGTCGATGTACGCGGGTGGGGGGCCGTTGTTCGAGCGGGCTCAGGAGGCGGGGGTCGTGCGGGCTGATATGGAGTTCGGGGATCTGCTTCGGATGGTTGCGGGGATCATGGCGACGGCGTTCGAGGACGACGGTCAGAGGGACCGGGTGTTGGGGATTGCCCTGGACGGGGTCCGAAAAACGCGAATGGACCCGGGCGCCTGAGAGCTCGGGTCCTTCGCGTCGTTTGCGGGTGCGGGTTGGTGGGGGCTGATCGCGCAGTTCCCCGCGCCCCTTAGGTGGGCATCGGCACTCCGAGTTGTTCTGCTCGGTCGGTCAAGTCCTTCCACACCTTCGGCGCCACGGGGATGCCCTTCGCTCCCCGCTCCTCAGCGACCGCTGCGCTGCGCTCTCCCGGGTAGTACACGCCGTCCTCGCTCGGCAATCCCTTCAGCGTGGTCAGGGTTTCGTCGACCGCCGCTGTGAAGGACTCCGCTCCACCGAAAGCCACCGGATCGATCGCGATCAGCAGCGCGTTCTGGCGGTGCTTGCGGCCCTTCGGGTCGTCCGAGTGGAAGGACGCGAAGATCGGGGCACCGACCAGGACGCTGGTGAGGAGTTCGAAGGCGAGGGACATGCCGGAGCCCTTCGCGCCGCCCAGCGGCAGGGGCATGACGGCCAGCTCGGGGTCGGTCGTCGGGGTGCCGTCCGCCGTGGCGGCGGCGCCCTCCGGGAGCGGCGTGCCGCTCGCCTTCGCCTGGTGGATCTTGCCGAGGGCGATGGTGGCGGTGGCCATGTCGAGGACCAGCGGGGCGTGGGTCCGGGCCGGTACGGCGATGGCGAGCGGGCTCGTGGCCACCGCCGCGCCCTTGACGCCCGTGTAGCCCATGTTGGGCATCCCGGCCACGAAGCCGAGGCCGACCAGGCCCTGTTCGGCGATCTTGGAGACGTAGTAGCCGATGGCACCGGTGTGGACGGTCTCGCGTACCCCCACGGTGGCGATGCCGGTCGTACGGGCCCGTCGTACCGCCTCTTCCGCCGCCGCGCTCAGGGCCACCGGGCCCGGGGCGCGGTCGGCGTGCAGGACCGCGGCGGCGGGCGTGGTCGACTCGACCCTGATCTCGGGGGTGGCGTTCGCGACGCCCTTGGCGAGCAGGTCCAGATAGGCCGGGACGCGGGCGGTGCCATGGGAGTCGACGCCGCGCCGGGCGGCCCAGACGAACACGTCGGCGGTGGTCCGGGCGTGCTCGGGACCCAGGCCGCCCTTCTCCAGGAGGGCGGCGGCGAAGGTGCGCAGCTCATCGGCGGGGACGAGCACCTTCTGGGGGGTGGTGGACATGAAGGTCTCCTAGCGAGTGACGAGGACGTCGACGACCGCGGTCGTGCCCTCGGCCACGGACTTGAGGGCGCGCTCCAGCGCGGGGGTGAGCGCGTCCGGGGTGTCGACGGTCTCGGTGTGCAGGCCGAACGGCTCTGCGAACGCGGCCAGTCGGGGCAGGCGGTGCAGATCGGTGCCGAGCCACTCCCCCGTGTCGGCGGCGGCGCCCTCGGGGTAGAAGCGACGGTGGTTGAGATTCATCGACTTGTAGACACGGTTGTTGAACACCACGATCAGCAGCGGAAGTTCGTACGCCTTGGACGCGTCGTACGACGGGATGACCGGGTTGTAGGTGAAGGCACCGTCGCCGATCGTGAGGACCACCGGGCGTTCGCGCGCGGCGAGTTTGACTCCCAGCGCCACCGCGATGCCCTGACCCAGTCCGCCCTGGACATAGAAGTACGAGTCCGGGTCGACGGTCCGGACGTGCCGCTTCACCACGCGGCTGTGGGTGATGGTCTCGTCGACGACGATCGCGTCCTGGCCGTCGAGGAGTCTGCGCAGGGTCGCCGCGACCAACACGGGTTCGATGCCCCCGGCTTGAGAGGCGGCCTTCAACTCGGCCGCCGCGATCGCCCGCTGCTCGGCGGTGTGCCGTTCCTCCTGCGCCGCCCGGCGGACCGCCACCGCGCTCTCGTCCAGATCCTTCGCCCGCTTCGTCAGCTGGCGCAGGGTGTTGGCGACGTTGCCCTCCAAGTAGCGGTCCGCGAAGAGGACTTGGTAGACGACGTGCGGGCGTTGCGGCACCTCGTCGATCACCACGATCGTCGCCTTCGAGGGGCGGCGCGACGGCGGGTAGAACGGGGCGCGGCAGTTGACCAGGAGGATGAGGTCCGCCTCGTCCATCCAGGGGCCGATGTCGCTGCCGGCGTGCAGCGGGTGGGTGCGCGGGAAGTTGCCGCAGACCGCCGAGTCGGGCTCGACGACCGGGATGTTCCAGGCCTCGGCGAAGGCGACGAGGGCCTCGAAGCCGCCCGCCTCACGGCCGGCCGTCTCGGTGACGACGACCGGGTTCCTCGCCTCCCTGATCAGCTGCGCGACCGGGTCGACCTCTTCAGGGGAGCTGTGCGTGGAGCCGGGGGCGACCAGGGGCTTGGCCTCGCGGCCGTCCCAGTCCTCCAGCAGGATCTCCAGCGGGATGTTGAGGTACGCCGGTCCCGCCGGGGCCCGCCAGGACAGTTCCGCAGCCCGGGTGACCATCGTGGGCAGCGTGTGGACGCTCGCCGCCTCGGTGGACCACTTGGTGAACGGCTGGGCCACGGAGTGCGGGCCGCCCACGATGGACAGGTTGCGGTACCACTGGCCGCCTGGGTCCTGACCGGGGCCGTCGCCGTACGTGGTCGACTCCGAGGAGCTGACCACCATCGGGACCCCGGCGAGCAGCGCCCCGTGGACCGCCATCGAGCCCTGGAGGAGTCCGGGTGCCGCATGCAGCAGCACCCCCTGGGGGCGGCGCCTGAGCAGGCCGTAGCCGGTGGCCATGCCGACCGCGACCGTCTCGTGGGTGAGGTCGAGGTACTCGGGGCAGGGCAGCCCGTCCCGGTGGCGGCGGGCCAGGGACTCCCACACCGGGGCCCATTCGGACCCCGAGGAGCAGAAGAGGTAGTCGGCGCCGACGGCGTTGAAGGCGGTGACGAGAGCGTCGCCGCCGTCGGCGCCGGGGGATGTGGTGGTGTCGGTCATCTCTCGTGTTTCCTCAGCCCTCGATCGGCCAGTTCAGGACCTCGGAGATACCGCGGCCCATGATCCATTCAAGCTCCTCGGGCGTGAAGTCCCAGTGCTTGGTGAACTGCTCGATCGTGTCGGTGTAGGTGATGCCGTGGCCGAGCAGGCGGGTGATGTCGGTGCCGTAGAAGCAGCGCTGCGGGCCCATCTTGTCGACCATCTCGCGCACGTACTTCTGGATGTTGTTGTTCGGGAAGGGCTGGGTGGAGTAGCCGGGCAGCGCCGAGACCTTGACGTAGATGTTGGGGTGGGCGGCCAGGTCGGCGGTCTCCGCGACCCAGTAGCCGATCGCGTCGTCCACACAGCGGGCCATGATGCCCATGTGGTCGATGATGATCTTCAGCTCGGGGTGCTTGGCGGCGATCTCGCCCAGCTCCCGCTTCCAGATGGGCGCGTGGACCATCGTCGGGATGCCGAGCTCCTCGGCGATCGGCCAGTACCAGTCGTTGGTGCCGTCGATCATCCAGTTGCGGTCCTGCGGCCGGTGGAAGGTGAGCCGCGTGCCCTTGACGTGCGGGTTCTGCGCGAAGTCCTTCAGCATCGCCTTGCCCTCTTCGGGCTTGTTCTGCGGGACGCGGGCCATGATGCCGAAACGGTCCGGGTGCGCCTCGCACGCCTCCAGGGCGTAGTCGATGCGGTCGCCCTCCCAGGACGGCGGCAGGATCAGCGCGCGGTTGACGCCGGCCTCGTCCATCAGCTCCAGGGCCTCCTCGTAGGAGAAGGGGTCCTCGCGGTGGCCGTTGAGGCGGATGCGCTCCCGCGCGCCGGGCACCCAGGGGCGGTCCGCGGACTCTTCCAGCCAGATGTGGATCTGTGTGTCGACAACGAACATCGTTCGACTCTTTCTCTTCGAAGGAGGGGGTGACGCTGTGGTGCGGGTGGAACGCTAGGCGGGTTCCGAGGCCTTGCGGAGCCCCTGGGAGCGCAAGCACTTGTTGCGTCCAAGTGCCCTCTCAGCAGGGCACTTTCAGTGTGCGAAGACTGCATCCGCGATGTGTTCCGCGATCGCCATCGAGGCGGTCGCGGCGGGCGAGGGCGCGTTGCGTACGGCGGTGATCCGGCCGGCGCCGTGGATACGGAAGTCGTCGACGAGGGTGCCGTCGCGGTCCAGCGCCTGGGCCCGTACGCCCGCTCCGCCGCGTACGACGTCCCCTACGCCGACGCCGGGGACGTAGAGCCCCGCGTCCTTCATGAAGGCCGCCGCGGACAGGGCGCCGCGGTACTCCTTGACGCCGGTACGCCAGTGCTGGGCCGCCATCCGCCAGGTGCCGGGGTAGGCGGCTATGCCCAGGAGGTCCTTCGGGGAGATGCTGCCGAGCGTGTAGCCCTCCTTGGCCAGGGCCAGGACGGCGTTCGGGCCGACCTCGACCGAGCCGTCGACGCGTGGGGTGAAGTGCACGCCGAGGAAGGGGTAGCGCGGGTCGGGGACCGGGTAGACGAGGCCGCGTACGAGGTGCGTGCGGTCCGGCTTGAGGAGCATGTACTCGCCGCGGAACGGGATGATCTTCGGTTCCTGCTTGTCCTGGGCAAGTTTCGCCACCGCGTCCGACTGGAGGCCCGCGCACAGGATCAGCCGGTCGACCTTGATGCGTTCCTGGCCGGAGGCGACCTCGATGCCGCCCGGGACCTGGGTGATCGAGGTGACGGGGAAGCCCAGTCGTACCTCGCCGCCGGAGTCCTCGATGTCCCTGGCGAACTCCCGGGCGATCGCCTTGTAGTCGGTGATCGCGGTGCGCGGCGAGTGCAGGGCCGCGATACCGCCGGCGTTCGGCTCGATCTCCTTGATCTCGTCCTTGGAGACCTTGCGCAGCTCGGGCACGTGGTTGTTCTTCGCCCGCTCGTAGAGGTTCTCCATACGGCCGAGTTCGTCCTCGCGGACCGCCATGACGAGCTTGCCGATCTCCTCGTACGGCAGCGCTCGTTCCTGACAGTACTCGCGGAGCATCGCCACGCCCCGTACGCACAGGTCGGCCTTGAGGCTGCCCGGCGCGTAGTAGATGCCGGCGTGCACGACGCCGGAGTTGTGGCCGGTCTGGTGGACGGCGACTTCCTGTTCCTTCTCCAGCACCACGACCCGGGTGCCGGGGCGGCGCAGGGCGATCTCGCGGGCGGTGGCGAGGCCGACGATGCCTGCACCGACGATGCCGATGGTCTCGTCAGCCACGCGACGGCTCCCCGAAGTGAACGGCCACCGTCTTGACGCGAGTTGAGAAGCGCAGCACCTCGTCCCCCTGCTCCTTGTACGCCGTACCGGAGTCGCGGAAGCCGCCGAAGGGAAGGTGGACGTCCCAGCCGGTGGTGGTCGTGTTGACCGCGACCTGACCGCACTCGGCCTCGTCGGCGAACCGGTACGCGTTGCCCAGGTCGCGTGTGAACACGGCCGCGGCGAGCCCGAAGTCGGAGTCGTTGACCGCGTCGACGGCGGCGCCGAAGTCGTCCACCGCGCGCAGGGCGAGGACGGGCCCGAAGACCTCCTCGCGCCAGATCGCCATGTCCGGGGTGACGTCGGCCAGGACGGTCGGCCGGACGTAGCAGCCGTGCGGACGGTCGATGTCCGCCGTGCCGCCCGTGAAAAGCGTCGCTCCTTCCGCGATCGCCTTGTCGATGTCGGCGAGGACGCTGTCGCGCTGCCTCGGGCTCGACAGCGGGCACAGCGTCGTCGCCGGGTCGCTGCCCGGGCCGACCGTCAGCGCCTCGACCTCGGCGAGCAGCAGGCGGGCGAATTCGTCGTACACCGGCCGCTCGACGACGACCCGGCTGGTGGCGGTGCAGCGCTGTCCGGCCTGGCCGAAGGAGGCGGCCACGACGGCCTTCGCGGCGGCCGGCAGATCGGCGTCCGCGAGCACCACCGAGGCGTTCTTGCCGCCGAGTTCGCCCTGGAAGCGGACGTTGCGGTCGGCGAGGCGGCGGCGGATGCGGTTGCCCACGGCGTTGGAGCCGGTGAAGGTGATGCCGGTGATCCGCGGGTCGTCGAGGAGCGCTTCCTCCAGCTCGGCGGTGCGGCCCGTGATGACGTTCAGGACACCGGGCGGCAGGCCCGCGTCGTGCAGGGCGCGGGCGAAGTGCAGGCCGGAGACCGGGGTTTCGGTGGCCGGCTTGAACACCGCCGCGTTGCCGGCCGCGAGCAGCGGGGCGAGCTTGCGGGCCGGGGTGATCAGCGGGTCGTTCCACGGGCTGATCACCAGGATCACGCCGATGGGCTCGCGCTGGGTGTGCGTACGGTGGTTCGGGCGTACGTCGTGCAGCAGGGTGCCGTAGCCCTGGCGGGCGAGGCCGGCGTAGTACTCCAGGAAGTCGGCGGCCTTGAGGGTCTCGCCCGTCGCCTCGCCCAGGGTCTTGCCGTTCTCGGCGGTGACGTCCGCGGCGATCTCCTCCACGCGCTCCCGGATGAGGCGGGCCGCGTCGGTGAAGATCCGCGCCCGCTCGAAGGGGCTGGTGCGCTTCCAGCGGGCGAAGGCGCGCTCGGCGTGGTCGTAGGCGCGGGTGACGTCCTTGGCGGAGAGGGCGGGGACGCGGGCGAACGGGGTGCGGACGTCGGCCGGGTCGTGGACGTCGATCCACTCGCCGGTCGTCACCCACTCCCCGCCCGAGAGGGTTTCGAGAGTACGCATGTCGTTCACGACACCTCACGGGACGGTGATGGGACCAGCTCCGGGGCGGCAGACATTGCTTGCACTCCGTGCGAGCCGCTCATCAGGGCATTCATGGTGGGATCGGTGGGCCGGACGATCCATGAGGAGGAACCCGATGGCCTACGCAGTCATCGCCCGTTACCACTGCGCCGCCGACGACGAGGCGACTGTGCGGGGTGCGTTGCTGAAGGTGCGCGAGCACACCCGCGCCGAGCCCGCGAACCTGGCGTACGAGGTGCACACGGAGGTGGGCGAGACCGGAAGTTTCGTGTTGTACGAGCAGTACGCCGACCAGGCGGGCTTCGAGGCGCACAAGGCGGCGAGCCACTTCAAGGAGCTGATCGTGGAGACGGTCTGGCCGTTGCTTGTCGATCGCTCGGTGACTTTTGCTGAAGTGCTTTAGCTTTCGTCCAGGGGCGCGGGTTGTCTGTGGCTGATCGCGCAGTTCCCCGCGCCCCTAAAGGCCCTTTTCAGAACTCGTTGCCCCAGACGTACCGGGCCAGTGTCTCGACCAGAACCAGCTTCTTGCGCTGTTCCTCTGTCGTGAGGAGCGGCCTGCTTGCCACGTCCGCGAAGCCCCTCGACGGGGACAGGGCCGCGTCCTCCAGGTCCTTCAACTCGCCTACCGCGTCGATGCGGGTCAGTACGGTGTCCAGGTCCTCCAGGTCGGGGACCGTCGCGTCGACCACGCCCAGGCAGACGTCCCGGTCCTCCGGCAGGGCCCTGATGAGGTCCAGCTCGGCCTCGGTGCCCTCCAGGAGGGGCAGGATCCAGCGGTCGGCCGGGATGCCCGCGTACAGCTTCTCCAGGCGCGCCCGGTCCACTTCCGCCGGGGCCGTCCAGCCGGGGCAGACGCCGATGCGTACGCCCTCGGGGCGCTCGTCGAGCCGGGCCGCGAGCGCGTCGACCGCCAGCGCGTCCTCATAGGACAGCGCCCCCGGATCGGCGTCGAGCAGCAGCGGGTTGTTGAGCTGGATCAGGCGTACGCCCTTCGAGACCAGCAGTGCGATCTCCGTCGCGATGATCTCGGCCAGCGCCTCCCCCAACTCGCGTGCGGAGCCTGTGCCGAGGCCGGGCTGGAAGGTGGTGGCGGCCAGGTAGGCCGGGGACGGCAGCGAGACCTTCGGGGCGATCACCGTCAGTTCGCCGAGCCGGGTCGCCCAGTCCGCCACCAGCGGGCCGTTGGCCTTCGGGAGGGACTCGGCCACCCAGCGGGTCAGACCGTCGGCGTCGGTCTCGTCCGTGCGGCGGAAGCCTGATACCCCGTCAAGGACCGCGCTGCGGAAGTCCTCTCGTGGGAAGTCGCCGTCGGTGACGACCGTGGAACGCAGTTTGCGCTGGAAGACCACCGCGTCCTGGACCGCCTGGTCGGCGCCGATCGCGTCGAGGTCGGCGGGCCGGACGAGGCTGCCGTGGTGGTCGATGCGGTAGTTGAAAGTGTCGGCCATGATGTCAGTTCCTTCCGCCCGCGACGCCCCACGCGGCGAACTCCAGCTCGTAGCCGAGGGACTTGAGGACGTCCTCGGCGATCTGCTGGTCCTCGGCCGCGGTACCGCCGGCGATACCGAGGCCGCCGATGATCTCGCCGTCCTTCTTGATGGTGACACTGCCCTCGGTGGCCATGATCGGCATCGCGGCGCCGGGGAGTTGGGAGAGCTGGGAGAAGAAGACGGGCTGGCTCTCCTGCCACTTCTTCAGCATCGTGCCGGGGCGCTGCATGATCGCCGCGGTGTAGGCCTTGGCGCGGGCGATGTCGGGGGTGAGGGGGCGGGCGCCGTCGGGGCGGCGGATGGCAATGGGGAAGCCGCCCGCGTCGACCACGGCCACGCTCACCGCCTTGCCGATCGCCTGGGCGCGCTGGTGGGCGGCGTCGAGGATCTTCTCGGCGGCGTCCAGGGTCAGGGTGGTCATGCGGAGTCCTTCGGTGCGGTGAGGGTGCGGCGCAGGTGGGCGATCGCGTTGTTGTACGGTCCCGGCGTCTCCCAGTACATGGAGTGCGGGGCGCCCTCGACGATCTCCAGGTGCGAACCGGGCAGCAGTTCATGGGCGCGGGTGACGGTCTTGACGCTGAGCACCGCGTCCTTCTCGCCGGCGAGGAAGGCGACCTTGACGCCGGAGGCCTGGATGTCCTCCAGGGAGGGACCGTTGGTGTCGAGGTTGCGCAGGTCCTGCATCCGGGCGACGTTGAAGGTGCCCATCTGCTGGAAGAGGAAGGTGAGATCGGCGCGGCCGGTCTGGAACTCTTTGGTGAGCAGCCGGTCGATGACGGGCAGCTTCACCGCCTCGGCGCGGTCCGCCGCGGCCAGCTCCTTCAGCTCGGGGTGGCTGATGCCGCCCAGGGAGTGGCCGAGGACGACCGAGGAGACGCGCTCCGGGCGCAGGAGGCCGGCGCGCAGGGCGGCGACGGAGCCGATGGACTGGCCGACCAGCATCGCGTCGGTGAGGTCTTCCTGGTCCAGGACGGCGACCACATCGCCGGGGAAGTCCTGGCCGTCGAACTCCGGCATGGAGGAGTCGGACTTGCCGAAGCCTCGCAGGTCGATCGTGACGACCGTGAACTCGTCCCGCAGTGCGGCCACTTGCTGCCACCAGGCGGCGTGGTGGCCGCCGCTGCCGTGCACGAACAGGATCGCCGGACCGCTGCCGTGGCGCTCGTAGTAGATGGAGGTGCCGTCGGAGTCGGCAATGGGCATGGGGGTCAACTCCCGTGTGCGCAGGCTTAGTTGGGGCGCTTGGCGTGGTAGACGAGCTCGATCATGGTGTGGTCGGGGTCGTGGATGTAGCAGAACTTGGACTGGTTCTCGGGGCGCTGAATCGGGCGGGTGTGCCGGATGCCCAGCTCCTTGAGGTGCTCCAGGAATTCGTCCCAGTCGTCGACCTCGACGGCGAAGTGATAGGGCGCCATGCGCTCCATCTCCTCGACGGGCGTGAAGTGGAGGTCGAAGTTGCCCCGAGTCATCAGCACCACGCGGGTGTTGGACTTGGGCATGATCCGCTTCATCCCGAAGACCTTCGCGTACCACTCGGCGGTGCGGTCGGGGTCGGTGGTGGGGAAGTTGACGTGGTGGATGTAGCGAGGTGCTGCGGTCATTGCTGATTCCCTTCGAGGAGTACGGGGTTGGAGAGCACGCCGATGCCGCTGATCTCGACGTCCACGGTGTCGCCCGGCTCCAGCTGGCAGGTGGACTCGGCGCCCATCCAGAGCACGTCGCCGGGATGGACGGTGACGTGCTTGGTCATCTCGACCAGGTAGTCGAAGGGGTCGAACACCATGTCACCGGTGGGGAAGGACGCGCGCGTCTCCCCGTTGACCCGCATAGTCGTCGTCTGGGCGAGCGCGTCGACGTCCGTCTCGATCCACGGGCCCATCGGCTTGAACGTGTCGCTGTTCTTGCTGCGCCAGAAGGTGCGGTCCTGGTGCTGCCAGGTGCGGGCGCTGATGTCGTTGCCGATGGTCCAGCCGAAGACGGACTTGCGGGCCTCGTCGTAGGTCGCGTGACGCAGTGTGCGGCCGATGACGGCGACGAGTTCGGGCTCGGCCTCGAAACGGCCCTCGACCTCGCGCGGCTTGACGATCGGCGAGAGGTGCCCGGTGAGCGCGCTGTTGGCGCGGTAGCCGACCTCGGGGCGTTCCGGGGTGGCGACCTTGGCGTGCGCGATGTGCCGGGGATAGTTCATGCCGACCGCGTAGAAGACGCCGGGGACTACCGGCGGCAGCCAGACGGCCGCCGCCCGTGACACCGTGCCGATGACGTCGGGATCGTCCTCCAGCGGGGAGCCGGACAGCAGCTCGACGTCCGTCTCCCCGACCCGGCCCCAGACCGGCCGTCCGCCGATCGAGAGGCGTGCGTACCTCATGGCACCAGCAGGTGGGAGACGCGCTTGGTGACCAGGTAGGCGTCGAGGGCCTCCGGGCCGCCCTCTCGGCCGTAGCCGCTCTCCTTGACCCCGCCGGACGGCGCCTCGTGCACGGAGCCGCCGCAGTGGTTGATCGAGAGGATGCCGGCCTCCAGCTCCGCGGAGAGCTTCTCGGCGGTGGCGGCGGAGCGGGTGAAGCCGTAGGCGGCGAGGCCGTACGGCAGCGCGTTCGCCCGGGCGAGCACCTCGTCCAGGTCGCTGAAGGGGACGATCGGGGCGACCGGTGCGAACGGTTCCTCGTGCAGCAGCTCGGCGTCCTCGGGCACGTCGGTGAGGACGGTCGGCGCGTAGAAGTAGCCGGGGCGGTCTGGGGCGGCGCCGCCGGTGAGGACCTTGGCGCCGCGCGCGACGGCGTCGGTAACGAGCCGCTCCAGCGCCTTCAGCCGGCGCTCGTTGGCCAGCGGCCCCATCTTCGTGCCCTCGGCCAGTCCGTCGCCCACGGTCACCTCCTCGGCGGCCCGCACGAACTCGGCGGTGAACTCGTCGACGAGGCTCTCGTGGACGTAGAAGCGGCTCGGCGAGGTGCACACCTGGCCCGCGTTGGCGAACTTCGCCTGCGCGGCCTTGCGGGCGGCCTTCACGGGGTCGGCGTCGGCGCAGACGATCACCGGGGCGTGGCCGCCCAGCTCCATCAGGGAGGGCTTCATGACCTGGCCTGCCTGGGCCGCCAGCAGCTTGCCGACCGGGACCGAGCCGGTGAAGGCGATCAGCCGGGTGACGGGGGAGGCGATGAGGTGCGCGGAGACCTCGGCGGGCTCACCGAAGACGAGGTTGAGGACCCCGGCGGGCAGGCCCGCGTCCTCGTAGCACTTGACCAGCGCGGCGGCGGTGGCGGGCGTCTCCTCGGAGCCCTTGATGATGATCGAGCAGCCCGCGGAGAGGGCCGAGGAGATCTTGCGGTTGGGGCCGCCGACGGGGAAGTTCCACGGTACGAAGGCGGCGACCGGGCCGATGGGCTCGCGCCGTACGGTCAGTATGGTGCCGGGCTCGGTCGGGATGATGCGGCCGTAGGCGCGGCGGGCGTCGTCGGCGTGCCAGCGCAGGGTGTCGGCGGTGCGGCGGGCCTCGCCGGTGGACTCGGCGAGCGGCTTGCCCTGCTCCAGGGTGCTGACGCGGCCGATCTCGGGGGCGCGCTCGGCGATCAGGTCGGCGGCGGCGTGCAGGATCGCGGTACGCCGCGCGATCGGCGTGGCCCGCCAGACGCGGAAGCCCTCGTCGGCGGCGGCAAGTGCCCGGTCCAGGTCGGCGGTGGTGGCGAGGGGTACGTCGCCGATGACCTCCTCGGTGGCCGGGTTCACGATCGGGGCGGTACGTCCGGTGCCGCCCTGGCACCACTCGCCCGCTATGTACATGCGGACGGCGGGGTAGCCGTGGTCGGTCGTCATGGGTGGGTGCCCTCTCAAGAGGCTTCGTTGTCGCGGTTGGTGCGCAGGGCCCAGATGTGGTGGGGCGGGGTGGTGGCGTGGACGCGGGTCTCGTAGGAGTCGTCGACCCGGTCCATGTCGGCGGCGTACTCGACGCGGCCCCCGCTCGGGGCGTGCAGGAAGCGGAAGACGTTGGAGCCGACGGTGTGCCGACCGAGCCTGCGGGCCTCGCGCCAGCCGTGCTCGATCATGTAGTTGCCGCCCTCGATCACGTCGTCGAAGCCGGGCACCTCGTAGGCGATGTGGTTGATCCCGGCGCGGTCGGGGCGGTGGCACAGCAGCGCGGTGTGCTGGTCGTCGTCGCCGGGGGCCTGCATGAAGACGCCCATGGGCTCGACGACGTCCGTGGGCCGGAAGCCGAGGCGGTCGGTGTAGAAGGCGACGGCCTCGTCCTTGCCGGGCTTCGGGATGTTGAGCGCCACGTGGCACATCCGCAGCGGGCGGACCCGTTCGATCGGCTCCAGGGCCGTGTTCCAGCGGTTGACGCTGCCCAGGGCGTTGGCGGGGCGCGGGGTGACCGGCGCCGGTTTCGGGCGGGCCAAGGTCAGTCCGACGCCGAAGCCCGTCTCGTCGACGGTGTGGTGGACGCCGTCGGCGCTCGCGCGGACCTCGCGGTCCTTGCCGGCCGCGGCGACGATCCGGTCCAGCTCCTCCTGGGTGTCGACGCCCCACACGACCTCGCGCAGGGTCGGCCCGTCCTCCACCGGGGGCGGCAGCAGCGGGCTCGGCCAGGCGTCGAGGTGGAGGGTCTGTCCGGTGAGCGTCTCGAACACCGCGTGGTCGTCGGTCCGCTCCACCAGGAACAGCCCGAAATCGTCGTAGAACCGGACGCATTCCTCCAGGTCGTCGATGCTGTAGGTGACCGATTCGATTCTCTGGATTCCCATGGATTCCTCGTTTCCGGGTCGCCTCGTGAGCGTAGATTTCGCCGCTGGGCAGCCTCAATGGGCCGAGCCGCACGAGGTGCGCAATCGTTTCTTGCAGTCGGCGCCGGGTTAATTCAGGGCTGGAATGGGGTTCTGTGAGAACCACTCGGCGAGGAAGTCCAGGAAGACGCTGACCTTGCGGGGTGTGTCCTGCCCGGGGCCGTAGATCGCGTACAGCGGGCGGTCCGGGACCGCCAGCTCCGGCAGCAGCACCTGGAGGGCGCCGGAGACGAGGTCGTCGTAGGCCGGGCGCTGCGGCAGCAGGGCGATGCCGCGGCCGTGGACGGCGGCCTTCTGCAGGGCGATGTAGGAGTTGGACGAGAACGCGATGTTGCGGATCTTGTGCAGGGTGCTCGCGTGGCCGTGTCCGATGCGCCAGACCGGGTCGTTGACGTGGACCAGACAGTCGTGGCCGGCGAGGTCGTTGGGGTGGGTGAGCGCCCCGTGCCGCTCGATGTACGCCTCGGAGGCGCACAGGACGAACGGCAGGGACGAGATCTTCTTCAGACGGACGCTCGAATCCCGGAGATCCCGGGTGTGGAATGCGATGTCGAATCCACTGTCCAGAAAGTCGTACGTCCGGTCCGACATACCGCCGAGTTCGAAACGCACCTGGATTTTGGGATAAGCGGCGGAGAACGCCGCTATGGCATCGCCGAGATCCAGGCTGCCTATCCATTTCGGACAGATGATGCTGAGCGTTCCCTCGGCGCGGTCGTGCGACTGCGCGATTCCCGCGTCCTCGGCCTCGATCTCGTCGAGGATGCGGGCGGCGAACTCGGCGTACCGCTGGCCCGGCTCGGTGAGGCTCACCGAGCGGGCCGTACGGTTGACCAGTCGGACGCCCACCTGCCGTTCCAGCTCGGCGACGTGCCGGGACACCAGCGAGCCGGAGGAGCCCAGCTTCTTGGCGGCTCCGCTGAAGCTGCCCACCTGTGCCACGGTGACGAAGCTGTGCATGAGAAGCAGGCGGTCCATGGATGGCTCCTTACTTGGGGCAGTACTGCGGAGCTGCGTCCACGTTGTCCTTGGTGACCAAGACAAGAGGAATGTTGGCAATCTTGTCAACGGTCTTGTCCTTGTTGAGCAGGGCGATCGTGTTCTTGACCGCTGTCTGCCCGATGGTCATCGCCGAGTTCGCGACGGTCGCGGAGAGCTCGCCGCTCTTCACCGCGGCGACGCCGTCCTCGGTGCCGTTGACGCTGACGATCTTCACGTCCTTGGCGCCGGCCGCGTCGAAGGCCTTGCGGACCGCGAAGGCCATCTCCTCGTTGGCGACGAAGGCGTAGTCGAGGTCCGGGTGCGCCTGGATCATGTTCTCGGCGACGTCCTGGGCCTTCGCCGGGTTGAACATGCCCGGCTGGTTGGCGACCACCTTCGCTGTGTCCGGCAGAGCGCCCTTGAAGCCGCCCACCAGCAGGTCGGACGCGGCACCGGGCGCACCGGCGACGATCCCGACCTTGACGTCCTTGCCGGCGGCGTCCTTCTCGATCCAGCCGGCGTCCAGCGCGCCGACCTGCTTGAGGTCGACCTTGGCGACCCCGAGGACGTCGGACATGTCGTCGGTGGCGACGGAGGTGAGGAAGACCGGGATGCCGGCGCTCTTGGCCTTGGCTATGTCACCTTCGAGGGCATCGACGTTGACGGTCTGGACGATGAGGGCGTCCACGTTGCGGGAGATCATGTCCTCGATGTTGGACAGCTCGGTCCCGGCGTCCTGCTTGGAGTTGGCCGAGTAGAGCTTGGCGTCCTCGGCCTTGGCCGTCTGTTCCACGGACTTCAGCAGACAGGTGTGGAAGTGGGTGGCGGCGCCGTTGACGAAGCCGAGGGTGACCGCCCCGTCGGCAGCGCCCGAGGCGTCGTCCTCGCTGCCACAGCCGGAGAGCATCAGCGCGGCGGCGCCGAGGAGGGAGACCGCGGCGGCACGGCGCCTGCGGGGAGTGCGGATCATGGGTACGCCTTTCCTGCAACGTTGAAGAGAAGGTGCAACACGTGGGGGGAAATCAGAGGGAGTTCAGGCAGCGCCGGGGCTTCAGTGCCCCGGGGAGGACTTGCGCTGGAACTCGTTGATGATGGCCGCCACGAGCAGCACGCCACCGGTCACGACGTACTGGTAATTGCCGTCGACCTGAAGGAGATTGAGAGCGTTGGCGACAACTCCCAGCAGCACCACGCCGAGCACCGTGCCGACGATGCTGCCGTGCCCGCCCGCGAGCGACGTGCCGCCGATGACGACCGCGGCGACAGCCGTCAACTGGGTCATCAGCCCTGCCGTGTTGGGGGCGGCGGCGCCCAGCCGCGACAGCAGCATCAGTCCGGCCAGACCGGCGAGTGCCCCGGCGAGGGCGTACAACGCGAGTTTGCGGCCGGGGACGTTGATGCCGCTGAGCCGGGCGACGTGTTCGTTGCCGCCCATGGCGTAGGCGTCACGGCCGAAGGTGGTGAACCGCATCGACACGCCGACGCCGGCGAGCACCAGGACCGCCACGACCGTCAGATAGGGGATGCCGAGCAGCTTGTCGTTGCCGAGGGACGTCAGCTTGTCCCCGATGGTGACGCTCATGCCGTCGAGGACGAGCAGGGCGACGCCGTCGAGCAGCATGGCGGAGGCGAGGGTGGCGACGAAGGGCGCGACCCGGGTGAAGGTCACGACAAGGCCGTTGACCAGGCCTATCAGGGTCGCAAGGAGCAGGCTCACCACCACGGCCGCGGGCGTGGACCAGCCGTCGTGCAGGAGTTGGGCGGCGACGGACAGGGTGACGGCGGCGTTGCTGCCCATGGAGAAGTCCATGCCGCCGGACGTCATCAGCAGGGTGAGTCCGGCCGCGATGACGGCGTTCACGCTGATCTGGCGGAGCACGTTGAGCAGGTTCTGCGAGGTGGTGAAGGAGTCGGCCTGGACGGCGGTGAACACGGCGACCAGGACGAGGACGAGGACGAGTCCGCCGTGCGGGATGTGCAGCAACGCCCGGGGGGACCTGCGGGGTGCGGTGGGTTCGACCGTGGTGTCCGGGGCGGCCGAGGGGGTCTTGAGGCTCACTTCGGCTGACCTCCGAGTGCGGTGGCGACGAGCTCGTCGCGGGTGATGGCGGTGATGTCGTGTTCGGCGACGGTGCGTCCGGCGCTGACGACGACGACCCGGTCGGCGAGGCGCATGACCTCCTCGGCGGAGGAGGAGGCGAGCAGTACGGCGACGCCGCGCGAGGCGAGTTCGTCGACGAGGGTGTGGATGTCGGCCATGGCCGCGACGTCGACCCCGTTGGTGGGGTCCTCCAGGAAGCAGGCGACCGGCTCGGTCTCCAGCCACTTGCCGAGCAGCACCTTCTGCTGGTTGCCGCCGGACAGGGTGCCGACGGGCGGGTTGCCGGTGAGGGCGACCACTCCGTAGCTGCCCCGCAACGGGGCGGCCCTGCGGGCGAGTTCGCCACGGCGGTGAAGCCGGCGTCTCGCGAAACGGTCACCGGCCAGCATCAGGTTCTCGTCGACCGTCATGCCCTGGACCAGGCCGAGGGTGCGGCGGTCGCCGGTGACACAGCGCAGCCCGCTGGCCAGCGAGGCCGGCACCCGCCCGAAGGGCACGGCCCGCCCGTCGACCCGCAGTTCACCGGCGTCGGGACGCTGCCGTCCCGACAGCAGGTCGAACAGCCGGGACTGGGCGTCGCCCGCGGGTCCGAGGACGGCGACGATCTCGCCCTTGCGGACGTCGACGGTGAAGTCCTCGACGGCCCGGCCGTGGCTGAGCCCGCGGACGGTGAGCCCGCTCTCCGGCTTCGGCGTGGGCCGCTCAGGGCGCTGCGAGACGACGTCCCGCCCGACCATGCTGCGCACCAGCGAGGCCTGGTCCATGTCGGCGGCCGGCGCGCTGGTCACCACCGCGCCGTCGCGCAGCACGGTGAGCCGGTCGGCGACGGCCATGACCTCGTCGATGTAGTGCGAGATGTAGACGACGGCGACCCCGTCGTCCCGCAGCGTCCGCACCAACTCCCGTATCCGGTCGGCGTCCTTGGCGCTCAGACAGGCGGTCGGCTCGTCGAGGATGAGGATGCGTCCACCGCGGCGGACCTCGCGGGCCACCTCGACCATGGTCTGCTCGGCGACGGTGAGGGTGCCGGCGACGCGTTCCACGTCGATGTCGATGCCGAGCCCGGAAAGGGCCGTGCGGGCCGCGCCCTTCACCGCCTTCCAGTGGACGGTACGGCCCCGGGTGGGCAGGTCGCCGAGGAGGACGTTCTCGGCGACGGTCAGCCCCATGGCCAGCTCGCGGCGCTGTGGGACGCAGGCGATGCCGAGCCTGCGCGCCTTGCGGACGGTGAGCGCGGAGTGCCGTTCGCCGCCGACCTCGATCGTGCCGCCGTCGGCCGGGTGGGCGCCGGAGAGGATCTGCACCAGGGTCGACTTGCCGGCGCCGTTCATGCCCATCAGGGCGTGGATCTCACCGGGGTACAGGTCGAGGTCGACTCCTTTGAGGGCGGCGGCCCCGCCGAAGCTCTTGGTGACTCCCCGGACCCGGAGTACCGCTGTCACGGCCGGTCACCCTCGGGGGTCACGCGTCCGTAGCCGCGGACGTCCGGGAACGGGGGCTCCTTGTCGGCCTGGAGGTCCACCTGGAAGGTGTTCAGACACATGCCGAGCATCGTGAAGTTGCCGAGCGCGCCGATGGCGTCGACCAGCCCCTTGGAACCGAAGTGCTCAAGTGCCCGGGCGAAGGTCTCGTCGCTGACGAAGTGCTCCTCCAGGATCTCCCGGCAGAACTGGTAGAAGGCCTGGTCGGCCTCGCTGTCGAGGACCGCCTCGCGCTTCTCGGCGATGGCCTTCACCGCCGCCTCCGGGATACCGGCCTCGATCGCCTGGTGGACGTGCGCGTTCCAGGAGTACTGGGCGTCCCAGTTGCGGGCGGCCATCAGCAGCGTCAGTTCACGCAGACGCTTGGGCAGGCTGCAGTCGAACCGGGCGAACGCGCCGAGCGACTCGGCCCGCTCGCACATCTCCGGGCTGTGCAGCCAGACGCGGAACGGCCCACGGACGGCACCTCGGCGGCCGGCGATGCGCGCGGCCAGCTCCTGCTGCCGCTGGTCCATTTCCTCTTGGCTGAGAACGGGGAGCCTCATGTGGCCGATACCTGCCTTTTCTTTCCGGCGCGTTTCCGGCACGGATCCGAAAGCCGTGCGATGCGAGCCGACCGTACAGCCGGGTTCGCGAAGCTCACCCCTCCCGAAATGCAAGGTAAAGGTGCACGCCAGAGGGCACCGGTCGGAGCGCGGGCGACCTAACGTCGGTCGACACAGCACCGTGCAGTGGAGAGGAACTCCGGATGACCACGATCATCAAGGCCGCGTCGGTACCTTTGCTCGACCGGGGCGGGGCCGTGGTGACGACACCGCTGATCACCACGCCGTCGGCGGGCGGGGAGAACCTGATCACCAGCGGCATGAGCGTGTACCCGGTCGGCTCCGGGGCGCCGCTGCACTCGCACAACTGCGACGAGCACGTGACGATCCTCGACGGCGAGGCGGAGGTGTGGGTCGACGGCGAGGTGACCAAGCTGGAGCAGTTCGACACCACGTACATCCCCTCGCCCATCCCCCACCTGTTCCGCAACGTCGGGAACACCCCGCTGCGCATCCTGTGGGTGTACTCCTCGGGCCACGTCACCCGCACGTTCACCGAGACGGGCAGAACGGTGGAACACCTGTCGGCCGAGGACCAGATGGGCAAGGACTGACGTCAACCAGGCTGCTGTGGCCCGGTGACGCGACGATGCCCCGGCTGCTCCGGCACATCCAAGTCGACGCCGTCGACGCCGTGCTGGTCAGCCAGCCACGGGCACCCGCACCACTGCGCCGATCTCAACCCCCTGCCGCGTGCACGGGGGTTGCGTGACGTTCCGCCCCCTGCGCTGCCGGTGTACGCCCCGCACGGGGCGCTGGACGCCGTACTCGCGCTCGACCGGGCGGGCATGCCGGCGACGGCGTACGACCTCCGCGCGTTACGGCCGGGTGAGGGCCTGCGCTTCGGCCCGTTCACGGCCGAGACATGCCTGCTGCCGCACTTCGTGCCCCACGCGGGCATCCGCCTGGCCACCGCGGATGCCATGCTCGCCTACACCGGTGACACCGGCCCGAGCCCCGGCATCCCCCGGCTGGCGAAGGGCGCGGATCTGTTCCTGTCGGAGGCGACGCATGTGGACAAGGATCCGGACACCGACGCGCCGTATCTGCTCACCGCGCGCCTCCTGGGCGAGTACGCCCAACAGGTCGGTTCCGGACGCCTGTTGCTCACTCACCTGTGGCCCGGCACGGACCCCGAAGCCGCACTCCGGACCGCCGCCGGAGCCTCCTCAGGACCCATCGATCGCCGCGCCCGACCTCACGCAGGAAGCCGGCCACCGCCCCTGACTTCGCGGTGGCCGGCTTCGGCCTGCTCCCCCTGTGGTGGCTCAGGTCAGTGTGAGCCGACCAGTTCCTGCTCGTTGCCTGTCGGCGTGCTCTGCTTGGCGCTGCGCAGTGCGGCGAAGCCGATGAAGCACATCGACCAGACGCCGGTGATCGCGAAGGCGGTGAAGCCCCAGTCGCCGTTGCCGCTCGCGAGGAGCTGGCCGCCGAGCCACGGGCCGAAGACGGCGCCGAAGCGGCCCATGCCGGAGGTCCAGCCCACGGCGGTGGCGCGGTTGGCAGGGTTGGAGCGGATGGAGACCGTCGCGTAGATCATCGTCTGGGCGCTGTTGAGGAAGACGCCGGTGAGGAAGACGACGACCATGGTCAGCGTCTGGTTCATGTGCGTGCCGAGCAGGAAGACACCCACCGCGGTCAGCGCGAACCACAGGGCCGAGATGCGCGGGGCACCGAACTTGTCGGCGGCCCGTCCGGCGACCAGCATGCCCACGATGCCGCCGATGTTGAAGACGACCACGAAGGTCAGGGCGTCGGCGAGCGCGTAGCCCTCGGTGCGCATCAGGGTCGGCAGCCAGGTGGCGACGCCGTAGACCAGCAGCAGACCGCCGAAGGAGGCGAACCAGTACAGCAGGGTCTGCAGCCACTCGCCGCCGCGGAAGAGGCCGACCAGCGCGTCCCAGCGGTCGGCCGCGGACTTCTTGCCGGCCGCGGCGGGCAGTTCGACGTCGTACTTCGCGGCCAGCGCCGCGGCTTCGTCGGTGCGGCCCTTGGCCACCAGGAAGCTCAGCGACTCGGGCAGGAACTTGGCGAGCACCGGCGCGAACAGCAGCGGCAGCACGCAGACCCAGAACGCCGCGCGCCAGCCGACGGGGTCGATGAGCCACTTGGCGACGTAGGCGGAGAGGATGCCGCCCGCGTGGTGGGCGGTCATCAGGACGCCGATGATGATGGCGCCGCGGCCGCGCGGGGCGTAGTCCGAGACCATGCTGATCGCGGTGGGCAGCAGACCGCCGAGGCCGACGCCGGCGAGGGTGCGGCCGAGGCCGAAGACCTCGACGCTGCCGGAGACGGCGCACAGGCCGGAGGCGAGCGAGAAGAGGGTCACGCAGACGACCATCAGCTTCTTGCGGCCGATCCGGTCGGCCACGGTGCCCGCGGTCAGCGCGCCGACCAGCATGCCGAAGGTGGCGTAGGAGCCGAGGTCGCCGGCCTGGTCGGCGGTGAGGCCGAAGGTCTTGGTGGCGAGCAGGTGCGGCAGCACGGAGCCGTAGATGAACATGTCGAGGCCGTCGAAGAGAACGGCCAGCCAGCACAGTCCGACGACCAGCTTGGCCAGTCTCGCGCCGCGAGCGGATGCGACGAGGGAGGGGGAGGAAGACATCGTTGGTTACCTCTCGTACTTGGTGCGCTAGACGCTAAGGAGCGACCCGCCAAGAGTCAACGTTTTTGTCAACAATCTCATCGACAATCGCTGGCGACCCTTGGCGGACGCCCTTTTGCCCAGCTCAGGCGACCGGCGGTGTCCCGTGCGTGTGGAACGACTCGATGGTCTTCAGGCCCCAGGCCTGCCCCTTCTTCCGCTCCTCCTCGGTCCAGGTGATCAGCGGCCAGTCGGGCGCGAGCACCAGCCGGGTGAGCGGGTTGCACAGCTCGATCCGGTTGCCGCCCGGCTCGTAGACGTAGAGGAAGAACGTCTGCTGGATGGCGTGCTTGTGCGGCCCGGTCTCGATGAACACCCCGCTGTCGATGGCGAGATCGGCCGCGCGCAGGACGTCCTCGCGGGTGTCGGTCGCGAAGGCGATGTGGTGCAGCCGCCCCTCGCTGCCGGTCCAGTCCGAGGTGTAGACGACGTCGTACGACTTGTTCGTGTACGTCAGCCAGCGCGCCGCGATCTTCCCGCTGTCGAGCCGGATCTGCTCGGTGGGCCGGGCGCCGAGGACGTTCTGCTGGAACTCGGCGTTTGCGAGGACGTCGGCGGCGAGGAAGTTGATGTGGTCGAGGCGCCGCACGCCCACACCTCGGTTGGGTTTGGCCTGCGGCTGGTTCTTCAGCGCGGGCCTGAGCTCCTCGGGCGCGCGGTAGTGCTCGCTCTCCCAGTAGAGGGCGTGTTCGTGCCCGTCCGGGTCGGTGGTGACGTAGAGCTTCCCGAGGCCGGGTTCGTCCTCGACCCACTTCCCGGTGCCGCCCGCCGCCTCGTTGGCTTCGATACGGCGGTGGAGGGCCTCCTCGCTGGAGGTGCGCAGGGCGAGCCGACCGAGGCCGGGCTGCTCGCGGGCGGTGAGGACGAGGCTGTGATGCTCGTAGTCGTCGAAGGTCCGCAGATAGACCGTGTCACCGTCCTGGCCGTTGACCGTGAGGCCCAGATAGTCGGTGAAGAAGGCGACGCTGGCGTCCAGGTCGGGGGTGAACAGCTGGGCGTGGCCGATGTGCGCGATGTCGCCGAGGGGCGGAGTCATCGGTGACCTCCTTGGGGTCGTGCGGCGGCCCGGGGGAAGACGGTGCCGTCGAAGATCTTGCGGGCCGTGCGCACCACGGCGGTGCGGCGGGCGGAGGGCAGGCCGTCGGGGGTGGTGCCGAGGCTACTTTCGATATCCAGGAATCCGGTGGGATGTTCTATGCGAATTCGGTCACTTTCCTCGGAAAGCGCCGCCAGCTCCGCGCCCACCCCGCCGGCGATCCGCAGCCCGGCGGCCACACTGGCGGCGCCGAGCACCCCGATCGAGGTGTGGCAGCGCACGGGTATGAAGGTGCGGGTGCAGACCGCGCCGCCCTCGCGGGGCCGGGCGAGCAGGGTGAGCTTGGGGACGGTCGTGTCCGTCACGTCACCGAGTCCCATCAGCCGTCCGGCCGCCAGGCGGATCTCCCGCAGCCGGTCGGCGAGCGTCAGATCCTCCTCCAGGTCCTTGGGCGTCTCGTACCCGGTCACCTTCAGTTCGGTGGCGGCGATCAGCACGGTGGGCATGCCGTTGTCCACACAGGTGACCGGGACCCCGGCGATGACGTCACGGGCGTTGCCGGTGGGCAGCAACTCCCCCGCCCCCGGCGGGAATTCGATGACCACCGCGGCGGCCGTGCCGGGCACCCCGGAGATCCGTGCCTCGCCGGTGTAGTCGACCCGGCCGCCCGGTGTGGGGAAGGTGGCGGTGGCGCGGTCACCGGAGTTGACCATGCGGATACGGACGGAGGTGCGCTCCTCCCCCGCCGGGACCAGTCCGCGTTCGACGGCGAACGGGCCGACGCCGGCGAGGATGTTCCCGCAGTTCTGACGGTCGCTCACCTCGGGGCGGTCGACGGCCACTTGGAGGAAGAGGTAGTCGACGTCGACGTCCGGTGCGGACGAGGGTGACACCACCGCCACCTTGCTGGTGAGCGGGTGTGCCCCGCCGAGGCCGTCGATCTGCCGTTCGTCGGGGCTGCCCATGATGCGCAGGAGCAGCTCGTCACGGACGGCGGGGTCGCCGGGGAGGTCGTCGGCCAGGAAGTAGGCGCCCTTGGAGGTGCCGCCGCGCATCAGCAGACAGGGCACCTCCTCGGGCACGGAGGTCACGGCCGCTCCCCTTCGTACTCCTCGTACGTCCGGTACTCCACACCGAGCCGCTTGAGCGTCTCCCGCAACCCGTAGCGGTCCAGGCCGAGTTGGCCGTCCAGGAACGCGGCCCGGGTGGCGGCCTCCTTGGCCTCGCGGGCCTCCGACTTCTCGACCGTCTCGCGGACGCGCTCGCGCGGGACGACCACGACACCGTCGTCGTCAGCGAGGATCGCGTCGCCGGGGCGGATCAGCTGGCCGTCGACGGCGATCGGTACGTTGACCGAGCCGCCGGTGGCCTTGACGGTGCCCTGCGAGGAGACGGCACGCGACCAGGCGGCGAAGCCCATGTCGCGCAGCTCCTGGGTGTCGCGGATGCCGGTGTTCATCACGACGCCACGAACGCCGCGCTGCTGAAGAGCGGTCGCGAACAGCTCGCCGAACAGGCCGTCCGTGCACGGGGAGGTGGTCGTGACGACCAGGATGTCGCCCTCGCCGCATTGCTCGACTGCGGCGTGGATCATGAGGTTGTCGCCGGGCCAGCTGAGCACGGTCACCGCCGTGCCCGCGACCCGTACGCCCTGCTGCACGGGGCGGATCGCCGGGCCCAGCAGGCCCGTTCGCCCCATCGCCTCGCTCACCGTCGCCACTCCGTAGCCGGCCAGCGCGTCGACGTCCTTCAGCTCCGCCTTGGGCGGGTCGGTGACGATCACGCCGCTCATGCCAGCTCCTTCGCGATCTGCGGGTAGGGGCGCATGTACGCCTCGGCCATGGTCTTGTGGGCCAGGCCCAGGTTCGGCCCTGCGTTGCGCTTGAGCTGGACGCCACGGCGGACGGCGAGGTCGGTGTAGTAGTCCCACAGGTGCTGCTGGGCGCCGAGGCACTCCATGGCCTTGCGCTTGGTGTCCCACACCTCGGTGATGTCGAGGAGGACCTCGGGCTTGAAGCCGCTCATCTCGGGCTGGTGCGGTTCGAAGAAGAACACCGGCGGGGCGCCGATGATCTCGCCGGGGCCGGGGTAGCCGATGGCCTGGGCGAGGACCCGGGCCTCCAGGGCCATACGGTTGGCGGCGGGGTGGTCGCCGTTGTACGGGTCCTCGACGGGGTGGGTGAGCACGACGTCGGGCTGGGTGTCGCGGTACACCTCCACGAGCTGGTCGGTCAGCTCGGGGGTGACCAGCAGCGGGTAGTCGCCGGCGTCGAAGAAGCGGACCTCGGCGCCCAGGGTGGCGGCGGCGCGCTCGGCCTCGTCCCGGCGTATCGCCTTGATCTCCTCGAGTTTCTTCCCCTCGCGCCATGCCTTGGCGGACTCGCCGCGTTCACCGAAGGTCAGACAGGCGATGGTGACCTTCTCGCCGCGCGAGGCCGCCAGGGCGATGGCCCCGCCGGCCCGCCACACGAAGTCACCGGCGTGCGCGGTGACCACGAGGGTGGAGCGTGGGGGGGCGGGCGCGTTGGCCTGGGTCATTGCTGCAATCTCCCTTGGTAACAGGTGAGCGCCCGCCCCGGTCCGTCGCGATCAGTCGCGCAGCGCCTCGATCACGCTGGTGAGGTGGGCGCGGACGGCCTCCTCGGCCGCCTGCGGGTCCCTGGCCCTGATCGCCTCGATCATCGCCAGGTGCTCGTTCAGGGAGTGCTGGGGACGCCCGGGCCGCAGCGCCAACTGGAACCGGTGGCGCACCAGTTGGGCGTTGAGCCGCTCCAGCAGGTCCAGCGCCGTCTGCTGGCCGGAGAACTCCCGGACCTTGGCGTGGAGCTCCTGGTTGAGCTCGGAGTAGGTCACCGGCTCGCCGTCGGCCACGGCCTTGGTCATCGCCGTGCCCAGCTCGGTCAGCTCGGCGAGCTGCTCGTCGCTGGCGGCGACGGCGGCCTTGGCCGCGCAGAGCCCCTCGAGGACCATCCGGCACTCGGTGATGGCGACCGCTTCTTCCACGGTCACCACCCGCACCCGGGAACCCCGGTTGCGGATCCGCTCGACGAGGCCCTGGGCCTCCAGATCGATGAGTGCGGCCCGGATGCTGGCCCGTGTCACACCGAACTGCTCGGCGAGCTCGTTCTCCACCAGCCGCTGTGCCGGTGCCATCTCGCCGTGCAGGATCGCCTGCCGCAGCTGCGCGAGCGCATGCTGTTTGGCCTGCTCCCCGGTGCTCGGACGGGCTTCTTTCGGCATCGTTGCCCTCCCTGAGTGAGTGCCTGTCGAACCTAAATCTAGCCAAACAAGATTGTCAACAATTTTGTCTGCCGTATTGCTTGCATTGATCACGTGAATACCCGGACACGGCCGTGTTCAGCCCTCGCGGTACAGCGCGGTGAGCAGCTCCATCACCGCCTGCGTCGCCGGATGCGGATCGTCCCGCCACCAGGCGAGCCGTACGGCGATCGGCTCCCCGTCGCGCACCGGCCGGTAGACGACGCCGGGCCTCGGGTACTGGTTGGCGGTGGACTCGGCCGTCATCCCGACACACCGGCCGGTGGAGATCACGTTCAGCCAGTCGTCGACGTCATGCGTCTCCTCGGTGGCCGGCCGGGCCTCGGGCGGCCAGAGGTCCGGGGTGGTGGTGCCGGTACGCCGGTCCACCAGGAGCCTCCGCCCCGCGAGGTCCGCCATCCGCACCGACCTGCGCCGGGCCAGCGGATCATCGGCGGCCATCGCACACAGCCGCCGCTCGAGGCCGACGATGGCCGACTCGAACCGCCGGTCGTCCAGGGCACGGCGTACGACGGCCAGATCGCACGCACCCTCCGCGAGGCCGGCGGTCGTCGAGTTGAGGCGCACCAGGTGCAGCTCGGTCTCCGGACGCTCGCGCCCCCAGCGGCGCTGGAAGTCGAGCGTGTGCCGGCCGAGCGCCGCCCAGGCGTAGCCGATCCGCAGCTGGGCGTGGCCCGAGGTGGCGTCACGGACCAGGTCGTCCACCTCGGCGAGCACCCGGCGGGCGTGCGCGACGACCCGTACGCCGGTCCCGGTCGGGGTGACCGCGCGCGAGGTGCGCCGCAACAGCCGTACACCCAGGGCTCGTTCTAGGGAGGCCAGGGTGCGGGAGACGGCCGCCTGGGAGACGCCGAGGGCGAGGGCGGCGTCGGTGAAGGTGCCCTCGTCGACGATGGCGACGAGACAGCGCAGCTGCCGGAGCTCCACATCCATGACCGAAGCGTATAGATGCCCCGGCGAATGCATTTTGCGCAAGCGATGCGAACACCCACGATCGGCGTATGCAAGGAGCCCCCGCCCGCCCCACCGCAGCCCCTCCCCTGCCCGCCGCTGCCCGGGAGCGCTCGGGTGTCTCCGTCGCCGGGGTGGCCACGATGGCCGGCAGCGGTCTGTCGAACCAGGTCGGTGCCGCGATCGGCTCGCTCGCCTTCCCCGTCATCGGCCCCATTGGGGTGGTGACGGTACGTCAATATGTCGCCGCAGCCGTGCTGTTGACGGTCGGCAGGCCGAGGCTGCGGTCGTTCACCTGGCGGCAGTGGTGGCCGGTGCTGCTGCTGGCCGTGGTGTTCGGGACGATGAACCTGTCGCTCTACACGGCCGTCGACCGCGTCGGTCTGGGGCTGGCGGTGACCCTGGAGTTCCTGGGCCCGCTGGGCATCGCCCTCGCGGCGACCCGGCGGCGCGTGGACGCGTTCTGCGCCCTGCTCGCGACCGCGGGGGTGGTGACGCTGATGCGACCGCAGCCCTCCACGGACTACCCCGGGATGGGGCTCGGTCTGCTGGCCGCGGCCTGCTGGGCGTCGTACATCCTGCTCAACCGCACCGTCGGCGGCCGCCTGCCCGGCGCGCAGGGCCCGGCGGCCGCGGCGGCGGTGTCGGCCCTGATGTTCCTGTCGGTCGGCATCGTGGTCGCCGTGCGCCATCCGCCCACCCTGGGGGCGGCGGGGTGCGCGGTGGCCGCCGGTCTCCTGTCCTCGGCGGTCCCCTACCTCGCCGACCTGTTCACGCTGCGGCGGGTGCCGGCGCCGGTGTTCGGCCTGTTCATGAGCGTCAACCCGGTCCTGGCGGCCGTGGTCGGGTGGGTGGTCCTCGGGGAAGGGCTGGGGTGGCCCGAGTGGACGGGCATCACGGCGGTGGTCGGGGCGAACGCGATCGGGATTCTCACGGCGCGACCGACTGCGCGGCCCTCCGGGTGACGGCCGCGTGACCGCCCCTCACAGGGACCAACTCCCCAGCCAGTAACCGAATCCCCGCCGGGTGTGGATCAGCGCGGGCTCCTCCAGGTCCACCTTCTGCCGCAGCCGTGAGACGAGCTTCTCGATCGCCTGGTGCCCTCGGAACTCCCCCCACACATGCCGGCTGATCTGCTCCTTCGACAGCACCCGTCCCGCGTTGGCGAGCAGGTGACGCAGCAGCCGGTACTCGGCGGGGGTGAGGTCGAGCGGCCGGGGCCCGCGGCGCGCACGGCACGTGATGTCGTCCAGAACCAGGTCGCCGTGGCCCCGCATGGCGTCGCGTGATCCAGGGACCCGGCGGCGCAGCAGCACCTGCGCCCTGGCCAGGACCTCGGCGACACGCACCGGTTTGATGACGTAGTCCTCCCCGCCCAGACCGAGTTCGGGCAGCAGACGGTGGAGGGAGTCGCAGGAGGCGAGGTAGAGGAGCGGAGGGCGGTCGGCGGGGGCGATACGGCGGCCCCGGGCGAGGTGTCTGAGGTCCGGCAGCGCGGCGTCCAGGACGATTAGGTCGAACCGCTGCCGGGTGAGGCGGACCATGCCCTCGGTGCCACTGGCCGCGGTGCCGACCTGGTAGCCGGCCAACTCCAGTGTAGTGGTGAGCAGTTCGGTGTCGCCGGGGTCGTCGGCGACGACCAGGACATGCTGTCCGCTGCCGCGGTGCGGCGACGGTTTCTCCATGAGATCCGCGTACATGGCATGACCAATCGTGGGGGGGCGGATGCCTTGACGCCGGTGCGGTCAGGCGGAGTGCGTGGGATCGACACGGACCTCGGCATGGCCGACGAAGTCGTCGACGAGCCGGTGGAAGAGCGCGGCCAGCCGGCGCAGGTCGTCGTCGGACCAGTCGGCCAGGGCCACTTCGAGCGTGCGGCGGCCGACCTCGCGTATACGGGTGACCGCGGCGAGTCCCTCGTCGGTGATCTGGACGCGCTGGGCGCGCCGGTCGTCGGGGTCGGCGACCCGGATCACATACCCTCCTCGTTCCAACTGCCGGAGTTGGCGGGTGACATGGGAGGCCTCCACGGAGAGCCGGACGGCCAGCACGCCGGGGCGCATCGGCTCGCTCTCGGCGATGTGCCGCAGGATCGCCACGGCCGCCCGGTCGAGGCGCAGGCCGGCCACCGCCATCAGCCGCTCGTGCCGCCGGGACCGGCCGACCAGATAGGCGGCGCGGGTCAGCACGCGCTCGATCTCGGTCAGTGTGGCGGACGCGGGCACGGGCGCCGTGGCGGGCGGCTCTGCGGTCATGACCCCAGCCTAAAGGTGCTTGCCTAACTTAAGCAACGCATTTGATTGCTTGACTTAAGTAACACATGTACGCTTGCCTAACTCAAGTAACGGGGTCGCATTGAGCGGATGCGGCCCTTCGCGCCCAGCCCGTGGGGACGGGGTACGGCGCGGTCACCGGGCCGGCGGCGGGACACTCCCCCGTCCGCCGCCGGGCCCGGTGACATTCGTCGCGGGACTTCCAGAGGTCCCGGCACTCCAGAGAGCGAGCCCCGCCCATGGCCACCATGAAGTCCGTCCTGACCGCCAAGGACAAGGTCGACGTCCAGGACGTGGAGCGCCCTGTACCCGGTCCCAAGGACGCGCTCGTACGCATCCGCGCCTGCGGCATCTGCGGCACCGACACCTTCTTCCTCCATCTGGGCGGCATGCCCGCCGGCGCCGACGGGTCCATGCGGGCCATCCCGCTGGGCCACGAGCCGGCCGGCGAGATCATCGAGGTGGGCGCCGAGGTCACCGACGTCGCGGTCGGTGACCGGGTCGTCGTCAATCCGCAGGGCGTGCCCTCGGGCATCATCGGCTGCGGCGGCGCGCACGGGGCGATGAGCGAGTATCTGCTGATCGAGGGCGTCGAGACCGGCAAGAACGTCGCTGTCTTCCCCGGCACCGTGCCCTTCGAGGTCGCCTCCCTCAACGAGCCGATGGCGGTGGCCCGGCACTGCGTCAACCGCTCGGAAGCCCAGCCCGCCGACAAGGTGGTGGTCTTCGGTGCCGGGCCCATCGGGCTGGGCGCGACGATCTGGCTGAAGCTGCGCGGCGTCGAGCATGTGGTCGTCGCCGATGTCCTCCCCGAGCGGCTGGAGACCGCGCTGGCCGTCGGCGCCGACGCCGTCATCAACTCGGCGACCGAGGACATCACCGAGCATCTCACCGCACTCCACGGCCAGGCCGCCAACGCCCTCGGCCAGCCCCGCCCCGGCACCGACGTCTACATCGACGCCGCCGGCGCCCCCGCCGTCTTCCAGGCCGTCGTCGACAACGCGAAGTGGCACGCCAAGCTGGTCATGGTCGCTGTACAGAAGAGGTCCGACGCGATCGACCTCGGCGGCATGCTGCGCAGCGAACTCACGCTGATCGCCTCGCAGGGCTACCCCACCGAGATCTTCGAGGTGACGCCCGAACTCGTCGAGCACCACGAACGCTTCGCCCGCCTCATCAGCCACCGCGTCCCGTTCACCGACGTCGCCCACGCCTTCGAACTCGCCCTCACCCCGGGCGCCGCCGAGAAGGTCGTGGTCACCTTCGACGACCCGGCATGACCGGCGCCGACCGCCCGCCGACCCCGGCCTTCGAGCGGCCGACCGGGCGGGCGGTCACGCCCGTGCACACCTCCGTGTCCCGTGGCGGTGAAGGGCGTCACTGATCGTCAAGAGCCTCCTGCCGGGCCAGGAACTCCTCGAACGCCGCCCGTTGCCTCGGATCCATGAAGCCGTGGCGGACCCGGTCGGCCTGTTGCCTGAGCCAGTACGCCTCCTCGGGATCCAGCAGCTCGGCGACCACCACTCCCTGGCGAGCAACCGCCGTACGTCCTCCCACGCGGCGCCGGAACAACGTGAACGCGCCGTATTCCAACGGGTGGGCCAGTTCAGGCTCCTCCGTCGTGGTCTCGGCGGGATGCTCCTCCCCCGTGTCACTGCCCGGGTAGGCGGCAGGCGCCCAGTGCTCCCAGAGCGCCAGCGTCGCCGCGGGCACCAGCATCGCGCGTTCCGCCTTCTCCCGCCCCTCCCACAGGAACGTGACCGTGACGGGCTCACCGACCGCCTCGGCCAGCCCGAGCACCCTCTCCATCTCGTCGTCGACCGGTTGCCCCACCACTACATCGACCTCAATGCCCATACCGCGTGAGGCTACTGGCCGCCTCGGACAGGCCGGCGGGTTGCCCAGCCCTCGTGATCAGGCGATGGCCGGCGCCGCGGTGGAAACGTTCTCCGGGGGCGTGCCCGCGGAGGGCACCCCATCGCCACCGACCGGGAAGACGGCGCCCGGCACGAGGCCGAGCTGGTCGACGTACCTATACGGCAGACTCACCCCATGGACATCTCCACGGACACCCCCTCGGACTCCCTCTCGGACGACGCCCCGTTGGGCACCGCCGAGTTCATCCGGATCCTCGACCGGGAGGGCCGCCTGCTCGCCGACGCCGCGGAGGAGGCCGGCAGCGACGCCAAGGTGCCGACCTGCCCGGAGTGGCAGGTGCGGGATCTCGTACGGCACACCGGCGCGGTGCACCGCTGGGCGACCGCGTTCGTCGCCGAGGCGTACCCGTCGCCCCGCCCGCCCGGTGACGAGCCCGACCTCGACGGCGCCGACCTCGTGACCTGGTTCCGGGAGGGGCACGCGAACCTCGTGCGCACCCTGACCGCCGCGCCCGCCGACCTGAGGTGCTGGCACTTCCTGCCCGCCCCGTCCCCGCTCGCGTTCTGGGCGCGCAGGCAGGCGCACGAGACGGCCGTGCACCGGTTCGACGCGCAGAGCGCCCGCGGCGGTACGCCCAGCGAGCTCAGCCCCCGCTTCGCCGCCGACGGCGTCGACGAACTGCTGCGCGGCTTCCACGCCCGACCCAAGAGCAGGGTGCGCAGCGAGGAGCCCCGGGTGCTGCGGGTGCGGGCGACGGATGTGGACGACGCCGTGTGGACCGTACGGCTGACTCAGGAGCCGCCCGTCGCCGAGCGGGGCGAGGCGGGGGACGCGGAGTGTGAGATCGCCGGGCCCGCGGCGGAGTTGTACCTGTCGCTGTGGAACCGGGTGCCGTTCCCGAACGTGAGCGGTGACGGCTCGCTCGCCGACCTCTGGCGCGACCGGTCCGCCATCGGCTGAGCCAGGCGCAGGTCTGCCTGCCCTCAACCAGCCTGGGCTCAGCCCGAGTTCAACATCCGCGTCAACACCGCACGCTGCACCGGCAGCACCTCGCCGTGCAGCGTGCGCCCCTTGTCCGTGAGGCCCACCCGGACGCCGCGCCGGTCCTCGGCACACATGCCACGCTCGACGAGCCCGTCCTTCTCCAGGCGGGCGATCAGCCGCGACAGCGCGCTCTGGCTGAGATGGACCCGGTCGGAGATCTCCTGGACGCGGTAGAAGCAGGCGCTGTCCTTCGCGCGCCCGTCGGCGAGGACATCGAGGACCTCGAAGTCGCTTGCGCACAGGCCGTGTTGATGGAGTGCGCGGTCGAGTTCGCACTGGGTGCGCGCATGCAGCGCCAGGATGTCCCGCCACTGCTCCGCGAGCGCCTGCTCGGCCTTCTTCGCCGCCATGGGCGCACCGTAGCAGAGAGCAAGAATTATTGCACCGTAATTAAATGCGCTTGCATTCGATGCATGCGCATGTAGTGTCTCCGGCATGACCTCTCCGCTCACCACCCCTACGCCCGACGGGCGTTGGACCCCCCGGCTGTGGGGCACCCTGCTGGTGCTCTGCGCCGCGATGTTCCTGGACGCGCTGGACGTGTCGATGGTCGGCGTCGCCCTGCCGTCCATCGGTGCCGAACTCGGCCTGTCCACCTCGACCCTGCAATGGATCGTCAGCGGCTACATCCTGGGCTACGGCGGGCTGCTGCTGCTCGGCGGACGCGCCGCCGACCTGTTGGGCCGCCGCCAGGTCTTCCTGGTCGCCCTCGCCGTCTTCGCCCTCGCCTCCCTGCTCGGCGGACTCGTCGACTCCGGGCCGCTGCTGATCGCCAGCCGTTTCGTCAAGGGCCTGAGCGCCGCGTTCACCGCACCCGCCGGCCTCTCCATCATCACCACGACCTTCGCCGAGGGCCCGCTGCGCAACCGCGCCCTGTCGATCTACACCACCTGCGGCGCCACCGGCTACTCGATGGGCCTCGTCTTCTCCGGCCTACTGACGGAGGCCAGTTGGCGGTACACGATGCTGCTGCCCGCACCCGTCGCGCTCATCGCCCTCGTCGTCGGCATGAAGCTGCTGCCGCGCACCGCGCGCGAGAAGAACAGCGGCGGCTACGACATCCCGGGCGCCGTTCTCGGCACCGCCTCGATGCTGTTGCTGGTCTTCACCGTCGTGGAAGCGGCCGAAGTCGGCTGGGGCTCCGCCCGGACCGTCCTTTCCTTCCTCGCGGTCGCCGCCCTCCTCACCGCGTTCGTGGCCGTCGAACGGCGCAGCCCGAGTCCGCTCATCCGGCTCGGCGTCCTGCGCTCCGGCCCCCAAGTCCGGGCTCAGCTGGGCGCGTTGACGTTCCTCGGCAGCTACATCGGCTTCCAGTTCCTGGTCACGCTGTACATGCAGCAACTGCTCGGCTGGTCGGCGCTGCACACCGCCCTGGCCTTCCTGCCCGCGGGCGCACTCGTGGCGCTCTCCGCGACGAAGGTGGGCACCGTCATCGACCGTGTCGGCACTCCCCGGCTGATCGTGGTCGGCTTCGCCCTGATGGTCGTCGGCTATCTGCTCTTCCTGCGCATCGACCTCGACCCCGCCTACGCCGCGGTGATCCTGCCGACCATGCTCCTGGTCGGCGCGGCCTTCGCCCTGACCTTCCCCTCCCTCAACGTCCAGGCCACCAACGGAGTCGGCGAACACGAGCAGGGCATGGTGTCGGGCCTGCTCAACACCTCCGTGCAGGTGGGCGGCGCGCTGTTCCTGGCCGTGGTGACCGCGGTCATGACCGCCAACGCCCCGCAGGACCCCGCCGCCTCGAAACAGGCCGTCCTCGACGGCTATCTGCCCGGCCTCGTCGTCGTCACCGGCATCGCGGTCGCGGGCCTGCTGATCTCCCTCACCGGTCTGCGTGTCCGCCGCCCCCGGCAGCCGTCCGTGGTGGTCGCCAAGTCCACCTCCCAGGAGGAGGCGGAGCGCGTCGTCGTACGCGACTGACCGTGTCCTTCCCGGTGCCCGGCGGAGCCTGCTTGCTCCGCCGGGCACCCGGCTGTGAGACTCGTCGTATGACCACACACGGGGGACGACCGGATCAGGCCAGGCGGGACGCGATCACCGTCGAGATCGGATACGCGCTGTTCAGCGCGGCGTTCGCGGCGGCCGTCGTGTTCGGGGCGGTCGCGGGACCGGCGTTGCTCTTCGAACTGCCGGACACGCTGGAGAAGGTGCTGATCCGCGTCGGACTCTGGATCGCCCCCGTGCTGTTCGCGGCCCGAGTCATCAGCGTGCTGCTCCGCTTCCGCCGGGACGCCGCTCAGCCCAGCCAGCCCGGCCGCACCAACCCCGACTCATAGGCCAGCACCACGAGTTGGGCCCGGTCACGGGCGCCCAGCTTCACCATCGTGCGGCTGACGTGGGTCTTCGCGGTGAGCGGGCTGACCACCAGCCGGCGGGCGATCTCCTCGTTGGACAGTCCGATGCCGACCAGGGCCATCACCTCACGCTCGCGTTCCGTGAGCCCCGCGAGGGCGCCCTCGGCCGCCGGCTCCTTGGAACGGGCCGCGAACTCGGCGATCAACCGGCGCGTCACACCCGGCGACAGCAACGCGTCGCCCTCGACCACCGCCCGTACGGCGCGCAGGAGTTCCTCCGGCTCGGTGTCCTTGACCAGAAAGCCGGAGGCGCCCGACCGGATCGCCTCGAAGACGTACTCGTCGAGTTCGAAGGTCGTCAGCATGACCACCTTCACGTCCGCCAGCTCACCGTCACCGGTGATACCGCGGGTCGCGGCGAGCCCGTCGAGCACCGGCATGCGGATGTCCATCAGGACGACATCGGGGCGGAGTTCGCGGACCATGCGCAGCGCCTCCGCGCCGTCGGACGCCTCCCCGGCCACCTCGATGTCCGGCTGCGCGTCGAGCAGCGCACGGAATCCGGCCCGTACCAGTGACTGGTCGTCGGCGAGCAGTACGCGGATCACCGGTCGTCCTCCTTGGGGTTGACCTGCAACGGCAGTACGGCGAGCACCCGGAAGCCCCCGTCGGACCGCGGTCCCGCCTCGATCGTGCCACCCAGTGCGGCGGCCCGCTCCCGCATTCCGGCCAGCCCGTTGCCGCTGCCGCCCGCGTCGGCGCCGGTCGCGGGGCCGTCGTCGTCGATGCGCAGTCGCAGCGCCGTACCGTCCCCGGAATCGAGGCGCACCCGCGCGTGCCGCGATCCCGAGTGCCGTACGACGTTGGTCAGGGCCTCCTGGACGATGCGGAACGCGGCGAGGTCCGTGCCGGGCGGCAGCCTGGGCGCCGCGCCCTCGACCGCCACGGTCAGGCCGGTGCGCGCGGCCTGCTCCACCAGCTCGGGCAGGCGGCCGAGGCCGGGGGCGGGAGCGCGGGGCGCGTCTCCGGGGGCGCGCAGGGTGTCGAGGACCTGGCGGACCTCGCCGAGCGCCTCCTTGCTGGCGGCCTTGATGGTGGTGAGCGCGGTGCGGGCCTGTTCGGGGTCGCTGTCCAGGAGGGCGAGGCCGACGCCGGCCTGCACATTGATCACGGAGATGCTGTGGGCGAGGACGTCGTGCAGTTCGCGGGCGATCCGCAGCCGCTCCTCGTCGGCCCGCCGTCGCGCCGCCTGGGCCCGCTCGGCCCGCTCCCGCGCCCACTGCTCCCGCCGGGTCCGGGCCAGCTCCGCCACGGCCACGATCGCGACGGCCCACGCCGCGACCACGCCCTGCGACCCCCAGGAGGCGGCCGCGTCCCCGGACGGCGGCAGCCACCGGTAGAGCCAGTGGGCCACCAGCAGATGTCCGACCCAGAGCCCGCCGAGCGCGGTCCAGGCGGCCGTACGGTGTCCGGCGACGACGGCGCTGAAGCAGGCCACCGCGACGGCCACGAAGACGGGCCCATAGGGATATCCGGCACCGAGATAGAGCATCGTGGCGGCCGCCGTGCCGAACACGACGACCACCGGGTACCGGTGGCGCCACAGCAGCAGCCCGGCCGCGAGGACGAGAAGCACGCGCGCGAAGGTGTCGAGCGGCGCCCGGTCCGCCACCTGCTCCTGCGCCGCGAAGCGGGAACCACCGAGCACGAAGGCCGTGATCAGCACGGTGGAGGGCCAGGGCAACCGGGAGGCGCCGCCCTCGTCGCCCCACCGGTTCCACCACGGCGGCCCGTGCCACCACCACAGCGGCGGACCGCCTCCGCGCACGCGCTGCTCGTCCATGTCCGCCACGCTAGACGCCACCGGCCGCGCGGGGCGTCAGCCGGGCGAGGTCATCACGGGTACTCCCCGGGAAGTACGGGGGCCTGACCACGACGTACACGTCCCGCTCCGAGAAGTACGTCCACCGGGCCCCGCCCTCTCGGATGCCCGCACCGATCGAGCCCGGGCGTCCCCTATCCCCCGTACACCAGCCCGACCCCGTGGGCGAGTTCGCCCACCGCGTGCCGGAAGAAGGTCGCCCGGTCCTCGACCACCCGGTTGAACTGCCCGAACAGCTCGAACCCGATCAGCCCGTAGAGCTGGGCCCAGGCCGCCACGAGCGCGGTGACCGTCTCCGGGGGGAGGTCGGGGGCGAGGTCGGCGGTCATGCGCTCGGCCTCGGGGCGCAGTTCGGCGGGCAGTCGGGGCTTGGCGAGGCCGCGGCCCTGATACGCCTCACGGGTGATGCCGATGAGGAGCAGCCCGACCCGGGAGGCGGCCGGGACCGTCGCCTGAGGGGCGCTGTATCCGGGCACCGGGGAACCGTAGATCAGCGCGTACTCGTGCGGATTCCCCAGAGCCCAGCCGCGTACCGCCTCGCAGACCGCGACCCAGCGCTGTGCGGGCGCGGCGCCCGCGGCTTTGTGGTGCGCGGCTTCGGCGCTCTCGCCGAGGGAGTTGTAGGCGTCGATGATGAGCGCGGTGAGCAGGTCGTCACGGCTGGGGAAGTAGCGGTAGAGCGCGGAGGAGACCATGCCGAGCTCACGTGCCACGGCGCGCAGTGAGAGCTTGGCGGCGCCGTCGACCGCGAGCTGTCTGCGCGCCTCGTCCTTGATGGCCGCGGTGACTTCGATACGGGCGCGCGCTCGGGCGCCGCGGGGGGTGCTGTCGTCTGCGGGGCTCATGAGAGCCAGTGTCCCATGAAAGGAGAGCAGTGCACACAAACGAGAGCGCCGATATAAATCGAGAGCACTGCTCTTGCTTTGGAGCACCGATCCGGTGCAGACTGAAGGCGAAGCGAGAGCACCGCTCACAAAAGAGAGCAGCGCTCCACACAATCCCCTGGGGGACCTCATGGCCGCGTCCACGCACGTCAAGAAGCCCGGCTGGTTCACCATCAACGTCTTCAACCGCCTCGTGGCCTGGCTGACCCGCCGCGGCCTCAGCGTCTGGGGCTCCCGGGTGCTCGCCGTCCGCGGCCGCAAGAGCGGCGAATGGCGGACCACACCCGTGAACCTGCTGACCGTCGACGGGCAGCACTACCTCCTCGCCCCGCGCGGTCACGTCCAGTGGACGCACAACATGCGCGCCGCCGGCGGCGGAGAGCTGCACCTTGGCAAGAACGTCGACGTGTTCACCGCCGTCGAGGTCGCCGACGACGACAAGGTCGCGCTGCTGCGCGCCTATCTCAAGCGCTGGAAGGCCGAGGTCGGCGTCTTCTTCGACGGAGTCGGCCCTGACTCCCCCGACGCCGACCTGCGCCGCATCGCCCCCGACCACCCGGTCTTCCGCATCACGATCACGAGCTGACCCCGCTCACCACGACCGCCACCGCGCTCCGCCGGTGCCGACACCCTCCACGGCGGACGCGTACGCACCACAGGCGGACGCCTGCGCGCCACACAGGCGGACGTCCGGCACGCCAGGCCGACGCCCCCGCGCTACGGGCCGACGCCCGCCGCACCACAACGAGCCGACGCCCCGCACTACGACAGGCCGAGAAGCCGGGGACGAGTGCCACGGCGGCGTCACCCACCGCGGCGGCGTCACCCACCGGCCGGGCTGCGGCATCCGGCATCCGGCATCTTCAACACCAGCCACCGGGCGAGCTCCCTCAGGCGGCCAGGACCGCACTCCGCCACTTACGCCGCTCCCACGGCCGCCGCCAGACACCACGACCGCCGCCACTCCCCGGCCGACGCCGCGCACCCCACGCCGACGCCGCGCACTCCCCGGCCGACGCCACGCACGACAGGCCGACGTCCCGCTTCCCCGCTGGCACGACCTTTGCCGCCGACACCACGTCTCACCACCGACGCCACGTGAAATCACCGGCACCACGCCTGCCCGCCGCCCCCCACCCGACGCCCGCCTCACTCACCGGCGCGGCGCCACCCCACCGGCGGAGCCCGCACCTCACCGGCGGACCCCGTACGTCACCGGCGAACCCCGTACGTCACCGGCGGCCCCTACGTCAGGAGCCCGCCTCGCCGTCGGCGGGAGCAGTCGGCGCGGTCGGCTCGGCCGGTGTCGGAAGACCGATCCGCCGGTCCAGCGCCGCCAGCGCCCGTTGCGCCATCGGACGCCCCCGCACCATCTCCCCGAGCGACGTCGACCCGCGGGTGATCTCCATGAACGCCCGCCAGGCCGGCCGGAACCCGGTCAGCGCGGCGTGGAACAGCCCCGGGCGACGCTCGAACGCCAGCAGCAGACGCCTGCCGACGCTCATCTCCACGCCCAGCCCCGCCTTGATCGCGAAGGCGTAGTTCAGGGCCTGGCGCCGGGTGTCCACGGCGTCGTGCGCCTCGGCGATCCGCACCGCCCACTCCCCCGCGAGCCGCCCCGAACGCAGCGCGAACGAGATCCCCTCGCGGGTCCACGGCTCAAGGAGCCCCGCCGCGTCCCCGCACACCAGCACCCGGCCCCGCGACAGGGGCGAGTCATCGGCGCGGCAGCGGGTCAAGTGCCCGGAGGAGATGCTCGGTTCGAAGCCGGCGAGGCCGAGCCGGGCGATGAAGTCCTCCAAGTACCGCTTGGTGGCGGCGCCTTCACCGCGCGCGGAGATGACCCCGACCGTCAGCGTGTCGCCCTTGGGGAACACCCAGCCGTAACTGCCCGGCATGGGCCCCCAGTCGATGAGCACCCGCCCCTGCCAGTCCTCCGCGACCGTCTCCGGCACCGGGATCTCCGCCTCCAGGCCGAGATCGACCTGGTCGAGCTTCACCCCGACATGTGCTCCTATGCGGCTGGCGCTGCCGTCCGCGCCGACCACGGCGTGCGCCAGCACCGTCTCGCCGCCCTGGAGGACGACGGCGACCGTGCGCCGGTCCGGGACCGCCGAGCCGTGCTGCTCGACGCGCTGGACGGTGACGCCCGTACGCAGCTCGGCGCCCGCCTTCTGGGCGTGCTCGACGAGCTGCTGGTCGAACTCGGGCCGGTTGATCAGCCCGAACAGCATCTGCTTGGAGCGGCGGGTGCGGGTGAAGCGGCCGTTGTGCGAGAACGTCACCGCGTGCACCCGGTCCCTGAAGGGCAGTTCGAAGCCCGGTGGCAGGGCGTCGCGCGAGGGGCCGATGATGCCGCCGCCGCACGTTTTGTAGCGGGGCAGCTCCGCCTTCTCCAGCAACAGCACACGCCGCCCGGCCACAGCCGCCGCATAGGCGGCCGAGGCCCCCGCGGGTCCCGCGCCCACCACGACGACGTCCCACACCTGCTGCGCGTCGTCCGCCGAAGAGTTCTCGCTGGTCACGATGGTCTGCCGCTCCGATCAAGCCGCTTGCCGCTGCTGCCTTGTGCATCCTACGACCGCCATCGCCGCAGGCCACTGTGGGAGGATCTCTCCACCCACACGTACAACGTCGCACCTACAAGGAGCGTGCCCATGTCGTCGAATCCGGTCGCCGAGACCGTCGCCTCGCTGATGCCCCGGGCGAAGGCGGAGCTCACCGAACTGGTGGCGTTCAAGTCGGTGGCGGACTTCGACCAGTTCCCCAGGAGCGAGAGCGAGGGCGCGGCCCGCTGGGTCGCGGACGCGCTCACCGCCGAGGGTTTCCAGGACGTGGCGCTGCTCGACACCCCGGACGGCACCCAGTCGGTGTACGGCTACCTGCCCGGCCCCGAGGGCGCGAGAACGGTCCTGCTGTACGCGCACTACGACGTGCAGCCGCCGCTGGACGAGAGCGCCTGGACGACTCCGCCGTTCGAGCTCACCGAGCGGGACGGCCGCTGGTACGGGCGCGGTGCCGCCGACTGCAAGGGCGGCGTGATCATGCACCTGCTCGCGCTGCGCGCCCTGAAGGCGAACGGCGGTGTGCCGGTGCACGTCAAGGTGATCGCCGAAGGCTCGGAGGAAATGGGCACGGGCGGTCTGGAGCGCTACGCCGAGGCCCACCCGGAGCTCCTTGAGGCCGACACCATCGTGATCGGCGACGCGGGCAACTTCCGCGTCGGCCTGCCGACGGTGACGACCACCCTGCGCGGCATGACCCTGGTCCGTGTCCAGGTCGACACCCTCGCGGGCAACCTGCACTCCGGCCAGTTCGGCGGCGCGGCGCCCGACGCGCTGGCCGCGCTGATCCGCGTACTGGACTCGCTGCGCGCCGAGGACGGTTCGACGACGGTCGACGGGCTGGCCCCCGAGACGGCGTGGGACGGTCTTCAGTACGACGAGGAGCAGTTCCGGCAGGACGCCAAGGTGCTGGACGGAGTGGAGCTCATCGGTTCCGGCACGGTCGCGGACCGTATCTGGGCGCGTCCGGCCGTGACGGTCCTCGGCATCGACTGCCCGCCGGTCGTCGGCGCCACCCCGTCCGTGCAGGCGGGCGCCCGGGCTCTGGTGAGCCTGCGGGTGCCGCCGGGTACGGACGCCGCCGAGGCGACGAAGCTGCTCCAGGCCCACCTGGAGACGCGTACGCCGTGGGGGGCGCGGGTGCGCACCGAGCAGGTCGGTCAGGGCCAGCCCTTCAGCGCCGACCCGACGAGCCCGGCGTACACGGCGATGGCCGAGGCGATGTCGGTGGCGTACCCGGGTCAGGAGATGCAGTACGCGGGTCAGGGCGGCTCCATCCCGCTCTGCAACACCCTCGCCGCCCTCTACCCGGGCGCGGAGATCCTGCTGATCGGCCTGAGCGAGCCCGAGGCGCAGATCCACGCGGTCAACGAGAGCGTCTCCCCGGAGGAGTTGGAGCGGCTGTCGGTGGCCGAGGCCCTGTTCCTGCGCAACTACGCGGCGATGTGAACCGCCTGACCGCACATTCCGACATCGGTATATCCCTGGCTCGTCTCGACGACCACGACCTCGCCGGGCTCGTGGCGTCGGGGCGGGCACTGGGCACCGGAATCGGCGGCCGGGCCACGCTCGTCGAGGCGGCCGGCCGACCGGTGTTCGTGAAACGGGTGCCGCTCACCGACATCGAGCGGCACCCGGACCATGTGCGGTCCACGGCGAACGTCTTCGGCGTGCCGACCTACTGCCACTACGGCATCGGAGCGATCGGCGGGCCGGGCTTCGGGGCGTGGCGTGAACTCTCGGTCCACACGATGACGACCGACTGGGTGCTGTCCGGCCGGTACACGGGCTTTCCGCTGCTGCACCACTGGCGGGTGCTGCCCGACTCGCCCCAGCCGCTTCCGGCCGAACTGGCCGACGTGGAGCGGACGGTGGCGTACTGGGGTCCGGGTGTGCGTGAGCGCGTCGAGGGGCTGCGGACGGCGTCCGCGAGCCTGGCGCTGTTCCTGGAGTACGTGCCGTACACCCTGCACGACTGGTTGGACGTGCAGGTGCGCACCAGCCACGCCGACCGCGCCTGCTCCCTGGTGGAGCGGGGCCTGCGGTCCGTCACCGACTTCCTCCACGCGCGCGAACTCCTGCATTTCGACGCCCACTTCAAGAACATCCTCACCGACGGCCGGCAGCTCTACCTCGCCGACTACGGCCTCTCCCTCTCCGCCCGCTTCCAACTGGCCCCGCACGAGCGGGACTTCTTCGCGCGGCATCGCCATTACGACCGCGCCTACACGGCGAGCTACCTGGTGAACTGGCTCACCGTCGCGCTGCACGGCTACGGCCCCGACGACCGGCGGTCGTTCATCGAAGCGTGTGCCGAGGGCATGCGGCCCAGGGGCATCCCCCGGGCCGCCGCGAGCATCCTCGTCCGCCACGCGCGCGTGGCCTCGCTCATGGGCGACTTCGACCGCCGGTTCCAGCGGGAGAGCAGGACGACGCCGTATCCGACGGACGAACTGAGACTGGCGAGCGCCTAACCCACCGGAATCCCGGCCTCCAGGTACAGCGCCGCCCCGCGTTCCCGCGCCCGCAGCGCCCAGCGCAGCCGCTCGTAGCGGACGGGAGGCAGCAGGTCGGCGGCCTCCTCCTCGTCGGCGAAGCGCCACGCGCGCAGTTCGGGCCCCGGCAGCAGCAACCGTCCGGCCTCGGCCGAGTCGAGCCGGCCGCCGTCGAAGAGGAGGCGCAGACCGCCGTATCCGGGTGGCGCGGGTTGTTCCCAGTCGACGACCAGCAGACGTGGTACGTCGTCCAGCTCGATCCCGGTCTCCTCGGCGACCTCGCGCATGCCCGCGCGCGCGGGAGCCTCGCCGGGTTCGACGACGCCGCCGGGAAACTCCCAGCCGGCCTTGTAGGTGGGGTCGACGAGGAGCACCCGGTCCCGCTCGTCGAAGAGGAGAACGCCGGCGGCGACGGTCTCGGCGGTCGGCTCGGGGGTCTGCACGATGTCGCAGACGGGCACGGTGCCGGATCCGACCGCCTCGGCGATCCGGGCGGCCGTCTCGTACGGGGTGAGGGCGCTGGTGTCGACCAGATGGGCGTCGGCGGTGAGCCAGGAGGCGAGGGCGGTGCGGTACGGCTCGATGTGGTCGTACGACCACTGCCGTACGCGTATCTCGCCGTCCGGGAGGTCGGGCGGGATGTCCCGCCCGGCTATTCGCTCGCGCAGGATCGTTTCCGCCGGGGCGAGGAGGAGATGCTGGACGCTGATGCGGCGGGCCGCGAGGCCGCCGAAGATCTCGTCGCGGTACTCCTGGCGCAGCAGGGTCATGGGGACCACGAGGGTCCCGCCGAGCTCGGCGAGCATGGCTGCCGCCGTGTCGATCACGAGGCGGCGCCAGATCGGCAGGTCCTGGTGGTCGCCGACCTCGGCGAGGTGTTTGGGCGGGAGCAGGTGCGCGAGCGCTCCGCCGATCACCTCGGGGTCGAAGAGTGTGCTGTTCGGGAGCAGTTCGATCAGTTCCCGTGCGGCGGTGGTCTTCCCCGCACCGAACGCGCCGTTGATCCAAACGACGGTCACGGTTCCCCCTCTTCTGTTGGCCCCCTGAGGCTTGCCCGCTCCACCCTGCCACGGAAACCAGCCCCAGTTGAGGGCCCACGTACGACGGTGCCGGCGCCCCCTGCGGCGAGGGGCGCCGGCACCGTGGTCCAGCTCTCGTCAGTCGTTCTGGCCGAGGGCGTTCTTGTCGACGGCCAGGCTGTCGCTGGCGATGGTGTGGTCGAGGGTGCTGAGGGTCTTGTCGACGTCGAGGTCGGTGAGATTGTCGCCGACGGCGTGGGACGGGGTGATCGCGGCGACGACGAAACCGGTGGCCAGGGAGGCGATGGCAGCCATGGTGCGCTTCTTCATGCCCGGTTCAACTGCGAAACCGGTCAGGGGTCACGCCCCGCTCCGCACGGGCACCCGGCCGGCTCCGGCACGAGCGCGGAGCACGAGCTCGCGGGCGACGTCGCCCCGTGAGTCCGCCATGGCCTTCAGGTCGGCCGACGTGGAGCGGCAACTGACGCTGCGGCCGGCCACGTCCCAGCGCATTTCACAAAGTAGACCGTGTTCAAAACGCAGGGCTTCCGCCGCCCCGCGCGACAGGCGGTCTACCGGGATCACACCGCGGCGCGTACATGTAGTCATCCCATCTTTCGCCGGTACGGAGGAACGTAACGATGCGTCACCTTCACACCCGCACAACCCGTGGCCGAGTGGTCGGAGCACTCACCGCCGCACTGCTCGCCGCCGCAGGACTCGCCGCGCCCCCGGCGCAGGCCGCCGCCCCCGCCCTGGACGACGGTCTCGCCCTCACCCCGCCCATGGGCTTCAACAACTGGAACTCCACGCACTGCCGTGCCGAGTTCAACGAGGCCATGGTCAAGTCGATCGCGGACATCTTCGTGGACAAGGGCCTCAAGGACGTCGGATACCAGTACGTCAACCTCGACGACTGCTGGGCCCTGCCCGACCGGGACGCGAACGGCAAGCTCGTACCGGACCCCGCCCGCTTCCCCAACGGGATCAAGGCGGTCGCGGACTACGTCCACTCCAAGGGCTTGAAGTTCGGCATCTACACGAGCGCGGGCACCAAGACGTGCAACACCGCGGGATTTCCCGGTGCGTTGGGCCATGAGTACAGCGACGCCCAGCAGTTCGCGGACTGGGGCGTGGATTACCTCAAGTACGACAACTGCAACAACCAGGGCGTGGACGCCAGAACGCGCTACACGACCATGCGCGACGCCCTGCGAGCGACCGGCCGGCCCATCGTCTACAGCATCTGCGAGTGGGGTGAGAACAAACCCTGGGAGTGGGCGTCCGACGTGGGCCATCTGTGGCGCACGACCGGCGACATCAGCGACAACTGGGGCTCGATGCTCTCGATCCTGAGGCAGAACCTCCCCCTCGCCGAGCACGCCGGCCCCGGGCACTGGAACGACCCGGACATGCTGGAGGTCGGCAACGGCGGCATGACGGACACCGAGTACCGCTCACACTTCTCCCTGTGGTCGATCATGGCCGCGCCTCTCCTCATCGGCTCCGACCTGCGCAACGCGAGCGACGCCACCTACGAGATCCTCGGCAACAAGGAGGTCGTCGCGGTCGACCAGGACCCGCTCGGCAAGCAGGGCACCGTCGTCTCCTCGGAGGGCGGCCGGTGGGTCATCGCCAAGCAGATGCGGGACGGCAGCCGCGCGGTGGCCCTGTTCAACGAGTCCGGCACCCCGCAGCGCGTCGCCACGACCGCCGCGGCCGTCGGCCTGCCCGCCGCCGACGCCTACACGCTGCGCGACCTGTGGCAACACCGGAGTTACAACACCGCGGGCACCATCGCGGCGACCGTCCCGGCGCACGGCACGGTCCTCGTACGGGTCTCCGCCGACCCCGCGTGGGCCAAGCACCCGCCGGCCGTGGAACTCGGTCTGGATGGCAGCCCGTTGATCGAGGCCGGCACCCAGGCCGCGCTGACGAGCTCGGTCACCGACCTGGGCCGCACCCCGGCCCGGCAGGTCTCCGTCGCCCTCACCGGCCCCGCGGGCTGGTCGGTGCGCGCCACCTCGGCGACCACGGCGGCCGTCCTGCCGACGAGCCGTTCCCTGCGTACCGGATGGACGGTGACCGCACCCGCCGGGACGCCTGCGGGGTCGTACGACCTGACGCTCAAGGCGAGTTACCGCTCACCGGCCGGTGTCCGCGTCACCACCGCCCTGACCGTGGCGGTGTCCGTGGTGGTGCCGCCGCCCTCGGGTACCTCCGAGCTGAGTGACCTTCCGTGGCTGTCGGCCCTCAGCGGATGGGGGCCGGTGGAGCGCGACACCAGCAATGGGGAGAACGCCGCGGGCGACGGACATCCGATCACCATCGGCGGCGTGGTGTACGCCAAGGGCCTCGGTGTGCACGCCCAGAGCATCATCGAGTACTACACGGGCAAGACGTGCGAGACGGTCAGCGCGAACGTCGGCGTCGACGACGAGAAGGGTGCCGCCGGGACGGTCGCCTTCGAGATCTGGGCGGACGGCACCAAGGTCGCCTCGACCGGGGTCCTCACCAACGCGATGCCGGCCCAGCCGCTCACCGCGGACGTCACCGGCGCCCAGGTGGTCCGGCTCGTCGTCACCGACGGCGGCGACGGCCTCGACTCGGACCACGCGGACTGGGCGGACGCCCGGTTGAGCTGCTGAGGTCCGCCGGCGGCCGGGTGCGCCGAACGGCGGGCCCGGCCGCCGGCCTGAACGTTCCTGCGCGACTGTGTCAGACCGTCGCCCGGTCCGCCCCCTTGGCGAGCGCCGCCGCGGCCGCCCCCACCAGCCCCGCGTCCGTGCCCATCTGGGCCGGTACGACGGCCAGGCGCTGGACGAAGGAGAGGGTGGCGTAGTCGGTCAGGGCCTTGCGGAGCGGGGTGAGGAGCACCTCGCCTGCCTTGCCCACGCCTCCGCCGATCACCGCGATGTCGATCTCGACGAGGGTGGCCGTGGCGGCGATCCCGGCGGCCAGCGCCTGCGCGGCCCGCTCGAAGGAGGCCACGGCGATCGGATCGCCGGCCCCCGCCGCGGCGGCCACCGCGGCGGCGGAGGTGTCGCCGTCCGGTCCGGGCCGCCAGCCGTTCTCGAAGGCCCGCCGGGCGATGTTCGGGCCGCTCGCGATGCGCTCCACACAGCCGCGCGAGCCGCACGCGCACGGGTCGCCGTCCATGTCCACGCTGATGTGGCCGATGTGTCCGGCGTTCCCGGTGGGGCCCGGGTGCAGTCGGCCGCCCAGGACCAGGCCGCCGCCGACGCCCGTCGACACCACCATGCACAGCGCGTTGTCGTGGCCGCGCGCGGCGCCCTGCCAGTGCTCGGCCGCCGTGATCGCCACGCCGTCGCCGATCAGCTCGACCGGGAGTCCGCCCGTCGCCTCCCGGACCCGCCGGACCAGCGGATAGTCGCGCCAGCCCGGCACGTTGACCGGGCTCACGGTGCCGGCGGAGGCGTCCACGGGGCCCGCGCTGCCGATCCCGAGAGCCGAGGCGCGTCCCCACAGCGGCGACACGGTGAGTTCGCCGAGCACCTCCTCGACGGCCCGCATGACGGTCTCCCCGTCCTCCCGGGCGGGCGTGGCGCGCTGCGCGCGGACCTGGATGTGGCCGCGGTCGTCGACCAGCGCGCCGGCGATCTTGGTGCCGCCGATGTCGAGCGCTGCCACGAGGTCGGTGTGCATCAGTGTCAGATCTCCCCGTCAACCATGAGAAAGAGCGGGCCGTTCCGGAGTGGGGGCACGGAGACGGCAATTGCGGTGGACAGTGTCCCCCGCATCTGACAACGTTGTCCAGGCTCTATGCTCGACGCCACATCCTCATACAAAATCATGGACGCCGCATCCCTCCCCGGGGATGGCCCCTGGACAACCCGTGGACGACAGGACAGGACGCCGTATCGTGCCCGAGACCACCCGCCGCGCAGACCGAATCGCCGCCACGCGTTACGGCAACCGTCCGACGATGAAGGACGTGGCAGCACGCGCCGGAGTGGGCCTCAAGACGGTGTCCCGCGTGGTCAACGGCGAGCCGGGCGTCACCCCGGAGACCGAGCGCCGGGTCCAGGAGGCCATCGACGCGCTCGGCTTCCGGCGCAACGACAGCGCGCGCGTGCTGCGCAAGGGCCGAACCGCCAGCATCGGCCTGGTCCTCGAAGATCTCGCGGACCCGTTCTACGGCCCGCTGAGCCGCGCGGTCGAGGAGGTCGCCCGCGCCAACGGCGCCCTGCTGATCAACGGCTCCAGCGCCGAGGACCCGGACCGTGAGCAGGAGTTGGTGCTGGCGCTGTGCGCCCGCCGGGTGGACGGCCTGGTGGTGATCCCGGCCGGCGACGACCACCGCTATCTGGAGCCGGAGTTGAAGGCGGGCGTGGCCACGGTGTTCGTGGACCGGCCGGCCGGCCAGATCGACGCCGACGTGGTCCTGTCCGACAATTACGGCGGTGCCCGCGACGGTGTCGCCCACCTGATCGCGCACGGACACCGCCGGATCGGCTTCATCGGCGACATGCCCCGCATCCACACCGCCGCCGAGCGCCTGCGCGGCTACCGGGCCGCCATGGAGGACGCGGGGATAGAGGTCGAGGAGAAGTGGATGTCCCTCGGGGTCACCGACCCGGAGCGGGTGCGCCGGGCCGCCGAGGGGATGCTGTCCGGGCCCGACCCGGTGACCGCGGTCTTCGCGGGCAACAACCGGGTGACGGTGACCGTGGTCCGCGTGCTCGCCGAACAGTCGCGCCGGGTGGCCCTGGTCGGCTTCGACGACATCGAGCTCGCCGATCTCCTCCAGCCGGGCGTCACCGTCGTCGCCCAGGACGCCGCCGCCCTCGGCCGTACCGCCGCCGAGCGGCTGTTCCGCCAGTTGGACGGCACGCTGATCACCCCGGAGCGGATCGAGCTGCCGACCCGGCTGATCACCCGCGGCTCGGGCGAGCTGCCGCCGACGGACTGAGGCAGTGCCCTTGAACGACCGCACGTTGGAGGCGCTGGGGCTGGCCGAGGCGCCGCGCGATCACCCGCTGCTCTACCCGGGCGCGTGGCCCCCGGACTCCGGACTCCTCGACGGGGACCGGCTGTTGCCCCTCGACCGCCTCGTGCACGAGGACCGTGTCCCCGTCCTCGCCGTCGGCTCCAACGCCAGTCCGGCCCAACTGCGGCACAAGATGGCCGAACACGGGATCGTCTCCCCGGTCCCGATGGTGCGCACCCGCGTCACGGGCATCGACATCGGCGTCTCCGCCCATGTCAGCCGCCTGGGCTATGTGTCCGCCTCCCCCGTCGAAGCACCGGGAACGGTACGGGAGTTGTTCGTCATCTGGCTCGACGCCGAGCAACTCGCGGTCGTCGACGCCAGCGAGGGCGCGCATCTGGCGGCCGGGAACTACCGGCGGGCCTGGCTGCCCGCCACCGAGGTGCGGTTCGAGCTCGCGGACGGCACCGCCCTGCCGGGCGCGTACGCGTACGTCAACACGCACGGCGTGCTGCACGACGGCACCGGCGCCCCCCGCGGCCATCCGGGCCAGCGACCGCTGCTCACCGAACTCCTCGTCGGGTCGGCCCGGTTGAGGGAACTGTTCGGTGTCACGCCCGAGGAGTTCTGCGCCCGGGCGCGCGCCGACCGCCGGCTGTGCCAGGAGGGCACGCGGCTCTTCCGGAGCGAGAAGCGGGTGACCGACTCCGGCCTGGAGCGGTACACCGGGGATCAGCAGACGGGCAGGCCCGGCACCGGCTCGTCGTTGTCGCCGCCCCTGAGGTAGACGTCGCTGACGAAGACGCCGGTGTTGCCGCTGTCGTCGTCCGTCTTCGCCCACCAGACGTTGGTCCACTCGCCGTAGGTCTCGCGGCGGCCCAGGTTCTGCTGGCAGTAGAAATAGTTGGTGCCCGCGTTGAGGACGCCGGCCTTGGCGCCGGAGGCGGTGTAGGAGTCGGTGGTCCTCCAGACCTGGCAGTCGTACTTGCCGCCGCCCGCGGAGACGCAGGACGCGGCGGGGGTCGTCTCGCCGGGGCCGTCGTCGCCGGACGTGGGAGTGCCGCCCGAAGTCCTGGTCGGGGCAGGGCTGGTGGCCCGCGCGGTGGGCTTGCTCTCCGCCGTACGCGTCGCGGACGGAGTTGGCGTCGGTGTCCGCTTGCCGCCCTTCTCGGTGGGCTCGGGCTCGTCCGTGCGCACGGCGTCCCCACGGCCGCTCGCCGCCCTCGTGACCTCGGCGTCGGTGACGGAGGACGTGGGGCGCGCGTCGGTGTCCTTGTCGCGCGAGTCGTTCAGGAGGGCCACCGTCGCCCCGGCCGACGCGAGCAGGACGGCGACGGCCGCGGCCACGAGCAGGACGGGGCGCCTACGACGGGCGGGGCGGGCGGCGTCCATGGGACCGGTGACGACCGGTGTCCCCTGGTCGGGCGGCGGCCCGAACCCCGGCGGCACCGACGGCACGCTGTGCTCCGTCACCACGGGCGGCGCCTCCACCGCCGTACCCCGCAGCCGTGTCGTGGCGGCGTCGGCCGCCCCCGAATCCGCGACGCCCTGGAGCAGTTGCCGGGCCTCCTCCGCCTCCGGGCGCGCCTCGGGGCGCTTGTCCAGGAGCCGCTGGAGGACGGGACCGAGCGCCCCCGCGCGCGTGGGCTCGGGCAGAGGCTCGGAGACGATGGCGGTGAGCGTGGAGAAGGTCGACGTGCGCCGGAAGGGCGAGGAGCCCTCGACCGCCGCGTACAGGGTGGCGCCCAGGGCCCAGACGTCCGAGGCGGGGCCGGGATCGGCGCCCTGTGCGCGTTCGGGCGCCAAGTAGTCCAGGGAGCCGACGAGTTCGCCGCTGCGGGTCAGGTGGGTGGCCGAGCCGTCTCCCGGGTCGTCCATCGTGGCGATGCCGAAGTCGGTGAGGACCACGCGGCCCGACCGGTCGAGCAGGATGTTGCCGGGCTTCACGTCGCGGTGCAGGACGCCGGCGCGGTGGGCGGCGGCGAGGGCGTCCATGACCTTGGCGCCGATGCCCGCGGCCTCGTGGGAGCCGAGGGTGCCGCGGTCGCGCAGGACGTCGTCCAGGGACGGTCCGTCGACCAGCTCCATGACGATCAGGGGGCGGCCGTCGACCTCCGCCACGTCGTGCACGGCGATCACGCCGGGGTGGCGCACCCGGGCCGCCGCGCGGGCCTCGCGCTGCATGCGCAGCCGCAGATCGGCCAGTTCCGGCCCGTCGGCGTCGGTGTAGGTGCGCAGTTCCTTGACGGCGACCTCACGGCCGAGGACCTCGTCCACCGCGCGCCAGACCATGCCCATGCCGCCGCGCCCGAGCTGCGCCACGACGCGATAGCGCCCGGCCAGCAGCCTGCCGGTCCCCTCCGTCCGTCCGTCGTCCCCCGAAGACACCGCGGCCGCCCCGTTCTTGTGACACGTCTTGTGCGTGCCGTACAGACTACGGGGCGGCTGTGACAACCCTTTACGGCTGCTACTTCGCCGAGGCCGTCAGGTCCGCGCGGCGCGGGCCGGCGTACGACTGGAGGCGCGCCAGGGTCAGTCCGGTGAGGCGGGAGACCTCGCCGGAGTCGAGGGCGCCGCAGTCCAGGCCGCGCAGGAGGTAGCCGGCGAGGGCCTTGGCGGTGGCGGGCTCGTCCATGACGGCGCCGTCGACGTGGTTGGCGTAGGCGGCGAGGCGCTTGGCGGCCGCTTCGAAGCCCTCGCGGTAGAAGGCGAACACGGCCGCGTACCGGGTGGGGAGGTGGCCGGGGTGCATGTCCCAGCCCTGGTAGTAGGCGCGGGCCAGGGCGCGGCGGGTGAGGCCGTAGTGCAGCTTCCAGGCCTCGTGGACGTTCTCGGTGGTGCCGACCGGCAGGACGTTGGTGGAGCCGTCCGAGACGCGTACGCCGGTGCCCGCGGCGGCGACCTGCATGATCGCCTTGGCGTGGTCGGCGGCCGGGTGGTCGCTGGCCTGGTAGGCGGCGGAGACGCCGAGGCAGGCGCTGTAGTCGAAGGTGCCGTAGTGCAGACCGGTCGCGCGGCCCTCGGCGGCGTCGATCATGCGGGCGACGGTGGCGGTGCCGTCGGCGGCGAGGATGGACTGGCTGGTCTCGATCTGGATCTCGAAGCCGATGCGGCCGGGGTTCAGCCCCCGGGCCTTCTCGAACTGCTCCAGGAGCCGGACCATCGCGGTGACCTGCTCGGGATAGGTCACCTTGGGCAGCGTCAGGACCAGCCCGTCGGGCAGGCCGCCGGCCTCCATCAGGCCGGTCAGGAAGATGTCGAGGGTGCGGATGCCGCGGTCGCGGACCGGGGACTCCATGCACTTCATACGGATGCCCATGTACGGGGCGGCCGTGCCGTTCTCGTACGCGTCCGCGACGAGACGGGCCGCGCGGGCGGCGTCCTGGTCCTCGTCGGCCCCCTTGTAGCCGTCCTCGAAGTCGACCCTGAGGTCCTCGACGGGCTCGCGCTCCAGCTTGGCGCGCACGCGCGCGTGGACCGGTTCGGCGAGGTCGTCGGCGAGTCCGAGGACGGCGGCGAAGGACGCGGCGTCCGGGGCGTGCGCGTCGAGGGCCGCGAGGGCCTGGTCGCCCCAGGAGCGGAGGGTGTCGGCGGCGAAGAGGTTGCCGGGAACGTAGACGGTGTGGACGGGCTGGCGAGTGCCCGGGTCACCGGGGTAGCGGCGCTCCAGCTCGGCGTCGACCGGCGCGAGGGAGGCGCTGATCTCCTCGCTGACGGCACCCGCGAGGCTTGTCGCCACCTGCTCCTGCTGACCCATGCCACACCCTCCTGTTTTCCGCACTACGGAATCAACAATCCGTAGAGCGAAGTTATCCGTCGATCTTCCCGCAGGTCAACACCCCGTCCACAGCGTGAGCCGCCGCGCCCCTTCCGGCACCCCGGCCTCACCACGCCCCCTTTCGCACACCGGTTCGCCCCTTCATCCTGATCCGTCGGGAGGGGATTCACATGCCGGACACCGACAGGATGACGCGTCGCATGGGACTGAGAACCCTGGTGGCCACCGCGCTCACCTTGCCCCTGATGGCCACGATGCCCGCCTCCGCCGCCCGTCCGGTGGGCCGCCGGCTCGACGCCATGACCTTCAACCTGCGCTTCGCCAGTGCCGTCGAACCCAACAGCTGGGCCGTCCGCCGCCCGGTGATGGGCGCCCTGCTGCGGCGTGAGGCCCCCACGTTCATCGGCACCCAGGAGGGCCTCTACCAGCAGCTGCTGGACATCCACGCCGACCTCGGCCCGCACTACGCCTGGATCGGCACCGGCCGCGAGGGCGGCAGCCACGACGAGTCCACGGCGGTCTTCTACGACACCCGGCGCCTGGCCCCGCTCGAACACGACACCTACTGGCTCTCCGACACTCCCCGGACCATCGGCTCCAACACCTGGGGCGCCGCGCTCCCCCGGATCGCCACCTGGGTCCGCTTCCGCGACCGCGCCGACGACGGACGGGAGTTCTACGTCCTCAACACCCACCTCGACCATGTGAGCCAGTACGCGCGCGAGCGCGCCGCACTGCAGATCGCCGACGGCATCGCCACGTTCGACCGCGCCTTACCTGTCGTCGTCACCGGCGACTTCAACGCGGCGGCCCACAACAACCAGGCCTACCTCAACCTGATCGAGTCCGGACTCGTGGACACCTGGGACGCCGCCGCCGAGCGCAGCGATGCGTACGGGACGTTCCACGGCTACGAGCCGCTGACGCCCGACGGCGAGCGCATCGACTGGATCCTCGCCACACCGGGGGTGCGGGTCCACCGGGCCTCGATCAACACCTTCGCCGTCGACGGGCAGTTCCCCAGCGACCATCTGCCGGTCCAGGCGACGTTGACCCTGGGATGAGACGAGGCCCTCGCGACCGCCGGGAAAGCGGTCGCGAGGGCCTCGTACAGGCGCCTGCGGAGATCAGCCCTTGCGGGCCTTGACCTCCTCGGTGAGGGCGGGGACGACGTCGAAGAGGTCGCCGACCACGCCGTAGTCGACGAGGTCGAAGATCGGGGCCTCGGCGTCCTTGTTGATCGCCACGATCGTCTTCGAGGTCTGCATGCCCGCGCGGTGCTGGATCGCGCCGGAGATGCCGGAGGCGATGTACAGCTGCGGCGAGACGGACTTGCCGGTCTGGCCGACCTGGTTGGTGTGCGGGTACCAGCCGGCGTCCACCGCGGCACGGGAGGCACCCACAGCAGCACCGAGGGAGTCGGCGAGCGCCTCGATGATCGCGAAGTTCTCGGCGCCGTTGACGCCACGGCCGCCGGAGACGACGATCGCGGCCTCGGTCAGCTCCGGGCGCCCGGTCGACTCACGCGGGGTGCGCGCGGTGACCTTGGTGCCGGTCGCGGCGGCGGAGAAGGTCACGGCCAGCGCCTCGACGCTGCCGGCGGCCGGGGCGGCCTCCACGGCGGCCGAGTTCGGCTTGACCGTGATGACCGGGGTGCCCTTGGAGACACGGGACTTGGTGGTGAAGGAGGCGGCGAACACCGACTGGGTGGCCACCGGACCCTCGTCACCGGCCTCCAGGTCGACGGCGTCGGTGATGATGCCGGAACCGATGCGCAGCGCCAGACGCGCGGCGATCTCCTTGCCCTCCGCGGAGGACGGGACGAGTACGGCGGCCGGGGAGACGGCCTCGACGGCGGCCTGGAGGGCGTCGACCTTGGGGACGACCAGGTAGTCGGCGTACTCGGCGGCCTCGTGGGTGAGGACCTTGACCGCGCCGTGCTCGGCGAGGGCGGCGGCGGTGTCGGCGGCGCCGTTGCCCAGCGCCACGGCGACCGGCTCGCCGATGCGACGGGCCAGGGTCAGCAGCTCCAGGGTGGGCTTGCGGACGGCACCGTCCACGTGGTCGACGTAGACGAGAACTTCAGCCATGGGAATGCTCTCCTGCTTGGATCAGATGAGGGGCGGTCGGCGAACTCGGGCTCAGATGAACTTCTGGCCCGCGAGGAACTCGGCGAGCTGCTTGCCGCCCTCGCCCTCGTCCTTGACGATCGTGCCGGCGGTGCGCGCCGGACGCGCCGCCGCGTCCTCGACCTTGGTCCAGGCACCCTCGAGACCGACCTCTTCGGCGTCGATCTCCAGGTCCTCCAGGTCCCAGGACTCAACCGGCTTCTTCTTGGCCGCCATGATGCCCTTGAAGGACGGGTAACGCGCCTCGCCCGACTGGTCGGTGACGGACACGACGGCCGGCAGGGACGCCTCCAGCTGCTCGCTCGCGGCGTCGCCGTCACGGCGGCCCTTGACGGTGCCGTCCTCGACGGAGACCTCGGAGAGCAGGGTCACCTGCGGGACACCGAGACGCTCGGCGACCAGCGCCGGGACGATGCCCGCGGTGCCGTCGGTGGAGGCCATACCGGAGATCACCAGGTCGTAGCCGGCCTTCTCGATCGCCTTCGCGAGCACCAGCGAGGTGCCGATCGCGTCGGTGCCGTGCAGGTCGTCGTCTTCGACGTGGATGGCCTTGTCGGCGCCCATGGACAGCGCCTTGCGCAGCGCGTCCTTGGCGTCCTCCGGGCCCACCGTCAGGACGGTGATCTCCACGTCGTCGTCGGAGTTCTCCGAGATCTGCAGCGCCTGCTCGACCGCGTACTCGTCCAGCTCGGAGAGCAGACCGTCCACGTCCTCACGGTCGACGGTCAGGTCATCGGCGAAGTGCCGGTCGCCAGTGGCGTCGGGCACGTACTTAACGGTGACAACGATCCTCAAGCTCACGCCGGCTCTCCTACTGCTGCGTCGACATTTCTGTGCTGCCTACTTGCAGGCAGCATAGGCGCCCCAAGCGGCCGATCCCGATCGGGGCGGCCCGCGCTCCGAACGAAATATTACTCGTCAGTACACCCAGTTCGTTCCCGCTAAGCAAGCGCTTTGAACTGTGACCTTCGCAACGCAGCGTAATCGGAACTCGACGGTCCCGCAGCAGGAGACCCCGGCGTGCGGCACGGGCCGTCAGTCGCGCAGACCGCTGAACGTGCCCTGGTGGTAGAGGAGCGGACGGCCGGGTCCTGCGGGGTCGCCGAGCAGCACCTCGGCGAGGACGATCCGGTGGTCGCCGGCGGGCACGCGCGCGACGACGCGGCACACCAGCCAGGCCAGGACGTCGTCGAGGACGGGAACACCCTCGGGCCCCTCGCGCCAGCCGGTGGGCGCCCCGAAACGGTCGGCGCCGCTGCGGGCGAAGGTGGCGGCCAGCTCCTGCTGGTGCTCGCCGAGTATGTGGACGCCGACATGCTCGGCCCGGGAGATCGCGGGCCAGCTGGAGGCACCGGTACCGATACCGAAGGACAGCATCGGGGGCTCGGCGGAGACCGAGGTGAGCGAGGTGGCGGTGAAACCGACCGGGCCGCCCTCACCACGCGCGGTGATCACGGCGACACCTGCCGCGTGCCGCCGGAAGACGGAGCGCAGCAGATCGGGGGAGGCGAGCTGAGGGGTGTGGAGGTCCGGCGTGGCCGTCATGGGATCGTCCTTCTGCGAGGCGGGGCGAGCTGGTCCGTGGCTGCTCAACAGCCCGGACAGCGCGCGCTCGCGGTGCGGGCCAGGTCGACATGGACCCGCCCGAAGAGAAGGAGTTCCGAAGGCATACGGTCAGGCTGACGATAGGTGGTGCGCCCAGTCAAGTACGTCCCGGCATATGGGAGCTGCCTCACCGTCACACGGCCTCACCGAGGGCCGCGATGACATCCGCCTTGCGCGGCTGCCCGGTGGCCCGCCGCACCACGCGGCCGTCGGCGTCGAGCACCAGCACGGTCGGCGTCTTGAGGATGTCCAGTTCGCGGACGAGGTCCAGGTGGGCCTCGGCGTCGATCTCGACATGGGCGACCCCGGGGACCAGGTCGACCACCTCACCGAGGACTCTGCGGGTGGCCCGGCAGGGCGCGCAGAAGGCGCTGGAGAACTGGACGAGGGTGGCCCGCTCCCCCAACTCGACGCCCAGTTCGGTGGCGCCGAGCCGCTTGTCGTCGTCGCGCCCGCGCACCCGCACTCTCCCGCTCCGCTGCCTGTGCAGCACTCCGTAGACGCTCGCCGCGGCGAGCACCAGCGCACACACCACAAGTCCGGCCATCACCCAGCTCCAGCGTTCACATGACTGCAAAGATTCCCGACTCCACGCACGGCATTCCGTGCGGAATGCTTGATTCATGGACATCGATGTGAGGGGACCGCGCTTCGGGGCGGCCGTGACGACCCTAGTACTGGCGGTCGTGCTGATCACCGGCAGTGTGTGGCTGCTGGCCTGGCAGACGCTGGCGTTCGCGCTGGGCGCGGCGGGCGGCGTGGGACGTTCGCCGTACGGCTGGCTGTTCAGGAAGGCCGTGCGGCCCCGCATCGGTCCGCCGACGGAGTTCGAGGCGCCCGAACCGCCGCGGTTCGCGCAGGCGGTGGGCCTGGCCTTCGCGGTCGTCGGTCTGATCGGGTACGGCGTCGGACCGGCCTGGCTGGGACTCGCGGCGACCGGGGCCGCGCTCGCGGCCGCCTTCCTGAACTCCGCGTTCGGGTACTGCCTGGGGTGCGAGATGTACCTGCTCGTACGGCGCGTGACCGTACGCGCGTAGTAAAGGTGGCGTAAAAGCCCGAGGTGGATCAAGCAGCCGACGTGACAAGGATCTCGCCCTTCGCGGGCACCAGGGCTGGCCCCCCGCCCGTTCTTGGGGCACGATCTGCGAGATGCCGTAAACCTACGGTGTCGTAACTTTCCCGCCGGGAACCCCCCTTTCCCAGGCAGAGAAGGAAGGGCCCACCCCGTCCATGGCAGAGCTTGTCTACCGCCCCGTCGTCGGCCTCGCCCGCACGCTGTTCAAGGCGTGGGACCTGAAGATCGACTGCAAGGGTTCGGAGAACATCCCCCGCTCTGGCGGCGCCGTGCTGGTGAGCAATCACATCAGCTACCTGGACTTCATCTTCGACGGGCTGGCGGCGCTCCCCCAGAAGCGTCTCGTGCGCTTCATGGCGAAGGAGTCGGTGTTCCGGCACAAGGTCTCCGGTCCGCTGATGCGCGGGATGAAGCACATCCCCGTGGACCGCAAGCAGGGTGAGGCGGCCTACCAGCACGCGCTGGAGTCGCTGCGCTCCGGTGAGATCGTCGGCGTCTTCCCGGAGGCCACGATCTCGCAGTCGTTCACGCTCAAGTCCTTCAAGTCGGGTGCCGCGCGCCTGGCGCAGGAGGCGGGCGTGCCGCTGGTCCCGATGGCACTGTGGGGCACGCAGCGGCTGTGGACCAAGGGCCACCCGCGCAACTTCAAGCGCAGCCACACCCCGATCACGATCCGGGTGGGCGAGCCGGTCGAGGCGCCCAAGGACAAGTACGCGGGCGCGATCACCCGCCAACTGCGCGAGCGCGTCCAGGAGTTGCTGGAGGCCGCCCAGCGTGCCTACCCGGTCCGCCCCAAGGACGCCGACGACACCTGGTGGATGCCGGCCCACCTCGGCGGCACGGCCCCCACCCCGGAAGAGGTCAAGGCCGCCGAGGCCCGCTGAGCACTCGGGGTTCACGGACCCGCGCCGTTCCCTCCACCGCCCGACCGATAGGGTCCCGCCCGTAAACGGGTGGACGTGCAACGGGGGCAAGGAATGCGGCGCTGGGTCAAGGTGTCGGTGTCGGCCGCGGTCGTGCTGGGGGTGGGCGGCTGGATCGCCACCCCGTACGCGCAGGACTGGTGGCTGCTGCGTACGGCCTGCGACGGGGCGCTGCCCGTCGACGCGGTGCGTGAACTGGGGCGCGACGGCGACCACTTCAAGGACGCGTCGTCCGCGACCCACGAGGGACTGGGCGACTACGGCTGCTCCGTCGGCTTCGACGGCGACGACGTGCGCGACGACCGGCTGCTGGAGACGGAGGCGTACACCCGGCGGGACGACGTGGACCGGGAGTTCATGACGGTCCTGTCCGAGTCCGGGTTCGACCGCGTGGGGCCGATGGCCGACGGGCTGCCCGGCTATGTCGACAAGTACGGCGCCCTGCAGTTCCTCGTCCCCTGCCCCGAGTTGGGGAAGGACGACGAGGGCCGCCAACGCAAGCTGCTGGTCCGCACCTGGCTCGGCCGGGACGCCCTGCGCGGCACGCCCGCCGCCTACGAGACGGCGGTGGCGCTCACCAACTCCGCGTCCGACCGCCTCGGTTGCGGCGCCGAACCGCTCAGGGCGCCCGGCGGGGACGCCGCGCCGACGGACCCGCAGGAGGACCCCAGGACGGTGCCGCTCGCCGACGCGGGCGACACCGCGTGCGGCTGGGCGCTCAAGGCGGGAGGGCTCAAGACCACGCAGTGGCGGGTGGCGGTGCTCATGAACGACGCGGGCCCGGTGGGCCGTTGCGATCTGTACGCGCGGGACGCCGACTCCGGCGAGTGGGAACCCCGCATGTGGTTCGCCGCCTGGTACGGCGACTGGAGCAACCGTCTGCTCGCCGAGCAGCGGCGCCGCGAGCCCGACGCCCGTACGGCGACGGCCCGTTGTGACGGCGAGGCCGCCAACTACGCCCTCAGCGCCGACAAGGACGTCCCCGGTGTCGGGAAGACCGAGAAGCGGAAGCTGCTCGCCGCCTTCGCCGAGGCCCAGGCCGGGCAGCGGGGCTGCACGGAACTGAGCCTCGGCGGCTGAACCGGAGCCGCCTCCGATTCAGTACGAGGTCAGCCAGAGCGCCCTGACGTACCGGTCGTCGATCAACTGCCGTAGCTGTGCCGCGCGTTCCGTCGGCACCTTGCGCGCCTTCGCCCAGGCGTCGAGGACGGTGAACAGCTGGTGCCGCCCGTCCGTCAGGTCCCCGCTCAGGGGGCCGGAGACCGGCCGCTCGGCGATGTCCCCCATGACCGGCCGGCTGCTCACCTGCCGTGGGGCCGCCCGGTAGGCGCCGCGCGTGTGCTGCCGTACGGCCATGTCGAAGGCCGCGAGGTCGGGGATCGTGCCGTCCCTGACGTACCGCGCCCGGTGGTTCATGAGGCTGCCGATGCGGTCGGTGAGGTGTTCCAGGTCGATGTCGGCCCAGGTCGTGGTCGACTTCGGGCTGCCGTCCTTCTCCTTGCCGGGGTGGTAGTCGGGGTCGGCGCCCTCGCGGGTGAGCCGTTCGAGGTAGTGGGCGAAGTACGCGCGTTCGGCGTCGTAGATGATCGCGAACGCCTCCGGATCCCTGGCCAGTTCGCCGACCAGGTACTCCGGGTCCGCCCGTACGCCCGAGGGGTCGGTGAGCTCGAAGTCGGCGTGCGCCTCGTCCGGGGCCAGGAAGCGGCCGTAGGACGTCCAGCCGGTGTCGTCCGGTGCGGCCCCCACGGCGTCCACGGCCGGGCTGTACGCGTCGCGGTCGGGGCTCAGGAAGCGGTTGGCGTCCACCACGTACTCGGCGAGGACGCGGGCCACGCCGGGTGCCGCCCCGTCGGGCACGGGATCGTCGTCGAACGCGGCGACCACGGCGTACGCGGCACGGGCCTGGGCGAGGGTGTGCGGCTTGCCCTCGGCCGTGGCCCGGGTGGCGGCGTCGGCGACCTGCCCGAGCACCTCGCCCCCGTCGCCGCACGGGTTCTCGTGGATCAGCAGCGCGCGCACGGCGTCGTACCGGGACAGGTCGTCGCCGGGGTCGAGCGCGCGGGTGGCGGCGGCCGGGTCCTTCGCGAGGGCGCGGGTCGAGGCGGGAATCTCCTGGCAGGGAGCGTCGTCGCCGGAGTCGGCGAGGACGATCGGCACGGCCGTGGCGGTCGTCAGCAGGGCCAGCGCCACGGCCGAGGTGAGCAGCCAGTGCTTCCTCAGCCGGGCGAGGGGCCGCTCGGGCTGCTCTTCGGTGCTGGTGGTGTTCTCTTCTGTTCCCCCGTCATACATACCCGGGAGGTTAACGACCGCGACGGCTCAGCCGCGCACCGGGTCGGCCGCGTGCACCTCGATACGGGCGCCCGGGCTGAACTTCTCCAGCAGCTCGGCGAGTTCGGCGCCGGCCCGCTCGACCTCGGCGACCGGCATCGGCGCGAGGCTCTCCAGGAGGAAGATGCCCGAGACGGTCTGCTCGGTGAGCCGGGTGCGCGGACCCTGGCGCCAGTTCCAGCGGCGGCAGGTCACCCCCAGCTCGTCGCGCCACACCACCTCGCCGGCGTCGGGGTGCTCGATGACCTCCTCGCCGCCGGCGACGGTCACGAAGTCCTCGTCACCGCCCGCCCGCACGAGCCGCATCCCGCCCTGGATGCGGTCGATGTCCTCGCCGCCGACCGGGATGAGATGGGCGACGCTGATGGCGTTGTAGAGGTCGACGAGCAGGTTGATCCGGGGCAGACCGCCGTCCGCCAGTGCCCTCTTCGCCAGCGCCTCCGCCGAGTTACGGGTCCGCGACGGCTTCGACCCGAACGCCGTGTAAACCTCGCGCCATGCCGCCATGTGCGGGTCCTCGTGCGGGGCGCGCCCGTCCAGGCGTACGGCGAGCCGGCGGGCCGCGTCGTCGAGGAGCGCCGAACTGGCCTCGGTGCTCGGCCCGTTGAGCAGGTCGTACGCCTCGACGGCGACGTGGGTGAAGCCGGGCGCGAGGGCGCGGACCTCGTCGGACACGGTGAGGGAGAAGGTCATCGCCTGCCTCAGAGTTCGGTGGGGAGCGTCTTCCACAGATGGAGCCGGTCGGGGGCGGCCTTGAGGGCGCTCAGGACGGCCGGGTGAGGTTCAGCATACAGGACTGGATAGTCCACCTCATTGGACCTGAGGTCGGGCACCCATGCCAGTCGCTCGCTCTCTAGGGAGAACTGCGCGTCCACGCCCGGCTTGTTGCCGCGCGGATCCTGCCGATGCCAGGCCCCGTTGAACCGCACCGCGACCAGCCCGTGCACGGCATGCCCACCGCCGTCGTCATGCGCCAGCCGCTGATAGCACAAGGCCGTCGGAATGTCCTCGGCCCGCAGCAGCGCCGCGAGCGCGTGGGACTTGGCATAGCAGATGCCGGTGCCCTGCTCCAGGACATCGGAGGCCCGCCAGGCGACGCGCGGGTCCCCGCTGTCGGCGGAGTGGGGAATCGTGTCCCGCACGAACTCGAAGGCCAGCCGTGCATAGGCATACGAGTCCTCGGCCTGCCGGGCGAGGCGGGCAGCCGTGTCCCGGACGAGCGGGTGGACATGGTCGATGACTTCGTCGGCGGCGAGATATGCGGACAGGTCAGGGGTGTTCTGGATCAGCTCCATGCCCGCAGAGCATAGGAATACGATCACCCGGCCGTCAATTCTTTTCCAGATGACCGTATAACTATGCAGCGATAGGTGATGCCCTGGTGCTGGTGGTGCCCTAGTGCGCCATCTCCTCCTTGAGGGCCGCCACGAAGGCGTCCACGTCGTCCTCGGTCGTGTCGAAGGCGCACATCCAGCGGACAACGCCCGCGTTCTCGTCCCAGAAGTAGAAGCGGAACCGCTTCTGGAGGCGCAGGCTCACGTCGTGCGGGAGCTTGGCGAAGACGCCGTTGGCCTGGACCGGGTAGAGGATCTCGACGCCGTGCACGGCGCGCACGCCCTCGGCCAGGCGCTGGGCCATCTCGTTGGAGTGGCGGGCGTTGCGCAGCCACAGGTCCTTGGCGAGCAGCGCCTCCAACTGCACCGACACGAAACGCATCTTGGACGCGAGCTGCATGGACAGCTTGCGCAGATGCTTCATGTGGGAGACCGCGTCCTGGTTGATCACCACGACCGCCTCGCCGAACAGCGCGCCGTTCTTCGTCCCGCCGAGGGAGAGGATGTCGACGCCGACCGCGTTGGTGAACGTCCGCATGGGGACGTCGAGGGACGCGGCCGCATTGGCTATGCGGGAGCCGTCGAGGTGCACCTTCATGCCGTGGGCGTGGGCGTGGTCGCAGATCGCGCGGATCTCGTCCGGGGTGTAGAGGGTGCCCAGCTCCGTGCTCTGGGTGATCGAGACGACCTGCGGCATCGCGCGGTGCTCGTCGTCCCAGCCGTACGCCTGCCGGTCGATCAGCTCGGGGGTGAGCTTGCCGTCGGGGGTGGGGACGGTCAGCAGCTTCAGGCCGCCCATCCGCTCCGGCGCGCCGCCCTCGTCGACGTTGATGTGGGCGCTCTCGGCGCAGATCACCGCGCCCCAGCGGTCGGTGACCGCCTGGAGCGCCACGACGTTGGCGCCGGTGCCGTTGAAGACCGGGAAGGCCTCCGCCGTGGGCCCGAAGTGGCTGCGGATGATCGCCTGGAGGTTCTCGGTGTAGTCGTCCTCGCCGTAGGCGACCTGGTGCCCACCGTTGGCCAGAGCCAGGGCGGCGAGCACCTCCGGGTGGACGCCGGCGTAGTTGTCGCTCGCGAAGCCCCTGCTGTCCGGGTCGTGGTGACGCCGGGCGTCGGTCTTCGGAGGGTTCACGGCTTCTCGGTGAGCCACAGACGGTTTCCGTTCACTTCTCCGGCGGGCTTCTCCCAGACCTCGGCGATGGCCGTGGCCAGGTCCTTGACGTCCGTGAAGCCCGCGAACTTCGCGTTGGGGCGCTCGGCGCGCATCGCGTCGTGCACCAACGCCTTCACCACCAGGATGGTGGCCGCCGAGGTGAGCTCCTCACCGGCCCCCGCCTTGCGGAAGAAGTCGGCCATGGCGAGCGTCCACGCCTCGGCGGCGGCCTTGGCGGCGGCGTACGCGGCGTTGCCCGCGGTGGGGTTGCTCGCGCCGGCCGCGCTGATCAGGACGTAGCGGCCGCGGTCGCTGCGCTGGAGCGCCTCGGAGAAGGCGAGGGAGGTGTGCTGCACGGTGCGGATGAGCAGCAGCTCCAGGAAGTCCCAGTCGTCGAGGCTGGTCTTGATGAAGGTCTCGCTGCCGCGCCAGCCGCCGACGAGATGGACGACGCCGTCGACCCGGCCGAAGTCCTTCTCGATGCCGCGGGCCCAGTCGCGCGTGGAGTCCAGGTCGAGCAGGTCGACCGGCTCTCCGGTGACGGTGGCGCCGCCGCCCGCGTCCCGGGCCGCGCTCACCGCCTCCGCGAGCCGCTCGGGGTCGTTGTCGGCGCCGACGACGGTCGCCCCGGCCTCGGCAAGTCGCAGCAGGGTCGCGCGTCCGGCGGGTCCACCCGCGCCGGCCACCGCGATCACCGCACCGCTGAGAGCTCCGTTCCCCGCCATGTTCTTCGCCTCCTGAGCTTGCCGCGCAGCGTTCTCGGTGCCGTGGTCGCTCACGCGGCCACTCGCTCGGCGTTCTCCGCCGTGATGCCGCGCGTCGACGCGATCACGTTCTTGAGCTTCTTGGAGAGTGCCTCATAGAACATGCTGAGCGGAAACTCGTCCGGAAGCACGTCATCGACGAGCTTGCGCGGCGGCTGCGTCAGGTCCAGGGCGTCCGGGCCCTTGGCCCAGCGGGATCCCGGGTGCGGGGCGAGGTACTGCGCGACCAGGTCGTACGCGGCGAACCAGTGGACGAGCTTGGGGCGGTCGATGCCCGCCCGGTAGAGGTCCTCGATCTCGGCGCACAGCTGGTTGGTGACCTGCGGGGCGCGCTGCCAGTCGATGTGCAGCTTGTTGTCGGTCCAGCGGACGACGTCGTGCTTGTGCAGGTAGGCGAAGAGCAGCTGGCCGCCGAGGCCGTCGTAGTTGCGCACCCGCTCGCCGGTGACCGGGAAGCGGAACATACGGTCGAACAGCACGGCGTACTGCACGTCACGGGCCTGCGGGACGCCGTCGGCCTCCAGCTTCACGGCCTCCTTGAAGGCGGTGAGGTCGCAGCGCAGCTCCTCCAGGCCGTACATCCAGAACGGCTGGCGCTGCTTGATCATGAAGGGGTCGAAGGGCAGGTCGCCATGGCTGTGGGTGCGGTCGTGGACCATGTCCCACAGGACGAACGCCTCCTCGCAGCGCTTCTGGTCGTGGACCATCGCGGCGATGTCCTCGGGCAGGTCGAGGCCCAGGATGTCGACGGCGGCGTCGGTGACGGCACGGAAGCGGGCGGCCTCGCGGTCGCAGAAGATGCCACCCCAGGAGAATCGTTCCGGCGCCTCGCGCACGGCGATCGTCTCGGGGAAGAGCACGGCGGAGTTGGTGTCGTAACCGGCCGTGAAGTCCTCGAACTTGATGCCGCAGAACAGCGGGTTGTCGTAGCGGGTGCGCTCCAGCTCGGCCAGCCAGTCCGGCCACACCATGCGCAGGACGACCGCCTCGAGGTTGCGGTCGGGGTTGCCGTTCTGCGTGTACATCGGGAAGACGACCAGGTGCTGGAGGCCGTCCGCGCGCCCCTTGGCGGGCTGGAAGGCCAGCAGCGAGTCCAGGAAGTCCGGCACCTCGAAGCCGCCCTCGGCCCACCGCTTCAGGTCCTTGACCAGGGCCTCGTGGTAGGCGCGGTCGTGCGGGAGCAGCGGGGACAGCTCCTCGACGGCGCCTGTGACCTCGCGTACGGCGGCCTCGGCGGCGGCGCGGTCCGGGGCACCCTCAGCCGTGAGGTCGATCGACCCGTCCTTGGACTGCCAGGGCCTGATCCGTTCCACGGCACCCTTGAGCACGGGCCACGCAGGGTGGTCCACCACCCTGGTCCCGGGAGCAACCCGCTCCCCCGTAGCCGCCTGCACAAGAATTTCCGTCATGTCCCATCCTCCACGGGAGAACCTCGCGTGAGGACACCGTAGGCATATGAGGTTCCTGCCAGCAAGTGGGGGCTCCGTAAATTATCCTGCGCAGTCGCATGGTCACGGAACTTTTTCCTGTCGGATGCCATGACGGCGCTCTCGGTGGGTATACGTGATCCTCTTGGGGGTCTCCGGCCGGCGTCGGCGGTCAATGCCCGCAGGACTCGCCCACCCCAGGGTGACCAGCCAGAACGGTCCCGGCCAGGTCCGCCCCTCGTGTCACCCGATCCCCCGTGTACGCAGGGGTTCATCACCGGCCGAGGCCATTAGGCTGCGGAAGCCGAGCCGCCGTCGACGGAAGCGAGTTGAACCTTGAACTTCCTTACCATCGGTCATCGCGGAGTCATGGGTCTCGAACCCGAGAACACCCTCCGTTCCTTCGTGGCCGCCCAGCAGGTCGGCTTCGACGCCATCGAACTCGACCTGCATCTCAGCAAGGACGGGGCCCTCGTCGTCATGCACGACACGGACGTGGACCGCACGACCGACGGGACCGGTCCGATCGCCGAGAAGACCCTCGCCGAGCTGCGCACCCTGGACGCGGGCCGCGGCGAACGCGTCCCCGTCTTCGAGGAGGTCCTGGAGGCGGTACAAGCACCGCTCCAGGCCGAGATCAAGGATCTCGCGGCAGCGCGGGCCCTGGCCGAGGTCATGCTCAGGCGGGACCTGGTGGGCCGGGTCGAGGTGTCCTCGTTCCATGACGAGGCGATCGCCGAGGTCTCCCGTCTGGTGCCGGGCGTGCGGACCGCGCTGATCGGCAGCCGGTACGGCACCGACATCGTGGAGCGCGCCGTGGAGGCCGGGGCGGCGACCGTCTGCCTCAACATCCGCCGGATCACCCTGGAGATCGTCGAGCACGCCCGCAAGGCGGACCTGAGGATCATCGGCTGGGTGGTGAACACACAGGACCATCTGCGGCTCGTCCGGGCGCTCCAGCTGGACGGTGCGACCACCGACTACTCGGAGATCAAACGCACCGCCCGCTTCACGGCGTAACGATTATCCGAGCGGCTTGACCAGCAGCTCGAACTGCAGGTCCTCGCGCTGCGGGACGCCGAAGCGCTCGTCGCCGTACGGGAACGGGGTCATCCGGCCCGTACGGCGGTAGCCGCGGCGCTCGTACCAGGCGATGAGGTCGTTGCGTACGGAGATCACCGTCATGTGCATCTCCGTGGCACCCCAGGTCTCCCGGGCCGTCCGCTCCGCCTCCGCGATGATCACCTTGCCGAGGCCGCCGCCCTGGAGCCGCGGGCTGACCGCGAACATCCCGAAGTAGGCGTGGTCGCCGCGGTGTTCGAGCTGGCAGCAGGCGACGACCTCGCCCTCGCGCTCCACGGTGAGCAGGCGGCTGTCGGGCGACTTGATGACCTGGAGCACGCCGTCCGGGTCGGTCCGCTGCCCCTCCAGGATGTCCGCCTCGGTGGTCCAACCGGCCCGGCTCGAGTCCCCGCGGTACGCCGACTCGATCAGCGCGACCAGCGCGTCCACGTCGGCGTCGGTGGCGTCACGGAAGGTGAGTCCAGCGGTCATGGGCGTCTCTCCACTCTCGGGCACGGCACAGGCACCGACGAGCCTAACGCCCGCACTAGGCTCCGCCGCATGGTGCACGTACTGAGCGGCCGGACCCTCATCCACCCCCTCGACCCCGAGCGATCCCGTGTCTTCTACGGCGAACAGCTCGGCCTCGCCGTCTACCGCGAGTTCGGCACAGGACCGGAACGCGGCACCGTCTACTTCCTCGGCGGCGGCTTCCTGGAGCTCTCCGGCCGCTCCGAGACGCCACCGTCCCCGGCGGTGCGGCTGTGGATGCAGGTCGAGGACGTGACGGCCGCACACGAGGAGCTGCTGGCGAAGGGCGTCGAGATCGCGCGGCCACCGGTGCGGGAACCCTGGGGCCTCATCGAGATGTGGCTCACCGACCCGGACGGGACCCGGATCGTGCTGGTGGAGGTACCGGCGGACCATCCGATCCGCTACCGACCGGGTATCTAGTGACCGGCGCGGCCACTGCGGCGTGCTGATGCGCCGGATGGCAGGGGGCGGCGGCCGGGGCTAGCGTGCGAGAGGGGTGCTCGCGTCGGCAGAAGGGGCGTGGCGCTGGCGTGCGAGAGGGGTGCTCGCGTCGGCACAAGGGGCGTGGCGGCATGAGGCTCGACAAGCCGGTGGCCGGTGGGCCCTGCTGGGCCGCGGTGGGAACGCCGGACCTGGAGGCGGGCGGGCGGTTCTACGGCGAACTCTTCGGCTGGCGGACGGAGACGGCCATCTCCCGGTTGCGGGGATGGTGCCGCTCGGCGCGGAGGGGCGGCCGTGCTCGTGGTTCGTGACCTTCGCGGTGACGGACCTCGACGCCGCCGCGGCGAACTGATCAACGCCCCCGGTTCGCTGGGCTGGGTGGAACTGCTGTGCCGGGAGCCGGAGCGGGCCATGGAGTTCTACACCGCGGTGTTCGGCTGGAGCGTCAACGCCTCCGAGCGCTACACGCAGTGGGGCCTCGACGACGCCGACTTCGGCGGCACGGTCACGATGGACGACAAGTTCCCGCCCGAGGTGCCGCCGCGCTGGCTGCCGTACTTCGCGGTCGAGGACGTCGACACCACCGCCGCCGCCACCGCGACCGAGGCGGGCGGCACCGTCCTCATGGAGCCCACCTCGGGGCTGAGCGGTACGGCTTGCCCTGGAGCGCGCTCCACCTCGTAGCGTCGGACGCACAACGACCTGCTCGGAGGGGAACTGATCGTGCGGTACACACTGTTCGGCAAGACCGGTCTGCGCGTGAGCGAACTCGCTCTCGGCACCATGGTCATGGGCGGCGAACCCGCCTACGGCTCCGACAAGGACACCAGCGCCCGGCTTCTGGACGCCTACGCCGACGCGGGCGGCAACTTCCTCGACACCGCGGACATCTACTCGGGCGGGCACTCGGAGCGGATTCTCGGCGAGCTTCTCCAAGGGCGGCGCGAGGAGTTCGTCGTGGCCAGCAAGTACACGTGCGGGACCCGCGACGGAGACGTCAACGCGGCCGGCAACCACCGCAAGAACCTCGTGCAGTCGGTGGAGGCGAGTCTGGAGCGGCTGCGCACCGACCGCCTGGACGTGCTGTGGGTGCACGCGCGGGACAACTTCACCCCGGTCGACGAGGTGATGCGGGCGCTGGACGACCTCGTACGGACCGGCAAGGTGCTGTACGTCGGGGTCTCGGACTGGCCCGCGTGGGAGATCTCGCAGGCCAACACGCTCGCGGAGCTGCGGGGTTGGACCGCGTTCGCCGGTTCGCAGCTGCGCTACAACCTGCTGGAGCGAACCCCGGAGCGCGAACTCCTGCCGCAGGCGCGGGCGTTCGGCCAGGCGGTGTTCGCTTGGGCGCCGCTCGCGGCCGGGAAACTCACCGGTAAGTACCGGCGGGGCGAGACGGGCCGGCTCGACACGTGGGGCGACCGACCGAACCCGCGGCAGGAGGACGTCATCACCGCCGTCCTGGACATCGCCGAGCAGGGCGGCTGGAGCCCGGCCCAGGTGGCCCTGGCCTGGCTCCTCGGGCGCCCCGGGAACATCGTGCCGATCATCGCGGCCACCAAGGAGCACCAGCTCGCCGACAACCTCGGCTGTGCCGAGGTCCGCCTCGACGCCGACGCGGTCGCCCGCCTCGACGAGGTGAGCGCGGTCGAACTCGGCTTCCCACACGACTTCGTACGGGAGCCGGCCGTCGTACGGAACATCTACGGCGACCGCTGGGAGGACATCGACGACCGCCGCTCGGGCTACCGGCGGACGGCGACGGAAGTCCTCTAGCGCTAGGGCCGTCCGGCCAGTGGTGTCACCGTCACCGTGTCGATGACCGGGGCATGGGCGGAGCGCTGGCCGTGGGTGTTCTTCGTGGTGCCGTCGAAGTCGGGGAGCTCGTCGGCGGTGAACGTGACGGTGTTGGCGCCCTGTTGGAGGGTGACGGGGACGGCGAGCTGCCAGAAGTTGTTGAAGTGGAAGGTCGTGGGGAAGAGCACGCGCCGGGTGCTGTCGCCGTTGACGGTGAGGTCGGCGTGGCGGCAGACCGGGTCGGGGTTGTAGTGGGTGCCGGCCGGCTGCTCGCCGTTGGCGTAGCGGATCGTCAGGGCGTGGCGTCCGGGGCGGTCCGCCGTCACCGTCAGGGTGAGCGCGTTGCCGGGGCCGCGGCCCACGCCGTCGACGGCCTTGCCGCCGGTGGCGTACGAGAAGGCGCTCACCCTCGCGGTGCCGGTCAGTTCGCCGTCCCCGGCCCGGTACGTCCTGGTCGGCAGCAGGCCCCGCGACGGTCCCACGCTGAGCCGGTCCACGACCAGCTGGTCCGAAGTCGCCGTCACCGTCACCTTGTTGACGCCTCCGGCGAGGAAGAGCGGGATCTCCCTGTGCGGGTCGGCGTCGATCTCCTCGCCGTTGACCGTCAGCACGCCCTCGCCCTCCCCCGTGAGGGTCACCGCGGCCTCTCCGTCGTGCTCCGCGTGCACCCAGAAGGTGACGGTGCCGCCGCGCGGGAGCAGGGCCGACGGGCCGTGGACGCGTGCTCCGTCGCCGAGGGCCGCGTACACGGCGTCGTAGGTCACGAGGGATTCCGTGTCGCGCGGGGCGAGTTCGATCCGGTCGACGACCGCGTCGCCGCGGGTCGCGCCGAGTTCGGGGTCCTGGGCGGCGAGGGTGATGCGGTGCGGTCCCGCGGTGAGGTGGACGGTGGTGTCGGTGTGGCCCCATACGGCCCACTTGTAGCCGAGGGGCAGGAGCAGTTCGCGCGGGTCCTCGCCGTCGACGCGCAGGAAGACGTTGGTGGGGCCGTGTTCGCGTACGAGGTCGGCCTGGTTGTGGGAGTTGGCGTACACGCGGATGTCGTACGTCCCGTCCCGCGGGACCTCGACGTCGAAGGCGAGGACGAGGTCGGAGCCGGTGCGCAGACCGCCGACGTGATGGCCGCCGGAGGTGGCGAACCTGTCGACGTCCGTCGGGGACCCCTCGGGACCGTTCTTCACGTATCCGCTCCCGGTGTACGCGGCGTCCTCGGCCTCGTACGTCCGTCGGGGACCCGCCAGGGACGAGACGGGAGCGCCGGCGGGCGACAGGATCAGCTGGTAGGCGGACATCGCGTCCAGGTCGGTGAGAGGCAGGGCCAGTCTGCCGTCCACTACCGGCAGTTCGTCCTCCCGCAGCGTCAAGGGGGCGCCCGACGAGCCGAGTTGGCCCGTCCAGGGGATCTCCTGGAGTCGTACGTGGACGGTGGTGCCGAAGGTCTCCGGGTCGAGGTGCTCGACGACGACCTCGGCGGCACCCCCGGAACCCCCGAACAGGACCCGCGCCTGCCGCTTGTCCCGGTCGAGCGTGGCGACGCCCTGGAGGGTGTACTGGACGTTCGGGTGGGGAGCGGTGACCGCGACCGTGTTCCCCGTCAACCGGCCGTAGGCGTTGAACAGCCACCACTGGCCGTTGGCCTTGTTGGCCTCCACCACCGAGTCGTTGAGGTTGCCGGCGATGTTCCAGTACGCCATGTCGGCGTCGACCTTGGACTCCTCGATCGCGGAGATCCACTGGATCATCTGGCCGGGGACGGAGAGGTGGTAGTTGTGCGCGTACTCGTTGAGGTTGAGGGGGAGCGGGCCGATGCCCAACTCCCGTTCCCAGGACCGGTACACGGCGACGTTGGTGCGCACCTCGGCGGGTGAGGACAGCTCGTGCCAGGTGATGACGTCGGGCAGGACGTCGTTGTCCCGGGCGAACCGCAGGAATCCCTTGACCTCGGGGTACAGGACGCAGGTGTTGGGGCCGGCGATCCGGGCGTCCGGGTGCAGGTCCTTGATCATGCGGTACACGTCCCGCCAGGCGGCGAAGTAGTGCCGGGGGTCGGTGTGCCAGGAGGTGCGGTCGTAGCTCCACTCCCCCTCGCCGAACATGTTGCCCTCGGGTTCGTTGAACGGCACGTACACGACGTGGGTCGCCAACTCACCCATGGTCAGGACCTGTTCGACCTGCTTGCGGACGCTGGCGACGAAGCCCGCGAGCCGTTCCTCGCCCGTCGCGCCGGGCCATTCGTAGGGGAAGCCGCGCAGGATGTCGGTCATGTAGAGGTAGACGTCCCGGCCGCCCGCCGCGACGAAGGAGGGGAGGATCTCCAGGCCGTCCGCGCCGGGGTGCTGGACGCCGTCCTGGGCCTTGGTCGCGACCGTGCGGACGTACATGCCCTCGACCACCGCACGGCTGGGGACGCCGTCGCCGTAGAGGCCGTACAGCGTTCCGCTGGCGCCGCCGTGGAAGGGACCCGTCTCGGTGCCGAGATCGACGGTGAGCGTTTCGGCTGCCACGGCGTTCCCACTTTCGTTCAGCGCGTTCGGTATGCCGCACGTCTGTCGGCGCATCGAACCGACGGTAGGGACATCGCGTGGATCACGTCAATGACTCAGGACCGCAGCGCGCTCGGACGCCCTTCCAGCTGGCCCAGCAACTCGCCGAGCAGCCCCGCCAGTTCACCCTGCCGCAGCGGATCGAGGACGGACAGCACGGCGGTCTCGTAGGCGAGCTGCTCGGGCAGGATGCCGTCGACGATCTCGCGGCCCGCGTCCGTCAGGCGGAGGTGGGCGACGCGGCGGTCGCGGGTGTCCCCGCGGCGTTCGACGAGGCCGCGCTCGGTCAGCTGCTTGAGGCGCTTGGTGACCGCGGCTCCCGAGGAGAAGGTCTCCCGGGCCAGGTCGCCCGGCGTCAGCTCGTGGCCGGTGCGGCGCAGCGCGCCGAGCAGGTCGAACTCGGCTCGGCTGAGCCCGGCCCGGCGCAGCGGGGCGTCCTCGGCCTGCTGGAGGAGGGCGGCGCAGCGGTTGACGCGGCCGATGATCTCCATCGGGCCGGTGTCGAGACCGGGGTGGACGGCCTGCCACTGCCGGACGACCGCGGAGACGGTGTCGCCCCCGCTCGCGCCCGCCTGCCGTCCGTTCGGTGCCGTCATGGCCGTATGCCCTCCGCCGTCGCGCTCCGGTGCACCTCCTGGTGCCGTACCGTCGCCGCGAGCGTACGGTGTCCGGCCTGCTCGGCGCGCACGACCCGCTCCTGGGGCAGGGCCCGCTGCCACCACTCCCCGGACGCGGCGTCCACAGCGGCGCGCAGCTCCACGAGGTGGGCGGCGAGGGCGCGGCGGGCGCAGTCCAGGGCGCGCGGGTCGGGGTGCGGTTCGGCGAGCAGGCGGGCGGTGTGTTCGCGGGTGCGCTCCACGGAGGTCAGCGTCTGTTCGATGCGGTTGCCGGCGCGGCGGTTGGTGACGGCGATCGCGGCGACGAAGCCGACCAGCGCGCCGACGAGGGTGTCGATGACCCGCTCGGTGATCAGTCGCCCGGGCTCCTGGAATCCGGCGAACTCGGTGATGAGCAGGGCCATCGGGGTGACGCAGACGCTGCCGAGCCAGTAGTTGCGGCCGATGAGCGCCTCGGCGCCGAAGTTGAAGGCGAGGCAGATCAGAACGAGGGCGGCCGGGCCGAGGTGGGCGAGCGGGACCACGGCGGCGAAGAGGAGCACTCCGGCGAGGTTGCCGACGACGCGCTGGACGCCGCGGCTCCAGGTGAGGGTGAGGTTGGCCTGGTAGAGCGAGGCGGCGGTGACCAGGGCCCAGTACGGGCGGCCGACGCCGAGCGCGAGGGAGGCGTATCCGGCGAGGGCGCAGCCGGTGGCGGTGCGCACGGCGAGCGGGGTGAGCGGTCCGAGCCTGCGCCACAACGGGGCTGCGGGGACGGCGAGTTCGGCGTCGACGCCGAGGAGTTCGCCGTGGTCCTCGGTGTGCGGGACGGGGCCGTTGCCGCGCAGGTCGCGGGCCCAGGCGCGCAGTCGCCGCGGGTCGGCGTCGGCGGGGGCGGCGAGGGCGACCTCGGCGCGGACGACGAGCCGGTCCAGGGCGCGGCGGGCCGGGGTGCGGGCGCCGGCGGACAGCAGGGACTGCCAGGCGGCCTGGATCGCGGCGGCCGCGGCGGCCCTGCTCCGGGGGTCGTCCTGTTCGACGTATGCGGCCGTGGCGTTCAGGGCGTGTGCGGTGGCCCGCCGTTCCGGGCCGTGCGGCCGGATCAGACCCGGCGCCATGCCGACGATCCAGGCCCAGGCGCCCGCCGCGAGCGCGAGGGCGAGGTGGCCGGGGACCTGGGCGAGGGTCTGCGGTGCGAACAGGGAGGCCGAGGTGATGAAGGTGAGGACCACGTTGCCGGGCGGGCCGACGCGGGTCGCGTCGCACAGCGCCTTCTGCACGGCTGCCAGCAGTGCGCCGACGGCGACCAGGAGGACGGCGCTGCCGGTGAGCGAGGCGGTGACCAGGGAGACGGCGAGGCCGCCGACCATGCCGAGTACGACCCAGGCCAGGGTGCGGGCCCGGGCGGCGTAGGGGCGGTTGTGGGCGTACAGCGCGCACAGGGACCCGGCCATCGTGTACATCGCCAGGTCGAGGCGGCCGAGCGCGAGCAGGGTGAGGTTCGGCGGGGCGACCGCGGCGACCACGCTCAGGGCGGGCTTGAACCAGATGTCCGAGGGTCGCCCGAGACGGAGCACACCGGCGAGAGGGAGGCGGTTCATGCGGTTCATACCCATAACCTTAGCAGGTGTTTTACCTGTAAACGATATTCACCGCCCGTCGGTGACCTGCTGTGCTCCCCCGAATGCTCCCCGTGTACATCCTTGCGCTCGCGTGCGCGCCGCGTGGCCGGGGCATCCCCTCCCCGTCCGACCGTCGAGCGGGGAGGCGCGTGTGCACGGACCGGCTTCGCCCGGCTGGCTGCTGGTCGCGCTGTGCGCGGCGACCGGCGCCTACTGCCTGCTGCGGATGCGCAGCGACGTCGAGGAACAGCGCCGCGCGGCGGGCGGCGAGGCACTCATGGGCTTCGGGATGGCCGCGATGGCCGTCCCCGCCGCGGTGTTCACCCCACCGCCCTGGGCCTGGACGGGATACGCGGCCGTGTTCGGCGCGGCGGCCCTGCGTGCCCTGTGGGCGGCACGGACCAGCGCCCATCATCTGCATCACCTGGTGGGGGCCTCGGCGATGGTCTACATGGCGGTCGTGATGGCGGCGGCCCCCGCACACCACGGCGGCGGCTCCGGGATCCCCGTGCTGACGGGCGTGCTGCTGCTGTACTTCGCGGGCTATGTGCTGCTCTCCGGCGTCCGTCTGGTGCCGGTCACGGCGGGGGGCGGGGCGGTGTGCTGGGGCGACCGGCCGGAGGTGGCGCGGGCGTGCCGGCTGTCGATGGGGATCGCGATGGTCGCGATGCTGGCGACGCTCTGAGTGTTCTCCGTCCCGCCAAGTGCCCGCCGTGTCCTGCGTCACTTGGTGCGGGATGCCGTACCGGTGCCCGTCCGCCGCTCATAGGGTGCTCCCATGATGGTCCCCGCGGCACTGTTGCTGCTCGGCGCCCTGGCCGCCGTGGCCGCTCCCCGGCTGCTCGCCCGGGCCCGATGGCCGGACCGTGAACCGGTGGTCGCGTTGTGGGTGTGGCTGGGGGTACCCCCTCTGGGGGAGCGTGGTGGCGGCCGTACTCCTGTGCTGCGCCCTGTCGATGACGCTCAGCGCGGCGGCCGCCTGGCAGGCGGTACGCGGTCATGTCTTCGCGCCCGCGCCGCGTTCGGTGGTGGAGGCCTACGCGCTCGGTGCCGGTGGCGTCTGGGCGGCGACCCTCGCGGTGACCCTGGCGCTGGGCGGGGTGTGGACCGCGGCGATGCTGATACGGGAGGTCGTACGGGCGCGGGCGCGGCGTCGACTGCGCAGGACCGAACTCCTGGTACGCGCCCCGCTGTTGCCCGGCGAGGAGGGGAGCACCGGACGTCTCGTGGTGCTTGAGGGCGAGCGCCCCGACGCCTGGTGGCTGCCCGGTTCGGCCCCTCAACTGGTCGTCACCACGGCCGCGTTGCAGCGCCTGAAGGGTCGGCAGCTGGATGCCCTGCTGGCTCACGAGGAAGGGCACGCGCAGGCCCGGCACGACTGGCTGCTGCACTGTTCCTCGGCGCTCGCGGGCGGGTTTCCGCAGGTGCCGGTGTTCGCCGCGTTCCGCGCCGAGATGCACCGGCTCGTCGAACTCGCCGCGGACGACACGGCCTCCCGCCGCTTCGGACGGCTGACCACGGCGCTCGCGCTGGTGGAACTCAACGAGGACCGGGGTGTGTTCGGCCCCGCCCCGACCCCGCAGGCCCATGTCCCGCAGCGGGTACACCGCCTCCTCACTCCCCCGGACCGCCTGCCGGTCACCCGGCGCCTGGGGCTGACGGCCACGGCGGCGCTGGTGCCGATGGTGCCGCTGTTGGTGGCGTTCGTACCGGGGTTGCGCGCGCTCGGCTGGGACGGCTGAGCCGGCCGGACCCCCGGGCCGCACCTCCCCCCGGCCTGCGCTCCCCGCCGGGATTGGCCTCCGACCCCACCGGTCGGCGAGGATCGAAGGATGCGCACCCCGCCCGTCGACGCCCCGCCCAGCCCGCCGGACCAGCGCCTCGCCGTCCGCGCGGCCGGAGTCCTCGCCGTCTGCTCCGTGCTGCTGATCACTCTGGTCGCGGTCCGCTGGCACCCGCTGATGAGCCTCGACGGCGACATCGCGGACACGACCCACCGGTGGGCGGTCGACGAACCCGGGCTGACTCACGCCTTCCGGATCCTCACGGACTGGGTGTGGGACCCGTGGACGATGCGGTTGCTGTGCGCGGTGGTCGTGGTGTGGCTGGTGTGGCGGCGGTCGGCGTGGTGGACCGCGGGCTGGCTGGCCGTCACGTGTGCGGTGGGCACGGTCGTCCAGCAGTCCCTCAAGGCCGCGGTGGACCGCCCCCGACCGGTCTGGCGTGACCCGGTCGACACGGCCCACTACGCGGCCTACCCCTCGGGCCATGCCCTGACGGCCACGGTCGTTCTGGGCCTCCTCCTGTGGCTCCTGCACCACCACGGCGCCGGCCGCGCCCTCTGGCGCACCGCCCTCACCGTCTGTGTCATCTCCGTCCTCGGCGTCGGCCTGACCCGCGTCTGGCTCGGCGTCCACTGGCCCTCGGACGTCCTCGGGGGCTGGCTGCTGGGCGCCCTGGTGGTGGCGGTGGCGGTGCTGGCCCACCGACGGCGTGAGGCATGACGTACCGCTGGATGGGCCGCCCCAAGATCAAGGCATCGGGACCGGGGGCTCCGCAGGCCGCGTCAGCCGGTCCGCCGCAGACCTCGACCGGAGCCTCTTCGGGAACGTCGACTCGTAGGATCTCCGCATGATCGCCGTGCTGTTCGACTTCTCCGGGACCCTCTTCCGTATCGAGTCCACCGAGTCATGGCTGCGGGGCGGCCTCGCCGAGGCCGGGATCGTGCTGGACGACGGGGAGGTCGCCGGGACGGCTCGGGCGCTGGAGATGGCTGGAGCGTTGCCCGGCGGGGCGGCGCCGGTGCGGTTGCCCGAGGACCTGGCCGGGGTGTGGGCGGTGCGGGACGAGAGCGCCGAGCTGCACCGGGCCGCGTACACCGGGCTGTCGCGCCATGTCACGCTGCCGGATCCGGCGCTGCACGACCGGCTCTACGAGCGGCACATGTCCCCGGCGGCCTGGCAGCCCTACCCCGACGCCGGAAAGGTGCTGCGGGCGCTGCGCGAGCGCGGGATCGCCATCGGGGTCGTCAGCAACATCGGCTGGGATCTGCGGCCGGTCTTCCGTGAGCACGGGCTCGATCCGTACGTCGACGCGTATGTCCTGTCGTACGAGCACGGCGTCCAGAAGCCGGACCCCCGGCTCTTCGCCGCCGCCTGCGCCCATCTCGGGGCGGACCCGCGCCGCACGCTCATGGTCGGCGACGACCGGCGGGCCGACGGCGGGGCCGCGGCTCTGGGGTGCGCGGTGCACTTCGTGGACCATCTGCCGGCAGGCGAGCGGCCGAACGGGCTGCTGCCGGTGCTGGATCTGGTGGACGGGGCCGGGGCGGGCCCAGCGGCCGGCTGAACGACGGGCCAGTAAGTAGCCTCAGGCCACCAGTGGGGTGAGAAGAACCGTCCGTCTCGGACGATCCCCCGCGTCGCCCGAGACGGACGGCAGCCCTGACCAGCCGTTTCACCGGCCGGTGCGGACGCGTTGAGTATAGTTGGCTGGCAGCCAGTCAACGCAGGAGTCAAGCATGTCCCCGCGCAGCGCCTCGGTCAATGAAGAATTGCGGCGGCGATCCCGCGAGCGGTTGCTTCAGGCGGCGGTCGAGGTGGTCAGCGAGCACGGATACGAGGCGACGACCCTCGGTGACATCACCGACCGGGCCGGTTCCGCACGTGGACTGGTGTCGTACTACTTCCCCGGAAAACGCCAGCTGGTGCAGTCCGCGGTACACCGGCTGATGCACCGCACACTGGAGGAGGCGCTGGAGCGGGAGCCACGCACCGAGGACGGCCGGGAGCGGATGGCGCGGGCCATCGACGCGATCCTGGGCCTGGCCCGGGACCGGCCCGTCCTGATGCGCCAGCACATGGCGGGGCTGTTGCAGGCCGAAGGGTTCATGCCGTGCCCGGAACAGCGGCGACTTGCCGAACTGCTGCGGGACACCGTCGCACGCCACGGCTCACCGGACCCCGACGCCGACTACCCCATGCTGCGCGCCCTGTTGATGGGATCGGTCTACGCCGCCCTCGTGCCGGGCGTACCGATGCCGCTGCCGGTGCTCCGCGCCGAGCTGTTCAAACGCTACCGGCTGGACTGGGAGTTGGGCGTCCCGCCGGACACCGAGAAGGCGTCCGACGGGACCGGTGACACGGATCTGTCACGCTTCTTCGCGACCGGTGCCGTGGCGGACCACGGCGGCGACGATCAGTCGAAGTAGTCGGGCTGCGTCTGGGTGTTGAGCTCCTTCAGCCGGACCCACTTGGCGGGGTCCGTGCGCCGGTCGCTCAGCTTCAGGACGTCGAAGCCCTTGGCGATGTCGTTCGAGTAGATGTAGCCGTTGTAGTAGTACGCCGACCAGGAACCGCCGACGGTGAGCGTGTCGGTGGTCAGCGGGCCGCGCTCGAAGTAGCCGATCTCCCTGGGCTTCGAGGAGTCGGTGAACTCCCAGACGGAGACGCCGCCCTGGTACCAGGCCTGGACCATGATGTCCTTGCCCTTGACCGGGATCAGCGAGCCGTTGTGGGCGACGCAGTTCTCGGTGTCGGCCTGGTGGCGCGGGATCTTGAAGTAGCTGCGGAAGACGAGCTGACGCTTGTCGCCCTTGCCGACGATGTCGTAGATACCGTCGGCACCGCGGTTGGCGCCGACCGTCGCGTTGCAGGTGGCGGCGCCGCCGCCGCCCAACTCGTCGGTGAAGACCACCTTGTTGGCCTTCTGGTTGAAGGTCGCCGAGTGCCAGAACGCGAAGTTCACGTTGTCCTGCACCTGGTCGATGACCTTCGGGTGCTCCGGGTCCGCGATGGAGAACAGGATGCCGTCACCCATGCAGGCGCCCGCGGCGAGGTCCTTCGAGGGCAGGACCGTGATGTCGTGGCAGCCGGTGGTCTTGGAGACGCCCGGGTTGGTGGGCCCGCCCGGGTTGCCGCCGCCGTCCGGCCCCTCACCGGGGAACAGCACCGGGAAGCCGACGACCGCCGCCTTCTCGGGAGCGCTCCGCGGCACCTTGATGACGGAGATGCCGTCGTGCGGGGGCTGACAGTCGGGGTAGGAGGCGTTCGGCGAGTACGAGGAGACGTAGATGTAGACGTTCTTGCGCTCGGGCACCAGCGTGTGGGTGTGCGAGCCGCAGGCGGTCTCGACGGCGGCGACGTACTTGGGGTTGGTCTTGTCGCTGATGTCGAAGACCTTCATGCCCTCCCAGGAGGACTTCTCGGTCGCGGGCTGCGTGGTGCTGTTGCAACTGCTGTCGCTGCGCGAGGAGTCGGTGGAGAGGAAGAGCAGGTTGCCGGAGACGGAGATGTCGTTCTGCGAGCCGGGGCACAGCACCTGGGCGACCGTCTTCGGCGCCTTCGGGTTGCTGATGTCGAGGATGCGGAAGCCGTCGTAGTTGCCGGCGAAGGCGTATCTGCCCTGGAAGGCGAGGTCCGAATTGGTGCCGGCCAGCGCGTCCTTGGGGATGTTGGTCAGGTGCTCGATGTTGTCGGAGTGGACGACCTCGTTCTGGCCGGGTATCTCACCGTCGGCCATCGCGGCCCGCACCTGGGCCTCGGTGCTCCGGGACACCTCCGTGCCGGACGCCGCCGTGCCGTCCCCGGGGTCGGGGGTCGCCGCGGCCGGGACGGCCGTCAGCAGGGCGGCGAGGAGTCCGGCCGCGGCGGCCACAACTCCCAGACGTCTGTGTCGGGTTCGGGGATCTTTCAGGATCACTGCTTCCTCCCTGGTTCCGTTCGCCTCGGAACGGTTCACACACCACCGAAGTATGGTCTTGACCATGCACACACCAACAGGGGGCAACAGAACCGCAATGAAGTTTTCTGCTCGGTAATCCGCGGAAGCGTGCTAGGACAGTCACGGCACTCACGAGGTGCCCCTCACCACGCCTGCCACAGGAGGTCGTTGTGCTCATCCGCCGCGCGTCCCTCGCCACGGTGACCGTTCTGGTGACACTCGGCCTCGGGGCCTGCGACTCGGACGCGGACCCCAAGTCGGCCGCGGCGACCGGCCCTTCGGTGCTCGCGCCCGGCGCCCCCGGCGAGGCGAACCGCACCCTGTCCGCCGAGGAGGCCACGGATCAGCGCGCCGAGGACGACTCACCCAACGCGGCGGACGTCTCGTACGCCCGGATGATGATCGTGCACCACACCCAGGCCCTGGAGATGACGGAACTCGCCCCGGAGCGCGCCGAGTCCACGAAGGTCAAGAAGCTCGCCGAGCGTATCGCGGCCGCCCAGGGGCCGGAGATCGACGCGATGGAGAGCTGGCTGACGTCGTACGGCAAGGACACGAAGGACGCGACGCACGAGCACGCGGCGATGCCGGGCATGGCCAGCGAGGCCCAGATGAAGAAGCTCAAGGCGGCCAAGGGCAAGGCCTTCGACCAGCTCTTCCTCACCCTGATGATCACGCATCACGAAGGTGCGCTCACCATGGCCACGGACGTGAAGGGGCAGGGCAACAACATCCGCGTCGAGGAGATGGCCGACGACGTGGTCGCCCAGCAGACGAGCGAGATCTCCCGGATGCGGGACATGCTGTGACGCCCCCGTCGCGGTAACGGCGTTGCTCAGCGCCGCGCGTGACGTGGCGTCAGGTATCCCGCGTCACGCGCCTGCGCGATCATCCTCAGCGACTTGCGACGGCTGTGCCCGGTCGCGCACATCACCGCGAGCACCGGGTCGACCCCGTCCTCCTGTGCGGCGCGGTATTCCTGCGCGACGAGCCACCGCCCCTCGACACCCCGCGGCCACGCCGGCCGGGCCCGCCGCGAGACGCCCGGCTCGCCCTGCTCCGGCACCGGCCCGAGGCCGCACGCCTCGAAGAGCGGGCCCTCGATCCAGTCGGCGAGGACCCCGAGGTCGTCGAGGGAGAGCGCCGGCTGGGCCCGTACGTCCTCCAGGGAGGCGCATCCGTCGGACACCACGGCCAGCAGATCGACCCGGGCGCCGTCGGTGAACGCCAGCCGGACGTGGAACCACGAGGTCGCGTTCTCGTCCTCCTGCACTTCCCACGCGGGCCACACGGACACCGCACCGTCCGTCGGACAACGATCAGAAAGATTAAGAAACGATGCTTCTAGCACACACGCAACGTAACCGCATGATCACTTTCCATACCAACGGACACGCGTCCCCCGCTCCGTACAGCACCCTGTCAGCGCAGCAGCGACGGTGCGATGCTGGAGACATCAGCGATCTGCTCTGATCCCACGGGTAAGGAGTACCGCCGTGCTTCGTGTCGCCGTCGTCGGCTCCGGGCCGAGCGGGTGCTACACCGCCCAGAGCCTCGTCCAGCTGGACCCCTCGGTGTACGTCGACGTCCTGGACCGTCTGCCGTGCCCCTACGGGCTAGTCCGCTACGGCGTGGCACCCGACCACGAGAAGATCAAGTCCCTCCAGCACAACCTCCGCACCATCCTGGAGCACGAGCGGGTCCGCTTCCTCGGCGGTGTCCGGATCGGCACCGACGGAGTGCCGACCACCCGGCTGCGGGAGCTCTACCACGCCGTCGTGTACTGCGTGGGCGCCGCCACCGACCGGCACCTCGGCATCCCCGGCGAGGACCTGCCGGGCAGCTTCTCGGCCACCCAGTTCGTGTCCTGGTACAGCGCCCATCCGGACGCCGTCGACGACGGCTTCGTCCGCGCCGCTCGCTCGGCGGTGGTGATCGGCGTCGGGAACGTCGCGGTCGACGTGGCACGGATGCTGGCCCGCGGCGCCGCGGAGCTGAGCCCCACGGACATGCCCCAGCCGGCGCTCACCGCACTGGCCGCGAGCCGGGTGACGGACGTCCATATGGTGGGCCGCCGCGGCCCCTCCCAGGCCCGCTTCACCACCAAGGAACTGCGTGAGCTGGGCGGCCTGCCGGAGGCGCAGGTCGCCGTGGATCCGCAGGAGTTGGCGCTCGACCCTGCCTACGCGGACCCCGCGGCCCTGGCCGCCGCCCAGCGCCGCAACGTGGAGGTGTTGCGGGGTTGGGCCCAGTCGCCACCGACGCGGAGTCCGCGCCGCATCCATGTGCGCTTCTTCCTCCGCCCGGTCGAACTCCTCGCCGAGGCGGGGCGCGTGGGCGCGGTGCGCTTCGAACGGACGGTGCCGGACGGCCAGGGCGGGGTGACCGGCACGGGCCGGTACGAGGAGATCGAGGCCCAGTTGGTGCTGCGCTCGGTGGGTTACCGCGGAATCCCCCTGGAGGGCCTGCCGTTCGACGCGCGCACCGGCACGGTCCCCCATCTCGCCGGCCGCGTCCTGCGCGAGGGCGCGGTGGCGCCGGGCGAGTACGTGGCCGGCTGGATCAAGCGGGGCCCGACAGGAGTCATCGGCACGAACAGGCCGTGCGCGAAGGAGACGGTGACGTCATTGCTGGAGGACGCCGACATCGTCGTACGAGAGGAGAGGCGGGGCGATCCGCTGGAGGCGTTGCGGGCCGAGGGGCAAGAGCCGATCGAGTGGTCGGGCTGGCAGTCGATCGAGCGGGCAGAGGCGGCACTGGGCGCATCTCTGGGCCGGACGGTGGCGAAACTCCCTGATTGGGAGTCCCTTTTGACCGCCGCACGCGGCAAAGGCCTTTAGAGGCGCGGGGAACTGCGCGAGCGACCACACACAACCCGCACCAGGAAACGAACCAGCAACACCCCAGAAATCAACAATCTGTTCAAGGAGCCTACGGTCCCACCCATGACCACGCACCCTGTCGACGAAGTCCCACCCATCCGCCACCTCCTCGCCTTCGGCCTCCAACACGTACTCGCCATGTACGCCGGCGCCGTGGCCGTCCCCCTGATCGTCGGCAGCGCGATGAAACTGTCGCCCGCGGATCTCGCCTACCTGATCACCGCCGACCTCCTGGTGTGCGGTATCGCCACCCTGATCCAGTGTGTCGGCTTCTGGCGCTTCGGCGTGCGCCTGCCGATCATGCAGGGCTGTACGTTCGCCGCCGTCTCCCCGATGGTGCTGATCGGCACGACCGGCGGCGGCCTCCCCGCGATCTACGGCTCGGTGATCGTCGCGGGGCTCGCCATCATGCTGCTCGCGCCGGTCTTCGGCAGACTGCTGCGCTTCTTCCCACCGCTCGTCACGGGCACCGTGATCCTGATCATCGGCCTCTCACTGCTGCCCGTCGCGGGCAACTGGGCCGCGGGCGGGGTCGGTTCGGCGGACTTCGGGGAGCCGAAGAACCTGGGCCTGGCCCTCTTCGTGCTCCTCGTGGTGCTGGGTGTGCAGCGGTTCGCGCCCGCGTTCCTGAGCCGGATCGCGGTGCTGATCGGCATCGTGGTGGGTCTCGCCGTGGCCGTTCCGTTCGGGTTCACGGACTTCGACGGTGTCGGCGACGCCGACTGGCTCGGGATCAGTACGCCGTTCCACTTCGGGGCGCCCACCTTCGAGGCCTCGGCGATCGCGTCGATGCTGGTGGTGGCGCTGGTGACGATGACCGAGACGACCGGTGACCTGATCGCGGTCGGCGAGATGACCGACCGCAAGGTCGAGCCGCGCACCCTCGCGGACGGCCTGCGCGCCGACGGCCTGTCGACCGTCCTCGGCGGTGTCTTCAACACCTTCCCCTACACGGCGTACGCCCAGAACGTCGGCCTCGTCGGCATGACCCGCGTCCGCAGCCGCTGGGTCGTGGCCGCGGCGGGCGGCATCCTCGTACTGCTCGGTCTGCTGCCCAAGCTGGGCGCGGTGGTCGCTGCGATACCGGCGCCGGTGCTCGGCGGTGCGGGGCTGGTGATGTTCGGGACGGTGGCCGCGAGCGGCCTCAGGACCCTCTCCACCGTCGACTTCAAGGGCAACAACAACCTCACGGTGGTGGCCGTCTCGGTGGCCATGGGCATGCTGCCGGTCGGGGTGCCGACGGTGTACGAGAAGTTCCCGGACTGGTTCCAGACAGTGATGAACAGCGGCATCAGCGCGGGCTGCCTGACGGCGATCGTGCTGAACCTGCTCTTCAACCACCTTCCCTCGAAGACGGGTTCAGCCGAGCCGGACGGCCTGCCGCCCGGCGGCGCCGAGCAGGGCGTCGAGCAGCCCCGGGAAGAGGTCGTCTAGGTCATCCCGGCGCAGGCCGTTCATCTTGGCCGTGCCCCGGTAGATCTGCCGGATCACACCCGCCTCGCGCAGCACCCGGAAGTGGTGCGTGGTGGTGGACTTGGTGACGGGCAGCTCGAACTGCGAACACGTGAGCTCGTCACCGGCGGTGGCGAGCTCACGCACGATCGCGAGGCGCATCGGGTCGGAGAGCGCGTGCAGAATCGACTCCAGCCGGATCTCGTCCCGGGCCGGATGCGGCAGGTCGCGGCTGCTGACAGCGGGCGAGGTCACGGCGGCTCCACCTCTTCGGGAAGGCTTCGGGACGCTCATTGTACGAAACCCTTCGTAGTTTGACATCTACCGTACTACGATGCCTATCGTACGAGTCGACCACCGGTCCCGTGACGAATGGAGCCCGCCGTGAGCGCACTCTTCGAGCCCTACACCCTGCGCGACCTGACGATCCCGAACCGGGTGTGGATGCCGCCGATGTGCCAGTACTCCGCGGCACCCGAGGGCCCCGAGGCCGGGGCACCCAACGACTGGCACTTCGCGCACTACGCGGCGCGCGCGGCCGGCGGCACGGGCCTGGTCATCGTCGAGGCCACCGGTGTGAGCCCCGAGGGCCGGATCTCGCCGTACGACCTCGGCATCTGGAACGACATCCAGGTCGAGGCCTTCCGGCGGATCACCCGCTTCCTGGTGAGCCAGGGCACGGTCCCGGGCATCCAGCTCGCCCACGCCGGGCGCAAGGCCTCGACGGAGCGGCCCTGGAAGGGCGGCGCACCGATCGGCGCCGAGGGCGGCGGCTGGCAGCCGCTCGGACCGAGCCCGGTGGCGTTCGACGAGCGGCACCCGACACCGACCGAACTGACACTCGCTCAGATCCAGGAGGTCGTCGGTCAGTTCGCGGACGCGGCCCGCCGCGCCCTCGCCGCCGGCTTCGAGATCGCCGAGATCCATGGCGCGCACGGCTACTTGATCGGCAACTTCCTCTCCCCGCACTCCAACCACCGCACCGACGCCTACGGCGGCTCGTACGAGAACCGCACCCGCTTCGCGCTCGAAGTCGTGGACGCCGTACGGGAGGTGTGGCCGCAGGACAAGCCACTGTTCTTCCGTATCTCGGCGACCGACTGGCTGGAGGAGGGCGGCTGGACGCCGGACGACACGGTCCGGTTCGCCGCCGATCTCCAGGCCCACGGCATCGACCTCCTGGACGTCTCCACCGGCGGCAACGCCTCCGGCGTGCGGATGCCGATCGGCCCCGGCTACCAGGTGCCGTTCGCGGCCCGGGTCAAGGCCGAGACCAAGCTGCCGGTCGCCGCGGTCGGTCTGATCACCGAGCCCGAGCAGGCCGAGAAGATCCTGGTCAACGGCGAGGCGGACGCCGTGCTCCTCGGCCGTGAGCTGCTGCGCAACCCGTCCTGGGCGCGGCAGGCCGCGCGCGAGCTGGGCGGCGACGTGCACGTGCCGGACCAGTACCACCGGTCGGTCTGAGCCGACGGGAAGCGCCCGCGGAGGACTGGTACCTCAGTAGTAGGTCCCGGTCCTCCCGTAGAAGCAGGGCGGCCCCGGCGGTTGCTCCCCCCAGGTCAGGGGTAATGCCTCCCCAGGCACGATGTGCCAGGCGCCCGCGACAGCGAGGCTGTTGGTATCAGGCATGAGGAGGGCGTCATGAAGGGTCAGACCCGTATCCGAGTCATCCGCCGACCCGCCCCGCGCCGGGACGAGACGATCGACCGCAGGACACCGTCGGGACGACTGCTGCCGTACTGACGGCGCCTGCGGCCGGATCAGGTCAACCGACGGTGCAGGCGGTTCCGTTGGGACTGATTCACATCAACCGACCGTGCAGGCGGTCCCGTTGAGACTGAAGGCGCCCGGTGCCGCGCTGTTCCCGGTGTGCGTCGCCTGGTAACCGATACTGACGCTCGCGTTCGGCGCGAGCGTCGCGTTGTACGAGGCGTTCGTCGCCGTCACCGCGCCGGAACTCGGCGCGTACATGGCGTTCCAGCCGTTGGTGATGGTCTGCCCGGCGGGCAGGGTGAAGGCGAGCTGCCAGCCGTTGACCGTGGTCGTGCCGGTGTTGGTGAGGGTCACCGAGGCGGTCAGGCCGGTGTTCCAGGCATTGGTGGTCACGGTCACCTTGCAGGGCCCGGCCGGGGGTTGGGGCACGGTGCCGCCGCTGTCGAGGCCGAAGAACGTGAGCACGCGGGCGGCCATCCCCCAGGCGTACAGGTTGTGTCCGACGCCCTGGAGGCTGATCGCCTCGACCTGGGCGCGGTCACCGGTACCGCCGTAGCGGGTGCGGGTCCAGCCCGACTGGGGCGAGTCGGTGGCGGCCGGGGTCTGGCTCACCCCCTGGACGTTCGTCCACTGCTTGATCTCCTCCCCGAAGTTGGGGTAGCGCAGCACGTCGTCCTCGGTGCCGTGCCACAGCTGCATGCGCGGGCGGGAGCCGGTGTACCCGGGGTAGGCGGCGCGGGCGATGTCGCCCCACTCCTGGGCGGTGTGGGTGATCGTGCCCTGCGCGCACGCGCTGTTCCACTCCGAGCCGTCGGTGGTCGCGAAGCAGCCGAACGGCACGCCCGAGAAGGCGGCGCCCGCGGCGAAGACGTCCGGGTAGTCGCCGAGCAGGACGTTGGTCATCATCGCGCCGGAGGAGATGCCGGTGGCGAAGATACGGCTGGTGTCGGCGTCGTAGGCGTCGACCGTCCAGTCGACCATCGACTTGATGCCGACCGGGTCACTGCCGCCGCCGCGCTTGAGCGCCTGCGGCGAGGAGACGTCGAAGCACTTGCTGGAGCGGGTGACGGACGGGTACACGACGATGAACCCGTACTGGTCGGCGAGCGAGGCGTACTCGGTGCCGGAGTACATCGCCGGGCCGGAGCCGGTGCAGTAGTGGACGGCCACCAGGACCGCCGGACGGGCGGTGACGGTCTCGGGGACGTACAGGTACATCTGCAGGTTGCTGGGGTTGGCGCCGAAGTTCGTGATCTCGGTGAGGGTGGCGGTCGGGGCGGCCTCCTCGGCGGCGGCCGGGGGTGCGGTGAGGAGTGCGGCGGCGAGTAACGCCACCAGCATTCCGTGGAGTGCGACAAGGACCGCGCGCAGCGGTCTCCTCGCGAGGGTGCCGACAGTGGCGGACACGGTGGGTCCCTTCGTGATGGCGGCTCGTGGGGGCATCGCTGAGGGGAGCAACAGGAATGGTGGCATGCACATGGCTGCCATGGAAGCGCTCCCACGCCATAGAAACCTTCTGCGCGAAGCGTTGACCAGAAAGCGCTTACCCTCTACGTTCCGTTCAGCAGGGTGACCGAACGGCACGACACTCCCCGGGAAGAGCCGCATGGATCTGCACGTGTCGTTCGTAATGGCACACATCGTTCACGTACGCGATCAACGACCAACCCCCCGCACACAGAAGGAATCGGGACATGACTTCTTCTCCACCTCCCCGCACACACCGCCGCGCACTGACCGGCGCGACGGCCGCACTCGGCCTTTCGGTTGGCATGATCATGGCAATCAACACGCCGACCGCGAGCGCCGCCACCTGGCCCACCCCCACCAGCAGCAAGGCGGTCACCTCCACCATCTCCGTGTCCGGCACCAAGGACTACGGGATGCAGCGCCTGTACGGCTCAGGTGACCTGGGCAGCGGCAGCCAGGACGAGGACCAGGGCCCGATCCTGAAGCTCGCCGCCGGCGCGGTCCTGAAGAACGTCATCATCGGCGCGCCCGCCGCGGACGGCATCCACTGCGAGGGCAGCTGCACGCTGCAGAACGTCTGGTGGGAGGACGTCGGCGAGGACGCGGCGACGTTCAGGGGCTCCTCGTCGTCGAACGTGTACACCATCTCCGGTGGTGGCGCGAAGGAAGCCAGCGACAAGGTGTTCCAGTTCAACGGCGCCGGGACGCTCAACATCTCCAACTTCGCGGTGAAGAACTTCGGCACGTTCGTCCGCTCCTGCGGCAACTGCTCGACGCAGTACAAGCGGACGATCAACCTCAACACCATCGAGGCGACCTACACGGGCAACAAGCTCGTCGGCATCAACACCAACTACGGCGACAGCGCGACCCTCAAGGGCATCACGATCGTCGGCGACTCCAGCAAGAAGATCGTCCCCTGCCAGAAGTACATCGGCAACAACAGCGGCAAGGAGCCGACCACCAACGGCTCGGGTCCGGACGGGACGTACTGCAAGTACTCGTCCTCGGACATCACGTACAAGTAGTCACGTCAGCCCGTATCCCCCCACGGTGAAGGCGGCCGTCCGAAGCGTCCCCGCACGGCGCTTCGTACGGCCGCCGCATCATGTGCGGCTCACCGCGTTCCGAGTTCACGCCGGTAGTCGGCGTACGCGGTACGCAGGGCGGTTCCCGGCCAGTCGGCGGGCAGGAGGCCGGTGGGCAGGACCGGGTCCGCGAGCAGATGGCGTACGACCGCCGCGAAGGCGGTGAAGCGGTCGGCGGGGCCGTCCACGCGCGCGGTGTGGGCGAGAAGGGCCCGGCCCTTAGCGGCCCAGGCGCCCAACGGCCAGAGCTGCGCGGCCAGTTCGGCCGCGGGGCGGTCAGGACGGGTCGTGCACCGCTCCCCCACCTGGGCCAGGTCGGCCGGCAGCGGGCGGCTCAGATTGGCGGGGCGCAGCCAGACGCCCTCGCGGAGTTCGGCCAGCCGCAGCGCGGTCAGCCGGGTGCGCAGATCGGCCCGTTCGGCGGGGCCGCGGCCCGTCGCCGTGATCACGAGCATCTCCCAATCGCCGTCCCACGCGCGCGTGCGGGGATGCACGGCGTCGTCCTGGCGGCGCTGACGTTCCAGGAGTCGGTCGCTCAGCCGGTGGACGGTGTCGGTGCGGCGCAGGTCCCCGGCGGCGACCATGCGGCTGAGCGCGGCCCGCGCGGTGGACCCGCCTACGCCGAAGGCCTCCACCTGGCGCACCAGCTCCTTCACCGGCAGCTCGGGCGGATGCGCGCCCAGAAGCAGGCTCAGGACGACCGAGCGCGCGGACAGCGGACGCAGTTCCAGCTCGTCGGGCCGCCCCGTCCGGCCGGAGGCATCGAGCCGATCGGGCTGGTCGGGCCGGTCGGCCGGGTTCGTCCGCATGGTCACGTACTGTAGGTCGTATTGCACCATTGCTACAGTCGCAGTGAAAATGCAACACTCGCCGTATGGTCTTCTCACCGACGCACGAGGGCAGCGCGACGCACGACGTCACCAACCAGCCCCCTCCCCTGGCCCCCTACGACGCGTCCGAGGACGTGGCCCTGCTGGAGGGGCTGCGCCGGGAGGGCGCGGGCTGGGCCGAGGACGACGTACGGCGGATCGGCCGGCTCGCGGGCAGCGCGGAGGCGCAGGAGTGGGCCGAGCTCGCCAACCGGCACGAGCCGGAGCTGCGCACGCACGACCGGTACGGCCACCGGGTCGACGAGGTCGAGTTCCATCCGAGCTGGCACCATCTGATGCGGGCCGCGGTCACCGAGGGGCTGGCCGGAGCGCCCTGGGCGGACGACCGGTCCGGGGCCCATGTGGCGCGCACGGCGGGCGGGTTGGCGTGGGGACACACCGACGCCGGGCACGGCTGCCCGACCTCGATGACGTACGCCGCCGTCCCCGCGCTGCGTCACCAGCCGGACCTCGCGAAGGTCTACGAACCCCTGCTGACCAGCAGGGAGTACGAGCTGGGGCTGCGGGTGCCCGCGGAGAAGCGCGGTCTGCTGGCGGGCATGGGGATGACCGAGAAGCAGGGCGGCTCCGACGTCCGCACGAACACGACGGTGGCCGCGCCGACCTCGGAGCCGGGCGTCTACACGCTGCGGGGCCACAAGTGGTTCACCTCGGCGCCGATGTGCGACGTGTTCCTGGTGCTGGCGCAGGCGCCGGAGGGGCTGTCCTGCTTCCTGGTGCCGCGCGTCCTGCCCGACGGCAGCCGCAACACCTTCCGCATCCAGCGGCTGAAGGACAAGCTCGGCAACCGCTCGAACGCGTCCTCCGAGCCGGAGTTCGACGGGACCGTGGCCTGGCTCGTCGGGCCCGAGGGGCGGGGGGTGAAGACGATCATCGAGATGGTCAACTGCACCCGGCTCGACTGCGTGATGATGTCGGCCACGCTGATGCGCAAGACGCTCGTCGAGGCGGGCCATCACGCCGGGCACCGCAGCGCGTTCGGCGCCCGGCTGGTCGACCAGCCGCTGATGCGCAACGTGCTCGCCGACCTCGCCCTGGAGTCCGAGGCGGCCACGACCCTCACCCTGCGGCTGGCGGGCGCGGCCGACCGGGCCGTGCGCGGGGACGCCGGGGAGCAGGCGTTCCGGCGGATCGCCACCGCCGTCGGCAAGTACTGGGTCACCAAGCGGGGCCCGGCCTTCACCGCGGAGGCCCTGGAGTGCCTCGGCGGCAACGGCTACGTGGAGGACTCGGGCATGCCCCGCCACTACCGCGAGGCGCCCCTGCTCTCGATCTGGGAGGGCTCGGGAAACGTCAACGCCCTCGACGTGCTGCGGGCGTTGACGCGGGAGGCGGGGACCGCGGAGGCCCTGTTCGGCGAACTGGCCCTGGCGCAGGGGGCGGACGCGCGGCTGGACGCCTCGGTGAACCGGTTGAAGGGGCTGCTGAGCGGCGGTTCCGAGGCCGGGGCGCGACGCCTGGTGGAGCAGATGGCCCTCACCCTCCAGGCCTCCCTCCTGGTCCGGCACGCCCCGTCCGCGGTCGCCGACGCGTTCTGCGCGACCCGGCTCGGCGGCGACTGGGGGTACTCCTTCGGCACGCTGCCGGACTCGGCCGACGTGGGCGCGATCCTGGGGCGGGCGTTGCCGGGGAGCGGCTGATCGGAGGCCGCGCCGCCGCGAAACCGGCCGTCGGACGTCGCCCTCCGGCCGGCCGTCGGGGGTCGTCCTGTAGCCGGCCGTCGGAGGTCGTCCTGTGGCCGACGTCGTTTGGCCGACAGACCGTCACCCCGCGATTCCGCTTGGTTGTCAGTGCCGTGGTGCAGACTCGGGATCACTTGGCACTACGCCTGGGGAGGGCAGCGTGTTCACGGGGATCGACGAGGTCGACTGGGCTTCGATGCGGCATGCGTACGGGAGCGCGCAGGACGTTCCCGGCCTACTGCGGGGCCTGGCCTCCGCAGACCCCGCCGAGCGGGAGATCGCGCTCGACGGGATGTACGGCGCCGTGCACCACCAGGGAGACGTGTACGACTCGACGCTCGCCTGCGTTCCCTACCTGTTCAGGCTCGCCGCCCGCGAGGAGGTGCGGGACCGGGGCGAGATCGTGGAGCTCCTGGTCAGCATCGGCGGCGACGGGGAGGTGCCCGAGGGCGTGGACGCGGGGTACGCCATGGCGCACGCGGCGGTCCGGTCCGGGGCGGAGGTCTTCGCCCGGCTGGCCGCGGACCCGGACTGGGGAGTGCGCAGGACCGCCGCGAATGCCGTCGTGCGGTTCCTGGACCGACCGGAGCGGGTCCTGGGCCTGCTGCGCGAGCGGATCGCGGTGGAGCGGGACGACCGGGTCCTGCTCGCGCTGACCGAGGGGCTCGGCTTCCTGGCCCGTCGACATCCCGGGCACGCGCGCGAGGTCGTGGATCTCCTCACCGCCCTCAGCCTGGCGCCCTACGGCCCAGGTCAACGGCTGGCCGCGCTCGGCCAGTTGGCGGGCAGCGCGCCCGACCGGCTCCCCGCCGACCTGGTCCCCACGGTCGTGGGACTGCTCCGGGAGCGGTCCGGACAGCGCCCGGACCCGGCGTGCGAACCCGATCGTCCGGACACGAACACGCTGGTCGGGCGGTTGCGGCGGCTGCGCCCCTCGGACGAGGAGGGCTCCCAGCTGCTGCGGACCCTGCACACCGGGCTCGACGGCCGGGTGGCCGACCGGATCGCCCTGCTGAACGGGCAGTTGACGAGCCCGGACCCGACCGACCGGTGCAACGCGATGTGGATGTCCGCCGGACTCTTCCGCGACTGGCGCGCCGACTACAGCACGCCCGTCGCCCTGATCGGCGCCCACCTGGCCGCCGAAGAGGACCAGTTGCGCGACGCCGCGACCTCCGTCCTGGAGGACCTCTACCAGCTGGCCGCACCCGCCGCCGACGACCTGCACGCCCTGGTGACCTCCCGCCCCGAGCTGTGGGTGCGGCACTGGGAACACGGCCCGCCCACGCTGGGCGAGCCGCTCAGAGCGCTGGCCAGGAGCGGGGACCCACGCGCGGTGCCGGTGCTGGAACAGCTCCTCGCCGCCCCCGACGCGCCCTACGACCTGGGGCAGGTCGTCGCCCATCTGGGACCGGCCGCCCAGCCTCTCGCACCCGCGCTGCGGGCCGGACTCGCGGGCCTGTCCCTCGACGACCCCGACGTCCACAACCGTGCGACGGTGCTGCTCACGGCGCTCGGCGAGCTGCACGACACGGAGAGCCTGCCGCTGGTCCTGCGGTTGCTGACCGATCTGCCGGACCACAGGTTGCGCTCCCTCGTCGTCGGCGCGGCCCTGCGCACGCTCGGGGCGTTCGGCGGGGCGGCGCGCGAGGCGATCCCGGTGGTGCGGGGGCTCTTGGACGGGGAGAACGCCATCGATGCGGCGGACGCGCTCTGGACGCTGACCGGGGACGCCGCGGCCGTACTGCCCGTGCTGCTGACACCTGACGGGGAGATCGTCGCGCACCGGGGTGCGACCGAGGTCCTGGCCCGCCTGGGACCGGAGGCCGCGCCCGCGGTGGTCGGGCTGCGGCGAGAGGCCGAGGCAGCGCACGCGTGGGTGCGGACGCCGGCGGCGTGCGCGCTGTGGCGGATCGGCGGCGAAGCGGAATCCGAGCTGGTGCTGCCGCTGCTGCGCAGCACGTGGGCGCGGACGCCCGAGCTGCGGCGGCCCGTCGCCGAGTGCGTCGCGGCCATGGGCCCCGCCGGGGCGCCACTGCACGACCTGCTCCGGGCGGAGCTGGCCGCTCCCCAGCGGTACATGGCCCCCTGCGGGGGATACGCACCGCTGGCGGTCTTCTCCGACGAGCGGTTGCTGGAGATCTGCCGGTCGGCGCTCGGGGCGGGGTGAATCGCGCCCTCACGCCCTCACGCCCTCACGCCCTCGCGCCCCCGCGGGGAGAGAGCGGGGAGGGCGGGGCGCAGGGCGGCCGAATGTGCCACCCGCCCCCTCCCTCAGCCTGCCGTCCGTCCCCGTTGCTGGCCGAACCGTGCCCACTCCGCGTCCCATTGGTCGATCCGTCGGCGTTCCAGGCGGCCGCACAGCATACGTCCGGTGACGAACGGCACGATCGCCGCGCTCACGCCCAGCAGGGCACCGATCAGGGCCGCGCGGAGCTGGGCCTGCGCGGGGGTGGCGGGGCGGGTGACCAGACGGCCCTCCCGGTCGGTCCAGACGGAGACCGGGGTGCCGCCGGCGCTGCCCGGACGGACGCGGACCTGGCCGGTGTGCGAGGAGCCGTCGGGGGCAGCCCAGCGGACCTCCGCCCACACCTGGTCGCCGCTGCTGGTCCCGGTCTGCCCGGCGAAGGTGCCGGGCGCCTTCGCCACGAGCCGTGCCTCGACCTGCCGCCACTCGACGCGCTCCCGGGCGAGGGTGCCCTCGACGGACCGGCTCGCCACCAGACCGGCGCACACCCCCGCGAGGACGGTGAGCAGCCAGGCGCCGAGGACGACCCACGCCTCCACCTTGTCGGCGCGCCGCCTGAGCGGATTGCGCCGCCAGCGCCACAACCACACCTTCGAATTACGGAACGCCATCGAAGGCTTCCTCCTCATGAGCGCATGAACATGCCGGGCCGCCCTTCCATACGGGGGACGTCGCCGAGGTGCTCACGCGAGTCCCCACGGCTCGACCGTCGCACAAGGCTCCCCGCCCCCGCCCGTCTTCGCGAAAGCCGCCCGCGGATCGCCGACACGAGCTACCATCACCGCCCTGACCTGCGGCGGAGCCTTTTCCAGGGGTGACTGTCAGTGGCTGGGTGCAGACTGGCCGATATCTGAGACAAGGACGTCGCGGAGGTGATCGGCATGACCGAGGTATTGCTCGCCGTAGGGACCCGCAAGGGCCTGTTCATCGGGCGTGGGCGGGGTGGCGCCTGGGAGTTCGACGAGAGTCCGTATTTCAACGCGCAGGCCGTGTACTCGGTCGCGATCGACACCCGGGGTGAGCGGCCACGCCTGCTGGCGGGCGGCGACAGCGCGCACTGGGGGCCGTCGGTGTTCCACTCCGACGACCTCGGCCGGACCTGGACCGAACCGGCCCGGCCCGCCGTCAAGTTCCCTAAGGACACGGGTGCTTCGCTGGAGCGCGTGTGGCAGCTGCATCCGGCGGCCGCGGAGCCGGACGTGGTCTACGCGGGCACGGAACCGGCGGCGCTGTACCGCTCCGAGGACCGCGGGGAGACGTTCACGCTGGTCCGCCCGCTGTGGGAGCACCCGACCCGGGCGAAGTGGGTCCCGGGCGGCGGTGGCGAGGGGCTGCACACGGTCGTGACGGACAAGCGCGATCCACAGTCGGTGACGGTCGCCGTGTCGACGGCCGGGGTCTTCAGGACGTCCGACGGCGGCGCGAGCTGGGCACCCTCCAACTCCGGTGTCTCCGCGGTGTTCCTGCCCGATCCCGACCCGGAGTTCGGGCAGTGCGTGCACAAGGTCGCCCAGGACCCGGTGACCCCGGACCGGCTGTATCTCCAGAACCACTGGGGCGTCTACCGCAGTGACGACGCGGGAGCGCACTGGACCGACATCGGCGAGGGGCTGCCGTCCACCTTCGGCTTCGCGATGGCCACCCACCCGCGCCGCGGTGACACGGCGTACGTGTTCCCGATCAACGCCGACGCGGACCGTGTCCCCGCCGACCACCGCTGCCGGGTCTTCCGTACGACGGACGCGGGCAAGAGCTGGGAGCCGCTGTCCGCGGGGCTGCCGCAGGGCGACCACTACGGCACGGTGCTGCGTGACGCGCTCTGCACCGACGACGCGGATCCGGCCGGGGTGTACTTCGGCAACCGCAACGGCGAGGTGTTCGCCTCGGGCGACGACGGCGACAGCTGGCAGCAGCTCGCCTCGCATCTGCCGGACGTGCTGTGCGTGCGGGCCGCGGTGGTGGGATGAGCCACGAGGGGGGACCACCGGGCCTTGGCCACCGGTTGATCGCCGCTGCCCGTACGGCAGTAGGGTGACGCCCGTGGCACCACGACCCTTGCATGAGATCGTCGAACCGGGCTGGGCGAAGGCCCTGGAACCCGTCGCCGGACGGATCGCCGAGATGGGCGACTTCCTGCGGACGGAGATCGCCGCGGGACGCACCTACCTCCCGGCCGGATCCAATGTCCTACGGGCCTTCCAGCAGCCCTTCGACGAGGTCCGCGTCCTGATCGTCGGCCAGGACCCCTATCCGACGCCCGGGCACGCGGTGGGCCTGTCGTTCTCGGTCGCGCCGGAGGTGCGTCCGCTGCCCGGCAGCCTGATCAACATCTACCGCGAGCTCAACACCGACCTGGGGCTGCCGCAGCCCTCCAACGGTGATCTGACGCCGTGGACCCAGCAGGGCGTGCTGCTGCTCAACAGGGCGCTCACCACGGCCCCGCGCAAGCCGGCCGCGCACCGCGGCAAGGGCTGGGAGGAGGTCACCGAGCAGGCGATAGGGGCGCTGGCCGCACGCGGCAAGCCGCTGGTGTCGATCCTGTGGGGCCGCGACGCCCGCAATCTGCGTCCGCTCCTCGGCGATCTGCCCTCCGTGGAGTCGGCCCATCCCTCCCCCATGTCGGCGGACCGCGGCTTCTTCGGCTCCCGTCCGTTCAGCCGGGCCAACGACCTGCTGGTCCGACAGGGAGGGCAACCGGTGGACTGGCGTCTGCCGTGACCGCAACGGGCGCGGGCGACGGGGGACTTGAGAGCGGCGCGAATCGTGACGGGGTCCTGCCGATCCCGGCCGAGCCGAGGGGTGACGACAGAGGCCTCGCGGGCCCGGCCGACCCTGGAATCCTCGCGGTCGACTCCGGCGGCTCCGGTCTCCGCGTCGCCGTCGGCACGGCGTGGCGCGGCGCGTTGGGGCTGCGGGAGTCGCGCGTGCCGGTGCGTACGGGGGCGCGGGGTATCGACCCGGCGCACCTGATGGAACAACTGGTGCCGATGGTCCGGGAGTTGGCCGCCGAGACACAGGTGACGCGGCTCGGTGCCGCCGTCGTCGGGGCCGCCGGGCTGACCACGCTCGGCGACGCCCTGCGCGCCGAACTCCCGGGCGCCCTGCGGCGGGAGTTCGGGGTCGGGCCGATCGCGCTCGTCGCCGACGCCGTCACCGCCTATGTGGGTGCCCTCGGGCCGACGCCGGGTGCCGTGGTCGCGGGCGGTACGGGGCTCATCGCCATCGGCACGGATCTGACCGGCTGGCGTCGCGCCGACGGCTGGGGGCATCTCCTCGGCGACTGCGGCAGCGGTGCCTGGATCGGCCGGGCGGGGCTGGAGGCGGCTCTGCGGGCGTACGACGGGCGCCCCGGGGGTTCCGCCGGGCTGCTGGCCCGCGCCGAGGGCGAGTTCGGTCCGGTGGCCGGGCTGCCGGGCCGGCTCTATCCGCGCCCGGACCGGCCCGCCGTCCTCGCCGCCTTCGCGCCCCAGGTCGCCGCCTGCGCGGACGACGACCCGGTGGCCGCCGGCATCCTGCGCGAGGCGGCCCGGCACATGGCCGAGTCGGCGGCGGCCGTCTGTCCGCCCGGTGGAGAACCCCACGTGGCCGTCACCGGCGGGCTGTTCAGGATGGGTGCCCCGCTCCTCGTACCCCTGGAGGAGGAGTTGGCGAAACGGCTGCCGCACGCGCGCCGGGTCGCGGCCGCCGGGGATCCGTTGCACGGGGCCGTGCGGATCGCGACCGACCTGGCGACCGGGGCGCTCACTCTGCCGAGTGATGCGTCGATGGTGCACGTGATGACCGGAACGGGCGACTGATCCCGACACGGCGCCCGCGTCCGATCCCTACGTAACTCATCAGACAAAACCGGACGGATACCGCTCACCTGCACCCTCCCCGAACAGGGAAGCCCAGTAAGCCAGTAACATGCGGCGCCATGAGCTCCCCCACTGGGCCCGCCGGCCTGCCAGTACGAATGCCGCGCCCCCGCCAGCCCGGACGGCACCGCCGTCCCGAGCCGCTGGCGGCTCCCGAGGGCGCGCCCGCGCTTGTTCTCGCCGTGCCGGGAACGCCCAGCGCTGCCACGCGCAGCCTCGCCGAGGAGGTCGTGAGCATCGCCCGCTCCGAGCTCCCCGGCCTCGACGCGCGGATCGGCTACCTCGACGGGGACGACGTGGAGTTCCCCACGCTCCAGTCCGTGCTCGCGCACGCCGGCGAGGAGCGCACGGCCCGGTACGAGCAGTCCAGGGCCGCGGGCCTCGAGGTCAAGGAGCCCGAGGGCCCCGTCGCCGTCGTCGTGCCGCTGCTGGCCGGTCCGGACAGCGCGCTGCTGCGGGTGGTCCGCCAGGCCGTGATGGACAGCCGTGTCGCGGCCGACCTCACCGATGTGCTCGGCCCGCACCCGCTGCTCGCCGAGGCGCTGCACGTGCGGCTGTCCGAGGCCGGTCTGGCCCGCGCCGACCGCGCCCGGCTGTTCACCGTGGCGACCGCCGCGGACGGCATCATCCTGGCCTCCGTGGGCGGTGACGAGGCCGTGCAGGCGGCCGGGATCACCGGCATGCTGCTGGCCGCGCGCCTCGCCGTGCCGGTGATGGCGGCCGCCCTCGACCAGGAGGGCTCGATCTCCTCCGTGGCCGAGCAGCTGCGCGGCTCGGGCTCGCAGAACCTGGCCCTGGCGCCGTACCTGATAGGGCCGGAGATCGACCCGGGTCTGATCGAGGCGGCGGCCAAGGAGGCGGGCTGCTCCGCCGCCGAGGCGCTCGGCCCCTACCCGGCGATCGGCAAGCTCGCGCTGGCGAAGTACACGACGGCGCTGGGCATCGCGCCGCAGCAGCCGCAGGGCGCTCCGACGCGCTGAGGCAGGCACCGCCTCAGGCACGACCGCAGGCACCGCCGCACGCGCGACCGCAGGCACCGCCGAAGGGCCCGCTCCCGGTACGGGAGGCGGGCCCTTCGGCATACGGCGGCGTGCTCGGGAGTCAGCCGAACACCACGCAGGACGCCGCCGCGACCTTGACCGAAGCCGGGCCCGGGCCCCCGCCGCCCCGGCGCGGCAGCCCCGTCTCCGCGTCGAGGGCGAACCAGGTCACGTCGCCGGAGCGCTCGTTGGCGACGTACAGGTACCCACCCGACTCGGCGATGGCCCGCGGCCAGTGGCCGCCGCACGGCACGGTGGCGAGGAGGCGCAGCTCGTCGCCGTCGACGGCGAACGTGGACAGGACGTCCTCGCCGCGGGTGGCGGTCCACACGAAGCGGCCGTCGGGCGAGACGACGATGCCGGAGGGGTAGGCGTCGCCGGCCGGGGCGTCCGCCAGCACCTGCACCTCCGTCAGCGGCTTCAGCAGGCCGTCGGAGGCGTCCCAGCGGCAGACGGTGACGGTCGGGGCGAGTTCGTTCACGACGTAGGCGTGGGTGCCGTCCGGGTGGAAGGCGAGGTGCCGCGGCCCGGAACCGGGGCGCAGGGCGATCTCACGGTGCGGGACCGGGGTCCCGCCGGTCAGCGTGCACACGCGGACGGAGTCGGTGCCGAGGTCGACGCTGACGACCCACCGACCGCTCGGGTCGGCCTGCACCTGGTGGGCGTGCGGGCCCTGCTGGCGCCGGGTGTGCGGGCCCGCGCCGGTGTGGCGCAGTGCGCCGGAGGCGGGGCCCGCGAGGCCGCCGTCGGGGCGGAGCGGGACGGCGGTGACACTGCCGGAGCCGTAGTCGGCGGTCAGGACGTGGCCGTCGTACAGGCCGAGGTGGGTGGGCCCGCCGCCGACGCGCACCGGGCGGCCGACGGGCTCGGGCCGGTCGCCGGTGACCCGGTAGGCGGCCACCGTGCCCTCGGCGGTCTCGCTGACCGCGTAGAGCGTGTCCCCGTCCGGCGCCAGGGCCAGGTACGAGGGGTCGGACAGGCCGTCGAGGCTGCTCAGGAGCGTGAGCGCGCCGGTGTCCGGGGCCACGGCCGCCGTCACGATGCCGGGGCCTCCGGCCGCCGTGAACGACCCGATGAAGGCCCTCCGCTGCCACCCGCCGCCGTCTGCCACCGCTGTCCCCTCTCGGTCCTGCGCCATTGGGGGTGACGGTAGCAGCGGTCTAGACCATAAGGACCGTACGACGAGGATTTCATCCGCCCGCGACGGACGACGACAGCCGTCCGGCGGCCACGTCGCTCACGTCCCGTGGAGTCGTCAGGCCCCCACCAGCGGCGAGCCGGACGGTGCCCGCAGTGGGGCCGCCAGGTCGGCGAGTGCCCGCTCCAGGCCGTGCAGATGGGCCAGGGCGGGTTCCTCGGCGGACGGCTGGTCCGGAACCGTCGGCTGCTTTCCTCCGGTGAGGGCCTCGACCGCCGTCTCCACGCGCCAGCACGCGGCGGCCAGGCGGGCGTCGTGCGAGGCCTCGGGGTCGGCGGCGACGGCGACCAGGCCGCGGATCTCGCGGGCGCAGTCGTCGAGCAGGGCGAGCACCCGGCGGGCGCGCCGCTTGCGGCCGAGCATCGGGTTCAGCGGGTGCACCAGCGGGGCGACGGAGAGCCGGACCCTGGCCAGCAACTGCTCCAGTTCGGCCACGCGCGGGGCCGGGTCGGCGTCCGGGGTGCCGGCGAGTCGGGCGGCGGCCTCGGCGGTGCAGGCGTGGACACAGCGCAGGGCGCGCTGGATCCAGGCGTCGGTGGTGGTGTGGGTGGTCACGGGCAGCACGAACAGCACGGCGAGGGCCGCGCCGAGCGCCCCGATGCCGGTCTCCGCCAGGCGCAGCGCGAGCAGGTCGGGGGTGAGGACGCCGAGCAGGCCGTAGAGCAGCTCGGCGAGGACGGTGACGCAGAGCATCATCCAGGTGTACGAGACCGCGGCCGTGTAGAAGATCCCGAAGACACAGGCGGCGAGGAGCGCGGCCGTGGGGAGCCCGGCGCCGTCCAGCGGTACGGCGACGAGCAGTCCGAGGCCGATGCCGATGACGGTGCCGAGGACACGGCGGAAGCCGCGGACCAGGGTCTCGCCGCGCGAGGCGGTGTTGACGAAGACCCACCAGGTGGCGCCGACGGCCCAGTACCAGCGCTCGTCGGACACCAGCTGGCCCACGACGAGCGCGAAGCCCGCGCCGACGGTCGCCTGGACGGCCTGTCGGGTGGTCACCCGGGCGAGGCCGGTACCGGCGGGCGGGGCGGGCACGGCGGGCAGGGGCAGCCGGCGCTCGTAGCACCACAGGCCGAAGCGCACGGCCGCCGCGGTGGCCACGGAGAGCAGGACGGCGGCGTAGAGCTCGGGCAGCCGGTCGGTGGTGGCGTGCAGGAACTGCGCCACGAAGAAGGTCATGAACGCGAACACGCCGAGGCTGTGTCCGCGCGGTCCCCAGCGGCGTGCGTACACGCCCGCGCCGATGACGGCGAGGAAGGTGAGGTCGCGGGCGACGGGGTGGTCGTGCAGTTCGGCCGCGGCGGCCAGCACGGGCAGGCCCACGGCGGGCAGCAGCGCGGTGGTGACCGCCTGTCCGCGCACGGTGGCGTCGGTGACGGTGAACAGGGCGAGCAGCGCGGCGAGCCCGCCGGTGACGGCGCCGACGAGGGAGTGCCCGGCGAGCGCGCACACGACCACGCCGAGCCCGATACCGAGGACGGCCCGGGCCGCGAACCGCAGCCGCGTCCGCCCCGGGTCCGGAGCCACGAACACCCTCTTCAGCACTACCGACCGCCCCTGCTGTGTCTCGACATGCAAAAGGCGCCGCGGGGTCCGCAGCGCCATCGACAGGCTCATTGCAGCATCGCCGTGGCGACTGGCTCAAGTGGCGTCGAATACGCTGAGCCATTGGCACAGACAAAACGGTCTCACCCCGTCCATCAGCGGGCCAACGGACCATCACCGTGGAAAGGCGGCTGCGCGATGGCCGTGGACGAGCTGGACACCCGCATCCTGCGGCTGCTGCTGGAGCAGCCGCGCACGAGCGTGCGCGAGTACGCCCGCATCCTCGGGGTCGCCCGCGGCACGTTGCAGGCCCGCCTTGACCGCCTGGAGCGGGACGGCGTGATCACCGGCACCGGTCCGTCGCTCTCCCCCGCCGCCCTCGGACATCCGGTGCTGGCGTTCGTGCACATCGAGGTCACCCAGGGCCGCCTCGACGACGTGGGCGAGGCGCTGGCGGCCGTGCCGGAGATCGTCGAGGCCTTCTCGATCGCGGGCGGCGGTGATCTGCTCACGCGGGTGGTGGCGCGGGACAACGCGCATCTGGAGGACGTGATCCAGAAGGTGATCAGCCTGCCGGGCGTGGTCCGCACCCGCACCGAGGTGGCGCTGCGCGAGCGCGTGCCGCACCGGCTCCTGCCGCTCGTGGAGTCGATCGGCCGCACGGCCCGGAACTGATCTTTGACATCCTGGACGACATGAGCACTCTGGGGCCCACCTCGGTCATCTTCGATCTCGACGGAACGCTCGTGGACAGCGAGCCGAACTACTACGAGGCCGGCCGTCAGGTGCTCGCCCAGTACGGCGTCCCCGACTACACCTGGGCGGACCACGAGCGGTACGTCGGGATCAGCACCCTGGAGACGGTCGGGATCTGGAAGCGGGAGTACGGTCTCGCGGCCTCCGTGGAGGAGGTCTTCGAGGCCAAGAACCGCCGCTACCTGGAGCTGGCGCGTGTCTCCACGCGCGCGTACCCCGAGATGCGCAAGTTCGTGGAACTGCTGGCGACCGAGGACGTTCCGATGGCCGTCGCCTCGGGGTCCTCCCCGGAGGCCATCGAGGCGATCCTGGCCGGCACCGGTCTGGACGCCTTCCTGCCCACCGTCGTCTCCGCCGACGAGGTCGAGCGCGGCAAACCCGCCCCGGACGTCTTCCTGGAGGCCGCCCGCCGGCTCGGCGCGACTCCGGCCGACTGTGTGGTCCTGGAGGACGCCGCCCCGGGCGCCGCCGCCGCGCACGCGGCCGGCATGCGCTGCATCGCGATCCCGTACGTCACCGCGCAGGCCGACGCCCCGGAGTTCGCCACCGCCTCGCTCCTGCTGCGCGGCGGTCAGGAGGAGTTCACGGCACGGGACGCGTACGACTGGCTGGCACGCTCGGCCCCCTGACACCTGCGCACCCTGGACCTCGACGCCGACGTCGACCAGCATGACGGGGCTGGTCGCCGACGCTCCGGAGGGCTCACGCATGGGTGCCGTACTGGTCGCCAACCGCGGGGAGATCGCGGTACGGGTGCTGCGGTCCGCGGCCGAGTGCGGGCTGCGCACGGTCGCGGTGTACGTCGAGGGCGACGACGCTCATGTCCGACTGGCCGACGAGGCCGTGCCGTTGGGCGACTACCTGGACGCGGACTCCCTGGTCGACGCTGCCGTACGGGCCGACTGCCGTTATCTGCACCCCGGTTACGGGTTCCTGAGCGAGAGCGCCGACCTCGCCCGGCGCTGCGCCGAGGCGGGCGTGGTCTTCGTCGGGACCGCGCCCGAGGTGCTGGAGGTCTTCGGGGACAAGGTGCGGGCGCGTGAACTAGCCGTCCGGACAGGGGTTCCGGTCCTCCCGGCGAGCGACGGCGGCCTTGAGGAGGCCCGGGCCTTCCTGGCGGACGGGCCGGTCATGGTGAAGGCCGTCGGCGGGGGCGGCGGACGTGGTCTGCGAGTGGTGCGGCGGGTCGAGGAGCTGGACGAGGCGTGGGAGCGGTGCCGTTCGGAGGCCGTGCAGGGCTTCGGGCGCGGCGAGTTGTACGTGGAGCGGCTGCTGGAGGGTGCCCGGCACATCGAGGTGCAGGTGGCCGGGGACGCGACCGGTGCCGTCACGCATCTGTGGGACCGGGACTGCAGCGTCCAACGGCGTCATCAGAAGCTGATCGAGATCGCGCCCGCGCCCGGACTCCCGGACGCGGTACGGGAGAAGATCCTCGACAGCGCGCTGCGGATGGCGGCCGCCGCCCGCTGTTCGAGCCTGGTGACCTTCGAGTTCCTCGTCCTGGCCGACCGGTTCCACTTCATCGAGGCCAACCCGCGCCTCCAGGTGGAGCACACGGTCACCGAGGAGGTGACGGGGTGCGACCTGGTCGCCGTACAACTGCGGCTCGCGGCCGGGGAGACGCTCGCCGGGCTGGGGCTCGCCGGGCCGCCCGCGCCGCCTCGCGGGTTCGCCGTGCAGGCGCGGGTGAGCGCCGAGTCGGTGGGGCGGATCACTCGGTTCGACGTGCCGACCGGGCCCGGGGTGCGGGTCGACACCGCGGTGCGGGCGGGGGTGGAGGTCGGTTCGCGGTACGACCCGTTGCTCGCGAAGGTGGTCGCGCATGTGCCGGGTGGGGGCGTCGAGGCTGCCTGTGCGCGGGTGCGGCGGGCGTTGGGCGAGTTCGCCGTCGAGGGGGTGCGGACCGGCATCCCGCTGTTGCGGGAAGTGCTGGCGTGGCCGGGCTTCTGGGAACACTCCGTCGTGATCCCGGATGCCGCTTTGGTCGATGGATCGGCCACCGCCCCGATGAGCGGGACCGTCGTCTCCGTCGATGTCTCCCCCGGTGAACCGGTGCGTGCGGGACAGCAGTTGGCGGTGATCGAGGCGATGAAGATGGAGCACGTGGTGCGTGCGCCCGGTGCGGGTGTCGTGCGCGCCGTGCATGCCCGGGTGGGCGCGTCGGTCGGCGAAGGACAGGCGCTGATCGAGCTGGAGGGGTTCGACGGCGGCGGGGCGGAGGAACTCACCGACGAGGCCATCGACTTGGACTCCGTCAGGGCGGACCTGGCGGAGGTCCGGCGCCGGCATGCCTTCGGGCTGGACGAGAACCGGCCCGAGGCGGTCGCGAAACGGCGTGCGCTCGGTCGTCGTACGGCCCGCGAGAACATCGACGACCTGTGCGACGACGGCACGTTCACCGAGTTCGGCGCCCTCGCGATCGCCGCCCAGCGCCGGCGGCGCTCGCTGGACGACCTGATCCGGTCGACGCCGGCGGATGGTCTGGTCAGCGGCACCGGGCGGGTCAACGGCGGACCGTGCGTGGCGATGTCGTACGACTACACCGTCCTGGCCGGGACCCAGGGGTTGCAGAACCATCGCAAGACCGACCGGATGCTGGAGATCGCGGCGGAACGGCGGCTGCCGGTCGTGCTGTTCGCGGAGGGCGGCGGGGGCCGGCCCGGGGACACCGACACGACCGCGGTGGCGGGCCTGGACGTGACGACCTTCCAGCGGATGGGGCGGCTGAGCGGTCTGGTGCCGCTGGTCGGCATCGCCTCGGGGCGGTGTTTCGCGGGGAACGCGGCGCTGCTCGGATGCTGTGACGTGGTGATCGCCACGCCCGAGGCGAGCATCGGGATGGGCGGGCCCGCGATGATCGAGGGCGGCGGGCTCGGGGTGTACCGGCCGGAGGAGGTCGGGCCGCTGTCGGTGCAGGTGCCCAACGGGGTCGTCGACATCGCGGTAGCCGACGAGGCGGAGGCCGTGCGGGTCGCGCGTCGGTACCTGGGCTACTTCCAAGGCGCGCAAGGGAGTTGGGAGGCGCCGGACCAGCGGCTGCTGCGGCACGCGGTGCCGGAGAACCGGCGGCGGGCGTACGACATGCGGGCGGTGGTGCGCGGGCTGGCGGACGTCGGGTCCGTGCTGGAGCTGCGGGCGGAGTTCGGGGTGGGGGTGCTGACCTGTCTGGCGCGCGTCGAGGGGCGGCCTTTGGGGGTGATCGCGAGCAGTCCGGCGCATCTGGGCGGGGCGATCGACCGGGACGCGGCCGACAAGACCGCGCGATTCCTCCAGCTGTGCGACGCGTTCGGGCTGCCGGTCGTCTCGCTGTGCGACACCCCGGGTTTCATGGTCGGCCCGGACGCCGAACGGACCGCCACGGTACGGCACTTCGCGCGGCTGTTCGTCATCGGCGCCAACCTGCGGGTGCCGTTGGTGAGTCTGGTGCTGCGCAAGGCGTACGGGCTCGGCGCGATGGCCATGATGGGCGGTTCGACCCGTGCTCCGCTGGCCACCGCCGCCTGGCCCAGCGGGGAGTTCGGCGGGATGGGGCTGGAGGGCGCGGTCCGGCTCGGCTACCGCAGGGAGCTGGAGTCGATCGCGGACCCGGCCGAGCGTGCGCGCGCCTTCGAGGCGCGGGTCGCCGAGTTGTACGAACACGGGAAGGCGGTCAACGCGGCGGCCGCGCTGGAGATCGACGCGGTGATCGACCCGGCCGGGTCGCGGGCCTGGATCCTGGCGGCCCTGGAACGGTGCCCCGCCCCGCAGCCGAGGCACCGTTCGTACGTGGACGCCTGGTGAGCGCCCCCCCTGTGAGGCGCGGACTACGGCCGCGACTCGTGCGTCGGCTTCGCGGCCGGCTGGATGTTCTGGTTGAGGCGGAAGACGTTGTCCGGGTCGCGGTCGGCCTTGATACGGGCCAGCCGGTCGTAGTTGCCGCGATAGCTGGACCGGACACGCTCCTGACCCTCGTCCATCATCATGTTCACGTAGGCGCCGCCCGCCGAGTACGGGTGCAGGGCGTCGAAGTAGTCGACCGTCCAGCGTTTGATCAGCTCGGCGTTGGCCGGGTCGGGGTCGACACCGGCGTACACGGACGCCCAGTTGGCGTGCCGATAGGCCCAGGGGGTCTCGTCCTGGCCGACGTCGTGGGCGGCGCCGTCGATCGGGTAGAGGTGCATGGTCGACTGCATCGTGGGGACCTCGGCCCCGAACTTGGCGTGCAGAGCGACGGCGTCGTCGGGGATGGACTCCACGAAGTCGGCGCGCCAGTACCACTGGTGGCCGGGTGGGTAGAGCCCGTCGAACATGGCCTGGAGTTCGGGGTGTTGCAGCACCATGGGGGCGTGCAGCAGCGGCGCGGGCAGCGCGTCGAGCAGCGGGGCCATCTCGCGGGCGGCGGCCTCGGTGTCGGCGCCGGTGTAGCACCAGACGATGCCGGCGGTCTTGCGCAGCTGGATCTCCTCGGGGAACGGCGGGGCGGGCGGGACCGTGCCGTGCAGGAAGAAGCCATTGAGTTCGCGGGGCGCGGTCGGCAGGAAGTCCCGGTAGGCGGCGAGGACTTCGGCGCTGTCCTCCACCGCCCAGAAGGTGGGTCCGGCGACGACCGTGCTGATCTCGTGCAGCCGGAAGAGGAACGAGGTGACGACACCGAAGTTGCCGCCGCCGCCCCGGATCGCCCAGAACAGGTCGCTGTTCTCGTAGCCGCTGGCGACCACCTTCCGCCCGTCGGCGAGGACGACCTCGGCCTCCAGCAGGTTGTCGATGGTCAGCCCGCACCTGCGGGTGAGGTGACCGAGGCCGCCGCCGGTGGTGATGCCGCCGACGCCGGTGGTGGAGATGATGCCGCTGGGGGTGGCGAGGCCGTGGGTGTTGGTGGCGCGGTCGACCTCGCCCCAGACGCAGCCACCGCCGACCCGGACGTTGCGCGCCTCGGCGTCGACCTCGATGTGCTTCAGCGGTGACAGGTCGGCGACCACACCGCCGTCGACGGTGCCGAGGCCGGCGCCGTGGTGGCCGCCGCCCCGCACGGCGAGCGGCAGGTCGTGGGCGCGGGCGAAGCCGATCACGCGGGCGACGGCGTCCGCGTCGGCGCAGCGGGCGATCAGGGCGGGGCGCCGGTCGATCATCGCGTTGTAGACGCTGCGGGCCTCCTCGTAGGAGGCGTCGTCGGGGCCGATCAACTCGCCGGTGAATTCGGTGAGTTCACTGCGCGCCGCGCGGGCGATGGAGCTGGACATGCGATCCCCCGTTTCGTGAAATTCGGATCGATTCGCCCGTTCTACTCGCGTCACCACCGAACGGACATCCGTGTGCGTCACCCAGCTCGGCGCCGCCGGATACCTACGTTTCGGAGAGCGGAAGCGGCCCCTCGGCCTCCGGGAGCGTTCCTTCCCCTTCCGCCAGCAGTCCGAGCCGCGCCGCGCGGGCGGCCGCGTGGCGGCGCGTGGGGGCGTCGAGCTTGTCGAGGACGGCCCGCACGTGGTTGTCGACCGTCCGCACCGACACCACGAGCCGCGCCGCGATCTCCGCGTTGGTCAGTCCGTCCGCGAGCAGCCGCATGACCTGGAGCTGGCGCCGGGTGAGGCCCGCCGGGTTCTCCCGGGTCGCGGCGAGCGGGCCGCGCGGGATGTGCCGTACGCCGATCCCGCGCAGTTCGGTGCGGAGCAGCCGGGCGCGCGGTTCGGCGCCGAGCGCGTCGAGGGTGGCGAGGGCGGTGAGTTTGTCGGCGGGGTCGGGGCTCTCCGCGAGGGCGACGGCGTGTTCGTAGGGGCAGCCCGCCTCCAGCCAGCGGGTGGCGGCCTCGTGCGAGAGGCCGCGGGCCTGGAGCGCGTACGGATGCTCCGAGTCGTCGAGTCGGACGGTGTGGCCGGCCCGGGTGAGCCAGTAGCCGAGCTCGGCGCGGTAGGGGACGCCGGGCAGTCGGTCGGCCTGGGCGTGGACGGGCCCCGCTGCGGCGGTGACGGCGGCGAGGTCGCCGCGCAGCCAGGCCGCCTCGGCGAGTGCCGCCGCGACCGGCCCGGTGCGCTGGAGTTCCCTGGTGCGTACGGCGATCTCGCGGGCCTCGGCGAGGAGTTCGGCGGCGCCGGGCCGGCCGCAGCGGATCCGGACCCGGGCGAGGACGGTGAGGGCGGGGCAGCGGGCGGGCACGAAGTCGTGCATGCCGTACTCGGCGTGCTTCTCGGCGTCCTCCCAGTCGGCGGCGGCCAGGCGCCGTACAGCCAGCTCGACGTGGAGGTAGTTGAGGAAGCCGAGGTGTTCGGCGCGGTCGGCGAGGTCCATCGCCGGGGGCAGGAAGAGGTCGGCCTCGTCGTACCGGAGGTTGTCGAGGAGGGTCCAGATCAGGTTGGCGTAGGAGCGGCAGGCGTGTTCGACCTCGCCCGCGGCGAGCGCCACCTCCAGGCTTTCCTCCAGCTGTCGCCGCCCGCCGGGGTCGCCGCCGCGCCAGCGGGCCGTACCGACGTTGTTCAGGGCGTGGGAGAGGATCGCGGCGTCGTCGGCCTTGCGGGCCAGCGAGATGGCGCGTTCGCCGTGTTCGACGGCCTCGGTGTAGCGGTCGGAGAGCATGCGCAGCTGGGCGGTGTTGCTGACGGCGAGGGCGAGGAGCCGGTCGTCGCCGGCGTGTTCGAGGACGGCGACGGCCTCGCGGGCGGCGTCCTGGGCCTGGTCGGCGTCGCCGGCCCACCAGTGGATGCGGGACAGCCAGCGCAGGTCGGCGCCGAGCCCGAGGGTGTCGCCGAGGGAGCGGCGCAGCGCGACGGCCTCGCGCTGGGCGGTGACGGCGGCGGCCGAGTCGGCGATGGTGTAGCTCTCCACGGCGTAGCGTTCCAGCAGGTCGGCGAGGTCGGCCGGGCCGTAGCGGTGGCGCCCGCGCAGGACGAGCCGGAGTTGGGCGGCGGCCTCGCGGTGGGCGCCGGCGCAGGCGGCGTCCTTGGCGGCGTCGGGGCCGTAGCGGGCGATGGCGTCCTGGTCGCCGGCCTGGTCGGCGTGGTGGACGATGCGGGCGGCGTCGGAGCCGGGCCGGGCGATGAGCGCGGCGAGGACGCGGCGGTTGAGGTCGATGCGGCGGGCGGCGGGCAGCGAGTCGACGACGGCCCGCCGGATCAGCTCGTGCCGGAACGCGACCCGTTCCGGCGCGACGGTGAGCAGTCCGCGCTGCTCGGCCGCGGCCAGCACGGCCACGCCGTCCTTGAACAGGGCGTCGACCAGCGGACGTTCGACTGCGGAGGGTACGACCGTGAGCTGTTCCAGCGCGTCCACCGTCGCCGGGTCCAGGCCCCGCAGCCGGGCCATGACGGCGTCGACGACCGTCGGGGGCACTCCCCCGGTGCCGCCGGCGGCCACGATCTCGGCGACGAAGAAGGGGTTGCCGGACGTCACCTCGTACACCTGGGCGGCGTCGAGTCTGCGGGCGGCGCTCAGCGCGCGCACCGCGTCGAGGGAGAGCCGGGCGAGGGGCAGCCGGTGCACCCGGGATGTGCGGGAGACCTGGCCGAGGAGGTGACGCAGGGGGTGTTCGCGGCTCAACTCGTCGTCGCGGTAGGTGAGGACGAGCAGGGCGGGCAGCCCTTCCATCCGCCGGACCAGGAAGCGCAGGGCGTCCAGGGAGCCCTCGTCGGCCCAGTGGACGTCCTCGACGACCAGGACCGCGGGGTGCGGGGTGCCGGCGAGTTCGGCGTGCAGGGCCTCGTAGACGCGATGGCGGTCGCCGCCCTCCATGACGGCGCGGGCGAGATCGGCGCCCACGCTGCCGACGAGGTCGCGGAACGGGCCGAGGGGACGCCGGGTGGCGAGGTCGTCGCACTGGCCGACGAGCATCCGGGCCTGGCCGGGCAGCCGCTCCGGCATGGCCTTCACCAGGCTCGACTTGCCGATGCCGGCCTCACCGAAGACGAGCGCCACCGAACCGGCACCGGCTGCCGCCTCCCGGGCGGCCGCGGCCAGTCGCGTCAACTCGCGCTCGCGTTCGAGGATCCATCGATCCACGGGGCCGATTCTGCCAGGCGCTCCGCTGGTTGAGCCGGGTCAGGGAGGTGCCGGGTGCCGTGAATTGGCGGGTGCGGCGCCGTTGTGGCTGGTCGCGCCCACGCGGCGGAGCCGCACATCGACACAGCCCCGCGCCCCTTGAAGGCCGCTTCGCGCCTTCCTCCCGTCCTGGCCTGCTCGCACTACTTCGCGTCGAGCTGGTGGTCCGCCCAGACGTAGGTCTCCGGCAGCAGGTCTGTGACAGGGACGGTCCGGATGTGGTCGCCCGTGCCGACGATGACCTCGATCGCAGGGAAGTAGTCGAGAAGGACCTGCCGGCATCGGCCGCACGGCGGGACGACGCCCCGGTCGCGGTCGCCCACGGCGACGATCGTGTCCAGTTCGTAGGCGCCCTGGGCGGCCGCCGTGCCGATGAGGACCAGTTCGGCGCAGGGTCCTCCGGTGAAGTGGTAGGCGTTGACCGCGGTGATGATCCGGCCGTCCCGGGCGCGGGCGGCGGCGGCCATGGTGTGGTTGTCACCCCGGCAACGGGTGCGGGCGACGTGCGCCGCGGCCTCGATGAGGTCGTGGTCGACGGGGCGGGTCTGCCTGGTCATCTTCTCCACAATTTCTGTTAGTGCACCGAGAGGCCGCCGTCGACGAAGATCGACTGGCCGGTGACGTACGCGGAGGCGTGGCTCGCGAGGAAGACCGCGGCGCCTTCGAAGTCCTCGGCCAGCCCGTTGCGTCCGACCATCGTGCGGGCGGCGAGCGCCGCGACCTTCTCGGGGTCGTTCGCGAGGCGGGCGTTGAGGGGGGTCATCACGAAGCCCGGCACGAGCGTGTTGCAGGTGACGCCGTACGGCGACCATGCCTCCGCCTGGGAACGGGCGAGGGATTCCAGGCCGCCCTTGGAGACGCCGTAGGCGCCGCTCTGGACGAAGGCACGGTGGGCCTGCTGGGAGGTGATGTGGATGATCCGCCCGAAGCCGCGCTCGGCCATGCCGGGGCCGAACCGCTGCCCCAGCAGAAAGGGTGCCTCCAGGTTGACGGCCATGGTGGTGTCCCACACGTCCTCGGCCAGCTCGCCCATGGGGGGCCGCACGTTGACGCCGGCGGAGTTGACGAGGATGTCCGGCTCCCCGAAGACCTTCACCGCCTCCTCGGCCGCCGCGCGCACGCCGTCGCGGGTGCCGAGGTCGGCGCTGACCCACGCGGCACGGCAGCCTTCGCCCTTCAACTCGTCCACGGTGGACCTCAGTTCCGCTTCCTTGCGGGCTACCACCACCACGCTCGCTCCGGCCCGGGCGAGCGCTCCCGCGACGGCCCGGCCGATGCCGGAGCTGCCACCGGTGACGAGGGCGACACGGTCTTCGAGGGAGAACAGTGCGGAGAGATACGGCTGCGTGGTCATGTCCGCACCCTAGAAGGCGACGTCGGACGCGCTGTCACCCAGGGCCCGTCCCAGTCACGTTGCGCTCGGCACGTTCGGCGACCGCGTCCTCGGCTGTTCGACCACGCCGTCGCGACGCGTCCGACCGGAACTGGGCGCTCCCGACCCGTTGACGCTCACGCGCCCCCTCCCTATCGTCTGGTCGACCATTCGAATGGCGTTCGTTATTTCGAACCCTTCGGACTCCCCTCCCGAGGATGCACCAGAGGAGCACACATGGCCCCGCCCCTCTCCAGACGACACCTCTTCCAGGCCGCCGCGTTCGCCGCGGTCGCGCCCGCGATCTCGTACGCCGCGAGCGGGAGGGCCGTCGCGGCGGCCTCCGTCGCACCCGCCGCCTGGTCCGTACAGCCTTTCTCCCTCGACGAAGTGGCCCTGAAGGCGGGCGTGTTCGCCGACAAACGGCAGTTGATGCTCGACCATGCGCGCGGCTACGACGTGAACCGGCTCGTCCAGGTCTTCCGCGCCAACGCCGGGCTCTCCACCGGCGGCGCGGTCGCGCCCGGCGGCTGGGAGGGACTGGACGGCGAGGCCAACGGCAATCTGCGCGGGCACTACACCGGCCACTTCCTGACCATGCTGTCCCAGGCGTACGCGAGCACCGGTGAGCAGGTCTTCGCCGACAAGATCGCGACCGTCGTGGGGGCGCTGACCGACGCGCGCGCCGCCCTGCGCACCGACCCCAAGATGCTGTCCGTCACCGGGAAATGGGGCAGCGCGCTGGAGAACGTGCGCGGCTCCTACCAGTACGTCGACCTGCCCGCCGCGGTGCTCGGCGGGGCCTCCGCGATCACGCTGTCGGTGTGGGTGAAGCCCACGCACGACGCCAACTGGCAGCGGATCTTCGACTTCGGCAACAACACCACCCGGTACATGTATCTGGCCGGCCGCAACGCGAGCGGTGTGCCCCGGTTCGCCATCACCACCAGCGGGGCCGGCGGTGAACAGGGCCTCAACGGCACGGCCGCGCTGCCGCTGAACCAGTGGAGCCACCTCGCGGTCACGATCTCCGGCAGCACCGGCACGCTGTACGTCAACGGCACCGCCGTCGCCACGAACACCGCGATGACGCTCAACCCGGCGACGCTCGGCACCCTCACCAACAACTGGCTCGGCCGCTCGAACTACTCGGGCGACCCTGTCTACGCGGGCGGCTTCGACGAGTTCAACGTCTGGTCGCGGGCGCTGACCCAGGCCGAGATCACCTCACTCCAGACCAACGAGGCCAAGCTCTCCACGGCCGGACTCGGCAACCTCGCCTCGTACTGGTTCCAGACCACGAGCGGCGGCACCTTCTCCGACGCGTCCGGCCGCGGTCTGACCGCGACCCTGCGCCGCACCTGGGGCGGGCCGAGCCATCCCGGGTTCCTGGCGGCCTACCCGGAGACGCAGTTCATCACCCTGGAGTCGATGACCGCGAGCGACTACACCAAGGTGTGGGCGCCGTACTACACCGCGCACAAGATCCTGCGCGGTCTGCTGGACGCGTACACCGCCACCGGCGACGCCCGCGCCCTCGACCTCGCCTCCGGCATGGGCGACTGGATGCACTCCCGGCTGTCGGTGCTGCCCGAGGCGACCCTCCAGCGGATGTGGGGCCTGTTCTCCAGCGGGGAGTTCGGCGGCATCGTCGAGGCGATCGTCGACCTGTACGCCGTCACCGGGAAGGCCGAACACCTCGCACTGGCCAAGCTGTTCGACCTCGACTCGCTCATCGACGCCTGCGCCGCGAACACGGACACCCTCAACGGCCTGCACGCCAACCAGCACATACCGATCTTCACGGGGCTGCTGCGGCTGTACGACGCGACGGGTGAGACGCGCTACCTCACCGCCGCGAAGAACTTCTGGGGCATGGTCGTGCCGAACCGTATGTACGGCATCGGCGGCACCAGCACCGGCGAGTTCTGGAAGGCGTCCGGGCTGATCGCGGGCACCATCAGCGACACCGACGCCGAGACGTGCTGCGCGTACAACCTGCTCAAGCTCAGCCGGACCCTGTTCTTCCACGAGCAGAGCCCGAAGTACATGGACTACTACGAGCGGGCCCTCTACAACCAGGTCCTCGGTTCCAAGCAGGACAAGGCCGACGCGGAGAAGCCGCTCGTCACGTACTTCATCGGGCTGACGCCCGGTCATGTCCGGGACTACACGCCCAAGCAGGGCACCACCTGCTGCGAGGGCACGGGCATGGAGAGTGCCACCAAGTACCAGGACTCGGTGTACTTCAAGGCGGCCGACGGCAGCGCGCTGTACGTCAACCTCTACAGCCCCTCCCAACTGACCTGGGCCGCCAAGGGGGTGACGATCACTCAGACCACCACCTATCCGCGCGAGCAGGGCACCACCCTCACCTTCGGCGGGAGCAGCGCGGCCTTCGCCCTGAAGCTGCGGGTGCCGTCATGGGCGACGGCCGGGTTCCAGGTGACCGTCAACGGCGCCGCGGTGAGCGGGACTCCGGCCGCCGGGAGCTACTTCACGGTGTCGCGGACCTGGACGGCGGGTGATGTCGTCCACGTCACCGTCCCCTTCCGGCTGCGGGTCGAAAAGGCCCTGGACGACCCGTCGTTGCAGACCCTGTTCTACGGCCCCGTCAACCTGGTCGCCCGCAACTCGGCCACCGGCTACCTGTCGTTCGGGCTGTACGCCAACGCCGCCCTCTCCGGCGACCTGCTGCCCACCCTCACCCCGGTGAGCGGCACGCCCCTCCACTACACCCTGAGCGGCACCGAGTTCGCGCCCTTCATGGAGGGAACGGAGGCCGCGACCCACGCCTACTTCCGGCGTTCCGAGCCCAAGGTCGTCTTCGGGAAGCTCGACTCGGGCGTCGCCAACCCGGCGAGGTCCGACGGCACCACGCTGCTCGACGAGATCTGGGCGGGGGCACCCTTCACGAGCAAGAGCGCGCTGGTGGCCAAGGTGACGTCCACCGTGAACGCGTGGGTGTCCGCCGGGCTGCTCACCCAGGCCAACGGCCAGACGGTGATCAACACGGCGGGGCAGGCGACCTACGTGTCCTAGGTCTAGGACCTGCGCTTGGGCTTGCCCCGCTTGGCGGCGGGCGGCTTGCGCCGTCCGCCCGCCGGGGCCGCCCGCTTCTGCTGCGGCTTCCTGGGCTGAGCGGGCGCCTTGGCCTTCGCCGGCTTCGCCTCGGCCTGCTCCTTGGCCCGGCCCCGCGTGCTGTTGACCGTGCGGCCACGGACGATGCCGATGAAGTCCTCGACCAGGTCCGTGGTCGCCTCCTCCGGCCACGACAGGGCGACGGAGGACTCGGGGGCGTCCGTGACCGGCCGGTAGGTGAGGTCCTTGCGGTGGTGCAGCCGGGCCAGCGACTGCGGGACGACGAGCACCCCGATACCGGCCGCGACCAACTCGATCGCGTCCTCCGTGGTCGCGGGCCGCTCGAAGGCCGGCTCCCCCGGCGGCCGCTCCCAGTCGAAGACGTCGTCAAGGGGGTGCAGCACGGTCTCGTCGGCCAGATCGTCGAGAGTCACCTGCTCCACGGCGGCGATGACGTGGTCCTTGGGGACGACGACGACCGTGGTCTCGGTGTAGAGGGGGATGGCGCTGAAGAACGTACGGTCGACCGGCAGCCGTACGAGACCGGCGTCCGCGGAGCCGTCCCGCAGCGCGTCGACCGCCTCCGCGCCGGAGAGCTGGAGGAGGGTGAGCGGAACGTCCGCCAGCCGCTCGTGCCAGATCCGCACCCACTTCGCGGGGGTCGCTCCCGGGACGTAGGCGAGCCGGAACGCCGGGGGTTCTTCCGGGCCTGTCTTCGGGGGTTCGTCCACGCCTGTCACCTGGCCAGGTTACCCGCCGTGGTCGGCGAAGGTTCACCCAGTCGATACCCTTGACCCCATGACGCAGCACCAGAGCACCCAGACGATGAAGCCCGCGACCGCGGCGAAGAAGCTGGGTGTGTACCTCGAGGCCACCCCCGCCGAGTTCCGTGAGGGTGTCGTCTCGCGGGCCCAGCTCACCGAACTCCAGGCCGATCCGCCCCAGTGGCTCCAGGACCTGCGCGCCAACGGCCCGCACCCCCGCCCCGTGGTCGCGGCCAAGCTCGGCGTGTCCATCGCCGGCCTCGCGCGCGGCGGTGTCACCGAGCCGCTCACCACGGAACAGATCGAGACGCTGAAGCAGGAGCAGCCCGAGTGGCTGGTCAAGGAGCGCGCCACGCAGGCCGAGGTCCGCAAGGAGGGCGCCCGCGTCAAGAAGCTGCACGCCGAGAAGGCGGCACGCGCGGACCGCGACTGACGGAGGGCGCCGGGGGCGCCTGCGGACGCTGGGGCCCTTTCAGGGCTGCGCCCCGGCTGCCCGCCCGGCGGTCGCTTCAGGGCAGGAACCCAGCCGCCCGGCGGGGCTCGCCCGCGTGCGCTGACCGGGCTGCTCGTCCTGCGCGCCGGGACCACGCTCGCGTCCACCGGCGTCTCTCCGCATTCCGCACGGCATCTTCGACCTGGTGATCGGCCTCGACAGCCCGGGCTGCGGCTGATCGTCCAGCCGACCGGCCTCCCTCCGCTGACCGACGCGCATCCACCCGTTCCGGCGCCACCACAGCGGCGCGGGGCCGCCAACCGCCCGGCCCTGACCCCTCACGCCCCTCCATTCCCCCGCTGCACCACTCTGGACGCCCCCCGAAGCCCTGACCTACGCTGCGCGAGAAAGCGCTTTCTAGCCTGGCCATGCCATGCCATGCCAACGGAAAGGCAGCATCTCGTGCCGCACCGCGAGTCATCGTCCTGGTCGCGCAAGTCGTTCCTGAAGGGAATGGCCGCCGTGGGAGCGGCCCCGTTGCTCCCCGGGCTGTTGCCCACGAGCGCGCAGGCCGCGTCCGGGGGCCGCCCCGACTTCCCGCTGGTCGACGCGGGCACCGCCGTCGCCGTCTTCGTGGACGCGGCCGACGACGCCGCCGTGATCCGCGCGGCCGGCGATCTGCGGGCGGACGTCGAGCGGGTCGGCGGGGTCCGCCCGGAGCTGCTGCACACCCTGCCGGACCGGGCAGTCGGCCTCGTCCTCGTCGGCACCCTCGGATCGAGTCCCGTCATCGACCGGCTCGTGGACGACGGACGCCTCGACGTCGCACAGGTGCGCGGACGCTGGGAAGCCTCCGTGACCCAGGTCGTCGAGCACCCCGCGCCCGGCGTGGAACGCGCACTGGTGATCGCGGGAAGCGACCGCCGAGGCACCGTCTACGGCGTCTACGACATCTCGGAGCGCATCGGTGTCTCACCCTGGTACTGGTGGGCCGACGTCCCGGTGGAACGCCGGGACACGGTGACGGTCCCCGCGGGCCGGTTCCTGCGCCGTGAGCCCTCCGTCCGCTACCGCGGCGTCTTCATCAACGACGAGCAGAACCTGACCACTTGGTCCCACCGCACCCAGGAGCCGGACAAGAACATCGGCCCGGAGACGTACAAGCGGATCTTCGAGCTGCTGCTCCGCCTCAAGGCCAACTACCTGTGGCCCGCGATGCATCCGTACTCCGACTTCTTCAACAAGTACCGCGAGAACCCCGAACTCGCCGACGAATACGGGCTGGTCGTCGGGTCGAGTCACCCCGAGGCCCTGCTGCGCAACGGCGTCCACGAGTGGGAGCCGTGGGCCGGCGAGCACCCGAACGCCGACGGCAGCCTGCCGGTGTACGACTACACGGTGAACCCGGCCGTGATCTCCGACTACTGGCGAGCCCGCGCGAGACAGAACGCCGCCTACGAGAGCAGCTGGACGCTGGGCATGCGCGGGCTGCACGACAGCGCGCTGGAGACCAAGTACGCGACGACGATCCCCGAGAAGGTCGTCGTGATGAACGACATCATCGCCGACCAGCGCCGCATCCTCACCGAAGAGGTCGGGGCCGTGGTCGAGCCGCAGATCTTCATCCCGTACAAGGAAGTCCTGGAGCTGTACAACGCCGGTGTCCAGGTCCCCGACGACGTGACGCTGATCTGGCCGGACGACAACCACGGCAACATGCGCCAGCTGCCGAACGACAGCGAGCGCGCCCGTTCCGGCGGCAACGGCATCTACTACCACCTGTCCTACTGGGGCCGCCCGAAGAGCTATCTGTGGCTGGACACCACCCAACTGGCGAAGGTCTGGCAGGAGTTGCGCCGCGTGTACGAACACGGCGTGGATCGCATGTGGATCTTCAACGTGGGTGATCTGAAGTCGATCGAGACGGGGCTGTCCTTCTCGATGGACATGGCCTGGGACGTGGACCGTTGGGGTCCGGACGAGGTGGAGGACTTTCTCGCCGATTGGGAGGGGCGGCAGTTCGGGCGCCGGTACGGCCGGGAGATCGCCGCGATCCGCACCGAGTACTACCGGCTCGCGGCGGAGCTGCGCCCCGAGTTCATCGCGCCCGGCATCCTGTCCGTGATCCATCACGGCGACGAGGCGGGACGGCGACTGGCCGCGTACGAGGCGTTGCTGGCGCGGGTGCGGGCGGTGGCGGCCGAGGTGCCCGCGGAGTGCGCGGATGCCTTCTACGAGCTGGTCGAATACCCGGTGCACGGGGCGTACTTGATGAACCTCAAGTACTACTGGGCGGACCGCAACGCGCTCGCCGTGCGGCAGGGGCGCGGGGTCGGCGCGAACCGTTTCGCGGACCTGGCCCTGGCCGCGCACTCGGACGAACAGGCGCTCACGCTGCGGTACAACACCCAGGTGGCGGGCGGGAAATGGGACGGCTACATCAACCCGTACCCCTCCCAGATCCCCAAGGCGCCGGGGCGTCCGACCGTCACCCGGGTCACCCGGACGGAGACGTCGGGGCTCGGGGTGGCGGCGGAGGGGAACGAGACGGGGGCGGCCCGGCCGCTGCTCTTCTCCGCCTACTCCCGTGACCGGCGGTTCGTGGACGTCTTCAACACCGGCTTCCTGGCGCTGGACTGGACGGCGGAGCCGGGTGCCTCGTGGCTGCGGCTCAACACCTCGGGCGGATCGCTGACCGAGCAGACGCGGGTGTGGGTCGAGGTCGACTGGGAGCGGGCGCCGGAGGGCACGCTCGACACCTCGGTCGTCGTCACCGGCGGCGGACGGAGCGTCGAGGTGCCGGTGCGGGTGGTCAACGACGGTGCGCGGGCGCGGCGGCGGGCCCGGGGGTTCGTCGAGGCGGGCGGATATGTGTCGATCGACGCGGCGCACTTCGAGCAGCGGGTGGCACGGGGCGGGGCCCGCTGGCGGGTCGTACGGGGTCTCGGGCGTCGTACCGGAGCCGTGGAGGCGGTGCCGTCGACGGCGGCCTCGGTCACCGGTGACTTCGCCTCTCGGGCACCGGAGTTGAGGTACCGGGTGCGGTTCTCGTCGACCGGCGCCTTCCCCGTGACCGTGTTCCGGCTGCCCTCGCTCGACGAGCGCGGGTATCGGCGGGTGGCCGTGGCGCTGGACGACCAGCCGGCCGTCGTGCTCACCGGGCAGGCCGTCGCCACCGGCAACCGCGGGGACGCGTGGGCACGTAACGTCGAGGACGGCGTGGAGAGGCTGACCACGACCGTGAGCGTCGCCGAGCCCGGTGAGCATGTGCTGCGGATCTTCATGGTGGACGCGGCGATCGCCGTCGACCAGATCGTGGTCGACACCGGCGGGCTGCCCGTCAGTTACCTGGCCGCGCCCGAGAGCTATCACCCGGTGTTCAACCCCGAGCCGTCCTACGAGCCGGGTCTTGACGTGCCAGGACAGTAGGTTGTCCGGCATGGGCGAGAGGACGACCCGGCTGGCCGGGAAGGTCGTCGTCGTCACGGGCGCGGCCCGTGGTCAGGGTGCCGCCGAGGCGGCCGCCCTGGCCCCGCCGGGGCCGAGGTGGTCGCCACCGACGTACGTCCGGAGGGCGAGGGCTGCCGTCGCCTCGACGTGAGCAAGGAGACGGACCGGGCCGAACTGGCGGCCGAGATCAAGGAGTTGTACGGGCAGGTCCATGGCCTGGTCAACAACGCGGGGATCATCCAGCGCGCGGGCGCGGGGAGGTGACGGCCGCGGACATGGCGCGGGCGCAGGCGGTCAACACCACCGGGCCGCTGCTCGGCATCCAGTACCTCGCCCCGCTGATGGCGGCGGGCTCCTCCATCGTCAACGTCGGTTCGTCCGCCGCCCTGACCGGCTACTACCCGGTCGCCTACACGGCCGGCAAGTGGGCGCTGCGCGGGCTGTCGAAGATCGCGGCGACGGAGTTCGGGCCGCGCGGCATCCGGGTCAACACGATCCATCCCGGCTTCATCGAGATGCAGATGACCACCGCCGCCACGGACGCCTTCCGGGCGGCGACCCTGCGGGAGACGCCGCTCGGGCGCAGCGGAACGGTCGACGACATCGCCCCGCTCGTGCTGTTCCTGATCTCCGACGAGTCGTCCTTCATCACCGGCGCGGACATTCCGGTGGACGGGGGCCTCACTGCCCACGGAGGCGTCAAGTCCCTCTCGGACGCGGCGCGCCCCGACCCCGGCTGAGAGTGCCGTGCGGGCCGCCGGTCCCCCGTTCCGGCGGCCCGCACGGAAGAGGGAGAGAACCAGGCACCCCCTCCGGGCCTGTTCTCCCCCAGTTGTTGCATTCTGGAACAGCAAGGTGACACGCAGGTATGGGTACAACTGCGTACGCGAGCGGGCGGAGCGGGACGTGGCACAGGGGCTTGGCGGGGCCTATGAACGCATGCTGTCGGTGGCCGTGGCGGCACTTCACCAACGCGATCCCGACCTGCTCTGGCCGTCGGTCGCGGCCGCTCTGCCGGAGCTGTGCGGCGGCGAGACACTGATCTACAAGCTGGACGACTGGAGCGAGGACGGCGGCACGCTGGGCCTGTCCTCCGAGGTCGCCGCGGAGTTCGGCGGTCTCGGGGCCGAGGCGATGGGGCTGCTGCGCGCGGGCTACCCCTTCGCGGGGCACTACGCCGCCGCGCCGGACCGGACACCGGTCACGGCGCGGACGGCCGCGGGGCGGGCGTGGGGCGCGAGCCGGACGGCCCGGCTGCTCGACGACCTCATGGACGTCGACCAGGTGCTGGGGATACCGCTGCCGGGGTCCGGTGCGCCCGTCACCGGTTGTCTCGTCTACCGCTCGGGCCGGGACTTCACCGAGGACGAGGTGCGGGTCGCGGGCCTGCTCCAGCCGCTGCTCGCCGGGATCGAGCAGCAGCGGCAGCTCCTGGAACGCCTGCGGCGCACCGCCTCGCCGGACGCCGGTACGACCGAGGTAGGGCTGACGCCGCGGGAGACGACCGTGCTGCTCCTGCTCACCGACGCGCTGACCGCCGCCGCCATGGCCCGCAGGCTCGGTATCTCGGAGCGGACGGTGCACAAGCACGTCGCGAACATCTACCGCAAGCTCGACACCCACGACCGGCTGGGCACCGTACTGCGCGCCCAGCGGTTGGGGCTGGTGCCGGCGCCCGTCTCACTGCGGTGAGGGTGTCCCGCCGCCGTTGCCCTGGAGTCGCTCCAGGTCGGACGGCCGTACCTGAATGGCGAGTACGGCGATCAGCGCGGCGACCGCGGTGAAGATCGCCGCGACGATGAACGCGGCCGAGACACCGGCGGTGAGGACCTGGTCGGCCCATTTCCCGGGCAGTTGTCCCGTGCGCTTGAAGAAGAGCTGCTCGGCCGGGGTGGCCTGCGCGAAGAACTTCTCGGTCTCGTTGCTGCTGGCCGTGCCGAACGTCGTGACCAGGATGGACAGGCCGAGCGAACCGCCCACCTGCTGGGTGGCGTTGAGCAGCCCGGAGGCCGCGCCGGTCTCCTGCACGGGCACGTCGGAGAGCGCCATCAGCGTCAGCGACACGAACTCCATGCCCATGCCGAGGCTGAACACCAGCATCGGGCCGAGGACACTGCCCGCGTAGGTGGAGTGGATGTCGGTCAGCGTCAGCCAGGCGAGGCCGGCCGCGGCGAGGATCGCGCCCACCACCATGAAGGGCTTCGGCCCGTAGACGGGCAGGAACCGCGAGGCCAGTCCGGCGCCGACCGCGATGACCGCGCTGACCGGCAGGAACGCGAACCCGGCCTGCAACGGGCTGAAGTCCAGGACGTTCTGCACGAACAGCGTGAGGAAGAAGAACATCCCGAAGATCGCCGCCGCGAGGCAGAGCATGATGCCGTACGTCCCCGCCCGGTTGCGGTCGGCGAACATGTGCAGCGGCGTGATCGGTTGCCGGGAGCGCCGCTCGATGAGGACGAACGCCGTGAGGACGACGATCGCCGCGGCGAACGAGCCCAGCGTGTAGGCGTCCCGCCAGCCCTCCTGGGCGGCTCTGATGAACCCGTACACCAGCAGGACCATGCCGACGGTGGAGGTGAGGGCGCCGGCGATGTCGAAGTGCCCTGGATGGCGCTCGGACTCCCTGATCCAGCGGGGTGCGGCGGCCGCGATGAGCAGTCCGATGGGGACGTTGACGAACAGCACCCAGCGCCAGTTGAGGTACTCGACGAGGATGCCGCCGGCCAGCAGTCCGATCGCGCCACCACCCGCCGAGACCGCGGCGAACACCCCGAACGCCCGGTTGCGCTCGGGGCCTTCACGGAACGTGGTGCTGATCAGGGCGAGGGAGGTCGGGGAGGCGATGGCGCCGCCGACGCCCTGGAAGGCGCGGGCGGCGAGGAGTTGGGCCTCGTTCTGGGAGAGGCCGCCGAGCAGGGACGCGAGCACGAAGAGCAGCACGCCCACGATGAACATCCGCCGCCGCCCGAGGATGTCGCCGGTGCGTCCGCCGAGCAGCAGCAGCCCGCCGAAGGTGAGCGTGTAGGCGTTGACCACCCAGGACAGGCTCGTGGTGGAGAAGTCGAGCGAGCGCTGGATGTCCGGCAGGGCGATGTTCACGATGGTGATGTCGAGGACCACCATCAGCTGACACGAGGCGATGACCAGCAGTGCCATGGCGTTTCCGCCACCCCCGGTGCCGGGGGTGGCCGTCTTCGCGGCGGAACGGGAGCTGGTCATGGGCGTCGCACTCTCGGGAGTGGCACCGTCACCACGGGTCAGTGAACGGCGCCGTCCACTAGACGACCGTACGCCGGTGTGACGCCCGTCACCACTCGATCGGGAAATCCGCCCGACCGGCTCAGCCGATCACGAACAGCAGATCGCCGCCCTCCACCTGCTGGATCTTGTTGATGGCGAGCCGGGACACCTTCCCCGCCTTCGGGGCGGTGATCGCGGCCTCCATCTTCATCGCCTCGATGGTGGCGACCGTGCCGCCGGCCGTGACCTCGTCGCCCTCGGCGACCGCGAGGGTCACCACGCCGGCGAACGGGGCCGCGACATGGCCGGGGTTGGAGCGGTCGGCCTTCTCGGTGACGGGGAGGTCGGAGGCGGCGGCCACGTCACGGACCTGGATGGGCCGCAACTGGCCGTTGAGCGTGGACATCACGGTCCGCATCCCGCGCTCGTCGGCCTCACCGACGGCCTCCAGACCCATCAGGAGCCGGACGCCGGGCTCCAGGTCGACGGCGTACTCCTGGCCCGGGCGCAGGCCGTAGAAGAAGTCCTTGCTGTCGAGGACGCTGGTGTCGCCGTAGGTCTGGCGGTGGGTCTCGAACTCCCGCGTGGGGCCGGGGAAGAGGAGCCGGTTGAGGGTGGCACGCCGGTCCTTCTCCAGCCCGTCGCGGTCCTCGGCCGTCAGCTGCGGTGCGGGCTTGGCGGCGGCGCGGCCCTTCAGGGCCCGGCTGCGGAACGGCTCCGGCCAGCCGCCGGGCGGGGTGCCCAGCTCGCCGCGGAGAAAGCCGATGACCGAGTCGGGGATGTCGAACCGCTCGGGCGTCGCCTCGAATTCCTCCGGCGACACCCCGGCGCCGACCAGGTGCAGGGCGAGGTCGCCGACCACCTTGGACGACGGGGTGACCTTCACCAGATGGCCGAGGATCCGGTCGGCGGCGGCGTACATCGCCTCGATGTCCTCGAAGCGGTCGCCGAGACCGAGGGCGACGGCCTGGGTGCGCAGGTTGGAGAGCTGGCCGCCGGGGATCTCGTGGTCGTAGACCCGGCCGGTCGGCGAGGCGAGGCCCGCCTCGAAGGGGGCGTAGATCCGGCGGACGCTCTCCCAGTACGGCTCCAGGTCGCCGACCGCGAGCAGGTCGAGGCCGGTGGGCCGGGCGGAGTGGTCGGTGGCGGCGACGATCGCCGACAGCGAGGGCTGGGACGTCGTACCGGCCATGGAGGCCACCGCCCCGTCCACGGCGTCCGCGCCGGCCTGGATCGCGGCCAGGTAGGTGCCGAGCTGACCGCCCGCGGTGTCGTGGGTGTGGAGGTGCACCGGCAGGTCGAACTCCCGCCGCAGCGCCGATACGAGGGTGGCGGCGGCCGGTGCCCGCAGCAGACCGGCCATGTCCTTGACGGCCAGGATGTGCGCGCCGGCCTCGACGATCTGCTCGGCGAGCCGCAGGTAGTAGTCGAGGGTGTAGAGCCGCTCGTTCGGGTTCGACAGGTCGGAGGTGTAGCAGAGGGCGACCTCGGCGATCGCGGTGCCGGTCTCGCGTACGGCCTCGATGGCGGGCCGCATCTGGCCGACGTCGTTGAGCGCGTCGAAGATGCGGAAGATGTCGATGCCGGTGGCGGCGGCCTCCTGCACGAAGGCGTCGGTCACCTCGGTCGGGTACGGGGTGTAGCCGACGGTGTTGCGGCCGCGCAGCAGCATCTGGAGGCAGATGTTGGGGACGGCCTCGCGCAGGGCGGCGAGCCGCTCCCACGGGTCCTCGGCGAGGAAGCGCAGGGCGACGTCGTAGGTGGCGCCGCCCCAGCACTCGAGGGAGAGGAGTTCGGGCAGGGTGCGGGCGACGACCGGGGCGACGGCGAGGAGGTCCTTGGTGCGCACGCGGGTCGCGAGCAGGGACTGGTGGGCGTCGCGGAACGTGGTGTCGGTGACGCCGATGGTCGGGGACTCGCGCAGCCGGCGGGCGAAGCCCTCCGGGCCGAGCTCGGTGAGCTGCTGCTTCGAACCGGCGGGCGGCACCTCGCTCGTGTGCCGCGGCAGCTTGGTCGTCGGGTCGATCAGCTGGGGGCGCTCGCCGTGCGGCTTGTTGACCGTGACGTCGGCGAGATAGGTGAGCAGCTTGGTGCCGCGGTCCGCGGAGGTGCGGGAGGTGAGCAGGTGCGGGCGCTGCTCGATGAACGACGTGGTGACGCGGCCCGCCTGGAAGTCCGCGTCGTCCAACACGGCTTGGAGGAACGGGATGTTGGTGGCCACGCCGCGGATGCGGAACTCGGCGACCGCGCGCCGGGCCCGCTTGACCGCGGTACCGAAGTCCCGGCCCCGGCAGGTGAGTTTGACCAGCATCGAGTCGAAGTGGGCGCTGATCTCCGTACCGGCGTGGGTGGTTCCGCCGTCGAGACGGATGCCGGAGCCGCCGGGCGAGCGGTAGGCGCTGATGCGGCCGGTGTCCGGGCGGAAGCCGTTGGCGGGGTCCTCGGTGGTGATCCGGCACTGGAGGGCGGCGCCGTGCAGGGTGACCGTCTCCTGGGAGAGCCCGAGGTCTGCGAGGGACTCACCGGCGGCGATGCGGAGCTGGGACTGGACGAGGTCGACGTCGGTGACCTCCTCGGTGACCGTGTGCTCGACCTGGATGCGCGGGTTCATCTCGATGAAGACATGGTTGCCGGCCGGGTCGAGGAGGAACTCGACGGTGCCGGCGTTGCGGTAGCCGATCTCGCGGGCGAAGCGCACGGCGTCCGCGCAGATCCGGTCGCGCAGCTCGGGGTCGAGGTTGGGCGCCGGGGCCAGCTCGATGACCTTCTGGTGGCGACGCTGGACGGAACAGTCGCGCTCGAAGAGGTGGATGACGTTGCCCTGGCCGTCGGCGAGGATCTGCACCTCGATGTGGCGCGGGTCGACGACGGCCTTCTCCAGGAAGACGGTCGGGTCGCCGAACGCGGAGGCCGCCTCACGGGCCGCCGCCTCGATGGACTCCCGCAGCGTGGCCGGGTCCTCGACACGCCGCATACCTCGTCCACCGCCACCGGCGACGGCCTTCACGAACACCGGGAAGCCGATGTCCTCGGCGGCCCGCACCAGCTCGTCCACGTCGCTGGAGGGCTCGGAGGAACCGAGAACAGGCACTCCGGCCGCGCGGGCGGCGGCCACCGCCCTCGCCTTGTTGCCGGTGAGTTCGAGGATGTCCGCGCTCGGCCCGACGAAGGTGATCCCGGCTTCCTCGCAGGCACGGGCCAGCTCGGGGTTCTCGGAGAGGAACCCGTAGCCGGGGTAGACGGCGTCGGCGCCGGCCTGCTGCGCGGCCCGGATGATCTCCTCGACGGAGAGGTAGGCCCGCACCGGATGCCCCGGCTCGCCGATCTCGTACGCCTCGTCGGCCTTGAGCCGGTGCAGTGAGTTGCGGTCCTCGTGGGGGAAGACCGCGACGGTCCTCGCGCCCAGTTCATAGCCGGCGCGGAAGGCGCGAATCGCGATCTCGCCTCGGTTGGCTACCAGTACCTTGCGGAGCATTCCCGATCCCTTCGGCCTGCCGGTGACGGACACCATGGTCGCGGCTATGGCCGCCGGGTGCCATGAGAGGCAGGTCACTCGGAAACGGAGATTTAGCCCGTTTGCCCGTTCCGCCCCCATCGGGTGTGGAGGGTGGCCGGCTTCCGGAAGACCAGACCGTACGGCGCCGCCGGGTGCTCCTCGTCGAGACGCAGGTCCGGCAGCCGGGCGAGAAGGGTCCGCAGGGCGATGCGGGTCTCCAGGCGGGCGAGGTGCGCGGCGATGCAGTGGTGGGGGCCGTGGGCGAAGGCCAGTTGGAGGCGGGCGTTCTCGCGGCGCACGTCGAAGCGGTCGGGGTCGGGGAAGACGGCCGGATCGCGGTTGGCGCCGGTGAGGGAGACGGTGACGAGGTCGCCGCGGCGGATCGTGGCCGGGCCGAGGTCGGTGTCGCGGGTGGCGTAGCGGTCGACGACGGCGGCGCCGGGTTCGAGGCGCAGGGACTCCTCGATCGCGCCGTCGACGAGGTCGGGTTCGGCCTGGACCAGGGCGAGTTGGTCGGGGTGGCGGAGCAGCTGCAGCAGCGCGTTGGTGATCATCGCCTCGGTGGTCTCGATGCCGCCGAACATCAGGACCGCGGCGTTGGAGGCGACCTCGGGCAGGGGCAGCCGGTCGGCGGCGGAGCCGAGCAGGGAGGACGTGCCGTGCGCGGCGACGGTGGCGTCGACGGCCGCCCGCAGCTGGGCGTAGGCGGCGGCGCCGTGCGGGCTGGGCCGGTGTCCGGCGGTGATGTCGGAGACCGACGCCACGATCGCCTCGTACCAGGCCAGGACGGTGTCGGTGCCGACGCCGGAGAGACCGAGCGCCTCGGTGACGACGGCGACCGCGAGGGGGCCGGCGAAGGCGCGGCGCAGTTCGGCGGCGCCGGCCGGTTCGAGGCCGGTGACGAGCCGGTCGGTCTCCTCCTCGATGAACGCGGCGAACCGGTCGTACGTCTGCCGCGGTTTGAAGGGCGCGGCGAAGGGCTCGCGGTGCCGGGCGTGCTCGGGGCCGTCGAGGGACAGCATGCTCGGGCCGACGACCTGGGCGGTGGAGAAGCGGGGGTCGTCGACGGTGAAGGTCCCGGCGTCCCGCATCACGGCGACGGCGAGATCCCGCCGGGTCACGAGCCAGCCGTTCAGTTCGGGCAGCCAGGACACGGGCTCCTGGGCGCGGAGCAGGGCGAGACGGGGGTGGGGGTTGCCGGCGAGCTCGGCGAGGGTGGTGGCGGCACCGAGGGGGAAGGGGGCGGCGGCGAGGGGCATGAGGCGTCCAGGGCAGGGGGACTTGGGGCGGTGGCAGTCGAGGTGGAGGTCAAAGCTATCTCTCCCCGCACGTCGCATCCGGGCCGGGCCCGACCGCCGGTACCGGTTCCACGGGCCTCGACGCCGTCCCTGTCGGCCGGGTGCCGGGGTGGCGCAGGAGCGAGAGGGCCAGGGCTACGGCGAGCAGGCCCGCGCAGACGCAGGAGGCCAGGGCGTACGCGGTCCTCGGGGACGCCGGCGCGATGTGGAGGTAGACCGCCGAGACCGCGCTCAGGCACACCGCGGCGGCGATGCGCTGGGCCATCTGCAGGAGGCCGCCGCCCACGCCCGCTGCCTCGGCGGGCGCGTGCTGGAGCACCTGGGTCTGGTTCGGCGAGACGGTGAGTCCCCCGGCGACCCCGCCCAGCGCCTGGGTGACGGCGAACGCGAGCGGCAGGGCCGTGACCGGTGCCCGCAGCGCGAGCGCCGCCCCCGCGAGCGTGGCGAAGATGCCGAGGGCGAGCCCGACGGACACCGTGCGCGGCCCGATCCGCCGGACCAGTCGCCAGGCGAGCCCGGAGGAGACGCCCATGGCGATCGCCGACGGCAGCGCGACCGCCGCCGTCACCAGGGCGGACAGTCCGAGCCCGTCCTGGAGGAAGACGGTGAGCACGAGGTAGGACGACAGCGAGGCGCCGAACTGGGCCATGGCGACGGCCGTGCCCAGCACGTACGGCCGGGACGAGGTCAGCGCCGGGTGGAGCAGTGGCCGTCGGCCCCCGCGGATGCGGAGGCGCTGGTGTGCGGTGAAGGCGGCGGTGAGGGTGGCGACCAGCGCCGCCCACCCCAGGGCAGCTCCCGCGCTCTCCGGGGTGCGGATGAACGGCACCATCAGGGCGAGGGTGCCCGCGCAGATCAGGGTCAGGCCGAGGACGTCGAGGCGGGAGTCGCGGGCGGTGCGCCGGGGCGGGGGCAGCCAGCGGGCGGCCAGGGCCAGGGTGACGAGGGCGCACGGGGTGCTCAGCAGGAGGCAGTACCGCCAGCCGGTGGCGGGGCCGAGTGCGGCGACGAGCGCACCGCCGAGCGGCGGGCCGAGCGCCGACGCCACCCCGGCCGTCACCGCGTAGCAGCCCAGCGCGCGACCACGGTCCTGCCCCTGGAAGACGTCCTGAAGGGTGCCGATCACCTGGGAGTTGACCAGCCCGGCCGCGGCGCCCTGCACCAGCCGGGCGGCGATCAGGGTCCCCGGTCCGTCGCCGGTCGCGGCCGTCACCCCCGCGAGGAGGAAGACGGCCACGCCGACGAGGAAGAACCGCTTGCGCCCGTGCAGGTCACCGAGGCTGCCGCCGGGGATCAGGGCCAGCCCGAAGGCCAGCGAGTAACCGGCGACGATCCACTGGACGTCCGCCGTCCCCGCCCCGAGCGACTCCCGCATGCCGGGCACGGCGATGTTCAGCACCGCCTGGTCCAGCAGGGTCGTCGCACCGGCGGCCATGCACACCAGCAGCACCCGCCGGGCGGCTCGGTCCTTGCCGGGAAGCATTCAGGAACGCCGCTCCGGGAGCGGACCCGTCTCGGGCGCCACGCCGATGACCTTGCGGTAGACGCGTGCGCCGTCGCCGTAGTCGTCCACGGCGTAGTGCCAGGTCGCGCGGTTGTCCCAGAGGACGAAGTCGCCGGGCCGCCAGCCGAAGCGGATGGTGTAGTCGGGCGAGGAGGCGTGCCGGAGCAGATGGTCGAGCAGCACCTTGCCCTCCGCCGGGGTCACGCCGGTGAGCCGGGTCGCCGAGGTGCTGATGAAGAGTCCCTTGCGGCCGGTGTCCGGGTGCGTGAGGACGACGGGGTGCTCGGTGATCGTGCCGGTCGCGGTCTTCCTGCTGCCCTGCGCGTAGTTCTCCGCGTTGCCGTCGTAGACCGCGCTCACCGACTCCAGGAGCACCTTGAACGGCTCGGACAGATCGTCGTAGGCCGCCTGGAGGTCCGCCCAGAGGGTGTGGCCGCCGAGTTCGGGGACCACCTCGTAGGTGAGGGACTCGATGGCGAAGACGGGGTCGCGCCACAGTCCGCCGATGTGCCAGGTGCTGGCTTTGCCGGTGTGCCGCACGTCGTACGGGTAGACCAGCGGGTGGGCCGGGTCCTTGACGGCGGTCGGGTGGTCGAAGGGCTCCGCGAACAGGCTTACGGCGGCGACGTGTTGGTCGGGGGTGAGGTGCTGACCCCGGAAGACCAGCACCTTGTGGTCCAGGAAGGCCTGCCGCAGCGCGGCGGCGGTGGCCTCGTCGACGGGGGCGGTCAGGTCGACGCCGGTGATCTCGGCGCCGAAGCGGGGGCCGGCGCGGTGGACGGTGAGGGGAGTGACGGCGGTGGTGGTCATGACGTCCTCTCTGCGGGTGCGCAGCGCAACCGGCCCCATGACAGGGCTGGTTGACGGCGGATCAGAAAAGCGCTGAGGAAGGGGAGTTGGTCGCGAACCGGTGAACGGCGGTCAGCGACAGACCTCGTCGAACTGGTCGGCGCGGCGGCTCACCCAGAACGGGTCGAGCAGCACCGTGTGTGCCTGGCCAGTGGTCTCCATGGCCCGGATCAAAGCACACGCCGGAAGGTGCGTCCACCACGCGTCCCGCGGGGTGAGACGTCGTCTGCATGCTGGCGCGGATCGCGCGTGCTGTGGTTATCTGGCGGCATGACCGTGCTCGTGACCCGCCGCCACGTCGACTACGTGCGTGTCACCACCACGGGTTGTTCCGCCGCCAGCTGACGCCTCGCTCCGGCTTCTGAACAGCACGTTTCTCTTTCTCATCGCTGTGCGCTGACCGCTGCCCCCTGCTTTGTGCGGGGCGCGGTCCCGCACGCCTACCCTCCTCCGCACTCCGCACAGGGAGCAGCACCATGAGCCAGCCCATCGACTCCGTCACCGCCGGTCACACCCCCGAGGAAGCGTCCGGGGGCATCGACATCCCCGCCTGGTCGTTCGAGACCAAGCAGCTCCACGCCGGTGCCGCGCCCGACCCGACGACCGGGGCGCGCGCGACGCCGATCTACCAGACGACGTCGTTCGTGTTCCGCGACACCCAGCACGCCGCCGACCTGTTCTCGCTGGCCGAGCCCGGCAACATCTACACCCGTATCCACAACCCCACCCAGGACGTGTTCGAGCAGCGGATCGCCGCGCTGGAGGGCGGTGTCGCGGCGGTGGCGCTCTCCTCCGGGCAGGCTGCGGAGACCCTCGCGATCCTGACGCTGGCGAGCGCGGGCGACCACATCGTCTCCAGCACCTCCCTGTACGGCGGTACCTACAATTTGTTCCGGCACACGCTGCCCAAGTTCGGCATCGAGGTGTCCTTCGTCGACGACCCGGACGACGCCGAGGCGTGGCGGGCGGCGATCCGGCCGAACACCAAGGCATTGTTCGCGGAGACGCTGGGCAACCCGCGCGGCAACGTCCTCGACGTACGCGCGGTGGCGGACGTGGCGCACGCGGCGGGGGTGCCGCTGATCGTGGACAACACGGTCCCGACTCCCTATCTCCTGCGGCCGCTTGAGCACGGCGCGGACGTTGTCGTGCACTCGGCGACCAAGTTCCTCGGCGGGCACGGCACGACGATCGCGGGTGTGGTCGTCGACGGCGGCACCTTCGACTTCGGCGCGCACGCCGAGCGGTTCCCCGACTTCACCGAGCCCGACCCGAGCTACCACGGGCTCCAGTACTGGCCCGCGCTCGGCCCGGGCGCGTACGCCATCAAGCTCCGCGTCCAGCTGCTGCGCGACCTCGGCCCGGCGCTCTCCCCGCACTCGGCGTTCCTGCTGTTGCAGGGCGTGGAGACGCTGAGCCTGCGCATCGAACGGCACTCGGCCAACGCCCAGGCCCTGGCCGAGTGGCTGGAGCAGCGCGACGAGGTGGCCGCCGTCCACTACGCGGGACTGCCGTCCAGCCGCTGGTACGAGGCGGGGCGGACGTACCTGCCGCGCGGCGCGGGCGCGGTGCTGGCGTTCGAACTGCGGGACGGGGTCGAGGCGGGCAAGCGGTTCGTGGACGCGGTCGAGCTGTTCAGCCACCTCGCGAACATCGGTGATGTCCGCAGCCTGATCATCCACCCCGCCTCCACCACGCACAGCCAGCTGGACGAGGAGCAGTTGGCGGCGACCGGCACGTCGCCTGGCCTGGTACGGCTGTCGGTCGGCATCGAGAACCTCGCCGACCTCAAGGCGGACCTGGAGGCCGGCTTCCGCGCGGCGAAGGGTGTCGCCGAGGGCGCGAACGAGGCCGGGTCCTGAACACCGTACTGACGCCCTCCGAGGTTCCCCTCCCGCCGTCGGCCTCCGGGGCCTGGCGGGAGGGGGACCCGCCCGGCCGTCGCCAGTGGTACGCCCGGGAGCAGCCGCTGCCGTTGGAGGCGGGGGGTGAACTGCCGGGCGTGCGGCTGGCGTTCGAGACCTGGGGGTGGCTGGCGCCGGACGCGTCCAACGCGGTGCTCGTGCTGCACGCGCTCACCGGGGACAGTCATGTCGTCGGCCCGGCCGAGCCCGGTCACCCCAGCCCCGGGTGGTGGGACGGGCTCATCGGGCCGGGGCGCGCCCTGGACACGGACCGTTGGTTCGTCGTGGCGCCCAACGTCCTGGGCGGCTGCCAGGGCAGCACCGGGCCCTCGTCGCTCACCCCGGCGGGGCGGCGCTGGGGCGGCGACTTCCCGTTCCTGACCCAGCGCGACCAGATCGCCGTGGAGGCCGACCTGGCCGACGCGCTCGGTATCGACAGTTGGGCGCTGGTGGTCGGCGGGTCGATGGGCGGGATGCGGGCGTTGGAGTGGGCGGTGACGTATCCGGAGCGGACGCGGGCGTTGCTGCTGCTCGCCACGACGGCCGCGGCGAGCGCGGAGCAGATCGCCTGGGCGACCATCCAGCTCCAGGCCATCCGCGGGGACCCGTACTGGCACGGCGGCAACTACCACGACACCGGACGGGGCCCGCACACCGGACTCGGCCTGGCCCGCCGGCTCGCCCATGTCACCTACCGCAGCGAGCCGGAACTCGCCGTCCGCTTCGGCCGCGCGGCTCAGGAGGGTGAGGACCCGTGGAACGGCGGCCGCTACCGGATCGAGTCCTACCTCGACCACCACGCGACGAAGCTGACGCGCCGCTTCGACGCGGGCAGCTACGTCGTCCTGTCCGAGGCCATGAACAGCCACGACGTCGGCCGGGGGCGCGGCGGCCTGCGCAGCGCCCTGAGCCGGGTGACCGCACCTGCCCTCGTGGCCGGTGTCGACTCCGACCGCCTCTATCCGCCGTCCCAGCAGGCGGAGTTGGCGACGGCCATCGCCGGCGCGGACCGACACCGCCTGATCGAGTCGCCGTACGGCCACGACGGCTTCCTCATCGAGACGGAACAGGTGGCGGCCCTGGTGACCGAACTCCTGGGACCGGCCACTCCGCACCGGTGAGCGTCGCCGTCAGACGATTCCCGTCGCGGGACACACGAACGTCCATGCCGTCGGCGTCGAGCCGCAGGTTGGCCTGCCGGGCGGCCGGGCGATCGTGCAGACAGTCGGCCAGCGCGTCCCAGGTGTGACCGAAGCAGCCCGGGCAGGACAGCTCACGGGCGAAGGCGGCGAACACTGCCTCGCGCCTGTAGCGCGGAGGTCTCGACCGCCGCCCATCGGTGGTCGCGGCGGGTGAAGACGACCCATGACGGGCGGTGCTCGGCGAAGGGGGCGCTCATGACCTCAGCGCCCCAGGAAGTCGGCCAGGCCCGTCAGCAGTCGGTCGACGTCCTCAGCGTCGTTGTACGGCGCGAGGCCGATGCGCAGGCCGCCGGTATCGCCGAGGCCGAGGCGGCGGGAGGCCTCGATCGCGTAGAAGGAACCGGACGGGGCGTGGACTCCGCGCTCGGCGAGGAAGCGGTAGGCGTCCACCGTGCCGTGGGCCGCGAAGGTCAGCAGCAGGGTGGGCGTGCGGTCCGCCGCGCGGGAGTGGATCGTGATCCCGTCCAGCGCCGCGAGGCCCTTGTCCAACTGGGTGCGCAGCGCGTGCTCGTGCGCTTCGAGTCCCGCGTAGGACGCCTCCAGGCGCTGGCGCCGGGTCCCGGTCGCCCGGGTGTCCATGCCCGCGAGGAAGTCGACGGCCGCCCTGGTCCCGGCGAGGAACTCGTAGGGCAGCGTGCCCAGTTCGAAGCGTTCCGGGACGGCGTCGGTGGACGGCACGAGCTTGTCGGGGTGCAGCGTCTCCAGCAACTGCGGGCGGGCGGCGAGGACTCCGTGGTGCGGGCCGAGGAACTTGTACGGGGAGCAGATGTAGAAGTCGGCGCCGAGCCGTTCCAGGTCGAGCAGGGTGTGCGCGGCGTGGTGGACCCCGTCGACGTAGGCCAACGCGCCCGCCTCGTGGGCCAGTCGGGAGATCGCGGGGATGTCGGGGCGGGTGCCGATGAGGTTGGACGCGGCGGTGACGGCGACCAGACGGGTCCGTTCGGACAGTACCGCGCGGATGTCGTCGACGGTCAGCTCACCGGTGGCGGGGTCGAAGTCGGCCCAGCGCACGGTGGCTCCGGCCCGTTCGGCGGCCTGCGTCCACGGGCGGATGTTGGCGTCGTGGTCGAGGCGGGTGACGACCACCTCGTCACCGGGTGACCAGGTCTTGGCGAGGGTGCGGGAGAACTCGTAGGTGAGCTGGGTGGCGCTGCGGCCGAAGACGATCCCGGACGCCTCGGCGCCCAGCAGGTCGGCGAGGGCCGCGCGGGTCTCGGTGACGATCGCCTCGGCGTTCCGCTCCCCCGGCACGCCGTGCCCCCGGTTCGACAGGGGGTGGGCCAGGGCGTCGGCGATGGCGTCGATGACGGGCCGGGGCGTCTGGGTGCCGCCGGGGCCGTCGAAGTGGGCCGTTTTGGCCGCGAGGGCGGGGAACCGGGAGCGGAGGGCGGCGATGTCGTACGTCACGTGCAGCTCCTTCGAGGGTGGCCGGTGCACGAGTCAACCTCATCGCCCGCGCCACGGCGACATCGCCCCGTGCCCGTGGCCCGAACGTCCGAGGGCCGGCCGGCGTCCCAGGAGTGACATGCCCCGCCGGGGCGTGCGGAAGAAGGGATCGGCATGACTGTCGTACGCACGCCTGCGCGGCTGCTCGCCGCGGCCGCGCTGGCCGCAGGACTGATCTGCACGGCGGGCGCCTGCGGCACGGAGGACACCGCGAGCTCCGCCGAGGGGCAGCCGGTGTGGGAGGAGCCCGCGTCGTACACCTACACCCTCACGTCCAGCGAGGGGGAACGGTCCCTCATCGGCACCTTCCGGATCACGGTCCGGGACGGCAAGGTCACCGAGGCGGTCGGCCTCGACGACAGCGCGCGCCGGTTCGTGACCCGAACGCCGGACCAAGTACCCACCCTGGGAACCCTGTTGGACGAACTGGCGCAGGCCCGGCGCGACGACGCGGACACCGCGGAGGCCGAGTACGCGACCGACGGGCACCCCGAGCGGATCTACCTGGACTGGGACGACAACGCCCTGGACGACGAGGCCCAGTACGTCGTCAAGGCGTACGAACCGGCCTAGCCGCTCGTGCCGGTGAGCTGCTGGATGGTGCCGCCGATCCTGGGGCGGGCCTCCTTCAGGAGCGGTTCCCTGGCGCTGAGGGCCCAGCGGGTGCCGACGAGGTACGTGCCGCCGTACACGGAGGCCGCGTCCAGCCAGGTCAGCTTGAGCCGCTCCTCGGGGAAGGTCGCCGGGGCCGTTCAGCGGATGCTCATGGGGGTGGTAGTGCTTGGTGCCATGGGTGCGGTGCGGCACCTGGGGGTCGTTCCACCAGCCGCTGAACTCCGGGCACTTCAGGGTGAGTTCGCCGACGAGGTCGGCCGGCTGCCGGTCCTGCGGGTACCGCATCCGCGCACGGAACTGGGCCCGAAGTCCCGCAGGGCATGGCCGCGATCGTCGGCTTCATCGCCTCGCTGCCGCCGCGGGTGAACGTCCAGCAGGTCACGGTGATGCCGACCGGCCAGGCGAGCTGAGCGCCACCGTGCCGGCCGTCGGAGACCTCGACTCAATGTTGTGCACTTTATTGACGGCAGTCAGATGAGGGCCTAATTTCGCGGTGTCCTTCCCCCTCATGGGAGACCCCTCTCATGAGCGACGCCCCCAAGGGAGACCGCGATGCCCTCGTCCCCCGCCGCCGCACCGCCCACGGCCTCCGAACGGACTCGCCAGCTGCGCCGAGTGGCCCTCTCCGGGCTGCTCGGCACCGCCGTGGAGTTCTACGACTTCCTCGTGTACGGAACCGTCGCCGCGCTCGTCTTCGGCGAACTGTTCTTCCCGGGCGCCGATCCCGCCGTGGGCACGATCGCCGCCTTCGGCACCTTCGCCGCCGGTTATGTCGCCCGACCGCTCGGCGGCGTCCTCTTCGGCCACTTCGGCGACCGGCTGGGCCGCAAGTCGATGCTGCTGCTCACCATGGGCCTGATGGGCGGCGCCAGTTTCCTCATCGGTCTGCTGCCCACGTACGAGACCATCGGCGTGTGGGCGCCGGTGCTGCTGATCGCCCTGCGCGTGATCCAGGGCATCGCGATCGGTGGCGAGTGGGGCGGCGCCACCCTGATGGTCGTCGAGCACGCGGGCGAACGGCGCCGCGGGCTGTGGTCGAGCTTCACGCAGATGGGAGCCCCGTTCGGTTCCCTGCTGTCGACGGCCGTCGTGGCGTACGTCGTGACGCTCCCGAAGGACGAGTTCGCGGCCTGGGGCTGGCGGCTGCCGTTCCTGCTGAGCGTCGTCCTGCTCGGCGTCGGCATGTTCGTCCGGCTGAAGGTGGTGGAGAGCCCGCTGTTCGCCGAGGTGAAGAAGGACAGCGCCGAGTCGCGGCTGCCCATCCTCGACGTCCTGCGCAACCCGCGTCCCGTGCTGCTGGCCTGCTGCGTCGGCATCGGCGCCTTCACCGCCCAGTCGCTGCTGACCAGCTACATGATCGCGTACGCCACCGGCATCGGGTACGCCCGTCCGCAGGTGCTGGACGCCCTCACCGTCTCCGCCTGTGTCGCCCTCGTGGTGCTGCCGTGCGCCTCCGCGCTCTCCGACCGCGTCGGCCGCCGCCCGGTGGTCCTCGCCGGCGCCGTCACCTCGGCGGCGCTCGCCTTCCCTGTCATGGCACTGGTCGACTCCAAGTCGCCGGGGCTGCTGATCCTGGCCGTGGTCCTCGGTCACGGCATCGCCCAGTCCACGATGTACGGCCCGCTGGGCGCCCTGCTGACCGAGATGTTCGGCACCAAGGTCCGCTACACCGGCGCCTCGCTCGGCTACCAGGGCGCCACCCTCATCGGCGCCGGCTTCTCCCCCATGATCGCCGGCAGCCTGGTCGCGGGCAGCGACAGCAGCACGCCGGTCGCCCTGCTGCTCTGCGGCGGCGCCGCCATCACCGCGATCACCGTGTGCTTCGTCCGCGAGACCCACCGCACGACCCTCACCGAGCCCACCGCACAGCCCAACGTCCCCCACACGCAGGAGATCTCCGCATGACGAACGGCACCCGCACCACCTGCGCCGTGGCCGTCCTGCTCGCCGTCGCCGCGCTGCCCGCCCCGGCGACGGCGACCGCCGCGGACAGCAGCCACATCGAGGGCCAACTGCCCTCGGGCGCCGCCTACATGATGGACGTGCCCGCCGACTGGAACGGCACCGTCCTCCTCTTCAGCCACGGCTACCGCCCCCAGGGCGCCCCCAACCCCGCCCAGAACGCATCGGACAACGCCACCAAGTCCCTGCTGCTGCAACGGGGTTACGCCCTGATCGGCTCGTCCTACGCGAGCAACGGCTGGGCGGTGACGGACGCGGTGCCGGACCAGCTCGCCACCCTCTCCGTCTTCAAGGACCGCTTCGGGACGGCACGCCGCACCATCGCCTGGGGGCAGTCGTACGGCGGGCTCGTCACCACCGCCCTCGCCGAGCGCGCGCCGCAGCACTTCGACGGCTCCCTGTCGATGTGTGGCCTCGTCCACGGCGGCGTCGCCAACTGGAACAACACCCTCGACCCGGTCTTCGCCCTCAAGACGCTGCTCGCCCCCGACTCCGCGATCCCCCTCGTCGACATCCCGGACCGGACGGCCGCCACCGATGCCGCCAACACCCTGACAGCAGCGGTGGATTCGGCGCAGAGCACGGCCGAGGGGCGGGCCCGCATCGCACTGGCCGCCGCCCTGCACAACATCCCGGGCTGGAACGACCCCTCCCAGAGCCGGCCTGCCGAGACCGACTGGGCCGGCCAGGAGGCCAATCAGTACACCGCCCTCAAGGGGCTGGTCCAACTCCCCGCGTTCAGCTGGCGGTTGGAGGCAGAGACCCGGGCAGGCGGCAACATGTCCTGGAACACCGGCGTGGACTACGCGAGGCTCCTCGGGCAGTCCTCCGTCCGCAAGGAGGTCACCGAGCTGTACAAGAAGGCGGGGCTGTCCCTGCGCAAGGACCTCGCCACGCTCAACAAGGCTCCGCGCATCGGCGCCGATCCGTCCGCCGTCGCCTGGATGAGCGGCACGAGCGCCTTCACCGGCAAGCTGACCAAGCCGCAGCTGGACATCCACACCATCGGCGACGCCCTGGTCCCGGTCCAGACGGAGAGTGCCCTGAAGCGCGCGGTCACCGCCGCGGGGTCCTCCCGTCTGCTGCGTCAGGCATACGTCGACAATGCCGGGCACTGCACGTTCAGTCCGGCCGAGCAGCTCGGCGCCCTGCACACGCTGGAGGACCGCATCGGCACCGGCAAGTGGCCCGCCACGGACGCCGCCTCCCTCAACTCCCGCGCCACAGAGGCCGATTCCACCACCCCGGCCCGCTATGTGACGTACCGCCCCGCGCCCTACCCGCGCCCGTACGACCTCGCGCACCCGGCCGACGGCCGGTAGGTCAACCGGCGGCGAGGGCGGGGCACCCCTCGTCGGTCCCACCGGCCCTCCGTCCACTGCCGTCGGTCACCGCGACGGTGACCGGCGCGGTGGACGGAGCGGTGACCCGGTGGGCGCCCGCGGCCGTGCAGATCAGCTGCCGGGCCGCCATGCCGCTCAACGGCCCGGTGCCGGGGGGCAGTCGGAGGGTGATCCGGTCGCCCCGCACCTCGGCGGTGGGCCCGTCCGTCGGTGTCTGCCACAGCGGTTCGCCGGGCGAAGGCGTCACCCTCTCCGTCGGCGCGTCGGACGGCGACGGCAGGGCCGGTCGCACCCGGATCGCGGTGGTCAGCCGCTTCCCCTGCTCCCCGGGCGTCGGCCCCCGCAGCAGCAGCCGCACCGCGTCCCCGGCGTTCCCGGGCATCGCGGTCGTGCGCGGGACCGCGACCAGTGTGCCGTCGTGGACGAAGTAGACCGGCGTGACGGGCGCGATCCCGCTCGCCGGACCGCCGGCCTCCACCACACCGGTCGTGGGGATGTCGCAGGAGGCGAGGGCGAGCAACACCGGCAGCGCGACCAGTGCGAGGGCCTTCATGACGGGTGCTCCTCGGTCGACTCGTCCCGCCGCAACGGGAGTTCCACGGTGAAGAGGGCGCCGCCCGCCGGATGGTTCGCCGCGCGGACGGTGCCGCCGTGGAGGCGGACGTTCTCGGCGGTGATCGCCAGGCCGAGGCCGCTGCCCTCGGAGCGGCTTCTGGCGGTGTCGGACTTGTAGAACCGCTCGAAGACATGCGGCAGGACGTCGTCCGGGATGCCGGGACCGCTGTCGCACACCTCGATGACGGCCCGGCGTCCGTCGGAGCCGTGCAGCACGTCCAGGCGTACGCGCACCGGCTCCCCGCCGTGTTTGAGCGCGTTGCCGACCAGGTTGGCGACGACCACGTCGAGACGGCGCGGGTCCACGCGTCCGCGGGCCGCGTCGGGTGACGGCAGCTCCGCGCTCACCGTGCCCGACCAGCCCCGGGCGCCGAGCGTGCGCCGTACGGACTCGGCGAGGTCGATCTCGTCCAGATGCAGCACCGCGGCCCCGGCGTCGAACCGGGACATCTCCATCAAGTCGTCGACGAGCCGGGCGAGTTTGACGGTCTCCTCGCTGATCAGCCGGACGGCGGTGGCCGTGTCGGGGTCCAGCCGGGCGGCGTCCTCGTCCAGCACGTCGGTGACGGCCGACATCGCGGCGAGCGGGGTGCGCAGCTCGTGCGAGACGTCCGCGGCGAAGCGGCGAGCTCGCGCCTCCATCTCGCGCAGCTCCGCCACCGAGGTCTCCAGCGCGGCGGCCGTCTCGTTGAACGCGTGGGAGAGGTCGGCGAGTTCGTCGGAGCCGTTGACGTCGAGCCGGGTGTCGAGGCGGCCCTCGGCCATCCGCCGGGTGGCGTGCCGGAGCGCCCGCACCGGCACGAGCACGCCGCGGGCGGCGAACAGCGCGAGCACCACGGCGAGGGCCAGGGCCGGCACCATGGCCCGCTCGACGGCGGTCACCAGGGCGTCGACATAGGCCTGTTCCGTGGTCTGCGGGACGACCAGGAACACCCGCACGCCGGAGGCCAGCCGGGATACGTCCGGCTCACCGAAGGTGACCGACATGCCGACGACGAGGGAGGTACGGCCGCCTTCGCTCACCCGTTGGAAGACGGTGGCCCGGCTGGACGCCACAGCCGTACGGACGGCGGGCGTCAGCTCGGCGAAGGTGTCCCCGGGCACGGAGGAGGCGCTCAGCTCCCGGTACGTCACCAGCACCCGCCAGCTCCCGGACGCGTCGGCCGCCGCGACGTCCGTGGCGAACCGCCGGAGCGTCGACTCGCCCGGAGGGTACGGGAGTTCGGGGGCCCGCTCGCTCAACCGGGCCCGCAGCTGGCCGATCACGGCGTCCTGGCTCTGCTGGAGGACCCCGATCCGGGCCTCCCGGAAGGTCAGCGCGCCGGTCGTGGCGGCGGCGACACCGGCGACGAGCCCGAAGGCGACGACGAGCCGGGCGCGCAGGCCGCGGAGCCTGCGGCGCTTCACGGGGCCGCGAAACGGTAGCCGAAACCGCGGACGGTGTGGATGTACCGGGGGGCGCGGGGCGGTTCGGCCATCTTCGTGCGCAGCCGCTTGACGCAGGCGTCGACCAGGCGGGCGTCGCCGTGGAAGTCGTGCTCCCAGACCGCCTCCAGCAGTTGCTGCCGGCTGAACACCTGGCCCGGCGAGGCGGAGAGGGTGAGCAGCAGCCGCAGTTCGGAGGGGGCGAGCGAGATCGGGTCGCCGCCGAGGCTGACGGTCAACCCGGCCCGGTCGACGGTCAGTTCACCGTAGGTGTCGATCTTCGGCAGCCCCTCGCCGACGGGCGGGCCGCCGGCACGGCGCAGGACGGCACGGATGCGGGCGTCGAGGACCCTGGCGGTCACGGGTTTGACGACGTAGTCGTCGGCTCCCGCCTCCAGGCCGATGACGATGTCGACCTCGTCGCCGCGGGCCGTGGCCATGATGACCGGCAGCGCCTGGTCGACGGCCCGGATGCCGCGGCAGACCTCAAGCCCGGGCATGCCGGGCAGCATCAGGTCGAGGACCACGATGTCCGGCCGGAACGAACGCAGTTGCGCCAGTCCCTCCTCCCCCGTCGCGGCGGCGGAGACGTCATGGTTCTGGCGACGCAGCGCGAGGGCGACGCCCTCACGGACGGCACGGTCGTCTTCGATCAGCAGCACTCGTGGCATGGGCTCAGTATCCACAGGGGCAACACCAGCACGGGAGTTACCCTTTCGTTACCGGCCGGGCCAGGTCCGATCACATGGCGATCACAACGTGAGTGATCGTGACCAAGCACAAACGAGAACCCCGGGGCAGCAGGAGCAAACTGACCGTCGGCCTCGCCGCGTTGACCATCCTCGGGGCCGTCGGCTGCACGGTGGTGGCGTGGCCGCCGTCGGACGACAAGGGGACGTCGGCGAACAGCGCGCTGACGGAAGCGACCTCGCGCCCGTCCCCCACGCCGACCAGAACTCCCAGCGAGACGCCCGGCCCCCGGACGTCCCCGAGCCCCACGAAGTCGCCCACCCTCCCCCGGAAGGGCCCCGGAACCTATGTCACCGCACCGGGCGGGAGCACGAAGGCGGGCAAGGGTACGGCGTTTCGCTATCGGGTCGAGGTCGAGTCGAACATCGACCTGTCCGCCGAGGAGACCGCCCGGGCGGTGGACCGCATCCTCGGCGACCCCCGCGGCTGGACGGCCGACGGGCACTCGGCGTTCCAGCGGGTCGCCGACGGCCCCGCCGACTTCGTCGTCCGCCTCGCCACGCCCGCGACCGTCGACGCGGTCTGCGGCCGAAGCGGCCTGGACACCGGCGGCCGCTACAACTGCTCGGCCGGCGACGACGTCATGGTCAACCTGGACCGCTGGGTCCTGGCAACCCCCGTCTACGCCAAGGACGTCACCGCGTACCGCGCGCTGATCATCAACCACGAGGTGGGCCACTTCCTCCACCACGGCCATGTCACCTGCCCGGGCGAGGGCGAGCCGGCCCCGGCGATGATGCAGCAGATCAAGGGTATGCACGGCTGCGTCCCCAACGTCTGGCCGTACGACACCGAGGGCCGGCTCATCACCGGCCCCGCCGTCCCCTGACGTGGCCGTGGTCGCGTGCACGGCGGACCAGGCGGCAGCGCCGGGCCGTCCCACCTTCGGCCGAAGCCGACCTACCCCCCTCTGACAAGCCCGGGCAGACTGGGGCGTCGGCCCACCTGTTCCCGCCCTGCCCCATCGTCCCCGGGGAGACTTCGGTGTCCAGAGCTCGCCGTACCACCCTCAGACGCTCACGCTGGTCCGCCTCGGCGCTGGGCCTGCTGGTCCTGGCCGCCCTGGGAGCGTCCGGCACCACGACGACGGCGGTCGCCGAGCCGTCCGCCGCTTCGGTGACCGGCGCGGCCTCGGCGGTCGCGTCCCTGGACGTCGCCGGGACGACCTGGGCGGTGGACGAGCACACCGGAGGGCTGCGGGTGCTCGCGGACGCCACGGTCTCGGACGCGGACCTGGCCAGACTGCGCGCCGCCACCGGCCGGTTCACCGGCGCCGCCACCCTCGACCGGCTCGACGGCCACCTGCGCACGCTCGTGTCCGGCGGTGACGGCATCTACACCTCCGCGTGGCGCTGCTCGGCCGGGGTCAACGTGCAGAGCGGCACCGCCTACTACTTCATCACCGCGGGCCACTGCACCGACGGCGCGTCCACCTGGTACACCAGCGCCGCCCTGACCACACCGATCGGCTCGACCGTCGCCACCAGCTTCCCGAGCGACGACTTCGGCATCGTCCGCTACTCCAACACGGCCGTGCCGCACCCCGGCACCATCGGCACCGTCGACATCACCCGCACCACGACCGCGTACGTCGGCCAGAGCGTGTGCCGCCGGGGAGCCACCACCGGCGTCCACTGCGGCCGGGTCACGGGCCTCAACGCGACCGTCAACTACGGGAGCGGTGAGGTCGTCTACGGCCTGATCCAGACGAACATCTGCGCCGAGCCCGGCGACAGCGGCGGCCCGCTCTACGCCGGCGACAAGGTCATCGGCATCCTCTCCGGCGGCTCCGGCAACTGCACCTCGGGCGGGACCACCTACTACCAGCCGATCCAGGAGGCCCTGAACGCCTACGGGCTGTCCGTCTACTGAACCGAACGCCCCGGCCACGGACATGCCGTGACCGGGGCCCGGGATCAGCCGGCGCGGTGAGTACCGGGCGCCGCTAGTTCCGGTAGCGGAACACGATCCGGCCGCGGTTCAGGTCGTACGGCGGGAGTTCCACCAGCACCCGGTCCTCCAGCATGATCTTGATGTAGTGCTTGCGGATCTTCCCGCTGATGTGTGCGAGCACCTGGTGGCCGTTCTCCAGCTCCACGGTGAACATGGCGCTGCGCAGACAATCCACGACCCGGCCCTCGACCTCGATGACGTTCTTGTGCTTCGTCATCGCACCAGCTCCAGGTTGCTGCTCAGCCGCCGGGCGCCGACGCCCTCGAACAGCGCCGAGGCCGCCCGGTTTGACTCCTGGACCTCGGTGAAGGCCGTGGCGTGCCCGGCCAGGTGCTGTGTCTCCAACGCGTGGGCCAGCAGCGCCCGGGCGATGCCGCGGCGCTGCTCGCCGGCCCGGACCGCGAGCAGTCCGATGCGCGGCCGGATCGGCACCACGACCCGGATGAGCCCCAGGTAGCGCTCCGGCGTCGCGGCCACCGCGTACTTCGACGGGTCGACGACGGTGTCCCCGTCCGGGAACGGGATCACCTCCGCCGGCATGGACTGCCAGCCGACGCTCGCCTCGACCTCGGCCCGGATCGCCCGGTCCACCGCCCGCAGCAGATCCTCGTCCGCCTGACCGGCGGGCACGATCGTCACGCCGGGTGGCGGCAGGACGGCGTCCAGTCCGGTGACCCGCGGGTCGGTCGGTACGGCGTACTCCCACTCGCGGCGCCGGACGGTGAACCCGGCGCGCTGCCAGGCGGCCGTCAGTTCGACGTCGGCTTCGTCGACCACGGTGTGCACCGGTGCCGGCAGGGCTGCCAGGAGCGCCTCGGCGAGACGGTCGAAGACGGGTCCGTGCCAGGCGTCGATACTGACGAACAGGCGGCCGTCGGGCCGGTGATGGGCATGTCCGCGACCGACCACCAGGTCGTCGTCGAGTGCGTGCCACTCGCCGTACACGACGCGCGTGACCGTCACCGCGTTCTCACTCGAACCAAGTGCAGAAGGTTGTGTGTTCATCGGAGTCTCCCTCCAGGAGTGCCTCGATCTCAGGCGCTCCTGGCGACACCGAACGTCAGCCGCCGGACCGTGACGGATCGAGGGAGCACCCACGGGTAACTGTGTTCACGGGGCTCACCTCCAGATGACGTCTTCACGGTCCACCGCGAACCTAGCAGCGTGCCGTCGTCGCGCTCAAAGCCTTTTTCGCGAACGCACGTCACGCTCCCGCGAGGAAGGTGAGGCGCACCGTGCGCCGCGGGTTGTCCTTGTTCGTGTCGACCAGGCACACCGACTGCCAGGTCCCCAGTTCCAGCCTGCCGTCGATGACCGGCAGCGTCGCGTGCGGCGGTACGAAGGCCGGGAGGACGTGGTCGCGGCCGTGGCCGGGGCTGCCGTGGCGGTGCTGCCAGCGGTCGTCGGCGGGGAGGAGGGTGTGCAGGGCGGCGAGGAGGTCGTCGTCGCTGCCGGCGCCCGTCTCGATGATCGCGATGCCCGCGGTGGCGTGCGGGACGAAGACATTGAGGAGGCCGTCGCGGCCGTCGGCGGCCTCGCGCAGGAAGGCCTGGCAGTCGCCGGTGAGGTCGACGACGCGCTCGGCCGATCCGGAGGAGATGTTCAGAACTCGGGTGGTGAACGCAGCTGACATGCGTCCATCCTCGCCCATGCGGCGGGCCGCGCGGGTGACCCGCTGCCCGCGCTTCGATACGGCGGGTCCATTCCGCGAGACACCATTGACCATGGCCACGCCATCTGGCTACGTTCGGCCGCATGTTGCGTTCAGCCCTGCTCACCACGCGCGGTCACATCGACCTGCTGCGGGTGGCCTCCGCCGCGTGTCGCCGCGGCTGCTGACGCCCTTACCCGCTCTCCTCACCCCCGCGCCGCCCCCTGCCCTTCCGCGTCCCTGACGCGGCGGCGTCCCGGCGCATCCCGCTCTTCCCCTCCGCGGAGCACCCATGAGCATCAGCCATGCCCCACCCAGCGCTTCCGGGCCGGATATTTCCGGTATACCCGGCAAGAAGCCCGCGCTCGACCTCGAACCTCTCGTCCCCACCTCCTCCCGCCGCACCCGCGTGCCCCGTTGGCTGCGCCGCACGACCGGACCGGTGGTGCTGCTCCTGCTGTGGCAGATCCTCAGCGCCACCGGCGTGCTGACCTCCGACGTGCTGGCCTCGCCGGGCCGTATCGCCCAGGTCGGCAGCGATCTGATCGCCGACGGTTCGCTGGCCTCCGCCATGGGCACCTCGCTCCAGCGCGTCGCGGCGGGGCTGCTGTTCGGCACGCTCGTCGGGACCGGACTCGCCCTGGTCTCGGGCCTGTTCAGGATCGGCGAGGATCTGGTGGACGCCCCCGTCCAGATGCTGCGGACCGTGCCGTTCGTCGGTCTGATCCCGCTGTTCATCATCTGGTTCGGCATCGGCGAGACACCGAAGATCGCCATCATCACGCTCGGCGTGACCTTCCCGCTCTACCTCAACGTCTACGCCGGTATTCGTGGCGTGGACTCCCAACTCATCGAGGCCGGTGAGTCGTTGGGGCTGTCCCGGTGGGGCCTGGTGCGTCATGTCGTGCTGCCGGGCGCGCTCCCCGGCGCACTGACCGGCCTGCGCTACTCCCTCGGCATCGCCTGGCTGGCGCTGGTCTTCGCCGAGCAGGTCAACGCGGACTCCGGGATCGGGTTCCTCATGGTGCAGGCACGGGACTTCCTGCGGACCGACGTGATCGTGGTCTGCCTGATCGTCTACGCCTTCCTCGGCCTGCTGGCCGACTTCGTCGTCCGCTCCCTCGAAAGGCTGCTGCTGCAATGGCGACCGACATTCACCGGCCGGTGAGCACGCAAGGCACCACCCAGGCGGTCCGCGTGGCGAGGCTCACCCGCTCCTTCGACGGCCGCGCCGTGATCGACGACCTGCGACTCGACGTCCGGCAGGGCGAGTTCGTGGCGCTGCTCGGCCGCAGCGGCTGCGGCAAGTCCACCCTGCTGCGCATCCTCGCCGGACTCGACCGGGACATCGAGGGCACTGTCCTGGTGCCGCGCCGCAAGGCGGTCGCGTTCCAGGCGCCCCGGCTGATGCCGTGGAAGAAGGTGTGGCGCAACGTCGTACTGGGTCTGCCCGGCAAGCCCGGACGGGGTGTCGCCGACCAGGCACTGGAGGAGGTCGGGCTCGGCCATCGGGCGGACGCCTGGCCCAAGACCCTCTCCGGCGGCGAGGCCCAACGGGCTTCCCTCGCGCGGGCGTTGGTCCGCGAGCCCGATCTCCTGCTGCTGGACGAGCCGTTCGGTGCCCTCGACGCCCTCACCCGGATCAAGGCCCAGCGTCTGGTCGGCGAGTTGTGGCAGCGGCGCGGCTGCGCGGTCCTGCTCGTGACGCACGACGTCGAGGAGGCCGTCCTGCTCGCCGACCGCGTCCTGGTGATGGACGACGGGGTCATCGCCCATGAGCAGCACATCGATCTCGCCCGTCCCCGCGACATCACCGACCCGCGCTTCGCCGAGCTTCGCGCCGGCCTGCTGGAACGGCTCGGTGTCGACACCGCCGCCGAAGCCGCCTGAACCACCGCCCCCACCCCATGAACGGAACCGTCATGCGACGACGCCTCGCCCCCGCCGCCCTGCTCCTTCCCCTCGCCCTCCTGCTCACCGCCTGCGGCGGCAGCGCGACCGCCGGCACCGGCTCCGACACCGACGGCGAGGGCTCCCTCACCCTCAACGTCGGTGACCAGAAGGGCGGTTCGGAGGCGATCCTGCGGGCCGCCGGCGAGCTCAAGGGCCTCGACTACAAGATCAAGTGGTCCACGTTCACCTCCGGCCCGCCCCTGCTGGAAGCCGTCAACGCCAAGGCCGTCGACATCGGCGGGGTCGGCAACACCCCGCCGGTGTTCGCCGCCGGCGCGGGTTCGAAGATCACGGTCGTGTCGGCGTTCCACGGCACGTCCAAGGGCGACGCGATCCTCGTACCGAACGGCTCGAAGCTGACGAAGCCCGCGCAGCTGAAGGGCAGGTCCATTGCCGTGGCGCAGGGTTCGTCCGCCAACTACCAGCTGGTCGCCTCGCTGAAGGCGGCAGGGCTGAGCCTGAGCGACGTGAAGGTCAAGTACCTTCAGCCGGCCGACGCGCTCGCCGCGTTCACCTCCGGCAAGGTCGACGCGTGGGCGGTCTGGGACCCGTACACCTCGCAGGTGCTCCAGGCGAAGCAGGGGCGGATCCTGACCACCGGTGACGGGATCACCAACGGGCTGACCTTCCAGGTGGCGGCGCCCTCCGCGCTCCGGGACAAGGAGAAGGCCGCCGCCGTCAAGGACTATCTGGAGCGGCTGCGGCGGGCCACGGCCTGGGTGCACGACCACCAGGAGGAGTGGGCCGAGGTCTGGGCGAAGGACACCGGGCTGCCCTACGAGGTCGCGCTGGCCTCGGTACGGCGGACGAACGCCACCCGGATCTCGGTCGCGGTCGACAAGCCGCTGGTGGCCTCGGAGCAGGAGATCGCGGACACCTTCACCGAGCTGAAGCTCATCCCGCACAAGGTCGACTTCGGCGCCTTCGTGGACACACGCTTCAACGGCGATCTGCCGCCGTCCACCACGGCGGCGCGCGGCGAGGGCTAGGCAGGGAAGATCCACGGCCCCGGGGCTGTTGGTAGAAAGGTGAACAACACTGAGGTCGTGGTCATAGGCGCTGGTCAGGCAGGTCTCTCCAGCGCCTATCACCTACGCCGAACCGGTTTCGAGCCCGGGCGCGACTTCGTCGTGCTGGACCACTCCCCCGGGCCGGGCGGTGCCTGGCGGTTCCGGTGGCCCTCGCTGACGTACGGCAAGGTGCACGGGATGCACGCGCTGCCGGGGATGGAGCTGACCGGCGCCGACCCCGCGCGCCCGTCCTCCGAGGTGATCACCGAGTACTTCGACACCTACGAGCGGACCTTCGGCCTGCGGGTACTGCGGCCCGTGGATGTGCACACGGTCCGGGAGGGCGAGGGCGGGCGGCTGCTCGTCGAGACCTCGGCCGGGAGCTGGGCGACCCGGGCGCTGATCAACGCGACCGGCACCTGGGACCGGCCCTTCTGGCCGCGCTATCCCGGGCAGGAGACCTTCCGGGGGCGGCAGTTGCACACCGCGCAGTACCCGGGACCCGAGGAGTTCGCGGGGCAGCGGGTCGTGGTGGTGGGCGGCGGCGCGTCCGGTACCCAGCACCTGATGGAGATCGCCCCGTACGCGGCCGGCACCACCTGGGTGACCCGTCGGCCGCCCGTCTTCCGCGAGGGCCCGTTCACCGAGGACGTCGGCCGGGAGGCCGTGGCGCTGGTCGAGGAGCGGGTGCGCCAGGGGCTGCCGCCGAAGAGCGTGGTCTCGGTGACCGGACTGCCGCTCAACGACGCGATCCGTCAGGCCCTCGCCGACGGCGTCCTCGACCGGCAGCCGATGTTCGACCGGATCACCCCGGAGGGGGTGGCCTGGAACGACGGACGGCATGTCGACGCCGACGTCATCCTGTGGGCGACCGGCTTCCGGGCCTCCATCGACCATCTGGCGCCGTTGAAGCTGCGTGAGCCCGGCGGCGGCATCCGCGTCGAGGGCACACGCGCGGTCGCCGACCCTCGGATCCACCTGGTCGGCTACGGCCCCTCGGCCAGCACCATCGGCGCCAACCGGGCGGGGCGGGCGGCCGTGCGGGACATCAGACGGCTGCTGGCCGGGGAGCCGGTCGCCGCCTGACACCCCCGGACGTCACTTCGTGGGCTGGGCGCTCTTCTTCTGGTTGGCGTTGAACTCGGCCACGTTGCGCAGGTGTTCCTCGTAGTCGGCCGTGAAGCGGGTGTCCCCCGGCTTGACCGTGACGAAGTACAGCCAGTCGCCCGGCGCCGGCGTGATCGCGGCACGCATCGCGTCCTCGCCCGGGTTGTCGATCGGGGTCGGGGGAAGCCCCATGCGCTGGTACGAGTTGTAGGGGCTGTCGATCCGGGTGTCGGCGTCGGACGTCTTCAGCGTGGCGCGGTTCAGCGCGTAGTTGATGGTGGAGTCCATCTGGAGCGGCATCCCGCGCTCCAGCCGGTTGAAGACGACCCGGGCCACCTTCCCCATGTCGGCCTTGGTGGCGGCCTCGGCCTGGACGATGCTCGCGATGGTCACCGCCTGGTACACGTTCATCGCGTTGCGCTGGGCGCCGGCGGCGATGGGCGCGCCGTTGAACTTCTTGTTCGCGGTGTCGACCATGAACGACAGCAGCGACTCCGGCGTGGACTTCTCGTCCAGCGGATACGTCGCCGGGAAGAGCCAGCCCTCGGGGTTGCCCTCGGCGTCGGTCGGAAGTTTCAGGCCGGCCTTGGTCAGGGCCTTCCTGGTGGTGCCGGCCGGGCGGGCGAGGGCCTTGTCGACGGCGTCGTACACCTGGCTGGAGCGCCAGCCCTCCGGGATGACCAGCGAGGTGGGCTTGGCGTCCTCGTCGCTCTGCAGACTCAGCAGCGGCACCGCCACGGCGGTGCCGGCCACGACGGCCCCGGTCGCGATGAGGGCGAGTCGGCCCCGGCGCGTCAGTCGAATCGTGCTCCGTGGCGGAGTGTTCTGGTACATGCGGGCACGGTAACGGTCATATCGTCACAAACCCGGCATATCTTCAGCTTGTCGGTTCCAGTTGAGCATCCCGGCGTAGGAGGGCGGCGTACCGTCCGTCCAGTTCCAGCAGTTCCTCGTGGGTGCCGCGTTCGGCGGGGCGGCCGGAGTCCAGGACCACGATCTGGTCGGCACCCCGGACGGTGGACAGCCGGTGCGCGATGGTGAGCGTGGTGCGGTTGGCGGACAGCGCGTCGATGGCTTCCTGGACGGCCCGCTCGGTGCGGTTGTCCAGCGCGCTGGTCGCCTCGTCGAGGATCAGGACCGGCGGATCGCGCAGGATCGTGCGGGCGATGGCCAGCCGCTGCTTCTCGCCGCCGGAGAAACGGTGACCGCGCTCGCCGACGACGGTGTCGTATCCGTCGGGCAGGTGCGCGATGTGGTCGTGGATCTGGGCCGCCTTCGCCGCCGCGTGCAGTTCCCCGTCGGTGGCGTCGGGCTTGGCGAAGCGCAGGTTGTCGGCGACCGAGGCATGGAAGAGGTACGTCTCCTGGGAGACGACGCCGACCGCGCGCGCGAGCGTGTCGAAGTCGAGGTCGCGGACGTCGACGCCGTCGAGGGTCACCCGGCCGCCGGTCACGTCGTACAGACGCGGCACGAGATGGCCCAGCGTGGACTTGCCGGCGCCGGTCGGGCCGACGACCGCGAGGCTGCTGCCGGCCGGGACGGTGATGTCGACGCCGTCGAGCGTGGCGGCGCCCTTCTCGTCGTACCGGAACTCGACGTTCTCGAACCGGACCTCGCCCTTGACGGTGTCCAGGTGGACGGGGTCCTCCCGCTCGGTGATGTCTATCGGCAGGTCGAGGTACTCGAAGATGCGCTGGAAGAGGGCGAGGGAGGCCTGTATCTGGACGCCGGTGCCGAGCAGGCTGACGGCCGGGCGGAACAGGCCCTGCTGGAGCGAGACGAAGGCGACGATGGTGCCGATCGAGACGTCCGGGCCGCCCATCTGGAGGGCGAGGCCGGCGGTCCAGTAGATGACGGCGGGCATGGCCGCCATGACGATCGTGATGACGGCCATGCGCCAGCGCCCCGCCATGTTCGACTTCACTTCCAGGTCGACCAGGCGCTCGGACTCCTCGGAGAAGGACTGCGTGAGCGAGTCGGAGCGGCCCATCGTGCGGCCCAGGAGGATGCCGCTGACGGAGAGCGACTCGGTGACCGTGGCGGCCATCGCGGCCATCTGCTTCTGGCGCTGGGTGGTGATCTTCTTGCGTTCGTTGCCGACCCGGCGGCTGATCCACACGAAGACGGGGAGCAGGAGCAGCGAGACGACGGTGAGGCGCCAGTCGAGGGCGATCATCGCGACGATCGTGGCGACGACGCTGGTGACGTTGGAGACCAGGGAGGTCGCGGTGGAGGTGACGGTGGCCTGCATGCCGCCGATGTCGTTGGCGATGCGGGACTGGACCTCGCCGGTCCGGGTGCGGGTGAAGAACGCCAGCGACATGCGCTGGAGGCGGTCGTAGACGGCGGTGCGCAGGTCGTGCATGACGCGCTGGCCGACCGTCGTGGAGATCAGGGTCTGCAGGACGCCGAAGACGCTGGTCAGCACCGCGCTGAGGATCATGCCGAGCGCCAGCAGGCTGAGCAGTCCGGTGCGGCCCTCGGGGATCGCGACGTCCAGCGTCTCCTTCAGCATGAAGGGGGTGGCGACGGAGACCAGCGAGGCGGCGCCGACGAGCAGGCCGACGACGGCGAGACGGCTGCGGTAGGGGCGGAAGAGCTTCAGGATGCGGCGGACCTGCCGGGGCTGCTCCGGGGTGTCGGAGTCAGCGGGCGGCGTCCATCTGGATGCGTTGTCGGGGTGCATGGGCTCCTTCGGAGGCTGGTCGAAGCGGATTCACGGACCTTAGCTCATAGTTACCTATACTCACAATGCACATAGTCCTGTTATTGTTCCCGTATGACGACCCCCGATTCCGACGGTCTGCTCGCCGAGCAGTTGCTCCGCTTCACGCGGCGTGTGCATCGCATCCAGAAGCGGCACATCGAGCAGAGCGGTATGGGAGTCACCCCGGCCCAGTCCCGTTTGCTGCGCACCCTCGCGCACTACGGCTCACCGCCGCGCATGGCCGATCTCGCCGAGCGCCTTGAGGTGGTCCCGCGCGCGGTGACGACGCTGGTCGACGGTCTGGAGGCGGGCGGAAAGGTGCGGCGCATGCCGGATCCAACGAACCGGCGGGTCATCCGGATCGAGCTCACGGACGACGGGCGCAAGGCGCTGCGCGAGCTGCGGGGGGCGCGGCGGTCGGCGGCGGCGGAGATCCTGGCGCCGCTGACGGAGGAGCAGCGGCGAGTGCTGGGCGACCTGCTGGACACCTTGGTGGACGGGGACCCGCCCGAGCCGGGCAAGCGCTGCTGACAGCATGAAGAGGGCCGCGGCTGGTCGCCGCGGCCCTCTTCGGTTGGCTGATGTCAACTGGCCTCGGTCACCGTCTCCTTGGTCTGCCGGGCGGGAATCTCAGCAGTGGCGTCCTCGATCTCGCCGTCCAGCGCCTTCCTGGCCTTCTCCAGATCCAGCGCCCCTTCCCACCGGGACACGGCGAAGACGGCGACGCAGTTGCCGAGCAGGTTCGTCACCACGCGCATCGAGTCCATGATCCGGTCCACGCCGAGCAGCAGCGCCACCGCGCCGGCCGGGATCGCACCCAGCGAGGACGCGGTCGCCGACAGGGCGAGGAAGGCCGAGCCGGGGATGCCGGCCATGCCCTTGCTGGTGAGCATCAGCACCAGGACCACGGTGATCTGCTGGCCCAGGCCGAGGTCGACGCCGACCGCCTGGGCGATGAAGAGCGTGCCGATGGACAGATAGAGCGAGGCGCCGTCGAGGTTGAAGGAGTAGCCGGTCGGCAGCACCAGGCCCACGGCGTCGTCGCGTGCGCCCGCCTTGCGCAGCTTCTGCATCACACGCGGCATGACGGACTCGGTGGACGCGGTGCCGAGCGCGAGCAGCATCTCGGCGCGGATGTAGCGCAGGAACTTCCAGAGGCTGAGCCCGGTGACCAGGCGCAGGGCGACGGCGAGGAGCGCGATGAAGAGCGCGGCGGCCACGTAGCACAGGACGATCAGCTTGGCGTAGGTCTCGATGACGCCGAGCCCGTACTGGCCGATCAGGACGGCCATCGCGCCGAACACCGCGATCGGGGCGAGCCGCATGATGAAGCCGACGACCGCGAAGATGATCTCCTGGGCCTGCTCGATGGCGGGCAGTACCTGGGGCACCTTGGTGTGGCCGAGGTGGAGCAGCGCGGCGCCCACCAGGCAGGCCAGGATGAGCACTTGGAGGAGCTCGTTCTCGGCGAAGGCCCCGATGAAACTGGTCGGGATCGCGTTGACGACGAACTCGGTCGTCGAGGGCAGCGAGCCGCCGCCGGTCTTCGCGTCGACCGCCGAGGCGTCCAGCGTCGAGGGGTCGACGTGCATGCCGGAGCCGGGCTGGACGACGTTGGCGGCGAGCAGGCCGATGATCAGCGCGAGCGTGCTCGCCACCTCGAACCAGATCAGGGCCTTGAGCCCGATCCGACCGAACGCCTTGAGGTCACCGGCCTTGGCGATCCCGACGACGACCACGCAGAACACGAGCGGGGAGATGATCGTCTTGATGAGCCGGGTGAAGCCGTCGCCGAGCGGCTGGAGGTCCGCGGCGAAGCCGGGCCAGAGCTTTCCGACAACGATGCCAAGAACCAGCGCACAGAGGACCTGTGCGAAGAGAGAGGTACGCAGTATGCGTGCGACGCGTCGCGGCAGGGACGGGACGGACGGCGGCACGGGCACTCCTTGTGGGGGACGGTGGCGCGCAGAAGCCCTGGGGAGAACTTCTGCGATACGGAAAGCGGCTTCCGTGTCGATCACTCTGACCGCGCCGTTGATCTCCCACGAGACCGCCGCGTTTCAGCCGGGTAAATCACGCCGTGAGTGACGCATCGCACACAACTCCCGTCAGCAGCCCGCGCGATCCTCGGTGAGCACCCCCTGAACGGTGGTCAGGGAACGGCCGTAGCAGCCGCCCGAATCTTTTGAGACGCCGTACAGCCGGTAGCGCTCACTCGTGGTGGCGACCGCGTGCCGCTGGTCACGCGGGACGTTGAGGGTCCAGGTGGCGTCGCCGGTGTAGGTGTCGTCGAGGCGGTGCCGCAGGCGTCCGTCGGTGGCGACCGAGGCCCGGTCCCCGAGCGTCAGCACGGTCCGCAGCCGGTCGTCCGCGCCGATCGTCGTGGTGCCGTCCATCGTGTACGTCCGCTGCGTGCGCGTCGTGTGCGCCGGGCCGCGTCCGTCGACGGTGACCGCCTCGGCGTCCGTCCAGGTCGCTTGGAGACCGTCGAGGTTCTCGCCCTCGGTCCAGCGGTGCGTGGAGGTGTTCGCCAGCGACCGGCGGACGGTGGTGCTCACGCGGCCGTGCGAGGTGTCGACGTATCCGGCGACGGTGAGCCGATGGGCGCCCTCGGTGTCGAGCCGGTGCTCCGAACCGGGCGTGTACACCGAGGAGTTGGTGAGGTCGCCGACAGTGTGCGCGGTGAGCTTCCCGGTGACGTGGGCGCTCTTCGCGTCCTGCCACACGGCGACGTTCACGGGCGCGCTCCAGCCGCTCTGTCCCTCGGGGACGCCGACGACATCGACCTGTACGCGGTGCGGTTCGCCGTCGTTGAGGAGACCCGCGAACGGGGTCAGGTCGTATTCGATCGGCTTGACGTCGAAGGCGCGCGGTCCCGGAATCACGTACCAGAGGAAGGGGTTGGACCAGCCGCCGGTCCACACGTGCGGGAACGGGGCGGCGATTCCGGCGAGTTGGCCGTCGACCTTGATCTGCACCTCACGGTAGGGGCCGCCCGTCGCCTTGCAGGAGTACGGCGCCTCGTCGGGCACCGTCAGATACCAGTACTCCTCACAACCGCCGCCTGAGCCGGTGGCGTACACCTCGGCGACGATGCGTTCGCTGTTGCGCGGGGTGGTGACGGTGCCGTCGGTGAGGGGCAGGACCCGGTCGGGGGTGTTCGCCGCGTCCGGCCTGCCGGCGTAGAACGTCAGCGTGACCTTGACGTCGATGACACCGGTGTACGTGTTGTCGACGACGTTGCCGATGAGCATCTCGACGTCCTGCCCGGAGCGCAGGGTGTCGCTGTAGCGCGTGACGTCCTTCTCGACCGCCCACTCGATCCCGTCGGGCGACGGCTCCGGAGTCGACGTACGGAAGATCTCGACCCCGCCGACCCGCAGATACCCGAGCCGGTCGTACTGACGTCCCTTCACCTTGCCGTCCATCCGCAGGACCACCTTGCTCCAGCGGTCGCCGCAGCCGTCGGGCGGCGTGTAACTCCCCTTGTACGGGGTGAAGTCGCGGAACTGGGCTTCGGCGAGGGTGACTTGGCAGGACCTGCCGGAAGGCTTGGCGACGGGGGGCGCGGCGGTGACCGGGTCGTGCCAGTCGCTGCCGAACTCGGCGGGTACGTCCGCGGCTTGGACCGGCGCGGTGCCCAGGAGGGTGCCCGCGAGGAGGGTCGCTCCGGCGAGCATGGACATGATGAGCCGTCTCTTCATGGCCGGTGTTCTACGGCGAGTCGGGCGCCCGGCGCAATGACGCCTCCGCCGCGCGTACTAGGTCGTGTCCGCAAAGTCCCGTCGTCCGCCCGGAGGGCGGGCCGGGCGGCGTCAGGTGCGTGCTCTCGGCGTGCCGGGCACGAACCCGCGTACTGGTTGTACGTGGGTTTGTGCCCGGTGCGGCGAGAGGGCGTGCATGGCGGCTCCCGGCAGGCGGGACTTTGCGGACACGACCTAGGGCCTGTCCGGCGGATCAAGTCGCAGGAAAGCCGCGGCGCCTCATCGACGCAGGTGAGCGGGGGCGATGGGGGTGCCCCCGCGCGAGGTTGTTCGAGCGTGGGGGAGCGTCGGACTGCAAGGCGGAGGAGGGCGGCGACGCGATGGGGGCCCCTCCCGCTCTAGCGAAGCCGAGAGTGGGGGAGTCGGCAACCGACGACAACGCCGCAGGCCGACGTGCCAGACCCCGCGTCTGCGGCATGATCCGCCGGACAGACCCTAGCCCGCCAGGTCGGCCCTGTCCCCCATCACCACCACAGGGTGCCGGTCCGGGTCGAGCGTGCGCAGGAGGTACTCCATCGCGGACTTGGACAGGCTGACGCAGGCCGACGTACCGCTGCCGTGGTCCATGTGCAGCCAGATCCCGCCGCCCTTGTGCTCGCCCTCGGGGCGGGTCGGGTCGTTCGGCGGCGTGCCCCTGACGCGGTTGTAGTCGATGGCGATGACGTAGTCGAAGTCGTGCCAGTGCGACTTCGCCCACCAGCGTGGGGCCGCGAAGGCGGCGGACCGCGTGTACGGGAGTCGCGAACCGGGGTCCTTCAGGACGCCGCCCGCGTCGGTGAGCGTGAACACGCCCACGGGGCTGCGCTTGTCGCCCTCGTGGTGGTCGGTCGTCCAGCCCTTCTTGCCGTTGTGCGCGGGCCAGTCACGGACGCGGTGCCATGCGGAGCCCCGCTTCGTGTAGAGCACGACCGTGGAGTCCGGCGAGTCCTCGCCAACGCCGTAGACCGCGACGACCTGGCGCGCGTCGGCGGGAATGCGGCGCTGGAGGCGGTCACCGACGTCGGGGATGCCGCTCGGGGCGATGGTCGCAGCGCCGGCCCGGGGTTTCGTCGGTGGACCGGCGTCCGGTGATCCCGCACAGGCGGCCAGGGCCAGGATCAGGGAGCCGCAGAGCACCGCACACCGCACATCGATCGACACCGCGCCATGGTCGCACCGGGGCACACCCCGACACGCGGAAAACCGGTTGCCCCCGACCACGGAATGACGCGAACCTTTCACGGTTTGCTATCGCCGCCCGCGGGCCCAACCACCCCCCTGACACGAGCCACTGGGACGTCATCCGTCATGCAGATCCAAGACCTTCCGTATCCCGACCCGGGTGTGCCGGACGCGCGCTCCGGTCCCCGATTCCTGTGGTGGCTCTTCCGGAATCAACTGGGCGGCCAGCTCAGATCCCTGTCCTGGGGACTGCTGCACTTCGTCTCCGTGTCCGCGCTGCCGTTCTGTGTGGGCCTCGCCGTCCAGGCCGTCGTCGACCGCTCCGGTACCCGGCTCGCCCTCGCGGGCGGGCTGCTGGCGCTGGCCGGTGGCGCCATCGCGCTCGGCGACACCTTTCTGCACCGCACCGCCATCACCAACTGGATCACGGCCGCCGCCCGCGTCCAGCAGCTGCTCGCCCGCAAGGCGGCCACGCTGGGCTCGGCACTGACCCGGCGGGTGGCGGCCGGTGAGGTCGTGGCCGTCTCCACCGGCGACGTCGAGAAGATCGGCTGGTTCGTGGAGGCCGTCTCCCGGTTCACCGCCGCCGCGCTCACCATCGTGCTCGTCTGCGTGGGCCTGCTGGTCTACCAGCCCGCGCTCGGTGTGGTCGTGGCCGTCGGTCTGCCCGTACTGGCGCTCGCGGTGCTGCCACTGCTGCCCCGGGCGACCCGGCGGGCCGACTTCCAGCGCGAGAAGGCCGGCCGCGCCACCGAGCTGGCCTCGGACACCGTCGCCGGACTGCGGGTGCTGCGCGGGATCGGCGGCGAGGAACTGTTCCTCGACCGCTACCGCAACGCCTCCCAGGAAGTGCGGCACGCCGCCGTGCGCAGCGCCCGGATGTGGGCCCTGATCTCCGCGATCCAGGTGCTGCTGCCGGGGCTGCTGCTGATCGCGGTCGTCTGGCACGGTGTCGGCCTGGCCCGCGAGGGCCGCATCACCGTCGGCGAACTCGTCACCGTCTACAGCTCGGTCATGATCATGAGCTATCCACTGCGGCACTTCGAGGAGATCGCCATGGCGTACTCCTTCTCCCGTCCGTCGGCCCGCCGGGCCGCGCGCGTGCTGTCGCTGGAGCGGACCACGTCCGCCGAGGGCGCGCTGGCCGCTGAGGCGCCGTCCGGTGACCTGTACGACCCGGCGACCGGAATGCTCGCGCCCACGGGACGGCTCACCGCCGTGGTGTGCGGCGACCCGGACGCGGCGGGGCTGCTGGCGGACCGGCTGGGCGGCCACCCCTCCTCGGCCGGGGAGGACCCGTCGGTGCTGCTGGGCGGCGTGCCGCTGGACGAGCTGCCGCTCTCCGCCGCGCGCACGGCCGTCCTCGTCCAGGACAAGGACCCGGTCCTGCTCTCCGGCACGCTGCGCGAACTGCTCGACGTGCCCGCGTCGGGCGATGTCGACCCCCGCGAGGCGCTGACGGCCGCGCAGTGCGACGACGTCCTGGCCGCCCTGGTGCAGGGTTCGCTCGGCGTCGAGGACCCGCTGGACGCCCGGATCACCGAACGCGGGCGCTCCCTGTCGGGCGGTCAGCGCCAGCGGCTCGCGCTGGCCCGGTCGCTGTTCACCGACCCGGAGGTACTCGTCCTGGACGAGCCGACCTCGGCCGTCGACTCGCACACCGAGGCCCGGATCGCCGAGGGCGTACGGGAGTTGCGGGCGGGCCGCACCACCGTGGTGTTCACCTCCTCGCCGCTGCTGCTGGACCGCGCGGACCGGGTCGTCCTGGTCCACGAGGGCGAGGTCGTGGCCGTGGGCGTGCACCGCGAACTCGTGCACAAGGAACCCCGGTACCGCGCGGTGGTCACCCGCGAGACCGAGAACGAACGGGAAGAGCTCGAAGAGCTGGAAGAGATCGAGGAGACAGCATGATCGGCGTGGCGCCACCGGCGTACGACCCGGCGGCCCCGACGACGGCGAACACCCTGCCCGTCGGGGGCCCCGCCACCGTACGTGCCTACGTGGCCGAACTGTTCCGCCGGCACCGCCGTGCCTTCCTCGTCCTCGTCGCCGTCAACACGGTGTCGGTGATGGCGTCGATGGTGGGGCCGTGGCTGCTGGGCGGGCTCGTGGACCGGGTCTCGGAAGGGGCCAGGGAGGTTCATCTGGAGCTGACCGCGGGGCTGTTCGTGGCCGCGCTCGCCGTCCAGGCCATGTTCGTACGGCAGGTGCGGCTGCGCGGCGCGATGCTCGGCGAGCGGATGCTGGCCGATCTGCGCGAGGACTTCCTCGTGCGCTCGGTCGGTCTGCCGCCGGGCGTCCTGGAGCGGGCCGGCACCGGCGACCTGCTGTCCCGGATCACCACCGACATCGACCGGCTGGCCAACGCCATGCGCGAGGCCGTTCCGCAGCTGGCGATCGGCGTGGTGTGGGTGGCGCTGCTGCTCGGCGGGCTCGTGGTCACCGCGCCGCCGCTGGCCGCGGCCGTGCTGCTCGCCCTGCCGCTGCTGGTGATCGGCTGCCGCTGGTACTTCAGGCGGGCGCCGTCCGCCTACCGGTCGGAGGCCGCCGGGTACGCCGCCGTCGCCGCCGCGCTCGCCGAGACCGTGGACGCCGGACGCACCGTCGAGGCGCACCGGCTCGGGGAGCGTCGCGTCGAGCTGTCGGAGCGGCGGATCAAGGAGTGGACGGCGTGGGAGCGGTACACGCTCTGGCTGCGGTCGGTGCTGTTCCCGTTCATCAACATCACCCACGTGATGATCCTCGGCTCGGTCCTGATGGTCGGCGGGGCGATGGTGCTGCACGGCTGGATCGACGTCGGCCAGTTGACGACCGGTGCGCTGATCGCGCAGATGCTCGTCGACCCGGTCGGGCTGATCCTGCGCTGGTACGACGAGTTGCAGGTCGCCCAGGTGTCGCTGGCCCGCCTCGTCGGCGTCCGCGAGGTCGAACCGGACGCCGGTGACGCCGCCGTGGCCCCCGACGGACGCCAGGTGCGGGCGGACGGGGTGCACTTCGGCTACCTGGAGGGCGTGGACGTGCTGCGCAAGGTGTCCCTGGAGGTCGCCCCCGGCACCCGGATGGCGCTGGTCGGCCCGTCCGGCGCGGGCAAGTCGACCCTTGGCCGGCTGCTCGCGGGCATCTACGCGCCGCGGGACGGCCGGATCACCCTGGGCGGCGCGGAACTGTCCCGGATGACGGCGGAGGGCGTGCGCTCACACGTCGCCCTGGTCAACCAGGAGCACCACGTCTTCGTGGGCTCCCTGCGCGACAACCTCCTCCTCGCCCGCACCGGCGCCGAGGACGCCGAACTGTGGGCGGCGCTGGGCGCGGTCGACGCGGACGGCTGGGCGCGGGCGCTCGACGAGGGCCTCGACACCGAGGTCGGCTCGGGCGGGTTCTCCCTCACCCCGGCGCAGGCCCAGCAGATCGCGCTGGCCCGCCTGGTGCTGGCCGACCCGCACACGCTGGTCCTGGACGAGGCGACGTCCCTGCTCGACCCGCGCGCGGCCCGTCATCTGGAGCGGTCCCTGGCCCGCGTCCTCGACGGCCGCACCGTCGTCGCCATCGCCCACCGGCTGCACACCGCCCATGACGCGGACGTGATCGCCGTCGTCGAGAACGGCCGCATCAGCGAGCTGGGCAGCCATGACGAGCTGGTCGCGGCGGACGGGGCGTACGCGGCGCTGTGGAGGTCGTGGCACGGGTGACGGGGCGCACCGCGCGGTGGGGCGGTCAGTAGCCGTAGCCGCCGGTGCCATCGTCGTCCGCCGAGGGGAGGGAGGCCTTGTTCGCCTTCCCCTCGGCGCCGAGCACGTACCAGATCCCGTCGATGCCCTGCCCCTTGCTGTCACCCGGCGCCTTGTCCTTGGCGTAGTAGTAGAGCGGGTGTCCCGCGTACGTCGCCTGCGGCTTGCTGCCCTTCGTGGTCCCGATGAGACCGGCATCGGCCCCGGAACCGGCCTTCGGCTTGCCCTCCATCGGCGGCCACAGCTTGAGGCACGAGGTGTCGCACTTCATGGAGTTGGTGTTCTTGCCGTCCGCGGTGAACAGGTAGAGCGTGCGGCCGCCGCCGTCGACGAGGATGCCGCCGAGCGGCGAGTCGCTCACCTTCACGGTGGACGTGTCCGTCGCGGTGGACGCCGTGCTGTCGGATCCGCCGCCGTACGACCCACCGCCGCCGCAACCGGCCAGCCCCAGTGCCGCCACGCATGCGACCCCGGTCAGGGTGATCCTGATTCGGTTCATGATCGTCTCCGTTCCTTCCGACGGAGGTTGTACGGCCGGCGTCGGCGTACGGATTGCAGCGCAATCCCTCCGCCCGGATCGGACGTATACAGAAGCGTGGAACTGTTTCCCCGCGCGGACCGGGTCGACGACGCCTCGCTCGTCGCCGGCTTCGCGCTGGGCGACGAGCAGGCCGCGACCGCCTTCGTCCGCCGCTTCCAGAACGCCGTGTTCGGCCTCGCCCTGTCGGTGACCCGCGAACCGGGCCTCGCCGAGGACGTGAGCCAGGAGGTGTTCGTGCGGGCCTGGCGGGCGGCGGGCAGTTACGACCCCCGCCGCGCCTCGGCCCTCACCTGGCTGCTGACCATCACACGCAACGCCGCCATCGACGCCGTCCGCGCCCGCCGGCCCACGCCGGTGCTGGCCGAGACCCTCGAACGGCTCATCGACGTCACCTTGCGGGCCGACGCACAGGAGCCCGACGACACGGAGCGGCTGGCCCTGGTCGCCCTGGAGAGCGAGCGTGCCCTCGCCCGGCTGCGCTCCCTGCCGGAGGAACAGGCGCGCGCCGTGGCCCTCGCCGTGATCGGCGGCTGTACGGCGGCGGAGGTGGGCCGGCACGAGGGCATCCCGCTCGGCACCGCCAAGACCCGCATCCGCACCGGCCTGCGCAGGCTGCGCGAGGCGCTGAAGGAGGGAGGCCGAGATGGCACGTGAGCCCGGTCCCGACGTCCACCCCGACGAGGACGAGCTGCTCGCCCTGGCCCTCGGCACGCTCCCGGGGGAGCCGGCCGAGCTGCTGCGCCACCTCACCGCCTGCCCGGCCTGCCGCGCCACGTACGACGATCTCTCGGCGGGCGTCGACTCCGTGCTGCCCGCCGCGCCCTCGGTGGCGCCTCCCGCCGGGTTCGACGCGCGGGTCCTCGAACGGCTGGAGCTGCCCGCGCCGGAGGGGCGCACCGCGTCGCGCCCGGAGCGGCGCACGAGGCGGCGGCGGTCGTACCGGACGCCGCTGCTGGTCGCCGCTGCCGCCGCGGCCGGGATCTGCCTGGGGACGGCCGGTGCGGTGCTCGTCGATCCGGGATCGCCGTCCGCCTCCCAGGTGGCCGTGAGCGACCGCGGGGCGCTGTTGGTCACCGGTTCGGGTGCGACCGTCGGCACGGTCGAGCCCAGCCGCTACGGCACCGAGCCCGTGCTCGTCATGGACATCACGGACGGCCCGCCCGGCACGCACTACACCTGCCGGCTTCTCCTCAAGGACGGCACCACCCGCGACGCGGGCCACTGGCGGCTCCCCTCCTCCGGCCGGGCCACCTGGATCGCGTACGGGGCCGCCGACTCCGTGGACCGGGTGGAGCTGGTCACGGGTGGGGGGCACGTGTGGTCGTCGGCGCGGTTGGACTTGTGACACCGGAAGCCAGGCGTCCGTGCCGTTGCGCGCTCCCGAAAAGGGGTGGAAGGCTGGATAACGGCACCGGCTCGGGGAGCGCCCCGTCCCCACCACCTGGAGGTACCCGTGAACAGCGCCGACGGATGGGGAGACGACGTCTACCAGCCTGACGGATCCGAGATCCAGGACGACTCCGGGCTGCTCGACGCGGAGGACACCCTGGAGAACGACGGTGTCGACGACCCTCTCGACCGGGGCTGGTCCCCTCCGGACCGACCATGGGCGGTGGAGCACACCGGTGTGACGGCGGCCGAGCGCGAGAGTCTGGACCAGCGGCTCGCCGAGGAACTGCCCGATCTCGCCACCCCCGACGACGACGGCATCGGCGACTGTGACGGCACCGACGGCGAACTCCTGGACAACGAGGTCGGCGCCCGTCGCTCCGGCCGTCTCGTCGCACCCGACGAAGGTGCCCACGAGGACGAGGAGAGCGCCTTGATCGCCACGGACGTGGGCATCGACGGCGCCGCCGCCTCCGCCGAGGAGGCCGCGATGCACATCGTCGACGAGGACGCCCTGTCCGGCTGACCCCGAGGAGCGCAGATGCAGCAGGACAAGCACCCCGACTACCACTCGGTCGTCTTCCGCGACCGGGCCGCCGGATACGCCTTCCTGACCCGGTCGACCGCCACGAGCGACCGGACCATCGAGTGGGACGACGGCGAGACCTATCCCGTGGTGGACGTGGAGATCTCCTCCGAGAGCCACCCGTTCTACACCGGCCAGGCCCGGACCGTGGACACGGAAGGGCGGGTCGCCCGCTTCGAGCGGCGCTACGGGGGCGGAGCCGAGGCGGGCTCCGAACGCTGAGCACCGGGGCCGCCGACGCGGCCCCGCCCTCAGATGAAGTTCAGGGCCGCCGCGCAGCCCACCCCGCCGAGCAGCATGAACGCCGGCATCAGCACCTTCAGCTCGACCCAGCTGCCGGCCCGGAACCGCATGGCCTTGGGCGGCCCGATCGGGTACCAGCGCTTGCGGCCCACCGGGATCGGCCACAGGATCGGGCAGCCCGACACGGTCAGGGCGTCCCCGATGTCGTGGACCAGCGCGCCGAGCACGATCGGCAGGCCCAGCCACAGGTACTCCTGCCCCGGGTCCGTGAAGAGCCAGTCCGAGCCGTTGCCCGGCTTGTCCAGGACCCCGGCGATGATCCACGCGCTGGTCGCGGCCAGCAGCCAGACCAGGACGTCGGCGCTGGAGCCGCGGGTCGCCCGCCACAGCAGGCCCTCGATGGCGAGCACCATGTGCACGAAGAGGATCGCGAGGACGGCCCAGCGGCCCCCGGTGATCGCCGCGACCGAGGCGCCCGCGCCGATCAGGACGGCCCACAGCCAGGTGTGGGTCAGGGTGCGGTGTCCGCCGGAGCGCCGCGGGTCGCCCTGCTTCTTGGTGGCCTTGTAGACGGCGTAGGAGAGCTTGTCGACGATCTCGCAGAGCCCTCGTGAGATGGGCCCGAAGGCGCGCGAGATGGTGGCCGCCTTGTGGTCGAGGTCGGGAGCGAGCGCGGCTCCCGCGCAGATCAGCGCGCCGGCCAGCAGGACCGGCCAGGGCATCGCGTGCCCCGCCGCGGCGGCCGCCGCTCCGACCCCGAGCCAGGCCGCGGCCCCCGACAGTGAGTGTGCTGGTCCCATCATCGGCGTTGCCCGCCCCATTCCTCGTGTACCGCTGCGCAGTTGACCGGATGCCCTGACGCCTCGTCGGCGACACAGCGTACTGCTCGTGATCTTCGTACCCGCATCCGATTCCCCTGTAGTGGGCAAGGGCAGGCAAGATGGGTGGGTGACCCTCATCGATCGACTGCCGCAGACCGCAGACCCCGACGCCCTCTACGAAGCCTTCGAGTCGTGGGCCGAGGAGCGCGGGCTCACGCTCTACCCCCATCAGGAGGAGGCGCTGATCGAGGTGGTCTCCGGGGCGAACGTGATCGTGTCGACGCCCACCGGCTCCGGCAAGAGCATGATCGCGGCGGCCGCGCACTTCGCCGCGCTCGCCCGGGACGAGGTCACCTTCTACACGGCTCCGATCAAGGCACTGGTCTCGGAGAAGTTCTTCGAGCTGTGCAAGATCTTCGGTACCGAGAACGTCGGCATGCTCACCGGCGACGCCTCCGTCAACGCCGACGCCCCCGTCATCTGCTGCACCGCCGAGGTGCTCGCGTCCATCGCGCTGCGCGACGGCAAGCAGGCGGACGTCGGCCAGGTGGTCATGGACGAGTTCCACTTCTACGCGGAGGGCGACCGCGGCTGGGCCTGGCAGATCCCGATCCTGGAGCTGCCGCAGGCGCAGTTCATCCTGATGTCGGCCACGCTCGGCGACGTCTCGATGTTCGAGCAGGACCTCACCCGGCGCACCGGGCGTCCGACGTCGGTGGTCCGCTCGGCGACCCGCCCGGTACCGCTCTCCTACGAGTACAGGTTCACCCCGCTCACCGAGACGCTCACCGAGCTCCTCCAGACCAGGCAGGCGCCGGTCTACATCGTGCACTTCACGCAGGCGCAGGCGGTGGAGCGGGCGCAGGCGCTGATGAGCATCAACATGTGCTCGAAGGAGGAGAAGGAGCAGATCGCCGACCTCATCGGCAACTTCCGCTTCACCACCAAGTTCGGCCGCAACCTCTCCCGTTACGTACGACACGGCATCGGGGTCCATCACGCCGGCATGCTGCCCAAGTACCGGCGCCTGGTGGAGAAGCTCGCGCAGGCCGGTCTGCTGAAGGTCATCTGCGGTACCGACACGCTCGGCGTGGGTGTCAACGTCCCCATCCGTACAGTGCTGTTCACGGCTCTGACCAAGTACGACGGCAACCGTGTCCGCACCCTGCGCAACCGCGAGTTCCATCAGATCGCCGGCCGCGCCGGGCGGGCCGGGTTCGACACGGCGGGCTTCGTCGTCGCGCAGGCGCCCGAGCATGTCGTCGAGAACGAGAAGGCGCTCGCCAAGGCGGGCGACGATCCGAAGAAGCGCCGCAAGGTGGTCCGCAAGAAGGCGCCGGAGGGTTTCGTCGCCTGGACGGAGAACACCTTCGACAAGCTCATCGCCTCCGACCCGGAGCCGCTGACGTCCCGCTTCCGGGTCACGCACACGATGCTGCTGTCGGTGATCGCCCGTCCGGGCAACGCCTTCGACGCGATGCGGCATCTGCTGGAGGACAACCACGAGCCGCGCAAGCAGCAGCTCAAGCACATCCGCCGGGCGATCGCCATCTACCGCTCGCTGCTGGACGGCGGCATCGTCGAGAAGCTCGACGAGCCGGACGCCAGCGGTCGTATCGTCCGCCTCACGGTCGATCTCCAGCAGGACTTCGCGCTGAACCAGCCGCTGTCCACCTTCGCGCTCGCCGCGTTCGAACTCCTCGACCCCGAATCGCCGTCCTACGCCCTGGACATGGTCTCCGTCGTCGAGTCCACGCTGGACGACCCGCGCCAGATCCTCGTCGCCCAGCTGAACAAGGCGAAGGGCGAGGCCGTCGCCGCGATGAAGGCCGACGGCATCGAGTACGAGGAGCGCATGGAGCGTCTCCAGGACATCTCGTACCCGAAGCCGCTGGAGGAGCTGCTCTTCCACGCGTACGACACCTACCGCAAGAGCCACCCCTGGGTCGGCGACCATCCGCTCTCGCCGAAGTCCGTCATCCGTGACATGTACGAACGGGCGATGTCCTTCACGGAGTTGGTGTCGTACTACGAGCTCGCCCGGACCGAGGGCATCGTGCTGCGCTACCTCGCCAGTGCCTTCAAGACCCTCGACCACAACATCCCGGACGACCTCAAGTCGGAGGACCTCCAGGACCTGATCGAGTGGCTCGGCGAGATGGTCCGCCAGGTCGACTCCAGTCTGCTCGACGAGTGGGAGCAGCTCGCCAACCCGGAGGAGATGACCGCCGAGGAGGCACAGGAGCGGGCCGACGAGGTCAAGCCGGTCACCACCAACACGCGTGCCTTCCGGGTCCTGGTGCGCAACGCCATGTTCCGCCGCGTCGAGCTCGCCGCCCTGGACCAGGTCGAGGAGCTCGGCGAGCTGGACGGCGAGGCCGGCTGGGACGCCGACGCGTGGGGCGAGGCCATGGACAAGTACTGGGACGAGTACGACGACCTCGGCACCGGCCCCGACGCCCGCGGCCCCAAGCTGCTCATCATCGAGGAGGAACCGGAGAACCGTCTGTGGCGCGTCCGGCAGATCTTCGACGACCCGAACGACGACCACGACTGGGGCATCAGCGCGGAGGTCGACCTGACGGCCTCCGACGCCGAAGGCCGCGCGGTCGTCCGTGTCACCGCCGTCGGCCAGCTGTGAGCACAGGAGAAACGCACTCATGACGACGAACCCGGCCGAGCGCCTGGTCGACCTCCTCGACCTGGAGCAGATCGAGGTCAACATCTTCCGCGGCCGCAGCCCGCACGAGTCCCTGCAACGGGTCTTCGGCGGGCAGGTCGCCGGGCAGGCGCTGGTCGCCGCCGCCCGCACCACCGAGGGCGACCGGCCGGTGCACTCGCTGCACGCGTACTTCCTGCGTCCCGGCCGGCCGGGCGTGCCGATCGTGTACCAGGTCGAGCGGGTGCGGGACGGCCGGTCGTTCACCACCCGCCGGGTCACCGCCGTCCAGCAGGGCCGCACGATCTTCAATCTCACCGCCTCCTTTCACCAGCCTGAACAAGGGTCGTTCGACCACCAGCTGCCGCCGGCGCGCGAGGTACCGGATCCCGAGTCCCTGCCGACGGTCACGGAGGAGATCCGTGAGCATCTGGGGGCGCTGCCGGAGCAGTTGGAGCGGATGGCGCGTCGTCAGCCCTTCGACATCCGCTATGTGGACCGGCTGCGCTGGACGCCCGAGGAGGTCAAGGACGCCGAGCCGCGCAGTGCGGTGTGGATGCGCGCGGTGGGGCCGCTCGGGGACGACCCTGTCGTGCACACCTGCGCTTTGACGTACGCCAGCGACATGACGCTCCTGGACGCCGTACGCATCCCGGTCGAACCCCTGTGGGGTCCGCGCAGCTTCGACATCGCCTCGCTGGATCACGCCATGTGGTTCCACCGGCCGTTCCGCGCGGACGAGTGGTTCCTGTACGACCAGGAGTCCCCGATCGCGACCGGTGGGCGGGGTCTGGCCCGTGGGCGGATCTACGACCGGGAGGGGCACCTTCTGGTGTCCGTCGTCCAGGAAGGGCTGTTCCGGGCGCTGTAGAGCCGGGTGCACCCGCGGTTCCGCGCTTCGCGCGCCCGCGTCACGCGCTTCTGCGGCGCAGCCAGCCCAGGAGGCCTCGGGGTGCCTCCTGGGGCGCGGGCTCGTCGGGCGGGGGTGGTGACAGTGGCGCGGTCGGCCGGTGCTCCCCCGAGGGGCGAGGCGCGAGCCGCACCATCCGGGCGTCCTCCAGAGCCCGGGTGAGTTGCCGTCGCAGCCGGCTGATCTCGTCGGGGTCGTCGGCCGTCATGATCCGCTGCGTGAGCAGCGCCGCGGGCGTGCCCGGTGTGCCCTGGTGCGGCGGCATCGGCCGGAAGCGGTTCAGGTAGGAGCGCTCGTACGGGTCGCGGACGAGCTCCGCGACCTCGACGGGGTCGAGGAAGGCGGCGAGGGCTCCGGCGCTCTCCCATGGGCCGTCGGCCGACCGCAGCAGGAACTCCCGGTGCCGGGTACGCCAGTTGCGCGGACGCAGGTCCACGCCCTCGTCCAGCAGTGCCCGCATTCCCTCGGGCATGCGACGGGCGTGCAGGAGCGCGGTGTTCTGCTCGTCGGCGGCGAACTGCTCGAGTTCCTCGGCGAGATAGAGCCAGACGACGGCCCGATACCTGTTCAGGTAGAAGCGCACCGGTGCCACCACACCGAGGCGCGCGAGTCGGGTGAACCGGCCGGCGGGGATGTCCATGACCTCCGCGCCCTCAGTGGTACCGACGGCCCGCACGCGTTTGAGGAGCGCTTCGGGGAAGCCGTCCGCGGCACGCACCCGGTCGGTCTCCAAGCGGGTGACCCTACGACCCCCTCCGCCGTCGTCGGGGACGGTCCGGATATGGCCGAGATGGACCGCCAGGTCGAACTCGTTCCGCTTGAGGCCCAGTTCGCGGGCCGCGCGGCCCGGAGTGAACGGGAGCTGCTGGGGCCTGGTGAGGGTGTTGCCTGCCATGGTCGTACTCCCCCGTGGAGTCGGTGCTCACGCTGTGTGCGTTCGCCGTGACAAAAACCGTATCCGGTCCGGCGAATCTCGGTGCGAGCCTGTGGATAACTCCACGGGGTACGACAAAGCAGCAGGTCAGAGGTCTCCGGCCGGGCTGCGCTCGGGCTGGCGGACATCCACGCCGAGGTGCTCGCCGACCCGGTTGACGAGCAGAGTCATCTCGTAGGCGATCTGGCCGATGTCGGCCTGCGCGCCGCTCAGCACGCACAGGCAGCTGCCGGTGCCCGCGGCGGTGACGAACAGCACCGCGTCGTCGAACTCGACCATCGTCTGACGGACTCTGCCCGCGCCGAAGTGCCGGCCGGAACCCTTGGCCAGGCTGTGCAGTCCGGAGGCGACGGCCGCGAGGTGCTCGGCGTCCTCGCGTCGCAGGCCCGTGCTGGCCCCCGCGACCAGGCCGTCGTTGGACAGCACCAACGCGTGCCGGACGTGGTCGACGCGCTCGGTCAGATCGTCCAGCAGCCAGCCGAGTCCCTGGTTCTGCGCCATGTTTTCCGTCTCCCCGTGTGACGTCTCCCCCTGGCCGGAGAAGCTTCTCGCCACCCTTCCGGACGACCCGTGCCGGGGGCAAGGAGGACAGGGCAGCACGGGTAAGGAACGGCGGCCTTCGGTCACTCGACCGCGTTCAGCCCACCGAGTCGAGGAGCCGGGCGGTGTGCATCCGCCCGGCGTACTCGACGAGCCGGATCAGCACCTCCTTCCCCGAGTCGCGGTCCCGGGCGTCGCACAGCACCACCGGCGTCCCGCGGTCCAGGTCGAGGGCGCGCGAGACGTCCTGGGCGCCGTAGGTGCGGGCGCCCGAGAAGCAGTTGACGGCGACCACGAACGGGATGTGGCGGTGCTCGAAGTAGTCGACCGCGGGGAAGCAGTCCTCAAGGCGCCGGGTGTCCGCGAGGACGACGGCGCCGAGGGCGCCCTGCGAAAGCTCGTCCCACAGGAACCAGAAACGGTCCTGCCCGGGGGTGCCGAAGAGATAGAGGGAGAGACCGGAGCGGATGGTGATGCGGCCGAAGTCCATGGCGACCGTCGTCGTGACCTTCTGGTCCACACCGTCCGTGTCGTCCACCAACTGACCGGCCTCGCTGAGCAGTTCCTCGGTCCGCAGCGGCCTGATCTCGCTGACCGCGCCCACCAGGGTGGTCTTGCCCACGCCGAACCCACCGGCGACCAGTATCTTCAACGCCAGCGCGGTCGGCTCGCCGCCCTGGGCATCGGAGTGCTCGGAGACCATCGATCACTTCTCTCGGGAGTGCCGGCAACGGTCGGCGGTGCAGGTGCGTGAAGTCAGCATGATGACAACTGCGGTACCCCTTCGGGGGGTTGGACCGCTATTTGACCGATGTGACCGAGTCGTGCGCATGAGCTTTCGAAGTTTCATCTACAGAGCTCGCAGTCCCTCGATCACCTCGCGCAGAATCCGTTCGTCAGGAAGCTGTGCGGGGGGCACGGGACGGCTGACGGTGACACAGCCGAGTTCCAGGAGGTCGCCGAGCAGCACGCGCACCACGCCCAAGGGCAGATCCGCGCCGGCGGCGAGTTCGGCGACCGACTGGGTCTCGAGGCGGCACAGTTCGATCAGTGCCCGGTGCTCCGGCCCCAGCGAGGTGTCCTCGTCGGGCGCGGGCGCCGCCGTGTCCAGGGTGACGAGCGCGATGAGGTCGAAACGCACCCCGGTGGGGCCGGGCTTGGTCCGGCCGCCCGTCATGGCGTACGGGCGGACGAGGGGTCCGGCCTCGCCGTCGTACCACTGGCTGCCCTGCTCGCGCGGGGCGCCCGTCATGTCCTCCGTCATGAGCGGACCGCCTTCTCGTCTCATCCGGCCGGTGGCCTCGCGGCCACCCGCGGCGCGGTGTACAGGTGCTCACCCACGCGCTTGACCAGCCGGGCCATCTCGTAGGCCACGAGCCCGATGTCGGCCGTGACCGCGGTGAGGAGGGCGAGACAGGAGCCGTCGCCCGCGGCGGCGACGAACAGGAAGCCGTCGTCCATCTCGACCATCGTCTGCCGGACCCCGCCCGCGCCGAAGTGGCGCCCGGCGCCCTTGGCCAGACTGTGGAAGCCGGAGGCGACCGCGGCGAGGTGTTCCGCGTCCTCGCGGCGCAGGTCGGTCGACGAGCCGACGGCGAGACCGTCGTTGGACAGCACCACGGCGTGCCGTACCTCGCTGACGCGCAGCACCAGGTCGTCCAGCAGCCAGTCGAGTTCGCCGGACCGCTGTGCGGCCCTCATGCCCGGGTCCTGGATCATGCGGGGTCTCCTTCGCTGCTGTCTCTTGCCGCGCGGGGCTCCGGGGCGGCGCCGCGGCCGGGCTGTCGGCCGCCGCCGCGTGTCCAGCCGTCGCGGTAGGCCGCCATACGGTCCCGTACGAGCTCGGGGGTGCGCCGGTCCTCGCCCCGGGGGCCGGGTTGCGGCTCGGATTCCTCGGTGCGCGGCGCACGCAGCTGAGGAGCCAGGTTCGCCTGCCGGACCCGGCGCGGGAGGTCGTCCGAGGTGTCCGCCTCCGGAGCCGGGGTGTCCTCCGGGGGGCGGTGCAGACGCAGGGTGGCCACACCAGGGGGCGGGGTGTCGCTCGCCACCTCCGCCCTCGCCGTCGCGGCGCTCTCCGCCACGGCCGGCGCGGGCGCCACCAGGGCGGGGCGGTCGGCCGACGCGTGGACGGACTCCTGGAGGCGGACGGCGCCGGGCACGCGCGCGTACTCGCGTTCGGGATCGGCGGTCCGGCGAGGGGAACGTTCCTCCGCACCGCTGTGCAGCAGAGCGGTGGGCAGCAGGACGACCGCGGTGGTGCCGCCGTAGGGCGAGGTGCGCAGATGCACCTTGATGCCGTGGCGGGCCGCGAGCCTGCTGACCACGAACAGACCGAGCCGGTCGCTGTCGAAGAGGTCGAGCGCCTCGGACTGTTCGATGCGCCGGTTGGCCTCGGTGAGAGTCTCCTTGCCCATGCCGAGTCCGCGGTCCTCGACCTCGATCGCGTAGCCGTTGCCGACGGGTTCGCCGGTGACGCGTACGCGCGTGTGCGGGGGTGAGAACTGTGCGGCGTTCTCGACGATCTCCGCGAGGAGGTGGGTGAGGTCGGCGACGGCACCGCCCACGACGGAGGCCTCGGGGAGCTGCCGTACCTCCACGCGCGCGTAGTCCTCGACCTCGGAGACGGCCGCGCGGACCACGTTGGTCAGGGAGACGGGCATGCGCCAGGCGCGCCCGGGTGCGGCCCCGGAGAGGATGATCAGGCTCTCGGCATGGCGCCGCATGCGGGTGGTGAGGTGGTCGAGGCGGAAGAGGTCGCTCAGCTCGCCCGGGTCCTCGGAGCGGCGTTCCATGCTGTCCAGGAGGCTGAGTTGACGGTGGACCAGCACCTGGCTGCGCCGGGCGAGGTTGACGAACACCCCGGAGATTCCGCTGGCGAGTTCGGCGCGCTCCACGGCGGCCCGCAGCGCGGCGCGGTGCACGGTGCCGAGCGCCTCGGCGACCTGACCCGTCTCGTCCTCGGCGGGCGGCCCCGAAGGCGCCTCCGCCCGGACGTCGATCTCCTCACCGGCGCGCAGTCTCCGCATGGCCTCGGGGAGTTTGCGCCGGGCGATCTCCAGGGCGCTGTTGCGCAGGCTCACCAGCTCGACGACGAGCCCGCGTCCGATGCGGACGGAGATGACCAGGGAGGCGGCGACGGCGGCGAGGCCGAACAGCACGGCGGCGCCGGCCGGGGTGAGCAGCCCCCGGGTGAACGGGTCGGCCCGGTCCGCGACCCCGCGTCCCGCGTCCGCCTCGATGGTCCGCATCCCGCCCTGCACGCGCACGTGTGCCTTGGTCCAGATGGCCTCGGGCGCGGAGGCGATCGCCGAGGTGCCGGCGCGGCTCGCGAGGACCCTGTCCTCGACGGCGGCGACGGCGCCGTAGTCGCCGCCGTGGGCGAGGTCCTGCCAGGCGGCGCGTTCGGAGCCGCGCAGATCGGCGACGGCGGACTCGGTGAGCGCGCGGCGGGTGTCGACGGCGCCGGTGAACAGGCGCAGCCGCTGTCCGTCCAGACGTCCGGCGAGGCGGGCGCTGGAGAGCACCACGTCCTCCTGGGCGAGGGCCTCGCCCGCGCGGGAGAACTCCAGCAGCACGCGTGCGTCGGAGCCGAGTTGGGCGTCCTGGATGCCGGTGAGGGCGCCGCCGACGGCGAAGGCCTTCGTGATGGTGCGCGTGTAGCGGCCGTAGGTCTCGTCCCAGCCGGCCCGGCGGTCGAGGACCGCGGTCCTGAGGGAGCGCAGATCCTCGGCGCCGCTGACGAAGGTCTCGAGGCGCTGGGCCACTCCGGCGGGCAGTTCCTCGCTGTCGGCGACGGTGTTGCCCTCGCCGAGCCGCAGCTCGGCCACGGCCTTGTCGGTGCGTTCCGCGAGGGTCTTGAGGTCGCTGCCGCGGTTGCCGGTCGGCTCGGTGGCGTAGCCGACCGCGGCCGCGCGCTCGGCCTGGAGGGCGGCGACGGCCGCCGCGACGGGCGTACGGATCTCGGCGTCGACGCGCTGCAACTGCCGCAGCCGGGAGACGTCCTGGGCGGTGCTGACGGTGGCGTACGCCCACAGGGCCAGCAGGGAGACGACCGGCACCATCAACAAGCAGACGATCTTGGCGCGTACGGTGCGCGGGCGTATCCGCCAGCCTCCCGCGCGTGTGGGCGGGTCGTCGGGGACGGCGCCCGCGGGTTCGTCCTGGCCCTCGTCCGCCGGTGGCCCGGCGTGGGCGCGGCGGCCGCGGGTCGGGGCGGCGGACGGTGTCTCGGAGCCGGTCGTGGGGGTCCTACGGGGAGTTCGCATGGCCTCCTGCCTCGGAGAGTGGTTCGGCTTGCCCAAAGGGGCCCTCAGTGGGCGGCGCGCTCGACCGCCCGCTGGGCCGAGGCGGATGCCTCGCGCTCGCCCGTGGAGGGCGACAGCGCGACGAAGGCCGAGGTCAGGAACAGATAGGACCCGAGGCCCACGGCGAGCGGGAAGATGAACTGCATCGCCGTGGCCCCGGGCAGTGCGGCGTCGGACGGCGTGACGCGCACGCTCACCGCGAACATCCCGGTGTAGTGCATGCTGCTCACCGCGGCTCCCATGATCAGGGAGGCGATGGTGACGGCGACGGGCGACTTGATGTTGAGCGCCGCCCACAGCGCGGCTGTCGCGGCCACGACGGCGATGAGCACGGAGAGTCCGACGAGCATCGGGTCGTAGCGCACCTGCCCGTGCAGACGTACGGCGGCCATGCCCAGGTAGTGCATGCTGGCGACGCCGAGTCCGGTGGTGAGCCCGCCGAGGAGGAGCGCGCGGCCCCGGTCGCGGCTGTAGCCGACGGCGAAGACGCCGGCACAGACGACGATCATGGCGACGAGCAGGCTCACGATGGTGAGCGGCACGTCGTAGCGGATGTCGGTGCCGCTGACGCTGAAGCCGAGCATGGCCACGAAGTGCATGGTCCAGATGCCGGTACCGAGCGCCGAGGCGGCGGTGATGAGCCAGTTGCGGCGCGAGCGTCCGGTGGCGCCGAGCGCGCGCATGGTGCAGCGCAGGCCGAGTGCGGCGCCGATACAGGCCATCACGTACGACAGCACGGGGGTCAGCCAGCCGAGGGCTGCGTGGTCCAGGTGTCCCATGGCCCCGGGACGCTAGTCGGGGCACGGGAGCACAAAGGGGGCGCATTTCGAAAGGTGTTGGAATATGACGCAGCGATGCACCTGAACGATCGCGTCCCGCTCGAACGTGCACGCAGAAGCGTCACCCTTGTCGGTGAGAGATCATGCGGAACATGAGCGACGACCACACACATGTCCAGGAGTTCTTCGGCGCCCGGGCGGCCGACTGGGACACCCGGTTCCCCGACGACGGCCCCGCCTACGCCGCCGCGGTCGCCGAGCTCGGGCTGCGCGCGGGCGACCGCGTGCTCGACGCCGGCTGCGGCACCGGACGCGCCCTGACGCCCCTGCGCGCGGCCGTGGGGCCCTCGGGAGCGGTCCTCGGGGCCGATCTCACCCCGGCCATGCTCCAGGCCGCCGTACGGGCGGGACGGGACCGGGACGGGCAGCTGCTGCTCGCCGACGTGGCCGCGCTGCCGGTGCGCTCCGGGGCCCTGGACGCGGTGTTCGGGGCGGGGTTGATCTCCCACCTGCCCGATCCGGCGGTGAATCTGCGGGAGTTGGCGCGCGTGGTGCGGCCGGGCGGCGTCCTGGCGCTGTTCCACCCGATCGGCAGGGCGGCGCTCGCGGCGCGGCAGGGCCGGCGGATCACTCCGGACGACCTGCGCGCGGAGCCCAACCTTCGGCCCCTCCTGGCCGGTTCCGGGTGGCGCATGACGTCTTACACCGACGAGGACGCCCGGTTCCTGGCCCTGGCCGTACGCGAGGACTGACCACCCTCACGCTCGCCCGGCGCCCCCATTGCGTGCGCCGCCTCCCGCGCCGGACTCACCTGGCCGCGCGACACCCTGGCCTCACTCGACGGCTGATCCGTCCGCGGCCGATCTGTCCAGGTGCCGTACGGGGCACCCTCCTGCGCCCGGGGTGGGGCGGGTGCCCAGGTCCGCCAGCCGGTAGCCGCCCGGGTAGCCCTTGATCTCCCAGTTCTGCCGGGCGAAGTGCGGTGCGCGGCGCGGTGGGAGCAGCCGGACCGCACGGCCGCGCAGCCGTACCGCCCCTCGCACGAGGGTGCGGGTCGCCGCGCCGGGCGCCGGGTAGCGGAAGGCGCGCAGCAGCGACTCGTCGAGGAGCGCGCGCGTCGAGGCCTTCAGCAGGGGTGCCAGCGGGCTCGGGTACCAGGACGCCATCAGGTCGATCGTGGCGTCCGAGACGCGCCGGGCGCCCTCGTCCCAGCCGAAGTGGGCCTCCTCGTAGGCGTCGAGGCAGGCCTCGAACTCCTCGTAGGTCTCGGGGATGTCCGTGATGCCCATGTGCCGCCCCAGGGTGCGGTAGTGGACGACCGAGGCGACGATCTCGTGACGCGAGAGTCGACGCCATGCGTAGGCGTCGATCCACCGTCTGGGCATCACGACGAACGTGCACAGGACGTAGCGCATGTCGTCGTTGGTGATGTCGTAGCTGCGGTGCATCTGGTTGATGCGGCGGATCGCCGTACGGCCCTCTTCGCTGCCGAAGCCGTGCTCGACGACGGCGTCCAGGAGCAGCGAGGTGTCGTCGTACCGTTTCTGCGACCGGTCCGTGAGCTCCGCCGTCTCGGCGAGCAGCCGCCCGATGCTCGGGACGGCGTAGGTGCGGTAGAGGGCCAGTTCCAGGGATCGGGTGAAGTCCCAGGGGAACTCGTACGCGGTCATGAGCCGGTAGATCTCCGAGGCGTCCTCGTACGGGTCCATCCGCCGTATCCGCTCGAGCCGCTCGAACCGCTTCACCGCAGCGTCCCCCTTCTGCCGTCGAAGCTCCAACTCTACGTTGGGCAGCAGAAGATGAACGATCGGTCGAGGCGGCAACCACGCAGGGGGAAGGTGGTCAGCATGTGGGGCAGGATGCGCAAGTCGTTCGCCGGGCTCGTCAACACCGCGCGCTCCGAGAACGACCATGACCGGGACAGGCGCGGCCACAATCTGTTCGAGGCAGCGGCCGCCTATGTGTCGGCCTGTGCGGAGGACGATCAGGACCAGATCGACGAGGCCGCGGGCTGGGTCTCACCGGAGGCCTTGTCGTTCGGAGTGAGCGAGCTGGCCTGCCGGGCCGTCATCGCGCTGGCGCGGGAGCGCGACGAGTCGCCGCAGACCGTGGCGCGTGCCCTGCTGGGGCTTCCGGCGGCCTGAAGGACGGGGCAACCGAGGTCGATTCGCCCCGTCCGGTCGGAAAACTGCAGCTCCGGGGTGCATGGGAGTCGTGACAAGCTGCTTCCGCTCGCACTAGGGTGCGCGCCGTTGGACGAACCGATGGGGAGGCTGGGATGGCCGGGACGGACGAGGACGCCGTCGCCGCCGCGGACGATGCGCTCTATGTGCTCACGGCGGTGCTGCTGACGCCGGCGAAGTTTCCGAGCGTGCTGGGCGACGACTATCCGGAGGCCTGTGCGGCGCTCGGTCTCGCGCCGCTCGCCGACGGATACGGCCTGGTGCTCGGCCAGGACGGCGACGGTTCCCGTTGGACGGTCGTCATCGACGACGTCTCGCTGGTCGCCGTGGCCATCGCGTCGTGGGACTGCGGCATGGAGTACGACCTGTCTCCTGAGGAGCACACGGTCGTCGCCGCCCTGCCGGGCTGGCCACTCGCCGTGGCCGTCGCGGCGCCGGGTGTACCGGCGCCGCACGATCCCGGCCCGGAGGTCGCCGACCGTCCGCCGCTGACGCCGCCGGACGCCTCCACGTGGGGGCCGGCTCAGCGGCGCCTGGGCGCGGACGAGATCGCCGTGCAGTGGTCGCTGTGGCGGGAGCAGATCGACGACTCCGAGTTCCCCCTGCCGGGGGCGGCCAAGGACGCCGAGGAGGCCGGGGACGCCGAGGAGACGGCGGAGACCGCGGAGGGCACCGAGCCGGTCCGGAAGGCCGAGGGCAACGGTGGCCACCAGGGCATCCGGCGCGTGCTCGCGGAGGCCCGCGGGTACGTGGACACACCGCCGCCGCTGGGCCGGGTCCGGTCGTCGTTCGCGCCCGGGGACGCCCGCACGCTGCGCGCGGACGGCCCCGGCTGGTCGCTGGTGGCCAGGACCGACGACATCGCCTTCGTCCTGCTGGACGACGAACCCGGCGAGGTCCTCCCGGTCGGCCGCGGCCCGGAACTGCCGGGGCTGCTGGAGGCACTCGACAAGATGGCCGTACGGCCGCTCTGAGCGGGGCGGCAGCACCCATCGGGCCTCCCTCTCGACGTTCCGCACGTCGAGCGCGGAGCGGTTGATCAACTGAACAGCGGCTCACCGCGGGACACCCATGCCGCGGGGTCATTCCATGTGGCCCCAACCCATGGATGACGCGGCGGCGCCCTCGCACCATGGGGCAGCTCTCGACTCCCCGTCCCGTCCTGGAGGCCGCTCATGCGTGTGTCCCGAGGTGTTCCCCTCATCGCCACCATCTTGGTGACGACGGCTCTGACGACAGCCCTTGCCGTGCCGGGTCCCGCCGCGGCCACGGACATCACGGCCGGTGACTGCACGCGCCGTGAGGGGACCCGCGTGCCGGGCGCCGCCTTCCAGCAGAGCGCCTGCCTCGCGGACCTGACCACGACCGGCCTGGCCGGCACTCCGTACACCGACCTGGCCGACCAGGCAGGCCTCACGGCCCGGGCGACACGGACGCCGTCCGGGGTGCCCGGGATGCAGATCGACGGCTACTTCCCGGACTCCTCGCACTCCAACGCCACCCACGGCTGGCAGCACGACGCACAGTTCGTGATCCGGCTGCCGGACCACTGGAACGGCGGGCTGGTCGTCACGGGCGCCCCGGGGACGCGCAGACAGTACGCGACGGACACGGCGATCTCCGACCGGGTGCTCGCCCAGGGCTACGCGTATGCCGCGACCGACAAGGGCAACAACGGTGCCGATTTCTACCGCGACGGCACCCGCCCGGGCGACGCGGTCGCCGAGTGGAACGCGCGCACCACTCAGCTCACGCGCGCGGCCAAGAGCGTCGTCGCCCAGCGCTACGGGCAGGCGCCGCGGCGGACGTACATGACCGGGATCTCCAACGGCGGTTATCTGACGCGCTGGCAGCTGGAGAACCATCCGGAGCTGTACGACGGCGGGGTGGACTGGGAAGGCGCCCTGTGGACGAAGGACGGTCCCAGCCTGCTCACCTCGCTCCCCACGGCCGTTGCCCGGATGACCGGCGCGGCGACGGACGAGGACATGTACGCGGCGGGCTTCGCGCGGGGCTCCGAGTTCCTGTGGCCGTACCACGAGAAGGCCTACTGGGGCATCACACAGAAGATCTACCGCGCGGAGTTCGACCCGGCCTACGACCCCGAGTGCCCTGGCCCGACCGCCGGGACCACCACGGAGCAGATCCTGGCGCCCTGCGCCACCGACGCGGCCTACGACTACGCGTCACGTCCCGCGTCGGTCCGTCGCGCGGTGGCCGAGGTCGCGCTGACCGGCCGCGTCGGACGACCGCTGATCACGCTGCACGGTGATCTGGACGCGCTGCTGCCCAAGGCGGCGGACTCGGATGTGTACGACCGCATGATCGACGCGAGGGGACGGGGCCGCCTGCACCGGTACTACACCGTCCAGGGCGGCACGCACGTCGACGGGCTGTACGACACCTATCCGGACCGGCTGCGTCCGATCCTGCCCTGCTACCGGACGGCCTTCGACGCGCTGGTGGCCTGGGTGGAGCGAGGCACCCCGCCGCCCGCGGACCAGGTCATCGACCGGCCCGTGAGCGGCGACGTGGTCGACTCCTGCGCCCTGGACGACCGGGCGCCGCACGGGGCCGCCGCGGCCCGCTAGCCCGCTAGCCCGCTAGCCCGTGGGTCACCGGGCCGCGGCGGCCCGGTGACCCACGGGTCTCAGCGACCGAGCTCCTTGCGTGTGACACGGCGCAGCCTGCGCCGCTGCGAGGGGTCCAGCGTGAGGTACGCGGCGGCCGGGACTCCCAGGACTATCAGGAGCGCGGCCCACCACGGCAGCCAGAACAGCAGGATGATGCCGACCGCCACACCACCGACGGCGATCTTCGCGTTCTTCGACATGTGTCGCCTCCTTCGCGGCCACTGCCGCTCTCTGTCCTGAAAACGGGCCCGCGCCTCCCGCGGTTCCGCACCACGACCCTGAGACGTCCCTGAGGAGCGACCCCTACACGTCCCTGAGACGGGGGATACCCATCCTCCTGTCGAAGTGACCCGGCTCACAGCCGGGTCACGCCGGGTTCTTCCGGACGTTCCTGTACTCTCGGCCACCGCACATCGAGTAGTCAAACTTGAGGAGTGTCGCATTCCTGTGCCGAGGATTCCCGCGGCCACACCGTCCGAGATCTCCCGACTGGCCCGCTGCTGTGCCGTGTTCGTGCCCGGCGACCCGGCCCGCACCGGCCGCGTCGCCTTCTGGGACCCCGAGGGCGATGCCCCTCCCGGCGTCGCGTCGGGGACCGAGGCGGACCTGACCGTCGTCGTGCCCGGCGAGGAGGGCGTCGAGGCGGTGACCGTGCCGGCCGTGTTGTTGCCGGTGCCTTCGGCGCTGCCCGTGCTCACGCGTGCGCGTGCCGTGGCCGACGGTCACCGGGCGGCCGTGTTCTGGGGCACGGCCGCCGTGCACGCCCTCCAGCTGGCGGCCCGCGGTCTGCTGTTGCCGGGCCTGTCCGAGGGCGACCACGACGCCTGGCGGGCGGGTCCGCTGCGCGCCGAGGACGTGGAGCGCCTGCGCGCACTCGCCGCCGCGATGCCACCCGAGGCACACGCCACGCCTCTCGGCGATCACGAGCCGTCAGGCGGCGCCGCCGACCTGCGCCTGCCCGATCCGGAGCGGTTGCTGCGCGCCTTCCTGGACGCGGTGGCCGACGCCCTGCCCCGCTCCCCCGCCGCCTCTCTCGTGACGGGAGGCCCCGCCTACGCGGCACGCGAGCCTCAGCGCGTCCCCGAGTACCGCGCCTGGGCCGCCGATGTCGCCGCGGGCCACGACGCCGGAGTACGGCTGTCGCTGCGGATCGAGGTGCCCGGTCTTGAGGCGGCGGCGCAGGACCAGGAGGGGCTTGCCTTCCGCGCCGTACCGCAGGTGCACAGCGTGAGCGAACCGGGCCTGGTCGCGGACACGTCCGCGGTGTGGGCCGGCGCCCAGCAGGCGTTCGGCCCGCGCGCGCGGATGGACGCCCTGCTCGCGCTGCGCCGCGCGGCACGCGCCTGGCCCCCGCTGACGCCCCTGCTGTCGGCGACCGTGCCGGACGCCGTCGCACTCGCCGACGACGAGATCACCGACCTCCTCACGGACGGAGCCCGGGCACTCGGCGCCGTCGGGGTCGACGTGCACTGGCCCAAGGCACTGGCCCGCAAGCTGACGGCCCGCGCGGTGGTCGGCCCGCCGGACGAGGAGTCCGGTCCCACAAGGACCGTCGCGGACGGGCCGTCGTTCCTGTCCGCCGACGCGCTGCTGGCGTTCAACTGGTCGTTCGCGCTGGGCGATCAGCGGCTCACCCGCGCGGAACTGGACCGGCTCGCCGAGGCCAACCGCCCCGTCGTGCGACTGCGTGACCAGTGGGTCCTCGTCGACCCGCGGGAAGTGCACCGGGCCCGCGCCCAGCAGGACCGCAAGGTCACCCCGATCGACGCGCTCGCCGCCGCCCTCACCGGTTCCACGGAGGTCGACGGCCGCCGGGTCGACGTGGAGCCCACGGGGTGGCTGGCGGGCCTGCGGGAGCGGCTCGCGGACCCGGAGGCGCAGGAGCCCGTCGGACAACCCGCGGGGCTCGCGGCGACCCTGCGCGACTACCAGCGGCGCGGCCTCGACTGGCTGGCCCGGATGACCTCCCTGGGGCTGGGCTGCTGCCTCGCCGACGACATGGGACTCGGCAAGACCGTCACCCTCATCGCCCTGCATCTGCACCGGCAGACGGAGCCCTCGGCCGCCGGGCCCACGCTCGTGGTGTGTCCGACGTCCCTGATGGGCAACTGGCAGCGCGAGATCGAGAAGTTCGCCCCGGGTACGCCCGTGCGCCGCTTCCACGGGCCGCGCCGCGACCTGGGCGCCCTGGCCGACGGGGAGTTCGTCCTCACCACCTACGGCACGATGCGGCTCGACGCGGGCCGGCTGGCCGAGGTGTCCTGGGGCATGGTCGTGGCGGACGAGGCCCAGCACGTGAAGAACCCGTACTCGGCGACGGCACGGCAACTGCGTTCCCTCGACGCACGCGCGCGCGTGGCGCTCACCGGCACCCCGGTGGAGAACAACCTGTCGGAGCTGTGGGCCATTCTCGACTGGACGACCCCGGGCCTCCTGGGGCGTCTCGGCACCTTCCGCAGCCGGTACGCGCAGCCCGTCGAGGGCGGCCAGGACCCGGCGGCCGCCGAGCGGCTCTCCCGGCTCGTACGGCCCTTCCTGCTGCGTCGCCGCAAGTCCGATCCGGGGATCGCCCCGGAGCTGCCGCCGAAGACGGAGACCGACCGTGCCGTCTCCCTCACCACGGAACAGGCGGGGCTGTACGAGGCGGTGGTGCGCGAGACGCTCGCGGAGATCTCCGGCGCCGACGCCATGGCGCGTCGCGGGCTGATCGTGAAGCTGCTCACCGGCCTGAAGCAGATCTGCAATCACCCCGCGCAGTTCCTCAAGGAGGACCGGCCGACGATCGCCGGACGTTCCGGCAAGCTGGAGCTCCTCGACGAGCTGCTCGACACGATCCTGGCCGAGGGCGCGGGTGTGCTGGTCTTCACCCAGTACGTGCAGATGGCCCGCCTCATCGAGGGGCATCTGGCCGCGCGCGGGGTGCCCTCGCAGTTTCTGCACGGCGGTACGCCGATCGCCGCGCGCGAGGCGATGGTGCAGCGCTTCCAGGACGGTGAGGTGCCGGTCTTCCTGCTGTCGTTGAAGGCGGCGGGCACCGGGCTGAACCTGACCCGGGCCGAGCACGTCGTGCATTACGACCGCTGGTGGAACCCCGCCGTCGAGGCGCAGGCCACCGACCGGGCGTACCGCATCGGCCAGGACCGGCCCGTACAGGTGCACCGGTTGATCGCCGAGGGCACGATCGAGGACCGCATCGCCGACATGCTCAGCCGCAAACGGGAGTTGGCCGACGCGGTGCTCGGCACCGGGGAGGCGGCGCTCACCGAGCTGACGGACGCGGAACTGGCCGACCTGGTCGAGCTGCGAGGGGGCGCGCGATGAGCACGTACGACGAGACCGGGCCTTACGAGGAGACAACGGAGCGGACCTTCGCCGCGTTCCCGCCCGCGCAGGGGCGTGGCTTCGCGCAGACCTGGTGGGGGCAGGCCTGGTTGAAGGCGCTGGAGGACACCGCGCTCGACTCGCAGCAGGTGAAGACCGGCCGCAGGCTCGCGCGCGCGGGGGCCGTCGGCGCGGTGTCGGTGCGGCCGGGGAGGATCACCGCCGTCGTCCAGGACCGGGACCGCACCCCGCACCGGGCGGACGTGTTGCTGGAGGAGCTGTCCGGCGAGCAGTGGGACCGTTTCCTGGAGATGGCCGTGGAGCGTGCCGGGCACATCGCGGCGCTCCTGGACCGCGAGATGCCGCCGCACCTGGTCGAGGACGCGGCGGCGGCGGGCGTCGAACTCCTGCCGGGGCTGGGCGATCTGGAGCCGCGGTGCGACTGCGGTGCCTGGGACCACTGCGGGCACACGGCGGCGCTCTGCTACCAGGTGGCACGGCTGCTGGACCAGGACCCGTTTGTCCTGCTCCTGATGCGGGGGCGCGCCGAACGCGCCCTGCTGGACGCCCTCCAGGCCCGCACCGCCGCCCCTGTGCCGGTCGAGGCGGCTGACCCTCGGGAGGGTGTGGACGCGGCGGAGGCGTTCGCCGCCGGGGACATTCTGCCGCCGCTCCCGGAGCCGCCGGAGCTTCCCGACGGGCCGGGCATACCGCCGTCCCTGGACACCGAGACACCACCCCCGTCCGACGTCGACCCGGCCGCCCTGGAGTTCCTGGCCGCCCGGACCGCGGCGGAGGCGCAACGCCTGCTGATCGAGGCGCTGGGCGAACAGGGAGCCGGGGAGGAAGAATTGACGGTCGGACAGGACGCGGTCCGGCTGGCTCTCGGTGGCCCCGGCCCGGCCATGGCCGAGCGGCTGGCCGCGGGGTCGGGACGGGACAGGGAGGGCCTCGCGTCGGCCGTGCGCGCGTGGCGGTACGGCGGAGTGGCCGCGTTGTCCGTGCTGGAGGAGGAGCGCACGGTCGAGGGCGAGGAGCTCGCACGCGCGCGTGCCGTGCTCGACGCGGCGTGGGACGAGGACGAACGACCGTCGCTGACCGCGCGGGGCGACCGCTGGACCGTCACCGGCACCGGGAACCAGCTGCGCCTCGGGCGCGACGGCCGTTGGTGGCCCTACCGCGAGGAACGGGGACGCTGGGTGCCCGCGGGCGCCCCGGCCCAGGACCCCGCGACCGCGTTGGCGGCCGTGGAGGAAGCCCCTACGGGCGGTTCCGAGTCGGGATGACCGACGGCACGGGCGGGCTACCCGAGAGCGGTGAGGCATCCACCGTGGCCCTACGTGCGGCTCCCCCGTGGGAATCCGATCACGTCCGCGTCACGGCAGTTCACCGGCCTCCAAGGACGGGATGAGCGACTCCAGACCGCTCGGGAACTCGCTCGGCAGATCGGTCGGGAACTGCGAAGGCAACCGTGTCGGCACCTCGCTGGGGAGCTTGGTCGGCAGTTCGCTCGGCAGACTCGCGGAAGGGCGGGGCGAACTGCTCGCGCTCGCGCTGGGCTTGTCGCCGGGTGAGTCGTCGCCGCCGGACCCCATGAGGACGACGACGGCTACGGCCGCGCCGACCACGAGAACGGCGAGCAGGAGATACAGCGGGTTGCGTCGCGGGCCCGAAGGCGGCGGAGGAGGCGGAGGCGGTTCCCAACCCCCGTGGGAGGGCGGGCCGTTGCCCTCGGGAGGCGGACCGTACCCACCAGGCGACCCATGGCCCCCTGCTGAGCCGGAGCCGGGACCGAAGCCCTCGGGAGGCGGTCCGAATCCGCCGCCGGGCGGCGGAGTGCCACCCGGCGGCCCGGGCGGCTGAGGCGGTACGGGCGGCATGGCCATACCGTCCAGAGTCGCCGTGAAGCGGGCACGGCGCGACCCCCGCACGGAAGTTGATACGGACTCATGCAATGGACCGCATGATTCCGGAGCATTCCGTACGGAGGCCGGCCGCCCCGACACGCGCGCGTGCCTGACAAAACCCGCCGTACAAGAGGCGCGACGGGCCCACGCGCACGTGCGTCCACTACGTGCGCACGCGCACGGGTCAGCCGCGCGCGCCCAGCAGGTGGTCCATCGCGAGCTGGTCGAGCTGCTCGAAGGCCATACCGCGCGCGGCGGCCGCCTCCACGTCGAACTCCTCGAAGGCCGTACGGTCCGCGAGCAGCGCCTTCAGACCGTCCGCCGCCGTGGGCTGCGCCAGCTCGTCCAGACGCGCGGCGCGCAGCGCCTCCTGGACCGCGGGGTCGGCACGGAAGGCGGCCGCACGCTCCTTGAGGATGAGGTAGTTGCGCATGCAGCCGGCGGCCGACGCCCACACGCCGTCGAGGTCCTCGGTGCGCGGCGGCTTGAAGTCGAAGTGTTTCGGGCCCGCGTAACCGGCGCTCTCCAGCAGGTCGACCAGCCAGAAGGCGGCACGCAGGTCGCCCGCGCCGAAGCGGAGGTCCTGGTCGTACTTGATGCCGGACTGGCCGTTGAGGTCGATGTGGAAGAGCTTGCCCGCCCACAGCGCCTGCGCGATGCCGTGCGGGAAGTTCAGCCCCGCCATCTGCTCGTGGCCGACCTCGGGGTTGACGCCGTACAGCTCCGGGCGCTCCAGGCGCTCGATGAAGGCCAGCGCGTGGCCGACGGTCGGGAGCAGGATGTCGCCGCGGGGCTCGTTCGGCTTGGGCTCGATGGCGAACTTCAGGTTGTAGCCCTGCTCGGTCACGTACTCGCCCAGGAGGTCGAAGGCCTCCTTCATGCGGTCCAGGGCGACGCGTACGTCCTTGGCGCCGCCGGACTCGGCACCCTCGCGGCCGCCCCAGGCGACGTAGGTCTCGGCGCCGAGCTCGACCGCCAGGTCGATGTTGCGGATGACCTTGCGCAGCGCGTAACGACGCACGTCACGGTCGTTCGCGGTGAACCCGCCGTCCTTGAAGACCGGGTGCGTGAAGAGGTTGGTGGTGGCCATCGGCACCTTCATGCCGGTGGCGTCGAGGGCCTCCCGGAAGCGCTTGATGTGCCCCTCGCGCTCGCTGTCCGAGGACCCGAAGGGGATCAGGTCGTCGTCGTGGAAGGTCACACCGTGGGCGCCGAGCTCGGCCAGGCGCTGCACCGTCTCGACGGGGTCGAGGGCCCGCCGTGTGGCGTCGCCGAACGGGTCCCTTCCCTGCCAGCCGACGGTCCACAGGCCGAAGGTGAACCTGTCCTCGGGGGTGGGCTGGTAGTTCATGCCGCGGCTCCTACTCGCTGACGACTGTCCTCCACGACTATTTCGTCATGGCGGTTTACAAATTAGTATGCACACGCGTCTCAGGGAAGAGACAAGATGTCTCCAGAGGGAGACACGCCGCACATGAGGGAGAAACCCGATGTCAGCTGCCGAGGGTCCGCTCGTCGTCGGCGTGGACACGTCCACGCAGTCCACCAAGGCCCTGGTCGTCGACGCGTCGACCGGCCGGGTGGTCGCGAGCGGTCAGGCGCCGCACACCGTGTCGACCGGCGCCGGCCGCGAGAGCGACCCGCGTCAGTGGTGGGACGCCCTGGGCGAGGCCCTGCGCCAGTGCGGCGACGCCGCGCACGAGGCCGCGGCGGTGTCGATCGGCGGCCAGCAGCACGGCCTGGTCACGCTGGACGAGCGGGGCGAGCCGGTGCGCCCGGCCCTGCTGTGGAACGACGTGCGCTCGGCGCCGCAGGCCGCGCGGCTGATCGAGGAGCTGGGCGGCCCGAAGGCCTGGGCGGAGCGCACCGGCAGCGTGCCGGGCGCCTCCTTCACGGTCACGAAGTGGGCCTGGCTGGCCGAGCACGAGCCGGACGCGATCCGCGCGACGAAGTCGGTGCGACTCCCCCACGACTACCTCACCGAGCGCCTCACCGGTCAGGGCACGACGGATCGCGGTGACGTCTCCGGCACCGGCTGGTGGGCGTCGGCGACCGAGTCGTACGACGACGAGATCCTCGCCCACGTGGGCCTGGACCCGGCCCTCCTGCCGCGCGTGGTCCGCCCCGGCGAGGTGGCGGGCACCGTGCGGGACAGCCACGACCTGCCGTTCTCCAAGGGCACCCTGGTCGCCCCCGGCACCGGTGACAACGCCGCCGCGGCGCTGGGCCTCGGTCTGCGCCCCGGCACCCCGGTGCTGAGCCTCGGCACCTCCGGCACGGTGTACGCGGTGTCCCAGCGACGCCCCGCCGACCCGACCGGCACGGTGGCGGGCTTCGCCGACGCGCACGGCGACTGGCTGCCGCTGGCCTGCACCCTGAACTGCACCCTCGCCGTCGACCGCGTCGCCGCCCTCCTCGGCCTGGACCGCGAGGCCGTGGAGCCCACGTCCGGCGTCACGCTCCTGCCGTACCTGGACGGCGAACGCACCCCGAACCTGCCGCACGCCTCGGGCCTGCTGCACGGCCTGCGCCACGACACCACCGGTGGCCAGCTGCTCCAGGCCGCCTACGACGGTGCCGTCCACGCCCTCCTCGGCGCGCTCGACCTGGTCCTGGACGCGGACGCGGACGCGGACCGTTCCGCCCCGCTGCTGCTGATCGGCGGCGGCGCCCGGGGCCGGGCCTGGCAGGAGACCGTACGACGGCTGTCGGGGCGTCCCGTCCAGATCCCGGAGGCCAAGGAGCTGGTCGCGCTCGGCGCCGCCGCCCAGGCCGCCGGCCTGCTGACCGGCGAGGACCCGGCCGCGGTCGCCCGGCGCTGGAACACGACCGCCGGTCCCGTGCTGGAAGCCGTGGAGCGGGACGAGGCGACGATGGCGAGGATCTCCGGGGTACTCTCCGACGCGGCTCCGCTGCTGGAGCAGCCGACGGGGGGTCGTTGAGCACCCGCACCGATGACCGAGAACCGATGACCCATGACCGAGGGCCGACGACTGCGGGCCACAGGCACTGAGGGACTGACGCAGGCATGACCGCACCGCTGCACGACACCCACCCGGCCGGCCCCGGGCGCGCGCTGCCCGACACCCAGCAGGGCATGCGCCGGCGCAACCTGGCCCGGGTCATGCACGCGGTCAGCGCCGAGGGGCCGCTGTCCCGGGCCGCGGTCGCCTCCCGGATCGGGCTGACGAGGGCGGCCGTGTCGACCCTCGTCGACGAGCTCATACGCTCCGGCCTGCTGGAGGAGCTGGGGCCTGAGCGGCCGGGCCGGGTGGGCCGTCCGGGTTCGGCCCTCGCCGTCAGCGGGCACGGTCCGGCCGGGGTCGGCGCCGAGGTCGGCGTCGACCACCTCGCGGTCTGCGCGGTCGACCTGCGCGGCCGGGTGCGCGCCCGAGCGGAGCGGCACGGCGCGAACCGCGGCCGGCGTCCCGGGCCCGTGATCGAAGAACTCACGACACTGATCGACCAGGTCGTCACCGAGGCACACGGCGAGGGGCTGTGGCCGGCGGGGCTGGCGGTGGCCGTGCCGGGCCTGGTGGCCCGTGACGCCCGTACCGTCGTCCGCGCCCCGAACCTGGACTGGCACGACACGGACCTCGGGGCCCTCCTGCCCTCGGCCTATCCGTTGACCGTGGACAACGAGGCGAACTTCGGGGCGCTCGCGGAACTGTGGCTCGGGGACGAGACTCCGCACGACTTTCTGCACGTCTCGGCGGAGATCGGTATCGGCGCGGCGGTCGTCGTCGCCGGTGGGCTGCTGCGCGGGACCCGTGGCTTCGCGGGCGAGCTGGGGCATGTGCCGGTGCAGCCGGAGGGTCCGCCGTGCGCGTGCGGTGGTCGCGGATGCCTGGAGCAGTACGCGGGTGAGGAGGCGGTGCTGCGGGCCGCGGGTCTTGAGCCGGGCGAGGACCGTGTCGGGCTCCTCGCCGGCCGGGCCGCCGACGGGGACGAGCGGGTGCGCAGTGCGCTGCGCGAGGCGGGGGCCGCGCTCGGCGTGGCGCTGACGGGGGCGGTGAACCTGCTGGACCCCGAGAGTGTCGTGCTCGGCGGCGCGCTGTCCGGGCTCGCGCCCTGGCTGCTGCCCTCGCTGGAAGCCGAGCTGGACCGGCGTACCGCGGGCCCCGCCTGTCCGGTGTCCGTCTCGCGCTTCGGGCCCGAGGGGCCGCTGCTGGGTGCCGCGCACTCGGTGGTCCGCGGTGTCCTCGACGACCCGGCCGCGGTGGCCGAACGGGCCTGATCGCAGGGTCACTTCACCCCTGTGGGTGACCGGGATGTCCACAGCTGCGGCGCCGTCCACCGATACCCGCCGCGCCCTCCTGCCCGACCCGCCCTCGCCGTACCGTGATGCACGCGAGGCACACCGCCATGACAGCGGTCGGGAGACAAGGGGATGCGTATGTCGGGGGAAACGGTCACGGAGCTGCGGCACGTCGCTTCCATGCTCAGCCGGCGCCGGGTACTCAAGGGCGCCGCCCTCGCGGCCGTCCCCTACGCACTGCTCCCCGACGCCCGCGCGGGCGCGGAGACACACGCCGTGGACCACGCCACCGCCGAATGGCAGCCCGCGACCCGCGCCAACTACACGCCGGCGGACCGCGCCGCGCCCCGTCCCGTCGATCTCGTGATCATCCATGTCACACAGACCAGTTACCGCAAGACGCTGGGCGTCTTCCGGAGCCCCGCGAAGAAGGTCTCCGCGCACTACATGGTCCGCTCGTGGGACGGCAACATCGCGCAGTGCGTCCGTGAGGCCGATGTCGCCTGGCACGCGGGGAACTGGGACTACAACACCCGCAGCATCGGCATCGAGCACGAAGGGTGGGTGGACCAGCCGGCGTACTTCACCGACGCCCTGTACGAGCAGTCGGCGTCGCTCACGGCGGACATCTGCACTCGCCACGGCATCCCGATCGACCGGGCGCACATCATCGGGCACCACGAGGTTCCGGGCACGGACCACACCGACCCGGGGCCGCACTGGGACTGGGCGGGCTATCTGAGACGGGTCGAACGGGCCGCGCGGTGACGTCGTTCGGGTGACTGCGGTCGAAAAGGTTGTCCGGGCGCGTACCGGGAGTGACGATGGCATCAGCCGCATCGCCTTCCGGGGAGGCCGAGTTGACCGATCCGTGGGTGGCCCTGGAGCCGGGGGCCGACCCCGCCGAGCAGGCGCGCATGCTGCGCCGGGCGCATGAGACGTTCACCGAGGGGGGTACCGTGCCACGGCCGGTGCGCCCCGTGGTGGCGGACTCGTGGCGGCGTTCCGCGCGGGCCGGGGTCGGTCCGGACGGCACGGCGAGCGTGGAACTCATGGACGGCGACCTCGGCGCGTACCGGGCCGAGCATCCGCTGGCGCGGGTGATGCCGCTCTTCCGTGAACTGCTGGGCACCTTCGCGGCGGACGGCGAGCATCTGCTCGCGGTGTGCGACGCGCACGGACGGCTGCTGTGGGTGGAGGGGCATGCGTCGACCCGGCGGCGGGCGGACGGGATGAACTTCGTGCCGGGGGCGCGCTGGGCGGAGACCGCGGTCGGGACGAACGCGCCGGGTACGGCGGTCGCCGTGGACCGGCCGGTGCAGGTGTTCGCCGCGGAGCACTTCATCCGGCAGGTGCAGCCGTGGACCTGCGCGGCGGCTCCGGTGCACGATCCGCGTACGGGCCGGGTGCTCGGCGCCGTGGACATCACCGGTGGGGACGGGCTCGCGCATCCGCACAGCCTGGGGTTCGTGCAGGCGGTGGCACGGGCGGCGGAGTCCCAACTGGCGCTGCTCGCGCCGGAGACGCCCGCCACCGGCGTGCCCGAGCTCTCGGCACTGGGCCGTGACGAGGCACAGGTGCTGGTCGGCGGGCGCAGGATCCGGCTCAGCCGTCGGCACAGCGAGCTGGTGGTGCTGCTGTCCCGCCATCCGGAGGGGCTGACCGGCGACGAGCTGTTGTGCGCGCTGTACGAGGACGAGTCGGTGACCCCGGTAACGCTCCGGGCCGAACTGGCGCGGCTGCGCCGGGTGCTGGGTCCCGGGCTGCTGGCCTCGCGCCCCTACCGGCTCACGGTGCCTGTCGGGTCGGACGTCGCCGTGGTGGAGCGGCGGCTGGAGACCGGCGCGGTGACGGCGGCGGTGTCGGCGTACGCCGGACCGCTGCTGCCCTCCTCGCAGGCGCCGGCCGTGGTGCGGCTGCGGCAGCGGCTCGCGGACGGACTCCGTACCGCGCTGATCGCCCGCCGCGACCCCGACCTGCTGGCGGACTGGGTGCACACGCCGTGGGGCGAGGACGACTTCGACGTATGGCGGGCGCTGGCGGCGGCGCGGCCGACGGCGGCGGTGCGGGCCCGGCTCGCGGCCTTGGAGTCGGAGCTCGGCTGGCGGCGGCCGGTGGCAACGTAGTTGCAACGTCCGTTTCCCTAGCCTCGCGCCGAGAGCTGCCCAACGGCGGGCAGCGCTTCGCAGGGAGGCAGACCAGCATGACCCGTTACGCGGCGCCCGGCACCGAGGGCGCGATCGTCTCCTACCAGGCGCGCTACGACCACTTCATCGGCGGCGAGTACGTGCCGCCGGCCCGCGGGCAGTACTTCGAGAACCCGTCGCCGGTGAACGGGCAGCCCTTCACCGAGGTCGCGCGCGGTACGGCGGAGGACGTGGAGCGGGCGCTCGACGCGGCGCACGCGGCCGCTCCGGCCTGGGGCCGTACGTCGGTGACCGAGCGGTCCGACATCCTGCTGAAGATCGCCGACCGCATGGAGGCGTATCTCGAACCGCTGGCGGTCGCGGAGAGCTGGGAGAACGGCAAGCCGGTGCGCGAGACGCTGGCGGCCGACATCCCGCTCGCCATCGACCACTTCCGGTACTTCGCGGGGGCGATCCGCGCGCAGGAGGGCTCGCTCGGCGAGGTCGACGACGACACGGTGGCCTACCACTTCCACGAGCCGCTGGGCGTGGTCGCGCAGATCATCCCGTGGAACTTCCCGATCCTGATGGCGGTCTGGAAGCTGGCCCCGGCGCTCGCCGCGGGCAACGCGGTCGTCATCAAGCCGGCCGAGCAGACGCCCGCCTCCCTCCACTACTGGATGAGCCTGATCTCGGATCTGCTGCCGCCGGGCGTGGTCAACATCGTCAACGGATTCGGCGTCGAGGCGGGCAAGCCGCTCGCGTCCAGTCCGCGGGTGGCGAAGGTGGCGTTCACCGGTGAGACCACGACGGGGCGGCTGATCATGCAGTACGCCTCGGAGAACATCAAGCCGGTCACGCTGGAGCTCGGCGGCAAGTCGCCCAACATCTTCTTCGACGACGTATGGGCGCGGGACGACGACTTCCGCGACAAGGCCCTCGAAGGCTTCACCATGTTCGCTCTCAACCAGGGCGAGGTGTGCACGTGCCCGTCCCGTGCGCTCGTCCAGCGGGGCAACTACGCCGAGTTCCTTCAGGCCGCGGTCGCCCGCACCGAACTCATCAAGCCCGGCCACCCCCTCGACACCGACACGATGATCGGCGCGCAGGCCTCCAACGACCAGCTGGAGAAGATCCTCTCCTACCTCGACATCGGCCGTCAGGAGGGGGCGAAGGTCCTCACGGGCGGCCAGCGCATCGAGTACGACGGCGAGTTGAAGGGCGGCTACTACGTCCAGCCGACGATCTTCGAGGGCGACAACCGGATGCGGATCTTCCAGGAGGAGATCTTCGGCCCGGTCGTCTCGGTGGCGTCCTTCGACGACTTCGACGACGCCATCAAGATCGCGAACGACACGCTGTACGGCCTCGGGGCGGGCGTGTGGACCCGGGACATCAACACCGCCTACCGCGCGGGCCGCGCGATCCAGGCGGGCCGCGTCTGGACCAACTGCTACCACGCCTACCCGGCGCATGCCGCCTTCGGCGGCTACAAGCAGTCCGGGATCGGCCGCGAGACACACAAGATGATGCTGGAGCACTACCAGCAGACCAAGAACCTGCTGGTGAGCTACTCGCCCAGGAAGCTCGGCTTCTTCTGAGCGGAGCAGAAGGGCACGACAGAAGGGCGCCCCACCGGGACCGTTACCGGTGGGGCGCCCTTCCGCTGTGCTCGTGGCCGAGCGACCGGACGAAACGTGATCTGCGCCACAGGTTGAAATTGAGCATGCAATTTCGTGTTCGCGCAAACCTGACCCTTTTCCTCCCGTTTCTGTGAAACCAGCAGCTCGTCAGGGTGGCGCCAGGGGGCGCGCGGGGTGGCGAAGTGTAGCGCTGTGCGACTGCGAAAAGCGCCGTCCGCGCCCCGCGTGCGGAAAGTTACCTTCCGTTAGAACGATGTGCTGAGAGGCCTGCACGAATCGCTGTGCTCATAGGCTTATCTGTTTCGCAGAGCAACGGTGCTCTAGGTGCCTGCCCGCCCGACGGGGGACGGTGCGGTCACAACACCGCCTGAAACGAAGGAAGACAGCCACTGTGAACTACGTCGACGCCGGCTTCGTGCTGGCCCTCGCCGCCGCGGCGCGCTCATTCGCGCCCGACGTGTGGTTCTTAGTGCGGCGCCTGCTCGGCGCCGGAGTCCGGCTCGGTGCCCTGGTGCTGGCCGAACAGCAGCCCGTTTCCCCCACACCCCCCACCGCGGCCGCCCTTGACGAAGGAGGCCACCGGTGAGCATTCCTCACCCCGACCCCGCAGGACCCGCCATCGACTGCGACATGCCCTGGGTACCACCGGACTTCGAGGCGTTCCAGGCCCGGTACGACCGGGCGTTCCTGGAGTACAGCCGGATCCATCTCGGAGACCCGGCCGCGGCTCGGCGACTCGTGGACGCCACGTTCCTCTACCTGGCCGTCATCTGGCCCCGGCTGCGGGTCATGGCCGACCGCGGCGCGTACGCCTGGGCCCTGTTCAAGCAACGCGTGCACGGCGAGTTGGACGCGCAGGGCCGCAGCCCCGCCCTCACCGAGAACCTGGCCTTCGCCCGTGCCATCAGGGCGGCCACCGAACCGCTGCTGGAGTCGTTCAGGACCTCCTTCCACGCCGAGCACGGTGACGAGTTCGCCGAACTCGAGGAAGGGCTGGGCATCTACCGCCACATGGCACGCCTGAGCGAGCGGCAGTTCGATGTCCTGGTGCTGCGGGACGCGCTCGCGTTCACCACCAGGGACACCGCCCTGATCATGGGGATCAGCGAGGCCACGGTCCGCTCCACCCATCGGACGGCAAAGATCCGCATGGCGTCGGCCATGGGGTACCGCACCGACGACGCCCCCGAGGCAGACAAGGAGTGAGGGGCCTGTGAACCGCACCCCGCGCAGCATCGATGAGGCCTTGCGCCGTGCCCGCGTCTTCGAGGGCGAGTACACCGACGCCGACCTCGAACGATCCCGGCGCACGCTGGCCGGGCAGTTGCACGAGCTGCGCTGGGTGCAGTTCCTGAGCACCGTTCCGGCCGGTTGCGCGCACACGCCTGCGGCCGCGCTGCCCGAGCAGGCCGCCCACGATCTGCGTCTGCTGTGCCGCGGCACCGTCCAGCACCGTGAGGCGTCCGGACACATCCTGGCCTTCGAGAACGACCGCGCTCCGGACGGCGCCCTGACCTTCGCCAGCCTGCTCTACCTGGCCGACGAGGAGGAGGGGGCGCAGTTCTGGTGGCACTACGCCGCCGGATCCGGCAGTGTCACCGCGGCCCTGTGCGTCTACCTGCTGCATCTGCGCCGGGGAGAGATGCGCGACGCCACCCACTGGGCCGGACAGATCCACTGCCTCAACATCCTGGGCTGGGACACCTACACGCCCGTCGACCATCACGCCGCCCTGCCCGCGCCCCCGCCCGTGTCGGCCGCGGCCGTCCGCTACCGGCTGCCGGCCTCCGGGCCGAGGGTGTGCGAGGACGCCCTCAAGGACGCGCTCGACGATCTGCGCACGCCCTGCGCCGGGGCGCTCGGCCCGGTGCCCCAGCCGATCCCCGCCCTCGCCGCCCACTGGGCGGACCTGGTCACCTGTTAGGAGAAGGATCAACGTCCCCGGCAGTCGGCCGAGTCGGCGACGCTTCGTGACGCTGCCGAGGGCCGGATCCGCCGGCTGTCCTTGAGCCCGGTGCCGGGGCAGTCGTTCGCCCCGGCACCGCGGTGTCACGCCTCGTCGCGGAGGCGGGCCGTCAGAGAGGTCAGGGACTCCGTCTCCTCGGTGTGGCCCAGGGCGGTCAGGCGGGCGATCGCCGCGTCGAGGCGGGTGAGGGCGGGGGCGGGGCGTTCCAGGTAGATGCCCTCCACCGCGCCCGCGAGGCGGACGCACTCCGCCCACTCGCCCACGTGGCCGTCTCCCTGTCCCGGCTCGCCGAGCAGGGCGAGCGCCTTGTCGAGGGCGGTCAGGGCGTCCTCGTACTCGCCGGCGTAGGCGTTGACCCGGCCGTGCTCGTAGGCCAGCGCCGGGTCCAGGGAGCGGCCGTGGGCCTCGAACCCGGCGGCGCGGGCCTCGTCGGCGACCCGGCCGGCGTCGGCGAGGAAGGCGCGGGCGTCGGCCAGACCGTCGGGGCCCTGCTGCTGGGCCTGGAGCCGGGCGAGTTCCCGCAGACTGTTGCTGAGCATCTCGAAGCGCGGCGCCTTGGCATGCGCGGCGAGTGCCTGGTCGGCGGCCTCGCGGGCCCGCTCGAACTCGCCGGACTCGCCCAGGAGTACGGCCGTCTCCGCGGCGATCATGGCGTGGCTGCCCGGGTCGTCCTCCCAGCCCGCCGACTCGGCCGCGAGGGCGACGAACTCGGCGGTGGCGGCCTTCAGGTCCTCCCCCGTGTGCAGCGCGCGGGCGCGGGTCAGCCGCAGCTGGGCGGCGAGCCGGTCGTCCAGCTCACCGGCGGCGACGTCCGGTTCGGCCAGCAGCGAGTCGAGCAGGGCGATGCAGTCCTCCACGCGGCCGAGGTCGAGGCTGAGCTGGGCCGCGTTGCTGTAGGTGCAGAACGCGTCGATCCGGTTGCCGCGCCGCAGGTCCACCTCCGCCGAGCGCGTCAGATGCCGCAGTGCCTCGTCGGGTCGGCCCAGGTGCATACAGGCCTCGGCCAGGTCGCCGAGGATCCGGGTGGTGTCGACGACGTCGGCCGGCCAGTCGGCGGCCAGCCGCAGCCCTTCGGTGAGGTCCGTGTACGCCGACTGCGCGTCGTGGAGGCCGAGTTGGAGGCGTCCGCGCAGCCCGAGCGTGCGCGGCAGATGCCAGGCGGGGCCGTCCGTGCGCAGCCGGTCCAGGACGGCGTCGATCTCGGCGACCGCGGTGGGCAGGTCACCGGAGAGGGCGTGGGTGCTGACCCGCAGCACCCGCGCGCCGGAGATCTGTCCGGCGAGGTCGTGCCGGATCGCGAACGTGTGCAGGAGGTCCACCTCGGCGAGGACCGGCGCGATGTGCTCCTCGTCCCCGGACGTCTGCAACCGTACGGCGAGCGCGGTGGCCCGCAGCCGCAGGAGACGTGCCTCCTGGTACGGAGGGAGGTCGGGCGTCTCCTCGTGCAGCCGGACCATGGCGGCGTGGGCCTCGGTGAGCGCGGTGGTCCTCGCCTCGGCGGCGGCCTCGCCCTCCGGGGGGATCTCGGCGGTGGCCAGCAGCGCGCAGGCACGGGAGACCGCGGCGTCGGCCGGCTCACCGGCGTCGTCGTACAGGCCCGCGGCCTCCTCGTGGAGGGCGGCGGCGTCGGCGAACCGGTCCTTGATGCCGGCCCGGTTGGCCTCGTCGGACAGCAGGTCCGCGCGCAGTCGGACGAGCGGGCCGACGGCCGGGTCCTCGGGATGGGTGTAGTCGCGGGCGGCGACGAGCGTGCGCAGCCGGGCCCAGCAGGCCTGGGCGTCCGGGTGTCCCACCTCGTCCAACTCCCGCGCCCGGAGGATGAGTTCGGGCAGCGACTCGGGGACGGCGGGCGCCACGGGGGCGGTGGGCGCCGCGACCGGGGCGGACTGGGCCACCTCGTCCAGCTCCCGCGTACGCAGGGTCAGTTCGAGCTTCTCCAGCAGCGGAGCCCGGTCGAGGCGGGCCCTGCGGCGGTCGGCGTGGGTCGTGGTGGCGTTGCGGGCGTCGAAGCGGGCGGCGAGGTCGTCGGCGCGGCCCTGCACCTCGGCGCGCAGCGCGGCCACGGTCCAGGTGCGTCCCGTGTATCCGGCGGCGGGCAACTCGCCGTGGCCGAGGGCCTCGACGCGCTGGAGCAGGACCTCCACGCCGGTGAGGAAGCCGAGCTGGTCCAGCGGGGAGTCGACCTCGTCGAAGAGGTTCCGGTTCTCGGCGAGCAGTTCGAGGCCGCGGGCCTCGTTGCCGGTGAGGGCGCAGAACTCCAGGTGCCGGCCGACCTCTTCGGACATCGAGGGGTTGCGGCGGCAGGCGCGATAGCCGGTGAGGTGCAGATCGCGGGCCCGGTCGATGTCGCCGGTGCGCAGCAACGGAAGCAGCGCGTACGAGGCGGAGCGGGCGGGCTCCTCCTTGCAGGACTCCTTGCCGGCGAGGACCGGCTCGAAGACGCGCAGGGCCCCCTCGTCGTCGCCCGCCCTGAGGTGGTGCCGGGCGCGCTGGCAGGTCTCGCAGGCCTCGCAGTCGCTGAGCCGGGTGCGGGTGCGGGCCGCCCACAGGTCGTAGGCGAGGGCGGTGTCCTCGCCGACGTGCGCCGCGAGTTGGTACGCCTGTCCGTAGTACGGCTGGAGGCCGAGGTCGGCCTTCTCGTACCGGTCGCGCATCTCCGTCAGCCACTGGCGCAGGCTGGCCAGTGGTATCTCGGGCAGCTGGCGCAGGGCGTGGGCCACCCATTTGAACCGCCAGAACAGCTGGTGGCGCAGGCGCTCGTCGAAGACGTCGGGCTGCTCGTCGAAGAGGGTGAGCAGGCGCGCGAAGACGACCGGGGACTTGCGGGGTTCGGAGCCGTAGGTGTACGCCTCGTGGAGTTCGAGGAGGGCGTCGATGAGCGGGACGGGCTCCGCGAACTGCTCGGCGGCGTCGACGAGTTCCTCTGCGGTGACGGTGCGGGTGCGGCCGTAGGGGCGCCGGTCGTTCTCCTTGAGCGCCTGGTACAGCTCGTCGGTGCTCTGGGGGTGAGGTGTCGTCATCGTCAGCTGTCCTTGCGGAGGGCGTGGGCGAGGAGGTCGAGGAAGGAGCGGTTGATGAGGCTCGACTCGGCGGGCCTGAGCGGGCGCCGGGACAGCATGGCGGCCTGGCCGTAGAGGGCTTCGGCGCTGGTGCGGGCCAGTTCGGGCTCGTCGATGGTGACGGCGGTGCGGACCAGCGGGTTGAGCTGGTTGAGGATCAGCTGGGCCCGGGGTGCCTCCTGGCGCAGGGCGCCGAGGATGTCGCCCCACAGGCCGCCCTCCTGCTCGCGGGCGAGCTGGGAGCGGGTGCGTTCGTGCCGGGCCTCGCGGCTGTCGACGAGCAGGGCGGGGGCGGAGGCGGGCTGGAAGGTGCGCAGGGCGACGTCGCAGTCGAAGACCGCGAGGGCGTCGCGGGCCTGGGCGAGATAGGCCGCGGCGGCGAGTTCCGTCTCCCGGTCGACGGGGTCGAGGTGGGCGGTGAGGGTCGCCGGGTCGAGGTCGGCGACGGTGACCTCGGGCCTGATCTCGGGGAGCCGGTGGACCAGTTGGCGGTCGTAGGTGTAGCCGCCGTTGACGACACCGAGTCCGGCGGCGGAGGCGATGGCCGCGACCTGGCGGAACTCCTCGACGCTGGACGTCACGAGGACGGTGCGGTGGGTGCGGGCGAACTCGTCGAGGGTGCAGTGGCCTGCGGTGGTCTCGAAGGGCAGCCAGGGCAGCAGCATCCGCAGGATCTCGTCGTCGTGCACGGCGAGCGACTTCACGGCCAGGTGGTGGGCCTGGAGGAAGCGGCCCAGCAGTTCGGGGTCGCTGGCGGCGGCCCGGGCGATCCAGGCGCGCAGCCGCTCGGCGAGGGCGTCGCGGACGGCGGCGAGGGTGTCGTCCTCGTAGAGCGCCTCGCGGGACGCGGTGGGCCGCAGGCTCTCGGCGTCGACGACACAGCGCACGAAGAACGCCCACTCGGGCAGGATCTCCTCGGCCTGCTCGGACAGCAGCATGCCCTTGACGTGCACCCGGTGGCCATGACGCCGCCCGGCGGGCACCGCTTCGGGCAGCACGCAGGCGATGCCCTTGAGACCGACGGCGGGCAGGTCGAGTTCGATGGTGTCCAGCGGTGCGAACCCGAAGACCTCCTCGCCGTACGCGGCCAGCGCGCGGGAGCGGGCGCCCGGGGTGGGGTACGTGCGCGACCAGGGCGCGGGCTCGGAGTTCACCGGCACGCCCCCGCCCGCCGAGCCGTCGTCGAACGTCACCGGGTGCCGCAGCAGGGAGCCGAAGTGGCGGGCCAGCGCGTGCACTTGGGCGGGGCGGGTCCATTCGCCCGCGTCGGCGCGCGGCGTCAGCGTGACCGTCGTACCCGGCCGGGGGCGGGCGGCGGCGGGCAGCGTACGGACGGTGTAGCTGCCGTCGCCGCGTCCGCGCCATTCGACGGCGGGGGCGTCGGGGGTGCGGGCTGAGCGGCTGACGACGTGGATCTCGTCGGCGACCAGGAAGCAGGAGAGCAGGCCGATGCCGAACTGGCCGATGAAGTCCGCGCGTTGCTCGGCGACCTGCTCGGCGCGCTTGCTGCTGCGGCCGATCGTGGCGAGGAAGGTGTGCACGTCGGCCTCGGTGAGACCGACGCCGTCGTCCTCGACGCGTACGGTCGCGCCGTCCGCGTACAGACGGATGCCGAAGTCGCCGCCGGGCTCGACGGCGTGCCGCGCGGTGAGCGCGTCGACCGCGTTCTGCAGGAGTTCGCGCAGATAGACGCGGGGGCTGGAGTAGAGGTGGTGGGAGAGGAGGTCCACCAGGCCGCGCAGGTCGACCTGGAAGGTGCGGTCGGTGGCGGCGTGGTCGGCGGTGTTGTCACGCAGGGGCATGGATCAGTCCGGGGTGAGGGGAACGACGGAGGTGGACGGCGGCCGCGGGCCGTGGGCCGTGGGGCCGTCGGCTCAGAAGGCCTTGCGGAGGCGTGTGTACGCCTTCTGCGGGTCCGACATGAAGACCCAGGGCCACTCGGTGTACACGCCCTCCAGCTCGCGGAAGACATTGGAAGCCGTGCTGCTGCCCGCCAGCGCGAGGGCCATGGCGAAGATGTTGTAGTCGCCCTGCCAGCCCAGGCGCCGTTCATACGCGTGGTGCAGGATGCTGCGCTCCGCTGCCTCTCTCAACTCGGTCCGGATCCGCGGGTGCTGGAGGCAGTCCCGGTTGTCGGACTCCACCCACTCCTCGATGCGTGCCATGGCGACGGCACAGCCGAGCCGGTGCCCGTCGGGTGCGGCGGCGAAGGCCTTCTGGGCGAACTCCAGGGCCTGGCCCGGCTCTCCGCCCCAGCGGGGCTGGAGGTGCGACACCCATTCCAGGTGGATGTCCACGTCCAGCGGGTCGCGGCGGAGTCCCGCCGCGAGCCGGGCCTCCTGGACGTTGTCGTCGAGGGACATGCCGCGTCCGGAGGTGAGCAGTTGGCGCCACGGAGTGACCCAGTCGGGGCGCAGCTCGACGGCTTCGAGGAGGTGCTCCTCGGCGATGCGCAGTCGCTCGTAGAACGTCTGCCACTGCTCGCGGGTGACGTCCGCCGCCCGGGCGGACGTACGGGCGTCCCAGCCCCAGGAGATGTGGCGCGCGCCCGAGATCAGCAGGGCGGTCGCCCGAAGCTCCTTGTCGGCCTTGTCCTCGTCGGCGGCCCGGACGATCCACTCCTCCACGCCGTCCACCCCGGACAGTTGCCCCAGGACCGACTGCTCGCGGCCGAGGTCGAACGGGCCGAGGGCCGTCTTGACGGCCGCCCAGTCACCCGACTCGGCCGCCTCCACGAGCGCGAGCACCCGTGTGTCGCCCAGCGCGCGCAGCGCGTAGACCCCGCCCTTGCGCCGACGCGGGGCGGGCAGGGCGTGCGTGTCCGCCCCTGGTCTCTCCGCGCCCCTGCCCAACAGCCTGCCCAACATGCCGCGCCCTCCCCTGGCCCCGCGTGATCGTTCGGTGCAGCATAAACGGCACCACCGACAGCGCTTCCACAGGGTTTTCACCCGCGCCGCACGTCACCGGGTCGGTTCGTACGTCAACTCCTTGACCCGGCGCAGCGTCAGGGTCGTCTCGACGGTCTGGACGCCCTTGAGGGCTCCGATGCGTTCGCTGAGGTAGCGGTAGAGCTCGCCGCCGTCGCGGGTGACGACGGAGGCGACCAGGTTGGCCTGGCCGGTGGTCGCGGCGGCGAAGCCGACCTCGCGGTGCGCGGCGAGCGCCTCTCCGACGTCGGCGAGGGCGGAGGGGGCGACGGTCAGCCAGAGCATCGCGCCGGTGCCGAGGCCGAGGGCGGCGCTGTCGTACTGCACGTCGAAGTAGAGGGTGCCCGAGGAACGCAGCCGTTCCACGCGGCGCTTGACGACGGACTCCGACTGGCCGGTGGCGGCCTGGAGTTCGTTGAGGCCGGCGCGTCCGTCGCGCCGCAGCAGGACCACCAACGCCTCGTCCTCCGCGTCGAGTTGTACGGCGGACTCGGCCGCCTCGGGACGCGGCGGACACAGCGCCGCCTCCTCGTCCGTGGTGAGCGCCCCGGCCTTGTTGAGCAGGCCGAACGGGCCGCCGTAGAACATGTGGAGCAGACAGTGGGCGCTGACGGAGGTGACGCGCGGGGTGCGGTGGAGGCGGCCGAAGAGGAGTTCGTCGCGTTCCTGCCGACTGCGCGGCTTCATCGCGCACAGGACCTCGGTGCCGCCGGAGATGAGGTCGATGTAGGTGGTGTCGGAGCGGCGGGCCAGGGCGCCCGCGAGTTGTTCAGCCGCGTCGGGTGTGCAGCGCAGCCGGACGATCCAGCCGGTGCGGCCGAGCCGGCCCTCGTCGAGCATGCCGATCACCCGAAGCCCGGCGGTGGTACGCAGCCGTCGGAAGCGGCGGGCGACGGTCTGGTCGGACACCCCGAGCACCTCACCGATCCGGCTGAACGGCGCCCGCCCGTCGAGTTGCAGGGCCTGCATCAGCTTCAGGTCGAGTGCATCGGGAAGCTGAGCGTCCACGGCGTCCTTCCGATCGGTTGCGGTGCGGGCTTCCACCCGGTCGCGGGGCCCGGGATCATCCTGCGCGATCCCGGGCCCCTGCGGCGCGCCGTACCCGTCCCCACGGATGCCGCACCACTACCGAACCGACGTCCGCTCGACGCGCACGGCCCGGTACGCCGGGCACCATCCCGCCGAACGAGACGGCGTCGCCCGGGTTCGGGGACTAGCCCGTCACCCCGTCAGCGACGGGGTCTCGGCCGTCTCCGGGCTGTGTCCGGCCACCTTGGTCGTCGTCGTGTGGCCTGGGCGTCGTAGCAGCAGCATTCCTACGACGGCTGCGAGCAGCGTCAGGATCGCGGCGACGGCGAGGCAGAGCTGGAGGCCGTCGAGGAAGGCGTCGGACAGGGCGGCCAGGGCGCGGGGCGTGTCCGCGCCGAGGTTCATTCCGGCGACGGCGCCTATGCCGTCGTGGTCGGCGACCTCGACGACCTGCCGTGCGGTCGCTCCGGTGAGGCCGGCGTCGGTGAGGTGGCCGGGCAGGGCGTCGACGGCCTTGGCCGACAGCAGCGCGCCGAGGATCGCGGGGCCGAGCGCGCCGCCGACCTGGCGGAAGGCGTTGTTGCCGGCGGCGGCCATGCCCGCCTTGTGGAACGGCACCGAGCTGACCGCGGTGGCGGTCATCGGGGTGATGACGAAGGCCAGTCCGAGGCCGAGCAGGGCCAGCCGCCAGGCCAGTGATCCGAAGGAGGTGTGAACGTCGATGTCGGTGAGGGAGAGCAGGGCGGCGGAGGTGACGAGGAGGCCGCCGGGGATGAGGAGCCGCGGCGAGACCCGGTGGACCAGGCGGCCGACGGGGGCGCCGAGCGCGAGCGGGACCACCGTGACCGTCAGCAGCCGCCAGGCCGCGTCGAGGGTGGACAGCTGCTGGACCATGCCGAAGTAGAGGCTCAGGGCGAAGAAGAACCCGATCAGGCCGAGGAAGCTGATCATGGCGATCAGCGTGGTGGCGGTGAAGGCCGGGCTGCGGAACAGGGAGAGGTCGAGCATGGGGTCGGCGCTGGAGCGTTCCACCAGGACGAAGGCGACGGCTCCGACCGCGGCGGTCGACAGGGCGACCATCACCTTGGGGGCGGTGAAGGACGTGGCGCCGCCTTCGATGATCCCGTAGACGAGGGCGGTGATGGCCAGTGCGGCGGTGGTCTGGCCCGGCCAGTCCAGTCGGCGCGAGCCCGGTGCGCGGGAGTCGGTCAGCAGCCGGGCCGCGCAGACGGCCGCGAGGAGCGAGGCCGGTACGGGCAGCAGATAGATCCAGCGCCAGCCGAAGTGGTCGAGGACGACACCGGCGATGAGCGGGCCCATGGCGAGGGCTGCGGTGAGCGCGGTGGCCCACAGGCCGATGAACTTGCCACGTTCGCGCGGATCGGGCACCGCGTGGCTGATGAGGGCGAGGGTGGTGGGCAGCAGGGCCGCCGAGCCCAGGCCTGCCAGGGCCTGTCCGGCCCAGACGAGCTCGATGTTCTGTGCGCACAGCGCGACCAGGGCGCCGAGGCCGCTGAGGGCGAGGCCCGCCTGGTAGACCTTCTTGCGGCCGTGGGCGTCACCGAAGACCCCGGCGGTCAGGATGAGCGCGGCCATGGGCAGGACGAACGCGTCGGAGACCCAGGAGAGCTGGGCGGTGGAGGCGTCGAGGGCCCGCTGGATGGCGGGCAGGCTGACGGAGACGGTGGTCACCGGCAGATAGGCGACGAACACACCGACGCAGGCCATGACGAGCGTGGCGGCCCGTCGTTCCTGCGGTGCGTGTGCCGTGGTCGTGGCGTTCACGAGGGACTCTTCCTGAGGGCGCGCGGGGGTTACCGGGCGCGGGGTGGCTGACGGCGACCACCTTGGGTGCCGCTCACCGCGCCCACCTAGCCAGCGGCCGCCGATCCCCGGAAATCCGACATCAGGTGCCCCTCAGGCGCGGATCCCCGACGTCAGACCCGGTTCGCCGCGAGCCTCCCGCCGACCGCGCCCAGGACGACAGACAGCAGCCGGTCCGCCGCTGACGCCGAGTGGCTGCGCCGACGCTGAACCCTGCGGCCGTCGCCGTCGTAGAAGGGGGCGTGGCAGAGACGACAGCCCCTGTGGACCGGATCCTGCGCCGGTTCGCCTGACCCCACCACGAAAGGCCTTCACGCACGTGAGCTCAGCAAGCCGGGCCCGGTTGTCCATGCGGAACTGGCGCATGGCGAAGCGCCTGTACGTCGTCCTCCTCATCCCGGTGCTCGTCGCGCTGTCCCTCGGGGCCTTCCGGGTGAAGCGCTCCGTGGACACGCTCCAGGACGCCGAGGACGCCGTGCGGGTCGCCCAACTGGTGCAGACGGCCAACAAGTACGCCAGTGACGTCATCGACGAACGGGACGTGTCGGTGGTCCCGCTGCTCCAGGGGAAGCGGTCGGACCCCGCGATCACCAAGGCCCGGGCGATCACCGACCAGGACCGCGAGGACTTCGACGCGGCCGTGGCGAACATGCCGCGCTCGGCCCGTCTGCTCCAGCGGGTCTCGGCGGTCCGCACCGGCGAGAAGGCGCTGACGGAGCTGCGCGAGGACGCCTTCACGGACAAGCTCCCCGGCGTCCAGACGGAGGAGAAGTACCACCTGATCCAGCATCCCCTGATGGAGCTCTCGAACGAACTGGGCTTCGGCAGCAGCAACCAGGCCAGCTTCGGCCGCACCCTGTACGCCATGTCGCTGACCCAGGCCGCCGAGTCGCTGACCCGGGCGATCGGCCAGCGCATCCTGGTCGAGGACCGCGACCGGCTCAAGGACGGTGAACTGGCCCTACAACTGGCCACGTTCCGGTCCTACGCCTACCTCCAGCAGGTCGCGCTCCAGGAGTTCGCCGGCGCCGGGACCACCGAGGACCTGAAGCGGCTCGACCGGGCCATGGCCTCCGCGCGGGAGAAGGGCCGGTCGCTCACGGCCCGGGCGGCGCAGCAGGCCGAGGACGCCGGGAAGCCGTTCGTCGCCCCGCCGACGCTGGCGGAGATGATCGACGAGATCTCGTCCGGCGCCACCGCCGAGCGACTGGCCGCCGACGGCATCACCGCGGAGTCCTACTTCACCGCCTCGACGCTCGCCTTCGACGCCTACCGCAGCGTCGAGGTGCAGCTGACGGACACCGCGCTCACCAAGGCCGAGGGGATCTCCGACGACGCCCGGCGCGACGCGGTCGTCAACTCCTCGGTCGTCGTCGCCGCCGTCGTGCTGGCCTTCGTACTGGCCGCCTGGGTCGCGCGCTCGATGACCGGCAGCATGCGCCGGCTGCGCGGCGCCGCCCTGGACATCGCCCAGACGCAACTGCCCGCGCTGGTGGACAAGTTGTCCCAGCCCCGCCCGCATCCGGTGGACACCCGGGTCGCCCCCATCCCCATCGCCACCCGGGACGAGATCGGCGAGGTCGCCCGGGCCTTCGACCAGGTCCATCGCGAGGCCGTCCAACTCGCCGCCGAGCAGGCCCTGTTGCGCGGCAACATCAGCACCATCTTCACCAGCCTCTCGCGCCGGTCCGAGGCGCTGGTGGAGGGCCAGCTGCATCTGCTGACCGACCTGGAGAAGCACGAGGCCGACCCCGAACAGCTGGAGAACCTGTTCCGTCTGGACCATCTGGCGACGCGCATGCGCCGCAACGGCGAGAACCTGCTCGTGCTCGCCGGGGAGGAGCCCCGGCACCGCTGGGACCAGCCGATGCCGCTGATCGACACGGTGCGGGCCGCGGCGTCCGAGGTCGAGCAGTACGAGCGGATCCAGCTCTCCGGCATCCCGGAGACCCTGGTCCACGCGCGCGCCGCGAGCGATCTCGTGCATCTGCTGGCCGAACTGCTGGAGAACGCGACCACGTTCTCCTCCCCACGCAGTCCGGTACGCGTCACCGCCGCCCAGCTCCCGGACGGCCGTGCCATGGTGGAGATCCACGACGAGGGCGTCGGCCTCACCCCGCAGGACTTCGCCGACCTCAACCGCAAGCTCGCCGACCCGCCCACCGTGGACGCGGCGATCTCCCAGCGCATGGGGCTCTTCGTGGTCGGCCGCCTCGCCGAACGGCACGGCATCCGCGTCCAGTTGCGCCCCGCCCGGGCGGAGTACGGCGCCATCGCGCTGGTCATGCTGCCGTACACCACGCTGGCGGACCAGGGGGCGCCCGCGTACAGCACCTTCTGAGGCGGCCGCGACCACGCCGGCCCATCCACGGGGTGGATGCGCCGGATACGGGATTCGGATCGCGGGAGGGATGGCGGTGAGCGGGCCCGGCCGCCCATAGTCGTCGCTACCCGCACCCCGCTGTCCGTTCCGGCAGCGGCCGGCCACCACGGCCGGTACGTGTGCGGACGCCACCCGCATGCCGTGCGCCGTCGGCGCGTCACCCGGCATGCCCGCTCCCGCGTCCCTCCCTCGGAGTCGCCATGCCCGGTCCCCTGCCCCCGTCCCCCACCGTGGCGGACGACACCGCCGTGTCGCCCGTCGCCGTCTCGGGCCCGGCCCATCTGCTGCGCGTGACGCTGCTCATGGCGGGCAGCTGTCTGCCGATCCTGGGGGCGGTGCTGATCGCCCCGGTGCTGCCGAAGATGCAGGACCACTTCGCGTCCGTGCCCGGCGCGAAGGCGCTGGTGCCGCTGGCGCTGACCGTCCCGGCGCTGGCGCTCGCGCTGCTCGCCCCGTTCGCCGGGGTGATCGTGGACCGGCTGGGCCGCAGACGGCTGCTGATCGTGGCGACCGTCCTGTACGCCGTGTTCGGTACGGCGCCGCTGTGGCTGGAGTCCCTCGGCGCGATCATCGCGAGCCGGGCGCTGGTCGGGGTCGCCGAGGCCGCGATCATGACGTGCTGCACCACGCTCATCGGCGACTACTACAGCGGGCAGCGGCGGGTGAAGTACCTCGCCCTGCAGACCATGTGCGCCTCCGCGTCGGCCACCGTCTTCTTCGTGCTCGGCGGGGCCGCCGGGTCAGCGGGGTGGCGGGTGCCGTTCTGGGTCTACGCGGTGAGCCTGGTGCTGGCGCCCCTGATGGCCTCGGCGCTGCCTTCGACGGGCGGCGAGGCGGTGAGCGTCGTCCAGGACGACCGACGCCCTTTCCCCTGGCGGCAGTTGGGCGGCATCTGCGCGCTCACCTTCTTCGGGGCGATGGTCTTCTACACCGTGCCGGTCGAGATGTCGTACCTGCTCGACGATCTCGGCGTCGAGAACTCCGGTGTGATCGGCCTGGCCACCGCGGTCGCCAGCGCCGCGACGGTGGGTGGGGCGGTGGCCTTCGCGCGGCTGAAGCGTGCGCCCGAGCCACTTCTGCCCGGGGCGCTGGCGGTGTGCGCGGTCGGCTTCGGGGTGATGTCCGTGGCGGGGAACACTCCGGTGCTGGTGGTCGGGGCGGTGATCAACTGCGTCGGCACGGGCATGCTGCTGCCGGCCCTGCTGACGAGTGCGATGTCCCGGCTGGGCTTCGAGGACCGCGGGCGCGGGACGGGGCTGTGGATGGCGGCGTTCTTCGGCGGGGAGTTCGTCTGTCCGCTGGTGCTGTTGGGCGGGGAGGCCGTGGTGGGGAGTCTGACGGGGGCGGTGGGGGTGTTGGGGGTCGCCGCGGGCGGTGTCGCTGTGGGGCTCATGGGTCGCCGTCCGGCTGCGGGCCGTTGTGGCTGGTCGCGCAGTTCCCCGCGCCCCTAGGGAGTCGCGGTCAGCGTCTCTCCGACCTCCTCGGCCTTGCGCCGGAGCCAGATGTGCGCCGCGTCCTGCGCGTGCACCGGGTGCCACCACATCGCCTGGCCCACCGGGACCGCCTCGAAGGGACAGGGCAGGACGCGCACCGCCGCGGAGCGGACCGCCCTGCGGGCCAGGCGTTCCTGGATCATCGCGATCCTGCGGGTGCCCTCGACCATGTGCGGGAGCAGCTGGAAGGCGGGGTGGTCGTCGGCGATCAGGCAGTTCTCGAACTGGGGGCGTTGGGGTGCGGACGACGTCCTCGGCACCCCAAGCGGCGCGAGGGGGCCGCCCTGGTCCGCCGGGGGGTGAGCATCACCACCGACTTCGCCCTCGTACGAGCCTGGCGCGGCGACCGTCACGGCAACCTGGTGTTCCGCAAGGCCGCCGCGAACTTCAACCCGCTGGCGGCCATGGTCGGCGGGATCACCGTCGCCGAGGTCGAAGAGCTGCTGGAGCCGGGCGAGTTGAGCCCCGACGAGGTGCATGTCCCCGGCGGGCGAGCGCTGTGTGCACCGGATCATCACCGACCTGGGCGTCCTAGACGTCACGCCCGAGGGGCTCGTCCTCGTGGAGTGCGCGCCGGGCGTGAGCGCCGAGGACATCGCCGGGCGGACGGACGCGCCGCTCGCCCGGGCCGGCCTTCACGCCGCGGTGTAGCCCAACTGCCGTCTCATGAAGGGGGTCATGAGGGTCTTCGCCTTGGCAAGGGTGGTGGTACGGCCGCCGAGGACCGCGCTCTCGCCGCCCGGCACCGGCAGCATGGTCACGCCGTCGGCCGGGCCGAAGGGCACGATGAGCGGGGTGCGGTGGACCGCGCGGTAGGTGCGGGGCTTCTTGCCGTGTCGGCCCGAACTGCGCAGGTAGGCACGGATGTTGTGGGCGGCGACCTCGGCCTGGGCGAGGGCCGCAGGGGTGACCTTGAGTTCGCCCACGTCGTTGACGTCGCCGACCGCGAACACCTCGGGGTACCCCTCGACCTGGAGCATGGTGTCGACCTTGACGTGCCCGGTCCCGTTCAGCCAGGCGCCGTGCCCGGCCAGCCGCAGCCACAGCGTGTTGGGCGTGGTGCCGGTCGCCCAGAAGGAGGTGTCCGCCTCGATGACGGTGCCGTGGGCGTCGCGGTAGGTGCCGAAGTCGTTGCCGGGCGACATGAAGGAGCCGAGGCGCACCTCCACGTCGTGCGCCTCCAGCCAGGCGCGGGCCTTCTGTCCGGCGCGGGCGCTGCCCGTGGAGTGCAGCAGCTCGGGGCCGGAGTGGGCGAGGGTGACCCGGGCGTCGGGGCGGGCCAGGCGTATCTCGGCGCCGAGTTCGACACCCGAGGGGCCGCCGCCGACGACGAGGACGTGCTGGGCGGTGGCGACCTTGCGCTGGTGCTCGCCGAACGACTTGGCGGCCTCCTCGGCGGTGGCGCCGGCGAACCGCGCGGGTTCGGGGTAGTCGGCCCCGGTGGCGATGACCAGCACGTCGTACGGCAGGCGTTCCCCCGTGGCCAGTCGGACCTCGCGACCGGCGGTGTCGATGCGGACCGCCTTGCCGGTGACCACCCGGCCGTGCGTGAGCAGGCGGTCGTACGGGATGAAGGGGGTCACCGTCCACTCCGGGCGCACTCCCGCCCGCAGCGAGGCGATGCGGTGGAAGAAGACCTCTTTGCGGTCGACGAGCGTGACCCGCGCCGTCGCGTCCAGTCGTTTCGCGAGGCGGACACCCGCGTAACCGCCGCCGATCACCACTACGTTGCCGTCGTGCACAACGGATCTCCTGTGCCTGGTGGGGGGAATGAGCGCGACAGTAACACTTGAAACCTCAAGCAATGGGCGGGCCGTGTGCGAGTCCCGTGAAGAGAGTCGAGACCAAAGCGCGCCGGACCCGTACGCAGGTCCGGCGCGCCGCGCGTTCCGTTCCGCTACTTCCGGCCGACGCCCCCGTAGAAGCCGATCGAGGCGGCGCCGGCCGGCAGCGGCCCGTCGGGGCGCCAGAACGGGACCTGGGTCAGTCCGGGTTCCAGGAGGTCGAAGCCGTCGAAGTAGCGCTCGACCTCGGCATGGCTGCGCAGGTTCATGCTGGCCGTCGCGTTCTTGTAGACGGCCTGTGCGTCGCTGCGCTCGAAGAGGTCGCCCGTGGCGTGCGAGAGGACGAGGAAGCTCCCGTCCGGGAGGGCGTCACGCAGGGTGGAGACGATCTCCCCCGGCTTCTCCGCGTCGGTCACGAAGTGCAGGATCGCGACGAGCAGCAGGGCGACCGGCTCGTCGAAGTCGATGACCCGACGCACCTCGGGATGGTCCACGATGCTCCGCGGATCGCGCAGGTCGGCGAGGACGATGCTCGTCTCCCCCGTCCGGCTGAGCAGCGCGTCGGCGTGCCGTTTCACGATCGGGTCGTTGTCGACGTAGGCCACCCGTACGTCGGCCGCCGCCTCGTGGGCGATCTCGTGCACGTTCGGCGAGGTGGGCAGCCCGGTGCCGACGTCGAGGATCTGCCGGACGCCCTGGCCGACGACGTGCCGGACGGCCCGCCGCAGGAAGTCCCGGTTGGCCCGCACGCTGACCCGCGCCTCGGGCGCGACGGCGACGAGCCGCTCGCCCGCCTCCTCGTCCACCTCGTAGTGGTCCTTGCCGCCCAGCAGATAGTCGTAGATCCGGGCGGGGTGCGGCCTGCTGGTGTCGATCTCCCCGACGATGCCGTCCTGCGTCACGTTCCACTCCCCTTGATGACCTGCGTGATCGACTGACGACAGTTTCACACATCAACTTCTGGGCGGGCAGCCGGAGTTCGCCCGGCCGGCCACGCCCGTCACGACAGCGGCCCCGAACCGCCGCGTTAATACCCCTGGGGGTATCTGTTACCTTGGGAGACAGATACCCCCGGGGGTAATTTCGTGAAGGAGGAACCTCGTGTTCTTTGTCGACACCCTGGAGACCGAAGGGCTGGGCAACCGCAGCTATCTGGCGGGCGGCGCCCGGACCGCGGTGGCCGTGGACCCGCCCCGTGACATCGACCGCGTCCTCACCCGGGCGGCGCTCCGCGGCGTGCGGATCGTTGCCGTCGCCGAGACCCATGTGCACAACGACTACGTCACCGGCGGCCTGGAGCTGGCCCGGCTGACCGGCGCCCGCTATCTGGTGCCGGCCGGGGCGGAGGTGGCCTACACCCGGGTCCCGGTCGGCGACGGGGACGTGCAGCCGGTCGGCGAGGACCTGACGCTGCGGGCGGTGGCCACGCCCGGACACACCCCGCACCACACCTCGTACGTCCTCGCGGAGGCGGGGCGCGCGGTGGCCGCCTTCACCGGCGGGTCGCTGCTGATCGGCGGTGTCGGCCGCCCCGACCTGGTCGAACCCCGGCTGACCGAGCGGCTGGCCCGGGCGCAGCACGCCTCCGTGCACCGGCTCGCGGCGGAGCTCGCCGACGAGGTCACCGTCCTGCCCACGCACGGCTTCGGCAGCTTCTGCTCCTCCACCGCCGCGGGCGGCGCGGACAGCACGATCGGCGGCGAGAAGACGTCCAACCCGGGGCTCCTCCAGGACGTGGACACCTTCGTGAAGGAGCTGCTGGCCGGGCTCGACGACATACCCGCCTACTACGCCCACATGGGCCCGGCCAACTCCGGTGGCCCGACCCCCGTGGACCTGACGGCACCGGGCATCGCCGACGCCGGGGAGATCGCCCGCCGGCTCGCGGCCGGAGAGTGGGTCGTGGACCTGCGCGGCCGGGTGGCGTTCGCCGCCGGGCATGTGGCCGGTGCGTTCAACTTCGAGGTCGACGGACAGCTGGCTACCTATCTCGCCTGGATGATCCCGTGGGGCAAGCCGGTGACCCTGCTCGCGGAGAGCGCCGCGGACCTGGCGCGCGCCCAGCGCGAACTGACCCGTGTCGGCATCGACCGCCCGGCCACCGCGGCCGTCGGCACTCCTGCCGACTGGATCGCCGACGGCACCGCGCCCGCGTCCTTCCGCCGGGCCACGTTCGCCGATCTGGCCGCCGCCCGCGCGCGCGGCGAGGACATGGTGATCGTCGACGTCCGCCGGGACGGCGAACGCGCCGCCGCCGGCTGGATCGAGGGCAGCGTCCACCTCCCCGTCCACCAGCTCAACCACCGTCTGCACGAGGTGCCCGAGGGCACCGTGTGGGTGCACTGCGCGGGCGGTATGCGCGCGGCCATCGCCGCGTCCGTGCTCGACGCGGCCGGACGCGAGGTGGTGGCGGTGGACGACGGCTACGCGGCGGCGGCCGAGGCGGGGCTCACGCTCTGTACCACCGCCTGACGCCGGGGATCAGGAAACACGCATGAGGTACGACTCCCCCGGCACCCCCCGTGTCACCGTCACCGAGGCGCAGCGGCTGTTGCGCGACCGCACCGCCGCCCTGATCGACGTCCGCGAGACGGACGAGTTCCGGGCCGGTCACGCCCCCGGCGCCCACCATGTGCCGCTGTCGCGGATCGCGACCGCGCCTCTCCCCGACACCGCCCGCCCCCTGGTGCTGATCTGCCGCTCGGGCAACCGTTCCCGGCAGGCCGCCGCCCTGCTCGCCGCACGCGGCGTGGAGGCGGTCGACGTGATCGGCGGTATGCGTGACTGGGCAGCGCGGGGGCTGCCCGTCGAAGGCACGGGACTCCCCGGCGAGGACACGGGACTCCCCGGCGAAGGCACCCCTGGAACCGTCATATGACCGCCCTCGTCCTGGCCCTGCTCGCCGGCGCCCTGGTCGGTCTCGCTCTCGGCGCGCTGGGCGCGGGCGGGAGCATCCTGACCGTACCGGCGCTGATCTACCTGCTCGGTTTCACCCCCGCCGCGGCGGCCACGGGCAGCCTGGTCATCGTGATCGTCACGTCGGTCACCGCTCTGGTGGCGCACGCCCGGGCGGGGGCGGTGCGCTGGCGGGCCGGGCTGCTGTTCGCGGCGGCCGGTCTGCTGCCCGCCGCGGTGGCCGGGGTCCTCGCCGCGCGGCTGCCCGCGGCCCTGCTCACGCTGATGTTCGCGGCGCTGGCCGCCCTGGCCGCCGTACGCATGCTGCGTCGTCGTACGCCCCAGCAGGCCGCGACGGTGTCGACCGGCCGGGCCGCGACCGCCGGTGCCGCACTCGGCGCGGTGACCGGGTTCCTCGGGGTCGGCGGCGGCTTTCTCGCCGTGCCGGCGCTGGTGACCGTGCTGGCGGTGCCGATGCGCGCGGCGGTGGGGACCAGTCTGCTGGTCATCGTCGCCAACGCGCTGGTGGCGCTCGCGGCCCGGGCCCAGTCGGCGGTCCAGCTGGACTGGGCGCTGGTCATGCCGTTCCTGGCGACCGCCGTCCTCGGGGCGTGGGACGGCAGACGGCTGGCCGCGAAGGTGTCCCCCGCGGCGCTCCAACGGGCCTTCGGGACCGTACTGCTGACGATCGCGCTGGCCATGGGCGTCGGCGTGGTGCGGTGACCTCAGGCCAGGGAGAGGAAGAGCTTCTCCAGCCGGGACCGCATCTGCGCGGAGTTCCGCACCTCGGGGTCCTCGCTGGTCATGCACTGCTCCAGGCCGGTCGCGATGATCGAGAACCCGGCCCGGTCCAAGGCCCGGGAGACCGCCGCGAGCTGGGTGATGACGTCCTCGCAGTCCCGCCCCTCCTCAAGCATGCGGATGACCCCGCCCAGCTGGCCCTGAGCGCGGCGGAGCCGGTTGAGCGCCGACCTCAGTTCGTCGGCGTCCATGTCGAGCTGCACGTTTCCTCCTCGTATATACCCCCGCGGGTATCCTACCCGTGGGGGGCAACACCTCACCGAAGGGTTCTGTTCCATGACCACCCCCGTCACCGTGGCCCCCGCCCGGCTCGCCGAGTTCACCGTCGTGGACGTGCGCACGCCCGGCGAGTTCGCCGGCGGCCATGTCCCCGGCGCGCACAACATCCCGCTGGACCGGCTCGACGAGGCGGCGAGCGCGCTGCGGACGGCCGCGACACGCGGGCCGCTGCTGATCGTCTGTGCCTCCGGGGCCCGCTCCGCCAAGGGCTGCGACCGGCTCGGGACCCTCGGCATCGAGGCGCTCTCCCTGGACGGCGGCACCGCCGGCTGGGCCGCCGCGGGCCACCCGGTCGAGCGCCCGGCCGGGGCCCGTACGCCCTGGCCGATGGACCGCCAGGTCCGGCTCACCGCCGGTGCGCTGGTCGTGGCGGGCTTCGTCGCGGGGCTGGCCCGGCCGCCCGCACACCGGCTGTCCGGCCTGGTCGGCGCCGGGCTGGTGTTCTCCGCCGTGACCAACACCTGCGCCATGGCGACGCTCCTGGCCAGGCTTCCGCACAACCGGCCGGGCGCGGACGCGGTCCCCTTCGAGGAGACGCTGCTGCGCCTGGCCGGGTGACGTGCCGGAGAGAACGGGGCGATTCCGGCCCCGTCCTCCGCGGTCCGGGTGCGACGGGTGGGTCCGGCGCCGTCCCGCGCGGTCCGGGTGCGACGGGTGATTCCGGCGCCGTACTGCGCGGTGTGGGTGCGGGCGGGGCCGTGGTCGCGTACCTATGGAGGGCACCGCGTCGCCGCGACCCGACGGAGAGCCATGACCGACGCCGACCCCCAGGCCCCCGCCCCGGCCGATCCCCCGGACCCCTCGCCCGCCCCCGCCGCTCCTCTGGCCCGGGCCGCCACCCTGCTGCGCCGCCCCAAGCTCTGGGTGGTCCCCACCGTCCTCAGCGGACTCCTCGCCCTGCTGCTCTCGCTGCTCTACATGGGCGGCATCGTCAACCCGCAGGGCGACCTGAAGGATCTGCCGATCGCGCTGGTCAACGGCGACACCGGCAAGCCGCTGCCCGGCCAGGAGCAGAACCTGGGCACGCAGATCACCCGGTCGATCCTCGCGGACACGTCCAGCGACAAGGCCGAGTGGCGGCGGCTGAGCCGGGCCGAGGCCCAGGACGAGCTGGACACCGGCAAGGTCTACGGCGCCCTCGTCATCCCGGCCGACTTCACCGACTCGGTCGCCGCGCTCACCACCACCGGCGCCGCCGAACGGCCGACGATCACCGTGCTCACCAACCCCGGCAAGGGCAGCCTCGGTTCGTCCCTCGCCAGCCAGATCAGCACCCAGGCGGCGCATCAGGCCTCGCAGAGCATCGGCGAGCAGCTCGTCCAGGCCGCCCCGCGGGCCACCGCGACGGACAAGCTGCTGCTCGCCGACCCGGTGAACGTCACTCCCCAGGTCGGCCACCCCCTCGGCGACCACAGCGGGCTCGGCCTGACCGCGTTCTACTACACGCTGCTGCTGGTGCTGGCCGGCTTCATGGGCGCCAACGTCATCAGCAACGGCGTCGACACCTCGCTCGGCTACGCCGACAACGAGATCGGCCCCTGGCACACCCGGCTGCCCACCGTGCCGATCAGCCGCACCCAGACGCTGCTGCTGAAGATGGCGATGACCGCGGGCATCACCCTCGTCACCGTCTCCCTGGTGATGCTGGCCTGCGTCACCCTCCTCGGCATGGACGCGACCCATCTGCCGCTGCTGTGGATCTACTCGTACTGCGCGTCACTGGCCGTCGGCATCGGTGTGCAGGCCATCAACGCGGCGTTCGGCGGCATCGGCCAGCTGGTGTCCATGTTCGTGTTCATCGTCCTCGGCCTGCCGTCCTCGGGCGCCACCGTCCCGCTCCAGGCGGTCCCGGGCTTCTACCGGTTCCTGTCCCATTTCGAGCCCATGCGCCAGCTCAGCGACGGCGTCCGCGCGATCCTCTACTTCGACGCCCGCGGCGACGCGGGCCTGAGCCGCTCCTGGCTGATGATCGCGATCGGCACCGCGGTGGGACTGCTGTTCGGCTACGCGATGACCCTCTACTACGACCGCAAGGGCCACCGCCGCCTCACGCCCCAGCCCGCGTGAGGCTCAGCCCTCGACCAGCCGGGCGAGGTTGGCCAGCGCCATCCGCGTGCCCTCCTCGTTCTGGTCGGCGGGCACGGCGTCGGGAACCCCCTCGTGCAGGACGACGACCTCCGTGCCGCCGTCCACCTCGGTGAGCGTGGTCGTCATGGTCATCGTGCCGCGCAGGCCGGGGTCCCCGGTCTCGAACTCGAACTCTTCGACGACCAGTTCGTCCGGTACCAGCCGGAGGAACCTGCCGTGGTACGTGTCGGTGTGCGAGCCGGACTTGCCGGTGCCGGTCGGCACGTCATAGGTGAGCGAGATCCGGAACGCACCTCCCTCGCGGGCCTCGAAGGTGTGGACCTCGCTGCTCATCCCGTCGGGCACGCGCCATCGCGCGAGCGCGTCGGCGTCCACGAGCATCCGGTAGACGGCCGCGCGGGGCGCCTTCATGTGCCATGACATCCGCGTCGCGTACATCCACCCACCCTGCTCCCGGCTGCAACCTTGTCGCAACCTCCCCTGTGGTGCGCTGGGGCGTATGGATGAGGAGATTCCGCGCGTCGAGCTCACCCCCGCCGCCGCCGACCTGCTGCGCCGGCTGCGCGAGGCGCACGGTCCGCTGATGTTCCACCAGTCCGGCGGCTGCTGCGACGGCAGCGCCCCGATGTGCTACCCCGAGGGCGAGTTCCGCACCGGCGGCTCGGACGTGCTGCTCGCGGAGCTGGAGGTCGAGGGCGTCGAGGAACCGGTGACGTTCTGGATGTCCCGCAGCCAGTACGCGGTCTGGAGCCACACCCGGCTCATCGTGGACGTCGTCGAGGGCCGCGGCAGCGGCTTCTCCCTTGAGGCGCCCGAGGGCGTGCGTTTCCTGATCCGCTCACGCCTGGTCGCCCCCCAGTAGTCCCCCGTACGGCCCTCGCCGTCTGGTGCACCCCCCTTGGCCCCTGGCACAGTTGACGGGACCTCAGGGGGGACTGTGACGCATCGTCGAACCGGGTTCCGCGCGGGCAGACGGGTACTGACACTTCTCACGGCGTTCGGCGCGCTGGCCGGTGCGGCCCTGACGGGGGCGGCACCGGCCGGCGCCGTGCAGGACGCCGCCGTGCCGGTCGCTTCGGGTGTCACGTACCAGGAGTACGACCTCCAGGCGGCCAAGGGGCCGACGCGCATCCATGTGATCCGGGCCGACCTGCGCGATCCGAAGGTGCGCCTGGACCTGCTGTATCCCGGTGCGGTGGCCGCGCGGGCGCCGGTCTCCCAACTGGCCGACACCCAGGGCGCGGTGGCCGGGGTCAACGGCGACTTCTTCAACATCACCGAGACCCAGCACCCCGGCGTCGAGGCGACCGGGGCGAGTGTGGGGCCGGCGATCGCGAGCGGGCACCCCCTCAAGGCGGCGGTACCGGACGGCCAGCGGTTCGGCCCCGCGCTGCCGCCCGGCACCTCGACCCGGGACGTGCTCGGCATGGGCGTGGACCGCCGGGTCCGGCTCGACGCCCTGACCCTGACCGGGACCATCGGCACCTGGGAGAACCGGCTGCCGCTGGGCGGGCTCAACCAGTACGCCCTGCCGGTGGGTTCGGTCGGCGCCTACACCAGCGCCTGGGGCGGAGCCTCCCGGCTGCGCGCCACCTGCGGCACGGACACCGACCGGGCCGCCCCGTGCAGCACGGACACCTACGAGGTGACGCTCCGCCGGGGCAAGGTGGTGGCGACGGCCGACACCCCGGGCAGCGGGCCCATCGCCGACGGGACGACCGTCCTCGTCGGCCGGGAGGGCGGCGCGCAGCAGTTGCGGAAACTGTCCGTGGGCGCACTCGTACGGGTACGGCAACGGCTGGTGGCGACCGCGAGCCGGGTTCCGTACCGCTTCGCCGTCGGCGGCTATCCGGTCCTGACGGACGGGGCGCCGTTGCCCGGGCTGGACGCGACGACCTCGGCGGTGCGGACCGCCGTGGGCGTCTCGGACGGCGGCCGGCGGGTGCTGCTGCTCGCGGTGGACGGGGCGGCGCCTTACCGCACCGGTCTGACGATCGCCGAAGTGGCGGACGCCCTGCGCGACTTGGGCGCGGCCGACGGCTTCAGCCTGGACGGCGGTGGCTCGTCGACGCTGGTCGCCCGTGCCCCCGGCGCGACCGCCGTGACGGTACGCAACCACCCCACGGGCGGCGCGGAACGCCCCGTCCCGAACGGCATCGGGGTCTTCTCGACGAACTGAGCCTCAGGGGCGGAGGCTGCTCACGATGTCGGCGGTCGCCGTCAGACCGCTGCTGATGGTGGGCGCGATGCTCGTGCCGGCCAGAAAGAACCCGAGCAGCACGCACACCAGGGCGTGGGAGACCTTCAGCCCGCCGTTGCGCAGGAAGATCACCGCCAGGACCAGAAGCAGCAGCACCACCGAGATGGAAATCGCCATCGTCAACCTCCTCCGCCACGCCGTCCGTCCGGTTCACGGCGTTCGGCCGTAAGTGTGGCGTAGCGGAGGGTTCGTCCGGGCGGCTGACCTGTCCGCCGAACGTGTGGTTTCCCGGCCTAGCGACGGGCGTCGAGGAAGGCCTCCAGGCCTGCCAGGTCGTCGGTGTTGAGGTAGTCGACGCCTGCGTCGAGGAGTTCACCCCACAGCACGTCGCGGGCGGGTCCGGCCAGGTCGGGGGTGGCCCAGAAGCGCACCTGCTGGCCGCGCGCATGGGCGGTGTCGACGATGCCGTGCAGCCTCTGCCGCTCGGCGTCGGGGAAGGCGCCGACGCCCTGCCAGGTGAAGTTGAGCGTCCAGTTGTCGCTGATCAGCAAGATGAAGGAGGCGGGGGCCGCGCTGCCGAGGTCGGTGAGGCGACCGTCGTAGAAGGCGCGTCGTACGGTCTGTGCCTCCATGGGCGTACGGGCGGCACGGTCACCGGAGATGACGGCGGTGACGGGCCCGGGGAACACCCGGCCGTGGGCGTAGGTCGTGAACAGGTGCCTGTACCGCCGCAGATGGCGGTCCAGCTCCAGGTACGTGGACGAGCCCTCGGTCTTGATGTCGACGAGCAGTTGGAGCGGTCTGCGCCAACCGCGGTACACCGAGCCGTGGTTGGCCTTCACCCGGGCGGTGAGCGGGTCGAGGTAGAGGGACTCCAGGGTGCGGGTCGGGTCGAGGTCGTCGACGGTGTGGCCGATGAGGAGCTGGTCGCCGACGAGGAAGATGTCCGCCTCGACGCTGCCGAAGCGGTGGTCGAGGGCGTCGGACAGCGGCCGGGGATGCTCGTAGTCGTTGTGGGCGTGGGCCCGCCACAACGGCCGTGGCCGGTGCTTCTGTTCGCCCGCGAGCGCCGGTGCGGCGGGCAGGGCGACCGCGCCCGCGAGGGCGGCGCCGATGGTGGTGAGGGCTCTGCGACGGGTGGTGAGGGCCATGCTCTGCCTCCCTTTGGGGCGGTACGAGACATGGGCGAGTATGCGGTCGCGGGGCCGTCGATAGGCATGCCCGTGACAGGAGTTGGCCGGACTGCCGCTGTGCGTTCACCGGGCCCGCGCGGGGCACACGAAAAAGCCCGCCCCAGGTGGGGCGGGCTTTGTCCGGTGAACGTCAGGGGGCTTGCAGGTCCACCAGTTCGGCCAGCGCCGCGCGGTGGACGCCCGCGGTGCCGTACGCGATCGAGTCGGACTTGGCCCGCTTCAGATAGAGGTGGATCGGGTGCTCCCACGTCATGCCGATACCGGCGTGCAGCTGGAGCGCCTCCTCGGCGGCGCGCACCGCGACCGGCGCCGCGTAGGCCTGCGCTACGGCGACCGCGACGTTGGCGTCCGTCCCGGTGGTGAGCGCGTCGGCGGCGTTGCGGGCGGCGGCCCGGAGGTTGACGACCTCCAGCCACACCTGGGCGAGCCGGTGCTTGAGCGCCTGGAAGCCACCGACCGGCCGGTTGAACTGCTTGCGCTCCTTGAGGTAGCGCACGGTCTCGGTCAACACCCAGTCCGCGACACCGAGTTGCTCGGAGGCGAGCAGCCCGGCCCCGGCCCGCAAGGCGCGGCGCACGGCGGGCTCGGCGTCCCCGAGGAGCCGTCCGGGGGCGCCGTCCAGGGTCACGGTGGCGAGCGGCCTGGTGAGGTCGAAGGACACCTGCGGGGTGACGGTCGCGTCGGCGGCGTCCACCGCGTACAGCCCGCCGTCGTCCGCCGGTACGAGCAGCACATCGGCGACCGCCGCGTCCGCGACGCCGGTCAACTCCCCGTGCAGGGCCCCGCCTTCATGCCGTACGACCTTGTAGGCGCCGCCCGCGGCGACGTTCAGGGCGACGGTGAGGGCGCCGATCCTCCGGCCCGCCGCCAGTTCGGCGAGCAGCCCCTCGTGGCCGACCTCCAGCAGGGCCTCGGTGGCGACGACGGCGCTGGTGAGGTAGGGCACCGGAGCCACGGCACGCCCCAACTCCTCCAGGACCACTGCGGCTTCTCGGTGCGTGGCACCCTGGCCGCCCTGCGCCTCCGGCACCAGCAGGCCCGCGAGGCCCATGCCGTCGGTGAGCGCCTTCCAGGCGGCGAGGTCGTGCGGGGCGTCCGACTCGGTGCGGGCGATGACGCCGGGGGCGTCGCAGTGGTCGGCGAGCAGATCCCGTACGGCGGACCGCAGGGCCTCTTCCTCCTCCGAGTACAGCAGGTCGCTCATCGGGCCAGGTCCTTCCATGCGACGTCCTTGTCGGTGCGCGGCTCGGACGGCAGGCCCAGAACGCGCTCGGCGACGATGTTCAGCAGGACCTCGCTGGTCCCGCCCTCGATGCTGTTGCCCTTGGAGCGGAGGTAGCGGTAGCCGGCGTCCCGGCCGACGAAGTCCACCAGTTCGGGCCGGCGCATGGTCCAGTCGTCGTACAACAGGCCTTCCTCGCCGCGGAGTTCGACCTCCAGGCCGCTGATCTCCTGGTTGAGGCGGGCGAAGGCGAGCTTCATGCCGGCGCCCTCGGGGCCCGGCTGGCCCAACGCGAGCTGCTGGCGCAGGCGTTCGCCGGTGAGGCGGGCGACCTCGGCGTCGACCCAGAGCGTGAGCAGCCGCTGGTGGAGGTCGTGGGTGCGCAGCTCGGGGCGCTCGCGCCAGGTCTTGGCGACCGGCCCGATCATGCCGCCCTCGCGGGGCAGGCGCATGCCGCCGATGGCGACGCGTTCGTTGTTGAGCGTGGTCTGCGCGACCTTCCAGCCGTCGCCGATCGCGCCGAGGCGGCGGGAGTCGGGGATGCGGACGTCGGTGAGGAAGACCTCGTTGAACTCGGCCTCGCCGGTGATCTGGCGCAGCGGCCGGACGTCGACACCGGGGTCGGTCATGTCGCACAGGAAGTAGGTGATGCCCGCGTGCTTGGGCACGTCCGGGTCGGTGCGGGCGATGAGGATGGCCCAGCGGGCGTTGTGCGCGCTGGACGTCCACACCTTCTGGCCGTTCACCACCCAGTCGCCGTCACCCTCGCGCACGGCCCGGGTGCCGAGCCCGGCCAGGTCGGAGCCGGCGCCGGGCTCGCTGAAGAGCTGGCACCAGACCTCCTCACCGGTCCACAGGGGCCGCAGAAAGCGCTGCTTCTGCTCGTCCGTGCCGTACTTGAGGATGGTCGGCGCGGCCATGCCGAGGCCGATGCCGTTGCGCCGGGGGTCGTTGTCGGGGGCGCCCGCGGCCTCCAGTTCGGCGTCCACGACGGCCTGGAGGGAGCGTGCGGTGCCGAGTCCGCCGAGGCCCTCGGGGTAGTGCACCCACGCCAGGCCGGCGTCGAAGCGGGCCCGCAGGAAGTCCAGGCGGTCGGTCGTGGCGGGCGGATGGGCGGCCAGCAACTCCGCCGCCCGGCGCTTGAGTTCGGCTGCGTCGATCATGCGGTGGCTCCCTTGCTGAGGGCGGGGACGACGGCGACCCGGCCGGTGGTCACGCCGTCACCGACGCGCTGCACGGCGGCCGCGGCCTCCGCCAGCGACACCCGCTCGCTCACCAGCGGCTTGATGGCACCCCGGGCGGCGAGTTCGGTGAGCTGCTCGTGGCAGTGCCGGACCAGCTTCGGGTTCTTGGTGTTGTACAGGCCCCAGTGCAGGCCCTGGATCGAGTAGTTCTTCACCAGGGCGTGGTTGAGGCCGGGGCTGGGGATGGTCCCGCTGGCGAAGCCGACGACCACGATCCGTCCCTCGAAGGCGACGACCTTGGTGGACTGGGTGTAGGCGTCGCCGCCGACCGGGTCGTAGATCACGTCGGCGCCCCGCCCGCCGGTGGCCTCCTTGACCGCGGCGACGACGTCCTCGGCACGCCGGTCGATCACGACGTCACAGCCCAGCTCCCGGGCCACGGCGGCCTTGTCGGCCCCGCCGACGACACCGATCACCTTGGCGCCGGCGGCCTTTCCGAGCTGCACGGCCGCGCTGCCGACCCCACCGGCGGCGGCGTGGACGAGCAGCGTCTCCCCGGCCTCCAGGTGGGCCCGCCGGTGCAGACCGAACCATCCCGTCTGGTAGCCGATGTGCAGCGCGGCGGCCTCGGCGTCGTCCAGCGAGTCGGGCGCGGGCAGCAGAGCGGCGGCGTCCACGACGGCGTACTCGGCGAAACCGCCGTACGGCAGCGCGGGGTTGGCGAGCACCCGGCGCCCGTCCTCGGTCTCGCCGCAGATCTCCACGCCCGGCGTGAAGGGCAGCGGGGGCCTGACCTGGTAGTGGCCGCGGCACATCAGCACGTCCGGGAAGTTGATGTTCGCGGCACGCACCTTCAGCAGGACCTGGCCGTCGCCGGGCGTGGGCGTCTCGATGTCCGCGAGCCGCATCACCTCACCCGGCTCACCGTTCTCGTGCACTTGCCATGCCTGCATGCGATGCCTCCACGCGACTACGTCGTACGACCTGGGGTAGTCGCATACTAAGCGGTCGCTTGCCGATCAGGGAACAGTAGCGTGCGTCACGACTGCGCCGACCGCTTCGGCTTCGCCCGTACATGCATCCGCTCCCCCTGCGGCCCGAACAGACTCAGGAACTCCGCCGGGCCTTCCCCCGTCGACCCGAACCAGTGCGGCACGCGGGTGTCGAACTCGGCGGCCTCCCCGGCGCTCATCACCACGTCGTGATCTCCGAGCACGACCCGCAGCCGCCCCGCCAGCACGTACAACCACTCGTAGCCCTCATGGGTACGGGGTTCGGGCTCCTCGTTCCGCTGCGGCACCAGCACCTTGTAGGCCTGGAGACCGCCCGGCTGCCGGGTCAGCGGCCAGTAGGTGCGCCCGTGCCGCACCAGCGGAGCGGTCCGCACCCGCGGATCCCCCACCGGCGGCGTCCCGACCAGCTCGTCCAGCGGCACCTGATGGGCCTGCGCGATCGGCAGCAGCAACTCCAGGCTGGGCTTGCGCAGCCCCGACTCCAGCCGGGACAGCGTGCTGACGGAGATGCCGGTGGCCTCCGACAGCCCGGCGAGGGTCACCTCGCGCTCCTTCCGGATCCGGCGCAGCCGGGGCCCCACATCCGCGAGAACACCCTCGACGTTTTCTTCGGTACTCATGCCTGTATTGCAGAATCAGCAAAGACGTTTGTCAATCCCGCACCGGCGGAGCGACCGTGGCGGCATGACGGACACCCACGCATACGAAGTGATCGTGATCGGCGGCGGCGCGGCCGGCCTGTCGGCGGCCCTCGTCCTGGGCCGGGCCAGGCGCCGCACCCTGGTCGTCGACGCGGGCGAGCCCCGCAACGCGCCCGCGGCACACATGCAGGGCTTTCTGACCCGGGACGGCATGCCGCCCGCCGAGTTCCTGGCGATCGGCCGCGAGGAGATCGCCCGGTACGGCGTCGAGCTGGTCCGGGACCGGGTGGTCGGGCTGGCCGAGGGCTTCGCCGTGACCCTGGAGAGCGGTCGCACGCTCCAGGCCCGCCGCCTGGTCGTCGCCACCGGCCTCAAGGACGAGCTCCCCGCCGTCCCCGGCGTAGCCGAGCGCTTCGGCAAGGACGTTCTGCACTGCCCGTACTGCCACGGCTGGGAGGTCCGCGACCAGGCCTTCGGCGTCCTGGCCACGACCCCACTGAGCGTGCACCAGGCACTGATGGTGTCCCAGTGGTCGAAGGACGTGACGCTCTTCCTGCACACAGTCGCGGAGGCCGACCTGTCGGACGACGACCTGCGCAGGCTCGCCGCGGCGGGCGTGAAGGTAGTGCCGGGTGAGGTCGAGAGGCTGCGGATCGAGAACGACCGACTGACGGGAGTACGTCTGGGCGACGGCTCGGTCCACGCCCGCGAGGTGCTGTTCGTCGCGCCCCGCGCCGTCCCGCAGAACGGCCTCCTGGCTCAGCTCGGCGCGGAGCTGAACGAGACTCCGTTCGGTGCGTACCCCGTGGTCGACGCGACCGGACAGACGACCGTTCCCGGCGTGTGGGCGGTGGGCAACGCGATGGGCTTCGGCGAACAGGTGATCAACGCGGCGGGGGGCGGCTACCGGGCCGGGGCCACGATCAACGGGGATCTGCTCATGACCGATCTCGACAAGGCCGTCCAGGTGTAGACCCACCGCCTCCGGTGCACCATGGGCTGCATGCTTCTAGCCCGGCTGGCCCAGGTGTCCCAGCAGGTCGCCGCGACCTCGGCGCGCTCGAAGAAGACCGCGCTGCTCGCCGACCTGTTCCGCGAGGCCGAACCGGACGACGTGCCGATCGTCATCCCGTATCTGGCGGGACGGCTGCCCCAGGGTCGGCTGGGGGTGGGCTGGAAGGTGCTGAGTCGTCCGGTCCCCCCGGCAGCCGAGCCGAGCCTCACCGTCGCCGCGGTGGATGCGCTGCTCACCGAGCTGGGCATGGTGTCGGGCACCGGGTCCCAGGCCGAACGGACCCGTCTCGTAGGTGAGTTGATGGGCGCGGCCACCGAGCCCGAACAACGCTTCCTGCTCGGCCTGCTCAGCGGTGAGGTACGCCAGGGCGCCCTGGACGCGGTCGCCACCGAGGGTCTCGCCCAGGCCACCGAGGCGCCACCCGCCGACGTCCGCCGCGCGGTCATGCTCGCCGGCTCCCTCCAGACCGTCGCCGAGGCGCTGCTCGCGGACGGCCCCGAGGCCCTCGACCGTTTCCGGCTCACCGTCGGCCGCCCGGTCCTGCCGATGCTGGCGCACAGCGCCTCCTCGGTCGCCGAGGCGGTCGAGAAGCTGGGCGGGTGCGCGGTCGAGGAGAAGCTCGACGGCATCCGCGTCCAGGTGCACCGGGACGGCGACACCGTCCGCGTCTACACCCGCACCCTCGACGACATCACCGACCGTCTGCCCGAAGTGACAGCCGCCGCACAGCAGTTGAAGGGTGAGCGGTTCATCCTCGACGGTGAGGTCATCTCCTTCGACGCCGCCGGGCGGCCCCGCTCGTTCCAGGAGACGGCGGGGCGGGTCGGCTCGCGGGTGGACGTGGCCACGGCCGCCGAACAGGTCCCCGTCTCCCCCGTCTTCTTCGACACCCTGTCCGTCGACGACCACGACCTACTCGACCTCCCGTTCGCCGAACGGCACGCGGAGCTGGCCCGCCTCGTCCCCGAACCGATGCGGGTGCGCCGGACGCTGGTGTCCGGCCCGGAGGACGTCACCGCCGCGGAGTCCTTCCTCGCCGACACGCTGGAGCGCGGTCACGAGGGCGTGGTGGTGAAGTCCCTCGACGCCCCCTACAGCGCGGGCCGGCGCGGCGCGTCCTGGTTGAAGGTCAAGCCCGTCCACACCCTCGACCTGGTCGTCCTGGCCGCCGAGTGGGGCCACGGCCGCCGCACCGGCAAGCTCTCCAACCTGCACCTGGGGGCACGGCGGGAGGACGGCTCGTACGCGATGCTCGGCAAGACGTTCAAGGGCATGACCGACGCGATGCTGGCCTGGCAGACCGAGCGGCTCCAGGAGCTGGCCACCGGAACCGACGGGTACGTGGTGACCGTACGCCCCGAGCTCGTCGTCGAGATCGCCTACGACGGTCTTCAGCGCTCCACCCGTTACCCGGCCGGCGTCACCCTCCGTTTCGCCCGTGTGGTGCGCTATCGCGAGGACAAGCGGCCGGAGGAGGCGGACACGGTGGAAACGCTGCTGGCCGCGCATCCCGAGGTCAGCCCATGAGGACCAGCGCGGGCCTGCTGCTCTTCCGGCACACCGGCGACGGCGTCGAGGTGCTGCTCGGCCACATGGGCGGCCCGTTCTTCGCGCGCCGTGACGCCGGGGCCTGGACCGTGCCGAAGGGCGAGTACGAGCCCGACGAGGAGCAGGCCTGGGACGCCGCCCGGCGCGAGTTCCAGGAGGAGCTGGGGCTGCCGCCGCCCGACGGGGACGCCGTACCCCTCGGCGAGGTGAAGCAGTCGGGCGGCAAGCTCGTCACCGTCTGGGCGGTCGAGGCCGACCTCGATCCGGCGAGCGTCGTCCCGGGCACGTTCCGCATGGAGTGGCCGCCGAGATCCGGGCGGGAGCAGGAGTTCCCGGAGCTGGACCGGGTGGCCTGGTTCTCCCTCGCGCGTGCTCGCGAGGTGATCGTGAAGGCGCAGGCCACGTTTCTCGACCGGCTGGCGGAGCACTCGCCCTGACACGTTGCGGCGGGGCCCGCCGCGCGGGAAGGTCGAGAACACAGGTCCGCTCCCCCAGGAGGTCGGTCATGCCCATCGCGACGGTGAACCCGGCGAACGGCGAGACGCTCAAGACGTACGAAGCCATGGGCGCCGAGGAGATCGAGCGCCGGCTCCAGCTCGCGGAGGCCACCTTCCGCACCTACCGGACGACACCGTTCGCCGAACGCGCCCAGCTGCTCAGCCGGGCGGCCGATCTGCTCGACGGACTCCAGCAGGACATCGGCAAGGTCATGACGACCGAGATGGGCAAGCCGGTCAAGCAGGCCCGCGCCGAGGCCGCCAAGTGCGCCAAGGCGATGCACTGGTACGCCGAGCACGCCGAGGCGCTGCTGGCCGACGAGGAGCCCGCCGACGCCGATGTGAAGGACTCCGGCGCCTCCCGGGCCCTGGTGCGCTACCGGCCCCTGGGTCCGGTGCTCGCCGTGATGCCGTGGAACTTCCCCCTGTGGCAGGTCGTCCGGTTCGCCGCCCCCGCGCTGATGGCGGGCAACGTCGGACTGCTCAAGCACGCCTCGAACGTCCCCCAGACAGCCCTGTTCCTGGAGGACCTGTTCCACCAGGCGGGCTACCCGGAGGGCGTCTTCCAGACCCTGCTCATCGGCTCCGGCGCGGTCGAGGAGATCCTGCGCGACGAGCGCGTCAAGGCGGCCACGCTCACGGGCAGTGAGCCCGCCGGGCGCTCGGTCGCCGCCACCTGCGGCGACATGGTGAAGAAGACGGTCCTCGAACTCGGCGGCAGCGACCCGTACGTCGTGATGCCGTCCGCGGACATCGACCGCGCGGCCGAGATCGCCGTGACGGCACGGGTGCAGAACAACGGGCAGTCGTGCATCGCCGCCAAGCGGTTCATCGTGCACGCCGACGTGTACGACGCCTTCGCCGAGAAGTTCGTGCGGGGCATGCAGCGGCTGACGGTCGGCGACCCGCTGGACGAGGCCACGGACGTCGGCCCGCTCGCCACCGAGCAGGGGCGCGCGGACCTGGAGGAGCTCGTCGACGACGCGACGCGCAGCGGTGCCCGGGTGCTCTGCGGGGGCGAGCGGCCGGACGGGGACGGCTGGTACTACCGGCCGACCGTCCTCACCGACATCAGCCGCGAGATGCGTATCCACCGCGAGGAGGCGTTCGGCCCGGTGGCCACGCTCTACCGCGTGAGCGACCTCGACGAGGCGGTGCTGCTCGCCAACGACTCACCGTTCGGACTGAGTTCGAACGTGTGGACGCGGGACGAGGCCGAGGTCGATCGTTTCGTACGGGATCTCGAAGCCGGTGCCGTGTATGTCAACGGGATGACCGCGTCCCATCCGGCGTTCCCGTTCGGCGGCGTGAAGCGGTCCGGGTACGGGCGTGAGCTGTCCGGGCACGGAATCCGCGAGTTCTGCAACATCACTACGGTTTGGCACGGAGCGTGACGTCCGCGCGGCTACCATCCCCGGTGTGAACCGTGAAGTGACTCTGCCGCTGATCGTCGACGACCGGGGCACCCTGCAGGTGTCCGCGGCCGATGTGAGCAAGTTGTTGCGCACGGTCGGGGGGCGGTGGCTGCATCTTGTCGAGGCGGGCGAGGAGGGCCTCGACGAGGACACGGTGGCCGCGTTGACCATCGAGTTGGCCAAGCTCGCCGATCGCATCGACGTGGCCTGCATTGCGCACAGTAGCGGCGGCGCGTCCTGAGGACCGTTGTTCCAGGACCTGTTTGGAACTCCACCCGTCCCTGAAACGGAGTAGCCCCGCGCGAAGTCGTCTGCCCCTCGGGTGATCGTGGACTGGACCACCCTCTGAGGCGAAAGCAGGCACGGTTCATGGCGACTTTGTGCAGACCCTCGGTGTCCGTTCCAGAGCATGTGATCACGATGGAGGAGACGCTCGAACTGGCGCGCTCCCGCCACGCGGACCATCCCCAACTGCCGCTGGCGCTCCGCTTGATCGAGAACACCGGGGTCCGCACCCGGCACATCGTGCAGCCCATCGAGGAGACCCTGAAGCACCCCGGCTTCGAGGAGCGCAACAAGGTCTATGTGGCCGAGGCGAAGGCCCGTGTCCCCGCGGTCGTGCGGCGAGCACTCGACGACGCCGAGGTACTGGCCCGCGACATCGATGTCATCATCTATGTCTCCTGCACGGGTTTCATGATGCCGTCGCTGACCGCCTGGCTGATCAACGAGATGGACTTCGACTGCACCACGCGGCAGATCCCCATAGCCCAGCTGGGCTGTGCGGCCGGCGGCGCGGCGATCAACCGGGCGCACGACTTCTGCACCGCCTACCCCGACGCCAACGCCCTCATCGTGGCCTGCGAGTTCTGCTCCCTGTGCTACCAGCCCACCGACCTGGGCATCGGGAACCTGCTGTCCAACGGCCTGTTCGGCGACGGCATCGCGGCCGCCGTGGTGCGCGGCCGGGGCGGCGAGGGCATCGCGCTGGAGCGCAACGGCTCGTATCTGATCCCCAAGACCGAGGAGTGGATCATGTACGACGTCCGGGCCACGGGCTTCCACTTCCAGCTGGACAAGCGGGTGCCCGCCACCATGGAGCCGCTCGCCCCGGCCCTCCAGGACCTCGCGGGACTGCACGGCTGGGACGCCGCCGACCTGGACTTCTACATAGTCCACGCGGGCGGGCCCCGCATCCTCGACGACCTCAGCAAGTTCCTCCAGGTCGACCCGCACGCCTTCCGGTTCAGCCGGGCCACGCTCACCGAGTACGGGAACATCGCCAGCGCCGTCGTACTGGACGCGCTGCGACGACTGTTCGACGCGGGCGGGGCGCACCACCGGGCGCGCGGGCTGCTCGCCGGGTTCGGGCCCGGCATCACCGCGGAAATGACCCTGGGCCGCTGGCAGCGCACGGACGAGACGCACTGAACGGACCGAGATGAGCGAAGAGACGATCACCGAGATCCTGCCCCCGATCCGGCACTGGCCGGCCCTCGATCTGAGCGGGACGGACTTCGACCCGGTCCTCACCGAGCTGATGCGCGAGGGCCCGGTCACCCGGATCCAGCTGCCCAACGGTGAGGGCTGGGCCTGGCTGGTCACCCGGTACGACGACGTACGGATGGTGACCAACGACCCCCGGTTCGGCCGGGAGGCCGTCATGGACCAGCCGGTCACCCGGCTCGCCCCGCACTTCATCCCGGAGCGGGGTGCCGTGGGCTTCCTGGACCCGCCGGACCACACCCGGCTGCGCCGCACGGTGGCCGCCGCGCTGACCTCCAAGGGCGTGGAGCGGGTACGGGAGAAGTCCCGCCGGATGCTGGACGAGCTGGTCGACGAGCTGCTCCAGGACGGTCCGCCCGCCGATCTCACCGCCACCGTGCTGAGCCCCTTCCCCATCGCGGTGATCTGCGAGCTGATGGGGGTCCCGGCGGCCGACCGGCAGGTCATGCACACCTGGACCCAGCTGATCCTGTCGTCCTCGCACGGCAAGGAGGTCAGCGAGAAGGCCAAGAAGGAGATGGGCGCCTACTTCGGCGATCTCATCGGGCTGCGGGAGGGCAGTACGGGCGAGGACGTCACCTCGCTGCTCGGCGCCGCGGTCGGCCGGGACGAGGTGACCCTGGAGGAGGCCGTGGGGCTCGCCGTCCTGCTCCAGATCGGCGGCGAGGCGGTGACGAACAACAGCGGCCAGATGTTCTATCTGCTGCTGACCCGTCCGGACCTGGCCGACCGGCTGCGCACGGAACCGTCGATCCGCCCCCAGGCCATCGACGAGCTGCTGCGCTACATCCCGCACCGCAACGCGGTGGGCCTGTCGCGGATCGCCCTGGAGGACGTGGGCATCAGAGGCGTACGCATCCGGGCCGGCGACCCGGTCTATGTGTCGTACCTGGCCGCCAACCGCGACCCGGACGTCTTCCCGTTCCCGGAGACGATCGACTTCACCCGCAGCCCCAACCCGCACGTCTCCTTCGGCTTCGGCCCGCACTACTGCCCGGGCGGCATGCTGGCCAGGCTGGAGTCGGAACTGCTGGTGGACGCGCTCCTGGACCGGCTGCCGGACCTGAGGCTGGCGGTCCCCGCGGACCAAGTGCCCTTCAGGAAGGGTGCGTTGATCCGCGGTCCCGAGGCGCTCCCGGTGACGTGGTGACGGCTCAGGAAGGGCTGCTGGTCCCGCCGGGGCACGGCCGGGTCGTCCAGACCCCGGCCCAGCACGTCACCTTCAAGGTGACCGGCACGCACTCGCGCATGGCGTCCACCTTCGAGGTGATCGTCCCGCCCGGCTTCGACGTGGGCGCCCATGTGCACACCCGCAGCGAGGAGTTGTTCTACGTCCTTGAGGGTGAACTGGACGTGCTGGCCTTCGAGCCCCGGGTACGGACGCCGGACAACTGGCAGCGCTGGGAGTCGAGTTCGGGCAACCGGGCGGTACGGGCGACACCGGGCACGGTGATCGTCGTGCCCCCGGGCTGCCCGCACGCGTTCGCCAACCCGACGGACTCCCCCGCGAAGATGTTCTTCCAGGCGAGTCCGCCGCCGGACCACGAGCGGTACTTCGAGGAGCTGCTCGAGATCCTGGGCGACGGGGGCCCACCGGACCACACGGCCATCGAGGAGCTGCGGGCCCGGTACGACATCGAGCAGCTCACGCCGCTCCGGCACCGTTAGCGGATCGGCATCCCCGAGAGGGTGCGGGCGATCACCAGGCGCTGGATCTCGCTCGTCCCTTCGAAGATCGTGTAGATCGCCGCGTCGCGGTGCATCCGCTCCACCGGGTACTCCCTGGTGTAGCCGTTGCCGCCGAGGATCTGAACCGCCTGGGCGGTGACCTTCTTGGCCGTCTCGCTGGCGAAGAGCTTCGACATCGAGCCCTCGGCGGCGGTGAACTGCTTGCCGTTGATCGCCATCCACGAGGCGCGCCAGACCAGGAGGCGGGCGGCGTCGATGGACGTCCGCATGTCGGCGAGCTGGAAGGCGACGCCCTGGTTGTCGATGATCGGGCGGCCGAACTGCTCGCGGGTCTTGGCGTAGTCGAGGGCGACCTCGTAGGCGGCCCGGGCGGTACCGACCGCCATCGCGCCGACGGCCGGGCGGGAGGCCTCGAACGTGGCCATCGCCGCGTTCTTCACGCGCTCGCCGCCGCCCGCCTTCGCCCGCTCCCGGGCCCGGGCGAGGCGCTCGTCGAGCTTCTCCTTGCCGCCGAGGAGGCAGGAGCCGGGGACACGCACGTTCTCCAGGACGACCTCGGCGGTGTGCGAGGCTCGGATGCCGTGCTTCTTGAACTTCTGGCCCTGGGACAGGCCGGGCGTGTTCGGCGGGATGATGAAGGACGCGTGGCCCTTGGAGCCCAGCTCGGAGTCGACGACCGCGACGACGACATGGACGTTGGCGATGCCGCCGTTCGTCGCCCAGGTCTTGGTGCCGTTCAGCACCCACTCGTCCTTGGCCTCGTCGTACACCGCGCGGGTGCGCATCGAGGCCACGTCGGAGCCGGCGTCGGGCTCGGAGGAGCAGAACGCCGCGACCTTGACGTCGTTGGCGTCGCCGTACATCTGCGGGATCCAGGTGCCGATCTGCTCCTCGGTGCCGTTGGCGAGGACACCGACAGCGGCCAGGCCGGTACCGACGATCGACAGCGCGATGCCCGCGTCGCCCCAGAACAGCTCCTCCATCGCCATGGGGATGCCGAGACCGGTGGAGTCGAAGTACTGCTGGGCGTAGAAGTCGAGCGAGTAGATGCCGACCTTGGCGGCCTCCTGGATGACCGGCCAGGGAGTCTCCTCACGCTCGTCCCATTCGGCGGCCGCGGGGCGGATCACATCGGCCGCGAAGCCGTGCAGCCAGTCCTGGACCTCCTTCTGTTCGTCGTTGAGCTCCATGGTGAACTCGGCCATGTCCCCTCCAGCGGCGGCGCAAATGCATGTTACTAGCGGTAACCCGAGTCTGTTACCGACCGGTAGGAAAAGTCAACTCCCGATGACCCTCGGCAGCCCGTTCGATGCATGGTGCATGGTGGGTGTTAGTTTGCGCAGGCGTCACCGAATCAGCACGGGTGGGGAGAGCTCATGGACACCACGCAGCGGACCGATCAGCAGCGGTCCGCCGACCGCCGTCGGCGCGAGCTGCTGGAGGCCGCGGACAGGGTGGTCCTGCGTGACGGACCCCACGCCTCCATGAACGCGATCGCCGCGGAAGCGGGCATCACCAAGCCGATCCTCTACCGTCACTTCGGTGACAAGGGGGGACTTTACGCGGCGTTGGCCACGCGGCATACCGATGCGCTGCTGGATTCTCTGCGGGCCGCGCTGGACGCGCCCGCGGATCGGCGGGAGCGGGTCGCGGCCACGCTCGACACCTACCTCGCGGCGATCGAGGCGCGGCCTCAGGTGTACCGGTTCCTGATGCATCCCGCGGAGGGAGGCCAGGTCGGGGACCAGGGCTTCGACGTCGGGAAGCACTCCGCTCCGCTGCTGCGGCGGATGGGCGAGGAGTTGGCCCAGGTCATCGAGGACCGGCTGGATCTGGGGCCCGGGGGGCAGCAGCTGGCTCGGGTGTGGGGGCATGGGATCGTCGGGATGATGCATGCGGCCGGTGACTGGTGGCTGGGTGAACGGCCTTGTTCGCGTGCGGAGTTGGTGCAGAGTCTGACCGACCTGTTGTGGGGGCGGCTGGCTGCGGCGGGGGACAAGGTTGGTGGCCCCGGGTTCTGAAACCCCCTAGGGGCGCGGGGCGGTATCAATGTGCGGCTCCGCCGCGTGCGCGCGACCAGCCACAGACGGCCCGCGGTCGCGCGAACTCAGCGCCCCCACGGCGATTTGGCGGCCTGCCGCAACACCCGTCGCTTACGCCATCCCGTGAGGTGATCGACATAGACGCGGCCCTCCACGTGGTCGCACTCGTGCTGCAAGCACCTCGCGAACCACCCCGTGCCATGCACCGTCACCGGCTCGCCCGTCATCGTCAAACCCTCCACCACCGCGTGGTCGTAGCGCTCCGTTCCCGCCTCCAGACCCGGCAGGGACAGGCAGCCCTCCGGGCCTCGCAGAACCACTCCGTCGGCCTCCACCAGCCTCGGGTTCACCACATGGCCGAGGTGCCGGACGTCCTCGTCGTCCGGGCAGTCGTACACGAACACCCGCAGCGACTCCCCCACCTGGTTCGCGGCGAGGCCCACGCCCTGGGCCGCGTACATCGTCGCGAACAAGTCCTCCACGAGCGTCGCCAGTTCCGGGCCGAAGTCCGTGACGTCCTCGCACGGGGCGTGCAGGACGGGGTCACCGAGCAGCGTGAGGGGCCGGACACGGCCGCGGGTGCCCGGAATGGAGCTGTTTCGCATGGCCGCAAGGGTACGGCGATTCGGGACTGCGAATGGATCTCGATAGGCTGACCACCACCACGTTGCCGTCAGGCGCGGCGCGTACGCAAGGAGGATCGAGAACTGATGGCAGGCAACTCGGACCCGCTCACGCCGCGGGCCAAGATCGCCGTGACCGCCGGTAAGGCGGTCGCAGCGGCATCGCGCGCCGCAGGGCGCGGCAGCGGTTCGGTGATCGGCGGCCGGGTGGCACTCAAGCTCGACCCCGACCTCCTCGCCCGGCTCGCCCAGAACCTGGACGTGGTTCTGGTGTCGGCCACCAACGGCAAGACCACGACCACGCGGCTCATCGCGGAGGCGCTGCGCGCCGCCGGTCCCGTCGTCTCCAACGCGCTCGGCGCCAACATGCCCGCGGGCATCACCTCGGCGCTGGCCGGCAGCTCGGAGGCGCGCTACGGCGTGATCGAGGTCGACGAGAAGTACCTCGCCGGCGTCGCCCGGGACACCGACCCCAAGTGCATCGCGCTGCTCAACCTCTCCCGCGACCAGCTCGACCGGGCCGCCGAGACCCGGATGCTCGCCGAGAACTGGCGTGAGGGGCTCGCGGGCAGCAAGGCCGTCATCATCGCCAACGCCGACGACCCGCTGGTCGTCTGGGCCGCCTCCTCCTCCCCCAACGTCGTCTGGGTCGCCGCCGGGCAGATGTGGAAGGACGACGCCTGGTCCTGCCCGTCCTGCGGCGGTGTGATGCAGCGGCCGGGCGACGACTGGTTCTGCGGGGAGTGCGGGTTCCGTCGGCCGACGCCGAGCTGGGCGCTGTCCGGGGATCACGTCCTCGACCCGCACGGTTCCGCCTGGCCCATTCATCTCCAGCTGCCGGGCCGTGCCAACAAGGCCAACGCCGCCTCCTCGGCCGCCGTCGCCGCCGTGTTCGGCGTACCGCCGCAGGTCGCGCTGGAGCGCATGTACCAGGTGCAGGCCGTGGCCGGACGGTATGACGTGGTGCAGTTCCAGCAGCGGGATCTGCGGCTGCTGCTCGCCAAGAACCCGGCCGGGTGGCTCGAAACGTTTAGTCTCATCGATCCGCCACCCACCCCGGTGATCCTCTCCGTGAACGCGCGCGGCGCCGACGGCACCGACACCTCGTGGCTGTGGGACGTCGACTACACGCGGTTGACCGGCCACCCGATCTGTGTCGTCGGCGACCGCAAGCTCGACCTCGCGGTCCGCCTGGAGGTCGCCAACCAGCACTTCCAGGTCTGCGAGAACCTCGACCAGGCCGTGCAGCTGTGCCCGCCGGGCCGCATCGAGGTCATCGCGAACTACACCGCCTTCCAGGACCTGCGCCGCCGCGTCGGCAACTGACACTTCAGGGGACTTTTGTGAGCGACAACCAGCTGCGGGTCGTCTGGATCTATCCCGACCTGCTCAGCACCTACGGCGACCAGGGCAACGTCCTGGTCGTGGAGCGCCGGGCGCGGCAGCGGGGCCTCGACGTGGCCCGGCTCGACGTGCGCAGCGACCAGCCGATCCCGACCTCCGGGGACATCTACCTCATCGGCGGCGGCGAGGACCGTCCGCAGCGGCTCGCGGCCGAGCGGCTGCGCCGGGACGGCGGACTGCACCGGGCCGTGGAGAACGGCGCGATCGTGTTCTCGGTGTGTGCCGGGTACCAGATCCTCGGGCATGAGTTCATCAACGACCTCGGCCAGCGTGAGCCCGGTCTCGGGCTGCTCGACGTCGTGTCCGTGCGCGGTGAGGGTGCGCGGTGCGTCGGTGACGTCCTCGCCGACATCGACCCGCGCCTCGGGCTGCCCCCGCTGACCGGCTTCGAGAACCACCAGGGCGTCACCCACCTCGGCCCCACCGCCCGCCCGCTCGCCAACGTCCGCCTGGGCAACGGCAACGGCACGGGCGACGGCACGGAGGGCGCGTACAACGACACCGTCTTCGGTACGTACATGCACGGTCCCGTCCTGGCGCGAAACCCCCTCATCGCCGACCTGCTGCTGAAGCTGGCGCTCGATGTGAACGCGCTGCCGCCGACCGACGACCGCTGGTACGAGGCGCTTCGCAACGAGCGCATCGCGGCGGCGCAGCAGCCGGCGTAGAGCCTGCTTGAGCTGGGAGTTCATCCGCGCTCCAGCCGCGTTTTACCAGCCCGTCTGACGATGTGTCCGCACACCTGAGCGGGGTCGTCCAGCAGGCGGACGCACGGTAGGGCCCCGCCCCCTCCTGCCGCTAGGGTGGCGGGGATCGAGCCGGACAGCGTGGTCCGGTCCCCGGCCCACGTTGAGAAGGTTGTTTCGGGCTATGCGCATAGGTGTCCTCACGTCCGGCGGCGACTGCCCCGGCCTGAACGCCGTCATCCGGTCCGTCGTGCACCGTGCCGTCGCCGACCACGGCGACGAGGTCATCGGCTTCCGGGACGGCTGGAAGGGCCTCCTGGAGTGCGACTACCTCAAGCTCGACCTCGACGCGGTGGGCGGCATCCTCGCCCGCGGCGGCACTATCCTCGGCTCCTCCCGGGTCCAGCCCTCCCATCTGCGTGACGGGGTGGAGCGGGCCAAGGGCCATGTCGCCGAGCTCGGCCTCGACGCGATCATCCCGATCGGCGGCGAGGGCACGCTGAAGGCGGCCCGGCTGATGTCCGACGCCGGTCTGCCGATCGTCGGCGTGCCGAAGACCATCGACAACGACATCGCGGTCACGGACGTCACCTTCGGCTTCGACACGGCCGTGGGCGTGGCCACGGAGGCGCTGGACCGGCTCAAGACCACCGCCGAGTCGCATCAGCGCGTGCTCGTCGTCGAGGTCATGGGGCGGCACACCGGCTGGATCGCGCTGCACTCCGGCATGGCGGCCGGCGCGCACGCCATCGTCGTACCGGAACGGCCCTTCGACATCGAGGAGTTGGCGCGGCGGGTCGGCGAGCGGTTCCAGGCGGGCAAGCGGTTCGCGATCGTCGTCGCGGCGGAGGGGGCGAAGCCGGCGCCGGGGTCCATGTCGTTCGATGAGGGCGGCAAGGACATCTACGGGCATGAGCGCTTCGCCGGGATCGCGCGGCAGTTGTCCATCGAGCTGGAGCAGCGGCTGGGGAAGGAAGCGCGGCCGGTGATCCTGGGGCATGTGCAGCGGGGCGGGACGCCTACGGCGTACGACCGTGTTCTCGCGACCCGGTTCGGGTGGCATGCGGTGGAGGCGGTGCACCGGGGCGAGTTCGGTCACATGACGGCTCTTCGTGGGACGGACATCGTGATGGTGCCGTTGGCTGAGGCCGTGGAGACGTTGAAGACGGTGCCGGCTGAGCGGTACGAAGAGGCCGAGTGCGTTCTCTGAGTTTCGCCGTGGGCCTGCGGGAGGGTTGCAGGCTGCGGGCTCGTTGTGGCTGGTCGCGCAGTTCCCCGCGCCCCTAGGGCGTTGACTGCCCCCGGTGTCATCAGGCGCCGGGGGCGGTTCTAGTCTGTGAGGCGGACACTTCGCACAACCCCCCACGAATCAGGAGCCGCCGCAATGGATCACAGCGGGCACGGCATGACCATGGATCTGCCGCCGTTCACGCTGGGGCGGGGGCTTCAGTGGTCGGCCGATCCGTTCTTCCTCGTCGCCTGTGTGGTGGGGCTGGGGCTGTACGCGTACGGGGTCGTGCGGCTGCGGCGGCGTGGGGACGCCTGGTCGGCGGGGCGGACCGTCTCGTTCGCCGTCGGGGTGCTGACGATCATGCTCGTGATGTGCACCAGGCTGAACGACTACGGCATGGTGATGTTCAGCGTGCACATGGTGCAGCACATGGTCATCAGCATGCTGTCGCCGATCCTGATCCTGCTCGGCGCTCCGGTGACACTGGCCCTGCGGGTGCTGCCCGCCGCCGGCCGGGGGCGGAAGGGGCCGCGCGAGCTGCTGCTGGCGCTGCTGCACAGCCGGTACATGCGGATCATCACGCATCCGGCGTTCACCATCCCGCTGTTCATCGCGAGCCTGTACGCGCTCTACTTCACGCCGATCTTCGACTTCCTGATGGGGTCGAGGACCGGTCACCTCGCGATGATGGTGCACTTCCTCGCGGTGGGTGTCGTGTTCTTCTGGCCGATCATCGGCGTCGACCCGGGGCCGCAGCGGCCCGGCTATCTGATGCGGATGCTGGAGCTGTTCGCGGGCATGCCGTTCCACGCGTTCTTCGGGATCGCGTTGATGATGGCGTCCACCCCAATGGTCGAGACGTTCAAGAACCCGCCCGCCTCGCTCGGTATCGACGCGCTCTCCGACCAGAACGCCGCGGGCGGTATCGCCTGGGCGTTCAGTGAGATCCCGTCCGTGCTGGTGCTGCTGGCGCTGCTGTTCCAGTGGTACGGCTCGGAGCAGCGGCAGGCCAGGCGGAAGGACCGGGCCGCCGACCGGGACGGCGACAAGGAACTCGAGGCATACAACGCCTATTTGGCCTCATTGAACGCACGTGGGCGCTGAAAGGCTTTTTGGGGCCGGTCGTTCAGTAGCATGAAGCGCGTTGGGGGAACCGCCAGGGGGAGCGGTGATGACATTTCGCGCATTTATGCAGAGGCTCGCGACAAAGACTGCGTGTCTGCTGGTTCTCGTTCTCGCGGTGAGTGGGTGCGACAGAGCCACGCCCCTGCTGGCGGTGAAGGCGGTCGCGGCCGGTGTGCCCTCGCTCGCGCCGTTCTTCGACGAGGGCAGTGACCTGGGCCGGGATCAGCCGGTGACGTCGCAGCCCGTTCGGGGAAGTCTTCAGCAGGGCGACACCCCTGGTCTGTACGGGGGTTCGAAGCAACCGACGATCTGCGATGTCGACAAGCTCGAGAAATTCCTCACCGATCCCATGAACGACCAGAAAGCACAGGCGTGGGCACGCGCCCTGGGAATCACCACCGCTGAGATACCGGAATATCTGGATCGACTCACTCCTGTTCTGCTGCGTCACGACACTCTCGTGCAGAATCACGACTACAAAAAGGGAAAGGCAGTTCCCTACGACTCGCTGTTGCAGGCCGGAATCGCGATTCTCGTCGATCGGCAGGGGCAGCCGGCCGCGAAGTGCAGCTGTGGAAATCCACTGCGTCCCTTCGCGGGTGACACGAACCGTATCTCGGTCGAGTTCGGGGACGGGAACAAGGAGTGGAAGGGGTACGACCGTTCCTCGGTCGTGGCCGTGCGTCCCGCGTCCCGTCCACTGGAGAAGATCGCCCTGGTCGACGTGGCGGACCCCGATCGCGGGATCAGCCGGCCGGTCGGCACGACGGGCGCCAAGGACGACACCTTCGACACCCGCAGGACTCAGGCCGTCCCCCGGCTGACGGGGAAGACCTTCGGCGAGGCGCGTCAGGCGCTGGCCGACAAGGGGCTCGCGACCGGGTACGACACCGGGTCGGCGCCCGCCGACGGCGCACGGGTCACCGCGACCGATCCGCCGGCCGGGGCCGAGCTGCGGTTCGGGCAGTACGTGACGGTGAGCGTGGCGGAGGGATCGTCGTCCGAGGGCGGTCTCACCTCTCCCCCGCCCTCGGCATCCCCGCCCTCGGCACCCTCTGCGTCCGGACCGTCCAAGCCCGGACCGTCGACGTCGGGACCGTCGAAGCCCGGACCGTCCACGCCGGGACCGTCCACGCCGGGTACCTCGCCGCCGCCCACCAGTGCCTCAGTAGGCACCCCGCCCGGCCCGTCCACGTCGCCCTCGCCCTCGCCGTCGCCCCCGACCTCACCACCGCCCTCCTCGCCGACCTCGGTGACGAGCGCGCCGCCTGCCGTGACCAGCTCGCCTCCGCTGACGACGAGCGCACCGCCACCCTCCCCGCCGCCGGTGACCACCAGCGCACCGCCACCGGCGACCACGACCGGCGCGCCCCCGCCCAGCAGTGGGTCCGCGCCAGAGGAGCCCACCGCGAGCGTCGCCACGTAGCGCCTCCGCAGAACCCGGGAGTCACCGGATGCCTTCAGGACCATCGACATCGGGAGTGGGCCGGGTCATCGCCGGCCGCTATCTGCTGCTGCACCAGCTGGGCAGCGGCGGTATGGGCCATGTGTGGCTCGCCCACGACCAGAGACTCGCCTGCGAGGTCGCGCTCAAGGAGATCGTCTTCCGTGACCCGTCCGAGGCCGGTCACGAGCGGGAGGCCCGGGTCGCCCGGGCCCGTGCGGAGGCCCGGCACGCGGCCGGACTGCGCGGTCATCCGCATGTGGTGACCGTGCACGACGTGCTGGAGCACGACGGGCTCCCCTGGATCGTCATGGAGTACGTGCCCGGCGCCGTCGACCTGCGTGAGCTGATCGCCCGGCGCGGCCCGCTGGCGCCCGCGGAATCCGCGCGGATCGGCCTCGCCGTCCTCGACGCGCTGACCGCCGGGCACGAGCGGGGGATCATGCACCGGGACGTGAAGCCGGCGAACATCCTGCTCGCGCCGGACCGCACCGGGGCGCCGTACGGGCGCGCCCTGCTCACCGACTACGGCATCTCCGTGCAGCCGGACGCCGGGGAGACGCGCTACACGCTGACGTCCGTGCTGGTCGGTACGGCGGGCTATCTGGCGCCGGAGCGGGCCACCGGCGGGTCGCCCACCGCGGCCGCCGACCTGTTCTCGCTGGGGTGCACGCTCTACCACGCGGTGGAGGGCTGCGGTCCCTTCGCCCGCGAGTCGCACTTCGCGGAGATCAGCGCGGTGGTGACGGAGGAGCCGCGGTCACCGGTGCGCGCCGGAGCCCTGGCCCCCGTACTGGAGGCGATGCTGGTCAAGGATCCGGGGCTGCGGATCTCGGCAGCGCAGGCGGAGGCGGCGCTGTCGCGGATCGTCGCCTCGCAGGCGGACCCGTACGCGCGGACCCGGACCGACCTGGGCTCGCAGCCGCAGTGGGCGCAGCCGGGGCCGGTGGCGCCGGTGCCGCAGCCCGTGCCGCAGCCCGTGCCGGAGGGGCTCGGGCCGCTGGTCACCAACGGTGGCGGGAGTCGGCGCCGTACCCGTCCGCGGGCGCTGCACTCCGCCCTCGCCGGGCTGCTGGGCCTGGTGCTCGCCGGGGGCGGGGTCTGGTACGCCGTGGCGCAGCAGCCGCCCGGGGAAGGCGGGGGTGGCGGGAACGCCGCGCCGTACGGGACGGACATCGGGCTCGGCAAGGCGCTGCGGGACGGTGACTGTGTGACCGTGGACTGGCCGGGCGGGACGCCCTTCACGGGTACGCCCCGGGTGGCCCTGGACGCGGCGTGCGGTGGTCCGCCGGACGGGCAGGTGATGGCCTTCGTCCCCGCCGCGTCCGCGGCCGAGGCGCTGGAGCAGGGGCCGGCGCGCTGTGCGGAGCTGACCCAGGAGATCCGCGGGAAGCTCGCCGATGTGCGCGATCTGGCCCTCGTACCGACGCCGACGGGCTTCGCCGCCGCGGGACGGCGCACGGCCTGTCTGGTGGTGGGTGCGCACGGGCCGGTGTACGGGCCGCTCGGCGGGCATCGCGAGCCGGGGACGAAGTTCCTCGACGTCTCCTCGATGCAGAAGCGGGACTGTCTGGACGTGCGGTCCAACCGGGACGCGCGGCTGGTGTCCTGCGCGGGGCCGCACGACGAGGAGGTGCTCGGATTCACCCGACTGGGCGAGGACGTGACGCTGGACGAGGCGCGCGCCGAGGCGGCGGACCTGGCCTGCGGTCGGGAGGTGGCGCCGGGTGACTACGGCTTCGATCCGTCGGTGTACCGGGCGGGATCCTGGACGAGCGAGGGCCCGTGGAAGGCCGGAACTCATTTCGTCGTCTGCACCGTCAGGAAGCAGAACGGGGGCACCATGGAGGATGACGCATCATGAGGATCCCGAGGAGGGTGTTGCGATGCCCGGTTCCACGGACGGCTCGACCAGAACGATGGGGGTGCTCACCCTCGGCGGACTCGTCGTGGTGACCGCCTACACGGTGGCGCTCGGCAGCAACGGCTGGCTGTGGTTCGGCTGGGTCGTGCTGGGCCTGATCACCCTCGGGATGGTCGTCACGCGCAGTACCTGAGGCGGTCGTACCAGGGCAGGCCCTAGTGGACGCCCGGCTGGTATTTCGGCAGCCGGGCGGTGATGCGCATGCCGGCGCCCACGGCGGTCTCGATGACGAGGCCGTAGTCGTCGCCGTACACCTGGCGCAGCCGGTCGTCGACGTTGGACAGCCCGATGCCGCCCGACGGGCTGACCTCGCCGGCGAGGATGCGGCGCAGCACGGCGGGGTCCATGCCCGCGCCGTCGTCCTCGATGACGACGAGGGCTTCGGCGCCCGTGTCCTGCGCCGTGATCTGGATGTGGCAGGTGTCCGGCTTGCCCTCCAGGCCGTGCTTGACGGCGTTCTCGACGAGCGGCTGGAGGCACAGGAAGGGCAGGGTGACCGGCAGCACCTCGGGGGCGATCTGCAGGGTGACGGAGAGGCGGTCGCCGAAGCGGGCCCGTACGAGCGCCAAGTAGTGGTCGATGGCGTGGAGTTCGTCGGCGAGGGTGGTGAAGTCGCCGTGTCGGCGGAAGCTGTAGCGGGTGAAGTCGGCGAACTCCAGGAGCAGTTCGCGGGCGCGCTCGGGGTCGGTGCGGACGAACGACGCGATCACCGCGAGCGAGTTGAAGATGAAGTGCGGGGAGATCTGGGCGCGCAGGGCCTTGATCTCGGCCTCGATGAGCCGGGTGCGGGACTGGTCGAGGTCGGCCAGTTCCAGCTGGACGGAGACCCAGCGGGCGACCTCTCCGGCGGCCCGCACGAGCACGGCGGACTCACGGGGCGCGCAGGCCACCAGGGCGCCGTGGACCCGGTCGTCGACGGTGAGCGGGGCGACCACGGCCCAGCTGACCGTGCAGTCGAGGGCGTCGCAGGTCAGTGGGAAGGCCTCGCCACGGCCGGTCTCCAGGGGGCCGGCGAGGCGTTTCATGATCTCGTCGCGGTGATGGCCGCCGACGCCGTCCCAGACGAGGACCCGCTTCTGGTCGGTCAGGCACAGGGCGTCCGTGCCGAGCAACGTCCGTAGTCTGCGGGCCGACTTGCGGGCCGTCTCCTCGGTCAGACCCGCGCGGAGCGGGGGCGCGGCGAGGGACGCGGTGTGCAGGGTCTCGAAGGTGGCGTGCTCGACTGGCGTGCCGAGGCCGCCGAGGTTCTCGGGGCGTGCGGTACGGCGGCCGAGCCAGAAGCCCGCGGCGAGGAGGGGGAGGATGGCCACGCAGAGCCCGGCGAGGAATCCGCTCACGCCTTCACCTCCGCCCGCAGCTCCTCCGGCAGATGGAACCGCGCCAGGATCGCCCCCGTACCGGCCGGGACCCTGCCCGGGGTCGCCAGGGACACCAGCACCATGGTGAGGAACCCCAGCGGCACCGACCAGAGGGCCGGCCAGGCGAGCACGGCGTGCAGCGCGCCGGACCCGGGGAAACCTGCCATGGTCGCCGCCACCGCCACCAGCGCGGAGCCGCCGCCCACCAGCATCCCGGCGGCGGCGCCCGGCGGGGTGAGCCGGCGCCACCAGATGCCGAGGACGAGCAGCGGGCAGAAGGAGGACGCGGACACGGCGAAGGCGAGGCCGACCGCGTCGGCGACCGGCAGCCCGCCGACCAGGGCGCTCGCCGCCAGCGGTACGGCCATGGCGATGACCGTGCCCAGCCTGAAGTGCCGTACGCCGCGCGACGGAAGCACGTCCTGGGTGAGCACGCCCGCCACGGCCATGGTCAGCCCGGAGGCGGTGGAGAGGAACGCGGCGAAGGCGCCCCCGGCGACCAGCGCGCCGAGCAGGTCGCCGCCGAGGCCGCCGATCACCCGGTCGGGCAGCAGCAGGACGGCGGCGTCCGCGTCTGAGGTGAGGGTGAGTTCGGGGGCGTAGAGGCGGCCGAGGGCGCCGTAGACGGGCGGCAGCAGATAGAAGGCGCCGATCAGACCGAGGACGGCGACCGTGGTGCGGCGGGCGGCGACGCCGTGCGGGCTGGTGTAGAAGCGGACGACGACGTGCGGCAGGCCCATCGTGCCGAGGAAGGTCGCGAGGATCAGTCCGTAGGTGGCGTACAGGGGGCGTTCGCCGCGGCTCTCGGCCTGCGAGGGCGACAGACCGGCGTCGCTGCGCCGGTCGGCCTCGGGGACGGGGTCGCCCGCGGCGAAGGTGAGGCGGGTGCCGGCGTCGATGTGATGGGTGCCGGCGCGGAGGTGGAGCCGGGTGTCCTCGTGGGTGCGGCCGTCCACCGTGCCGTCGACGGTGACCGTCAGCGGGCGGTCCAGTTTCAGGTCGAGGCCCTCGTCGACGCGGACCACGCGCTGTTCGCGGAAGGTGGCCGGTTCCTCGAAGGCGTGGCTGGGGGCGCCGTCGCCCTGCCAGGCGAGGATCAGGAAGAGGGCGGGGACGAGGAGGGCGGTGAGCTTGAGCCAGTACTGGAAGGCCTGCACGAAGGTGATGCTGCGCATGCCGCCCGCGGCGACGGTCGCGACGACCACGACGGCGACGATGACGCCGCCGAGCGAGTCCGGCGCCCCGGTGAGGACCTGCAAGGTCAGTCCGGCGCCCTGGAGTTGGGGCAGCAGGTACAGCCAGCCGACGCCGACGACGAACGCCCCGGCGAGCCGTCGTACCGCCTGGGAGGCGAGCCGGGCCTCGGCGAAGTCCGGGAGCGTGTACGCCCCGGAGCGGCGCAGCGGGGCGGCCACGAAGAGCAGGAGGACGAGGTACCCGGCGGTGTAGCCGACCGGGTACCAGAGCATGTCGGGGCCTTGCACCAGGACGAGGCCCGCGATGCCGAGGAAGGAGGCCGCGGAGAGGTACTCGCCGCTTATGGCCGCCGCGTTCAGGCGGGGGCCCACGGTGCGGGAGGCGACGTAGAAGTCGGATGTCGTACGGGAGATGCGCAGGCCGAAGGCGCCGACGAGGACGGTGGCGACGACGACGAGGGCGACGGCGGGGACGGCGTAACCGGAGTTCATCGGATCGGGTGGCTCAGCGGTCTTCTACGAGGCGGACGAAGTCGCGCTCATTGCGTTCCGCCCGCCGCACGTACCAGCGGGCGAGCAGCACCAGCGGGGCGTAGACGCCGAAGCCGAGGACCGCCCATTCCACGCGGCGGGCGTCGGGCATCGCGGCGAACAGCAGCGGGAGCGGGCCGATGAGGAGGCCGAGGACGGCGAACACGGTGAGTCCGGCGCGGAGTTGGCTGCGCATGAGGGAACGGACGTAGGTGTCACCGAGGGTGGTCTGTTCGTCGATCTCGGTGCGGGGGCGGTAGTAGCCGGAGGCGCGGCGGGTGCGGCGGGGCGGTCCGGTGACGACGACGCGGCGTTCGACGGGGTCCTGGTGCGGCATGTCAGGACCTCCGCATCAGCAGGTCGCGCAGTTCGCGGGTGTGGCGCCGGCTGACCTGGAGTTCCTCGGTGCCGACCAGGACGCTCACCGTCCCGGCGTCGAGGCGGAGTTCGCCGATGTGGCGCAGGGCGACCAGATGGCGGCGGTGGATGCGGACGAAGCCGCGGGAGCGCCAGCGCTCCTCCAGGGTGGACACGGGGATGCGGACGAGATGGCTGCCCTTGGTGGTGTGCAGCCGGGCGTAGTCCCCTTGCGCCTCGACGTGGGTGATGTCCTCGACGGAGACGAAGCGGGTCACACCGCCGAGTTCGACGGGTATGTGGTCGGGGTCGGGTTCGTGCACGGGGATGCGGGGCGCGGGGTCGCCGGGTTCGGCGGGGCGTCGTACGAGTTCGGCGGCGCGGCGCACGGCCTCGGCGAGGCGCTCCTTGCGGACGGGCTTGAGGACGTAGTCGACGGCCTTGAGGTCGAAGGCCTGGACGGCGAAGTCCTCGTGGGCGGTGACGAACACGACCAGTGGGGGTTTGGCGAAGCCGGTGAGCAGCCGGGCCAGGTCCAGGCCGTCGAGGCCGGGCATGTTGATGTCGAGGAAGACGACGTCGATCGCCTCCGGGCCGTGCGGCCCCGACTCCAGCGCGCGGTTGATGCGGCGCAGCGCCTCGGTCGCGTCGCCTGCGCCCTCCGCGCTGCTGATCCGGGGGTCGGCGTTGAGGAGGTAGAGCAGCTCCTCCAGCGAGGGGCGTTCGTCGTCGACAGCCAGGGCGCGCAGCATGCCCGGAGTGTAGGAGTAATCCGTACGTCTGCACACGTGCCGAGGCATGGACGTTCCCGCTGGGTTTCCGCTGGATACAGTGCCGACATGCACAGCGCGCCCGCACCGTTCGACGAGCTCGACCGGAAGATCATCACCGCTCTGATGGCGAACGCCAGGACGAGCTTCGCCGAGATCGGCACGGCCGTGGGGCTGTCGTCCACGGCGGTCAAGCGACGGGTGGACCGGCTACGGGAGACCGGGGTGATCACCGGGTTCACGGCCACGGTGGAGCCGTCGGCGCTGGGCTGGCGTACGGAGGCGTATGTCGAGGTGTACTGCGAGGGCGCGGCGCCGCCGCGGCGGCTCGCGGAGGTGGTGCGCAACCATCCGGAGATCACGGCGGCGATGACGGTGACCGGCGGCGCGGACGCGTTGCTGCATGTGCGGGCGCGGGACGTGGAGCACTTCGAGGAGGTGCTGGAGCGGATCCGGGTGGAGCCGTTCATCCGCAAGACGATCAGCGTGATGGTGCTGTCCCATCTGCTGCCGGACAGCCCCGAGGCGGGCGCCACACAGCCCGCACCCGCGGCATCGCCCGAATAAACATCCGAGTACGCAGTGAACCTGCGCGTACATGGCTGAAGACGCAGCATTCCTGCGCAGACACGCAATTCTCGTTGCTTGTCGGGCGCGACCGTCACTTCCTACCTTGGTGTCAACCCCAAGTCGACACCGCAGGAAGCGGAGGAACCCCTCTGTGTCCGACTCCCGTGTGCCGCGCCGACGGCGATTCCTCGTCTGCGAACCCAGACATTTCGGCGTGCAGTACGCGATCAATCCCTGGATGCAACCCGACGTCCGCGTCGACGCGGACCTGGCCCGGGCGCAGTGGCATGCGCTGATCGGCGCCTACCGGGCCCATGGCCACACCGTGGACTCCGTGGAGCCGGCCCCCGGTCTCCCGGACATGGTGTTCGCCGCGAACTCGGCGGTCGTCGTGGACGGCCGCGTCTTCGGCTCCCTCTTCCACGCGCCCGAGCGGCGCCCCGAGTCCTCGTTGTACGACACGTGGTTCAAGACGGCGGGCTTCGCCGTCCACCGCCCCGAGTCGGTCTGCGAGGGCGAGGGCGACCTGGTCTGGACGGGCCGGTACGTCCTGGCCGGTACCGGTTTCCGTACCACCCGGGAGGCGCACCGCGAGGTGCAGGAGTTCTTCGGGCACCCGGTGATCAGCCTGACGCTGGTGGACCCGCGCTTCTACCACCTGGACACGGCGCTGTTCGTCCTGGACGACTCCGCCGACGGCAACAACATCTCCTACTACCCGGAGGCGTTCTCGCCGGGCAGCCGGGAGGTGCTGGCGCGCCTGTACCCGAACGCGGTGCTCGCCACCCTGGACGACGCGCTGGCCTTCGGTCTGAACTCCGTGTCCGACGGCCGCAACGTCTTCATCGCGCCCCAGGCCGAGTCCCTGGCCTCCGCCCTCGCCGACCGCGGCTATGTCCCCGTGCCCGTCGACCTGTCCGAGTTCCGCAAGGCAGGCGGCGGCATCAAGTGCTGCACTCAGGAGATCCGCTCATGACAGCGCCCACCCGAGTACCCGTGACCACGCGCTCGTCCGCCGACCTGATCCGCGCCGAGGAACCGGTCCTGGCGCACAACTACCACCCCCTTCCGGTGGTCGTCGCCCACGCCGAGGGCGCCTGGGTCGAGGACGTGGAGGGGCGCCGCTACCTGGACATGCTGGCCGGCTACTCGGCCCTCAACTTCGGCCACCGCCATCCGGCACTGATCGAGGCGGCCCACCGCCAGCTCGACCGCCTCACCCTCACCTCCCGCGCCTTCCACAACGACAAGCTGGCCGAATTCGCCGAGCGCCTGGCCGAGTTGACCGGCCTGGACATGGTCCTGCCGATGAACACGGGCGCCGAGGCGGTCGAGTCCGGCATCAAGGTGGCCCGCAAATGGGCGTACGAGGTGAAGGGCGTCCCCGCCGATCAGGCGACGATCGTGGTCGCGGCGGAGAACTTCCACGGCCGTACGACGACGATCGTGTCGTTCTCCACGGACGAGACGGCACGGCAGGGCTTCGGCCCCTTCACCCCGGGCTTCCGGATCGTGCCGTACAACGACCTCGCGGCGCTGGAAGCGGCGATCGACGAGACGACGGCGGCGGTGCTCCTGGAGCCGATCCAGGGCGAGGCGGGCGTGGTGATCCCCGACGACGGCTATCTCACGGGCGTCCGTGAGGTGACCCGCCGCAAGGGCTGCCTCTTCATCGCCGACGAGATCCAGTCGGGTCTCGGCCGCACGGGCCGCACGCTCGCCGTGGACCACGAGTCGGTCGTCCCGGACGTCCTGCTCCTCGGCAAGGCGCTGGGCGGCGGCATCGTCCCGGTCTCCGCGGTGGTGGCCCGCCGCGACGTCCTCGGCGTCCTGCGTCCCGGCGAGCACGGCTCGACGTTCGGTGGGAACCCGCTCGCGGCGGCGGTCGGCACGGCGGTGGTGGAACTCCTGGAAACGGGCGAATTCCAGCACCGCGCCGCAGAGTTGGGCACCCAGCTGCGGGACGGCCTGACCGCCCTCGTCGGCAAGGGCGTCCTCGGCTTCCGCTCCCGCGGCCTGTGGGCGGGCGTCGACATCGACCCCACCTTCGGCACGGGCCGGCAGATCGGCGAACGGCTGCTGCGGGAAGGGGTGCTGGCGAAGGACACCCACGGCTCGACGATCCGCCTGGCACCGCCTCTGACCATCACGGGAGATGAACTCGCGGGGGCGTTGGGGGCGTTGGAGAGGGTGCTCACGCAAGCACCGTGACTCCCATGACGGCCGTCTCAAGAAGGGGCGGCCGTCGTGTGTGTTCCATGCCGCGCGGTCAACGCTCCGGGCCGTGTGACTCCTGCGGTCCCTCGAGGATGTTCCTCGACACCACGGAACGAGTCGGCGCCCGTAGCGGCGAGGCGCGACCTCCTCGTCCTGGGTCGTCGAGATCAATTCCATAGGAATCGCACAGGGCGTTCTTCACGCGTCCGAGCAGTCCGGGCAGTTCCCTGACCTTCCAGTACGGCTTCGCGCAGTAGCGGTCGACGAACGGGTACAGCTTGTGCTCCGGCGAAAGCAGCCCCTGCGCGGACCGTAGGTCATCGGTGATCAAAAAGCGGGACTCGTCGGTCTCGTCGAGCTCTTCGTCAGGTGCGACAGGCATGCGCTCCTGAAGGTGGTAGGCCCAGTCACGCAAGCACCCCGCGATGTATCTGGCGTGGTCCGCGTCGCCCGGCACTCATCGGCCTTGCGGACGCCACATCTCGGAGTGCAGCTGATCCAATCCAGGACCGGTGAGTCGGCAGGCGCCGTTGTTCGCGGCCTGGCTCTTCGAGTGCTTCTCCATCGGCGCGGCCAGGCCGTCCGTCATCAGCCGTGACAGGCCTGCGCGCACTTCCTCCGGCGGCGTTCCCCTGCGGGCGGCTATCGCGCTGACGTCCACCCCCTTGCCTTCCGCCAGAGCCCCGAGCAGGACCCAACGCAGGGGGATTCTGCGTAGCAGCTCCGCTGCGGGACTCGGCCCGAGGTCGTCACCGGTGACCGGGCCTGGGGCGCTCGGGAAGGCGCCGGCTTCCAGGTAGAACGGATCCTCGGTCCGAACCGCCGAACGGATGGCTCTGAGTCTTTGGGCCACCTCGTTCCTTGACGCGGGTGAACCGTCGAAGCACACCCGGTCGACCCCGGACAGATCTCGGGGGTAGCGCAGGTCACTGCCGAATTCCACCAACAGGGTGCGCTCCCTGGCCGCATGCCAGGCATAACCCGCCTGGAAGAGGACGCTCGGCGACGCCTGCGTGGCGAGCTGGACCTCGGCGTCCTCGACTCCGGCGAAGGCGGGATGGCGAGTGGCGACATCGTCCGGCGTCATGAGGACGACCACCGCATGACAGGCGTCGAAGGCCGAGTCGAGGACATCGGCGTGGTGTTGTCCTTCGCGGCCCGACAACCGAGCGTGGGAGCGGCCCCGGACGTCCAGGCCGAGCGCCCGCAAGAACTCGCCCATGGCCCGTGCCGCTGCCCCCCATTCTCCGGAGATCAGAAGGACAGTGCGCCGGTCGGGTGCCGGTGGCGCCGTCCGCAGGAAAGAGTTCGTCACGTCGACCGAGCGCTCCACGACCTGGCGGTACAGCCGCGACCGATCGAAGACAGGGGTCTGGCGCACTGCGTTCTCGAGTTGGATCTCTTCCAGGATCTCGGCGGATTTCTGGTCGCTTCGCCCAATTCTGATCCGCACGAGGTCCTCGTTCTCTACCACTCTGCCATTGATCACGACAGCCTTCCCCCGCTTTCGCGGACGCACGAATCTGCTTTCCAACCCCTCTTCGTCGAGGTCCAGTTCGACTTCGGGCCGAGCAGCACCACGCATTTCGATGAGCACATGGAAGTGCATACGATCCTCCAGAACCGCGCCGGTGCTCGGGACAACGAGTCAAACGGCTATGGCAGATGCTTTCGAGCCATCCCGATGGCACGGGTGAAGTCACCGGCCCGGAGCCAGTCGTCCCCCCGCTGGTCCACCTCGAGTCCGGTGTAGCTCAGCCGTTTGGCGAGCTCGTGCCGTGACGCGGCCGTTCCGTCGAGACGGATGACGAGCCGGCCCGCGACATCCGAGAAGGACTTCACTCGCCCCACCTCCACGAGGACGGTCCTGCGGCGGGCGAGAGCGTCGGCGATGCCCGCTTCGTAGATGACGTTGGCCCTCGCCTGGCCCGACTCCTTGATCTCGTGCATCGCCTCGTCCTTGCCAGCGAGGTCAGGGCGGATGCGCACCAAGTCGTCGGGGGTCGCCAGGATGACCACAGCCTGAGCCAGACGCAGGCCGGCGAGCACCACATCACCGACGTACGGGGAGGCCTCACCGGTAGCCCGCACCGCGTTCTCCCACTCGATCACCTTCAGCCCCAGTGCCCGGAGCAGGTCGCGCAGTGCGCCGGCCGCCGCGTCGTCGCGGCCGTGCACCAGGAAGACACCGTGTCGGTCCTCTGGCCGCGCCGCTCCGGCCACTTCTGCCAGCGGCCGCCGTGAGACGGAGAGAATCGATTCCCCCGCATGCTGCTCCGCCATGTCAGTCTCCTTCTCCTCGCCGTCCTCCGCCATGTCCACGACCATGCGCGGCCCAGTGTTCTCAAGCCAGTCCAGCACGTACGGAACAATCACTTGATCCCGGAGGGAAGGTCCGATCCGGGACATCAACGTCTCGAGCCGGGTGCTGAACTGCGACAGACCGCCCAACTGTCGAACGAGGTCAATCTCCACCCGCTTGCGAAGGGTTGCCGCGTCAGCCACCTTCTGACGGAATTGCTGCCCTTCCTCCAATTGTCGTGCATATTCCAGCCGCCGGAGCTCACCAGGTGACTTCCGTCGAAGTACTCCGTCGGCGAACCGCCCCCACCCCGACCTTTTTGTTTCATGGTCGCCATACTTCTCATCGAACTCGGCGATTTTCATTCGCCGATGAAACTCGTCCGTATCCCGTTGAATCCGGCGCGCCTCGGCAAATGCTTCCTCTTCACGTCGGATCAGGCGTTGATAATCTCCGTAGGGCACCGCCATGAGCTGACGCACAAGATCCTGAACGGATGTGACGGCATCGATCGTCGGAACCTCTCGACCGTCCACGATCGCCGACAGAATCCCGCCGGACGCCAGCATGTCGAAGCGCAGCGACTGTGCCAGAGCCTCTCTGTCAGTGACCCTGCCTGCCGCCAGTCGGTCGATGCCCGCCCGGATGTCGTCCTGCCGGAGGACTTCTTCCAGAAGAATCTCGAACGGTTGAACCGCCATTAGCAGCTCCCTGCCACACCCGCTTCCCAACGCCTCATGATGCAGCACCGGTTGAGATCCCGTCAGGTCATCGCTCCTACGGCTTCCCACCCACGCCGATTCGGCCAGGATCTCCAACCCGGTTGATACTTACTAGCCAGTAGCGCAAAGCTGTTTCCGCGGCCTTCCCCACCCGCGCCCCGTTCCGCGCGCTCCCGCATGCACTTACACTGGCACCCCCACGTCACGCCGGTTGACCTGCTGGAACGCGGCGGTTGAGCCGAATTGCCGGAGTGAGGAGCGTCCCCTTGTTCTACTACCTGCTCAAGTACGTGTTGCTGGGACCACTGTTGAGACTGGTCTTCCGGCCTCGGATCGAGGGTCTTGAGCATGTGCCGGCGACTGGTGCGGCCATCGTCGCCGGGAATCATCTGTCCTTCTCGGACCACTTCCTGATGCCGGCGATCCTCAAGCGGCGCATCACGTTCCTGGCGAAGAAGGAGTACTTCACGGGGCCGGGTGTGAAGGGTCGGCTCACGGCGTTCTTCTTCCGCAGCGCCGGGCAGATCCCCGTCGACCGTACCGGCAAGGAGGCGGGGCAGGCCGCGATCCGTGAGGGGCTCGGGGTGCTCGCCAAGGACGAGCTGCTGGGGATCTATCCGGAGGGCACGCGGTCGCACGACGGGCGGCTCTACAAGGGCAAGGTCGGCGTCGCGGTGATGGCGCTGAAGGCCGGGGTGCCCGTCATTCCCTGCGCGATGATCGGCACCTTCGAGGCGCAGCCGCCCGGGAAGGTCATTCCCAACATCCACCCCGTCGTCATCCGCTTCGGCGAGCCCCTCGACTTCTCCCGCTACGAAGGCATGGAGAACGAGAAGGCGATCCTGCGCGCCATCACCGACGAGATCATCTACGCCATCCTCAACCTCTCGGGGCAGGAGTACGTCGACGAGTACGCGGCCGTCGCCAAGGCGCAGGAGGCCGAGGCCAAGGCCAAGGCGGAGAAGGAGCGGCGGTTCCCGCGCATGCCGCTGGGGTGAGTCCGGCACCGGCTCTGCTCTCGGCAGAGATCCTCACGCGGGTCGGCCCGGCCGTCGTAGCGTCGCCGTATGACACGACGTGCTGTGGTGATCGGGGCGGCCGGGCAGATCGGCCGGGTGGCGGTGGGTGCGCTGGCGCGGGGCGGGTGGGAGGTCACCGCCCTGTCGCGGGGTGGCGGCCGTGACGACGGCTGGCCCGAGGGGGTGCGGGTCGTGCGGGGCGACCGGGAGGACGACGCCGTGCTCGCCGGTACGGTCGGGGACGGTTGTGATGTGGTCGTGGACGTGGTCGCCTACGGAGGCGGCCACGCACGGCAGTTGGTCTCCCTCGCCGATCGGATCGGGTCCGCCGTCGTCATCTCCAGTGTGTCGGTGTACGAGGACGACAAGGGGCGGAACTTCGACACGCAGGCAGAGCCGGACGGATTTCCCGAGTACCCCGTGCCGATGACCGAGCGGCAGCGTACGGTCCAGGCCGGCGACACCTCGTACAGCACGCGCAAGGTCGTCCTCGAACGTGAACTGCTGGCCGCCGGTGAGCGGTTGCCGACGACGCTGTTGCGGGCCGGGGCCGTGCATGGGGCGTACTGCCGGACGCCGCGCGAGCTGTACTTCGTCAAGCGCAACCTCGACGGGCGGACCCGGCGGGTCCTCGCGTACGGCGGGGAGAGCCGGTTCCATCCCGCGAGTGTGCACAACATCGCCGAGTTGATCCGGCTGGCCGCCGGCCGGCCGGGCAGCCGTGTCCTCAACGCGGTCGACCCGGACACGCCCACGGTGGCGGAGATCGCGCGAGCCGTCGACGCCGTGATGGGCGTCGAGGGGCGGGAGGACGTGCTCGTGGACGGGCCGCCGCCCGCGCCCACCGTCGGGGACACTCCGTGGTCCGTCCCCGTGCCCGTCGTGTGCGACATGTCCGCCGCCGAGAGGGAGTTGGGGTATCGGGCGGTCGTCCGGTACGCGGAAGGGCTGGCCGAGACCATCGCCTCGATCGAGGCGCAACTGGCCGGGCGGGACTGGCGGGAGGCGTACCCGAAGATGCTCCAGGCCTACGGCGACCTCTTCGACTACGCGGCCGAGGACGCCTGGCTGACGGCATGACGAAGGGGCGGCCCGACTGCGGGCCGCCCCTTCGGTGTTACGGCTTCGGCGTGGCGTGCGGACCGCACGTCACGTCGGCGGCGTCCAGCTTGCCGCTGAGCAGATAGGCGTCCACCCGCTCGTTGATGCACGGGTTGACCAGGCTGGTCACACCGTGCGAGCCCGCGTCCTTCTCGGTGATCAGACGGGAGCCCTTGAACCGCTTGTGCAGTTCGACCGCGCCCTCGTACGGGGTGGCGGCGTCCCGCTCGGACTGGACGATCAGCACACCGGGCAGGCCCTTGCCCGTCTTCACGTCCACCGGGGTCTGCTGCTTGACCGGCCAGGTCGCGCACGGCAGGTTCATCCAGGCGTTGGCCCAGGTCAGGAAGGGGTAGTCCTTGTGGAGCCGGGTGTTGTCCCGGTCCCACTTCTTCCAGCTGGTGGGCCACTTGGCGTCGGTGCACTCGACGGCCGTGTAGACGGCGTTGCCGTTCTCCGAGGAGATGTTGCCCGCGATGTCGGTCATGTCGGGGGCTGCCGCGTCGACGACCGCCTGGGTGTCACCGGCGAAGTACTTGCTGAGCACGGTCGCCGTGGAGACCCACGCGGAGTCGTAGTACGGGGCGCTCTGGAAGAAGCCGATCAGCTCGGCCGGACCGACCACGCCACCGATGGGGTTCTTCTTCGCGGTGGCCCTCAACTCCAGGTACTTCGCCTGGACTTCGGCGCGGGTGGTACCGAGGTGGAAGGCGGCGTCGTTGGCGGCGACCCAGTCCTGCCAGTCGTTCCAGCGCTTCTCGAAGGCGACGTCCTGGTCGAGGTTGGCCTCGTACCAGATCTTCTCCCGCGACGGGTTGACGACACTGTCGACGACCATCCGGCGGACATGGCCCGGGAAGAGCGTGCCGTAGACGGCGCCGAAGTAGGTGCCGTAGGAGACGCCGAGGAAGTTGAGCTTCTTCTCGCCGAGCGCGGCCCGGATGACGTCCAGGTCACGTGCGCTGTTCGGCGTGGTCATGTGCGGCAGCATCTCGCCGCTGCGCTTGTAGCAGCCCTCGGCGTACTCGCGGGCCAGCTTGCGCTGGGCGAGCTTGTCGGCCTCGGAGTCCGGCACTGGGTCCATCTTGGGCGCCTTCACGAACTCCTGCGGGTCGATGCAGGAGATGGGCGCGGAGTGGCCCACGCCCCGCGGGTCGAAGCCCACGAAGTCGTACGCCTTCGAGGTGTTGACCCACACCGGCGCCTTGGTCGTGACACGGCGCGGGAAGCGCAGGCCCGAGCCGCCCGGACCGCCGGGGTTGTAGACGAGCGCGCCCTGGCGCTCGGCGGGGGTCCCGGTGTTGCCGATACGGTCGACGGCGATCTTGATCTGCTTGCCGTTGGGCTTGGCGTAGTCGAGCGGCACGGTGACCCAGCCGCACTGGATGGGCTTCTCCAGCCCCCAGTCGGCGGGACAGTCCTGCCAGTTGATGCCGGCCTTCTCGGCCCGGGCGGCGGCGATGGCGGTGCCGCGGGCCTCACGGTCCTGGCCGTGCCGTGCGCCCGCGCTCGCGTTCGCGGTGGGCGCCGCCACGGCCCCGGCTATCAGGGTCGCCGTGACGAGCACTCCGGCGGAGCCGAACGCCGTGGCCCGCCTTGTCGGTCTGTGGTGCTTCAAGTGCGACCTCCCCGTACGTCATTGATGAGTACGGGGATCCTCTCGGCTGTGGGTTCCCTGAGAACAGGGGTGGTGACCCTTCTTTGCCAATCCGATAAACGGAGAGGCCCGTTCGCTAGCCGAGCGAGGCCAGGGCCTCGTCCAGCAACCTTCTCAGCCGCAGCGCGTCCGGCGCCATGGCGCTCACGAGCGCGGCGGGTCCGGCGAGCGGCATGACCACGGCGCCGTCGCCAAGCACCCGAGCGACCACCGGTTCCGCGGCGAACTCCGGCCGTACGACGACGAGTTGCCCTACGGCACGATGTCCCGCCAGCACGGCCGGACCGTCCCACCCGCCCGGCGCTCCTGGCCCGCAGGCCAGCTCCTGGTCGAGGACGGTACGCCCGCCGACCCGCAGCACCAGCCGGCTGGTCAGCCGTCCCGGCTCCTCGGCGGCCCGTCCCAGCACCTGCTCCTCGCGCAGCACGAGCCGACCGTACGCACCGATGTCGACGCGTGTCGAGACGTACAGCTCACTGCCGTTCGCCGAGATCAACTGTTCCGGCAGCCACCGCAGTTCGGCACCGTCGGCGACGGTGAGCCGGACGTCGTACCGCGCCTCCGCCTTGGTCTGGCCCGGCAGGGCGATGGTGGCGGCGGCCGACCCGACGTGCAGCCGGGCCCCCTCCGCCGCCTCAGCCTCGACGGTGAAGTGGTCGCCGCCGAGCGGCCCGCTCATCGCGCCGACGAGCATGACCCGCGTCTCGGCACCGCTCCCCCGCGTCCGACGCAGCGCCAGCGGGCCGTCACCCTCCAGCACGGGGAGCGAGGTGCCGCCGCGCCCGTCGCCGCGGGCGAGGATCCGCGCGGTCGCCTTGACCCCGCCGCTCATGCCGTCCACGCGGCGAGCTGCGCCCGCACCCACGCGGCGACGTCGGCCACTCCGGCCTCGCTCCGCAACGACTGGAACACGACCGGCAGTTCGGCCCGCTGCGCCTTGGCGTCGGCGGCCATCCGCGCGAGGTCGGAGCCGACGTACGGGGCGAGGTCGGTCTTGTTGACGATGAGGAGGTCCGCGGTGGTGACGCCGGGACCGCCCTTGCGCGGGATGTCATCGCCACCGGCGACATCGATCACGAAGATCTGGGCGTCGACGAGCCCTTTGGAGAAGGTCGCGGTGAGGTTGTCGCCGCCGCTCTCGACGAGCACGAGATCCAGTGGACCGACCTCGTCCTCCAGGTCCTCGACGGCTTCGAGGTTGGCGGAGATGTCGTCCCGGATCGCGGTGTGCGGGCAGGCCCCCGTCTCCACGGCGGTGATCCGCTCGGGCGGTAGCACGGCCTCGCGCAGCAGGAACTCGGCGTCCTCGCGGGTGTAGATGTCGTTGGTGACGACGGCGAGGGACAGTTCGTCGCGCAGGGCGCGGCAGAGTGCGGCGACGGTGGCGGTCTTGCCGGAGCCTACGGGGCCGCCGAGGCCGATGCGGAGGGCTCTGCGGGAGCCGTCGGGTCGGCGGGCGTCAGCGCTGATGGCGGAGGGGGCGTTGTGGTCGTGGTCGAGGTGCATGTGCGGCTCCGGATGGGTTTCTCGTTGTCGGGTGCGGGTGCGTGGGGGCTGGGCGCGCCCACGCGGCGGAGCCGCAAATCGATTGCAGCCCCGCGCCCCTAAAGAAGGTCGGTGACCTGGGCCTTCCTATGAAGCGAACAGCCTCACTGGCCACGCCGCGTGCAGTTCCGCGCCGATCTCCAGCAGCGGCGCCGAGGCTGACGGCAGCGCGTCGACTCCGTGATCTACGACCCTCCCGGCTGCTTCGACCGCCTGGTCCGCCACGCGATCCAGCTCCGGCGCCAGCCGAGCCAACACCGCTGTCGCGTCGAACGGATCAAGGCTCAACAACCGGACCGTCGCCGAAGCCGGGCCACTCACACTCTCGTACGCCGCGCAGTACGCGGCGTCGATGGCGTCGAGCCCGGCCGCCCTGGCCGTGACCCCCAACACCACTGGCTGGTGGGCGCCCTTGGGGAACTCCCGTGCGAGCGCATCGAGTTCCGCAGAGGGCCAGGTCGCCCGCGCCGCCCGCATCAGCTGGCGCCCCAGCTTTCGCGCGGCGATCCGCAACGCGGGCGACGGCGTTCGGGCATCCGCCGCCTCGTCCAACTCCACCGGATTCACACCGAGTACGGCGGCCGCGGCCAGCGAAGCCGATACCAGCCCCGCCGTGTGCAGCCGCCCCCGGCAGAACTCCTCCAGGCTCGACGCCCCGGTGATCCGCCCGGACTTGACGGCCGCCTCCGCCCCGCCGGAGTGCGCATGGCCCCCAGCGGGGAAGCGGCCGTCGGCCAGGACCAGAAGTGTTGCCCTAGACATCGGTACCTCGCCCCATCAGAACAGGAAGTAACGCTGGGCCAGCGGTAGTTCGGCCGCCGGAGTCGCCTCGACCAGCTCCCCGTCGATGTGCACCGCGAAGCTGTCGGGATCGACCTGCACCCGGGGACGCGCGTCGTTCTCCCGCATGTCCGCCTTGGTCACCCCGCGCGTCGAGTCGATGGCGACGAACCGCTTGCCCAACTGGAGCCGCTCCGGCAGTCCGTCCTCGATCGCCAGCGGTGCCACGAAGTTGAACGAGTTGTTCGCCGGCGCCCGGCCGATCGCGCCGTACATCGGACGCGGCAGGATGGGCTGCGGGGTCGGGATCGACGCGTTGGCGTCGCCCATCTGCGCGTAGGCGATCTGTCCGCCCTTGACCACGAGATGCGGCTTGACGCCGAAGAACGCGGGCTCCCACAGCACGAGGTCGGCGAGCTTGCCGGTCTCCACCGAGCCGACCTCCCGCGCGAGGCCCTGCGCGATCGCCGGGTTGATCGTGTACTTGGCGACGTACCGCCGCACCCGCTGGTTGTCGGCCCGGCCGTCCCCCGGCAGCGCGCCCCGCTTCCGCTTCATCACATGCGCGGTCTGCCAGGTCCGCATGATGACCTCGCCGACCCGTCCCATGGCCTGGGCGTCGGAGGAGATGATCGAGATCGCGCCGAGGTCGTGGAGGATGTCCTCCGCGCCGATCGTCGTCGGCCGGATCCGGGACTCGGCGAAGGCGAGGTCCTCCGGCACCGCCGGGTTGAGGTGGTGGCAGACCATCAGCATGTCGAGGTGTTCCTCGGCGGTGTTGACGGTGAAGGGCCGGGTCGGGTTGGTCGAGCTGGGCAGCACGTGCGGCTCGGAGACCACGGTCATGATGTCCGGCGCGTGTCCGCCGCCCGCGCCCTCGGTGTGGTACGCGTGGATCCCGCGTCCGGCGATCGCGGCGAGGGTGTCACCGACGAACCCGGCCTCGTTCAACGTGTCGGTGTGGATGGCGACCTGGACGCCGGTCTGCTCCGCCACCGTCAGCGAGGCGTCGATGACCGCGGGCGTCGAGCCCCAGTCCTCGTGGAGCTTCAACCCCAGTGCCCCGCCCCGGATCTGGGACAGCATCGCCTCGTGCGAGACGGTGTTGCCCTTGCCGAGGAAGCCGATGTTGAGCGGGTACTGCTCCATCGCCTCCAGCATCCGGGCGAGGTGCCACGGACCGGGCGTCACGGTCGTGGCCTTGGAGCCCTCGGCCGGACCGGTACCGCCGCCGACCAGTGTCGTCACGCCCGCGGCGAGCGCCTCGTCGGCGATCTGCGGGCAGATGAAGTGGACGTGCGCGTCGACCGCGCCGGCCGTCAGGATGCGTCCGTTGCCCGCGATGATCTCGGTCTCGGGACCGAGGACCAGGTCGGGGTGGACGCCGTCCATGGTGTCGGGGTTGCCGGCCTTGCCGATGGCGGTGATCCGGCCGTCGCGGATACCGACGTCGGCCTTGACGATCCCCCAGTGGTCGATGATCACCGCGCCGGTGATGACGGTGTCCGGGGTGCCGTCTGCGCGCGTAGCGCGTGCCTGGCCCATGGACTCACGGATCACCTTGCCGCCGCCGAACACGGCCTCGTCACCGGCGAGTCCGGGGCCGCCGGAACGGTCCTCCTCGATCTCGACGATCAGGTCGGTGTCGGCGAGCCGGATGCGGTCACCGGTCGTGGGGCCGAACAGGTCGGCGTACGCGGCACGCGAGATCTCAGGCATCGAGGGCACCTCCGGTCTCCCCGCGCAGTCCGGGCACGATCCGGGCGCCGGCCAGCGGGACGAGTTCGACGTCGACGGGAATGCCGGGCTCGAATCGCACGGCGGTGCCGGCGGCGACGTTCAGCCGCTTGCCGCGCGCTGCCGCGCGGTCGAAGTCCAGGCCGGGATTGGCCTCGGCGAAGTGGTAGTGGGAGCCGACCTGGACGGGCCGGTCGGCGGCGTTGAGGACGGTCAGACGGGTGACCTCACGGCCCTCGTTGTAGACGATCGGGTCCTCGGCGAAGAGGATCTCTCCGGGAATCACGGCGGCCCCCCGTCAGACGATCGGGTCGTGGACGGTGACGAGCTTGGTGCCGTCCGGGAAGGTGGCCTCGACCTGGACGTCGTGGATCATCTCGGGGATGCCCTCCATGACGTCGTCGCGAGTGAGCAGCTTGCGTCCGGAGGCCATGAGTTCGGCGACCGTACGGCCGTCACGCGCGCCTTCGAGGATGTGCGACGTGATGAGGGCGACGGCCTCGGGGTGGTTCAGCTTGAGCCCGCGGGCCCGGCGCTTCTCGGCGACGTCGGCCGCCACATGGATCAGCAGCCTCTCTTGCTCGTGCGGGGTCAGTTGCACGTCCCACCTCACAGTCCTCGCTCCGGACCGTGCGGGGTCCGGTTGCCTCAGCCGCCGGGCAAAGTCCCTGGTGGCGTGCCGGAAGGCTAGTTGGACCGGGTTTCAGGCAAGTTAACCGAGCTGTGATCCACCGGTCGTGTCGCCGCGGTCGCCATCCGGTACGTCCCGCACGCTCATCAACGCCCGCAGTCCGTCCCGGAGGATGTCGCTCGGGGCCGGTCCGAAGAGCGCCTGCTGGGCGATGAAGCCCATCGCCGCGGCCATCATCGTGCGGGCCACGTCGTCCGGGGGTACGTCCGAGCGCATCATCCCGGCGTCCTGGTAGGCCTCGACGATCCGCCCCCAGGCCGCGCGCACGGCGCCGTAGCCGTCCCGCAGTACGGCCGCGAGCTGGTCGTTGCGGAGGGTCTCCGCCCACACCTGGACGACCAGTCGCGGGAACGCGGGCCGCCCGTCCACGGTCACCGACTCCTTGGTGGCGAGGACGCGGCCGAGCACGGACGCCACCAGGAGGTCGGGCGGCGGGGGCGGGCTGCTGTGGGCCGCCTCCTCGAAACCGTCACGGACCTGGCCGAGCACCTCCTCGACGATCGCGGCGATGAGCTCGTCCTTGCCGCTGAAGTAGCGGTACACGGCCCCGGCCGACAGATCGACCTCCTTCAGCACGTCCTGCATCGACGTGGCGTGGAAGCCGCCCCGCGCGAAGCAGACCGCGGCGCCGTCGAGGATCTGCCGACGGCGGGCGTCCAGGTGTTCTTGGGATACACGAGCCATGGTCACCAATCTAAAACGAACGTTCCTTCTTGACAAGGTCGACCGTCGGCGAGACCGTGGGGAGGAAATAAAACGAACGATCATTCTCTTTGAGAGTCCAGTACGGGAGGGACCCCCATGTCCACCGCCTCCGCTACGGCGCCCACCGACGGCCCCCGCCGACTGATCGCGGTCATCGTCCTCGTGCCGTTGATCGCGGCGCTCGCCCTGTGGGCCTTCGCCTGGCCCGCCGCCCGCACCGCACCGCGCGACCTGCCGCTCGGGGTGGCCGACCCCGCCTCCGCCACCGCCCAGGTGGAGGAACAACTGGCCGCGCACAAGGGCGCGTTCGAGATCCACCACTACGCGGACGAGGCCGCCGCCCGGGAGGCGATCGAGGACCGGACCGTCTACGGGGCGGTCGTCGTCACCGCCGAGGGGCCCGAGCTGCTGACCGCGTCGGCCGCGAGCCCGGTGGTGGCGCAACTGCTCCAGCAGGCCGTGGCGGCACCGGCGGCGGCCGAGGGCGCCCAGGTCAGGACGGTCGACGTGGTGGCGGCGCCCGTGAAGGACCCGCGGGGCGCGGCCCTGAACGCGAGCGTGCTGCCGCTGGCCCTGGCGGGGATCGCCGCGGGCGCGGTGGTGACGTTGAGCGGGCTGCGCGGGACACGTGCCGTGGTCGGCCTGGTGGGCGCCTCGGCCCTGGTGGGCGCGGCCGCCGCCGGGATCGCGCACAGCTGGCTCGGTGTGGTGACCGGCGACTGGTGGGCGGAGGCCGGGGTGTTCGGGCTGGCGGCGCTGGCCGTGAGCGGTGCCGTCGCGGGTCTCGCCGCCCTTCTGGGCACCGCCGGGATCGGGATCGCCTCCGGCGTGATCATGCTGCTCGGCAACCCGTTCTCGGGAGCCGCCTCGGCACCTCAGATGCTCCCCGCGCCGGCCGGCGTGATCGGCCAGTGGCTGCCGCCGGGCGCGAGCGCGACCCTGCTGCGGTCGGTGGCGTACTTCGACGGCGCGGCGGCGGCCGGACCCGTCCTGACCCTGACCTGGTGGGCCGCGCTGGGCCTGGGCGCCGTGCTGCTGGGCAACGCGCTCAGGACGCGCAGGAAGAGCGTCGCGCCCACGGTGGAACGGGAGTTGGTTCCGACCGGCTGACCCGGGGCACCCTGGAACGGACCGCGCACCTCCGCTGTAGCGGACGGGGGTGTGCGGTCCTTTTGCGCCGCCCCCTCGCCCTGCGCCGCCCCCTCGCCCTACGAAGCGCCGGGTGCCCTACGAAGCGCCGGTGCCTTGATGATGGGCCGCGATGCCGAACCGCTGTGGCTCACGCGGCGTCGAGGCGATCTCGCGCACCGTCGACACCGCGCTGATCACCTGCTCCTCGGCGGGCTCGGGGAGGTCCTGGAGCGCCTCCAGCCGTTCGAGGTCGGCGGCGGAGACCAGGGCGACCAACGGCTTGCCGTGCCGCGTGACGACGACGCGCTCACCGCCGTACACCACTCGGTTGATCAGGTCGGCGAGCTCAGCCCTGGCTTGCGTCACCGGAATCTCGTAGGCCATACCCCCATCATAACGTCACGTACGTCCTGTACATTTTTTACAGACGCAGAAGGAGGGGGACCCATGACCCGACCTACAGCCCGCCACGTACTGCCTGAGTTCACCGAGCGCACGAGCTTCGGCAGCAAGACGATGGACCCGTACTCGAAGCTGCTGGAGGAGCGGATCGTCTTCCTCGGCACGCAGATCGACGCCACCTCGGCCAACGACGTGATGGCGCAGCTCATGCACCTCGAGTACCAGAACCCCGACCGGGACATCTCGCTGTACATCAACTCCCCCGGCGGCTCCTTCAGTGCCATGTCGGCGATCTACGACACGATGCGGTACGTCTCCTGCGACGTGGAGACGATCTGCCTGGGACAGGCCGGGTCGTCCGCGGCCGTGCTGCTGGCGGCAGGGACCCCGGGCAAGCGGTCCGCGCTGCCGGGTGCGCGGATGGTGCTCCACCAGCCCTCCCTGTCCGAGCCGGTGGCGGGGCAGGCCAGCGATCTGGCCATCCAGGCCGAGGAGTTGGGGCGCGTCCGCGACCGGCTGGAGGAGATGCTCGTACGCCACACCGGGCGGACGCGGGAGCAAGTCACCGAGGACATCGAGCGGGACAAGATCCTCACCGCCCAAGAGGCCCTGGAATACGGCCTGGTGGACCGGATCGTCCCCGGCCGCCGGGCGTCGCGCCCCTCGTCCGACGCCCGGTGAGCGGGCGATGCTGCCGCCCGAACTGCCTCCACTGCCCGCGCTGACCCGCGCCGAGGGCGAGTTGATCGACCGTTATCTGGACGTGGTCGATCTGCTGGGCCGGATCAACCCCGCGCACCCCGGTGACACCTACCGCGGGCTGCGGGCCGCCCAGGCGTTGGTCGCCAAGGCGGCCGAGCTGCGCGACGCGCTGGCGACGATGCACCAGCGGGGCGAGGCCGAGCTGCACGCGGCGACCCTGACCCGGGCGCTGCGCGTCCTGGACGGTGAGCGACGCACGGCGCGGGTCATGGTGCCGCCGCACTCCGACAGTTGACGCACCGGCACCCGGTCCGGGCCGGGTGCCGCGACACGAGGCGTCCGGACCGGCCTTCAAACGGACCAAAAGACGTACCCCCATATGGCGTAGCCAGCAGTAGTTTTGCGGGCCCGTCAGGCTTGCGCAACGCGCGTAGCCCAGGGCCGGAATGAGGTGTTCCGTCGCTGGTCCGGGGCTCCTCGGACCCCTCGACGGTCGCTCGAACAGAGGAGTGTCCACCCGAACGGGTGAGTGGTGAGTAACAACACAAATCCCCGATTCCATTGGGTTTTTCGGCATTGGGTGCGTGAAGATCCCTGTCTGACGACAAGCCCCCGCCGCAGCGGCGGGGCGGTCCGGGCGGACGCCGAGTCCTGCCGCCGCCCGGATGACCGGTCGACAGGAGTGGATCGGCAGGAGTGGAGGACCCAGGCAAGACGGGTCGCCGGGAAGGTCGCTCTCTTCGGAGAGGCCGGTCCGAGCAGCCCTTGGGGTGAAGCCGCGACAAGCGGCCGGGCAACTTCGCCAGCCCGAATCCGACAGGTCATCCTTCACAGGCGGCTGACGAAGGGTTGCGCATGTCTGCGCTCAATCGTGTCCCGTCGCTGATGGCCCGAGCCGGTACGGCCTCGGCCCTCACCATCGCCGCAGTGGGCGGCTCCATCGTGGTCCCGGGCATCGCCTCCGACGCGGAGGCCGCGACACCGGCGACGAAGGCACTTCAGGTGGCTGCCTCAAAGAAGGGCTCGCCCTACAAGTGGGGCGCCACGGGACCGCACAGGTTCGACTGCTCAGGGCTCACGCTGTACTCGTACAAGAAGGCGGGCAAGAGCCTGCCGCGCACGGCGGCCCAGCAGTACAACAAGACCCGCCACATCTCTTCCGGCAGCCGCAAGGCCGGAGACCTCGTGTTCTTCCACTCGGGGTCGAACGTGTACCACGTCGGCATCTACGCCGGGAAGGGAAAGATCTGGCACTCCCCGAAGAGCGGGGAGGTCGTGAAGCTCGAGAAGATCTGGTCGAGCAGCGTCTGGTACGGCCGGGTCAAGTAGCCCCCCGCCGAGCGGACCGGTGACTCTCCCGTGGGGGTGACGGCCACCTGACCGGCCATCACCCCCGCGGGGCTCTCAGCCGAGGGCCACCAGCGGTTCCAGCAGCAGCACGACGCCCAGCACGCTCAGCGCGGCCCCGGTACCCCCCGCGACAAGCCGTGCGGCTCGCGGGCGCCGCAACCACCGGCCCAGCCGGTCCACCAGCAGCGCCACCGCTGGGAACCACACCAGGGCGAGCACGACCACGATCAGCGCCAGCAGCAGCGTCCGGGGCAGCGCGGGCTCGCCGGCCGGCACGAACTGCGGCAACAGGCTCAGGAAGGTGATGGGCGCCTTCGGGTTCAGGGCATTGGTGACGAACCCCTGCCGCACCGGCCGCACGCCGCCGCCCCCGGACTCCTCGACCGCACTGTACGGACGGCTCAGTGAGCGCAGCGTCCGTACGCCCAGGTAGAGCACATAGGCGCCGCCCAGCAGTTGGAGCGCACGGAACAGCGCCGGTACGGCCGCCAGGACCGCGGCGACCCCGGCCACCGCGAGCGCCGTGTGCAGCAGCAGCCCGCCCGCGACGCCGAGAGCACTCGCGACACCGGCCCGGCGGGAGACGAGGGCATTGCGTACGACGACGGTGAAGTCGGCGCCGGGCATGGCGACCATGCCGGCGGCGACCCCGGTGAAGGCGATGAGCTGTCCGTCCATGCCGTCCAGCGTGCCGTGCCGGAGCCTTCAGCAGGTATGTCGAATATTCTGGGTCTGCCTTAAGCATCCCTTTAGCCTGGGGGCCTGTATGTACGACCCGAACCGCCTCGCCGCCCTGGTCGCGGTCGCCGAGGCCGGCTCGATCACCCGGGCGGCCGAGCGCCTCGGGTACACCACCCCCGCGCTCTCCCAGCAACTGGCCAAGCTGGAGCGGGAGGCCGGCACGGCGCTTCTCGTACGGCATCATCGCGGCGCACGGCTCACGGGCGCCGGTGAGCTGCTCGCGGCGCGGGCGCGCCGGGTGCTGGACGAACTGGAGCAGGCCCGGCATGAACTGGCCCGGCTGACCGGGCTGTCCGGCGGCACGCTGCGGCTCGGCACCTTCCAGACCGCGGGTATCCATCTGCTGCCGTCCGTGCTGAGCGCGTTCCGCCGGGCGCATCCGGACGTGGAGCTGACGGTCGCCCACCTCGAACCGCCGGCCGGGGTGGAGGCGGTGGCCGCCGGTGACGTGGACCTGGCGCTGACGCATTCCTACGCACCCGCGGACCCGGTGCAGCTCCCCGCGTCCGTCAGGGCGGAGCCGGTCCTGGTGGAGGAACTGGTGCTGGTGACCGCCCCGGGGCATGTCCTCACGAGCGACAGCTCGCGGCTTCCTCTCGCCGCACTCGCCGGGCAGCCGCTGATCAGCATGGCCCCTGACCATCCCGCCCGGCGCGGCGTGGAGGCGCTCCTCGCCCGGGCCGGGGCCACGCCGTCCGTCCTGGTGGCGACGCCGGTGTACGCGCTGGTGTGCGCGCTGGTCAGTGCGGGGCTCGGGATCGCGGTGGTCCCGGAGATGGTGGCGCGGACGGCGGTCACTCCGGTGGGGACGCGGCCGCTGGGGACGGGAGAACTGCGCCGTACGATCTCGGTCGCCCACCGGGCCGACGGGCCGGCCCCCGCGGCGGACGCGTTCCGGGCACTGCTGCGCGGTGCCTTCGGCCGCGCGAGACAAGGTGGTGTCTAGGGTTCCTGCTGTCCCGCCGCCGATACCGGCTCGGCCGGTACCGTCCACGGGAGTTCGATGGAGACGGTCTTGCCGCCCTCGCGGGTCGGGCGGACTCTGAGCTTGCCGCCGTACTCCGCGGTGAGCCAACGGATGATCACCATGCCGCGGCCGTTGTCCTGTTGGACGGCGGCCGGCAGCCGCTTCGGGAAGCGGGGGTGGCTGTCGGTGACCCCGATGCGCAGATGTTCGTCACGGTCGAGGTGGAGGTCCACCGTGAAGGTGGGTGACTGCCCGAAAGTGTGCTGTACGGCGTTGGTGGCGAGTTCGGAGACGATCAGCCGGATCGTCTCCGCCGCTTCCGTGTCCGCCGGCAGACCCCATTCCGCCAGGGTGCTCAGGACATAGGCGCGGGCCGCGGAGACCGAGGCGGGATCGCTCGGCAGAGTGACGGATGCTTCCAGATGGTCTGCCATGGCGACGTCGTCCCTTTCCCACGGGACCGCAGTCCGACACGGAGCGGATGGTTCGAGTACGGTCCCGGACTGGTGCTTCTTCGCCAGACTGCCATTACCAGGCCGGTCACGGTGCCGATCCACCAAGATATGCATATATCTGTCGCTCGAAGCGGTGAACTCTCCGACGGAAGACCGTATTTGGGCGGCCCGGAAGGAGTAAGGAGTAGCCCATGCAGCACGGTCCCGCGGTACGCCGCCGGAAACTGGGCGCCGAACTGCGTGCGTTGCGCACCGGTGCGGGGCTCACCAGTGGTGAGGCGGCCCGGCTGGTGGGCTGGCACCAGTCCAAGGTGAGCCGGATCGAGACCGGCGCGAGCGGCGTGAAACCGGCCGATGTGCGGTTACTCCTGGACGCCTACGAGGTGCACGACAGCCAACTGCGGGAGTTGCTTCTCGTGTTGGCCGGCTCCGACGAGGCCGGGGCAGGACGCCATCACTGGTGGCACGCCTATCGCGGGGTGCTGCCGCCGACGTACCGGGACTTCATCAGCCTGGAGTCGCAGGCGAGCGCGATGCGTACGCTCGAGATCTCCGTCGTGCCGGGGCTGCTGCAGACGCCCGAGTACGCCCGTGCGGTCACCCGGGCCGCGGTCGGCGGACTCGACGACGAGCGGGACGAACGGCTCGACGCGCTGGTCGAGGTACGGCTGGCCCGGCAGGACGTGTTGCGGGCCGACCCCCCGCTGGAGCTGGCCGCGGTGCTCGACGAGGGAGTGCTGCGCCGGGAGGTCGGCGGCCCCGAGGTGATGGCCCGGCAGCTGCGGCGGCTCATCGAGGCGGCCCGGCTTCCCCAAGTCAGGCTTCAGGTGCTGCCCTTCGCCGCGGGAGCACACATCGGCATCACCGGCCCTTTCGTTATCTTCTCGTTTTCGCGCACTTCTGATCTGGACGTGGTTGTTCTCGACCACTTGACGAGTAGCCTCTACCTGGAGCGGAAAGAAGACCTCCGGGCCTACACCGAGGCCTTCAACACCCTTCAGATCCACGCCCTTTCGCCCGAGGACTCGTTGGATTACATCGCCGGGATAGGTGACGGCGCGTAAGGAGGCACCATGTCTGCACTGCCTCGGAACGTACCTACCAGTACCGATCTGCACGACGTGCGCTGGCTGCGCAGCAGCTACAGCACGGGAGCCAACAACTGTGTGGAGACCGCCCGGCCCGGGCCCGGCCCGCAGGCCGGACTCGTCGCCGTACGCGATTCGAAGGACCCGTCCGGACCCGCGCTGCTCTTCTCCCCCGAGAGCTGGGCGGGATTCACGGCCGCGTTCTGATCAGTTCTGTCCGCACACGGCCGTGTCACGCCGACTCATGGTCGTGTCTCACCGATCACCTGTACAGCGCGTTCGATCTGCGCCTCGGAGAGGTCCGCGCGGGCGGTCAACCGCAGCCGTGAGATGCCGTCGGGCACGGAAGGAGGACGGAAACAGCCCACGGACAGGCCTGCCGTACGGCAGTCGGCCGCCCACTGCACGGCCTCCTCCGGGGACGGCGCGCGCACGGAGACCACCGCGGCGTCCGGACGTACCGCCTCGTGCCCCGCGGCGGTCAGCCGTGCGTGCAGTTCGGCGGCCACCTCACGCGCCCGGGCCGCCCGCTGCGGCTCGCGGCGCAGCAGGCGCAGCGCCGACAGGGCGGCTCCGGCCGCCGCGGGGGCGAGGCCCGTGTCGAAGATGAACGTGCGGGCCGCGTTGACCAGGTGGTCGATCACCCGGGCCGGGCCGAGGACGGCGCCGCCCTGGCTGCCCAGCGACTTGGACAGCGTGACCGTCACGACGACGTCGTCGGCGCCCGCGAGCCCCGCCGCGTGCGGAGCGCCCCGGCCGCCGTCGCCGAGCACGCCGAGGCCATGAGCGTCGTCGACCACCAGACCCGCGCCGTGCTCCCGGCATGCCCCGGCGAGCGCGGCCAGCGGAGCGGCGTCGCCGTCGACGGAGAACACCGTGTCGGAGACGACGACGGCCGGCCCGTCATGCGTCTGGAGCGCCTTGCGCACGGCGTCCGGATCGGCGTGCCCGACCACCTGGGTGGTGCCGCGGGCCAGCCGGCAGCCGTCGATCAGCGACGCGTGGTTCCCGGCGTCGGAGACGATCAGCGAGCCGTGCGGGGCGAGCGCGGTGACGGCGGCGAGATTGGCCGCGTAGCCGGAGGAGAAGACGAGAGCCGCTTCAGAACCGCTGAATTCGGCCAGCTCGCGTTCCAGCTCGGTGTGCAGCTCGGTCGTGCCGGTGACGAGCCGCGAGCCGGTGGCCCCTCCGCCCCAGGTCCGCGCGGCCCGCGCAGCGCCTTCCACCACGTCGGGATGGTGGGCCAGACCCAGGTAGTCGTTGCTCGCGAGGTCCAGGAGCGGGGAGTCGGCGGGGCGCGGGCGCAGGGTCCGTACGAGTCCGGCGTGGCGGCGCAGCCGCGCCTGCTCGTCGATCCAGCCGAACGCCATGGGTCCTCCGGGGGTTTTGTAGGCAGCGAACAGACACTAGTGGGACAAGCAGCCTCCCACTGTGTGGCAATACCCACACAGTGAATGGCCGCTGTTGTACGAACTCTCCTTGGCCGGAGACGGCTCCTTAGGACAGGATCAGCTTTCATGGACCTGCTGAACACGCTGGTGGACAAGGGGCTTCGGCGCGAGCTGCCGACCCGCGAGGAGGCGCTCGCCGTCCTCGCCACTTCCGACGACGACCTGCTCGACGTGGTGGCCGCGGCCGGAAAGGTGCGCCGGCACTGGTTCGGCCGACGGGTGAAACTGAACTACCTCGTCAACCTCAAGTCCGGCTTGTGCCCGGAGGACTGCTCCTACTGCTCGCAGCGGCTCGGCTCCGAGGCCGGGATCCTGAAGTACACCTGGCTCAAGCCCGACGAGGCCTCCAAGGCCGCCGCCGCGGGTCTCGCCGGTGGCGCGAAGCGGGTCTGCCTGGTGGCCTCCGGACGCGGTCCGACGGACCGGGACGTGGACCGGGTCGCGGGCACCATCAAGGCGATCAAGGACCAGAACGAGAACGTCGAGGTCTGCGCCTGTCTGGGTCTGCTCTCCGACGGCCAGGCCGAGCGGCTGCGCGAGGCGGGCGCGGACGCCTACAACCACAACCTCAACACGTCCGAGGCGACGTACGGGGACATCACGACGACGCACACCTACGCCGACCGCGTCGACACCGTGCAGAAGGCGCACGCGGCGGGTCTGTCGGCCTGCTCGGGTCTGATCGCGGGCATGGGCGAGTCGGACGAGGACCTGATCGACGTGGTCTTCTCGCTGCGCGAGCTGGACCCGGACTCGGTTCCGGTCAACTTCCTGATCCCCTTCGAGGGCACCCCGCTGGCCAAGGAGTGGAACCTCACCCCGCAGCGCTGTCTGCGCATCCTGGCGATGGTCCGGTTCGTCTGCCCCGACGTCGAGGTCCGGATCGCGGGCGGCCGTGAGGTCCATCTGCGCACGATGCAGCCGCTCGCCCTGAACCTCGCCAACTCGATCTTCCTCGGCGACTACCTCACCTCCGAGGGCCAGGCGGGCAGGGCCGACCTGGAGATGATCGCGGACGCCGGCTTCGAGGTGGAGGGCGCGGGCGAGATCACGCTGCCGCAGCACCGGGCGGACGTGGCGGCCGCGGCTGCGGGAGGCGGGTGCGGGTCGCACGAGAGCGCCGGCGGGTGCGGGTCGCACGAGAGCGTCGGCGGGTGCGGGTCGCACGAGAGTGCCGGGTGCGGGACCGGCTGTGGTTCCGTGTGCGGTTCCCATGAGGCCGCCGCCGCGCCCGAGGTCAACGAGCCGCGCACCGACCTGGTCGCCGTACGCCGTCGTGGGGCCGGAACGGATCTCGCGCCCAATGCCTGAGCTGCCCGTGTCCGAGCTGCTGGAGCTCGACCGGCGGCATGTGTGGCATCCGTACGGCCCGATGCCCGGCCGGGCGGAACCGCTCGTCGTGGAGTCGGCGAGCGGGGTGCGCCTGCGCACGTGCGCCGGGGAGCTGGTCGACGGCATGTCGTCCTGGTGGTCGGCCATCCACGGCTACAACCACCCGGTGCTCAACGAGGCCGCCACCACGCAGCTCGGCCGGATGAGCCATGTGATGTTCGGCGGACTCACGCACGAGCCCGCCGTACGCCTCGCGAAGCACCTTGTCGACATGTCGCCCGAGGGCCTGGAGCATGTCTTCCTCGCCGACTCCGGGTCGGTGTCGGTCGAGGTCGCGGCGAAGATGTGTCTTCAGTACTGGCGTTCGCTGGGCCGCCCGGGCAAGCAGCGGCTGCTGACCTGGCGGGGCGGCTATCACGGGGACACCTGGCAGCCGATGTCGGTGTGCGACCCCGACGGCGGCATGCACGACCTGTGGACCGGCGTACTGCCGCGCCAGATCTTCGCGGAGGCCCCGCCGACGGAGTACGAGGAGTCGTACGCCGACCAGCTGCGCGCGCTGATCGAGCGGCACGCTGACGAACTGGCCGCGGTGATCGTGGAGCCGGTGGTGCAGGGCGCGGGCGGGATGCGCTTCCACTCCCCCGCGTATCTGCGGGTGCTGCGCGAGGCGTGCGACGCGCACGACGTGCTGCTGGTGTTCGACGAGATCGCGACCGGCTTCGGTCGCACCGGCGCCCTGTTCGCGGCGGAGCACGCGGCGGTGACGCCGGACGTGATGTGTGTGGGCAAGGCGCTGACCGGCGGCTATATGACGATGGCGGCCACCTTGTGCACGGCACGCGTGGCCGACGGGATCTCGCGGGGCGAGGTCCCGGTGCTGGCGCACGGCCCGACGTTCATGGGCAACCCGCTCGCCGCCGCGGTGGCCTGCGCCTCGATCGAGCTGCTGCTGGGCCAGGACTGGCAGGCCGAGGTCAAGCGGATCGAGGCGGGGCTGACGGAGGGGCTGACGCCGGCGCGTGAGCTGCCGGGCGTCCGGGACGTCCGCGTCCTCGGGGCGATCGGCGTGGTCCAGCTGGATCACGAGGTGGACATGAAGGCGGCCACGGAGGCGGCGGTGCGCGAGGGCGTGTGGCTGCGGCCGTTCCGCGACCTCGTCTACACCATGCCGCCGTACGTCACGGGTGACGCGGACGTGGCACGGATCGCGCGTGCGGTGTGCGCGGCGGCGGGAGAGGGTTGAGATGTCTGTACTGGTGATCACGGGCACCGGCACGGAGGTCGGCAAGACGATCACGACCGCGGCGGTCGCCGCCGCCGCGGTCGCCGCGGGCCGTTCGGTGGCCGTGCTCAAGGCGGCCCAGACGGGCGTACGGCCGGACGAGCCGGGCGACGCCCAGGAGGTCGCGCGCCTCGCGGGCCCGGTCACGACGGCCGAACTCGCCCGCTACCCCGACCCGTTGGCGCCGGCGACGGCAGCGCGCCGGGCGGGCCGTGCCCCGGTTCGCCCGCCGGAGATCGCCGAGGCGGCTGCCAAGCTGGCCACCGAGCACGACCTGGTGCTGGTCGAGGGCGCGGGCGGCCTGCTCGTACGGTTCGACGAGGCGGGCGGGACGCTGGCCGACGCGGCGCGGCTCCTCGGCGCGCCGGTTCTGGTCGTGGCCACGGCCGGCCTCGGCACGCTGAACACCACGGAACTGACGGCCCGTGAACTGCGCTTCAGGGGCCTGGAGTTGGCGGGCGTCGTCATCGGCGGCTGGCCCGACGCCCCCGATCTGGCGATGCGGTGCAACGTGGCCGACCTGCCGGAGGTCGCCGGAGCGCCGCTGCTGGGGGCGCTGCCGATGGGCGCGGGCGCCTTGGCCCCCGCCGACTTCCGTGCGGGGGCGCCGAGTTGGCTGGCGCCGCGGCTGGACGGGGTATGGGACGCGGAGGCGTTCCGGGACCGGGAAGCCGCCTGAGTCGGATGCGGTCCGCGTCGATGGAGTGGCCGATCAGGACGGGGGCCTGCGTCATCACATCTCCGCCCCCTCCCCTTCAGCCAGCAGCCGTACCAGTTCGATCCGTGAGCGGATCCCCAACCGGGTGAAGACACCCCGCAGATGGTGGTCGATCGTGCGGGGGCTGAGGGCCAGCCTGGTGGCGATCTCTCGGTTGGTGGCGCCGTCGGCGGCCATCCGGGCGACCATGAGCTGCTGGGCGGTGAGCCGGGTGGTCAGGTCGTCCGGGGCCGTTGCGGCGGGAGTCGCCGGGGTGCCCAGGGCGCGGAGTTCCGCCCGGGCCTGGGCGGCGCCGTGCGGGGCGCCGAAGTGTTCGAAGGCTTCCAGGGCGCTGTGGAGACGGTCGCGGGCCTCGGTGCGGTGCCGCAGCCGACGCAGCGCGCTGCCGAACAGCAGCTCGGTGCGGGCCCGTTCGAAGTCGCGGGTGCCTCGGGCGTGCAGGTCGAGTGCGGTGCGGTAGTGGTCGACGGCCTCGGCGCCCGGGGCCAGCAGGGCCCGGCAACGGGCGCTCAGCGCAAGGTCGTCGGGGCTGCGGACGGCGCTCGCCCAGCGGTGGTAGTCGGCGTGCGCGACCCGTGCGACCCGGGTGTCGTCGGTGCGGACGGCCGCCTCCACGTAGTGCGGGGTGGCCAGGTGCCGGATGGCCCGGTGGCCGTGGCCGGGGCCGAAGCCGGCGAGGGCACGCAGCCGGGCCGCCGCCGCGGCGAACCGGCCGCTGCTCAGGTCGAGATAGGCGAGCGCCCACTGGGCGAGCGCGGCGGGCAGACCGAGGCCGCGGGCGAGAGCGTACGAGCGGGCCGTCGCCGCGCGTTCCCGGCACACGTCGGCGTCGCCCGTGAGCGCCGCGAACATGGCCAGGGCCGCCTGGAGATGGCAGGCGCCGTTGTCCTGGCCGGTGGCGTACGCCTGCCAGAGGGCGTCGGCCGCGGCGGCCTCCCCGGCGCGCGGGCGCCCGGTCCAGAAGTCGGCGTAGGCCCGGAACTCCATCGCCTGCGCCGCGGCGACCGTCACGCCGCGCACCCGGGCGGAGGCGGCCGCGCGGACGGTCGCCGCGGTGGCCCTGGTGTGGTCGCCGAGCATGAGGGCGGCGATGCCGGCGTGGATCAGGAGGGTCGGGTCGCCACCGGGGCCGCAGCGGCCGGCCGTCGCGCCGAGCAGGTCACGCGCGTCCTCGTACCGTCCCTCGAAGGCCGCCGCGAGCCCGCCGAGCGTCCCGGGGGGCTCGATTCCGAGCCTGCGGGCCACCCGGTCGGCCTCCCGACATCGCCGCAGGTCACCGGTGTAGATGGCGGCTTCGGTGGCACGGGCGAGGAGGTGGAGGGCGGGGTCGGGGACGTCGAGGGTGGTGAGGGTGGGGCGCGGTGTGTCCAGTGTTGCGGAAACGTTCCGGCCGTCGGGCGCGGAGGCCGCTTCCGGAGCCGCGCCATCGGCCTCGGACGTCGCGTCCCCCTCCTCCCCCGGTTCCCGCACCACAGCGGTCAGCAGGGCGTCGAACGCCTCCGCCGCGTTGCCGGCGCGCAGGGCGAGTACGCCGGTCAGCGCGTCGTCCTCGGTGCGGGCGGTCAGGGCGCGGGCGCGGTCACCCGCACCCGACTGCCAGGCGTACACGGCGGCACGTGTCAACAGCAGCGTTTGCCCGCCCCGGTCGGGACAGAGGGCCGCCGCGCGTTCGGCGAGGGCGCGGGCCAGCGGGAGGCGGCCCTCGTCACGGGCCTTGGCGGCGGCCGTGGCGAGTTCCCCGGCCAGTCGGGAACTGGGGCCGAGGGCGCCCGCGCCGCGGTGCCAGGAGCGCAGCGGGGTCTCGCCCTCCGCGCGCAGCACGCGGGCCAGCAGCCGGTGGACGTCGCGCCGGTCCGCCGGGGAGCCGGTCTCGTAGGCGGCGATCCTCGTCCAGGCGTCACGGAAGACGACCCCGTCGGCGCTCGCGTGGGCGAGCCCGGCGGTCTCGGCGGCTTCCAGGGGGCGGGTGTCGAGGCGGGCGGCGGCGACCGCGCGCAGGAAGGCGTGGGTGGCGACCGGGTACTGGTCGGCCGCGGCCAGGAGCAGCAGGAGGCGGGTGTCGTCGGGCAGGGCGCGGATCTCCGCGCGGTGGGCGCGCAGCAGCGACGGGGCCAGTGCGGCGGGTTCGGCGGGAAGGGGGTCGAGGCCGGTCGAGCGGCGGTCGTCGAGCAGCCGTACGGCCTCGGCCGCCGCGCGAGGATCGCCGTGCACGGCGTGCAGGAGCCGTACGCGGACGCCCTCGGGCAGGGCGGAGACCAGGCCCTGCCACGCGTCCGTGGGGGGCGGTGGCGAAGTGGGGGCAAGGGGCGGGGGGTTCACCGGAGTCACCACGCCATCGACGTTACTGGCGAGTTAATTGACACGTAAAGACCGGCGATTTCACCGATGCGGCGCGCGTAGACCCGGCCGCACCCTCCTGACAACCCCACCCGTATCAGGAGGCACCATGCAACCCCGCATGCGCCGCATGTCAGCGGCCGTCTCGGCCGTCGTCACCTCGCTCCTTGTGTCACTCTCCCTGTCCGCGGCCCCCGCTCAGGCCGCGACCCACAATCCGATCGTCTTCGTCCATGGTTTGAGCAGTGACGCGAGCAGTTGGGACGACTGGATCGCCGACTTCAAGGCCGACGGCTACACGTCCTCGCAGCTGTACGCGTTCTCGTACGACTGGTCCAAGTCGAACGTCACCACCGCGAGCCAGCTCTCCAGTTACGTGAAGACCGTGCTGTCGCAGACCGGCGCCTCGAAGGTGGATCTGGTCGTGCACTCCATGGGCGCGCTGAACTCCCGCTACTACCTGAAGAACCTGAGCGGGACATCGTACGTGGACGACTTCGTGTCGGTGGCCGGCGTCAACCACGGCACGACGACCGCTTCCTGGTGCTCCTGGCTGTACACGTCGTGTGCCGAGATGTACACGGGCAGTTCGTTCCTGACCTCGCTCAACTCCGGCGACGAGACCCCGGGCAGCGTCTCGTACGCCAGTTACTGGTCGAACTGCGACGACGCGCTCACCCCGGACACCACGGCGATCCTCAGTGGCGCCACCAATGTCGAGGTCGGCTGCGTCTCCCACACCGACATGAACAACGACTACGGCGTCTACCAGCAGGTGCGCGACTTCGTCGCGTAAGGCGCGGCGGGAGGTGCACGGATCGCGCACCGGGGGACAATCACGGTAGGGCCCGTCCTTTCGGGAGGTCGCCATGCCGCTACGGTCCGCCGGCTCGGGCAGGTTGCCGAGCGATCCCGTGCACCACCCGCGTTTCGCCCGTTACTACGCCCGCGCGAGTGTCACCGCCGAGACCCGCTGGGGCATGGCCGGGGTGCGTGACCGGCTGCTGTCCGGGCTGTCCGGGCGGGTGATCGAGATCGGCGCGGGCAACGGACTGAACTTCGGCCACTATCCGGCCGCCGTCGCGGAGGTCGTGGCGATCGAACCAGAGCGCGCGCTGCGGCAGTTGGCGGTCGAGTCCGCCCTGCGCTCGGAGGTGCCCGTCGACGTGGTGCCGGGTGCCGCGGAGGCGCTGCCGGTCAAGAGCGAGGCCTTCGACGCGGCCGTGGTCTCGCTGGTGCTGTGCAGCGTGCGCGATGTGCCGCGGGCCCTCGCGGAGATACGGCGGGTGCTGCGGCCCGGTGGCGTGGTGCGGTTCTTCGAGCACGGCCGGGGCGGCGGACCGGCGATGCGGTTCGCCCAGCGGGCGCTGGACCGGACGGTGTGGCCGCCGCTCGCCGGGGGCTGCCATCTGTCCCGGGAGCCGGTCGCCGCGCTGCGGGAGGCGGGGTTCGAACTCGGGCCCTACCGGCGGGTGTTCATGCCGGAGAAGGGGCCGAGGACGCCGGCGTCGTTCTGTGTGCTGGGCACCGCCTGGCGTCCGGCCGAGTGAGCGGCCCGGCGTTCACTGGCTCCACTGCCGCAGTTCCTCCGCGATGTCGTGCACCGAGGCGTCCCCGTTCTTGACCAGCCGGGCCAGGTCACGGACCTGCTCGGGCGAGGTGACGACCTTGAGGCCGCTCGCGACGAGGTAGGCGTAGGCGACGGAGGACGCGTACAGGGCGTTGGAGCGCTCCAACGCCGGTACATGGATCAGGAGTTGGAGCAGGGCGGCGGCGCGGGCGTGCGCGCTGTCGTAGACGGGCACGTCGAATATCTCGGCCTCGTGCCGCGCGACGGCCGCGACGAGGGCGCCCCAGTCGACGACCTGCGGGTCACCCGGGGTCTTCTGTTCGGCGAGCATGAGGAGCCAGGCGAGGTCGATTCTCAGGTTGTCGCTCAAGGGGTCAGCGACGTCCCTCGCGCTCGGCGCCGAACTCCTCGGCGAACACGTTCTCGTACTGCTTCATGAAGTCGGCGGCGGCCTCGACGAAGGTCTGTCCGACCTCCCCGGCATCCTGCCTGACCAGCTCTTCGATGTAGCGGTTGACGCTCATGCCGCGGGCCAGGGCGCGTTCGCGAGCCGCGCGGGCGGTGCCCTCGTCCACCCGTACGTTCAGCTGGGTCTTCGCCATACCTCGACGCTAGCGCCGGACCGCTAGCACCGGCAAGAGGGTCCGCCCGCGGGTGGAGATTGCCCCCTACATCGGTATCAGGGGCCCGACCTGGGGTGGAGACGGCCCTGCACTCCAGGGGGATACCGGGTGTGGGCGGGGTCACACTACGCTCGGCCGGGAGTCCGTACGTCCGAGCGAGGAGGCAGTCTTGTCCACATCTGCTGCGGAGCACGCCCCCGGCCATGCGTCGGCCGACGGGGTAGCGGCCCGCGCCCGCGGACTGACCAAGGCGTACGGCTCGGGCGAGACCACGGTGCTGGCCCTCGACTCGGTGGACGTGGAGATCGCGCGCGGTCGCTTCACCGCGGTCATGGGGCCCTCCGGCTCCGGGAAGTCGACCCTGATGCACTGCCTGGCCGGGCTCGACAACGTGTCCGCCGGTCAGGTCTGGCTCGGCGACACCGAGATCACGGGCCTGAAGGAGCGCGAGCTGACGCGGCTGCGACGGGACCGGATCGGGTTCATGTTCCAGTCGTTCAACCTGATCCCGACACTGAACGCGGCCGAGAACATCACCCTGCCCATGGACATCGCGGGCAAGAAGCCCGACGAGAAGTGGCTGGACCAGGTCATCGACACGCTCGGGCTGCGGGACCGCCTCAAGCACCGGCCCGCCCAGCTGTCCGGCGGTCAGCAGCAGCGGGTGGCGTGCGCGCGGGCGCTGGCCTCCCGGCCCGAGCTGATCTTCGCCGACGAGCCGACCGGCAACCTCGACTCGCGGGCCGGTCTTGAGGTGCTCGGCTTTCTGCGCGACGCCGTGGACGACCTCGGGCAGACCGTCGTCATGGTCACCCACGACCCGGGCGCCGCCGCCCACTCCGACCTGGTGCTCTTCCTCGGGGACGGACGGATCGTCGACCGGATGGAGCGGCCGACGGCCGAGGCGGTGCTGGAGCGGATGAAGCGATTCGATGTGATCCGAGGCCAGGCCGACAGCGGCGCTCCCGCCGAAGCCTCCTCAGACACCTCCTCAGACACCTCCTCGGACGCCTCCTCGGACGCCTCCCCCGACGTCTCCCCCGACAAGGACTGAACCGGTGCTGAAGGCGACGCTCCGCAGCTTCCTCGCGCACAAGGGACGGCTGTTGCTGTCCGCGCTGGCCATCGTCCTGTCCGTGGCGTTCGTCGCGGGCAGCCTGATCTTCTCCGACACGGTGACCCGCACCTTCGACCGGCTCTTCGCCTCCACCTCCGCCGATGTGACGGTGGAGCCGAAGGACGACCTCGACTCCCAGGTGCCGACCGGCGAGGCCCGCACCCTGCCCGGCTCCCTCGCGGCCCAGGTCGCGAAGGTCGACGGCGTCGCCTCGACCCATCCGGACGTGAGCGTCGAGAACATCACGGTCGTCGACCGTGACAACGAGTCGGTCGGCCCGACCACCGGCGCCCCCACCATCGCCTCCGACTGGTACGTCACCGACCGCAGCCCCTTGAAGCTCACCTCCGGCCATGCCCCGCGCGGCGCCGCCGAGGCCCTCCTTGACGCGGACACCGCCGACAAGAAGCACGTGAAGATCGGTGACACCCTGACCGTGCTGGCCCAGCCGGGCACGTTCAAGGTCCGGATCGTCGGCATCGCGACCTTCACCACCACCAACCCGGGCGCGGCCCTCCTCTTCCTCGACCCGGCCACCGCTCCGGACCAGCTGCTCGGCTCGCCGGACAAGGCGACGAGCGTCTCGGTGGACGCGGCCCCCGGGGTGAACGACGCCCAGCTCAAGAAGCGGATCGCCGCGGTGCTGGACACGGGCGCCTATGACGTGAAGACCGCCGACGAGCAGGCCAAGTCCGCCTCGGAGGACCTCGGCGGATTCCTGGACGTCATCAAGTACGTGATGCTCGGCTTCGCCGGGATCGCGGTACTGGTCGGCGTGTTCCTGATCGTCAACACGTTCTCCATGCTGATCGCCCAGCGCACCCGGGAGTTGGGCCTGCTCCGCGCGCTCGGCGCGGACCGCCGGCAGGTGCGCCGGTCGGTGCTGACCGAGGCGATCCTGCTCGGCCTGGTCGGCTCGACGCTGGGCCTGGCGGCGGGCATCGGGCTCGCGGCCGGCCTCATCAAGCTGATGGGTGTCTTCGGGATGAACCTCAAGACCACCGAGATGGTGGTCGGTTGGGGAACTCCCGTGGCGGCGTACGTCGTCGGGGTCGGCGTCACCTTCGTGGCGGCGTATCTGCCGGCGCGGCGGGCAGCGGGTGTCTCGCCGATGGCGGCGCTCGCGGACGCCGAGATCGCGGGCATCGGCAAGCCGCTCAGGACACGGGCGGTCGTGGGCTCGATCGTGGGCGCGCTCGGCGCGGCGGCACTGGTGGGCTGTGCGACGGCGACCAAGACGTCCTCGTCGGCCTCCCTGCTGGGCCTCGGCGTCGTCCTCACGCTCATCGCGACGGTGATCGCGGGCCCGCTGCTGGTCCGCCCGGTGATCCGGGTCCTGGGCGCCGCCTTCCCGGCCCTCTTCGGCTCGATCGGCCGGATGAGCCAGCGCAACGCCCTGCGCAATCCCCGCCGTACGGGCGCCACCGCGGCGGCCCTGATGGTGGGCCTCGCGCTGGTCGGTGGCATGTCGGTGGCGAGCGCGTCGATGTCGAAGTCCTTCGACCAGCAGATCGACAAGACGCTGGGCGCCGACTTCGTCGTCCAGAACAGCAACTTCGTGCCGTTCTCGCAGACCGTCACGGACGCCGTGCGCGACACCGAGGGCGTCGGACTCGTCGTACGGCAGCGATTCGCGCCGCTCGCGGTACGGCTGCCGGACGGCAAGCGCGTCGAGACGACCGCCGCGGGCTACGACGACAAGGTGGACGACGTCGCCCGTGTCACGTACGCGGACGGGGACTCGGCGGCGGCGCTGGCGCCCGGCAGTCTCGGCATGGACGTGGACTTCGCCAAGGACCACGACGTGCGGATCGGCGACACGATCCCCGTGGAGTTCCCGGGCGGGCAGCGCACGCGGATGAAGGTCGCCGCCCTCACCGACCAGGACGGCTCCGACGGCTTCGGCATGCAGGGCGGGCTGTTCTTCGGCATCGCCACGGCGGAGAAGTACGTGCCGGGCGGCCAGGACTCCGCGCTCTACGTCAACGCCGCCTCCGGCACCAACGCCGACCAGTTGCGGGCCCGGCTGGACAAGTCCCTCGACCCCTATCCCCAGGTCCAGGTCCGTGACCTGGCCGACTACAAGAAGCTGGTCCACGATCAGATCGCCGTCCTGCTCTACCTGGTGTACGCGCTGCTCGGCCTCGCGATCGTCATCGCGGTGCTCGGTGTCGTCAACACCCTTGCCCTGTCGGTGGTGGAGCGCACCCGGGAGATCGGCCTGCTGCGCGCGATCGGGCTCGCCCGTCGCCAGCTGCGCCGGATGATCCGCCTGGAGTCGGTGGTGATCGCCGTCTTCGGCGCGGTCCTGGGGCTGGCACTCGGGCTGGTGTGGGGGGTGTGCGTCCAGCAGGTGCTGGAGTTGCAGGGCATGAACGCGCTCGCGATCCCATGGACGACGATCGTCGCGGTGGTGATCGGCTCGGCGGTCGTCGGCATCGTGGCGGCACTGCTGCCCGCGTTGCGCGCCTCGCGCATGAACGTGCTGGCGGCCATCGCGCACGAGTGAGGCAATCGGCGTGACCTCACGTCACAGGCGCCCACCAGGTGGTAGACGTTGCCTCAAGTCGTAGGCGTTCGAGGAGAGTTCATGCCGCGCCCGTTCCGCTTCGGCGTCAGCCTGATCGACCCCGCGCCCGCCGGGGCGTGGCGGGCCAAGTGCCGCCGGGCCGAGGAGATCGGGTACGACGTGCTCCTCGTCCCGGACCATCTGGGCATGCCCGCGCCGTTCCCGGCGCTGGTGGCGGCGGGCGCGGCGACGGAGCGGCCGCGGCTCGGCACGTTCGTGCTCAACGCGGGTTTCTGGAACCCGGCGTTGCTCGCCCGCGAGGTGGCGACGACGGACGCGCTGACGGACGGACGTCTCGAACTCGGCCTGGGCACCGGGTATGTACAGGCGGAGCACGACCGGGCGGGTCTGCCCTTCGGGTCGCCACGCGCGCGCGTGGACCATCTCCGGCACACGGTCGAGGAGTTGGGGCGGCTCCTCGACGCGCGGGTGCCCCTGCTGCTCGGCGGCAACGGCGAGCGGATGCTGCGGCTCACCGCCGAGCACGCGGACATCGCCGCGTTCACGGGCGCGTATCTGGTCCCGGGGAGCACGGAGGGCAAGCTGGTGCCGACGACCCCCGCGGAGTTCGACACGCGGTTCGCCCGGTACCGGGAGCTGACGGCGGACCGCGCGGAACCGGCGGAACTGAACCTGCTCATCCAGATGGTGGTCGTCACGGACGATCCCGAGGCCGCCGTACGGCCCCTCGTCGACCGGGTTCCGGCATTGACCGTGGAGCAGGCGCTGGAGCTGCCCATTCTGTTGGTCGGCAGTCGGGCGGAGGTCACCGCGAAGGTGCTCGCGCTGCGCGAGACGTACGGCTTCAGCTATCTGACCGTGCTGGAGCCGCACATGGAGGCGTTCGCGCCGGTCGTCGCGGAGCTGGACGGCACGTGACCTCCGCCGCTGTCCGGATGCTGGAATTCCGGGTCTCGTCGTGGGGTGCGTGATGGGATCGCCGTATGACTGATCCGCACATCAGGGCCGCCGGGCCCGAGGACCTCGACCGGGTGCTGGCCTTCTGGAAGACGGCCGCCGAGGGCACGAGCATCAGCGACGACCGGGACGGCGTCGAGCGGCTCGTCGCCCGCGATCCCGAGGCGCTGATCCTGGCCGAGCGGGATGGCGAGCTGGTCGGCACGGTGATCGCGGGCTTCGACGGCTGGCGCTGCCATCTGTACCGGCTCGCGGTGCATCCGGAGCGCCGCCGCCAGGGCATCGGCTCGGCGTTGCTGGCCGCCGCGGAGGAGCGGTTCGTGGCGCTCGGCGGGCGTCGCGGGGACGCGATGGTGCTGGTGCGCAACGAGACGGGGCAGGCGGCCTGGCGGGCGGCCGGATACGAGCCCGAGGAGAAGTGGCGGCGCTGGGTGAAGCACCTCACGGTTTAGGCGGTTTTACTTTTCCTTTGCCATGGGTGGGTCACCCGGCCTCCCGTGAAAGGTGTGGGCTGCCACGCCCTGTCCGATCATGGGACGGAGGTGACCCGATGACCGAAGTGCTCCTGCTGCTCGTGGCGATCCTGCTCTCCGTGGCCTGCGGTGCCTTCGTGGCCGCGGAGTTCTCGCTGACCACGGTCGATCGCGGCGCCCTGGAGCGGGCCGTGGAGCGCGGCGAGCGGGGCGCGCCGGGCGCCCTGAAGGCCGTACGGAACCTGACCTTCCAGCTCTCAGGGGCGCAGCTCGGCATCACCGTGACCAACCTGGTCGTCGGCATGCTCGCCGAGCCGTCGATCGCCAAGCTCATCGCCGGCCCGTTGGAGTCGCTCGGGGTCTCCGCCTCGACGGCCTCCTCGCTCGCGCTGGTGCTGGGTACGGCGCTGTCGACGGTGTTCCTGATGGTCGTCGGCGAGCTGGTGCCGAAGAACTGGGCGATCTCCTCGCCGCTGGCCGTGGCCCGGCGGGTGGGCAACGCGCAGCGCTGGTTCAGCGCCGCGTTCCGGCCCTTCATCACGCATCTCAACAACACCGCGAACCGTGTCGTACGCCGGCTCGGCGTGGAGCCCACCGAGGAGCTGGCCGCCGCGCGCGGACCGCAGGAGCTGGCGGCGCTGGCCCGGTACTCCGCCAAGCAGGGCGCGCTGGAGGCCGACACCGCCGAACTCTTCGTCCGGACCCTGAATCTCGCGGATCTCACCGCGGAGAACGTCATGACACCGCGGGTGCAGGTCATCGCCCTTGATGTGCAGGCGACCTGCGAGGACGTCGCGAACGCCACGCGCGCGACCGGCCTGTCCCGTTTCCCGGTCTACCGCGGCAGCCTCGACTCGGTCGTGGGCACCGCGCACATCAAGGACGTCCTGACGGTCCCGGCCGAGCGTCGGCCCCGGATGCCCGTCTCCGAACTGATGCGCGAGCCGCTGCTCGTCCCGGAGTCGCTCACCGTGGACCGGCTCCTTGACCGGCTGTCCGGGAAGCGCACGATGGCCGTGGTCATCGACGAGTACGGCGGCACGGCCGGGGTGGCGACGCTGGAGGACATCGTCGAGGAGGTCGTGGGCGAGGTCCGCGACGAGCACGACCCGCACGAGACTCCCGACCTGGCCCCGGCCGGGAGTGACGACGAGGGCCGCGCGCTCTACTCGGCCGACGGCTCGGCCCGTGTCGACCAGCTCGCGCGCGTGGGGCTGCGGGCGCCCGAGGGGCCGTACGAGACGCTGGCGGGGCTCGTGGCGACCGAGCTCGGCCGCATCCCCCTCGTCGGCGACACGGTCGAGGTCACCGGGTGGCGGCTGGACGTCGTGGACGCCTCGGGGCGCCGGGCCGCGCGGGTGCTGCTGCACGCACCTCGGGACGTGTCCGACGAGGGGGCCGAGGCATGACCGCCGTCCAGCTGCTGATCGGCTTCGCGACCCTCGTGGTCAACGCCTTCTTCGTGGGCGCAGAGTTCGCCCTGATCTCCGTGCGCCGCAGCCAGATCGAGCCGTACGCCGATGACGGCGACCGGCGCGCCAGGAGCGTGCTGTGGGGCCTGCGGCACGTCTCGGCGCTGATGGCGGCGGCCCAGCTCGGCATCACCCTGTGCACCCTGGTCCTCGGTGTCGTCGCCGAGCCGGCGATCGCACATCTGCTGGAGCCGGTGTTCCACGCGCTGGGCGTGCCGAAGGGCGCGGGGCACGCGGTCTCCTTCGTGATCGCGCTGACCGCGGCGACCTATCTGCACATGCTGCTCGGCGAGATGGTGCCGAAGAACATCGCGCTGGCGGAACCGGTGCGCAGCGCGCTCCTGCTCGGCCCGCCCCTCGTCGCCCTGTCCCGCGGGCTGCGCCCGGTGATCTTCACGGTCAACGCCTTCGCGAACGGCCTGCTGCGGCTCCTGCGGGTCGAGACCAAGGACGAGGTCACGGCGACCTTCTCGAACGCGGAGCTGGCCCGGCTGGTGAAGGACTCCGACGAGGCGGGGCTGATCGACGACCGCACCCGGGAGCGGCTGCACGACGCGCTGGAACTGGGCCGCCGTCCGGTGGGCGAGGTGGTGCTCCCGCTCGAACGCGTCGTCTACGCGCGCGTGGGCGTCACCCCGGAGGAGCTGGAGCGACTGTCGGCGGAGTCCGGGTTCTCGCGGTTCCCGGTGGTCGACGAGACCCGCAGGATCGTCGGCTATCTCCACGTCAAGGACGCCTTGGACGCCTCGCCGCGGGACGTGCCGTTCCCGGTGCGCGACATGCGGCCCATCGCGCGCGTGCGGGAGGGCACACCGCTGGACGACGTGCTGACGGCCATGCGGGGCGGCCGTACGCATCTGGCGGCGGCGGTCGGGGACGACGGTCGGCTGGCGGGGCTGGTGACGATGGAGGACGTGCTGCGGCGGCTGTTCGGGCAGCGGGCCTGAGTGCTTCGTACGCGCACAGGGCGACCGACCGTCGGGTATGTGCACGGGATACCATTTCCTCCGCCATGCAGAAGAACCCCACACACACCAGCCTGGTCGCGGTCGGCGACTCCTTCACCGAGGGCATGTCGGACCTGCTGCCGGACGGCTCCTACCGCGGCTGGGCCGATGTCCTGGCCGGCCGGATGGCCGCCCACACCCCCGGTTTCCGCTACGCGAACCTCGCGGTGCGCGGCAAGCTGATCAAGCAGATCGTCGACGAGCAGGTCGACGTGGCGGCGGCCATGCAGCCGGACGTGATCACGCTGGTCGGCGGGCTCAACGACACCCTGCGCCCCAAGTGCGACATGGTCCGGGTACGGGATCTGCTCACGGAGGCCGTGGAGCGGCTCGCCCCGTCCTGCAAGCAGCTGGTCCTGATGCGCAGCCCCGGCCGCCAGGGGCCGGTCCTGGAGCGGTTCCGGCCGCGCATGGAGGAGCTGTTCGACTGCGTCGACGAGCTGGCCGAGCGGCACGGCGCCCTGGTCGTCGACCTGTACGGGGCGGCGTCGCTGAGCGACCCGCGCATGTGGGACGTGGACCGGCTGCATCTGACGCCCGAGGGGCACCGCCGGGTCGCGGAGGCGGTGTGGCAGACGCTCGGCTACGACCCCGAGGACACGGAGTGGCGTACCCCGCTGCCGGCGACCCTGCCGCCCGGGTGGGCCGCCCGCCGGGTCGCCGACGCCCGCTTCGCCAGGCAGCACCTGATGCCCTGGATCGGGCGGCGCCTCACCGGCCGGTCGTCCGGGGACGGGCTGCCGCCGAAGCGGCCCGATCTGCTGCCGTACGACGGGCCCGGGGCGTAGTCGCAGGTCGTCGGGACGGCCGGTGGTGACGTGGCTCTTGCGGCGGGTGATGGCGAAGATGTTGGCCGAGGGTCGGGAGCGTGAGTTCGCGGCGTTGGAGAAGGCGTACGCGGTGGTGAGGCGGGAGGTCGCGCACGAGATCACGGGCCATCTGCGTGCTGCTGGTGTGCTGCCTGCAGATGGTCCGGCGCGATCACGTTGATGTCCGCCAAACGTCTGGCGCTCCGCCCCCTCCGGGCAGCGCGCCGCGTCCGTTCTGCCGCATGGCCAGGCCCCCGGCTTCGAGCTGCCGCAGGGCTCGGCCAACTTGGGTCGTAGTGGTTCCGAGGTGGTCGGCCATGTACGCGGCGGTGAGGGGATGGGGCGTAGCAGCGAGGAGGGCGGCGGTCCGGGCGCGGACGGTGTCGTGCACGGTGAACGTCATGATGGTGATGGTGCCGCATCGGAACCCGCCCGCCCTCTCGTAACGCCTGGGGTGCTGAGAGGGCGGGCGGGAGATCAAGCATCGGAGCGCAGGGCTCGTGCGATCAGGACGCGGGCAAGCGCGTGGATGGCGACGGGGTCGGGGCGGAGCAGATCGGCCTGCGCGCGGTGTGCCCAGATGTCCCAGCCGGGGCCGGAGTTGCCCGGCTCGTGTCCGATGTAGATGGCCTCGTCCGGGTCGGTGATCGGCTCGTCGCAGTGGCGGCACACGGGCGGGGGCGCGGTCATGGCGCGCCCCCCGTGAGGGCTTCCCAGTGGTCGAGCAGGGCGTTGAGGGTGCGGGCGAGGCGCCGTGCGTGCCCGGTGGGGCCGCCGAACCGAGAGCTCGGTCCGGTACGGAGTCTCTCGCGGGCCTCGCCGGCGCACGCGAGGGCGCAGTACCGGGGGATGCTCGATCGCGGGAGGCGCTTCGCCGTGTCCTCGACCTCGGGGAGGAGGAGTTCGAGGTGTCCGCGCAGCTGGAGGGTGAGGATCTCGATCTCGGCGGGGTCCGGCGGGAGCGTCTCGGGTACGGCGTCGGGGTCGAGGAGCCGGTCCACGGCCGCGCGCATCGTGTCGATGTCCAGGGGATCCCGATCCTCCGGGCAGGTCGCGGCTGTTGACGCGACGGACGCGTTCCCCCTGGTGCCGCTCATGCTGCCTGCCCCCGTTGAAGGGCGTCGGCCAGGCGCATGGCGACGTCCGGGCGGACGCGGCCGAGTTCGACGAGGCGAACCCGAGGGGTGCCTTGAGGGTCGACGGCGAGCGACGGAAAGACGATGCCGGCACGGTCGAGCGCGGCGCGCAGGGACTCCACCGCCGTGAACGGGTCGACGCTGGCCGCGTCTTGCAGTTCGAGTGCAGAGGTCATGAACGGGACGGTAGGGAGCGCCTGTTGACAGCCTCCAGGCAATGTTCTCGAATGTTCTCGTCGTCTGCTGAGATGTTCTCGCTTGGTCGCAAACGGCCGCTCGGCGACCGTAGTTCCACACGGCTGCTGTGGCGATGCTGATGGCGACGAGTCCCGCACCGAGGGAGGCACCGTGACACGACGGCTCATCTTCACCGGCACGGACAGCAAGAACGGCGGCTGCCCAGACTCCACACCGACACCGAAACCGGCGAAATCATCGTCCAGGGACCGCCGGTCACCGACCCCGACGATCTCGCCCGCCTCAAACACCTCGGACCCGACGACGTGGCAGTCGTCCTCCCGGCCGAACTGCTCGTGAACCACGGCCCCAAGGAGCTGCACCGCGTGCCGGACATCATCGACCTCGACGAGTTCGGCCAGCTCTTCCACACCTTCGAGCACACTGCCTGGCGGCTGGAGACCCGCCGCGGCTACGCCTCGGACCGCGAGGACTCCACGTACTCCGAGTTCGTCGAGACAGGCGCCATCACCCTGGACTAAGACGACGACTGGTCCCAGAACATCCGCCGCCAAGTCCTCGCCGGGAAGACCATCGGCCGCGTCCGGATCGTCGACCAGCCGTCCACCGAAGGCCAGCTGTTCCTCCTCGCCGACTCCCCGCGCAACACCGCGGCCGGCGAGGACATCCGCGTCCTGCCCCGCAGCCAAGCCGAGGCGCGTCTGCTGCCCGCCGAGGACTTCTGGATCTTCGACAGCCGGATCGTCGCCCACCTCAACTTCGACGACGAGGACGTATTCCACGACGTCGAGATCATCACCGAGCCCGCGAAGGTGCTGCGCTACTGCCAACTGCGGGACATCGCCACGCACGGGGCCATCCCGTGCGGTGAGTTCGCCGCCAGCCTGCGCACGACCTGACGAGCCGCCGGTGAGCACGGACTACCAGCAGGCCCGGGAAGCCCTCGGCGCGCGCCTTCGCGACCTGAGACTGACCGGGCCCGCAGGACGGCTCACCGGCCCCCGACTCGCCGCCCGCCTCGGCTGGCCCCACTCGAAGGTCTACAAGCTGGAGAACGGCCGCCAGACCGCCACCTCGGACGACCTGCGGGCGTGGGCCGAGGCTGTCGGGCAGCCCGACGTCTTCGCCGAACTCGACGCCCGCCTGAAGGGGTTCGAGTCCCACATCCGGTCCTGGCGTCGCCAGCTTGCCGCCGGCCACCGCCCCGTGCAGGACGTGTGGAACCTCGAGGTCGACCGCTCCCGCACCATCTACGCCTGGGAAGAGTCCGTCATCCCCGGCATGCTCCAGACCGCCGACTACGCCCGCGCGATGTTCCTGCGCTACGCCGACCTCTATGGCTCCGTGAGGGACACCGAGGAAGCCGTCCGTACCCGCATCCTGCGCCAGCAGTGGCTGCATCAGGGCGGCCACACGTTCCACGCGCTGGTGTGGGAGGCGGCGCTCCATGCCCTGATCTGCTCGCCGTCGGTCCTCGCCTCGCAGCTCGACCGGCTCGCGGGCCTGGTCGGGATGGACACGGTGGAGTTGGGCGTCGTCCCGCTCGGGGCGTCGCTGAAGATCCCGGCGGCGAACGGATTCTGGATCCTCGACGACCGGCTCGTGATCGCCGAGGACTGGCATGCGGAGGTCTGGCTGGACGACGCCGACAGCGTGGCCACCTACTCGAAGGTGTGGCACACCCTGGGGGAGTCCGCGGTCTACGGGGCCGACGCGCAGAACGTGATCAGCCGGGTGCAGCGGACCATGCGGCCGCGCTGAGGGCTCGGGCTACGCCTTCGGGACCGCCCACTCCACCGGCTCATCCAAGTCCCCAGGGCTGTACAGCACCCGCTTTGCCCGCCCCTGCTCCGGCACCTGGAAAGTGACGTTGCCCCGCACGCAGTCACCACCGCGCACCTTCGCCTCCAGCGGGTACAGCGGCTGCGGCAACTCACTCCCGCTGATGTGCGTCGGCTCGACGCGGGCCCCGTCCTCATAGGCGAGTGTCCACACGAACGGGCTCACACCGAACGGCTCCGTGTCCTTGTTGCACACCTTCACCTCCGCCACGGCCCACTTCTGGCCAGCGGACAGCAGACCAGGGCCGCCGGAGATCCCGTCGTCCTTGAAGGCGAGTACGACGGCTGAGAAGTCGTATTCGGAGCTGATGTCGACGGTGTCGCCGAGCTTGTACGTCTTGGAGCTGGGCGACGGTGACGGACTCGGCGAGCTGCTGGCCGACGCGGTGTCAGAGGCTTTGGCCACGGTCGGCTTCTTCGAGGTGCCCGATGAGCAGCTGACGAGGGTGGCGAGCAGCAGGGCAGCCGTGACGGTGGTGGTGGTGCGGGTGCGCATGGTCCCCCCAGGGTCGTGCGGGTCAGAGAGGGCATCATGCGCCGCGTGAAGACGGCGCGTGAGTGGTGTGTCCGTGCTGTGACCCCGAGAGAGTGACCTCCAACCGCACAGATGATGCGGTGTGTTGGCCTTGACATGCGGATTTACCCGGTAGATGGCACGCTCTTGGCACACGTCTCGTGGTGGCGCCTAGCGCCTCACTGTTCTAGGCGGTCACCTCGTTCTCGGGGTAGGGCGCTCTACCTCGACGACGTCAGGCCTCGGGTACATCCCACATACCCGGCGGCTCCCGCACGTCGAGGTACTTCACGGGGATGCCCGTCTCTTCCGAGATGATGGCCAGGAACTCCGGGCCCACGTTGAAACCCTTGATGACGAGCTCCCCCGTCCGGGTATCGACGATGTGCCGCATCTGGGCTGCGCCGCCAATGACGACCCCGTGGCTGCGCAGCACGTAGCCGAACTGCTGGCCGATGGACGTGCACCTGCTGAGACAGTCCTGTCCGAAGTCCGCGCTGGGACTGTCGGTGCCCTCATGGAACTCGGCGCGCACCCAGCCTTTCCCTTCCTCGTCAGGGCCCACAGCTTGGGGGGTGATGTACCGGGCAGCGATGGACTCTGCGGCGAAGGCATCGAGGAGTGCTGTGCGAGCTTCGTACGGTCCGGACAGTTCGACAGTGAGGGCGCCTCTGATGGTCATCCCATCAGGCTAAGTGGCCTCACTGACAACCTCCTTGGCTCACCGCTCCGCCGTGTGGACCTCATAAATCGGCACGACGCGGCACAAGGCGGACGCCTACCGTTTCGTACATGAACGACGTCATACCCGAGGGTGAGGCTGTACGCCTCTTCACCGTCCCGATCACGCCGGAACTCGCTACGGCGGCCGCCGCAATCCTCAAGCGGTTCCGTGAACTCGCTGACGAATGTCTGAGGGTGGTGGACCCGGAAGCTTTCGCGCAGATCACCGACTCGCTGTTCCGCAAGGAGAATGCTGAGCTCAATCAGCTCAGTGAGCCGCTCCGCGGCGAGCGACACAACCTGCATGCTCTGCTGCTGGAAACTGCAGAGCTGACGAAGGACAACGCGCTTGACCACGTTCGGGCGCTGGAGCACGACCTCCTCATGCAGCCGCCCCCTGTCTGGTCGCCGCTGACGCTCAGCCGCGTGGCCATGGAGGGAGTGGTCTTCTCCGAGTACCTCCTCGACCCTGCGATCCCCCTGAACCGGCGTCTGGCTCGTGTGGCCGGCATGTGGAGGACGGATGCCGTCTACGCACAGAAGCAGGGCGAAGCACACGGGCATGAGCCGGCTGAAGCGGGCCAGATGCTGGCCTACGTCGAGAATGCCCTGCGGAGGTGTCAGGCGGTGGAGCGGCACAACGCCAAGGGGAAGCTGGGCGGCTACAGCTTTGGCAGCGAGTCCGCGCCCTTGGACATCAACATCACTGAGCGAGTCGCCAAGGCCATGCCCGTCTGGCTGCCGGCGCCCTACAGGCTGACTTCGGGGGCGGCGCACAACCGGCCGTGGATGATCGGCAAGGCCAAGGACTTGGCGGGCGGGGAAGGTCTCGTCGGGGAGGCGGCCACGGTGATGGCCGCTGTGATGATCTCTATGGGGGCAGTCGAGACCGTCGTCCGCGTCTTCGGGGAGTACTTCGCGGTGGACGTGAGCGAGGGACTGCGGACGATGGAGGAGGAGCGGAAGGCGTTCCTGTACGAGGCGATCGGGATCGCTCACGGCCAGTAGAGGCAGGGCCGGGTGCTGCAACCGGAGCTTGTGATCGTGGCGCGCGGCCGTCCCGGGGTCCCGCTGTCGGTGCCGTGCGTCACTCTGGCCTCATGCCCGCTGTGATCGTGTACCCGCCCGACGAAGAAGGCGGCCGTCGTGTCCGTGTCGACGGGACCATCCTCGGCCGGGCGTTCCGGCTGCGGGACGTGGTGGCGTTCCTGGAGACGGCCGGCCTGCAAGGTGTCGACGAGCTCGACGTCGCGGGCGCGGGCTGGATCGAGTGGCGCGGCGGCGGTCCGGACACGTGGGAGCACTGAGACTGCGTCGAGCAGTTTCCCGAAGTTGCTGCCGACGTCCTGTGGTGCGCGTCACACTGTCTGCTCTGGCTGATCCGAGGGGGGATCATGAGCAACCCGTACGTCAACGCGCCCATCCGCGCCCACATGTACAACTCGACGCAGCACAAGGTGATCTGGGTCCTCGTAGTGGTGCTGTCCGCTGGCCTGCTCGCACCGCCGCTGTTCTTCGTGGCGGCGAAGAAGCGTGTCGTCACCATGCTGGTGCCTGCGGCCTACGCGGTCATCATCTACGGCGCGGCATTCCTGGGCTCGTTGCTCGGCAATCCGAAGAACTGGATGGGCGGCGTACTCGCCATCACGATGATCGTGGCAGCCGTGCATGCCGCAATTCTGGATACCGATTGGAAGCCCGGACGTTAGGCTGCGCGCACATCGCCCCCGGCGCCTGGCTTTGTGCGCTGGTCTGCCTTTGCAGGGAACGGAAGCGCTAACCGATCTTCTTCCACGGTTTGCAGCCCATGGTTGTGAACGCCTTGTCGGTGGCGGCGATCGTCACGGTCGTCTGGCCGCTGGTGCCTTCGTTGGCGATGATGTCCTTTGCCTCACCGGAGGTACCGGAGAGCCGGGCCCAGTAGCAGCTGGTGGTCTGACCGCCTTGCGGGCCGTCGCTGCGGTAGGTGCCGGGCTTGATGTCGCTACCGACGACGTACGTGCCATCACCGGGGATCCCGTCCGATGGGACCTTGTCGGCTGAAGGCTGGTCGCTAGCGATGGCCATCTCCGTGCCGGTCGCTGCCGAAGGCGCGGCCTTGTCGGCGTTGAGATTGCCCGTGAGACCGATCAGCACCCCGAGGAGGAGACCGAGGAGTGCCGCGCCCGCATGAGTGAGGACGCTGCGCCAGGAGCGCGCGGGCCGAGTTGTGTCGTTGTGGCCCTGGGGCTGTAGCGGCCCGTCCGGAGGGCCGGGCGGGGTCCGGCTGTCCATGGCTTCAGAGTGCGTCCGCCAGCCTGTGCCCGCATGCGGAGCCCAGGGGAGGGAGGCACAGCGGGGGAGGCTGAAGTGCCCATTTCCCGTTTCCCTGGGGTGCGCCTCCCCGTCCTCCCTGGCCTCCCTGAATGGCCATTTATGCAGGTCATGTACAGGGAGGCACAGCAGGGAGGCGGTCAGGGAGAACTCCCCGAGACCCGGGCGCCTCCCTACTCGTCGTCGAAGTCCTCCTCGTCCTCCGCAGGCGCTCCAGAACGGCGTCCTGGACGGTCGCGGGCGACGACCTGGATGCCGTTGGACTTGTACGGGGCCGCCCCATACGGCTCCAGGGCGCTCTTGAGGTCGCCGAAGGTCCAGTCGCCGTAGTGGACGGCGTTGCGGTCCTGGAGGCGGTAGAGGACGTCCTGGGCGCGGACACGGGGATCGTCGCCGAGGACGGCGAGGATGTCTGCGAGCTCGTCAACGGGCGTGAACGTAGCCGTCACGGGGATCTCGACACCGCCCTCGTACACCGTCATCGCCCTCTCGACGACCGGTGTCACCTCGTAGATGCCCTTGTCTGGGTCGCGGGCCACGTAGTGGGCGCGCACCACCTCGAACGGCTTGGCGCTGAACCCGACGGTCACGGCCGTGCCGACGTCCTCGCCGGGGATCAGGGTGGTCGCGGTGACGCCGGCCTTGTGCTTGCCCGAGCCGAGCAAGCCGTCGTTCGCCACGTGGTCGCCGACCGCGAACGCCACCCGGTGGGAGGTGTTGCGGGTGACGTCGCGCGGCAGGCTGTCCGCGGTCGGAGAGACGGTGACCCACACCAGGGTGATGGCCGTCTTACGGGCCTTCTTCATCACCTTGATGGCCAGCTCGGCGGCCTCCGCGCAGCGGTTCCGGGACTCCGAGCAGCGGACGGAGATTTTGCGGCAGGAGTTGGCGGCAGCGATCAGGCAGGCGACGGCCGATCAGGTCCCGCAGAAGGACATCAGCGAGGCGACCGGCTACACCCGCCAGCAAGTCCGGCGCATCGTGCTGGCCGGCGAGGCCGAGACGGACGCCGAGTCCTGACGACAGCAGCGTCCGTCTCACACTCGTCTCACAGACCGGACGACGGACGGTATCCGGGGCGCCTCTGACCAGCGGCGCCCCACCTCCATGGACGGGCCAGAGCCCCCATGGACGCCGGGTAAACTCTGGACACGTGACTTCCGCTCCCGCCAAGCCCCGCATCCCGAACGTCCTCGCCGGACGCTACGCCTCCGCCGAGCTCGCCACGCTCTGGTCGCCCGAGCAGAAGGTGAAGCTCGAGCGGCAGCTCTGGCTCGCCGTGCTGCGGGCCCAGAAGGACCTCGGCATCGAGGTCCCGGACGCGGCGATCGCCGACTACGAGCGTGTCCTCGACACCGTCGACCTGGCCTCCATCGCCGAGCGCGAGAAGGTCACCCGGCACGATGTGAAGGCGCGGATCGAGGAGTTCAACGACCTCGCCGGGCATGAGCACGTCCACAAGGGCATGACCTCGCGCGACCTCACCGAGAACGTCGAGCAGCTCCAGATCCGGCTCTCCCTGGAGCTGGTGCGCGACCGTACGGTGGCCGTGCTGGCGCGGCTCGGCAAGCTGTCCGGCGAGTACGCCGAGCTCGTCATGGCCGGCCGCTCCCACAACGTGGCCGCGCAGGCCACGACGCTGGGCAAGCGGTTCGCGACCGCCGCCGACGAGCTGCTCGTGGCCTACGGCCGGGTCGAGGAGCTGCTGGGCCGCTACCCGCTGCGCGGCATCAAGGGCCCGGTCGGCACCGCGCAGGACATGCTCGACCTGCTCGGCGGCGACGCGGCCAAGCTGGCCGACCTGGAGAACCGGATCGCGCGGCACCTGGGCTTCTCGCAGGCGTTCACGTCGGTCGGCCAGGTCTACCCGCGCTCGCTGGACTACGAGGTCGTCACCGCGCTGGTGCAGCTGGCGGCGGCGCCGTCCTCCCTCGCCAAGACGATCCGTCTGATGGCCGGGCACGAGCTGGTGACCGAGGGCTTCAAGCCGGGCCAGGTGGGCTCCTCGGCGATGCCGCACAAGATGAACACCCGGTCCTGCGAGCGCGTCAACGGCCTGATGGTCATCCTGCGCGGCTACGCGTCGATGACCGGCGAGCTGGCGGGGGACCAGTGGAACGAGGGCGACGTGTCCTGCTCGGTGGTGCGCCGGGTCGCGCTGCCGGACGCGTTCTTCGCGCTGGACGGTCTGCTGGAGACGTTCCTGACCGTGCTCGACGAGTTCGGTGCCTTCCCGGCGGTCGTGGCCCGTGAGCTGGACCGCTACCTGCCCTTCCTCGCCACCACCAAGGTGCTGATGGGCGCGGTCCGCGCGGGCGTGGGCCGTGAGGTCGCGCACGAGGCCATCAAGGAGAACGCCGTGGCCTCCGCGCTCGCGATGCGTGAGCAGGGTGCCGAGCGCAACGAGCTGCTCGACAAGCTGGCCGCCGACGAGCGCATCCCGCTCGACCGGGCCCAGCTGGACGCGCTGATGGCCGACAAGCTGTCCTTCACGGGCGCCGCGGCCGACCAGGTCGGTGTGGTCGTCGGCCGGATCGAGGAGATCGTGAAGCAGCACCCGGAGGCCGCCGGTTACACCCCCGGAGCCATCCTCTGACGCGCTTCACCGCCGCCGAGTTGGAGGCCGCCCGCGACCGTCTGGTACCGGATGTCGTCGCGGACGGTCTCCGCGTGCTGTTCTGCGGGATCAACCCCGGTCTGATGACCGCCGCGACAGGCCATCACTTCGCCCGTCCGGGCAACCGCTTCTGGCCGGTGCTGCATCTGTCGGGCTTCACGCCTCGTCTGCTGAAGCCTGCGGAGCAGCAGGAGTTGCTGGGCTACGGGCTCGGCATCACCAATGTCGTGGCGCGGGCGACCGCGCGGGCGGACGAGCTGAGCGCGGAGGAGTACCGCGAGGGCGGGCGGCAACTGGCGCTGAAGGTGGCGCGGTTGCGGCCGCGGTGGCTGGCAGTGGTCGGGGTGACCGCGTATCGGGCGGCGTTCGACGACAAGAAGGCCCAGGTGGGTCCGCAGGAGCGGATGATCGGGGACACGCGCGTGTGGGTGCTGCCGAATCCGAGCGGGCTGAACGCGCACTGGACAGCGGCGACCATGGCGGAGGAGTTCGCGCGGCTGCGGCTGGCGGCCGAGGAGGGCTGACGGGTCACGGCGGCGCGGTCTCCGTGACGCCGGCCCAGAGCCGCGGCTGATTCTCCTCGTCCCGGTCGGCCACCGCCACGGTGAGCCGACGGCCGGTGCCGGGCACGACCCACGTGCGCACGTCGATGGCCAGGGCGGTGAGCATCGCCCAGGGTTCGGGTATGGCCTCACCCCGGGCGATGCGCTCCACCAACGTCACGGTCCCCCAGCGGTCCGACGCTCCCCATCGCTGCGTCAACCGCTCGACGAGCGCCGCTTCGTAGGCGTAGCAGTCGCGCGCGTCCGGCCAGTCCCCCGGCCCTAACCACGCGGCGTGGTAGGGAGCGTGCGCCGCGGGGAAGTCCCGGGCGCACAACTGGTCGATCAGGGCGAGGTCCTTCGCGATGTCCATGTGATCCAGTAAACCGGGTACCACTGACAACTGGCGTGCCGTCAGGCGTCCCTGCGCCGCACGCTCCAGGCACCCGCGGCAACGGCCGCGGCGGTCCACACTGCCGTCACCGCGAGGCCGGACCACGGCCCGAGCGGTCCGTCGTGCGTCTCGTACAGGACGATCTGTCCCGCCCGGTCGGGCAGGAAGTCGGTGAGGCCGCCCGGCACGTCCCCGATCACGAAGGACACGACCAGGATGAACGGGATCAGCAGGGACAGCGCGCCCACCCCACTGCGCAGCAGCGCCGCGAGGCCCGCCGCGAACAGCGCCATCAGCACGAGGTAGATCCCGCAGCCCACGACGCCGCGCGCCTGCTCCCCCGCGCTGAGCCCACGCGCCGCGTCTCCGAGGCCGGCGCGGGCGACGGCGAGGGCCGCGAAGGCGGTGACCAGCCCCACCACCAGGGCCGGTACGGCGATGGCGGTGAGCTTGGCCGCGAACCACCGACCACGCCGCGGCACCGCGGCGAGCGAGAGCCGGAGTCCGCCACCGTGGAACTCCGAGGACACGGCCATCGCGCCGAAGGAGATGGCCGCGATCTGACCGGGCATCACGCCGGACAACGCCATGAACAGCGGGTCGAACGCGGGGTCGGAGGTCTCGGAGACCCCGGCGATCGCGGAGAACGCCGTGGTCGCGGCGAACAGCGCCAGCAGCGCCCCGAGCAGCGAACGCAGGGTGCGGATCTTCAGCCACTCGGCGTGCAGGACGGGTGCGAACGGCATCTCAGGCCTCCTGGGGCTGTGCGGTGAACTCGGTCTCGGTGGCGGTGAGGTCCAGATACGCCTGCTCCAAGGTGGCCTCCTCCGCGGCCAGTTCGAGGAGCGGGACGCCCGCCGCGGAGACGAGACGCCCGATGTCGTCCACGCGAGCGTGCCGCACGCTCCAGTGGCCGTCGTGGTGTTGGGCGGCGTCGTGCCCGTGCTCGGCGAGGACCGTCCTGAGGGCGGCGGGGTCCGTGGTGCGGATCCGTACGCTCGGCTGCACGCGTGCGTGGATGAACTCCCGCATCGGGGTGTCGGCGAGGAGCCTGCCGCGGCCCAGCACCACGAGGTGGTCGGCGAAGGACGCGGTCTCGTTCATGAGGTGGCTGGAGACCAGGACCGTGCGCCCCTCCCCCGCGAGCCTGCGCAGCAACGCGCGGATCCAGATGATGCCTTCGGGGTCGAGGCCGTTGGAGGGCTCGTCGAGCATGACCACCTCGGGATCACCGAGCAGGGCGGCCGCGATACCGAGCCGCTGCCGCATGCCCAGGGAGTACGTCCGCACCCGGCGCCGGGCCACCGCGGCGAGCCCGGTCTCCTCCAGCACCTCGTCCACCCGCCGGTCCGCGATGCGGTTGCTCGCGGCCAGGGTGCGCAGATGGTCGCGTCCGGTGCGAGAGCCGTGGGCGGCCTGCGCGTCGAGCAGGGCACCCACGTGCCGCAGGGGCTCCTGGAGCGTCGCGTAGGCACGGCCGCCGACCGTGGCGGTGCCGGAGGTCGGCCGGTCGAGGCCGAGCACCAGCCGCATGGTGGTGGACTTCCCGGCGCCGTTGGGGCCGAGGAAGCCGGTGACACGGCCGGGGAGGACGGTGAAGGTGAGGTCGTCCACGGCTCGCCGGGTGCCGTACTCCTTGGTGAGGGCCTGGACTTCGATGCTGGTCATGGCGTCAGCCTCGCCGCCGGAGCCGCTCCCGGGCCTCCCCCGCGGGTGGAGATCGTCTCCCCCGGGCGGGGGAGGCCTGTTGTCGGTGGGGGCTGGCACGATGACCGAATGGTCCGCTCGCTGCGCCCGTTCGGACGGGCGGTGACATACACACGGCTGCTGCATCTGTACATCGCGGTCGTGTGGCCGTCCATGTGGCTGTTCATCGAGGAGGCATGGTGGACCTGGGTGGTGGCGGGCGCGGTGCTCGCGCCCGTCGGTCTGGTCCCCGCGATGCGCACCGTGGAGGGGTTACAGGCAAGGCTGTTGCTGACCGGTCACCGGCCCGACAGCGAGAGCAACGACATCGTCGTCGCGCCGTCCGCGTCCTGGAGCGACCGGGGGCGGGTGGTGCTCTGGCTGGAGGCGCGGCTGCTGCTCGGCTGCGCTACCTCCCTCTTCACCTTCCAACTGCTGCTGGCGTCCGTGGACTTGGCGCTGTCCCCGTTCGGCGGCGACGCCGACGAGGGCGTGCTGCTCGTGCTCGACGGCCACCACTGGTGGCACGTGCTGCTGGTGGCCCCCGCGCTGGCCGTCCTGGGGGCCACCGTGGTCGGCTCCGGGCAGCTCGTCACCGCACTCGCCCACCGCCTCCTCGGGCCTTCCCCGGCCGACCAGCTCGCGGCCATGGAGGAGCGCACCGAACAACTCCTGGAGCGCACCCGTATCGCCCGTGAGCTGCACGACTCCATCGGTCACGCCCTGACCGTCGCTGTCGTCCAGGCGGGCGCCGCGCGCGCGGCGGGCGATCCCGCGTTCACGAACCGCGCCCTGGACGCCATCGAGGAGACCGGCCGGGCCGCCCTGGAGGACCTGGAGCGCGTGCTCGGCATCCTGCGCGAGTCGGATCGCCCGGTCAGCTCCCGGCCCACGCTGACCGACGCCGACCGTCTGCTGGAGTCCGCGCGGGCGTCCGGCGCGAAGGTCGACGTCGACATGACCGGCCCCCTCGACACCGTCCCCGGGCCGGTCTCCCGCGAGGGCTACCGCATCCTCCAGGAGGCGCTGACCAATGTGCTGCGGCACGCCGGAGCCGTGCCCGTCCGGGTCCGGGTCGCGGTGGCCGACGGGGTGCTCGCCCTGGAGGTCCGCAATCCGCTCACCGCCGACATAGCAGGGCCCGGCCGGGGCAGCGGGCTGCGGGGCATACGCGAGCGCGCGGCGCTGCTGGGCGGCCGGGCACACACCGGCCCCGACCGGGGTGACTGGCAGGTGCACGCAGAGCTGCCGCTGCGCTGATCTACGCTGGCCGGATGCCGGTCACCGTTCTCCTCGTCGACGACGAACCCCTCGTACGCGCGGGTCTGCGGGCCGTGCTGGAGGCGCAGCCCGACATCGAGGTGGTCGGGGAGGCCGCGGACGGGGCGGCCGTGATTCCGCTGGTCCGGCAGTTGCGGCCGGACGTGGTGGCCATGGACGTGCGGATGCCGCTGCTGGACGGTATCGAGGCCACGCGCGCGGTGCTGCGGACGGTGGCCGAGCCGCCGAAGATCCTCGTGGTGACGACGTTCGAGAACGACGAGTACGTCTACGAGGCACTGCGGGCCGGGGCCGACGGGTTCCTGCTGAAGCGGGCCCGGCCGGCCGAGATCGTGCACGCGGTACGGCTGGTCGCCGAGGGCGAGTCGCTGCTGTTCCCGGCTTCGGTGCGGCAGCTCGCCGCCGAGTACGGCGAGGAAGGCGGCAATCGTGCGGCCCGCGCGGCGATGGAGCGGGCGCAGCTGACCGAGCGGGAGGCCGAGGTGCTCCGGCTGATGGCGCGGGGGCTGTCGAACGCGGAGATCGCCGTCCGGCTGGTCGTCGGCACCGAGACGGTGAAGTCGCACGTCAGCGCCGTACTGGCGAAACTGGGCGCGCGGGATCGCACGCAGGCGGTGATCGCGGCGTACGAGTCGGGGTTCGTGGCACCGGGCTGATCGGGGCCGGCAAGCGATCTCTGTGATCCCGGCACTCGCCGGGCTCCGCCCTGACGAGTACGATCCGGCCAACATGCGCACGAGCTGGGAGGACGGACCGTGGGGCGGCTGACCGGCGGGGATCCCTCGCTGTTGCGAAGGATCAACTCCGCGGTGGTGCTGCACGCGCTGCGTGCCACGGACTGCGCGACCCTCACCGAGATCACCCGGGTGACGGGCCTGTCCCGGCCGACGGTCGAGGGCGTGGTCGAGGGGCTGATCGAGGCGGGGTACGTCGTCGAGAAGGCGGCGGACGAGAGCGTCGTACGGCGGCAGGGGCGGCCCGCGCGAAGGTTCCGGTTCCGGGCCGAGGCCGGTCATCTGCTCGGCCTCGACATCGGGCCGCACCGGGTCGCCGCGCTCCTGTCCGACCTGGACGGCCGGGTGCTCGGCGCCGTCGCGAAGGACGTGACCGAGACGGCCTCCGCCGACGAGCGGCTGGAGCGGCTGCGTACGGCGGTCGCGGAGCTGCTGCGCCGGGCGGGGGTGTCCCGGGACTCGCTGCGGGCGGTGGGGGTGGCCTCGCCGGGGATCGTGGAGGCGGACGGCACGGTGCGGTTGTGCGCCGCGCTGCCCGAGTGGACGGGGCTGCGGCTCGGCGAGCGGCTGAGCCGGTCCTTCAAGTGCCCGGTGCTGGTGGAGAACGATGCCAACGCGGCGGCGGTCGCCGAGCACTGGAAGGGCGCGGCCACCGAGTCCGACGACATGGTGTTCGTGCTGGCCGGGCTGAGCCCCGGCGCCGGATCGCTGATCGGCGGGCGGCTGCACCGGGGGTTCGGCGGGGCGGCCGGAGAGATCGGGGCGCTGCATCTGCTGGGCCGCGGGGTGACGCCGGAGACGCTGCTGTCCACCACGGACGAGCCGCTGCATCCGCTCGACGAGCAGGCCGTCGCCGCGGTCTTCGCACAGGCCCGCGAGGGCGACCAGCGGGCCCGCGCGGCCGTCGAACGCTTCATCCAGCGGCTCGTCCACGACGTGGCGGCCCTCGCCCTGGCCCTCGACCCCGAACTGGTCGTGATCGGCGGCTGGGCGGCCGGCCTCGACGGCGTACTGGAGCCGCTGCGACGGGAGTTGGCGCGTTACTGTCTGCGGCCTCCGAAGGTCACCCTGTCGCTGCTCGGCGAGGCGGCGGTGGCGACGGGCGCGCTGCGGCTGGCCCTCGACCATGTGGAGGAGCAGCTCTTCGCGGTGGAGGGCACGGTGACGGCGCGGCGCTGAGGGCCCTGCCATGGCCTGGGCCCCGGAGCTGCTCCGGGGCCCAGGCCATGTGATGCCACGACGATCAGGACGCCCGGCGCTCCGGGTCCTGGTGGATCTCCACGCCGCCGGAGTCGCCGAACGTCAGCCGGCAGGTGTCGGCGCGGTAGGTGGCGACGGAGAGCGCGGCGGTGCGGCCACCGGCGAAGAAGCGGGTGGTGACGACCAGGACGGGGGCGCCCGGCAGGCGGTCCAGTTGCTTGGCGTCGTCCGCGCGGGCCGAGCCGAGTTCGACGGCGCTGTCCTGTCCCTCCAGTTCCAGGCGCTGCAACTCACGCAGTACGGCACGCGCGCGTGCCGCCCCCGCCGGGGTGTCGATGGCGGACAGCTCGGGCACCGACGACTGCGGGACGTAGAGCAGCTCCGCGGCGACGGGCTGACCGTGCGTCATCCGGGAGCGGCGCACGATGTGCACGCTGTCGTCACGGCCGGATTCCAGCGCGGCGGCGACGGCGGCCGGCGGGACCTCCAGCGTGCTGTCGGCCGGCTGCCAGGCATCGGTGGCCGTGCCCGGCCAGGCCTGCTGCTCGGTGCCGACCGCGACCCCCACGCGCGGCGGCGCGACCGTCGTACCGACTCCTCGGCGGCGCTGGAGGCGGCCTTCCAGTTCGAGCTGTTCCAGGGCCTGCCGGAGCGTGGCACGGGCGACGCCGAACCGGGCGGCGAGGTCCCGCTCGTTGGGCAGGATCTCGCCCACGGAGAACTCGGAGTCCAGTGCCTCACTGAGCACGGTCTTGAGATGCCAGTACTTCGGTTCCGGCACCGATTCCAGCTGCGTGGTCCCCACCCTGTCCTCCGCAATCGCCGTAATCCGGCGGCGTTTTAGCGCCCTTGTTTATTAAAGGTTGTTGCACTTCTCTGCGACCATAGGGCGGCCCCCACCCTTGGTCAAGACCAATCCTCGATCCCTCGCGGCACTCACAGGGAGCGGGCCGTGGAGCGTTCACGAGGCGTTCGTACGGGGTGGTGGTTCGTGACATGACGGCAAAGCCCCCGTCGCGCAGGACGGGGGCTTGGAACCGTGCGCCGCTAGGCGGAAAGCGATTGCAGCTTGTCGGGGTTGCTCAGCAGGTAGACCGACTGGATCCGGCCGTCCGCGACGTCCACCTGGAAGACCGTGACGACCTCGTCGCCGGACAGGACCACGACCGCCGGACCGCCGTTGAGCTCCAGGGCCCGGAAGGACATGTCCGGAACGCCCTTGCGCGCGGCGCCGATGAGGAAACGGCCGACCTTGTCCGCGGTCTCGATGATCCGCACCGGCGCCTTCGACTTGCCGCCGCTGTCGCCGACGAGGCGGACGTCCGGGGCCAGCAGCGACATGAGCGCGTCCAGGTCGCCCTCCGCGGCGGCGGCGAGGAAACGCTCGGTGAAGTCACGGCGCTGGGCGGGGTCGACCTCGTAGCGGGGCCGTCGCTCCTCGACGTGCCTGCGCGCCCGCCCGGCGAGCTGACGCACCGCCGGTTCCTCGCGGTCGAGGAGGGCGGCGATGTTCGCGTACGGGTATCCGAAGGCCTCCCTGAGCACGAACACCGCGCGCTCCAGGGGCGAGAGGGACTCCATCACGACGAGGACGGCGAGCGAGACGGAGTCGGCGAGCACCGCTCGCTCCGCCGTGTCCGGGACGACGTCCCCGAAGTCGGTGACGTAGGGCTCCGGCAGCCACGGCCCGACGTAGGCCTCGTTGCGCGCCTTGATCTGGCGGAGCCGGTCGATGGCCAGGCGGGTCGTGATCCGTACGAGGTAGCCGCGCGGTTCGCGCACGTCCGCGCGGTCGGCGCCGGACCAGCGCAGCCAGGCCTCCTGGACCACGTCCTCCGCGTCGGCCACCCGCCCGAGCATGCGGTAGGCGACTCCCAGCAGTACGGGGCGGTGCTCTTCGAAGACGTCGGTCACGGTGTCGATGGTCACGGCTCCATCCCAGCCGACCCGCCGCGCGCTGTCCAGGCGGATTCGGCAGTCCGGCCCCGGAGGGGCTACCCGCCGGTAGTAATTGCTGACAAGCTGTCTACGCAGCGTCCGCCAGCGAGTCCGACACCCCCACGCGTCCCAGACGAGGAGCACATCCCATGGCCGGCACCGTCTCGTTCAAGGTCCCTTCCCCGCACGGCCCGCGATCGGTGACGGTCGACTACGCGCGCGTGGGCAGCGGCGAACCGCTCCTGCTGCTGCACGGCATAGGCCACCACCGACAGGCCTGGGACCCGGTCGTGGACATCCTGGCGACCGAGCGCGACGTGATCGCCGTGGACCTGCCCGGCTTCGGCGCGTCCCCGGGGCTGCCCGACGGACTCTCGTACGACCTGGCCTCCACGACCGCTGTGTTCGGCGCGCTCTGTGAGGCGCTGGAACTGGACCGGCCGCATGTGGCGGGCAACTCGCTCGGGGGCCTGCTCGCCCTGGAACTCGGCCGGGAGAAGCTCGTACGGTCCGTCACCGCGCTGTCTCCCGCGGGCTTCTGGTCCGAGGCCGAGCGGCGGTACGCCTTCACCGTGCTGCTCGCGATGCGGGGGATCGCCCAGCGGATGCCGCTGCCCGTCGTGGAGCGGCTGTCGCGGTCGGCTGCCGGACGGACCGCGCTGACGAGCACCATCTACGCCCGCCCGGGCCGCCGTTCACCCGAGGCCGTCGTCGCCGAGACGCTCGCGCTGGTGAACGCGGAGGGCTTCGCCGACACCCTCCGCGCGGGCGGCTCCGTCCAGTTCGTGGACGACGTCCCCGGCATCCCGGTCACCGTGGCCTGGGGCAGCAAGGACCGGATCCTGCTGCGCCGCCAAGGGGTCCGCGCCAAGCAGATCATTCCCAAGGCCCGCCTCGTGCGGCTGCCCGGTTGCGGGCACTGCCCGATGAACGACGACCCGGCGCTCGTGGCGCGGGTGATCCTCGACGGCAGCCGCTGAGGCCTCCCGGACAGCAGGCGCCGGGGCCCTCCGGTTCCTGCGGAACGCGCCCGAGCCGAGGGCGACTCCGGCGCCCACGAGGCCACTGCCGACGGCCTGGGCGGTGCCGTAGGCCCCTGTGCCGACGAGCGGGGCGGTGCAGGCGGCGGCGACCGGGATGAGGCCGGAAAACAGCGTGGCGCGCTCCGCGCCGATCCGCTGCACCCCCATGTACCAGCACACGAAGCCGACGACGGTGACGACCGCCGCCTGCCACAGCAGCGCGGTGGCCTCGGCGCCGTCCGGCCGGCGCAGCCACTCCGTGCCGTCCAGGAGGAGCCCCGCCGCCAGGGACTCGGCCGCGGCGACCCCGCACACCGTCGCGGACAGCAGCCGTGGGCCCAGGGGGCGCAGTACGGGCACGGCGAGGACCGCGAAGCCGACCTCACCGGCGAGCGCACCGACGGAGAAGGCGAGACCGGTGGCGTCCGTGCGTCCCCAGCCCTGGACGGTGAAGGCCCCCAGGGCGACGAGCAACGCCCCGTGGAGCACGACGCGTTGGGGCCGGCGACCGTCGAGCGCCGGGACGACGACGGCCACCACGACGGGCGCGCAGCCCACGAAGACGCCCGGAACGGCGGGCTCGGCAGTGCGTTCGGCGGCGATGACGGCCAGGTTGAAGCCGACCATGCCGACGGCGGCGAGCAGCGCGAGGCGGCCCCACGCGCGGGGCCCGAGCGCCCTCAGCCGGGCCGGGGCGCCGCGGCCGGCGAGAGGCAGGAGCAGCAGACAGGCCAGTCCGTAGCGGAGGAACTGACCGCCCGCGTACGGGTAGTCGCCGAGCTTGCTGTTGGCGGTGAAGGACGCTCCGACGAGGACACAGGCGAACCCTGCGAGCAGCGTTCCGCGGGTGGTGGCGTTCATGGGAGTGACGCTAGGCAGTGGGGCGGCCCGGATTGAGGTCCATTTCCGTGGCACGATCGGGGACCAATCGGCAGTGACGGGGAGGCGGGTGGGGTGGGCGCTGCGGAGTCGGCACCAGGAGGACGACAAGGCCTGCCGTCGGCTTCGGGCGGCGGTGCCGGCTCGGTCGCCTGGGAGCTGCTGCTTCCGGCGGTTTCGGCGCCCGCCCGCGCGCGTGGGCGGGCCTTGCAGACGGCGTTGCGGGAGGCGGTGCGGTCGGGGCGGCTGGTGCCCGGCACGCGGTTGCCGTCGAGCCGGGATCTGGCGGCGGACCTCGGGGTGTCCCGGGGGCTGGTCACCGAGGCGTACGAGCAGTTGACGGCCGAGGGTTATCTGCGCAGCGGCCGGGGCGCGGGGACCTGGGTGGGCGGTGCCGTACGGGCGGCCCGGCCACGCGCGCGTGACCTCGCGCCCCGGCCGCCCGGTGCCCGGGCCGACTTCGTGCCCGGCACCCCGGACCTGTCCCTGTTCCCGCGGCCGGCCTGGGCGGCGGCGCAGCGTGGCGTGCTGGCGGAGCTGCCGCACCACGAGCTCGGCTATCCCGACCCGCGCGGGCTGCCCCGGCTGCGGACCGCGCTCGCCGAACTCCTCGCGCGCCGCCGGGGTGTGGTCGCCGATCCGGAGCGGATCGTGGTGGTCTCCGGCGTGGCCCAGGCGACGACACTGCTCGGCTTCGCGCTCCACGCGCGCGGGTTGCGCACGGTCGGCGTCGAGGACCCCGGCAGCCCCCAGCACGACGGCCTCTACGCTGCGGCGGGCGTCACCCCGGTGCCGGTCCCGCTGGACGACGAAGGGCTCGCCCTCGGACCCCTGCGGGCGTCGGGCGTCCGCGCGGTCGTGACGACGCCCGCCCACCAGTACCCCACCGGCATCGCCTGCTCCGCGCGGCGCCGGGCCGAACTCCTCGACTGGGCACGCTCGGTGGACGGATTCCTCCTGGAGGACGACTACGACGGCGACTTCCGCTACGACCGCGCCCCCGTCGGCGCGCTCCAGGGTCTCGACCCGGAACGCGTGGCGTACGCGGGCTCGGTCAGCAAGTCCCTCGCCCCGGGGCTGCGGCTCGGCTGGCTGCTCGTGCCGGAGGCCCTCGCCGACGAGGTGATCGAGCGCAAGCGGACCATGGACCTCGGTCATCCCACCCTCGACCAGGCGGCCTTCACCCGCTTCGTGGAGCGCGGCGACTACGACCGTCAGCTGCGCCGCTGCCAGCACGCCTACCGCGAGCGACGCGACGCCCTCGTGGCCGCGCTGGAGGAGCACTTCCCGGGCTCGGAGGTGTCCGGGATCGCCGCCGGGCTGCATGTCATCGCCACGCTGCCGGAGCGGTACGGGCCCGAGGAGCGCTTCCTCGCGCGCGTGACGGCGGCCGGGGTGGCCGTACGTCCGCTGTCGGCGTGCACGCACGCGCGTGTCGGCGTCGATGACGGAGTCCGTGGCGGCGGGGGAGTTCCGGCGCACGCGCGTACGGGCGTCAATGACGGAGCCGGTGGTGGCGAGGGAGTTCCGGCGCACGCGCGTGCCCGCGACTCGGCGGAGGTGCGGCTGGTGCTCGGGTACGCGCATCTCTCCCCCGCGCGCGTCCGCGAAGGGTTACGCCTGATGGCCGAGGCGATCTCCCGCTGATCGGCGCCTGCCCACGCGCGCGCTCTGTCTCGAACGCCGGTTCCCGTGCGAATGGGGTCAGTTGTTCACTTGTGGTTTCCGTGTGCGCTGCGGCGCACCAGTAGTCATGGCATCGCACACTGGCCGGATCCCGTCCCTGGAGGCGCATCCATGTCCCACCGTCCGTTTCCCGGCCGCCGCAGCGTGCTGCGCGGCTCCCTGGTCGCGTCGGCGGCCCTGACCCTGCCCGCCGCGGCCGGCGCCGCGGCACCGGCGTTCGCGCTCTCCGGACGCCCCGAGGCGGGGTGGGGTGTGCAGACGGGAGACGTGACCGCGCACTCCGGGCTGGTGTGGGTACGCTCCGACCGTCCCGCGCGGATGATCGTCGAGACGTCCGCCACCGGGTCGTTCCGCAACGCGCACCGCTGGCAGGGCCCGCTGCTCGGCGCGGGGACCGACTTCACCGGCACCACCCGGCTGCACGGCCTCCCGGCCGGCGAGCAGATCCACTACCGCGTGCTGCTCGCCGACCCGGACGACCCGCGCCGCACCGGCGAGCCGGTCACCGGCACCTTCCGTACGGCCTCGGCCGGGCGCCGCGACGGCGTCCGCTTCCTGTGGTCCGGCGACCTGGCGGGCCAGGGCTGGGGCATCAACCCGGACTTCGGCGGCTACACGATCTACCAGGCCATGGCCGCGCTCGACCCGGACTTCTTCCTGTGCAGCGGTGACAACATCTACGCCGACGGCCCCATCTCGGCGACGGCCACGCTGCCCGACGGCAGTGTCTGGCGGAACGTCACCACCGAGGAGAAGGCGAAGGTCGCCGAGACGCTGGCGGAGTTCCGCGGGAACTTCCGCTACAACCTGCTGGACGAGAACCTGCGGCGGTTCAACGCCCAGGTGCCGTCGATCATCCAGTGGGACGACCACGAGGTGCGCAACAACTGGTATCCGGGCGAGGTGATCGCGTCCACCGACGCCCGCTACACCGAGAAGAGCGTCGACGTGCTCGCGGCGCGGGCCCGGCGGGCGTTCGGCGAGTACTTCCCGATCTCCACGCTCCCGACGGGGAAGCGGGACGGCCGGGTGTACCGGGTGCTGCGGCAGGGTCCGCTGCTGGATGTTTTCGTGCTGGACATGCGGACGTACCGCAACGCCAACTCGGCCGACGACCAGACCGTCGACCCGCAGGGCATCCTCGGGCGTGAGCAGCTGGAGTGGCTCAAGCGGGAGTTGGCGCGCTCACGGGCGGTGTGGAAGGTGATCGCCTCCGACATGCCGCTCGGGCTCGTCGTGCCGGACACCACCGAGGGCAAGGCCAACATCGAGGCGGTGGCGCAGGGTGATCCGGGCGCGCCGCTCGGGCGTGAGCTCCAGATCGCCGAGCTGCTGCGGTACATCAAGCACCGGCGGATCACCGGCACGGTGTGGCTGACAGCGGACGTGCACCACACCTCGGCGCAGCACTACCAGCCGTCGCGGGCCGCGTTCACGGACTTCGAGCCGTTCTGGGAGTTCGTCTCGGGCCCGCTGAACGCCGGTGCCTTCCCGGCGAGCGCGCTCGACAACACCTTCGGCCCGGAGCGGGTGTTCGTGAAGGCGCCGACCGCCTCGAACGTCTCCCCCGCCGGCGGCTACCAGTTCTTCGGCGAGGTCGACATCGACGGCGACAGCGGCGAACTGACGGTCCGACTGCGTGAGCAGGACGGCACCGTGCTGTTCACGCAGGTGCTCCAGCCGGGTCGTGTGGGTCAGTAACCCTCCTCGGCTCCCGTACCCTCGAAGGCGGGCCGCGTACCGGCGTCATCCCCCGGTGCGCGGCCTGTGAACTCCCCCTTCCGCAGGGCGTTTTCCCAGGTCAGAGCCGATTGTCAGTGGTCGCCTCTACGGTTTTTCCATGACGCGATCCTTGCAGGCCGTGGCCTATCACCGACCCTCCGTGCTGGAGTCCGCGGCGGGTGCGCAGCGCCTGGGACTGGAGACTTCACGGGGTGCGACGCCCTCGGGTCCGACGGACCATCCGCGGTTCTTCACCGGCTTCCTGACGTCTCCTCAGGTTGCTTCCGCAGGCCTGCTCGCGGTGGCCGACGTGGCGGCGGCGCGCTACTACCAGCGGCAGCTGCGCGCCTCGCTCGACCCGGTGGTGACGGGCAACGGCGACCGGCTGCGCTTCGAGTCCTTCTCGGGCTGCGGCGGGGTGTACGCCCGCCTGGACATCCTGGAGGCAGGCCTCGACGGCGGCGAGGTGGGGCACGGCACGACGAACGTCGATGTGAACAACCCCCTGCGCGAGGCCCTGTCGCGGATCGGCGCGGAAGATCCGCTCCATCTGCGGGTCGGGCCGGAGGAGTTGGCCGTGACCACCCTGGACGGTCCGGTCGTGGAGAAGAAGGTGCCGCTCCCGGACCGCTGGCTGCGGGGCTTCGCGGAGGCCCAGGTGATCGCGGCGGGCTTCGATCTGCGGGCTGAGCTGTCCGCCGCCGAGGCCGTGCGGTTCCTGCGCTCGCTGCCGCGCGGCGGATCACGGGGCGGCCCGCGCTGGGTGGTGCCGGCGGGCGGCGCGCTGCGTCCGACGACGCGTGCGGTACCGGGCGCGGTGTGTCTGCCCGGCCCGGAGCGGTTGATCGCTCTCCAGCGGGTGCTCCGGCACGCGACCGCGCTGCGGGTGTACGGACCCACGGTGGCGGCCGGCGCCGACGCGACGGCCAGTGCCTGGGAGGTCGTCCTGCCGGGCATGCGGCTCACCCTGACGCTGTCGCCCGACGCCTCACGCGGGTTCTCCGGTGAGGGCGGCGTCCTGGACGCGCTCTCCACCGACGAGGCCGCCGAGGACGCGGAGCTGATCGCGGTGCTCCTGGCCTGGGAGCCCCGTGTCGAGGTGGCCGACCTCGCCGCGGCGGCGGGCCTCACGCCCGAGCGGGTCCGCGCGGCACTGGTCCGCCTCGGCACCTCGGGCCGCGTCGGGTACGACACGGCGGAGGCGGCCTACTTCCACCGAGAGCTGCCGTACGACGCCGAGCGCGTCGAGCGGCACAACCCGCGGCTGCGTTCGGCGCGGGCGCTGGTGGCCGCGGGCGCGATCGCCCTGGACGGCACGGGGGGCACGGTGACGGCAGAAGACGGCCATGTGCACCGGGTGCGGGACACAGCGGGGGTGCTCACGTGCAGTTGTCTGTGGTGGGCGAAGTACCGGGGCGGACGCGGGCCGTGCAAGCACGCGCTGGCGGTGCGGATGGTGCGGCGGGGTGCCGCGGTCGAGGTGGCGGCCACGGTGGACGGGAACGGGACTGCCGCGGTGGCGCGGCAGACGGTGCGAGTCGACGGGGGTGCGCGGTGAACGCGCTGATGGACGCGGTGCGGGCCGGGCGGACGAGTGAGCTGACGGGCCTGCTCGACGGGATGACCGATGCCGAACGGCGGGCGGTCTTCCCCGAGTTGAAGGAGCTGCGCAAAGAGCTGCGGGCGGATCGGTGGGGTGTGCAGGCCCGGCGCGCCTATCCGGCGCTCCAGGTGGCCGGGGCAGCCTGCCAGACCGGCGCCGCCGCCGTCGCGAACTGGCTGGCCGCCGCCGACATGCGGTGGTGGCAGGCGCCCCCAGCGGTGCTGATCGACGTCCTGGCCGATCGCGAGACCGACTGGCTCGCCGACGTGGTGCACCGGCTCGCCCAGCGCCCGCCGAGTGCGCGGGTGCCGTACGAGCTGATGGCGGGCCTGGTCCGACTCTCGGCCTGCCAGGTCCCGACGACGCAGGCCTATGTGGAGGGGTGGACGCGCCACATCGGCAGCGTCTGGCACCGTGGGGACACGGTGCTCGCCCGGCTCCGCAAGGACCCGCATCTCCCTCAACTCGCGGCCGCGCTCTTCGAGACGGACGACATCGGTGGCACCCTTCAGTGGCCTGCCGAGGAGGGACCCAACAGCTGGACCGGTGCATTGGCGCAGCTCACCGCCGAGGGCGCGCTGGATCGCGGGGCAACGGTCCACGCGTGTGTGTCCCGGCTTCTGCGGGGCGGGACAGTCGCCGACCACCGAGGGTTTCTGCGGCTCCTCAAGGCCCTCGACCTCACCCGCGAGGAAGAACGGGAACGCACCGCCGAGTGGCTGGCCCTGGCCTCGGACGCCCCCTCGGTGGTGGCCTCGCACGCCCAGTCGGTGCTGGGCGGCCTCGCCCTGGACGGCGAGTTGTCCGCGCGTCAGCTGACCGAGATGTCGGGCGGGGTGCTGTTCCGCACCGAGAAGAAGCTCGTCCGGGCCCAACTCGTCCTGCTGGGCAAGGTCATGGCACGCGATGCAGCCAAGGCCGACGAGCTGCTGCCCGTCGCCGCGCAGGCCTTCGGGCACGAGGACTCGGATGTTCAGGAGCGGGCGCTGAAGCTGTTGGAGCGGCACATCAAGAAGGCCGGCGCCGAGACGCGGGCCGAACTGACCGAAGCGGCAGGGCAGTTGATTCCAGCACTCCGGATGCGGGCGGTCGCTTCGCTGGGCATGGTCCCGGCGGACATGGAGCCGGTGGTGTACGAGGAGACGTTGCCGCCGGTGCCGGATCCGGTGCGACTGAGGCCCGCGCCCGAGTCGGTGGTCGAACTCGCGGAGGAGGTCGGCGCGTTGCTGGCCTCCGGCGGTGACGTGGCGTCGTTCGAGCGCACCCTGGACGGGCTGGTGCGCCACGCCCACACGAACCGGGCCGCCCTGGTCGAGGCACTCGGCCCCGTGGTGGCGCGCCTGTGGTGGGCCACCGCCGAGACCGAACACTTCCGGGGCAACACGTCCTTCACCAACTACCCGCACCTCCAACTCGTCCTCGCGGCGGTGCTCGGCAACGTCCGGACGGAGACGCTCCACGCCGCGGTCCAGCACGGGACGACCGGGCAGACCTGTGTGCACAGCGCCCTCGACCGCGCCTACCAGGCACGGATCTCCGAGGTGGCGTTCCGGGTACGTACGGATCCACTGCCGTTCCTGCTCTCCACGCCAAGCTGGAGCACGGGCCTGCTGGAGCCCGACGAGCTGGTGGAGCGCCTCGTCGGCTACCGGCGGCTGGGCGCCCGGCCCTCGGACGCGGACTTCGCGCAGGCTCTGCTGCGCGTGCGGCGCGGGGACCGGGCGGCGGCGGCATCGGCGGCGGAGCGTGCGGCGGCCCTCGGTACCGACCAGGGCACGCGGCTCGCCCATTGGCTTACCGCCGGCGGCCCGCAGCTCCCGGTGGACTGGCGTCGTACGACCCACTCGCGCGTCCTGGTCGAGTGCGGGGCACTTGAGGAACTGCAGGACGACTTCCCGCGCGAGTTCCGGCCCCTGGGGCAGCCGGTGAGCGTCTACCGGGAACGCTGGCACTGCTACCACTGGGACGACTCGATACGTCCGCACTGGCTCGCGCTGCTCCCCGAGCGACGTGAGCTCGTCGCGGCCCGGATGCTCCGCGATCTCTCCACGGTCGCCGTGGACGACCTCCGCGGCCCTGCTGCGGTACTGCCCCTGCTCGCCGAGTCCGGCGGCGAGGCGGGCGACGCCGTCCATCTGTGCGTGGCGTACGGACTCGGCGCCCGCCACGAGGAGGACCGGCTCGCCGCGGTGGACGCCCTGCTGGTGCTCGCCGCACGGGGCCAGCTCGATGCGGCGCTGCTGGGCTCGGACCTCGGGCAGTTGGCGCGGGACGGGGCGGTGAAGCCGTTGCGGCTGGCCGACTCGCTGCGCACGGCGGCCGCGACGGGGGCGAACGCCACGATCTGGGGGATGCTGCGCCACACCCTGCCGCTGCTGCTCGGCGACCTCGCGACCGGCGGTCCGAACGGACAGGCCGCCAGGAGCCGGGGGCTCGGGGAGCTGCTGGCGGTGGCCGCGGAGTGCGCCGAGCGGTCCGGGGCGCGGGGTGAACTTCCGCATCTGGCCACGGCCGCGGCCCGGCGCGGATCGTCGCGGCTGGTGACGCAGGCCCGGCGGTTGCAGGGGGCGTTGGTCGAGGAGGTCGCGGCGTGACAGGGCGGTCGTGACCGGACGGTCGTGACGGGACCGCAAAGAAACAGACAAAAACCCCAGATCCAGTCTTTACCGCCCGGTCACAAACCGTTCGTGATCACGCAACACCGTTCCTTCACAGTGGCTGCATGAGTCGAGAAATGTCTGATGTGACGCGTGCGAAGCACGGACGTCCGGTCCACCACTGGCGCCGGGACGTCATCGAACTGGCCGCGCTGTTCACGGCGGTCGCGGTGGCGGACGCCGTCGCGAATGTGATCGGGCACGGGCCCGACGGTCCGCAACTGCTGCTGGTGTCGGCGGTCGTACTGGTCGCCACGGCGGGGTTCCACACCTGGTGGGCACGCCGCCACGGTCACGCGCCGCCGGTGAGCGATACCGATGCCCGGCCGCCCTCCTCGGAGACGCAGGCCGGGCCGTCCGCCGACACCGGGGAGAGCGTGCTGTGGCGGATGCGGACGACGGTGCAGGACGAACCGGGGTCGCTGGCCGCGCTGTGCACGGCCCTCGCCGGCCACCGGGTCGACATCCTCAGCCTCCAGACGCACCCGCTGACCGAGGGCACGGTGGACGAGTTCCTGCTGCGGGCGCCCGGTGAGCTGTCGGCGACCGAGATCACCCGGGCCGTCGCGCTGGCCGGCGGCGCCGGTACATGGATCGAGCGGGCCGACGCCCACGACCTGGTCGACGCGCCGACCCGGGTGCTCGGTCTCGCCACCCGTACGGCGCTCGACGCGGCGGAACTTCCCCTGGCGCTGCGGCAGTTGCTGGGCCGGTGCACCATCAGGTCCCTCCCCGGCACACCTGCTGGTGGGGGCCGCGGCCCGGAGAGCGTGCCCGTGGAGGGGGTGCTGGAGGACACCGTGATGCGACTGCGGGCACCGGAAGGCGGAGTGATCACCGTGGAGCGGCCGTATCTGCCGTTCACCCCGACCGAGTTCGCGCGGGCGCGGGCGCTGGTGGAGCTGGACACGGTCCTCGGGCCGCGTGTGCCGCACAGCGAGGACGTGCTGACGCTGCCCGAGGGCAACGACATCACCGTGCGCCGGGCGGACATCGGGGATCTGGAGGCCGCGAAGGCGATGCACGAGCGGTGCAGCACGCGGACGCTGTCGCTGCGCTATCACGGGCCGGTGAATGACGCGGACCGGTATCTGAACCATCTGCTCAGTCCGCGGTTCGGGCGGACGCTGGCCGTTCAGACGACGTCGGGCAGGCTCGTCGGGCTGGGGCATCTGCTGTGGGACGGGGACGAGACCGAGGTCGCCCTGCTCGTCGAGGACGAGTGGCAGCGGCGTGGGATCGGGGGCGAGTTGCTGCGCAGGCTGGTGGGGATGGCCGGTGAGGCCGGGTGCGAGAGTGTGTACGCGGTGACCCAGGCGTCCAACACGGGGATGGTTGCGGCGATGCGGGATCTGGGGCTCCCCCTCGACTATCAGATCGAGGAGGGAACCCTGGTGATCACTGCGCGGTTGGCTGCGCTGGGAGTTGCGGAGCAGGTGGGCTCGGGTGTGACTGAGCGCCGTATGGGTTAGTGCCGGACGGCGGGTGCGGGTTCGTTGTGGCTGGTCGCGCCCACGCGGCGGTAGCCGCAGACTGATACAGCCCCGCGCCCCTCACCGGCATCAGGCCCAAGGCGTTGTTCAGATCCGCCCACAGGTCCTCTGTGTCCTCCAGGCCCACCGACATCCGCAGCAAGCCCTCGCTCACCCCGGCGTTCCGGCGGTCGTCCGCGTTCACTATGCGGTGGCTGATGGACGCCGGGTGCTGGATCAGGGTGTCGACGCTGCCGAGGCTCACCGCCGGGGTGATCAGGCGGACGTTGGCGATCACCTCGTGCGGGTCGCCGTGGACCTCGAAGGCGATCATCGCGCCGCCGATGCGCGGGTAGTGGACGCGGGCGACGCGCGGGTCGGCGGCGAGGCGGCGGGCCAGTTCGGCGGCGGTCGCGGAGGCCGCGTGGACGCGGACCGGCAGCGTCGACAGGCCGCGCAGAAGGAGATAGCCGGCCAGGGGGTGCAGGACGCCTCCGGTGGCGAAGCGGACCTGGCGGAGCCGGCCGGCGAACTCCTCGTCACAGGCCACCACGCCCGCCATCACGTCGCCGTGGCCGCCGAGGTATTTGGTGGCGCTGTGCAGCACCAGCCGTGCGCCCTGCTCGGCCGGGCGCTGGAGCACGGGCGTGGCGAAGGTGTTGTCGGCGAGGAGCGGGACCGTGCCGCAGGCGTGGGCCACCGCGCGCAGGTCCACCTCGGCGAGCGTCGGGTTCGCCGGGGACTCGACCATGACCAGGCCCGTGTCGGGGCGCAGCGCGTCGGTGATGCCGGCCGGGTCCGTCCACGTCACCTCGGAGCCGAGGAGCCCGGCGGTCAGGAGGTGGTCGCTACAGCCGTACAGGGGGCGGACGGCGACCACATGGCGCAGGCCCATCGAGCCCCGTACCAACAGGACCGCGCTCAGCGCGGCCATGCCGCTGGCGAAGGCGACCGCGGCCTCGGTGCCCTCCAGGCGGGCCAGGGCCGTCTCGAAGCGGGCGACGGTCGGGTTGCCGAGGCGGCCGTAGACGGGCGGGCCGTCCGGGTCGGCGCCGGTGGCGGCGAAGGCGTCGATACGGGCGGCCTCACCGCGGCTGTCGTACGAGGGGTAGGTGGTCGACAGGTCGATGGGCGGGGCGTGCAGTCCCTGCCGGGCGAGGTCGTCGCGGCCGGCGTGGACGGCCTCGGTGGCCAGGGCTCTGGTGGGCACAGGCGTCGTCTCCATGCGGGACAGGGTGAACACCGACCGGGTCGTAGGGGGAGAGTGCCGTGTTACGTTCGGCCCATGGCCGAATCTGTCGTACTGGATCCGGTGGACCTTCATCTTCTGCGGTTGTTGCAGAACGACGCCCGGACCACCTATCGCGATCTCGCCGCCCAGGTGGGGGTCGCGGCGTCGACCTGTCTGGACCGGGTGACCCGGCTGCGCCGGGCCGGCGTGATCCTCGGCCATCAGCTGCGGCTGGACCCGGCGAAGCTGGGGCGGGGGCTTGAAGCGCTGCTGTCCGTACAGGTGCGGCCGCATCGGCGGGAGTTGGTGGGGCCGTTCGTGGAGCGGATCAGGGCGCTGCCGGAGTCACGGACCGTCTTCCATCTGACCGGACCGGACGACTATCTCGTCCATGTCGCGGTCGCGGACATGACGGATCTGCAGCGGCTGGTGCTCGACGAGTTCACGGCCCATCGCGAAGTGGCCCGGGTGGAGACCCGGTTGATCTTCCAGCAGTGGGACTGCGGGCCGCTGCTCCCGCCTACGCCCTCGGCTCAATCCGGGTGACGTGCGGCGTCCCCTCGTACGAGGATGGACCGCATGTCACAGACCAACAGCCTGCCCCGTGAGGTGGCCGACGCCTACGTCGACGCCCTCATCGCCCTCGACCCGGTCACCGGCACCTACCTCGGCGTGAAGGAGAGTTCGAACCGCCTGCCCGACACCTCACCGGCGGGCCAGGACAAGCTCGCCCGGCTCCAGCGGGACACGCTCGCCCGGCTCGACGAGGCGGAGCGGCGGCCCGGCGCGGACAGTGACATCGAGCGGCGCTGCGCCCGGCTGCTGCGCGAGCGGCTCACCGCGGAACTCGCCGTGCACGACGCTGACGAGGGACTGCGCTCGGTCGGCAACATGGCGACGGCCGCCCATTCGGTGCGCGAGGTGTTCACGGTGACACCGAACCAGACCGACGAGGACTGGGCGGCGATCGCCGAGCGGCTGCGGGCCGTTCCGGCCGCGTTCGCCGGGTATCGCGAGTCCCTCGCGCTCGGCCTGGAGCGCAAGCTGTACGCCTCGCCGCGCCCGACCGCCACCTTCGTCGAGCAGCTCACCGAGTGGGCGGACACCGGGGAGGGGCGCGGCTGGTTCGAGGACTTCGCGGCGGACGGCCCCGAGGCGCTGCGCGCCGAGCTGGACGAGGCCGCGCGCGGCGCGACCGCGGCGGTCGTGGAGCTGCGGGACTGGATGCGGGACGTGTACGCGCCGACGATCGAGGGCGCCTCGAACACGGTCGGCCGGGAGCGGTACGCGCGCTGGGCCCGCTACTTCAACGGCACGGACCTGGATCTGGACGAGGCGTACGCGTACGGCTGGTCCGAGTTCCACCGGCTGCTCGGCGAGATGAAGCAGGAGGCGGAGAAGATCCTGCCGGGCGCCGAGACACCCTGGGTGGCGCTCAGGCACCTCGACGAGCACGGCACCCGTATCGAGGGTGTCGAGGAGGTCCGGGAGTGGCTTCAGGGCCTGATGGACCAGGCGATCGAGTCGCTGGACGGCACGCACTTCGAACTGGCCGAGAGGGTCCGGCGGGTGGAGGCGCACATCGCCCCGCCCGGCGGTGCCGCGGCGCCGTACTACACGGCCCCGTCGGAGGACTTCTCCCGGCCGGGCCGTACCTGGCTGCCGACGATGGGCCAGACCAGCTTCCCGGCCTACGACCTGGTCTCCACGTGGTACCACGAGGGTGTCCCGGGCCATCACCTCCAGCTGGCGCAGTGGGCGCACATCGCCGACAGCCTCTCCCGCTACCAGGCCACGGTCGGCATCGTCAGCGCCAACGCCGAGGGCTGGGCGCTGTACGCGGAGCGTCTGATGGACGAGTTGGGCTTCCTCACGGACGCGGAACAGCGGCTCGGGTACCTCGACGCGCAGATGATGCGGGCGGCGCGGGTGATCGTGGACATCGGTATGCACCTGGAGCTGGAGATCCCGGCCGACTCGCCGTTCCACCCGGGCGAGGTCTGGACGCCGGAGCTGGCGCAGGAGTTCTTCGGCGCGCACAGCAGCCGTCCGGCGGACTTCGTGGAGAGCGAGCTGACCCGCTATCTGACGATCCCCGGCCAGGCGATCGGCTACAAGCTCGGCGAGCGGGCCTGGCTGCTGGGCCGGGAGAAGGCCCGGCAGCGGCACGGCGACGCGTTCGACCTGAAGGCCTGGCACATGGCGGCGCTGTCGCAGGGCTCACTGGGCCTCGACGACCTGGTCGACGAGCTGGCGCAGCTGTAACAGCCACACCTGCTCGGTGATCCAGCCCGCCTCGTCCGTCGCGGGTCGCGCGACGAGGCGGGCGCCATCGGCCCCGCACCGCTGTCCGTGTGCCAGCGGCCTCACCGGGCCGTTATCCGTGTGCCAACGGCCTCAGTTGTACGAGTCCCAGCCACGTCTCCGGCCCGGACCGGACGTGTGCCGCGCGCACCGCGTAGCGGCCGGGGTCGAGCGCGATCCAGACGTGGTCCGTGCGCAGGGAGTCGGTCCCGGGCCAGGCGGCGTCGAACAGCAGCACCGGGCCCGGCACGTTCCAGGCGACCTCCGGTCCCCACACAGCGGCGTCGAGCGCGGCCGGCACCTCCGCGAGCAGCTGCTCCTCGGACTCGGCCGCCGACCACCGCACGAAGAGGCCGCGGTCCGGCAGATAGGTGGTGGAGGCGGGCTCGTCGCCGAACACCAACGCCGCGCTGTCACCCACCGGCAGCAGGCCGACGTGTCCGTCGACCTCGCAGGCCCGGTCGTAGTCCGAGGCGGTCTCGTCCCCGTCGGCGCCCGCCCAGAACGGGAGCACGGTCTCCGGGACCGCTATGAGCGGCCCACCGCCCGACTCCACCCACTCCGCCACGCCCGGCTCCGCGTATCGCACCATGGCGCGGAATCTACCTGGTACATGACAGTGCGCGTCGCCGGTTCACAGGAAGACCGGAATCTGTGATTCAGCGACGGCCGGTCCCCCGCGTCACCGTGGCGCCGCGAGTTCCCGGCCCCGGCTCAGCAGCCGCAGTTCTCCGCGTCCACCGGCGCCGTCAGCGGGTCCGCGTCACGGCGCTCCTTGCCCTCCCAGGTCTCGAACTCGAAGCCCTCGCGCGCCCAGTACTCGAAGCCGCCGAGCATCTCCTTGACCTGGTAGCCGAGTTCGGCGAGGGCGAGGGCCGAACGGGTGGCGCCGTTGCAGCCGGGGCCCCAGCAGTACGTCACGACCGGCACGGACTTGTCGAGGAGCCGCTCGGCCTGCTCGGGGATGAGGGCGGTCGGCAGGTGGACGGCGCCGGGGATGTGGCCCTGGTCCCAGGCTTCGGTGGAGCGGGAGTCCAGGACGACGAAACCGGGGTCGCCCCCGGCCGAGAGCGCGGCGGCGACATCGGAGACGTCGGCGTGGAAGACGAGGCTCGCACGGAAGTAGGCGGCAGCCTCGGCCGGGGCCGCGGGGGCGACGCGCAGGACGGGGTTGACGGTGTTCGTGCTGACGCTGCTCATGCGATGGCCTTTCCCTGACACGGCTCGCGGGGCTTCTCGTCGGGCCTCGTCGCCCTCCCCACACCCAGAAATCTACGTCGGTCGATCACGCGGTTGAAGTGGTGATCCCCGGCGTTCCGCTTGATCCGCCGGTGATTCCCCTGGTATCCCTCCGGCATGACCGAGTTTTCCCCGGACGCCACCGACTGGCGCATCCTCGATGTCCTCCAGCGGGAGGGCCGGGCCAGCTTCGCCGAGCTCGCCCGTGCCGTCTCCATGTCCCCGAGCGCGGTCACGGAACGGGTGCGCCGGCTGGAGGAGGCGGGTGTGATCCAGGGGTACGCGGCGGTCGTCGACCCGGACCGGCTGGGGCTGCCGATCCTGGCGTTCGTGCGGCTGCGCTATCCGAACGGCAACTACAAGCCGTTCCACGACCTGCTGGAGGCGACGCCCGAGATCCTGGAGGCCCACCATGTCACGGGCGACGACTGCTTCGTCATCAAGGTCGCCGCGCGGTCGATGCGGCACCTGGAGGAGGTGTCGGGCAAGATCGGCGCACTGGGCGCGGTGACGACGAGCGTCGTCTACTCCTCACCCCTGCCGCGCCGACCGCTGGGCCGCTGACCTCACCTTCAGCGTCGATCCGGCTCTGCCCTTCACGACCTCCAACTGGGCGTGGATACGCCGCCGCAGATCGGCCACATGGCTCACGATGCCGACACTGCGGTCCCGTTCGCGCAGTGAGTCGAGCACGTCGAGGACCTCGTCGAGGGTCTGGTCGTCGAGGCTGCCGAAGCCCTCGTCGATGAAGAGCGTGTCGAGCCGCACCCCGCCCGCCTCGTCGGTGACGACGTCCGCGAGGCCGAGGGCGAGGGCCAGCGAGGCGAAGAACGTCTCACCGCCCGACAGCGTGGCCGTGTCCCGCTCCCGGCCGGTCCAGGCGTCGACGACATGCAGCCCGAGCCCGCTGCGGCCACGTCCGGCCCGGTCGTCGGAGTGGACGAGGGTGTACCGCCCGGAGGACATCCGCAGCAGTCGCACGGTCGCGGCGGCGGCCACCTGTTCCAGGCGCGCGGCCAGCACGTAGGACTCCAGGCGCATCTTGCGTTCGTTGTCCGCCGAGGTGCCCGCGGTCAGGGAGGCGAGGCGGGCCACCCGGTCGTACTCCTCGCGCAGCGGGGCGAGACGGCGCACGGACACGGTCGCGCGCGCGGAGAGCCGGTCGAGGTCGGTGCAGCGCCGGGCGGCGGCGTCGCGCGCGGAGGCCGCGTCGCGCACCCGCTGGGCGGCCAGAGCGGCGGCCCGCTCGGCGGCGGCGAGGTCGGCGGGCGGCTGCTGGGCGGCGGCCGCGGTGTCGGGCTCGGCGAGGACGGCCCGTACGGCGGCCTCCTGCGACTGCCAGTCGTCGAGCCGCCGTTGCAGGTCGCGATGGGCCGCGTCGTCGAGGAACGCCTCCGCGGCGGCCTGCGGGGTGTCGAAGCCGGCCCGGAACGCGGCGTCGGCCAGCCGGGCGTCGGCGTCCTTGAGCCGCTGGGCGGTGTCCTCGGCGACGCGGGCCGCGTCGGCGGCGTCGGTGAGCAGCCTGACCTGCCGCTCCAACTGGTCGGCGCGCGCGGCGACACTGTCGAGGGTGCCGCGCGCCTGCGCCAACTCCTCCTCCAGCACGCCCCGTTCGCGGTCCAGGCGGTCCCGGTGCCCGACGCGGGACGCGGCCCGCACCGCGGCCTCCTGGCGCACCGCGGTACGCCGCTCGTGCTCCTGCCCGGCCCGTCGCAGCTCCTCGTGCGCGGGGTGCAGGTCGGAGGCGGCGTGCCGGGCCTGGGCGTAGAGGCGCTCCAACTCCTCGGCTGCTTCGGCGAGTTGCTCGGTGGAGGCGTCACCGGCCTCCGCGGTGGCGGCGGCGAGTGCCTCGCGTACGACGCCCAGGCGCTGTTCCTGCTCGCTGTGCCGTTCCTCCGCCTGCTGGTAGGCGGCCAGCGCCCGTTCCTCCGCCTCCCGGCCGACGTGCCCGGCGTCCTTGCGCGCGGGGGCCGGGTGCTCGGTCGCCCCGCAGACCGCGCAGGGAGCGCCGTCCGTCAGCTGGGCGGCGAGTTCGGCGGCGATGCCGTTCAGCCGCTGCTCCTTGACCTCCAGCCAGCGGGCCTTGAGCGTCAGCGCCTCCACCTGCGCGAGCCGGACCTGTTCGGCGGCCGTGTCGGTGTCACCGGCCAGCTGGTCCCGCAGCCGCGCAGCGCCCAGCCGCCGCTGAGCGGGCTCGCGCTGCACCCCGAGCTGCTCGGCCCGGGTCGCCGCCTCCTGGGCGGAGTCGATACGGGCCTGGAGCCCGCCGCGGGTCGCGTCCCACCCGGCGAGCCAGTCGTCCGCCTCACGCAGGACGTCGTCGTCGGCACGCTCCTGCCGGTCGAGGCCGGCCCGCTCCGCGACCAGTTCGGCCAGCCGCTGCTCGGCCCGCCTGGCCGACTCCAGCCCGCCCAGCTCCTCGGCGGCCCGGCGGGCGGCGGAGGCGAGCCCGGCCGCGCCGGCGTCGGCGAAGGTGTCCGGCAGCAGCGCACGCGTGCGTGCCTGCGCTCCGGCCGCCCGGCCGTGCTCGGCGTCGGCGGCCTCCCTGAGCTCCAGCGCCGGCGCCACGGCCTCGGCCTTGCGGGCGCGCTCCATGCGCGCCAGTGCCTGCCGGTAGCCGTCGGACCGCTCCTCCATCAGCGCGGCCCGCTGCCGCGCCTCGCCGAACCGCTGTTGCAGCCGGGCCACTTCGCGTACGTCGCCCAGCGTGCGCTCTGCGGCCGCCTGCGCGGACTCGGCGGACGCGAGGCGGCTGTGGGCGATGGTGAGCTGCTCGCGGGCGGTGCTGCGGGCGACGGCGGCGGCGCTCATGACGGCGTCGGCGAGGCCCGGGTCCCCCGGTGCGGCGTCCGGCAGTGCCATCGCGTCGCCCGCCGCCTGCTGCATGCGGTGCGCGTCGGCCAGCAGCTCGGTGTCCCCGTCGCGGACCTGTGCCTCGGTGGCCCGGCGGCGGTCGGCCAGGCGCTTCTCGACCTCGGCGAAGCGGTGGGTGTCGAAGAGCCGGCCCAGCAGCCGGCCGCGCGCCTCGGCGTCCGCGCGCAGGAAGCGGGCGAAGTCGCCCTGCGGCAACAGGACGACCTGGCAGAACTGCTCGCGACTCATACCGAGGAGTTGGGTGATCTCCTCGCCGATCTCCTGGTGGGAGCGGCTGAGGTCCTTCCAGGCGCCGGTCCGGGCGTCGTACTCGCGCAGCCAGCTCTGGGCCTTGTCGAGGGTGCTGCCCGAGCCGCGTTTCTTCGGGCGCTCCCAGGGCGGCTGGCGGGTGATCTCCAACCTGCGTCCGGCGACGGTCAGTTCGAGGCGGACCTCCGTGCGCGTGCCGGGCGCGGCGTGGTCGCTGCGCAGGGTGAGGCCCTGACCGGTCTGGCGGGCGCCGGGGACGGAGCCGTACAGCGCGTAGCAGACGGCGTCCAGGACGGAGGTCTTGCCCGCGCCCGTCGGCCCGTGGAGCAGGAAGAGCCCGGCGACGGACAGCTCGTCGAAGTCGACACTCTGCGACCCGCCGAACGGTCCGAACGCGGTGATGTCGAGACGGTGCAGCCTCACCGCGCCACCTCCCGCACAACGTCGTCCGTCCGCACCGCGTCGAACGCCTCCCGCAGAACTCCCTGTTCGTCCTCGTCGGGTCCCGCGCCCCGCACATGGGAGACGAAGTCCTCGGCGATCTCCTGGTCGCTGCGCCCCGCGAGCCGCCTGGCGTAGGACACCTCGGGGTCGTCCGGGGCGCGCTCGGGGTCGAAGACGAGGCTGAGGGTGTGCGGGAAGCGCTCGGTGAGGCGGGCCATGGGGTCGGCGGGGCGGACGGTGTCGGTGAGGGTCGCCTCGACCCACGCCTCCTCGTGCCGGGTGAGCTCCGGGTCGGCGAGCAGCTCCTCCAGCGTCCCCCGCACGCGGGCCAGCGCGCGCGGCACGGGGCAGTCGACGCGCTCGGCGGTCACCGCGCCCTCGGCGTCGAGGTCGACGAGCCACATGCTCTTGCGGTGGTCGGCCTCGGAGAAGGAGTAGGGCAGCGGCGAGCCGGAGTAGCGGACGCGGTCGGTGAGGGTCTGGCAGCCGTGCAGATGACCCAGCGCAGCGTAGTCGACGCCGTCGAAGACGCCGGCCGGTACGGCGGCGACCCCGCCGACGGTGATGTCCCGTTCGCTGTCGCTGGCCTCGCCGCCGGTGACGAAGGCGTGGGCGAGGACGACCGAGCGGGTGCCGCGCGCGCGGGTGGCGAGGTCGGCGCGGACGCGGTCCATGGCGGCGGCCAGCACCGCCTCATGGCCGGGCTTGTCCACCCCGAACTCGTCCTTCACCAGGGCGGGTTCGAGGTAGGGCAGGCCGTAGAAGGCCACGTCACCGAACGCGTCCTCGAGGACCACCGGGGTGCCGCACGCCGACGGCTCGGTCCGCAGATGGATGCCCGCGCGGTCGATGAGCCCCGCGCCCACCCCGAGTCGGCGCGCCGAGTCGTGGTTCCCGGAGATCATCACCGTCGGCACACCGAGGTCGGCCAGCCGGTGCAGGGCGTCGTCGAACAGCTCGACCGCGGCCAGCGGCGGCACCGCGCGGTCGTACACGTCTCCCGACACGGCCACGGCGTCCACGCCGCGCTCACGCACGGTCGCGACCAGGTGGCCGATGAACTCGGCCTGCGCGCCGAGCATGTTGACCCGGTGGAACGCCCGGCCGAGATGCCAGTCGGAAGTGTGCAACAGTCTCATGATCCCCGAGACTAACGGCCGGGTCTGACAACACGGGCGGTCACCTGCATTTCAGGCATCTCCGTATGCCTCTCCACCCAGTTCGAACCCTGCCGTCCCGGCGGTCGCGTCCGCGAGCCACGCCTCGAAGGCGGGGACGTCCGCGTCCGGGAGGCCGATCTCGATGGTGACCGCCTCGCCGTAGCGGACGTCGCGGACCGCGCGGCCGGTGGCGCGGAGGTCGTTCTGGACCTTGCCCGCGCGCTGGTGGTCGACCGTGACGGTGGCGAGGCGGAAGCGGCGGCGGGTGATCGTGCCGAGGGCGTCCAGGGCCTCGCCGACCGCGCCTCCGTAGGCGCGGATGAGACCGCCGGCGCCGAGCTTGACGCCGCCGTAGTACCGGGTGACGACGGCGACGACGTAGCGCATGTCGCGGCGCAGCAGCATCTGGAGCATGGGGACACCGGCGGTGCCGCCCGGTTCGCCGTCGTCGCTCGCCTTCTGGATCGCCCCGTCGGCGCCGATGACGTAGGCGAAGCAGTTGTGCGTGGCGTCGGCGTGCTCCTTGCGGACGGCCGCGACGAAGTCCTGGGCTTCCTGCTCGGTGGCCGCGGGGGCGAGGGCGCACAGAAAGCGGGAGCGGTTGACCTCGGTCTCGTGCACGCCCGCGTGGGCGACTGTGCGGTACTCGTCCTGCATCGGGCCAGCCTATGCGCATCGGCTCGGGTCGCCCGCACGGGTGATGTGGCTCACCGGTCGCGCCGCCTGCTCACCGCGCCTTCTTCCCCCGCGGCACCGTCACCGCCGTCAGCAGCGCCGTCCCCGGGGCCAGTCCCTCCCAAGCCGCCCCACGCCAGGCCAGCACCGCGATCGCCGACGTCGGGAACTTCACCCGGACCGTCTCGAGGGTGTCGTCGAGGCCGTCGCCGGCGAGCTGGAGGACGAGGTCCTCCAGACCGGGGTTGTGGCCGACGAGCAGCAGCGTCTCGACCTCGGCGGGCACCTCGCGCACGACCTCCAGGAGTTCGGGCACGTCGGCGCCGTAGAGCCGGGCGTCATGGCGGACCGGGGGCGGGGTGCCCCACTGGGCGGCGGCCAGCTCCCAGGTCTGACGGGCGCGTACGGCGGTGGAGCACAGGGCGAGGTCGGGCAGGCAGTCGGCCTCGGCGAGCGCGCGGCCCGCGGCCGGGGCGTCCCGGCGGCCCCGCGGGGCGAGCGGCCGCCGATGGTCCGGCACGCCCTCGGGCCAGGCCGACTTCGCGTGCCGCAGCACGACCAGACGGCGCAGCGGGCCCGCTCCGGCGCGCGCGATCACGCGGGCGCTCCCAGATCGCGGGTGAGTTCGAGACCGAGGAGCCGGTCCGCGTAGGCGTACGTCTCGAAGCGGGCGCCGGCCGGGAGGCCGGAGGTCTCGACCGACCTCAGGACCCGGAGGACGCCGGGTACGTCGAGGTCGTCCTCCCAGGCCGCGCGCAGTTCCGCGCGCACCTCGTCGGGGACCGGCCGGGACGGCTCGCGCGCCCACGCGGCGACGGCGCGGCGCCACCGTACGAGGGTGTCGTGGGCGTCCTGGAGGGCGGTCGCGTCGAGCCGTGCGGTCAGGTCCCGGCGCGTCGACAGCAGGGCGAGCCGCAGTACGTCGGGGTCGACGCCCTGCGCCGGCCCGTCGACGGCGGCGACGGAGAGCCGGATCCCCTCCGTGTCCGGTGCGGTGCTGTCCTCCGCCACCACATGGACGGCCTGTGCCCCGCCGGGCCCTCTGCCCGCCTCCCGGCCGTCCTCGAAGGGCCGCACGCCGAGCGCCGCGGCGGCCGCCCGTACCTCGGGCCGGTGCTCCGCGCTGTCGAGCAGCGCCCACACCGGCGTGCCGCCGAGTTCGAGGGCGCGTACAAGGGTGTCGGCGACGAGCAGCACCCGCCGGGCGGTGTCGTCGAGGCCCGGCACATGCGCCTCGACACGGGTCAGGCCACGGCGGGCGGGGGCGGCCTCGACCGGGTCGCCGGTTCGGGCGTCGATGATGCGCAGCACGGGGTGAGCGTAGGCGGGACGGCGGCCGTCCGCAGGCAGGTGGCGCGGATTCCGGACAGGGTGGCGGGTGCGCAGGGGTGCGTGGGCCGGTGGGTCAGGGGTGCGCGCGGGACGTCGTACCGGGGAATCCGCGGGCGCGGTGCGCTGTTGTGCGGGACGTCACAGCAACCGGAGACCCTCCAGGAGACCCACGGTGTACGGAGACGAAGCGACGGTCCGCAAGATGCTCACCGAGAGCGGCGACACCTGGGCGGTGGTCGGCCTGTCCTCGAACCGGCGGCGTGCGGCGTACGGCGTGGCCGAGGTGCTCCAGCGCTACGGCAAGCGGATCGTGCCCGTGCATCCGAAGGCGGAGACCGTGCACGGCGAACAGGGCTATGCCTCGCTCGCCGACATCCCCTTCGACGTGGACGTGGTCGATGTCTTCGTCAACAGCGATCTCGCCGGCCCGGTCGTCGACGAGGCGATCGCCAAGGGTGCCAAGGCGGTCTGGTTCCAGCTCGACGTGATCGACGAGGCGGCGTACGACCGTGCGCGGGCGGCGGGACTCGACATGGTGATGGACCGCTGCCCCGCTATCGAGATCCCGCGCCTGGGATGAGCCGCGGGGCGTCCTATCGGCCGCCCTCGCACGCGTTGATGTAGTACAGCTCTATCTCCACCCGGTCCGCCGACCCCCCGGACCAGAACGGGCGCGTGCCCACGTTTCCGCCGCAGAAGGCCTGGGGGCGGCGGGACTTGAGGGTGGCGTTGACGTCCTCCGCGAGGTCGGTCGCCGCGCCGAGCATCGACTGCGGGGCGACGCCGAAGGTGATGACCATGCCGATCCGGCGCCCGTCGCCGCTCGCGCGCATCTCCTTGTCGAGGGCCGCGACGATCTTCTTGCGGTCGGCGGCGTTGAGGTTTCCCTTGCCGGAGGCGCGTCCCGTCGCGCCCGAGGACAGGGACACGGCGATGGTGTGCCGTTTCGGGTCGAGGCCGGTCGGTCCCTTCGCCGTGCGTGACGGGGACGGCGAGGCGGAGGGCGACGGCGAGGACGAGGGCTTCGGGGACTTCTTCGCGCCCGCCGCACCGGTGCCGTCCGAGGCGACCATGCCGAGCACGACCAGGAAGAGCACCAGGAACAGGTCCGCGAAGAGCCAGCCCGCGAGATGGCGCGGGGCGATACCGGCGCCCTGGGGGCGTCGCCTCACCGCTGTTCCCCGTTGTACCAGTCGTCACCGGGCCGGCGGGGCGGCGGCGTCGCGGCTCCGGTGTCGGGGCCCGTGGTGTCGGAGCCTCCGGTGTCGGGGCGGGGCGGCGGGGGCGGCGCCGCGGCGGCGGGCCCGCGGGAGCCACCGCCGGGATGCCCGTTGCCGTTGTAGGGGCCGTGGGAGGGACCGCCGTGGGGGCCCGTGGACGGGCCGCCGGAGTTCGACATCGGACCCGGGCCGGAACCGTACCCGCCGGCCCCGCCCCCGTTCTGCAGCAGCGCGAGCACCCGCTCCAGGGCGTCCATGTAGGCGTACATCCGCTCGCTGTTGTCGTTGAGGACGCCCATGGCCTCGCCGACCCTGCGGGTGGTCTCGGTGACCTCGTCGGCGACGGTGGCGTGCACCCGGTTGGCCTCCTGGGAGCTGCCGGCCGCGCGGCGCAGTTCGGCGAGGAGGCGGGTGAGGGACTCGCGGGTGGCCTGTTCGTCGCCGCGCAGGTCGTCGCGCATCTTTGCGAAGTCGCGCAGGAGTTGGTGCGGCACGGTCAGGGAGCGGCCCATCTCGCCCAACTCACCCGCGGAACGCGTCCATTGGTCGAGGGCGGTGACGAAGGTGCCCTCCGGTCCTGGCGCGAAGATCCGCTCCATGCGGTCGGCGCTGTCGGAGAGGGTGCGGGAGAGTTCGGCCGTGCTGCGGGTGATGTCCCGTGCGATGCCGACGAGTTGGCCGGCCGGGACGACCTGGGCCTCCAGGACCGCGTGCTTGGAGAGCTCCATGGTGAGGAGGGTCAGCTCGCCGCCGACCCGGGTGCGCAGCCGGGTGCGGGACGCCTCGTGCTCGGCGGCCCATTCCAGGCGTTGCAGCCACATCGTGGCGAGGACCACGCCGCCGATGAGCAGCACCACGAGCAGGACCGCGGTGCCGCCGAAGCCGGAGGCCCACAGCTTCAGGAAGTTGGTGCCCTTCGCCGAGTCCTGGAAGTCCTGGAAGGCGAACCACAGGGAGAGCCACGTCAGCACGATCGGCAGGAACACGGACACGTCCCGCGCGGTGGACACGACGGCGATCAGCCCGCTGTTGCGTGGCTCCTCGTCCGGCACCAGCACCTCGGGCGGATAGGCGTGCAGCAGGTTGACGCCGGACAGGGCCCGGCCACCGGCCCGGGCGTCGTCGGCGATCCAGGTGAGGACGGAGCGCCCGGTGCTCTCCTCAGGGCACTCGCCGGCCAGCTCGGTCAGCCGGTCGGCGGCGGCCCGCAGCGCCACGGAGGGTTCGGGCGCCGGGGGCGCGGGCTGGTGGGTGTCGGGTTTCCTGCTGGACAAGACCTCTCCCTCAGTACCGGGGACCACGGCGGTCGGGGCCGTGGTCCCCGTCGTGCGGCCGGCCGGGCAGATGCTGTTGGAAGTACTGCTGGACGACGACGCTCTGGACGGTGTCCTGCGCCTTCCCGCGCCGGCAGCTGTCGAGAAGCGCCTGGAGCAGAGCGGGCGACGGGTTGCGCCCCGCCGCGTCCAGCACCTCCAGTACGTCCCGCTGCCCCAGTTGCGCCCCCAGGGTGCAGAGCAGCAGCAGCCGGTACAGATGCACCGCCTGCCAGGGGTTCTGCGGCGCCATCCGGTCCACGGCCTCGGCGTGGAACTGGGTGCGGCGCAGGGCGTCGAAGGGGTTGAGCCGCTCCTTGCCGCCGCGGTGCCCGGTGCAGCTCTCCAGCAGGACGCGGGCCTGGGCGGGGGCGATCCTGCTGATCCGGTCGACCTCGCCCAGCAGGAACGTCATGCTGAAGCGGGCCACGAGCACCCGGACCATGTCGTTCAGCACGCTGTCGGCGACGCCGATCCGCAGGGCGATCCGCAGCAGGGGCAGCACGTCGAAGCTCGCGTGTCTGCGCGCGGCGCTCTCCAGCCGCTCCTCCATCACCCGGAACACCACCCGCCCGCCCGGTGGCGCCACGGTGAGTTCGCGCAGCAGGTCCGGGCCACCGCCGTCGAAGCAGCGGTGCAGCGCCCAGGTGTGGATCTCGTCCCGCAGATGCCGGTAGGGCTGGAGTTCGAGCGTGTCGGGGCGCCACAGGGCCATGAGCCGGGCCAGCTGCCCCTCGGTGGCGCGGTCGAGTTCCAGCTGTATCCGGGGGATCGCGGTGGCGCTGCGCAGATAGGCGTCCTCGCGGTCCGACAGGTCACCGGTCGGGGCCGCCTCCAGCAGGCTCATCACATCGGTCATGAGCCCGGGCGCCACCTGGTGTCCGGACGCCCACTCACGGATCTTCGAGGCGCTGGCCATCGGCTGGTCCGGCAGCAGCCGGCTGAGGGCGTCGGCACCGCGGCGCCGCTGGAAGGCGACGAGGCGTGCGGCCTGGTCGCGCAAGGGGCCGGGCGGGCCGGGGTCGGCCTTGACGTCGACGCGGCGCCGGCCGGAGTGCCGGGTCCCGGTGCCGTCGCCGCGTACGAAGACGAACTGGGGCAGGTCCTTCGCCCCGTCGTTCTCCTCCCGGGTGGCGAAGCCCCAGCTGCCCAGCACCACCCGGCCCAGCAGCCCGGCCAGGGCGTGCACGACGACCTCGCCGTCGACCGGTGAACCGACCACCGTGAGCGGCGCCCCGGGCTCGTCCATGACCGCCTCGACGAGCCGCACCAGCAGGTCGTCGGGCACCTCCTCGGCCGCCGTGTCGAGGACACCGAGGAGGTGTTGCTCGTCGATCAGCAACTGCCGTACGAGGTCCAGCGGGACCCGTTCCAGCCGCTCGGCGCCGCTCCCCCGGGCCGCCTGGCCGTCGAGGAGGGCGCTCTGCCGGACGGGCGGCGGCAGCCAGTCGTCCCAGTCGCTGCGGCAGGCGGCGAGCGCGAGGTGCAGGTCGATGCCGGCGGCCGGGCCGGTCAGGACGTAGGTGAGGGTGGACCCGGCCCGGCCGTGCGGGTCGCGGACCGGAAGTTTGCGCAGGACGGCGGCCTCGTGGTCGTGCCGGAGGTAGACGAAGCCCGGTGCGGTGTCGCCGGGGTGCTCCTGGGTGGCCCACACCATGTGCTCGATCCGGCTGTTCCAGCGCAGCAGGGCCTCGCGGTCGAGGGAGGTGGCGACCGGGCCGACGTCGCCGCGGCCGGTGAGGGAGCGCTCGGACCACTGGTAGACGGTGATGTCGGCGCGGGGGCCGCCGCGCGCGGGCAGGCTCATGTGCCGGGCCCCCGTCCGAGCAGCAGGGCGTCGGCGGCCGGCCCCGTCATGACGCCCTTCATGGCGAGCAGCGCCAACAACGGTCGCAGTACCCGGTGTTGGCGGAACAGCGCCTCGTCGAAGCGGCGGGCCGCGGCCTGGTCGGCCTGGGCGCGGGGGCCGGTCCCGGTCGCGGAGGCGAGGTGCAGGGTGGAGCCCTGGCACTCGCCGGCGAGTTGCAGCCAGTCGCCGCCGCCGCGGGCGCCGAGGAAGGCGTACACGTCCTCGCTCTCCCGCTCCACGCTGCTCAGGTCGCCTTCGGCGTCCGGCTTCTCGTGCAGCCAGCCGTCGATCTCGCGGTAGCCGCGGAAGCGCAGCAGGTCGCTCTTGGTGACGACGAGGGCGCAGGGGACCGGCAGGAACGGCAGGGCGGGGTTGGCCTGTTGCTGGCGCAGTCGCTGGCGGACGTGCTCGAACGCCGGGTCGCGTCCGGTCGTACCGCCCTGGGAGGTCAGGCCGTACACGCGGGTCGGGTCGACGACGCAGAGCAGGGCGCTGAGCCGGTTGAGGAAGTCGGACTCGCGGCCGGGGCGTTCCAGCCGGCCGCCGGCCACGTCGAAGAAGACGACGCTGTGCGAGCGGCCGGAGTGCTCGTCGGTGACGACCAGGCCGGTGGAGTAGCGCAGTTCGGGGCGGTCGGCGGTGGCGAGGAGTTCCTCGCGGCCGTCGATGAAGGGGGCGACGACCTCGTTGAGGTAGAGGTGGTAGCGCTGGGGGTCCAGGGCTTCCACGCGCAGGCCGTAGCGGGCCATGACGGTGGACTTGCGGGCCTGGTCGATCATCGCGGCCAGCAGATGGGACTTGCCGGTGCTGGAGGCGCCGACGAGCCCGATACGGACCGGTTCGGTGCCGAACAGTGGGTAGCGGTACGGGAGTTCGTGCTGGGGCACGTCGTCGTTGCCGGGGCAGACCACATAGGTGCGGGCGAGCTGGGCGTCCCGCTCGGCGGCGGAGTGGGTGGGCAGGTCGGCCTCGGGCAGCATGCCGCCGGAGGCGTCGAGGACGACCCGCTCGGCCGTGTCCCAGTTCAGGGCCCGCAGGCACATGGGGCACTCGACGGGGCCGAGGGTGGGCAGCGGCCGGTCGGTGACGATCCGCAGCCGTCGCCCCAGCCGTCCCCACCGGCCCGGGGCGCGTACGGCGGGCGGGGCGTAGCCGTTGGCCCGCAGTCGGCCGGCGCCGGTGCGCTGGCGGGCGCGCAGGGCGCGGAACTCCTCGCGGGCGAGGGTCTCGCGGCGTTTGGCCTGTTCCGCGAGGGGCCGCTCGAACAGGCCGCTCGGCGGGGCGCCGTCGGCGAGGCGCCGGGCCAGTTCACGGGCGGGCGGGGAGACGGCGGAGCCCAACGGGAAGGCGGCGCGCAGGAGTTCCTGGAGCCATTCCTCGTGGCCCTGGTCGAGGACGGCGTGGATGTGTTCGCGGGAGGAGCCGCGCGGCAGGGTCTCGCCGGTGGCCATCCAGAACGCGACGAGGGCGGCGCTGAGCACGTCCTGGTCGGCCGAGGCGGGGAGGCCGGGCCGGAATCCGGGCGCGTCCCACGCGGTCGCCGGACGGTCGGGCAGCGGCTCGGTAGCGTACACGGCTCCGTCGAGACCGCCGAGCTGGAGTCCCTCGGCCGGGTCCCACCACAGGTGCTCGGGGCTGATCCGGCCGTGCACCAGCCGGGGTTCGTGCAGCCCGGCGACGGCTTCGAAGAGGTCCCGCACCACGCTGCGCAGCCCCGGTCCGTGCAGCACGTCCGGGGTCTCGAAGCCGGAGAGGGGGACGCCGCGGCCGTCGAGGAGCAGCCGGTGCGGGCGGGTGGAGTCGTCGTAGGCGAGGACGTGGGTGAGCTGGCGCGGCAGCTGCGGGCCGTGGAAGTCGGCGAGGCTGCCGAAGAGTTCGAAGTGCCGCCGCATGCGCTGCTCGGCCTCGGGCCCGACGGCCTCCTGCATCATGACCGGATGCCGGCCGGGCAGCCTGCGGTACCTCCGTGTCCGGAAGGGCGGCTGCTCCAGGCGCCCCTGTTCCCCGATGTCCTCCTCAAGGCTGAAGACCGCCTCCACCCCGTCCCCCGACCCGGGCCTTCGGCCCCGGAACTCCGCCACCCCCGTGTCTCCTCCCCGTAGCCCTCCCGGACACCAACTATCACAGAACGCTGCCCACGCGAGCGGTGCTTCAGGCAGAGCACCGAAATGAGTGCACTCGGGGTTCACCAGTTCCTGACGGATGATCAACTCCTGTTGGTGAAAGGCCAGTCGGGGGTACGAGCCGGCCCGGTACAGTCGGATCACCTGAGGCTGGGGGGAGCGCGCATGGCGGCACTGACGGCGGGGCAGCTGCAGCGGGACGGGGTGCTGCGCGTACTGGCGGAGCTGTACGCCGACCCACTCAGCGCGGAACTGCTGCTGCGGGGGCTGGGTGCCGATCTGACCCGGCTGCCGCCCTTCGGGGGCTCCCAGGCGCCACTCGGCCACTGGTTCCGGATCTGTCTGACGATCGAGCACGGGGCGTTCAGCTTCACGCTGGAGGACCTCGTCCGGGCGGCGCACCGGGACTACCCGGCGAACGAGGTGCTGAGCCGGTCGGTGGACCCTCGGACGCCGGGCGGATCGCCGGACGACCGGCTGACCGTGCTGTGTCTGCTGGCGGGCCCCCGGGAGGCGTCCAGACTCCAGCTGCGGCACGAGTACCGCACCATCGAGGAGGCCGCCCGCCGGGGCCGGCGCCGCGTCCTCGACATCAGGCTGTCGGCGGCGACCCGGCGCCGGGATCTGATCCCGGCGCTCATCGAACACAAGCCGGACGTCCTGCACTTCGGTGGGCACGGCTCCACCGACGGCGATCTGCTGCTGGAGGAGGACGACGGCTCCGTCGCCCCGGTGAGCGCGAAGGCGCTCGCCGCGGTCCTCGACGCGGTGGGCGGAGTGACGGTCGCCGTCCTCAACGCCTGTCACCTGGGCCGGTATCTGGACGTCGTCAGACCTTTCGTGGGCGAGGTCATCGGCGCCCCGGCGAAGCTGAACGACGAGGACGCGCTGGCGTTCTGCCGGGACTACTACGCGGCGCTGGCCCTCGGCGAGTCCTGGGAGAAGGCCTTCCGGCTTGGCCGGGCGGGCGTGGGGCTGGGTGTCCGCGGGCTACCGGACCTGCGGCGCGCGGTGCGGGTGCGGGAGAGCGACGCGGTATGACGCGGGGGCGAGCGCGGGGGTCGCACCGGGCGGCCGGACGGCGTGGTCCGGGGCGACATGCGAGGACCGAGCAGCGGAACCGGGAGCTGTGCCCGAAGAGCGATCGACCCTCCCGGCGCCCACGCCCGCCGTCCGATCGGCAGGCCGTCGGGCCACGCCGGACAGCCGGGCGGCACGACCAGAAGGGCGGCGCCCGATGAGCGAGCAGCGGCCCCGCACCGTGAGTGTGCATGTGCCCGCCGGGGTGAACGTGGCCGAGCGACGGCGGCGCAGCCAGGCCCGGGAGCAGGCCGAGGCGGAGGCACGGCAGGCGGCCGGGGGCGGACCGAGCCCGGCGGCGTACGACTTCCTGCTGGGGCGGGCCGTCGGGCCACGCCGGACAGCCGGGCGGCACGACCAGAAGGGCGGCGCCCGATGAGCGAGCAGCGGCCCCGCACCGTGAGTGTGCATGTGCCCGCCGGGGTGAACGTGGCCGAGCGACGGCGGCGCAGCCAGGCCCGGGAACAGGCCGAGGCGGAGGCACGGCAGGCGGCCGGGGGCGGACCGAGCCCGGCGGCGTACGACTTCCTGCTGGGGCAGGCGGGCGGGCGCCGCGAGGCGGTGGACGTGCCCCAGCCGGACGGCGAGCCCGGCGAGGAGGTCACCGTCGTCACCTCGCAGCTGCTGCGCAAGCTGGGCTCGGCCGGGACCACCTGCCCGGTCTGCCATCACTCCTTCCGGCTGGGCGAACAGATCTCCATCGAGCGCGCGGAGACCGGCCCCGGCGTCGTCCTCAAGCACCGCAGCCGACGCCTCGACTGTCTGAACCCCGAGGCGGGCGGCCACTCCTCCGCCGCGGCCGAGCTGTTCCACCGGGGCGTGGACGAGGCGAATCCGCCCCCGCCGGAGCTGAACACCGTGCGGCTGCACCGGGACCACCCGCTGCTGCGGCTCCACCCGGGGCCGGGCGACGGGGCTCCGACCCGGCACCGCTGCTGGGTGTGCGGGCACACCTTCCGGCCGGACGAGGTGGTCATCCACTGCACCTGCGCGCCGGACGCGCCGAACTGCGCGAGCGCAGTGCACCGCGACCCGGACCACGGCCTGGTCTGCTACGACGACTGGAAGGCCCAGCATCCCGGGGTGCCGTGTCTGATGCTCAACTCCCTGCGGGACCCCAGGTGACCGGCGACCGGTTCGCGCGGCACGCGCTGATCCCCGGCTGGGACCAGCGGCGGCTCGCCGAGGCGACGGTCGTCCTCGCGGGCGCCGGCGCCCTCGGCAACACGGTGGCCCAGACGCTGGCCCTTGCGGGTCTGGGCCGCCTTGTGGTGTGCGATCCGGACACGGTCGCGGTGAGCAACCTCAGCCGCTGCCCCTTGTTCCGCGCGGCGGACGTGGGCCGGCCCAAGGCGCGGGTGCTTGCCGGGGCGCTGGCGGACCTCGCGCCCGGCACCGTCGTGGACGCCCGTGAGGCGCCACATGTCTCCGGGGCCGGGCTGGCCGAACTCCGCGAGGCCGACCTGGTGGTGAGCGCGCTGGACAGCCGGGCCGCCCGGATCTCACTTGCCGGGCGGTGCACGCTCGCCGGGACCGGCATGCTCGACGGCGGCACGCACGCGTGGGGCGGCGAGGTCGCCTGGTACCCGCCGGGCGGGCGCTGCCGGGCCTGTGGTCTCGGTCCGGCCGAGCGTGCGGTGCAGGACGACCCGTGGTCGTGCGCCGCGCCCGATCCGGCCGCCGAGGTGGGCGCCTCGGCTCCGGTGTCCGCGCTGGTCGGCGCATGGCTCGCCGATTTCGCCGTACGACTGCTGCTGGGGCTGTCGGTGCCGGACACGCCGTTGCGGGTCGACGCCGCCGGGCTCGCCGTGCCGCTGTCCGGCACCCCGCCGCGCGGGCGTCCCGACCCGGAGTGCCCGCTGCACGAGCGGCTGCCCGGGGCGGTCCCGGTGCTGCCGCTGGACCACGAGGCCACGGTGGGCGACCTGTTGGGCCACATCGACGTGCACGAAGAGCCGCTCGCCTGGGCAGGATTCAGCAGGCCGGTGCGGCGGCGGGCGGCGGTGCGCGCCGTCACCTCCCGGCTGCGGTCCGCGCCCGCCTCGGCGCGGCTGAGCGCACTGGGGGTGGCGCCGCGTGAAGTACTGCCCGTGGTCCGACGCGACGGATCGGGGCTGCGGTACGTCGAGTTGGCCGCCACCGGGGAGGAACGGCACGGCATACAGGGCGACTTGACCGAGGCACGGCGCGCGACGACGGAGGGTGTCCTGTGAGGGACGAGCTGTACAACGAGCTGGAGCGGGTGATCAACCCCCAGGAGGGCGAGATCGTCCTGCGGTCGATCGGGTTCCGCGAGGCCCGCCTGCCGTCCACGGAACTGTCCCCCCGGTTCTACTGGTCGGAGGTGCGCCGTCTGATCGACGCGGGCGTACTGGTGGACGGCGAGGCGCTGCTGGCCCGTGCCGCGCACAACGAGTACCCGGGCAACGCCGTGTTCCGGGCCTCCGTGGAGGCGTTGGAGCCGGTCACCGAGCCGCCGCAGCCGCCCCGCGCCGAGCGGCACAGCCCGCCGCCCTCCGGGCCGACGCCGGCGCCCGCGCCGCCGACGGAGCCGGAGACCTACCCGACCCTGGTCTTCGTGTGCAGCACGCACCACGCGGCGTTCATCGAGGAGGTGCGCCGCCTCGACACCCGCGCCGAGCTGTTCTTCGTCAGCCAGGGCGAGGAGGCCCAGGTGGGGCAGATCGCGATGTCCCTGACGCGGGAACTGACCCTGGGTCAGATCGAGGACGTACGCGGCGGGTTGGTCGCCGCGGGCGCCCCGGCGGACCTGGAGATCCTCCAGGAGGTGTACGACCACCGCCCCTATCTGCTGGAGGCGCTCCGGGTCAACGGACCCGACCAGCAGCCCTACGACCTGGCGGGCGTGCCGTCGATCACCCCGGTGCGGGACATCGCCGCCGCCGTGCTGGCGCACTACGAGGGCCGGATGGGGCGGCGCCCGCGGACCGTCGTCGACCATCAGCAGTCGGACGGCAGCTTCCGCCGCCTGGACCCGGCGCAGTCCCTGCACGACGCGGGCGTGCGCGAGGGCGACACGCTCAACGTGTACCCCGAAGCGACCGCCGGGCACGCCGAGTTGAGGATGCAGGCGATCATCCGGGTGCGCGAGGAGATGCATCGCTACGCGGACCAGCACGAGGACTTCGAGATCGTCGACACCGACGACCCGGAGTTCCCCACCGACTACGAGATCCGCTTCAAAGGGCCGGGCCTACGCCTCCCGGACCAGCAGAGCGCGAGCGCGCTGCCGCGTCCGGAGGTGCAGGACAAGCACAATCTGCTGATCCTGCTGGGCCCGGACTTCCCGCTGGTCGCCCCGGCCGTCTTCTGGCTGAGCCCGATCTTCCACCCCAACATCAAGGGACCCGATCCGCAGTACCCCGAGGCCGAGGGGGCCGTGTGCCTGGGGGTGCTGGCGCACTCCTGGCGCCCCGCCCTGGACTTCGGCCAACTGTGCCAGATGCTCGTGGACATGGCTGGGTATCGTAATTACGAGATCTCGGACAGTTTCAACCCAATCGCGGCATATTGGGCTCAGACGGAGGATGGTGCGGCCATGATCGAGGCCATCGGGGGCAAGCCGCCGGTGCCCGCCCCACCCCCCGACGACGGCGCGCTGCGCGTCGGCGCGCTGCGGATACGGCGGACGGACGGGGTGGCCGATGGCACTTGACATCGAGCTCTTCCAGGGCGAAGCGCGCCAACTGGTGCGCACCGAACCACTGATCGCGCTGCTGAAACCGGCGTTCGCGGCGGAGACGGCCCCCTTCAAGGGCCGCCCCCGCTTCGTGCTGATGCTGCGCAACGACCCCGGCCCCGACACCTACGAGCCCGAGACCCCCGCGACCTCCGCCCCCTCCGAGACCGACACCCCTGAGGGGGATCTCCACCTCACCAATCTCCGCGCCGACTTCGGGTACATCCATGTCGCGATCCATATGGAGGGACGCGTGGTCTACCAGAAGCCCTACTCCGTCAACTCTCTCGTCGGCCCCGTACTCGCCCGGCTCGCCCGGGAGATCGCACCCGAGGAGCCCCGGTGGGCGTTCCGGATCGCCGGGCTGCCCTCGCCCGAGGACGGGGAGTCGGCGCAGCGGCTGCCCCCGGTGGTGGACGGCACGGACGACATCGACGTCTCGCGCTCCACCCGGCTGCCGTTCGGCATCCGCCCGGCCGCCGAGCCCGAGATCCCGCTGCTCGACCTGACCGAATACGGCGTGACGCTCAGCGACACCGGGGCGCCGGTGACCGTGCTGCTCGGCACCGGGGTGCAGCGCAGCCTGATGGAGATGGAGCTGTCGACCGAGATCGAGGAGGGCGGATTCCTGGTCGGCCGGGCCTTCCGCCGGGCCGACGACCCCGCCCTGCACGCGGTGATCGTCGACGAGGTGCTGCCCGCCGAGCACTCGGGGGCCTCGCTGATGCACTTCACGTTCACCGGCGACTCGTTCCGCGCGATGAGCCGCACGCTCGGCGACCGTCAGCTCGTCGGCTGGTACCACACCCATCTGTTCCAGACCGAGCGCACCATCGGTCTGTCCCGCACCGACATCGACCTGCACCGGGACACCTTCCGCCGCCCCTGGCAGGTGGCGGCCCTGATCAACCTCACCTCGCGGCGGCGGGTACTGACCTGTTACGCCTCCTCCGACGACTGGATGGCACCCTGTCCGATCCGGAACCTCGATGACGACCCTGACAGCCACCGTAGTACGCATCCTTCACTGGGCCATCACTGAACCGGCGCCCGGCGGCAGCCCGTTGCCGCCTCCGACCACCTCCGCCGCGCCGCGCGAGAGCGACGACGACCCGGTCGTCCTCCTCGAACGCCTGGCCCGCGTCACCGCGGCCCGGCTGCAGCTGTCCGACCCGCCCCTCGGTGACCGTGGGCCGACGGGCCTGGAGCCGCTGATGGTCGCGGCGGCACTGGCCCTGCGGGACGACCCGCCGACGGCCCGCCTGATGGCGGAAGGCGTGGGCGGCTCGGGCACCGTCCGTGATCTGATGGCCCGTCATGGCCTGGTCGGGCGGGCCCTGTCGGCGACGCCGGTCGACGCCGAGCTGCGCACGGCACTGCTGCGCGCCTCCCCGCTCACCGCCCTCCTTGACGCTCCGCCACCGGGCACGGAGGAGCGCTGCGGGCAGCTTCTCGACCGGTTCCTCGACCACACCGAGGGCAGACGCGCGGCGGTGGCGGGCCTCGCCGCACCGCCGTCCTCGCCCGCCACCGCCCGTCACCGCGCGGCACTGCTGCGCCGGTTCCGCTTCACCCCGGGGGAGAGAACAGTCGTGTACGAGGTGTACGAGACAGCGCTGCTGCACTACGGCGGCCACTACCGCCAACTCACCGACGACGTTAGGAAGTTGGCGCGGGAGACGCCGGCCCGGCTGCTCGACGACGACGCGCCCGGTCAGTGGGCGCGGGCCACCCTCGACTGGTGGCAGCCCCTGTCCGTACTGGCCCGCCGCCATCCCGAGGAGCTGCGCCGCCGCCCGCTGCTCAGCGGCTACCGCAGGGGCACGGAACTGCACCGAATCTACGGCCGGGTCCGGGAGTTCGAGGCGTTGCGCGAGGTGCTGGACCGATGACGAGAGCACTGCGCCTGGCCACCGCGGACCACGGCGACCGGATGGACCTGCTCGGCACGGCGGGCGACCGCCCGCTGCGGGAGGTGCTGGCCTCCTGCGAGGTGTGGCTGCTGGACCCGCTGGACGAGGAGTTGCTGGAGCGGCCCTGGTCGGACTTCGCCGCCGACATCCGCCTGCGGTCCGAGATCCACCCCGGTACACCGCTGTTCGCGCCACCCGGGATCCCGGCCCCGCCCACTGCGACCTCACTGACCAAGCCCCCCGCCGAGAACACCGGCGGTGTGGAAGCGGCACCCGAGGCCGAACCGGCCGACCACCCGGACCGCATCACCGACGCCCAGGCCGTCCGGCTCGCCTACTACCCGCACATCGAACGCGTCGCCTCCCTGCTGCGCAGCCGGCTGCCCGTCCTCGTCATCAGCGAGAAGCTGATCGTCACCCATCTGTGGGAGGAGATGGTCACGCTCGCTGAGTGCCGCGGCATCCGGCTCGACGACGACTCGGCGGACGACGAGGGCGGCGGCGGCCGTGGGTCCGGCGACCCCGTCGCCGACATGAACGGCGCGCAGCTGAGCACGCGTCAGCGCCGTCTCGCCCGACTCCGCGCCCAGCTGGAGGAGTTGAAGGAGGGCGATGTCATCGTCCTCACCCATCTCGACCTGCTGGCCGGCAGCGCCGACATCGGCCGGCACGCCGAGGCGCGCGAACTGGTCGAGCTGCTCTACGCCTTCCCCGACCAGCTGGTCCTCGCCTTCGCCGACCCCACCCTGCCGCTGCCGGACGTGCTGGCCGAGCGGTTCAGCGCCCGGGTCACCCTCAGCGGTCTGCCGCCGAAGGTGAAGACCCCGGAGACCGAGGAGACGCTCCTGGGGGCCGCCCTGGTGACGCGGGAGGAGGCCGAGACCTTCGAGGGGTTCCAGCCGCGCGAGTTCTACAAGCACGTCGCCGGCATGAACCCCGTACGCCTGCGTCAGGCCATGCGGTACGCCCACGAGAAGCACCGGACGCAGCCGAAGCGGGCCACCCAACAGGACCTGCGCGAGACGCTGTTGACGTTCAAGGCGCAGCAGTCCTCGCACTTCGAGGTGCCCAACGTCACGCTGGGCGACATCGGCGGCTACGACGAGGTCAAGGACGAGATCCGGCAGACGCTCGCCATCATCAGCGGCGCGCAGAGCCTGCCCGACGACATGGAGGAGGTGCGCTCCGAACTCGTCCCGCGCGGCATCATCTTCTACGGCCCGCCCGGCACCGGTAAGACACTGTTCGCCAAGGCCATCGCCAACGGCATGAACGCCACCATCCAGGTCGTGTCCGGGCCCGAGGTCACCGACATGTACGTCGGTGAGAGCGAGCGCAAGGTGCGGGAGATCTTCGCGTCCGCGCGGCGCAGCGCCCCCTCCGTCATCGTCTTCGACGAGATCGACGCGATCACGATGGAGCGCAGCAACCGTCCCGACGGCGGCAGCCGGGCCGGCAACAGCGTGGTCGCGCAGATCCTCACCGAGATGGACGGTTTCCGGCCCGAGGTGCCGATGCTGGTGATCGGCACGACGAACCGCATCGACATCATCGACAAGGCGCTGTTGCGGCCGAGCCGGTTCCGCTCCATCGCCATCTCGCTGCCCGACGTCACCGCCCGCCGGGCCATCCTGCGCCACCACGCGGGCCGCTATCACATCTCCCTGGACGACGAGGTGCTCGAACTGATCGCGGAGGCCACCGCGGGCCGCAACGGCGACGAGCTGCGCTCCCTGATGCGGGACGCGTTCGTCGGCAGACACATGCACGGCATCGAACCCGACGCACGCCGGCTGGGCTGGCTGGTGGGGCGCCTCCAGCAGGGCCGCCTGGAAATGATCTCGGAGCGCCGATGAGCACCGCGACGGCCACCTGGAGTGGCGACGACCTCAACGCCGTACGACGTCTGAAGGCGCTCGGCCGCAGCATCGACCAGCACTTCGTGGGGCGGCGGCTCGCCCTGGACCTCCTGGAGGTCGCGGTGCTGGCGCACGAGCACGTGCTGCTGCTGGGGCCGCCGGGCACCGGCAAGACGGACCTCGTCAGCCGGTTCGCGGCCGGGCTCGGCAGCCGTCCTTTCGTACGGCTGCTGACCCGGTTCACCGAACCGGCCGAGCTGTTCGGGCCGGTGGACGTGCCCGCCTTCCAGAGCGGCCACGAGTACCGGTTCCGCACCGACGGCATGCTGCCCCAGGCGCATGTCGCGTTCCTCGACGAGATCTTCCAGAGCGGCAGTCCGATCCTCAACACCCTGCTGACGGTGATGAACGAGCGTGTCTTCCACAACGGCCAGGGCGTCGAGGTCGTCCCGCTCATCACCCTCGTCGGCGCCGCCAACTCCCTGCCGCAGGACCCTTCGTTGCTCGCCTTCGCCGACCGGTTCCTGCTGCGCCTGACGATCCCGCCGGTGGCCGGCAACCGGCTGGACGAGCTCTTGGAGAAGGGGTCCGCCCTCGGCCGCGCCGCGTCCGCCGGTGACGAGCACGCGTGGATCGACGCGGCCACCCTGGACCGGCTGCACCGGCAACTGGCACACGCCGATCTGAGCGCGGTGACCCCGGACTACGCGGAGCTGATCCGTGAACTCCTCGGCCAGGGCGTGACCCTGTCCGACCGGCGGATCATCCGCGGGCTCCGGCTGGTGGCCGCGGCGGCGCTGCGGCAGGAGCGTGTGCGGGCCGAGCCCGCCGATCTGTGGCCGCTGGAACACTTCTGGTCCGACCCGGCGCACGCGCCGGTGGTACAGGAGGCGGTACGCCGACGCACCGGCGGTCTCGCCGAGGACCCCGACGAACCCGCCCGGACCGTACAACGCCTGGTCTCCGACGCGCGGGTCCTCGGCCGTCAGGTCGGGGCCGGGTCACCGCCCGCGTCCGTGGAGCGCGTCCTGCGTCAACTCAATGCACTGAGGCTGGAGTTGAGGCGCGCTGTTCCGGGCAACAGGGAGGGCGAGAGGGAGCTCGCGAGTATCATCGACCACACTCTGGCCTTGCTGGACCAGGGCTGACGCACGGCTACGGGCGCCCGCGCCCGGCTGCGGAATCAGGGGGAACCAGCTCTATGTGCAATCCGCGCAGGGTCCGTGTCGAGGCCACCAGAGAAGTCGTCGAGGCGTGGGAACTGGCCCTGGAGCGCCATGCCAGCGCCAGCGACTCCGTGGTCAGCGAGCTGGAGGTGCGCCATCCGTTCGGCGGCACCCTGGGGCAGGCCACCCGGCAGGTCTTCGAGCGGACGCTCGCCACGGCCGACGGCTGGCGAGCCGAAGGCGGCGGCCATGTGCTCACCTTGACGGACGGTCAGGTCCGCTACGACCCCACCACCGGCGAACTGGTGGTGACCGCCCGTCTGGAGGACCAGGTCACCGTGGAGGGCCACGCCGCCGAGACCGTGCGCGGCGCGGTCCGCGAGCAGGCCACCGGCAGCGGTGAAGGGCGCTACTACGCCGACGGTTTCGCCGGGCGTACCCGTGAAGTGGCCGAGCGCGAGGCGCAGGTGGTCGCCGAGGCCGACGCCGTGCGCCGGGCGCGCGAGCTGGCGGGACGGCTGAGGGCGCAGGCGGACCGGGAGTCGACCACCGCGGCCGCCGCGGCCGAGGCCCGGCTCCAGCGGGCGGCGGACGACGACGCGCGGGCCCGGCTGGCGGAGGAACGCGAGCGGGTCCGCGCCGATCTGGAGACCCGCAACCGCGAACGCATCACCCGGCTCGGGCAGGACGGACTGCGGGCCGTGAACGGCGTGCTGGCCACGGCCTATCAGCGGGCGCTGCTCGACTTCGCCCGACAGCACGGCGCCACCGGCATCCGGGAGCAGGAGTCCGACGGCGGCATCGACATCGAGTTCGAGATCGACTTCGACGGGATGGAGAACTGACTTCGAGGCCCGCGCGGGGGTGGGGCCCCGACGGCGTGCGGAACTGATCCGGGAGGGAGAACTGATCGATGCGGGTGCGGGTGCGGTTCCGGTTCAACACGGACACCGGAGAGGTCGAACTGTTCCAGGTGGACGACATCGGCGCCGGTTCCGGCCCCGAGCACGACGCCGAGCACGACCGGATCAGCGCCGAGCTGGGGCAGGTCCTGGCGCGCCGGCCGGACGTCGAGGAGATCTCGCCGTTCGAGGAGCGGCCCCTGCAACGGCACGATCCGACACCGCAGACCCCGAGGCGCACGCAGGAGGAGGACGTCGAGGGTCCGGAGCCGGGTGAGCGGGAGACCTCATGAGCCGGCGCATCCGGCTGCTGCTCAAGGCCGCGCGCTGCTACTCCGAGGCCCAGGCGCACGCCGAGGCCGCCCGCTGCTACGACCTCCTCGGCTGGCAGTGGTCGGCGGCCGACGCCTACCAACGGGCCGGCGACCTGGAGCACGCGGCGCGCACCTACCGGCAGGCCGGCCACCCGGAACAGGCGGCCCGCTGCTACCGGCTCCTCGGCCGCCCCGAACTCGCCGCCCGTTGCTGGCAGGAGCGGGGCCGCAGACCGGAGGCGGCCTGGGAGCTGCTCCTGGCCGGTGACATCACCTCCGCCCGCCGGCTCCTGGCCGCCGCCGACACCGTCGGCAACGGACCCCAGCAGCTCCGCCTCGAACTCGCCCGCGCCCTCGCCGACCGCCTCGGCGGCGGCCCGGCCGGCCCGCTCCTCGCCCTCCTCCCGCGGATCGAGGCCCGCCTGCCGTCCCTGGCCGCGCGCACCGAGCGCCGGCTGACGCTGGACTGGGGCGTCGAGGCCGCGGACCGGATCGAGCGCTTCGACTGGGGGGCACGGCTGTTCCGGGCGGCCTACGACGCCCAGGGCGGCGCAGACGTACTGGACCGCTGGCGGGAGTGGGCCGGCGAGCGGCTCGGCTCCACCGCCTGGCTGCCGTCCGGGCCACCCGTCGAGGCGTCCGGACCGCCCGTCGAGGCGGACGTCGGGAAGGGCGCCGGGACAGGCGTCGGAAGCCCCCTCGGAACCGGTCCGGGCACGGGCGTCGGCCGGGCGGAGGGGCGCTGATGGAACGCAGCGAGAGCCCTCTGCGGCGTCTCCTGAACCGCATCACGCCGGAGACGCCCCCTTCCGCCGGCACCCCGCCGACCCCGATCGTGGCGCGCCCGGCGCCGCGCGGAGCTCCGCCGCCGACCCCGCAGCCTCCTCCGGTCCAGCCCCCGCCAAGGCCGCCCCGCCAGGCGAGCGGCTCCCACGACCACGGCGTCCGCTTCAGCGTGCGCCCCGCACGCCCGCCGGAGGAGGACCCTCCGACACCGGCGCCGCCGGTCACGTACACCCCCTCCCCCACCGTGGACTGGCGCGTCGCCGCCCGTTTCGCCTCCCCGCACCGGGTTCTCGGCGCGCTGGAGGCGCTGCACCGGGCGGGGGCGGCGCAGTGGAGCTGCCACGGGGAGCCGGGCGGCGGGGCGGTCTGGCTGCTCAGTGTGATCGGCCCGACGGTCGGCACCGAGCTGCTGACCCTGCACGGCGGCACACCTCGGCCGGTCCTCGGACACGGGGCGCTCGCGGGCCAACCCGGCGGCGGGCCCGACCAGTTGAGCGAGGTGCTGTCCTGGCCCGCGCTCGACCTGGTGGACCTGGTCTCCCGGCTCCCCCTGACCCCGCCCGCCCGGGCCGACCACCGCACCCTGCTGGTCCTGACGGCACCGCAGCTGCTGTCGTCCGTCGTCCGGCAGGCGCTGGCCTTCGGCGTCGAGGTGTCGTCGCTCGCCGTACGGGCACGGCCCTGGGACAGCACGGACGTACCCCAACGCGAGCTGACGGCCTTCTCGTTGACAGCGCCGGACGCGATGCCGCACGCCCTGCTGGTGGCCCTGTCGGCGCTGCCCCGGACGGCGGTGTGCCGTCCGGTGACCGGCTGCGAACGGCTGCTGCTGGACGTACGCCTGTGCCCTCCCCTCGACGACTCCCTGCTGTACTCCCCGGTACCCGAAGGGGAGTTGTGGCTGGTCGGCGACCGCGAGGAGTGGCCTCCGCTGCGCCTTGAGCCGCTGGGAGCGCCCTCGCCGGTGCCGACCGAGCTGGTCGGTGTGGCGGCCGAACCCCCGCCCGGCGCCTACGCGTTGCCAAAGGCCGCGCGGGTGCCGTCGACGCGGGTGCGGGTCGTGTCCGACGCCCACGCGGACACCGCGGTCGACGCGGTCCTGCTGCACGACGACGAACTCCCGCTCCTGCGCCGGTACTTGCCGGGACGTCCGCTCGGCGAGGCGGGGTTCCTGCTGCCGGGACCCGGTCACCATCTGCTCCTCGAACCGGCGGGCCTGGCCCGCGACCTCCCCTTCGGCGTTCCCCTGCACCGCATCGGTCCCGGCAGCCTGTTCCTGGAGTCCGGGCACACGCTCACGCCCCCGCTGCCGCCCGCGGCCCGCGCTCACCTCTTCGGCCTCGACGGCACCTCGGCGGTGGTCTGCTGGCACGGCGGCCGGCACCGCTTCCCGCTCGCACCGATGGTGCCCCTGTGGACCCTGTGGGCCCCACCGGACCCGGTCGAGGTCTCCACCGGCCTGTCCAAGGCGGGCCGCGAACTCCTCGACGCCCTGGACGCGCTGGCCACGGCGAGCGGCACCCCGCAAGGGCCCACCGCGACACCCCACCACAACCCCGGCGAGGCGCTCGAACGTGCCGCACGCCTGCGCGCCACGGGCGACCACGAGGGCGCCGCCGAGGCCTTCCGCTCCGCGGGCGACCCCCTGGAGGCGGCCCGGCTGTTCGAACGCGCGGCGCTGGAAGGGAGGGAGGAGCGGTGATGGCGAGCGCCACAGCGGCTGAAGGCAGCACGCCCGCGACCGTCGGCGCGGGTACGGCGCACTCTTCGGGACGCCCGTGACGACCCGCCCCGAGGCCGCCGCCCCAACCGGCCCCCGGCGGCTGCTCGCGCTCACCGGGACCGACCCCTGTACCGGTCTCTCCCGGGACGGCACCGCGTTCGTGCATCTCACCGAGCGTGCCCTCAGCTGTCGTGACGACACCGGGCGGGTGCTGTGGTCGGCGCCCGGGGAGGGGCGGCCGGCGGCCGTGGCCTGGGGGCCCGACGGCGGTGAGGTGTTCGTGCTGCGGGCCGGGCGGGTCGAGGTGTACGACGGGGACAGCGGGGCGCCGGCCGACGACGGGTTCCCGGTGCCGGCCGGCGCGGACACGCTCACGGTGTCGCCCGACGGACTGTGGGTGGCCTGCGCCGGAGACGGCGTGCTGGTCCACCACCGAGGCACCCTCGTGTCGTCCCCGCTGCCGACGGTGGACCCGGTGGTCGCCCTGGCCTGGGATCCCCAGGGCCGCCAGCTCTGCCTGGCCACCGCCACCGCGCTCCAACTGTGGAGCGTCGCCCCGGTCCGCATGGACTTCGCCCCGTGCACGGGCCGCACCGGCATCACCGCCCTCGCCTGGTCACCGGACCGCGACGCGCTCGCCTTCGCCGACGCGGCGGGGCTGCACCTGGTCGACCGCGCCACCGGCCGGACCCTCGCCGACGCGCCGCTTCCCGGTGCCGTCGTGGGACTGGGCTTCAGCCGGACCGGACGGTTCCTCGTGGCCGCCACCGACCAGGAGGCCCTGCTCGTCCTCGACCGGACGCTGGAGCGGGTCGCGCGGCTGCCCGCGCGGATCACGTCACCGCGGGACCTGAGCGTGTCGGCGACCGGGCGAGTGCTGTTCACCGCCGGGGCGGGCCCGGAGCTGTGGGAGCTGCCGGACGCGGCACCGTACCGCGCGGAGCGCCGCGTCGGTGTACTGCTGCGCGGCTGGGCGGCGGCGATGTGCCGCTCGGTGGGACGGACGCTGCCGGCCCTGCGGGACCGGGCACCGCGGATCACCGGACAGACGCTGCTGTACGACGCGAGCGACGCCCTGTGGGCTCCGGCGATCGCCCCTTCGCGGGACGGCCGTTGGGTACTGGAGACCACGCCGGGTTCGCTCGCCCCGCTGAAGGCGCCCGGTCCGGACGACGGACGCCGGAGCGTGACCGTGGCCACCGGGCCCGGCGGCGCCCATGACCTGGAACTCGCCCCGGGAAGCGGGGAGTTGCTGGCCTGCGCGTCCCGCGAGGGTCAGGCGGGGCTGACCGTTGTCGACCTGGGCAGCGGGGAGGTCCGGGCGGTACTGGAGGGCGGCCAGGGGCCCGCGTGGTGCCCGGCGCCCGGCGAAGGGACGGCGACGCTGGCCGTGCCCGAGCCGGGGCCCGCGCCCACGCACCTGTTCGTGCACACCCTGGACGCCCGCGGCGCCCCGGCGCAGCAGCGCGGGAGTCTGCATCTCCCACAGGGCACGGGCCGCCCCACCTGGTCACCGGACGGGGCGGTCCTCGCGGCTGGGACCCTGGGCGCGGTCATGCTCTGGCACATGCCGCGCAGGGAGCGGGCCCGGCGACTGCCCCTGCCCTCCGGCGCGTTCGCCACCCGCGTCGCCTGGTCGCCGGACGGGAGCCGGCTGGCCGCGACGCCCCCCGCCGGACAGGGGCCGTTGGTGGTGTGGTCGACGCTGACCTGGCGGGTGCAGCGCGAGTTCGGGGTGCCGGGCGGGCGCGGCTGGGCACCGGCGCTGGCCTGGTCACCGGACGGCTCGCTGCTCGCCGCGCCGGGCCCCGGTGCGGACACCAGGGTGGTCGAGGTGTGGGACGTGACCCGGGGCACGGTGGCGATGACCCTGGACGAGGGGCCAGAGCGAGGCCCGGTGTGGTCGGTGCGCTGGTCCTCCGACGGCCGCCGACTGGCCGTGACATACAGCGGCGGCCGCACCCTCCTGTGGGAGGTACGGACCGCGCCGGAGGCGACGGAGCCCGGCCCGCCGTTGCCCGAATCACCCGCCTACCTGGCCGAGTTGGGCACGATGGCCGCCGCGGTCGACGCGGCCGTACCGCTGGACGCGCTCGCGGACATCGCGGGGCTGCTGCGTCCGGCACCGCCCCCGGGACGGCGGCTCGTCCATCAGAGCCCGGCCGCCCGCGCCCTGCGGAACCTGGGCTGGCCGCGCTCCGCGCATCCGGCGCTCGGCGCGCTGGTGGCGTCGCGGCTGCCGGGGGACGCGCGCTACGTCCCACCACCGGGTGTCTCCCTCCAGGAGCTGCGCACCACGCTGGAGTGGGGCCTGCGCGGCAGCGGCGAGCAGCCGGAGCGCCCCTCGGTCTCGGCCTCCGAACTGACCGCCGCCCTGGACCGGGTCGAGCGCGAACTCCTGCCGCTACTGGCCCTGTTGGGTCCGGACGCGGTCCGGGAGGACCCGGCGCTGCCGTTGCGGCTCGCGCGGGGGCCGTGGGCGTCGGCCGCGGAGGCCGCCGCTCGGATCCCCGACCTGCCCTCACGCCTGCCCGCCCTCCTCGGTGACGACGTACCCGGCCCCACCACGGCGGGCGCCCCCGCGCAGTGGGCCCGGCACGGGCCGCCCGACCGGCTGGTGCCGAGCCAAATGGCTTTGCCCGCGCCCCTGTTGAACGCTCTGTGGGCGCAGGACGCGCTGCTGTACCGCACCCGGCGCGGGCGGCTGCCGTGGACCGAGCGGGACGCGGTACTCGTCCTGGACACGGGGGCCGCGGCGCAGGGGCAGGTGGGCAGCTGTCTGCGCCTGTGCGCGCATCTGCTGGCGGCGGCGCTGCTGGCGGCCGACCGTGCGGTGGCGTTGGTGCACCTCGACGGCCGCGCGGCGCCCGCCCGGCTGACGTCCGCGTCGGATCTGCGCCGTCTGTGGACGCCGGTCCTGCCGGAGCCCGCCGACCCGGCCCGTGCGGCGGCCCAGGCCCGGGACGCGGCGCGCGGGCTGGCCGCGGTCGACTCGGGCGAGCCCCGCACCCTGCTGTTCACGCACGTCCACGAGCCACCGCTGCCCGTGCCGGGCGCGCTCACCCTCCGGGTCCACTACCCGCGGCACCCGGTCCCGCCGGACGGGCCGGACACCTGGGTGCTGGCACCGGAACCGGACGGGGACGACCTGCGGCGGGTGCTCGTGCAGATCCTCGGGCGGCTCTGAGTCAGCCGCAGAGCATCTGCTCCACCGCGTCGGGCCCCATCTTCTCCAGCAACGCCTCCAGCATGTCCGGCCGGAAGGCGTCGCCGAGCACCTCGACCCCCGTCTCGTCCCAGCTGATGCGCAGCCGTACGAGCCGTCCGTCGGGATGGTCGTCGTACTCGGACGCGTCGATCAGGTCCGGCAGGTCCTCCACGAAGCGGTACTCGGCACTCATGCCCCACCCCTCTCGTCCACGGTCCAGATCCCGGCGATCCGCTCCCCGCAGGCCGGGCAACTCCCGTCACGCAAAAGGCTCTCCGTCTGCCCCCATACCCCCCGGGTCACCACCTCGACCCCGCACCCCGGGCATCGGGTGGCCCGGCCCTCGGCGCCGAGGGCCCGCTCCACGTACACGTACCGCAGTCCGGCCGCCCGCCCGATGCGCGCCGCGTCCGCGAGGCGCTCCGGCGAGGTGGGGCGGTGGTCGCGCATCCGGTACGTGGGGGTGAAGCGCAGCAGGTGCCAGGGCGTGTCCGGGCCGAGCGAGGCGACGAACTCCGCGATGCGTACGAGCTGTTCGTCCTCGGCGCTGGTGCCGGGGATGAGCGGCGTGCTCGCCTCGACCCACACCCCGGCGGCCTTCAGCAGCCGCAGTGTCTCCAGGACCGGCGCGAGCGGCGCCCCGGTGAGCCGGCGGTGCGCCTCCTCGTCGGCGGCCTTGACGTCGATGTTGACGGCGGCGAGGACCGGGGCGACGCGCTCCACCGCTTCGGGCGTGAGGAAGCCGTTGCTCTTCCACACCAGCGGCACGCCCGACGGGCGGGCTCGGGCACCGAGTTCGAGGGTGAGTTCGGCGGCGAGGGAGGGTTCGGAGTAGGAGAGGGCGAGGCCGCCGCCCCGCTCGGCGGCGGCCGTGACCAGCTTCTCGACGTCGGCGTCCTGCGCGGAGACCTGGCTGCCGGGGTCCCTGCCGTACTGGGAGACACGGTGGTTGACGCAGTAGTCGCAGCGGAACGAGCAGCCGGGCGGGGCCAGGGTCAGCAGCGGCAGACCGGGCCGGAAGTGGTAGAAGGGCTTGCGCTCCACGGCGGACCAGTGCTCGACGGTGGTGCCCCACGTGGCCGTCAGAACCCGGTCGCCGTCCCGCCGGCGCACCTTGCAGGTGCCCGTGTCACCGTCGCGCAGCCGGCAGCGGAACGGGCACAGGGTGCACTGGAGGCCGCCGTCGACCGCCCGGTAGAAGTCCGCCGGTACCCACGCGACCACCCCGCCACCTCACCCCGTCACCCGGATTTCCACGGTACTCGGTTCCCCGGCGCCGCAGGGCGCGGACATAATGCTCGGATGACCGAGGTCTCCCCCCTCCCCAGCGGTGCGCTCCCGCTCCGCAAGCCGGTCGTCGTCATCGGCGCCGGGCCGGCCGGACTCACCGTCGGCAATATCCTGCGGGCCGTCGGCGTCGACTGCGTGGTCCTGGAGACGGAGACCCGCGCGTTCATCGAACAGCGGCCCCGCGCCGGGGTGTTGGAGGAGTGGGCGGTACGCGGCCTCGAACAGCGGGGTCTCGCGGCGAACCTGTTGGAGCGGGCGCAGCGGCACACGGAGTGCGAGTTCCGGCTCGGCGGTGAGCGGTACCGGTTCGGGTACACGGAATTGACGGGTCATCACCACTGGGTGTATCCGCAGCCGTTGCTGGTGACGGACCTGGTGCACGAGTACGCGGACATACGCGGCGGCGACATACGCTTCGGCGTGCGGGACATACGGCTGCACGACCTGGACTCGGACCACCCCGTCGTGGAGTACGTCGACGAGCTCGGCGAGGACCGGCTGATCCCCTGTGACTTCGTGGTGGGCGCCGACGGGGCGCGGGGCGTGACCCGCACCCTGCTCACCCCGGACCGCGCGCTGGTCTCCCGGCACGACTACGGCGTCGGCTGGCTGGCGCTGCTCGCGGAGGCGCCGCCGTCCAACGACTGCGTGGTCTTCGGCATCCACCCCAACGGCTTCGCGGGTCACATGGCGCGCAGCCCCGAGGTGACCCGCTACTACCTGGAGTGCCCGCCCGGCGACGACCCGGACAACTGGTCGCACGACCGGGTGTGGTCGGAGCTCCGGCTGCGCCTCGGTGCGAACGGCGCCCCACCGCTCACCGAGGGCCGCCTCATCGAGAAGCGCGTCCTCGACATGCACAACTACGTGGTCGAACCGATGGTGTTCGGCCGTCTCTTCCTCGCCGGCGACTCCGCCCATCTCACCGCGCCCATCGCCGCGAAGGGCATGAACCTCGCCCTGCACGACGCCTTCCTGCTCGGCGACGCGCTGGTCGCCCAGCTCACCAAGGGCGACTCCACCGGTCTGACCGGCTACGCGGCCGCCTGTCTGGGCCGCGTCTGGGACTACCAGGAGTTCTCCCAGTGGCTGTCGGAGGTCTACCACGGCACGTCGTCCGGCGACCCGTACCTCGCGGGCACCACCCAGGCCCGCCTGCGCCGCCTGTTCTCCTCCCCCGCGGCGGCGCTCGCGTTCGCCGAGCAGTACCTGGGCAAGGACCCGGAGTACTGAGCGGCCGGCGCTAGTCGTGCACGGGCCGGTCGCTGAGCCGGTGGTCCGCCACGTTCAGCGCCTCGTCGACCAGTCGTCGCAGATGCCCGTCCCGGAGGGCGTAGATCACCCGTCGGCCTTCCTTCCGCGTGGTCACAAGGCCCGCCAGCCGCAGCCGCGCCAGATGCTGACTGACCGCCGGCCGGGCCGCCCCGCACACCTCGGTGAGGGTCGTGACGTCCGCCTCCCCACCGGTCAGGGCATGCAACAGGGTGAGGCGGGTGCGGTCGCCGAGGAGGGCGAGGAGTTCGGCGGCGAGGGCGAACTGTTCGTCGCCCGGGGTCTGCGGGTGCGCATGATGCGCAGGTGATAGGTGCATGCGTGCGCTCATACGCACATAATGGCGGTGTGGGCGGCGCACGTCCACCGCACGCACCGGAAGGGGCCTCACGTGAGCGACCGGCACCACCACGGACACGGGCATGAGCACACCCATCACCATCCGCGGAAGCACCCCCTCGGCCACCGTCTCAAGCACCTCCTCACCCCCCACTCCCACGAGACCGCCGACAAGCTCGACCCGGCCCTGGAGTCCTCGGCACGCGGCATGCGGGCCCTGTGGGTGTCGCTGGTGGTCCTCGGGGCGACGGCGGCGGCGCAGGCCGTGGTGGTGGCCGTGTCGGGATCGGTCGCGCTGCTCGGGGACACCGTGCACAACACGGCGGACGCGCTGACCGCCGTGCCGCTCGGGATCGCGTTCGTGCTGGGCAGGCGCGCGGCGACCCGTCGGTTCACCTACGGCTACGGGCGGGCCGAGGATCTCGCGGGCATCGCGATCGTGCTGACGATCGCGGCGTCGGCGGCCTTCGCGGGGTGGACCGCTGTCGAGCGGCTCCTCGACCCGCGGCCCGTGCAGCATGTCCCGGCGGTCGCCGTCGCCGCGCTCGTGGGCTTCGCGGGCAACGAGTGGGTGGCCCGCTATCGCATCCGGGTGGGCCGGGACATCGGCTCGGCCGCGCTGGTCGCGGACGGACTGCACGCCCGCACGGACGGGTTCACGTCACTCGCGGTGCTGCTGGGCGCCGGGGGCTCGGCGCTGGGCTGGCAACTCGCCGACCCGCTCGTGGGGTTGGCGATCACGGCGGCCATCGCCCTGGTCCTGCGGAACGCGGCGCGCGAGGTGTTCCGGCGAGTGATGGACGCCGTGGACCCGGCCCTCGTGGACCGGGCCGAGCGGGCGCTGCTGGAGGTCGAAGGGGTGCGCGGGGTGGGCGAGTTGCGGCTGCGCTGGATCGGGCACCGGCTGCGCGGCGAGGTCGCGGTGGTGGTGGACGGGGACGCGACGGTACGGCAGGCGCACGCCATCGCCGTGGACGCGGAACACGCGCTGCTGCACGCCGTACCGCGCCTGACCGCCGCCCTGGTGCACGCCGACCCGGCGCCGCTCCCGGGCGAGACCGACCCGCATCTCACCCTCGCCCATCACCTGGCGGTCTGAGTTCAGACCCCCAGCCCGTCCAGCACCACGGCACCCGGCAGCTCGGCGAACGCCTTGCCCGGCACGAGCAGTTTGCCGCGCCGGCGCCCGCTGCCGACCAGGACGTAGGGCAGGTCGACGACGGCCGAGTCCACCAACAGCGGCCAGTCGGCGGGGAGTCCGACGGGGGTGATGCCGCCGTACTCCATGCCCGTCTCCCCCGTCGCCGTGTCCATCGAGGCGAACGAGGCCTTGCGGGCGCCGAGTTGGCGGCGTACGACACCGTTGACGTCGACCCGGGTGGTGGACAGCACGACGCACGCGGCGAGCGTGGACTCACCGCCGCGCCTGCCCGCCACCACGACACAGTTCGCGGAACGCTCCAGCAGCTCCTGCCCGTAGTGCTCCACGAAGACCGCGGTGTCGGCCCACTCCGGGTCGGTGTCGACGTAGACGATCTGCTCGGCGGGGACGCTGCCGCTCCAGCGGCGTACCGCGTCCGCGACGGGGGCGGTGAGTTCGTCGAGGCAGTCGGGGGCGGGCGTGGCGTGCTCGAAGTGTCCGATGGGTGCGTCCATGACCGCACGCTAACAGCCCTGCGGCGGCGGCCCGCCGGGTGTCTCAGGTCGCGGGCGGGACCGAGATGGCCAGCACGAACACCGTCGGTTCGGTGCCCTGATTGCCGTAGGTGTGGGCGGCGTTGGCGTCGAAGGTGACGCTGGAGCCGGCCGGGACGCGGTGCTCGGCGCCGTCGACCGTGAGGCTCAGCTCCCCGGCGGTGACATGGCCGATCTCGACGGTGCCGACCGGGTGCGGGTCGGAGGAACTGCTCTCGCCGGGCATCAGCCGCCACTCCCACATCTCCAGCGGTCCGGGCGCCTCCGTGCCCGCAAGCAGCCGGCTGTAACTGCCCGCGTCGGTGTGCCAGAGCCGCACGACCTGCTCGGGTGGGACGATCCGCACCTTGGGGCCCTGTTCGTAGTCGAGCAGGGTGGTGACACTGACGCCGAGCGCGTCGCCGATCTTCACCACCGTGCCGATGCTCGGGTTGGTGCGGGCCTGCTCGATCTGGATGAGCATGCCGCGACTGACCCCGGCCCGCGCGGCGAGCACGTCCAGGGTGAAGCCGCGCTCGGTCCGCCAGCGTTTGACGTTGCGCGCCAGGGACTGGGTCAGCAGGTCGAGGTCCGACACATCACGTCCAATATTTTGTATGACAGTGTGCAAGATGATGAACTACGGTGGGGTGCACCGAATCGTTCATCGAACTGTACTGCGAGGCGCTCCGTGACAGCACTCTTCGCCCTGGCCACGAGCCTGTTGTGGGGCCTGGCCGACTTCGGCGGCGGACTGCTGACCCGTCGCACCCCGGCGCTGACGGTGGTCGTCGTCTCGCAGGGCATCGCGACCGCCGTGCTGGGCGCGATCGTGGTCGCCCTGGGCGGCTGGAGCGAGGCGGGCCCCCGCCTCTGGTTCGCGTTCGCCGCCGGTCTCGTCGGCCCGGTCGCGATGATCTGCTTCTACAAGGCGCTCGCGCTCGGCCCGATGGGCGTCGTCTCGCCGCTCGCCACCCTCAGCGTCGCGGTCCCCGTGGGGGTCGGCCTCTTCCTCGGCGAGCGTCCCGGCCCGACCCAGTTCGCGGGGATCGCGGTCGCGGTCCTCGGCGTCGCCCTCGCGGGCGGCCCGCAACTGCGAGGCGCCCCCGTCCAGCGCGAGGCGGTCGTCCTCACCCTGATCTCCGCGCTCGGCTTCGGCATGGTGTTCGCGCTGATCGCGGAGGCGTCGACGACCGTCACCGGCCTGTTCCTCGCGCTCTTCGTCCAGCGGGTGACGAACGTCGCGGTGGGCGGCGCTGCCCTGTACGCCTCCGTGCGCAGGGGCAACCCGGCCCTCCCCCCGACCGGCTTCGACTGGTCCACGCTCCCGGCCCTGGCCTTCGTCGGCCTCGCGGATGTCGCGGCGAACGGCACATACGCGATGGCCGCCCGGATCGGCCCGGTCACGGTCGCCGCCGTACTCGCCTCGCTCTACCCGGTCGTGACGGCGTTGGCCGCCCGAGGCTTCCTCAGGGAACGCCTGAGGGCGATCCAGGCGGCGGGCGCGGGCCTGGCCCTGGTCGGCACGCTGCTCCTGGCGACCGGCTGACCGCTCCGCTCAGTCCAGCTCCGCGAGCTTCGCCACGGTCTCCTCGTCCAGCTCCGCGAGCGCGTTCAGCTGCTCCGGGGTGATCCCCTCGGGTATCGGCACCGGCGCGGGAGTCCGGAGCGGCGGCTGCCACCCCTCCTCGGGAGTCCATCGCCGTACGACCCGCGCGGGCGCCCCCGCCACCACGGCATGGTCGGGCACGACACCCCGGACCACCGCACCGGCGGCCACGACCACGTTCCGCCCGATCCGCGCCCCCGGCAGGATCACGGCACCGGTCCCGATCCAGCACCCGGGGCCGATCTCCACCGGCTCCATGCGCGGCCACTGCTTGCCGATGGGCTCGTGCGGATCGTCGTACGAATGGTTCGTCGACGTCACATACACGTACGGCCCGAAGTAGCAGTCGCTGCCGATGGTGACGGTCGTGTCGGCGATGACATGGCTGCCCCGGCCCAGCACCACCCCGTCCCCGATGCGCAGGATCGGCTCGGGGCCGAGGTCCAGGTCGGGCATGAGTCCGGCCGTCAGGGTGACCTGTTCGCCGACGATGCAGTGGGAGCCGAGATGGATCCAGGGCTCTCCGAAGACCGTGCCGAGCGGGAAGGCGAGTCTGGTACTCGTTCCCATCGCGCCGAAGCAGAAGCGACCCGGCTGGTCGGCGGTCACGGAGCCCGTGCGCTGCACCCAGGCCCAGCCGGCATGGACGGCGCGCTGCGCCACACGGCGCCGCCAGGATGAGAACGTGTTCTTGCGCTTCAGCACCCGCTCACGGTACTGAGCGGACGGCCCCCGTATGAGGTCGGGGGCTTGTGATCTTCGCCCTACCGGGTGGCGTACGGTGCGGAGGAACCGAGGACGGCCAGGAGGAGCGAGGCGATGACGCACAAGGCGTTGATCACGGGTATCGGCGGCAGGGAACCGAAGATCGACGGGGAGGCCTTCGTGGCCCCCAACGCGACGGTGATCGGCGACGTGACGCTCTCTGCGGGGGCGAGCGTCTGGTACGGCGCGGTCGTCCGCGGCGACGTCGAGACCATCTCCGTGGGCGCCCACAGCAACATCCAGGACAACTGCACCCTCCACGCCGACCCCGGCTTCCCGGTGACCATCGGCGAGCGTGTGTCGGTGGGCCACAACGCGGTGGTGCACGGGGCGACGGTCGGCGACGACTGCCTGATCGGCATGGGCGCGACGGTCCTCAACGGCGCGGTGATCGGCGAGGGGTCACTGGTGGCAGCCCAGGCACTGGTCCCGCAGGGAATGGTGGTGCCGCCGGGTTCCTTGGTCGCAGGGGTCCCGGCGAAGATCAGGCGCGAACTGACCGAGGAAGAGCGCCAGGGCGTAACCCTAAACGGCACGCTCTACGCGGACCTGGCCAAGGCGCACAACAAAATCCACGACTAGGGCAACGCCGTCAGGGGCGCGGGGAACTGCGCGACCAGCCACAGCAGACCCGCGCCCAAAATCACTCAGCAACCCCTACGGTCTCAACCTCACTCGAAGCAACCTGAGCCTTCTTGGCTTTCCTCTTCACCACCAACATCGAGGTCAGCCCGATAAGAACGGCCAGCACCAGCCCCAGCCACGAGAACCGCTTCAGCCAGTCCTCCGCGACGACACCCACGTAGTAGATGACCGCGGTCGTACCCCCGGCCCAGACGATCCCGCCCAGCACGTTGGCGATCAGGAACTTCCAGTACGGCATGTGCAGCACACCCGCGAGCGGCCCCGCGAAGATCCGCAGCAGCGCGACGAAGCGGCCGAAGAAGACGGCCCACATGCCCCACTTCTCGAAGGACCGCTCGGCCGTCGCGATGTGCCCCTCGCTGAAGTGCCGGGGGAACTTCTTCCCCAGCCACGCCAGCAACGGTCGCCCGCCCTTGCGCCCGATGGCATAGCCGATCGAGTCACCGATGACGGCACCCGCGCTGGCGCAGGCACCGAGGACGAAGGGGTTGATGTCACCGTGCTGGGAGGCGAGCAGCGCGGCGGAGACGAGGATGATCTCGCCCGGCAGCGGGATACCCAGGCTCTCCAGGCCGATGACCAGGCCCACCAGCAGATAGATGCTGACCGCGGGTACGGTCTCGAGCCATTCCTGGACGTGCACCGCCGGTTCCTCCCGTGTCCTGTGATCCCGTGTGATCCCGGCGCACGCCCGCGTGGGCGTGCGCCGGAAGCCTACCCGTTAGGAGACGGCGGCCGAGTCCCAGAGGTTGCACCGATGCGCGCTGTGGACGGTCGTGCTCACGGCGTTACCGCCCGCGGAGGCGGTCCGCAGCGAGAGCACCTCCCCGGTGCCGGACGGCATGGCAGGCTGCCCGTCCGCCCGGGGCGCTCCGCCCCGGACGAAGGACCCCCAGTACTGGATCATCTGCCGGGACAGCGCCCGCTGCTCCGCGTTGAGCGGGGACTCCAGACCGAAGTGCTTGAAGAGGTACTGCACCTCGTTGACATGGGTCGCCCCGAAGTCGAAGTCCGTCCCGAGGTTGCGCAGCGAGGCGAAGGGCGGACCCGTGCGGTCGGCGAACTCGTACGCGTAGACCGGTCCGCGTCCGGCGAGCACCCCGTCGAGACGGAGCGCCGGGCAGGCGAAGAGCGTGTCGCCGAGGGCCGTGGCATAGCCGATGGTCGGGGACGGCTGGGCGGCAAGCGGATAGCTCCGGAGGGCCTCCTCGCCGAACTCCTCCCGCATGACGGTCGGGTACTGCTCGGCCGTGAGCGGGTTGCCGCCGAGGTCGAAGCGGGCGAAGGCGAACAGCCGGCCCTCGTCCCGGTTCGCGCCGTTCATCACCGGCACCCCGGCCGCGGCTCCCCGGGCCAGCGCGGCGGCCGGCTGCCGCGGCAGGAAACGTCCGCCGGTGACCGGCCCCCAGTCGAAGTCGCCCTGGGCGGCGAGGATGTCGGCGGCGGACTTGCCGCGCAGACAGGCGACGGTGTCACAGTCGAGCTTCCGCGCGAAGTCGGCGCCCTCGGTCACGGCCGTCTCGTGCGGACGGGCGGCGCAGTCGTCGTACGCGCCGCTCTCGATGACGCCCGCCCGGAACAGGCCCTTGGCCGTGGGTGAGGCGAGCTGGGTGCAGACCGAGCGGCCGCCCGCCGACTCGCCGGCGATGGTCACCCGGCCGGGGTCGCCGCCGAAGCGGCCGGCGTTGGCGCGCACCCAGCGCAGCGCGGCCTGCTGGTCGAGCATGCCGAAGTTGCCGGAGACGCCGTCGCGGGCCTCGTCGTCGAGACCCGCCGTAGCGAGGAAACCCATGGCGCCCAGGCGGTAGTTGACGGTCACGACGACGGTACCGGTCTGCCGTGCGAAGGTGTCCGGCACGATGTCCTGGCCGGCGCCGGCAGTGAGCCCGCCGCCGTGGAACCAGACCAGGACCGCGCGTCGCCCGGCGCCCTCGGGGACATACACGTTGAGGTCGAGACAGTCCTCGGTGTGAGCGGGCTGCTCGTAACCGGGGTCCCAACTCGCCGTCTGGGCACACTTGTTGCCGAAGTCCCGAGTCTCGCGCACGCCCTGCCAGGGCCGGACCGGTCGTGGCGCGGTCCAGCGGAGCTTCCCGACCGGCGGTTCGGCGTACGGGATGCCGAGGAACTGCCGCCCCTCGGCGGTGACTTCGCCCCGCACCAGGCCCGCCTCGGTGCGCACCACGGGGTCGCCCGACGCGGCCCGGGCCGACGTGGGAAGCACCAGGGTGGCCACAAGTGCCGCCAGCGCGACGGCGATCCGGCGCCTCACCGCGCCACCCCCGCCCGCGTCCGTAGCCGCAGATCCCCGGCCGACGCCCCGACCCACACGTCCCGGCGCCCGGTTCCGAGCACCCAGTCATGGCGTTTCGGATCCCAGGAGGACAGCGTGCGCGGGGCGACTCGCACGGTGACCCGCCTGCGCTCCCCCGCCCGCAGAGCGAGCCGGCGATAGCCGCCCAACACCCGTACCGGCTGGTCGAGTCGGAGGTGCGGCGAGGGTCCCACGTACACCTGCGGCACGGCGATGCCCGCCCGGCGACCGGTGTTGCGGACGGTGAAGGTCACCGAGAGACCGTGGCCCTGGGGCTCGGCGGACAGGTCCTCGTAGGCGAAGGTCGTGTACGACAGGCCGTGGCCGAAGGGGAACAGCGGCCGTACGCCCTCGGCGGCGTACCAGCGGTAGCCGACGTGGACGCCCTCCGCGTACTCCTCGACGCCGTCCACACCCGGGTAGCGGCGTGGGTCCCCGGCGACCGGGTGGTGGTCGTCGTCGGTGGGGAAGGACTGGGTGAGCCGGCCGCCGGGGTCGGTGTCGCCGAACAGGACGGCGGCGGTGGCGGCCGCGCCCTCCTGGCCCGGGTAGTACATCTGGAGCACGGCTCCGGTGCGCTCCAGCCACGGCATCGACGTGGCGGACGAGGTGTTGAGGACGACGGTCGTGCGCGGGTTGGCCGCCGTGACGGCCTCGATGAGCCGCTCCTGGTGGCCGGGGAGCGCGATCGTGGTGCGGTCCTGGCCCTCGGTGGCGTCCTCGTAGGCGAACAGGACGACCTGGCGGGCGGCCTTGGCCGCCGCCACCGCCTCGGCGACGTCCGCGGCCCGGGTCGCCGCGGTGATGCGGCGCAGCCGGAAGGTCTGTCCGGTGTCGCCGCCCTGCGCGGTGATCTTCAAGGTGTGCGCGCCCTTGGTCAGGGGGAGCGTCCTGCGGCGCACGAGCAGTCCGTCCGGCGCGGCGGAGACGAGGCCGCCCGCGAAGTACTCGCCGTAGCCGGGCAGCACCGGGAAGAGGTCCTCGCCGTCGAGGAGCACCTTGGGCCGGGAGGCGGGCGCGCCGGTGAAGTGGAGGACGAAGGTCCACTCGTCGGTGTCGGTGACGGTGAGCGTCCCGTCGTACGTCCATGTCGCACCGGCATCGACCTGCCGGCCCTCGCCGGCGAGGGCGGGGCTGAAGGCGGACGCGGGGATCGCCTTGCCGTAGAGGTCCTCGCCGAGGGCGTAGGTCACCTGCGCCGCGCGTGCCCTGATGGCGTCGAGGGGGCTGTCGGCGTGGTCGGGGACGACGTGGGCGCTGCCGCCGCCGCTGACGAAGGGCAGGGCGCCGGTCGGGCCGATCACGGCGATGGCGCCGGCGGCCAGCGGCAGGGTGGAGTGTTCGTTGCGGAGCAGGGTCGCGCCCGCCTCGGCGACCTCCCGGGCGACGGCCGCGCCCGCCTTCGCGTCGCGTTCTGGGCGGGCCGGGGCCGTGCCGTCGAGGAGGCCGAAGCGGTCCATGATCGTGAGAACGCGGCGCACGGACCGGTCGACGTGATGCTCGGGCACGCTGCGGTTCTCGACGGCCTTCTTCAGCGCCGTACCGAAGTACGTGCCGTCCGGCATCTCCATGTCGAGGCCCGCGGCGAGGGCCTCTCGGGTGCTGTGGGCGGCGAACCAGTCGGTCATCACCCAGCCGTCGAAGCCCCAGCGTTCGCGCAGGACGTCGGTGAGCAGCGTCCGGTTCTCGCAGGCGTAGATGCCGTTGACCTTGTTGTACGCGCCCATCACGGCGCCGGTGCCGCTGCCGACGGCCGCCTCGAAGCCGCGCAGTTCGACCTCGTGCAGGGTCTGTTCGTCGACCCGCACGTCGACGGACATGCGGTCCTTCTCCTGGTTGTTCATCGCGAAGTGCTTGACGGTGGCGACGAGGCCCTCGGCCTGGATGCCCTCGATCTCGGCGGCGACCAGGTCGGCGGAGAGCAGCGGATCCTCGCTGAAGGTCTCGAAGTTGCGGCCCGCGTACGGGGTGCGGATCAGGTTGACCATCGGGGAGAGCAGGACGTCCTGGCCGAGGGCGCGGCCCTCGTGGCCGATGACGCGGCCGTAGCGGCGGGCCAGTTCCGGGTCGAAGGCGGAGGCCAGCATCACGGGGGCGGGCAGGGCCGTGGCGTGCCGGGTCACGCGGACGCCGGCGGGGCCGTCGGCGAGGCGCAGCGGGGGGATGCCGAGGCGTTCGACGCCCGGGACGTAGCCCGCCTGGCCGAGGGAGGCGGGGTCGGTGGCGCCGTGCAGGAGCGAGATCTTCTCGTCAAGGGTGAGGCGGGCGAGGAGGCCTTCGACGCGGGGTCCCGCGCCGTGGCCGGGTCTGCTCAGGGCGTGGGCGGGGGCGGCGGAGCCGCTGGTGGCCGCCGCGGCGACGGCGATCGCCCCGCCCAGCAGACGCAGGGCGGATCGCCGGGGGACGGAGACGCTGTCGGTCATGAGCCGTCACTCCTTCGCTATCTGAACGCACTGTGCGACAAAACGGACTTGACGCGGGGTCAGAAACGCCTGGGATGCGGCGGGAAAACTATGACGGCAGGTGACTCGTGTCAATGAACTGAACAAGGGCCGCCCTCGATGGGGCGGCCCTCATGCTCAGCGAAGAACGGATCCGAGGGACGTGACGACGGCCGCCGCCTTCTCGGACACCGCGGCCGGCACCTCCACCGGCACCTGGGGGATCACCTCGGCTTCCGGTTCCTCCCGGTGGTCGACCTGCGCCATGCGGGTCTCGTAGGGATCGGGATCACCGCCGGGCGGCGAGGCCGTGCTCGGGGGCTCGACGGGGACCCGTGGTGAAGGAACCGCGGGGAGAGATCCCTCGCCCTTCTTCTTCTCCTCCGGCTCGCCCTTCTGTTCCGGCCCGCTCTTCTTCCGCGGCTCCCCCGTGGCCGCGGAGTCGCCCGTTTCGAGCACCCATCGCTGGTCCTCGGCGCCGTCCCGGTCGGCGACCACGACGTCCCGGCCCTCGCCGGGCGCGAGGGCGAGCCCCCGGTGCCAGCGGAGCAGGATCTCGCCGCCGACCGTGAGGTCGTACTGCACCTCTCCGGCGTGGACCAGGCAGCCGTCCAGGACCACCGAGTGCTTGTCGGGGTCGGACGCGAGGCAGAGCCCGGGGTCGACGAGGCTGCGCAGCAGGCCGTCGCCCTCGTACGACCACTGCTGCGACAGGGCCGTCGAGCAGGCGGCGAGGACCGCGGCGACACCGTCGGCGGCCGTGCCCCCGTGCAGGTCGAGGCAGAGGTTCTCGGCGGCGCTGCGGAGTCTGCCGTGGCCGACCTCCACCGGGTCGGTCGCGGAGGCGGCCGACGGGGAGCCGACGGGGGTGGGCCGTACCGAGGGGCTGGTGCGGTTGCCGCTGGGGGCGCCCCAGGTGGCGTCCGGGTCGGGGACACCGTTGTCACCGGACCGGCCCCGGGCGACGAGCACGGTCGCGAGCAGGGCCAGGGACGTCAGGCCGACCACGGCGACGGCCTTCGCGTTCCGCCGAGGCGCGGCGAGGCGACGCGCCGGAGCGGGGCGGTGCCGGCCGCCGCGCGGACGGGCGTCCGGTGTCTGCCGGGTGCCACCGCGGCCGGGGCGGGAGTCGAGATAGCGCCGGGCGCCCCAGCCGAGCACGGTCTCGGCGAGCAGGATGTCCAGGCCGCCCTCGAAATGGCTGAGCTGCTCGGCGGCGTGCCGGCAGAAACGGCACTCCGTCAGATGCCGTTGGACATCCGGCAGCAGGGGGCCGCCGCGACGGATCGGGACGTCGAGGAGGCGGTTGTAGAAGCCGCATTCCTTGGAGGGCGCGAGTTCCCGGTGCGCACGGACACAGCCCTGCCGGAATTGCTCACGGGCCTGTTGCAGGGCGTCCGCGGCGCGGCCCACGTCGACGCCCAGCAGACCGGCCGGTACGGATATGGGTTCGGCCTCGACCTCCATGTGCCACAACAGGCATTGGGAGGCCCCGGGAAGGGCCAGGAAAGCGCGCTCGGCGAGCTGCCGCCTTTCGGGTGTGACACCGCGCGCCGCACGCAGTCCACGCCCTCCGGTCGGTTTGCCCAGTTCCGGCAGCGCGGCGGAAATACGGTCCTCGGCGGCCCACTCCTTCACCGTCTCCCTTACGGCGGCCAGGAGTTGAGGACGTACGGCGCCGCCGTTCGCGCGGCCGAACACTCGATGGAACGCGGCGGCGGCCACCAGCTCGGCCGAACCGGACGAGGAGGCCAGACAGATGACCGCGTAGTCATGAGTGGCCCGCCAGTGCCGGGCCAGCAGCAGGGCGGTCGCACGGGAACCGCCCTCGGCACCGCCCAGTTGGGCGACGAGTTGACGGTCGGGCTCCCCGGGGCTCGCTCCCGGACGTGGCGGGTAGGGGGGTCGTGGGGGGTACGGGGATTGCACTGAACCATTTCCTTCCGAGCCGCGGACGCGCGGGGAAAACGCATACGTCGGAAAAGCAGGTGCGTGATTGGTGCATACCTATGCCGCGTCAGCTACTGAGCGGTCACCAGGGGGCGCTCACTTTCGCACATACGAATCACAGGAAACAAGAAGTTCGAGTGACCGAAGTTCAAAACGCTGTGAATTCAGATAAGTTACCGGCGGTATCCGCACCCGCATTCGAAATCACGACCAGCCGGACGCCAAGTTGTGTGCGGGCAAAGACGGTTGGCACACGAAATCTCCAACCTCGGCACGGTCCACGCCAGACGTACACGCGCCCCTGCCCCGACCCACAGGCCGCTCCCAGGCTTCTCCCGGGATGCTCTCATTCCCGTCGGCCAGCATGAGCCGCATGATCGCCCCCCACTTCCACTCCCCCGCCCCCGCCGCCCGCGCCGTGCGCAAGGCGGTCGTGCCGGCCGCCGGACTCGGCACCCGGTTCCTGCCCGCCACCAAGGCGACACCGAAGGAGATGCTGCCGGTCGTCGACAAGCCGGCCATCCAGTACGTCGTCGAGGAGGCGGCCGCCGCCGGTCTCGACGACGTACTGATGATCACCGGCCGCCACAAGCGGGCCATCGAGGACCACTTCGACCACGCCTTCGAGCTGGAGCAGGCGCTCACCGCCAAGGGCGACACGGTCCGCCTGGACGCCGTGCGCGACCCCGCACGCCTCGCGAACATCCATCACATCCGGCAGGGCGAGCCTCTCGGCCTCGGCCACGCGGTGCTGTGCGCCCGCCGGCACGTCGGCGACCAGCCCTTCGCCGTGCTCCTCGGCGACGACCTCATCGACCCGCGCGAGACCCTGCTCAGCCGCATGCTCGACGTCCGCGACCGCCACGACGGCACGGTCATCGCCCTGATGGAGGTTCCCCCGGAGCAGATCCACCTCTACGGCTGCGCGGCCGTCGAACCCACCGACGAGGACGGCGTCGTCCGGGTCACCGGCCTGGTGGAGAAGCCGTCACGGCAGGACGCGCCGAGCACCTACGCGGTCATCGGGCGCTACGTCCTCGATCCCGCGGTCTTCGACACCCTGGAGCGCACCCCACCCGGCCGCGGCGGCGAGATCCAGCTGACCGACGCCCTCCAGGAACTCGCCGCGGACGGCACGGTGCACGGGGTCGTCTTCGACGGACTGCGCTACGACACCGGCGACAAGGCCGACTACCTGCGCACGGTGGTCCGGCTGGCCTGCGACCGCCCCGACCTGGGCCCCGAATTCCTGGCCTGGCTCAAGGAGTTCGTGGCGACGGCCGAGGCGAACGGGGCGGTCGGCCGACGCCGTCTCGCGGCGTGATCGACCCCTTGCTCAGCTGTTGGGACGCAGCGTCCACAGGACGGTCATCTCACCGGTCACCGCTCCGTCGCCGCGGCGGATCTCGATCGACACCGGGAACTCGGGGCGCTTGCCCGCGTCCAGCTCGGCGACGACGTCGGCGGCGGGACGCCCGAGGGTCGCGGTGGCCGTCACGGCACCCATCGCCAGCTTCTTGTAGGCGATCTCGGCGCTGACAGCCAGCGGCACGGCGCGCGAGAGCTGGTCCCCGAACGCGGCGAGCACGATGGCGCCGCTGGCGGACTCGCCGAGCGTGAACATCGCCCCGGCGTGCGGCCCGCCCACGTGGTTGTGGAACTCACCCTGGTCCGGCAGGCCGACCACGGCCTTCTCAGGCGAGGTCTCCTGGAACTCGAGGTTCAGCGTCCGGGCCATGGGCACGGTGGCGGCAAGCATCTCGCCGATGGACATCTGGTCTGCGCTCATGCCGGGCATGTTACCCACGAGTAGCGTTTGCTGGCCAGAGCGGTGTGATGATCGTCGTATCCTTGCGCCCCATGTGGCCAGGAGAGCGCTCGCCGGGGGACGGCACGGATCCGCAGCAGCACGCGAACCCCTATCGGCAGCCCGGATACCAGCAGCCCAACCCGTACACGGCGGCCACGCAGCCGCCCCCACCGAGCGGTCGGGACCGTCGTACGAGAACCCTCGCGATCGCCGTGGCCGCGGCCGTCGTGGTCGCCGCGACGGTGACCGGGGCCGTGCTCCTCGGTGGCGGCAGCGACGACGGGGCGGCTCCGGACCCGACGCCCACCTCGACCGCGGCCACTCCCTCGCCCTCGTCGTCGGCCGACCCGCGGGGCGCGGACGGACAGAAGCCGACGGTGGCCGGCTGGAAGGTCGTGGTCAATCCGGGGCTGGGGGTCGCGTTCGACGTGCCGGCCAACTGGGCGCTGGAGTCCCCGGACTGGGTGTCGTACGTCGCGGAGGACGACGATCCCGAGGACGCGCCGCTCGTCGCCATGAAGGCGCCCGCCGTGCTGAAGAAGCAGTGGTGCACGTCGGACGACGACAAGGACGGTCGTACGGAGGACACCGCGCTGGCCAGTGCGGGCTCGCGCGGGAACAACGGGGCGAAGAGCACCGAGGAGATCGCCCGCGCGGACTCGGCGGCCTGGGTCTACGGCCTGTACACCCAGCCGGACAGGAAGAAGGTCAGCACCGGCCCGGTTACCTCCTTCACCACCGCGTCGGGTCTGACCGGCAGCGTGGCCACCTCGCGGTCCTCCGGGGCGGTACGGCAGGGCAAGTGCGACTCGGACGGCAAGGCGACGACCTTCGCGTTCACGAACTCCGCGGGCGACTTCGCCTCCTGGTCGTTCGTCGGCGCCCGGGGCGTGGAGGGCGAGGTTCCGCAGACCACGGTCGAGAAGGTGCTGAGCACGGTGCGCGTGTTCACGCCGACGGAATCCTGAGCGGGCCCGTTCCATTTGCTACGTCCCTGACAAGGGGCGGTGACCGAACCGATGCACGGACGCCACTAAGGTGGCCTCCCATGTGGCCAGGACAGCAGCCGCCCGGGGGCGAGCAGAACCCGCAGGACCCGAACAACCCGTACCAGCAGCCGGGGTACCAGCAACCCAATCCCTACCAGCAGCCCGGCTACCAGCAGCCCGGCCCGCAACAGGGCGGGTACCCGCAGCCGAACCCCTATGCCCAGCAGCCGCCGCAGCCGCCCACGCAGTGGGACGCGCCCGGTGTTCCGCAGCCGGCGCAGGGCGGGGGCAGCGGCGGGGGCAACCGGACGAAGGTGACCGCGATCGTGGCGGCCCTCGCGGTCGTCGTGGCCGCCGGTGTCACCGGGTTCCTGGTTCTCGGCGGCGACAAGGACGACGAGGCCGACGGCGGCTCGGGCAAGGACAAGGGCGGTACGTCGGCCCCTTCCAAGTCCACGGACACCGACCCGAGCGCCTCCGCCTCCGGCTCGGACGACAATCCGCGCGGCGGCGAGGCGGAGAAGGCGACGATCCCCGGCTGGAAGGTCGTGATCAACCCCAAGTGGGGCACCGCCTTCGACGTACCGGCCGACTGGAAGGTCGAGACGCCGGGCATGCTCATCGGCTTCGAGAAGGACGACGCCAAGGCCGGCGACAAGCCCATCATCACGATGTCCGCCCCGGCCTACCTCAAGGAGTCGTGGTGCACGTCCGACGACGACAAGAACGGTGACACCGAGGACACCGCCCTGGCCACCGCGGGCACCAAGGGCGCGAACGGCGCCAAGGACACCGACGAGGTCGCGGTCAACCAGGTCCCGTGGTGGGTGTACGGCGGTTACACGCAGCCGGACAAGAAGAGCATCACGTTCGACGAGAAGGCGGAGAAGTTCACGACGACCTCGGGCGTCGAGGGCAGCGTCGCCTGGGCCCGGTCCAAGAACACGCCCCGCAAGGGCAAGTGCGCGACCGACGGCAAGGCGGTCACGTTCGGGTTCAAGAACTCCGCGGGCGACTATGTGGCGTTCAGCCTGTACGGCGCCACGGGGGTCAAGGACGAGCTCCCGGACTCCACCATCATGAAGATCCTCGGCACGGTCCGGCTGCACGGCGAGCCCACCGGCTGACGCTCGCCTCCGGTCCCCGCCCCGGTCGAGGCCGGTCGCCCACTCCACGGACCCTTTCCGGGCCCGCGTGGCACCGGCCTCCCGGCGCCTCTACGGTTACCGGCGCCCGACCGGCACGGCCCCTCGGACGGACTCAGCCGATGCCGAACGCCCCGTCAGGAGGCTCGGGTGACGGAACCGCGTCCTCGTCCCGCACCGGCCGCGCAGCGCCCGTGAACGCCCGCAGGGCGTCCCCGTGCTCCACCCGGGCCGGAAAGGCGTCCGCGGCCATGAGCCGGGCCAGCGCGGCGGTGTCGAGGGGGCGCCGGGCGGCGACGACCACGGCGTTCCCGAACCGCCGCCCGCGCAGCACACCCGGCTCGGCGATCAGCGCGAGCTCCGGGAACACGGTCCCCAGCGTGGCCAGTTGGGACCGCAGGAACGCGAACGGCGCGGCATCGGCGAGGTTGGCCAGATAGACGCCCCCGTCCCGCAGCACCCGCCCCGCCTCGCGCACATACCCCGCAGACGTCAGATGCGCCGGCACCCGCGACCCCCCGAAGACATCGGCCACGAGCACGTCCGCGGAGTCGGCGGGCGCCCCTTCCAGCCACGTACGCGCGTCGGCGGCGTGCAGCGATATGCCGGCGCCGTCGGCGAGCGGCAGATGTTCGACCACCAGCTCCAGCAGGCCCCGGTCGGCCTCGACGACGTCCTGCCGGGAGCCGGGCCGGGTGGCGGCGACGTACCGGGGCAGGGTCAGCGCACCTCCACCGAGATGCAGCACGTCCAGCGGCTGTCCGGGCTCGGCCAGGATGTCCAGGACATGGCCGAGCCGACGCGCGTACTCGAACTCGAGGTGCGTCGGCTCGTCCAGATCGACATACGACTGAGGCGCCCCGTCGACGGTGAGGAGCCAGGCCCGTTCGCGGTCGACGTCCGGCATGAGCTTGGCGAACCCGTGATCGACGACACGGGCGACGGGGATGGCTTCGGTCACTTGTCCATTGTGCCTGGGCCTTCTTGGCCTGGGGGCGCGGGGAACTGCGCGACCAGCAACATACGGCCCGCAGTCCCCCACACATCGCAGCCACCCTCACGCAACGGCTGTCACCGTCCCCGCACCAACAGTCCGACCACCCTCACGAATGGCGAACCCGAGCCCGGGCTCCAGCGGCACATCCCTCCCCAGCTCGACAGTCATGGTGACCGTCTCCCCAGGCCGAGCAACCGCCACCTCACCAAGGTCGACGTCGCCCACCACATCCGCGGTCCGGATGTAGAACTGCGGCCGATACCCCGTCGCGACCGGCGTCGTGCGCCCGCCCTCACGCGAGGACAGCACATACACCTGAGCCGTGAACCGTCGTCGCGGCTCGACGGAACCCGGCGCCGCGACCACATGCCCCCGCCGCACCGCGTCCCGCGGAACGCCCCGCAGCAGCAGCGCCACGTTGTCCCCGGCCTGCGCCTCCTCCATGGGCTTGCCGAAGGTCTCCAGGCCGGTGACCACGGTGTCCACGGAGGCCCCGAGCACTTCGACCCGGTCCCCCACCTTCACCGTCCCCCGCTCGACCGCACCGGTGACCACCGTCCCCCGGCCGGTGATGGTGAGCACGTTCTCCACGGGCAGCAGGAACGGCGCGTCCACGTACCGCTCCGGCATGGGCACGTACGTGTCCACCGCGTCGAGCAGCGCCTCGACGGACGCCGTCCACCGCGGGTCGCCCTCCAGCGCGCGAAGCCCCGAGACCCGTACGACGGGGACCGCGTCCCCGCCGTAGCCGTGCGAGGTGAGCAGGTCGCGGACCTCCAGCTCGACGAGGTCGATGAGCTCCTCGTCGCCCGCGTCGGCCTTGTTGAGGGCGACGACGATGTGGTCGACGCCCACCTGCCGGGCGAGCAGGACGTGTTCGGCGGTCTGCGGCATGATCCCGTCGAGCGCGGAGACGACGAGGATCGCCCCGTCGAGCTGCGCGGCCCCGGTGACCATGTTCTTGACGTAGTCGGCGTGGCCCGGCATGTCCACGTGCGCGTAGTGCCGGGTGTCGGTCTCGTACTCGACGTGCGCGATGTTGATGGTGATGCCGCGCGCCGCCTCCTCCGGGGCCCGGTCGATGCGGTCGAACGGGACGAAGGCACCGGCGCCGCGGTCGGCGAGGACCTTGGTGATGGCGGCGGTCAGGGTGGTCTTGCCGTGGTCGACATGGCCCATGGTGCCGATGTTCAGATGCGGTTTGGTGCGCACGTATGCCGTCTTGGGCATGGCTGTACCTCGAAGCCTCGTAAGTGGCGATGGGGACCCCAAGGACTTGCCGACCCTCCCCCTGCGGGGTCCGCCGGACGATCCGGGGAGGGTCAGCTTCGGGCGCCGTCGACGGCCGTCAGGAAGACGGGCACGGCAGCCTTCGGTGCATCCGCGACCGCGGATGCTGCGAGGACGAAGGCGTGCCGGAACATGGTGTCGATCATCGCCGACGGTTTGCCCGACGTCGAACGATTTTTCAGGGCAGGGGGGTTCACGTCTTCAGGGCGGGGAGCTTCACGCCCCGATGTTCTTGAGCGCCTCCCGCACCGACAGCGGCGCGAAGCGTCCCTTCTCGCGCGCGAGGAAGCTCCGTACGGCCTCCGGGTCGGTCTTGGCGTACTCGCGCAGCGCCCAGCCGATCGCCTTGCGGATGAAGAAGTCGGGGTGTCCGGACTGGTGCAGGCAGTAGGTGAAGAGGCGTGCGGTGTCGGTGTGTTCCTTGTGGCGGAGCTGGTGGAGCAGCGCGGTGCGGGCGATCCACAGGTCGTCGTCCACGATCCAGGCGTCCATGTCCGCCTTGAGCGCCGGGTCGGCCGCGACGAGGGTGCCGACGACGTGCGCGGCCAGCAGGTCCACGGTGTCCCACCAGGGCACGGTGGAGACCAGGTGCCGGGTCACCGGCAGGAAGCCGGACGAGAGCACGCGCGCGTGGCGGCGCAGATAGTCGACGGCGAAGTACTGGTACTCGCGCTCGGGCAGCCGCCAGCAGCGCAGCGCGATGGCCGTGCAGTCGGCCTCGTCGGGGCGCGGCACGCCCTCCACGACGGTGCGGGACAGGGCCCGGCGGACGGGGGTGGTGAGGCCGAGGAAGGGGGCGACGTCCTTCATGTACGCGCGCATGGGCTCGGCACGCGCGGGGTCGGCCGCGGCGCCGTAGGTGGCCGTGAGCCGCTCCAGCACCGTGTCGGCGAGGGCGCTGCGCGGCAGTGAGGGAGATCCCACACCTGTGACGCTCATGAGACGAACCATACGGCGATCACACACATCGGTCGGTTAGTGTCACCGGATGCTCGATGCCACCACCCGCTCTGGGGGCACCGCCACGGTCCGTCCCCCGACCGCCGCCACGGAGCTCGCGCTCACCGCACCCCTGCCGGTCGGTCTCGCCGCCCGCTGCTCCAGAGCGCTGCTCTCGCCCTGGTCACGGCTGTCCCTGCTCGTCGCCCTGCTCGTGGGCGCGGGCGCGACCGTGCTCCTCTTCGAGCCACAGCGGCTGCTGGCGGACGGCTGGCCACCGCAGCTCGGCGGAGCCGCGGCGGCCCTGGTCTTCGCGGCGGCGTACGGCCTGTGCACGGTGGCCTTCGTCCCGCGCCCCCTGCTCAACCTGGCCGCGGGCGCCCTCTTCGGCACCCAGCTGGGGCTGGGTGCCGCCCTCGGGGGCACGGTGCTCGGGGCCGGCATCTCCTTCACCCTGGGGCGGATCCTCGGCCAGGACGCCCTGCGTCCGCTGCTGCGGGGCCGCTGGCTGAAGGCCGCCGACGGTCAGCTGAGCCGGCACGGCTTCCGCTCGATGCTGGCGGTGCGCCTGTTCCCCGGGGTGCCGTTCGCCGCCGCGAACTACTGCGCCGCCGTCTCACGCATGGGCTACGTCCCCTTCCTGCTGGCGACGGCACTCGGCTCGATCCCGAACACGGCGGCATACGTGGTGGCAGGCGCGCGCGCGTCGACGCCGACGTCCCCGGCGTTCCTGATCGCGATGGCGGCGATCGCGGTTCCGGCATTGGTCGGGGCAGCGGTGGCCTGGCGCAAGCGCCACCATCTCCGGGCGCGCTGAGCAACCTGAGGGGCGCGGGACTGTATCAATTTGCGGCTCCGCCGCGTGGGCGCGACCAGCCCGCAGCCGCTCAAACAGCCTCAAGCACCATGGCGTTGGCGAGTCCCCCCGCCTCACACATGGTCTGCAACGCATAGCGAGCGCCCCGCTCCCGCATCGCATGCACCAGCGTCGTCGTAAGCCGCGTACCGCTCGCCCCCAACGGATGCCCGATCGCGATGGCACCCCCATGCACGTTGACCTTGGCCAAGTCCGCCCCCGTCTCCTGCTGCCAAGCCAACACCACACTGGAGAACGCCTCGTTGACCTCGAACAGATCGATGTCGGCGAGCGACAGTGAGGCCCTCCGCAGTACCTTCTCCGTGGCCGGGATGACCCCCGTCAGCATCAGCAGCGGATCCGACCCGGTCACGGCGAAACTGTGCAGCCGCGCCAACGGCCGCAGCCCCAGACGGGCAGCCGTCTCACTGGACGTGATCAGCACGGCCGAGGCCCCGTCGTTGATCGGACTCGCGTTGCCCGCCGTGACGTTCCACTCGATCTGCGGGAAGCGCTCGGTGAAGGCCGGGTCGTAGTACGCGGGCTTGAGTCCGCCGAGGATCTCAGCGGTACTGGACGGCCGTACGCACTCGTCCCGCCCCACCCCGTCCAGCGGAGCCACCTCCGCGTCGAAGAGACCCGCGGTCCACGCCTCGGCCGCCTTGTGGTGCGAGGACACCGCGAAGGCGTCCATCTGGTCCCGGGTGATCGACCACTTGGCCGCGATGAGCTCGGCGCTGATGCCCTGCGGGACGAGGCCCTCGGGGTAGCGCTCGGCGACACCGGGGCCGAACGGGTCCTTGCCGGGCGGCACGTTGGACCACATCGGCACCCGGCTCATCGACTCCACGCCACAGGCCACGACGAGGTCGTACGCGCCCGCGATGACGCCCTGCGCCGCGAAGTGCACGGCCTGCTGGGAGGAGCCGCACTGGCGGTCCACGGTGGTCGCCGGGACCGTCTCCGGGAAGCCCGCCGACAGGGCGGCGTAGCGGGTGGTGTTCATGGCCTGCTCGCCGACCTGGTCGACGGTGCCGCCGATGACGTCGTCGATCAGCGCCGGATCGACGCCGGAGCGCTCGACGAGGGTGCGCAGGGTGTGGGCGAGGAGCTCCACGGGATGGACGTGCGCGAGGGAGCCGTTCGGCTTGCCCTTGCCTATGGGGGTGCGTACGGCTTCGACGATCACTGCGTCACGCATGGATGTGGCCTCCAGCCTGGAACACGGGCATTACCGGTCAGTAGGAAATCCAAACTCACCATAGCCCTGTGAGTTGGAAAATCAAACCCATTCCTGGAAGCCCCCTAGAATCGGCCCCATGGCCGCCCCCAAACACCCGCGCCCCTGCTCCATCGCCGACACCCTGGCGCTCGTCGGCGAGAAGTACTCCCTGCTCGTCCTGCGCGAGGTCTGCCTCGGCAACGGCCGCTTCGACCAGCTGGTGCGCAACATCGGCGCCCCGCGCGACATCCTCGCCACGCGGCTGCGCCGGCTCGTCGAGGCCGGGATCCTGACGAAGCGCGCCTACAGCGAGCGACCGCAGCGCTTCGAGTACCGGCCCACACGGGCGGGCCTGGAGCTGGAGCCGGTCCTCATGACCCTCATGGCCTGGGGCGACCGGCATCTGCACCAGGACGACGACCGGCCCATGGTCGTCGAGCACTCCTGCGGCAACGAGCTGCTCCCCGTCGTCACCTGCCGGGCCTGCGGCGCGGACGTGCGCCACGAGGACCTGAGCGCCCACCCGCAGGTCCCGGGCTGGACCGTGACGGGGCCGACGGCAGCGTAGCGACGCCCCGGCTCAGCGGTGCGCCCGGCAGAACGCGCGGACGGCCTGGTTGAAGTGTTCCGGCGCCTCCAGGTTGCTGACATGTCCGGCGCCGGGAAGCAGCACCAGCTCGGCGTCCGGGATCGCCGTCTCGAAGGCGCGGGCGACGTCCAGCGGTGACCGTGCGTCCAGCTCGCCCCACACCAGCAGGGTCGGCACGGCGATCCGGGGCAGCAGGTCGCGCTCGTCCGCCTCGGCCATCATCAGCAGCTGCGCCCCCATGGTCTCCGGGCGCACGTCCCGCGCCATCGCGTCGAGCAGCGGCACGAACCCGGCGGGCGGCTCCCCGGCGAACAGACCCGGCGGCGTCGGATCGAACTCCTCGCGCGGCGCCGCGAGCATCCGCCGCGTGCCCTCGACCCGGGCCGCCACCTCCTCGGGCGGCAGGGAACCCTTCCACCCGGCGTAGGTGTCGACGAGCAGCAGGGCCGAGACCAGCTCGGGGTGGTGGCGGTACAGCTCCAGTACGACCGTCCCGCCCCAGGAGAGGCCGGCGACACGGGCCGGGCCGAGCCCCACGTCCTCGATCACGGCGGCGAGGCAGTGGGCGTAGTCCGCGAGCGTGAAGCCGGGCGGCAGGTCGGAGGAGCGCCCGGCACCCGGCTCGTCCCACGCCACGACCGTGAACGCGTCGGCCAGCGCGTAGAGCTGCGGCCGCCACATCCGGGCGTTGAATCCCGCGCCGTGGACAAGGACCAGCGGCGGTCCCTGGCCGACGCGGTCGTAGGCGACCTCGACGCCACCCACCTGCACCGTGGCCATGCCTCCAGGCTAGGCGCGGGGGCCACCGGTGTCGCGACGTCCGCAAGCCCGGGTCAGCGACCCTCGAAGCCAGCCCGGCCCGGGTCGGCCGCCCTGGAAGCCAGCCCGGCCCGGATCGGCCGCCTGGAAGCCAGCCCGCGGCCCGGGTCGGGCACCCTGGAAGGCTGTCCGCGGCCCGGGGCGGCCGCCGTGCCAGACAGTCCTCGGCCCGGGTCGGCGACCCTCGAAGCCAGCCCGCGGCCCGGGTCGGCCACCCTGGAAGGCTGTCCGCGGCCCGGGGCGGCCGCCGTGCCAGACAGTCCTCGGCCCGGGTCGGCGACCCTGCCAGACAGCCCCCAGCCCGGGTCAGTCGCCTTGGAAGACTGTCCGCGGCCCGGGTCGGCCACGCTGCCAGACAGCCCGCGGCCCAGGTCAGTCGCCTTGGAAGACTGTCCGCGACCCGGGTCGGCGGCCCTGGAAGCCAGCCCGCGGCCCGGGTCAGTCGCCCTGCAAGACTGTCCGCAGCCCGGGTCGGCCACCCTCAAAGACAGCCCGCAGCCCGGAACGGCCACCCTGCCAGACAGCCCCCAGCCCAGGTCAGTCGCCCTGCAAGACTGTCCGCAGCCCGGGTCGGCCACCCTGCCAGACAGCCCCCAGCCCGGGTCAGTCGCCCCGGTAGACGTCCAGCCGCCCGCACATCCCGAACTTCCCGTGCTCCGACGGCTGTTCCGACCGTACGACCGCGTCGGCGAGATGAGAGAAGTCGCCCCGTTCGAGGCGGTCCAGCTGCTCCCCCGTGGCCGCGGCGGCAGCGGCCGCACCGTTCTTCCAGCGTTCCCGCCACTCGGCGAGCCGGGGCCGGACGAGTGCGGCGGCGGCCCGATGGAAGTCGGCCAGCCCTTCGGGAGCCGCCCGCAGCAGCCGGTACCCCTCCAGGGCGAGGTCGCGCCGGGCCCGGGCGATCCGCTCCCGTTCCGCCTCGGGCGCGTCCGCCGGGATCGTGGTCGCGGCGGCGTACGTCTCCAGGTCGGTCAGATACTCCGGCGGCAGGGTCAGCACCGCGTCCCCCGCCTCCGGCAGTCCGCTGTTCTGCATCAGGACGGTGATCCGCAGCCCACCCTCGTTGACCAGCCGATGGATGGTGCCCGGCGTGAACCGGGCGACCGTGCCGGGTACGAGGGGCGTGACCTCGTACCCGGCCGTCGTGAGGGTCTGCACGGCACCCCGGCCGCCGGTGACGACGTACGCCTCCGAACAGGTCAGGTGCATATGGGGAGTTCCGCCGTGCAGACCGTCGGCGGCGGGCCAGTCGTACACACACAGGTGCGAGACGGCGACCCCGCCGGGGAGCCCCGTCGACGGGGTCACCACGGGTGGGTGTCCAGGTACTTGGCGATCTCCTCCCGCTGCCAGGCGCCGTCGACCACGACGACGCGGTAGCGGCGGGTGAGGGTGGCGCCCGGGGCGAGTTCGAGCTCGTCGTAGAAGGCCCAGGAGGGGGCGACGCCCGCGAAGGGGTCGTTGCGGACGAACCAGTGGGCCGGGTGGGCGCCCCGGGTGCCGAGGTGGTCGTTCTCGGGGGCGTGCTCGAAGACGAGGGTGGCGTGGCCGTCCGTGCCGTCGTGCTCGCCGGAGAAGGCCAGCCAGGGCGCCTGGGCGCCGAGCAGTTCCGGGCCCTCGGCGTCCGGGGCGGTGATCCGGCCGTCGCGGAAGGCGCGCGGACCGCGCCAGAACAGGCCGGTGTACCCGGCGAGTTCGCGTCCGGCGGTCGTCGGGCTGCCGAGGCGCAGCGGCTCGTCGCGCCGGTTGGTGATGGCGCTCGTCCAGGTCAGTGCCCAGGAGCGGGACTCCTGGTCGACGTCGTGGATCTCGATCCGGCGCACCTCGTCGGCCCACAGCTCGCCGCTGTAGGGGTGCCAGGTGAGGCGCTCGGCGATGACGGCCCGGTCGTCGTGCGCGGCGACCTCGTCGAAGCCGACGTGGGCCATGGAGCCGACGCGCTCGGGGAGTTCGAGGTACCCCTCGCCGTGCACATAGGAGTTGCCGCCCCACAGGTTGGCACCCGATACATGCGAGGCGGTCAGGGACAGGCCCTTGTGCCAGCGGTGGTCGTTGGGCCGGTAGTCGGTGACGACGTCGCCGGTCAGGGTCCGCAGCGGGTGGATGTACGGCTTGGGGGCCTCCCACGCCGCCTCCGGCCGGTACACGTACGCGAGCAGCTCGACGCCGGTGACCGGGTCGGCCACGGTGATCCGGTCGCCGTGCGCGTGGACGATGCGCAGTGCGCTCATGCGGGTACCTCCTCACCGGACGCGACGTTTTCGGAGGATACGGCGGATACGGCCACCTCGGCGGCCGGAGCCCAGCCGGGGGCGTCGCCGTGCATGGCCGTGTGGAACGGGTCGCCCGGGCCGATCTCGCCCGCCTTGACGGTGACGTCCGTGAACGCCGACTTGTAGAGCGCGGCGACCAGTTCGAGGCTGGTGCGTCCGTCGGCTCCGCTGCCGCGCGGGCGTTCGCCGGCCCGCATGCTCGCGACGAGTTCGCGCAGCTGCTCCAGGTGCGAGCTGGGCACGTCCGCGCCGAAGTCCCGCCAGGCGTCGGCCTCGTCGCCCGGCACGTCGGCGGCCGGGGTGATGTGCCAGTTCGCGTTGGAGTGGCCGTACAGATGGGTGAGTTCGACGGTCGCGCGCTCGCAGTCGATGCGGATGCGGCTGACCTCGTCGGGGCTCAGGACGCTGTTCACGATCGTCGCCATGGCGCCGTTCTCGAAGCGGACCAGGGCGGTGGAGACGTCCTCGGTCTCCACGTCGTGCACCAGCCGCCCGGCCATGGCGCGGACCTCGCTCCACGGGCCCAGGAGGTCCAGCATGAGGTCCATCTGGTGGATGCCGTGACCCATGGCGGGGCCGCCGCCCTCGGTCGCCCAGCGGCCCCGCCAGGGCACGGAGTAGTAGGCGGTGTCGCGGTACCAGGTGGTCTGGCAGTGGACGACCAGCGGCCGGCCGAGGGCCCCCTCGGCGAGCAGCCGGCGCACATGCCGGGTGCCGGAACCGAAGCGGTGCTGGAAGACGATGGAGGAGTACGGGCCGCTCTCCGCGCCCTCCTCCGCCTCGACCGCGGCGTAGTCGGCCAGCGTCGGCACCGGTGGCTTCTCGCACCAGACCCAGGCCCCGGCGCGCAGCGCGGCGATGCTCTGGTCGCGGTGCAGGGTGGGCGGGGTGCAGATGGTGACCAGGTCGGGCCGCTGTTCGCGCAGCATGCGGTCGAGGTCGGTGTAGGCGTGCGGGACCCCGCCCGCCGCGCAGAACGCCTCGACGGCGGCGGCGTCGATGTCCACCGCGGCGACCACCTCGGTCTCGCCCTCGTCGGCGAGCGTGGCCAGCGCGGGCAGATGGGAGCCGCGCGCGATGGCGCCGGTGCCGATGACGGCCGCGCGGATACGGCGACCGTCCAAGGGAGTGAGGGGGGACATGGGCGTGATCAGCACTCCTCGAACGAACGGCGGACAGCGCCGACGCCTGCCACCCGGCCAGCAAGCGCTTTCTCTCCGCAGCAACCTAAGCGGCGAGACTATGACCGGTCAACAGGTCGTAGCCCAGCTCACGGGCTCTTCTCACACCCTGGTCACCGGTGCCCCACGAAGCCCCTGTGCCGGGCCCGTCACCACCGGACGCTAGGCTTCCCTCCGCACCCGCGATCACCGTGACCCGACGGTTCGGTGTGCCCGTCGCTCCTCCCACGATCAGCGCTTGGACTCCGTACCTCCATGTCTTGGTTTGAATCGCTCGTCCTCGGACTCGTCCAGGGGCTCACCGAGTTCCTGCCCGTCTCCTCCAGCGCGCATCTGCGACTGACCGCGGCCTTCGCGGAGTGGGAGGACCCGGGAGCGGCCTTCACGGCGATCACCCAGATCGGCACCGAGGCCGCCGTGCTGATCTACTTCCGCAAGGACATCGGGCGGATCATCTCGGCCTGGTTCCGGTCGCTGACCAACAAGGCGCTGCGCAGCGACCACGACGCCCAGATGGGCTGGCTGGTGATCGTCGGGTCGATCCCGATCGGCCTGCTCGGCATCACGCTCAAGGACCAGATCGAGGGCCCCTTCCGCGATCTGCGGATCACCGCGACCATGCTCATCGTCGTCGGCATCGTCATCGGCATCGCCGACCGCATGGCCGCCCGCGACGAGAGCGGCGGCAAGCACCGGGCGCCGACGCAGCGCAAGTCCCTCGAGGACCTGGGCGTGCGGGACGGCCTGATCTTCGGTCTCTGCCAGGCCTGCGCCCTCATCCCGGGCGTCTCCCGCTCCGGCGCCACCATCAGCGGCGGCCTGTTCATGGGGTACAAGCGCGAGGCCGCGGCCCGCTACTCCTTCCTCCTGGCCATCCCCGCGGTGCTGGCGTCCGGCCTCTTCGAGACCAAGGACGCGCTGGAGGGCGGCCATGTCGAGTGGGGGCCGACGATCTTCGCGACGATCATCGCGTTCGTCGTCGGTTACGCGGTCATCGCGTGGTTCATGAAGTTCATCTCCACCAAGAGCTTCATGCCGTTCGTCTGGTACCGCATCGCGCTCGGCATCGTGATCATCGTGCTCGTGTCGATGGGCGCGCTGAGCCCGCACGCGGCGGAGTCGGCGGGCTGACGGAAAGCCGGGCACACCTCCGGGCGCCTCGGGGGCGAAATCCAACATGTTCGCCCAGTGAACTCCGTGACCAATCACATACGTTGTGCGTAGCCGTTCGGTAGCGCAGTGTCAGTGCTTGCCCCTAGGCTTGTCGGCATGTCCCCCGATTCCATGGCCTCTGGTTCCGTGCGGTCTGCTGCCGAAGTGAACGAGCAGATCCGCGCGCTGTGGCTGCGGGCGGGCGGCTCGCTGTCACCCCAGGAGCGCGAGGAGTACGAGCTGCTGGTGGTCGAGTGGGCGGCCGCGATCCGCGGCAGCGTGATCGAGGCGGCCTGAACAGGGCTTCGGCGCTCAGTCGTTGACGGCTCCGTAGTGCAGGACGCCGTCGTGGGGCAGGAGGTAACCCATGCCTCGCTTCTCCGGCAGCCCACCGCCCAGCATCGCGGCTTCGGCCAGGCCGGAGACGTTCCAGCCGACCAGTCCCAGGCTGAAGGGCGCCTCGCGAAACGCGTCCGTCGCGACGGCGGCCAGCCAGTCGTCCGCGGCGGCGGACCGCTCGAACGGCCCCTCCGCGAACGCGACGCCCGCCTGCCGCAAGGCCGACAGCGGCACGCCGAAGTCCAGCCAGTCACTGCTGTCGTCGCCGCCCCTGACCGCCGTGGCCCCGAACGCCACCAGCTCTCCCGTGGGCAGCCGGACCCGCCCCAGCAGCTGCCCGAACTCCTCCAGCGCGGCGACCGTGCACGGCACGGCCTCCTGCTCCTCCGGCTCCCGGCCCCCGTGCCCGTAACACCCCTCCACCCGAGCCGCGGTCCACACCGCGTCCAGGACGGCTTGAAGCGCGGCGTCTTCCGTCGAGCCGACCTCGATGGCCAGCTCGTAGAAGCCCTCGGACCAGAACTGGTGGCGGAAGGAAGCGGCGTACGTCATCGCACGATGATCGCGCACCCCCACCCCTCCCGAGATCCGCTCCCTCCTAAGATCCGCCCATGGACCACCTCGACAGCGTCCCCCCGCGCCAGGGCCTCGTGATCTTCCTGAACGGCACGTCGAGTTCGGGCAAGTCGAGCATCGCGGCGGAACTGCTGCGGATGCTCGACGAGCCGTACTTCCATCTGCCGGTGGACGCGTTCCACGCGATGCGGTCGGGCGCACCCGTGCCACCGGACCAGCTGGGGACCGTCCTGCACCGCACCTGGCAGGGCTACCACCGGGCGGTCGCCGGCATGGCCGCGGCCGGCAACAACATCGTCGTCGACCATGTCCTGAGCGCCCGTTGGCGCCTCGACGACTGTCTGTCGCTGTTCGCCCCCGGGGACGTCGTACTCGTCGGGGTGCACTGCCCTGCCGAGGAGCTGGAGCGCCGCGAGCGCGAGCGCGGCGACCGGCCGGCCGGGCTCGCGGCCCGCCAGCTGGCACAGGTCCACGCCCACGGGATCTACGACCTCGAATGCGACACCAGCCGCGCCACCCCGCGCGAATGCGCCCTGCGCATCAAGGAGTTCCTGCCCCACCGCCCGACCCCGACGGCGTTCGAGCGGCTGCGCGCGGGCCGCTGACAGCTCGGATCAGCGGCCCCACACCTCAGAGTGCCCGAAACGCCGCGCACCGCACCGGAGCCGTCCTCGCTACCGTCGTGCCATGCGAGCGATCGTCATAGGCGCGGGCATCGGCGGGCTGGCGGCGGCGCTGGCGCTGCGCCGGGCCGGGGTCGAGGTGACGCTGGTCGAGCAGGCTCCGCGGTACACCGAGGCCGGTGCCGGGATCCAGCTCGCGCCCAACGCCACGCGGGTACTGCGCCGGCTGGGGCGGCTCGACGCGGTCGCCGCGCTGTCCGCGCCGCCCGGGCGGCTCAGCTTCCGTACCTGGTCCGACGGGAGCGAGATCTGCCGCTATCCCCTCGGGCGCGAGGTCGAGGACGCGTTCGGGGCGCCGTATCTGCAGGTCCACCGGGCCGATCTCCAGCAGGCGCTGGCCGCCGCGGTGCCGTCGGAGTCCGTGCGGCTGGGGACCCGGGTCGTGGGCGTCGACCAGGACGACAGGTCGGCCACGGTGACGACCGCGGACGGCGAACGCCTCGCCGCGGACCTGGTGGTGGCCGCCGACGGCATCCGGTCCGCCGCCCGGCAGTGGCTCTTCGGCGCCGACGAGGCGGTGTTCTCCGCGACGGCCGCCTACCGGGCACTGCTTCCGGCCACCGAGGTCGCCGATCTGGACCTCCCCGACACCGGGATCTGGCTCGGGCCGGGCCGGCACTTCGTCCACTACCGGCTGCGCCGGGGCGAACTCCTCAATGTCGTGGCCGTGTTCGGGACCAAGGCCGCGCAGGAGTCGTGGACCGCGCAAGCGGAACCCGGCGAACCGCTGCGGGCGTTCGAGGGATGGGAGGACCGGGTCGTCCAAGTCCTCGCCCGCGCGGGGCGGATGTACCGCTGGGGCATCTACACCCGCGCCCCGCTGGCCCGTTGGCACCTCGGCCGGGTCACCCTGCTGGGCGACAGCGCCCATGCCATGGTGCCCTTCCAGGCGCAGGGCGCGGCCCAGGCGATCCTCGACGCGTCCGTGCTCGGCGACTGCCTCACCGACGCGGCCTCGGACGACGTACCCGAAGCGCTGGACCGGTATGTGCGGCGGCGGCTGGCGGACGCCACCGGGATGCAGGCCCGGTCCGCGAGCGCGGGCGAGGAGTTCCATCTGCCGGACGGTCCGCAGGCCCGCGCGCGTAATGCCCGAATGGCGGCCCACGCGGCGGAGCACCGGTTCTGGTCGGCGTCGAGCGCCTGGGGCGTCGACGTCCTCGAAGATCCGGCTCCATGAGGAGGACCGCGCGCCCAACTGGCGCCCCGCGCCGCCCGATTGTCCGCGCACACCTCTTGGCCCGGCCCGCCCCATGCCCAACACTCGGCCCATGACGCAGCGTGTGGAGCTCGCCACCGTGATGGACCGGTTGGCCGTCGACGAACTGATCACCGACTACGCCGTGTCCGTGGACGACGGGGACTGGGGGGCGTACCGGCGACTGTTCGCCCCCGGCGGCCGTGCGGACTACCGGTCGGCCGGCGGGGTCGAGGGGGACGCAGGGCAGGTCGCCGCCTGGCTCGCGGAGAGTCTGAACCTCTTCTCCATGCGCCAGCATCTGATCGTCAACCGGCGCATCAGCTTCGGTGTGCTGGACCACGACACGGGCGACACGGCCCGGGTCCAGGCGGACTACGTCAATCCGATGCGCCTGGCATCGGACGGTGACGGCTCCTCGGCGCCCGACTTCGTGTGCGGTGGACGCTACGCCTTCGGGCTGCTGCGCACGGACGACGGCTGGCGGCTGCGCGAGGTGGTGGTGCACGAGAAGTGGCGGCGCCTTCCCGGCCCGCGGCCCGCGCCCGTGATCAACTGAGCCGATGCCCTCTGTCCCCGGGGCCTCCGCACCAAGCACACTGGAGGGACGCACGGGGTAGGGAGGCGCCGCATGAAGACGCTCGGCCACTGGCTCACCACCCCCTGGCGGAGATCCGCGGTCGCCGCCCTGGCCGGTGCCCTTCCCGTGCTCGCCTTCCCGGCCCCGTCGCTGTGGTGGTTCGCCTACGTCGCCCTGGTCCCCTGGATGCTGCTGGCCCGCTCCGCGCCGACCGGGAAGCGGGCGGCGTACGACGGCTGGGCGGGCGGGTTCGGATTCATGCTGGCGATGCACCACTGGCTGCTGCCGAGCCTCCATGTCTTCACGCTCCTCATCGCCGCCCTGCTCGGCGGGCTGTGGGCGCCCTGGGGGTGGCTGGTCCGGCACTTCCTCGCCGGCCCCGGCCGGCGGATCGTCGGCGCCTTCCTCGTGCTGCCGTCCGGGTGGCTGCTGGTGGAGCTCGTCCGGTCCTGGCAGGGGCTCGGCGGGCCGTGGGGGGTGCTCGGTTCCAGTCAGTGGCAGGTGGAGCCGGCGCTGCGGCTGGCGTCGGTGGGCGGGGTGTGGCTGATCAGCTTCCTGATCGTGGCGGTGAACGTCGCGTTCGCCGTCCTGGTCGTCGTCCCCCGCTCCCGCGTGCCCGCCGTCGCGGCCCTCGTCGCCACGGTCGCCGTCACCTCCGCGGCCTGGATGTGGTCACCGCGCCCCGACGCCGCCGGACGGGTCCGGATCGCGGTCGTCCAGCCGGGCGTGATCGACGGTCTTCGCAGCGGCGACAAGCGCTTCGCCCGCGAGGAGCGGCTGACCCGGGAACTCGCCGGTCAGGACGTCGACCTGGTCGTGTGGGGCGAGAGCAGCGTCGGCTTCGACCTCGGCGACCGGCCCGACCTGGCCGGACGGCTCGCGACGCTCTCCCGCGAGACCGGCGCCGACATCCTGGTCAACGTGGACGCCCGCCGCTCCGACAAGCCCGGCATCTACAAGAGTTCGGTGCTGGTCGGCCCGGACGGGCTCACCGGCGACCGCTACGACAAGATGCGGCTCGTGCCGTTCGGCGAGTACATCCCGGCCCGCTCCCTGCTCGGCTGGGCGACCTCGGTCGGCAAGGCCGCGGGCGAGGACCGGCGGCGCGGCAGCGGGCAGGTCGTCATGGACGTCGGGCACGGGCTGAAGATCGGCCCGATGGTCTGCTTCGAGTCCGCGTTCCCCGACATGAGCCGCCATCTCGCCGAGTCCGGCGCCGAGGTGCTGATTGCCCAGTCGTCGACCTCGTCGTTCCAGGACAGCTGGGCGCCGGAGCAGCACGCCTCGCTGGCCGCCCTGCGCGCCGCCGAGACGGGCCGCCCGATGGTGCACGCGACGCTGACCGGGGTGTCGGCGGTGTACGGCCCGGAGGGACAGCGGGTGGGCTCCTGGCTGCCCACCGACGCGAGCACGGCCGCGGTCTACGACGTCCCGCTGGCCACCGGCGTCACCCCGTACGTCCGCTTCGGCGACTGGCCGACGCACGCGGCGCTGCTGATCCTGGCCGCCTGGTGCGTCGCCCAGGGGCTGCGGTCCGTACGGCTCAGGCGGGCCGCTCCCGCACCGCGCGTACCACCCGCTCGCACAGCTCATGGGTCGCCAGCGCGTCCCGGGCGCTGAGCACCTTGCCCGCGCGCACGGCGTCGAGGAAGGCGAGGACCGCCTGTTCGATGCCGCGCTGCCGGGCCACCGGCACCCAGTCGCCGCGCCGGCGCACGGTCGGCTGGCCCTTGTGGTCGACGATCTCGGCGAGGTTGACGACCTGCCGCTTGGTGTCCTGCCCGGAGACCTCCAGGATCTCCTCGGCCGAGCCGCTGAGCCGGTTCATCACGCCGAGCGCGGTGTAGCCGTCACCGGAGAGCTGGAGCACGACGTGGTGCAGCAGCCCGTCCCGGACGCGGGCGCGCACGGTGACGTCGTCGATCGGGCCGGGGGCGAGGAAGCGCAGGGTGTCGACGACGTGGATGAAGTCGTCGAGGATCATCGACCGCGGTTCCTCGGGCAGCCCGATCCGGTTCTTCTGCATGAGGATCAGCTCGCGCGGATGGTCGGCGCACTGCGTGTACCCGGGCGCGAAACGCCGGTTGAAGCCGACGGCCATCGACACCCCGCGCTCCTCCGCGAGCGCCACCAGCCGCTCGGATTCGGCGAGTTCGTACGCCAGCGGCTTGTCGACGTACGTCGGTACGCCCGCCTCCAGCAACCGCGTCACGATCTCGGGGTGCACGGTCGTGGGCGCGTGCACGAACGCCGCGTCCAGTCCCGCGGCGAGCAGCGCGTCGAGGTCCCGGTGCCGCTGTGTCTCCGGCAGGCGCAGGCCGTCGGCGACCCGGGCGAGGGTGGCGGGCGTACGGGTCTGGAGGTGGAGTTCGACGCCGGGCAGGCCGCCGAGCACCGGCAGGTAGGCCTTCTGGGCGATGTCGCCGAGTCCGATGCAGCCGACCTTCACTGGCTCTCCCTACCGCTTGCCCGCGCCTGACACGACGGAAGCATACGGCGGCCGCGGAGGCCGCCGGTCGGCGATGCCGTCGAAACCGCGCAGGAAGAGGGCGGTCCGGTCAGGGACAGCGCGGCGATCGAGACATCGCGTACGGCGGTCAGGACGCGTCCGCTCGCCATGCTGAGGCGGGCGATCCGGACGGCCTGGCGGGCGATGGACGTCGTACGGGGCAGTCGGGCGGCGGTGTACGCGGCGAGGTCGTCGGCATGGTGGGCCAGGACGACCGCCTCCTCGATCGCCTGGTGGACTGGACGAAGTGCGGGCAGGGCTGCGGGAGTTGCTCGACGGCAGGGTGGGTGCGTGAACCCGGCCGACGGAATCCTGGGTGCGCGCGCCGGGCCGTTCGGGCGACGATGCCCGTATGACGACGACGCAACGCAGTGAACCGTCCGAGACCGCCGACGAACGCACCATGCTGGAGGGCTGGCTCGACTACCACCGGGAGACCCTGGCCCTGAAGTGCGAGAGGCTGACCGACGCCCAGCTCAGAACCGCCTCGGTGGAGCCGTCCACGCTGTCCCTCATGGGGCTGGTGCGGCATCTGGCGGAGTGCGAGCGGGGCTGGTTCCGCAAGGTGCTGATGGCCGACGATCCCGGGCCGATCTACTACAGCGACGAGGACCCGGACGGCGAGTTCCGGCTCAGCGAGGCCGACACCTGGGAGGAGGCCCACACCACCTGGCGGGCCGAGATCGAGATCGCCCGGCGCAATGCCGCCGCCTTCGGCCTGGACGACCTCTCCAAGGGGCGCAGCAGGTTCAGCGGCAAGCAGTTCAACCTGCGCTGGATCTACACCCACATGATCGAGGAGTACGCCCGGCACAACGGCCACGCCGACCTGATCCGCGAGCGCATCGACGGCGCGACCGGCGACTGAGGGCCGGTCGGCCCCCTCGTCAGCCAGGGCGGGGCCGCGCCCTCCGTACGGGGCCGGAGATCACCCGTGCGGGGCAACCTCCGCTTGTGCGCCGCCCCAAACCCGGCGTGAACCAGCAGAGTTGCGCAGGTGCATCGAACGACGACCACCGCAACGCTCCTGGTGACCGTGGCTGTCTCGGCCCTCTCCGGCTGTGTGACGGTCCAGCGTCCAGTCGCCCCCGGCCCACCGGCGGCGCCGTCCCTCCCGGCGGCGCCCCGTCCGGACGGCGAGGCCGAGCCGCAGATCGTGCAGGCACCGGCGCGGGAGGCCCTGGCGCTCATCGGCCCGTCCCGCGAGGCGAAACCCGACGCGCCCGCCACTCACCGGGCGGCCCCGCCGTCCGCCGCCCGGCAGCCGGCGCCGGGGCAGCAGGCCCCGCGCACGCACCCCGAGCACCCGGCCCATCCCGAGGCCCGACACCCCCAGCACCCGCAGCACCCCCGCGTCGAGATCCCCGACGTGGCGACGGCCGTGCCGAAGAACCCGGATGTGTGCGGCCTCGGCAAGCAGTACGGCGGGTGGCGGAAGGACAGCCCGGAGGCGCGGATCTGCGAGCAGACGTACGGCCGTTAGGGCCTGTCCGGCGGATCAAGTCGCAGGAAAGCCGCGGCGCCTCATCGACGCCGGTGAGCGGGGGCTGGCGCGTCGGAATGCAAGGCGGAGGAGGGCGGCGACGCGGAGCGTCGGCAACCGACGACAACGCCGCAGGCCGGCGTGCCAGCCCCCGCGTCTGCGGCATGATCCGCCGGACAGGCCCTAGCCCGGCCGGCACTCAAGTCCGCGAGCGTGGCTCATGGGCGTACGGCTGTCAGCCCGGCCGGCGCCCGAGTCCCCGGGCGGGCGTCACGGGCGCTGTCTCGGCGGTGCCCATCCGCCCTCGCCGGACGGTCCGCCCTCCCCCAGCCGCAGCTCCAGCCGGCTGATCGCGGCCCGCACGCCGTCCCCGTAACTGTCGTCGGCGAGGGCGTCCGCCGCCCCGCGGGCCCGGTGGAGGTGGGTGCGGGCGGCGTCGGAGCGGTCGAGTTTCACATAGTCGGCGGCCAGATTGAGATGCAGCGAGGGATACAGGGCGCGCACGGCGAGGGTGCTCTCGTGCTCGGCAAGGCGGTCGTCGGTGAGTTCCTCAGCTGCCGTCAACGCCCTGAGATCCCAGGCCAGTTCGTCGCAGGGGTCGTCCTGGGCGTCGGCCATGTAGTGGGCGAGGGTGCAGCGGTGCAGCGGGTCGCCGTCCTCGCCGATCTCCGCCCACAGGTCCAGGAAGCGGTGCCGGGCCTCCTCGCGGTCCCCCGCGTGATGCAACATGACGACCTGCCCGATCCGTGTCATCACGGCATCCGGCGCCGCCTGCTCCTGTCGCTCCGCCACCGCGTCCTCCACACCGTCAGGCCGTCCTGGTCGCAGCCGACGCTAATCGGAGACACTGACAATCACGGCGAGGCGGGGCCGACCCGGCGGATCGGCCCCGGGACGGCTCAGGCCAGGTTCGGGATGGTCCAGTCGATCGGCTCATGGCCCTGGAGCGCGACCGCCTCGTTGATCTGCGTGAAGGGGCGGGAGCCGAAGAACTTCTTCGCGGACAGGGGCGAGGGGTGGGCGCCCTTGACCACGACATGCCGGGTCTCGTCGATCAGCGGGAGCTTCTTCTGGGCGTAGTTGCCCCAGAGCACGAAGACCGCCGGGTCGGGCCGGTCGGCCACCGCGCGGATGACCGCGTCGGTGAACTTCTCCCAGCCCTTGCCCTTGTGCGAGTTGGCCTCGCCGGAGCGGACGGTGAGCACCGCGTTGAGCAGCAGGACGCCCTGCTGGGCCCAGGGCAGCAGATAGCCGTTGTCAGGAACGGGCGTGCCCAGCTCCTCCTTCATCTCCTTGTAGATGTTCCGCAGGGAGGGCGGGGTCTTCACACCGGGACGGACCGAGAAGCACAGGCCATGCCCCTGCCCCTCGCCGTGGTACGGGTCCTGACCGAGGATCAGGACCTTCACCTGGTCGTAGGGCGTCGCGTCGAGGGCGGCGAAGACCTCCTCGCGCGGCGGAAAGACGGGACCCTTCGCCCGCTCCTCCTCGACGAACTCGGTCAGCTCCTTGAAATAGGGCTGCTGGAGCTCGTCGCCCAGGACCCCGCGCCAGGACTCGGGCAGCATGGCGATGTCGGTCACGTCAACGTCCTTATGTCGTGCGGTCACTTCAGTGCTCAGAACCTACAGGCGACCACTGACAACGGACCGCACACCCCGAAAGCCCCCACTCACCAGCTCGTCTTGCGGTAGAGCTCGCCCATCATCATGATCGTCGACGGGTCCAGGGCCGTCTCGCCACCGGAGATGTCGTCGTTCGCGGCGACGTACTGCCGGCCCTGCCACAGCGGCAGCAGCCGGGCGTCGTCGGTGATGATCTGCTGGGCCTCCTCGAAGTCCTTGACCACGTTGGCGCGGTCGCTCTGGCGGCGCGAGCGCGGCAGCAGGGTGCCGGTGATCTCGGGCTGCGGGTAGGGCGTGCCGAGGGCGTTCTGGTCGCCGACGAAGGGGGAGATGAAGTTGTCGGCGTCCGGGAAGTCGGGGAACCAGCCGCGCCCGAACACCGGGTACTCACCGTTCTGGTAGCCGGTGACATAGGTCTTCCAGGGACGGCTCTTGAGCGTGATCTCGAAAAGGCCGGAGTCCTCCAGCTGGGCCTTCAGCTCCTCGAACTCGGCCTTGGTCGCGGAGCCGTAGCGGTCCGTGGTGTACCAGAGGGTGAGCGGGACGGTCTGGGTGATCCCGGCGTCCTGGAGGATCTTCTTGGCCTTGGCGACGCTGGGGTTTCCGTAGTCGTCGAAGAAGCCCGTGGTGTGGCCGGTGAGGCCCTTGGGGACCATGGAGTACAGCGGCTCGACGGTGTCCTTGTAGACCTTGTGCGCGATCGCCCCGCGGTCGACGATCTGGGCGATGGCCTTGCGGACGGCGAGCTTGCCCGCCCAGGGGTCCTTGGGGTTGAACACCAGGTAGCTGATCTCGGTGCCGGAGCCGTCGAAGAGCTGGAAGTCGGAGTCGTTCTGCTCCTTGTCCAGGGTCACGATGTCGTCGGCGCCCAGTCCGCGGAAGGCGACGTCGAGGGAGCCGTCCTTCAGGCCCTGCACCATGGGCGCGGACTCCTTGAAGTAGCGGATGGTCACCGCGTCGTTCTTGCGCTTGGCGTAGCCGTCGTAGTCGCCGTTCTTGACGAGTTCGGCCTTGTCGTCGCTGTACGCCTTGAGGGTGTACGGGCCCGAGCCGACGATGGTGTCGCCCTTGCGCAGCGAGCCGGCCGGGTACTCGTCGGGGTCGACGATCGACATGGCGGGGGTGGCGAGGACGAACGGGAAGGTGGCGTCGGGCTTGTTGAGGTGGAAGACGATCTCGCGGTCGCCGAGCGCCTGGACCCGGTCGAGGCTGCCGAGCAGACCGGCGGGGCCACCGTTGACGTTGATCTTGCCGATCCGGTCGATGGAGTGCTTGACGGCCTTGGCGTCGAGCGTGTCACCGTCGGAGAACTTCAGTCCCGCGCGCAGCGTGCAGCTGTAGGTGCGGTTCGACGAGTCGGTGAACTTGCAGCTCTCGGCGGCGTCCGGCTGCGGCGTGGTGGCGCCGGAGGGATAGCTGAGGAGCGTCTGGTAGATGTTGCGGAACAGCTCCCAGGAGCTGTCCCAGGACGCGGCGGGGTCCAGGGTGCTGGGGGCACTGGTGGTACCGACGATGATCGGACCCTGCTCGTCGGAGGAGTCCGACGACAGGACGCCACACCCGGCCACCAGCGACGATATGGAGGCGAAGGCCGCCATCCGTCGTATGCCTCGGTTCCGGTTGAACACGCGCACGCTCCTCGATCTGCCATGCCAAGGGTTGGCAGACCATACCGCAGCCCCGGGCGACCCGAACCGGGTCCTCCGGCTGGTTCTCGAGCGTTGAGACCGCGGCGGCGCTGTCAGGAGTCTGTGCGGTTGTTGTACGTCCCCGTGTGCGGTGTTTGTACGTCGACACGGACGGCCGGTCTGTACGTCGACCCGGGCGCCGCTTCTGTCGAGCGGCGCCCGGGTCGGTCGTACGAGAGGGTCAGCCGACGCCGGCGTTGAGGAAGATGCCGCCGTCGACGACGAGCGTCTGGCCGGTGACCCAGGCGGACTGCTCGGAGGTGAGGAACTCCGCGGCGCCGCCGATGTCGGAGGGCACACCGAGCCGGGCCAGCGGGTAGGAGGCCGCGGCCTCCTCCTCGCGGCCCTCGTACAGGGCCTGGGCGAACTTGGTCTTCACGACGGCCGGGGCGATCGCGTTGACCCGCACCTTGGGCGCGAACTCGTGGGCGAGCTGCTGGGTCAGGTTGATCATCGCGGCCTTGCTGACGCCGTAGGCGGCGATGAAGGGCGAGGGCGCGATGCCCGCGACGGAGGCGATGTTGACGATCGCGCCGCCGTTCTCCTTCTGCCAGGCGTGCCAGGTCTTCTGCGCGAAGCCGAGGGCCGAGATCACGTTGGTCTCGAACACCTTGCGGGCCACGTTCAGGTCGAGGTCGGCGATCGGGCCGAACACCGGGTTGGTACCGGCGTTGTTGACCAGGAAGTCGACGCGGCCGAAGGCCTCCATGGCGCGCTCGACGGCGACGGCCTGGTGGGCCTCGTCGTGGGCCTTGCCGGCGACGCCGATGACACGGTCGGCACCGAGCTGCTCGACGGCCTCCTTGAGGGCGTCCTCGTTGCGGCCGGTGATGACGACCCGGTCACCGCGGGCGACGAGCGCCTCGGCGACGCCGTAGCCGATGCCGCGGCTGGCGCCCGTGACGAGGGCGACCTTGCCGGAGAGTTCGGGGAGTTCCACCGAAGTCATGTTCCTGTTCCCCTAGTCGAGCGGTCCGCCGGCCACGTACAGCACCTGGCCGGAGACGAAGCCGGCGGCTTCGTTCGTGAAGAAGGCGATGGCGTTGGCGATGTCCTCGGGCTCGCCGACCCGGGCCACCGGGATCTGGGTGGCGGCGGCGGCCTTGAACTCCTCGAAGCCCATGCCGACGCGGGCGGCGGTGGCCGCGGTCATGTCGGTGGCGATGAAGCCGGGGGCGACGGCGTTGGCGGTGATGCCGAACTTGCCGAGCTCGATGGCGAGGGTCTTGGTGAAGCCCTGGAGACCGGCCTTGGCGGCGGAGTAGTTGGCCTGGCCGCGGTTGCCGAGCGCGGAGGACGAGGACAGGTTGACCACGCGGCCGAAGCCGGCGTCGACCATGTGCTTCTGGACGTACTTCGTCATCAGGAAGGAGCCGCGCAGGTGCACGTTCAGGACGGTGTCCCAGTCCGAGGCGCTCATCTTGAACAGCAGGTTGTCGCGGAGCACGCCCGCGTTGTTGACGAGGATCGTCGGGGCGCCCAGCTCCGCGACGACGCGCGCTACGGCCGCCTCGACCTGGGCCTCGTCGGAGACGTCCGCGCCGACCGCGATCGCCTTGCCGCCGGCCGCGGTGATCTTCTCGACGGTGTCCTTGCAGGCGGCCTCGTCGAGGTCGATCACGGCGACCGCGCGGCCCTCGGCGGCCAGTCGTACGGCGGTGGCCGCGCCGATGCCGCGCGCGGCACCGGTGACGATCGCTACCCGCTGCTCAGTGGTGGACATTGCTGCTTCTCCTCGCCCTTGAAGAATGTGCGGCCCGATCGGTGAGCGACCGCTTAGTACCTTCAGCAGACGTGACGCTAGAAGCCCTGGCACCCGGTGTCAACGCCGCACGCCCCGGGTGTGATCCATTACCTGACCAGGAGGTCCAGCAGACGCTCGGTCTCGGCCGCCGGATCCAGGGTGAGCCCGGTATGCACGGGGCCCGGCTGGACGACGGTGGAGCGGGGTGCGATCAGCCAGCGGAAGCGCCGCCCGGCGTCGTCGGCAGCGGCCTGACCGGCCGCGTCACCACCGCCGCAGACCCGTTCCACGGCGGCCAGCGCCGCCCTGACCCCGGCCACGTCGGCCTCCGGGTGCAGGGCCCGCAGCCGGGCCTCGTCGAGGTGGGTGCGGGCACCGACGTACCCCTTCGCCCGGCAGTACACGAGCACCCCGGCGTTGATGCACTCGCCGCGCTCCACGCGCGGCACGACGCGCAGCAGGGCGTACTCGTAGACGTCCCGGTCGTTGCCCTCGCCGCCCTTGATGATGTGGCGTTCGACGACGCTGCCGGCCATGTGGATGTGGCGCTCGCTCATGCGATCCCCTGGATGCGGTCGTGGATGACGGCGGCCCGGGCCAGCAGGGGCCGGGTGTAGGCCCGGCGCAGCTCGTCCGGGGTGTCGAAGCCGGGTTCGTCGGCCAGCCAGGCGTCCGGGATCTCGGCGGTGACCTCGGCGAGGAGTTCCTCGGTGACCCGCGGTGCCAGCTCCGCGGCGGCGGCCGCGAGGTCGGGGGCGAACCGGGCGAGGGCATGGTCGCCGGCGTCGTACGGACGAGCCGCGGAGGCCTCGGCGCCGGGCCAGTTGTGGTGCCAGATCATGGTGGCGCCGTGGTCGATCAGCCACAGCTCGCCGTGCCACATCAGCAGGTTGGGGTTGCGCCAGGAGCGGTCGACGTTGTTGATCAGGGCGTCGAACCAGACGATCCGCCCGGCCTCGGCCGCGTCCACCTCGAAGGCGAGCGGGTCGAAGCCGATCGCGCCGGAGAGGAAGTCCATCCCGAGGTTGGTGCCGCCGCTGCCCCGCAGCAGGTCCTGCACCTGCTGCTCGGGCTCGCCGAGTCCGAGGACCGGGTCCAGGTCGAGCGTCACGAGCCGCGGCACCCGGAACCCGAGCCGACGGGCGAGCTCACCGCACAGGACCTCGGCGACCAGCGTCTTGCGGCCCTGTCCCGCGCCGGTGAACTTCATGACGTACGTCCCGAGGTCGTCGGCCTCGACGAGTCCCGGCAGCGAGCCGCCCTCACGCAGGGGCGTGATGAAACGGGTCGCGATGGCTTCCTTGAGCATCGCCCCAGGTTACTGGGGCTCCGCTGAACAACCCGCACTCCGGGCCCGTACCTCAGGGCAGTTCACGAGGTATCCGCGGAAGGGACGTCAGCATGGCCAGCGAATCGCTTCATCCCGCTTCGGCACCGAGCCGCCGTACGGTCGTGGCGGCGGTGGGGGCGGCAGGGCTCGCCATCACGCTCAACGCGTGCGGCTCGGACGACGAGGGGTCGACCGCCGCGGCCGGGACCGTGCTCGGCAAGACCGCGGACATCCCGGAGGGCGGCGGCAAGATCTTCGCGGACGCGGGGGTCGTGGTGACCCAGCCGACGGCGGGCACGTACAAGGCGTTCTCGTCCAAGTGCACGCATCAGGGCTGTGCGGTGACGGGGATCGCCGACGGGGTGATCACCTGCCCGTGCCACAAGAGCGAGTTCTCGGTGACCGACGGCAGCGTGAAGAAGGGGCCCGCCACCCAGCCGCTGCCGGAGGAGAAGATCACCGTGAGCGGGGACTCGATCACTCTCGCGTGAGGGTCAGGCCCGCTTTCGCCGGCCGAGACAGGCCAGCAGGTCGGCCGTCGTGGTGAGCGTGGCGACCAGCGCGAGGGTGTGGCGGATCATCGCGGGGGTGTAGTCGGAGGGCACCCCCGCGATGGCGTCCGTGGGCACCACGGCCGTGTAGCCGCGGTTGACCGCGTCGAACACGGCGTTGGGGATCGCGATGTTGGCGGAGACGCCGGTGACGACGAGGGTGCGGCAGCCCAGGTTGCGCAACAGCGGGTCGACGTCGGTGCCCTGGATCGGCGACAGCCCGTGCAGCCGTCGTACGACGAAATCCTCCTCGGACACCTCGATCGGGGCCGCGACCCGGACCGCGCTGGTGCCGGACAGCTGCTGGACGGGGAGCCGTTCGGCGGCGCGGAAGAGGCGGGCGTTGCGGTTGGCGCCGCGGCCGTCGGGGCGGCGTTCGGCGATGGCGTGGACGACCTGGACACCGCTGTCGTGGGCGGCCGCGACCAGCCGGGCCACGTTGGCGAGGACGCCCGACGACCGCGCCTCCTTGGCGAGTTCGGGAAGTGCGCTGTCCGGGCCGACGACACCTTGCTGACACTCGACGGTGAGCAGCACGGTGGTCGCCGGGTCGAGGAGTGCGCTCAACTGCTCGCGCGACGGCATGTTTTCCCCCTTGTCGCCGACGGTGTGGAGCGGGCGAGCGTAGCCACCATTGCGTGTTGAAGGAAGAGACCGCATTGTCTTCTGACAGACGTCTTCTGACGGGCTGTCAGAAACTGAGCCAGGAGAGAGGGGGGCGCATGACCGCCACTCAGCGCCGGGGCCGGAAGATCATGATGACACCGGGCGAGCTGGACGAGTTCCTCGCAGGACAGCGCACCTGCCGGGTCGCCACCGTGTCGAAGGACGGCGCTCCGCATGTGAGCACCTTGTGGTTCGCCTGGGACGGCACCTCGTTGTGGCTGTACTCGGTGGTGAAGAGCAAGCGCTGGACCGATCTGCGCCGCGATCCACGGGTCGCGATCGTGGTCGACACCGGTGAGGAGTACGACGAACTGCGCGGCGTCGAGCTGTCGGGGGCCGTGGAGTTCGTCGGCGAGGCGCCCCGGGTCGGGGATCTGTACGCCGAACTCGACGTCCCCGAGACGCTGTTCGCGCGCAAGAACTTCGGCCTCGACGAGATGCCGCACGACGGGCGGCACGCGTGGATGCGGCTGACCCCGGACAAGATCGTGTCGTGGGACTTCCGCAAGCTGCCCTCTCTGTAGGGCGGTTCAGCCGAGGTCGGCCGCCGCCGCCCTGAGCGCCTCGACCGCCGCCCTGATCGACGGGCGGCGGTCGGCGTCCGTGCGCCAGACGACGTACACATGGCGCCGGACCCGTTGCTTGAGCGGGACGGTCACGACCCCTTCGGGCATCGGGTGGCGGCCCAGCAGCGGGGCGATACAGACACCCAACCCGGCGGCCACCAGGCCGAGTTGGGTGTGCGTCTCGGCCGCGCGGTGGCCGACGATGGGCTCGATGCCCTTGGCGCGCAGGGTGAACATCAGCCACTCGTGACAGAACTCGCCCTGCCCCCAGGTGATCCACTCGTCCCCCGCGAACTCGGCGAGGTCCACCTCCTCGCGGTCGGCGAGCCGATGCCCGACCGGCATCGCCACGTCGGCCGGGTCGTCCAGGACGGAGGCCTTGACCAGGCCGTCGGGAAGCGGCATCGGCTTGTTGTACCAGTCGAGGACCACGGCCAGGTCCAGGTCGCCGCGGACCACGCCGGCGATGCCGAGTTCCGGTTCCAGCTCGCACGAGCGGACCCGCAGCGCGGGGTGGGCGGCGACGAGCGCGGAGAGGGCGGCCGGGAACAGCCCGCGCGCGGCCGTGGGGAACGCGGAGAGCCGCAACTCGCCGACGACCTGCCCGCGTTGGGCCTCCAGGTCGGACTGGGCGAGTTCGACCTGCGAGAGGATACGGGCCGCGTGCTCGGCGAGCAGCCGGCCGGCGTCCGTGAGCCGCACCCCTCTGCCGTTCTTGGCGAGGAGCTGCTGGCCGACCTCGCGCTCCAGTTTGGACATCTGCTGGGAGACCGCGGACGTCGTGATGTGCAGCCCCTCGGCGGCGCCGCTCACCGAGCCGTGCCGGGCGAGGGCGTCGAGGGTGCGCAGTCGCTCCAGGTTCAACATGTAAGTGATGCTACGAGATATCGCGTCGAATATCTCGCTTGTGCTACGAGGTTTTCGGCGTCATGGTTGCTCTCATGACCACCGCCGCCCGCACCCGGACCCGAACGCTCGACTGGCGCCCGCGCTTCGCCGCCCTGGCTCTGATCTGGGGTTTCAGCTTCCTGCTCATCAAGGTGGGCACGGACGGGTACGCCCCCTTCCAGGTCACCTTCGGGCGGTTGCTGTTCGGGACGCTGGTGCTGGCGGCGGCGATGGCGGTGAAGCGTGAGCGGCTGCCCCGCGGCGCCCGCACCTGGGGCCATTTGACGATGGCAGCTCTCCTCCTGAACGCCCTGCCGTTCTCGCTCTTCGCGTACGCGGAACTGACGATCCCGTCCACGCTCGCGGGGATCTGCAACGCGACCTCACCGCTGTGGGGCATGGCGCTGTCCGTGGTCGCGCTGTCCGAGGACCGGCCGACGCGGGTCCGGGTCGCCGGGCTGGGGATCGGGTTCCTCGGGGTCCTGACGGTGCTGGGCGCCTGGCAGGGCTTCCACGGCCTGGACGCCAAGGGCACGGCGATGGCACTGCTCGCCTCTCTGAGCTACCCGATCGGCTGGATCTACGTCCGCCGCACCCTCGCCGGGACGGGACACTCCCACCTCTCCATGACCGGGGCCCAACTGCTGCTGGCGACGCTCCAACTGGCCGTCGTCACACCGCTGTTCACCTCGCTCCCGACGCACTTCGCGGGCGTCCCCCTGCTGGCGATCGCCACGCTGGGCGCGCTGGGCACCGGGCTGGCCGTGCTCATCCAGTACGGCCTGGTCGCCGAGGTCGGACCCACGACCGCCCAGATGGTCACGTACTTCATCCCCGTCATCGCCACCGCGGCGGGCGTCGCGATCCTCGGGGAGTCGCTGAGCTGGTCCACCCCGGTGGGAGCGGCGATCGTCCTGGCGGGAGCGGCGCTGACCCAGGCCCGAAAGGCCCAGCCGACGGACCACACCACCCCCACCCCGAACCAGGCCAACCACACGGCCCACACCCCCACCCCGGTCACCCCTGCGACCCCCACCCCGGCCCCGGCGAACCGCCCTGCCTACACCCCAGCCGCGACCCCGGCCAACCGCAATGCCCACACCCCGACCCCGACAAACCACACCACCCCGACCCCGGGCCCAACCAGCTAACACAGGACCAGAAAACCCAGCCGACAGACCACACCACCCCCACCCGAACCAGGCCAACCACACGGCCCGCACCCCGAGCCCGGTCGCCCCTGCGACCCCCACCCCAGCCCCGGCGAACCGCCCTGCCTACACCCCGGCCGCAGCCCCGGCCACCACACTGCCCACCACCCGGGGCCGACCAACCGAACCACCCCACCCCAGGCCCGACCGACCGAACCGCCCCACGCGAGGCCCGACCAACCCCCCTGCCCGTACCTTCGACCCCACCGACCAGGCAGGCCGCGCCCCGGCCCCGGTCGACGGTGCGACGGACACCGCCCGCACCCGAGCAGCCCGCCACGAACACCCTCACCCAGGCCGATAACGCCACCTACACCCTCACCCCCGGCCGATTCCGTACCGCGTACCGTCACCCCAACCGATCTCGCCCCACACACCCTCGCCCCAGCCGACGACGCCACCCACACCCCACCCCAACCAGCGCCGTCACACATACCCCCGCCCCGGCCCAGGCCCCACCGCCGCCGCGATCGCCTCGGCCAGAGGTGCCGTCTCCGGCTCGGTCAGCGTGGCGATCGTGACGCGGATGCCGGGGGCGGCGTCCAGGCGGAAGCGGGCGCCCGGTGCCACCGCCCAGCCGGCGTGGAGGAGGCGGGCCACCGCGCCCGTCTCGTCGGGGACCGGGATCCAGACGTTGAGGCCGCTGCGGCCGTGCGCGGGAACACCGCGCCGCGCCAGTTCCGCGATCAGGGCGTCCCGGCGGGCCGCGTAGGCCGCCGCCACCGTCTTCGGATCGACCGCGCCCTCGGCCCACAGCCGTGCCACCGCCCGCTGGGTGATCCTGCTGACCCAGCCCGGGCCGAGACTCTGCCGGCCGCGCACCCGGTCGACCGTGACGGGGTCACCCGTGAAGACTGCGAGCCGCAGGTCGGGGCCGTAGGCCTTGGCGGCCGAGCGGACGAAGGCCCAGCTACGGGTGGCGCCGGCCAGGGCGTGCAGGGGCAGGTCGACGATGCCGTGGCCGTGGTCGTCCTCGATGAGCAGGGTGTCCGGGTGTTCCCTCAGCACGGCACGCAGGGCACGCGCGCGTGCGGCGGTCACGGCGGCGCCGGTCGGGTTCTGCGCCCGGTCGGTGACGATCAGGGCGCGCGCCCCCGACCGCAGGGCCGCGCGGACGTCGTCCGGGAGCGGCCCCTCGTCGTCCACACCGACAGGAGCCGTACGCAGTCCTACGGCCGGGATCAGATCCAGCAGGCTGCCCCACCCCGGGTCCTCGACGGCGACCGTGTCACCCGGTTTGAGGTGGGCCGCGAGGACGCGCTCGATCACGTCGAGCGAGCCCGAGGCGACCTCCAGGGGCCCGTCGGGTACACCGTCGGCGTCCAGCGCGGCCCGCGCGCGGCGTGCCAACTCCGGCTCCACCGCCGCCTCCCCGTACATCACCGGCTCCCGGTCGTTCCGCTCGGCCGCCGCCGCGAACACGCCCGCCAGGCTCGGCAGCAGCTCCCGGTCCGGGTTGCCGCTCGCCACGTCCCGGACGCCCGCCGGCACCTCCACCCGGATCGACTCGCGCCCGGTCGTGGCCGGCTTGGGCCGCACCCGGCTGCCCCGGCGCCCCGAGGTCTCGATCACCCCGCGCTCGCGCAGGATGCGGTACGCCGCCGCGACCGTGTTCGGGTTCACACCCAGCTCGCCCGCCAACTCCCGCATGGGCGGCAGCAGTTGGCCCGGCTCCAGCTCACCGGCACCTACCGCGCGCTCGACGCTCGCCGCGATCTCGGCTGCGCCACGTCCTTCGATCCGGTATTCTCCTAGCACAAAGCAGATTATGCACTAGTGCAAACAGCCTCGCAACTCGCCGCACCTTTCGTTACGGAGACCGCCATGCAGGGGACCACGCAGCCGACGACACCACCACCGACCGCCGCCTACCCGGCGACCGACCGCACGGTGCCCACCCGCTCCGCGGACCGTGCCGCGTACGACAAGGACGTCGTGCACGCGATACTCGACGAGGCCTACGTCTGCCACCTCGGCTTCGTCCGCGACGGCGCGCCGGTCGTGCTGCCGACCCTGTACGCCCGGGTCGGCGAGCGCCTCTATGTGCATGGCTCCACCGGCTCGCGCCCGCTGCGGATGACTGGCCAGGCCGACCCCGGTCTGCCGGTGTGTCTGACGGTCACGCACGTCGACGCCCTGATTCTGGCCCGCTCGGCCTTCCACCACTCGATCAACTACCGGTCCGTGGTGGTGCACGGCACGGCGTACGACGTGACGGACCCGGAGGAGAAGCGCCTCGCCCTGGACGCGCTCGTCGACCACGTCGTGGCGGGCCGCTCCAAGGACTCGCGGCCGGCCAACAAGAAGGAGCTGGCCGCCACCGCCGTCATCCGCCTCGACCTCGACGAGGTCTCGGCCAAGATGCGCACCGGCGGCGTCAACGACGAGCCCGAGGACTTCGCCCTCCCCCACTGGGCCGGAGTCGTCCCCCTGCGCAAGGGCTACGACACCCCGATCGGCGACCCCGACCTGGCCCCCGACACCGAGTTGCCCGACTACCTGACGACCCTGTGATGCTGATCCACCCGTGGGACGCCCCTCGCGCCGACACCGAGTGGCAACAGTGGCTCTCCGCCCACGACTTCGGGCACCTCGCCGTCAACGGCCAGGACGGTGAACCGCCGTACGTCCAGCCGCTGCACTTCACCTACGACGCCGAGCGCGGCGAGGTGCTCACGCACCTGGCCCGCCCCCACCCGATGTGGGCGGCGCTGTTGTCGAACCCCGACGTCGTACTGAGCGTGGTCGACGACTACGTGTACGTCCCCGGCCCCTGGCAGGCCGGTCCGGAGATCCCGTCCGAGCACGGCACGCCGACCAGTTTCTACGCGGCCGTCCAACTCCGGTGCCGGGCCCATGTGGTGGACGACCCCGCCGAGAAGGCGGCACTGCTCAACCGCCAGGTCGGGCACTTCCAACCGGAGGGCGGTACGGCGGAAGTCGCGGTGGGCGAGGTGCCGTTCGACCGGCTGCTGTCCGGTCTGCGCGGCGTCCGGCTCGAAGTCACGGGCGTACGCGCGAAGTTCAAGTTCGGCGGCAGACGGACCGAGGAGGTCCAGGACTCGATCGCCGAACATCTGGCGGAGCGGTCCGGGCCGCGGGACGCGGCGGCGTGCGAGCACATCCGGCGCCGCCGCGTCTCCTGACGCGACTACACCGGTACGGGCTCGCCGCGCCGCCCCGCACGGGTCTCCGCCATCGCGAGACCCGTGACCGACCCCAGCATCAGCAGGGTGCCGAGAAGGGTCGGCGCCGTCAGCCGCTCGCCGAACAGGACCACGGCCAGCACGGCCGCGCCGACCGGCTCCAGGAGCATGATCACGGACACGGTCGCCGACCGTACGGCCGCGGCGCCCGCGAAGTAGAGGGTGTAGGCGAGGGCCGTCGGCACGGTGGCGAGGTAGGCCAGCAGCCAGAGCAGCAGGGCGGGGCGGGCGGTGTGCGGGACCAGGCCCTCGGCCAGTGCGAACGGCAGCAGCAGCGCGCTGGTGACGGCGAACACCCCGACGGACGTACCGGCCGCGTCCGCCTCGCCGTCCCGGCCCCAGCGCCGGGTGAGCAGGGTCATCGCGCAGCCCCCGGCCGCCGACCCCAGCCCGAGCAGCACGCCCCAGGGGCGTACCGCGGAACCGTCGTCCCAGAGCGTCAGCACCCCGAGCCCGGCGAGTGCCCCGGCGACGGCCGTCACGCCACCGCGCCCGAGCCGCTCCCCCAGGGTCAGCCGGGCGCCGACGGCGACGAAGACGGGCCCCGCGCCCAGCGAGACGACCGTGGCCACGGCGAGCCCGGTGACCTGGACAGCGGCGAAGTAGCCGGTCTGGAACACGGCGAGCCCGAGGCCGGTGACCGCCGCCCGCAGCGCCTTGCGGCCGAGCGGCTGGCGCGGTGCGGTGCGGGCCCGGGGGCGCAGCAGCCGTACGGCGGCCAGCAGGACGAGCCCGGACGCGCAGCGCCAGAAGGACAGGGCGACGGGCCCCAGATCACTGACGCCGTAGGCCAGCGTGGCGACCGCGCCCGCGGTGCCCCAGGCGACCCCGGCGACGATCAGACAGAGCAGGCCTCGCCCGATGGGCAGGCCGGAAACAGCATTCGACATGTGTCGTCTCCGCAGACTTGGAGAAGTGCGGACCCCGACCGAGCGGGATCCATGGACTTCGTCCGCGGGCAGCACCGTTCCACCCGGCACGGGGCCGGGCATGGCTTCGGCAGGGCCCGCCTAGGGCCTGTCCGGCGGATCAAGTCGCAGGAAAGCCGCGGCGCCTCATCGACGCCGGTGAGCGGGGGCTGGCGCGTCGGAATGCAAGGCGGAGGAGGGCGGCGACGCGATGGGGGCCCCTCCCGCTCGAGCGAAGCCGAGAGTGGGGGAGTCGGCAACCGACGACAACGCCGCAGGCCGGCGTGCCAGCCCCCGCGTCTGCGGCATGAGCCGCCGGACAGGTCCTAGACGGCGGGCGGCGCGATGACGCGGTGCGTATGCATGATCGGCAGACTAGGCAGCTGCCGAGCGATCCGACAACTCCCTTTCCGGGCCGCCGCTCGCCACCGGTTCCGGGGAGCCCTTCGCGGGGGCCGAGGACTGGGCGACGAAGGCGCCGGCCAGGACGACCGCGCCGCCGATGATCTGCGGGGCGGAGAGGTGCTCGCCGAGCAGGATCCAGGCGAGGACGGTCGCGATGACCGCTTCCAGGCAGGCGACGACTCCGGCGACCTGGGGCGAGAGGCGGCGTACGGAGACCACGCCGGTGATGTACGCGAGCACGGTCGCGATCAGGACGATCCAGGACAGCAGCAGGGCGGAGGCGACCGAGGTGCCGTTCATGTCGGCGGTGCCAGCGAGCACGGACCAGTCCATGGTCCAGGGGCGGGCCACGGCGGTGAGCACGAGGGCTCCGACGAGGAGGCCGTACGCGATGACCCCCAGCGGGTCGGGGGCGTCGGCGCCGGAGTCGCTGCCCTGGTCGGACAGGACGAAGTAGCCGACCTGGCAGCAGGCCGCGCCGAGCGCGAGGAGCAGACCCACCGCGTCGAAGCTCAGCCCCGACCAGACCTCGACCACGCATGCCAGCCCGCCGACCGCGAGGACCACACCGAGCGCGGCGGCCCGGGTGACCGGCCGGCGCTGCACGAACCGCACCCAGCCGAGGACGAGGGCGGGCGCGAGGTATTCGACGAGCAGCGCGACACCGACCGGGATCCGGGAGATGGAGGCGAAGTAGAAGGCCTGGACCCCGGCCACGCCGAGCAGTCCGAACCCGGCGAGCAGCGCGGGGCGACGACGCAGCAGGGCCCGGTGGCGCACGGCGAGCGGCAGCATCACGAGGGCCGCGCCGGCCACCCGCAGCCACACCACGTGAAGCGGGTCGAGCCCCGCCTCGATCAGCGGCTTGGCCGCGACACCGGATCCTCCGAAGGCGACCGCCGACGCGAGGGCGAGGCCGAGCCCGACACCCCGTCCGTGGTTGCCGCCACTGCTGTCAATCGTCTGCACCGGCACATGATGACAGGCGATGACATGAGCGTCACCCCCGATGACACCTGTCTCAGCGGCTGGACGCCGTACGGCTGTCCGGCAGGTCGCCGTCCCATGGACGCGTGTCGACCCGGGCGAGCACCTCGCCCGCGTCGATCCCGGCGCGGGTCAGCACCTCGACGGCGCGCGCCTCGGGGTCGGCGACGACGGCCGCGAGCAGGTCGATGCCGCTCGCCCGGTCTGCGCCACGGTCGGCGGCGCGCTCCTCGGCGTACTCCATCGCGCCCGCGGCCAGCGGCGAGAAGCCCTCCGTCTGGGTCACCACGGGCACCGCGCCGGAGTCCTCGACGCTGCCCTGCCAGCGCAGCCCGTAGCCGATGCTGCGCTGCACGAGATAGGCGAGCAGCCGGGCGAGCCGCGGTCCGCCCTCGAAGACGGCCCGTACCTCGGCGTCGTACTCCAGGAGGGAGTGCAGAAGATGGGCCGTGTCGATCTGCCGGTCCCCGTCGCGGAGCGCCCGCCGGCGCGCGCCGGAGACCACCGCTGCCAGCTCCTCGCCGAGCCGGGCATCGTGGTCCGCGCGATGACCTCCCGGCTCGCTCACCGACTGCCGGGGAATACGGGGTTGCACATCCCCTACCCCATCAGTCCCGCCGCAGCGGGGCATCCCCGGCGGGAACCATCTTCGCGTCCGGCGGAGAGTGGACCCGCACGGCCGAAATCTCGTTCTTACGGATGAGATCTGGCCGTATCCCCACGACGGGCGCGCGCCGCCTTGATTCCCGCGCGTACGCAACCACCCGTACCGGCTCGCTCGTCTCACAGGTACATGGAGAGCAGCTGTTGGCTGGTGGCTCTGCCGGCCGTCGACGGGATGCAGTACGTGTACCGGGTGTACGCCCCGGAGGACGCGCTGCTCGCCGACCTGTTCTGGGACGCCTGGCACTGCCACGACGAGAGCACGTTCCCGCGGGCGTGGGACGTGTTCGACGCGGCGGTGATACGCCTGGTGGCCTGACCGGCCGCCGGCTCGGCCCGTCTCCACATTTCCTGACGGTTCATCAGCATTGAATGTTCGCGGCCCTGCGGCTACGTTCCGCGACACCGTAGCCGGAGACGAAGGGGTGGTCGCATGGCCGAAGTCAGCGCGGAGGCACGGATCGAGGCGCCGGCCGAGAAGGTGTGGAGCCGGCTCACGGACTGGTCGTCGTACGGCGAGTGGAACGCCACCCACACCAGCTTCCCCGAGGGCGGCCCGAAGAGCCTCGAAGTGGGCGGGACCTACCAGGAGAACATGAAGCTGATGGGCTTCCCGGCCGAGGTCGAGTGGACCATCGACGAGCTGGAGCCGGCCCGGGTGTTCGCCACCAGGGGCAAGGGCCCGATGGCGGTGAGCCTGGTCAACCGCTACACGCTCGTCCCCGACGGCGACGCGACCACGGTCCGCATCGACAGCGAGTTCACGGGCGCGGCGGTGTCCCTGATGGCGGGCAAGCTGAAGGACTCGGCGACGGCCGCGCTGAACGAATCGCTGCGGAAGCTGGCGGGTCTGGTGGCCTGACCGGGAGCGGACGCACACGAAGGCGCCCCGCGGATGTTCCGCGGGGCGCCTCTGCACGGCCGTACGGACCGTCAGTCCTCTTCGGCGAGGATCAGATACAGCTTCTTGCGGGCCTCGTTGATGACACCGACCGCCTTCTCGCGCTGCTCCTTGCTGCCGGTCTTCCAGACCTGCCCGAAGGCCTCCATCAGACCGAAGCCGGCCTGGCGGATCTCACCCAGCGCCTCGAAGTCCACACCACGGGAGGCTTCCTCCCAGGGCGCGTCGGGGCCCTCCTCGGCCGCGGTGCGGCCCGCCTCGGTGAGCGAGAACAGCTTCTTGCCGCCCTCGCTCTCGCTGGCGATCAGGCCCTCGTCCTCCAGCAGCTGAAGGGTGGGGTACACCGAGCCGGGACTGGGCTTCCACGCCCCGCCGCTGCGCTCGGCGATCTCCTGGATCATCTCGTACCCGTGCATCGGCCGGTCCCTGAGCAGGGCGAGGATCGACGCGCGTACGTCGCCGCGCCGCGCCCTCCCCCTCGGTCCGCCGCGCCCTCGTGGCCCCCAGGGGCCCGGACCGAAGCCCGGTCCGCCGAAGCCGGGGCCGCCGGGGCCACCCGGCCCGAAGGGCCCGAAGGCACCACGCCGACCGTCGGAACCGCCTCGGCCGCCGCGGGGGCCGGGTCCACCGTGTCCACGTTCGAATCCATGGGAACGCATCGCCATCACTCCATCCATCGTTGATCTGTCGCGATGCGTCAACGATATATCGGAACTGTTCGCATGGCAAGGCCCCTGGAGCCGACCCCCGCGTGCCGTGCTCCCGCTCAGTGCCCCCGGAACGCCTCCTCCAGCCACCAGGCCCCGTGCTCCCGCGTCACCTTGGCGTCCACCAGCAGCGGCGCCGAACGGGGCCCCGCCACCCAGTCCTCCACCGCCTTGAGGTCGGCGCGGCCGCGCACGGTCACCGCCTCGAAGCCATGGCCGCGGGCGACGGCCGCGAGGTCGGTGGGCGGGAAGGTGACCGTGTCGAGGGGGAAGCCGTCGGGCCCGAAGTGGTGGACCTCGGCGCCGTAGGCCTCGTCGTCGTAGACGATCACGACCATGGGCAGCCCGAGCCGTCGTACGGTGTCCAGCTCGGCCACTCCCATCAGCGCCCCGCCGTCCCCGAGCGCCGCCACCGGCAGGCGGTCCGGTCGGGCCAGGGCCGCGCCGATCGTCGTCGCGAGGCCCAGGCCGATCGACTGGAAGGCCTGGGTGAAACAGAATCCGTCCTCGTCGGGCACCGACAGATAGGCGCTCGGATAGCCCATGAAATTGCCGGAGTCGACGCCCACGACCCGCTCGGCCGGGAGGATGGCGTCGAGGGCGGCGCTCAGGGTGCACGGGTCGATACGGTCCCGGGTGCTCTCGTCGTCGTAGGGGATGTCCCGCCACCGACCGCGGGCGCGGAGGGCTTGCGCGATGTCCTCGGTGCGCCGGCCCTCGCGTCGTGCGCCGCCCGCGGCCAGCGCCTGTCGTGCCGTGCGGGCGACGTCGCCCGTGACGCCCAGGTGGATCTCGCGGTGCGCGCCGAGCGCGGAGGCGTCGTCGTCGACCTGGACGACGGTGGTGTCGGGCCCGATCAGCCGGCCGTGCCGCGTGGTCCACATGGTGAGGGCGCAGCCCCAGGCCACGATCAGGTCGGCGTCCTCGATCAGCTCGGCGGCCAGGGGCGTGGCGAAGCCTCCGGAGATGCCGAGCGACCAGGGGTCGCCGTGGAACAGGCCGTGGGCGACGGCGGAGGTGGCGAGCAGGGCGCCGTGGTGGTCGGCGAGCGCGGTCAGGGCCTCGCCGGCCGCCCTGGCGCCCCGGCCCGCCACGAACACCGGGCGGCGGGACCGGGCGAGGGCCGCGACCAGCGCCGCCACCTCGGCCGCGGCCGGTTCCACGGGGCTCCGCGCCGGGGGCGGTACGACGGCCAGGGCGCCCATGTCGGGGACGTCCAGGTCCTGCACGTCCAAGGGGAGGTTGAGGACGACGGTACGGCGCTCGTGCAGCACGCGTCGTACGGCGCCGCAGGCCTGCTCGACCGCCGACGCCGGGGACGTCACGCGTTCCGTGACCGCACCCACCGCCCGCGCCAACGCCTCCTGGTCGACGTGGAAGTTGGAGGTCGGCCGGGTGGCCTCGGCGGCCAGGACGAGCAGCGGGGTGCGGCTCTTCGCGGCCTCCGCGACACCCGTCAGGGCGTTGGTCAGGCCGGGCCCCTGATGGACGCTGAGGGCGGCGACCGTGCCGCTGACCCGGGCGTAGGCGTCGGCCATGGTGGCCGCTCCGCCCTCGTGGCGGGCGGCGACGAAGCGGGCACCGGCCGCGGTCATCGCGTTGGTGACATGGAAGTTGCCGGAGCCGACCACGCCGAACACCTGCCGCACACCAGCCCCGGTCAGGGCCCTGCCGACCGCCTCGGCGACCTTCATGAGCGCTCCACCAGGGCGATGACCCGGGCCGGCGAGCCCGAGCCGTGGACGATCGGCAGCGGACCCGCGACGACCACCGCGCCGGTGACGGGCAGCTCACCGAGGTTCTGGAGCTGCGTCAGCCCGTACTTGTCGTTGCCCATGAGGTACGAGTGGCAGGGGAAGACGGGGTCGAAGGAGTGTGCCCCGCCGGCGTCGGTGCCCACCGTCTCGGTGCCGAGGCCGATCACCGGGGACTCCTCGGCGACCCAGCGGGCGCACTCGGGCGACAGGCCCGGGGTGTGAGGACCGTTCTCGTCGGCGTTCAGGAACTCCCGCTGGGACTGGGACCGGGCGTCCCAGCCGGTGCGCAGCAGCAGCCAGCCCCCGTCGGGCAGCGGACCGTTCCCGGCCTCCCACGCCTTGATGTGGTCCACCTCGACCAGGAAGTCGGGATCCTCGGCCGCCTCGGCGGAGAAGTCCAGCACGACCGCGGGCGCGATCAGCCGGCTCACCGGCACCGAGGCCACGTCGCCGAGGTCCTTGCCGGTGACCCAGTGGTTGGGGGCGTCGAAGTGGGTGCCGGTGTGCTCGCCCGTGCGGAAGTTGTTCCAGTACCAGGCCGGGCCGCGGTCGTCGTACCGGCTGATCTCCTCCAGCTCGAACACCTGCGTCTGCCCGAACGGCTCGGGCAGCTGGATCACCGGGGTCTCCGAGGACAGCGGCGCCGTGAGATCGACGACCTCGATCGCACCGCCCCGCAGCCCGGCCAGCAGGGCTTGGAGAACGGACGGCTGGGACATGGCGGCCTCCTGGACTGTCGCGGATGGGTGACGCGTTGACGACGGTCGCACCGCCGGGGCGACGCGTCCAGACAGCACTCCGGGAGGGAGAACGGGAGGAATCCCGGGAAGGAAATGGGTCCAGTGGCCCCGAATTGGCCTTGGCCTGGTAGGCCACTCGCGCTTAGCGTCGAGCGCATGCGCATCCGAATCGTCGACGCCTTCACCGACCGCCCCTTCGCCGGCAACCCCGCCGGCGTGCTGCTCCTCGACTCCTTCCCGGACGACGAGCGGCTCCAGAACGTGGCCGTCGAGGTCAACCACGCCGAGACGGCCTTCGCCCACCCCCTTCCCGAGGGCGGCGACGCCGACTGGGCGCTGCGCTGGTTCACTCCGGCCGCCGAGGTGAACATGTGCGGCCATGCCACGCTGGCCACGGCGCACGTGCTGCGCACGACCGGCGCGCACGAGGGCCCGGTGCGGTTCGCCACGCGCAGCGGGGTGCTCATCGCGACACCGGGCGAGGACGGTTCGATCACCCTGGACTTCCCCACCGCGCCGCTCACCCGGACCGAGGTGCCGGCCGGGGTCGCGGAGGCGCTCGGCGCGGTGCCGCTCTCCGCGTTCGACACCGGCCCGAACGTCGGCGACCTGGTCCTCGAACTCGCCGACGAGAAGACCGTCCACGCCCTCGACCCCGACCACAAGGCCCTCGCCGCCTTCTCCGAGCGCGGCATCATCGCGACCGCCCGCGCCGAGGACCCGGCCCGGGGCTACGACTTCGTCTCCCGCTGCTTCTTCCCGAACTACGGCATCGACGAGGACCCGGTCACCGGCAGCGCGCACACCGCGCTGGCCCCCTTCTGGGCCGAGCGGCTGGGCCGCACCGAACTGACCGGCCTCCAGGCCTCCCCGCGCTCGGGCCGGGTCCGCACCGAACTCCGCGGCGACCGCACCCTCCTCACGGGCCGCGCGGTCACCACGATCGAGGGCGAACTGCTCGTCTGACGCCCCCGGCAGGGCCGGCGCCGGCTCACGCGGTCGGCAGCCAGCCCACCTTCCCGGCCAGCAGCGCGTACCCGACGAACGCCCCGATGTCGAGCAGCGAATGCGCCACCACCAGGGGACCCACCCGGCCCCATCGACGGTAGAGGTAGACGAACACCACGCCCATCGCCATGTTGCCGATGAACCCGCCGATGCCCTGGTAGAGGTGGTACGACCCGCGCAGTACGGAACTGGCCACCAGCGCGGTCCCCGGCGTCCAGCCCAACTGGCCGAGCCGGCGCAGCAGATAGCCGACGACGATGACCTCCTCGAGGATCGCGTTCTGCATCGCGGACAGCACCAGCACCGGGTACTTCCACCACACCTCGGGCAGCGCCTCGGGCACGACGGTGAGATTGAAGCCCAGGCCGCGTGCGGCCAGGTAGAAGGCGATTCCGGTACTGCCGATCACCGCGGCGATCCCCGCGCCCCGCGCCAGGTCGAACCACGGCTTGGTGCGGTCGAAGCCGAGGACGCGCAGGCTGCTCCCCTCCCGCAGCAGCAGATGCGCGACCAGGGCGACGGGCACGAGTGACGAGGCGATCCCGAAGAGCTGCCAGGCGAGATCGAGCCAGGGACGGCCGGGCGCGGCCGAGGCGTTGAGGGTGGCCGCCTGGTCCTTGAGGCCGCCTGGCTTGGTAACCGATCCGACAAAACTGATCAGTGCGGACACACCGCTCGCACCGAGCGAAAGCCCCAGAACGAGCAGGGTCTCGTCCCGGAGGATCCGTCGTGAGGGCCGCTCCGGCGGAAAAGAATCAGCCACCGCACCCGCCTCTGCCTGCACAACTGACTCCAATTCAGTAATCCCGTCTCATCCCCTTCGTGGCCCCGCTAGGGTCCTCGAAAGAACTTACGAAGATCGTGAGAACTTACGACGATCGTGCGCGACAGGCCGTTGGGGGACGGACACCGTACGGGGCGTTCCTCCCCCTTCGACCGCCATCCGGCCGGCGACCGGCAGCAGGTCCGACAGGGAGGGGCACCACCGTCATGGGACGTCACAGCTTGCCCGATCAGTATGGGGCGGGCGCCAGCGACCCCCGCCCACGCGCCCGGCGCCGCACGGTGGCCATCGCGACCGTACTCGTCCTGACCGTCGCCGGCGGCGCGGCGGCGGCCGTCCGCAGCGGACTGCTCTCCTTCGGCTCCTCCTGCCAGGACAACGCGGTACGACTGAAGGTCGCCGCCTCTCCCGACGTGGCCCGGGCCCTGCGCGCGGCGGCGGAGCGGGCCCGCGACCACAGCCTCACCTCCGACGGCCGCTGCGTGGACGTCACCGTCAGCGCCCAGGACTCCCACAAGGTCGCGGACACGCTGCTCGGGGGCCGCAAGACCGATGTGCAGATATGGGTGCCGGACTCGGAGATCTGGGTCGAGCGGGTCGGGGCGGACAGGGCGGCGACGGAGGTGACGCCGGTCGGCAACTTCGCGTCCTCGCCCGTGGGGGTGGCGATGGTGCCGCGGGCCGCGAAGTCGCTGGGCTGGCCGAAGAAGACGTACAGCTGGATCGAACTCGCCGGTGCCACCCTGCGGGACGACGGCCTCAGGCTCGGCGCGGCCGACCCCGCGCGCAGCGCGACCGGCCTGCTCGCGCTGACCCGGCTGAGCGCCGCCGCGGGCGCGATCGAGGGCGGCGACACCCAGGCGGCGGCCATGATGAAGACCCTGTCGCAGCGCACGTCCGACAGTGACACCCAGGTCCTGGACACCCTCCCGCGCGACGCCTCCGGCACCGAGCAGGGCAACCCGAAGCGCAACCAGGCGCTGGTGCTCAGCGAGCAGGCGGCGTTCGCGTACAACGCCTCCCCCGGGGGCGAGGGGCTCGACCTCTTCTATCCGAAGGACGGCTCACCGCGGCTCGACTTCCCCTACACCCTGGTCGACCAGGCAGTGCTGAGCACGGACGAGAGCCGGGCGGCGCTGCGGTTCGTGAACTATCTGCGCAAGCCCGAGCAGCAGAAGCTGTTCCACAAGTACGGCTTCCGCACCTCCGACGACGAGGTGGCGCAGTCGGTCGTCACGCGGGCGGGCGGCAGCAAGCCGCAGCCCTACGCGAAGCCCGCCGTACGGCCGGCCTCCAAGGCGGCGCTCGAGGAGGCGCTCGGCACCTGGACGATCACGGTGCAGAGCGCGCGGATCACCACGGTCGTGGACGCGTCCTCCTCGATGTCCGAGCCGGTCGCGGGCACGGCCCAGTCCCGCATGGACGTCACCAAGGCGTCCCTCCTCCAGGCCCTCGCCACGTTCACGCCGGACGACGAGATCGGCCTGTGGGACTTCTCCACCAAGCTGGACGGCGACAAGGACTACCGCGTCCTGGTGCCGACCGAGCGCCTCGGCTCGACTCAGGGCAACGGCACCCAGCGCGACCGCCTGACAGCGGCCTTCAGCGGCCTCACCCCCGTCCCGAACGGCGCGACCGGCCTCTACGACACCACCCTCGCCGCCTACAAAGCCGCCGTCGCCTCCTACGCCAAGGGCAAGTTCAACGCCCTGGTCGTCCTGACCGACGGGGTCAACCAGGACCCCGGCAGCATCGCCCGCGGCGCCCTCGTCAACCGCCTCCGCGGGCTCACCGAACCCGACCGCCCCGTCCCCCTCATCATGATCGCCGTAGGCCCCGACGCGGACCGCACGGAGGCCACCCAGATAGCCACCGCGACAGGCGGCTCCGGCCAGGAGGTCTCCGACCCGTCCCAGATCCACGAGGTAATCCTGAAGGCAATCGTGGCGGCGGGGGCGCAGGAGGGCGGCGGGGGGTGAGCGCGGAGGCAGGCACGAGGGCGGCGGGGCTGAACGCGGAGGGCAGCAACGAGGGCGGCGGGGCTCTACGCGGAGGGCAGCAGCGCGGGCCGGCTCGGACGACGGCCGGCGCGGGCTGAACGCGGAGCGCAGCGGCGGGGAGTGAGCGCGGAGGACAGCGGCGCGGGATGAGCGCGGAGGACAGCAGCGGGGGCCGACACGGACGACAACCGGCGCAGACTGAGCCCGGAGGACAGCGGCGCAGGCTGAGCGCGGAGGACAACAGCCGGGGCCGACACGGACGACAACCGGCGCAGACTGAGCCCGGAGGACAGCGGCGCAGGCTGAGCGCGGAGGACAACAGCCGGGGGAACGCGGACGGGAGGAGCGGGGCTGAGCGTGTAGGACAACAGCGGGGGCTGAACGCGGAGGACAGCAGTGAGAGGCGAGCGCGGAAGACAGCCCGCCCGGGCTGAGCGCGGACGGCAGCGACAGAGGTGGAGCGCGGAGGACGGCCGGCGCGGACTGGCAGCGACGGGGCTGAACTCGGACGGCGGCTGGCGGCTGGCGGCTGGCGGCTGGCGGCTGGCGGCTGGCGCAAGCTGAACGCGGACGGGCGGTCGGCGCAGGCACATCCACGCCTGACACCCCACACCTCGCCCCCGCCTATGGCGCCCCCCGGCCCTCCCGCCTATCCCTCCCGCACCTCCCGCCTTCCCCGCACCCTCCCGTCTATCCCGCCCGCACCCTTCCTCCTATGGCGCCCTCCCACCTGCCCGCCCCTCGTCATGCCGGTCCGCATCGCCCGCCGCAACGGCGCTCAGCCACCGCCGCCCAGCCCGGCGGTGCCCACCGGGCCCACGCCATCTCCCCTCCGCGCCCTCACCCCAGCGGCACCGGCTCCGGCAACCCCACCGGCCACATGTGCACCGGGTCGCCGACGTGCATCAGCTCGCAGTACCTGCGCGTCAGCGCGGCGAACGCGGCGTCGCGGCTCAGCCCTTTCTCCAGGGCCCGGTGAAAGGTCGCGGACTGCCAGGTCGCCCCGTTGGCACGGCGTCGGCAGCGTTCGTCGATGACACCGAGGTAGAAGTCCCGGTCGGCGGGTTCCACGCCCCACCCGTCGAGCCCTGCCTCGGCCAGCGGCAGCAGCTCGTCGCGGACGAGGGTGACGGCGTCGACCTGGGTCAGCCCGCCGAGACGTCCGCGCCGCGGCCATTCGAAGCGGGCGTCGATCCCGTACTTGCAGGCCGCGTCGAAGTTGGCGGCGGCCGACTCGAAGGGCAACCGGGTCCAGACGGGCCGCGACTCCTCAGCGAGGGCGCGGACGACACCGTAGTAGAACGCGGCGTTGGCGATGACGTCGGTGACGGTGGGCCCGGCCGGGAGTACTCGGTTCTCCACGCGCAGATGCGGGACACCGTCGGCGATGCCGTACACCGGCCGGTTCCAGCGGTACACCGTGCCGTTGTGCAGGACGAGTTCGGCGAGAGACGGCACCCCGCCCTCGTCCAGCACCTGCAGCGGGTCCTCGTCGTCGCAGATCGGCAGCAGCGCCGGGTAGTAGCGCAGGTTCTCCTCGAAGAGGTCGTACGCCGAGGAGATCCACCGCTCCCCGAACCAGGTCCGCGGCCGCACCCCCTGCGCCTGGAGTTCGGGCGGGCGGGTGTCGGTGGACTGCTGGAACAGCGGGGGCCGGGACTCGCTCCACAGCTCCTTGCCGAACAGGAACGGCGAGTTGGCGCCGACGGCGATCTGCGCGGCGGTGACGGCCTGCGCGGCGTTCCACACGTCGGCGAAGCGCCCCGGGGTGACCTGGAGGTGCAGTTGCACGGAGGTGCAGGCGGCCTCCGGCGCTATCGACTTCGAGGTGCAGCTCAGGCGTTCCACCCCGTCGATGTCCAGGGTGAAGTCCTCACCGCGGGCGGCCACGATCTGGTCGTTGAGCAGGGTGTAGCGGTCGACGTCGGAGAGGTTGGAGGAGACCAGGTCGTCCCGGTCGAGCGTCGGCAGAATGCCGATCATCACGATCCCCGCGTCGAGCTCTCCCGCCTTTCGGTCCGCATAGGCCAGCGAGGTGCGTATTTCCTCGGCGAGCCGGTCGAATACACGCCCTCCCAACGGATGTGGAGCTATGTTGACTTCCAGGTTGAACATGGCGAGTTCTGTTTGGAAATCTCGGCTCGCGATGCGTTCGAGCACCTGCGCATTCAGCATTTTCGGCATGCCGTCGGCGCCGGTGAGATTCAGTTCGATCTCCAGCCCCATGAGGTTCTTCGGCCGATCGAACCGCTTCTCCTCCAGCAGCCGCTCCAAGCCCGTCAGGCACTGCCGGAGCTTGCCGCGGTAGCGCTGGCGATCGGACAGATCGAACCGACCTGCCACGACCTTCTCCCCCATCGAAGCGTCCCTCCTCGGATGGGCGTGCCGTACATCGGCCGCCGGGCGTCCCGGGTCAGGTGGGATGATGCCCAGCGGAGCCGATCGATAACGTCCCGCACGGACCCGGCAACCGCTACTCTGGCGCAAGTGACCGGCGGCACATTCACCGGGCATGCGGCACTGTGCAGTTTCGAGTGCCCTGAACATCTCGTGAAAAACGCCGACGACAATTGGCCGTCCAGTTCTCCGGCATTCTTCGAGGTCATCGCCGTACGGCCGATCCAGAATCGGGATGATTCCCACGTATCGCCGACCGAATGGACCCTTGCCGAACGCCTCGGAAACGGCTAGACGAAACATCGTCTGAACACGTGTCGTATAAACTCCGCGAGCGAGGCAGTAGGCGGGCGCCCCGGTCGAACGATCCTGCCGTCAAGGTCCCGTACGGCAGGCCTCACCCCCCTCAAGCGTATGCACGACCCGGCCCCCGCCTCTCTGACCCCGCGAGCTGACAGCGCCGTCCGCCCACGCCCTCGCGCCACTGTGCCTGTCGAATGAGAGGCGACCCACCATGCCGCTGCATGTACCCCCGGCCCCCGCGCCCGCACTTCGCTCCGTCCTCACCGCGCTCGGTTCGCCCACCGCTGTCCGCGAGGCCCGAACACCGTCCCTGCGCAACGCCCAGGGACCCGCCACCCCCGAACTCCCGCTGCCCGTCCACGTACTCGACGAGATCACCGCCGAGGGCGCCGCCGCCACCCGGCTGGCCGGGTGGCGCTTCCTGATCCGGTGCGGCGACCGCGCCGTGGCCGCGGCCGAGACCCGGCTGACCCCCGACGGCTGGGCCTTCTCGCACTTCTTCGAAGGCCCCTACATCACCTCCACCGAGCGCGCGCTGCGCCAGGCCGAGACCATGCAACAGCACTATCAGCCCCGCCTGTTGTCGGTCCCCGGCCTGTACATGCTCACGCTCTGGCTGCACGGCGACTGCACCGCCGACGGCGCTGGCGGCCATCCCGCCGCCACCGATCTGCTCGTCCCGCTCGCGCCCGCGCCACCCGGTATCGCCGCCCACCGGCCGCACCGCGTCGCCGAACTCCTCCCGATGCTGACCCACCGGGTGACACCCGCGCCCGCACCCCTGCTGAGCCAACCCGCCTGACACCCACGACACCCACGACACCGAAGGCATCGACGACATCGGCTCGTACGAGCGAATCACAGCTCGTACGAGCCTTTTTTCCTGCCCGCACCCGTCCGGACTAGCCCCATCCGGCCATCGCGAACCACCCGAAGGGACAGTGCAGTTGGGATGAACCGTCCGCCCGGGTGACGCGTCCTGAACCTGTGAGTAGCGGTGCTGCCAAATCCCTGCGGATTGACGCCCGTGGGGCAACACTGGTTCCGACCGACTTATCACAACGGGGGCAACGATGAAAACCACGACAAAGCGAAAGATCCCACCCATGTGCCAGCACCAGCCGCCGTGTCCGACCGCCGACTCCGCCGACCGGGAATCCGCCCGCCTCGCGGCGCACCACCCGGAGCAGGGCTGGAGCCTGCTGTGCAACGGGGTTCTGCTCTTCGAGGACACCGGCGAGCTCCTGCCCGACGGCCAGATCATCGCCCCGCACCGCCCGCTGGGCACCGACAAGGTGATGACCGCCGCCTGACGCACCGCCGGGCGGCCGGCGCACGCCCGGAGAACAGTGGGGCCGGCCCGCAGACACACGCTGCGAACCGGCCCCGACGCATGTCCGGGGGTGCTCACTCCCCGTAGCCCCGCATGCGGAATGCGCTCATCCTGACGATCGACCCCCTGCGCCCCTTCCCATCCGTGCCCGTTTTCCGGAAGACTCCTGGAAGTTTCGATCCGTCAGTGGATCCGTCCACGGAGGTGGGGAGTTGGCAACACACGAGGTCGGCACCGAAGGGCCGACCGAGCCCGGGAGCCGGGTCACGATCACCGAGATCGCCCGACAGGCCGGTGTCTCGGTGCCGACGGTCTCCCGGGTCGTCAACGGGCGTTCCGACGTGTCCCCGAAGACCCGGGCGCGGGTCGAGCAACTGCTCCAGCAGTACGGCTACCGCAAGCGCCCCACGGCCTCGGGCACCGGCGCCGCCCTGCTCGACCTGGTCTTCAACGACCTCGACAGCCCCTGGGCGGTGGAGATCATCCGCGGGGTCGAGGAGGTGGCTCACGCGGCCGGCGTCGGCACCGTGGTCTCGGCGATCCACGGCCGCTCCGGCGACGCCCGCGAGTGGATGCGCAATCTGCGGGCCCGCGCCTCCGACGGCGTCATCCTCGTCACCTCGTTCCTGGAGCCCGTGCTGCACGAGGAGTTGCGCATCCTCGGCGTCCCGCTGGTGGTCGTCGACCCGGCGGGCTCCCCCGCGCTGGACGCCCCCACCATCGGCGCCGCCAACTGGTCGGGCGGCATGGCGGCCACCGAGCATCTGCTCTCCCTGGGCCACCGCAGGATCGCCCTGATCGCGGGCCCGCCCCGGCTGCTCTGCTCCCGGGCGCGGTTCGACGGCTACCGGGCCGCGCTGGAGGGTGCGGGGCTCGGCGTCGACGACTCCCTCGTCGTCCCCGGCGACTTCCACCCCGAGTCCGGCTTCAACGGCTGCAACGCCCTGCTGGACCTGCCCGAGCCGCCCACCGCGATCTTCGCGGCCAGCGACCAGATGGCGCTCGGCGCGATCGAGGCGCTGCGCCGCCGCGGGCTCAGGGTGCCGGAGGACATGAGCCTGGTCGGGTTCGACGACCTTCCGGAAGTCCGCTGGTCCGCCCCGCCCCTCACCACAATCCGTCAACCGCTCGCGGACATGGGCAAGTTGGCCGTCCGTACGGTGCTCAGACTGGCCCGCGACGAACAGCCGGACTCCCCCAGGGTGGAGCTCGGCACGGAGCTGGTGATCCGCGCGAGCACGGCACCGCATCCCGGCTGACAATGCGGCACCGCATGTCGGCTGACGACACGGCGTCGCTTCCCGGCTGACAACACGACACCGGCCCGGCGGTGGGACGCACCGCCGGGCCGGGCCGCACCCCGGCGGACTCCCCTCCGTGCCCAGCCGCCGGGTGTCTCATGAGGCCGCCGCTACTTCAGCGCGTCCCTGATCGCGAAGTACGCGGGCTTCGGCTGGAGTTGCTCGTCGTACGGCAGGGCCGCGCCCTCGCCGTCGAAGAACGCCGGGATCCAGCTGTACTTGTCGGTGTAGTCCCAGATCGTGATGCCCACGCACCGGCGCACCGCGAGGCACGCGTCGGTCAGGTCGGCGTACCACTGGGCCTGTTCGGCGAGCTTCTCCTCGGTCGCCGGCAGTATCATCCGGATGTCGACCTCGGTGAGCGCCGTGTCGAGGCCCAGCTTGGCGAACCGGCGGAGGTTGTCCTCCAGCGAGGTGGGATAGCCGTACTGGAGCGCCAGGTGGGCCTGGAGACCGATGCCGTCGAGCGGGACGCCCTTGGCCTTCAGCTCCTTGGCGAGGTTGTAGTAAGCGTCGCTCTTCGCGCCGACCGTCTCGATGTTGTAGTCGTTGAGGTAGAGCTTGACCTTCGGGTCGGCCTGCCGGGCCCAGCGCAGGGCGTCGGCGATGTAGCCGGGGCCGAGGGTCTTGTAGAAGACCGTCTCGCGGTAGGTGCCGTCCTCGTTGAAGGCCTCGTTGACGACGTCCCAGGCGAAGACCTTGCCGCGGTAGTGCCGTACCTCGGTCTGGATGTGCTTCTTCAGCACGGCCCGCAGCTCGGTGGCCGTCCACTCCCTGGAGGTCACCCAGTCGGGCAGCTGGCTGTGCCAGACGAGGGTGTGGCCTCGCACCTTCTGGTGGTGTGCGCGGGCGAGGTTCACGATCTCGTCGCCGTTGGTCCAGTCGAAGACGCCCTGCTGGGGCTCGGTGGCGTACCACTTCATGCCGTTGCCGGGCGTGATCTGGTCGAACTCGCTGCCGAGGAGCGCCTTGTAGGGCTCGTCGACGAGTTCGGGGTTGTCGGTGGCGCTGCCGAAGTAGCGGCCGTGACGCTGGGCGAGGTCGGCGAGCGTGGGCTGCTTGTCGTGCGCCTGGGCGGGCGCCGCCATTCCGCTGGCGACCAGGACCGCGGCCAGGGCGCCGACGAGTCTGAGGCGGTTCTTGAGCATGGTGGTGCGACTCCTCACGTGCGGGGGTGGGGGCCGTACTGCCGCCGTCAGCCCTTGGTGGCTCCGGCGGTGAGGCCGCCGACGAGCTGGCGCTCGGCGACCGAGTAGAAGGCGAGGGCGGGAACCATCGCGAGGACGAGATAGGCGAAGACCCGGGCGTACTCGGCGGAGTACTGGCCCTGGAACTGCTGGACGCCGATGGGCAGCGTCCACCAGGTGTTGTCGGTGAACACCAGCAGCGGCAGCATGAAGTTGTTCCAGCTGGTGACGACCGCGAGCACCGAGACCGTGCCGAGCGCCGGCCGGGCCATCGGCAGCAGCACCCGCCACATGAACCCGAAGGAGCTGCACCCGTCGAGGGTGGCCGCCTCCTCCAACTCCCCCGGGATCTCCCGGAAGAAGGCCCGCAGGATGATGATGGTCATCGGCAGCCCGAACGCGGCCTGCGGCAGGATCACGCCCAACGGGTTGTCCAGCAGCCCGAGATAGCGCAGCAGCAGGAAGAGCGGCAGCGCGGCCACCGCGAAGGGGAACATCAGCCCCATCGTGAAGAAGGTGAACAGCACCTCCCGGCCCCGGAAGGCGAACCGGGCGAAGGAGAACGCGGCCAGCGCCGACACCGCGACGACGATCACGGTCGTGGCGATCGCGATCAGCGTGCTGTTGCCGAGCAGCTTCCAGAAGTCGCCCGAGCCGAGGATGTCGGTGTAGTTGCTCGCCAGCCAGTGCTCCGGCAGCCCGAACGGGTTGGTGGAGAGCTCGTCCGTGGATTTGAAGCCGGACAGGACGGCGTACACCAGCGGTACGACCATGACGGCGCCGACGGCGAGCAGGATGGCGTGCAGCGGCAGCGTGCGTGCGGTCCTGCTCCTGCGGCTCGTTCCGTCACTCCTGCGGCTCGTTCCGTCACTCCTGCGGCCCGGTGCCTCGGTCTTGAGGCTCATGTGCCGGCCCCCCTCATCGTGGTGGTGGCCCCTTCGAGGTCGCGGCGGAGCACGAACCGCTGGTAGGCGAGGGCGAAGACGAGGCAGATGCCGAACATGACCACGCTGATCGCGCTGGCGTAGCCGACCTGGTAGCGCTTGAAGCCGTACTGGAACATGGTCACGGCCATGGTCTCGGAGTGGTGGTCGGGTCCGCCCTGCGTGATCACCCACACCAGGTCGAAGAGCTGGATCGAGCCGATCACGGCCAGGAAGACGCTGATGCGGATGGTGGGCATGAGCAGCGGCAGCGTGACACTGCGGAAGCGCTGCCAGGCGTTGGCGCCGTCGATGAGCGCCGCCTCCGTCAACTCCCGTGGCACGGACTGGAGTCCGGCCAGGTAGAGCATCATGTGGAAGCCGAAGTACTTCCAGGTCATGACGATGAACAGGGTCGCCATGACCCACGACGGGTCGGCGAACCACTCGCCGCCGAGGCTGTCGAGGCCGATGGCGCCGAGGAGATGGTCGGCGAGACCGTCGTCCGGTGCGAACACCATGCTGAAGAGCACGCCGGTGATGGCCTCGGACAGGACGTAGGGCGCGAAGAACAGCATCCGGTAGACGGCCCGGCCGCGCAGCCGCTGGTTGAGCAGGACCGCCATCGCGAGGGCGAAGGGCAGTTGCAGCGCGAGCGTGAGCAGCACCAGGAGGAGGCAGCGCCACAGGTCGCCCAGGAACACCGGGTTGTCGAAGAGGTCGGTGAAGTTGTCGACACCGATGTAGTCCTCGGGCATCCCGAAGCCGCCCCATCGGAAGAAGGCGGCGTACAGCGCGAACAGCATCGGCAGCAGCACGAGCCCGGTGAACAGGACCAGCGCGGGCAGCTGGAAGCCCATCGCGGTGAGCCAGTTGAGCGTGCGCCGCCGGGCCCGCCCCCGGGCCCTGAGCTTGTCCGGGGGCGGGACGTCGGTGCCGGGTCCGCTCCGCTTGTCTGCGAGGAACGTGGAGGTCATCGGCTGCTACTGCTCTTCCTTCGTGACCTTCGTGATCGACTGGGCGACCTGCTCGGGGGACTTGGAGCCGGCGATGAGCGCGGCCACGCTGTCGTTGACCTCCTGGCCGACGGCGGGGGCGTAGGCCTGGTCGAGATAGAGCTGGAAGCCGGTGGCCCCGTTCAACTGGGCCTGTACGGCCTTGAGGTTGGCGTCGGAGATGGCGCTCTCGGCGCCCGGGACCACCGGGAGGGTGCCGGTCTTCTTGACCAGTTCCAGGTCGGTGGCCTCGGAGGCGAAGAACTTCAGGAAGTCGACGGCCGCCTGCGGGGCGCCCCGGCGCAGCGCGTGCCCGCCGCCGCCGCCGAACACCTCGGTGATGGCGCCCTTGCCGCCCTCGACCGCCGGGAACGGGAAGAAGCCGAGGTCCTTCCCGAGGCCCTTGCCCGCGTCGGCCTCGACCTGCGGCGCCCACTGGCCCATGAGCTCCATGGCCGCCTTGCCGTTGCCGACGCTGGCCGCCTGGCCGGTCGGGGTGGAGTACGCGGCGTTGAGGAAGCCCTTCTGGAACGGCTGGAGGTCGACGAGGGTCTTGAGGTGCGCGCCCGCTTGGACGAACTCGGCGCCGGTGAAGTCCTGGGCGTCGTAGGCCTTCTGCAGGGCGCTGGCGCCGGCGGTGCGCATCGCGAGGTAGGCCCAGTAGTACATGCCGGGCCACTTCTCCTTGCCGGCGAGGGCGATGGGCGTGATGTTCTTCGACTTCAGCTTGCTGACGGCTTCGAGGAACGCCCCCCAGGTGGTGGGGGGTTCGGTGATGCCGGCCTGCTTGAAGAGCGCCTTGTTGTACCAGAAGCCGATCATGCCGATGTCGAACGGTATGCCGTAGACCTTGTCGTCGATCAGATAGGCCTCCTTGGAGACCTTCAGCAGGTCGTCGGCCCACGGCTTGGTCTTGTCGGTGAGGTCCTCGACGAGGCCCGCGTCGACCTGCTGCTTGAGGACGCCGCCGCCCCAGGTGTGGAAGATGTCGGGGAGCTTCCCGGAGGCGATCAGCGCCGTCATCTTCGACTTGTAGGCGTCGTTCTCCATCTGAACGATCTTTACCTTGACCTTGGGGTTCTGGGCCTCGAACTTCTTGGCGAGGCCCGCCCAGACGGTGTGGGCCGGCTCGGTGGTGGAGATGTTCCACCACTCGATCGTGGTCGTTCCGTCGGACGACCCACCGTCCGAGTCGCCACCGCAGCCGCTCAGTGCGGTCATGCCCAGACCGGTCGCGGCGGACGCCGCCAGGAAGCCGCGGCGGGACAGTGCCGGGTCGCCCATTTTGTACTCCTTGGGTACGGGACGGCGTGTCCACTACACCGTCCTCAGGACCGAAAGTTTCGGAGTTGATCCAGAAAGCTTCGTTGATGCCGCACCCTAGAGACAGCTCCCAAACGGTGGCAACCCCTTGTACGAGGTGAATCTGCCGACGACTTCCGCGGCGCCCGTGGCGTCTGACACCGACGCGCCCGGCCCGAGAGTTTCCGACGCCTTCCGGAACTACCGCGTCGGCTCGGCCGCGTACGTGAACCAGTCGAAGCCGGCGCTGCCCTCGGTGACGTACATTCCGATGACCCGGCCGGTGAATCCGCCGGCGACCTGGGTGGACAGATAGCGGCCGTCGAGCGCGGCGAGTTCCTCGCCGTCGACGGTGAAGGTGATCGCGTCGGGGCCGCCGGCCCGCAGTCCCGACAGGTCCTCGCCCGTCGCGGTGACCAGCGGTTCTGTGCGCACGCCGATGCCGAGGGCGAGCGGTCCGGCGCCCACCGGCCGCCGCGCGACGCACTGCCGCGCCGGCCCGACCCGGGCGATCACGCTCGCCTCTCCCCCGGCGATCTCCAGGTCGTAGTGATGGGCCTCGTCGATCCGTACGGACAGCCCGGCGCGCCCGTTTCCGGGCTCCAGCAAAGCCTCCACCCGGCACTCGGGGTGCTGTTGGCGGCGCCCGACGAAGGTGTGTCCCGGCCGGTCGAGGCTGTCTCCGGTGGCGTGCAGGGTGAGCGTCCCGGGCCGCTCGTCGAGCGACCACGAGCCGGCCGGCCTGCGGCGCGGGGAGATCCAGTACGGGGCGAGTTCGGCGGCGTCGAAGTCGTCCCGCTCCGGCTGCGGCGGTACGGGGTGCCAGGCGGCCGGCGCCGGATGGCTCTCCCGCACCGGACCCACCTGCGGCCAGCCGTCGACCCACGCCACAGGCGTCAGGAAGGTCTCCCGGCCGAGCACATGAAAGCCCGGGAAGTAGCCGCGTGGACGGGTGCCCAGCAGCAGCATCCACCACGTGCCGTCGGCCGCCTCGACGAGGTCGGCGTGGCCGGTGCACTGGATGGGCGAGTCGGTGCTGCGGTGGCTCAGCACGGGGTTGTCCGGGGCGGGTTCCCAGGGTCCGCGCGGCGAGCGGGCACGGGCGATCGACACACTGTGCCCGTGGGCCGTGCCGCCCTCGGCGAGCATCAGGTACCACCAGTCGCCGATCCGGTAGAGGTGCGGCGCCTCGGGGTGCTCAAGCCCGGTCCCGGACCACACCGGAAGGGGCCCTTCCAGCACCTTTCCTGTCCCGGGGTCGATGCGCGCGAGGCTGCACCCGGCGACCGTGCACCAGCAGTTGCCGTCCTCGTCCCAGGCCAGGTCGGGGTCGATGCTGGGAACGTCGACCCACACCGGGTCGGACCACGGCCCCTCGGGCCGCTCGCTGGTGACGATGAAGTTCTCACCGGCGCCGACGGCAGTGGTGATCAGGTAGAAGCGGCCGTCGTGGTGGCGCAGGGTCGGGGCGTAGATCCCCGCGGAGGCCGGGACGTCGTCGGGGAGCTCCAGCTGCCCCGGCCGGTCGAGGACGTTGCCGATCTGCTGCCAGTGCACGAGGTCGCGGCTGTGGAAGAGCGGGACGCCGGGAAAGTACTCGAAACTGGAGCAGACCAGGTAGTAGTCGTCGCCGACCCGGCACACGCTGGGGTCGGGGTGGAAGCCACCGAGAACGGGGTTGTCGTACGTCCGCATATGCGTCAGCCCTTCCGACGGGGCCGATCGAAACATTCGGCCCCACTGGCGAACATTACGAAAGCGGACTGTACGAGGATGCCCGGGCGGGAACAAGACAGCGCTTGCCCGCTCGCAGGTACCGCCGAGGGGCGGCGGCACGCGGCCGGGACCGGCCGGGCGGCATCTTGATGACGTCAGTCGCCCTCGACCAACGCCTTGAGCGCGATGTTGAGCTCCAGCACGTTCACCCGGGGCTCCCCGAGGAAGCCGAGGCCGCGGCCTTCGGTGTGGGCGTCGACCAGCTTCCGCACCTCGGCCACGGAGAGGCCGTTGCGCTCGGCGACCCGATGGACCTGGAGGTCGGCGTACTGCGGGGAGATGTCCGGGTCGAGGCCCGATCCGGAGGAGGTGACCGCGTCGGCGGGGACCTGGGAGGGCCTGACCTGGTAGCCGGCGGTGGAGTTCTCCCTGACGACCTTGGCCTTCGCCTCCTTCACCCACTTGATCAGCTCGGGGTTGTCGCCGGAGCGGTTGGTGGCGCCGGACAGGAGCAGCCTGTACTGGGTGTTGACCGTGTTCTCGCCCAGGCCTCGGGCCGGACGGGGTTGGAAGTAGTCCAGGCTGTATCCCTGCTGGCCGATCAGCGCGGACCCGACGACCTTGCCGTCGGCCTTGATCTCGGAGCCGTTCGCCTTGTCGGGGAAGAGGGCCTGCGCGACGCCGGTGACGGCCAGCGGATAGACGACACCGGTGAGCAGGGTCAGCGCCAGCAGCGCGCGCAGGCCCGCGCCCAGCAAACGTCCGGTGTTCGCAACTGAGTTGTTCATGGCGGTCAACCGATTCCGGGGATCAGGGAGATGAGCAGGTCGATGAGCTTGATACCGACGAACGGAGCGATCAGCCCGCCCAGCCCGTAGAGGGTGAGGTTCCGGCGCAGCAGCCTGTCCGCGCTCACCGGCCGGTACCGCACGCCCTTCAAGGACAGCGGCACCAGCGCGACGATGATCAGCGCGTTGAAGACGACGGCCGACAGGATCGCGGAGTCGGGCGAGCTGAGGCCCATCACATTGAGCTTGTCCAGGCCCGGATAGACGGCCGCGAACAGCGCCGGGATGATCGCGAAGTACTTCGCGACGTCGTTGGCAATAGAGAACGTGGTCAACGCGCCCCGGGTGATCAGCAGTTGCTTGCCGATCGCGACGATCTCGATGAGCTTGGTCGGATCGGAGTCGAGGTCGACCATGTTGCCGGCCTCCTTGGCGGCCGACGTACCGGTGTTCATGGCCACGCCGACGTCCGCCTGGGCCAGCGCGGGCGCGTCGTTCGTACCGTCCCCCGTCATCGCGACCAGCTTGCCGCCGGACTGCTCCCGCTTGATGAGCGCCATCTTGTCCTCGGGGGTCGCCTCCGCGAGGAAGTCGTCGACACCCGCCTCCTCGGCGATCGCCTTCGCGGTCAGCGGGTTGTCACCCGTGATCATGACGGTCTTGATGCCCATGCGACGCAGTTCCTCGAACCGCTCCCGCATCCCGCCCTTGACGACGTCCTTGAGGTGGACGACACCCAACACCCGCGCCCCGTCGGCGTCTTCGACGGCCACGAGCAGCGGGGTACCGCCGGCCTCGGCGATCCGGTCGGTCAGCTCCCGGGCGTCCTCGCCCACTTCACCGCCCTGCTCGACCACCCAGGCGATGACCGAACCGGCCGCGCCCTTGCGGATCCTGCGCCCGTCGACATCCACCCCGGACATCCGCGTCTGCGCGGTGAAGGCGATCCACTCGGCACCGTGCAGCTCACGCTCCCGGAGCCCGTACCGCTCCTTCGCCAGGACGACGACGGAGCGGCCCTCGGGCGTCTCGTCGGCCAGCGACGACAGCTGGGCGGCGTCGGCGACCTCGGCCTCGGTCGCCCCGCGCACCGGCACGAACGCGGCGGCCTGACGGTTGCCGAGGGTGATGGTGCCGGTCTTGTCGAGCAGCAGCGTGGAGACGTCCCCGGCGGCTTCGACCGCACGCCCCGACATGGCGAGGACGTTGCGCTGCACCAGCCGGTCCATTCCGGCGATTCCGATCGCGGAGAGCAGGGCGCCGATGGTCGTCGGGATGAGGCAGACCAGCAGCGCGACCAGCACGACCATGGTCAGATGGGTTCCCGCGTAGTCCGCGAGCGGTGGCAGCGTGGCCACGGCCAGCAGGAAGACGATCGTCAGTGACGCGAGCAGGATGTTGAGCGCGATCTCGTTCGGCGTCTTCTGCCGGGCCGCGCCCTCGACCAGGTTGATCATCCGGTCGATGAAGGTCTCGCCGGGCTTCGTCGTGATCTTGATGACGATGCGGTCGGAGAGGACCTTCGTGCCGCCGGTGACGGCGGAACGGTCACCGCCCGACTCCCGGATCACCGGCGCCGACTCACCGGTGATGGCCGACTCATCGACGGACGCGACACCCTCGACCACGTCCCCGTCGCCGGGGATGACGTCACCGGCCTCGCAGACGACCAGGTCCCCGATCCTCAGCTCGGTGCCCGCGACCACGGTCCCGTCGGCCCTGCGCGCCACGGTGTCGGTCTTGGCCCTGCGCAGGGTGTCGGCCTGCGCCTTCCCGCGGCCCTCGGCGACGGCCTCCGCCAGGTTGGCGAAGATCACGGTCAGCCAGAGCCAGGCGCTGATGGTCCAGCCGAACCAGTCGCCCGGATCCTTGAAGGAGAAGACCGTGGTCAGCACGGACCCGATCCACACCACGAACATCACCGGCGACTTGACCATCACCCGCGGATCGAGCTTGCGGACGGCGTCGGGCAGCGACTTGAGCAGCTGACCGGGATCGAAGAGGCCGGCCCCGACACGCCCCTCCGGGGGCTTGTGCCCGGCGGGCGCGTCCGGGTGGGGGACCAGGGTGGGAGTGGACATCGCGTCCTGCTTCTGTAGGTCGGTGGTCATGTCCTGTTTCTGCAGGTCGGTGGTCATGACGCCAGCCCCTCCGCCAGCGGCCCCAGCGCGAGCGCCGGGAAGTAGGTGAGCCCGGTGATGATCAGGATCGCGCCCACCAACAGGCCGGTGAACAGCGGCTTCTCGGTCCGCAGGGTGCCCGCCGTGGCCGGCACAGGCCGCTGTTCGGCGAGCGATCCGGCGAGCGCCAGCACGAACACCATCGGTAGGAAGCGGCCGAACAGCATGCACAGGCCGAGCGTCGAGTTGAACCACTGCGTGTCCGCGCCGAGGCCGGCGAACGCCGAGCCGTTGTTGTTGGAGGCGGACGTATAGGCGTACAGGATCTCGGAGAACCCGTGCGCCCCGCTGTTGGTCATCGAGTGGCCCGGCGTCGGCAGGGCCATGGCGAACGCGGTGAAGACGAGCACCAGCGCCGGGGTGATCAGGATGTAGCAGGCGGCCAGCTTGATCTCGCGGGCGCCGATCTTCTTGCCCAGGTACTCGGGCGTACGGCCGACCATCAGACCGGCGATGAACACCGCGATGACCGCCATGATCAGCATGCCGTAGAGGCCCGAGCCGGTACCGCCGGGCGCGATCTCGCCCAGCATCATGCCGAGCAGGGTGATGCCGCCGCCCAGGCCGGTGAAGGAGGAGTGGAAGGAGTCCACCGCGCCGGTCGAGGTGAGCGTGGTCGCCGTGGCGAAGATCGAGGAGGCACCGACGCCGAAGCGGGTCTCCTTGCCCTCCATCGCCCCGCCGGCGATCTCGAACGCCGGGCCGTGGTGGGCGAATTCGGTCCACATCATCAGGGCGGTGAAGCCGAGCCAGATGGTGGCCATGGTCGCGAGGATCGCGTACCCCTGCCGGACCGAGCCGACCATGAGGCCGAAGGTCCGGGTCAGCGCGAACGGGATGACGAGGATCAGGAAGATCTCGAAGAGGTTGCTGAAGGGGGTGGGATTCTCGAACGGATGGGCGGAGTTGGCGTTGAAGTAGCCGCCACCGTTGGTGCCCAGCTCCTTGATGGCCTCCTGCGAGGCGACCGCGCCCCCGTTCCACTGCTGGGAACCGCCCATGAACTGACCGACCTCATGGATGCCGGAGAAGTTCTGGATGACACCGCAGGCGACCAGCACCACGGCGGCGACAAAGGCCCCCGGCACCAGAATCCGTACGACACCCCGTACCAAGTCGGCCCAGAAGTTGCCGAGTTCACCGGTCCGGGACCGAGCGAACCCGCGCACCAGAGCCACCGCCACCGCCATACCGACGGCCGCCGAGACGAAGTTCTGCACGGCCAGACCGGCGGTCTGCACGACATGCCCCATGGCCTGTTCGCCGGAGTACGACTGCCAGTTGGTGTTGGTCACGAAGGACACGGCGGTGTTGAACGCCTGGTCGGGATCGATCGAGGAGAAGCCGAGCGAACCGGGCAGCACGCCCTGCATCCGCTGCAGGAGGTACAGGAACAGCACGCCGACGGCGGAGAAGGCGAGGACACCGCGCAGATACGCGGTCCAGCGCATCTCGGTGTCGGGATCGGCGCCGATGCCCTTGTAGATCCACCTCTCCACACGCCAGTGCTTGTCGGAGGAGTAGACCCTGGCCATGTGGCTGCCGAGGGGAACGTAGGCGAGGGCCAGCGCGCCGATCAGGGCGAGCAGCTGGAGAACGCCTGCGAGGACGGGACCCATGTCGGCTCTCAGAACCTCTCCGGAAAGATCAGGGCGAGGACGAGATAGCCCAGCAGGGCGACGGCCACGACGAGGCCGACGATGTTCTCGGCGGTCACAGCTTCGTCACCCCCTTGGCGACGAGAGCAACCAGCGCGAAGCACGCGATCGTGGTGACGACGAAGGCCAGATCGGCCATCGTGAGCTCCTGGAGTGAGGTTCGTTGAACAGGGACGCTTCGAGGAAACCGCCGACGCGACCGGGAATCGCCCCCCGTTGACGGCTCCCATACGGCACTCGGCGCGCCTTTGACGGGTCCCTTACGCCGACGGCCTTCGCCACGACCGGATCCCCCACCGAGAGGGGCCTGCCCGAGACTCTGCTAACACTGGGTGCCCACCCTTCCCGGGCCGCCGCCACCTCCCCCGCACGGCGCAGCGCCCGGCCCCGTCCCGGAAACACACCTCCTGACCTGCGGCCAACGCTCACAGGCCCAGTTTTAACGGACTCTTGACGCCCACAACCCCCTTGATCCATGGGCCCCTGCATCACTCTCCGCTTACGCTGATCCCGCCGTCCGTGTGATGGCCGGACCGCACGGAACCGCGAACCGCACGGAACCGCATCCCGCGCCGCACATCAGGAGCCCTCGATGGCCACCACCGAACACCCCCCACCCAGTCGCCTGCGCGCCTGGATGCTGGAGGGTCTGTCCGACATGGGCAAGGGCCAGGGCCACGCCGGGCCGACGGGGCAGACCGAGCACACCGAACAGCCCGGGTCCGAGCCGGAACACCCGGGCCAGCGCTGGTACCGCGTCATGTGCCTGACCGGCGTCGACTACTTCTCGACCCTCGGCTACCAGCCCGGCATCGCGGCCCTCGCGGCCGGCCTGCTCTCCCCCATCGCGACGATCGTGCTGGTGATCGTCACCCTCGCGGGCGCGCTGCCCGTGTACCGGCGCGTCGCCGAGGAGAGCCCCCACGGCCAGGGTTCCATCGCGATGCTGGAGCGTCTGCTCACCTTCTGGAAGGGCAAGCTCTTCGTCCTCACCCTGCTCGGCTTCGCCGCCACCGACTTCCTGATCACCATCACCCTGTCGGCCGCCGACGCCTCGACCCACCTCGTCGAGAACCCGCACCTCAACAGCGCCCTGCACGACCAGCAGATGCTGATCACCCTGGTCCTCGTGGCCCTGCTCGGCGCGGTGTTCCTCAAGGGCTTCCTGGAGGCCATCGGCGTAGCCGTCTTCCTGGTGGGCCTCTACCTGGCCCTCAACGTCGTGGTCGTGATCGTCGGCCTGTGGCATGTCGCCACCGCAGGCCATGTGGTCACCGACTGGTCCAGCGCCCTGACCGCCGAACACGGCAACGTCTTCGTGATGATCGGCGTGGCCCTGGTCGTCTTCCCCAAGCTCGCCCTCGGCCTCTCCGGCTTCGAGACCGGCGTCGCGGTCATGCCACACGTCAAGGGCGACCCGGGCGAGACGGAGGAGAACCCGGCGGGCCGCATCCGGGGCACGAAGAAGCTCCTCACCACGGCCGCGCTCATCATGAGCTGCTTCCTCATCGCGACCAGTTTCATCACCACCCTCCTCATCCCGGAGAAGGAGTTCGAGTCGGGCGGCCAGGCCAACGGCCGCGCCCTCGCCTTCCTCGCCCACGAGTATCTGGGCGGCGCCTTCGGCACGGTGTACGACGTGTCGACCATTGCCATCCTGTGGTTCGCCGGCGCCTCCGCGATGGCGGGCCTGCTGAACCTGATGCCCCGCTATCTCCCCCGCTACGGCATGGCCCCGCACTGGGCCCGCGCCGTCCGCCCCATGGTCATCGTCTTCACCCTGATCGCCTTCGTGGTCACCTGGATCTTCGACGCCGACGTCGACGCCCAGGGCGGCGCGTACGCCACCGGTGTCCTCGTCCTGATCAGCTCGGCGGCGATCGCGGTGACCATCGCGGCGCGGAAGGCGGGTCAGCGCGGCTGGACAGTCGCCTTCGCGGTGATCTCCGCGGTGTTCCTCTACACGACGGTCGTCAACGTCATCGAGCGCCCGGACGGTGTGAAGATCGGCGCCTGCTTCATCGCGGGCATCATCCTGGTCTCCCTCCTGTCCCGACTGGCCCGCGCCTTCGAACTCCGCGTCACGAGCGTGTCCCTGGATCCCATGGCGGAACGATTCATCAGGGACATGGCCAGCCGAAAGATCCGCTTCATCGCCAACGAGCCCGACAGCCGGGACAAGGCCGAGTACCGCGACAAGATCGAGCAGATCCGCGAGGACAACGACATCCCCGGCCAGGAGGACTTCGTCTTCGTCGAGGTCACGGTCACCGACCCCTCGGAGTTCGAGGCCGGGCTCACGGTCCGCGGCGAGGTCCTGCACCAGCGCTACCGGGTCCTGACTCTGGAGTCCTCCTCCATCCCCAACGCCCTGGCCGCCCTGCTCCTCCACGTCCGTGACACCACGGCCTGCACCCCCCACATCTATTTCGAGTGGACCGAGGGCAGCCCGTTCGCCAACTTCCTCCGCTTCTTCCTCTTCGGCCAGGGCGAGGTGGCCCCGGTGACCCGAGAGGTCCTACGAGAAGCAGAACCAGACCGCACCCGCCGCCCCAGAGTCCACACAGGCTGAGCCCCGGGCCGCAGCCGCCAACGGGGCTGAACCCCCACAAGAGCCACCCGCACCAACACGACCACCACCAACACCCCTAAACCCACCCATACCCCTACCGTGGTTGCCCATGACCCTGAGCATCCGCAACCAACTCCCCGGCACAGTCACCACCATCACCACCGGCGAAGTAATGGCCACCATCGGCATCCGCCTCACCGGCGGCCAACACCTCACCGCGGCGATCACCAAGGAATCCGTGACCGCCCTCGCCCTGGCCCCGGGCTCCGCCGTCCGCGCCCTCATCAAGTCGACGGAGGTGGCCGTAGCCACCGCCCCGATGACCGGCCTCTCCATCCGCAACCAACTCCCCGGCACGGTCACCACCATCGCCATGGGCGCAGCGATGGCCTCCGTGAAGATCGCGTTCGACGACATCGAACTGACCGCCGCCATCACCAAGGACGCCGCAGCCGACCTCTCCCTCGCGCCCGGCACGGCCGTGGTGGCCCTGATCAAGTCGACCGAGGTCGCGTTGGCAACGGCATAACAAGAGGGCCCCGCCAAAGCGGGGCCCTCCTGCACAGCCGGACTCAGTTCTCGTACGCGTCCAACGGCGGGCACGAGCACACCAGGTTCCGGTCCCCGAACGCCTGGTCGATCCGCCGCACCGGCGGCCAGTACTTGTCGGCGACGACAACCCCACCCGGGAACACCGCGTCCTCACGCGAGTACGCGTGCTCCCACTCCCCACCGAGCGCCCCGGCGGTGTGCGGAGCATTCCGCAGCGGATTGTCCTCCGCCGGCCACTCCCCCGCCCCGACCTTCTCGATCTCCGCGCGAATGGCGATCATCGCGTCGCAGAACCGGTCGATCTCGATGATGTCCTCGGACTCGGTCGGCTCGATCATCAGCGTCCCGGCCACCGGGAAGGACATCGTCGGTGCGTGGAACCCGTAGTCGATGAGCCGCTTGGCCACATCGTCCACACTCACACCCGTCGCCTTGGTCAGCGGCCGCAGATCGATGATGCACTCGTGCGCGACCAGCCCACCGGGTCCGGTGTAGAGCACGGGGTAGTGCGGCTCCAGCCGCTTGGCGATGTAGTTGGCGCTCAGCACGGCCACCTGCGTGGCCCGCTTCAGCCCTTCCCCGCCCATGAGCCGCACATACGCCCAGGAGATCGGCAGGATCCCCGCGGACCCCCAGGGCGCGGCGGAGATCGGCCCAACACCCGTCTCCGGCCCGGCGGCGGGCTGCAGCGGGTGGTTCGGCAGATACGGCGCCAGATGCGCGCGCACGCCCACGGGACCCACGCCCGGCCCGCCACCGCCGTGCGGAATGCAGAACGTCTTGTGCAGGTTCAGGTGCGAGACGTCCCCGCCGAAGTGCCCCGGCTTGGCCAGGCCCACCAGCGCGTTGAGGTTGGCGCCGTCGACATACACCTGCCCGCCCGCCTCGTGCACCTGCGCGCAGATGTCGGCGACATGCTCCTCGAACACACCGTGCGTCGAGGGGTACGTGATCATCAGCACCGCGAGCTCGTCCCGGTGCTGCTCGATCTTCGCCCGCAGATCCTCGACGTCGATCTCACCGTCCTCGGCGGTCTTCACGACGACGACCTTCATGCCCGCCATCACGGCGCTGGCGGCGTTGGTCCCGTGCGCGGAGGACGGAATCAGACACACGGTCCGCTGCTCATCACCGTTGGCCCGGTGATAACCGCGTACGGCGAGCAGCCCGGCCAGCTCCCCCTGCGACCCGGCGTTGGGCTGGAGCGACACCTTGTCGTACCCGGTGACCTCGGCCAGCCGCTCCTCCAGCTCACGGATGAGCGTCAGATAGCCCTGCGCCTGCTCGGCGGGCGCGAAGGGGTGCAGCTGCCCGAACTCCGGCCAGGTGACCGGCTCCATCTCGGTGGTGGCGTTGAGCTTCATGGTGCAGGAGCCCAGCGGGATCATGCCGCGGTCGAGCGCGTAGTCCCGGTCGGCGAGCCGACGCAGATAGCGCAGCATCGCGGTCTCGGACCGGTACTGGTGGAAGACGGGGTGGGCCAGGAACTCGTCCGTACGCACCAGCGCACCCGGCAGCGCGTCCTCAGCCGCCGCGTCCAGCGCCTCGACGTCCCCTTCGACCCCGAACGCGGTCCATACCGCGCCCAGCTGGGCCCGCGTGGTGGTCTCGTCGCAGGCGACGGAGACGTGATCGGCGTCGACGAGACGCAGGTTGACCCCGTTCTCCGCGGCGGTGGCGACGACCTCGGCGGCCTTGCCGGCCACCCGCACGGTGAGCGTGTCGAAGTAGGCGCCGTGCACGACCTCGACCCCGCCCGCGGTGAGCCCCGCGGCGAGGACACGGGCGTACCGGTGCGTCCGCCGGGCGATGCCCTTCAGCCCCTCAGGCCCGTGGTAGACGGCGTACATCCCCGCCATCACGGCGAGCAGCACCTGAGCGGTACAGATGTTGCTGGTGGCCTTCTCCCGCCGGATGTGCTGCTCACGGGTCTGCAGCGCGAGCCGGTAGGCCTTGTTCCCATCGGCATCGACGGACACACCCACAAGCCGCCCGGGCAGGCTCCGCGCGAACTTCTCGTGCACCGCCATGTAACCGGCGTGCGGCCCGCCGAAGCCCATCGGCACACCGAACCGCTGCGTGGTCCCGACGGCGATGTCGGCCCCGAGCTCCCCGGGCGACTTCAGCAGCGTCAGCGCCAGCAGATCGGCGGCGACGGTCACCAGGGCCCCCAGCTCGTGCGCCTGGTCGATGACCGCCTTGAGGTCGCGTACGGCACCCGAGGCGCCCGGGTACTGGATGAGCACGCCGTTGATCTCACGCGCGGCGAGGTCGGCCGGGATCCCGCCACTGAGGTCGGCGACGACGACCTCGACACCGGTCGGCTCGGCGCGGGTCTCGATGACGGCGATGGTCTGCGGAAGGGCGTCCGCGTCGACCAGGAACAGCCCCTTCTTGTTCTTGCCCATGCGCCGGGACAGCGCCAGTGCCTCGGCGGCGGCCGTGCCCTCGTCGAGCAGCGAGGCACCGGAGGTCGGGAGCCCGGTGAGCTCGGCGACCATGGTCTGGAAGTTGAGGAGGGCCTCCAGCCGGCCCTGGGAGATCTCGGGCTGGTAGGGCGTGTAGGCCGTGTACCAGGCGGGGTTCTCCATGACGTTGCGCAGGATGACGGGCGGGGTGAAGGTCCCGTAGTACCCGAGCCCGATCATGGACCCGAGAACCTGGTTGCGATCGGCGAGCGACCGAAGCTCGGCCAGCACCTCGGCCTCGGTACGCGCCCCCGGCAGATCGAGGGAGTCGGCGTTCTTGATCACATCCGGCACCGCGGCGGCGGTGAGCTCGTCCAGCGAGCCGTATCCGACCTGCGCGAGCATCTTGGCCCGAGCCTCGTGGTCGGGGCCGATGTGACGCTGCTCGAAGGGGATCCCCTGCTCGAGTTCGGTGAGCGGAGTGCGGTGGGCGGTCATTGCGGAGGCCTCCTGGTCTGACGCGACCTTCGAGGGACACCACGGCTGCGGGTCCCGGCGGCCTCCCCCTCTGTCATCTCAACCTGAGAGCTTCACCGGACAACCCGAAGGTGCCCGGCTTTCACCGTCGGTGAGAGCGGAAGCCGTCGACACCCGCTCTGCTTTCCAGAGTGGCCTCGTCAGTGCGGTACGTGGGCCTGAGAGATTCCGGGGAGGATTTGCTCCTTCGGCGCCTCCGGACGATCTCCGGAGGACTCTCCCGCACAGGGTCAACAGCCGCTTGCCAGCCTACCAGCGCGCAAAATGCGGATCCCTGGAGGAGCCCTCGAGTGGCCACCGGCCTCAATCTGCTCTTTTGTAGTGCTTACGGATGAGTTGCGAGTCGCGACCTAGTGGAGGGCCCGTGCAGACCGATATCGATCCGCGCAACCTGATCGGCCGCAAGGCGATGGACCGCAACGGCACCAAGATCGGCACGATCGACGAGGTCTACCTCGACGACGCGACCGGCGTGCCGGAGTGGGCGGCCATACGCACCGGCCTGTTCTCCAGGGACGCCTTCGTGCCCCTGGAGCCGAGCGAACTGATCGAGGGCACCCTGCGGGTCCCCTTCGACCGCTCCTTGATCAAGGACGCACCCGACTTCGGCGTGGGCCGCCACCTCTCCCCCGACCAGGAACTCCAGCTCTACCACCACTACGGCCTGGACGTGGCCCCCGCACCCCCGCTCCCGGACCGAGACTTCGGCAAACTCGCAGGCCCAGAGGAAGCAGAAGCCTGACGCCTCGCAGCCCGCAGCCCGCAGCCCGCAGCCGCCGACGGCGATCCCGCCCCACAGGGGCCACCCGCACCCGACAACGAAACTGTCACGGGTGGTGCGGATGGGAAATCAAATCCGGCCGAAGGCCGGACGCCCCACCCTCCACCGCCACCAACGGCAAAGGCTCAGCCACAGCCAACGACGCATCATCCACCCGAAACGTCCGCACCCGCCCCGGCTCGGAATCCGGCGTCTCGAACCGCACCGTCACCCGCCCCAGCCCACTCCCCTGCACCCATCCGTGCCCGAACTCGGCATGCGTGACGTCATGCCCCGCAACCCACCGCCGCTCGACAGGCGCCTCGTCCTTCTCCGCGGCCGCCTCCCCCGGCTCCTCCTCGGGCAGCTCCCCCAGATCCCCCGCGGCCTGCGCGAACAGATCCTCCTGCGTGTAGTCGGCCAGTCCGGAAACCCCCACCCCCAGCAACCGCACACCCCCCGTCGTGTCCACGGACTCCAACAACCGCGCCGCGGCCTCCCGCACGACCGCCGGATCATCGGTGGGCCCCCGCAGCGTCTCGGACCGGGTCAGCGTGGAGAAGTCGTACCGCCGCACCTTGAGCACGATCGTGCGCCCCGACAACCCGGCCCCCCGCAGCCTCCGCACACACCGGTCGGCCAGCCGCTGCACCTCCATCCCCACCCGCAGCCGATCATGGATGTCCACGTCGTACGTGTCCTCCACCGACACCGACTTGGTCTCCCGCTCCGCCACCACCGGCCGCTCGTCATGCGCCAACGCCATGGCATACAGCCCGTGCCCGTGCGCCTTCCCCAGCAGCCGTACCAGCTCGTCCTCGCCCGCCTCCACGATCTCCTCGACCGTGTGGATCCCCGCCCGCCGCAGATGGTCCCCGGTGGCCGGCCCCACCCCCGGCAGGATCCGCACGGACATCGGCCCGAGCAACTCTCGCTCGGTCCCCGGATCGATCACCACCAGACCGTCGGGCTTGGCCTGCTCGGACGCGATCTTCGCGAGCATCTTGGACGCCGCGAGCCCCACCGACCCCGTGAGCGCGGTGACCGCCCGTATGTCGGTACGCAGCTTCTCCCCCACGAGCCGCGCCGACCCCTCGTCCCAGGCCGCTCCCCCGGCCTCCAGATCCACGAACGCCTCATCGAGGCTCAACGGCTCCACCAGCGGCGACAACGCCCGCAGCAGCGCCATCACCTGCTCACTGATCGACCGGTAGAACCCGAAGCGCGGCACGAGATACGCGGCATTCGGCGCCAGCCGCCGCGCCTGCGCCATCGGCATCGCCGAATGGACTCCGAAGACCCGGGCCTCGTACGACGCGGTGGCCACCACCCCACGCGGTCCCAGCCCGCCCACCACCACGGCCTTCCCGCGCAGACTCGGCTTGGACGCCTGCTCCGCCGAGGCGAAGAAGGCATCCATGTCGAGATGCAGGATCGTGGGCGCGTTTCTCACATGTCCGATGCTGCCCTACGCCACTGACAATGCCCTCGGTGATGCCCCGGGCAGAGCCTCAAACGGCCCGATTGCCCCGCCGCCGCGCCAGCTCGTCGGCGGGATTGTGCCCCACGAGCGTCTCGCCGGTGTCGATCCGCTCCCCGTGCAGCTGCGACAAGGCGCTCTCCACGTCCCGCCACACCACCCCCACGGCGATCCCGAAGATCCCCTGGCCGCCCTGGAGCAGCGCGTGGACCTCGTCGGGCGAGGTGCACTCGTAGACCGTGGCACCGTCGCTCATCAGCGTCATGCGCTCCAGGTCGCGGAAGCCGCGTTCCCTGAGGTGCTGCACGGTGGTACGGATGTTCTGCAGCGACACACCGGTGTCGAGGAACCGCTTGACGATCTTCAGGACGACAACGTCCCGGAAGCTGTACAGCCGCTGCGTCCCCGACCCGTAGGCGGGCCGCACACTCGGCTCGACCAGGCCGGTACGCGCCCAGTAGTCGAGTTGCCGATAGGTGATGCCGGCGGCCGCACAGGCCGTCGGACCGCGGTAGCCGATCTCCTCGGACGCCATGGACGTCGCCCCTCCGCCACTGCTCGGCACGGCCGCCGGTCGCTGCGGAACGTGATCGGCCGCGCTGTCGTGATGGGGGTCCCCCCAACTCGAACGCAGTTGAGAGCTTGGGGGAGGGTACGGACCGCTTGCCCCGAGACTCCGTCCGGGGGCACCCCCAGCCGTACCGTCGCCGCTGCTTCTCACGCCGACCTCCGTCCTTGACCTGCCTTCTCGACGGTAGGCAGTCACCCGGGGCGCGTCAACGATCGCCACACTCGGCACGCCGAGTGATAATCACCCTAGGAGTGGTTTCCCGTACCCCACCGCGGGGAAAGGCTAGCCGAATGCGCTTGAGGCGGGCCGTAGGACGCTCTCACACGCCGGTGGCAAATGCCAGCATTTCCGTGGTGCCCGGACACAGCCGCCCCGTCACGGACCGCGAGTCCGCCGGACCGGCCCCTCTCACTGACTGCTGGTGCCGAAGTCCTCCGGCGAGATCTGGTCGAGGAACTCGCGGAACTTCTCCACCTCGTCCTCCTGCTCGTCCGGGATCGCGATCCCCGCGTCGTCGAGCACACCGTCGCTGCCGTAGATCGGCGTCCCGGTGCGCAGCGCCAGCGCTATGGCGTCGGAGGGCCGGGCACTCACCTCGACCCCGCTGGCAAAGACGAGCTCCGCGTAGAAGACGCCCTCACGCAGGTCCGTGATGCGCACTTCGGTGAGCTCCTGGCCGACGGCCTCCAGCACGTCCTTGAACAGGTCGTGGGTCAGCGGTCGTGCGGGGGCCATGCCCTGCTGGGCGAAAGCGATCGCCGTCGCCTCCCCCGGCCCGATCCAGATGGGGAGGTAGCGGTCGCCTCCCACTTCACGCAGAAGCACGATCGGTTGGTTGGAGGGCATTTCGACCCGGACACCTACGACATCGAGCTCGTTCACACAGCAACCCTAGGCCGTGCCCGGGACGTTTGGGTAGTCGGGCCGGAAACGGGAGCCGGATCCGACGCCCACGCCCTTCAGGGCAGCCGTACGCCGAGGGCCGTCTGCACCAGCGCCGCGTGCAGCTTCACCGTGAGCCCCGCCAGTTCCTTCGTGCGGGCCTCCGCGTGCGCCCGGGTCTGCGGATTGCGATGGCGCTTCAGCGGGGCCACCACCTGGTCCACAAGGCCCGCCTCGCGGTCGGCGGCGGCCTTCATCGCCCGCAGATGCCGCGGCTCGATCCCGAACCGCCCCAGCTCGACGACGAGCGCCGCCACGGTGACCACCTCGGCGTCGTACGCCCCGTCGGGCAACGGAGCGATGAGCCCGTACGACTCCCACTCCTCGAGCTCCCGCTCACCGATCTCGGCGGCCGCCATCAGCTCGGCCCGGCCGATCCGCGCCGCCGTAGGAGCCTCCCAGGGGTCCGGCAGGGCTTCCCCGCCGTCCCGCTGGCGCCCCACCACCGGCAGCGCCACGGCCTCACCGCGCTCCATGGCGTCCAGATACTCCCGGATCACCTTGAGCGGCAGATAGTGGTCCCGCTGCATCCGCAGCACATGGCCGAGGCGCTCGACGTCCTCAGCACTGAACTTGCGGTACCCCGAAGGGGTCCGTTGCGGCTCGATGAGGCCCTCGGACTCCAGGAAACGGATCTTGGAGATGGTGACTTCGGGGAACTCGTCGCGCAGCACGTTGAGCACCGTGCCGATGCTCATCAGCCCACTGTCCGCGGCGGCGGCACCGTGACCGGCACCGCCGCTCGGTGTTTGAAGCATGGACCTTCCCTGACGGGGTCAGTAGCCCCGCTGGCTCGCGTAGAAGACCAGCCGGTACTTGCCGATCTGTACCTCGTCCCCGTTGTGCAGCGGCACCGTGTCGATCCGCTCCCGGTTCACATACGTGCCGTTGAGGCTGCCGACGTCGCCCACGGTGAACGAGCCGTCCTGCTGGCGACGGAACTCCACATGACGGCGCGACACCGTCACGTCGTCCAGGAAGATGTCGCTCTGCGGATGACGGCCGGCCGTCGTCAGATCGCCGTCCAGCAGGAAGCGGCTGCCCGAGTTCGGCCCGCGGCGCACGACCAGGAGCGCGGAACCCAGGGGCAGCGCGTCGACAGCCGCCTGCGCCTCCGGAGAGAGCATGGGCACCTGCGTCTGACCGGTGACCTCGGCGTCGTAGGCCTCGAGACCGGAGATGGAGATGGTGGAGGTCGTCTCGGACGGCCGCTCGGGCCCACCGCGCAACGGCGCACCGCAGTTGGAGCAGAAGCGGCTGTTCTCCGCGTTGCGGTTACCGCACCTCGTACACACCAGGGCCGACATGGAAAACTCTCCACCCGTACTTGAGGTTGACGGTTGCCCGAAACCTATGCCGCCGGGCTGCGCAGGGTCAACCGGCGCGCCCTGCGCTCCGGCAGCGTCACCGCCCACCTGGTCCCGGAACAGCGGGCGCTGGCCCTCCGCGTCTGGCTGTGCGCGATGGCGAGCGGTCGCGTTCGCATGGTCGCTACCCTCTCGCGCGCTCTTGCCGAACAACTTCGCAAACAACTTCACGGGCGATTCCCCTTGACCGAAACAGACCCGCCCGTGGGGCAGGACGAACCCTGACTGCATACACCGGCCGACCCGGACATCCTGACAACGTCCGTATCCACCAGACAGTTTCCACCACGCACCACCCAATCGGTGCGCCGACCCCCCGCAACCTCATGCCCTCGCCGGACGTCCCTCATGCACCCGCGGTTCACCGGGAGGACGACCGAGCGTAGTCAGGCTGCTTCGCGGCTCGCAAGGCGTCCACGACGATCTTGGTCGACCGCTCGACGGTGACCGTGGCCTGCTCCTTCTCCAGAGTCTGCACCACGCCTCCAGGAATGTTGAGCGCCGGTTCGAGGTCCTGCGGTTTGCCGATGACCTTGAAACGATACGGAGCGTTGATCTTGTTCCCGTCGACGCTCACACTGTTGCCCGACTCGGTCAGATAGGTGCCGGCCACCACCCGCACACCGTTCACCTGGATCGCCTCGGCACCGGCCGCGCGCAGCTCCTGGATCGCGTCGAGCAGCATGTCCGCCTCGACCGTCCTCTTCGTGTCCTCGATCGTCATCGTGATGCCCGGCCCCTGCGCGGCCACCGTGCCCGCCAGGATGCCGAGTTGCCGCTCCTTCTCCAACGTCTGCTTGCGGGCCTCCTCCGCCTGGTCCGAGCTGTTCTCCAACTCGTCCCGCTGGTTCTCGAGACCCTGCTTCTCGTCCTCAAGACGCTGTGTACGGTCATCCAGTTCATCGAGGATGCGAACAAGATCTTCCTGCCGGGCACCGCGCAGCGCGCTGTCGCCGTCGCTGTTCGACGCCACCTGCACGGCCAACCCGAAACCGAGGCCGAACAACAGCACGGCGACGATCAGTTGGGCACGGGTGACCCGCGGCGGCCACAGCCCCTGGACCAGCCGCTGCCGACCGGTCAGCCCGGGCTTGTCGTCCTTCGGCGACGCCGCCCTCTCCGGGGCGGTAGCGGGCCGTTCGTCGGGCAGTTCCTTGCGCAGCCTGTTCTCCGGCGTGCCGTCCTGGTCGCTCATCGGCCTCACGCCCGGAAGACATGCCGACGGATCGCCGCGGCGTTGGAGAAGATCCGGATACCGAGGACGACGACCACACCGGTCGACAGCTGGGCACCCACGCCCAACTTGTCCCCCAGGAACACGATCAGCGCGGCGACGACCACGTTGGACAGGAACGACACCACGAAGACCTTGTCGTCGAAGATGCCGTCGAGCATGGCCCGCAGACCGCCGAAGACGGCGTCGAGCGCCGCCACGACGGCGATCGGCAGATAAGGCTCGACGACCGCCGGAACCTCGGGCCGGACCAAGAGGCCGGCCACGACTCCCACGACGAGGCCCAGTACGGCGATCACGATGTGCCCTTCTCAGTTCTCGGCTGTGCTGTACGTACGATCACACTCGTTGCTGCGGGCAGCCGGAGATCCCCCTCTACGGAGATGCTCGTCCGGATGCCGTAGTTCTCCTGCAGGGCGTTCAGATAGAGCCCGTCGGCGCTGTTCTGGAACCTGGTGCTCAGCCGCTGCCCGTCCCCCACCGCGAGCACCGTGTACGGCGGCACCAGCGGCCTGTTGTCGACCAGTATCGCGTCGCCCGCGGCCCTGATCGCGGACAGCGCCGTCAGCCGCTGTCCGTTGATGGAGACGGCCTCCGCGCCCGATTCCCACAGCCCGTTGACCACGCGCTGCATGTCCCGGTCCCGGACCCGTCCGGTGTCGGAGAAACCGGAGGTCTCTCGCGGGTCGCCGTCGCCACCGGTGGTGGCCTCCTTGGCGTCGTCCACGACCAGCTTCACACCGGGTCCGTGCACGGCCGTGGCACCGGACAGAATGCCGACCAGGTCCGCCTGCCCGCTGCCGCCGCTGTCCCGTAGCGCCTCACGCTGCATGGCGCTCACATCGTCACGAAGGTCGTCGACCGTGCTCTCGAGCTTGTCGGCCGTGTCCGTCTCACGGTCGATGCGGTCGATCAGCTCCTCGCGCTCCTTGGCGACGACGGGAGCCGCGACGCGTGCCTGCGCCGCCCCGACGGTCACGACCAGAGCCGCCAGCACCAGGCCGGCCGCGAGACCGAGCTTCGCCCGCAGTGTCTTCGGCAGGCCCCCCTCGCCCGCGGCCTTCTTCCGAGCGGCCGCCTCCGCGTACCCGTCGTCGAGACTGTGGTCCATGACGTTGGTGAGCAGCGACATGGATGCGTCCGGGCGCGAGGGGCGCGTAGGAGTGCTCCGAACGGGGGGCTGCTGCGGCATGCCGCACATCGTCGCACGTCGCGACCACTACCTCCGAATGGCCCCACCGGCGTGCCGGACAGGCCCCCTTGGGGACACTTGTCCGGCACGCACGCGTGCAGCGTTTTTCAGCGTCCGGCGCTGTCCACGACCGCCGACCACTCGTCGAGCAGTGCCTGGGCGGAGGCGTCATCGGGCCCTTCGGCCCACAGATGGGTGACCGCCTCGGCGGGGTCGGGCAGGACCATGACCCATCGCCCGTCGGTCTCCACGACCCGCACCCCGTCGGTCGTGTCGACAAAGCGATCGCCGGCCGCCTCCACGACCCGACGCATCACAAGCCCCTTGACCGCCCAGGGGGTAGCCAGATCCCGCTTGAGGACATGTGCCCGCGGAATCCGCGCGTCGATCTGGCTGAGCGTGAGCTGCGTCCGCGCCACCAGCCCGATCAACCGCACAAAGGCGGCCGTACCGTCGAACACACTGCTGAACTCGGGCACGATGAACGCGCCCTTGCCGTCGCCGCCGAAGATGGTCGAGTCATCCCGCCCGACCCGCGTCAGATCGTCGGGCGACGTCGTCGTCCACTCCACCTGCGTCCCGTGGTACGCCGCCACCTGCTCGGCGATCCGCGTGGTGGTCACCGGCAGCGCCACCCGACCACTGCGCCGCTCCGCGGCCACCAGGTCGAGCATCACCAGCAACGCCCGGTCGTCCTCGACGATCCGCCCCTTCTCGTCGACCAGCGACAGCCGCTCGCCGACCGGGTCGAACCGCACCCCGAACGCCGCCCGCGACGACGCCACGATCTCCCCGAGCCGCACCAGACCCGAGCGCCGCACATCCGCGGTCTCCGTGGGCCGTGACTCGTCGAGCCCCGGATTGACGGTCAGCGAGTCCACCCCGAGCTTGCCGAGCAGGCTGGGCAGCACAAGCCCGGCGCTACCGTTCGACGCATCGACGACGACCTTCAGCCCCGACTCGGCGATACCCGTCGTATCGACGTTCCGCAGCAGCGACCCGGTGTACGAGTCGAACACGCTCGCGGGAAAGTGCAGATCCCCGATCTCGCCGGGGAACGCTCGCCGATACTCCTGCCGCGCGAACACCCGGTCCAGCTTCCGCTGACTCCCCTGCGACAGGTCGGCTCCCCGCCCGTCGAAGAACATGATGTCCACGGAATCCGGCACCCCGGGCGTGGTCCGAATCATGATCCCACCCGCACTGCCCCGAGCGGTCTGCTGCCGGGCAACGGGCAGCGGTACGTTCTCCAGATCCCGTACGTCGATGGCGCTGGCCTGCAGCGCGGAAATGACCGCCCGCTTCAGCGCTCGCGCACCACGGGAGTGGTCGCGGGCCGTGGTGACCGTGGACCCCTTCTTCAGGGTCGTGGCATAGGCGCCGGCGAGGCGCACGGCGAGCTCGGGCGTGATCTCCACGTTCAGGATGCCGGAGACGCCTCGGGCACCGAAGAGATGCGCCTGGCCCCGGGACTCCCAGATCACCGAGGTATTGACGAAGGCGCCGGCCTCGATGGTCTTGAACGGATAGACCCGTACGTTGCCCTGAACGATCGATTCTTCACCGACAAGGCACTCGTCCCCGATGACCGCGCCGTCCTCGATCCGGGCCGCACGCATGATGTCGGTGTTCTTCCCTACGACACAGCCGCGCAGATTGCTGTGCTGCCCGACGTACACGTTGTCGTGCACCACGGCCTTGTGCAGGAACGCCCCGCTCTTCACGACGACGTTGGACCCCACGACGGTGTGCTCACGGATCTCGGCGCCGGCCTCGACCTTGGCGTAGTCCCCGATGTAGAGCGGTCCCCGAAGAACGGCGTCGGGATGCACTTCCGCACCCTCGGCCACCCACACACCCGGCGAGAGCTCGAAGCCGTCGATCTCGACGTCGACCTTGCCCTCCAGGACGTCGGCCTGGGCCTTCACATAGCTCTCGTGGGTACCGACGTCCTCCCAGTACCCCTCGGCGACAAAGCCGTAGATCGGCTTGCCTTCCTTCATCAGCTGTGGGAAGACATCACCGGACCAGTCGACGGGCACATCGGCCTCGACATAGTCGAAGACCTCGGGCTCCATCACGTAGATGCCGGTGTTCACCGTGTCGGAGAAGACCTGCCCCCAGGTCGGCTTCTCGAGGAAGCGCTCGACCTTTCCTTCTTCGTCGACAATGGTGATGCCGAATTCCAGCGGATTGGGTACGCGGGTCAGACAGACGGTGACCAGCGCGCCCTTCTCCTTGTGGAAATTGATCAGCTCGGTGAGGTCGAAGTCGGTCAGGGCATCGCCGGAGATGACGAGGAAGGCATCGTCCTTCAACGCCTCTTCGGCGTTCTTGACGCTTCCGGCGGTACCGAGTGGCTTCTCCTCGTTGGCATAGGAGAGCTCCATTCCGAGCTCTTCGCCGTCACCGAAGTAGTTCTTGACCAGTGAGGCCAGGAACTGAACAGTAACGACGGTCTCGTTGAGCCCATGCCTTTTGAGCAGCCTCAGAACGTGCTCCATGATCGGGCGGTTCGCCACGGGTAGGAGCGGCTTGGGCATGCTCGAGGTCATGGGGCGAAGGCGTGTGCCTTCACCTCCGGCCATCACGACGGCCTTCATGTCGGAAGCGTCCTCCTCACAAGAGACGACGGTCTAGCCGACTTCACCCGTCCAGATTGTCCCGCACTTTTTCACCACGGGCCATCGCGCGAGTAAGACTGCGCCAATGAGCGAGTTCAATCGGCCATGGCGTCCGCACGGACCAGGCGGCGGACTTGTACCACGTAGAGGACTCCTGCCCACCAGTACAGCGTTGTACCCCATCCTGCGAACGCCCATCCGAAAATAGCAGCGAGTGACGGGAGCCAGCCAGTTCCGTCACTGAGCAGGAGCAAGGGGAAGGCATACATCAGGTTGAACGTGGCGGCCTTGCCGAGGAAGTTCACCTGCGGCGGCGGATAGCCGTGGCGCCGGAGGATACCCACCATCACCAGCAGGACCAGCTCCCGCGCCAGCAGTACAGCGGTCAACCAGATGGGCAGAATCTCGCGCCAGGTCAGTCCGACCAAAGTCGAGAGAATGTAGAGCCGGTCTGCCGCGGGATCCAGGAGCCGGCCAAGGCTGCTGACCTGGTTCCAGCGCCGGGCGAGCTTGCCGTCGAGATAGTCACTGACTCCGCTGAAGGCCAACACCAGAAGCGCCCAACCGTCACTCTGGGGGCCTCCGAACTCGGGCCTGAGGATCAACCACAGGAAGAGGGGCACACCAAGGAGCCGCGCCATGCTGAGGATGTTGGGGATGGTGAGGACTCGATCCGTCTGGACGCGAGTCTCCTGGACCTCCACCCGGGGGCCTCCTGTGGGAAACGTACCAACGTTGCCCCCTGACCTTACCTCAACGCAAAAAAGCTCCGGCTCTCGGGCAGTATGCCCAAGAGCCGGAGCTATAAAAGGAGTTCGGCGGCGTCCTACTCTCCCACAGGGTCCCCCCTGCAGTACCATCGGCGCTGTAAGGCTTAGCTTCCGGGTTCGGAATGTAACCGGGCGTTTCCCTCACGCTATGACCACCGAAACACTATGAAACTGTCAAACATTGCCGCCCCATGCCGTGACCATGGCATGGGGCTGTTCGTGGTTTCAGAACTAACACAGTGGACGCGAGCAACTGAGGACAAGCCCTCGGCCTATTAGTACCGGTCACCTCCACCCATTACTGGGCTTCCAGATCCGGCCTATCAACCCAGTCGTCTACTGGGAGCCTTACCCCATCAAGTGGGTGGGAATACTCATCTCGAAGCAGGCTTCCCGCTTAGATGCTTTCAGCGGTTATCCCTCCCGAACGTAGCCAACCAGCCATGCCCTTGGCAGAACAACTGGCACACCAGAGGTTCGTCCGTCCCGGTCCTCTCGTACTAGGGACAGCCCTTCTCAATATTCCTGCGCGCGCAGCGGATAGGGACCGAACTGTCTCACGACGTTCTAAACCCAGCTCGCGTACCGCTTTAATGGGCGAACAGCCCAACCCTTGGGACCGACTCCAGCCCCAGGATGCGACGAGCCGACATCGAGGTGCCAAACCATCCCGTCGATATGGACTCTTGGGGAAGATCAGCCTGTTATCCCCGGGGTACCTTTTATCCGTTGAGCGACGGCGCTTCCACAAGCCACCGCCGGATCACTAGTCCCGACTTTCGTCCCTGCTCGACCCGTCGGTCTCACAGTCAAGCTCCCTTGTGCACTTACACTCAACACCTGATTGCCAACCAGGCTGAGGGAACCTTTGGGCGCCTCCGTTACTCTTTAGGAGGCAACCGCCCCAGTTAAACTACCCATCAGACACTGTCCCTGATCCGGATCACGGACCCAGGTTAGACATCCAGCACGACCAGACTGGTATTTCAACGACGACTCCACCCATACTGGCGTAAGGGCTTCAAAGTCTCCCAGCTATCCTACACAAGCCGAACCGAACACCAATATCAAACTGTAGTAAAGGTCCCGGGGTCTTTCCGTCCTGCTGCGCGAAACGAGCATCTTTACTCGTAGTGCAATTTCACCGGGCCTATGGTTGAGACAGTCGAGAAGTCGTTACGCCATTCGTGCAGGTCGGAACTTACCCGACAAGGAATTTCGCTACCTTAGGATGGTTATAGTTACCACCGCCGTTTACTGGCGCTTAAGTTCTCAGCTTCGCACGCCCGAAAGCGCACTAACCGGTCCCCTTAACGTTCCAGCACCGGGCAGGCGTCAGTCCGTATACATCGCCTTACGGCTTCGCACGGACCTGTGTTTTTAGTAAACAGTCGCTTCTCGCTGGTCTCTGCGGCCACCCCCAGCTCATGGAGTAAATCCAATCACCAGTGATGGCCCCCTTCTCCCGAAGTTACGGGGGCATTTTGCCGAGTTCCTTAACCATAGTTCACCCGAACGCCTCGGTATTCTCTACCTGACCACCTGAGTCGGTTTAGGGTACGGGCCGCCATGAAACTCGCTAGAGGCTTTTCTCGACAGCATAGGATCATCCACTTCACCACAATCGGCTCGGCATCAGGTCTCAGACTATGTGCAAGGCGGATTTGCCTACCTTGCGTCCTACACCCTTACCCCGGGACAACCACCGCCCGGGATGGACTACCTTCCTGCGTCACCCCATCACTCACCTACTGCAAGTCTGGTCCGGCGGCTCCACCACTCCCCTTTGCCCGAAGGCTCCGGGGCGGCTTCACGGCCTTAGCATCGCCTGGTTCGATGTTTGACGCTTCACAGCGGGTACCGGAATATCAACCGGTTATCCATCGACTACGCCTGTCGGCCTCGCCTTAGGTCCCGACTTACCCTGGGCAGATCAGCTTGACCCAGGAACCCTTAGTCAATCGGCGCACACGTTTCTCACGTGTGAATCGCTACTCATGCCTGCATTCTCACTCGTGAACCGTCCACCACTGCCTTCCGGCGCAGCTTCACCCGGCACACGACGCTCCCCTACCCATCACAACACCCGTTAGGGCTATATGCTGCAATGACACGACTTCGGCGGTACGCTTGAGCCCCGCTACATTGTCGGCGCGGAATCACTAGACCAGTGAGCTATTACGCACTCTTTCAAGGGTGGCTGCTTCTAAGCCAACCTCCTGGTTGTCTGTGCGACTCCACATCCTTTCCCACTTAGCGTACGCTTAGGGGCCTTAGTCGATGCTCTGGGCTGTTTCCCTCTCGACCATGGAGCTTATCCCCCACAGTCTCACTGCCGCGCTCTCACTTACCGGCATTCGGAGTTTGGCTAAGGTCAGTAACCCGGTAGGGCCCATCGCCTATCCAGTGCTCTACCTCCGGCAAGAAACACACGACGCTGCACCTAAATGCATTTCGGGGAGAACCAGCTATCACGGAGTTTGATTGGCCTTTCACCCCTAACCACAGGTCATCCCCCAGGTTTTCAACCCTGGTGGGTTCGGTCCTCCACGAAGTCTTACCTCCGCTTCAACCTGCCCATGGCTAGATCACTCCGCTTCGGGTCTTGAGCGTGCTACTCCAGCGCCCTATTCGGACTCGCTTTCGCTACGGCTTCCCCACACGGGTTAACCTCGCAACACACCGCAAACTCGCAGGCTCATTCTTCAAAAGGCACGCAGTCACGAGACACCAAGCAAGCTTGATGTCCGACGCTCCCACGGCTTGTAGGCACACGGTTTCAGGTACTATTTCACTCCGCTCCCGCGGTACTTTTCACCATTCCCTCACGGTACTATCCGCTATCGGTCACCAGGGAATATTTAGGCTTAGCGGGTGGTCCCGCCAGATTCACACGGGATTTCTCGGGCCCCGTGCTACTTGGGTGTCTCTCAAACGAGCCGCTGATGTTTCGACTACGGGGGTCTTACCCTCTACGCCGGACCTTTCGCATGTCCTTCGCCTACATCAACGGTTTCTGACTCGTCTCACAGCCGGCAGACTGTGAAAGAGAGATCCCACAACCCCGCATGCGCAACCCCTACCGGGTCTCACACGCATACGGTTTGGCCTCATCCGGTTTCGCTCGCCACTACTCCCGGAATCACGGTTGTTTTCTCTTCCTGCGGGTACTGAGATGTTTCACTTCCCCGCGTTCCCTCCACATACCCTATGTGTTCAGGTATGGGTGACAGCCCATGACGACTGCCGGGTTTCCCCATTCGGAAACCCCCGGATCAAAGCCTGGTTGACGACTCCCCGGGGACTATCGTGGCCTCCCACGTCCTTCATCGGTTCCTGGTGCCAAGGCATCCACCGTGCGCCCTTAAAAACTTGGCCACAGATGCTCGCGTCCACTGTGCAGTTCTCAAACAACGACCAGCCACCCATCACCCTGCCCTCTACAGGACAAGTTCACTGGGGCCGGCATCGAAGCACAACCTTGCGGCCGTTACTTCAGACACCCAACAGCGTGCCCGGCCCGGTTCCGTCCGGAGATCATGCTTTCCACGCTCCTAAGAGCAGTACTCGCAGCCTCCGACCCGTGAACCCGGCCGAATAATCAACGTTCCACCCATGAGCAACCAGCATCGAACATTCGCCGATGTACTGGCCTCTGACCGAGCGAGCCCGGTTAGAAGTGCTCCTTAGAAAGGAGGTGATCCAGCCGCACCTTCCGGTACGGCTACCTTGTTACGACTTCGTCCCAATCGCTGGTCCCACCTTCGACAGCTCCCTCCCACAAGGGGTTGGGCCACCGGCTTCGGGTGTTACCGACTTTCGTGACGTGACGGGCGGTGTGTACAAGGCCCGGGAACGTATTCACCGCAGCAATGCTGATCTGCGATTACTAGCAACTCCGACTTCATGGGGTCGAGTTGCAGACCCCAATCCGAACTGAGACAGGCTTTTTGAGATTCGCTCCACCTCACGGTTTCGCAGCTCATTGTACCTGCCATTGTAGCACGTGTGCAGCCCAAGACATAAGGGGCATGATGACTTGACGTCGTCCCCACCTTCCTCCGAGTTGACCCCGGCGGTCTCCTGTGAGTCCCCATCACCCCGAAGGGCATGCTGGCAACACAGGACAAGGGTTGCGCTCGTTGCGGGACTTAACCCAACATCTCACGACACGAGCTGACGACAGCCATGCACCACCTGTACACCGACCACAAGGGGGGCACTATCTCTAATGCTTTCCGGTGTATGTCAAGCCTTGGTAAGGTTCTTCGCGTTGCGTCGAATTAAGCCACATGCTCCGCTGCTTGTGCGGGCCCCCGTCAATTCCTTTGAGTTTTAGCCTTGCGGCCGTACTCCCCAGGCGGGGAACTTAATGCGTTAGCTGCGGCACCGACGACGTGGAATGTCGCCAACACCTAGTTCCCACCGTTTACGGCGTGGACTACCAGGGTATCTAATCCTGTTCGCTCCCCACGCTTTCGCTCCTCAGCGTCAGTAATGGCCCAGAGATCCGCCTTCGCCACCGGTGTTCCTCCTGATATCTGCGCATTTCACCGCTACACCAGGAATTCCGATCTCCCCTACCACACTCTAGCTAGCCCGTATCGAATGCAGACCCGGGGTTAAGCCCCGGGCTTTCACACCCGACGTGACAAGCCGCCTACGAGCTCTTTACGCCCAATAATTCCGGACAACGCTTGCGCCCTACGTATTACCGCGGCTGCTGGCACGTAGTTAGCCGGCGCTTCTTCTGCAGGTACCGTCACTTTCGCTTCTTCCCTGCTGAAAGAGGTTTACAACCCGAAGGCCGTCATCCCTCACGCGGCGTCGCTGCATCAGGCTTTCGCCCATTGTGCAATATTCCCCACTGCTGCCTCCCGTAGGAGTCTGGGCCGTGTCTCAGTCCCAGTGTGGCCGGTCGCCCTCTCAGGCCGGCTACCCGTCGTCGCCTTGGTGAGCCATTACCTCACCAACAAGCTGATAGGCCGCGGGCTCATCCTTCACCGCCGGAGCTTTCAACCACCACAGATGCCTGCGGTAGTGGTATCCGGTATTAGACCCCGTTTCCAGGGCTTGTCCCAGAGTGAAGGGCAGATTGCCCACGTGTTACTCACCCGTTCGCCACTAATCCCCACCGAAGTGGTTCATCGTTCGACTTGCATGTGTTAAGCACGCCGCCAGCGTTCGTCCTGAGCCAGGATCAAACTCTCCGTGAATGTTTACCGGTAATCCGGTCGACACGCACGAGAGCGGAACCACCGGAGGAATAATCCGGTGGTTCACAGCGTCCTCGCTGTGTTATTTCAAAGGAACCTCGTCCCAACCCAATGGCTGGAGACGGGGTATCAACTAATCTGGCGTTGATTTTTGGCACGCTGTTGAGTTCTCAAGGAACGGACGCTTCCTTTGTACTCACCCGAGAGACTCTCTCAGGCTTTCCTCCGGGCTTCCCTTCGGTGTTCCAAACTCTATCAGTGTTTTTCCGGCCCTCTGACCACCCTCCCGCAGGCATGCAGAAGGAGACCCAGAGATAGGATCTGACAAGTTGGTTGCTGCCAGGCAAGGACGCTTGGTGACGTCGCTCAACCCCGGGCAGGAGTACGACTGTACACGGGGCTTCGGAGCGCGTGCAAATCGATTTGGGCTATGGTCTAGACCACCAGTCGCCGACGGTGCAGCGGGTGCCGGGCTCCCACACGGAACCCGTACTTCATATGACATACCCTGCTGAACAGTGCGCCGTCCGGTACAGGCAGTGACGGCCCATACAGATCTCCACCCCTGGGAGGCTTCCCATGACCACCGTGACGTCCCCTCTTGCAGGACGCGCCATCGGACTGGCTTCCGTGCCCGATCCGGTCTTCTCCGGGGCCATGGTCGGCCCGGGCACGGCGATCGACCCCGTGCGTGAGCCTTCCGAGGCTGTCGCCCCCGTCGACGGAGTCATCGTCTCGCTCCACCCGCACGCCTTCGTCGTCGTCGACGACGAGGGACACGGCGTGCTCACCCACCTTGGTATCGACACCGTGCAGCTCAACGGCGAAGGCTTCGAGCTGCTCGTGAACAAGGGCGACACCGTGACGCGCGGTCAGAGCATCGTGCGCTGGAACCCGGCTGCCGTGGAGGCCGCCGGCAAGTCGCCGGTCTGCCCGATCGTGGCGCTCGAAGCCACGGCCGAGGCCCTCTCCGAGCTGCGGGACGACGGCGACGTGAAGGCCGGCGACAGCCTCTTCGCCTGGAAGTGACGTCAGCTCCGTCGTATGACGGCAAGTAGTGGCAACCACCGCGGCGGCGGGACCCGCCGCACTATCGGAGACGGGTGAGATGGAAGCAACGCTGCGAGGCGTCGGCGTGAGCCACGGTGTGGCGATCGGCGAGGTTCGGCACATGGGAACGGCGGTCCTCGAGCCGCCGGCCAAGCAGATTCCGGCGGAGGACGCGGAGCGTGAACAGGGGCGCGCCCGCAAGGCCGTGGAAGCTGTGGCCGCCGACCTGATGGCGCGCGGCAATCTGGCCGGTGGTGAGGCTCAGGCCGTGCTCGAGGCACAGGCCCTGATGGCCCAGGACCCGGAGCTGATGGCGGACGTCGACCGGCGTATCGCCGTCGGCAGCACGGCCGAGCGTGCGGTGTACGACGCCTTCGCCGCGTACCGCGAGCTGCTTGCGGGTGCCGGCGAGTACCTCGCCGGCCGGGTCGCCGACCTCGACGACGTGCGGAATCGTATCGTCGCTCGTCTGCTCGGGGTGCCCATGCCGGGTGTCCCGGACAGTGACGAGCCCTATGTCCTGGTGGCGCGTGATCTCGCGCCCGCCGACACGGCGCTGCTGGACCCGACTCTCGTTCTCGGCTTTGTGACCGAGGAGGGCGGGCCGACCAGTCACAGCGCGATTCTGGCGCGGGCGCTCGGTGTCCCGGCTGTTGTCGCTCTGCCGGGCGCCGGTGAGCTGGCCGAAGGCACCGTGATCGCTGTCGACGGCAGCACCGGCGACATCTTCGTGGAGCCGACCGAGGAGAAGAAGGCGCAGTTGGAGGCCGCCGCCGCCGAGCGCAAGGCGGCTCTCGCGGCGTCGACCGGGCCCGGGGTCACGGCGGACGGTCACAAGGTGCCGTTGCTGGCCAACGTCGGTGGTCCCGCGGACGTGCCGGCCGCCGTCGAGGCCGGTGCCGAGGGCGTCGGGCTGTTCCGTACCGAGTTCCTTTTCCTGGACGACAGCAAGAACGCCCCGTCGGAGGAGAAGCAGGTCGAGGCCTACCGGCAGGTGCTGGAGGCCTTCCCCGAGGGTCGTGTCGTCGTCCGTGTGCTGGACGCGGGCGCGGACAAGCCGCTGGACTTCCTGACGCCAGGCGACGAGCCGAACCCGGCGCTGGGTGTGCGTGGTCTGCGTTCGCTCCTCGACCATCCCGAGGTGTTGCGCACCCAGCTGACGGCCTTGGCGAAGGCCGCTGAGGGGCTGCCTGTCTACCTTGAGGTCATGGCCCCGATGGTGGCGGACCGTACGGATGCCAAGGCGTTCGCCGACGCCTGTCGTGAAGCCGGGCTGCGGGCGAAGTTCGGCGCGATGGTGGAGATCCCGTCGGCCGCGCTGCGGGCGCGCTCGATTCTGCAGGAGGTCGAGTTCCTGTCGCTGGGGACCAACGACCTCGCGCAGTACACCTTCGCCGCGGACCGCCAGGTAGGTGCGGTGTCCCGGCTGCAGGATCCGTGGCAGCCCGCACTGCTCGACCTCGTGGCGCTGTCCGCGGAGGCGGCGAAGGCCGAGGGCAAGAGCTGTGGTGTGTGTGGTGAGGCCGCGTCCGACCCGCTGCTCGCGTGTGTGCTGACCGGTCTGGGTGTCACCTCCCTTTCCATGGGTGCGGCGTCGATTCCTTATGTACGGGCGACGCTGGCGAAGTACACGCTGGCGCAGTGCGAGCGTGCCGCTGCTGCCGCGCGGGCGGCGGACAGTGCCGATGAGGCGCGCAACGCCGCCCAGGCGGTGCTGTCCGGCGAGTAGTCAGGCGGCCGATCGCGCGTCGTTGATCTGGGAGGGGCGCTCCACCTTCGGGTGGGGCGCCCCTCTCCCGTTCAGTGACGGTGTCCTGGCTTCGGGCCCGCCGGTCCGAGGTCGGGCGGTACGCAGTAGTCGACGTCGGACTCCGGCGAGATGAGGTCGCCGGATTCGATGTCGGTGCAGTAGGCGTCGAACACCTCGCCTGCGGTGAGGGGCTCCAGGCCTTCGCCGCGCAGGCGCCAGCCGTAGACCCGGTCGGTGGTGCCGGGTGCGCTGGTGCGCATGACGAGGCCGCCGGGGCTCTGGGTCGCGAGACCGAGGGCCAGGACGGTGGTGAATTCGAGGGCTTCGGCCTCGTCCAGCCGGGTGGCTCCGTCGGCGTCCATGTCCGCGTGGAGGACGGAGACGAGTGTTTCCGGCGCTCCCGACACACTGCAGACGAGATGGTGGTTGCCCCGTGGGGCGGTGTCGAGGATCCGGGCGAGGAGGCCGGAGGCCCAGGTGAAGGCTGCTCGGCCGATGTCCTCGCCGCAGGAGGCGCAGGCGCCGAGGCGGGCCAGGAGTGTCGACGCGTACTCCCAGGTGGCCTGGCGGACCGCCTCGTCGATCAGGTCCGGGACGAGGTCGGTCAAGGGGCGGCCGTCGTACGGGACGGTCGGGCCCGTGGCGGCGAGTTCGGCGGTGAAGCGGGTGCGGCTGGACGCGATGTCGGGGTCGAGGCCCGTGTCCGCGCAGAAGTCGGCGTACTCCTCGGGGTCGAAGAGGGCGACTGTGGTGTGGCTGCCCTGGGAGGCGCGGGTGCGGAGGAGCGCTTCCACCTGTTGGAGATAGCGGGTGTGGTCGTCGAAGGTGAAGCTTCGGTAGCGCCGCATGGCCCGGAAGTCGTGTTCGTCGGTGAGCAGGCCGATGGTGCCGGCGATTTCGCGGCGCAGGACGCGTCGCATGGTCTGGTGGTCTGTGTGCGCCATTTTTCCCCCTGTGCACAGTCGATCAATGCTCACTCACAGTAACCGGCGGCACTGACAACGGGGGTGGGCTGGGGATGCCGCCGTCGGCATGCGGTGACGGCGGCGGCATCGGGTCAGGCGCGTTTGCGGGCCAGGTCCTCATAGAAGTGGAGCAGGTCGAGGTTGTCGATGGAGCCCGGGTTGACGGCCTTGTCGAGGGGGGTGCCCTGGAGGAGGCGCTTGACGGGGACCTCGATGCGCTTGCCGGTGAGGGTGTGCGGGATGCCGGGCACTTCGATGATCTCGTCGGGGACGTGGCGTGGTGAGAGCTGTTCGCGGATGGTCTGTCTGATGCGGCCGAGCAGGGCCTCGTCGAGGGCGGTGCCGGGGGTCAGGTGGACGAACAGGGGCATCCAGTAGCCGCCGTCGGGCTGTTCGATGCCGATGACGAGGGATTCCTTGATCTCCGGGAGGCGTTCGACGGCTTCGTAGATGTCGGCCGATCCCATGCGTACGCCTTGGCGGTTGAGCGTCGAGTCGGAGCGGCCGTGGATGACGACGGAGCCGCGGGAGGTGATGGTGATCCAGTCGCCGTGGCGCCACACGCCGGGGTAGGTGTCGAAGTAGCTGTCGTGATAGCGGCTGCCGTCGGGGTCGTTCCAGAAGTGGATGGGCATGGACGGCATGGGGTTGGTGACCACGAGTTCGCCGACCTCGTCGGTGAGGGGGGCGCCGCTGGGGTCCCAGGACTGGAGGTCGGTGCCGAGGCCTGCTGCCTGGAGTTCGCCGATGTGGACGGGGAGGGTGGGGACGGCTCCGGCGAAGCAGGAGCAGACGTCGGTGCCGCCGCTGACGGAGGCGATCCACAGGTCGTCGCGGACCTCGTCGTGCAGCCAGCGGAATCCGTCGGGAGGCAGTGGCGAGCCGGTGGTGGCCACGCACTGCACCTTGGAGAGGTCGAAGTCGCGGCCGGGGTGGACGCCTGCCTTGCGGCAGGCCATGACGTACGCGGCCGAGGTGCCGTAGAGCGTGGCGCCCGTGCGTTCGGCGATCCGCCATTGCGCGCCGGTGTCCGGGTAGCCGGGGCTGCCGTCGTAGAGGACGATCGTCGTTCCGGTGAGCAGGCCGGAGACGAGGAAGTTCCACATCATCCAGCCGGTCGAGGTGTACCAGAAGAAGCGGTCCTCGGGCCCGAGGTCGCAGTGCAGGCCGAGCTGCTTCAGGTGTTCGACGAGGATGCCGCCCTGGGACTGGACGATGGCCTTCGGCAGGCCGGTCGTGCCGGAGGAGTAGAGCACCCACAAGGGGTGGTCGAAGGGCACCGGTTCGAAGACGGGTTCCACGTCGGCGCTGGTCAGGGCGGTCCAGTCGAGGGCGCCTTCGGGGGCCTCGGTGCCGAGGAGCGGGATGTGGACGACGGCTCGCAGGGTGGGCAGTTCGCGGCGGAGTTCGGCCACGATGTCGCGTCGGTCGTGTTCCTTGCCGCCGTAGCGGTAGCCGTCGACGGTGAACAGGACGACGGGTTCGACCTGCTGGAAGCGGTCGAGGACGCTACGGGCGCCGAAGTCGGGGGCGCAGGACGTCCAGACGCCGCCCACCGCCGCCGTGGCGAGGAGGGCGACGACGGCCTGCGGGATGTTGGGGAGGTAGCCGCTGACCCGGTCGCCGGGGCGTACGCCGAGGGCGCGGAGTTCGGCGGCGAGGGAGCCGACCTGGCGGCGTAGGGCGGACCAGGTGACGGGGACTGGTTCGTGGGTTTCGTCGACATACAGGAGCGCCGGTTCGTCCGCGCGGGTGGTGGCCGCACGCAGGGCGTGCTCGGCGTAGTTGAGGGTCGCGCCGGGGAACCACTGGGCGCCGGGCATCGAGCGGTCGCCGAGTACGCACGCGTAGGGGGTGGAGAACCGTACGTCGAACCATTCCGTGACGGCTTTCCAGAAGGTGTCCAGCTCGTCGACGGACCAGCGGTGCAGCGCGGGATAGCCGCCCTCGGAGGGGGCGCCGTGGTGTTCGGCGGCCCAGGCCTGGAACCTGGTGACCTGTGCCCGTGCGATACGTTCCGGATCGGGCTGCCAGAGCGGCTGAGGGTTCACGGTCGACATGGGGCGGCTCCCGGACTGTGCGCGTCGTGTGCGTCGTCCGCGCACGGGCGGGGGTGTGCGCGTGACGCGGATGACACGGACGATGCCATGTGATCGACTTCTGCACCAGGGTGCGCCCCACATAGTCCGTGTCGTGAAGATGTGGTCCCGGCACGGGTGAACGGAAGTTGAACGACACGCGCGCGTGGGGCGCTCAGTGGCAGGGTGAACAGCATGAACGGTCGTGACCTGGTGCGTTCGATGAAGGCGGTCGGTTCGGCGGGGGCGGCCCAGAGGTTGCGTACCGTGCGTGCGGCTTGGCGTACCCGGCGTGCCGATGCCGCGGGGCTGCCGACGCGTGGTGCGGAGCGTGCGCGGGTGCCGGGTCCGGTGCTGGAAGCGGAGCCGGGGCCGGGGGGTGGTGTGGTCCGGTTCAGTCGTTCCGAGCTGCGGATCACGGTGGCCGTGAACGGGGCCGTGTTCTGGGGGTGGGACGGGGCCGGTCCCGAGCCGTCGTACGCGCTGGCGGGCCGGTGTCCGGAGCCGGATCCGCGGGCGGTGCTGGAGCCCGACAAGGACGGTGGCTGGCGCGTGGTCGCCGAGCGGGCGACGGTCGTGGTCTCCCGTCACGGGGCGGTGGAGGTGCAGACGCCCGGTGGTGTGACCTTGCGGCGGGATCTGCCGCCGCGCTGGTGGGAGCCGGTCGGTGGGGGTGCGGGGCGTTGGATGCAGCGGTCGGAGGTGTCCGCGGACGCGCGTTTCTTCGGTCTGGGCGGGCGGGCGTCGGGGCCACGGCTGCGCGGTGGCACGTACCGGCTCTGGAACACCGACCCCGGTCGGGCCTTCGGTCCCGGCGACGATCCGCTGTACCTCACGATGCCGGTGCAGCTGGTGGTGGCCGACGCAGGGACGCATCTGGTGTTCCACGACACCTCGTGGGACGGCACGGTGACGTTGCGCGAGGGCGAGGAGGGGGCCGGTTCGGGACATGACCGGCCCGGGGCCAGCGAACTGCGGATGAGCGGCGGTCCCCTGCGTTGCTGGGTGATGGTCGGTACGCCCGCGCGCGTGCTGCTCGCCTGGGCTTCCCTGACGGGTGCGCCGGCGCTGCCTCCGGCCTGGGCGCTGGGCCACCAGCACGCGCGGTGGGGGTTCGGGAGTGAGCAGGAGGTGCGGCGGATCGTCGCGGGGTATCAGGAACGCGACCTGCCACTGGACGCCGTTCATCTAGACATCGACCACTACGACGAGCATCAGGTGTTCACGGTCGACCAGGAGCGTTTCCCGAAGCTGCCGCAGCTCGCCGAGGATCTGCGTCGGGACGGGGTGCGGCTGGTCTCGATCGTGGATCCGGCGGTGCGGGCCGAGCCGGGCAACGCCGTGTACGAGTCCGGCACGGTCGTGGACGCGTTCGTCCGGGACGCGGCGGGGCAGCTGGTGCGGGGTGAGGCATGGGCCGGGGAGTCGGTCTTCCCGGACTTCACGCACGCGCGCGTGCGGGAGTGGTGGGGTGGCCTCTACAAAGAGCGGCTCGCGCAGGGTTTCGCGGGGTTCTGGCACGACATGAACGAGCCCACCTCGTTCACGGCGTTCGGGGAGCCGACGTTGCCGCGTTCGGCCCGGCACGCGCTGGAGGGGCGCGGCGGCGACCATCGTGAGGCGCACAACGTCTACGGCCTGTGCATGGCACGGGCCGCGTACGAGGGCGTGCGGGAGTCGGCCCCGCGGGAGCGGCCGTTCGTCTTCTCGCGGTCCGGGTGGGCCGGCCTCCAGCGCTACGGGGGCACGTGGTCCGGTGATGTGGCCACGGGCTGGCCCGGGTTGCGGGCGTCGCTGGCGCTGGTCATGGGTCTGGGGCTGTGCGGGGTGCCGTACTCGGGTCCGGACGTGGGCGGCTTCGACGGGAGTCCGTCACCGGAGCTGTATCTGCGCTGGTTCCAACTGGGCGCGTACCTGCCGCTGTTCCGCACGCACGCGAGTCTGCGGGCCGGCCGCAGGGAGCCGTGGGAGTTCGGTCCCGAGGTGTTGGAGCACGCGCGCGTGGCGCTCCTGGAGCGTCGGCGGCTGCTGCCGTACTTCATGACGCTGGCGCATCTGGCGCGGCGCACCGGGACGCCCTATGTACGGCCGTTGTGGTGGGGCATACCGGAGGACCGGGCGCTGCGCGACTGTGAGGACGCCTTCTTGCTGGGTGACTGCCTGCTGGTGGCGCCGGTGCTCGACCCGGGTGCGGACCGGCGGGCGGTGCAGCTGCCGCGGGGCCGCTGGTACGACACGGCCACGGGTCGGGCGTACGACGGGCCGGGGCAGATTCTGGTGGACGCCCCTTTGTCGCGGATTCCGGTGCTCGCGCGCGCGGGTGCCGTCCTGCCCGTTCGGGGGGAGGACGGCGGCCTTGAGCTGGAGGTGTGGGCGCCGGCACGGGGACGGACCGGTGGTGGGCTGGTGGTGCCGGACGTGGGTGACGGGTGGGACGAGCCGGAGATCGAGCGGTACGTCGCCCGGTGGCAGGGTCGGCGGGTGGTCGTCGAGCGGGAGGGTGAGGACGGCGTGAGCGCGCCGCCTCACCCGGTGCGTGTGCGGGGTGTCGAGGAGCGCTGAGGCTCAGACGTAGCGGCCCTCGAACCAGGACCTTACGGCCCGTGTGTGCAGCGGGAAGGCGAGCTCCTCCGGCCTGCGCAGGAGGTGCCAGCCTTCTGTCTCGTCCGTCGCGGCGGACGTGGGCAGGCTCTCGGCCGGGCGCTCGGGCAGGGACCCGAACAGCAGGAGGTGGCCGTCGGGCGAGCTCATGGCGTCGACGAGGCGTACGTCGCGGCTCGCCGCGTCGATGCCGGTCTCCTCCTTGAGCTCGCGGACGACGGCCTGGCGCCAGTCCTCGCGGTCGTCGACGTAGCCGCCGGGCAGTGCGATGCCCCCGCGCGCGGGGGCGACGGTTCGGGTGATGACGACGAGGCTTGCGCCCTTGGTGTCGTACACGGGCTGGAGGGCCACCGCGACCGGGAGCGGGTTGCGGTAGGCGACGGCGGCGCACACGGGACAGGTGCGGGGCCAGCCGGAGACGCCCTCTCCGAAGGGCGCTCCGCAGCTCGAACAGTGTGAGTCGGGCGCGGAGTTGGGGGTGGGGTGTTGAGTTTCGGACACGCGGCGGACTGTATCCGATCATCGGAGGAGCGTCTTCCGGGGGCGGCTCAGCGTTTGCCTGAAAGGGACTTCCAGGCCACCGGGAAGTCGAAGTAGGTGTCCGGGTAGGGCTCGGGCTTGTACGTGTAGTGCCACCATTCCTCGGCCAGGTTCACGAAGCCGAGGTCTTCCAGGGTCGACTTGAGCAGCAGCCGGTTGGCGCGCTGTGCGCCCTGGATGCGCGGGTCGAGGGTGTGGGCGAGGGTGTCGAAGCAGTCGAATCCGGTGCCCATGTCGACGGAGTTGTCGGGGAAGCGCTGGTCCTGGGGCGCGTAGCAGGGCACCAGGGTCTCGCCGGGGTGGTAGGGCCTGGTGGGCAGCGCGGGGAGCCGCACGATGGTGAGGTCCATGGTCGAGCCGCGGCTGTGGCCGGACTTCTCCGCGATGTACCCGTCGGCGAACAGCCGGGTCTTGTCGACGTTCGGGTAGAACTCGCCCTTCATGGCTTGGTCGTCGAGGTCCTCGGCCCAGCGGACGAAGTGGTCGACCGCGCGCTGGGGGCGATAGCAGTCGTACACCTTGAGGCTGTAGCCCTGCCTCAGCAGTTTCGCCTGGGCCTTGTGGAGTGCTTCGGCGGCGGGGCGGGTGAGGATGCAGAGGGGCTGCCGGTAGCCGTCGATGTGCTCGCCGACGAAGTTGTGCGCGGTGAAGTAGCGCATCTCCTGGATGATCGTGGGGTCCACGGTTCTCAGTGCCACGAAGTCCGAGGGCGCCTTGGGTTCCGGGGTCGCCCGGGCGGTCGTGGAGACGGCGGTCACGGTCAGCAGGGCGGCGAGTGCGGTGCCCAGTCCGCGCAGTGCGCGTGAGAGTCGGGTCATGCCTCTGCCTCTGCCCATCTCAGGTCTCCCGTGACACACTTCTGACGTTCCGTCAGATCGGCTGTCGGGGAGGAATCTTGTCGCGTTCACGCACTCCTGTGGTCGAGGGATGGTTCGGCGGCGAGGGAGATTCGTTTCGCCTGCTGGGCACCCGCTGCTCCGCCTGCACCTCGGTCTTCTTCCCCCGCGAGGACGTGCACTGCCGTAATCCGCGGTGCTCCGGCGGCGAGTTGGCCGAGGTCCCCCTGTCGCGGCACGGGCGTGTGTGGTCCTACACGGACGGCCGGTACCGACCTCCGTCACCCTATGTGACCGATCCGGAACTTCCGTGGGAGCCGTACGCGTTGATCGCTGTGGAGCTGGCAGAAGAGCGGATCGTGGTTCTGGGGCAGGGGGTGCCTGGACTGACCGTCGCCGATCTGGCGGTGGGCATGGAGGTGGAGGTCGTGCCTGGCGTGCTCCATGAGGACGTGGAGACGGTGTGGACGACCTGGCAGTGGCGGCCGGCGAAGGGGGTGAGGGCATGACCGGTGAGGTGGCGGTGCTGGGGGCGGGCATGCACCCCTGGGGCAAGTGGGGGCGCGGCTTCGTCGAGTACGGGGTTGTGGCGGCCCGCGCGGCGCTCGCCGACGCCGGAGTGGAGTGGCGGGAGGTCGACTCGATCGTCGGCGCGGACACGGTGCGTGGCGGATATCCGGGGTACGTGGCGGGGGCGACGTTCGCCAGGGCGCTGGGCTGGCAGGGAGCCAGGGTGACCAGCGTGTACGCGGCGTGCGCGTCGGGGGCGCAGGCGGTCAACGCCGCGCGGGCGCAGATCCTTTCGGGGCTGGCGGATGTGGTGCTCGTGGTGGGTGCCGACGCGGCGCCCAAGGGGTTCTTCCGGCCCGCGGGCGGGGACCGTCCCGACGACCCCGACTGGCTGCGCTTCCGTGTGCTCGGGGCGACCAATCCGACGTACTTCGGTCTGTACGCGCGTCGGCGTATGGCGGTCCACGGGGATTCGTTGGAGGACTTCGCGCAGGTCAAGGTGAAGAACTCGGCGATGGGCGCGCTGAATCCGTACGCGCGCTACCGCAAGCGGGTCACCGGCGAGGAGGTCGCCGCCTCCGCGGTGGTCGCCGATCCGCTGCGGCTGCTGGACATCTGCGCGACCTCGGACGGCGGGGCGGCGCTGGTGCTGTCCGGCATGGAGTTCGCGCGTCGGCACGGCGTGGCGGCGCCGGTGCGTCTCCGCGCGGTGTCGACGGTGACGCCGCGGTACCCCAACACGGTGCTTGACCTGCCGGACATCGCCACCGACTCCGCGGTGGCCGTGGAGCCGCCCGACCGGACGTTCCGCGCGTCGATCGCCACGGCCGCCTTCGAGGAGGCGGGCATCGGCCCGGAGGATCTGTCCCTCGCCGAGGTCTACGACCTGTCCACCGCCCTGGAGTTGCAGTGGTACGAGGATCTGGGGCTCTGCGGCGAGGGTGAGGGGGCGAAGCTGCTGCGGGAGGGCGCGACGGCCCTCGGCGGGCGCATACCCGTGAACCCGAGCGGGGGGCTGGCGTCCTTCGGGGAGGCCGTACCGGCGCAGGCGATCGCCCAAGTGTGCGAACTCACCTGGCAGTTGAGGGGCACCGCGGGTGACCGGCAGGTGGCCGACGCGCGGGTGGGGATCACGGCGAACCAGGGGCTGTTCGGGCACGGATCGGCGGTGGTCGCCGTGCGGTGAGGCCGGGTGGAGCAGCAGGACCGCAAGGGCTTTCCCGTACGCTGCGTGATCGCCCGGGAATCCTGCGTGAACGGTGTGTGAACTGCGCTCGGGCGTGCGCGAGGAGCGCCATCATGCTCCCGTGCACTCCTGGACGGACACTCTCCGCTTCGCCTTCCAACCGGTGGTCAACCTGGTGACCGGCGGGGTCGCGGGGCTGGAGATACTCGCCCGCCCGGAGACCGGCGACGTCCTCGCCGAAGCCCGTCGCGATCCGGAACTCGACGGCAGGCTGGCGGTGTCGGCGGTCCGCGCGGCAGCGCGCAGGGAGACGCTGCTGCCGCTGCACGTCAACGTGTTCGCGGCGACCCTCGCCGACCTCGGCGGGCTCACCCCGCTGCACACCGCGGTGCGTGAGGCGGGCAGGCTGCCGTGGGAGGTGACGATCGACATCGGGCCGCCGTACACGCACGTGCCGCAGCAGGCGTTGCTGGAGGCCGTGGCGGCGCTGCGGAACCAGGGTTTCCGGATCAGTGCGGACGGGGTCGGGGACGGTGACGTACCCCTGCGGCTGCTCATCGACATGGCGCCCGACCTGGTGAAACTCGACGCGTCCCTGCTCTCGCGGCCCGCGGCGGTACGGGCGATGCGCACGCTGTGCGAGCAGCTCGGGGCGCTGTTGTCGGTGGAGGGGGTGGAGACGGAGCTCCAGTGCGCGGCGGCGGTGTCGGCCGGTGCGCAGCTGGCGCAGGGCGAGTTGTTCGCGCCGCCGGCCCGGCTCCCCGCTGCGGATGTATACGTTCCGCCCCGTTCCCCCGCTACCGCCTCACCGCAGCGATCAGGCCCGTCTGTACGGCAGTTCGTACGGCCCGCCGCGTTGCTGCCCACCACCGTGTCGGCTGGGCACGTGCGGGCGCTTCTGACGGGATCGCCCGAGGTGTCCGGGGTGCTGCTCGTGGACGCTCACGGGGTGCCGGTCCGGTCGGTGCACCGCTCCCGCTTCCTGCTGTCGATGTCGGGGCGTTACGGGCACGCCCTGTACGCCGACCGGCCCGCCGCCAAGCTCGGTGACCCGCCCCGCACGGTGGGCGTCGACGCCACCGCGTGGGAGGTCCTCGACGTGGTGGCCGTCGGCGGACGGGACCGGACGTCGGACGACGTGGCCGTCGTGGACCGGTACGGCCGGTGCGTGGGCGTCGTACGCCTCGCCGACCTCGTGCGAGCGCTGGCCGAGTCCCGGGTCGAGGAGGCGGCCGGGCTCAATCCGCTGACGCGGCTGCCCGGTTCGGACGCGATCACGGGCGAGGTGGACCGGCGGATCGCGGACGGGCGGGCGTTCGCGTTGAGTTGGCTGGACGTCGACCACTTCAAGCAGGTCAATGACGGGGCCGGGTTCGCCGCGGGCGACGAGTTGATCCGGTCGGTGGGACGGGCGTTGCAGCGCTCCGCGTCGGACAGCACGCGCGTGGGCCACATCGGGGGCGACGACTTCCTGGTCCTGGCCGATCCGGAGGGCCTGGATCCGGTGGCCGCGTCGGTGCTGGACGCGCCCTGGTCGGCGGGTGGCCGGCCGGTGTCGTTGTCCCTGGCCACAGTGGTGTGCGCGCCGGGCAGCGTCCTGGACCACCGGCAGGCGGCCGCCTGGCTCGCCCCGCTCAAGAAGGCGGCGAAGTCGCTGCCCGGGGCGAGCTGGGTCCTCGGGCGTGCGGGGCTGCCCGGACACGAGGTCCGGCGCGGTACGCAGGCTGCCGCCGCCCCGGCGGGGTGACCCCGGCCGACGCGAGGGCCGTGTCGGCGGCCCGACCGCGCGTCGGCCGTAACCTTCACGACTGCGGCCCCGCCCGGCTGCGCGTCGGCCGTTGTGTTCACCACCACGGGTCCGCCCGGCTGCCCGTCGGCAGCCTGCCCTCGGCCATCGCGCCATCCGGCCCACCTGTGCGACGGTCACCTGCCGTCGACCGTTGCCGCCCGGCGGGCCTGCGCCACTGTCGTCCGCCCTCTTGCATCGCCATCCGACCCGCATGAGCGGCAGTCGCCCGCCCTCGGCCACCGCCGCCCGGTCCGCCTGTGCGGCAGTCGCCTGCCCTCAACCGTTGCCGTCCGCGTCCTTGACGCCCCCTGGACACCGGTGAACACTTCCGATGTCAGTCGACATCGCCGTACATTCTCGGCGTATCCACGCACTGCGCCATGCGGGCACGGCTGCTCCAAAGCCCGCTCCCCCACGGGTGATTCGACTGCGACGGCACGCTCGTCACGGATGCCGGGCGGGGCGCGGGACCTCCTCGTCCCCGGCTGAAGTCGCCATGGGAAACGCACCCTGCACGGAGGACCGGGGTCGAACACCCCGGGCCGGGGCCTAGGAGCCGCCATGAGCAACGGAGACATATTCGTCGGTGAGATCATCGGCACCGCGATCCTGATCCTGTTCGGCGCCGGAGTGGTCGCCGCCGTCGTACTGAACGACTCGAAGGCCAAGGACGCGGGGTGGGTGGTCATCGCGTTCGGCTGGGGTTTCGGCGTGCTGGCCGGGGCCTACACCGCCGCGCCGCTGTCCGGGGGCCATCTCAATCCGGCGGTGACGATCGGCATCGCCGTCGACACCGGTGACTGGGACAAGGTGCCGATCTACATCGCCGGGCAGATGGTCGGTGCCGTTCTCGGCGCGGTGCTGTGCTGGCTGGTGTACTACGCGCAGTTCCAGGCCAACGCCGAGGAGGACAAGGCGCAGCCGACGCTGGGGATCTTCTCCACGGCGCCCGCGATCCGCAATCCCGTGGCGAACCTCGTCACCGAGATCATCGCGACGATGGGTCTGGTGCTGCCCATCCTGGCGTTCGGCCTGACCAAGGGTCTTGGCGAGTCCGGCACCGCGATCCTGATCGTCGCGTTCCTCGTGACCGGCATCGGCCTGTCCCTCGGCGGGCCCACGGGTTACGCCATCAACCCGGCCCGCGACCTGGGCCCACGTATCACCCACGCCTTGCTCCCGATCCCCAACAAGGGCACCTCGGACTGGGGTTACGCGTGGATCCCGGTGGTCGGACCGCTGATCGGCGGAGCGCTGTCCGGGCTCATCTTCAACGCAGCCTTCTGAAGGATCCGACGAAGGGGACGTCATGACGGACAAGTTCGTCGCCGCAATCGACCAGGGCACCACCTCCAGCCGCTGCATCGTCTTCAACCAGGACGGCGCCATCGTCGCCGTCGACCAGCGCGAGCACCGGCAGATCTTCCCCAAGCCCGGCTGGGTGGAGCACGACGCCACCGAGATCTGGTCCAAGGTGCAGGCAGTGGTGGCCGGGGCGCTCGCCAAGGCCGGGCTGCGCGCCGACCAGCTGAGCGCGCTCGGCATCACCAACCAGCGCGAGACGACGGTCCTGTGGGACCGCGCCACGGGCAAGCCCGTGCACAACGCGATCGTGTGGCAGGACACGCGCACCGCGGCGCTGACCCATCAACTCGGCGGCTCCGACGGACAGGACCGCTTCCGTGAGCAGACCGGCCTGCCGTTGGCCACCTACTTCTCCGGGCCGAAGGCGTCCTGGCTGCTCGACAACGTGCCGGGGCTGCGCGCGCGGGCCGAGAACGGTGAGATCGCCTTCGGCACCATCGACTCCTGGCTCATCTGGAACCTCACCGGCGGCACGGACGGCGGCCGGCACGTCACCGACGTGACCAACGCAGGCCGCACCATGCTGATGAACCTGGAGACCCTCCAGTGGGACCAGTCCATCCTCTCCGCGATGAACATCCCCGAGGCCGTCCTCCCGGAGATCAGGTCCTCGGCCGAGGTGTACGGCACGGCGGTCGGCCAACTCGCGGGCGTGCCGGTGGCGTCCGCACTGGGCGACCAGCAGGCGGCCGTGTTCGGGCAGGCCTGCTACGACGTGGGCACGGCCAAGAACACGTACGGGACGGGCTCCTTCCTGCTGCTCAACACCGGCAACCGGCCGGTGCCCTCGAAGAGCGGGCTGCTGACGACGATGGGCTACAAGATCGGGAGTGAGGCTCCGGTCTACTGCCTGGAGGGGTCGATTGCCATAACGGGCGCGCTCGTCCAGTGGTTCCGGGACCAGCTCGGCATCATCCGCACCGCCGACGAGATCGAGCCGCTGGCGGCGAGCGTCGACGACAACGGCGGCGCCTACATCGTGCCCGCGTTCTCCGGTCTGTTCGCGCCCTACTGGCGCTCCGACGCACGCGGTGTCGTCACCGGGCTCACCCGGTACGTCACCAAGGCGCATCTCGCGCGCGCGGTGCTCGAGGCGACGAGCTGGCAGACGCGGGAGGTCGTGGACGCCATGTTCCAGGACTCGGGCGTGCACATCACCACCCTCAAGGTGGACGGCGGCATGACCAAGAACAACCTGCTCATGCAGCACCAGGCGGACGTCCTCGACGTGCCGGTGGTACGGCCGAAGGTGTCCGAGACGACCTGCCTGGGGGCCGCCTACGCGGCCGGGCTCGCCACGGGGGTGTGGAACGACCTGGACGAGCTGAAGTCGCACTGGCAGAAGGACGTCGAGTGGACGCCGTCGATGGAGTCGTCGGCGCGTGACCGGGAGTACCACAACTGGCGCAAGGCCGTGGAGAAGAGCTTCGGCTGGGAGGAGGACGGGGAGAACTAGCCGCACGCGCGCGTGAGGACGCAGCACCAGCCACGCGCGCGTGCGGTCGTAGAACCAGCCAAGCGCGTGTGGTCGTGAACGCGGCCCGTACCCCGGTCGGCGGGGGTACGGGCCGCTCCCGTGTCAGCTGTCGGCTGTCAGCTCGTGACGGCGGCCTGCCGGCGCTCCGCCACGTACGCCATCGCGTGCCGGACCACGCCGATCAGGACCTCCTTGACCGACTCGCGGTCCCTGGCGTCACACAGCACGACCGGCACGTCCTGGTCGAGGTCGAGAGCCTGGCGGACGTCCTCGACGGGGTAACGGGCCGATCCCTCGAAGCAGTTGACGCCGACGAGGAAGGGTATGGAGCGCCGCTCGAAGTAGTCGATCGCGGCGAAACAGTCCTCCAAGCGTCGCGTGTCGGCGAGGACAACGGCCCCGAGGGCGCCCTCGGAGAGCTCGTCCCACATGAACCAGAACCGCTCCTGGCCGGGCGTACCGAAGAGGTACAGCACCAGGTCCTCGCGGAGCGTGATGCGCCCGAAGTCCATGGCCACCGTGGTGGTGCGTTTGCCCTCCACACCGCTCGTGTCGTCGACCGGGCGTCCTGCCTCGGTGAGCAGTTCCTCGGTACGCAGCGGCCGGATCTCGCTGACCGCGCCCACGAGCGTGGTCTTGCCCACGCCGAAGCCGCCGGCCACGAGGATCTTGAGCGTGACGGGCTCGACCGGGGGCTTTCCGCGCTCAGAACGCCCGAAGATCATTGATCTCTTCTCCTGCTGGATGGGGGTGGGGCGGCGGTGGGCCGTAGCCTCCACCGCCGGGGGTTTCGATGACAAGTACGTCGTCGGGACGGACGTCGGCCGCGTCGCTGCCGAGGAGTGGGGTGACCGTCCCGTCGGCGCGCTCCACGCGGTTGGCGCCCAGCGCGCCGGGTTCGCCGCCCGCCATGCCGTACGGCGGGAGCCTGCGGTGTTGGGAGAGCGTGGAGACGGTCATGGGTTCCAGGAACCGGATGCGGCGCACCGCGCCGTCGCCACCGCGCCAGCGTCCGGCGCCGCCACTGCCCTGCCGGACCGCGAACTCGTCCAGCCGGACAGGCAGCCGCCACTCCAGGACCTCGGGGTCGGTGAGCCGCGAGTTGGTCATGTGGGTCTGCACGACGGGTGCGCCCGGGAAGCCGTCGCCCGCCCCGGAACCGGACGCGACCGTCTCGTAGTACTGGTGGCGGGCGTTGCCGAACGTCACGTTGTTCATGGTCCCGGAGCCCTCGGCCTGGACGCCGAGCGCCGCGTAGAGGGCGCCGGTGATGGCCTGCGAGGTCTCCACGTTGCCCGCGACGACGGCGGCGGGCGGCTCGGGCGCGAGCATCGAGCCGGGCGGCACGATGATCCTCAGGGGGCGCAGACAGCCGTCGTTGAGGGGGATGTCGTCGGCGACCAGGGTGCGGAAGACGTACAGGACGGCCGCGTTGACCACCGCGAAGGGGGCGTTGAAGTTGCTGTCCAGCTGCGCGGACGTACCGGTGAAGTCGACGGTCGCGGAGCGGTCGTCGCGGTCCACGCGCACGCGTACGCGGATCACGGCGCCCGAGTCGGTCTCGTAGGCGTACTCGCCGTCGTCGAGGGAGTCGACGACTCTGCGCACCGCTTCCTCTGCGTTGTCCTGGACGTGCCGCATATAGGCCTGTACGACGTCGAGCCCGAAGTTCTCGATCATGCGGGCGACTTCGTCGACGCCCTTCTGGTTGGCGGCGATCTGGGCGCGCAGGTCGGCGAGGTTGGTCGCCGGGTTGCGGGACGGGTAGCGCGCCTCGGTGAGCAGGCGGAAGGTCTCCTCCTCGCGGAAGCGGCCGTTCTCGGCAAGGAGCCAGTTGTCGAAGAGGATCCCCTCCTCCTCGATGCTGCGGCTGTCGGCGGGCATGGAGCCGGGGGCGATGCCGCCGATCTCGGCGTGGTGGCCGCGGGAGGCGACGTAGAAGAGGATCCTCCCGGTCCTCCCGTTACTCTCCGTGTCCTCGGAGCCTGGCGCGTCGAAGACCGGGGTGATCACCGTGACGTCCGGCAGGTGGGTGCCGCCGTGGTACGGGTCGTTGACGGCGTAGGTGTCCCCCGGCCGCATCCCGGTGCCGCGGCGCCGGATGACCTCCTTGACGCTGGTGCCCATCGAGCCCAGGTGGACGGGGATGTGCGGGGCGTTGGCCACCAGGTTTCCGTCGGGGTCGAAGAGCGCGCAGGAGAAGTCGAGGCGTTCCTTGATGTTGACGGACTGGGCCGTGGACTCGAGGCGGGCGCCCATCTGTTCGGCGATGGACATGAAGAGATTGTTGAAGACCTCGAGCCGGACCGGGTCGACTTCCGTGTCGAGATCGGAACTCTGCGTGACCGTCACGCGTTCCATGACCAGATGCCCGTCGTGTCGCGCCACGGCCTGCCAGCCGTCGTCGACGACGGTCGTCGCACTGGCCTCGGTGATGATCGCCGGGCCGGTGACGGTCTCGCCGGGAGGCAGTTCCTCGCGGCGATGGAGGGGTACGTCGCGCCAGGCGCCGCCCGTGTGGAGGCGGACGGTCTCGGGAGCGGCGGGCCGGCCTTCGTACGGGGCGAGGGCCGAGAGATCGGGGGGTTGTGTGATGCCGGTGGCTTCCACGGAGAGGGCTTCGACGACGATCGGGCGGTCGAGGCTGAAGGAGTACGTGGCGCGATGACGGGTCTCGAAGGCGTCGCGCATGGCGGTGGGCTCGGTCAGTTCGACGGTGAGGGTGGTGTCGGTCCCGTCGTAGCGCAGTTGGGCCCGCCGGGTGACCCGGACGCGGTCCTCGGGGACGTCCTCGGCGAGGAGTTCGGCGCGGGCGGCGCTCTCCAGGTCGTCGGCGGTCTTGCGGACGCCCGGCATCGAGGCGGCCTCCAGGGGAGCCTCGACGGACTGTTCGCGCATGGCGGTGGTGTCGGCGAGGCCGATGCCCAGAGCGGAGAGCACCCCGGCCATGGGGGGTACGAGGACGGTGCGGATGCCCAGCGAGTCGGCGACCATGCACGCGTGCTGGCCACCGGCGCCCCCGAAGGTCGTCAGCGCGTAGCGGGTGACGTCGTGGCCCTTCTGGACGGAGATCCGCTTCACGGCGTTGGCGATATTGGCGACGGCGATCTGGAGGTAGCCCTCGGCGACCTGCTCGGGAGTGCGGTCGTCGCCGGTCCGCTCGTGGATCTCGCGGGTGAGGTCGGCGAAGCGCTCGCGGACGAGCTCCGCGTCGAGGGGCTGGTCGCCGTCGGGGCCGAACATCTGGGGGAAATGGTCGGGTTGGATGCGGCCGAGCATGACGTTGGCGTCGGTGACGGCCAGCGGGCCGCCGCCGCGGTAGCAGGCGGGGCCCGGGTCCGCGCCCGCCGAGTCCGGCCCTACGCGGTAGCGGGAGCCGTCGAATCGCAGGACCGAACCGCCGCCGGCGGCGACGGTGTGGATGTCGAGCATCGGCGCGCGCAGCCGGACTCCGGCGAGCTGGGTGGTGAAGACGCGTTCGTACTCGCCGGCGAAGTGCGAGACGTCGGTGGAGGTGCCGCCCATGTCGAATCCGATGACCCGGTCGAAGCCGGCGAGTTGCGACATGCGGGCCATGCCGACGATGCCGCCGGCCGGCCCGGACAGGATCGCGTCCTTGCCGCGGAACTGACCGGCCTCGGTGAGACCGCCGTTGGACTGCATGAACATCAGCCGTACGCCGTCGAGTTCACCGGCGACCCGCTCGACGTACCGGCGCAGCACGGGCGAGAGGTAGGCGTCCACGACGGCGGTGTCCCCGCGCGGGACGAGCTTCATCAGCGGGCTGACCTCGCTGGACAGCGAGATCTGCGGGAAGCCGATGCGGGCGGCGAGCCTGCCGACGGCCTGTTCGTGGGCGGGGTGGAGGTGGCTGTGCATGCAGACGACGGCGACCGCGCGGATCCCGTCGTCGTAGGCCTGCCTCAGGGGCCCGGAGAGGGCGTCCAGGTCGGGGGCGCGCAGGACCGTGCCGTCGGCGGCAATGCGTTCGTCGACCTCGATCACCCGCTCGTGGAGCAGTTCGGGGAGTTCGATGCGGCGGGCGAAGATGCGGGGCCGGTTCTGGTAGGCGATGCGCAGGGCGTCGCGGAAGCCGCGGGTGACGACGAGGAGGGTGCGCTCGCCCTTGCGTTCCAGCAGGGCGTTGGTGGCGACGGTGGTGCCCATGCGGACGGCTTCCACGGGGTCCGCGGAGCCGTCCAGGAGCTCGGTCACGCCGGTGACGGCCGCGTCGGCGTAACGGCCGGGGTTGTCGGAGAGCAGCTTGTGCGTGAGCAGTCGGCCGTCCGGGCGACGCGCGACGATGTCGGTGAAGGTGCCACCCCGGTCCACCCAGAACTGCCAGCCTGTCGTCACGTCCGTCTCCCCGATCGTGCTGTTCGGCACCGTGTCCGCGGGCCGGCGGGCCGCCCGCGGAGGTCGTCGACGATCAGTCGAATCCTATCGGGAGGGCTGGTCCGGCGCCCGCCCGCTCCGCGCGGGCAGGCCGCGGTCTCACAGCGCCCTGAGGCCGTTGATCACGTCCCGCAGGATGCTCTCGTCCGGCAGCTCGGCGGGCGGCACCGGCCGGTTCACATGAACGAACTCGCTGTCCACGAGATCGCCGATGAGCACCCGCACCACGCCGATGGGCAGGTCGAGTTCGGAGGACAGTTCGGCGACCGACTGTGGGGTCTCACGGCACAGGTCGACGATGTCCACGTGCTCCGGGGACAGCGAATGGTCGCGTTCCGCGTCGTCCGCCTGGGGCTCCGTGACGACCACCGCGATGAGGTCCAGGCGGTGCTGGGCCGCACTGGTGGTGCGGCCGCGCGTCATGGCGTAGGGACGGACGACCGGTCCGGCCTCGTCGTCGAACCAGTGACTTCTTCCCTGACCGTCAGTGCTCATGTCATCCCACTACCCGCCCTGGGGCAGATCGGTGCGTGGAGCGGAGGCCAGATGTACACCGACCCGCTTGACCAGGAGCGTCATCTCGTAGGCGACGAGGCCGACATCGGAGTCCGCGTCGGAGAGGACGGCGAGGCAGCTGCCGTCGCCGGCGGCGGTCACGAACAGGAAGGCGTCGTCGAGTTCGACGACGGTCTGCCGGACGCTGCCCGCCTCGAAGTGCCGGCCCACGCCCTTGGCGAGGCTGTGGAACCCGGAGGCGACGGCGGCCAGATGTTCGCTGTCCTCCCGGGTCAGGTCCTTGGACGCCCCCGTCGCCAGTCCGTCGCCGGAGAGCACGACGGCCTTGCGGATGCTGGCGACGCGGTCCACCAGTTCGTCCAGGAGCCAGTTGAGCTCGCCGGACCTGGGCGTCGCGGTGTGGCCGGTCGTCTTCGGTGCGGTCATCGACCGTCCCCCTTAGTTCCTCGTGGTGCTGTGCCGCTGTGGGCGTCCTCGCCCGCGGCGTTCTCCTCACGGCCGCGCTGCCAGCCGCGCTGGAGCGACGCCATGCGGTTGCGTACTTGGTCGGCATCCCGCTCCTCGAACCCGGCTTCCCGGTCGGGACGGCGCTCGGGGCTCTGCTTGAGCTGCGGCGCCAGGTTGGCCTGCCGGACCCTCCGGGGCAGCGGGGCCGTGCCGGGCGCGTCCTGCCGGGGCCCGAGGCTGCCGAGGGGCCGCGGGCCGCTGCCGCCGGTGATCCCGGACCCGGGGGCGGTGCCGTCCAGGTGCGGGGTTCCAGGGTCCGCGGTGGGGTGGGCGGCCTCGGAGCCGCCGCTGGAGCGCGCGGCGTCGCCCGAGCCGCCACTGGCAGCGATCTCGGCGCGCCGGGTGCGCCGGGGCAGTGACGGGGAGCCTGGCGTCGTGTCGGGGCTGGATATGGGCGCGTCGGCGCGCTGCGGGTCAAAGCGGCCCATGGATGCCGGCACGTCGAGACGGTCCATGGAGGTGGGCGCGTCGAGGCCGTCCGTGGAGGTCGGCGTCTCGAAGCCGCGGCCGGCCGATGCCGACGGGTCGGCTGCGCGCCCCAGCGGTGCCGGGGTCTCGGTGCGGTGTTCGTCGGGGTGGTCGGCGACGCCGGTGGTGCGGCGCTGCGGGCCCGTGGCGCGTCTGCGGGCGGGCAGCGGGGGCGGGGTGGCCGAGAAGGACCGGTTCGATCCTCGTACGGGCTCCTCGTCCGGCTCCTGGCGTCGGGAGGGCTGCTCGGTCACCGGGCGGCCGTGCGAGCTGACCAGCTTGGGCGTGCGGCGCTGGGGCAGCGGCACCGGAGCGTTCAGGTCGTCGACGACGTCGGCGCCACGCCCCGCGGTGCCGGTACCGGAGTTCTCGCGGGACGCGTCGGCCGAGGGCGAGGTGTCATCGGCGCGGACGAGACCGCGACGGGGGCGGAACAGGCCGCCGCGTTCGCTGTCCTCGTCGTCGAGGGCGCCCGGGAAGTCGTCGATGGCGTCCAGGTCGACCGGGGCCTCCAGCTCCACGGGGCCGTCCAGAAGCGCCGCGGGAAGCCCGGGCAACTGCGCGGGCACGTGGGCGAGTTCCGCCCGGCGGGCCTCCTCCAGCTCGGCCTCCTTGGAGGGCCGGGGCCGGTCGAGGCGGAAGCCGATGCCGTTGGTGTCCGGGACGTCGTCCGTGAGCAGGGTGTTGGGGATGAACACGACGGCTGTCGTGCCTCCGTACGGCGAAGGCTGCAGGGAGACACGGACGTTCTGCCGCTGGGCGAGCCGGCTGACCACGAACAGGCCGAGCCGGTCGGTGTCGGACAGCTCGAACTCCGGAGTCTCTGCGAGCCGGAGGTTGGCGTCCAGCAGGGCGTCCGCCGCCATACCGAGACCGCGGTCGTGGATCTCCAGGGTGAAGCCGTTGGCGACGCGCTCGCCGAGGACCTGGACGGCGGTGTGCGGCGGGGAGAACACCGTGGCGTTCTCCAGGAGTTCGGCGACGAGGTGCGTGAGGTCCGCGACGGCCGGGCCGGTGACGGCGACCCTGGGCAGGCGACGGACCTCGATGCGCTCGTAGTCCTCGACCTCGGCGACGGCGGCCCGTACGACGTCCATGAGCTGGACGGGCTTGCGCCACTGCCGGGAGGGGGCGGCGCCGGAGAGGATCACCAGGCCCTCGGCGTGCCGACGCATACGGGTGGTGAGGTGGTCGAGGCGGAACAGGTCCGCGAGTTCATCGGTGTCCTCGGTGCGGCGCTCCATGGTGTCGAGCAGCGTGAGCTGCTTGTGCAGGAGCACCTGGCTGCGGCGGGCGAGGTTCACGAAGACCTCGGCGACACCGGCGCGCAGTTCGGCCTGTTTGACGGCGGCCTCGACGGCCGCACGCTGGAGGGTGTTGAGGGCCTGGCCGACGTCGCCGATCTCGTTCCTGTCGTACTCCAGGCGCGGGACCTCGGTCTCCACGTCGACCTGTTCGCCGGCCGAGAGGCGGCGCATGACACTGGGCAGCCGCACTCCGGACGCCTCGTGGGCCTCCAGGCGCAGCTGGCGCAGGTCGCGGATGAGGGCGCGGCCGACGCGCACCGAGAGGAAGACCGAGAAGAGCAGGGCGAGCAGGCCGAGGACGCCGACCACGGCCGCCTTGACGATGACGCTCACCGCGACCGGCTGGACCCGGTCCTGATAGCGGTCGCCCGCCTGGTCGTTGAGGGTCGCGAGCCCTTCGAGCACACCACCCGCGGCCGCGTCCCAGCCCTTGGCTGTGAGGGTGCGGGGGGTGCCGGGTTCGGAGGTGATGACGGTCCGCTCGACAGAGCGCAGGGACGCGGTGGAGGCGTTCTTCCAGAACCTGTCGTACCGCTCGCGCTCGCTCGCGGGCAGCACCGGCAGGCTGATGTCGTACATCAGGTTGCGCTGCGCGATCAGGTCGGCGACGTCCTGGATCTCGTCGCGGGTGAGCTTGCCGACCACGAGGGAGGAGCCGAGGAGGGCGTCCTCGCGGGAGAGGAGTTCGCGGGCCCGGGTGATGTTGACGAGGGCGCGGGCCTGCTTGTCCATCTCCACGTTGTCGATGCCGTCGAGGGAGGCGAGCAGGGCGTAGCAGGGGTCCACGAGGCGGTTGTAGCGGCCGAGGGCCTGGGAGCGGGTGACCGTTCCCTCCTCGACGCTGCGGCGCAGGGAGTCGACGCTGTCGAAGGCGTCCAGCACGCCGGTGAGACGTTCGTCGTCGTCCGCGTCCAGTCCGTCGCGGACGTCGGGGTCCCGCGCGCTCTTACGGAGCTTGGCGATGGCCTCGTCGGTGGCGCCGCGGGTGGTGCGGAGCGCGGAGAGCGCGTCCGAGGCCCTCGGGTCGGCGAGGTAGACGAGTGTCTGGCGCCGTTCCTGCTGGAGGATGCGGACGGTGTCCTCGGTGGGGTACCCGATCTCCTCCACGGCGGTCGACACCTGGAAGAGCTGGGTGACCGCCCGCCCCGTGAGTACCGTGGCGAAGCCCCAGACCGCGGCCAGGGACACCAGCGGCACGAGAAGCAGCGCCACGATCTTCCGGCGGATCGACTTCCCGCGAAAGCGCATGGCCTCCCCCAGCTGGACCCCCGCCGGCCGGGGGTACACATGTGCGTCAACAAACGCCGCGAGCCTACTACCGACGCACAGTTAACTCGAAGACCCTTCCGGAGGCCGAACTTCCGCACCGGTGGCGCGAGATGGGGAGTTGTCCGGGCATTGCGGGAGATTGCCTCCCGCATTTGCGGGGCAACGCCGTGTCCGGATCCGACCGGCCCAGGTGGGCAGTTGGCCAGAATTTTTCGTTTCCTGGGAATCTTCGGGGCGTGTTGTTCGTCCTTCTCTTCGGGAAATGGGGGCGGAATCGGCCACACGAGCCGCATCCCGCAACCGGGCGGCGTAAAACAGCGCAAGCCGGGCAGCCACTGGGGAGCCGTGTGTTCGAGCACGGGCGAGCGGTCTGCTGGCGGTGGGGAGTGACACCTTGATGGGCACGGCGGAGCGGCACGAGGCGCCTACGGACGCCACTGCGGCGCACCTGACGGCGCGGCGGAGCCCCGAGGCACTGGATCGCGACATTCCGGCTCCCGGCGGCGGGGGCGGACGCGAGGAACGCACCGCGGAGCGGGAAGAGTCGTATTACCGGCCGTTGTGGATCGAGGAGCAGGCGCCGCGGCGCCGGATGCCCGACCCGGTGCGTACGGCGGCGGTGCGGGCGGTGCTGCTCATCGCCGTGACCCTGGTCCAGGCGATGGTGGCGTTCCTGTGCACGCTGGCCGGATCGTGGCTGGCGTTCCCGATGGTCCTCAGCAGCGTGGCGAGCACCGTCGTGGCGACGTGGGGCGCCCTCGACGTCTGGGTGACCCGCCAGGTCTGGAACCAGCGCAACGGCGTGGTGTCGGAACCCAGCAGCACCGCGCGTGCCCTGCGGCGTGAGCGCCGCAAGACGCGGCGACAGGCCAGGGCGACCGAGCGCGCACAGGCGCGGATACGCCGCCGGGGCGGGGCGGGGCAGCTCTCACACCCCTGAGCGCGGGTCGGGGCGGCAAGGCAGCGCTCCCAGCCGTGCGCCCAGGTGGGGGCGGCTGGCCTGCTCTCACACCGCCCGCCGTGCCGCTACGACGCGCTTGGCGCCGGTCGCTTGAACATGCGCGTCGCCGTGATCTCGCTGTGCACCGACTCCTCGCCCTCCGCCTGCTGCGGAAGCCCCGGACGGAGGTGTTCCTCCACGCTGATGTACTTCAGCCCGGCCCGGAGGTCGGCGTCGTTGCGCAAGCGGATGACCAGCGGGAACTCCGCGAGGGCCGTCGTGTCGAACAGGCCCGTGGTGTACAGGAGTTGGACACCGAGGGCGCGGGAGACGGCCCGCTGGAGCTCCAGCAGATAGGTGGCGTTGGCGCGCCCGATGGGGTTGTCGAGGAACAGCGTGCCCGCGTGCCGGTGCTTGTCGCGGCCCCGGTCGTTGGAGCGCAGCGCCGCCATCGTGCAGTACAGGGCGATGGCCGCGGTGAGCAGCTGACCACCGGAGAACACGTCGCCCATCTGCCCGACCGGCACCCGCTCGGCGCGCAGCACCGCGTCCGGCTTGAGGATCTCCACGGCGACACCCTTGGGCTCAAGGGCCGCGCCGACGCCCCGCAGCAGCAGGGACATGCCGTCGCGCCGCAGGTCGGAGTTCTTCTTCACCGCCGCGCGCGTCGCCTCGTCGATGACGTCACCGAGCCGCTCGGTCAGCGTCGCCTGGTCGGGCTCCTCGAAGCGGATCCGCAGGAACTCCTGCCCGGACCACTCGCCGAGGCCCTCGGGCAGCCGGGACAGCCGCTGAGCGGACCGCAGGGTCGCGAGCGCCGACTCGACCAGCCCCCTGAGCCGGTCGACGATGGAGTCACGGTTCCGCTCCAGCTGCGCCAACTCGTCGGTGAGGACACGGAGTCGGGGAGCGAAGGCATCGGCCCACTTCTGCGCGTGCTCCGGCAGCGCGGAGGCGGGCAGCTCGCGGATCTGCTGGCGGGCGGGGGTACGGACCTGCTCGTAGCGCGTGGAGTTGGCGTGCCGGACGAGGACATCGCTCGCCTCGCGCACGGCGCCCTCGGCGGCCGACAGGTCGGCGGCGCAGCCGCGCAGCGACCGTCGGGCCTCGGCGGCGGACTGCCGGGCCTCCTCGGTGCTGCCGGGGTAGGCCTCGGCCTCCTCCTGCTCCTCCTCCGAGACATGTTCGCGCAGCAGGTCGCGGAGCATCGCGGCGATCTCGTCGAAGCCGCCGGCGGCGTCCTCGGCGGCGCGATGGGCGTCGAGAAGCTCGGCGTGCGCCTCCCGGGCCTGCGTCAAGGCCTCGGTGCGGGAGGCTAGTTCCGCGGTGGCCGTGCGCAGCAGCGCCTGCGCGTGGTCGGCGTCGCGCGGCTGGAGCTCCTCCGCCAGCTCGGTGTGGGCCTCGCCGTCCTCGGGCGCGTGCCGCTCCGCCTCGCCGCGCAGTCGGCCGAGCTGCTCGCTCGCGCTGGACATCCGCGTCTCCAGGAGCTGCACGAGCTCCTCGGCGCGGGACGCGGCGGCCTGCCGGGACGGCCCGTCGGAGCCGTCGGGCGACTGGAGCAGCTGCTCGGCGCGTGTGCGGACCTTGTTGCTCAGCCGGTTCAGCTCGGCCAGGGCGGCGCTCTCGTCGCTCTCCGCCCGTGCCTGCTCTGCGCGCAGATCGGCGCCGACGCCGACCTTCTCGTAGAGCTGGGAGGCGGCGCGGTAGGCCTCGCGGAGCGCGGGCAGGGACGTCTTCGGCGCGTCCGGGTCGCTGTCCGGTACGTCGTCGGGGGCGCCCGCGATCTCGGAGCGCTCGGAGCGCAGCGCACGCGCGGTGCGGCGGGCGTCGTCGGCGGCCCGCTGGGCGGCGCGCCGGTCCTCGTCGGCGGCGCGGGCCCGCTCCAGGCAGGTCTGGGCGCGGGCCTCCGACTCGGTGGCCTCGTCGGCCAGTTCACGGAGTTTGACCTGCCAGCCGGCCCGCTCCCGCAGCCGGAAGGCGAGCCCGGCGAGGGCGTCGGCGGCCCGCCGCGCCCTCTGCGCGGCCTCCTGCCGCTCGTCGCGCACCTGCGTGACCTCGGCGGCGACCTCGTCGGCCTCGGCCCGCACGGTCCGCGCCTCGGCCAGTTCGGCCTCGGACTCCTCGGCGAAGGCGCGTGCCTCGTGCGCCGTCCGCGCGAGTTCGACGAGGCGGCCGGCCGGGCAGCCGGTGCGCCAGGAGGCGAGCCGCGCCGCGAGTTCCCGGTCCTTGCCGAGCCGGGCGGCGAGCGAGCGGATCTCCTCGTCGCGCTCGGTCGCCCGCGCGCGCAGCGCCTGCCGCTCCTCGTCCGCGGCGTGCTCGTCGTGCATGGCCGGGTTCGGCGGTACGAGGAAGACGGCCTCGCTGCCCGCCGGGTCGGCGGCCGGGGTCGGGGCGAGCAGGGCGGCCGCCGTACCGACGGCGACGGCTGAGCGCGGCAGGAGAGCCGCCTCGCCGAGGGCCTCGCGGGCACGCGCGTGGGTGTCCGGGTCGGTGATGATCACGCCGTCGACCAGCTCGGGCCGGGCGGCCAGCACGCGCGCGTGGTCGGTGGGGTCGACGGCCTGGGCGAGGTAGCGCCAGCCGGGCAGCGCCGGGATGCCGTGCTCCCCCAGGAACTCCACGGTGGCCAGCACGTCCGGGCCGGGCGGCAGCAGCCCGCCGTCACCGAGCGCGCCGAGGATCCGGGAGTCGTCGGCGGCGGCGGTGCGCAGCTCGAAAAGCTGGCGTTCCGCGGAGGACACGGAGTCGTCGAGCAGCTCACGCAACTCGTCGGCGAAGCGGTCGAGGTCCTCGGGGGTGAGGCCGGTGCGGTCCTCGTCGTCGCCGTCCTGCCGGGGCTGCGGGACGACGGAGCGCGTCTCGCCGCCCGTCAGGCCCAGCAGCTCGGCCAGCCGGGGCTCCGCGGCCAGCGCCTCGGCAAGGCGTCGCTCGGCGTCGTAGGACCGCTCGGCCGCCGTGGCGGCGTCGGCCGCGCGGGCCGCCGTCAGCTCGGCCCTCGACTCGGCGGCGCCCGCCTCGCGTGCGTGCTCGGTGGCCCGGCGGGCCGTCTCCCGGGCGGTGTCCCAGGCGGCGACGGCGGTCTTCTCGGCGTCGCTGGCCGCGAGGGCCGCGCGCGCGGGGTCGGCGTCGGGTGCGCTGTCGTCGAGCCAGCCGGCCCGCACCGCCTCGGCGGTCTCCTGCTCGACCTCGGTGAGGCGCTGGCGCAGATGCCCGACCTCGCTGCGGGCGCGCTGGGCCTCGGTGGCGGCGGCGGTGGCGTCCCGGTGAGCGGACTCGCCGACCTCCTGGAGGGCGGCGGAGCGCTCCTCCTCCTCGTTGGCGAGGGTCTCGGCGCTCTCGGCGGCCGCGTGCAGGGCTCGTACGAGGTCCACGGCGGCCTTGGCGCGGGCGGCCAGCGCGGGGGCCGCGTCCCGCTCGGCCTCCTGGATGGCGGCGGACACGCGCGCGACGCGGTCGGCGGCGGCGCGGTGGCGCAGGACGGCCTCGGCGGCCTGCCACGCCGAGTGCAGCGTGCGGGCGTCGGCGAGCTCGCGCTTCTGTGCGGCGGCGGACTTCTCGGCCCCGGCGAGGGCCAAGGAGGCGTGTCGGTAGGCGAGTTCGGCGGCGATCAGCGCGCTGCGCTCCCGCGCCCCCTCGGCATGCGTGACGGCGTAGGCCGCCGCGGTGACCCGCTGGGCGAGGTCGGCGGCCCGCACCCGCTCCTGGGCGCCGCGCGCGGAGAGCCGCCGGGCCAGTGTGCGCGTACGGCGCTCGGCTCCGGCGTGGATGTCACGCGCCCGGGCCCGGGCCTCGGCCGCCTCGACGATCCGTCCGAGCAGATCGACCGACCCGGCCGTGAAGTCCCGCTCGGCGATCAGTTCGGCGCGTCGGCCCAGCTTGTTGCCGAAGCCGCTGACCAGGTCGGCGAGTCCGTCGGTGTCCCGGGTGTCTGTCACGGCCCGCAGCAGCAGGTCGGTGAAGTCGGAGTCCTTCTTGACCGCGAAGAGACCGGCGGCCTCACCCTCGTCGGCGTTCATCTCCCGCTGGTAGCGGAAGAGTTCGGGGTCGAGGCCGAGGTCGCCGAGGTGCTCGATCCAGCGGTCGTGGATCTCCTCCCAGTGCACCTCCAGGTGCGGATAGGCCTTGCCCGCCTCGGTGATGGCGTCCCGGAAGCCCTTCATGGTGCGCCGGCGTCCCTGTGCCCCGGACGCGCCCTCGACGGGCGGCCGTACGGCGGTGGACTCTGCGACCGGCAGATTGTCCAGGGAAAGCCCGGGTCCGGGCCGGAAGGAGTACCAGGCCTCGGCGAACTTCCGCGGGTCGTTGGAGACCTGCCGCCCCCGCCACTCGCTGGCCTTGCCGACGACCACGCACTCACCGGTCAGCGTGTGCTGCCACTCCAGCGCGACGTGCCCGCAGTCGTCGGCGAGCAGGAACTTGCGCAGCACGCCGGAGCTGGCACCGCCCAGGGTGTTGCGGTGACCGGGCAGCATCACCGAGAAGATCAGCTTGAGCAGTACGGACTTGCCGCCGCCGTTCTCCAGGAAGAGCACGCCTGCGGGTGCCGGGCGGCGCGGCGGGCCGACCGGCTCCTCCTCGAAGAACTCCGCCTGGGCGGGCGCGGGGTCGGGCACGACATCGCCCACGCCCCGCAGGTCAAGCACGGTGTCGGCGTAGCGCGCACCGGCGGGACCGATGGAGTAGAGGCGGACCCGGGACAGCTCGTACATGGCGGACTCTCGTAAGTCTTCGGCAGGTGGGGGGAGTTCAGGACGGGGAAGGCGTGTGGAACGGCAGGCCGGCGTCGGCCACCAGCTCCAGGTCCTCGGTGTTCTCCGCGGGCAGCAGCGTCGGTGTGCCGTCGGTGACCGGGACGACGCCCAGCTCCAGCAGCTCGGCCATGGCAGAGCTGCCGGCCATGTCACGGACCTGGAGCTGATAGCGGGCCGTGGTGCGGTACGTACCGCCGTTGTCGTCGCCGGTGCGCTGGAGGAAGCCGGAGTCGGTGAGGAACGCGGCGGCCTTGCCGACGATGCCGGTGGTCGAACCGGCGAGGCGGCGGGCGTCCTTGGTGGCGCCGGTGGCGCTGCGTCTCGCCCAGATCCGCCAGGCCGACTCCAGGCCGGGTGCCTCGGTGGCGGGGTCGGTGTTCTCGCCCACCTCCTCGGCGCGCTCCTCCAGGCGCCGGCACGCCTGCCGGACGAACGCGTCGACGCCGTTGACGCTGACGCGTCCGATGTAGCCGTCGTCGGCGAGGTCCTCGGGGCGCGGGTAGGCCATGGCGGCGACGGCGAGATGGGCGAGGCCGTGCAGGAACCGGTCGCTGCCGTCGGCGGAGGTCCGACGCGCGTAGTCGCCCATCCGCACGGCGAACACGGAGTCCTCGGCGGCGGTCACCGCCATCCCCGCGCGCGGGGACACCTCCAGGACGACGAGCCCGAGCCCGGCGGCCACGGCGTCGGCGAGCCGCGCGAACGCCCCGTCCTCCCGGTAGCGCCGCAGCAGGTCGGTGTACTCCTGGTCGCGGGCCGGCTGGAGCTTGGGCTGAAGGCCGAAGGCGACGAGCCGAGCCGCGTCAGCGGCGTCGGCGGGCGTGACGGCGGCGGAGACGGGGACGGGCCCGGCGTCCGGCTCACTCCACTCGACGTGCTCTGTCACGGTCGGTCTCCTCGGTCCACGATTTCTTGCGTCACGGTTCCCTGCTCGTGCGCCACGGTTCCTCGACTCATGCCGCTTCTGTCCTGTCCGCCGCCATGCCCACCGCGTCCAGCAGGGCCGTCCCGACGATGAGATCCGCCCCGCCGAACTCGGGGTCGTCCAGCTCGGTCCCGTCGTCCACGGCGAACAGCAGCTTCTCCTCGCCCTGCCGGTAGGCGGTGCCGACCGCCGGACTGGCCGCGTGCACGGCCAACAGGGCGACGAGATACGGCAGATCGGGGTCCTGTCGCCGCGCCTCGGTCAGGAGCCCGGACAGCCGGCGGGGCGCGTCGGCCGGCAGGTCCAGCAGCTCCATCGCCGAGGCCAGCTGCTCCTCGCTGAAGCGGCTGTCGTCCGGCGTGGCGATGAGGTCCGGCTCGGGCATCTCCGCGCCCAGATGCTCCCGCTCCGCCGGCGGCGTCAGCAGTATGTCGACGAGGTCGCCGACCCGCACCGACACCGGCGTGCGCAGCCCGGTCCCCCGCGCGAAGAAGGCGTCGGTGACCCGGACCGCCTGCTCCAGCGGCAGCGGCAGCACGGGCGCGACCAGGTGCCCGTACAGGTCTATGCCCGAGGTCGTCATCGGCGTCGCGAAGGCCTGCCGGTCCTGCTCCGCGCGGAACAGCGGTCCGGCCTCCAGGAGCCGGGACTGGAGCTGGGTGTGGCGCCGGATGCAGTCCTTGACGATGTCGACCAGTTCGGCGGCCCGCCGCTTCTGCTCCGGGTCCTCGGACTCGTCGCGTGCCTTGCGGATGTTGGTGAGGATCGCGTTCTCGTGGCGGTATCGGTCGGCGACGTGGTCCAGCGCCTCGGTGATCATGTCGGGGACGGCGTTGAGCCAGTCCACCGCGCGGACGTTGCGCCGCGTCGCGTCCAGGGCCCGGCGCAGGGTCTCCGAGTACTGCACGGTCCGGTACCGGGCCTGCTCGGCGGCGAGCTGGGCGTCGGCGAGCCGGCCGCGGCTGATCAGCACCTCCAGCTTGACCTCGGCGGCGATCTGGGCGCTGGTGACGTCGGTGTCGAGGGCGCCGACCAGGACGTTGACCGCCTCGTCCGTCGTACGGAGGTACACCGAACCGCCGGGCCCGGGGACCTCCTCGATCAGCTTGAAGTCGTAGTCGCGGCGCACATAGGTGCCGTCCTGCGCGAACGTGCCGTACACGGCGCGGAAGCCGCGGTCGACGCTGCCGACGTTGATCAGGTTCTCGAGGACCCAGCGGGCCACGCGCTCGTGCTCGGCGACGGGCCGCTGGGGTGCCTGGGCGGCGATGCGCGGGATGAGGCGGGCGACGATCTGGTCGTGGTCCGCGCCCGTGTCGAAGTCCATGTTCAGGGTGACCAGGTCGATGGCGGCCAAGGCGACCTCCGCCATGCCGTACACCGAGTACTCGCCCGCGAGGTTCGCCTTGCGGGCGTCCAGGTCGTGCAGCGGCGCGGTGCACGCGAGCGCGCGCAGCCGCCGCGCCAGCCCCTCGTCGGCGGCCGGCCCCGGAGCGGGGCGGGACGCTGCGCTGAGCTGGGGCGGAACACGGTCCGTCGGTGCAGGCGAAGTCACGGTGCACAGACTAGGTCCTCGGTCTGACAACGACTAAAACGACGCAGAACAGACCCCACCCGCCGGCGACAGGATCCGGACGCTAGCCGTCCTCCCCCACCCGCCGCCGGTAGACCTCCACCACCCGCTCCAGCGAATCCTCCAGATAGACCGCGAGCAGTTTCTCCGCCTCGTCCTTGTCGCCCGTCTCCAACGCCCCGAGGATCTGCTGGTTGCGCGCGAGGTAGGGCTCGTGCAGCCGCCGCGGGTCGTCCACGACGTGGAACGCGAGCCGCAGTTCGGCGAAGACGCTGCGCATGAGTTCGTCGGTGCGCTCGCTGGTGGCGAGGGCGACCAGTTCGCGGTGGAAGTGGATGTTGGCCGTACCCAACGCTTTCCAGTCACCTTCGCGCACCGCCCGCAGCCCCTCGGCCACCGCTTCGGCGGGCCCCTCCAGCGCGTACGGCGGCTCGCCGAGGCCCCGCACCACCGCGCACTCCACGAGCCGGCGGGTGCGGTAGATGTCCTCGACGTCCTCGACGGTCAGGACCCTGACGAACACCCCCCGGTTCAGCTCGTGGACGAGCAGTCGTTCATGGGTGAGCAGTCGGAACGCCTCGCGCAGTGTGTTGCGGGACACCCCGAGGGCGCCGCCGATGCTGTCCTCCGACAGCCGCGTACCGGGCGGGAAATAGCCCTCGGCGATACGGCTCCTGAGGATGTCCGAGACCCGCTCCGCCGTGCTGGTACGGCCCAGGAGGGCGCGGTCGTCGGCCAGTCCGCTCAGCTGCTCTGCCATGCCCGGAATTCAACCGCAGACCTGAGAACGAAACAACAGGGGTATTGAAGGATCGTTCAACGATCCTCTACCTTCTTCCCCATCACACCGCACCGCACGGCTCAGTTCCGCACCCTCCGTCCTCCCACTGCGAGGTGCACATGAGCACGACTCCTCCACCGCAGGCCCTGACCGCTCACCCCACGACGACCGAACGCCCCGCCGATGACGGGGCGTTGGGCTGGTTCCGCGCCCTCGGTCCGCGCGGCCGGCGTGCCTTCGCCGGCGCGTTCGGCGGCTATGCCCTGGACTCCTACGACTACTTCACGCTGCCGCTGAGCATGGTCGCGCTGGCCGCCTACTTCGGCCTGGACAGCGGCCAGACCGGCCTCTTCACCACCGTCACGCTGCTGGCCTCCGGGGTCGGCGGGGCCCTGGCCGGAGTGCTGGCCGACCGGGCCGGGCGGGTCCGGGCCCTGATGATCACGGTGATCACCTACGCGGTCTTCACCGTGGCCTGCGGTTTCGCGCCCAACTTCGAGTCCCTGCTGGTCTTCCGCGCTCTCCAGGGGCTCGGCTTCGGCGGCGAGTGGGCGGTCGGCGCGATCCTGGTCGCCGAGTACGCGAGCGCGAAGCACCGGGGCCGTACCCTCGGCGCCGTCCAGAGCTCGTGGGCGGTGGGCTGGGCGCTCGCCGCCGTCGTCTACACGCTGGTCTTCTCGTTCCTCGACGACGACCTGGCCTGGCGCGTGATGTTCTGGACGGGCGCGCTGCCCGCGCTGCTCGTCGTCTGGCTGCGCCGCCGTGTGCAGGACGCGCCCGAGGCGATCGCGGTACGGGAGAAGAGCCGCGGCGCGACGTCCTTCACGGCGATCTTCAAGCCGGGGCTGCTGCGTACGACGATCTTCGCGGGGCTGCTGTCGACCGGTGTCCAGGGCGGCTACTACACGCTCGCCACCTGGGTGCCGACGTATCTGAAGAGCGACCGCGGGCTGTCGGTCGTCGGTACGGGCGGCTATCTCACCTTCCTGATCTCCGGCGCCTTCCTCGGCTATCTGACCGGCGGCTACCTCACCGACCGGCTGGGCCGCCGCCGCAACATCTGGCTCTTCGCCCTGCTCTCGGCGGTCTGCATCCTGGCGTACGCCAACATCCCGGACGGCGCCAACACCCTGCTCCTGGTACTCGGCTTCCCGCTCGGGTTCTGCATGTCGGCGATCTTCAGCGGCTTCGGCTCCTTCCTGGCCGAGCTGTACCCGACGGCGGTGCGCGGCACCGGACAGGGCTTCACGTACAACGCCGGACGGGCCGTGGGTGCCGTCTTCCCCACCACGGTCGGCTTCCTGGCCGACAGCTGGGGCGTGGGCGGCGCGCTGGTCTTCGGCGCACTGGGTTACGCGCTCGCCGCGCTGGCGCTGTTCGGACTGCCGGAGACCCGCGGGAAGGAACTCGCGTGAACCGTACGGAAGACCGCCCCCTGACCCTTGCCGACGAGCACGCGCACGCGTGGAGCCCGCAGGAGGCCCGCACCCGCTTCCGGGAAGGGCTCACGGGCCCGACCGCCGGGGTCGCCGCGGGCCACACCCAGGCGAACCTGATCTCGGTGCCCGCGGACTGGGCGTACGACATGCTCCTGTTCTGCCAGCGCAACCCCAAGCCGTGCCCGGTGCTCGACGTCACCGACGCCGGATCTCCTACGACGGTCCTGGCGCCCGGCGCCGACCTCCGTACCGACCTGCCGCGTTACCGGGTGTGGCAGGACGGCGAACTCGTGGACGAGCCGACCGACGTGCGGGCGCACTGGCGCGACGACCTGGTGTCGTTCCTCATCGGGTGCAGCTTCACCTTCGAGTGGGCGCTGGCCGAGGCGGGCGTACCCCTGCGACACCTGGAGCAGGGGCGCAACGTGCCGATGTACGAGACGACCTGGCAGTGCCGGCCGGCGGGGCGGCTGCACGGCCCGATGGTGGTCTCGATGCGGCCGGTGCCGCCGCAGCATCTGTCGGCGGCGATCCGGGAGAGCAGTCTGCTCCCCGCCGTCCACGGCGGCCCCGTGCACTGCGGTGACCCGTCGACCCTCGGCATCGACGACCTCGCCCGCCCCGACTTCGGGGACCCGGTGGACGTCGAACCGGACGACATCCCCGTGTTCTGGGCCTGCGGAGTGACTCCGCAGGCCGCGGTGATGGCCTCGCGCCCGCCGTTCGCCCTCACGCACGCGCCGGGCCAGATGTTCCTGACCGACGCCCGCGACCAGCAGTACCGCGTGGCGTGAGCGCCACCGGACCAAGGACGGAAGGAGATTGAGAAGTTCCATGATCTCGATCGATCTCAACGCCGATCTCGGCGAGGGCTTCGGCCGCTGGCGGCTGACCGACGACGAGGAGCTGCTGTCCGTCGTCACCAGCGCCAACGTGGCCTGCGGCTTCCACGCCGGGGACGCGGCCACCATGCGGCGGGTGTGCGAGCAGGCGGCCGAGCGCGGCGTACGGATCGGGGCCCAGGTCTCCTACCGGGACCTGGCCGGCTTCGGGCGGCGCGCGATGGACGTGCCGCCCGCCGAGCTGGCGGCCGAGGTGGCCTACCAGATCGGCGCCCTGGAGGTCTTCGCGCGAGCGGCCGGCACGCGCGTGTCGTACGTGAAACCGCACGGCGCGCTCTACAACCGCGTCGTGCACGACGAGGAGCAGGCCGGCGCTGTCGTCGACGGGGTCCGCCTCGCGGACGCCGCCCTGCCCGTGCTCGGCCTGCCCGGCTCCCGCCTGCTGGAGCTGGCAGGCGGCTCCGGTCTGCCGACGGTCACGGAGGCGTTCGCGGACCGCGCGTACACCGCGGCGGGCGCGCTGGTGCCGCGCGGCGAGGAGGGGGCCGTGGTGACCGACCCGGAGGCCGTCGTGGAGCGCTCGCTGGGCCTGGCCCGCGACGGCGCGGTCACCTCGCACTCCGGCTCGCGCGTGGCGGTCCGGGCGCGCTCGCTGTGCCTGCACGGGGACACACCGGGAGCCGTGGAACTGGCCCGACGGGTGCGCGCACGGCTGACCGGGGTGGGCATCCGCGTGGAGGCCTTCGCATGAGGGCGCTGCCCGTCGGTGACACGGCACTGCTCGTGGAGGTGTCCTCGGGCGAGGAGGCCCGGGCCCTGCACGCGGAGCTGCTGCGCCGCCGCGCGGAGGGCTCCCTGTCCGTCCGGGAGATCGTCCCCGCCGCCCGCACGGTCCTCCTCGACGGCCTCGCCGACCCGGCCCGCCTGGCCGCCGAGCTCACCGCCACGGACGTACCGCCCGCTCCCCCACGCGCGCGTGCCGTCGTCGAGCTCCCCGTGCGCTACGACGGTCCGGACCTGGCCGACGTGGCCGCGCACTGGGGCGTCCCCCCGCACGAGGTGGCCCGTATCCACGCGAACACCGAATTCACCGTCGCCTTCTGCGGGTTCGCCCCCGGCTTCGGCTATCTGACCGGTCTGCCGGAGCGGTACGACGTCCCGCGCCGGGCGACCCCGCGCACGGCCGTCCCCACCGGGGCGGTGGCACTGGCGGGGCCCTACACGGGCGTGTACCCCCGCTCCTCCCCCGGCGGCTGGCAGTTGATCGGCACCACGGAGGCCGTTCTCTGGGACCACGCGCGCGTACCGGCCGCACTGCTGTCGCCGGGCACGCGCGTGAGGTTCGTGCCGGCAGGGGCGGTGGAGGCGTGACGGACCGCGCGCTCTGCGTCGTACGCGCCGGAGCACTGACCACCGTGCAGGACCTGGGGCGACCCGGCCACGCCCACCTCGGCGTACCCCGCTCGGGAGCCCTTGACGGGCCCACGGCGACCCTCGTCAACCGCCTGGTCGGCAATCCACCGGAGGCGGCCGTCCTGGAGACCACGCTCAACGGCTGCTCGGTACGGCCGCGTTCCGCGGTCACCGTGGCCGTCGGGGGCGCCCCCTGCGCGGTCAGGGTGGACGGCAGCCCGGTCGCCTGGGGCGCGCCGGTGCACATGCCCGCCGGGGCGCTCCTGGACGTCGGAACCGCCCGCGGCGGCGTACGAGGCTATGTGGCCGTCTCCGGGGGCATCGCCGTCGAGCCGGTGCTCGGCAGCCGCTCCACGGACCTCCTCTCCGGCCTGGGCCCGGCCCCGCTCACGGACGGGGCGGTCCTGCCCCTGGGCACCCCGAGCACCCTCCCCGCGCGCGTGGACGTGGCTCCCCAGCCGGCACCCCCGGCGGAGCTCGTCCTACGGGTGACGCTCGGCCCGCGCGACGACTGGTTCACGCCCGAGGCGGTACGGGCCTTCACGTCCCGCGCCTACCGGGTGTCCCCCGCGAGCAACCGCATCGGCCTGCGCACGGAGGGCCCCGCGCTGGAGCGGGCCCGGCCGGGTGAACTCCCCAGCGAGGGCATGGTCCTGGGCGCGGTGCAGGTCCCGCCGGACGGCCGGCCGGTGGTGTTCCTGGCCGACCATCCGACGACGGGGGGATACCCCGTGATCGCGGTAGTGCGTACAGAAGACCTCGCGGCAGCAGCCCAGGCGGCACCAGGAACGCCGATTCGCTTTCTGGGAGTGCGCAGACACTGACACACCCCAGGGGCGCGGGGAACTGCGCGACCAGCCCCCACGCACCCGCACCCAAAACTGCTATGCCACCTCCGAAACAGACAAAGCAGACAAAGCAGCCGAAACCGCAGCGGCCGTACCCAAATCCAGCCGCGCACTCGTCCCCCGAGCCCGATGCCGCATCTCATCGGCCGCAAGCCGAAGCAACTGCGGCAACAGATCCGTACACCGCCGAGCCACCCACCCGGTCCCCGCGGTAGCCAGCCACAACAGGCTCGCCGACCGGGTGGGAACGGGGAACTCCGGCTCGGCCGAGGGCGCTGCCCCCGCCGCCAGCCCCGCCTCCGCCAGCAGCGCGTGGAACCGTACGGCGAGCTGCCGGTGCCCCCGCTCACCCGGGTGGAGCCGGTCCGCGCTCCACATCGCGCGGTCGCTGATCCAGGCCCCCTCGGCGGCATGCAGATGCACCGCCCCGTACCGCTCGGACAGCGCGTGGACCACGGAGTTGACCGCGCGCTGCCGCCGGGCCAGCGGGCTCGCCAGCGCCCCCGGCAGCCCCAGCATCGCGCCGGGATCGGGCAGACAGGCCGTGAGCAGCACCGCGCCCTGTGCGGTGACGGCCGCGTACACCGCGTCGAGCCGGGCGGCCACGGCATGGATGTCGAAGGTGCAGCGCAGGGTGTCGTTGACACCGATGACGACGGACACGACATCCGGACGCAGGGCCAGCCCGGCGGGCAGCTGCCGTTCCAGCACATCCCGCGTCTGCGCCCCGCTCACGGCGAGGTTGGTGAACTCCACGGACCGCCCCAGACCGCCGACGAGCAGGGCCGCCCACCCCCGCCAGCCATCGCCGACGGGGTCGCCCACCCCCTCCGTCAGCGAGTCACCGAGGGCGACGAACCGCAGGGCGCTCACCGCGGACCTCCATGAAGCGAACCGCCCCCGACCGGTCCGCCACCGACCGATCCGCCGGCCACCGAGCCGCCACCGACCGAGCCGCCGTGAGCCGAACGCCCGTGAACCGAACGCCCGTGAACCGAGGCAACGTCCACACCGGTCCCGGCGCCCCGCACCCCCACCACCGCGTCATGCGCCGCGAGGAACGCCTCGACAGCCGTCCCCCACCCGAAGCACTCCGCACGCGCGCGTGCGGCCTCTCGGCGCTCCGCCACCGGCCGGTCGAGCAGCGTCTCCACGGCGTCCGCGAAGCCGCCTCCGTGGTCCGCCGCCACCGCTCCCGCCGCCCCGATCACCTCGGGCAGCGCGGACGAGGCGCTCGCTACGACGGGTGTGCCGCAGGCCATCGCCTCCAGGGCGGCGAGCCCGAAGGTCTCGGCGGGCCCGGGAGCCAGGCACACGTCGGCGGAGGCCTGGAGCGCGCCGAGCAGTCCGCGGTCGGCGACGTGCCCGAGGAACACGACCGGCAACCCACGCTCCCGCGCCCGCTGTTCGAGCCGCGACCGCAGCGGTCCGTCCCCCGCCACCACGAGCACCGCCCGCCGACCACGCCGTACGAGCGCCTCCAAGGCGTCCAGCGCGGTGCCGGGTCGTTTCTCCACCGACAGCCGGGTGCACGTCACCAGCAGCGTCTCGTCCACGCGCGCGTAGACGCCACGCAGCCGCGCGTCCCGCAGCGCGGGGTGCCGTTCGGCCAGGTCGACGCCGAGCGGCGCCCGTACGACGTTGCGCGCGCCGATCCGCACGAACTCCCGCTCGGCGAACTCGGTGGTGCACACCACGCGCGCGTAGGTGTGTGCCGTACGGAGGTTCAGCGCGTCCGCGGTACGCCGGGCCGCGCCCTCCGGGACGCCCCAGGTGCGGAGCACACCGTCGGCGGTCTCGTGGGACACCATCACGGCCGGCACCCGCGCCCGCCGTGCCCACTTCCCGGTCCACCTCAGCGTCGTACGGTCGGAGACCTCCAGGCGGTCCGGGGCCAGCGCCTCCAGGAGCCGGGCCACCCGCCGCCGGTCGGCGAGCACGCGATAGCCGCCGGTGCCCGGCAGCAGCGGCCCGGGGAGGGTGATCACCCGCCCCTGCTCGGTCGCGACGTCACTGACCCGCTCACCCGGCACGACGAGCACGGGCTCGTGCCCGGCCGCCTTGTAGCCCTTGCCGAGCTCCCGCAGCGCGGTCCGCAGGCCGCCCGAGGCGGGCGCCACGAAGTTCGCGAGCCGGACGATCCGCAGCGGCCGGACACCGCCCCCGGCGTCGGTCCATGAGCCGGTCACGCCGCCACCGCCGTCCGCCGTGTCGCCAGCACGCCCGCGTAGTGCCCCAGCAGCTGATCGCCGACGGCGGCCCAGGTGCGTCCCTCGACCGTCGCCCGCCCCGCGGCGCCGTACGCGGCCCGTAGACCGGGATCCGCGGCCAGGGCCCAGACGGCGTCCCGTACGGCGGCCGCGTCGCGCGGCGGGACCAGCAGGCCGGTGCGGCCGTGGGCGACGAGGTCCAGCGGACCGCCCGCGGCGGGCGCGACCACGGGAACCCCGCTGGCCATGGCCTCCTGCACGGTCTGGCAGAAGGTCTCGAAGGGGCCGGTGTGCGCGAACACGTCCAGGGAGGCGAAGATCCGCGCCAGTTCGTCGCCGGTGCGACGCCCCAGGAACACCGCGCCCGGCAGGGCCGCCGTGAGCGAGGGCAGGCTGGGCCCGTCGCCCACCACGACCACGCGGACGCCCTCCAGGCCGCACACGCCCGCCAGCAGCTCCACCTGCTTCTCGGGGGCGAGCCGTCCGACGTAGCCGACGATCAGCTCGCCGTTCGGGGCGAGTTCACGGCGCAGTGCCTCGTCGCGCAGTGAGGGGCGGAAGCGGGCGGTGTCCACGCCGCGCGGCCACAGCCGTACCCGGGGCACTCCGTGGGACTCGAGGTCGTGCAGGGCGGCGCCGGACGGGGCGAGGGTGAGATCGGCGGCGGCGTGGACGGAGCGGATGCGGCGCCACGCCGCCGCCTCGCCCGCGTGGACGTAGGTGCGGGCGTACCCCGCGAGGTCGGTCTGGTAGACGGCGACGGCGGGGATGCCGAGCCGGGCGGCCGCCGCCATGCCGCGGACGCCGAGGACGAAGGGGCTGGCCAGATGGACGAGGTCGGCGCGGTGCTCGGCGATGGCCGCAGCGACGCGCCGGCTGGGGAGGGCGACCCGGACCTGGGGGTAGCCCGGGAGGGGGAGGGAGGGGACACGGACGACGGGGCACGGCGCGGATGCGTCGGGCCCGGTACCGGCCGCGGTGGCCGGCGCGACGACGAGCGGGGAATGACCGCGATCCACGAGGTGCCGGGCGGTCTGGAGCGCGCAGTGGGCCACGCCGTTCACGTCGGGGGGAAAGGATTCGGTCACGATGACGACACGCATACCGGTGTTGTCGCCGCACCGGACGTGAACGCGTCAACGTGGATCTTTCCGGACGAGGAACGTCCCGTGAGCGTTCCGTCGCGCACCCGCGCAGGTCAGGCCGTGTCCATACGCGCCTGACCCGCGGGTCGTCCCGAGTTCACCCTGAGGGCGTGCCGGTCACATGGCGGCGGCGTCCGGGGGGCCGATCCGGCTGCGTACGGCGGTCTGGACCTCGGCCTCCTCGGCCGGGTCGGCGGCGAGGCGGCGGAGCTGCTCGACGACGCGGGCGTCGGCGGTCTCGGCGTGCCGGGCGGCGATCTCTCGGGTGGTCTCCTCGCAGTCCCAGAGGCACTCGACGGCGAAGCCGGTGGCGAAGGAGGGGTCGGTGGCGGCGAGGGCCCGGGCGGCCCGGCCGCGCAGATGGGACGAGGCCGTCTCACGGTAGATGTGGCGCAGTACGGGGGCGGCGCAGGCGATGCCGAGCCGTCCGGTGCCGTCGACGAGGGTCCACAGGGTCGGCGCGTCCGGCCCCTCGCCCCGTACGGCCTCGCGCAGGGCGGCGAGGACCAGGTCCTTGTCCTCGACCCCGCCGCGGCAGGCGAGCATGCGTCCGGCGGCGGCGCCCAGCGGATCGGGCCGGTGGGCCCAGCCCCGGGCACGGTCCACGGCGGCGATGCTGCGCATCCGTTCGAAGGCGTTGACGGCGGCCTCGACGACCGGCGTCGTGCCGGTGACCACGGCCACCTCGATCAGATCGAGGGCGTCGGGATCGTTGCTGTCGGCGAGGTAGCGCAGCGCGGTGCAGCGGGCCCCCTCGGTGCCGTCCTTCGCGGCGGCGACGATCTCGGGCCGGTCCTCGGGTCCGGCGACCGCCATGAGGCAGCGGGCGGCGGGGACATGGAGCGCGGCGCCGCGTTCGACGCCCTGCTCGGCCCACTCGAAGACGGCCTGCACGCTCCACCCCGGGCGGGGCCCGGTAGGTCGCATCTGCCGTTGCCAGCGGTCGAAGCAGCCGGCCTCGTGAGCGGCACGCACGCGCGAGGCGATCTCCTCGCGCGGATCCTCGGCCCACAGCCGCCAGGGCCGGGGTTCGAAGGCGTCGCGCACGGTCGCGGCCAGCTCGGCCTCGCCCTCGGCGTCAGTGGTGAAACGGGCCAGCACGGGCGCGGCCAGGGCGCGCAGCCCCGCGTCGTCGTCCCTGAGGGCCAGCTCGTCCAGGGCCCAGGCCCAGTTGGTGCCCGAGGCGGCGTACCTGCGCAGCAGTTCGAGCGCGTCCTGCCTGCCGTAGGAGGCGAGGTGCCCGAGGACGGCCAGGGCGAGCCCCGTCCGTGACTCCTCGTCGTCGAAGTGGTCCTCGACGTCGAAGAGGTGGGCCTCGATGCGGTCCAGTTCGCCGCCCAGGTCGAGGTAGAGACGGGCGTAGTAAAGGGAGCGGTTCTCCACCTGCCAGTCGTGGCGGGGGTCCCGCAGCACACAGTGGTTCAGGGCCGCGAGCGCTTCGGCTCGCGGGGCGGTGAGCGCGTGCAGTGTGCCGTCGCCGCGGCCCCGCTGGAGCAGGCCGAGCAGCGTACCGCTGGGCGCTATGACCGGTTCGAACATGGGAAACAGCCTCACATCAAGCGTCGACGCAACCGGGGTTCTTGCTTCACCTGGCCGCGTGACAACACGTCGGGGCGCCCGCCGTTTCCTGCTTGCTGTAGACCATTTTCCTCTGCCTCTCGTCGGTGGCCCATGCGGGCCGCGTCACGGCCCGCGCGGTGCGGCAACACCTGCCCAGCCATCGCGTCCGTGAATCACGACGTCATGATGACTCGGCACTTACATCTGCCGCGACCGAAATTTCGGCGGCCCTGTACCGCCTCCCCCGTTTTCCGTGTCTTCGCTGGTCAGAACGTTCGGATCAGTGTGCGCCGAACAACTCCAGCAGTTCCGTCTTGCCGAACATCCGGGCGGTGTCGACGGCCGACGGGGTCCCCGCGGCCGGGTCGGCACCACCCTCGAGAAGTGCCTTGATGACGTCCGTCTCCCCCTTGAAGACCGCCCCGGCGAGCGGGGTCTGGCCTCGGTCGTTGACTTCGTCGGCCGCGGCCCCGCGGCTGAGCAGCGCGCGCACCGCCTCGGCGTGGCCGTGGTAGGCGGCGAGCATCACGAGGGAGTCACCGCGGTCGTTGGTGAGGTTGGCCGGAACACCCGCGTCGACGTACGACACGAGGGCCTCGGTCTGTCCCCTGCGGGCCAGATCGAAGATCTTGGTCGCCAGCTCCACGACCTCGGGGTCGGGGGCTTCAGTCATCGGCCGGACCGCCTCTCATACAACCGTTCAGGTGAATCGCCAGGGTACTGGCTCGCGCGGCACATGACCCGATGTGCCGGAGGTAAAGATCACCACTGACCCGGTCGGACGCAAGTCCCCTGCCCATCCGGCCCAAGTCGGCACCGTCAGACGGGTGAAACATCCCGGAATTCACCCAGTTGCACCTTTTATCGTATGGATACATCCTGTGAGCCTGGAAGTACTCATGGTGACTGTCCCCCCGAACCAGGAGACCTCAAATGATCCTGTCCATCTCAGGCGTGGTCCTGCTCGGCATCATCGTCTTCCTCTTCTTCCGCAAGGACGGACTCAAGGCGTCGCACGCCTTCGTGGCCGCCCTCTTCGGCTTCTATCTCGCGAGCACCGCCATCGCTCCGAGCATCAGAGCCGGCGGGGAGAGCCTGGCGAGCCTGCTGGGCGGCATCAAGTTCTGACCCCGTCCCTCGTCCCGTCCGTACGCACAACCAGGAGACTGCAGTGGCCCGGCGCCCCCTCCCCCGCATCCTGAGCACAGGCAGCGCGCAGATCGCCCGGAGCCGGGAGCTGGCCCGGACGGCGGCCGACAGCGCCACCGACGTCCTCCACCCGCTGATCACGATCACCCGCGGACTGCGCCGGCTGGCCTCGGCCGGGCGGCGCAGGTGGGCCGACACCCCCAAGGACAAGCGCGGGCCGCTGCTGTTCCTGGTGGCGTCGGTGGTCCTGGTCGTGGCACTCGTGCCGTACGGTCCGCTGCTCGCCGTCATCTCCCTGATGGCGGCGGCAGCATGGCAGGGCAGGGACCGCACCCCGCCCGCGCCGGACGGCCCGGATGAGTCGCAGACCCAGCGGCTGAAGTCCCTCTACGACGCCCTGGTGCCGTACTTCTCGACCGCCGAGGACCCGGCCCCGCTCTACGCCCACGGCGGCGAGTGGGAGAAGGCCTTCCCGGAGTACGAGTTCGACGAGACGAGCCGGATCACCCAGCTGGTGATCCGCTACCCCGCCTACTTCACGGACGGCGAGGCCGACTCACGCGCGCGTATCGAGCAGTTGCTGCACGCCAAGTCGGGCCGCGGCCGTGAGTACCGCTTCGCGTGGGACGAGGAGGGCAACCAGCTCTCCGTCACCGTCCTGCCGCCGCTGCCCACCGACATCGCCGCCCAGCGATTCGTCACGGCACCCGGCGAGACGGTCCTCGGCTTCACCGATCCCACCGAGGTCCAGCGCACCCTCCCCCTCACCCACGGCGAGGAACAGCGCGACGTGCCCCCCGTCGTCTGGCGCACCGGCGTCCGCTCCACGGAGCCCCACCTCCTGATCGTGGGCCAGCCGGGCAGCGGCACCTCGACCCTGCTGCGCTCCATCGCCCTCCAGGCCCTGCCGCACGGCGACATCGTCATCGTCGAGGGCGGCGGCACCGGCGAGTACGCCTGCCTCACCGGCCGGGACGGCGTCCTGGCGGTCGAGTGCGGGCTGACCGGAGCGCTGGCCAGCCTCGAGTGGGCGGCCACCGAGACGGAGCGGCGCCTGATCGCCCTCAACCGGGCCCGCCAGGCGGGCCATCCGCCGCCGGACGACACCCGCCGCCCGCTGTGGATCCTGCTGGACCGTCCCAGCGCGTTCACGCACCTGGCCACGGCCGACGGCCACCGTGACCCGCAGTCCCTCCTCCAGGTCCCGCTGCGGCACGGCCGCGCGGCGAGCGTCACGGTCGTCGTGGCCGACCAGTTCGACAGCGCGGACGCGCTGAGCGACGCGGTACGCCAGCACACGCGCGCGCGGGTCGTCCTCGGCCCGGCGACGCCGGCGCAGTTGGAGGCGGTCCTCGGCGCTCCCCCGCGCACCACCCCGGTCACCGACGTCCCACCGGGCCGGGGTTACGCCCGCCTCGGTACGGGGCCGGTCCATCGGCTTCAGGTGCCGTCGACGCCGGATCCGTACGACGACGAGACGAGTGACGCGGATCGGCAGGCGGTGTTGGCGTTGTTGCCGCCGCGGACCACTCCCGTGGAGGCGGAGCAGATTCCGGTGGAAGCGGAAGCTGTTGTCGCCGAGGCGCCGTAGGCGGTCGGGTGGGTCGTGCGACTGCGGGCGCGTGGGGGTTGTTCGCGCAGTTCCCCGCGCCCCTGGGTAGCTCCAGGCTCTGTTAGGCCACGAAAGTACGCGGTGCCTCCCCGCCCCCTGTCCCCCCGCTCTCCACGATCCGTGCCGCCGCCGCCAATCGCGCCGCCGCCTCGTCCGCGACCGCGCCCCCCACGGTGAACGGCAGCCGCACATAGCCCTCGAAAGCCCCGTCGACCCCGAAGCGCGGCCCGGACGGTACCCGTACCCCGACGCGCTCCCCCGCCTCGGCCAGCCGGGACCCGGACAGGCCGCCCGCCCGTACCCACAGCGTCAGTCCGCCGCGCGGTACGTCGAACTCCCAGGTCGGCAGCTCCCTGCGCACCGCCGCCACCAAGGCATCCCGGTTCTCCAGGGCCTGCTCGCGCCGCACCTGTACCGCCTGTTCCCAGCCGCCCGTGCTGAACAGCCAGTTCACCGCCAGCTGCTCCAGCACCGGCGTGCCCAGATCCGCGTAGGCCCGCGCGGCGACGAGGCTGCGGATCACGTCCGGCGCGGCCCGCACCCATCCGATGCGCATCCCCGCCCAGAACGCCTTGCTGGCCGAGCCGACGGTGATCACGGTGGAGCCCGCGGGGTCGAAGCCGCAGACTGGGCGCGGCATCTCGACGCCTTCCTCCAGCCAGAGCTCCGTCATCGTCTCGTCGGCGACCAGCACGGTCCCCGCCGAGCGCGCCGCGTCGACGAGTTGCCGCCGCTGGTCGTCGCCGGCGAGCGCGCCGGTCGGGTTGTGGAAGTCGGCGACGACATAGGCGATCCGGGGCGCCGCGTCCCGCAGCACCTGGCGCCAGCGGTCCATGTCCCATCCGGCGAGCCCGTCGGCCATCGCGACCGGCACCAGCCGCGCGCCCGCCTCACGCATCAGCTGGAGGATGTTGGCGTACGACGGCGACTCGACGGCGATGCGTTCGCCGCGCCCCCCGAAGAGATGGCAGATGGCGTCGATGGCCCCCATCGCGCCGGTCGTCACCATGATCTGCTCGGGCATGGTCGGGATGCCCCGCGCGGTGTACCGCTCGGCGATCATCGAGCGCAGCGCGGGCAGCCCCGCGGGGTAGTCGCCGTGGGTGTGGGCGTAGGGCGGCAGCTCTTCCAGGGCGCCCTGAACGGCTCGGGTCAGCCACGGCTCGGGCGCCGGCAGGGCCGCGCAGCCGAGGTCGATCATCGAGCCCAGGGCCTCGGGCGGCAGGGGTTCGAGGCCGCGCGCGGGCAGCGGGTTGCCGGCCGGTACCGCCGTCCAACTTCCCGCGCCACGCCGTGACTCCAGGAATCCCTCGGTGCGCAGCGCCTCGTAGGCCGCCGCCACCGTCGTACGGCTGACGGACAGGGCCAGGGCCAGTTCGCGTTCCGCGGGCAGGCGGGCGGCCACCGGGACGCGGCCCTCCAGGACCAGCAGCCGGATGCCGTCGGCCAGGGCGCGGTAGGCGGGCGGGCGGCGGGTGCCGGGGCCCGCGGGGCGGTCCTGCTGGGAGTTGAGCAGCCGAGCGAGCTGCGCCGGTCCCACCGCCGAGGTCCACTGCGCCATGGAAATCAGTCCACCTTCCCGGAATTGGCCATGGATGAGGCTTCCACCCAAGCCCCAGGGTGTCATGGAGCAGGCCACCACGACCACAAGGGGCACCACTTGTCCGCACAGAGCCGACTCGGGCGTCGGCTGATCCAGCTGTATGTCGGTCTCGCCCTCTATGGCGCGAGTTCCGCGCTGCTCGTCGAGGCGGGTCTGGGACTTGAGCCCTGGAACGTGCTGCACCAGGGCCTCGCCGAGCTGACCGGGCTGACGATCGGGGTCGTGTCGATCGTCGTGGGCGCGGCCGTGCTGCTCCTGTGGATCCCGCTGCGTCAGCGCCCCGGCCTCGGCACCGTGTCCAACGTGTTCGTGATCGGCGTCGTGATGGACGGCACGCTCGCGGTGGTCCCCGAGGCACACACCCTGGCCGTGCGGATCCCCCTCCTCGCCGCCGGCATCGTCCTGAACGGTGTGGCGACCGGCCTCTACATCGCCGCCCGCTTCGGACCCGGCCCCCGGGACGGCCTGATGACCGGTCTGCACCGGCGCACGGGACGCTCGGTCCGGCTGATGCGGACGGCCGTCGAGATCGCGGTGGTCGTGACCGGCTTCCTCCTCGGCGGCACGATCGGCGTGGGGACGGTGCTGTACGCGGTCTCCATCGGTCCCCTCGCCCAGTTCTTCCTGCGGGTCTTCGACGTCCCGTCGGCATCGGGCGGCAGCACGGTCGTTGCCGGCGGGCAACCCCGGGGAGCGATACTGCGTCGGTGAGCACCCGGATACGTCACCCCTACCTCGACCATCCCGGCCCGATCCCCTTCGCCCACCGGGGCGGGGCCGCGGACGGCCTGGAGAACACCCTGTCGCAGTTCCGGCGGGCGGTGGAGACGGGCTACCGGTATCTGGAGACCGACGTCCACGCCACGGCGGACGGGAAGCTCGTCGCCTTCCACGACGCGACCCTGGACCGGGTGACGGACGGGGCGGGGCGGATCGCGGATCTGCCCTGGGCGGACGTGAGCCGCGCGCGCGTGGCGGGGCAGGAACCGGTGCCGCTGTTCGAGGAGCTCCTGGAGGCCTTCCCGGACGCACGCTGGAACGTCGATCTGAAGGCGGAGTCGGCGCTCCACCCCTTCCTCGACCTCGTCGAGCGCACCCACACCTGGGACCGCGTCTGCGTCGGCTCGTTCTCCGAGGCCCGGGTCATGCGCGCGCAGCGGCTGGCGGGCCCACGCCTGGCCACCTCGTACGGCACCCGGGGGGTGCTCAATCTGCGGCTGCGCTCCTGGGGCGTCCCGGCCGCGCTGCGCCGCTCCGCGGTCGCCGCCCAGGTGCCGGAGGCCCAGTCGGGCATCCAGGTCGTCGACCACCGCTTCGTCCGCGCCGCCCACGCGCGCGGGCTGCATGTGCACGTGTGGACCATCAACGATCCCGATCGCATGCACCGTCTTCTGGACCTGGGAGTCGATGGCATCATGACCGATCACATCGACACGTTGCGCAAGGTCATGGAGGACCGCGGCGTCTGGGTCTGAGTGACCTCCCGACCCCGCAACCGCCACCCGCGCGCGGGACCAGCGAGGGGCGGGATGGGCACGGACACCCTGGTGGCGGAGGCCGCCGACCGGCGGCGCGAACAGCGCGGCTGGTACTTCTACGACTGGGCGTGCTCCGTCTACTCGACGAGCGTGCTCACCGTGTTCCTCGGCCCTTATCTGACGTCGGTGGCCGAGGACGCCGCTGATGCGGACGGCTATGTCCATCCGCTGGGCATCCCGGTGCGCGCTGGGTCCTTCTTCGCGTACTCGGTGTCCCTGTCGGTGATCGCGGCCGTCCTCGTGATGCCCCTGGTGGGCGCGGCGGCCGACCGCACGGGCCGTAAGAAGCCCCTCCTGGCGGCCGCCGCCTACACGGGAGCCGCGGCCACCACGGCCATGTTCTTCCTCGGCGGCGACCGCTATCTGCTCGGCGGCGTGCTGCTGATCGTCGCGAACGCGGCGTCGGCCGTCGGGGCGATGCTCTACAACTCCTATCTCCCGCAGATCGCCCCGCCCGAGGAGCGGGACGCGGTCTCCTCCCGCGGCTGGGCCTTCGGCTACGCGGCGGGCTCCCTCGTCCTGGTCGTGAACCTGGTCCTCTACACCGGCCACGAATCCTTCGGCCTCTCCGAGGGCATGGCCGTCCGGATCTGTCTGGCCTCCGCCGGCCTGTGGTGGGGCGCGTTCACCCTGGTACCGCTACGGCGGCTGCGCGACCGCCGGGCACCGGCAAGGGAGGCGACGGCGCCGGGCTTCCGGCAGCTGGCGGCCACCGTCCGGGACATGCGCCGCCACCCGCTGACCCTGTCGTTCCTGCTGGCGTACCTCGTCTACAACGACGGCATCCAGACCGTGATCTCCCAGGCGTCGGTCTACGGCTCCGAGGAACTGGGCCTCGGCCAGTCGACACTCATCGGGGCGGTGCTGCTGGTCCAGGTGCTCGCGGTCGCGGGCGCGCTCGGGATGGGCCGACTGGCCCGCACGTACGGCGCCAAGCGGACGATTCTCGGCTCGCTGGTCGCGTGGACGGTGACCTTGGCGGCCGGCTACTTCCTGCCCGCCGGGGCACCCGTGTGGTTCTTCGTGCTGGCCGCCGGGATCGGCCTCGTCCTCGGCGGCAGCCAGGCCCTGTCCCGCTCCCTGTTCTCCCATCTCGTACCGCCCGGCAAGGAGGCCGAATACTTCTCGGCGTACGAGATGAGCGACCGGGGCATGAGCTGGCTGGGCCCGTTGCTGTTCGGGATCACCTACCAGCTGACCGGGAGCTATCGGGACGCGATCATCTCTCTGGTCGCCTTCTTCGCGATCGGGTTCGTCCTGCTCGCGCGGGTACCCGTACGGCAGGCGATCGGCGACGCGGGCAATCCCGTTCCGGAGAAGATTTAGCGTTCGACGCGAAAGGGCGGTAGTGTACGCGTTTGGCCTGCCTGGCGTACCGTTACTGCGCGTCAAAGATGCCGAAACGCTGGGTGACATCTGCTAGCAGATGTGACAAACCGGGCGCCGGTGGGTAGAACAAGGGGCGGCTACGACGGCGACGCATGACCCAGAACGGGAATCTTTACCGCCGACCGGACGTTGACCGGATGACGACGACAGCGACACCTGTCCTGTGGGCGACAAGCCCGGGAGGCACGATTCATGAGTGAGCGAGCTCTTCGCGGCACGCGCCTCGTGGTGACCAGCTACGAGACGGACCGCGGCATCGACCTGGCCCCGCGCCAGGCCGTGGAGTACGCATGCGAGAAGGGGCACCGGTTTGAGATGCCCTTCTCGGTCGAGGCGGAGATCCCGCCGGAGTGGGAGTGCAAGGTCTGCGGGGCCCAGGCACTCCTCGTTGACGGCGATGGCCCTGAAGAGAAGAAGGCCAAGCCCGCGCGTACACATTGGGACATGCTGATGGAGCGACGCACCCGCGAGGAACTCGAAGAGGTCCTCGAGGAGCGTCTGGCGGTACTCCGCTCGGGGGCGATGAACATCGCCGTTCACCCCCGGGACAGCCGCAAGTCCGCATAGTCCCCAGGGCCTGAGCGGAAAACACTGCGCACGACATGACTTCGGGCGCCGTACGTGAGTTTCACGTACGGCGCCCGAAGTCATGTTCGCGGGCCGCCAGCCCGTCAAAGGCGAGCGGTCAGCCCGTCACAGGCGGCCGTCAGCCCGTCAGCGGTGGGCGCGGCTCCTCGGGGGTCCGGCCCGGCTCGTCACGGATGACCTCGCCCTGGACCACCTTGCCGTCGGGGCGGCGCATCCGGGCCTGCTGGAAGGCGTCACCCAGGGTGCCCGGGGCGGCCTCGCGCAGCCGACGTTCCACCGTGCGCTCCGTGTAGCGGCTCAGCGCCTTCTGGACCGGCGGGATCAGCAGCGCCAGGCCGATCACGTCCGAGATCAGGCCCGGGATCATCAGCAGCAGGCCGCCCAGCATCAACAGGCCGTTGCCACCGCCGCTGGAGGGGGCCGTGCCGCGCTGGAGCGCCTGGTTGAGGTTCTGGAAGGCACGTCGGCCCGCCCGCTTGATGACCACCGCGCCGAGCACGAACCCGGCGAGCAGCAGCAGGAACACCGTGAACCCGCTCGCGGCGCCGGCGACCACGGTCAGCAGCCAGATCTCCAGCACCAGCCATGCCGCGATCCCCAGCGGCAGAAAGGTGCGCAGCCGGGAGCGCCGGGGCCGGGCGGGGTACGTGGGGGTCGGAGCGCCAGTCGTCATGCGTCCAGTGTGCCTGGGACCGGCTCAACACGGGATAAGGGGGCGATCAACGGGGCCGGTGCGGCCGTACGACGACCGAGGTCAGGCCTGGGTCGGGCCTGGGTCAGGCCTTCTCGTCGGCCTTCGTGTCCGCCCTGGTGTCCGGCTTCGTGTCCGGCTTCGCGTCCGGCTTCGTGTCCGGCTTCTTGTCGCTGCCCAGCACCTTGCCGACCCGCTCCCCCACGCCCCAGGTGGTGACCCGCCACAGGGCTTCCACCAGGATGTCGCGGCTCATCTTGGAGTCGCCGAGTTCGCGCTCGACGAAGGTGATGGGCACCTCGACCACGTGATAGCCGGCCTTGATCGCGCGGCGGGCCAGGTCGACCTGGAAGCAGTAGCCCTGGGAGGCGACCTCGTCGAGGCCGAGGCCCTCCAGGGTCTCGCGGCGGAAGGCCCGGTAGCCGCCGGTGACGTCCCGGATGGGGACGTCGAGCAGGACGCGGGAGTAGAGGCTGCCGCCGCGGGAGATGAACTCGCGTGACTTGGGCCAGTTCACCACCCGGCCGCCGGGCACCCAGCGCGAGCCGAGGACGAGGTCGGCGCCCTTGAGGGCGGTCAGCAGCCGCGGCAGCTCCTCGGGCTGGTGCGAGCCGTCTGCGTCCATCTCGACCAGGACCCCGTAGCCGTTGTCCAGGCCCCAGCGGAAGCCCGCGAGGTAGGCGGCGCCGAGGCCTTCCTTGCCCTTGCGGTGCAGGACCTGCACATGGTCGTCCGAGGCGGCGAGTTCGTCGGCCAGCTTGCCGGTGCCGTCGGGGCTGTTGTCGTCGGCGACGAGCACATGCGCGTCGGGGACCGACTCGCGGACCCGGCCGACGATCTTCTTGATGTTCTCCGCCTCGTTGTAGGTCGGGATGATCACCAAGGCCGTGCCGAGCGGGCCGAACTGCCTCCCCGCCAGGGTCCCGTCGCCGTCGTTCACTACTGCCCCTTCAGTCCGTCCGCAGGCGTCCACCATAGTGCGCGGCGCGTGCACCGACGTGACAGGAGGTTCGTATGGTGGTGTCGTTTTAACAAGAGCTGGGTAAGTACCCGCTTTTCGACGCCTGTGCGTACGGCGGATGGGGGCCCGGCGCCCTTCGGGCCGACCTGGGACCCGCTGGCTGCGGATCGACCGAAAGCCGTTGTCTACTGAGCGACCGGGCCCCACCCGGGTCACACCTCCCCGACCGGCCGGAACGTTCCCTCGCAGCGGCGCGGGCGCTGAGCCTGGCTCCCAGTGGCGGTGCCCCGGTGCGGCACACCGTCCCCTGACCCAGCGGCGCGGCGACGAGTTCACGGACGTTCCCCGGTAGGGCGTCCGGTGGTGGACTGGGCCGAACCTACCGGCCCCCTGCCGTTGGCTGTCAACAGCCGTTTGACCTGCGACTCTCTCCTCAATGCCCAGGTCAGTGCGGAGGATGCGCAGGTCGCGAGAGGCGGCGACGGCAGCCGAACGGAGCTGTGCCACCCCCGGAGATCACTCGCTCGGCCGCACGAACACCGTCCGTCCGCCGACCACGGTCCGCAGGCAGATCGGCAGGTCGGCGCCCGGGGAGAGGTCGGGCAGGCCCGGGGTGCCGGAGCGGGGGTCGGTGGACCAGCGGGCGACCCGGTCGTCCGGGGCCTGGACGACCAGCTCGTCGGTACGCCAGACCGCGTAATCGGCGGGCGCGCCGGGTACCAGGACGCCCGCGTCGTCCCGGCCGACCGCCCGCCAGCCGCCCCGCGTGTGCGCGGTGAACGCGGCACGGACCGAGACCCGGTGCTCGGGGGTGCGGTGGAAGGCGGCGGCGCGGACCGTGCCCCACGGGTCGAGCGGGGTGACCGGACTGTCGGAGCCGAAGGCGAGCGGTACGCCGGCGCGCAGGAGGGCCGCGAAGGGGTTCAGGGTGCGGGCCCGCTCCGCGCCCAGACGCTGGGCGTACATGCCGTCCTCGCCGCCCCACAGCGCGTCGAACGCGGGCTGCACGGAGGCGGTGAGGCCCAGCTCGGCGAAGGCGGCGATCGTCTCGGGCGTGAGCATCTCGGCGTGCTCGACGCGATGGCGGGCGGCGCGGACGCGGGCCAGGCCGACCTTCTCCGCGGCGGCGCGGACGCCCTCGACCACGGCGGTCACGGCGGCGTCGCCGATGGCGTGGAAGCCCGCCTGGAGGCCCGCCTCGGTGCACTCCACGACATGGGCTGCGACGGCGGCCGCGTCCAGGTAGGCGGTGCCGGTGTGCTCGGCGTCGGTGTACGGGCGGTGCAGACAGGCGGTGTGGGAGCCGAGGGCGCCGTCGACGAACAGGTCCCCGGCGGCGCCGAGAGCGCCCAGCTCCCGCACCTTGTCGACGTCCCGTTCGGCCCAGTAGCCCACGACCCGCGGCCCGGCCTGTTCGGTGGCCAGCCGCAGCAGCCCGGTGAAGTCGTCCTCGGAGGAGATGTCAGGCCCGGCGCACTCGTGCACGGAGCCGATGCCGAGGGAGGCGGCGTGGGCGAGGGCGGTGCGCTGGGCCTCGACGCGCTGGGCCGGGGTGATGGCGCCGAGCGCGGTGGCGCGTACGGCGTGGTGGGCGTCGGCGGTGAGCGGCCCCTCCACGTGCCCCAGGGAGGTCATGTCGAGCAGGGCCGTCGTCACGACCGCGGAGTGGACGTCGATGCGGGAGAGGTAGAGCGGGCGGCCGCCGGTGGCCGCGTCGAGCTCAGCGCGCGTGGGCGGACGGCCACCGGGCCAGCGGGCGGCGTCCCAGCCGTGGCCGAGCAGCACGCGGTCGTCCGGGCGGGAGGCGGCGAAGTCCCGGACGAGGGCGAGGGCCGCCTCCAGGGAGGGCGCGTCGGACAGGTCGAGGCCGGTCAGGGCGAGGCCCGTGGCGGTGGTGTGGACGTGGGCGTCGGTGAACGCGGGGGTGACCAGGGCGCCGTCCAGGTCGACGACCTCGTCGACACCGTCCGCGAAGGCGTCGGCCGCGCCCTCGGAGCCCACCCAGGCGACCTGGCCCCGCTCGACGACCATCGCGGTGGCGAAGGGATCAGCGGGGCTGTGGACCTCTCCGCGGCGGAGCAGGACGGTCTGGGGCTCGGGGCTGCGCTCAGTCATGGGGACCAGTCTCGCGCGTCACGCGGACCGCTCAGCACAGGGGGCGCCGTCAGTGCCCTGGGGCCTGTCCGGTGGATCAAGTCGCAGGAAAGCCGCGGCGCCTCATCGACGCGGGTAAGCGGGGGCTGGTGCTCCCCCCCACTGCCTTAAGGGCGTGGGAGGTACCCCCAAGCTGCAGGGCGGAGGAGGGCGGCGACGCGATGGGCCCCCCTCCCGCTCGAGCGCAGCCGAGAGTGGGGGAGTCGGCAACCGACGACAACGCCGCAGGCCGACGTGCCAGACCCCGCGTCTGCGGCATGATCCGCCGGACAGGCCCCAAGGGGCGCGGGGCTGTTTCGGTCTGCGGCTTCGCCGCGTGGGCGCGACCAGCCCCCACGAACCCGCACCCGCCGACGAAAGGCCCCTCAGATCCTCGGTGGGCGAGCCTCATAAGGCGTCGACAACACCACCGTCGTCCGCGTCGACACCCCCGCCAGCGACCGCAGCCGAGCCAGCAGCTCCTCCAGCTCGTGCGGCGTGGCCACCCGCACCTTGAGGATGTAGTTCTCGTCGCCGGCGACGCTGTGGCAGGCCTCGATCTCCGGCACCCCAGCGAGACGCTCGGCGATGTCGTCCGGTGCGCTGGGGTCGAACGGCTTCACCGAGATGAAGGCGGTCATGGGCAGCCCGACGGCCTCCGGGTCGACGACGGCGGCATAGCCACGGATGACGCCACGCTGCTCCAGCCGGCGCACCCGCTGGTGCACGGCCGACGTGGACAGGCCCGTGGCCTTGCCGAGGTCTGTGTAGCTCATCCGCCCGTCCTTGACGAGCAGCTGCACGATTTGACGGTCCAGCTCCTCCATGGCGCAAGAACTTACAGCGCGGGTGATCTCCTCGGATACCTGAGCAGCCCAGGTCATACCCGGTTCGTGATGTGGCCGAGAGCAGCCTGTGAGCCGACTGAGGGACAAAACGACCGCGCCGGGCACCTGCGCGGGGCATGTGACGAAGGACACAGGCCCCGGACGGTCTCCGTGATGTTCTCGTGATTACCGCCGAGACCGGGCGGGAAGTGCTTGCTGTGGTCGAGGCCGCAGCGCCTTCACGGCCCAGCCCGAGGGGGAGAACCCATGCAGAGTCTTCAGCGCCCTGGTCGTACCGCACCCAAGCGACTCCAGGCGGTCGCCGAGCCCGAGCCGGAGGGCGTCGAACCCGACGCCCTCGACGACGAGTTCGAAGCGTACGACACCTTCGAGATGTTCCGGGTGATCTGCCCGGACTGTGCGCAGCCCATCGCACTGCTGGCGGACGAGGAGGTCCTGCCGGAGCACGCGCTGTGCGCCTCGCCCTGGAACCCCTTCGGTCTCACGGTCTGCGCCGGTACGGGCCGCCGCGCCGCCGAGGCGCGCCCCGCGGACGAGGACGTCGAGCCCCAGGAGCAGGACACCGCCCTGCTGTTGACGCTCCCTCAGGGTCTCGACTGGCGGACCCAGCCCTTCTCGCACGTCGGCGGGCCGGGCTCACGCCCCATGAGGGTCCCCGAGATGCGACGCCACGCCGCCTGAGCCCACGCGCCGGCCGGTTGTTCGTCGCTCAGTCCCAGTAGCTGCCCTGCACCATGGCTCGCAGGCTGCCGTGGTGCAGGATCAGTGTGTCCGGGTCGGGCGGGACGACGGCCTCGCCGAAGTGCACCTGCCGATAGGCGACCCGCAGCATGACGACGGCCTGCCGCAGAGCGGCGTAGAGGGTGTAGAAGTCCATGTCGCGCGGGGTGTGGCCGGTGAGTTCGGCGTAGCGCGCCTCGATGCGGTCGCGGCGCAGGAAGTCGGGCAGTCCGCGCTGCCCGAAGGCTTCGGTCAGGTCCTGGAAGAAGCGGTGCAGATAGACGGTCCAGCCGAGGTCGACCTCGCGTGGAGCGAGGGCCGCCATCTCCCAGTCGAGGACGGCGGCGGGTGCGAAGCCGTCGTAGACGATGTTCCCGATGCGCGCGTCGCCCCAGTTGAGGACGGGCGGGCCCGGATCGTCGGGCCACATCTCCTCCAGTCGGTCGAATCCTGCCTCGATGAGAGGTGAGCGGGCTGTGCCGTCGATCACCCAGTCGTAGTAGGCCCGTTGGGCCATGACATGGCGGCGAAGCGCGTCACCCTCGCCGGGGAGCGACAGGAACTCGGCCGCGCGCACCGGCACTTGGTCGTGCAGTCGGGCCAACAGCCCTACGGTGTCCGCCTCCAGGCGCTCGCGTTCCTCGTCGCTCGCCGCGTGCAGCCAGTTGCCCTCGTAGGTGTACGGCATGACGTCCGGCGGCACGCGGCCCTCCACGCGCTCCATGACGAAGAAGGGCGCGCCGAGCGGGCCCGGGTCCTCCTCCAGCCACAGCACCCGGGGCACGGGCAGGTCGGAGTGTTCGCCGACGGCGCGCATCGTGCGGTACTGGCGGACCATGTCGTAGACCGGGAAGACGGTGTACGCCGCCGGGTCCGCGGCCAGCCTCAACGCGCAGGAGCGCAGCGGTGGTTCGGGGTGTTCGATGTCGAAGAGAAGGGTCTCGCTGGACATGCCGTTCGAGGCGGGCACGGTCATGCCGGTGGCCTTCGCGCCGGGCAGCCGGGTGTCGAGCCAGGTGGTGAGGCGGCGGGCGAGGTCCTCCGGGTCGCGGGTGGTCGTACGAGGGCGTGGCTCTTGCCGGGACGTCATCGTCAACTCCCCTGCGGTGCCACTGAGTCGAAGCCGGTGAACCCGCTCGGGTCGTGCCGGCCGAAGGAGCCGTGCTCGAAGATGCCGTGGCCGGTCTGTCCGTCGAGGCGGAAGCGGGCGGCGTGGTCGGTGACCCCGTACCCGGCGAGCGGGTGCGGCTCGGTCAGGTCGTAGGTGCGGCGGTCGGTCCAGCCGTGGCCGCGCCAGGTGCCGTGCTGCCAGTCGTCGGCGGGCGGGTAGCCGGCGCCGAGGGCCAGCGGGGAGGAGGTGAGGATCTCCACCTCCAGCTCCTGGGGCCCCCGCGGGTCGCCGAGGTGGATGAGGGCTCGCTCGGGGTGGCGGGTGCCGGGGCGGTAGGTGATCTCCGGCTGGGGCCAGCCGAGTTGGCGGTCCCGATGGCCGGGGCGGACGAGGGTGGCGTCGTTGAGGGTGCGGTAGCCGTCGGCGTCCTCCTGGACGATCACCATCAGGAACCGGTCCGGGAAGCGGACGGGGCACCAGATCCAGTGGAAGCCCTCGGTGGGGTGCTCCGCGGCGAGTCGGCCGCCCTCCTCGCCGGGCATCGGTCGCACACCCCAGCTGCGGTCCCGCGTGCCGGTCCACTCCCCCGGCGTGACCCGGAACTCCTCGCCGGCCGCGCGGACGACCCCCGCCACGCTCCCGGCCTGCACGAACCGCCGCCCCTCCAGGGTGAGCCGGTCGCCGCGGCGCTGGACGTGGTGGGGTTCCCAGAGGGCCGGGAAGTCGGCGGTCCAGAGGAGGTCGTACGACAGCGCGTCGTCGTCGCAGACCAGGCGCAGTCGGCGCAGCGGGTCCTCGACCTCGATCCGGAGCGGACCGACGACGAGCCGCATGCGGTCCTCGCCGAGGGCGTCCGAGGCGCGCACCGCGTGCAGGACCCCGCCGGTGCGCAGGGTGGCGTACGCGTCGATCACGCCCAGGTTCGGGTACACGCCGAGCCCGAGGATCAGCAGGGCGCGGCCCTCGTGGTCGAGGACGTGGAAGATGCAGCGGTCGTAGGCGTTCCGGTCGCCGGTCGCCACATGCTTCATGGAGAGGGGGACCTGGTGCACCGGGTACTCGTCGAGCGGTACGGGGCGGTCGTCGGCCACGGCCAACCTCCCTGGGGACGGCTGGGCTGACGGTACGTCAGACAGGCGTCGGAGGCCAGACACGGGGACGGCCGTGAACTCACTGTCGATTCCGTCGTCGGGTGACCTGCCCGGCCGTCACCGCGTTGCCCTGGTATGACCCCCACATATTCAGCGACCGGGCGTCAGCGCCGAGTGTTCGTGCCGCCCCCGGCAGAATCGGTTCCGCCGCCGCAGCAGCAGGATCCGCCGATCTACCGCGATCTGCTGCGGATGTGGGCCGACCGGGGCCGGACCCTGCCCGGGCGCCACGACCCGGAGTGGGTCCGGCTCGCGGCGCCGCAGGTCAGACCGGGCCAGTTCAGCGCGTCTCCGGCCCCGCCAGGTGACGGGCGATGACCATCCGCTGGATCTGGTTGGTGCCCTCGACGATCTGGAGGACCTTGGCCTCGCGCATATAGCGCTCCACCGGGAAGTCCGCGGTGTAGCCGTAGCCCCCGAGGACCTGGACGGCGTCCGTGGTGACCTTCATCGCCGCGTCGGTGCACAGCAGCTTGGCCATCGCGGCCTGCTTGGCGAACGGCCGGCCCGCGTCCCGCAGCCGCGCCGCCGACAGATACAGGGCGCGGCCCGCCTCGATCTGGGTGGCCATGTCGGCGAGCATGAACCGCAGCCCCTGGAAGTCGGCGATGGGCTTGCCGAACTGCCGCCGCTCCGTCGCGTACCCCACGGCCGCGTCCAGCGCCGCCTGGGCCACGCCGATCGCGCAGGCCGCGATGCCGAGGCGTCCGGAGTCCAGCGCGGACAGGGCGATGGCGAAACCCTGCCCCTCGTCGCCGAGCCGCCGGTCGTCGCCCACGCGCACGCCGTCGAGGTGGACCTGGGCGGTGGGCGAACCCTTCATGCCCATCTTCTTCTCCGGCACGGCCCCGCTGAGGCCCGCCGCGTCGCCCGGCACCAGGAAGGCCGTGATCCCGCGGGCGCCCTCCTCGCCGGTGCGCGCCATGACGGTGTAGAAGTCGGCGATGCCGCCGTGGGTGATCCAGGCCTTGGTGCCGGTGATGACCCAGTCGTCTCCGTCACGGACCGCCCGGGTCCGCAGGGACGCAGCGTCCGAGCCGGAGGCCGGTTCGGAGAGGCAGTACGCGCCGAGCAGGCCGCCGCCGAGCATCGCGGGCAGGTGTTCGACCTGCTGCTCCTTGCTGCCGTAGGCGGCGAGGGCGTAGGAGGCGAGGGTGTGCACGCTCACCCCGAGGCCCACGGTGAGGCGGGCCGCGGCGAGCTCTTCGAGGACCTGGAGGTAGACCTCGTACGGCTGGTCGCCGCCGCCGTACTCGGTGTCGTAGGGCAGTCCGAGCAGGCCGGACTCCGAGAGCAGGGTGAAGATCTCGCGCGGGAACCGTCCGGCGTCCTCCTCCTCGGCCGCCTTCGGGGCGATCTCTCGCTGCGCGATGTCGCGGACGAGTGAGATCAGATCCCGGGCCTCGTCCGTGGGCAGTTGACGGTCCACCGGCTGCGGGGCGCGGTCGGGCATGGCGACGCTCTCCTCCCTGTCGGGCACTTCGACGGATGTGCGCCCTGGGTGGGGGCGACTCCGCCGGGTCTTGCTGAGGGCTGTGCCGATGCTCGCACTCCCGGGTCTCGGAAGCTGCTGACCAGCGGCTCTGCGCTGTGAGTATGCCCGATCGGCGGCACCGAGTCACCAGTTAACGACCGCTTACTTCAGGAAACCTGGAGTGAGGCTCGAAGAGCGCGAAATTGGTCCGAACCATTGACGTACTGGTCTAGTCCTCCTACCGTGACGGACCACACGCCTTACCGCGTTCATGCCAATCGGCGCACGCTCCCCTCTCCCCCACGAGGAGACACCCGATGCACGACTCCCCCCGTCCCCGCACCCGATTCCGGGCGCTCGTGTCGGCCGCCTGTTGCGCGGTCCTGGGCGCCGGACTGCTGGCCGGCGCGGGTACCGCGACCGCCGAGCCCGCCGCGAAGCCCACGGTGAAAGCCGGTTCGAAGGTCGTCGGCTACTTCACCGAATGGGGCACCTACGACCGCAAGTACTACGTCAAGAACATCGAGACCTCCGGCTCCGCGGCCAGGCTCACGCACATCAACTACGCCTTCGGCAACGTCACCGGCGGCAAGTGCGCGATGGGCGACGCCTACGCCGCCACCGACCGGACCTACACCGCCGCCGAGTCGGTGGACGGGGTCGCCGACACCTGGGACCAGCCGCTGCGCGGCAACTTCAACCAGCTGCGGGAGCTGAAGAAGAAGCACCCCGGCCTCAAGGTCCTGTGGTCCTTCGGCGGCTGGACCTGGTCGAGCGGCTTCGGCGAGGCGGCGAAGAACCCGGCCGCGTTCGCCCAGTCCTGCTACGACCTGGTCGAGAACTCGAAGTGGGCCGATGTCTTCGACGGCATCGACATCGACTGGGAGTACCCGAACGCCTGCGGCAACACCTGTGACACCAGCGGGCGTGAGGCGTTCAAGAACCTGATGGCGGCGCTGCGTTCGAAGTTCGGCGGCGCCAACCTGGTCACCGCCGCCATCACCGCCGACGCCACCTCGGGCGGCAAGATCGACGCGGCGAACTACGCGGGCGCGGCCCAGTACGTCGACTGGTACAACCCGATGACGTACGACTACTTCGGCGCCTGGGCCTCGACCGGTCCGACGGCACCGCACTCGCCGCTGAACTCCTACTCGGGCATCCCGACGGCGAACTACTACACCTCGGCGACCATCGCCAAGCTCAAGGGCCTCGGCGTCCCGGCCTCGAAGCTGCTGCTCGGCATCGGCTTCTACGGCCGCGGCTGGACCGGCGTCACCCAGGCGGCGCCCGGCGGCACGGCGACCGGCCCGGCGGCGGGGACCTACGAGCAGGGCATCGAGGACTACAAGGTGCTGAAGTCGAAGTGCCCGGCGACCGGGACCGTGGCCGGCACCGCGTACGCCAAGTGCGGGAACAACTGGTGGAGTTACGACACGCCCGCGACCATCGGGACGAAGATGGCGTACAAGAACCAGCAGGGGCTCGGCGGCACGTTCTTCTGGGAGCTGAGCGGTGACACCACGGGCGGGGAGCTGATCAAGGCGATCAACTGACCGTGGAGTGAGCGTACTTGGGGTGGGGGCCGTGGCCTCCGCCCCGAGTGGCGTCGGGCCTCAGACGTCCCGGCGGGCCGGCTCCGGGGCCGGGTAGGACGGGTCCAGTTCCTCGATGGCGCGCAGGGCGCCGCCCAGCGTCCTCACGAGGAGCTCGCGCATGGTGTCGCGGGGCAGTTCGGGGCGGTCGATCCAGTCGAGGGTGGCGCCCTCGACGCTGCACACCCAGGCCAGCAGGCCCATGCGGGCCAGTGGGGCGATGTCGGTGCGGCCGTAGGCCCCCTCGGCTATGGTCGCGACGATCGCCTCGCGCACGCCGTCCCGGATGGCGTGCACCTCGGTGTCGAAGCCGACGCCGCCGCTGACGACCGTGCGGTAGGCGGCCTGGTTGTGCTCGGCGTAGCGCAGATAGCTGTCGATCGTGCGCTGGACCCGGTCCAGTTGGGGCAGTTGGAGACCGCTCGCCGCGAAGGTGACCAGGTCGGCGACGGAGTCCTGGATGATCGCCAGGTAGTAGCCGCGCTTGGACTGGAAGTAGTAGTAGATCAGCCCCTTGGCGACATGCGCCTGACGGGCGATGTCGTCCATGGAGAGCGCGTCGTACGAGGTGTCGGCGAACAACCGCCGCCCGATCGCGATGAGTTCGGCGCGGCGTGCGACCGAGCGCTCGGTGCCGCGCGCCCGTGGCCGGGCGGCTGCACGCTGATCACTGATATTCAATTTCGACCCTGGTCTCGGGCTGGTGGCGGGACTCCCGCAGTATGTCAGGTCAAGCGGGAGTCAGGTCACAGAAGGCCGAGCTGGGTCACGAGCATCGCGATCACCAGGACGAGCGCCCAGCCCGCGATGTGTTCGAGGACCTTCGGGCCGTCGTCCCGGGGGCCGCCGGTGCGGGTGCGGGTGGCTGTGGCTGCTGATGCGGTCATTCGTCCACCTTGCCACCGGCCGGGGCTTTTGCGGCCGAGAGCTTGGTCACAGGGCCCCGGCACGCACCGGGGCCCCGCATCGGTTCAGCGCACTCCCACCGCCGCGAGCGCCTTGCACTGCCGCGGGGTCGGGCGCGCGGGGAAGTACAGGTAGCAGACGCCGCCTGTGCCGGAGACCACCTTGCCGCTGGCGTTGTACCGCTTGGTGCGGAGCCAGATCTTCTCCCACTCGGCCCGCTTGTAGACACGCCGCACCGCCTCGTCGCTGGGCGAGGCCGGGTCGTTGGCGATCACATCGCCCTCGGCGGTGAAGCCGATGACGGTCATCAGGTGCCCGGAGGTGCCGTATCCCGCGCCGGTGAGTTCCTCCTTGAGGAAGGACTGGGACGTTATGGCCGGGATGCCCGCCGCGATCAGCGTCTCCAGATCGGTGAGCGAGCCGAGCCGGGTGACCACGCCCTGGAGGCCGTCGAAGGTGGCCGCGTAGGCGGCGTTGAACGGCCAGTTGCCGCAGCCGGCGTACTGGTAGTCGAACGTGTACCGGGCCGCGTGGCACACCTGCGGATCGGCGTACGTCGGATCGACCCAGGCCAGCTGCTCGGGAGTGAGCCGGCCGCCCCAGTACTCGATGATCATCTGCGAGGAGGTGGGGCTGCACCAGGCCTCGCCGCCGTTGTCGTACTCGGGGTACTGACCCGCGTGGATCTCCTGCGAGTACCGCGGAACGCTCAGCTCCTGGGCGAGCCCCGGTGTGGAGGCGGGCACGGAGAACCGGTCGGGGATGTCGGACCCCATCGCGCCGAGCCGCCACACGGTGGGGGTCTTCTTCGTCCCCGGCTTGCGGTAGAGGGTCAGCCGCAGCCGGTACGAGGTGAGGCGCAACCCGGTCGCCGGGTCGTCGATCGAGAAGGTGTCCGTCCAGATGCTGCTCTTGTCGTCGGTCTGGTCGTCCACCGAGGTCCGCCGGATGTCCTGGTCACCGGCCGCCCAACGGCCCATCACGTACCAGGGGGTCGCCGTGCCGTCGGAGTACGTGCCCTTCAGCTCCACCTGGAGCCAGGTGCCGTCCGGCGTGTGCGCGTTCCAGGACGCGATGGCCTCCGTGGAGGGGACGGCCAGCTTGTGGACGGGGGACGTCCAGGTCCCGTACTCCCAGGAGGCGGTCGTGCCGGTGTGCGGGTCGGTGTAGTCGACGGTGCCGGCCGCGGCGCCGATCACCAGCCCCGGACGGGCGCCCGCGACGGCGCGCGTGCCCTTCGCGAGGCCGCCACGCCAGTCGGCGTACGACGTCCAGAAACGGTTGTCGACCAGGCGGGCGGGCGCTTGGGCGGGCCCCCTGGCGTCGGTCGTGGCGCCGGCGGCGACGGCCGGGCCCGCACTGCCCGCCACCGCGGCGGCGACCGCGGCGGCCAGAACGGTTCTCCGGGACGGCTGTTCGGCTCTGCTCATGGGTGGAACGACCCCCAAGTGTGTCCGAGTTCGGGCAGATCCCCTGCACGTTTGTGCGCCCACTATGACCACACCCAACAGGCTCCTGCCAGCACTTCGCCCCATGCCACGCCCACGAATATTGGCCTCGACCACTGGCATGACCTGCGGAGGCTAAAGTCGCACAGCGCTCACCACCCCTCGACATCCCTCGACACCCCAGGAACCGGCCATGCACCAGCTCGTCTCCCGGCTCCGGCGGCTGGCCCCGTCCTGCGGGCCGGTCCGGCTGGTCGGGGTCGATGGGCACGCCGGGTCCGGGAAGTCCACGTTCGCCGGGGAGTTGGCGGTCGCCCTCGGTGGTGCGCCGGTGCTGCATCTCGACGACATCGCGAGCCATGAGGAGCTGTTCGGCTGGACCGGGCGGTTGCTGGAGCAGGTGATCGAGCCCTTGCGGCGAGGAGAGAGCGCGCGCTACGCCCCCTATGACTGGCACGCGCGGCGCTTCGGACCGGTCCGGGAGCTGGCCCCGGCCCCTGTGGTCCTCGTCGAGGGCGTCGGTGCGGGGCGCCGGGCCCTGCGGCCGCACCTCGCGCAGCTGCTGTGGATGGAGTTGCCCCGTGAGGAGTCCTGGGACCGGGGACGCTCCCGGGACGGGGCGGAGCAGCGGGAGTTCTGGGCCGGGTGGGTCCGGGCGGAACGCGCGCACTTCGCGGAGGACCCTTCCCGGCCCTTCGCCGATCTTCTGGTGCGGCAGGGAGAGAAGGGGTACGAGGTGCTTCCCGGGCCCGCCGGGACCGCTGGACCGGACCGGGAAATCACTCAGGGTGACGGACCATCCGCAATGTGCTGAACTTGTGAAGACCCTTGCGGCCGAACTTCCCGGAGTGCTTCAACTCGGCTTGACCGAGGGGCCGTACAGGACTTACGTTCTCAATGCGCGGCCTTTCGTAGCCGCCCGCAGTCGCGAAGCCCCCGGTTGTTCCCCCGTGATCGGGGGCTTCGTTCTGCCCTGGGCCCCCTTTTCGGGCGCTCCGAGGCGCGATTCGCTCACCCTCGGTCACCATCGGGAATGCGCCCCATCTGCTCCCACCTCGTCAAACGTCCTGTGCGGCACCCTTCGGCGGGCCCCACCCCCGCGGGTACGATGCCCTCGGTGCGACCTACGGACGGCAGCTCTGCGCACCGTCGCAACTCCGGTCCGCCGCAAGGCGGTTCGATCAAGGCGGTCGGCGGGCGACGGCTCGGTGGCCAACCAGCGGGGGCACGGTTTGTGGGGGACGTGATGGACTTCGGCACGCAGGGCCCGCAGGCCCCGGCCGACCTCGCCTGGCTGCGAGGTGTGGATGCCTACACGATGGGCGCCTATCCGCAGGCGGAGGAGGAGTTCCGCGCCGCGGTGCGGATGGACCCGGGGATGGCCGACGGCTGGCTCGGGCTGCACGCGCTGCGCGTCGACACGACGACCGCGCTGCTGAGGATGTTCCGGCACCGGGAGCGCTTCGGGGAACAGCGCGCCCGGCATCGCCGCACCCTCAACTCCTGGTACTGGCTGGGCTGGTGGGTGCAGCCGGTACTGGAGAGCCCGCGCGACCTGCTGCTCGCGCACGCCTCGCACTGGCTGGACGGACGCCATGTCCCGGAACTGGACCGGGCGTTGGCGGGTCTGCCGCCCGTGGACGCCGATCCGCAGGTGCGTTTCCTGCACGCCTGCCGGTCCTACCTGGTCAAGGACTGGGACCAACTCGTCCGGCACACCGACCCGTTGATCGACGATCCGCTGCTCGGCATCGAGGCGGGGCTGTTCGGTGGCATGGCCCGGGTACGCCTGGAGATGTACGGCCAGGCCGAACCACTGCTGTCGGCGGCGCTGATGCGCTGCCGCAGCGAGCAGCCGCAGCGCAAGGAACTGCGCTACTGGCTCGCCCGGGCCCACGAGGGCACCGGCCGCTCCGCCGCCGCGCTCCCCCTCTACCGCGCCGTGCACCGGGTCGACCCGGCGTTCATGGACACCTCGGCCCGACTGGCGGCGATCACCGAGTCCGACGGGTACGACGACGCGGCCGACCTCGCGGCGATCACGCTGTCCGGCGCGCAGGACGTACTGGACGGGCCGGACGGGCTGGATCCGCTCTTCGGCGCCGAGGGCCGTGACCTCAGGCTGTCCGAGCCCGACCTGCCGACCGGACCGCTGCCGTCGGTGACCGATCCCGCGGTGCGCGAGAGGCTGGTCCCCTCCCCGGCGCTGCCCGCCGGGCCCACCGACCCCGTCTTACTCGAGGAGGCGCTCACCGAACTGGAGCGCATGGTGGGCCTGGAGCCCGTGAAGCGGCAGGTCAAGGCGCTCTCCGCGCAGTTGAACATGGCCCGGCTGCGCGCCGGGCAGGGGCTGCCGGTCCAGCCGCCCAAGCGGCACTTCGTCTTCTCCGGCCCCTCCGGCACCGGCAAGACCACCGTCGCCCGCATCCTGGGCCGCGTCTTCTACGCCCTCGGCCTGCTCGGCGGCGACCATCTGGTGGAGGCCCAACGGGCCGACCTCGTCGGCGAGTACCTCGGGCAGACCGCCGTGAAGGCCAACGAGCTCATCGATTCCGCGATCGGCGGGGTCCTCTTCGTCGACGAGGCGTACTCCCTGTCCAACTCCGGCTACGGCAAGGGCGACGCGTACGGCGACGAGGCCCTCCAGGTGCTGCTGAAGCGGGCCGAGGACAACCGGGACCACCTGGTGGTGATCCTGGCCGGCTATCCCGAGGGCATGGACCGCCTCCTCGCCGCCAACCCAGGACTGTCGTCGCGCTTCACCAGCCGCGTCGACTTCCCGTCCTACCGGCCGCTGGAACTGACCTCGATCGGCGAGGTCCTCGCCGCGGACAACGGTGACATCTGGGACGAGGAGGCGCTGGACGAACTGCGCTCCATCGCCGGGCACGTGGTGGACCAGGGCTGGATCGACGAGCTCGGCAACGGAAGGTTCCTGCGGACGCTGTACGAGAAGAGCTGCGCGTACCGGGATCTACGGCTGTCGACGTACCCGGGGATGCTGACCCGGGACGACCTGTCGACCCTGCGGCTGCCGGATCTGATGCAGGCGTACGGCGAGGTGCTGTCGGGGCGGGGACCCCAGGACCCGTCGGCCCTGTAGCCCCCGCCCGGCCTTACTTGGCCAGCGCCTCCTCCGGCTCCCCGCTCACGCGGGGCTCCGTCACCTTCACCTGCGTCGTCTTCCGATGCGCCGGGTCCGTCACCTCGCCGACCAGGAGTTCGAGTACATCCTCCAGGGCGACCAGCCCCAGCACCTTGCCGGACGCGTCCGCGACCTGGGCCAGGTGGGTCGCCGCACGGCGCATCACCGTCAGGGCGTCGTCCAGGGGGAGTTCGGAGCGCAGGGTCGTCATGGAGCGCCAGATGTGCTGCGGCACCGCCCGCTCGGACTCCTCCAGGTCCAGTACGTCCTTGACGTGCAGATAGCCCATGAAGGCTCCGTTGTCGGCGACCACCGGGAAACGGGAGTAGCCGGTGCGCGCGGTCAGTTCGACCACCTGGCCCGGGGTGATCGATGGGCCGACGGTGACCAGCGACTCGCGCCCCAGCAGGACGTCCGTGACCGGGCGGGAGCCCAGCTCCAGCGCGTCCTCCAGACGTTCCTGCTCCTCGGGGTCGAGGAGACCGGCCTGACCGGAGTCCTCCACCAGGCGGTTGAGCTGTTCGCTGGTGAAGACCGCCTCGACCTCGTCCTTGGGCTCGACGCCGAAGAGGCGCAGGATGGCCCGGGCACAGGCACCGAGGGCGATCGTGATCGGCTTGCAGAAGCGGGCGAAGACGACCAGACCGGGGCTCAGCCACAGCGCGGCCTTCTCCGGGGCAGCCATCGCGAGGTTCTTCGGGACCATCTCGCCGATGACGAGGTGGAAGAAGACCACCGCGGCGAGCGCGATCACATAGCCCAGCGGGTGGATCATGCCGTGCGGCAGATGGATCCACTCGAAGACGGGCTCCAGCAGATGCGCGACGGTCGGTTCGGCCACCGCGCCCAGCGTCAGCGAGCAGACGGTGATGCCGAACTGCGCGGCGGCCATCATCTGGGGCAGCCGCTCCAGGCCGTAGAGGACCTGACGGGCGCGGGCCGTGCCGAGTGGCTCGATCTGGCTGCGGCGCACGGAGACCAGCGCGAACTCGGCGCCGACGAAGAAGCCGTTGGCGAGCACGAGCAGCCCGGCGAAGAGAAGTTGGAGCACGCTCATCGGGCAGCCTCCACGACGACACCCGTCCGGACGAGGCGGACCCGCTCGGCGCGGTAGTGCCCGACCCGGCGCACCGAGAGCCGCCAGCCGGGCAGTTCCGCCTTGTCACCGACGGCGGGGATCCGGCCGAGCAGGTCGGCGACCAGGCCTGCGACCGTTTCGTAGGGCCCCTCGGGTACGTCGAGGCCTATGCGCTGGAGGATGTCGACACGGCAGCTGCCGTCGGCGTCCCAGGCGGGACGGCCGTCCTCCGGCGGGGCGGCGGCGAGTTCGGGCACGTCCTGGCCGTCGTGCTCGTCACGGACCTCGCCGACGATCTCCTCGACGATGTCCTCCAGGGTGACCACGCCGGCCGTACCGCCGTACTCGTCGACGACGACGGCGATCGGCTGCTCGCTGCGCAGCTGCGCGAGGAGCGGCTGGACCGGGAGGGTCTCCGGCACGAGCAGCGCGGGGCGGGCGATCCGGCCCACCGGGGTGCGCAGCCGGTCGTGGGAGGGGACGGCCAGGGCGTCCTTGAGGTGGACCATGCCGACGATCTCGTCGATCTTCTCCCGGTAGACGGGGAAGCGGGACAGACCGGTCGCCCGGGTCAGGTTGACGACGTCCTCGGCGGTCGCCGACGACTGGAGCGAGCTGACCTTCACGCGCGGGGTCATGACGTGCTGCGCGGTGAGTTCGGCGAGCGACAGGGTGCGCACGAACAGGTCGGCGGTGTCCTGCTCCAGGGTGCCGGCCTGCGCCGAGTGCCGGGCCAGGGAGACGAGTTCACCGGGGGTGCGGGCGGAGGCCAGCTCTTCGGTGGGCTCGACGCCGAGGGCGCGGACGAGTCGGTTGGCGACGGCGTTCAGCGCGGCGATGACCGGGCGGAACAGGCGCGCGAACGCGTGTTGCGGGCCGGCGACGAAGCGCGCGACCTGGAGCGGCTTGGACACGGCCCAGTTCTTGGGCACCAGTTCGCCGATCACCATCTGCACGGCGGACGCCAGCAGCATGCCGAAGACGACCGCGACACCGGAGACGGCACCCTCGGGGATGCCGATCGCGGTGAACGGGCCGTGCAGCAGCTCCGCGAGGGCCGGCTCGGCGAGCATGCCGACGACGAGGGAGGTGATGGTGATGCCGAGCTGGGTGCCGGAGAGCTGGAAGGAGAGCTCCTTGAGCGACTCGACGACCGTACGGGCGCGTTTGTCGCCCTCGGCGGCGGCCTTCTCTGCGTCCGGCCGCTCGACGGTCACCAGGCCGAACTCGGCCGCGACGAAGAAGCCGTTGGCGAGAATCAGCACGAAGGCGGCTGCCAGGAGCAGCAGGGGGGTGGTCATGATGCCGCCGCCTCACCGGTATGTCGGGAGGGGGCGGCGCAGGTACTACAGGACGATCCGTCCATCGCTGGAGGGAATCACTCCTCGGGTAGCAGTGGGCCGCTGAGGGCCGGTCGGGACATCAGCGGCGGAGGCGCGACGAAAACGCCTCCGCCAACAGATTAATCAAGACAGGGCCTTCTACGGCAGATCCCTTGTGCCGCGGGCCTCTACGAGCGCCCGCAGGGCACGGGCGTCGGTGATGGCCTGCTGCTTGGCGATACCGGGCTGGATGCCCAGGGCGGGCAGGCTGGTGCCGTCGCTGAGGTTGAGGAACACCCAGGGGTCGCCGGGCCGCAGGTTCACCTGGATGATCTCGGCCCACTCCAGTCGGCGCCTGGAGGCGATGTTCACCACGGTGACGCCGGTGTCGTCGGCGACCACCCTCACACGGGCCAGCATGGCCAGTACGCCGAAGATGAGGGCCGCGGTGAAGACGAAGCTGAGCCGCTCACCGGGGCCGAGCTTCTCCAGGAGCAGCGCGATCGCCGTGATGGTGGCGAAGATCGCCACGCCCGCGGTGAGCAGGACGGCCCGGGTGCGGCCGGGGCGGAAGGTCACGGGGAGGGCGGGAAGGTCGGACATGGCTGCGGGGTCCTCAGAGACGGCAGGCGTGGATGGCCGTGGTCAGGATGGCCCGGGCGCCGATGTCGTACAGGTCGTCCATGATCCGCTGGGCTTCCTTGGCGGGGACCATCGCGCGGACGGCGACCCAGCCCTCGTTGTGCAGCGGGGAGACGGTCGGGGACTCCAGGCCGGGCGTGAGGGCGACGGCCTTCTCCAGCTGCTCGACGCGGCAGTCGTAGTCCATCATCACGTAGGTCCGGGCGACCAGGACGCCCTGGAGGCGGCGCAGGAACTGCTGGACCTTGGGCTCGTTCTCCGAGGAGGTGTCGGCGTCCGTGCGGCGGATCACGACGGCCTCGGACTTCATGATCGGCTCACCGAAGACCTCCAGGCCCGCGTTGCGCAGCGAGGTGCCGGTCTCGACGACGTCCGCGATGACCTCGGCGACGCCGAGTTCGATGGCGGTCTCGACGGCGCCGTCGAGGTGGACGACGGAGGCGTCGACGCCGTTGTCGGCGAGGTGGCCCTCGACGATGCCCTCGTAGGAGGTGGCGACCGTCTTGCCCTTGAGGTCCTGGACGCCGGTCGCGGTGCCGGGCTTGGCGGCGAAGCGGAAGGTGGAGCGGGCGAAGCCGAGCGGGAGGATCTCCTCGGCCTTGGCGCCGGAGTCGATGAGCAGGTCGCGGCCGGTGATGCCGATGTCGAGGCGGCCGGAGGAGACGTAGATCGCGATGTCGCGGGGGCGGAGGTAGAAGAACTCCACCTCGTTCTCCGGGTCGACGATCCGCAGTTCCTTGGACTCGCGGCGCTGCTGGTAGCCGGCCTCATGCAGCATCTCCGCCGCAGGGCCTGACAGGGAACCCTTGTTGGGGACGGCGATGCGCAGCATGAGGTCGGCTTCCTTCGCGTGATGGGGTGTTGGGGGAACTGGCTGGTTCACAGGTGGGCGTACACGTCGTCCAGCGAGATGCCGCGAGCGACCATCATCACCTGGACGTGGTACAGCAGCTGCGAGATCTCCTCGGCAGCGGCCTCCTTGCCCTCGTACTCGGCGGCCATCCAGACTTCGGCGGCTTCCTCGACGACCTTCTTGCCGATGGCATGGACGCCCTTGCCGACCAGTTCCGCGGTGCGGGAGGTGGCGGGGTCGCCGTTTGCGGCCTTGTGCTGGAGCTCGGTGAAGAGCTCCTCGAACGTCTTATTGGACATGGTGACGCTCAGCCTATGCCACACCCCGCTCAGCTCAGTGCCACGGTTCAGATACTGAGCGGAGGGTGGCCGCGGTGGCCACCGCCGCCGTCACCGCCTCGTGCCCCTTGTCCTCGTTGGAGCCCTCCAGGCCGGCCCGGTCCAGGGCCTGCTCCTCGGTGTCGCAGGTCAGCACGCCGTTGCCGACGGGCACGCCGGTGTCGACGGAGACCTGGGTGAGGCCCTGGGTGACGCCCTGGCAGACGTACTCGAAGTGGGGGGTGCCGCCGCGGATGACCACACCGAGGGCGACGATGGCGTCGTAGCCCCGCCCGGCCAGCACCTTGGCGACGACCGGGAGCTCCCAGCTGCCGGGGACCCGGAGCAGGGTCGGCTCGTCGATGCCCAGGTCGTGCAGGGCGCGCAGGGCGCCGTCGACCAGTCCGTCCATCACCTTTTCGTGCCACTGCGCCGCGATGACGGCGACCCGCAGGTCACCCACGTTGCGTACGGACAGCTCCGGTGCACCCTTGCCGCTCACGTTCTCAGGTCTCCTAGGAAGTGGTTCTACTGGTTGTTGCAGGCCGACACGGGGGCCGCGGGGGCGGTGTCCAGCCAGGGCAGGTCGTGGCCCATCCGGTCCCGCTTGGTGCGCAGGTAGCGGAGGTTGTGCTCGCCCGCCTGGACGGGCATGGGCACCCGGCTGTTGACGTCGATGCCGTGCCTCAGCAGGGCGTCGGACTTGTCGGGGTTGTTGGTCAGCAGACGGACGCTGCGCACGCCGAGGTCCTTGAGGATCTGGGCGCCGGCGCCGTAGTCCCGGGCGTCGGCGGGCAGGCCGAGTTCCAGGTTGGCGTCGAGGGTGTCGCGGCCGCGTTCCTGGAGCTCGTACGCCCGCAGCTTGGACAGCAGGCCGATGCCGCGTCCCTCGTGGCCGCGCAGGTAGACGACCACTCCCCTGCCCTCGGACTGGATGCGCTCCAGGGAGGCGTCGAGCTGGGGGCCGCAGTCGCAGCGGGCGGAGCCGAAGACGTCGCCGGTGAGGCATTCGGAGTGGACACGGACCAGGACGTCCGCGCCGTCGCCGATCTCGCCGTGGACGAGGGCGACGTGCTCGACGCCGTCGACCGTGGAGCGGTAGCCGTACGCCGTGAACTCGCCGTGGGCGGTGGGCAGCTGGACCTCGGCCTCGCGGCGGACGGTGGGCTCGGCGGAGCGGCGGTAGGCGATCAGGTCCTCGATGGAGATGATCGTCAGGCCGTGCTTGCGCGCGAAGGGGATCAGCTCGGGCAGGCGCAGCATCCGGCCGTCCTCGCCGGCGATCTCGACGATCGCGCCGGCCGGGCGCAGGCCCGCGAGACGGGCGAGGTCGACGGCGGCCTCGGTGTGGCCGTTGCGGGTGAGGACGCCGCCGGGCTGGGCGCGCAGCGGGAAGACATGGCCGGGGCGGACGAAGTCGGTGGGCTCGGCGTCGCCGCTCGCCAGCAGCTGGAGTGTGGTGGCGCGGTCGGAGGCGGAGATGCCGGTGGTCACGCCGTGGGCGCCGGAGGCGTCGACGGAGACGGTGAACGCCGTCTTCATCTGCTCGGTGTTGTCGTCGACCATCTGCGGGAGCTTGAGGCGGTCCAGCTCCTCGCCCTCCATGGGGGCGCAGATCAGGCCGCGGCACTCGCTCATCATGAAGGCCACGATCTCGGGGGTGACCTTCTCGGCGGCGACGACGAGGTCGCCCTCGTTCTCCCGGTCCTCGTCGTCGACGACGACGATCGGGCGGCCGGCCGCGATGTCGGCGACGGCCTGCTCGACCGGGTCGAGCGCGAAGTCCTCGATGCCGTCCGTGCTGTAGAGGATCGTTGCCGTACTCATGCCGGCGCTCCTTCCAGAGCGGGCCGCGCGGCCGAGCGGGAGCGCAGCCACCAGTCGCGCATGCCCCACAGGACGAGCGCGCCGTAGATGACGTAGACGAAGCCGGAGAAGGCGTAGCCGTTGGCGAAGTTGAGGGGGACGCCGACCAGGTCGACGAGGAGCCAGGCGATCCAGAACTCGACCATGCCGCGCGCCTGGGCGTACATGGCGACGACGGTGCCGACGAAGATGTAGGCGTCGGGCCAGGGGTCCCAGGACAGGCTCGGGTAGGCCTTGAAGAGCAGGGCGACGGCGACCGTGCCGACGGCCGCGGCGGCGATCATCGCGCCGCGCTCGCGCCAGGTGGCGAACCGCGGGGCGATGTGGCCGTCGGACCCCTGCCGCTTGCTGCGGTTCCACTGCCACCAGCCGTACACCGCGACGACCATGACGATCGCCTGCTTGCCCGCGCTGCCGGTGAGGTGGCCGTAGAACGCGCCGAAGAGGATGAGGCCGGCGACGAACTGGACGGGCCAGCTCCAGATGGAGCGACGCCAGCCGAGGGCGAGGGCGATCAGGCCGAAGATGTTGCCGATCATGTCCGACCAGAGGATGTGCTGGTCGAAGAGGGTGAAGGCCTCGGTGTTCAGCGAGTTCACTTGCCCGCTCCCTGCGCGCTCGCGAGCAGCCGCTCGACGTACTTGGCGACGACGTCGACCTCGAGGTTGACCGGGTCGCCGGGCTGCTTGTGGCCGAGCGTGGTCAGGTCGAGGGTGGTGGGGATGAGGCTGACCGTGAAGTAGTCGGGCCCGGCCTCGACGACGGTGAGGCTGATGCCGTCGACGGTGATGGAGCCCTTCTCCACGACATAGCGCGAGAGGTCCGCGGGGAGGGAGACCTTCACGATCTCCCAGTTCTCGGAGGGCTTGCGCTCCAGCACCTCGCCGGTGCCGTCCACATGGCCCTGCACGATGTGTCCGCCGAGGCGGGCGCCGACGGCCGTGGGGCGTTCGAGGTTGACGCGGGAGCCGGCGGTCAGGGTGCGCAGGCTGGAGCGGACGAGGGTCTCCGCCATGACGTCGGCGGTGAACTCGTCGCCCTCGTGCTCCACGACGGTGAGGCAGACGCCGTTGACGGCGATCGAGTCACCGTGCTTCGCGCCTTCGGTGACGACGGGGCCGCGCAGACGGAAGCGACAGGCATCGCCGAGGTCCTCGACGGCCGTGACCTCGCCCAGCTCTTCGACGATTCCGGTGAACACTTCCCGGGTCCTCCTGCCACATAGGGGCACGGACTCCGGGGCTGTCGATGACGACAGAAAGAACGAGCAGGAACACCGGGGGCGACGCCGGACAGAGTCGCCCCTGAGGACGAACACTTACGGCGGCGCGCACGAATGCCCGCCCGCCGCGCACTGCCTCCCATCCGGACTTTAACCGTCGGTCCAGGAATTTCACCTGGTCAACCGGCCGCTGGAAGCGGTCGGGTCGCGGACTGTAACCGCCGGTTCGGACTTTCACCGACCCCGGAGTGCGCTGCTTCTGGTACATGGCCAGTGTGCCACGGCTGATCGTGGTCCATCCGGGTGAGTCATGTGGAGTGGCTCACACGTGGGGTGACTGGACTTCTCAACCCGGCCCAACTGTAAGACTCTCTGGTCTAGTCCTTTTTGGATCACCGCAGACCGGCCCGGCGGCGGTGACGACGGCCCTTGCCCGCCGCCGGGTCCTCAGCGATGTCACATTTCCCGGGGGTCCCCGCGTCTCTTCCTCAGCGGGCGCTCCACACGGGAGCGCCGACGTAGGCACAAAGGGGCTGACCAGCATGACCACGATCCTGGTGACCGGCGGCACCGGCACCCTCGGCCGGCTCGTCGCCGAGCGGCTGCGGGCGGACGGACACGAGGTGCGGGTGCTCAGCCGGCACGCACAACCGTACGCCGTCGATCTGCGCGAGGGCGGGGCCGCGCTGGACGGGGCCGTCGCGGGCGTGGACACGGTCGTGCACTGTGCGTCCACGCAGACGGGCGGGGACGAGAAGGCGGCGGCTCACCTCATCGCGGCGGCGCGGAAGGCGGGGGTCGGTCATCTCGTCTACATCTCGATCGTCGGCGTCGACCGGGTGCCGTTCCCCTACTACCGGGCCAAGCTCGCCGTGGAGAAGCAGATCGAGGAGTCCGGGCTGCCGTGGACCGTGCTGCGCACGACGCAGTTCCACGATCTGCTGGTGAGGTTCTTCAACGCGGTGTCCAGGGTGCCGGTGATGCTGTTGCCGGCCGGGGTGTCGGACCAGCCGATCGAGGTGGCCGAAGTCGCGGGTCGGCTGGCCGAGTTGGCGGCGGGGGCACCCGCGGGGCGGGTGGCTGACATGGGTGGGCCTGAGGTGCGGACGTTCGAGGAGTTTGCGCGGGCGTATCTGAAGGCGACGGGGCGTCGGCGGTGGGTGGTCAATGTGCGGTTGGGCGGGAAGGCGTATCGGGAGTTTCGGGTGGGTGGGCATCTGGCGGTGGAGCGGGGTGTGGGGAAGGGGACGTTCGAGGAGTACCTGGCTCGGCGGTTTGCAGGGCGGGTTGGGTAGCGCGCAGCGTGCGGGCCCGGTTGGGGGCTGGTCACGCAGTTCGCCGCGCCCCTGAAAGCAAAAGCCTCAGCGCTCTCGTGGGCTGAACAGGTCCTCTTGGGCTCGTTCTCGTGCCGTCAGCAGGGCGCCCCGCAGTACTGCTGCGCCGCCCAGGGTGCTGGACCGCACCTCCGTCGGCAGGGGCGACATGCGGCGGACCCGTTCCTGTACGCGGCCGGCGAGCTCCGTCCCGCCCGCCTCTCCCACCTCGCCGCCCAGGACCACACACCCCGGGTCCAGCACGGCGACGACCGACGAGACGCCTACGGCGAGGCGGTCGGCGAGGGTGTCCAGGAAGTCGCCGGCGCCCTCTGCGACTGCCGTCCCCACCAGTCCCGCCGCCACCGGCTCGTGTTCAGCCGCCTCCGCCACCACCCCGTACTCCTCCGCCAGTTCCGCGATCGCCGCCGAGCCCGCCAGGGAGTGGAAGCCGCCCTCGCAGCCCGTCGCCGACGGGAGGCCGTCCGTTCCCGGTACCGGCAGGAAGCCGATCTCGCCCGTGCCGCCGGACGCGCCGCGGCGCAGGGAGCCGTCCAGGACCACGGCGGCGCCCGTGCCGTGGCCGAGCCACAGGAGGACGAAGGTGTCCCGGTCCTGCGCCGCGCCGTCCCGTTGTTCCGCCAGGGCCGCCAGGTTGGTCTCGTTCTCGACGTGGACGCGGGCCTCCGGGAGGCGTTCCTGGAGGGCGGCGACCAGACGGCGGTGCCACTCGGGCAGGCCCGTGGAGTTGCGGAGTTCGCCGGTGGCGGGGTCGATGAGGCCGGGGGCGCCGATGCCGACGGTGTGCAGGCGGTCGGCCCCCGCCTCCTTGGCGACCCGCTCGACCAGGGCCACCGCCTGTTCGACCGCCGGTCCGGTGCCGATGTCCCCGGCGATCGGGACCGAGGACTCGGCCAGCACCCGGCCCAGCAGATCCGCCACGACGACGGTGACGCCCTCAGTGCGGACGTCCAGCGCGGCCAGGTGGGCCCGGTCGGCGACGATGCCGTACAACTTCGCGTTCGGGCCGCGTCGCTGCTCGCCCGACTCCCCGGCCACCTCGATCAGACCGGCCGCGGCGAGGCGCTCGACGAGGTCGGCGACCGTCGGCCGGGACAGACCGGTGAGCTGCTTCAACTGCCCTGCCGTCAACGGGCCTTCCTGCTGGAGCAGACGCAGGGCGAGCCGGTCGTTGATGGCCCGGGCGGTGCTGGGGGATGCGGGCATGCCGGGGATCCTTCCAGATCGGCGGCTTGGACTGCTCTATCTATCAGGCAGGGTCCCTGATAGTTTACGACGCCAACGGGGTCCACAGGCCGCAAAGGGGCGGGAGAGTATGAGTGACGTGCTGTATGACCAGGGGCAGGTGAAGCGCGCCCGTTATGCCGTGGCCGCCGTCTTCGCCGTGCACGGCGCCGTCACCGGATCCTTCGCGACGCGTGTGCCGTGGATCCAGGACCATGCCTCGGTGAGTGCGGGGCAGCTCGGCCTGGCGCTCGCCTTCCCGGCGCTCGGCGCCTCCGTGGCCATGCCGCTGGCGGGCCGGATCAGCCATCGCTTCGGCGCCCGTAACGCCCTGCGCGGGCTGATCTCCCTGTGGACACTGGCCCTGGTTCTGCCGTCCCTCTCCCCCAATCTCCCGGCCCTGTGCCTCGCCCTCTTCGTCTTCGGCGCCACGGCGGGCATGGCGGACGTGGCCATGAACGCCCTCGGTGTCGAGATCGAGAACCGGATCGGCCGGTCGATCATGTCCAGCCTGCACGGCATGTGGAGTGTGGGCACGGTGATCGGCTCGGCGGCCGGTACGCTCGCCGCCCACCTGGGCTCGGACGCGCGTCTGCATCACGTCCTGGCGTCGGCCGTCCTGACCTGCCTCGGCCTGCTGGCCTGCCGCTGGGTGCTCGACCTCCAGCCCACCGAGGACGAGGAGCCGCCGCCCCGGTTCGCGCTCCCGCCGAAGTCGGCACTGCTCATCGGCGCCGTCGGGTTCTGCGCGGTCTTCGCGGAGGGCGCGAGCCTGGACTGGTCCGCGGTCTATCTGCGGGACCAGCTGGAGACCTCGGCGGGCCTCGCGGCCGCGTGCACGACCGGCTTCACCCTGACGATGGCGGTCGCACGACTGGCCGGTGACCGGATCGTGGACCGGTACGGCTCGGTGCGCACGGTCCGGGCGGGCGGTGTCCTCGCCGTGCTCGGCGGACTGCTGATCGTCCTGTCGAACACCCCGGCGATGGCGATGGCCGGGTTCGCGCTGATGGGGCTGGGGATCGCCGTGGTCGTACCGCTGTGCTTCGCCGCCGCGGGCCGCAGCGGTTCGAACCCGAGCCTGGCCATCGCCGGTGTCGCGACGATCACCTACACCTCGGGGCTGGTCGCGCCGAGCGCGATCGGCACCATCGCCCAGGCGACCAGCCTGCTGGTGTCGTTCATCCTGGTGACGGTGCTGGCGAGCGGGCTCGTGGCCTTCGCGAACGTCCTGCGGGCGGGCGACCGTGACCGGCCGAAGCTCAGCCGACCGACGGTGCCGGTGCCCGACCAGCAGGCCTGAGGCACCGACTCCGCCCGACCGTATCGGTCTGCGACAGCCGGCCTGACGCGATCAGCCCTCCGTGCGCAGGAGCTCCTGCCCCGCGGCCCTGAACCGGTCGCTCCACGGCGCGGGGCGCAGCGTCTCCGAGTCCAGCCGGACGAGGACACGCGTGCCCTGCGCGTAGGTCTCGGCGCCGTCCTGCGAGCAGAAGCGGAAGCCGTACGTCAGGCCGGTCGTGCCGAGCCGTTCCAGCCAGAGGTGGACGGCGTAGACGCCGGTCTTGGTGACCGGCGCCTCGTACGAGATCCGCAGTTCCCTGACCGCGTTGCAGGCGTCGCCTGCCGCCGCCCAGTCGCCCTCGAAATGGATGCCGTACCCCTGCCACAGCTCGGTCCAGGCCTGCTCGACCTTGAGCGGGTAGCGGGCGTTGTGCAGCAGCCCGAGCGCGTCGAGGTCGTCGAAGTGGACGGTGACGGGGATCAGCCTGCCGTGGGACAGGGCGGGGGCGGTCGGGGCGTCGGCGGTCACGGGTGGGGCTCCTGATCGTGGCTGAAAAGCGAGGGCACGGATCTATCCTAAGCGAGCGCTCAGGAACCCTCGGGCGGCCGGGTCAGCCCGCGATCGAGTCGAGCCGCTCCGCCGCCGGCCGCAGCGCCCAGAGGTCGCCCCTGGGCGGCGCGTCCAGGTACCGCACGGCGTCCCGCGCTCGGCGGTCCCCCGCGTCGGCCGCCGCGTGGACGACGTCGACGGCGACGTAGAGGTGGAACTCCAGCTCGGGATACGGCCACGCGGCGGCTCCGGTGGCGGCGGGCAGCAGGAAGTCGACGGCCCTGAACAGACTCTGCCCGTCGGGACCTTCATAGCTCCACAGGTCGACGCCGACGTGGCGGCCGATCGCCACGAGGCGGGTGTAGGCGACCAGGTCGAAGGTGGAGTAGTGCCAGCTGCGGGTGCGGGCGAGCTCCTGCGGCTGGCCGCCGTCGGCGGCGATCTGCGGGTCGATGCGCCGGGCACGGGCGGCCAGAACGGTGCGCCTGGCCAGGTCCTTGTCGCCGGTCGCGTACGCCAGGGCGGCGGGCTGGAGGTCGTGGAAGGTGCCGTGGTTGTTGGTCGCGGCGGCTTCCTGCTTGCCGAAGTCGCTGGTCAGCAGCCAGTCGAGGAAGTCCGTCCGCCCGTCCTGGCTTCGGTGCCGGTGTCGACCTCGCAGTTGCGCTGTCCGTCCCGCTGTCCGAAGGGGCAGCCCCAGATCTCGGTCGAGTCGGAGCTTCGCCCGCTGGAGCCGGTCGCCGTTCGAGCCCGGTGTTCCTCGGGACGCTCGGGGCGGCGTGCGCGGACGGCCCGAGCGCAGACCCCTATATGAACGCAGCTCATGAATAGAACCGTGCGAGCGTAGGACCCCGAGGTACCCGTGACAATGGTCCGGACAAGCTTCACGTACAGAGAAAGCGAAACCTCACCATGGACCTCGGCGTGCGCTGGAAGCTGCACGGAGACGGGCGGACGCCCGCGCCCGGAGCGGTGGTACGCCCCGACGAACGGCTGTCCTGGCCCCGCACGGTCGGGCTCGGCGCCCAGCACGTGGTCGCGATGTTCGGGGCGTCCTTCGTGGCCCCCGTCCTCATGGGCCTGGACCCCAACCTGGCCATCATGATGTCCGGCGTCGCGACCGTGATCTTCCTGCTCGCCACGCGTGGCCGGGTGCCCAGCTACCTCGGCTGCTCACTGTCCTTCGTGGGCGTCGCGGCCGTGATCCGCGCCCAGGGCGGTACGAGTGCCACCGTCACCGGCGCGGTCTTCGTGGTCGGCGTCGCGCTGTTCCTCGTCGGGGTCGCCGTCCAGCGCTTCGGGGCGCGGATCATCCATGCCGCGATGCCACCGATCGTCACCGGCGCGGTGGTCATGCTGATCGGCTTCAACCTGGCTCCCGTGACCGCGAGCACCTACTGGCCGCAGGACCAGTGGACGGCCCTGCTGGTCATGCTGTTCACCGGTCTGGCCGTCGTCTGTCTGCGCGGTTTCTGGTCCCGGATCGCGATCTTCCTGGGGCTGATCTTCGGGTACGGCATCTCCTGGGCCTTCGACCGGATCTTCGGCCGTATCCACTCGGTGGACGCGAGCGGCAAGCTCACCGACCACTGGCGGCTGGACCTCTCCGCCGTCGGCAACGCCGACTGGATCGGCCTGCCGGACTTCCACGGCCCGTCCTTCGAGTGGTCGGCGATCCTCGTCGCCCTCCCCGTCGTCATCGCGCTGGTCGCGGAGAACGCCGGACACGTCAAGGCGGTCGGCGAGATGACCGGCGACCCGCTGGACGACAAGCTCGGCACGGCGATCTCGGCGGACGGCGTCGGCTCGATGCTGTCCACCGCGCTGGGCGGCCCGCCCAACACCACGTACTCCGAGAACATCGGCGTGATGGCCGCGACCCGCGTCTACTCGACCGCCGCCTACTGGGCCGCCGCCGGCTTCGCCCTGCTCTTCGGCCTCTGCCCCAAGTTCGGCGCGGTCGTCGCCGCGATCCCGGGCGGTGTCCTCGGCGGCATCACCGTCATCCTCTACGGCATGATCGGTCTGCTCGGCGCGCAGATCTGGATCACCTCCAAGGTGGACCTGCGCAATCCGCTGAACCTGGTGCCGGCCGCGGCGGGCATCATCATCGGCGTCGGCAACGTGACGATGAAGTTCACCGACACCTTCTCGCTGAGCGGCATCGCGCTCGGCACGGTGGTCGTCATCACCGGCTACCACGCGCTGCGGGCGTTCGCGCCGGCCCATCTCAAGGAGCAGAAGCCGCTGTTGGACGAGGGCACGTCGTCCTACGAGGGCTCTCCCGGCGACGGCTCACCGAACGACCGCTCTTCCGGCGACGGCCCTTACGACGACGCCAAGTCGTAGGCGTACGACGGGGTGAACGTCCCCGGCGCCCCCTTGCAGCCGTCCGACTCGCCCGGCAGCTTCACCCACAGATAGCCGTCGATCCGGGCCTCGCCCGTGTTCAGCGTGGGCGCCCGGCCCAGCTTGCGGCCGTCGGGGTCGCACCACTCGCCGTCGGCGGGGGCGCCGTTGCCGTTGCGGCTGGTGTCGATGACGGCACCGAGGCCCGCCGGGCCGCCCAGCGCGGCGAGCACCCGGCGGTCGTAGGCGATCTCGTCGGCGGTGCGGTGGAAGTTGGAGACGTTGCTGAAGACCCCGTCGGAGGACGCGGCCGACCCTGCGCCCGCCTGCCGCAGCAGCTCCGCCTGCCTGGCCGCCGGGTGCCAGCCGGAGTGGCCGGCGTCGTAGTAGACCCGCGCCTTCGGGTTCGCGGCCTTCAGCACGCGGCCCGCGCGGGCCAACGAGGCGAAACGGTCGGCCCGTTGGCCACCGGACAGACACTCCGACTGGGCGATCGAGTCGGGCTCCAGGATCACGACGACCTCGCCGGAACCGAGCCCCGCGGCGAACCGGTCGATCCAGGCGTCGTACGCGTCGAGGTCCGGCGCCCCGCCCTGGGAGGCCCCGCCGCAGTCGCGGCCCGGGATGGTGTACGCCACGACGACCGGCACCCGGCCCTGCGCGGCGGCGCCCGCGGTGACGGACTCGACCCGCGAGGTGACGCTGTCCGGCGCGTAGTCGGCGAACCACACGGCCGCGGGCTGGTCGGCGATCCGGGACTCGATGACGTCGTGCCGCGGGTCGCCGGCGTTCTCCCTGACCCAGTCGAGCACCTGGGAGTCGGGGTGGCGGTAGAGGCGGACGGACGCGGACGACGGCTGCTGCTTCTCGGCCTCGGCCCTCGTCGGCGAGGGCGTCGGGCTCGCCTTCTTCTTCGGGGTGGCCGACGGGGACGCCGACCTGGTGGCCATCGACGGGGACGGCGAGGGTGCGGGCGGCCTGATGTCCAGGGTCGGCGACTTCGTCACCTCGGGGCGGGCCTCGTCGGCGCCGCGTCCCTCGCCCAGCGCCGACACCATCCCGGTCGCGGTGCCGACGGCGACCACGACGGACGCCACCGCGACCATGCCGTTGCGGCGCGCGGCACGCCGGCACTCGGCCCTGCGCTCGGCCAGGCGACGCGCACGTAAGCCCGACACCCGCTGATCCCCTCCCCCACGGCGGGTGCGTTCCCCCGTTCTGGGGAAGCGTCGGGCCCGCCGCCACTTCGGCCAGCCTAGGCCTGGGACCCTGCCTGCATGGCGCAGTTGGAACACTTCACCACCCCCGTCGACACCGTCGTCGACCGGATGCGTGCCCTGGACGAGGCCCTTCCGGAACGGGACGGGCTCGCGGTGTTCAACCGCGTCTACCTCGCCGTCACCGAGGCGGTCGACCGGGGTATCGACGGCGGCCGGTTCGCGGACGCGCGCACCGCGATCACGCTGGACGTGCGGTTCGCCGAGCGCTATCTGCGGGCGGTCGACGCGGTGACCCGCGACCGGCGTCCGCCCGCCTGCTGGCGGCCTCTCTTCCAGTTCCGCCGCCATCCCGGCGTACGACCGCTGCAGTTCGCCCTCGCGGGCATCAACGCGCACATCGGACACGATCTGGCGCTCGCCGTCGTGGACACCTGTCGTACGCTCGGCTGCGAACCCGTCGATGTCGAGGACGAGTTCGACCGCGTGGGCGATCTCCTCGTCTCGCTGGAGGAGCGCATCCGCGAAGATCTGATGCCGGGCCCCGACCTGCTCCAGATCGCCGACCCGCTCACCCATCTGCTGGGCGCGTGGAGCCTGGAGCGGGCCAGGGACGCGACCTGGACCGCGGCCCGGGCCCTGTGGGCGCTGCGCGGACTGCCGGACGTGGCGGCCGAGTTCACGGAACGGCTGGACACGGCGGTGGGGTTCGCGGGGCGGATGCTGCTGACGCCGCTTCCCGGTTGAGGAGTGCCCCGCAGGCTCAGTCCTCCGGCAGTTCCACCGGTGCGATCTCGTCGTACACGTCACCCGGTCCCGGGTTGGTCGCGTCGGTCGCGCCGCCGAAGTGGTGCATGACGCCCCAGACCGCGTTCAGCGCGGTCTGGATCGCGCCCTCGGCCCAGCCGGCCGTCCAGGAGATGTCGTCGCCGGCGAGGAAGATGCCGCGCTTGTCCGCCGGCAGCCGGTCCTGCATGAAGTGGGTGAACAGGCGCCGCTGGTAGCGGTAGTGGCCGGGGAGGTTGGCTTTGAACGCGCCCATGAAGTAAGGCTCGTTCTCCCAGGACACGGTCACCGGGTTGCCGATGATGTGCCCCCGGATGTCGACCTTGGGATAGATCTCGCCGAGCGACTTCAGCATGACCTCCATCCGCTCGTTCGCGGACAGCGGCAGCCACTTGAGGCTGTCGTCGCACCAGGTGTAGGAGAGGCAGATGACGGCCGGCTTGTCGGGTCCGTCGTCCAGGAGGTAGGTCCCGCGCGTCATCCGGTCGGTGAGGGTCATCGACATGACGTCCCGCCCGGTCTCCTCGTCCTTGTCCAGCCAGAACGGCCGGTCCACGGGCACGAAGAGCTTCGAGGACTCCATGTAGTGGGTGCGCTCGATGGCGGTCCAGTGGTCGATCGGGAAGAGCGAGTCGTCGCAGGCGATCTTCGACAGGAGCATCCAGGACTGGGCGGTGAAGATCGCCGCCTGGAAGGTGCGGATGTCGCCGTTGGCGTCGGTGACCGTGATCTGGTTGCCCGCGGTGCGGTGCAGCCGGGTGACGGCGGGCCGGGGCTCGCCGTTCATGTGCAGGCTCGCCAGCGAGGTGCCGTGGGGCCAGTGGAGGATCTTCTCGGGCTCGCGCTCCCACAGCCGCAGCGGCAGCTGCTGGGAGCCGCCGACGATGCCGCGGTGGTGGTCGTCGGCCTCGGTGTAGACGACGCGCAGGATCTCCAGGATGGAGTTGGGGAAGTCGGTGTCCCAGCCGCCGGTGCCGAAGCCGACCTGGCCGAAGATCTCGCGGTGCCGGAAGGACCTGAACGCCTCGGAGTCGCAGAGGAAGCCGTAGAAGGTCTGGTTGTCGAGCTTCTCGACGAGCTTCGCCCAGATCTCCCGGATGCGCGGGACGTCCCGCTCGCGCATGGCCCGGTTCATGTCGGAGAAGTCGGCGCCCTCCTCGAGGCACTTGTTCCAGGCGGCGGCGACATCGCGGTAGACCTGCGGCAGGTCGTCGACGGTCTCGGCGTAGTGCGACTCGCCCTTGAGGTCGACGACGGTCGAAGGAGTGCACTCCGCAAGGGGGTTGGGAAACGCCCGGGTCTCCAGACCCACCAGGTCGATGTAGTGCTGGAGCGCGGTGGAGGACGGCGGGAACCGCATCGCGCCCATCTCCGCCGTCAGGGAGCTGTCACAGCCCTCGAAGCCGACCGTCCGCAGCCGTCCGCCGATCTGATCGGCCTCGTAGACGACCGGCTTCAGGCCCATCTTCATCAGCTCGTAGGCGGCCACGATGCCCGACAGACCGCCGCCGATGACCGCGACCTCGGTGCCGTGCTCGGTCGCCGGTATCTGGCCGAGGCCCGCCGGGTGGGCGAGGAAGTCGTCGTACGCGTACGGGAAGTCCGGGCCGAACATGGTGATCGGCGGCTGCTGCGCGTCGGCGTGCTGGACGGCGTTGGGCACCGTGGACGTCATGGGGTACGGACTCCTTGCGAGTACTTCGGGAAAGCGGCGGAGGTTCAGACGTAGAGCTCGGGACGCCGGTCCCGCAGATACGGGTTGGCCTCGCGGGAGGCGGCGAGGAAGGTCGGGTCGGCGTCGGCGAACACCAGCTGTTCATCGCGTCCGGCGCGGGCGCGGGCGACCCCGTCGGGCCCGGCGAGGACGGAGAGCCCGATGAACTCGAACTCCCCTTCCTGACCGACCCGGTTGACGTAGGCGACGTACATCTGGCTCTCGAAGGCCCGCACCGGGATCATCGACTCGGCGACGAACTGGAACGGATGCATCTGGGCCGTGGGGACGACGAGGAGGTCCGTCCCCGCCAGGGCGTGCGCCCGGACGTTCTCCGGGAACTCGACGTCGTAGCAGATCAGGAGCCCGACGGTCAGACCGTTCAGCTCGGCCTGGACGACGTGCTGCTCTCCCGGCGTGAAGTGGTCGCGCTCGAAGCAGCCGAAGAGGTGGGTCTTGCGGTAGTTGGCGAGGCGGTCGCCGGTGGCCGAGATCAGCTGGGCGGAGTTGAACACGGCCCCGGAGGACGCCTCCGGGTATCCGTACGCGACGGCCACCCCGTGCCGTACGGCGATCTCCGCGACCGCGTCCGCGCCCTCCCCGTCGGCCGGCTCGGCGAGGCGGGCGATGTCGTCGCCGATCGCGTACCCGGTGAGGAACATCTCCGGCGCGCTCAGCAGTCCGGCGCCCGCGGCGGCGGCACGGCCCGCGGCCTCGTCGAGGACCTTGAGGTTCCCGTCGACCGAGCCGGGGCGGCCGGAGCTCTGGAGCAGGGCGGTGCGCATGCGTGATCCTCACCGGGGCGGAAGGGGTGGTTGCGGGGGCCATCTGGCGGGCCATCTAGACGGTACGGGCGCCTGACCAGGCCCGACAAGAAGGAGCCGTTGCGCGCCGCCGGGCGGTTCATTGCGCGCGGGACGGCTCCGGCGGCGATTCGTTGCGTCGGCAGCCGAGCGCCAGGGCGGTGACCAGGTAGGGCACCGACAGGATCACGAAGACGGTGCTGTGGCCGGCCCGCGCGCCGAGCAGGGCGTACGCGGCGAAGGTGAGGACCGTGACCAGCTCCGTGCCGAGGCTCGCCACCGAGGTGAGCGTGGCCCGGCGGGCGTCGTCGATGCGGTGCTGGAGCCGTACGTCGGCGAGCACCTCCGCCAGCTGGAAGCCGCCGAAGGCCAGACCCACCAGGGCGATACCGGCCGGGGTGCGCAGGGCGGCGCCGACGGCCAGGGCGAGGGCCGAGCCCGCCAGCAGCCAGGCCATGCCGGTGGTGCCGAGGCGTTCGGCGGGGCCGCTCAGCAGGCTCGCCACGGTGACGAGCGTCCAGACGAGGAGGATCAGATAGGGGACGGTCGCCTCGGCGACGCCGGTGTCGCGGGCCAGCAGCGGGGTGTACTCGTCGAGCGCGCCCCACACCGCGGCGACGGCCGGGATCAGCAGCAGAGCGCCGCGGACGGAACGGTTCCCGCGCGCCTCGCCGAGCCCGGTCCGCAGGGTCACCCACCAGCCGTCACCGTCTGCCTCTCGCCCCGCGCGGTGCTCCGGGAGCCGGGTCGCCACCACGGCGGCCAGCACACAGGCGAGGACACTGGCCGCACCCACGACCGGGTAGCCGCCCAGCGCGAACACCGGCCCGGCGGCCCCGATCGAGGCCATGGTGGCGACCAGCCGCGCCGCCCGGACCCGCCCCATCACCCGGGCGTAGCGATCCACGCCCCCGAGCCGGTCCAGCTCGTCGTACGCCAGCGCCTCCAGTGAACCGGAGCAGAGCGCTCCGCCGATGCCCCACAGGACGAAGCCGAGCGCGAAGGCGCCGTACGACGGGATGATCACCCACAGCGCGAAGCCGACCGCGTTGAACAGCGGGCCGACCCACAGCAGCAGCCGTCGGGACACGGCGTCGGCGAGGGCGCCCGAGGGCACCTCCAGGACGACGGCCGTGATCGACCACAGGGCGAAGAGCGAGGAGATCTGCCAGAGCGACAGCCCGGTGTCCGCGAACAGCAGCGCGTACACCGGGTAGAGCAGCACGAAGTCGTCGAGGAACGCGTAGCCGTACAGCGTGGTCGTCAGGCGGCGGACGCCGGTCGCGGGCACACGTGCGGGTGAGAGTGTCATGAGGCCTTCCCGGAAGGGCGGTTCGGACGTCGTCGGTACGGCGTCCGAGGCGGCCCTCGGGAGGCACGGCTGCTGGATCAATGTCGCCAGGTCATGACACCGATGCTAGACAGCTGCGGGCTCGCTGCCCAGCGAATATCGCCTACGTGATGAGCAGCGCCCGCAGTGCCGAGGGGGTCACCCCGGCCAGGCCGGCCACGACGGTCCGGCCGGGTGCGGCCTCGATGGGGGCGAGGGAGGGCACCGCGAGCACCGTGCAGCCCGCCGCCTCGGCGGAGGTCACGCCGGTCTCCGTGTCCTCGACGGCGACGCACCCCGAGGGGTCCACGCCGAGTGCCCGGCACGCGGCGAGATAGGGGTCCGGCTCCGGCTTGGTGCGGTCGGTGTCGTCGGCGGTGACGGAGACGGCGAAACGGCCGGTGCCCAGCGCGCTCAGCACGGTGTCCGCGACCGACCGGGGCGACGCCGTCACCAGCGCGGTCGGAACGCCCTCGCGGGCCAGCGCGTCGAGCAGGTCGAGTGCGCCGGGGCGGGGCACGACGCCGTCGCGGACCCGGTCGGCGAACTCCCGGTGGAGGGTGTCGGCGAGATCGGCTGCCGGGGCGCCGGTGGCGGCGGCCAGCCAGTCGGCGGTGTGCTCGACGGGACGGCCGAGGACGTCCGCCCGGTCCGCCTCGGTCAGCTCCCGCCCGGCGACCCCCTCCACCGCCTGCCACCACAGCCGCTCGGTGTCGACGAGCGTGCCGTCCATGTCGAACAGGACGGCCTGGAGCGGGAGTCGGGTCATGTCCTTCTCTTTCATACGGTCCGTTCCGCGACCAGCACCGGCCGCTCGGGCAGCGAGACGCTCACCGGGGCGCCCGAGGTCAGGGCGGAGGCCTCGTGGGCGGGCAGATCGGCCTTCACCTCGCCGCCGTCGGCGAGCCGGACGGTGACCCGGACTGCCGCGCCCAGGAAGGACGTGGCGAGCACCCGCGCCTTCCCGTCGGCGTCGGCGCTCACCCGTACCGCCTCGGGCCGCACCAGCACGTCCACGTCGCCCGTCTCCGGCACGGGGCCGTCGACCGGGAGCCGCTGCCCGAGCACGTCGACCACACCGTCGGCCACCCGCCCCGGGATCCGGCTCATCGTGCCGACGAACTCGGCGACGAAGGCGGTGGCCGGGCGGCCGTACAACTCGGCCGGTGCCGCGCACTGTTCGAGCTTCCCTGCGTGCATCACGGCGACCCGGTCCGCCATGGACAGGGCCTCCTCCTGGTCGTGGGTGACGAACAGCGTGGTGATGCCGAGCTCCTGCTGGAGCCGCCGGATCTCCTCGCGGAGGGTGAGCCGCACCTTGGCGTCCAGCGCGGACAGCGGCTCGTCCAGCAGCAGCACCCGGGGCCGCAGGGCGAGGGCACGGGCCAGCGCGACGCGCTGCTGCTGGCCGCCGGAGAGCTGGTGCGGATAGCGTCCGCCCTTGTCGGCGAGCCCGACCAGCTCCAGCAACTCGGCGGCACGCGCCCGCCGTTCCGCCGCACGCACCCCGCGCATCCGCAGTCCGAAGGCCACGTTGTCGAGCGCGTCGAGGTGCGGGAAGAGGCTGTACGACTGGAAGACCATCCCGGCGTCACGGCGGTGGGCCGGGATCCGGGTGACATCCTCGCCGTCCACCAACACCGCGCCGGAGTCGGGGTGTTCGAAACCGGCGAGCATCCTGAGGGCGGTGGTCTTTCCGCAGCCGGAGGGTCCGAGCAGCGCGATCAGTTCACCCGGGCGGACGGTGAGATCGAGGCCGTCGAGGGCGACCGTGGGCCCGAACTCCCTTCTGAGTCCGCGGAATTCGACGGTGGCGGCCTTGTCGGTGGCGGCTTTGTCGGTGGTGCTCACGGTGGCGGCGTTCTCGGTCGTTTTCATGGTTCAACCCCGGGAGGTGGTACGGGAGCGCCCGCCGAAGCCGGCCAGGACGAGGAGCAGCAGCCAGGTGACGAGCAGGCTCATCACGGACACGGCGACGGACAACTGGGCCTGCGAGCCGCTGACGTTGACGATCCACACGGCGAAGGGCTGGAAGCCCAGCAGCTGGGCGACGGTGAACTCGCCGAGCACCAGGGCCAGGGTGAGGAAGGAGGCGTTGAGCAGGGCCCCGCGCAGGTTGGGCAGCACCGCCTGGACGAGGGCCTGCGGCCAGCTCGCGCCGCAGCTCCGCGCGGCCTCGACGAGGGTGGGCACGTCGATCGCGCGCAGTCCGGCGTCCAGGGCCCGGTAGACGAAGGGCAGCGCCATCACGACGTACGCCAGGACGAGCACGACGGGGAAGTCGGGGTTCTGGATCGCCACGAAGGTCTGGAACAGCGGGGTGCGAGAGAGGTGTTCGGGCCCCCACTTCAGGACCGTGACGATGCCGGCGACGAACGCGATCGGCGGCACGACCAGCGGCAGTGAGCACACCACCTCCACCACCGGCCGCAGCTTCGGCGCGCCGAGCCGCAGCGCGACCATCGCGGGCACCATCAGCAGCAGGACGACGGCGATGGTGGCGAGGGCCAACTCCAGCGAGAGCAGCAGGCTGGAACCGAAGCCGCCGGTGGCGACGATCTGTGTGTAGGCATCGAAGGTGAGGCCCTGGCCCGGCACATCGACCGTGAAGACCACTGAAGCGGCCAGCGGCACCAGGAAGTACAGCCCGGCGAGGCCGAACACGCCCCACCGCCACAGGTTCAGGCGAGCCATCGCGCACTCCTCCGCTGCAGGGGCAGATAGACGGCCATGACGAGGCCGGCGACGAGCACCATGTCGAGGCTGAGGGCGAGGGCCACGTTCTCCTGGCCGACCAGCACGTTGCCGGAGAGGGCGTCGGCGATCTGCAAGGTGATCAGCGGGACGGAGCTGCCCACGATCGCGGCGGCGGTGGCATAGGCGGCGAAGGCGCTGCCGAAGAGCAGGACGAACCCGCCGAGCAGCGTGGGCAGCAGCACCGGCAGGGCGACATGCACCCAGTACTGCACGCTGGTCGCCCCGTTGTTCTGCGCGGCCTCACGCCACTGGACGCGCAGTCCCTCCAGGGCGGGCGTGATGGTGAGGACCATCAGCGGGATCAGGAAGTACAGGTAGACGACCACGAGTCCCCAGAAGCTGTAGAGGTCCCAGCCTTTGTCGGTGAGGCCCAGGTGCCGGGTCAGCACGCCGGCGTTGCCGAGGGTGGCGACGAAGGCGAAGGCGAGCGGGACGCCGCCGAAGTTGGCCAGGACGCCGGAGGCGGTGAGCACGGCCTCGCGCAGCGCGCGGTACCGGGAGGTGACGACGGCCTGGGCGAGCGGCAGTCCGAGGAGCGTCGCGAGGGCGGCGGACACGGCGGACAGCTTGACGCTGCCGACGAGAGCGGTGAGGTAGGCGCCCTGCAGCGAGGCGGTCAGGTTGGCCGTGCTGTAGGCGCCGCTGCTCTTGACCGTGAAGGCGCCGTCGAGGACCGCCCAGGCGGGCAGCCCGAAGGCCACGGCGGTGAAGGCGAGCAGCGGGACGACGGCGACCCAGCCGAGCGACCGGCGCCGCCGCCCGACCGTGGCGGCGGGCGCCGTGTCGACCCGCGGGAGCGTGGCCGTCATCCGGAGACGGCCTTCGCCCAGCCCTGCCCGAGGACCGTCTTGGCCTTGTCCTGCTGGGCCTCGGTCGGGAAGGAGGGCGTGCCGGAGACCTCGGGGAGCTTGGCCGCCGCGGTCTTGTCGAGGGTGCCGGCCTTCTCCATGGCGGTCATCAGGGCCGGGCGGGCGTATCCCTTGAGCCACAGGTTCTGGCCCTCGGCGCTGTACAGGTACTCCTGCCACAGCCGGGCGGCCGCCGGATGCGGGGCGTCCTTGTTGATCGCCTGGGAGTAGTACTGGGAGAACTGCCCGTCGCCCGGCACGGCGACCTTCCAGTCGACACCCTTGGACTTGAACTCCTCGGCGTACCCGGCGTTGAGGTAGTCCCAGTCGATGCTGATCGGCGTCTCGCCCTTCTCGACGGTGGCCGGGGTGGACTCGACGGGCGTGTAATTGCCGTTGCCCTTCAGCTTCTTGAAGAAGTCGAGGCCGGGCTGGATGTCGTCGAAGGACCCGCCGTTGGCGAGCGCGGCCGCCCAGACGCCGCCGAACGCCGAACCGGACTTGGTGGGGTTGCCGTTCAGGGCGACCTGACCCTTGTACTGCGGCTTGAGCAGGTCGGCGAAGGTGGTGGGACAGCTCTTGACCCGCTTCGCGTCGCAGCCGATGGAGATGTAGCCGCCGTAGTCGTTGTACCAGCGGGCCTGCGCGTCCTTCTGCCCCTCGGGGATGTCGGCGAAGCCCTGGACCTTGTAGGGGGCCAGCAGCCCCTGCTGGGCCGCGCTGATCGCGAAGGAGCTGCCGAGGTCGAGCACGTCGGGCGCGCGGCCCTGGCCCTTCCTCGACGTCACGGCGTTGATCTCGTCCTGGCTGGCGCCGTCGGGGTTCTCGACGGAGATCTTGATGCCGTACTTCTTCTCGAACCCGTCGATGAGGGCACCGTAGTTGGCCCAGTCGCGGGGCAGCGCGATGGCGTTGAGCGTGCCCTCCTTCTTGGCCGCGGTCACCAGGGCGTCGAGGCCGCCGAAGTCGGCGGCGGAGGTGGCGGTGGCGGCGTTCTTGCCGTCGGCGGTGGTGGACGCGGTGTCGGGGGCGGCGCCGCAGGCGCTCAGGGTGAGCGCGGCTATGGCGCCGAGGGCGGCGGTTCTCGGCAGGGAAACGGTCACGGCTTCTCCAGGGCGTTGAGAACTTGTCTGAACAAGTTGGCCCCAGTAAGGCTGCCGCTGGTGTCACGCCCGTAAACACTGAAGAAACGCTGGCCCCCGAACTCCGGGCCAATCAAGGGCCCCTCCGGATGCCGCCGAATGTCGACTAGGCTGGTCACGCTGTGCACAGCAGTCGACTCAGAGGGGAAGCATGGCGGCGCGACACGAAGAGATCGCCGACGAACTGCGCCGGGCGATCGACCGCGAGGAGTACACGGTCGGCAGCCGCCTGCCCGCCGAGACGGACCTCGCCGCCCACTACGGCGTCTCTCGCGGCACGGTCCGCCAGGCCGTCGCCGCGTTGACCGCCGAGGGCCTCATCGGCTCCCGCCAGGGCGCCCGCCGCGTGGTGCTGGCCAGCCGCCGCAGCCAGAGCTTCGCCGAACTGCGCAGCTTCGCCCAGTGGGCGCGGGCGATGGGCCGCGAGGCAACGGGGCAGGTCGTCGCACAGGAGTACCGGCCGGCTACCGCCGAGGACGCCGTACGCCTCCAACTACGCGCCGGGACACCGGTGTTGCACGTCCTGCGGGTCCGCGGCCTGGACGGCGAGCCGGTCCTGCTGGAACGGACGGTATACGCCGACTGGATCTCCCCCGCGGTCGAGCCCATCGAGGCCGACTGCCCCTCCGTCACCCAACGCCTGTACGACGACACGGGGTTGGTCTTCGCGTACGGCGAGCATGTCATCGACGCGGTCGCGGCGGGCGCACAGGACGCGGACCTTCTGTCCGTCCGCCGCACCAGCCCCCTCCTCCGGGTCCGCCGCGTGACGACGACCCGCGAGGGCCGCCCGGTGGAGTGGTCGGACGACCGCTACCGCTCGGACGCGGTGAGTTTCAGCGTCCACAACTCGATGGACAACAACGCGTTGGCGAGGAAGACGGCGGAGTAGGGGGTGGGTGGTGCGGATGCGCTGCCGGGTGCGGGTGCGTCGTGGCTTGTCGCGCAGTTCCCCGCGCCCCTGAAGCACCAGACCTGGTCCGACCTCAAGGGGCGCGGGGAACTGCGCGAACGGCCACGACGCACCCGCACCCGGCAATGCACCGCAACCAGCCGAGCTCTACCCCGGCGCCCCGGACGAGAACCGCCTCAGCAACGGCGACAGCACCAGCACCGACTTGGTCCGCTCCACGAACGGCTCCCCGGCGATCCGCTCCAGCACCCGTTCAAAGTGCCGCATGTCAGATGCGAAGACCTGCACGATCGCATCCGCGTCCCCCGTGACCGTGGACGCCGCCACGACCTCCTGGTACCGCTCAAGACCCCGCCGGATGATCTCCGGCGAGGTGTTGTGCCGGCAGTAGATCTCGACGAACCCCTCGGTCTCCCAGCCGAGCGCCGACGGGTCGACCCGCACTGTGAACCCGGTGATGGCGCCGGTGGCCCGCAGCCGGTCAACCCGTCGTTTCACGGCGGGCGCGGACAGACCGACGATCTGCCCGATGTCCGCGTAGGAGCGGCGGGCGTCCTCGGCGAGGGCGTGGACGATGCGTTCGTCGAGATCGTTGAGCACGGTGGGTGGATCAGCTCTCAGGTGATGCGGGTGTTGCGGTCGTTGCGGTCGTCGCGAGACGGGAGCGGCGATGGCCGTACACGAAGTAGAACACGAGCCCGGCCGCCATCCAGACTCCGAAGACCACCCAGGTGACGGCGGACAGGCTGCCCATCATCCAGACGCAGAACCCGAGGCCGAGCACCGGCAGCACCGGCGACAGCGGCACCCGGAAGGTGCGCGGCATCTCCGGACGCGTCCGGCGCAGCACCACGACGGCGATGTTGACCAGGCCGAAGGCGAAGAGCGTGCCGATGCTGGTGGCGTCGGCGAGCTGTCCCAGCGGGATCGCGGCGGCGAGGACACCGCAGAACAGGGACACGATCACCGTGTTGGCCCGCGGCGAACCCGTCTTCGGATGCACCCGCCCGAACACCTTCGGCACCAGCCCGTCCCGGGACATCGCGAAGAGGATGCGGGTCTGGCCGTAGAGCACGGTCAGGACGACGCTCGCGATGGCGATGACCGCGCAGGCGGCCAGCAGGGTCCCCCAGAAGGTCTGCCCGGTCACCTCGCGCATGATCTGGGCGAGCGCGGCCTCGGAGTCCCCGAACCGCTGCCAGGGCTTGGCGCCGACGGCGACGGCCGCGACGAGGACGTACAGCGCGGTGACGATGACCAGGGACAGCATGATCGCGCGCGGCAGGTCGCGCTGGGCGTTCTTCGCCTCCTCACCGGCGGTGGAAGCGGCGTCGAAGCCGATGTACGAGAAGAAGAGCGTGGCCCCTGCAGCGCTGACGCCGGCCATGCCGAGCGGCATGAAGTGCGCGTAGTTGCCGGAGCGGAAGCCCTGGATGCCGATGGCGCAGAACAGCACGAGCGCGGCGATCTTCACGGCCACCATGATCGTGTTGGCGCGTGCGGACTCCCGCGCCCCGCCCAGCAGGAACGCCATGGCCAGCAGGACGACGATCAGCGCGGGCAGGTTGAAGATGCCGCCGTCTCCGGGCGGGGCGGACAGCGCGTCGGGGATGGTGACGCCGATCGTCCCGTCCAGGAGCTCGTTCAGGTACTCGCCCCAGCCGACCGCGACGGCGGCGACCGAGACGCCGTACTCCAGGAGCAGACACCAGCCGCAGACCCAGGCGACCAGCTCGCCCAGCGTTGCGTACGCATACGAGTACGACGAGCCCGCGACCGGGATGGTGCCCGCGAGCTCGGCGTAGGACAGGGCCGAGAAGAGGGCCGTCAGTCCGGCGATGACGAAGGACAGGGTGACCGCGGGACCGGCCTTCGGCACGGCCTCGCCGAGGACGACGAAGATGCCGGTACCGAGGGTGGCACCGATGCTGATCATGGTCAGCTGCCACAGCCCGAGGGTGCGGCGCAGACTGCCGCCCTCGCCCTGGCCGCCCTCGGCGACCAGGCGTTCCACGGGCTTGCGCCGCATCAGACGCGCACCCAGCCCCGGGGACGGTGCGGTGCGGTGTTGCGGGGGTGCGCCTTGGTCGAGCACGCGCTGACTCCTTCGTCGCTGCGATCGGCGCGAGGGGACCGGCGGCACACCTGCGCGAGCAGGAACCCACCGAGCGGGGTCCCCGCCACGCCACGTACAGCGCATGACCCTATGAGCCAGACGTCGGGGTCGTCATGCGGCAACCTTGCGCAACTCCGCAAGATCGTTGCGTTCATCGCGGAGGGGCGGGCGTTCGTTGCGCGCGGCCCGGCTCAGCGATCCCGGACGCCGAAAAGCGACCCCGTCAGGTGTCCTGAACGCCGGACAGCTCCTTGACGAGGAACGTGCACGCATCGGCCTGCTCCTGCCGTACGCCCGCCTGATCGACGTACGCCCAGCGGTCGACGTAGGCCACGGTCGGCCGGTACCCGAGCCGTGCGTACAGCGCCGCCGCCCGCGGATTGCCTCCGTCCACCCCGAGCCCCATCACCCCAACGCCCCGCGCCCGTGCCAGCTCCTCGGCGGCCCGCACCAGCGCACTGCCGACGCCCCGCGAGCGCAGCCGCTCAGGCCAGACGAGGAGGCCGTTGATCTCGGGACAGCCGGGGTGGACCGCCCGCACCTCGGGCGCCGCGCAGCCGGTCCAGCGGACCTCGGCGTGGCCGACGGGTCGGCCGTCCAGCCACGGGATCAGATAGGTGCTCTCCCCCGCCTCCTGGCGCGCGTGGCGGGCCGCATGGCTGCCATCGACGCTGGAGGACGGCATGAAGTGCTCCAGGACGCCGAGATCCTCGGTCAGGCAAGGTGCGATCTCTGCGATCTCCATGCCCGGACCGTAGCCGCCCGGGCATGCGAACGGCCCCCGAATTTCCAACGGGGGCCGTTCGCAACGGGCTTGGCTCCAACCGGCGTTAGCTCCAGCTGGCGTGCAGCGGCTTGCCCTCCGCGTAGCCGGCCGCGCTCTGGATGCCGACGACCGCCTTCTCGGCGAACTCCTCGAGCGAGCCCGCACCGGCGTAGGTGCAGGAGGAGCGGACGCCCGCGATGATCGAGTCGACCAGGTCCTCGACGCCCGGACGGGTCGGGTCGAGGAACATACGGGAGGTGGAGATGCCCTCCTCGAAGAGTGCCTTGCGGGCCCGGTCGTAGGACGACTCGTCGGACGTACGGTTGCGCACCGCGCGCGCCGACGCCATGCCGAACGACTCCTTGTAGAGACGGCCGTTGGCGTCCTGCTGGAGGTCGCCCGGCGACTCGTACGTCCCCGCGAACCAGGACCCGATCATCACGTTGGACGCGCCCGCGGCCAGCGCCATGGCGACGTCACGCGGGTGCCGGACACCGCCGTCCGCCCAGACGTGCTTGCCGAACTTCTTCGCCTCGGCGGCACATTCGAGCACCGCCGAGAACTGCGGCCGGCCGACGCCGGTCATCATCCGGGTCGTGCACATGGCACCGGGGCCGACGCCGACCTTGATGATGTCCGCGCCCGCCTCGATGAGGTCCCGCACACCCTCGGCGGCGACGATGTTGCCGGCCGCGATCGGGACGTGCGGGTCGAGCGCCCGGACGGTCCTGATCGCGTTGATCATCGACTCCTGGTGGCCGTGGGCCGTGTCGATGACGAGCGTGTCGACACCCGCGTCGAGCAGCTGCTTGGCCTTGCCCGCCACATCGCCGTTGATGCCGACGGCGGCGGCGATCCGCAGCCTGCCGTTCGCGTCGACCGCCGGCGTGTAGAGGGTGGCCCGCAGGGCGCCCTTGCGGGTGAGGATGCCGGCCAGCTTGCCGTCCTTGTCGACGGCGGGGGCGTAGCGGCGGTTGGCGCCGTCGAGGCGGTTGAAGGCCTCGCGGGGGTCGATGTCCGCGTCGAGCAGCAGCAGGTCACGGGACATGACCTCGGCGAGCTGCGTGAACCGGTCGACGCCGGTGAGGTCCTGGTCGGTGACGACACCGACGGGACGGCCCTCCTCGTCGACGACGACACCGGCGTTGTGCGCCCGCTTGGGCAGCAGCGCGAGGGCGTCGGCGACGGTCTGGTGCGGGGCCAGCACGATCGGGGTGTCGAGGACGTGGTGGCGGCTCTTCACCCAGGAGATGACGTCGGTGACGACCTCGATCGGGATGTCCTGCGGGATGACCACGAGGCCACCGCGCCGGGCCATCGTCTCGGCCATACGGCGACCGGCGATGGCGGTCATGTTGGCGACGACCAGCGGGATCGTGGTGCCCGTGCCGTCCGGGGAGCTGAGGTCCACGCCCTGCCGCGAACCGACGGCGCTCCGGCTCGGGACCATGAAGACGTCGTCGTAGGTCAGGTCGTACGGGGGCTGGATGTCGTTGAGGAAACGCACGTGCTGCACATCCCAGTCGATCAGAGGTGGCCCCCGGACAGGTCAGCCAGGGGGAAAGAGCACGTACCTCATTCTCCCATGACGCCCGGAATGCCATGCACGGTCGATTCATCCAGGCTGGTCAGAGGCGCCTAGGAGGATCCTCCGAGAGCCAGGGCCACGGTGACGGCGGAGGCGTGCGAGAACACGTCACAGGCGGTCGCCCACTCGCCCGGCCGCGTCTCGGCGTACGGCTGCCAGTTCCGTACGACGACCACGGTGGCGCTCTCGGGCCACAGCCCCGGTTCGGACAGGACGTCGGCCAGCGCGTCCCAGTTGCGGCCGAAGTAGTCCGGCAGCCCCAGGTCCCGGGCGCAGCGGTCCATCAGGCCCGCCTTGTCGGTGACGCCGTCGAGGTCCAGCGAGACCACGGCCTCCGTCATCTCAGCACCGCCCTGAACGAGTTGTAGTGATCATCGGTGTAGTAGATCTCGTCGTTCCGCCCGGTGACAAGGCGCCGGGCTCCGCGATCGCGTGAGCCCGGCGTGGGGACGGTGTATTCGTGGTAGTAACCGCGCTCGTGGGCAGGGAGGAGCCGTTCCCGGTTCCCGAAGGCGGCGCCGTCCCTGGCGTACGGAAAAGGCCCGCCGACGTCGATGAGTTCGAGCGTCTCGCGGGCCTGCGCGGGCAGCCGGGCCTCCTGGACGGTGGCCATGGCACCGACCCACGACGGAACGGCCTCGTCGGAGGGCCGGGTCGACGAGCACCCGAGCACGAGCAGGAGCAGGCAGAGGACGAACCGCAGCGGCATGTCACCCACGCTGCCACGGCCGCCCTCCCCCGACCTTCCGTCAGAGGCCGTCCGGGTCAGCCCTGTTCAGCGCCGGCTTCGGCGTCGGCCCCGCCGCCATCAGCACATCGGCCGCGGACGTGTCCGTGACAAGGCTGGTGACCAGCCCGGACCGCAGCACCGCGTCGATCGCCATGGCCTTGCGGGCCCCGCCCGCGATCGCCACGACCTCGGGGATACGGCGGAGCTGGTCGGCCTTGACCGTGATGCACCGCTCGCCCAGGTCCCGGCCCACCCGGCGCCCCTGGGCGTCGAAGAGGTGCGCGGACATCTCGGCGGCCACGCCGAGGGAGGCGTAGTGCGCCCGCTCCTCGTCGCTGAGCATGTCGTGCACCGTGGAGATGCCCGGCTCCCAGGAGCCGATCGACACACAGGCGACGGTGACCTTGTCGAAGTACTCGAAGGCCCGCGCGATCCCGGTCTGGTTGCGCAGCGCCGCCGCGGTGGCCGCGTCCGGCAGCAGCATCGGCGCGTAGATGGGGTGTGCGTCCCCGCCCGACACCTGGGCCGCACGCCGTACCGCCTCCACCGAGCCGCGCTCGGCGGTCCCGGCGTCGTACACGCCCGTCAGCTGCACCACCGTGCACGGCGGCAGCCGGTCGAGGGCGGCCGCCATGTGAATGGTGGACCGGCCCCAGGCGAGCCCCAGGACATCGCCCTCGTTGACGAGCTCGCCGAGCAGGTCCGCGGCCGTCTCACCGAGGTTCTCGGGGTCGGGCGACTCCTCGGCCTCGGCCGGGGACTCCACCACCACTGCGTGCCTGAGGCCGTACCGGGCACGCAGCGCGTCCGAGCGCTCCGCGTCCAGCTCGGCCGGGACGCGGATCTCGATGCGTACGAGATCCCGTTCGAGAGCGGTCTCCAGGACCCTGGCCACCTTGAAGCGGCTCACGCCGAACTCCTCGGCGATCTGGATCTTCGATTTGCCCTCGAGGTAGAAGCGGCGGGCCATGGCCGCCGCCTGCACCAGCTCAGCGGGTCCCATCCGCATGGCTGACCGGCCCGCCGACATACCCGACACGGCCATCTCCTCACTGCTGTTCACACTCTGGATTCGCCGTTCATCCTTGCAGATCCGGCGGACTTGATCAGCCCTGATGGGAGCCGTTCACGTTCCTGTGGCTCAGTGGCCGCATGCCCAGCTCGCCTTGGCGGTCGCCCCTTCCGCTTGGTTGCGCAGTGCACGTACCGCCTCGGCCGGGTCGGACGCGTTGTACACGGCCGACCCGGCGACGAACACGTCCGCCCCGGCGTCGGCACACTGCTCGATGGTGGAGGCCGCGACCCCGCCGTCCACCTGGAGCCACAGTTCAAGGCCGTGCTTGCTGATCAACTCGCGGGTGCGGCGGATCTTGGGGAGCATGATGTCGAGGAACGACTGTCCCCCGAAGCCCGGCTCCACGGTCATGATCAGCAGCATGTCGAGCTCGGGGAGCAGATCCTCGTACGGCTCGATGGGCGTCGCCGGCTTCAGCGCCATGGAGGCGCGGGCGCCCTTGGCACGGATCTCCCGGGCGAGCCGGACGGGGGCGGCGGCGGCCTCGACGTGGAAGGTGACGGATCCGGCCCCCGCTTCGACGTACTGGGGCGCCCACCGATCAGGGGCCTCGATCATCAGATGGCAGTCCAGCGGAGTGTCCGTCGCACGGGCCAGCGACTCTACGACCGGCACTCCGAGCGTGAGGTTCGGGACGAAATGGTTGTCCATGACGTCGACGTGGAGCCAGTCGGCTCCCTCCACCGCCTTAGCCTCGTCCGCGAGGCGGGCGAAGTCTGCGGACAGGATGCTGGGGTTGATCTGCACGGCCATAGGCCAAGCCTCCCATGTCCGGGCACGAATGTTCGCGCCGGTCCAGACCTAAGCCGTTCATCGGATGTTGCTCCGGGACGGTACGTGCCATATTGGGCCGCCGACCGCGAGGGCGAAGGGCTGCGGGGGTGGCCATGACCGAGAACCGAGGCATCGCGCATCTGGTGTGCGGACGGCGGGCCAAGTGGGTCGTGCTGGTGCTGTGGCTGGTGCTGCTCTTCCTGACGGCGCCCCTCGCCTCCAAACTCACCGACGCCCAGGACAACGACGCCGCCTCCTGGCTGCCCGGCTCCGCCGAGTCCACCCAAGTCCTGCAGATCTCCGAGGGCTTCAGGCCCGAACAGATCCCCGCCGTCGTCATCTACGCGCGCGACAGCGGTCTCACGGCCGAGGACAAGGCGCGGATCGCCGAGGACGCCCGGCAGATCAGGCAACTGCGCGACCACGGCGTCCGGGGCGCCGAGACCCGCGGCCCGGTCTACGACCGCGAGACGGACCCGCGCGCGGCCCAGATCTACGTCCCCATCACGATGGACGAGAAGGGCTGGGAGGAGATCTCCCCCGCCGTCGACTCCATCCGGGACATCACCGGCAAGAGCACCGCCGGCCTCGCCGTGCACATCACGGGCCCGGGCGGCACGTCCGCCGACTTCTCCAAGGCCTTCGAGGGCATCGACTCCACGCTGCTGCTGTCCGCGATGGGCGTGGTCATCGTGATGCTGCTGATCACCTACCGCAGCCCGACGCTCCTCCTGGTCCCGCTCCTGTCGGTCATCGCGGCCCTGTTCACCGCGCAGGCCTTCGTCTATCTCCTCGCCCAGCACGCGGGCCTGACGGTCAACGGCCAGAGCGCGGGCATCCTCACGGTCCTCGTCTTCGGCGCGGGGACGGACTACGCCCTGCTCCTGGTGGCCCGTTACCGGGAAGAGCTACGCCGTCACGAGGACCGCCACGAGGCCATGGCCCTGGCGCTGCACCGGGCGGGCCCCGCGGTGATCGCCTCGGGCGCCACGGTGGTGCTGAGCATGCTGGTGCTCCTCGCCGCCGAGATGAACTCGACGCGGGGTCTGGGCCCGGTGGCCGCGATCGGCGTCGCGGTGGCCCTGCTGGCGATGATGACCCTGTTCCCCGCCCTGCTGGTGATCTGCGGCCGCTGGCTCTTCTGGCCGGCGATCCCGCACTTCGGCACGGCCGACCCCACGGAACGCGGCATCTGGGCGCGCACCGGCGGCCGTATCGCCCGCCGCCCCCGCATGATCTGGGGCGTCACGGCGCTGGCCCTGGCGATCTGCTCCCTGGGCCTGATCCAACTGCACGCGGAGGGCATCAGCAACGCGGACGCCTTCACCGGAAAGCCGGACTCGATCGTCGGCCAGGAGGTGTCCGAGAAGTACTTCCCGGCGGGCAGCGGCGACCCCTTGGTCATCGTCAGCAACCAGGCCCAGGCCCGACAGGTGGGTGAGGCGGTGGCCGGCACGCGCGGTGTCGTCCCCGACTCGCTGGGCCTGCCACCCGGTACCAAACCCTCCCACGACGGCCAGGTCCTCTTCGAGGCGACGATGACCGCCCCCTCCGACAGCGAGGCCGCCAAACAGACGGTCGAACGCGTCCGTGACGCCGTCCACGCGGTCCCGGACGCCGATGCCCAGGTGGGCGGCGGTACGGCGGCGCTGCTCGACATGGACAAGGCCACCGCCCATGACAACCAGCTGATCATCCCGCTCGTCCTGGCCGTGGTCATGCTGATCCTGTGCGCCCTGCTGCGGGCCCTGATCGCCCCGCTGCTGCTGGTCGGCACGGTGATCCTGTCCTTCGCGGCGGCCCTGGGCCTCAGCGCGCTCGCGTTCAGGCACGTGTTCGACTACGCGGGCGAGTCGACGGACTTCCCGCTCTTCGTCTTCGTCTTCCTGGTGGCCCTGGGCATCGACTACAACATCTTCCTCACGACCCGTATCCGCGAGGAGGCTGCCCGCCAGGGCACCCGCCCCGGCGTGGTGACGGGCCTGGCGGCGACGGGCGCGGTCATCACATCGGCGGGCCTGGTCCTGGCCGGCACCTTCGCAGCCCTGGGCACCCTCCCCATGGTCGCCTTCGCGGAGATCGGCTTCGCGGTGGCCCTGGGCATCATCCTGGACACGTTCGTGGTCAGGTCGGTCCTGGTCACGTCCTTGTTCCTGGACGTGGGTCCGAGGGTGTGGTGGCCACACCGGTTGTCGAAGGAGGACGGTACGGAGATGCCGGTCGCCAAGGAGCCAGCGGTGGAACAACGCCCTTAGGGCCTGTCCGGCGCATCATGCCGCAGACGCGGGGTCTGGCACGTCGGCCTGCGGCGATGAGGCGCCGCGGCTTTCCTGCGACCTGATCCGCCGGACAGGCCCCAGGGGCGCGGGGAACTGCGCGACAAGCCACATCGGACCCGCACTGACCCGACGCCCCCGACCCCTACGGCGCAGTCCTCCGAATCAGCGCCAAATACATCGCGTCGGTCCCATGCACATGCGGCCACAACTGCACATCAGGCCCCTCACCAAGATCCGCCACCCCAGGCAACAGAGGCCGCGCGTCGATCAACTCCGCGTCCGGCACCTGCTTGAGCACGTCCTGCACCACAGCCCGAGTCTCGGCAAGGTGAGGCGAACACGTGGCGTACCCGACGACACCCCCCACCCGCACGGAATCCAGAGCGGTCCGCAAGAGGCCGCGCTGCAACGGCCCGAACGCCTCCAGGTCCTCAGGCCGACGCCGCCACCGAGCCTCGGGCCGCCGCCGCAAGGCCCCCAACCCCGTGCAGGGCACATCCACCAGCACCCGGTCAAAACTCCCGGCTCGCCACGGCGGCTGCGTCCCGTCCGCGGCGATCACCTGATACGGCCCGGGATTCCCGGCCAGCGCCTTGGCGACGAGCCCCGCCCGATGTGGCTGCTTCTCGGAAGCGAGCAGCATGGCACCCCGCTCCGCGGCGAGCGCACCGAGCAGCGCGGCCTTCCCTCCCGGCCCCGCACACCCGTCGAGCCACTTCTCGTCGGGCCCGTCGAGCGGCGCGTTGGCAAGGGCCAGGGCGACCAGCTGGCTGCCCTCGTCCTGCACACCGGCCCGCCCTTCCCGTACGGCCTCGATGGCCCCGGGCTCACCGCCCTCGGTAAGCCGCACGGCGTACGGCGACCAGCGCCCGGCGACGGCGGCCTCCTCCCGCAGCAGCTCATCGACGCTCGCCCGCCCGGGCCGGGCGACCAGCGTCACCTCGGGCCGCTCGTTGTCGGCGGCGAGCAGCGCCTCGATCCCGGCTCGCCCGCCCCCGAGGGAGTCCCACAGCGCGGAGACGACCCACCGGGGATGCGAGTGCACCACGGCCAGGTGGTCCTCGGGATCGTCGTCGTAGGGCGGCGCGACCTTGGCGATCCACCCGTCCAGATCGTCCTGCGCGACCTTGCGCAGCACGGCGTTGACGAACTTGGCCCGCCCGTCGCCGAGCACGACCCGGGCCAGCTCGACGGACGCGGACACCGCGGCGTGCGTGGGAATCCGGGTCCCGAGCAGCTGATGCACCCCGAGGCTCAGCACGTCCAGCACCGGCGGGTCGACCTCGCGCAGCGGCCGGTCGACACACGCGGAGATGACGGCGTCGTACGTCCCCTGCCGCCGCAGCGTCCCGTACACGAGCTCGGTCGCGAGCGCGGCGTCACGCCCGTCGAAGTCGCCCTTCTCCCGCGCCTTGCGCAGCAGCGGCGGGAGAACGAGGTTGGCGTAGGCGTCCCGTTCGTCCACGGCCCGCAGGGCCTCGAAGGCGAGGAAGCGGACGGGGTCCTTCTTGGGCCGACGGTAGGGCTTGCCGGACGTGCCGGGCCGACGGGGCTGGTCGCTCACGAAAAAGGTGCTCCGGATGTCTTGAGGGATACGCACCAAGCCTACGTCCCCCTCGTCGGCGCACCCGGCCGACGGCCTCCCCCTCGTCGGCGGGCTGTCGGCCGACGACTCCTCCCCCGCCGGCGCGCTATCGGCCGACGACCTCTCCCTCACCGATGCGCACCCCGCGGGCCCAGTCGGGGGCCCGCATCGGCTTCTTGCCCTGGGCCTGCACCCACAGCAGCTCCACGGCGTGGGAGCCGGTGCCGACATGGACGCTGTTCTTGCCGACGGCCAGCTGCCCCGGCGCGAGGTCGGTCCGCTCGGGCGCGGGGGTGACCTGGATGAGCTTGAGCCGCTCGCCGCGGAAGACGGTCCAGGCGCCGGGAGCGGGGGTGCAGCCGCGCACGACCCGGTCGACGCGCAGCGCCGGGGTCGCCCAGTCCACCTGCGCGTCCTCGACGGTGATCTTCGGGGCGAGCGTGATGCCGTCGTTCGGCTGCGGTACGGCCTTCAGGGTGCCGTCCTCGATGCCGTCCATGGTCGCGGCGAGCAGCCCGGCGCCGGCGAAGGCGAGCCGGGTGAGCAGGTCGCCGCTGGTGTCGGTGGCGCGGACCTCCTCCGTCACGGTCCCGTACACCGGCCCCGAGTCGAGCCCCTCCTCGATGAGGAAGGTGGAGGCGCCGGTGATCTCGTCGCCCGCCATGACGGAGTGCTGCACGGGCGCGGCCCCCCGCCAGGCGGGCAGCAGCGAGAAGTGCAGGTTGACCCAGCCTTGGGCGGGGATGTCGAGGGCGACACGGGGCAGCAGGGCGCCGTAGGCGACGACGGGACAGCAGTCGGGGGCGATCTCCCGCAACCGCTCCAGGAACTCCGGGTCCCGCGGCTTGAGGGGCTTCAGCACCTCGATGCCCGCCTCTTCCGCCCGCTCCGCGACCGGGCTCGCGACCAGCCTGCGTCCACGCCCGGCCGGAGCGTCGGGCCGCGTGACGACAGCGGCCACCTCGTGCCGCCCGGAGGCGATGAGGGCGTCCAGTGCGGGAACGGCGACTTCGGGGGTACCGGCGAAGACGAGCTTCATGGGTGGGTGAGGGCCTCTCGGGCGGAATGGCTGATGTCTTGTGCGGCGGACGGTCGCCCAATTCTATGACCGGGAGCGGAAACCCGCCGAAGGCCGACGGCCGAGGCGCGAACCCGCCCCCCAGGGCGCACGCATATGCCACCACGCCCCCACTGCGTGACCAGCGGAGCGCAAACGCGTTGGTCAAGAAAGAGTTGACCACAACGGGCCGCAGTCGCGGCCCGATCCTTTTCAACGCCGGTTCGAGAGGCTTGTTCATGGCCGACCACGCAACCCACGACGCCCAGGCTCGGGCCAGCCTGCACTTGCTGGTGCGGGACATCGAGCGGGTCCGCCGGCAGGTGGACGCGTTGCGCACGCTCACCGCCCAGTTGGGCAATGTCTACCGCCCGCGCCGCTCCGGCCCCTCCACGGGCTTCGTCGTCTACGGACGCGCCCCCGCTCCGACCGTGCGGCTCGCGCAGGAGCTGCGGGACAGTGTCGAGACCCTGGTCACGGCCGCGGTCGACTTCGACCGCTCGCTGGGCTTCTCGTGGGACGCGGTGGGTTCCGCGCTCGGCGTCACCAAGCAGGCGGTGCACCGCCGTTACGGTGCGCGTCGCGCCGCGACCCAGGCGGCGGCCGACGCCGAGCGCACCACCGACGTGTCGGCCACCCGCACGGTCGGCGTCAACACCGGGATGCCCACGATGCCGACGGTCCCCGCGGCCCGCTCCATGCCGACCCAGCCGACGGCAGGCAGCGCCGCCCTGCGCGACGACGCAAGGCCCACTGCGTTCCCCGGCCCCCGCAACGGCTGACACTCCCCCACCCCACCCTTGCCCTCCCGGCCCACTCCGGGAGGGCATACGCATGTGGTCCGCCCCGCAAAAGCCCAGCTCCCCACAGCCGCAGCCGCAGCCGCAGCCGCCGACGATGCTCAGCCCCCACAAGGGCCACCCGCACCCGACAACGAATCCCGCACGGGCGGTGCGGCTGGGAACCGCAAACCCGGCCGAAGGCCGGATGCCCACACACCACCCGCACCCGAAACCCAACCATCACCCAATATCAGGCGGATCGATCCGCACCCGAATCACCGACTCCCCACCACCACTCCCACTGCCCCGAGCCATCCGAGCAGCCTGCGCAGCCTTCAACGCGCCGGCCAACGCCGCCCCCATCCCCCGCGGCACCCGGATCAACACCCGCTCCCACTGCTCCCCCACCGGCGGCGCCCCCACCCGCCGAGGCCCCCGCCCCCCGGTCACAGGCAACGGCACCGGCCCCAACACCTCCGCCTCCCCCGGCAGTTCCACGGCACCGAGGAACCCCGCGACCGCCTCCGCCGCCCCCGACACCGCCGCCATCCGAGACACCGGCGGAAACCCCAACTCGGCCCGCTCAGCCAGCTCCCGCACCGCATGCCCGACGGGATCCCACCGCACCAACGCCTGCACAGGCCGCAACGTAGGCTCCGCGACGACCACCACGGTCCCCCCAGCCCCCTGCGGCCGCACCAGCGCAGCCGCGGCGATCCACCTCCGCAACGCGTCCTCACCGGCCCGCAGATCAGGCCGCCCGAGCATCGCCCACCCGTCCAGCAGCAGGGCCGCCGCATACCCGCCCTCAGCCACCGGCTCGGCCCCCGGCGTACTCACCACCAGCGCCGGCGCCCCCGGCACCGTGTCCAGCACATGCTCCCGCCCGGACGTCCGCACCGGCACAGCGGGAAACGCCCGCCCCAGTTCCTCCGCGGTCCGCCGAGCCCCGACCACCTGGGCCCGCAGCCGAAAGCCGCCACACTCAGGACAGTGCCAGGCCCCTTCCTCCTGGCCACACCACCCGCACCGCAGGGCGTCCACGCCCTCCTGCGCCTCCAGCGGCCCCGAGCAGTGCCGACACCGCGCGGGCGCCCGGCAGTTGGCGCAGGCCATCCGCGGCACGTACCCCCGCCGCGGCACCTGCACCAGCACCGGCCCCTGCTTCAGCCCCTCCCGGACGGCCTGCCAGGCGAGGGTGGGCAGCCGAGCGGCCCGAGCGGCCTCGTCGCGGGCCAGATCCCCGTCCCCCACGGTCCGTACGAGCGGCGCGGCCCCCCGCACCTGCTCCCGCACGGCGACGAGCGGCCGAGCCCATCCGCTCTCGACCAGCTGCGCGGCCTCGACGGTGCAACTCCAACTCCCCAGCAGGAACCCGCACTTGTCCAGCGCGGCGCGCAGCAGCAACACCTCACGGGCATGAGGCTGCGGCGCGTGCGGTTCGCTGTGGCTGTCGTCCCCGTCGTCCCAGATGGCGACGAGTCCCAGATCCCGCACCGGCGCAAACATGGCGGCCCGGGTCCCCACAACGGCCCGCACGCTCCCGCGCCGCACCGCGAGCCACTCCCGATAACGCTTCTCGGGCCCGGCGTCGGCGGTGAGCACGGCATGCCGTCCCTCCCCCAGCAACGAGGTCAGCGCGGCATCAACCCGCGCGACGGCCCGCCCGTCCGGCACCACGACAAGCGCCCCGCGCCCGGAGGCCAGCGTGGCGGCGACGGCCCGAGCCACCTCCTCACTCCACTCGGGCCCCGGCAACGCATTCCACACCGCACGAGGCGCCCCACCCGAGGCGAGCGCCTCAAGAAACCCACTCCCCCGCTCGTACCGTCCCCAGGACCCCACCTCAGGCACCGCGGGCGGCGGAAGAGGCTCCGCAGAGGCCCGCTGCTCAGCCCGGGCATTCCGGGGCGGCACAGCCAGCTGCAGCACATCAGCGAGACTTCCCGCATACCGATCGGCGACGGCCCGAGCCAGCCCCAGCAACTCCGGCCCGAGCACCGGCTCAGGCGACACGACCTGCGCCAGCGCGGCCAACGGCCCCGAGTAGTCGGTCTCGGCGACCCGCTCGATGAGAAACCCGTCGATCAGCCCCCCACCCTCACGCCGCCCGTCCCGCACCCTGCCCCGTCCGGCCCCGAACCGCACCCGCACCCGCACCCCGGGCTGCGCGTCGGCGTCAAGCTCCTCGGGCACGGCGTAGTCGAAGTACCGATCGAGATGCAGCACCCCCTTGTCCACGAGCACCCGAGCAACAGGCAACTCCTTCGCGAGCGCGGCCCCCCGCCACGTCCGCGGCTTCGCCCGCGGCACCTCAGCCTTCCGCACACTCTCCCGAATCAACGCAAGCTGCTCAGGCGGCGCCCCCTCACCCCGCCCACCATCCCGCTCATCTCCGCTGCTCACGCAAGCATTCTTACCAAACCCGACTGACATCCGACGGCGCCCGGACATGCCGAGGCCCGGCACCCCTCAGGGATGCCGGGCCTCGAAAAACCCCGGAAAGCCGAGTCTTACAGCCCCGCAGCCTTCCGCAGCGCGTCCACGCGGTCCGTCTTCTCCCACGTGAAGTCGGGCAGCTCACGGCCGAAGTGGCCGTACGCCGCCGTCTGGGCGTAGATCGGGCGGAGCAGGTCCAGGTCGCGGATGATCGCGGCCGGGCGGAGGTCGAAGACCTCGTCGATGGCCTTCTCGATCTTCTCGGCCTCGATCTTGGCGGTGCCGAAGGTCTCGACGAACAGACCGACGGGCTCGGCCTTACCGATCGCGTACGCGACCTGCACCTCGCAGCGCGAGGCAAGGCCCGCGGCGACGACGTTCTTGGCGACCCAGCGCATCGCGTACGCGGCGGAGCGGTCGACCTTGGACGGGTCCTTGCCCGAGAAGGCGCCGCCGCCGTGGCGGGCCATGCCGCCGTAGGTGTCGATGATGATCTTGCGGCCGGTGAGGCCGGCGTCGCCCATCGGGCCGCCGATCTCGAAGCGACCGGTCGGGTTGACCAGCAGCCGGTAGCCCTCGGTGTCGAGCTTGATGCCCTCGTCGAGGAGCGCCTTCAGCTCCGGCTCCACCACGAACTCGCGGATGTCGGGGGCGAGGAGGGATTCCAGGTCGATGTCCGACGCGTGCTGCGAGGAGACCACGACGGTGTCGAGGCGGACGGCCTTGTCGCCGTCGTACTCGATGGTGACCTGCGTCTTGCCGTCGGGGCGCAGGTAGGGGATCGTGCCGTTCTTGCGGACCTCGGACAGACGGTTCGACAGGCGGTGCGCCAGGAAGATCGGCAGCGGCATCAGCGTCGGCGTCTCGTCGGTCGCGTAGCCGAACATCAGGCCCTGGTCGCCGGCGCCCTGCTTGTCGAGCTCGTCCTCGTCGCCCTCGACGCGGGACTCGTACGCCGTGTCCACGCCCTGTGCGATGTCCGGGGACTGCGAGCCGATCGACACGGACACGCCGCAGGAGGCGCCGTCGAAGCCCTTCTTCGAGGAGTCGTAGCCGATCGCGAGGATCTTGTCCCGCACCAGCTGCGGGATCGGGGCGTACGCCTTGGTGGTGACCTCACCGGCCACGTGCACCAGGCCGGTCGTGATCAGGGTCTCGACCGCGACCCGAGAGGTCGGGTCCTCGCGCAGGAGCGCGTCGAGAATGGTGTCGCTGATCTGGTCAGCGATCTTGTCGGGGTGACCCTCGGTCACGGACTCCGAGGTAAAGAGACGACGGGACACAACGCTCCCTGAGGTTGCAGCGGCTGCTGGCTGATCATGGGCGGACGGGCTCGGGGGCTGCGCCCGGCATCGTCCGAGAACAGTTTATCGGTCGCGGTCGGCCACGGGCTCACCCGTCTCGATTGTCGGGAGCGCTGTGACCTGCGGCACGGGCATTCTGCCCAATCCGGAGCGAGCTTGGCCAGGGCCGCCACGCCTCGAATAGTGAGGTTCGAGGGCTCTGTGAAGTGAATGAAACATTCAGCGCAGGCGCCCGGCCACCAGGTCCCACACGATTTCGGCCAGGGCCTCCTTGGGGCCGTGCGGCACCGGGGTCTCCGTGCCGTCGGCGCCGAGCACCACCGCCTCGTTCTCCTCCGCCCCGAAGGTCTTGCGCTCGCCCACCTCGTTGACGACGAGGAGATCGCACCCCTTACGGGTGAGCTTGGTCCGGCCGTTGGCGAGGACGTCGTCCGTCTCGGCGGCGAACCCGACGACCACCTGCCCGGGGCGGGCGCGGTCGGCCGAGATCTCGGCCAGGATGTCCGGATTCCGTACGAGCACGATGGGGTCCGGGTCCTGACCGGCCTTCTTCTTGATCTTGCCGGTCGCGTAGTTCTCGGGGCGGAAGTCCGCGACGGCCGCGGCCATCACGACCGCGTCGGCGTCCGCGGCCGCCTTGAGCACCGCCTCCCGCAGCTGCACGGCCGTGCCGACCGGGACGACGTCCACGCCAGCCGGGTCCGGCAGACCGGTGTTCGCGGCGACGAGGGTGACCCGGGCGCCGCGCGCGGCGGCGGTGCGGGCGAGGGCGTAACCCTGCTTGCCGGAGGAGCGGTTGCCGAGGAAGCGGACCGGGTCGAGGGGTTCGCGGGTGCCACCGGCGCTGACGACGACATGGCGGCCGGCCAGATCGGGCTCGCGCACGCCCCGGGCGAGGACCCGGCGGCACACCTCGAAGATCTCCGCCGGGTCGGGCAGCCGCCCCTTGCCGGTGTCGACGCCGGTGAGGCGCCCGACGGCGGGTTCGATGACGACCGCGCCGCGGCGGCGCAGCGTCGCCACGTTCTCCTGGGTGGCCGGGTGTTCCCACATCTCCGTGTGCATCGCGGGGGCGAAGACGACCGGACAGCGGGCGGTCAGGAGCGTGTTGGTGAGCAGGTCGTCCGCCAGACCGTGGGCCGCCTTGGCGAGCATGTCGGCGGTCGCCGGGGCCACGACGACCAGGTCGGCGTGCTGGCCGATGCGGACGTGCGGCACCTCGTGGACGTCGTCCCACACCTCGGTCGAGACGGGATGGCCGGACAGGGCGGACCAGGTGGCGGCGCCGACGAAGTGCAGCGCGGAGGCGGTGGGGACGACACGGACGTCATGCCCCGACTCCGTCAGTCTGCGCAGCAGCTCACAGGCCTTGTACGCGGCGATGCCACCGCTGACCCCCAGCACGACCCTCGGCTTGTCCACCAGGTCTCCCATCCCTCGAACCCCTCGAACCTACGACTCCCATGCTGCATCACAGCAGGGGACGACCCCCGCACCCCCGAGCAGACCACAGGCCCGACAGTCGCGCTGTCGGGCCTGTGGAAAAGTCAACCGCAATCTGAAAGTACTACTGCGCCGGGCCCTCGACGGCCTCGGACGTCAGCAGACCCGCGTTGATCTCGCGCAGCGCGATCGAGAGCGGCTTCTCGTGCACGTGGGTGTCGACGAGCGGACCGACGTACTCAAGGAGACCCTCGCCGAGCTGCGAGTAGTACGCGTTGATCTGACGGGCACGCTTGGCCGCGTAGATCACGAGGCTGTACTTCGAGTCGGTGGCCTCGAGGAGCTCGTCGATCGGAGGGTTGATGATGCCCTCGGGCGCGGTGATGGAAGAGGACACGCTCTGCCTTCCGAAAGTTGGGATGAGATCTAGAAAACGATCACACAACGTCCATCAAGGCTAGCAGCTCGCGCGCCACGTCCTCGACGGAGGTGTTGACCAGGGTCTCGTCGAACTCGGGCTCGGCCGCCAGTTCCACCTTCGCGGCGTCGAGCCGACGCTCGATGACCTCGGGCGACTCGGTGCCCCGGCCGGTGAGTCGGCGCACGAGCTCCTCCCAGGAGGGAGGAGCCAGGAACACCAGCTGGGCCTCCGGCATGGACTCCCGGACCTGCCGGGCGCCCTGGAGGTCGATCTCCAGCAGGACCCCCTCCCCCGCCTCCAGCCGTTCCAGGACGGCCTTGCGGGGGGTGCCGTAGCGGTTCCCGGCGAACTCGGCCCACTCCAGCAGCTCGCCGTTGGCGATCAGCTTGTCCATCTCCTCGTCGCTGACGAAGAAGTAGTGGACTCCGTGCTGCTCGCCGGGGCGGGGCCTGCGGGTCGTCGCCGACACCGAGAGCCAGACCTCGGGGTGTTCCTTGCGCATATGGGCGACGACCGTGCTCTTGCCGACCCCGGAGGGGCCGGAGAGCACGGTCAGCCGCGGACGTACGTCCGGGGGCTCGGGGGTCGTCCCCCGGAATGTTGCAGCCATGCAGCGATTATTCCAGCAATCCCGGGGTGCCCGGGACTCCCGGTCCAGACGGTGCCGGACTCAGGAACCGGTGCTGCCGAACTCACGCTCCAGGGAAGCGATCTGGTTCGAACCGAGACCACGCACGCGGCGGCTCTCGGAGATGCCCAGACGCTCCATGATCTGCTTGGCGCGGACCTTGCCCACGCCCGGCAGGGACTCGAGCAGCGCGGAGACCTTCATCTTGCCGATGACGTCGTTCTCCTGGCCCTGCTTGATGACCTCGTGAAGGGAGGCGCCGGAGTGCTTGAGTCGATTCTTGACCTCGGCCCGCTCCCGGCGAGCCGCGGCGGCCTTTTCGAGCGCGGCTGCGCGCTGTTCAGGGGTAAGGGGCGGAAGAGCCACGCCTACGTCACCTCGGATGTTGAACTGTCGGATACGGACCGGTGAGGAACCTAGTCGCCCCTCACCTGGTGAGCCACGAGCAACACGCTTGCCCACAGACTCTGCTCGGAGACTAGCGGCCAAGTCCGCCAGAGTCAGCGAGAACAGCGGAAAAGTCCTGGTCAGCCTCCGTCAGGCCGTACATTTCAGACAAACTGCCCCGGATTTGAGGATGTATTCAGACTCAAGTCGTCCCGGGAACACTCATCGGAGGACTCGCGAGAGCGTCTCGAACGCCCCGGACGACCGTCATACGAGCGCCACAGCCGCCTTGATCTCCGCCGCGAACCGTTCCGCGGACTCCCGCAGCGCGCCGACGTCGGGACCGTGCCGCAGCACGCCCCGGCTGACGTTGGGCAGGACGTTGCGCAGCACCTTGCCGAACACCGCCGGCAGATCGGCCGGAGTGGCCCCCTGGGCGCCGATGCCGGGCGCGAGGAGGGGACCGTTGATGTCCAGGTCGTAGGACGACAGATCGCCGAGCGTGGCGCCGACCACCGCCCCGAAGGAACCGAGGGGCTCCTCCCCGGTGTTCTCGGCCGCGAGGTGCGCGAGCATGGTGGCGCCGATGTTCCGGCCGTCCGCGCGGACGGCGTGCTGGACCTCGCCGCCCTCGGGGTTCGAGGTCAGCGCCAGCACGAACAGCCCTGCGCCGCTCTCCCTGGCCAGCGCGATCGCCGGCGACAGCGAGCCGTAGCCGAGGTACGGCGAGACGGTCAGCGCGTCGGAGAACAGCGGCGAGTCCTTGCGCAGGAAGGCCTCGGCGTACGCCGCCATGGTCGAGCCGATGTCGCCGCGCTTGGCGTCCATGACGACCAGCGCGCCGCCCGCCCGCGCCTCCTCGACCGTCTTCTCCAGTACGGCGACGCCGCGCGAGCCGAAGCGCTCGAAGAACGCGGCCTGCGGCTTGAAGACCGCCACCCGGTCGGCCAGCGCCTCGACCACCGTGCGGCTGAACCGCTCCAGGCCGGCCACGTCGTCGTTCAGCCCCCACTCGGTGAGCAGGGAGGCGTGCGGGTCGATACCGACGCACAGGGGGCCGCGCTCGTCCATGGCCCGGCGCAGGCGGGTGCCGAAGGCGTCAGTCATGCGGTCTCCCTCACATCGGCGCCGACCGCGTCGGCGAGTGTGGCGTACGGGCTGGTGCGCAGACGCGCGGCGAGCCCCTTGTGGATGGCCCGACCCCAGAAGGGGCCTTCGTAGATGAACGCGCTGTAGCCCTGTACGAGCGTGGCACCGGCGAGGATGCGCTGCCAGGCGTCCTCGGCGTTCTCGATGCCGCCGACGCCGACGAGCGTGACGCGGTCGCCCACGCGCGCGTAGAGGCGCCTGAGCACCTCCAGGGAGCGCGCCTTGAGCGGTGCTCCGGACAGGCCGCCGGTCTCCTTCACCAGCGAGGGTTCGGATTTCAGACCGAGCCCCTCGCGCGCGATGGTCGTGTTCGTGGCGATGATCCCGTCGAGGCCCAGCTCTACGGCCAGGTCGGCGACGGCGTCGATGTCCTCGTCGGCGAGGTCGGGCGCGATCTTCACCAGCAGCGGGACACGGCGACTCGTCACCGTGCGGTCGGCGGCCTCGCGTACGGCGCTCAGCAGCGGCCGCAGCGACTCCGTGGCCTGGAGGTTGCGCAGCCCGGGCGTGTTCGGCGACGACACGTTCACGACCAGGTAGTCGGCGTAGGGCGCGAGCCGCTCGGTGGACTTCACGTAGTCCGCGGCGGCCTCGGCCTCCGGTACGACCTTGGTCTTGCCGATGTTGACGCCCACGACGGTCCTGAAGACCTCCTCACGGGACGCCAGACGGGCCGCGACGGCCAGTGAGCCCTCGTTGTTGAAGCCCATGCGGTTGATGAGCGCACGGTCCTGCACGAGGCGGAACAGCCGCTTCTTGGGGTTGCCGGGCTGGGCCTCCCCCGTCACCGTGCCGATCTCGACGTGGTCGAAGCCGAGCATCGACATGCCGTCGATCGCGACCGCGTTCTTGTCGAAGCCGGCGGCGAGGCCGAAGGGGCCGTGCATCCGCAGACCGAAGGCCTCGGTGCGCAGTTCCTTGTGGCGGGGCGCGAGGGCGGCGGCGACGAAGGTGCGCAGCACGGGGATACGGACCGCGAGGCGGATCCACCGGAAGGCCAGGTAGTGCGCCTGCTCGGGGTCCATCCGCCGGAAGACGAGCTTGAAGAAGATCTTGTACATGGTGTCCTCACGAAGAGGGGGACACCGTTTCCGGTGTCCCCCTCAGGGCTGCTAGTCGCGGGCCGCGGTCAGGTGTTCCGCGTGTTCCTGGAGCGAACGGACGCCCACGTCGCCGTGGTTGAGGGCGTCGATGCCCTGGACGGCCGCGGCGAGCGCCTGGACCGTCGTCAGGCACGGCACCGACCGCGCCACGGCCGCCGTACGGATCTCGTAGCCGTCGAGGCGGCCACCGGTGCCGTACGGGGTGTTGACGATGAGGTCGACCTCGCCGTCGTGGATGAGCTGGACGATGGTCTTCTCGCCGCCCGGGCCGGTGCCCTCGGACTGCTTGCGCACGATGGTGGCGTTGATGCCGTTGCGCTTGAGGACCTCGGCGGTGCCGGAGGTGGCGAGCAGCTCGAAGCCGTGGGCGACGAGCTCACGGGCGGGGAAGATCATCGACCGCTTGTCGCGGTTGGCGACCGAGATGAACGCGCGGCCCTTGGTGGGCAGCGGGCCGTAGGCGCCGGCCTGCGACTTGGCGTACGCCGTGCCGAAGACCGAGTCGATGCCCATGACCTCGCCGGTGGAGCGCATCTCCGGTCCGAGGACGGTGTCGACGCCGCGGCCGTGGATGTCGCGGAAGCGCGACCACGGCATGACGGCCTCCTTGACGGAGATCGGCGCGTCGAAGGGCAGCTCGCCGCCGTCGCTGTTCGCCGGGAGCAGGCCCTCGGCACGCAGTTCGGCGATGGTCGCGCCGAGCGAGATGCGGGCGGCGGCCTTGGCCAGCGGTACCGCGGTCGCCTTCGAGGTGAAGGGGACCGTGCGGGACGCGCGCGGGTTGGCCTCCAGGACGTAGAGGATGTCGCCGGCCATCGCGAACTGGATGTTGATCAGGCCGCGGACACCGACACCGCGCGCGATGGCCTCGGTCGAGGCGCGCAGGCGCTTGATGTCGAAGCCGCCCAGTGTGATCGGGGGCAGGGCGCACGCCGAGTCGCCGGAGTGGATGCCGGCCTCCTCGATGTGCTCCATGACGCCGCCGAGGTAGAGCTCCTCGCCGTCGTAGAGCGCGTCGACGTCGATCTCGATGGCGTCGTCGAGGAAGCGGTCGACGAGGACCGGCCGGGAGGGGCTGATCTCGGTCGACTCGGCGATGTAGGAGGCGAGGCGGGTCTCGTCGTAGACGATCTCCATGCCGCGTCCGCCGAGGACGTACGACGGCCGCACCAGGACCGGGTAGCCGATCTCGTCGGCGATGGCCTTGGCCTCGGCGAAGGTGGTCGCGGTGCCGTGCTTGGGGGCCGGGAGGCCCGCCTCGGCGAGCACGCGCCCGAAGGCGCCCCGGTCCTCGGCCGCGTGGATGGCCTCCGGCGAGGTGCCCACGATCGGCACGCCGTTGTCCTTGAGCGCCTGCGCCAGGCCCAGCGGGGTCTGGCCGCCCAGCTGGACGACGACACCGGCGATCGGGCCCGCGAGGGACTCCGCGTGGACGATCTCCAGCACGTCTTCCAGCGTCAGCGGCTCGAAGTACAGGCGGTCGGAGGTGTCGTAGTCCGTGGAGACGGTCTCCGGGTTGCAGTTGACCATCACGGTCTCGTACCCGGCGTCGCTCAGCGCGAAGGAGGCGTGGACGCAGGAGTAGTCGAACTCGATGCCCTGACCGATGCGGTTGGGGCCGGAGCCGAGGATGATGACGGCCGGCTTCTCGCGCTGCGCGACCTCGGTCTCTTCGTCGTAGGAGGAGTAGAAGTACGGCGTCTTCGCGGCGAACTCGGCGGCGCAGGTGTCGACCGTCTTGTAGACCGGGCGGATGCCGAGCGCGTGCCGGACCTCGCGGACCACGTCCTCGCGCAAGCCGCGGATCTCGGCGATCTGCTGGTCGGAGAAGCCGTGCCGCTTGGCCTCGGCGAGGAGTTCGGAAGTGAGCTCCGGGGCCTCGGCGAGCTCGTCGGCGATCTCCTTGATGAGGAAGAGCTGGTCGACGAACCAGGGGTCGATCTTCGTGTACTCGAAGATCTCCTCCGGCGTGGCACCCGCGCGGATGGCCTGCATGACGGTGTTGATCCGGCCGTCGGTGGGCCGGACGGACTCCGCGAGCAGCGCCTCCTTGTCGCCGGGCTCGCCGACGAAGGTGAACTGGCTGCCCTTCTTCTCCAGCGAGCGCAGCGCCTTCTGGAAGGCCTCGGTGAAGTTCCGGCCGATGGCCATGGCCTCGCCGACCGACTTCATGGTCGTGGTCAGCGTGGAGTCGGCCTGCGGGAACTTCTCGAAGGCGAAGCGCGGAGCCTTGACGACCACGTAGTCGAGCGTGGGCTCGAAGGAGGCCGGGGTCTCCTGCGTGATGTCGTTCGGGATCTCGTCCAGCGTGTAGCCGACGGCGAGCTTGGCGGCGATCTTAGCGATCGGGAAGCCGGTCGCCTTGGAGGCGAGCGCCGAGGACCGGGACACGCGCGGGTTCATCTCGATGACGATCACGCGACCGTCCTCGGGGTTGATCGCGAACTGGATGTTGCAGCCGCCGGTGTCGACGCCGACCTCGCGGATGATCGCGATACCGATGTCGCGAAGGCGCTGGTACTCGCGGTCGGTCAGCGTCATCGCGGGCGCGACGGTGATCGAGTCGCCGGTGTGGACGCCCATCGGGTCGAAGTTCTCGATGGAGCAGACGACCACGACGTTGTCGTTCGTGTCGCGCATCAGCTCCAGCTCGTACTCCTTCCAGCCGAGGATGGACTCCTCCAGGAGCACCTCGGTGGTCGGGGAGAGCGTGAGTCCCTGACCGGCGATGCGGCGCAGCTCCTCCTCGTCGTGCGCGAAGCCGGAGCCGGCGCCGCCCATGGTGAAGGACGGGCGGACGACGACCGGGTAGCCACCGAGGGTGTCGACGCCCTTGAGGACGTCGTCCATGGAGTGGCAGATGACCGAGCGGGCGGACTCACCGTGCCCGATCTTCTTGCGCACCTCCTCGACGACGCCCTTGAACAGGTCGCGGTCCTCGCCCTTGTTGATGGCCTCGACGTTGGCGCCGATCAGCTCGACGCCGTACTTCTCCAGCGTGCCCGCCTCGTGCAGCGAGATGGCCGTGTTGAGGGCCGTCTGGCCGCCCAGGGTGGGCAGCAGGGCGTCGGGGCGCTCCTTGGCGATGATCTTCTCGACGAACTCGGGGGTGATCGGCTCGACGTACGTGGCGTCGGCGATCTCCGGGTCGGTCATGATCGTCGCCGGGTTGGAGTTGACCAGGATGACCCTCAGGCCCTCGGCGCGCAGGATGCGGCAGGCCTGGGTGCCGGAGTAGTCGAACTCGGCGGCCTGGCCGATGACGATCGGGCCGGAGCCGATGACCAGGACGGACTGGATATCGGTGCGCTTAGGCACGCTGGCCCTCCATCGAAGCGGTGCTCATCAAAGACGTGAAGCGGTCGAACAGGTAGGCGGCGTCGTGCGGGCCCGCTGCCGCTTCGGGGTGGTACTGGACGCTGAAGGCCGGCTGGTCGAGCAGCTGGAGGCCCTCCACCACGTTGTCGTTGAGGCAGACGTGGGAGACCTCGGCGCGGCCGTAGGGCGTGTCGGAGACCTTGTCGAGCGGGGCGTCGACGGCGAAGCCGTGGTTGTGCGCGGTGACCTCGACCTTGCCGGTCGTACGGTCCTGCACCGGCTGGTTGATGCCGCGGTGGCCGTACTTCAGCTTGTAGGTGCCGAAGCCGAGGGCGCGTCCCAGGATCTGGTTGCCGAAGCAGATGCCGAAGAGCGGCGTCCTGCGCTCCAGGACGGCCTGCATGACGGAGACCGGGTGGTCGGCGGTGGCCGGGTCGCCGGGACCGTTGGAGAAGAACACACCGTCGGGGTTGACGGCGTAGATGTCCTCGACGGTGGCCGTCGCGGGCAGCACGTGCACCTCGATGCCGCGCTCGGCCATCCGGTGCGGGGTCATGCCCTTGATGCCGAGGTCGACGGCGGCGACGGTGAACTTCTTCTCACCGACCGCGGGGACGACGTACGCCTCCTTGGTGGCGACCTCCGCGGAGAGGTCGGCGCCCTTCATCTCGGGGGCCTGGCGCACCTCGGTGAGCATGGTGCCCTCGTCGGGCAGCGCGCTGCCGGAGAAGATGCCGACGCGCATGGCGCCGCGCTCACGCAGATGGCGCGTCAACGCGCGCGTGTCGATGCCGGAGATGCCGACGACACCCTGCTGGGCGAGCTCCTCGTCGAGGGAGCGGCGCGAGCGCCAGTTGGACGGCACGCGCGCGGGGTCGCGCACGACGTATCCGGCGACCCAGATCCGCTTGCTCTCGGGGTCCTCGTCGTTGACGCCGGTGTTGCCGACGTGCGGGGCGGTCATCACGACGACCTGGCGGTGGTACGACGGGTCGGTGAGGGTCTCCTGGTAGCCGGTCATGCCGGTGGAGAACACCGCCTCGCCGAAGGTCACCCCCACGGCCCCGTAGGCGCGGCCGCGGAAGATCCGGCCGTCCTCCAGGACGAGTACCGCGGGAACCTTCGAGGCTCCCCTTGTGGAGGTCGTCATCGTGCGCCTTCCGTTTCCGTCTTGTCCGTCTTGTTGATCATGGCGTTAATGGCGTCGACCCACTCGTTGTGCTCGGCCGCGTGGTCGGAGCGGAAGCCGGAGTCGATCAGCTTGTCCCCGTGCTCCCAGGTCACGATCAGCAGGCCGCCCTCGGTGAGGACCTTGCCGGCGATGCCCTTGCCGAGCACGGCCTCCCGCAGCGCGGAGACCGGGACGAAGAAGTCGGTCGCACCGGGGCGTACGACGTCCAGTCCCGCGTCCGTCAGCGTGAGCTCGACCCGGCTGCGGGTGCCCAGGCCGTGCGCCACGATGCGGTCGAGCCACTGCCCGGCGGTGGTGGAGCCGTGGTAGCGGCCGCTCATCGTCAGTCTCGCCGCACCGAGGTCGTCCGGCGCGTCGGGCAGCTCGGGCAGGTCGCTCTGGAGCGTGCCGCGCCACTTCCAGCCCTCGCGCATCAGCCAGTAGATGAGCGCGACGAACAGCGCCAGCCCCACGAGCCAGCCGATGCGCGCGGCCCAGTCGGTGACCTCGGCCGATTCCTTCTCGGCGGCGAGACCGTTGGCGAGCAGGATTACAGGTGTCACGTGAGCTTCCCGTCGACGAGCGTGGCCTTGCCCCGGAGCCACGTGTGCGTCACACGGCCCGGCAGCTCACGCCCCTCGTACGGGGTGTTCCGGCTGCGCGAGGCGAAGCCCGCGGGGTCCACGGACCCACGGTATGCCGTGTCGACGAGCGTGAGGTTGGCGGGCTCACCAGCCGAGACGGGTCGCCCGTGGCCCTTCGCCTGCCCGATCTCGGCGGGCTTGACGGACATGCGCTCGGCGACCCCGGCCCAGGTGAGGAGCCCGGTGTCCACCATGGTCTCCTGCACCACTGACAACGCGGTCTCCAGGCCCACCATCCCCATGGCGGCCGCGGCCCACTCGCAGTCCTTGTCCTCGTGCGGGTGCGGGGCGTGGTCGGTGGCGACGATGTCGATCGTGCCGTCGGCGAGCGCCTCGCGCAGGGCGAAGACGTCGCGCTCGGTGCGCAGCGGCGGGTTGACCTTGTAGACCGGGTTGTAGGTCCGGACGAGCTCGTCCGTCAGCAGCAGGTGGTGCGGGGTGACCTCGGCGGTGACGTCGATGCCGCGGGACTTGGCCCAGCGGACGATCTCGACGGAGCCGGCGGTCGACAGATGGCAGATGTGGACGCGGGAGCCGACGTGCTCGGCGAGCAGGACGTCCCGGGCGATGATCGATTCCTCGGCCACCGCGGGCCAGCCCCCGAGCCCCAGCTCGGCGGAGACGATGCCCTCGTTCATCTGGGCGCCCTCGGTCAGCCGCGGCTCCTGCGCGTGCTGGGCGACGACCCCGCCGAAGGCCTTCACGTACTCCAGGGCGCGCCGCATGATCACCGCGTCGTCGACGCACTTGCCGTCGTCGGAGAAGACGGTGACACCGGCGGCCGACTCGTGCATGGCACCGAGCTCGGCGAGCTTCTTGCCCTCCAGGCCGACCGTGACGGCGCCGATGGGCTGCACGTCGCAGTACCCGTGCTCCCGGCCCAGTCGCCAGACCTGCTCGACCACACCGGCGGTGTCGGCGACCGGGAAGGTGTTGGCCATGGCGAACACGGCGGTGTAGCCGCCGGAGGCCGCCGCGCGCGTGCCGGTGAGCACGGTCTCGGAGTCCTCACGGCCGGGCTCGCGCAGATGGGTGTGCAGGTCGACGAGGCCCGGCAGGAGGACCTTGCCGCCGGCCTCGATGACCTCGGCGCCCTCGTCCGAGAGCCCCTGGCCGACCGCCTCGATCAGATCACCGTTGATCAGGACGTCCTGCGGCTCGCCGCCGAGCACCTTCGCACCACGGATCAGGATCTTGCTCATGTCTCTTACTTCTCCTCGATACGGGTGTGGCTGACGGCGGGCTCGTTTCCACCCAGCAGCAGGTACAGAACGGCCATCCGGATGGAGACTCCGTTTGCGACCTGCTCCACGACGGTGCAGCGGTCGGAGTCGGCGACCTCGGCGGTGATCTCCATGCCCCGGACCATCGGGCCGGGGTGCATCACGATGGCGTGCTCGGGCATCCGCGCCATGCGGTCGCCGTCGAGGCCGTAGCGCCGCGAGTACTCGCGCTCGGTCGGGAAGAACGCGGCGTTCATGCGCTCGCGCTGCACACGCAGCATCATCACCGCGTCGGACTTGGCGAGCGTGCTGTCCAGGTCGTAGGACACCTCGCAGGGCCAGGTCTCGACGCCGACCGGCACCAGGGTCGGCGGCGCGACGAGGGTGACCTCGGCGCCGAGGGTGTGCAGCAGGTCTACGTTGGAGCGGGCGACCCGGCTGTGCAGGACGTCCCCGACGATCGTGATGCGCTTGCCGGACAGGTCCTGGCCGAGCCCGGCGTCCCGCCCGATGAGCCGACGGCGCATCGTGAAGGCGTCCAACAGGGCCTGTGTGGGGTGCTGGTGGGTGCCGTCACCGGCGTTGATGACGGCGGCGTCGATCCAGTCGGAGGTGGCGAGCCGGTACGGCGCTCCGGAGGCGCCGTGCCGGATGACGACGGCGTCGACGCCCATGGCCTCCAGGGTCTGGGCGGTGTCCTTAAGGGACTCGCCCTTGGAGACGCTCGACCCCTTGGCGGTGAAGTTGATGACATCGGCCGAGAGGCGCTTCTCGGCGGCCTCGAACGAGATACGCGTGCGCGTGGAGTCCTCGAAGAAGAGGTTGACGATCGTGCGGCCGCGCAGGGTCGGCAGCTTCTTGATCGGCCGGTCGGCGACCCGGGCCATCTCCTCGGCGGTGTCGAGGATCAGGACGGCGTCGTCACGGGTGAGGTCGGCGGCCGAGATGAGATGACGCTGCATCTGTCAGGCTCCGTAGGGAAGTTCAGTGGGAGATTCCGGGCAGGCGAGGGCACACCGAAAGGCGCGCGCGGACGTCTGCTACTGGGTCGGCTTGGCACCGAGCAGCACGGTGTCGCGACCGTCCTCCTCGGCGAGCTGGACCTTGACCGTCTCCCGCAACGACGTGGGGAGGTTCTTGCCGACGTAGTCGGCGCGGATGGGCAGTTCGCGGTGGCCGCGGTCGACGAGGACCGCGAGCTGCACCGCGCGCGGACGCCCGATGTCGTTCAGGGCGTCGAGGGCGGCGCGGATGGTGCGGCCGGAGAAGAGCACGTCGTCGACGAGGACGACGAGGCGGCCGTCGATGCCGTCACCGGGAATCTCGGTGCGGGCCAGCGCACGCGGCGGGTGCATGCGCAGGTCGTCGCGGTACATGGTGATGTCGAGCGAACCGACCGGAATCTTGCGGTCGGTGATCTCCTCCAGCTTGGCGGCGAGCCGCTGGGCGAGGAAGACGCCTCGGGTCGGAATGCCGAGGAGCACCACGTCGTCGGCGCCCTTGGCGCGTTCGACGATCTCGTGGGCGATCCGGGTCAGCACGCGGGCGATGTCGGGGCCTTCGAGAACGGGCCGCGCATCGCTCGATGCGTCCTGCTGGATGTCCTGCTGGTTCTGCTGCTTGTCCATAAGAAACGGACCTCCTTCTCCGCCTCACGGGACGGACCTTAAAGGACGTCGGAATTGCGCCATCCACGGTATCAGGCCCGGAGGACACCCCCGATCACCCCCATGGCCTAATCGGCCACCGCCACCACGGAAGAGTCGGTGCGGCTCATTCGGCTTGACGCAGAAGAGTAACGCTGCGTAACCTCACAGTGAGTTACCAGCCGCGCGGTACGGCGCCCCTGCCGGCCGCGTCGACACAGTGCCGGGGAGCTATATGTCCAGCGAATACGCCAAACAGCTCGGGGCCAAGCTCCGGGCCATCCGCACCCAGCAGGGCCTTTCCCTCCACGGTGTCGAGGAGAAGTCCCAGGGACGCTGGAAGGCGGTCGTGGTCGGTTCGTACGAGCGCGGCGACCGTGCCGTGACCGTGCAGCGCCTCGCCGAGTTGGCGGATTTCTACGGTGTGCCCGTTCAGGAACTGCTGCCGGGCACCACGCCGGGCGGCGCCGCCGAGCCGCCGCCGAAGCTGGTCCTCGACCTGGAGCGGCTGGCCCACGTGCCGGCCGAGAAGGCGGGCCCCCTCCAGCGCTACGCCGCGACGATCCAGTCGCAGCGCGGTGACTACAACGGCAAGGTGCTCTCGATCCGCCAGGACGACCTGCGCACACTCGCCGTCATCTACGACCAGTCGCCCTCGGTCCTCACCGAGCAGCTGATCAGCTGGGGCGTGCTGGACGCGGACGCGCGTCGCGCGGTGTCCCACGAGGAGAGCTGAGCCGCTTCCCGCCTCAGCAGAAACGTGCCGCCGGGGTGGCCGGAACTTCATGGTTCCGGCCACCCCGGCGGCTTTCTGCGCTCCTCAGGAGTCTCCCGGGCACCGATACCGGCACGGGATACGCCAGGGGCCCACAGCGCGCACGCTGTGGGCCCCTGGCGATGTCGTACCTCTGCTTACGCCTCTTCGCGGCGCAGCGTGGGCTTCAGGTCCTTGAGACGGCCGAGGAGGCCGTTCACGAACGCCGGTGACTCGTCCGTGGAGAACTCCTTGGCGATCTCGACCATCTCGTCGAGCACGACCGCGTCCGGGGTCCCGTCGACCCAGATCAGCTCATAGGCGCCGAGCCGCAGGATGTTGCGGTCGACGACCGGCATCCGGTCCAGCGTCCAGCCGACCGAGTACTGCGCGATCAGCTCGTCGATGCGCTTCGCGTGCTGCGCGTAGCCCTCGACCAGCTGCATGGTGTACTCGCTCACCGGCGGCTGCCGGGTGTCGGTCCGGGAGAGCCGGATCCAGTCCGCGAGGACCGTCAGGACGTCTGCCCCGCGCTGGTCGCCCTCGAAGAGGATCTGGAAGGCGCGCTTGCGGGCCGTGTTGCGGGCAGCCACGGTTAGCTGTTCACCCGGCCGAGGTAGTCGCTGGTGCGGGTGTCGACCTTGATCTTCTCACCGGTGGTGATGAAGAGCGGGACCTGGATCTGGTGGCCGGTCTCCAGGGTGGCGGGCTTGGTGCCACCGGTGGAGCGGTCGCCCTGGACGCCCGGCTCGGTCTCCTGGATGACGAGCTCGACGGCGGCCGGCAGCTCGACGAAGAGCACCTCGCCCTCGTGCTGCGCGACGGTGGCGGTGAAGCCCTCGATCAGGAAGTTGGCGGCGTCGCCGACGGCCTTGCGGTCGACCATCAGCTGGTCGTAGGTCTCCATGTCCATGAAGACGAAGTACTCGCCGTCCATGTACGAGAACTGCATGTCGCGCTTGTCGATCGTGGCCGTCTCGACCTTGACGCCGGCGTTGAACGTCTTGTCGACGACCTTGCCGGAGAGCACGTTCTTCAGCTTGGTGCGCACGAAGGCCGGGCCCTTGCCGGGCTTGACGTGCTGGAACTCGACGACGGACCAGAGCTGGCCTCCGTCGAGCTTGAGCACGAGGCCGTTCTTGAGGTCGTTCGTGGAAGCCACGGTTGCGGAATCTCCTGGACTGACGTGGACGACCCCGGCGCACGCGCGTAGCGGAAACTACAGCGCGAGCAGCTCCTTGGTCGTGATGGTGAGTAGCTCGGGTCCGCCGTCCGCCTCGGGGCGTACGACGAGCGTGTCATCGATCCGGACACCGCCCCGGCCCGGGAGGTGGACCCCCGGTTCGACGGTGACCGGCACGCAAGCGTCCAGTTTACCCATGGCCGCGGGGGCCAACTGCGGGTCCTCGTCGATTTCGAGTCCGACGCCGTGTCCGGTCAGGGTCGGCAGGCTCTCTCCGTACCCGGCGGAGTCCAGCACCTGGCGTGCCGCACGGTCCACGTCGCGGTAGGCGACGCCGGGTGCGAGGCTCTCCCGTCCGGCGCGCTGAGCGGCGAAGACGAGGTCGTACAGCTCGATCTGCCAGTCGGCGGGGGACGTACCGATCACGAAAGTACGGCCGATCTCACACCGGTAGCCGCGGTACGTCGCGCCGAGGCAGACGGAGAGGAAGTCGCCCTCCTCCACGCGCCGGTCGGTGGGGTGGTGAGCGCGGCGGCCGGAGTGGGGGCCGGTGGCGACGGAGGTGGGGAAGGCGGGCCCGTCGGCGCCGTGGTCGACGAGGCGGCGCTCGAGTTCGAGGGCGAGATGCCGCTCGGTACGGCCGACGAGGATGGATTCGAGGAGCTCGCCGAGGGCCTGGTCGGCGATCTCGGCGCCGATGCGAAGGCAGGAGAGCTCCTCCTCGTCCTTGACGACGCGGAGCTGCTCCACGGCGCCGCCCAGTTCGGCGAGGCGCAGACGGGGGACGACGGAGCGGATCTCCCTGTGCCGGGCCACCGTGAGGTGGTGTTCCTCCACGGCGAGCGAGTCCGCGCCCTGCGCCGCGGCGAAGTCGGCCGCCGCTACGGCGGGGTCGCCGCCGGCGCCGGGCAGGGTGTGCAGCCGCAGTGCCTCGTCCGGGCGGCCGTCGCTGGGACGGTCCTCCGGCGGGCCGGTGCACACGAGCAGGTCCTCGGTCTTGCCGAGCAGCAGGACGGCGCCCCGGGGGGCGGCGCCGGACAGGTAGCGCACGTTGGCGGGGCGCGTGACCAGTGCTGCCGCGCTACCGGCCGCGTTGCACTGTGCCCTCAGTTTGGAGCGGCGGGCCGCGTAGACCTCTGACATGAGACGAGCGTAGGAGCGGTGTCTGGTTTGTGCCGGTTGAGGGGGTGCCAATGGGGGGTTGCGTGCCGCCCGCGAGCCGGTGGGGGCTTGTCGCGCCCACGCGGCGGAGCCGCAAACCGATACCGCCCCGCGCCCCCGAAAGCCAAAAGCCCTTACCAGCTGGGCGGGCTTGCGATGGACCGTGCGAGTACGTCGTCCAGGACCTGGGCCGTCTGGGGAACGTCCAGCTGCGAGTTGTCGATGATCGGCAGTCCGGACCCGTACCACCCCGCCATACGGCCGTGGATACGGGCGACCTCCTCGTCCGTGAGCCGGCGGTTGCCCGAGCGTTCGGCGTTGCGTTCCAGGACGATCTCCAGGCCCGGCAGCAGGACCACGGGGAGGAGCCCGGGGCCCACGTGGCGCTTCCAGCCGCCGAGGCCGACCACCGGGCGGTCCGGGAAGACGGCGTCGTCGAGGATGCAGGAGATGCCGTTGGCCAGGAAGTTGCGGGCGGCGAAGCCGCAGGTGCGGCGGGCCAGGCGGTACTGGGCCTCGGAGTGGTCGTTCCACCCGGACTGGGGGTCGGCGAACCCGGAACGGACCCATTCGCGGACGTCGTCGAGGCTGATGTGGGCGGTGGGCACCCGGCGGTGCTCGGCCCAGTACTTGGCGACGCTGGTCTTGCCCGCGCCGGCGGGGCCGATGAGCAGCACCGCGAGGGTGGTGGCCGTCGGGTCGGGCATGGCCGCGGCGGGCGGGCTGCTGGGAACGCCGACCGGGCCGCCGGGCGGCAGCGGGACATGACCGGTGGTGTCCGGGGCCGGGGGCGCCGACGGGTGCGGTGCCGCCGGCTGGTGCGGCGGGGCGTGCGGCGCCGAGGGGTGCTGGGGTGGGGGCTGGTGCGAGGGAGGCACGAAGCCCGGGGCCGCGGGCGGTGGGGGCACCGGGGCCGGGCCCTGGTGCGCGCCCGGGTGCTGGGGACCCGGGTGGTGTGCGGCCGGCGACCAGCCGGCGGCCGGTCCGTGCCCCGGCTGGTGGGGCGGCGGCAGCGGAGAACCCACTGCGTGCTGCATCCGGTGCCACTCCGTCTCGTACAAGGCAATGGGCGCTGGCCGAGCGGGTACGGACCCGCTCCTTACCGAACGGTACCGTCCCCGGTCGCCGTTTGGTGAACGGCCGGGGACGGCCCTAAGTGCCCGGGACCGCAAGGCACATGGGACGGAGGGGGTCGCGGCCGGTTACTGGCCCACTTCTCCGTACGCGGCCAGCAGGACGGCCGGGTCCGGGCCCTCCATGACGGTGGGCTTGCCCAGTCCGTCCAGGACGATGAAGCGCAGCAGGTCACCGCGGGACTTCTTGTCGACCTTCATGGTCTCCAGCAGCTTGGGCCACTGGTCGTAACGGTAGTGCAGCGGCAGGCCGACCGACTCGAGGACCGTGCGGTGGCGGTCCGCCGTCGCGTCGTCCAACCGGCCCGCCAGGCGGCCGAGTTCGGCGGCGAAGTGCATGCCGACGGAGACCGCGGCGCCGTGCCGCCACTTGTAGCGCTCGTTCTTCTCGATGGCGTGGGCGAGCGTGTGGCCGTAGTTGAGGATCTCCCGCAGGCCCGACTCCTTCAGGTCGGACGAGACGACCTCGGCCTTGACCCGGATGGACCGCTCGATCAGCTCGGCCGTGTGCGGGCCCGCCGGAGTGCGCGCGGCCTGCGGGTCGGACTCGATGAGCTCCAGGATCGCCGGGTCGGCGATGAAGCCGGCCTTGATGATCTCGGCGAGGCCGGAGACGTAGTCGTTGACCGGGAGGGAGTCCAGCGCGGCCAGGTCGCACAGGACACCGGCCGGCGGGTGGAAGGCGCCGACGAGGTTCTTGCCCTCGGCGGTGTTGATGCCGGTCTTGCCGCCGACGGCCGCGTCCACCATCGCCAGGACGGTGGTGGGGATGGCGATCCAGCGCACCCCGCGCAGCCAGGTGGCGGCCACGAAGCCCGCGAGGTCCGTGGTCGCGCCGCCGCCGACGCCCACGACGACGTCGGTGCGGGTGAAACCGGACTGCCCGAGCGCCTTCCAGCAGTAGGCGGCGACCTCGGCGGTCTTGGCCTCCTCCGCGTTGGGCACCTGGATGGCGACGACGTCGTAGCCCTGCTCGGCGATGTCGGCCCGCAGGGCCTCGCCGGTCTCGGCGAGCGCCTCGGGGTGCACGATCGCCACCCGCTTGGCCTTGTCGCCGATCAACCCGCCGAGCTCGCCCAGGAGTTGACGACCCACCAGGACCTCGTACGGCTCGCTGCCCGCGGTGCCGCCGACCTGGATCCGGGTCACTGCCTCACTCATGCCTGCTTCAACTCCAGTGCGTCCAGGGCGACTTCGGTGACTTCTTCGGGCGTACGACCGTCCGTGGCGACGACCGCGGTGGCGATGCCCTCGTAGAGGTGCCGCCGCGCCTCCATCAGCTCGCGCCACTGCTTGCGCGGGTTGACCGCGAGCAGCGGGCGGGCCGCGTTGAGGCCGGTGCGCTTGACGGCCTCCTCGACGTCCATCGAGAGATAGACGACCGGCAGCCCGGCGAGCGACGCGCGCGTGTCCTCGTCGAGGATCGCGCCACCGCCGAGGGCGAGGACGCCGTCGTGCTCGGTCAGCGCCCGCTGTACGGCCGCCTTCTCGATGGCGCGGAAGGCGGGCTCGCCCTCGTCGACGAAGATCTCGGCGATGGTCCGGTCCTGCGCGGCGACGATGTCGTCGTCGGTGTCCCGGTAGCGCACGCCGAGCCGCTCGGCGAGCAACTGCCCGACGGTGGACTTGCCCACGCCCATCGGGCCGACGAGCACCACCCGAGGGCTCATCGGATGGCCAGGTGGTCGAGGTACGACTGGACGTTGCGGCGGGTCTCGACCACGTTGTCGCCGCCGAACTTCTCGGCGACCGCGTCCGCGAGGACCAGCGCGACCATCGCCTCGGCGACGATCCCGGCGGCCGGGACCGCGGAGACATCGGAGCGCTGGTGGTTGGCGGGAGCCGCCTCACCGGTGGAGACGTCGACGGTCTGCAAGGCACGCGGCACAGTGGCGATGGGCTTCATCGCAGCCCGCACACGCAGCAGTTCGCCGGTGGTCAGACCGCCCTCAGTACCGCCGGAACGGCCGGAGACGCGGCGGATGCCCTCCGGCGTGTTGACGATCTCGTCGTGCGCCTTGGAACCCGGCACGCGCGCCAGCTCGAAGCCGTCACCGATCTCGACGCCCTTGATGGCCTGGATGCCCATCAGCGCACCCGCCAGACGGGCGTCCAGCTTGCGGTCCCAGTGGACATGCGAACCGAGGCCGACGGGCACGCCGTAGGCCAGGACCTCGACCACACCACCCAGGGTGTCGCCGTCCTTGTGGGCCTGGTCGACCTCGGCCACCATCGCCTTCGACGTGTCCGCGTCCAGGCAGCGCAGCGGATCGGCGTCCAGCTTCTCGACATCGGCCGGAGTCGGATACACACCCTGTGGCGCCTTCACCGAGCACAGCTCGACGACATGGCTGACGATCTCGATCCCGGCCGTCTCCTTCAGGTACGACCGGGCGACCGCGCCCAGCGCCACGCGGGCGGCCGTCTCGCGGGCCGAGGCACGCTCCAGGACCGGCCGAGCCTCGTCAAAGCCGTACTTCTGCATTCCCGCGAGGTCCGCATGACCAGGACGCGGGCGGGTCAGCGGGGCGTTGCGGGCGAGCCCGGCGAGGATCTCCTCGTCCACCGGGTCGGCCGACATGACCTGCTCCCACTTCGGCCACTCGGTGTTGCCCACCATGACGGCCACCGGGGAACCGAGGCTGAGACCGTGCCGGACGCCACCGAGGAAGGTGACCTGGTCCTGCTCGAACTTCATCCGGGCACCGCGTCCATAGCCGAGCCGGCGCCGGGCCAGGTGGTCCGCCACCAGCTCCGTGGTGATCGGCACGCCGGCGGGCAGACCCTCCAGCGTCGCGACGAGTGCGGGGCCGTGGGACTCCCCCGCGGTCAGCCAGCGCAACCTGCTCAACGGTGCTCCTCTATGCTCGCGCCCTCGTACTGCCCTGCGTACGCGCGTCCTCGCGTACGGCAATGGCGTGACCAGGTGCGCGGCCCGGGCCCGCCACCTTCGATCCTCCCACGTCCCACGGACATGTCCGGCCGCCGGTCCACCAGGCGGACGGACATCCACTAGCAAGGCTCAGGCGGAGCCGATCGTGCCGAGGGGCCCGGTCGCCGCGTCGGGCGACCGGGCCCCCTGTCAGCGCCTCAGCCGCAGTGGCCGAAACCGCTGGTGTAGCTGTCCCAGAAGATCCCGTTGTCGTAGTACTCGACGCCGCCGGTGTATTTCACACACTTGTTGGCCGCGGAGGCGTAGACGGGTCCGGCGTAGTACTGGTACTCGGCCTTGTCCCGCTTCCAGCTGCCGCCCTCCACGAGGATTCCGGCCTCGGTCACGGCCCCGTAACCGACATATCCATTGATATGCATGGTCACGACGCAGTTGTTGCCGCTGGAGGCGTTGTAGAGAAGGGACACGCGCGCGGCGGGCTTGCCCGTGCTCTTGTCGTAGCCCACCGTGTGGGACTCCAGCACGTAATAGCCCGATCCGCAGGCCGCCTCGGGAGTGGACGCGGCCGCGGCGGCCGGCGTCGCCCCGACCAGGCCGACGACGCCCGCTATTCCGAGCCCCGCCGCGACCGAACTGATGCGTCTCTTTATCACAATTCCTCTTCCATGATCATCGCGAGAGATCGCACACTAATCGCTTCTCATGCCAAGATCACGCGGAACTGTGAATTCCGAATGCGGAGGAACGGCACACCGTCGCGCCACGGCCCCATCACGCGCGCGCGAGGCTCCGTTCGCCCACCGCGCGCATCGCGGCCAGTGGTGCGGGGGTGCGGCCCGTCATCTGCTCGACCTGGAGCACCGCCTGGTGCACCAGCAGGTCGAGGCCGCTGACGACGGCTCCGCCGAACATCGACCAGCGGGCCGCGAGCTGGGTGGGCCACGGCTCGTACAGCACGTCGAAGAGGGTGGTGGGCCGCTCGGGCACCTCGGCGGCCAGGGCGTCCGTGGTGCCCGCCGGGGTGGTGGCGATCACCAGCGGCCGGTGCAGCGCGTCGGCCGCCGCGGACCAGTCCTCCGTACGGACCTCCACGTCCAGCCGCTCCCCCCACTGCCGCATCTCGGCGGCGCGGGCCTCGCTGCGGACGTAGACGACCACCTCACCGGTGCAGACCCGGGCCAGTGCGGCCAGCGCCGAGGACGCCGTCGCGCCGGCACCGAGGATCGCGGCGGAGTCCACCGTCTCGATGCCGTGCTCACGCAGGGCGGCGACGATGCCGGGGATGTCGGTGTTGTCGCCGACCTTGCGGCCGTCCTCGGTGAACACAACCGTGTTGACCGCCTCCACCGAGGCCGCCGTCTCACTGATCTCGTCGAGCAGCGGGATGACCGCCCGCTTCAGCGGCATGGTCAGCGACAGCCCGACCCACTCGGGTCCGAGTTCCGCGAAGAACCCGGGCAGTGCTGCCTCGTCGATCTCGAAGCGGTCGTACGACCAGCCCTTGAGCCCCAGTTCCTCGTACGCGGCGCGATGGAGCACCGGGGAGAGGGAGTGGGTGATGGGCGAACCGAGCACAGCGGCCCGGCGGGCGTCAGTTGCCCCTGCTCTCATCGAACTTTTCCTTGAGTCTCAGGAACTCTTCGTGCGTTTTGGCGAATTCTGTCTTGCTCACGCCGTCGGTCGCCACGAAGTAGTACCAGCCGTCGTCGGTGGGATTCAGCGTCGACTTGAGCGCGTCGGCGCCCGGGTTCCCGATCGGGCCGGGCGGCAGACCCTTGTTGGTGTACGTGTTGTACGGGTCCTTGTCCTTGCTGATCTCCGACTCGCTGATGTCGATGTTGCTCTCGTTCTTCGCGTAGTTGTACGTCGAGTCGAACTGGAGCGATCCATAGGTCTGCGGGTTCGCGTAGTCGAGACGGTTGTAGACCACCTCCGCGATCTTCCGGTAGTCGTCGGGGGTCTTGCCCTCGGCCTCGACGAGGCTCGCGATGGTGACGAGGTCGAGGGGACTGTCCACCTTGAGTGCCTTGGCCTTGGCTTCCAGGTTGAGCGCGTCGTACTTCTTGGTGGCCGCGGACACCATGCCCTTGAGGACCGCTTCGGGCTTCATGCCCTTGGCCGCCGGATAGGTGCCCGGATACAGGAAGCCCTCCAGCGGATCCTTCATCTCGCTGTTGACTTCCATCCAGTCCGGAAGCCCGAGGCTCTTGTAATCCGCCTTGGCCACCTTGAGGGTGGCACCCGACTTCAGGTCGAGTTTGTCGTCGATAAGCTTGTAGACCGCGATATTGCGCTGACCCGGCGTGACCATCACGGCGTTCTGGCTCTTCGGATCGAGCATCATCTTCACGGCGCTCTCGGCGGACATCTGCGTCTTCAGCAGATAGGCGCCGGCCTGGACTTTCTTCTCCCCCTCGTTCCGGGTGAACGCAGAAACGAATGCGTCGACGCTCTTGACGACACCCTTCGCCTTCAGCAATCGCCCGATGTCGGCACCGCCCGCCCCCTTCTGGACGACGATCGACACCGTCGGGTCGCTACCGTCACCCGAATAATCCGGCGCCGAGACGAAACGATCCTTGTAGAACTGGTAACCGAAATAGCCGATGCCGCCGATACCGCTGCCGAAGACCAGCACGACCACCAGGCAGGCGCAGCCACTGCGCCGCTTCTTGGGCTTCTTGCCGCCGCGGCCCCTGCGGTCGCCACGGCCGCCCTCGTCGTCGGGGGCGCCGTCGCCGTCATCGTCCCCGCCGCCCGCGAAGAAGGCGTGTTCGCCCTGGTCGGGGCCGGGGTCCCAGTCCGTCCGCTGCGGTTCCGGCTCTGCTCGGCGACGGCTGGGCGGCTCCGGCGGCGGGTACGCGTCGGGGGTGCCGTAGTAGTCGGGCTGGTCACCGACGCCGTACGCGGCGGCCTGCTGGCCGTACGGGTCCGAGGGGTCCTGGTACTGGACATGCGTGTGCGTCCCGGTGCCCCAGGCACCGTTGTCGTACTGCTGGTGGGGCTGCTGAGGCTGCTGGGGCGCGTACTGCTGCTGGCCGTACTGCTGGTTCGGGTCGTACTGCTGCTGGTGCTGCTGGCCGTAGTGCTGCTGCTGGTACTGCTGCTGCGCCTGACCGTAGTCGGCCTGTTGGCCGGTGCCCCAGTCGCCGTACTCCGACTGCTGCGGCGCTTGCGGATAGTGCTGCGGCTGGCCGCCGTAGGCAGCTTGATGGCCGGGGTGGCCCTGCTGCCCTTCCCATCCGCCGTCCCCGTAATACGGGTCCTGCGGATGCCACGGTTCGGAGCCTTCCTGGCCCCGGCCATACTCAGTCATCGATCCCCTAGAGCCGCGAGGCGGCGGTCGCGCGGCTTGTGGCACGGCATCCGTTCCGCCTCTCTCTGTGCGGCACCTGTTCGAACAGCGCCGCGATCGCGCGGAACGTTACCGTATCGCGATCAGATGACCACTTCGACGCTCTCTCCGGGTGCTTTACCTGACACCCGTTCGGATTCGAGCGCCTGCTGAAGGATGATCACAGCGGCTGCTTGATCGATGACGGAGCGGCCCTTCTTGGATTTCACACCTGAGGCGCGCAGTCCCTGGCTTGCCGTGACCGTGGTCATCCGCTCGTCCACCAGGCGGACCGGGATCGGCGCGATGCCCTTGGCCAGCTCCTGGGCGAAGCCTCGGACCTTCACTGCGGCCGGGCCCTCGCCCCCCTTGAGGGAGCGAGGGAGTCCGACGACGACCTCGATCGGTTCGTACTCCTCCACCAACTGCTTCAGCCGGCGGTGGGCGGCCGGGACGTCCCGGCCCGGCACCGTCTCCACCGGAGTGGCGAGGATCCCGTCGGGGTCGCACGAGGCGACCCCGATCCGGGCGTCCCCGACGTCGATCGCGAGTCGACGCCCTCTGCGCATCGTCACTTCGCGGTGTCCGTGACCAGCCGCTCGACGGCCTCGACGGCCTCGCCGATCGCGGCCGGGTTCTGGCCGCCGCCCTGGGCGACGTCCGGCTTGCCGCCACCGCCGCCGCCGAGGGTCTTGGCGGCCGTACGGACCAGGTCACCGGCCTTGAGGCCGCGCTCGCGGGCGGCCTCGTTGGTGGCGATGACCGTCAGCGGCTTGCCGTTGGCCGTGGTGAACAGGGCCACGACCGCGGCCCGCCCGCCCTGGATACGGCCCCGCACGTCGAGGACCAGCTTGCGCAGGTCGTCGGCGGTCGTGCCGTCCGGGACCTGGCCGGTCACAACGGCGATGCCACGGATGTCCTTCGCCGACTCGGCGAGGCCGGCCGCGGCCTGCAGCACCTTCTCCGCGCGGAACTTCTCGATCTCCTTCTCGGCGTCCTTCAGCTTGCCGAGCATCGCGGAGACCTTCTCCGGCAGCTCCTCCGGACGGCCCTTGATCAGCTCCTGGAGCTGGGCGACGACCGTGTGCTCCCGGGCGAGGAAGTTGTAGGCGTCGACACCGACGAGGGCCTCGATACGGCGGACACCGGAGCCGATGGACGACTCACCGAGCAGCTTGACCAGGCCGAGCTGCGAGGTGTTGTGGACGTGCGTGCCGCCGCACAGCTCCTTGGAGAAGTCGCCGATGGTCACGACGCGCACGCGCTCGCCGTACTTCTCACCGAACTCGGCGATGGCACCCTGCTTCTTCGCCTCGTCGATGCCCATGACATCGGCGCGGACGTCGAGGTCGCGCGCAAGCACCTCGTTGATCTTCTGCTCGACGTCGGTCATCACGGCCGTCGGAACGGCGGACGGCGAGCCGAAGTCGAAGCGGAAGCGGCCGGGCTGGTTCTCGGAACCGGCCTGGGCGGCCGTCGGGCCGAGGGCGTCACGCAGCGCCTGGTGCGTGAGGTGGGTGGCCGAGTGGGCGCGGGCGATGGCCGTGCGACGGCGGCTGTCGATGGAGGCGTGGGCCTTGGCACCGACGGTGACCTCGCCGAACTGCACGACGCCCTTGTGGACGTAGACACCCGGGACCGGCTTCTGGCAGTCGCGGATCTCGATGACGGCACCGGAGTCGACCTTGATCCGGCCGGTGTCGCCGATCTGGCCGCCGCCCTCGGCGTAGAACGGGGTGCGGTCCAGGACGATCTCGACCTCGTCGCCCTCGGTGGCGGCCGGGGAGGAGGCGCCGTCGACGAGGATGCCGACGATCGTGGACTCGCCCTCGGTGTCGCTGTAGCCGATGAACTCGGTCTCGCCCGTCTTGTCGGCGATCTCCCGGTAGGCACCGGCACCGGCGTGGCCGGTCTTCTTGGCCTGGGCGTCGGCCTTCGCGCGGTCCCGCTGCTCCTTCATCAGGCGGCGGAAGCCGTCCTCGTCCACGGAGAGGCCCTGCTCGGCGGCCATCTCCAGGGTGAGGTCGATCGGGAAGCCCCAGGTGTCGTGGAGCAGGAACGCCTTGTCGCCGGCGAGGACCGTGCCACCGGCGGCCTTGGTCTCGGTGACGGCGGTGTCGAGGATGTTCGTGCCGCCCTTGAGGGCCTTGAGGAAGGCGTTCTCCTCGGCGACGGCGACCTTCTCGATGCGCTCGCGGTCGGTGACCAGCTCGGGATACTGCTGGCCCATCATGGCGATCACGGTGTCGATCAGGTCGAGCACGACCGGTCCGGTGGCGCCGAGCAGACGCATGTTGCGGATGGCGCGGCGCATGATGCGGCGCAGCACATAACCGCGACCCTCGTTGCCCGGGGTGACACCGTCACCGATGAGCATCACCGACGTACGCATGTGGTCGGTGACCACGCGCAGGGAGACGTCCGAGCCGTGGGCGTCGCCATAGGCGACCCCCGTCAGCTCGGTGGCCTTCTTGATGACGGCCATGGAGGTGTCGATCTCGTACATGTTCTGCACGCCCTGCAGGATCATCGCGAGGCGCTCGAGGCCGAGGCCGGTGTCGATGTTCTTGCTGGGGAGCTCGCCGAGGATCTCGAAGTTGTCCTTGCCGATGCCCTCGCCGCGCTCGTACTGCATGAAGACGAGGTTCCAGATCTCCACGTACCGCTCGTCGTTGACGGCGGGGCCGCCCTCGACGCCGAACTCGGGGCCGCGGTCGTAGTTGATCTCGGAACAGGGGCCACAGGGTCCGGGGACGCCCATGGACCAGTAGTTGTCCTTCATACCGAGGCGCTGGATGCGCTCCTTGGGCACGCCGACGACCTCGTGCCAGATGCGCTCGGCCTCGTCGTCCTCCAGGTAGACCGTGATCCAGAGCTTCTCGGGCTCCAGGCCGTAACCACCCTTGTCCTGGGGGCTGGTGAGCAGCTCCCAGGCGTACTTGATGGCGCCTTCCTTGAAGTAGTCGCCGAAGGAGAAGTTGCCGCACATCTGGAAGAACGTGCCGTGGCGGGTGGTCTTGCCGACCTCTTCGATGTCGGGCGTGCGCACGCACTTCTGCACGCTGGTCGCGCGCGCCCACGGCGGCTTGACCTCACCGAGGAAGTACGGCTTGAAGGGGACCATGCCGGCGGGGACCAGGAGCAGAGTCGGGTCGTCCGCGATGAGCGACGCCGAAGGGACGACGGTGTGACCGCGCTCCTCGTAGAAGCTCAGCCAGCGGCGGCGAATCTCGGCCGACTCCATCAGTGGTCCTCATTCCGGTTGTACGGGTACGTCTTGTACGTCGATCCCTCGGCGTACTTCGGGTTGTTGCGGTTCTCGATGGCGGCGAACCGCCGAGGCGCGGGGAGTTCGGGGTTCGCGTTGATACCCAGCGCCTCCCCCAGCTCTTCCTCCCGCTGGGCCATGTTGTCGCGGACGTCGAGCGCGAAGCCCACCGCGCGGTCCTTGAGCTTGTGCCCGGCCTCGATCGCCTTGTTCGTCGCGGCGACGGCGAGGTGCTCCGGGGTCAGCTGCCTCAGCTTGCGGTTGACCTTGGTGGTGGCCCACACACCGGCGGCGACGCCCGTGCTGAACCAGAACGTACGGCGGAACATCGCTGGTCTCAGTCCTTCTTCCGCTTGCTCCGTCGTGACGCCGGAACCGTGCGGCCCACGATCACGGTACGCCGGGGTGTCTTGGCGGGCACGTCGTCCTTGCGGCCGGCGATCGCCCGGCGCACGCCGTAGCCGAAGGCCGCGACCTTGACCAGCGGCCCGCCGAAGGTGGAGGCGACGGTGGTGGAGAGCGCGGAGGCGTTGGAGGTGACCTCCTGGACATCGGAGGCGATCGCGTCCACCCGGTCGATCTGGGTCTGCGCGGAGCGCACCGCGGAGGAGGCGTCCGCGAGGAGCGGTACGGCCTGGTCGGTCACGTCCGCCACCAGCTTGGTGGTCGCCCTGAGCGTCTGGGCCAGCCTCGCCAGCGCGACGGCGAGGAAGGAGACCAGGATCGCCCAGAAGACGGCCACCAGGATGCCGGCCACCTCTCCACCGGACACTGCGCACCCGCTCCCTGATACGTGCTCTGAACATCGGAACCCAGAAAAGAACAGTGGCCCGAGCCTATCGCGCCGTGGGTGGGGCTCCGCACCGGATTACCGCCCGCGCGGGCCCGAGTTGCACGAAGCGATTGTACGGAGTGAATACGGTTCAGTACGCTCCGTGTCCTATGCGGGATGATCGGCTCAGCGACGGCAATCTGCCTCTCGAACTGGACGCGTTCGTGGGCCGCCCGGCCGAACTCGCCGCGCTGTCCCGACTGCTGGAGACCTCACGCCTGGTGACCGTGACCGGCGCCGGTGGCGTGGGCAAGTCACGGCTCGCGGCCCGGGCCGCCCTGGGCAGGGTGGCCTGGCGGGTCGAACTGGCGCCGGTGCGCGACCCGGAGTTCGTCGACTACGCGGTCGTGCAGGCGCTGGGGCTGACCGACCACACCACGCGGCTGCCGCGCGAGACGCTGCTCGCGCGTCTCGGTCGGTGCGACCGGCAACTGCTCCTCCTCCTGGACGGGTTCGAGCATCTCGTCGAGGCGTGCGCCGAGCTGGTGACGGACCTGCTGGGCCGGGTGCCGGGGCTCACCGTGCTCGCCGTGGGCCGCCGGCCCCTGTCCGTGCCGGGCGAGCGGGTGTTCACGCTGGCGCCGCTGGGCGAGGACGAGGCCGTGGAGCTCTTCGTCGACCGCGCGGGCGGTCAGGGTGCGGCCGTCGGTGACGATCCCGACGTACGGGAGCTGTGCCGGCGGCTGGACGGCATCCCGCTCGCCGTCGAGCTGGCGGCCGGGCGGCTGCGGGCCCTGTCCCCCGCCCAGTTGCTGGCCCGGTTCGACGACCGCTTCCGGCTGTTGACGGGCGCGGCCCACGGGCTCCCGGCGCGGCACCGCACGCTGCGCACGGCGATCGGCTGGAGCCATGAACTGTGCACACCGGAGGAGCGGCTGCTGTGGTCGCGGCTCTCGGTGTTCGCCGGGCTGTTCGACCTGGAGGCCGTGGAGTACGTGTGCAGCGGCAACGGCCTGGCCGAGCAGGACGTCCTGGACGTGCTGACGGAACTGCTCGCGCAGTCGGTGGTCGGGCGTGAGGAGACGACGGCGGGGGTGCGCTACCGGATGCTGGACACGGTCCGGGCGTACGGCGAGGACTGGCTGGAGGCAACTGGGGACGCGGACCGGCTGCGCCGTCGCCATCGCGACTGGTATCTGGGCCTGGCCACCTGGTGCGAGTTGGACTGGTTCTCACCGCGGCAGGGCGAGGTGGCGGCGCGGATCGAGGCGGAGCTGCCGAATCTGCGCTGCGCCCTGGAGCGCTGTCTGGCCGACCCGGACGAGGCGTATCTGGGGCAGTACCTCGCGGGCTCGCTCTGGTTCTACTGGGTCGGCTGCGGGCGGCTGTCGGAGGGCCGGCACTGGCTGGAGCAGTCCGTGCAGCTGGAGTCCGACCATGAGCTGTCCCGGCTGAAGGCGCTGTGGGTGCTCGGCTATGTCGCGATCCTCCAGGGCGACAAGGTGCCCGCGCTGGCCGCGCTCCAGGAGTGCCGGGAGGAGGCGGAGCGCTCGGCGAACCCGACGGCGATCGCCTACGCCGAGCACCGCACCGGCTGTCTGGCGCTGGTCACGGACGACATGCCCCGCGCAGAAACGCTGCTGCGGTCGGCGCTGGAGCGCTACCAGGAGATCGGCGAGCTCAACAGCAATGTGCTGATGGGGCAGGTCGAGCTGGCGATGACGCGGGCCTTCCAGGGCGATCTGCCGGAGGCCGTGAAGCTGTGCGAGGACGTCCGCCGGGTCTGCGAGGACCACGGGGAGCGCTGGACCAGGTCGTACGCCTTGTATGTGCTGGCGTACGCGGCCTGGACCGAGGGGAACCTGACCGACGCCCGGGAGCTGCTCACCGACTGCCTCGGTGCCGCGCACGCGTTCAGCGATCTGCTGGGTTCGGTGCTGTCGATCGAGTTGCTGGCCCTGGTCACGGCAGCGCGGGGCGAGGCCGCGGACGCCGCCGAGGCGGCGGTGCTGCAGGGCGCGGCGGGGGCGATGTGGCCCTCGGTGGGGCTGCCGCTGTTCGGCTCGGCCTACTACAACGCCCCGCACGAGCTGTGCGAGGCGACGGCGCGGGAACGGCTGGGCGACGCGCGGTACGCGGAGTGCGTACGGGAAGGGGCCCGGCTCGGCCGGGAGGCGGCGGTGGCCCGTGCGCTGGGGCGGCCGCCGGCGCCGCTGCCCGGTCCGCGCGGCCAGGCGCGGCATGGACGAGGGCCCGTTACCATGCACGAACCCGCCGCCTCCCGCACCCGTAAGGGCGGGGAGACGGCGGGCTGAGGTGGTGCGTGTCCTACAACCTGCTGGTGATCAGCGGGCGTAGTACTCGACGACGAGCTGCTCGTCGCAGATCACCGGGATCTCCTTGCGGTTCGGCTCACGGTCCAGGCGGAACGCCAGGGCCTTGAGGTTCACCTGGAGGTAGCGCGGGGTCTCACCCTCGGGGGCGAAGCCGCCCTCGCGGGCGATCGAGAAGAGGGTCTTCTCGCGGCTGCGCTCGCGGACCATCACGACGTCGTCGGGACGGACGCGGAACGACGGCTTGTCGACCTTGCCACCGTTGACCTCGATGTGGCCGTGGACGACCATCTGACGGGCCTGGTAGATGGTGCGGGCGATGCCCGAACGCAGGACCAGGGCGTCGAGACGGCGCTCGAGCTCGATGATGAGGGCCTCGCCGGTCTTGCCCTGCACCTTGGAGGCACGCTCGTAGGCGCGGACCAGCTGACGCTCGGAGACGTCGTACTGCGCACGCAGACGCTGCTTCTCCAGCAGACGGACCTTGTAGTCCGAGTTCTGCTTGCGGCCACGGCCGTGCTCACCCGGCGGGTAGGGACGGGCCTCGAAGTACTTGACGGCCTTCGGGGTCAGCGCGATGCCGAGGGCACGCGACTTCTTGACCTTGGGGCGGGACTGGTTCGCCACAATCTCTCATTTCTCGGTGTTCGGCTTGTCAGGGTTGCGGGAGGTCGCATCCGCAGCCGGGGAAACCCTCCGGGTCCGTTGCCGGGCCTGGTGGGCAGCCGCTCCCTGGTCTGGGCACATACGTGCAGCACGCGAGTGGCCCACCGACCGGTCTCACCTGCTGGTGAGTGGTGGTGGGCGGCCCGCGACACCATTCGAACGGTGCGCGACGCTCCTGGAACCCCAGGGGGTTCCGGCTGACCGTCCCGTTCTGACTGCACGGGACACAGCACTTCGAGGGATTCTACAGGCTGCTCAGGACCGCTTGCGACCGAGGTGCTTACGGGTCCACTCGACGGCGTCCGCGTACCGCGCCTCCGCGCCGTGCCGGGTCGGCGCGTAGTACTCGCGGTCCTTGAGTTCCTCCGGGGCGTACTGCTGCTCGGCGATGCCCTCCGGCAGGTCGTGCGGATACACGTACCCCTGCGCGTGCCCGAGCTTGGCGGCGCCCTTGTAGTGCCCGTCCCGCAGGTGGGGCGGCACGGAGCCCGCCATTCCCTTGCGTACGTCGCCCAGGGCGGCGCCGATCGCCATGGTCGCGGCGTTGGACTTGGGGGCGAGCGCGAGGGCGATGGTGGCGTGGCTGAGGGTGAGGGCGGCCTCGGGGAAGCCGATCATGGCGACGGCCTGGGCGGCGGCGACCGCGATGGGCAGCGCGTTCGGGTCGGCGAGGCCGATGTCCTCGCTCGCCGAGATCATCAGACGCCGGGCGATGAAGCGGGGGTCCTCGCCGGCCTCGATCATGCGGGCCAGGTAGTGCAGCGCGGCGTCGACGTCCGAGCCGCGGATGGACTTGATCAGGGCGCTGGCGACGTCGTAGTGCTGGTCGCCGTCGCGGTCGTACTTCACGGCCGCGCGGTCGACCGTCTGCTCCAGGGTCTGGAGGCTGATCTCGCTCTCGTCCTGGTCGAGGGCGGCCCCGGCGGCGGCCTCCAGGGCGGTCAGCGCGCGGCGGGCGTCACCACCGGCGATCCGCAGCAGGTGGTCCTCGGTGTCCTCGGGGAGGGTGACGGCGCCCTTGAGGCCGCGCTCGTCGGTGAGGGCCCGGCGGAGCAGAGCGCGCAGGTCGTCGTCGGTGAGGGGTTCGAGGGTGAGGAGGAGGGAGCGGGACAGGAGCGGGGAGATCACCGAGAAGTAGGGGTTCTCGGTGGTCGCCGCGATGAGGGTGACCCAGCGGTTCTCGACGGCCGGGAGCAGGGAGTCCTGCTGGGCCTTGCTGAAGCGGTGGATCTCGTCGAGGAAGAGGACGGTCTCCTTGCCGTATCCCCCGGTGGCGCGGCGGGCGCCGTCGATGACCGCGCGGACCTCCTTGACGCCCGCGGTGATCGCCGACAGTTCGACGAAGCGCTTGTTGGTGGCCTTGGAGACGACGTAGGCGAGGGTCGTCTTGCCGGTGCCGGGCGGGCCCCACAGGATCACGGAGGACGGCCCGGCCGGGCCGCTCGCGCCCTCGCCGACCAGGCGGCGCAGGGGCGAGCCGGGCTTCAGCAGATGCTGCTGGCCCACCACCTCGTCGAGGGTGCGGGGGCGCATCCGCACCGCCAGGGGACTCCCGGCGGGGTCCTTCTCCTGGCGTTCTTCGGCTGCGGCGGTGAACAGATCGGGCTCCACATCGAAAACCCTAAATCACCGCACTGACAGTCGGTCCCGACGGTCAGCTGGTCCAGAAGTCCCACCAGCGCGTCAGGATCAGCATGCCGATGATCCCGATGTGCAGGACCGGCAGGACCCACGTGAACTCGCCGAAGAAGCTCTTCAGCCAGCGCGGGGCGGAGATGAAGCCGTTGCGCACGTTGAACGAGGTCACGTACCAGAACATGATGATCGTCGCGACCCATGCCAGGGAGCACCACAGGCACAGCGCGTTGATCCGGTACAGGGACTGGAACATCAGCCAGGCGCAGAACGAGACACCGAAGAGGGTTCCGGCGTTGAAGGTCAGCCAGTACCAGCGCGGGAAGCGGGCGCGGGCGAGCAGGCTCACGCCGACACAGATGACGATGCCGTAGGCGACGAGACCGAGCATCGGGTTGGGGAAGCCGAAGACGGCGGCCTGCTTGGACTCCATGACGCTGCCGCAGGAGACCACGGGGTTCAGGCTGCACCCCGGCGTGAAGGTCTTGCCCTCGACCTTGGCTTCGAGGAGCTTGAACTTGTCGAACGTGATGACCCACGCGGCGAGCAGGCCGGCCGCGCCGGTGAGCACCAGCAGGATGGCGAGGGCGCGGCTGCCGCCCTCCGTCCGTGGCTCGGCGGCCGAGCGGTCTGGCCCGGGCTCGGTGGAGACGTCCTTGACTGTCGTCTTGCTCATCACGCCGATTCCGTCTGCTTGAGAGTTGGACCTTCTTCGGGCAGGGCCATTGTGCCGCACACAGGGCTCTGTCCACCGTTCGCTGGAGATAAGGAAGGACGCACGGCCGTCCCTGAACGCTCGGTTCCGGCCGGGTTTCGAATGCGATGACGACCCGGGCGAACAGACTCGCGACGGATGTGCGGGAACCGCGCGAACGGCACGGGGATGTCGGCGCCGATCCGGCGAGCGGCACGCGCGCGTGGAGGTCCCGTGGGGGAACCGCCCGGCAGGGCGAATCGGCGTCCACGGCGTTGACGAGGGGCGAGATCTGGCCGGTTCCCGTCGTCGGCTCGCTCCGCTCGGGGTCGGTCCGCCGCCCCGAAAACACGAAGGCCGGACGGCACATCGCCGTCCGGCCCCCATGGCGGTCCGTCAGCCGAGACGGGCCTCCAGCTCGGCCACGATCTCGTTCACGCCGATCGCCGTCTGCTCACCGGACTCCATGTCCTTGAGCTGGACCACGCCGTCGGCGAGGTCGCGCTCGCCGGCGACGACCGTGTAGCGGGCGCCGCTGCGGTTGGCGTTCTTCATCGCGCCCTTGAGGCCCTTGGCACCGTACGAGAAGTCGGCCGCGATGCCGACCTTGCGCAGCTCCGTCACCTTGGCGAACAGGACCCGGCGGGCCTCCTCGCCGAGCGGCACCGCGAAGACGCTGGTCGTGGAGGGCAGTTGGAGCTCGACGCCCTCCGCCTCCAGGGCAAGGACCGTGCGGTCGACGCCGAGGGCCCAGCCCACGGACGGGAGCGCGGGGCCGCCGATCATCTCGGAGAGGCCGTCGTAGCGGCCGCCGCCGCCCACCGCGGACTGGGAGCCCAGACCGTCGTGGACGAACTCGAAGGTCGTACGGGTGTAGTAGTCCAGACCGCGGACCAGCTTCGGGTCGTCCTCGAAGGCGACGCCCGCGGCCGTGATCAGCTCACGGACCTCCTCGTGGTACGCCTTGCAGGCGTCGCAGAGGTAGTCGCGCAGCAGCGGGGCGTCGCCGAGCTGCTTCTGGACGTCGGGACGCTTGTCGTCCAGGACGCGCAGCGGGTTGATGTCCGCCCGGCGCAGCGTCTCCTCGTCGAGGTCCAGGCCGCGCAGGAAGGTCTGCAGCGCCTCCCGGTACACCGGACGGCACTCCTTGTCGCCCAGGCTGTTGAGGAGGATGCGGAAGTTCCGCAGCCCCAGCGACCGGTACGCCTGGTCGGCCAGGATGATCAGTTCGGCGTCCAGGGCCGGGTCCTCGGCGCCGATCGCCTCGGCACCGACCTGGGAGAAGTGGCGGTAACGGCCCTTCTGCGGGCGCTCGTAGCGGTAGTACGAGCCCGAGTACCAGAGCTTGACGGGGAGGTTGCCCGCCTTGTGCAGGTTGGCCTCCAGGGCCGCCCGCAGGACGGAGGCGGTGCCTTCGGGGCGCAGGGCGAGCTGGTCGCCGCCCTTGGTCTCGAAGGCGTACATCTCCTTGGTGACGATGTCGGTGGACTCGCCGACACCGCGCGCGAAGAGCTCCACGTTCTCGAAGCCGGGCGTCTCGATGTAGCCGTAGCCGGAGTTGCGCAGCGGGGCGGCGATCGCCTCGCGGACCGCGAGGAACTTGGCGCTGTCCGGCGGGATCAGGTCGTACGTGCCCTTGGGGGCCTTGAAGGTGCTCACGGAAAGTCTCGTCACATTCCTCGTCGGGGAGCGTCGACATCCGCTCCCGGGCCGGCTGCCACCTGCCGCAGATACGGGTTGGTGGCACGCTCACGGCCGATGGTCGTCTGCTCGTTGTGGCCGGGCAGCACCACGGTCGAGTCGTCGAGCGGCAGGACCACGCGGGCCAGGGACTCGAGCATGTCGTCCATGGAGCCACCGGGGAAATCGGTGCGTCCGATGGAGCCGGCGAACAGCAGGTCGCCCGAGAACAGGATCGGCGGGATGTCCGCCGTCTCGGGCAGGCCGAAGGTCACCGACCCCCTGGTATGGCCCGGCGCGTGCGCGACGGTGAGCTCCAGGCCCGCCAGCTCCAGCTTCGCCCCGTCCGTCAGCTCCTTGACGTCGTCGGGCTCCCCCACGGCCAGCTCGCCCATGAGCGGCATGCCGATGGTGCGGCCGAGCGCCTTCTCTGGGTCGCTCATCATGAACCGGTCCTCGGGGTGGATCCACGCGGGCACGTCGTGCGCGCCGCAGACCGGGACGACCGAGGCCACATGGTCGATGTGGCCATGGGTGAGGACGACGGCGACGGGCTTGAGCCGATGCTTCCTGAGCGTCTCCTCGACTCCCTGGGCGGCCTGATGGCCCGGGTCGATGATCACGCACTCCTCACCCGCGGCGGGGGCGACGAGAAAACAGTTCGTCCCCCAGGCCCCGGCGGGGAACCCGGCAATGAGCACGATCGTCCTTCGTTGTGTCGATAAGTGCGGACTGCGGTGGCCTCAAAACGGCTGCACCTGTGGTGAGAGCCTACCGGCGCTGCCGATTCCTCAGCGAACCCATATACGGTACGGGGCACACGCAGGCGGTCGGCTCATAAGACGCACGCGTCCCAGTCGGCGTACGAGACGCATGAGGAGAGAACCCGGTGGTCACCCAGGAACAGCGGAAGCGGCAGCTCGCCCGGGAGAAGTTTCTGCGGCAGCAGCAGCGGCGCACCGCCGCGCGGCGCAAGGCCCGCATGCGCAACTCCGTGATCGCGTCGGTGCTCGGCGTGATCATCGTGGGCAGCCTGGCGCTCTACACGACCGGTGTCCTCAAGGACGACGGCGACGACAAGGCCAACGCGGGCGCGACGGCGTCCCCGACGCCCAGCGCGGTCTCCGACCCGTGCAAGAAGGCCGCCGAGGGCAAGGTCAAGACGGCGACGTGGAAGAAGGAGCCGGCGATGACGATCGACAAGTCGGCCAAGTACACGATGAAGCTGGCGACGACCTGCGGCGACATCGACATAGCGCTCAAGACGTCCGCGGCGCCGCACACCGTGAACTCGTTCAACTTCCTGGCGTCGAAGGGCTACTTCGACCACACCAAGTGCCACCGGCTCACCACCAACGGCATCTACGTGCTCCAGTGCGGTGACCCCACGGGCAGCGGCAGCGGCGACCCCGGCTACACGATCCCGGACGAGAACCTGAAGGACAAGTCGCTCAAGAGCGACACCTACCCGGCCGGCACGGTCGCGATGGCGAACCAGTACAACGCCCAGACGGGCGAGGGCAAGAACAGCGGCGGCAGCCAGTTCTTCCTCGTCTACCAGGACAGTCCACTGCCGGCCAACTACACACCGTTCGGTACCGTGTCCGAATCCGGTATGACCGTCCTGAAGAAGATCGCCGCCGCGGGTGAGAACACCGGCGCGGGCGACGGCGCTCCCAACGCGACGGTCGTGATCAACAAGGCAACGGTCAGCAAATCCTGACCCTCAGCAGCGAAATTTCGGTCGCGCGGGATGCGGACAGGCAACCCGCCGGTCGCCTATGTTGGCCGTGACGAAACTGTGGACGATGCCCGGGGGCGCTGAAGCCTTCCGCAGGCATCATGTGGAGGAGGCGCTGTGAGCAGCGACCCGTGGGGCCGCGTCGACGAGACGGGGACCGTGTACGTGCGTACGGCCGACGGCGAGCAGGTCGTCGGTTCCTGGCAGGCCGGCTCCCCTGAGGAGGCGCTGGCCTACTTCGAGCGCAAGTACGAGGGCCTGGTGGTCGAGATCGGCCTCCTCGAGAAGCGAGTGAAGACCACCGATCTGTCGGCGAAGGACGCGTCGGTAGCCATCGACCACATCCGCGAGCAGGTCGACGCGCACCACGCGGTCGGCGACCTGGACGCCCTCAAGGTGCGTCTCGACAAGCTCGTGGAGACCGTCGACAAGCGTCGCGAGGAGCGCAAGCAGCAGCGCGCGAAGCAGTCCGACGAGGCCCGGCACGCCAAGGAGGCGCTGGTCGTCGAGGCCGAGGAGCTGGCGCAGTCCGACCAGTGGCGGGCGGCCGGCGAGCGGCTGCGGGCCCTGGTGGACACCTGGAAGGGTCTGCCGCGTCTGGACCGCAAGTCGGATGACGAACTGTGGCACCGCTTCTCGCACGCCCGGTCGGCGTTCTCCAAGCGCCGCAAGGCGCACTTCGCCTCGCTGGACGCGCAGCGCGAGGAGGCCCGCAAGACCAAGGAGCGGCTGGTCTCCGAGGCCGAGGCGCTGTCCAACTCCACCGACTGGGGTCCGACGGCGGCCCGCTACCGCGAGCTGATGGCGGAGTGGAAGGCCGCGGGCCGTGCCCAGCGCGAGCACGAGGACGACCTGTGGAACCGCTTCCGCGGCGCCCAGGACGTCTTCTTCGCCGCCCGCAGCTCGGTCTTCGCCGAGCGCGACGCCGAGCAGGGCGAGAACCTCAAGCTCAAGGAGGAGCTGGCCGACGAGGCCGAGAAGATCCTCCCGGTGACCGACCTCAAGGCCGCGCGGGCCGCGTTCCGTCAGATCAACGAGCGCTGGGAGGCCATCGGCCATGTCCCGCGCGACGCCCGCCCCAAGGTCGAGGGCCGGATGCACGCCGTGGAGCGGGCCATCCAGGAGGCCGAGGAGACCGAGTGGCGGCGCACCAACCCGGAGGCACGCGCGCGTGCCGAGGGTCTGACGGGCCAGCTCCAGGCCGCCGTGGACAAGCTCCGCGGCCAGATCGAGCAGGCGCGCGCCCAGGGCAACAACGCCCGCGCCGACAAGCTCGAGCGTGAGCTGGAGGGCCGCCAGGCGCTTCTGGACCAGGCGCTGAAGGGTCTGCACGAGTTCGGCGGCTGACAGGCCGAGGTTCCGCTGCATACGACGAGAAGGGCCCCGTACACGAGGTACGGGGCCCTTCTCGTCGTATGCCCTACGACCGGGCGCGTGCCGACGTCACGCGGTAGACGTCGTAGACGCCCTCGACGCCGCGTACCGCCTTCAGAACGTGGCCGAGGTGCTTGGGGTCGCCCATCTCGAAGGTGAAGCGGGAGGTGGCGACGCGGTCGCGGGAGGTCTGGACGGCCGCGGAGAGGATGTTCACGTGCTGGTCGGACAGGACACGGGTGACGTCGGAGAGGAGCCGCGAGCGGTCGAGGGCCTCGACCTGGATGGCGACCAGGAAGACCGAGGACTGGGTGGGCGCCCACTCGACGTCGAGGATGCGCTCGGGCTCGCGGGACAGTGACTCCACGTTGACACAGTCGCTGCGGTGAACCGATACGCCGCTACCGCGCGTGACGAAACCGATGATGGGGTCGCCGGGGACGGGGGTGCAGCAGCGGGCGAGCTTGACCCACACGTCGTCGACGCCCTTGACCACGACGCCCGGGTCGGCGCTGGAGCGGCGCTTGCGACCTCGGTTGCGGGTCGGCGGGACCGCCTCGTCGATCTCCTCGGTCGCGGCCTCCTCACCGCCGAGCGCGGAGACGAGCTTCTGGACGACGTTCTGCGCGGAGACATGGCCCTCGCCGATCGCCGCGTACAGGGCGGAGATGTCGGGGTAGCGCATCTCGTGCGCGAGCGTGACGAGGGAGTCGCCGGTGAGGATGCGCTGGATCGGCAGGTTCTGCTTGCGCATCGCGCGGACGATGGCGTCCTTGCCCTGCTCGATCGCCTCGTCGCGGCGCTCCTTGGAGAACCAGGCCCTGATCTTGTTGCGAGCGCGCGGCGACTTGACGAAGCCGAGCCAGTCGCGGGACGGTCCCGCGCCGGCCGCCTTGGAGGTGAAGACCTCCACCAGGTCGCCGTTGTCCAGGGTGGATTCGAGGGGGACGAGGCGTCCGTTGACGCGTGCGCCTATCGTCCGGTGGCCGACCTCGGTGTGGACCGCGTACGAGAAGTCGACGGGGGTGGCGCCGGCCGGCAGCGCTATCACGTCGCCCTTGGGCGTGAAGACGAAGACCTCGTTGCGCGACAGGTCGAAGCGCAGGGACTCCAGGAACTCGCCGGGGTCCTCGGTCTCCTTCTGCCAGTCGAGCAACTGGCGCAGCCACGCCATGTCGTTGAGGTGGTCGTCCTTGCCGGTGGTCCGCGGCTGGTCCGAGCGGACCTTGGAGGTTCCGGCGACGGCCTCCTGCTTGTACTTCCAGTGCGCGGCGATGCCGTACTCGGCGCGGCGGTGCATGTCGAAGGTGCGGATCTGGAGTTCGACGGGCTTGCCGTTGGGGCCGATGACCGTGGTGTGCAGCGACTGGTACATGTTGAACTTGGGCATCGCGATGTAGTCCTTGAACCGCCCCGGAACCGGGTTCCAGCGGGCGTGGACGGTGCCCAGGGCCGCGTAGCAGTCCCGGACCGTGTCCACGAGGACTCGGATGCCGACCAGGTCGTAGATCTCCGCGAAGTCGCGACCGCGGACGATCATCTTCTGGTAGACGCTGTAGTAGTGCTTCGGGCGGCCGGTGACGGTCGCCTTGATGCGGGCCGCGCGCAGGTCCTGCTGCACCTCGTCGGTCACTATGGCGAGGTACTCGTCGCGCTTCGGCGCCCGCTCGGCCACCAGACGCACGATCTCGTCGTACATCTTGGGATAGAGGATCGCGAAGGCGAGGTCCTCCAGTTCCCACTTGATGGTGTTCATGCCCAGGCGGTGGGCGAGCGGCGCGTAGATCTCCAGGGTCTCGCGCGCCTTCTTCTCCTGCTTCTCGCGCTTGAGATAGCGCATGGTGCGCATGTTGTGCAGGCGGTCGGCGAGCTTGATGACCAGGACGCGCGGGTCCTTGGCCATGGCGACGACCATCTTGCGCACGGTCTCGGCCTGCGCGGCCTCGCCGAACTTGACCTTGTCCAGCTTGGTGACACCGTCGACGAGGAGGGCGACCGAGTCACCGAAGTCGCGGCGGAGCTGGTCGAGGCCGTACTCGGTGTCCTCGACCGTGTCGTGCAGCAGACCGGCCATGAGGGTCGCCGGGTCCATGCCGAGCTCGGCGAGGATGGTGGTCACCGCGAGCGGGTGCGTGATGTACGGGTCGCCGCTCTTGCGCTTCTGGCCGCGGTGCCAGCGCTCCGCGACCTGGTAGGCCTTCTCGACCTGGCGCAGCGTCGCGGTCTCGATCTTCGGGTCGTTGCTGCGCACTATCCGCAGCAGGGGCTCCAGCACCGGGTTGTACGGGTTGGAGCGCTGGACGCCGAGACGGGCGAGGCGGGCGCGGACGCGGTTGGAGGAGCCGGAGCGGGCGGGCTGGCCTGCGGGCGGACGGACCGCGGGGGGCGTGGACGCGGGCGCGGGACGCTCGGGCGGGGCCGGCTTGGGGCGCGGCTGCTCGGCCGACTTGTCGACGGGCGCGGACTGGGCGTGCTCGACCGAGCCCTGCGTGGGGTTCTTCGCGGGCGTCGCCGCGGGGCCCGAGGCGGGCTCGGGCTTGGCGGCGGTCAGTGGCTGGGCCTCGTCTGGCAAGAGGACTCCTCGTGCGCGAACCGGGTCCCCCGATCAGGCTCCGGAGAACCCATGGTAGCGATCCTGCGGCCGGGGATCGCCTTCAGGCCGATGTGAGCGGCGTCTACCTGTGGAACGTGAGGGGTTGCCGCGGGCATTCCGGGTTCTGTCCAAGGGGCTGATGTGCATCGCCGACTGCGGCACCGTCGTGGCTGGTCGCACAGTTCCCCGCGCCCCTTACCGGCACGAAACGGCCGCCCCTGATATGCGGAGCGGCCGTTGTCGTCATGCAGAACCGTGGTCTCAGACCACCAGCAGCGCTTCCAGTGGAGCGCCCTCCAGGGCTGGCTCCAGGCGGGGGCGGCCCGCCAGGAAGCCGAGTTCCATCAGGACCGCCAGGCCCGCCACCTCGGCGCCGGCGCGGCGGATCAGCTGGATCGCGGCCTCGGCCGTGCCGCCGGTGGCGAGGACGTCGTCGACGATCAGGATGCGGTCGTCACCGGTCAGGTCCTCGGCGTGGACCTCGATCTCCGCCGAGCCGTACTCCAGGTCGTACGCCTGGGCCAGGGTCGCTCCGGGGAGCTTGCCCGCCTTGCGTACGGGGATGAAGCCCAGGTCCGCGCGGACGGCGACCGGGGCGCCCAGGATGAAGCCGCGGGCCTCCAGGCCGACGATCTTCGTGGCGCCCGTGCGCTCCGCGATCTCCGCCAGCGTGTCCGTCAGCGCCGTGAACGCCGCCGGGTCCGCCAGGAGCGGGGTGATGTCCTTGAACATCACGCCCGGCTCCGGGTAGTCGGCCACGTCACGGATGCGGCTGAGCAGCAGCTCCTGGATGTCGGTCATCGGCGCTTCCCCGAGGGGCGGCGGCGCGTGGCACGCGGTCCGACGACGGCCGGGGTGGCGTCCTCGGGGTCGCCGGCGGCGTCGCCGCGGGTCTCCGCGAGCTCCTCCTCGGCGGCGGCCTGGGCGCGCTTGGCCAGGACCCGCTTGCGCAGGGCCTTCATCTGCGGCTCGCGCTCCTTGAGGTCGGCGACGAGCGGCGTGGCGATGAAGATCGAGGAGTACGCGCCGGCCGCGAGGCCGACGAACAGCGACAGCGAGATGTCGTTGAGCGTGCCCGCGCCGAGGAAGCCGCCGCCGATGAACAGCAGACCGGCGACCGGGAGCAGGGCGACGACCGTGGTGTTGATCGAACGGACCAGGGTGCCGTTGATCGAACGGTTGGCGACGTCGCTGTAGGTGAAGCGGGTCTGCTTGGTGATGTCCTTCGTCTGCTCCTTGAGGGAGTCGAAGACGACCACCGTGTCGTAGAGCGAGTAACCGAGGATCGTCAGCAGACCGATCACCGTGCCGGGCGTGACCTCGAAGCCGACGAGGGCGTAGATGCCGACGGTGATGGTGATGTCGTGGATCAGCGCGACGAGCGCCGCGATGGCCATGCGCCACTCGAAGGCGATCGCCAGATAGATCACGACGAGGACCATGAAGATCGCCAGGCCCTGCCAGGCCTTGTTGGCGATCTGGTCACCCCAGCTGGGGCCGACGAGGTCGGCGGCGATCTTCTCCGGGTCGACCTTGAAGTCCTCGGCGAGCTTGTTCTTGATCTCGTCGGACTGCTGGGTGTCCATGCCGGCGATCTGGATGCGCATCGTCCCGTTGCCGAGCTTCTGCACGACCGCGTCGTGGCCGGAGGCCTCCTTCGCGTAGTCCTCGGCCTGGGAGACGGAGACGCTGGTCTTCTCGGTGGTGAAGACCGCGCCGCCCTGGAAGTCGATGCCCATGTTGAGGCCGCGTACCGCGAGGCCCACGATCGCCGTGATGGTGATCAGGATCGAGATGCCGTACCAGAGCTTGCGGTGACCGATGAAGTCGTAGCTGATCTCGCCACGGTGCAGTCGGGCGCCGAGGTTGCCGAGTTTCGACATGCTCACGCCTCCTTGGTCTCGACGGGGGCGGCAGGACGGCGGGTGCGGCGCAGCGGCGGCTGTGCGCCCAGGCTCTTCGGGTCGAGGCCGGACCACTTGTTGCCGCTCGCGAAGAACTTCCGGCGGGCCAGCAGCGTCATCAGCGGCTTGGTGAAGAAGAACACCACGACGACGTCGAGGACGGTGGTGAGGCCCAGTGTGAACGCGAAGCCCTGGACCTTGCCGACGGTCACGATGAACAGCACGGCGGCGGCGAGGAACGACACGAAGTCGGAGACCAGGATGGTGCGCCGGGCGCGCGGCCAGGCCCGCTCGACGGCGGGGCGCAGCGAGCGGCCCTCACGGATCTCGTCCCGGATGCGTTCGAAGTAGACGATGAACGAGTCCGCGGTGATACCGATGGCGACGATGGCACCGCAGACGGCCGGCAGGTTCAGCGCGAAGCCGATGGCCGGGCCGAGGAGCGCCATGATCACGTAGGTGAGGATGCCGGAGACCAGCAGCGAGGCCATGGCCACGACGGACAGACCGCGGTAGTAGAACACCAGGTAGAGCACGACCAGCGCGAGGCCGATCGCACCGGCCAGCAGACCGGCGTGCAGCTGGTCGCCGCCGAGCGCGGCGGTCACGGTCGTGACGCTCTGCTCCTGGAAGGAGAGCGGGAGCGCGCCGTACGACAGCATGTTGGCGAGGCTCTGGGCCTCCTCCTGCGTGAAGCTGCCGGAGATCTGGGCCTCGCCGCCGGTGATGGCCTGGCTGACGGTCGGGCTGGAGACGACCTCGCCGTCGAGGACGATGCCGAACTCGTTCAGCGGGGGCGTGGCGTTCTGCGCGAGCTGGCCGGTGACCTCACCGAACTTCTTGGCGCCGCTGCCGGTGAAGGTCATGTTGACCTGCCAGCCGGCCGCCGTCTGCGTGTTGTAGATGGCGTCGGCCTTCTTGACCTCGGTGCCGGCCAGGCTGGCCGGGCCGAGCAGGTACTTGTACCAGACGCCGTTGATCTCGCCGCAGCCCACGGTGGACTCGCCGGGCTTTGCGCCCTCGCCCGCCTTGGCGCGCTGGGCCGGCTTGGAGCAGTCGAGGGCGGTGTACGCGGCCTGGAGCTTGGCGTCGGCGGAGGTGCCGGTGTCGCCGCTCGCCGAGGCGGAGGGGCTCGCGGAGGACGACGCGGTGGCGGACGCCGACGGGGAGGCGTCGGCCTTCAGCGCGTCGGTGACGGGGCGGCCCTGGGTGGTGGCGGAGGCCGACGGGGAGGACGACGAGGTCGCCGTCTCACCCGTGGAACCCGACTTGCTCGCGGAGGGGCTCGGCGAGGCGCTGGAGGAGCCGCTCGCGGACGGGCTCGGCGAGGCGGCCGCGGCGGAGCCGGTGGCGTCCTGGGCCAGGACGGGACGGAAGTACAGCTTGGCGGTGGTGCCGACCTGGTCCCGGGCTTCCTTGGAGTTGGTGCCCTTGGGGATGTTGACGATGATGTTCTTGTCGCCCTGGGTCTGCACCTCCGCCTCGGAGACGCCCAGACCATTGACACGGCGGTTCATGATCTCGACCGCGGTGTCCATGTTGGCCTTGTTGATCGCGGACCCTTGATCGGCCTTCGCCTCGAGCGTGATGCTCGTGCCGCCGGCCAGGTCGATGCCGAGGCGCGGGGTCGTGTGCCCGGAGAGGAACATTCCCCCGGTGAGCGCCACGATGGCGATCAGGATCAGGACCAGCGAGCGCCCTGGCTTGCTCTGGGCGCTCGCGCTCCGGCCCCTCTTAGGTGCTGCCACCTTCTCGTACTCCCTCTCGGGCCGCTGCGCGCCGGGTCTGCGGGCGGGCGGCCATGACATGGTGTCGATCCCGTGCGAGCTGCGTACATCCGAGGGCGCGCAGGCGTGGCCCGCGCGCCCCGGGTACGACTACTTCGCGTCGGAGTCGCCGTCGGTCTTCTTCGGCTCGTCGTCCGTCTTCGCCTCGGCGGCCTCGTCGGCCTTCACGGCCTCCTCGGCGGGCTCGTCCTTCTTGCCGAGGTCGACGGACTTCTCGTCGGAGGCGGCGGCAGCTTCGTCGTCGGACTCGTCGGGGCCGGCAAGAGAGGAGGCGTCGTCGGGGACGACGTCAGTCTTCAGGTCGTGCTCGATGCCGTGCACGATGCGGTTGTACTCGTCGTCCGTCAGGACGGCACCGATCGCGTTCTTCGCGAAGAGAAGGTCGACACCCGGGCCGGCGTCGAGGAGGACCGTGTCCTCGTTGACCTCCTTGACCGTGGCGTACATCCCCCCGATGGTGCGGACGCCACTGCCGGGCTGCATGTCATTCCGCATGTTGGCGGCCTGCTGCTGCTTCTTCTTCGCCGACCGGGTCATCAGGAACATGGCCCCGATGAGCACGATGAACGGGAGGAGGGTCACGAGACTCACGGGTCGGTACTTCCTTCACGCGACCGCGATGCTGAGCGGCCTGCTGGTTGGGGGTGTGTGCGCCGCCGACAAAGGCGGCATCGGCGGAGTCTAAGCGAGTCCGCGCGCATGGAACAACGCTCAGCATGGCACCCGGGTTCCTGGCCCGGCCAATACCCCGCCGTCACAAACCCATCACGTCGGCCGTCACACCGGTCGTCACGCCCCGAACAGGTCCTGTTGTCCGTTTCCTGTGCCCGCCGGGCGCGGCGGGGTGAGGCCGAGATGCGCCCATGCCGCGGGGGTCGCGACCCGGCCGCGCGGGGTCCGGGCGAGCAGTCCCTCCCGGACGAGGAAGGGTTCGGCGACCTCTTCCACGGTCTCCCGCTCCTCGCCCACCGCGACCGCGAGCGTGGACAGGCCGACCGGGCCGCCGCCGAACAGCTTGAGCAGCGCTTCGAGGACACCGCGGTCGAGCCGGTCGAGTCCGCGCGCGTCCACCTCGTAGACCTGCAGCGCGGCGCCCGCGATCTCGCGCGTGATCACGCCGTCGGCCTTGACCTGCGCATAGTCCCTGACCCGGCGCAGCAGGCGGTTGGCGATACGGGGCGTGCCCCGGGAGCGGCCGGCGATCTCGGCGGCACCGTCGGTGTCGATCTCGACGTCGAGGAGATTGGCCGAGCGGTGGATGACGCGCTGGAGCTCGGCCGGCTCGTAGAACTCCATGTGCGCGGTGAAGCCGAAGCGGTCGCGCAGCGGGGGCGGCAGCAGCCCCGCGCGTGTGGTGGCGCCGACCAGGGTGAACGGGGGCAGTTCGAGGGGGATCGCGGTGGCGCCGGGGCCCTTGCCGACGATGACGTCGACCCGGAAGTCCTCCATCGCCATGTAGAGCATCTCCTCGGCGGGCCGGGACATGCGGTGGATCTCGTCGAGGAAGAGGACCTCGCCCTCCTGGAGGGAGGAGAGGATCGCGGCGAGGTCGCCGGCGTGCTGGATGGCGGGGCCGGAGGTGATGCGGATGGGGGCGCCCATCTCGGCCGCGATGATCATCGACAGGGTGGTCTTGCCGAGCCCCGGGGCGCCGGAGAGCAGCACGTGGTCCGCGGTGGCGCCCCGCGCGCGTGCGGCGCGCAGGACGAGGTCGAGCTGTTCGCGGACCTTCTCCTGGCCGATGAACTCGCCCAGGTCCTTGGGGCGCAGGGCGGCCTCGACGGCCTGGTCCTCACGGTCGGCGACAGAGCCCACCAGCCGCTCGGCGGCGGCCGTCTCGTCGGTCGTGTCGTCCCAGTTCACTGACGTTCTCCTAGCGGGCGCGGTTCAGGGTCTGCAGGGCGGCCTTCAGCAGTTGGCCCACCTGGGGCGTGCCGCCGGCGGCCTCGGCCTGCGGGGCCACCGCGGACACCGCCTCGTCGGCCTCGCGGGTCGCGTAGCCCAGCCCGATGAGCGCCGCGTGTAGCTGGTCGCGCCAGCCCTGGGTGACCGGGGCGCCGATCGCGGGGGCGCCGATCGGCTCGCCGAGCCGGTCCTTCAGTTCGAGGAGCAGCTTCTGGGCGCCCTTCTTGCCGATGCCGGGGACGGCGATCAGCGCCTTCTCGTCAGCGGTGGCCACCGCTCTGCGAAGGGCGTCGGGGGTGTGGACCGCGAGCATCGCCTGGGCCAGGCGCGGGCCGACGCCGCTCGCGGTCTGGAGCAGCTCGAAGGTCTGGCGCTCGTCGTCGTCCACGAAGCCGTAGAGGGTCAGCGAGTCCTCTCGGACGACGAGGGAGGTGGCGAGCCTGGCCGGCTTGCCCAGGCGGAGCGTGGACAGCGTGTTCGGCGTGCACTGCACGGCCATGCCGACACCGCCGACCTCGACGACTGCGGTGTCGGGGGCGAGCGCGGCGACCGTGCCGCTCACGAAGGCGATCATGCCCTACGGCCTTTCGATGCGTGCAGGGCCACGGCCTGCTGGAGTCGGTTCTGCGCGGGGGCGCGCCAGATGTGGCAGATGGCGAGCGCGAGGGCGTCGGCGGCGTCCGCCGGCTTGGGCGGGGCGTCGAGCCGCAGCAGCCGGGTGACCATGGCGCCGACCTGGGCCTTGTCGGCCCGGCCGCTGCCGGTGACGGCGGCCTTGACCTCGCTGGGGGTGTGCAGGGCGACGGGGATGCCGCGGCGGGCGGCGCAGAGCATGGCGACGGCGCTGGCCTGGGCGGTGCCCATGACCGTACGGACGTTGTGCTGGCTGAACACCCGCTCCACGGCGACGAATTCGGGCCGGTGCTCGTCCAGCCACTGTTCGATGCCCTGCTCGATGGCGACGAGCCGTTGCCCCAACTCGGCGTCGGCGGGCGTGCGGACGACTCCGACGCCGATCATGGTCAGCGGCCGGCCCGCGACTCCCTCGACGACACCCACGCCGCACCGCGTCAGTCCGGGGTCCACCCCGAGTACGCGCACCACGCCCCCTCCCCTTTTTGCGGCTAAACCGCCGCCGCTCTCGCGGACCTGGCTGAGCGCCGTCGGGGTTCCTCAATTGATGGTTGCGGCCCGCGGACGGCGATCTTTGGCTCTCGTCAGGCTATCCGCTGCCACCGACAACGGCGGCGGGCCGGTGGGACGTGTCCCAACCGGCCCGCCGAAACGGCTCAGCTCGCGGCAGCGCTACGCGTCGACCTTCTCCATGACCTCGTCGCTGACGTCGAAGTTGGCGAAGACGTTCTGCACGTCGTCGCTGTCCTCCAGCGCGTCGATCAGCTTGAAGATCTTGCGGGCGCCTTCCTCGTCGAGCTCGACCTGCATGGTCGGGACGAAGTTGGCGTCGGCGGAGTCGTAGTCGATCCCGGCGTCCTGAAGGGCGGTGCGGACCGCAACCAGGTCGGTGGCCTCGGAGAGGATCTCGAAGGACTCACCGAGGTCGTTGACTTCCTCGGCGCCCGCGTCCAGGACGGCTCCCAGGACGTCGTCCTCGGTCAGCTCGCCCTTGGGGACGATCACGACGCCCTTGCGGTTGAAGAGATACGAGACGGAGCCCGGGTCGGCCATCGAACCGCCGTTGCGGGTCATGGCGACACGTACGTCCGAGGCGGCACGGTTGCGGTTGTCGGTGAGGCACTCGATGAGCACCGCGACACCGTTCGGGCCGTAGCCCTCGTACATGATCGTCTCGTAGTCGGCGCCGCCCGCCTCGAGACCGGCGCCGCGCTTGACCGCGGAGTCGATGTTCTTGTTGGGGACCGAGCTCTTCTTGGCCTTCTGGATGGCGTCGAACAGCGTCGGGTTGCCGGACACGTCGGCGCCACCCGTGCGGGCCGCGACCTCGATGTTCTTGATCATCTTCGCGAAGAGCTTGCCGCGCTTGGCGTCGATCACGGCCTTCTTGTGCTTCGTCGTAGCCCATTTAGAGTGGCCGGACATCTGCCTGTCTCCTTCGCGTAACCCATCCAACAACGAACTCCCCCAGACCTGAACAGCTGGGGGGACCCCCGGAGATCCTACAAGGACTCCGCCGCCCGGTTCGCGCGCACCATGTCGACGAACAGGGAGTGCACGCGGTGGTCGCCGGTCAGCTCCGGATGGAACGACGTGGCGAGCGCGTTGCCCTGGCGGACCGCGACGATGTGGCCGTCGTGCTCGGCGAGCACCTCGACCTCGGCGCCGACGGACTCGACCCAGGGGGCGCGGATGAAGACGCCTTCTACAGGATCGCCCTCGACGCCGGTCACGTCGACCGCCGCTTCGAAGGACTCGTTCTGCCGGCCGAAGGCGTTGCGGCGCACGATCATGTCGATGCCGCCGATCGTCTCCTGGCCCGAGCGCGGGTCGAGGATCTTGTCGGCCAGCATGATCATGCCCGCGCAGGTGCCGTAGACCGGCATACCGGCCCGCACCCGCGCGCGGAGGGGCTCCATCACGCCGAACAGGACGGCCAGCTTGGAGATGGTCGTGGACTCGCCGCCGGGGAGGACCAGGCCGTCCACCTCGGCGAGCTCCTCGGGGCGCCGGACCGGCCTGGCCACGACGTCAGCCGCGGCCAGGGCGATCAGGTGCTCCCGTACGTCCCCCTGGAGTGCGAGCACTCCGATCACGGGATCGGTCATTACCAGCCTCGGTTCGCGTAACGCTCGGCCTCGGGGAGGGTGTCGCAGTTGATGCCGACCATGGCCTCGCCGAGGTCACGGGAGGCGTCCGCGATGATCTTCGGGTCGTCGTAGAAGGTGGTGGCCTTCACGATGGCGGCGGCGCGCTTGGCCGGGTCGCCGGACTTGAAGATGCCGGAGCCGACGAAGACGCCCTCGGCGCCGAGCTGGCGCATGAGCGCGGCGTCGGCCGGGGTGGCGACGCCACCGGCGGAGAACAGCACCACGGGAAGCTTGCCGAGCTCGGAGACTTCCCTGACGAGCTCGTACGGGGCGCGCAGCTCCTTGGCGGCGGCGTACAGCTCGTTGTTGTCGAAGCCGCGCAGCTTGGCGATCTCGTTCTTGATCTGGCGCAGGTGGCGTACGGCCTCGACGACGTTGCCGGTGCCGGCCTCGCCCTTGGAGCGGATCATGGCCGCGCCCTCGGCGATCCGGCGCAGGGCCTCACCGAGGTTGGTGGCACCGCAGACGAAGGGGGTCGTGAAGGCCCACTTGTCGGAGTGGTTGACCTCGTCGGCCGGGGTGAGGACCTCGGACTCGTCGATGTAGTCGACGCCGAGGGACTGCAGGACCTGGGCCTCGACGAAGTGACCGATGCGGGACTTGGCCATCACGGGGATGGAGACCGCGTTGATGATGCCCTCGATCATGTCCGGGTCGGACATCCGGGCCACGCCGCCGTCCTTGCGGATGTCGGCCGGGACCCGCTCCAGGGCCATGACGGCGACGGCGCCCGCGTCCTCGGCGATCTTCGCCTGCTCCGGGGTCACGACGTCCATGATCACGCCGCCCTTGAGCTGCTCGGCCATGCCGCGCTTCACGCGCGCGGTGCCGGTCTCGGGGGTCTGGTTCTCGGTGCTGGACACGGGTTGACCTCACTGATGTGAAAAGAGGATTTCTACGGCACCGAGGAAACGTGAAGAGACCAGGCCACAGCAAGGGCCAATGGTGAGGCGGTGGATCGTTTTGAGGGTTTTACGAGTGGATCACCCGCGCGCGCGGCCTCAGGTGGACCGGTCCACCAGGGCCACCGGAGGCTCGTCGTCCATCTCGAACGCCATCGGGAAGGGGGCGTGACCGGCCAGCCGGAACCAGCGGACCTTGCGGTGCTCGCGCAGTCGGCGGGCCGCGCCGACGGCGTCGTTGTGGAAGCGCCTGGCCATCGGCACCCGGCGTACCGCCTCGGTCAGCTCATGGATCGCGGCCTCTCCCCCGGGTGCCTCCTTCACCGTCTCCACCTGCGGACTCTCCGCGAAGACCGCCCGCAACGCCTGGCTCAGCTCGCTCTCGGCGACCTCCCGCTGCTCCTCCTCGGCCTGCCGGGCGGCGTGGGCGGCCTCGTAGAGGACGATCGACGCGGCCGGGTCGAGGACGCCGGACGTGGCCAGCTCCTGGGTCACCGAGGCACGGCGCAGCAACTGCGCGTCGAGCGCCGCGCGGGCGGCGTCGATCCGGGCGTGCAGGCGGTCCAGCCGGCCTGCGGTCCAGCTCAAGTACAGGCCGACCGCCACGAGGGCGACGAGGGTCCAGATGAGGGTTGCGGTCACGGGCCCAAACCCTACCGACGCCCGGCGGCCGTCCTACGCGCCCCTCGGTCCCACCGCCGCCCGGCCGCCGTCCCACGCGCCCCTCGGTCCGACCGACGCCCGACCGCCGCCCTACCCGCCCCTCGGTCCGGACCCACCGGCGCCGTGGCCGGGCGAGCCCCGCCCCTCAGTCCCGCGCCAACCCCAACCGCGCCCGCAGCCCCGTCGCCCTGTCGTCGTCCGCCGCGGCCACCGCCGCCGCGCCGGCCGTCACCGTCTCGTAGACCGAGAGGATGTCCGCGCCGACCGTCGACCAGTCGAAGCGGCGCACATGTGCGCTTCCCCGCTCCCGCAGTTCGGCGAGCCGGTCCGGGTCCGCCAGGAGGCGTACCGCCGCCTCGGCGAGCGCGTCCGCGTCCTCGTTGGTGAAGAGCTCGCCCGCGGCGCCCTGGTCGAGGACCTGGGCGAAGGCGTCCAGATCGGAGGCGAGCACCGGGGCGCCCGCCGACATGGCCTCGACCAGGATGATGCCGAAGCTCTCGCCGCCGGTGTTGGGGGCGATGTACAGGTCGACGCTGCGCAGGAAGCGGGCCTTGTCCTCGTCGCTGATCATGCCGAGGAACTCGACGCGCGAGCGGAGTTCCGCGGGCAGCGACTCCACGGCCTCCTCCTCGTCGCCGCGGCCCGCCACCAGCAGCCTGGCCCGCGGCCGCTCGGCGAGGATCTTCGGCAGGGCTCTCATCAGCACCGGCAGGCCCTTGCGGGGCTCGTCGATGCGGCCGATGAAGCCGATGGTCTCGCCCTGCCACTCCGGCTTGGGCTCGGCCTTGGCGAAGAAGTCGACGTCGACGCCGTTGGGGATCACGACCGCGTCGCCGCCGAGGTGTTCGACGAGCGTGCGACGGGCGTACTCGCTGACGGCGATCCGGGCGCTGATCTTCTCCAGGGCGGCCTGGAGGATCGAGTACGCGGCGACCATGACCCGGGAGCGCGGGTTCGAGGTGTGGAAGGTGGCGACGATCGGGCCCTGCGCAGCCCAGCAGGTGAGCAGACCGAGCGATGGCGAGGACGGCTCGTGGATGTGGACCACGTCGAACTCGCCGTCGTGCAACCAGCGGCGCACGCGTGCCGCCGACAGGAAGCCGAAGCTCAGCCGGGCCACCGAGCCGTTGTACGGCACCGGCACCGCGCGGCCGGCCGAGACGACGTACGGCGGCAGCGGGGTGTCGTCGTCGGCGGGGGCGAGGACGGAGACGTCGTGGCCGAGCCGGATGAAGTACTCGGCGAGATCACGGATGTGGAACTGGACGCCGCCCGGCACGTCCCAGGAGTACGGGCAGACGATGCCGATCCTCACGAGGGCGCCTTACTGGGGTCGAGATCCTTGAGCCACAGCCGTTGCAGCATGTGCCAGTCCTCCGGATGGTCGGCGATCCCCGAGGCGAAGGCATCGGCCAGCGCCTGTGCCATGACAGACGTCTTCTCCGCCCGCGTACCTGACTCGGGCACCTCGATCGGGGGATGCACCCTGCCCCGCATCACCGGTGAGTCGTCGTACCAGAGCGTCACCGGGAGCAGCAGCGCCCCGGTCTGCTGGGCGAGCAGCGCGGGCCCGGCCGGGATACGGGTCGCCTCGCCGAAGAACTGGACCTCGACACCGGAGGACGACAGGTCGCGCTCGGCGACCAGGCAGACCAGACCGCCGTCGCGCAGCCGCCGCGCCAGGGTGCCGAAGGCGGTGCCGCCGCTGTGCGGCAGGACCTCCATGCCGAGGCCCTCGCGGTAGGCGACGAAACGGTCGTACAGCGTCTCGGGCTTGAGGCGTTCGGCGACGGTCGTGAAGGGCGTCTCCAGCTTGGTGGTGACCCAGGCGCCGGCGAGGTCCCAGTTGCCCATGTGGGGCAGCGCGAGGATCACGCCCCGGTCGGAGGCGATGCCGTCGGTGAGGTAGTGGACGTCCTTGGGGTCGAAGCCCGTCTTCACGCGTTCCGCGCTCCACGCGGGCAGCCGGAAGGACTCCATCCAGTAGCGCAGGTACGAGCGCATGCCCGCGCGGGACAGTTCGGCGAGCCGCTCGGGGCTCGCGTCGGGCACCACGCGCGCGTAGTTGCTCTCCAGGCGCTGGACGCCCTTGCCGCGCTTCTTCCAGGCGAGGTCGGCGATGGTCTGTCCGAGGCGCACGGCGACCGGCTCGGGGAGTTTCTTGACGGCTCCCCAACCGAGGCCGTACATGGCGTCGGTCAGCCGGTCCTGTGCGCTCACTTCGCGGCCTCCTGCGCGGCCGCCGCGTCCGCCTCGGCCGACTCGCGGCGGACCGTGACCACGCGCTGGATCAGGGTCACCAGGCTGCCCACGGCGACGATCCACAGGGCGACGGGCAGCAGGTACTGGATACCCGGCACACCGAACTTGTGCAGGCCCGCGAAACCGGCCGCGACCAGGGAGATCACCAGCCGCTCGGCCCGCTCGACCAGCCCGTTCACCGCGACCGGCAGCCCGATAGCCTCGCCCCGGGCCTTGGTGTACGACACCACCTGGCCGCTCGCCAGGCAGAAGATCGAGACGGCGCACAGCGCGATGTCGTCGCCGCCACCGGCGTACCAGAGGGCGAAGCCGCCGAAGATCGCGCCGTCGGCGACCCGGTCCAGGGTGGAGTCCAGGAAGGCGCCCCAGCGGCTGGAGCGGCCGAGCTGGCGGGCCATGTTGCCGTCGACGAGGTCGGAGAACACGAAGAGCGTGATCACGACCGTGCCCCAGAAGAACTCGCCCATGGGGTAGAAGACCAGCGCGCCCGCGACCACCCCGGCGGTTCCGAGAAGGGTCACCGTGTCGGGGCTGACGCCCCTGCGGATCAGAAACGCGGCGAACGGTGTGAGGACACGCGTGAAGAATGCACGCGCGTACTTGTTCAGCATGGCCTTCCCGAGGGTCGGTTTCGCCGCGCGGCCCCTGCTGGCCACCGGCTGGCCCATCGTAGCCACGCGCGCGCGTGTGCGACCGCCGGGCACCCGAGCCCCGTGTCACGGCCCGACGGCATACGGGTCACGGGGCGATCGCGTCCGCTGTATGGACGCACCGTGACGAGAGTGGAAAGCTCGAAGAACCGCGGGCGTCACCGGAGCCGCCATCGCACGCGGACCGGCATGTCCGCGCCCACAGTGACCTCACCGTGCACGGGAGGCAAGGCCATGGGCGACAAGGCGAACGCACACCCCGGAGCCGCCGGAAGGGCAACAGCGGCCGACCACCCCGCGTCCGTACGGAATGTGGTGCTGGTCGGCCACTCCGGATCGGGCAAGACGACATTGGTGGAAGCTCTCGCGCTGACCGCGGGGGCGGTGAACCGGGCGGGCCGCGTGGAGGACGGCGGCACCGTCTCCGACTACGACGAGATCGAGCACCGGCAGAATCGTTCGGTGCAGCTCTCCCTGGTGCCCGTCGAATGGGACGGCATCAAGGTCAATCTGCTGGACACCCCCGGATACGCCGACTTCGTCGGGGAACTCAGGGCCGGTCTGCGAGCGGCGGACGCGGCCCTTTTCGTCGTCTCCGCCTCGGACGGCGTGGACGGCTCGACCCGCATGGTGTGGGAGGAGTGCGCGGCCGTCGGCATGCCGCGCGCGATCGTCGTCACCCACCTGGAGGCGGCCCGCGCGGACTTCGAGGAGATGACGCGCATCTGCGCGGAGGCCTTCGGCGGCGACGACCCGGATGCCGTGCTCCCGCTCTATCTGCCGCTGCACGGCCCGCAGGGGCCGGACGGGCACGCGCCCGTGACCGGTCTGACCGGGCTGCTGTCGCAGAAGCTGTTCGACTACTCCACGGGCGAGCGCAAGGAGTCCGAGCCGGGCGAGGACGAGCTCCCGGAGCTGGAGGACGCACGTAACCGGCTGATCGAGGGGATCATCTCGGAGAGCGAGGACGAGACCCTCATGGACCGCTATCTCGGCGGTGAGCAGATCGACGTCAAGACCCTGATCGAGGACCTCGAACGGGCCGTCGCGCGCGGGGTGTTCCATCCCGTCCTGGCCGCCGCCCCCGCAGGCGACGGCGGCAAGCAGGGGCTCGGCACGGTCGAGGTGCTGGAGCTGATCACCCGGGGCTTCCCGACGCCGTTCGAGCACCCGACGCCGGGCGTCACGACCATCGACGGCGAGCCGCGCGAGATCAAGGCCTGCGACACCGAGGGCCCGTTGGTCGCGGAGGTCGTCAAGACGTCCTCCGACCCCTACGTGGGCCGCGTCTCCCTGGTCCGCGTCTTCTCCGGCACCCTGCGCCCCGACGAGACCGTCCACGTCTCCGGGCACGGGCTGTCCGACCGCGGCCACGAGGACCATGACGTCGACGAACGCGTCGGCGCCCTGTCCATGCCCTTCGGCAAGCAGCAGCGCCCGGTGACCCACGCCATCGCAGGCGACCTGGTGTGCGTGGCGAAGCTCAGCCGCGCGGAGACCGGCGACACCCTCTCGGCCAAGGACGACCCGCTCCTGATGGAGCCCTGGGAGATGCCCGACCCACTGCTGCCGCTCGCCATCCAGGCGCACAGCAAGGCCGACGAGGACAAGCTCTCGCAGGGCCTGTCCCGGCTGGTCGCCGAGGACCCCACGATGCGTCTCGAACAGAACCAGGACACCCACCAGGTCGTGCTGTGGTGCCTCGGCGAGGCGCACGCCGACGTCGCGCTGGAGCGGCTGCGCAGCCGTTACGGCGTCCAGGTCGACGTCGTACCCCACAAGGTCCCGCTGCGGGAGACGTTCGCCGGCAAGTCGGGCGGGCGCGGGCGGCATGTGAAGCAGTCCGGCGGTCACGGGCAGTACGCGATCTGCGAGATCGAGGTGGAACCGCTGCCGAACGGCTCGGGCATCGAGTTCGTGGACAAGGTCATCGGCGGCGCCGTGCCGCGGCAGTTCATCCCGTCGGTCGAGAAGGGCGTGAGGGCCCAGGCGACCAAGGGAGTTGCCGCCGGCTACCCGCTCATCGACGTGCGGATCACGCTGCTCGACGGCAAGGCGCACTCGGTGGACTCCTCCGACGCCGCCTTCCAGACGGCCGGGGCGCTGGCGCTGCGGGAGGCGGCGGCCGACGCGAAGATCCATCTGCTGGAACCGGTCGCCGAGGTGAGCATCCTGGTCGGCGACGACTACGTGGGCGCCGTGATGAGCGACCTGTCCGGGCGGCGCGGCCGGGTCCTCGGCACCGAGCAGACCAGCGGCAACCGCACCGTCGTCAAGGCCGAGGTGCCGGAGATCGAGATCGGCCGGTACGCCGTCGACCTGCGCTCCCTGTCACACGGCACGGCCCGCTTCAACCGCTCCTACGCGCGGCACGAACCGATGCCGGCGCAGGTCGCCGAGAGGATCCGTGAAGAGACGCGCGATGCCTAGGAGTTGACCGGCGGTCCGCACCGGGCAGACTCCAAGTGCCCGTACGACAGACCTTTGTGGAACGCTCCCCTCCGAGTCGGCGGGCGGCTTCGGCCGTCCGCCGACGAATGTCGGTGGCTGCGGATACGCTGATGACCTGATCAACAGGTGTGCGAAGCAAGCAAGTCGGGAAGGCCGCAGGAGCGACCATGGCGGCGATCGGGGGCGGGAATGACCGTTGACACCGGGTACGAGAGCGTCTTCGGACCACAGGTTCCCCGCACGGGGGACGAGAGCCAGACGGCGACGTTCGCGCTTGCCTCGGCGGCGTACCGCGACAATCCGGTCGACGACATCAAGAAGGCCAACAGCGAGTGGCACGAGACGACGGTCAAGGAGGGCCAGTCCTGGGCCGGCGGACTGTTCAAGCCCAACCTCGGTGAGGCGTTCTCCCGGGCGGTGATCGACCGCATGATCGGTCCGGGCCGCAAGCCGCTCATCCAGTCCTTCGGCACCGAGCCCCAGGTCGTCGTCGACCACTGTCTGGCCGCCTACCGGCTGCGCCGGGCGCGGGACCTGCGGCTGTCGACCGTGATGCTGCTGTGCGGGGTGCTGTTCCTGCCCGGCCTGATCGTGTGGCTGCTGGTCTTCGCGATCCGCACCACCATCGACAAGAACCCCAACAAACGGGCCTCCGCCCTGGCCACGACGCTGCTCCTCGGCGTCGGCGCGCTCGCGGTCATCTTCCTGATCAAGATGCCGTTCACGGGCTTCTGGGGCTGGTACGCACGCGCGTGCGTGGTCGCGCCCGTCGCCGGCTGGTTCTGGGCCAAGCAGATCTGCGACGGCGCCGCGAGGGATCTTCGGGCCCGCTGGGACGGGCTGATCGCCGGCAGCAGCGTCGGCGCCCAGGTCCCCGAGGCGGTGCCGAGCAGCCCCGGCGAGACCCAGGCCGAGCAGAAGCGCCAGTCCCTGGCCAAGCTGAGCGCCGAGCAGCAGTCCAACTCCGTCTTCTACGCCGGCCCCAAGGGCATCCTGGGCATGGGCACCCGCTGGGGCAGCTGGCAGCTCGCCGAGGACCTCACTCCCGCCGACCCGACCCGCGAGATCCACCCGTTCCGCAGCTGGGACGTCATCCGCAACATCGAGGCCCGGCTGCGCATGCTGGAGCGGAACACGATCAACACGGGCGGCTTCCCGAAGGCGTCCATACGCCACTGGATCGTCACCCCGATCGGCGAGAACGCCAAGGCGGTGGCCCGCACCGAGCAGTCGGCGGACATCGAGGCGTTCCAGCACCGCCAGCACTCGATACAGGACATCTGCAACAAGCAGCAGTTCGGCAGCGGCAACCGGCACTACCTCGGCGTGCAGTGGACGCTCTGGGACGGCCAGCTGATCCTCACCATGATGATCACCGTCACCGTGCTGCACGAGACGCTGCGCATCGAGGTGACCGGCCATGCGCTGGGTCCCGTGAACTCCTTGTTCACGGGCGCCTCCGAGGCCCCGTCGAAGGACGTCCCGAAGTCGTTCAAGCCGTGGGAGACCCGCAAGGTGAACCTCCCGCTGGTCCCCACCGACGAGGTCGTACGACTGACCGTGCGCGCCCCGCTGACCTGGTACCCGCCGCTGCTGAACTGGCTCGGGGGGACCATCGCCCTCCCCGAGCCCTTCGGCCTGCGGCACGTGTGGGCCGACAAGCCCTGGCGCCATCGCTTCATGGCCGACGACGCCATGCGCGCGGCGACGCCGGTGCTGCGGGTGGTGCACGCGGCGGCGATCAAGGTCCTGGAGGACAACGGCGTCGACACGGAGAAGTTCGGCAACAGGTCGGCGTTCCTCAGCACGGCGATCCAGGACCCGTCCCCCAGGAAGGCCGACCTCTACGACGCGTAGGCAGCGCCTACGCGGGCCAGGCGTCCGCCAGCATCTTCCGGGTGTCGGCGAGCAGCTGCGGCAGCACCTTGGTGTGGCCGACGACCGGCATGAAGTTCGTGTCGCCGCCCCAGCGCGGAACGATGTGCTGGTGCAGGTGGGCGGCGATGCCGGCGCCGGCCACCGTGCCCTGGTTCATCCCGATGTTGAAGCCGTGCGCGCCGGACGCGGTGCGCAGGGCCGTCATCGCCTGCTTGGTCAGGGCGGCCAGCTCGGCAGTCTCCAGGTCGGTCAGATCGGTGTAGTCGGCCACATGCCGGTAGGGCACGACCATCAGGTGACCGCCGTTGTACGGGTACAGATTCAGCACCGCGTACACCTGCTCGCCGCGCCGGACGATCAGACCGTCCTCGTCGGACTTGGCCGGGATGGAGCAGAAGGGACAGCCGTCGTCGGCACCCGGGCCGGTCGGCTTGTTCTCACCCTGGATGTAGGCCATCCGATGGGGCGTCCACAGACGCTGGAACGCGTCCTGGGTCCCCACTCCCCACTGCTGCTCCGGCTCACTCGTCATGCAGGGAAGCATATGGCTTCGCCCGTTCGCGGCGTGTCGCCGGGGTTCCGCCCCAGCCGTCCCGAGCGAAGCTGACCGGGTGGACGCTGACAGCCGCAAGGACAACGAGGAGCCGGGCCCCGAGGCTCGTTGGGAGCAACGTACTGAGGTGCCGCTCGCCGTGGCCTCGTTGCTGTTCCTGGGCGCGTACGCGATCCGGGTGCTGGCGGAGGGGCTGTCGGACGGCTGGAAGGACCTCTGCCTCGCGGTGACGCTGGCCGCCTGGGCGCTGTTCGCGGTCGACTACGTGGTCCGCTGGCGGCTCAGCGGGATGCGGCTGCGGTTCGTGCGGACGCACTGGCTGGACACGGTGGTGCTCGTGCTGCCGCTGCTGCGCCCCCTGCGCGTGGTCAAGGTGTACGAGGCGGTGCAGCGTCGGCACGGACGCCCCCGGCTGGCGCTGCACGCGCGCGTGATCTTCTACGCGGGACTCTCGACCGTCCTGCTGGGCTTCGCCGGTTCCCTCGCCGTCTACCAGCAGGAGCGCGGGGCACCGGGGTCGACCATGCGCACCTTCGGGGACGCCCTCTGGTGGACCTGCGCGACCCTGGCGACCGTGGGGTACGGCGACGTCACCCCCGTCACCCCGCGCGGGCGGTTCATCGCGGTCGGGATCATGGCCGTGGGACTGGCCCTGCTGGGCGCGGTGACCGGCACCTTCGCCTCCTGGCTGCTCCAGGTCTTCTCACGGGAGGACGACGAGAGGCCCCCGGGAAGCTGAGCCTCCCGGGGGCCTCTCCAACACGATCAGATCTGTGCGCGCTCCTCGACGACCTTCGCGATCTTCGCGATGGCCTCGTCGAACGGGATGCCGTTCTCCTGCGAGCCGTCGCGGTAGCGGAAGGACACCGAGCCGGCCGACATGTCCTCGTCGCCCGCGATGACCATGAAGGGCACCTTCTGCTTCTGGGCGTTGCGGATCTTCTTCTGCATCCGGTCCGAGGAGGAGTCCACGTCCACGCGCAGCCCCTGCTTCCTCGCGGCGGCGGCGAACTTCTCCAGGTACTCGACGTGCGCGTCGCCGATCGGGATACCCGTCGCCTGGACCGGCGCGAGCCACGCCGGGAACGCGCCCGCGTAGTGCTCCAGGAGGACGGCGAAGAACCGCTCGATCGAGCCGAAGAGCGCGCGGTGGATCATGACCGGGCGCTGCTTCGAGCCATCCGGACCCGTGTACTCCAGGTCGAAGCGCTCGGGCAGGTTGAAGTCGAGCTGGATCGTCGACATCTGCCAGGTACGGCCGATGGCGTCCTTGGCCTGGACGGAGATCTTCGGCCCGTAGAACGCGGCGCCACCCGGGTCCGGGACCAGCGGCAGGCCCTGCTTCTCGGCGACCTCGCGCAGTGTCTCGGTCGCCTCCTCCCAGACCTCGTCGGTGCCGACGAACTTCTCCGGGTCCTTGGTGGACAGCTCCAGGTAGAAGTCGGTCAGACCGTAGTCCCGCAGCAGGCCGAGGACGAAGGTGAGCGTCTTGTCGAGCTCCTCCGACATCTGCTCGCGGGTGCAGTAGATGTGCGCGTCGTCCTGCGTGAAGCCACGCGCGCGGGTCAGGCCGTGCACGACGCCCGACTTCTCGTACCGGTACACGGTGCCGAACTCGAAGAGGCGCAGCGGCAGTTCACGGTAGGAACGGCCGCGCGCGTCGAAGATCAGGTTGTGCATCGGGCAGTTCATGGGCTTCAGGTAGTAGTCCACGCCCTCGTCGAGCTGCATGGGCGGGTACATGCCGTCGGCGTACCAGTCCAGGTGCCCGGACGTCTCGAAGAGCTTTCCCTTCGTCGCGTGCGGGGTGTAGACGAACTCGTAGCCCTCCTCCTCGTGCCGGCGGCGCGAGTAGTCCTCCATGACCCGGCGGATGATGCCGCCCTTGGGGTGGAAGACGGCGAGGCCGGAACCGATCTGCTCCGGGATGGAGAACAGGTCGAGCTCGTTGCCCAGCTTGCGGTGGTCGCGCTTCTCGGCCTCGGCGAGGAAGTCGAGGTGCGCCTTCAGCTCGTCCTTGGAGGGCCAGGCGGTGCCGTAGATGCGCTGGAGCATGGGGTTCTTCTCGCTGCCGCGCCAGTAGGCGGCCGCGTTGCGCATCAGCTTGAACGCCGGGATGTTCCGGGTGGTGGGCAGGTGGGGACCGCGGCAGAGGTCCTTCCAGCACAGGTCGCCGGTCTTGGCGTCGAGGTTGTCGTAGATCGTCAGCTCACCGGCGCCGACCTCGACGTCCGCGCCGTCGTCCGACGACGCCGAGCCCTTGAGGCCGATCAGCTCCAGCTTGTACGGCTCGTCCGACAGCTCCTCGCGGGCCGCCTCGTCGGTCACCACGCGGCGGCTGAAGCGCTGGCCGCGCTTCTGGATCTCCTGCATCTTCTTCTCGATGGCCTTGAGATCCTCGGGCGTGAACGGCTTCTCGACGTCGAAGTCGTAGTAGAAGCCGTCCTTGACCGGCGGGCCGATGCCCAGCTTGGCCTCGGGGAAGAGCTCCTGCACGGCCTGCGCCATGACGTGCGCGGTGGAGTGGCGCAGGATGTTGAGGCCGTCCTGGGACGAGATCTCGACGCCCTCGACCTCGTCGCCCTCGGCGACCACGTACGCCAGGTCCTTCAGCTCACCGGCCACGCGCGCGGCGATGATCGAGCGCTCGCCGGCGAACAGCTCGGCGGCCGTGGTGCCCGTCGTCACCGTGCGCTCTTCCCGCTCGGAATCGCGTTGGATGATCACACGGACGTCTGACACCGGTCTCTCCTGACTGAAGGGGATGCGGGCGCCATACCGTGAGCGCGCGCAATAGGGGATCGTACCGACCCGCACCCACCGACCGCGAAATCAGTCCCCGTCGTACTCCCCGCCACAGGCTTCCTCGAAGAAGTCCAGGTTCTCCTGCAAGGACTTCATCAGCCGGTCCCGCTCGGCCTCGTCCACCTGCACGGGCACGACCGCGGTGGCGGCGGTCAGCCGCCGGAAGCCGCCCCGGCTCTCCAGCCGCCCGTGCACCCGCACCGGCAGCCCGACGAGGTGCGCATGCCCGGCGATCCGGTACGCCTCCTCGTCCAGGGTCAGCCGGACGTGCGGCACCTCCACCCCGGCGATCACCCGCAGCCGTACGCTGCCCTCCCCGCGCGGGCCCGACCTGCGCATCCGCACCACCGTCCCGGTGACCCGCACCGGCACGGACGGCTCCTCGCGCAGATAGCGGGCCCCGGCCTCACGCAGCACGGGCAGGTCGCCGGGCGAGAACTCGACGGGCTCCCCGGAGGCGGCACATCCCTCGGGCACCCCCGCGGCCGGTGCCCAGTCCACGGCGATGCGCGCCCCTTCCGTACCGCGCACGAGCGCGATCAGAGCCTCGGTGAGCTCACGGCTGACGCCTGCCTCGACCGCCCCGTCGAAGGCGTCCATGCCGCCGGTGGCCCGCTGGTAGTCGATGGCCTCGCGGGCGGCGTACAGGGCCTGGTGGAGGCGTACGGCGAGGGGGCGGCCGGTGCCTACGGGGACGAAGGCGGTCAGTCTGCCGTCGATGGCGGCGCCGACCAGGACGTGCTCCAGCAGGGAGAGCGCGGCACGGCGATGCCGGGCACCGTAGTAGCCGGCACGCGCGCGTGTGGCGAGCGCGCCCGCGAGGAGGCACTGGCGGGCAGCGGCGCGCAACTGCTCCTCCACCGCCCAGGACGCGGCTCCCGCCGGGCCGGCCGGCACGTCCCGCCACCAGCGGATCTCGTCGCTGGGCACGGCGAGGCCGACGAGGACCTCGCGCGCGGAGGGCGTTCCGCTGCGGGCGAGCGCGTCGAGCGCCTCGCCGAGCAGGTCGTCGCTGTCGGGGAAGGCACGGCTCTCGGGTACGAGGAGGCTCGTGCCGCCACCGCCTGGCCCCGGTGGGGTCCAGCGGCCGTAGCGCCCGGGAGCGCCGCCTCGGCGCTGCCAGCCGTGCCGGTGCAGCAGGGCGCTGAGGACGGCGGGATCGACCTCGTCCGGTTCGGGGGCGCGGTTCCAGGCGGCGTCCACCGGGTGCGGTCGCACCGGCCGCAGGGGCTCCTCCACGGGGCGGTGCGTCATGGTCTGCCTCCCGTCCCGACCCGCGTCATGATCTCGCACAGCGCCCGGTCGTCGAAGATGCGTGAGGTCGGTATCCGCACGGTGGTCCGGGTCCGGCCCGTGATCGGGTGCCCGGCGAGGTTGACCCAGTAGCAGCAGTGCCGCAGGTCGAGGCGGTCGTGGCTGGCGCGCAGCCAGTCGTCCTGGGATCGCGGCACCAGCATGACCACGAGGATCTTGTGCACCGAGACGGGGGTGCGCGCGAGCTTGCGCAGATGGTCGTTGTCGAGCGTGAAGGAGAAGAACCGGCCGGGCGGGTTCGGGGCCACCTGGTAGGTGCACTTGAGCTGTACCTTGATGGTCACCTCGTCGTCGACGGTGTGCCCCGGCGAGCCGTGACTGACGTGCCAGTCGATGCCGTTGTCGGGGAAGGGCTGCGACAGCGAGCAGCCGGCCGCCGCGGCGACCGCGTGCAGATAACCCACCTGCAGGGTCTCCATGCAGGCGGTGGTGGCGAGTGTGCCGCGCAGGGAGCCCGTACGTTCGGGCAGCAGCCCGCCCCGCTCGGGCTGCGCTATCGCCATGACCAACAGCCTTCCACGCTCGGTGAATCCGAACCGCGGGTCTCTGAACTGCAAAGACCCGTATTCCTGTTGTGTCCTTCCGGCGTACGGCGCAAACAGCCCGGGTATCACCAAACAGGCAGAAGACGGTGCGTCAGCTGCCGTGGGTGAACGAGGGGTTGTGTTGGTATGACGTGCTGGTACGAGGGGCCCCTGGCCGCCTTCGACACGGAGACGACGGGCGTCGACGTGGAGACCGACCGGATCGTGTCGGCCGCCGTCGTCGTCCAGGACGCCCCGGGTACCCGGCCGCGGGTGGCCCGATGGCTGGTGAACCCGGGTGTGCCGGTGCCCGAGGGCGCGACGGCGGTGCACGGGCTGACGGACGAACACCTCCAGCGCAACGGCCGCTGGCCGGCGCCGGTGATGTACGAGATAGCGGAACACCTGGGTGAACAGGCGTCCGCGGGGCGGCCGTTGGTGGTGATGAACGCGCCCTTCGATCTGACGCTCCTGGACCGGGAGTTGCGCCGCCATCGGGCCTCGTCCCTGGACCGCTGGTTCGAGTCGGCGCCGCTGCGGGTCCTCGATCCGCGGGTCCTGGACAAGCATCTGGACCGCTACCGCAAGGGCCGCCGCACCCTGACCGACCTGTGCGCGCACTACGGCGTCACGCTGGACGGCGCGCATGACGCGGGGGCGGACGCCCTGGCCGCACTGGAGGTCGTACGAGCGGTTGGGCGCCGTTTCGCAGCCCGGCTGGAGCGGCTGTCCCCGAACGAGCTGCACACCCTCCAGACGGACTGGCACGCGGCACAGGCCCGCGGGCTCCAGGCGTGGTTCGCGCGCAGCGGCACCCCGGAGGCGGTGGACCCGTCGTGGCCCCTGCGTCCGGAGCTGCCGGCCGCTGCCGCCTGAAGAGCGGCCCGGGCATAAAAGAAGCCGGTCCGCGTGACGCGGACCGGCTTTCTCCCGGTGGGCGATACTGGGTTCGAACCAGTGACCTCTTCGGTGTGAACGAAGCGCTCTCCCACTGAGCTAATCGCCCGGGAACGCACTGAACAATACAGGCCCCGACGGGCTTCCTTCAAACCGCTTCCAAGTACGCGACCAGGCCCCGCCGTCCGGCCCACATCATCAGCCGGTGGTTGGCCCGGAACACCGGCCGCCCCGGCACCGCGAGCCGCCGCAGCAGCGGCTTGTTCACGTCGACGACCTGGTCGTACACCGCGAGGGTGCCCGCACCGTCCGCCGTGATCGTCCAGCGCGCCCAGCCCTCCAGGTCCCCGGTCATGGCGATCTCCAGCACCCCGCCCGCCCGGTCGCGTCGCACTTCACGCGCGGTGAACACGAGGTCGTACGGCAGCGTCGCCCGGATCCTGATGACGCCGGTGGTGTCGTCGAGGCGCTCCACGGCACGGACCTGGGGCCACCAGCGCGGGTACTCCTCGGCCTGTTCGAGCACGTCGTAGACGGTGGCCGGCGGCGCGGGCACGGTCCACCGGGTGTGGAAGCGGTAATGGCTCCAGTCCATGCACAGAGTCTGCCCGCAGGGAACTGAGTACGTTCTGAGTACGCGCACTCATGCCGTACGACGTGACCCGGGCCACACTCCAAGGCATGACGCACTTTCCGCCCCCGGCCGAGGAGTTGCGGCTCCTGGACGCGGAGCTGTTCCATCTCGACGCGCGCCGGGTCCAGTTGCTCAGGCGCCGCGCCTGGCTGGTCACCGCGCTGCAGACGCCGTCCGCTCCGCCGCGCCCGTCCACCCCGCCCCGCCCCGAGGCCGCCGCGCCCCGGGTGCAGAACGTGCTGCTGGTGCTCGGCGGTGTGCTGCTGGTCATCGCGGCGACGGCGTTCACCCTGGTCAGCTGGGGTGAGCTGGGGATCGCCGGGCGGGCCCTGGTGCTCGGCGCGGTCACCGCGGCCGCGCTGGCCGCACCCCTGGCGCTGCTGAAGCGGGGCCTGCGCTCCACCGCCGAGTCGGTGGCGGGCCTGGGCCTGGCGCTGACGGTCCTCGACGCGTACGCGCTGCACGGGGCGGTGTTCGTGGCGGCGGAGGGCGCGCCCTACACGGCGATCGCATCGACGCTGCTGGCGGCCCTGTGGCTGGCGTACGGTCTGCTGCCGCCCTTGCGGGAGCTGCGACTGCCGCGCCCCTCGGCCCTCCTCGCGGCCCAACTGCCGCTCTTCTTCGGCGCGCTGGCGCTGGACGCCGACTCCTACGGCGTCACGGCGGCCGTGCTGGTGACGGCCGCGTTCGACACAGGTGTGGCGCTCCGAGCGACCGCCGGTCCCGTACGTCTGCTCGCCGTCGTCGGCGCGTACGGTCTGGGCGGCTCGGGCGTATGGGCGGCCGGTTCCTTGTCCTGGACGGCAACCGGCCCGAGCGCCGCCGCCCGTGCGGCGGCGCTCCTCCTCCTCGCCGCGGCCATCACCCTCGCCGCGGCGTGGCGAGGCGCGAGCGACGGCCGGCGCGCGGCGGACGCCCCGGCGTCACAGGGCACCGGTCACGCCCTCGGCCTCTCGGTCGCCTCCGCCCTCCTGACGGTCGCCGCGCTCGGCGGCGTGGCGCGCTCCGCGCTGCCCGGCATCTGGACCGTTCCGGTCCATCTCGCCTGCGGGATCGCCCTGTTGGCGGCGGTACGACAGGACCGGCTGCCGGAGCAGATGCGGCGCGGGTTCGCGGTGGCCTCCGGTGCCGTACAGGCCCTGGCCGTGGCGTGGACCCTGCCCGTCGTGGCGGTGACTCTGCTGGGCCCGGTCGCCTGGGTGACTGATGCCTGGTCCGGGGCGCCGGCCGACCTTCGCGAGGCGGTCACGGTGGACGCCCCCTGGCCGCCGGACGCGGCGACGGCCCCGCTGGTCCTGGTGACCGTGGCGGCGGTACTGGCCCTGGCCGTACGGCACACGGACTGGCGTCCACGCGCCCTCACCGGCGCGCTGGTACTGACGTGGGCGGCGGCGCTGACGCTCCCCGCGGTGCTGGAACTGCCGTACACGCTCGGCCTGTTGGTGCTGGGCTCGGTGACGGGCGTGGTCCTGGCCTCTCCCTACGGCCAACCGACCGCGACCGTCCTGGCCCTCGCCACCTCGGCCGACCTCGCCTTCACCGCCCTCGCCTCCCAGTCGGCGACCCTCACCGCGCTCGGCGCCCTCACGGTGTTCTTCGCCGTGGTCTCCTGGCGGTGCACCGCCATCACCGCCCCGACCGCCCTCACTTACGCCACCGCGCTGGCCTGCGCCACCGGAACAGCGGCCGGCTGGCAGCCGCCGTACACGGCCCTGCTCGTGCTGGCGGTCCCGGTGGCGGCGGCCCTGCTGGCGGCACGGCTCAAGGACGCCCGGGCGACCGTGGCGGTGGAGGTCACCGGAGCCGTGGCCGCGCTCCTGGCCCTCGCCCTGTCCGCGACCGACCTGCCGATGCTCGCCCTGGTCCTGGCCCTGTGCGGAGTGATCGCCACGGGCACCGCGCTGCGCCCCGGCCGCCGCTCCGTCGGCTACGCGGCCGCCGTCCTCTTCGTCCTGGCCAGCTGGGTGCGCCTGGCGGCCTGGGACGTCGGCATCCCCGAGGCCTACACCCTCCCGGTCACGGCCCCGGCCCTGCTCGTCGGCTTCCTCCGCAGGCGGCGCGATCCACGGACGTCGTCCTGGACGGCGTACGGCCCGGGCCTGGCCACCACACTCCTGCCGAGCCTGGCCGCGGCCTGGGGCGACCCGAACTGGACCCGCCCCCTGCTCCTGGGCCTGGCGGCCCTGTCCCTCACCCTGCTGGGCGGCGGCTACAGCCTCCAGGCGCCCCTGGTCCTGGGCGGCTCGGTCCTGACCCTGGACGCCCTCCACGAACTGGCCCCGTACATCGTCCAGGTGACGGACGCCCTCCCCCGCTGGGTCCCCCCGGCCCTGGCTGGCCTCCTGCTCCTCGCCCTGGGAGCGACGTACGAGCAACGCATCAGGGACGTACGACGGCTGCGGAACAAGCTGGGCAACCTCCACTGAGACGCCCTGAAGGGGCGCGGGGAACTGCGCGACCAGCCACAACGGTCCCGCAGTTCCCCACAACCCGAATCGCTACGAAGGCATCTTGTCCCCGAGAAGCGCCAGGTTCTCAATCGCCGCAAGCCCGTACAGAGCCGTGTCGTTGGTAGAGATCCACGCCGCCTCACTACCCGCGACCAACGTCGCCGGCCCGCTCAGCTCCTCCGTCTTCCAGGGCGCCGACTCCTTGTATCCGTCGGAGTTGTAGAACTTCTCCCACGCCCGCTTGGCCAGCTTCTCGTCCCCGGTCTTCACGGCCGCGTACGCGTCGAGCCGTGAGTGCCCCTGGAACAGCAGCAGCGTCCCGAAGTTGGACCCGTACCGCGCCGCCTGCTCGGCCTTGGTGGCGTTGAAGTAGCGGCAGTAGTCGAAGTACGCCTCGTTGAACTTGGGCATGTCGACGAGGTCGATGAGTTCGGCGCACAGCTCGTTGAGGCCGAAGACGGCGGAGAGGTGCGAGACCCCGACCACCGGAGTCGCGGCGACCGCGAACTTGCCCGTGTCGAGGTCGTACAGGCCGCTGCCCTGGACGAACCCGTTGGGCTGTGCGGCGATGCCCTCCATCGTGGACAGCACGCGGGCCTTGGCCTTCTCCCACTTGGGGCCCTTGCGCTCCCACTCCGTCAGCCACGCGGAGACGAGCCCGCTCCAGTCCGTGCCGAAGCCGACCGACAGGGCGTGCCGGTCGGGGGTGTAGACGTCGGTGCGGACCTTGCGCAGCGGGTCGAGGACGAGGAACGTCTCGTCGGAGTCGACGTTGGCGTGCATGAGGTCGCCGACCCGCTCGTCCGCGGTGAGGAAGTAGTAGTAGCGCCGGTAGGTGGTGTTGGCGATGCGCTGCTGCTTGGCGCTGTCGGCGTAGTGCTGCACACCGTGCCGGGTGCCGAGGCCGGCCCATTTGCCGAGGTGGTAGACGTCGACCTCACCGGTGTGGCGGGTCATCGACTCGGCGAACCGGAAGATGTCCGCGCGGCCGGAGCGGATGTACGCGAACCACAGCCACAGGTCGGGCGAGAGCTCGGAGTTGTCCCAGGCGTAGCCACCGATGTCGTACCGCCACTGGTGCCTGACGGTGTCATAGGTGTGCATGATGTCGCCGTAGTCCCAGAAGCCGTACCAACGGCGCTGCTCCACCTGGTCCTTGTAGTAGGTGAAGAGGAAGTCGAGGTGGTCCTCGATCTTCGCCTTGGCGGCGGTGGAACGGTCGGGCTCGGAGTACAGGCCGGGTCCGAAGACCTTCGCCTTGATGAGCTGCTTGGGCGGCGCGGCCAGCTGCGGCAGCACCCGTACGGCCTCGACCTGTTCGGCGAGTTTCGCCGGGGTCGGGGTCGACTCGTTGGCCCAGAACAGCAGTTCCGAGGTACGGGCGATGCCGTACGGGGTGCCGAACTCGGGCTCGTAGTCCTCGTAGGTGATGTTGAGGCCCTCGAGCTGCTCGGCGAAGGTGTCCTGGCCCATGCCGTCGTGGTAGAAGCGCAGGTCCATGGGCTGCGCCTCGGGCGACCAGAGCCAGAGGGTGACCTCGGCCTCGTCGGTCTGGGCGTCGCGGATGTCGAGCTGGGCGGGGAACTTCTCCCAGAAGTCCCGCAGGCCGAAGGAGAGTCCGCCGCTGACGCCGCCGACGTAACCGAACCCGGAGGCCCGCTTGCCGCCGCCGGCGCCGATCCAGCCGTGGCCCTTCTTGGTGCGCTTGCGCAGGGTGAAGCCGTCGGCGGAGAGCTGGGAGAGGGTGTAGTCGCCCCACTCGGGGATGTACTGGAGGCGGGTGGTGACGCGCTGGTCCCAGGTGGAGGGGTCGGGCAGCTTCTCGCCCGCGTACTGGGCGGCCTGGACGGCGGCTCCCGGGTCGCGGCGCAGGCCCGTGATGCCCTTGACGGCCTCACGCAGCAGACCGGTGCCCTCGCCGCCGATGCGGATGTGGCGGTCGTAGGACTGGTCGCGCATCGGCACGGTGAAGCGGACGCCGATGCCGCGGATGAAGTCGCCGCTGGCCTTGCCCGGCTCCTGGGTGCCGTCGAAGGTGATGGTGTGCACCATGCGGAAGGATTCGGCGCCCGCGTAGAAGTACAGGCGGATCGAGAACGGCAGCCAACTCCGGTCGCCCTTGCGGTGCTTGCCGTCGATGCGGACGACCGCGCGGACCGGACCGTCCTGCTCGACGGTCACCTCCGAGATGGCCCCGTCGAAGCGCTCGGTCTTGACCGCGCCCTGGTCCTCGTCCTCGATCTCGGGCTGGCGGATCAACACGAGCTTGCCGTTCTTGGCGATCTCGGTGGAGCCGCGGGTGACGGACTTGATGAGCGTGGCGCCGGACTTGCCGATCTTCGCGGTGATGACACCGGTGGAGACGGTGATCGTGCCGCCGCCCTGGTCGACGGTGACCTTCTTGTCGGGCACGGTGGCCTCGCCCGCGGCCAGCGTGAGCTTGCCGTTGCCCGAACTCACCGCGTGGGCGGTCCACTTGAGGGAGCCGTCCGGCCAGTAGGCGAGCGGCCAGGACTGCACGGGTACGGACTTGCCGTCGGCGTCCGTCAGCGCGAAGGTCTGGTCTTCCTGGTAGGCGCCCTTGGGCCAGGGCACACCGAGGGTGGAGCCGGGGGCGGCGCCGAGTCCGCCGTCCTCCAGCCAGTCCAGGGTCACGGGATCGGCGTCGGTCTCGGCGGCTCTGGGCGCGGCCTGCGCGTCCTTCGCTCCTAGCGCCCAGCTGAACTGCGCGGCGGCGCCGGCGACGGCGGCTGCCTTGAGGAGGGACCTGCGGGGGATGGGAGACATGGTCATTCCTTTCCATGTGCGACTGTGCGGCTGGTCAGGGGCATGACAGAGGGAGGTACGGCGCCCGGGGCGCCGACCTTGTGGTGCGAGGACACCGCCCGTCAGCGGTTGCGGTACCGCTCCTCGACGGCGACGGCGGCCGCCGCGACGGCTCCCAGGACGGGAACCGCTAGCGGCGCGACGAACATGGCGGACAGGGCGACCACGCCCAGACCGCAGACGACCAGGAAGGACCCGGCGGGATCGAGCACGGTCCGCCGCCCGGCAGCGGCGAGCAGCGCCCGCCAGCTGTCCCCGGGCGCCCAGACGGCGGCCGCCCGCAGCAGGGCCACGACGACTCCGATCAGCGCGAAGATGCCGACGGCCCCGACGAGCGGCCCACCGGGCAGCCCGGCCCGCGCGGCCAGGATGTCCACCCAGACCACGCCGGCGACCGCCCACCCGGCGAGCCCGACGGCCCACCCGCCGCGCAGCGCCGTACGGAAGTCCGCGACGAACTCCCCCCAGCCGCCGCCCTCGTGGCCGGTACGACGCCGGAGGTGCCGGGCGCCGGCGGCGAAGGCCGCGGGGTAGGTGACGACTCCGAGCGAGGCCACCGCGATCCACACCCCGGTGAGCAGACACTCGGCGAACACGGCGAACCGCTCGCCTCCGAGGAAGGACAGCCTGCGGGCCTTCACACGCGCTTGGGCCATGGGAACAACCGCCTCACTTCAGTCCGGACGTCGCCATGCCGTCGATGAGATACCGCTGGAAGGCCATGAAGAAGGCGATGACCGGCACCAACGCCACCAGCGACATCGCGATCATGCTGCCGTAGTTGGAGATGCCCTCCTGGTCGCGGAACATCATCAGGCCGAGCGAGACGGTGTACTTGTCCGGGGTGTTGAGGTAGATCAACGGCCCCATGAAGTCGTTCCAGGCGTTGATGAACGTGAAGATGGCGCTGGTGATGAGGGCCGGGCGGGTCAGCGGCAGCACGATGGACCAGTAGGTCCTGAAGTGCCCGCAGCCGTCGAGCTTGGCGGCCTCGTCCAGCTCCTTGGGGAGCCCGCGCATGAACTGCACCATGAGGAAGACGAAGAACGCCTCCGTGGCCAGGAACTTGCCCGCGACGAGCGGCACCAGGGTGTCGGTGAGCTCCAGCTTGCGGAACATCACGTACTGCGGGATGAGCAGCACGTGATACGGCAGCAGCAGGGTGCCGATCATCATCGTGAACAGCAGGTTGCGCCCCGCGAACCGGATCTTGGCGAAGGCGTACGCGGTCAGCGAGCTGGACAGCACGACCCCGGCCACGGCCAGTCCGGCGTACAGCAGGGAGTTGGTGAAGAAGGTGCCGATGGAGATGCCGGAGATGCCGTCGGCAAGCCCCGAGAAGTTCTCCCAGACCGGCTTGGTCGGCAGCAGGTCGATGCTGGCGATGATGTCCTTGCTCGGCTTGAACGAGGCGCCGAGCACCCAGATCACCGGGTAGAGGACGACCGCGAGGACCGCGAGCGACCCCACATGCCAGGCGACCGATCCGAAGCGCCGCCGCTCGCTCGGGGTGTGGACGACGGGACTGCTGGTGGCGCTGGTCACTTGGCGGCCTCCTCGTAGTGCACCCACTTCTTCTGCGACCAGAACAGGACCGCCGTGACGAGCGCCACCGCGACCACCAGCGTCCAGGCCATCGCGGAGGCGAAGCCCATCTGGGCCTCCTTGAAGCCCTTCTGGTAGAGGTAACAGGTGTAGACGAGGGTGGCGTCGGCGGGCCCGCACTGGGTGTTGGAGACGACGTACGCGGACCCGAACACCTGGAACGCGTGGATCGACTCCAACAGCACGTTGAAGAACAGCACGGGGGAAATCATCGGCAGGGTGATGTTCCAGAACCGGCGCAGGGGCCCGGCTCCGTCCATCTCGGCGGCCTCGTACAGCTCCTGCGGAACCTGCTTGAGACCGGCCAGGAAGATGACCATCGGCGCGCCGAACTGCCAGATACTCAGCGCCACCAGGGCGTAGATGACGTAGTCGGGGTTGCCGATCCAGCCGCCGACGTCGAGTCCGAAGACCTTCTGGGTACGGTCCACGATCGCGTCGTCCGAGAACAGCGCCCGCCACACGAAGCCGACGGAGACGCTGGCGCCGATGAGCGAGGGCATGTAGAACGCGGCCCGGTACAGCCCCTGTCCGCGCCGCTTCTGTGCGAGCAGCAGCGCGACACCGAGCGCGAGCAGCAGCTTCAGCGGGGTGGCCACGACGACGTACTTCAGTGTGACCTCGACCGACTTCTGCCAGCGCGGGTCCTGGAACATCGTCCTGAAGTTGTCCAGCCCCACCCACTCGGGTGGCGTGAACAGGTTGTACCGGGTGAACGCGTAGTACAGCGACGCGATCATCGGCCCCGCCGTGAGCACCAGGAACCCGGCGATCCACGGCGACATGAAGAGATAGCCGGCGATGTTCTCGCGGCGCCGCCCGCGCCGCCCGGCGGCAGGAGCGGCGGACCGCTTCTTCGCCGGGCGCACGGGCGCTTCCTTGACGAGCGTCATGGTGGTACGTCCCCTCAGCCCGCGAACGCGGCCTTGGCCTCGCTGAACAGCGCCTTGGCGGCGTCGGCCGGCTTGGTCTTGCCCTGGGAGACCTCACCGCCGATGCGCAGGAACGCCGCCTCGACGACATCGGCGCCGGACGGGTGCGGGGTGATCTTCCCCAGCACGCCGGCCTTGGCGACCTCTTCCTCGTACGCCTTGACGCCCTTGTTCTGGTCGTCGGTGGGCACGAACGCGTCGTACTGCTCCGTCGTGGAGAGGATGCCGCGGTCGTAGCCCATGATCTTGCCGACCTCGGGGTCGTGGACCATGAAGCTGATGAACTGGGCGGCTTCCTTGGGGTGCTTGCTCCCGGAGAAGGCGCTGAGCATCAGCGAGCCGAGGTACTGGCCGGTGTTTTTGCCGTCCGTGGTGGGGATCGGCGCGAGCCCGTAGTCCGACTCTCCCTCACCCTCGTAGCGGATGGAGAAGTTGTCCCAGGTGAACTCGGACGCGGCGAGGCCGGCCGACAGACCCGACTTGGGCTGGACCTGCTCGATCTTCTTGGGGTCGGCGACCAGCCCGGACTTCACGCGCTTGTAGCCGTCCGACCACCACTGCGTCAGATCGTCCTCGGTGAAGCCGAGGTCGGAGTCCGTGAAGAACGCCTTGCCGTTCTGACGGAGGTACAGGTCGTACAGGTACATGATGCCGAAGTAGCCGGTGTCACCGGCGATCTTCAGCTTGTCCTGGATCGTCTGGAGCGCGTCGAAGTACTCGTCCCAGGTCCAGCCCATCTTCGCCTCGACGCCCGCCTTCTTGAAGGCCTTGAGGTCGATGACGAGCGCCATGGTGTTGGCGCCGACGGGGATGCCGAGCTGCTTGCCGTCGACCTGACCGTTCGCCAGAACGCCGTTGCGGAAGTTCTTCAGGTCCAGGTTCCCGGAGTCCGCCTGGGACTTGAGGTCCATCAGAACTCCGCGCTTGTCGTACTTGCGCAGGAATCCGACGGCATTCTGGAAAACGTCCGGCGGATTTCCACCGGAGGCCTGCGTCTGGAACTTCTCCCAGAACGCCGCGTAGTCGGTGAATTCGGGCTTGATCTTGATCTTCGGGTACTTCTTCTCGAAGACCGCGATCGCCTTCTTCATGGCAATGGTGCGCGGTTCGCCGCCCCACCACGCATAACGGAGCGTCACATTCCCGTCGCCGGAGCCGCTGTCACCTCCGCACGCCGTCGTCGTGGCCAGCCCAAGCGTGGCCGCCGCTCCACCGGCCACCTTCAGGATCGTACGCCTCTCAACATTCCTGCTGGTTCCCACAGTCGGGCCCTCCCCGCGCAGCGTCATTGCCGCCTGCATGAATCGTTTCAAGTAAGCGCTTGCTGGCACAAGGTACGAAGCCCCTCGGAGGGCGTCAATGATTCGGACAGGATTTTCTTGCGGGACTGATCGGCGAGTTGACGACGCATCGCCCGACTGTGCCGCAGCACACACGACGAAGTCGCAGGTGAGGAGCGAGGGTTCGGTCGGTCGAACGTGAACTGACCCGGGGGGCCCGGAGATTGTCCGGCTGAAACTCGCCGGAGGTTTCGCGGCCGGCGAGGGGCTGCCGCACCAGGGGGCGTGAACGACGACGGCCCGCCTGCTCTCGCAGACGGGCCGTCGCATCCGGTGGGCGATACTGGGTTCGAACCAGTGACCTCTTCGGTGTGAACGAAGCGCTCTCCCACTGAGCTAATCGCCCGGACGCAGGAAGAACATTACCCCATGTCAGGGGGTGCCTGTGACCAGCGCGAACCGGTACCGGCACCCCCGGTCGCGGCTCACTGGTCCTTGATGTTCCAGGGCATCTCGAAGCCGAACTTGTAGAGATAGACCCCGACGAGCGCGGCCACGATCACCAGGCCGATCGACGTCAGGATGATGTTGCGCCGGCGGACCTTGGGGTCGAGCGCCTTCTGGGCCGCCTCGGTCACCTTGCGCTTCGTCCAGCGCAGCACCAGCTGGGCCCAGACGAACTCGGTCGCCCAGATCGCCATGCCGCCGAAGATCACGACCCAGCCGGGCCCCGGCAGCGGAAGCATGATGATGCCCAGGACCACGACCGCCAGGCCGATGATGAAGATCCCGACCTGCCAGCTCAGGTGCAGCACGCGGCGCGCCTTGATGAATTCCGGCGCTTTCGAGCCGAGCCCGTGCCCGCTCTCCGCCTCGCTGGTCCGCGTCTCGTCCGATGCCAAGGCCGCCTCGGCCCGGTCGTCACTCCCCGTGTTCATACAGCCAAACCCTACCGGAGAGAAACCAGTCACCGGAATGGTCGTACCTCGCGAACAGGACCTCGGCCGGAAGAGTTACGTAAAGGCACGCAAAACACTCAGAGGGGTTTACAACGGCACCGTAGGTGGCATGTCGATTTCGCCGACGTGCGAATCCCCGAGCGCACACTGAGCGAAAGGCCCTGGCGCTTATGAACACCACGGTCAGCTGCGAGCTGCACCTGCGCCTCGTTGTGTCGAGCGAGTCCTCCCTGCCTGTCCCCGCAGGCCTGCGGTACGACACGGCCGACCCCTACGCCGTGCACGCCACCTTCCACACCGGTGCCGAGGAGACCGTCGAGTGGGTGTTCGCCCGCGACCTCCTCGCCGAGGGCCTCCATCGGCCCACCGGCACCGGCGACGTCCGAGTCTGGCCGTCGCGCAGTCATGGTCAGGGCGTCGTGTGCATCGCCCTGAGCTCTCCGGAGGGCGAAGCACTGCTCGAGGCCCCGGCACGGGCCCTGGAGTCGTTCCTGAAGCGCACGGACGCTGCTGTGCCGCCCGGCACGGAGCACCGGCACTTCGACCTCGATCAGGAGCTCTCGCACATCCTGGCGGAAAGCTAGGGCGAGGCCTCACCAAGCCGCCCGGCGCCGTCGACTCGGGGTGACGGCTCGGGCCAAGACAACTCCATAGGTACGCACACCGGCGCCGTCGCCGCGGATTCCCGCGGGGCGGCGCCGGCGTGCGTCCGCCCGTCGGTGTGGGGTTCGCCACGGTCGGGGCCGGTACGGGCGCACGTGGAGCCACTACGATCGGCCAGCACGGGCGGGCGCCCGCCCGACCCCCAGGCCAGGGAGCGAAACGTGCTCATCACCCATGACACCCGGTGTGCCCTCGATGCCGTGGTGGATCTGGTGAACACCGCACCGGAGGACACCACGACCCCGGACGCGCTGGCGGACCTCGCTGCTCTCGAGGATTTCGTACGAAAGAACGAAATCAGTGACGTCGGGGTCCTCTCGGAGTTCGACCTCTCCGCGGTGCGCAAGATCCGCGGACGGTTCGCCGCGATCTTCTCGGCGCCGGACGCCCGGGCCGCGGCCGGGATGATCAACGAGCTGGTGGCCGCCGCGGGCACCACGCCCCGGCTCACGGACCACGACGGCTACGACTGGCATGTCCACTACTTCGCGCCGGGTGCCTCCGTCGCCGATCACCTGGCGGCCGACTGCGGGATGGCGCTGGCCTTCTTCGTGGTCGCCGGGGAGCAGGAGCGCCTGCGGCGCTGCGAGGCGCCCGACTGCCGGCGCGCCTTCGTCGACCTCTCCCGCAACCGGTCCCGCCGCTACTGCGACAGCCGCACCTGTGGGAACCGTCTGCACGTGGCCGCGTACCGGGCGCGCCGCAAGGAGGCGGCGGGCTGAGCCCCAGGGCTGCGCGGAGATGTGTCGACGCGGTACCCGGCGGGTGACGCCGGGTACCGCGGGTACGGCTCAGAGCAGCAGCAGATCGTGCAGCGCAGCCATGAGCAGCAGACACCCGATCACCGCAAGAAAGATCATCAGCGGTGGCTGGGAAAGGGCGAAAAGGCATCCACGCGGCTCGTCCTGCGGCGGCGCGGTGTCGCTCTGTGTCGTGTCCAGCATCTCGCGGGCGATGATGACGCAGAGAGCACCCCTGCTGTCACCAACACGCCCGAATGACAAGGGGAGTTCGCCGGATCCCGTGATCTCCGGTCCGAAACGTTCACGTGCGCGTTCGGATGCGTACGGGCCTGTGTCGTTTCAGTCCGTCCGCATCCGTCATATGCCGTGCTTCTTGAGGATGGCCTCGATGTCGCTGAAGTCCTCCGCGGACTCCGCGCGCGGTGCGGCGGCCGGACGGGGCGCCGGGCGCGCGGCCTGACCGAGGGAGGGCGCCGAGGCCGTCGGGGCGACCGCCTCCCGCTGCGCGGAGCGGGCGGCTGCCTTGCGCTCCTTGCGGGTGCCACCACGCCGGCGCTCCACCGCTCGCGTGGCGGAGAAGAGCAGCCACGCGGCGCCGAGCACCCCGAAGCCGGCCCACGCCGTGACGCTGAACGCGGTGTCCGCCAGCCACTCCACGACACCGGTCATCACCAGGCCGATCGGCACGAGCGAGTACGCGGCGAGGCGGGCGGCGGCCAGGTAGCGCTTGCGGTACGCCGTGACCGCCGCGATGCCCAGGCCGGCCACGGAGACGGCGGAACAGACGGTCTCGGCAATCATCCGGTCCTCCAGGCAGGGGTCGGTCGGGCACTTCGTCCCTTCCATCCTGCACCGCCCGAACCCCACGGGGCCATGCTCCGGCGGGACATCAGGGACATCTCCGGGTCAGATCGTCCGCAGGTGCCGGTCGGGAGCACACCGAGGGGCGGAGCTGGAGGGGGTCGGGAGGTGTTTTGCGCGCCGGGGCGCAGGGCGGGTGGTGGGGGCCGCGCGTCGCGGTGCGAGCGGACGGGGCGGGGCGGCTATCGCGGTGCGGATCAGAGGACGGGCCTGCGCGCCGAGGCACGGGGTGGACGGACGAGCCTGCACACCGAGACGAGGATCGGACTCACGAGGCCGGGCACCACGATGCGGATCGGAGGGACGGGGCCGCACGCCGAGACGCGGGCCGGACGGACGGGACTGCACACCGAGGCGCGGGTCGGACCGGCGGGTCTGCACACAGAGAACGCCGATCAGCCGGACCGGCCTGCACCGAGACGAGGGTCCGACGGGCAGGTCTGTACACCGAGGCACGGGGCAGGCGGACGGGCGGCGCCTCGTGTCGATGGCCGGTCGAGGCGGGACGTATCCAGACCGGCTCAAATTCCTGAGCCCACCCCCGCGCGTCGCGGCGGACCGAGTCCGGCTCGGTCGGCCAGGGCCGTGCAGCCACGCCGCGGTCAGGCCGATTCGGCCGCCCCGGCCCCCTGCAGCCGCGCAGCAGCCAGTCCGACTCTCCTTCCCCCAGGTCCGTCCGACCGTGCCTGTGCCATGCCGACTCCGCGGCCCAAGCCCCTCCAATCGCGCAGGGGGCAGGCCAATTCCGCCCCCCGAGGTGCCCCCAACCGCGTAGGAGGCCGACCGTTCCCGTCCCTCAAGTCCCCTCCAACCGCGTCGGAGAACCGCCGATCCCGTCCACCAAGCCGCCCCCAACCACGCAGGAGGCCGACCGTTCCCGCCCCTCAAGCGCCCTCCAACCGCGTCGGAAAACCGCCGATCCCATCCACCAAGCCGCCCCCAACCACGCAGGAGGCCGACCGATTCCGTCCCCCGAGCTGCCCCAGCCGCGCCGGAGGGCGGCCGATCCGTCCCCCAAGTCCCCTCCAACCGCGTCGGAGAACCGCCGATCCCATCCACCAAGCCGCCCCCAATCACCCAGGAGGCCGACCGATTCCGTCCCCCAAGCCGTCCCCAACCGCGCCGGAGGGCGACCGATCCGTCCCCCTGACCCTTCCAACCACGTCGGGGGCAGGCCGTTCCCGTTCCGTCGCCCGAACCCCCTCCAACCGCGTCGGAGGCAGGTCGATTCGGTCGTTCGGGGGTGGGCTGGGAGACTGGCGGCATGAGTGACTCCTCCCCCGTGCGTCCCGCCGTCCCCGTGCTCGATGTCTGGTGCGAGCTTCAGTGCCCGGACTGCCGTGGCGCCCTGGACGACGTCCGGGCCCTGCGCGCCCGCTACGGCGACCGGCTGGAGTTGCGGCTGCGGCACTTCCCGCTGGAGAAGCACAAGCACGCGTTCGCGGCGGCGCAGGCCGCCGAGGAGGCCGCGGAGCAGGGCAAGGCGTGGGAATACGTCGAGGCCGTGCTGGGGCGGGTCGAGGAGCTGGACCGCAAGGGAGAGCCCTTCCTGGTCGAGGTGGCCGGTGAACTGGGCCTCGACGCCGAGGAGTTCGACACCGCGCTGATCGACGGCCGGCACATCCTGATCGTGGACGCCGACCAGGCCGAGGGCAAGGCGATCGGCGTGACCGGCACCCCGACGTACGTCGTGGACGGCGAGCGTCTCGACGGCGGCAAGAGCCAGGAGGGGCTGCGCGAGCGCATCGAGGAGATCGTGGACCGGCTGCTGGCCGCCGGTCAGGACGCCTAGGACTACAGCAGCGGCTTGTAGTAGGCGTACCGCGTCGTCTCGTACCCGAGCGACTCGTACAGCCGTTCGGCCGGGGTGTTGTCCGCGAACACATTGAGGCCGAGCGTGTGCTTGCCGAGGGCGTGTGCCTGGATCTCCGCGAGCAGCATCAGGGCGCGGCCGTGGCCGTGGCCGCGCTGGTCCGCGTCGACCTCGACGTCGTAGACGAAGGGCTGTCCGTCGCGCAGGGCGAGCCACAGGACGCCCACGCGCGTGCCCTCGTGTTCGAGGACGTTGAACCACATGTCCTCGGTGGCGAGCCCCTGGGGCAGGAGCATCGCGTGGTCGCGCTCGGCCTTGGCGCGGGCCTCGGCCTCGGGCACGCCCCGGTCGATCCAGGTGCGCACGTAGTCCTCCGACTCGTGCGCCCGCCAGGCGTCGAAGTCGGCCTCGGTCATGGGCCGCGCCCGGTAGCCGTCCGGCAGGGTGGGCGGGGTGTCGCCAAGCCGCTTCTCCATGCCGCGGTTGCGCAGGACGTAGCCGAGCGCCGCGACGAGCCGCAGGGCCGCCTCGGCACTCCCGGGGACGCCGATCTCGATCTCCCGGCAGCCCCAGCCGCGCGCGACCTCCTCGGCGGCCAGCGCGGCCACCGTCCCGCGGCCCCGTCGCCGGTCGGGTTCCTCGATGCGCAGATCGTGGATGCGCGCCACCGAGGGCCCGAAGGCGGGCGACGTGCCGAGGTGGACGGCGCCGACGGGACGGCTGTTCACGCACACCTGATAGCGGCGCGAACGCATGCCGTCGGCGTTCTGCTGGAGCGGCTCGGTCGGCCGCAGGGTCGTGGTCATCACGGGTGTTCTACCCGCTGCCGTGCCCCGGAGCAGCCGAATATTCGCTCGCCCCCGGGGCAAGCCCCTACGGGTCGAGGTCGTTCCCGGCCCGCTCGTCGAAGACGCGCATGGCCTTGGCGGTCACCGGCCCCGGGGTGCCGGGCAGTTCGCGTCCGTCGACGCGGTGCACGGCCTGCACGTCGCGCAGGGTGGAGGTGAGGAAGACCTCCTCGGCCCGCTCCAGGACGTCCAGCGTCAGGTCGGTCTCCTTGGCGCCGGTCCATTCGACCGTCAACGCGCGCGTGATGCCCGCGAGGCAGCCGGAGGCGAGCGGCGGGGTGTGGATCTCGCCGTCCAGGACGACGAAGACGTTCGACCCGGTGCCCTCGCACAGCTGTCCGACGGTGTTGGCGAACAGCGCCTCGGAGGCGGCCTGGCCGTGCGCGCGGGAGAGCGCGACGACGTTCTCCGCGTACGAGGTGGTCTTCAGGCCGGTCAGCGCGCTGCGCTCGTTACGGGTCCAGGGGACCGTGATCACGGCCGTGGAGTCGGGGCGGCGGGTCGTCTCACCCAGGGCGACGACCAGGGTCGGGCCGTGCTCGCCGCGGTCGGAGCCGAGCGGGCCGTGGCCGCCGGTGTAGGTGATGCGCAGCCGGCCGAGCGGCATGGGGTTGGCGTCGAGAACGGCGGCGCAGGCGCGGCGCACCTCGTCCAGGTCCGGGTCGGGCAGACCGAGGCCGCGCGCCGAGAGGGTCAGCCGGTCCAGGTGCCGGGTCAGGGCGAACGGACGGCCGTCCACCGCCTTCACGGTCTCGAAGACGCCGTCGCCCACGGTCAGCCCGTGGTCGAAGACGGAGACGCGGGCGGACTCGCTGTCCTGCAGTGCGCCGTCGAGCCATATCTTCACGTCGGTAGTCCCTCTCCACTCACCTCGTACGTTCCCGACGCTACCGCGAGCAGTCGGGCGGCCTTCAGTTCGGTCTCCCGCCACTCCCCCTCGGGGTCGGATCCCCAGGTGATGCCCGCGCCGGTGCCGAAGCGCAGCACGCCCTCGGCGCGGTCGATCCAGAAGGTGCGGATGCCGACGGCCAGCTCTCCGGTACCCCGGTCGGCGTCGACCCAGCCGACGCCCCCGCAGTACGGGCCGCGGGGTGCGGTCTCCAGGGCGTCGATGATGCGCAGGGCGCTGGACTTGGGCGCGCCGGTGACGGACCCGGGCGGGAAGGCGGCGGCCAGCAGCTCCGGCCAGCCGGCGCCGTCGCGCAGCTCGCCGCGGACCGTCGAGACGAGGTGCACGAGGCCGGGGTGCTTCTCCACGGCGCACAGGTCGGGGACGCTCACGCTGCCGGCGGCGCAGACCTGCCCGATGTCGTTGCGGACCAGGTCCACGATCATGACGTTCTCGGCGTAGTCCTTCTCCAGGAGGTCCGCCTCGGTGCGCCCGGTGCCCTTGATCGGCCCGGACTCGACGACCCGGTCGTCGCGGCGCAGGAACAGCTCGGGGGACGCGGTGGATATCTCCACGCCGTGCTCCGGCAGCCGGATCGTTCCTGCGTACGGCGCCGGGTTGCCGCGGGCCAGCAGGGCGGTGAGTGCGTCCACGTCGGCGTCGGGTGCCACGGGTGCGCTCAGGACGCGGCAGAGGTTCGCCTGATAGACCTCGCCGGCCGCGATGTGCTCGCGGATGCGCCGCACCCCGGCCGTGTACCCGGCGCGGTCGAGGGACGACGTCCAGTCGCCGACCGCCGGTCCGTGCCACGCCCCCGGCACCGGGGCGGGTACCGGCTCCTGGCGTACGTCCCGGAAGCGGGCGCAGGTCAGACGGCCTTCGAAGTCGGCGCAGACCGCCCAGAAGCCGCTGGAGTCCAGGGCGGCCGGGTCGCTGGTGACATCGAGGAGACCGGTGGCGACACGGTCACCGAAGCGGGCGAGAGGAGCGAGGTCGAGCACGCGTCGAGTCTATGGCGGGTGTCCCGCGGGTGACCTGGTCATGTCCGTTCGGAGCCCCTGACCAGGTGTGCGGGCGGGCACAGCGCAGCACGCTGCACAAACGCGTTTTTGTGCTGGCCCAGGAATCCGCTAGAGTTCAACACGTCGCCGGGACGCGCAAGCGGAACGGAAAGACAGGCGAACGTAGCTCAGTTGGTAGAGCGCAACCTTGCCAAGGTTGAGGTCGCGAGTTCGAACCTCGTCGTTCGCTCGGAAGAGCAAGGGGGATCATCCCGACCCCCCGACACTCCTGGTGGAGTGGCCGAGAGGCGAGGCAACGGCCTGCAAAGCCGTCTACACGGGTTCAAATCCCGTCTCCACCTCCAAGGACGATTAGCTCAGCGGGAGAGCGCTTCCCTGACACGGAAGAGGTCACTGGTTCAATCCCAGTATCGTCCACTGGATCTTCGAGGTCATCGAAGGTCTGACCCGCGCGATTAGCTCAGCGGGAGAGCGCTTCCCTGACACGGAAGAGGTCACTGGTTCAATCCCAGTATCGCGCACGCAAGATCCACAGTCTCGACTGTGATCCCGAGGACGATTAGCTCAGCGGGAGAGCGCTTCCCTGACACGGAAGAGGTCACTGGTTCAATCCCAGTATCGTCCACACACCGAAGCCCCCGGCCTTGTGCCGGGGGCTTCTTCGTGTCAGCTGGAGAACAGCATGTGGCCGAAGCTCTTGTGCCGCTGGTGGTGGCCGTGGTGGCCGCCGTAGTGACCACCGTGCTGCGGGGTACCCCAGGCGGGAGCCGCGGGGGCCGCCGGGTACGCCTGCGGGGCGGCCGGGGGCGGCGGGGCGGGCTGGCTCCACTGGGACTCCAGGCGGGTCAGCGCCTCGAGCTCGCCGTAGTCCAGGAATATCCCGCGGCAGCCGCTGCACTGCTCGATCTGAACGCCGTTGCGGTTGTACGTGTGCATGGGTGCATGGCACTTGGGACACTGCATGGTCGGCTCAACTCCTCGCCGGTCGGTCCTGCTTCATGTATCGCCAGGACAGACACTGTCCGGCTGCGGTCGGTTGCACCCTACTTCGCGAATGTCCCGGTCAACTCGGGTGGGGCGGAACCCATTCGGGCACAGGCGTCGATCAGGGACTGTTCCACCTCGTCCAGCGGACGGCCCGCGGTCAGGGCCTTCGTCAGGGCGCGTGCCGCGGTCTGGACGGTCAGGGCGCGGGCGGGGACGTCCAGGGCGGGCCAGGGGTCGCCGTCCCGCGGTACGGCGGGGCCGCCCGCTGCGCGATAGGCGTCGAGGAAGCGGGTCCACTCGTCGGGCGGGAGCAGACCGCAGGCGAACCAGGCCGCCGGGCGGGCGAGGTCCCAGGCGGGGACGCCGGTGCCGAGGTCGTCGACGTCGATGAGGAGCCAGGGGCCGTCGGGCGCGGGGTGGCGGACGAGTTGGCCGAGGTGGAGGTCGCCGTGACACAGGGTGCGGGTGTCCGGCAGGGGCGCCTCGGCGCGGGCCCAGGCGGGGAGGGCGGCCCAGGCGCGCAGGACGGGGTCGGTCGCCGGGCGGTGAGGGGCCGCGCGGAGGCGGTCGACCGCCTGGGCCGCCTTGGCCGGGCCGCGCATCGGGGGCAGGTCGGGGGCGGCGGGGGTGCGGTGGAGGCGGGCGAGGAGGACCGCCGCCTCCTCCCAGGGGGCCGCGTCCGGGTTCTCCGGGTCCACGGGGGCGCCGTAGGGCCAGAACGTGACGAGGCGGCCGTGCAGGTCCGCCGGTGTCGGGGTGAGCGGCGGGAGGAGGATGCCGGGGAGGTGGGCGGCCGTGGCGAGGCGGGCGGTCAGTTCGGCGGGTGGTGTGGCGGGTGCGTGGGCCTTGGCGACCGTGTCGGCGTGCCGGACCACCGTGGCGTCGGGCCGGTCGGCGAGGGTGCTGGTGCCGCAGACGCAGGTCGAGGTGGCGGAGTGGGCCGTGACCCTGGCTCGGGTGGTGAGCTCGGAGAGCAGCAGGGCGGAGGCGGTCACGGGGCTCCCTGGAGGCGGTGCGGGGTGTGACTGCGAGGGTACGGGCAGGGCCCGCTTCGACCGCGTCGCGGAAAGCCGCCGGGGAAAAGCAATGCCGGCGCAGCTCCCCAGCTGCGCCGGCATTTGTGCCGTCCGCCGCACCCCCGTCCCCACGGGGTTTCATGGGTGGATGTCCCCGCCCGGACCGCTCTTCCGGGCCTGGGGTCGCCGCTCAGCGCCCCAGCATCACTCCCACGGACGACGCCTGTGTGGCCACGGTCTCCCAGCCTCCGAAGAGGAGGAAGAGCAGGACCGCAGGAGGAAGGGCCATCAGCGTCGCCACCAAGGGGTGGCGACGGCCCGTGCGGCGGGGGCGGAACGTGGTGCGTTCCTGTGTGCGGACGATCGTCCGCGGTGCCGTGTGGGCCATGGTCCCTCTCCTGACCGTTCTGTTGTCGTTGGCAGCGGCGGGTGTCTGACCTCGGGGGACGAGTGCTGCACCCGCCGCTTGACCTCAAATCTAGGCGGACGGCGAGCGCCGCACGTCATGCCCTCGTACCGATTGCCGGGCCTCCCGGAGGATGAGCCATGACCTGCGGAGTACTCCCCTGGGTGGAGACGAGGACCTAGGTCTCCGGGTCTTCCCCGAGGGGGCGCCCGCTTTACCCGGCTTTCTCCGAGCCGTCCTCGCGCGGCACCGGCTGCTCGACCAGCGCCAGGACCCGGGTCGCCATGAAGCGGGCCGTCCGGACGACGGAGCCGCTACGGGTGACTTCGCTCACTTCCACCACACCTCGGCGGACCGCCGTCTCCACTCGGCGACCCGCCCTGCTCGCCACCACCTCGTACGTACGCGTCGTGTCTCCTGCGTCCACGACTATCTCCACGCGATCACCCTTCACGGGTTCAATCCCCCTTCTGCGACGGATGGTTGGGAAGGCGCGCGGATCAAAGCCCGTCCGAGCGCGCGCTCCCTGACCACCCCTCAATTCTCCCACCGGGCACTGACAATCCGTCGGGACGAGAGGGCGCGGCCTCTGCGCGTGGGCGGCCGCATAAACGTAAGCTGTGGCACGTCACACGGACCGGGCAGCGGGGATGAACATGGCGATGATGCGCCTGAGGCGCGAGGACCCGCGCGTCGTCGGCTCGTTCAGGCTTCACAGACGGCTCGGCGCGGGCGGTATGGGCGTCGTCTACCTGGGCTCCGACAAGAAGGGGCAGCGGGTCGCGCTGAAGGTGATCCGGCCCGATCTGGCGGAGGACCAGGAGTTCCGCTCGCGGTTCGCGCGTGAGGTCTCGGCGGCCCGGCGGATCAGGGGCGGCTGCACGGCACGGCTCGTGGCCGCCGATCTGGACGCCGAGCGGCCGTGGTTCGCCACCCAGTACGTGCCCGGGCCCTCCCTGCACGACAAGGTCGCCGACGAGGGATCCCTGGTCGCGGCCGAGGTCGCCGCGATCGGTGCGGCCCTGTCGGAGGGGCTGGTCGCCGTGCACGAGGCCGGTGTCGTGCACCGGGATCTGAAGCCGTCCAACATCCTGCTCTCCCCCAAGGGTCCGCGGATCATCGACTTCGGCATCGCCTGGGCGACCGGGGCCTCGACGCTCACGCATGTGGGTACCGCCGTCGGTTCGCCCGGCTTTCTCGCGCCGGAGCAGGTGCGGGGCGCCGCCGTCACCCCGGCCACGGACGTGTTCTCGCTCGGCGCGACGCTGGCGTACGCCTCGATGGGCGACTCGCCCTTCGGGCACGGGAGTTCCGAGGTGATGCTGTACCGGGTCGTGCACGAGGAGGCCCAGCTGCACGGCGTACCGGATGCTCTTGCTCCGCTCGTGCGTGCCTGTCTCGCCAAGGACCCGGAGGAACGGCCCAGCACGCTCCAACTGTCGTTGCGGCTCAAGGAGATCGCCGCGCGGGAGGCGCAGGGGCTCGCGGATGTGCGGCCTCCGGCGCCCCGTGGGGCCGATGTGGACCGGCCTGCCGGGCGGGTCACCGAGAGCTATCCCGACCAGCAGCGGATGCAGCAGCGGCGGCCTCAGGGGACGCAGCCGGGGCCCACGCAGCGCACTCCGGCGCCGCGCGGTGGTACGCCGTCGTCCTCGCGCGGGCCCGCTCCGTCGCGGAACGGGACGCCGTCGCGCGGGGGTGGCCCCACCTCCCGGTCCGGTGCCCGGCCCACGCCGGCCTCGCGGAACACGACCCGTTCCGGGGGCGGGAACCGTCCCGCGCAGCGCAGCGGTACGGGGCGTCCGGCGCCCAGGACCACGGGGACGGGCCGGCGGCCCGCCAATCCGCGGCTGCTGCGGCAGCGGCTGTTCGTGTTCGTGGTCGTGACCCTGCTGGTGGCGCTCGGCATCGCGGCGGCCCAGGGGTGTCAGGGGCCCGCGCGGGGCATCGGCGACGACCGTGATGTCGTACGGCAGCAGCGGGTGCACCATCCGCCGCTGGACGAGGGGAAGTTGATGTCCGAACGGTTCGAGTCGACGCTGGAGACGTCCGACTGAGGCGTCACAGGCCCGGGAGGATCCGGTCGAAGAACTCGAGGTCGCCCTCGAACACCGGGTCCAGGGCCGGGAATTCCGCAGGGGTGATCCAGCGGGTGTCGGCTACCTCCGAGGGGTCGGGGACCACCTCGCCGTCGTCGGCGCGGGCCGTCCACCAGTGGAGGCGGAAGACGCCGTCGTCGGTCTCCGACTCCCAGACCTTGGCGAGCGGGACGACCGTCAGGCCGACTTCCTCGCGGACCTCCCTGATCACCGCCTCCCGCTGGGTCTCCCCCGGTTCGAGCTTGCCGCTGAGGGGCTGCCAGTAGCCGGGGCGGGCCACGCCCGCGGCGCGGCGGATCACCAGGACGCGGTCCGCCCGGAGGAGGACCGCGACGATCGCCTGGCGCTGCGGCACCGGGCCTACAGCTCGGGGCGGCCCGTGGCCACCGCGTAGAAGGCCACCGCCGCCGCGGCGCCGACGTTGAGGGAGTCGACGCCGTGGGCCATCGGGATGCGGACCCATTCGTCGGCGGCGACCAGGGCCTGGGTGGAGAGGCCGTCGCCCTCGGCGCCGAGCATCAGGGCGACCCGGTCCATCTTGTGCGGGGCGGCCTCGTCCAGGGTCTTGGCCTTCTCGTCCGGGGTGAGCGCGAGGAGCGAGAAGCCCGCCTCGCGGACCGACTCCAGGCTCTTGGGCCAGCTGTCGAGGCGGGCGTAGGGGACGGAGAAGACCGCGCCCATCGAGACCTTCACGCTGCGGCGGTAGAGCGGGTCCGCGCAGTCGGGCGACAGCAGCACCGCGTCCATGCCCAGGGCCGCCGCCGAGCGGAAGATCGCACCGATGTTGGTGTGGTCGTTGACCGACTCCATGACCACCACCCGGCGGGCGGTCTGCAGGAGGTCGGTCGCCGTCGGGAGCGGCTTGCGCTGCATGGAGGCGAGCGCGCCGCGGTGCACGTGGTAGCCGGTGACCCGCTCGGCGAGCTCCGGGCTGACCGCGTACACCGGGGCGGGCAGCTCGTCGATGACGTCGCGCATGACGTCGACCCACTTCGCGGACAGCAGCATCGACCGCATCTCGTAGCCGGCGTCCTTGGCGCGTCTGATGACCTTCTCGCCCTCGGCGATGAACAGGCCCTCGGCCGGTTCGCGCTTGCGGCGCAGCTCCACGTCGGTCAGGCCTGTGTAGTCGCGCAGGCGCGGGTCGTCGGGATCCTCGACGGTGATGAGATCGGCCACAGGGTGATACTGCCTTGCTCTGGGTGCGGTGCCAACGGCTGGGTACGAGTTGGGTTACCCGGGGTTACGCGGATGTCTGCGGGCCTACGCCGACGACCGCGCCGACGACGATCACCGCCGGGGGCCTCACATCCTCGCGTACGACCGTCTCGCCGACGGTCGCGAGGGTGGCGTCCACGCGGCGCTGGGCGGCCGTGGTGCCCTCCTGGACCAGGGCGACCGGGGTGTCCGCCGGCTTGCCGTGCGCCACGAGCGTCTCCGCGATCTTGCCGATCTTGTCGACGCCCATGAGGATCACGAGGGTGCCGGTGAGCTTGGCCAGCGACGGCCAGTCGACGAGCGAGCGCTCGTCGTCAGGGGCGACATGGCCGCTGACCACCGTGAACTCGTGTGCGACACCGCGATGGGTGACCGGGATGCCGGCCGCGCCCGGGACCGAGATCGAGCTGGAGATGCCGGGCACGACGGTGCAGGGGATGCCGGCCTCGGCGAGGGCGTGCAGCTCCTCCATGCCGCGGCCGAAGACGTAGGGGTCGCCGCCCTTGAGTCGTACGACCGACTTGCCCTGCTTCGCGTGCTCGATCAGGGCGTTGTTGATGGCCTCCTGGGCCATGAAACGGCCGTACGGGATCTTCGCCGCGTCGATCACCTCGACGTGCGGCGGGAGTTCGGCGAGGAGGTCGCGCGGGCCGAGGCGGTCGGCGATGACGACGTCGGCCTCGGCGAGGAGACGGCGGCCGCGGACCGTGATCAGGTCCGGGTCACCGGGGCCACCGCCGACGAGGGCGACGCCGGGGGTGCGGGTGCGGTGGTGCGGGGCGACGAGGGTGCCGTCGCGCAGGCCCTCCACGACCGCGTCGCGGATGGCCGCGGTGTGCCGGGGGTCGCGGCCCTTGGCGTTCGTGGTGAGGACGGCGACCGTGACGCCCTCGCTGTGGCCGGTGGCCGGGGTCCAGGCGGTCGCCTGGTCCGCGTCGTCGGAGCGGACGCACCAGACGCGGTGCGCTTCGGCCTCGGCGGAGGCCGCGGTGTTCGCGTCGGTGTCGCTGGTGGCGATCAGGGCGTACCAGGCGTCGGCGAGGTCACCGGTCGCATAGGGGCGCTTCTCCCAGGCGATCTCACCCGCGTCCGCCATGGCCTCGACGGAGGGGGTCGCCTCGGGAGACACGAGGAGGACGTCCGCGCCCGCCGCGATCAACGCCGGGAGGCGGCGCTGGGCGACCTGGCCGCCGCCGAGGACGACGACCTTGCGGCCGGTGAGGCGGAGGCCTACGGGGTAGGCGGGGTTTTCGGCCATGAGGGGCGGCTCCTCCGGGGGCTTGGCAGTGGCCCTGACGTGCAGATTTTAAGGGGTGGGCGGGTTTGGCGGGTCGGGTGTCCGGTGGCTGGGCGTCGCTGCCGGGCGCGGATCCATGGAGAAGCCGGGTGCGGGACCCACCGAGAACCAGGTGCGGACCCACGGAGAAAAGGGCTCGGGGGATTCCCCGAGCCCTCTCGCTTCCGTCCTACTTCTCCGTGACCCCTGCCGAGTCGAACGTCGCCACCTCGTGCATCGCCCTCGCCGTGCTCTGGACCAGCGGCAGGGCGAGCAGCGCGCCGGTGCCCTCGCCGAGGCGGAGGTCGAGGTCGACCAGGGGGCGCAGGCCCAGCTTGTTCAGGGCGGCCACGTGGCCCGGCTCCGCGCTGCGGTGACCCGCGATGCAGGCCGCGAGGACCTCGGGGGCGATGGCGCGGGCCACCAGGGCGGCGGCGCCGGCGCTGACGCCGTCCAGGATCACCGGGGTGCGGAGGGAGGCGCCGCCCAGGAGGAGGCCGACGATCGCCGCGTGTTCGAAGCCGCCGATCGCGGCCAGGACGCCGATCGGGTCGGCGGGGTCCGGCTGGTGGAGTTCGAGGGCGCGCCGGACGACCTCGGTCTTGCGGGCGAGAGTCTCGTCGTTGATGCCGGTGCCGCGGCCGGTCACCTCGGCCGGGTCGGTGTCCGTGAAGACCGAGATCAGGGCGGCGGACGCGGTGGTGTTCGCGATGCCCATCTCGCCCGTCAGAAGCGCCTTGTTGCCTGCCGCCACCAGGTCGCGGGCCGTCTCGATGCCGACCTCGATGGCCTGCTTGGCCTCCTCGCGGGTCATCGCGGGGCCGGTGGTCATGTCGGACGTGCCCGCGCGGACCTTGCGGGGCAGGAGACCGGGGGTCGCGGGGAGGTCGGCCGCGACGCCGACGTCCACCACACAGACCTCGGCGCCCACCTGGCTCGCGAAGGCGTTGCAGACCGCGCCGCCGCCGAGGAAGTTGGCGACCATCTGGGCCGTCACCTCCTGGGGCCAGGGGGTGACGCCCTGGGCGTGCACGCCGTGGTCACCGGCGAAGATCGCGACCGCCGCGGGCTCCGGGATCGGCGGCGGGCACTGGCGGGACAGGCCGGACAGCTGGGCGGAGATGATCTCCAGCATGCCGAGCGAGCCCGGCGGCTTGGTCATCCGCTTCTGCCGCTCCCAGGCCTCGCCGAGCGCCTTGGCGTCCAGCGGGCGGATCTGGGCGACGGTCTCGGCGAGCAGGTCGTGCGGCTCCTCGCCGGGCAGGGCGCGGCGGCCGTACGTCTCCTCGTGGACGACCCAGGACAGCGGACGGCGCTTGGACCAGCCGGCCTGCATCAGCTCGGGCTCGTCCGGGAACTCGTCGACGTACCCGACGCACAGGTAGGCGATGACTTCGAGGTGTTCGGGCAGGCCGAGCGCGCGGACCATCTCGCGCTCGTCGAAGAAGCTGACCCAGCCGACGCCGAGGCCCTCGGCGCGGGCGGCGAGCCACAGGTTCTCGACCGCGAGCGCGGCGGAGTACGGCGCCATCTGCGGCTGGGTGTGCCGGCCGAGGGTGTGCCGGCCGCCGCGGGTCGGGTCGGCGGTGACGACGATGTTCACGGGAGTGTCGAGGATGGCCTCGATCTTCAGTTCCTTGAACTGCTTCGCCCGGCCCTTGGGGAGGGACTTGGCGTACGCGTCGCGCTGGCGCATGGCCAATTCGTGCATGCTGCGCCGGGTGTCGGCGGAGCGGATGACGACGAAGTCCCACGGCTGCGAGTGGCCGACGGACGGGGCCGTGTGGGCCGCCTCCAGGACACGGAGCAGCACCTCGTGCGGGATGGGGTCACCGCGGAAGCCGTTGCGGATGTCGCGCCGCTCGCGCATGACCTTGAGGACGGCCTCGCGCTCGGCGTCGTCGTAGGCGGGCGCGGCCGGGCCGGTGGACTGGCGTACTTCTTCCACGGTGGCCGTGCTTTCTTCCTGATCGGCGGCCCGGGTGTCCAGGTCGTCGGCGTTCTGTACGAGTTCCACGTGTTCCGGGTCGTCGCCCTCGCGCGGTGCGGGGACAGCGGGCTGGTCCTGGTGGGCCTCCGCGTCCCCTGGGGTTTCCGCGGGCAGGATCAGCGGCTGCGGCGGGGTGGGAGCGAGGTGCGGAGTCGTCGGCACGGAACCCTCCACCTGGACGAACTGGCCCAGGGGCTGGCCGGGATGGGGGGTGGCAACGCCGCCGGGCGTCTGCGCGGGCGTGGCCTGGTCCATGAACAGCACCTGGGGGCCTGCGGGTTCGGCGATGAGGCCGTGGGGGGCGGCCGGGGGCTGCGGGACGTCCACCTGCGCGGCAGGGGCGACGGGAGCCGGAACGGGAACGGCTTGGAGGTCGTCTCCCGGCTGGGCCGCGTCCGTCGCAGGAACCTCGGGCTGAGGTGCGTCCGCGACCTGGGAGGCGGGGTCGGGGACGGCGACCGGCTGCGGGGTGGCTTCCGCCTCGGCGGCAGCGGTCTGCTGGTCGGGGGTGCCCGGTGCGAGGTCCGTGGGGTGGGGCAGCGGCTCGGCGCCGGGGGCGGTCTCGGGCGACGGTTCCACGACGGTGACCTCCGCGGGGGCGACGGGCTCGGCGGCCGGGGCGGTGGCCTCCGGCTGCGCGATCTGCCCGACGACGGCCGCTGCGGGGGTGTCGGTGGCAGGGGGCGCCGGGATGTCGATGACGGGAGCCGTGGGAGCGTCCGTGGCGGGAGCCGGGGGAGCGTCCGTGGCGGGAGCCGTGGGAGCGTCCGCCGCGGGAGCCGTGGGGGTGTCCGCCGCGGGTGTCGCGGGGGCGGTTGCCGGTGAGGTCGCCGCGGGCTGCGGTACGGCTTCGGGGGCCTGCGGGGTCGGTACGGCTTCGGGGGCGTCCGGGGCCGGAGCCGGGACAGGCGTCGGGATCGGGGCGGTGTGCTCGGAGACGGTCATGGTCTCGGCTACGGGGGCCTCGGGCGTAGCGGCGGGGGCTTCGACGGGAGCCTCTGCGGGGGCGCTCGTCTCGGCTACGGCAGCGGTGGCCTCAGTGATCTCGGGCGCGGGTACGGCTGCGATGACGGTCGGGGCGGCGGCGTCAGGCTCGGCGGCCGTGGCCTCCGGTCCGGGGACTGCGGGGGTGGCCTCTTCTGCCACAGCCGTGGGATCGGCGGTGAGGGCAATGGCTTCGGGCACGATGGTGGGGTCGGCGGGCTCAGCCATGGCAGTCTGCCCGGCCTCCTCAGTCGCCACGGCATCCGCGACCTGCTCGGCCTCGGGCGCGACGGCCTCCGGGGGTAGCACCGTCTGCGGCTCCGGTGCGACCGGAGCCTCGGCAACCTGATCGATCGCATCGCCGTTCACCACGGCAGCGGTCTGCTCGGCATCGGCATCGGGCAGGTCCGCCCCGCCGGTCTCGGAAGCCTCGGCCGGAACTTCGGCCGGAACCTCCCCGACCAGCGGCGGCTCCCCACCGCCCGTCTCGGACACAGCACCAGCGACCGGCGCACCCTCACCGCCGATCGGAGCCTGTGCCGGATACGTACCCTCCGACGGCACACCCTCCGACGGCACGCCTTCGGACGGCACGCCCTCCTGATACGCGGCCTCGGACGGCACGCCCTCCGGACCCGCACCCCCCGTCTGCCCCACAGCCGGGGCGACCCCCGCCTCACCCGTCAGGCGGGCGACCGCGGCCTGGGCCGCGCCCACCGGCTCCGGGGCTTGCAGGGCCGCGTGATGATCCGTCGCCGGGACAACCGTTTCGGCAGCCTGGGCCACCACGCCCGCGGCGCCCCAGGGCACGGCACCCTGCGGGGCCATCTCACGCAGGGGCTGGGGGACGTCGAGGTACTCGGGGCCCGTCGTCGGCGGGCCCGCGTGGCGGGCCGGCGCGCCTGCGGGGCCGCGGTCGGCGAGGGAGCGGACCGGGCTCGCGGAGGCGTCGGGGATGGGCGGGCCGAGATGCAGCGGCCGACGGGGGGTGATCGGCGGGATCGGCGTCGTAGGAGCCGACGGAACGGGCTGCGGGGTGGGGAGGCGGACGCCACCGAGGTCGACGGAACCACTGTCGCGGCCGGCGGTCTCATGCGGACCAGGCTCGTGCACGGCCTCCGCGGAGGAACCCTGTGCGAACTCCCCATAGGGCTCCTGGACGGGCTGCCCGAATGACTCCTGCGCGGCGTCCGCGTACGGCTCCTGCGCGGCGTCCGCGTACGGCTCCTGCGCCGTGTCCGCGTACGGCTCCTGCGCCGGCTCCGTGAACGGTGCCTCCCAGGTCTCGACGACGGGCTCCGGTGCGGGCGGGGCGACCTCGTTGCCCCACGCGCCCTGGGCGCCCGGCAGCAGCAACAGGTCTTCGTCCTCGGCGGTGGTCTCGGAGAGGTAGGTGTACGCACCGTGCGCGGGGGCGCCCGGCTGTTCCACCATGCCTGCGTTCTCCGGCAGTCCCTCGCCCGGGACCTGGCCGGTGTCGGTCATGCGTACCCCTCGCCCATCGGTTAGTGCTTCTACGACCAGCTCACCGGGAACGGCGCACCGACCGCCCCCGCAGTGAAGAACGAGCGTGCGTGCCCAGCGGCACGAACGGCCCGCCGAGAAAGACGACAAAGCCATTAACTGGCATTGTCCCGGCCGTTCCCCCGTCGCGACAGGTTGATCCGCGACAGCCCGCTGTGGACTGCGCCACGTTGCGCGTCCTCCGGTTCTGCCGTACCACACCCACCCCAAAACGGGCGCGTTTTCCGGACATTGACGAACGAAAGGCCGGGCCACCGGGTGCGGTACAACAGTCGGCCAGCCTACCGCGCGCAGTACGACAACAGGATCACGGGGAGGACAAACAGGGTCACCCGGTGCGGTCGGGCAATACCCCGCTGAGCAGGAACGCGACGCTCCGTTCGGTCTCCGTCCAGGCCCTGGTGTCGAGTTCGACGGACTGGAGGAGGGCGCACTCGACGCGGTAGCCGTGTTCGGTCAGGTCGCGGCCGAGGAGTTCGGCCTCGTCGCGGGTCGAGGCATGGGCGACGATGCGCTGCGGGCGGCGGTCGGCGACCGCGGAGACGACCGCCGCTCCCCCGCCGCCGACCCGGACGACGTCCGGTTCGGGGAGGTTCTCCAGGACGTGCGGGGCGGTGCCGCGGACGATCTGGAGCTGGACGCCGAAGCGGCGGGCGGCGGCGTCGGTGCGGCCGCAGGCGGTGAGGTCCCGGTCGACGGCGATGACGGCGGCCCCGGCCCGGGCGGCCTCGGTGGCGAAGGCCCCGCTGCCGCAGCCGATGTCCCAGACGAGGTCGCCGACGCGCGGGCCGAGCCGGGCGAGTTGGGCCGCGCGCAGCACCTCGGTCTCGCCCTCGCCGAGCGGGCCGTCGTAGGCGTCAGCGGGCTGGACCCAGCCGCGCGGTCCGGTGCCGGGGTCCCGGCCGGCGATCCAGCCGCCGCCGTCGGCCGCGGCGACCGGGCCGCCCATGACGATGACCACGTTGGGGTCGCGCCAGGTGTGGTCGGCGGCCTTGTCCGAGGTGAGGACCGTGACCTGTTCGCGTGCGGTGCCGAGTTCCTCGCAGATGACGAAGGTGCGGTGGACGCCCTCCATCAGGAGGCCGAGTTCGGCGGGGCCCGCGCCCGGTGAGGTGAGGACGGCGACCTTGGTGTGGGCGCGGCACACATTCACCGCGCGTCGCAGGGTGCGGCGGTGTGCGACGACCACCTGGGCGTCGTCCCAGGGCATGCCGGCGCGGGCGAAGGCGGCGGCGACCGAGGAGACGGCGGGGACGACCTCGACCTCCAGGCCGAACTCGGGTGCGCGCAGGGTGCGTACGACGCCGAAGAAGCCGGGGTCGCCGTCCGCGAGGACGACCGCGGTGCCGCGATGGCCGGCGATCCCGCGGGCGGCCAGCGAGACACTGCCGAGGCGGATGCGTTCGGCGGCGGCCGGTACCTCGGGCAGCGTCAGATGGTGGGGGGCGCCCGCCACCAGCGTCGCGGCGCCGAGCGCGGCGCGGGCCGCGGCCGTCAGCGGCGAGCCGTCCCAGCCGATCACCGTGACCCGGTCGGCCATCTTCGTCAGTCTCCAGGTTTGCGCAGGTCGTCAGGGGCGGGTTCCGTGAGGGTACCTGGTCGACCCGGCGAACGCGGACAGCGGTACCGTCCGCCCCTCCTGGTTCAGTTCCAGTCGCCGTACGAGGTGAAACCGCCCGTGTCGGCCAACTGCTCCCCCGCGCCCTCGATGTCCTCCGGCAGCAGGCTCCAGACGATGAAGTCGGTGCGGACGTCGGCCCAGGTGTCGTCCTCGGTGCGGACCCGCGCTATGCAGGCGTTGCGCAGGACGCCCTCGCTGATGCAGCCGATCTTCTGGGCGACCTGCTGGGAGGCGGTGTTGTCGGCGGCCGTGCGGAGCTCTATGCGCTCGAACTTCTGGTCGGTGAACAGCCATTGGGCGGTGGCGAGGGCGGCCTCGGAGGCGTAGCCCTCGCCGCGGGCCCAGGGGGCGATGATGTACGACAGTTCGGTGGCGCGGATGTGCCAGTTGGTCTTCGTCAGTTGGACGATGCCGACCAGGCGCTGGGTGAGGAACTCGGTGACGGCGAGGTCGAGTCCGCGGCCCGCCGTGCGTTCGGTGGGCGCGTACTCGTCGATCCAGCCACGCGCGTTCTCCTCGGTGAAGGGCTGCGGGACGTCGGTCCAGGCGGCGATCTGCTCGTCGTTCATCATCTCGGTCAACGCGGGCACGTCGTCCTCGTCGAGGGGACGCAGCACCAACCGCTCCGTGCTGATGGAGATGTTGGGGAAGGTGCTAGTCATGCGCCGCTCCGTAACCTTCGGGAACTTTCAGGGCCTGCTGAACTGCCCAGCATGCAGCATGAAGGCACTCAACCGCACGACAGGGTCCACTCGGGGTGATCGAGTGGACCCTGTACGTATCGGTACGTATCAGAAGGACGGGATGACGGAACCGTCGTACTTGTCCTCGATGAACTTCTTGACCTCGTCGGAGGTGAGGAGCTTGGCGAGCTTCTTCACGCGCGGGTCGTCCTCGTTGCCGTCCTTCACCGCGAGGAAGTTGCCGTACGGGTTGTCCGTCGCGGACTCCAGGACGAGGGCGTCCTTGGCGGGCGAGAGGTCGGCCTCGATGGCGTAGTTGCCGTTGATGACGGCCGCGTCGACGTCGTCCAGGGAGCGCGGGGTCTGGGCCGCCTCCAGCTCCTTGAACTTGAGGTTCTTGGGGTTCTTGGTGATGTCGGCGGGGGTCGCCTCGTTGCCCACGCCGTCCTTGAGCGTGATGATCCCGTTGGCGGCGAGGAGCTTGAGCGCACGGGCCTCGTTGACGCTGTCGTTCGGGACCGCGACGGTCGCGCCGCTCTTGAGGGCGTCGGCGCTCTTCACCTTGTGGGAGTAGAGGCCGAGCGGCTCCAGGTGAACCGTCACGACGGGCACGATGTGGGTGCCGTTCTTCTTGTTGAAGTCGTCGAGGTACGGCTGGTTCTGGAAGTAGTTGGCGTCGACCGAGCCGTCCTCCGTCGCCGTGTTCGGCGTGACGTAGTCCGTGAACTCCTTGACCTCCAGGTCGAGGCCCGCCTTCTTCGCCAGGTTGTCCTTGACGTAGTTGAGGATCTCGGCGTGCGGGACGGGGCTCGCGGCGACGACGAGCGGGCCGCTCTTGTCGGTGGAGCCGGCGGAGTCGTTGTCCGAACCGCAGGCGGTGAGGCCGAAGGTGAGGGCGCCGGCGGCGAGGACTGCGGTCGTGAGCTTTGCGGTGTTACGCACGAAAAGTGCCTTTCCTTTTGGGCAGAGCGACCCCGCGAAGGGTGTGCGGGGAAGTTTTGGGAGGGGTGGGTCAGACGGTCTTGGTGTCCGCCGTCGCGGCCTTCAGCAGCCGCAGTTTCGGCGCCGGACCCGCCTTGCCGCCGCGGCTGTGCAGCGAGCGGGCCGCGAAGTCGCCGGCGAACTGGATCAGCGAGATGACGACCGCGAGGATCGCCACGGTGATCCACATGAGCTGGGTCTCGAAGCGCTGGTAGCCGTAGCGGATGGCGATGTCGCCGAGGCCGCCGGCGCCGACGGTGCCGGCCATGGCGGAGTAGCCGATCAGCGCCACGATCGTGGTCGTGGTGCTGGCGATCAGGGAGGGCAGCGACTCCGGTACGAGGACCTTGCGGACGATGGTCCAGGTGTTGCCGCCCATCGACTGCACGGCCTCGACGAGCCCGCCGTCCACTTCGCGGACCGCCGTCTCGACCAGCCGCGCGAAGAACGGGATCGCCCCGATGGCGAGCGGCACGATCGCGGCCTCGCGGCCGATGGTGGTGCCGGTGATGGAACGGGTGAAGCCCATCAGCGCGACCATCAGGATGATGAACGGCATCGACCGGGCGACGTTCACGACCTGGCCGATGACCTTGTTGGCGACGACGTTTTGGAGCAGTCCGCCCCGGTCCGTGAGGACGAGGAGGACGCCGAGCGGGAGGCCGCCCACCACGGCGATGACGGTGGACCACCCGACCATGTAGAGGGTGTCCCAACACGCCTGGGACAGCAGGGGCTGCATCTCGGACCAGGTCACTTGGCACCTTCCTTCACGAGCACCGGCTCGTCGACGACGTCGATCTGGAGGCCCTGCTCGCGCAGGAACCCGATCGGCACGACGTTGTCCTCGTAACGGCCGGGCAGTTCGATGCGCATCCGGCCGACCTGGAGACCGCCGACGGTGTCGATGGCGGCGCCGAGGATCGAGATGTCGATGTTGTAGGTGCGCGACAGCTGGGAGATGACCGGCTGGGTCGCGGCCTCGCCGTGGAAGGTGACGTCGACGACGGTGCGGTCGGCGCCGGTGGCCTCGCCGCCGACCGGGAAGAGCGCGGTGGCGAGTTCGGAGCCGGGGGTCGCGAGCAGCTCGCTCACCGTCCCGGACTCGACGATGCGGCCGTTCTCCATGAGGGCGGCGGAGTCGCAGATCGACTTCACGACGTCCATCTCGTGGGTGATGAGCAGGACGGTCAGGCCGAGCTGGCGGTTGAGGTCGCGCAGCAGCTGGAGGATGGAGCGGGTGGTCTCCGGGTCGAGGGCGCTGGTGGCCTCGTCGGAGAGCAGGACCTTGGGGTCGCCGGCCAGGGCGCGGGCGATGCCGACACGCTGCTTCTGGCCGCCGGAGAGCTGGGCCGGGTAGGCCTTCGCCTTGTCGGCGAGCCCGACGAGGTCGAGCAGCTCCAGCGCCTTGCGCGAGCGCTCCTTGCCGGACTTGCCGAGGATCTCGAGCGGCAGCTCGATGTTGTCCTGGACGGTCCGGGAGGACAGCAGGTTGAAGTGCTGGAAGACCATGCCGATACGGCTGCGTGCCTCGCGGAGTTCCTTGCCGGCCCGTGGGCCGCGTCCGGCGAGGGCGGTGAGGTCGCGGCCGGCGACGGTGACCGTGCCGGCGGTGGGGCGCTCCAGCAGGTTGACGCAGCGGATGAGGGAGGACTTGCCGGCGCCGGACTGGCCGATGACGCCGTAGACCTCGCCTTCGCGGACATGGAGATCGACGCCGTCGAGGGCGGTGACCTCACGGCCGCGGGAGCGGTAGACCTTGGTCAGGCCCGAGGTGGTGATCACTGGGATTCCATCACTGTCGAGTTCGTACGCGGGCGTGGGTGTGCCCTGGTACGAGAGGAACGGGTGTGCGCGGGGCAGCACGGTCACGTACGGCGAGGCCGGTACGGACATGCCACGGCTGCTCGCTTCGGGGCGCGAGGCTCAGGGGTGGTGCGGGGGCCCTCTAGAAGGCGCACATTCGACACATACAGCGAGCACCGGGCGTCATGGTCGCCTCGGTCGCAAAGGTGCGGTCGCTCGTCGTGGTCATGGAATCAGTAAAGCAGACGTATGGTCCTTACCAACCGCCGCTGTCCGCATCCTGGACAGCGGCGGACAGGTGTCACGGGCGGGCGGAGATCTCCACGCCGGCCGCCGTGACCAGGGCGGACAAGGCCGAGAGGTTCTCGATCACCAGGTCGGCCGCCAGCTCGTGGGCCTGGTGGGTTGTGGTCAATGCCACGGTGGTCATCCCGGCGGCCCGTCCGGCCGCGAGGCCCGCGGGGGCGTCCTCGAAGACGACGCAGTCGGCGGGGTCGACGCCGAGTTCGCGGGCCGCGAGGAGGTAGGGCTCGGGGTCGGGCTTGCCGCGGGTGATGTCGTCGGCGGAGACGAGGGTCTTGGGCAGGATGCCGACGGCGTCGAGGCGGGCCTCGGCGAGCCGGCGGGTGGCGGAGGTCACGACGGCCCAGCGGTCGGCGGGCAGCGAGGCGAGGAACTCCCGGGTGCCGGGCAGCAGCTGGACACCGTCGTTGGGCACGTCCTCCACCTCCAGCGTCTCGATCCGCGCGACGGCCTCGGGCACGATCTCGGCGGGCAGCAGATCGGCGGCTATCTCGACGGCCGGCCGTCCGTGCAGCTCCACGCGCGCGAAGTCCTCGGCCGTGATGCCGTACTCCTCGGCCCACTGCCGCCAGCAGCGGTCCACGGAGGCGAGGGAGGAGACGAGGGTGCCGTCGTTGTCGAAAAGCATGGCCTGTGCACGGATCTTCATGCCGTCGACCCTACGGGGTCGCGTCGGCCGCTCGAACCCTGCTCGATTCTCGCTGCACGGGGCGTCGAGGCGAGGCCGGGGGCGACCCCGGCCGGTCTTCCGCTCCGTAATAGGGTCGCCCCATGCTTGATGCCCTGACGCTCGTGACCGGCGTCGCCGCGCTGCTGCTCGCCGCCTGGTGCGGCTGGGCCGCCTACCGTGATCAGCCGACGAAGGACTGGCACTTCATCGGGATGGGCGTGGTGTCGCTGCTGGCACTGGTCCAGCTGGTCGTGGGGATCGTGCAGCTGGCCCGCGGCGAGAAGCCGGAGCAGGGGACGACGATCTTCGTGGCGTATCTGGTGGGCGCGTTCGCGTGCGTCCCGGCGGCGGGGCTCATGTCGTTGACCGAGCGCTCGAAGTGGGGCTCGGTGACGGCGGCCGCGGGCGGTGTGGTGCTGGCCGTGCTGGAGGTGCGGCTCTATGACATCTGGGGAGGCTGACGTGACGGCGACCGAGGAGAAGCCGGCGCGGCTGATCAGCGGGCCGGGGATGCTGCTGGTCTGGCTGTACGGGGTGATGGTGGTCGGCGCGGTGTCGCGCTCGGCGTACCAGATCGCCACCGAGTTCGACCGCGCTCCGCTGGCCTACTCGCTGTCCGCCGTGGCGGGGCTGGTCTACGGGTTCATCACGTACTCGCTCGTCCGGGGTGGCGAGACGGCCCGCAAGGCGGCACAGGTGTGCTGCGCCGCCGAGCTCGCGGGCGTACTGATCGTCGGTACGTGGACGCTGGTGGAGCCGTCCGCCTTCCCCGACGCCACCGTCTGGTCGGACTTCGGCATGGGGTACGTCTTCATCCCGGTGCTGCTGCCGCTGTCCGCCCTCTACTGGCTGCGGAAGGCCGGTACCGCCTCCGCTACGCGGTAGCCGCGTACGTCCCCGCCGGCTTCTCCAGGACGATCATCGGTACGCCGTCCGCGCCCTTCGACGTGCCCACCGCCTCGTAGCCGACCTTGCGGTACAGGCGCAGGTTGCCCTCGCTGCGGTGGCCGGTGAAGAGGCGGAACCGGGTGGCGCCGCGCTCCTCGGCCAGGGCCGACTCCGCCGCCCGCAGCAGTCGGGCGCCGATGCCGTGGCCCTGGAGGCGGGGGTGGACGCAGAGCTTGCCGATGGCGGCCGAGCCGTCCTCGGTGACATGGCCGCGGACCGAGCCGACGACCTCCTCGCCGAGCCGGGCCACGAAGACGCAGTCCGAGGCGACCTCCTCACGGACCGAGTCCAGGCTCTGGACGAGCGGGTCGATGCGGTAGTTGCCGTACAGCGCCGCCTCGCTCTGGAAGCACAGGTACTGCAACCTGAAGATCTGCTCCGCGTCCTGCACGGTCGCCGCAGAGATGGTCACGCTCATGCCCATGTGCGCACGCCTCCCGCTCACCTGATCGCCTGTCGTCCCTCACTCCTATCCCCGCGCTCCGCGGGCCGCAACCTCCGGTGTGAGCAAACGACGCAGACATCCCAGGCATCTGGAACGTTCCGGACCGAGACTGCCCTGTGAGATACCCAACTCCCCCGCGATTTCCCGGTAGGTGAGGTCCATCGGGGAGAGCAGCGCCTCAAGCAGCCGGGGGCAGCGGCCGGGCAGACGGCGTACGGCGTCCCGCAGCGCCCGGCGCCGGGCGGTCGCCAGAGCATGGTCCTCGGGGCTGCGGCCGGCGTCGTCCGCGGGTTCCGTCTCATACGGCCGTTCGAGGCGCGTCGTACGACGGGAGCGGCGCGCCTCGGAGCGGACCGCCCGGCGGAGCCAGCCCGGCGGGTCCACGGGCGGACCGTCGGTGTCGAGGCGCTCCAGGAGGCGGAGCCAGACCGCCTGTTCCAGGTCGCCGGGTTCGGCACCGGAGGCGTGCGCCTCCGCCAAGGCCTCGGCGGTGAGCAGCGGGCGCAGGGTGGTGAGCAGGTCGTGCGGCGGTGCGGTGACCGGGTGGTGCGGCGGGGTGGTGGTCAGGTCGCGCGGCGGGGTGGCGATCAGGTCGTGCGTCATACGCCTCACGACGCGGCCGTCCGGGCTGCGGGTTGCCCGGACGGCCGGCTGTCACCCCAACCGGGGCCGGGCGCTCACCGGTTGACGAAGTCCTCGCGGGCCAGCAGGCCGGTGTCCGCGTTGTCGGTGAAGACACCGTCGATACCGGTGGCGAAGTACGTCCTGTAGGCGCCGAAGACATCGCCGTAGGCGTCGGCGTCGGTGCCCTTGCGGAAGCTCGTCGGCAGGAACGGGTTCTCGTTGCGCATGGTGTAGGGGTGGAGGAGCAGACCCACCTTGTGCGCGTCGGCGACCAGGGTGGTCGGGCTGGTGAGGTCGCCGTTGGCGTCCTTGGGGATGACCAGGTCGAGGGTGGGGCCGATGCCCTGGGCGTATCCGGCGATCTCCCGCAGCCCGGCGGGCGTGATCAGGTCGGCGACCGTGCGCGGGTCGCCCGTCTCGACGAAGTCCCAGGGGCGGCTGGTCGCGGAGGAGAGCAGCACGACCAGCGGGTTGTCGACCAGCCGGTTCAGGCGCTGGATGCTGGTCGGCTCGAAGGACTGGAGGATGACCGGCGCGTTGCGGCCGTCCTTGCCGTGCTTGCGCAGCAGCTTGGCGACCCGCTCCTCAAGACCGAGACCCAGCTTGCGGAAGTAGGTGGGGTGCTTGGTCTCCGGGTAGATCCACACCTGCCGGCCACGCTTGCGGGTCTGCTCGTCCTGCCACTTCAGGACCTCTTCGAAGGTGGGGATCTCCCAGCGGCCGTTGTAGAGGGTGTTGTGCGGGCGGTTGGCCGGGATGCGCTCGATCGCGCGCAGGGTCTTCAGCTCGGCGAGCGTGAAGTCCTCGGTGAACCAGCCGGTGACGGAGACACCGTCCAGGACCTTCGTCGTCCTGCGGTCGGTGAACTCCTTGTGGTCCGCGACGTCCGTCGTCCCGCCGATCTCCGGCTCATGACGGCAGACCAGGTGACCGTCCTTGGTGGGCACCAGGTCGCCGGCCTCGACGACATGGGCGCCCAGGTCGAGGGCGAGCTGGTACGACCCGAAGGTGTGCTCGGGCCGGTAGCCGCTGGCGCCCCGGTGCCCGATGATCGTCGGCACGGGCAGGCTGCTCAGCCCACCGCCGTGCCGCACTCCACCGGCCCCGGCGGCCTCGGCGGTCCCGGCGGCCTCGGCGGCTCTCGCCGTGCCGGACAGCCCGAGGACCGCTCCCCCGGCACCGAGCACGGCCGCGCCGAGCAGCGCCCGCCGTCCGGTTACACCCGTCTGCCCGTCCACGGCCTGAGAATCCTGCGATCCCATGAGCGCCCTCCTTGCGTCGGCTCGTCACTGCGGGCCGATCGTAGGTGCGTGTACATGACCGCGGGGAGACCCGCGGCGGAACACGCGGGTGACGCGGGATGTCGTCCATGAGGCAGGAGTTGACGGCCCATCAGGCCCTGAGCGCGATGTCCGTCACATCATGGCCGCCAGGTTACGACCGGTATTCGGCGCGCCGCCGCAGGTAAACCCGCGTCAACACTGCGTAAGACCTCGGTGAACCCGATGTGCAAGACCCCCCGGGCCGCGAGTATCGTCCTCACCTGCACAGACTTAGACCGATTCCCTTGACACCGGAGGGCCCGTTGTCCCGCTTCGCGCTCATCAAGGCAGTGCTCGGACCGATCATGCGCCTGATGTTCCGCCCACAGGTGGAAGGCGCCGAGCACATCCCCGGAGACGGTCCGGTCATCCTGGCCGGCAACCACCTCACCTTCATCGACTCGATGATCCTTCCGCTCGTCTGCGACCGCCAGGTGTTCTTCATCGGCAAGGACGAGTACGTCACCGGCAAGAGCCTGAAGGGCCGGCTCATGGCGTGGTTCTTCACCGGCGTCGGCATGATCCCGGTGGACCGGGACGGCGGACGTGGCGGCGTCGCCGCGCTGATGACCGGGCGGCGGGTGCTGGAGGAGGGGAAGGTCTTCGGTATCTACCCCGAGGGGACGCGGTCGCCCGACGGGCGGTTGTACCGGGGGCGTACCGGTATCGCGCGGCTGACGATGATGACCGGGGCGCCTGTGGTGCCGTTCGCCGTGATCGGCACGGACAAGTTGCAGCCGGGGGGCGCGGGGATGCCGCGCCCTGGGCGGGTGACTGTTCGGTTCGGTGAGGCGATGGAGTTCTCCCGGTACGACGGGATGGACCGGGACCGGTATGTGCTGCGGGCCGTGACGGACTCCGTGATGACCGAGGTCATGCGGTTGTCCGGGCAGGAGTACGTGGACATGTATGCGACGAAGGCGAAGGCTGCGTAGTACTTCGTCCGACGGCCGGTGGGGGCTGGTCGCGCAGTTCCCCGCGCCCCTTAAGGCCGGCCATCCAACCGTTGGTTTCGTAGCAGGAACCATGCTGCCAGTGCCGTGGCGAGCAGGACTGCCGCTCCTGCTCCCGCCGCGATCGCCAGGCCGTCCACGAAGGAGTCTCTCGCCGACGTCAGCAGTGCTTGCGCCTGCTGCGTCGGCATTCCCGCCGCTGACTCCACCGCTGCTCCCAGTGACTCATGGGCGCCCGCGGGTGTGCCGGCCGGAGCCGTGAAGCCCCTGTACACGGCCGTCACGATCGAGCCCAGTACGGCGATGCCCAGGGCCGCGCCCAACTCGTAGGCCGTCTCTGAGACCGCTGACGCCGAGCCCGCCTGTTCCTTCGGGACGCTCGACAGGATGACGTCGGCGGTGACGGTGAAGGAGAAGCCGGCGCCGATGCCTACGACCAGCAGGGCCGCGCCCAGCAACGGGTAGCCGGTGGACTGGTCGATGACGGTCAGCGAGGCCAGTGCCACGCCTACCGCCGCCAGGCCGCCGGAGACCACCGCGCGGACCGACCAGCGGCGGGCCGCCCAGCCCGCGATCAGGCCGGCCGCCACCGCGCCCACGGCCGCGGGGAGTTCGGCGAGGCCTGCCTCCAACGGGCTGCGGCCCTGGACGAGTTGCAGATACTGCGAGAGGAAGAAGACCAGGCCGGACAGGCCGAGGATGGTCAGCAGGTCGGCGAGGACCGCCGCGCTGAAGCCGCGGTTGCGGAACAGCCGCATGTCCAACAGGGGTGTCGGCAGGGTCAGTTGGCGGTGGACGAACCAGTACAGGGCCCCCGCGCCGAGTGCGCCGACGCCGAGGATCTCCCAGCCGAAGCCGTGCGTGGCCGTCTCCTTGACCGCGTACACCACCGCGATCACGCCGACCAGGGACAGGCTGACGCTGATCAGGTCCCACGGGCCCGGGTTCGGGTTCTTCGACTCCGGCAGCAGCTTGATGCCGACGAGGACCAGGACCGCCATCACGGGCAGGTTGATCAGGAAGACCGAGCCCCACCAGAAGTGTTCGAGCAGGAAGCCACCGGCGATCGGGCCGATCGCGGTGCCCGCGGAGGCCGTCGCGCCCCAGATGCCCACGGCGAGACTGCGTTCCCGCGGGTCGTGGAAGAGGTTGCGGATCAGGGCGAGGGTCGCCGGCATGAGGGTCGCGCCCGCGACGCCCAGAAGGGCGCGGGCGAGGATCATCATCTCCGGTGTCGTGGCATAGGCGTTGAGGACCGATATCGCGCCGAACGCGGTCGCGCCGATCAGGAGGATGCGCTTGCGGCCGATGCGGTCGCCCAGGCTGCCCATGGAGACGAGCAGCCCCGCGATGACGAATGAGTAGACGTCGCCGATCCACAGGAGCTGGGAGCCGGTCGGATTCAGGTCCTCGCTGATGTAGGGGGTCGCGAGACCGAGGACGGTCGCGTCGACGGCCACCAGCAGCACGGCGAGCACGAGGACGGACAGCGCGAGCCAACGGCCCGGACGCTTGGTCACCGCCTCGGTCGTGGTCGCCGGCTGCAGGGTGCTGGTCATGATTCCTCTCTCGTATCTGTGTGGTGCGGTTCTGTGTGACGCGCTGCTGTGTGACGCGGTTGTGCGGGAGGCGGCTCTGCGTGGTGCCTCAGCGCACCGCCCAGCAGCAGCTCGGCGATCATGTACGTGAAGTCCTTCGCCGCCACGCGGCCCTCCATCACCGCCCAGGCGCCGGAGGCCAGCAGGCCGTACAGCGCCTCGGTGAGCCAGGCCGGGGTCAGGTCGATGCGGAACTCACCGGCCGCCTGACCGCGTCGGAACAGGGCCGCGATGCGCTCGTCGATGCGGGTCCAGCCGGGGTTCTGCCCCTCCCCCTCGAACAGCTGGTTCTCGGTGTAGAGGAAGGCGAGCAGGGAGGCGGCCGGTTCGATCTCGCGGACGAGGCGGTGTACGGCGTCCCGCGCCGGGCCCTCGTCGAGCCGGGCCGCGTCCAGCGCGGCCTCGCACTCCTCGATGCCGAGTGCCTCAAGGGCGCGTACGAGCGCGTCGCGCCCGGCGAAGTGCCGGTGCAGGGTGGCCCGGCTGATCCCCGCGGCCTTGGCGACCTCGTCCATGGTCGCGGTGGACTTGCGGGTCAGCAGGGCCGCGGCGCTGCGCAGCACATGAGCTCGGTCGACAGCCATGAGACAACCATAGCCCATGTGAGACATTGATGTCTCACTGTAGGCATGAACGTCTCACACATGTGGTGCTGAGCAGGGGTTTTGTTGTCTCAGTGCCAGGGAAGGCTGCCGCGCTTCTCCCAGTACTCCCGCGGCTCCTCCGTCAGCTCGGCGAGGCGCGCGAGCTGGTCCTCGTCCAGGTCCACGACGGCCGCGTGCAGATTGGAGGCCAGCTGGGCGGTGGTCGCCGCCCCGGACAGGACGACCCCGGCCCACGGCCGGCGCAGGACGAGAGCGAGGGCGACCGCGTCACAGCCGAGAGACGTCTCCTCGGCCACGGCCTTCAGGGCGTCCGGAGCATGCGGGCCCGCGAGCCTGCCGTTGGCCATGCCCTCCTTGACGATCACCGTGAGTCCGGCGTCGTGCGCCTCGGCGAGGGCGGGGGCGGCGGAGGTCTCCAGGGCGTTGTACGTCGCCTGGACGGTACGGAAGAGGGGCTCGCCGTCGACCGTCACCTCCAGGGCGGCGCGGATGGCGTCCGCCTGGGCGGGGCCGCTGGTGGAGAAGCCGATGCTGATGCCGTCGGCGGCGGCCTCGGCGAGCCTCGCGTGCAGTTCCTTGTCGGTGAGGGCCGGGCTGTCCGGGGTCACCGAGTGGATCTGGTAGAGGTCCAGATGATCGCCGAGGAGCTCGGCGGTTTCGCGGCGCTGGCGTTCGTAGGTGTCGAGGCCGTGGTCCTTGACCTCGTGCTTCTCGGCGTCCGTCGTCCAGGCGGCGGTGTAGGTGTAGCCCCATTTGCTGCCGATGACCACGTCGTTCCGGCCGGGGTCGGCGTTGAGCCAGTCCGCGAGGAACTCCTCGGAGCGGCCGTAGGAGCGGGCCGCGTCGAAGTAGCGGACGCCCTGGGCGTAGGCGGCGTCGAGGAGTTCGTGGGTGCGGGCGCGCAGCGATTCGACGCTGCGGTTCTCCGCGAGGCCCAGGTCTTCGTCACGGCCGAGGTTGATGTAGCCGGGGCGGCCCACGGCCGCGAGGCCCAGTCCGATGTGGCAGGTGGGGGTGGTCGCTGTGGCCAGGCGGGCGAAGGGCATCGCGGGCTCCGTTGGGTCGGCTCAAGGCTGTTCCCAACCTAACCCGCGATGACCTTCGGTTCAGAGCTCGGGTGGTGCGGTTCGCTGTGCGAGTGCGGGTGGTTCGTGGTTGCTCGCGCAGTTCCCCGCGCCCCTGGCGGCGCTGCCCCTAACCCTTCTTCGCAGTGGCCCAGGCGTGCTGAGCCTCCACGTTCGCCTTTACCTCCGCCAGCTGGATCGCCACCGCACTTGGGGCCGTGCCGCCCCTGCCGTTGCGGGAGGCCAGGGCACCCTTGACGTTGAGGACCGTGCGGACCTCCGGGGTGAGGTGGGCGCTGATCTTCGCGAACTGGTCGTCCGTCAGTTCGTCGAGTTCCTTGCCCTCGGCCTCGGCGGCCTTGACGCACTCGCCGGCGACCTCGTGGGCGACGCGGAACGGGACGCCCTGCTTGACCAGCCACTCGGCGATGTCGGTGGCGAGGGAGAAGCCGGCCGGGGCCAGTTCCTCCATGCGCTCGCGGTTGACGGTGAGGGTGGCCATCATGCCGGTGAAGGCGGGGAGGAGGACCTCCAGCTGGTCGCAGGAGTCGAAGACCGGCTCCTTGTCCTCCTGGAGGTCGCGGTTGTAGGCGAGGGGCAGCGCCTTCAACGTCGCCATCAGACCCGTCAGGTTGCCGATCAGGCGGCCGGACTTGCCGCGCGCCAGCTCCGCGATGTCGGGGTTCTTCTTCTGCGGCATGATCGACGAGCCCGTGGAGAACGCGTCGTGCAGGGTCACGAAGGAGAACTCCTTCGTGTTCCAGATGATGATCTCCTCGGCGATCCGGGAGAGGTTCACGCCGATCATCGCGGTGATGAAGGCGAACTCCGCGACGAAGTCACGCGAGGCGGTGCCGTCGATGGAGTTGCCGACGCTGCCGTGCTCGAAGCCGAGGTCCTTCGCCACCGCCTCCGGGTCCAGGCCGAGGGAGGAGCCGGCCAGGGCGCCGGCGCCGTAGGGCGACACGGCCGTGCGCTCGTCCCACTGGCGCAGCCGCTCGGCGTCCCGGGAGAGGGCCTGGGCGTGGGCCAGCACATGGTGGGCGAAGAGCACCGGCTGGGCGTGCTGGAGGTGGGTGCGGCCGGGCATCGCCACGTCCGCGTGGGCCTCGGCGAGGCCGACCAGGGCGTCCTGGAGGTCGGCGATGAGGCCGGCGATGATCCGGGCGTGGTCCCGCAGGTACATCCGGAAGAGGGTCGCCACCTGGTCGTTGCGGGAGCGGCCGGCGCGGAGCTTGCCGCCGAGGTCGGGGCCGAGGCGCTCCAGGAGGCCCCGCTCCAGGGCGGTGTGGACGTCCTCGTCGGCGATCGTGCCGACGAAGGAACCGGCGGCGACGTCGGCCTCCAGCTGGTCGAGCCCGGCGATCATGCGCTGAAGCTCGCCCTCGGTGAGGAGCCCCGCCTTGTGCAGCACGCGCGCGTGGGCACGCGAACCGGCGATGTCGTAGGGAGCCAGCCGCCAGTCGAAGTGCACGGACGCGGACAGCTTGGCCAGGGCCTCGGCGGGACCGTCGGCGAAACGGCCGCCCCAGAGCCGGACGTCACCGCTGTTGCTGCTCACTTGCGTTGCTCCTCATCGCCGCATTCAGGGTTGTGCATGAGTGTTATGCATGAGTATGCAGACCACTGCATGATTCGTCAATCTGACGTGTTTTTGGGATTCCCTTTGAACATGGGAAACCGCTTGCTCGTACCTCTCCCCGAACGCAGGCGCCGCGTTTGTACACACGACGAACATCACGACACTCCCGACCCTTGTGAGGCATCCGCATGTCCAGGGCCCTTCCGAAGTACAACAAGCGCCGCGTCGCCCTCATCGGCAGCGCTACCGCACTGGTGCTGACCGGTGCGGTGATCGCCGGTTCCGCCCTCGCCGGGGAGTCCTCCAAGAGCAGCGGCGACAACACCGCGCGCACCCTCGCGAGCCCGGGCACCATCACCTGCCCGGACGTCGCCTCCCAGCTCCCCGCCATCCCCGCGAGCGCGCAGGCGGAGATCGACCGCAACCTCGCCCTCCTCCAGACCCAGATCGACGAGGCCAACAAGCGTCTCGTCGACACCGTCGGCCAGGGCGGACCCAACTTCGTCCAGAACGCCATTCTGGGCCCGCTGGAGGACAAGCGGATCGCGACCGTCAACCGCATGGCCACCGCGATCGGCCGTACGGCGGAGAAGCCCCAGGGCCTTGACGCGCTCGCGCCCTGCACCCTCAACGCCGACGGCGCCGCGGACACGGGCGGGGAGGCCGAGGCCACGCCGAGCGCCCCCGCCTCGGAAGCTGCCGGGGACACGGGCCAGGACGCCGGGCAGGACACCGGCAACGCGGGCGAGGACGCGGGCAACGGCGCGGGCGATGCGGACAACGCCGGCGTCGGCACCATCACCTGCCCTGACGTCGCCTCCCAGCTCCCCGCGATCCCGGCTTCCGCGCAGGCCGAGGTGGACCGCAACCTCGCGCTCCTGCAGACCCAGATCAACGAGGCGAACACGCGCCTGGTGAACACGGTCGGCCAGGGCGGCCCCAACTTCGTCCAGAACGCCATCCTCGGCCCGCTGGCGGACAAGCGGACGTCCACGATCGACCGCATCGCCATCTCCATCGGCCGCACCGCCGAGAAGCCCCAGGGCCTCGGTTCCCTGGCCACCTGCACGCTCACCCAGTGACGTGACAGGTGCTGTGGCCGCCCCGAGTGATGCGCCGGCCGGGGCGGCCACGGCGGGGACCGGGGAAGCGGACCCCGCAATTCATTAGACAGGCGAAAGATCTGCGCCCATAATCGTTAGACATGGGAAAGACTTACGAGCGCATAGACGGCAGGCTGCGCACTTTCATCGAGGCGCAGCCCCTCTTCTTCACCGCGACCGCCCCTCTCTCCGGTGACGGCACGGTCAACCTCTCCCCCAAGGGGCTCAAGGGATCCTTCGCCGTCCTCGACGAACTGACCGTCGCCTACCTGGACTTCGCCGGCTCCACCGCGGAGACGGTGGCGCATCTGCGGGAGAACGGCCGGATCACGCTCATGTGGTGCGCCTTCCAGGGCCCGCCCAACATCGTCCGGGTGCACGGCGAGGGCGAGGCGGTGCTGCGCGACGACCCCCGCTTCCCGGAACTGCTCACGCATTTCCCGGACATCGACCCGCGCCTGCACGGCCTGCGGGCGATCATCGTCGTGACGGCCCGGCAGATCCGCGACTCCTGTGGCTACGCGGTGCCCTTCATGACGTACGACGAGGACCGCGATCTGCACGCCCGGCGTTTCGCGCGCGAGGACGACGAATCCCTGAGCGCCTACTTCGCCAAGAAGGAGCACATCGCGACGAGCCTGGATGGCCTACCCGGGCTGCCGTTGCCGCTGCCGCCCTCTACCGTCTGAGCCATGGGCTCCCCCGCCGTCGCCACGGCTCTCGTGTCCGCGTCCCTCCTCGTGCTCGGCGCCGCTCCTGACGGCGGGCGACTCCCGCTTCCCGCACGCATGGCCGACACCGGGGGCGGCAGCCAGCTGATCACCGCGGTGGCCGCCAAGGACACCTCCACCTCCGGGACCGTCACCTGGTGGGATCTGCGCAACGGGCAGTGGGTGAAGGCCGGTTCGGCGAAGGCGCGGTTCGGGGCGAACGGGCTCGTGGCGGGCACCTCGCGCAAGCAGGGCACGAACACCACACCGGCGGGGCTGTACGAGCTGCCGTACGCCTTCGGCATCAAGGGCGCGCCGAGCGGGACCTCGTACAAGTACCGTCCGGTGCGGGCGAGTTCCTGGTGGTGCCAGGACAACGACTCGCGCGTCTACAACCGTTGGAGCGAGCCGCGCGCCAAGGACTGCCGGGCGGCCGAGTCCGAGCATCTGATCACGTACGAGAAGCAGTACGCGTACGCCATGGTGATCGGCTTCAACTACAGCCATCCGGTGCGTGGTCGGGGCGCCGGGATCTTTCTGCACGTCAACGGCGACGGTGCGACGGCGGGCTGTGTGTCCGTGCCGGCGGACGCGATGCGCCGGATCCTGAAGTGGGCCTCTCCCGGTCGGGAGCCCCACATCGCGATCGGTACGACGGGCGGGCCTACGGCGATCACCCGGTACTGAGCCGGACGGTGAAGGTGGTCGAGCCCGGCGCGCTCCGCAGGCTCACCTCTCCGCCGTGCGCCTCGGCCACCGCGGCCACGATCGACAGGCCCAGGCCGGCGCCGCCCCCCGGGGCGTCGGTGCGGCGACGGTCGGCTCGGGTGAAGCGTTCGAAGACGCCGGGCTGGATGTCCTCGGGGACACCGGGACCGTCGTCGTGGACCGTGAGGACGACCGACGTGTCGACGGTCTCCAGGGAGACCGTCACCTCGGTGCCGACGGGTGTGTGCCCACGCGCGTTGGCCAACAGGTTGGCCAACACCTGTTGCAGGCGGTGGGCGTCGCCGCTGACCGTCACCGGTTCCTCGGGGAGTTCCAGGGTCCAGCGGTGGCCGGGGCCCGCGGCCCGGGCGTCGGTGACCGCGTCCAGGACCAGCATCGTGAGGTCGACCGGGCGGCGCTCCAGGGGGCGGCCCGCGTCCAGCCGGGCCAGCAGCAGCATCTCGTCGACCATCTCGCCCATGCGGGACGACTCGGCGGCGATGCGTTCCAGGGCCCGGGTGATCTCCGGCGGGACCGGGCCCGGGTGCAGCAACGCCAGTTCGGCGTGGCCGCGCACCGACGCGACCGGGGTGCGCAGCTCATGGCTGGCGTCGGCCGCGAAGCTGCGCAGCCGTTCCTCGCTGGCGTGCCGTTTGGTGAGGGCGTCCTCGACATGACCCAGCATGCGGTTGAAGGCGCCGGCGACCTGGCCGACCTCGCTGCGGGGGTCGGACTCCGGGGCCCGGGGCGGCAGCGCCACCTCGCCGCTGGCCAGCGGGAGTTCGCTGACCCGGGTGGCGGTCGCCGCGACCCGGCTCAGCGGGCGCAGCGACCAGCGCACCCAGAGGGCGCCGACCACGCCGGTGACGGTGAGCGCGAGGCCGAAGACGATCCCGGCGAGCAGTTCGAGCCGGTGGACCGTGGCCTCCACGGGCTCCATCGGCAGGCCGGTGACCAGAGTGTCGCCGTCGAGGCCGCTCGACACCAGCACGCGGTAGTCGTGCAGCGCGGAGAGGTCCACGGTGTGGCCCTTGCCGTCGGCCGGGATCTCGGCGAGCCGTTTCTCGTCGCGCTCGGTGAGGGTGACGTCCTTGGTGCCGCTCGGACGGACGACCGCCGCGTGGGTGGCCGTGCCGTCGACCAGCCGGGCGCCGAAGGTGCCGGTGGCCTGGCGGCGGGTGTCGCCGCGATCGTCGGCGTCGTGGTCGCCGGATGTACCCGGCGGCTCTCCCTTGTGCTCCAGACTCACCGCGAACCGGTTCCCCGCCTCGGTCAGCTGCTCGTCGAGGCGGCCGGTGAGAAAGCCGCGCAGTCCGACGACGGCGGCCACGCCGACCGCGGCGCAGCTCACCGCCAGCAGCACCACCAGGCCGAGGGTGAGCCGGGCCCGCAGGGTGCGCGGCGGCACGCGCCTCATCCGGTCACCGGCTTGAGCACATAGCCCGCCCCGCGCACCGTGTGGATCATCGGCTCGCGCCCGGCGTCCACCTTCTTGCGCAGATAGGAGATGTACAGCTCGACGACATGGGCGCGACCGCCGAAGTCGTACGACCAGACCCGGTCGAGGATCTGGGTCTTGCTGAGCACCCGGCGCGGGTTGCGCATGAGGAAGCGCAGCAGCTCGAACTCGGTCGGCGACAGCTCGATGAGCTCACCCGCCCGGGTCACCTCACGGGCCTCCTCGTCCATGACCAGGTCGCCGACGGTCAGCCGCGGCCCCTCCTCCAGCTGGCGGGCCATGCCGGCGCGGCGCAGCAGTCCGCGGATCCGGGCGACGACCTCCTCCAGGCTGAAGGGCTTGGTGACGTAGTCGTCGCCGCCCGCGGTGATCCCGGTGATGCGGTCCTCGACCGCGTCCCGCGCGGTGAGGAAGAGCACGCACACATCGGGCTTCACGGTGTGCAGGGAGCGCAGTACGGCGAAGCCGTCGGTGTCCGGGAGCATCACGTCGAGCACGACCGCGTCCGGCAGCAGCTCCCGGGCCGCGGTCACCGCCGTGGCGCCGTCGCCGGCCGTGCGGACCTCCCAGCCCTCGTAGCGCAGGGCGCCGCAGAGCACCTCGGCGAGATCGGGGTCGTCGTCGACGACGAGGACACGCAGGGGCGTGCCGTCGGGGCGGGCGAGGGCCGGGCGGCCGGAGCGGGTGGTGTTCATCGCCCTCCCAGGATCACCCCTCGCGGGGGCCGCGGGCGCCGTCGGATGCTCTGAGTTTGCTCTGAGTGGGCTGAGCGGGGTGCCGGTTCAGAGGGTCCTGAGAAGTTGTGGCGGCACAGTGGCGTCCCTGGCAGGAGACAGGCAGGAGAAGGGGCGCACACATGACCACCGTGTACGAACGGCGGGCGGCACCGGCCGTGACGCCGCCCGCACCGCGCTCCCCCGCGGGTGCGGTGCTCGCCGTGCTGTGGGCGGGGGCGGCGGCCGTGGTCGGCCTGTGGTGGGCGGACACCGGCACGGTGGTCGGTACGGCCGGCTGGCTGACCGGGGCCGGGCGGATCGCCGGGCTGCTGTGCGGGTACGTCTGCGCGGTGCTGGTCGGGCTGATGGCCCGGGTGCCGCTGCTTGAGCGGCGGGTCGGCTCCGACCGGGTGGCGCGCTGGCATGCGATGGCCGGGCGGTACACGGTCTGTCTGCTGGTCGCGCACATCGTGCTGATCCTGCTCGGGTACGCCGCCCAGGACCGGGCCTCGGTCTGGCACGAGACGGTGACGGTGGTTCTCGACTACCCGGACATGCTGAAGGCGGCCTTCGGCACGCTGATCCTCCTCGCGGTCGGCGTCACCTCGGCCCGTGCCGCGCGCCGCCGGCTCAGTTACGAGTTCTGGTACTACGTCCATCTGCTCACGTACGCGGCCGTGTTCCTGGCCTTCTTCCACCAGCTGACGCTGGGCGACGACTTCAGCGGCCACACCGCGGCCACGACCGCCTGGTACGTGCTGTACCTCGGGGTGGCGGCCCTCGTACTGTGGTTCCGCGTGCTCGCCCCGGTGCGGCTGAACCTGCGGCACCGGCTGCGGGTGGAGTCGGTGCACCGCGAGGCGCCGGGCGTGTACTCCGTAGTCGTCCGCGGCCGGCGGCTGGACGAGCTGGGTGCGCGGTCCGGGCAGTTCTTCCGCTGGCGGTTCCTGGGCCAGGGGCTGGGCTGGACGTCGACGCCGTACTCGCTGTCGGCGCCCCCGCGCCCGGACCTCATGCGGATCACCGTCAAGGCGCTCGGCGGCCACAGCGCGGCCGTGGCACTGCTGCGGCCCGGGACCCGGGTGTGGGCGGAGGGGCCGTACGGCTCACTGACCGGGGACCGGCGGACCGCGTCCCGCTCGCTGCTGATCGGCGCCGGGGTGGGCGTCACCCCGCTGCGCGCCCTGTTCGAGACCCTGCCCGGCGATGTCGCCTTCCTCTACCGGGCCCGCACGGCCGAGGACCTGGCCCTCGGCGGCGAGCTGGAGGCCGTCGCCCGCTGGCGCGGCGCCGAGGTGCGCTACGCCCTCAACGGACCGGACGGAAAGCGCCCGGATCTCTCCGCCGCCGCCCTGCGCGCGACCTTCCCGGACATCGCCGACCGGGACGTCTACCTCTGCGGTCCGCAGGGCTTCGCCCGCGAGCTGTACGTGGCGCTGCGCACCGCCGGGGTGCCCGACCGCCGTATCCACCACGAGTCGTTCGAACTCTGAGAGTCGTAAGGCCGCTGCCATGCACGCGTTGAAGAAGAACCGCCCCCTGCGCCGGATCGTGCTGGCGAGTGCCGCCACCGTCTCCGGGGTGGTGCTGCTGCTGTCGTTCAAGCCGCACACCGCTGCGGTGACCGCGCCGGCCGTCTCCGCGCCGTCGGGCGGCGCCCAGGTCACCGGCACGAAGACCGTGACCGGCGACTCCGTGGACACCCGCTGGGGTCCGGTCCAGGTCCGTGTCACCGTCACGAACGGCAAGCTCACCGAGGTGACCGCGGTCGACTACCCCCAGGACAACCCACGGGACCAGCAGATCAACAGCTACGCCATCCCGACCCTGCGCACCGAGGCCCTCCAGGCGCAGAGCGCGGACATCGACACGGTGTCGGGGGCCACGTACACAAGTGACGGTTACCGCCAGTCACTTCAGTCCGCACTGGACTCGATGAGCGGCTGAACACACGGGCGTCGCCACACGTACCTGAGGGCCAAGGGACCACGCCACCCCCCTTGATCCGTCCCCGGAGGAACCGTGACCACGACGCTCGCAGGCGGCCGCGCCGCCCGCCGCCAGACGATGCGCCGCATCCGCCCGCGCCGCTCCCCGGCCGTCCCGCTGCTGATCGCCCTGTGGGCGGGCGCGGCGGCGGTGCTGTGGCTGTGGTGGGACAACACCCCGTCCCTCGCGGACAACACCGCCAGGATCCTGGCCGCGGGCCGGATCACCGGACTGCTGTCCGGCTATCTGATGGCGCTGGTCGTCCTCCAGATGGCCCGGGTGCCGGCGCTGGAGCGGCGGGTGGGCTCGGACCGGGTCGCCCGCTGGCACGCGATGAGCGGCCGGTACACGGTGAGCCTGGTCGTCGCCCATGTCTTCCTCATCACCTGGGCGTACGCGCTCCAGGCCGGCAAGACGCTCGGCGATGTCGTGCAGCAGTTCACGGACATCGTCACGACCCTGCCGGACATGGGCAAGGCGGCCATCGGCACCGGACTGCTGGTGGTCATCGCCCTCCTGTCGGTCGGCGGCGTCCGGCGCAGGCTGCCGTACGACACCTGGTACCACGTGCATCTGCTCACCTACGCCGTGGTGTTCCTGACGTTCTGGCACCAGATCACCACCGGCAACGAGTTCGCCGTCCAGCCGACCGCGAAGACCTTCTGGTACGGGCTGTACGGCATCGTCACCGCGCTGGTGGTCTGGTACCGGATCCTCACCCCGCTCCGCCTCAACCTGCGCCACCGGATGTACGTCGAGGCGGTCATCGAGGAGACGCCGGGCATCGTGTCCGTGCTGATCGGCGGGAAGAAGCTGCACCGGATGGGCGCGGAGGCCGGGCAGTTCTTCCGCTGGCGGTTCATGGCACCCGGCATGCGGTTCAGCTCCCACCCGTACTCGCTGTCGGCGGCGCCCCGCCCGGACATGCTGCGGATCACGGTCAAGGCGATCGGCGACCACACGGCCCGGCTGCGCGAGCTGCGGCCCGGCACGAAGGTGTGGGCCGAGGGTCCCTACGGCGCCCTGACCGCCCAGCGTCGAAGCCGCGGCAAGGTGCTGCTGGTCGCGGGCGGCGTCGGCATCACGCCGATGCGGGCGCTGTTCGAGACGCTGCCCGGCGCGTCCGGTGACATCACCCTGCTCTACCGGGCCAACAGCACCCAGGATCTGGCGCTGTGGGACGAGCTGGCCGCCATCGCGGACGAGCGGGGCGCCCGGCTGATGTACGCGGTCAACAGTCCGGACGGCGAGCGGCCCGACATCTCGGCGGAGCGGTTGCAGCAGAAGCTGCCGGACATCGACGACCACGACGTGTTCCTGTGCGGACCGCCCGGCTTCGCGCAGTCCGTGTACGACTCGCTGCGCGACGCCGGGGTGCCGGCCCGCCGTATCCACCACGAGTCGTTCGAGATGTGAGCGACGGTCCCGCACGGACGTCACGCCCCCAACTCTGCCCGGCCGCACCAGACTTCAGGAGTTCATTCAGTCATGAGGAAGAGTCATCCGATCCGGCGTGTCGTCCTGGCCGGCGCCGCCACCGTCTCCGGGATCGTGCTGCTGCTGTCGCTGAAACCGTCGTCCGACCCGGCCTCGGCGGCCGGCGCGGCCCCGCCCGCCGCCGCTCAGGAGTCGGCGCAGGGCGGTGCGCAGCAGGCGGGGACCAGCACGTTCACCGGGGACGCCACGCAGACCCAGTACGGCGCCGTCCAGGTCCGGATCACCGTCGACGGCACCAAGATCACCAAGTCGGAGGCGGTGAAGGCGCCGCAGGGCGGGACCAGCACCGAGAAGACCAACCTGGCGGTGCCGAAGCTCAACGCGGCGGTGGTCGCCCAGCAGAGTCCCGACATCGACACGGTGTCGGGGGCGACGTACACGAGCGAGGGCTACAAGAAGTCCCTCCAGTCGGCGATCGACAAGGCGAACGCCGCGGCGCCGCCGCAGTCCGCGCAGCCCTCCCAGCCTTCCCAGAGCGCGTCCGCCCCGGCCCAGAGCGCCGCCTCCAAGACGCTGACCGGCACGGTCGCGCAGACGCAGTACGGCCCGGTCCAGGTCCGCATCACCGTCAGCAACGGGAAGATCACCAAGGCGGAGGCGGTGCAGGCGCCGAGCGGGGGCCAGAGCACCCAGAAGACCGAGCTGGCCGTGCCGAAGCTCAACGCGGCGGCGGTCGCGGCCGGCAGCGCGGACATCGACTCGGTGTCCGGCGCCACCTACACCAGCGCGGGCTACAAGAAGTCCCTCCAGTCGGCGCTGGACCAGGCCGGTGGCTGACACCGTGGCCGAACCGGCAGAAGCTCCCGCCGCGGTACGTCATGCGGAGGAGGTCATGGGGACCGTCTTCTCCTTCGACGTCCGCGGCGGGGACCCTGACACCGTCAGGGCGGCACTCGCGGAGGCGGTCGCCGGGCTGCACCGGGTGGACGCGGTGTTCAGCACCTACCGGGACGACAGCCAGATCTCCCGGCTGGCGCAGGGCGAACTGACCGTCGAGGAGTGCGATCCGGAGGTCGCCGAGGTCCTCGAACTGGGCGCGGAGGCCGAACGGTTGAGCGACGGCTGGTTCAGCCTCCGCTACGAGGGCCGGCTCGACCCGACGGGCATCGTCAAGGGCTGGGCGGTGGAGCGCGCGGCCAGACGCCTCATGAAGGCGGGCGCGACCGGGGTCAGCCTCAACGGCGGCGGGGATGTACAGCTGCTGGGAACGCCGGGACCGCAGCGCCCGTGGCGGGTGGGCGTGGCAGATCCCTTGCGGCCGGGGGGCTTGGCGGCGGTGGTGTCGGCGGCGGGCGCGAGCGAACTGGCCGTGGCGACATCCGGTACGGCGGAACGCGGCGCCCACATAGTCGACCCGCGCACGGGCCGCTCGGCGGTCACCGACTTGGTGGCGGTGACGGTGGTGACCCCGAGCGTGACCTGGGCGGACTGCTGGGCAACAGCGGCGTTCGCGATGGGTTCGCGAGAGGGCTTGCGCTGGCTGGAGGGCCTACCGGACGTAGAGGCACTCTTGATCACAGCGGGCGACGAGGTGAGATGTACGGGCGGCTTGGCAGCAAGGCTCGGGTGAAAGGCTTTTGAGGGGCGCGGGGCTGTATCGATTTGCGGCTCCGCCGCGTGGGCGCGACCAGCCCCCACCTACCCGCACCCGACAACGCTCAATGCCCGTTCTGAGCCAACCGCAACAAGTGCTCAGCCAAAGCCTGCCCACCCACCGGGTCCCGACTGATCAACAACAACGTGTCGTCACCCGCGATGGTCCCCAAGATGTCATGCAGCTCAGCCTGATCAATGGCCGAGGCAAGGAACTGCGCAGCACCGGGCGGCGTCCGCAACACCACCAGATTCGCCGAAGCCTCCGCGGAGATCAGCAGCTCCTGCGACAACCGCCGCATCCGCTCTTCCTTCGCGGACTCCCCGAGCGGCGCCCGAGGCGTACGGAACCCGCCCTCACTGGGCACCGCGTAGATCAGGTCACCGTCGTTGTTGCGGATCTTCACCGCGTTGAGCTCGTCGAGGTCCCGGGAGAGCGTCGCCTGGGTGACGCTCAGCCCGTCGTCGGACAGCAGCTTCGCCAACTGGCTCTGCGACCGCACCGGTTGCCGGTTGAGGATGTCCACGATCCGGCGGTGCCGCGCCGTGCGGGTCTGCGGCACCGCAGGCCCGCCCGCCCCGTTCTGCTCATGCTCCTGCGCCTGGCTCATCGACGTCTCATTTCTCCGGATCATCCGTCCCCGTGTGCCGCGTCAAGAACGCCGGGCAGCGCCTGGAGCAGCGCAGCCACCTCGTCGTCGCCGAGGTTCAGCGGCGGCATCAGCCGTACGACATCGGGGGCGGGCGCGTTCACCAGGAAACCGGCGTCCTGAGCCGCCTGCTGCACACGGGGCGCGAGCGGCTCGGTGAGCACGATACCCAGGAGGAGCCCGGAGCCCCGGACATGGTCGACCAGCGGGTGCCCCAGCGACTCGATTCCGTCGGTCAGCGCGGCGCTCTGCCGCTTCACGTTCTCCAGCAGGCCCTCACCGGCGATGGTGTCGAGCACGGCGAGTCCCGCGGCGCAGGCGACCGGGTTGCCGCCGAAGGTCGTGCCGTGGTGGCCCGGCTGGAGCAGTTCCGCGGCCCGGCCGAAGGCGACGGTCGCGCCGAGCGGCAGTCCGCCGCCGAGCTGCTTGGCGAGGGTCACGACATCCGGCAGTACTCCCTCGTGGGCCTGGTACTCGAACCAGTGCCCGGTCCGGCCGATGCCGGTCTGCACCTCGTCGAGGACGAGCAGCGCGCCCTTCGCCGCGGTGATCGCCCGGGCCGCCTTGAGGTAGCCGGCGGGCGGGACCACGACGCCGTTCTCGCCCTGGACGGGCTCGATGACGACGAACGCGGTGTCCTCGGTGACCGCGGCGGCCAGCGCCTGCGCGTCGCCGTAGGGCACGTGGGTGACGTCACCCGGCAGCGGCAGGAACGGGGTCTGCTTGGCGGGCTGGCCGGTGAGGGCGAGGGAGCCCATGGTGCGGCCGTGGAAGCCGCCCTGCGTGGCCACCATGTGGCCGCGCCCGGTCAGCCGGCCGATCTTGAAGGCGGCCTCGTTGGCCTCGGCGCCGGAGTTGCAGAAGAAGACCCTGCCGTCCCGGCCGAAGAGCTGGAGCAGCCGTTCGGCGAGGGCGATCGTCGGCTCGGCCATGAAGAAGTTGGAGATGTGCCCGAGGGACGCGATCTGCCTGCTCACGGCGTCGACGATGGCCGGGTGGGCGTGGCCGAGCGCGTTGGTGGCGATGCCGCCGACCCAGTCGTAGTACTGCGTGCCCGCGGAGTCCCAGACCTTGAGGCCCTCGCCGCGGACGAGGGGGAGGCGGGGGGTGCCGTAGTTGTTCATGAGCGAGCCCTGCCACCGCTGGGTGAGCTCCTGATTGCCGGTCATTCCCCATCCCCCTCTTGCGCGTCCGGCACGACCATCGTGCCGATGCCTTCGTCGGTGAAGATCTCCAGCAGGATCGAGTGCTGGACCCGTCCGTCGATGACCCGGGCGGTGTTGACGCCGTTGCGCACGGCGTGCAGGCAGCCCTCCATCTTGGGGACCATGCCGGAGCTCAACTCCGGCAACAGCTTCTCCAGTTGGGAGGCGGTGAGGCGGCTGATCACCTCGTCGGAGTGGGGCCAGTCCTCGTACAGGCCCTCGACGTCCGTGAGGACCATGAGAGTTTCCGCTCCCAGAGCAGCCGCGAGTGCCGCAGCCGCCGTATCAGCATTGACGTTGTAGACATGTCCGTCGTCCTGGCTACGGGCGATCGACGAGACGACCGGGATGCGGCCGTCGGCGAGGAGTGCCTCGATCGCGCCCGTGTCGATCGCGGTGATCTCGCCCACCCGCCCGATGTCGACCAACTCGCCGTCGATCTCGGGCTGGTGCTTGGTGGCGGTGATGGTGTGCGCGTCCTCGCCGGTCAGCCCGACGGCCAGCGGCCCGTGCTGGTTGAGGAGCCCGACCAGCTCACGCTGGACCTGTCCGGCCAGCACCATCCGTACGACGTCCATGGCGTCCTCGGTGGTGACGCGGAGGCCGGCCTTGAACTCGCTGACGATGCCGTGCCGGTCGAGGGCGGCGCTGATCTGCGGGCCGCCGCCGTGCACGACGACCGGCTTGAGGCCGGCGTGGTGCAGGAAGACGACGTCCTGGGCGAACGCGCGCTTCAGGTCCTCGTCGATCATGGCGTTGCCGCCGAACTTGATGACGACGGTCCTGCCGTTGTGCCGGACCAGCCAGGGCAGCGCCTCGATGAGGATCTGGGCCTTGGGGAGGGCGGTGTGCTTCCGCGCGGGTGGGTTGCTCATGACGAGTACGCGCTGTTCTCGTGGACGTAGTCGGCGGTGAGGTCGTTGGTCCAGATCGTGGCGGTCTCGGTGCCGGCGGCGAGGTCGGCGACGATGTGCACCTCGCGGTAGCGCATGTCGACGTTGTCGCGGTCCTCGCCGACGCCGCCGTTCTTGCAGACCCAGACGCCGTTGATGGCGACGTTGAGCTGGTCCGGCTCGAAGGCGGCCTTGGTGGTGCCGATCGCGGAGAGCACGCGGCCCCAGTTGGGGTCCTCGCCGTGGATGGCGCACTTGAGGAGGTTGTTGCGGGCGATGGAGCGGCCCACCTCGACGGCGTCCTCCTCGGTCGCGGCGCCCACCACCTCGACCTTGATGTCCTTGCTGGCGCCCTCGGCATCCCGGATGAGCTGCTGACCGAGGTCGTCGCAGACCTGGCGTACGGCCTCGGCGAACTCGTCGTGGGCCGGGGTGACTTCGGCGGCGCCCGAGGCGAGCAGCAGGACGGTGTCGTTGGTGGACATGCAGCCGTCGGAGTCGACGCGGTCGAAGGTGGTGCGGGTGGCGGCGCGAAGAGCCTTGTCCAGCACGTCACTCGGGAGATCGGCGTCCGTGGTCAGGACGACCAGCATGGTGGCGAGGCCGGGGGCGAGCATGCCCGCGCCCTTCGCCATCCCGCCGACCGTCCAGCCGTCCTTGGTGACGACGGACGTCTTGTGGACGGTGTCGGTGGTCTTGATGGCGATGGCGGCCTTCTCGCCGCCGTGCTCGGAGAGCTGGGCCGCGGCCGTCTCGACTCCGGGCAGCAGCTTGTCCATCGGGAGCAGGACGCCGATGAGGCCGGTGGAGGCGACGGCGACCTCGATGGCGCCGATGCCGAGCGCGTCGGCGACCTTCTCGGCGGTGGCGTGGGTGTCCTGGAAGCCCTTGGGGCCCGTGCAGGCGTTGGCGCCACCGGAGTTGAGGACGACGGCCGTCAACTGCCCGTCCTTGAGGACCTGTTCGGACCACACGACGGGGGCGGCCTTCACACGGTTGGAGGTGAAGACACCGGCGGCGGCGCGGCGGGGCCCGTCGTTGACCACGAGGGCCAGGTCGGGGTTGCCGTTCTCCTTGATTCCGGCGGCGATGCCCGCCGCCCGGAATCCCTTGGCTGCCGTGACGCTCACGGTGCGACTCCGATCGTGGAAAGCCCGGTGGTCTCGTCGAGACCGAGGGCGATGTTCATGCTCTGTACGGCACCGCCCGCGGTGCCCTTGGTGAGGTTGTCGATGGCGCTGATCGCGATGATGCGGCCTGCGGTCTCGTCGTACGCGACCTGCACCTGAACGGCGTTGGAACCGTAGACGGACGCGGTGGCGGGCCACTGTCCCTCGGGGAGGAGGTGGACGAAGGGCTCGTCGGCGTAGGCCTTCTCGTAGGCGGCGCGGACGGACTCGGCGGTGACCCCGGCACGGGCCTTGGCGCTGCATGTGGCGAGGATGCCGCGGGGCATCGGGGCGAGGGTCGGGGTGAAGGAGACGGTGATCCGCTCCCCGGCGACCCCGCTGAAGTTCTGGATCATCTCGGGCGTGTGCCGGTGGCCGCCACCGACGCCGTACGGCGTCATGGACCCCATGACCTCGCTGCCCAGCAGATGCGCCTTGGGTGCCTTGCCCGCGCCGGAGGTGCCGGAGGCGGCGACGATCACGGCCTCGGCCTCGGCGATCCCGGCGGCGTACGCCGGGAAGAGGGCCAGCGTGGCGGCGGTCGGGTAGCAACCGGGCACCGCGATGCGCTTGGACCCCTCCAGCGCGGCACGGGCACCCGGCAGTTCGGGGAGGCCGTAGGGCCAGGTCCCGGCGTGCGGGGAGCCGTAGAACCGCTCCCAGTCGGCCGCGTCCTTGAGCCGGAAGTCGGCGCCCATGTCGACGACCAGGACGTCCGGGCCGAGCTGCTCGGCGACCGCGGCGGACTGGCCGTGGGGCAGCGCGAGGAACACGACGTCGTGCCCGGCGAGCACCTCGGGGGTGGTCTCCTGGAGCACTCGGTCGGCCAGCGGCAGCAGATGCGGCTGCAGGGCGCCCAGCTTCTGGCCGGCGTTGGAGTTGCCGGTCAGGGCACCGATCTCGACCTCGGGGTGGGCCAGGAGCAGCCTCAGGGCCTCGCCGCCCGCATAACCGCTCGCTCCGGCCACTGCCGCACGTACCGCCATGTCACCCTCCTCTTGGATGGCATGACTATACGCAGCGATGCACGTTTATGCAATCTTGGGTGATCGTCGGACGACGCCCAGGGCGGCGAGCAGCAGCAGCGACAGGAGCGCCGCTCCCCCGACCGCGAGCCCCAGCCTCAACCCCGGTGGACGGAACGTACAGGTGACGGAGTCCGACCCGCCGCCCAAGGGCACGGACACCAGCCCGTGGTAGTCCCCCGCGGGTTCCACCGCCGCGTCGCCGGCCGCACAGCGCCAGCCGGCGATCCTGGGAGCCGCGACGACCGCGGTCCCGGTGCTCCCGGCGGGGAGTTCCGCCCGGATCGTGCCGTCGGAGACGGTGACCACCGTGGCGCCGGTGGTCCTGAGCCGCTGGACGACGTCATGCAGCGCGCCGGTGTCCAGACAGCCGACCGCGCCGTCCGGGATCACACCGGGGCGGTGCGCGGACAGCCCGATCGTCAGCCGGCCGGACGGCGGGACCGTACCGAGGCGCTGCATGGCGGCGCGCCTGCTCGCGTCCGCCCTGAAGCGGCCGGTCGGCCCCGGGGCACCGGTGAGCCGGGCCGTGCCCCAGAAGCGCGGGGCCCAGAGATAGACCTCGCTGCCGGCCGGGCACCGGGCCGTGAGGGTCTCGGGGCGCACGGTGAGGTCGGGCAGGGTGTAGACGCGGGCGCCGAGGAGCAGTTCCTGGTTGCGGTAGGGCGAGGGTCCGAAGGCGGGGCCGGTGGTGGTCGTGGGTCGTACGGTCACCAGAGGCGGCACGTCCTGGCGGCTGACGGTCACCCGGCCGCCCGCCTCCGGGTGTCGGCTCTGGTGCGGGTCCGGCGGGGAGTGCACCCGGGCGCCGACGGAGAAGATCACGTCAGTGACGGAGTTGTCCAGGCTCTGCAGACTGCGGCCGCCCGAGGTCCAGCCGCCGCCGAGCGCGGTGAGGGTGCGCAGGAGCACGTCGGAGGTGTGGCTGCTGTAGTACTGGGCGCCCTGGCCGCCCACGAGCATCGGATCGTTGGCGACGGTCTGCTCCCGGCCGGGGTCGGTGCGGTAGCGCGGCCAGCCGTCGGCCCCCGCGACCGCCTCCTCCTGCCGCCGCTGCCGGTCACCCCAGGGCGCGTAGTCGTCCAGATGCGCGAGCCGCAGCCGGGACGCCACGGCCGACGTGGCGACGGTCTCGCCGAACTGGGTACCGAGGAGCAGGAGGGCGGCGCACGCGACCAGCACGCGGCGACGAGCGCCCTTGCCGAGCCCACGCCGGTCGCCGACGCGGAGAAGACGCCGGGCACGCTCACCGACCGGACGCCGGTCGCCGACACGGAGGAGACGCCGGGCACGCTCACCGACCGGACGCCGGTCGCCGACACGGAGAAGACGCCGGGCACGCTCACCGACCGGACGCCGGTCGCCAACGCGGAGAAGACGCCGGGCACGCTCACCGAGGGGCCGCCATCCGCCCGTCCCGCTCGCCACGCCCAGCAGCACCAGCCCGACGACCGTGCCCGCGACGGCGAGCAGCAGGACCGGCCACGCGATCTGACGCACGAGCCCGCTCCGGCTCGCGACGGCCACGAGCAGGGCGAGCAGGCCGGCGGCCGCGCCCAGGGCGCGCGGGGCGGGCACGCCGTACGAGAGCGCGTGCCAGGCCGCCATCACCAGCAGCGCGCACACCACGAAGGCCTGCCGGTACGGACTGCCCTGCGGGGCGGCGAAGGCGTGCCAGAGCAGATGGGTCGGGTCCCACTGCATCGACAGGATCACCGCGGTCACCAGCAGGCTCCACCCGGCGCGCACCTGCCGGGGAGCCGCCCGGTGGAAGGGCAGGGCGAGGGCGAGGAGCAGGGCGGTGGTGCCGACGTAGAGCGCCGGTGAACCGAAGCTGTACGTCGTCGGCAGCAGCCGGGCCAGCAGGTCCTCGGTCCCCACCGGCTTGAACCGCGTGAACCTGCCGGGGGAGGCGTGGGTGGTGCCGAAGTAGATCACCGAGACGACCGGTGCGGCCAGGCCCACCCCGAGCGCCACGGTCAGCCCGGCGCGGCCCGCCACCGCGGCCTTGCGGCGAGGCGGGTGGCCGGAGAGGGCGAGGCGCAGCAGCAGGACGAGAGCGGCGGCGAGGGTGGCCATGTACGCGGTGTAGAAGTTGGCGATCCAGGCCGCCGTCACGACCAGCACCCCGAGAAGTGGCCGGCGCCGCTGCAGAATCCATTCGCCGACCAGGCACAGCAGCGGCAGCGCGATGAGGCCGTCGAGCCACATGAGGTTGTAGACGGCCGCGGCCACGGTCCATCCGCACAGGGCGTACGACGCCCCCAGGAGCCCCGCCGCCCACCAGCGGCCGGGGCGCAGCGCGAGCAGCAGCCAGGCCATGGCGGCCGCGGCGCACGCGACCTTCAGCACGGTGATCACGTACACCGCGAGGTCGATCTCGTCGCGCGGGAACAGCGCCACGAGCGGGGCGAAGGGGCTGGTGAGGTAGGTGCCGAGGTCGGGCAGGAAGCTGCTGCCGTACCCGGACTGCCAGTTGACCAGGAGCCCGCCGTCGGCCCTGCCGTGCAGCAGGTCCCACAGGTGGGCGTGGAAGGGCACGTACTGGTTGCCCAGGTCGTTGACGGTGCGGGTGCGGGGGCCGAAGGGGTAGCTGCGGGCGACGGCGTCGGCGGCGCAGAAGACGACGGCGGTGATCAGCGCCGCGAGTCCGGCCGCGGCCCGTCGAGGTCTTGGCATACCGCTGTGCAATTCGGGCCCCCCGTCCGGGGGTTCATCCCCGTGCGTCCATTCGCAGCAATTCACTGCGCCCTTTTAGACAGAGGGGGAATACGACCGGTTGTGCGGTCGCCGAAAGTGGTGGAATGAATTCCAGCTTATTCAAAGGTTAATGGAGGGTATGACATGACGGACGGCGCCACCCGTGAAGAGCGTTTCGCCCAGGGCCTTGAGGTGCTGCGGCGTGTCGACGGCGAGGTCGGGCAGCGGGTCATCGACTCGCTCGCCGACATCAGCCCCGAGATGGGCCACCAGATCGTCGCCTGGGGCTTCGGCGAGATCTACTCCCGGCCGGAACTCGCGCCGCGGGACCGCCAGTTGGTGACGCTGGGGATGCTCACCGCGCTCGGCGGCTGCGAGCCCCAGCTGGAGGTGCACATCAACGCGGCGCTGAACGTGGGTCTGACGCCCCAGCAGATCGTCGAGGCGCTGCTGCACTCCGCCGGCTACTGCGGTTTCCCGCGGGCCCTGAACGCCACGTTCGTCGCGAAGAAGGTGTTCGACGAGCGTGGGCTGTTGCCGGTCGACCGGCAGCAGCCCACGCCCCCTGACAACCCGCCTACTTCTGCCTGATCCGCAGGAAGGTGACGGAGTTCGCCGGGAAGGTGTACGTGAACTTGTCGGCGACCCCGTCGAACGTGGACCTCACCGGAGCGACCGGAGTCTCCGTCTCGGTGTTCACCGCGTTCGCGTCGGCCGCCAGGGTGGTGACCCGCGCCTTGGACGCGACCTTCGCACCGCCGAGGTCGATCGCCGTACGGGCCGCGGTGGCCTGCGCGTTGACGACCTTGACGATCAGGTCACCGGACTTCTTGTCCAAGGTGGCGACTTGGCGGAACGGCTCGGCCGGCTTGTCGTCGGTGAAGCTGCCCCACTCCTGACCGTCGAGGTACAGGGTGACCTGGCGGCCGCGCACCTTCACGTCGATGTCGTAGGTGCGGCCCGTCTCGATGGTGCCGGCCTTGGAGATCAGCGTGGACTTGCCGCCGTCCACGGCCTGTTCGACGGCGGACTGGGTGTTGTTCCAGCCGCCCAGGTTCCACCAGTAGTAGTTGCCGGTGTCCTTGACGCCGAAGGCGACGAGGAAGCCCTCCTTGCCGGACTTCTTGGTGGCCTTCACCTTCAGGTCGTAGTCGTGCCAGTTGGTGTCACCGGCCGACACCATGGTGTTCTCGGCGGCGACGTCGGTCTGCACGTACTGCCCGTCCTGGACGCTCCAGCTGCCGCCGCCGGTGTGCGTCCACTTCGAGGCGTCACCGGAGAAGTCGTCGCTGAGCAGGGAGTTGCCGTCGGCGTCCGTGACCTGGACGTCGTCGTAGGCGGCGGTGGTCGCCCAGGTGGACAGGCCCACGGCACCGGTGAGGGGGCCGGTGAGCGAGGGGGTGCCGGTGGCGGTCGAGGGAACGACCCGGTCGCCGACGTTGTTCATGAACAGCTTCTGGACCTCGTAGTTGGCCGAGTTCCAGGCGGCGTGGTTGTTGAACCAGATTAGGTCCGGCCGCCACTGGACATAATCCTCGTTGGCGAACAGCGGTGCGTACGAGGCGAGTTTGACGACGTCCGCGTTGCGCTCCAGGCCGGTCATGTACGCCGCCTCGGCGAGGCCGTTCTTGAACGCGTTGCCCAAGGAGGCGTACTCGCCGAGGAAGACCTTCGGGCCGCTCCGGTCGTAGGTGTCGTAGCGGTCGTTGTTCTGCAGAAACCACTGGGTGCTGTTGTAGTAGTGCTCGTCGACCATGTCGACCTTGGCGTCCTTGTTGAGCTGCCACGCCGTGTCGAAGGTCGTACCGGAGTCGTCCGGGCCGGAGTTGGAGATGACCTGGATGTCGGGGTACTTCGCCGCGATGGCGGCGCGGAACTCCTGGAACCGGGCGAAGAACGCCTCGGGCAGGTTCTCCTCGTTGCCGACCTCGATGTGGGTGAGGTGGAAGGGCTTGGGGTGGCCCATCTGGGCGCGCTTCTTGCCCCATTCGCTGGTCACCGGGCCGTTGGCGAACTCGATGAGGTCCAGGGTGTCCTGGATGTGCCGCTTGAGGAGCGCCTCGTCGTCGACGGCCTTGTTCTGGCCGCAGCCGGTCACCAGGGCCGGGACGACGGGCAGCGGCATGGCGCCGATGTCCTCGGAGAGGCGGAAGTACTCGTAGTAGCCGAGGCCGTAACTCTGGTTGTAGCCCCAGAAGTTGGAGTTGGTGGCGCGCTCCTCGACCGGCCCGATGGTGTCCTTCCACTGGTACGACCGCTTGCGCTGGTAGCCGGAGGCCTCGCTGTAGTCCTCCATGGAGCCGGTGTTGACCAGGCAGCCGCCGGGGAAGCGGACGAAGCCGGGGTGCAGGGCCTCGATCTTCTCGGCGAGGTCCTTGCGCAGGCCGTTGGACTCGTTCCGGTAGGTGTCACGCGGGAAGAGGGACACCATGTCGAGCGCGGTCGCGGCGGAGGAGCCGACGGTGAGGCGCCCCGCATTGCTGGTGCGGGTGGCGGTGAAGGTCGCCTTGTACTTGGCCCAGCCGCTCTTCGTCACGGCCACCTGGCGGGCGGCGGCCAGGCCGCCGTCGGCGTCCTGAAGGGTGACCGTGAGGGTCGTGCCGGCCGCGGCGCGGGCCCATACCGAGAAGTCGTACCGCTTGCCCTCCTCGACGCTGACGCCGGTGTTGTAGCCCGCGTTCGTGACGGACGAACCGGCGCCCAGGGAGAGGTAGTTGCGGTTGCGGGCGTTCAGGCGCCCGTCGTCGTTCACGACCTGGCCGGTGCCGTCGACCGTCCAGGAGGTCAGGGGCGTGTACGACTTGTTGTCGTCGGTGGAGTACTCGAAGGACCGGTTCTGCACGAGCTCGGCGTACAGACCGCCGTCGGCGGCCCGGTTGATGTCCTCGAAGAAGACGCCGTACATCGTGTCGTCGATCTTCGCGCCCTTGGCGGTGGGGTCGACGGTGATGGCGTAGTCGGTGACGTCCTCGGCGTGGGCGGGGGCGGGGATGAGGCCGGCCGCCGCCAGGAGGGCGGTGGCGGCTATGCCGTATCTCCAGCGGGTGCGTGACATGAATACTCCGCGGCTCGATGTTCGAAATCCCAGACGCTGATCAGCACTTCGAACGGCAAGATAGGGAGGGGGTTCGGGAGCGTCAATGGGTCGCGGGGTTTCGAAAGTGTCGGAAGGGAAGCAGGAATGGAAGATTTCTGGCCAGTGCCGGATGTACTGGCATATCTGGCCGGAAGCTGGAGGGTGGCGCGCTCCGTACGCGACCTGGCGAGCGGAGCGGAAGGGGAGTTCTCCGGCACGACGGTTTTCAGCCCTCTGGAGGGCGGCGGCCTTCTGCACCACGAGTCCGGCACCTTCACCTGGCAGGGTGTCCCGCGCCCCGCCGAACGGACGCTGCGCTTCCTACCGGGTCCACGCTCAGGGACGGCGGACGTACGCTTCGCCGACGGCCGCCCCTTTCACAACCTGGACCTGACGACCGGTCGGCATGTCACCGACCATCCGTGCTCGGCGGACCTTTACCGCGGCGAGTTCAGCGTCCTGGACGCCGACCACTGGCGGACCGCCTGGCGGGTGGGCGGCCCCGCCAAGGACCTGGTGCTCACGACCGACTACGCCCGGGACGACTGAGTCGACGCCCCGTCGAAGCGCAGGTTCCAGCGGCCCGCGTGGCCGGTGAGGGTGGTCGTCGACAGGGGACGCACGTCGATGTTCCAGTAGGTCGAGGGGGGTGCCTTGAGGGCGTACACCAGGGCCGCCCGGACCACCGAGGGTTCGGCCACGGCGACGATCCGGCCGCCGTCGCCCACGGGGCGGGTGTCGAGCCAGCCGCCGACCCGGGTGATGAACGCCAGCAGCGACTCACCGCCGTGCGGAACGCCGCGTGGATCGGCGAGCCAGGCGTCCACCGCCTCCGGCTCGCGCGCCATCGCCTCGCCCAGCGTCAGCCCACGCCAGCGGCCCATGTCGCAGTCCCGCAGGGCGAGTTGCACGAGCGGGGCGTAACCGAGGGCGTCGCCGGTGGCGCGGCTGCGCGGGGTCGGCGAGCAGTAGCGCAGCTCGGCGGCGGCCAGGGGCAGCAGCTCCTGTGCGGCGCGCTGCACCTCGTCCCAGCCGGCCTGATCGAGGGGCCGGTCGTCCTCGAAGCGTTCCGCGAGCAGCGGGGAGCTGCGGGCGGCGGCGACGAATGTGACCCGGAGTGCCATGCGGTGATGGTGAGTGGAGAAAGTACGCAGGTCAAGGGGTGTTACCCGGGAGTTACGCCAAGGTCGGGACGGGGCCGGACAAGTCACCTGAAACGAGGGGGCCTAGGACCTGTCCGGCGGATCATGCCGCAGACGCGGGGGCTGGCACGCCGGCCTGCGGCGTTGTCGTCGGTTGACGACGCTCCGCGTCGCCGCCCTCCTCCGCCTTGCAGTCCAACGCGCCAGCCCCCGCTCACCTGCGTCGATGAGGCGCCGCGGCTTTCCTGCGACTTGATCCGCCGGACAGGCCCTAGTAGAGGTACGCCATCCACCGGTCCGGCTGGGCGAGCGGCGCGAACCCGGCCTTCTCGTACACCCCGTGCGCGTCGTGCGTGGCCAGCAGGATGCGCCGCAAGCCGTCCTCGCGCAGATGCTCGCGCACCGCCTCGACCAGTGAGGTGCCGATCTTCTTGCCCCGCACGGCCGGATCGACGTACACATCGCACAGCCACCCGAAGGTCGCCCGGTCGGTGATCACCCGGGCATACGCCACCTGCTCCCCCGAAGCCGTGTCGTACACCCCGAAGTTGAGCGACCCGGCGATCGCCCGGTCCTGCTTCTCGCGGGTGCGCCCGAGCGCCCAGTACGCGTCGGTGGACAGCCACCGGTGCACCCGCCCGGCGTCGATGCGGTCGGGGTCGGTGGAGATCTCGTAGCCGGTGGCGAGGTCGCTCATGGCGGGATCCTCGCAGGGGACGGCGGTCAGGGGCGAACGGTTTCCGCCCCGGCCCCCCGGAGCACCTCGTCATACGCCGTACGAAGCCGTCGTACCCCTTCCGCGATCTCCCCTGCGCCCGCGACCGCCGCGAAGCTCAACCGGAGGTGGCCGGCCGGGGGTTCGGCGCTGAAGTACGGGCGGCCCGGGGTGATGGCGACGCCCGCGCGCAGGGCGGCGGCCGTGAGGGCGGGTTCGGACATGCCCTCGGGCAGGCGCAGCCACAGGTGGTATCCGCCGGACGGGATGTGGGGCAGGGCGAGTTCGGGGAGGTTCAGGCGCAGGGCCGAGGTCATGGTGTCGCGGCGGCTCCGCAGGGCGGCGGAGATCGAACGGAGGTGGCGGGGCCAGGCCGGGGAGCCGACCAGTTCCAGTGCCGCCTCCTGGAGGGGCCTCGGCACGAAGAAGGTGTCGACGACCTGGATGGCGCGCAGCCGTTCCAGGACCGGTCCGCGGGCGGCGAGCGCGCACACGCGGAAGCTCGGCGAGGTCGCCTTCGTCAGCGAGCCGACGTGCACGACGACCCCGTCCGCGTCCTCCGCGGCGAGCGGGCGCGGGAGTGCGCCCGCGTCCTCGTGCACGAGCCGTCGTACGAAGTCGTCCTCGACGACGAACGCGCCGGCCTCCCGCGCGATCCGCAGCACCTCGCCGCGGCGCTCGGGGGCGAGGACGGCGCCGGTCGGGTTCTGGAAGAGGGGCTGGCAGATGAAGACGCGGGCGCCGGTGGCCCGGAAGGCGTCGGCGAGCAGTTCGGGGCGCACCCCGTCCGCGTCCACCGGAACGGGCACCGGGCGCAGTCCCGCCGCCCGCGCGATCGCCAGCATGCCCGGATAGGTGGGCGATTCGACGAGCACCGGCGCCCCGGGGGTCGCGAGCGCGCGCAGGGCGATCGTCAGCGCCGACTGGCCGCCCGCGGCGATCAGCACCTCGGCCGCGCTCACGGCCCCGCCGATGCCCCGCGCGAACCACTCGCGCAGCTCCACCAGCCCCTCCAGTGGCGGGCGCCCCCAGGCGCCGGGGCGGCGGGCGGCCCGGGAGAGCGCGGCCGCGAGGGCCTGCTCGGGCTGGAGCGAGGGGTGCAGATAGCCGCCGGTGAACTCGATGACGCCGGGCGGCGGCGCGGCCAGCGAGACCACGACTCCGGACGCGTCCACCGAGCGGGGCACGAGGTCGGTGGCGGCGTCCGCGCTCAGGGCCACCTCCTGCCAGGAGGTGTCGCCGGCCGGGGCGGGCGTCGTCGTCCGCGGGTGGGTCCGGAACGCTCCGGCGCCGGGACGGGTCACCACCAGGCCCTCGGCGGCCAGCTGGGCCAGGGCGCGGGAGACGGTCACCGGGCTCACCCGGTACTGCTCGACGAGGGCCCGGCTCGACGGGAGCTTTCCACCAGGTGAGTAGCGGTTCAGCTCCTGTCGCAGCCGTTCCGCCAGGTCACCGACGCTGCTACGCTCTTGCATGAGAGTACAGAGTAGCGCTACTGCCCCGATCACGATAGCGGTCGACACCCAGCCGTCCCGGGCGACCGGGACCCTCCTCGCCGCGCTCGGTGTCGTCGCCTTCTCCCTCACCTTCCCCTCGACCGCGTGGGGCCTGGAGGGCTTCGGACCGTGGTCGCTGGTCGCCGTGCGGTCCGTCCTCGCCGCGCTGATCGCCGGGGTCTGTCTGCTCGCCCTGCGCGTCCCCGTGCCCGACCGGCGGCACTGGGCCGGGCTCGCGGTCGTCGCCGCCGGGGTCGTCGTCGGCTTCCCGCTGCTCACCACCCTCGCGCTGCAGACCTCCACCACCGCGCACGCCGCCGTCGTGGTCGGGCTGCTCCCGCTCACCACCGCGCTGCTGTCCGCCCTGCGCATGGGCACCCGCCCGTCCCGCACCTTCTGGACGGCCGCCGGCGCCGGTGCCGCGGCGGTCGTCGCCTTCACCGTGCAGCAGAGCGGCGGCGCCCTCACCACCGCCGACCTCTATCTCTTCGGCGCGCTGCTGGTGTGCGCGGCCGGCTACACCGAGGGCGGCCGGCTGGCCCGGGTCATGCCGGGCTGGCAGGTCATCGGCTGGGCGCTGGTCATGTGTCTGCCGTTCAGCGTGCCCGCCGCCATCACGGCGTTGTCGTACGAGCCCGTCGAGCTGACGTTCCACAGCGTGAGCGGTCTGCTCTGGGTCTCGGCGGGCTCGCAGTTCCTCGGACTGGTCGTCTGGTACCGGGGCATGGCGGCGATCGGCATCCCGAAGGCCAGCCAGTTGCAGTTGGCCCAGCCGCTGCTCACACTGGTGTGGTCGGTGCTGCTGCTCGGCGAGCACCTGACGGTGGCCGCCCCGCTGACGGCCGCGGCGGTGCTGGTCTGCATCGCGGTGACCCAGCGGGCCCGAGGCTGAGCGGCGTGCACGCACGGGTCCCCTCCGGGCCCCGCGCCGTAAACTCAAGGCCACGGACCGCTGCTCCCGTACGTGGTGAGGAGGCCCTCCAGATGCGTGCAACCGTGGGCGACCAGCTTGTCCAGCACGGCAGGGTGGTCGGACAGCACGACAAGGTCGGCGAGATCGTCGAGGTCATGGGACAGAGTGGCAACCCCCCGTACCGCGTCCGTTTCGAGGACGGGCACGAGGGCGTGTGCTCACCCGGCCCCGACACCGAGATCCGACACCGGCAGCAGACCGGCCGCTAGGTCGGACACGGCCTGGGCCGGCAGAAGCGGCCGACGGCTCAGCGCGGGGGCTCCGAGGGCTCCTGGTAGTGGTCGGCGACCACCCGCGCCATGGCCCCGGCCGGGTCCGCCGCGACCTCGCGGGCGGCGAAGAAGACATGCCCGCGCACCTGAACCTGATCGGACGCGAGCGCCAGGTGCCTCGACAGTTCGGCGGGGTCCTGCCAGGCGGCGGGCTGCGCCGGGTCACCGGCCTTGTAGAGGGCCTCGCCCACGTACAGCTTCGTCCTGCTCCCCCGCGCCTGCTTCGCCCACCAGGGCACGAGCTTGGCGTAGTCGGCGACGGTGAAGCCGATGTTCCAGTAGATCTGCGGGACGATGTAGTCGATCCAGCCCTCCCGGACCCATTTACGGGTGTCGGCGAAGACGTCGTCGTACGCCTGCATCGCCTTGGTATCCGAGCCGAGCGGGTCCGTCGAGGCGTTGCGCCACACACCGAAGGGGCTGATCCCGAACTGGGTGGTGGGCCGGATCTGCTTGATCCGCGCGGCCGTCTCCAGGACCAGCTTGTCGATGTTGGAGCGCCGCCAGTCCCCGCGGGTGTCGAAGCCGCCGCCGTACTTGTCGAAGGCCGCGTCGTCGTCGAAGGTCTGGCCCGCGACCGGATACGGGTAGAAGTAGTCGTCGAAGTGGACCGCGTCCACCGGGTACTTGTGCACCGCGTCCAGGATCGCGTTCTCGACGAAGGCGCGGACCTTCGGCAGCCCGGGGTTGTAGTACAGCCTGCCGCCGTACGGCACCACCCAGTCCGGGTGCACCCGGGCCGGGTGGGAGGCGATGAGCTTCGTCGGGTCGGCGTGGTTGGCGATCCGGTACGGGTTGAACCAGGCGTGCAGCTCCAGACCGCGGGCGTGGGCCTCCTCGACCGCCGTGCCGAGCGGGTCCCAGCCGGGGGCCCTGCCCTGGGTGCCGGTGAGCACCTGCGACCAGGGCTCGTACGACGAGGGCCACAGCGCGTCCGCCGTCGGCCGCACCTGGAGCATCACCGTGTTCAGCCGGCGCTGCACGGCCCGGTCGAGCAGTTTGACCAGCTCGGCCCGCTGCTGTGCGGCGGTCAGCCCCGTCCTCGAGGGCCAGTCGCGGTTGGCCACGCTCGCCACCCACACCCCGCGCATCTCCCCCGGCCCCCGGCGCCGGGGGGACTCCGCTCCGCCCGCCATCGCCGCGTTCGCCGCCAGCGCGCCGCCGCCCGCCGTGAGAGCCGACAGGGCCGTCACCGCGAACGCCCGCCGCGACAGCCGTGACTTCCGATGCATCCTCAACCGAACCTCCGTGCGCCGTCTGCTCGCGGTCAGCCTGCCATCCGGCCCCCCGGCATTCGATCAACGACCGCCGAAGGGAACGTGCAGGTTTGGGGCAGGCGTCGAGTGAGGCGGGCGGTCCGGCGGCGAGCCGCCCCGCACGCCCCACGGACCACGGATCCGCTCGACCTCCGGCGGATCCGCCGTCGAGCATGCCCGACCCGCGCGATCGATCATCGATACTTTCCAGTAACGTGCACGAACGGAGCAGGCTGCGAACCACGCGGGTCCTGCCGGATTCGTAGATCTGCGAAGGGGACGATGTGACCGACATCGAGCGCGTCGGAGTGGTGGGCTGCGGCCAGATGGGAGCGGGCATCGCCGAGGTGTGCGCCCGTTCCGGACTGGACGTGAAGGTCGCCGAGACCACGGGTGAGGCCCTGGAGATCGGCCGGACCCGGCTGCTGAACTCCCTGACCAAGGCCGCCGAGCGCGGCAAGATCAGCGAGGAGGAGCGGGACTCCGCCCTGGCGCGGCTCTCCTTCACCACCGACCTCGGCGAGTTCGCCGACCGCGACCTGGTGATCGAGGCGGTCGTGGAGAACGAGCAGGTGAAGACCGAGATCTTCCAGGTGCTCGACCAGGTGGTGACCCGCCCGGACGCGATCCTCGCCTCCAACACCTCCTCCATCCCCCTGGTGAAGCTGGCGGTCGCCACCTCACGGCCCGACCAGGTCATCGGCATCCACTTCTTCAACCCCGCCCCGGTGCAGAAGCTCGTGGAGCTGATCCCGGCCCTCACCACCTCCGAGGGCACCATCAGCCGCGCCCAGGGCTTCGCCGAGAAGCTGCTCGGCAAGCACGCGATCCGGGCCCAGGACCGCTCCGGCTTCGTGGTGAACGCCCTGCTCGTGCCGTACCTCCTGTCCGCCATCCGGATGTTCGAGTCGGGCATCGCCGGCCGCGAGGACATCGACAACGGCATGGAGATGGGCTGCGCCCACCCGATGGGCCCGCTGAAGCTGTCCGACCTCATCGGGCTGGACACCATCGTCTCCATCGCCAACTCGATGTACGACGAGTACAAGGAGCCCCTGTACGCCGCTCCCCCGCTGCTCCAGCGCATGGTGGACGCCGGCCGCCTGGGCCGCAAGACCGGTTCCGGCTTCTACACCTACAGCTGAACGACTCGCAGCCGATTGCACAGTGCCCGTTCCAGGGTGCTGGTCACACAGTGCGACGGACACGGGCCCGGCACTCCTCGGAGCGCCGGGCCCGCCGTATTCACACACCGTGTGCGCGCCGGGCACGCATATGCCTGTCGCACACGCTCCCCACGCGTCCACCAGGGGAGTTGACTCCTCATGCGCATGCAAGGGATGTGACGACTACGGAAAGGAGCGGACACGTGACCGCCGACCCGGAGCATCCCGTGGTCCATGGAGAACTCGCAGAGTTACGCCGCCGCCTCGATGTCGCGTACGCGCGTGTCGAGGGAGGGCTCGCGCTGCTCAGCCATCGCACGGAGGAGACGGACAAGGAAGTCGACGACCTCAGTTCACGGATCGTCGCGCTGGAGCACGCCCGTTGGCCGCTGCCCGCGGTCGCGGCCGTCACGGCCGTGGGCGCGCTCATCGTCGCGGTCTGGCAGGCCCTCGGGCACTAGGCACCGGGACGTGGTGGGGGATCAGGGCAAGACGTCCTGCCCGAGCCTGAGATGGTGCAGCAGGAGTAACGCGGCCGCCATGTTGGCGGCCGGGACCTCCCCGCGGGCGACCATGTCGGGGACGAGCTTGAGGGGGACCCATTCCCGGCGGTCCGACTCGAAGTCGTCCACGGGGTGCCCGACGTACTCGCCCTCCTCGGCCCAGTAGATGTGGTGCCGGGCGTCGGTGAGCCCGTTGGACGGTTCCACGCTCATGAGGTGGTGCAGCGGGCCCGGCCGCCAGCCGGTCTCTTCCTCGAGTTCCCTGGCGGCCGCGCTCGCGATGTCCTCGCCGTCCTCGACGACACCCGCGGCCAGTTCCCACCCCCAGCTGTCGGTGATGAAGCGGTGGCGCCACAGGAGGAGTACCTCGTTGGCCTCGTTCACCACCGTGGCCACGGCGACGGGCCGCAGCCGTATCAGGAAGTGGTCCAGGTGCCGCCCGTCCGGCAGTTCCACATCTGCCAGGTTGACGGTGAACCAGCGGTTTGCATACACAGTTTGTTCGTTCTGTTTCGTCCACTGCACGGTTCTGCCACCTTCCGTCGAGTAAGTGGCAATATCGCAGCAGGGACGGTGGGTGTAGGTGCTCAGGAACCTGCCTACAGCGGTACGCGCAGTGCTCCGTCGATGAGTTCGGCTGCCTCGGTCGTGCCCGCGCAGCCGCTGCGGACCAGGTGTTCGCGCACCGCCCTGAGTCTGTCGCGCAGTCGCTGCGACTCCATTCCGCGGGCCTGCTCGGCCATCTGCACCGCGGTGGCCACCGCCTTGTCGGCGTTGCCCCGGCGCAGCTCGATCGTGCTGAGCATCGCGAGCCGGTGCACCCGGCCGCGGTCGTGCGCGGGATTGTCCACGGCCGCAGCGGCATGCTCCCCCGCCGCCACCAGTTCGCCGAGACTGAGCAGCGCCTCCGCCACCTGGACGTTGACCAGGCCCGGCTGGACATAGCCCGTTTCGTCAGGTTCGTATCCGCGCCGGATGCGTTCGGCGGCCTGCTCGGCACGCCGGATGCAGGACAACGCGCTCGTACCGTCGCCGAGGTGCGCGTACGCCTTCGCCTGCATCGCGTACAGGTCGGAGGCGAGGGCCGGGGTGATGTGCTTGCCCGCGGCCCGCAGCGCGGCCTCCGCGAAGGCCACGGCCTGCCGGTGCTCCCGCATGAACAGCGCCTGGTTGACGAGCAGCGCTATCACGTAGGCGCCAAGTCCCCGGTCCCCACTGGCCTTCGCCAGCCGCAGCGCCTGGTGGAAGTACCGCTGGGCGAGTCCGTGCGCGTCGGAGTCGTACGCGCAGATCCCCGCGATCGCCACCAACCCGCCGGTGGCCCGGTGCAGTTGGCGCCCAGTGGCGTCGGTGTAGCTGCCGCGCAGTAACGGCGCCGCCTCGGCGTTCAGGAACCCGACGATCCGGGTACGGGTCGCTATCCCACCCGCCTTGCGGTACATCTGCTCGTAGTGCGTCCGGGCGGCCCGCAGCATCTCCAGGTCGCCGGCGGTCACCCGATGCCGCCCACCGCGCGACACATCGACGTCCTCGGGCGGGTTCTCCCACTCCCACACCGGCATGACGGCGGGCGTGCCGGTGACCGCGGGGGCGCCCAGGATGTGCGGGCGCTGCTGCTCGTCGGAGCGCCACAGGGCGGTGGCCCGCTCCACGAAACCGGACAGCGAGGTGGTGTGCGGGGTGGAGGGCTCACCGGGGACACCGAGGCCGATGTCGTCGAGGGTCACGGTGCGATGCAGCCGGGCGGCGAGCACCTCGCACATCAGGTCCGGCACCTGGCCGCGGGGCCGCTGGCCCTTCAACCAGCGGGCCACGGCGGTGTGTTCGTAGCGGAGCGCGAGCCCGCGCGCCCGCCCCGCCTGGTTCACGTGTGCGGCCAACCCCGCGTGCGAGATCCCCGCCTCGTCCAGGATCGCGTCGAGCAGAGTATTGGGCTGCATATATGCCCCCCGGGTGGCTCGGTGCCGTCAGAGTAGTGGGTGTGTCTTCACACGGGGTGTGAACGGAGTGCTCGAATCCGTAGCGTGCGCGCACTGTCGCGGAGAGTTTCCAGCCGGTTGACTGAAATGCCTCGCAAGAGGCCGGCCGGGCCGCCGGCTCCCCCTCGTACAGTGCGGCGGCCCGATTCCGCGCCGTCCGCCCAGCTGCCTGCCCGACACTCCGTGGCGGGGCGGACGGCCGCCGGCTCGCTGCGCCGGCCAACGCCGGCTGACTAAAGGTGCGTTGTCGGCTGCGGGTGCGATGTGGCTGGTCGCGCAGTTCCCCGCGCCCCTGAGGTGCGCTTCAGCGGGCGGTCGTTGCGAAGTACGAGTAATGCGATGTCGTCCGCCGGGGTTCCTGTCACGTGGCGTAGCAGGGCCGTGAAGACCGAGCCCAGCAGTGACTGAGGGGTCTGGTCCGCAGCCTTCTCCAGCGCGGCCGGCAGGGAGAAGAACCGGCCATGTGCGTCCCTCGCGTCCTCGGCCCCGTCCGTGTGGAGGACGAGGGTCTCGCCGGGGAGGAGGTGGCCGCAGGGCAGCGCGGGCAGGTGGGGCGGCAGTGGGAACGGCCCGAGCGGAGGGAGGGGATCCGCTCGGGTGAGGGGGTCCACCCGGGGGCCGCTGAGGAGGTACGGCCAGGGATGACCGCAGTTGAGCGCGTAGAGCGCTCCGTCCTCGCGGATCTCCAGCAGGAGTACGGTGACGAACTCCTCGGCGACGGCCGGCTCGGTGCGGGCCCGTTCGCGCAGATGCCGGGCGTGCGCCCGCTCAAGGCGTCGTAGGACACAGCCGAGTTCGGCCTCGTCGTGCACGGCCTCACGGAAGCTGCCCAGGACGGCCGCGGCCGTGCCGATGGCCGCGAGTCCATGGCCCCGCACATCACCCATGACCGCGCGGACGCCGTGCTCGGTGGCGACGACCTCGTAGAGATCGCCGCCCACGGAAGCGCCCCGGTCCGCGGACAGCTGGGCCGCGGCGATGTCCAAGCCGTCGATCCGCGGGGGCAGCGGCCGCAGCAGCGCGCTCTGGGCGGCCCCGGCGACCTGCCGGATCTGCCGCAGCTCACGCACCAGCGCCTTGCGGACGTGGAGTATCAGCCCGGTGCCGACGGCGAAGAAGACGGCACTGGTAGCCAGCCGCGCCTCGAACCCGGTCTGCTGGGCGAGCGGGCAGGCCATCTTGTAGGTGATCGCCACGGCGCCCCAGGCGGTGGGCAACCCCAACGCCAGCACCCTGCGGGGAACCCGACCCCTGATACGGATCATGCCGATGGCCCCCCATATAGGCCCAGACAGCAGAATCGGACCGACCCCGAGAGGCCGGTCCGATTCTGTCGAGCCATGGCCCGGATGGGCCAGATCACTGGGAGTTCTCACTCAAACGAGTGAGGTAACGGATTTCTCAGCCGCGCAGGACGGCTCCGGTCCGCTCCCCCGCCAACGCCACCGCCGCATCCCGCGCAGCCGACGCCTCATCAACCGTCAGCGTCCGATCCCCGGCACGGAACCGCAGCGCATACGCCAGCGACTTCTTCCCGTCCCCCAACTGCTCGGCGTTCTCATACACATCGAACAGCCGAATAGCCTCCAGCAGGGAACCCGCCCCGTCCCGCAGCGCCGCCTCGACGTCCGCATGCGGTACGAACTTGTCCACCACCAGTGCCACATCCTGCGTAGCGACCGGGAACGTGGAGATGCTCGGCGCCTGGGGCGTGTCGTCGCCGACGGCCTCCAGCGCGTCCAGGTCCAGCTCCATCGCGGACGTACGCGCGGGCAGACCGAAGGCCTTCACCACGCGCGGGTGCAGCTCACCGGCATGACCGACGACCTTCTCGGCACCCTCGGCGACGACCACCAGCTCGGCGCACCGTCCCGGATGCCACGGCCCGTACTGACCGCCACGGACGAGCAGCTCGACCCCGGCCTCACGGGCCACCGCCCGCGCCGCCTCGATCGCGTCGGCGTAGTCGGCCGGACGGCCCTTGCCCCACCAGCCGGCCTGCTCGCGCGCCCCGGCGAGGACCGCGGCGACATGGCGCGGCTGCTCGGGCAGCGCGGCGTTGAGGTCGGCGATCTCCTCGTCGGTGGGACGCCGGTCCACCGGCAGGGAGACGGCGACCTTCTGCTCCGCGCGCGGCAGGAACACCAGACCCGTCTCGAAGAGGGCCAGGTCGTGCGAGCCCCGGCCGTCGTTGCGCCGCAGAGCACCCAGCAGGCCCGGCAGCAGCGACGTACGGAGCGCGGGCTCCTCGTCGTTGAGCGGGTTGGTCAGCTTGACGACACGGCGGGCCGGGTCGTCGGCCTCCAGCAGCAGCTGGTCGAAGACCTGCTCGCCGATGAAGGGGTAGTTCGGCGCCTCGACGTACCCGGCACCGGCCAGTGCCCGGCCGACGCGGCGGTGCAGCCGCTGGCGGTGGGTCAGGCCGCGGCCCGACGGGGGCTTGGGCAGCGTGGAGGGCAGGTTCTCGTAGCCCTCCAGGCGGATGACCTCTTCGGCCAGGTCGTTGACCTCGGTGAGGTCGGGGCGCCAGGACGGGACAGTGACGATCAGCTCGTCCTGCCCGTACACGTCACAGCCGACCTGCTGGAGACGGCGTACGACGGTCTCGCGGCCGTACTCCACGCCCGCGACCTTGTCCGGGTGGTCGGCCGGCACCGCGATCGTGTGCGGCGCGGACGGCGTGGCGACCTCGGTGACCCCGGCGTCGGCGGTGCCGCCCGCGAGGAGCACGAGGAGGTCGACCGTGCGCTGGGCCGCTGCCGCGGCGGCGGCCGGGTCGACGCCGCGCTCGAAGCGTCGGGACGCCTCGGAGGACAGCTTGTGGCGGCGGGCCGTACGCGCGATCGACACCGCGTCGAAGTGCGCGGCCTCGATGACGACGTCGGTGGTGCCCTCGCCCTCCTCGTGGTCCGCGATCTCCGTGTTGGCGCCGCCCATGACACCGGCGAGGCCGATGGGGCCGCGGTCGTCGGTGATGACGAGGTCCTCGGCGTGCAGCTTCCGCTTGGCGCCGTCGAGGGTGACGATCTCCTCGCCCTCGGCGGCCCGGCGCACCCCGATGGTGCCCTGGACCAGCGTGCGGTCGTAGGCGTGCAGCGGCTGGCCGAGCTCCATCATCACGTAGTTGGTGATGTCTACGGCGAGCGAGATCGGGCGCATGCCGACCTTCTGCAACCGGCGCTTCAGCCAGATCGGGGAGCGCGCCTCGGGGCTGAGGCCGCTGACCGTACGGGCCGTGAAGCGGTCGCAGCCGAGCGGCTCGGAGACCTGGACCGGGTAGCCGTAGGCGTTGGGGCCCGGGACGTCGAGGAGGGCCGGGTCGCGCAGCGGCAGGCCGTAGGCGATGGCGGTCTCGCGGGCGACACCGCGGATGGAGAGGCAGTCGCCGCGGTTGGCGGTGACGGCGATGTCCAGGACCTCGTCGACCAGCTCCAGGAGCTCGATGGCGTCCTTGCCGACCTCGGTCTCCGGGGGCAGCACGATGATGCCCTTGGTGCCGTCGTCGCCCATGCCCAGCTCGTCGCTGGAGCAGATCATGCCGTGGGACGTCTTGCCGTAGGTCTTGCGGGCGGCGATCGCGAAGCCGCCGGGCAGTTCGGCGCCCGGGAGGACGACGACGACCTTGTCGCCGACGGCGAAGTTGCGGGCGCCGCAGACGATCTCCTGAGGCTCACCGGTGCCTCCCCCAGTGCCGAAAGCCTGGGAGGTGCCCCCAGCGGTGCCGACGTCGACCGTGCAGAAGCGGATCGGCTTCTTGAAGCCCTCCAGCTCCTCGATGGTCAGCACCTGGCCGACGACCAGGGGGCCCTTGAGGCCGTCGCCGAGCTGCTCGACGGTCTCCACCTCTAGGCCTGCCGAAATGAGCTTGGCCTGGACGTCACGCCCGGTCTCCGTCGCCGGCAGGTCGACGTACTCCCGCAGCCAAGAAAGCGGGACCCGCATCAGATCTCCATCCCGAACGGCCGGGTGAACCGGACGTCACCCTCGACCATGTCTCGCATGTCTTCGACGTTGTGGCGGAACATCAGCATCCGCTCGATGCCGAACCCGAAGGCGAATCCGCTGTACTTCTCGGGGTCGACGCCGCAGGCCTTGAGGACCTTCGGGTTGACCATGCCGCAGCCGCCGAGCTCGATCCAGCCCTCGGAGGAGCAGGTGCGGCAGGGGCGGTCGGGGTTGCCGACGGACTCGCCGCGGCATACGTAGCAGACCATGTCCATCTCGGCGGACGGCTCGGTGAAGGGGAAGAAGTTCGGCCGCAGCCGGGTCTTCATGCCCTCGCCGAACAGGGCCTGGACCATGTGGTCCATGGTGCCCTTGAGGTCGGCCATGGTGAGGCCCTCGTCCACGGCGAGCAGCTCGACCTGGCGGAAGACCGGGGTGTGCGTGGCGTCCAGCTCGTCGGTGCGGTACACGACGCCGGGGCAGATCACGTACACCGGCAGCTCACGGCTGAGCAGTGAGCGGATCTGGACCGGCGAGGTGTGGGTGCGCAGGACGACGCCGGACTCGGTGCCGCCCTGGGGGCCCTGCACGAAGAAGGTGTCGGCCTCGCCGCGGGCCGGGTGGTCCGGGCCGATGTTGAGGGCGTCGAAGTTGAACCACTCGGCCTCGACCTGCGGGCCCTCGGCGACCTCGTAGCCCATGGCCACGAAGACGTCCTCGATGCGCTCGGACAGGGTGGTGAGCGGGTGGCGGGCGCCGGCCGGTACACGGTCGTACGGCAGCGTGACGTCCACCGCCTCCTCGACCAGAACGCGGGCGTCGCGCTCCTCCTCCAACTCGGCCTGGCGGCCGGCGAGCGCCTTGTTCACGGCGCCGCGTGCCTGTCCGACGAGCTTTCCGGCGGCGGCCTTGGCCTGCGGGGGCAGCGCGCCGATCTCGCGGTTGGCGAGGGCCAGCGGCGAGGCGCCGCCGGTGTGGGCGACCTTGGCCTCCTGGAGCGCGTCGAGGGAGCCCGCGGCGGCGAAGGCGGCGAGCGCCTCGTCCCGCATGCGCTCGATCTCTTCCGGTTTCAACGCCTCGACCTCTACAGGGTCGTACGACTTATTCGGTGCCGACATCTCTTCCCGTGCTTCCGATTGGCTGGCTGAAGGTCCCCTAGACCGGCGCTGGTGGCCGTGTGCAGGACACAAAGGTGCCAAAGGCCGAGTCTAACGGGGTGGAGGTATACGGATGCGCCCGCGGGCACTCAGGTCAGATAGGCCGGAGTGCTCACGGGCAACGTAAATCGGAACTCGGCGCCGCCGCCGGGGCCGCGGCCGACCGTGATGGCACCGCCGTGGGCCTCCACGATGCCCTTGACGATGTACAGCCCAAGGCCCGTGCCACCGCGCTTGCTGCCCCGCCAGAAGCGGGTGAAGACGCGGTTCATGGACTCCTCCGGGATGCCGGGCCCCTCGTCGCTCACGGTGACCGATGTGCCGATGTCCTCCCCTTCCCGGGGGGACGCGGCGGGCGTGACGTCAATCGTGACGGTTCCCTCGCCGTGGCGCACGGCATTTTCCAGCAGGTTGCTGAGCACCTGGTCGATCTTGTCGGGGTCGGCCCAGAGCTGCGGCAGCGGCTGCTGGATGCGGAGCAGGAACCGGTCGGCGGTCTGCCCGGCGGCGACGTACGCCTGGATGTGCCGTCCGACGGCCGCCCCGATGTCGACGGGCTGGCGGCGTACTTCGAGGCGCCCCGAGTCGATCCGGGAGATGTCGAGCAGCTCGGCGATGAGCCGGGTGACCCGGTCGGCGTCCGCGTCGACGGTCTCCAGCATCAGCCGTTTCTGGTCGTCGGTGAACCGTTCCCATTTGGCGAGCAGGGTCGCGGTGAAGCCCTTGACGGAGGTGAGCGGGGAGCGCAGCTCGTGGGCGACGGTGGCGATGAGCTCGGCGTGGCTGCGCTCGGTGCGGCGCCGGGCCTCGGTGTCGCGCAGACAGACGACCACCCGGGAGACGGGTCCGGTGGGCTCGGCGCGGACGTACTGGACGGTGACCAGCACCTCGCGTCCGCCCGGCAGCAGCAGGTTCCGCTCCGGCTGCCTGCTCCGGATGGCGAGGCCGCCGTACGGGTCGGTCAGCTGCCACCAGCGTCGCCCCTCCAGGTCCTCCAGCGGCAGGGCCTTGTCGAGGCGGCGGCCGAGGGCCTCGGCGGCGGGGACGGCGGTGATGCGCTCGGCGGCGGCGTTGAAGCAGAGGACCCGGCCCTGTTCGTCGGCCACGACCAGTCCGTCGGGCAGCATGTCGGGGTCGATGCCGAGTCCGGCGAGATCACCGGGGCCGGACGCGGGACCCTGCCGCACGTCCCGGTCACCCGGTGCGCTGCTCGTGCCGACACTCATCCCCGTACCCCACCTCTCATGACGCTGAGGGGCCCCGAGCTGGTCACCCTACTAGCTCTCGGTGACGGAGCGGCACCCTCCGGAGGCGCGCTGTGCACGGGCCGACGCGTAGAGACATACGGCGGCGGCGGTCGCGAGGTTCAGGCTCTCGGCCTTCCCGTGGATCGGGACGCGCACCACGGCGTCGGCGAGGGCGCGGGTCTCCTCCGGGAGCCCCCACGCCTCGTTGCCGAACACCCAGGCGGTCGGCCCGCCCATGGTGCCCTGGTCGAGTTCGTCGTCGAGATCGTCGGTCCCGGCCCCGTCCGCGGCGAGGATGCGCACCCCGGCGTCCTTGAGTCCGGCGACCGCTTCCTCGACGGGCACCCCGACGGCGACCGGCAGATGGAAGAGCGATCCCACGGAGGCCCGTACGGCCTTGGGGTTGTAGAGGTCCACGGAGGCGTCGGTCAGGACGACGGCCTCGGCGCCGGCGGCGTCCGCGCACCGCAGCACGGTGCCGGCGTTCCCGGGGTCGCGCACGTTGGCGAGCACCGCGACGAGCTTGGGGCGGGCGGCGAGGATCTCCGCGAAGGGCGTGTCCAGGAACCGGCACACCCCGACGAGCCCCTGCGGGGTGACGGTGGTGGAGATGTCGGCGATGACGTCCTCGGAGGCGAGGTGCACCCGCGCTCCGACGGCACGGGCCTCGCCGATGATGTCGCCGTACCGCTCGGCGGCCTCGACGGTGGCGAACAGCTCCACCAGACCGTGTCCGGCGGCCTCCCGCACGGCCTGCGGCCCCTCGGCCAGGAACAGCCGCTCCTTGCCCCGGAAGTTCCGCTTGGCGAGCCGCCTGGCGGCGGAGACGCGGGGGGAACGGGGGGAGATCAGCTCGGGGCCGGCATCGGCGGGCATGGGGCTCACTTTCGGAGAACTACACAACAGGACCCGCAAGCCCGAAAGCCTGCGGGTCCCTCATGTCACGTCGGCTCGAAGCCAGTGCTTACGTCAGGCGGCCTTGGGGGCGTTGACGTCGGCCGGCAGGGCCTTCTGCGCGACCTCGACCAGCGCGGCGAACGCGGTGGCGTCGTTCACGGCCAGCTCGGCCAGGATCTTGCGGTCGACCTCGATGTTCGCGGCCTTCAGACCCTGGATGAAGCGGTTGTACGTGATGCCGTTGGCGCGGGCAGCGGCGTTGATGCGCTGGATCCACAGCTGACGGAAGTCGCCCTTGCGCTTCTTGCGGTCGTTGTAGTTGTAGACCAGCGAGTGGGTGACCTGCTCCTTGGCCTTGCGGTACAGGCGCGAACGCTGACCGCGGTAGCCGGAGGCGGCTTCGAGGATCGCCCGGCGCTTCTTGTGGGCGTTGACTGCCCGCTTGACGCGTGCCACTTGTTAACTCCTTGTAGCGGGGCCGTGGTTGGACTCACACGACCCGGAAATCGATTGGGTCCCGGTCTGTAGGGGGGTCAGGCGCTCGGCGCCCGACCTCACTTGCCGAGAAGCTTCTTGATCTTCGCGGCGTCGCCCGGGGCCATCTCGGCGTTGCCGGTGAGGCGACGCGTCAAGCGGGACGACTTGTGCTCGAGGTAGTGGCGCTTGCCGGCACGCTCACGGAGCACCTTGCCGGAGCCGGTGATCTTGAAGCGCTTGCTGGCACCGCTGTGCGACTTGTTCTTCGGCATAGCGCCGTTCTCTCCTCTGGGTGGCGCCCCGGTGCCCGGTCGTGAAACCGGGCACGGTGGAGCGTCGCTCTTGTATCGGTTATGTCCTGGGGACTCGCGTCCCCGGGATCACGCCTCGGCCTGCGCCTCGGCGGCCTCAGGAGCCTCGGCGACCTCAGCAGCGTCGTCGACCTCGTCGACGTGCGTCTCCGCGACGTTCTGAGACTTGCCGGGGTTGGCCTTCGCGTCGGCCTTGCGGGCCTCCTGCGCCTGCCGGGCCTCGGCCATCGCCTCGGTCTTCTTCTTGTGCGGACCGAGAACCATGATCATGTTTCGGCCGTCCTGCTTCGGGTTCGACTCAACGAAACCGAGGTCCTCGACGTCCGTCGCGAGACGCTGCAGCAGTCGGTAGCCGAGTTCCGGCCGGGACTGCTCGCGACCACGGAACATGATCGTGATCTTGACCTTGTCGCCCTGCTTGAGGAACCGGACGACGTGACCCTTCTTGGTGTCATAGTCGTGCGGGTCGATCTTCGGCCGGAGCTTCATCTCCTTGATGACCGTGTGCGCCTGGTTCTTGCGCGCCTCACGGGCCTTCATGGCCGACTCGTACTTGAACTTCCCGTAGTCCATGAGCTTGCAGACCGGCGGTCGGGCGTTCGCCGCCACCTCGACCAGGTCGAGGTCGTACTCCTGCGCAAGCTCCAGGGCCTTGGCAAGCGGGACAATCCCGACCTGCTCGCCGCTGGGACCGACAAGTCGCACCTCGGGAACGCGAATCCGGTCGTTGATGCGGGGCTCGGTGCTGATGGATCCTCCTTGGTAGCACCATACGGCGGTCTGGCGGACAGCCGCGTACGTCTCTTTGCGTAGGACCTAACCGCACCGAAGCACAAAAAATGCCCCGGACGATCACATGAGGGGGCTCCAAAGCACTACCGGAGCACCGCCACGATGACCGCGGGGCGCAAACTCGGGCGACTCCATCGTCCGTACGGAACGATGGCGGCCGCCTGACCGGGTGACCCGCCGCCCTGGGGGCGATCAGGTGGGAGATCGGAGCCTCCACTTGTGGGCCGGACACGTGAATGTCCAGCCGGTCGTCACACAAGGTTAGCAGCAACCCGGGGGTGGTGCGAACCGATGTGCACCGGGGCCTATCGTGTGGGGCATGAGTGACACCCCTCCCGCTGACTCCCCCGACTTCGACGAGATGACCCGCGACATCGCCGAGGTCCCCGCCGTCGAGGTGATCGTGACGGTCGCCGTGAACCTGATGAGCGCCGCCGCGGTGAAGCTCGGTCTGACCGAGGAGGGCGACAAGTACAAGGACCTGGACGAGGCCCGCAAGCTGATCCACGCCCTCGCCGGTCTCCTCGACGGCAGCGCGACCGAGATCAGCTCCTTCCACGCGGCCCCGCTCCGCGACGGCCTGAAGTCGCTCCAGCTGGCGTTCCGCGAGGCCTCGATCGTCCCGGACGAGCCGGGCCAGGGCCCGGGCGAGAAGTACACCGGTCCGATCTACGGCTAGTTCACCCGCGTACGTACAAGGGCTCGCCCGGAGGCGTCGCCCCGACCGGCAGCAGTGCCAGGTCGAGGCCGTGCACCAGGCGGGCCCTCAGTGTTGCGTCGGCGGCGATCCGCTCGGCGACGGCCCGGGCGGCCTCGGCCGGGGGCGCCGCCGGGTCGAGTACGAGGGCCAGGGTGCCGTCGGCCTGTCCGGGACCGAGATGGGCGCGGAGCACGGACGGCTCGGCGGCCACCGCTTCCCGTACCGCCGCCACGACCGCCGGATCGGCGAGCGGGTCGGCCGTCGTACGACCCTCGGCCAGGGCGAGCAGCGCCGGGCCCGTCAGTTCAAACGGCACCGGTCCGGCCATGTCCAGCACCACGGTGTCCGCCTTCTCGTGCGCGGCGGCCTGGAGCGCCTGGTGCAGGGGTACGGCGACGGGGCGGGCCGCCGGGTCCCAGCGGGCCAGCGAGTCCGTGGAGGTGAAGGCCGGCAGCGCGGTGCGGGGCCCGGCCTTCAGGGTCGGCACCGCCATGTCGCTGGTCTTCTCGCGGCGCAGCCCGTTCTCGTCCTCCTCGACCTCGCCGAGCACGGCCACGACGGGGACGAGCAGCCGGGCGCCCTTCAGCGCCTCCAGCACGGGTCCCACGGCGCTGCGGTCCTCGGCCCAGTCGGCGAGCGCCGCGCTCAGCCGGGGGTCGGCGGAGCCGTCGTCGTCGGAGAAGCCGGAGTCGGGAATGTTCTTGTTCGCCACGGTCACCGACCCTATAGGGGGGATGCTGCTGCCCTTGTGCGGGCCCTGAAACGCGCGCGTGACCGTCTTCACCGGAATCTCAGATTTCCCTGACGCACATCTAACGTCCGTCTAACGGTGCGCACAGTCGGCGGCCCGAGCATCACGGGTATGGAGTCCTCCAGAGCCCGCCGGAGCCGCCGCGGCCGTCCGTCCCGACGCCGCCCCTTCCTCTACACCGCCCTCGCCTCCGTGGCCGTCGTCGGCGGTACGGCCGCCGGGACGGTGTATGTGAAGGCGCAGGCGCACTCCGGTGCCGCGCCCGTATCGTCGGCGGCGTCGTCGAGCCCGGCGGCGAACACGCCGAGCGAGGAGGCGTCCGTGGAGCCCGTGGCGGTACCGGCCGTGGACTACGACGCGCTGCTCGCCGACGCGATGGACGCGGTGACCGTGCCGGACGACGCGGACACGTCGGTGGCCGTGCTCGACCTGGACTCCGGGGACAGCGCCACGTACGGCGACGGCGCCTTCGACACGGCGAGCATCGTCAAGGTCGACATCCTGGCGACGCTGCTGCTCCAGGCGCAGGACGAGGACCGTCATCTCACGTCGGCGGAGAAGACGTACGCCACCGCGATGATCGAGAACAGCGACAACACCGCCGCGTCGGCGCTGTGGCGGATCATCGGCAAGGCGGACGGGCTGGACGCGGCCAACGAGCGCTTCGGGCTCACGGGCACGGAGGGTGGTGACGGCATGTTGTGGGGGTTGACCCAGACCACCGCCGCCGATCAACTCACCCTGCTCCAGCAGGTGTTCGGGGACGACTCGAAGCTGAGCTCGGCCTCGCAGGAGTATCTCCAGGGCCTGATGGGGGAGATAGCCACCGATCAGCACTGGGGGGTGTCGGCGGCGGCGGACGGCTCCTCGTGGGCGCTGAAGAACGGGTGGCTGCCGCGTAGTGCGACCGGGTTGTGGGACATCAACAGCATCGGGCGGGTGACCGCGTCGGACGGGGACGAGTATCTCGTCGTCGTTTTGTCGAACGGCAACGCGACGAAGGAGAAGGGGATCTCGTTGGTGGAGTCGGCGGCGGAGGCTGCGGTGTCGGTGTTTGCGGGTTGAGAGTGCCTCGTCGGGTAGTCAGCGGGGTGCGGGTGCGTTGTGGCTGGTCGCGCCGTTCCCCGCGCCCCTGGGGCGTTGCCCACGCCGTCAGAATTCTTCGTACCGTCCCCGGCGGCCACGCCACAGCACCACCGCTGCTACCAGCAGGACTCCTCCGACACTGCCCGCCAGCGGGGCTGCCCAGTCTGACGTGTCGTCGGCCGTCTCGGGGGCGTCGGGGCCCGAGCCGAAGTAGCGGTCCCCGTAGGCCGTGGACTTCAGGCCCTGCGGGTCTAGGCGGTCGGCGGCCTTGAGGGCGGCGGCGGGGTCGACGAAGCCGTAGCCGCGGGAGTCGTCGCGGCCGCCGACGGGGGCGTCGCGGGCCGTGTCCTCCAGGAGCTTCTTGACCTGCGCCGGGGTCAGGCCCGGGTGGGCCGCCTTGACGAGGGCGACGGCGCCGGAGACGAAGGCCGCCGCAGCGCTCGTACCCCAGCCCTCGTAGTACTTGTGGTCCGGGTCGGCGATCACGACGTCGTCGCCGGGGGCGGCGACCGTGGCGTACCAACGGCGGGTGGAGAAGGAGGCGCGGGTGCCGTAGCGGTCGACGGCGGTCGCGGCGATGACGCCCGGGTAGGCGGCCGGGTAGGAGATGTGGTCGCCCTTCTCGCCGCCGTTGCCGGCCGAGGCGACGACGGTGACGCCCTTCTTCAGGGCGTACTGGACGGCCTCGTCCTCGGCGGGTTCGGGGTGGGCGGACTTGGAGTCGTCGCCCAGGGAGAGGTTGATGACGTCGGCGCCGTGGTCGGCGGCCCAGCGGATGCCCTCGGCGAGGGCGTTGCCGCGGGTGTTGCGGGCCTTGCCGCGGGAGGAGTCGCCGTCCTCCAGGATCACGCGGACGGGGAGGATCCTGGCCTCCGGGGCGATGCCCATGACGCCGTCGCCGTTGGCGTAGCCGTGTCCGTGGCCTGCGATGATGCCGGCCATCGCGGTGCCGTGGCGGGCCCAGGCGCGGTCGCCGCGGTCGGCTCCGAAGCCGACCATGTCCTTGCCTTCGAGGACGTTGCCGACGAGGTCGGGGTGGTCGTCCTCGACGCCGGTGTCGAGGACGGCGACGGTGACGCCCTTGCCCTTGGTGGTCTGCCAGGCCTCCTGGGTGTGCATGGCTTCCAGGGCCCACTGCTTGGCGCGTATGCCGTCGGCGTGCGCGGTGGTGGCCGGCACGAGGGCGAGGGAGGCGGCGAGGAGGGCGCTGACGACGCCGGCCCGGCGGGTGTGGGTGGCGGCGCTCACGAGGTCTTTTCCGTCCCCTCCGGGGCCGGGGAGCCGACGGTTCTGCGCAGGCCGCGTTCGACGCGGTCGGCGAGGCCCTGTGCCTCGTGACCGAGGCCGGCCTGGGCGACGGCGGTGGTGGCGCCGGACTGCATGGCCGCGGCGGCGGACTGCGGCTCGTCGACGGTTCGGCCGTCGGCCCAGCCGGAGACGGCGTAGACGACGACGGGAGCGTCGGTGAGGACGGAGATCGCCCAGGAGGCGCGCTGCTTGGCGCCGAAGTCGGCGGCGGCCGTGTCCTTCGCGGCGTACCCGCGGGGCATCAGGTCGGCCCGGGTGCCGAGGCCCTCCTTGGTGAAGCGGGTGTCGAGGGCGGTCATGCCGGCGACGTCGGCCTTGGTGAAGAGGAGACCGACGGTGGTGACATAGCTCTGGGTGGCGTCGGTGTAGGTCGCTCGCAGGAGACGGCTGCATCCGACGGGGGCGAGGGCCTTCTTCAGCAGCGGGTCGAAGGCGTCCTTGCAGCCGGTGTCCGGGGCGACCGCGATCCGCGTCCAGGTCCGGTCGGCGCCGCCGGGGCCGGCGCCCTGGCCCTGCACGGTGGGCGGGAACAGCTGGTCCACGGGGACGCTGTGCCACAGCTCGGCGGCAGCGGCGAAGGAGTCCTTCTCGCCCGCCGCGGCGGAGTCCCCGACGAGCCAACTCCCCGTCACCGCACCGCCGATGAGCCCGAGGCCGAGCACCAGGCAGACGGCCACGGCGGCGGTGCGCACGCCGGCCCGCACCGCCAGTGATCGCGGCCGGGCATTCTCGTCGTACCCCTCAGGCTCCCCGAACGACACGACGGGCCGCGCGGATCCGGTGCTGCCGCCGGGCGTCGTACCGGATGCCGGGCCTGAGGTCAGGGGGGCGCTCCACGAGAGGGCGGGGTCGGGGTGGACGGAGGACGAGGTCCCGGCCGCGGGCGGCGCGGGGGTGAGCGGGCTCCACCGCGTGTCCGGCTCGGGTTCTCGCCGGGGTGCCCGCTCCGCGGGGATCGGGCGCAGGCGGAACGTCGTCTCCGAGGGGCCCTCGGGGGGTTCGCCGGTACGGCGTGGCGGCGTCGCGGGCCGGGGCGCCGGGGGCCGCTGCGCGGGACGCGGCGGCACGACCGTCGCGCTGCTCTCGCTGCTCTCGGTCGCCGGGCCCTCGCTCCCCGCGTCCCGGGTCCGCGACTCGTGCCCGGCCTTCGGCGGGGTGTCCGGGAACCGCGCCGAGGCGCGGGGCGGAGGCGGAGCCGGGGTGGTACGGCCGGCCGAGACGCCTCCTGCGGACGGCGGGGGCGTACGGGTGGCCGACGTGTCCTCGGTGGAGGGGGCGCGCAGGTTCGGGAAGCGGGGCGGGGTGTCCGGGGCGGACGCGCGTGTGCCCGGTCGACCGTCTCCGGTCGTGCCGGTGGCTTCCGCTGCTCCCCTGTTCTGCGCGGCGGGCGGGGTGGCGTCGTCGGCGGGGGGCTCGGAGGTCGTCGGGGGCTCCGTGGGGCGGGGCGGCGCCGTGGGACGTGGGGGGATGGAGGCGTGCCGCGCTTCCGTGCTCATGCGCCCCCCGTTTCCCTCGTGCCCGGGCCTGTCGTCGTACGGGGGCGTCGGTCGCCCGGACGGACCCGTGCGGAGTGTGCCGTGGTTCCCCGCCCTCGGGCACGCATACCCGCGCGGATGGCCCGGCATCCCGGCGCACCCTTCGTACGTGCGCGTCACTCTACGGCTTGTCCCTGGGCGAACGGGAACCAGTCCACGAGCCCGGGGCATCTGCCCGGAACGTCCCCCTACCCTGCGGTAATCCTGTCTGGCAGGCTTCGTTCATGACTGCGCGCGCCGCCGACCGGGCCCGTTACGACCGGGCCACCGCCCCTCTCGCCGCCCCTCTCGCGATCGTGGATCTGGACGCCTTCGACGCCAACGCGGACGATCTCGTCCGCCGGGCGAACGGGAAGCCGATCCGGGTCGCCAGCAAGTCCGTGCGGTGCCGGGCGCTGCTCGAACGCGTCCTCGCCAGGGACGGCTTCGCCGGGATCATGTCGTTCACCCTCGCCGAGTCGCTGTGGCTGGCCCGGTCCGGGTTCGACGACGTCCTGCTCGCCTACCCGTCCGCGGACAGCTCCGGATACGCCGAACTGACCTCCGACCCCAAGCTCGCCTCCGCCGTCGCCGTCATGGTCGACGACGTCGCCCAGCTCGATCTCATCGACCGCGCGCGGGACGGCGGACGTGAAGTCGTGCGGGTCTGCCTGGAGTTGGACACCTCGCTCAGGCTCCTCGGCGGCCGGGTGCGCGTCGGCGCGCTCCGCTCCCCGCTGCACTCCCCCGCCCAAGTCGCCGACCTGGCACGGGCGGTGGCCCGGCGGCCCGGGTTCAAGGTCGTCGGGATCATGGCGTACGAGGGTCATATCGCCGGTGTGGGCGACTCCGTCGCCGGGCGGCCGTTCCGGTCCCGTGCCGTACGGCTGATGCAGGCCACCGCGCGCAAGGAGCTCGCCGAGCGGCGGGCCGCGGTGGTGCGGGCGGTGCGGGCCGTGGTGCCGGACCTGGAGTTCGTCAACGGTGGTGGCACGGGCAGTGTGCAGACCACGGCGGCCGAGGACGCGGTCACCGAGATCGGTGCCGGGTCCGGGCTGTACGTCCCGCGCCTGTTCGACAACTACACGTCCTTCGCCGGGCGCCCGGCCGCGCTCTTCGCGCAGCCCGTCGTACGGCGGCCCGGTGTGGGCGTCGTGACGGTCCTCGGCGGCGGGTATCCGGCCTCCGGTGCGCCGGGGCCCGACCGGCTCCCGGTGCCGTACCTCCCGGAGGGGCTGAAGTACGACCCCCAGGAGGGTCCCGGCGAGGTGCAGACCCCGCTGCTGGGCTCGCCCGCCGACGACCTGCTCATCGGCGACAAGGTGTGGTTCCGGCACGCCAAGGCCGGTGAGCTGTGCGAGCGGTTCGACACGCTGCATCTCGTCGAGGGGGACGCGGTGACGGCGACCGTACCGACGTATCGCGGGGAAGGTCTGACCTTCCTGTAAGTCATCCCGTGGGGCCGATGCTGCTGCCCACCCCGCCGCCCGCCGCGTCGGCCGTGGACCGGATGCCCTTGGTGATCCGGTCCATGTCGGCGAGCGGCGGCCCGTCCTCGCCCGCGTCGAAGACATAGCGCACGACGACGGGCGACTCGGTGCCGACGCTGGACTGGAAGGCGAGGGACTGCACGTAACCGCCGGGCCCCTCGGCGGTCTTGACGCGCCAGCGCACGTAATACCCCGCGCGGCCCGCCACCGCGACCGGCCCCGACTTCACCAGCTGGTGGGACTCGATGCCGCCGAAGGGCCGTTGGCCGACGAGGTCGCGGTCGTAGGCGGCGTCGGCGGCTTCGGAGATGTCGGCCTTGGCGAGGGCCTCGGGGGACGTCTCGTCGTTGTCGGTGACCGTGCGGGAGATGACGAGGCCGTGCCGGCAGGTGCCGGGGTCGCCGGGGCAGTCGTAGGTGCCGTCGGTGGTCATGAGGATGTCGTCGTCGACCACGTACTGGGGCCGCACCCAGCCGTCGAGAAGCGGCACCGTGATGCCGTTGAGCTGGTCCTCGACCACGGCCGGGTCGTCGGCCGAGGGCTCGGTGGCGGACTGGGAGGGCGTCTCGCCGGTCGGTGCGTAGGTGGGGGTGATGGACTCGGTGACGGCCACGTCGACGCCGGAGTCCGCGCCGTCGTCCTCGCGCAGGACGAAGGCGCCCGTGACGATCGCGGCGACCAGGACCACCCCGGCGGTCGTGAGGGCGATCGCCTTGGCCCGCCCCGAGGCGCCGTCGGTGGGAGCCGGCACCGGCGGGCCCGGGAGTGCGGGCTCACGCCGGTGCTCGGTCCACGCGGTGCCGTCCCACCAGCGCTCCAGGTGCGGGGCGTGGGGGTCGCGGAACCAGCCGGGCGGGGGCGTCATGCTCATCCCGGCACTGTAGGCCGCGGTCTACAGCGGCGTGACGTAAGCCCCGGAGATTCCGCCGTCGACCAGGAAGTCGCTGGCGTTGACGAAGGAGGAGTCGTCGCTGGCCAGGAAGGCGACGGCGGCGGCGATCTCCTCGGCCTCGGCGAACCGGCCGACGGGGATGTGGACGAGGCGGCGGGCGGCCCGCTCGGGGTCCTTGGCGAACAGCTCCTGGAGGAGCGGGGTGTTGACCGGGCCCGGGCACAGGGCGTTCACGCGGATGCCCTCCCGGGCGAACTGCACGCCCAGCTCACGGGACATGGCCAGGACGCCGCCCTTGGAGGCGGTGTACGAGATCTGCGAGGTGGCCGCGCCCATCCTCGCCACGAACGACGCCGTGTTGATGATGGAGCCCTTGCCCTGCTGCCGCATATAGGGGATGGCCGCCTTGCAGCACAGGTAGACGGAGGTGAGGTTGACCTCCTGGACGCGCTTCCACGCCTCCAGCCCCGTCTCCAGGATGGAGTCGTCGTCGGGCGGGGAGATGCCCGCGTTGTTGAAGGCGACGTCGACGCTGCCGTAGGTGTCGTACGCCGTCTTGAACAGCGCCTCGACCTGCTCGGCGTCGGTGACGTCGACCTTCACGAAGAGGCCGCCGACCTCGTCCGCGGCGGCCTTGCCGCGGGCCTCGTCGACGTCCGCGCAGACGACGTTGGCGCCCTCGGAGGCGAGGCGGCGGGCGGTGGCGAGGCCGATGCCGCTGCCGGCGCCGGTGATGACGGCGGTGCGGCCGACCAGGCGGCGGCAGACGATTTCCTCGGTGGATGAGGTCACTGTGCGGGGCCCTCCGTGCTGATGAAGACGTTCTTGGTTTCGGTGAAGGCGGCGAGGGCGTCCGGGCCGAGCTCACGGCCGACGCCGGACTGCTTGTAGCCGCCGAAGGGGGTCCAGTAGCGGACGCTGGAGTGGGAGTTGACGGACAGGTTCCCGGCCCTGACCCCCTGGGAGACGCGGAGCGCGCGGCCCACGTCCCGGGTCCAGATGGAGCCGGAGAGGCCGTACGGGGTGTCGTTGGCGAGGCGGATCGCGTCCTCCTCGTCGGTGAAGGGCAGGAGCACGGCTACCGGGCCGAAGATCTCCTCGCGGGCCGCCTCGGAGTCGTGCCGCTCCCCCGTGAGGACGGTCGGTGGGAACCAGAAGCCGGGCCCCTCGGGGGCGCTGCCGCGCAGGGCGGGGGCGTCGTCCGGCACGAACGACCGTACGCGGTCGAGCTGCTGACGGGAGATCAGCGGGCCCATCTGGGTCTTCTCGTCGGCCGGGTCACCCACGACCACGGCGGCCAGCACATCGGCCAGCAGCTCACGGACCTCGTCGTACACGGACTCCTGCACCAGGATGCGGGTACGGGCGCAGCAGTCCTGGCCGGCGTTGTCGAGGAAGGAGAAGGGGTCGACGGCGGTCTTGAGGTCGGCGTCGGCGAAGACGATGTTGGGGCTCTTGCCGCCGAGTTCGAGGGTGACCGGCTTGACCTGGTCGGCGCAGAGGGCCATGACGCGCTTGCCGGTCCGGGTGGAGCCGGTGAAGACGACCTTGGCGATGCCGGGCTGCTGGACGAGGGACTCACCCGCGATGTGCCCGAGTCCCGGCACCACCTGGAAGAGGTTCTCCGGGAGCCCTGCCTCCAGGGCGAGTTCGGCGAGCCGGAGGGCGGTCAACGGCGTCGTCTCGGCGGGCTTGAGGACGACCGCGTTGCCTGCCGCGAGGGCCGGAGCGGTGGCCCAGGCCGCGATCGGCATGGGGAAGTTCCAGGGCGCGATGACGCCGACGACACCCAGGGGTTCGAGGAGGGTGACGTCGAGGCCGCCGGGCACGGGGATCTGCCGGCCCGTGAGCCGCTCCACTCCCCCGGCCGCGTAGTCGAGGAGGTCGCGCACATTGCCCGCTTCCCAGCGGGCGTTGCCGATGGTGTGGCCTGCTTCCCGGACCTCCAACCGGGCGAGTTCCTCGAGGTGTTCGTCGACGACGACGGCGAAACGGCGCAGCAGTCTGGCCCGGTCGGCGGGTGCGACGGCCGCCCACGTGCGCTGCGCCAGGCCGGCGCGGTGCACGGCGGCGTTCACGTCCTGCTCGACGGCGCCCGGGACGGTCGCGATCACCTCTTCCGTCGCGGGGTTGAGGATGTCCAGTTCGTACAGTTGTGACAAGAGATGCCTCACAGACGTTCGAAGGAGCGGCGCAGCTCCCAGTCGGTCACCGCGGCGTCGAAGGCGTCCAGCTCGACGCGTGCCATGTTGCGGTAGTGGGCCACGACCTCGTCGCCGAAGGCGGCCTTGGCGATGGGGCTGTTCTCCCACAGCTCGGCGGCCTCGCGAAGGGTGGTGGGGACGTGGGCGTACTCGGCGGTGTAGGCGTTGCCCGCACAGGCGTCGGGCAGCTCCAGTTTCTGCTCGATGCCGTACAGCCCGGCGGCGACCAGGCCCGCGACCGCCAGGTACGGGTTGACGTCACCGCCCGGGAGCCGGTTCTCGAAGCGCATCGAGCGGCCGTGGCCGACGACCCGCAGCGCGCAGGTGCGGTTGTCGTGGCCCCAGGCGACGGCGGTCGGGGCGAAGGAGCCGGGCTGGAAGCGCTTGTACGAGTTGATGTTGGGCGCGTAGAGCAGGGAGAAGTCCCTGAGGGCGGCCAACTGCCCGGCGAGGAAGTGCCGCATGACCTCCGACATGCCGCCGTTGTCGGCCATGGCGTTGTTGCCGGCGGCGTCCGCGAGGGAGAGGTGGATGTGGCAGGAGTTGCCCTCGCGCTCGTTGTACTTGGCCATGAAGGTGATCGAGACGCCTTCCTGGGCGGCGATCTCCTTGGTGCCGGTCTTGTAGATGGCGTGCTGGTCGCAGGTGACCACCGCGTCGTCGTAGCGGAAGGCGATCTCGTGCTGCCCGGGGTTGCACTCGCCCTTGGCGGACTCGACGGTCAGCCCGGCGCCCGCCATCTCGTTGCGGATCCGGCGGAGCAGCGGTTCGATCCGGCCGGTCCCCAGCACCGAGTAGTCGATGTTGTACTGGTTCGCCGGTGTGAGGCCCCGGTAGTTGCTGTCCCAGGCCTGTTCGTAGGTGTCCTTGAAGACGATGAACTCCAGCTCGGTGCCGACCTGGGCGGTGTACCCGTGCTCGGCGAGCCGCTCCAGCTGGCGGCGGAGGATCTGCCGGGGCGCGGCGACGACCGGGGAGCCGTCCTCCCAGGCGAGGTCGGCGATGAGCATGGCGGTGCCGGCGTTCCACGGGACGCGGCGAAGCGTGCTGAGATCCGGGTGCATGGCGAAGTCGCCGTACCCCCGGTCCCAGGACGACATGGCGTAGCCGTCGACCGTGTTCATCTCGGTGTCCACGGCCAGGAGGTAGTTGCAGCCCTCGGTGCCGTGGTGGAGTACCTCGTCGAGGAAGAAGCGGGCGGCGAACCGCTTGCCCTGGAGTCTTCCCTGCATGTCGGGGAAGGCCAGGACGACGGTGTCGATCTCACCGCTCGCGACGAGGGCGTGCAGCTCCTCGACGCTCAGCGGGGCTGTGCGGTCTGCCACGGGAACGCTCCTTCGGCTTCTTCGCGCTTTTTCGGCCGGGCCGGAAGCCATAAGGTATTGCGGAGAACCATTGCTTGGGAAGGGGGTACGGCGGGATGTCGCTGGATCCGGAGGGCGGTCTGGAGGGCCGGCTGGAGGACCGTCTGACGCCGGTGCTGCGGCCGGTGCGGGCGGGCAACGGGTTCGAGGAGGCGCTGGAGCAGATCCTCCAGGTCGTACGGCTCGGTCTGGTGCCGGGGGGCGGGCGGCTGCCGGCCGAGCGGGAGCTGGCGGAGCGGCTCGGGATCAGCCGGGTGACGCTGCGCGAGGTGCTGAAGGTGCTTCAGGACCAGGGGCTGGTCGAGTCGCGGCGCGGGCGGTACGGCGGCACGTTCGTGCTGCCTCGCGCGGACGCGGGCGACCTCGGCGAGCGTGAGCTGCGGCGACGGATCGCCGAGGTCGACATCGAGGACGTGCTCCGCTTCCGGGAGGTGCTGGAGGTCGGGGCGGCGGGCCTGTGCGCGGCACACGGTCTGACGGACGAGCAGACGGACCGCCTGCGCGAGGCCCTCGCCAGAACCCAGGACGCACCGCTGCCGGACTACCGGCGCCTGGACACCCTGCTGCACCTCACACTGGCCGAGCTGTGCGGTTCGCCGACGCTGACGGCGCAGTACGCGGCGGTACGGGCCACGGTGAACGACCTGCTGGACTGCATCCCGCTCCTGGTGCGGAACCTGGAGCACTCGCAGCGCCAGCACGGCGCGCTGGTGGAGGCGGTCCTCGACGGGGACGCGGACGGGGCGCGGGAGATGATGCGGGAGCACTGCGCGGGGACGGCAGCGCTGCTGAGGGGGTTCCTGGCGTAGGGCCGCACCCGGCACGCTCTTGCCACACCAGGCCCGGCTCGGCAAAGGTATGACGGCAATCCATTGCGGGGAGCTGGAGGACGACATATGGCGGGCAGGCCGCTGATCGGCATCAGTACGTATCTGGAGGCCGGGGCGCGCTGGGGCGTGTGGGAGCTGGAGGCGGCGCTGCTGCCCGCCGGGTACCCGCGCCTGGTACAGCGGGCGGGCGGGCTGGTGGCGATGCTGCCGCCGGACGCGCCGGAGTACGCCGCCGCGACCGTGGCCCGCCTGGACGGCCTGGTGATAGCGGGCGGCCCGGACGTGGAGCCGGTCCACTACGGTGCCGAGCGTGAGCCCCGCACCGGCCCGCCCGCGCGGGAACGGGACGCGTGGGAGCTGGCGTTGATCGACGCGGCCCTGGCGGCGGGGATACCGCTCCTGGGCATCTGCCGTGGCATGCAGCTGCTGAACGTCGCCGTCGGCGGCACCCTCGTCCAGCACATCGACGGCCACGCGGAGGTGGTCGGCGTGTTCGGGCGGCACGGGGTGAAGCCGGTGCCGGGGACGCTGTACGCCGATGTGGTGCCGGAGGAGACGTCGGTACCGACGTATCACCACCAGGCCGTGGACCGCCTCGGCGCCGGTCTGGTGGCGTCGGCGCACGCGGCGGACGGAACGGTGGAGGCGGTGGAACTGCCGTCCGCCGCCGGGTGGGTGCTGGGGGTGCAGTGGCATCCGGAGATGGGTGAGGATCTGCGGGTGGTGCGGGCGCTGGTCACAGCCGCTTCCTGAGCCACTCCAACGCCGCCTCGCCCTGGGCGCGTTGGAAGGCGCGGACGGTGGGGAGGCCGGGCGGCGGGGGTTGCAGACCGCGGTGGACGAAGTAGCCGGTGAGACCCGCGAGGGCGACGGTGACGGCGTCCGGGTAGGCGGCGCGGCCGAGAGGATGCGCACTGAACAGCTCCTCGGGGTCCGGGCCGCCCTGGGCCCTGACACAGGGGAGCATCAGCAGCAGGTCGAGCCAGGGTGCGCCGCGGACGACGTGCGGCCAGTCGACGAAGACGACGCGGTCGTCGTCGGTGAGCAGCATGTTGTCGGCGCGGAGATCGCCGTGGGCGAGGGTGTCACCGGCGACGGCCTCGGGCCAGGGGGCGGCGAGTTCGGCGAGGTACGGGAGACGGGCCGCGACCCAGGGGTCGAGTGCCTCGGGCGCTGGCTGATCAAGGAGCCGCCGCCAGCCGTCAAACTGGTCGGCGAGGGACTCGGCGGCGAGGGGTGCGTCGGGTACGGGGGCCGGGGTGAGGGCGTGCGAGAGCTCACCGACGGCATCCAGGACGCGCCTCAACTCCGGTTGCCGCCAGGGGACGTGGGGCTGGCGCCCCTCGATGTCCTCGAGGACCAGAACCATCCAGGTGCCGTCGTCGTGGGTGCCGAGGAGGCGGGGTGCGGGGACGGCGGACGGGAGCGCTGCGGTGTACCGGGCTTCCCGACGGTGGAACACCGGGCTGGTCGCGTTGACCTCCGCGCTGACCGCCTTCACGAAGGCGCGGTGGCCGTGGGCGGTACGGAGCCGGGCGGCCGCGCCCGGGGAGAATCCGCCGGGTTGGGTGGTGGCGTGGACGACGGGGGCGCCGAGGATGTCGGCGACGGCGGCGTGGACGTGACGCGGGAGGTGTTCCCAGGGGGTACGGACGCCTGCGGCGGGCGGGGCGGTGGGTGCCATAGAGGGAATGGTGCGGGTCGGGGGTGGTGACGCACCAAGGATTTTCGCCCCCGCCGCCCCTACCCGTTCCCATCCCCAGGGGCTCCGCCCCTTCGACCCCTCCCAGGGGGCTCCGCCCCCTGGGCCCCCGCTCCTCAAACGCCGGAGCGGCTGACCAACCAGCCCGTCCGGCGTTTGAGGACGAGGCCCCTTCGGAGCCGAAACAGGGGTCTGGGGGCGCAGCCCCCAGGGATGGGACGGGTAAGGGCGGCGGGGGCGAGAAAAAGTCCCTACCCCCGCGTCAACGACAACAACTCCCGTGCCGGCCCTACCGGCCGATGCCCCGTCGGCCACACCGCCCGCAGGTCACGGGCCAGGGAGACGCCCTCCACCGGTACCGCCACCAACCTCCGCATCGCCAGTTCCTCCCCCACCGCCAGTTCGCTGAGTACCGCCGGCCCCGCCCCGCTCACCGCCGCCGCCTTCACCGCCGTAGTGGACGACAGTTCGATCAGCGGCCGCGCCAGGCCACCCAGCGCGGTGTCCAGGACCTGCCGCGTCCCCGACCCCTTCTCCCGCAGGATCAGCGGCGTCGACGCCAACTCCTCGGCGGCCAGCGGGCGTCGGCGACGGGCCCAGGGGTGGGCCGGGGCGGTGACGACGATGAGGCGGTCGTGGGCGATGACGACCGAGTCGAGGCCGGTCGGGACCGTCAGCCCCTCCACGAAGCCCAGGTCCGCCTCGTCGGTCAGGAGGCGTTCCGCCACCGCCGCGGAGTTGCCCGCCAACAACGACACGGCGGTGTCGGGGCGTTGGGCGCGCAGGGCGAGCAGCCAGCCCGGCAGCAGATACTCGGCGATCGTCATGCTCGCCGCCACCCTCAGCCGGGAGTCGCGCCGGTCACGCAGCGCCTGCGCCCCCGCGTCGAACGCCTCCGCCGCCTCCACGATCCGCCGCGCCCAGTCCGTGACCAGCGCCCCGGCGTCCGTCAGCCGCGAACCGCGGGGCGAGCGGTCCACGAGCGCCACGCCCAGTTGCCGTTCCATGGAGCGGATGCGGCTGCTGGCCGCGGGCTGGGTGATGCCGACCTCGCGGGCCGCCGCACCGAGGCTGCCGAGCCGCGCCACCGCCAGCAACAGCTCCAGCGCCCCCAGGTCAGGGACTCTGTGTGCCAGCGTGCCGGTGACCGTTCCCTCGCTGCTCATAAGCCCAGTTTATGTCCTCATAGAGACATCGTCCCTGGTGGGGAGCGCCGGGCCACGCGACGCTCGAAGCATGGTCACCGCAGCCCAGCCTCTCCTCCCCACCCGTGCCACCGCACGTCCCCCGCGCGCCACAGCCGTCCGTCACCTCGGACCGAACTGGTACGCCACCGTCATGGGCACCGCCATCGTCGCCACCGCCGGAGCCGGGCTGCCCGTCTCCGTTCCCGGCCTGCGCACCGCCCTCACCGGCGTCTGGGCGTTCTCCCTCGTCCTGCTCCTCGCCCTCCTCGGCGCCCGCGCCCTGCACTGGGCCCACCACCGCGACCAGGCCCGCGCCCATCTCCTCGACCCGGCGGTGGCCCCCTTCTACGGCTGTCCTGCCATGGCCCTGCTCGCGGTCGGCGGCGGTGCCCTCACCGTCGGCGTCGACTGGATCGGCACCGAGGCGGCGGTGGCGCTGGACGCCGTGCTGTTCACCATCGGGACGGCTGTCGGGCTCGCGGCCGCCGTCGCCGTCCCCTATCTGATGGCCGTACGCCATCGCATCGAGCCGGGACAGGCCACCCCCGTGTGGCTGCTGCCCCTCGTCGCGCCCATGGTGTCCGCGGCGCTCGGCCCGCTCCTCGTGCCCCATCTCCCGGCCGGTCAGGCGCAGGAGACCCTGCTGCTCGCCTGCGTCGCCCTGTTCGGGGTGTCGCTGCTGGCGACGCTGCTCATGCTGCCCCTCGTCTTCGGCCGGCTGATCACGAGCGGGCCGCTGCCGCTCGCCCTCACCCCGACCCTGTTCCTCGTCCTGGGTCCGCTCGGGCAGTCCACCACCGCGGTCAACAAGTTCGCGGACGTCGCCCTCGGTGTCGTACCGGACCCCTACAGCGGTGGTTTCTCGGTCCTCGCCGTGCTCTACGGCGTCCCCGTCATGGGCTTCGCCCTGCTCTGGTTCGCGCTCGCCGTCGCGCACGTCGTGCGGGCCCGCCGGGCGGGGATGGGGTTCGCGATGACCTGGTGGGCGTTCACGTTCCCGGTCGGAACCTGTGTCACCGGCGCGGAGGGGCTGGCCCGGCACACGGGGCTGGTCGTCCTCGACGGGCTCGCGGTCGGGCTGTACGTGGTCCTGGTCGCCGCCTGGGGGGTGGCCGCCCTGCACACCGTACGGGGGCTCGTCAGCGGTGAGCTGCTCGCAGGGCCTCGGCCAGTACCCGTGGCGCTTCCCGGAGGGACGGGCCGTACCAGGTGAGGTGACGGCCGCTGACCAGTGCGGCCGGGATCCCCTCGAACGCCTCCGGGCCGTCGTCCGCCGTGAAGCGGTACGGCTCGTCGGGGAGGACCACCACATCCGGTCGCCTCGCCCGCAACTCGTCGAGAGGGACGCGGGGATAGCGGTCGGGGTGCGTCGCGTACAGGTGGTCCACGCCCAGGCGGGCCAGTACGTCGCCCGCGAACGTGTCCCGGCCCAGCACCATCCATGGGCGGCGCCAGATCGGCACGACCGCCGTCGCCCGAACCGTCGGCGGCGGCCCCGACCAGGCCTCCTCCGCCTCGTCCAGCCAGCGCGGCCGTCCCCGCGCCCCGCACGCCGTCAGCACGCGGGCCAGCTCCCGAAAGGCCTGGGGCAGGTCGCGTACCTCGGTCACCAGGACCTCGACGCCCGCCGAGCGCAGGGCCGCCAGGTCGGGGACTCGGTTCTCCTCCTCGTTGGCGATCACCAGGTCGGGGGCGAGGGCGAGGAGGCCGTCGAGGTCGGGGTTCTTCGTACCGCCGATCCGTGTCACGTCCAGCTCCGCCGGATGCGTGCACCAGTCGGTGGCGCCGACCAGGGCGCCGGGGACGGTCTCGGCCACCGCCTCCGTGAGGGACGGGACCAGGGACACGACCCTCACGGACGTGGCCGGTCCTGGACCGCCTCGATGTGTTCGGCCACCGCGACGACGACCACCCGGGTGTCGGACACGGTCGCCCGCCAGCGGTGCCGCACCCCGCCGGTGAGGTAGAGGGTGTCACCCCGGCCGAGCCGGTAGGCCCGGCCCTCCGCCTCGATCTCCACGGCGCCGTCGGCGACGTACATCAACTGGTCGTTGCGGTACTGGAATTCACGCCGTGCGTCATGGTCGCCGGTGAACTCCTGGGCGTGCATCTGATGGTGACCGCGCACCAGGGAACGCACCCGGAGCTGGGGTTCCGCCTCCGCGCAGTCGGCGCGCACGACATCGACGCTGCACGCCGGGTCCGCGGCGGCGAGGAGTTCGACGGCGGTGGTGCGCAGGGCGTCGGCGACCTTCTCCAGGGAGCTGCGGCTGGGGCGCGCCCGTTCGTTCTCGATCTGGCTCAGGAAGGGGACCGACAGGCCGCTGCGTTCGGCCACGACGGCGAGGGTGAGTTCCAGCGCGCGACGCCGCCGCCGTACGGCAGCGCCCACCCGCAGGGGCTGTTCTTTGTGGTCGCCCATCGCTCCGGCTCCCTCCTTCGCTCGTCGCTCGGCACCCGTCGCTGAACATGTCTCTGTCGAGTTGTCTGCACCCTACGCATGTTCGGCAAACCGTTTCATGCGCCCGTCACATTGCCGTAAGCCCGGAGCGGGCATTCTCGCCAACTCCGGCCAGTAGATCAGCTCTCCGGCCGCCGTGTGAGGGAATTCCTCCGTCAGGACGAACGGCCTGACCACGACGGCCGGATGAGGCTCAGGTGACGACGTAGCTGTATGTGGTTGTCCGGTTTCTTTTGGTCGCGGCTACTGCGGGGTCATCCGCTCCACCATGTCCGGGTGCTTCTTCAGCCAGTCCTCGACCGCCTCGTCCTCGTGCCCCTGGCCGTGCGTGTTGATCGCGGCCTCCAGGGTGCCGAGCTCGTCCTCGCTCATATGGAAGCCCTTGATCCACTTGGTCAGCTGCGGATACTGCTCGGGGAACTTCTCGTTGGCGATGGTGCGGATCGTGTTCCCCTCGCCGAAGAGCTTCTTGCCGTCCTTCAGCTTGGTGAGGTCGTACTGGCTGTACGCCCAGTGCGGCGACCAGAGCACGACGGCGACGGGCTGCTTCTTGGCGTACGCGCGCTTGAGCTCGGCGAGCATCGCGGGCGTGGAGCCGTCGACGACGTCGTACTCCTTGTCCAGGCCGTAGCCGGGCAGGACCTTGTTCTTCAGGAGGTTCATCTCGCCGGTGCCCGGCTCGATGCCGATGATCTTCCCGTCGAAGAGGGCGGCCTTGCCCTTGAGGTCCTCGTAGGACTTGATCCCCTTGACGTACGAGGGGACGGCGACCTCCAGCGAGGTCGGCTGGTACCAGGTGCCGAGGTCGGCGAGTCTGTCCTTGTTCTTGTCCCAGTAGTTCGCCTGCGCGTACGGCAGCCAGGCGTCGAAGTTGAGGTCGAGGTCCCCGGAGGCGAGGCCGGTGTAGACCGGGCCGACGTCCATCTGCTTGAGGTTGAGCCGGTAGCCGCGCCGCTCCAGGACGTTCTTCCACAGATGGGTGACGGCGATGTCCTCGTCCCAGGGGAACCAGGCCACGTCAATCGGGTTCTTGGCCTCGGCGGGGGCGGCCGCCGTCTTCGCGACGGGGGCCAGCTTGTCGACCACGCCGGGGTTGTCCTTCAGCCAGGCGCGGACCGCGTCCTGCTGCTTGCCCTTGCCGGCCTTGTTGATCTCAGCCTCAAGGCTGGTGAGCTGCTTCTCGTCGAGCTTGAAGTCCTTCAGCCACTTGCCGACGACCGGGTTGTCGGCGGCGAAGCCCTTGCGGGCCACGGTGTGAATGCCGTCGCCGGAGCCCCACGCCCCCTTGGGGTCCTTGAGCTTCTTCAGGTCGTAGTCGTTGTACGCCCAGTGCGGCGACCAGAGCGTGACGACGATCGGGTCCTTCTGGGCGTACGCCCGCTTCAGCTCGGCCAGCATGGCGGGCGTGGAGCTGTCGACGACCTTGTACTCCTTGTCGAGGCCGTACGCCTTGAGGACCTTGCTCTTCAGCAGGGACATCTCACCGGCGCTCGACTCGATGCCGGTGATCTTCCCGCCGAACTCGGAGGCCTTGCCCTTGAGGTCGTCGAGCGAGTCGACGTCCTTCATGTACGACGGCACGCTCAGCTCCAGCGACGTCTTGTCGTACCAGGCGCCCAGGTCGTCCAGCTGGTTGCCGTACTTCTTCCAGTACTGCTCGTGGGTCGTCGGCAGCCAGGCGCCCGTCATGAAGTCGGCGTTGCCGGAGGCGACGGAGGTGTAGAGGGGGCCCGCGTCGAGCTGCTTGGCGTCCACCTGGAAGCCGCGCTGCTCCAGGATCTCCTTCCAGAGGAAGGTGGAGGCGACGCCGTCGTCCCAGGGGACGTAGCCGATGCTGACCTTCTTGCCCTGGCCTACGTCCTTGCCGTCGGCGACCGGAGCCGTGCTGTCGCCGCTGCCGCCGAACATGCCCATGCCGCCCGCGACCAGGGCGAGGATCACGATGCCGATCACGGCGACCTGGGGGCGGGGGCGGTACGACCAGATCTTCAGCCCCTGGGCCGCGCGGGCCCGGGCGGCGGCGCGGCGGCCCAGCGGGGAGACCTGGGTGCCGAGGGCGCCGGTCATCCGGTCGAGGTAGATCGCGAGGATCACGATGGCCACGCCCGCCTCGGAGCCGAGGCCGACGTCGAGCTGGCCGATGGCCTCGTTGACCCGGCCGCCCAGGCCGCCGGTGCCGACCATGCCGGCGATCGCGGCCATGGACAGGCCGAGCATGATGACCTGGTTGACGCCGGCCATGACGGTCGGCAGGGCGAGCGGCAGCTGGACGCGCAGCAGGGTGTCCCTGGGAGTCGTGCCGAACGCCTCGGCCGCCTCGACCAGTTCCTTGTCGACCTGACGGATACCCAGCTCGGTCATGCGCACGCCGGGGGCGAGCGCGAAGATCAGGGTGGCGACCATGCCCGCGGAGGCGCCGGTGCCGAAGAAGAGGATCGCCGGGATGAGGTAGATCATCGCGGGCAGCGTCTGCATGAAGTCCAGGACCGGCCGGACCAGTCCGCTGACCCGGTCGGAGCGGGCCGCCCAGATGCCCACCGGTACGGCGATCACCAGGGCGATGAGCGTGGCGACGAGGACCAGGGAGAGGGTCACCATCGCGTCGTCCCACAGTTCGAGGGAGTCGATGAAGGCGAAGCCCACGAAGGTGAGCAGGCCGGCCGTGGTGCCGCGCAGCCAGAAGGCGATCACGGCGAAGATGCCCGCGAGGAGCAGGGGTTCGGGCGCCTGGAGGACGGCGTCGATGCCGTCGTAGGCGCCGGTGAAGACGGTCTTGAGGAAGTCGAAGAGCCAGGCCATGTGGCCGAGCAGCCAGTCGACGGCGTCGTTGACCCAGTCGCCGAGCGGAATCCTAGGCACGGGCCACCGCCTCCGCCTTGTCGTCGCCCGCCCGGGGCGCGGGGATGGCCTGTCCGTCGGCGAGGAAACCGATCAGCCGGCGGCCGGGGACCACGCCGACGAGCCGGCGGCTGTCGTCCAGCACCGCCACGGGGTGCGTCGAGCGGGCGCTCATCGCACAGAGTTCGGTGAACGGGGTGTCGGGCGTCGCGGTCTCGCAGCCGCTCGTACAGCCGCAGTCGGCCTCGTCGCCCCGCACGTCGGTGTCCATGACGGCGGACGCGGTCAGGACGCGGGAGCGGTCGACGTCCTGGATGAAGGAGGCGACGTAGTCGTTCGCGGGCCGCACGAGGATGTCCTCGGCGGTGCCGTTCTGGACGATCCGGCCGTCGCGCATGACGGCGATCCGGTCACCCAGGCGCATGGCCTCGTTGAGGTCGTGGGTGATGAAGACGATCGTCTTCTTCAGGGTCTGCTGGAGCTGGAGCAGCTGGTCCTGCATGTCCCGGCGGATCAGCGGGTCGAGGGCGCTGAAGGACTCGTCCATCAGCAGCAGGTCGGCGTCGGTGGCCAGGGCGCGGGCCAGTCCCACGCGCTGCTGCATACCGCCGGACAGCTCGTCGGGCCAGGACTTCTCCCAGCCGGCGAGGCCGCACAGCTCCAGCGCCTCGGTGGCCCGCTTCATGCGCTCGGCCTTGGCGACGCCCTGCACGGCGAGGCCGTAGGCGGCGTTCTCCAGGACACTGCGGTGCGGGAACAGCGCGAAGTGCTGGAAGACCATGCTGATCTTGCGGGCGCGGACCTCGCGCAGGTCCCGGTCGCCGAGGGCGGTCAGGTCCTGGCCGTCGAAGCGGACGGTGCCCGCGGTCGGTTCCAGCAGCCCGTTGAGCATGCGCAGCAGCGTCGACTTGCCGGATCCGGACAGGCCCATGACGACGAAGATCTGGCCGGGGTCCACGGTGAAGGAGGCGTCGATGACGGCGGCGGTCGTGCCGTCGGTGCGCAGCTCCTCCCGGTCGGCTCCATCGCGCAGTCTCTCGACTGCCTCACTCGGTCGTCTGCCGAACACCTTGTAGAGATGTTCGGCCTCTAGGCTGGCTGACACGCGTACCTCTTGCGTCGGGGGCGGGGGTCAGTGGCGGCGCCTGCCCCCCGCCGACCAGGACAAACCGGGAAGTGGTTCAGTTCACAACCAGTCCGCAGGATCCCCGTACCGGTCCGTAGGATCACCGTCGACGCTTCACATCGGTGCTGGGGGGACGGCTGTGGAACGACCGGACGACAGACGCGCATCCGTGCTGCGCTTCGCGACGGAGCTGGTGGCGTGGGTCGCCGCGCCCTGGGCTCTGGCCCCGTACTCCTGGGCGCTCGCCGTCCTCGCGGTGGTGGTCCTCATCGGTCTGCCGACCGTGTTCTCCACACCGGGCGACAAGGCGCAGGTGATCGTCCCGGTGTCCGGCGCGGTCACGATCCTGCTGGTGCTGCTCCAGCTCGTCACGGCGGTGGTCGCGGCGTGGTGGGCCTGGCCGGTGTGGGCGGCGGTGGTCGTGTCGGTGCTGGCCGCGGCGACGCTGGTCACCGAGCGGCCGCGGTGGCGATGGCTGCTGACCGGCGTCGGCACCGGCGGGTGAGTGTCGGTGCCGTACGGCATGATGCGAGGCGTGACCGGACGACTCATGCTTCTCGACACCGCCTCGCTCTACTTCCGCGCCTACTTCGGCGTCCCGGAGTCCGTGAAGGCCCCGGACGGCACGCCGGTGAACGCCGTGCGCGGACTGCTGGAGTTCATCGACCGCCTGGTCAGGGACCATCGCCCCGATGAGCTGGTGGCCTGCATGGACGCCGACTGGCGTCCCCAGTGGCGGGTCGATCTGATCCCCTCCTACAAGGCCCACCGCGTCGCCGAGGAGCACGAGGTGGGACCGGACGAGGAGGAGGTGCCGGACACGCTGTCGCCCCAGGTGCCGGTCATCGAGGCCGTCCTGGACGCGCTCGGCATCGCGCGCGTGGGCGTCGCGGGCTACGAGGCGGACGACGTGATCGGCACGTTCACCGCGCGGGCGAAGGGCCCGGTCGACATCGTCACCGGCGACCGCGACCTGTACCAGCTGGTGGACGACGCCCGCGGCATCCGCGTGCTGTACCCCCTCAAGGGCGTGGGCACGCTCCAGCTCACCGACGAGGCGTGGCTGCGCGAGAAGTATGGGGTCGACGGACGGGGGTACGCGGACCTTGCGCTGCTGCGCGGCGACCCGAGCGACGGTCTGCCGGGGGTGCCCGGCATCGGGGAGAAGACGGCGGCCAAGCTGCTGGCCGAGTTCGGCGACCTGGCCGGGATCATGGCGGCGGTCGACGACCCGAAGGCGAAGCTCACGCCGTCGCAGCGCAAGCGCCTCGACGAGTCGCGGCCGTATGTCGCGGTGGCGCCTACGGTCGTGAAGGTCGCCGACGACGTCCCGCTGCCGGACGTCGACCCGACGCTGCCGCGCGGCCCGCGGGACCCGGCCGCGGTGGAGGAGCTGGCGGCACGCTGGGGCCTGGGCGGGTCGCTGCAGCGGCTGCTGACGACCCTGACTCCGTAAATCACCTTCTCCGTCGAGAGAATTATCCTCTCATCAGAGGGAAACCGCGCTCTCACGTTTGGCTTAATCTTGCCCTCAGACAAGGGGTGTTAAGTAAGGGGAGATGCTAACTTAGGTAAGCCTAAGCATGGAAGCAGGGAGGCCGCCATGGCAGAACGACCGGGACGCAAGCCGCGGAAGCCGCATTCCGCGCAGGTCGTCCGCACCGAGCGACTGACCCCGCACATGCAGCGGGTCGTGCTCGGTGGCGAGGGGCTCGCCGATTTCGCGGCGGACACCTGCACCGACCATTACGTGAAGCTGTTGTTCCCGGCGGGGGGTGCCGTCTATCCCGAGCCCTTCGACATGGAACGGATCCGCGAGGAGTTCCCGCGCGAGCAGTGGCCGGTGACCCGGACCTACACGATCCGCCACTGGGACGCCGAACACCGCGAGATGACCCTGGACTTCGTGATCCACGGCGATGAAGGCCTCGCGGGTCCTTGGGCGGTGCGTGTACAGCCGGGCGAGACCGTCCGCTTCATGGGCCCCGGTGGCGCCTACGCCCCCGATGCCGCCGCCGACTGGCATCTGCTCGTCGGCGACGAGAGCGCGCTGCCCGCCATCGCCCGCTCCCTGGAGTCCCTGCCCGACGGTGTCACGGCGCACGCCTTCGTCGAGGTGTCGGGACCCGAGGAGGAGCAGAAGATCGACTCCGATGTGGAGGTCGTCTGGGTGCACCGCGGGGACCGGCCGGTCGGCGAGGCGCTGACCGAGGCCGTACGCGCGCTGGAGTTCCCCGAGGGGCGGGTGCACGCGTTCGTCCACGGCGAGGCGCACTTCGTGAAGGAGTTGCGGCAGCTGCTGCGCGTCGAGCGCCAGATCGCGCGCGAGGACCTGTCGATCTCCGGCTACTGGCGGCTCGGCCACAACGAGGACGGCTGGCAGGCCTCGAAGCGGGAGTGGAACGCCCGGATCGAGAGCGAGCAGGAGGGCACGCCGGCGGCGTAGCGCCACGGCGGCCGAGCGGTTCAGGAGGGCGCCCGAGCGCCCTCCTTCGCCTTTCCCGCTACACCGACCGCTGATACGACCTGAACGTCCGTATCGACAGCCACACAGCCGCCACCGCGAGCGCCAGCAGCGCCCCGCCGCGCCCCAGCACCGCGCCCCAGTCAGGGTGGTCGGACAGTGCGGAACGACCGGCCACCATCGCCCAGTTGAGCGGGTTGAAGTCGGCGATGTGCCGCATCCAGGACGGCATCTGACTCGGTGCCATGAAGGCGCTGGAGAGGAAGGTCAGCGGCAGCAGCAGGAAGGTGTTGATGCCGATGATCGACTCGCGCTCCCGCACCAGCATCCCGAGCGCGTTGGACAGTGCTCCGAAGACGGTGCCGAGCAGGACCGAGGCGAGGACCAGTACGACGACGCCCGCGATCCCGCCGGGGTAGTCCGCGCCGCCCAGCAGTCCGAGCAGCACGATGACGACCGACTGGAGGGCGGTGACCAGGCCGTTGTTGACGACGTTGCCGTTCATCAGGGCGGCCCGGCTGACCGGGGTGGTCAAAAAGCGGTCGAGGGTGCCGCGCTGGATCTCGTCGAGCGTGGTCATCCCCGCCCACATGTTGGAGCTCAGCGCGCTCATCACGACCACGCCGGGGACGAGGTAGTCGAGGTAGGAGGTGGTGCCGAAGCCGCCGAGCTCGACGACGTCGCGGAACAGGCTGCCGAAGAGGAACAGCCAGATCACAGGCTGGATCAGCGTGATGATCGCGTAGGCGGGCTGCCGTACGAACACCATGAGCTGGCGCTGCGTCATGTACCAGGTCTGGGAGACGGCGGTGCTCATCGGGTGCCTCCCGCGGGAACCAGCTCTTCGGTGTCCACGGTTTCCGTGCTCTCCGTGTAGCGCCGCCCCGTGTAGCGCAGATACACGTCGTCGAGCGAGGGGCGGGCGACGGTCGCGGCGCCGACGCCGACACCGGCCCGCTCCAGGGCGCCGAGCAGGGCGGGCATCGCGGCCGCCCCGTCGTCGGCGCGGACGCTGACGCGCCGGCCGTCCATCAGCACCTCGTGCACCCCGGGCAGTCCGCCGAGGGCGCTCCCCAGCAGCGTACGACCGGCTTCACCGACCGTGGCGCGCAGTTCCAGGTGGACGGCGTCGCCGCGGAGTTCGCCCTTGAGGGCGTCCGGGGTGCCTTCGACGACGACCCGGCCGCGGTCGACGATCGCGACGCGCTCGGCGAGCCTGTCGGCCTCTTCGAGGTAGTGCGTGGTGAGCAGGATGGTCAGCCCCTCCTCACCGGCGAGCCGGCCGATCTCGTCCCACATGGCACTGCGGGCCTGCGGGTCGAGGCCGGTGGTGGGCTCGTCGAGGAAGAGGACCTCGGGGCGGTGCACCAGGCCGAGGGCGACGTCGAGCCGGCGTCGCATGCCGCCGGAGTAGCCCTTGACCTGGCGGTTCGCGGCGTCGGAGAGGCTGAAGCGGTCGAGCAGCTCGGTCACCCGGTGGTCGAGGGCGGCGCCCTTCACGCCGTGGAGCCTGCCCTGGAGTCGCAGGTTCTCGCGGCCGGTGGCGACGGGGTCGGCGCCGGAGTTCTGGGCGACCACGCCGATCGCGCGGCGGACCCGGTCCGGGTGGCGCAGTACGTCCTGTCCGGCGACGGTGGCCGCGCCGGAGTCGGGACGGGCCAGGGTGGTGAGGATCTTGACGGTGGTGGACTTGCCGGCGCCGTTGGGGCCGAGGAGCCCGAAGACCGTGCCGGGTTCGACGGTGATGTCCAGGCCGTTGAGGGCGGTGACGTCACCGGGGTAGGTCTTGATCAGCTGACGCGCCTCGACTGCGGGCGCACGGGTGTTCATGGCAGGTGCTCTCCTGGATGAGCGGATGACAGCTGATCCGCCAGAGGGGCACCGGGCTATCCTGGGTGTGCCGCACCTCGATCGCCTGGATGTGCCTCACGGCGGATTCAGCTCGGGGTTCGAGGCCCTGGCACCGCTGCTGCAACAGCCGTGCCGGGGCCTGTTCTTGTTCTGCTTCAGGTCACGTCTTCTCGTGCAGGGTCTTCCACTCCTCGATGCCGGGCAGTGCGCCCGCCTTGATCTCGTCGAGGAAGCCACGCACCCACGCCGCCTCCGCCTCCACCATGTGGAGCTGGTACTCGTTCTCCACGAGGAAGAGCCGGGGCAGCGTCTCGTACAGCTTCTCCAGCGCGCCACGGCTGCTCGCCGCCTGGACCAGCAGGGCGTCGAGCCGTTCCTCCAGCAGCGTCACCACGTCGTCGGGGTGCAGCACACCGAGCAGTGAGAGCGCGGTCTCGAAGATCGGGTACTCCTTGGCCGGGTAGGCGACCAGGTCCGACATCCACTCGGTGGTCTCCTGGCGGCCGGCGGCGGTGATGCCGTAGACCGTGCGCTCGGGGCGGTTGCCCTGTCGCTCCACGTCCGTGACCTCGACGAAGCCGTGCTTCTCGAGGCTCTGCACGACGGTGTAGAGCGAGCCGTAGTTGATCTTCGTGCTGGAGTCCTTGCCCTGGCGGCGCAGGGTCTGGGCGATCTCGTAGGGATGCATCGGCTTCTGCCACAGCGTCGCCAGCACGGCGAGCGCCAGGGGGTTGCGGAGCTTACGTCGTCGCATGAGTCCGGTTCACCTCGCATCCCACCCGTATCCGAATATCCGTAGCCGAACATATCGCGACCTAGAGCCACCCGTCAATAGACACGATGTATCGCGTTCTGGAGGCTCACGCAAGGGCGTGAGGACTTGGGACCGCCTTCGACATGGCCGCGTCATCGGGGCGAAACAGCCCCTCGCCCAGATTTCGTCAGGGACCACCACCCCGTCCGACCTCCGCCCCGATCCACCGCACTCCCCCGACGACCGCTCCCTCACCGCGTTCGGCTACCGCCAGGAGCTGCACCGCAGCCTCGGCCGGTACGCCTCGTTCGCGGCCGGGTTCTCCTTCATCTCCGTCCTGACGACGGTCTTCCAGTTCTTCGCCTTCGGGTACGCGTTCGGCGGCCCCGTCTTCTTCTGGGCCTGGCCCGCGGTCCTGCTCGGCCAGCTGATGGTCGCCGCCTGCTTCGCCGAACTGGCGGCGCGCTATCCGATCTCCGGCGCGATCTACCAGTGGTCGTCCCGCCTCTCGAACCTCACCTTCGGCTGGTTCGCCGGCTGGATCATGGTGATCGGACAGATCGTGGTCGTCGCGGCGGCGGCCCTGGCGCTCCAGATGGTGCTGCCCGCCATCTGGTCCGGCTTCCAGCTGGTCGGCACCGACCCGGCACCGACCTCGGCGGACGGCGCGGCCAACGCGGCCCTGCTCGGGGTGGTCCTGCTGGCGCTGACGACCCTGGTGAACGTCCTGGACAACCGCGTGATGTCCGTGATCAACCGGGTCGGCGTGACCGCCGAGATCATCGGCGCGGTGCTGATCGTCGTCCTGCTGCTCACCCACTCCGAGCGCACCCCGGGCATCACCTTCCACACCGAGGGCGCCGCGCAGAGCGGGCTGCTGGGGGCGCTGCTGGTGGGTTCGTTCACGGCCGCGTACGTGATGATCGGCTTCGACAGCGCGGGCGAGATGAGCGAGGAGACGCACCGTCCCCGCCGTACCGCGCCCCGGACGATCCTCACCGCGCTGGGCGCGGCGGGGCTGCTCGGCGGGCTGATCGTGCTGGGCGGCCTGCTGGCGGCGCCCAGCCTCACGGACGGGCGCCTCGCGGTCGACGGGCTGAGCTACGTCCTCACCAGCAGCCTGGGCGACGGCGTGGGCAAGGTGCTGCTGGCCGACGTGGTGGTGGCGATCGCGGTGGCGACCCTCGCGATCCAGACGGCGGCCTGCCGGATGCTGTTCTCCATGGCCCGCGACCGCCAACTGCCCTTCTCGGCCCGGCTCGCCCGGGTCAACCCCCGTACCGGCATGCCGACCGCGCCCGCACTCGTCGTGGGCGTCCTCGCCGCGGCCCTGCTCCTGCTGAACTTCGCCTCCCCGGAGGCGTTCCTGGCCATCGGCACGACCTGCATCGTGATGCTGTACCTGGCGTACGCGATGGTCACCGGCCCGCTCCTCGTCGCCCGGCTGCGCGGCCGCTTCACCACCGACGGCACCGACGAGACGGGCGCGCAGCTCTTCTCCCTCGGCCGCTGGGGCGTCCCGGTCAACGCCCTCGCCCTCGTCTACGGCCTCCTCATGGCCGTCAACCTGGCCTGGCCCCGAGCCGCGGTGTACGACCCGGCGGGCGGCCACTGGTACTTCCAGTGGTTCACGGTGCTGTTCCTCGGCGTCACCGTCGCGGCGGGTGTGGCCTACCGGGCCCGCAAGGCCCGGTCGACGCTCCCCGCGGAGGCCGTCGCCCCGGCCTGACGATCCACCCTGCCGGTCCTGACGATCTAGTCTGGCCGGTGATGAGACGCAAGAACCGGATCCCGCCCTCTCCCCTCCCCCAGCGCGAGGGGGTGGACCCGGTGCGGGTCCGGCTGCCCCCCGACGGACCGTGGGGCACGGTCCGGGAGTACCTCGTGCAGCGGCTCAGCGGGGCGGAGGCCGGGGTCGTCGACGGGATGTTCACGGCGGGGCAGGTCGTCGCCGCGGACGGACGGGCGGTGGCACCCGACGCGGAGTACGTCCCCGGCCTGTACGTGTGGTTCCACCGGGAGCTGCCCCCCGAGGTGCCGGTGCCGTTCCCGCTCGGGATCGTGTACCGGGACGAGCACATCGTCGTCGCCGACAAGCCGCACTTCCTGGCCACCACTCCGCGCGGCAGCCATGTCACCGAGACGGCGCTCGCCCGACTGCGCCGGGACCTGGACATCCCGGCGCTGGGCGCCGCCCACCGCCTCGACCGGCTCACCGCCGGACTCGTGCTGTTCACGGTGCGCCCCGAGGAACGGGGCGCGTACCAGACACTGTTCGCCAGGCGGCGGGTGCGCAAGGAGTACGAGGCGATCGCCCCGTACGACCCGACGCTCGCCCTGCCCCGGACCGTGCGCAGCCGGATCGTGAAGGAACGCGGGGTGCTGGCCGCCTACGAGGTGGAGGGCGAGCCCAATGCCGTCAGCGGCGTCGAACTCGTCGACCACCGCGACGGACTCGGCCGGTACCGACTGCTGCCGGCCACCGGGCAGACCCATCAGCTGCGGGTCCATATGAACGCGCTGGGTCTGCCCCTGCTCGGTGATCCGCTGTACCCCGTGGTGACGGACGCCGTGCCGGCCGGTGACTTCCGGCGACCGCTGCAACTGCTCGCGCGCTCACTGGAGTTCACCGACCCGGTCACGGGGACGGAGCACCGGTTCCGCAGCACCGGAGTGCTGGAGGCCTGGTCCTCGTACACCGGCTGGGCCGGTCAGTAACCCCGCCACCAGCGCAGGAACCGCCGCCAGGCGCCCATCGGCCGGACGGGTTCGGGCGTGGGGGCGGGCGGCTGCGGCGGCGCGGCGGCCGGCTGGGGTTCCACCGCGGCCGGTGTCTCCGGCGCCGTCGGCTCCGTGCCCAGCTGCCAGGCGGGCCGCTGCTGCGGCACCGGGGCGTGGCCCGGCTTCTGCATGATGTCCTGCTGCGGCTTCGGTGCGAACCGGACCGGCAGTTCCACCAGATGCCGCGAGGAGATCGACTGACGCCACTCCAACTCGTCCTCGTCGCAGTCGAGTTGGACGTCCGGCAACCGCATCAGCAGCGCGTCGACACCCGTGTCCGCGATGCCACGGGCGATGTCCTGTCCGGGGCACTCGTGCGGGCCGCCACCGAAGGCGAGGTGGGAACGGTTGCCCTGCATACCGGCGTTGAGGTCGGGGCGGACCCGGGGGTCGACGTTGCCCGGCGCGATGCCGAACAGCAGGCCGTCACCCTTGCGGATGCGCTGACCGCCCAGCTCGGTGTCCTGCTTGGCGTAGTAGGCGAAGACGGTGCTGAACGGCGGCTCGTCCCACAGGGACTGCTCGACCGCTTCCTGCACGGTCATCTGGCCACCGTTCAGCTGGGCGCGGAAGCCCGGGTCGGTGAGGACCATGCGGATGACGTTGCCGATGAGGTTGACCGTGGCCTCGTAGGCGGCCATGAGGACGAGCCAGAGGTGGGTGGTGACCTCGTCGTCGGTGAGCTTCGCCGGGTGCAGCACGAGGTGGCTGGCGAAGTCGTCGTGGGGCTCCCTGCGGCGGCGTTCGGCGAGCCGCTGGAGGACGCCCATGACGTACCCCTGGCTGGCGTTGGCGGTCTCGGTGCCCTTGAGGAGGTCGCGGGTGGCCTGGACGAGCCGGTCGTTGTACTCGTCGGGCATGCCGAGGATCTCGCACAGGATGGCCATCGGCAGATGCTCGGCGAACTGGCTCATGAGATCGGCCTCGCCGGTCTCGCAGAAGTCGTTGACCAGGCGCTGGGTGTAGCGGTTGATGTGGCGGCGGATGGAGCGGTAGTCGATGGTCGACATGGCGCCGGTGACCGCGCCGCGCAGCCGCAGATGCTCGTCGCCCTCGGCGTAGGAGCAGATGGGCGCCCAGGCGATGTGCGGCATCATCGGGTGGTCGGGCTTGACCATGCCCTCGATCTGCGGGGTCCAGATGCGGCTGTCCCGGCAGAAGTGCGAGGGCGTGCCCACCAGATGGAGGTTCTCGGCGTGGCCGAGGACGATCCACATCGGTACGTCGTCGTGGAGCAGCACGGGCGCCACCGGGCCGTGGTCCTGGCGGAGTTGCTCGTAGAGCCCTTCGAGGTCCTCCGCCTCGGGGCCGTACAGCCGGTGCAGTCCCCCGGGGCCGCGGCCGTGGGCGGGGCAGCCGGGGGGCGGGCCGGCCAGGGGGCCGGCACCGGTCGGGGAGTGGGATTCAGGCGTCACAGTGATCGCTCCGAAGTGGATCCGGTTGCAGGGAAGTTGAGGTCGGGTGGCGGCGCCCGGCAAAGCTCGGGACGTCAGGTGAGCGCGCCCGTCATCGCGAGCGAGTGCAGGAAACGCATCAGGGTCATCAGCACATCGCGGCTGGACGCCCGGCGGCGCGCGTCACACTCCACGATGGGGATCTCCGGGGCCAGGTCGAGCGCGCTGCGCAGGTCCGCGACGGGGTAACGCGGCCCGTCCGGGAAGCTGTTGACGGCGACGACGAAGGGCACTCCGCGCTCCTCCAGCCGTCCTATGACGTCGAAGCTCACTTCGAGGCGGCGGGTGTCGACGAGGACCACCGCGCCGAGCGCGCCTTCGAACAGGCCGTTCCACAGGAACCAGAAGCGTTCCTGGCCGGGGGTGCCGAACAGGTACAGCACGAGCTGGTCGGTGATGCTGATACGGCCGAAGTCCATGGCGACGGTGGTGGCCGTCTTGGTGTCGGAGCCGAAGTTGTCGTCGACCCCGATCCCGGCCTGCGTCATGGTCTCCTCGGTGGTCAGCGGCCTGATCTCACTGACCGAGCCGACCATCGTCGTCTTGCCGACTCCGAAGCCGCCCACGATCACGATCTTCACCGCGGCCTGGGCCGTGTGCGGCAGATGATCCTCTGAGCGTGGTCCGGGGATGGTGTCAGAGCCTTTGAAGTCCATGCATCACCGCTTCGAGAAGGGAACGGTCGGGGAGCGCCTGCCGCACGATCGGGGCGCGCGCCTGCACCAGTTCGGCCGTCAGCATCTCCGTGAGCAGCACGGTCACCACGCTGAACGGCAGGTTGAGATAGGCCGAGAGCTCGGCCACCGAGAGGGGTGCCGTGGTGAGCCGGAGCATCGCCGTCTGCTCGGGCGTCGCGGAGGGCGGTGGGTCGGCGCGCGCCACGATTAACGTGACGAGGTCGAGGTCGGCGCGCTCGCCGTCCGGTCCCGCGACCACGTACAGGCGTTCCGGAGGGCGCTTTCCACCGCCCTCTCCCTCGGGCTTGGGGACCGGTTCGACGACTTCGGGACTGGGGTATCGCCGCTGGCGTTGCGGAGGAGTCATACGGTCTGGCCGTTGCGCCTGGGCGGACTGGTCAGATGGGCGCCGATCCGGACGACCAGATCGCGCATTCTGTTGCTCATCAGTCCTGGTTCGGCGACCACGTCGGACAGGACCGCGAGGTACGCGTTGGGGCCCGCGGCCATCAGATAGAAGTAGCCGCCGTTGATCTCGATGAGGACCATCTTCATCCGGCCGTCGCTGCCCGGGATCTCGTGGGCGACGGCTCCGGCGAGGCTCTGGAGCCCCGCGCAGGCCGCGGCGACCCGGTCGGCCGCGTCCGGGTCGCCGCCGTGGCGGGCGATGCGCAGTCCGTCGGCGGAGAGCACCACGATCATCTCGATGCCCGGTACGCCATCGGCGAGATCCTTGAGCATCCAGTCGAAGTTGGCGCGCTGCTGGATCACTTGTGGTCCCTCTCGTCGTCGGCCTCGATGCGGGCCGGCTCGGTGGTCTGCTGGGTGAGTGCGGTCGGGTCCGGGTCGCCCTTGAGTCCGTTCCAGAACGCCTCGACCCACAGGCCGGGTTCGGGTTCCTTCTGCTCCGGCACGGGGGCGGGGGCGGGCGTCGACCAGATGGACGGCTTGCCCTCCCGCTCGGCCTTCTCGGCGGCGGCCTGTTCGGCGAGCCGCTGGCTGAGCGGGATCTTGACCCGACTGCGGCGCTGCGGCAGCCCGCCCGCGGTCCATTCGGTCACCTCGGGGACCTCGTCCTCCATGGACATGGTGGCCGGGATGCGGGGGCTGGTGGGGCGGCGCCTCTTGGGTGCGCGCTTGGGACCTTCGAGCGCACCTTCGGTCTTCGGCACGGCGCCGGCGCCGATGCCGTGGGCGAGTCCGGGGGCGGGCTCGCTCGTCATCATCTCGCGCGGCACGACGAGGACGGCGCGGACACCGCCGTACGCCGAACTGCGCAGCGAGACCTGCATGTCGTACTGCGAGCACAGGCGCCCCACGACGGCCAGGCCCAGGCGCGGGGAGTCGCCGAGGTCCTGGAGGTCGACGCCGGCCTGGGCCCGCTCCAGCATGCCCTCGGCCTTGTTGCGGGCCTCCTCGCTGAAGCTGACGCCGGCGTCCTCGATCTCGACGGCGACACCGGTCTGCACCTCGGTCGCGGTGACGTGGACCTTGGTCTGCGGTGGCGAGTAGCGGGTGGCGTTGTCCAGGAGTTCCGCGACCGCGTGGATGACCGGCTCGACGGAGATGCCGCGGATGTTGACCTGGGCGATGGAGTCCAGCTTGATGCGGCGGTACTCGAGGATGCGGGACATGCCGCCGCGCAGCACGCTGTAGAGCGGGACGGGGTCGGGCCACTGGCGGCCGGGGCGGCCGCCGCCGAGGACCGAGATGGAGTCGGCGAGGCGGCCGATCAGCGCGGTGCCGTGGTCGATGCGCAGGAGGTCGTCGAAGACCTCGGGGTTGCGGCCGTGGTCCTCCTCCATCTCGCGCAGTTCCTTGTTCTGCTGGTGGACGATGGCCTGGACGCGGCGGGCGATGCTGACGAAGGACCGCTGGGCGGAGTCGCGCAGGGCTTCCTCGCGGTCGATGATGTCGAGGACCGTCGAGAGCACCATCAGCTGCGACTCGGGGAGCTCGCGGTAGGAGGGGTCGATGTCGCCGATGCGGCGAATCACCTCACCGGGCGAATTTCCGGATCGCAACCGGTGGATCGCGGCGGGTGCGATCTCCTTGGCGAAGCGGAGCATCTCGCCCTCGTGGGAGGCGACCCGGCGTTCCAGATACGCGGTGTGACGAGCGTGCTCGTCCCGCAGGTCACGCAGGGCCCGGCCGCGACGTACCGCTTCGGCCGCCGTCGCGAGCACCAAGAGCATGGCGACGCCGCCGCACCAGCCGACGGCTGTGCGGGCGGGCTCCGACACTGCGGCGGCTGCGGCTCCGGTCGCCGCGGCCATCAGTATCGCGGGCAGCAACAGCACGCGCGCGTAGGGAAGTTCACGGCGTCCGGGTGGGGATTGAACACTCACCATGTAGGCCCTCTGAAAACATATCGGCTGGGAGGCGCATATTTGGGGAACAAGCGCCCGAATACATCTCAACTCGGTGCGCTGCGGGCGAGCTTAGTCCGACCGGATCATCGCCGTGTCATATTCGGCAAGCGCCTGAAACGCACCTCGCGACAGGAGTACTCTCGGCTCCATTTACACACTGAGCCGCCGTTCGCACACGGTGCGTCACGGTGGACAGACGTACGAAAACCACTCACCGTGACGAGTGAAGAGCCGCTTCCCGTAAGGGGATTCAGACCCCGGCGATACGCAGCGCGGCGTCGGCCGTCGCCTCCGCGAACACCGACACGGGACGCTCGGGGTCGGAGCGGCGGACGAGGATAACCCCCTCGATCAGCCCGAAGACCAGGTCGGTGCGCAGATCCAGCTCGCTCTTGGCGAGCGCGCCCCCGGACACGGTCGCGGCGAGCAACTGACGGTAGGCGTCCTTGAGTTCGGCCCGTACGGCGTGGAACCCGGCGAACCGCTCGGCGCGCACCTCGGGCAGCAGATACAGGCCGCCCAGGTTGTGCGGGCCGCCGCACAGCACCTCGACGTCCGCACGGCACAGCTCCCACAGCCGGTCCCCGGCCGGTGTCGCGTCGTCGGCGAGGAGCTCACGGGCGTACGCCAGGGACGGGGTGACCGTGGACTCCAGGAGCTGGGCGAGCAGTTCCTCCTTGCCGGAGACGTAGTGGTACATGGAGGCCTGGCGCATGCCCGCGCGCTCGGCGACGGCCCGGGTGGTGGTGGCCGCGTAGCCACGGGTGGTGAACAACTCCGCGGCGGCGGCGAGGAGTTCGTCGCGCGGCTCCAGGCCGCTGTCCGGCCGCTGCGCGGCGCGCGGCCTGCCGACCCGTCGCCCACCTGTCGCTCCCATGGGTTCGATCCTCGCACAGGGCGCTGCCCGGCGATCTCCGGCCGGCCGGGGGGTGAGCCCTCGGTAACCGCCCCGCAACACCCGGGCAACCCGAGCGAACCACCCCGCCCCTAATTTCTGTCGCACGACAGAAATAGACCGGAGCCGGAGGTCCCGCGATGGCCACAGCGACCACATACGGAGCGCGCGATCACGCCCGCGCCCAACAGGGCACGCGCACCGAGGCCATGACGGTGGTACCGGCCGCCGACTGGCCGGATCCCCCCTGCGAGGCGGGCCATCTGGTGTGGGCCGAGACGGTCGCGGGCGGCAACTACACCCACCGCGTCCTCACCCGCGGCACCGAGCTGCGCCTGACCGACCTGCGCGGCGACGCCTGCGCCCACCTTCTGCTCTACGCGGCGGACCGCCCCTGGGAGCGGCTGAACGTCGCCGACACGGTGAAGGTGCAGTGGAACGCCTACCTCGGCGAGGGTCGGCTGCTCCTGTCCGACCAGGGCCGCGTCCTCGCGACCGTCGTCGCCGACACCTCCGGCCGCCACGACACGCTGTGCGGGACCTCCAGCCTCGTACGCAACACCGAGCGGTACGGCGACGGCACCCCGCAGTCCGCCTCCCCCGCCGGACGCGAGCTGTTCAAGCTGGCGGCGGCCAAGAACGGTCTTGAGCCCCGCGATCTGCCGCCCTCGCTCTCCTTCTTCCAGGGCGTGGAGGTCCACGAGGACGGCGCCCTGGACTTCACCGGCTCGGCCGGAGCGGGCGCCGGCGTCACCCTGCGCACCGAGCAGGACGTCACCGTGCTGATCGCCAACGTCCCGCACCCGGCCGACCCGCGCCCCGACTACGTCAGCACCCCGCTGGAGGTCCTCGCCTGGCGCGCCGGACCCACCGCACCCGGCGACCCGCTCTGGGACGCCACGCCCGAGGGCCGCCGCGCCTTCCTGAACACCGCCGAATTCCTCGCCGCGAGGGGGCTCGCATGACGTCCGTGATTCCCGCGAAGGCCGTCGGTCCTGTGCGGGCCGCCGATCCCGCGAAGACCGCCGATCCCGTACAGACCGCCGATCCCGCGAAGACCGCCGATCCTGTGAAGGCCGTCGTTCCCGCTCGCGCCGCCTGGTCCGCCGTCCTGCGTTCCGGCGAGACGCTCACCCTCACCGATCTGCACGGCAACCAGGCCGTCGACTTCCTCGTCTACGACGCCCACGACACGTCCGTCCGCTACAGCGCGCCCGACACCATCCACGCCCAGGGCGGCATCTTCCTCACCACGGGCAGCGTGCTGATGTCCAACGAGCACACACCGCTGATGACGGTCGTCGCCGACGACGTCGGCCGCCACGACACGGTCGGCGGCGCCTGCTCCAAGGAGTCGAACACCCTCCGCTACGGCCACCACACCTGGTCGCAGCACGCGTGCGTGGACAACTTCCTCGCCGAGGGCGCCCGTTACGGCCTGGGCAAGCGGGACCTGGTCTCCAACATCAACTGGTACATGAACGTGCCGGTCGAGAAGGACGGCACCCTCGGCATCGTGGACGGCATCTCGGCGCCGGGGCTGTCCCTCACCCTGCGCGCCGACCGCGACGTCCTCGTGCTCGTCTCCAACTGCCCCCAGATCAACAACCCCTGCAACGGCTTCGAACCGACCGCGGTGGAGATGACGATCGGGGCCGCCGGATGAGCTTCGACACGCTGCTGGTCGCGAACCGGGGTGAGATAGCGGTACGGATCATCCGCACGGCACGGGAGTTGGGCCTGCGCACGGTCGCCGTGTACTCCGATCCCGACCGCTCGGCACCCCACGTCCGCCTCGCCGACGAGGCGGTGCGGCTCGGTCCGGCGCCCGCGAAGGAGTCCTACCTCGACGCCGACCTGGTCCTGAAGGCCGCCAAGGACACCGGCGCGGGGGCCATCCATCCCGGGTACGGCTTCCTGTCCGAGGACGCCGAGTTCGCGCGCCGCTGCGAGGCCGCCGGGATCGTGTTCGTCGGCCCGACGCCGGAGCAGCTGGAGCTGTTCGGCGCCAAGCACACCGCGCGGGCGGCGGCCGAGGCCGCGGGGGTACCGCTGGCGCCGGGGACGGGCCTGCTGGCCTCTCTGGAGGAGGCGCACGCACGGGCGTCCGCGATCGGCTACCCCGTCATGCTCAAGGCGACCGGCGGGGGCGGCGGCATCGGCATGTCGGCCTGCCGCTCCGCCGCCGAACTCACCGACGCCTGGGAGCGGGTGCAACGCGTCGCCGCCGCCTCCTTCTCCTCGGCGGGCGTCTTCCTGGAGCGCCTGGTCGAGCACGCCCGCCATGTCGAGGTACAGGTCTTCGGCGACGGCACGGGCCGGGTCGTCACCTTCGGCGACCGCGACTGCTCCCTGCAACGCCGCAACCAGAAGGTCCTGGAGGAGGCACCGGCCCCAGGGCTACCGGACCATGTCCGCCATCAACTCGCCGAGTCCGCCCGCGACTTGTGCGCCTCCGTCGACTACCGGTCCGCCGGGACCGTCGAGTTCGTCTACGACGCCGCGCGCGAGGAGGCGTACTTCCTGGAGGTCAACACCCGTCTCCAGGTGGAGCATCCGGTCACCGAGGAGATCTACGGCGTCGACCTGGTCGCCTGGATGCTGCGTCTGGCCCGCGGCGAGACGGACGTCGTCCGCACCCCCGGCCCACCGCGCGGGCACGCCGTCGAGGCCCGCGTCTACGCCGAGGACCCCTCGCGCGAACACCGGCCCAGCGCGGGCCTGTTGACGCGGGTCGAGTTCCCGCCCGGCGTCCGCGTCGACGGCTGGGTGGAGACGGGCACCGAGGTGACGACGTCGTACGACCCGATGCTCGCGAAGGTCATCGCGTACGGCTCGGACCGCGCGCACGCACTGCGCCGGCTCGACGAGGCGCTGGCCCGCACCCGTGTCGACGGCATCGAGACCAACCTCGGCCTGGTCCGCGCCGCCCTCGCGGACCCGCGCTTCACCCAGGCGACGCACTCGACCGCGACCCTGGCGAGCATCGCCGACCCCACCCCCCGCATCGAGGTCGTCTCCGGCGGCACCCTCACCACCGTGCAGGACTGGCCCGGCCGCACCGGCTACTGGCAGGTCGGCGTCCCCCCGTGCGGCCCGATGGACGACCGCGCCTTCCGGCTCGGCAACCAGGCGCTCGGCAACCACGAAGGCGCCCCCGGCCTCGAATGCACCCTCCAAGGCCCCTCGTTGAGGTTCACCCACCCCACCACCATCTGCGTCACCGGCGCCCCGGCCGAGGTCACCGTGGACGGCGTACCGGTCCCGCAGTGGGAACCGGTGACGGTGCCCTCGCACGCGACGCTCTCCATCAGTGCCCCTCGGGAACACGGCCTGCGGACCTACGTCCTCGTCGCCGGCGGCCTCGACGTCCCCGCCTTCCTCGGCAGCGCGAGCACCTTCACCCTCGGCCGCTTCGGCGGCCACGGCGGCAGGGCCCTGCGCACCGGTGACGTCCTGCACGGCGGAACCCGGACCACCGGCACCCCGGTCACCGACCGCCCCACCTACGGCTCGACCTGGCACATCGGCGCCGTCGAAGGCCCGCACGCGGCACCGGAGTTCTTCACCGAGGACGACATCCGCGACTTCTACGCCGCCGACTGGAAGGTGCACTTCAACTCGGCCCGCACCGGCGTCCGTCTCGTCGGCCCCAAGCCCCGCTGGGCCCGCACCGACGGCGGCGAGGCGGGCCTGCACCCGTCCAACATCCACGACACCCCGTACTCGGTCGGCGCCGTCGACTACACCGGCGACATGCCGGTACTCCTCGGCCCCGACGGACCGTCCCTCGGCGGCTTCGTGTGCCCGGCGACGGTCCTGAGCACCGAGCGCTGGAAGCTGGGCCAGCTGCGCCCGGGGGACACCGTGCGCTTCACTCCCGTGACCGTGGACGGCTCACCCCGCCCGGAGATCGTGGACGGCGGCATCCTCGCCCGTGACGGGGACGTGACGTACCGCCGCAGCGGCGACGACAACCTGCTCGTCGAATTCGGCCCCATGCACCTCGACCTGGCGCTGCGCATGCGCGTCCACGCCCTGATGGAGGCGGTGGCCGCGGACGGCCCCGAGGGCATCACGGACCTCACCCCGGGCATCCGCTCCCTCCAGATCCAGACGGACCCGACCCGACTCTCCCAAACCCAACTCCTGGCCGCCGTGCGCGAGATCACCGCAGGACTCCCGCCCACGGACGAACTCGTCGTCCCCTCCCGCACCGTCCACCTCCCCCTGTCCTGGGACGACCCGGCGACCCGCGAGGCGATCGCCCGCTACATGGCGGGCGTCCGCGACGACGCGCCCTGGTGCCCCTGGAACATCGAGTTCATCCGCCGCGTCAACGGCCTGGCGTCCGTGAACGACGTGTACGACACGGTCTTCGCCGCCGAATACCTCGTCCTGGGCCTGGGAGACGTCTACCTGGGCGCCCCCGTCGCCACCCCCCTCGACCCCCGCCACCGCCTGGTGACCACCAAGTACAACCCGGCCCGCACCTGGACCGCCGAGAACTCCGTCGGCATCGGCGGCGCCTACCTGTGCGTCTACGGCATGGAGGGGCCCGGCGGATACCAGTTCGTGGGCCGCACGACCCAGGTGTGGTCGGGGTGGCAGCAGCGCGGCGCGTTCGAGCCGGGGTCGCCTTGGCTGCTGCGCTTCTTCGACCGGATCAAGTGGTATCCGGTCGGCCCGGACGAACTCCTCGACCTGCGGGCCGACATCACCTCGGGCCGCTTCGTGCCGCGTATCGAGGAGGGCACCTTCTCGCTCGCCGAGTACCAGGGCTTCCTCGCCGAGAACGCCGACTCCATACGGGAGTTCAAGGCACGGCAGCAGTCGGCGTTCACCGCGGAGCGCGACGCGTGGGAGGCCGCGGGCGAGTTCACCAGGGCGGAGACGGCGGCCGTACCGGCTCCCCCGGCCGAGGTGACGGTCCCCGCGGGCGGGAGCCTGATCGAGGCCGAGTTCGCCGCCTCCGTATGGCAGTTGAACGTCGCACCCGGTGACGAGGTGACGGCCGGGCAGCCGCTGCTCGCGCTGGAGGCGATGAAGATGGAGTCCAGGGTGCACGCGCCGGTCGACGGCGTGGTGGCGGAGATCCTGACCAGACCGGGCGACCAGGTGGAGGCGGGGACGGCACTGCTGGTCCTCGCGCCCGCGAACTGAGAGGAACCCCATGACCGACGCTCTCTCCCGCGTCCGCGCCGCCTACGCCCGTATCGAGGCCGTGGACCGACCGGAGATCTGGATCGACCTGCGTCCGCAGGAGGAGGTCGAGGCCGAGGCCCGTGCCGTCGACGCCCGCGAGGGCCTCCCGCTGGCCGGGCGTCTGTTCGCGGCCAAGGGCAACATCGACGTGGCGGGCCTGCCGACGACCGCGGGCTGCCCGGCGTACGCCTACCGTCCCGAGGCCGACGCTCCCGTGGTCGCCCGCCTGCGGGCGGCCGGCGCGATCGTGCTGGGCACCACGAACCTGGACCAGTTCGCGACGGGCCTGGTGGGCACCCGCTCCCCGCACGGCGCCGTCCGGGGCGCCCACGATCCGTCCCGCATCAGCGGCGGCTCCAGCTCGGGCTCGGCGGTCGCGGTGGCCCTCGGCCTGGTCGACTTCGCCCTGGGCACCGACACGGCGGGCTCGGGCCGGGTACCGGCCGCTTTCAACGGCATCGTCGGCCTCAAACCCACCCGGGGCCTGGTCCCGACGACCGGAGTGGTCCCGGCCTGCGCCTCCCTGGACTGCGTGACGGTCTTCGCCCGCACCCTCCCGGAGGCGGAGCAGGCCCTGTCCCACATGACGACGGCCACCCCGCCCCCCGTCCCCGGCCGGCCACCCGGCCCCTGGCGGATAGCGGTCCCGTCCCTCGACCAGCTGGGCGAACTGGACGAGGGCTGGGCGGAGGCCTACGAGGCGGCGGTGGCGCAGCTGGCCTCCACGGGCGTCGAGATCCAACCCCTCGACCTGACCCCGTTCACGGAGGCGGCCGCGATGCTCTACGAAGGCGCGTTCGTGGCCGAGCGCTACACAGCGGTGGGGAGCTTTGTCGACAAGTTGCTCGCGGAGGGTGGCGAGGGCCTGGACCCGACCGTCGCCGGCATCATCACCCGGGCCCGCGACATCCCGGCCCACCAGCTCTACGCCGACCTGGACCGCCTGTCCGCCCTGCGCACCCGAGCCCTGGCGGAACTCTCGGACGCGGACGCCCTGTTGCTCCCCACGACCCCGGGTCACCCCACCCTGGCCGAAGTAGCCGCCGATCCCCTCGCCGCCAACGCCCGCCTGGGCCGCTTCACCAACTCGACGAACCTCTTCGACCTGGCCGCGGTGGCGGCACCGGCGGGCGAGGTGAACGGCCTCCCGTTCGGCGTGATGCTGATCGGCCCGGCGTTCACCGACGAACGCCTGGCCAGGATCGCGGCCCTGCTCCAGCCGCGGACCCAACTGGCGGTGGTGGGCGCCCACTTGTCCGGCCAGCCCCTGAACCCCCAGCTCCTGTCCCTGGGCGCCCGCTTGGAGCGTACGACCACAACGGCCCCGGTCTACCGCCTGCACGCCTTGCGGACGATCCCACCGAAGCCGGGCCTGGTACACGTAGGCGAGGAAGGAGCGCCGATAGAGACAGAGATCTGGCACCTCCCGGCAGAGGGCCTGGGCCGCCTCCTGTCCACGCTCCCCCGCCCGATGACCCTGGGCAGCGTGGAACTGGCGGACGGCAGCCGGGTCCCAGGCTTCCTGTGCGAACCGAGCGCCCTACGGGATGCCGAGGACATCACGGCGCACGGCAGCTGGCGGAACTATCTGAAGCGCACGGACAGATGACGAACCTCAGGGGCGCGGGGAACTGCGCGACCAGCCACAACTCACCCGCACCCGCCCCTGAACCCGTCACCCCACCGACGAGTAGGCCACAACCCCCCGCAGCAACAGATCCACAGCCTTACGCGCAGTCTTCGCCACAGTGGACCCCTCCCGAGAAGGAGCCGCAGCAGAAATCTGCCCCAGCACATCGATCACCTGCTTGCACCACCGCACAAAGTCCCCGGCAGGCATCTCAGCCTCCCGCAGCACCTCGTCCAGCCCCTTCCCACTGGCCCACATGTACGCGGCCCAGGCGAACCCGAGATCCGGCTCACGCTGCCCGACCCCCTCGGACTGCGTGATCCGGAAGTCCTCCTCAAGGGCGTCAAGACGCCCCCAGATCCGCACCATCTCCCCGAGCGCGGCCTTCGCCGCACCCGTCGGCACCTTCGGCGCCATCGCGTCGTCACCGACCCGCGCCTCGTACACCAACGCAGAGACGCACGCGGCCAGCTCCGCAGGAGCAAGCCCCTCCCAGACCCCCGCCCGCAAGCACTCGCTGGCCAGCAGATCGAGCTCACCGTAGAGCCGCGCGAGCCTCTTGCCGTGCTCGGTGACCTCGTCGGCCCGCAGATAGTCCAGCTCGGTCAGCAGCGCGACGATCCGGTCGAAGGTCCGCGCGATGGTGTTCGTCCGGCCCTCGATGCGCCGCTCCAACTGTGAGGTGTCCCGCAGCAGCCGGTGGTACCGCTCGGCCCAGCGCGCATGGTCCTCCCGCTCGTCGCACCCGTGGCAGGGGTGCGCCCGGATCTCCGTCCGCAGCCGCGCGATCTCACGGTCGTCGGCGGCCTGCGACCGCTTCTTGCGGGCCCGCTCCGGCGGAATGTGCCCGGCCTTGGTGCGCAGCGCGGACGCCAGGTCCCGACGGGACTGCGGCGAGCGCGGGTTGAAGGACTTCGGGATCCGCATCCGGTCCAACGCCTCGACGGGGACCGGGAAGTCCATCGACGCCAGCCGCTTGACCTGCCGTTCGGCGGTCAGCACCAGCGGCCGGGGCCCGTCATGCTGCTCGAACCCGCGATGCCCGTTGGACCGTCCGGCGGGCAGCCCCGGGTCCAACACCAGCGCCAGCCCGGCGTACTTGCCGGTCGGCACATGGATGACATCGCCCGGCTTGAGCTTCTCCAGCGCCGTCGCGGCTTCCGCACGCCGCTGGTTGGCGCCCTGGCGGGCCAACTCGGTCTCGCGGTCCTTCAGTTCCCGCCGCAGCCGCGCGTACTCGTCGAAGTCGCCGAGGTGGCAGGTCATGGACTCCTTGTAGCCCTCGAGACCCTCCTCGTTGCGCTGCACCTGCCGCGAGATACCGACGACGGACTTGTCGGCCTGGAACTGCGCGAACGACGTCTCCAGCAGCTCGCGCGACCGGTGCCGCCCGAACTGCTCGACCAGGTTGACCGCCATGTTGTACGACGGCTTGAAGCTCGACCGCAGCGGATACGTGCGCGTGCCCGCCAGGCCGGCCAGGTGCTCGGGGCTGCTGCCGCGCTGCCACAGCACCACGGCATGGCCCTCGACGTCGATGCCGCGCCGCCCCGCACGCCCCGTCAGCTGGGTGTACTCGCCGGGTGTGATGTCGGCGTGCTGCTCGCCGTTCCACTTGACGAGCTTCTCCAGCACCACGGAGCGGGCGGGCATGTTGATGCCGAGCGCGAGGGTCTCCGTCGCGAACACGGCCTTGACCAGGCCGCGTACGAACAGTTCCTCGACGACCTCCTTGAACGTCGGCAGCATGCCCGCGTGGTGGGCCGCGATGCCGCGCTCCAGGCCTTCCAGCCACTCGTAGTACCCGAGGACGTGCAGATCCTCGGTCGGGATGGAGGCGGTGCGCTCCTCGACCAGCGCGCGCACCCTGCCCCGCGCCTCGTCGTCGTTGAGCCGCAGCCCGGCGTACAGACACTGCTGTACGGCCGCCTCGCAGGCGGCTCGGCTGAAGATGAACGTGATGGCGGGCAGCAGCCCTTCGGCGTCGAGCCGCTCGATGACCTCGGGACGGCTCGGGGTCCACACCCGCGAGCGCTGTCGGCGCTCCCGCTCCCGGTCGGCCTCGCGCATCGCCCTGCCGCGTCTGCGGTCCTGGTAGGAGGGCCGCTGGGCCTCCATCCTGGCCAGCCGCGTGAGGTCAGGGTTGACGGCCTTCTTCTGGCCCTCGCCCTCCTCGAACAGGTCGTACATCCGCCGCCCGGCGAGCACGTGCTGGAACAGCGGCACGGGCCGGTGCTCGGAGACGATCACCTCGGTGTCGCCGCGGACGGTGTCGAGCCAGTCGCCGAACTCCTCGGCGTTGGACACGGTCGCCGACAGCGAGACGAGCGTGACCGACTCGGGGAGGTGGATGATCACCTCTTCCCATACGGCACCACGGAAGCGGTCGGAGAGGTAGTGCACCTCGTCCATGACCACGTACCCGAGTCCGAGGAGGGTCTGCGAGCCCGCGTACAGCATGTTCCGCAGCACCTCGGTGGTCATCACGACCACCGGCGCCTCGGAGTTGACGCTGTTGTCGCCGGTGAGCAGACCGACCTTGTCGGCGCCGTAACGGCGGCACAGGTCGGCGTACTTCTGGTTCGACAGCGCCTTGATGGGTGTCGTGTAGAAGCACTTCTTGCCCTGTTGCAGGGCGAGGTGGACGGCGAACTCGCCGACGATCGTCTTGCCTGAGCCGGTGGGGGCGGCCACCAGCACGCCCTTCCCCGCCTCGAGCGCCTGGCAGGCCTCGATCTGGAAGGGGTCGAGGCCGAAGTCGTACATCTCGCGGAAGCCCGCGAGTGCGGTGGCCTGCTCGGCAGCCCGCAGGCGGGCAGCCGCGTACCGCTCGGCCGGTGAGAGGTCCTCTGTCATCGTGCTTTCGAGCGTACCGGGCCTCACTGACAACAGGACGATCATTATCCGGATCCGGCCCGCTGAAACCTTGTCTTTACGCAGCTCACAGGCCTACGACGCGCACGGCACCGCCGATACAGCGCGCGAGCAGCGGAAGCGCCCCGAGCGGCTCCCCGTCCGCGTACCCGGTGATGCCGGGCGCGCTGATCTCGACCTTCGCCGCCCGGTACACGCTGACCTTGGGATGGTCGACGTGGGTGCCCTTGTAGACGCTCGGGAAGACCCGCAGCAGCGTCGCGCGCGTGCAGTCCCCGACGACGGTGACGTCGAACAGGCCGTCGGTGAGGTCGGCGCCGGGGCAGATGCGCATGCCGCCGCCGTACGACGATCCGTTGCCGATCGCGACCAGGGTGGCGTCGATCTCCCGGACCTCGCCGTCGTCGAGGCGGACGCGGTACGGGAAGGGGCGGAACGCGGCCAGTTCGGCGAGCATCGCCAGGTCGTACTTGAAGCGGCCGGTGGGCCATCTCATGCGGTTGCCGCGGTCGTTGACGCGGGAGTCGAAGCCGGAGGCGAGGACGGTGCCGAACCAGCGGCCGTCGACCTGGCCGAGGTCGATGTCGCGCAGGTGGCCGCCCTTGAGGTCCTCGGCGATCCGCAGGCCCGCCGCGGCGGGGTCGCGCACCGGCAGGCCCAGGGCGCGGGCGAGGTCGTTGCCGGTGCCGACGGCGACCAGGCCGAGCGGGGTGCGGGTGCCGGCGACGGCCTGGAGGGCGAGGTTGGCCATGCCGTCGCCGCCGACGGCGATCAGGGCGCCGGTGCCGTCGGCGACGGCGGCACGCGCGCGGGTGAGGGCGTCCTCGGCGTTCTCCCCGAGGACCGTACGCACGTGGAAGCCGGCCGCCCGCAACGCGGAAGCGGCCGGCTGCGCCGCGTGGGCGCCCCGGCCGCGGCCCGCGGTGGGGTTGACGAAGAGGGTGATCTCGCTGGTCACGTCACTGACCCTACGAGCCGCTTCGCGATCTTCAGGTCACGTCGTCATAACCGTTGACCCGGTCCGGACCCGACGACTGCTCGGGCACCCCCCGGCTCGCGGAGACCGTCTCGACCTCGCCGATGTCCTCGGGGGTGAGATCCAGGTCGGAGGCCTCGTCGTCGGCGGGACCGAGGGAGTCGCGGCGACGCCGACGCTTGTCGTTGACCAGGGAGAACAACGTCGCACCGAAGTACAGCACCCAGATCGGCCCGGCCAGCGCGAGCATGCTCAGCGGGTCCGTGCTCGGCGTCGCGACGGCGGCGAACACGGTGATACCCATGATCATCCCGCGCCACCAGCCGAGCATCCGCTTGCCGGTGATCATCCCCGTGAGGTTCAGGAAGACCAGGAGCAGGGGCAGCTCGAAGGAGAGACCGAAGACGATCACCATGCGGGTGACGAGCTGGAGCAGATCGTCGAGCGGCAGCTGGTTGTCGATGCTGCCGTTGGGGGTGAAGTCGATCAGCACCTTCGCGGTGGTGGGGAGCACCGAGTACGCGAAGTAGGCGCCGCCGATGAACAGCGGGGCACCGGTGAAGACGAAGGCGTAGGCGTACTTCTTCTCGTGCCGGTGCAGACCCGGGGCGACGAACGCCCAGAGCTGGTACAGCCAGATCGGCGAGGCGATCACGATACCGGCCATCAACGAGACCTGAAGGGCCAGGTTGAAGGGCGCGAGCAGACCGTTGATGGTGATCCGGGCGCACTTCTCGGCGGCTTCGTCGGAAGACCCCGACCTGGCGAGTTCCGCAAAACTCTGCGAGCAGCCGATCGAGTCGAGGATCGGCTTCGTCAGGAAGTTGATGATGTCGTTGTAGAAGAAGGCGGCGACGATCGTGACGACGACGATGGCCAGCAGGGCCTTCGCAAGCCGGTTGCGGAGCTCACGAAGGTGATCCGCAAGGGGCATCCGCCCCTCGGGATCCTTCTCCTCTTTGCGGGCAGACTTCAGCAACCCACGTTCCCATCTCGTGCGGCGGGCCGGAGGTCACCGGCCCTGCGTCAGCGCTTGGTCGTGTCCGTCGGCTCGGTGACCGGGCGGGAGCTGGTCACGTCACCGGGAGACGCCTGGATGATGCGCTGCGCCGAAGCCTGCTGGTCGTCCGTGTGGGGCGGGTCGGCCGGGGCGGGGGTGGTCTTGCCCTCGTCCTTCATCGCCTTCGCCTCGCTCTTGAGGATGCGGGCGGACTTGCCGAGCGAGCGCGCCATGTCGGGAAGCTTCTTCGCGCCGAACAGCAGGATGATGACGACGAGGATGAGAATGATCTCGGGGGCGCCGAGCCTTCCGAACATAAGTCTTTACCTTCTCACCGAGGCGGCTGGGGTGGGGTGCTGTCCGACCGGTCGGACAGGTGTCCGAACGATCGTGTTGTCAGCGATCGTAACGCTCAGGGGTAAACGTGAGGCAATCCCCGTGCGTACTCCCGGTCCGCGGTCCGGGCCTCGTTCTCCGGTCCGCGACCAGCAGCGTACCTGCCCATGCCATCCGGGTGACAGGGCGAAGTGACCCAAAACGCTTGCGGCGCAGGACTCACATGCGCTGCACAGCAGGTCTCACAGCGCGTCCACAGAGCGGGCCGTGCTCTCGGCGGCCTGTTCGAGGTCCGCGGCGGCCCGGCTGATGCGCTGCGCGGAGTCCGTCACCTGCCGTCCAAGACGCTGCGCCTCCAGGAAGACCCGTACGGCGAGCACGCCGAGCACGGCGATCCCCAGGAAGCCCACAGCGACGGCGAACATCGACCAGAACATGGAGTCGACCCTAGAGGGTGGAGTGCAGGCGCAGTGTCCTGACCCCGCCGCCGGTGAGCAGCTCCACGATCCGCTCCCCGGCCGGCTTGCGCACGGAGACCCCGCAGTCCGGGCAGGTGAACGAGTAGAACGTGGTCTTGCTGGTGGCACCGATGGCCAGCCGCAGAGCGCTCGCGGCGAGCTCGAAGCGCCCCCGGCAGTCCGGGCAGCCGGCCCGGAACACCATCGGGGAGACGCTCCTCATCCCCGAGAAGGCAGCCGCCACGGACATCCCCACCGCACCGGGGGCAGCCGTACCAGAGATGACCGCACCAGTGGTCGCCGTACCGGAGGTAGCCGACTCGCTCAAAGCCCCTGCTCCTGCCTGTCGTCCTGGCCATCGACCCGTACGTCGACCTGCACCTCGACCCCGTCGTACGCCGCCAGCGCCTCCCGGGCCGCCTGCCGGGCACTGTCGGCAAGCCCGCTCGGTGAGACGATGCGGCCGTCCCGGCCGAGCCTCAGCGCCAGCCGGCGCAGGGAGGCCGGGTCGGGGGTGCGCAGGGTGATACGCAGACCGCCGTCCGAAAGCTCATCCGCACTGTCGTGCGGGTAGTACTCGGCGACCCAGCGACCGCCCGGGCCCACCTCGACGACGACCTCCGGGTCCTCGGCGGCCGGCTGCACCAGCGCCTCGGAGAGGTCCCGCAGCTCGATCTCGGGCGGCGCGGACGGCTCGTCGAGGATCCTGATCTCGGCGACCCGGTCGAGCCGGAAGGTGCGGCGCGCCTCGGAACGCCGGCACCAGGCCTCGACGTAGGTGTGACCGACGCTGACCAGGCGGATCGGGTCGATCTCGCGCTCGCTGAGCTCGTCGCGGGCGGGCGAGTAGTAGCGGATCCACAGCCGGCGCCGCTCGGAGATCGCGCGGTCGACGTCGGCGAAGACCCCGCCCTCCGACTCGAAGGTCACCGACAGCCGGGAGCTCGCCCCCGCCTGCTCACCGGCGGCGGCCTCCACCTTGGCGGTGGCCCGCAGCAGCGCCTGCCGGTCGCCCTCGCGCAGACCGGGCAGCGTGGACACCGCGCGGGCGGCGACGAGCAGCGCGGTGGCCTCGTCGGCGGCGAGCCTGAGCGGTTCGGCGGTCTCCTCACCGAGCGCGGCCGGGTTGTGCCACCAGATGCGCTCACCGTCGGTGTCGATGTCGAGGAGATCACCACCACGGAAGCTGGTGCCGCACATGGGCAGCACGTCGAGGTCCGAGACCAGCTCGTCCTCGGTGATCCCGAAGGCACGGGCCACGTCCTCGACGCGGGCGCCGGGCCGCTCCTTGAGATAGGTCACCAGCGACAGCATCCGCCGGGTCTGGTCGATGGCGTTGACGGGCCTGACCGGTTTGCCTGCCACAGTTGTTTCCCGCTCCCCCTCAGCCCTTGGCCACGGCACGCAGCCGGTCCACCACGTCGGCCCGCAGCTCGGCCGGCTCCAGAACGACCACGTCAGGACCGAACTCCACCAGCCAGGCGTCCAGGCCGTGGCCGTACGGAATCTCCAACTCGTCCCAGCCGCCCCCGAGTTCCCGCACCGCGGTGGCCTTCGCCCGCAGCGGATAACCGGCGTCCGTGCGCAGCCGGATCAGCGCGCTGCGGTCGGCGGTCTCCCCCGCCCAGCTCGCGACGGTCTCCCGGACGGTGACGACATCGGGCACCGGCGCGGTGAAGCTGCTGCCGCGCGAGCGCACCTTGCCGGTGATCCGCGACAGCCGGAAGACCCGCTCGGCACCCCGGTCGCGGTCCCAGCCCGCCAGATACCAGTGCCCGCGCCAGCACTCCAGGGCCCACGGCTCCACATGCCGGGTCTCCGGGTGGGCGGCGGTGGCCTTGCGGTAGTCGAAGACGACCGGGCGCCGGTCGCGGCAGGCCAGCATCAGCGGCTCGAACGCGGCCTCGTGCACCGGGATACGGGGCTCCAGGGCGCCGTGCGCCTCGTACGGGTCGACGTCCTCCGGCAGTCCGGCCGCGCGCAGCTTCTGCAGGGCGCCACTGGCCGCGCCCGCCAGGCGCGCCTGCTGCCACACCTTGGCGGCCAGCCCCAGGGCCGCGGCCTCCTCGGCGTCGAGCGTGATGGGCGGCAGCCGGTTGCTGTCCCGGCGGGCGAGATAGCCGACCTCGCCGTCCAGGTTCTCCACGGTCTCGATGACGAGTCCGAGTTCGCGCAGATCGTCCTTGTCGCGCTCGAACATCCGGTTGAAGCTGTCATCGGAACTTGCTTCGAGGTAGGCCTCGATGGACTCACGCAGCTCACGCTTGCTGAGCGGCCTGCGCGTCCCCAGCAGACACAGCGCCAGGTTCATCAGCCGCTCGGCCTTGGCAATGGCCATCGACGCCCTTCGCCTCCCTATGTGCTTGACGACGACGACCGTACCGCCCCGCGGTGGCGAGGCAAAAGCCGAGGGCCCATGCCCGGACAGGCATGGGCCCCAGCCGATCGAGACCGATCGTGTGACGATCACACGTCAGACAGGACGATCAGACGGCGATCAGGTCGACCACGAAGATCAGCGTCTCGCCCGGCTTGATCGCCGGGGTCGGGCTCTGGTTGCCGTAGGCGAGGTGCGCGGGGATGGTCAGCTGGCGACGGCCACCGACCTTCATGCCCTGCACGCCCTGGTCCCAGCCCTTGATGACCCGGCCGCCACCGAGCGGGAACTTGAACGGCGTACCGCGGTTCCAGCTGGCGTCGAACTCCTCGCCGGTGCTGAAGGCGACACCCACGTAGTGCACGGTCACGTTCTGACCGGCCTGCGCGACCTCGCCGTCACCCTCCCAGATGTCCTTGATCTCGAGGTCCGCCGGGGGCTCGCCGCCCGGGAAGTCGATCTCGGGCTTGTCGATGCTCACGTCACTAGCTCCTGCTTGTTCACGGAAAGGCAACAGGGACAGTCTTACACCCTGGCAGGGCTCACATCTTCGCGAGGATGTCCACGGTGAAGACCAGCGTCGAGTCCTTCGAGATGCCGCTGCCGCTCGGCGGGTTGTCGCCGTAGCCCAGGTCCGGCGGGATCACGATGAGGACGCGGCTGCCGACCTTCTTGCCGGTCAGCCCCTGCGCCCAGCCCTTGACGACCTGCTGCAACGAGAACGACGTCAGCGCCTTGCGGCTGTACGTCGAGTCGAACTCCTTGCCGGTGTCCCACAGCACACCCTTGTACTGGACGAGGACGGTGTTCTCCGCCTTGACCTCGTCACCGTCACCCTCGATCACGTACTCCGCGACCAGCTTCTTCGGCGCGTCGGCCTTGGGCACGTCGATGGTCGGCGCCTTGCCGTCGGTGTTGGTGCCCACCTTCGGCAGGCCGGCGTCCTGGGCGACCGTCTTGCCCTTGGCCGAGCTCTTCGCGTTGAACGTGCCCTCGATGTCGACGACGAAGACCAGCGTGTCGGTGCCCTTGATGCCCGCCGACGAGTTGCCCTCCTTGCCGTACCCCCACGTGGGCGCGGTGGACAGCAGCACCCGGCTGCCCACCTTCTTGCCCGCCAGGGCGTAACGCCAGCTGTCGATGATCGCGCTCTGCGCGAGCTGGATCACCAGCGGCGTCTTACGGTCGTAGGAGTTGTCGAAGACCTTCGCCGTGTCCCAGATCTGACCCAGGTAGTTCGCCTGGATGAAGTCGTTCTCCGCGACCGTCTGGCCGTTGCCCGCGATCACCGTCTTCACCGCGACCTGGTCGGACGGGTCACCGCTGCCCTTGGCGACCGTGGGCTTCTCGCCGAACTTGGTCCCCGCCGTGATCGCCGGAAGCGGACCGTCGACGATCTTCGGCGCCGGCGCGGCGGACGTCGCCGACGCCGACGGGGAAGGGCTGTCGCTCGCCTTGGACTCGCTCGCCCCCTCGTCGTCGTTGCACGCCGCGAGCGTGGCCATTCCTGCGGGTACGGCAATGAGAAGTGAGCGTCGGCGCACGGTGGAGGCCTCGTAATCGATCGATCTTGTTGATGGCGTGCGCGCAACTCTACGGCGTGAGAAGGGCGCCGTACGGAAAACGTACGGCGCCCGTGTTGCGTTCCGGCAATCCGACCGGAACACCCGACTCACATACCGGCGATCAGCTTCTCCACCCGATCGTCCACCGAACGGAACGGGTCCTTGCACAACACCGTGCGCTGCGCCTGGTCGTTCAGCTTGAGATGGACCCAGTCGACCGTGAAGTCCCGGCGCTGCTCCTGGGCCCGGCGGATGAAGTCACCGCGAAGACGGGCCCGAGTGGTCTGCGGGGGCACGGACTTGCCCTCGAAGATCTTCAAGTCGTTGCAGATACGGGCCGCTTGCCCCTTCCGCTCCAGAAGGTAGTACAGCCCACGACGGCGGTGGATGTCGTGATACGCGAGGTCTATCTGCGCGACCCGCGGATGCGACATGGTCATGTTGTGCTTGGCCCGGTACCGCTCGATGAGCTTGTACTTCATCACCCAGTCGATCTCGGTGCCGATCCGGTCGAGGTCCTCGGCCTCGATCGCGTCCAGCGTGCGGCCCCACAGCTCCAGGACCTGCTCCACGGTGCCGGTGCGGATGCCCCGGCGCTCACAGAAGTCCACGGCCTTCTCGTAGTACTCGCGCTGCACCTCCAGCGCGGAGGCCTCCCGGCCGCTGGCCAGACGCACCTTGCGCCGGCCGGTGATGTCATGGCTGACCTCGCGGATCGCCCGGATCGGGTTCTCCAGCGTCAGATCACGCATCACGGTGCCCGCCTCGATCATGCGCAGCACCAAGTCGGTCGCGCCGACCTTCAGCAGCATGGTCGTCTCGGACATGTTCGAATCGCCCACGATGACGTGGAGACGACGGTAACGCTCGGCGTCCGCGTGCGGTTCGTCACGCGTGTTGATGATCGGGCGCGAGCGGGTCGTCGCCGAGGAGACGCCCTCCCAGATGTGCTCCGCCCGCTGGCTCACGCAGTAGACCGCGCCCCGCGGCGTCTGGAGCACCTTGCCGGCACCACACAGAAGCTGTCGCGTGACGAGGAACGGAATGAGGATGTCCGCGAGCCGGGAGAACTCCCCGTGACGTGCGACGAGATAGTTCTCGTGGCAGCCGTAGGAGTTACCAGCCGAGTCGGTGTTGTTCTTGAAGAGGTAGACGTCGCCCGCGATTCCTTCCTCGTGCAGGCGTCGTTCGGCGTCCACCAGGAGTCCTTCGAGAATGCGCTCGCCTGCTTTGTCGTGCGTGACCAGTTCCGTCACGTTGTCACATTCGGGAGTCGCGTATTCCGGATGTGACCCGACATCGAGATAGAGGCGGGCGCCGTTTCGCAGAAAGACGTTACTGCTGCGGCCCCATGACACGACACGGCGGAAGAGGTACCGCGCCACCTCGTCGGGAGACAGGCGGCGCTGTCCCCTGAACGTACATGTGACGCCGTACTCGTTCTCCAGCCCGAAAATGCGGCGGTCCATGAGTGAACATTACGCCCGATCCCCTGTGCTGAAACGGGGTTCGGCAGCACGGTTTGGATCATTTTCCGATGAAGCCGCAACCACCGCCCCCCTGCCGGGAGCTGCGAGGACCCGTCCGGTGGCCAGCAGAACCAGCAACGACACGCCCCCGGCGGCCCCCGGCACGGCGAAACCCCACAAGGCCCCGCCCCGCTCCACGACCGGCCCCGCGAGGCCCGTTCCGACCGATGAACCCACCGTGAACGTCGTCACGAGCCAGGAGAACGCCTCGGTGACCGTACCGCGCGGCGCGTGCCGGTCGACGAGCACGAACGCACACGCGATGGCAGGCGCCAGGAACAGCCCGGCGAGCACCGTCAGCAGCACCATGGGAACCGGGCCGGGCAACAGCATCAACGGCACCTGACACGCCGCCAGAAGAGCGACCAGCACCTGGAGTCGACGCGCCGGCTCACCAGTCCACCGCCGCGCCCCGTACACCGTGCCGCCGATCAGGGCACCCAGCCCCAGGCCCGCCATCATCCAGCCGTACACCGCGTCACCGCCGTGCTCGTCCGCGTACGACACGGAGGTGACCGCGACCGAACCGAGCGCGCCGCCCACGAACAGGAAGGCCGCCAGCAGCGCCAGCAGCCCCGGCGAGCGCAACGCGCCCAGCCAGTGCGCCTCCCGCGGCGCCGACCGCCACGCGCGCGAGGGCGGCGACACGACCACGGAGAGCGCGCCCAGCACCCCGAGGACGTTCAGCACCAGCAACGCCGCCTGCGCCGACCACAGCGACGCGCACACCGTCAGCAGCAACGGCCCCACGGTGAACATGACTTCCTGGGCCACCGCGTCCATGGCGTAGGCGGTGTGCACCTGGTCCTCCTTGGGGAGAACCGACGACCACAGCGCCCGCAGACCGCCCTCCAGGGGCGGGGTGAACAGACCGGCGGCGGCCACGGCGGCGTAGGAGAGCGCGAGCGGCTCGGTCCCGGTGAACGCGAACACGGTCATCGCCAGCGCCGACAGGACCGCGGCCGGCAGTTGCACCCGCGGCTGCCCGTACAGGTCGACCAGCCGCCCCAGCACCGGCTGGCCCACGGCGTTCGCGACGCCGTACACCGCCGCCAGGGCGCCCGCGAGGCTGTAGCTGCCCCCCTCGGCGCGGATGAACAGCACGATCGCGATCGCCGCGATGGCGTTGGGCAGCCGCCCCACGAGCGTGCCGACGAGCAGCCGCGTCGCATGCCTCGCCCTGAGGATCTCCCCGTAGCCCGCGGCCATGATCCACCCTTCCCGTCGGCGACAGCACCGAAGTGTTACGTATAACGTCCGTCGTCATACGTACCATGTGCGCTGTTCCCCAGTCCAGACGAAAGAGCAGGCACCCGGTGGCACGAGGAGGCAGCACCCGCCCCACCAGCCGTGACGTGGCCCAGGCCGCCGGAGTCTCCCAGGCCGCGGTCTCCCTCGTCCTCGGCGACAAATGGCGCGGCCGGGTCTCCGAGACCACCGCGCAACGCGTCCGCGAAGCCGCCCGCGACCTCGGCTACCGCCCCAACCTCGCCGCCCGCAACCTCCGCCTCGGCCGCACCCGCACCGTCCTCCTGGTCGTCCCCGCCCTCACCACCGAGTTCTTCGCCGGCGTCTACACCGGCGCCGCCCGCGTCGCCGCCACCCACGGCTTCGGCGTCGTCCTCTACCCCTCCCCCGAAGGCGTCGGCCCCGCCAAGAACCCCTTCGCCTCCGCCCAGGCCGCCCTCGACGGCGTCCTCGCCTCCTCCATGGCCGCCGACGCCCTCACCGCCATCCGCGGCGACCAACTCCCCCTCGTCATGCTCGACAGCGACCCCGAAGGCAGCCTCGGCGCCGCCACCGTGAACCTCGACATCACCGACGGCACCCGCCAGGTCGCCGACCACCTCCTCGGCCTCGGCCACCGCCACTTCCTGCACCTTGCCGCCGACATCCCGTCCTGGACCTTCGAGGTACGCGCACGCGCCCTCGCCGAACGACTCGACGCCGTACCCGGAACATCCCTGCGCACAGCCCCCACCCCGATGTCCATCGAAGGCGCCCTGACGGCCACGGAAACAGCCCTCGCGGCCCCCGGCCCCCGGCCCACCGCCCTCGTCTGCGACGACGACAAACTCGCCGCCGGCGCCTACAAAGCCCTGCGCCGCCACGGCCTGCGCATCCCCGAGGACATCTCCGTCACCGGCGTCGACGACATCGCCCTCGCCGCCGCCCTCGACCCCGAACTGACGACCGTACGACTGGACGCCGAACTCTTCGGGGAACGCGGCATGCAAGCCCTCCTGGCCGTCCTGGACGGCCGCACACCGGACGCAGGGGACATCCCGGTCGAACTCGTCGTCCGAGCCTCCACAGCCCCACCCAGCACCCCCTGAACGCCCTGTGCCCCGGCCGGGAGACCCGGGCCGGGGCACAGAAGGGGAAACACTCAGAACAACCGAAGCCGATCCTCAAGAGAAGCCGATCCTCGAGACCGGCCCCCTACTCCTCCTCGGAGCTCTCCGCCTCGGTCTCCGCACCATCGGTCTCCAGCAACCGCGCCAGCTGACGACCCACGATCCGCTTGAACTTCCGCTGCTGCGGACGCGTACGGTCCAGCACCGCGACCTCCAGCCGCTCCGCCGGAATCTCCCGCTCCGTGCCGTTCGTATCCCGCGACAGCGCCTGCACCGCCAGCTTCAACGCCTCGGCCAGACTCATACCGTCCTGATGACGCTGATCCAGATAGCTGCTGATCTGCTCCGCATTGCCACCGACCGCGACCGAACCATGCTCGTCCACGATCGAACCGTCATGCGGCAGCCGATAGATCTGGTCACCCTCAGGCGTGTCACCGACCTCCGCCACGACCAACTCCACCTCGTACGGCTTCTCAGCCGCGGAGGAGAAGATCGTGCCCAACGTCTGCGCGTACACGTTCGCCAGACCACGCGCCGTCACGTCATCACGGTCATACGTGTACCCACGAAGATCGGCATACCGCACACCGCCGATCCGCAGGTTCTCGTACTCGTTGTACTTACCGGCGGCCGCGAAACCGATCCGGTCATAGATCTCGCTGAACTTGTGCAGCGCACGGGACGGGTTCTCACCGACGAACACAATGCCGTCGGCATACTGCAGCACAACCAGGCTGCGACCACGCGCGATGCCCTTACGGGCATACTCCGCCCGGTCGGCCATCGCCTGCTGGGGGGAGACATAGAACGGCGTCGACACCGGTTATCCGTCCCTTTCTGTAGAAGTCACTGCGATCACCCGGACAAGAACAGAACGCCCCGCGCCTACAGCAGCGCGGCCCGCGGGCCGTCCGGCTGCTCCAGACGCCGCTCCAGGATCGAACGGGCGATCTCGGACGACTCCTCATCGGTCAGCCGACGGAAACCGTCCTCGGTGATCACGGTGACGATCGGATAGATCCGGCGAGCGACATCGGGACCACCGGTCGCCGAGTCGTCGTCAGCCGCGTCGTACAGAGCCTGCACCACGAGCGTGGTCGCCTGCTCCTCGCTCAGATCCTCACGGAACAGCTTCTTCATCGCACCGCGCGCGAAGATCGAGCCCGAACCGGTCGCAGCGTAGTTCTGCTCCTCGGAACGACCACCCGTGACGTCGTACGAGAAGATCCGACCCCGCTCCCGGTCGACGTCATAGCCCGCGAAGAGCGGCACGACGGCCAGCCCCTGCATCGCCATACCAAGGTTGGACCGAATCATGGTCGACAGCCGATTGGCCTTGCCCTCCAGCGACAGCTGAGCACCCTCGACCTTCTCGAAGTGCTCCAGCTCCAACTGGAAGAGCTTCACCATCTCGACAGCGAGGCCGGCGGTGCCGGCGATACCGACGGCCGAGTACTCGTCCGCCGGGAACACCTTCTCGATGTCCCGCTGCGCGATGACATTCCCCATCGTCGCCCGACGGTCACCCGCGAGCACGACGCCCCCGGGGAACGTCACAGCCACGATCGTCGTCCCGTGCGGCGCCTCGATCACGCCCTGCACAGGCGGGAGTTGACGCTTACCGGGCAGCAGCTCCGGCTGGTGCTCGGAGAGGAAGTCCATGAAGGACGAGGACCCAGGCGTCAGGAAGGCAGCTGGTAGACGCCCGGTGATACGAGTGTTGGCTTCCACGCGATTCCTTCCAAGTAAGCGGCGGCCCGACGGACGGCGTCGGGATCGTCTCCCAACTTGCCGATGGCCGAATTGCAGTTGAAGCACAGTACGCCTCGGACCCTACCCGTCTTGTGGCAATGATCCACATGCACGGCCGGAGCCTTCAGACAGATCACACAGAGCCCCATCTGAGAGGCGACCATCTCGTCACGCTCGGCTTCGGTCATGCCGTACTGACGCTTCAGGTGGTCCTGTCTTCCCTGGACCGCCCGGCACGCCTTGCAGCGTGTCGACAGGCCGTCGGACGCTGTTGCGTTGCGATGCCACTCGCTGTGCGGCTTGACCTCGCCACATGTCCGACAGAGCTTGTGCCCGGCCGGGACTTCCACGTGCTCTCGAACCGCCTTGCCCATGGCTTCCCGGCGCCGCCGGTAGTGCGCGGCGCTGTACTCCGCCACGCACTCCCGGCAGTGCACCTGAAGGCCATCAAGCCGATTCCTGTCCCGCGCAAATGCAGCAAGCGGCAGATCTCGCTGGCACTTTCTGCACTGCTTCGCGTTCGACTCGTCAGCCACCCTACTCCCCCACCACCTTCACTTCGAAGGCAAGGAGGCCAAACGACCTTTACTCTCCACCTTTTTGCACGAATGAGCGCACGAAGTCCTCGGCATTTTCCTCGAGTACGTCATCGATCTCATCGAGAACGGAGTCCACGTCATCGCTCAGCTTCTCGTGGCGCTCCTTGAGGTCTTCCGAGCCCTGCGCTTCCGCAGTCTGCTCCTCGGCCTCTTCCGTGGAGCGCGTCGCCTTCTGCTGGCCGCCGCCGGTGTCCTTGGTTGCCATAACCCTCACCCCGCTCGTTTCGCCCGACATGGTCGCCAGGTCGGCTATCCGCCGATCGGTGATGATCAGACCCTACAAGCCGGGTCTGACATCGGCCCCGCAGTTTCCTCAACGTGCGGGAGCCATCTCGATGATTCCCGGACAGGGGGATTTCCACCCTGCCCGGCCGACACTGCCCGGGTACCCGCTCAGCCGCCCGACAGGACCCTGACCAGGTCTTCCGCCGTGCGACAGCGGTCCAGGAGCTCCTTGACGTGATTTCGCGTTCCGCGTAGTGGTTCGAGGGTTGGGACCCGCTGGAGGGAGTCCCGGCCCGGGAGGTCGAAGATGACCGAGTCCCAGGAGGCCGCGGCGACGTCGTCGGCGTACTGCTCCAGGCAGCGGCCGCGGAAGTAGGCGCGGGTGTCCTCCGGGGGCTTGGTACGGGCGCGCTCGACGTCGGCCTCGTCCAGGAGCCGCTTCATGCGGCCGCGGGCCGCGAGGCGGTTGTAGAGGCCCTTCTCGGCGCGTACGTCGGCGTACTGGAGGTCCAGGAGGTGGAGCTTCGCCGCGTCCCAGTCCAAGCCGTCCCGGCGGCGGTAGCCCTCCATGAGCTCCCGCTTGGCGACCCAGTCGAGTTCGCCCGCGAGGCTCATGGGGTCGTTCTCGAGTCGGTTGAGAGTGTCTTCCCAGCGGGCGAGGACGTCCTTGGTCTGTTCGTCGGCGTCGGCACCGAAGCGCTCCTCCACGTATTTGCGGGAGAGCTCGAAGTACTCCATCTGGAGTTGGACCGCGGTGAGTGTCCGGCCGCTGCGGAGGGTGACCAGCCGTTGCAGGGTCGGGTCGTGGGAGACCTGGTGGAGGGTGCGGACGGGCTGGTCCACGGCCAGGTCCACGGCGATGAAGCCGTCTTCGATCATGGAGAGGACGAGGGCGGTCGTGCCGAGTTTCAGGTAGGTCGAGATCTCCGACAGGTTCGCGTCGCCGATGATCACGTGCAGGCGGCGGTACTTCTCGGCGTCGGCGTGCGGCTCGTCGCGGGTGTTGATGATCGGGCGCTTGAGGGTGGTCTCCAGGCCTACCTCGACCTCGAAGTAGTCGGCGCGCTGGCTGATCTGGAAGCCGTGTTCGTGGCCGTCCTGGCCGATGCCGACGCGGCCGGCGCCGGTGACGACCTGGCGGGAGACGAAGAAGGGGGTGAGGTGGCGCACGATGTCGGAGAAGGGGGTTTCCCGCTTCATCAGGTAGTTCTCGTGCGTGCCGTAGCTGGCGCCCTTGTTGTCGGTGTTGTTCTTGTAGAGGTGGATCGGCTGGGCGCCGGGGAGCTGGGCGGCGCGTTCGGCGGCCTCGGCCATGATGCGTTCGCCGGCCTTGTCCCAGAGGACGGCGTCGCGGGGGTTGGTGACTTCGGGGGCGCTGTATTCGGGGTGTGCGTGGTCGACGTAGAGGCGCGCGCCGTTGGTGAGGATGACGTTGGCGAGGCCGATGTCCTCGTCGGTGAGCTGGCTGGAGTCGGCGGCCTCGCGGGCGAGGTCGAAGCCTCGCGCGTCCCGTAGCGGGTTCTCCTCCTCGAAGTCCCAGCGGGCCCGGCGGGCCCGGTGCATCGCCGCCGCGTAGGCGTTGACGATCTGGGACGAGGTGAGCATGGCATTGGCGTTGGGGTGGCCGGGGACGGAGATCCCGTACTCCGTCTCGATGCCCATTACTCGCCGTACGGTCATGCGGCCCTCCTTGCCCGGCGGCGCCCTCGGTCGGGGGCGGCGCTCAAGTACCGCTGGCGCTCCGGTGCGTGTGCGGTGCCCGTCCCCGCACTGCGCGACTCGGCGGTACCGAAGAGCCTAGAACGGCTTTGCGCTGGTGGGGAGATCATTTGCGTCATTGCCTTGCATGCTCTTGGTGGGACGGTGTCCTGAAAAACAGTCGGCTGCGGGTACCCGGTGAGGGCACCCGCAGCCGCCCTGTTTTTTACAGGTACTGTCCGGTGTTCGCCACCGTGTCGATGGAGCGTCCGGTGTCGGCGCCCTGCTTTCCGGTGATGAGGGTACGGATGTAGACGATCCGTTCGCCCTTCTTTCCGGAGATGCGGGCCCAGTCGTCGGGGTTGGTGGTGTTGGGGAGGTCCTCGTTCTCCTTGAACTCGTCCACGCATGCCTGGAGGAGGTGGGAGACGCGGAGGCCCTTTGAGTTGTGGTCGAGGAAGTCCTTGATCGCCATCTTCTTGGCGCGGCCCACGATGTTCTCGATCATGGCGCCGGAGTTGAAGTCCTTGAAGTAGAGGACTTCCTTGTCGCCGTTGGCGTAGGTGACTTCCAGGAAGCGGTTTTCCTCGGATTCGGCGTACATGTGCTCGACGGCCGTCTGGATCATGCTTTCGACGGTGGTCGTCCTGCTGCCGCCGTGCTCTCCGAGGTCGTCGGAGTGGAGCGGGAGGCGTTCGGTGAGGTACTTGCCGAAGATGTCCTTGGCGGCCTCGGCGTCGGGACGTTCGATCTTGATCTTCACGTCCAGGCGGCCGGGGCGCAGGATGGCGGGGTCGATCATGTCCTCGCGGTTGGAGGCGCCGATGACGACCACGTTCTGCAGGCCTTCCACGCCGTCGATCTCGGCGAGGAGCTGGGGGACGATGGTGTTCTCCACGTCCGAGCTGACGCCGGATCCGCGGGTGCGGAAGAGGGATTCCATCTCGTCGAAGAAGACGATGACGGGGGTGCCTTCGGAGGCCTTCTCGCGTGCACGCTGGAAGACGAGGCGGATCTGTCGCTCGGTCTCGCCGACGTACTTGTTGAGGAGTTCGGGGCCCTTGATGTTGAGGAAGAAGCTCTTGCCCTGGGCCTGTCCGGTGACCTCGGCGACCTTTTTGGCCAGCGAGTTGGCGACGGCCTTGGCGATGAGTGTCTTGCCGCATCCGGGGGGTCCGTAGAGCAGGACGCCCTTGGGTGGGCGGAGTTCGTGCTCCTTGAACAGGTCCGGGTAGAGGTACGGCAGTTCGACCGCGTCGCGGATGGCTTCGATCTGGCCGCCGAGGCCGCCGATCTGTTCGTAGCCGATGTCGGGGACTTCTTCGAGGACGAGTTCTTCGACCTCGCTCTTCGGAACGACTTCGTAGACGTAGCCGGAACGGGGTTCGAGCAGCAGGGCATCGCCGGGGCGGATGGTGATGTCCAGCAGTGGCTCGGCGAGCCGCACCACCCGCTCCTCGTCGGTGTGCCCCTGTACAAGGGCGCGTTCGCCGTCCTCGAGGATCTCCTTGAGGGTGACGATGTCGCCGACGCTCTCGAACTCCATGGCCTCGACCACGTTGAGCGCTTCGTTGAGCATCAGTTCCTGGCCGCGCCGGAGCTCTTCGAGGTCGACGCTGGGGCTGACGTTCACCCGGAGTTTGCGTCCTCCGGTGAAGATGTCGGCGGTGCCGTCCTCGTTGGCCTGAAGGAACACTCCGAAGCCGGCCGGGGGCTGTGCGAGCCGGTCGACTTCTTCCTTGAGGGCCACGATCTGGTCGCGGGCCTCGCGGAGCGTGTTCGCGAGTCGCTCGTTCTGGGCGGACACGCCGGCCAGATTGGTCTGCAACTCGACGATCCGCTCTTCGAGAATCCTCGTGTGCCGCGGAGAGTCGGCGAGCTTGCGTCGCAGGACGGCGATCTCCTGCTCAAGGTAGGCAATCTGCCCGGCCGGGTCGTCGGACCCTCGTCCCGGGCGGATGCCGCGGTTCATGTCGTCGTCGTGGGCTGCCACGGTCCTCACCTCCTCCAAGGGGAGCTGGACGCTTCCAGACCCTACCTGGGTGGGTGTCGATTGAAACCCCTAGATCACAAACAGTGTCAAGGTGTGTCGTCGGTCACCCTGCGCTCTCCCTCACGCCGTCTGAATACCCAGTCAACGCCATTCAGAAGCGGACTGTTCCAAGGCGGGAGTGCTCGAAATGTTCCATGGGCGGCGCGAGTTGCTCGCAGCGCCGCCGGTCGGGGCGCTGCGGCTCCGGCGGATCGGGCCTTCGGCGGCCACTCTGCGGGGGCGTGTCGTGGGTCGGGTGGTAGCGAGGTGGTGATGACGGAGCGTGTGCGGGCGGGTGGGGTGCGTCACGGCGGCTCGGGTCCGTGGGGGGCCGGGGTGGGCCGTCGGGGCTGTGGCACGGGGGGCGCACAGGTGTGGGCCGGGGGCTCGTCCGACCGGTGTGCGAGTGAGGTTCGAGGTGCTTGCGAAGGGTGCTCGACGGCTCTTCCAGGCGGCCTCCTGGGGCCCAGGCTCCTCGACGGGGGTCTGTCAGTCGGCGGAGGTAGGGTCGGGGGTGTTGAGCACTGGAGGTGGCGAAAGACGTGAGCGTGCAGCAGGAGGCCGTGGTGGACGGTGAGGCTCTGGAGGTCTGGATCGACCAGGATCTCTGTACCGGCGACGGCATCTGTGTCCAGTACGCGCCCGAGGTGTTCGAGCTGGACATCGACGGTCTGGCGTATGTGAAGGGCGCGGGCGACGAGCTGCTTCAGGCCGAGGGCGCGACGACGCCGGTCCCGCTGCCGCTGCTGACGGATGTGGTGGACTCGGCCAAGGAGTGTCCGGGCGAGTGCATCCATGTGCGCCGGGTGTCGGACCGGGTCGAGGTGTACGGGCCCGACGCGGGGTGATCTGAGCCGGCGGGCGCGGGCGTCAGACGCTCTGTGCGCCGGCGGGAGTGGAGCGGACGAACGCGCCGTTCTTCCACTGCCACTTCACACTGGCCTTCACGTCCGGGCAGCAACTGGGTACGGAGTCCGAGGAGTAGCCGAGTGTGTCGGCGAGGACGGTCGCGTCGGAGACGGTGAGGGTCTTGACGGTGGTGCGGTCCTTGGGGTCGATCAGGGTGGCCACGACGCGGGGGGTCTTGGTGTCGGCGGCCTGGGTGAGGACGTAGACGCCGTCGGGCGGGGTGCCCATGGGGGCGTCGCAGTGGACGACGGCCACGGTCTCCGGTCGGCCGTCGCCGTCGAGGTCGCCGGTGGCCTTCTTCACCACGAGGGCTTTGACCGGGCCGCAGTCGATCGGGAAGTCGACGCGGGCGGCGTTCGGGGCGGTGGCGCTCGCGGGGGCTTTCTGGGCCTGCGGGCCGGCGGCCTGTGCGGCGGTGGCCGGGTTCGGCTGGAGCACCGAGGAGAGGGCCACGACGCCTGCTACGGCCGTGGCGGTGGCGACCCAGTGGATGGGGCGGGTGTGCGTGTGAGCGAGTTCCGGAACCGCGGATTGCTGCACTAGGGGTGACTCCCGAGAGGGCTGTGGCGGTGGGGGTGTCCCGCATGGTGCCACACGTCACAGGGGAGCGGAACGGCGGGGTCGGTGCTTGTCGGTCCGAGGTCTCGGGGTCGCGGTGTCGGCAACGAAAAGGCGCCGGGGCCGAGTTCCGGAGCTGGTGTCGGGAACTCGGCCGCGGCGCGGTTGCGTTGTACGCGGCACGGGGCCGCCTCAGCGGCCGGAGCCTCCGTCGGCGTTGGGGCCGGCGTAGTCCTCGCCGTAGGCGCCCTTGGCGGGGCGGCGGCGGCGCATGGGGGGCTCGACGCCGTCCGCGAGGCGGCGGGCGGTGAGGAGGAAGCCGGTGTGGCCGATCATCCGGTGGTCCGGGCGGACGGCGAGGCCCTCGATGTGCCAGTTGCGGATCATCGACTCCCAGGCGGTCGGCTCGTTGAAGGAGCCGATCTCGCGGATGGACTCGACGGTCCGGGCGAGCTGGGTGGTGGTGGCGACGTAGCAGCACAGGATGCCGCCGGGGACGAGTGCCTTGGAGACGGCCTCCAGGCATTCCCAGGGGGCGAGCATGTCGAGGATGACGCGGTCGACGTCGGTGTCGGACAGGTTGTCCTGGAGGTCGCCGACGGTGAGCTGCCAGGCGGGGTGCGGGCCGCCGAAGTAGCGCTCGACGTTCTGCTGGGCGATCTCGGCGAAGTCCTCGCGGCGCTCGTAGGAGTGCAGCATGCCCTGGTCGCCGATGGCGCGCAGCAGGAAGCTGCTGAGCGAGCCGGAGCCCACGCCGGCTTCGACGACGCGTGCGCCGGGGAAGATGTCGGCGAAGGCGAGGATCTGTCCCGCGTCCTTCGGGTAGACGACGGCAGCGCCGCGGGGCATGGACAGGACGTAGTCGGGGAGCAGGGGGCGCAGCGCGAGGTAGGCGACGTTCCCGGTGGTGCGGACAACGCTGCCCTCGGGAGCACCGATCAGTTCGTCGTGCGGGAAGGAACCCTTGTGGGTGTGGAAGTTCTTCCCGGCCTCGAGCGTGAACGTGTAGTGGCGGCCCTTGGGGTCGGTCAGCTGAACCTGGTCCCCGACCTTGAAAGGCCCGCGCCTGCGGGCGGCACCGGTCGGTTCGGACATGTGAACAGCCTACCGGGGTTTGTGGAGGCCGCCGACCACCTAGGACCTGTCCGGCGGATCATGCCGCAGACGCGGGGGCTGGCACGCCGGCCTGCGGCGTTGTCGTCGGTTGACGACGCTCCGCGTCGCCGCCCTCCTCCGCCTTGCAGTCCAACGCGCCAGCCCCCGCTCACCTGCGTCGATGAGGCGCCGCGGCTTTCCTGCGACTTGATCCGCCGGACAGGCCCTAGGAGGGGCGGGCCATGGCCTTGACGAAGGCGCGCTCGACGTCGGCAGCGGACAGGACGCCGTAGATCTCGCCGGTGTCCTCGATGACGAGGTATTCGGTGGCGGGGGTGGCGCGCAGGGTGTCGAGGAGGTCTTCGCCGGCGAGTTCCGCGGAGACGCGCATGCCGTCGGTGAGGTCCTGGGCGAGGCCGCTGACGGCGACCCAGGGGCGGCGGTGTTCGGGTACGCCGACGATGGCGGCCTCGCGGACGAGGGAGAGGGGTTCGCCGTCGGCGTCGACGACGACGAGGGCGCGGGCGCCGGCTTCGTTGGCGCGGCGCAGGGCCTCGGAGAGGGGGGTGTCGGTCTCGACGGGGACGGCGCGGCGGGTGAGGTTGCGGGCGCGGAGTTCGGGGAGGTGTTCGCGCAGGCGGCCCAGGCGGAGGCTGTTGCCGGCGCCGGTCCAGATGATCGCGGCGAGGATGGCGGCGAGCAGGGCGTCCATGACGGTGTCCATGCCGACGTTGTCCTCGGCGTTGGAGCCGAGGGCTCCGGACTGGGTGAGCAGCGGGAGGCCGATGAGGACGGAGACGGCGAGGGCGCGGCCGACCCAGGCGGCGGCGATGGTGCCGCTCATGGGCTTGCCGGTGATCTTCCAGACGACGGCGCGGAGCATGCGGCCACCGTCCAGGGGCAGGCCGGGCAGGAGGTTGAAGGCGGCCACGATGAGGTTGGAGATCATCAGGCCGGCGAGCAGGACGCCGGGGACCGTGCCGGGTTCGACGGGCTGGAGGGCGACGTAGAAGACGCCGGCGAGGACGAGGGAGAGCAGCGGGCCGACGAAGGCCAGTACGAATTCCCTGCCGGGGGTCTCGGCCTCCTTCTCGATCTCGGAGACGCCGCCGAAGAACTGGAGCTGGATGCGGCGTACGGGCAGCTTGAAGCGGAGGGCGGCGACCGTGTGGGCCAGTTCGTGGATGAGGACCGAGGCGTAGAAGGCGACGGCGAAGAAGAGGGAGACGAGGTAGCGGGCGGCGCCGAGTTCGGGCAGGACGCGGTCGAGTTGCCCGCCGAACACCCAGGTGATGAGCGCGGCCACGAGGAACCAGCTGGGCGCGACGTACACGGGTACGCCGAAGGGGCGTCCCATGAGGATGCCGCCCCCGGGATCGCGTGGGCGCCGCGGCGGGCGTCCCTTGGTGGTGCCGGAGTGCGCGAGGGTGCGGTGGTCCTGGGGGGTGGGGTTGTTCGGGGCCGGGTGGGCGTCGGCGGCAGTGGGGGGCGTGGACGCCGTGGGGGGTGCGGGCGGGGGCGTGTCGGTCGTGCCGTCGGCCGCGGGGTCTTGCGTCGTCTTGTCCTGCCGGTGCGCCTCGGCGTCCGGGGTGCTCTCCCGGGCGGCACGGTCCGAGGTGGGCTCGGCCGTGGCACGGGGCGGGGCGGTGGGGGTGCCGGTCGGAGAAGCCGGAGTTTCCGTGCCCCCGGTCGGCAAGGGAGCCGTCCCCTCGTTCGGCGAGGCGTCCGCGCGCCCGGTCCGCGAGGTGTTCGTGCTCTCGCTCGGCGAGGCCTCTGTCGGCGTCGGAGGGGCCGGGGAGGCGGTGGTGTCCGGGACGGTGGTCGGGTCGTCGGGCTGCGGCGTTCCGGTCTTCGAGGGTGTCTCGTCCGCTGTCCCGGTGTCGGCGTCGGTGTCCGTCGCGTCCGCGGGGGGTTGCTCGGGTGCGGGCGGTGGAGGGGATGCGGGGTCGGCGGCCGGGGCCGTAGGGCCTGCGTGCTGGGTCGGCTCGTCGTTGCCGGACCGCGGCTGCCCGCTCCCGCCGCTCTCGTCCACGGTGTCCCCTCGTTCGAAGCGTCTTCCGCGCCTGCCGGCGGAAGGGTCTCGTGGTCGATGGTATGCGGCGGTCGTGGCGCGTTCCGCCCCGGCACCCCCTGTGTTTCCGTGGCTGTCGTGCGCGGGCGCGGCCGCGAGTGGGTCACTGTCAGTGGTGGGCCGTATGGTCTGTGGTCATGGAGACGAGCACCGAGGGCGCGGCCGAGGCCGCCGGCGGCGGGGTCGCGGATGTGGCCCCGCCGGTCGTGGGCGAGCAGGCGGCGACGGCACAGGACGTGACGGTCACGGCCGAGGCGCGTGTCGCCATAGCGCCCGCGTCGTTGTCGCCGTCGCGTGCGAGCGACTTCATGCAGTGCCCGTTGCTGTACCGGTTCCGGGTGATCGACCGGCTGCCGGAGAAGCCGAGTGAGGCGGCGACGCGGGGCACCTTGGTGCATGCGGTGCTAGAGCGGCTGTTCGACGCTCCGGCGGGCGAGCGGACGCCGCCGCGGGCGAAGTCGCTCATCCCCGGTCAGTGGGACCGGTTGCGGGAGTCGAGGCCCGAGGTCGTGGAGCTGTTCGCCGACGATCCGGAGGGTGAGCGGCTGGCGCAGTGGCTCGGGGAGGCCGAGCAGCTGGTGGAGCGGTGGTTCAGTCTCGAGGATCCGACGCGGCTGGAGCCGGCCGAGCGGGAGTTGTTCGTCGAGGCCGAGCTGGAGTCCGGGCTGAAGCTGCGCGGGATCATCGACCGGGTGGACGTGGCGCCGACGGGGGATGTGCGCATCGTCGACTACAAGACGGGCAAGGCGCCGCGGCCGGAGTACGCCGAGGGCGCGCTGTTCCAGATGAAGTTCTACGCGCTGGTGGTGTGGCGGCTGAAGCAGGTCGTGCCGCGGCGGCTGCAGCTGGTGTATCTCGGCAGCGGTGACGTCCTGACGTACGACCCTGTTCTGGCCGATCTGGAGCGGGTGGAGCGCAAGCTGCTGGCGCTGTGGGAGGCGATCCGGCTGGCGACGGAGACGGGCGAGTGGCGGCCGAGGCCGACGAAGCTGTGCGGCTGGTGCGATCACCAGGCTCACTGCCCGGAGTTCGGTGGCACTCCCCCGCCGTATCCGCTGCCGGTGAGGGCGGCCGAGTCCGGCCAGGCCCAACAGGGCAGAATGGGGCCGGGCTAGCGAAGGAGTGTCACGTGGCCATCCGCGTCCTACTGGTCGACGACCAGCCGCTGCTGCGTACCGGCTTCCGGATGATCCTGGAAGCGGAGCAGGACATCGCTGTCGTCGGGGAGGCCGGGGACGGCCTCCAGGCGCTCGACCAGGTGCGGGCGTTGCAGCCCGACGTGGTGCTGATGGACATCCGCATGCCGCGGATGGACGGCGTCGAGGCGACACGGCAGATCACCGGGCCGGGGCGGGACGGCCCGGCGAAGGTACTGGTGCTGACGACGTTCGATCTCGACGAGTATGTGGTGGAGGCGTTGCGAGCGGGGGCCAGCGGCTTCCTGCTCAAGGACGCCCCGGCCAATGAGCTGGTGCAGGCGATCCGGGTGGTGGCCGCGGGTGAGGCGATGCTCGCGCCGAGCATCACGCGCCGGCTGCTCGACAAGTACGCCACGCATCTGCCGTCGGGTGACGAGCCGGTCCCCGACACGCTGCACACGCTCACGGACCGTGAGGTCGAGGTGCTGAAGCTGGTGGCGCGCGGGCTGTCGAACGCGGAGATCGCCGCCGATCTGTTCGTCAGCGAGACCACCGTGAAGACGCATGTGGGCCATGTGCTGACCAAGCTGGGGCTGCGGGACCGTGTGCAGGCGGCGGTCTATGCGTACGAGAGCGGGCTGGTGCGCCCCGGCGCGCAGTAGCGGAACCGCGGGTATGACGGCGAAGGGCGCCCCCTCCCAAGAGGGGGCGCCCTTCTTTGTGCTGTGGGTGCCGGGTCAGCCCTTGCTGATCTCCCAGAAGCGGAAGACGGTCGAGGCGTCGAGGCAGTACTCCAGGCCGTAGACGTTGTCGCGGACGACGGCGTACTGCTTGGCCTGCCACAGGGGCAGGACCGGGAGTTCGGCGGCGACGGTGTCCTGGAGGCGGGCATAGTCGTCGTCGGTGGCGGAGCGGTCGCTCTGGGCGGCGGTGCGCGGGATGAGCGTGTCGGTGATCATGCTGTTGGTGTAGTTGTTGCTCAGCACGTTGCCCTTGCCGAAGAAGGGGGCGGTGAAGTTGTCGGCGTCCGGGTAGTCGGGGACCCAGCCCTTCACGTAGACGCCGTACTTGCCCTTGGCTATGTCCTTCTCGTACTGGTCGTAGGCGACGGACTCGACGTCGGCGTCGAACAGGCCGCTCTTGTTGAGCTGTTCGGCGATCGCCTTGAGTTCCTGGTCGGTGGAGGGGCCGTAGCGGGTCGGGGTGGACCAGAGGGTGAGCTTGACCTTGCCGGTGATGCCTTCGGCGTCGAGGGCGGCGGCGGCCTTGGCCTTGGAGGGGCGGGCGCCGTAGGTGTCGAAGAAGGCCGTGTTGTGGCCCGCGATACCGGCCGGGATGATCGAGTACAGCGAGGTGGCGGTGCCCTGGTAGACCTGGGCCATCAGGGCGTCGCGGTCGAGCAGGTAGGCGATGGCCTTGCGGACACCGAGCTTGCCGGTGACCGGGTCGTCCATGTTGAAGACGAGGTGCTGGACCTCGGCGCTGGTGCCGTCGACGACCTCGACCTCGGCGTCGGTTCCGGCGTTCTCGATGTCGGAGATGTCGCTCGCGGTGAGGCCTCGGTAGGCGATGTCGATCTTGTCGTCGGTGAGGGCCTGCTTCAGCTTGTCCTGGTCGCCGTGGAAGAACTTGAGGGTGACGCCGGAGTTCTTGACGTCGGCGTTGCCCTCGTAGTTCTCGTTGACGGAGAAGACGGCCTCGCTGTCGCCGAAGGAGTCCAGCTTGTAGGGGCCGGAGCCGACGGCCTCGCCGTCCTCGCGCAGCTTGCCGGCGTCGTACTGCCGGTGGTCGACGATGGAGCCGGCACCGGAGGCGATCTTGCTCGGGAAGGTGGCGTCGGGGGTGTTCAGCTGGAAGACGACCGTGTTCTCGTCCGGCGTCTCGACCTTGTCGAGCATGGGGAACATGATCGCGGGGCCGGCGTCGTCGTTGATCTTCAGCATGCGGTCGAAGGAGAACTTGACGTCCTCCGAGGTGAGCGAGTCACCGTTGCTGAACTTCAGACCGTCCTTCAGCTTGCACTTGTAGACCTGGGTCCTGGTGTCGCTGAACGCGCAGCTCTCGGCGAGTTCGGGTACCGGCTCGGTGCCGCCGTTGGGGAAGCTCAGCAGCGACTGGAAGACGTTGTTGAACAGCAGCCATGAGCCGGGGTCGTAGCCGGACGCCGGGTCGGTGGCCAGGACGTCGTCGGACATCCCCATGACGACGGCGGAGCCGCCGCTTCCGGATGCCCCGTTCTCCGTGCCGCATCCGGTCAACAGGCCGGAGGCCAGCCCCGCCATGATCGGCAGGACTGGCCACTGGTTGCGCATGTTCACGTACGAGTGCCTTGTCGTCGGTGGTCGAATCCCGGGCCGGCCGTCCCGGGCCCCGGGCAGGGGACGATCAGCCGCTCACGCCACGGCCGAGCTCCCACAGCTGAAGGGTGGAGGAGGAGTTGAGGGCGTACGCGGTGCCGGTGATGTCGTCGCGGGCGGCGACGTACTGCTTGCCCTGCCACAGCGGGAGCACCGGGACGTCGGCGGCGACGATGTCCTGGATGTCGGTGAGGCTGGTGGAGGCGGACAGCCGGTCGGCCTGGCGGCGGGACTCCGGGATCAGGGTGTTGCGGATCTCGCTGTTGGCGTAGGGCGAGCCGAGGAAGTTGCCCTTGTCGAGGAACGGCGCGAGGTAGTTGTCGGCGTCGGGGAAGTCGGGGAACCAGCCCATGCCGTAGACGTCGTACGCGCCCTTCTGCTCGGCAGGGCGGAAGGTCTTCCAGGCTTCGCCCTTGATGCTGACGTCGAACAGGCCGCTGGCGTTGAGCTGCTTCTGGAGCTGCTCGAACTCCAGCTTGGTGGCCGAGCCGTAGTGGTCGGTCGTGTAGTGCAGGGTCAGCTTGACCGGGGTGGTGATGTTCGCCTTGGTCAGCAGGGCGGTGGCCTTGGTCTTGCTGGGGTCGCCGTACTTGTTGAAGAACGAGTTGGAGTGGCCGACGATGCTCGCCGGGACCAGCGAGAACAGCGGCTCGGCCTCGGAGCCGTAGACCTTGGCGACGAGTTCGCTGCGGTTGACGATCTGGGCCATCGCCTGGCGCACGGCCTTGGTCTTGACCGTGGCGGCGTCGGTGTTGAAGGCGAGGTAGCGGATCTCCAGGCCGGGCATCTCGACCAGGTCGACATCGCTGTCGGAGGACGCGGAGAGCTTCTCGATCTGCTCCGGCGACATGGTGCGGCCCATGACGTCGATGTCACCGTCCTCGAGGGCGGTGCCCATGGCGTCGGCGTCCGCGTAGGTGCGCAGCTCGACCTTGTCGTTGTTCACCTTCAGCGTCCCCTGGTAGTTGGGGTTCTTGGTGAACACGGCGCTGACCAGCTCATCGTTCTTGACCTCGGCCGACATGGTGTACGGGCCGGAGCCGTCGAGGTCGAAGCCGTCGCGCAGCTTCTTGGGCTCATAGTCGTCGGGACTGACGATGCCGGCGACGGGGGTCGAGAGCTTGTACGGGAAGGTGGCGTCGGCCGTCTTGAGGTGGAAGATCACCTCGCGGTCGCCCTTGGTCTCGACGGTGTCGATGGTGGACAGCAGTCCGACCGGGCCGCCCTCGGCGTTGATGTCCCGCGCGCGGTCGATGGAGTACTTGACGTCCTTGGCGGTGACGGCGTCGCCGTTCGCGAACTTGAGGCCCTCGCGCAGCTTGCAGGCGTAGCGCTCGTTGCCGGTGTCGGTGAAGCCGCAGCTCTCGGCGGCCTCGGGCACGGGCTCGCCCTCGCCGCGCGGCTGGATCATCAGGGTCTGCACGGTCTGGCGCAGGATGTTCCAGATGCCGGCGTCGTAGGCGTAGGCGGGGTCGAGCGGGGCGGGGGCGTCCTTCGAGGCAGTGACCGCGTCCGTGGTGCCGACGACTATCGCGTCTCCGCCGCCACTGCCGCCGTCAGATCCGCCGCACGCGGCGAGAACCGGGGCGAGCAGACCGATCACGGCCGGCAGCACCAAAGTCTTGCGGTTCATGCTCGAGTTTCTCCAGAGCTGTCGAGTCCGTGTATCCGGCATGCATGGGTGGTGCGGCGGATCCACGGGGGGTGCGGTGATGTTCTCGCGACGAGATTAGTCCGCGCCCGAAGGGCGGTTCGCAGGCACCGGAGTTGAAGTGCCATCACGGAGCGAAACCGGGTGCGGACACACCGAAAACCCGACAGGGGAAGGATTAGTGCAGGCTTCCATCAATCGGGACACAAGGGCACGACACAATCCCCCCATTGCGGGCCGCAAGCACAGGCCGCGCTACCTGTCGACCTCCCGTGAAGTGGGGAACGTCACATGCTCAACAAGGTGTAGCCGTACCGGAATTCGGCCACCGGTCAAGACCTCTGCCTGGATTCGAATTCCTTTGCGCGCGGGCCCGGGAATTTCCTCGTTATCGACACTGCACGCTGGGTGAACGCTCAGCGCATTTCCGTCATCAGACCGCGCAGAAATGCCAGGTCGACCTCTTCGAGCGAGCTGACGACGGTGCGGCGGGCGGCGGGGGCGATGGGGGCGACGGACGGCACCGCCACGACCTGGCAGCCCGCGGCCTCGGCGGCGGCCACGCCGGTGGCGGTGTCCTCGACGACGGCGCATCTGGCCGGATCCACGCCGAGCCCGGCCGCGGCGAAGAGATAGGGGTCGGGGTGCGGCTTGGTGCGGGCCACCTCGTCACCGGCGACGGTGAGGCTGAAGTGCTGGGGGCCCAGAGAGGTCAGGACCCGGTCGATGATGCGCCGGTGGGAGGCGGAGACCAGGGCGGTGGGGATCTCGTACTCGGCGAGCTCGGCCAGCAGCCGCAGGGCGCCCGGCATCAGCGGCAGGGTGCGCCCGATGCGGTCCTCGAAGCCGTCGTTGAGCAGCACCGTGAGCTCGGGGAGGGTGATGTCGGCGCCGGTGGCCTCGATGAGGAACCCCGCGCTGCGGGTCATGGGACCGCCGACCACGACATGGCGCCAGGAGTCGTCGAGGGTGTGGCCGAGACCGGCGAAGACCTCGGCCTCGACGTCCCACCAGAAGCCCTCGGTGTCCACCAGGGTGCCGTCCATGTCGAGGAGCACGGCCTGCAGGGCCGACCCTTCGGCCGTACGGGTTCCGAGCGCGGGGACCGTACTGGTCATGTAGGCGCACCTCCTTGAGGGACGATCAGGCCGGTTCCCATGGAGGGAACCGGCCTGCGATGGACCGTCCAGTGTACGACTGTCCCGGAGGATGCGCCTCGTTTGACCGAGGTGCTCCGGGGCACATCTCAAGTACCACGGAGGGCGGTCTCGAGCTGCGCTTATGCCGGTTTCGAGGACCCCGCTAGCGGGCGTTGAAGTACTTCGCCTCCGGGTGGTGGATCACGATGGCGTCCGTGGACTGCTCGGGGTGCAGCTGGAACTCCTCGGACAGGTGGACGCCGATGCGCTCGGGCTGGAGCAGGTCGGCGATCTTGGCGCGGTCCTCCAGGTTGGGGCAGGCGCCGTAGCCGAGCGAGAAGCGGGCGCCCCGGTACTTCAGGGCGAACATGTCCTCGATGTCGCTGGGGTCCTCACCGGCGAAGCCCAGCTCCGAACGCACGCGCGCGTGCCAGTACTCGGCGAGGGCCTCGGCCAACTGGACGGACAGGCCGTGCAGTTCGAGGTAGTCGCGGTAGGCGTTCGCCTCGAAGAGCTTCGCCGTCTGCTCGCCGATGCGGGAGCCGACGGTGACGACCTGGAGGCCGACGACGTCGGTCTCCCCCGACTCCTCCGGGCGGAAGAAGTCGGCCAGACACAGCCGACGTCCACGGCGCTGCCGCGGGAAGGTGAAGCGGGTGCGCTCGTTGCCCTGGTCGTCGAGGATGATCAGGTCGTCGTCCTTGGAGACGCACGGGAAGTAGCCGTAGACCACGGCCGCTTCCAGCAGGTTCTCCGTCTGGAGCTGGTCGAGCAGCCCGCGCAGCCGCGGCCGGCCCTCGGTCTCGACGAGCTCCTCGTAGGTGGGCCCGTCGCCCGTGCGCGCCTGCTTCAGCCCCCACTGCCCCTTGAAGAGGGCGCCCTCGTCGAGCCAGGAGGCGTACTCCTTGAGCTGGATGCCCTTGATGACGCGGGTGTCCCAGAACGGCGGCGTGGGGATGCGGTTGTCGGTGGCGACGTCGGAGCGGACGTGCCCCTCCTCGGGGCGCTCCTCCTCGACCTGTACGGAACTGGCACGCACCCGGCGCTGCTTGAGCTCGGGCAGGGCAGCCCCCGGCACGCCCCGCTTCACACCGATCAGCGCGTCCATCAGCCGCAGACCCTCGAATGCGTCGCGGGCGTAACGGACTTCGCCCTCGTAGATCTCGTGCAGATCCTGCTCGACATACGCCCGGGTCAGCGCCGCACCACCCAGGATGACCGGGTAATCGGCGGCCATGCCCCGGGAGTTGAGCTCCTCCAGGTTCTCCTTCATGATCACCGTGGACTTCACCAGCAGCCCCGACATACCGATCACATCGGCCCGGTGCTCCTCGGCCGCCTCCAGGATCGCGGAGACCGGCTGCTTGATGCCCAGGTTGACCACGTTGTAGCCGTTGTTGGACAGGATGATATCGACCAGGTTCTTGCCGATGTCATGGACGTCCCCGCGCACGGTGGCCAGCACGATCGTGCCCTTGCCCTCCGCGTCCGACTTCTCCATGTGCGGTTCGAGATAGGCGACCGCCGTCTTCATCACCTCGGCCGACTGCAACACGAACGGCAACTGCATCTGCCCCGACCCGAACAGCTCACCGACGACCTTCATGCCGTCCAGCAGGATCTCGTTGACGATGTCCAGCGCCGGACGAGTCTGGAGAGCGTCGGCAAGGTCCTGTTCGAGGCCGTTCTTCTCGCCGTCGATGATCCGCCGCTTCAGCCGCTCCTCCAGCGGCAGCGCGGCCAGCTCCTCGGCCTTGCCCGCCTTCAACGACTTCGCGGTGGCGCCCTCGAACAGCGCCATCAGCTTCTGGAGCGGGTCATAACCCTCGGCACGACGGTCGTAGATCAGATCAAGGGCCGTCTGCACCTCCTCCTCGCTGAACCGGGCGATCGGCAGGATCTTCGAGGCGTGCACGATCGCCGAGTCCAGACCGGCCTTGACGCACTCGTCCAGGAAGACGGAGTTGAGCAAGATGCGGGCGGCCGGATTCAGGCCGAAGGAGATGTTCGACAGGCCCAGCGTCGTCTGGACGTCCGGGTGACGCCGCTTGAGCTCGCGGATCGCCTCGATGGTGGCGATACCGTCCTTGCGCGACTCTTCCTGACCCGTGCAGATCGTGAAGGTCAGGGTGTCGATGAGGATGTCCGACTCGTGGATGCCCCAGTTCCCGGTCAGATCGTCGATCAGCCGCTCGGCGATGGCGACCTTCGTCTCGGGGGTACGGGCCTGGCCCTCCTCGTCGATGGTCAGCGCGATCAGCGCCGCCCCGTGCTCCTGGGCGAGCTTGGTGACCTTCGCGAACCGGGACTCGGGGCCATCGCCGTCCTCGTAGTTGACGGAGTTGATGACCGCACGCCCGCCCAGCTTCTCCAGACCGGCCTGGATGACGTCGACCTCGGTCGAGTCCAGGACGATCGGCAGGGTGGAGGCGGTGGCGAAGCGTCCGGCCAGCTCCTCCATGTCCGCCACACCGTCACGGCCGACGTAGTCCACGCACAGGTCCAGCATGTGCGCACCCTCGCGGATCTGGTCCCGGGCCATCTCCACACAGTCGTCCCAGCGACCCTCCAGCATCGCCTCACGGAACTTCTTCGACCCGTTGGCATTCGTCCGCTCACCGATCGCCATGTACGCCGTGTCCTGACGGAACGGCACCGTCTGGTAGAGCGAGGCGGCGCCGGGCTCGGGGCGCGGGTTGCGCTCGGCAGGGGTGAGGTCGCGGACGCGTTCGACGACCTGGCGCAGATGCTCGGGGGTGGTGCCGCAGCAGCCGCCGATGAGGCTCAGACCGTAGTCGCGTACGAAGTTCTCCTGGGCGTCCGCCAGGCCCTCGGGGCCGAGGGGGAAGTGGGCGCCGTCCTTGGTGAGGATGGGCAGGCCCGCGTTCGGCATGCACAGCAGCGGGATGCGGGAGTGCCGGGTGAGGTAGCGCAGGTGCTCGCTCATCTCGGCGGGGCCGGTGGAGCAGTTCAGGCCGATCATGTCGATGCCGAGGGGCTCCAGCGCGGTGAGCGCGGCGCCGATCTCGGAGCCGAGGAGCATGGTGCCGGTCGTCTCGAAGGCCATGGAGACGACGAGCGGTACGTCGGCGCCGGTGGCCTCCATGGCGCGGCGGGCGCCGAGGACGGAGGCCTTGGTCTGGAGCAGGTCCTGGGTGGTCTCGACGATCAAGGCGTCGGCGCCGCCGGCGAGCAGGCCCTCGACGTTGGCCTGGTAGCCGTCGCGGATGGTGGCGTAGTCGATGTGGCCGAGGGTGGGCAGCTTGGTGCCGGGGCCGACGGAGCCGAGGACCCAGCGCTGACGGCCGTCCCGGGCGGTGTACTCGTCGGCGGTCTCGCGGGCGATGCGGGCGCCGGCCTCGGACAGCTCGTGGACCCGGTCCGCGATGTCGTACTCGGAGGCGGCCGTGTGGTTGGACCCGAAGGTGTTGGTCTCGACGCAGTCGACGCCCACCGCGAAGTACGCGTCGTGGACGGAGCGGACGATGTCCGGGCGGGTGACGTTGAGGATCTCGTTACAGCCTTCGAGGTTCTCGAAGTCCTCAAGCGTGGGGTCCTGCGCCTGGAGCATGGTTCCCATGGCTCCGTCGGCGACCACCACACGGGTGGCGAGCGCCTCGCGGAGCGCGGACACACGGGTCCGGCTGTCGGCGGAAGGGGACGGTGGCAACGAGGCCATGAAAGGGCTCCCTTTGGGTGCGACGGCTGTCGGCTTTGCGTCCTGCCGCGGGACTTCCCACAGCGGGCGCACGCCGTCAGGGTAGCCGGGACCGGACCCGGATGGTCAGGGCGTCCACGGGGCGGACGAGGATGACGGGCAGGTCACCAGCGGGATACGAGTGACGCAGGACTGCGCGTCGAGTGGCGCAAACGTGTCGTCCGACTATTGGCGGTCGGTCGGCATGGACTAGTAGTGTTCGACATTGCCGAACGGCGGCAGCGACGTCGCGGGTCGACGGCGAAGGGGACGGAGGCAGGGACGGCGATGGCACGGAACATCCAGTCGCTCGAACGGGCGGCCGCGATGCTGCGGCTGCTCGCGGGCGGCGAGCGGCGGCTCGGCCTGTCGGACATCGCCTCGGCCCTGGGCCTCGCCAAGGGCACCGCGCACGGGATTCTGCGCACCTTGCAGCAGGAGGGCTTCGTCGAGCAGGACGACGCCTCCGGGCGCTATCAGCTGGGCGCCGAGCTGCTGCGCCTTGGCACGACCTATCTCGATGTGCACGAGCTGCGGGCGCGGGCCCTGGTGTGGACCGACGACCTGGCCCGTTCCAGCGGCGAGAGCGTCTATCTCGGGGTCCTGCACCAGCAGGGCGTGCTGATCGTGCACCACGTCTTCCGGCCGGACGACAGCCGTCAGGTGCTGGAGATCGGGGCCATGCAGCCCCTGCACTCCACGGCGCTGGGCAAGGTGCTGTCGGCGTACGACCCGGTGGCGCACAGCGAGGCCATCGAGGCGGACCGCAAACCGTTCACGGATCGCACGGTGTGCGAGCTGGAGGCGTTCGAGAACATCCTCGACATCTCCCGCGCGCGTGGCTACGCGGCGGACGTGGAGGAGACCTGGGAGGGCGTGGCCGGCGTGGCCGCGCCCATCCATGACCGGCGGCGGATGCCGGTGGGCGCGGTCGGCATCACGGGCGCGGTGGAGCGGCTGTGCCGGGACGGCGAGCTGCGGCCCGAGCTGATCGCGGCGGTACGGGACTGTGCCCGCGCGGTGTCGCGGGATCTGGGCGCGGGGCGCTTCTAGGGCCTGCCCGGCGGATCAGGTCGCAGAAAGGGCGCGGTACCTCACCACGTCTGCGGCAGGATCCGCCGGGCAGGCCCTAGAGCGCGGCCGGCATTCGGGAACTGGTAAGAGCGGGCCGGTACGCCGCGACGGCGTACCGGCCTTCGCCATACCCTGAGATGGACATATCGGACGAGTGGCCACCGGGGTCCCGTCCGAAGATCGATAGCTCACAGCAATCAATAACGATCGTGCTTTCGATAACAGAACCCTTGACGCACACGTAACGCCGGAGCAAGACTCCCGTCCATCGGTCGGCATTGTCGAACACCTACCGGCAATACGCGCTAGAGTGTGACAACGCCAAGGGCCGGCAACGCTCTCACCCCCGAGGGCACGCGAACCACCGGTGGGACCCGGGGTTCTGCTTCCCCTGGACGAAGGACAAAGGAGTCGCGGGTGTCCAGCTCCGACATCTTCATCGGCGAGACCATCGGTACCGCCATACTCATCCTGCTCGGCGGCGGCGTCTGTGCGGCCGTCACGCTGAAGGCCTCCAAGGCCCGTAACGCCGGTTGGCTCGCCATCACCTTCGGGTGGGGTTTCGCCGTACTCACGGCCGTCTACACCTCCGCGCCGCTGTCCGGCGCTCATCTGAACCCGGCCGTCACGCTCGCCCTCGCGCTGAAGAAGAACGGCATCGAGTGGAGCCAGGTCCCGACCTACTGGGGCGGACAGCTCCTCGGCGCCATGATCGGCGCCACCCTGGTCTGGGTCGCCTACTACGGCCAGTTCCACGCGCACCTCACCGACAAGGAGATCGTCGGCGGTCCGGGTGCGCAGGCCACGAAGGCCAAGGCCGTCGAGGCCCAGGAGCAGGGCGCCGGCCCCGTGCTGGGCATCTTCTCCACCGGTCCGGAGATCCGGAACGCCATCCAGAACGTCGCCACCGAGGTCATCGGCACCATCGTGCTGGTGCTCGCCGTCCTCACGCAGGGCCTCAACGACGGCGGCAACGGTCTGGGCACCCTGGGCGCCCTCATCACCGCCCTGGTCGTCGTCTCCATCGGTCTGTCCCTCGGTGGCCCGACCGGCTACGCGATCAACCCGGCCCGTGACCTCGGTCCGCGTATCGTGCACGCCCTCCTGCCCCTGCCCAACAAGGGCGGCTCCGACTGGAGCTACGCCTGGGTCCCGGTCGTCGGTCCGCTGATCGGCGGCGCGATCGCTGCGGGCATCTACAACATCGCTTTCGCTTAGAAGCAGCACTTCTCGAAGCAGCACTTCCCGAAGCAGCACTTCCCGAAGCAGCACCTTCTGACAAGCACTCGTAGCAAGCAGCCGTAGACAGACCGCTTATCCACGGAACCTCAGGAGCACACCGTGACCGACGCCCACACCGCCGGCCCCTTCATCGCCGCCATCGACCAGGGCACCACCTCTTCCCGCTGCATCGTCTTCGACAGGGACGGCCGGATCGTCTCCGTCGACCAGAAGGAGCACGAGCAGATCTTCCCGAAGCCGGGCTGGGTCGAGCACAACGCCAACGAGATCTGGACCAACGTCCAGGAAGTCGTCGCCGGAGCCATCCAGAAGGCCGGCATCACCCGGGACGACATCAAGGCCATCGGTATCACCAACCAGCGTGAGACCACGCTGCTGTGGGACAAGAACACCGGTGAGCCCGTCCACAACGCCATCGTGTGGCAGGACACCCGCACCGACGCCCTGTGCAAGGAACTCGGGCGCAACGTCGGCCAGGACCGCTTCCGCCGCGAGACGGGTCTCCCCCTCGCCTCGTACTTCGCCGGCCCGAAGGCCCGCTGGCTGCTCGACAACGTCGAGGGTCTGCGGGAGCGCGCCGAGCGCGGCGACATCCTCTTCGGCACCATGGACACCTGGGTCATCTGGAACCTGACCGGTGGTGTCGACGGCGGCAAGCACTACACCGACGTCACCAACGCCTCGCGCACCATGCTGATGAACCTCCACACGCTGGAGTGGGACGAGAAGATCGCCGAGTCCATCGGCGTCCCGCTGTCGATGCTCCCGGAGATCCGCTCCTCCGCCGAGGTCTACGGCGAGGTCACCGGCGGCAAGCTGGGCGAGCTGCTCGGCGGCATCCCGGTCGCCTCGGCGCTCGGTGACCAGCAGGCGGCCCTGTTCGGCCAGACCTGTTTCGCCGAGGGCGAGGCCAAGTCGACGTACGGCACCGGCACGTTCATGCTCATGAACACCGGCGAGAAGATCATCAACTCGTACTCCGGTCTGCTTACCACCGTCGGCTACCGCATCGGCGACCAGGCTCCGGTCTACGCCCTCGAGGGCTCGATCGCCGTCACCGGTTCGCTGGTGCAGTGGATGCGCGACCAGATGGGTCTGATCTCCACCGCCGCCGAGATCGAGACGCTCGCGCTCTCGGTCGAGGACAACGGCGGCGCCTACTTCGTGCCGGCCTTCTCCGGCCTGTTCGCCCCGTACTGGCGCTCCGACGCCCGCGGTGTGATCGCCGGTCTGACCCGGTACGTCACCAAGGCGCACCTGGCGCGTGCCGTCCTGGAGGCCACCGCCTGGCAGACCCGTGAGATCACGGACGCCATGACCAAGGACTCGGGCGTCGAGCTCGCGGCCCTCAAGGTCGACGGCGGCATGACCTCCAACAACCTGCTGATGCAGACCCTCTCGGACTTCCTGGACGCCCCCGTGGTCCGTCCGATGGTCGCCGAGACGACCTGCCTCGGTGCCGCCTACGCCGCCGGTCTCGCCGTCGGCTTCTGGACCAACACCGACGACCTGCGTGCCAACTGGCGCCGGGCCGCCGAGTGGACCCCCCGCATGGACGCGGACGCCCGCGACCGTGAGTACAAGAGCTGGCTCAAGGCCGTCGAGCGGACGATGGGCTGGCTCGAGGACGAAGAGAGCTGACGAGAGCCACTCGTAGGCTCAGCACGCTCTGATGAGGAGTAAGAACCCGAAATGACCAGTCAGACCACCCTCCAGTCCGTGCCTGCCCTCGGTACGCGCCCGGCCTCCGGCTCCAACCCGAGCCGCGCCGAGACCCGGGAGCAGCTCGCCAAGGCGTCGTACGACCTTCTCGTGATCGGCGGCGGCATCCTGGGCATCTCCACCGCCTGGCACGCCGCGCAGTCCGGCCTGAGGGTGGCTCTGGTCGACGCCGGCGACTTCGCCGGCGCCACCTCCTCCGCCTCCTCCAAGCTTCTCCACGGCGGTCTGCGCTATCTGCAGACCGGCGCGGTGAAGCTGGTGGCGGAGAACCACTTCGAGCGCCGTGCGGTCTCCCGCCAGGTGGCTCCCCACCTGGCGAACCCGCTCACGTTCTACCTCCCCGTGTACAAGGGCGGGCCGCACGGCGCGGCGAAGCTCGGGGCGGGCGTCTTCGCCTACTCCGCGCTCTCCGCGTTCGGTGACGGCGTCGGTCACCTCCTGTCCCCCGCCAAGGCGGCGCAGGACGTGCCCGAGCTGCGTACCGACAACCTCAAGGCCGTCGCCGTCTACGGCGACGACCAGATGAACGACGCCCGTATGGCGCTGATGACGGTCCGCGCGGCCGTCGAGGCGGGCGCGGTCGTCCTCAACCACGCCGAGGTGACCGGCCTGCGCTTCACCAAGGGCCGGGTCACCGGTGCCGAGCTGCGCGACCGCACCTCCGGCGACGAGTTCGGCGTCAACGCCCGTCTGGTGCTGAACGCGACCGGCCCGTGGGTCGACCACCTGCGCAAGATGGAGGACCCGAACGCGGCTCCCTCCATCCGTCTCTCCAAGGGCGCGCACCTGGTCCTGAAGCGGACCGCGCCGTGGAAGGCCGCGCTCGCGACCCCCATAGACAAGTACCGGATCACCTTCGCCCTCCCGTGGGAGGACATGCTGCTCCTCGGTACCACCGACGAGGAGTTCGAGGGCGACCCGGCGGACGTCAAGGTCACCGAGAAGGACACCGCGCAGATCCTGGACGAGGCCGCGTTCTCCATCCGGGACCAGCAGCTCGACCGGGACCTGATCACGTACGCCTTCGCGGGTCTGCGGGTGCTGCCGGGTGGGCCCGGCGACACCGCCAAGGCCAAGCGCGAGACCGTCGTCACCGAGGGCAGGGGCGGCATGCTGTCCGTCGCGGGCGGCAAGTGGACGACGTTCCGGCACATCGGCCGCACCGTCATGCAGAAGCTGGAGGCCCTGCCGGGTCACCCGCTGGGCGATGACTTCGAACCGATCTCGTCCCTGCCCAAGAAGCTCCCGCTGCCGGGTGTCGCCAACCCGCGCGCGGTCGCGCACCGGCTGCTGGTCGACAATCCGGCCCCCGGCCCGCGCATGGCCGCCGACACGGCCAAGCACCTGGCGACCCACTACGGCTCCCTGGCCTTCGACATCGCCCGCCTGGCGAACGAGAACCCGGAGCTGGGCGAGCGCGTCCACCCCGACGCCCCCGAGATCTGGGCGCAGGTCGTGTACGCCCGTGACACCGAGTGGGCCGAGACGCCGGACGACGTGCTGCGCCGCCGCACGACGCTGACGATCCGCGGCCTGGCCACGGACGAGGTGCGGGCGAAGGTCCAGGACCTGCTCGACAAGAAGTAGGCGCTACGACTCGAAGGGCGCGGTTCCTCCTGACGGGAGCCGACCTGACCGAGGCCCGGCCCTCCTCCCCTATGGGGCCGGTACGCGAGAGGGGCGACTCCACGCCGATGGAGCCGCCCCTTTCGCATGCCGCGTTGTCAGTGGCGGGTGTTTTCATGGGGCGCATGGATACGGAACGGGCCACCCCCGCGGAACTCGCCGCGCTGCGGGAGGCGTTCGGGGTGGACGACGGGGGCGCTTCGGCGCTGGGGTGGGACGCGGTGCGGGCGTTCGAGGCGGAGCACGGCGTGGTGCTGCCGGAGCCGTACCGCTCGTTCGTGGCGGAGGTATCGGACGGGTCGTTCCAAGGGCCGCCGGAGTATGGGCTGGTAGGGCTGGCCGAGAGCGCCAAGGGGCAGGATCTGGGCCGGCCCTTCCCGCTCGCCGAGCCCTGGATGTGGGAGGACGACGACGGGGGGCACGAGGACCCCGAGGCCGTCGTCGAGCAGGTCGTCCACCGGGGTTCGCTGAACCTCGGCACGGACGGCTGCGGCATGGACTGGCATCTTGTCGTCACCGGCCCGCACCGCGGGCACATATGGCATGTCACCGACGTGGGCGCCCTGCCGTTCGGCGCGGAGTTCGGTCACACGACCTCCGCGCCGGGCTTCGTCGGCTGGGTGCGGCACTGGGGCGCCGGTGAGGAGTGGTTCGACGCCGAGTCAGCTCAGTGAGGCGACGGCCTCGCGTACGGCGGCCACGTCCCGCAGCTCCTCGCGGCGCACGATCAGTTCGCGGCCCAGCAGCAGCGCCCTGCGGGACGCCGGGGCGGGGTCCGGGAGGGTCGTCAGGTCGGTCAGATGGGCGAAGCCGATGATGCGGCGGACGATCTCCGTGCCGGCGTAGCCGACGGACTCCGTCCAGACGCGACGCAGGAAGCGGTCCAGGTAGGAGTCGTCGAAGAAGGTGTCGACGCGGCTCGGCCAGAGGCGGCGGAACTCCCTCTCGAACGCCTCCCAGGACAGCCGGAGTTGGTCGGCGTGGTCGGACAACGTACCCAACGCCCGCGCCCGTTCCTCGGACACCAGCACGTTGGCCCAGTACAGGCCGAGGTCGTAGCCGATCGGTCCGACGAAGGAGAACTCGGGGTCGAAGACCCGGACGACCGGGGCGCCTTCGCGGTCGCCGACCATGATGCTGCCGGTGTGCAGATCGCCGTGGAGGAGGGCCTGGGCGCTGGTCATGAAGGTGTGCCGGAGGTCGGCGACCTCCGTGCGCAGGCGCGCGTCCGCGCGGAACTCCGCCGCCAGGTCGGCGACGCCCTCGTGCCAGTGGTTGTGCTCGTGCTCGATGTACGGCTCGGAGAGAACCACGTCCTCCGTGATCTTGCACAGCTCGGGGCTGACGGAGGCGGCGATCAGTGCCTTGCGTTCGGCGGAGGGCATGCCGAAGTCGCTCGTGGCGAAGGCCAGTTGCGCCACGAACTCGCCCACGCGGGCCGAGGTGGCCGGGCCGTACGCCGCGCCGTCGTTGAGGAGCGTGCGCAGGACTTCCAGGTCCGACATGTCCTCCATGACGAGCGCGTAGTTCTCGGGGTCGTAGCCGTGGATCACCGGGATCTTGTCGGGGGCGACCTTGGCGACCTGGTCGTAGGCGCGGGCCTCGGCGTCCGCGCGGTCCGGGTTCATCGGCCAGGACGGTCCCGCCACGCGGACCCACGGCAGGGCCTGCTTCACGGCGAGGCTGTGGGTGCCGTCGGGCGCGGTGGCGAGGAAGACTCGGTTCATGTTGCCGTCGGAGACCTCGCGGACCTCCGGGTCTGCGGCCTCGTCCCAGTGGCCGCGCTCGCGCAGGTACGCCGGGATGTCCTCGGTCTCCAGGATGCGGTAACCCATGACTCTCCTTAGGCCGTGCGGCGCTTGGACAAGGTGAAGCTGAAGACCAGGGCGAGGATGAGGACCGCGCCCTCGACGACGTCCTGGGTGTAGTACGGCAGGCCCTTGATGGTCAGGCCGGTGGTGATGATGCCGATCAGGACCGCGCCGAGGGCCGTGCCCCAGACGTTGGGGCGGCCCCGGCCCAGCACGGAGGTGCCGACCAGCGCGACCGCCACGGCCTCCAGGAGCTGCGAGGTGCCGGCGGACACGTCGCCCTGGCCGATGCGGGAGGCCAGGATCAGGCCGCCGACGGAGGCGAGGACGCCGGACAGGACGTAGGCGAGGGCCCGGTAGGCGCCGACGCGGATGCCGGCCAGCCGGGACGCCTCGGGGTTGGCGCCGATGGCGTACAGCACCCGGCCCCAGCGGGTACGGGCGAGGAAGACCCAGGCGACGACGGTCAGTCCGCCGAAGACGAGGACCGAGATGGGGATGCCGAGGACCGTGCCGCGGTCGATCTTCAGGAAGCCCTCGGTGAACTTGCCAGGGGCGGTGGTGCCGTCGTCCAGGGTCATGCCCGGGGTGATGGACTGGCCGTCGACCAGGACGAGTTTGAGGCCCTGGACGATGAACAGGGTGCCGAGCGTCGCCAGCATGTCGGGGATCTTCAGGACGACGATCAGCAGGGCGTTGAGCAGGCCCACCACGGCGCCGGCCGCGAGCACCGCGAGGATCGCGACCGTACCGATCTGGTTGTAGACGACCATGGTCTGCGCGGCGACGGAGACGCCGAGGCCGGCGACCGCGCCGACGGACATGTCCATGCCGCCGACGGCCATGGTGAGGGTGACGCCGAGGCCGAGGATGGCGGCCACGGAGACATAGCGCAGGGTGTCGAGAAGGGTCGCCGACTCGCGGAACGAGCCCTCGCTGAGCGCGAAGTAGAGGAACAGCGCGACCGTCACGAAGATGAAGCCGTACTTGATGACGGCGTTCTGGAGGCGGGCCGCGGGGGTGGCCGTGGCGGACGGGGTCGCCGTCTTCACCGGGGTGCTCTGGGCTGTGGTCATGGATTGCTTCCTTCGGCGGCGGCGGGCGCGGGCGTCACACCGACGCCGAGATGGTCTGGATCACGCGGTCGCGTTCCGCGTCCTCGCCGTAGGCGTCGAGGTGGATCTCGCCGGCGGCCAGCACGACGACCCGGTCGGCGACCTCCAGCACCTCGTCGACGTCGGCGGACAGGACGAGCACCGCGGCGCCCTCGGCGGCCAGGGCACGGGCACGGCGGCCGATGTCCCGGCGGGCGCCGATGTCCACGCCTCGGAACGGCTCGTCCAGGATGAGGACGCGGGGTGTCTCGGCGAGCCAGCGGCCGACGACGACCTTCTGCTGGTTGCCGCCGGACAGCTCCTCGACGGTGCTGTGCTCGTCGCGGGTGACGACACCGAGGGCGTCGACGGTGTCGCGGCCGAGGGCGTCCTCCTTCGCCGTGTTGACGAGGCCGAGCCGGGACAGCGACTTCAGGAACGGCAGCGAGATGTTCTGGGCGAGCGACCAGCCGGGGACGAGGGCGTCGGCGTGCCGGTCCTCGGGGACCAGGTGGATGCCGCCGCGGATCGCGTCGGCGGGGCGGCGGGGCGTGTAGGGCTTGCCGTCCAGCTCGACCGCGCCGCTGGTGAAGGGTTCGGCGCCGAACAGGCCGCGGGCCAGCTCGGTCTTGCCCGCGCCCAACAGGCCGACGACGCCGGTGACTTCGCCGGTGCGGAGGTCGAGGTCGAGGGGTGTGCGGCCGTCGAAGAGACGGACCCCTCTCAGTGAGAGGACCACCTCACCGGAAGCCGCCCCTTCCCGCACCGGCCGTGCCGTGGTCGCCTCCTGGGCCTGGGCGAGCATCGCACGCAGGGCCGCGTCCCAGTCGAAGGGCTTGGCCTGGTCCTCGGTGAGACGGCCGTCCCGCAGGACGACCAGCCGGTCGGCCAGGGCGTCGATCTCGCCGAGGCGATGGGAGACGTAGAGGACGGCGATGCCGTCGTCGCGCATCTTCTCGACGAGGGCGAAGAGGCGTTCCGCCTCGGCCGCCGACAGTGCGGAGGTCGGCTCGTCGAGGATGAGGAGGCGCGGGCGGGTGGCCAGGGCGCGGGCGAGGATGAGCAACTGACGGTCGGAGATGCCGAGTTCGGTGACATCCCTTCTCAGCAAGGTGTCGCTCCAGCCCAGTTCCAGACCCGCCTGGATCTCGCGGGCGCGGGCCAGCAGCTTGGCGCCGTTGAGGAAGGGGTTGCCGCGGCGCTGGGCGAGTTCCTCGAAGACGAGGTTCTCGGCGACCGAGAGGCCGGGCACGATGCCCTCGCCGATGCGCTGGTGCACGGTCTGGATGCCCAACTGCCGGGCGGCCAGCGGTGACTGGAGAGCCGCGGGCTCCCCGGCGACCCGCACCTCGCCGCCGTGGTCCGTGTGCACGCCCGACAGGATCTTGATCAGCGTGGACTTGCCGGCGCCGTTCGCGCCGAGCAGCGCGACGACGCTGCCCGGTGCGATGTCCAGCGAGACGGACTCCAGGACCGTCCTGCCGCCGAAGGCCATGCTGACGTCGGTCAGGGAGACCGCCGGCGTCTCAGCCGACCCGGCGGCCCCGCTCGTCCCGGTCGTCTCAGTGGGCGACATTCGAGATCCAGTCCGCGGTCGAGACCTGGGCCAGGTTCAGCGCGGGCAGCGCCTCGCGCAGCTGGTCCATGTTCGCGATCTTCTTCTCGCGCAGGAAGTCCTGGGTGATGGCGACGGCCGGGAACTCGACCGAGGTCTTGTTCAGCTGACCGGCCAGTTCCAGGGCGGTGGTACGGACGACGGCGGCGCCGACCGCGGACGGGTCGGTGCCTGCCGTGGCGACCCAGGGGCTGTCGGCGGCGGTCATCTGCTGGATGTCGGCGTTGGAGACGTCCGCGCCGAAGACCTTCACCTTGTCCTGGAGCTTCTTGTTCTGCACGGCGAGGACGGTGCCCTTGGCGAGCTCGTCGTAGGGGGCGAAGACACCGGCGACGTCGCCGTGCTGGGTGAGCGCGGCGGAGACGAGGGGAACGTTGTCAGTGGCCGTGGAGTCGGTGACCTTGCCGACCTTGAACTCCTGCTTCCAGCCCTGCGCGGCGAGTTCCTTCGTCCAGACGGTGTTGCGCTTGTCGAGGGCGGCGTAGCCGGCGACGTTGACGTAGCCGACCTTGGCGTCCTTGCCGACCTCCTTGGCCATCACGTCGAGGACGGCCTGCGCCATGCTGGCGTCGTCCTGCTTGGTGGAGACGACGCCCTTGGTGGCCGTCTCGACGTCGTAGACGACGACCTTGATGCCCTTCTTCACGGCCTTGTCGATCTCCGGCTGGATGGTCGCCGGGAAGCCGTGGTCGATGATGATCGCCTTGGCGCCGGAGTTGATGGCCGAGGAGAGGTCGGTGGCCTGCTTGGCGTTGTCCGCCTGGGCGTCGTACACGGTCAGATCGATGCCAAGGGCCTTGGCCTGCGCCTTGGCGCCGTTGCCCCACTGCTCGAAGTAGTCGCCGGCGCCGCTCTGTCGGACCAGGGCGACCTTGACCGCGCCCGCGCTGAAGGGGGCGGGTTTCTTGCCGGTGGCGGCCGAGGCGGAGGCGGCGGTGTCGCCGGTGTCCTTGGAGGCGTCGGTGGACTGGGAGCAGCCGGACAGCACGAGCGCGGACACGGAGGCGAGGGAGAGCGCGGCGAGGGGCAGACGGGTGCGGGACATGAGGGGCTCCAGGTGCGGGGTGGTGCTGAGCAGAGGAAGAGGGTGCCGGGCCCGGAGCGCGAGCAGGGAGGGAATGCGCCACCGCGAAAAGGGCAGGGCGGGGCTCCGGGAGGGGTCAGCGACAGCTGGCGGTGGTCGTCCGGAGCAGGTCCACGTACAGCCGCCGTACGAGCAGCAGCGTCTTCATACGCAGATCATGAGAACGATTTCAGCCATACGTCAAAGGAGCGGAAGCGGTTTCTCAGCACGTGAGACAACGACTACGTCACACCGGATTGACCTGACATGGCGGGTTACCATCGCGGGACCGGCACCCGACCCGGCACAGTGAGGCCCCGATGACGACACCAGCCGCAAAAGCGCTGCGTATGCCCTGCATGCGCCGCTGTTGTCGCGCGCTGTGTCGCGGCTGACCGACTGTCCCGTCCCGTTTCGCCGCCCCCTCTTCCTCTCCCGCCCGTCCGGTGCTTGTCTCGGTATCCGGACTTTCCTTCCAGACTCCCGGAGTTGTTCCCATGACGCTGCTGACCACCTGGTCCGAGTCCGGCCCCGAGACGCAGGTCCGCCGTACCTCGGACCCCGCCGAGATCGCCGAGGCGCTTCTGCCGCTCGGTGTGCGTTACGAGCAGTGGCCGATCCGCGAGGACGTGCCCTTCGACGCCGACAGCGACACGGTCTTCGCCGCGTACGGCCCCGAGATCGAGAAGCTGAACGCCGAGGAGGGCTTCACCACCGTCGACGTCCTCGGTCTGCACCCCAGTGACGACCCGGAGTTCCCGGCGAAGGCCAAGGCCGCCCGCGAGAAGTTCCTCCAGGAGCACACGCACGACGACGATGACGAGGTCCGCTTCTTCGTCTCCGGCTCCGGCATCTTCTACCTTCACGTGAACGGCGAGGTGCACGCGGTCTTCTGCGAGAAGGGCGACCTGCTGGGCGTCCCGCGCGGCACCACCCACTGGTTCGACATGGGCACGAACCCCTCGTTCACCGCGATCCGCTTCTTCCACGAGGAGGACGGCTGGATCGGCAACTTCACCGGCTCGCCGATCGCGTCCCGCTTCCCGGACTACGACACGATCGCGGCGGGTTACGAGGCGGACAAGGCCTCCGCATGAGTCTGTTGTACGACGTGGACGCCGTGGTGCTCGACATCGAGGGCACCACGAGCGCCACGGGCTTCGTCATCGACGTCCTCTACCCGTACTCCCGCTCACGTTTCGGAGCACTGCTCTCTGAGCGGAGCGGTGATCCGGACGTCCAGCGGGCCGTCGCCCAGGTCCGCGAGGAGCTCGGCGACCCGGACGCGGACGCGGCGGCCGTCGAGAAGGCCCTGAACGCCTGGCTCGACGAGGACCGCAAGGCCACCCCGCTGAAGACACTCCAGGGCATCATCTGGTCCGAGGGCTTCGCCCGCGGCGACCTCGTCTCGCACTTCTACGACGACGTCGTACCGCGCCTGCGCGCGTGGCACGCGGCCGGCCTCACGTTGTACGTCTACTCGTCCGGCTCGGTGGCCGCGCAGCGGGCGTGGTTCACCAACAGCCCGGAGGGCGACCTCACGTCGCTGGTCTCGGGGCTGTACGACACCGAGAACGCGGGACCCAAGCAGGCGCCGGAGTCGTACCGCCGTATCGCGCGGGCGACCGGCGTCGAGCCCGCCAGACTTCTCTTCCTCTCCGACCGCCCCGGCGAGCTGGACGCGGCCCGCGCGGCCGGCTGGCACGCGGTCGGCATCCGGCGGCCCGGGGAGCCGTACTACGAGCAAGGCGTCGGCGACCACGCGCAGGCGGGGACGTTCGACGAGATCACCGTTTCTAGGAGCACCGCATGACCGCCGAGATCAGCGCACTCGACCTGGAGGAGGCGGGGGCGGTCCTCGCCGCCGAGTCCGCCCGCTTCGCCGCCTTCGGCTGGATGCGGGGCACCTCCGGCAACCTGTCCGTGGTGCTCACCCGTGACCCGCTGCGGCTCGCGGTCACCGCGAGCGGCCACGACAAGGGCGAACTGACGCCCGCCGACGTGGTGTTGGTGGACGGACAGGGCGCTGCCGTCCAGGGCGGCAAGCCGTCCGCCGAGGCCGAACTGCACGCGCGCGTCGCCGCGCTGACGGGCGCCGGGGCGGTCGTACACGTCCACACGGTGGCGTCCGTGGCCATGGGCCGGCGCGATCCGGGCGGGATCGTCTTCCGGGACCTGGAGATGCTCAAGGGCGTCGGCCAGCCCGCGCACGACGTCGAGGTGACGCTGCCGGTCATCGCCAACAGCCAGGACATGAAGGTGCTCGGGGACCGGCTGGAGGAGGCGCGGAACCCGCGGATGCCGGCCGTCGTGGTCGCGGGGCACGGGCTGTACGTGTGGGGCGCCGACCCCCGTCAGGCGCGGCACCACACCGAAGTGGTGGAGTGGCTGCTGGAGTTGGAGCTGTCGCAGCGCTGAGCGGCATGGAGAACATGAAGAAGGGGACCCCCGGAGACTACGGATTCCAGGGGTCCCCTTCTTCGGCTTCCGTCTACTTGAGGTGATCGCCCGGCAGTTGACCGGCGGCGACCTCCAGGACGCCCCGCTCCGTCACCAGCCCCGTCACCAGCCGCCCCGGCGTCACGTCGAAGGCGGGGTTGTGGCCGCGCGACTCGGCGGGTGCCGTCCGTACCCCGCCCCACTCCAACACCTCGGCCTCGCCGCGGAGTTCGATGTGGATGTCGTCGCCGGTCTTGGTGGCGAGGTCGACCGTCGTCGTCGGCGCGGCCACCAGGAACGGGATGCCGGCGTCGGCGCAGGCCAGCGCGACGCCCACGGTGCCGACCTTGTTGGCGGTGTCGCCGTTGGCCGCGATGCGGTCCGCGCCGACGATCGCCGCGTCGACCTCGCCGCGCAGGATGGTTCCGGCGGCGGCCCCGTCGGCCTGGACGTAGTGCGGTATGCCCTCCTGGACCAACTCCCAGGCGGTGAGCCGCGATCCCTGGAGCAGCGGGCGCGTCTCGTCGGCGTACACCACCTCCAGGCGTCCGCGCGCGTGGAGTTCGCGGATGACGCCCAGTGCCGTGCCCCAGCCGGCGGTGGCGAGGGCGCCGGTGTTGCAGTGGGTCAGGATGCGCAACGAGCGGTCCTCGCCGACCATGTCGAGCAGCCAGTCGGCGCCGTGCGCGCCCATCGCGCGGTTCGCCTCGACGTCCTCGCGCTGGACGGCGGCGGCCTCCGCGAGGACCGCGTCGAGGCCCTCCTCGAAGCGGGTCATGACCCGGTCCACGCACACCATGAGGTTGACGGCCGTGGGGCGGGCCGCGCGGACCCGGGCGACGGCCGCGCGGACCTCGTCCACCGACCAGCCCTCGCGCTGCCCCTCGATGAGCGCGAGCGCGACTCCGTACGCGCCGGCCGCCCCGATGGCGGGCGCGCCACGCACCACGAGACGCTGGATCGCGTCGACCAGGGTGTCCACATCGCGGACATCCATCGTCTCGGTGCGCTGGGGCAGCAGCGTCTGGTCGATGAGGGCGAGGCTCTCCCCGGTCCAATCGACCGCGCGCAATTCCTGGGGCATATCGGGACACTCCTGATGTTCCGGTGGTCTCCGCCACCGTACATGACCTGCACGAACCATAGTTCGAGACAGTCGAGCAGATGTCCGGAAACGGATGCTACTGTCCGCCAATCAGTCCGCAGACCGAGACGAAGGAGGAAAGACCGTGCTGCTGACCAAGCGCCGTTTCCTCGACTTCGGCCGGTGTGCCGGCGACGGCTGTCGACGCTGACCCCCGTCCCCGCAGCGTCACCCCGTCCACCCTCACGCGCTCCTGACGGAGCGCGCATCGCCGTATCCGGAAGGTCTCCCCGATGCTTCGCAGATCCCGTCGTACCCTCCAGGTCGCCGCCGCCACCGCGCTCATGGTCACCGCGGCCACCGCCTGCAACGCCGCCGCGAAAAGCGAATCCGCCGGCGCGAGCGCGGGCAGCGACACGTCGTTCACGCTGGTCACCCCGGACGCCGTCGGCCAGAACGAGTTCCTGAAGCTCGCTGTCACCGGTATCGAGTCCGCGGCGAAGAAGCACGACGGCACGCAGAAGGTCTACGAGTCCACCGACAGCGCCTCCCAGCAGCAGAACGTGCAGGCCGCGGTCGACGCCAAGCCCGATGTCGTCGTGCTGGTCGGCTTCGAGTTCGCGGACATCGTCGCCCAGCAGGCCGAGAAGAACCCGAAGCAGCAGTTCCTGATCATCGACGCCTGCACCACCAAGACCTTCAAGAACGTCAGTTGCGCGGTCTTCCGCGAGCACGAGGGCGTCTACCTCGCCGGCGCCGAGGCGGGTCTGCTCAGCAAGTCCGGCAAGGTCGGCGCGGTCGACGTCCTCGACACGCCCCAGTTCCGCCGCTACAGCGACCCGTTCGCGGCCGGTGCCAAGAAGGTCGCGCCGAAGACCACGACGGACACCCGTTTCGTCGGCGGCCAGTCCCCGTTCGACGACTCGGCCCGCGCCAAGGAGCAGGCGGGCACCCTGCTCGCCAAGGGCTACGACCAGCTCATGGCGGCCGCGGCGGCAGGCAACTACGGCGTGTTCGAGGCCGCGAAGGCCAAGGGCGCCTACGCGTACGGCGTCGACGTCAACCAGTGCACCGCGGCGCCCGGCACGGTCGTCGACAACGTGATCAAGCGCACGGACATCGCCGTCGAGAAGGGCATCGAGTCGGTGCTCGGTGGGAAGACGGGCACGACCGTCTCCTACGGCCTCAAGGAGGGCGGCATCAGCCTGACCGGCCTGGAGGACGGCGTCGAGACGTCGAAGTGCGTGATCGCCGACCACACGGACGTGCTCGCGAAGGTCAAGGAACTGCGCGACCAGATCGTGTCCGGGAAGCTGACGGTCGATGACCCCGCCGCGAGCTGACGCCCCGGACGTCGCCGTCGAACTCCGGGGAATCACCAAGCGGTTCCCCGGCACGGTCGCCAACGACGCCGTCGACCTGACCGTCCGGCGCGGCGAGATCCACGCCCTCATGGGCGAGAACGGCGCGGGCAAGTCCACCCTCATGTCGATCCTGTACGGCATGACGCGCGCCGACGCCGGCTCGGTCCTCGTCGACGGGCGCGAGGCGGACTTCGCCAGCCCGGGCGACGCGATGGCCGCCGGACTCGGCATGGTCCACCAGAGCTTCAAGCTGTTCGACTCGCTGAGCGTGGCCGAGAACGTCGTCCTCGCCGCCGAGCCGCGCCGCTTCGGCCTGGTGGACCGGGCCGCGGCCCGCCGACGGGTGCGTGAACTCGCCGAGGAACACGGCCTGGCCGTGGACCCGGACGCACGCGTCGGCGAGCTGCCGGTCGGCCTGCGCCAGCGCGTCGAGATCCTGAAGCTGCTGCACCGCGGCGCCCGCACGCTGATCCTCGACGAGCCGACGGCGGTGCTCACGCCCGCCGAGGCGGACGCGCTGTTCGCGGTCCTCAAGTCCCTGGCCGCACAGGGCCGTACGGTGATCCTCGTCACGCACAAGCTGCGCGAGGTCCTCGAAGGCAGCGACCGCGTGACCGTCCTGCGCGACGGCCGGGTGGTCGCCCGTCTGGTCACCGCGGAGACCTCCGCCGACGAGATCGCCGCCGCGATGACCGGCCGCGCGGTCGAACTCGACCGCATCCACGCCCCGGGCACCCCGGGTGACGTGGTCCTGGCCGTGTCCGGCCTCACCACCGACGGGGTGAGCGAGGCCTCGCTCACGGTGCGGGCGGGCGAGATCGTCGGCATCGCGGGCGTCGCGGGCAACGGCCAGAGCGAGCTGATCGAGGCGCTGGCCGGACTGCGGCCGACCACCGCGGGCAGGGTGACGCTCCTTCAGCAGGACATCTCCCACGCCTCGGCCACCGAACGCCGCCTCAAGGGGCTCGCGTACGTCCCCGAGGACCGTCACGCGGTCGGTACGGCCCCTGCCGCGTCCGTCGCCGAGAACCTCGCGATGGGACATCACCGTACGACCCTGTCGTCCCGCGGCCTGCTGCCCCCGGCCGGCGTCAGGGCGCACGCACGGCAGCTCATCGAACGCTTCGGCATCAAGGCCCCGACCCCCGAGGTGCCCGCCTCCGCGCTCTCCGGCGGCAATCTCCAGAAGCTGCTCATCGGCCGTGAACTCGCCCACGAGGTACCCCTGTTGCTCGTCGAGCAGCCGACCCGCGGGGTCGACATCGGCGCCATCCAGAACATCCACGACCAGCTGATCGCCTACCGCGACGCCGGTCACGCCGTGCTCCTCGTCTCGGCCGAACTGAGCGAGATCCGGGGGCTGGCGGACCGGGTGCTGGTCATGTACGAGGGCCGGATCACGGCGTCGTACGACAAGAACCAGGCGGACGAACGGACGCTGGGCCTCGCGATGGCGGGCGGCGCCTCAAGGGAAGCCGTCACGGTGGAGGCCGTCGACTGACATGAACAACCGGATCCTCGGAGCCCTGCGCTCCCCCATCACCTTCTCCGTGCTCGCGGGCGTCCTGATCGGCGCCCTGTTCCTCGTCGGGACCGGCGCGGACCCGATCGCGTCCTACGAGGCGGTCCTCACCGGCTCGTTGGGCGCCGACGGCATCGGCTCCACGCTGACGACCGGCACCAGTGTGCTCGGCATGGCGCTGGCGCTGGCCATCCCGCTGCGGGCCGGACTCATCAACCTCGGCGGCGACGGCCAGATGGTCCTCGGCGGCATCACGGCGGCCGTGACCGGCCTCTACTCCCCGTTGCCGGCCCCGCTGACCGTCGTGCTCGCGCTGCTCGCGGGCATGGCGGCGGGCGCCGCGTACGCAGCTCTGGCCGCCCTGTGCGAGAACCACTTCGGTGTCCCGCTGCTGGTCAGCAGCCTGCTGCTGAGCTACCCGGCGGTGTCGCTCGCCTCCTATCTGGCGCGCTACCCGCTGAAGGAGCCCGGCTCCAGCCTGCCGCAGACCCGTTCCCTGCCCGACGGGGTGGCGCTGCCCGCGTTCGGCGACTCCACGGTCACCTGGGGGCTCGTTCTGGTCGTCCTCGCGGCAGCCGCTTATTGGTTCACCGACCAGCGGACCGCGATCGGGTACGAAATACGGATGACCGGTCTCAACTCCCGCTTCGCCGCCTACGCGGGCGTCGAACGCCGGGGCCTGACCCTGAAGTTGATGTCCGTCTCGGGCGCGACCGCCGGACTCGTGGGCGCCATCGGGGTGTTGAGCTTCCCGTACCGCTTCGTGGACGGCTCGCTGACCGCGCCCGGCTACACCTGGACGGGACTCACCGCCGCGCTGCTGGCGACGGCCGCTCCGCTCGGCACGGTCGTCGCGTCCTTCTTCTTCGCCGTCCTCCAGGTCGGCGGCCTGGCGATGGAGCGGACCACGGAGGTGCCGCGCGAGCTGACCCAGGTGCTCCAGGCGATCGTGATCGTGTTCCTCGCGGCCCGACTGCGCTTTCCCAGCAGGTGGTTCAACCGTCGCAAGGAGGCGGTGTGATGTTCTTCGACTCCGATCTCCTGATGTCGGCGCTGCGCGCCCTGACCCCGATCCTGCTGGCCGCGCTGGGCGGTGCGATCTGCGAGCGGGCCGGCGTCTTCAACATCGGCCTCGAAGGCATGATGCTGATGGGCTGCTTCACTGCGGTGGCCACGAGCTGGTTCACCGGCAGCCCGTGGCTCGGCGTGCTGGCGGCGGCGCTGGCCGCGGCGGCGTACTCGCTGATCCTGGCGGTGGGGACGGTGACCCTGCGCGGGGACGCGGTCGTTCTGGGCGTCGCGATGAACCTCCTCGCCGTGGGTCTGACGAGTTTCCTCCTCCGTACGGTCTTCGGTGTGCAGGGCACTTTTGACGACCCGTCACTCGCCGGGCTGCCGCTGATCGGCGGACTGAGCCCGCTCGCCTATGTGTCGTGGGCGGCGGTCGGGGTGGCCGCGTTGATGCTGTCCCGGCATGTGTGGGGGCTCAGGCTGCGCGGGGTCGGCGAGGCGCCGGACGCGGCGGCCACGCTCGGGGTGAGCCCCGCCAAGTACAAGTACGCGGCCGTGCTGGTCTCCGGCGTGCTGTGCGGTCTGGCCGGGGCCCAACTCGCGCTCGGCAACGTCACGTTGTTCACCGAGAACATGACCGCGGGCCGCGGCTGGATCGCCGTCGTCGCCGTCATGCTCGGCCGCGCCCTGCCCCTCGGCGTCCTGCTCGCCGCGCTGCTCTTCGGGCTCGCCGAGGCGGCCGGCTTCCGCCTCCAGGGTCTCGGTCTGCCCCAACAGGCCACCGACGCGGCGCCGTACGTCGTCACGCTCGGCGCTCTCTTCCTCACCACGGCACGCCGTCGTCGCCGTGTCCGCCCGTCGTCCACCGGAGCCGCCTCATGACGCAGGACCTGCTGCCCATCACCCGTATACCCCGCACCGGCCTGCCGGCCCACGCGGTCGTCGTCGGTGACCCGGCGCGCGCCGCGGCCGTCGCCGCCCTGCTCGACGGCGCCGAGGAGGTGTCCTACCACCGGGAGTACCGTGTGTTCAGCGGCAGTTGGAAGGGTCTGCCGGTCGTCGTCGCCTCGCACGGCGTGGGCGGCCCGGGCGCGATCCTGCTGTTCCAGGAGCTCGCGGACGCGGGCGTGCGGGTGCTGCTGCGGTTCGGTACGGCGGGTGCGATGAAGCCGGGGATCGCTGACGGCGACCTCGTGATCGCGGAGGCGGCCGTCCGCGACGACGGTGTCACCCAGCAGCTGCTGCCGCCGGAGTACCCGGCGGTCTCCTCCCCCGAGGCCGTCTTCGCACTCCAGCGCGCGGCCCGCGCGGCCGACGCCCCGCACCACCGTGGCGTCGTCTGGACCCGCGCGGCCTTCCAGCCCGGCCTGCTGCCCCTCTTCTCCTACGACGGTGCCGGCCTCGCCGCCATCGAGATGGAGCTCTCCGCCCTGCTGATCACGGCGTCGCTGCGCGGTCTGGTCGCGGGCGGTGTGCTGGTGATCGACGGGGCGAACGCGGACGAGCTGGTGGACGAGGGCGGCGAGAGCGCCTACGACCCGCACCGCGAGGTCGTCGCGGCGGGTGTGGAGCGGGGTGCCGTGGTGTCGCTGGAGGCGCTGCGGGTGCTGGCGGAGGAGTACGGGCTGTGAGCGTCGACCTGCTGGTGCACGGCGGTGACGTCCTCACCGTCGACGACGCCGGAACCGTCGTACGGGACGGGGCGGTCGCCGTCCACGAGGGCGAGATCGTCGCGGTCGGTCCCGCCGAGGAGCTGAAAGCGCGCTTTACAGCGGCCGAGGCCATTGACGCGGCGGGCTGCCTCGTCCTCCCCGGTCTCGTCAACACGCACACCCATCTCGCGATGACCCTCATACGCGGTCTCGCCGACGACGTCACCCTCCAGGGCTTCCTGGAGCGGGTGCTGCCCGCCGAGGCCGAGCTGCTGGCGCCGAAGAACGTGGCGGCGGCGGTACGGCTGGCGGTCGCCGAGAGCGTACGGGCCGGGGTGACCTCCGCGCTCGACATGTACTGGTTCCACGAGGCGGCCGAGCAGGTGGCGCGCGAGGCGGGCTGGCGGCTGCACACCGGGCCGACCTTCATGGACGTACCCGGACCGCCGGACGGCATCGCGTACGAGGACCGGCTGGACTGGGCGCGGCGGGACCTCCAGGCGCGTGGCCCGGCCCGCCCCGGCAACCGGCCCGTGGTGTTCGCGCACTCGACGTACACCCTCTCCCCCGACCAGCTCGTCGAGATCTTCGCCCTGGCACGGGAGTTCGGCGCCCTCGTCCACATCCACGCGGCCGAGAACGCCACCGAGGTCGCCACCGTCGAGGTCAAGTACGGCAAGCGGCCTGTGGAGTTGCTGGATTCGCTCGGGCTGCTCGGCGACGACGTGCTGCTCGCCCACGCCGTGGACCTGACCGGCCCGGAGATCGCCGCGCTGGCCCGCACCGGCACCTCGGTCGCCCACTGTCCGGTCTCCAACCTGAAGTTGGGCTGCGGGATCGCGCCGGTGGCGCGGCTGCTGAGCGCCGGGGTGACCGTCGGGCTCGGTACGGACGGGGCCGTCAGCTCCAACACGCTGGACGTACTGGGGGCGGTGCGGCTGGCGGCGCTCGTGCAGAAGGCGGGCGGCGACCCCACGGCGGTCGGCGCCGAACAGGCCGTACGCATGGCGACGATCGAGGGCGCGCGGGCGCTCGGGCTCGGGGAGCGGCTGGGCTCGCTGGAGGCGGGCAAGCGGGCCGACCTCGTCGTCCTCGACCTGAACGCCCCGCATCTGCGGCCGCTGCACGACCCGTGGTCGACGCTCGCCTACGCCGCGCACTCGGCGGACGTACGGGACGCCGTGGTCGACGGGCGGGTGCTGATGCGGGACCGGGTGCTGACGACGCTGGACGAGGCGGCCGTGATCGCCGACCTGGAGGTTCTCGTCCGACCGGTCTGACCGTTCCGACCGTCCTGACCGTTCTGACCGGGGAATTCCCCCTCCCGAACGGCCTGTGGGCCCCCATAATGACCTGAGACATCGGATGTCTCGACGGACATGCGCGTGAACCACAGGAGGCCGGTTATGGCAGTGACCGACGAGGCGATCGAGAAGATCAAGGGCATGATCGTCTCCGGCGCCCTGCGCCCCGGCGACCGGCTGCCCAAGGAGTCCGAACTCGCCGCCGAGCTCGGGCTGTCCCGCAACTCCCTGCGCGAGGCGGTGCGCGCCCTGTCGCTGATCCGGATCCTGGACGTGCGACAGGGCGACGGCACCTATGTGACCAGCCTCGACCCCCAACTCCTCCTGGAGGCCCTGAGTTTCGTCGTCGACTTCCACCGCGACGACACGGTCCTGGAGTTCCTCGCGGTGCGCCGCATCCTGGAGCCGGCCGCGACCGCGATGGCCGCCTCCCGGATCAGCGAGCAGCAACTGAAGGCGCTCTCGGCCCAGTTGGACCGGCTCGGCGACGACCCCTCGGTGGAGGAGCTGGTCGCCAGCGATCTGGACTTCCACCGGGGGATCGTGCAGAGCTCGGGCAACTCGGTGCTCTGCTCGCTGCTCGACGGTCTGTCGGGGCCGACGACCCGGGCCCGCATCTGGCGCGGCCTCACCCAGGAGGACGCCGTCAGCCGCACCCTGCACGAGCACCGCATGATCCTCGCCGCCCTGCGGGACCGGGACGCGGAGGCGGCGCGGTCGTGGGCGACGGTGCACATCGCGAGCGTGGAGCAGTGGCTACGCGCGTCACTGTGAAACGGGTGATTCGACACGGCGCTGATCACCGAGGGGTGTTCCGGGGTGGCTAATGGGGCAGTGATGCGTTCACTCCCCCGTGCAAGGGGGCTGCGGTCGCCCCCGCCGGACGCCGTAAGGTTGGGGCGTACGTGAGGGCACGTCGGAAGGAGGCACTGGGTGATCGAGCTCGAGGGGGTTCCCGAGCTGATCGACCCGGTCATGGTGGCCGCGTTCGAGGGCTGGAACGATGCCGGCGACGCCGCCTCCACCGCGGTCGCGCATCTGGACAGGGAGTGGAAGGGCGAGGTGTTCGCGGCGCTGGACGCCGAGGACTACTACGACTTCCAGGTGAACCGGCCCACGGTGTGGATGGACGCCGGAGTGCGCAAGATCACCTGGCCCACGACCCGGCTCTCCGTGGTCCGGGTCGGCGGTGACAAGCCGCGTGATCTCGTCCTGGTCCGAGGTATCGAACCGTCCATGCGCTGGCGCTCGTTCTGCAACGAGCTCCTCGGCTTCGCGCACGAGTTGGGCGTGGAGCTGGTGGTGATCCTGGGCGCCCTGCTCGGTGACACCCCGCACACGCGTCCGGTCCCGATCAGCGGGACCACGTCCGACCCGGACCTGGCCCAGCGCATGGACCTGGAGGAGACCAAGTACGAGGGCCCCACGGGCATCGTCGGCGTCCTCCAGGAGGCGTGCACACACGCGGGCGTGCCCGCGGTGTCGCTGTGGGCGGCCGTACCGCACTACGTGTCGCAGCCGCCCAACCCGAAGGCCACGCTGGCCCTGCTGAACCGGCTCGAGGACCTGATCGACGTCCGTATCCCGCTGGGTGAGCTGGCCGAGGACGCGCGCGCCTGGCAGGTGGGCGTGGACCAGCTGGCCGCCGAGGACAGCGAGGTCGCCGAGTACGTCCAGACGCTGGAGGAGGCCCGGGACACCGCCGAGCTGCCGGAGGCGTCGGGCGAGGCGATCGCCCGCGAGTTCGAGCGGTATCTGCGGCGCCGGGACGGCGGCGGCGGTCCGGCGGGCGGGCACGCGACGGAGAGCGGCGAGGGTACGTCGTATCTGCGGGACAGCCCCAGTGGCCGTACCAGACCGCCGAAGCCGCCGAAACCGAGCGCGGACACGGACCCCGAGCCGGATCCTGAGCCCGGTACGGAGACGGGAACCGACGGCGAGGATTCAGGGGATTCGTCGGAGGAGTGAGCAATGGGACGGGGAAGGGCGGTGCGCCTCGCGCGCACCGCCCTTTTCATGTCCCGGGCAGGCGTCACACCTGCGGTACGGCCACCGCGTCGTAGTCGGTGTCCGGTGTGGGCTGTTCCACGTCGAAGCGGGCGTTGGGCAGATAGATCCGGTCGCCCCAGGCCGCCGCGGTCGTCGGGATGCGGAAGCGCGGGTCGGTGATCCGGGTGATCGCCGTGCCCTTGGTGCCGGCCGCGTTCAGGCGGAAGACGTCGATGGCGTTCTGCGCCTGCTGGACGACGTAAAAGGTCCGGCCGAGCAGCAACATGCCGTCCCCGTTGGGGAGTTTGGCACCGCCGAGGTCGACGGCGGTCGCGGCTCCGGTGCGCGGGTCGACCCGCATGAGGGTGCCGCCGTCGGCGAAGCAGTTCACCACGAGCAGGGCGCGGCCGTCGGGGGTGCGCTCGATGCCGTTGGCGGTGAAGTCGGTGCCCTGGACCCAGTCGCCGGACAGCGGCAGGGTCGTCAGGGACCCGGGCTCGCCGTGCTTGGTGAGGGCCACGCGGTAGAGCTGGGCCTTGAAGGAGTCGGTGAACCAGGCCGCGCCGGGAGTGAGGATCACGTCGTTCACGAACGTGCCGCCGGTGGCGTACACCTTCTCGACGGCGCCCGAGCGGAGGTCCACCGTGCGGATCTCACCGCTGTCGCCGCCGGCGAGGAACAGCCTGCCGTGACCGGTCTTGAGGCCGACGGTGGGATGCCCGGTGCCGAGGCCCTTGCTGACGACGGAGCCGCGGCCGGTGGCGAGGCTCGCGCGGTAGATGTCACCGTTGGCCAGGGAGCCGAAGTAGGCGAAGGGTTTGCTGCCGATGGTGATGCCCTCGGGCTGGAAGCCGTCGGGCAGCGGGAACTGGTCGGGCCAGGCGGGTTTCGCCGTCCCGGCCGCGTGCGCGGTACCGGTCGCGGTGCCGCCGAGGAGCGCCGCTCCGGTCAGCGCCGCGGCTCCGGTGAGAAGTCTTCTACGTGCGAAGGAACGTGCTGTGGGTGCCACTGTGCGTCCTTCTGCCAGGGGGCCGACGAAGGCCGGCCGAACGGTCAACAGACGCTCCCACCCCATCACATGGCCGTCACGCCCGCAGGCTTCGGCCGGATTGTGACGTGACGAACATGTCGGGCAGGACCGCATGCACGTCCTGCCCAGGGATCGGCGTCTCGGGTGACACGAAGGGCGTCTCCTCCTTGCCGGAGGAAACGCCCTTCCCTATGGGCCTGCGACTGCCTACAGCGCGACGCCCAGCAGCGCGTCCACCGCGCGCGAGACGACACCGGGGGCGCTCTCGTCCGTGCCGCCCGACTCCTCCTGGAGGGCGGCCCAGCGGTCGACCGCGGCGAGCGCGGCCGGGGCATCGAGGTCGTTCGCGAGGGCCTCGCGGATCTCCTCGACGAGGCCCTCGGCGGACGGGCCGTCGGGCCGGGAGACCGCGGCACGCCAGCGTCCGAGACGGGCGACGGCGTCCGCCAGCACCTGGTCGGTCCACTCCCAGTCGGCCCGGTAGTGGTGGGCGAGCAGGGCGAGCCGGATGGCGGCCGGGTCGACGCCCTCGCGGCGCAGCGCGGAGACGAAGACCAGGTTGCCCTTGGACTTGGACATCTTCTCGCCGTGCAGGGCGACCATGCCGGCGTGGACGTACGCCTTGGCCATGGGGAACTCGCCCGTCAGCACCTGGGCGTGGGAGGCGCCCATCTCGTGGTGCGGGAAGGCGAGGTCGGAGCCGCCGCCCTGGACGTCGAAGGTCATGCCGAGGTGGTCGAGGGCGATGGCGACGCACTCGATGTGCCAGCCGGGGCGTCCGCGGCCGAGCGAGCCGCCGTCCCAGCTCGGCTCGCCCGGTCGGGCGGCCATCCACAGCATCGGGTCGAGCGGGTTCTTCTTGCCGACCCGGTCCGGGTCGCCGCCGCGCTCGGCGGACAGCAGCCGCATGGCGGCGGCGTCGAGGTTCGAGACCTTGCCGAAGTTCGGGTCGGACTCGACGGAGAAGTAGATGTCGCCTTCGAGCTCGTAGGCGGCGCCCGCGTCCCGCAGCCGCTCCACCAGCGGAACGATCCCGGGTATCGCCTCGACGGCACCGATGTAGTGCTTCGGCGGAAGCATCCGCAGGGCCGTCATGTCCTCGCGGAAGAGGGCCGTCTCCTTCTCGGCGAGGGCGACCCAGTCGACGGCGTCCCGCTCGGCGCGCTCCAGGAGCGGGTCGTCGACGTCGGTGACGTTCTGGACGTAGTGAACCTGGCGCTTGGTGTCGAGCCACACGCGCTGCACGAGGTCGAACGCGTTGTAGGTCGCCGCGTGCCCCATGTGGGTGGCGTCGTACGGCGTGATGCCGCAGACGTAGATACGGGCGACGGGACCGGGGTCGAGGGGGACCAGACCGCCGGTCGCGGTGTCGTGGATCCTCAGGTCGCGGCCCTGACCAGGCAGGGCGGGGACCTCGGAAGCGGGCCAGGCATGCATGTCATGAGCCTAACCGGACGGATGTTCCGTATACGAACCGGACCGGGCCAGATGGCCGGTAAGGCGTTCTTGTGGACTGCCGTCCAGTGTGCTGCCAGGGCCGGACAGGCCCTAGACGGGCGGCCAGGGAATGGCCGGCCACTCCCCGCTGGGCTCCGGGTGCTTGCCGGTGGCGAGCAGGTCGTCGACCCGCGCGCGCGTGGCGTCGAGTTCGGCGGGGGTGATGAGTACGGCGAGACGCGCGGCCAGGGCTCCCTCGGCGCCGAGCGCCTCCTTGAGGCCCTTGAGGACGTCGACCGCCTCCCCCGTCAGGGGCTCGCCCGCCCAGCCCCACAGGAGGGTGCGGAGCTTGTTGTCGACGTTGAAGGTGACTCCGTGGTCGATGCCGTAGAGGCGGTCGCCCGCGGGCAGCAGATGGCCGCCCTTGCGGTCCGCGTTGTTGATGACGGCGTCGAGGACGGCGAGCCGCCGCAGCCGTTCGTCGTCGGCGTGCACGAGGAGCGCGGTCCTGCCTTCGTCGACCTCGGCGAAGCCGATGGCCTTCCAGCCGGGCTCGGGTTCCTCGCCGTCGACCAGGGCGAGCAGCTCGGCGCCGGGCGCGCCCTCGATCCACAGCTGGACCATGCCCTCGCCGTAGGGCCCGTCGCGCAGCACGGTGGGCGGTACGAGGTCCCAGCCGGTCGCCTCGGACACCTCGTAGGCGGCGACCTCGCGCTGGGCGAGGGTGCCGTCCGGGAAGTCCCACAGGGGGCGCTCGCCGCGGACGGGCTTGTAGACGCAGAGGGCCTCCTGGCCGTCGTGCGCCACGGAGCAGTACAGCACCGCGTTGGAGGCGTCCCGGATCTGTCCGCGCACCGTCAGCTCACCGAGGGTGAGCAGTTCTGCCGTGGTCACGCTCCGCGGCGGTATCCGTTCTGGCGCGGACATACGTGTCCTTCCGGGTCGAGCGGGAGACTGCACAGCGGGCAGGGCGGCCGTCCGGCGTTGACGACGTCCAGGGCCCGCTTGGCGAAGGCCCTGGCCTGTACGCCGGTGAGCCGGACCCGCAGCATCGGGGGGCCGTTCTCCTCGTCCTGGAGGAGGCGTTCCTCGGCCTCGGCGAGGTCCTCCTCTGAGTCCGCGTCGAGCTCCACGAGGGCCTGGGCCTCGACGATCATGCGCTGTTCCTCACCGTCCCAGGCCAGCGCCATGGTGCCGACGCGGAACTCCTCCTCGACGGGGGCGTCCAGCGGGGCGGTGTCGGAGATCTCGGTGGGCGCCATGGCCGGCACGGAGGCGTTGCCGCCGCTGCGCCGCACGACCTCGTCGAGCAGTTCGTCCATGCGTTCGGCGAGGGCGGCGACCTGGGTCTTCTCCAGGGCCACACTGGTCACCCGGGAGCCGGAAGTGGCCTGGAGGAAGAACGTACGGCGTCCGGGCAGCCCGACCGTACCGGCCACGAAGCGGTCCGGGGGGTCGTAGAGGAACACCTGACGGGACACGTCCTGTCTCCTGGAGTCGTGGATGGGTGCGCCGCGCTTGCGACCGCTTCACCCTACTGCGCCCGACGATCACGGTGCGCCCGCACCACCCCCGACCGGGGCGTCGTCCGACGGGGGCACCTCGCGCGGCGCCAGGGACGCGAAATCACCGGTGTCGCCGAGGCGTACGAGAAAGGGGCGCAGACGGGTGTAACGGATCGCGGTGATGGAACACGGTTCGACGGAGATCCGCTGGAAGAGGTCGAGATGAAGTCCGAGCGCGTCCGCGACGAGCGACTTGATGATGTCGCCGTGCGAGCACATGAGGTAGACGGCGTCGGCGCCGTGGTCGCGCTCCACGCGCGCGTTCCACTCCCGTACGGCTTCGGCGGCGCGGGTCTGCATCGCGCGCATCGACTCGCCGCCGGGGAACGCGGCCGCCGAGGGGTGGGCCTGGACGACCTCCATCAGGGGTTCGCCGCTGAGCTCGGCGAGCTTGCGGCCGGACCAGTCGCCGTAATGGCATTCCCCGATCCGCTCGTCGGTGTGCGCGGTGAGTCCGGGCCGGGCGTCCAGGAGGGGCTGGAGGGTCTCCTGGCAGCGCTGGAGGGGGCTGCTGACGATCTCGGCGAGGGGCAGCGCGGCGAGCCGCTGGGGCAGCGCGGCGGCCTGCGTCCGGCCGCGCTCGTCCAGGGCGACACCGGGTGTCCACCCGGCGAGCAGTCCCTCGGTGTTGGCGGTGGATCGTCCGTGCCGGACGAGGATCAGCGTGGGCATGCGGCCCAGGGTAGGCGCACGCGCGTGTGCGCCGGCGGGCGAGTGACGGGAGAATACGCACCGTGATCGTGGACTGTGCCGTCTATCGCGATGGGCACCGCACCGAGGGACCCGACGACCTGTCCGACGCCCTCGCCGAGGCGCGGGCCGCGGGCGGGTTCGTCTGGATCGGGCTGCACGAGCCGTCGGAGCGGGAGTTCGCTCTCGTCACCGAGGAGTTCGGGCTGCACCCGCTGGCCGTCGAGGACGCCCTGAAGGCTCATCAGCGGCCCAAGCTGGAGGTCTACGACGACTCGCTGTTCCTCGTCCTGAAGCCGGTGGTGTACGAGCCCAAGAGCGACCGGGTGTCGAGCGGTGAGGTCATGCTGTTCCTCGGCGATTCCTTCGTGGTGACCGTCCGGCACGGCGAGGGCGCCCCGCTGAAGGCCGTACGACGCCGTCTGGAGCAGGAGCCCGACATGCTGCACAAGGGCCCCACCGCGGTGCTCTACGCGGTCTCGGACGCCGTCGTCGACCACTACGTGGAGGTCGCGACCGAGCTCCAGACGGACCTGGAGGAGCTGGAGACGGAGGTGTTCTCGCCGGACGGGGGCGGCGGCTCGCGGCACACGGCGTCGCGGATCTACACCTTCAAGCGGCAGATCCTGGAGTTCCGCCGGGCCACGGGCCCACTGGCGCTGCCGCTGACCCGGCTGGCGGGGGTCGGCCAGTTCGGCGGCTCGGTGCCGTTCGTCAGCGAGAAGGCGCGGCCCTTCTTCCGGGACGTCAACGACCACCTCACGCGTGTGAACGAGTCCGTGGAGGGCCTGGACCGGCTGGTGTCGGACATCCTGTCGGCGCATCTGGCGCAGATGAGCGTCCGGCAGAACGACGACATGCGGAAGATCTCCGCGTGGGCGGCCATGGCCGCGATCCCCACGATGATCGCGGGGATCTACGGCATGAATTTCGACCACATGCCGGAACTGCACTGGGTGTGGTCGTATCCGGCGGTGATCGCGCTGATGGCCGCCCTGGAGATCCTGCTGTACCGGACGTTCAAACGCCGGGGCTGGCTCTAGGCCACCGGGGTCAGGCGAACTCGGGGGCCGCGGTGGCCGGGCCGCCTAGGGCGTCGCGTCGTTCGGGCATGTTCAAGGACACCATCCGGCGCCAGCCGACGGCCCGTTCGTAGGCGTACACGGCGTGGATGCCCGCGGCGAGGACCGCCGCCCTGGCCCTGGACCAGCCCAGGATGCGGCCCATGTGAGCCATGACGGCGAGGCTGACGTCCCGGTAGACGCGGATCTCGGCGAGGGCGCACTCCCTGAGGACGCGCTGGATGTCCCGGCCGTGGCCCGCGCGCGCGAAGCGCAGCAACTCCTCGTGGCAGTAGGCGAGGTGGTTGTCCTCGTCGCTGGAGATCATCTTCACCGCGCGGCCGAGTTCGGGGTGGTCGGCGAAGTGCTTGCGCAGCAGCTCCATCTGCTCGGAGGCGCGCTGCTCGGTGACGCGGCTGTGGGCGAGGTAGGTGACGATGTCCCGCACGGTCAGCGGCTGGTCGGCCTTGAGCTTGTCGTGGGCGAGACCGATGCCGTGCTGCTCCAGGAGCATCGTGTAGTCGGTCTCGGGGGGCACCGGGGCGGGTTCGAGGCCGCGCTTCTTCATCAGGGCGTTGAAGATCCGGCCGTGTTTGTCCTCGTCGGCGCCGTGCCGGGTGATCTTGGGGGCGAGGTCGCGCTCGCTCTCCGGGACGAGCGCGGCGATGCGGGCGTTCTCCCAGCCGCCCTGCGACTCGCCGCTGGCGGCGATGGAACAGAACAGCCGGAAGGAATCGTCGTTGTCGAGGATCTCGGTGAACAGACTCTTGGCCGAAAGCATCGTGGGCACCTCTCTGCGGGGCTCCGCGGCACTCCGCAAAGAACGAGTCAAATGCGGCGAGAGGGGTGCTGCAACAGCTGTGTCGGACAACTCCGCCAAAAGGAGGACCCACAGGGTCACGTCGGGGGCGTAACCCGGCGGGCGCGCGCGCGTTGTTCTGCGTGACGGCCGTGGCGGGGAAGACCCCCGAGCCCCCACCACGGCCGCAGAAACTTTCCGGCCTCCTGATGCCCGTGTTACGCGAGCCCGGCCAACTCCAGGGCCTCGGCCCCGGCGCGGAGGGCGGCGATCCGCTCGTCGAGCGTGAAGCCCGCGGGGGCGAGGCTCATCGAGGTGACACCGGCGGCGGCGTACTCCTTCATCCGGTCCGCGATGCGGTCCACGGAGCCGAGCAGCGTCGTCTGGTCGATCAGGTCGTGCGGGATCGCGGCCGCGGCGCCCTGCTTGTCGCCTGCCAGGTACTTCTCCTGGACCTCGGCGGCGGCCGCCTCGAAGCCCATGCGCTGGGCGAGCTGGTTGTAGAAGTTCTGCTTGGCGCTGCCCATACCACCGACGTACAGCGCGGTGTAGGGGCGGAAGGTGTCGGCGAGAGCCGCCACGTCCTTGTCCTCGCCCAGGGCGAGCGGCACCGTCGGGTGGACGTCGAAGCCCTCGAGGGTCTTGCCCGCCTTCTCCCGCCCGGCCCGCAGGTATTTGATCGTCGTCTCCTCCAGGTGCGCGGCGGAGGGGAAGATCAGCAGGGCGCCGTCGGCGATCTCACCGGTCTGCTCCAGGTTCTTGGGGCCGATCGCGGCGATGTAGAGCGGGATGTGCTCGCGCTCCGGGTGCACGGTCAGCTTGAGGGGCTTGCCCGGGCCGCCGGGCAGCGGCAGCGTCCAGTGCGCGCCCTCGTACGACAGCCGCTCGCGGGTCATCGCCTTGCGCACGATGTCGACGTACTCACGCGTGCGGGCCAGCGGCTTGTCGAACTTGACGCCGTACCAGCCCTCGGAGACCTGCGGGCCCGAGACGCCGAGGCCGAGGCGGAAGCGGCCGCCGGAGAGCGAGTCGAGGGTGGCGGCGGTCATCGCGGTCATGGCCGGCTGGCGGGCCGGGATCTGGAAGATGGCCGAGCCGACGTCGATGCGCTCGGTCTGCGCCGCGACCCAGCTGAGCACGGTGGGCGCGTCGGAGCCGTAGGCCTCGGCGGCCCAGCAGACGGCGTAGCCGAGGCGGTCGGCCTCCTGGGCGACGGCGAGATTGTCCGCGTCCATTCCGGCGCCCCAGTAACCGAGGTTGATGCCGAGCTGCATGGCCGATTCCCCTTACCGATCAGTAACGTCCCTTGTGGGCTGACCTTAGCGCGGGGTCATGGATCGGGGCAGTTCGCGGTCGTGTTCTTCCGCCCACAACAACGCCCGTGGCGATCAGGGAAACTGGTTGTCCACAGGCCCCCACACCACTGGTTCAGGCCAGTAATGTCGGCGCTCATGGAGCAGAGGCATCTCGGCCGCACCGGCCTGCGTGTGTCCCGTATCGGACTCGGCACCCTCACGTGGGGCAGGGACACCGACGAGCACGACGCCGCGGACCTCTTGAAGACGTTCTGGGAAGCCGGCGGCAGCCTCGTCGACACGGCGGACGTGTACGGCGACGGGGAGGCGGAGTATCTGCTCGGACGCCTCATAGAAGGGCTGGTCCCGCGCCGGGACCTGGTCATCTCCACCAAGGCGGGCAGCGTCCCGGACCCGGACCGCCGCGTCGACGGCTCGCGGGGGCATCTGCTCTCCGCGCTCGACGCCTCGCTGGCCCGGCTCGGCACGGACTACGTCGACGTGTGGCACGTCCACGCCCATGACCCCGACACCCCGCTGGAGGAGACCCTCCAGGCGCTCGACCTGGCGGTCGGCAGCGGGCGGGCGCGCTATGCCGCCGTCTCCAACTTCTGCGGCTGGCAGCTCGCCAAGGCCGCGACCTGGCAACTGGCGGCACCGGGCACCCGGACCCGGCTGGCCGCCACGCAGCTGGAGTACTCCCTGCTCCAACGGGGCGTGGAGCGCGAGGTGCTGCCGGCCGCGCTGGACCTGGGCATCGGCCTGCTGCCCTCCTCCCCGCTGGGCCGGGGGGTGTTGACGGGCAAGTACCGGGGGGACGCCACGCCCTTCGACTCACGGGGCGCCTCCGAACATCTGGCGCCGTTCGTCGAGCCGTACCTCGACGACACGGCGAGCCGCATCGTGGACGCCGTGCAGACCGCGGCCGACGGGCTCGCGGTGACCCCGCTCCAGGTGGCCCTCGCCTGGGTCCGCGACCGGCCCGGGGTGACCGCGCCGATCGTCGGCGCGCGCAACGCGCAGCAGCTCACGGCGGCATTGTCAGTGGAGGCCCTTAGTCTTCCTGACGAGATCTGCCGGGCGCTCGACGATGTGTCGGCGCCCGTGCACCGCTATCCCGATCACGACTGGAGCACGCTGTGAGCACGGAGCCGGGGCCCACGGAGGAGACACCGACCGGGGAGGACACCTCGACCGCGCCCCCACGGGCCGAGGCCACCGAGGGCGAGGCCGACGAGGTCACGCAGGAGGAACCCGGGTCCGACGAGGCCACCGGGGACGGACCCGAGGCCGTCGGCGAGGAGGGCGAGGCCCCTGCCGACAGTAAGGGCGAGACCGCTCCCCAGCTGTCCGAGGCCGAGGCCGAGCTCGCGGCGCAGAAGCTCGAACGAGAGCGGATCGAGCGGCGCAAGGCCGAGAAGCAGGGGCCCGTCGAGGCCGGAGCGAAGCTCAGCGGGAAAGCCGCCGATCTGCTCGCCGCCGTACGGGCGGTGGAGAGCGGCGCCAAGCCCGTGGCAGCGGTCTTCAGCGAACCCCCGGCCCCCCGCAGGCCCGCCCCGGAACCCGTGCGACGCCCCCAGCCCGTCGCGGCGGACGCACCCGCGGCCCCCGCCGAGCAGACCGTCGAGTCCGTGCGGAGCGTACTGACCGAGGGCGGCGCCCCTGAAGCACTCGTCGCGCAGGTCGCCGCCGGCCTCGGAGAGGGCGCGGCCGAGCAGTTGCGCGCCGATCCCTGGCAGTTGCTGCGCGTCACCGGCGTACGGCCGGAGCAGGCCGACGGGTTCGCGCGGGCACTGCTCGGCGCCGAGTGCGGCCCGGACGACGAGCGCCGCGGCCGTGCCGTGACCGTCTGGCTCCTGGAGCAGGCCGCGCTGGCCGGGCACACGGCGCTCGAACTGCCCACGCTCGTCACCGCGCTGGGCAAGCAGGGCGTGCCGGACGCCGACGCCGCCGTACAGAACACCCTCGCGGAAGGCGAGGCCCTGATCTTCCAGGACGCCCTCGACCCCCGGGCCCCGGAGCCCGAAGGGGAGGACGAGGAGCGGCCGGTGCGGATCCTGGTCGGTCTGGAGCGGTACGCACTGGCAGAGGAGAGCCTCGCCGACGGCCTGGGCCGGCTGATCAACTCGGCGCCGAAGCAGGACGGTTCGGCCGAGGACTGGGAGCACGCCGCCGCCTCAGCGCCCGGTTCGGCCGGCGAGCTGATCCGCGCGGTCGGGGGCCACGGCCTGGTCCTGCACACCGGCGGCGAGGCATCCCTGGCAGAGCCGGCGGCACTGCTGCGGGCGGCGGAGCGGCTCGGCCTGCGCGCCTGGGCGGCGGCCCACGGCTCCCTGGGGCGTGACCGTTTCGCGGCCCTGGTGTCCGAGGCCGAGAGGACCAGCGTCGTCACGGTCGGCGGCCTGCTCTCCGGCACCGAGGGCCCCGGCCGGGACACCGACGGCGCCCTGGACCTGGACCTCCTCGTCGTCCTGGACGCACCCCAGCTGGACGTGGAGACGGCGGCGCTGCTCACGGAGTCGTTGCCGGACGGGGCGCGGCTGCTGCTGGCCGGGGATCCGACGGTGCTGTGGTCGGCGGGTCCGGGCCGGGTCTTCGCCGATCTGCTGGCCGCGCGGGTCTGCCCCCAGGTCGCCTCCCGGCTCCCCGACCCCGGGCCGCTCGGTGAGCTGGTCTCCGGCATCGGCATCGGCGAGCTGAACCAGGTCGAGGCCCCCGGCAAGGAGATCGTGATCGTGCCGGTGCGGGACGCGGGCGAGGCCGTGCACCGGACCGTGCAGCTGGTCGCCGACTCCGTGCCCCGGGCGATCGGCGTCCCCCCGGAGGACACCCAGGTCATCACGCCGGGCCACGGCGGAGCGGCGGGCACCCGCACCCTCAACGCGGCTCTCAAGGAACGCCTCAACCCGGGCCCGGGCCGCTTCGGCGGCTTCGACCCCGGCGACCGCGTCGCCTACTCCCCCGCCCCGGGCCGCACGGTGCCGGGCCAGGTGGTGAAGGCCGACGCCGTGGGCCTGCATCTGACCTGCGCGGGCGAGGACATCGTCGTACCCAAGGACCGGGTGGAACAGTCCCTGCGGCACGGCTGGGCCCTCACGGCACACCAGGCAGCGGCGGGCCGCTGGCCGGCGGTGGTCGTGGTCCTCCCGGGCGACGCGGCCCAGTCCCTCACCCGCCCCTGGGTCTACACCGCCTTCGGCAGAGCCTCCCGCCACCTGTCGGTGGTACACGGCGCGGAACAGGCACTCCCAAGGGCAGTCACAGAAATCGAGGCAAAGCCCCGCACCACCCGCCTCCCGGTACTTCTCAGCCCACAACCAGGCCAACCGACCTAGGGGCGCGGGGAACTGCGCGACAAGCCCCCACCGCCCCGCAGTCACGCACGCACCACAGCCTCCACGGCGCACCCGTGCAAAACCCGACGGCGGTCACGGAAACCGAACCTCCCGTGACCGCCGCCGCTGAAGCCAGCCCTCGGCTATGCGTGCCGCTCCAGATCCTCGTCCTCGTCCAGATCCGTATCGAGCTCGTCCAGCTCGTCGTCGATCTCCTCGTCGAAGACCGCGCTCACATCGAACCGGCACACCACCTGCTGCGGATCCACACCCTCGAACGGCTCCTCCAGCCACTCCCCGGGATCGGCCGCTTCGTCCGCCGCCGTGACCCAGAGCGTGGAGTCGCCCTCCTCAAGCCCGAACTCCTTGTGCCGCGAGGCGATCTCGTCCGGCTCGTACTCACCGAACAGCAAGCCCAGCGCCCCGTGCACCGTGCCGGAGGCCTCCGCGTCGGAGTCCGCCGCCTCGATGCGCTGGGCCTGCGCCAGCAGCCGCTGCGGCTCCGCGACCGCGTAGTCACGGCGGATCAGCACGCTCAGCGCGTTGGGTTCCTCGGGGCCCGCGTACGGAGGCAGTTCTTCCTCCGCGCCGGGGATCTCGAAGGGCGTCACCTCGTCATAACGGTCGTAGAGCAGCTCGTCGTACACCTCGGCGGCCGCGGCGAGTTCGTTGAACGCCTCGTAGACGGCCTGGTCGTCCTCCCCCGACCGGCGTTCGACCGCGGCCAGGTGGCGGTCGAGCGCGGTCTTGACCGCCTCGGCGGCGGCACGTACCTCGGCAGCGGTGGGCTGCACAGCATCAGACATAGTGCAGACGCTATCCGTACCGAGCCCCAGCCCGCACAATAGATGCGATGCCGGAATACGAATTTGTCGACGTGTACGTACCGCGCGGGGTCTCCCGCAAGGACGCCACACGTCTGCTGACGGACCATGCCGAGTACGGACACTGGGAGTTGGACCGCCTGAGCCTGCTGCGTGACGGAAGCCGCAGGGTGCGGCTGCGCCGCAGGATCATCCGCCAGGTGCGTGCCACTTGGTGAGGTGAGGCCAGGGAAACGGAGCGGGCCCCGCAGCTGCGGGGCCCGCTCCGTTCTGTGTGTGATCCATCACGCCGCGGCGCGTGCCTTGCGGTAGAGCACCGCGCCCGCCAGCAGCGCGCCCGCGCCGACCGGCAGGGTGAGACCCAGCGGAAGGTCGCTGCCCGTGTGGGCGAGCTGGGCGGAGCCGAGGGGCTGGGTGACGGTCTGGGTCCCCGGGTGGCTGCCGCCCGAGGTCCCGCCTCCCGGCGTCTCGACACCCGTGGCGGGCGGCGTGCCCGGGGTGCCGGGCAGGCCCGGCTCCACCGGGTTTCCGGGATTACCGGGAGTGCCTGGCGTACCAGGATTGCCAGGCGTGCCAGGGTTCCCAGGCGTGCCAGGGTTCCCGGGGGCGTCAGGGTTTCCGGGGGTGCCGGGAGACGGCGTCTGGTGGTCCCCGCCACCGGGCGGCGTGCCCGGGTGGCCACCCCCGTGACCACCGCCGTGATCACCGCCGTAGCCGCCACCGTTGCCGCACTCGTTGCCCGTGGTGGAGTTGCCGACCCCGATGACGTCGACGCTGTTGCCGCAGACGTTGACCGGGACGTCGATCGGCGCCTCGACATGGTTGCCGGAGCCGACGCCCGGCGAGTCCGAGGCGTGCCCGCCGGACGACGAGCCGCCCCCGGAGCCTCCGTGTCCCCCATGTCCGCCGTGCCCACCGGAGTCCCCGTACCCACCGGAGCCGTGCCCACCGGAGCCGGACGAGCCGCTCTGGTTGGCGCACTTGTTGCCGGCCGCCGGGTTGAGCACCCCGACGACGTCGACCGTGTTGCCGCACACGTTCACCGGCGCGTGCACCGGCGCCTGCACCGTGTTGCCCGACAGCACGCCGGGTGAGTGGGACGCTGAGCCGCTCGCCCCCGAGTCGGCGTGGGCGGCGCCCCCGGCCGCGGCGATCACGCCCGTCGCGGCCGCCACCGTCATCAGGCCTTTGCGGGTGACCTGTCGCATTTCCTGAATTCCCCCTGCCTTCGTTTCCGACCTGCGATCCTCGTGAAAAGACCGGTCGGCCCCGGAGCGCATGGCGCGCGCTCCGAGGCCGACGGACGTGAAATTGACCCTCAGTGGATCGGCGTCACTTGTTGATGCAGGTGTTGCCGAAGGCGGGGTTCAGCACGCCGATCACGGAGATCGTGTTGCCGCACACGTTCACCGGGATGTGCACGGGCACCTGGACGACGTTGCCGGACAGGACACCCGGGGAGTGCACGGCAGCACCCTGGGCACCCGCGTCGGCGACAGCCAGGCCCGCGCCGGCGAGAACGAGGCCACCGGTGGCAGCCGCAGCGGCGACGACCTTCTTGATCATTATTCCTCCTTGTTGGCAAAAGCGATCTCGTGTTGCCGATCGCATCACCTGTAACGAGGAGGGAGTAATGGAGCTACGAGCTTATGAGCGCATTCACCCTTCTCAGTCGCACTCGTACGCGCGCCCGATAAGCAACGTCAACTTTCAGGACGCGTCGATGAAACGGTCCAGCACCCGCACGCCGAACTTCAGCCCCTCCACGGGCACCCGCTCGTCGATGCCGTGGAACATGCCCGCGAAGTCGAGCTCCGGCGGCAGCTGCAACGGCGCGAAGCCGAAGCAGCGGATGCCGAGGTCGTCGAAGGACTTGGCGTCGGTACCGCCCGAGAGCATGTAGGGCACGGCCTTGGCGATCGGGTCCTCGGCGCTCAGCGCGGTCTGCATGGCGTCGACGAGCCGGCCGTCGAAGTCGGTCTCCAGCGCCTTGTCGCCGTGCACGTCCTCGCGGCGCACGCGCGGGCCGAGGATGCGGTCGAGGTCGGCGAGGAACTCCTCCTCGTAGCCGGGCAGGAAGCGGCCGTCGACGTGGGCGGTGGCCTGGCCGGGGATGACGTTGACCTTGTAGCCGGCGCCGAGCATGGTCGGCGCCGCCGAGTTCTGGAGCGTCGCGCCGACCATCTTGGCGATGCCGCCGAGCTTGGCGAGGGTCTCGTCCATGTTCTCGGGGTCGAGCTCGGTGCCGAGGGCGTCGGAGAGCTCGTCGAGGAAGGACCGCACGGTCTTGGTGACCCGCACCGGCCACTTGTGCCGCCCGAGCCGGCCGACGGCCTCGCACAGCTCGGTGATGGCGTTGTCGGTGTTGGTCATCGAGCCGTGGCCGGCGGTGCCGTCCACGGTGAGCCGCATCCAGTGCATGCCCTTCTGGGCGGTCTCGACCAGATAGAGCCGCAGGTTCTCGTTGACGGTGAAGGAGAACCCGCCGACCTCCCCGATCGCCTCGGTGACGCCCTCGAAGAGGTCGGGGTGCTTGTCCACGAGGTACCGGGCGCCGTACGTGCCGCCGGCCTCCTCGTCGGCGAGGAAGGCGAGGACGATGTCGCGCGGGGGCTTGCGTCCGCTGCGCAGCCGGTCGCGGACGACCGCGAGGGTCATCGCGTCCATGTCCTTCATGTCGACGGCGCCCCGGCCCCACACGCACCCGTCCGCGACCTCACCGGAGAAGGGGTGGTGGGTCCAGTCCGCCGCGTTGGCCGGTACGACGTCGGTGTGGCCGTGGATGAGCAGCGCGGGCTTGGAGGGGTCCTCGCCCTCGATGCGGGCGACCGTGGAGGCCCGCCCCTGGTGCGATTCGAAGATCTGCGGGTCGAGGCCCACCTCGGCGAGCTTCTCGGCGACGTACTCGGCCGCCTTGCGCTCGCCCGGCCCCGAGTGGTCGCCGTAGTTGCTGGTGTCGATCTGGATCAGCTCGCGGCAGAGGTCCACGACCTCGTCCTCGCCGGTGACGTGCCTGGTCGTGTCCGTCCCGCTCACGCTGCTTCCTCCCGCTGTACCTGCTGGTGGTTCCCCTCATCCTCTCTCTCCGACCGGCTTCCCCCAAGACCGGACCCGGCCCGTCACACGCCGTTCACGCGGGAGCGAGGGGGTGATCGGGGCACCTCGAAAGCCTGGTAATGTTTCCTCTGTCGCCGCGAGGGAAACCCCGCACGACAGACACCTTGTCCGGGTGGCGGAATGGCAGACGCGCTAGCTTGAGGTGCTAGTGCCCTTTATCGGGCGTGGGGGTTCAAGTCCCCCCTCGGACACCAGCTGAAACCCCTGTTGATCAGGGGTTTTTTGCTTTTCCCCCAACATTCGTGAAATCTCCGCCGCCAGGTCGGCAACCTCCGCGCCGTCCGCGGTGACAAGTCCCTGACACACAGCACCATCCAGCACCCCCCTTCAGGGACGAACAGGGATGAAGCGGATGAGACGAGCACGTGCACGTTCCCCGAAGCTGTACGCCGCGATGGCCGGACTCGGCCTGGTGGCCGCGGCCGGCACGGCCTTGGTGATGCCGGAGGCCTCCGCGGCCACCCCGGGCGCCACCGGCTACGCGACACAGAACGGCGGGACCACCGGCGGGGCGGGCGGGACGACCGTCAAGGCCACCACCGGCACCCAGATCCACCAGGCCCTGTGCGGCCGGGCCAGCAGCAGCACCCCGATCACCATCCAGGTCGAGGGCACCATCAACCACGCCAACACCAGCAAGGTCTCCGGCGCCAGCTGCAACACCGCGGACGGGGTGATCGAGCTGAAGCAGATCAGCAACGTCACGCTGGTCGGCGTGGGCAGCGGTGCCGTCTTCGACCAACTGGGCATCCATGTCCGGGAGTCCAGCAACATCATCATCCAGAACGTGACCGTCCAGAACGTCAAGAAGTCGGGCTCGCCCACCTCCAACGGCGGTGACGCCATCGGCATGGAGAGCGATGTCCACAACGTCTGGGTCGACCACGTCTCGCTCCTCGCCTCCGGCGGCGAATCGGAGGGCTACGACGGCCTGTTCGACCTGAAGGCCAACACCCAGTACGTCACGCTGTCGTACAGCACGCTGCGCAACTCGGGCCGCGGCGGGCTGATCAACTCCAGCGACAGTGATCTCTCCAGCAGCTATGTCACGTTCCACCACAACCTGTACGAGAACATCGACTCCCGTGCGCCGCTGCTGCGCGGCGGCACGGCGCACATGTACAACAACCAATACGTGAGCCTGAACGAGTCCGGCATCAACTCGCGGGCCGGCGCGAAGGCGAAGGTGGACAACAACTACTTCGAGGACTCCAAGGACGTCCTCGGCACCTTCTACACCGACCTCGCCGGGTACTGGCAGGTCAGCGGCAACGTCTTCGACAACGTGACCTGGTCCTCCCCCGGGGCCGAGAACAACCCGGCGGGCCCGAACCCGGTGTCCAACACCTCGGTGAGCATCCCGTACGCCTACACGCTGGACCAGGCGTCCTGCGTCCCCGCGATCGTGGCCAAGACGGCGGGCGCGGGCAAGGGACTCGCGGTGTCGGACGGCAGCTGCACGGCAACGACTCCGACGCCCACCGCGACGCCGACCGCCACGACGACGCCCACGGCGACGCCCACCGCGACCGCCACCGCGCCCACCGGCACCAACCTCAGCATCGGCGCGGGCTCCGACGGCTCCAGCAAGGCCGACGGCACCAGCTACGGCAACGTCCGTGACGGTGACACGAGCACCTACTGGTCCCCGAGCGGCTCGACCGGCAGTGTCTCCATCAAGTGGGGCTCGGCCACCACCGTCTCGAAGGCCGTCATCAAGGAGACCTCGGCCGCTGCCGGCCGCATCGGCTCCTGGCAGGTCCTCAACGGCGACACCGGCGCGGTGCTGACCTCGGGCACGGGCGCGGGCACGATCTCCTTCGCCTCGACCTCGCTGAAGAAGCTCACCTTCGTGATCAGCAGCGCGAACGGCACCCCACAGGTCGCTGAATTCGAGACGTACGCCCAGTAAACAAAAGCACCAACTCCGCCTGTTCTCAGAGCTCTTGGGTGATGTGGGGCATGTCTCGTCCACCGCCGGGTTCCGCAGGTCAGACGGTGTGCGGCCCGTTCGGGTACCCACCCGGACGGGCCTCTCCAGTGGCTGCCCCAGGAGCCCGGACCTAGCGTCGTACTAAAATTTCCGGCTTGTTACGAGCTGGACCCGGACAACCCCAGGCAGACCTGCGGGCCCGCCAGCGCCCGGAGGGCTCTCCGGCTCGAGACGCGAGGACCGATGGCAGCCATTCACGAGAGCAGTGCTCTCGGCCTGCTCGACGAGGAGATCCGCGAGCGGTTCGGGGACACGGCACGTCTCTCCGGGGGCCCGGCGGCCTCTGCGCGCACGCTCGTCGACATCTTCGACGCGTCGGTGCGCGCCTGTCCCGACGAGCCCGCCCTGGACGACGGCACGACCTGCCTCACCTACCGTGCGCTGGCCGTCGAGGTGGAGCGGCTGCGGCGCCGGCTCGCGGAGGCCGGGGTCGGGCTCGGGGACCGGGTGGGGGTACGGGTCCCGTCGGGTACCAATGATCTCTACGTCGCCGTTCTCGCCGTACTGGCCGCCGGTGCCGCCTATGTGCCGGTGGACGCCGAGGATCCCGACGAGCGGGCCGAGCTGGTGTTCGGGGAGGCGGAGGTACGGGCCGTCATCGGCGCCCGGCACGAGCTGACCGTCACCGGGCGCGGGGAGACGCCCGCCGCGCGGCCCGGGGTCGAGCACGACGCGTGGATCATCTTCACCTCCGGGTCCACCGGGAAGCCCAAGGGTGTCGCCGTCAGTCATCGCAGCGCCGCCGCGTTCGTGGACGCCGAGGCGGCGCTGTTCCTCACCGACGAGCCCATCGGTCCGGGTGACAGGGTCATGGCGGGCCTGTCGGTCGCCTTCGACGCGTCCTGCGAGGAGATGTGGCTGGCGTGGCGGTACGGGGCCTGTCTGGTGCCGGTGCCGCGCGCGCAGGTCAGGAGCGGAGCCGACCTCGGGCCCTGGTTGGTCGAGCAGGAGATCACGGTCGTCTCCACGGTGCCCACGCTCGCCGCGCTGTGGGAGCCGGAGACCCTCAACGACGTACGGCTGCTGATCTTCGGCGGTGAGGCCTGCCCGCCCGAGCTGACGCAGCGGCTGGTGACCGAGGGGCGCGAGGTGTGGAACACCTACGGGCCGACCGAGGCGACCGTCGTGGCCTGCGCCGCGCTGATGACCGGCGAGGAGCCGATCCGCATCGGACTGCCGTTGCGCGGCTGGGAGTTGGCGGTCGTCGACGAGGCCGGGGAGCCCGTTCCCATGGGCGCCAGTGGGCAGTTGGTGATCGGCGGGGTCGGGCTCGCGCGGTATCTGGACGCCGAGAAGGACGCGGAGAAGTACGCGCCGCTGGAGTCGCTCGGCTGGGAACGCGCGTACCGCAGCGGGGATCTGGTGCAGGCGGAACCCGAGGGGCTGGTCTTCCTTGGGCGGGCCGACGAGCAGATCAAGCTGGGCGGGCGGCGGATCGAGCTCGGTGAGGTCGACGCCGCGCTCCAGGCGTTGCCGGGTGTCGCCGGTGCCGCGGCCGCCGTACGGGCCGCGCGCAGCGGCAATCAGCTGCTCGTCGGGTATGTCGTCACGCAGGACGGCTGGGACCAGACGACGGCCGTGGAGAAGCTGCGCGCCGAACTGCCCGCCGCGCTGGTGCCCTTGCTCGCGCCGGTCGACGAGCTGCCGACGCGGACCAGCGGCAAGGTGGACCGCAACGCCCTGCCCTGGCCGCTGAGGAATCTGGAGACCGCCGGTCCGGCCGAGCAGTTGTACGGCACCGAGGCCTGGCTCGCCGAGCAGTGGGCGGAGGTCCTCGGCATCCCGGTCACGGGCGCGTCCGACGACTTCTTCGCGATCGGCGGCAGCAGTCTCGCCGCCGCGCAGCTGACCACGCGGCTGCGCACCCGTTACCCGAGCGCGGCCGTCCTGGACATCTACCAGCAGCCGGTGCTGCGGAAGTTGGCCCGGCGCCTGGAGAAGTCGGCGCAGGACGACGGCGGCACGCGGTTCGTGGAGCCGGTTCCGGCGCGCGCGAAGGTGCTGCAACTCCTGTTGCTGGTGCCGCTATTCACTCTGCTGGGGCTTCGCTGGACGGTGGTGCTGGCCGCGCTGGGCAACGTACTGCCGTACACCTGGCTGCCGACGGCCCCCTGGTGGCTGGTCGGGGCCCTGGCACTCGTGCTCTTCAGTCCGCCGGGGCGGCTCGCGATCGCCGCGGGCGGAGCACGGCTGCTGCTCAGGGGGCTCAAACCGGGGCGGTACGCGCGCGGCGGGAGTGTGCATCTCCGGTTGTGGACCGCGGAGCGACTGGCCGAGTTCAGCGGGGCGAGCGGGCTGACCGGCGCGTGGCTGGAGCGGTACGCCCGGGCGCTCGGCGCCAGGATCGGCCCGGACGTCGATCTGCACTCGCTGCCGCCGGTGACCGGCATGCTCAAGCTGGGCCGGGGCGCCGCCGTGGAGTCCGAGGTGGACCTCAGCGGCTGGTGGCTGGACGGCGACCGGCTGGAGGTCGGGGCGGTCAAGGTGGGCGCGCACGCCGTGGTCGGGACGCGGAGCATCCTCTTCCCGGGCGCGCGGGTCGGCAAGCGGGCCGAGGTGGCGCCGGGTTCGGCGGTGACCGGGCAGATCCCGACGGGCCAGCGGTGGGCGGGCGCGCCCGCGGTGAAGCTGGGCAAGGCCAAGCGGAACTGGCCGAAGGAGCGGCCGCGCAAGGGCACCCACTGGCGGGTGATGTACGGCGTGACGGGCTTCGGGCTGAGCGCGCTGCCGGTGCTGGCGGGGGCGGCGGCGTTCCTGGTGGGCCGGGTGTTCTTCACGCCGGACGCGCCCCTCAGCGGGGCCGCGCTGGCGCTCGTACCGGCGACGCTGGCCTTCGGGGCGGCGTACGCGCTGCTGATCCTGGTCGCCGTACGGCTGCTGAGCCTCGGGCTGCGGGAGGGGACGCATCCGACGCACAGCCGGGTGGGGTGGCAGGCGTGGACGGTGACGCAGTTGATGGACCGATCGCGGGAGACACTGTTCCCGCTGTACGCCGGGCTGGTCACGCCGGTGTGGCTGCGGCTGCTCGGAATGCGGATCGGGCGCGGGGCCGAGGTGTCGACCGTGCTCGCGCTGCCGAGCCTGACGACGGTCGGTGAGGGGGCGTTCCTGGCGGACGACACGCTGACCGCGCCGTACGAGCTGGGTGGCGGCTGGATGCGGATCGGGCGGGCCGAGATCGGGCGGCGGGCGTTCCTCGGGAACTCGGGGATGACCGCACCGGGGCGGTCCGTGCCGGACGGGGGTCTGGTGGGGGTGCTGTCGGCGACGCCGAAGAAGGCGAAGAAGGGCAGCTCCTATCTGGGGCTGCCGCCGGTGCGGCTGCCGCGCAGTGCGGCCGACGGTGACCAGAGCCGGACGTACGACCCGCCGGCGCGGCTGCTGTGGGCGCGCGGCCTGGTGGAGCTGTGCCGGATCGTGCCGGTGTTCTGCTCGGCGGCGATCGGGGTGCTGACGGTGGCGGCCCTGTGCGTGCTGGACGGGTGGGCGTGGGCCCTGTCGGGCCTGGTGCTGCTCACGGCGGGCGCGGCGGCGGCGCTGCTGTCGATCGTCGCGAAGTGGCTGCTCGTGGGGCGGCATCGCAGCGGGGAGCATCCACTGTGGAGCTCCTTCGTGTGGCGCAACGAGCTCGCGGACACGTTCGTCGAGGTCGTGGCGGTGCCGTGGCTGGCGGGTTCGGTGCCGGGGACGCCGCTGATGACGGCGTGGCTGCGGGGGCTCGGGGCGCGGATCGGCAAGGGTGTCTGGGTGGAGAGCTACTGGCTGCCGGAGACGGATCTGGTGACGCTGGAGGACGCGGCGACGGTGAACCGGGGCTGTGTGCTCCAGACGCACCTCTTCCACGACCGGATCTTGCGGACGGATACTGTGGTCCTCCGTGAGGGCGCGACGCTGGGTCCTGGCGGGATCGTGCTGCCCGGCAGCATGATCGGGGCCCGTACGACCCTGGGTCCCGCGTCGCTCGTCATGGCCGCGGAGTCCGTCCCCGACGACACCCGTTGGCTCGGCAATCCGATCGAGGCATGGCGTCCCTGAGCGCGGGCCACTCGGAGCCCGTGGGCGACACTCTGAGTGGCAGTACGGCGCAGGGAGCAGAAGAGGCAGTGGCGGTTCAGCAGGCGGCGGGGTCCGACCCCTACTTCCCGGACAACGGTGACGCGCGGTACCGGGTGCACCGGTACGAGCTCGCGCTGGACTACCGTCCGGGCCCGAACCGGCTGTCGGGGACGGCCCGGATCAACGCCATAGCGGGCCGTTCGCCGCTCACCGAGTTCGTGCTCAATCTCGCCGACTTCAGGATCGGCCGGGTGCGGGTGGACGGGCGGCAGCCGCACTACTCGCACCGCGGCGGCAGGCTGCGTGTCCGCCCCGCCAAGGCGGTGCGGCCGGGAGCGGCGTTCACCGTGGAGGTGCACTGGTCGGGTAATCCCAGACCGGTCAACAGCCCGTGGGGTGGCCTGGGTTGGGAGGAGCTGGAGGACGGGGCGCTGGTGGCGAGCCAGCCGATCGGGGCGCCGTCCTGGTACCCGTGCAACGACCGTCCGGCGGACAAGGCGTCGTACCAGATCTCGATCACGACACCGTCGGCGTACGCGGTGGTCGCGGGCGGCAGACTGCTGACCCGTACGACCCGTGCCTCCACGACGACCTGGGTGTACGAGCAGGCGGCGCCGACGTCGAGTTATCTGGTGGGGCTGGCGATCGGCAAGTACCAGACGGTGCTGCTGGGCGATCCGGGGCCGGGCGGGGTGCCGCAGCACGGGCACATCCCGGCGCAGCTGCTCCCCGAGTTCTCCCGGGACTTCGCGCGTCAGCCGCAGATGATGGACCTCTTCCAGGAGCTGTTCGGCCCGTACCCGTTCGACGAGTACGCGGTGGTGGTGACGGAGGAGGAGCTCGATGTGCCCGTGGAGGCACAGGGGTTGTCGCTCTTCGGCGCCAACCATGTGGACGGGGCGCGGGGTTCGGAGCGGCTGGTGGCGCACGAGCTGGCGCACCAGTGGTTCGGGAACAGTGTCTCGATCGCCGACTGGCGGCACATCTGGCTCAACGAGGGGTTCGCGAAGTACGCGGAGTGGCTGTGGTCGGAGCGCTCGGGCGGCCGTAGCGCCCAGCAACTCGCCGCCGCCGCACACCGGTTGCTGTCGGGGTTGCCGCAGGACCTGCGGCTGGCCGACCCGGGCCGCAAGTCGATGTTCGACGACCGGCTCTACGAGCGCGGCGGGCTGACCCTGCACGCGGTGCGCTGCGCGATGGGCGACGAGCCCTTCTTCCGGATGCTGCGCGGGTGGGCGGGGCTGCACCGGGGCGGGGCGGTGACGACCACGACGTTCACCGCGCATGTGGCGCGGTTCGCGCCCGAGCCGTTGGACGACGTCTTCGACGCGTGGGTGTACGGGGCGGAGCTGCCTGCGCTGCCGATGCCGGAGACACGGGCGGCCGGCTAGTTCCGCGAGAATGGGGGCCATGAACGCGCGTACCTGCCCCTGCGGCCTGCCCCAGCCCTACGACGAGTGCTGCGGCCGGTACCACTCCGGTGCCGCCGCGCCGACCGCCGAGGCGCTGATGCGGTCCCGGTACTGCGCCTTCGTGCGGCTGGACGCGGGGTATCTGCTGCGGACGTGGCATCCGCGGACGAGGCCCGCGCGGCTCGACCTCGATCCGGGGATGCGGTGGACGGGGCTGGAGATTCTGGGCACGGGTGACGGGTCCGCCTTCCACCACACCGGGACCGTGGAGTTCCGGGCCTCGTACGCCGGGGGCTCGCTGCACGAGCGCAGCCGGTTCGAGCGGGTGGACGGGGCCTGGGTGTATGTCGACGGGGAGTTTCCCGCGTAGCGCCCGCTACGGCGCCAGGATGTCCAGTTCCTGGAGCGCGCCCACCGTGATCTCGCGGGTCAGGGTCTCCGCGCGGACCGCGTCGCCCTCGCGGACCGCCTCCGCGACCTGGACGTGCAGGGTGACCGCGGCCGGGTCGGGGTCCTCGAACATGACCTCGTGGTGGGTGCGGCCGGTCAGGACCTCGGCGACGACGTCGCCGAGGCGGGCGAACATCTCGTTGCCCGAGGCCGTGAGGATCACCCGGTGGAAGGCCATGTCGTGGAGCAGATAGCCCTCCAGCTGGTGGCCGCGTGAGTGGGCGACCATGCCCAGGGCGGACTCGGTGAGTTCGGCGCACTGCTCCGCGGTGGCGTGCTTGGCGGCCAGGCCCGCCGCGACCGGCTCGATCGCCGAGCGCAGGACGGTCAGCGAGCGCAGCTGCTGAGGGCGGTCGGCGCCGGCCAGGCGCCAGCGGATGACCTGCGGGTCGTACACGTTCCACTCGCACTTGGCGCGGACCGTCACGCCCACGCGGCGGCGGGACTCGACCAGGTGCATGGACTCCAGGACGCGGACCGCCTCCCGCATGACGGAGCGGGAGACCTCGAACTCCTTGGCCAGTTCGTCCGTGCGCAGAACGCTGCCCGGCGGGTACTCGCCCGCGGTGATCGCGGGGCCGAGGGTGTCCAGTACTTGGCCGTGCAGACCCCGGCCCGGTGTGCTCATGCACTCAGCGTACGCGGCGGATCACGGGCTCAAAAAGTCAGACTTATTCGTCACAGACTCTTGATTAGTCGTACCTAATGAGTTTCAGTTGCGTCGACATCACGTCAACGAAGACAGGTAGGCAGCGATGAACACCCCCCATGTCGTCGTGGTCATGGGCGTCGCGGGCACCGGCAAGACCACCATCGGTCCCCTGCTCGCAGCGCGTCTCGGCGTCCCCTACGCCGAGGGCGACGACTTCCACCCGTCGGCCAACATCGCCAAGATGTCGGCCGGCACCCCGCTCACCGACGACGACCGGTGGCCATGGCTGGACGCCATCGGCGACTGGGCGCACGGGCGGGAGGGGCTCGGCGGGGTGGTCAGCTGCTCGGCGCTGAAGCGGTCGTACCGCGACCGGCTCCGCGTCGCCGCTCCCGGGCTCGTCTTCGTGCACCTCGCGGGCGACCGCGCCCTCATCGAGGACCGGATGTCGCATCGGCAGGGGCACTTCATGCCGACCGCGCTGCTCGACTCCCAGTTCGCCACCCTCCAGCCGCTGGAGGGCGACGAGACGGGTGTCGTGGTGGACGTCACCGGCAGCCCCGAGGAGATCACCGCCCGGGCCGCGAAGGCCCTGAGCGAACTCCCGTAACCCCCCGCAGCCTCTCTCCCCCGTCCCCGTACCTGCAAGGGAAACCCCCGTGACCAGACTCAGCGTCGAGTTGCTGGCAGCGGACCCCGTCGAGCCCATCACCTCGGCCGGTCACGCTCAGCTGGGCATCGCCGTCCTGGCGGGCATCGCCGTCATCGTCCTGCTCATCACCCAGTTCAAGCTCCACGCGTTCCTGTCGCTGACCATCGGGTCGCTGGCGCTGGGCGCGTTCGCCGGAGCGCCCCTCGACAAGGCCATCGCCAGTTTCACCACCGGTCTCGGCACCACCGTGGCCGGTGTGGGCGTGCTGATCGCGCTGGGCGCGATCCTCGGCAAGATGCTCGCCGACTCCGGGGGCGCCGACCAGATCGTCGACACGATCCTCGCCAAGGCGGGCGGCCGGTCGATGCCGTGGGCCATGGTGCTCATCGCCTCGGTGATCGGTCTGCCGCTGTTCTTCGAGGTCGGCGTCGTCCTGCTGATCCCGGTCGTGCTGATGGTCGCCAAGCGCGGCAACTACTCGCTCATGCGCATCGGCATCCCGGCCCTCGCCGGTCTGTCCGTGATGCACGGCCTGGTCCCGCCGCACCCCGGCCCTCTGGTCGCGATCGACGCGGTCCAGGCGAACCTGGGCGTCACGCTGGCGCTCGGCGTCCTCGTCGCGATCCCCACGGTGATCATCGCCGGTCCGCTGTTCTCCCGGTACGCGGCCCGCTGGGTGGACGTCCCGGCCCCGGACAAGATGATTCCGCAGCGCGTCTCGGAGGACCTGGACAAGCGTCCCGGCTTCGGCGCCACGCTGGCGACGATCCTCCTGCCGGTCGTGCTGATGCTCTCCAAGGCGCTCGTCGACATCGTCATCGACGACCCCGAGAACACGACGCAGCGTGTCTTCGACGTCATCGGTTCCCCGCTGATCGCGCTGCTCGCCTCGGTCATCGTCGGCATCTTCACGCTGCTGCGTCCCGCCGGGTTCGGCAGGGACCGTCTTACGCCGCTGGTGGAGAAGGGGCTCGCGCCCATCGCGGGCATCCTCCTCATCGTCGGCGCGGGCGGCGGCTTCAAGCAGACGCTGATCGACACCGGCGTGGGCGCGATGATCCTCGACATCTCCAAGGACTGGTCGATCCCGGCGCTGCTGCTGGCCTGGCTCATCGCCGTCGCGATCCGTCTCGCGACCGGTTCGGCGACGGTGGCCACGGTCTCCGCGGCCGGTCTGGTCGCCCCGCTCGCCGCCGACATGTCGACGACCCACACGGCTCTGCTCGTCCTCGCCATCGGCGCCGGCTCGCTCTTCTTCAGCCATGTCAACGACGCGGGCTTCTGGCTGGTGAAGGAGTACTTCGGCCTGAGCGTCGGCCAGACCCTCAAGACCTGGTCCGTCATGGAGACGATCATCTCGGTGGTCGCGGGCGGTCTGGTCCTGCTGCTCTCGCTGATCATCTAGCGGTACGACGTCGCACTCACCGGCTTCCCCAGCGGCCGCCGGTGGCCCGATGATGGTAGGCCCCTGGGTTCTGACCCCAGGGGCCTACCGTCGTCGGGGGGCGTCATGGCGGTTTCCCTGGGGGTGCGTGTCTCGGGGCTGCTCATCGCGGGAGCGGTCGCGGTGGCCGCCGCGGCCTTCACCGGGGACGGGAGGGACACGCCGGACCGGGGATACGGAGGCGGTGGGGCCGTCACCGCCGGTCCGTCGAGCGACGCCCCCGCGGGACGCGGGGTCGCGCCCCTGCCCTCCCCCACGCCGGCCCGCCCGTCACCCCACGGCCACGCGGGCACCCCGCACGTCACCGACAGTCCGCGCGGGACCGGAAGTTCCAGCCACTCCCCCACCCCTTCGCCCGGCATACGGCCCCTCCAGAGCCCTCCGTGGCTACCGCCCGGCCCGAACTCACCGAACACCGACGGCACTTCGGACCCGTCGAGCGTCTACGACCGGCTCCGCGCCCCAGCCGAATGCGGGACCGTCCTCGACGGCATCCCGGCCGCGTCGGCGGATGCCGAATGGCAGGTGCTGCGCGGCCTGGCCTCCGCCTGTCTGGCCGTGCAGGGCAAGGGCGGCGGCTGGGAGACGGCGGCCGAGGAGTACGCGGCCGTCGCCGGGCGAGCCGCCACCTGCAAGGGGCGTGCCGCGTACGCCGTCCTCGGCGGTCTGCTGGACTTCCACCGGCGACACCCCGCCGCGGCCGTGCGGCTGGATGCCCGTTCCTCCGGGGCACCCGCCTGCGCCTGCCGACTGGCCGGTGTCGACACCGGCGGTGACGGCGAGACGCGGCCCGGCGAGACGGTCGCCGTCGAGCTGACCGGCGTCTACTTCGACCCCGCCGAACTGCTGCGGGACGGGCGGGTGCTGATCGACGGGCGGCTGCCGGAGGGGCCGCCGGTACTCGGCGCCCAGGAGGGTGACCGGATGGTGCTGGACGTGGTGGTGCCCGCGCTCGACCCGGGCGGGCTGCCCAGGAGCGTCGACGTGGCCGTTCAGTTCGGGGGCGTCGAGGTGCGGGCGCAGGGCGCCTTCACCGTCGTAGCGCCTGATGGGGCCGCGACACCGGGCGGGTCAGTGACGCCACAGGGAGTGCTCCCGGTCGGCCCACTCCTTGCTGACCAGGCCCGTGCGCAGGCCGCGGCGGGCCTCCGGGTCGCCGAGGGCCATGCCGATGTGGCCCGCGAGGACGATGCCGATGGTCAGGGCCAGCCAGTCGTGGACGAAGGTCGCGCCGGTGCGCCAGCGGATCGGGGTCAGGTGGGTGAACCACATCAGCAGGCCCGTGCCGAGCATGACCAGGGTGGCGCCGGCGATCCAGGAGGCGTAGATCTTCTGCCCGGCGTTGAACTTGCCCGCGGGGCGTGACGAGGGGCGCTTGTCGCGGTGCAGGGCGGCGCGGAGCCAGCGGCGGTCGTGCGGGCCGAAGCGGTTGAGGAAGCCGAGGTCGGCGCGGAAGGCGCGGGAGACGAGGCCCGCGAGGACGGGGACGGGCAGGGCGAGGCCCGCCCACTCGTGGATACGGACCACGAGTTCGCGGCGCCCGACGAGTTCGGCGAACTCGGGGATGTAGAGACAGGCGGCGGTGGCCACGCAGACGCCCATCAGGGCGGCCGTCGTGCGGTGGACCCAGCGTTGCGCGGGTCCGAAGCGGCGGATCCTCGTCGCGGGCGGGGCGTCAGCTCGTAGGGTCATCGTCCCGTCCGTTCGAGCGGCCCACCCAGGCGTCGACGTCATAGCCGCGGTCCTCCCAGTAGCCGGGCTGCACGTCCTTGGTGACGGTGATGCCGGAGAGCCACTTGGCCGACTTGTAGAAGTACATGGGGGCCACATAGAGGCGGACCGGGCCGCCGTGGGAGTGGCCGATGTCCTTGTCCTGCATGCGCAGGGCGACCAGGACGTCGGCGCGGCGGGCCTGGTCGAGGGTGAGGCTCTCGGTGTAGGTGCCGTCGAAGCAGGAGAAGCGGATCGCCGTGCCCTCGGCCCGCACTCCGGCGGTGTCGAGCAGATGGGAGAGGCGTACGCCCTCGAACGGGGTGTCCGGGACCCTCCAGCCGGTGACGCACTGGACGTCCTTGACCATCCGGGTCTGCGGCAGCGCGCGCAGGTCGTTCAGGGTGTAGGTGGCCGGGCGGTCGACGAGGCCGTCGATCCTCAGGCGGTAGTTCGCGGCGTTCTTGTGGGGGACGGAGGAGGCGACCGAGTAGTAGCGGAAGCCGCCGCCGTTGGGGAGCAGCCCCGTGAGGCCGGTGGGGTCCTTGTCGGCGGCGCTGCCGAGGAAGGCCTCCAGACCGCGCTGGAGGGTGGGCGCCGCGACCACGCCGAGGGCGCCCAGGCCGAGGGTGCCGAGGAGGACGCGGCGGCCGATGGGCCGGCCCGCCGTCTCGGGCGTCTGGGGGTGCGGGCCCTCCGCCCCGGGTTGTTCGGGATTCACGTAGTCATTCGAACACCCGCGAGCCCTGGCGGACCAGGTTTCGCGGGTGCCCGTCAGATTTCCGTAACCACTTCTTACGACTGCGCCGCCTTCTCCAGCTGGAACGCCTCGTTGCCCAGGCCGATGCGGGCGTGGGCCTCCGGGGAGCGGGAGCGCAGGTACAGGCCCTGGGCGAGGCCGACCAGCACGGACGCGCCGACGATGCCGGGCAGGAGCCAGCTCAGGGACGAGTCGGGGCCCGCGCCGACCAGGACGTCGAAGTCCTTCACCGTGTAGCCGGCGATGACGAGGAGGGCGAGGCCCGCGACGGCGGAGGTGGCCAGCCGCCAGGCCTGGGCGCCGGCGGCGCCGCGGCGGACGAAGAAGACGACAACCGAGAAGGAGGCCGCGGCCATCAGCAGGATCACGCCGAGGGCGCCGATGTTGCCACCCCAGGTGAACAGGTGCAGGACGGGCTCGGTGGGGTCGCCGGTCGGCTTGTCGTCGGCGACCGCGAAGGCGATCACCACCAGCGCGGAGACGGCGGTCTGGAGCAGCGAGCCGGTGCCGGGCGCGCCGCTGGAACCCGTCGTACGGCCGAAGGCGCGCGGCAGCAGTCCCTCGCGGCCCATGGCGAAGGCGTAGCGGGCGACGACGTTGTGGAAGCTGACCATCGCCGCGAACATGCCGGTCACGAAGAGCACGTGCAGGACGTCGGTGAAGGTGCCGCCGAGGCGGGACTCGGTGAGGCCGAAGAGCAGGCCCGCGCTCTGCGTCTGCGACTCGCCGACGATCGCGGAGGGGCCGGTGGCGACGGTGAGGGCCCAGCTGCTGAGCGCGAAGAAGACGGCGACGCCGCCGACCGCGAGGAACATCACGCGCGGCACCAGGACGTGCGGGCGGCTGGTCTCCTCGGCGTACACGGGCGCCTGCTCGAAGCCGAGGAAGGCGGCGATGCAGAAGCAGAGCGCGGTGCCGACCCCCGCGCCGGTGAGGGTGTCCGGGTTGAAGGCGTGCAGGGACAGGCCTTCCTTGGCGGGGTCGGCGACGGCGGCGATGTCGAAGATGACGACCAGGGCGACCTCGATGACCAGCAGGACGCCGAGCACCTTCGCGTTGACGTCGATCTTCAGCCAGCCCAGCGCGCCGACGGCGGCCACGGCCGCGAGCGCCGGTATCCACCAGGCGATCTCCAGGTCGGCGTAGGTGGCGAAGAGGCCGGAGACCTCGAAGCCGAAGATGCCGTAGATGCCGACCTGGAGGGCGTTGTAGGCGACGAGGGCGACGAGGGCCGCGCTCGCGCCGGCGGTGCCGCCGAGGCCGCGGGAGATGTAGGCGTAGAAGGCGCCCGCGTTGTGGACGTGCCGGCTCATCTCGGCGTAGCCGACGCTGAAGAGGATGAGGATCACGCCGAGGACGACGAAGAGCAGCGGCTGGCCGACGATGCCCATCACCGCGAATGTGGTGGGCATGACACCCGCGACGACCATGAGGGGGGCGGTCGCGGCGAGGACGGACAGAAGCAGGCCGCCGGTGCCCAGGCGGTCGGCGCGCAGGGCCCGTTCCTGGCCCTTGTAGGTACTGATGCCGTCGCCGGCGCTGGCTCTGCTCGTGGTCATCGGGACCGTCCTTAGCTGGGTTCGGGGGCGTTACGCCGTGCCGAGCGCGCTGTCGCGGGCGGCACGGAAGGCGGAGTGCGGGTCCCGGTCGGGGTACGACCAGGGGGCCGGGGTGGCGTGTTCGCCGATGCGGTGGAAGAGGGCGGCGGCCTCGGCGCCGCGGCCCTCGCAGACCTTTGCGTGGGCGAGGAAGTTGAGGTCGACCAGACGGCGGGGGTGGCCCTCGTGCTCCCACTCCAGCCACCAGTCGAACGCGGCCTTCATCACCTGGCGGGCCCGGCGGCCGACCCAGTGCCCGGAGGCGGCCGGGTCGGGGGGCTCGTGTCCGGCGGTGGCGAGGACGCGGTAGCGCTCGGCGTGGGCGACGACCGGGAGGATCGCGAGCGGCGAGTCGGCGGGGGCCTGCTCGGCGGCCCAGTTGGCGAAGTCGTAGACCTCGTGGAGCGGGTCGGGGCCGGAAGCGGCGCGGTGCTCGGCGAGGCGGGCGACCATCAGGTGGTGGGCGTGGTGATGGTCGGCGAAGCGCGCGCGGATCTGCTCGAAGAGCCGGACCGCGTTCTCGGCGGCGGTCGAGCCCTGCTCCAGCATGAGCAGGCCGAGCCAGGGCGTGGGATCCGCGGGCGCCCGGTCGGCGGCGGCCCGGCAGGCCTCTCGGGCGCGCTCCGGCTTCTCCTTGCCGCGCAGGGCGCGCTGGACCTGGGCGAGGGCGAGCAGGACGGCGGCGTCGGCGGACTCGGGTTCGGCGAGCTGCCAGTCGCGCGTCCAGGCGGCGCTGTAGGACTCCTGGGCAAGGCCGGTGACGCGGTGGCCGCGCAGGTCCCAGTCGTCGCCCGTGTGGGCGAGGAGGGAGCGGGCGGCCTGCCAGCGGCCCTGGGCGAGGGCGGCGCGGGCGGCGACGAGTTCGGCGTCGTCGAGGGCGGCGTCGAAGGCCTGGGCCGCGCGTCGGCGGCTGCGGCCCAGGGGTGGCGGGGGTGGTGACACCGCGGAGACTTCCTCGTGCGACGTGGCGCGACGTCGACTGTCGGCAGGGGTGGGCCCACGGGGTGATCAGCGGACTGATCATCAGGGCGTGGGCAACTGATCACGGACAGCAAACCCGCAGCCAATGGTTCCCGTCAAGGCTGGAACGGGTGTTACACGCGTCAACTTGAGGGACTGGTGGGGTAGTTGTGAATTTTCACCGCCCGCCTGCGAACCTGAGTACGGCCGGATGTGGCGCACGCCATGGCGCCGCGCGACGAGGGCGCCCACCATGACGGAAAGGCCGCGCCGTCCCGATGCGTGGCCGAGTCAACCGCCCGGATCCGGGTACTCCCGGGAGCAGGCCGGGGTCAACGGCGCTACAGTCGGCCCCTAACCCGCCCCGTGGCCCGGCCGAGTGATCGAGGTACGCAGCGTGTCGGTTCTGGTTCTGGTTCTCGCCGTGAGCGCGGCCTGCTGCTTGGGCATCGGCTTCGTCCTCCAGCAGAACGCGGCCCAGCGCGCGCCCCTGAACGACTTCCTCTCGCCCCGGCTGCTCCTCGACCTGGTGCGGGTACCGCGCTGGCTCGGCGGCATCGCACTGATGGTGGCCGGCATGGTCCTCGGCGCGATCGCGCTGGGGCAGGGCGAGATCTCCCTGGTCGAACCCCTGCTGGCGACCAACCTGCTCTTCGCGATGGCCCTCTCCCGGCATCAGACCAAGCAGTCGCTGGGCCGCCAGGGCTGGGCGGGGCTGCTGCTGCTCGCGGGTGGCGTGACGGCGTTCATCGTGGCGGGTGAGCCGCGCGGCGGTTCCGCCGTGGCCGACCCCTTCCGCCACTGGCTGATCATCGGCGCCATGATCGGGCTCGCGCTGCTCCTGACGACGTACGCCAAGCGCTCGCGCCTCAGCTCGGGCCCGGCGCTGCTGGCCGTCGCCGCCGGACTCCTCTACGGCGTCCAGGACGCCCTCACCCGGGTCACCGGCCAGCGCTTCTCCGAGGGCGGCCTCATGGAGGTCCTCACCGGCTGGCAGCCCTACGCCGTCCTCGCGCTCGGCGTGACCGGCCTGGTCCTGGTCCAGAGCGCCTTCGAGACGGCCTCCCTCCGTATGTCCCTGCCCGCCCTGACCGCCGCCCAGCCCCTCGCCGGCATCATCTGCGGCGTCGGCTTCCTCGGCGACCGGCTCCGCACCGACACCGGGGCACTGGCGTGGGAGGCGGCGGGCCTCGCGGCGGTCGTCGTGGGCATCGTGCTCCTCGGGTTGCACCCGGCCATGCCGAGCGGGGCGACGCAGGCAGTCCGGGCGCGGCGGCTCCAGCCGAACTGAGGCCGAGGACGCGGCAGGCGTGTCCGCCCGGGCTGCTTGGATGGGCCCATGAGCGCTGCTGACGAGATCCTCGACATCGTCGACGAGCATGACCAGGTCGTCGGGCGGTCCCCGCGCGGTGAGGCCTACGCCCGTGGGCTCCGCCACCGCTGCGTCTTCATCCAGGCGCGGGACGCCGACGGGCGGCTCTTCGTGCACCGCCGCACCCCGACCAAGCTGGTCTTCCCGTCCCTCTACGACATGTGGGTCGGCGGGGTGGTCGGCGCGGGCGAGTCCTACGACCGGGCGGCGCTGCGCGAGGCCGAGGAGGAGCTGGGCGTCAGCGGCCTCCCCGAGCCGACCTTCCTCTTCAAGTTCCTGTACGACGACGGGGCCGGGCAGACCTGGTGGTCGGCGGTGTACGAGGTGCGCTGCGAGCTGCCGGTCAGTCCGCAGGTGGAGGAGGTCGCCTGGCACGACTTCCTGACCGAGGACGAGGTGGAGCGGCGGCTGACGGAGTGGGAGTGGGTGCCGGACGGGGTGGACGCGTACGCGCGGCTCAGGGAGCACCGGATGGGGAGCTGAGGCCGAGCACGCCCGCGGGGGCGGAGACCGGCCCGCTCGGTCCGCTGCCCGCAGGGGCGGCGGCCGGCCCACCCGGTCCGCTGCCCGCAGGAGCGGAGACCGGCCCACCCGGTCCGCTGCCCGCAGGAGCGGAGACCGGCCCACCCGGTCCGCTGCCCGCAGGAGCGGAGGCCGGCCCACCCGGTCCGCTGCCCGCAGGGGCGGAGGCCGGCCCACCCGGTCCGCTGCCTCGGCCGAGTGGGCTGCGACCCCGGCCGGGCCAGAACGGCGCGGGCCACAGGGGGTGCTCCAGGAGCCGGTCCGCCATGCCGCCCGCCGCCTCTTCGGGCACGCCCACCAGGGTGAGCGCGCCGGATATCCGCTCGGCACCCTCGTCGTCCGGGACCTCCGCGTCGGCGAACGCCGGGAGGAGCAGGAGCAGCCGCTGGGCCGGGGCCCGCACTCCCTCGGCGGCCGGCGGCACCTCGTCGGCGGCCGACACCAGGTCCGGCCAGGACAGGCCGGGCCCGCTGTGGTGGCCGTCGATCGAGGCCAGCCGCGTCTCCGTGGGCCCGTCGGGGTCGGTGAGCAGGTAGTCCGTGCCCGCGTCGTCCGGGAAGTTGCGGTGCACGACCCACAGCACCCGTCCGCCGCGCAGCGGGATCCGGAACGCCGGCCAGCTCTCCGTCGGCCCGTACAGCGCCTCGGCCGCCGCGTCGACGTCCGCCGCGTCCGCGCCGAACACCTCGGGCTCGTCGGCGAACTCCCGCCAGACGGGCCCGAGGTACGCCGGCCAGAACCCCGGCAGCACGAGCAGGTGCTCGGCGGGGGCGATGGCGTGGCCGGGCTGCGCGTACCCGGCGAGCGGCGGGGGAAGATCCATGTCCCGAACCGTAGCGACCGCCACTGACAACGGCCCGGGCCCGCCGGGTAGGGTCCTGCGCGTGATCGAATTCGCACGGAACGTCCGGCTCTGGTTCGCGCCCGAGGAGGTCCGGGAGGAAGGCGGTACGCCCGACTACCGGTTCTCGCTCGCCAACGAGCGCACCTTCCTGGCCTGGCTGCGCACCGCGCTCGCGCTGATCGGCGGGGGCTTCGCCGTGGACCAGTTCCTGCCGGACCTGCGCTGGGGCTGGCGGGTCGGGCTGGCCCTCGCGCTGCTCGGCGCCGGTGTGCTGTGCTCCCTGCGGGCGGTCAATCACTGGATGCGCTGCGAACGGGCGATGCGCCGGGGCGAGGATCTGCCGGTGTCGCGGTTCCCGGCGCTGCTGAGCGTGGTCGTCGCGGTCGTCGCCCTCGCGATGGTCGTCGTCGTGCTCGTCGGGTGGGAGGGGTGAGCGCGGCGGTCACCGACGCCGGACGCGATCCGGGGCTCCAGCCGGAGCGCACACGGCTCGCGTGGCGTCGTACGACCCTGTCCGGCACGGTCGCCGCCGTCCTCGCCGTGAAGACCGCGCTGCACGGCGAGGTGTCCGCGGTCGGCGCCGTCGCGTGTGCGCTGTGCACCGTGCTGTGGCTGGGCTTCCTGATGCTCGCGCACCGCCGTATCCGGGCGCTCGCCGCGGAGACGAGCCCCTCGGCGCTCACCCCGCGGCACGCCACGGCCGCGGCGCTGTGCACGGTGGCGGTGGCGGTGTGCGGGGCGGCGTTGGTGTTCTGAGACCCGGCTGGCCCGGCCGGCCCGGCTAGTCCGGCGAGTCCGCGCCGTCCTCCCCCACCTCCCCCGCCTCCCAGTCCACCGTGACCACGATCTTCCCCCTGGTCCGCCCCTCCTGGTTCAGCCGCTGTGCCTCCGCCGCCCGCTCCAGCGGGAAGCTCTCCGACACATGCACCGAGACCACGCCCTGTTCCGCGAGCTCGGACAGGCGCTGGAGGTCGTCGGCGTCGGGGCGGACCCAGAAGTAGCGGCCGCCGTAGGCGACGACCTCGGCGTCCACGATGGAGACCAGGCGGCCCTCGGGGGCCAGGAGGTTGGCGGAGACCGTCAGGGTCTCGCCGCCGATCGTGTCGAACGCCGCGTCCACGCCCTCCGGGGCCAGCCCACGCACCCGTTCGGCCAGACCCTCGCCGTACGCGACCGGCTCGCCGCCGAGGCTCCGTACGAAGTCGTGGTTGGCCGGGCTCGCCGTACCGATGACCCGGGCGCCGATGTGTCGGGCGAGCTGTACCGCGATCGAGCCGACCCCGCCGGCCGCGGCGTGCACGAGGACCGTCTCGCCGCGTTTTACCTGGAGCGCCTTGACGAGCACCTGGTAAGCCGTCAGACCGGTCAGCGGCAGGCCGGCCGCCTCCTCGAAGGAGAGGTTGCGGGGCTTGCGGGCGAGGGTGCGCACGGGGGCGGCCACGTACTGGGCGAAGGTGCCGCGGGACAGGAAGTCCTCGCGGACGTAGCCGATGACCTCGTCGCCGACCTCGAACTCGGTGACGGAGACGCCGAGTTGGACGACCACTCCGGAGACGTCCCAGCCGGGGACGACCGGGAAGACGGGGTCGAGGATCCGGTCGAGGTGCCCCTCACGGCAGTGCCAGTCGACCGGGTTGACGGCCGCCGCGCGGACCTTGACCAGCACCGCGTCGACCCCGACCTTGGGGTCGCGCACATCGCCGTACGCGAGGACCTCGGGGCCGCCGTAGCGTGAGTAGCTGATGGCCTTCATGGCACCGACCCTCCGGGGTAGTCGGACGCCACGCAAGCGGGATGCCCGGATATGCGGCGTTCGCGTGGCAGCCTGTCCGACGTCATCGGCAAGACCCCAGGCTTCTCCGAAGGTGAGCACATGAGCACCCTCCACCAGGAACACGCCTCCCACACGCACGCCCACGGCCCGGACTGCGGACACACCGAGGTCCCGCACGGGGACCACGTCGACTACGCCCACGGCGGGCATCTGCACCGCGAGCACGGTGGGCACTGGGACGAGTGCGAGCCGGGCGACCATGTCGCCCACGAGGCCCACGAGCACCGGCACGGGGACGGCTGCGGTCACGAGAGCGTCCTGCACGGCGACCATGTCGACTATCTGCACGACGGCCACCGGCACGCCGCGCACAACGGGCACTGGGACGATCACTGACCCGTCGCCGACCTGCCCGAGAAGGCGCGCAGAGGGCGCGGAAGAAGGCCCCGGCGAAGGCACCGAGAAGCACGTAGGAAGCGGTTCCACGGCTCCCCGTCGTAGGCGCGCGGGGAGCCGTCGGCCTATCGTGGCCCGAATCACGTTCGCCCTGCACACTGGACGGCATACCGACCGGTCGGCATCATGGTCCTCAGACACCGTTCACCTGCCCGTAGGAGCGATGCATGAGCCCCGACCATCCGCCCGGCCTCGACCTCGACCGGCTGCGCGGCCTGCTCGACCGCGAGCGGCCCGGCCTGGTCCACGGCCCCCTGACCGGCCGGCTGATCGAGGGCGGACGCTCGAACCTCACCTACACGGTCTCCGACGGCACCTCGCGCTGGGTCGTACGACGGCCTCCGCTCGGCCACGTCCTGGCCACCGCGCACGACATGAGGCGCGAGCACCGGGTGATCAGCGCGCTGCACCCGACGAACGTGCCGGTGCCCGAGCCGCTGCTGCTGTGCGAGGACGAGGAGGTGCTCGGGGCGCCGTTCTACGTCATGGAGTTCGTCGAGGGCACCCCGTACCGCACCGCCGACCAGCTCGCCCCGCTCGGCCCGGCACGCACGCGTGACGCGGTGCTGGCGCTCGTGGACACCCTCGTCGAGCTGCACGCGGTGGACCCCGCCGAGGTGGGCCTCGCCGACTTCGGCCGCCCCGAGGGCTTCCTGGACCGACAGCTGCGCCGCTGGGGCAAGCAGCTGGACGCCTCCCGCAACCGTGAGCTGGCCGGCATCGACGAGCTGCACGCGACGCTGGGGCGCAGGCTGCCCGCCTCTCCCGCCGCCACGGTCATCCACGGTGACTACCGGCTCGACAACGTGCTCATCGGTGAGGACGACCGCATCAAGGCGATCCTCGACTGGGAGATGTCCACGCTCGGCGACCCGCTCACCGACCTGGGGCTGCTGGTCATGTACAGCCTGCCGCTGGGCATGCCGGACTCCCCCGTCTCCACGACCGCCGAGGCACCGGGACACCCGGATCCCGCGGAGCTGGTCGAGCGCTACGCGGCCCGCTCGGGGCGCGATGTCTCCCAGGTCTCCTGGTACACGGCGTTCGCCTGGTTCAAGCTCGCCGTGATCCTGGAGGGCATCCACTACCGCTACACCCTGGGCCAGACGGTCGGCCGCGGCTTCGACCGCATCGGCGACCTCGTCCCCGTCTTCATCCAGCACGGCCTCACCACCCTTCAGGAAGGCTGACCCGCCATGGACTTCGCGTTCGACGCGCGCACCGAGGAACTGCGCGCCAAGCTGCTCGCCTTCATGGACGAGTACGTCTACCCGGCCGAGGCGGTGGCGGAGGAGCAGCGCGCCGCGCTCGCGTCCCCGTGGGACACGCCCGCCGTGGTGGAGGAGCTGAAGGCGGAGGCGCGCAGGCAGGGCCTGTGGAACCTCTTCCTGCCCGACGCCGAGTACGGGGCCGGGCTGACCAACCTCCAGTACGCACCGCTGGCCGAGATCACCGGCCGTTCGCCGCAGTTGGCGCCGACCGCGCTGAACTGCGCGGCGCCGGACACGGGCAACATGGAGGTGCTCTCCCAGTTCGGCGACGAGCAGCAGAAGAAGCAGTGGCTGGAGCCGCTGCTGGCGGGGGAGATCCGCTCGGCGTTCGCGATGACCGAGCCGGAGGTGGCCTCCTCGGACGCCACCAACATCACGACGTACATCGAGCGCGACGGCGACGACTACGTCATCACGGGCCGCAAGTGGTACATCTCCGGGGCGATGAACCCGGACTGCAAGATCTTCATCGTGATGGGCAAGACGGACCCGGACGGCGCCGACATCCGCCGCCAGCAGTCCATGGTCCTGGTCCCCCGCGACACCCCGGGTGTGACGGTCAAGCGCGCCATGAAGGTCTTCGGCTACGAGGACCACTACCACGGCGGTCACGCCGAGGTGATCTTCGACCGCGCGCGCGTGCCGGTCGCGAACCTGATCGGTGAGGAGGGCGGCGGCTTCGCCATCGCGCAGGCCCGCCTCGGTCCGGGCCGGATCCACCACTGCATGCGGCTGATCGGCATGGCGGAGCGGGCGATCGAGCTGATGTGCCGGCGGGCCGTGTCCCGCAACGCCTTCGGCAAGGCGCTGGCCCAGCAGGGCGTGGTCCACAACTGGATCGCCGACGCGCGGGTGACGGTCGAGCAGCTGCGGCTGCTGGTTCTGAAGACGGCCTGGCTGATGGACACCGTCGGCAACCGGGGCGCCCACGCGGAGATCCAGGCCATCAAGATCGCCACGCCGCGCGCGGTGGTCGACATCATCGACCGCGCGATCCAGCTGCACGGCGCGGGCGGGGTCAGCCAGGACTTCCCGCTGGCCGAGCTGTACGCGGGTGCGCGGACGCTGATGATCGCGGACGGCCCGGACGAGGTGCACCAGCGGTCGCTGGCGCGGCGGGAGTTGAAGAAGTACCTCTAGTAGCCGTCAATAGCCGCCCGAGTAGTGATGGTCCGCGCGCGCGAGGGCGCGGGCGAAGGAGACGAGGCGGTGCCAGAGAGTCGGTCTGCGAGTCATGCGTCCAGCCTGGCTCGCGGGCCGTCCAACGGTCCAACAGATGGATTCGCTGGGCGCCATCTCTAGGATAGATGGATGGAGATGCGCCAGCTCCGCCACTTCATGGCGGTCGTCACCGAGGGCGGCTTCACGGCCGCCGCCCGGGCCGAACTCATCGTCCAGTCGGCGCTCAGCACCTCGATCCGCAACCTGGAACGGGAGTTGGGCGCCGATCTGTTCGACCGCACGGGGCGGCGGGTCGTCCTGACCGAGGCGGGGCGCGCCCTGCTGCCCCAGGCCCGCGCGCTGCTCGCCGGCGCGGAGGCCGCGCGGGACGCCGTAGCCGCCGTGGCGGGGCTGGCGGCGGGGCGGGTGGCGATCGGCACGATCCAGACGCTGACCTGCGTCGACCTCCCCGCCGAACTCGCCGCCTTCCACCGGGACTTCCCCGGCATCCAGGTGTCCGTACGGGACGCGACGGTGACCGAGCTGACGGAGGCGCTGCGCGCCGGGGAGCTGGACCTGGCGTATCTGGCGCCGGACGCCCGGGAGTTGCCCGAGGGGCTCACCGCGTACGCGACCTGGCACGAGGAGCTGGTGCTGATCACCGCGCCGGGCCATCCGCTGGCCAGGGCGGGCCGCACGCTCATCAAGGACCTCGCCGAGGAGCCGTTCGTCGACTTCCGGGCGGGCACGGGCCTGGAGACGGCCGTACGGCGGCTGGCGGCCCACTGCGGGCTGGAGCGCCGGATCACCTGTGACGTCACCCAGGCCGGGCTGCTGGTGGAGCTGGTGCGGGCCGGGATCGGGGTGGCGTTCGTGCCGCGGCCGATCGGGGAGCGGGCCGGGCTGCCGTGCGTGGAGATCCGGCAGCCGGAGCCGGGGCGGACGGTGGTGCTCGCCGGGCGGGGGCCGCGGCCGCGCAATCCGGCGGCCGGGGCCCTCCTCGGTCATCTCACGGGCGCAGTGCCCGCAGCAGCAGGTCGGCCAAGTGGTCGGCGACCTCCTGCGGGGCCATAGGGCCGTCGGGGCGGTACCAGGTCGACAGGTGGTGGACCGAGCCGAAGTGGTAGTCCACGACCAGGTCGGCCGGGGTGGCGGTGGAGAAGACGCCCGCCTCCTGGCCCTCCTCGACCAGCGCACGGAAGCGTTCGTGGTAGCGCCGGCGCTCGGCGCGCACCTGCTTGTTCTTCTCCGGGCTCAGATGGTGCATGGAGCGGAAGAAGATCGACGCGTCGTCGAGGTTCTCGATGGTCGTCACGACGACGTCCGCCGCCGCGCCCCGCAGCCGCTTCTCGATGGGCTCGTCCGCGTTCGCGAACGCGTCCAGGCGCTCCTGCTGGACGCGCAGCACGCGCGCGTACACCTCGTGCAGGAGGTCGTCCTTGGAGCCGAAGTAGTGGTACAGCGCCCCCTTGGTGACGCCGGCCGCCTCGACGATCTCCTGCACGGAGGTGCGGTCGTAGCCCTGTTCGGCGAAGAGCCGGGTGGCGGCGGCCAGCAGCCGCTGCGGGACGGGCGTACCGTCCCCGTCCGTCGTCCTGGCCACTCTGTCGCCACCTGCCCTTCCGTTTGCTGCCGCTCGTTCGCTAGTGCTCGTCCTGCGGGCGGGAACGCAGTTCCCGTCGGAGGATCTTCCCACTCGCCGTCTTCGGCAGGTCGGGGAGGATCTCCACCTGCCTCGGGTATTTGTAGGCGGCCAGTCTCTCCTTGCAGTACACCGCGAGTTCATCCGGGTCCGTGTCGACACCCGGACGCAGGCTGATGTACGCCTTGACGGTCTCGCCGCGGTACCCGTCCGGCACGCCGACGACCGCCGCCTCGCGCACCGCCGGGTGGGTGTACAGCACGTCCTCGACCTCGCGCGGCCACACCTTGAAGCCGGACGCGTTGATCATGTCCTTCTTACGGTCGACGACGTAGAGCCAGCCCTGCTCGTCCATGAACCCGATGTCGCCGGTGCGCAGCTCGCCGTCCGGGAAGGTCTCGGCGGTGGCCTCGGGGCGCCGCCAGTAGCCGGGCACGACCTGGGGTCCGCGCACGAGGATCTCGCCCTGTTCACCGAAGGGCACCTCGGCGCCCTGGTCGTCGACGATGCGCACGACCGTCTCGGGCCCCGGCAGGCCCACGGCCAGCGTCCCGGACACCGGGTCGACGGGCGCCTCCAGCTGGGGCGGCACGGAGGCGCAGGGCGCGGTGCACTCGGTGAGCCCGTAGCCGTTGCGGATGTACGGCCCGAAGCCCGCCCGGAACTTCTCCACCAGCGCGGGCGGCACGGGGGCGCCACCGGAGGAGATGTTCACGAAGGACGAGAAGTGGTCCGGGGTGACGTCCGGGTGGGCGGCCAGCGCCATGAAGGCGGTGGACGGGCCGACGGTGTAGTGCGGCCGGTGCTCGGCGAACGCCTCCAGCACGACACCCGTCTCGAAGCGGTACGTCAGCACCAGCGTGCCCGCGCTGTTGAGACAGGCCCCCAGCTCGCACACCATCCCGGTGATGTGGAACAGCGGGGCGAGCGCGTAGTAGACCGGCGCGTCCGGCAGGGCCAGGCCCATGCGCTGCCGCTCGGCGTTGCACATGATGTTGGCGTGCGTGTTGGTGGCGCCCTTGGGGGCGCCGCTGGTGCCCGAGGTGTAGCTGATGAGCCCGATGTCGGAGGGGGCCGGGTCACGGCCCTCGGGGGCCTGGTGGCCCGCGCGGGCCACAGCAGCCAGGTCGTCGGCGTCGGCGGCCTGCGGCAGCCGCTCGAAGGCCAGTACGCGCGCGTCGTCGCGCGTCTGGAAGTCCAGCTCGCAGCCGGTGAGCACGATCCGCACCGGCGAGTCCGCGGCCGTCTCGCGCAGATACGACTTCCAGGCCCGGTCGGAGCAGATCAGCGCGGCCACCTCGCCGTCCCGCAGGACATGGGTGACCTCCCCCGCCTTGTACATGGGGTTGACGGGCACGACGATCGCGCCCGCCTTCCACGCGCCCAGCAGGGCGATCACGAAGTGCGGCGAGTTCTGCAGCAGGATCGCCACCCGGTCGCCGCGCTCCAGGCCCCGGGCGGCCAGATGCCCGGCGACGGAGTCGCTCAGCTCGTCGACCTCGCGGTAGCTGAGCCGCCCGTCGAAGTAGGCGAGGAAGGCGCGGTCGGGGACGTCACCGGCAGCCCTTCGCAGAGCGTGGACGAGGGAGTCGGCGGGGTCTATGGGCGCGCGCTGGGCGTCGTTGAGGAGGGCGACCCAGGGCTTGGCGGCGTACAGGGAGTCGGTCACCGCGCCTCCTCCCACTTCTGCTGGAGGTGGTTCATGCCGGCCAGCCAGCGGTCGGGCTCGGCGGCGCGGGCCTGGTAGTACGCGGCGACCTCGGGGTGCGGAAGGATCAGGAAGCGGTCCTCCTCGATGCCCTGGAACAGCGCCTCGGCGACGTCCTCCGGCTCGACGGCGGTCGGCTTGAGCACCAGGTCGCCCGCGGTGCCGGTGGCGGCCAGCATGTCGGTGCGCACGCCCTGGGGACAGATGGCGTGGACCTTGACGCCCCGGTGCCGGTAGGTCAGCGACAGGTACTCGGCGAAGGCGTACGCCCCGTGCTTGGTGACGGCGTACGGGGCGGCCCCGATCATGGTCAGCAGCCCGGCCGCGGACACGGTCGACACGAACCGCCCGCTCCCCCGCTCCAGCCATCCCGGGAGCAGTTCATGGGCGGCACGCACATGGGCCATGACGTTGACGTCCCAGGACAGCTCCCAGGCCTTGGCATCGGCGAGGTCGTCCACCTCGGGCCCGCCGAAGGCGACGCCGGCGTTGGCGCAGTAGACGTCGACGTCCCCGCCTAGCGCGGCGCGCGCGTCGGCGACGACCGCGGAGGCGTCCCCGGGCACTGCGATGCCGCCGATCTCGTCGGCGACGGCCTTGGCCCGGTCGGCGTCGAGATCATTGACGACGACCCGAGCCCCTTCGGCAGCGAACCGCCGCGCGAGAGCGGCCCCGATCCCCCCTCCGGCTCCGGTGACGACGACACCAGCACCTTGCAAGGCTTCCACCATCAATCTCCTTCGACTGCGGCTCTGCGGAGACGGCCAGACTAACCGGTCGGTATGTCTCTAGGAAGGGGGTGGGATCACGCCCCTGGGGGCGCGGGTCTGTATCGACTTGCGGCTCCGCCGCGTGGGCGCGACAAGCCACTGGCGGCCCGCACTCTCCACACAACCCGCGGGAGCCCCTAACGTGCACCTCATGCGCCTATCCAGACGAGCACTCCTCGCAGCGACCACGGCAGCAACCGCACTCTCCTCCGCACCCCCCGCCTCCGCAGCCCCGCACCGCCACCTGCACACCGGCTTCGAGCGCCTCGCAGCCGACGGCTACACCCTCCTCAACGGCCAACGCGTAGGAATCGTCACCAACCCCACCGGCATCACCCGGGACGCCCGGCACATCGTCGACGTCATGCACGCCGATCCTCACGTGGACCTCCGGGCCGTCTTCGGCCCGGAACACGGCTTCCGCGGCACCGCGCAGGCCGGCGGCTCCGAGGGCCGCTACGACGACCCCGCCACCGGGCTCCCGGTCTACGACACCTATCTGAAGAGCGGCCAACCCCTCGCCGACGTCTTCACCGCGTCCGGCGTCGACACCGTCGTCTTCGACATCCAGGACGTGGGCGCGCGCTTCTACACGTACATCTGGACGCTCTACGACTGCATGGAGGCGGCCCAGCTCGCCGGGAAACGGTTCGTGGTGCTCGACCGCCCGAACCCGGTCACCGGCCGCTTTGCCGAAGGCCCCGTCCTGCACAAGGAGTTCGCCACCTTCATCGGCAGGCAGCCGATCTCGCAGGCGCACGGCATGACGGTCGCCGAGCTGGCGCGGCTGTTCAACGGGGAGTTCCTGACCACGCCCGTCGCGCTGGACACCGTACTGATGACCGGATGGAAGCGGTCGCAGTTCTACGACGCGTCCGGGCTGCCGTGGGTGCCGCCGAGCCCCAACATGCCCACGCCGGACACCGCGTTGGTGTACTCGGGGACGTGTCTCTTCGAGGGGACGAACCTGTCGGAGGGGCGGGGCACCACCCGTCCCTTCGAGTTGCTCGGCGCGGAGGGGATCGACGGGCGGTGGGCCGCCGCCGCGAACGAACTCGGGCTGCCGGGCGTGCATTTCAGGGAGGCGTACTTCGCGCCGACGTTCTCCAAGTTCCAGGGCAGGACGGTCGGCGGGGTGCAGATCCATGTGCACGACCGGGCCGCGTACGACCCCGTGCGCACGGGGGTCGCGCTGCTCGTGACCGCGAAACGCGGGTGGTCCGGGTTCGCCTGGCGGTCCGACAACTGGATCGACAAGCTCACCGGCTCGACCCAGGTGCGGACCGCGATCGACGCGGGCGCGGGCCCCGACGAGGTGGTGGCGGGCTGGCGGGAGGAGCTGGCGGCGTTCCGCCGCATCCGTAAGGAGTACCTGCTGTACAGATGAGCCCCTGGGCCGAACCGGGCAGTTGACTCGCGAAGTATGGCCAACTTCGCCCCACAGGAGGACGATGCGACGGCATCGCACCACTTCGGGGGACGAGGGGGCCAGTCATGGCGGATCCGGCGATGAGCGTGAGTCCGTACTGGGAGTTGACCTTCGACGCGGACGGCGACCCGGACGGCGGACGGCGCGACCGGCTGCTGTCCGGTGTCGCGGAGCGCGGCGTCAAGGATCTGATCGTCTTCGCGCACGGCTGGAACAACGACCGTTCGGGCGCGACCCGGCTCTACAGCCGCTTCTTCGCGCCGATCCCGGAGCTCGCGCCCAAGGCGAAGCTCGGGTTCGTGGGGGTGGTGTGGCCGTCGATGCGGTTCTGCGACGAGCCGATCCCGGACTTCCCGCGGTCGGTGGCGGCCGAGACCACCCGGCGTCCGGCGCTGGACAAGGACACCCGGCACGCCCTGCTGGAGACCTTCCCGGGCCGGGCGACCGTGATCGACCAGATCGCGCGGATGCTGGACCAGCAGCCCCGCGAGGAGTCCGAGTTGGAGGAGTTCGGGCGGCTGGTACGGATGCTGGTCGAGGTGGTCCCGGCGGGGCCGCAGGCGCTGTTCGGGGCGGACACCCTCGCGGAGGGCGTGCCGCAGAGCGAGCCGGACATGTTCTCCGGTCCGGTGGTGGGGGTGTGCGAGGACTTCGCGCGGGGGCTCGCCGAGGTCGAGGCACCGGACGGGGTGCCGGAGGGAGTGCCGGACGGCGTGACGGAGGGGTTCTCGATCCCCAACCCCTGGGACGGGGCGCACGAGTTGCTGCGGCAGGCGACGTACTACGCGATGAAGCGGCGCGCCGGGACGGTCGGTGAGCGGGGGCTCGGGCGGGTGATCGGGCAGCTCGCGGCGAAGCGGCCGGAGGTGCGGGTGCATCTCGTCGGGCACAGCTTCGGCGGGCGTCTGGTGTCGTTCGCGCTGCGCGGCCTGCCCGAGGGGGTGCACACCGTGAAGTCGGTGACGCTGCTCCAAGGGGCCTTCTCGCACTACGCGTTCGCGGCCCGGCTGCCGCACGACGCGCGCGCGGGCGGGGTGTTGCAGGGGCAGCAGAACCGTATCGACGGCCCCCTCGTGTGCTGCTTCTCCCGCTTCGACCAGGCGCTGAGCACCATGTATCCGCTGGCCTCGCGCATGGCCGGGGACGCGGCGAGCGCCGCCGGGGTGGACCTGGGGCGGATGCTGGGCGCCAAGTGGGGGGCGATGGGCCATGACGGGGTGCAGGCCGTGCCGGGTACGCGCGCGTGGAAGCTCGCCGACGCGCTCAAGACGACGCTGCCGACCTCGGGGTGCGTGAACGTCGACGCGGCGTCGGTGGTGAAGGACGGCGGTGCGCCGGCCGGCGCGCACAGCGACATCGTGCACCGCGAGCTGGCACAGCTGGTGGTGGCGGCGGGCCGTATCCGCTGACCCGCCGCCACCGTCCGTTCAGCTCACCGGTGTGAGGTGAACTCCACGACCTGCTGGTAGGTCGGCCGGTTCTGCCAGCTGATGTTGTAGTGCTTGATGCCGCCGAGGGTGCGCTGGACGATCGAGTCGGCACACCACTGGTCGCCCGCGGAACACAGGTCGTCACCCGGGTAGACCTGGGCCGCGGTCTTGCCGGCCGCCGTCTTCAGGGTGCTGATCAGGATGTCCCGGCAGGCGCTGAGGCTGCCGCCGCCGCAGTACTTGTTCGCCAGCGGCCCCTGCACGGTCTCGCCGAGCACCGCGCGGATGTCCTTGTCGACGTAGGACCACCAGCCGTACTGGAAGGAGCTGCCCGCGTGCGCGCCGGTCGGGCCGTGCGCGGCCGACGGGGACTCGTCGACGGGCAGGTTGGCCTGGAACGCGGTGAACAGGTCACTGCCGAGGCCGGGTTTGAACTCGCCCTCCACCAGGAGCGGCCACCACGCGTCCAGGATGCGGATCGCGTCCGCGTTGGCGTACGCCTTCGAACCCGCCGACGTCTCCGTGCGCTTGCCGCCCGCCGTGAGCCAGGTCTGGAGCTTGGTCACCGCCGCCGCGGCCGTGGAGTCGGTGACCGTACTGCTGTTGATGACCTTCAGCAGGTCGGGCAGCACGTCCTCCGCGCGCAGATCGGCGAGCGCCGCGTCGGCCATCGCCTTCACCAGCGCGGCCCGGGTGACGCCGCCCGCGGCGACGAGCTTCTTCACGCGGTCCTCCAGGAGGTTGCCGCGATGCACCGAGCCGTCGCCCCAGGGCGCGGTGGTGTAGTCCTTCGCCTGTTTGTTGTTCCAGGAGATGTAGTAGTCCTGGTCGATGGAGTTGGGGTGGGCCGAAGCCGCCGTGTAGTCGGCGGTGTTGGTCGTCGGGTTCCAGTTCTTCCACTCGTACGCCGACTGCGCCCACACCGGGAACTCTGCGTCGACGCCGCTCGCGCGGACCGGGTTGTCGCCGCTGTTGTAGTACGCGGTGTGCGTGGAGTCGGCGTAGAACCAGTTGAACGTGTAGTTGATGTGCTGCACCGCGCTCTGGAAGGTCTGCGGGCTCTTGACGTAGTCCGGGTCGTTCAGCATCTGGAAGCCGATGATCGAGTCGGCCTCGTGCATGTACGACGAGCGCAGGGTGGTGTAGGCGACCTTCTTGCCGCCGACGGTCGCGCGGTACTCCACCGGGCCGTACTTGGTGCGCCAGACCCGCATGGTGTACGAGCCGGCGGCGGTGCCGTCGGCCGTGGTCGGGGCCCAGGAGTTCTTCTGTTCGATCTTCTCCATGGCCGTGCAGGTGCCGTGGTAGAGGTAGTGGTAGTCGTCCTGGCACAGCTCGACGGCGTAGCTGTCGATGATGTCCTGGCCGGAGGTGGTGGCGGACCACGCGTAGTCCTGGCCGCGACCGAGTTCGACGTACATGCTCAGACCCGCGAAGGAGGCGCCGCGGGCGCTGATGCCCGGGCCCTGGATCTCCTGGAGCATGAGCAACTGGGGTGCGAAGTAGCCGGTCTGCGGGCCGAAGACGGCGACCGGGTGGCCGCTCGCGGTGTACTTGCCGCTCACCACGAGGGCGTTGGACATGCCGCGCTTGGCGGAGGTGAGGGCGTTCGCGGTCGCCGTGGCGGCTGCCGCCGAGGCGCTCTGGTCGCCGCCGGTGCCGGTCGGGTCGTAGACCAGGGGCTCGGTGGACACGGAGTCGGCGTCGGGGAGTGCCTCGCCCTGCGGGGTCGTGGGCTTGGTGGCGTACGGGAAGCTCTCGCCGTTGTGGACGGTGAGGACCGCCTCGGGGTCGTTGCGCTCGCGGAAGGACTCCCAGACCTCGGTGCCCTTCGTCACGCCGTACTGCTCCTGGGCGGCCAGCAGCGATATCGCGTTGTTGACCTCGCCACCGCCGCCGGAACCGAACAGGGCGCCGATGACGGAGGCCAGCGCGACCAGGTCGGTGAGCTTGAAGTGGTCGATGGTGCCGGCGTTGGTGACGGAGTCCTTGTGGCCGGTCAGCACGTACTCGCCAGGGAAGTAGCGGCCGCTGTCGGAGGCGTCGATGTAGGCGTTGATGCCGGCCAGGTAGGCGTTGGCGTCGGCGAGCGCCTGCTGGCCGCGGGTGCCGTTGTTGGCCACGGCGTTGTCGATCTGGGTCTGGAGATCGGCCTCGCTGTAGGGGGCGTTGCGCCAGAACTGCTGCTCAAGGCCCTGGTTGGAGGGGGCGCCGCCGGCGAAGGTGGTCAGCTGGCCGCGTCCGACGTGGCGGAAGACGTCCATCAGCCACAGCCGGTCCTGGGCCGCCGCATAGCCGGCGCCGAACTCGGTGCCGTATCTGGTGGTACCGGTGATGTGTGGCACACCCGTCTTCTTGTCGCGGACGATCGTCACGTCGGTGCGGCCCGCCGGGCTGAGGGTGGAGGCGACCTGATCGGAGGCCACGCCGAACGAGGCGTCGTTGAAGAAGGTGTTGATGGTGGCGTTGGTGAGCGAGGAGTAGCCCTTGGCCAGGTTGGCGTAGGGGCCGAGCTGGTCCTCGGCGTGCTCGGGCTGGGAGCCGAAGGCCTGGTTGAGGAGGATCTGGGCGAGGGTGGCGTTGCCGTTCTCGCCGGGCGGCAGGATGTCGGAGCACTGACTGCCGCAGTAGTCGTTGGCGGCCGTCGCCTCGGCTGCCGCCGCTGCTTGGCCAAGAGGGGACAAAAGACCGGCAATCAGGGCGCATACGGATGCGGTCTTCAGGAACCCGGTGAGTCTGCCGGGAGTTCTCAGTCTGTCGAGAGCGGTGCGTGAGGTGCGCCGAGGCATGGCAGCTCCTACCGACGGGGGTGGGCCGGACGTTACCGCCGGTATCCCCGGGATTGAAGATGAACATGCGTCAAGTTTTGGTACCCGATCCGGAGGCGAATGGGGGTCATCGGAAATCGGATGGAGCCAAATCGCTTGTCGATACGTCTATTCGGCGACGTCCGTTCGACGACGCCGAAGTGACCGAAGTACAGGTGCAGGTGTGACGGAGGTGCAGGGCGATGGCCGGTTTCCGGAGTCTGGCGAGACAGGTGCGAGATCCACGGTGCGATCTGGCGCTGCGACGCTACTCACTGCGCAAGTGCCTTGAGCGCTTCGCTCCGTACGGACACAGGGCGACCTGGGACCACTTGTGCTCCCGGGCGGGATTCGGTCCCGAGGACCGCTCCCCCGATCCGGCGCGGCTCGTGGCCGCGTTGGACGAGCTGGAGGAGGCGCGTTCGGTCTGGCTGGCCTATGAGGTCGAGTTCGCCGAGCGACGCAAGAAGGAGAAGCACGACGGACTGCGCAGGCCCGGCAGTGTCGACGACTGGCACCGGCTGACCTGGGGCGGTTTCGGTGTCGCCTGGTGCGACGACCCGCGGCTCCACCCCCGTGAACCGCTGGCCGACGTGCTGCGCAAACTGATCTCCGGGCTGGAGCGTGAACCGGGTTCCCTGTGCCCGGTGTGCCGCGGGGAGCGACTGGTCTGGAAGTACGACCTGGCCCACGAACCCTCCTCGGGCCCCGTCTGCACGGACTGCGGGATCGTGGTGCCGCGTCCGGTGCTGACGCCCGAGGCCCTGGCGGCGTCCAGGCGTGGACGGCTGCTGGTGTCCGCCTGAGTGGTGCGACCCGGGGGTGCGCCGGGGATGCCGCACCCCCTCTTTGACGACGTACGACGACGTACGACGACGTACGAGACGTGTGACGACGTATGGCGGCGTACGACGACGTACGAGACGTGTGACGACGTATGGCGGCCGTGAGCGTTGCCCCGGGTTTTCCACATCGGGCCGGTTGTCCACAGGTACGGCCTTCGCCGGGGTCGTTGTCGGTGCCGACTGGCACCATCGAGTCATGGTTCAGGTGTGTCTCAACGGGCCCCGAGGGGCGGCCGACGGTGCGGCGGTGCCGCTGTCACCGGAGGCGATGGCCGAGTCCGCGGCGGCGGCGGTCGCGGCCGGGGCCACGGACGTCCATGTCCACCCCAAGACGCCCTGCGGCGGCGACACGCTGTCACCCCGGGTGCTCGCGACCACCCTGGAGGCGATACGGGCACGGGTGTCGGTCCCGGTCGGCGTCACCACAGGCGCCTGGGCGGAACCTGACCCCGCGGCCCGCCTGGAGCGGATCCGAAGCTGGACGGCACTCCCCGACCACGCGTCGGTCAACTGGCACGAACCGGGTGCGGAGGAGCTGGCCGCCGCGCTGATCGAGCGGGGCGTGGGCGTGGAGGCCGGGATCTGGTCCGGTACGGACGCGGCGGCGCGGTTCGCGAGATCACCGCTCGGGCCGAGGATGCTGCGGGTGCTGGCCGAGGTGACGGACACCTCACCGGACACCGCCCAGGACACGGCCCGCGCCCTGCTGACCGACCTCGGCACGGCACCGCACGGCCGCCCGGTGCTGCTGCACGGCGAGGACGGCGGGGCGTGGCCGGTCCTGCGGCTGGCCGGACGCCTGCGTCTTGCGACCCGGATCGGCCTGGAGGACACGCTGCTGCTGCCGGACGGCGAACCGGCGGCGTCCAACGCGCAGTTGGTGGCGGCGGGGCTGGTCCAGTACGGGTGGGCGAGACGCTCGTCGTGAACGGACCGGCGACGGTACCAGCCACAAATCCCCTCGCTCCACCCCTTTCACATACGGACAGTTGGAGGCGATGAAACACACCTGAGCACATGACCGAGGAGCCCCGATGTCGACGCTGCGCGTCACCGCCGAAGTGCTGACCGTCCACGACCACCCCAACGCCGACGCGCTCGAACTGGCCCAGGTGGGCCTGTACCGGGCCGTCGTCGCCAAGGGCGCCTATCGCACCGGCGACGCGGCCGTGTACATCCCCGAGCAGTCCGTGCTGCCCGCCGGTCTGATCGAGGAGTTGGGGCTGACCGGACGGCTGGCCGGTGGCAACGCGGACCGGGTCAAGGCCGTACGGCTGCGCGGTGAGCTCTCGCAGGGCATCGTGTGCCGGCCCTCGGCACTCGCCGGCGTCGACCTGACGCGGGCCGCCGTGGACGGCACCGACTTCGCGGAGCGGCTCGGCATCACCAAGTGGGTGCCCCCGATCCCGCCCACGATGAGCGGCGAGGTGGAGTCCGCGCCCGATCTGCTGCCCTGGGTCGACATCGAGAACATCCAGCGCTACCCGGACGTCTTCACCCCGGGCGAGCCGGTGGTCCTGACCGAGAAACTGCACGGCTCGGCGTGCCTGCTCACGTATCTCGCGGGCGAGGAGCGGGTGTACGTCTCCTCGAAGGGCTTCGGCGCGAAGTCGCTGGCGCTGAAGGAGGATCCGCGGAACCTGTACTGGCGGGCAGTGCACGCCCATGGCGTCCCCGAGGCCGCGGCCCGCCTGGCCGACCGGCTCGGCGCGACCCGGGTCGGCATCTTCGCCGAGGTCTACGGCGCGGGCGTGCAGGACCTCACGTACGGCGCGGACGGCCGCCGGGACACCCTCGGTTACGCGGTCTTCGACGTCTCCGCGGAGATCGACGGCGAGGTGCGCTGGCTGAACCCGGCGGAACTCCTGGACGGGGAGCTGCCGTTGGTCCCGAGGCTCTTCGAGGGGCCGTACGACATCGAGCGGGTGCTGGAGGCGGCAAGCGGCAAAGAAACGGTGTCGGGCCGCGACCTGCACCTGAGAGAGGGCGTCGTGATCCGTCCGACGACCGAGCGCTACAGCGAGGTGACGGGTGGCAGGGCAATAGCGAAGGCGGTGAGTCCGGAGTATCTGACCAGGAAGAACGCAACAGAGTACGAGTGAACGCACCTAAGGGGCGCGGGGAACTGCGCGACCAGCCACAACGCACCCGCACCCGGCAACGCCCCCCCCCCGCCCCCTTAGCCGCACCGCTCCTCAGGCACACACCGCTCCCCCCGATCCCGCTTCTCCACCAGCAACCGCGACCCCGCCCCCTGCCGTTCCCCGAAGACGTCATCCGGGTTGGACAGGACACACGACTCCAACGACAGACACCCGCACCCGATGCAGTCCGTGAGGTGATCCCGCAGACGATTCAACTGCTTGATCCGCTCGTCGAGTTCGGACCGCCACGCCTCCGACAACCGCGCCCAGTCCTCCCGCGTCGGCGTCCGCTCCTCCGGCAGTTCGGCCAGCGCCTCGCGAATCGTCGCCAGCGGAATGCCCACCCGCTGCGCGGCCCGCACGAAGGCGACCCGGCGCAGGGCGTCACGGGCGTAGCGGCGCTGGTTGCCCGTGGTGCGGCGGCTGCTGATCAGACCCTTGGCCTCGTAGAAGTGCAGGGCGGAGACGGCGGCACCGCTGCGCGCGGCGAGCTGGCCGACCGTGAGCTCGTGGATCTTCTCGGGAATCTGGGGCACCCCTCGAACCCTACCCAGACTTCCGTTGACACGGCCCCCGAGGCCGACCATGCTAAGCAGTCGCTTAGAGTGAGTCCGGAACGAGGAGGCGGGACATGGCAGAGCCGAGGATCTTCACGGGCGCCGACGACCTGAAGGCGGCGGTGGGCGAGCAGCTGGGGCACACCGACTGGCTGGAGGTCGACCAGAAGCGGATCGACCTGTTCGCCGACGCCACCGGCGACCACCAGTGGATCCACATCGATCCGGAGAAGGCCGCCACCGGGCCGTTCGGCACGACCATCGCGCACGGGTACCTGACCCTCTCCCTGCTCCCGCTCTTCGGGCCGCAGCTGATCAAGGTCGAGGGCGTGAAGATGGGCGTCAACTACGGCACCAACAAGGTGCGTTTCCCCGCGCCCGTCCCGGTCGGCTCGCGCCTGCGGGCCACCGCGGTGATCACCGGGGTCGACGATGTGCCGGGCGGCGTCCAGGTGACCGTCGCCTTCAGTGTCGAGCGCGAGGGCGGCGACAAGCCGGTGTGTGTCGCCGAGTCGGTGTCGCGCTACTACCTCTGAGGGCCACCGCCCCCGCGAGCTACTTGGCTCCCACCATCCGCAGCACGAGGTCGGCGTCGAGCGCGCCGACCTCGTCGGGCGTCCAGGGGCCGTCGACGTTGAACCAGCGGGCCACGTCGATGCAGAGGGACATCACGGCGAGGGTGGTGCCCTTGACGTCCAGGACGTCGAACTCGCCGGAGGCGACGCCGTCCTCGATGATCGCCCGCACCTCGGCGTCGCACTGCCGGCGCAGGTCGAGGATCTCGGCGCGGGCGTCGGGGCCGAGGGAGTCCAGCTCGTACTGGACGACGCGGGCCGTCGTACGGCCGCCGGCGTGCCAGCGGACGAAGGAGCCGACCGCGTCGGCGAGCCGCTCGGTGGCGGTGCCCTCGCGGCGGGCCGCGGTCCGCAGGATCTCCAGGGCCTTCGCGTGGCCGATCCGGCTGATGCGGTGGAGGAGCTCCTCCTTGGTCTTGTAGTGGATGTAGAGCGCGGCGGGGCTCATGCCCGCGCGGCCCGCGATGTCCCGCGTCGTCGTGGCGTGGTAGCCGCGCTCGGCGAAGGCCTCCACCGCCGCGATCAGCAGGCGCCGTGCCGCGTCGGGCGTGACCTCGCCCCACGCCGACGTCTCGCCGCCGGCCGTGTCCTCCGCCGTACTCATCGCTTGCTCGCCCCTCTCCACGTACAGAGGCACCACCATACCGCCCCAGGTGAGCGAGCGCTTAGTGCCCGTCCGGCGGATCAGGTCGCCGCAGTCCAGCAACACGGCTCAGAGCTTCTCGAACGGGTCGTGCTCGGCGAGGAGCTTCTCCAGGCGGGCCTGGTCGACGCGGCTGACGATCTGCCCGGCCTCCTGGCGGTCCCGGATGACCTTGGCGAGGGTGAAGGCGGAGGTGACGAGATACAGGACGGCGATGGCGAGGAAGCCCCGCACCCAGGCGTTGGCGTCCAGTCGGACGATGCCGATGGCGGTCGCCGCCATGGCGACGGCGAAGGACGCGACGGCCTGGCCGTAGAAGGCCGCCGTGCTCTGCTGCTTGACCGGTGTGTCGCTCATGGGGACCAGCTTCGGCGGACGCGGTGCGCGCCACATCCGCCGAGATACTCAGGCCCGCCGACGCAGGTACTCAGAACGCCTCAGAAGGCCGAAACCCCGGTCAGCGCCCGCCCGATGACCAGCTTCTGGATCTGGCTGGTGCCCTCGTAGAGGGTCATCACGCGGGCGTCGCGCAGCAGCTTGCCCGCCGGGTACTCGTCGATGTAGCCGTAGCCGCCGAAGACCTGGAGGGCGTTGTTGGCGGCCCGGACCGCGGCCTCCGAGGCGAAGAGCTTGGCCTTGGACGACTCGGTGGCGAAGGGCAGGCCGCGGTCGATGAGGTCGGCGACCCGCCAGGTGAGCAGCCGGGCCGCGTCGACGTCGACCGCGATGTCGCTGATCAGTTCCTGGACCAGCTGATGGCCCGCGATCGGCTTGCCGAACTGCTCCCGCTCACCGGCGTACCGCACGGCCGCGTCCAGGGCCGCCTGCGCGATGCCGACACAGCCCGCCGCGACCGACATCCGCCCCTTGGCGAGCGCCGACATGGCCACCGAGAACCCCTTGCCCTCCTCGCCCAGCAGCGCGGAGGCGGGGACGCGCACGTCCTCCAGGACCAGCTCGGCGGTGGCCTGGCCGCGCAGGCCGAGCTTGCCGTGGATGGTGCGGCGGCTCAGGCCGGGGGTGTCGGTCGGGACGAGGAAGGCGGAGACGCCCTTGTGGCCGGGGGCGTCGGTGGAGCGGGCGAACAGCAGCACCACGTCGGCCCAGGTGCCGTTGGTGATGAACATCTTGGTGCCGTTGATGACGTAGTCGTCGCCCTCGCGCACCGCGCGGGTGACGAGGTTCCCGGCGTCGGAGCCGGTGCCGGGTTCGGTGAGGCCGAAGCAGCCGACGTACTCCCCCGAGGTCAGCCCCGGCAGCCACTGCCGCCGCTGCTCCTCGCTCCCCCAGGCGGCGATGGTCTTGGCGACCAGGCCGAGGGAGACGGAGACGATCCCGCGCACGGAGGAGTCACCGCGGCCGAGTTCCTCGGTGACCAGGCAGTACGCCAGATGATCGCCGCCCGAGCCGCCGTACTCCTCGTCGATCGTCAGGCCCAGGAACCCGACCTCGCCGAGCTTCTTCACGATGCCCCGGTCGACCTCCTCGGCGCGGTCCCAGGCGATGACATGCGGGGCGATCTCGCGCTCCACGAAGTCGCGGGCGAGCCGCCGTACGGCCTCCTGCTCCTCGCTGAGTCCCAGGTTCACCACGAGATCACCCCACTTGAAAGGCGCATGAAAGGAGTACATTTAAATTAGCACTGCTAGTTTCTTTGTGCAGCCCTACTATGTGCGCCATGGCCCGACCGCGCAAGCCCCTCCTCAGCACCGACCGGATCGTCGAGACGGCACGGGCCCTCGTGGACGCGGAGGGCCTCGCGGCCGTCTCCACCCGGCGGCTCGCCGCCGAGCTGGGGGTCAGCGGGCCCTCGCTCTACAACCACTTCCGCACCAAGGACGAGATCCTGGAGGCCGTGGCCGACTCGGTCAGCGCCCAGGTCGACCTGTCGATGTTCGAGGACGGCCGCGACTGGCGGACCGCGCTGCACGACTGGGCCGTCTCCTACCGGTCCGCGATGCGGGACCATCCGCACATCGTTCCCGTCCTCGCCCAGGGGCCCGGCCGACGGCCCGCCGGACTGCGGGTCGCGGACGCGGTGTACGGCGCGATGGTCGACGCTGGCTGGCCGCCCGCGCAGGCCACGTCCATCGGCGCGCTGATGCGGTACTTCATCATGGGCTCCGCGCTCGGCTCCTTCGCCGGGGGTTTCGTGGACGACCAGAGCGCGTACGACCCCGCCGACTATCCGCACCTCGGCCAGGCCCACCTTCTCGCCGAGCAGCAGGAGAAGATCGACGAGCGGGCCTTCGAGACGGGGGTCGCTGCGCTGCTGGACGGGTTGGCGATGCAGTACGAGCAGGTCAGGCGGCCTGCGTAGAACGCTTCGGTGGGCGCCGAAGCGTTCGTGTTCCATGCTGGGAGGCATGACCTCCAGGGATCCCCAGGCTGCCCGGTTGGCCCGGCTGGCCGGGCTCATCGCCGACGAGACACGGGCCGCGTGTCTGCTGGCGCTCCTCGACGGACGGGCGTGGACGGCGAGTGAGCTTGCGCGGCACGCGGGGGTCGCGGCGTCGACGCTCAGTGAGCATCTGGGCAAGCTCGTCGCGGGTGGCCTGCTCGCGGAGGAGCGGCAGGGGCGGCACCGGTATGTGCGGCTCGCCGACGCGCGGGTGGCGCAGTTGGTGGAGGAACTGGCGGCGCAGGTGGCTCCGCCGGATGCGGGTGCGCGGCCACGGAGTCTGCGCGAGTCCAGTGCGGGGTCCGCGATGGCACGGGGGCGGACTTGTTATGACCATCTTGCGGGGCGGCTCGGGATCGTGGTCACCGATGCGATGACGACGCGTCTGCTGCTCAGCCAGGACGCGGGGTTCGCCCTTACGGACGCGGGGTTGGCGTGGTTCGACGCGGTGGGGATCGGGCTCGACCGGAAGAGTCGGCGGCCGTTGGTGCGGGGGTGTCTGGACTGGACGGAGCGGCGTCCTCATCTTGCCGGGGTGGCGGGGGCGGCGTTGTGCCGGCATGCGTTGGAGGTGGGGTGGTGTGTGCGGATCGGGTCGGAGCGGGCGGTGAAGGTGACGGCGTTGGGTGAGCGGGCGCTGGGTGAGCTCTTGGGTATCGAGTCAAGCGCGCTCAAGTAACTGCACAGGTTCGTATGCGTCTGCGGGTGCTTCGTGGCTGGTCGCGCAGTTCCCCGCGCCCCTGAGCGGCGTCACAGCTCCGTGTCTGAAAAGCGCGAGCCCCGCTCCTGTTCTCTACCTAGCCTCGGGAGAATGATGAACGCCCGCCGCCCTGATCTTGTAGCCGCCGGTGCCGCCGTTGTCACCGTCTTGCTCTGGGCCTCCGCCTTTGTCTCCATCCGGAGTGCGGGGGATGTCTACTCGCCCGGTGCCCTCGCGCTCGGGCGGCTGCTCTCCGGCGTCATCGCGCTGAGCGCCCTGTGTCTCGTACGACGTGAAGGGCCCCCGCCCCGAGCCGCCTGGCCCGGGATCGGGATATCCGGGCTGCTCTGGTTCGGGGTCTACATGGTCGTCCTGAACTGGGGTGAGCAGCAGGTGGACGCCGGTACCGCGGCGCTGGTCGTGAATATCGGGCCGATCCTCATCGCGCTGCTCGGGGCGCGGTTGCTCAGGGATGCCATGCCGCCGCGGCTGCTCGCCGGGATGGCGGTGTCGTTCGCGGGGGCCGTCACCGTGGGGGTGTCGATGTCGGGCGGGGGTGGGTCGTCCGTTCTCGGGGTGGTGCTGTGTCTGATGGCGGCGATCGCGTACGCCGGTGGGGTCGTCGCGCAGAAGCCGGCGCTCGGGGCCGCGAGTGCGCTGCAGGTCACCACGTACGGCTGTCTCGTGGGGGCCGTCGTGTGTCTGCCGTTCGCCGGGCAGCTGGTCCGCCAGGTGGCCGACGCGCCCGTCTCCGCGACGCTCAACATGGTCTATCTGGGGGTCTTTCCCACCGCGCTCGCCTTCACCACCTGGGCGTACGCCCTCGCCCGTACGACCGCCAGCCGGATGGGCGCGACCACCTACGCGGTGCCCGCGCTGGTGGTGCTGATGTCCTGGGTGGTGCTCGGTGAGGTGCCGGGGCTGTTCACGCTGGCGGGCGGGGTGCTGTGTCTCGCGGGGGTCGCGGTGTCCCGGTCGCGGGCCGCGGCGGCGGTGGCGCCACGGCCCGCGAAGGTCACCGACTCAGTGTGAACGTGCCCTGCCCGCAAGGACCTTGATGGAGATCAGGGCGATGACGGAGAGGGCGATGATGTAGCCGGAGACGGCCAGGGAGGTGCCGGTCGCCTCCAGGAGCAGCACCATCAGGAAGGGCGCGAGTCCGCCGCCCGCCACGGCCGCGATCTGGTAGCCGAGGGAGGCGCCGGTGTAGCGCATCTCCGGCGTGAACAGCTCGGCGAACAGGGCGGCCTGGGGGCCGTACATGATGCTCAAAAAGCAGCTGGCGACGAAGGTGGCGACCGCGAGCCAGAGCAGTGAGCCGGTGTCGATCAGCAGGAACAGCGGGATCGCCCACGCGGCGATGCCGATCGCGCCGATGGTGTAGATCCGGATGCGGCCGTAGCGGTCGGAGAGTGCCGCCGCGGCCGGGATCAGGACGAGCTGGGTGAGGCTGACACAGAGCGAGACGGTGAGGACCGCGCTCTTCCTCATGTCGAGTTCGCGGGTCGTGTAGTCGAGGACGCCGGTGATCAGGATGTAGAAGGTCGCGGTGTTCACGGCGAAGGAGCCGCCCGCGAGGAGGACCGTGCCGAGGTGGTCGCGGAGGATCGTGCGGAGCGGGGAGCTCTGTTCCGACTTCTCCCTCTCCGCCAACTGCCGTTCCGCCTCGCGGAATTCGGGGGTCTCCTCGACCTTGGCGTGGATGTACCAGGCCAGTGCGAGGACGAACAGGCCGATGAGGAACGGGACTCGCCAGCCCCAGGCCGCGAACCCGCTGTCCGTGGTGAACGCGCCGGCCAGCAGGAAGACCGTGTTGGCGGTCACCACGCCGATGGGGACGCCGAGTTGGACGACGCTGCCGTAGATGCCGCGCTTGCCCTCGGGGGCGTACTCGGTGGCCAGCAGCATCGCGCCGCCCCACTGCGCGCCGACCGCGATGCCCTGTACGACACGGAGGGCGACCAGCAGGATCGGGGCGGCGACGCCGATCGTGTCGTAGGTCGGGAGCAGGCCGATGCCGGTCGTGGCGAGGCCCATGAGTGTGAGCGCCAGGACCAGCATCGGCTTGCGGCCCCGCTTGTCGCCGAGGTGACCGGCGACGATGCCGCCGATCGGACGGGCCAGGAAGCCCACGGCGAAGGTCGCGAAGGAGGCGAGGACGCCGGCGGTGGAGCTGCCCGCCGGGAAGTACAGATCACCGAGGACCAGGGCGGCGGCTATGCCGAAGACGAAGTAGTCGTACCACTCGACGGCGGAGGCGAGGGCGGCCGCCGTGGCTACGCGGCGGCGGTTGACCGTGGGGAGGGCGGTCGTGGGGAGGGAGGGAGCGGAGGGGGCCATGTCCATGCGTGCACACTCCGGTGGGTGCTGTGGGGACGTTGGCGGCGAACATACTAACCGGACGGTATGGAGGCAATGGTTGTGCGGGAAGGTTGCCCGGAGCACTCAAGGGGCCGGTGGGCACGCCTGTGACCCGGCCTCGGGTCAGGCCGGGTCACAGGCGCCGCGCGCTAGAAGACGACCAGCGCCCGGCCGCCCTTGCCCGCGATCATGTTCTCGAACGCGGCCGGGATGCCGTCGAGTGCGATCCGTTCCGTCACCAGGGCGCCGAGGTCCAGGCGGCTCGCGCGGACGTGCTCGGCGAGCACCGGCAGGTCCTCCGCCGGGTTGGAGTTGCCGTAGACGCAGCCCGCCAGGGTCCGGCCCCAGTGGAAGATCTCCAGGGCGTTGAAGGTGACCTGCTGGTCCTTGCCGCCGATGCCGACGACCGTGGTCCGGCCGCCGCGGCGGGTGGAGTCCCAGGCGGTGCGGATGGTCGAGGCGCGGCCCACGCACTCCACGGCCACGTCCACGCCCTGCTTGCCGGTGAGGCCCCTGATCTCGCGGGCGGTGTTCTCGGAGGCGATCACATAGTCCGTGGCCCCGGCCGCGCGCGCCAACTCCTCCTTCTCCGGGGAGACATCGACCGCGACGATCTTCGACGCGCCCGCGATCCGGGCCGCCTGAAGGGTGGCCAGGCCCACTCCCCCGACGCCGTACACGGCGACCGTCTCGCCCTCGCGGACGCGTGCCGAGTGGTGGACGGCGCCGTAGCCGGTGAGGACGGCGCAGCCGAGGAGGGCCGCGTCGGTGAGCGGGATGCCGTCGGGGAGCGGCAGGACGCAGGACGCCGAGACGACCGTCTCCTCGGCGAACGCGGCGACGTTCAGGCCGGGATGGAGGTCGGTGCCGTCCGCGGTGCGGGCGTAGACGTCGGCGGCGCCGTTGAGGGCGTTGCCGCACAGCCAGACCTCACCGAGTGAGCAGGCGTGGCAACGGCCGCAGGAGGGGGCCCAGTTGAGGATGACACCGTCACCTGGCGCCACCCCCGTGACGCCCTCGCCCACGGCGATCACCGTGCCCGCGCCCTCGTGGCCGAGGACCGCCGGGACCGGGACCCGCATGGTGCCGTCGGACAGGGACAGGTCGGAGTGGCAGACGCCGGCGGCGGCGAGCCGGACGCGGACCTGGCCGGGGCCGGGGTCCGGGAGTTCGATGTCGGTGATCTCCAGCGGGGCGCCCACGGCGGGAAGGACTGCTGCGCGAACCATGGATGCGCTCCTCAGAACTGGAGGGACTTGGTCTGGAGGTACTCGGCGAGTCCGTGCGCGCCGAGCTCCCGGCCGACGCCGGAGTGCTTGTACCCGCCGAAGGGGGCGAGGGGGTTGAAGCGGCCGCCGTTGATGTCGACCTGCCCGGTGTCCATCCGGCGGGCGAAGGCCACCGCCTCCGTCTCCTCGCCGGCCCAGACGGCACCGGCGAGGCCGTAGACCGTGCCGTTGGCGATCCGCAGGGCGTCGTCCTCGTCGTCGTAGCGGAGGATCGACAGGACCGGGCCGAAGATCTCCTCCTGGGCGATCGTCATCTCGGGCGTGACGTCGGCGAAGACGGTCGGGGCGATGAAGTAGCCCTGCTCGCGCGGGGATTCGGGCCCTCCGGCGACCAGCCGGGCGCCTTCCGCTACGCCCTTGTCGATGTAACTCCGCACCCGCGCCTGCTGCTTGACGTTGACGACCGGTCCGATGCGGTCGCCGTACTTGGCGGCGGCGGTCGCGGCGAGCGCCACGGCCTCGTCGTACTGGTCGCGGTGGACGAGCATGCGGGTCCACGCGCTGCACGTCTGGCCGGAGTTGGACATCACGTTGGCGACGCCGACGTTCACGGCCTTGGCCAGGTCGGCACTCGGCAGGATCACGTTGGCGGACTTGCCGCCGAGTTCGAGGGCGACCTTCTTGATCGCGGCGCCGGCGGTGACGGCGATCTGGCGGCCGACCGCGGTGGAGCCGGTGAAGGAGACCAGGTCGACGCCCGGGTGCTCGGCGAGGGCCTGGCCCGCGACCGGGCCGAGGCCCGTGACGAGGTTGAAGACACCTGCCGGTACGCCGGCCTCGTGGACGGCCTCGGCGAAGAGCTGGGCGACGAGCGGGGTGTCCTCGGCGGGCTTCAGGACCACCGTGCAGCCGGCGGCGAGGGCCGGGGCGACCTTGGCGACGATCTGGTGCAGTGGGTAGTTCCAGGGTGTGATCGCGCCGACCACGCCGATGGGCTCGTGGAAGACGGTGGAGTTGCCGACCTTCTCCTCGAAGGCGTGGGTCGCGGCGAGTTCGGCGTACGAGCCGGCGACGGCGATCGGGACGGCGGCGTGCACGTTCTCGGAGAACTTCAGGGGCGAGCCCAGCTCCGCGGTGACCGTCTCGGCGATCTCGTCCTTGCGGGCCACCAGGGCGTCCCGAAGGGCGGTCAGCCGCGCGGCCCGCTCGGCGGGCGGGGTGGCCGCCCAGGCCGGGAGGGCGGCACGGGCGGCCCGTACGGCGGTGTCGACGTCCTCGGCGGTACCGGCCGGGACCCGGCCGATCACCTGCTCGTCGACCGGGTTCACGACCTCGATCGTGTCCCGGCCGGCGGCGGGCCGCCATGTGCCGTCGATGTACATGCCGTCATGTGCCTTCATCGTGCGTCCTCCCGGCGGGGGCGTGACCATGTCGTCGTCCGGCACATAAACTAGCGATGTTAGTTTTCGAATGCCAGACGCTCATGCCCTCATGCCATCAGAAGCTGACCCTGGCCCGGTCGTCGACCCTCCCCACCGCTTCCTGGCCGAAGGTCTTCTCGTAGGCCCGCCGGATCTCCTCGATCTTCCGGTCGCTCGCGCCCGCCTGCGCCACCGGGTACAGCAGGATCAGCTCGTACGACCGCTCCTTCTCGATCTTCCCGCTCGCGTCCCGCCACTGTCCGCGGCCGTTCTGCACGGTCAGCCCGTCCGGGAAGTCCGGGGTGACCTCCTTGTCGACGAAGCCCATGAACTGCCGGTCGGTGACGGCCGGACCGCCGTCGGGGCGCTCGGTGCCGAAGAAGAGGGAGGTCTCGATGTAGGGCTCGCCGCGCTGCGGGGTGCCGTCGTCGAGCGTGGCGTACGCCGTGGGGGCGCCGACGGCCAGGAGGAGGCCGACGGCGGTGAGGGTGGCGCGGGTTCGGGTGAGGTGCACGTTCATGCAGGTATGCCTAGCGGTACACGCCTCTCCGCACCCGGACACCGCGCCGGGATTCACTCCTCCAGGTCGGGCAGGCGGGCCGGGGTCGGGCTGATGCGTTCGCCGTGCTGGTCGAAGACGAAGAGGTGGGCCAGGTCGACGAGGAGCGGGACGTGCATGCCGTGGCGGAGCTGGAGGTCGGGGGTGGTGCGGACGATCAGGTCGCCGGGGAGGCGGCCGTCCGGGGGCACCACGGGCGCGGCGGCCACCGGCTCGTCGAGGACCACCACCGGGCCGGCACGCAGGGCGTCGGCGCGCTGCCGGAGGCGGTCCATGACGCCGGGGCCTCCCTCACGGCGGCGGCGCCGGGTCGGGCGGGCCGCGGGGCGCGGGGCCTCCAGGTCGGGTACGACGGCCGGGCGGGAGCCGGTGTTGAAGTGGACGAGGTTCTCGTGGCCCTGGAACTCCACGTGCTCGACCAGACCGGTGAGCGGCATCTCGCCGGGGCGGGCGGCGGACGGTTTGGCGATGCGCACCGCCTCCGAGCGCAGCCCCACGATGACCTCGCGGCCCTGCTGGACGCGGAGCAACTGGTGGTCCAGGGACAGGGGTTCGGGCAGCCGGAGGTACTGCTTGCCGAGGCTGATGGTCATCGCGCCGTCGAGCGGGGCCCGGACCAGGCCCTGGAGGAGGTTGATCCGCGGGGTGCCGATGAAGGCGGCGACGAAGACGTTGCGGGGCAGGGCGTAGACCTCGCGCGGGCTGCCGACCTGCTGGAGGACGCCGCCGCGCAGGACGGCGACGCGGTCGCCGAGTGACATGGCCTCGGCCTGGTCGTGGGTGACGTAGACCGTGGTGACGCCCAACTCGCGGGTGAGCGCGGATATTTCGGCGCGCAGGTGGTTGCGGAGCTTGGCGTCGAGGTTGGACAGCGGCTCGTCCATCAGGAACGCGGAGGGGTGGCGGGCGATGGCCCGGCCCATGGCGACGCGCTGGCGTTCGCCGCCGGAGAGCTGGGCGGGGAAGCGGTCGAGGAGTTCCTCGATGCCGAGCATCCGGGCGGTGGCGTCCACGCGCGGACGCGGGTCCGCGCCGGGGGTCTCGATGCGCAGCGGGAAGCCGATGTTGTCGCGGCTGGTCATGCTCGGGTACAGGGCGAAGTTCTGGAAGACCATCGCGATGTCCCGGCCCGACGGCGGGAGATCGTTGGCGTACTCGCCGTCGAGCTGCAGCTCGCCCTCGTCGATGTCCTCCAGGCCGGCGATCATCCTGAGGACGGTGGACTTGCCGCACCCGGAGGGACCGAGCAGCACGAGGAACTCACCGGGTGCGATGTCCAGCGTCAGCCGGTCCACCACCCGGGTGCCTCGCGTATAGCTCTTGCTCACGTCGTGCAGAGAGATGGCGCGTGTCATGGCAGGTGCCCCCGGGGGCTGACTGAGCGCTGTTGCTCCGTGGCCGAATGCCCCGGGCGAGTCGCACGGGGCCTATGAGTCACGGAAGTTAACGGAATGTGCGCGGCAGGGGGAAGGGAATGGGCAGGATCGGACGCCATGGTCCAGCAAGTGAGAAACCGGACGGCCATATTCAGCCCCGGGTGGCCGGACCGGAGGGGGTGCCCTCAGTGCCGGGGCGCCGCCGGTGCCACCCGGGTTGCCGACAGGTGGGCGAAGACGACGAGGTTGCCCGAGTAGCCGGTTCTGCGGTCGTAGTTGCCGCCGCAGGTGATGAGGCGCAGTTCGGGACGGCCTCGAGAGCCGTAGACCTCCCGGTCGGGGAAGTGCGCCTTCTCGAACTCCCGCACGGCGTCAACCGTGTAGACGGCGCTCCGGCCGTCCGCTCGCCGCACCTCGATCAGACGGCCGGGTTTCAGCTCGGACAGACCCGCGAAGACCGCACCGCCGGTGTCGGTGTCCAGGTGACCCACGGCCACGGCGGTCCCCTGCGCGCCGGGAGCCGGGCCGTCCTTGTACCAGCCCGCCAGGTTCGGATCGTCACCCGGCGGCGCCTCCAGACGCCGGTTCCGGTCCAGGCGCAGGTCCGTGACCGGGGCGTCGACGTCCAGATAGGGGATGAGGATGCGGGTGGCCCGGGAGGGCGGCAGGGGGCGAAGGGCCGTGGCCGGAGGGCGGCCGGGCCGTACACCGCTTGCGGTCGGGGCCGGACGGCGGCCGGGCCGTACACCGCTTGCGGTCGGGGCCGGAGGGCGGCCGGGCCGTACGCCGCTGCCGGTCGTGGACGGCTGGGGTGACCGGGCCTTGTTCCCGCCCGCGGCGGGGGCCGGGCTCCGGGCGCCGGCCGGGGTGGACGGCGGGATGTGCAGGCCGGTACCCCTCGCGGGGCGCTCCTGCTGCCCCGCTCCCGCCTCCGCCCGCCCTGTACCTCCCTGCGCACGGGCGGCCGGGGCCCCGGCGGTGCCCGGCGCGGCGGCGTCCACCGCCGTGCCGGGCACCGCAGCGCCGCCGGAATCCGCGTCGTGCGTCCAGAGCGCACCGGCCAGCACGAGACCGAGGACCGCCACGACCGTCCTCGTCAGCCGGTAGACACGCGTCCGGCGCCGGGGCCCGCGCCTCGGACTAGGACGCGCCATGCGGGCGACGGCGAAGTCGCAGCCACACCGCGCCGCCGACCGCGGCCAACCCGACCGCGGCGGCGCCGGCGACCGGCCCCATCGCCGCGTCCCGGGCGAGTCCGCCACCGCCGGCCGGCGGGCCGCCGTTGGGACCGCCCGGGCCGCCGCCCGGCCTCGTCGAGGTGGGAGTCGGCGTCGGCGACGGCGACGAACCGCCACAGTCGACGGTGAACACCTTCTGCTTGCCCGCGCCCTGCCAGTTGTCGCCCTTCCAGACGAGCTTGTACAGCCCGTCGGACAGCGTCAGCGTCCCGGTGTGCGCGGCGCCCTGGGCGTCTGCCGTGGCGCTGCCCGCGAGGTGCCCGGTGCCCGCGTTCGGTCCGTTGCCCTGCCCGTCGATGGTGTAGGTGAAGTGCTCAAGAGCGTCGAAGTTGACGGCGTCCAGATAGAAGTCACAGACCTTCGGCTCGTTGCTGGGATCGCCGGGGGGCGTGCCGGTCTTGTGGATCTTGACGTCGCCGTTGTCGCCGGGGGCCGCCGCGGCGGTGCCAGGTACGCCGATCAGTACGGTGCCGGCGACGGTGAGCGCGGCGAGGGCTGCGGTACGGCCGCTGGCGCGGCGGGGACGGGCGGCGATGAGCATGCGCAATTCCTCCGAGTCTGGCGATTTTCATACGAATCGCATCGCGCCTGACTCTCTGTCATATGCGCCCTCTCCGGCGGGGTACCACGGCCCGACACTCCGTCAGGCGTCCTCCTTACGGCCCACAGCCCTTCCCGAACGGCGCAGCCCCGGCGCGGCCCCCGACGCCCCGGCCGGCTTCGCCGGAGAGCGCAGCGCGACGCCCGCCGACAGCAGCAACAGCGCCCCGAGCATCACGAACGGCGCCGCCGCGCCCACGACCCCAGCGACCAGGCCCGCCGTGGCCGGCGCGGCGACCTGGCCGAGGCGGTTGCCGGTCAGGCGCAGGGCGAGGGCGGTGGAGCGGGCGCCGTCGGGGGCCGCCTGGACGACCGTCGTCATGGACAGCGGCTGCCCGACGCCGAGGCAGAAGCCGAGCACGGCGAGCATCAGGGCGAGCGCCCACACCGGCACCGGCAGGGCGATGCCCGCGCACACCACGGCGGCCAGCAGACACGTGACGGTCAGCAGCATGGCGCGGCCCAGCAGCCGCAGGAGCGGGGTCAGCACCAGCCGGCAGGCGATGGTGGCCGCCGCGCGCAGACTGAGCAGAAGGCCGATCACGGAGGGGGCGATGCCCCGGTGCTCACCGACCACCGGCAGATAGGCGGTGAGGATGTCGGTCGCGGACAGGACGGCGAGGCTGATGAAGATGCCCGCGGGGACACCCCGGGCGCGCAGGATGCGCCCGACGGGCACCCGGTCGCCTTGCCGCGTACGGGACTTCACCGCCGTACGGTCCTCGATGCGCCACAGCGAGCCAAAGGCGACCGCGGCGCCCGCCCCCGCGACGAGCAGGGCGAGCGCGCTGGTGCCGGCCATGTCGTCGCCGCCGATCAGCGCGCCCGCGGCGATCGGGCCGACGAGCTGGCCGAGGGAGGCGCCGATGGTGAAGTGGCCGAAGTTGCGGTCCTGTTCGTGCGGGGCGGACTGACGGGCGACGAGGGACTGCGCGCCGATCACGAAGCAGAGATGTCCGAGGCCCATCACCCCGCTCCAGATCGCCATCGCCCACAGGGAGTCGGCGAGTCCGCTGAGCGCGCAGCCGCCGGATATCAGGATGACCCCGACGGGCAGCAGGGGTGCGCAGCGGCCGTGGTCGGTGCGCCGACCCAGCGGGACCGCGGCGAACAGCGGGAGCAGGGCGTAGACCCCCGCGATGACACCGATGGCCTGCTCGTCGGCGCCCAGCGCGAGGGCCCGGTAGGAGACGGCGGGCCGGGCCATCGACACCGCCCCCTGCGCGAAGCTGAAGGCGATGACGAGGCGGAGCAGCCAGCCGCGGTTCCTACCGGGCGCCATGTGCGAGTCCTCCATCGAGGGTGGTTCAGATGATGCCGAAGAGGATGCCTGCCCCGAGGATGATCAGGCAGGTGAGGGCGGCCCACTTGACCACGAACTTGGTGTGGTCGCCGAACTCCACCTTGGCCATGCCGACCAGGACGTACACGGCGGGGACGAGCGGGCTCGACATGTGCAGCGGCTGGCCGACGAGGGAGGCGCGGGCCATCTCCAGCGGGGAGACGCCGTGGGCGGCGCCGGCCTCGGCGAGGACCGGCAGGACGCCGAAGTAGAAGCCGTCGTTCGACATGAAGTAGGTGAGCGGCAGGCTCAGGATGCCGGTGACGAGGGCCATGTGCGGGCCCATGCCGTCGGGGATGACGTCGACCATCCAGCGGGCCATGTGGTCGACCATGCCGGTGCCCTGGAGGACGCCGGTGAAGACGGCGGCGGCGAAGACCATGCCGGAGACGTTGAGGACGTTGTCGGCGTGGGCGGCGAGCCGGGCCTTCTGGTCGGGGATGTGCGGGAAGTTGACCGTGAGCACGAGCGCGGCGCCGAGCAGGAAGAGCACCGGGATCGGCAGCCATTCCATGATCATGGAGGTGAGCAGCGTGACCGTGACCAGCGCGTTGAACCAGTACAGCTTGGGGCGCAGGGTGGCGCGGTGGGGGTCGAGGACGGTGAAGCGCTCCTCGTCGTCGTCCTCGGCGTCGGTGCCGGAGCCCGAACCGCCGGTGACCGTCTTGCCCGTGGAACCGGAACCGGAACCGGCGCCCACGAGAACCGTCTCGGACTCCTTCTCCTCGACGAGCACCTCGTCCAGCGTCAGCACACCGAGGCGCTTGCGCTCCTTCAGACCCAGGAAGTACGACAGGACGAACACGCCCAGCAGGCCGACGGCGAGGGCCGGGATCATCGGGACGAAGATGTCGCTGGCGTCGAGCTTGAGCGCGGTGGCGGCACGGGCGGTCGGGCCGCCCCACGGCAGGGTGTTCATCACGCCGTTGGCCATGGCGGCGACACCGGTCATCACGACCAGGCTCATCTTCAGGCGCTTGTACAGCGGGTACATCGCCGAGACGGTGATCATGAAGGTGGTCGAGCCGTCGCCGTCGAGCGAGACGATCGCGGCGAGGATCGCCGTACCGACGACGATCCTCATCGGGTCCGCCTTGGCGAACTTCAGGATCCCGCGCACGATCGGGTCGAAGAGGCCGACGTCGATCATCACACCGAAGTAGACGATCGCGAACATGAGCATCGCCGCGGTGGGGGCGAGGCTGGTGACGCCGTCGATGACGTAGTCACCGAGCTTGGCGCCCTTTCCGACGAAGACACAGAACAGTGCCGGAATCAGCACGAGCGCCGCGATCGGCGACATCTTCTTCATCATGATCAGGACCAGGAAGGTCGCGATCATGGCGAAGCCGAGGATGGTCAGCATGAGTGGATACCTAACGTTCGCCCTTGAACTCCCACCAGGGCCGGCGGTGCGATGGACGTTAGGTGCCGTCAAGCGGTGTTAACAAGACGTTGACGTGCGAGCAATAAGCGCAAAACTGCAGGTCACAGCTTCGTGATCAATTCGACCGGTACCGCGTTGAGCACCGCGTTGCCTGACAGCGGGTCCAGGAGACGGCCGTCGAGCAGCTGGTTCACGTTGACGCCGGGGTCCTTGGCCGCGTGGTTCATGCGGGTTCCGGGACGGTCGTGGCCCCAGCCGTGCGGGAGGCTGACCACGCCCCGGCGCACGGTGTCGGTGATCTCCGCGGGGGCGGTCACCGCTCCCCCGGCGCCCTTCACCCCGACCGCCTGTCCGTCGACGAGCCCGAGGCCGGCGGCGTCCTCGGGGTGGATGTGCAGGGTGCAGCGGTTGGTGCCGCCGGTGAGGGCGGGGACGTTGTGCATCCAGCTGTTGTTGGAACGCAGATGGCGGCGGCCGACGAGAACCAGACCCTCCGCACGCTCGGCCATGGCCTGCCGCAGGCGCGGCAGATCGTCGGCGATCGGCCGCGGCAGCAGCTCCACCTTGCCGCTGCGCGTCTTGAGGGGCTGCGGCAGCCGGGAGGCGAGCGGTCCGAGGTCGATGCCGTGCGGATGGGCCAGCAGCTTCTCCAGGCTCAGCCCGTCCGGTCGTACGCCGAAGCCGTCGCCGTAGGGGCCGAGGCGCAGCATCATGTCGAGCCGCCGTTCGGGGCCGGAGACGCCGGCCAGCTGTCCGGCGAGTTCCTTGGCGTCACGGCCGTGCACCGGGGAGTACGTCTCCTTGACCGCCTTGCCGAGGGTCTGTCCGATGACCAGGTCGTCCACGGCGGAGGGGTCGGCGCCGTGCATGCCGGTCGCGGCGAGGACCAGCCGGGCCAGGATCTCGGTCTCGGCCATCCGGCCGGGCTCCAGCGGGACGGCGGGGCGGTTGTATCGGACCTGGTTGCGCACGGCGAGGGTGTTGAAGGCGAAGTCGTGGTGCGGGCTCTGCGAGGGCGGGGGCGGGGGCAGGACGACGTCGGCGTGGCGCGAGGTCTCGTTGAGGTAGGGGTCGACGCTGACCATGAAGTCGAGCCCGCCGAGGGCCTTGTCGAGCCGGTCGCCGTCGGGCACCGACAGGACGGGGTTGGCGGCGACGGTGACGACCACGCGGATGGGCTCGCCCTCGGGCGTCGCGGTGTCGATCTCCTCGGCGAGCGCGGAGATCGGCAGCTCCCCCTTGGCCTCCGGATACCGGCTCACCCGGGAGTGCCAGCGCCCCAGCGCGAAGCCGTGGCTGGGTCCGGCGGGCCGGGGTGTGCGGTCGGTGGCGGCCTGCGGGAAGAGGGCGCCGCCCGGACGGTCGAGGTTCCCCGTCAGGATGTTCAGTACGTCCACCAGCCAGCTGGCCAGCGTGCCGTGCGGGACGGTGCAGCTGCCGATGCGGGCGTAGACGGCGGCGGTGGGCGCGGCGGCGAGCTCACGGGCGAGGGTACGGATGGTGCCGGCGTCGACGTCACAGGCCTCGGCGACGGCTTCGGGGGTGAAGTCCCGTACGGCATCCCGGAGTTCGTCGAACCCCTGGAGGTGCGGGGTCAACTCCCCCGGGTCGACGAGGTCTTCCTCGAACAGCGTGTACGTCATCGCCGCCAGCAGCAGTGCGTCGGCGCCGGGGCGGATCGCGAGGTGGCGGTCGGCGAGCCTGGCGGTGCGGGTGCGGCGGGGGTCGATGACGGTGAGGGTGCCGCCGCGGGCCTTGAGCGCCTTGAGCTTGCCGGGGAAGTCGGGGGCGGTGCACAGACTGCCGTTGGACTCCAGCGGGTTGGCGCCGATGAGGAGCAGATGGTCGGTGTGGTCGAGGTCGGGCACCGGGATCGCGTTGGCGTCGCCGAAGAGGAGCCCGCTGGAGACGTGCTTGGGCATCTGGTCGACCGTCGAGGCGGTGAAGACGCTGCGGGTGCCGAGGCCGGCGAGCAGGACCGGCGGGTAGAGGGCGCCGGCCATGGTGTGCACGTTGGGGTTGCCCAGCACCACGCCGACGACGTTCGGACCGTAGCGCTCCACGGCCGGGCGGAGGCCGGCGGCGACCGCGTCGAAGGCCTCCTCCCAGGTGGCCTCGCGCAGCTCGCCGTCCCGGCGCACCAGCGGGGTGCGCAGCCGGTCGGGGTCGCCGTCGACGGCGCCGAAGGAGGCGCCCTTGGGGCAGATGAACCCCCGGCTGAAGACGTCGTCGCGATCGCCGCGGGCGCCGGTGACCCGGGTCCCCTCGATGGTGAGGGTCAGGCCGCAGGTGGCCTCGCACAGGGGGCAGATACGCAGGGCGGTGCGGGACACGGGTCCTCCCGGGGCAGCGGTGCCTGTCCCGGGAGAGCATACCGACCAGTAGGCATGGAGGGGAGGGGTCAGCCGAGCCGGTCGAACAGGATCGGTCCGTTGCCGGTGCCGACGATCAGCTCGCCCTGGGGGCCGGTGGCCAGGGCCGTACAGGGGGAGGGCAGGGTGATGCGGCGCGGGATCGCGCCGCCGCGGGCGCGGGCGACCAGCAGCTGGGCACGGTCGCCGAGGACGTACCGCTGCCGGTCGGGGAGGAGCACGCACAGGTCCGGGAAGAACGAGGGCGGGTGCTCGGTGCGCACGCCCACGCCCTCGGCGACTCCGTACCAGCGGCTGTGCCCCCGGAACCGGAACTCCCGGAATCGCCGCGGCCGCTCGCCAGGGGGCGCGAACAGGGTCCGGAGCCGGCTCCACGGCAGGATCACCGTGTCGACGTCGCTGACCAGCAGCAGTTCCCCGCCGTCGGGACCGGGCAGGGCGAAGGCGCCGACGAGCCAACTGCTCGGCACCTGAAGAATCGCCCACTGGCGGGTCGTGGTGTCGAGCACACCCAGCACCTCCGGATCGAGCGCCAGCAGGACGAGCAGTCTGCCCGCGCAGTACACCGCCAGCTGGGTCCCGACGGGGAAGCCCTTGGTTCCGCCGACGGGACACGGTTCGTCGGCCAACGGGCCACGGTCGACGTCGAGGGCGAGAACCCGCTGGTTCATGGGCCAGTCGGTCGCGAGCGACAACAGCACCTGGGCCCCGGTCGCGTCGGGGAGCGTCGTGTGCCGCACATCGGAACGCTCGTGGTCCAGGGGCAGGAAGACGGGACGGCCGTCCGCGGCAGGCATGCCGTCCGGGCCGAAGTCCCAGTACTGCAGGAGCCGTTCCTCGTTCCTGGCGAAGAGCCGTGGCCGGCTTCCCGACACGGTGCCCAGCCAGTTCGGCGCGGACTCCCCGACCGGCCGCAGGCGACGGACCAGTGTGCCGTGCTCCGCGTCCCGGGCCTGGAGCGAGCCGTCGCCGCCACCCGTCACCACCAGGAGTCCTCCCGGCCGCGCCGCGGCGGGCAGGGCGGCGACGGCCGTCACGGGACGGACCGCGTCGAGCGCCTCCACGACCCGGCGGCCCTCCGGTCCCTCCCGCAACCACCAGATGTGACCTCGGTCGTCACCGCACAGCAGTCCGTCCGCCGTCCGGTGCAGCGTGGCGACCGGTTCGGGCAGCCGTCGCTCCCAGCCGTCGTCGTGCGCGATCAGCCGGCCGTCGACACCGCCGCTCACCAGCCCGCCGGTGGTGTGCGCGAGAGCCCGCACCAGGCCCCGATGCGTGGGCCGGGCCGGGCCGAGGGGGCGGCAGGCCGGCAGGGACCACTCGCGCACCGAGCCGTCGAGCCCGCCGACGGCCAGTCGTCCGGTGCCGTCGGGCGCGAGGGCCAGGGCGGTGGTCCACACCTCCTCGGCGGGAGCCGGACCGTACACGTACATCCGCCCGGCGCCGACGTCCCAGCAGACGATCCGGCCCGTCCCGGTGCCGGCGACCAGGACGTCCCGGCCCCGTATGCGGCCCGTGGTCAGTTCGGTGAGCGTGTCCGCGACGGTGAACTCCTGCTCGGCGACCGGCGTTCCGGCGCGCAGGACGAGGATCCGGACGTGCCCGGCGTACTCGCCGACGGCGGCGTAGTCGCGGCCGTCGGCGAGGTGGCCCACGGCCGCGCAGCTGACCGGGTGGATCGCCCGCACGCCGGGCCCGGGCGGCGGCACGGGCAACCAGCGCCGCCACAGTTCGTGCGACCTCGCCAGGTCCCAGCAGCGGATCACCCAGTCCTGCCCGACACTCACCACAGCGGGCTCACCGGTCGGGCCGCGGATCTCCCCGAGGGCCAGCACCTGCGACTCGTGCGCGGTGACCCGCGTGGAGTCCGCCGCGTGCGGGGTGGGCCACAGGCGTACGACACCGTCCGAGCCGCCGACGCAGACCGTGTCGCCGACCCGGCACAGCGCCGTCGCGGCGTGCTCCAGGACCTGGCCGCCGACGCGCTCGCCGGTCACCAGGTCATAGATCTGCAGGCCGCGCCGGTCGCCCTGGACGCTGACACAGGCCGTGGGGCCGAGATCGAAGGCCACGGCGTGGACGCGGATCCGGTCCACGCGGATGGGCAGGCCGAGCGGACGTCCGTTGTCGAGGTCGATGCGGTGCAGACGGCCGTCCTCCGTCACGGCGGCGACGATCCACCGGCGTCCGACGCGGTGGACGGCCAGCGAGATGGTCGGCGCGATGTCCGTCAGCAGGGTTCTGACGGGTTCGCCGGTGGCGAGGGACGACACCCGTACGGTGCCGTCCTCGCCCGCGGTCACCAGGAGGTGGCCGAGCGGGTGGGGCCCGATCTGCTCGATGAGGGTGACGGCGCCCTCATGGCCGGTGACCGCCGTCTCCCGACTCTCGTGGGTCTCCCACTCCAGATGCACGACCCGGCCGTCGTCGCAGCCCAGCAACAGCGTTCCGGCCGACTGTCGAGGCGCCGTGCAGGCGGTCACGCGGTATCCCGTCTCCGCCGGGGACAGCACCAGCTCGGTCACGCCCGTCAGCCAGTCCGCTCGCTCCTGCCACTCCTCCAGCGCCCACTCCGTCTGCGAGCGGCGCTGGCGCCGGGTCAGCGGCGGATGGGCCCGGGTGGTGCCGAGTCGGTAGACGAGCAGATGCCCGCTCCGCATCCGCAGGGCCGCGACCGTCGGGAGCCCGTCCGGGCCGACGGCCACCACCAGTTGGTCCGCGGTCTGCGGAAAGTGCTCCTCGACCCGTGGGTCGACCTCCGGGACCGGCGGCAGCACCCACGTACGTTGCGTGGCGTCCTGCCAGAGGTGCAGCAGGCGCGCGAAGTGCGTCATGCGCACCTGTCCCTTGTCCAGCGCGGCGTGAAAGTCGGCGTACAACCCCGCTGCGGCGTACCCCAGTTGAGGCACGGCGGTCAGGGTCCGACGGAACCAGCGGGCCTCCTGTTGGTCCGCGCGCGACATGCCCCCGTCGTCCAGGTCGATCCACACAGGGATGCGCCGCTCCAGGTCCAGGAACCGGGCGCCGTCCTCCTGCGGCACCACCACCCCGCTCCCCAGCCCGAAGTTCATCCCGTCGTACCGTCGCTCCCCCTGCTCCGGATTCCACGCCGCCCACCGCGCCCGCCACGGCAGTTCCTCCTCACCCCGGTCGCAGGAGGCGGCCAGCGGCTCGGCGCGTCGACACACCGCCGCCAGCCGGAGCCGGGCCCGTCCTTCCGGGTCCGCTCCCCGTCCCGCGCGGTCCCGCAGCTCCTCCTCCAGATCCCGCACGGCCCGCCCGGCCCGCCGCCCCTCCCGCGTCCGCAGTGCCGGCAGCGCCGCCAGCAGTCGCCCCGGCTCGGCGCCCAGCACGAACCCCGCGTCCTGCACCAGCGGGTCGAGCACCCCGCCCTCCCCCGCGTGCAGCGCCAGGTACCGCCGCACATAGGGGTGTTCGACGGGCCGCAGCGTCTCGGTGATCGTCCGCTGGACGGCCTCCGTGTCCCGCCCCTCCCTCAGGTACTCGATCAGCGCCCGGTGGTACACCCGGTACACCGACCCCCCGGCCTCCACGCTCTCCACGACGTACGACCCCGCCGCCTGCCGCAGCCATACGACGTGCTCGTCGCCGTAGTCCCGGCCGGTGAGCGCCGAGGCCAGGCGCGGCCAGACGCCGGCCCAGGGCAGGCCGGCGCCCTGGGCGTAGGCGAGCGGCAGCAGGAGGTCGCGGGCGCGGGCGGCGAGGGGGCCGTGGCGCTGGACCAGGTCGCGCTCCATGGCCTCGCCCGGCAGTCTGGGCAGCCCGTCGCGCCAGGTCCGGTCGTACGGATCAGGGGGGCGGGGTTCCCGGGCCAGGGTGCGGGCGGTGATGCGGGCGACGAGGAAGGAGCGGCCGGCGGCCTCGGCGACCGCTTCGGCGACGGCGTCCAGGAGGCGGGGCTCGGTCTGCCTCAGGGTGGATCCGGGGGCGGTGAGCAGCTTGCGGGCGTAGGCGCGGACGGCACCGGGATCGCCGTACCGCTCGGAGTCGAGGTGGATGCGCGGTGCGTCGGCGGGCAGTCGGTCGGCGATGTGCGGGCGGGCGCCGACCAGGAGGCGCAGCGGGAGGCGGCGTTCGGGATCGGTGAGCGGGGCGAGGAGTTCGTCGACGGTCTCGTGCGGGGCGAGGGCCTCGTCGAGGGAGTCGAGGAGCACGACCAGCGGTCTGCTCCGGGTCTGCAGATGGGCGGAGAGCGCGCCGAGGGAGTCGGCGGCGCAGCCGGCCGCGGCGGACAGGGCGTCCAGCAGCTGGCGGGTGGTCACATGACTGGCGTTGACGCGGACGTCGACGTCTCCGGGGCGGGGCAGCAGCGGTGGCAGTCCGTCGCGGGGCACGGCGTCCGCGCGCTCGGGGTCGGTGAGCACCGCGACCATCCCGAGCACCGACGACTTGCCGGAGCCGGGGTCCCCGGTGACCACGCACAGGCGTTCCTCGGCGCGGCGCGGGTCGAGCCAGGTCGTGATGTCGCCCAGGGCCACATGCCGGCCGGTGAAGTCCCAGACCTCCTCGGTGGCGACGTCGGTGCCGCGGGCCCGGGGCAGGAAGAAGCCGCGCATGTCCTGTTCGCGGGCGTCCTTCTCGCGGGCGGCGACGGCCACGATCCGGTCGATCTCCTCCAGCTTCAGCCCGGCGGCGTCGGGCAGGTACCGGGGGTTGGGCAGGAAGGCGGGGATGTCGCCGGTGGCGTGGGCGAGGGACCAGACCGGGCGCTGGGCGGGCGGCACCTCGGGGTCGGCGCTGATGGCCGCCATGACCTGTTCGAGGCTGATGTGGGCGGGTGCGTGTCCGGCCGTGGCATGGCGGCGCACGGCCCGGTCGAAGGCGGCCGAGAGCGCCCCGGTGAAGGCCTCCTCCTTGCGGCGGGACGCGGAGACCAGCACCAGGCCGGTGTTGCCGTGCTCGGTGACCGGCTCCCGGTAGCGGCGGGCGTCGAGGGCGCCGCGCAGGGCCTTGTCGGCGCCCTCCTCGGCGTAGCAGGCGTCGATCAGCACGAGCAGCCGCTCGACGGAGGTGCCCTGCCAGACCTGGCCGACCAGGTCCTCGGTGGGCAGGGCCGTGCCGTACAGGTCGTCCGTGCGGCTGTCCCGCAGGAGCAGGTAGTGACCGTGGCTGTCGGGGTCGATGACGCCGTGGGCGGCAAGGTAGAGGACGACGTGGTCGTCGGGGCGGCGGTCGGGGTCGGTGGCGAAGCCGCGCAGTGCGGCGCACAGGTCCTCGCGGGTGGGGTCGAGGCCGGTGTCGGCACCCAGGCGGTAGCCGAGCTCGTCGAGGAACAGGTTCTCGATCCGGCGCAGGTCGTCGGCGAGTTCGGCGCGTTCGGCCTCGGGGTGTGCCGACACCTCGGTGACGGCGGCGGCGATGAGGTAACGGCGCGGGGGGCCGGTGGGCGGGCCGGGCGCCGGGGCCTCAGCCGGGGACGCGGCAGCCATCGGAGACCGCTCGGCCGGCCTCGGCCGTGTTCAGGTAGCGCGTCGCGTCGTGCGCCCGGGCCCCGTTGTGGACCACATGACAGCGGACGCGCTCGCCGAACAGCGGCCGCAGGTCCTTCACCAGGGCCACGACGTCTCCCTCGTCGGCGAGGTTGGTCCACTGTTCGACACCGCCCGGCCAGTCGCCCGGTCTGCCGTGCACGCCGGTGCGCAGCCGGTCGAAGACCAGGTTGCGGATGCCCAGGGGCGACCCGGCCGTCACCAGCGCCCGTACCGGCCACCGGGGGTGCGCGCAGAGGGCCTCGTAGGCCACGACGCTGCCCAGGGAGTGCGCCACGACCACCCGGGTCCGTTCGTCCACGGCGGCCGCGACCCGCGCCTGGACGGCGTCCCGTACTGCGGTGTCGCACAGATAGGCACGGACCTGTTTGAGGTCGAGGACGAGGGCGCGCAGGGCGACGCCCGCGAAGAAGCGGGACCGGCTGAGGGCGTTCAGGGCGCGCTGGACCGACTGCGGGGTGCGCGCGAGGGTCCGCGCGTCCGGCGGCAGGACGGCGGGGTCCGTGCGGGCCGCCTCCTGCCACAGCGCGAGGAGCAGCTCCGTCTCGAAGCCCGCTTCGACGTCGGAGGCGTCGAGCGGCGGGTCGCCGACGGCGAGGGTGCGGCCGGGCCGGCGGAACAGGTCGCCGAAGAAGACGCAGCGCACGTCGTCGGGCGTCAGGGCGAGCGAAGAGCCGGCGCGCAGCAGGCCGTCGGCGAGCGCGGTGTGCCAGGCGGAGGCCAACTGGCGCTCCCCCGCGTGCTGTTGACCGACACCGTGGATGCATACCACCCGCGTCATGGCGTCCCCCTGTCGCCGGGCCGAGGCGGGATCACCTTAGCAACGGGGGTGCCCGCACGGGACGTTCCGCGTCAGTCCAGCACCCTGGACAGATAAGCCCGCAGCAGCTCCCGCATCTCGGCGATGATCTTCTCGTCGCCGTCGGGGGCCACCCGGAACGCCAGGTGGACCAGGGTGTCCGCGGTCTCCACCGCGATGAGGAAGGTGCGCCGCAGATCCTCGTCGGCGTCGCGGCCGAGGTAGCCCGAGAGGAGTTCGATGAGGCGGTCGGCGACCCGGTGGTTGGGTTCGGCGACGCGGGCGCCGACGGGGATCTGGTTGCCGAAGTCGACGAGGGAGAAGCCGGGCACCGTGCGCTTCATGGCGAGGTACTCGTCCAGTACGGCGTCCAGGGCCACCCGCCAGCCCCCGTCGGCGCCCTGGAGGCGCTCGCCGACCTGCTCGGTGAAGCGTTCGAGGTTGCGCTGGGCGAGGGCGTCCGCCATCTGCCGTTTGTTGCCGAAGAAGCGGTAGACGGAGCCGATGGGGACGCCGGCCCGCTGGGCGACGGCCCGTGTGCTCAGGTCGTCGTAGCCGACCTCGTCGAGCAGGTCGGCGCAGGCGTCGAGGATTCTGGTCAGCCGTTCGGCGCTGCGCCGCTGCACAGGGGCTCGGCGGAGCGATGTCGCGGATGTCGCGTGGGGCACGGGCTTCATGATGCCTTTCCGGCGCGGTCCGGTGAACCTCGCCCCCCAGTACGGACATACGTGCCCGGTGCACTCAGCGCGTCCGGCGTGGCGGCGGCGGTCTCCGGACTCGGCGAGGCGGCCGGGGTCGGGGACGCAGCCGGGCCAGGGGATGTCTCCGCGCCCGGCGACGCCTCCGCGCCCGACGCCGTGATGTCGGCCGCGCTCTCCACCGCCTCGCCGTCGACCGCCCACACGGTGCCGTCGTCGGCGTAGAGGCGGGCGGTGACGGTGTGGGTGCCGCGTGGGACGAGGTCGCCGGGGACGCGGCAGTCCGGGGTGCGCAGCCGGGAGACGAGGTCGCCGTCGACGTAGAGGTAGACCAGGCCGCGCCCCTCCACCGCCTCCGGTTCCGTGCCGGCCGGCGAGAAGCGGAAGTTGCTGACCGTCAGGTGTACGTCCCAGCTGTCGTCGGCCTCCGGCTGCACCTCGATGTCGACCTCGGGGGCGTCCTTGTCGTCCACCTCACGGTAGTGCCGCCCCTCCTCGTCGGTGTCCTTGAGGACCTTGCCCACCGGTGAGGGCGACACCGCCTGTTCCTTCTGTCGCCCGTCGTCCGAATCGCAGCTCGCGGTTCCGGTCAGCACAAGGACACAGACCGCGAGCGCGGTCGGCAGGGCCCGCGTCCACGACATGCCGGGAGCGTAGAACAGTCATCCGAAAGTCGGATCCCCCTGAAGGCTGGTTGTTCATCCTCCCTGATGAGGAGGCCCACCCCGGAGCGGGCCGATCACCAGGCCGATCACCGGACCGGGCCCTCCCTCTTGCGCGGACGAAAACGCATTCCTACGGTGTTCCATAGGAATCAGAGCGCAAGGGAGCGATCATGAGCGGGGACGCACGGAAGACCGCGGAGGGCCTGACCTACCTCTCCGGGTTCGGCAACGAGCACAGCTCGGAGGCGGTTCCGGGCGCACTGCCCGAGGGCCGCAACTCACCGCAGCGCGCCCCCCTCGGCCTCTACGCGGAACAGCTGAGCGGTACGGCGTTCACCGAACCCCGCGCCCACAACCGCCGCTCCTGGCTGTACCGCATCCGCCCCTCCGCCGCCCACCCGGCGTTCACCCACACCCACCACGGCCGGATCCGTACGGCCCCCTTCACCGAGTCCGTCCCGGACCCGAACCGGCTGCGCTGGAACCCCCTCCCCGAGCCCACGGAGGGCACCGACTTCCTGGCCGGCCTGTGGACCCTCGGCGGCAACGGCGACGTGACCCAGCGCACCGGCATGGCCGTGCACCTCTACCACGCCACCGACTCCATGGACCGTGTCTTCAGCGACGCCGACGGCGAGCTGCTGATCGTCCCGGAGCGCGGCGGGCTCCTGCTGCGCACGGAGTTCGGGCTGCTGCACGCCGAGCCCGGCCAGGTCGCCCTGATCCCGCGGGGCGTCCGCTTCCGGGTCGAGCTCCTCGACACCGCAGCCCGCGGTTACGTCTGCGAGAACTACGGCGCCCCCTTCCGCCTCCCCGACCTCGGCCCGATCGGCGCCAACGGTCTCGCGAACGCCCGCGACTTCAAGGCGCCCGTCGCCGCGTACGAGGACGTCGAGGGTCCGGTGGAGGTGGTGAACAAGTTCTGCGGCAACCTCTGGACGGCGACGTACGACCACTCCCCGCTGGACGTGGTCGCCTGGCACGGCAACTACCTCCCGTACGTCTACGACCTGCGCCGCTTCAACGTCATCGGGTCGATCTCGTACGACCACCCGGACCCGTCGATCTTCACGGTGCTGACGTCGCCGAGCGACACCCCCGGTCTCGCCGGGGTCGACTTCGTCGTCTTCGCGCCGCGCTGGCTGGTGGGCGAGGACACGTTCCGGCCGCCGTACTTCCATCGGAACGTGATGAGCGAGTACATGGGCCTCATCGAGGGCGCCTACGACGCCAAGGCGGAGGGCTTCGTGCCGGGCGGCGGCTCGCTGCACAACATGATGTCGGCGCACGGTCCCGACCGGGACACCTTCGACAGGGCGAGCGCGGCGGAGCTGGTGCCGCGGAAGGTGGACGACGGACTGGCGTTCATGTTCGAGACGCGCTGGCCGGTCACGCTCACCGCGCACGCGGCCCAGGCGGACCATCTCCAGCGCCACTACGACGACGTGTGGAAGGGCCTGGAGCGCCACTTCCGCCCCTTGCACTGAAGATCCCCGACCGGTACGGATGGCCTGGTGACCTCCTTCGCCCCGGACTCGATCGTCCTGAACCGCAAACTGCCGCTCTGGTACCAGGTGTCGCAGTCGCTGCGCGCCTCGATACTGGGCCGCTCGCCCCAGGACCCGCTGCGGCTGCCCACCGAGGAGCAGCTGGCGGGGCACTACGGGGTGAGCGTGCTGACCATGCGGCAGGCGCTCAAGGAGCTGGAGGACGAAGGGCTGATCACCCGCCATCGCCGGCGCGGCACGTTCATCGAGCCGAACGCCCTGCGGACCGCGCCCGTGCGGCTGCTCGGCTCGGTGGACGCGATCGTGGCCCAGCAGTCGGGCATGACCACAGAGCTGCTCGACCACGGCAAGGGGCCGGTGCCGCCCGAACTCGCCGAGTACTTCCCCGATCTGGACGAGGTGGGCACGTACCACCGGCTGCGCTCCGACGAGAAGACCGGCGAGCCGACCAACCACGTGCGCAACTGGATCCGCCCCGAACTCGCCGCCCGGGTCGACCCGGAGGACCTGGTCCGCTGGCCGATGACGAAGGTGCTGCGGGATGTCGTCGGGGCGGACATCAGCCGCATCACGGACACCGTGGAGGCCCGCCTCGCGGACCCGGAGACGGCCCAGCTCCTCCAAGTACCGCTGCTCAGCCCGATCCTGCACTACACGGGCGTCACCTACGACACGGAGGGCCGGGTGCTGGACGCGGCGGTCATCCACTACCGCGGCGACCGCTTCTCCTTCACGGTGACCTTGGAGGCGACCTGACCCCGGTGCCGTTTCCAAGTCGTACGATGCCCAGCGTGACGCACGACGACGCTCCGCTGCTCGCGGACCTCATGCCGTGGTCCGTCGCACCGCCGCGGCTCGGCCGGGGGTGGCCGGCGGGTCCGGACGCGGCATCCCTGAAAGCCCGCTGGGACGCCCTGCTGAAGGCCGAAGGCCCGGACCGGGAGGCCCTGTTCGAGCCGACGCGCTCCCGCACCCTGCGCTCCGCGGTCGGGCAGCTGCCGGGCCGGACCGGCGGCACGGAGAAGCTGGTCAGGGCGACCGGTCCCTGCCCGGAGCCCGTCCGTGTCCTGTCGGCTCCCTTCGACGAACAGTGGCTGATCCCCGATCACCGTCTGATCGACATCGCCCGCCCGGAGTTGTGGCGGGTGGCGGACGACGACCAGGTGTTCGTGGCGGAGACGGCGGGCGGTGGGGGCCCGCCGCTGGTCGCCACGTCCTTGCTCCCGCTGCTCCGCCCCGGCCGCGTCCGCCCCCTCTACCGCCGCCCCGGAGCCACCGAACCGAACCTCGCGCCGGGCCTGTTGGGGTACCTGGGCGAGCGTCTCGGCCAAGCCCCGTCCCCCCTGGACGTGCTCGCCTGGATCATGACGGCCGTCCGCCCCGACCTGACCGTCCCGCTCACCGACGACCCGGGACTCTGGGCGCGGGGCGTCGAGTCGGGCCACCGTCTGCTGTGGCTGATGCGCCGCGACGGCGACCGGCCCAAGCTGCCGGGAGGCCGTCGCCCCTACGTCAGAGCCCCCCTCCCCTCCCGCCCCCTCACCCTCCACTACGACCGCGACGAGGAGACCCTCCACCTCGACGAGGGCCGCGTCTCCCCGGTGCCGCCGGAGGCGTGGGACTACGAGGTGGCCGGGGTGAGGGTCCTGGAGGAGTGGTTCACGACGCGCACGGCAGAACCCGAGCCGGGCACTCTGGCAGCGATCCGCCCGGCGACCTGGACCCAGACATGGACGTCTGAACTCCTGGAGCTGATCACGGTGTTGGCGCTACTGGCGGAAGTGGAGCCACTTCAGGACGAGTTGACGCCGAGGATCAGAACGACGGACCTGCGCAGGGCGGGCGTCCTGCCGGTACCGGACTCGGCAAGGCGCCCGGCATCGGTTCTCGACCACCACGAGGAAGGCCCGGAAGGCCAACTGGGCCTGATCTAACGCCGTTCCGGATCGAACGCGTCCAGCACCCGCTCCAACGCCCTCCTGAACACCCCCTCCAGATCGATCGGCCCGCTCTGCTCCATGAACGCCGCCGCCAGCCTCGGATACGCCCCGGTAGCCACCTGACTCCCGAGGTAGGCGATCCGCACCGCGTTCTCCTCCTCCTCGGACCACGGCATCGACCGCGTCCGCTCGGCCGTCGCGATCTCGTTCGCGGTGTACGTCGTCACGACCCCGTTGAGCAGCGCGACCAGCTCCGTCTTGGTGGCGTACGGGAGGTCGAGCGGCTCCAGACAGTCCAGGCAGTGCTCCAGATAGCGCAGGCTGTTCGGGCTGAAGCCGTAGACCCCTGACATCAGCCGCGGCACCCAGGTGTGCCGATGCATGATCCCGCGGGTCTCCATCGCGTTGCGGAGCATGTCGGCACGCCAGTCGCCCGAGGGCTCCCGGATCTCGTGCTCCCCGCCGATCGCGTCGATCATCAGCTCGTACAGGTCCTCCTTGCGGGGGACGTAGTTGTACAGCGACATCGTGCCGCAGCCCAGCTCGGCCGCGACGCGCCGCATCGACAGCCCGTCCAGGCCCTCGGTGTCGGCGATCCGCACCGCCGCCGCCGCGATGTCGGCGCGCGTGTACGCCGGCTTCGGCCCCCGCCCCGCACGCTCGGGGCGCGCCCAGATCACTTCGGGTACGGCCGCTCGGCCCGCCATCGATCATCACCTCGGCCACCATCCTAGTTACGTACAGCGTACGTAGTGCGCTATGGTCGACCCATGACTACTACGTACGCTGTACTTAGTGAGGGTCTGGAGAAGCGGTTCGGCGAGGTGCGTGCCCTGCGTGGGCTGGACCTGGCCGTCCCGCGGGGCACGGTCTGCGGGGTGCTCGGACCGAACGGGGCGGGCAAGACGACGGCGGTACGGCTGCTGACGACGCTGCTGCGCCCGGACGCGGGGTCGGCGCGGGTCGCGGGGTACGACCTGGTCCGCGAGGCCGCGGCGGTACGGCGCGCCATAGGCGTGACCGGGCAGTACGCGTCGGTCGACGGGGACCTCACCGGCCGGCAGAACCTGCGGCTGTTCGCCCGGCTGCACCGGATGCGGGCGCCGAACGAGCGGGCCGGCGAGCTGCTGGAGCGCTTCGGGCTGACCGAGGCCGCCGACCGGCCCGCGTCCACCTACTCGGGCGGGATGCGCCGCCGTCTCGACCTCGCGGCGAGCCTGGTCCGCCGCCCCGAGGTCCTCTTCCTGGACGAGCCGACGACCGGCCTCGACCCGGCGAGCCGCGGGGACATCTGGGACGCGGTGCGGGAGCTGAAGCGGGACGGCACGACGGTCCTGCTGACCACCCAGTACCTGGAGGAGGCGGACCAGCTCGCCGACGACATCGCCCTGGTGGACCGGGGCCTGGTGGCCCACACCGGGTCACCGGACCAGCTCAAGGCGGTGATCGGCACCTACGTCGAGGTCGTCGTCGCGGACCCGGACGTGCTCGTACCGGCGGCCGGTGTGCTCGACCGGCTCACCGGCGGGCAGCCCTCCTTCGACCACGAACGGGTGGCCGTCGGCGCGGTCACCCGGGACAGCACGCTCACGCTGCCGCGCCTGGTGCGGGAACTCGACGCGGCGGGAGTGCCGTTGCTCGACGCAAGTCTCAGACCACCCACGCTGGACGACGTGTTCCTGCGTCTGACGGCCGAGCGGGAGCAGGAGGTAGCCGCATGAGCACCCTCGCCTACGACGGCACGGCCATGCTGGGCCGGCAGCTGCTGCGGGTCCGCAACAACCCGGCGCTGGTGATCCTGACCCAGACCATGCCGATCAGCATGCTGCTGTTCTTCGGCTACGTCTTCGGCAGCGCGCTGGCGATGCCGGGCGCGGAGTACCGCTCGTTCCTGGTGCCGGGGCTACTGGTGGCGACCGCCGCCAACGGGATCATGACCGGGATGTTCCAGGCGGCGCAGGACGTGCACCGGGGGGTCACGGACCGGCTGCGGACGCTGCCGGTGAGCCGGGCCGCCGTGCCGGTGGGCCAGGCGGTCGCCGACCTGGTGGTCACGGCCGTGGGCACGGTTCCGTTCCTGCTGGTCGGGCTCGCGGTGGGATGGCGGATCGAGGGGTCCGCGCCGGAGGCGGTCGCGGCCGTGGGGCTGCTGCTGCTGTTCCGGTTCGCGTGCACCTGGGCCGGGATCTTCCTCGGGCTGCTGACGCGGAGCGAGGAGGCGGCCGGTCAGCTGGGCAGCGCGACCTTCATGCTGCCGCTGCTGTCCAACGCCTACATCCCGACCGGCAATCTGCCGGGCTGGCTGCGCGCGATCGCCGAGTGGAACCCGATCAGCGCGCTCACCACGGCTCTGCGGGAGCTGTTCGGCAACGCGCCCGTCCCTCAGGGGGCCGCGTGGCCGGTGGCGCATCCGGTCGCCGGGTCGCTGGCGTGGTGCGCGGTGCTGCTGGCGGTGTTCGTGCCGCTGGGGGTGCGCCGGTACGCACGCGGCGAGGGGTGAACTCCGGCGCACGAGACGTGAGTTGAACGGCCAGGCTTACGGAAGCCCCGGGGCACCCCGGGGCTTCTTCGTCAACGGGTGGGTGTCGCGGACGAGTTCATGGGGAGCGGGGGAATGTGCGTACTCGCGTTCGGGCGGCCGCACCCGGAGGGTGCCGCATGCCGTGGGGATGACGGACGACGGGTTCGCGGCGCCGTGCCGGACCGGTGCGACCGCCCGAGCGCGAGTCGGGAGCTCAGCGCCCGCCGAACAGCGATCGACGCAGTCGGCGCAGCGGCGCGAAGAGCGAGACCCGACGGACCCGCGCCTTCTGGTCGCTCTGGTTGCGCACGGGCTCACGCGCTGTCAGCTCACGCATCAGCGTGGTGGCCTCGGCAGCCTTCTGCTGCGGCACCACGGGACCCCCGAGCACCGCGAGATGGCGGTCGAGACGCGAACTGGTCGCGCTGCTCCCGCAGGTGATCGCAGGGACCCTGGCCCTGCTGCGCACTGTTATCTGATCCATGTCACTCCCCACCCGTACGAGTCCACCCGGCCCGGGCAGGGTAACCCTATCGCCCCCGCGGGGCACTCGTGTATCGCGGTCACAGGATTCACCTTCCCCGTAAGGGTGTTGACGACCCCTCCTTGATTACTCTCCGAATCCAACCGATTTCAGGGCGAGTTGGACAACTGGCTGGCTGGTGGGTTGCGGTGACCCTCCGTCGGGCTCGACGGTCACAGCGAGTGATGTGGCCGCCTTGTCGAGACCGGTCGCGACCAAGGGCGTGTCGCCCTCGAAGAGCCCGAGGGAGCGCGGTTGCGCGCCGGGGCGCATGAGCCACAACTGGTTCACGCGGCCGCTCGGGACGTCGTCGTATCCGCGCAACGTGATGACCGCCTGTCCCTCCGCCGCGGAGGCGATCACGCCGATGCTGCGGCCGTCCGCGTCCTTTCCCGTGCTGGCCCGGGCGTCCGGAGCTGCGAGAACGTGGGCGATCTCACGTGCCTGGGCGCGCTCGGCGTTCAGCTGGTCCTGCGTCTGGTTCGCCTGTACGGCGAACAGGGAGGCGACGACGAGCGCGGCGGCGGCCGTGGCGGTGGCGAACGGCACGAACAGGGGGCGGCGCGCGCGGGGCGCTCCCCCACTGCCGAAAGCGTGGGAGGGGCCCCCGGAGCGCGACGGCGGTGGTTGCGTGCCCCAGACGTGCGGCGGCAGTTGCGTTGTCCGGGCGCGCGCCTCGGGCTCGCGCGCCCGGGCCGGCTCCTGTGCCGTGGTGCGTACGGCGGCCAGCACACGGTCGCGCATCGCGGGCGGCGGCGGGGCCGCCGTCGACCAGGCCAGCCGGACGGCGTCCTCGGACAGGGCGCGGACCTCGGCGGCGCAGACCGGACAGTTCCTCAAGTGCTTCTCGAAGCGGGTCCGCTCGGCCCGCTCCAGGGCGTCCAGGGCGTAGGGGGCGGCCAGCGAGTGCGGGTCGTCGCGGCGCAGCATCTTGTCGAGCAGGCTCACGCCACACCTCCCAGGCACTCGCGCAGCCGGGTCAGTCCGTCGCGCATCCGGGTCTTGACGGTGCCCAGCGGCAGCGAGAGCCGCTCGGCCACTTCACGGTACGTGTAGCCGTCGTAGTAGGCGAGGGTGACGGACTGGCGCTGGAGGTCGGTCAGCCGTTCCAGGCAGCGGCGCACCCACTCGCGTTCGAGTCCCGCCTCGACCTCCTCGGTCACCTGGTCGAAGGCGGTGTGGTGGGCCCGGTGGGCCTCCCGCTGCTCGCGCTCGCCGGCCGCGCGGGCACTGCGCACCCGGTCCACGGCCCGCCGATGGGCGAGGGTGAGGACCCAGGACAGGGCGCTGCCCCGGCCGGGGTCGAACCGCGCGGCGGAGCGCCAGAGTTCGAGCAGCACTTCCTGAGCCACCTCCTCGGACTGCGCCGGATCGCGCACGACCCGTCGTACGAGCCCGAACACCGGCCCGGACACCAGTCCGTACAGCATCTCGAATGCCTTCTGGTCACCGCCGGCCACGAGCACCAGAAGCTCGTCCGCCTCCAACTCGTCTCCCCCTCCCGCGAACCCGCATCCGGGTCGTCCTTTCCCACGAGGTATTCGCAACGAACACACCTCCGGATGGGGTTACGGATCAGAACGTCGAAAACGCGGGTCGAGCTGCGAGGAAATAAGTTTTCAAGTTCGACCAATCCGGCCCGCCCCCTGCTCCGAATCCTCCAGCGTCAGGCAAGTTGGACTGAGGACGGACGGCATGACACCTATCTCCAGGAGCGGTGCGGGGCGCAGGAGCCTTGTGACCCTCGTATGTGGTGCGCTGGCCGCCGGGGGGCTCGCAGCCGCCGGCGTGGCCACGCTGGAACCGGGGGCGGCCTCCGCCTCCAGTCACCGGGAGGCCCCGCTGATCTCGGGCGACCCGCAGTACGACAACACGGACGTGTACGCCTTCGTCAGCCCGGACAAGCCGGACACGACGACGATCATCGCCAACTGGATCCCCTTCGAGGACCCGGCGGGCGGCCCGAACTTCTACACGTTCGCCGAGGACGCCCAGTACGACATCCACGTCGACAACAACGGTGACGCGCAGGGCGAGCTGCTCTTCCGCTACACGTTCAAGACGCACACGAAGAACAAGAAGACGTTCCTCTACAACACCGGTGCCGTCGAGAGCCTCGACGACCCCGACCTGAACGTCACGCAGTCGTACGACCTGGAGCTGTTCAAGCTCCACAACCAGAGGGTCGTCTCCAAGACGAAGCTCGCCGACGACGTGCCCGTCGCCCCGTCGAACGTGGGCAAGGCGTCGATGCCGAACTACGGCAAGCTGCGCAAGGAGGCGATCCACGAACTGTCCAGCGGCGCAACGACGTTCGCCGGCCAGGCCGACGACCCGTTCTTCCTGGACCTGCGCGTCTTCGACCTGCTGTACGGCGGGAACCTGTCCGAGGTCGGCCGGGACACGCTCAAGGGCTACAACGTCAACTCCATAGCCCTCCAGGTGCCGACGGACATGATCACGGAGTCCGCGGAGCAGCCGATCGTCGGCATCTGGTCGACGACCCAGCGCAAGAACGCCCAGGGCTACTACTCCCAGGTCTCCCGCCTCGGCAACCCGCTGGTGAACGAGGTCGTCAACCCCATCGAGGACAAGGACAAGTTCAACGCGTCCGCGCCCTGGAACGACGCCGACTTCCTGGACAACGTGACCAACCCGGAGCTGCCGAAGCTCATCGAGGCGATCTACAAGATCAAGGCGCCCGCCGAGCCCCGCAACGACCTGGTCGACGTCTTCCTGAAGGGCGTCGAGGGCCTCAACCAGCCGCCGCACGTACGGCCGGCGGAGGAGCTGCGCCTCAACACGTCCATCAAGCCGACGCATGATCCCAAGCGGCTCGGTGTGCTCGACGGCGACAACGCGGGCTTCCCGAACGGGCGTCGGCTCTCCGACGACGTGCTCGACGCGGCGCTCCAGGTCGTCGAGGGTGAACTCGTCGGTTCCAAGAACGACTTGGGTGACGCGGTCGACAAGAACGACAAGAAGTTCGGCAAGTCGTTCCCGTATCTGGCCAACCCGACGGCGGGTTCTCGGGGTGCGCTGGCCAAGGGCACGAGTGGTGGCAACGACGTCCGTAACCAGCTCGGTGATGCGTTGCAGCCGGCCGGGGCCTCGGGCGGCATGGACGACACGACGCTGATCGCCGCGAGCGCCGGTGCGGGTGCGGCCGGTATTGCCCTCGTGGGCGCCGGCCTCATGTGGTGGCGGCGGATGAGGACTCGGCCGTACTAGGTCGGTTCTCTTGCAGTCGACGTCCCTTTGAAACTGGCGCGACCCGCGCGTACTCATCCCCCACGGCGCGGGTCGCGCCGCACTGTTCGACATATCTAGGAGAGGGCATGGCCTCGCAAAAGCATGACGACCCGCCGGGAAGGCGGTGGGGGCGGGTCGTTCAACTCAGCGGCTCCGCCGTGCTGTTGGCCATCGCGCTCACCGGCGGATCCATCGCCTTCGGTGCCCTGCGGGACGGCGGCGGTACGAGTGCCGCCGCCGCGCCGAGCGCCATGTCACCGGCGCTGCTCTCCAACGGCGACCTCGACACGAGCATCGCCTCCCTCCAGGACCATCTCCGGTCCCAGCCGAAGGACTTCGGCGGCTGGGCCACCCTCGGGCTCGCCTATGTCGAGCAGGCCCGCACCAAGGGCGACCCCTCCCGCTATCCGCAGGCCGACAAGGCCCTGGACAGGTCGCTGAAGCTGAAGCCGGACAACGAGCAGGCCCTCGCCGGGCGCGCCGCCCTCGCCGCGGCCCGGCACGACTTCGGCAACGCCCTCAAGTACGCCGACCAGGTGCTGAAGCAGAACCCCTACAACGAGCGGGCCCTCTCCTTGCGGGTCGACGCCCTTGTCGAGCTCGGCCGTTACGCCGACGCCGCGAAGGCCGCCGACACGGCTGACGCCCGCAAGCCCGGCGTCCCCGTCTTCACCCGGTACGCGTACGTACGGGAGCTGCGCGGTGACGTCACGACCGCCGAGCGGGTGCTGAAGCAGGCGCTCGGCTCCGCGACCACCCCGGGCGACGTGGCGTACGTGGCCGCCCAGCTCGGCCAACTCGCCTGGAACCAGGGCGACTACAAGTCGGCCCTCACCTATTACGCCCGTGCGCTCGCCGCCGACGAGGACTACATCCCCGCCCTCGAAGGCCGGGCCCGCGCACAGGCCGCGAGCGGCGAGGGGGCAGCCGCCCTCAAGAACATGGAGGACGTGGTCGCCCGCTATCCGCTGCCGGGACCGCTGGTCGAGCTGGGTGAGCTGTACGAGCGGGCGGGCGAGCGGGCGAAGGCCGACGAGCAGTACGCCCTCGTCGACGCCTGGACCGCCCTCGCCCGCGCCAACGGCGTCAACGCCGACCTCGACACCGCCCTCGCCGCCGCCGACCACGGCGACAAGGCCGCGGCGCTGCGCGCGGCCCGCGCCGAGTGGGCCCGCCGGCACACCGTGCACACCGCGGACGCCCTCGCCTGGGCCCTGCACGTCAACGGCAAGGACGCCGAAGCCCTGCCCTACGCCCGCCAGGCCACCGCCACCGGCTACCGCAGCGCCGCGTTCCTCTACCACCGCGGCATGATCGAGCGCGCCACCGGCCACGCCGAGGACGCCCGCACCCATCTCGCCGCGGCCCTGAAACTGAACCCCGGCTTCTCGCCCCTGGGCGCCGCCGAGGCCCGTAAGGCACTGAAGACGCTGGAGGCGGCCAAGTGAGGACCCGTCGTCTGTTCGCCTCCGGTGCGGCCGTCCTGACGGCCGTGTGCGCGCTCGTGCTCGTCCCCTCCGGCGGTGCGAGCGCGCACCCCCTCGGCAACTTCACCGTCAACCGCTACGACGGACTGGTCACCGCCCCCGGGCAGCTTCGCGTCGACCATGTCGAGGACCTCGCCGAGATCCCGGCGACCCAGGCCAAGCCGGACATCGAGCGGCAGGGCATGGGCGCATGGGCCCGGCAGCGCTGCGAGACGGCGGCGAAAGGCAGCGAGGTCACGGTCGACGGCACGGCGGCGGCCCTGAGCGTCAGGAGCAGCAAGGCGGCGGTACGGCCCGGGCAGGCCGGGCTCGACACCCTGCGTGTGGAGTGCGAACTGACGGCACCGCTCCCCGAGGACGCGACCGTGTCCCTGGGCTTCCGCAGCGCGGGCGCGGCCTCCGGCCCCGGCTGGCGGGAGATCACCGCGCGCGGCGACCGGACGACGCTGACGGCCTCGGACGTACCGAAGACCTCGGTCTCCCGCGAACTGACCACCTACCCGGGCGAGTTGCTCTCCTCCCCCGCCGACACCACCACCGCGGCACTGCGCGTCCGCCCCGGTGGCCCCGCCCTCGCCGAGGAGAATGCCGACGCCCCCGCCGCCTCCGTCCTCCCGCGCGGCGCCGACCGCTGGACGCGGGCGCTGGACTCCCTGGTCGCCCGCCACGACCTCACCGTGGGCTTCGCCGCCCTCGCCCTCCTCATCGCCGTCGCCCTCGGCGCGCTGCACGCCCTCGCCCCGGGCCACGGCAAGACCCTGATGGCCGCGGTGGCCACCGCCCGCGGCGGCAGGGCCCGCCTCAAGGACGTCATGCCCCTGGCCGCGTCGGTCACGGTCACGCACACCCTCGGCGTGGTCGCCCTGGGCCTGCTGGTCACGGCGGGCTCGGGGGCGGCGCCCTCGGTGATCACCTGGCTGGGCGTCGCGAGCGGCGCGCTGGTGATCGGGGCGGGCCTGACCCTCGTACGACGGGCCTGGCACCAGCGCGGCCATGCGCACGCGCAGGTGTCCGCCGCGGCCCCCGAGCGCGAGTTGGCGCTGGTCGGCGCCCACCCCCACGGCCACTCTCATGACCATGGCCAGTCTCATGACCATCATCACGATCACGATCACTCGCACGCGCATACCCACACGCACACGCACGGTGGCTTCACCCACAGCCACTCCACCGCCCCCACCCTCCGCGGCACGATCCTCCTCGGCTTCGCCGGCGGGCTTGTCCCCAGCCCCTCCGCGGTCGTCGTCCTCGTAGGCGCGATGGCGCTCGGGCAGGCGTGGTTCGGGTTCCTGCTCGTCGTGGCGTACGGCGTGGGGCTCGCCCTCACGCTCACCGCGGCGGGGTTCGCCGTCGTCAGGCTGGGTACCGGGATGAATCGGCTGCTGGACCGGCGCCCCCGCTGGGCCACGCATCCGATCACGGCCCTCGTGCGCCGGCACGCGCCGCTGATGTCGGCGTTGCTCGTCGTGGCGCTCGGGGCTGGATTGGTGCTCAAGGGGGCGGCATCCGCACTCGGCTGAGCTACTTTTGGGGAGAAATCACGCGAAGTCATGCGGAGTCGCGAACGCGGCGAAGGCCGCGCCTGCTGCGAAGAGGGGGCGCCCGTGTCCGAAGAACCGGGCAGTGAACGTGTGATCGCCGGCCGCTACCGCCTCCTGTCCCCGCTCGGCGAGGGCGGCATGGGAACCGTGTGGCGCGCCCGTGACGAGGTGCTGCACCGCGAGGTCGCCGTCAAGGAGGTGCGGGCGCCCGCCGGACTGGCCGGGTCCGAGGTGGAGCGGATGTACGCCCGCCTGGAGCGGGAGGCGTGGGCCGCGGCCCGGGTCGCCAACCGCAACGTGGTGACGGTGTACGACGTGGCCACGCAGGACGGCCGGCCCTGGATCGTCATGGAACTGGTGCGGGGCGTGTCGCTCGCCGACGTCCTGGACGCGGAGGGCCCGCTCTCGCCGCAGCGGGCGGCGCACATCGGTGCGGAGGTGCTGGCCGCGCTGCGGGCCGCGCACGAGGCGGGCGTGCTGCACCGGGACGTGAAGCCGGCCAACGTGCTGCTGTCGAACGACGGCCGGGTGGTGCTCACCGACTTCGGCATCGCCATGGTCGAGGGCAGTTCCGCGCTGACGATGACCGGCGAGGTGATCGGCTCGCCCGAGTTCCTGGCGCCGGAGCGGGCGTTGGGGCGTACGCCGGGTCCGGAGTCGGACCTGTGGTCGCTGGGTGTGCTGCTGTACGCGGCGGTCGAGGGCAACTCGCCGTTCCGTCAGAACACCCCGCTGAACACGCTGCGCGCGATCGTCGACGACGAACTGCCGCCGCCGCACCGGGCCGGGCCGCTCGCCCCCGTCATCGAGGGGCTGTTGCGCAAGGACCCGGCCGAGCGGCTGTCCGCCGACCGTGCCGAGCAGGATCTGCGGATCGTCGGGGCGGGCGGCACCCTGCGTACGGACGCGGTCCCGGCCGCCCCCTTTCCGTATGCGCCTACGACCGCCGGGTACCGCGAGGAGCCGCCGACCGCGCCGATCCCCACCGGTCCCACCGGTCCCACCACCCCCACAACGCCGCAGCCCCAGCCCCAGCCCCCCGACCGCAACCGCCGTGCCGCGGTCGTGCTGATCGCCGGGCTCGCCGCCCTGGCGCTGGCCATCGCGGGGCTGACGTACGCACTGCTCAACCGGGACGACGGCGGTGGTGACGCCAACACGGGCAGCAACACCAGCCGGGGCGAGACCACCCCGAGCAGGACGGACCAGAACACCGAGGCTCCGCCGCCCTCCTCGTCCGGTCCGAGCACCCCCACCACCAGCGCGCCGCCGCCGCAGACCGTGCAGGCCGTGCTGACCGGCGCCCACACGGAGTACACGGGAAGCTGCCCGCCGGCGCAGGCCGAGGCGCCCTCCTTCACGGCGACGATCACGGTGGGCCGGCTGCCGGCGCAGGTGACGTACCGCTGGAAGTCCAAGGACGGGAAGGTCATGGACCAGGGGTGGAAGACGCTGTCGTTCCCGGAGGGGGGCGGGAAGTCCAGGCAGGACACGGCGTTCGTGACGACGTACGACGACAGCGGGACGTATCGGAACGAGATCAGCGTCGAGGTCCGCGATCCGGCGAGGACGACGTCCAACTCGGTGCCGTTCTCGGTGACCTGTGAGACGGAGACCCCGACGGGCGGGGCCTCCCCCTCTGCTACGCCGACCGAGGAGTGACGGTCAGGCCGCGCTGTTCAGGACGGGCAGATAGCCGCCGGACTGGCCGGCCGCGGTGGGGTGGTACGACTCGCCGATGTTGAGCCAGTTCAGGCTGTTCAGCCACGAGCTGCCGGAGCAGATCTCGTGGTTGGTGAAGGTGGGGCGGACGTCTCCCCAGGTGAAGCCGTGGTTCGCGGCGCGCTTGGCGACGGCGGCGTCGAGGTAGTCCGCGGCGCCGTTGATCGCCGACCGCTTGGTCTCGGAGAGGCCCACGCAGGTGGTGCCGAGCTTGTAGAAGCGCGGGTAGCCGAGGACGACCACATGGGCGTTGGGGGCCTTGCTGCTGATCGCCGAGTAGACGTTGTCGAGCTGGGCGGGCAGCGTCGAGTCGACGTACGCCTTGGCGGTGTTGATGCGGGACAGACAGGAGCTGTCGGACTGCAGGACGCAGGTGGTCATGACGTCGGAGAAGCCGGCGTCGTTGCCGCCGATGCTGATGGTGACGAGTGCGGTGCCGGTGCTGAGGGTGCCGAGCTGGTTCGCCAGAACATCACCCGTTCGAGCGCCCGAGCAGGCCTTGAAGCTGAACGACGAGGGTGAGTTGGCGGCGGCCCAGAGGTAGGGGTAGGCCTTCGTGCTCTGTTTGCAGTCGCCGCTGGAGGAGATGTAGCTGCCGGCTCCGACCCCGGACGAATAGGAGTCGCCGAGGGCCACGTAGGGGCCGGTCGCCGCCTGGGCCGGGGGCGCTCCGAAGAGCGCGGCGCCGGTGGCGAGGAGGAGTGAGGTGACGTATACGGCAAGTCGGGAACGTCTCATGGAACCTCCCTTTAGCAGGATCTCTGCCACAACCGTCGTAGCAACTACGCGTGTTGACGGGAAGTGTCCATGCCAAGACTTTTCAGGTCTTGCACACCGCGACCCTGTGTGTTCGCAGTGTGTTTGATTACGCGTGCATGACAGGTTTGTTGACGGGTGCTCAACTCCCTTGAGCGACCCCCGTAGATGACCCACTCTTTACTCAGCCCGAGACGGGAACGCGACGTTCCGGGTCGTGTGCGCGATCACGCGCGCACCCCCCACTGACGCGTGCCCGACCCCGGTGCGCGTCGCCTATGAGGAGGACTCCCTCGTAATGGCACAACTGCGTAGCAACAAGCTCCGGTTCGCCGCGATAACCAGCCTGGCGACCGCCGCCCTCGTCGGTGGGCTCACCACACTTCCCGCCCAGGCCGCGCCGGCCGAGGGCAAGGTCCTCGCCGCCGACTCCCCCACCGCGGTCAAGGACAGCTACATCGTCACGCTCAAGACGGGATCCGCCGGCCTGAAGGCGTCGTCGAGCGCGGGCAAGAACCTGGTCAAGGAGTACGGCGGCACGGTCGGGAAGACGTTCGGCACCGTGCTCAACGGCTACTCCGCCACCCTCTCCGCGACCGAGGCCAGGAGACTCGCGGCCGACCCGGCCGTGGCCCACGTCGAGCAGAACCAGGTCGTCAAGCTCGCCGACACCACGCAGTCCAGCGCCCCCTGGGGCCTCGACCGCATCGACCAGGCCGCGCTTCCGCTTTCCGGCACGTACACCTACCCGGACACCGCGGGCAGCGGCGTGACGGTCTACGTCATCGACACCGGCGTGCGCATCACCCACACCCAGATCAGCGGCCGTGCCTCGTACGGCTACGACGCGGTCGACGGCGACACCACCGCCTCCGACGGCAACGGCCACGGCACCCATGTGGCCACCACGATCGCGGGTTCCACCTACGGCGTGGCCAAGAAGGCCAACATCGTGGCGGTGCGGGTGCTCGACAACAGCGGCTCGGGCACCACGGCCGGTGTGATCGCGGGCATCAACTGGGTGACCAACAACCACACCACCCCGGCCGTCGCCAACATGTCGCTCGGCGGCTCCGCCTCCACCTCGCTGGACACGGCGGTCGCCAACTCCATCGCGAGCGGAGTGACCTACGCGGTCGCGGCGGGCAACAGCTCCGCCAACGCCTCCTCGTACTCCCCGGCCCGCGTCGCCACCGCGATCACGGTCGGCGCCACCACCAGCACGGATGCCAAGGCCAGCTATTCGAACTACGGCTCCACGCTGGACATCTTCGCCCCCGGCTCGTCGATCGTCGCCGGCTACAACACCAGCGACACCGCCACCGCCACGCTCTCCGGCACCTCGATGGCCACCCCGCACGTCGCGGGCGCCGCGGCGGTCTACCTCGCGGGCCACACCTCGGCCACCCCGGCCACGGTCGCCTCGGCCCTGGTGAACGGCGCCACCTCCGGCGTGGTCACCAGCGCGGGCACCGGCTCGCCGAACAAGCTCCTGAAGCTCGTCCCGTAGCACGCACCTGAACGACCGTTCCCCGGAGGCGACTTCCGCCTCCGGGGAACACTTGTCCGCTTGTCCGTACCATCCCCCGCACAGGGCCCTCCGGCTCTTGACGACCGCCACAGGGCTGAGTCACATTGAAGCCCGGCATCCGGCGCTTCGGGGGGCAAAGTCGCCAATGCAGACCATACGTATCAGGACATCGTCAAGGGACCGTGCCGAGGGCACGCGACCAGGGGCGTGGAGAGGCGCGGAGCGAGATCTGTCGCCGCTGCTCGCGGGGGCCGCGACGGCCGTCGGCGGGTTCGGCGCGATCCTCGCGCTGACCGGCTCCGACTCGCCGCTGCGCGGTCCGTTCACGCTGTTCTTCCTGCTGGCGGCGCCCGCCGTCGCCGTCGCCGCCGCGCTGCACGGCCTCGCACCGCTCGCCCGGGTGCTCACCGCCCTGGCCGGCTCGGTCGTCGTCAACATGCTGGTGGCCCAGGGCATGCTCGCCGTGCACCGGTGGTCCTACCGGGGCGGTGTCGTGGCCGTGACCATGATCAGCGCGCTGCTCCTGCTGCTGCTCTGGGTACGCCGGCGCGGCCGCACCACGACGGGACGGACTCGCTGACGTGGACATCGATGTGTACCGCCCCGGCGAGCTGAGCGCGGCCGACCGGGCGGCGTGGACGTCCCTTCAGTCCAAGGCCCATCTGCAGGGCTCGCCCGAGCTGGCGAACCCGTTCCTGTCCCCCGAGTTCGCGCTCGCGGTGGGCCGGTGCCGCAAGGGGGTGCGGATCGCGGTCGTAAGAGAGGACGGGGAGCCGGCCGCGTTCTTCCCGTTCCAGCGCAGCGCGACCGGGGTCGGCCGGGCCGTCGGCCTCGGCGTCTCCGACGCCCAGGGGCTGGTATACCGGCCCGGTTTCGGCTGGGACGCACAGGATTTGCTGCGCGCCTGCGGGCTCGCCGTCTGGGAGTTCGACCACCTGGTGGAGGGCCAGGAGCCGTTCGCCGCGGGGGCCCGAGCCGGCTTTCCGTCCCCGGTCATGGACGTCGACCAGGGGTACGCCGTCTATCTGCGTCATCTGCGCTCCCAGGCACCGAAGTTCACCCGGACCACGCTCGCCAAGGAACGCAGGCTCGGCCGGGACGCCGGCGAGGTGCGCTACGTCCACGACGAGCGCGACCCGGCGATGCTGCGCACCCTGATGGGCTGGAAGTCCGCGCAGTACCGCAGGACCGGGCGCAGCGACCGCTTCGCCCACGACTGGATCAGCCGGCTGGTGCAGCAGCTGTTCCACACCCGTTCCGAGCCGTTCGCGGGCCTCCTGTCGGTGCTCTACGCGGGCGAGCGGCCGATCGCGGCGCACTTCGGGCTGCGCACCGAGCGGATCCTCGCGTGCTGGTTCCCGGCGTACGACCCGGAGTACGCGAAGTACTCCCCCGGGCTGGTCCTGCATCTGCGGATGGCCGAGGCGGCCGCCGCCGACGGGATCGCGTACCTCGATCTCGGCCGGGGGCAGAAGGAGTACAAGGACTCCCTGAAGACACGGGAGATCACCGTGTCGGAGGGGTGGGTGACCCGGCGTCACCCGGTCGCGATCGGGCACCGGGCGCGCCGCGCCCCGGTCCGGGCGCTGCGCAACACCGTCCAGTCCCGGCCGGAGCTGTTCGCGCCGGCGGACCGGATGCTCAAGAAAATGGGAAGGCTCCGTTCGTACAACCAATAGGTTCCGTAACGGTCAAACCAACAAAAACGTGAGGCCTGGTTCCAGGTCTTGCCATACGGGTTCAATCGTCAATACCGTCGTACATCTCACTCGCATCGGTCCGTCGTCAGCGGTACTAGGGGAGGGCTCAAGGACCGCGACAGACCGGAGCGGGGCGCGGTAGGGGGGTGCCGTGCTCGGTGACCGCTTGGGTGACCGGGTCGTGCCGCGCGACCGGCGGCCGTTTTCGGCTGTCGGCCAGCTATGCCAGCTCACCCGGGCATGCTCGGAGATCCATTTCGTCATGCCGTAGGTGACAAACCCCCCTTTCGAACCGGACACGAAGCCGGGCCGCCCAGGGGCGGGCGGTCCGACCGGACGAGAGGGAACCAGACTCATGAGCTCTGTTCTGCGCCCGGCGGCAACGGGCCAGGATCCGTCCACGGCCGGCAAGTACCGGCCAGTCTCCACTCACCTGGCCATCGCACCGCCGGTGAGTGTCGTGATCCCCGCCATGAACGAGGCGGAGAATCTTCCGTACGTCTTCAAGACGCTGCCCGACTGGATCCACGAAGTGGTCCTGGTGGACGGCAACTCCACCGACGACACCGTCGAAGTGGCCCGGGAGCTGTGGCCGGAGGTCAAGGTCGTCCGGCAGTCCGGCAAGGGCAAGGGCGACGCGCTGATCACCGGGTTCGAGGCCTGCACCGGCGACATCATCGTGATGGTCGACGCGGACGGCTCGGCCGACGGGCACGAGATCCTCAGCTATGTCTCCGCCCTGGTCTCGGGCGCGGACTTCGCCAAGGGTTCGCGTTTCGCCAACGGTGGCGGCACGGACGACATGACCTTCATCCGCAAGCTCGGCAACTGGGCCCTGTGCACCATCGTCAACCGCAAGTTCGGCGCCCGCTACACGGATCTCTGCTACGGATACAACGCGTTCTGGCGGCACTGCCTCGACAAGATCGACCTCGACTGCACGGGCTTCGAGATCGAGACCCTGATCAACATCAGGGTGGTCAAGGCGGGGCTCAAGGTGCAGGAGATACCGAGTTACGAGTACCTCCGCATTCACGGCGCGAGCAATCTGCGGGCCGTGCGCGACGGGTTCCGGGTGCTCAAGGTGATCCTCGGCGAGCGCTCCAACCGGCGTGAGCTGCGCCGTCAGGCCCATCACTCCCCGCTGCTCGACTCGGTCCGGGGAGAGGTGTCTTGAGCGGTCCCGACGTCTCCGTCGTGATCTGCGTCTACACCGAGGACCGCTGGGAGGACATCCTCGCGGCGGTCTCCTCGGTGCGGGCGCAGTCGTGTCCGGCGCGGGAGACGCTGCTGGTCGTCGACCACAATCCGGCGCTCCTGGACCGGCTGGCCAAGGAGTACAAAGAGGCCGCGGATGTGCGCGTGCTCGCCAACGCGGGCCCCCGCGGGCTGTCGGCCGGCCGCAACACCGGTATCGCCGCCTCGTCCGGCGAGGTGATCGCCTTCCTCGACGACGACGCCGTCGCCGAGCGCGACTGGCTGCGCCACTTCGCCGCCGGGTACGCCGACCCGAAGGTGATGGCCGTCGGCGGGCGCACGCTGCCGATCTGGGCGTCGGGCCGCCGTCCCGCGTGGTTCCCGGAGGAGTTCGACTGGGTGGTGGGCTGCACCTACAAGGGCCTGCCGCGGGGTCTGGTGCGGGTGCGCAACGTCCTGGGCGGCAACGCCTCGTTCCGGCGTACGGCGTTCGACGCGGCCGGCGGATTCGCCACCGGCATCGGGCGCGACGGTGACAAACGGCCGCTGGGCTGCGAGGAGACGGAGCTGTGCATCCGCCTCACCCGGGCCAGACCGGACGCCGTGCTCCTGATCGACGACCGTGCGGTGATCCACCACCGGGTGCCCGAGGCGCGTGAGCACTTCGGGTACTTCCGCACGCGTGCCTACGCCGAGGGTCTGTCGAAGGCACTGGTGGCCCGAAGTGTCGGCGCGGACAAGGGACTTGAGTCCGAACGCCGGTACGCCACCCGGGTGCTGCCCGCCGGGGTGGCGCGCGGGCTGCGGGACGCCGTGCTGGCCCGGCCGGGGGGCGCGGGGCGTGCGGGCGCGATCGTCGCGGGGGTGCTGACGGCGGCCGGTGGGTACGTGGTGGGGAGCGTGCGGGCGCGCAAGGGGGGCGCCACGTTCCAGGTGGCGCCGATCGAGGGGGAACCCGGATGACCGTGCCGATTCTGATGTACCACGCCGTCGCGGCCGAGCCGAAGGACGCCACTCGCGAGCTGTCGGTGACGCCGGAGGCCTTCGACCGACAGATGGGCCTCATCGCCGACTTGGGGCACACGCCGGTCACCACGGCCGAGCTCGCGGCGCACTGGCGCGACGGCCGCCCGCTGCCCGAGCGTCCGGTGCTGATCACCTTCGACGACGGCTACGAGGGCGTCCACCGGCACGCGCTGCCGGTGCTCGCCAAGCACGGCTTCGCCGCCACCCTGTTCGTGTCGACGGCGTGGCTGCGCGGCCCGCACGACAACGGCAACGCGCTGGACACCATGCTGGACTGGCCGCAGGTGCGTGAACTCGCCGCCGAGGGCGTGGAGATCGGCGGCCACAGCCACACCCACCCGCAGCTCGACCAGCTCGACGACGACACCCTGCGCCGCGAACTGATCCTCTGCAAGGAGATCGTCACCGACGAACTCGGCACCGCCCCGGTCTCGTTCGCCTACCCCTACGGCTACTCCAGCCGCCGGGTCCGCGAGCAGGTCCGTGAGACGGGGTACGCCCAGGCGCTCGCCGTCGGCAACGCACTGGCGCGGCGCCGGCAGGGGCCGTACGCGCTGCTGCGGGTCACCGTGCGCCGCGCCACGGACGCCGAGGAGTTCCAGCGCTTGATCGAAGGCCGGGCCATCGCCCGCACCTTCGCCCGGGACCGCGCGTTCACCAAGGGATACGCCATGGTCCGAAGAGCACGACAGGTCCGCCGGAAGGCCATCCGTTCCCGTGTCTGACACGACGACCACGACCGAGACGACCGAGCCCGCGACCGAGGCGCCCGAGCAGTCGGGGCGCCGGCTGCGCCTGCCCGGGTTGGGGCGCTCGTCCGGCGGCAGCCAGCTGTTCCGCAACGCCTACGCCCTGATGCTGAACACCGGCATCTCCGCCGTGCTCGGCCTCGGTTTCTGGCTGGCCGCGGCCCGCTACTACTCCGAGTCCGCCGTCGGCCAGGGCTCCGCCGCGATCGCCGCGATGAAGTTCCTCGCGGGCCTGACCGCGGTGACCCTGACCGGCGCCCTGGCCCGCTTCATACCGGTCTCCGGCCGCGCCACCGGGCGGCTCATCTTCCGTACCTACGCGGGCAGTTCGGTGCTCGTGGCGCTCGCCGCGGGGGTCTTCCTGCTGACGCTGGACGCGTGGGGGCCCTCGTACCGGTTCCTGCACGGGACGGTGAACGGGCTCGGCTTCATCGCGGCCGTCGTCGCCTGGAATCTGCTCACGCTCCAGGACGGGGTGCTGACCGGGCTGCGCAGCGCGATCTGGGTGCCGTTCGGCAACACCGTGTTCTCGGCGGTGAAGTTGGGGCTGCTGGTCGCGTTCGCGGTGGCCATCCCCACGGCCGGTGTCTTCGTGTCGTGGGTCGCGGCGATCGCGGTGTCGGTGGTGCCACTGGGCTGGCTGGTGTTCCGGCGGCTGGTGCCCCGGCATGTGAAGGCCACCGAGGACCACGCCCGGCCGCCGACGCTCAGGGAGGTCGGCAGGTTCCTCGCGGGCGACTACACCGGCTCGCTGTTCTCGCTGGCCGTGGTCTATCTCGTCCCGGTGATCGTGGCCTCGCAGGTCAGCTCCGAGGACAACGCGTACTTCTACATCACCACCACCATCGGCGGCACCTGCAACCTGCTCGCCATCAACATGGGCGCCTCACTGACGGTCGAGGGCTCGCACGACCCGACCCGGCTCGCCTCCAACACCCGCGCGGCGCTTAGGCGGATGGCGCGGATCATGCTGCCGGTGGCCGGTGTGCTGTTCGTCGGCGCGCCCTGGATCCTCGGTGTCTTCGGCTCGGGGTACGCCGACGCGGCCACCCCGCTGCTGCGCTGGTTCGCGGTCGGCGCGGTGCTGCGGGTCGTCATGGAGACGTACTTCGCGGTCCTGCGCGCACAGAGCCGCACCGCAGGACTCGCCTGGCTGCAGGGCCTGTTGTGCGCCCTGGTGCTCGGTCTGACCCTGCTCCTCCTCCCCCGCATGGGGCTGACCGGTGCCGGCGTCGCCGAGATCTCCTCCCTCGCGGTGATCGTGGCGATCGCCGCGCCGAAGCTGTACAAGACCGTCCGGGCCGCGCCCAGCGACGCCGTGCCCGAGGACGCGGCGCCCGACGGCGACCTCGCCGATCTGGGCGCGCGTGAGGCCCCCGCCCCGGCGGGCGCCCGCAGGCGTGGGCCCGCCTGGGCGCTCGACCAGGACACCCTCGCCCTCGGCATCCACGTCGACTTCGACCACCTGGAACGCCGCCCGGACGTCCGCCCGGGTCCCGGCACCCCGCCCACCGGCATGCCCGTCGTCCGCCCGGAACCGCACCGGCCCACCTGGGCGCAGAAACTGCCCGAGCTGGGGCTGCCGGTGGAGGCACGGGAACCGGGGTCGGAGGCGTCGCTCGGGCCGGTGGAGACACCGGAGCCGGAGGTGGACGCGCCGTTCGAGCCGTACGAGACGGGGGTACGGGAGGAAGGCACCGTACGGCTCGGGGCGGGCCTGCGCGGGCCCGACGAGGGACCGGAACCGGAACCTGATGAGCCGGCCGCACTCTCCTGGCGTGACCGGCTCCACCCCACCCGGGTCGGTGTGATCCTCGGCTGTCTGCTGACCGCCGCGCTCCTGCTCTACTGGGTGCCCGCGCTGCGGCTCGGCGAGACCGACCTGGATCAGATGGGCGGGCTCGGGCTGATCTCGGTGCTGCCGCTGCCCACCCTGGTCGGCGCCGTCCTGCTCGTGCTGTCCTTCGGCTCGCTGCTGTGGCTGGACCGCGAGCACAAGGCGCTGCTGCTGATCGCGCTGCTCGCGACCGTGGTGTCGCTGCACGCGCTGCCCGCGGTGATAGAGACCGAACCCCGGTTCGCGACCGCCTGGCAGCACCTCGGCTTCCTCGACTACATCGACCGGACCGGGTCGGCCGTGCCCGACCTGGACGCGCGCTGGAGCTGGCCGGGCTTCTTCGCGGCGGCCGCGTTCGTCGCCCAGGCCTGCGGGGTCTCGGACCTCACCGAGCTCATCCGGTGGTGGCCGCTGGCCATCCAGCTGCTCTATCTGGCCCCGATGTTCCTGCTGGTGCGCTCGATGCGGGCGAGCTGGAAGGCCAAGTGGACCGGCCTGTGGGTGTTCGTGCTGTCCGGCTGGGTCGGCCAGGACTACTTCTCCCCGCAGGGCTTCACCTACCTCCTCTATCTGATGTTCACGGCGATCCTGCTCGTCTACTTCCGCGCCCCGCGCGTGATCTGGACGAAGAAGCGCCCCGGCGAGGTGGAGGTCGAGCCGACCAACAGGCGCCAGCGGGCCGTCCTCCTCATGGTGGTCATCGGCCTGTTCGCGGCGAGCGTCCCGGCCCACCAGCTCACCCCGTTCGTGATGCTGGGCGTGCTGGCGGCCCTGGTCCTGATCGGCAAGTCCGAACTGCGCGGCCTGCCCATCCTGTTCGCCGTGCTGGTGGCGGTGTGGGTGGGCTTCATGGCCGAGCCGTACTGGTCGGGGCACTTCGACGACCTGTTCGGCGGGGTCGGCGGCGTCGGCGGCAACGTGTCCTCGTCGGTGTCGGGCCGGATCGAGGGCGGCAGCTCCACGCACAAGCTCGTCCTCTACACCCGGGTGCTGCTCGCCGGCGGTGTGATGGCCTTCGCCTGCTGGGGCTGGTGGCGCCGCCGCGACCACCACTACCGGGAGCGCTCCCTGCTCGTCCTCACCTTCGTGCCGTTCCTCGGCTTCGGCATGCAGTCGTACGGCGGTGAGATGGCCCTGCGGGTCTTCATGTTCGCGCTGCCGGGGGCCGCCCTGCTCATGGGGCTCGCCCTGTTCCCGCGCACCGGGCTCACCGCCAAGGAACGCGACAAGGACCGGGCGAGTCTGGCGCCCATGGCCGCGGTGCTGGCGGGTCTGCTGCTCATGTTCGGCTTCCTGGTGGCCCGTTGGGGCAACGAGCCGTTCGAGCGGATCCGGCCCGGCGAGGTCGCCGCCATGGAGTACGTGTACGCCCATGACGACCCGACGGTCAGGCTGCTGTGGCTGAGCAACGACACGGTCGACAACGTGACACCGGCGATGCCGTGGGGCGCGCGGGACATGGAGAAGGTCTCCTATGTGCCGACGCTGGCGCCGACCGACCCGGTGCTGGTGTCCAGCCTGGTCAAGGCGTTGAAGGACGCGGGCCCGAACTCGTATCTGATGATCAACCGGAGTCAGGTCACGTATCTGGAGATGGACGTCGGCTACACGAAGTCCTGGCAGCCGCGGCTGATCGAGAACCTGGACAAGCGGGCGGAGTTGAAGAAGGTCTTCGTCAACGCGGACGTCACCATGTACGCGCTGGCCAAGGAGCCCGCGGGCAAGGTCGCGAAGGCGGACCCGGGTCCGATCGGGCCGCAGGTGACCTGGACGCCGTGGTCGGTGGTGGGCGGCCTCGCGGCACTGGCGCTGATCGTGCTGCTGACCGCGCGCGAGGTGGTCCGGGTGGCGGTGCGGCCGGGGGTGCGGCAACTGCGCTGGCTCCAGGGCAGCTTCTGGTTCTCGCTGCCGCTGCTGGCGGTGCTGTTCGCTTCGCTGGTGCAGCGGTTCCTCACGATGAAGTGAGGTCCTACGCGGCCACGTGGCTCATCCGGCCTACCGGGTGAGCCACTTGACCTCGTACGCCGCCATGTCGAAGGTCTTCCCGTCGATCTTCGCGCTGATCTGCCGGTCCAGGGTGTTGACCACCAGGACGGTCTTGTCCGTGGCGAGGACGCGGACGTTGGGGACGTCGTCGGCGGCGACGGACACCGTCGTGTAGGCGGTCCCCGGCGCGAACGCCTTGCTGAACCGGCTGACCAGGTCGAACATGGGCAGCTTCTGCCCGCCGTCCTTCCCGCTGGTCGGCGTCCACAGACAGCCCGCGCAGTCGGTGCCCTTCTCGTTCTCCGGGTTCCAGTAGAGCGCGGAGGTGGTGCCGCCCTTGGCGAGGGCGATCATGCCGGCGGCCTGGACGGCGACCCTGCGGTTCTCGGACCAGCCCTCGCGCTCGTCCTGGGCGTCGGCGGGCTCGACGTAGTACTCGGCCCACCACAGCGGCAGGTTCCCGGTCTGCTGCCGCACCCACCGGCTGACAGCGGTGAACTTGTCGGTCGCCGCGAACTCGTCGGGCAGCAGCTCGTCGTCGTTGGTGTAGCTGGAGCCGTCCACGACCACGAAGTCGGCGCCGGCCTTGTTCCTGTTCCAGTAGTCGAAGGCGTCGAGGATCCGCTGGTCCATGGCGCCCCAGGGCCCCTTGAAGGTCTTGGACGCGTCCCCCGAGCGGGGATCGACGCTGTCCATCACGAGATACGGACCGCCGACCATGATGTCCGGGTTGACCTTCTTCAGCGCCCGGTAGACGAGGTTGTAGAGCTTCGTGTAGCCCTCGTAGTCCCAGCGGGCCTCGGAGTTGTTCCAGAAGCCCTTGAACTCGTTCCAGACGATGAAGTGGCGGACGTCCGGATAGCGCTTGGCGACGGTCGCGGCGAGCGCGGCGAAGTCCTTGAAGTGCGCGGGCTCCGGGGCGGTCTCCAGCGCGGACTGGCTCCAGTCGGTATTGCCGACGCCCGGCTCGCCGCCCTTCATCCAGTCCGGGGCGCAGCACAGGGTGACGACCGGGGTGGAGCCGGAGGCGCGGACGAAGTCGATGCGCCGGTCCATGTCCTCGAAGTCGTAACGCCCCTCGACCGGCTCGGGGTTGTCGGCGCCCCAGCCCATGAGGTGCTGGTTCTGCGGCAGCCCGCCGACGTCGGCGAGGCGCCCCTCGACCCGCTCGACGGCGGTGGCGCTGCCCTCATCGGCGCTGTACTGGGTGTGGGTGAAGCCCCAGCCGACGTCCGGGGTCTTCGCGTCCGGTGTGCTGGTGGGGGTGCCGTGCGCCCTGCTGCCGTTGCTCGTGGTGCCGTCGGTGCTCGCCCCGTCGCCGGGCAGCGTGTTGAGGAGGGTCACGACCAGCGCCAGAGCCGCCGCGCCCACGCCGAGCAGTGCGGTGAGCCGCCACCGCAGTGCCCCCGAATTCCACCCATGACGTCCCATCAAGGGCAACAGTAGACGCGGGAAGCACGCCTGGGGCAGGTCTTGAAGATGCACAGCCTTGTAACAGGACGGAGCGGCCGCAAAAGGTCCCATCCGACACTCCGGACGCACTACGGAAACCGGGTGCGATCGGCGTTCCCGTGTCGGATCATGGCGGCATGTCTGCGAACCCATACGACGCTCTGCCGATCCGGCTCAACGTCGACGACAGCGACTCACCGTCCGACGTCGTCGACGCGCTGTTCCTCGGCCGCTTCGCGACGGGCGAGCAGCCGTACTCGCACGCGGCCAACATCGACCGTGTCCGGTCCGGGGCGTCCCTGCTGCCGGACGGCGCCCGGGTGTTGCGCATCGCCCGCGACGACGACCGCAGCGCGACGCTCGCGGAGGGCGACGGCTGGACCCTGCTGGTCTCCCGCTGGAGCCGCGGCGCCGACGTCACCGTCACGGCGACCAGCGCCGAACTGGCCGAGAAGGTGCTCGGCGAGGCCACGGACGGCGCGGCCGACGAGCCCGAACCCCAGCCGGAGAACGTGACGATGGGCTTCTGGTACGTCTCCCCGCGGCGCGGCCCGCACCGCACCACCCGGCAGATCTCCGCGGGCACCTGGGACGAGGTCCGGGCCAACTACACGGCGCCGGTCGCGGACGCGATGACCCGGCTGATGAAGACGACCCCGGAGGACATCGCGGGCAGGCTGCTCCTCCTGCACGGCCCGCCGGGCACCGGCAAGACCTCGGCGCTGCGCACGCTGGCCCGCTCGTGGCGGGAGTGGTGCCAGGTGGACTGCGTGCTCGACCCCGAGCGGCTCTTCTCCGACGTCGGCTATCTGATGGACATCGCGATCGGCGAGGACGACTCGTCGGGCAAGGGCCGCTGGCGGCTGCTGCTCCTGGAGGACTGCGACGAACTCATCCGCGGCGAGGCCAAGCACACCGCGGGCCAGGCGCTGTCGCGGCTGCTGAACCTCACCGACGGCCTGCTGGGCCAGGGGCGCAACGTCCTGGTGGGTGTCACGACCAACGAGGACCTGGAGCGCCTCCACCCGGCGGTGGTCCGCCCCGGCCGCTGTCTGGCCCGTATCGAGGTGGGCCGTCTGACCCGCAGCGAGGCGGTGGGCTGGCTGGGCACGGAGGAGGGGGTCGGCCGCGAGGGCTCCACCCTCGCGGAGCTGTACGCGTTGCGCCGGGGCACGTCCCCGACCGCGCTGCCGGAGCCGCGGGACGGGGTGGACGCGGGGTTGTACCTGTGAGTGGTTCCATGGAGGTATGACCCGGTACGTCGGTACGTCGGGCTGGCAGTACAAGGACTGGCGCGGCGCCTTCTATCCGGCCGGCTGCCCGACGCGGCTCTGGCTGGAGGAGTACGCCGCCCATTTCCCGACGGTCGAGATCAACAACGCCTTCTACCGGCTGCCGTCCCGGGAGAACTTCGAGGCGTGGCGGGAGCGGGTGCCGACGGACTTCGTGGTCGCGGTGAAGGCGAGCCGGTACCTCACCCACATCAAGCGGCTGAAGGACCCCGAGGAGCCGGTCCACCGTCTGATGACCCACGCCGAGGGTCTGGGCGCCCGGCTGGGCCCGGTCCTCCTCCAGCTCCCGCCGACCCTGAAAGCCGACGCGGCACTCCTGGACGCCTGCCTCGCCTGTTTTCCCCCGGGGACGCGGGTGGCCGTCGAACCCCGGCACGAGTCCTGGTGGACGCCGGAGGTCCGCGAGGTCCTGGAGTCCCGCTCCGCCGCCCTGTGCTGGGCCGACGTCCGCGCCCACCCGGTCACACCACTGTGGCGCACCACGGACTGGGGATACGTCCGCTTCCACGAGGGCCGGGCGAAGGACTGGCCGCGCTACGGCAGGCGGTCGCTGGAGACCTGGGCGGCCCGGATCGAGGACACCTGGTCGGCCAGGGAGGACGTGTACGCGTACTTCAACAACGACCCGAACGCGGCGGCGGTGGAGAACGCACGGACCTTCGAAACCCTGGTCCGGTGATCCTCGTTTTCCGCCGCAGCGGCGCTCAGCTGCGACGGCGCTCAGCCGTGACGGCGTGTCCCGACGGTGCCGAAGCCCCCTCAGCCCTCCCCGTATCCCGCCCGCAACGCGTCCCGCACCGCGGCCAGCGCAGTCTCCCGGTCCGCTCCCAGTCGCCGCGCCCGCTCGACGTACGCCTGGGCCGCCGACGCCAGTTCCCGTTCCGCCGCGGCTCCCGCCGCCGCCACGAACGTGCCGTTGCGCCCCCGCGTCTCGATCACCCCGTCGCTCTCCAGCGCCCGGTACGCCTTGGCGACGGTGTTGGCCGCGAGCCCCAGCGACTCCGCCAGTCCCCGCACCGTGGGCAGCCGGTACCCGACCGGCAGCACCCCCGACCGCGCCTGTTCGGAGATCTGCGTCCGCACCTGCTCGTACGGCGGTGCGCTGTCGTCGATGTCGATCTTCAAGGTCACGCCCCCGATTCTCCCGCACCGGCCCGCCACCCCGCCGGGAGCCCGCCGGAAAATGGGAGGCAGCCCGGCGCGCCTCCCCCGTAGCGTCCGCTCACATGACTGTGACCGTGCGCCAGCTGCGCGCCGACGCCCGAGCCGACCTGGAGGCCTATGTCCGGGTACGCGACCTGGCCCTCCCGTTCATGCTGTACTCCCCGGACTCCCTCGCCTACGACCTCACCCACATGCATCCCGACGCCCACTACCGCCCCCTCGTCGCGGAGGTGGACGGCGAGGTGATCGGCACGGCCCAGGTCGGTCTCGTGTACGACAGCCCGGAGCCCGGCCAGGGCTACGTCAACGTGTACGTGCACCCGGAGCGGACCGGCCGCGGCGCGGGCACGCTGCTGGTGAGCGCCGCCGAGGAGCATCTCGCCGCGCTCGGCGCGAGCAAGCTGTACACGTGGGTGCTGGACGAGCCGGCCAACCGCGCCTTCGCCGAACGCCGCGGCTACCGCGCGAGCCGCTCCGCGCACTTCCTCCACCTGGACCTCGCGGGCGGCACACTGCCCCCGCCGGCGACCCCGCCGCCCGGCGTCGAACTGCGCACGGGCACCGACTTCGAGGCCGATCCGCGTCCGCTGTTCGAGCTGGACGCGGCCACGGTGGCGGACGAACCCAGCGATGTCGACAACGCGTTCACGGATTACGAGGCCTGGCTCCGGGAGACCTGGCACCACCCGCTGGTGAACCACGAGCTGACCACGGTCGCCGTCGTCGACGGCCACCCCGCCGCCTTCAGCCTGGCCCGCACCGACGGACGCACCCGCTACGGCACCGTCATGACCGGCACGGCCCGCGCCCACCGCGGCAAGGGCCTGGCCAAGCTCGCCAAGAACGACTCCCTGCACCGCGCCCGCGCGGCCGGCTTCACGGAGGCCGTGACCGGCAACGACGCGGGCAACGGCCCGATGATCGCGATCAACCAGTGGTTCGGATACCGCACGGCGGCGACGGAGGTTCGGCATGTCCGTGAACTCGGCTGAGCAGACGGGTGAGTTGGAGGTCGTCCTGGTCAAGGCCGGCCGTACGAAGATCCGTTACCGGAGCGAGCTGCTGCGGGACGACGGCAACCATGTCACCGTCCGCGCGCCCTGGGCGGGCGAGGGCGTCCGCGACTTCGGCTTCGTCCGCTTCGAGCCCGGGGACGTGTTCACGGAGCACTACTGGCGGGACCGCTGGTACGCGGTGAAGGAGGTCCGCGCCGGCGACGGCACGCTCAAGGGCTGGTACTGCGACGTGACCCGCCCGGCCGTGCTCGACGGCGGCGAGCTGGTCGTGGAGGATCTCGACCTCGACCTGTGGCGCTCCGCCGACGGCACCGACGTACTGCGCCTGGACGAGGACGAGTTCGCCGAGAGCGGTCTGGCGGAGCGGGACCCCGAGGCGGCGGCCCGCGCCGTCACGGCTCTCGACGAGTTGGAGGTGCACGCCTGGGCCGACGGCGGCATCGCGGCGCTCCTGACCTAAAGGAGCTGCCACCACGGCATACCTAAAGAGCTGCCACCACCGCGTACCGCTCGTCCTCCACCGCCCTCCCCCACAGCACCGGATCGTCGGACAGCCGCTCCACGCGCAGCTGTCCGGCGAGCGGTTCGACGAGGGCGGTGAGGCGGGCGGCGGGTATGCCGACCGGGCTGACCGTCCCCCAGACGCCCTCGACGAGGACCAGTCGGCCTCCTGGGCGCAGCAGCTCGCGCCACTGGCGCAGGGCGCGGCCGGGGTCGGGGAGCGCCCACAGCACGTGCCGGACGAGGACGACGTCGAAGCGCTGCTCCCCCACCGGCGGTGCCGCCGCGTCACCGACCAGGAACGCGGCGTCACGTCCGGCGAGTTTCGCGCGGGCGAGGTCCACCATCGCCGGGGCGCTGTCGACGCCGGTGACGCGGTGCCCCTGTTCGGCCGCGAGGAGTGACAGGCTGCCGGTGCCGCAGCCGAGGTCGAGTACGTCACAGGACCGGCCGGGCAGCCATGAGCGCAGCCGCTCGGCCCAGGCGTCCCGCACCCGAGGGTCGCGCAGGCCGTGGTCCGGCTCCTCGTCGAAGGAGGCGGCCTGCGCATTCCAATCCAACCCATCCGCACCCGCGTCGGCTTCGAATCCACTGTGATCGGTCATGGTCACCAGACTGGCACCCGCCACTGACAATCAGACGGCCCTGGAACCCGGCTCGAAAGTCAGTCGAAATCGTGATGACCGCCACTGACAGATCGCCGTCGATGAGTAACTCTCCCCGAAAGGGTCTACCTCCGTGAGAACGCGGAACTCGGTAGGCCTTGAAGGAGGCAGCCATGCGCCGTACAACCGTGCAGAAGCCCCTGAAGAGGACGGACGCCCGTCGGATCCGCGAGGAGGCCGAGGAGCGCCCCGCAGGACGCCCGGAGGTGCGAAAGGACATCGCGCGCACCTGGTGGCCGGACGGCTGACGGCGGGCTCAGCCCAGCAGCTTGCGGTAGTGGACGCGGTCATAGGGCCCGTCCACCCTCCGTTCCACGACCTCGTAGCCGTACTTCGGATAGATCTTCTGGTTCTCCCACATCAGCGCGTTCGTGTAGAGCCTCACCTCGGTGAGCCCCAGCGCACGCGCGTGTGCGTCCACGAACCGCAACAGCCGTCCTCCCACGCCCGTTCCCTGGGCGTCGGGGTGGACGGCGATGTTGTCGAGGAAGAGATGGTCCGCGCGCTCCTCGATGACCACGAGGCCGATCACCAGGCCGGTGAGGGGATCGCCCGTGACGAACACCTGCCCGGCCGCCACGGCCGCCGCGTGGTCCCGTTCCATGGGCTGCGGCACCACGCCGATGCGCTCGATGTAGTGGTGGTAGGCGGCGTCGGTCACGGCCTTCACGCGCGGCACGTCGGCCGGGCCGGCGAGCCGAATCTCCTCGTTGGTCATGCGCGCACGCTACCTACCTGATCTCAGTCTCAGCAGTCCCTTAAGAGGGCCATAAAGATCGTTCCCGACCGCCACAAGCGCGGGATTTCACGGTTTCTTGGATCCGGCACCCGTCAGTACCGCTTCCGAGGAGTCCCGCCATGCCCGCACGCCGCACGGCCGCCATCGTCGCCGCGCTCGGCCTGACCCCGCTCGCCCTCACCGCGCTCGCCGCGGCGCCCGCGTCGGCGCACGGCACGCTCGGCGATCCGGTGAGCCGGGTCGCCCAGTGCTACGCGGAGGGCCCCGAGAGCCCGAAGTCGGACGCCTGCAAGGCCGCGGTCGCGGCGGGAGGCACCCAGGCGCTCTACGACTGGAACGGCGTCCGCATCGGCGACGCGAACGGACAGCACCAGGCCCTCATCCCGGACGGCAAGCTGTGCAGCGCGAACGCCGACGAGTTCAAGGGCCTCGACCTGGCCCGCGCCGACTGGCCGGCCACGAGCGTGAGCAGCGGGTCGTACACCTTCAAGTACCGCGTGACGGCCCCGCACAAGGGCACCTTCAAGGTGTACGTCACCCGGCAGGGCTACGACCCGACGCAGCCGCTCGCCTGGGACGACCTGGACCTGGCCCACCCGGTGGCGACGGCCACCGACCCGGTCGCGGCGAACGGCTACTACACGTTCTCCGGCACCCTCCCCGAGCGCTCCGGCGCCCAGTTGCTGTACGCGGTCTGGCAGCGCTCGGACAGCCCGGAGGCGTTCTACTCCTGCTCGGACGTGACGTACGGCGGCGACAGCGGCGGTGCCGGTTCGGGTTCGGGTTCGGGTTCGGGTTCGGGTTCGGGGAGCACCGAGTCGCCCGCTCCCAGCGCCTCCGCACCGTCCGAGGAGCAGATCGAGGAGGGCGCGGACAAGTCGACGGTCGAGCATGGCGGGCACGGCGACCAGGACGCGTCCACCTCGGCCGAGCCGACCACGGCCCCGGAGTCGACCCCGGTCACCGATGTGAAGGCGGCCGGTGCCACTCAGGATCTCGCCGAGACGGGCGGCGACAGCAGCACGGCGTACGTCGCGATGGGCGGCGCGGCCGTCCTCGCGGCCGGCGCGGCGATCCTCTTCGGGTCGGTGCGGCGGCGCGCGGTGAGCGGCAGGCGCTAGCCACGGGGGGCGGGGTCTGTCCGGCGGCTCAGGTCGGACAGACCCCGGTGTGTTATCCGAGGACCGAGGCGCAGGTCGTCGGTGTGGCGTGGGCCGGGTCGAGGGCGTTGGCGACCTCGTGGAAGGCGATCAGGCTGAACAGGCCGATCGCCACGTGCTCGGAGAGGTCGAGCGGGCACAGGTCCTGGAGGACGACGTTGCGGACGCCGGTGCCGCTGAGGAACTGGCTCCGGTACGGGGTGACGACCTCGTCGTACTTGGTGGCGAGGACCGTGTACGTGACGCCGGGGACGGTGTCGCCGCCCTCGTTGAGCTTGGTGAGGAGGGGGGAGCCGGCGACCTGGTCGGCGAGGGCGGGGGTGTTGGCGGACAGCAGGTCGGCGGCGCCGGGGAAGTACGGCAGCAGGTGGGTGAGGCCGTTGAGGGTGGTGCCGTGGTTGCTGGGGGCGATGCCGACGAGGGCGTTCACCTTGGCGGCTCCGCCGAGGAACCTGAGGTAGTAGCGGGGCATCATGCCGCCCTGCGAGTGGCCGACGACGTCGGTCTTCGCGGCGCCGGTCGCGGCGAGGACCTTGTCGACGAAGGCGGAGAGCTGCTCGGCCGACTTGTCGACGGGGCCGAGGCCGTTGAAGACGGGGACGCCGGGGAGTTGGCCGTAGTCGAGGGAGTAGACGCAGTAGTCGCGGTTCTCCAGGTAGGGCGCGAGGCCGAGCCAGTTGTCGACGGAGTTGCCGAGGGTGCCGTGCACCAGGACGACGGGGCGGGGGTGGGTGGTGGAGGGCTTGCAGGAGAAGTCGTTCCAGCCGGAGTGGGGGGCGTCGGCGGCGTGGGCGGCGGTGGCGGGGACGACGGTGACCGCAGCGGTCAGCAGCAGCGCGGTCAGGGGTCTGAGCAGTCGTTTCCAGGGCAGCATCGGGTGATCTCCTTGCGGCTCAAGGGAGTTGCGATGGCCTTACGCCCTGTGATCCGGATCACGAGGATGCTGTTCACTCGTCAAGTTACGGACGGGTAGTGCAGTTGTGAAGTTACGCGCCAGTAAAAACTTCCAGCGCTAGCCAGAGACGAGCGGGACTGCAGAGGAACCATCACCAGGTGGGCCTGATCGGACCATAGGGCGCGATGCGCGCCAATTGATCACGCAACGCCCGCACTTCACCCTCACCGAGCAGTTCGACCCACGGCCGGACCGCGTCCGCGGCGGCCTCCTCTGCGGCCCGCGTGCACGCCCAGCCCCGCTCGGTCAGCACGACGAGCCGGGCCCGCGCGTCCCCGGGATGCGCCCGCCGCTCCGCATACCCCTTGCGCACCAGGTCGTCGACGAGCTGACTGGCGGCCTGCTTGGTCACCCCGAGGTGTGCGGCGAGCTCGGTGGCCGTGGCGCCGCCGGCGGAGAGCCGGGTGAACGCGAACCCGTAGGCGGGCCGCGCGTCGAACCCACGCGCGACGACACCGTCATTGATGCGCTGCGTCAGATCACCCGCGGCGGCGAGCAGGACGGCGGTCAGGGCGAGGGCTTCGGAGTTCTGCACGGGTGCATTGAAACACCCTTGACGAAATGGTCAAGCAGCTTGACCATAGGAGCCATGCGCATGGTCAAGCTGCTTGACCATCTATCCGTCCAGCCAGTTCCGGGGGTCACCCATGCCTGTCATCCACCCGTCCGAAGCCGTCACCCACGAGATCCACGGCGCCCGTTTCGTCTCGTACGCCACTCCCCTCACCGGCAGCAAGGAGCTGTGCGCCTGGCGCGGTGAGATCCCGGCCGGGACCAAGGCGCCCGCGCACACGGTGAACCGCGAGGAGATCCTCCATCTCCTCGCGGGCGAACTCCTGATCACCCTCGACGGCGACACCCACCGGGTCACCCCGGGTGACACGGTGATCGTCAACCCCGGCGCGACGCTGAGCGTGGAGAACCCGACCGACGACACCGCCGTCACCTGGGTCACCACGTCCATCGGCCTGTCGGCGACGATGGCCGACGGCTCGGTCATCACCCCGCCGTGGGCCAACTGACCGCCTCCGCGAGGGGCGTTACGCCGCCAGCGTCCCCGGCATCACCGCGTGCGGCCCGAACTTGGCCCGCGCCCGGTCCGCGACCTCCTCGATACGGCGGAGCTTCTCGTCGACCGGGTCGAAGGTGAGCTGATGGGAGGCCTGTTCGGCGGGGCCGAGGGCCTCGGCGCGCAGGGCGAGGGCGCGGACCCGGGCGCGCTGGAGGCCGAGCGCCTCGTACATCTCGTAGGCCGTCCTCGTCAGCGCGGCCGAGTGGGCGGTGGGCTCCTTCAGGGTGCGGGTGCGGGTCGTGGAGGAGCGGTCGGCGTAGCGCACGGTGAGGGTCAGCGTGCCGCAGACCTTGTCGACGGCGCGGAGCCGGGCGCCCAGTTCACCAGCGGCGGAGAGCAGGGCGCGGCGATGCCGGTCGGGGTCCAACTCATCGCGGGTGAAGGGCCGTTCGGTGGCCAGAGAGCGGGAGACGCCGTTCGGCACGACCCGGCCGCGGTCGACACCACCCGCCTTCTCGTGCAGTTCGCGGCCCGCCTTCGCGCCGACCAGGCGCTGGAGGGTGGACAGGGGGGCGGCGGCGACCCGGCCGAGGGTGTCGAGGCCGTACTCGCACAGGGTGCGGGCGGTGGCCGTGCCGACGCCGGGGAGCGCGGCCACCGGCTTCCCGGCGAGGAAGTCGGCCACCTCCCCCTCGGCCACCGCACGGGTCACCCCGGGCCGGGCGTCCCGCAGCGCCATGCGGGCCAGCATCGGGCCGGGACCGGCGCCGATCACGCAGTCGACGCCGTGGTGGGCGAGGGCGCGGACCCGGATGACCGAGGCCAGTTCGACGGCGTCGCGCCCGAAGTACCGTTCGGCGCCCCGCAGATCGGCGAGCGCCCCGTCCGGTGGCAGCGCCTCCACGACGGGGGTGAAGTCCTCGAGCAGGCCGAGCAGCCCCGGCAGGGCCGCCTCGTGCGCCGGCGGCAGCTGGAAACGTACGCAGAGGATGGTCATCCCGCACTCCCCGGACTCTGGTGCCACAACTTCCGTATCTGTGAAGGCTCTTGACCCGCGGGTCGCAGATCGGCCCACGGATGCAGTTCGTATCCCGTCGGCAAATGGATGCGCCGGCCGCCGGTGGAGTCCCCGCCGGCTTCCGGCACCGGCTCCGCCAGGCGGGCCGCCACCGCGTCCAGGCCCTGCTCGGCGCGGAGTTCGACGAGTTCGGCGAGGTTCCAGGCGGCGGTGCCCACCACGCTGAGGCTGCGCGGGCCGCGCCGCTGCACCGTGCCGCGCACCAGCAGCAGCCAGGAGTGGAAGACGGTGTGGGCGCAGGCGTCGTGGGAGTCGTCGAAGAAGGCGAGGTCGACCAGGCCGGTGCCGTCGTCCAGGGTGGAGAAGATGACCCGCTTGCCGGACCGGATCGGCGGCGTCTGGGTGGCCGCCTTGGCACCGGCGACGAGGACGGTCTCCCCGTGCCGCGCCTCCCGCAGCCGGCGCGCGTCGGTCACGCCCAGCTCGCCCAGGAACTCCCGGTGGTCGTCCATGAGGTTGCGCGAGGCGTCCATGGACAGGACACCCAGCTCGGCGCTGAGCTTCTCGGCGGAGGAGAGGTCGGGCAGCCCGGCGGACGCGGTCTTCCGCCCGCCGGCCAGCGGGAGTTGACCCCCGCCGCCGCCCCGGGCACCCCGGTGCAGCTCGGTCAGGTGCAGTTGCAGATCACGCCGGTTGGCACCGAAGGCGTCCAACGCCCCGACCTGTGCGAGCCGCCCGGCCAGCGGTCTGCTCGGGCGCGCCCGCTCCCAGAAGTCGAGCAGCGAGGCGTACGGCTGCCCCTCCGCGATCCGCGCCGCCTCGGCCTCACTGATGCCGTGCACGTCGGAGAGCGCCAACCGCAGCCCCCACACCCCCGAATCAGACACCAGTTCGATACGGTGGGCGACCGCCGACCGGTTCACGTCCAACGGCAGGATCGGCACCCCGCGCCGCCGCGCGTCCGCCAACAGCAGCCGCTTCGGATACATCCCGGGGTCATGGGTGAGCAGCCCGGCATAGAAGGCGGCCGGGTGGTGCGCCTTCAGCCACGCCGACTGGTAGGTGGGGACGGCGAAGGCGACGGCGTGCGCCTTGCAGAAGCCGTACGAGCCGAAGGCCTCGACGATCTCCCAGGTCCGCTGAATCGTTTCCGCGTCATAGCCCCGGGCCGCCGCGTGCTGGGCGAACCAGAACCTGATCCGCCCCTGCGACTCCGGGTCGGACAGCCCGCGCCGTGCCCGGTCCGCCTCGCCGCGTCCGCAGCCGGTCATGATGTCGACGATGTCGATGATCTGCTCGTGGAAGACGACGACCCCGTACGTCCCCTTCAGCGGCTCCTCCAGATCCGGGTGCGGGTATCTGACAGGCGCCCGCCCGTGCCGCGCCTCGATGAACGGCCGCACCATGTCGGCGGCGACCGGGCCGGGCCGGAAGAGGGAGATGTCGACGACGAGGTCGTGGAAGGTGGCCGGCTGGAGCCTGCCCACGAGGTCCCGCTGACCCGGCGACTCGATCTGGAAGCAGCCCAACGTCTCGGCGGACCGGATGAGTTGGTACGTCGCCGGGTCGCCGGGAGCGATCGCGTCGATGTCGACCTCCTCCCCCGTCGCCCGCGCCACCTCGGCGACCGCGTGTGCCATCGCCGACTGCATCCGCACACCGAGCACGTCGAGCTTGAGCAGCCCGAGGTCCTCGACGTCGTCCTTGTCGAACTGCGACATGGGAAAGCCCTCGCCGCTGGTCGGCATGACCGGCGTACGGCTCAGCAGGGAGGCGTCGGACAGGAGCACCCCGCACGGGTGCATGGCGACACCGCGCGGGAGGGCGTCGAGGGCCTCGACCAGTTCCCACAGCCGCCCGTGCTTCTCCCCTTCCCGCTGAAGCTCCCCGGCCAGGGCCCGCAGTTCGGGCAGCTCGTCCAGCGCGGCACGGGCGTCGCGGGCCCGGATGTGCGGGAAGGACTTGGCGATGCGGTCGATGTCGGCGGGGTCCATGGACAGGGCCGCGCCCACGTCCCGGACCGCGTGCCGCACCCGGTACGTCTCCGGCATCGCGACCGTCGCCACCCGCTCGGTGCCGAACCGGCCGATGATCGCCCGGTAGACCTCCAAGCGGCGCGCGGACTCCACGTCGATGTCGATGTCGGGCAGCACCAGCCGCCGTTTGGACAGGAAGCGTTCCATCAGCAGCCCGTGCTCGACCGGGTCGGCGTGGGCGATGCCCAGGAGGTGGTTCACCAGCGACCCCGCACCGGAGCCGCGCGCGGCCACCCGGATGCCCATCTCCCGTACGTCGTCCACCACTTGAGCGACCGTCAGGAAGTAGGAGGCGAAGCCGTGGTGGGCGATGATGTCCAGCTCCTGGTGCATCCGCTCCCAGTAGGCGTACCGGCCGGCGTAGCCCTTGCGCACCATCCCGGCCGCCGCCCGGGAGGCGAGGGTGCGCTGGGCGGTGCGGCGGCCCGCGCCGACGAGGTGCGGCTCGGGGAAGTGGACGGTGCCGATACCGAGATCGTCCTCGGGGTCGACCAGGCACTCGGCGGCCGTCGCCCGCGTCTGCTCCAGGAGCCGGTGCGCGGTGTCGCGCCTAAAGCCCGCGGCCTCCACGATCCGCTCGGCCGCCGCCAGCATGGCGGACGCGTCCTTGAGCCAGGCCTCGCCGGAGTCCAGTTCCTTGCCGGCACCCACGGGGACGAGCCGACGGGCGGCGTCCAGGACGTCGGCGACCGGGCCCTGGCCGGGGTCGGCGTACCGGACGGCGTTGCCGAGCACGGGACGTACGCGCTGCTCGGCGGCGAAGCCGACGGTGCGGGCGGCGAGCCGCAGGGAGCCGGGGCCGGTTCCCTTGCGGCCGTGCCAGACGGCCTCCAGGCGCAGGGCGTCGCCGTACCGCTCCCGCCAGGGGACGAGGAGCCGGGCGGCCCGGTCGGGGCGTCCGGCGGCGAGGGCGCGGCCGACGTCGGAGTCGGGGCCGAGCAGGACGGTCAGGCCGTCGCCGTGGTTCTCGGCCCAGGGCAGCAGGGGGGTGTCGGCGGCGGTGTGGGCGGTGGTCACCAGCCTGCACAGGTCGGCCCAGCCGCGGGCGCCGTCCCGGGCGAGGAAGGTGACGCGGGGTGTCGACTCGTCGATGAAGGCGCCGCCGCGGACGGGGGCACGGCGCCGCTCCTGTCGGACCGGCTCGTACTCCTCGACGGCCAGTTCGGCGCCGAACAGCGGCCGCACCCCCTCCTTGGCGCAGGCCTTGGCGAAGCGGACCGCGCCCGCGAGGGTGTCGCGGTCGGTGAGGGCGAGGGCGTCCATGCCCCGCTCGGCGGCACGCTCCGCGAGCCGCTCCGGGTGGGAGGCGCCGTAGCGCAGGGAGAACCCGGAGACGGTGTGCAGATGCGTGAACCCTGACACCCACACCTCCATTTTCGAACATCAGTTCCCAACTGCCTCACCCCCACCATAGACCAAAAATCGAACCCGTGTACGACAACCGTTCGGCCGCCTCCCACCTGCGGAAACGCCTCCCACCTCGGACTGTGGGGACATGACACAGAACAGCACCCAGAACGGCGGTTTTCTCGCCGAGGTGAAGGACGCGGTCACGCCACGGGCCACGCTGCTCGTCCTCGGTGTGCTCGCCCTCCAGCTGCTGTTCATCGCCTCCTATGTGGGGGCCCTGCACGATCCGAAGCCGAAGGACGTGCCCTTCGGTGTGGTGGCACCACAGGCCGCCGCCCAGCAGGCGGTGACCCGACTGGAGCAGCTGCCCGGTTCGCCCCTGGACCCGCGCACGGTGGCCGACGCGGCGACGGCCCGGAAGCAGATCATGAACCGGGACATCGACGGGGCGCTGATCATCGACCCGACCGGGGTGAAGGACACGCTCCTGGTCGCGAGCGGCGGCGGCACCGCCCTCGCCACCACCCTGGAGAAGTACCTCACCGCCCTGGAGGCCTCCCAGCAGCGGAGCATCCGGACGGTGGACGTGGCCCCGGCCTCCTCCACCGACTTCGACGGCCTCTCGTCGTTCTATGTCGTGGTCGGCTGGTGCGTCGGCGGCTATCTGACCGCCTCGATCCTGGCGATCAGTACCGGCGCCCGGCCCGCCAACCCGCGCCGCGCGGTGATCCGGCTGGTCGTGATGGCGCTGGTGTCGATCGTCGGCGGGCTCGGCGGCGCGGTGATCGTGGGGCCGATCCTGGACGCGCTGCCGGGGAGCGTCATGGCCCTCTGGGGGCTGGGCGCGCTGGTCACCTTCGCGGTGGGAGCGGCGACCCTCGCTCTCCAGGGCGTCTTCGGGGTGGTCGGCATCGGCCTGGCGATCCTGCTCGTGGTGATCGCCGGCAACCCGAGCGCGGGCGGCGCCTTCCCGCTGCCGATGCTGCCGCCGTTCTGGAAGGCGATCGGCCCGGCACTGCCGCCGGGCGCGGGCACCTGGACGGCCCGTTCGATCGCGTACTTCAAGGGCAACGACACGACCGACGCCCTGCTGGTCCTGTCGGCGTGGGCGGCGGCCGGGATCGCGATCACACTGGGGGCGTCGGTGTTCCGCGCACGACGCGAGAGCGAACCCCTGCCGACCCAGGCACCGTGAACCCCCGCAGCCGCCGACGGCGGGCGACCCCCACAGGGGCCACCCGCACCCGACGACGAAAGTTGTACGGGTGGTGCGGGTGGGAAACACAAACCACCCGCACCACAACGCACGGTCAGCCGATGGAAGTCCCCGTGGCCGACAACGCCTCCGTCACCGGCTGGAAGAACGTCTCCCCACCGGAGGTGCAGTCACCACTGCCCCCCGACGTCAGCCCGATCGCGTTGCTCCCCGAGAACAGCGACCCACCACTGTCCCCCGGCTCCGCGCACACATCGGTCTGGATCAGCCCGTTGACGATGTCCCCGTTCCCGTAGTTGACGGTGGCGTCCAACCCCGTGACGGTCCCGTCATGAACCTGCGTGGTCGACCCGCTCCGCGTGACCTTCATCCCGACCGTCGCCGAAGCCGCGCCCGTGATCGCCTGCGCGGACCCGTTGTAGAGGTCCACCTCGCTCGGGTGATCGACCTCGGCCGTGTACTTGACCAGCCCGAAGTCGTTGTCCGGGAAGCTGGACACCTCGTTGGCGCCGATCTGCGTCCCGCTGGAGTCCGACCAGGTCGTGATCGCCTCCGTGCAGTGCCCGGCCGTCAGGAAGTACGGCTCGCCGCCCTTGCTCACGTTGAACCCGAGCGAGCACCGCCCGCTGCCGCCGGTGATGGCGTCGCCACCGGCGATGAAGGGCTTGAACTCCCCCTTCGTGCGCTGGAGTTCCGCCGTCGCCCCGAGCCCGTCGACGACCTTCGTGAGCGTGGCCCACTCGGCGTCGGAGACCGTGCGGTCGGCGGTGACGACCACCTTGTTGGTGGTCGGGTCGGTCGCCCAGGACGTGCCCGGGATGGTCGCGTCGTCCTTGAGGGTCGTACGGGCTCCTCTGAGCTCGGCGAGGGAGTTCTCCACGACCCGGGCCTTCGCGCCGGCCTCCTCGACGAGCGAGGCAGCGGTCTCGTCGAGGACGTTGACGACGAGGGCCTTGCTCTTCGCGTCGTAGTACGTTCCCGCCGCGTCGGTGCCGAGCTCCTTGTCGAGCGTCGAGGCGAGGTTTCCGGCCGCGAGAGCCGAAAGGACCTTCGGCCCGGGGCTGTTCGCGGGCTCGCTGGCGTTCGCAGTCTGGAAGGTGACTCCCGCGGCGACCAGTGCGGCGATGCCCGCACCTGCCGCGATCGCCCGCCGCCTGGGTATGCGTCGGTGCTTCAACTCGCGTCCTCCTGTGGGGGGTCGGCCCGGTCGGTTGTGGGGACCTCGTGGGCCGGAAGGCTGGTTGACGAGCGCCTACTCTTCCGAACCCCACAGGGGGTGCACAAGGTTGACTTCCGGACGCGCGTAGAACGCGATTGCACGCCCCCCTCACCTTGACCGCGAACAGTCAGACCAGGGGAATTCACACTGCAAACACTACGAGCGAGTAACCCCTCACCAACCCGTGAGGTCTAGTCCTGTCCGGAATTCGACCCCTCTTGGCCTGGATCCAAACGGGGCGCGGGGGACGGCCGTTGCTCCTGCACCGGTTGCGGCGCCACGGCATGCCCCTGCTGCGCCTTCTCCAGGAACCGCAGCAGCTCCACCGGGAACGGCAGCACCAGCGTGGAGTTCTTCTCGGCCGCCACCGCCACCACCGTCTGGAGCAGCCGCAGTTGGAGGGCGGCCGGCTGCTCGGACATCTCCTTGGCGGCCTCGGCGAGCTTCTTCGACGCCTGGAGCTCCGCGTCGGCATTGATGACCCGGGCCCGCCGCTCCCGGTCGGCCTCGGCCTGCCGGGCCATGGAGCGCTTCATGGTCTCGGGCAGGGAGACGTCCTTGATCTCGACCCGGTCGATCGTCACGCCCCACTCCACGGCCGGGCTGTCGATCATCAACTCCAGCCCCTGGTTGAGCTTTTCGCGGTCGGCGAGCAGATCGTCCAGCTCGCTCTTGCCGATGATGGACCGAAGCGAGGTCTGCGCCATCTGCGAGACGGCGAACCGGTAGTCCTCGACCCGCACGATCGCCTCGGCCGGCGCGGTCACCTTGAAGTAGACGACGGCGTCGACCCGCACCGTGACGTTGTCCCGGGTGATGCCCTCCTGCGCGGGCACCGGCATGGTCACGATCTGCATGTTGACCTTACGGAGCTTGTCGACCCCCGGGACGACCATGGTGAACCCCGGCCCGCGCACTTCCGGCCGAAGCTTTCCGAGGCGGAACACCACACCCCGTTCGTACTGCTTGACGACCCGCGCCGCGGCCATCGTGTACACCACCCCGGCGGACGCGAGCGTCACTCCGGCCGCCACCAGCTCCTCGACCATCACGGCCCCCAGGGTCCGTCGTGGGCGTCCACAAGGGAGTACTGCCTGCCCTACGAAGGTAACGCCGCCGTACGACCAAGGGGGAGCCCCCGCACGCGAGTCGCGTACGGGGGCTCGTGACCGCCGGGTGACACTGCTGGCCGGGGTCCGGTGTCTAGTAGACGTGGACTCCGTACGCGCTCAGCGCCTCGGTGACCGGCTGGAAGAAGGTCGTACCGCCGGAGGTGCAGTTGCCGCTGCCGCCGGAGGTCAGACCGTAGGCGACGCTGCCGCCGTACAGCGGGCCGCCGGAGTCGCCGGGCTCGGCGCAGACCGTGGTCTGGATCATGCCGTAGACGATGTCGCCGCTGCCGTAGTTGACGGTCGCGTTCAGCGCGGTGACCCGGCCGCTGTGCGTGCCCGTGGTGGAGCCGCGGCGGTACACCGTGGTGCCGACGGAGGGCGTGGCCGCACTGGCGATGTCCTGGCTGCCCACGGCACCCGACTTGGTGACCGAGGTGTTCGTGTAGCGCACGATGCCGTAGTCGTTGGTCGGGAAGCTGGAGCCCGCGGTGCTGCCGAGCGTGGTCGTGTGGGACGAGTTCGACCACCAGGTGCCCGCGCCGTCGGTGCAGTGACCGGCGGTCAGGAAGTAGTAGTTGCCGCTGTTGTCCTGGACGTTGAAGCCCAGCGAGCAGCGCCAGCTACTCGCATAGATGGCGTCGCCGCCGGAGATCAGCTTCTGGAACTTGCCCGCGGTCTTCTTGATCGTCAGCGCACCGGCGTTGGCGCCGGCCTGCCGCTTGATCTTGGCGATCTCCGCCTTGGAGACCGTGCTGTCGACGGTGACGACGACCCGGTTGGTCTTGCTGTCGACCGCCCAGGCGGTACCCGGGATGTCGGCCTTGAGCACCGAGTTGTTGGCGCTCTTGAGCTGGGCGGTGCTGAACGTGGAGACGTCCGAGGCGCTCGCGTTGGGGATCGCGATCGCGGCGGCGGCCACGAGTCCGGTGGATACGGCGATCAGCCGGGTCCGTCTCGTGATGCCGCTGCGGGGGGTGGTGCGCTTGATCCTCACTTTTCGTTCCCTCCCAGGGAGGTCGGGGGCCCGCGTGGGGTCGGGGCCCGTGAGGCGCAGCCAGGGGCCCTGAGGTTCGGATTCCGAACACGCCGTGCCCCTGACAAGCGCTGAGGGGGAGTATTCGGCCGAACGACCGGTAGACGCAAGGGCGCCTTTCGGCCGTCAACCTTTGAACCACCCATGACCTGGCCAAGAGTTGGCCATCTCTCAGTCGAGGTTCCGCTCCCCCGCCTCGACGGCCGTGTCCAGGGTGTTGCCGGGCGGCGGGAACGGGCAGATGAAGTGGTCGGCGAAGGCGCACGGCGGCAGCAGCGCACGGTTGAAGTCGACCGTCGTCCGCCCCTCGGCGTCCGGTGCGGCGGGCCGCAGGAACCGGAAGCGGAAGCTGCTCGTCCCACTCGTCGTATCGCCGAAAACAGCCCACAGCGAGCCGTCCGCCTCGACGGTCACCTGGAGCGTCCGCTCCCGCCCGTCGAGGGTGAACGCCAACTCCCCGCCGAGCCCGAGCCCACGCTCCCGTCCGTCGGCGTTCGGCACGCGCACGGTGCGCTGTTCGTCGTACGGAGTGAAGCGCCCCGGCACCGACCAGCGCGGGTCGTAGGGCGTGGCCTCGATACCCCGGAAGGCGCGGCGCGCCTCGGAGGCGGGGTCGAAGTCCCGTACGCCCCACACCCCTTCGCGGACCAGCACCACCAACTGCCGCTCCCCCAGCGCGAGGTGACCCCCGTCCGCGGCGAGCCGCGTCTCACCGCTCAGCGCCCGCCCGTCCAGGGTCAGCCCGTCGGCCTCATCGGCCGTGAGCAGCACGGCGTCGCCGTCGATCCGCCAGCTCCCGGGGATGCCCGGGAGCCGGCCGTCCGGATAATCCTCAAGCCAGTGGGTGCCGGTGAGCGAGAGCGGTCCGTAAGGCGCGGACACCGACTCGACACGGTCCTCGTGCCACTGCTTCCACGCGTCGAACGCGTCCGTTGTCATCTTGATCAGCCTTTCCATGCCGGTTCCGCGAGCCCGAGGTGGGAGCGCAGGGTGGTGCCCTCGTATTCCGTGCGGAAGACCCCGCGCTCCTGGAGCAGCGGCACCACCCGGTCCACGAAGTCGTCGAGTCCGCCGGGGGTGAGGTGCGGTACGAGGATGAAGCCGTCGGCGGCGTCGGCCTGCACGAACGCGTCGAGTTCGGCGGCGACCGCCTGCGGGGTGCCGACGAAGGACTGCCGGCCGCCCGCCTCGATGACGGTCTCCCGGATCGACAGCCCCTTCTCCTCGGCCAGCGCCCGCCACTTCTCGGCGATCGCGACCGTGTCGCCGCGCCGGGTCCGCCCCTGGGTGATGCCGGATTCCGGCACGGGGTCGAAGTCGGGGAGCGGCCCGTCGGGGTCGTACGCGGACAGGTCGGTGCCCCAGATCTGCTCCAGGGTGAGCAACGCGGTCTGCGGGGAGGTCTGTTGGCGCCGGATCTCGGCGGCCTTCTCCCGCGCGTCGGCGGCGGTGTCGCCGAGGACGACGGAGACGCCGGGCAGGATCTTCAGGTCGCCGTGCGCGCGCCCGTACTTGGCGAGCCGCTTCTTCACGTCGGCGTAGAACGCCTTCCCGGCCTCCAGCGAACTCTGCCTCGTGAAGATCACGTCGGCGGTGGCGGCCGCGAACTCCCGCCCCTCGTCGGAGTCCCCGGCCTGGATGACGACCGGGTGCCCCTGCGGTGAGCGCGGCACGGTGAACTCGCCCGCGATGTCGAAGTGCCGCCCCCGGTGGGCGAACGGCCGGGACACCCCCTCTGGCGTCCAGGAGTCCCACAACTCCCGCGCCGTGGCGACGAATTCGGCTGCCCGCGTGTACCGGTCGGCGCGGTCGAGGAAGCCGCCGCGCCGGAAGTTCTCGCCGGTGAAGGCGTCGGAGGAGGTCACGACGTTCCAGGCGGCCCGGCCCCCGCTGAGATGGTCGAGGGTGGCCAGGCGGCGGGCCAGGTCGTACGGCTCGTTGAAGGTCGCGTTGACCGTGGCGGCGAGCCCCAGCCGCTCGGTGACGGCGGCGAGCGCGTTCAGCACGGTCAGCGACTCCGGGCGCCCGACCACGTCCAAGTCGTGGACGCGGCCCTTGTGTTCGCGCAGCCGCAGCCCCTCCGCGAGGAAGAAGAAGTCGAACAGGCCGCGCTCGGCGGTGCGGGCGAGATGCTCGAAGGAGGAGAACGCGATCTGCGACTTCGACCGCGGATCGGCCCACACGGTGGTGTTGTTGACGCCCGGGAAGTGGGCGGCGAGATGGATCTGCTTCGTCATGACGCGTCCCCCGCGTTCGCGTACTGGTTGGCGGGCCGCGCGAGTCCCAGGTGCTCCCGGAGCGTGCTGCCCGGATAGAAGGTGCGGAACAGGCCCCGGTGCTGGAGCAGCGGAACCGTGCCGTTTACCAGCCGTTCCAGGTCGCGGCGAGGTGCGGCGGGCGTGAGGTGGAAGCCGTCCACGGCACCGGCCGCGTGCCAGGAGGCGATCAGCTCGGCGAGGTCGACGGGGCCGCCCCGGTACAGCGGGCCCTGCGCGGTCTGCCGGGGGCCGCCTCCGCCATGGCCCGGCTCGGCCGCGTGCTCCCCGTCACCGAGGTCGGCGAGGAGGCTCACCAGAACCCGCAGCTCGTCCGGGCTCCGGCCGAACCGGCCTGCGTCCTTGCGGAGTTGGTCGCGTACGGCACCGGCCTGCGCGGCGTTCGCCACCCGCACCAGCGCCACGTCGGCGTACCGGGCGGCGGTGCGCCGGGCGTGCCCCTCGGTGGCGTCGACGACCCGGACGGGGTGGCCCTGCGGCGGCCGGGGCACGATGGAGGGGCCCCTGACCGAGAACCCCGAGCCCTCGAAGTCGACGTGGTGCAGCTTGTCCCGGTCGATGAAGCGGCCGGTCGGCACATCGCGGATCTCGGCGTCGTCCTCCCAGCTGTCCCACAACCGCGCGGCCACGTCGGCCACTTCGCCGGCCTCCCGCCACAGCTCCTCGGCGGGGGCGGCGTGCCGGCGGCCGAAGAGCCGGGCCTCGCCCTCGGTGGTGGAGACATCGAGCCGCCAGCCCGCCCGGCCCCGGCTGACCCAGTCGAGGGTGGCGACGGCGGCCTGCACATGGAAGGGCTCGGTGTGTGTGGTGGTGACGGTCGGCACGAGGCCGACGCGGCTGGTGGCGGGGGCGACCCGCGACAGCACGGACAGGGCGTCGGGCCCGGGGCGGGCGAAGGTGTCGTCCAGCGTCACGAAGTCGAGGACGCCGTGCTCGGCGAGGCGGGCCAGGTCGACGTAGGAGGCGGCGTCGTACACGGACGACTGGTCGACGGCGGCGGAGAGATGCAGCATCACAGCACCTTCGAGAGAAAGGCCCGCGTGCGGTCGTGCCGCGGATGGTCCAGCACCTCGCCCGGTGGGCCCTGCTCGACGATCCGTCCGTCGTCCATGAACACCACCGTGTCGGCGACCTCCCGGGCGAATCCGATCTCGTGCGTGACGACGATCATCGTCGTGCCCTGATGGGCCAGGTCCTTGATCACGTCGAGGACCTCACCGACCAGCTCCGGGTCGAGCGCGGACGTCGGCTCGTCGAACAGCAGCAGCTTCGGCTCCAGCGCCAGCGCCCGCGCGATGGCGACCCGCTGCTGCTGTCCGCCGGACAGCTGCCGGGGGTAGGCGTCGGCCTTCTCGGCGAGCCCGACCCGGTCGAGCAGCTTGCGCGCGCTCTCGACGGCCTCCTTGCGGGGGCGCTTCAGCGCGGAGACCGGCGCCTCGATGACGTTGTCCAGCACGGTGAGGTGCGGAAAGAGGTTGAAGTTCTGGAAGACGAAGCCGATTTGCGTGCGCTGCCGCAGCACCTCGCGCTCGGGCAGCTCGTACAGCCGGTCGCCCGAGCGCCGGTAGCCGATCAGGGCCCCGTCCACGCTGATCACGCCGCCGTCCACCTTCTCCAGGTGGTTGATGGTGCGCAGCAGCGTCGACTTGCCGGAGCCGGACGGGCCGAGGATCACGGTGACCTCGCCGGCGCGCACGGTGAGGTCGATGCCCTTGAGCACTTCCAGGGAGCCGAAGCTCTTGTGGACGGACCTGATGTCGACCATGACAGTCATGGGTGGGGGTTCCTCGCGAACGTAGGGGTGGGGGGCTGGGGCGGACCGCCCGTACAGCGGGCCCGGGTGCTCATGCCGCCGCCCGTCCGGCCAGTGCGCCCAGGAACAGCAGCGCCGCCCGCGCGGTCGCGTCGTTCTGCCGGAACGCGGGCCCGCCGGTGCGGGGCCGGGTGAAGGCGCCGGGGGTACGGCCGTCGGTGTAGGGGCCGAGGGCGAAGCGCCGGGGGTGCGGCAGGCCGTTCCGGTCGAGGATCCGCCCGTCGGCGGGGTCGACCCGGAGCAGCCCGTCGGGCGTCTCGGCGGCCCCGTCGGCGTGCAGTGCCCGCAGCAGCGTGTCCCGGGCCCGTCCGACGGTGGGTTCCGGCAGCCGCGCCTCGACCAGCGCCCGCGCCTCGATGAAGGCCCCCGGCACGGTCGCGCCCGACGCCCGGAACACCCCGCCCCCGGCGGTGACGCTCATGTCGGCGCCCACGAACTTCAGGACGCCGGCCCGGGACAGCGCCAGCAGCTGTCGCAGCCGTGGCCCGGGCGGCCCGGAGGCCAGATAGCTGAAGAACCCGTGCCACCAGGGCGGGACACCACCGAGCCGGATCAGCTGCCCGTAGACGGAGAGCAGCCCGAGGAAGACCGCCAGGTCAGGGCTGTACGACGAGTCATGACGTCGACTCAGATCCCGCTCCACATACCCCCGAAGTCCTTCCTGGAACTCCTCGTACGACCCGTACCGCACCCCCTCCAGCGGCCGGTCGAGCGCCGTCAGGTCCAGCCGGTCGGCGGGATCGGGCACGGCGGACGCGACCAGCGCCTGCACCTCCGCCTCGCCGTCGGCCGCCGCGTACTTCTCCTCGAAGTCGGCCCAGGCGACGGAGGTCCGTTCGGGGTGGACGTCGAAGAGCCGGTGGTAGTGGGCGAACCCCAGCTCCTTCTCCACCAGCGGCCACACGTCCCGCCGGAAGTCGAACCCGCCGGGCCGCGCCAGCAGTTCGTCCACCTCGGCCGGCCCGAAGAAGCGGGGCAGCGGCGGGCGGTCGCCGGTCCACTCGTACCCGATCTTCGAGTGGTACGGCACTCCGCGCCGCGAGCCGACGTACAGCACCGGCTCCCGTCCCGAGGGCACATAGGTGTCCCCCTCATAGCGTCCGCCGCGCCCCTCGGTGAGCAGCACCATCAGGTCGACGAAGGCCAGCCCGAAGCCCCGCACGAGAACCGGCTCGCCGGGCGCGAGCGCGGACAGGTCGCTGTCGGCGGTGAAGTCGGGCGGGAGGTGGACAAGACCGTGTTCCTCGGCGTAGGCCGCCAAGTCACGCTGTTCGTCGTCGAGTTCGGCGTCCAGATGGCCGAGGGAGAGCACGACCAGGTCGGCGAGCAGCGGGCGCGGACGGCCCTCCAGCCACACCTGCTGACGTCCCTCGCGGGGACCGCTGATCCGCAGGGCACGCCGTGGGTGGTGGTGGACGCGGATGCCGTCCGGCAGGTCCGCCACCGCCCGCTCGTGCACCCAGCGCAGATAGGAGCCCTGGAGCTGCCGGTCGGCGAAGGTGGAGCCGTCGATGCCGGCCCACTCGTGCAGGGTGGGCCCGGAGCGCACGGGGCCCTCCATGGTCACCGTCTCGTCGGTGAACATGGTGACGTCCTCGGCGTGCGAGTTCATCCACAGCAGCGGCGACTGGGCCGCCCGCCAGATGCGCCCGGCGCCCGGCGGGTGCGGGTCCACCAGATGAATGTCGAAGCCTTCGTCGGACAGGCCCGAACCGGCGTACAGCTCGGGCGCGTTGGCGGCGATCCGCTCGATCAGACCGGTCCCCCGCGGACCGGCCCCGACGATCACCAGTGTGCCCCGGCTCATCGCGCCGCCTCCGAGCCGCGCGCGTAGTAGCGCTCGACGTAGTACTGGCCGACGCTCAGCACCGAGGTGACGACGGTGTACCAGACGGTGGCCACCATCAGCAGCGGGATGACCTCGTAGGTGCGGTGGTAGACGAGCTGCACCGAGTAGAGCAGGTCCTGCACGGCGATGACGCTGACGATGGAGGTGCCCTTGAGGGTGCCGATCAGCATGTTCCCGGCGGGCGGCACGATGGAGCGCATCGCCTGCGGGAGCACGATCCGCCGCCAGCGCCGCAACCGGCTCAGCCCGAGCGCCTGCGCGGCCTCGACCTGCCCCCGGTCGACGGAGAGGATGCCGCCGCGCACGACCTCGGCGGCGTACGCGGCCTCGTGCAGGGTGAGCCCGATGACGGCGACGGTGATCGGCCCGAGCAGATCGACGGTCTTCACGCCGAGGATCTGCGGGTACAGCGCCCCGATGTTGAACCACAGCAGCAGCTGCACCAGGATCGGGATGGACCGGAACAGCCAGACGTACCCCCAACTGACGCTTCTCAGCACCGGGTTGGCGGAGAGTCTGGCCGCGGCGAGCAGAGTGCCGAGGGCGAAGCCGAGCACCATGACCACGGCGGTCAGCCAGAGGGTGAGCCACAGGCCGCGCAGCACGGACCGCGAGGTGAAGTACTCGGCGACGACGTCCCACTGGAACGCGTCGTTGCGCAGGACCGAGTTGACGGCGAGAGCGAGCAGCACCAGTACGGCGACGGCGGCCGCCCACTGACCGGGACGGCGCTGCGGGACGATCCGCAGGGAATCCGCGTCCTCGGGTATGTCCGGGGCGGCGGGGGCTTTGGCGAGGGTGTCGGAGGACATGCGAAAGCTCCGTGTGGACGGGCGCCTTCACATACGGCCGAGCCCCTCAGCAGGGCCGCCGTTCGAGACTACGGTGCGGTTTCCCCACACTGTCAAGGCTGTCCACACTGTGAGCCGTACGTCTCAGGTCAGTTGACGCACAACCGGATGCCTGTTCCACTTGGCCCATGCATCCACAGCAGTGGCTGGTCAAGCGCTCCCACATCGACCTCGGTCGCGTGTGGTCCTCTTCCTGTTGAGCTGACCCCCTGCGCGCCCCGGTGACCGGGGCGCCTTTTGCGCATTCATCTGCTCCACCTTCTGCCTTTCTCCTTCCTCGCCTTCACACGCGCCCTCCCCTCAGTCAGCGCTTTCCTCGCTCACAGGAGACAGTCCCGCCATGCGTACGCCTTCGCGCGCCCGAAATAGACTTATCGCTCCCTTTGTCGCGATCTCCGCGGCGACGCTGCTCCTCACCGCCTGCGGCTCAGGCACCGACGAAGACGCCGTGAACGCCGCGGCGAAGTCGGACGGGATCCCCACCACGGACGTCGTCTCCCCCATCAAGAAGGACGAGGCGGCGGCCAAGTTGCTGCCGTCCGGCACCACCAGCCTCACCCTCGCGGTCAGCGTCTCCGGCCAGCCTCCGGGCACCTCGATCCTGGACGACGGCAAGACCCTGGCGGGCCAGGACGTCGACTTCGCGAACGCCGTCGCCAAGGTGCTCGGCATCGAACTCAAGACCCAGCAGGCCAGCTTCGAAGCGATCCTCCCGGCCCTCGACAGCGGCAAGTACGACCTCGGCGTCGGCAACTTCGGCGTGACCGACGAGCGCCGCAAGACGATCGACTTCGTCACCTACATCAACGACGGCCAGGGCTTCGCCACCCGCAAGGACAGCAAGCTCACCAAGGTCACCGACCTCAAGCAGCTGTGCGGTCTGAACGTGGCGACCGGCGCGGGCACCACCTTCGAGGCGACGCTGGAGGAGAACAAGCACCTGTGCGCGGACTCCGGCGACAAGGCGTACAAGGTGCAGACCTACAACGAGCAGGGCGCCATCTGGTCCTCGCTCCAGCAGGGTCGCAGCGATGTGGTGATGTCCACCATCAACGGCCTGCGCTACGCCGTGGCCCACCAGAGCGGCGTCAAGTTCCTCAACGAGTACCACCGCCTGGACGTCGGCTTCGCCTTCAAGAAGGACACGAAGCTGACACCGGCGTTCCAGGCGGCGGTGAACAAGCTGATCGAGGACGGTACGTACGCCAAGATCCTGAAGAAGTGGGGGACCTCGGGCTCGGCGATCACCAAGTCGGAGATCTCGCCGCCGGAGCTCAAGGACTGAGGGTTCAGCAGCCGCAGTCGCACCCGCAGTCGCAGCCGTCGCAACAGTTACCGCAGCCCTCGCAGCAGCTGCAGCAGTCGCAGCAGTCCCCGCAGTCGGACCCGCTGCACAGCCCTTCCCGCCGCTGCCGGCTCCACGGGTCCTCGAAGGTCCCGCAGCACATCTGGCAGGTGCAGGCAAGCCCCATCCACACCGCACACCCCGCGAGCAGCCCACGCCGGTCCCGGCGGGGCGGCTCCGGGGGCGGCGGGACTCCGGGGCCCCCGGGCCCGGGCGGCGCGTACGGCGACGACATGACCGCCGTACCGCTCCCGTGCCCGCACGAGGACGAACCGAAGGCCCGGTCCACGGACCCCCGCAGCTCATGCACGAGCAGCACATGCGCGAGTTTCGCGTCGCCGAACTCGGCCTCCCGCAACGCCAGCCGGATCCCGTGCACGGCGTCGTCGGCGAGCCGTCGCGCCTCTGTCAGGGACGTCCCGGTGGCCGTCAGCGGGTTCCAGGCGCCCGACGCGGCGTCAGTTTCCCTGTCCTCGACGGCGTCCAGCAGATGCGCGAGCCGCCCGAAGAGCCGCCCGGCCTCGGCGAGCGGTGCGGCGTTGCCCGGCCGCCCGGCCAGAACGGCCGTGTGCGCGAAGGCGGCGGCGGTCGCGGTCTCGGTCGGTTCGGTGACCGTCAGGATCGGCGTCCCGGGCCCGGCGAGCGTCTCGATGCCGAGCTGCCGGTCCACGGCGTCCACGAGTACGGCGGTGTCGAACCCGACGGCGGACCCACTGCGCGCCCCGGCCGCGCCCCATCCGGCCGCCACCCGGCGCGCCGCGAGCGCGACCGGCTTGCGGGCCAGCAGCCCGTCCCCGTCGGCGACATGGTCGCGGACCTTGGCCGAGGCGAGCACCAGCGAGACGGCGGCGGAGAGCCGCGCCCCCTCACCGTTGGCGACGGAGGCGGTCCGCATGCCACGCAACGGGCAGGGCCCCGCCGTACGCCTCCCGCCACCTTCCACGATGGCCTGAGCCTCCGTCAGAACCGATATGAGCAGCCCGTCATAGTTGGTGACGATTCGCGCGAACTGCCCGTGATCCTTGCGCAGCGCGAGGCACAACCCGCACAAATGCGCCATCCACTGGGTCTTGAGACTCTCACCGAGCCGATGGCGGCAGGGCCTGACGATTCCGAACAAGACGATCCCCCGTGGTTCGTACGACGTTGAGCGGCGGCATCGTATCGACTCGAACCGGCCGGCTCGTTCACCCGTACGCCCCGTACCTCACCCATACGCCGTGAAGAATCATATTTCACTCACAGTCAGCAGCCGTATGGGAAACGACCCTTGGGGCACCCGGGCTCTGTACGGATTCGCTGTGCACCAGTACCGTCACAAACCCCCCGCGCGGCGTCTATCCACTTGGCGTGACGTCCGCATCATGGATGACCATAGGGATGCGGAAAGCAAAACAGACCGCTGTGAGAGGAGGCGTCCATGGGATCGGTGCGCAAGGCGAGTGCCTGGCTGGGCCTCGTTGACGACAACGATGACGAGCGTTACTACGACGACGACGGATACTCCGAAGGGACCGAGCCCGGGGATGCCTGGGTCACCGACCCCCGGGTCAAGGTGGCCTCGGACGTGGCCGAGGAGAAGGGCCGTCGCATCGGGACGGTCACCCCGGACAGCTTCCGGGACGCGCGCGCCATCGGCGAGCTCTTCCGGGACGGGGTTCCCGTCATCATGAACCTGACCGCGATGGAGGCCGCCGACGCCAAGCGCGTCGTCGACTTCGCGGCCGGCCTGATCTTCGGACTGCGCGGTTCGATCGAGCGTGTCTCGACCCGTGTCTTCCTGCTGACCCCCGCCAACACGGAGATCGTGAACGGCGACCCGGCCGCGCACCGCACGGACGGTTTCTTCAACCAGAGCTGAGGCAGGGCCGCTCACCGGCCCTGCCCCGCGCAGGGTTTACCGGAAGGCATCCAGCCCGGTGAGCGCCTTGCCCAGTACCAGTTGGTGCATCTCGACGGTCCCCTCGTACGTCAGCACCGACTCCAGATTCGTCGCGTGCCGCATCACGGGGTATTCGAGGGAGATCCCGTTGGCACCCAGGATGGTCCGCGAGGTCCGGCAGATCTCGATGGCCTCACGTACGTTGTTGAGCTTGCCGAAGCTGACCTGCTCGGGACGCAGGCGGCCGGCGTCCATGCGCCGCCCCAGATGATGGGCGAGCAGAATCCCCTTGTGCAGTTCGACCGCCATGTCGGCGAGCTTGGCCTGGGTCAGCTGGAACCCGCCGATGGGCCGCCCGAACTGCTCCCGCGTCTTCGCGTAGGCGACAGCGGTCTCCAGACAACTCCGCGCGGCCCCCATCGCGCCCCACACGATCCCGTACCGGGCGTGCGAGAGACAGCTCAGCGGCCCCTTGAGCCCGACGACCTCCGGCAGCACGGCATCCGCGGGCAGCCGTACGTCATCGAGGACGAGCTCACTGGTGACGGACGCCCGCAGTGACCACTTGTGCTTGATCTCGGGCGCGGAGAACCCAGGGCTGTCGGTAGGAACGACGAACCCGCGCACCCCCTCGTCCGTCTGCGCCCACACCACGGCGACGCCCGCCACCGAGCCATTGGTGATCCACATCTTGCGCCCGTTGAGCACCCAGTCCGAGCCGTCCCGCTTCGCGTGCGTCCGCATGGACGCGGGGTCGGACCCGTGGTCGGGCTCGGTCAGCCCGAAGCAGCCGATTACCTCGCCGGCGGCCATGCGCGGCAGCCAGGCCTGCTTCTGCTCCTCGCTCCCGAACCGATGGATGGCGTACATGGCGAGGGAGCCCTGCACGGAGACGAGGGAGCGGATCCCCGAGTCGGCGGCCTCCAGCTCCAGACAGGCGAGCCCGTACTGCACGGCGGAGGCCCCGGCGCATCCGTACCCGTCGAGCGACATCCCGAGCGCCCCGATCCCGCCGAGCTCCCGGGCGAGCTCGCGAATGCCGGGCAGCTCGCCGCTCTCGTACCACTGCGCGACATAGGGCAGCACCCGGTCCGCGGCCCAGGCCCGCACGGTGTCGCGAACGGCCAGATCCTCAGGCTCCAGCAGATCATCGATACCGAGTGGATCGGCGGGATCGAACGGCGGCAGCTTCGAGGCCCCAGACATGGCAACACCCTCCGACACGGAAAACTAGCACTGCTAATCAGTGCTGGGGCTCGACGTTACCCGCAGCCGCCAACGACGCGAAACCCCCACGGGAAACGCCCACCCTCCAGCCAACAGTCACGGGCGGTGCGCGGGTGGGAGATTCACGCGGAGACGCGGGACTCCATCACGTCCCGAGGCGCAGGCACCTCTACCTCAGCCGAAACGGCCTCGCACTGCATGACCCGCGGCAACCGCAACGCCATCACCGCCCCCAGCAGCAACAACCCCGCACTCACCAGCAACGTCACATGGAGCCCGTGCACGAAACAGTCGCGAGCCGTCTGACGCAGGGCCTCACCGGCAGACCCACCCAGCCGACCCGCCACCTCATACGCCTCGCCCAGCGAATGCCCCGCCGCGGCGGATGCCGACGCCGGCACCCCCTGCACGGACGACAGTCCAGGCGTATACGCCGCGTTCATCACACTGCCGAGCAGCGCGATCCCGATCCCCGCGCCCAGCTGGTACGACGTCTCCCCGATCGCCGCCGCTCCACCCGCCTGCTCCACCGGAGCCTCGCTGAGCATCGACTCGTACGCCCCGAAGAGCGTCGTCTCCAGTCCGAACCCGAGCAGCACGAACCCGAACAGCAGCAGCGGCGCGTTGTCCTCCCCGCCCATCGCGAGCAGCGTCAGCACCGCCACAGCCGTCAGACAGAACCCGAAGCACACCATCCGCCGCGGCCCGAACCGCCGCAGCATCCGCGCCCCGGCAAGACCGGACGCCATCGCGGCCACGGTCAACGGCAGCAGCCGCAGCCCCGTCTCCAGCGGGGAGAGCCCCAGCACCAGTTGGAGATACTGCGCCGCGATCAGCTCAAGGCCGACCAGCGCGAGCATCGCCAGCACAATGCAGCAGACGGAGGTGGAGAAGGCGGGCCGCGCGAACATCCGCAGGTCCACCAGCGGATGCGTACGGCGCCTTTGTCGTCGTACGAAAAGAACCAGCAGCACGGCGCCCAGCACCAGCGGCACCGCGGTGATCTCGTCGAGCTCTCCGCCGCCGAGCCGCTTCACGCCCAGCACCAGCCCGAACAGACCGGCCGCCGCCATCAGCGCGCCGACCACGTCCCACGGGCCCTGGCCGCTGCCCTTCGACTCGGGCAGCAGCAGCCGCCCGACGGGCAGGCTGACCAGCATCAGCGGGATGTTGACCAGGAAGACCGAGCCCCACCAGAAGTGCTCCAGCAAGAACCCGCCGAGCAGGGGGCCGACCGCCGCGCCCACCGCGGCCACCGCGCTCCAGATGCCGATCGCGAGCGCCCGCTCGCGCCGGTCGGGGAAGACCTGGCGGAGGATCGACAGCGTCGCGGGCATGATCATCGCGCCGCCGACACCGAGCAGCGCCCGCGCGAAGATCAGTACCTGTGCGTTGTCGGCGAGGGCGGCCAGACCGGAGGCGACGCCGAAGAGGGCGTACCCGAGCAGGAGGACCCGTCTGCGGCCGACCCTGTCGCCGAGCGTGCCGAAGAGGATCAGCAGCGAGGCGCAGACGAGGGGGTAGACGTCGACGATCCAGAGCAGCTCTATCGCGCCGGGCTTGAGGTCCTCGGTGACGGCGGGGACCGCCACATGCAGCACGGTCGCGTCGACCGCGACCAGGAGCAGGCTCACACAGAGGACGACGAGGACGACCCAGCGGTTGGCACCGGCCCCGGCCGCCCGACGGCGCAGCGCTGCGGCGGCCGTGGTCGTCCCGGACATGTACGTACCTCCCAGATGTTCCCTCGCGATCGGCGGGCACACGGGGTGGGGACTCCCCGTGATCTCGGCCGGAGGAGCGGTGGTCTCCGGCCCGCGCAACGAAGGCGAGTGACACGTCAGCGTACGCGAGTTCGCGCCTCGGCCAAGTGGTGGACCTCTCAGACCCCGCGGAGAACACGTGTGGCGTACGCCACTGCCCCTCCCCCGCGAACACGCCCCTGCGGCGCTCGCGGTTCACCGGGCGTTCGATAATCAGGCCCGTGACCGATCTTGAGACGCGCGTGGCGCCGCCCGGCAACGCCCTGCGCCGCGCGGCCCCGGCCCTCCTCGGGTACGCGGCCGTCCGCGCCCTGGGGCTGCTCGCGCTGGCCCTGTGGAGCGCGGCGCGCGACAAGAGCGCGTACACGCTGCTGACGGCCCGCTGGGACTCCCTCTGGTACACGAGGGTCGCCGAGCTGGGATACGGCTACGAGGTCCGCCTCCCCAACGGCGACGTGCACTCGAACCTGGCCTTCTTCCCGCTGCTGCCCTGGCTGGAGCGGGGCGTGGCGGCGGTGACTCCCCTGTCGTACGCCGACGCCGGCTTCGCCGTCAGCCTGCTCGCCTCGCTCGCCGCGGCCTGGGGGATCTTCGCGGTGGCGGACCAGGTGTACGGGCGGCGGGCCGGGGTCTGCGCCGTGCTGGTCTGGGCGCTGCTGCCGGTCGGGATCGTGCAGTCGATGGCGTACAGCGAGTCGCTGTTCACCGCACTCGCCGCCTGGTCGCTGTACGCCGTCCTGACCGGCCGCTGGCTGGCCGCGGGCACCCTTGCGGCCCTGGCGGGCCTGACCCGGCCGGTGGGGCTCGCGGTGGTCGCGGCGGTGTGGGTCACCGGTATTGCCTCGTTCGTGCGGAACCGAAGCACGGCCGGCGCGCAGGGCGCCCAGGACCCGGAACACGCCCCCTTCGCCACCGCCGACGGGGCCGGAGGGGGCGCACCGGCCTGGCGTCGCGCCCTCGGCATGCTCCTCGCCCCCGTCGGCGCCGCCGGCTACGTCCTGTGGGTCGGCCACCGCACCGGCAAGGGCCCGCTCGGCTATCTCGACGTCCAGGCGGGCTGGCGCAACGGCTTCGACGGCGGCTACGCCTTCGCCCGCTTCGTCGCCGACAAGTTCACCTCGTTCCCCTCGGCCCTCGCGGGCGTCGGCCTGATCGTCGGCGTCGGGCTCGTGGTGTGGCTGTACGTCGTCTGTGTGCGACAGGGCCAGCCGCTGCCGCTTCTGGTGTACGCCGGTGTCGTCACCGCCCTCGCCCTGTGCGCGTCGAGCTACTTCGGCTCGAAACCACGCCTTCTGCTGCCCGCCTTCCCCCTGCTGCTGCCCCTCGCCCTGGCCCTGGCCCGGCTGCGGACGTCCAGGTCGGCCCTGCTGGCGGCCGGTGTCGCCCTGGCGTCGGCGGTGTACGGGGCGTTCTGGCTCAACGGCTCGGGCCCGCCATGATCGACTCGCGGCGTCCGATGAGCGCCGGGAGAATTCCGCCCCATGATTCGGTGAACGAATTCATAAGCGGCAATAAACCGCGCCCCGAAATGATCAAAGGAATTGAAGGGGCAAGCCCGACCCGATTGTGGATTCCTCGGAAATAAACCTCCCCCTGAGAGGAATCCCACATCACATCGTCATCACAAAGCCGTGGATTCGACCGGGAACAGAGCTCACTCGCTGTAACGTCGATTGGGTGCGTACCGAACGAAACCTCACCCGTCTGGACCGGGTGTTCGCCAGACTGGACCGTGAGCCGGAACGACCGGCTCACCTCGACGTGCCGAAGATGTCCCGGCACCGGGTCGCGCTGCTCGCCGGAACCCTGCTGTTCTACCTGGCGATCGTGTGGCTCGTGGTGGACACGTCGTGGCTGGTCCGGCTGGACTGGCAGGTCATGTTCTTCCGGCCGTACCAGCAGTGGCAGGAGATCCACTGGTTCGTCGACTACTACGTGGTCCTCGGCCAGCGCGGCCCGACCGCGGTGATGGTCGCGGCCTGGCTGGGCTGGCGCTCCTGGCGACAGCACACGCTGCGCCCGATGCTCACGCTGGGCGCCTCGCTGCTGCTGCTGAACCTCACCGTGGGCGCCGCCAAGCTCGGCATGGGCCGTCTCGGTCCGCACTACGCGACCACCATCGGCGCGAACGAGATGGGTCTGGGCGGCGATATATTTCCCAGCGGCCACACCGCGAACGCCGTGGTCACCTGGGGCATCCTGGCCTATCTGGCCTCCACCCCGAGAGCCCGCAGATGGCTGTCCGCCGTCTCCGCCGTGACCTCGCTCGGCGTCGGCCTCGCCACCGTCTACCTGGGTACGCACTGGCTGAGTGACGTCATGCTCGGCTGGACCGCGGGCCTGCTGGTCCTGCTGGCCCTGCCCTGGTGCGAGCCCCTCATCACCCGCACCGAGACCGCGCTCTTCGACCTGCGCGACCGCTGGCGGGCCCGCCGCGCCGTCCCCACGGCCGTCAAGCCCGTCGAGGTCCCGGTGCCGCTCAAGCCGCGCACCGCTCCGCAGAGCGAGCCCGCGGCCCGCTCGACCCGGGCGCCCGCCTATCTGGCGCCGGGCCCGCACACGGCCCGCTCGGAGCGCACCCCGGTCACCCCGGTCGGCCCGCGCCGGCCACCCCATCCCGACCGCGTCGCCCGCGGCACGACCTCGGCGGCCCGCCCCCTGACAGGCGGATAGGCCACCGGCGGACAGCGGGGACGGTACGCACACACCCACCCCGCAGCGACGGCCCCCGCTCCACCGAGCGGGGGCCGTCGCCCTGTGTCAGCCCTTCCAGGACCGCGCCACGCGCCCGTCCTTCACCTCGAAGTTCAGCCGACCGCTGCGGTACTCCATCGTGATGATCGCTCCGGGCGGCAGCGAACGGACCGTGGACCAGCCCTTCTCGCGCGCGAGCCGCTCGGCCCGGGCCTGTTCCAGGCCGACATAGGCGTCCGGATTGTCGTGTGGTTCGGCGGGCGGTTTCGGTATCGGTGCCATACGGCCACGCTAGGGCCTGGGCGCGCGCCGGGGCCAGAGAACAGGACACGGTGGGTAGCTGATCCCTCTCCGGTCACGCTTCTGTCACAGGATCCCGACAGTCGTTTCCCTCGGCCGGTGTCACACGAACGGGCGGTTCCCTACGCCTTCCGCGCGCAATCGAACGTAATTCCCGCGTGTCGTGATCACTCCCCGAATAACGAGACGGAAAGGTGCGGAAAGGTTCCGGTGGGCGCGCCTCCGGGGCCTTTCCATTCCGATTCGGCACAGCGCCACGGAAGCTGACACCACATAGGAAAAACACGCTTCCCGCACAGAACCCCCGCACGCCCCCTGTCGCGGTGCGCGGCGACGCGAGCATCATGACGGCTGACCCGGGACGCGACGAGCGAAGGGGCGAGCGAGCGATGGGCACCCAGACCGTGCACACGGCGGAGCGACCCGTGCGGACCAGGAACCACGGCAAGGTCGTCGTCGACTGGCTGACCACCACGGACCACAAGAAGATCGGTCATCTCTACCTGATCACGTCGTTCGTGTTCTTCCTGATCGGCGGGGTCATGGCGCTGCTGATGCGCGCCGAACTCGCCCGGCCGGGCTTGCAGATCCTCGACAACCAGCAGTTCAACCAGCTGTTCACCATGCACGGCACGATCATGCTGCTGCTGTTCGCGACGCCGAGCTTCGCGGGCTTCGCCAATGAGCTGATGCCGTTGCAGATCGGCGCGCCGGACGTGGCGTTCCCCCGGCTGAACATGCTGTCGTACTGGTTCTTCCTGTTCGGCGGGCTCATCGTGCTGGGCTCGCTGCTGGTGCCGTCCGGGCCCGCCGCCTTCGGCTGGTTCGCCTACGCGCCGCTCAACAGCATGGAACGCTCGCCGGGCGTCGGCCCCGACCTGTGGATCATGGGGCTCGCCCTGGCCGGCTTCGGCACCATCCTCGGCGCGGTCAACTTCATCACCACGATCATCGGGATGCGCGCGCCCGGGATGACGATGTTCCGGATGCCGATCTTCACCTGGAACACGCTGTTCACGTCGATCCTGATCCTGATGGCGTTCCCGGTGCTCGCGGCCGCGCTGCTGGTGCTGGAGGCGGATCGCCGGTTCGGCTCGCAGGTGTTCGCGTCGGCCAACGGCGGGGCGCTGCTGTGGCAGCACCTGTTCTGGTTCTTCGGACATCCCGAGGTCTACATCATCGCGCTGCCGTTCTTCGGGATCATCACGGAGATCCTGCCGGTCTTCAGCCGCAAGCCGCTGTTCGGCTATCTGACGCTGATCGGCGCGACGATGGCGATCACCGGTCTGTCGATCGTGGTGTGGGCGCACCACATGTTCGTCACCGGCGCGGTGCTGCTGCCGTTCTTCTCGTTCATGACGTTCCTCATCGCCGTGCCGACGGGCGTGAAGTTCTTCAACTGGATCGGCACCATGCTGAAGGGCTCGCTGTCCTTCGAGACCCCGATGCTGTGGTCGTGCGGCTTCCTGGTGACGTTCCTGTTCGGCGGCCTGACCGGGGTGATCCTCGCGTCCCCGCCGCTGGACTTCCATGTCTCCGACTCGTACTTCGTCGTCGCGCACTTCCACTACGTCGTGTTCGGCACGGTCGTCTTCGCGATCTTCGGCGGCTTTTACTTCTGGTGGCCCAAGTTCACCGGCAAGATGCTCGACGAACGGCTCGGGAAGATCCAGTTCTGGACGCTGTTCGTGGGCTTCCACACCACGTTCCTGGTGCAGCACTGGCTGGGCGCGGAGGGCATGCCGCGCCGGTACGCCGACTATCTCGCCGCCGACGGGTTCACCGCCCTCAACACCGTCTCGACGATCGGCGCGTTCCTGCTCGGCATCTCGACGCTGCCGTTCCTCTACAACGTCTGGAAGACCGCCAAGTACGGCGAGAAGGTCGAGACCGACGACCCCTGGGGCTACGGCCGTTCGCTGGAGTGGGCGACGTCCTGCCCGCCGCCTCGGCACAACTTCACGACGCTGCCGCGGATCCGCTCCGAGTCCCCGGCGTTCGATCTGCACCATCCGCAGTACGCGGCGCTCGCTCCCCAGCCCGAGCCAGAGAGCGAGCAAGCCGGCCGTGAGCCGTCCTGATCGCCTCCGTCAGCTCGGCGGGCTCCAGCACCTCGAACTCGAAGCCCGTCATCATCACGTGAATGACCATCACGTCGAGGCTCGCGGCCCCGGTGCGCAGGACGCAGGCGTCGGGTCCGTCCGCCTCCAGCTGTCCGGCGCTCGGTGAGATCCGCTCGGCGGCCTCCGCGAGGGGCACCAGCAGCCGGACGACGGCATGGGCGGCGTACGCGCGCGTGGAGACGCCCCGGGAGACATACGCGGCGAGGTCCTCGGCGGGCGGGGTGCGCGGGGTGAAGCGGGGCCCGTGCGGGGGCCTGGGCGTGACGCGGTCGACGCGGAAGGTCCGCCAGTCGTCGCGGTCGAGGTCCCAGGCGACCAGGTACCAGCGGCGCTCGGTGCAGACCAGGCGGTGCGGTTCGACGGTACGACGGGTCGAGGTGCCTCCGTGGTCGCTGTACTCGAAGCGCAGCCGCTCCGCGTCCCGGCAGAGATGGGCCAGCTCGGTCAGCACGGCCGGGTCGACGGCACCGGGCTGCGGGCCGCGCAGCATCGGCACGGTGAAGGCGTTCAGGGCGCCCACGCGGCGGCGCAGCCGGTTCGGCAGGACCTGTTCCAGCTTGGCGAGGGCCCGTACCGACGTCTCGCCGATGCTCTCGATGCCCTGCCCGGCGGCCGTGCGCAGACCGACGGCCACGGCGACGGCCTCGTCGTCGTCCAGCAGCAGCGGCGGCAGCTCGGCGCCCGCGCCCAGCTGGTAGCCGCCGCCCGTGCCGGGGCTGGCGTTGACGGGGTAGCCCAGCTCACGCAGCCGGTCCACGTCCCGGCGCACGGTACGCGGGGTGACGCCGAGGCGGTCGGCGAGATCGGCGCCGGACCAGTCGCGGTGGGCCTGGAGGAGCGAGAGCAGGCGCAGAAGTCGTGCCGAGGTCTCCAACATGGGGCCGAGTCTGCCAGCGCTCGCGGACAGCGACGGTCCGCAATGCCCTCCGCTTCCGCTACTTCCCGCAGCGCAGACTGAGGTTGCCGTGCCGGGTCTCGTACGGGACCCGGCCGTCGGCGGCCCGCAGGTCCATCAGGCCGGGCATCAGCCGCCGCTCGCCGTCGTCCACGCGCGCGTAGGCGTCCCAGCAGCCGTCGGGGAGGCCGACGCTGCTCGGCAGGGCCGCGCGCAGCCGGCCGTCGGCGGCCGGGGTCAGCGGCAGGAACACCTCCTCGTGCCCGTCACGCCGGCGCAGCACGAGATGGGCGGCGCCGCCCTCCCCGTCCACGGTGACGTCGAAGGTCAGCCCGCCCGCGGAGTCGGCGATGCAGTCGGCACGCAGGGGTGCCGTCGGCCGGGCCAACGTTGTCATGCGGTACGGATCCTTCCTGGCTCTGCTTCCTGGTGAGACCCGCGACTTTGCCCTTTGGTTGCCTTGCCGGCCGGTTTCCTTACTGGCGATAGGAAAGCTGGGGCACCTCGAAGCAGGTGTCGTTCATGTCGCCCTGCGAGACCCACCCCTTCCCGTCCTGCCAGCGGGCCACGGACAGACAGGTCCGGCGGGTCTTCGGCGGCTCGGCCAGCCGTTCGAACCGGACCGGGAGCAGCAGCCCGTCGGCGGTGTAGTCCTCGCCGCGGTTCATGAACCCGTCGACGCACGCGCGCGTGACACCGCTCCCCGCCTTCGCACACGCGGTGGCCGCGTCCGTGAACCACATGGCGGCCGCCCACCCCTCCAGCTGCCACTGGGAGTGCGTTTCGAGGCCCTTGGTGGCGTCCCGGAACTCCCGTACCGCCGCCTCGCCCGTGTCCTCGTGGTTCCGGCTGGACCCGGTGGCCCACAGGGCGTTGCGGCAGCGCGGGGAGTCCTTGTACTCGTCGGGGACGGCGGAGGTCCAGTTCTGCACGTTGGTGACCTTGGCGATGACCCGGGCACCCACGTCGTCCATGGCCTTGCACAGCTGGGCGTTGCCGTGCGCGTCGATCGCGTCGAACACGAGGTCGACGCCCCGGTCCTTGAGATCGGCGGCGACGGCACGGAAGTTGGGCAGCGCGAAGTCGACCTGCTCGGTCACGACGTCGTATCCCTCGGCCTTCAGCCCCTGGACGACGAGCCGGGCGTAGGCGGCGGACGCGGCCTGGTTGTACGAGACGACGGCGGCCGTACGGGCCCCTTGTTCGCGCTTGAAGTACCGGTAGACCTCGGTGCCGCCGTACTGCCGTCCGTCCCAGCCGGTGGTGCCGTCGCGGGGCGCGAGGCTGCCGTAGATGCCGTACAGGTGCGGCCAGGTGTCGTACGCGTTGCCGATGGGCTGGCCGCCGATGTCGGGCACGCGCGCGTGGGAGACGCGGGAGGCGCCCGCGTAGTCGAGGGAGGTGGTGGCGACCAGGGCCACCACGTTCTCCTCGTCGATCAGCCGGTGCACACAGGTGTTGTTGCCGACGCCGCTGCCGCCGTCGTCGCACTCCCGCACCTCGACCGGGCGGCCGTCGACGCCCCCGCGCGTGTTGAGACGGTCGAAGTACGCCTTGGCGCCGTCGCGGGGCCCGGTGAAGGCGTCGCCGCCGACCGGGCTGGTGGCGCTGGTGACGATGCCGACACGGATCGGGGCGGTGTCCTGTGTCGGCGTGGTCCGTCCGCGGTGCTCGAAGTCGCTCTCCGGGAGCCTGCTGCCGCACGCCGTCGTCAGGGCGAGCAGCAGCACCACGGCCGCGGCCTCAGCAGCCCGGCAGGGCCGACGCCGTCGCATTCCCGCTCAGCTGGACCAGGGCGCACAGGGTCGTGACAGACACCTTCCAGGTGCCGTCCTGTTCCACGGCCGTCCCGGAGGCGTCCGGCAGGGCGGTCGCGCCGTTCAGGAGCAGGGTGTACGTCACGGTCGCGTCGGTCGGCGCGGTGAACTCCACCTTGGTGACCTCGGCCTTCACCTGTCCGCCCCGGTCGTCGCCGCTGAAGGCCGCCAGGACGGGACCCATGTTGTCGCCGTTCTCCAGGACTGCCTGCTTCTCCTTCGTGGAGGTCTTGGGGTCGAAGAACTTCTGCCAGTTCTCCTTGACCTCCTTCTCGGCCGCCGCCTCGTCGGCCGGCCCGCTCGCGGACGGACTGGCGGGCGCGCTCGTCGTCGTCTCCGGGACCGGGCTGGGCGGCGGGCTGTCGCCGCCACCGCCGCTGTCGTCGCTGCACGCCGTGAGGGACGCGGCGAGGACGAACACCGCCGCCACCAGCCCTCGGCTGCCGTTCCCCCATGTGCGGTCGCTCCCGAGAACCATCTGGCTCACCACCGGGTGTCGGTCCGGGCCATGTGCGCCCGGTGCTTTCAGGGTCAGCTTCCAGAGTGCATAGTGCAAAAGATTGGCTGACATGGACAGGCACGCGACATGTGGGAGCCAGAGATGCGGACAGCCCGACTGCGGACCGTGCACCCCGTCCAGTGGGCCGGCTGGGCCGCGCTCGCCGCGGGCGCGGTGCTGTGCGTCCTCGGCTGGTACGGCGTCTCCGGCGAGCGGTTCGCCGAACGCCAGCTGCCGTATCTGGCCTCCTGCACGGTCCCCGGCGCCGCGCTGATCGTCGCGGGCGCGGTCCTGCTGGCGCACGGCCGGGACACGCTCGCCGCCGCGCGCGTGGCGGAGCTGTACGGCCTCCTGGTGGCCGCCGAGCCGGAGAGTCCCGCGGAGCCGGCCACGGCTCCCCTCGCCATCAGCGGGGATCTGCTGATGGTGCCGGGCGGCACGCTCTGGCACCGCGCGGACTGTCCGCTGGTGGCCGGGAAGGTGGAGGCCGTGCCGGTGGACAGGAAGCTGGTGGCCAGTGGTGAGCTGGGCGCCTGCCCCATCTGCGAGCCCGCCGAAGAGACCGACTGAGACCCCGCGCCGATGTCGTCCCTCACCTACGACCTCACGCTCGCCGGGCTCTCGGTCGGCAGCGCCGCCGCGCTGACCGGGATCGGCCTGATCGTGACGTACCGCGCGACGGGCGTCCTCAACTTCGCGCACGGGGCGATCGCCATGGTGTGCGCGTACGCGCTGCGGCAGTGCGTGGTCGAGTGGGGCTGGCCCCTGTGGGCGGGAGCGGCGGCGACGCTGTTGCTGCTGGCGCCGGTCCTCGGAGTAGCCCTGGAACGCTGGGTCTTCCGGCCCCTGTCCGTCCTCGGGGGCGACCCGGCGCAGACCCTCGTCGCCTCGATCGGGGTGTTCGTGCTGCTGGTGGGCGGGGCCGCGCTGCTGTGGGGCCAGGGAGCGCGGGACGACGCGCCGGAGCTGGTGTCGTCGGACCCCTGGGGGCAGTTGGCGGTCGTATTGGTCCTCGCGGCGGGCGTGGGCGCGATGATCCGCTGGACGCGCTTCGGTCGTGAGCTGCGCGCGGTCGTGGACGACCGCCAACTGGCCGTGCTCGGCGGGATCGACGCGGACCGGGTGGCCGCGGCGGGCTGGGCGTTCGGGTCGTTCACGGCGGGCCTGACGGGCGTGCTGCTGGCGCCGTACGTGCGCCTGGACCCGTACGGCCTCCCGCTGCTGGTCATGGAGGTGGTGGCCGTCGCGGTGGCGGCCCGCATGCGCAGCCTGCCGGTGGCGGTGCTGGTGGCGCTGGCGATCGGGGTGGGTCAGAGTCAGCTGACCCGTCTGCACCCGCCCGGCTGGGCCGAGCCGCTGCTCCAGGCGGTCGGCGCGAACCTCTTCGTGGTGGCCCTGCTGCTCGCCGCCCTGGTCCTCCCGGGCGTCGGCACCCGGGACGCCCTCCCGCGCACGGCCACCGCGCGCGTGCCAACACCGCCGGGCGCGTGGATCGTGGCGGTGGTGCTGTTCCTCCTCCCCCTCGGTTTCGCGGGCTCGGACCTCCATACGTCGGTGCAGGTGCCGGCGCTGGGGGTGGTGCTGCTGTCGCTGGTGGTGGTCACGGGCAGGGGCGGCCAGATCTCGCTCGGTCAGGCGGCGTACGCGGGCCTCGGCGCCCTGTTCACGGCGCTGCTGGCGGCGGGCCGCTTTCCGGGCGTGCCGCAACTCCCCGAGCTCCCCGCCCTCGCCCTGGCGGTCCTCCTGGTCGCCCCTCTGGGCCTCCTGACCGGCTGGCCGGCGATCACCCGCCGTGGCCTGGCCCTGGCGCTGGCGACCTTCGCGGTGGGCGTGGGGGTGAGCCGGTTCGTCTTCGCGCAGCCGTACGCCACGGCGGGCCTGTCCCTGGACCGCCCGGCGGGCTTCGAGGGCGACCGCGCCTACTACGTCCTGGAGTTGGCGCTGCTGGCGGCGGCCCTGTGGGCGACCCGGCTGCTCCGCGCGGGCCGTACGGGCCGGGCCCTGGCGGCGATGAGGGACCACGAGGCGGGCGCGTCGGCGGCGGGCGTCCGGGTCCCGTCCCTGAAGCTCCTGGCGTTCGTCGCGGGCGCGGCGTTGGCGGCCCTGGGCGGCGGCCTGCTCGGCATGGGCGTACGCGCCTTCGACCCCGGCGCCTTCGACCCCGTCCGCGGCCTGCTCTGGTTCGCCGCGGTCATGGTCCTGGGCGCCGACAGCACCCTGGGCGCCCTGACCGCGGCGGCCCTGCTGGTGGGCCTGGACGCGGGGGCGCGGGGCGGGGTGGCGGCGGCCCTGATCGGGGTGCTGGCAGTCCTGGTGGGCCGCTTCCCCGGCGGACCGTACGAGGCCCTGCTGACGGGGGCGGGGCGGCTGCGGGCGCGGAGGGCGGTGAGGCTGACGCCGACCGGGGTGGAGGTACGGAGACGCCTGAGAACCCGAGAACACCAAACAACAGCCGCAGCCGCCGACGGCGCTCAACCCCCACAAGAGCCACCCGCACCCGACCACGAAACCCGCACGCGCGGCGCGACCAACAACCACAGCACAGCCGCAGCCGCCGACGGCGCTCAACCCCCGCAAGGGCCACCCGCACCCGACCATGAAAGTCGCACGGGCGGTGCGGGTGGGAAACACCACGCGGCCGCAGGCCGCGTGCTCACCACCCACCGCCTCACAGCCCGCTACGACACCTTCACCGCCCTCGACGGCATCGATCTCACCGTCCACCCCGGCCGCGTCACCGCCGTCATCGGCCCCAACGGCGCCGGCAAGACCACCCTCTTCAACTGCCTCGCCGGCACCCACCACCCCACCCACGGCCAGGTCCGCTACGCCGACCAGGACATCACCCGCCTCCCCGCCCACGCCCGCACCCGCCTCGGCATCGCCCGCACGTTCCAGCGATTCGCCGTCTTCCCCTCCCTCACCGTCGCCGAGAACGTCCGCGTGGGCGCCGAACAGACCCACGCCCCCGACCCGGAAGCCGCCACCCACCACGCCCTGAGGCTCCTCGCCCTGGACGGCCCTCTCCGCGACCTCCCCGCCGCAGGACTCCCCACCGGCACCCTCCGCCGCGTGGAACTCGCCCGTGCCCTGGCCGGCAACCCCCACGTCCTCCTCCTCGACGAACCCGCCGCAGGCCTCGACACCGCCGAAGTGGCCGCGCTGGCCCGCGTCCTGAAGGCACTCGCCGCCGACGGCACCGCCCTGCTCGTCGTCGAGCACGACCTCGACCTGGTGGCCGACCTCGCCGACGTCGTCCATGTCATGGCCGCGGGCCGCATCATCGCCTCCGGCCCGCCCGAGCACGTGCTCGACACCCTCGGCACCCAGGAGACCCCGGCATGACGACCCTCGCCCTGCGCCACGCACGCGTGCGCTACGGCCCCCTGGAGGCCCTCCACGGCGTCACCCTCGCCGCCCCGGCCCCCGGCCTCACCGTCCTGCTGGGCCGCAACGGCTCCGGCCGTACGAGCGTCCTGCGCGCCCTCGCCGGAACGGTCCCGCTCTCGGGCGGCGCCGTCGTCTGGGACGGCGCCGACATCACCCGCGTCCCCGCCCACGAACGCGCCCGCCGCGGCCTCCACCTGGTCCCCGAGAGCCGCGCGGTGTTCGGCTCCCTCACCGTCCGCGAGAACCTCGAACTGGCCGCGCCCGCCACCACCCCGGCCCTCGACGCGTACCCCCGACTGGAGGCCCTGCTCCCCCGTCGGGCCGGCACCCTCTCCGGCGGCGAGCAGCGCATGCTCGCCCTCGCCCGCGCCCTGCTGACCCGCGCGTGCGTCCTGCTCGTCGACGAGCCGACACAGGGCATGTCCCCCACGGTCGCCGCCCGCACGTACGCCCTGCTGGCCGGGCTCGACGCGTGCGTGGTCGTAGCGGAACAACGCCTGCCATCAGCCCTGCGCGACCGAGCGACGGCCGCCTCCCCCGTCCTCGTGCACGAACTGCGCCGGGGCGAGGTCGTGTTCAGCGGAGAGGCGGCCGAGCGGACACAGGGTCGAGAGGCGCGCCGAACACCACCGCGGCCCGGCGCGAACCCTTCGTTCCCTTCGCGCCCTTGGCGCTCTTCGGAATGACCAGCAGCGTCCCCACGTTCAGCCGGTCCGGACAGCACCCGACGATGTCCTTGTTGGCCTGGTACAGCGCCCGCCATCCGCCCTGGACGCCGTACTTGCGGGCGAGCCCCGAGAGGGTGTCGCCGGCCTTCACCGTGTGCATCCGGCCCTGGAGGCCGTACCGCCGGGAACAGACCGGCCAGGCCTCCCAGCCCTGCACGGCCAGCACCTCCTGGGCGACGGCGATCTGCTGCGCCCGGGTGGCGAGGTCCGCGCGCGGGGCGTACTTCAGCCCGCCGAACTCCTCCCAGGTGGGCTGCCAGAACTGGAGCCCGCCGTAGAAGCCGTTGCCGGTGTTCGCGGTCCAGCGTCCGCTGCTCTCGCACTCCGCGACACAGCTCCAGGGCCAGCCGTCGCGGGCGCAGTCGTACGGCACCGTCGTGGAGGACGGGCCCGGGGACGGGGGCGGCGGGGCCGCGTGTGCGAGGGCGGGGGCCGCCCCGGCGAGCAGGCAGACGGCGAGGAGCAGCTTGAGCGGCGTGCGGTACATCGGCCCACGCTAAGCAGGGCGTCCGGCGCCCCCGTCGATACACGACCGGCACGGGCGCGGGCCCCACTCGGTCGGCGGACCGGCCGGACAGGGCCCCAGCGCGCCGCCACCCCAGGTATCGACCAACCAACATCCTTGGATTTACACAGACTTGACCATAAATGCCCGATTCCACACCCCGTGGTGGCCCGTTGCGCCGCATGGTTCGATTCCGTTCGCTCTGAAGCGTGACTCCCGCCACAGATCGCCCGTTGTCTTCTTCATGAGCCCGGGACCCACCCGGGCACCGCTTCCTGAGGGAGTCACCCGTGCCGCGCTTGCTCGACGTCAGCGACGAAGTTCGCGCCGAGATCGGCGACGAAGAGGCCGACCGGCTGCTCGCCGGAGACAACGCCCCCGGCAGTTACGACTGCACGTCCTGCCGCACCCCCGGCGACTCCGAAGCGGAGCGCACCAGCACCGTCCTGTTCATCGGTGACGAGACCGCCGTCCTCGCCTTCGCCCACGCCACCTGTCTGCCCTCGCAGGTCGTCCAGGTCACCGAGGAGCAGCTCCAGGGAGCGGTCAGGTCCATCACCGGCGACACCGTCGACCTGGACCCCGACAAGGTCGTCCCCGAGCAGGCGGTGCTCGGCGTCACCAGCGGACTGGTGCTGATCGCCGGGGAGTTGCACCCGGCGCTCGTGGTCGAGCCGACGGGGCCGATCGTGCGCCCGGGCGCGACCGGCGTCGGCGACGACTTCCTGCCGCTCCTGATCGAGCAGGGGTTCATGCCGGTCACCGAACTGTCCGAGGTGCCGCCGGTGTTGCATGGCTGGTCGGTGCTGCTGGCCATGGGTCAGCTGCACGCGGTGCTCCAGCCCTCTGCCAACGGCGGTCAGCCGGTGGCCTGGTGGCAGGCGCATCAGCCCCTTCAGGTCACCGAGGGCTGGCGGGCCGCCGCCAACAAGCACCAGCAGGTACTGATGTTCGCGGCGCCGGTGGGCTCGATCGGCCGTCAGCCGCGGGAGGACCTGCTGCGGGACGCCATCGACAAGGCCGCGGCCAACGGCAAGTTGGTCGCCTCGGCGCTGCCGCTCGCGGGGACGTGACCCCGACGCCCCTGTGCACCTGAACGCGCCCGCATCCCCTGAAGACTGCGGTCGTTTGGACATACGTGCACGCATACGAAGTTCCCCGCCGCCCGTCCTTCCAGTCGATCCCCTCGTCGCGGTCGACTCCGGACCCGCTCGGCGGTCCCTCGGCCACGCCGATCTACGACGCGCTCTACGCCGAGTACGTCAAGTCGTTCCGGACGCTGCCGGGTGACCGCAGCGGCGAGGACGAGCTGGACTTCGTTGCCTTCGGGAACCTCGCCCAGGGCGCGGAGTCGTACGGCGGGCACCGGCCGGGGTCGTTCAGCAGCTCGTACAGCGCCTACAGCGCGGGCGCGCACAGCGCCCGCGTGGGCCAGCAGCAGTCGCAGTGGCAGCGCGTCGGGCAGGTCGGGCAGCACGGCACGATGGTGCAGCATGTGCCGGCCCTGCCGCCGGGCCCCCGCCGCGGCCTCTGAGGAAGCACGGAAGGGCGGCCCCCGCAACGGGGGCCGCCCTTCCGTGTGCCGTACGTCTACTTCTTCTTGTTGCCGCGCTTCTCGCGCACCCGCACGGAGATGTGGATCGGGGTGCCCTCGAAGCCGAACTCCTCGCGCAGCCGGCGCTCGATGAAGCGGCGGTAGCCCGCCTCGATGAAGCCGGAGGCGAAGAGCACGAACCGCGGGGGCTTGGTGCCGGCCTGGGTGCCGAAGAGGATGCGGGGCTGCTTGCCGCCGCGGATCGGGTGCGGGTGGGCGGCGACCAGCTCACCGAGGAAGGCGTTGAGGCGGCCGGTGGGGACGCGCGTCTCCCAGCCCGCCAGCGCCGTCTCGATCGCCGGGACCAGCTTCTCCATGTGCCGGCCGGTGCGCGCGGAGACATTGACCCGGGGCGCCCAGGCGACCTGGCCGAGCTCGGTCTCGATCTCCCGCTCCAGGTAGTAGCGGCGCTCCTCGTCGAGGGTGTCCCACTTGTTGTAGGCGAGGACGATGGCGCGGCCCGCGTCGACCGCCATGGTGACGATGCGCTGGTCCTGGACGGAGATGTTCTCGGAGGCGTCGATCAGGATGACCGCCACCTCGGCCTTCTCGACGGCGGCCGCGGTACGCAGCGAGGCGTAGTAGTCGGCGCCCTGCTGGAGGTGGACGCGCTTGCGGATACCGGCGGTGTCGACGAACTTCCAGGTGACGCCGCCGAGTTCGATCAGCTCGTCGACCGGGTCACGGGTGGTGCCCGCGAGTTCGTTGACGACGACACGCTCCTCGTTGGCCACCTTGTTCAGCAGCGAGGACTTGCCGACGTTCGGGCGGCCGATGAGGGCGATGCGGCGGGGGCCGCCGACGGCGGTGCCGAAGGTCTGCTCGGGGGCCTCCGGCAGGGCCTCCAGGACGGCGTCCAGCATGTCGCCGGTGCCGCGGCCGTGCAGCGCGGAGATGGGGTGCGGCTCGCCGAGGCCGAGGGCCCACAGGTAGGCGGCGTCGGACTCGCCGCTCTGGCCGTCGACCTTGTTGGCGGCGAGCACCACCGGCTTGCCGGCCTTGCGCAGCAGTCGTACGACCGCCTCGTCGGTGTCCGTGGCACCCACCTTGGCGTCGACGACGAAGACGACGGCGTCGGCCGCCTCGATCGCGTACTCGGCCTGGGCGGCGACGGAGGCGTCGATGCCGAGGACGTCCTGCTCCCAGCCGCCGGTGTCGACGACCTTGAAGCGGCGGCCGGCCCACTCGGCCTCGTAGGTGACCCGGTCGCGGGTCACACCGGGCTTGTCCTCGACGACCGCCTCGCGACGGCCGATGATGCGGTTCACGAGCGTCGACTTGCCGACGTTCGGCCGGCCGACGACGGCGAGCACGGGCAGCGGCCCGTGGCCGGCCTCCTCGATCGCGCCCTCGACGTCCTCGAGATCGAAGCCCTCTTCCGCGGCGAGCTCCATGAACTCCGCGTACTCGGCATCGCCAAGCGCTCCGTGGTCGTGCTCTGCGAAAGAGCCCTCGGAGTCGATGTGGTCGTTCATGAAGTCCGTACCTCGTCGTTCATCGTGGTGATCGGTGGACCGGCCGGTTTCTCCGGATTGATCCACTACTTAGTGTCGCCTAGCGCCCGGTCAGGCGCCTGGCGTTTTCCAGGTGCGCGGTGAGCTGCTTCTGGATGCGTTCGGTCGCTTCGTCGAGCGCCTTGCGGGTGCGCCGCCCGGAGCCGTCGCCCGCCTCGAACGGGTCACCGAAGACCACGTCGATGCGGCTGCGCAGCGGGGGCAGCCCCTTTATCAACCGTCCGCGCCTGTCGGAACTTCCCAGTACGGCGACCGGGACGATCGGGGCGCCGCTGCGGACCGCGAAGTACGCGAGCCCGGCGCGCAGCGCGGCGAAGTCGCCCTCACCGCGGGTGCCCTCCGGGAAGATGCCGAGGACACCGCCGGCGGAGAGCACGTCCAGGGCCTGGGTGATCGCCCCGCGGTCGGCGCCCGAGCGGTCGACCTTCACCTGGCCGATGCCGAGCAGGAACGGGTCGAGCGGCCCGATGAACGCTTCCTTCTTGATCAGGAAGTGCGTCGGCCGGGGCGCGACGCCCATGACCATCGGGCCGTCGATGTTGTGGGAGTGGTTGACGGCGAAGATCACCGGCCCGGCCGCGGGTACCTTCCAGGCGCCGAGCACGCGCGGCTTCCACAGCCCGTACATCAGGCCGACGCCGATGCGCCGCCCGACCTCGGCGCCCCGCAGGGAGGGTGCGGTCACTTCCCGGCCCGCTTCTCCTCGACGAGGGTGACGACACACTCGATGACCTGCGCGAGCGTGAGCTCGGTGGTGTCCACCTCGACCGCGTCGTCCGCCTTGGCGAGCGGCGAGGTCTTACGGGAGGAGTCGGCCGCGTCCCGCTTGATCAGGGCCTCGCGGGTGGCGTTGACGTCGGCGCCCTTGAGCTCACCGCTGCGCCGGGCGGCACGCGCCTCCGGCGAGGCTGTGAGGAAGATCTTGAGGTCGGCGTCGGGCAGCACGGTCGTACCGATGTCCCGGCCCTCGACGACGATGCCCTTCTCCGCGCCGGCGGCGATCGAGCGCTGGAGCTCGGTGATCCGGGCCCGCACCTCGGGCACCGCGCTGACCGCGCTGACCTTGGAGGTGACCTCCTGGGTGCGGATCGCGGCGGCGACGTCGGTGCCGTCGACGGTGATCGTCGGGTCGGCCGGGTCGTCGCCGGAGACGATCTCCGCCTTGCCCGCCACGGCGGCGATCGCGGTCGGGTCCTCGATGTCGATCCCGTTGGTCACCATCCACCACGTGATCGCCCGGTACTGGGCGCCGGTGTCCAGGTAGCTCAGACCGAGCTGCGCGGCAACGGCCTTCGACGTGCTCGACTTGCCGGTGCCGGAGGGACCGTCGATGGCGACGATCACGGGCTGGGCGGCGCCGTTTTCCACGGGGGGACACCTTCCTGGTGCGGTGTGGTGGGGTGTGCGGGGCGCGCGAGGGCCCCGCACAAGGGTACTGGCTCGTCGGCGGCCTCCTTACGGGCGGAGGGCCGGGGCGCTCACTGCCGGATGGACCAGCCCCGCTCCCGCAGCGCCGCGGTCAGTACGGGCGCGGCCTGCGGCTCCACCATCAGCTGCACCAGACCGGCCTGCTGTCCGGTCGCGTGCTCGATGCGGACGTCCTCGACGTTGACCCCGGCCCGTCCGGCGTCCGCGAAGATGCGGGCCAGCTGACCGGGCTGGTCGTCGATGAGGACGGCCACGATCTCGTACGACCGCGGCGCCGACCCGTGCTTGCCGGGTACCCGGACCTGGCCGGCCTTCCCACGCCGCAGGATGTCCTGGATGCCGACCGCGCCCTTGCCGCGCTCGGCCTCGTCCGAGGACTGCAGCCCGCGCAGGGCCTGCACCGTCTCCTCCAGGTCGGCGGCGACGTCGGAGAGCAGGTCGGCGACCGGCCCGGGGTTCGCGGAGAGGATGTCCACCCACATCAGGGGCTCGGAGGCGGCGATCCGGGTCACGTCACGGATGCCCTGCCCGCACAGCCGTACGGCGGACTCCTCGGCGTTCTCCAGCCGTGCGGCGACCATGTTGGAGACGAGGTGCGGCATGTGGGAGACCAGCGCCACCGCGCGGTCGTGGGCGTCGGCGTCCATGACCACCGGCACCGCACGGCAGTGCGAGACCAGCTCCAGGGCGAGGTTCAGCACCTCGGTGTCGGTGTCCCGGGTCGGCGTCAGCACCCAGGGGCGGCCCTCGAAGAGGTCGCCGGAGGCGGCCAGCGGGCCGGACTTCTCCCGCCCGGACATGGGGTGCGTACCGATGTACGACGAGAGGTCGAGGCCGAGGGCCTCCAGCTCGCGGCGCGGGCCGCCCTTGACGCTGGCCACGTCGATGTAGCCCCGGGCCACCTCCCGGCGCATGGCGTCGGCGAGCACGCCGGCCACGTGGGCGGGCGGGGCGGCGACGATCGCGAGGTCGACGGGCCCCTCGGGCGCCTCGTCGGTGCCGGCGCCGAGCGCGGCGGCGGTACGGGCCTGCTCGGGGTCGTGGTCGGCGAGGTGGACGGTGACGCCCCGGCTCACGAGCGCCAGCGCTGCGGAGGTGCCGATGAGACCGGTGCCGATGACGAGTGCGGTTCTCACTGGGCGATGTCCTTGCGCAGAGCGGCGGCGGCACCGAGGTAGACGTGGTTGATCTCGGCGCGGGGCCGGTCGGACTCTATGTGCGCGAGGATCCGCACGACGCGCGGCATGGCGCCCTCGATGTCGAGCTCCTGGGCGCAGATCAGCGGTACGTCGGCGAAGCCGCTGCCGAGCTTGCGGGCCGCGGCGGCCGGGAAGTCGCTGTGCAGGTCAGGCGTGGCCGTGAACCAGATGCTGATCAGGTCGTCGGCGGTCAGGTCGTTCCGCTCCAGAACGGCGGTGAGCAGCGCTCCGACCTGCTCGTCCATGTGACCGGCCTCGTCCCGCTCTAGCTGGACGGCGCCCCGGACCGCTCGTACCGCCACGGCGATGCTCCTTGCTGATGTACGGCTCTTGGTACATCCAGCCTAGTCAGCCCGCGGGGGGCGGGTGCGGGGCGCCCGCCCCCTGAGACACCCGGGCCGTTCACACGGACTGCTGCTTGATGAGCTCCTCCAGGGACGCCGGCACCTCGCCGTTCGGGGTCATCCTGTCGACGGCCCGCGGCAGCTCCTGGGCGAGCGCGTCGGCGGCCTGGTCCGGGGAGACGCCCGCCTCCTTGGCGACCTCCTGAAGGGTGTCGTCGGGCAGCGCCTGCTGGATCTGCGCACCGGTGACCGACTGGTTCTCGCCGCTGCCGAGCCAGGACTCCTTCTGCTCGGCGAGACCCGACTTGGCGAGGGTGTCGAGCAGCCCGCCCAGCGGGTTGTCGCCGTTGCCGCCCTGCTTGCCGAGGGCGGAGAGCAGCGCGCCCAGGATGTTGCCCCCGCCGGAACCGCTGCCCGAGCCGAGCAGGCTGCCCAGGAGACCACCGAGATCGTTTCCCGCCATGATCAAAAGCCTTTCGGGAGTACGGACCCTGACAATGTCACCCGAATGTCACAGCTCCGCTACTCGGGGAGAAAACACACCGATGCGCCCCTGGACTCGGAGCCCCGTCTCCGCTCTCATGGCAGGAAGCTCGCCTCGGGGGAGGCCCCTTCATGAAGCGTTCCGGACCGCTGCTCACCCTTCTCGCGGGTCTGCTGCTAGGCCTGTTCATGCTGTCGCTCAACGCGACGACAGGCGAGAAGAAGACATCGGCGTCGGTGACGGAGTCACCGAGCCCCAAGGCGTCACCGCCGCCCACGACGAAGCCCCCGTCCCCGTCTCCCTCGCCCTCGAAGTCGCCGATCCCCAACGCCGACTACGCGGGCCGTACGGACGACGACTCCTCCGCGGTCGCCGTCTCCCTGCGGGACGGCCGGGCGATCGCGTACTTCTGCGACGGCCGGGACAAGGAGTCGTGGCTCAAGGGTGACGTCGAGGACGACGGCACCATGAAGCTCACCGGCAAGGGCGGCGCCGAGCTGAACGGCACGCTCAAGGCGGGCAAGCGGATCAGCGGCACCGTCGACATCGGCGGCGGGCACTACGCGTTCACCGCGGACAAGGCGATCAAGCCGTCCGGTCTGTACCGGGCGACGGCCACGGTGCGCGACGCGAAGTTCGACGGCGGCTGGATCGTCCTGAAGGACGGCACCCAGGTCGGCATCCTCGACAGGAACGGCAAGCCCTCCCCCGCCCCCGAGATCGACCCGGAGACGGGCGCGGTGACGGTGGACGGCCGGCAGCTCACGGCCCGCCCTGTCACGCCCTGAACTCCAGTCCGTACAAGGGAGCCGCCATGACCGTCGACCCGAACGCCGCCACCCAGGGATTCCCGCCCCCGCCGCCGCCCGCCGAACGGCCGCCGAGCCCGGCCCGCTATCTGATCCCGGCCCTGGTGGCCGCGGCGGTGGCGGTCGGCCTCGGGGTGTACGGCAAGACGCACGACCCGGCGGGCACCGCCTTCAACCTCGCCGGCTTCAGCAGCACGGGCGCCGTGAAGTCCTGGCTGGCCACGGTCGCGATCTTCTTCGCGCTGGTGCAGTTCACGTCGGCACTGATGATGTACGGCAGGCTGCCGGGCCCGAGCTGGTCCTCGACCCTGCACCGCTGGTCGGGCCGCGCGGCCTTCCTGGTGGCGGTGCCGGTCGCGGTGCACTGTCTCTACGCCTTCGGCTACCAGACATACGAAACGCGCGTTTTCTGGCACTCCCTCCTGGGTTGCTTCTTCTTCGGCGCATTCAGTGCCAAGATGCTGCTGCTCCGCTCGGAGCGACTCCCGGGCTGGCTGCTGCCGATCGTCGGCGGACTCGTGTTCGCCGCGCTCACGATCATCTGGCTGACCTCCGCCCTCTGGTTCTTCCGTACGTTCGGAGTGACGACATGACGATGCAAGGCCCGACGCGGCGTTCGGTGCTTCTCGCGACGGGCGCGGCGGCGTTCACCGTCGGGTGCAGCGAGTACGGCGACAACAACGACTCCGGCTCCGACACCGTCGAGGCGACCGCCGGAACGGAGTTGGCGAGGACCAGCGACATCCCGGTCGGCGGCGGCAAGATCTTCAAGGACGAGAAGGTCGTCGTCACCCAGCCGGAGAAGGGCGAGTTCAAGGCCTTCACCAACATCTGCACCCATCAGCAGTGCCCGGTGGCCAGCGTCTCGGGCGGCACCATCAACTGCAACTGCCACGGCAGCAAGTTCAGCATCAAGGACGGCTCGGTGGCCCACCCGCCGGCCACCCAGCCCCTGGCCGAGAAGAAGATCACGGTCGACGGCGACTCGATCCAGCTGGCTTAGTCCGCTCGCCCAGTCCACTCACCCAGTCCGCTCACCTAGTCCCAGAGCGCGCCGAGGGTCGCCAGCTCGCTCTGGTACTCGATTCGGTCCGCCCACTCGACGGGCCAGGCGTCGACCCCGTGGTACGCCCCGGCGAACGCGCCCGTCAGACAGGCGATCGAGTCGGAGTCACCGGACGTGCAGGCGGCCCTGCGCAGGGCCGTCACCGGCTCGTCGACGAAGAGCAGGAAGCACAACAGCCCGGTCGCCAGGGCCTCTTCGGCGATCCATCCCTCGCCGGTGGCGAGGCACGGATCGGTCTCCGGCGAGACGGTACGGACGGCGTCCCGCAGCCGGTCCAGGATCTCCAGGCACTCGTCCCAGCCGCGCGCGATGAAGTGCTCGGCCGAGGGGTCCTGGCTCCGCGTCCACAGATCACCGAGCCAACGCTCGTGGTAGCGGGTGCGGTTCTCGATGGCGTACGACCGCAGCAGCCCGACCAGGCCGGTCGGCTCGGCTCCTTGTGCGAGCAGCCGTACGGCGTGCGCGGTGAGGTCGGACGCGGCGAGGGCCGTCGGGTGCCCGTGCGTGAGCGCGGACTGCAACTGGGCGGCGCCGGACCGCTGTTCGTCACTGAGGCCCGGGGCGAGCCCGATGGGCGCGACGCGCATGTTGGCGCCGCAGCCCTTGGATCCGATCTGGCTGGCGTCCTGCCAGAGACGACGCTCGTCCTTCAGCAGATTGCAGGCGGTCAGACACGTGCGCCCCGGCGCCCGGTTGTTCTCCGGCGACTGGTACCAGTCCACGAACTCCTCGCGCAGCGGCCGCTCCAGCCGCAGCGGCCCGAGCAGCCCACGGTCCATGGCCGTCCGCAACCCGCGCCCGAGAGCCAGCGTCATCTGGGTGTCGTCGGACACGAGCGCCCGCTCCGGCAGCCGCATCTCCCGCCACGGCCCGCACTTGGCGAGGATCGACGGGACGTCGTTGAACTCGGTCGGGAATCCGAGCGCGTCCCCGAGGGCGAGCCCGATCAGCGTGCCGGTCGCGGCGCGCTTCCTGACGGTGGTGGCGGTCATGTGGGGCGTCCTTCCCGGGACGGTCGGAGGAGGGGCGGGTGCAGGGCGGTGGCGGGTCCCGCGCGGTAGAGCGCCGCCGGTTTGCCGCGTCCGCCGGTCAACTTCGCGGCGCCGGGGACCTGTTCGACGAAGCCGGGCGTGGCGAGCACCTTGCGGCGGAAGTTGGGCCGGTCGAGGGTCGTGCCCCACACGGTCTCGTAGACCTGCTGGAGCTCGCCGAGGGTGAACTCGGCCGGGCAGAAGGCGGTGGCGAGACGGCTGTACTCCAGCTTGGCGCCGACCCGTTCATGGGCGTCGGCCAGGATCCGGTCGTGGTCGAAGGCGAGCGGCCGGGCCCGGTCGTACGGCACCCAGCGGGCGTCGGCCGCGTCGCTGCCGCCGTGCGGTTCGGGCGCGTCGGGCAGCAGCGCGGCGAAGGCGACGGAGACGACCCGCATCCGGGGGTCACGGCCGGGCTCGCTGTAGGTCCGCAGTTGCTCCAGGTGCAGCCCGGAGACGTCGAACAGGCCGGTCTCCTCGGCGAGTTCCCGCCGGGCGGCCGTCTCGACCGACTCGTCCGGCAGCACGAAGCCGCCGGGCAGCGCCCAGTGGCCGGCGTACGGCTCCTGTCCGCGCTCGACGAGCAGGGCGTGCAGGGCTCCCTCGCGCAGGGTGAGGACGGCGAGGTCGACGGTGACGGCGAAGGGTTCGTAGGCGTGCTTGTCGTAGTCGGCCACAACCACCCCCCTCTCTTAATAGTCAGTACGACTATAAAGAGGTGGGGCGGGTTCGCACAACCCGGGTAAATGGGTTCGCGCAACCCGGGTAACCGCAACCGCATGGGCGAGATCCTCGTGGGCACGTGTTCGTGGACGGACCGGGCGTTGACCGGCAGCGGCTGGTATCCGCCGGGGCGGCGGGACGCCGAGGGACGGCTGCGGCACTACGCCGGGCAGTTCCCTGTCGTCGAGGTCGACTCGGCGTACTACGCGCTGCCCGACGCCCGCACGAGCGCCTTGTGGGCCGAGCGGACCCCGCCCGGCTTCGTCTTCGACGTGAAGGCGTTCTCGCTGCTCACCGGTCATCCGACCCGGAGTTCCGTGATGCCGGACGGGCTGCCCGCCGACCCCGGGGACCCCGCGGTGCTCGACGCGGTGTGGGCGCGCTTCGCCGAGGGGATCGAGCCGCTGCGGGATGCCGGGCGGCTCGGCGGTGTGCTGTTCCAGTTCCCGCCGTGGTTCCGGCCCGGGCGGTGGGCGGGGGCGTTTCTGCGGGAGTGCGCCGAGCGGACCGCCGGGTGGCCGGTCTCCGTGGAGTTCCGGCATCCCGGCTGGTGGCGCAGGGAGTGGGCGGACGTGACCGCCGCGCTGCTCGCCCGGTACGGCATGACGGCCGTGGCCGTCGACATGACGCAGACCCTCCCCTCCTCGATCCCGCCCGTCGCTCCCGTCACCTCGCCGCGGCTGTCCGTCGTCCGCTTCCACGGACGCAGCGCCTCATGGGGCGCCGGGAGCAAGGAGGACCGGTTCCGGTACGCGTACCGGGAGGCCGAACTCGCCGAGTGGCTGCCCCGGTTGCGTTCACTGGCCGGGCGGGTCGACCAACTCCACGTACTGTTCAACAACTGCTGCGGCACCGCCGCCGTCCACGCCGCCGAAACAATGAAACGCCTGCTGACCAACGCCGCCCCGACCCCCACCCCGGTCTCACCCGGCTCGCGCAGCACACGGTGACCCCCGAGCCGGGATCACCCCGGCAGGGAATCCCGGCGCCCCAGAAAGGCCAGCAGCCGAACCTCGGCCGGTGCGCAGGAACCCACCACCACCGGCTCGGCGAACCGCACCCCCCGGTCCTCCAACGCGACCACGCATCGCGCGATCGGCAGCAACTCGGCCGCGAGGGCGGCCGGGAGAGGGCGGGACCTGCCGCACGCCTGGGCGACGTCCCAGCCGTGCACGGCGATCTCGACGGCGCCGACCGCGCCCATCACCCGCACGTCCAGCGGCCGTTCACCGACCAGTACCTCGTCGCCCGGTCCGGCCGCCCAGGCGCCGAGCACCGCACGCGCGCGGGTGCGGAACCCGCAGACCCGGTCGGTGTGCGGCAGCAGCCCGATGCGTCCGCCGGTCAGCCCCTCGTACAACGCGTCCAGGGAGTCGTCGAGATGGTCGAGCAGCTCCCCCAGGTCCCACTCGGCGCACGGAGTGATCCGGCCGAGGCCCGCGCTCCCGGCCTCGGCGACGCTCCCCAGCGCGTAGGCGAGCGCACGCTCCAGCAGCTCCCCGGCGTTCACGACAGCACCTCCGGCAGACCGAAGCAGGGCGCGTGCGGTGGCCGTCCACGTGTCGGGGCGCCCACCGCGGGGTCCCTCAGCGGCTCCCCAGGCGCCCACGACGGGATCCGGGGCCCCGGGGGCAGCGGAGGCCGCCTACGGCTCTCCAGGGCCGACTGACGCATGCTGTGGGGATTCTCGGCCCCGCCCGCCGAGTCCGCCGAGTCCGCCGTCCGTACCCGTTCCTCGCGGTCCGCCGTCGTGGTCATGTCCGCTCCCTTCGCCCGTGTGGGGTACAGACCGGCGAAAGCGCGGAAACGAATCGGCCGGCCCCGGAGAGATATCCGGAACCGGCCGTCGTACTGGGCGCCCGTGCCCTACAGGTCGACTTCCTGCATCAGCATGCCGACCTCGGTGTTGGACAGCCGCCGCAGCCAGCCCGACTTCTGGTCGCCCAGGGTGATCGGGCCGAAGGCCACGCGCACCAGCTTGTCGACCGGGAAGCCGGCCTCGGCCAGCATCCGGCGCACGATGTGCTTGCGGCCCTCGTGGAGGGTGACCTCGACGAGGTAGTTCTTGCCGGTCTGCTCGACGACCCGGAAGTGGTCCGCCTTCGCGTACCCGTCCTCCAGCTGGATGCCGTCCTTGAGCCGCTTGCCCAGGTCACGCGGGATCGGGCCCACGATGTGCGCGAGGTAGACCTTCTTCACGCCGTACTTGGGGTGGGTCAGCCGGTGCGCCAGCTCGCCGTGGTTGGTGAGCAGGATGACGCCCTCGGTCTCGGTGTCGAGCCGCCCGACGTGGAAGAGCCGGGTCTCCCGGTTAGTGACGTAGTCGCCGAGGCACTGGCGGCCCTCGTTGTCCTCCATGGTGGAGACGACACCGGCGGGCTTGTTCAGCGAGAAGAACTGGTACGACTGGGTCGCGACGGTCAGGCCGTCGACCTTGACCTCGTCCTTCTCCGGGTCGACCCGCTTGCCCTGCTCCAGGACGATCTCGCCGTTGACCTCGACCCGTGCCTGCTCGATGAGCTCCTCGCAGGCCCGCCGGGAGCCGTAGCCCGCGCGCGCGAGGATCTTCTGGAGCCGCTCGCCCTCCTGCTCGGCGCCCGGGAAGGTCTTGGGCAGCTTCACGTCCTTCTTGTTCGCGTACCGCTCCCGGTTGCGCTCCTCGGCACGCGCCTCGTACTCACGGGAGGTCGCCGGCACCCAGCGGCCGCGCCCGGTGCCACCCTGCTTGGGTCCACCCTTGGCGCCACCGCGCGCCGAGGCGCCGCGCCCCGACTTCGGACCCTGCGGAGAGGCGCCGGGGCCCACGTCGTACTGGCGCTCCTCGGGACGGGGCTTCTTCGGCCGGCCGCCCTGCTTGTCGTCACGGGAGTTCCCGGCACCGCGGTGGTTACCGCGGCCACCGCCGCTCCCGCCGCTGCTGCCGCCGCGGCCGCCGCTGTTGCCACCACGGCTCCCGCCGTTGTTTCCGCTGCTGTTCCTGCCGCTGCTGCTTCGCATCACATTTCCGTCTAGTCGTCTGCGTCGTGGCCGTCCGGCGCGTCAGGAGCGTCCGGATCGAACGACGGAACCCCTTCCAGGGTCTCGGCCTCGATCGCCTCCGCCTCGGGGAGGAAGGGCGCGAGCTCCGGGAGCTCGTCCAGGCCGCGCAGGCCCATTCGCTCCAGGAAGTAGTTCGTCGTCGTGTACAGGATCGCACCTGTTTCGGGTTCCGTGCCCGTCTCCTGGACCAGACCCCGCTGAAGGAGGGTCCGCATGACCCCGTCACAGTTCACTCCGCGCACCGCGGAAACCCTGCTGCGGCTGACCGGCTGGCGGTAGGCGACGACCGCGAGCGTCTCAAGGGCCGCCTGGGTGAGCCGGGCCTGCTGGCCGTCCAGGACGAAGCCCTCCACGGCCGCCGCGAACTCGGGCCGGGAGTAGAAACGCCAGCCCCCGGCGATCAGCCGCAGTTCGAAGCCGCGCCCCTGGACGGTGTACTCGTCGGCCAGCTCCCGCAACGCGTCCGCGATCTGCCGCTTGGGCCGCTGGAGGATCTTCGCCAGATGCTCCTCGGTCGCGGGCTCGTCCACGACCATGAGGACGGCCTCAAGCGCTGGCTTGAGATCGAGGTCGGCGACGGTGCGCTGCCCTGCCGGGACGTCAGTGGTCTCCTCGCTCACGCCTTGTCCTCCTTGGGCGGCTCGGGCGGTCGGTCGAACTCGTCGGTGACCCTCGGCGTCCCGTCCCCCTCGCCGCCGGTCCACCGCACGATGAGATCCCCGAGGGCCGTCTCCTGGTCCAGCGCGACGGCCTTCTCCCGGTACAGCTCCAGCAGCGCCAGGAATCGCGCTACGACGGTGAGGGTGTCGTCGGTGTCCTCGACGAGCGCCCCGAAGCTGGCCTCGCCGAGCTCCTTCAGCCGGGCGACGACGATCCCGGCCTGCTCCTGCACGCTGACCAGCGGCGCGTGGATGTGGTCGACGTACACCTGCGGCTTGGGCCTGGGCTGCATCGCCTTCACGGCGAGCTTGGCGAACCCCTCCGGGCCGATGCTGATGACGACCTCGGGCAACAGCTCCGCGTGGTGCGGTTCCAGGCCGACGGTACGGGGGTAGCGGCGGGCCTCGTCGTCGAGGCGCCGGTTGAAGATGTCCGCGATCTGTTTGTACGCGCGGTACTGGAGCAGCCGCGCGAACAGCAGGTCACGGGCTTCCAGGAGCGCGAGGTCGGCCTCGTCCTCGACCTCGGCGGCGGGCAGCAGCCGGGCGGCCTTGAGATCGAGCAGGGTGGCGGCCACCACGAGGAACTCGGTCGTCTGGTCCAGGTCCCAGTCCGGGCCCATCGCCCGGATGTGCGCCATGAACTCGTCGGTGACCTTGGACAGGGCGACCTCGGTGACGTCCAGCTTGTGCTTGGAGATCAGCTGGAGGAGCAGGTCGAAGGGCCCCTCGAAGTTGGCGAGCCGGACCTTGAAGACGCCGTCGTCGGGTTCTTCCGCGGGTTCTTCCGCGACCGGCTCTTCCACCACGACGGGCTCAGGCGCCTCAGGTGCCTCGGGCGCCCCCGGCCCCCGCCCCAGCACGCGCCGACGGCCGGCTGCGGCGCCGGAGGCGGGGACGGGAGCGTCGTTCGAGGTCATGGCCTCCGCAGGCTACCGCTACCGCCCGCGCAACCGTCGTACGAGGATGCTCGCGTCCCCGCGGGACTCCAGGTCGGCCAGCACCACGGCGACCGCCTCGCGGACGATGCGTCCGCGGTCGACGGCCAGGCCGTGCTCGCCGCGGAGCACCAGACGCGCGTGCTCCAGGTCCATGAGCTCCTCGGCGGAGACGTACACGGTGATCTTCTCGTCGTGTCGCTCCCGGCCGCTGGGGCGACGCGAGGGCGCCCGCCCGCCGCGCTGCTTGCGCGGCGCGGCAGAACCTTCCTGCGCGTCCTGACGTCGCCCGGAGCGCTCGGCCGTCGCGTCCCGGCTGCGGGACTCACCGGCCGCGGCGGGCTCCGTCGCGACATGCTCCGCCCCGTCGCCGTCGCCGCCCTGTACGGGCACCGAATGCGGCGCGTCCTCGGACGACGCGGCCGCGGCCCCGTCGCTCTCTCCGGCCGGCGCGGGCACCCGGGCGTCGCCGTTGGCCCCCCGTCGTGGAGTGGACGGCTGGAGCGCCATTCCCCCTGTCGTACGGAAGAGTTCGTCGGCCCCCGGCAGACTCACTCGGCGTGACACCGGGCGAGCACCTCCCTGGCGAGCTGGCGGTAGGCGGCGGCGCCGACGGAGTTGGAGGCGTACGTGGTGATCGGCTCACCGGCGACCGTGGTCTCCGGGAAGCGGACCGTGCGTCCGATGACCGTGTGGTAGACGTGATCGTCGAACGCCTCGACCACCCGGGCCAGGACCTCGCGGCTGTGGACCGTGCGGGAGTCGTACATCGTGGCGAGGATGCCGTCGAGCTCCAGGTCGGGGTTGAGCCGCTCCTGGACCTTCTCGATGGTCTCCGTCAGCAGGGCGACACCACGCAGCGCGAAGAACTCACACTCCAGTGGCACTATCACCTTGTGGGCGGCCGTCAGGGCGTTGACGGTGAGCAGGCCCAGTGAAGGCTGACAGTCGATCACGATGTAGTCGTAGTCGGCCATGAGCGGCTTCAGGGCGCGCTGGAGCGTCGACTCGCGCGCGACCTCGGAGACCAGCTGGACCTCCGCCGCCGACAAGTCGATATTGCTCGGCAGCAGGTCCATGTTGGGGACCGCGGTCTTCAGCAGGACCTCGTCGGCCGCCATGCCCCGCTCCATGAGCAGGTTGTAGACGGTGAGGTCGAGCTCCATCGGGTTGACACCGAGACCCACCGACAGCGCGCCCTGCGGGTCGAAGTCCACGAGCAGTACCCGGCGTCCGTACTCCGCGAGGGCGGCACCCAGGTTGATGGTCGACGTGGTCTTGCCGACGCCGCCCTTCTGGTTGCACATCGCGATGATCTTCGCGGGCCCGTGGTCCGTCAGCGGACCCGGGATCGGGAAGTACGGCAGCGGGCGACCGGTCGGGCCGATGCGCTCACGGCGCTGACGGGCAGCGTCGGGAGCGAGCGTGGCCGCGTACTCGGGGTCGGGCTCGTACTCGGCGTCGGGGTCGTAGAAGTGCCCCTCGGGCAGTTCGTCGTAGTCGGCGAACTGGCTGTGGGGCGCGCCACTTCCGTCGCCGGCCATGGCGTTCACGTGATGGCCATCCATGCTCTGGTGTGCTGACAGAGTCACGCGGGTCTGCTGGTGACTCCGGTGGGCTGCGAAGGTGCGCACCGCGACGGAGCCGACAGCCTCGAACCCCGCGGGACCCTGGTCCCGTACCGGCACTCCTGGTTGACCACCCCCGGGAGAAAATGTCGACTCATTCACAAGTCGTCTTACCTCCTTGGTGACCAGGAAACTTCTAGACAGGTCAGCGTGGCACCATGCCGACAGTCGGCGACTCTATGGCGTGTCGGGCGTCCGCAGCAACACAATCCGCCGGACCCGGCCCGATGTGTCGGCAATGAAACATCCCTCTGTCAAGGGCGTACGGCCGTCGCACGGCAGGTTTCACGGGTGTGCGAATCGACCAAAGGGTTACGTTCGAGGCGAGTTGACCGAGAGTCGCAAAGTGACCATACACACATCCGGCCGGACCTTGTCGGGCAAGGTCCGGCCGGGTGCGCGTCGTTGACACGCCATGTTGACGTATCGCCTTTACGAAAAGGTGACTTAGCTGTTCGGCGAGGTCAGGGGCTCAGCCGAGCAGCGTCTCCAGCTCGATGTGCTCCAGACCGTGCGCCTCGGCGACCTCGCGGTAAACGACCTTGCCGTCATGGGTGTTGAGGCCCTTGGCGAGCGCGGGGTCACGGCGCAGCGCCTCCACCCAGCCGCGGTTGGCGAGCTCCACGATGTAGGGCAGCGTCGCGTTGGTGAGCGCGTAGGTGGAGGTGTTGGGCACCGCGCCCGGCATGTTGGCGACGCAGTAGAAGACCGAGTTGTGGACCTGGAAGGTCGGCTCGGCGTGGGTCGTCGGGTGGGAGTCCTCGAAGCAGCCGCCCTGGTCGATCGCGATGTCGACAAGGACACTTCCCGGCTTCATCCGGGCCACGAGCTCGTTGGTGACCAGCTTCGGGGCCTTGGCGCCCGGGATGAGCACCGCGCCGATGACGAGGTCGGCGTCGAGGACGGCCTTCTCCAGCTCGAAGGAGTTGGACATGATCGCCCGGACCTTGGTGCCGAAGACCTTGTCGGCCTCGCGGAGCTTGTTGATGTCGCGGTCCAGCAGCGTGACGTGGAAGCCCATGCCGACGGCGATCTGCGTGGCGTTCCAGCCGGAGACGCCACCGCCGATGACGACGGCACGCGCGGGCTGGGTGCCGGGGACGCCGCCGGGGAGCACACCGCGGCCGCCGACCGAGCGCATCAGGTGGTAGGCGCCGACCTGCGGGGCGAGGCGGCCCGCGACCTCGGACATCGGGGCGAGCAGCGGAAGGGCGCGCGAGGGCAGCTCGACCGTCTCGTAGGCGATGGCGGTGGTGCCGGACTCGATGAGCGCGTCGGTGCACTCCTTGGAGGCGGCCAGGTGCAGGTAGGTGAAGAGCGTCTGGTCCTTGCGGAGCCGGTGGTACTCCTCGGCGATGGGCTCCTTGACCTTCAGCAGCAGGTCGGCGGTGGCCCACACCTCGTCGGCGGTGCCGAGGATCTGCGCGCCGGCGGCGACGTACTCCTCGTCCGGGATCGACGAGCCGACACCGGCGCCCTGCTCGATGACGACCTGGTGGCCGTGGCGCACCAGCTCGTGCACGCCGGACGGGGTGATGGCCACCCGGAACTCGTTGTTCTTGACCTCGCGGGGGATGCCGACCTTCACGTGGATCACGGTCCTTGGCTCAGTGGATGTGGGGCAATAGAACACATACCCGGGCATGCACGAGCACACCGGGAGACACCGCAGGAGAAGGTGCGGCAGAGCCAGTCTAATGAAGGTGTTCCCGCTGTCTAGCCTTTCATTGCATCAATCTTCTGCTGGTGTACTACGGATTTCGCAGGCATCAGCGTCTTGTTTCGAAGGATCGGGCCGCTCCGGTTCCGCTTCAGGCTCCGAAAACTCCTCCCCCAGCAGCCGCTCGGCGGCCCCCCGGTGCAGCGTCGCGGCGGCCGGATCGCCCAGGTGGTCGAGGGTGTCGGCGAGCCTCAGCTGCAACGCGGCCTGCAGTCGTACGTCCTCCGCGCGCCGCGCCCACTCGACGGCCTCCTGGCAGGTGCGCAGCGATTCCTCGGGCCGCCCGGCGTACTCCTGGACCCGCGCCAGCTCGCTCAACGCCCGTGCGTGGGCGGCCACATCGCCCTCCTTGCGGTACCCGGCGACCGCGGCCCGCCAGCTCCGCAGCGCCTCGCCGTACCGGGCCGCATAGGTGTGGGCGGCGGCGATCCGGCCGTACAGCCGGGCGGCGTCCGCGCGCTCGTCGCGGGCCAGGCGCTGGGCGAGGGCGCGGCCGAACCAGTCGGCGGCCCGGTCGTAGTCCCCGAGCTCCAGATGCGCACCACCTACGGATTCCATCGCGCGGCCGGTCGCATACGGATCGTTTGCCGCGCGTCCGGCGTCCAGCGCGGCCCGATAGCGGGTGAGCGCGTCGGCCGTGCGCCCGGTCTGGGCGTCCAGGTCGCCCAGGTTCAGCAGCGCCGCCGCCTGCTCCCGGGGCAGCTTCCGGCGCTCGGCCACATCGAGGACGAGCCGGTGCAGGCCGTACAGGTCGGGGGCCGCGGCCTGGGTGCCGAAGTGCGCGACCATCGCCCTGACCAGCTGGGACATCAGCCGTCTGGCGAGGGTGTCGAGCTCCCCGTCGGCGACGGCGAGCCGCGCCGAGGCCAGCAGGGCGGGCCTGCGGACGCGCAGCCAGTCCTCGGCCGCCCTGGGGCTGGGGAAGCGCAGGGAGCGGGGCATGCCCTGGAGCTTCTCGCGGGCCTCGGGGTTGTCCGTCTCGGTGATGGCGCGGCAGGACTGGAGCAGCCGTACCGTGCGCTCCAGCATCCGGGCACGGGCCAGCTGGAGCTCGGCGGGACGGTCCTGGGTCTCGGCGAGGGACTTCAGCAGGGGGTGCAGACAGGCTGGCACCTCGTACTGCGGCAGCGGGGACTCCACGGAGTGCAGCAGGCCGAGGGCGACGAAGTCGTCCAGGGTGGTGCGGGCGCCGCCCACCGAGCAGCCGGCGAGGGCGGAGGCGGTGTGCGGGTCGACCAGGCCGGCCGGGGCGAGGGAGAGCAGGCGCAGTATCCGGGCGGCGGGGCTGGGCAGGGAGCCGTAGGCGAGACGGAAGACCCGGCTCAGCGGCGTCCCCTCGTCGCCCTCGGCGTGCAGATGCTTGGCGAGGTCGGCGACGGCGGCTTTCGGCCGGGCGGCGAGCCAGCCGCCGGCCATCGTCAGGGCCGCGGGGTGGGCCTGGCACTCCTCGACGAGGCCCTCGGCGGCGCGCGGGTCGACGGTGATACGGACCGAGCCGGTGTACCGGGTCAGCAGCTCCAGGGCGGACTTGGTGTCGAGGCCGCCGAGCGTGCAGGGGCGGACGTCGGAGATACCGGTGAGCGGGCCGTCGGACACGGCGACGACCAGGCACTCCGGGGTGTCCGGGAGGAGGGCGTCGACCTGGTCGGCGGTGACCGCGTCGTCGAGCAGAAGCAGTGCGCCGCGGTCGGCGAGTGCCTCGCGCAGCGCCGCGGTGAGGTCGTCCTCGGCGGCGCCTGCCGGGGTCGGGCGGTCCAGGGCGGCGAGCAGTTCACGGGCGGTGCGCTCGACGGGGACGGGGGTGCCGTCGGGCTCGCTGAGACGTGCCCTGAGGACCCCGTCGTCGTAACGGTCCGCGACCTGCTGGACGAGCTCCTCGGCGAGCGCGGAGCGGCCCGAGCCGGGTCGGCCCGCGATGAGCAGCACGCGCGCGCGGGGAGCCTTCTTGCCGGAGAGGGTGTCGAGGCCCGCCCGCTCGATGTCGGCGCGGAGCTCCTTCAACTCTCTGGTCCGGCCCAGGAATTGACCCTCGGCCGACAGCTGAACGCCGCTCGTGTCCACCGCCTGATCCGTCACGGGCCACACTCCCGTCCCACCGCACGCGCAAGCCCGTCGGGACTCCGAACGGGCATTTACAGAGCGTAGTTCACCCTCTGCAACGTTCCTGGTGGAGCGCGGCGGACAGGTCGCCCGATCGGATCAACCGATGGTCACACCAGGAGTGTTCAGGACTCGAAGGGACGCGCGGGCCAGGGGGCGTCGGCGGGGCGCAGCGCGTCGAGGCCGTCGCCGTTCTGCGCGGCGACGAGCGAAAGCACGCCCACGACCAGGCAGTTGTTGTGCAGCTCGCCCGCGAGCACGCCCCGTACGAGCTCGTCGAGGGGCACGCGCGCGTACTCCAGGTCGATCTCCTCGTGCTCCACCTCGAAGCGCTCGCCCTCGGCCTCCGACAGATCGCGGGCCAGGAAGATCCGCACGGCCTCGTCGCAGCCGCCGGCCGTGGTGTAGACGTCGGCCAGCACCCGCCAGTCCTCGGCCTTGACGTGCGCCTCCTCGTACAGCTCGCGCTGGGCGGCGTGCAGCGGGTTCTCGCCGGGCACGTCGAGCAGTCCGGCCGGGATCTCCCACAGCTTCTGGCGCACCGGGTGGCGGTACTGCTTGATCAGCAGCACCCGGCCGTCGTCGTCCAGGGCGAGGACGCCGACCGAGCCGGGGTGGACCTGGTAGTCACGGCGGACGACCTTGCCGTCGGGCATGACCACGTCGTCGGTGCGCACGGAGGTCTTGTTGCCCACGAAGGGGGTCTCCGTCGCCCGGATCTCCCACTCCTCGGGGGTGTCCTTGATCGTCATGCCCAGTCCTTCCGCACGTGCTCAAAGAGAAGCCGGGGCGCCCGCCTGTTGAGTGCGAACGCCCCGGCCACCGTACAACTGTTGTGTTACTTCGAGGTCTTCCGCACGCCCTCAGCCTGCTGACGCTCGACCGACGCCTTCACCAGGCCGGCGAACAGCGGGTGCGGGCGGGTCGGGCGCGAGCGCAGCTCCGGGTGCGCCTGCGTGGCGACCAGGTAGGGGTGGACGTCGCGCGGGTACTCGACGTACTCGACGAGCTTGCCGTCCGGGGAGGTGCCGGAGAACAGGATGCCCGCCTGCTTCTCCAGCTCCGCGCGGTAGGCGTTGTTCACCTCGTAGCGGTGGCGGTGGCGCTCCTCGACGTACTCCTTGCCGTCGTACACCTCGCGCACGATCGAGCCCTCGGCCAGCTTGGCCGGGTACATGCCGAGCCGCATGGTGCCGCCCATGTCGCCCTCGCCGGCGACGATGTCGAGCTGCTCGGCCATCGTGGAGATGACCGGGTGCGAGGTCGCCGAGTCGAACTCGGTGGAGTTGGCGTCCGGGATGTCGGCCAGGTTCCGCGCGGCCTCGATCACGATGCACTGCAGGCCCAGGCAGAGGCCGAGCAGCGGGATCCTGTTCTCGCGGGCGTACTTGATCGCGCCGACCTTGCCGAGCACACCGCGGTCACCGAAGCCGCCCGGGATGCAGATGCCGTCCACGTCACCGAGCTGCGCCGCGGCACCGGCCGGGGTCTTGCAGTCGTCGGACGTGACCCACTTGATCTTCACGCGGGCCTTGTTGGCGAAGCCGCCCGCGCGCAGCGCCTCGGTGACCGAGAGGTAGGCGTCGGGCAGGTCGATGTACTTGCCGACCAGGGCGAGGGTGATCTCATGGTCGGGGTTGTGGACGCGGTCGAGCAGGTCGTCCCAGGTCGTCCAGTCCACGTCGCGGAACGGCAGGTCCAGCTTGCGGACGACGTAGGCGTCCAGACCCTCGCCGTGCACGGTCTTCGGGATGTCGTAGATCGAGCGGGCGTCGGGGCAGGCGACCACGGCGGCCTCGTCGACGTCGCACATCAGCGAGATCTTGCGCTTGATGGCGGTCGGGACCTCGCGGTCGCAGCGCAGCACGATGGCGTCCGGCTGGATACCGATGTTGCGCAGCGCCGCAACCGAGTGCTGGGTCGGCTTCGTCTTCAGCTCTCCCGACGGGCCGATGTACGGCAGGAGGGAGATGTGGACGACGAAGACGTTGTCACGGCCGACCTCGTGGCGGACCTGGCGGACCGTCTCCAGGAACGGCAGGGACTCGATGTCGCCGACGGTGCCGCCGACCTCGGTGATGACGACGTCGACCTCGTCGGTCGCCATCCGCCGGATGCGGTGCTTGATCTCGTTGGTGATGTGCGGGATGACCTGCACGGTGTCACCGAGGTACTCGCCGCGCCGCTCCTTGGCGATCACCGTCGAGTAGACCTGGCCTGTAGTGACGTTGGCACTGCCGTCCAAGTCACGGTCGAGGAAACGCTCGTAGTGTCCGATGTCCAGGTCGGTCTCGGCGCCGTCGTTGGTGACGAAGACCTCTCCGTGCTGGAAGGGGTTCATCGTGCCCGGGTCGACGTTGAGGTACGGGTCGAGCTTCTGCATGACGACGCGCAGGCCCCGGGCCTTGAGCAGCATCCCCAGGCTGGAGGCCGTCAGGCCCTTGCCCAGAGAGGAGGCGACACCCCCGGTGACGAAGATGTGCTTGGTCGTCGTAGCTGTGCTCGAACGAAAGGAGGGCGTCGGCATGGCCAAGAGGGGGCTCCCGTGGTCGCGATCTGGAGTGCGGTGCGGCGCTGTGACCGGAGATTCCCGGCGTCGCCGTCGCTGCGGTCGGGGGTTTTGTCCACCACCGGTCCACGGGCTACCAGGGTATCAGCGCCTCGGGGCGATGGCTTCCGGCCACGCTCCGCGCACGCACCGACACGGACTCACACCCGTCACGGGTTTCTCACCGACTGCTCACCCGTTCGGCCCACCCGCGTTGCCCGGAGCGGCACACAGATCATCTACGTGCGTCGTATCCTGCTCGGACATTCGCTGCCGAGCCCGGCCGGCAACACGGCACCACCCCCCGCCCGTAAGCCCCGGAACAACGTGAGCTCGTCAGTTCGTTGAGAAGAGATCGTCGTTTTGCCCAGCGGCACAGCGGCTGCTTTGCTTCATCGCTCAACGACGCATAACAACGACCCCTTGACCGCACTAGCGACAGCCCCCTTTTTCCCAGGGGGTGACGTGGCCGTTCGACTGGAGTTGCACGTGGCCGGGCGCATCGAAGACTACGCACTCATCGGAGACATGCAGACCGCAGCCCTGGTCTGCCGGGACGGCACGGTGGACTGGCTGTGCCTGCCCCGCTTCGACTCGCATGCCATCTTCGCCGGCCTGCTGGGCACCGAGGAGCACGGCTTCTGGCGCCTGGGGCCCGCGCATGCCGCCGACGCGGAGCCACCCACCGCGGCCCGGCGCACCTACCGCGGCGACTCGCTGATCCTGGAGTCCGAGTGGGACACCCCACGCGGCACGGTCCGGATCACCGACTTCATGCCACCGCGTGACGGCGCGCCGCAGCTGATCCGGATCGTGGAGGGCGTCTCGGGCCGCGTCCCGATGCGCTCGGCCCTCAGGATGCGTTTCTCGTACGGGCGGGTCGTGCCGTGGGTGCACAAGCACGAGGGGCGCACGGTCGCCGTCGCGGGCCCCGACTCGGTGTGGTTCGACACCGACTGCGAGACCTACGGCAAGTCGCTGACCACGTACTCGGACTTCACGGTCGCCCCGGGTGACCGGATCGCGTTCACCATCTCGTGGCAGCCCTCGCACAAGGACGCGCCGCCGCTGCCCGAGCCGGAGCAGTCCCTGGAGCTCACCGAGGAGTTCTGGCGCGAGTGGGTCGAGCACTGTACGTACCACGGCCCCTACCGCGAGGCCGTCGTCCGCTCCCTGATCACGCTGAAGGCCCTGACGTACGCCCCGACCGGCGGCATCGTCGCCGCGCCGACGACCTCGCTGCCCGAGGACATCGGCGGCGTCCGCAACTGGGACTACCGCTACACCTGGCTGCGTGACGCGGCCATCACCCTGTCCTCACTGCTGCGCACCGGCTACCGCGAGGAGGCCCGCGCCTGGCGCGAGTGGCTGCTGCGGGCGGTCGCCGGCGACCCCGAGAACCTGCAGATCATGTACGGCATCGCGGGTGAGCGGGAGCTGGGCGAGGCCGAGCTGGACTGGCTGCCGGGCTACGAGAACTCCGCCCCGGTCCGGGTCGGCAACGGCGCGGCCCACCAGCTCCAGCTGGACGTGTACGGCGAGGTCACCGAGGCCCTGCACCTCGCCCACATGACCGGGCTGGCGCGCAACGACTACGCGTCCCTGCTCCAGCTCAAGCTCATCCGCTACCTGGAGGACCACTGGGACGAGCCGGACGAGGGCATCTGGGAGGTGCGCGGCCCGCGCCGCCACTTCGTGCACTCGAAGGTCATGGCCTGGGTGGCGGTGGACCGCACCATCAAGCTCATCGAGTCCGGTGACGCGGACGGCCCGCTGGAGCGCTGGCGCGAGCTGCGCGACGACATCCACCGGGACGTGTGCGAGAAGGGCTACGACAAGGAGCGCAACACCTTCACCCAGTCCTACGGCTCGCGGGAGCTGGACGCCTCTCTGCTCCTCATCCCGCAGATGGGCTTCCTGCCGCCGGACGACAAGCGGGTCATCGGCACCATCGAGGCGATCCAGCGCGAGCTGTCCACGCCGGACGGCTTCATCCTGCGCTACCCGACCGAGGGCGACAGCGAGGGTGTCGACGGGCTGCCCGGCGACGAGGGCGCCTTCCTGGCCTGCTCGTTCTGGATGGCGGACGACCTCGCGATGATCGGCCGCGTGGACGAGGCTCGCAAGCTGTTCGAGAAGCTCCTCGCCCTGCGCAACGACCTCGGGCTGCTCGCCGAGGAGTGGGACCCGCATCTGAAGCGCCAGGTCGGCAACTTCCCGCAGGCCTTCAGCCACGTCCCGCTGATCGACACGGCCCTGCGCCTGACGGCGTCGGGGGCGTACGGGGGCTGACTCCCGTCATGGGCGTGCCGCGGCCTGTCTCAGGGCCTCGCGGCACGCCACGATCGCCGGGTGCGTGCCCCGGCCACGGCGTACGACGGTGAAGACGCGCCGCGCGCGCCCCAGCCGCCGCAGCGGAACGCTCGGCGGCTGCCCCCACCAGACGAGGTCCGGCAGGAACGCCGCCGCGTGTCCCTGCTCCACGAGCCGCAGATGAAGCAGCAGGTCGGTGGTCTCGAACCGCACGTCGGGCTCGAAGCCAGCCGCCCGGCACTCGCGCAGGGCCCACTGCCGGGCGGGCGTGCCCTCGGGTTCCAGCACCCACGGGTGATCGGCGAGCGAGCTCAGCGACGCGTCCGGGCGGGGCAGCGCGAGGCACAGGGGGTCGTCGAGCAGGTCCTCCTGTTCCAGCTCGGCGGGCCGGGGGCCGGGGTCGCCCGGGTACTCCTCGGCCACGACCAGGTCGAAGTCGCGGGCCTGGAGGGCGGGCAGCGCCACCTCCGGCTCCAGCTGCCGGACCTGGACGCGCAGCCCGGGGTGCCGGTCCCGCAGCAGGTTCAGCGCGGCCGGGAGCAGGGCCAGCGCCGCCGTCTGGAACGAGGCCAGCCGCAGCGTGCCGGTCAGCTCGCCCGCGCTCACGGAGGCCGCGATGTCCGCCTCCGCGCGCTCCAGCCGCGCGAGGACCGCCTCGGTGTGGGCGACGAGGATCTCGGCCTGCTCGGTGAGCCGCACCCGCCGCCCCACCGGTTCGAGCAGCGGCACCCCGACCTCCGCCTCCAGCTGGGAGAGCTGCTGGGAGACCGAGGAGGGGGCGTACGAGAGGGCGGCGGCGACGGCCGCGAGGGTGCCACGGTGCTTGAGCTCACGCAGCAGACGGAGGCGGTGGAGGTCGAACATCGGCGGCCCCGGCCCTGAGTCATCGGATTTTCCGACGACTATAGGTCGGAAAGATTCGCTGGACCGATCGTAGGCGGGCCGCGCACGCTGATCCGGTGTCCACGAACCCTTCTCCGCTCTGGCTCACGCGCCCCGGCGCACGCACCTGGCGATGTGCGCCCGCGCCCGCCGGGGTGCGCGCCTTCCACGCCGCACTCCCCGACTACGCACCAACACCTCTGACCGAACTCCCCTCACTCGCGGCCGAGTTGGCGGTCGGCAGGGTTCTCGTCAAGGACGAGTCACACCGCCTGGGCCTGCCCGCGTTCAAGGCGCTGGGCGCGTTCTGGGCGGTCCATCGCGCCCTCGCCGAGCGGGAGCCGGCTCCCGTCACCCTGGTGACGGCCACCGACGGCAACCATGGCCGCGCGGTGGCCCGGGCCGCCCGGCTCGTCGGCCAGGACGCCCACGTCTTCGTACCGCGGGGTGTGCCCGCGCGGGCGGTGGCGGCCATCGCCGCCGAGGGGGCGCGGGTCTCGGAGGTCACGGGCCCGTACGACGAGGCCGTACGGCGCGCTGCCGAGGCGGCCGACCGGCCCGGTTCGATCCTGGTGCAGGACACCGCCTGGCCCGGCTACGAGGAGATCCCGGGCTGGATCGTCGAGGGCTACGCCACGCTCTGCGCCGAGATCGACGAGCAACTGGCGGGGGTCGGGCCCGATCTCGTCTGCGTCCCCGTGGGCGTGGGCTCGCTCGCCCAGGCCGTCGTCACCCACTACCGCAGCCGGCCGTCCGGGCAGGCCCCGGCGCTGCTCGCGGTGGAGCCGGAGACCGCGGCCTGCGTCCTGGCGAGCCTCACCGCGGGCACGCCCGTGAGCGTCCCGACCGGCGACACCGTCATGGCCGGACTGAACTGCGGTACGCCGTCCAGCCTCGCCTGGCCCTACCTGTACGGCGGACTCGACGCCGCCGTCGCCGTCCCGGACGCGGCGAGTCTGCGCGCGGCCGATGACCTCGCCGGCCTCGGTGTCTCCTCGGGACCGTGCGGGGCGGCCTCCCTCGCCGGGCTACGCGCACTGCTCACCGGTGCGGGTGCGGAGGAACGCCGTACCGCCCTTGGGCTCGGCCCGGACTCCGTGGTCGTGCTGCTGAGCACCGAGGGCACCCCCGCGTGCTGACCCACTGGGCGGCCGCCGCGGCTGTCCTGGGCCTGCTGACCGTCGTACCCGGCCCCGACATGGCGGTGGTGACACGGCGGGCGCTGGCGGCCGGACCGGGGGACGCGCTGCGGACGGCCGGCGGGATCGCCACCGGGCTGCTGACCTGGGGCGCGCTGACCGCGGCCGGGCTCGCGACGGTCCTCGCCGCCTCGCCGGGGGCGTATCTGGGCGTCAAGCTCCTGGGCGCCGGATACCTGGTGTTCCTGGGGTCGCAGACGCTGTGGCGGCACCGGCAGACCCTCACCGTCCCGGACGCCGGTACCGATTCAGGCAGGCCATGGCGGACCGGCCTGGTCGCCAACCTCCTCAATCCGAAGATCGCCGTCTTCTACACCGGGCTGCTGCCCACCCTGGCCCCGCCCCAGCTGCCCGCGGCCTGGTCCATGGCGCTCCTCGTCCTCCTGCACACCGCGCTCACCCTGACCTGGCTCGGCGGATACGTCCTGCTGCTGGCCAAGGCCGGGCCCGTGCTCCAGCGGCCCCGGGTGCGCGGAGTACTCACGTGGGCCACGGGGGTCGTGCTGATCGGCTTCGGGGTCGTGGTGGCGACGTCGGCGGGCTGATCGCCGTAACCACTCCTGAGCCGCGACCACTCCTGAGCCGCAACCACTCCTGAGCCGTAGCCACTGCTGAAAGGAATCCTCATGACCGCGTCGGCCCCCGCCCTTCTCCTGGCCCGGCTCATCGCCATCGACTCCGTCAACCCGGACCTGGTGCCCGGTGGCGCCGGGGAGGCCGCCGTCGCCGACTACTGCGGCGGGTGGCTGGCCGCTCGGGGCTTCGAGGTGCACCGGCTGGAGCGGCGTCCCGGTCGGCCCTCGCTCGTGGCCGTCGCGCGCGGCACCGGCGGCGGGCGCTCGCTGATGCTCAACGGACACCTCGACACCGTCGGCCTCGCCGGCTACGCGGGCGATCCGCTCGAACCGCGGGTGGCCGAGGGGCGGATGTACGGCCGCGGGACCTTCGACATGAAGGGCGGCATCGCGGCCATGATGACCGCCGCCGCCCGGGCCGTCGCCGCGGGGCCACTGCGCGGCGATGTGCTCGTCGCCTGTGTCGCCGACGAGGAGCACGGCAGTCTGGGCACCGAGGAGGTGCTGGAGTCCTTCACGGCCGACGCGGCGATCGTCACCGAGCCGAGCCACCTCGAAGTCACCCTCGCGCACAAGGGGTTCGTCTGGTTCGACGTGGAGATCGAGGGGCGGGCGGCGCACGGCTCGCGGCCCGATCTGGGCATCGACGCCATCGCCAAGGCCGGGCACTTCCTGGTCGCCCTGGAGGAGTGGGGCCGGCGTCTGGCCGACGGTCCGGCCCATCCGCTGCTCGGCACCGGCACCGTGCACGCCTCCGTCGTCCGGGGCGGTGAGGAGCCGTCCACCTACCCGGCGCGCTGCCGGATCACCCTGGAGCGCCGTACGGTCCCCGGGGAGAGCGCGGACGGCGTCGAGCGCGAACTGGCCGCCGTCCTCGACCACCTCGCCGCCACCGTCCCCGACTTCCGCCCCCGCCTCACGCGCGGTCTGCACCGCGAGCCGTTCGAGGCGGACCCCGAGGCCGTCGTCGTGCGCACGCTCACCCGGCATGCCGAGCGGGCCCTCGGCCGGCCTCCCGTGATCCGCGCCGAGCCCTTCTGGACCGACTGCGCGCTGCTGGACCGGGCCGGCATCCCCTGTCTGCTCTTCGGCGTCGACGGCGAGGGCGCCCACGCGGCCACCGAGTACGTCGACCTGGCCTCGCTGGACCGACTGACCGAGATCCTCACCGCCACCCTCACCGAATTCTGTTCCTGAACGTTTCTGACCATTCAGGAACGTCCCACCCTCTGACAGGACCACCGGCTCCACCGCGTCTACGCTGTACACATCTGCCCCTGCACGGAAGGGGGCGCCCCATGGCCTCCCCATCGAAGGCGGGCGCGGCACTCACCGCGCTCCGCGAGCAACTGGTCGGCGACGTGTTCGCCCCGGGGGACTCGGGCTACGACGAGGCCCGTACCGTCTTCAACGCCATGATCGACCGGCGTCCGGCGGTGATCGCCCAGTGCGTGGACGAGGCCGACGTCGTACGGGCCGTGCGCTTCGGCCGTGACCTGGACCTGCCGATCGCGGTGCGCGGCGGCGGACACAGTGTGGCGGGGATGGCGCTGAACGACGGCGGTCTGGTCGTCGACCTGCGCCATATGCGGGAGGTCACCGTCGATCCCGCCGCACAGGCGGTGCGGATCGCGGGCGGCGCCACGATGAGCGACCTGGACCGGACCTGTCAGCCGCACGGTCTCGCCACCACCGGCGGCCGGGCCTCCACCACCGGCGTCGGCGGGTTCGTCCTCGGGGGCGGCACCGGCTGGCTGGACCGCTGGTGCGGACTCGCCGTCGACAACCTCCTCGGCGTCGACCTGGTCACCGCCGACGGCCGTCAGGTGCACGCGAGCGCCGACGACAACCCGGAGCTGTTCTGGGGCCTGCACGGAGGCGGCGGCAACTTCGGCGTCGCGACCGCGCTCACCCTGAAGCTGCACGAGCTGCCCGAGTTCGCCATGGCGTTCCTGCTGTACCTCCCGGAGTTCGGCCCCGAGGTCGTCCGCACCTACCGCGACATCATCGCCACGGGCCCGGACGAGGCGAGCGGCGGTGTCATCTATCTCACCGCCCCACCAGAGGAGTTCGTGCCGCCGCACCTGGTCGGCACGCTGCTGTGCGGTGCGCTGCTGACGTACGCCGGGTCCGAGGCGGACATGCGCAAGGTCGCCGAACCCCTGCTGGCGCTGCCGCACGAGACGGAGATCGTCGGGCCGATGCCGTACGCGGACGTCCAGTGCATGCTCGACGATCCGCCGGGGATGCGGAACTACTGGTCGGCCGAGTATCTGCGGGAGGCGCCGGACGCGTTCCTGGACGCCTACTGCGCCCGGGCGGCGTCCATGCCGGTGCCGACCGGCACCATCCATGTCCTGTTCCCGCAGGGCGGGGCGATCGCCGACGGGCCGCGTGAGTACCCGGTTCCGTACCGGGACGCGCCATGGGCCGTACATCCCTTCGCGATGTGGGAGGACCCCGCGGACGACGAGCGGGTGATCCAGTGGGTGAAGGACGTCCGCGCGGACGCCCGCCCGTGGAGCACCGGCGCGGTCTACCTCAACTTCATCGGCGACGAGGGCGACGAGCGGGTCGTGGCCGGGGTCGGCGCCGAGAACACCGCCCGGCTGGCGGCGCTGAAGCGGCGGTACGACCCGGACAACGTCTTCCGCTTCAACCACAACATCAGACCGGCATGATCGGCGGAGATGTCGTCGAAGCCCGAGCGCGGGTAGCGTCCGGCTCATGGACAGCAGATTCGACCGCCAGGGCGCCGCCGGCATCACCGTTCAGCGGGCACTGGAGCTGCCCGGCCTGCGCAGCGGCCTGCCCGAGATCCTCGCGGGCGCCGACCGACTGCAACGGTCCGTGCGCTGGGTGCACGCGGGCGAGGTGCCCAACATCGCGTCCCTGCTGAAGGGCGGCGAACTCCTGCTGACCACCGGCTACGGTCTCGGCACGCGTCCGGCCGAGCAGCGCGCGTTCGTCCGCACGCTCGCCGAGCGCGGCATCGCGGCCCTCGTCATCGAACTCGGCCCCCGCTTCACCCGGCTGCCCGCCGCCCTCGTCGACACGGCCCGCACTACCGGCCTCCCCCTCGTCCAACTCCATCGCGAGGTGCCGTTCGTGACGGTCACGGAGGAGATCCACACCGAGATCGTCAACGGCCACTACGCCCTCCTCCAGCGCGCCGAGGAAGTGCACCGCCGCTGTACCGAGGCCCTGCTGGGCGGCGGCGGGGTACCCCAGGTACTGGGCATCCTGGCCGACTTCAGCGACAACCCCGTCTTCCTGGAGACGACCGACGGCCAGCTGCTGTACGCGGCCGGGGCCGGGCCCGAGGGCGCGGACCCGCTCCAGGTCTGGGAGGGGCTGCGCGGCCAGCACAAGGACGCTCCGCCGGCCGGGTCCGTACTGGTGGACGTGCCCGGTGGCGGTCCGGGGACGGGTTCGGTACGGGCGCGCCTCGTCCTCCTCCCCGTCCGGGCCCCGCTCGTTCCCGTGCACCGGATGGCGGCCGAGCGGGCGGCGGGCATCCTCGCCGTCGTCCTGATGCAGGCCCGCCAGGAGGAGGAGCTGGCCGCGCGGGGCCGCGGCGACTTCCTGACCGACCTCGCCGAGGGCCGGATCACCGCGGAGGACGCGCCCGCGCAGGCGCGCGTGCTGGGCTTCAAGCCGGGCGCCAGCCCACTGCTGCCGGTGGTGATGCGGCTCGGCGACACCCTCTCCCCCGGGGGCGGCTGGGCGGTGCTGGCCCGGGCGGTGTCGGAGGAGCTGGCCTCGGTGGGCGTTCCGGTGCTGCTGGGCGTACGACCCGTCGAGGGCCGTGTCCTGGTCCTGCTGGGCCTGCGTTCGGAGTCGGAGCGGTCGGCGGTCGCGGACCGGGTCGCCGCGGCGCTGCGGGCGGGGGTGGAGCGGGCCGGGATGCAGCGGCCCGGAGCCCAGCCACCGGTCGTCGTGGTCGGCGTGGCGGGCGGCTGGGCGGCGGCCTCGGCGGGGCTGCGGCACGCGGCGGAGACGGCGACGGCGGCGCAGGGCCTGTCGGACCGCCCCTGGTACGACGCCCGTCGCCTCGACATCGACCTGCTGCTGTGGCGGCTGCGCGACCATCCCGACCTGGCGGCCTTCGTCGACCGCGCGATCGGCCCGGTACGGGACCACGACGCCCGCTCCAAGCCACCCCTGCTGCCGACCCTGGAGACCTACCTCGCCCACGCGGGCCGCAAGGCGGAGACGGCACGCGAGCTCCACCTCAACCGCCAGACCCTCTACAACCGCCTCGCCCGCATCGGCGAGTTGCTGGGCACCGACCTCGACGACCCGCAGACGGTGCTGGCGTTGAGCCTGGCACTGCGAGCCCGCAGGCACGTCCCCTAGGGCCTGTCCGGCGGATCAAGTCGCAGGAAAGCCGCGGCGCCTCATCAACGCAGGTGAGCGGGGTCTGGTGCGGTGGACTGCAAGGCGGAGGAGGGCGGCGACGCGATGGGGGCCCCTCCCGCTCGAGCGCAGCCGAGAGTGGGGGAGTCGTCAACCGACGACAACGCCGCAGGCCGACGTGCCAGACCCCGCGTCTGCGGCATGATCCGCCGGACAGGCCCTAGACCAGCGGGCGCGGCTGGGTCAACTCGTCGTACACACTGAGCACTTGGGCGACGGTCTCGTCCTCCGTCGGCCACGTCGCGGCCTGCCGTACGCCCTTCTCCCGCAGCTCCTCGCACCGCGCCGGGTCACCGAGCAGCCGCACGACGGCGTCCGCGAGCGCCTGGACATCCCCGTACGGCACGAGTTCGGCGGCGTCGCCCACGAGTTCGGGCATGCCGCCGACGCCCGTCGCGACGAGCGGCACGCGCGCGTGGAGGGCCTCCTGGGCGAGGAGGGAGCGCGATTCCCAACTGCTGCACACCAGGGCGAGATCCGCGGCGGCGAGCAGCTCGGCGATGTCGTCGCGTCGGCCGATCAGCCGGACGGGCAGCTCCTCGTCCTCGATCCGGCGCTGCAACTCGCCCCGCAGCGCCCCCTCCCCGGCGATCACGACGAGCGGCATCGGATCGAGCACCCGCCACGCGCGCGAGGCGTCCAGCAGGGTGTCGTAGCCGCGATGCCGGTCGAGCGAGCCGACGGCCATCAGCAACGGCCGCCCGGTGGCACCGAGTTCGGCCCGCACCTTGGGCCGCGGCCGGTCGGGGTCCTCCAGCCGCACGGCCCCGCGAGCGCCGGGCAGGGCGACGGCGGCGAGCCGCGCGTCCCGGGCACCGGTGGTGCGGGCCCGGTCGACGAGGGCCGAGGTCGCGCCCAGCACCACGGACGCGGCCTTCACGACCCGCCGCTCCAGCAGCCGCACGAGATGGGCCCGCGCGCCCTCCGCGTGCGCCCGGTCGTGCCAGGTCACGACGAGCGGAGTACTCCGCCCGCTCAGCGCGAGGACGGCCCTGAACGAAGCGTGCAGTCCGTGCGCGTGGACGAGATCGGCGTCGGAGCAGGCCGCTCGCAGCGCGGACACGGAGCCCGGGTCACTGCTTCTCGGCACGTGCACATGGTCGGCACCGGCGCCCGTGAAGTCGTAGAGGCGATCCGCCTCGACGGGGGCGCACACGGTGACCTTCACGCCCCTCGCGACGAGCCCGGACGTCAGCGAGCGCACATGCGCGCTGCTGCCGGCGTTGCCGCCGCCGAGCACCTGCACGGTGCGCAGCGGTGACTGACCGTGCGGTGAGTGGCTGCTCACGTGGCTCACGTGGCCGGGGCTCCTGGTTCGGCGTCGGGCGGTCACGAGGAAACGTACAGAAGCTGTCGAGCGGAGGGGTGTACCGCGCGCTTCCTACGCGTACTGCGTGCTGGCCCAAGGATGCCAGTACGCACGGGTGTTCCGGGAACGCCGGGAGTGTGCGGGTTCGGGGTGGAGGTGGGGAGGGTCACTCACACGGGTGAGAAAAGCCCGTACTCCGGCACCGCCGGCGGCCGCCTCGTCCCAAGGTCCGCGGAGCGGCGGTAACGCCTACCCGCCGTCCCCCTTCGCCGCCGCCAACAACTCCTCCGCATGAGCCCGAGCCGTCTCCGAGTCCTCCTGGCCCGCCAGCATCCGGGACAACTCCCGTACCCGCTCCTCCCCTTCGAGCACCTTCACCCCGGAGCGCGTGACGGACCCGTCGTTGGTCTTCTCGACCAGCAGCTGCCGGTCGGCGAAGGCCGCGACCTGCGGCAGATGGGTGACGACCACGACCTGCGCGGACTTGGCCAGCTTCGCGAGCCGCCGCCCGATCTCGACCGCCGCCTTGCCACCGACACCGGCGTCGACCTCGTCGAAGAGATAGGTCGGCACCGGATCCGTCCCCGCGAAGACGACCTCCACGGCGAGCATCACGCGCGAGAGCTCACCACCGGAGGCCCCCTTGGCGATGGGCCGCGGCGGAGCACCGGGGTGCGGGGCGAGCAGCAGCTCGACCTCGTCGACACCGGAAGGGCCGTACGCGACAGTCCGGCCGCCGACCTCCACGCCCTCCGCGTCCTCGGTCTGCCGGATGTCGAAGGAGACCCGCGCGTGCGGCATGGCCAGCGAGGCCAGCTCGGCGGTCACGGCAGCGGCGAACCGCGAGGCCGCCTCCGCCCGTGCGTCGGTCAACGCCTGCGCCAGCCCACCCAGTTCCGCCCGCAACGCGTCCCGCTCGTCGGTGAGCTCCCCGATCCGCTCGTCGTCCCCGTCCAGCTCGGTCAGCCGCGCGGCACTCTGCTCGGCCCAGGTCAGCACGGCGGCGACGTCCTCGCCGTACTTCCGTGTCAGTGCCGTGAGCGCGGCCCGCCGCTCCTCGACGGCCGCCAGCCGCAGGGGATCGGCTTCGAGATCGTCGGCGTACCCCGCCAGCTCCCCGGCCACGTCCCCCAGCAGGATCCCGATCTCCCCGATCCGGTCGGCGAGCGCGGCGAGGGCGGGGTCGTAGGACCGTACGGCGTCCAGGGCCCGCTGGGACCCCGCCACCAGCGTCGCGGCGTCGATGCCCTCGGGGTCCTCGGGGTTCCCGGCGAGGGCCGCGTGTGCGGCCGTGGCGGCGGACGACAGCGCCTCGGCGTGCCCGAGCCGCTCGGCCTCCTCGGCCAGCTCGGCGTCCTCACCCGCGCGCGGCTCGACACCGGCGATCTCGTCGAGCCCGTAGCGCAGCATGTCGGCTTCCTGGGCCCGCTCACGCGCGCGTGTGGTGATCTCGTCGAGCTCGACGGCGACGGCCCGCAGCCGCCGGTAGGCCTCGCCGTACTTGGCGAGCGGCACGGCGACGGCGTCCCCGGCGTACCGGTCCAGCGCCTGCCGCTGCCGCGACAGCTTCAGCAGGCCCTGCTGATCGGTCTGCCCGTGCACGGCGACCAGCTCGTCGGCGAGCTCCGCGAGGACACCGACCGGCACGCTCCGCCCGCCCAGGTGCGCCCGGGACCGCCCTTCGGCGGAAACGGTACGGCTGATCAACAGCGCCCCGTCGTCGAGCTCGGCACCCGCCTCCTCGGCCCGCAGCACGGCCGAGGAGCCCGTGGGCAGCGCGATCCGCCCCTCCACGACCGCCTTCTCGGCCCCGATCCGCACGAGCGCCGGGTCCGCCCGCCCACCGAGCAGCAGCCCCAGGCTGGTGACCACCATGGTCTTGCCCGCACCCGTCTCACCGGTGACAGCCGTGAACCCGGGCGACAGCTCGACGACGGCATCGTCGATGACTCCGAGCGACCGTATCCGCATCTCTTCCAGCACGGTGAAGACCTTACGAGGTAAGGGCGCGAGAGTGCGAGGCGCCCTGTCACCCGGGCGAGTGGAGATGCCCAGGGGCGCGGGGAACTGCGCGACCAGCCCCCGCGAACCCGCACCCGCCAACGATCATTCGGCCCCCGGACTCTAGTGCGGAGCCCCCCGCCACCCAGAAACAGGCAACGCGAACTTCGCCACCAGCCGGTCGGTAAACGACGCATGGTGCAGCCGAGCAAGCCGCACCGGCACAGCCCCCCGCCGCACCTCGACCCGCGCCCCCGGCGGCAACTCCACCGTCCGCCGCCCGTCACACCACAACACCCCCGGCGGAATGTGCGGCAGAACCTCCACAGCCAGCACGGAATCCGGCGAGGTCACCAACGGCTTCGCGAACAGCGCGTGCGCACTGATCGGCACCATCAACAACGCCTCGACCTCGGGCCACACCACAGGCCCACCAGCGGAAAACGCATAAGCGGTGGACCCGGTCGGCGTGGACAGCACAATGCCGTCGCACCCGAACCCGGTCACCGGCCGCCCGTCGATCTCCAGGACCACCTCAAGCAGCTTCTCGGCGCCGGCCTTCTGCACCGCCGCCTCGTTCAGCGCCCAGTCGGTGTGCACGATGTCCCCGTTGCTGTGGACCACCACATCAACGGTCATCCGCTCCTCGACCTCGTACGACTTCGTGACCACCCGGTCGACGACCTTGTCGAGGTCGTCCCGCTCGGCCTCGGCGAGGAAGCCCACCCGCCCGAGGTTGACGCCCAGCATCGGCACCCCGGACGCCCGGGCGAACTCGGCGCCGCGCAGCAGCGTCCCGTCGCCGCCCAGCACGATCAGCAGCTCACACCCGTCGAGGCATTGCGGAGTCGCCTCCTTGACCAGCTCCACTTCCTCCGGAAGCGGCAGGTCGGCGGCCTCGTACTCCAGTACCCGTACGCCGATGCCCTCGCGCAGCAGCCCCTTCACGACCAGCTCGGCGCTGCGGATCGCCGCAGGCCGGCCGGTGTGGGCGAGCAGGAAAACAGTACGAGCTCGGTTCTGTGTCAACGAGGCCCCTCCGCCACTGCACGGTCAACGTCGGCCGGATCCAGGGCGGGCGCCCCGGCACGCAGCCACAGAAAGTATTCGACATTGCCCGAGGGTCCGGGCAACGGACTGGCCGTGACCCCGTTCACCCCGAGCCCCAGTTCCCATGCCTTCTCGGCCACTCCCCGCACGGCCTCCGCCCGCAGCTGCGTGCTCCGTACGACTCCCCCACTGCCCAGCCGTTCCTTCCCCACCTCGAACTGCGGCTTGACCATCATCACCAGGTCGGCGTCCGGCTTCACACACCGCGCCAGGGCCGGCAGCACCAGCCCGAGCGGGATGAAGGACAGATCCCCCACGACAAGATCCACAGGTTCCCCATCGATCGCTTCAAGCGTCAACTCGCGTACGTTCGTACGGTCCTTGACGGTGACGCGTTCATCGCTCTGCAGAGTCCACGCGAGTTGCCCGTACCCGACGTCCACAGCGACGACATGCGCGGCCCCGTTCCGCAGCAGCACATCGGTGAACCCGCCGGTCGACGCCCCGGCGTCCAGTGCCCGCCGCCCCTCGACGACGAGCCCCCCCGGCCCGAACACCGCCAGCGCGCCCGCGAGCTTGTGCCCGCCCCTGGACACGTAGTCGGGATCGCCGTCGTCGTCCTGAACCACGATCGCGGCCGCCTTCTCCACCTGTGTGGCGGGCTTGGTCGCGACGGTCCTGCCGACGGTGACCCGTCCGGCCGCGATCAGCTGGCTGGCGTGCTCGCGCGAGCGCGCGAGCTTGCGCCGGACCAGCTCCGCGTCGAGACGAAGACGTGCGACTCCTGCCACGTTCGGTTCAGCTCCTGTGTTCGTACGACGATGAGGGCGCCGGAGGCCCCGGCCGGGCGTCGAGCGCGGTCAGCGCGTCACGCAGCCCCCGGTGTACATCCTCGTACACCTCGACGTGTCCGTCCGTGGCGAGGTGGTCGGCATCGGCCAGCCGCTCCAGCTGGGCGTCGACCTCGGGGTTGCCGGTGGGCGTGCGGGGGACGTTCAGGGGGGCCGGGGCGGCGGGGTCGTGCTCCGGCTCCTGGAGGGTGTCCGTCTCCGGGGCTGCGTCACTCATGCCCCGACGCTACCCCGAAGGGCTGCTGTACCGTCGATCGCGATGGCCACGATCGAGGAGTGCCGCGCCGCACTCGAAAAGCTCTCGGACACCATGCAGCGCGCCGAGGGGGACGCCGCGACAGCGGCGGCCCTGGACCGCTCGGTGAGCTGCCGGATCACCGACCTGGACGTCACGTTCGTCGGCAGGATGACCGGCGGCCGGATCGTCGTGCACGACACGCTCCAGGGCCCGCCGAAGGAGAAGGCCCAGATCAGGCTGACCATGACCGGCGACGACCTGATCGCCCTGGTGGACGGCGAGCTGAACTTCGCGAAGGCCTGGGGCTCGGGGCGGGTGAAGCTGGAGGCCGGCCTGCGCGACCTGTTCCAGCTCAGGAAGCTTCTTTGACCGCCACCCGCGCCTCGTCCCGCGCGCGTGCCTTGCGCGCCGCCGGCACCACCAGCGGCGTCCCCGTCTCCGGGTCGTCGATCACCTGACAGCGCAGCCCGAAGACCTCCTCGACCAGCTCGGCCGTGACGATGTCGTTCGGCGCGCCCTCGGCGATGACACTGCCGCCCTTGAGGGCGATCAGGTGGGTGGCGTAGCGCGCGGCGTGGTTGAGGTCGTGCAGCACGGCCACCAGCGTGCGCCCCTGCTCCTCGTGCAGCTCGGCGCACAGGTCCAGGACGTCGATCTGGTGCTGGATGTCCAGGTAGGTCGTCGGCTCGTCGAGGAGCAGCAGCGGCGTCTGCTGGGCGAGCGCCATCGCGATCCACACGCGCTGGCGCTGACCGCCGGACAGCTCGTCCACGTACCGGTCGGCGAGCTCGGCGACGCCGGTCTGTGCCATCGACTCCTGGACCACCCGCTCGTCCTCGGTCGACCACTGGCGCAGCAGCCCCTGGTGCGGGTACCGGCCGCGCCCGACCAGGTCGCCGACGGTGATCCCGTCCGGCGCGATCGACGACTGCGGCAGCAGCCCCAGCGTCCGCGCGACCTTCTTCGCGGGCATCGACTGGATGACCTGCCCGTCGAGCAGCACCCGGCCCTGACTCGGCTTCAGCATCCGCGACAGCGCCCGCAGCAGCGTCGACTTGCCGCACGCGTTCGGGCCGACGATCACCGTGAAGGAGTTGTCGGGGATCTCCACCGACAGCTGTTCGGCGATGACGCGCTGGTCGTAGGCGAGGGTGACGTCGTCGGCGGAGAGGCGGTTCACGGTGCTCCTTCGGTTGTTCAGGGTGCGGTCGGCGCGGCCGGCGGCGCTCATATCCGGCCCGCCTTCCGCTCGGTGACCAGCAGCCACAGCAGGTACACGCCGCCGAGCACACCGGTGACCACGCCCACCGGCATCTGGTCGGCGCCGAAGACCTTCTGCGAGAGCCAGTCGGCCGTGACCAGCAGGGCCGCGCCCATGCAGAGCGACGGCAGCAGGTTCGGGCCGGGCGAGCGGGTCAGCCGGCGGGCGAGCTGCGGCGCGGTGAGCGCCACGAAGCTGACGGGGCCCGCGGCGGCGGTCGCGGTCGCGGTGAGCAGCACGGCGGCCACCATCAGCAGCGCCCGGGTGCGCTCGACGCGCACGCCGAGGGCGTGGGACACGTCGTCGCCCATCTCCATCATCCTGAGCGCCCGCGCGTTGCCGAGGACCAGCGGGACCAGCACGGCGCACAGCCACAGCAGCGGCCACACCTGCTCCCAGTCCCGCCCGCTGAGCGAGCCGGTCATCCAGACGACGGCCTGGGCGGCCTCGGTGATGGTGGACTTGGTCAGCAGATAGCCGTTGACGGCCGTGAGGATCGCGGACACCCCGATACCGACCAGAACGAGCCGGTATCCGTGCACCCCCTGTTTCCAGGCGAGCAGATAGATGGCGAGTCCGGCACCGAGGCCGCCGACCAGCGCGCCGACGGTGACCTCGCCCGCGCTCCCGGAGAACAGCACGATCACGGTGAGCGCCCCGGCCGTCGCCCCCTGCCCGAGCCCGAGGATGTCCGGACTGCCCAGCGGGTTGCGCGACACGGCCTGGAACAGCGCCCCGCCGAGTCCGAGCGAGGCCCCGACCAGCAGCCCGACCAGCACGCGCGGCAGCCGCAGCTCGTTGACGATGAACTCCTGCCCCGCGTTCCCGTCGCCCATCAGCGTCCTGAGCACGTCCCCGGCCGAGATCGGGAAGTCGCCGGTGCCGATCAGCACGACGCTCGCCGCGAGCGCGGCGGCCAGCAGGAGGAGTACGACGACGAAGGCCCGGACGTCGAGCCGGAACGACAGTCCGCCGGGCGTCCTGACGGCACGGTTTGCGCGGGGGGAGCGCTCGGCACGGTTGGTCTTCACAGCTGTGCCGTCCTCCGCCGTCGTACGAGAAAGATGAAGACCGGGCCACCGATGATCGCGGTCACGATGCCGACCTGAAGCTCCGCGGGCCGGGCGACCACCCGGCCGATGACATCGGCGCCGAGCAGCAGCACGGGCGACAGGATCGCCGCGTACGGCAGGATCCAGCGCAGGTCGGGACCGGTGAACGAGCGCACGACATGCGGGACCATCAGGCCGACGAACACGATCGGCCCGCAGGCCGCGGTCGCCGCCCCGCACAGCACGACGGCGGCGAGCATCGACAGCGCCCGCGTCCGGTTGAGGTTGGCGCCGAGGGCGCGTGCCGTGTCGTCGCCCATCTCCATGGCGTTCAGCGGCCGGGCGAGCGCCAGAGCGAGGAGCGTGCCGCCCGCGAGGAACGGCAGCACCTGAAGGATCGTCGACTCGCTCGCCGAGGTCAGCGAGCCCACGGTCCAGAAGCGCATCTTGCCGAGCGCCGCCTCGTCCGTGATCATCACGGCCTGGAGGTAGCCGTAGAGCGCGGCGCTGATCGCCGTACCGGCGAGCGCCAGCCGCACCGGCGTCGCCCCCCGACTGCCCCCGAGGAACCAGACCAGCGCCCCGACCGCGGCCGCGCCGAAGAACGCGAACCACACGTACCCGCTCAGGCTCGTGACCCCGAAGTACGTCATGGCGGTGACGACCGCCGCGGACGCACCCGCGTTGATCCCGAGCAGCCCCGGGTCGGCCAACGGATTACGGGTGAGCGCCTGGAGGACCGCCCCGGCCAGCCCGAGCGCGGCCCCGGCCAGCAGGCCGAGCAGGGTCCGCCACAGCCGCTCGGTCACCACGACGTCGCCGTAGGTCCCGGACTCCTCGAACAGGCCGTGCCACACCTGCCCCAGGGACAGCTCTTTCGCCCCGATCGCGATGCTCGCCAACGCGACGAGCACCAGGATCACGACGGACACGAGCAACCCAAGGACACGTATCGCCCGGCGGGTTGGGGGCGCGGGGGCGGTTTCCGCGCGCTGTTCGGGAGGACTGTCGACCAACACGCAGTTAGGTTAGCCTACCCTCCGATCCAGCCACGATCCCGCTGCCCGGGTTCACAAGGAGACCCCGGGCTACAACCCCAGCCGCGCCAGCGCCTTCCACCCGTCCAGCTCGCACGCCCCGTCGCCCGCCGCCGTCCAGGCCGCCGCACACAACGCGCGCAGTCCGTCCAACGCCTCCCCGTCACCGGCCAGTTCCAGCCGCTCGCCCGCGGCCGTGGCGATCCACCCCCCGCACCGGAAGCCACCGTCCGCCTCGACGACCTCCGGCTGCCCGGTCAGCAACCCCCGCAGATCCGCGTCGACATAGGTCGGCCGGTGCTGCGGCGGCGCGGCCAGCAGCTGCGCCCCGTCCGTCACACCGGTCAGTACGAGCAGCGAGTCGACCTCTCCGTTGAACGCCCCCTCGATGTCCGTGTCAAGCCGGTCCCCCACCACCAGCGGCCGTACGGCACCGGTCCGCAGGATCGTCTCCCGGTGCATCGGCGGCAACGGCTTCCCCGCCACCTGCGGCTCGGCCCCGGTCGCGATCCGCACGACCTCCACCGCGGCCCCGTTGCCCGGCGCGATGCCCCGCCCGCTCGGAATCGTCAGATCGGTGTTGGACGCGAACCACGGCACCCCGCGCGCGACGGCATACGAAGCCTCCGCGAACCGCCCCCACGGCAGATCGGGCCCACCGAATCCCTGCACCACGGCCGCCGGATCGTCGTCCGCCGACTCCACCGGCACGAGCCCCCGCTCCCGCAAGGCGACCCGCAGCCCCTCCCCGCCGATCACGAGGACGCGCGAACCTTCCGGCACCTGCTCGCTGATCAGCCGCGCGACGGCCTGGGCGGACGTGATCACGTCATCGGCCCCGGTCGGTATCCCCAACTCGGTCAGATGCTCCGCCACGGTGTCGGGCGTCCGCAGCGCGTTGTTGGTGACATAGGCGAGGTGCATCCCACCCGCCCGAGCGGTGGCCAGCGACTCGACCGCGTACACGATCGCGTTCCCACCCGCGTACACCACACCGTCGAGGTCGAGCAGCGCGGTGTCGTACGCCTCGCTCAGGGCCTGGCCACTGCCCTCGGGCCTCGTCCTGACGCTCTGGCTCATTCCACATCGCTCCTCGCTCGACGGCTTTCCCCCGATCATCTCGCACGCCACTGACACACGTACGATGCCGGGATGAACACCGCAGGTCACTCGGAAGCAATGGCGCGCCGGGGCCTGGAACTCACCCCGTTCCGAGGCCTTCGCTACGACCCCGACCGGGTCGGCAGTCTGGCCGCCGTGACGTCCCCGCCGTACGACGTCGTCGTACGCCCCGACGGCCTCTACCACCTGCAGTCCAACGACCCGCACAACATCGTCCGCCTGATCCTCCCGCAGGCGACCACCCCCGCCGCCCGGAACGAACAGGCCGCCGCGACCCTGCGCCGCTGGCTCGCCGACGGCGTCCTCGCCGCCGACCCGGTGCCGGGCCTGTACGTGTACGAGCAGCGCGACGGCGCCGGCCTGCTGCAACGCGGCATCATCGGCGCCCTGCGCGTCTCGGACCCCGCGGACCAGGTGGTCCTGCCCCACGAGGACGTCATGCCGCACGTCGTCGCCGACCGCGCGGCCCTGATGCGCGCCACCTCCGCGAACCTGGAGCCCCTGCTCTTGACCTACCGCGGCAACGACACCACCGCCGGCACCACCGCCGTGGTCGAACGTACGGCCGAGCAGGAACCGCTTCTCTCCACCACCACCGAGGACGGCTACAGCCACCGCCTGTGGTCCGTCACCGACCCCGCGGACCTGGCCCGCATCCAGTCCGACCTCGCCCACCACCAGGCCCTCATCGCCGACGGCCACCACCGCTGGGCGACATACCGCCGCCTCCGCGCGGAGAACCCCTCCCCCAGCCCCTGGGACTACGGCCTCGTCCTCCTGGTCGACACGGCCCGCTATCCGCTCCGCGTCCGCGCCATCCACCGCCTCCTGCACGGCCTGCCGGTGGCGGACGCCCTGGCCTCGCTCGACGGCCTGTTCCGCGTACGACGCCTCGACGTCCCTCTTTCCCAGGCACTCGATGTGCTGGCCGACGCCGCCTGCGCGGGCAACGCCTTCCTCCTCGCCGGCGACGGCGCCTTCCACCTCCTGGACCGCCCGGACCCGGGCCTCCTCGCCCGTACGATCCCCGTCGACCGTCCCGCGGCCTGGCGCACCCTGGACGCGACGGTCCTGCACGCCACGCTCCTCGCCCACGTCTGGCACATCCCCGAGGACGACCCCACCCGCATCGCCTACATCCACGACACGGCCGCCACCGTCCGCAAGGCGGAACGCGACGGCGGTACGGCCGTCCTTCTGCACCCGGTCCGCGAGGAGGTCGTCCGCGACCTGGCCCGCCAGGGCGTCACGATGCCCCGCAAGTCGACGTCCTTCGGCCCGAAGCCGGCGTCGGGCCTGGTCCTGCGCGCGCTGGAGCTCTGAACACGCGAAGAACACGTGAAAGGGCGGGACCCCGGTGCCGGGGTCCCGCCCTTTCACTCATGGACGTCAGTCCTTGTCGTCGTCCTCGTCGTCCTCGTCGTCCTCGGCCTCGACGACCTCGACGCCCCCGCCGCTCCGGACCTCGCTGTCGCCTTCGTTCCCGCTCTCGTGCTCGTTCTCGTCGATGGCGTCGACGAACTCGACACCGTCCAACTCGGCGAGCCGGTCCGAGGCGTCCGTGCTGCCGTCCTTGTCGGACTCGACGGCCTTGGCGAACCACTCCCGCGCCTCGTCCTCACGGCCGGCGGCGAGCAGCGCGTCGGCGTAGGCGTACCGCAGGCGCGCGGTCCACGGCTGCACCGAGTTGGCGGCCAGTTCGGGGCTCTGCAGCGTCACGATGGCCGCGTCCAGCTGTCCCATGTCACGCCGGGCACCGGCCGCGACGAGCCGCATCTCGACCTGCCCGGCCTTGTCCAGCTTGTTCACCTCGGGCGCCCCGGCCATGTCCAGCGCCTTCTCCGGCCGCCCGAGCCCGCGCTCACAGTCGGCCATGACGGGCCACAGCTCCGCGCTGCCGGTCATCCGCCGCGCGGCCCGGAACTCGGCCAACGCCTCGGAGTACTTCTGGTTGGCGTACGCCGCGAACCCGGCCGCCTCACGTACGGCAGCCACGCGCGACGCGAGGCGCAGCGCGATCTTGGAGTACGCGTACGCGCGCTCGGGGTCCTCGTCGATGAGCCGGGCGACCATGACCAGGTTCTTGGCCACGTCCTCCGCGAGCGTCTTCGGCAGGCTCAGCAGCTCCTGGCGTACGTCGCCGTCGATCTCGTCGCCCGTGACGTCCTCGGGGATCGGCAGCCGCTTGATCGGCTCACGGTCCCGGTCCCGGTCGTCCCGGAAACGGCCGCCGCCACGCCGGTCGTCCCCGCGGCCGTAGCCGCCCCGACTGTCGTCACGCCGGTCGTCACGTCCACGGAACCCGCTGGGGCGGCCACCGCGGTCATCCCGCCGAGGTCCACCTCGGTCGTCCCTGCCACGGAAGCCCCCACGGTCGTCGCGCCGGTCACCCCGGCTGTCGTCGCGTCGGGGGTAGCCGCCACCGCGGTTGTCGCCGCCACGGTTGTCGTCCCGACGGAACGCCGGACGCGGCCCACGGTCGTCGCCACGGTTGTCGTCCCTACGGAAGGCAGGGCGCGAACCGCGGTCATCGCCACGATTGTCGTCCCGACGGAACGCCGGACGCGGCCCACGGTCGTCGCCACGGCGGTCATCCCGCCGGTCGTCGCGGCGCTCGTATCCGCCGCCGCGGTTGTCGTCGCGCCGGAAACCTCCGCGGTCCCCGCCACGATCGCCCCGGTCGTCACGCCGGAAACCACGGTCACGGTCGTCATTGCGGAACCCGCCGCGGTCGCGGTCGTCCCTGCGGAAGCCACCCCGGTCGTTGTCACGTCGGTCGTCGCGCCGGTCGTCGCGTCGGGGGTAGCCGCCACCGCGGTTGTCGCCACCGCGGTTGTCATCGCGCCGGAAACCTCCGCGGTCCCCGCCACGATCGCCCCGGTCATCACGCCGGCCGTAGCCACCGCCCCGGTTGTCGTCCCGACGGGGGGCCGGACGCGGCCCACGGTCGTCGTCACGACGCTGGCCGCGGTCTCGGTCGTCCCGCTGGAAGGCAGGGCGGTCACCGTCACGGCGGAAGCCGCGGTCACGGTCGTCACGGCGCGGCCCGCTCGGACGGTCGTCACGTCGGAAGGCCGGGCGAGGCCCGCGGTCGCCGTCACGTCGGTCGTCACGTCGGTCGTCGCGCCGGTCGTCGCGTCGGGGGTAGCCGCCACCGCGGCTGTCTCCGCCACGGTTGTCGTCACGCCGGAAGCCTCCGCGGTCCCCGCCACGATCGCCCCGGTCGTCACGCCGGCCGTAGCCGCCGCCCCGGTTGTCGCCCCGGCTGTCGTCGCGTCGGGGGTAGCCGCCACCGCGGCTGTCGCCACCGCGGCTGTCGTCACGCCGGAAGCCGCCACGGTCACCGCGGTCACCCCGGTCGCCACCGCGGTATCCGCCACGGTCACCGCGATCGCCGCGGTCACCACTGTCCCGTCGCCGCTGGTCGCGCTCCGGTCGATCGTCGGGAGAGTTGGTGGACATGGGTGACTCCTGTCTCGGTACTGCAAGCATTGTAAAAACAAAAGGACCCCTGGTCCCAGCTGAACGCTGGGACCAGGGGTCCTTCCAAAGATTGTTCGGCGGCGTCCTACTCTCCCACAGGGTCCCCCCTGCAGTACCATCGGCGCTGTAAGGCTTAGCTTCCGGGTTCGGAATGTAACCGGGCGTTTCCCTCACGCTATGACCACCGAAACCCTAATGGTTTCGAGCGAACAAGCACACTCTGTAGTTATTAGTGATGCGTTCTGCTCAAAAAACCGGCAACGGTCGTTGCCTCAGAACTAACACAGTGGACGCGAGCAACTGAGGACAAGCCCTCGGCCTATTAGTACCGGTCACCTCCACCCATTACTGGGCTTCCAGATCCGGCCTATCAACCCAGTCGTCTACTGGGAGCCTTACCCCATCAAGTGGGTGGGAATACTCATCTCGAAGCAGGCTTCCCGCTTAGATGCTTTCAGCGGTTATCCCTCCCGAACGTAGCCAACCAGCCATGCCCTTGGCAGAACAACTGGCACACCAGAGGTTCGTCCGTCCCGGTCCTCTCGTACTAGGGACAGCCCTTCTCAATATTCCTGCGCGCGCAGCGGATAGGGACCGAACTGTCTCACGACGTTCTAAACCCAGCTCGCGTACCGCTTTAATGGGCGAACAGCCCAACCCTTGGGACCGACTCCAGCCCCAGGATGCGACGAGCCGACATCGAGGTGCCAAACCATCCCGTCGATATGGACTCTTGGGGAAGATCAGCCTGTTATCCCCGGGGTACCTTTTATCCGTTGAGCGACGGCGCTTCCACAAGCCACCGCCGGATCACTAGTCCCGACTTTCGTCCCTGCTCGACCCGTCGGTCTCACAGTCAAGCTCCCTTGTGCACTTACACTCAACACCTGATTGCCAACCAGGCTGAGGGAACCTTTGGGCGCCTCCGTTACTCTTTAGGAGGCAACCGCCCCAGTTAAACTACCCATCAGACACTGTCCCTGATCCGGATCACGGACCCAGGTTAGACATCCAGCACGACCAGACTGGTATTTCAACGACGACTCCACCCATACTGGCGTATGAGCTTCAAAGTCTCCCAGCTATCCTACACAAGCCGAACCGAACACCAATATCAAACTGTAGTAAAGGTCCCGGGGTCTTTCCGTCCTGCTGCGCGAAACGAGCATCTTTACTCGTAGTGCAATTTCACCGGGCCTATGGTTGAGACAGTCGAGAAGTCGTTACGCCATTCGTGCAGGTCGGAACTTACCCGACAAGGAATTTCGCTACCTTAGGATGGTTATAGTTACCACCGCCGTTTACTGGCGCTTAAGTTCTCAGCTTCGCACGCCCGAAAGCGCACTAACCGGTCCCCTTAACGTTCCAGCACCGGGCAGGCGTCAGTCCGTATACATCGCCTTACGGCTTCGCACGGACCTGTGTTTTTAGTAAACAGTCGCTTCTCGCTGGTCTCTGCGGCCACCCCCAGCTCATGGAGTAAATCCAATCACCAGTGATGGCCCCCTTCTCCCGAAGTTACGGGGGCATTTTGCCGAGTTCCTTAACCATAGTTCACCCGAACGCCTCGGTATTCTCTACCTGACCACCTGAGTCGGTTTAGGGTACGGGCCGCCATGAAACTCGCTAGAGGCTTTTCTCGACAGCATAGGATCATCCACTTCACCACAATCGGCTCGGCATCAGGTCTCAGACTATGTGCAAGGCGGATTTGCCTACCTTGCGTCCTACACCCTTACCCCGGGACAACCACCGCCCGGGATGGACTACCTTCCTGCGTCACCCCATCACTCACCTACTGCAAGTCTGGTCCGGCGGCTCCACCACTCCCCTTTGCCCGAAGGCTCCGGGGCGGCTTCACGGCCTTAGCATCGCCTGGTTCGATGTTTGACGCTTCACAGCGGGTACCGGAATATCAACCGGTTATCCATCGACTACGCCTGTCGGCCTCGCCTTAGGTCCCGACTTACCCTGGGCAGATCAGCTTGACCCAGGAACCCTTAGTCAATCGGCGCACACGTTTCTCACGTGTGAATCGCTACTCATGCCTGCATTCTCACTCGTGAACCGTCCACCACTGCCTTCCGGCGCAGCTTCACCCGGCACACGACGCTCCCCTACCCATCCATACAGGCGTTGGCCCTATTGTATGAATGACACGACTTCGGCGGTACGCTTGAGCCCCGCTACATTGTCGGCGCGGAATCACTAGACCAGTGAGCTATTACGCACTCTTTCAAGGGTGGCTGCTTCTAAGCCAACCTCCTGGTTGTCTGTGCGACTCCACATCCTTTCCCACTTAGCGTACGCTTAGGGGCCTTAGTCGATGCTCTGGGCTGTTTCCCTCTCGACCATGGAGCTTATCCCCCACAGTCTCACTGCCGCGCTCTCACTTACCGGCATTCGGAGTTTGGCTAAGGTCAGTAACCCGGTAGGGCCCATCGCCTATCCAGTGCTCTACCTCCGGCAAGAAACACACGACGCTGCACCTAAATGCATTTCGGGGAGAACCAGCTATCACGGAGTTTGATTGGCCTTTCACCCCTAACCACAGGTCATCCCCCAGGTTTTCAACCCTGGTGGGTTCGGTCCTCCACGAAGTCTTACCTCCGCTTCAACCTGCCCATGGCTAGATCACTCCGCTTCGGGTCTTGAGCGTGCTACTCCACCGCCCTATTCGGACTCGCTTTCGCTACGGCTTCCCCACACGGGTTAACCTCGCAACACACCGCAAACTCGCAGGCTCATTCTTCAAAAGGCACGCAGTCACGAGATATGTGCAAGCACATATCCGACGCTCCCACGGCTTGTAGGCACACGGTTTCAGGTACTATTTCACTCCGCTCCCGCGGTACTTTTCACCATTCCCTCACGGTACTATCCGCTATCGGTCACCAGGGAATATTTAGGCTTAGCGGGTGGTCCCGCCAGATTCACACGGGATTTCTCGGGCCCCGTGCTACTTGGGTGTCTCTCAAACGAGCCGCTGACGTTTCGACTACGGGGGTCTTACCCTCTACGCCGGACCTTTCGCATGTCCTTCGCCTACATCAACGGTTTCTGACTCGTCTCACAGCCGGCAGACTGTGAAAGAGAGATCCCACAACCCCGCATGCGCAACCCCTGCCGGGTCTCACACGCATACGGTTTGGCCTCATCCGGTTTCGCTCGCCACTACTCCCGGAATCACGGTTGTTTTCTCTTCCTGCGGGTACTGAGATGTTTCACTTCCCCGCGTTCCCTCCACATACCCTATGTGTTCAGGTATGGGTGACAGCCCATGACGACTGCCGGGTTTCCCCATTCGGAAACCCCCGGATCAAAGCCTGGTTGACGACTCCCCGGGGACTATCGTGGCCTCCCACGTCCTTCATCGGTTCCTGGTGCCAAGGCATCCACCGTGCGCCCTTAAAAACTTGGCCACAGATGCTCGCGTCCACTGTGCAGTTCTCAAACAACGACCAGCCACCCATCACCCCCAACCAAAGGCTGGAGTTCACTGGGGCCGGCATCGAAGCACAACCTTGCGGCCGTTACTTCAGACACCCAACAGCGTGCCCGGCCCGGTCCCGTCCGGAGATCATGCTTTCCACGCTCCTAAGAGCAGTACTCGCAGCCTCCGACCCGTGAACCCGGCCGAATAATCAACGTTCCACCCATGAGCAACCAGCATCGAACATTCGCCGATGTACTGGCCTCTGACCGAGCAAGCCCGGTTAGAAGTGCTCCTTAGAAAGGAGGTGATCCAGCCGCACCTTCCGGTACGGCTACCTTGTTACGACTTCGTCCCAATCGCTGGTCCCACCTTCGACAGCTCCCTCCCACAAGGGGTTGGGCCACCGGCTTCGGGTGTTACCGACTTTCGTGACGTGACGGGCGGTGTGTACAAGGCCCGGGAACGTATTCACCGCAGCAATGCTGATCTGCGATTACTAGCAACTCCGACTTCATGGGGTCGAGTTGCAGACCCCAATCCGAACTGAGACAGGCTTTTTGAGATTCGCTCCACCTCACGGTTTCGCAGCTCATTGTACCTGCCATTGTAGCACGTGTGCAGCCCAAGACATAAGGGGCATGATGACTTGACGTCGTCCCCACCTTCCTCCGAGTTGACCCCGGCGGTCTCCTGTGAGTCCCCATCACCCCGAAGGGCATGCTGGCAACACAGGACAAGGGTTGCGCTCGTTGCGGGACTTAACCCAACATCTCACGACACGAGCTGACGACAGCCATGCACCACCTGTACACCGACCACAAGGGGGGCACTATCTCTAATGCTTTCCGGTGTATGTCAAGCCTTGGTAAGGTTCTTCGCGTTGCGTCGAATTAAGCCACATGCTCCGCTGCTTGTGCGGGCCCCCGTCAATTCCTTTGAGTTTTAGCCTTGCGGCCGTACTCCCCAGGCGGGGAACTTAATGCGTTAGCTGCGGCACCGACGACGTGGAATGTCGCCAACACCTAGTTCCCACCGTTTACGGCGTGGACTACCAGGGTATCTAATCCTGTTCGCTCCCCACGCTTTCGCTCCTCAGCGTCAGTAATGGCCCAGAGATCCGCCTTCGCCACCGGTGTTCCTCCTGATATCTGCGCATTTCACCGCTACACCAGGAATTCCGATCTCCCCTACCACACTCTAGCTAGCCCGTATCGAATGCAGACCCGGGGTTAAGCCCCGGGCTTTCACACCCGACGTGACAAGCCGCCTACGAGCTCTTTACGCCCAATAATTCCGGACAACGCTTGCGCCCTACGTATTACCGCGGCTGCTGGCACGTAGTTAGCCGGCGCTTCTTCTGCAGGTACCGTCACTTTCGCTTCTTCCCTGCTGAAAGAGGTTTACAACCCGAAGGCCGTCATCCCTCACGCGGCGTCGCTGCATCAGGCTTTCGCCCATTGTGCAATATTCCCCACTGCTGCCTCCCGTAGGAGTCTGGGCCGTGTCTCAGTCCCAGTGTGGCCGGTCGCCCTCTCAGGCCGGCTACCCGTCGTCGCCTTGGTGAGCCATTACCTCACCAACAAGCTGATAGGCCGCGGGCTCATCCTTCACCGCCGGAGCTTTCAACCACCACAGATGCCTGCGGTAGTGGTATCCGGTATTAGACCCCGTTTCCAGGGCTTGTCCCAGAGTGAAGGGCAGATTGCCCACGTGTTACTCACCCGTTCGCCACTAATCCCCACCGAAGTGGTTCATCGTTCGACTTGCATGTGTTAAGCACGCCGCCAGCGTTCGTCCTGAGCCAGGATCAAACTCTCCGTGAATGTTTACCGGTAATCCGGTCGACACACGAGAGCGGAACCACCGGAGGAATAATCCGGTGGTTCACAGCGTCCTCGCTGTGTTATTTCAAAGGAACCTCGCCCCAACCGAATGGCTGGAGACGGGGTATCAACTAATCTGGCGTTGATTTTTGGCACGCTGTTGAGTTCTCAAGGAACGGACGCTTCCTTTGTACTCACCCGAGAGACTCTCTCAGGCTTTCCTCCGGGCTTTTCCCTTCGGTCTTGCGTTTCCGACTCTATCAGATCCTTTCGGCGTCTGATTCCCTGTCGGCGGGATTTGCCGAAGGCTTCTGGCTTTCGCCTGTCGGCCTTTCGACATTCACTACGTTAGCCGATCCTCTCGCTAACTCATAATCGAGTTCCGAGAGTTCGAATTCGAGCATGCGAGCACGCCGAATTCACCCTCGCTCAGAGGATGTCGTAGGTAGTGGTTTGGCCGCTTCCGGCTGCAGGCGATCGCCGTACCCGGTTCAAGCGGCTCGGGCTACACTACGCACCGCGCAACGGCGCGTCAACTTGAACGACGCCTCGGCGTATGAGCCCGATAAGGGCTCACCGTGGGGTCGTTGGCGATCCAGAAGCGCCACGGGTGGACGCCCCCCTCGCCCGAGACTCCGGTGCGTGGACCGTTGCGTACCTGGTCGGAGGGGACCGGGGTGCCGGTCTGGACCCTCAGGGGTGTCTCGGCGGAGGTGCACGCGTCCGTGCCGTCGAGCGACCGGTCCACACCGAGGGCCGTGGCCAGACGGGCGGGTCCTTTGGCCAGTTCCTTGTCATTTCGGGCCGAGAGTCGACGTTTACGTGCGAGCTCCGCCCCCTCGATGACCTCGCCGGCGCGGAGCAGGACCGCGCTCGCCCGGCCGTCCGGCCCGCACACGAGGTTCATGCAGAACCACATGCCGTAAGTGAAGTAGACGTACACATGCCCGGGCGGACCGAACATCACGCCGTTGCGGGCCGTGCGGCCGCGATAGGCGTGGGAGCCGGGGTCGCTCTGGCCGTCGTACGCCTCGACCTCCGTGAGGCGGAGTGCGATCGGACCGTCGGGGGTGGTGCGTACGAGGATGCGGCCCAGAAGGTCGGGGGCGACCTCCAGTACGGGGCGGTCGAAGAACTCTCGGGGCAGAGGCGTACGGTCGGGGGTCGCGATCATGCCGTCCGAGGGTAGTGCAGACGGGTGGTCGCGACGGGGTGGTCAGGGGGCGTTCGCCTTGCAAGGGTGAGGGCGCGGAACCGGCCACGGCCGGATGGCGTTTGTATGGATCAAGGGTCCACGCGTTACCCGCACATACAGCAGGACGACGTAAGAGGGAGAGTCATGGCGTTCAAGAAGCTGCTCGCGAGCCTGGGTGCCGGCGGTGCTTCGGTCGAGACGGTGCTGACCGAGGTCAACGTCGTGCCGGGTGGTGTCGTCCAGGGCGAGGTGCGGATCCAGGGCGGGTCTGTCAACCAGGAGATCGAGGGGTTGTCCGTCGGCCTCCAGGCCAAGGTCGAGGTCGAGAGCGGCGACGAGGAGTACAAGCAGAACATCGAGTTCACCAAGGTGCGGCTCGGTGGTGCCTTCGAGCTGCAGGCCGGTGCGGTGCACGCGGTGCCGTTCGGGCTGGAGATCCCGTGGGAGACGCCGATCACGATGATCGACGGTCAGGCACTGCGCGGGATGAACATCGGCGTGACCACCGAGCTGGCGATCGCGCGCGCCGTGGACTCCGGTGACCTGGACCCGATCAACGTGCATCCGCTGCCGGCGCAGAAGGCCCTGCTGGACGCCTTCATCCAGCTGGGCTTCCGCTTCAAGAACGCGGACATGGAGCGCGGGCACATCCGGGGCACCCGGCAGAAGCTGCCGTTCTACCAGGAGATCGAGTTCTTCCCGCCGCAGCAGTACCGGGGGCTGAACCAGGTCGAGCTGAGCTTCGTGGCCGATCAGAGCGCCATGGACGTCGTCCTGGAGATGGACAAGAAGCCGGGGCTGTTCAGCGAGGGCAGTGACACCTTCCGTTCCTTCCAGGTGGGGCTCAACGACTACCAGGGCACCGACTGGGCGGCTTACCTCAACCAGTGGCTGTCCGAGGTCGGCAGCAAGCGCAACTGGTTCTAGGCTCGGGATTGCTGATTTCCGGCAATCGATCAGGAGGTACCGAGGTGACCGAGCTCAAGCGGCGGCCTCTCCCCCATGACTTCCACCCGCCCGTCCCGTCGTTCACGGTGACGAGCGAGGACATCGAGGAAGGGGCGACGCTCAAGGACGCTCAGGTCTACGCGGCCGGCAACACCTCACCGCAGCTGCGGTGGGAGGGTTTCCCGGACGGGACCAAGAGTTTCGCCGTGACCTGCTACGACCCCGACGCCCCTACGGGCAGCGGGTTCTGGCACTGGGTCGTGTTCGACATCCCCGTCTCGGTGACCGAGCTGCCGGTGGGTGCGGGCAGCGGGAAGTTCGAGGGCCTGCCGGAGGGTGCCGTACAGGCGCGCAACGACTACGGCAGCAAGGACTTCGGTGGTGCCGCGCCGCCGCCCGGCGACGGGCCGCACCGGTACGTCTTCACGGTGTACGCGGTGGACCAGGAGAAGCTCGGTCCGGATGCCGACGCCTCTCCCGCCGTCGTGGGCTTCAATCTGCGGTTCCACACGATCGCCCGCGCCCAGCTGATCGGTGAGTACGAGAACCCCGAACAGAGCTGAACGATCCGAGCGTTCACGGAACGTTTGCCCGTCCCCGGTCTTGGAAGTGATCAGGGGCGGGCACTTTTTATTTCGTTGTCCATCTCGGCGTGCCCGGCCAGAGTTGATCCCAGCCCGCCATGGAGGTGGGCGGGTGAGCGCAGGAGGTGGGCTGGTCATGCGGGACACGCTGGTACTGAACGCGAGCTTCGAGCCGCTTTCGACGGTGACGTTGAACCGAGCCGTCGTTCTGGTGCTGCAGGACAAGGCCGTCGTCGAGCAGTCCCACCCCGAACTGCGTATGCGCGGAGCCGCGGTCGACATACCGGCGCCCCGGGTGATCCGGCTGTGCAGGTACGTGAGGGTGCCGTTCCGAAGACAAGCTCCGTGGTCGAGGCGGGGTGTGCTGGTCAGGGACCGGCACCGGTGCGCGTACTGCGGGCGCAGGGCGACGACGGTGGACCACGTGGTGCCGCGGGCGCAGGGTGGCCAGGACTCGTGGCTGAACACGGTGGCCTCGTGCGCGGAGGACAATCACCGTAAGGCCGACCGGACTCCGGAGCAGGCGGGGATGCCGTTGCTCAGGCAGCCGTTCGAGCCGACGCCGGCCGATGCGATGCTGCTGTCGCTGGGGGCCGATGACTTTCAGGCGCTGCCTGAGTGGTTGGCGTTGGTCGCAGCCTAATCGTCTGCCGGGTTCGGTTCGTTGGCGGCTGCGGGTTTGTTGTGGCTGTTCGCGCAGTTCCCCGCGCCCCTTGGGGCGCGGGGGCCGCTGCCGACTAATCGATCGGCGGCTTTTCCCTGCGTTCCGATCCGCCGTTGCCCTGGTTGCCGCCGCCTCCTGAACCGCCGCCCAGGGGGCCGAAGTTGCCCATCGCGCCGGACAGGCCCTTGAGGGCGTCGCCGATTTCGCTGGGGACGATCCAGAGCTTGTTGGCGTCGCCTTCGGCGATCTTGGGGAGCATCTGGAGGTACTGGTAGCTCAGCAGCTTCTGGTCGGGGTCGCCCGCGTGGATCGCCTCGAAGACCGTACGAACGGCCTGGGCCTCGCCTTCCGCGCGCAGGGCCGCGGCCTTGGCCTCACCCTCGGCGCGCAGGATCTGGGACTGCTTCTCGCCCTCGGCGGTGAGGATGGCCGCCTGGCGCGTGCCTTCCGCCGTGAGGATCGCGGCGCGCTTGTCGCGGTCGGCGCGCATCTGCTTCTCCATCGAGTCCTGGATGGAGGTGGGTGGCTCAATTGCCTTGAGCTCCACGCGGTTTACGCGGATGCCCCACTTGCCCGTCGCCTCGTCGAGGACGCCGCGCAGGGCCGCGTTGATCTCCTCGCGGGAGGTCAGGGTCCGCTCCAGGTCCATGCCACCGATGATGTTGCGGAGGGTGGTGACCGTCAGCTGCTCGATCGCCTGGATGTAGCTGGCGACCTCGTAGGTCGCGGCCCGCGCGTCCGTCACCTGGTAGTAGATGACCGTGTCGATGTTCACGACCAGGTTGTCCTGGGTGATCACCGGCTGGGGCGGGAACGGGACGACCTGTTCCCGCAGGTCGATGCGGTTGCGGATGGTGTCTATGAACGGGACGACGATGTTGAGGCCCGCGTTGAGTGTCCGCGTGTAGCGGCCGAAGCGCTCGACGATGGCGGCGCTGGCCTGTGGGATGACTTGGATGGTCTTGATCAGGGCGATGAAGACCAACACCACCAGGATGATCAAGACGATGATGACCGGTTCCATCGTCGCTTCCCCGTACCCTTCTTCGCCTCGGCGCTTTCGGAAGATCTTATGGTTGTTGAAGATCTTGCTGGTCGAGTCTGACAGACCGTCGAGCAACTCGTGGTCTGTTCGGTTCAGTTGAGTCGTACGAGGTCAGATGACGATCGCGGTCGCTCCCTCGATCTCCACGACGTCCACTTCCTGTCCTACTTCGTAGGCGCGGTCGACGTCGAGGGCGCGGGCCGACCAGACCTCTCCGGCCAGCTTGATCCGGCCGCCGCCGGTGCCGTCGACGCGTTCCAGTACGACGGCCTGTTTCCCCTTCAACGCCTCGACCCCGGAGACCAGTTGGGGCCGTTGTGCGCTGTGCCGGGCCGCGATGGGCCGTACGACGGCGATGAGGGCGACCGAGACGATGACGAAGGCGAGCACCTGCACGACGACGCCGAAGCCCAGGCCCGCGAGGATCGCGCCGGCGACGGCGCCCACCGCGAGCATGCCGAACTCCGGCATCGCCGTCACCACGAGAGGGATTCCGAGCGCGGCCGCGCCGACGAGCCACCACACCCATGCGTCGATGTCGTTCACATGGTCATGGTAGGACCGCGGGTCCTGCGCGGACAGGGCGCGAGGCGCGTCAGGCCATCGGCAGGCCCTGCGCCGTCCAGCGCTCGCCGACCTGCTCGACGACGAGCGGGAGGCCGAAGCAGAGCGAGAGGTTGCGGGAGGTGAGTTCGAGCTCCAGCGGCCCCGCGGCCAGGACCTTGCCCTGACGGATCATCAGGACGTGGGTGAAGCCGGGGGCGATCTCCTCGACGTGGTGGGTGACCATCAGCATCGAGGGGGCGATCGGGTCGCGGGCGAGCCGGCCGAGTCGGCGTACGAGGTCCTCGCGGCCGCCGAGGTCGAGGCCGGCGGCGGGCTCGTCGAGGAGGAGCAGCTCGGGGTCGGTCATCAGCGCGCGGGCGATGAGGGTGCGCTTGCGCTCGCCCTCGGAGAGGGTGCCGAACTTGCGGTCCAGGTAGTCGCTCATGCCGAGGCGGTCGAGGAAGGCGCGGGCACGCTGCTCGTCGATCTCGTCGTACTCCTCCTGCCAGCCGGCCGTCATGCCGTAGGCGGCGGTCAGCACGGTCTGCAGGACGGTCTGGCGCTTGGGGAGCTTGTCGGCCATGGCGATGCCGGCGACGCCGATGCGGGGGCGCAGTTCGAAGACGTCGGTGCCGGGCCTGCCGAGGGTCTCGCCGAGGATGGTGGCGGTGCCCTGGCTGGGGTAGAGGTAGCTGGACGCGACGTTCAGAAGGGTGGTCTTGCCGGCGCCGTTGGGGCCGAGGATGACCCAGCGCTCGCCCTCCTTGACCGACCAGGAGACCTGGTCCACCAGAGCCCGGCCCTCACGGACCACGGATACGTCCTGAAGCTCCAGAACATCGCTCATGAGCGCGTTGTCTCCCCTTGCAGTGTGACCGGTCTCGGCGTCTCGGCTGTCGCGTGCGCGCATTTTCGGGCGCAGCCTTCAAGGAAATCTACGCCACCGGTCGGGCGGCCCATTCCATCGGTCCGGTCCTTAGGGTGGAGGCATGCTCTCGGAATCACGCTCTGGACGCCTCGCCGCTTGGGGAAACGCCCTTTTGGCCGGACTTGTGTCGCCTGACGACGCGGTGCTCGCCGCTGTCGGGGACGACGCGGTGCATCGGGTGGAGGGCCTGCCGGGTGAGTCGGGCCCGGTCGGGCTGACGCTCGCGCTGGGGCGGTTGCGGGCGCTCGGGGTGACCGGGTTGCGGGTGGCGCTGCCGGCGCCGGGGCATCCGCTGGGGCTGAGCGGGCCACCGGAGTTCAACGCGCGGGCGTTGGAGGCCGAGGAGGCGGTGATCTGTCACGGGGCCGCGCTCGGGTTGGTGCCGGAGGTGTACGAGGCCGGGCCCGAGGGTGATGTGCATGTCGAGGTCGTATGGCATGTGCTGCCCGTACGGGAGGCGCCGCCCGCCGATGTGCCCTCCCTCGGCGAGGCCGAGCGGGAGCTGGCGGAGGCCCTTCGGGAGGCGACGGAGGTGTTGACGCGGCTGGACGTGGCCGGGTCGGGGCCGGTGGCGGAGGCGGCGATCGACGCGTATCGGGCGCGGGCCGAGCGGGGGCGGGAGGTGTTGGCGCCGGGGTATCCGCCGCGGGCGGTGCGGGTGCTGGAGCTGGCGCAGCGGGTGGGGTTGCTGATCTCCGTGGCGTACGCGAACGGGCATGGGGGTGCGGTGACGGCCGGCGAGATGGGGGCGCGTGCGGAGGCGCTTCGGCCGGTGGAACGCACTGCCCGGCGTGCTCAGGTCGCGGCGTACAACGCGTATGTGGAGGAGCGGGAGCGCGGGGTGCGGTAGGCGGGGGCCACTGCCGGAGCCGGCGCAGGCTCTACGTACCTAAGGGGCGCAGGCTCTACGCACCTAAGGGGCGCGGGGAACTGCGCGACCAGCCCCCACTCACCCGCAGCCGGAGAACCCCACGTCGCACAGACCGAAGGCCCCTCAAGTCGCCCTTGACTTGAGAGGCCCACCGGCTCGGACCCGACGTCAGTCGTTCACGCCGTTGTTGCCGAACGCGGGGTTCAGGCCGGCGATGCCGTTGACCGTGTTGCCTACGACGTTGACGGGGACGTGGACGGGGACCTGGACCAGGTTGCCCGAGCCGACGCCCGGCGACTTCACGGCCGCGCCGTCGGCACCCGCGTCGGCGACAGCGGCACCGGCGGCGGCACCCGTGGCGATACCGGCGACGGTGAGGGCCACGGCAGCCTTCTTGGCGATGTTCATGAGAAGCGTTCCTCCTGCGTTTGCGTATCCGACCCGGCCGCGGGTCGTGCCTGGTCAACGCGGAGGTGAGCGCGAACGGTACGGGAGCCCGACGGCAACTGCCCGTTCGGATCATTGGCCCTACAAACGGACCGGCCTCCCGGGAGCGCCCGGGAGGCCGGAAGTCACTGTCGCCCCTGGGCGGAGGTCAGTGGTTCACGCCGAGGTTGCCGAACGCGGGGTTGAGGATGCCCACGACGTTCACGCTGTTGCCGACCGCGTTGACCGGGATGTGGATCGGGGCCTGGACGAGGTTGCCCGAGGCGACGCCCGGCGAACCCACGGCCTTGCCGTCGGCGTGCGCGTCGGTGGCGGAGGCCATCCCGGCACCGGCGGCGATCAGTCCGCCGGCCACCATCGTCACGGCCGCTGCCTTCTTCAGGTTCTTCACTTCTGAGCCCTCCCTAGCGATCGCCGCGGCAGTCGCCGCGGCACGCACTGGAGAACGGTGGAGATCGATGAAGGATGCGCCGTCCGGGTGACATTCCCACGACGGTATGAATCTCACTCCGGAGCGGAACCCTCCGTATTGCCGTCCACTGGATGGATTTAACCGGCCACTCCGTGACGTACTGCCCACAGAGCGGCCTGGGTGCGGTCCGCCAGGTCGAGTTTCATCAGGATGTTCGAGACGTGGGTCTTGACCGTCTTCTCGGAGAGGACAAGGGCGCGGGCGATCTCGCGGTTGGAGCGGCCGTCGGCGATCAGGCCGAGCACCTCGCGCTCCCGTTCCGTGAGCGAGCCCGCTCTGCCCTGCCCTGAGTTGGCCTCCTCCTGCGAGAGCAGGGCGCCGGCGACCTCGGGCTGGAGGAGGATGTGGCCGGCGTGGACGGAGCGGATGGCGCCGGCGAGGGCGTCGGGGTCGACGTCCTTGTAGACGTATCCGGCGGCTCCGGCGCGCAGGGCCGGGATCACCGTGCGCTGCTCGGTGAAGCTGGTGACGATGAGCACGCGCGCGGGGTTGTTCAGTTCGCGGAGCTTGCGCAGGGCCTCGACGCCGTCCATGCCCGGCATCTTGACGTCCATGAGGACGACGTCCGGCTTGAGTTCCTCGGCGCGGGCGACGCCCTCGGCGCCGTCCGAGGCCTCGCCCACGACCTCTATGTCGTCCTGTACTTCGAGGAAGGTGCGCAGTCCGCGGCGGACCACCTGGTGGTCGTCGACGAGCAGCACCTTGATTGCGTCAGCCACCAGGGACCTCCATCTCGATCGTGGTGCCCTTGCCGGGCGCCGATTCCACGGTCAGCACGCCGCCGACCCCGCTCGCCCGGTCCCGCATGGAGACGAGGCCGAGGTGGCGTCCCGCGCGGCGGGTGGTCTTCGGGTCGAAGCCGCTGCCGTCGTCGGTGACGCTCAGGAGGGCTCCGCTGCCGCGGCGGGCCAGGGTCACGTCGACGTGGTCGGCTCCGGAGTGCCGCAGGGCGTTGTGCAGGGCCTCCTGGGCGACGCGCAGGAGGGCCTCCTCCTGGGCGGCGGGCAGGGCGCGCACTCCGCAGCTGTCGAAGGTCACGCGCGCCGTGTGGGCGCGGTCGAGGACCTGGATCTGGGTGCGGAGGGTGGCGACGAGGCCGTCCTCGTCGAGGGCGGCGGGGCGCAGTTCGACGACGGCGGCGCGCAGTTCGTCGGCGGCCTCGGCGGCGAGTACGGCGACCTGCTGCAGCTCGCCCTTGGCGCGGGAGGGGTCGCGGTCGACCAGCGCGGCGGCGGCCTGGGCGGTCAGGCGCAGGGAGAACAGCTTCTGGGCGACCGCGTCGTGCAGCTCGTGCGCGAGCCGGGAGCGTTCCTCGGCGATGGTCAGTTCGCGGCTGCGCTCGTACAGGCGGGCGTTGGTGAGGGCGATGGCCGCGTGCTGGGCGAGGATGGAGAGCAGTTCCTCGTCCTCGGCGGTGAAGCCGCAGCTGCCGTCCGGCTCGGGGCACGGGGGGTGTGGGGGGTTTCCCCCCACAGGACGCAGCTTGTTGGCGAGGAAGAGGGCACCGATGACCTCGTCGCCGTCGCGGATCGGCAGGCCCAGGAAGTCGGACATGTCGGGGTGGGCGGACGGCCAGCCCTCGAAGCGGGGGTCCTTGCGCACGTCGGCGAGGCGCTCGACCTTGGCCTCCTGGAGCATCGCGGCGAGGATGCCGTGCTGCCTGGGGAGCGGGCCGATGGCCTTCCACTGCTGGTCGCTGACGCCGTCGACGACGAACTGGGCGAAGCCTCCGTGGTCGTCGGGGACGCCGAGGGCGGCGTACTGCGCGTCGAGCAGCTCGCGGGCCGAGGCGACGATCGTCTTGAGGACGTCGCGCACCTCTAGATGCCTGCTCATGGCCAGCAGCGCGGCGCTCACCGCGGCCAGACCGGACCTGGGGCCTTGACTCATGCCCTCACGGTACCGGCGGGGTGTGACAGTCCGTATCCGCCCTGTGGCGGCGGCCGCCTAGGGCGCTGGGCCTAGGGCGAAGGGCCCGGACCGGGGGCTTAGGGCGAAGGACCCCGCCCGGTCGCGACCCGCGTCCGACGCGGTCGGGGCCGCCCTGTTCCTACGTTGAGGGCGTCGAAGGCACTTGAAGTGACGACGAGGGGACATGTCATGCCGGTAGCGATCATCACGGGGGCTTCCAGGGGACTGGGGCGGGCGCTCGCGGAGGCGCTGGCCGCGCGCGGCTGGGATCTGGTGCTCGACGCCAGGAACGCCGAGACGCTGCACAAGACGGCGGCGGGAGTCGCGACGCACGGCACGCGCGTGACGGCGTTGCCGGGGGACGTCACGGATGCCGGGCATCGGGCCGGGCTGGTGGCCGCGGCGCGTGAGCTGGGCGGTCTCGATCTGCTGGTGAACAACGCCGGGGTGTTGGGTGCCGAACCGCTGGTCCCGCTCGGCGATCACTCGCTGGGCGGCTTCCGCGCGGCCCTGGAGACCAACGTGGTGGCGCCGCTGGGGCTGCTCCAGGAAGCGCTGCCCGAGCTGCGGGCGGCGCCCTCGGGTGCGGTGGTGAACGTGAGCTCGGACGCGGGCGCGGAGGCGTACCGGACCTGGGGGGCGTACGGGGCGACGAAGGCGGCCCTGGACCAGCTGTCGGCGGTGCTGGCCGTCGAGGAGCCTGGGCTGCGGGTCTGGTGGGTCGATCCGGGTGGCATGCGCACCGCCATGCTGGCCGCGGCCGAGCCCGACGAGGACCTGTCGGGGACACCCACGCCGGCGGACATCGCCCCGGCCTTCATGCACCTGCTCGACCGGCGTCCGGCGAGCGGTCGGTACACGGCCGCCGCGTTGCTGGAGGCGCGGTGACGCTGACGCTGCGCGTCCCGGAGGAGCTGTCGGCCCGGGTGCCGGCCGAGCAGCGTGGTCCCGGCCTGGACCGGGACGCCGTACGACTGCTCGTGTCGCGCGGTACGGAGGTCTCGCATCACGCGTTCACGGAACTGCCGTGTCTGCTGCGGGCCGGGGATCTCCTGGTCGTGAACACGTCGCCGACGCTGGCGGCAGCCGTGGACGGCCGGATCGGGCACGTGCGCGTGGCGGTGCACTTCTCCACGCGCGGGGACGACGGCCGGTGGGCGGTCGAGCTGCGGGACCCCGACGGGCGCGGCACCACACGCGCGCGTGCGGGTGGGCCCGCGGGTACGGAGGTGCGGTTGCCCGGGGGCGTGCGACTGACGCTGGAGGAGCCGCTGAGCGGGCAGAGCGAGCGACTGTGGTGGGCGCGAGCCCACCCTGGGGCAGGTGTGCCCGGGCTGCTGCGGGAGTTCGGGCGGCCGATCCGTTACTCCTACACGGAGCGCGACCAGCCGCTGTCCGCGTATCAGACGGTGTTCGCGTTGCCGCAGCCCGGTGGGGTCGGGAGTGCGGAGATGCCGAGTGCGGCGCGGCCCTTCACCGCGCGGCTCGTGGCGGAGCTGGTGAGCCGGGGTGTGCAGTTCGCGCCGATCACGCTGCACACGGGGGTGGCGTCGGCGGAGGTGCAGGAGCCGCCGTATCCGGAGCGGTTCGCGGTGCCGGAGGCGTCGGCGCGGCTGATCAACGCGGTGCGGGCGGCGCACGGGCGGGTCGTCGCCGTCGGGACCACGGCGGTGCGGGCCGTGGAGTCGGCGGTCGGCGCCGACGGGGTCGTACGCGCGCGTGAGGGGTGGACCGACCTGGTGGTGACCCCTGAGGGCGGGGTGCGGGTCGTGGACGGGCTGCTGACCGGGCTGCACGAGCCGGAGGCCTCGCATCTGCTGATGCTGCGGGCGGTGGCCGGAGGGGCCGCCGTGGATCGGGGGTACGAGGAGGCGGTGCGTGGGCGGTACCTGTGGCACGAGTTCGGGGACGTCCATCTCCTCCTTACCGACGGAGACCCGGCCCCTTACGCAGAGCATTGCTTCAGCAACTACCGGTGAGGCCGCCACGCGGCCGGTGTGAGCCCGCGCATAGGGCGCACATCACGTACGAAGGTCAATAGGAGATAAACAGGTCCCGGGTGAGCGGGACAGACGTTCCTGTCTGTCCCGTTTTGCCCTTCCCTGATCCACTATCCAGGATCGTACGTCACACCTTTGCCTCTCATTTTTGCGGCCGCTAAGAATGGCTGCCGTCGCTCAGCGCCGCGGGTTCCGCCCGCGGCGTTTGTGCCGCAAGACGCAGAGCGACTCCGCGCTATTCGAAGAGGTCCATCCGCATGTCGCAGAACTCCACCCGTGGCCATGGCCGCGCGCTGACGAAGCGCCACAAGGTCGCGATCGCCGGTGTCGCCACGCTCGGCGCCGCCGCCCTCGCGTTCTCCGCGGTCCCCAGCAACGCGGACACCACCACGAGCGAGGCCGCTGCCTCAGCCAAGGTGGCCTACAGCTCCGAGCAGCTGAAGGGCCTGCAGTCCGGCGTCAGCGAGCAGCTCGCCGCCACGAGCCTCCAGGCGCAGGCCGCCGAGGCCGCCGCCGCGAAGAAGGCCGCCGTCGAGGCCGCCGCGAAGAAGCAGGCGGCCGCCGAGGCCGCGGCCAAGAAGAAGGCCGAGCAGAAGGCCGCCCAGAAGGCCGCGCAGGAGCGCAAGGCCAAGGAGGCCGCGAGCCGCTCCGCCAAGCGCGCCGCGGTCAAGGCCACCACCAAGACCTACGCCAACAACCTCGACGGCTGGATCAAGCACGCCCTCGACATCATGGACGACAAGGGCATCCCGGGTACGTACAACGGTCTGTACCGCAACATCATCCGGGAGTCCTCGGGCAACCCGAACGCGATCAACAACTGGGACGTCAACGCGATCAACGGCACCCCGTCGATCGGCCTGCTGCAGATCATCAAGCCGACGTTCGACGCGTACCACGTCTCCGGCACGGCCTTCAGCCAGTACGACCCGGTCGCCAACATCGTCGCCAGCGCCAACTACGCGGCCGACAAGTACGGCTCGATCGACAACGTGAACAGCGCGTACTGAGGCCGCGCGGACCTCTCGTACACCGCAGCGTCACCGCATCGTTCGAGCACGCCGAAGGGCGGCACCCAACTGACGGGGTGCCGCCCTTCGGCGTCGTACGCGTGCGAACTACTTGCGCATGACCTCCGGCTCGTGGCGGCGCAGGAAGCGGGCCACGAGGAAGCCGCAGATCACGCCGAGAACGATCAGGGCGATCATGTCCATGCTCCAGGCGCCGACGGAGTGGGCCCACAGCGGGTCGTCGCTGTCGCCCTTGGCGGGCGGGCTGATCTTGTTGAAGTCGAGCGTGGCACCCGCGGCGGCGACCGCCCAGCGCGACGGCATCAGGTACGACAGCTGGTTGACGCCGACCGAGTTGGCCAGCGGGAACAGACAGCCGGTGAAGACGACCTGGACGATCGCGAACATCACCAGCAGCGGCATGGTCTTCTCGGCGGTCTTCACCAGGGCCGAGATGATCAGGCCGAACATCATCGCGGTGAAGCCCAGCGCCATGATCGGAATGCACAGTTCCAGCAGGATCTGGCTGCCGAGGATCAGGCCCTTGTCCGGGATGGTGCGGCTGGAGAAGCCGATGATGCCGACCAGCAGGCCCTGGAGCATGGTGACCAGGCCCAGCACGAAGACCTTGGACATCAGGTACGCCGAGCGGGACAGGCCGGTGGCGCGCTCGCGCTCGTAGATGACCCGTTCCTTGATCAGCTCACGGACGGAGTTGGCGGCGCCGGCGAAGCAGGCGCCCACCGCGAGGATCAGCAGCACCGTCAGGGCCGTGCCGTTGGCGACGGGCTTTCCGGTGTTCGGGTTGATCTCCGTGTTGACCAGCAGGTCCTTGCCGGAGTCGATGAGCAGGCTCACCGAGCCGAGGACGAGCGGCAGGATGATCGACAGGGCCAGGAAACCCTTGTCGGAGGCGATCACCGAGACATAGCGGCGCACCAGCGTGCCGAACTGCGACATCCAGCCCTGTGGCTTCGGCGGCTTCATCGCCTGCATGGGCGGCATCTGTACGGACTGCGGCGCGATCGCGTCGATGTCCGCGGCGTACATCTGGTAGTGCTGGGAGCCCTTCCAGCGTCCCGCCCAGTCGTAGTCGCGGTAGTTCTCGAAGGCGGAGAAGACGTCGGCCCAGGTGTCGTAGCCGAAGAAGTTCAGCGCCTCCTCGGGCGGGCCGAAGTAGGCGACCGAACCGCCGGGGGCCATCACCAGGAGCTTGTCGCAGATCGCCAGCTCGGCCACCGAGTGGGTGACCACGAGGACCGTGCGGCCGTCGTCGGCGAGGCCGCGCAGCAGTTGCATGACGTCGCGGTCCATGCCCGGGTCGAGGCCCGAGGTGGGCTCGTCCAGGAAGATCAGCGACGGCTTGGTGAGGAGCTCCAGGGCTACCGAGACACGCTTGCGCTGGCCGCCGGAGAGGGAGGTGACCTTCTTCTCCTTGTGGATGTCCAGCTTCAGCTCGCGCAGCACCTCGTCGATCCGGGCCTCGCGCTCGGCGCCGGTGGTGTCGGCGGGGAAACGGAGCTTGGCCGCGTACTTGAGGGCCTTCTTGACGGTCAGCTCCTTGTGCAGGATGTCGTCCTGCGGGACCAGACCGATGCGCTGACGCAGCTCGGCGAACTGCTTGTAGAGGTTCCGGTTGTCGTAGAGGACGTCGCCCTGGTTGGCGGGGCGGTAGCCCGTCAGCGCCTTGAGCAGCGTCGACTTGCCGGAACCGGACGGTCCGATGACCGCGATCAGCGACTTCTCCGGGACGCCGAAGGAGACGTCCTTGAGGATCTGCTTGCCGCCGTCGACCGTGACGGTCAGATGGCGGGCCGAGAAGGAGACCTCACCGGTGTCGACGAACTCCTCGAGCCGGTCGCCGACGATCCGGAACGTCGAGTGACCGACACCGACGATGTCGGCCGGTCCCAGCAGCTGCGAGCCGCCCTTGGTGATCGGCTGGCCGTTGACGTACGTGCCGTTGTGCGAGCCGAGGTCGCGGATCTCCATACGGCCGTCGGGCGTCGAGCGGAACTCGGCGTGCAGCCGGGAGACCTGGAGGTCGGAGACGACCAGCTCGTTCTCCAGGGCACGACCGATGCGCATCACGCGGCCGATCGAGAACTGGTGGAACGTGGTCGGGCTGCGGTCGCCGTAGACCGGCGGCGCCCCCGCGCCGACGCCGGGGCCGCCCTGCTGCGGCGGAATGTTCGCGGCGGGCTGCTGCGGCTGCTGCCAGCCGGCCTGCGGTGCCTGCTGCGCGGGTGCCTGCTGTGGCGGCGCCTGCTGTGCCCAGCCCGGGTTGGCGCTCTGTGCCGCGTACGGCTGCTGCTGGGGCTGCGGTGTGACGGCCGCCGCGGCGCCGGAGACGCTCACGCGCGGTCCGTCGGTCGCGTTGCCCAGGTTCACCGCCGCGCCGGGACCGATCTCCAGCTGGTGGATCCGCTGGCCCTGCACGAAGGTGCCGTTGGTCGAGCCGTGGTCCTCGATGACCCAACTGCGGCCGCTCCAGCTGATCGTGGCGTGCCGCCAGGACACCCTGGCGTCGTCGAGCACGATGTCACCCTGCGGATCGCGTCCGAGGGTGTAGGACCTGGACGGGTCGAGCGTCCAGGTACGTCCGTTCAATTCCAGTACGAGTTCCGGCACTCCATGCCCCATGAGTAGTCCCCCGATTTACCCCCAACACAGGGAGTCTAGGGATGTCGAACATCGTCGGGAACTATTTCAGGCTCGGCCCCCTGACCGAAAGTCGGGCCTTGTGAAGACCACGTACGTACGCATCGACCGGTTCCGTTGACGGGGTTGAAACCGACCCGGAGAGTGGTAATCCACGCGAGGGGGACAAGCGCGGCGATCGCCGCGCCGCGGATCGGGGGGTCTGCCATGAGTGTGTCCACGAACTCCGAGACCACGAAGTACGGCGCGAAGCTGCCGTGGGGCGACATCCTGCTGACCGCGATCGTCGCCGTGAGCTGGGCGTTGATCGGTATGGCGGGCGTCGCGGCGCTCGGGCTGCATCTGCTGGGCGCGGACGCGACGGCCTCGCTGGGGCCGATGACCGCGGCGGTGGTGGCCCTTGGGGCGGGTGGTTCGGTGACCCCGTCCGGAGACGTGTCCGCGTTCGGGCTCACCGGCGCGGAGGCAGCGACAGCCATAGAGATCACGCCACTGGGCGTGAGCCTCGTCGGCGCGCTCCTTTTGTCCTGGTTCTTCCTACGGTCCCTGCGGGCGGCGGGAGTTGTGATCGCCCCGGCCGAACTCCTCGCCCGCGCGGGCACGGTGGTCGCCCTCTTCGTCGCCACGCTGGGCGGGCTGGCCTGGGCGGGACACGATGTCATCACGATCGACGGCGGCGCGCTCGGCCTCGACAAACTGCCCGGCGCCGGGGGCGGCGGCGGCCTGAAGATCCCCGGGCTCGGTGACGTCGGGGACATCGGCGGACTGCTGCCGGACCAGCTCGGCGACCTCGTCGACGCGAAGGCGGCGGTCGGCTTCACGGTGGACACGGTGCCGACGCTGCTGGGCGGACTGGGCTGGTCCGCGGGCATCCTCCTCATCGCCCTGCTGGCATCCCGCCGTACCCCGCTCCCCCGCGGCCTGGAGGCCGTGCACCGGGTGGTCCGCCCGGCGGTGTCGGCCCTGGTCACCGTGCTGCTGGTCGCGGTCGCGGCGGGGCTCGCGGCGGGGGCGTACGCGGCGATCGGCGACGACCACCCGAAGCGGATCGCCGGCGCGGCGCTCCTGGGCGCCCCCAACGGCACCTGGCTCGGCATCCCGATCGGCCTCTTCGTCCCGTGGGACGGCCGCGCGACGGGCCCCCTGGCCCACTTCCTTCCCGCCCCCCTGGACGACCTGCTCAGCTCCGAACGCGACGAGTCCGTCTCCCTCTCCCGCCTCGCCGAACTCGACGGCCGGGTATGGCTGTTGGCCGTCGCGGCGGCCGTGATGATGCTGCTGGCCGGGGTCCTGACGGCGGTGCGGACGCCGGTGGGTGTGGTGACCGAGGGGGTGGGAGCCCCGGAGACGTCGCGGTGGGCGGACGCGGGTGCGGGTGCGGGTGCAGGTGCCGGGGGTGTCGGTCTCGTACGAGGAGCAGTGCCCGGTGGGGCGGCGGGTGCGAGTGCCTCATACGTACGGGATCCAGGCGCCCTCGGCTTCGCCGGGCGCTGTGCGCTGCGGCTCGGGCTGGCCACGGCGTTGGCGCTGCCGCTGCTCGCCTGGCTGACGGAGGTGTCCGTGAACGCCTCGCTGTCAGTGCTGGGCTTCGACGCGTTCGGCGCCGGCATCGAACTCCACGGCCACCTGGGCATGGCCCTCCTCCTCGGCGCCCTGTGGGGTGCGGGGGCGGGCGCCGCCGGCGCGTTGCTGGCCCGGGCGACGGGGGCGGCGGGGCAGCGGGCGGCTGCGCTGGCACTGGGTGACGCGGCGAGGGGCGGCGCGGGCCCCGCCGGGGTGCCTGGGGTGGGCGGAGGGGTGGGAGGTTCGGGGGTTCCGGGGGGTGGGCCAGGGCCTTACACGGGGATGTCAGGGGCTGCTGCGCCCTATCCGGGGCAGCCTGGGGCCGGGCAGTATCCGGGGCGGTCCGGGGCTGCGGCGCCGTATCCGGGCGGGGCTGGCCCCTATCCGGGGCGGCCCGGGGCCGGGCAGTATCCGGGGCGGTCCGGGGCTGCGCCTTATCCGGGCGGGGCGGGGGCGTATGAGGACGGGGCGGGGGCAGGGCCGTACGCAGGCGGGGCAGGGGCGAGGCCCTATGCGGGTGGGGCAGGGTCCTATGCGGGTGGTGGCATGGGGTCGGGGTCGGGTTCGGGGTCGCGGTCGGAGTCGGAGTCGGGTTCGGTGTCGGGGGCGAGCGGGGCGGGGGCTTCGAGTGCGGGTGTCGGAGACCGCGGCGACGGCGACGGCACGTCATGGCCCGATGCGGGCGGGGCCGGCCGATATGTCGGCGGGCACGGGGCCGACCCGTACGCCGGTGGCGCCGTTGGCGATCCGTACGCCGGTGACGGCGGGGCTGGGCGCCATGCCGGTGGCGCCGGGGCTGGGCGCCATGCCGGTGGCGCCGGGGCTGGGCCCTATGCGGGTGGCGCTGGCGCTTCGCCCTATGCGGGTCAAGGTGGGTCTTCGAGGGCCGGGCAGGGCGGGCCTTCGGCTTCAGGAGCGGGGCGTGGTGGAGCCCTGGCCTCTGGGGCGGGACATGGCGGGGCCTCCGCTCCTGATGCCGCGCAGAGCGGAGCCCCGGCCTCCGGCGCGGGGCATGGCGGGGCCCCCGCTTCCGGCGCCGCGCAAGGTGGAGCCCCGGCCTCCGGCGCAGGGCATGGCGGGGCCCCCGCTTCCGGCGCCGCGCAAGGTGGAGCCCCGGCCTCCGGGGCGGGGCGTGGCGGGTCGTCGGTCTCTGGTGCGGGGCGGGGTGGAGCCTCGGGTGGTGGGCCTGGTGGGGGTTCCGGGGAGGCTGGGCCGTACGTGCCGGGGTCGCCGTATCGGCCGCCGAATCCTGCGACCAATCCGTATCTGCGTGTGCCGGAGGAGTTGCGCGAGCCGGAGGACGCGCGGCCGGACGACGGGCCGGGGGCCGGGGTCTCGGACGCTCCTCCTGGAGACGCGCGGTCGGCGTACGGCTCATCGGCTGGGTGGGGCCGCGGCCGACCGCCCGGAGAGGCCTCGCGGGGGCAGTCGCCGTCCTCCGCGGAAGAGCCCTGGCGGCCGGGCCGGCAGGCTCAGCCGACCGAAGGGGCCCGGTGGCCGGGAGCGGGGTATGACAGGCCGGGTGGCCGTGACGGTGAGCCGCCCGATGACCTGCCTGGCGAGTCCCCCGACGAGCCGCCCCCGACCGGCGACGACATGTACGGCGCGCCCACCATGCTCCGTCCCGTCGAGCCGCCGCCTCGCGGGTCACGTGGGGCGCGCCCCGGTGGCCGGAAGGCGTCCGGCCCGGACGAGGGGCCGCCGCCTCCACCTCCGCCGCCCCCGCCGCCACCCCCGCCCGGCAGGCCCAAGGGACGGAGGTGAACGAAGGCGGTACGCCGCGCTTAAGATCCACTCCATCTGCCCGACACGGAGTGTTCCCTGTCCGCCAGGCGGACCTCAGGGGCGCAAGGCACTGCGTGCCGGATACGGTGGGTACACCATGAGCGCTTCGCAGACCTCCGACGTACCCACTCTTCTCGTCAAGATCTTCGGCAAGGACACGCCGGGCATCACGGCCGGTCTCTTCGACACCCTCGCCGCCTACTCCGTCGACGTCGTCGACATCGAGCAGGTCGTCACCCGTGGCCGGATGGTGCTGTGCGCGCTCGTGACCGAGCCGCCGCGCGGGCTCGAGGGTGAACTGCGGTCGACCGTCCACAGCTGGGCGGAGTCGGTGAAGATGCAGGCGGAGATCATCTCCGGCCTCGGTGACAACCGGCCCCGCGGCCTCGGCCGTTCCCTGGTCACCGTGCTCGGACATCCGCTCACCGCGGAGGCGACCTCCGCGATCGCCGCCCGGATCACCAAGGCCGGCGGCAACATCGACCGTATCTTCCGGCTCGCCAAGTACCCGGTGACCGCCGTGGAGTTCGCGGTGTCCGGGGTCGAGACCGAGCCGCTGCGCACCGCCCTGGTGACCGATGCCGCGGCGCTCGGCATCGACGTCGCCGTCGTCGCGGCCGGGCTGCACCGGCGTGCTCAGCGTCTCGTCGTCATGGACGTGGACTCCACGCTCATCCAGGACGAGGTCATCGAGCTCTTCGCGGCGCACGCCGGCTGCGAGGACAAGGTCGCCGAGGTGACGGCGGCCGCGATGCGCGGGGAGCTGGACTTCGAGCAGTCGCTGCACGCGCGTGTGGCCCTGCTGGAGGGGCTGGACGCGTCCGTGGTCGAGAAGGTGCGCAGCGAGGTGCGCCTGACGCCCGGCGCGCGCACTCTGATCCGCACCCTCAAGCGCCTCGGCTATCAAGTGGGCGTCGTCTCCGGCGGTTTCACCCAGGTCACCGACGATCTGAAGGAGCGGCTGGGGCTGGACTTCGCCCAGGCCAACACCCTGGAGATCGTCGACGGCAAGCTGACCGGGCGGGTCACCGGCGAGATCGTGGACCGGGCCGGCAAGGCGCGGCTGCTGCGGCGGTTCGCCGCCGAGGCAGGGGTGCCGCTGTCGCAGACCGTGGCGATCGGTGACGGTGCCAACGACCTGGACATGCTGAACGCGGCCGGTCTCGGCGTCGCCTTCAACGCCAAGCCGGTGGTGCGGGAGGCCGCGCACACCGCGGTGAACGTGCCGTTCCTGGACACCGTCCTCTATCTGCTGGGCGTGACCCGCGAAGAGGTCGAGGCGGCGGACACGCACGACGAGCTGCACTGAGCCCGTCAGAGGAATCGACAGGGCCCGGCACCGTGGAGGTGCCGGGCCCCTGCCGTCGGGCCGGTGAGGCCCGTCAGGCCTCGGTGGGGATCATTCGGAGGGTGCCCAGTAGTCGAGGAGGGTGGCCCCGCCCGGCTCCAGGCTCTTCCAGGCGCCGGTGAAGGACAGGACCGCGAAGGCGGCGGCCGGGAAGCCGCGGCGGCTCATCCGCTCGCGGGCGTCGCCCTCGGCCGAGCCCGCCAGGATCTCGGCGAGACCCTGCACACCGGGGTTGTGCCCGACGAGAATGACATTCTGCGCGTCGTCCGGGGTCTCGTTGAGCACAGCGATGAGCTCGCCGGGAGAGGCTTCGTAGACCCGCTCCTCATAGACGGTTTTCGGCCGGTGCGCGAGTTCGTGCACCGCGAGCTTCCACGTCTCGCGGGTCCGGATCGCGGTGGAGCACAGGGCCAGATCGAAGGTGATGTCGGTGTCGGCCAGCTTCCGCCCTGCCACGGCCGCGTCCATGCGGCCCCGGTCCGCGAGCGGTCGCTCATGGTCGGACACCTGTGGCCAGTCGGCTTTCGCATGCCGGAAAAGGACAATCCTGCGGGGTTCTGCGACGCTCATGGAACCCAGCTTCGCATGAAACAGGCCATGGGGCGCAGGGAGTTGACATGCGGCTTCAGGGCTGCGCACCGATCACCGTGGACCGGCCCGACCGGGCCCGGAAATCAGTGCCACCGGGCTGCTCAGCGGCCCGCCAGCTGCTGGATGCGCTCGACGAGGTGGGTGATCGCCGGGTCGCCCGCGGCGGCCTGCGCGTCGGAGGGGTTGAGTATCAGCGCGAGCAGGGTGATGAAGGCGAGTGTCGGCAGGGCGAGGGCCCACCAGGGCAGCCGGATGTCGGCGCGCCCCCGGGTCGCCGGGTGGGGCGGGGTGTGCGTTGGGGCCGACATGGGTGCCTCCGCGTCTCTCCGAGTGGACCGGTGGTCCGCTCGGTCGCGGCCACAGCTCGAAGGTACGGATCCGGCGGCCCCCAACCCATCCGGTGATCCACCCAGTTGACCCTGAGACCCGCCCCCTAGGGGACGGGGGGATAACCCCACCCCCGCCCCTGGAGCAAGGGACTCAGCGGCTCACGGCGAGGCGATCGTGGCGATGACGGCGATGATCACGAAGATGGCGAGGAACGAGCCGAAGACGAGCAGCATCTTCTTCTGGCCGTTCTGCGGATTCGGGTCGAGCACTGGCATACGGCAAGTCTCGCACCCCCCTCCGGCACCGGCCCCGTGGGGGTGGGGTCAGTGGGCCGCCTCGTCCTCGACCGTGCGGTTGCGTCCGGCGAGAACACCGACGACCATCTGCGGGACCATCAGGCCGGTCATGAGGGCGATCGGCAGCCCCCAGCCGCCGCTGTGCTGGTAGAGCACGCCCACGAGGAGCGGCCCGGGGATGGAGATGAGGTAGCCGGTGCTCTGCGCGAAGGCGGACAGCTGGGCGACGCCCGCGCCTGTCCTGGCGCGCATCCCGACCATGGTGAGGGCGAGCGGGAAGGCACAGTTGGAGACGCCGAGGAGCAGCGCCCACGCCCAGGCCCCAGCGGCCGGCGCGAGGTAGAGGCCCGCGTAGCCGACGAGGCCGCAGAGGCCGAGGACGAGCACGATCGGGCCCTGGTGCGGCAGCCGGGTGGCCACGCGCGGGATGACGAAGGCGAGCGGGACGCCCATCACCATGGTGACGGCCAGCAGCAGTCCCGCGGTGCTCGCGGGCACGCCCGCGTCCCGGAAGATCTGCGGCATCCAGCCCATGGTGATGTAGGCGGCGGTGGCCTGGAGCCCGAAGAAGACGGCGAGCGCCCAGGCGGTGCGGCTGCGAGTGATCCGCAGCGCGGGCTGCTCCCCGCGCGCGGACGCCTGCCCGGCGGAGGCCGCGCCCTCGGGCCGTCCGCCGCCTTCCTGTCGTACGCCTTCATCCTGTCGTACGCCGTCCCGCTGCCGTACGAACGCGAGCCACGGCAGTACGGCGACGGCGGCCGGCACGGCCCACACCGCGAGTCCGGTCTGCCAGCTGCCGCCCAGCAGGTCGGTGACCGGCACGGTGGCCGCGGCGGCCACCGAGGTGCCGAGGGCGAGGGCCATCGAGTACAGGCCGGTCATGGAGCCGACCCGGTCGGGGAACCAGCGCTTGACGATGACCGGCATCAGGACGTTGCTGACGGCGATGCCCATGAGCGCGAGGGCGCTGGCGGCCAGGAACCCGGCGGTACCGCCCACGTACGGCCGGATCAGCAGGCCCGCGGTGATGGCGGCCATGCCCGCGCACACCACCGCGCCCGAGCCGAAGCGGCGGGCGAGGCGCGGGGCCATGACGCCGAAGACGGCGAAGCAGAGCGGGGGCACGGAGGTGAGGAGCCCGGCGACGCTGCCGCTCATGCCGAGTCCGTCGCGGACCTCCTCCAGGAGGGCGCCGAGGCTGGTGATGGCGGGGCGGAGGTTGACGGCGGCCAGCACGATGCCGAGCACGAGCAGCCGGCTCGTCCACGCGCGCGTGGCCGGTTTTGGGGACTCGCTCGCCACGGGGCTCGCCGCTGAGCTCCGTATGTGCCGGGACGTGGTCGTACGGGTTTCCTCGCTTGCCATGACACCCATCATAGAATCATGGGATGATTGGTTGTCCATCCCCCGGCCGCCTTCGGGCGCCCGTCCCGTGCGAAGGTGTGCCATGCCTCTGAGCCACCCCCGTCGCTCGGCGCTGTCCGAGCAGGTCATCGCCGCGCTGCGGCAGCAGATCACCTCCGGTGAGTGGCCGGTCGGGGCACGCATCCCGACGGAGCCGGAACTGGTCGAGCAGCTCGGGGTGGCCCGCAACACGGTCCGGGAGGCCGTCCGCGCGCTCGCGCACAACGGCCTGCTGGACATCCGCCAGGGCTCCGGCACCTACGTCGTGGCGACCAGCGAGCTGGCCGGTGTGATGCACCGCAGGTTCGCCGACGCCGATCCCCGGCACATCGCCGAGCTGCGCTCCACGCTGGAGTCGGCCGCGGCGAAGCTGGCGGCCCAGCGGCGTACCGAGAGGGACCTCAAGCAGCTCGACGCGCTCCTCGTGCGCCGTGAGGAGGCCTGGGAGGCACGCGACAAGGAGGCCTTCGTCATGGCGGACGCGACCTTCCACCTCGCGGTGGTGTCCGCGTCGCGCAACGACGTGATGACGGCGATGTACGCGGACCTCGGCGAGGTGCTGCGGGACTGGCTGCGCGACGACGTCGGCGAGGAGATGACGCCGGAGACGCATCTGGACCACTCGGGGCTGGTGGACGCGATCCGCGCGGGCGACGCCGAGGCCGCCGCGGCGCAGGCGGCGAGCTATCCCTTCCAGTGCCGGCCTGGGCTGTTCAGCGCCGCCGACGACTGACCGTCACCGCTTGTGGTGGCTGACCCACACCGAGCGGACTTCCTTCCAGCAGCGGCCGTCGAGCCGTACGGTCTGCGCGGGCCCGGCCTCCACGGGGGCGCCGTCGCTGTCCACGTCCCACCAGCGGTCGCACTCGATGTGCAGCCGGACGTGGTCGACGTCGGGGTAGGGGTTGTGGCAGTAGGCGGTCACCCGGGAACCGATGACCTTGCTGTAGCACGCGGCGCCGAACAGGTCCGGTGCCGTGTCCTCGCGCGCGTGGGGCGACGCTTCGTGCGGCAGGGACATCAGCAGAACGGCTGCGACGGCTATCGGGGCCAGGCTGCGGGACAGGCGCACAAGGGGGACCTCCTCGGCCGTGCTGGGGAGGGAAGCGGTGAACGCGTAATCCAGAGTGCCCAGTTGTGCCGCTCCCCCGCCCGGCCGGATGGGCCGAACGGGTGAGGGCCCGCGTTCCGGGGAACGCGGGCCCTCACCGTGGGAGTGTCAGGCGCCGATGGCGTGCAGACCGCCGTCGACGTGGACGATCTCGCCGGTGGTCTTCGGGAACCAGTCGCTCAGCAGGGCGACGACGCCCTTGCCGGCCGGCTCCGGGTCCTCCAGCTTCCACTCCAGCGGGGAGCGGCTGTCCCACACCGCCGCCAGCTCGGCGAAGCCCGGGATGGACTTCGCGGCCATGGAACCGATCGGACCCGCCGAGATCAGGTTGCAGCGGATGTCGTGCTTGCCCAGGTCACGGGCCATGTAGCGGTTGGTGGCCTCCAGGGCGGCCTTGGCCGGGCCCATCCAGTCGTACTGCGGCCACGCGAACTGCGCGTCGAAGGTGAGGCCGACGACGGAGCCGCCCTCGGTCATCAGCGGCAGCAGCGCCATGGTCAGCGACTTCAGGGAGAAGGCGGAGACATGCATGGCGGTGGCCACGGACTCGAAGGGCGTGTTCAGGAAGTTGCCGCCGAGGGCGTCCTGCGGGGCGAAGCCGATGGAGTGCACGACACCGTCGAGCCTGTCGCCCAGGTGCTCACGGACCTGGCCCTCCAGGCGGGCGAGGTGCTCGTCGTTGGAGACGTCGAGCTCCAGGACCTTGACCTTCTCCGGCTGGGGGAGCTTCTTCGCGATGCGCTCGGTGAGGGTCGGCCGCGGCCACGCGGTGAGGATGATCTCCGCGCCCTGCTCCTGGGCCAGCTTGGCGGTGTGGAAGGCGATGGAGGACTCCATCAGCACACCGGTGATGAGGATCTTCTTGCCCTCGAGGATTCCAGCCATGGTGTTCAGTGACCCATTCCCAGTCCGCCGTCAACCGGGATGACGGCTCCAGTGATGTACGAGGCGTCGTCGGAGGCGAGGAACCGCACCGTCGCGGCGACTTCCTCCGGCTGCGCGTAGCGGCCGAGCGGCACGGCCTGCACGATGTTCGCGCGCTGCTCGTCGGTGAGCACCTTGGTCATGTCGGTGTCGACGAAACCGGGGGCGACGACGTTGAACGTGATGTTGCGCGAGCCGAGCTCACGCGCGAGCGAGCGCGCGAAGCCGACCAGGGCGGCCTTGGAGGCCGAGTAGTTGGCCTGGCCGGGCCCGCCGTACAGTCCGACGACCGACGAGATCAGGACGACGCGGCCCTTCTTGGCGCGCAGCATGCCGCGGTTGGCGCGCTTGACGACGCGGAAGGTGCCGGTGAGGTTGGTGTCGAGGACGGACGTGAAGTCCTCCTCGGACATCCGCATCAGGAGCGTGTCCTTGGTGATGCCGGCGTTGGCGACCAGGACCTCGACGGGACCGTGCTCGGCCTCGATCTCCTTGTAGGCCTGCTCCACCTGCTCGGTGTCGGTGATGTCGCACTTGACGGCCAGGAAGCCGGCCGGTGGCTCACCCGAGCGGTACGTGATCGCGACCTTGTCGCCGGCGTCGGCGAAAGCGCGGGCGATGGCGAGGCCGATGCCCCGGTTGCCTCCGGTGACGAGAACCGAGCGGCTCAACGGATCACCCTTTCGATAGCGGTATGAATACCCGCCCGAACACCTGGATGACAGGCGGCTTCCTCGAAAACCTATCGGTCCCCGACGTCCGGCGGACAATCGGGCACCGACAGTGGCGAAGGGGACTCGCTGTCGGGTCTCTACAGAAGGACGCGCGGTGCGGACGGAAACGTATGGTCCCTGGACCCGCCCACGCGACATGATCGGGGTCCACAGGTCACGACAGCAGGGAGATACCTCGGTGCCTCATACCATCGACGAAGCCTTCACAGCGCTTCCGCTACGCGCCCTCGCCGACGCCGCGCTGGCACGCGCGCGTGCGCTCGGTGCCGAGCACGCGGACTTCCGGTTCGAGCGGGTGCGCAGCGCGTCCTGGCGGCTGCGGGACGCCAAGCCCGCCGGGTCGTCGGACACCACCGACCTCGGGTACGCGGTGCGGGTCGTGCACGGTGGGACCTGGGGATTCGCGTCCGGCGTGGATCTGAGCATGGACGCGGCGGCCCGGGTGGCCTCGCAGGCCGTGGCGATGGCGAAGCTGTCCGCCCAGGTGATCAAGGCGGCCGGCTCCGAGGAGCGGGTGGAGCTGGCCGACGAGCCGGTGCACGCCGAGAAGACGTGGATCTCGTCGTACGAGATCGATCCGTTCACCGTGCCCGACGAGGAGAAGGCGGGGCTGCTCGCGGAGTGGAGCGCGCGGCTGCTGGGGGCGAACGGCGTCAACCATGTCGACGCCTCGCTGCTCACCGTCCATGAGAACAAGTTCTACGCCGACACCGCCGGGACCGTGACCACGCAGCAGCGGGTGCGGCTGCATCCGGCGTTGACCGCCGTCTCGGTCGACGAGTCGAGCGGCGAGTTCGACTCGATGCGCACCATCGCGCCGCCGGTCGGCCGCGGCTGGGAGTACCTGACGGGCACCGGCTGGGACTGGGAGTCGGAGCTCGACCAGATCCCGGAGCTGCTCGCGGAGAAGATGCGGGCACCGAGTGTCGAGTCCGGGGTGTACGACCTCGTCGTCGACCCGTCCAACCTGTGGCTGACCATCCATGAGTCCATCGGCCACGCCACCGAGCTGGACCGCGCCCTCGGCTACGAGGCCGCTTACGCCGGCACCTCCTTCGCCACCTTCGACCAGCTCGGCAAGTTGCGCTACGGCTCCGATCTGATGAACGTCACGGGTGACCGCACCGCCGAGCACGGCCTGGCGACCATCGGCTACGACGACGAGGGCGTCGCCGGCCAGTCCTGGGACCTGGTGAAGGACGGCACGCTCGTCGGCTACCAGCTGGACCGGCGGATCGCGAAGCTGACCGGCTTCGAGCGCTCCAACGGGTGCGCGTTCGCCGACTCCCCCGGTCATGTGCCCGTCCAGCGCATGGCCAACGTGTCCCTGCGGCCCGACCCGGCCGGGATGTCGACCGAGGACCTGATCGGCGGGGTCGACCGCGGCATCTATGTCGTCGGCGACCGCTCCTGGTCCATCGACATGCAGCGCTACAACTTCCAGTTCACCGGCCAGCGCTTCTTCAGGATCGAGAACGGCCGGATCACCGGCCAGCTGCGGGACGTGGCCTACCAGGCGACCACCACCGACTTCTGGGGCTCCATGGCCGCCGTCGGCGGTCCGCAGACCTATGTCCTCGGGGGCGCCTTCAACTGCGGCAAGGCCCAGCCGGGCCAGGTGGCCGCGGTGTCGCACGGCTGCCCGTCGGCCCTCTTCAAGGGCGTCAACATTCTCAACACCACGCAGGAGGCCGGTCGATGAGCGCCCGCAGCAACAAGCCGCACGAGATCGTCGAGCGTGCCCTGGAGCTGTCGCGCGCCGACGGCTGTGTCGTCATCGCGGACGAGCAGTCCACGGCGAACCTGCGCTGGGCCGGCAACGCGCTCACCACCAACGGCGTCACGCGCGGGCGCACGCTCACCGTCATCGCGACCGTCGACGGCAAGGAGGGCACCGCCTCGGGCGTCGTCTCCCGGGCCGCCGTCACCGTGGACGAGCTGGAGCCCCTGGTGCGGGCCGCCGAGGCCGCCGCGCGCGGGGCCGCGCCCGCCGAGGACGCGCAGCCGCTGGTCAGGGACGTCCCCGCGTCCCCCGACTTCACGGACGCACCCGCCGAGACGTCCTCCGCCGTCTTCGCGGACTTCGCTCCGGCGCTCGGCGAGTCCTTCGCACGCGCGCGTGCGGGCGGCCGTGAGCTGTACGGCTTCGCCAACCACGAGCTGGTCTCCAGCTATCTCGGTACGTCCACCGGTCTGCGGCTGCGGCACGACCAGCCCAACGGCACCCTTGAGCTGAACGCCAAGTCCCCGGACCGTACGCGCTCGGCGTGGGCGGGCCGCTCCACCCGGGACTTCAAGGACGTCGACCCGGCCGCGCTGGACGCCGAACTCGCCGTACGCCTGGGCTGGGCGGAGCGCAAGCACGACCTGCCCGCCGGGCGGTACGAGACGCTGCTGCCGCCGACCGCCGTGGCGGACCTGCTCATTTACCAGATGTGGTCGGCGTCGGGCCGGGACGCGGCCGAGGGCCGGACGGTGTTCTCCAAGCCCGGTGGCGGCACCCGTCTCGGCGACCGGCTCACCGAGCTGCCTCTCACGCTGCGCAGCGACCCGAACGAGCCGGGCCTGGAGTCCGCGCCGTTCGTGCTCGCGCACTCCTCCGGCGGCGACTCGTCGGTGTTCGACAACGGGCTGCCGCTGACGTCCACCGAGTGGATGCGCGAGGGCGAGCTGAGCAGTCTGCTCACCAGCCGGCACAGCGCCGGGCTGACCGGGCTGCCGGTGGCACCGGGCATCGACAACCTGATCCTCGACGGCGGTGAGGACCGCTCCCTGGAGGAGATGGTCGCCAACACCACGCGCGGGCTGCTGCTGACCTGCCTCTGGTACATCCGCGAGGTGGACCCGGCGACCCTGTTGCTGACGGGTCTGACCCGCGACGGCGTCTATCTCGTCGAGAACGGGGAGGTGACCGGCGAGGTCAACAACTTCCGGTTCAACGAGTCGCCGGTGGATCTGCTGGGCCGGGCCACCGAGGCCGGGCGCACCGAAAAGACGCTGCCGAGGGAGTGGAGCGACTGGTTCACTAGGGCTGCGATGCCGGCCCTGCGGGTGCCGGACTTCAATATGAGCTCTGTCAGTCGGGGCGTATAACCTCGTAGCCGGTAGTCACCCGGCTGCCTGAAGATCATCAAGGAGACGCGAGAACCGTGACGGACATCGTCGACGAGCTGAAGTGGCGTGGGCTGTGGGCCCTGTCCACTGACGAGGACGCTTTGCGCAAGGCGCTCGCGGACGGTCCGGTCACGTTCTATTGCGGCTTCGACCCGACCGCCGCCAGCCTCCACGTCGGTCACCTGGTGCAGGTCCTCACCATGCGTCGGCTCCAGCAGGCAGGGCTGCGCCCGCTGGCCCTGGTGGGCGGCGCCACCGGTCAGATCGGCGACCCGCGCCCCACGGCGGAGCGGACGCTGAACGACCCGGAGACGGTCGCGAACTGGGTGACCCGGCTGCGCTCGCAGATCGAGCCCTTCCTGGACTTCGAGGGCGACAACGCCGCGGTGATGGTCAACAACCTGGACTGGACGGCCGGGATGTCGGCCATCGAGTTCCTGCGGGACATCGGCAAGCACTTCCGCGTCAACAAGATGCTCACCAAGGACTCCGTCGCCCGCCGACTGGAGTCCCAGGAGGGCATCAGCTACACGGAGTTCAGCTACCAGCTGCTCCAGGGCATGGACTTCCTGGAGCTGTACCGACGCTACGGCTGCACGCTCCAGCAGGGCGGCAGCGACCAGTGGGGCAACCTCACGGCGGGTCTGGACCTGATCCACCGGCTGGAGCCCGACGCGGAGGCGCACTGTCTGGCGACGCCGCTGATGGTGAAGGCGGACGGCACCAAGTTCGGCAAGACCGAGGGCGGCGCCATCTGGCTCGACCCCGAGATGACGACGCCGTACGCGTTTTACCAGTTCTGGTTGAACGTGGACGACCGGGACATCTCGACATACCTGCGCATCCTGTCCTTCAGGTCCCGTGAGGAACTCGAAGAACTGGAGAAGCAGACCGAGGAGCGGCCCCAGGCCCGTGCCGCCCAGCGCGCGCTGGCCGAGGAGCTGACGACGCTGGTGCACGGCGCCGATCAGACGGCGGCCGTGATCGCCGCGTCCAAGGCCCTCTTCGGCCAGGGCGAACTGGCGGAGCTCGACGAGAGGACGCTGGCGGCGGCCCTGTCCGAGGTGCCGCATGTCCAGGTCGGCGAGCTCGGTCCCGTCGTCGATCTGTTCGCCGAGGTGGGTCTTGTGGCCAGCAAGTCGGCGGCGCGGCGCACCGTGAAGGAGGGTGGGGCCTACGTGAACAACGTCAAGGTCCCGGCGGAGGACTCCGTCCCGGCCAAGGAGGACCTGCTGCACGGGCGGTGGCTGGTGCTGCGGCGTGGGAAGAAGAACCTTGCCGCTGTCGAGGTCACCAAGGCGTGAATGCCGTAGGGGCGCGGGGGTCTGCGGGCCGCGGCTTTCGTCGTGGCTGATCGCGCAGTTCCCCGCGCCCCTTCAGGGCGCTTCTCTCATGCCCGCTGTTTGCGCTTGCCCAGCGTCGCCATGTACAGCATGTCGCCGACGCCCACGATGATGATCGCCGCGATCAGCTGGAACGCGTGGCGGGTCCAGTCGATGCCGGAGGTGGCGTCGACGCCGGCCCACCGCGCGATCGCGTTGCCGACGATGGCGCCCAGCATGCCGAAGATGGTCGTCAGCCAGAGCGGACTGTGCTGCTTGCCCGGGATGATCGCCTTCGCGATCAGGCCCAGCACGAATCCCACGATGATCGCCCACAACCAGCCCATGGCTGCCTCCTCGTACGGCTCTACGTGAGCATTACGGCCAGTGTCGGCCCATGTGCCCTACGACGCATGTCGAGTCGGCCGTACGTGCGAAGGCGCAGTGCGGCCGCCCTGTCAGGAGATGCCCCGGTCTCGTAGGCGGCGGAGGTGCGGCGTAACGTAAGACATGTGGGAACGGGCCGGGCGAGTCCGATGCGGGCGAATGGTGGAATCTGATGCGGAAGCAGCATGCGGGCGGCGGCGCTCAGGTGTTCCGGATCACCGGAGCCCGTACGGGCCTTCAGGAAGACGTACGCGGTCGGCAGCGCCGGTATGTGATCTCCATGTCGGTGCGCACGCTGTCGGTGATCCTCGCGGCCACACTCTGGAACGTCGAACGGCACGTCGCGATCGTCGCGCTGGTGCTGGGAGTGCTGCTCCCCTATGTCGCGGTGGTGATCGCGAACGCCGGCCGGGAGAACGCGCCGGGGCTTCCGTCGACGTTCGTGGCCACTCCGGTTCGGCCGATGATCTCTCCGCCGCGGGCTCAGGAGCCCTTCGCGGAATCCTTCCCGGAGGACGCCGCGGACGGCCCGGCACAGGGTGTGCGGAGCGAGCCTCACGAGCGGAAGTGACGCTAGGCGGAGGGGTCGCAACCGGACGTCACCTCCGGACGGACCTCAAGAAAAGCTCAGATCAATCATGTTGTTCCAGTGCCGGGCGACGGGTTACCCGTGACATACTTCCTACGCGCTCCGCATCCCCCGTCGGAGCGACAGACCGACGCCGGGCAGCTCCCCCCGTGGCTGCTCGGCGTCGCCTTGTTCAGCGCACTTTGTGAGACGGCACAGCGTGAGACAACACAGCGTGAGACGGACCAGTGAGTGAAGAGACCGCGCCGATCTGTTCGGCGAAGGGCTGCCGGGTCGACGCGGTGTGGGTGCTCGCGTGGAACAACCCGAAGCTGCACACGCCGGAACGCAGGAAGACCTGGCTGGCGTGCGAGGAGCATCGGGAGCATCTGTCCCAGTTCCTCGGGGTGCGGGGGTTCTTGAAGGACGTGGTCCTTCTGAAGGAGTGGGAAGCCCCCGAAGGCGCCTAGGGCGCCCAGGGCCTGTCCGGACCTAGCCGCCGATCGCCGACATCGGTCGGTCGGGCTGTACGAACGTCGGGTCGTCCAGGCCCGCGCCCGCCTTCTTGCCCCACATCGCCTCGCGCCAGATCCGCGCTATCTCCTCGTCCGGGGCGCCCGAGCGCAGGGCCGCGCGCAGGTCCGTCTCCTCGCGGGCGAACAGGCAGGTGCGGACCTGGCCGTCGGCGGTCAGGCGGGTGCGGTCGCAGGCCGCGCAGAACGGGCGGGTGACGGAGGCGATGACGCCCACCACATGCGGGCCGCCGTCGACGATCCAGCGCTCCGCCGGGGCCGAGCCGCGCTTCTCCGAGCCCTCTTCCGTCAGCTCGAAGCGGGTGCGCAGGGAAGTGAGGATGTCGCCCGCGGTGATCATGCCGTCGCGCTTCCAGCCGTGCTGGGCGTCCAGCGGCATCTGCTCGATGAAGCGGAGTTCGTAGTCGTGCTCGACCGCCCAGGCCAGGAGGTCGGGGGCCTCGTCCTCGTTGAGACCGGGCATCAGGACCGAGTTGACCTTCACCGGGGTCAGGCCCGCCTCCCGGGCGGCGTACAGGCCCTCGATGACGTCCTTGTGGCGGTCCCGGCGGGTCAGGGTCTTGAAGACGTCCGGGCGCAGCGTGTCGAGGGAGACGTTGACCCGGTCCAGGCCCGCGGCCTTGAGGGCCGTCGCGGTGCGCTTGAGGCCGATGCCGTTGGTGGTCAGCGACATCTGGGGGCGGGGCTCCAGGGCTGCCACGCGCTCGACGATGCCGACCAGGCCGGGGCGCAGCAGGGGCTCGCCGCCGGTGAAGCGGACCTCCTCGATGCCGAGGGAGGTGACGGCGATGTCGATCAGCCGGACGATCTCGTCGTCGGTGAGGAGGTCGGGCTTGGCCAGCCACTGCAGGCCCTCCTCGGGCATGCAGTACGTACAGCGCAGATTGCACCGGTCGGTCAGCGACACACGCAGGTCGGTGGCCTGCCGGCCGTAGGTGTCGATGAGCACGTGGGCCCCCTCCCTCGTTGCAAGCACTCGTCTTCCGTCACCTGCGAGCCTACGTGACGGCACCGACATCGACAGGTCCCGATCCCACGAGGTAAGACACGGCCGCGTCGTAGGTCCCTACGACGCGGCCGCTCAGTGGATCGTCCAGGGGACCAGGGCCTGTCCGGCGGACCATGCCGCAGACGCGGGGTCTGGCACGTCGGCCTGCGGCGTTGTCGTCGGTTGCCGACGCTCCGCGTCGCCGCCCTCCTCCGCCTTGCAGTCCAACGCACCAGACCCCGTTCACCCGCGTCGATGAAGCGCCGCGGCTTTCCTGCGACTTGATCCGCCGGACGGGCCCTAGTGCGCGCCGGTGCCGGTCAGGGACCGGACCTCCAGCTCCGCGTACTTGCCGGCGTCGGGCTCCTCCTTGGAGACCATGGTGCCGAGCCAGCCCATGAGGAAGCCGAACGGGATGGAGATGATGCCCGGGTTCTTCAGCGGGAAGTAGGCGAAGTCGACGTCGGGGAACATCGCCTTCGGGTCGCCGGAGACCACCGGGGAGAACAGCACCAGGCCGACGGCGACGATCAGGCCGCCGTAGATCGACCAGAGGGCGCCCTGGGTGGTGAACCGCTTCCAGAAGAGGCTGTAGAGGATGGTCGGCAGGTTCGCGGACGCGGCGACCGCGAAGGCCAGCGCGACCAGGCCGGCCACGTTGAGGTCGCGGGCGAGGGCGCCCAGGCCGATCGCGACGGCGCCGATGAAGACGGTCGCCCAGCGGGCCGCGCGGACCTCCTCCTTGCCGGACGCCTGGCCCTTGCGGATGACGTTGGCGTAGATGTCGTGCGCGAAGGAGGACGACGAGGCCAGGGTCAGACCGGCGACCACCGCGAGGATCGTCGCGAAGGCCACCGCCGAGATCGTCGCCAGCAGGATCGCGCCCCACGCCGAGTCGACGCCGCCGAGGTGCAGGGCGAGCAGGGGTGCGGCGGTGTTGCCGGACGGGTTGGAGTCGGTGATCTCCTTCTGGTCGATCAGCGCGGCGGCGCCGAAGCCGAGCGCGATCGTCATCAGGTAGAAGCCGCCGATGATGCCGATGGCCCAGTTCACGGACTTACGGGCGGCCTTGGCGTTGGGCACCGTGTAGAAGCGGATCAGGATGTGCGGCAGGCCCGCGGTGCCGAGGACCAGGGCGATGCCGAGCGAGATGAAGTCCAGCTTGGAGGTGCCGGTGGCGCCGTACTGGAGGCCGGGCTCCAGGAAGGCGGAGCCCTTGCCGCTGTTCTCCGCGGCCGTGCCCAGCAGGTCGGAGATGTTGAAGTTGAACTTCAGCAGCACCAGGAAGGTGATCAGGATGGTGCCGGTGATGAGCAGCACCGCCTTGACCATCTGGACCCAGGTGGTGCCCTTCATGCCGCCGATGGAGACGTAGACGATCATCAGGACGCCGACGAGGGCGACGATGGCGACCTTGCCGGCGTCGGAGGTGATGCCGAGCAGCAGCGAGACGAGGACGCCCGCGCCGGCCATCTGCGCCAGCAGGTAGAAGATCGAGACGACGATCGTGGAGGTGCCGGCCGCGGTACGGACCGGGCGCTGACGCATGCGGTACGCGAGGACGTCGCCCATGGTGTAGCGGCCGGAGTTGCGCAGCGGCTCGGCGACCAGGAGCAGGGCGACCAGCCAGGCGACCAGGAAGCCGATGGAGTACAGGAAGCCGTCGTAGCCGAACAGGGCGATGGCGCCGGCGATGCCGAGGAAGGACGCGGCCGACATGTAGTCGCCGGAGACCGCGAGGCCGTTCTGGAAGGCGCTGAACTGGCGGCCGCCGGCGTAGAAGTCGGCGGCGTCCTTGGTCTGGCGGCCGGCCCAGATGGTGATGACGAGGGTCGCGACGACGAAGACGGCGAACAGGCTGATGATCAGCGGCCGGTGCTCGCTGGCCTCGCCGGCCGCCAGGACACTCTGCTGCGCGATGCTCATGCGCCGCCCTCCATCCGGGACTTGATCGCCTCGGCCTTGGGGTCGAGCTTCGCGGCGGCGTGCCGCGAGTACCACCAGGCGATGAGGAACGTGGTGAGGAACTGGGCGATGCCGAACACGAAGGCGACGTTGATGTTGCCGAAGAGCTTGGTGCCCATGAAGTCGCCGGCGTAGTTCGACAGCAGGACGTACAGCAGGTACCAGGCGATGAAGGCGACGGTCAGCGGGAAGGCGAAGTTGCGGTAGGAGCGGCGCAGTTCACCGAACTCCGCGCTCTGCTGCACCTCGGTGAACTCCTCGGTGCTGGGGAGTTGGTGTTGCTCTGTCGAGGGGGGCGGTGCGTCGGTAGCCACGGAGTCTCCTCGCGTTGCGGGCGCTGTTGCCACGGCGGACGGGGGCTGATCGGGGGTGGGGGACGGGTTCGGTACGACGGACATGGGCGGCTCTGTTCCTCGCGGTTCGTCAGGGGGCTCGATCGTGCTCGCGCTCCCTGCCCAAGGTCACGGCGGCACGCGAGGACCGGTTCAACTGGGTTTGCTTCTTCTTGAAGTCATCGGGGGAAGGTCATTGCTGGCCAGCGACTTCGGGAGATAGCTTCAGGCCTGCACCGCCCGTCATGTACCTGCCCGAGCACCACCTGTGTCTCGGGCGGTTTCGTTTCCGGATGATGTGGAGACCCCATGTCCCGTCTGCGTTCCAGACGTCGGCTCGCTCTCGCCGTACCTGTCGTGCTCTCGCTGACCGCCTCGCTCGGCTTCCTGCCGGCGGCCGCGTCGGCCGCCCCTTTCGCGGAGTCCAAAGCGCAGTCAGCGGACGCGCCGAATCTGTCGTACGTCGTCAACACCAAGGTGGACCGTCACACGATCGCGTCCGTCAAGAAGGCCGTCGCCGCGGCCGGCGGCACCGTCGTCATCACGTACGACAAGATCGGTGTGATCGTCGTCCACTCGGCCAACCCCGACTTCGGCGCCCAGATACGCAAGGTGCGCGGCGTGCAGTCGGCGGGCGCGACCCGTACCTCGCCGCTGACCCCGGCCGGGACGACGGACGAGGGCGCGGCGCAGCTGCTCACGAAGGAGCAAGCCCAGAAGGTCGAGCAGGCCTCGGCCGCCGACGCGGCGAGCGAGCCCCTCGAGGCCGACCAGTGGGACCTGCGCGCGATCGGCGCCGACAAGGCCGCGCAGATCAACCCGGGCAGCAGGAAGGTGACGGTCGCCGTCATCGACACCGGTGTGGACGACACCCACCCGGACATCGCGCCGAACTTCTCCGCCTCCCAGTCCGCCAACTGCGACGGCGGTGTCCCGAACACCACCGAGGGCGCCTGGCGGCCGTACACCGCGGAGGACTACCACGGCACCCACGTGGCCGGTGAGATCGCCGCCGCCCGCAACGGCATCGGTGTCGCCGGTGTCGCGCCGGGTGTGAAGGTCGCGGCCATCAACGTGACCGACCCGAGCAACGGTCTCTTCTACCCGGAGAGCGTCGTCTGCGCGTTCGTGTTCGCCGCCGACCACGGCGTGGAGATCACGAACAACAGCTACTACGTTGATCCATGGCTGTACAACTGTGTGGACGATCCCGATCAGCGGGCCATCGTTGATTCGGTCAACAGGGCGTCCCTGTACGCGCAACACAAGGGCACGCTCAACCTGGCGTCCGCGGGCAACTCCAACGACGACCTCGACTCGGACGCCCTCGTCGACGACAGCAGCCCCGACGACTCCACCCCGGTCACCCGCACCGTCGACCCGCACGAGTGCTTCGACGTGCCGACCATGCTGCCGGGTGTCGTCACGGTCAGCGCGACGGGCGTGAACAACCTCAAGTCGTACTACTCCTCGTACGGTGACGGCGTCATCGACATCGCGGCCCCGGGCGGCGACCGGCTCTACCAGATCCCGGACACCCCGTCGAAGAACGGCCGCATCCTGTCGACGATGCCGAACAACTCGTACGGCTTCCTCCAGGGCACCTCGATGGCGTCCCCGCACGCCGCGGGCGTCGCCGCGCTGCTGAAGTCGACACATCCGTGGGCGACTCCGGCGCAGCTCCAGGCGCTGATGAAGGCGCAGGCCGACAACCCGGGCTGCCCCGCCTCCTACGACCAGGACGGCGACGGCACGCAGGACGCGACCTGCGTGGGCGGCAAGCGGGTCAACGGGTTCTACGGCTTCGGCATCGTGAACGCGCTCCGCGCGGTCAAGTAGCCCTCGTCCTCGCTAAAGACCCGCACGGTCCGCTCGTACCGCTCGTACCACTCGTACCGCTGGCAACGCTCGTACCGCGAACGAACTGGAGATCCAGAATGACAGCGCCTCACCCGCGCTTCCGCCGCACGATGGCCGTCCCCGTCGGGATGGCCATGGCGACGGCCCTCGCGTTCCTGCCGAACGTCTCGGCGTCGGCGGCGGAGGAAGCCCCGGCCGCCGAGGCCACCGCGCTCAGCTATGTCGTCAACGTCAGCCCCGGGCACGGGCTTTCGAAGCACGTGAAGAAGGCGATAGCCGAGGCCGGCGGCACCATTGTGACGTCGTACGACCAGATAGGCGTGGTCGTCGTCCACTCGGCGAACCCCGACTTCGCGAAGATCGTGCGCACCGTGCGCGGTGTGCAGTCGGCCGGCAACACGCGCAACGCGCCGCTGCCCGCCCAGTCGACGACCGACGTGGGCACCCCCAAGGTGATCGACGCCGACGACCTCGCGAACGTGGAGGCCGCCGAGGGTCAGGACCCGCTGGAGCCCTTGCAGTGGGACCTGCCCGCCATCAAGGCGGACAAGGCGCACGAGAAGTCGCTCGGCAGCAGCAAGGTGACCGTCGCCGTGATCGACACCGGCGTCGACGACACCCACCCGGACATCGCGCCGAACTTCGACCGGGCCGCGTCGGTCAACTGCGTGACGGGCAAGCCCGACACGACCGACGGGGCGTGGCGGCCGACCACGGGCGAGAGCCCGCACGGCACGCATGTCGCCGGTGAGATAGCGGCCGCCAAGAACGGCGTCGGCATGACGGGTGTCGCGCCCGGCGTGAAGGTGTCCGGCATCAAGGTGTCCACGACGGCCGGCTACTTCTACACGGAGGCCGTGGTCTGCGGCTTCGTGTGGGCGGCCGAGCACGGTGTCGACGTCACGAACAACAGCTATTACACCGACCCGTGGTACTTCAACTGCAAGAACGACCCGGACCAGAAGGCGCTCGTCGACGCCGTGTCCCGGGCCTCGCGCTATGCGGAGAAGAAGGGCACGGTCAACGTCGCGGCGGCCGGCAACGAGAACTACGACCTCGCGGCCGACGAGATCACCGACCCGGTCTCCCCCAACGACGGGACCCCCTCGGACCGGGTCATCGACCCCTCCGAGTGCTACGACATCCCGACCCAGCTGCCGGGTGTCGTGACGGTCGCGGCGACCGGGGCGAAGGGCATCAAGTCGTCCTTCTCCAACCACGGTCTGGGCGTCATCGACATCGCCGCTCCCGGCGGCGACTCGACCCGCTTCCAGACCCCGGCCCCGCCGGCCACCAGCGGCCTGATCCTGGGCACGCTGCCGGGCGGCGGCTGGGGCTACATGGCCGGTACGTCGATGGCCTCCCCGCATGTCGCGGGCGTGGCCGCGCTCATCAAGTCGACGCACCCCAAGGCCTCCCCGGCCCTGGTGAAGGCCCTGCTGTACGCGGAGGCCGACGCCACGCCGTGCACCGACCCGTACGACATCGACGGCGACGGCAAGGTCGACGCCGTGTGCGAGGGGTCGAAGAACTACAACGGCTTCTACGGCTGGGGCACGGCTGACGCCCTGGACGCGGTCACCAAGTAACGGCACGCGCGCGTGTGTGGAGGGGTCGGGGACCGGGTCCCCGGCCCCTTCGCGCGTGGGGGATGATCTACGGCCATGGATGTGTACGAAGATCCCGCCACGTGGACAGCAGAACCGGTACGCCCCAAAGGGCTGTTGAGGACGCGCTTCATCGCGACCGTTCTGTTCCTGCCGGTGCTCTGGGTGTTCTGGCTGGCGGTCATTCTCGTGACCATCGCCGTGGGCCTGGTGACGGAGGTGATCGTCGTGCTGAGCACCTCGTACGAGAACGGCCTCTTCAAGATGCTGGACCGCGCCATCGCCCGCATGCGCCTGCCCTCCTGGGGCGTGACCTGGCCCGAGCTGCGGCACGAGGGCGACACCGCGTACTACAGGGCCCGCGTCGAGAAGGTGGTCGGCGAATGGACCGCGAAGGCCGCGAACCCGCGCGATCCCAAGAAGTTCCGGCGCGTGGTGGAGTGCGAGATACCGATGCGCGACTACCGCGGCGTCGGCGGCGCCTACGTCGCCCACGTCGCCCTCGCCCAGGGCTGGGAGCTGCGGCCCACCGACGTGCGCAAGGAGGTGCGTCTTTGGTGGTCCGCCGCCTCGTAGTACGCGAGTTGGCGCGTGCCTGTGTCGGTGCGTGTGCGCAGGCCGCCGCCGAGTTGGCGACGCTGCGGGCCGGCCTCGCCGAGGTGCCCGGCGTGCGGGTGGACGACGGGGCCGTCGCCACCGCGTTCACGAGTGAACGGCATCTGTTGATCAATGGTCGGGCGCCGGTCAACTTCGCGCCCCTTTCCAGGTTCTGGCGGACCGCCGACGGATGGGTGCGCACCCACGCCAACTACCCCCACCACCGGGAGCGGCTGCTCAGGGTCATGGGGCCGACCGACTCCCTGGAGGCGGCGTTCGCGGAGCGGTCGTCCCTGGAGGTCGAGGAGGCCGTGTACGCGGCCGGTGGCCTCGCCGTCGCGTTGCGGACGCCCGAGGAGTGGGCGGCGCACGAGCAGGCGGTGGAGCTGGCCGAGCGGCCTCTCATCGAGCGCGAGCGTCTCGACTGTGCCCCCGCGCGCGTGCTCGCGCCGATCGCCGGCGCCCCCCTGCTGCCCGCCGCCGGGCTGCGGGTCCTGGATCTGACCCGGGTCATCGCGGGCCCGGTCGCGACCCGCACGCTCGCCCTGCTCGGCGCCGACGTACTGCGGATCGATCCGCCGCACGTCCCCGAACTCCCGGACCAGCACGCCGACACCGGCTTCGGGAAGCGGTCCGCGACGCTGGACCTGGCGGCCGACCGGGATGCCTTCGAGGAGCTGCTCGCGACGGCCGACGTGGTCGTCACCGGGTACCGGCCGGGCGCCCTGGACCGGTTCGGGCTGTCCCCGCGGGCGCTGGCGGAGCGGCGGCCGGGGATCGTCGTGGCGCAGCTGTCGGCGTGGGGCGCGTACGGGCCGTGGAGCGAGCGGCGGGGCTTCGACAGCCTGGTGCAGGTGGCGACCGGGATCGCGGTGGTCGAGGGGTCGATGGAGCAGCCCGGCGCGCTGCCTGCGCAGGCGCTGGACCACGGGACGGGGTATCTGCTGGCGGCGGAGGTGCTGCGGGCGGTGCGCGAGCAGTCGGATGACGGCGGCAGCCGGTGCGTGCGACTGGCGCTCGCCCGGACGGCGCAGTGGCTGCTGGAGGGGGTCCCGGACGGGTCAGCCGGAGGGATCGGGAGGTTCGGCGCGGCCGGGCAGGTCACGCACGCTGCCTACGACGGCCCGGACGCCTGGCTCGCCGAGACCGACAGCGGGATCGGGCGGTTGCGGTACGCCCGGTCGCCGGTGTCCTTCGTGGGCGGGCCGGTCGACTGGGCTCGGCCGCCCGGCCCCTGGGGCGTCGATTCCGCGCGCTGGGAGTGAGCGGCGGTCGGCCGGAAAACGTACTCGTGGGCGGAATGGCGTAACGCCAGTTGTTTTCCTTGACTTGCCCTGTTCTGTGACAGCTGGTGAAGATCCTGAGGTGACCTTGATAAGACCCGGCACCCGGGCGACCGACGCCGACGCGCCACTGCCGCGTCGGCTCGGCCCCGGTCGTGCCGTCATCGTCCTCGTCCTGGTGGCGCTCGGCGCCCTGATACCGCTGCTCGGCCCGTCCGCCGCGCTGCACGGCACCGGGGAGGCCGCGGCTCCCGGTGACGGTGGCATCGCGCTGCTGCGGTCGGTGCTGGTGGCGGCGCTGTGCGTGCCGGTGGGCGAGCTGCTCGTGCGGCGGCTGGCCCGCGCGGTGCCCGGCGCTCCCCCGGTCCTGCCGCGCAGTTGGGCCGTGTACGCCGCGGGCGCCGGGTTCGTCGCCGCGCTGGGGCTGGCCTCGGTCGTGGCGACCGGGAACCTCGTGCCGCACAGCCTGGCGCAGATCGACGTCGGCGGCCTGTACGCCTCCCGGGACGGCAAGCTCGCCCTGGTCGAGGTGAACGCGTTCCTCGTGGCCGGTCTGTGCGCCCGCTCGGCCCGCCCGGCCTCCCAGGTCTGGCCGCTGGCCGCGATCGTGGTGGCGGAGGCGCTACGGGCCCATCCCCCGACCGAGCACGAACCGCTGGTCGGGTCGGGGCTGACGCTCGTCCATCTGACCTGCGCCGCGCTGTGGGTGGGCGGGCTGCTGTACACCCTGCGGACGCTCCGGAGATGCGGCGCCTCGGAGGCCGGCTCGGCCCTGCTGGGCCTCTACGCGCGCGTGGCCGCCGTGCTGCTGGCCGCGATCACCGCGACCGGCGTGTGGAGCACACTGCGCCGGATGCCGCCGGAGACGGTCCTCGACCAGCTGACGACGACCGCGTACGGGCGCGTGCTGTTCGCCAAGGTGCTGCTGGTGGCCGCGGTCGCCGGGCTCGCCCTGTCGGCGCGGCTCCGGCTGCGCCGGGCGCCCGACCCGCTGACCGCCTGCTCCCCCGCGCGTGCGGAGATCGCCGTACTGGGCGTGGTGGTCGTGGTGTCGGCGCTGCTGACGGCGCTGCCGTTGCCGATCCGCTGGTGAAGCGCGAAGCGTGAGGCTCAGCCTGTGACCAGGACCTTCAGCGCCGTGCGCTCGTCCATGGCCTGGTAGCCGGCGGGTACGCCCTCCATGTCGACGGTCAGGTCGAAGACGGGCGACGGGTCGATGCTGCCGTCCAGGATGTCGGGCAGCAGCTCGGGGATGTACGCGCGGACCGGCGCGACGCCGCCGCGCAGCCCGATGTTCCGGTCGAACATGACGCCGAGGTCGAGGCCCGTGCCGCTGCCGTGCGGGACGCCGACCCAGCCGACGGTGCCGCCGTCGCGCGCGATGCCGACCGCCGTGCGCATGGACTGCTCGGTGCCGACGGCCTCGACGACGGCGTGGGCGCCCTGGCCGCCGGTGAGTTCACGGACGGCCTCGACGGCCGCGTCGCCCCGCTCGGCGACGACGTCGGTGGCGCCGAAGCGGCGCGCGATGTCGGTGCGGGCCTCGTGGCGGCCCAGGGCGATGATCCGCTCGGCGCCCAGTCGCCTGGCGGCGAGGACCGCGCACAGGCCGACGGCCCCGTCACCGACGACGGCGACCGTGGCGCCCGCGCGGGCGCCGGCGCCGAGGGCGGCGTGGTGGCCGGTGCCCATGACGTCGGAGAGGGTCAGCAGGGCGGAGAGCAGGTGGTCGTCGGAGGCCGCCTCCTTGGGCAGCTGGACGAGGGTGCCGTCGGCGAAGGGCACGCGCACGGCCTCGCCCTGGCCGCCGTCGTAGCCGACGGAGCCCCAGAAGCCGCCGTGCTCGCAGGAGGTGTTCAGGCCCTCGCGGCAGTAGTCGCAGACGCCGTCGGACCACATGAAGGGCGCGACGACCAGGTCTCCGCGCCGTACGGTGGCCACCTCGGAGCCCGTCTCCTCGACGAGGCCGAGGAACTCGTGCCCGATCCGCTGTCCCGGCTGCCGGGTCGCCTGCCCGCGGTAGGCCCACAGGTCGCTGCCGCAGATGCAGGCGCGCAGTACGCGGACCACGGCGTCGGTCGGCAGCTGCACGACCGGGTCGGGCACGTCCTCCACGCGCATGTCGAAGGGGGCGTGGATGGTGGTGGCGCGCATGGCGAGGATCCTTCTCGTCTCTGGTGGTACCCGCGCTCAGGGGGTGGTCGAGCGCACCTCACCGTACGCCGCCCCCGGTAGCCGTCGCTCGCCGAGTGTGCCGGTGACCAGGAGGGACTCCGCGGCGACATAGGTGGCCATGATCCAGAGGTCGGGGCGCGGCAGCTGGTCCCAGTCGGCGAGTCCGCTCGCGATGAGCGTGTCGGAGAGCACGAACAGCACACCGCCGATGCCGGCGAGACGGCTCATGCGGGCGGCGGCCAGGTATGCCATGACGGTGAGCAGGACGCTGTAGCCGGCGACGGGGATCCGCAGGTCGGCCGGCAGGTCGGGCCACAGGGACTGGACGGTGCCGGCCAGGAAGACGGTGTAGACGACGGCGAGGAAGCCGCCCCGCGCGCGTACGGTCGCTCGGTCCGTGCCGTACTTCAGGAACAGGACGATGTAGCAGACGTGCCCGGCCGCGAAGGAGGCCATCCCCGCGAGGAAGGCGGGTTCGGCGTCCAGGAGGAGCAGGGTGTCGCCGCCCCAGCCGAAGAGCAGGGCGGCGATCAGGAGGCGGGGCGCGCCGCACACGGCCGCGTACACGGCCAGGAGGGGCATCAGCAGGGGCTTGGCGACGAGGTGCCCGGGGTCCCAGTCGGCGGCCAGGGAGCAGAGGTCCACGGCGGTCGTGAGGGCGAGGGCCCCGATGAGCGGACGTCTCACGCGGCCACGGTCTCCTCGGCCGGTTCCGCCGCGGGCGCCGGCTGCCATCCTGGCCCCCGCAGGACATGCCCCACGCGGTTGCGCCAGCCTCGGGCCGCCTTGATGTCCTTGGCGATCGACATGTACTCGTGGGTGGCGACCTTGATCGGGTTGAACGTGTTGATGTTCTTGGTCAACCCGTAGACGGGCCGGTCGGTCTCGGCGACGAACGAGCCGAAGAGCCGGTCCCAGACGATGAGGATGCCGCCGAAGTTGCGGTCCAGGTAGCCGCCCTGGGAGGCGTGGTGGACGCGGTGGTGGGAGGGCGTGTTGAAGACGAACTCGAACCACCGGGGCAGCTTGTCGATGCGCTCGGTGTGGATCCAGAACTGGTAGACGAGGTTCGCCGAGGAGCAGAACGCGAGCGCGGCCGGGTGCACTCCTGCGGCGATCAGCGGCACGTAGAACGGCCAGACCGTCAGCGAGGTCCAGGGCTGGCGCAGGGCCGTGGTGAGGTTGAACTTCTCGCTGGAGTGGTGGACGACGTGGCAGGCCCACAGGATGCGGATGACGTGGTGGCCGCGGTGCGACCAGTAGTAGAAGAAGTCCTGCGCGAGCAGCATCAGTGGGACGGTCCACCACAGCACGGGGACGCGGAGCGGCGTGAGTTCGTAGATCGCCGTGTAGATCGCGACGATGGGGATCTTCCACAGGAAGTCGAAGACGAGGCTCCCCAGGCCCATGCCGACACTGGTCGCGGCGTCCTTCGTCTCGTATCCGGCGGCGTCGTCGTCGGGGTGGATCCGGACGCTGATCATCTCGACCACGGTGAGCAGCACGAAGGCGGGTATCGACCACAGCACGGCATCGGGCAGGTTCGGCATGGGGGCACCGTAGAACCGCTGGTCGGCCGCGGCTAGACGTTGTTACTCACAAGTATTACCGAGGGTACGCGCTTACTTGTTGGTGATCTCCGCCAAAGGCTGCACGGGCGTCTTCAGACTCCGGCCGCCCCGAGCAGCGCCCCCGCCGCGTAGGTGACCCCCATGGCCAGCGCGCCCCCGGCCACGTTCCGCAGCATCGCCCGGCCCGGGTCGGCCGCGCCGAGGCGGGCGCTGCTCCAGCCGGTGAGGACGAGGGCGGCGAGGACGGAGACCACGGTGACCGCGAGGCGCCAGTCGGCGGGCGGCAGGACCATCGCCAGCAGCGGGAGCAGCGCGCCCACCGTGAACGCCAGGAAGCTCGCCCACGCGGCGTGCCAGGGGTTGGTCAGCTGGTCGGGGTCGATACCGAGCTCCACGCGCGCGTGGGCGCGCAGCGCGTCCCGCGCGGTGAGCTGTTCGGCCGCCTCCCGGGCCACGCCCCGGGACAGTCCGCGTTCCTCCAGCAACCCGGTGAGCTCCTCCAGCTCGGCCTCCGGGCGCTCGCGCAGTTCCCGCTTCTCGACCGCCAGGGCCGCCTTCTCCGAGTCCCGCTGGGTGGAGACGGACACGTACTCCCCCGCCGCCATGGACATCGACCCGGCGAGCAGTCCGGCCAGGCCCGCCGTCAGCAGGGCCGAGCGGTCGTCGGTGGCGCCGGCGACGCCGACGACGAGGCCGGCTGTGGACACGATGCCGTCGTTGGCGCCCAGGACCGCGGCCCGCAGCCAGTTGAGCCGCGCTCCCAGGGCGCCGCCGTGGGTCTCGTCATGCGTGGGTTCGGTCACAGACCGGAGGATGGCACCTCGGACGGCGGCAGCACCGGACCGACGCTCCCCGCAGCCGCCTCGACGCTTCCCGGCGCCGCCTCGACGCTCACCACACCCGTACCGAGGCCCCCTTCGCGAAGAGCGGGCTCGTCGCGTCCGCCGGTGGTTCGTCCAGCGGCTCGGCGATCTCCTTCACCGTCGGCCCCACCTTCGCCGCGATCGGGTCGAGGAGGTCGAGGTCGAAGCCGTACACGCGCGCCGCGTTACCGCCGACCATCGCCGCGACCTCGTCGCGGGGCACGCGCGCGTAGGCGTACCGCAGGCCCTCGCGCGTGTACGGGTACGTCCCCTCGTCGTGCGGGTAGTCGCTGCCCCACATGATCTTGTCGACGCCGATCCGGTCCCGCAGCGGCACCTCGTGCGGGCGCATGAAGCTGGCGCCGACGAAGCAGTTGTCGCGCCAGACCTGTGACGGCGCCTCGCCCATGCGGGCGGCGAGTCCCGCGCCGAACTTGGACTCGGCGGTGGTGGCCTTCGTCGCCGCCGCGATCAGGCGCCCGTGGTAGTAGTCCAGCATCTCCAGCACGCCCGGGATCCAGCCCGAGCCCTGTTCGGTCAGGACCAGCTTCAGCTCCCGGTGGCGGCGGAACGCGCCGCCGAAGACCAGGTGCCACAGCGCCCGGTGCGAGAACCAGGTCGTCTCGACCATGAACACCGCGCGGGCGGCCGGTTCGTCGCCGAGCGGCGGGGACGCCGACCCCGCGTGGTGGTTGACGGGCACGCCCAGCTCCGCGCAGACCGCCCAGAGCGGGTCGTACGCCGACGAGTACAGCTCGGGCAGTCCGGAGCCCGGCGGGGTGCCCGGCAGCATCAGGCCGCCCTTGAGGCCCGCCTCAGCGGCCCACCGGACCTCCTTGACGGCTTCCTCGACGTCGTTGAGGAGGATCTGGAAGACGCCCGCGCGGCGGCCCGGCGCGGCGGCGCAGAAGTCGGCCATCCAGCGGTTGTGGGCGCGCAGTCCGGCCCAACGCCGCTCGAAGTCCTCCGTGGTGGGCGCGGGAGCCATGAGGGAGCTGGACGGGAAGAACGGCGGGATGGTGTTCGGGAAGAGCACCTCGGCGACGATCCCGTCCGCCTCCAGCTCCGCGAGCCGCCGCTCGGAGTTCCAGTTCTTGTCGGCGGTGTCGGCGACCAGGTCCTCGTACGGGTTGACGTACGTCGCCGCCCAGACGTCGAACTCGTCGTGGTACCGCTTCTCCAGATAGGGCCGGTAGTCGAGCAGGTCGGCGCCCGCGTGGCAGTCGGCCGAGATCACCGTGTAGCGGTCGGTCATGAGGAGGCCCCCAGCACAGGGAAGTCGTGGTCGGTCAGCCAGTGCCGGCCCACCTCGCGCGAGCGCGCCCAGGACGCCTCCACGGCCGTCTGGTCGGTGCTCTGGCCGAGGTCGGCGGGGGTGGGGCCGATACGGCGGGCGAGCGGGGTCAGCTTCTCGACGTCGAAGCCGAAGACGTCGGCCGCGGCGAGGCCCAGCATGCGACGGGTCTCGGCGACCGGCATGTCGTGGAAGGTGCGCTTCAGCCACGCGCGCGTGTCGGGCCAGGTGCCCTCGGGGTGCGGGAAGTCGCTGCCCCAGAGGATGTTGTCGACGCCGATCTCGTAGCGCTGGGCGAGTTCGCGGCGCTTGGTGTTGGTGGCGCAGACGAAGACCTGGCGGTCGAGGTACTCGTGCGGCGGGCGCTTCAGCTCCTGGAACGGGGAGAGCTTCTTGCCGCCGTGCGCGCCGAGGTAGAGGCGGTCCATGAACCACAGCAGGTTCGGCAGCCACCAGCAGCCCGACTCGGCGACCCCGAACCTGAGCCCGGGGTGGCGTTCGAAGACGCCGGACCACAGGAGGAACCACAGGGGCCGGGCGGGCCACCAGGTCACCTCGCTGACGAAGATGCCCAGATGGTCGCCGTACTCCTGCCGTGGCGCCGATCCAGAGTGGGTGGTCACCGGCATCGCGCACTCGGCCGCCGCCGCCCACACGGGGTCGTAACGCCGGTCGTGGTACGGCTCCTTGTCGCCCCACAGGGCGGGGATCATCAGCGCGCCGAGCCCGGACTCCTTGGCCCGGTACACCTCGGCGACCACCTTCGGCACCTCGGCCGTGATCGGCAACAGGGCGACCCCGCAGTGCCGTTCGGGGTTCTCGGACACGAACTCCGCCAGCCAGCGGTTGTGCGCCTGCGCGCCCGCCATGCCCAGCTCCGGGTCGTGGTCGCCGGAGAGCCCGAGGCCCACCCCGAAGGGCGCGGCCGTCTGGCTGTCCACGGCGTCGGCGTCCGGGAAGACGACCTCGGCGGCCACCCCGTCGCCGTCCAGCTCCTTGAGCCGCTGCGCGGTGTCCCAGCCTCCGCGCAGGCCCTCCTCGTGGTCCTGGAACCACTTGGTCGCGAAGGCCTCGTTGCGGATGCCGAGCCGGGTCATCTCCGCCCGGCGCCGCTCGCGCCCGGCGAGGAAGTCGTCGAAGTCCCGGTGGAAACGGGCGTCCAGATAGGGCCGGTACTCCTCGGTGGGCAGCCCGGCGTGGCAGTCGGAGGAGATGATCAGATAGGGCGCCTGGTCGGTCACGTCGACCCCCTCGGTCAGTCCAGGACGAAGTTCTCCAGGTACGACGGGTTCGCGCGGTCCAGCATCGACTGGGCACGCGCGCGTATCTGCGCGTCGCTGTGCTCGCTCGCCGGCAGCATCCAGAAACGGTCCGTGCGGATGCCGTCCACGACGGTCGCGGCCACCTCCTCGACTGGCGTGAAGCGCACCTCCCGGCCCGCCTGCCTCATCGCGGTCTCCCACTGGTCGAGGCTGCGGTACGGCGTCCTGCGGGGCCGCTCCTTGGCGTACCGCTCGGGGCGGTTGCGGTGGGACTCCCACAGGCCGGTGCGGAGCATGTGGGGGCCCGGGAAGAGGACGGAGGCGCCCACGCGCGCGTGCTCGGCCTTCAGATGGGCGTACAGGGACTCGGTCATCGTCACGACGGCCGCCTTGGTGACGGCGTAGACGGAGGCGGTGGGGAGCGGGGCGATACCTCCGTCACCGGAGGATGTATTGACCACATGACCGGGTTGACCCGACTTGATCATGTGGGGGACGAACGCCTGGACGCCGTGGAAGACGCCCCACACATTGACGGAGAACGCCCACTTCCAGTCGTTCGGCTCGTGCTCCCACATACGGCCCTCGGCGCCGGAACCGACCCCGGCGTTGTTGCACAGGACATGGACGGCGCCGTACGTCTCGTAGGCGAAGTCCGCCAGTTCCAGGACCTGTTCGCGCTCGCCGACGTCGACCACGCGCGCGTGCGCGTCAGCGCCGCCCGCGCGGAGCGCCGCGACGGCCGCGTCCAGCGCCGGTCGCTCGACGTCGGCGAGGACGACCTTGAGGCCCTCCGCGGCGAACCGGCGGGCCATCGCGAGGCCGACGCCGCTCGCGGCACCGGTGACGACGGCCACTTGACCGGGAAGCAGGTCCATCAGGCACTCCCTTCCGGGGGCCCGTCCAGCACCTGCGCCGGATCGTCGTAGCGCTGATGGACGTACGGCAGCAGCGCCCGCGCGTCGACCCGTTCGACGACCTTGCCGCGCTGGTCGCTGGTCTTCTCGCCGAGGGTGATCTCCAGCAGCCGGCGCACCGGCAGGTCGGCCACCGGGTCGTACCTCGACTCGCGCAGCACGACCTCGCCGGTGATCCGCTGAAGGCGGCGCACCTTCTCGTTGCGCAGGCAGTGCACGAGGACCGGGTCGCCGTCGAAGCCGGAACCGTCCACCGCGGGAAGGAACTTGAAGTAGAAGTCGGTCTTCTGGGCCGGCTCCGGCGGCGGCAGCTCCCCGGCGACCGTGCCGCGCACCTCCACGAAGGCGATGCCGTGCCGGGCCAGGCGGGCGCGTATGTCCCGGCCCTCACGCTCGACGGCGACCTCGCCGAGCTTCTTCGGCTCGCCGAACACCTCACGGCCGCCGATCAGGGCCCGTTCATGGGTCATCGGCATGACCAGGGGGTACCAGCCGTCGACGCCGTCATGGGCCGCGGCGACCGCGAACGAGCCCGCCCCGAGCGGGTATCCGGGCAGGTCGACCTTGCTGATGGCGACCCGGGCCAGCGGCCGGCCCGTGGGCTTCAGGGGCGGCGGCAGGACCGCCGCGACCGCGTCCGGGTCGGTCTCCCAGACGGCCACCACCCCGGTGGACCAGATGTCGGGGAGCCGCGCGCCCGCGGTGCGCGCGGCGGCGATCTCCGCCTCGGTCCGCGCGCCGTACCGTACGCGTGCCATGCCGTACCGCCCTTCTTCTGATGGGCCGTCAGTCACGTGTAACACAGTTACAGCAGGCCTCGCTCGGGGTAAATACGCGTGCACGGACCGGACTTGGGAGCAGCAATGGCGAGAGCGTCGCTCACCCGTGACGAAGTCCTGGACACCGCCGCCGGCCTGGTGAAGCAGCACGGCCCCGAGGCACTGACGATGCGCAAGCTCGCCGCCGAACTGGGCACCGCCGTCACCTCCATCTACTGGCACGTCGGCAACCGGGAGTCCCTGCTGGACGCGCTCGTACGGCGGACCGTGGCCGAGCTCGGCGAGATCAGGCCCGTGGGGCGCACCCCGGCCGAGCGGGCCGTCTCCGTGGCCCGCATCCTGCGCCGACGGCTGCGCGCCCACCCGCACCTCGTCGCGATGGTCCACGAACGCGGCCTGACCGAGCGGATGTTCCTGCCCGCCCAGCAGGCCCTGGTGCGCGAGGTGCACGCGGCCGGACTGCGCGGCGCCCGCGCGGCCGAGGCGGTGCGGGCGGTGCAGTTCCAGGTCGTGGGCTTCGTCCTCGTGGAACGCAACCGTGAACGGGCGCCTGCGCAGCAGCCCGCGGCGGACCCCTACGACGACCCGGCGCTCGCCCGCGCCTTCGCCCGCCCCGTCGACGAGGAGAGGCTGTTCGTGACGTCCGTGCGGGCGCTCGTGCAGTCGCTGCTCGACGACAAGGAAGCCGCTCGACATTAAATGGGTGGCGCCCTCGAACACCGCCCTCCTACAGTCGTGATCGCGGGGACGGCTCCGCCGCGTGCTTCCTTCTCTCTTTTCTACGACAACGACAGCGCGCCCACTCTCCGTCCCCGCCTCTGAGACTTCTCTCCGTTTCCCCCAGGGGGCTTCCGCTTGTCCGTACTGTCGTCCGTGCTGCTCCGCCGCCTTCGTACCGTCTACGTCGACCAGGCCGGGCCACGCCCGGGCGACCCGTCGACGGCGCCAGGGCTCGTCGCGCTCGAAGCCGAGCTGCTGGACCGGGGATACGCGCCGACGGCGGAACTGCACGCGGCCCTCGCCTGGCTGGGACCGGCCGGGCTCGCGGACGCGGGCAAGCAGCTCGTCCGGCACATCGACGCCGAACTCGGCGCCGACCGCACCCATATGCCGCTGTTCCGCAGCTTCCCGGCCTCGGTGCCCGACGACACCTTCCAGCTCTTCGTCGACCGGGTCTTCACCCTGCTGCTCCAGTGGCCCCGGCAGCCGTGCGTACTGTGCGCCACGGTCGGCAGCGTGCACCCCGTGTCGCCCTGCGCGCATCTGGTGTGCCGGGAGTGCTGGGACGGCGCGGACTACGCGGGCTGCCCGATCTGTCACCGCCGGATCGACCCCACCGACCCCTTCCTGAAGCCCGAACATCCGCGAGAGGCGCGCGAAGTCGCCGTCGGCCCCCTGAAGTTGCTCGCCCTCGGCAAGGACCCGAAGGCGGACGCCGTGCGGGCCCTGCTGCGGCTGCTGGCCCGCCGGACCCCGCTGCCGCCGCAGGACCGGGACGACGTGAAGATCCTGCTGGCCCACGCGCCGGCCGACCTGGACTGGTTCCCCGAGGACATCCCCGTGCGCCAGACCAAGGCGCTGGCCCTCGGCACCCTGCTGCTCGACCGGCACACGCGCGTGGCGGCGACCGAACTGCTCGACCGGCACCTGACGACCGCCACGGACGTGCTGCGGCTGCTGTGCGTGTGGTCCGGCGGCACCGCCGACCTGCTGGAGCCCCGCCGTCTGCGCTCCCTCCCGCGCGGGCTCCGCCGCCGGCTGCTCGGAGTGCTCGACGGGCTGGCGACGCCCTCACTGGTCGAGGACGTACTGCGCCACCCGGACACCTGGAAGCGCGCCGCCGAGATCCTGCACCCCTACGAACAGCACGCCCGCCACCCCAAGGCCGCGCTCGCCTTCGCCGTTCTGCGCGCGACCGACCTCTCCGCGACCGAGGGCACACTCGGCGAGGCGCTCCTGCGGACGGCCGCGGACCATCCGGAGGCGGTCCGGGTCGACGGGACCCGCGTCAAGCCCGCCACCTGGACGGCACGTGTCGAACAGGCGCTGCGGGACAGGGACTTCCACGCCGCTCTCGACCTGCTCGCCCAGCGCCCCGGCGAGCTGCTGCGCCGCCTCGACCATTTGCTGCGGCTGCGCGAACTCGACGTACTGCCGGACGAGTTCGGGGACACCCTGCGCCGGGTCCTGCCCCAGGCCGGCCCCGGGCCGCTGCTCGCCACACTCGGGCGGATGCGGATCCGTCATCTCCCGGGCGGACGGCGGGTGTTCTTCCCGCGCGGCCAGGTGACCCACTCGTTCACGATCGACGACACGCGCGTACCCCTGTCGGCGAAGGTGACGGACGCGGTGTGCGCCCTGCTGGAGGCCGAGGCGCTGCGCCGCCTGGCCCTGCATGACGAGCCGCGCCTCGACCTGGCCGTGCTCGACTCGGCGCTCACCGGACTCGCGGTGCCCGCCGCCGAGACCGCCGCCAGCAAGGCCCTCGTCACCGTCCCGCGCGGCAGCACGCAGCCGCTGCCCGAGGGCGAGGTGTTGCGGCTGTTTTTGCACTGGACGGAGCCCGCGAAGAAGCGCGTGGACCTCGACCTGTCGGTGGCCCTGTACGACGCCGAGTGGAACTTCACGGGCCTGTGCGACTACACGAGCCTCGTCCACGAGGGCCGTTCGGCCGTGCACTCCGGCGACCTGGTGTCGGCGCCCGCGCCGGACGGGGCGACCGAGTACGTGGACCTCGATCTGGCGGCGCTCACGGAGCACGGCGTGCGGTTCGCGCTGCCGGTCGTCTTCAGCTTCAACGACGTCGCGTTCGAGGAGCTCCTGGACGCCTTCGCCGGGTTCATGGCGCTGCCGTCCGCCGCCGAGGAGGACCGAAAGGCGGCGTACGACCCCCGGACGGTGCGTCAGCGATACGACCTGGTGGGCGACTCGCGCATCCACGTCCCGATGCTGGTCGACCTCGACCGCCGTACGTTCCTCTGGACCGACCTGCACCTCCCCGCCGACGAGGGCTTCCACAGCCTGTACCGGCACGGCGCCGACCTCGGCCGGGTCGCCCAGGACCTGCACCAGTACTTCGCCTCGGGCCGTACGACGCTGTGGGACCTGGCGGTCTGGCGGGCGACCGCGCGGGGCGACGAGGTGGTGGTGATACGGCGCGCGCCGCATCCGCGCGCCGTGGACGAGTTGTGGCACTACCGGCGGCAGGAGGGGGAGCCCGACACCGCGTTCGCCGCGCGGGTGCGCGCCCTGGAGACGCCTCCCTGGAAGCGGCAACCCGCCGAGGCGGCCGACGCCCTCGCGGGTGAAGTCGCGTCACACCGGCACGTCTTCCTGGCCCTCGTCCACGGGGGCGTGGCACCGGCGGGCGCCACCGGTTCGGCGTACCGGCTGCTGCCCGGCCCGGTCGACGGCTGCGGCCTGGAAGCCCTGGCGGCGGGGGATCTGGTGGCGGCGCTGGGCTGAGCCGCCGGGCCCCGGAGCGTGAGGCGGTGAAGTACCCCGCGCCGGAGCAGGGTTGCGGGCGGGTGCGCGCGGGACTGTCAGTGGGGGCCCGTATCCTCAGGGACCATGCTCGAAGACCGTACCGCCGAAGCGTCCTCCCCCACCCAGTGGCCGGCCGCGTATCCGAAGGGATACGCGGTCGTTGACGTGGAGACCACCGGACTGGCCCGCGACGACCGGATAATCTCCGCCGCCGTCTACCGGCTGGACGAGCGCGGCGAGGTCGAGGACCACTGGTACACGCTGGTCAACCCGGAGCGCGACCCGGGCCCGGTGTGGATCCACGGTCTGACGAGTGACGTGCTGGAGGGCGCGCCCCTGTTCCAGGACATCGCCGAGGAGTTCTCGACCAGGCTCGAGGGCCGGGTCCTCGTCGCGCACAACGCGGTCTTCGACTGGCAGATGATCGCCCGGGAGTACGCGCGCGCGGAGCGCGAGGCGCCGGTGCGGCAGCGGCTGTGCACCATCGCGCTGTCCAAGGAGCTCGCCCTGCCGCTGCCCAACCACAAGCTGGAGTCGCTGGCCGCCCACTTCGGCGTCGTCCAGCAACGGGCGCACCACGCGCTGGACGACGCGCGCGTGCTCGCGGAGGCGTTCCGGCCGAGCCTCAGGGCCGCGGCCTCGCAGAGCATCCGGCTGCCGCTGCACGAGTGCCGGCCGCTGACCGAGTGGACGGACCGCGCGGTGCCCCGGCAGCAGGGCAGCGCCGGCGGTGGCGGTGGGTATGGGGGCTACAGCAGCTATCGGCCGACCAGTTGGCGCCCGGCCCGCAAAAGGCCCGCATGCCCCTATCCCAACCCAGGTCGCTACGAAGAGGGCAAACCACTCAAGCAGGGCATGCGCATCGCGTTCTCCGGGGACACCTCGACCGAGCGCGACCTGCTGGAGGACCGCGCGATCGAGGCGGGGCTCCACATCGCCACGAGCATCTCCCGTCTGACCAGCCTCCTCGTCACCAACGACCCCGACTCGGGCACGTCGAAGGTGGTCAAGGCCCGGCAGTACGGCACCCCGGTCGTGGACGAGGCGGCGTTCGGACAACTCCTGGGCAACGTGGCACCGGCGTCGGAAGGATGACCCCGTAGGACCATGCGCCATGACCGTACGGACGGGTGATTGCGTCGCGACTCGCCCGCCGCCCGCTCGCCCGCGCCGGGTGGACGGCTCACCCTGTGGCGCATGGCGACTTGTGAAGTTTGCGGCAACAACTACGGCATGACCTTCGAGGTGCACGCCCAGGGCGCGGTCCATGTCTTCGACTGCTTCTCCTGCGCGATCCACCGCATGGCCCCGATCTGCGAGCACTGCCGCGTCCAGATCATCGGCCAGGGCGTGGAGGTCGAGGGCCACTGGTTCTGCGGTGCGCACTGCGCCCGCGCGGAGGGGAAGGTGGGCATCGTCGACCGGGTCTGACCACCGGGTCGACCGCATCCGACCGACCCCTGTGCGTACACCCCGCGGCCCGAGTTGTACCGTCGTGGGGTGTACCGCTTCCTGTTGTCCCGGCAGTGGGTGATCCTCACGCTGGTCTCCCTCCTTCTCATCCCCACGATGATCAGGCTGGGCATCTGGCAGATGCACCGCTACGACGAGCGCACCGCCCGCAACCAGCTGGTCTCCGACGCGCTGGACGCGAAGCCGGTGCCCGTGGAGTCGCTGACGTCCCCGGGACACACCGTGACCAGCAAGGAGCGGTACCACTCGGTGACCGCCAAGGGTCACTTCGACACCGCCCACGAGGTGGTCGTCCGCCGCCGCACCAACTCCGACGACGAGGTCGGCTACCACGTCCTGACCCCGTTCGTCCTGAACGACGGCAAGGTGCTGCTGGTCAACCGGGGCTGGATCCCCGCGGACGGCCCGAGCCAGACCGCCTTCCCGAAGATCCCCGCTCCCGCGCGGGGCGAGACCACCGTCACCGGCCGTCTGATGCCCGACGAGACGACCGAGGCGAGCGGCATCAAGGACCTCAAGGGCCTGCCCGACCGCCAGATCATGCTGATCAACAGCGCGCAGGAGGCGAAGCGGCTCGGCGCCGAGGTCCTCGGCGGCTATGTCGCCCAGACCGCGCCCGAGCCCAAGGGCGACACCCCGGAGCTGATGGGCAGCAAGCCCGGCATGGAGAACGCCGCGCTGAACTACGCGTACGCCTTCCAGTGGTGGCTGTTCGCCGCGGGCGTGCCGATCGGCTGGGTCGTGCTGGTACGGCGTGAGACGCGGGACCGCCGGGAGAAGGCGGAGAACGAGTCGGGCGCGGAGTCGGAGACGGAACCGGCCGCGGTCTGAGGCCCGCCGGCCGAAATCACTCGGGCGGCTCCACCCCGGGATTGCCCCGCCGCACGTCCGGGAACCCGCATCCCGTGCACCCCCGTATCGAGGATTACGCCCTCATCGGCGACGAACAGACCGCGGCCCTGGTCGGCAAGGACGGCAGTGTCGACTGGCTGTGCCTGCCCCGCTTCGACTCGGCCGCCTGCTTCGCCAGGCTGCTCGGCGACGAGAGCAACGGCCACTGGCGCATCGCACCACGCGACGCCCCAGGCGACTGCACCCGCCGCGCCTACCGGCCCGGGACCCTCGTCCTGGACACCGACTGGGAGACCGACACCGGCTCGGTGCGCGTCACCGACCTGATGCCCCAACGCGACCGCGCCCCCGACCTCGTACGGGTCATCGAGGGCCTGAGCGGCGAGGTCACCGTGCGCAGCACGCTCCGCCTGCGCTTCGACTACGGCTCGATCATGCCGTGGGTGCGCAGGACGGACGGGCATCGGGTGGCCGTCGCCGGACCCGACTCGGCGTGGTTGCGCAGCGAACCCGAGGTGCGCACCTGGGGCGAGGACTTCGGCACGCACTCGGAGTTCACCGTCAAGGAGGGCGAGAAGGTCGCGTTCGTGCTCACCTGGCACCCCTCGCACGAGCCGCGCCCGCCGGAGACCGACCCGTTCGACGCCCTCGCCACCAGCGTCGAGGACTGGCAGGCATGGTCGGACCGCTGCCGCTACGACGGCCCGTACAAGGACGTCGTCCTGCGCTCCCTGATCACCCTCAAGGCCCTCACCTACGTCCCTACCGGCGGCATCGTCGCCGCGGCCACCACCTCGCTGCCGGAGGAGCTGGGCGGCGTACGCAACTGGGACTACCGGTACTGCTGGCTGCGCGACTCCACGCTCACCCTCGGCGCGCTGCTCTCGGCGGGCTACCACGAGGAGGCCGAGGCCTGGCGTGACTGGCTGCTGCGGGCGGTCGCGGGCGATCCGGCGGACCTTCAGATCATGTACGGCCTCGCGGGTGAGCGGCGGCTGCCCGAGTTCGAACTGCCGTGGCTGACCGGTTTTCACGACTCCCGGCCGGTGCGGATCGGCAACGAGGCCGTGAACCAGCTCCAGCTGGACGTGTACGGCGAGGTCATGGACTCCCTGTCGCTGGCCCGGAGTTCGGGCCTGTCCCCCAAGCCGCACATCTGGTCCATCCAGTGCGCGCTGGTGGAGTTCCTGCGCGAGGCGTGGCGGCAGCCCGACGAGGGGTTGTGGGAGGTGCGCGGCGGGCGCCGGCAGTTCGTGCACTCCAAGGTGATGGTGTGGGTGGCCGTCGACCGCGCGGTGCGCGCCGTGGAGGACAACCCCGAGCTCGACGGCGACCTGGAGGCCTGGCGCGCGATGCGCGACGAGGTGCATCGCGAGGTGTGCGAGAAGGGCTTCGACGCCGAGCGCAACACCTTCACCCAGTCCTACGGCTCCCGCGAGCTCGACGCCTCCCTGCTCCTCATCCCCCGCGTCGGCTTCCTGCCGCCCGACGATCCGCGCGTGATCGGCACCGTCGACGCGATCCGCGAGGAGCTGGGCCACGGCGGTTTCCTGCGCCGCTACAGCACCGACGGCACGACGGTGGACGGGCTGCCGGGCGACGAGGGCACGTTCCTGGTGTGCTCGTTCTGGCTCGCGGACGCCCTGCACATGACGGGCCGTACGAAGGAGGCCCGTGAGCTGTTCGAGCGCCTTGTGGCGCTGGCCAACGACGTGGGGCTGCTGTCCGAGGAGTACGACCCGGTGCACGAGTGCCACCTCGGCAACTTCCCGCAGGCGTTCAGCCACATCGGACTGGTGAACACCGCCCTCGCCCTGTTCGGGGACGAGAAGGCAGGATAGGGGTCATGGATCTTGGACTGAAGGACCGGGTGTACGTCGTCACCGGGGCCACGCGCGGCCTCGGCAACGCGTCCGCGCGCGAGCTGGTCGCCGACGGGGCGAAGGTGGTACTGACCGGGCGGGACGAGAAGCGGGTCGCCGACGCGGCGGCCGAGCTGGGGCCGAACGCCGTCGGGGTGGCCGTCGACAACGCCGACCCGGAGGCCGCGGACCGGCTGATCGCCGCCGCGCGGGAGCACTTCGGCGGCTTCGACGGCATCCTGATCAGCGTGGGCGGCCCCGCGCCGGGGTTCGTCGCGGACAACACGGACGAGCAGTGGACCAGCGCGTTCGAATCGGTGTTCCTCGGAGCGGTACGGCTCGCGCGGGCGGCGGCGGCCGAGCTGGAGGCCGGGGGTGTGATCGGGTTCGTGCTGTCGGGCTCGGTGCACGAACCGATCCCGGGGCTGACCATCTCCAACGGGCTGCGGCCGGGGCTCGCCGGGTTCGCGAAGTCGCTGGCGGACGAGCTGGGACCGCGCGGGATCCGTGTCGTGGGCCTGCTGCCGTCGCGTATCGACACGGATCGCGTGCGCGAGCTCGACGGGTTGTCCGCCGACCCGGAGGCCACGCGGGCCGCCAATGAGGCTCGGATTCCGTTGCGGCGGTACGGGACGCCGGAGGAGTTCGGACGTACGGCGGCGTTCCTGTTGTCGCCCGCCGCTTCCTACTTGACCGGGATCATGGTTCCTGTCGATGGGGGTATGCGGCACGGGTTCTGACAGAGCCTCAACTGACCCTTTCCGCCTTGTGCTTGACCGCCCTCATGCGGACCTCCGTCGGCAGGGACTCGAGCCCTGCCGAGTTGCGGGCGTGGGTGAGGGCTTCCGACGTGAGGTGGCTCAACGCGGCCCCGGGGTCCACGTGCGGTTCCAGCTGGAGCCGTACGCGGGTCTCCGGGGCGTTGCGCTTGCCCGTCAGTCGGACGTGGGCGTGGGAGACGCCCTCCAACTCCGTCGCCTCGGTGGCCAGTACGCCTTCCAGCGCCCGGCCGCGCAGCAGGGCGCCCTCGCCGTCTCCGGTGTCCACCAGGACCTCGGTGAGGCGGTGGCGACGCAGGTTCGCGACCAGCCACCAGAGGGTGAGCAGGACGAGGACGGCCAGTACGGCGAGGACGGTCGGCCACCACCAGCCGTGGTCCTCCCAGCGGGTGCGCTCGGCGTCGTCGAGGAGGACGTCGTGCCGGCTGTCGTGGATCCACCAGGAGGGCGGGTTCGCGCCCAGCCCCACGGCCAGCACCGACCCGCCCACGACGACGAGCACCAGCCCGATCACGCCCAGCAGCACCCGGTTGACGACCTTGAGCACGGCCCTCACCCCTTCTTCCCGGGCCGCCGCACATGCACCGACAGCGCGGGCGGCCGGGCCAGGCCCAGCCCCCCGATCGCGTCGCCGAGCACGGCGTCCAGATCGGCGCGTACGTCGTCCAGTTCACGGAAGTGCGAGACCGCGCTGACGTCGGCCTTGGCGCGGGACAGCCGGACCCGGACCGACTGCACCCCGGCGACCTCGACGGCGCGGTCGCGCAGGACCAGGGCGGCGGCCTCCCGGTGCAGCCCCGCCCGTACGTCGGCGTGGACCCGCCGCATGGGCAGGATGCCGCGCAGACCGGGGGTGGCGGCGAGGACGATCAGCCAGAGGCCGAGGGCCGCCGCGACGCCGGCGCCGACCAGGACCCAGGTGTCGTCCACGGGCCGCTCGGCGAGCTGCGCCGCCAGTTCGCGGCGCCAGCGCATGGCCGGCTGCTCGGCGCGGACGGCCGCGATGTCGTAGAGGAAGAGTCCGGCGACGGCGAGGAGCAGCACCGCGACGACGCCCGCGGGGATGCGCCGGGGCGACCAGAAGCGGCGGGTGCCGCCCTCGCCTTCGAGGACCGGTGGTGGTGCGTGGTCCGGTTCGGTCGGCTTCTCCAGAACCGGCAGTCGCTGGGTCGTGCCCTCGGAGCCCTGGAGCTCGCTCATCGCGTCCTCCCCTGTGCCGCGCCGTGCGCCGGGGTCAGATGCAGTCGCTCGACCTGGACCGCGACCTCCGACACCTCCATTCCCACCAACGCGCGTACCCGCTCGACCACATGCCGACGCACGCGCGCGCAACGGGCGCCGATGTCGGTGGGGTAGCCGAGTTCGAGATGGACCCGGACGCGGGCGACGTCGTGGTGGACCACGACGGTGGCGTGCGGGGGTCCGGCCTCGTCCGGGATCTCCCCGATGACCTCACGGGCCGCCTGCGAGGCGATCTTCGCCACGACCCGGTCGGCGATCCGGGTCGCGCCGCGCTCGCCGGGCGCCACGACGGTCAGGGGTCCGCGGAGCTCACCGGCCTCGGTGGCCTCGGCGGTCACCTACGTCACCGCCGGTCGCGGCGGTCGTTGCGGGTGCGGAAGAAGTCGCCGATCTCCAGGTCCCCCTCCGTGAAGCGGCCGACGACGAACCCGATCGCGCCCAGGGCCGCCACCAGCAGAAAGGCCCCGAATCCGCCGAAGTACCCGGCGAAGCCCAGCGCCATGCCGGCGATCATGCCGACCACGGCCATGCTCATGCCGTACTCCCTTCAGCCGCCCGGAAAGCCTTCACTGGATCCGGGGCTCCGGCTCCTCGTCCTCTTCATCCGGCAGTTTCACGTCGCTCACCGCGATGTTGACCTCGACGACCTCCAGGCCGGTCATGCGCTCCACCGCCGCGATGACGTTCTCCCGCACGGCGTGCGCCACATCGGAGATCGACACGCCGTAGTCGACGACGATCTCCAGGTCGAGCGCGGTCTGCACCTCGCCGACCTCGGCCTTGACGCCTCGGGTCACGGACTTCGAGCCGCCGGGCACCCGGTCGCGGACGGCGCCGAAGGTGCGGGAGAGCCCGCTGCCCATGGCGTGCACACCGAGGACGTCCCGGGCGGCCAGCCCGGCGATCTTCTCCACGACTCCGTCGGCGATGGTGGTCCGTCCCCGGGTCGCCGGGTCGCCGCCGCCACGCTTGACGGTCTTGCGCGACTGCGGGGCGGTCTCCACGTCGGGAGTCTGCGTCTGCTCAGTCATCGCCGTACATCCCTTTCGGTAGTCCTCCTTGAACCACCGTAAGTGGGGTTGCGTCCGCGCGCCCCGGAGATGCGGCAGGCTGGAGCAATGACCGACCGCTGGACACAGTCCGTACGTCATCACCTGGCCCTCGGCAGACTGCTGCCGCTGGGAGGCGCGCGCGACGGCGCGTGGATCGCGGAGGAAGCGGCCGAGGCGGTACTGCGGCGTGCGGTACGGGAGCTGCGCGGCGTACGGCTGGAGGCGCTGCGGATCGCGCTCGCCGAGCCGGAGTCGGGGCAGGAGCCCGTCGTACCGCCGCCGCCGAGCGGTCTGCCGCCGGGGCCCCTACGGATCTCGGCGCGGTTCGCGGCGACCGCGCGGGAGCCGCTGCCGATGACGGCGGCCCGGCTGCGGTCCGGCCTCGCGACCGCGGCCACGGAGCTGCTGGGCCTGACGGTGGCCGAGGTCGATCTGAAGGTGACGGCGCTGCTGGACGAGGAGCCGGAGGCCGCCGCGGTACGACAGCCGGAGCCGCTGTTGGCCGCACCGGCCGACGATCCCGCGGCGGTCGCCGCCCTCGCGGTGCCCGGTGTGGTGGGGCTGACCGCCGTGCTGGGGCGGGCGGTGCAGGACGAGGAGCGGCAGGGCGAGGACGACTCGGCCCTGCCGCGGCGCCATGTCCGGGTGGAGGTGGCGGTCGACGCGGACCACCGGGCACTGGAGGTGGCCCTGGCGGTCCGTGAGCGGGTGGGGAGGACGCTCCCCGGTCATCCGACGGTGGCGGTGCTGGTCACGTGGGTCGGATGACGAGGGTGGTGCTGGTGCCGGTCACCTCGGTCGAATGAAGCCGACGGTGCTGGTTACCTCGGTCGAGTGAAGCCGTCGGCGCTGGTTACCTCGGTCGAGTGATATCGGCGCCGCTGGTCACCTCGGGCATCCGGCGGTGGCGGTGCTGTTCACCCGATCGGGTGACGGTGGGGGTCCTGTTCACCCGGCCGGGTGACAGTTACTCGCCGATGCCGGCCAGGTCGCGCAGTCGGCGTGCCTGGGCGGCGCGCTCGGCGGCGCGCTGGTCGTCGTAGGTGCGGTCCTGGGCGCCGCGGAGCAGCGCCTTGGTCTCGATGACGGCGTCGCGCGGCGCGGCCAGCAGGGCGCCGGCGAGGTCGCGTACGGCGTCGTCGAGCTGGTCGCGGGGGACGGCGATGTTGGCGAGGCCGGTGTTCACCGCCTCCTCGGCCAGCACGAAGCGCCCGGTGGCGCAGATCTCCAGCGCCCGGGCATAGCCGACCAGCGAGACGAGCGGATGCGTGCCCGTGAGGTCGGGGACGAGACCGAGACCGGTCTCGCGCATGGCGAACTGCACGTCGTCGGCGACGACGCGAAGGTCGCAGGCGAGGGCGAGCTGGAAGCCCGCCCCGATGGCATGCCCCTGGACGGCGGCGATGGACACGACGTCGCTCCGCCGCCACCAGGTGAAGCCCTCCTGGAACTCCGCGATGGCAGCGTCGAGTTCGCCGTCACCACTGCGGGCGAGGTCGATGAACGACGGCTCGCCCTCGATCCCCTCAGGCGTGAACATCTGCCGGTCGAGCCCCGCGGAGAAGGACTTGCCCTCACCGCGCAGCACGACGACCCGGACGGAGCCCGGAACCAGCCGACCCGCCTCGGCGAGCGTCCGCCACAGAGCGGGGCTCTGCGCGTTGAGCTTGGCGGGGTTGGTCAGCGTCACCGTGGCGAGGGTGTCCTCGACGGTGAGCCGTACGCCGTCCTTGTCGAGCAGGGGAACGAGTTCCTGGCCCATGGGGCGCCTCCGATGAGTGCGGTCATCCGCCGCGCCACACGGCACGACTAAGTGACTGCACAGTAACCACCCGGCCGATCAGGGAACCGACCGGGTGGCCACCATCGAAGCCGAGGGGCCGCCCGGAATCAGGACGACGCGGCCTTCTTGCCCCGGGTCGCGCCGCCACGCCCACGGAGCGTGACGCCGGACTCGCTGAGCATCCGGTGTACGAAGCCATACGAGCGGCCGGTCTCCTCGGCCAGCGCCCGGATGCTCGCACCGGAGTCGTACTTCTTCTTCAGGTCTGCCGCGAGCTTGTCGCGCGCGGCGCCGGTTACCCGGCTGCCCTTCTTCAGAGTCTCGGCCACCCGTGCCTCCTCATGGGAAGTGCGCTCTGGTCCCCTCATGATCACCCCTCCAGAGCTTCCTGGCCACCCATTCGGCAAGGTCCGTAAGACAAGGTTGTGACGACAGGAGCGCGTCCCCACATACGGAATACGGGATTCCACAGCGGCACGTTCGTACCGCCGAACGGGTTCATTTGTGAATTGGCAGGTCAGAGACGTACGACGGCCGACCCCTTGTCGACAAAGGGATCGGCCGCGAAGTGGATGTAGGACACACCTCGGTACGAGGAGATCTCACACAGATGATGGATCACCGGTAAGCCGAATGATCCATACGCCGTGGATCAAGCATTCGATCAAGCGAGGGCGACCAGATCGGCGTAGTCGGCGCCCCACAGGTCCTCGACTCCGTCCGGCAGCAGAATGATCCGCTCCGGCTGGAGCGCCTCGACCGCGCCCTCGTCGTGGGTGACCAGGACGACGGCGCCCTTGTAGGTGCGCAGCGCGCCGAGGATCTCCTCGCGGCTGGCCGGGTCGAGGTTGTTGGTGGGCTCGTCGAGCAGCAGGACGTTGGCGGAGGAGACGACGAGGGTGGCGAGGGCCAGACGGGTCTTCTCGCCGCCGGAGAGGACACCGGCGGGCTTGTCGACGTCGTCGCCGGAGAACAGGAAGGAGCCCAGCACCTTGCGGACCTCGACCAGGTCCAGGTCGGGGGCGGAGGAGCGCATGTTCTCCAGGACCGAGCGCTCGGGGTCGAGCGTCTCGTGCTCCTGGGCGTAGTAGCCGATCTTGAGGCCGTGGCCGGGCACGACGGCTCCGGTGTCCGGCTGCTCGGCACCGGCGAGGAGCCGCAGCAGGGTCGTCTTGCCGGCGCCGTTGAGACCGAGGATGACGACCCTCGACCCCTTGTCGATGGCCAGGTCGACGTCGGTGAAGATCTCCAGCGAGCCGTACGACTTCGACAGCCCCTCGGCCGTCAACGGGGTCTTGCCGCAGGGCGCGGGCTCCGGGAAGCGGAGCTTGGCGACCTTGTCGGAGACCCGCACCGCGTCCAGCCCGGCGAGCAGCCGGTCGGCGCGCTTGGCCATGTTCTGCGCGGCGACCGTCTTGGTGGCCTTGGCGCGCATCTTGTCGGCCTGCGAGTGCAGGGCCGCGGCCTTCTTCTCGGCGTTCTGCCGCTCGCGCTTGCGGCGCTTCTCGTCCGCCTCGCGCTGCTGCTGGTAGAGCTTCCAGCCCATGTTGTAGACGTCGATCTGGGCGCGGTTGGCGTCCAGGTAGAAGACCTTGTTCACGACCGTCTCGACCAGGTCGACGTCGTGGGAGATCACGATGAAGCCGCCGCGGTAGGTCTTGAGGTAGTCGCGCAGCCAGACGATCGAGTCGGCGTCGAGGTGGTTCGTGGGCTCGTCGAGGAGCAGGGTGTCCGCGTCCGAGAACAGGATCCGGGCCAGCTCGATACGGCGGCGCTGACCACCGGAGAGGGTGTGCAGCGGCTGGCCGAGCACCCGGTCGGGCAGGTTCAGCGCGGCGGCGATGGTGGCGGCCTCGGCCTCGGCCGCGTACCCGCCCTTGGTGAGGAACTCGGTCTCCTGGCGCTCGTACTGCCTGAGGGCCTTCTCGCGGGTGGCGCCGCTGCCGTTGGCGATCCGCTGTTCGTTCTCGCGCATCTTGCGGATCAGTACGTCGAGGCCGCGCGCGGAGAGGATCCGGTCGCGGGCGAGCACGTCGAGGTCGCCGGTGCGGGGGTCCTGCGGGAGATAGCCGACCTCACCGGAGCGGGTGATCTGGCCGCCGGCGGGGGTGCCCTCACCGGCCAGGCACTTGGTGAGGGTGGTCTTCCCGGCGCCGTTGCGGCCGACCAGGCCGATGCGGTCGCCCTTGGCGACACGGAAGGTGGCGGACTCGATGAGGACTCGGGCGCCGGCGCGCAGCTCGATACCGGTGGCGGAGATCACGGACAGACTCCAGGGCGTGTGTTTGACGGTTGTGGGCGGCTGAGGACGTTCCCGCCGTCTAATGCGCGAGGAGAATGGCCATGGGCCAAGTCTAACGGGGGCGTGCAAGCACTTTTTCTGGGTGCGGGTGTTCGAGAGCCGAGGCCTGCTCCGGGTGCGGGTGCCGGAACCGTGGATCACGATGACGGCATGCAGTTCGACGACGACGCCAAGTTGGACACCTCCGAGGTCCAGGACGTGCGCGGCAGCCGCGTCCCCGGGGGCAGGGCGACCGTCGGCGGCGGCATCGCCGGACTGATCGCCCTGTTGCTGGGGCTCTTTTTCGGCGTCGGCCCCGACCATCTGGGCCTCTCCGACAGCGGCGCCGACCAGCCCGCGGCGACGGCGTCCGGCCTCGCGCAGGTGCAGCAGAGCTGCCGTACCGGGCAGGACGCCAACACCCGGGACGACTGCCGCATGGTGGCGGTGGTCAACAGCGTGCAGGACTACTGGGACCAGGAGTTCGCGCGGCGCAGCGGCTCCTACACCCGCTCCCCCACCGTCTTCTTCAGTCAGCGGGTCGGCACCGCGTGCGGGTCGGCGACCTCCGCGGTCGGGCCGTTCTACTGCCCCGGCGACCGCAAGGTCTATCTGGACCTCGGCTTCTTCGACGAGCTGCGGTCGAAGTTCGGCGCGAGCGGCGGCGCCTTCGCGCAGGCCTACGTCGTCGCGCACGAGTACGGGCACCATGTGCAGGACCTGATGGGCACGCTGAGCCGGTCCCAGGACGGACGCACGGGCGCCGACAGCAACGCGGTCAGGGTCGAGCTCCAGGCGGACTGCTACGCCGGGGTGTGGGCGCACCACGCGACCACGACGAACGACGAGTCGACCGGGCGCCCCCTCATCACGAGCCTCACCACGGCCGACATCACCGACGGTCTGGACGCGGCGGCGGCCGTCGGCGACGACCGGATCCAGGAGCGGTTCCAGGGACGGGTGACGCCCGAGTCGTGGACGCACGGGTCGGCGCAGCAGCGCCAGCAGTGGTTCCGGACGGGGTACGAGAGCGGCGACATGGCGAGGTGCAACACCTTCAGCTGACCGGTGTGCCGGGGTTTTCGCTGGTCAGGGGTGATTGTCAGTGGTCGCTGGAAGACTGGGCCGCACGTCGAGATCATCGATTTCCGGGTGGTTCCGGATCACGAGGGAGTGATCGGCATGGCAGGCACGAGCGGTGGGCGGCCCAGCATCTACCCGACGCTGCTGTACACGGACGCCAAGGCGGCGATCCGGCAGCTGACGGAGGCGTTCGGTTTCAGCGAGCTGTCGGTGTACGAGGGTGAGGACGGCTCGGTGCTGCATGCCGAGCTGGTGCAGGGCAACGGCGCGGTGATGGTCGGCTCCAAGGGCCGCGGCGGCGTCTTCGACGCGGCGATGAAGGACGCGGGCACCACCGGGGTGTACGTCGCCGTGGACGACGTGGACGCACACCACCGGCACGCCGTGGAGCAGGGCGCGGAGATCCTGATGCCCCCGACGGACCAGGACTACGGAGCGCGGGACTACATGGCCCGGGACGTCGAGGGCAACGTCTGGAGCTTCGGGACGTACACGCCGGAGATGGGCGGCTAGCCGCCCTCCCCTCCTAGCTGCGGCCCGTGTGCACCTGGAAGGCCGCCCTGCGGACCGCCTTGGCCAGGGCGGGGTCGGGATGCGCGGCGGCGAGGGCGACCAGGACCTGCACGGTGCGGGGGTGGCCGACGGCACGCACCTCGTCGAGGAGCATGGGGACCGTCGGCTGCACCGCGGACTCCAGGTGCCGCACCAGCAGCGGGGCCTCGCCGTGGTCGGCGACGGCGGCCGCGGTGTCGACCCACAGCCAGGTGGCCTCCTCCCGGGTGAGGACCTCGTGGGCGTCCTCCGGGTCGTGGCCGTCGTGCTCGGCGAGCCAGAGCAGTGCGTACGGCCGCAGCGTCGGCTCGTCGGCGACGGCGCGGACGTCGGGCTCGGCAGGGGCGCCGACGACCCGGAGCGCCTCGAAGGCGAGGCCGCGCAGCAGGGCGTCCTCGCCGCGGGCGGCGTCGATGAGTTCGGTGACGGCGCTGCCGACGGGGCGGGCGGCGAGCCAGGCCCGGTACTCGGCGCGGGCGGCGTTGGGGCGCAGCTGGGAGCAGCCGCGGAGCATCTCCTCGGCGACGACCTCGATGTTGCCGGCGGGGCTCTGCGCGGCGACGCAGATCTGCTCCAGCTTGACCCACACCGCCCAGCTGCCGAGCGGGGTCAGCGTGGCCTGGCCGTCGCCGTAGGTGAGGGCGCCGACGGAGGCGAGCGCGTACAGGGCCCAGTCGAGGAGGGGTTCGAGGGGGGCGTCCTCGGTCCGCGCCTGTGCCTGGGCCTGGCCGGCCGGGTCGGGCTGGGGACCGTAGGGGATCTCGCAGCGTTCGGTGCGCAGTTCGGTGACGCGCTGCTCCAGGAGGTCCAGGAGCTGTTCCACGGGCACGGGGCCGGCGGAGAGCTGGAGGAAGGAGAGCACCTGGGGCATGGCCGAGACGACCTCGGCGACGGCGGCGGGTTCGTGGTCCGCCGGTTCGGGGTGGGCCAGCGACCAGGCGTCGAAGAGGGCGACCCAGCCGCGGAGCACGGCGCTGTCGTCGCGGTCCCAGGCGCGCAGCCGCCAGCCGGGGCGGGCGCTGTCGCCGTGCACCTCGACGAGGCCGGCGAGGCGGGCGGTGTCCCAGTCGGCGCGGACCTGAGCGGCGGTCAGGCCGAGGTGGGCGGCGGCCCGTTCGGCGCTGGCGTCGGAGAGGGTGGCCTTGCCGTCGTGCTGCCCGCCGTCACTGCCGGGGCCGAGGGCGGCGTCGGCCCAGTGGGCGACGCGGGCCGCGCCGGCGAGGCCGGAGCGAGCCATTCTGGCCAACTCGGCCTGTGCCGGGGTGCCCTCCGGGGGGCGGGGTGCGGGGCGGCGCGAGCGCCGCTGGTTCATCGCTCGGGGGGCGGCGGCCAGGGGTCGCGTGCGGACGAGTCGAAGCCTGGAGTCGCGCGGGATACGGGACGTCACGGGTGCAGTCTTCCGGTTGACGGTCCGAAAACCCAAACGGAATGTAACGGCGGGCTACGGGGATGGCCAACGCACGGGTCGCGGCAGGGGGTCGGGCGCCTGGATCAGGCCAGTGGTACGGCCTTAAACGGAACCCTCGCCGCCGTCGGCCGGCGCCGTTACATCAGGGGGGTCAGAAAGCGGCGGAGCGCCTCTTCGTAGCCCTCGGGGTCGGCGTTCCACATGGCTCCGTGGGGAGCGTGCGGGACGGTGTGGAGGGCGACGAGGTGGGGGCGGGCGGCGGCGAGGCGGCGGGAGAGGGTCCAGGGCGCGACGGTGTCGTCGGGGCCGTGCAGGATCAGGGTGGGCACCTTGAGCAGCTCGGGGTCGACGGCTTCGGCGAGGTTGTCGCCGTGCAGACCGGTGCGGCCCTGTGCGGCGCGGACGGCGAGGGGCAGCAGGGCGCCGGGGGTGCGGCGGGCCGAGGCGAGGGCGCGCAGGGTGGTCTCCCAGCTGAGCACCGGGGAGTCCAGGATCAGACCCTTGATCCGCTCGCGGACCCCGGAGTGGGCGGCGGCGCGCAGGGCCATGGTGGCGCCGGTGGACCAGCCGTGCAGGACGACGTTGCGGGCGCCGTGGCGTACGGCGTGGCGGATCGCGGCGTCCAGGTCGCGCCACTCGGTCTCGCCGAGGTGGTTGAGGCCGTCGGGCTGCCGGGGCGCGCCGAGGTCGCCGCGGTAGCCGAGGGCGAGCACGGGGAAGCGCCGGCCGGCGAGGAACTCCATGACGTTCATGGAGAGTTCGCGGGTGGCGCCGAGACCGTGGACGGTGATGACCCAGGTGTCCCGGACGCCGGGCACGAACCACGCGGGCAGGGTGCCGAGTTCGCCGGGGATCTGGACGTCGGTGTGGTCGAGGCCGAGGGCGGAGCGGGGGTCGCCGACGTGGAGGTTGGGGGTGAGCCAGACCTTGTCGCCGGGTTCCAGGGTGCCGTGTGTGACGCGTTCGAGGCGGCGTACGACGGTGTCGGCGGAGTGGGACGCGGTGCCGAGGACGGGGCCGACGACCGCGTGGCTGCCGTCGCCGGCGAGGCCGTAGGTGCCGGGCCGCAGGGCGGCCAGGTCCCGGGTCAGGGCGATCTGTCCGGCCGCCGTGGCATGCACGGTGAGCCGGGGTTCGCCGGCCAGCGGCCGGCCCGGGGGTGCCTTCAGAGCGGCGTCGCTGGCGAGCCGCCCGGCGGCGACGCTCGCGGCTCCGGCGGCCAGGGCCACGGTGACGGCGGCGGCCGTCGCTTTGACAGTACGCACCCGTCCAGTGTCCGGGTGGACAGGGGTGGAGGCCAGTGGAAGGGCGAATGAGGGTGACGCGGGGCGTCCGGAGAGGAGGAGGGCGGCACCAATGTCACCCCCGCTGCCCGTACCCCCGCAGCTTCTCCCCCGCCTCGGCCACCTGTTCCTTCGACAGGAGGGCCGGGGTGAGGCCCGGGACCGAGGATGCCGTCAGCCACAGGCGGCACATCCACTCCAGTTGGGCGGTCCGGTCGTAGGCCTGGTCGAGGGTGTCGCCGTAGGTGATCGTGCCGTGGTTGCGGAGGAGGCAGGCGGTGCGGTCGGCGAGGGCGCGGAGCATGTTCTCGGCCAACTCCTCGGTGCCGTAGGTCGCATACGGGGCAACCCGGACGGCGCCGCCGAGGGCGCCGGACATGTAGTGGACCGCGGGAAGCTCCGGTACGAGCATCGAGACGGCTGTCGCGTGGACGGCGTGGGTGTGGACGACGGCGCGGGCGTCGGTCGAGCGGTAGACGGCGAGATGCATGGGCAGTTCGCTGGTCGGGACCAGGCTGCCGAGGACCTGCCGGCCGTCGAGGTCGACGCCGGTGATGTCGTCCGGGGTCAGCCGGTCGTACGGCACTCCCGACGGCGTGACCAGCACCGTGTCGCCGACGCGGACGGAGACGTTGCCCGAGGTGCCGACGACGAGCCCGTCGGCGACGGTGCGACGGGCGGCGTCGACGAGACGCTCCCAGGCGAGGACCTCCTCCTCGCGCACATCACGCCCCCGCGGTGTGCCCGCCGTCCGCGCGTCCTCCCGGACGTCCCGCCCGTCCCGCTGCTCCTGCCGCTGCTCAGCCATGCCGCGATCCTGCCAGTCGTGGCTTCGGCGCACCGCCTGGCCGGGGCACTTTAAGGGCGGAGGCACGGCGTCCGGAAGTGCGCATATACGGATACATCACCCTCTTGCCCAGCTTGGCCAGACATCACCGAACGTTGCGGGATCTTCCAGTAGCCTCACTGCCTGATTTGTCGTGCACGTCGCCATTCCGGGGGGAAATATGGCTCGTGATCGCAAACCGTCCCGTCACCGCGCCCGCCTGCTGGCGGCCTCCGTGGCCGCGCTCGCCCTGTCGGGGACCGCGCTGGCCGAGTTCCCGGCTGCGGCGGCGGGCAAGCCCAAGGGGCACGACGTCTCGTCCCATCAGAAGAACGTCGACTGGCCGGGCGCGAAGAACGACGGCGCCCGGTTCGTCTACGTCAAGGCGACCGAGGGCGGGACGTACCGCAACCCGTACTTCGGCCAGCAGTACACCGGCTCGCGCGAGGCGGGCCTGATCCGCGGGGCCTACCATTTCGCGCTGCCGGACCAGTCGTCGGGCAAGGCGCAGGCGCGGTACTTCGTGAACAACGGCGGAGGCTGGAGCGCGGACGGCTGGACGCTGCCGCCGGCGCTCGACATCGAATACAACCCGTACGACGGCAAGCACCGGTGCTACGGCCTGAAGAAGGCCGCGATGGTCAGCTGGATCAAGTCCTTCAGCAACGAGGTCAAGCGGCTCACCGGGCGGCGTCCGGTGATCTACACGACCGCCCACTGGTGGAACGTGTGCACCGGGGGCAGCGGCGCCTTCGCCCGGAACCACGCGCTGTGGGTGGCCCGCTACGACGCGGCGGACGCCGGTTCGCTGCCCAACGGATGGTCCTACTGGACGATCTGGCAGTACGACAACAGCGGCGCTCTGCCGGGTGATCAGAATCTCTTCAACGGCTCGGCGGCCCAGCTGAGGAAGTTCGCCCGGGGCTCGTGACCGTGCGGCGCACGGGCCGCACGGGGGTCCCGTCGGCATCGGAGGGAAAACCCTCGGTTCCAGACACCGTGTGGCCCGCCTCAGTTCATCTTCCGTTCACCCTGGTTACCTACGTTCAACGTGCCAATGACGCTCGAACGATTGCCTGGGTAAATGGAAAACTTCTCGCTGATCCTCGCGATTGTGGTGGTAACCGCACTTGCGTTCGATTTCACGAACGGTTTTCACGACACCGCCAACGCGATGGCCACGACCATCTCGACCGGTGCGCTCAAGCCCAAGGTCGCGGTGGCCATGTCCGCCGTGCTCAACCTTGTGGGCGCCTTTCTCTCCGTGGAGGTCGCCAACACGATCTCCAAGGGTCTCGTCGACGAGAGCGGCATCCGTCCCGAGGTCATCTTCGCCGCACTGGTCGGCGCGATCCTCTGGAACCTGCTGACCTGGCTGGTCGGACTCCCCTCCAGCTCCTCGCACGCCCTCATGGGCGGTCTGATCGGCGCCACCATCGCTTCGGCGGGCATGGGCGCGGTCCACGGTGACGTCCTGGTCACCAAGGTCCTGATCCCGGCGATCGCGGCGCCCATCGTCGCGGGCCTCGCCGCCATGCTGGCCACCCGCCTCTCCTACTCCCTCGGCAAGAAGGCGGACGGCAAGGCCGCCGCCAAGGGCTTCCGCACCGGCCAGATCGCCTCGGCCGGCCTGGTCTCCCTCGCCCACGGCACGAACGACGCGCAGAAGACGATGGGCATCATCACCCTCGCCCTCGTCGCCGGCGGCGCCGTCGCGCCCGACTCCGACCCGCCCACCTGGGTCATCCTCTCCGCGGGCCTGGCCATCGCGCTCGGTACCTACCTCGGCGGCTGGCGCATCATCCGCACGATGGGCAAGGGTCTGACCGACCTCCAGCCGCAGCAGGGCTTCGCCGCCCAGACCAGCGCGGCGACGGTCATCCTGGCCTCCTCGCACCTCGGTTTCTCCCTCTCCACCACGCACTCCGTCTCCGGTTCGGTGATGGGCGCGGGCATCGGCCGCAAGGGCGGCGTCGTCCGCTGGTCGACGGCGACGCGGATGTTCGTGGCCTGGGGCCTCACGCTCCCGGCGGCCGCCCTGGTGGGCGCGCTGGCGGAGTCGGTGACCGACCTCGGCGACTGGGGCACGGGCGTCGTCCTGGTCTTCCTGATCGCCTCCAGCGCGGCCATCTGGAAGATCTCGCGCCGCGAGGTCGTGGACGCGTCGAACGTCAACGACACCGCCGACGAGCCGGCCGGCGTGGTCACGACGGCGATCGCCGCGGTCACCCCGCCTCCGGCGGGCACCGTCGCGGACGTCCTGACCGCCACGATCCCCGCACCGGCAGCGGCCACGGCCTCCACGGAACCGGCGGCCCCGCCGGCCGCCGCGGTCTGAGCGACGAAGGAAACCAAGCAACATGAAGATCGACTGGCAAGCACTGGGCTCCGTCTTCGGCGTCAGCCTCGTCGTCACCGTGGCCCTCGTGGCCCTCTTCACCCTCGGCATCATGGGTCTCTCCCGCCAGGAGCGGGCCTCGGCCGCGGGCGGCTCGGCGTCCCTCGCCGTGACCGGCGCGTACGCCTGCTTCGCCGCCTGTGCGGCGGCGGTGGGCTACGGCATCTATCTGATCGTCGCCTGAGCCTCACCACGACGATTCCGCGCCCTGTTCCGGGCCCCTGAAGGGGGGATTCCGGACAGGGCGCTCTCGCGTTCCGGGCCTCGCGAACCCCGTCCGCGGGCCCGCCGATGTGGGGTTCTGCACACTCCGCTCCCGCAGGTCAACAGCGAGTTGACGGCCCTTCCGGGCCCGTGGTGGACTGCCGGAGCCAAGTACGGCGGCCAGGGAGGAAGACCGGTGTGAATCCGGCGCGGTCCCGCCACTGTCACCGGGGTAGGTAGCCCCGGGAGCCAGGAACTCCCACCGTCGGTCTCGTCGAACCAGGGCGTGGACACCCTGAGTGAGGACATATCGCCATGCTCGCCTGCCGTTTGAGGTACGCCACCAGGTCGCTGCCCGACCCCACGGCCGGCTGAGCGCATGCGTGCCGATCGCGTCTTCGCGTACGGCGCCGCCGCCGGACTCGTCGCAGATCTGCTGCTCGGTGATCCACACCGGGGGCATCCGGTCGCCGTGTTCGGGCGGGCCGCCGGTGCCGTGGAGAAGGCTCTGTGGCGGGACCATCGTGGGTGGGGCGCGCTGCACACCGCCGTGTGCGTCGGGGGCGCCGTGGGACTGGGCGCCCTCGCCCGGAGAGTCGTACGTCCCTCCCGCAGCGCGTCCGTCGCGCTGACCGGAGCCGCCACCTGGGCCGTGGTGGGCGGAACGTCGCTCGCACGCGAGGCCCGGGTCATCGGGCGGGCTCTGGAGGCGGGGGACGTCGAGGGGGCTCGCGCCCGGCTGCCGCACCTGTGCGGGCGGGATCCGCAGGCCCTCGACGCCGACGGGATCGCCCGGGCCGTCGTCGAGTCCGTCGCCGAGAACACCTCCGACGCCGTGGTCGGCGCCCTGGTCTGGGGGGCGTTCGGCGGAGTGCCCGGTCTGCTCGGGTTCCGGGCCGTCAACACCCTCGACGCCATGGTCGGGCACAAGTCCGAGCGGTACCGGCGCTACGGATGGGCATCCGCCAGGCTCGACGACCTCGCCGGATGGCCGGGGGCGCGCCTCACCGCTGTACTCGCCGCCGTCGCCGGAAGTGATCCCCGGGGGGCCGTACGAGTGTGGCGTGCCGACGCCGCCAAGCATCCGAGCCCCAACGCCGGGCCCGTCGAGGCCTCGTTCGCGGGAGCCCTCGGGGTGCGGCTCGGGGGGACCTTGTCGTACGCGGGGCGGATCGAGCACCGGCCCGTCCTCAATCAGTCCGGGCGGGCCGTCGCCACGCGGGACATCGAGCGCGCCGTACGGCTTTCGCGGCGGGTCGGGGTGCTCGCGCTCGGCGTCGGTGTCGCCGCGCGGGCCCTGGCCACGAAGAAGGGACGTACGTCATGAGCGGGGGGCTGCTCGTCGCCGGGACCACCTCCGACGCCGGCAAGAGTGTCGTCACCGCCGGGATCTGCCGGTGGCTGGTGCGGCAGGGGGTCAAGGTCGCGCCCTTCAAGGCGCAGAACATGTCCCTCAATTCGTTCGTGACGCGGGAGGGTGCGGAGATCGGGCGGGCTCAGGCCATGCAGGCCCAGGCCTGTCGGGTCGAGCCGACCGCGCTGATGAATCCCGTGCTGCTCAAGCCCGGTGGCGAGCAGAGTAGCCAGGTCGTGCTGATGGGGAAGCCCGTCGGCGAGATGAGCGCGCGCGGCTATCACGGGGGGCGGCAGCAGAAGCTGCTCGGGACCGTGCTCGACTGTCTCGCCGAACTGCGGGGCACGTATGACGCGGTGATCTGTGAGGGGGCCGGCAGTCCGGCGGAGATCAATCTGCGGCGGACCGACATCGTCAACATGGGGATCGCCCGCAATGCCGGTCTTCCGGTGCTGGTGGTCGGGGACATCGACCGCGGGGGCGTGTTCGCCTCCTTCTTCGGGACCGTCGCCCTGCTGTCCCCCGAGGATCAGGCGCTCGTCGCCGGGTTCCTCGTCAACAAGTTCCGGGGGGATGTGTCGCTTCTCGAGCCGGGGCTCGACATGCTCCACGGGCTCACCGGGCGGCATACGTACGGCGTCCTGCCCTTCCGGCACGGCCTCGGTATCGATGAGGAAGACGGTCTGCGGGTTTCCCTCAGAGGGACCGTCCGGGAGTCGAACACCGCCCCGCCCGTCGGGGAGGACGTGCTGCGGGTCGCCGTCTGCGCGGTCCCCCTGATGTCCAACTTCACGGACGTGGACGCGCTCGCCGCCGAACCGGGTGTCGTCGTGCGGTTCGTGGACCGGCCGGAGGAGCTCGCCGACGCCGATCTCGTCATCGTCCCGGGGACGCGCGGGACGGTGCGGGCACTGGAGTGGCTGCATGAGCGCGGGCTGGCCGGCGCCCTCGTCGCACGGGCCGCGGAAGGGCGTCCGATCCTCGGGATCTGCGGCGGCTTCCAGGTTCTCGGCGAGCACATCGAGGACGAGGTCGAGAGCCGGCAGGGGCAGGTCGAAGGGCTCGGGGTGCTGCCCCTAAGGGTTCGGTTCGCCCACGAGAAGATCCTTACCCGGCCGGAGGGGGAGGCACTCGGGGAACGGGTCACGGGATACGAGATCCATCACGGGGTCGCCTCCGTGACCTCGGGAGAACCCTTCCTGGACGGCTGCCGGGTCGGTCAGACCTGGGGCACCCACTGGCACGGCTCGCTGGAGTCGGACGGCTTCCGGCGGGCGTTCCTGCGCGAGGTGGCGGCCGCCGCGGGCCGCCGGTTCGTGCCGGCGCCCGACACCTCGTTCGCCGCGCTGCGCGAGGAGCAGCTCGACCGGCTCGGCGACCTGATCGAACAGCACGCGGACACGGACGCGCTCTGGCGGCTCATCGAGTCGGGCGCGCCGCAAGGACTGCCTTTCATTCCACCGGGAGCGCCCGCATGAGCACTGTGTTGTTGTTGTCGACCGCCGACACGGACCTGTTGGCGGCCCGGGCCGCCTCCGGTGCCGACTACCGGATAGGCAACCCGACCCGCGTGGACGTGGCCGCGGAGCTGCCGGGGCTGATCCAGGGCTCCGACGTCGCCGTCGTACGGCTGCTCGGTGGCAAGCGTGCCTGGGAGGACGGGCTGGCCGCGCTTAGGGCGTCCGGTGTGCCGACCGTGCTCCTTGGCGGTGAGGCCGTGCCCGACGCCGAGTTGATGGCCGAGTCGTCCGTGCCGGCCGGTGTGGTCGCGGAGGCGCTGAAGTACCTCGTCGAGGGTGGCCCCGCCAACCTCACCGAGCTGGCCCGGTTCCTGTCCGACACCGTGCTGCTGACCGGTGAGGGGTTCCTGGAACCGCAGAAGATGCCGGAGTACGGCGTCCATGGCGACCGTGCCTTCATCGAGGGCCGGCCGACCGTCGGTGTGCTCTTCTACCGGGCCCATGAGCTCAGCGGCAACACCGGCTTCGTCGACACCCTGTGCGATGCCGTCGAGGCGCGCGGCGCCAACGCCCTTCCCGTGTACTGCGGTTCGCTGCGCGGTGCCGACGCCGGGCTGTACGAGATCCTCGGCAGGACGGACGCGCTCGTCGCCACCGTCCTCGCCGCCGGTGGCGCGCACGCCTCGCAGGCGTCGGCGGGCGGCGACGAGGAGGCCTGGGACATCGGGGCGCTGGCCGACCTCGATGTGCCGGTGCTGCAAGGACTTTGCCTCACGTCGTCCAGGGCGGCGTGGGAGGCGTCCGACGCCGCGCTCTCCCCCATGGACGCGGCGATGCAGGTCGCGATCCCCGAGTTCGACGGGCGGCTCGTCACCGTCCCGTTCTCCTTCAAGGAGCAGGGCCCGGACGACGTCCCCGTCTATGTCGCCGACCCCGAGCGGGCCGCGCGCGTCGCCGGGATCGCCGTACGGCACGCCCGGTTGGGGTACAAGCCGAACGCGGAGAAGAAGCTCGCGCTCGTCTTCACCGCGTACCCGACCAAGCACTCGCGGGTCGGCAACGCGGTCGGTCTCGACACGCCCGCCTCGGCGGTGCGGGTGCTGGACGCGCTCAAGGCGGCCGGGTACTCGCTCACCGAATACCCGTCCGGCGGCGACGAGTTGATCCACCGGCTGATCAACGCCGGTGGCCACGACGTCGAGTGGCTCACCGAGGAGCAGCTGGCCGCCGCGCCCGCGCGGGTGCCGCTGGCCGATTACCGGGCCTGGTTCGACAAGCTGGACCCGGAGTTGCGGGACGGCATGCTGGAGGCGTGGGGCGAGCCGCCGGGCAGCCTCTACGTCGACGGGGACGACATCGTGCTCGCCTCCCTCCAGTTCGGGAACGTCGTCGTGATGATCCAGCCGCCGCGCGGCTTCGGGGAGAACCCGATCGCGATCTACCACGACCCCGACATGCCGCCGTCGCACCACTACATGGCCGCGTACCGCTGGCTGGAGAACAGCTTCGGCGCCGACGCGATCGTCCACATGGGCAAGCACGGCACGATGGAGTGGCTGCCCGGCAAGGGACTCGGGCTCAGCGGCGGGTGCGCGCCGGACGCCGTGCTCGGTGAACTCCCGCTGATCTACCCCTTCATCGTCAACGACCCCGGCGAGGGCACCCAGGCCAAGCGGCGCGGACACGCCACCGTCGTCGACCACCTCGTACCGCCGATGGCGCGGGCCGACACCTACGGCGACCTCGCCAAGCTGGAGCAGCTCCTCGACGAGTACGCGCTCGTCTCCGACCTGGACCCGACGAAGGCGCCGGCCGTGCGGGCGCAGATCTGGACGCTGGTCAAGGCGGCCGAGCTCCACCACGACCTGCATGTCGAGGACCAGCCGGACGACGACGACTTCGACGAGTTCGTCATGCACATCGACGGCTATCTGTGCGAGATCAAGGACGTGCAGATCCGCGACGGGCTGCACATCCTCGGTGGCGGGCCGGTCGACGAAGCGCGGGTCAACCTCGTGCTCGCCGTGCTGCGCGCCTCACAGGTGTGGGGCGGCCAGGCCAACGCGTTGCCGGGCCTCAGGGCCTGCTTCGCGGCCCATTTCGGGCTGGTGGAGAAGGAATTGCTCGCCGAGCCCGGCGCCCCGGTGAAGGTGCCGGTCGAGCTGACGGAACTGGTCGAGGGCCCGGCCCGCAGCGCCGCCGACGCGATCGACCTGCTGGAGCAGCTGTGCCGGCGGGTCGCGGAGGGCATGGAGGCGCGCGACTGGGACGTGGCGGTGGTCCCGGCCGTGCTGCGGGGTGTGCTGGGGGTCGAACTCCCGGACGGCGTCGCCGTGTTGGAGTTCGCCTGCACCGAGGTGGTGCCGCGGCTCGCCCGCACCACCGACGAGATCGACCACATCCTCAAGGCGCTCGACGGTGGTTACGTCCCGGCCGGCCCGTCCGGTTCGCCGACGCGCGGGCTGGTCAACGTCCTGCCGACCGGCCGGAACTTCTACTCGGTCGACCCCAAGGCCATTCCGTCCAGGCTGAGTTGGGAGGTCGGGCAGTCGCTCGCCGACTCGCTGGTCCAGCGGTACCTGGCCGACACCGGCGAGTACCCGAAGTCCGTCGGCCTGACGGTGTGGGGTACGTCCGCGATGCGCACCCAGGGCGACGACATCGCCGAGATCCTGGCGCTGCTGGGCTGCCGCCCGGTGTGGGACGAGGCCTCGCGCCGGGTCACCGGTTTCGACATCATCGGCCTGGCGGAGCTGGGCCGTCCGCGCATCGACGTCACCGTCCGCATCTCCGGGTTCTTCCGGGACGCGTTCCCGCACGTCGTCGGTCTGATCGACGACGCGGTGCGCAAGGTGGCCGAGCTGGACGAGCCCGCCGAGCGCAACTTCGTGAAGGCCCACGCCGACGAGGACACCGCCGAGCACGGGGACCGGCGGCGCGCGACGGCCCGTATCTTCGGCTCCAAGCCGGGCGCGTACGGCGCCGGTCTGCTGCCGCTGATCGACGCCCGCAACTGGCGCTCCGACGCCGACCTCGCCGAGGTGTACGCGGTGTGGGGCGGCTACGCCTACGGGCGCGGGCTGGACGGGCGGGCGGCGCGCGGGGACATGGAGATGGCGTTCCGGCGCATCAACGTGGCCGCGAAGAACGTCGACACCCGTGAGCACGACCTCGTGGACGCGGACGACTACTTCCAGTACCACGGTGGCATGGTCGCCATGGTCCGCCATCTGACGGGCGCCAACCCCGAGGCGTACGTAGGCGATTCGGCGACCCCCGACCAGGTGAGGACCCGCACGCTGGGCGAGGAGACGCACCGCGTGTTCCGGGCGCGTGTCGTCAACCCCCGCTGGATGGCGGCCATGCGCCGGCACGGCTACAAGGGTGCCTTCGAGATGGCGGCGACCGTCGACTACCTCTTCGGCTACGACGCCACGGCGGGCGTGGTCGACGACTGGATGTACGAGAAGCTCAGCGCGGAGTACGTCTTCGACCCGGAGAACCGGGACTTCATGAAGCAGTCCAACCCGTGGGCGCTGCGCGGCATCACCGAACGGCTTCTGGAGGCGGCGGACCGCGGCCTCTGGGCGGAGCCGGACGCGGAGACGCTGGAGCGGCTGCGCGCCACCTACCTTGAGCTCGAAGGCGACCTGGAGGGCGACGACCAGTGACCACCCCCTTCCCCTTCACGGCCGTCGTCGGCCAGGACGATCTGCGGCTCGCGCTGCTGCTGAACGCCGTGTCACCGGCGGTCGGCGGTGTGCTGGTGCGCGGTGAGAAGGGCACGGCCAAGTCCACGGCGGTGCGGGCCCTTTCGGCGCTGCTGCCGGCGGTGCCGGTCGTATCCGGCTGCCGTTTCTCCTGCGACCCCGCGCAGCCCGGTCCGGCCTGCCCGGACGGCCCGCACGAGCCAGGACCGGGCATCTCGCGCCCCTCCCGCATGGTCGAGCTCCCCGTCGGCGCCTCCGAGGACCGGCTGGTCGGTGCGCTCGACATCGAGCGGGCGCTCGCGGAGGGCGTGAAGGCCTTCGAGCCGGGGCTGCTCGCCGACGCGCATCGCGGGATCCTCTACGTCGACGAAGTGAACCTGCTGCACGACCACTTGGTCGACCTGCTCCTCGACGCGGCCGCCATGGGCGCCTCGTACGTGGAACGCGAGGGCGTGTCCGTGCGGCACGCCTCGAAGTTCCTGCTCGTCGGGACCATGAACCCCGAAGAGGGTGAGCTGCGGCCGCAGTTGCTCGACCGGTTCGGGCTGACCGTCGAGGTGGCCGCCTCGCGCGAGCCCGACCAGCGGGTGGAGGTGGTCCGGCGGCGGCTGGCGTACGACGACGATCCGGCGGGTTTCGCGGCCCGGTGGGCCGACGAGGAGGCCGCCGTGCGGCAACGTGTCGTGGCGGCACGGGAGTTGCTGCCGTCGGTGCGGCTCGGGGACGGGGCGCTGCGGCAGATCGCGGCGACCTGTGCCGCCTTCGAGGTGGACGGCATGCGAGCCGACATCGTCATGGCGCGGACGGCCACCGCGCTGGCCGCGTGGGCCGGGCGGACCGAGGTGCTCGCGGAGGACGTACGGCAGGCCGCGCTGCTCGCGCTGCCGCACCGGCGTCGGCGTAATCCCTTTGACGCGCCGGGACTTGACGAGGACAAGCTCGACCAGACGCTGGAGGAGTTCAGCGGAGACGGTGACGAGGATCCCGATCCGGACGGGCCCGGCGGGGGCGGCGGGCAGCCGACGCCGGACGACGGGTCCCAGGGTGGCTCCGGGGACGGGGCGCGGCCCGAGGCCGGGGAGGACGGGGAGCCGCAGGCCGGCGGTGCCGGTGGCGGCGAGCAGTCCCCCGTACGGGCCTCCGAGCCGTTCCGTACCAAGGTGCTCAGCGTGCCGGGGCTCGGGGACGGTGCCGCCGGGCGGCGTTCGCGGGCGCGGACCGAGCACGGGCGGACCACGGGGGCGCGCCGCCCTCGGGGTGCGCTGACCAAGCTGCATCTCGCCGCGACCGTGCAGGCCGCCGCCCCGCATCAGCGGGCGCGGGGGCGGTCCGGTCCCGGGCTTGTGCTGCGCCGGGACGATCTGCGGCAGGCGACGCGGGAGGGGCGCGAGGGCAACCTGGTGCTTTTCGTGGTGGACGCCTCCGGGTCCATGGCCGCTCGGCAGCGGATGGGTGCCGTGAAGGGTGCCGTGCTGTCGCTGCTGCTCGACGCGTATCAGCGGCGGGACAAGGTGGGCCTGGTGACGTTCCGGGGGACGGCGGGTGAGGTGGCGTTGCCGCCCACGTCGTCCGTCGATGCCGCGGCCGCTCGGCTGGAGTCGCTGCCCACGGGTGGCCGTACGCCGCTCGCCGCCGGGCTGCTGAAGGCGCACGAGGTGCTGCGGGTCGAGCGGTTGCGGGATCCCGCGCGTCGGGCGCTGGTCGTCGTGGTGACGGACGGGCGGGCCACGGGTGGGCCCGAGCCGGTCGCGCTGTCTCAGCGGGCGGCCCGGCTGTTCGCCGCCGACGGGGTCGCCTCCGTCGTCGTCGACTGCGAGTCCGGGCCGGTGCGGCTGGGGCTCGCCGGGCAGCTCGCCGGTGAGTTGGGGGGTACGGCGGTGACGCTCGACGAGTTGCGGGCGGACTCCATCGCCGGGCTGGTCAAGGACGTACAGAGGAGGGCCGCTTAATGCCTCAGGGACAGCCGAGTGTGGTGCCGGACGACGGGCTGACCACTCGTCAGCGTCGTAATCGGCCTTTGGTGGTCGTGCATACGGGGGTGGGTAAGGGCAAGTCGACCGCTGCCTTCGGGCTTGCCCTGCGGGCCTGGAACCAGGGGTGGCCCATCGGGGTGTTCCAGTTCGTCAAGTCGGCGAAGTGGAAGGTCGGCGAGGAGAACGCGCTGCGGGTGCTCGGGGCGTCCGGCGAGGGCGGGTCCGTCGACTGGCACAAGATGGGCGAGGGCTGGTCCTGGGTGCAGCGGGACGCCCAGATGGACAACGAGGAGAAGGCCCGCGAGGGCTGGGAGCAGGTCAAGCGGGACCTCGCCGCCGAGACGTACCAGCTGTACGTGCTCGACGAGTTCGCCTATCCCCTGCACTGGGGGTGGATCGACACCGATGAGGTCATCGCCGTGCTGCGGGACCGGCCGGGGACCCAGCACGTCGTCATCACCGGGCGCAACGCCCCCGAGAAGCTGGTCGACTTCGCCGATCTCGTGACCGACATGTCCAAGGTCAAGCATCCGATGGACGCCGGGCAGAAGGGGCAGCGGGGTATCGAGTGGTGATGTCCTCCTCCGTCTCCGTCCCCCGGCTGGTCATCGCCGCGCCCTCGTCGGGCAGCGGGAAGACCACCGTCGCCACGGGGTTGATGGCCGCGTTCGCCGCGCGGGGGCTCGCCGTGTCTCCGCACAAGGTCGGGCCGGACTACATCGACCCCGGGTATCACTCGCTCGCCACCGGGCGGGTGGGGCGGAACCTCGACGCGTACCTGTGCGGGCCGGAGTTGATCGGGCCGTTGTTCGCGCACGGGGCACGGGGATGTGACATCGCCGTCGTCGAGGGTGTGATGGGGATGTACGACGGGGCCGCGGGGGAAGGTGAACTGGCGTCCACCGCGCATGTCGCGAAGCTGTTGCGGGCGCCGGTGGTCCTTGTTGTCGACGCGTCGTCGCAGTCGCGGTCGGTGGCGGCGCTGGTGCACGGGTTCGCCTCGTGGGATCCGGAGGTGCGGGTCGGGGGCGTGATCCTCAACAAGGTCGCGTCCGACCGGCATGAGGAGCTGCTGCGGGAGGCGTTGGACTCGGCCGGGGTGCCGGTGCTCGGGGTGCTGCGGCGGGTGGCGCAGGTGGATACACCTTCTCGGCATCTGGGGTTGGTGCCGGTCGCCGAGCGGCGGGGGGCGGCGCTTGAGGCTGTGGCGGCTATGGGGGCGCAGGTTGCTGACGGGTGCGATCTGGCCGCGTTGGAGGCGCTTGCGCGCGCTGCTGGTGCCGTACCAGGGGGCTCCGCCCCCTGGACCCCCGCCTCGCCCACCCACCACCCGACTCGGTCGGCTGAGAAGCGAGGCACGGCCGTCGTCGCCGTTGCCGGTGGGCCCGCGTTCACCTTCTCCTATGCCGAGCATGCGGAGTTGCTGGCCGCCGCCGGAGCCGACGTCGTCACCTTCGATCCCCTGCGCGACGAGGAACTGCCCCCCGGCACCCGCGGGTTGGTCATCGGGGGTGGGTTCCCCGAGGTGTATGCCAGTGAGCTGTCCGCCAACGAGCCGCTGCGCAAGGCCGTCAGCGAGCTCGCCCTCGGCGGCGCTCCCGTCGCCGCCGAGTGTGCCGGGCTGCTCTACCTCTGTCGTGAGCTCGACGGGCTTCCCATGTGCGGGGTGCTCGACGCCTCCGCGCGGATGAGCGAGCGCCTCACGCTCGGGTATCGGGACGCGGTGGCCGTCGAGGACAGTTCGCTGGCCGTCGCCGGGACGCGGATGCGGGGGCACGAGTTTCATCGGACCGTCGTGGAGCCCGGCGCGGGGACGGCTCCCGCGTGGGGGGTGCGCGCCCCTGCGCGGCGCCTCGAAGGTTTCGTACAACAAGGTGTGCACGCGAGTTATCTGCACACGCACTGGGCGTCCGAGCCCGGTGTGGCCCGTCGGTTCGTGGAGAGGTGCCGGACGTCATGAGCAGCAACAGGTTGATCGGAGTCGGGGTCGGTCCCGGTGATCCGGAGCTGGTGACCGTCAAGGGCGTCAACGCGTTGCGTGCCGCCGACGTGGTCGTGGTGCCCGTCATGGACACGGGTGAGCGCGGGCGGGCCGAGGCCACCGTGCTGCACTACGTGCCCGAGGAGAAGGTCGTCCGGGTGGTGTTCGCGCTGAACGAGCGGACCGACCGGGGGCGGCGGGAGGCCGCGTGGGACGCCGCCGGGGAGCGGGTTGCCCGGTTGCTCGGTGAGCACGGCACCGTCGCCTTCGCCACCATCGGTGATCCGAACGTCTACTCCACCTTCACCTATCTCGCGCAGACCATCGCCGAGACCGTGCCGGGGACCGTCGTGGAGACCGTGCCCGGTATCACCGCCATGCAGGATCTCGCCGCCCGTTCCGGGGCGGTCCTGACCGAGGGCACCGAGCCGCTCACGCTCGTGCCCGTCACCGCCGGTGCCCAGGCGCTCAAGGACGCCCTGGCCGGGCCGGGGACGGTCGTGGCGTACAAGTTCGGGCGGCAGGCCGAGGAGGTCGCCGAGGCGCTGCGGGAGACCGGGCGGATCGACGACGCCGTATGGGGGTCGGCGCTCGGGCTGCCGGAGGAGTCCGTGCGGCCCGCCGCCGACCTGGACGGCGCCCCGCTTCCCTATCTCTCCACGCTCATCGCGCCCGCCCGGCGTGACGGCGGGCGGGGCGGCAAGCTGTGACCTCGCCCCTCGGGGCGTCAGTCGGCGATGCCCACCACCAGCCAGATGAACGCCACCCCCGCGACCGTGCACAGCAGGGTCGAGCGGGCGGGGTGTTCGTGGTGGGCCTCGGGGAGGATCTCGGCCGCCGCCAGATACAGGAGCGCGCCGCCGAAGAAGCCGAGATACGCGCCGAGCAGCTTCTCCGGGATGGTGAAGAAGAGGGTCGACGCGGCGCCCACGACCGGTGCCGCCGCGTCCGCCGCCAGCATCGCCAGCGCCCGGCGGCGGGCGTTCCCGTACAGGCTCGTGATCGTGTACGTGTTGAAGCCGTCCGCGAAGTCATGGGCGATCACCGCGAGGGCCACGGCCGTGCCCATGCCGCCGCCCACCTGGAAGGCCGCGCCGATCGCCACGCCGTCCATGGCGCTGTGGCCGACCATCGCCGCGGCGGCCGTCAGGCCCACCTCGGGGACCCGGCCGCCGTGCTCCTCCCCGCCGTGCGCGGCCTGGCGGGCGGCCAGGAGCCGTTCCACCAGATGGGCCAGCAGAAAGCCGGCCACGAACAGCAGCAGCGCGGCCGGTACGCCGAAGACCTCGGTGCCCGCCGCCTCCAGCGCCTCCGGCAGCAGATCCAGGCCGACCACGCCCAGCATCAGACCGCCGGCCAGGCCAAGGACCAGGTGACGGCGGTCGGTCACCCGCTGTGCCGTCCAGCCGCCGGCCAGTGTCATCAGGAACGCGCCGAGCGCGACGAACACCGCCATGGCCCCTTCGTATCCGATGAAGGCCCGTTCGCGCACATCCGGCACCACCAACACCACCCGCTCCCCCAGTGATTCTTCGTACGAGAGGACCCGAACCCATGGCTGACGCCCCCACCGGCAAGGTGACCTTCGTCGGTGCCGGACCCGGCGCCGCCGACCTGCTGACGTTCCGTGCCGCGCGTGCCATCGCCGAGGCCGACGTCGTGATCTGGGCGGCCAGCCTGGTCCAGGCCGAGGTCCTGGAGCACGCCCGTGAGGGCGCGGAGATCCTCGACTCGGCGACGATGTCGCTGGAGGACGTCGTCGCCGTCTACGAGCGGGCCGTCGCCGAAGGGCTGCGGGTCGCGCGGATCCACTCCGGCGACCCGGCCCTCTGGGGCGGTACGCAGGAGCAGCTCGACCGGTGTGCCGAGATCGGTATCGCCACCGAGGTGGTGCCCGGAGTCTCCGCCTTCTCCGCGGTCGCCGCGCTCGCGCAGCGCGAGCTGACCATCCCCGAGGTCGCGCAGTCCGTGGTGCTCACCCGGCTCGGTGGCGGCAAGACGCCGATGCCGCCGGGCGAGGAGGTGCGGGAGTTCGCCAAGCACGGCACCACCATGGCGATCTTCCTGTCGGCCGCGCGGAGCGGGCAGCTGGTGCGGGAGCTGCTGGAGGGCGGCTATCCGACGTCCACCCCGGTCGTCGTCGCCTACCAGGCGACCTGGCCCGAGGAGCTCGTCGTGCGGTGCACGATCGAGACGCTGGAGGAGACGGTCAAGGAGCACAAGCTCTGGAAGCACACGCTCTTCCTGGTCGGGCCCGCGCTCGACGCCGAGGGCACCCGCTCGCACCTGTACCACCCCGGCCACTTCCACGGCTACCGCAAGGCCGACCCGGAGGCCCGCCGGGCCCTGCGCGCGCGGGGTGCGAGTACGTGATCACGGTCTTCGGTACGGGGACGGGGGCGCCGGTTCCCGCCGACGTGCTGGCCGGGGCCCGGCTGGTGGTGGGCGGCCGGCGTCATCTGACGTCCGCGCCGGTGCCCGAGGATGCCGAGCAGGTCGTCCTCGGGGCGCTCGCGCCCGCCCTCGACATCATCGAGCGGCATCTGGACAAGCAGCAGCGGGTCGTCGTCCTCGCCTCCGGTGATCCCGGGTTCTTCGGGATCGTGCGGGCGCTGGCCGAGCGGTTCGGGTCCGAGCGGTTGGACGTACGGCCCGGGGTCTCGTCCGTCGCCGCCGCCTTCGCGCGGCTCGGGCTGACGTGGGACGACGCGGTCGTCGTCAGCGCGCACGGGCGGGAGCTGCGGACGGCCGTCAACGTGTGCCGGGCGCGGCCCAAGGTCGCCGTGCTGACCGGGCCGGGGGCCGGGCCCGCCGAGCTGGGGGCCGCGCTGCGGGCCGACGCCCGGGTCCTGGTCGTCGCCTCCGCGCTGGGCTCCGCCGAGGAGCGCGTCGAGCGGGTGACACCCGCCGAGGCCGCCGCCCGTGACTGGGGGGCGTCGGTGAGCGTGGTGCTGTGCCTGGACGGGACGCGGGTGCTGGGCGCCGCCGCCCGGACGGTCGCCGAGCCGGGTGCCGGGCCCGCCCGATGGGCGCTGGACGAGGACGAGTTCACCCACCGCGACTCGATGATCACCAAGTTCGAGGTACGGGCGCTCGCGCTGGCCCGGCTCGGTCCCCGGCTCGGTGACCAGGTCTGGGACATCGGCGCGGGCTCCGGTTCCGTCGCCGTGGAGTGCGCGCGGTTCGGCGCGGCCGTCACCGCCGTCGAGAAGACCCGGGACGGCGTCGAGCGGGTCCGCGCCAACGCGGCGGCCCACGGGGTCGACGTACGGGCCGTGCACGGGGCCGCGCCGACGGTGCTGTCCGATCTCGACGACCCCGACGCCGTGTTCATCGGCGGCGGCGGACGTGAGCTGCCCGCGATCGTCACCGCGTGCGCGCGGCGCGCCCGGCGGACGGTCGTCGTGGCGATGGCGGCGCTCGACCGGGTGCCGGCCGTGCGCGAGGCGCTCACCGGCGCCGGGCTCTCCTGCGACGGGGTGCTGTTGCAGTCGTCGCGGCTGGCACCGCTGCCGGGAGACGTGACCCGGCTCGCGGCCACCAACCCTGTTTTTCTGTTGTGGGGGTTTCGAACCCCCGGTTCTCATGAGGGAGTTGCCCTGTGATCGGCCTCATTTCCGCCACCGCGGCGGGCGCGGCTGCGCGCGACCGGCTGGCCGCGGCGTGGCCGGAGCGGACGCGCGTGTACGAGGGTCCCGTCGGCGACGCCGTACGGGCCGCGTTCGCGGAGTGCGAGCAGCTGGTGTGCTTCCTCGCCACGGGTGCCGTGGTGCGGCTGGTCGCGCCGATGCTCGGCGACAAGACGTCCGACCCGGGTGTGGTGTGTGTCGACGAGGGCGGCCGGTTCGCCGTGTCGCTGGTCGGCGGGCACGGCGGCGGCGCCAATGAACTCGCCCGCGAGGTCGGGGAGTTGCTGGGCTCGGAGCCCGTGATCACGACGGCGACGGACGCGGTGGGCCTGCCGGGCCTCGACACGCTCGGCCTCCCCGTCGAGGGCGATGTGGCCGCCGTGTCGCGGGCGCTCCTCGACGGTGAACCGGTCGCCCTGAAGGCGGAGTTGGCGTGGCCGCTGCCCGCGCTGAAGGTCACCGAGGACGGTGCCTACGCCGTCCGCGTCACCGACCGGCTCGTGGCCGCCGCCGAGCGCGAGGTCGTCCTGCGGCCGCCGTCCCTCGTCGTCGGAGTCGGCGCCTCGAAGGGTGCGCCTGCCGAGGAGGTGCTGGAGTTGATCGAGAGTGCCCTGCGCGACGCGGGGCTGTCCCGTCTCTGTGTCGCCGAACTCGCCACCGTCGACGCCAAGTCCGGGGAGCCGGGCATCGTCGGGGCGGCTCGTGAGCTCAACGTCCCCCTGGTCACCTACTCCGCCGAGGAACTCAAGGCCGTCGAGGTCCCCAACCCCTCCGACGCGCCCCTCGCCGCCGTCGGCACCCCGTCCGTCGCCGAGGCCGCCGCGCTGGCGAACGGTGGCGAACTCCTCGTACCCAAGCGGAAGTCCACGCGTGCGGACGGTCTGCCCGCGATGGCGACCTGCGCCGTCGTACGGCGTCCCGCGCGCGGCCGGCTCGCGGTGGTCGGGCTCGGCCCGGGCGCACGGGACCTGCTCACACCCCGCGCCAAGGCGGAGTTGCGGCGTGCCTCCGTGCTCGTCGGCCTCGACCAGTACGTCGACCAGATCCGTGACCTGCTGCGGCCCGGCACCGTGATCCTGGAGTCGGGGCTCGGGGCCGAGGAGGAGCGGGCACGGACCGCTGTGGCGGAGGCCCGGAAGGGGCAGGCCGTCGCGTTGATCGGCAGCGGGGACGCGGGCGTGTACGCCATGGCCTCCCCCGCGTTGGCCGGGGCGTCCGACGACATCGAGGTGATCGGCGTCCCCGGTGTGACCGCCGCTCTTGCCGCCGCCGCGATGCTCGGCGCGCCCCTCGGCCACGACCACGTGTCCATCAGCCTCTCCGACCTGCACACTCCCTGGGAGGTCATCGAGCGACGCGTGCGCGCGGCGGCCGAGGCGGACATCGTGGTCACCTTCTACAACCCGCGTTCCCGGGGCCGCGACTGGCAGCTGCCCAAGGCGCTGGCGATCCTCGCCGAGCACCGGGAGCCGACGACGCCGGTCGGTGTCGTACGGAACGCGTCGCGGCCGGACGAGTCCAGTCGGCTCACGACACTGGGGTCCCTGGACCCGGCGACGGTCGACATGATGACGGTCGTGACCGTCGGCAACACGGCGACCCGTGACATCGCGGGGCGCATGGTGACACCGCGCGGCTACCGCTGGCAGGGCAGCTCTCTGGAGGACGCCAAGTGAATCGCGTGATCCACCCCATCGAGGAGGAGTCCTACCGGCGGCTGCGGGCCCGCCTGGACACCTCGCACTTCCCGCCGCTGACCCGTGCGGTGGTCGAGCGGGTCATCCACTCGGCCGCCGACCTGGAGTACGCCGACGACCTGGTCCTGGACGAGGGCGAGCTGGAGAAGGCTCATGCCGCCCTGCACGGCGGGGCGCCGGTCGTCGTGGACGTGGAGATGGTCGCGGCCGGCATCACCCGGCGCGAGACGGTCTGCCGGCTCCGCGACGCCGTGGCCGGGCCGGGGCTGACCCGCTCAGCGCACGCGATCCGGCTCGCCTACGAGCAGGTCGGTCCCGGCGCCCTCTGGGTGATCGGCAACGCGCCGACCGCGCTGGAGGAGTTGCTCACCCTGGACGCCGCCCCGGCGCTCGTCATCGGTCTGCCCGTCGGCTTCGTCGGCGCGGTCGAGTCCAAGGCCGCGTTGCGCGAGAGCGGGCTGCCCGCCGTGAGCAACGTGTCCGAGAAGGGCGGGTCGGCCGTCGCCTCGGCCGCGCTCAACGCCCTGCTGTACCACCCCGTTTCCACCGAGGAGAAATCGTGACCACCCCCCAGCCCGCTCTGCTCATCGCCGGCCACGGCACCCGGGACGAGGCCGGGGCCGAGGCGTTCCGTGACTTCGTGCGGGAGTTGGGGCGTCGCCACCCCGAACTGACCGTCGCGGGAGGCTTCATCGAACTGTCCCCGCCGCCGCTGGGCGAGGCCGTCACCGAGCTGGTGGAGAAGGGCGTACGACGGTTCGCCGCCGTGCCGCTGATGCTGGTCTCCGCCGGTCACGCCAAGGGCGACATCCCGGCGGCGCTGGCCCGCGAGAAGGAACGGCACCCGGGGATCTCGTACACCTACGGCCGTCCGCTGGGTCCGCACCCGTCGCTGCTGAACGTCCTGGAGCGGCGACTGGAGGAGGCGCTCGGCACCGAGGGGCGCGCGCCCGGCGACCTCGCCGACGTCACCGTGCTGCTCGTCGGGCGCGGCTCCACCGACCCGGACGCCAACGCCGAGGTCCACAAGGCGGCGCGGCTGCTGTGGGAGGGGCGCGGATACGCGGGGGTCGAGACGGCGTTCGTGTCGCTGGCGGCGCCGGACGTGCCGAGCGGCCTCGACCGGTGCGTGAGACTGGGCGCACGGCGGATCGTCGTGCTGCCCTATTTCCTGTTCACCGGTATTCTCCCGGACCGCGTCCGGCAGCAGACCGAGGGCTGGGCGGCCGCGCACCCGGAGATCGAGGTGCGCTCCGCCGATGTCATCGGGCCGGAGCCGGAGCTGCTCGACCTGGTGATGGAGCGGTACGAGGAGGCGATCAAGGGTGATCTGCGGATGAACTGCGACTCGTGCGTGTACCGCATCGCGCTGCCCGGTTTCGAGGACAAGGTGGGCCTGCCGCAGCAGCCGCACTTCCACCCCGACGACGACGGCCACCATCACCACGGCCACGGACACCACCACCACGGCTCCCCCTCCCATGCGCACTGACAGACACGGCACCGGCAGCCATGATCTGCGGCACCACGGTGACGCGGAGGTCCGTGACGACGGGGCGCGGCTGACCGACCTCGCCGTGAACGTCCGCGCGGACACGCCCCCGAGGTGGCTGCGGGAGCGGATCGCGGAGTCGTTGACCGGCCTCGCCGCCTATCCGGACGGCCGGGAGGCGCGGGCGGCGGTCGCGGCCCGGCACGGGCTGCCCGCGGAGCGGGTGCTGCTCACCGCCGGCGCGGCCGAGGCGTTCGTGCTGCTCGCCCGCGCCCTGGAGACCCGCCACCCCCTGGTGGTGCACCCGCAGTTCACGGAGCCGGAGGCGGCGCTGCGGGACGCGGGGCACACCGTCGACCGGCTGCTGCTGCGCGAGGAGGACGGCTTCCGGCTCGACCCGGCGGCGGTCCCCGAGGACGCGGACCTGGTGGTGATCGGCAACCCGACGAACCCGACGTCGGTCCTGCACCCGGCGGACACGATCGCGCGACTCGCCCGCCCCGGGCGGACCTTGGTCGTGGACGAGGCGTTCATGGACGCGGTGCCGGGCGAGCGGGAGGCGCTGGCGGGCCGGACGGACGTCCCCGGGCTCGTCGTCCTGCGCAGCCTGACCAAGACCTGGGGTCTGGCCGGACTGCGCATCGGTTACGTCCTGGCCGCCCCGGAGACCGTCGAGGAGCTGGAGCGGGCCCAGCCGCTGTGGCCGGTGTCCACCCCGGCGCTCGCGGCGGCGCGGGCCTGCGTGGCACCGCAGGCGCTGGCCGAGGCGGCGCACGCGGCCCATCGCATCGCCGCCGACCGGGCCCATCTCGTGGCCGGCCTGCGGGAGTTCGCCCCGGACGGGCTGGCGCTCGTCGAACCGGCCGAGGGCCCCTTCGTCCTCGTCCGCCTGCCCCGGGCCGCCGCCGTACGCCGGCATCTGCGCGACCTCGGTTTCGCGGTGCGGCGCGGGGACACGTTCCCGGGCCTGGACGAGGAGTGGCTGCGGCTCGCGGTGCGGGACCGGACGACGGTCAACTCGTTCCTCCAGGCGCTGGACCAGGCGATGGTCCTGTCAGAGCACTGACCGGCGGCGAGTACCGGGAGCCAGGGGCGCGGTCATACGGGGGCGTGTCCCGCGTCGGCCGGAGGTGGGGCGACGCTGCGGCGCACGACGATGTGCGTGCCCAGCAGGTGGTGGCTGCCCGCGGCCTCGTCGGGGTCCCGCAGCGCGATCCGTACCGCCGCCCGCCCCAGCTCCTCGGCGGGCGTACGCACGGTCGTGAGCGGCGGGTTGAAGTCCTCGGCCAGCGGGATGTCGTTGTAGCCGACGACGGAGACGTCCTCGGGCACCCGCAGCCCCGCGTCGGCGATGGCGCGCAGGGCGCCCGCGGCGACCATGTCGTCCCCGGCGACCACGGCCGTGAACTCCCGGGTCTCCTTGAGGAGTCGGGCCATGGCCCGGAGCCCGGCCGCCCGCCCGAGGCCGCAGTCGACCACCCGGGCGTCGGCGGCCGGCACCCGGTGATCCGCGAGGGCGGCCCGGTACCCGGCGACCCGGGCGTCCAGGGCCGTGTTCCCCGGCAGGCCTCCCAGGAATACGATCCGCCGATGGCCCGCCGACAGCAGATGCCCGGTGATAGCGCGCGCCCCGGCCTCGTTGTCGAACTCGACCACCAGCGCCGGGATCCCGGGATCGGGGGCGGGCCGCCCGCACAGCACGAGCCGCGCGCCGGTCGAGTCCAGGGCCTGCGCGTAGTGCGCCACACGCGAGCGGTACGCGTCGTCCTCGACGACCCCGCCGACCAGGATCACCAGCCGGGCCCCCTCCTCCCGCATGAGCTGCACGAACTCCATCTCACGCTGCGGGTCCCCGCCGGTCGCGCCGACGACGCACAGCCAGCCCCGGTCGGCGGCCTCGGCCTCGACGCCCTCGGCGACCTGGGCGTAGAAGGGGCTGGTGACCTGGCGGACGACGACCGCGGCCATCTTGCGGCCGCCGCCCACCAGGGCGCGCGCGTGCGCGTTGGCGACGTAGTCGAGGTCGCGGGCGGCGCGCAGGACGCGGGCCCGGGTTGTGGGCGGGACGGGGTGGTTGCCGGTCAGTGCGCGCGACGCGGTCGCCGTGGACACGCCCGCCCGCTCGGCGACCTCGCGGATGGTGACCCGCCCCTTGCCTGTCATGTCGTTGCCCATCCCCCGCGTCTCCTGTCCCACCGGCGGCCCGTGACGCGTCGGCCGCACAGCCCTTGGCGAACTCCTCGGCCATTCTGTCGCCCCCTCGGGGCCCGCCGCTCGTGCAGGGGCCCTGAGAGTGCCGCCGTGGGCGTCGAATCGGGCGGGTGGTGGGTCAGCGCGAGGTCAGTTCCTGCCGCGTCGGGCCACGGCGACCGCTCCTCCGCCCGCGACGAGCAGGGCGATCGCTCCGCCCGCGAGGTACGGAGTCACGGAGTTGCCGCCGGTCTCCGCCAGCCCGGCCTCGGCGGGGGCGCCTTGGGGCTTGACGTCACCGGCCGGGGTCTCGGAAGGCGCCGCGGAGGCCGCCGGTGCTGCCGGGGACTCGCAGGTGGCCTTCGCCAGGGTCAAGGTGCCCTCGACGTCGGCCACGTTGAGCTTCAACGGGTTGACGGACACGGTGAGTTCGAGGGCGGTGGCGGCGGCCGTGCGGGAGGTGGTCTCGCGCTTGGACAGGTCGAGGCGGACCTCTCCGACTCCCGGGACCTTCACCTCGGTCGGGCCGCCGGCGGTCAGCGTGACCTTCTTGCCGAGGACGGTGACATCGCCCAGCACGTTGGACGTGGCGACCGGTGCCTTCCCGGCCTCGCAGACCGCCTCGGACTTGACCGCGCCGAGCTCGATGACGGAGAGCAGGGGCAGGCCCGGGACGTGGAGCTTGGCATGGGCCAGGTCGGTCGAGGCCTCGGCCTTGGTCGCGGTGACGTTCGCCTTCGCCGACGCCACCTCGGCGTTCAGCACGCTGAAGGGCTGGCCGTTGTTCACGCCGTTCAACTCGGCGGTCAGCGCGGTCTTCTCGGCGCTCCGTGGTGCCTGTACTTCGTTCAGGGAGACCGCGAGCGGGACGTTCACGGTCTTGTTGAGCAGGGACACGTCGAGCCCGGTGCGCAGCACGACGGCGCTCGCGCGGCCTTCGTCGCCGGTGGCGTGTGCGGAGCCCGCGCCGGCCAGGACCGCGGGACCTGCGGCCAGGGCGGTGGCCGTCGCGACGGTCGCGAGACGGCGTGCGGGCATACGGAAGTTCTTGCCGTTCAAGGTGGGGACCCCTCAGAGGAGACTTGCTCGGGACCCGGCAAGAATTACGCACTGAGAGTGAACAGTCAGCAGTCCGACGGGACTTCACCCCAACGTGGTGCTTCCGTGAACTTTTTCGAATCTGGCGGCACGAGTGTTCCTCGAAGTCACCCCCGCACCCCCTTCTGTACGAGCGCGCCCGTTGACGGGACGGCGCGTGCGCGGGAGTGCAGAACGAGCCAGGTCGATGGATGGTCACGCTGTGTCAACGTGGGCTAGGCGGCGACCCGTCCGTTGAGGACGACCCGCTGGGGGTCCGCCAGCACCCGTACGTCGGCGCGCGGATCGGACGCGTACACCACGAGGTCGGCCGCGGCGCCCTCCTCAAGGCCGGGGCGGCCGAGCCAGGCGCGGGCCTTCCAGGTCGTCGCCGCGAGGGCCTCGACCGGCGGGATGCCCGCGGTGACCAGTTCCGCGACCTCGGCCGCGACCAGGCCGTGCGGCAGGGTGCCGCCGGCGTCGGTGCCGACGTACACCGGGATGCCCGCGTCGTAGGCGGAGCGCACGGTGTCGTAGCGCCGCTCGTGCAGCCGCCTGATGTGGGCCGACCACTGCGGGAACTTGCTCTCGCCGCCCGCCGCGAGCTGCGGGAAGGTCGCGATGTTGACCAGGGTCGGGACGATGGCCACGCCGTGCTCGGCGAAGAGCGGGATCAGCTCCTCGGTCAGCCCGGTGGCGTGCTCCACGCAGTCGATGCCCGCGCCGACCAGGTCCGGGAGGGAGTCCGCGGAGAAGCAGTGGGCGGTGACGCGGGCGCCGAGGCGGTGGGCCTCGGCGATGGCCGACTCCAGCGCGTCCCTCGGCCACAGCGGTGCCAGGTCGCCGACCTCTCGGTCGATCCAGTCGCCGACCAGCTTGACCCAGCCGTCGCCGCGCCGGGCCTCCTGGGCGACGTACGCGGCCAGGTCGGCCGGCTCGATCTCGTGGGCGTAACCGCGGATGTAGCGGCGGGGGCGGGCGATGTGCCGTCCGGCCCGGATGATCTTCGGCAGGTCTTCGCGGTCGTCGATCCAGCGGGTGTCGGAGGGCGAACCGGCGTCGCGGACGAGAAGCGTGCCGGCCTCCCGGTCGGCCAGCGCCTGCTTCTCGGCGACGTCCTCCGTGACCGGCCCGTGCGGTCCGAGGCCGACATGGCAGTGCGCGTCGACCAGTCCCGGCAGGGCCCAGCCGGCGACGGTACGGATGTCACGGGCGCCGACGGGACGGTCGTAGGAGATCCGTCCACCGACGACCCACAGTTCTTCCCGGACCTCCTCGGGCCCGACCAGGATCCGCCCCTTGACGTGCAACACCGCGCGCTCGCTCATGCTTCGCACCTTAGTAGGAGCGTCAGCGGGTCACGGCCCCCAGGGCGGCACCCCCTCGAAGGCCCCGACAGCGGGGCCCTGGCGGGCCCACGCCCCCTTCGCTCCTACTCGCTCTCGTCGCCCACCTGGTCGGACGTCTCCTCCTCCACGTCGGCCATCGCCGGGTCCAGGAGGCGGGAGAGGAAGTGGCGGGTGCGTTCGTGGGCGGGGTTGCCGATGACCTGGGCGGGGGTGCCGTCCTCGACGATCACTCCGCCGTCCATGAAGACGACCCGGTCGGCGACCTCGCGGGCGAAGGTCATCTCGTGGGTGACGACCATCATCGTCATGCCCTCGGTGGCGAGCATCCGCATCACCGCGAGGACGTCGCCGACGAGTTCGGGGTCGAGTGCGGAGGTCGGCTCGTCGAAGAGCATCACCTCGGGGCCCATGGACAGCGAGCGGGCAATGGCGACGCGCTGCTGCTGGCCGCCGGAGAGGGAGGCCGGGTAGGCGCCGGCCTTCTCGGACAGGCCGACCCGTTCCAGGTTCTCGGCGGCCACCTTCGCCGCCTCCGCCTTGCCCCGCCTGAGGACCCGGCGCTGCGGGAGCGTGAGGTTCTCGGTCACGGTGAGGTGCGGGAAGAGGTTGAACTGCTGGAAGACCATGCCGATCCGGCGGCGTACGGCGTCGATGTCGACGTCCGGGTCGGTGAGTTCGGTGCCGCCGACGAAGACCCGGCCCTTGCTGGGTTCTTCGAGGAGGTTCACACAGCGCAGCAGCGTGGACTTGCCGGAGCCGGAGGGGCCGATCACACAGACGACCTCGCCGCGTCCGATCTCCAGGTCGATGCCCTTGAGGACCTCGTTGTCGCCGAACGACTTGTGCAGGCCCTGGACCTGGATCTCTGCAGTGGTGGTCACTTGACCGCCTCCTGGGCCTTGGCCTCCATACGGCGGACGACGAAGCCGAGCGGGATCGTCACCAGCAGATAGCAGAGGCCGGCGACGAGGATCGGCGTGGAGTTGGCGGTCTGGCTGGCCAGATCGCGGCCGTACTTGGACAGTTCGCGCTCCTCCAGGGTGACGCCGAGGAACAGCACCAGCGAGGAGTCCTTGAAGAGCAGGACGAGTTCGTTGGTGAGCGGCGGCAGGATGATGCGGAACGCCTGCGGGATGACGATCGAGACCATCGCGCGGGCCGGTGAGAAGCCCAGCGAACGGGCCGCCTCCATCTGTCCCTTGGGCACCGCCTGGATGCCGGCGCGGATCGTCTCCGCCATGTAGGCCGCGGCGACCAGACCGAGCGCGAGGGCGACCTTGCCGTAGGTGCCGCCGGGGATCTCGGTCCCCGGGAAGGCGAGCGGCACGGCCACGCCGATGAAGATGAAGATGAGCAGCGCGGGCAGCCCGCGGAAGATCTCGATGTAGACGCCGGCGAACCAGCGGTACGGTCCCACCGACGACAGCCGCATCAGCGCGATGACCATGCCGAGCACGAGTCCGAAGGCGAAGCCGGACAGCGTGTAGAGCACGGTGTTCTTGAGCGCCAGCGTGATGACGTCCGGGAACATCTCCTTCGCGATGTCCCACTGGGCGAACTGGTTCTTGAGCCGGCCCCAGTCCGCCGACACCGCGAAGGCGATCACGGCGCCGACGAACAGGACGTACTGCGCGCCGCGCGACAGACCGCGCTTCTGACGCCGGGTCAGGCCCTTCTTCTTCGGCTGGAGTTGTACGTCGGTATCGGCCATGGGGTCAGGATGCCGACGCGGACGGAGAGGCGGAGGCCGCGGAGGCGTCGTACGGGCCGATCCACTTCTCGTACAGCTTCTTGTAGGTGCCGTCGGCCTTGGCGTCGGCGAGGGCCTTGTTGATGGCGGCGAGGAGCTTGGTGTTGCCCTTCTTCACCGTGAAGCCGTACTGCTCACCGGTGTTGATCTGTTCGGCCACCGAGAACGCGTCGGAGTTGGCCTTGTCCTTCAACCAGCCCTGGACGACCGGGTAGTCGATGACGACGGCCTTGACCTGGCCGGAGCGCAGACCGTTGAGGACGGCGTCGGAGGACTCGAAGGAGACCGGGTCGAAGCCCTGGCTCTTGGCGTAGTCCTCGCCGGTGGTCTGCGCCTGGGCGCCGAGCTTGACCTTCTTGGCCTTGGCGTCGGCGAGGGAGGTGATCCCGCTGTCCTTGTCGACGAGCAGGGCCTGGGTGGCGTCGAAGTAGGGGTCGGAGAAGTCGACGTTCTTCTTGCGCTCCTCGGTGATGGTCATGCCGGCCGCGGCGACGTCGCACTCGCCGGAGTTGAGGAAGGCGCCCGTCTTGAAGTTCTCGAAGGGGGTGTCGAGGATCTCCTGCTTCACGCCGAGGTTCTTGGCGACCAGGTCGATCAGCGAGACGTCGAAGCCCTGCACCTTGCCGTCGATCTCCGACTGGAAGGGCGGGTAGGGCAGATGGGTGCAGGTGGTGAGCTGGCCCGCCTTGACGAGCTCGACGCCACCGGCGGCGGTCTTGGTGCCGCTGCCGCCGTCGTCGTCCGAGGAGCAGCCGGCCACGAGCAGCAGCCCGGCCGTCGCGGTGGTGGCGGCCAGGGTGCGGGTCCGGCGCCCGAGGATCGTCTTCACGGGGGAGCCTCCTGTGGGGGAACTGTGGGTTCCGATTATAAGGAAACGTTTGAGCCTCTCAAACCAAAGCGATGGTCGCGAGGCCGTTCAGCCTGAGAAGCACCGGTCGGCGGCGCTGGCCGTGGGGCGGTTACCCTCGATCACGTCTACCCCAGTGAGCGAAGAGAGCACCGTCGTGACGCACCCGTTCCTTGACCTGGCCCCGCTGAGCGCCGCGCACTTCGCGTCGATCGAGGACCGTGTGGCACGGCTGCTGAGCACCGAGCAGGACGTCGTGATCATGCAGGGCGAGGCACTGCTGCCACTGGAGGGGGCCATCCGGGGGACGGCGGGGCCGGGGACCGTCGCGCTGAACGTCATCACCGGCCCTTACGGGCAGACCTTCGGGGACTGGCTGCGGGACTGCGGGGCGACGGTCATCGACCTCGCCGTGCCCTTCCACAGCGCCGTCACGGCGGAGCAGATCCGGGAGGCCTTCGCGGCCCACCCGTCGATCGACTTCGTGTCGCTGGTGCACGCGGAGGCGGCGACCGGGAACACCAACCCGGTCGCGGAGATCGGCGAGGTCGTACGGGAACACGGCGCGCTGTTCTACCTGGACGCGGTGGCGTCGATCGGCGCGGAGCCGGTGCTGCCGGACGCCTGGGGGGTCGACCTGTGCGTGATCGGGGCGCAGAAGGCGATGGGCGGGCCGGCCGGTGTGTCGGCGGTGTCGGTGAGCGAGCGGGCGTGGGCGCGGATGGCGGCGAACCCGCGGGCGCCGCGCCGCTCGTACCTCTCGCTGCTCGACTGGAAGGAGCGGTGGGTCGACGGTGGCCGGCGTGCGCTGCTCCACGCCCCGGCGCAGCTGGAGATGCTGGCCCTCGAGGCATGCGTCGAGCGGATCGAGGAGGTCGGCCTCGACGCGGTGATGGCTCGGCACGCCTCGGCCGCCGCGGCGACTCGGGCGGGTGCCGTGGCGCTCGGCGGAGGGCTTGAGCCGTACGTGTACGAGGCCCGGGACGCGGCGCCGGTCGCGACGACGCTGCGGGCGCCCGCCGGGGTGGTGGCATCCGAGCTGGTGGCTCGGGCGCTGGCCTCGGATCCGGCGTTGCCGCTGGTCGCGGGTGGGGGTGCGCTGGCCAAGGAGATGATCCGGGTCAACCACTACGGGGTGGACGCGACGCCGGGAGCGGTGCGGGCGAGTCTGGCGGCGCTGGGTGCCGCGCTGGCGGAGCGGGGGCTGGACGTGGACGTGGAGGGGGCGTTGCGGGCGGTGGAGGGTGAGTGGCGGTAGAGGGGCGACCCGGCCCCGCGAAGGGCTCACCTGCGAAGGGCTCGCCCGCGAACTCCGGGCGGGCCTGGATGTCAGACGTGCGTGCCATGCTCCCCGCATGACCACCGACACGCCCCACACCCTCCCCGACGGTCGCCCGGTCCCGCTTCTGACCGGTCCCGAACTCCCCATGCTGGAGAGCTGGTTGGAGTTCCACCGGGCCACGCTCGCGCTCAAGTGCGCGGGGCTCGACGACGCGCAGGCACGGGCCGCCTCCGTCGAGCCCTCCGCCCTCACCCTGCTCGGCCTGGTGCAGCACCTCGCCGAGGTCGAGCGGAACTGGTTCCAGCGGGTGATCGGCGGCCTGGACCTGCCGCCCGTGTTCGACGGTGACCCAAGCGGATACGTCCTCGATCCCGCGCGCACGCTCCAGGACGCGCTCGCCATCTGGCGCCGCGAGGTCGAGCGCGGGCGGGGGCTGTACGTCGGCTGGTCCCTCGACGACACCGGGCGGATGGTGGACGCTCCTTTCACCGGGACGGACGTCAGTCTGCGGTGGGTGCTGATCCACATGATCGAGGAATACGCCCGACACAACGGACATGCGGACCTCTTGCGGGAGGGAATCGACGGAGTTACCGGCGCCTAATTCTCCGGTAATTCTGGAATTCTTTATCAGCACAGCTTCCCGTTTTCTTCTGCCCGCTTTTCTCCGGCCTAAACGCAAAGATTTCGCGAACGCCGAGCGGGGTGATTCGGGAAGATCTCGTGGGGGTTACATGGGTGTGACGCGTTACACATCACGGCCCTTTTGCTCCTTTTGTGCCGGACATAAAGGACCATACCTCGCACTTCTCGCGCAGCCGCCCGCGCCCGCGCGATAACACAACAGGGTCCATCATGTAACCCCACCCGGCCATGCATTTTTTAATTTCCCTCGGTAAATTCAATCCGCATGACTGCCTCACCAGCAGACCTGCAAGCCCACCCGCAGAACGACCTGAAAATCGACCGCCCGTCCGTGACGGACGGTGCCGCATTGTGGCGGATAGCGAGGGACTCGAAGGCCCTCGACCTGAACTCGTCCTACAGTTATCTGCTGTGGTGTCGCGACTTCGCCGCCACCTCGGCCGTCGCCCGGGACGGGCGCGGGGAACCGGTCGGGTTCGTCACCGGTTATGTGCGACCCGACCGCCCGCGCACCCTGCTCGTCTGGCAGGTGGCCGTGGACGACGCCTACCGCGGGCGCGGCATCGCCGCCGCGTTGCTGGACGGGCTCGTCGCTCGGGTCGGTGGCGAGTACGGCGTGACGAGCGTCGAGACCACCATCACCCCCGGCAACACCGCCTCGGAGCGGCTGTTCGGCGCCTTCGCGGAGCGGCACGACGCCTCCCTGGAGCGCGAGGTGCTCTTCCCGACGCGCCTGTTCCCCGACGGCCCGCACGACCCCGAAGTCCTGTACCGCATCGGTCCCCTCTCCCCCTGACCGCGCCGGTTCCCCTCACCCCCGACCGCGCCGGTCCCCTCTCTCCCCGACCGGCCGTCGACGACCCCCGTACTCCCTCCCCCGTACTCCCCCCACGCCTAACGAGGAGCGATTCGTCGTGACCATCACCCAGCCCGACCTCAGCGTCTTCGAGACCCTCGAGTCCGAGGTGCGCAGCTACTGCCGCGGCTGGCCCACCGTCTTCGACCGCGCGCACGGCAGCCGTATGTACGACGAGGACGGCCACGAGTACCTGGACTTCTTCGCCGGGGCCGGTTCGCTGAACTACGGGCACAACAACCCGGTCCTGAAACGGGCGTTGATCGACTACCTGGAGCGGGACGGCGTCACGCACGGGCTCGACATGTCGACCACCGCCAAGCGCGCGTTCCTGCAGACCTTCCAGGACCTGGTGCTGCGCCCGCGCGATCTGCCGTACAAGGTCATGTTCCCGGGCCCGACCGGCACCAACGCCGTCGAGTCCGCGCTCAAGCTGGCCCGGAAGGTGAAGGGGCGCGAGGCGATCGTGTCGTTCACCAACGCCTTCCACGGCATGTCGCTCGGCTCCCTCGCCGTCACCGGCAACGCCTTCAAGCGGGCCGGGGCCGGCGTACCGCTGGTGCACGGCACGCCCATGCCGTTCGACAACTACTTCGACGGGACCGTCCCCGACTTCCTGTGGTTCGAGCGGCTCCTGGAGGACCAGGGCTCCGGGCTCAACAAGCCCGCCGCCGTGATCGTGGAGACCGTGCAGGGCGAGGGCGGCATCAACGTCGCCCGGCCCGAATGGCTGCGCGCCCTCAAGGAGTTGTGCGAGCGGCAGGACATGCTGCTCATCGTCGACGACATCCAGATGGGATGCGGACGCACCGGTGCCTTCTTCTCCTTCGAGGAGGCCGGCATCACGCCCGACATCGTCACCGTCTCCAAGTCCATCAGCGGGTACGGCCTGCCGATGTCACTGTGCCTGTTCAAGCCCGAGCTGGACGTCTGGGAACCGGGCGAGCACAACGGCACCTTCCGCGGCAACAACCCGGCCTTCGTCACCGCGACCGCGGCCCTGGAGATGTACTGGGCCGACGGCTCGGCGATGGAGAAGCAGACCCGTGCGCGCGGCGAGCAGATCGAGCAGGGGCTCATCGCGATCACGGAGGAGAACCTCGCCGATGTGAAGGAGTACCGCGGGCGCGGGCTGGTGTGGGGCCTGGAGTTCCACGAGAAGGGCCGGGCCGGGCGGATCGCCCGGCGGGCCTTCGAACTCGGGCTGCTCATCGAGACGTCGGGCCCCGAGAGCGAGGTCGTGAAACTGCTTCCCGCGCTCACGATCAGCCCCGACGAGCTGGACGAGGGACTCAGCGTCCTCGCCCGCGCCGTACGGGAGACCGTCTGACGGGGAGACCGTCGGACCGTCGGACCGTCGGACCGAAGAAGAAACGCCAATCTAGGAGGCATCGCAGCACCGTGATCGTCCGTTCGTTCAAGGACATCGAAGGCACCGACCGGCACGTGAGGTCCGCGTCGGGGACCTGGGAGAGCAAACGCATCGTCCTCGCCAAGGAGAGGGTCGGCTTCTCGCTGCACGAGACGATCCTGTACGCGGGTACGGAGACGTCGATGTGGTACGCGAACCACATCGAGGCGGTCGTCTGCGTCGAGGGTGAGGCAGAGCTGACCGACGACGAGACCGGGCGGACGTACACGATCACGCCCGGGACCATGTACCTCCTCGACGGGCACGAGCGGCACACGATGCGGATCAAGGAGGACTTCCGCTGCATCTGTGTGTTCAACCCGCCCGTGACCGGACGGGAGGACCACGACGAGAACGGTGTCTATCCGTTGCTGACCGAGGAGGGCTGAGCCCGATGACCACCATCACCGATCTGTACCCGAGCCGAGGCGCCGCCGAGGTCACCGTCCCGCGCCAGGACCCCGTCGTCTGGGGTTCCCCGGACACCCCCGGCCCGATCTCCTCCCTCGACCTCCAGTCGTACGAGCGGGACGGCTTCCTCGCCCTCGACGAACTCATCTCCGCAGATGAAGTGGCCGTCTACCACCGGGAGTTGGAGCGGCTCGTCACCGACCCGGCGATCCGCGCGGACGAGCGCTCCATCGTCGAGCCGAAGACCAAGGAGATCCGCTCGGTCTTCGAGGTGCACCGGATCAGCGAGGTGTTCGCGGCGCTGGTGCGGGACGAGCGGGTCGTCGGGCGGGCCCGGCAGATCCTCGGCTCGGACGTGTACGTCCACCAGTCCCGGATCAACGTCAAGCCGGGCTTCGGGGCCAGCGGCTTCTACTGGCACTCGGACTTCGAGACCTGGCACGCCGAGGACGGGCTGCCGAACATGCGGACGGTGTCCGTCTCGATCGCGCTGACCGAGAACCACGACACCAACGGCGGGCTCATGATCATGCCCGGCTCGCACCGGACCTTCCTCGGGTGCGCGGGGGCCACGCCGACGGACAACTACAAGAAGTCGCTGCAGATGCAGGACGCGGGCACGCCGTCGGACGAAGCGCTGACGGCGATGGCCGGGGAGTACGGCATCAAGCTGTTCACCGGCAAGGCCGGTTCGGCGACCTGGTTCGACTGCAACTGCATGCACGGGTCCGGCGACAACATCACGCCGTTCCCGCGCAGCAACGTCTTCATCGTGTTCAACAGCGTGGAAAACGCGGCCGTGGAGCCATTCGCGGCCCCCGTCAGGCGCCCGGAGTTCATTGGGGCGCGGGACTTCACTCCCGTCCGCTGAGTACCGGGTAGTCCGTGTAGCCCTTCGCGCCCCCGCCGTAGAACGTCGTACGGTCGGGGGCGTTGAAGGGTCCGCCCGTGCGCAGGCGCGACGGCAGGTCAGGGTTGGCGAGGAACAGCTGGCCGTAGGCGACGAGGTCGGCCACGCCCTCCTCGACCAGGGTGAGGGCGTCCGGCCCCGTCGGGCCCTCGGAGGCGGGGCTGAGGACGAGGACGCCGCCGAACAGCTTGCGCAGGGCGAGGGTCAGGTCGCGGATCTCACCGACCTCCATGATGTGCAGATACGCCAGGTCCAGCGGCTCCAACGCGGCGACGAGCGCGGTGTACGTCGGCTCCGGGTCGGGCTCGTGGATGTCGTTGAGGGGGTTGCCGGGCGACAGCCGCAGGCCGGTGCGGTCGGCGCCGATCGCGGCGGTGACGGCCCGGGCGATCTCGACGGCGAGGCGGATGCGGTTCTCGACGGAGCCGCCCCATTGGTCGGTGCGGTGGTTGGAGCCGGGTGCCAGGAACTGGTGGATCAAGTAGCCGTTGGCGCCGTGCAGTTCGACGCCGTCGAAGCCGGCCTCGATCGCGTTGCGGGCGGCGGTGACGAAGTCGTCGACGGTGGCGCGGATCTCGTCCCCGGTCAGCTCGCGCGGGACGACGTACTCCTTCGGGCCCTCGTGGGTGAAGACCTGTCCGTCGGCGGCCACCGGCGAGGCGCCGACCGGGGTCAGTCCGTCGGGCAGCAGCACCGGGTGGCCGATCCGGCCGGTGTGCATGAGCTGGGCGAAGATCCGGCCGCCGGCGGCGTGTACGGCATCGGTCACCGTACGCCAGGCGGCGACCTGCTCGGCGCTGTGCAGGCCCGGGGTGTCGGGGTAGCCCTGGCCGACGAGGGAGGGCTGGATGCCCTCGGTGACGATCAGCCCGGCGGAGGCGCGCTGGGCGTAGTACTCGGCGGTGAGCTCGGTCGGCAGGCCGCCGACGCCGGCCCGGCTACGGGTCATCGGCGCCATCGCGATGCGGTTGGCGAGCGGGGTGCCGGCGAGGTCGACGGGGTCGAAGGCGGTGGTCATGGGGGCTCCTGAGACGACGGGCGCGATACGGGCAGGTGATGCGCGCGGCCGGTTTGTGTGCCGGTTTGCGTGCCGGTTTATGTGGTCGGCCAAGTAATTCAACCGGGAGTCACCCTAGCCCATTCCTTGGTCGGCCAAGCAAATTCCGCGGGCGCGTATCCTTCCAGGCAGGAACCTGCGAGAACGGCGAGAACGGGGAGCCCCATGGAGGCCACCAAGGAGGCGGAGACCCGCCCCGCGTGTACCGAGCTGCCCTCGGCGGCCCACGGCGGGCCGGTCAGCCACGCGCTCTCACGCGCCGCGCGGCTGCACCGCAAGGCCGCGGGGAAGCTGCTGCGCGGGCTGGGGCTGCACGCCGGTCAGGAGCTGGTGATGATGCACCTGTGGGAGCGCGGGCCGGCCCGGCAGTCGGAGCTGATCAGACTTCTCGACCTCGACCCGTCCACGGTCACGAAGATGCTCCAGCGCCTGGAGCAGGCGGGCCACGTCCGGCGCCTGCCCGACCCGGCGGACCGCCGTGCGGTCCTCGTCGAGGCCACCGACGCCAGCGCCCCTCTGCTCACCGAGGTCGAGAAGGCCTGGGGCGTCCTGGAGGAGAACACCCTCACCGGCCTCACACCGGCCGAGCGCGGCCAGCTCCTCGACCTGCTGGTGAAGGTCGAGAACAACCTCTGCGGCAAGGGCACCGAGGACTGACCGGGCCGGCGGCGCCTACCGCCAGGAGAGCTGCCCCGCCCGTTCAGGAGGGCAGCGTGGACAGGGCGTCCAGCAGGCGGTCGACGTCCTCGGTCGTGTTGTAGAGATGGAAGGCGGCCCGCAGGTTGCCCGCGCGGTCGGAGACCTCGATCCCGGCCGCGCTCAACTCACCCTGGCGGTGGCCGAGTCCGGGCACCGAGACGGTCGGGGCGCCCGGGGACGGCACGGGGGTGTGGCCGAGCGCGGCCAGGCCGGTGCGGAAGCGGTCGGCGAGGGCGAGGTCATGGACCCTGATGGCGTCCACGCCGAGTTCCGCCAGGAGTTCGAGGGAGTGGCGGGCCGCCGCGTAGGAGAAGAGGGCCGGGCTCTCGTCGAACCGCCGTGCGGAGTGGGCGAGTTCGTCGATCGGGCCGTAACACGCGTCCCAGGGGCGCTGCCCCGCCACCCAGCCGGCGAACAGCGGGGGGAGCCCGCCGAGGTCCTCCGGGACGACCAGGAACGCCACACCCCGCGGGCAGACGAGCCACTTGAAACCGACGCAGGCGGAGTAGTCGTACGCGTTCGCGTCCAGGGCCAGCCAGCCGGCGGCCTGGGAGGCGTCGACGTAGGTGCGCGCCCCGTGCGTCCGCGCGGCCTCACGGATCGCCGGGAGGTCGGCGATCCGTCCGTCGGCGGACTGGGCGGCGCTCACCGCGACCAGGGCGGTGCCGGGGCGGACGGACTCGGCGATCCGCTCCAGCGGGACGCTGCGGACCTTGAGGTCGGCGCGGACGTGGAAGGGGTTCACCAGGGAGCTGAAGTCGCCCTCGGCCGTGAGGACTTCGGCGCCCGCGGGGAGGGACGCGGCGATCAGGCCGCTGTAGACGGCGACCGAGGCACCGGCCGCGACCCGGCTGTCGGGCACGCCGACGAGGCGGGCGTAGGCGGCGCGGCTCGCCTCGACGTCCCCGAACATGTCGGTCGGGTCACCGGCGGCGGACGACTCCACGGCGGTGCGCATCGCGGCCACGGCGCGGGCCGGGAGCAGGCCGGTGCTCGCGGTGTTGAGGTAGGTGTTCTTCGGGGCGAACTCGGCACGGACGAGGCTCTCGAAGGTGTCCATGGAACCACTGTGGGCTTCCGGGAACTCCCCGTCCATTGCCGATTTTTACGTGGTTTCGCTAAGTGATGCTTATAGATGGGCCCCGAGCTGGGGTTCTCTACCGCTGCGGTACCGCGCAGCCGTCGGGGCCGCAGGCCTCCGCGTCGCCCTGGCCGCTCTGGTCGATGAGCTGGAGCGGGGAGCGTTCGCCCCAGGCCTGGGTCAGAGCCTGCGCGAAGACCTCGGCGGGCTGGGCGCCGGAGACGCCGTACTTGCGGTCCAGCACGAAGAAGGGCACGCCGTTCGCGCCGAGCTCGGCGGCCTCGCGCTCGTCGGCGCGGACGTCGTCGGCGTAGGCGGTGGGGTCGGCGAGGACCTTGCGGACGTCGTCGGCGTCGAGGCCGGCGGCGACGGCCAGCTCCACGAGGCGCTCGTCGCCCTCGCTGAAGACGGAGCGCTCCTCGGCGAAGTTCGCCTGGTAGAAGGCCTGGATCAGCTCGTTCTGCCTGCCCTGTTCCTTGGCGAGGTGGAGCAGACGGTGCATGTCGAAGGTGTTGCCGTGGTCGCGGTCACGGGTGCGGTACGCGAGGCCCTCGGCGGCGGCCTGGGCGCCGAGGTTCTCCTCGCCGGCCTGGGCCTGGGCCTCGCTCATGCCGTACTTCTTGGTGAGCATCTTGATCACGGGCTGGACGTCGCCCTTGGCGCGGCCGGGGTCCAGCTCGAAGGAACGGTGCACCACCTCGACGCCGTCACGGTGCGGGAAGGCCTCCAGCGCCTTCTCGAAGCGGGCCTTGCCCACGTAGCACCAGGGGCAGGCGATATCGCTCCAGATCTCGACGCGCATGTTCTCGGCTCTCTCTCCAGGTCGACGGGGATGGTGAGTGAACGTTCAAGCAGCTGGGTTCATTCCCCGCACGTTCGAACGCGGCTGCGGGTGACGCCCTCAGGGGCGCCGGGAACTGCGCGACCGGCCACGACGCGCCCGCAGTCGCCCGGCGTACCGCGCGCGGCACTCGGTCAGGCGGCGTTTCGCGCTCCGACGCGGCTGAACTGGGTCCGGTAGGCCGTCGGGGTGAGGCCGGTGCGGCGGACCAGGTGGGTGCGGAGGGAGTCCGCTGTGCCGAGGCCGGCGGATCTGGCCACCTGGTCCATGGGGAGGGCGGTGGTCTCCAGGAGTTCCTTGGCTCGCTCCACGCGCTGGTGGAGCAGCCACTGGAGCGGGCTGACACCGCTCTCCGCGTGGAAGCGGCGGGTCAGGGTGCGGACGCTGACGCCGGCGTGGCGGGCGAGGTCGGTGAGGGTGAGGGGCTTGTCGAGGTTGCGCATGGCCCAGCCCCGGGTGTCGGCGCAGGCCGTGCCCCGCTCGGGCGGCAGCGGTGTGTGGGTGAACTGGGTCTGACCGCCCGGCCTGACCGGGGCCACCAGGGCCAGGCGGGCGACCTCGTTGGCGGTGGCCGCCCCGTAGTCCGTGCGGATCATGTGCAGACACATGTCGATGCCGGCCGCGTAGCCGGAGGAGGTGAGGATCTGGCCGTCCTCGACGTACAGGACGTCGCCCTTGAGGTCGAGCGCCGGATAGCGGTCCCTCAGTTCGTCCGCCAGCTGCCAGTACGTCGTCGCGCTGCGGCCGTCCAGCAGTCCCGCCTCGGCCAGCACGAAGGCGCCGCTGCAGATGGAGGTGACCCGTTTGCCGGCGTCGGCCGCCTCGCGTACGGCGGCGACCGTGCGGGGGTCCGGCGCGTAACGCTCCCCCGTGCCGGCGAGCAGCACCGTGTCGGCGGCGCGGACGGCTTCGAGGCCCCGGCTCACCTGCAGTTCGAGCCCGCCCATGGTGGCTACCGGGCCGGGGTCCGGGGTGCAGACGGTCACCTCGTAGCCGGGTGTCCCGTCGATCTCCACCTTCGCGAACAGCAGCTCCGGAATGGCAAGGTTGAACATCGAGACCGGCGACGGCGCGACGACGGCGATGCGGTGCGGTCCCCGTTGCCGCGACATGGCCAGAACCTCCGGGTGCATGGCATTCAGGCCACTACTGTACTTCCCCGAAGATCCGCAGCATGAGGACATGCCAACGGACGAGACGCTCATGGATCATCAACTGACCAAAGATTCGGCTGAGTTGAAACCCTCTCCCGCCCTCACCCTCGCCGCCGCCCTGCTCGGCTTCGCGCTGATCACCCTCGACGCGTCCGTGGTCAACGTGGCTCTCCCCTCGATCGGTTCCGTGCTCGGTGGCGGCATGTCCGGTCTGCAATGGGTGGTGGACGCCTACACCCTCGCGTTCGCCGCGCTGATGCTCTCCACCGGCGCCTTCGCCGACCGGGCCGGGGCCAGCCGGGCGTACGGCATCGGCATCACCGTCTTCACCCTCGCCTCGGCGGCCTGCGGTCTCGCCCCCACCCTCCCCGCGCTGATCGGCGCGCGGGTGGTCCAGGGGGTGGCCGCGGCCGTCGTCCTGCCCGCGTCGCTGGCTCTCGTGCGGCAGGCGTACGACGATCCCGCCCGGCGCGCCCGTGCGGTGGCCGTCTGGGCCGCGGGCGGGTCCGTCGCGGTGGCCCTGGGCCCGGTCGCCGGCGGCGCGTTGACGGCCGCCTGGGACTGGCGAGGCATCTTCTTCGTCAACCTGCCGCTGGGAGCGGTGGCGTTGGCGCTGCTGGTGCGCGCCCCGCGCTCACCGCGTCGTCCGGCGCCGCTGGATCTGCCGGGTCAGGTGGCGGCGGCGGTGACGCTGGCCTCGCTGACGTTCGCCGTGATCGAGGGCGGGTCAATGGGGTGGGTGGCCTGGGGAGTTGCGATCGCGGCGGCGGTGGCCTTCGCCCGGATCGAGCTGCGACATCCCCATCCCGTCGTCCCGTTCGGCCTGTTCCGCAATCTCACCGTCTCCGTGGCGGTCGCGGTGGGGGCGGCGTGCAGCGTGGCGTTCTACGGTTCCGTCTTCGTCTTCTCGCTCTTCTTCCAGCAGGTCCAGGGGCGTTCCGCGCTCTACGCCGGGCTGATGTTCCTGCCGATGTCCGCGCTGATCGGCGCGACGAACCTGCTGTCGGGCAAGCTGGCCGGCCGGTACGGGGCACGGCTGCCCATGCTGGTCGGCCAGGGCCTCGCGCTCGTCGGGCTGCTGCTGCTCCTGTACGTCGACGAGACCACACCCCCGGCCCTGGTGGCGGCGCTGCTCGTGCCGCTCGCCCTCGGCTGCGCGCTGACGGTGCCGCCGCTCACCACCCTGATGATGGAGGCGGTGCCGGCCGAGCGGGCGGGCCTCGCGGCGGGCGTCCTCAACGCGGCCCGGCAGGTCGCCGGAGGGCTGGGCATCGCGGTGTTCGGGGCGCTGGTGGCCGGGGGCTTCGTCGCCGGGATGCGGCTGAGCCTGGCCATCAGCGCGGCCCTGTTCGCGGTGACCTGGCTGGTCAGCTTCCGTCTCGCAGGTCCTGCATCCAGTTAGGGCGGAACTCCAGGTGGTCGTACGTCACCACGCACCCCTCCCCCATCGGCGACTGCGTCATGAAGCCGACCAGGGCGGCGCCGGTCTCCTTCTCCCCGCCCAGGGTGAAGAGCCGGACGAAGGTCCAGTGCTTGCCGTCGCGGGACGCGTGGAAGGCGAACGCCCGCCCGGTGCGGCTCACTCTGAGCCAGACCGAACTGCCCTCCACAGTGAAGGAGTTGGCGTCGTCCGAGTGTCCCCGGGTGACCACCGTGCAGACGGTGGGCACGTCCGGGGAGTACTCCAGGCACAGCTTGGCCCAGGCCCGGTCCCCGACATGGACGTACAGCACTCCCGCGTCGAAGGCCCCGGCGAAACCGACGGTGACCCGCGCTATCAGCTGGAAGTCCCCTTCGGGCGCCCCGAGAAGACGGGGCGCGTCGGAGGCGGGGTCGAGCCCTTCGGCGGTGGGAGGCACGAACCGATCCTGCCGGGGCCCGGCCCACCCGCTGAGCACACCGTCTTCGTACGACCAGTGCCCGTCGGGCCCGTAAGTACGGAGGGAGAAGGGCAGTTCGGGAAGTTCGATGTCCATGACCAAATTCTCTCAGGGCGAGTGGAGACACCTAGGGGCGCGGGGAACTGCGCGACCAGCCACAACGTACCGGCACCCCGCAACGCACCCGCACCCCTACGGCGACTACCGCTCCAAGCGCCCGTTGAACCTACGAGGAAGCCCCAGCGGATTGTCGTCCCGAAGTTCCTTCGGCAGCAACGCCTCCGGCGCCCCCTGATACGCGACGGGCCGCATCCACCGCTCGATAGCCGTGCCGCCCACCGAGGTGGACGTCGACGTCGTGGCCGGGTAGGGCCCACCGTGATGCTGGGCCGCCGCCACGGCGACACCCGTCGGCCAGCCATTGACCAGCACACGCCCGGCCAGCGGCGTCAGCTCCGCGAGGATCTCCGCGCCCCGCCCCTCACCGGCGGCCTCCTCGGCCGACAGATGAACCGTCGCCGTGAGGTTGCCCGGCAGCCGTGACAGCACCGCGTGGGCCTGCGCGTCGTCCTCGTAACGGGCGACGACGGTCACCGGACCGAAGCACTCCTCAAGGAGCAGGTCGTACGCGCCCTCCTGCGCCAGCTTCTCCGCGGCGACCGTGAGGAAGCCCGCGCTGACCGTGTGCTCGCCGCCCGCGCCCGGTGTCACCGGGGACTCGACGTCGGGCAGCTCGACGCGCTCGGCGACGCCCGCGATGAAGTTGTCCCGCATCCGGTGGTCGAGCAGGACACCGGAGGCGGTGTCGCTGACGGCGTCCGTGAGGGACTTGACCAGGCCGTCGCCCGCGGCGCCGGCCGGCACCAGGACGAGGCCCGGCTTGACGCAGAACTGGCCGACCCCCAGCGTCATCGAACCGGCGAGGCCGGTGCCGATGGCCTCCGCGCGCTCGGCGGCGGCGGCCTCGGTGATGACGACGGGGTTCAGGGAGCCCAGCTCGCCGTGGAAGGGGATCGGGACCGGGCGGGCCGCCGCCGCGTCGAACAGCGCGCGGCCACCGCGGATGGAGCCGGTGAAACCGGCCGCCGCGACCAGGGGGTGCTTGACGAGCTCGACGCCCGCCTCGAAGCCGTGGACGAGGCCGACGACGCCCGCCGGGATGCCGTGCTCGGCGGCGGCGGATCGCAGCACGGCCGCGACCAGCTCGGACAGGCCGGGGTGGTCGGGGTGGGCCTTGACGACGACAGGGCAGCCGGCGCCCAGCGCGCTCGCGGTGTCGCCGCCGGCGACCGAGAAGGCGAAGGGGAAGTTGGAGGCCGAGTAGACGGCGACGACGCCGAGCGGCACCTTGTAACGGCGCAGGTCCGGGATCGGCGGGGTGGCGGTGTCGTCGGGGTGGTTGATCACGACGTCGAGGAAGGCGCCCTCGTCGACGATGCCCGCGAAGGCCCGCAGCTGGTAGCAGGTGCGGGCGAGTTCGCCGGTGAGGCGGACCGGGCCGAGCGCGGTCTCCGCGTCGGCGGCCTCGACGAGCTGGTCCTTGGCCGCCTCCAGCTTGTCGGCCGCGGTGCGCAGGAACGCGGCGCGGACGGTGCGGTCGGCCAGGGAGGCCCGGGCGTCGTGCGCGGCACGGACGGCGGCGTCGACCTCCTGGGCTGTGGCCTCCACCGCAACCTGTTCACGCTGCTTCCCGGTTCGGGGGTCGACACTCCAGACTGGTGCTGCTGCCACCGCGGGTCCCTCCACACATGTAATGCCGCAGTACTGGGTCACCCACCAGGGTCGTTCGATATACTGAACGCTGTCTCTGATGGTGAATATGCTGTTGGAGACTATTTCCCGTCGAACGAAGGGGTCAAGGGCGATGTCGGCTGGCGAGACGGGGGGCGGCGCGCAGGTCAAGTCCGCCGTACGGACGGTTGAACTGCTCGAATACTTCGCCGGGCGCCCCGGTATGCACTCCCTCGCGGCGGTCCAGGAGGCCGTCGGATATCCGAAGTCCAGCCTCTACATGCTGCTGCGCACCCTGGTCGAGCTCGGCTGGGTGGAGACCGACGCCACGGGCACGCGGTACGGCATCGGGGTGCGGGCCCTGCTGGTCGGCACCTCCTACATCGACGGCGACGAGGTGGTGGCCGCGGCGCGGCCCACGCTGGACCGGCTGTCGGACGACACGACCGAGACCATCCACCTGGCGCGGCTCGACGGTACGAACGTCGTCTATCTGGCGACGCGCCAGTCCCAGCACTATCTGCGGCCCTTCACCCGGGTCGGCCGCCGGCTCCCGGCGCACTCGACGTCGTTGGGCAAGGCGCTGCTGAGCACGTACTCGGACGAACAGGTCCGCAAGATGCTCCCGGAGACGCTCCCGGCGCTGACCGAGAACACGATCACCGACCGGGAGAAGCTCATCGAGGAGCTCCACCAGGTGCGGGAGCAGGGCTTCGCCGTGGACCGCGAGGAGAACACGCTGGGGCTGCGCTGCTTCGGCGTGGCGATCCCCTACCGGACGCCCGCGCGGGACGCGATCAGCTGCTCGGTGCCGGTGGCGCGGCTGACGCCCGCCCACGAGCAGATGGTGAAGGACGCGTTGTTCGACGCGCGGGACCGGCTGACACTGGCCACCCGTAGGCTCTGAGGCGCCCCTAAGCTTTGGGGCATGCAGATCGCGCTCCGAGAGGTCCACGACAGTGATCTGCCGGTCTTCTTCCGGCAGATGAACGATCCCGAGTCCCTGCACATGGCCGCCTTCGTCCCCAAGGACCCGGCCGACCGTGCCGCGTTCGACGAGCACTGGAAACGGGTGCTCGCCTCCGACGCCGACAACCGGACGATCCTGGTCGACGGCGACGTGGTGGGCAGCGCGGCGGTGTACGGGGAGCCGGGCGAGCGAGAGGTCACCTACTGGGTCGACCGCGCCTACTGGGGGCGCGGGATCGCCACGGCGGCCCTCGGGGCGCTGCTCGCCGAGATCACCGAGCGCCCGCTCTACGCCCGCGCGGCGGCGGACAACGCCGGTTCCCGGCGGGTGCTGGAGAAGTGCGGGTTCCGGCTGTCGGCCCATGACCGGGGCTACGCCCATGCCCGCGGCGAGGAGATCGACGAGGTCGTGCTGAGGCTGGACGCCTGACACCGCCGTGGCCGCACCGTCGCACATGAACGTCCGATGAGAAAAACGGACGCAAGGGAACGATTCACTCCGGGCCGCTCGTCTACCAGTGCGGGATGAACAAGACGATCAGGCGCGCGTCGGTCTTCGCGCTGCTGCTGGTGTTCGCTCTGCTGGTGCGGGCGACCTGGGTGCAGTACTACGAGGGCCAGGCGCTGGCGGACGACAGCGACAACCGGCGGAACGTGATCGAGACGTACTCGTCTCCGCTGGGGAACATCATCGTGGCCGGTGAGTCGATCACCGGTTCCGCGAAGACGACAGGGAGCGACCTCGAGTACAAGCGCACGTACAAGGACGGCGAGCTGTACGCGGCGGTGACGGGCTATGCCTCGCAGGCGTATGCGCCGACCCAGCTGGAAGGCATCTACCAGGACCTCCTCAACGGCTCGGACAGCCGGCTCAAGGGCGTCATGGACACGGTCACCAACCAGCGGGCCGAGCCGGGCAACGTGGTCACCACGATCGACCCGGACGTGCAGAAGGCCGCCTATGACGCGCTCGGCGACAAGAAGGGCGCGGCGGTCGCGATCGACCCGAAGACCGGCAAGATCCTCGCGGTCGTGTCCACCCCGTCGTACGACCCGTCCTCGCTGACCGACGCCAACACCGCCGGGTCGGCCTGGAAGAAGCTCAACAAGGATTCCGACAAACCGCTGACCAACCGCGCGCTGCGGCAGCCGGTGGCGCCGGGTTCGACGTTCAAGCTGGTCGTCGCCGCGGCGGCACTGGAGGACGGTCTGTACTCGTCGGTGGACGAGAGGACCGACAGCCCGGACCCGTACACCCTGCCGGGCACGGTGACCCCGCTGGAGAACGAGAACAAGTCCGCCCCGTGCGAGAACGCCTCGATCCGCACCGCGCTGCGGTACTCCTGCAACAACGTCTTCGCGAAGATGGCGTACAACCTCGGCCAGGACAAGCTGCGGGCGATGGCCGAGAAGTTCGGCTTCAACGACAAGGAGCAGGACGTTCCGGTCCGCGCCTACACCAGCGTGTACCCCTCGGACATGAACGACTCGTCCACGGCCCTCACCGGCATCGGCCAGTTCGACGTCACCGCGACCCCGCTCCAGATGGCCATGGTCTCCGCGGCCATCGCCAACGGCGGCGAGATGGTCAGCCCGCACATGGTGTCCACGATCACCAACAGCGGCGGTGACACCCTCAAGGACTACGACGACGAGGCGAGCACGACCCAGGTCGTCAGCTCCGACACCGCCGAGCAGCTCCAGTCGGCGATGCAGACGGTCGTCGAGGACGGCACGGGTACGAACGCGCAGATCGACGGTGTGACGGTGGGCGGCAAGACGGGCACGGCCCAGCACGGCGAGAACAACAGCGAGACGCCGTACGCCTGGTTCACGTCGTACGCCAAGAACGGGGACAAGGAGGTCGCGGTGGCGGTGCTGGTGGAGCAGTCCAATGCGGCCAGGTCAGAGGTCAGCGGCAACGGCCTGGCGGCCCCGGTGGCCAGGGCGATGATGAAAGCCGCGGTGCAGTAGCACCGCCAGGGGCGCGGGGAACTGCGCGACCAGCCACGACGAACCCGCACTGGTCGCGCAGCGCCCGTCACTTGGCGCCGAGAACCTGCTCAATAGGCTCAATGGCGAAGTAGATCAGGAACAGCGCCGAAACCCCCCACAGCAGCCAGTGGATCTCCTTCGCCTTCCCCAGCACCACCTTGATGACCACATACGCCAGGAACCCGGCGCCGATACCGTTGGTGATCGAGTACGTGAACGGCATCACCGCGATCGTCAGGAACGCCGGGATCGCGATGTCGTACTTGTCCCAGTCGATGTTCTTGACCTGCGTCATCATCAGGAACCCGACCGCCACCAGCGCCGGCGCCGCCGCCTGGAGCGGCACGATCGTCAGCAGCGGCGTCAGGAAGAGGGCAAGGCCGAACAGGCCACCAGTGACCAGGTTCGAGAAGCCCGTACGTGAGCCTTCGCCGACGCCCGCCGCCGACTCGATGTAGGAGGTCGCGGAGGAGGAGGACGCCGCACCGCCCGCGACCGCCGCCGCCCCGTCGATGAGGAGCACGCGGCCCAGGTTGGGCACCTTGCCCTCCTCGTCCAGCAGCCCCGCCTCCGCGCTGATGCCGACGACCGTGCCCATGGTGTCGAAGAAGTCGGACAGCACGAGGGTGAAGATCAGCAGGACGACGGTGATGATGCCGACGCCCGCCGCGTCGAACGCGCCGAACAGGCTGAAGTGACCCAGCAGCCCGAAGTCGGGGGTGTCGACCAGCTTGTCGGGCCAGGCGGGGCTGGTGAGCCCCCAACTCTTCACGTCGGCGGCCGAGTTGATGATCATCGCGAGGATCGTCATCGCCACGATGCTGATGAGGATCGCGCCCTTCACCTTGCGGGCGAGGAGTCCGATGGTCAGCAGGACACCGAGACAGAAGACGAGAATCGGCCATCCGGCGAGTGAGCCGGTACCGCCCAACTGCACCGGGACCGTGGTGTTCGCGGCGTCCGGGATACGGCTGACGAAACCGGCGTCGACGAAGCCGATGAACGCGATGAAGAGACCGATGCCGACGCTGATCGCCTGCTTGAGCGGCTGCGGGATCGCGTGCATCACCGCCTCTCGCAGACCGGTCACCACCAACACGCAGATGAGCAGGCCCTCCAGGACGACCAGGCCCATCGCGTCGTCCCAGCTCATCAGCGGGGCGATCTGGAAGGCGACGACCGCGTTGAGGCCGAGGCCGGCGGCGAGGGCGAGGGGCAGATTGCCGCCGACGCCCATGATGATCGTCATCACCGCGGCCACCAGGGCGGTGGCGGTGGTGAGTTGGACGGCGTCGAGCTGGTGGCCGAACTTGTCCTTCGCACTGCCCAGGATGATGGGGTTCAGGACAAGGATGTAGGCCATCGTGAAGAACGTGGCGAATCCGCCGCGTATCTCCCGGCCGAAGGTGGACCCTCGTTCGGAGATCCTGAAGTACCGGTCCACACCGTTCGCCGCCTGTGGTGGGGCGGTCGGCCGGTCTCTTCGTCTCGGACATGGCTGTGCTCCTTGTTGCCTGAATGATCGGTGCGCGGATGCTGGCTGGATTGTTCCCGTGTTGAACCCGTTTCAGGTTTTCAACGTGTTACGGAATCGGCGTCGACCCGTCAGACTGCGTTCGAAGCCCCGTACGAGCTGAGCGTTCGATCACTGCTACGCTTCCCGATCTCATCCGGGCCGCCGCCGGATGATCACATGTCATTCACATGACACGCACAGAGAGGACGTCCGTGGGCACTGTCGTCGACGACGCCGCCTCCGTGGAGTTCCATGCCTTCTTCGAGCGCCACTATGCCGAACTGTCGCGCCTCGCACACCTGTTGACGGGTGAGCCGGACGCCGCCGACGACCTCGCGGCGGACGCGCTGCTCGCACTGTGGCACCGCTGGGACCGGGTGCGCGCCGCCGACCATCCCGTGGCGTACGCCCGTGGTGTCGTCGCCAATCTGGCCCGGACGCGCATCCGCAGCGCGGTGCGGGAGCGCCGGCGGATCGCGCTGTTCTGGTCGCAGCGCGAGGAGAAGATAGAGAACCCGGACATAGCGGGGGTCGTGGACGTCCAGGGCGCGCTGCGTCGGCTGCCGTTCCGCAAACGGGCGTGTGTGGTGCTCCGGCACGCGTTCGACCTGTCGGAAAAGGACACCGCTCTCGCCCTCGGTGTTTCCGTGGGTACGGTTAAGTCCCAGACGTCCAAGGGGATGGCCGAGCTCCAGCGTTTGCTCGGCTCCCAGGGCGTTCCCCAGAAGGTGCACGTGGCGATGGCGCGCGGCGGCGAGACCGTAGGACGGAACCGATGAGGCAGCAGGACGTGCACGACGAGCTGCGCGCCCAGTTGCACGAGGCGGCCGGGCAGCACGAGCCCGACCGGGCGCGCATCCTGGCGCGGATCGAGCGCGGCATGGCCGAGCAGGGCCGCCCCGACCACCGGGCCACCCGGCCGCCGGTGTTCGGCTGGGTGCGGGTGGTGTCCGCCACAGCGGCGGTCGCGTGTGTGCTCGGTATCGGCGGTTACGCGGTCGCGTCGGCCGTGAAGGACGACTCCCCGCAGCAGACCGTCGCCACCACGGCGACACCCGAGCCGTCGCCGGACGCGACCAGCCGGGCGCCGATCCATCCCTCGGCACCGGAGCCGGACGAGACGCCGAAGACCGAGAAGCCGCGCACCACCCCCACCTCGAAGGCGCCCTCCGCGACCGCCACCGCGCAGCCGCCGGTCACCGCCTCCGGCGAGGAGGACGGCCCGCTGTGGTCGGACGGTTCGGTGGACCCGCACAGCAACGACTTCTGGGCGCAGAGCAACATCACGCTGAAGACGTCCGAGGAACTGACCGCGCTCACCGTGCAGTTGAAGATCGCACAGACCGGCGGGGTGACCTCGGCGGGCGCCTGGCGCTCGCTGCCGGAGGACGACTTCACCCTCACCACCGAGGAGAAGGACGGCTTCCTCTTCTACACCTGGACGCTCAAGGAGGGCCGCAAGGTCGCCAAGGGCGAGTGGGTGTTCGCGGGGCAGTACGACCATGAGCGCGGTGGTCGGGACGCGGCCGACGACAGCTACACGGCGACCGGGACGGCGGGCGGCGAACAGCTCGCCGTGAAGGGCGACTTCGCGTCCCACAGCGACGACGACGCGTCCGACGAGGGCGACTCGTAGCCGCCCCCTCCCGAGGTTCGTGAAGAAGTTTTGCGGGCGCGGCAACCCTTTCCCCACCCGTGGCGACCAGGAGACGCAAGGATCCTCTCCCACGCAAGGAATGGGCATGACTGCACGAGCCGAACAGCGCGTCCGCCACCGCCGCCGGATGACCAAGCGGCGGGCGGTGATCGCCGGGGCGTCCGCCCTCACCCTCACCGGTGCGGCGATCGTCACGACGACGATGCTGTCCACCGCCGGCGCCGCCTCCTCCTGGCCGACGGCCACCGGCAGCAAGGCCGTGTCCTCCACGATCGAGGTGTCCGGGACCCTGGACGGCAAGTACGTGAAGTACTACGGCTCCGGCGACCTGGGCAGCGACAGCCAGGACGAGGACCAGGGCCCGATCTTCGAGCTGGCGGACGGCGCCACCCTGAAGAACGTCATCATCGGCACCCCGGCCGCGGACGGCGTGCACTGCCTGGGCAGTTGCACCCTGCAGAACGTGTGGTGGCTGGACGTCGGCGAGGACGCGGCGAGCTTCAAGGGCAAGTCCTCCTCGGCCGTGTACACGGTCTACGGCGGCGGCGCGAAGAACGCCTCCGACAAGGTCCTTCAGTTCAACGGCGCCGGAAAGCTGGTCGTCTCCAAGTTCCAGGTGGAGAACTTCGGCAAGCTGGTGCGCTCCTGCGGCAACTGCAAGACGCAGTACAAGCGCACGATCATCATCAACGACGTGGACGTCACGGCGCCCGGCAAGTCGATCGTCGGCATCAACTCCAACTACGGCGACACGGCCGCGCTGCGCAAGATCCGGATCCACGGCGACAGCAGCAAGAAGATCAAGACGTGCACCCGCTTCAAGGGCAACAACACGGGCGCGGAACCGACGGAAATCGGTTCGGGTCCGGACGGAACCAACTGCAAGTTCACCTCCTCTGACCTTTCGTACGAGTGAGTGAACCTTCAAGCATGACGGAGCCGGCCCCTTGAGCACCCACAGGAAACCCCTCACGCGCCGCCGGGTGCTCGGGGCCTCCGCGATCGGCGTCGCCGCCACCGGCGCCGCCGTCGCGGGCGGCAGCGGACTCCTGTCGTCCGCGTCCGCCGCGACCTTCGGCTACCGGGACGACGGCACGAACTACGTCGTCGACACCGGGGCCTCGCTGGTCTTCAAGGTGTCCAGGTCGACGGGTGACCTCACGTCCCTCGTCTACCGGGGCAGGGAGTACGAGGGCTACGGCGGCAAGCACTCGCATGTCGAGTCCGGCCTCGGCGCGTCCACGGTCACGATCAGGCAGTCCGGCGCGACGATCCTCGTGAAGGTCGTGCACGGGGCGATCACCCAGTGGTACGCGGCCCGCAGCGGCCAGAACAACGTCTATCTGTGGACGGACAAGAAGGACGCCTCCTTCACGGCGACCCGCTATCTCGTCCGCCTCAAGCCGGGGATCTTCCCCAACGAGGGTTCGGACAGCTGGATCGAGGCCTCCGACCAGGTCATCGAGGCGGGTGACGTCTGGAAGCGCGCGGACGGCACGACCCACTCCAAGCACTACTCGGGCAAGCGCGTCATCGACTACGACCACATCGGCTTCACCACCGGCTCGGTCGGTCTCTGGATCGTCCGCTCCGACCACGAGAAGGCCTCGGGCGGCCCCTTCTACCGCTCGCTGCTGCGCCACTCCAACGACAAGGGCGCCGGGCTCTACGAGATCCTGCACTACAACCAGGCGCAGACGGAGCCCGAACGCTTTGGTCTCCAGGGCCCGTTCGTGCTGGCCTTCACGGACGGCGGCACGCCCTCGCCGGTTCTGTCCGCCGGGAAGCTGGACACCTCCTGGGTGGACGGCCTCGGCATCACCGGCTGGGTCGGCGCGTCCGGCCGCGGCAAGGTGGCGGGCGTCGGCCTGAAGAACATGGACGCCACATACCCGTACACGGTGGGCTTCGCCAACGCGGATGCCCAGTACTGGGCGAAGGCGGCGTCCGGCACGGGCGCGTTCTCCTGCAAGGGGATGCTGCCGGGGACCTACACCTTGACCGTCTACAAGGGCGAACTCGCCGTGCACACCGCGACGGTGAAGGTCACGGCGGGCGGTACGACGTCCCTGCACAGCCTGACCATCACCGGCGACCCGTCCACCGCGAAGGCGATCTGGCGGCTCGGCGACTGGGACGGCACACCCGGCGAGTTCAAGAACGCCAAGCTGATGACGTACGCGCATCCGTCCGACGCCCGCGCGGCGAAGTGGACCGGCAATGTCACGATCGGCTCCGGCGGCGAGGCGGCGTCCTTCCCGGCGTACCTGTGGAAGGACGTCAACGACGGCGTGCTGGTCTACTTCAAGCTGACCAAGGCACAGGCGGCGGCCGCGCACACACTGCGGGTGGGAGTGACGGACGCCTTCTCCAACGGCCGTCCGCGCATCGCCGTCAACGACTGGGTCTCGGCCATCCCCACGGCTCCCGCTCAGCCCTCGACGCGCTCTCTCACCACGGGTTCGTACCGGGGGAACAACCATTCGTTCGCTTACAACGTCCCATCCAGTGCGTGGAAAACGGATCCGCATCAGTACAACGTCCTGAAGCTCACCATAGTGAGCGGGTCGGGCGGCACGGCGTTTCTCAGCGCCGGTACGTCGTTCGACTGCATAGACCTGCTGACCTGAGCCCCCCTCGGTCAGCAGCGCCGGCAGAGCCCCCCTCGGCCGGCAAGGAAACGCCCCGCCTGTGACGACAGGCGGGGCGATTCTTTTCTCTGCGCGTTCAGTTCATCGTCGAACCGATGGTGGTGGAGCCGGTGGTGAGGAAGGTGGTGGCCGGAAGCGAGCCGTCCGACTTACGTGCGCTGTACACGGTTGTCGCGTCCGTCGTCCTGAAGGAGGGCGTCGAGACACCGCTGTCCCAGTTGTTCGCGGCGGAGACGGTGGACGAGCTCAGCTTCGACAGACCGCCCTTGTTGCCCACCGCGAGGTTGCGGGCCAAGCGCGCCTTGCCGGTGGCGAAGTAGAAGCCCGCCTCCGCGTTGGCGTACGCGGTGTTGCGGTTCAGGACGATCGCGCCGGGGTTGGAGTTCTCGGTGAACCCGTTCAGCGTGTTGTCCCAGGCCGCGTTGTTGTTGACGACATGCGCGACCGTGACGCCCCCGCCGCCCAGCTTGTACCCGTTGCCGTTGCCCTCGAAGGCCGAGTCGTTCCAGCGGTTCTTGCCGTTGCCGAAGGCCCACGAGTGCTCGATGGTGACGGGTGAGGAGAACTGCCAGAGGTCGAGCCCGTCATCCGAGTTGTTGTAGAGACGGGCGCCGGTGACCTTGTTGCCCGTCCCCGAGCCGAACTTGATCGCGATGCCGTCCGCGTTCTGGCCGTGGCCCGCCGGGTCGTAGTTGCCGTAACTGTCCAGGTTCTGCACGAGGTTGTTCGTCGTGCCGTCGCCGCGCAGGGTGAACCCGGAGTCGCCGTTGTTGGCGGTGACGAGGTTCTTGAAGACGCCGCCCACGGACGAGGTGGCGACGAAGCCCTGGGCCGGGGACTTCTGGAAGGTGAGGTCGGCGACGGTCCAGTAGTCGCCGTAGATCCCGGCCAGCCAGGACCCGGCGGGCAGCTTGGAACCGTCGATCTTCACCTTCTCGCCGCCGTACGCCTGGAGCGTGATCCGCGCCGAACTGGTGCCGTTCGCCGTCGACTTCAGAGTGGCCGTCGGGTAGTACGTACCGGCGCGGACCTGGATGACGGTCCCCGCGGTCGCGCTCTTCACCGCCGACTCCAGCTGTGCGGTGCTGGAGACGGTGACCGTCGTCGAGGCGGCCTCGGCGCCCCCGTTCGACAGCCCGAGGTACACGCCGCCCGCTCCCGCGGCGACGGCGACGGCCGCGGCGATCGAGAGGGTGCGGGTCCTGCGGTGGCGTCCGGTGCTCTGACGCACGGGGCGTTCCTTTCCTAGGGGGTTCGTACGCCCAGCAGTCGTCACCGTGCCCCAGGAGGTTGCCGCGCCGCGGCGAAAACAAGCGAAACTTTCGCTCACCGGTTCATCACCGCGGCGCTCAACCGGCTGCTAGCTGACGAAGTACGTCGGGTTCGGCAGCTTGTAGGTGCGGTCGGCGTAGCCGCCGTCCAGGTCCGAGTACTGGTCGCCGAAGTTGGCGATGATCTCGTACCCGAGGTCGTCCTCGATGTGCCGGCGCGTGCCGCCCTTGTACTGCACGGTCGTGCAGGTCCAGGTGCCCGGCGTGGCGCAGGCGCTCAGGTAGGCCGGCGGGTTCGCCTTGTCCTTGAGGAACATGTGGTCGGCGTCGAGGTTCACATCGGCGCCGACCTTCTTCAGGTTGTCGACGGCGGCGGTGCGCTGCGCCTCGGACAGACCGGAGTTGTAGAAGACCTCGACGCCCTTGGACTCGGCGTACTGGACCAGCTCGGCGCTGCCGAAGACACCCGGCCGGTCGGCCTTGTTCACGTAGTCGGCCCAAGTGGTCGAGTTGTACGTGTAGTTGTAGCGCCTCTCGTAGTCGAGGCTGAGCAGCAGCGTGTCGTCGATGTCGAAGACGACCGCGGGCTTCTCGCCCTTGTGGTGGGCCTTGCGGGCCGCCTGGTCGATGTACTTCCGGGCGGCCTTGTCGATGGCCGCGAGGTCCTTGGCGTACGGGCTGTCCAGGGACGCCTGGTAGACACCGCCCGCGTCGAGCGTGGTGCCGTAGTAGGTGTCGATGTCCTTGACCAGGAGCCCGATGTTGTAGGGCTCGTGGGTGCTGTTCGCCGTCGACTGACCGGCGGTGGCCGCGCCGACACCGTAGAGGCCGGCGCCGGCGACGGCACACGCGGCGGCGATGGCCGCGATACGCAGTGGCTTATGCATGACAGAGTTCTACGCGCGTCACCCGGGAGGGCGCGAGACCCGTTGCCTGATCGATACCTCCTGCACAGGCAAAAAACGGGTCAAGCGCCCCGGTGTGTCGACAAGTGGTCAGTTCATCGTGGCGCCGATGGTCGACGAGCCCGTCGTCAGGAACGTCGTCGCGGGCAGGGTGCCGCTCGAACTACGGGCGTTGTACGTGCTCGACGCGTCCGTGGAGACGAAGGACGGGGTCGAGATCCCGGAGTCCCAGTTGTTGCCGGCCGAGGTGACCGACGAGCCCTTGCTGACCGAGCCGCCGCCGTTGCTCACGGCGAGGTTCTTGCCCAGCTTCGCGGAGCTGGTGGCGAAGTAGTAGCCCCACTTGCTGTTGGCGTAGGCAGTGGTGCGGTTGATGACGATCGCGCCGGTGTTGGAGTTCTCGGTGAAGCCGTTGCCGGCGTTGCCCCAGGCGGCCGAGTTGTTGACGACGTGGGCCACGACCTCGCCGTCGCCGCCCAGCTTGTAGCCGTTGCCGTCACCCGCGAACGCCGAGTCGGACCAGCGGTTGACGCCGTTGCCGAAGGACCAGGTGTGCTCGATGGTGACGGGCGAGGAGAAGGACCAGAAGTCGATGCCGTCGTCGCTGTTGTTGTAGAGACGGGCGCCGGTGATCAGGTTGCCGGTGCCGGAGCCGAACTTCACGGCGACGCCGTCGGCGTTCTCCCCGTGGCCCGCGGCGTCGTAGTTGCCGTAGGAGTCGATGTTCTTGACGGTGTTGTTCACGGTCCCGTCGCCGGTGAGCGTGAACCCGGAGTCGCCGCCGTTGATGGTCTTGATGTTGTTCCAGTTGGTCCCGGTGCAGGACTGGCAGACCACCGCGCTGTCCGGGGAGTTCTGGAAGGTGATGTTGGAGACGTTCCAGTAGTCCGCGGTCAGCTTGAAGATCCAGTCCCCGTCGGGGAGGGAGGAGCCGTCGATCTTCACGGTCTCGCTGCCGTACGCGGTGAGCTGGACCGGCGAGGAGGAGGTGCCGTTGGCGGTGGACTGGAGGGTCGCCGTCGGGTAGTAGGTGCCGCCGCGGACCTGGATGACGGTGCCGGCGGTGGCGTTCTTGATGGCGTTGGACAGGTCGGTCGAGTTGCTGACGACCACGGTGGCCGCCTGGGCCTGGGTGGGGAGGACGGCGATGCCGGAGCCGAGGGCGAGGGCGGCCGTCGCGAGGAGAGCGGTACGACGAGACATGGAGTGCGGGTCCTTTCGTCGTGCGGTGGGGGAAGGGTTCTCTCTCTGGCGGGAGGGGTTCTCCCGCTGGTTCACAGGACGGAGTCGAGCCAGTGGAAGACCTCGTCCTGCATCGGCTCCGTGAAGACATGGCCGAGCCCCGGCCAGGTCTCGGTACGGAGCCGCTCCCCGGCGTGACGGGAGGTCCAGACGGCGCGCAGCTTGGCGTAGGCGGTCCGGACGCCCTCGGCGGGGAACAGTGGATCCTGCTCGCCGTCGAGGAAGTACATCGGCTTGGGGGCGCCGATGCTCGCCACGTCGGGGATGTCCAGGTGCCGGGCGAGCCCGGGGTGGAGCATGTAGTACGACGACTGCCCGCGCAGCGTGTTGTTGCCGGGCACCATCATTTCCTTCAGGCCGGTCATCCAGCAGACGGCGGCCGTCGCGGAGACGGCGTCGGTGAGCGCGGCGGTCTGCCAGGCGCGGAAGGCGCCCATGGAGAAGCCGAGGGCCGCGACCCCGCGCCCCCGGTTCAGGCCCGCCAGAAAGCCGGCGGCACGGGCGTCCTCGCGGGCCATGAGCCCGGCGAGGGAGGAGCCGAGGTGGTAGAAGTTGCTGGCCAGGGCCTGCTGTTGGTCGTAGGTGATCGGGCCGCGGTCGCCCCAGCCCGGCGCGTCGAGGCAGAGGACCGTGTGGCCGCGCCGGGCCAGTTCGTCGCCCACGAAGCGTCCGCTGAAGTACTTGTCCGCCCAGGTCTGCGCGGCGGCGAGCCGGGTGTCGTCGTACCAGGGCCGGACGAGCTTCTCCTTGCCGATGTCGAACCTGGCCCCGTGGTCGTGGAAGAGGAGCACCGCCGGGAAGGGCCCGGGACCGTGCGGGGTGAGCAGGGCGCCGCGGACCCGTTCGTGGCGGGTGAGGGAGAGGGTGACCAACTCCTGAGTGTAGGCGTCGGTTTGGGCACGGTCGCTGTACTCGGGTGCGTACGGCGTCTCGTCCTGCCGCTCCACGACGAGGTGCTCCTCGACCATCGCGCGGGCCGTCCGCCGCCACTCCCGGAAGTCGTGGATCGGTGAAGTCCCCCAGGCCAGGGGGAAGTCGAGGTCCTTCTTCAGGTCCTCGTAGAGGCTGTCAGGCGTGGCCATGGGGCCTCCCGGCGCCGGCGTGGGTGAGGACGTAACGCTCCACGGCGGCGGCCGACTTGAGGGCTCGGTACGCGTAAGCGTCCGCCGGATCCCAGCCGACGTCGTCCGTGAGCCCGAGGCCCGCGGCGACCTCGTCGAGCCCGGCCGGGCGGCCGTCGACCCACGAACCCGTGTCGTGGAAGTGCGTGCCTCCGTAGGCGGCGAGGGTCGCGTCGTACCGGAAGACGTTGCGCTCGGAGTAGATCGCGGACTCCACGCCGGCGCCGAGGGCGTAGAGCGGGGTCCGGTTCCGGGACACGTACACGTTGTTGAGGACGTGCACCTGTCCGAAGCGGACGCGCGGTCCGCGCTGCACGATGTCGCTGAACAGGTTCCGGGCGAAGGTGATCTTGAGGTGCCCTCGGTCGCGGTCGCCGCGGCTGTCGCCGGAGCCGATGAGGAGCGCCTTGTCGTGGTCCTCGAAGCGGCTGTCGGAGACGGTGATGTAATCGGAGCCGTCCTCGATGTCGAGCAGTCCGTCGTGCCGTTGGACGTGCTCGCCGTGGAAGCCGACCGGGGCCTCGCGGTCCGGGAAGCGACCGTCGGTGAAGGTGCAGTGGTCGACCCAGATGTTCTTGCCGGTGATGACGGTCATCGCGTCGAAGCGGGCGTTCCAGTTGCCCTGGGCGCCGTCGTCCGGCGACCAGCTGGTGAAGTGGTCGACGGGTGCTTCGAGTCTGAGGTTCCGGACGACGATGTTCGTGCCGGTGTTGACGGTGAGGAACACGCCCAGAAGTCGGGCGTTCTCGCCGACGCCGACGAGCGTGGTGTCGCTCGGGACGGTCAGCTGGATCTGTGCCTTCTCCTTGTTGGAGCCGGTCTGCCGCAACTGCCGTTGCTGCTTGCAGTAGTCGTGGCGGGTGTCGGACCAGGTGGAGCCGTCCTCGCCGAAGCAGGACATGTACTTGGCGAGGTCGTAGCCGGGGGCGTAGTCCTGCTCGCCGAGCAGCGAACCGTCGTCCGTCTCATGGCCGTTGATCGTGCCGACGACCCGGATCACCTTCGGGCCGGTGGCCGCGAGGGCGTCCTTCAGCTCGGCGCGGGTGTGCACGGTCCAGGTGGTGCCGCCCGCCCCGCCGGTGGTGCCGGCGCCCCAGCCCACGGGGGTGCGGTCGGCATCGGTGGCGTGGGCCTGAGGCGCGCCGAGCAGCAGGCACGCCCCGGCGAGGAGGGCGGCCGACAGCCTACGCACGGGGACGCCAGTCGCCGAGGTAGGCGGCCTTGGTGTGCAACACGGCCTCTTCGTCGGTCAGTTGCGGCCGGTTCTCCGGGACCGTGATCACCGCGCCCGGGCCTGAGTTCCTGTACTCCCCGAAGCGCATGGTCTGCCAGGGGTACTGCTCGCGCATGTTGGTGTAGGGGGTGACGGGGTCGATGCCGGGCCCGATGCGGGTGTCCCGGACGACGAGGGACGGCCAGGCGGTCGTCTCGTACGAGGGGACCCAGGGCCGGGCCAGCTTGTAGGCCGCGTCCTCGGCCCCGGAGGTGATGCGGGAGCGGAGCGCGAGGATGCCGTGGGGGTTGGCGCGGGCGGTGGAGGGGGCGAAGACCATGCCCTTGGGGGTGAAGGCGACGTCCCGTTGCAGGGTGTGGAAGTGGCAGTCCTCGAAGACGGCGGTGGCCCGGCCGAAGACGAAGTCGACGTCCCCTTCGATGTGGCAGTGATGGAAGTACTGCCGGTCGAAGGAGGTCAGCGCCGTCGTCTCGACGAAGAGGGTGTCCTGGTGGGCGAGGAGCCGGACGTTCTCGAAGTGGGTGCGGTCGCCGTAGGTGTACGCCGCCACCGCCTGGGTGCCGGTGATCTCGGGGTGGTCGGCGCGCAGCCAGTCGTTGGCGAGGGTGAGGTCGCGGACCACAAGGCCCGGGGCGGCGGAGGTGAAGGTGGCCGAGCCGGCCGTGCCGTACGTGCCCGAACCGTCCGGCTTTGGCGTCCCGTTGGCGTGGTCGAAGACGATGACGGCGTCGCGTGGGTCGCAGGAGGCGCCGCGGATCGTCAACTCGGCCTTGTCGGCGGGCACGTTGACGACCTCGCGGTACGTCCCCGGGTGCACGACGATCGTCCAGCCGGGTCCGTCCACCGCGTCCACGGCGGCCTGGACGGAGTCGCCGGGGCGGACGTGCAGCACTCGGCGGCCGACGCCCGCGAAGGCGTCGGTGGGGCCGACGGCCAGAAGGCCCGCCGTCATTCCCGCCAGCAAGGTGCGTCGGCGCATGTCAGCACTCCTCCTTCCACGGCCGCCAGTCACCGAGGTATGCCTCACGGGTCGCCGACTCGGCCTGTTCGTCGCTGAGTTGGGGCCGGTTCTCGGGGACGGTGATCTCGGCGCCGGGGCCGAGGTTGCGGTACTCGGCGAAGCGCTGGTTCTGCCACGGGTAGGAGTTGGACATGTTGGTGTAGGGCGCGACCGCGTCGATGCCGGCGCCCATCCATGTGTTCCGCACGACGAGACTCGGCCGGGCGGTGGTGTCGGAGCTCGGCACCCAGGGGCGGGCCAGCTTGTACGCGGTGTCGGGGGCCTCGCTGCTGATCCGGCCGCGGGAGACCAGGTAGCCGAGGGGGTTGGCGCCGGCCGTGGAGGGCGCGAAGACGAAGCCGTACGGGGCCGCGGTCAGGTCGGTGCGGTCCAGGGTGCGGAAGTGGCAGTGCTCGTAGACCGCCGTGGCCCGGCCGAAGACGAAGTCGACGTCGCCCTCGGCGTAGCAGTGGGAGAAGTACTGGCGGGCGAAGACGGTCAGGGCGAGGGAGTCGGCGTACAGGGTGTCCTGGTGGCCGAGGAAGCGGCAGTGGTGGAAGGCGGAGCGGTCGCCCATGACCTTGAGGGCGACGGCCTGGGTGCCGCTGATGCCAGGGTGGTCGGCGCGCAGCCAGTCGTTGGCGAAGGTGATCCAGCGGGCGGTGAAGCCGTCGGCGCGCAGGGTGGTGGTGGCCGAGCCGGTGGTGCCGTACGTTCCCGAGCCGTCGGGCTTCGGGGTGCCGGCCGCGTTGTCGTAGACGATGACGACGTCCCGCGGGTCCTCCGAGGCGCCGATCCAGGTGGCCTCGGTTCGCGTGGCGTCGAGGCTGACGGTCTCCCGGTAGGTGCCCGGTGCGATGACCAGGGTCCAGCCGCTGCCGGTGGTGGCGTTGACGGCGGCCTGGACGGTGGTGTGGTCGCCACGGCCCTGGGTGTCGACGTAGAGCGTGTTCGGGGTCAGGCGCCTGGCCGGGGAGCCGAAGCGGCCGAAGGGCCGGGGGCCCGCGAGGGCGGGGGTGGGAGCGACGGCGAGGGCGGCGGCCGCGCCGGTGCTCGCCAGCAGGAAACCCCTTCTGGACAGGGGGAGTTGAACGTGGGGCGAGGACATGCGGGTGCTCCTTGGAAGTGCGGCTCAGCAGGGGGGGGTTCCTCGCGTGGGGGGTGCCGGGGCGGACGCACTCGGGATGTGAGCACGATGCGGTCCGCCCCGGCCGTTCAGGCGGCGGGCGTCAGCAGGTGTTGCCGACACCCGTGCGCCGGGCGGGCGTTCAGCAGGCGTTGCCGGCGCCGGCGCGGTGGTCGACGATCGCCGGGACCGCCTTGACCGGGTCGACCTTGGTGCGCAGGGTGGGCGTCCAGCCGGCGCCGGACTCCAGGGTCTCGGCCGGGATCTGCGCGTTGTGGACGGCGATCAGGTCGGTGACCGCGCCGTTCACGGTGTTGTCGGCGGCGGTCAGCGGCGAGACGTTCCATCGCTTGAGCACCTTGGCCGCGCTGACCCCCTCCGGCAGCGTGAACGCGTTGTGCTCGGCGACGAGCTGGGACTCCTTGCCGATGCCGAAGCTGTAGGCGTAGTCGTCGCTCGCCACGAAGTGGTTGTTGTACGAGTCGACCTGCCCGAAGCGGACGCGCGGCGCGCGCTCGACCAGGTTCGAGAACAGATTGTGGTGGAACGTCACCTTCAGGTGGCCCCGGTCGATCGCCGTGGTGGCGGCGTTGTCGCTGTTGCCGATGAGGATCGTCTTGTCGTGGTCGGCGAAGACGTTCCAGGAGGCGGTGACGTAGTCGGCGCCCTTGACGATGTCCAGCTCACCGTCGTGCTGCTGGTAGAGCATGCCGAAATAGGTGGGCGCGGCGCTGTCGGGGTGGGAGCCGTCGGTGAAGGTGTTGTGGTCGATCCACACATGGGTGGAGCCGTAGACGACGGCGGTGTCGTACTCGGAGTTCCAGTTGCCCTTGTCGCCGTCGGTCGGGTCCCACTGCGGGAAGCAGTCGATCGGGCTCTCGAAGGTCAGGTTGCGGACGATGACGTTGTCGACGCCGGTGATCTGGAGGCTGGCGCCCTTGAAGCCGGCGTGCTTGCCGATGCCGACGATGGTGGTGTTGGCGGGGACGGCGGCCTTGATGACCTTGTTCTGGTTGGCGGCGGAGGCCGCCCGCAGCCCCTCCGGGCTGTCGGCGGGCTCCGCGCTCAGGTCGGTGTCGAGACCCCAGGCCTCCGGCGAGTACTTGGCGAGGTAGGCGTCGAAGTCGTACCCGTCGGCGGCGAAGGCGTCACAGCCCTCGGAGACGGCGTCGATGGTCCCCTTGACCTTGATGATCTTCGGCGCGTCGCCGCCGGCGGCGAGGGCGGCCTTGAACTCGGCCCAGGTGGAGACGGTGTAGACGTGGTCGGCGTCGGCCTTGGCCCCGCCGGTGGTCCCGGTGCCGTACGACGCCCAGCCGTCGTTCGCCGCCAGGGTCTGCCGGGCGAGGTCACGGCCGCCCGCGGCCTGCGCCCCCGGCCCGGTGACGGTCAGCGCGAGGGCGGTGCAGCCGAGAACAGCGGCAACGCGCGCTCCTATGACATGCCCATGCCATTTCTGTGTGCTCATGGTGCGGCTCTCTCTTCCGGTTCAGGGGGTGGTTAAGCGGTGGCTTCGGGCCAGGTGATCCAGGACGTGGGGATCTCGTCGTCGAGGCGGCAGACGTCCCGTGGCCGCAGCACCCCGGTCCGCAGCAGCTCCCGCACCACGAGCCGCGCCACGGCGATCGCGCCCGGCGGGTTGAAGTGCGTGTTGTCCTGCTCGGTCGCGGTCCAGTTGAAGTACGTCTTGGTCTCCTCGACGCCGAGCCGCTGCCACAGGGCGAGGGACAGGGCCTGGATGTCGAGCAGCGCCACGCCCTCCTCCTCGGCCAGCGCCCGCATCGCCGCCGGGTAGTCGCCGTGGGTCGGCAGGGCGTCGCCGGCCGCGTCGAACTTCCGGCGCTCGACGGAGGTGGCGAGGACGGGCCGGGCACCATGGGCGCGGGCGCCGTCGATGTACAGCCGCAGATAGTCCTGGTACGTCGTCCAGGGCTCGGTGTACCGGGTCGGGTCGGCGGACTTCTCGTCGTTGTGCCCGAACTGGATGAGGAGGAAGTCGCCGGGCTGAAGGGCGTCGAGGATGACGTCCAATCGCCCCTCGTCGACGAAACTCTTCGAACTCCGCCCGTTCACCGCGTGATTGGCGACGGGCCGGTCCTTGTGCAGAAAGAACGGAAGCGCCATGCCCCACCCGGTCTCGGGCGCGGCGTCGGCATATTTCTGGGCGGCGGTGGAATCACCGGCGATGTAGAGAGTGCGATGACGGGAGGCGGCCTGAGCGGTACCGGTGGCCGCGAAGGCGGCAGGAACGGCGGCGAGAGCCGCTGCCGTGACCTGACGGCGCGAAATTGACATGCGATGCCCTTCTTACCCTAGGGGCGCGGGGAACTGCGCGACCAGCCACAACGGCCCCGCAGTCCCCCACGGACAGAAACCACCCGAGCTCTGGGCCTACATCAGCCCTTCTGCGAATTCCACTCCGCCTGGGCGTCGTTCAGCTGATCGGCCAGCGTGTCCAGGAAGTCCTTCGCGCTCATCTTCCCGAGCAGCACCTTCTGGAAGTTCGGCTCGTTGTCGGCCTTGGAGATGGTGCCCCAGTCGGGCAGGTAGTACGGCAGCTGAACGATCGTGGTCGACCCGTCGGTCAGCGCGGCAGCGGCCAGCTTCGTGGGCTCCGCCTTCGAGATCCACGCATCCGTCGCGGCCTCGTTGTTGGCCGGCACCTGGCCCGCCGACTCGTTGAACTTCGAGTTCTCCGCGTGCGAGACGGCGAACTCGATGAACTTCCAGGCCGCTTCCTTGTTCTTGGAGCTCTTGAACAGGCCGATGCCGTCAACGGGGTTGGACACCTGAACCCGCTTGCCGGACGCACCGGTCGGCTGCGGAATACCGCGGAACTTCTCGGCGCCGAGCGACTTCACGTGGTCCTGGTAGGAACCCAGGTTGTGATTGAGCATTCCGATCGTGCCGGAATCCCACTGGGCGACCATCTTGGTGAAGTCGTTGTTGAGGTCGGCGGACGGGGTGTCCTTCTTGTAGAGCGCGGCGTACTTCTTCAGCGCCTCGACGTTCTTCGGGTCGTTGACGGTGGTCTTGTCACCGTTCCAGAAGGACGTGATGCCGCTCTGTCCGTACATCGCGTCCAGCGCCTGGGCGATGGAACCGGCGCCACCGCGGATGGTGTAACCGAACTCGTTCTTCTTGGCGTTGGTGAGCTTGTCCGCCGCCGCGTAGAACTTGTCCCAGGTCGTCGGCTCGTCCAGGCCCGCCTTCTCGAACAGGTCGGTGCGGTAGTAGAGCACGCCGTTGTTCGCGGAGGTCGGCACCGAGTACAGCGTGTCGTCGACGCCTCCGGCCGCCTTCAGCGAGGTGAGCATGTCCTCGTTGAGCTTGCCGTTGAGCGAGGACTTGGCGAGCCGGTCGTCGACCGGCTCAAGGACCTTCTGGGCGGAGAAGCTGGCGATCATCGCCGCACCGACACCGCCGACGTCCGGCAGACCGCCGCCCTGGATGGCGGTCTCGACCTTGGACTGGTAGTCCGCGGAGGGGATGCCGACGTACTCGACGTCGATGTCCGGGTTGGCCTTCTCGAAGTCGGCGATGATCGCCTTCCAGGCGTCGGTGCGGACACCGCCGTTGTTGTCCCAGAAGACGATCTTGCCCTTGCCGCTGCCCTCGTCGCCCTTGTCGCCGCCGGTGCCGCTGCCGTCGTCACCGCAGGCGGTGGCGGTCAGGGCGAGGACGGAGCCCAGGGCGACGGCCACGGCGGCGCGCCTGCTTCTGCGGATGTTGATCTTCATGGGTCGGCTCTCTTCTTCTGGATCAAACACTTCTTCGACCGGGTCGAGCTGTGAAGTTGTGGGCTGTGAAGCTGTGGAGCTATGAAGTTGTGGGGGTCAGTGGCGGGTGTACGGCGCCCAGCCGTCGCTTCCCGCGAGGTAGTCGGCGACGGTGTGGGCGCGGGCGTCCTCGTCGCTCATCTGCGGCCGGTCCGCGGTGACCTCGGCCCCGGCGCCGTGGTTGCGGTACTCGGTGAAGCGGGCGTCCTTCCACGAGAAGCCGCTCATGTCGGTCCACGGCGCGGACTTCACCGCCGCGGGCAGCTCGGTGTCGCGGATCAACACCTGGGCGACGGCCTCCGGTTCACCGCCCGGGTGCCACGGCCGGCCCAGGTGGAAGGACTGGTCCGGCGCGTCGCTCACGACCTTCGACCGGGTGATCAGGAAGCCGTAGGGGTTCCCGGTCCAGGTCGAAGCGGCCGTCAGATAGCCGTTGTTGGTGGTCGAGCCACGGCTCAGCAGCTTGATCACCGAGCGCTCGATCACCGTGGTGGCCCGTCCGTAGACGAAGTCCACGTCACCCTCGATGTAGGAGTCGCGGACGTAGACCCGGCTGACGGTGGTCAGCTTGGGGCTGTCGGTCATCAGGGTGTCCTGGTTGCCCAGGAAGGCCGTGTCCTCGAAGACGATCCGGTCGCCGGTCGTCTTCATCGCGAGGGCCTGCTCGCCGTTCAGCTCGACCGCGGCCTCGTCGAAGTCGTTGCTGAAGGTGAGGTGGCGTGCCGTGACGTCGTTCGCGGCGATCCGCACGGTGGCGCTGCCGGTCGAACCGCCGTACGCGGCGGGTGTGTCGTAGACGATGACGGTGTCGGCGCGATCTTGTCCAGTCCCCTGCAGCACAATGTTCGGCTTGGTCGCGGGGATGTACACCTTGGCCCGGTAGGTGCCGGGCGCGATGGCGACGGTGACGGGCACGGCGTTGCCATCGGGAACGGCGTCCACGGCGGCCTGCACGGTCGGGTAGTCGGCCGGGACATGCAGGGTCACACCGATCTGCCGCTGCGGCCCGGAGAACCGCGTCACGAGCGCCGGCACCGCGGCGGACGGGTCCAGGCGGTAGTCGTAGAACTCCCGCGGATCAAAGGCTTTGCCCCACGCGTCCGTCCGCCCGGTGGTGTTCCTCAGGATCGATCCGCGCTGCACCAACTCGGCGGTGGCGTCGGCCTGGTAGGGGTGCTGGACACCGTCGTAGTAGCTGTTCTCGATGACCATCTTGGTCTTGCCGCGCGCCCAGTTCCCGTACGTCCACACCGGGTCGCCATCCTTGACCTGCGAGGACAGGTAGTTGTTGTACAGGTGGGCGTAGGCGAGGTTGTCCGCCGAGGGGTTGCGCTGCTTGGTGCCGTGAAACCAGTTGTGGTCGATCGTCATCTCGGTCAGGACGTTGGTGGTCCAGCCGATCCCGAACGCCTTGTTGTGGTTGGTGAACTGGTTGTAGGAGACGGTGATGTACCTGCTGTCCTTGCGGATGTCGAGCAGCCCGTCGCCCATGTGCGTGAAGCGGTTGTGGTCGATCCAGACGTGGTCGACGGTGTCCATCTGGATCGCGTCGAAGTCGGTCGTCTTGCCGTCCCAGTCGCCCTCGACATAGCTGTCGCGAATGGTCAGGTTGCGGATGATGACGTTGCTGGTACCGGGGTTGAGGTGCAGTTCGCCATGGACGATCTCGCCGGTGTCACCGACGCCGATGACCGTCTTGTTCGAGGTCACGACGATGTCCGAGCCGAAGGGCTCGACGGCTATCGACCCCGCCACCCGGATGACGTACGGCTCCTCGGCCGCCGCGTACTTGGCGAGGGAGGCCTGGTCGGTGACCGTCACGACCTTGCCGCCGGCCCCGCCGGTGGTGCCACCGGCGAGCGAGGCGAAACCGTGCGGCCGGTCCGTCCACCGGGAGGCGGCGGCCGGGGCCTTCTCGGGAGAAGGCGCGTCGGCTCGCGCCTGCCCCACCGCCCCGAGTCCCAGCGCGGCGACGAGGCCGAGCACGGCGGCCAGCACCCTGCCCTGACCGGCTCCCGGTCTCGGCAAGCGCTTGCCCTGGAGTTGCGTCATTGCGGCTCCCAAAAGGCGTCCGTACGAGGTGAGTTACAGAGAAGTGATCCTGAACTGCGTGAAGGTTGCCGCGCCGGCGTGACCGTTTCCGGTGGGTGCGAGGGCGACGAGGCCGAGCAGGGCGCCCACCCAGCGCCAGGGGGTGGCGGCGAAGACGGGACCCGAGGGGTGCGGGCCGTCGCCGACGTCGTAGGAGAAGCGGCAGCGGGCGCCGGCGCCGATCTCGATCCGCAGCCGTACCCGTCCCTCGGGGGCGGGCCGGGAGTGGTCGGCGTCGCGTTCGCGCTCGGCGACACCTTCGGCGAACCGGTGCACGAGCTGGACCGTGCCGTCGGCGCCGCGTTCGAGGCCGATCCAGGTGAACGCGTCACCCAGGACCGCGAGTCCGGCCCGGGCGCCCGGTTCCTCGCTGTCGAGGCGGAGTTCGACCTCGACGGCGGACGGTGTGCCGGGCAGCCGCTGGGTGAGGACGTTCGGCAGCTTGCGCAGGTCGTGCGCGTCGGCCGAGCGGACACAGGTCAGCCGGAGGCCGTCGCCGGAGTGCTGGGTGGCCCAGCCGTCCTGCGGGTTGGCGGTCCAGCTCCACTGGCGGCCGAAGCGTCCGCCGGGGAAGTCGTCGTCGGTGGCGGGCGCGGCGGTCGGCTGCGGCGGCAGATCGGGCTTCCTGTGTACGGCGACGGGGGCGCCCTCGTCGCCCAGGACCGGCCAGCCGTCCGCGCCCCAGCGCATCGGCTGGAGGTGGACGACCCTACCGTAGGCGCCGCGCTGCTGGAAGTGCAGGAACCAGTCCTCACCGGACGGGGTGCGCACCCAGCCGCCCTGGTGGGGGCCGTTGACGTCGGTGTCCTTCTGCTCCAGGACGATCTTCTCCTCGTACGGCCCGAAGAAGCCGCGCGAGCGGAAGGCGCCCTGCCAGCCGGTCTCCACTCCCCCGGCGGGGGCGAGGATCCAGAACCAGCCGTCGTGCCGGTAGAGCTTGGGGCCTTCCAGGGTGAACCAGCCGGGTATCCGGTCGCCGTCGACGATGACCTTGCCCTCGTCGAGGAGTTCGGTGCCGTCGGGGCGCATCCGGTGGCCGGTGAGCCGGTTCTTGACGCCGGAGCGGGACTTGGCCCAGCCGTGCACGAGGTAGGCCTCGCCGGTCTCCTCGTCCCACAGGGGGCAGGCGTCGATCAGGCCCTTGCCCACCTTGAGGAGGTGCGGGCGGGTCCAAGGGCCCCTGATCCCAGGGGCGTTGATCTGGAAGATGCCCTGGTCGGGGTCGCCCCAGAAGATCCAGAAGCGTTCGTCGTGATACCTGAGGGATGGTGCCCAGACGCCGCAGTCGTGCCGTGGGGTCCTGAACTCGCTCGCCGGTTCCAGCCGTTCGAGGGCGTGGCCGACGAGGGTCCAGTTGACCAGGTCGCGGGAGTGCAGCAGCGGCAGGCCGGGGGCGCGGCCGAAGCTGGAGGCGGTGAGGTAGAAGTCGTCGCCGACACGGAGGACGTCCGGGTCGGACCAGTCCGCGTCGAGGACGGGGTTGGTGTAGGTGGCGGTCACAGGCTCACCGCCTTGCGGACGAGCGCGGCGGCGGCGTCGCGGTCGAGGCGGCCGTCGGCGACGACGGTGACGACCCGGCGTACGAGGGTGTCACCGGCCGCGATCGGCACCCGTTCGGTGTGCGCCAACGAGGAGCCCACGCCCGGGTATTCGGCGGTGCGCACGAACCACGGGTCGCGGCGGGTCTGTTCGGTGGCCCCGGCGAAGACCAGCGTCCAGCCGGCGCCGACGAGGGCGAGCCAGTCGGCACGTCGGCCGTGGACCTCGGACTCCCCCTCGGTGTCGGCGGTGAAGACGTCCGGTGTCCGCTCCTCCTTGCGGGCCCGCCAGAAGAAGCCGCCGTAAGCGGCGCCGGGGCGGCCGTTGGTGGCCGGGCTGCCGATCGACAGCGGGTCGGGGGTGACGTTGGTCAGCGAGAACGTGAAGTCCAACGCCCAGGCGGTGTCCGTGAGTTCGGTGGCCGCCACGGTCCGGCGCTCGCGCAGCAGCTCGCCGCCCGCGGCGACCCAGCGCAGCTCCTCCACGAAGCCGTCGGGGTCGCGCAGCTGGAAGGCGTTGTGCCGCTGGGCACCGTGGTTGTCGAGCTCGGTGGGGCCCTGGTCGCGGACGTAGGTGCGCCCGCCCCAGAAGTTGTGCCCCTCGACGTCGGGAACGGCGACACCGACGCCGAGGTGGTGCAGATGGTCGGCGGGGCTGAGCTCGGTGACAGCCGTGCCGGCGAGGGTGGTGACGGGGTGGAGGTAGGGGCGCGGCGAGAGCCGGGGGGCCAGCTCGGGCCGGGTGACGTAGCGGCCGACCGGGCGGCCCGCGACGCGCAGGACCGGGGTGTCGTTGGTCGTCATCAGGTGCTCACCTCTTTTGGCAGCGCCCAGGAGGCGCCGAGCTCCGAGAACAGGGCGAGAGTGTCGGCCGACGCCGCGACGAGGCCGTCGATGCCGGGGACCACCCGGCGGTCGTCCACGAGGTGCCAGGCACTGGCGGGCAGCGGGGCGGGGTCGGGCGCGGTGCGGATCGCCTCGACGACCTTCATGAAGGCGCCGGTCACGTCCGGGGGGACGATCAGCTCGGTACCGTCGGTGAGGTGGTCGACGAGGTTCTCCAGCAGGTCGGTGCGGCCGTGCTCGTACTCCTCGGGGCCGTGGCCCGCGCGCTGGAGCAGGACGCGGTCCTGCTTGTACCAGAACGTGATCCGGCCGCGGCTGCCGTGCACGAGGACGTACGGCTCGTCCGGGTGCTCGGCGCACAGCGTCGCCGCGACGGTGACCGGGCGGCCCTGGGCCGTGGTGACGCGGACGCACGAGGTGTCGTCGGACTCGATGTCGTTGGCGCGCAGCAGCTCGGTCCGGATGTCGGTGACGTCCTCGGCGCGCGTCGAGCCGTTGAGGGCGAGCCCGGTGGCGACGGCGTGCGCGAGGGGGTTGGTGAGGGCGCCGTCGATGACGTCGACGCCGTTCAGGCGCCGCTTGCCGGCCCAGGGGGCGCGCCGGTAGTAGGACTCCGGGCGGCCCCAGGCGCCGGCGCCGCCGATCCCGGCGATCTCCCCGATCGCGCCCTCGGCGATCAGCTGCCGGATCGCGGGCACGGCGTGCGAGCCGAGCGACTGGAAGCCGATCTGGCAGACGACCCCGGCGGCGGCGACGCCGTCGGCCATCCGCCGGAACTCCGCGTACGACGGCGCCGGGGGCTTCTCCAGGAGGAGGTGCACACCGCGCCGAGCCGCTTCCAGCGCCAGGTCGGTGTGGGTCGGGATCGGCGTGCAGATGACCGCGATCCGGGCGCCGGTGGAGTCGAGCAGGGCACCGAAGTCGGCGGACTGCTCGGGCGTGCCGAGCCCTTCGGGGATCTCCGTGGGCTCCAGCGGGGTCAGCTCGCAGATGCCCGCGAGCCGGACGATCCCCTTGTCCTGGAGCCGGCGGATGTTCTCCAGGTGCCAGTGGCCGTGGCCGCGCGCTCCCGCCAGGACGATGTCTACGGTGCTCATGGGATCCTCCCTGCGCCCGCGCCGCGTGCCACCTCTCGGTCGGCCGCTTCGGCGCTGTCGATCTTTGTGTGCAGGGTAGGCGTCCAGCCGACGTCGGCCGTGAGGTCGCGCTCGCTGCCGGAGTTGTAGGCGTTGTAGATGGGCAGCAGGTCGACCGGGAAGCCGTTGAAGAGGGTGCCCTCGTCGTGCAGGGCGGTGCCGTTCCAGCTCTTGACCAGGTCGGCGACCTCGATCCGGCCTAGGGTGGTGAAGGCGTTGTTCTGGGCGTAGACGCCGGACTCGGTCGACACGCCGAGCGAGTAGCGGTAGTCGTCGGTGGGGACGACGTACCGGTTGTTGTAGACGTGCACCTGCCCGAAGCGGACGCGGGGCGCCCGCTGCACGACGGACTCGAACTCGTTGTGGTGCAGGGTGACCCGGAGCTTGCCGCGATCGCCGGTGGCCGAGTCACTGTTGCCGATCAGCATGGCCTTGTCGTGGCCGGAGAACCTGCTCCAGGAGACGGTGACCAGGTCGGAGCCGTTGGTGATGTCCAGCAGGCCGTCGTGGCGCAGGTAGTTCCGGCCGAAGTAGGTGGGCTCCTTCTCGTCCGGGTGGCCCTTGTCGCTGAGGGTGACGTGGTCGACCCAGACGTGGTGCGAGCCGGTCAGCCAGATGTTGTCGTACGCCGTCTTCCAGTCGCCGAGGCCGCCGGTGTTGGGCTGCCAGACGGGGAAACAGTCGTAGGCGTCACGCGAGTCGAGGTTGCGGATGACGACGTTGCTGGCGTTCTTGACCTGGAGGTTGGCGCCCTTGAGGACGGCTCCCTCGAGGCCGACGATCGTGGTGTTGGAGCCGACGGTGAGCGTGACCCGCTCGGCCTGCTTCGCGGCAGAGGCCTGACGGGCCTCCTCCTGCGGGCCGCTGGGCTTGGCGGAACCCCAGGTGCGGGGGTCGTAGGCGGCGAGGTAGGCCTTCAGGCTGTAGCCGCCGGTGGCGTAGTCGGCGCAACTCAGATGGTCGCCGTCGTCGTCGGTGTTGGCGTCGACCGTCCCGGCGATCTTGATGATCTTCGGCGTGGCACTGCCACCGTCGAGCGCCGCGACGAGCCCGGCCCGGTCGGTGACGACGTACACATGCTCGGCGTCGGCAGCGGCGCCACCGGTGGTCCCGGCGCCCTCGGATGCCCACCCGTCGTTCACGGGCAGCGTGTCACGGCTGATGTCACGGGCGTCGGCGTGAGCGGGAACGCAGAGCAGCCCCAACACCCCTACGACTGCGCCGATGTGTCGAAACCTCATGCCCACACCTCCCTGAACGGTTCCGGCGAGGCCCGCCGTGCTCCGGCAGCGCCCTGGAGGGAAGCGGGCCGGTACCGACAGGCGGCGCCACCACGGCGCACGACCAGCCACGACCGTGCCCCAGGCCGCTGAACAGCCGCTCCAGCAGAGCCTCCGTCGGCCCCACCCCCCGCTGCCACAGACCGACCACCGACTACCGCCGGCACGCCACGGTGAACGCCCCGGACATCCATGCCGTCGACGTGGCCGAAGCGATACGCGCCGCCCCCGCCGGAAGCAACCAGCCACGACACAGCCCCGGACGACTGACGAACCATCACGGGGCCTCCGCCGAAGCACCTGGCACCGAACCCGAACGCCAACAACGCCCCGGCGCGATCAGCAACCACTCCAGCAGAGCCTCCGTCGGCCCCACCCCCCGCTGCCACAGACCGACCACCGACTACCGCCGGCACGCCGCGGTGGGCGCCCCGGACGTCCATGCGGTCGGCGTGGCCGAAGCGATCCGGCCCCTGGACCGGCCGCCCGGTCCGGCGGAGGCCCGGCCCGGTGTCACCCCGCACGATCTGGTGGCGCCTCATCCCTTCACCGCCCCCGCGCTGAAGCCGGTGATCAGCCACTTCTGGATGAAGGCGAAGACGAGCACGACCGGTACGGCCGCGATGATGCCGCCCGCGGCGAGTGCGCCGAGGTCGACGCTGTCCGCGCCCATCAGGGTGTTGAGGCCGACCGGGATGGTCTGCTTCTCCGGGTTGTTGAGGAACATCAGCGCGAACAGGAAGTGGTTCCAGGAGTGCACGAAGGCGAAGGAGCCGACGGCGATCAGACCGGGCCGCAGCAGCGGCAGGACGACGATCCGGAACGCGGTGAAGCGGTTGCAGCCGTCGACCCAGGCCGCCTCCTCCAGGGAAGGCGGCACGTTCTTGATGAAGTTGCTGATCAGGATGATCGACAGCGGCAGCTGGAAGACCGTCTCGGCGATGATCACGCTGCCCAGCGAGTTGATCATCTGGATCTTGGCGAAGATCTCGAACAGCGGCACAAGGAGCAGCGCACCCGGCACGAACTGGGAGCACAGCAGGCCCAGCATGAAGGCCTTCTTGATCTTGAAGTTGAACCGCGCCAGGGCGTAGCCGCCGGCCAGCGCGACCAGGGTCGTCATGATCAGGGTGGCGACGCCGACGAGGACGCTGTTCTGGAAGTACGTGCCGAATTCACGCTCGGTCCACACCTTCTCGAAGTGGTCGAAGGTCATCGGCCAGGGCACCAGCGAGGTGGATCCGGTCGGACGGAACGCGAAGAGCAGGATCCAGTAGAACGGGATCAGGGTGAAGAGGAGGTAGATCCCCAGCGGCAGATAGATCTGCCAGCGGGGCACGTCGTCCCAGGAGCGCTCCTTGCCCTTGGTCCGGGGCGGCGGCGGGGACTTGCGGACCTCGGACACGATCGGGGTGGCTTCCTTGATGCTCACTTGTCCTCGCCTCCGAACTTGCTCAGGCGCAGATAGACCATCGAGCAGAAGAGAAGAATCACGAACGCCACCGCGGTCAGGGCCGACGCGTAGCCGAAGTTGTGCGCGTCGACACTGGTGTTGGCGATGTAGAGCGGGAGGGTCGTCGTCTCGCCGGCGGGTCCGCCGCCGGTGAGGGTGTAGAGCAGGTCGACGTTGTTGAACTCCCAGACCGCGCGCAGCAGCGTGGACAGCACGATGGCGTCCTTCAGATGCGGGAGCGTGATGTGCCAGAACTGCTTGAGGCGGCTGGCCCCGTCGACCTCGGCGGCCTCGTACAGGTCCCGCGAGACGGACTGGAGGTCGGCGAGGATGAGGATCGCGAAGAAGGGGACCCCGCGCCACAGGTCGGCGACGATCGCCGCCGGGAACACGGTCGAGGTGTCCGACAGCCAGCTGGTGCCGTACGACCCGATGCCCATGTCGGCGAGGTAACGGGTGATACCGGTCTGGGAGTTGTAGAGGAGCACCCAGATCGCGGAGGTCAGCACGCCGGAGACGGCCCACGGCGAGAAGACCATCGCGCGGCCGAGCGCCCGCCCGACGAAGGTCTGGTTGACGATGAGCGCCAGCGCGAGCCCGAACAGCAGCTGAAGGCCGACCTCGACGAAGACCCACTTGGCGCTGAAGGTCAGCGTGTCCCAGAAGGCCGGGTCGTCGGTGAAGATCTTCGTGAAGTTGTCGAAGCCCGCGAAGCCGTTGCGCCATGGCTTGGTCGGGTTGTAGTTCTGCAGGCTGTAGTAGAAGACGCTGATGACGGGGTAGGCGATGAAGCCCAGCATGAGCAGGGCCGCCGGCGCGATCAGCAGATAGGGAAGCCTGCGCGGAGTGGCGGAGGCACGGCGCCGCCGGGGTGGCGCGGGCGGTTTCGCCACGGCTGCGGCTTGGGCCATGACTGTTCTCCGATCAGTTCAGTACGTGGTGCGGGAAGCGCTTTCTCTTGGTGCAGGGTTGTGCGAAGGCCATGACGAAAAAGGCCGGGGTGCTCGCGATCAGCTCGCGTACGGGTCCTGCACGGTGCCCTTCCGGGCGAGGAACTCGAAGTCGCAGCCGGTGTCGGCCTGCGTGATCTGCTCGTTGTAGAGGGCGCCGTAGCCCCGCTCGTAACGCACGGGCGGCGGCGTCCAGTCGGCCCGTCGCCGCGCCAACTCGTCCTCCTCCACATGGAGATGGAGGGAGCGCGCCTCGACGTCCAGAGTGATCAGGTCGCCGCTGCGCACGAGGGCCAGCGGTCCGCCGACGTACGCCTCGGGCGCCACGTGCAGCGCGCAAGCGCCGTAACTCGTGCCGCTCATCCGGGCGTCGGAGATCCGGACCATGTCCCGCACCCCCTGCTTGAGCAGATGGTCGGGGATGGGCAGCATGCCGTACTCGGGCATGCCCGGACCGCCCTTGGGCCCGGCGTTGCGCAGCACGAGCACACTGTCGGCGGTGATGCCGAGCGACGGGTCGTTGATCGTCCGCTGCATGGTCTTGTAGTCGTCGAAGACGACCGCGGGACCGGTGTGCTTGAGCAGGTGCTGCTCGGCGGAGATGTGCTTGATGACCGCGCCGTCCGGACAGAGGTTGCCGCGCAGGACGGCCACCCCGCCCTCACTCGCGACCGGGTTCTCCCGGGTGCGGATGACGTCGTCGTCGTGGACGACCGCACCCTCCAACTGCCCGCCCAGCGTGCCGTTGACGGTCGGCCGGTCCAGATGGAGCAGATCGGTGATCCGCGACAGGAAGCCGGGCAGGCCGCCGGCGAAGTAGAAGTCCTCCATGAGGTACGTCTGTCCGCCGGGCCGCACGTTCGCCAGCACCGGGACGGTACGGGCGATGCGGTCGAAGTCGTCGAGGGTGAGCTTGGTCCCCGCCCGGCCCGCCATCGCGATGATGTGGATCACCGCGTTGGTGGAACCGCCCAGCCCCAGCACCGTGGTGACGGCGTCCTCGAAGGCCTCACGGCTGAGGATCTCGGACGGCTTCAGCGCGGTCCAGGCGAGCTCCACGGCCCGGCGTCCGGAGGCGGCGGCCATCCGCTCGTGCCCGGAGTCCACGGCCGGGATCGAGGAGGCACCGGGCAGCGTCATACCGAGGGCCTCGGCGGCCGCGGTCATGGTGGACGCCGTACCCATGGTCATGCAGTGACCGGGAGACCGCGCCAACCCACCTTGCAGTTCGCGCAGTTCACAGTCGGTCAGATTCCCGGCGCGATGCTCGTCCCAGTACTTCCACATGTCGGTACCGGACCCGAGCGTCTCACCGCGCCAGTGCCCGGGCAGCATGGGCCCGGCGGGAACGAAGATCGACGGCACGTCAGCCGAGGTGGCCCCCATGAGCAGGGCGGGCGTCGACTTGTCGCAACCACCGAGCAGCACGGCCGCGTCGATCGGATACGACCGCAGCAGCTCCTCGGTCTCCATCGCGAGCAGGTTGCGGTAGAGCATCGGGGTCGGCTTCTGATAGGTCTCCGACAGTGTCGCGACCGGGAATTCGAGCGGAAACCCCCCGGCCTGCCACACCCCCCGCTTGACCGCCTCCGCACGCTCACGCAGATGCACATGACAGGGATTGATGTCGGACCAGGTGTTGAGAACGGCGATGACCGGACGCCCCTGGTACTCCTCCGCCTCGTAACCGAGCTGCCTCATCCGGGCGTTGTGCGACCAGGTGCGCAACTGCCCCTCGGTGCCGTACCACTGATGGCTGCGGAGTTCCTCCGCGCTCAACCGCTTTCTGCTGTCCGTCATATCGACCACCCGGCGGCTATGGCGGCGACCTCGTCCCGCTCGTCCTCCGGCAGCGGCTTGCTCGGCGGCCGGACATCGCGGCGGCACAGCCCCAGGGAGGCGAGAGCCTCCTTGACGACCGTGACGTTGTTGGCGGAGCCGTTGGCCGCGCGGAGCTCCTCGAAGCGGCGGATCTGCTCCCAGACCTTCATCGCGGCCGGGTAGTCACCGGATCGAAGCGCTTCGATCATGTTCAGCGAAACGGCCGGGGCGACGTTCACCAGCCCCGAGGTGAACCCGGTGGCGCCCGCCGAGAAATAGGAAGGGGCGTAAGGCTCGGCGAGGCCGGCGACCCACACGAAACGCTCCAGCCCCGCGTCCCGCGCGAACGCGGCGAACCTCGACGCGTCCGGCACGGCGTACTTCACGCCGATGACGTTCGGGCAGGAGTCGGCCAGCTCGGCCAGCCGCAGACCGCTGAGCTGCGCGTTGCGGATGTAGGGCACGACACCCAGCTCGGGCACGGCCTCGGCGATGGCGCGGTGGTAGTCGACCCAGCCGCCCTGGGAGACGTAGGGGTGGACGGGCTGGTGGACCATCACCATGGCGGCGCCCAGCTCCCGGGCATGCCGCGCGGAGGCGACAGCGGTGGGCACGTCATGACCGACACCGACGAGGATCACCGCACGCTCACCGGCCTCGTCGATCGTCATCTCGGTGACGAGCTGCCGCTCCTCGGGGGTCAGGGCGTAGAACTCGCCGGTGTTCCCGTTGGGAGTGAGCGTCCTGATCCCCCCGTCGAGCAGACGACGCAGCAGGGCCCGGTGGGCGTCCTGGTCGACGGAGCCGTCCTCGGCGAAGGGTGTCACCGGGATCGCGACCACGTCGGCCAGGGCGGCCCGCTGGGTCTCGAACGTCGTTGTCATGCCTGACCGTCCTCTCCCTGGGCCTCGGACTCTGCGTCCGGGAAGGCCCGTTGCACGAACGACGCGATGTGCGCGTGGAGGGCGCGACCGGCGCCGTCGGCGTCACCGTCGAGGGCGAGCCGCAGGATCTCGCGGTGCTCACCGGCCTCCCGCTCCCAGGAGGGCGAGGCCGCCCAGGCGACGGCGGAGACGAGGGCGGCCTGGTCACGGACCTCGTCGAGCATCCGGCCCAGCAGCGGGTTGCCGCACGGCAGATACAGGGCGCGGTGGAACTCCCGGTTGGCCAGCGACCGTTCGGCGGTGTCGGTGGCCTGGTCCGCACGGGTCAGCGCGTCCCGGGCCTCGTCGAGGGAGGCCCCCCGCTTGACCGCCCGCTTCAACGCCTCCGGCTCCAACAGCAGCCGGACGTCATAGACCTCGCGCGCCATGTCCGCGTCCACCATGCGCACCGTGACGCCCTTGTACTGGCTCATCACGACGAGCCCGGTACCGGCGAGGGTCTTGAGCGCCTCGCGCACCGGGGTCTTGGAGACCCCGAACTGTGCGGCGAGATCGGTCTCGACCAGCGCCTGGCCGGGCGTCAACTGCCCGGTGAGGATGCGGTGTTTGATCGCGTCCAGCACGAACTGCGTGCGGGACGGGATCGGCGTGGGCACAGAGGTCATGCGCGCCTCTCGGAAGTCACGTACCAGATGTCGGGCACCTGGTCTCGCGTATCTGATCTCGCGTATCGCGTCTCATATATGACGTACGAAGTACGACGCGTTGAAGGTAGGAGGGGGTAAGGGTTTCGTCAATGCTTCTGACAGAGGAAGTTGAGGTTGCCGAGGTCAGACGGCGTAGCTCTCCCCGGCCCGCGCCATGACCGCACGCCCACCGAAGACCGAGGCGGCCCGACCGGTGCTGACCCCGCCCATTCCATTCGCTTTCGCGACGTGCGTCGATGTCGGCCTCACACAGGAACAGATCCGCGTCCCGGGCGATTTCACCGCGCGCGGGACAGGGCCCACTGCCCCCGGAGTACGCGAGAACCCGCCCACCGACCTCGGCAAGGAGCCCGTACACCGCCGCTCAGCCGTGCCGGATCCGTATGCCTCCGCAAACAGCGCCCATGAGACCGCGCAGTTCCCCGCGCCCCTGGGGCACGACCCGGACGCACCCGCAGTGCGCGACGGCGGTGAGGGGCCGTGTCGGGGGGTGTCCGCCCGCAGCGGTTGGCGCGTCAACACGGCCGCCCTTTGTAGGCGACCGATTCCGCGCCGTTCCGAGGACGGACACCCCCCGGCGCGGCCCCGACCCACAACGAACCGTCCGCACACAACGCGCAACCTCAGCGCGGCCCCCTCCACCCCGGCTCCCGCCCGCTCAACCCCACCGTCCGCTCCAGCAGCGTCGCACCGTCCGGAACCGAGATCACCGGACCGAAGATGCCACCACCCCGACTGGGGTCCTCCGCGGCGGCAAGGAGAAAGTCGTACGTAGCCTGAAGCGCGGCGGGATCGGGCTCGTAGACCTGACCGGTCGCGACAGCCAGATCCCAACCATGGATCACCAGTTCATCGACCGCGACGGCGCCGCCGACCTCGCCCGGCAGGTCGACACCGCCGGCCCGGGTCATACCGGTCCAGGCGGCCGGGTCGCGCCACGCGTCGGCGAGCTCGGCCAGCACCTTCGGCAGTTCCTCACGCCAGCCAGGGCCGATGTCCGGCAGCGAGGCGGTGGGCGGGGTGTCGGTCGTGGCGCCGAGATCCTTACGGGCGGCGTCACGGAACGCGACCGACAGATGGAGCAGATGGCCCAGGACATGGCGTACCGCGTACTCGGGACACGGCGTCCCGTCCGCCAGCTGCTCGTCGGTCACGGCCTCCGCGAGGCGTGCCACGACACGGGTCTGCGGTCCGAGATCCAGGGGTACGTCGGTCATTCGCTTCTCCTCAGAACGTCGTCTGAGAGGTGGACCGCCGAGGCCCCCAAAACTCATCGCCACCCGCTGATCCCGTTTTTCTAAGGCACCTTCCCCATCCCCCCACCCCCTCCTTAGCCCCACGATCGACAGACATGACACCCCCACCGCTCCCGAACCCCCACCCCCTCCTCCACGACCACAACGCCCGCCTCTACCTCACCGCGGTCATCGTCTCCGGCTTCGGCACCTCAGCCCTCTGGCTGGCATCCGGCGTCTGGGTCAAGGACCTCACCGGCTCGAACGGCCTCGCCGCGCTGTGCATGCTCGCGATGTGGGCCCCCACCCTCGCCGGCCCCGCGCTCGGCACGCTCGCCGACCGCATGCGCCGCAAACCCCTGCTCATCGGCGCGAACCTGCTCCTGGCCGCCCTCCTGCTCACCCTCGCCACCGTGAACTCCCCCGGCGACCTGTGGCTCCTCTTCGCGGTGCTCTTCGTATACGGCGCGACCGGCGTCGTCCACGACGCCGCAGAGTCCGCCCTCGTCACCACGGCAGTCGACCGCACCCTCCTCGGCGACTTCAACGGCCTGCGCATGTCGGCCACGGAGGGCATGAAGCTGCTCGCGCCACTCGCAGGGGCGGGCCTGTACGCGGCGTACGGCGGCCCGGCGGTCGCCGCCCTGGACGCCGCCACCTTCCTGGCCGCCGTAGGCCTGTACACCCGTCTGCGCGTCCACGAGCCCCGCCCAGAACGCTCCACCCTCGCCTGGCGCGCACAGACAACGGAGGGCGCCCGCCACCTCTGGCGGCACCCCCGACTCCGCCCCCTCGTCCTGGCCGGCGGCACCACCATGCTCTGCGCCGGCCTCAACGGCGCGATGATCTACGCCGTCGTCGACGACCTGGGCCGCTCCCCCGCGTACACCGGTGTCCTGTACGCCGTCCAGGGCGCCGGTTCTCTGATGGTCGGCCTGCTCTCCGGCCCCGCGCTGCGGCACCTCGGCGAGCGCCGGTTCGCGGCGTACGGCATCGCGGTGACGGCCGTCGCGGTGGGCCTGCGGGCGATACCGGCCGACCCGCTGGCGCTGGCGTGCAGCGCGGCGATCGGCCTGGGCCTGCCCTGTGTGCTCATCGCCGTGCTCACCGCCGTACAACGGGAGACCCCGGACGCGCTGCTCGGCCGTACCGTCGCCACGGCCAACACCTTGGTGTTCGCGCCGAACGTCCTCGGTCTCGCCGCGGGCGCGGTACTGGTCGAACTGGTCGGCCTACGCCCCCTGTTGCCGATCCTGGGCGCAGTCTGGCTGGCGACCGCCCTGCCGCTGCTTCACACCTCGGCGAGCGCCGACCGCACCGCCTCCAGGTCCGCGTCCGACGCCAACCCGGCGTGATAGAGCCGCAGTTCCGTCGCCCCCAGCTCACGCGCGCGTGCCGCGTCCGTGGCGAGGGTGGCGGGGCTGCCGCCCATGCCGGAGACGACGGTGAAGTTGGCGGCGACGACCGCCCCCCGAGCCCCTCCGGACCCGACGGACTCCCCAGCCCCGCCGAACCCCCCGGCCCCGCCGGCCCCACCGCCCGCTTCCGCGAACGGCGTCAGCAGGCCCGTCCCGCCCGCGCACGGCACGACCACCCCGTCCGCGACGGACAGGATGTGCGCCGGGTCCACGCCGGCGTTGGCGCCGACGTGGTACGACACGGGGTCGGCGTGCAGCAGGATCTGGAAGCCCTCGGGAGCGGCATCGCGCACGGCCGTCACCGCCGCCTCCTGGAGCGTCCGGGCGGTGTCGTCGCGCCACGCGCGCGTGGCCGCCGCCGTCGACGCGCCGAGGAGCTTCTCGACGCCGGTCCAGCCCCCGTCGGAGGGCGCCCCCTGCCACACCGGGGCCAGCGCGGTGCGCACGGCGGCCGCCAGCTCGTCGGCGTCGAGGCCCTGGGCGCCGTAGCCCTCCCGGCAGGTGGGGCAGAAGCAGAGCGCCATCAGGTACAGGCCGGCGTCGCCGAGGCCGATGCCGCCGGTCTTGTCGTGGGCGTGCAGATGCTGGAGGCCGTACCAGCCGAGGGACTCCAGTTCGGTGCCGTGCGCGCCCGGCCGTACCGCCGCCTCGGCGGCCAGGTCGACGAGGTACGCGCGCGTGGCGGGCTGGGCGATGCACGGGGCCCATGGGTAGCGGTCGCCGTAGGCGTTGACGACGGAGGTGCCCGGATGTTCGGCGCCCAGACGGGAGTTGTGCGCGAGGACCACCCAGGTGTGCACGTCCAGGCCTGCGCCGGTGAGCGCGGCGGCGGCCTCGCCGAACGCGTCGCCGGGTGCCCAGTCACCGGCCGCGTAGGGACGCAACTCCCGTCCCTGCCAACGGTCGTCGGTGGGGTAGAGCACGGCCGCGTGCTCGGCGGTGACGATGCGGTGGCGCGGGTGGCGGGGGGTCAGCGCGCGCGTGGAGTGGTAGGCGGAGGCGAGTGTCGCCTGCTGGACGCCGGTGGCCGCGATGGTCGCGGCGGCCCGCGGATCTCCGTTGACGTCCCAGGGGTAGACGAATGTCGACGCCTTCACTTGGTCTCCTCCTTCAGCAGCGCGTACCCGCGTTCGATGATCTGCGCGAGCTGCTTCACATGGTCCTCGGTCGGCTCGTGGAGCGGCGGCCTGACCTCCCCCACGTCGAGGCCGCGCAGCCGGACCCCCGCCTTGACGAGGGCGACCGCGTAACCGCGGCCCTGGGCGCGCAGTTCGACGAAGGGACGGTAGAAGCCGTCGAGCAGACGGTCCACCGTCTCCCGGTCCCCCGTCTCCAGCGCCCCGTGGAAGGCGAGGGCGATCTCGGGCGCGAAGCAGAACACGGCGGAGGAGTACAGGGGCACCCCGACGGCGCGATAGGCGAGCTGGGTCTGCTCGGCGGTCGGCAGGCCGTTGAAGTAGAGGAAGCCGCCCGGGACTTCGCCGCGCACGGCGCTCACGATCCGCTGCATCAGGTCGAGGTCGCCGAGCCCGTCCTTGAGGCCGACGATCCCCGGTGTGCGGGCCAGGTCGACCACGGTCTGAGGGGTGAACACGGCGTTGTCGCGCTGGTAGACGATGACGGGCAGCGCGGTGGCGGCGGCGATCTCCCGGTAATGCCGCAGCAGACCCTCCTGCCCGGCGAGCACCAGGTAGGGCGGCAGGGCGAGCAGCCCGTCCGCGCCGGCCGCCTCCGCGAGCCCGGCGTAGCGCACGGCGAGCGCGGTGCCGTACCCGGCGCCCGCGACGACCGGTACCCGTCCCGCGGTGGCCTCCACGGCGGCCCGGACCACCGTCTCGAACTCCTCGGGCGTGAGCGCGTGGAACTCCCCCGTGCCGCAGGCGGCGAACACGGCGGCGGCGCCCGCCTCGACGCCCTGGCGCACATGCGCGCGGTAGGTGTCGAGGTCGACGGAGCCGTCGGGGCCGTAGGCGGTGACGGGGAAGAACAGCGGCCCGCTGGGGACGCCGAGTCGAGCGGCGAGGTCGGCAGGCGTCACGGGCACTCCCTAGAACGAGTAACGACGGCATGGGAACGACGAACAGCGATGTGCGGGATTCTGATCGAAGTTTACATTTATGAACATGAGGCGCACCACCCTTGACGAGGCCAGGCAATGATCCTTAGCTTGTCCACGAATGTGAATACGGGTCTACTCCAAGGAGAACCGAGCATGCCAGCGCCCCGCACCGTTCTGCTCACAGGCGCCGCCGGCGGCCTCGGCACCCTGATGCGGGAACTGCTCCCCTCCTACGGCTACGAACTGCGTCTGCTCGACCTGCTGCCGATCGAGGGCGAGCCGGACGCGATCGTCGCGGACCTCGCCGACAAGGAAGCCGTGCGCGAGGCCGTGCGGGGCGTCGACGCGATCATCCATCTCGCGGGCATCTCTCTGGAAGCGTCCTTCGACAAGATCCTGAAGGCGAACATCGAGGGGACGTACAACCTCTACGAGGCCGCCCGCGAGGAGGGCGTCCCGCGGATCGTCTTCGCCTCCTCCAACCACGCGGTGGGCTTCACCCCGCGCCCCGAGGGCGACGCCCCGCTCATCCCGATCGACACCCCGCACCGCCCGGACACCTTCTACGGCCTGTCCAAGTCCTTCGGCGAGGACCTCGCCCAGCTCTACTGGGACAAGTACGGCCTGGAGACGGTCTCGGTCCGCATCGGCTCCTGCTTCGCCGAGCCCACCAGCGTCCGCATGCTCTCGGTCTGGATGAGCCCCGCCGACGGCGCCCGCCTCCTGCACGCGGCGCTGACCGCCGAGGACGTCCGGCACACCGTCGTCTACGGCTCCTCCGCCAACACCCGCCTGTGGTGGGACCTGACGACCGCCCGCTCCCTCGGCTACGCCCCCCAGGACGACTCCGAGCCCTACGCCGAGAAGCTGATCGCCGAACAGGGCGACCTGGACCCGGACAACATCGCCCACACCTACCTTGGCGGCCACTTCGTGAGCGACCCGCCGATCTGGCCGTACTAGTTTGTCTTGATCACACGACGGACGGGCACCGAACGGGCCCGTCCGCAGTGCTTTACGGGCACAGGTGGCGCACCTGGACAGTGGCGCGCCAGCGCCACTCCAGGGGCGCGGGGAACTGCGCGACCAGCCCAAACGCACCCGCAGCCGCCACCCAACCGCACTCCCCGAGCTCCCGGGCGCCGCCTGCCCGAACGGGCACACCCGGTCACTATCCCTCCTGCAACAGGCCTGGTCACCGCCTCCCACCCGCTGTAGAACTTCCTGCAGACGGCCCGAACGGGCAGCGCACCAGGAAGGCGGGTGACCTCATGACCAGCGCCGCGGAAGAACGCCAGCGGGAAATCGTCCAGGCCGCCCGCAGGGCCGGCGTCGTGGACGTCAACGCCCTCGCCGTCCAACTCGGCGTCGCGAAGGAAACCGTCCGCCGAGACCTCCGCGCCCTGGAGGACCACGGCCTCGTCCGCCGCACCCACGGCGGCGCCTACCCCGTCGAGAGCGCCGGCTTCGAGACGACGCTCGCCTTCCGCGCCACCAGCCACGTCCCCGAGAAGCGCCGGATCGCCACCGCCGCGGCCGAGCTGCTCGGCGACGCCGAGACCGTCTTCGTCGACGAGGGCTTCACCCCGCAGCTCATCGCCGAGGCCCTGCCCAGGGACCGCCCGCTGACCGTGGTCACCGCGTCCCTCCCCGTGGCCGGCGCGCTGGCCGAGGCGGAGCACACCTCCGTCCTGCTCCTCGGCGGCCGGGTCCGCCCCGGCACGCTGGCCACCGTGGACCACTGGACGACGAAGATGCTCGCCGGCTTCGTCGTCGATCTCGCCTACATCGGCGCCAACGGCATCTCCCGCGAACACGGCCTCACCACCCCCGACCCGGCCGTCAGCGAGGTCAAGGCGCAGGCCATCAGGGCCGCCCGCCGCACGGTGTTCGCGGGCGTCCACACCAAGTTCGGGGCGGTCAGCTTCTGCCGGTTCGCCGAGATCGGCGCACTGGAGGCGATCGTCACCAGCACGCTGCTGCCGTCGGCGGAGGCCCACCGCTACTCCCTGCTCGGGCCACAAGTCATCCGCGTCTGAGAAACAACCTGAAGCAACCCGAAACACACCGAAACACCCCTCCTCCCGGGGCACCCCCATGCCCCACCGCGCCCTTTATCTCCCCATATCTTCAGGAGCGATCCATGCGCACCCCGAGCCGACGACGGCCACCGCGAGCCACGCTCGCCCTGGCCGCCGCAGGGACGCTGCTCGCCCCGCTGCTCTCCGGCTGTTGGGCCGGGGCGGGCGGGTCCGGTTCCGGCGGCGACTCCATCAACGTCCTGATGGTCAACAACCCCCAGATGACCGAGCTGCAGAAGCTCGCCCCCCGTTTCACCGAGGAGACCGGCATCAAGGTCAACTTCACCGTGCTGCCGGAGAACGACGTCCGCGACAAGATCAGCCAGGACTTCGCCAACCAGGCCGGCCAGTACGACGTGGCGACCCTGTCCAACTACGAGATACCGATCTACGCCCGCAACGGCTGGCTGCACGAGATGGACTCCTACGTCGCCAAGGACCCGGCCTACGACGAACAGGACGTCCTCAAGCCGATGCGCGAGTCCCTGACCGGCGACGACGGCAAGCTCTACGGCCAGCCCTTCTACGGCGAGTCGTCCTTCCTGATGTACCGCAAGGACGTGTTCGCCGCGAAGGGCCTGACGATGCCCCCGCATCCCACCTGGACCCAGGTCGCCGACCTGGCCGCGAAGGCGGACGGCGCCGAGCCCGGCATGAAGGGCATCTGCCTGCGCGGACTGCCCGGTTGGGGCGAGGTGATGGCGCCGCTGACGACCGTCGTGAACACCTTCGGCGGCACCTGGTTCGACAAGGACTGGAAGGCCCGGCTCGACTCCCCCGAGTGGGAGAAGGCGGCGAAGTTCTATGTCGACCTGGTCCGTGACCACGGCGAGTCCGGCGCGGCCCAGTCCGGCTTCGCCGAGTGCCTGAACAACATGACCCAGGGCAAGGTCGCCATGTGGTACGACGCCACGAGCGCCGCCGGTTCCCTGGAGGCGAAGGGCTCCCCCGTCAAGGGCAAGGTCGGCTACGCCCCGGCCCCGGTCGAGAAGACGGACTCCTCCGGCTGGCTCTACACCTGGGCCTGGGGCATCCAGGACGCCTCCCGCAACCCCGACAAGGCCTGGAAGTTCGTCTCCTGGGCCTCCGGCAAGCAGTACGAGGAACTCGTCGGCGACGAGATCGGCTGGTCCAACGTCCCGGCCGGCAAGCGCGCCTCGACGTACACGAACGCCGCGTACCGCCAAGAGGCCGCCGCCTTCCAGGAGATGACCAAGGAGGCCATCGAGGGCGCCCGGCCCACCGACCCGGGGGTGCAGCCGCGCCCCGCGCCCGGCATCCAGTTCGTCGGCATCCCCGAGTTCACCGATCTCGGCACCAAGGTCTCCCAGGAGATCAGCGCGGCCATCGCCGGACGCCAGTCCGTCGAGTCGGCGCTGAGCAAGTCCCAGCGGCTCGCCGAGAAGATCTCCGAGGAGTACGAGGGACGATGACCGCGACGACCACGGCCCCCCTGGCCACCACACCCGTACCGACCACGCGCCAACCGTCGGCCCGGCTGCGCGCCTGGGCCACCCGGGCCCCGCTCCTCCCCGCCCTCATCTTCATGATCGCGGTCACCCAACTGCCCTTCGTGGCCACGCTGGTGATCTCGTTCTTCGACTGGAACGCGCTCTACCCGAAGGCCCGCCACTTCACGGGCGTCGACAACTACCAGGAGGTCCTCACCGATGCCGACCTGCGCCACTCGGTGTGGACGACGATCCTGCTGACCGTGGCCGTGGTCCTGGCCAGCCTGGTCCTCGGCCTGGTGCTCGCGCTGCTCCTCGACCGGAGGTTCCGGGGACGGAGAGTGGTCCGCACCCTGCTCATCGCCCCGTTCCTGGTGGTCCCGGTGGCGGCGGCGCTGCTGTGGAAGCACGTCCTCTACAACCCCGAATACGGCCTGCTGAACGGCCTGTTGCACTACGTGGGCGGCCCGCAGCCGGACTGGATCTCCAACACCCCGCTCCTCGCGGTGGAGGCGTCGCTGGTCTGGCAGTGGACCCCGTTCATGATGCTGATCCTGCTGGCGGGCCTGCAGAGCCGTGACCCCCAGCAGCTGGAGGCGGCGAGGGTGGACGGCGCGAGCGACTGGCAGATCTTCCGCCACCTCACACTCCCGCACCTGCGCCGCTACCTGGAACTGGGCGCCCTGCTGGGCTCGATCTACATCGTCCAGAACTTCGACGCGGTCTTCACCATCACCTCGGGCGGCCTGGGCACGGCGAACCTGCCGTACACCGTCTACCAGAGCTTCTACCAGGCCCATGAGAACGGCCTCGCCTCGGCCGCGGGCGTCCTGGTCGTCATCGGCTCGATCATCATCGCGACCTTCGCCCTGCGGGTCGTCTCGTCTCTGTTCCGCGAGGAGGTGGGCCGGGCATGAGCGCGACCACTGTGAAACGCAAGGGACTTGGCCTCGGAGTGACGGCCTGGCTGCTGGGGATCCTCTTCTTCCTCCCCATCGCCTGGATGGCCCTGACGTCCTTCCACTCGGAGCAGGACGCGGCCACCAACCCGCCGTCCTTCGGCGCCGCCCTCACCCTGGACGGCTACCGCGAGTTCTTCGGCACGGGCGGCGGCGCGAGCCCCTGGCCCGCTCTGATCAACTCGACGGTCGCGTCGGTGAGTTCGACACTCTTCGTCCTTCTCCTGGCGCTCCCCGCGGCCTACGCCCTGTCCGTCAACCGGGTCCGGAAGTGGACGGACGTGCTGTTCTTCTTCCTGTCGACGAAGATGCTCCCGGTGGTGGCGGGCCTGCTCCCGATCTACCTCTTCGCCAAGAACACCGACATGCTCGACAACATCTGGCTGTTGGTCATCCTCTACACCTCCATGAACCTGCCGATCGCGGTGTGGATGATGCAGTCGTTCCTGGCCGAGGTCCCGGTCGCGATCATCGAGGCGGCGAGGGTGGACGGCGCACGCCTCCCGACGATCCTCGCGCGCGTCGTGGCCCCGATAGCCCTTCCCGGCATAGCGGCGACCTCGCTGATCTGCTTCATCTTCAGCTGGAACGAGCTGCTGTTCGCCCGGGTCCTGACGGGCGTGGTCGCCGAGACCGCCCCCGTCTTCCTGACCGGCTTCATCACCAGCCAGGGCCTGTTCCTGGCGAAGGTGTGCGCCGCGTCGCTCGTCATCTCCCTGCCGGTGCTCGCCGCGGGGTTCGCCGCCCAGGACAAGCTGGTCCAGGGCCTGTCGTTGGGAGCAGTGAAATGAAGGCCGCCGTCATCGAGTCCGTGGGCAGGGCCGTCGTAGCCGAGGTCCCGGACCCGACGCCGGGCCCCCGGGACGTGGTGGTCGAGGTGGCGGCCTGCGGGCTGTGCGGCACGGACCTCCACATCCTCCAGGGCGAGTTCGCCCCGAAGCTGCCGATCGTGCCGGGCCACGAGTTCGCGGGCGCGGTGGTCGGGGTGGGCACCCAGGTCACGGAGGTGTCCGTGGGCGACCGGGTCGCGGTCGACCCCTCCCTCTACTGCCACGAGTGCCGCTACTGCCGTACTGGCCACAACAACCTCTGCGAACGCTGGGCGGCGATCGGCGTGACCACGGCGGGCGGCGCCGCCCAGTACGCGGTGGCCCCCGTCGCGAACTGCGTACGCCTCCCCGACCACGTCCGCACCCAGGACGCGGCCCTGGTGGAGCCCCTGTCGTGCGCGGTACGCGGCTACGACGTCCTCCAGTCCCGGCTCGGCGCCCATGTCCTCGTCTACGGCTCCGGCACGATGGGCCTGATGATGCTGGAGCTGGCCAAGCGCACGGGTGCGGCCAGCGTGGACGTGGTCGACGTCAACCCGGCCCGGCTGGAGACCGCGCGCCGGCTCGGCGTCTCGGCCTGTGCCGCGAACCCGGACGAGCTGGACCGCCCCCAGGGCTGGGACCTGGTGGTCGACGCCACCGGCAACGCGGCGGCCATCCAGGACGGCCTGGACCGGGTGGCGAAGGCCGGCACCTTCCTCCAGTTCGGCGTCGCGGACTACGCAACGAAGGTCACGATCGACCCGTACCGCATCTACAACCAGGAGATCACCATCACCGGCTCCATGGCGGTCCTGCACAGCTTCGAACGGGCGGCGGAGCTGTTCGCGAACGGGGTGCTGGACCCGGACGTGTTCATCAGCGACCGCATCCCGCTGGAGCGGTACCCGCAGGCGTTGGAGCAGTTCGCGGCGGGCGTGGGACGGAAGATCGTCGTGGTGCCGTGACCCGTACCGCTCTCAACTCGGCCGGTAGTAGCCCTCGATGGGGACGCGTGCCTCCTCGAACAGGGCCGGGCCGTCCTGCGGGACGGTCGGCCACGCGCCCGACCGCGGGTTGAGCGCGACGAGTTGCTCGGTGGTGAGCGCGAAGACGACCCGGCCGATGCCGGAGCGGACGATGCCGCCCGTGCACATCCCGCACGGCTGGCAACTGGTGTACAGGGTGGTGCCCGCGGCCGTCTCCGGGGCGAGTTCGCGGGCCGCCCAGCGGGCCAGCTTGAGTTCCGGGTGGGCCGTGATGTCGTCGTCGCGCCGCACCGTGTTGTGGGCCTCGGCGAGGACCGTGCCGTCCGGGCCGGTCAGCAGGGACCCGTACGGTGCGTCGCCCTCGGCGACGGCCCGCGCCGCGATATCGATCGCTCGGCGCAGAAACGCCTCGTCGACGGTGCTGATCACGATGCGGTCCTCCAGCGGTCGGCCACCTCGGCGAGCGCCCGCCAGGCCGCGTGCGGCCGAAGGGTCTCCTCCGGGTCGCCCTGATAGGGATCGAGTACGACGGTGCCGGCGCCCAGTAGGCGAAGCCGTTCGAGGTCGTCGAGGATCTGCTCGACGGTGCCGACGCCGGCCGGCCGTTGCGGATCGTCGACGGGGGTGCCGGTCAGCCGCAGGGAGATGCGGGGCTCGAACCCCGGCAGCGCGTGCCCTGCCAGGATCTCGCCCATCCGGGCCAGGGAGAGCCGCAGCGGATGCCAGGCGTCCCCGAACCGGGCGGCCCGGCGCAGGGCCGCCGCGCTGTGGCCGCCGACCCAGACCGGGATCGAGCCACCCTCCTGGTCATCGGTGCGCCAGGCGTCGCGCAGGGTGGCCAGATACTCGTCGGTCAGCCGGCCGCGCTCGGCGAACGGCACCCCCAACGCGTCGAACTCCTGCCGGGCCCAGCCGACCCCGACACCGAGCACCAGGCGGCCCTCGCTGAGCCGGTCGAGGTTGGCGGCCATCCGCGCCACCAGCAGCGGATGCCGGTACGGCAGGATCAGCACGGTCGTGCCCAGCCGCACCCTGGTGGTGACCCCGGCCAGCCAGGACAGCGTGGTGAACGGCTCGTGGAAGGGCTCCGGATAGCGCTCGGCCACGTCCGGGGTGACGACCACGTGGTCCGACACCATGAGCAGGTCGTAGCCCAACCCCTCCGTGACCCGCGCCCAGTCGCGCAGCACGCCGGGGTCGGTACCGGGGCCGAAGTTCGGTACGTTGACGCCTAGTTGCATGACCCGAGGTTATGTCGGCGATCACGGTGTACGGAACAGAATCTTCCCGGCGTCGGCGGCGTTCTTCCGTGATTCTGCCGGTAGAGTCGCGCGATGACCGTGAATCTGGACGACACCGACTGGGCGATCATCGAGGAGCTCCAACGGGAGGCCCGCGTCTCGCTCAGCGAGCTGGGGCGACGGGTGAACCTCAGTCCGTCGGCCACCACGGAACGGGTGCGGAACCTGGAGTCGCTCGGTGTCATCACCGGCTATCACGCCGTCGTGGACCTGGCCAAGGTCGGCTACGCCGTGCTCGCCGTCGTCCGGCTGAAGTACCCGGGCAACCGGCATGAACCTCTGCGCCGGCTGCTCGCCGAGCGGCGGCAGATCCTGGAGTGCCTGCGCACCACCGGCGACGACTGCTACACGCTGAAGGTGGCCGCGAGCTCCATGGAGCAGTTGGAGGAGCTCATGGACGAGCTCGCGGGCTTCGGCAGCACGACCACGAACGTGGTCTACAGCCAGACGCTGCCCTACCGGGGGCCCGACCGACCCTGAGGGGCTCAGAAAAAGCGGTGGGCCCGGCCCTCGACCGGCCCCTACCATCCGCCCATGCCCAGCCCACACGGCTTCCGCTACGAAGCCCATGCCGACTACACCGTCCACATCACCCACCACCACCGCCCCGCGACCACCCTCCACGGCCCCCGGGCCGCCCAGTTCCTCGCCGAGGTCGAGGCCTCCGCCGACCCCCAGCTCGTCATGGCCCGCTGGACCGGAAACTACAAGCGCGGCAACGAACGCACGGCCCGGAACCACCCCCGCAACCGCGGCACATCACCCCGCTGATCCGAACGGTCGCGGGTAAGGGAACGGTAAAGCGGGCTGGATCGTTCACCGGTCATGACAGCTATGACCCCCGGCTCGAACATCCCTCTCCCCACCGCGCGCGTGACGGTGGACGTCGCCGCCCCGGTGCGGCTCGACGTATCGGGCCTGCTGCTCACCGCCGACGGCAAGGTGCGCTCCGACGACGACTTCATCTTCTACAACCAGCCCAACGGGCCGGGCGTGACCTACCGCTCCGGCGGCGGCGCGGCCCCCGACGCGATCGTCGTGGACACCGCCGCCCTCCCGCCGGGCATCGAGAAGATCGTCGTCACGGCCAGTCCGGACGCCGCCGGCCAGACCTTCCAGGGCATCGAACCGACGGCGACGATCCGCGGCGCCGACGACAACTCCGTCCTGGCCACCTTCACGCCCCCGCAGCTCGGCAGCGAGACGGCCCTGGTGGTCGTGGAGATCTATCTGCGCAACGGCGCCTGGAAGGCCCGCGCGGTCGGCCAGGGCTATGCCAACGGCCTGGCCGGCATCGCCACCGACTTCGGTGTGTCGGTCGAGGAGCCGGCCCCGGCCCCGGTGGCCCCGCCCCAGCCGGTCGCCCCGCCGCAGCCCACGATCCAGACGCCGGTCACCCCGCCGGCCCCGCCGATGAGCACGCCGGCTCCCCCGCCGCCCGCGCACGCGCCGGGCACCGGGAAGATCAACCTGGACAAGGGCCGCGTCAGCCTCCAGAAGAACCAGACCGTGTCCCTGGTCAAGGGCGGCCGCCCGCTGCTCTCCCAGGTCAAGATGGGCCTGGGCTGGGAGCCCGCCTACCGCGGCAAGGACATCGACCTGGACGCCTCGGTCATCGCCTACGGCCCGCAGCGCAACCACATCGACAGCTGCTACTTCGGCAAGCTGTCGATCGTGGGCGGCGCGATCAAGCACTCCGGCGACAACCTCACCGGCGAGGGCGGTGGCGACGACGAGGTCATCGTCGTCGACCTCGGCCGCCTCCCGCAGGACGTCACCGGCCTGGTCTTCACGGTGAACTCGTTCTCCGGCCAGAAGTTCACCGAGGTCGCCAAGGCCTACTGCCGCCTCCTCGACGCCGCCACCGGGGAGGAACTGGTCCGCTTCGACCTCACCAACGCCGAAGCCCAGACCGGCGTGATGATGGCCAAGCTGATCAAGCAGTTCTCCGGTGAGTGGGAGATGACGGCGCTGGGCGACTTCGTGAAGTCCCGCACGGTGAGGGGAATGGTGAAGCCGGCGGCGCAGGCCCTCTAGTCGGCCCAGCTGCGGGCAGTCGTGCCGCTGGGGCGGCACGGGTGGGCGCGGCGGCACCCCGCTACGCCGGGTTGCGGCGCCCACCCCCGCCGAGCAGTGACGCCGGGGCCTACGAAAACAGCGCGCTGTACGCGTTCAACGCCGGCTGCCCGCCCAGGTGCGCGTACAGCACCGTCGACTCCCGCCCGATCTCCTCGCGCTCGACGAGATCGATCATCCCGGCCATCGACTTCCCCTCGTAGACGGGGTCGGTGACCATCCCCTCGGTCCGGGCGGCGAGCCGCATCGCCGCGAGGGTGGTCTCGTCGGGGATGCCGTAGACCCCGGCGTGATACCGATCGTCCAGCTCGACGTCGGCCAGGGTCAGCTCCCGCTCGACGCCGATGAGCCGGCCGGTTCCCTGCGCGATCCGGGCGATCTGCTCACGTGTCGCGGCGGGCTTCGCCGACGCGTCCACCCCCAGCACCCGCCGCGGCCGGCCCCCCGCCTCCTCCAGCGCCGCGAACCCGGCGACCATGCCCGCCTGCGTGGACCCGGTCACCGAGCACACCACGACGGTGTCGAAGAAGACCCCCAACTCCCGCTCCTGCTCGGCGACTTCGTACGCCCACCCGGCGAAGCCGAGTCCGCCGAGCGGATGGTCGGAGGCCCCGGCGGGGATGGCGTACGGCTTCCCGCCCGACTCCTCCACCTCCCGCAGCGCCTGCTCCCAGCTCTCCTTGAACCCGATCCCGAACCCGGCCCTCACCAGCCGGACATCGGCTCCGGCGAGCCGGCTGATCAGGATGTTGCCGACCTTGTCGTACACGGCGTCGGGCCAGTCCACCCAACTCTCCTGCACCAGAACGCACTTCAGTCCGGCACGGGCGGCGACGGCCGCGACCTGACGGGTGTGGTTGGACTGGACGCCCCCGATGGAGACGAGGGTGTCGCAGCCCTGCGCGAGGGCGTCGGCGACCAGGTACTCCAGCTTGCGGGTCTTGTTGCCGCCGTACGCGATACCGGAGTTGCAGTCCTCCCGCTTGGCCCACAGGGACGCACCGCCGAGGTGGGCGGTGAGGCGCTCCAGCGGATGCACCGGCGAGGGGCCGAAGAGGAGGGGGTAACGCTCGTACGAGGAAAGGGACATGGGGAGCCTCCTGGGTGCTCAGGGAACGTCGTCGGCGAGATCGGCCAGGCCCCGCCAGATCTCCGCGGTGACCTCGACCGCGCCGGTCACGTCACCGGCCGTACAGGCCTCGATGAGCCGCTCGTGCAGCCCGGCGGAGCGGCAGTTGCCGCCCTCGCCGAAGCGACGGCGTTCCAGCCTGCGGATGAGGGGCGTGTAGCGGACGACGGTGGCGGCCGCGGCGCGGTTGCCGCTGACGCGGACGAGGACGTCGTGGAGTTCGTCGTCGGCACGGAGCGCGGAGTCCACGTCACCGGCGCGGACAGCCGCGGCGAACCGTTCGTTGGCCGCGCGCATCGCCTCGATGTCCGCGGCGAACAGCCGGGGCACGGCGACCCGGGTGACCAGCTCGTGCAGGGCGCCGACGACCGCGGCGGCGTCCCGTACGTCCGCCGCCACGACCGGAGTCACCCGCGTGTAGCTCTGCGGCTTGCTCTCCAGCAGCCCCTCGTCGACGAGCCGCGAGAACGCCTCGCGCACCGGCGCCCGGGACAGCCCGAGCCGTTCGGCGAGATCGGCGTCCCGCACGACCGCGCCGGGCTCCAGCTCCCCGGACACGATGGCGTCCCTGATGGCTGCGTAGGCGCGGTCCCTGAGCAGGGTGCGGGTTACGGGTCGTATGGCCTCCACAACTGAAATGTTAGATGTCAGTCAAGGACGAGGACAAGGGTGTGGCCCGCACCCCCGTGAGGTGCGGGCCACATACGCGGACCGGGCCGGTCAGGCCGCGGCCCACGGCCAGTCGGCGTCCCTGGCGCTCTCCAGCAGCGGAACCATCCGGAACGCCGCGTCCGACAGACCCCCGAAGGTGTGCCGGTTCGCCTTGCCGGAGGGGCCGTGGCCCGCCCGGTACCCGGCGAGGTTCCAGGTGTAGACCGGCACATCGGCGGGGACCTGCTCGGTCGGGTCGCCGTAGTGGCTGAACGCGTACTGCTCGTCGGTGACGATCAGTACCCGGTCGTGCTTCCGGTAGTGCCGGCGCACCGCACCCGTGGTGTCGGTGCCGCCCAGGTTGCCGAAGCGCTCCAGGATCCTCAGCACCGACTCACCCTTGCGGTACGCGACCTCCGCACTGGTGGTCCCGAACTGCACCAGGTCCGCGTCCTCGGCGCGCAGCGCGAGCGCCGTGCCGAAGATCGCCGCCGCGTCGGCCCGGTTGAGCTGCGAGCGGCCGGACAGGGGACCCCACATCGAGCCCGAGCGGTCGACCAGGACGAGCGTCCGGCCGGGCAGCGCGGGCACGTTGGCCAGCGAGTGGCCGAGCGCCTGCTCCAGCGGGTACGCCCAGCGCAGCGACGGCGCGTGCTGGTACGCGGCGAGGTACCGGAACGGGAACTGCCGCGACCGCGCGACCTCCGCCGGGTCACTGATCCGGGCCGCGACCTGGGCCGCGACCTCGTCGGAGACACCGGCCTGGTCGAAATTCCGCAGATTCCGTACGAGCGCCATCGCACCCATGGACGGAATGACCGCCTCCCAGGCCGCCTTGTCCATCGGCCCCTGGAGCCACCCGGCCAGCGCCTCCCAGGTCATCCCGGCCGCGGCGAGCCGCTCGGCGCCGTCCTCGGAGGTGACGACCGCGCGCCGCTCCTCGACCGGCAGTGCCATCAGCTCGCGATGCGCGACCAGCGTCCGGTTCGACGCGGGCGGCACGGCCGTGTCCGGGTTGTGCCGGCGGTCGAGGGCGTACTGGAACAGCTCGCCCTGCCATACCTTGTCCGGGTCGGGCGCCGCGTGCACCAGGTTGAGGATGTCGCCGAAGCGGTAGCCCTTGGCCGCGGTGTCGTACTTCAGCAGGGACTTTCCGCTGTAGAGCCGCCGTACGGCGTCGGCGACTCCGCGCTTGACGGGCTTGGGCACATTACGGCCGTAGGTCGCCGTCCAGTACGCGAGCAGCTCGCCGGGCTCGTCCGGACGCCGGAGCACGGAGTCGACGACCTGCCGGTTCGAGGGGCCGCCGGTGGCGCCCGCGTCGAGGCGTGCCTTCACGTACTCGGCGGCGCCGACGACGGAGGCGGTACGGAGGTTGCCCTCACCGCGCAGCCAGCCGAGCAGCCCGGCCGTCCACTCCGGATCGGTGACGGCGAGCTCCCGCACCAGCTTGGCGAACCGGTCGTCACGGTCGGCGCCGGTCTCGTAGAAGGTGTTCTGCGACACGAAGTTGGCGATGGCGAGCAGAAAGAGCTCGGAGCGCGGGTCCCGCTCGCGGCCTCGGCCGCCCTGGAAGGTACGGAGTATGCGGCCCGTCGAGGTGACGCGAGAGGTGGGCTGCGCCTTGGCGGAACGCTTGTTGAATCGCGACATGCTGAATTCCCCCGAATTCACTGAAGGTTTCGGAGGGAGGCGCGGCAGAAGGAGGGTGCCCGAGATCAGAAGTCGGCGACGGAACCAAGTCAGATGCTCTATCCATTGAGCTACACCGACCCTGAGTCGATGACGGGATTCGAACCCGCGACCTTCTGATCCAATGAAGTAGCCGTTGCCTGCACACCGGGCACCCACCATGAGCTGCGCCTCCCGAGATCAAGTCGGCAGCGGCATGGGAATCTTTTTGGAGAAGAAGTAGCCGCGGCCCGCGCACCGGGAGGTGCATGAAGTTGTGGTGTCCAGAGTTCAGGCCGGCGGAACCGACATTAGGTGCTCTGCCTCTGAGCTACACCGGCGTGTTGTACCGGAGGCGGGATTCGAACCCGCGGCCTCCCCGTTATCAGCGGAAGTAGGTCCTGCCTTCGCACCTGGACAGGCATTACTTTAGGAGGAGGGCCGCGGGGTGGTCGAACGAATTATCAGCCGCGCTTCTGCCGCTTCCACGGCCCGGTGATGGCGAGCATGATGCCCGGCGTCTGGATGTTGGCGAAGAGGGTCTTTCCGTCGCAGGAGAAGGTGACGCCGGTGAACTCGCTGTACTCGGGGGCGTCTTCGGTGCCGATGTTCAGTTCGTTGCGGGCGATCGGGTAGGTCTTTCCGCTGTCGGTCGCGCCGAAGAGGTGCTGGACGCCCTCGCCGTCCTCGGCGATGACGAGGCCGCCGTACGGGGAGACGGTGATGTTGTCGGGGCCGTCGAAGGCGCCGTCGACGGACGGGTCGGGGTTGACGCCGAGGAGGACCTTCAGAGTCAGCGTGCGGCGCTTGGGGTCGTAGAACCAGACCTGGCCGTCGTGCTGGACGGGGCTCTCCGTGCGGGCGTAGGAGGAGACGATGTAGGCGCCGCCGTCGCCCCACCACATGCCCTCCAGCTTGCGGGCGCGGGTGACCTGGCCGTCGGTGAACTGCTTGCGCACGGCCACCGTCTTGGCGTCGCGGTCGGGGACGGCGACCCAGTCGACGCCGTAGACGGTGCCGATCTTCGTGGCGCGGGAGAGGTCGTCGACGAACTGGCCGCCGGAGTCGAAGCACTTGAAGGCCTCGAAGACACCGGCGTCGTCGGCGAGCGTACGGAGCTTGCCGCGGCCGTGCTCGAAGCCCTTGGGCGGGGTCCAACGGAAGAGGAGGCCGTTGGGCGAGGCCGCGTCCTCGGTGAGGTAGGCGTGGCCGCGCTTGGGGTCGATGACGACGGCCTCGTGGGCGTAGCGGCCGAAGAACTTCAGGGGCTTGGGGTCGCGGTTGGCACGGCGGTCGCTCGGGTCGACCTCGAAGACATAGCCGTGGTCCTTGGTCATGCCGTTGGACCCGGCCTTGTCCTCGTTCTCCTCGCAGGTGAGCCAGGTGCCCCAAGGGGTGCGGCCGCCCGCGCAGTTGGTGGAGGTGCCGGCGATGCCGACCCACTCGGCGACGCGTCCGTCGGGGCGGACCTCGACGACGGTGCAGCCGCCGGACGCGGCCGGGTCGTAGACCAGGCCCTCGGTGAGCGGGACGGGGTACTTCCAGTTGGCGCGCGGGCCCTTCAGCTCGTGGTTGTTGACGAGGAGGGTGGTGCCGCGGGGGCCGTCGAAGGTGGCGGTGCCGTCGTGGTTGGACGGGGTGATCTCGCCCGACTCCAGCGTGGTCTTTCCGCTGTAGGTGATGACGCGGTACTTGAACCCGGCGGGCAGCGCGAGGATGCCGTCGGGGTCGGCGATCAGGGGTCCGTAGCCGACTCCGCCGTGAGCGTCCGCCTCGCTCCCGGTGTCGGTGGACGCGAGGGCCTGCGGCGCGGTGGCGAGGGCGCCGACGCTGCCGGCCAGCGCGACACCGGCACCGGTGATCGCGGAGTTTCTGGCGAAGTCCCTGCGGGTGAGCGACATGGTGTCTCCTGTGTGGCGAGGGGTGTGCCGTGGAGGGTGGGGGACCTCGGGTCGGCGTCACCGTTTCGCCCACGCCTGAACGGGAGTTGAACACCGGGCGACGTCCGTAGGTTCGCTTCCATGAATCCGTACGTCGGCCAGGACGCCGCTCCCGCCACGGCACCGCGCCTGCGACTCAACCGCCTTGCTGGGAGCGGGCCTTGAAGGCCGCCTTGCGTGCTTCCTTCGCGATCTTCTTGTCCGGGTGCAGCCGCCCCATGGCCTCCAGCACATCGGCGGTGGCGGGGTGGTCCACCCGCCACGCGGCGGCGAAGAACCCGCTGTGCTGCTGTGCGAGCCCCTCCACGAGCCCGGTCAGCTCCTCGGAGTTGCCCTCGGCGGCGAGCTGGGCCGCGACGGTGTCGACGGTCAGCCAGAAGATCATCGCCTCCGACGGCGGCGGTACGTCGGCGGCGCCGCGCTCGGTGAGCCAGACGCGGGCGAGTCCGCCGAGCTCAGGGTCGTCGAGGACGGCCCGCAGCGCCGGTTCGGCCTCCGCGCCGACGAGGGAGAGCGCCTGCTGGCAGCGCAGTCGGCGCAGCGGCGCGCCCGCGTCGCCGCCCCGGCTGGCGGCCAGCAACTCCCGGGCGGCGGCGAGGGGTTCACGCCGGTCGAGCCACTGCTCGGTCTCGGCCTGCGCGGCCCCGGGCGGGAAGGTGGAGGTGCCGTCGAGGAGGGCGTCCGCACCCTTGTCGGCGAGGTCCCCGACGGCGGGCGCCGTGAAGCCGGCCTCCAGGAGCCGCGCCCGCAGTCCGTAGAGGCCGAGCGGGGTGAGCCGGACCATGCCGTAGCGGGAGACGTCGGTGTCGTCGACCGGCGCGGCGGGCTCGTCGTCGGCGTCGGCCATGAGCGCCTCGTCGACGGGCTGGTACTCGACGAGGCCGACCGGTTCGAGCAGCCGGAACTGGTCGTCGAGGCGCATCATCGCGTCGGAGACCTGTTCGAGGACGTCGTTGGTGGGCTCCCCCATGTCGTTGGGCACGATCATGGACGCGGCGAGCGCGGGGAGCGGCACGGGGCGGTCGCCGGGGCCCTCGTCGTTGAGGGTCAGCAGATACAGGTTGCCGAGCACTCCGTCGAGGAAGTCGGCCTCGGCGTCCGGGTCCCAGTCGAGCGTGGAGAAGTCGATCTGACCCCCCTCGTCCATGGCCTCCACCAGGTCGTCGAGGTCGGGCACGCTCGCGTCGGCGAGCACCGTCTCCAGCGCCGTCTGCCACACCCCGAGCACATCCTGCGGGGCGCCGCCGGTGAGCAGGGCGAGTTCCTCGCCGGCCGCGACGGTGCCCTCGTTCTCGTCGACGATCTCCACGAGCCCGGTGTCGACGGCGACCCGCCAGGCCTCGCTCGCCCAGGCGGCCGCGTCGTCCCCGGTGAGTCCGAGGAGTTCGGCGGCGGCGGGAAGCTGCTCCTCGGCGAGCCCGCCACCTGCGTCGACGCGGGTGTCGGGAGACGCCCAGCGGGCGAGCCGGGCGGCCCGGGAGAGCAACGGCGTGGACAGCGCGTCCCGCGCCAGCTCCGCTTCGGGGTGCAGCCGCGCCGGCGGCAGGGGGGAGCTGTCTGACATCGGCTGCTTCTCCTAGACATCGCGTCTTACCACTCAGCCGCTCAGCCTAGACGGATTTGGCCCCATGCCGCCCGGTTCATCTCCCCGCCGGCCCCCGTACATGGCCGAAACCTTGACAAGTGACCTGATCGCGAAGGAGATTACGCGCGTAGAAGTTCACTGCACACCTGTTCACCGCCCTGACACCTGTGCACGGTACTTTCTACGCGCGTCGCCTCCGCCCCACCGGTCGCGGCTCCCACCGTTCCACGCTCCACCCTCGTCCCGGCGCTCAAGAACGTCCCCGGAGGGATCCCGTTGCCGAGCAAGTCTTCCGCGCGCCTCGCCGCGCTCACCGTCGCCGCCGTGTGCTCCGCCGCGTCCACGGTCGTCCTGACCTCTCCCGCGCACGCGGACTCCGTGCGCGTCCACGACATCCAGGGCACGACCCGGATATCCCCGTACGCCGGCCAGAAGGTGGCGGACGTCTCCGGCATCGTCACCGGCATCCGTACGTACGGCTCGTCCAAGGGCTTCTGGATCCAGGACCCGAACGCGGACGACAACCCGGCCACCAGTGAGGGCGTCTTCGTCTTCACCAGCTCCACCCCGAAGGGCGTCGCCGTCGGCGACCTCGTCACGGTCTCGGGCACGGTCTCGGAGTACGTCCCCGGCGGCGCCACCTCCGGCAACCAGTCGATCACCGAGATCACCAAGCCGACCACCACGGTCGTCTCCAGCGGCAACGCCGTCCCCGCCGCCGTCGTCGTCGACGCCAGGTCGGTGCCGGCCGCCTACGCTCCGGTCGGCGACACCGCCGCGGGCAACTCGATCAACGGCCTGACCCTGGAGCCGTCGAAGTACGCCCTGGACTACTACGAGTCCCTGGAGGGCGAGAACGTCCAGGTCGCCGACACCCGCGTGGTCGGCGCCAGCGACCCGTACACCGAGCTGTGGGTGACGGTGAAGCCGCGCGAGAACGCCAACCGCCGCGGTGGCACGGTCTACGGCTCCTACGACGCCCAGAACACCGGCCGTCTCCAGATCCAGTCGCTCGGCGCGACCTCCGCCTTCCCGGTGGCGAACGTCGGTGACGTGCTTCAGGGCGCGACCGAAGGACCGCTGGACTACAACCAGTTCGGCGGCTACACCCTCGTCGCCAACACGATCGGCACGCTCAAGAGCGGCGGCACCGAGCGCGAGACGACCCAGAAGCAGAAGCGCGGCGAGCTCGCGGTCGCGACGTACAACGTCGAGAACCTCGACCCGTCCGACGGCACCTTCGCCGCGCACGCCGCCGCGATCGTGAACAACCTCCAGTCGCCCGACATCGTGTCCCTGGAGGAGATCCAGGACAACAACGGCGCGACCAACGACGGCACGGTCGCCGCCGACCAGACGGTCCAGAAGCTGATCGACGCGATCGCGGCCGCGGGCGGCCCGACGTACGACTGGCGTTCCATCGACCCGGCCAACGGCACCGACGGCGGTGAGCCGGGCGGCAACATCCGCCAGGTGTTCCTGTTCAACCCGGAGCGGGTCTCCTTCACCGACCGCGCGGGCGGCGACGCCACCACGGCCGTCGGTGTGACGAAGGAGCACGGCAAGGCGGCCCTGACGGTCAGCCCCGGTCGCATCGACCCGACGAACGCGGCCTGGGCGTCCAGCCGCAAGCCGCTGGTCGGCGAGTTCGTCTTCCGTGGCCGCACGGTCTTCGTGATCGCCAACCACTTCAACTCCAAGGGCGGCGACTACGGCCTGACCTCGGCGACCCAGCCGGTGCCGCGCAGCTCGGAGGTCCAGCGCCACCAGCAGGCCACCCTGGTCAACGCCTTCGTCAAGGACGTCCTGGACACCCAGAAGAACGCGGACGTCGTCGCCCTCGGCGACATCAACGACTACGAGTTCTCCGACACCGCCAAGATCCTCGAGACCGACGGCGCCCTGTGGTCGGCGATCAAGTCGCTGCCGAAGAGCGAGCGTTACTCGTACGTCTACCAGGGCAACGCCCAGGTCCTGGACCAGATCCTGGTCTCCCCGTCGATCCGGCGCGGCTGCGACTTCGAGTACGACAGCGTGCACGTCAACTCGGAGTTCAACGACCAGATCAGCGACCACGACCCGCAGGTCCTGCGCTTCAAGCCGTAGTCGCACGGCACTCCAACAGGCCCGGCCGGACCGCGAGTTCGGCCGGGCCTTGCTGTGCTACCCGGGCAGCAGCCCGAGCACGTGCTCGTACCGGCTGACCGTACTGCCCTTCACCCCGGGGAACTCCTGGACCCGCTTCCACAGTTCGGTCGCCGAGCCGACGCCGTCGCCGGGGGCGGCGAGGGCGTCGATGTGGGCCTGGGCGGTCTCCCACTCGGCGTAGTTGAGGACGCGGATGCCGTCGGTGCTGAGGTGGAAGTGGGCGCCGATGCCGCCGGGGTGCGGGTTCGGCTCGCTCTCCAGGGCCTCGAGGACGGCGTCGACCCAGGCGCGCTGCCGCTCCGGGTCGGGGCTCTCGAACTCCACCTCGACGATCACGACGCATCCCGGCACCCGGGTGTCACCGTCCTGGGTCGCGCTGCGATAGCGCCGGTAGCGGTCGAGCCGGACCCGCTCGATGCCCGGTACGGCGGTGTCGACCTCGTCGACGCGCTCCTGCCGGTGGGTCTTCACGAAGGCCTCGTACGCCGGCTCGTCCGCCCACTGCGAGTGGTGCAGGAGGGTGGAGCCGTCGTGTCCGGCGTAGACGTGGTAGCCGAGCAGTCCGGTGGCGGGCCAGTCCCGGCGCTCCCAGGTCCGCGCGATCGTCGCCGCCGCCTCCCGCTGCCGCTCGGGGGTGCCGACGCGCCAGGTGCTGAAGAAGGGCGCGCCGACGCGGGGGTCGGTCAGGTCGGGGTGGTCGTCGGTACGACGGGTCATGTCGGGCTCCGCTGTTCGAGTGCCGATGCGTGTACCGACGACCCTCCAACCTCAACCAAACTTCAGGTCAAGTCACTTCTTCGGGTACCGCCACGTCACCACGGCCACCGCGGCCACCGCCGCGCCGATGACCAGCACGGGGCGCGGATGCCGGATCGCCGCCTGGACGACGGACCGGGCGGGCTGGGGGACGCTGTGTTCGGCCCTTCGCTGGAGTTCGTGCCCGGTCTTCGCGGCCCTGCCCTGCGCCTGGTGGCCGGTCCTGGTCGCCGTGTCCTGGACCTTGTGGCCCGCCTGCACGGCCTTGTCGTGCATGGTGTGACCGGCCTGGGTGGCCCGGTCGTGCGCCGTGTGGCCGGCCTGCGCCGCGGTGCTGCGCAGTTGCACGGTCATCGCGCCGGCCTTGTCCCGCAGATCGGCCGCCCGAGCTCGCGCTCGGCCCTTCACGTCCATCTTTCCTGCCAACTCCTCCACTGTGTCGCCGAGTTGGCTGCGGGTCTGTTCGATCTGCTCCCGCAGTTCCTCGGGGCCCTTGGCTCCGCGGCCCACGCCCGGCGTCCCCTTGTCGGTCATCGGTGTGCCCTTTCCTTGATCTCCTCGACGTCGGCCCTGACGCTGCCGAGGGTCTCCTCGGGCGTGGGGGGTGCGGCGCGGCGGAGCTGGGTGCGGCCCTTCGCGGCCAGCAGGGCGGCGAGGGCGAACAGCACGGCCGTCACGATGAGCGCCGCGGCCCAGACGGGCAGCGTCAGCGAGAGTGCGGCGGTGGCCGTGCCGGCGAGGGCGAGCAGCCCGGCGTAGGCGATCGCTCCGGCGGCGCCGAGCATTCCGCCGCCGCGCCCGGCCCGCCGCCCCTTCTCGGCGAGCTCCTCCTTGGCGAGGGCCACTTCCTGCCGCACGAGCTGGGAGAGCTGCTCGGTGGCCTGGCCGACGAGCTCGCCGACGGAGTGCTGGGCTTGCCCGGGCTCCTGGGTCTGGGTCACGGTGTCCGCCTCCTCTCGGTTCGGACCGTCCGGGTACCCGGACCCGCACCCGCTACCCCTGCGAACCCGCCTCCGGGCCCCGCTCCCCCAGCCGCGCCAGCTGCGTCTGGAACCAGTCGAGCCGGGCCTGCAACAGAGCGGCCTCGGCCGTGAGTTCGCGGACACCGAGATCGGCTGTGGCGGCCACCTCGGCATCGGTCGCCGCCTCGCTCCCCCGGCCCGCCACCACGCGCAGCCCCTCTCCCGCGAGCCGTGCGAACGAGGCGAGCGAGACGGACGTACGTCCGCGCAGACAGCCCGCGCAGGACGGGGCGAGGGCGCGCCAGCCGGGTCTGCCCCAGCCGGCGTCGGCCAGGGCGGAGGCGACCGCGCCGCAGGTACAGGGGCCGACGGTGGCGGTGCGGACGCGCTGGCGGGCGTAGCGGAAGCCGAGTTCGAAGCGGAGGTAGCGGCCGAGGACGGTCACCTCCAGCAGGGCGGCCGCCCGGTGCTCGGCGGTGCACAGCAGGGCCTCGGCGGTCGTCCGGTCGTGCACACAGTGGAAGCCGCAGTCGCAGCGGCGGTGCGGTGCCTGGTGCCGCAGGCCGTAGACGCAGGACGCGTCGGCGAGGACGCCGTAGGGCAGCGCGCCGCCGAGCGACACACCGGTGAACCCGGCCCGGGTGCCGTCGTGGGACAGCACCGGGTGGGCGATCTTGTATCCGGTCGGCGGCTCCGTCGGGCGTTCCTCCGGAAGCCGGAGCCTCATCGGGCGGCCGGGACCTCTTCGGGCGCCGTCAGTTCCTCGGTGATCTCTTCGGGGAGCCGGAGTTCGGGTTCTTCGTCGTGGGCCTGCGGCCGCTCCGTCGCGACTCCGGTGGCGAGTGCCTTGCCGAGCTTCATGACGCCTCCCATGACCAGGGGTCGATACCTGGGGTCGATGACCGTCCTGACCATGGTGACCCATGAGGGGCCGATTTGGACATAGGGCCTACTCCGACCCCCACCTCTCAGCATTGCTTACCAATACATCGTAGAAGAATTAAGTGGAGCTTCACGATGACTGTGCCGAGACTACTCCCATGACGTACTCCGGCTCCTCCGCCCCGCCCTTCGGCCGCGCCCTCTGCGCGATGATCACGCCCTTCACCGAGGGCGGCGTCCTCGACCTGGACGGCGCACAGCGGCTCGCCGAGCGGCTGGTGGCGGACGGCTGCGACGGTCTGGTCCTGTCAGGGACGACAGGCGAGTCGCCGACCACGTCGGACGCCGAGAAGGCCGACCTCGTCCGGGCGGTCCAGGAAGCGGTGGGCACCCGGGCGTCGATCCTCACCGGCATCGGCACCTTCGACACCCGGCACACCGCCGAACTCGCCCTGGAGGCGGAGAAGGCGGGCGCGGACGGGGTGCTGCTGGTCAGCCCCTACTACAGCAGGCCCCCGCAGGACGCGCTGGAGGCGCACTTCCGCCAGATCGCGGACTCCTCGGGCCTGCCGATCACCCTCTACGACATCCCGGGCCGCACCGGCACCCGCATCGAGCCCGAGACCCTCCTCCGGCTCGCCGAACACCCGAGGATCGTCGCGGTCAAGGACTGCTCCTACGACTTCCTCGCCGCCCAGAAGGTCATCGCCCGCACGGAGTTGGCGTACTACGCGGGCTGCGACGAGCACAACCTCGCGCTGTACGCGGTGGGCGGGGCGGGATACATCAGCACGGTGGCGAATGTCGCCCCGGCCGAACTGCGCGCCGTCCTCGACGCGTTCGACGCCGGCGACACCGCGGAGGCGGCCCGCCGCCAGCAACAGGCCACGCCCCTCATCGAGTTGATGATGTCGGCGGGCCTGCCCGGCACGGTCACGGCGAAGGCGCTGCTGAACGAGCTGGGCCTGCCGGCCGGCCCGGTGCGCGCACCGCTGCTGCCCGCCGACCGGGAGACGGTCGACGGGCTGCTCGCGGCGTACCGAGCGCTTCGCTGAATCAGCGCCGCACGAAGACCGGTTCCCAGGCCAGCCGCTGGGGGCCGTCGTCCGGATCGCGCTCGCCGCTCAGCGGTACGACCTTGTCGCTGCCGATCGTGACGAGGACCAGGTGGTCCTTGTAGCCCGCGTTCTTGAGAGGTGTGGTGCGTTCCCAGGCGATGAGGCGGTGGTCGTCGACCCAGGCGAGGAGCTGGGCGCCGCGCACCTTGGTGATCTCCTTGCCGGTGAGGGGGTTCTGGATCGAGGAGTAGGACTTGCCGGGGAGCTTCTTGCCCATGTTGACCTCTTTGGTCAGACCGAGGGCGGCCAGCTCACCGTTCGGGGAGATCCGGGCCGGGACGTCCCAGCGCAGGTGCTTCTCCTTCGCGGGTGCGGCGATCTTCTTGCCGGAGAGGTCGTAGAACTCCTCCATGCCGTCCTTGCCGCCGACGACCTGGGTGTACAGCGCCTTGTCGTCGTCGGTGAAGGCGAAGTCCGCGCGGCTCGGGACATCACGGCCGGCCTTGACCTGCCACCAGGCTCCGCCGCCGTTCACCAGGTCCCAGACGAGGTATCCGGTCCGGGACGTGTCGCCTTCCACCAGCGCCGGGTCCACGCCGCTGTCGCCGTTCCTGACCATGACCCGCACGTCGGGGTGCTCGTCGTACGTCGTGGCGACCAGCTTGGTCCCGTCGTGGGAGAAGGAGAGCCCGCCGACTCCCACGTCGAGCGGGATCCACTGCCTGATCTCCCCCGTCGTGAGGTCGAGCAGCCCGATCCGGTGGGCGGGCAGGGACCGTTCGAGGACGGCGGCGGTCTTCGCGCCGGGTGCGACGGCGACGTAGGACCATCGGGTGTCCTTCTTGTACCGCCCGGTCCGGGGATCAAGGAGCCGGTACGTCCGTTGGGCGATCCACCCGTCCTTGACCCTCGTCCGGGTGTCGGTGGTGTAGTAGGCGGCGAGCACCGTGTTCCCGACCGAGATCGTCCGCTGCGGCAGCGACCCCTCCTGGCGGCCCGTGGTCCCGCTCGGGCGTTCGTCGCCCCCGCCGGAGACCAGTTGCGGTACCGCCACCGAGACGGCGACCACGGCCGCGGTGGCCGCCGCGACGGACGCCCAGGTACGTGCCCGTCGGCGTCGGCGCACGGCCAGCACCCGGTCGGCGAAACCCGGTCCCGGCGGCGGCTGTTCACCGGCCAGGTCGCGCAGGGAGTCACGTACGAGATCCTCGACGTTCACGGACGTACCTCCACGGGTGCGAAGTCACGGGACGGCCGGCTCGGGGTGTTCAGGGCGGCCAGTTCGGGGGCGAGGGTGCGCAGACGCGCGAGCGAGCGATGGGTGGTGGACCGTACGGTGCCCACCGAGCAGCCCAGGATGCGGGCCACGTCCGCCTCGGGCAGATCCTCGAAGTAGCGCAGCAAGAGGACCGTGCGCTGGCGTGCCGTGAGCCGCGCGAGCGCGCCCCGCATCACCAGGCGCACCTCTGCGGCCGACGAGTCGTCCCCGCCGGTGCGGTCCTCCGGTGGCTCGGCGACGCTGAGTTCGCGTCTTGGCCACTTCAGCCGCCAGCGGCTGATCTGCTGCCGGTAGAGGATCTGCCGTACGTATGCCTCGGGTTCGTCGATGCGGTGCCAGCGGCCGGCCGCCTTGATCAGCGCGTTCTGCAGCAGGTCCTCGGCGGTGTGCCGGTCGCCGCCGCTGAGCAGCACGGCCGTCTTCAGCAGCGCGGACGACCGGTGCTCCACGAACTCCCGGAAGCTGTCCTGCGCCTCGGCATCCATCGTCACCTTCTCTTCCCCGGGGAGGTTCCCCGGGGCCCGTCCCCGGAGCGGACCCGGTGTCCGCCCCCCTCTGCCCCTTGTGACGCGCGCGGCCGCGTCCCGCTATGCCTGCCGCGCACAGAAATTCTCAGCGCCCGCTCCCCTTCCCTGCCGTACGGTGATCCGGTGAGCCGCCCTCTCCTCTTCCTCGACGTCGACGGCCCCCTGAACCCGTACGCGGCGCAGGCCGAGCGCCGCCCCGAGGGTTACACGACGATCCGGGTGGCCCTGCGTCCGGGCCGCCCCCTACGGGTGTGGCTGAACCCGTCGCACGGCCCGGCCCTTCTCTCCCTCCCCTACGACCTGTGCTGGGCGACCACGTGGATGGACGCGGCCAACCGCTGGATCGCCCCCGTCGTCGGCCTCCCCGAGCTCCCCTACGTCGACTTCGGCGACCGCCTGCTCACCCACCGGCCCGACGGGGTGCACTGGAAGACGGAGGCGATCGTGGCGTACGCCGAGGGCCGGCCCTTCGCCTGGGTCGACGACGAACAGAGCGCCGCCGACGAGGAGTTCGTCGCCGAGCATCATCCCGGCCCCGCCCTGCTGCACCACGTCGACCCGCGAATCGGCCTGCGGGAGAAGGACTTCGCGATGTTGCGGAACGCTACGCTGACCTGAACGCGCCCCCAGCACAGAGCAGGATGCACTTGATGCTGTCGCAAAGTCCCCTCGAAGAGCGCGATCTTCCCGGGGTTTTCGAGTCGGCGGACGCCATCTCCAAGGAGGGCCAGCGCGATTACCTCAAGTGGACCCGCGGGCGGCTTCAACTCGCCCTGGCCGCAGCCCTGTTCGGCGGTATCGCGGCCACGGTCGACAACCACGGCAGAGTGGAGAAGACGGCGGCGGCTCTGGCGCTCACCGCCTTCATCGCCGCGCTGCTCACCGAGGTCCATCTACTGCGGGACAAACCTGAGGAACGCTGGTACAACGGCCGGGCGCTGGCCGAGTCCGTCAAGACGCTGGCGTGGCGCTACATGGCGGGTGCGGCACCCTTCCCGCCCTCGCTCTCGGACGACGAGGCCCGGGACGTCCTGCTCACCCGCATCCACGACCTGACGACGGAGGCGAACCTCCCCGGCCTGACGTTCGGCCAGGCCCAGGTCACCGACCGGATGCGGGAGGTACGGGCGCTGGACTTCGCGGACCGGAAGTCCGCCTATCTGGCGCTGCGGGTCGCGGACCAGGAGGGCTGGTACAACGCCAAGGCCCGGCTCAACAAACAGAACTCCGGGAAATGGCGCAGCATCCTGATCCTCTTCGAGGTCCTCGGCGTCGCCACGAGCACCGTCAGCCTGCTGGACCTCGCCGACGTCGACGCCAGCAGCGTGGTCGCCGCCGCCATCGCCGCGGCGGGTGCGTGGCTGGAGGTCAAGCAGTACGACAACCTGTCCTCCGCCTACTCCCTCACGGCCACGGAACTCGGCTTCGTCCGCATGACCGGCGAGAACGTCACGACCGAGGCCGACTGGTCCCGGTACGTCGTCTCCGCGGAGCAAGCGATCAGCCGGGAGCACACGATGTGGCTGGCGCGGCGGCTGGGGATGCGGGCGGTGCGGATGAACTCGGAGTGAGGGTGCCCTCCCGGTTGAGGTCCACCGGGAAGGCACTGTCTCTCACGCTCCGCTGATCAGTTGTGGCTCATCTAGTTGTGGCTGATCTAGTTGTGGCTGTGCAGGATCTCGTTCAAACCGCCCCACACCGCGTTGTTCGGGCGGGCCTCGACCGTGCCGGTGACCGAGTTGCGGCGGAAGAGGATGTTGGAGGCGCCGGAGAGCTCACGGGCCTTGACGATCTGCCCGTCGGGCATGGTGACGCGGGTGCCGGCGGTGACGTACAGCCCCGCCTCGACCACGCACTCGTCGCCGAGCGCGATGCCCACGCCCGCCTCGGCGCCGATGAGGCAGCGCTCGCCGATGGAGATGATGACGTTGCCGCCGCCGGAGAGGGTGCCCATGGTGGAGGCGCCGCCACCGATGTCGGAGCCGTCGCCGACGATGACACCGGCGGAGATACGGCCCTCGACCATGGAGGTGCCGAGGGTGCCGGCGTTGAAGTTGACGAAGCCCTCGTGCATGACGGTGGTGCCCTCGGCCAGGTGCGCACCGAGACGGACGCGGTCGGCGTCGGCGATCCGGACGCCCTTGGGGGCGACGTAGTCCGTCATCCGCGGGAACTTGTCGATGGACGTGACCTGGAGGTGCAGGCCCTCGGCGCGGGCGTTGAGGCGCACCTTCTCGATGTCGTCGACGGCGACGGGGCCGAGGGAGGTCCAGGCGACGTTGGCGAGGAAGCCGAACATGCCCTCCAGGCTCTGGCCGTGCGGCTTGACGAGCCGGTGGGAGAGGAGGTGGAGCCGCAGGTAGACGTCATGGGCGTCGAGCGGCTTGGCGTCGAGCGAGGAGATGACCGTACGAACCGCGACGACCTCGACGCCACGCCGCGCGTCCGCGCCGATCGCCTTGGCGGCACCCGCGCCGAGCGCCTCGACGGCCTGCTCGGCGCTGAGCCGCTCGGTACCGGAGGGGCCGGCCTCTTCCTTCAGCTCGGGCGCGGGGAACCAGGTGTCGAGAACGGTGCCATCAGCGGCGATGGTGGCAAGCCCGGCGGCCACGGCGCCGGTCGTACGAGGAGCAGTCGTGTCGGTCATGAGGGCAACCTAACCACCCGAAGCCCACGGAGGCTAACCAGCGGGTCTCACGTCTCAGGTGGCGAGCCGCGGGCGGTTGCGTCGTGGGTCGGGGCCGCGCCGGGGGGTGTCCGTCCTCGGAACGGCGCGAAATAGGTCCTCTACAAGGGGCACCCGTGCTGACGCGCCAACCGCTGCGGGCGGACACCCCCCGACACGACCCCTCACCGCCGTACGCGGCTGCGGGCCCGTCCTACGCCCAGGGGCGCGCTTCGTACGCCGGTGCAGGTCGTGCCGCCCAGGGGCGCGGGGAACTGCGCGACCAGCCCCCACGCACCCGCACCCGCCGACGCACCACAGCGCCCCTTCAGGGCCGGCGGGGGTCCAGGGGGCGGAGCCCCTTGGGCGGGGTCGAAGGGGCGGCAGCCCCTGGGGATGGGAACGGGTAGGGGCGGCGGGGGCGAGGAAAGGCGTCGGACAGCAGCACGACCACCCCAGCCACCACCCCCAACCCCGCACAGACCGGCCACACCACCCCCGGAGCCACCTCGTACAACCCCCCACCCAACGGCGCCGCCAACACCACCCCACTGATCGACGCCCCGGCGTACAACGACTGAAACCGCCCCTGCACATGCTCCGGCGCCTGATCCGCGACATACGCCGTAGCCGTCGTCTTGTACAGCGCCTCCCCCACCGTCAGCAACGCCATCATCACGACCGCACTACCGACCCCCACCCCCACCAACAACACCCCGTACCCCGCCCCCACCAACACCAGCCCCACCCCGACCACCCGCAACGGCGACCGCTTCCGCAGCACCACCGCGACCGGCACCTCAAGACACAGCAGAATCCCCCCGTTGACGGCGAGCAGCGTCCCGTACACCCGCGCGTCCATCCCGTGATCCGCGAGGAAGACAGGAAACGTCGAGTACTGCTGCCGGTACACGACATCGACGACGACGATCGCCGGCAGCAGCACCAGCACCGCCGGCCGCGCCCGCAGCGCAGCCCAGACGCCCCCACCCTCCCCACCCCGGCCCCGCCCCCGCGAAACCCCCCGCGCCGCCGGCACCACCCGAGCCGTCCAGCACGCCAGCCCCACACTCCCGAGCCCTTCCCCCACATACAGCCAGTCGTACGAGAACCTGGTCGCGACCAGCGCCCCGAGCACCGGCCCCACCGTGAACCCCCCGTTCGCCGCGGCCCGCATCACGGCGAACGCCTGCCGCCGCACCCCCTCCGGCACGATGACCGCGACCAGCGCGGACTGCGCGGCCCGCTGCACCCCCGCCGCGTACTGCGCGAGCGGCAGCACCCCGTACAACGCCGCCGTCGGCAGCAGCGGCACCGCACCCAGCAGCAGCCCCGATCCCACGGCCGCCGTCAGCAGCACCCGGCGATGCCCGAACCGGTCCCCGTACCAGCCGCCGGTGAAGTTCCCCGCGACCAGCCCCACGCCCCCGACCCCGACGAGCACCCCGGCCGCGCCCGCCCCCAGCCCCCGCGGACCGGTGGCGTACAGGAAGACGAAGGCGAAGCCGACACTCACGACCATGTTCACGAACGTGCCGCAGGCCAGCAGCCAGACCGCCCGTGGCACCTCTCGCAGTGCGCGCACCACGCCCCCCAGTTAGTTCCCTTTGGGAACTGACTATGTCAGCATGACAGCCTCGGGGCAACGCCGCAGACGAAGGGACGGGACGCCATGGCCCGCAGGACGAGCCTGGAGGACGCCACCTGTGCCATCGCCCAGGCCCTGGACGTCGTCGGTGACTGGTGGACCCTGCTGATCGTGCGCGACACCGCCCGCGGGGTGCATCGCTTCGACGAGCTCCAGCGCGAACTCGGCATGTCCAGGAAGGTGTTGACGGAACGGCTGCATCTCCTCGTGGACGCCGAGGTACTCACCCGGGTGCCCTACCAGGAGCGGCCCGTACGGTACGAGTACCGGCTCACGCCGCGCGGCCACGCCCTGCTCCCCGTCCTCGTCGCCCTCCAGGACTGGGGCGACGCCTGGGTCCTCGGTGATGGCGGTACGACGGCCACCGCGGCGGAGGCCTCGGCGGAGGCGCGGCGGGTGCACGAGCTCGTCGGCACCCGGATGCCGGAGCTTCGACTCGTCGACGATCGCGGCGCGTCGCGCGATCCCGTCGCGGACGGCACCCCGTTCACCGTCCTGTACTGCTTCCCCGGCGCCTACGCCCGTGCCGACTCCTATCCGCCGGGCTGGTCGGACATCCCCGGCACGCCCGGCTGCACCCTGGAGTCCTGCACCTACCGCGACCGCCAGGCCGACTTCACGGCGGCGGGCGCCACCGTGCACGGCGTCTCCACCCAACGCCCGGACGAACAGCGGGCGTTCGCCGAGAAGGAGGGGCTGGGCTTTCCGCTGCTCTCCGACGCCGAACTGTCCCTCATCACGGCGCTGCGGCTGCCGACCTTCCGCGCGGCGGGCGCCAGCCGGCTCAAGCGCCTCACCCTCGTGGTCGACCGGGAGCGGGTGGTGCGGGACGTGCAGTATCCGGTGACGGACGTCGCGGGAAGCGTGGACGCGGCACTGGCCACGGTCGGGCGGCTCAGCGGGGCGGAATGATCCGCGCCAGCATCTCGCGTGCGTACGCCTCGTCGTACACCCCGTCCGTCAGCAGCACCTGAAGACAGATCCCGTCCATCAGTGCCGCCAGCGCCCGCGCCGTGACCCGGTCGGTGCGGCGGGCCACCAGCTCGACGAGCTGCTCGGTCCACTCGTCGGCGACCGGACGCAGCGCGGGGCGGCGCAGGGCGGCGAGGTAGAGCTCGTACTCCAGCTCCACTCCGGTGCGGTCGCCGGCCAGCCATTCGCCCATCCAGCCCGCCAGTTCCGCGGCCAGGTCGGCCCGCGGGTCCTCCAGACCGCCGCGCGCCGCGATCACCTTGGCGAAGCCCTCGTTGGCCTGGCGCAGCGCGGCGACCATCAGTTCGTCGAGGGTCTTGAAGTGGTACGTCGTCGAGCCGAGCGGTACGTCGGCCTCGGCGGCGGCCGTGCGATGGCTCAGTCCCGCCAGGCCCTTCTCGCCGACGACCCGGATCGCGGCGTCGATGATCCGCTGGCGCCGCTCGGGGTCGTAGCGGCGGGCCATCAGTGGGCACCGCCCAGGTTCAGCACGACCACCCCGACGATGATCAGCGCGATCCCGGCGGCCTTGGCCGCCGTCATCCCCTCCCCGAGGAACAGCATCCCGATGGTGGCGATGGAGGCGGTGCCGACCCCGGCCCAGATCGCGTACGCGGTACCGACCGCGACCGTCCGCAGGGTCTGCGCGAGCAGCGCGAAGGAGACGACATATCCGAGGACGGTCAGCAGCGAGGGCAGCAGCCGGCTGAAGCCCTCGGTGTACTTCATGGCCGTGGTCGCGGCGACCTCGGCGGCGATGGCTCCCGCCAGCATCAGATACCCCATGTGTACGAGTGTACATAACGCCGCTCCCAGGTCGTGCGCCTCACGCCCTGAACTCCGAGGTCGTGACCGGCCGGGCCGCCGAGACGGGGCCCGGTTCACGCACCCGCGCCAGTCGGTCGAGCAGCCGCCGCTTGGCGTGGGCGGCGCGGCGCAGGGCCCAGACCCTGCGGTAGCGGAGCAGTTCGGCGGGGTCGGGGCGGACGGCTCCGCTGAGTTCATAGCCGTTGCGGACGAGGCGTTCACCGAACGCCGCCTCGCACAGGCGTATCTGATCGGGGGTCAGGCGCTGCTGCCAGCTGCCGGCGCGGGTGGCGTCGAGGGCGCCGTGTGTGCGGCTGTGCCAGGTCTTGCGGGCCGGGACGGCCTGGCTCGCCAGGCGACGGGGCTCGGCCATCCGGGGGTCGTACTCCTCGCCCAAGTAGCCGCAGAGAGTGCGCAGTTGCGGCTCGGGGTCGGCCACCAGGTCCTCGAAGCGCAGTTCGTGCCAGCTGTCGGGGCCGAGCCGGCGGGCGTGGCCGCGGGTGGTGTCCATCACCTGCGCCCAGGTGGCGACGGCCTCGTGGAAGCCGCGATGCCACCAGGGCATGCCCAGCAGGGAGGCGACGCAGTCGCGGCCGTCGCGGACCAGGTGCACGAACTGGGCGTCGGGGAAGAGCCGCAGGATCTGCTCGACGTGCAGGGCGTAGGCGGGCCGCTTGTCGCCCCAGCGCGCCTTGCCGTGGTTCTCGGCGTACGCCTTGAGCGTGATGCCGAGCGCGGAGCCGAGGGTGGGCGGTCCGGCCGCGATGCGCTCGGCAACCGCTTTCGCGTCCAGACCCAGCTCATGGAAGCGGGTCTCCTTCCGACCGGTGATCCACTGGGCGAGCCCGGCGCGGTTTCCGGCGTCGCGGAGGTCACCGAAGCGCAGCCGCCGCTCATAGGCGGGCAGCACGAATCGGGTTTCCGGGGGCAGTGCGATGCGCGGGTGCGCGTGCAGCATGAGCTGCAACAACGTGGTCCCGGAGCGGGGGCAGCCGAGCACGAAGACGGGGCGGGTGGCGGGCGGTGCGAGAGAGGCGGAGGTAACCACGCTCCCACGCTGCCGCCGGGTGTTGAGTCGGGGCTGGGAGGGCGCTGAGAAAGCGATGTGGAAGCAGTGGCGAAAGAGATGTGAACACGCCGTGGAGAACGATATGGAAACCGCTCGCTGAAAGGGCTGCTGCGAAGGAAGCCGTTCCACTACTGTGCCGTTTGCTTCACCGTTCACACACCCCCCATCACAGCCGCGGCCTTGCCATGGGCTCCGCCGGAGGAACCGCGCATGCCAGAAAACCAGTCCCGTCCTCCTCAGCCCTGGGAGAACGGGTGGGTCCCCGACCCGTCCCGAGCCCCCGGAACCAGGCGTCTCTATCTCGCGGGCGCACTGGCGGCCGCCACGATCGTCGCCTGTGTGGCGGCGATAGCCTGGACGGACCGGGCCCCTGAGACCCTGTCAGCGCCGCCCCCCTCGGACGGCGCGACGCTGCCCGGTCTCATCTCCTTCGGCACCCCGTCGCAGACGGAGGCGGCGCCGCCGAAGGGCAAGAGCGGCCTCACCACCGAGGAGGCCACGACCCCGGCCCCCCGCCAACAGGGCTCCACGCCCTCCCCGGCCACGGACCCGACCACCAAGTCCCCGACCTCGCACCCGAGTTCGTCGAACCCCAAGCCCGATCCCAAGCCGGCGACCACCTGGCGCTCCGTCCGCTCGGTCAACTACCCCGACCGCTACTGGCATGTGAGCGGCGGCTATGTGAAGCTCGACCCCCTCGGCGGCTCGGAATCCCGTGAGGACTCCACCTTCAAGCTGGTCAAGGGCCTGGCCGACAGCTCCTGCTACTCCTTCGCCACCGCCGACGGCCAGTACCTGCGCCACCGCAGCTTCGTCCTGGTCGCCAACCGCAACGACGGCTCGGCCCAGTTCCGCCAGGACGCCACCTTCTGCGCCCGCGCCTCGTCGATCCCCGGCGCGATCAACCTGGAGTCGGTGAACTACCCCGGCCGCTTCCTGCGCCACCAGAACTTCCAGCTCAAGCTGGACCCGTACCAGTACGGCGACCTGTACCGCCAGGACTCGGCGTTCCGCCTGGTGGACGGGCTGGCCTGAGCGCACGGAAGGGGGCCGCGGCACCACGCCACGGCCCCCTTCACCCACTGCTGTGTCAGACGTTGAACCCGAGCGCCCGAAGCTGCTCACGCCCGTCGTCCGTGATCTTGTCCGGGCCCCACGGCGGCATCCAGACCCAGTTGATGCGCAGCTCGTTGACGAGGCCGTCCGTGGCGGACTTGGCCTGGTCCTCGATGACATCCGTCAGCGGGCAGGCCGCCGAGGTCAGGGTCATGTCGATCGTCGCGATGTTCGCGTCGTCGATGTGGATGCCGTAGATCAGGCCCAGGTTGACGACGTCGATGCCCAGTTCGGGGTCGACGACGTCGTACAGCGCCTCGCGGACCTCTTCCTCCGAGGCCGGCTTCATCTCAAGCGTCTCGCTCATGCCGTCTTCCTTTCGGCGTCGGCTCCGCCCAGGGCCTGGGCCGTCGCGTCCTTCCACGCCATCCAGCTGAGGAGGGCGCACTTCACCCGGGCCGGGTACTTGGAGACACCGGCGAACGCGACCGCGTCCTCCAGCACCTCCTCCATCGCGTCGTCGGGCTCGATCCTGCCCTTGGACTGCATCAGCTCCAGGAAGGTCTCCTGGATCCGCTGCGCGTCGGACAGGTCCTTGCCGACCAGGAGGTCGTTCAGGACCGAGGCCGAGGCCTGGCTGATCGAGCAGCCCTGGCCCTCGTACGAGATGTCCGCGATCTGCGCAGTGCCGTCGCCGAAGGCATACTTCACTCGCAGCGTGATCTCGTCGCCGCACGTCGGGTTGACGTGGTGCACCTCGGCGTCGCCATCCCGAAGACCGCGCCCGTGCGGGTGCTTGTAGTGGTCCAGGATGACTTCCTGGTACATCGAATCAAGCTTCACGACTCAGCCAGCTCCTCAGCCGAAGAAGTTCCGTACGTGCTCCAGACCGTCGACCAGAGCGTCGATCTCGGCCGGCGTGGAGTACAGATAGAACGACGCTCGCGTGGTCGCGGGAATTCCGTACCGGAGGCAGACCGGGCGGGCGCAGTGGTGACCCACACGGACCGCGATGCCCTGCTCGTCCAGTACCTGGCCCACGTCGTGGGGGTGGATGTCACCGAGCGTGAAGGAGATCGCCGCGCCCCGGTCCTCGGCCGTGGTCGGGCCGATGATCCGCAGGTCCGGTACCTCGTTGAGCTTCCGCACCGCGTACTCGGTCAGCGCGTGCTCATGGGCGAGGATCTTGTCCATGCCGATCGAGTTCAGGTAGTCGATCGCCGCGCCGAGTCCGACCGCCTGCGCGATCGGCGGGGTGCCCGCCTCGAACTTGTGCGGAGCGGGAGCGTACGTCGACGAGTGCATCGACACCGTCTCGATCATCTCGCCGCCGCCGAGGAACGGAGGCAGGTCCTCCAGGAGCTCCTGGCGGCCCCAGAGCACGCCGATGCCCGTCGGACCGCACATCTTGTGACCGGTGAAGGCCACGAAGTCGGCCTGCAGGGCCTGTACGTCCAGCGGCATGTGCGGAGCGGCCTGGGAGGCGTCGATGCAGACGAGGGCGCCGACTTCCTGCGCGCGGCGGATTATCGTCTCGACCGGGTTGACCGTGCCCAGGATGTTCGACACCAGCACGAAGGAGACGATCTTCGTCTTCTCCGTGATGATCTCGTCGATGTTGGACAGGTCGAGCCGGCCGTCGTCGGTGAGGCCGAACCACTTCAGCTTCGCGCCCGTGCGCTGCGCGAGCAGCTGCCACGGCACGATGTTGGAGTGGTGCTCCATCTCCGTGATGACGATCTCGGTCTCGGCGTCCACGCGGTAGGGCTCGTCGGCCCAGCCCAGCATGTTCGCCACGAGGTTGAGCGACTCGGAGGCGTTCTTGGTGAAGATCACCTCGTCGCGCGAGGGCGCGTTGATGAACGCGGCGACCTTGTCACGCGCGCCCTCGTACAGCGCCGTGGCCTCCTCGGCGAGCACATGCACACCGCGGTGGACGTTGGCGTTGTAGCGCTCGTAGTACTCGCTCAGGGCGTCCAGCACCTGGCGCGGCTTCTGCGAGGTCGCCGCGTTGTCCAGGTACACGAGCTTCTGACCGTCGTGGACCTGGCGGTCCAGGATGGGGAAGTCCTTACGGATCGCCTCGGTGTCGAGGAGGCCCGGCAGCTGTGTCACTCGGATGCGCCACCCTTCGTGTAAGCCTCGTAGCCCTCGGCCTCGAGCTTGTCGGCGAGCTCGGCGCCGCCGGACTCGACGATCTTGCCGTTGGCGAACACGTGCACGTGGTCGGGCTTGATGTAGCGCAGGATGCGCGTGTAGTGCGTGATCAGCAGGGTGCCGACCTCGCCGGTCTCGCGGACGCGGTTGACGCCCTCGGAGACGATGCGGAGGGCGTCGACGTCCAGACCGGAGTCCGTCTCGTCGAGGATCGCGACCTTCGGCTTGAGCAGTTCGAGCTGGAGGATCTCGTGGCGCTTCTTCTCACCGCCGGAGAAGCCCTCGTTGACGTTGCGCTCGGCGAAGGAGGTGTCCATGTTGAGGCGCTCCATGGCCTCCTTGACCTCCTTGACCCAGGTACGCAGCTTGGGGGCCTCGCCGCGGATGGCGGTGGCGGAGGTGCGCAGGAAGTTGGAGACCGAGACACCGGGGACCTCGACCGGGTACTGCATGGCGAGGAAGAGACCGGCGCGGGCGCGCTCGTCGACGGACATCTCCAGGACGTCCTCGCCGTCGAGGGTGACGGTGCCGCCGGTGATCGTGTACTTCGGGTGACCGGCCAGCGAGTAGGCGAGGGTCGACTTGCCGGAGCCGTTGGGGCCCATGATGGCGTGCGTCTCGCCCTGCTTCACGGTCAGGTCGACGCCCTTGAGGATCTCCTTCGTGGCGTTGTCGGCCTCGACGGTGACGTGCAGGTCGCGGATTTCAAGCGTTGCCATGGGTGCCTCAGGACTCCTGGTTGAGGGAGACGAGCACGTCGTCCCCTTCGATCTTTACGGGGTATACGGGGACGGGGCGCGTCGCGGGAAGGCCGGACGGCTTGCCGGTGCGGAGGTCGAAGCTGGAGCCGTGCAGCCAGCACTCGATCTGACAGTCCTCCACCTCGCCCTCGGAGAGGGAGACGTTCGCGTGGGAGCAGATGTCGTGGATGGCGAACACCTCGCCCTCGGTCTGCACGACCGAGACCGGCGTGCCGTCGAGTTCCACCCGCTTCGGGGTGTCCTCCTCCAGCTCGCTCAGCCCACAGGCGCGTACGTACGTCATCAGACCGTGGCCTCCAGCTCGGCCTCGATCTTCTCCAGCAGCCGCGCCTCGATGTCCTCGACGCCGATCTGCTGGACCAGTTCGGCGAAGAAGCCGCGGACCACCAGACGGCGGGCCTCGTCGGCGGGGATGCCGCGGGCCATCAGGTAGAAGAGCTGCTCGTCGTCGAAGCGGCCGGTCGCGGAGGCGTGTCCGGCGCCGACGATCTCGCCGGTTTCGATCTCCAGGTTCGGCACCGAGTCGACCCGGGCGCCGTCCGTGAGGACCAGGTTCCGGTTCATCTCGTAGGTGTCCGTGCCCTCGGCCTTGGCCTCGATGAGCACGTCGCCGATCCACACCGCGTGGGCGCCGTCGCCCTGGAGCGCGCCCTTGTAGACGACGTTGGACTTGCAGTGCGGGACGTTGTGGTCGACCAGGAGGCGGTGCTCCTGGTGCTGGCCGGCGTCCGTGAAGTACAGCCCGAACAACTCGGCCTCGCCGCCGGTGCCGGCGTAGGTCACGCGCGGGTGCAGGCGTACGACGTCGCCGCCGAAGGTGACGACGACCGACTTGAAGGAGGCGTCGCGGCCGATGAGCGCGTTGTGCTGCGCCACGTGCACGGCCTTGTCGTCCCAGTCCTGGACGGAGACGACGGTCAGCTTGGCGCCGTCGCCCAGCAGGTAGTCGACGTTGGCGGCGAGCACGGCGTCACCGGTGTGGTCGATGACGACGACGGCCTCGGCGAAGGCGCCCAGCTCGATCACCTGGTGGGCGAAGGCGGTACCGCCCTCGCCGTGCACGGCGATCCGGATCGGCTCGGTGAGGACCGTCTCCTTGGGGACGGTGATCACGCCGGCCTTCTCGAAGGCCGAGTACGCCTGGGCGGCGATGCGGTCCACCGGGGTGCCCGCCTTGCCGAGCCGGGCGTCGTCGCGGCCGACGGTCTCGACGGTGACGCCCTCGGGGGCCTGCACCTCGACCTTCAGGCCCTCGCCGGTGGCGACGGCGGTGCCGTCGTGCAGCCCGCGCAGGCGCTCCAGCGGGGTGAACCGCCATTCCTCCTCGCGACCGTGCGGGACCGGGAAGTCCGCCACGTCGAAGGACGGGGGCGCGCTCATGCGCGTGGCGACGGTCGACTCGGCGGCAACGGCCACCGCGCCGGCGGTGGTGGACCCCACCGGGATGTTCTGAGCCTCAGCCATGGCTGTCGTCATGCTCGCTTTCTGACGCTAATAAGACTTACGACGGTGAGTGGGCCGGACTTAACCGACCGCACCCTCCATCTGGAGCTCGATCAGCCGGTTGAGTTCCAGCGCGTACTCCATCGGCAGCTCCTTCGCGATGGGCTCGACGAAGCCGCGCACGATCATGGCCATCGCCTCGAACTCGGAGAGACCACGGCTCATGAGGTAGAAGAGCTGGTCCTCGGAGACCTTGGAGACGGTCGCCTCGTGGCCCATGGACACGTCGTCCTCGCGGACGTCCACGTAGGGGTACGTGTCGGAGCGGGAGATGGTGTCGACCAGCAGCGCGTCGCACAGCACGTTGGACTTGGAGCCGTGGGCGCCCTCGCCGATCTCGACGAGACCGCGGTAGGAGGTACGGCCACCGCCACGCGCCACGGACTTCGACACGATGTTGGAGGAGGTGTTCGGCGCCATGTGGACCATCTTGGAGCCGGCGTCCTGGTGCTGGCCCTCGCCCGCGAAGGCGATGGAGAGGGTCTCGCCCTTGGCGTGCTCGCCCATCAGGTAGACGGCCGGGTACTTCATGGTGACCTTGGAGCCGATGTTGCCGTCGATCCACTCCATGGTCGCGCCCTCGTACGCCACGGCGCGCTTGGTGACCAGGTTGTAGACGTTGTTCGACCAGTTCTGGATGGTCGTGTAACGGCAGCGGGCGCCCTTCTTCACGATGATCTCGACGACCGCGGAGTGCAGGGAGTCCGACTTGTAGATCGGGGCCGTGCAACCCTCGACGTAGTGGACGTAGGCGTCCTCGTCGACGATGATCAGCGTCCGCTCGAACTGGCCCATGTTCTCCGTGTTGATCCGGAAGTAGGCCTGGAGCGGGATCTCCACGTGCACGCCCTTCGGCACGTAGATGAAGGAGCCACCGGACCACACCGCGGTGTTCAGCGACGCGAACTTGTTGTCGCCGACCGGGATGACCGTGCCGAAGTACTCCTTGAAGAGCTCGGGGTGCTCCTTCAGGGCGGTGTCGGTGTCGAGGAAGATGACGCCCTGCTCCTCCAGGTCCTCACGGATCTGGTGGTAGACGACCTCGGACTCGTACTGGGCGGCGACACCGGCGACGAGGCGCTGCTTCTCCGCCTCGGGGATGCCGAGCTTGTCGTACGTGTTCTTGATGTCCTCGGGCAGGTCCTCCCAGGACTCCGCCTGCTTCTCCGTGGAGCGCACGAAGTACTTGATGTTGTCGAAGTCGATGCCCGACAGGTCCGAGCCCCAGTTCGGCATGGGCTTCTTGTCGAACAGGCGCAGGCCCTTCAGACGGAGCTTGGTCATCCACTCCGGCTCGGACTTCTTGGCGGAGATGTCCCGGACGACGTCCTCGTTGATGCCGCGTCGCGCCGAAGCACCGGCCGTGTCGGAGTCCGCCCAGCCGTATTCGTACTTACCCAGGCCCTCGAGCTCGGGGTGGGCAGTCTCCTCGATGGGGAGAGTCATGCGGGGTTCCTCCCGGCCGTGCTTGCAGATGCGTTGTGTGTGGTGTGGGAAATCTTGGGGATGAACGTCGTGCAGACGCCGTCACCGTGCGCGATGGTCGCCAGTCGCTGGACGTGCGTTCCGAGCAGCTGGGAGAAGATCTCGGTCTCCGCCTCGCAGAGCTGCGGGAACTTTTCCGCGACATGGGCGACGGGGCAGTGGTGCTGGCACAGCTGCTCGCCGACCGGTGCGCTGCGCGCCGTAGCAGCGTACCCGTCCAGGCTCAGGGCCTTGGCCAGGGCTTCGGTGCGCTCCTCGGGGGCGGCGGCCTCGATGGCCCGCCGGTAGGCGGTGGCCTGCTCGGCGATCCTGGCGCGCGCGAAGGCGACGACGGCTTCGTCCCCGCCGAACCGCTCCCGGATGAAGTTGAGGGCGTCCGCGGCGAGCTTGTCGTACGACTGGTCGAAGGCGTCGCGGCCGCAGTCGGTGAGCGCGAAGACCTTCGCGGGACGCCCGCGCGTGCGGGCGCCGTAGACCTTCTGCTCGCGTGCCTCCACGACGTCGTCGGCGACCAGCGCGTCGAGATGCCGGCGTACGGCGGCCTGGGTGAGGCCCAGCCGGCCGGCCAGCTCGGCGACGGTCGACGGCCCGTGGTCCAGGATGGATCGCGCGACTCGGTTGCGGGTGGACCGCTCACCGGTCGCGAGCTCCTCCTGAGGGGCCCCCGTGGGGGTCTCCCGAGCCTCGCCGACGTTTTTCACAACGCCATTGTTGCGTAATTCCTCAGGGCCGGGCAACCCGCGCCCTGGTCGATCAACGGTGGAGTGCATCACTTAGGTAAGGCTGACCTGACCTGCGGAAACGATCTTTGATCGATCAATTCGGTGGCATGCGCCGAGCCCTTCCGGGACACTCCACAACCATGCCCACACCCCCTCCGACCGGCCCTCTTGTCACCCGCGGCACCGTGGCCGCGCAGCTGCGCGAGCTGGGAGTCCGAGACGGCGAGATCCTCCTCGTGCACTCCTCCCTGAAGTCCCTCGGCTGGGTCTGCGGAGGCCCCGTCGCGGTCGTCCAGGGATTTCTCGACGCCCTGGGCCCGACGGGCACCTTGGTGGTCCCCACCCAGACCGGCGAGCTCTCGGACCCGGCCCTGTGGAGAAACCCGCCGGTGCCCGAGGAGTGGTGGGACCCGATCCGCGCGTCCATGCCGCCGTACGACCCACTCGTCACCCCCTGCCGCCATGTCGGCGTGCTCCCGGAGACCGTGCGCACCTGGCCGGGGGCCCTGCGCAGCGCACACCCGCAGACGTCGTTCGCGGCGCTCGGCGCACACGCGCGTGAGGTGATCGACGGCCACGCCACCGACTGCCGGCTCGGCGAGCGCAGCCCCCTCGCCCGCCTCGAAGCGCTCCACGCGCGCGTGCTCCTCCTCGGCGCCGGCTACGACACCTGCACCAGCTTCCACCTCGCCGAGTACCGCATACCGTCCCCGCTGGTGAAGGTCGGCCGCCCCGGTCCGGCCGGCTGGGAGACGGTGACCGAGGTGTCGATCACCTCCGACCGTTTCGACGAGCTCGGCCACGACTTCGAACGGGACCGCCCCGTCGTACGCGGCACGGTGGGCGCCGCCGACGCACGGCTGTTCCCCGTGGCCGACGCGGTGGCGTACGCGGAGCGCTGGCTGGCGCTGCACCGCCCCCGTGCGGAGGAGATCTGAACCCGGCGACCGGAGCCGCCACCGTCGTACCTAGACTCTTGAGCCATGCGAAGTGAGCCCGTGGTCCAGGTCCAGGCCCTGGTGAAGCGGTACGGCACGAAGACCGCGGTGGACGGCCTCGACCTGGTGGCCAAGGCGGGCGTGACCGCCGTACTCGGACCCAACGGCGCGGGCAAGACGACGACCGTCGAGACCTGCGAGGGGTACCGCAGGCCGGACTCCGGCGTCGTGCGCGTCCTGGGTCTCGACCCGGTCCGGCAGTCCCGCGACCTGCACACCCGGATCGGCGTGATGCTCCAGTCCGGCGGCGTCTACTCGGGCGCCCGCGCGGACGAAATGCTCCGCCATGTCGCCAAGCTGCACGCCAACCCCCTGGACGTGGACGCCCTCATCGAGCGCCTGGGACTCGGCGGTTGCGGCCGTACGACGTACCGCCGCCTCTCGGGCGGCCAGCAGCAGCGGCTGGCGCTGGCCATGGCCGTGGTGGGCCGCCCGGAACTGGTGTTCCTGGACGAGCCGACCGCGGGCCTCGACCCGCAGGCCCGCCGCGCCACCTGGGACCTGGTCCGTGATCTGCGCGCGGACGGCGTCTCGGTCATCCTCACCACGCACTACATGGACGAGGCCGAACAGCTCGCCGACGACGTCGCGATCATCGACGCGGGCCGGGTCATCGCCCAGGGCTCCCCCGAGGAGCTGTGCAAGGGCGGCGCCGAGAACACCCTCCGCTTCACCGGCCGTCCGGGCCTCGACGTCGGCTCCCTGCTGAAGGCGCTCCCGGCGGACTGCACGGCCGCCGAGCTGACGCCGGGCTCGTACCGGGTCGGCGGCAAGGTCGACCCGCAACTGCTCGCCACCGTCACCTCCTGGTGCGCGCAGCACGGCGTGATGCCGGAGAGGATCTCGGTCGAGCGGCACACGCTGGAAGACGTATTCCTGGAACTTACGGGCAAGGAGCTGCGCTCGTGACCGCGACCGGTACGTACACCCCGAAGCCGGGTGCGGCCCCCCTGGGGCGCATGATCGCGGCGCAGGCGGCACTCGAGACCAGGATGCTGCTGCGCAACGGCGAGCAGCTCCTGCTGACGGTCGTGATCCCGACCCTTCTGCTCGTGCTCTTCAGCTCGGTCGACATCGTCGACACGGGCGCGGGCGAGGCGGTGGACTTCCTCGCCCCCGGCATCCTCGCGCTCGCGGTGATGTCCACGGCCTTCACCGGTCAGGCGATCGCGACGGGCTTCGAGCGCCGCTACGGCGTCCTGAAGCGGCTGGCCGCCTCACCGCTGCCCCGCTGGGGTCTGATGACGGCGAAGACGCTGTCGGTGCTGGTGACGGAGATCCTGCAGATCGTGCTGCTGACGGTGATCGCCTTCGCGCTGGGCTGGGACCCGCAGGGCAATCCGTTGGCCGTGCTGCTCCTGCTGATCCTCGGTACGGCCGCCTTCTCGGGCCTGGGTCTGCTGATGGCCGGCACGCTCAAGGCAGAGGCGACGCTCGCCGCGGCCAACCTGGTCTTCCTGCTGTTCCTCGTCGGCGGCGGTGTCATGGTCCCGATGGACAAGTTCCCCTCCGGCGCGCAGGACGTGCTGGGGCTGCTGCCCATCTCGGCCCTGTCGGACGGTCTGCGGGACGTGCTTCAGCACGGGGCCGGGATGCCGTGGGGTGACCTGGGGATTCTCGCGGTGTGGGCGGTCCTCGGGCTCGCCGCGGCCGGCCGGTTCTTCCGGTGGGAATAGGCCCCTCGTGAAAGCGTGCACAAGCGGCCCCCTACGATGGACCCCGTGCCAAAGATGACCCGCGCCGACGCCACAGCAGCCGCGCGCAACCCCCTCGCCTTCATCGCCGCACGCTGGACCCCGGAACCCCGGACGGTGCGGCGGGCGGCCCTCGCCGCGCTCGTCATGTCGGTGGTCATCGTGGTCACCGGCGGTGCCGTGCGGCTCACCGGCTCGGGCCTCGGCTGCCCGACCTGGCCCAAGTGCACCGAGGACTCGCTGACCACCACCAGCGAGATGGGCCTGCACGGCTACATCGAGTTCGGCAACCGCATGCTGACGTACGTCCTGTGCGCCGCCGTCGGCTGGGCCATCATCGCCGCCCGCTCGCAGAAGCCCTACCGCCGCAGCCTGACCCGACTGGGCTGGACGCAGTTCTGGGTCGTGATGGGCAACGCGATCCTCGGCGGGATCGTCGTGCTGGTCGGTCTGAACCCGTACACGGTCGCCGCGCACTTCCTGCTCTCCACCGCCCTGATCGCGGTCGCCACGGTGATGTGGCAGCGCACCCGTGAGGGTGACGACGCACCGCGTCCGCTGGTCGGCGCGTCGGTGCAGCAGCTGGTGTGGTTCCTGGTCGCCGCGTCCGTCCTGCTGATCGCGGTGGGCACGGTCGTGACCGGCTCGGGCCCGCACGCGGGCGACTCCAGCGAGGTCGAGCGGATGCCGCTGGACTGGGAGACGGTCAGCAAGCTGCACGCCGTCCTGGCGTGGATCGTGGTGACGCTGACGTTCGCCCTGTGGTTCGTCCTCAAGGCCGTCGACGCCCCCAAGGGCCCGCTGGACCGCACCCGCGACCTCTTCCTGATCCTGCTCGCGCAGGGTGTCATCGGTTACGTCCAGTACTTCACCGATCTGCCCGAGATCCTCGTCGGCGTGCACATGTTCGGTTCCTGCCTGGTGTGGATCGCGGTCCTGCGGGTGCTCCTGGCACTGCGCGAGCGGCCGGAGATCGAGCTCCAGCTGCCGGGTCAGCCGTACGCCGCCACGAGTTCGTCGATCGCCGGTCCCAGGTAGTTCCGGGTCATTTCGCCCCGGCGCACCGCCCACTCCTCGGTGGTCGGCGTCGGCCTCCTGTCATAGCGCCGCTCGCGGATGTCCTCGACGACCTCGACGGGTGCGCCGAGTTCCGGCAGCAGCTCCAGCGCCTCCCGCTTGGAGAGCAGCCGTCCGTCGCGCAGGGTGGCGGTCGCGCGGGCGAAGGTCGTCAGGCCCACGTCGACCCAGGGGGCCTGCCGCCACCGCTCCGCCTTGCCGAGCTTGGGCCGCCAGAAGTCACGCTGGTCGCGTACGACGAACTCGTCGAGCTCCAGGTCCGACACCGGCGGCAGCAGCTCGGCGGGCGCCTTCCCGTGCAGCACCCGCCCGAAGGTGTGCAGTTCACGCCGGGTCACCGGGGTGACGGGCCGCTTGAACAGCTGCTCGTGCGCCCAGGTCAGATGGGACCGCCCGGAGCCCTCGACGACGTCCGGCGTCAGATAGGTGCAGTGCAGGAGTCCGGCGAGCGGCTCGTCGCGCAGCCGGGCGTGCAGCGTCGCCAGCCGCCAGACGGTGCGCGGGGTGAGCGGGGCGTGCAGGACGGCGATGAGGTCCAGGTCGCTGCGGCCCTCCTGGTAGTCGCCGCCGGCGACCGATCCGTGCGCCCAGACGGCGATCGGGTCGACGGGGGCGAGGCCGGACAGGAAGCGGTCGAGTAACGCGTCGGTCTGCATCCCCCCATCCTGTACAGCCCGCACGAGCCCGTACACCCCGCAACACCCCGGACGCCTCACTCCAGCCCGTAGACCCTGCGGGCGTTCCCCGCCGCGATCAGCCCCGCCACCCGCTGGGCGTCCGCGAGCGACCACGCGCCCTCGGCGACCCAGGTGCCGAGCACCCGCCCGAGCGCCTCGCGGAACAGCCGCGCACCCACGACATGCAGTTCCGGCAGGCCCTGGGCGCCGCTGGAGAAGAGGATCTTGCCGAAGGGGGCGAGTTCGAGGATCTCGGCGAGGACGGTCGCCGCGCGGGCTCCCGTACGCACGAGCGCCGCGCCGGAATCGGCGTAGACATGCGGGAAGACGCCCGCGAGGTGGGCGGCGTGGCGATGGTACGGGTAGCCGTGCAGCAGGACCAGGTCGGTGCCGAGGCCCGCCGTGGCGCGGACGAAGTCGGTGAGCAGGACCGGGTCCGTGCGGTCGATCCGCTGGCCGGGCTCACCCAGGCCGGCGTGCAGCTGGAGGGGCAGTCCCGAGGCGACGGCGATCCACAGCAGGTGCCGTAGCAGCACCGGATCGGTCAGGTGGCCGCCCACCCGGCGGCCCGCGAGCCACCGCCCGGCCGCGCCCCGCACCTCACCCGGGCCGGGTGGCTCGGGGGCGAGGGCGAGTCCGTGCCGTACGCCCGCCACCGAGGTGAAGGCGACCGCGCCGGTGGCCGCCCCGTGCACGGATTCCGCGAGGTTGGCGAGGAAGGACTCGACGGTGCCGGAGGTGTCGGCGACCTGTTCGGCGAGGAGTTCGAGCCGCACGATCTCGCGGGCCTCGGCGTCCGACGCCACCGCCATCTCGTCGGGGCCGGTCAGATCGCCGGGCAGGCCCGCGTCGACGAGATACGTCGTGATGCCACTGCCCCGCAGCAGCCTGCGGCCCGCTTCCAGTACGCCGAGTTCACGGCGCCGGGCGAGATAGCGGGCGGGCGGGCAGTGCGGTTCGAGACCGAGCAGGGGTGGACACCATCGGCGTACGGCGAAACCGGTCTGGGTGTCGAAGAGCGTCGTACCGGGGGCGGGCGGGCCCTCGGTACGGGCCAACTGGGCCTCGAAGGTACCGAGGCCCAGCTCGGTTCTCAGTACGCCGTGGCAGTACTGGTCCACGAGGGACGGCGTTTCGATCATCCGGGCTCCCGTGACTGGACCATGTCCTCTCACGGGGCCTAACGGGTGAACGGGGTGTCAGGTGTTGCTCGGACACACCCCGTGCGAAACCGGCGTGCCTCAGGCGTTGCTCGGTCCGCCCACCTGGATGCCCGCCATGCGGGTCCACTCGTAGCGGCCGGTCTTCACCTTCGCCGCGAACTCGCCGTCGAAGTCCTCGTGGACGGTGATGCCGGACTTCTCGACGGCCTGCCGGGCGATGTCGTACGTCGGGGCGACCAGGTTGCCCCAGTTGCCGTCCTCGCCGACGAGGGCGATCCGGGCGCCGGTCTGGCCCAGGTAGGCCACCTGGCCCTCGGCGCCGCCGTGTGCCTTGGAGAAGGCGGTGATCTGCTTGGCGAGCTTGGCCGCCCTGCGGTCCGCCTTCGCGTCAACCTGCTGCGTGTCTGCCATGGCCAGGATGCTACCGACGAGTAGATCAATCGGCGACGGGCGGGGTGCGTGACCCTTGCCTCAGCGCAGGAAGGGGTCGACCGCGATCGCCACGAAGAGCAGCGAGACATAGGTGATCGACCAGTGGAACAGGCGCATCTCCTTGAGCTTCCCGCCCGTCACCTCCGCCTTCGCGCGGTTCTGCAGCGCGTGCGCCTCCCACAGCCACCAGCCGCCGGCGACCACGGCGACCAGCGTGTAGAACCAGCCGGTGTAACCGAGGGGCGTCAGGAGCAGGGAGACGGCGACCATCACCCAGCTGTAGAGGACGATCTGCTTGGCGACCGTCTTGTTGGAGGCGATGACCGGCAGCATGGGCACGCCCACGCGCGCGTAGTCCTCCTTCACCTTCATGGACAGCGGCCAGTAGTGCGGCGGCGTCCAGAAGAAGATGACCAGGAAGAGGATGACCGGCGCCCAGGTGAGCGAGTTCGTCACCGCGGACCAGCCGATCAGGACCGGCATACAGCCGGCGATGCCACCCCACACGATGTTCTGCGAGGTGCGGCGCTTGAGGATCATCGTGTAGACGACGACGTAGAAGAGGAGCGCGCCGAGGGACAGCCAGGCCGACAGCCAGTTGACGGTCAGCCCGAACAGCAGCGTCGAGACGACCGCGAGGCTGATGCCGAAGGCCAGGCACTCGCGCGGCGACACCATGCCGGTGACCAGCGGGCGCTGCGAGGTGCGGTCCATCAGGGCGTCGATGTCCCGGTCGATGTACATGTTCAGCGCGTTGGCGCCGCCCGCCGAGAGGTAGCCGCCGAGGCAGGTGAGAAGCACCAGCGTCAGATCGGGCACCCCCTGCTCGGCGAGGAACATCACCGGAACGGTGGTGATGAGCAGGAGCTCGATGATCCGCGGCTTGGTCAGCGCCACGAATGCCTTGACACGGGCCCCGAACGGCCGGTGAACCGAGCGCTTGCTCTCCCCCAGCACACCGGCTGGACGGGATTCGACGGCCGTCACGCACACCCCTACAGAGACATCCCAGCAAACCCCTCCCGTGTGAAGTCCCGGTAAAGGCTCGCGCGTACCACGCCACTGTAGACGTTGCCCATACCCCGATATTCGCGGGGGTGGGGTCGTGTTGGCAGGCACCCCCGGATGAGTGGAAGGACGCCTTCGCGAGCACGCGCCGGAAGAGCCGATCGGCACTCGGTTGAGCACTCGAACGAGCGGCGCCGTATTCAGTTGCCGAACGCGATTCCGGCCAGTCGGGAGGCGGATCCTCGAAGGGCCCGTCAGTCTGGATTGAGTCGAAAAAACGCACGTACTTACGGGGGTAGGCTCGACAACGGCCGGGGCGCCCGAGCACCGGCATTCGACATGCCTGACATGTGGAGAGGAGCCCTGACACAGGGTGAGCACCAAGCCGACCACCACAGACCTCGAGTGGACCGAGTTGGACCAGCGGGCCGTCGACACCGCCCGCGTCCTGGCCGCCGATGCCGTACAGAAGGTCGGCAACGGCCATCCCGGTACGGCGATGAGCCTGGCGCCTGCCGCGTACACCCTCTTCCAGAAGGTGATGCGGCACGACCCGGCCGACCCGGAGTGGGTCGGACGCGACCGGTTCGTGCTGTCCGCGGGCCACTCGTCCCTGACCCTCTACACCCAGCTCTACCTGGCCGGTTTCGGCCTTGAGCTGGACGACCTGAAGGCGTTCCGGACCTGGGGCTCGAAGACCCCCGGTCACCCGGAGTACGGCCACACCAAGGGCGTCGAGACGACGACCGGCCCGCTGGGCCAGGGTGTCGCCAACGCGGTGGGCATGGCCATGGCCGCCCGCTACGAGCGCGGTCTGTTCGACCCGGAGGCCGCCCCGGGCGAGTCCCCCTTCGACCACTTCGTGTACGCCATCGCCGGTGACGGCTGCCTCCAGGAGGGCATCTCCGCCGAGGCGTCCTCGCTGGCCGGCCACCAGAAGCTCGGCAACCTGGTGCTGCTGTGGGACGACAACCACATCTCCATCGAGGGCGACACGGAGACGGCCGTCTCCGAGGACACCGTCAAGCGCTACGAGGCGTACGGCTGGCACGTGCAGCGCGTCGCCCCGAAGCCGGACGGCGACCTCGACCCGCACGCCCTGTACAACGCCATCGAGGCCGCGAAGCAGGTGACGGACAAGCCGTCCTTCATCGCGATGCGCTCGATCATCGCCTGGCCCGCCCCGAACGCGCAGAACACCGAGGCCGCCCACGGCTCGGCGCTCGGCGACGACGAGGTGGCCGCCACCAAGCGCGTGCTCGGCTTCGACCCGGAGCAGTCCTTCGAGGTCTCGGCCGCGGTCATCGACCACACCCGGCAGGCCCTCGACCGTGGTCGCGAGGCCAAGGCGGGGTGGGAGAAGCAGCTCCAGGAGTGGCGCGACAACAACGTCGAGCGCGCCGCCGAGTTCGACCGCATCGCCGCCGGCGAGCTGCCCAAGGGCTGGGAGGACAAGCTCCCCGTCTTCGAGCCGGGCAAGGGTGTCGCCACGCGTGCCGCGTCCGGCAAGGTGCTCCAGGCCCTCGGCGCGGTCATCCCCGAGCTGTGGGGCGGCTCCGCCGACCTCGCGGGCTCGAACAACACCACGATCGACAAGGACTCGTCCTTCCTGCCGGCGGACAACCCGCTGCCGGAGGCGAGCCCGTACGGCCGCACGATCCACTTCGGCATCCGCGAGCACTCCATGGCCGCGGAGATGAACGGCATCGCGCTGCACGGCAACACCCGTATCTACGGCGGCACCTTCCTGGTGTTCTCCGACTACATGCGCAACGCCGTGCGGCTGTCGGCGCTGATGCACCTGCCGGTGACGTACGTGTGGACGCACGACTCCATCGGTCTCGGCGAGGACGGCCCGACGCACCAGCCGGTCGAGCACCTCGCCTCGCTGCGCGCCATCCCGGGTCTGAACGTGGTCCGCCCGGCCGACGCCAACGAGACCGCGATCGCCTGGCGCGAGATCCTCAAGCGCTGGACGAAGGTCTTCGGCAAGGGCGCCCCGCACGGCCTCGCGCTGACCCGCCAGGGCGTGCCGACGTACGAGTCCAACGAGGACACGGTCAAGGGCGGCTACGTCCTCTTCGAGGCGTCGGGCGGCGCTCCCGAGGTCGTCCTGATCGCCACCGGTTCCGAGGTGCACGTCGCCGTCGAGGCGCGCGAGCAGCTGGAGGCCGACGGTGTGCCCACGCGCGTCGTGTCCATGCCGTGCGTGGAGTGGTTCGAGGAGCAGGACCAGGGGTACCGGGACAGCGTCCTGCCGCCCGCCGTCAAGGCGCGTGTCGCGGTCGAGGCCGGTATCGGTCTGACCTGGCACAAGTACGTCGGCGACGCCGGTCGCATCGTTTCCCTGGAGCACTTCGGTGCTTCCGCCGACGGCAAGGTCCTTTTCCAGGAGTTCGGCTTCACTGCGGAGAACGTGGCCGCGAAGGCCCGGGAATCCCTGGCCGCCGCCCAGCGCTGACGCTGACATACGACACGTAGGAGATGTAATTCCATGACAGACGCACTCAAGCGCCTCTCCGAAGAAGGCGTCGCGATCTGGCTGGACGACCTGTCGCGCAAGCGGATCACGTCCGGCAACCTCGCCGAACTGATCGACCAGCAGCACGTCGTGGGCGTCACCACCAACCCGTCGATCTTCCAGAAGGCGATCTCCCAGGGCGACGGCTACGACCAGCAGCTGTCCGACCTCGCCGCCCGCAAGGTCACCGTCGAAGAGGCCATCCGCATGATCACGACGGCGGACGTCCGTGACGCCGCCGACATCCTGCGCCCGGTCTTCGACGCCACCGGCGGCCAGGACGGCCGCGTGTCGATCGAGGTCGACCCGCGCCTGGCCCACCACACCAAGGCGACGGTCGCCGAGGCCAAGCAGCTGGCCTGGCTGGTCGACCGCCCCAACACGCTCATCAAGATCCCGGCCACCAAGGCGGGCCTGCCGGCCATCACCGAGGTGATCGGCAACGGCATCAGCGTCAACGTCACGTTGATCTTCTCGCTTGAGCGCTACCGCGAGGTCATGGACGCCTACCTCGCGGGCCTGGAGAAGGCCAAGGCCAAGGGCCTCGACCTGTCTCTGATCCACTCGGTCGCCTCCTTCTTCGTGTCCCGCGTGGACACCGAGATCGACAAGCGGCTCGACGCGCTCGGCACCGACGAGGCCAAGGCCGCCCGCGGCAAGGCCGGTGTCGCCAACGCGCGGCTCGCCTACGAGGCGTACGAGGAGGTCTTCTCCTCCGACCGCTGGGCGGCCCTCGACAAGGCGCAGGCCAACAAGCAGCGCCCGCTGTGGGCCTCGACCGGCGTGAAGGACCCCGCCTACAAGGCGACCCTCTACGTCGACGAGCTCGTCGCGCCCAACACGGTGAACACCATGCCGGAGGCCACCCTCCAGGCCACCGAGGAGAGCGGCGAGATCCGCGGCAACGCCGTGGCCGGCACCTATGACCAGTCCCGCGCCGAGATCGACGCGGTGGAGAAGCTCGGGATCTCCTACAACGAGGTCGTGCAGCTGCTGGAGGACGAAGGCGTCGAGAAGTTCGAGGCGTCCTGGAACGACCTGCTCAAGTCGACCGAGGCAGAGCTGGAGCGCCTCGCACCCTCGGAGGGCTAAACCTTGTCGAGCAGCAATCCGCTGCGTGACCCCGCAGACCGACGGCTTCCGCGTATCGCGGGGCCGTCGGGCCTGGTCATCTTCGGCGTCACGGGCGATTTGTCCCGGAAGAAGCTCATGCCCGCCGTGTACGACCTCGCGAACCGGGGTCTGTTGCCGCCGGGCTTCTCGCTGGTCGGCTTCGCCCGCCGCGAGTGGGAGCACGAGGACTTCGCCGCCGAGGTCCACGACGCCGTGAAGGCGCACGCCCGTACGCCGTTCCGTGAGGAGGTCTGGCAGCAGCTCATCCAGGGGATGCGCTTCGTCCAGGGCACCTTCGACGACGACGACGCGTTCGAGCGGCTGCGCGGCACCATCGAGGAGCTCGACAAGGCACAGGGCACGGGCGGCAACTTCGCCTTCTACCTGTCGGTGCCGCCGCGTTCCTTCCCGGTGGTCATCCAGCAGCTGAAGAAGCACGGCCTCGCCGACCAGTCCTCCGGTTCCTGGCGGCGCGCGGTCATCGAGAAGCCCTTCGGCCACGACCTGAAGTCGGCGGAGGACCTCAACAAGGTCGTCCACGAGGTCTTCGGCTCGGACCAGGTCTTCCGCATCGACCACTACCTGGGCAAGGAGACCGTCCAGAACATCCTGGCGCTCCGCTTCGCCAACCAGATGTTCGAGCCGATCTGGAACCGGTCCTTCGTGGACCACGTGCAGATCACCATGGCCGAGGACATCGGCATCGGTGGTCGCGCCGGGTACTACGACGGCATCGGCGCCGCCCGTGACGTCATCCAGAACCACCTTCTCCAGCTCATGGCGCTCACGGCCATGGAGGAGCCCTCGTCCTTCGACGCGGACGCGCTGGCCGCCGAGAAGACCAAGGTGCTCGGCGCGGTGCGGCTGCCGAAGGACCTGGGCCGGGACACCGTCCGCGGTCAGTACGCCGAGGGCTGGCAGGGCGGCGAGCAGGCGGTCGGCTACCTCCAGGAAGACGGCATCGACCCCAAGTCGAAGACCGACACGTACGCCGCGATCAAGCTGGAGGTCGACAACCGCCGCTGGGCGGGCGTCCCCTTCTATCTGCGCACCGGCAAGCGGCTCGGCCGCCGGGTCACGGAGATCGCGGTCGTCTTCCAGCGGGCTCCGCACTCCCCCTTCGACTCGACGGCCACCGAGGAGCTCGGCCAGAACGCGATCGTCATCCGCGTCCAGCCGGACGAGGGCATCACGGTCCGCTTCGGCTCCAAGGTCCCCGGTACGTCCATGGAGATCCGGGACGTGTCGATGGACTTCGCCTACGGCGAGTCCTTCACGGAGTCCTCGCCCGAGGCGTACGAGCGGCTGATCCTCGATGTGCTGCTCGGCGACTCGAACCTCTTCCCGCGCACGGAGGAGGTCGAGCTGTCCTGGAAGATCCTCGACCCGATCGAGCAGTACTGGGACAAGCACGGCAAGCCGGCCCAGTACCCGTCCGGCACCTGGGGGCCGGTCGAGGCGGACGAAATGCTCGCACGAGAGGGACGGAGCTGGCGCCGGCCATGAAGATAGACCTCACGGACACCACCGCCAGCAAGATCAACAAGGCGCTGGTCAAGGGCCGCCGGGCCATCGGCACCCCGGCCGTCGGCATGGTGCTCACGCTGGTCATCGTCACGGACGAGGAGAACGCGTACGACGCCCTGAGGGCCGCCAACGACGCGTCGCGCGAGCACCCCTCGCGCACGCTGGTGGTCATCAAGCGCGTCTCCCGCTCGCCCCGCGACCGTACGCAGTCCCGTCTGGACGCCGAGGTGCGGGTGGGCGCGGACGCGGGCACCGGCGAGACGGTCGTCCTGCGGCTGTACGGCGACGTCGTCCACCACGCCCAGTCGGTGGTCCTGCCGCTGCTGCTGCCCGACGCCCCGGTGGTCGTCTGGTGGCCGGTGGACGCGCCGCTCGACCCGGCGAAGGACCCGCTGGGCGCGCTCGCCCAGCGCCGGGTCACCGACACCTACGCCTCCGAGCAGCCGGTACGGGACCTCGGCGCCCGTGCCGACGCCTACACCCCCGGCGACACCGACCTGTCCTGGACCCGCATCACGCCCTGGCGGTCGATGCTGGCCGCGGCCCTCGACCAGGTCACCGTGGACGTCAAGGGCGTCGAGGTGGAGGGCGAGGAGTTCAACCCGAGCTGTGAGCTGCTCGCCATGTGGCTCGCGGACCGGCTGGACGTACCGGTGAAGCGCTCGCTGTCGAACGGCCCCGGCCTGACCGCGGTCCGTATGGACACCAGCCACGGCCCGATCGTCCTCGACCGCGCGGACGGCGCCCTGGCGACGCTGTCCATCGAGGGCCAGCCGGACCGTGCGGTGGCGCTCAAGCGGCGTGAGACGGCCGAGCTGATCGCGGAGGAGCTGCGGCGCCTCGACCCCGACGACACGTACGCGTCCGCGCTGCGGTTCGGGGTGGAGAAGCTGAATCCGGCTCCGGTGGTCGCCGAAGCGCCTACGGAGGCGCCCGCTCCGGTGAAGAAGGCGGCCGCCAAGCGAGCCCCGGCTTCGTCGCGGAAGGCGGCGGCCAAGTGAGCACTCCGCAGCTGGTCGTGCACCGCGACAAGGAGCTGATGGCGCAGGCCGCCGCGGCCCGCCTGATCACGAAGATCGTGGACGCGCAGGCCTCCCGGGGCTACGCGTCCGTGGTCCTCACCGGCGGACGCAACGGCAACGGTCTGCTGGCCGCGCTGGCGGCGGCGCCCGCCCGGGACGCCGTCGACTGGGGCCGGCTCGACCTGTGGTGGGGCGACGAGCGCTTCCTGCCCGAGGGCGACCCGGACCGCAATGTCACGCAGGCCCGCGAGGCCCTGCTGGACGCGGTGCCGCTCGACCCGAAGCGGGTGCACGCCATGCCCGCCTCGGACGGCCCGTACGGCGCCGACGTGGAAGCGGCGGCCGCCGCGTACGCGGAGGAACTCGCCCGTGCGGCCGGCCCGGAGAACCACGGTTCGGTGCCGACCTTCGACGTCCTGATGCTGGGCGTCGGCCCGGACACGCACGTGGCGTCGCTGTTCCCCGAGCTCCCGGCGGTACGCGAGACGGACCGCACGGTGGTCGGTGTGCACGGCGCCCCGAAGCCCCCGCCGACCCGGGTCACCCTCACCCTGCCCGCCATCCGCGCCGCCCGCGAGGTCTGGCTCCTGGCGGCCGGCGAGGACAAGGCCCAGGCCGCGGCGATCACCCTGTCGGGCGCGGGCGAGATCCAGGCCCCGGCGGCGGGCGCGAAGGGCCGCTCCCGCACCCTGTGGCTCCTGGACGCGTCAGCCGCCTCCCAACTGCCACGCTCGCTGTATCCGCCGGCGTCGTCCTGACGCCTGCGGCACCCCGAGGAACCCGTACGGTCAACTTCCGTACGGGTTCCCGCCGTTGTAAGGGCTCCCGGAGGGCGGGCCGTACGGGTTGTTGCCCTGGTTGTACGGGTGCGCGGGCGGGGGCCCGTACGGGTTGCCGGGCGGCGGTCCGTACGGGTTGCCGTTGCCGGGCTGCGGGCCGTACGGGTTGCCGTACGGATTCCCCTGCGGCGGCACGTACGGCGGGGTGCCCGGCGGCATCGGCGGGGCGTTCGGCGGCATCGGCGGGGTGAACGGAGCCTGGGTGGCCGGGTGGGACGTCAGGCGGATGCCGTAGCGCTGGTCCAGTCGTCGCATCTCCATCAGCGCGATGCCCGTGACCGTCAGGGGCGCGCCCAGGATGAACAGGACGCCCATCCCGAGGCTCATGCCGTGCAGATCGCCTGTGAAGAGGTCGGGCAGGGCCATCAGCCAGGTGGTCACCGTGGCCAGCAGCGGCGGCAGACAGCGGTGCACACCGGCGGTGCCGAAGAAGTTCGCGCCCACGTGCCAGGCACCGCGTCCGACGAAGACCGCCAGCCAGATCACCAACGGGGCGAGCAGCAGGAGGAAGAACCCCGCGGCGGTCGTCGACTGCAGCAGCACGACCGTGAGCACGATCGACCCGACGAAGAGCAGCAGCAGCTTCAGCGAGTTGAACAGCGGCGGTTTCAGCGCCCGGATGTCGCCGTGCCGCTTCCACACCAGGAGCATGACGCCGACCGTCAGCGGCGTGATGAACAGCAGGACGACGGACGCCGTCAGCATGTTCTCCAGCATCTCGTCGAAGGCGAAGCCGCCCTCCACGAAGGTGTAGACGCCGACCGCCGCTATCGTCCCGGCGATGAGACGGATCTTCTTGAGCTGCTCCACGGCCGGGTCGATGGACTCCGGGATCCACGCCGGATGAAACGCGGCCCGTGCCGCGTGCTTCGGCTTCAGCAGATCTCGCGCCGTCAGCGAGCCACCCGTCCAACTGCCTTGCGAACCAGCCACTTTGCACTCCCCCGAGCCATGGCCTCCATGATCGCCGGGAAGTCTACGGGAAGCGGACGGTCCCGCGCCGCCCGCTTTCCCGCATCGTGACCCTCAGCGCCGGCTACCGGCCGCGCAGCTCCCGGTACTTGGCGACCAGGGCCCGGGTCGAGGCATCCAGACCCGGCACGTCCGCGCCCTCCGTGAGCGCCGGTTCGACCCGCTTGGCGAGCACCTTGCCCAGTTCGACGCCCCACTGGTCGAAGGAGTCGATGTTCCACACCGCGCCCTGCACGAACACCTTGTGCTCGTACAGCGCGACGAGCTGCCCGAGCACGGACGGGGTGAGCTCCTTGGCGAGGATCGTCGTCGTCGGGTGGTTGCCCTGGAAGGTCTTGTGGGCCACCAGCTCCTCCGGTACCCCCTCACCCCGCACCTCGTCCGGCGTCTTGCCGAAGGCCAGCGCCTGCGTCTGCGCGAAGAAGTTGGCCATCAGCAGGTCGTGCTGCGCCTTCAGCCCCTCGCTGAGCTCGGCCACCGGCTCGGCGAAGCCGATGAAGTCCGCCGGGATCAGCTTGGTGCCCTGATGGATCAACTGGTAGTACGCGTGCTGCCCGTTGGTGCCGGGCGTGCCCCACACCACCGGCCCGGTCTGCCAGTCCACGGGCCGTCCGTCACGCTGCACCGACTTGCCGTTGGACTCCATGTCCAGCTGCTGCAAGTAGGCGGTGAACTTGGACAGGTAGTGGCTGTACGGCAGCACCGCATGTGACTGGGCGTCGTGGAAGTTGCCGTACCAGATGCCCAACAGGCCCAGCAGCAAAGGCACGTTGGACTCGGCGGGCGCGGTGCGGAAGTGCTCGTCGACGAGCCGGAAGCCGTCGAGCATCTCCCGGAAGCGGTCCGGGCCGATGGCGATCATCAGGGAGAGGCCGATCGCCGAGTCGTAGGAGTAGCGTCCGCCGACCCAGTCCCAGAACTCGAACATGTTGGCCGTGTCGATACCGAAGTCGGCGACCTTCTCGGCGTTGGTCGACAGGGCCACGAAGTGCTTCGCCACCGCTTCCTGACCGGCCTTCAGCTCATCGAGCAGCCACTTTCGCGCCGAGGTCGCGTTGGTGATCGTCTCGATGGTGGTGAAGGTCTTGGACGCGATGACGAACAGCGTCTCCGCCGCGTCCAGGTCACGGGTGGCCTCGTGCAGGTCGGCACCGTCGACGTTCGACACGAAGCGAACGGTCAGGTCGCGGTCGGTGTAGGCGCGCAGCACCTCGTACGCCATCGCCGGACCGAGGTCGGAGCCGCCGATGCCGATGTTGACGACGTTCCTGATCCGCTTGCCGGTGTGGCCGGTCCACTCGCCCGAGCGGACCCGGTCGGCGAAGGCGCTCATCCTGTCGAGCACGGCGTGCACCTGCGGCACCACGTTCTCCCCGTCGACCTCGACCACCGCGTCCGGCGCCGCCCGCAGCGCGGTGTGCAGGACCGCCCGGTCCTCGGTGGTGTTGATCCGCTCGCCGCGGAACATGGCGTCCCGCAGCCCGAACACGTCCGTCGCGGCGGCCAGCTCCCGCAGCAACCGCAGCGTCTCGTCGGTGACCAGGTGCTTGGAGTAGTCGATGTGCAGGTCGCCGACCTGGAGCGTGTAACCGGCGCCGCGCCCGGGGTCGGCGGCGAACAGCTCGCGCAGCCGCACCTCGCCGAGTTCCTCACGGTGCTTGGCCAGAGCGGTCCACTCGGGCGTCTGGTTGAGCCTGGTACGGCCGTCTGCGTTCATGTCCGACTTCCGCCTTCTTTCGTGCTTGTCCCAGCCGGTCCAACCTAGTTGATCAGCGGGTGACGTGAGCTGTCGTGGCGCCGTCCTGCGGTGCAACAACAGGTACGTCCCGCTTGAACGCCGGTATCAACGAGGCGACGGACAGGGTGAAGAAGACGGCCGCGAGCAGGGCCGGGGTGTTGAGCCCCCAGGCGGTGGCGACGGCCCCGCCCAGCAGGGCACCCAGGGGTGCCCCGGCGACACCCAGGGTCCGGAAGGCGGAGCTGACCCGGCCCAGCATCTCGGCGGGGCTGCGCTGCTGCATGAGGGTCGTCGTGTTGACGTTCCACACCATGCCCATGAGCCCGAAGAGGGCCATCGCGGCGACCATGGCGGCCAGGTCGCGGACGGTTCCCATGATGACGAGCGCGCCGATCTGCGTGCTCCCGGCGAGCAGCACCGCCCGTACCCGCCCCATGCGGGAGACGAGCAGCCGGTTGACCGCTCCCCCGGCGAGCGAGCCGAGGGTGTAGGCCGTGGTCGCCGCCGCGTACCCGGTGCGGCCGGCGTCCAGCCAGCCGGTCACCAGGAGGACCATGGTGGCGATGAGGGCGCCCACACCGATGTTGCACAGGGCGGTGGCGGCGCACAGGCCGCGCAGGGCCCGGTCGCGGGCGAGGGTGCGCAGGCCCTCGCCGATCTCCCTGCGCAGGGTGCTGCCGGCCGGTCTCTGCTGACGAGCGGGCGCGGTGGGCCGCAGCGAGGCCACCAGTGCGGCGGCCAGCAGGAAGGTCGCCGCGTCGGCCGCGAAGGGCAGCGCGGCGCCGCCCGCCAGCAGCAGCGGTACGACGGGGGCGCCCAGCAGCCCGCCCGCGATCTTCTGCCCGGTCATCAGCCGGGCGTTGGCGCTGCCGAGGGCGTCGCTGTCGACCAGGGACGGCAGCAACGCGGTGGAGGCGTTGTCGAAGAGGGTCTGGAACGTGGTCAGCGCGAAGGCGAGCGCGATGAGCAGGCCGATGGAGGCGTGCCCCAGGCCGACGGCGACGGCGAAGCAGGCGACGAGCAGACCTCGTAGGGCATCCACCGTCCACATCGCGCGCCGCTGGTCCACGCGGTCCGCGACGGCGCCGCCGAGCAGTCCGAACACCAGCCAGGGCAGATATCCGCAAGCGGTGACGGCCGCTATCGCCAGGGGCTCGTCGGTCAGGGTGGTGGCCAGCAGCGGCAGCGCCGCCGTACGCAGCGCGTCTCCGAAACTGGAGAGCACCGCGGCGCCCCACAGGCGCCCGAACCCTCCACGCCACGCGGGCGCACGCACGCCCGTCACCTCGACCGTGACCACAGTTCCCCCCACGATTTCGCACGCCTTGAAGCGATGCACAAACCGTAGAGGCCACCACTGACAACGTGGTGGGCCTGTGGATAACTCACAGAACAGCTCCGGCCAGGCACCTCTCGGTACCCGGCCGGTCGTCAACTTCTAGATCTCGCCCCGCAGTTTGGCGAGTGCCTCGGCGAGGATCGCCTCGCCGTCCGCGTCGCTGCGCCGCTCCCGTACATACGCGAGGTGCGTCTTGTACGGCTCGGTGCGCGGGGGGTCCGGCGGGTTGTCCCGGTCCTGTCCGGCGGGGAAGCCGCAGCGCGGGCAGTCCCAGGTGTCGGGGACCTGCGCGTCGCTGGCGAAGCTGGGCTGCGTCTCGTGCCCGTTGGAGCACCAGAAGGAGATGCGCAGTCGGGGCGCGGACTCGCCCCGCTCGGCCTCGCCCATCGGCCCCGCCCCGACCCGGCTTCCTCGGATCGCGTTGCCACTTGCCACGGTCGTAACTCCCTGCGTGATGGTGCCGCGAAGCGAGTCGGCGTTTCGCTTCGTTGCGAGCGCCTCAGTCTACGTAAGGCCCAACGCGCGTCCAGTGATTGGAGTTACAGCCCCCACATCTAGACGCAAGCCCCATGATAGGCCGCGCTCAGGGGCGCGTACCGAACATGGGGCCTTACGTACGGAATGGTTGTGCCGGTCAGTTGTTCGTCTTCATCAGCAGACCGAGCACGATGATGCACGCGAACCAGAGCAGACCGACCACGATGGTGATCCGGTCCAGGTTGCGCTCGGCGACGGACGAACCGCCGACGGAGGACTGCATGCCGCCGCCGAACATGTCGGAGAGGCCGCCACCCTTGCCCTTGTGCATCAGCACCAGCAGCATCATCAGCGCGCTGAAGACGATCAGGGCGATCGAGAACCCCATAACCACGGCTGGACCAACTTCCTCGGATCTGGACGGACGACGGGGGCACAGCCGCCGGGCTGTGCCCCCGCAAGGGTACGACGGATCGCCGCTACCGCATACTTACTGGTCGCGGAAGCGCACGATCTTGACGAACTCGTCGGCATCGAGCGACGCACCGCCCACGAGGGCGCCGTCGATGTCGGCCTGCGCCATGATCTCGGCGACGTTGCCCGACTTCACGGAGCCGCCGTACTGGATGCGGACCTGGTCGGCCAGCTCCTGCGAGTACAGCTCGGCGACCTTGCCGCGGATGGCCGCGCAGACCTCCTGGGCGTCCTCGGCGCCGCAGACCTTGCCGGTGCCGATGGCCCACACGGGCTCGTAGGCGATCACGACGGACTCGGCCTGCTCGGCCGGGAGGTCCTTCAGACCGCCCTCGACCTGGGCGAGGGTGTGGGAGACGTGGTTGCCCGCCTCGCGGACGTCCAGTTCCTCGCCGACGCACAGGATCGGGGTCAGACCGTGCTTGTAGGCGGCCTTGACCTTGGCGTTCACGATCTCGTCGGTCTCGGCGTGGTACTGACGGCGCTCGGAGTGGCCGACGGCCACGTACGTGCACTTCAGCTTGGCCAGCATCGCCCCGGAGATCTCGCCGGTGTAGGCGCCGGAGTCCTGGGCCGAGATGTCCTGGGCACCGTACTTGATCTTGAGCTTGTCGCCGTCGACCAGGGTCTGCACGGAGCGCAGGTCGGTGAAGGGCGGCAGGACGGCGACCTCGACGGCCTCGTAGTCCTTGTCGGCCAGGGCGAAAGCGAGCTTCTGGACGTGCGCGATGGCCTCGAGGTGGTTGAGGTTCATCTTCCAGTTACCCGCCATGATCGGCGTGCGAGTGGTCATGCGGGGTCAGTCCTCCAGTGCGGCGAGGCCGGGGAGCGTCTTGCCCTCGAGGTATTCGAGGGAGGCGCCGCCGCCGGTCGAGATGTGGCCGAACGCGTTCTCGTCGAAGCCGAGCGTACGCACGGCGGCGGCGGAGTCTCCGCCGCCGACGACCGTGAAGCCGTCCGAGTCGATGAGGGCCTGGGCGACCGCCTTGGTGCCCTCGGCGTAGTCGGGGTGTTCGAAGACGCCCATGGGACCGTTCCAGAAGACGGTCTTGGCGTCGGTGAGCTTGCCGGCGTACAACTCGCCGGTCTTCGGGCCGACGTCCAGGCCCAGGGATCCCTCGGGGATGTCGGACGCGTCGACGACGGCGTACTCGGTGGGCGCCTTGGCCTTCAGGTCGGGGAAGCCCGCGGAGACCACGACGTCGACCGGCAGCACCAGTTCGACGCCGAGCTTCTCGGCGCGCTCCAGGTACTCGAGGACGGCCGGGATCTGGTCCTCCTGGAGCAGCGAGGCGCCGACCTCGTAGCCCTTGGCCTTGAGGAAGGTGAAGGCCATGCCGCCGCCGATGAGGATGCGGTCGGCCTTGCCGAGCAGCTGGTCGATGACGGCCAGCTTGTCGGAGACCTTGGAGCCGCCGAGCGCCACGGCGTAGGGCCGCTGGACGTCCTCGGTGAGCTTCTTCAGGACGCCGACCTCGGTGGCGATGAGGTAGCCGGCGTAGTGGGGCAGCTTGGCCGGGAGGTCGAAGACCGAGGCGTGCTTGCGGTGCACGGCGCCGAAGCCGTCGCCGACGTACACGTCCGCGAGGGCGGCCAACTGGTCGGCGAAGGCGGCGCGCTCGGCGTCGTCCTTGGAGGTCTCGCCGGCGTTGAAGCGCAGGTTCTCGATGACCGCGACCTGGCCGTCGGCGAGGCCGGCGACGGTCGACGTGGCGGACTCGCCGACGGTGTCGGTCGCGAAGGCCACGTCGGCGCCGAGGAGTTCACCGAGGCGCGCGGCGGCGGGGGCGAGGGAGAACACCGGGTCCGGGGCGCCCTTGGGGCGGCCCAGGTGCGAGGCGACGACCACCCGGGCGCCCGCCTCGGCCAGCGCCTTGACGGTGGGCAGCACCGCGCGGATACGGCCGTCGTCGGTGATGGTGGTGCCGTCCAGCGGCACGTTGAGGTCGGCGCGGACGAAGACCCGCTTGCCTGCGACGCCTTCGGCGAGAAGTTCGTCGATCGTCTTCATATAGGGGACTCCTGGGGAGGGCTCTGACTCGTACGAAAGCTGATCACATGAGCGAGGGCTCGGACAACGCGCCCTCGCGCTGCCCGAGCCCTGCACTCACATCAAGCTGCCTGCTCTGTCGATCAGAGCTGGTTGCCGACGAAGACCGTCAGGTCGACGAGGCGGTTGGAGTAGCCCCACTCGTTGTCGTACCAGCCGAGGATCTTCACCGACTTGCCCTCCTGGACCATGGTCAGGGAGGAGTCGAAGGTGCAGGAGGCCGGGTCGCTGACGATGTCCGAGGACACGATCGGGTCCTCGGTGTAGAACAGGATGCCCTTGAGGTCGCCGTCGTCGGCGGCCTTCTTGAACGCGGCGTTGACCTCGTCCTTGGTGACCTCGCGCTGGAGCTCGACGACCAGGTCGGTGGCCGAACCGGTCGGGACCGGCACGCGCATCGCGATGCCGTCGAGCTTGCCCTTGAGCTGCGGGAGGACCAGGGCGGTGGCCTTCGCGGCACCGGTCGTGGTCGGGATGATGTTCTCGGCGGCGGCGCGGGCGCGGCGCAGGTCCGAGTGCGGGAAGTCCAGGATGCGCTGGTCGTTGGTGTACGCGTGGACCGTCGTCATCAGGCCCTTGACGATGCCGAAGTTCTCGTCCAGAACCTTGGCCATCGGCGCCACACAGTTGGTGGTGCAGGAGGCGTTGGAGATGACGTGGTGGTTGGCCGCGTCGTACTTGTCCTGGTTGACGCCCATCACGATGGTGATGTCCTCGTCCTTGGCCGGAGCCGAGATGAGGACCTTCTTCGCGCCACCGGCGATGTGCTTCTCGGCGTCGGCCTTCTTGGTGAAGATGCCGGTCGACTCGATGACGATGTCAACGCCCAGCTGACCCCACGGGATGTCGGCGGGGTTGCGCTCCGACAGCACCTTGATGGTGTGGCCGTCGACCGTGATCGTGTCGGCGGTGTGCGTCACCTCGGCCTTGAGGCGGCCCAGGATGGTGTCGTACTTCAGCAGGTGAGCAGTGGTCGCGGTGTCACCCAGGTCGTTGACAGCCACGATCTCGATGTCAGCACCCTGCTCCAGCAGTGCGCGGAAGTAGTTGCGACCAATACGACCGAAGCCGTTGATGCCTACGCGGATCGTCACGAACCGATCTCCTCGTTGGTACGCCGGCTATGCGGTGCCGGCGAGCTCTGTTTGGGATGTCCCCGACCGCCTACGACCCTACCTCTCCGAGGCCTCCTCGGTGACATCGAGATGCCCCATACACGGGCAGGCGGTCCGTACCCGCCAGTAGGGGTACGGACCGCCCGGGCCGAAAAGCTCTATGGCCCGAATTGACTACGGAGAGTCAGTCAGTGTTGACCAGTGGGCTCCCCGCTCGTCCGTGTTTGTCCGCGCTCATCCGTCGAGCGCGGCGAGCGCCTTTCCGAGCAGTGCCGTGCGGTCGGCCGCCGCGGTGACGTGCTCCAGGCCGAAGCCCAGCAGCACGGTGTCGTCCGTGGTGACGGCGCCGTACGTCTTGAAGAGTTCACCGGCGAGCCCCCAGTCCTTGACGACTGCCGGGCTGCCCGCGGGCGGTCCGGGAACGCTCCAGGCGCCCAGCGAGGTCTCGAAGCCCTCGGTCTCGGTGGCCTGGCCGCCGATGACGACGGAGGCGTTGTCGACGAGGACGCCGCGACCGCCGCTGCCGGGGTCGGTGATGTAGCTGAGGGAGATCTCGACCTTCTTGCCGGCGTAGGCGGAGAGGTCGAAGGCGACCTGCTGCCACCCGGCCGACGCCCCGGTGAAGCTGTTCCACTGGCCGCTGGTGCCCGTGTTGGTGCAGCCGCCCGAGCCGAGCGTCAGATACCGCTTGAGCGCGGGGTGGGCCGCGATGAAGTAGCCGGCCTCGCACTCGACGGGTACGGCGGTGCTGGTCTGGCCGTTCTTGTCGGGAAGCGTGGTCCAGTCGTCGGCCCCGGTCGTGTGGGCCTCCAGGACGGCGTGGTCGTAGCCCTCCTCGGTGTTCCACAGCATCCGGGTCTGGAACGTGGGCGCCTGGGCGGCGGTCACGTTCGTGAGGTCGATGGTGCGGGTGAGGCGGTTCCAGGCGTAGTCGCTGTGGGTGACGGCGGCCATGGAGGCGCCCTCGTAGGGGCCGTACGGGTTGATCGTGCCGGGGTAGGAGCCCGCGCCCGCGCTGGCGAACTGCGGGTACTTCGCGACCGGCAGGCTGTCCGAGGTGACGCTGAAGGACCCCGCCGTGTCGAGCGGGTTGCCCGGGGCGGCGCCGAGTGCTCCGCCGGCCCCGGCGAGCTTGCCGCTGCCCTGGAACGCGGTGGCGTTCGGCAGCGACGTACGGGTGTAGGCGCCCAGGTAGTACTGGCTGAAGTCGTTCGACAGGGTGCCGCCGCCGAGGTCGACGCTGCCGCCGGCCCGCTCGCCGGCCTCGATCAGCTTGCCGCCCTCGTTGAGGAAGGCGCGCAGCTGGAGCTGGGTGGCGTTGCCGGGGATGCTCGCGCCCGTGTAGTGGACGACCGTCTTGAAGTGGTCGAGGACGCCGAGCGCGTCGGGCGCGCCCTGGGTGGCGACGTCCCAGACGATCGCCTTGCGGCCGTTGGCCTTCAGCGCGTCGACGTAGGTCTGCGCCTGGGTCGCCGTCGCGCCTTCCTCGGCGACGACGAGCGTGTCCGCGCGCGGCCGTTCGGCGACCGTGTAGGTGAAGTGCTCGCTGGAGGTGCGCTTCTTGCCGCGTGTCTCGCCGGTGAACCACACCTCGACCTTGTCGCCCGGATCGGCGCCCGCGACCTTGGCGCGGTACTCGTCGAAGTAGAGGTTGTCCTCACCGCCGTATGTCTCGCCGCCCTTCCACGCGCGAAGCGACACGTCATGCGTACGGCCGCCGTTGACGCGGTACTTGAGCTCCTTGTCGTGCACGGCCTTGCGTACGACGACGGAGACTTCCTGGCTCGCGCCGCGCGCGTAGGACGTGCTGAACGTCTTCGGGGTGAAGTCGGCGGCCTTCAGGCCGAGCGAGGACTTCGGCTGGTCGGGCTGCTTGGCCGACTCGGCGACGGAGAGCGCGAACGGGATGTTCTTCTCGAACTCCTGCTGGATCAGCTTCTCGTCGTCCGGGAAGTTGAAGACCGACTGGCAGTCGGCCGCGTTCCACTGGTCGTTCGGGTCCAGGTCCGAGGCGGTCTGGCAGGTCGACATCTCGGGCGTGTACATCGCCAGGCCGTTGACGTTCGAAGCGTGGCCGTCCGCCTCGCCGTTGGTGGTGTAGAGCTCCGAGGAGACCTGCGGCCGGTAACCGGGGATCGCGGAGTTGTCGGGGGTGCCGGCGAGCGCCTTGTACATGACGTCGTCCGGGGTGTCGGTGGCCACCTGCCAGCCGACTCCGTAGAGGAGGAGTTCGGCGGCGGAGTGGTAGTTGATGCCGTACGTGAACCCGATCCGCTTCTCGAACGCGTCGAGCGCCTTGGTCTCGGGCTCGGAGCCCGGTCCGGTGCCGCGGTAGGTCTCGCTGGTGGGGTTGGGGGACGAACCCTCGTCGTCGTAGCCCCACTTGTAGGAGAAGTTGCGGTTGAGGTCGACGCCGTCGCCAATGGCGATGGAGCCGTCGCCGTTGTTGTCGTGCAGGTTCTTGCGCCACAGACGCTGGTCGGTGCCGGAGAACGTGTAGTCGTAGCCGTCGGGGTTGGCCGAGACGACGAACCACAGTTCGGTGGAGTCGACGATCTTCTTGATCCGCTGGTCGGTCTTGTAGTGGTCCAGGTAGTAGTGGAGCAGCCGCCGGGTCATCTCCGGGGTGATCCACTCGCGCGCGTGCTGGTTGGACATGTAGAGGACGGCGGGCTTGGCGCCGTCCTTGGTGTTCTTCGCGTTCTTGGTCAGTTTGAGCGCGAGGATGTCCTGGCCGTTGACGGTCTTGCCGATGGAGACGGCCTTGGTGAGGCCGGGGTTGGCCTGGGCGGTGGCGAGGATCTCCTGCTTGAGGCCGCCGCTGCCGCTGTAGGGGCGGTACACGCCGTCGGCGGCGGCGTCGACGCGGGCCTCGGCCTTGGCGGAGAGGGTGTGCTCGGTGAGCTCGACGCCCTGTTTCTCCAGCTTGTCGGCCTGTTTGTCGGTGAGGTAGACCTCGACGGTCGCGGTGCCCTTGGCGGGTACCTGCTCACTCAGTTCGTGGCCGTCCTGACCGGCCGCCAGCAGCAGGGGTACCTGCGCGCTGGTGACATCGGCCCGGAAGACCTTGATCTCGTCGGGACCGGGAGAGCCGGCGCTCTCCGCGGCCTGGGCGAGGGGCGCGAGGCCCGCGCCGCCCAGCAGGAGTGCGCCAACGGCGAGGATCGGTCTCGCTCTTCGTCTCATGTGCCCCCCTTGCGGTGGTCCGCCACAGCAGCGAACGTATGCCAGGCTCATGACACTTCATGATCCAGTCAAGGGTGCCTCACAGACATGCGAAAGCCGGTGCCGTTCACCCAAGCGGGCGACGGCACCGGCGCATTGACGAGGGGTCAGCCCGCCAGGTTGTCGGCCATCTCCTCGGTGATGCTGGACTCCGTACCCGGAATGCCGAGGTCCTGGGCCCGCTTGTCGGCCATGGCGAGCAGTCGGCGGATACGGCCCGCGACGGCGTCCTTGGTCAGCGGCGGGTCGGCGAGCGCGCCCAGCTCCTCCAGGGAGGCCTGCTTGTGGTCCATGCGCAGCCGCCCGGCGGCGGCGAGGTGCTCGGGCACGTCGTCGGCGAGGATCTCCAGCGCGCGCTGGACGCGGGCACCGGCGGCGACGGCCGCGCGGGCCGAGCGGCGCAGGTTGGCGTCGTCGAAGTTGGCGAGACGGTTCGCCGTCGCCCGCACCTCGCGGCGCATCCGGCGCTCCTCCCAGGCCAGCACCGACTCGTGCGCGCCGAGCCGGGTGAGCAGCGCGCCGATCGCGTCGCCGTCCCGGACGACCACGCGGTCCACGCCGCGCACCTCGCGGGCCTTCGCGGCGATGGACAGCCGCCGGGCGGCGCCGACCAGGGCGAGCGCGGCCTCGGGGCCCGGGCAGGTCACCTCCAGGGAGGACGAACGGCCGGGCTCGGTGAGCGAGCCGTGCGCCAGGAACGCCCCGCGCCAGGCCGCCTCCGCGTCACAGGTGGCCCCGGAGACGACCTGCGGGGGCAGGCCGCGGATCGGGCGGCCCCGGCCGTCGACCAGGCCGGTCTGACGGGCCAGCTGGTCACCGCCGGCGACGACCCGGACGACGTAACGCGAGCCGCGGCGCAGTCCGCCCGGCGCCATCACGATCAGCTCCGAGCTGTGGCCGAAGATCTCCAGGATGTCCCGCTTGAGCCGACGGGCCGCCATCGCGGTGTCCAGCTCCGCCTCGATCACGATGCGCCCGCTCACCAGGTGAAGGCCGCCGGCGAACCGCAGGATGGCGGAGACCTCCGCCTTTCTGCAGCAGGTCCGGGTGACGGGGAGCCGGGAGATCTCGTCCTTCACCGCTGCCGTCATCGCCATGGGCCGATCCTTCCATGCATCCGAAAAATACGGTCGTACGCGGCGGCCAACAGCTCCGGATCGTGCCTCGGGGTTCCGTCGGGCCGGGCCACCGGGGCCAGCTCGACCGCGGCGCCGAACCGCTTGGCGGCATCGGAGAGCGAGTCACGGTCGGGCACGGCGGCCTCGTCGGCCAGCACCACGTCCAGGGCGAGTTTAGGGGCGTGTCGTCCCAAAACCTCCAAATGACGCTGCGGGGAGAAGCCATCGGTTTCTCCGGGCTGCGGCGCGAGGTTCAGCGAGAGTACCCGGCGCGCCTTCGTCTCCGTGAGCGCGTCCAGCAGTTCCGGCACCAGCAGGTGCGGGATGACCGAGGAGAACCACGAGCCGGGGCCGAGGACCACCCAGTCCGCGTCCAGGACCGCGGCCACCGCCTCGGGGACCGCGGGCGGGTCGTGCGGCACGACGTGCACGGACTGCACCTCGCCCGGGGTGAGGGCGACGGTGGCCTGGCCGCGGACGGTGTCCACGTCCTCCGGCCGCTCCGGGTCGTGTCCCTTGACCAGGGCCTGGAGCTCCAGGGGGACGGCGGACATGGGCAGCACGCGCCCGTGCGCGCCGAGCAGCTTGCCGACCAGGTCCAGGGCCTGGACATGGTCGCCGAGCTGCTCCCACAGGGCGACGATCAGCACATTGCCGACCGCGTGGTCGTGCAGGTCGCCCTTGGAGTGGAAGCGGTGCTGGATGACGCGGGCCCAGGTCTGGCCCCAGTCGTCGTCCCCGCACAGCGCGGCCAGCGCCTTGCGCAGATCGCCGGGCGGCAGGACACCCAGCTCGTCGCGGAGCCGGCCGCTGGAGCCGCCGTCGTCGGCGACGGTGACGACGGCGGTGAGGTCGCCGGTGATCCGGCGCAGCGCGGCGAGCGAGGCGGACAGGCCCATGCCGCCGCCGAGGGCGACGACCTTGGGCTGGGCGCCGCGGCGGCGGGGCCGCGCGCCCCGGGTCTCGACGGGCCGGCCCGCGCGGGACTCGGGCACCGTCCGGCCCAGCCTGCCGAGCCGGCCCAGCCGCGGAGAACGTGCGGTCATTCGCGTCCCATGTCCCGGTGTACGACCACCGTCTCCACACCCTGGGAGACGAGGCGGGCGGCGAGCTTCTCGGAGGTGGCGACCGAGCGGTGCTTGCCGCCGGTGCAGCCGACCGCAATGGTCACGTACCGCTTGCCCTCGCGGCGGTAGCCGGCCGCGATCAGCTGGAGCAGTTCGCTGTAGCGGTCGATGAACTCCTTGGCGCCGGGCTGGTTGAAGACGTACGCCGACACCTCCTCGTTCAGACCGGTGTACGGGCGCAGCTCCGGGACCCAGTGCGGGTTGGGCAGGAAGCGCATGTCCACGACCAGGTCGGCGTCGACCGGGAGGCCGTACTTGAAGCCGAAGGACATGACGGTGGCCCGCAGCTCGGGCTCCTCCTCGCCGGCGAACTGGGCGTCCATCTTGGCGCGCAGCTCGTGCACGTTGAGGCTGGAGGTGTCGATGACCAGGTCGGCGTCGCCGCGCAGCTCGCGCAGGAGCTCGCGCTCGGCGTCGATGCCGTCGACGATGCGGCCGTCGCCCTGGAGGGGGTGCGGGCGGCGCACGGACTCGAAGCGGCGCACCAGGGCCTCGTCGGAGGACTCCAGGAAGACGATCCGCCGGGTGACGTGCTTGGCCTCCAGGTCGGCGAGGGACTCGCGGAGGTTGTCGAAGAAACGCCGGCCGCGGACGTCGACGACCACGGCGATCCGGGCGACATTGCCCTGCGAGCGGGCGCCGAGTTCCACCATGGTGGGGATCAGCGCGGGCGGGAGGTTGTCGACGACGAACCAGCCGAGGTCCTCCAGACACTTGGCTGCGGTCGACCGGCCGGCTCCGGACATGCCGGAGATGATCACCAGCTCGGGGATGGCCACGTCGGGGATACCGGCCGCGTCCTGGGTTTCCTGGCCTTGGTTCTCTTGGCCTTCGTGCTCGTTCACATTCATGTCTCCTGCCCCCGTCGTTCGTCCGGGGCGCCCGCCGTCGCGGGCTCCCCACCGGAACCCATGATGTCGGGTTCCTCTTCCATGATCTCTCCAGTAGCTGTGTTCACGGCAGGCGCGGCCGGTGCCGCCTGGGCGAGCGCCACGGCAATGGTCTCGGCCGTTTTGCGGCCTATGCCGGGAACCTCGCAGATCTGATCGATGGTGGCAGATCGAAGTTTCTTCAACGAGCCGAAATGTTTCAGAAGCGCCTGCTTACGGGTGTCCCCGAGCCCCGGTACGTCGTCCAGGGGGCTGGACCGGAACCGCTTGGCCCGCTTGGTGCGCTGGTAGGTGATCGCGAAGCGGTGGGCCTCGTCACGGACGCGCTGGAGGAGATAGAGGCCTTCGCTGGTCCGCGGCAGGACGATCGGGTCGTCCTCGTCGGGGAGCCAGACCTCCTCCAGGCGCTTGGCGAGACCGCAGACGGCGATGTCGTCGATACCGAGCTCGTCGAGGGCCCTCCTGGCGGCGGCCACCTGCGGCTGACCGCCGTCGACGACGAGGAGCTGGGGCGGGTACGCGAACTTCTTCGGGCGGCCGCTGTCCTCGGTGAGGGTGTTCCCGGAGGCGTCCCGGAAGTCGTCCTCCGCGGCATCCTGGGCGGTGTCCTGGGCACCGGTGCTCTCGTCCACCCACTCGCCGGTCTTCTCCTTCTCGGCGAGGTACCGCTTGAAGCGGCGGGTGATGACCTCGTGCATGGAGCGGACGTCGTCCTGGCCCTCGAAGCCCTTGATCTGGAAGCGGCGGTACTCGCTCTTGCGCTGGAGGCCGTCCTCGAAGACGACCATGGAGGCCACGACGTCGTCGCCCTGGAGATGGGAGATGTCGAAGCACTCGATCCTGAGCGGGGCGCTGTCGAGGTCGAGGGCCTCGGCGATCTCCTCCAGGGCACGCGAGCGCGTGGTGAGGTCGGATGCGCGCTTGGTCTTGTGCAGCGCGAGGGCCTGCTGGGCGTTGCGGGCGACGGTCTCCATCAGGGCCTTCTTGTCGCCGCGCTGCGGGATGCGCAGCGAGACGCCCGAGCCGCGACGCCCGGTGAGCCACTCCTGAACAGGCTCGACCGGCTCGGGCAGGGCCGGGACGAGGACCTCCTTGGGGACGGAGTCGCCGGTCTCCTCGCCGTAGAGCTGCTGGAGGGCGTGCTCCACGAGGGCGCCGGTGGTGATCTCCTCGACCTTGTCGGTGACCCAGCCGCGCTGGCCGCGCACGCGTCCGCCGCGGACGTGGAAGATCTGCACGGCGGCTTCGAGCTCGTCCTCGGCGACCGCGATCAGGTCGGCGTCGGTCGCGTCGGCGAGCACGACCGCGCTCTTCTCCATGGCCTTGCGCAGGGCCCCGATGTCGTCGCGCAGACGGGCCGCCCGTTCGTACTCCATCTCCTCGGCCGCCTCCGTCATCTGCTTCTCCAGGCGGCGGAGATAGGTGCCGGTGCGGCCGGCCATGAAGTCGCTGAACTCCTCGGCGAGTTCGCGGTGCTCCTCGGCGGACACCCGCCCGACGCAGGGCGCGGAGCACTTGCCGATGTAGCCGAGGAGGCAGGGGCGGCCGGTGCGGGCGGCGTTCTTGAAGACGCCGGCGGAGCAGGTGCGGACCGGGAAGACGCGCAGCAGGAGGTCCACGGTGTCGCGGATCGCCCACGCGTGTCCGTAGGGCCCGAAATAGCGCACGCCCTTCTTCTTGTGACCGCGCATCACCTGCACGCGCGGGAACTCCTCGTTCATCGTCACCGCGAGGTAGGGGTAGCTCTTGTCGTCGCGGTACTTGACGTTGAACCGGGGGTCGTACTCCTTGATCCAGGAGTACTCCAGCTGCAGGGCCTCGACCTCCGTGGACACCACCGTCCACTCCACGGACGCGGCGGTGGTCACCATCGTGCGGGTGCGGGGGTGCAGGTTCGCCAGGTCCTGGAAGTAGCTCGCCAGGCGCTGGCGCAGGCTTTTCGCCTTTCCGACGTAGATCACCCGGCGGTGCTCGTCACGGAACCTGTAGACCCCGGGAGAGTCCGGGATCTGTCCCGGCCTGGGGCGGTAGCTGGAGGGGTCGGCCATGCTTCACACCCTACTGGCGGGCGGTGACACTCCGGCGAGGCTGTGGACGAAGCCTTCAGCGCTCCGCGACCCGCACCACGCCGGGCCGCCGGGGCGGTGTGAGGTGCGGCACATGCCGGGCGGTCCGGCCTGGCCTCGCCCTGCGGCAACTTCCAGGGCGTCGCTGTCCATCGGCGCGATCACCGTCGTATTCGACAACGACCGCTTCGGCGCGCCGACTTGACTCGACCGGTCGCGTATCAGCCGCAGAGCGGCCGCTGTTGGGCGGGAGGTGTTGTCGGGACTAGGTCAACACGCTTCAATGCGGGGGAACTCGGGGCCGTGAACGACGGCGCACGGAAGCCACGGCGTACCTGTGTGATGACGCCCTGCGCCGACGGGGTGGCCCCGAGGACGTCCCCGCGCACGGTCTGACCAGCCGTTGCGAACACCCACAGAAAGGCCCCTGCATGCCGCACGCCACACAGCACGCGGACGTCGCCGCCGTCGTCGCCACCGCGGAACTGGACTCGGCCCTGCGAGGCGGCCCCTTCCACGTGGCCCTGCGTGCCGCGATCGCCGCCCGCGGTCTGCCTCTCCAGCGCGTGCAGCACCACCTCTCCCGCCACGGCGTCAAAGTCGGTGTCACCAGCCTGAGCTACTGGCAGCAGGGAGCCCGGCGGCCCCAGCGGCCCGAGTCGCTGCGCGCGGTCCGTGCCCTGGAGGAGATCCTCCAGCTGCCCGAGGAGTCGCTGATCAGGCTGCTCGCCGAGACCGAGGACAGCGCGGCCGGACAGCGCCCCGCCGCCCGCTCCTACCGCTCCCTCGTCGAGGCCTCCGGCGCCCTGCAACGGCTGCTGGCCGACCTGGGCTCGCCCGTGGACGGCGGACTGCACACCCTCGGGCACCACGAGCGGGTACGGATCGGTGGGCGCCGCGAACTCCTCGGGCGCGAGTCGCACCACATCGTGCGCGCCCACAAGGACGGCGTCGACCGCTTCCTGGCCGTCCACCACGGCGACCCGGGGTGCATACCGGAGCGTATGCGGGTGCACGCGCTGGAGAACTGCCGCACGGGGCGCGTCCGGCTGCACCACGACACCGGGGTACTGGTGGCCGAGCTGCTCTTCGACACGCGGCTGCGCGCGGGCGACACGTTCCTCTTCCGCTATGCCATCGAGGACGGCACGGCCGGTGTCTCCCGCGAGTACGTCCGCGGGTTCGGGCCGGCCGGCGGCCAGTACGCGCTCCAGGTGCGCTTCGACGAGAACGCGCTGCCGTCCCGCTGCCACCGCTTCACCCAGCACTCGCCCGCGGCCCCGCGCAGCGGCCGCCAGGAACTGGCCCTCACCGGGCTCCACCGCTCGGTCCACATCGTGGAACCGCGGGTGCGGAGCGGGATCGTGGGGATCGGGTGGGACTGGGAGTAGAGCGCGCCACCTGAGGTGCGGGGGGCGCTCCCCTGTGAGGTGCGGAGCGCCCCTCTCCGGCGGTCTCGGGCCGCGCGTAAACGCTTGCGCAAGCGTTTACGCGCGGCCCTGGATGGGATACGTTCCCGGCCGGAAGGTGTTTCTGGGAGGGAACGGGGGTCGCGATGCCGACCATGACCGACGTGGCGCGCAGCGCGGGCGTCTCCGTGGCGACCGTCTCGCATGTGCTCAACGGCACCCGGCCGGTCCTCCCCCACACCCGCCAGGCGGTCCTCGACGCCATGGACGAGCTCGGCTACACCCCCAACACCCTCGCCCGCGCCCTGGTGACGTCCCGCACCCGTTCCCTGGGGCTCGCGGTGTCGGCGATCAGCAACCCGTACTTCACGGAGATCCTCCAGGGCGTCGAGGCCGAGGCTCTGCGACACGGCTACAGCCTCCTCATCGCCGACCCGCACGACGACCCCGTCCATGAGCGCAAGGTCGCCCAGCTCCTGCACGAACGCCGGGTGGACGGCGTGATCGTCGCCCCCTCCCCGGAACCCGGTGACCTGCTGGCCTACCTCGACCGCCACCGGGTGCCGACGGTGCTGCTGGACCGGGTGGTCGGCGACGCGCCTCGTTTCGACCAGGTGTGCGCCGAGAACGTCGGCCCGACCGGCCGGCTGGTCAGCCACCTCGCCGACCTGGGCCACCGGCGGATCGGCCTGGTCGCCGGGCTGCCCGGGCTCAGCACCAGCGATGAGCGGATCGCCGGGTACCGGTCCGGGCTCACGACCGCCGGACTGCCGTACGACGAGCAGCTCGTCGCGTACGGCGACTCCGCGTCGTCCGGTGCCGAACGGGCGACCGCCGCCCTGCTGGCCCTCGCCGATCCGCCCACGGCACTCGTCACGGCCAACAACGCGATGACCATCGGCGCCCTGCGTGCCCTGCGCGACCACGGCCTGTCGGTGCCGGGCGACCTCGCGCTGTGCTGCTTCGACGACTTCGCCTGGGCCGACCTCTTCTCCCCCCGGCTGACGGCGATCGCCCAGCCCAGCAAGGAGATCGGCGCCGAGGCGGTACGGGTGCTGCTGGCCCGGCTGGCCGCGCCGGACGAGCCCGCCCGGACCGTGCGTCTGCCCTGCACGTTCGTCCACCGCAGCTCGTGCGGCTGCGCCGATACCGTCCTGCCGCCCGGGAAGTCCGGGAAGTCCGCGAAGCCCGGGCAGTCTGCGAAGTCCGGGAACCCTGAAGAACCTCAGAAAGGAACCGTCTCGTGATCGTCGTCGCCGGTGAGGCACTCATCGACCTGGTACCGCAGGGCACGGGAGCCCTGGCGGCGCTGACGCCGGCGCTCGGCGGCGGCCCGTACAACACGGCCGTCGCCCTCGGCCGACTCGGCTCCCCCACCGCCTTCTGCTCGCGTACGTCGTCCGACGCGTTCGGCGAGGCCCTGCTCGACGGGCTGCGGCAGGCCTCGGTGGACGTGTCGGGCGTGCAGCGCGGCCCGGAGCCGACCACGCTGGCCGTCGCGACGATCGACGCGCACGGATCGGCCGCCTACTCCTTCTACGTCGACGGCACCGCCGACCGCCTGTTCACGGCCCCCGACCACCTCCCCGCCGGCACGCGCGCGGTGTCGTTCGGCACCTGTTCGCTGGTGCTGGAGCCGGGTGCGAGCGCCTACGAGGAGCTGATGCGGGCCGCGGCCGCGCGGGGCGTGTTCACCGCGCTCGACCCCAACATCCGCACCGGGCTGATCCCGGACGCGGACGCCTACCGGGCCCGGTTCAAGAGCTGGCTGCCGTCGGTGTCGCTGCTCAAGCTCTCGGAGGAGGACGCGCTGTGGCTCGGCGGGACCCCGCGCGAGTGGCTGGCCTCGGGCCCCTCGGCCGTGGTCGTCACCCAGGGCGGTGCCGGACTGACCGCGTTCACCCGGGACGGGGGTGTGCACTCCGTGCCGGGCGAGGAGGTCGACGTGGTCGACACGATCGGCGCCGGCGACACCGTGAACGCGGCCCTGCTGCACGGCCTGGCCACCCTCGACGCCCTGTCCGCGCAGGCCCTTGAGGCACTGCGCCCCGACGACTGGACCCGACTGCTGCGGTTCGCGGCGCGCGCGGCGGCGATCACCTGCTCACGGGCGGGGGCGGAACCGCCGTACGCCGGTGAGGTGGGGGACTTGCGGGAGAGCTGATCCGAGGGAGACGGCCGCAGGCAGCGGACGTCAGTGCGCCGGTAGGCGGCGGAAGTCAGTGCGCCGTCTCGCGCTCCGCCCACTGGGTCGTTTCCTGGCTGCCGAGCTTCTCCACCTGTTCGGCGAGCAGCAGTTCGGGGTTCTGAGCGGTGGCGTAGGGGCCGGCGTGGGCCAGGTACAGGTGCTCCTCGCGGCGCAGGTTCTCGCAGACCGAGCGGTAACTGATCCAGTTCTCCTGGTACTTGAAGAGCTGCTGGGTTCCCTCGACGACCGCGACCAGGGCGCCCATGAGTGCCGCGACCCAGTTCGGCGCGGAGGCCGCCACGGCCACCGGGATGCCCGCCGCGAGCACCAGCGTCGCCATCTTCAGGCGCCTGAACTGGTGTTGGGCGGACTCGCTCTTCCTGTCGAACCAGCGGATCTGTTCCTGCAGGCGCTGCCATACGACGTCCGCGGGCTTTTCCTCACGGCGGTCCGGTGACGTGCCTCTGGCGGCCGGGACGGCGGGTTCGGACATGGATTCCCCCTGCTGTGCAAGGCACTTGGTGCTCGCTGCTCGATGCTGGGCGCAGCATGACAGCCCAGGGCCCGTCGATCAAAGAGACGGGGGCCGGAAACGGTTCCGGGAGGCGGCCGTCGGTCGGCCGCCTCCCGGGATCCGGTGTTCTGCCCTGTCAGGCCTTGCGGGCCCTGGTCGCCTTCTTGGCCGGGGCCGCCTTCTTCGCGGAGGCCGCCTTCTTGGCGGTCGCGGCGGTGGTCTTGGCCGTCGCCGTCTTCTTCGTCGTCGACCTGGCCGCGACGGTCTTCTTCGCCACGGTCCTGGTCGCCGTCTTCGCCGCGGTCCTGGTCGCCGTCTTGCGCGGGGCCTTCACCGCGGACCCGTCGCTGACCCGGTCGGCGCCGAGGATCTCGCGCAGGAACTTGCCGGTGTGGCTGGCGGGGACTCCTGCGACCTCCTCGGGAGTGCCCTCGGCGACCACGAGACCGCCGCCCGCGCCGCCCTCAGGACCCATGTCGACGATCCAGTCGGCGGTCTTGATCACGTCGAGGTTGTGCTCGATGACGATGACCGTGTTGCCCTTGTCGACCAGGCCGGCCAGGACCTTCAGCAGCTTGCTGATGTCCTCGAAGTGCAGACCGGTGGTCGGCTCGTCGAGGACGTAGACCGTACGACCGGTGGACCGCTTCTGGAGCTCGCTGGCGAGCTTCACGCGCTGGGCCTCACCACCGGACAGGGTCGTCGCGGACTGGCCGAGGCGGACATAGCCGAGACCGACGTCGTTGAGCGTCTTGAGGTGGCGGTTGATCGCCGGGACGGCCTCGAAGAAGTTCATGGCTTCCTCGATGGGCATGTTCAGGACCTCGGCGATGGACTTGCCCTTGTAGTGGACCTCCAGGGTCTCCCGGTTGTACCGGGCGCCGTGGCAGACCTCGCACGGGACGTAGACGTCCGGGAGGAAGTTCATCTCGATCTTGATGGTGCCGTCGCCCGCGCAGTTCTCGCAGCGGCCGCCCTTGACGTTGAAGGAGAAACGGCCCGGCATGTAGCCGCGGACCTTCGCCTCGGTGGTCTCGGCGAACAGCTTGCGGACGTGGTCGAAGACACCCGTGTACGTCGCCGGGTTGGATCGCGGGGTGCGGCCGATGGGCGACTGGTCGACATGGACGACCTTGTCGACGAGGTCGTCGCCGTCCACGCGCGTGTGCCGCCCGGGGACGCTGCGGGCGCCGTTGAGCTCGCGCGCCAGGTGCGTGTAGAGGATGTCGTTGACCAGTGTGGACTTGCCGGAGCCGGAGACGCCGGTGACCGCGGTGAAGACACCGAGCGGGAACGAGACGTCGATGTCCTGGAGGTTGTTCTCCCGGGCGCCGTGCACCGTGAGCAGCCGGGACGGGTCGTGCGGGCGGCGGATGTCCGGGAGCGGGATCGCCTTCTTGCCGGACAGGTACTGCCCGGTCATCGACTCGTCGTTGGCGAGCAGCTCCTTCATGGAGCCGCTGTGCACGACCTTGCCGCCGTGCTCGCCCGCGCCGGGGCCGATGTCGACCACCCAGTCGGCGACCTTGATGGTGTCCTCGTCGTGCTCGACGACGATGAGCGTGTTGCCCATGTCGCGCAGCCGGACCAGGGTCTCGATCAGCCGGTGGTTGTCGCGCTGGTGCAGACCGATGGACGGCTCGTCGAGGACGTAGAGCACGCCGACGAGGCCGGAGCCGATCTGGGTGGCCAGGCGGATGCGCTGGGCCTCGCCGCCGGAGAGGGTGCCGGCCGCGCGGTTCAGCGAGAGGTAGTCCAGGCCGACGTCGACCAGGAACTTCAGCCGTTCGTTGACCTCCTTCAGCACCCGCTCGGCGATCTTCTTGTCGCGGGCGCTGAGCTTCAGCTCGCCCAGGAAGTCCGCGCAGTCGCTGATCGACATGCCGGAGACCTCGGCGATCGACTTCCCCATGACGGTGACCGCGAGGACGATCGGCTTCAGGCGCGTGCCCTCACAGGTGGGGCAGGGCACCTCGCGCATGTAGCCCTCGAAGCGCTCACGGCTGGCGTCGCTCTCCGACTCGCTGTGGCGGCGCTTGACGAAGGGGACGGCTCCTTCGAACGGCGTGGTGTACACGCGCTCACGGCCGTACCGGTTGCGGTAGCGCACCTCGATCTGCGTCTTGTGGCCGTGGAGCAGGGCCTTCTTGGCGCGCTGCGGCAGCCCGGCGAAGGGGATGTCCGTGCGGAAGCCGAGGGCGTCCGCGAGGGCGCCGATGAGACGGCCGAAGTAGTCCTTGGTGTGGCCGTGCGACCAGGGGTGGATGGCGCCCTCGTCGAGGGACTTGTCCTCGTCCGGGACGATCAGCTCCGGGTCGACCTCCATCCGCGTGCCGATGCCCGTGCACTCGGGGCAGGCGCCGAAGGGCGAGTTGAAGGAGAAGGAACGGGGCTCCAGCTCCTCGAAGGACAGGTCGTCGTAGGCGCAGTACAGGTGCTCCGAGTACATGCGCTCGCGCTCGGGGTCGTCGGCGGGGAGGTCGACGAAGTCGAGGACGACCATGCCGCCGGACAGGCCGAGGGCGGTCTCCACCGAGTCGGTGAGCCGGCGCTTGGCGGAGTCCTTCACCGTGAGCCGGTCGACGACCACCTCGATGGTGTGCTTCTCCTGCTTCTTCAGCGTGGGCGGCTCGGAGAGCTGGATGGTCTCGCCGTCGACCCGCGCGCGGGAGTAGCCCTTGGTCTGGAGGTCGGCGAAGAGGTCGACGAACTCGCCCTTGCGCTCGCGCACGAGCGGCGAGAGGACCTGGAAGCGGCTCCCCTCCGGCAGCTCCAGGACCTTGTCGACGATGGCCTGCGGCGACTGGCGGGCGATGGGCCGCCCGCACTCGGGGCAGTGCGGCTTGCCGATACGGGCGAAGAGCAGCCGCAGGTAGTCGTAGACCTCGGTGATGGTGCCGACCGTCGAGCGCGGGTTGCGGGAGGTCGACTTCTGGTCGATCGAGACCGCCGGGGAGAGGCCCTCGATGAAGTCGACGTCCGGCTTGTCCATCTGGCCGAGGAACTGGCGGGCGTACGAGGAGAGCGACTCCACGTAGCGGCGCTGGCCCTCGGCGAAGATGGTGTCGAAGGCCAGGGAGGACTTGCCCGACCCGGACAGGCCCGTGAAGACGATGAGCGAGTCACGCGGCAGGTCGAGCGAGACGTTCTTCAGGTTGTGCTCGCGCGCGCCACGGACGATGAGACGGTCGGCCACGCCGGTCCGCACCTTTCTTGAGAGTGGTGACAGGGGCGAGGCCCCCGTGTCTTCTCACACTAGGGGGAGCCACTGACAACGCCGGTCGGATTCCCGAATGGGACAACAATCCCGGACCATCCAGCATGCCCGACGCCACGACCGACCATATAGCACGCGCATTCGATTTACGGCACTGCTTCACCACCTTCACCCAAAGGTGTGGCGGGGCTAGGGTCAGCACCATGATTGATCACGCGCATGACCTGGCGTCTGTACGTGACGCTACGGACCGGCTGCTCACCGCGGTCGGCAAACTGGACAACGCGTCTGTGACCGAGCCGTCACGGCTTCCCGGGTGGACCCGTGGTCATGTCCTCGCCCACCTCGCCCGGAACGCGGACGCCCTCGTGAACGTACTCGAAGGCCGGCCCATGTACGCGTCGGGCGACGCCAGGGACGCCGACATCGACCGGGACGCCCCGCGCCCCCTCGACGTCCAGCTCGCGGACGTCCGCGACAGCGCCACCCGCTTCCAGGAGGCGGGGGCCGCGCCGGCCGACTGGTCGCGGATCGTGCAGCTGCGCAACGGGGTCACCGATTCGGCGTCCCGGGTGCCGTTCCGGCGATGGGTGGAGGTGGAGCTGCACCGCGTCGACCTGGGGATCGGGTACGAGCTGGAGGACATGCCGGCGGAGTTCACGGGAAGAGAGATCGCGTTCCTCGCCGACCGCTTCACCGGGCACCCCGAGGTACCGCCGACACGACTGACGGACGGCACGCGCGTGTGGACGACGGGTCGGGTGGCCGAGGCGGTCGTGGCCACGGTCACGGGACCCCCCGCGGACCTGCTCGGCTGGCTCGCCGGACGCCGGGGCGGATCGACGCTGCGGGTGGAGGGCGGACGGCTGCCGGAGCTTCCCGCGCTGTGAGCGCGTCCTAGACTGACCGCCATGACGTACAGCGGACAGGTGACCGTCGGTGGCCCGGCGGACGTGCACGAGCTCAAGGACCTGATGATCACCAAGATCGCGGTCGGCCCGATGAACAACAACGCCTATCTGCTGCGCTGCCGGGCCACGGACGAGCAGCTGCTGATCGACGCCGCCAACGACGCGGACGCCCTGCTCGGCACGATCGGTGACGACGGCATCGCCTCCGTCGTCACCACGCACCAGCACGGCGACCACTGGCAGGCGCTCGCCCGGGTCGTCGAGGCCACGGGCGCCCGCACCTATGCGGGCCGGGACGACGCCGCCGGCATCCCCGTGCCGACCGACGTCCTCCTCGCCGACGGAGACACCCTCCAGGTGGGCCACGTCGAGCTCACCGCCCGCCATCTGGTCGGCCACACGCCGGGCTCGATCGCCCTCGTCTACGACGACCCGCACGGCCACCCCCATGTCTTCACCGGCGACTGCCTGTTCCCCGGCGGCGTGGGCAACACGTGGAAGGACCCCGAGGCGTTCGCCAGCCTGATCCACGACGTGGAGACGAAGATCTTCGACGTCCTGCCGGACGAGACATGGGTCTACCCGGGACACGGCAACGACACGACGCTGGGCGCGGAGCGACCGCATCTGCCGGAGTGGCACGCGCGCGGGTGGTGAACGCCGGGGCGCGCGACGCCTGTCCGCGCGCCCCGTGTGAACCCTTCGCACACGCCGGTGTCCTCCGCACGCTCCCGGCCCGCGTTGTTGCGCGGTCAACTGGTGCCAGCCCCGCACAGGATGACGGCTCCTGCGCGGTACGGGCCGCCGGTCTTCCGATCCCCGCCCTCGACCGGCGGCCCCGGCGACGCACCCGCACAGGGACCGTTCACGAGAACGCAACACCCGTTCCCAGTATGCGGACAAAAGCCGACGTGACCTCGACAAACGGGGCGACGTGCTGTCAATCTCCCGCCATGCACCTCGCCCCCAGCGCCCTGCGCCGCGCCGTAGCCGCCGCAACGATAGCCCTGCTCGCCACCGCCGTCGGCTGTGCTCCGCAGCCCGAGGACGACTCGGCCGCGAAGCCCTCGGGGTCGACGACGGGCGCCGCGTGCGCCAAGGGCAAGCTCGCCACCGAGACGTCCGGCAAGCTGACGATCGCCACCGACGAACCGGCGTACGAGCCCTGGTTCAAGGACGACAAGCCCGCCAACGGCAAGGGCTTCGAGTCCGCGGTCGCCTACGCCGTGGCCGAGCAGCTCGGCTACGACAAGAGCGCCGTCGTCTGGCAGAGCGTCCCCTTCAACAAGGCGTTCGCGCCCGGGGAGAAGACGTTCGACTTCGACATCAACCAGGTGTCGATCAGCGCCGAGCGCAAGAAGGCCGTGGACTTCTCGTCCGGCTACTACGACGTCCGCCAGGCCGTCATCGCCCTCAAGGGCACCAAGGCCGCCAAGGCGACGAGCATCGCGGACCTCAAGGGCCTCAAGCTGGGCGCCCAGGTCGGCACCACCAGCCTCAACTACATCGAGGACGTGGTGAAGCCGACGCGGCAGGCCGCCGCGTACGCCAAGAACGACCAGGCCAAGTCCGCCCTGAAGAACGGCCAGGTGGACGCCATCGTCGTCGACCTGCCGACCGCCTTCTACATCACCGCGGCCGAGGTCACGGACGCCGAGATCGTCGGCCAGTTCGAGAACCAGGGCGGCACGCGGGAGCAGTTCGGTCTCGTCCTCGACAAGGGCAGCGCGCTCACCTCCTGCGTGACCGGCGCCGTGGACGCCCTGCGCAAGGACGGCACGCTGGCGAAGATCGAGCAGCAGTGGCTGTCCGACGCCGTCGACGCCCCGGTGCTCAAGTGACGCTCACCAAGGACGAGTCCGGCGCGCAGACGCCGGACCCGGTCGACGCGTACACGCCCTCCGCGCGGCGGCTCGAACGCGAGCGCCACAAGCGCGCCCGCTCCCGTCGCGCCACCGCGATCGCCGCGGTCTCGACGCTCGTGACGGCGGTCGTCCTCTATCTGGTCGTCGTCAACGCGCCCGGCTGGCCGCGCACCAAGGAGACCTTCTTCAACGGGCAGTACGCGCGCGAGGCGCTGCCCAAGATCCTCGAAGGGCTCTGGCTCAACGTCCGGCTGCTGCTGATCTGCGGCGCGGCCGTGCTCGTCCTCGGCATGCTCATCGCCGTCGCCCGTACGCTGCGCGGCCCGGTGTTCTTCCCGCTGCGGGTGCTGGCCGCGGCCTACACGGACTTCTTCCGCGGGCTTCCCCTCATCATCAACCTCATGATCGTCGTCCTCGGCGTCCCCGCGCTGCGGCTCCAGGGCGTGACGGTCGACCCGGTGTGGCTGGGCGGCACGGCGCTGACGCTGACGTACTCGGCGTACGTCGCCGAGGTGTTCCGCGCCGGCATCGAGTCCATCCACCCCTCACAGCGCGCCGCGGCCCGCTCCCTCGGACTCTCCAACCGGCAGGCGCTGCGGTACGTGGTGCTGCCGCAGGCGGTACGCCGTCAGGTGCCGCCGCTGCTCAACGACCTGGTGTCGCTGCAGAAGGACACCGGGCTCGTGTCGATCGGCGGCGCGGTGGACGCCGTACGGGCCGCCGACATCATCGTGGGCCGCAGTCTCAACTACACGCCGTACATCGTCGCGGGCCTGGTGTTCGTGGCGCTGACCATCCCGATGACCCGCTTCACGGACTGGGTGACGGCACGGATGGACCGTCAGCGGGCCCAGGGAGGAATCGCATGAGCGACGCGGACGCACCGGTGCTGCGGATGGAGTCCGTCCGCAAGACCTTCGGTGACTCGGTCGTGCTGCGGGACGTCGACCTGGAGGTCGCCCCGCACACCGTGACCGCGCTTATCGGCGCCTCCGGTTCCGGCAAGTCCACGCTGTTGCGCTGCGCCAACCTCCTGGAGGAGATCGACGACGGCGCGATCTGGCTGGACGGCGAGGAGATCACCGACCCGCGCGTCGACCAGGACGCGGTACGCCGCCGTATCGGCGTGGTCTTCCAGGCGTACAACCTCTTCCCGCACATGACCGTGCTGGAGAACATCACTCTCGCCCCGCGCCGGGTGCACGGGGTGTCCCGCGCGGAGGCCGAGGAGCGTGGCAGGGAGCTGCTGGAGCGGCTCGGGCTCGGCGGGAAGGCGGGCGAGTACCCGGACCGGCTGAGCGGCGGTCAGCAGCAGCGGGTGGCGATCGTACGGGCTCTGGCGGTACGTCCCCGGCTGCTGCTGCTCGACGAGGTCACCGCCGCCCTCGACCCGGAGCTGGTGGGCGAGGTGTTGAACGTCGTCCGTGACCTCAAGGGCGACGGCATGACCATGGTGCTGGCCACGCATGAGATGGGCTTCGCGCGGGACGTCGCCGACCAGGTTTGTTTTCTGGACGGAGGCGTGGTCCTGGAGCGCGGGACGGCCGAGCAGATCTTCGGCGACCCGCAGCAGGAGCGCACACAGCGGTTCCTGCGGCGGATCGTGGAGGCGGGCCGGCTCTAAGCCACCAGCGCCGCGACCCGCTCCACACCGAACACGTACCCCTGCACCCCGCAGCCCGCGATGACCCCGTCGGCGCGCAGGGAGACGTACGAGTGGTGCCGGAAGGTCTCGCGCTGGTGGATGTTGGAGATGTGGACCTCCAACACCGGCAGTCCGTCACAGGTGTTGAGGGCGTCCAGGATCGCGACCGAGGTGTGCGAGTAGGCGCCGGGGTTGATGACGATCCCGCAGTGGTTCAGCCGCGCCTCGTGGATCCAGTCGACCAGCTCGCCCTCGTGGTTGGACTGGCGGAAGTCCACCGTGCCGCCGTGCGCGGCCGCCGCCTTGGCGCACAGGGACTCGACGTCGGCCAGCGTGTCCTTGCCGTAGATCTCCGGCTGACGCTGCCCGAGCAGGTTCAGATTGGGGCCGTTGAGGATCATGATCGGGGCGTTGGCCAGGGTGCGGGGCACGGTTCCTCCGGTCCGGTGAAGGGTGGGCGGCCCGTTGAAGACCGCTGCTCAGACCCGGTTTATCACGGTGCGCCGGGAGCGGTGTGGCCCGTACCCTCCCGGAATGACGACGATCTCGTACCCGCCCAAGCCCTCCCCCGGCGACCGTATAGCCGTCATCTCGCCCGGCGCCGGGCTGCCCGGGCTCTTCCCGCGCCCGCACGAACTGGGGCTGGAGCGGCTGCGCGAGGAGTTCGGCCTCGTGCCCGTCGAGTACCCGACGACGCGCAGGATGGGCGCGACCCCGCAGGAGCGGGCCGCCGACGTCAACGCCGCCTTCGCCGACCCGGAGATCAAGGTGATCATGGCCTCGATCGGGGGCGACGACCAGATCACCGTCCTGCCGTTCCTGGACCGGGAGTTGATCCGGGCGAACCCGAAGCCGTTCTTCGGGATGAGCGACAACACCAACCTGCTGGCCTATCTCCACAACACCGGCATCGTCGGCTACCACGGTGCGACGGTGATGACCGCGCTCGGGCGCCCGGTGGCCATGGACACGCTCACCGCCGACTCGCTCAGGGCGGCGCTGTTCACCTCCGGCGCGTACGAACTCACGCCCGCCGAACGCTGGAACGACGTCAACCGGGACTGGGCGGACCCGGCGACCTTCGAGACGGCACCGCCGACCCGGCCGGGCGGCGGCTGGACCTGGGTGAACCCCGACCGGGTGGTCGAGGGCCGTAGTTGGGGCGGCTGCCTGGAGATCCTGGGATGGCTGCTGATGGCCGACCGCGAGATCGCCCGCGACCTGAGCGCATACGACGACGGCGTGCTGCTCCTGGAGACGTCCGAGGAACTGCCGAGCGGCGAGGAGGTCTTCCGCACCCTGCGCAACATGGGCGAGCGCGGCCTGCTCCGGCGCTTCTCCGCGCTCCTGATGGGCCGTCCCAAGACCTGGTCCTTCGAGCGGCCCAACAGCCCGGAGGAGGCCGACCGTTACGCGGCCGAGCAGCGCGAAGCGGTACTCCGCGCGATGCGTGTGTACGCTCCCGACACCACGATCGTCTTCGACGTGGACTTCGGCCACACGGACCCCCAACTGGCCATCCCCTACGGCGGACTCGTACGGGTCGACGGCCCCGCCCGGCGCATCACGGTCACCTACTGACCCGGCGGCCGCGCCTCCGCGCGCCCCCGTAACCCATGGTCACCGTGGGTAGTTGACGCGGCATGCACGACGTACGCACCGTAAGGGCGCCCTCCATGCTGCGGCTCGCGGCCGCCTCCCTCGCCGGGACGGCCATCGAGTTCTACGACTTCTTCGTCTACGGGACCGCGGCGGCGCTGGTCCTGGGGCCGCTGTTCTTCCCGACGTTCTCGCCGCTGGCGGGGACGCTCGCCGCGTTCGGCACGTTCGGGGTGGGGTTCGTCGCCCGGCCGCTGGGGTCGGTGCTGTTCGGGCACATCGGCGACCGGCGCGGTCGGCGACCGGTCCTCGTACTGTCGCTGCTGCTCACCGGCGGTGCCACCGTCGCGGTCGGCTGTGTGCCGACCTACGACTCGATCGGGGTGGCCGCTCCCCTGCTGCTGCTCGGGCTGCGCTTCCTCCAAGGGCTGGGGCTCGGCGGGGAGTGGGGCGGGGCGGTGCTGCTGACGGCGGAGCACGCGCCGGCCGAGCGGCGCGGGCTGTGGTCGAGCTTTCCGCAGGTCGGGCCCGCGTTGGGCTTCCTGCTCGCCAACGGCGTGATGCTGGTGCTGTCGGCGACGCTCACGGACGCGCAGTTCGCTTCATGGGGGTGGCGGGTGCCGTTCTGGGCGGCGGGCGTGCTGGCCCTGGCGGGGCTGTGGCTGCGGTCGTCGCTCGTCGAGAGCCCTTCCTTCCTCGAACTGGACGACCACGCGCGCGTGCCGCTCGCCGAGGTGGCACGCGACCACTGGCGGCTCGTCCTGCTGACGGCCGGCGGGCTCGCGGTCGGGTACGCGATCTTCTACGCCGTGACGACCTGGTCCCTCGCCTACGGGACCGAACGGCTGGGCGTGAGCCGTACGGTGATGCTGGCCTGCATCATGGCCGCGGTCGTGGTCAAGGGCTCGCTCACGCCGGTGGTGGCGCTGCTCGGCGACCGGTACGGGCGGCGGCCGCTGTGTCTGGCCGGGTGCGCGGCGGCGGCGCTGTGGATGTTCCCGATGGTCGCGCTCCTGGCGACCGGGGCTCCGCTGCTGATGTTCCTCGGCTTCCTGGGCGCGATGCTCGCGTTCATCACGATGTTCGCGGTGATCGCCGCGTATCTGCCGGAGCTGTACGAGCCGCGGGTGCGCTGCACGGGTGCCGCGGTCGGCTACAACCTCGGCGGGGTCCTCGGGGGCGCGCTCACCCCGATCGTGGCGACGGCGCTGGCCGAGCGGGGCGGCCGGGTGCCATGGGGGGTGGGGGCCTATCTGACGGGGATCGCGCTGCTCAGCCTGGTCTGCTTCGCGCTGCTGCCGGAGACGCGGCCGGTGGGGGCGACGGCGGCGGTCAAGGCGGAGCCGGTCATGGAATGAGCGGGGCGGGCGGCTTGCAGGGCGCTCCGGCGGCGCGCGGTCTAGGGGTTGAGCGCCAGTTCCAGATAGGCCGCGAACACCACCAGGTGTACGCCGCCCTGGAGCGGGGTGGCCCGGCCGGGCACCACCGTCAGGGAGCTCACGACCACGGTCAGGGCGAGCAGGACCATGTGCGTGGAGCCGAGGCCGAGGACGAGCGGGCCGTCGAGCCAGACGGTGGCCAGGGCGACGGCGGGGATGGTGAGGCCGATGCTGGCCATCGCCGAGCCCAGCGCGAGGTTGAGGCTGGTCTGCACCCGGTCGCGGCGGGCGGAGCGGAGCGCGGCGATGGTCTCGGGGAGCAGGACCAGCAGGGCGATGATCACACCGACGACGGCATGCGGGAGGTCGGCGGCCTCCACTCCTGACTCGATGGTGGGCGACACGCCCTTGGCCAGTCCCACGACGCCGATCAGGGCGAGGCCCAGCAGGCCCAGGCTGATCAGGGTGGTGCGGGTAGAGGGCGCGTCGGCGTGGTCGTCGACGGTGATGACCTCGCCCTGGCGGGTGAGGGGGAGGAAGTAGTCGCGGTGCCGCACGGTCTGGGTGGCGACGAACAGGCCGTACAGGATCAGTGAGGACAGTGCGGCGAAGGTCAGTTGGACGCCCGAGAACTCCGGGCCCGGCTTGCTCGTCGTGAACGTCGGCAGCACCAGGCTGAGGGTGGCCAGGGTGGCGACGGTCGCGAGGGCGGCGCCGGTGCCCTCGGGGTTGAAGACCGCGATGCCGTGGCGCAGGGAGGCGACCAGGAGGCAGATGCCGACGATGCCGTTGCAGGTGATCATCACGGCCGCGAAGACCGTGTCCCGGGCGAGGGTCGAGCCCTTGCTGCCGCCGTCGGCCATCAGGGTGACGATCAGCGCTACCTCGATGATGGTGACGGCGACCGCGAGGACCAGCGAGCCGAAGGGTTCGCCGACCCGGTGGGCGACGACCTCGGCATGGTGCACGGCGGCCAGGACGGCGCCCGCGAGGACCACGGTCACCAGGCCGACGACCACGCCCGGCAGATCACGCCCCCAGGTGAAGCCCAGCAGGACGACCGCGAGCACCGGCACGAGGAGCGTCCACTGGGTGGTGAGCGACCGGAGCCGAGCGATCATGCGGTGATCCTTGCAGAGGCGAAAGGGCCCCGCACTCCGGCGGTACGGGGCCCGGCGGGCGCTACTTGAACTCGGTGACGTCCACGACGTCGCAGTCGGTGAAGGTGGGTGGCTTGGCACAGAGCGCGGCCATCTGCTCGGCGAACTTGGTCGTGTCGGGGTGCTCGCTGTTGGCCATCGCCTCGTCGTAGGAGTCGAACTCGATCACCACGAAGTAGCGGTTGGGCTGGTTGCGGTCCTTCAGGACGAGGCGGTGCGTGGGCCCGCCGCTGCGGGCCGCCATGCTCTCCTCCTGCTGCTGGGCCAGCTCGCGCATCTCGTCGATGCGGTCGGTCTCGAAGTCGAGAATCTGTACGAACTTCATGGGTGCGTCCACGGTGCCTCCACCCGGCCGTGGCGTCTCCGGCGCGGAGACGCTCCGCAGACAACCGAAGCACCGGGAGCGATGGGCGGCAATCGGTCATGCGGCGCTCCCGGTGCTGGTTGTTCCTACGTCCGACGTGGTCAGGCGTCGATGCTGTCCTTCGGAGCGCCATCGCTCCGCGTCTGCGCCGCCTCGGCCGCCGCCTGCTTCCTGGTGGCGCGGAGGCTGGTGATCGTGGTGACGACCAGGACGCCGCAGATCACGCCGAGGGAGACCGGGATGCTGATCTCGGGGACGTGGACCCCGGACTCGTGCAGCGCGTGCAGCACCAGCTTGACGCCGATGAAGCCGAGGATGATCGACAGGCCGTAGCTGAGGTGGACCAGCTTCTTCAGCAGGCCGCCGATGAGGAAGTACAGCTGGCGCAGACCCATCAGGGCGAACGCGTTGGCCGTGAAGACGATGTACGGGTCCTGGGTCAGGCCGAAGATCGCGGGGATGGAGTCGAGGGCGAAGAGCACGTCGGTGGTGCCGATCGCCAGCATCACGACGAGCATCGGGGTCATGACCCGCTTGCCGTTCTCCTCGATCCAGAGCTTGGTGCCGTGGTAGCGGTCGGCCACTCCGAAGCGGCGCTCGGCGGCCTTGAGGAGCTTGTTCTCCTCGAACTCCTCGTCCTCCTCGTCGGCCCGGGCCTCCTGGATGAGCTTCCAGGCGGTCCAGATCAGGAAGGCGCCGAAGAGGTAGAAGACCCACGCGAAGCTGGCGAGGATGGCGGCGCCCGCGGCGATGAAGATGGCCCGCAGGACCAGGGCTATGAGGACACCGACGAGGAGCACCCGCTGCTGGTACTGCGAGGGCACCGCGAACTTCGCCATGATCAGGACGAAGACGAAGAGGTTGTCGACGCTCAGGGACTTCTCGGTGATGAAGCCCGCGAAGAACTCTCCGCCGGCCTGGCCCCCGCCGAAGATCAGCAGGCCGAGGCCGAAGAGGCCGGCCAGGGCGATCCAGACGACCGTCCAGATCCCGGCTTCCTTGATGGACACGTCGTGCGGCTTGCGGCCGATGAAGAAGTCGACCGCGATGAGGGCGGCGAGGCCCACGATGGTCAGGACCCACAGGGTCACGGAAACATCCACTGATCCTCCGGCATTACGTAACGGCAAATGTCAGCGTCGTCGCGCTGCCGGAGGTCTCTTCCACCCAAGGTGGGCCGACGCCCCGGGAGCAGATCCATGGGATCTGTTCCGTATTGACGGGTACGCCGCATCGACAGGGAGTACTCCCCTCCGCAAGGAAGACGGTACCCCAATCACCAAGGAAAGGTAAAGCGATTGGCAAAAGAAAGGTCAAAGTCGCAGGTCGTGAGCCTTTACGTGTACTTGGTACGGGCCGCTGTCAGCTGACTCAGCACCTGCTGGAGGACCTGGCTGCCCGGCGGCACGAGCGAGGGCTCGTACGTCCAGGCATGTCCCACCCACGGGTCGGCGAGATGATCGTCGGGCACCGGACTCAGTCGCAGCAGCGAACGCCACAGCGGGTCCAGCAACGGGCCGTACGCGGAGGCCTCCTCGCGGTCCGCCACCATCATCAGATGGACGCCGACCGCCGGGCCCTCGTCGGCGAGATAGCGCAGCTGAGTCACGGCACGGTCGTCGAAGCCGTGCGGGAAGTCGTTGACGATCAGCAGCTGCTCGGAGGTGTCGAAGCCCGGTGGGAGCGAGTCGGGCGCGCCGCCGCGCACCGCCATCTGCACCAGGTCGACGCGCTGGGTGAGCCGGGCCAGGACGTCCGCCACGCCCGCCGCGCCCAGGGCGGGCGGCCCGGCGAGCACACCGGTCTGCACCAGCGGTACGAGCGCCTGCCCGCCGGAGCCCGCCGGGTCGATGACGTGCACGGTGAACTCGCCGGCCGGATAGACGGCGAGCAGCCGGGCCGCGTGCGCCACCGCGGTCTCCATCGCCAGACGCCTGAGGTCGTGGGAGTCGGTGAAGGAGCCGTCGAGCGAGTCGGCGCGCCCGCTGTCGATCCACAGACCGCGCTCCAGCGGCAGTCGGACCAGCATCGGGATGCGCAGCTGCGGGGCCTCGGGAAGATGCAGGTCGCCCAGGCGCAGGGCCATGGGGATCTCCATCGGCACCCGGTGGCCGTGCCAGACGGGGTTGTCCCAGCGGGCGTAGGCCGCGGGCAGCGCGGGCTCCACGACGTCGGCCTCGGCGGTGAGCTGGGCAAGGTCGCGGTCCAGGGCCGCGCGTGCCTGGTCGACGAGTTCGGTGTGCCGGGCGCGGGCCGCCTCGCGCGCGGCGTCGCTCTGGCCGCCGATCCTGCTGCGCGGGTCGGACAGGGCCTGGTCCAGCTCCTTCTCCATACGGGAGTCGGCGAAGTCGACCGCGCTGCGGTACGCGGCCATGGTGCGGGCCAGGTCCTCGAACATGCCCCACACCTGGTTGTAGAGCCGCTCGTCCATCGACCAGCCGGTCGCATCCCCCGCGACGGGCTGCTGGGGCTGTCCGGGCTGGGCCGGGGGCGCGGTCGGCGGGGGCGGCGGCGGGGCGGTGGTCTGGCGGCGCGGATGGCTGTAGTTGACGGTGCCACCCGCGCCGGCGCCCGGCTGGGCACCGGAGGACGGGTCCGTGGCGGCCGGAGGGTCGTAGGGCGAGGACGGCGGCTGGGCGGGGGTGCCGGGTGCCTGGGCACCGTAGGGAGAAGTGGGCTGCCCGGGCGCGCCCGATGCCTGGTTGCCGTACGGCGACGCGGGCGGGGGCGGTGGTGCGGCGCCCTGAGCTGCGGCGCCGCCCTGGTCGGCGCCGAGGGTCGGGGTCGCCGCGTGCCGGGTGCGGTCGCCGTCGGTGCGGGGGGCCTGGACCGAGCGGGCGAGGCCCTGGGCCACGGCGTCGTTGATGCTGCCGGCCAGTTGGTGGGCCTGGGGCAGGCCCTGGTCGGCGAGGAGGTCGGCGAGGCCACCGGCGTATCCCTGGCCGACGGCGCGGACCTTCCAGGCGCCCTGACGGCGGTACAGCTCCAGGGCGACGACGGCGGACTCGGCCTCCAGGCCGGTGATGGTGTAGCTGGCGACCTCGGAGCCGTCGAGGCCGGTGACCGCGAGGAAGGGGGCGGCGAGACCGCCGAACCTGACGGGGCCGCCCACTCCGGTGGGCAGGGCCAGCAGCACGCTGACCCGGTGCACGGCTTCCGGCACGGCGTCGAGGTCCACCGCGAGGCGGTGGTCGGCGGCGGCCTGGCGGGAGACCTCCAGGCCCGGCAGGGTGGGTGCGCCGGGGTGGGCCACCCATTCGATGCCGTGGACCTTGCCGTGCTCGTCGCTGAGCGTCACGCCGGCCACGATCGGCTTGCCGGCCGAGACCCGGATCTCGAGACGGGCCTGGGAGAGCGGGTGGTTCTGCCCCCGCACCAGCTCGGCCGTCATGCCTTCGTCCCCCTGTGTCGCTTTCGGTGTCGGGTGCCGCCAGGGCCCGGCGGACGGATCATGCCGGTGTCGCGGGCCCTGGCCGGGCGGGCTACAGGTGCGGCAGGATCGCCGGCATCAGGTCCTGGAAGGTGCGGCCGTTGGCCGGGGTGCCGAGGGCCGTCATCGTCCAGCCGGGGCCGGTGCGGTGCACCTTGGCCATGATCTGGGCCGTGTAGGCGCCGCCGCCCGCCAGCGTGTAGCGGGCCAGCTCCTGGCCGTTGGTCTCGTCGACGAGACGGCAGAACGCGTTCTGCACTTCCTGGAAGGTCTGGCCCGTGAAGGAGTTCACGGTGAAGACGATCTGGTCGATGTGGACCGGGACGCGCGCCAGGTCGACGAGGATCGCCTCGTCGTCGCCGCCCTGGCCGACACCGCCGACGAGGTTGTCGCCGGTGTGGCGCACCGAGCCGTCGTCGCTCACCAGGTGGCGGAAGAAGACGACGTCGACGGGCTGCTTGTCCGCGAACAGCACGGCGGAGGCGTCCAGGTCGATCTCGCGGGTGCGCGAGCCGAACAGGCCGCGACGGGGAGCCGCCTGCCAGCCGAGACCCATGCGCACCGCGGTCAGGCTGCCGCCGTCGTTCTTCTGCAGACTGATGGCCTGACCCTTGGTCATGTTGACGGTCACGCGCTGATTCCCCTCTCGAACTGTCCCCTGTTGCCGCGGAGTCCGCGGTTGACCAGAACCCTACGCAGGGGCACTGACAGTGCCGCTACCCGGGGCGCAATTTGTGTCGGTCTTGCAACACAGCGCGTACAACAGGGGCGTCGCGTGTCCGTCAGGCGATGCCCGCCTCCCGCATTTGCCGGAGTTCCTTCTTCATCTCGGAGACCTCGTCGCGCAGTCGGGCCGCGATCTCGAACTGGAGATCGGCGGCGGCGGCGCGCATCCGCGCGGTCATCTCCTCGATCTGCTCGGCCAGCTCGGCCGCGGGCCGGTCGGTCGGCACGGTGTCCTTGGCCTTGCCCTTGGCGGCCTTGCCGCCCGCCGCCTTGCCGCCGAGGGACGGCACCGGTGCCTTGGCGCTCTTGCCGTCCTTCTGCTTGCGGTAGCCGGAGCCGAGCAGCTGCTCGGTGTCGACGTCCTCGCGGGCGATCTGCGCCACGATGTCGTTGATCTTCTTGCGCAGCGGCTGGGGGTCGATGCCGTTCGCCGTGTTGTAGGCGACCTGCTTCTCCCGGCGCCGGTTGGTCTCGTCGATGGCCTTCGCCATCGCCGGGGTGATCTTGTCGGCGTACATGTGGACCTGGCCGGAGACGTTGCGCGCCGCGCGGCCGATGGTCTGGATGAGGGAGGTGCCGGAACGCAGGAAGCCCTCCTTGTCGGCGTCGAGGATCGCCACCAGGGAGACCTCGGGGAGGTCGAGGCCCTCGCGCAGGAGGTTGATGCCGACCAGGACGTCGTACTCACCGGCGCGCAGTTCACGCAGCAGCTCGACGCGGCGCAGGGTGTCGACGTCGCTGTGCAGATAGCGGACCTGGATGCCGAGCTCCAGGAAGTAGTCCGTGAGGTCCTCGGCCATCTTCTTGGTGAGCGTGGTGACCAGGACGCGCTCGTCCTTCTCGGTGCGCTTGCGGATCTCGTGCACCAGGTCGTCGATCTGGCCCTCGGTGGGCTTGACCACGACCTCCGGGTCGATCAGTCCGGTCGGGCGGATGATCTGCTCGACGACGCCGTCGCCCCGGGAGAGTTCGTAGTTGCCGGGGGTGGCCGACAGATAGACGGTCTGCCCGATGCGCTCCTGGAACTCCTCCCACTTCAGCGGGCGGTTGTCGAGAGCGGAGGGCAGCCGGAAACCGTGGTCGACGAGGGTGCGCTTACGGGAGGCGTCGCCCTCGTACATGGCGCCGATCTGCGGGACCGTGACATGCGACTCGTCGATGACCAGCAGGAAGTCGTCCGGGAAGTAGTCCAGCAGGGTATTCGGCGGGGAGCCGGGCTCACGGCCGTCGAAGTGCATCGAGTAGTTCTCGACACCGGAGCAGGAGCCGATCTGACGGAGCATCTCCAGGTCGTACGTGGTCCGCATGCGCAGCCGCTGGGCCTCAAGGAGCTTGCCCTGCTTCTCCAGCTCGGTCAGACGCTCACCGAGCTCCTTCTCGATGTCGTTGACGGCCCGCTCCATGCGCTCCGGCCCTGCCACGTAGTGGGAGGCCGGGAAGACGTACAGCTGCTGGTCGTCGCTGATGATCTCGCCGGTGAGCGGGTGCAGCGTGGACAGCGCCTCGATCTCGTCGCCGAACATCTCGATGCGGACGGCGAGCTCCTCGTAGACCGGGAAGATCTCGATGGTGTCGCCGCGGACCCGGAAGGTGCCCCGGGTGAAGGCCAGGTCGTTGCGCGTGTACTGGATGTCGACGAAGCGGCGCAGCAACTCGTCACGGTCGAGTTCGTCGCCGACCCTGAGGGGGACCATCCGGTCCACGTACTCCTGCGGAGTACCGAGGCCGTAGATGCAGGAGACCGAGGCGACCACGATGACGTCGCGGCGGGTCAGCAGCGAGTTGGTCGCGGAGTGGCGCAGCCGCTCGACCTCCTCGTTGATCGAGGAGTCCTTCTCGATGTAGGTGTCCGACTGCGGGACGTAGGCCTCGGGCTGGTAGTAGTCGTAGTACGAGACGAAGTATTCGACCGCGTTGTTCGGCAGGAGCTCCCGGAACTCGTTGGCCAGCTGGGCGGCCAGGGTTTTGTTCGGGGCCATCACCAGGGTGGGCCGCTGGAGCTTCTCGATCATCCACGCGGTGGTGGCGGACTTGCCGGTGCCGGTCGCGCCGAGGAGGACGACGTCCTTCTCACCGGCCTCGATGCGCCGGGCCAGGTCGGCGATGGCCGTCGGCTGGTCGCCGCTGGGCTGGTAGGGGCTGACGACCTCGAAAGGCGCCACCGTGCGTTCGATGTGGGAAACGGGCCGCATGGAGTCCACCGTACGACCCCCCACTGACAACGCGGTGCGGTCACCAGTTCTGCGGGGTCCGTGAGCTGCGCTGGCCGACCCGTCGGCGGGGGCGGACCGGGGGGCGGCGGACCGTGTGCGGGGCGTCGGCGTGGGCCGGAATACCTGGCTTGTTCTCGACGGGCGCCCAGTCGGGCTTGCCCATGACCATCAGCGGGTCGAACATCACGACGACGCCGGCGATCAGCAGGAAGGCCAGCGGGCCGATCATCATCGGTGCGAGCAGTTCGGCGGGCGAGTCGCCCGAGGTCGGGGCGGCGGAGCTGCCGTGCAGATGGACGCTGAGGGCGGCCATGCCCGTGTAGTGCATACCGCTGACGGCGAGGCCCATGACGAGACTCGCGCCCACGCTCCACATCAGCCCTCTGACCTGGCCGGCCGCCCACAAGGCGGCGGTGGCGGCGGCCATGGCTATGACGACGGAGGCGGCGACGGTCAGCGTGTTGTATTCCAGGTTTCCGTTCAGCCGCATCCCGGCCATGCCCAGATAGTGCATCGAGGCGACGCCCAGGCCCGTAATGGTGCCCCCGGTGAACAGCGCCGTTCCGCTCGCGCCCTTGTAACCGACTATGAAGATCCCGACGCCCACCATGACAATCGCGACGCCGAGGCTCGCGAACGTCATCGTTTTGTCGTAGTGGATCGGGGCGCCCCTGACGGTGAAGCCCATCATCGCCACGAAATGCATGGTCCATATGCCGGAGCCGATCGCGGCGGATCCCAGGGCCAGCCAGCCGGGTCGCCACGAGTTCGACACCAGCATGGATCTGGTGGTGCAGCGCAGGCCGAGGGCGCCTCCCAGGCAAGCCATGAGGTAGGCCACCAGCGGTGTGACGAGTCCGTAGCTGAATCCGTCGACCGTGCCTTGCATGCGCGGCTACCCTTCCGCCTTCTTGCGTCCCGGAATGTGCTGAAATGCGCCCCCTCCCAGGACCGCCCGAGCGGTCAGGGTTGAGGCGAAGAGTATGACCCCCACCGGAATGGTCGAACGATTTTCCGGCAAAGAAACACGCCCTTGCCACGCCGTTGCCGCAGTTGTGCGGCACCGGTGAGCGGAGTTGGGCAACTCCATTCAATCTGTGGCCATTCTGTACTTCGTCTGCTGTTGACCCTCTGCTGTCACAGTGGAGCTGTCCGTGAACGCCCGATGCAAGGAGTACGCATGCACGCGCGTGCAGTTGCCGCCACGACCACCGCGCTCCTGGGAACCGCCGCCCTCCTGCTTCCCTCCTCCGACGTCCGGGCCGCCGACGACGGCGAACGGCCCACGGTCATCGCCCACCGCGGCGCCTCCGCCTACGCACCCGAGAACACCCTGGCCGCCGTCGACACCGCGGCCCGGCTGGGCATCCAGTGGGTCGAGAACGACGTCCAGCGCACCAAGGACGGCAAGCTCGTCGTCATCCACGACGACAGCCTCCAGCGCACCACCGACGTCGAGCAGGTCTTCCCCAGCCGGGCGCCCTGGAAGGTGAAGGACTTCACCGCCGCCGAGATCGCGCGCCTCGACGCGGGGAGCTGGTTCGGCCCCTCCTACGCGGGCACGCACGTGCCGACGCTGGAGCAGTACGTGCACCGGGTCGACCGCAACCACCAGAAGCTCCTCCTGGAGATCAAGAACCCGACCCTCTACCCGGGCATCGAGCAGCAGACCCTCAAGGTCCTCAGCAACGAGGGCTGGCTCGACAGCGGGCACCTCGCGAGTCGGCTGATCGTGCAGAGCTTCAGCGCGGACAGCGTGCGCACCGTCCACCAGCTGAAGCCCGGCGTCAAGACCGGCCTCCTCGGCACGCCGTCCGTGGCGGACCTGCCCGCACTCGCGCAGTTCACCGACCAGATCAACCCCTCCCACACCACGATCACCACCGGTTACGTGGCCACCGTCCACGCCTTCGACGGGGCGCACGGCAAGCCGCTGGAGGTCTTCGCCTGGACCGTCAACAGCGCGGAGACCGCCCGCCAGGTCGCCGGGTACGGAGTCGACGGCCTCATCAGCAACAAGCCCGACGTGGTCCGGGACGCGACCGGCGGGTCCTGAGGCCCCTGGTTCGCCCCGCGGGGCATTGTCAGTGGCGGGTCGTACGGTGGGCGCATGGACAGCCATGGGCAGAACGCGCAGCAGGTCGTCTGGGCCGTCGTCGGTACCGACATCGGCCCCCTGCTGCTGGCCGCGACCCGCGACGGACTCGTCAACGTCGTGTTCCACGCCACCGAACCGGTGCGCGACAAGGCGCTGGACCGGCTCGCCTCCCGACTGGGCGGCGAGCCCGTCGAGGCGCCCGGCTCACCGCTGCTGGCCGAGCCGATACGCCAGGTGAAGGCGTACTTCGAGGGTCGGCGGCGCGATTTCGAGCTGCCCCTGGACTGGTCGCTGATCTCCGGTTTCAACCGGCAGGTGCTGCGCGTGCTGGCGGCCGGAGTGCCGTACGGCAGCGTCATCGGGTACGGCGATCTGGCCGGGCGGGTCGGCCAGCCGGGCGCGGCCCAGGCGGTCGGGGTGGCGATGGGATCCAACCCGCTGCCCGTGGTCGTGCCCTGCCACCGGGTCGTCGAGAGCGACGGCGGGATCGGCGGTTTCGGGGGCGGGCTGGAGACCAAGCGGAAGCTGCTCGCCCTGGAGGGGGTGCTCCCCGAGCCACTGTTCTGAGAGGCGCCGGCCTCCGTCCGCCGGTCAGTCGTAGTGCCGTACCTCGAAGACGTTCCCGTCCGGATCGCGGAAGTAGAAGCTGCGCGGGGCCGCACCCCGGGCTCCGTAGGAGTCGTGGAAGATCTCCGAGACGGGCACCGAGTGTGCCTCCAGGCGGGTGCGCAGTGCGTCGAAGTCGTCGCGGGGCAGGGCCAGGCAGATGTGGTTGACCGGATGGGCCGCGCTGTCGGCGGCGCCCGGGAGCATCGTCATGCGGTCCGCCCCGGCCTTCGGCGCGAGGTCGAGGATGGTCTCGTCGTTGAGCCGTACGGAAGGGAAGGGCGCCTTCCCGGCGGCGAAGTCGGTCACCCTCAGGGGGCGCAGGCCGACCGCCTTCTCGTAGAAGTCGGCCGCCGCCGTCGGGTCCCGCACCCAGAGGACGACATGGTCGAGACGTGTCGAGTTGTCCGTCATGCACCCCAGGCTGGTGTCGTCTCCCACCGCTCGCAAGGGTTTGGCCGGGTGCGCCGCCCGCCAGAGATGAGGGAAGGACGATCGACAGGAGGCGGGCGCGTGGTGCTGGTGGTTTCCGAAGAAGTGCGCGAGGCGATCGACGCGCGTCGACCCGTGGTGGCCCTGGAGTCCACGATCATCGCGCACGGGTTGCCGCGACCGCGCAATCTCCAGGTGGCGCTGGAGCTGGAGGACGTCGTGCGGCAGCAGGGCGCGGTTCCCGCGACGATCGCGGTGCTGGACGGACGGCCCCATGTCGGCCTGGACAAGGAGCAGTTGGAGCGGGTCGCGAACGAGGACGGGATCCGCAAACTGGGCCATCGCGATCTGCCGCTCGCGCTGGCCGCCGGGGTGAGCGGGGCGACCACGGTGTCGGGGACCGCGCTGCTGGCGGCGCTGGCGGGCGTCCGGGTGTTCGCGACGGGTGGGCTCGGCGGGGTGCACCGGGAGTGGACGGTGACGCAGGACGAGTCGGCCGACCTCGGGCTGCTGGCGCGGACGCGGATCACGGTGGTGTGCGCGGGCGTGAAGTCGATCCTGGACGTGCCCGCGACCCTGCAACGACTGGAGACGCTCGGCGTCGCGGTGGCCGGGTACGGCACGGACCACTTCCCCGGCTTCTATCTGTCGGACTCGGGCCACCCGGTGGACTGGACGCTGGACTCCCCGGGGCAGGTCGCGGACGTGATGCAGGCCCAGGACGCGCTGGACGGGCCCGAGTCGGCGCTGATCGTCGCCAACCCGGTTCCGCAGGCCGAGCAGTTGGACCCGGATCTGCACGCGCGCGTACTCGCCGACGCGCTGCACGCGTGCGAGGAGCAGGGCGTCACGGGCCAAGGTGTCACCCCGTTCCTCCTGGACTATCTGGTACGGCACACCGACGGCGCCTCCCTCAGCGCCAACCTGGCTGCGGTACGGGGCAATGTGCGGTTGGCGGGGCGGATCGCGGCGGCTTGGGCCGGGGTGTAGAGGTGAGGTCCGAGGGGGCCGACGCCGAGGTGTCGGAGGTCGGTTCGTCGCCGGGCGCCTTGCTGGTCGTCGGGGACGTCGTCACGGACATCGTCGCCCGGCATCGGGGGCCGCTCGCGGCGGGCACGGACACGGTCTCGGCGATCCGGACCCTGCCCGGCGGGGCCGGCGCCAACGTGGCCTGCTGGGCGGCCCATTGGGGTGGCAGCGAGGTCCGGATGCTCGGCCGGGTGGGCGCGGACGCGGTGGCCTGGCACGAGCGGGAGCTGGCGGCCTGCGGGGTACGGCCCCGTCTCGTCGTCGACCCGGAGGCGCCGACGGGCACGGTGATCTGCCTGGTCGACACGGCTGCCGTCGCCGAGCGGACGTTCCTCACGGACAGTGGCGCGGCCGTACGGCTCGACCCGGGCGACTGGTCGGACGCGCTGCTGGACGGGGTGGCCCGGCTGCATCTGTCGGGATACCTGCTGTTCTCCGCGCCGAGCCGCGCGTTCGTGGAGGTGGCGCTGGCGTCGGCACGCGCGCGGGGGGTGCCGGTGAGTCTGGATCCGGCATCGGTCGGGTTCCTGAGGAAGCTGGGGATCGACCGTTTTCTCGCGCTGGTGGAAGGGGTCGACGTCCTGCTGCCGAGCCGTGACGAGGCCTGTCTGCTGACCGGCTTGCCCGATGTGGAGGACGCGGCGGCCAAACTCAGCCGTCAGGTACCGCTGGTGGTCGCCAAGCAGGGTGCGGACGGTGCGCTGGTGGCCCGTGGGGGCACGGTCACCGCCCGCGTCCCCGCGGTTCCGGCCACGCCGGTGGACACGACCGGCGCCGGCGACGCCTTCACCGGCGCCTTCCTCGCCACCCTCCTCACCGGTGCCGAACCGGAGGACGCGGCGCGGGAGGGGTGCCGGGCGGGGGCGAAGTCGATCGAGAGAGTGGGGGGCAGGCCACCGGCGTCCGGATGATTCCGAGAGCAGCGGCGTCCCGACGCTCCGGACAGCACCGATCCGGCGGCAGGTCCGGACAAGCACCCGCACGCCCGCAGGCGAGCGGCACCCCGCCCCTCACCCGCCTCTCCCGCTCTCCCCTACCCCTTCCGCCCCCACGCCGAGATCATCGGTGCCGTGGCCAGATCCATCGTGCCCGACTCGACGTTCGCCAGGTGGCGGTCGATCTCCTCGTCCGTGGCCAGTCCCGCCGTGACGAGGTCGGCGCGGACCTGGCGGATCGTGGCGGACTCCAGGGCCGCGCAGGCCGGTGAGGTGAGCGGGAAGTAGGCGTCGGCCTGCACGCGGCGCAGACCGGCCTCGCGGAGCAGGCGCGGGAGGCGGCGGCCGTAGGAGAGGTCGGCGCCGCGGTCGGTGAGGAGGCGGCGGAAGCCGGTGCGCAGCCGGTTGGCCAGCTTCTCGGCGGGGCCGTGTTCGTCGGGGCAGGTCAGGGGCTGCAGGGCAGGGTCGGCGTCCTCGATCAGGAGCCGTCCGCCGGGGCGCAGGGACTCGATCATCGACCGCAACGCCCGTTCCCGGTCCGGCACATGGACGAGGACGAGCCTCGCGTGCACGAGGTCGAAGCCCTCCCCCGGCGGCTCCTCCGCGCCCACGTCGTGGACGCGTACCTCCACCGGTGGCCGGGCGGCCGGGGCGACCCGGGAGGTGTCGATGTCGGTCGCGACGACCCGCCCGGTCGGGCCCACCTTCTTGGCCAGCCAGGACACGACGGACGTGCCGCCGGCCCCGACCTCCCAGCAGCGCCAGCCGGGGCCGACACCGAATCCTTCGAGGTGGCGGAAGGTCGTGGGGTCGAAGAGGGAGGCGAAGGCGTCGAAGCGCTCTCCGGCCTCGGTCTGCCGGTTGTCGAGGAGATACCCGTCGGTTCGCATCATGTCGCGATCATCCCAGTTGTCCTGGTTGTCCATAGTGGTCGACGCTCCGATACGACGGCATGGCGACGCAACTCTACGAGGGGGTACCCGAGCCCTCGCTCCGTGCCTGAGATCCCTCCGCCAGGCGCCGGCCCAACGCCCTCCCCACACGCCCCCCAACGCCCTTGTCCACAGGCGGGAACAAAGCGGAACGCCCTGGTCCCACAGGCTTACCCGCGTTTCACGCAGGGCTGGCACACTGGCACGCCAGGGCGCAGCAATGCGGCGAGCGGGGATCCACGCAAGGAGATCCAGATGTCCATGGCAGGGAATCTGCGGAAGGTCACGAGCCTCGGCGGGGTCGGCGGCCTTCGCAGGGTGGCACGGCTGGCGCGGCGTCGTCCGCGCGTCGACCTGAGCCATCCCGCCAGGTCACCCCTGGGCTCGTCGGTGGTGAACTGCGTGTCCTATCGGGACGGGGCCCGGGTCCCGGGCGGCGGCGACCTGGTCGACACCGTGGAGCGTGTGCGCAAGCACGGCGACGGTTTCGTGTGGCTCGGTCTCCATGAGCCGACGGACCAGGAGTTCGCCGGCATCGCGGAGCTCTTCGAACTGCACCCGCTGGCCGTCGAGGACGCGATCGAGGCACACCAGCGCCCGAAGCTGGAGCGGTACGACGAGACGCTGTTCGCGGTGTTCAAGACCGTCTGCTACGTGGAGCACGAGGAGCTCACGGCCACGAGCGAGGTGGTGAACACCGGCGAGATCATGGTGTTCGTCGGCAAGGACTTCGTGATCACCGTGCGCCACGGGATGCACGGCTCGCTGGGCCCGTTGCGCGAGGAGCTGGAGGCCGACGAGCAGCAGCTGGCCAAGGGGCCGGCCGCGGTGCTGCACGCGATCGCGGACCATGTGGTCGACGACTATCTGAACGTCACGGACGCGGTCCAGGCGGACATCGACCAGGTCGAGACGGACGTCTTCTCCCCGGACGGCGCGCGGACCGACCCGGGGCGCATCTACCAGCTCAAGCGTGAACTCCTCGAACTGAAGCGGGCCGTGGTGCCGCTGGCCCGGCCGATCGAGGAGTTGTCCACGCGTCCCATACGGGTGGTCAGTTCGGAGATACAGGCCTACTTCCGCGATGTCTCCGACCATCTGCTGCGCGCCAAGGAACAGATCGCCGCGTTCGACGAACTGCTCAACTCGATCCTTCAGGCACACCTCGCCCAGGTGACGGTCGCGCAGAACGAGGACATGCGGAAGATCACCGCGTGGGCGGCCATCGTCGCCGTGCCGACGATGGTCTGCGGGGTGTACGGCATGAACTTCAAGCACATGCCGGAGCTGCACTGGACGTTCGGCTACCCCATGGTCCTCGGCGTCATATCCGTGGCGTGTCTGGCCCTCTACCGAGGCTTCCGGCGCAACGGCTGGCTCTGAGCAGGCCCCGGGCGAAGGTCAGCGCGTCGCGCTCTTCGCGTAGACGCTCTCCGCCCAGGCCGCGATCTGGTCCTCCGTCAGATGCCGGGCCAGGTCGGCCTCGCTGATCATGCCGACGAGGCGCTTGTTCTCGATGACGGGGAGCCGACGGATCTGGTGGTCCTGCATCTCCCGGAGCACGTCGCCGACATCGGCACCCGCGTCGATCCAGCGAGGTGTGCCCTGGGCCATCTCACCGGCGGTGACCTTGGCCGGGTCGTGCCCCATGGCCACACAGCCGACGACGATGTCGCGGTCGGTGAGGATGCCGCAGAGCCGTTCGTTGGCGTCGCTGATGGGCAGGGCTCCGACGTTGAGCTCGCGCATCAGCTGGGCGGCGCGGTCGAGGGTCTCGTGGGCGGGGATCCACTGGGCGCCGCGGTGCATGATGTCTCCGGCGGTGGTCATCAGATACCTCCCGGTTCCGGACGGCCGGTGCTGAGCACAAGCGCACCGCGCGGTTCCGGACGGCCGGCGCGGAGCACGAGCGCACCGCTGGTCCCGGCGTCGTTCATTCTCGCCGCGCCGAGCCGCCGTCGCACCCGGAGGCGGGAGCGGGGACCGGGGCGGTCAGGAACCGGGGCGGTTCAGGCCGAGAAGCCCACGATCCGCCGCGGGACGACACGGATGATCACGCGGGTCTCGTCGTCCTTCTCGCCAGGCGGGTCGATGCCGAGGTACTTGTGCGAGAGGTCGTGCGGGAGGCGCTTGCCGGGGTCCGGGAGGATCTCGGCGGTGCCGCGGATCTCGACCGAGGTGTAGGGGTTGGCCAGGTCGTAGACCGAGACGCTGATGCGGGGGTCGCGGCGGAGGTTGCGTACTTTCTGCCGGTTGTCGACGGAGGAGAAGAGGACGGCGTCGCCCTCGCGTTTGATCCAGACCACGGAGTTCTGCGGGGAGCCGTCGGGGCCGAGGGTGGCGACGCTGGCGAAGTTCCTGCCGTCGAGGAGGGCGCGGACGGAGTCGTCGAAGGAGGGGTGAGCGCTCGTGGAAGTCGTCATGGGGCTCAGCGTAGTTACATGCACGCGCATATAAAAGTGGTTTGCTGGATCTTTCGGAGGTGAATCTCCGGGAGCCCGGTCAGCCCCGCCAAGCCGGGTGCCGGGGATCGTCGGCGCGCACCAGGACGTCGGCGGTGCCCGCGGGGTCGGTCTCACCCTCGTAGCGCTCGAAAGCCTCCAGGGTCCAGTGCTCGGCCTCGGGGGTGCGGCGGCGCAGGGCGCCCGGGGAGAGGAGGACATGGACGGACAGGTCGAAGGGGAACCAGTGCCGCAACAGGAGGGGGCCGTGCAGCAACAGCAAGCCACCGGGCGGGAGTTGGACGTAGGGGCTGCGGGTGGCGCGGTCGGTGGCAGGGTCCCAGAGGTCGGGCAGGACGCGGCCGTCGCCGCCCGGTTCGAGAGGGCCGAAGACCTCGCGCCACAGGGCGCCGGTGTCGAACCAGCCGTCGTAATAGGCCTCGACGTCCTGGTGGCCGTACTCGAGACGGAGCGACGCGGGGCGCAGGAAGCCCTGGGTGCCGACGACGAGAGAGCGGCGGCCTCGTATGCGGAGCGCTTCGGCGACGCGTTCGGCGAGGTCCTGGGGGCGGGCCGCCGGAGCACCGTCGAAGGCGACGCGCGGCCAGGGGCTGCCGTCGGCCGGCTTCAGGTCGAGAAGGCGGTCGGCGAGGAGGTCGCCGAGTCGGTCCCAGGTGATCGCTTCGAGTCGCACAGGGCCCATGATGCGTCAGTCGACGGTCAGGACGCGTTCCGCTGGTGGGACCGCCGGGCGGCGAGCAGGTGCGGGAGATGGGTCTCGCTCCATACCGGTCCTCCCCCACTGCCTTGAGGGCGTGGGAGGTGCCCCAAGTCCCCCACCCTGAAGGGCATCGCGGAGGAAGGGCACACGGGGTCCTGCTCGGGGCGGACGGACGGCCGGTGATGGACGGCCCCGCGGTGTTCCCGCCGGAGATACTGCCGTTCGCGCGGGCGGACACGGCGGGGCTGGACCGGCTGCGCTCACACACGGCCAAAGAGGACACGGTCGGCTGGGTGATGCTCACCCCGGGAGGAGTCGACTGGGTGATGCTCACCCCGGGACGAGGACTGGAGCAGGGCGCGCCGAGCATCGGGCGTTATGTGTTCAGCGGGCCTTATGTGTTCAGCGGCGAGCAGGCGGCAGAGGGGGCGCGGGCGACGCGGCATCGGACGCGGGTCTCGGTGACGGGTGTGGAGTAGGGCGGGCGGGGTGGTTCGTGGCCCGTGCACGGGAATGAACCCCCTATGGCTCACCTGGCAACTCCCCCGCACCGCACCGGGCTTCTCGCCGTCCAGCCGCTCCGGCGGAGGCAGTGCGCCGAGTGCCGGTGCGGGCCGCTGCCGATGGTGGTGCTGGAGGACGGGGCGCCGCGGTGTCTGGACTGTGCCGACCTCGGTCACCTGGTGTTCCTGCCGCGCGGCGACACCGCGCTGACGCGCAGGTCGAGGGAGGAGAGCGCGCTGTCGGCGGTGGTCGTACGGTTCAACCGGCGCAAGGGGCGGTACGAGCGGCAGGGCGTTCTCGTCGAGGAGGCGGCGCTGGCCCGGGCGGAGGCACGGTGTCTGGTGGACGCCGAGGCGCGACGGCGGCGGCGGGTGCGGGACGCGCGGCGGCGGGCAGCGCAGGACGTGCGGTTCACGGAGGTGTTCGCGGCGGAGATCCGCCGGCTGTTTCCCGGCTGCCCGGCCGAACGGGCCCGGGGGATCGCCGCGCACGCGTCGGTGCGCGGCAGTGGGCGGGTGGGGCGGAGTGCGGCGGGACGGGCGTTGTCGGAGGGGGCCGTCGTCTCGGCGGTGGTGGCGTCCGTACGGCATCTGGACACGCCGTACGACCAGTTGCTGATGAGCGGGGTGCCGCGGCATGAGGCGCGGCGGAGGATCGCGGTGACGGTGGAGGGGGTGCTGGGTGGGTGGCGCCAGGTGGAGGTGGAGTCGGGGGCTTGCTGACGGCGGTGCGGCGCGGGGTTCGGATGCGGGTCGGCCGGATCCCGCGAGGCAGTCCCTGGACGCCTGCGTATGCGCGCGCGCCGATCGGCCATGGTGACGGTCCTCGTACGGGAATTCACTTGTGGTGACGGTGGGTGCCGGGCAGGATCTCGGCTCGATGCGGGAGTTGACGTTGAGATGATCGCTGGACCGTATTTCGTACTGGCGGTGCTGGGTGTGCTGGGGACCGGGCTGGTGGCCGGGGTGTTCTGCGCGTTCTCGACCTTCGTGATGAGGGGACTCGCCGCGTTGCCGCCGGCGCAGGGGGTCGCCGCGATGAAGGCGATCAACGTGACCGCGCTGCGGCCGGCGTTCATGCTCGTGTTCCTCGGCTCGGCGGTGCTGAGTACCGTGCTCGCGGTGGTGACGTTCGTGCTGTTGCCGGACGACGGCACGGTGGGGTTGCTGCTGGGCAGTGCGCTGTATCTGGTCGGGTCGTTCGGGGTGACCATGGTCGCCAACGTGCCACGCAACGAGGCGCTGATGAAGCTCGATCCGGGCACTCCCGAAGCGGCCGCCTACTGGCCGACGTATGTGCGCGAGTGGACGATGTGGAACCACGTCCGCATGATCGCCTCGGGCGCGGCGACGGTGGCGTACGTGTTGGCCCTGGCGTAGCCCGCCCCCGCCTCTCGGCGCCCCTCCCGAAAGCGCTGTCTCCCACTCTGCGCGTGGTCCACGGGCGACGTATCGTGGCCGAAAGAGTGCCGCCCGATGACGCACGGCCCGTCCACGCCAACGCAAGGAAGACGGCCATGGCCGATCCCAAGGGATTCATGACCACCCCTCGCCAGGACTGGCCCCGTCGGCCGGTCGAGGAGCGGGTCCGGGACTGGGACGAGGTGTACGTCCCCGGGGCGCTGCTGCCCATCATCGACCGGCAGGCCGACCGCTGCATGGACTGCGGCATACCGTTCTGCCACGACGCCTGTCCGCTCGGGAACCTGATCCCCGAGTGGAACGACCTCGTCTCCCGGAACGACTGGCGGGCCGCCGCCGACCGGCTGCACGCCACCAACAACTTCCCGGAGTTCACCGGCCGGTTGTGCCCGGCGCCGTGCGAGGCGGGCTGCGTCCTCGCCATCAACCAGCCCGCCGTCACCATCAAGAACGTCGAGGCGGCCATCGCCGACCGGGCCTGGGAGCTCGGTTTCGCGCCACCGCGGCCACCGGACCGACTGTCCGGGCGCACGGTCGCGGTGATCGGCTCGGGGCCGACCGGGCTGGCCGCGGCTCAGCAGTTGACGCGAGCGGGGCACACGGTCGCCGTGTTCGAGAAGGACGACCGGCTGGGCGGGCTGATGCGGTACGGGATCCCCTCGTTCAAGATGGAGAAGCACCATCTGGAGCGCCGCATCGGGCAGATGCGGGCCGAGGGGACGAAGTTCCGTACGTCGACGGCGGTCGGGCGGGACATCGGGGCGGCGGAGCTACGGGCCCGGTACGACGCGGTCGTGATCGCCACCGGCGCCACCGCCTGGCGCGAACTGGACGTGCCTGGGCGGGAGTTGACCGGAGTCCAGCAGGCCATGGAGTATCTGCCGCTGGCCAACCGGGTGGGCGAGGGAGATCTGGACGTCTCCCCGATGTCCGCCGCCGGGAAGCATGTCGTCATCGTCGGCGGCGGTGACACGGGCGCCGACTGTCTGGGTACGGCGGTGCGTGAAGGCGCCGCGTCCGTCACGCAGTTGGACATCTACGCCCAGCCCGGCGCCGAGCGCGACGAGGATGCCGAGCCCTGGCCGACGTACCCGAAGATCTACCGGCTGTCGGCCGCGCACGAGGAGGCCGGTGCGCTGGGGACCGCTCCGGCGGCGGACGCGGACGCACGGCTGTTCGCGGCGTCGACGCTCCGTTTCACCGGTGACGCCGACGGCCGTGTGCGGTCGCTGCACCTGGTCGAGGTCGACGCGGCGCGGCGGCCCGTGCCGGGGAGCGGGCGGACGCTCCCCGCCGACCTCGTCCTGCTCGCCCTCGGTTTCTCCGGGCCCGACCGCGCGGACGGGCTCGTCGACCAGTTCGGGCTGGCCATGGAGGCGCGCGGCACGATCGCGCGGGACGCCGGGTTCGCGACGAGCGCCCCCGGGGTGTTCGCCGCGGGGGACGCCGCGCGGGGGCAGTCGCTGATCGTGTGGGCGATCGCGGAGGGGCGGGCGGTGGCGGCAGCCGTCGACCGCCATCTGACGGGGAGTTCGCAGCTGCCGGCGCCGATCGGACCGTACGACCGACCGATGACCGTTTGATGACCGTGCAATCGGCCGATGACCGTACGACCGGCCGATGACCGTTGATGACCGTGCGACGGGGCGCACCCCCGGCTCACGCCCGTTCGTCCGTCCCCGCCACCTTCTTCGTCGCCAGGGCCACCCGGTTCCACGTGTTGATCGCGAAGATCAGCGCCAGCACCTGCGCCAGCTCCTCCTCGCCGAACTGGGCCGCGGCCTGCGCGTACACCGCGTCCGGGACTCCCGCGTCGGCCACCAGCGTCACCGCCTCGGTCAGGGCCAGCGCGGCCTGTTCCCGCTCCGTGAAGAAGTGCCGGGCCTCGCGCCAGACCGCGACCATGTGGAGCCGGTCCTCGCTCTCGCCTGCCTTGCGGGCGTCGTTGGTGTGCATGTGGAGGCAGTAGGCGCAGTGGTTGAGGTGGGAGGCGCGGATCTGGATCAGCTCGACCAGGGCCGGGTCGAGGCCCGCGCGGGCGGCGGCGTCGAAGCCGATGAGGGCGCGGAAGACCTTCGGGGCGGCCTTGGCGAAGTTCAGGCGGGTCGTCTCGGCGGAAGCGATCGTGTTCGTCGTCATGCCCTCGAATCTACGGCCCGGAAAGACCGGCGGTAGGGTGCATTTCCGTGGCTGAATCATGGGTCAATTCCGCGGAGCGGATCGGCTCCGATCTGCACCTGGAACTGGAGCTGACCGGTTCGGGCAGCAGGCGGGCCGCTCTCGGCGACGCCCTGCGGGAGGCCGTACGCAGTGGTCGGCTCGCCCCCGGTACCCGGCTGCCGCCGTACCGTTCGCTCGCCGCCGACCTGGGCGTGGCCCGCAACACGGTGGCGGACGCGTACGCCGAGCTCGTCGCGGAGGGATGGCTCACCGCCCGCCAGGGTTCGGGGACGCATGTGGCGGAGCGGACCGAGCCGTTGCGTGCGGCCGGGCACGCGCGCGTACCCAGGAAGACTCCGCCCCGCGCGCGTGGACCGCGGCACGATCTGCGGCAGGGCACCCCCGACGCGTCGGCGTTCCCGCGGACGGCCTGGCTGGCCTCCTACCGGCGGGCCCTTCAGCAGGCGCCCAACGAGGTGTTCGGACCCGGTGATCCCGCCGGGCGCGTCGAGCTGCGGGAGGCACTCGCGGAGTACCTGGCACGCGCGCGTGGCGTGCGGACCGAGCCGGGACGGATCGTGATCTGCTCCGGCTTCGCCCACGCCCTGCGGCTGCTCTTCCAGAACGCCCAATGCCTCAAGGGCCCCCTCGCCGTGGAGGCGTACGGCCTGCCCTTCCACCGGGAGCTGCTCGCGGGCGCCGGCGTGCGGACCGTACCGCTGCCGCTGGACGAACACGGCGCCGACGTAGGGCGGTTGGGGCGTGAGCGGGCCGTACTGCTCACGCCGGCGCACCAGTTCCCGACCGGCGGTCCGCTGCACGCCGAGCGGCGGGCGGCCGTCGTCGACTGGGCACGCGCGCGGGGCGCGGTGGTGCTGGAGGACGACTACGACGGTGAGTTCCGCTACGACCGCAAGCCCGTCGGGGCGGTTCAGGGGCTCGATCCGGAGCGGGTGATCCTCATCGGCTCGGTGAGCAAGAGCCTGTCACCCGCGGTGCGGCTGGGGTGGATGGTGCTGCCGGAGCGGTACGTCGACGACGTGCTCGCGGCCAAGGGCGAGCGGGAGGCGTGGGCGAGCGTCCTCGACCAGTTGGCCCTCGCCGACTTCCTCGTCTCCGGGGCGTACGACCGTCATGTGCGGCGGATGCGGCAGCGGTACCGGAGCCGGCGGGACCGGCTGGTCGCGGCGCTCGCCGCGCACGCGCCGCACGTCGAGGTCAGCGGGGTCGCCGCGGGGCTGCACGCGGTGCTGCGGCTGCCGTACGGCACCGAGCGGTCGGCGGTCAAGGCCGCCGTCTGGCAGGGCGTCGCGCTCGACGGGCTGGCGGAGTTCCGGCACCCGGCGGCGTCGGTACGGGACACGCCGGTCCAGGACGGCCTGGTGGTCGGGTACGCGACGCCCTCCGAGCATGCGTACGGCGCGGCGCTTGAGGCGTTGTGCGCGGCGCTGCCGCCGGGTGAGCCGGGCGGTGCCCCTGCGTCCGGATGAGCCCGCCGCGCGACGCCTCCCCGTTCGGATCTCTGCCGGAGGCCCTCCTATAGGTCGCCGATCGAGCAGACCCACCACGCTGAACGTCAATGTCAATCACTGCTTAACAAGGTCAACTCACGTCATGACAGCAGGAAGTCAGCCTCCCCGGCCTTGGCGCCCTCGATGAACGCGGTCATCTCGTCGCTGGTGTAGATCAGCGCCGGGCCGTCCGGGTCGGTCGACTGGCGGACGGCGATCCGGCCGTCGGCCAGCTTCATCGCCTCCAGGCAGTTGCCGCCGTTGCCGCCGCTCCACGGCTTGTGCCAGCCCTCGCTGCCCAACTCCCGCGCGGGCATGCCGTTGTAGACCGGTATGCGCGGCTTGATGCGATCCATTCACAGCTCCTTGCGGAGATCCCGGAGGATCTCCTTCGTGCGATGTGCCGTAGCGGCCTGCGCCGCCGTGCGGTCCATGACCTCGAGGTGGGTCGCCACCTCGGCGCGCGCGTCGAGATAGACGGCGCCGGTCAGGTACTCGCTGTAAACCATGTCCGGAAGCTCCGGCACGGCGAATCGGAACAGCACGAAGGGCCCGTACGTGCCGGGGTGCGGCCCGTTGGCGAACGGGGCGACCTGCAGCGTCACGTTGGGCAGCTTCGTGGCCTCGAGCAGCCTGTCGATCTGGGCACGCATCACCTCCGGGCCGCCGACCGGGCGGCGCAGCGCGGTCTCGTCGATGACCGCCCAGAAACGGGGGGCATCGGGACGGGTGAGCAGTTCCTGGCGTTGTACTCGCAGTGCGACATGCCGCTCGATGTCCTCGGGCCGGGTCTGGCCGATGGCCCCCGACTTCAGGACACCGCGGGCGTAGTCCTCGGTCTGGAGCAGCCCGGGCACGAAGTGCGGATCGTAGGACCGGATGAGGCTGGCGGCGCCCTCGAGGCTGACGTACATCGAGAACCAGCCGGGCAGGATGTCGTGGTACCGCTGCCACCAGCCGGGTTTGTTGGCCTCCTCGGCCAGCTGCACGAAGGCGTCGGCCTCCTCCTCGGAGACGCCGTAGGACTTCAGGAGCAGCTGGAGGTACGGGATCTTGAGGCCGACCTCGGCCATCTCCATGCGGCGGACGGTGGCGGGGGCGACGCGGAGGACCTTGGCGGCCTCCTCGCGCTTGAGACCGGCGCGCTCACGCAGGTCCAGCAGGCGCCGGCCGAGGACGACCTGGCCGACCGTCGGCGCGGACCGCGGCTCGCTCACCCTCCACCTCCCATGCGTCCCCGGGGCTCGGGGACCCGGTAAAAATCCGACGTAAAAACCTGACCAAAAGAATCCTGGCAGCCCGACGGCGCCATTCGAAGACCTATTCGAAGACCTGGTCGGATCTCCGGTGATCTCAACTGGCGCCGCTCGACATGCTTGTTGCGAGCAGTGTGCCACGGCCTTCCAGACCGTCACACAGCACTCTGCACTTTTCAGAGTGACACTTGCCAAGTGTTCACGGCGGGGCGATAGTGGCAAGCGTGATTCCGTCCGCGCCCTTAGGAACAGACGCCGCCGCAGGCCCCCACAGCCTCGGTGCCGCATCGGGAGCAGGCCGCTCTGCCGGGCCCGCTGCCGAGCGCCGGTTCCGGTTCGAGCTGGCCGCACATCCGGGTTCCGCCGCGCAGGCCAGACGCCTGACGCGCGCCCGGCTGAACGGCTGGGCGGTCTGCGAGGACACCTGTGACACGGCCGCTCTGGTCGTCTCCGAGCTGGTCACCAACGCCATCGTGCACACGGCGAGCAGACACATAGTCTGCGAGCTCCACGACGGCGAGGACCTGGTGCGCATAGCCGTGCGCGACGAGGGCTGCGCCCCGGGCGAGCCCCACCCCTGCGCACCGCGCGGCGAGGAGGAGCACGGGAGGGGACTGCTTCTCGTCGACGCCCTGTGTCACTCCTGGGGCACCCATGAGCACGGCCCCGGCCTCCTGGTCTGGGCGGACCTGCCCCGCCAGGCGGATGCCCCGGACACCGACCTCGGCCCCCGGAACGACCTGGGCTGGGGAGCCCGCCCCAAGCCCGGCCCCACCGACGGCACGGGCGACGAGGACGACGAGCCGGCGGCACGGCACGAGCCGGAAGCACGGCACGAGCCGGAAGCACGGCACGAGGCAGCGGGCCGCGAGGGCCGCGAGGCAGAGGCCGACCACGAGGGCGACACCCGCCACCGCGCGATACCCGGGAGCGGCGACGCGATACCCGGACGCGGCAGCGCGACCCCGCGACACGACGGCATGCGAACCCGCCTCGACGGGATACCGAGGCCCGAGGGGCCGGAGACCCGCCATGACGGCGCGCCTCGCCACTTCGCCTCGGAGCCCCGCCACTCCGCCTCGGAGCCCCGCCACTCCGCCTCAGAACCTCGGCACTCCGCCTCGGAACCCCGGCACGACAGCGCCCCCCGTCACCTCGCCGCCGAGACCTGGCACGACGGCACGCCGCACCACACCACCGCCGACCCTCGGCACGACGACGTCCCCCGCCACCCCACCGCGGAGACCCGCCACGACGGCACCCCCCGCCACCCCTCCCCCGAGATCTGGCACCTCGGTCGGCCACGGCGTGACGGCTCCGAGACCCTGCACTACGGAGCTCCCTGGCACGACGGCACGGAAGTCCGCTACGACGGGGCGGAAGCCCGCCACCACGGCACATCCCGGCACCACGGATCGGCACCGCACCACGGGACGGGGGGCCCATGGCTCTGAGGGCTGCGACCGGTGGCCAGGTCATGACCCTGGACACGCTGGTCCGCCTCCGGCGGGGACTGCACACGCCGGTCGCCCCCCGACGGCTCCTCGTACCCGACGGCATGACGGCCCCGCTGGGCTGCGACGCGGTGGCCGTACCCGCCCGCTTCGGCCCGCTGGTGATGCCCCGGCTGCCGCGCGTCGGATGCGTGTACGCCGATGACGCGCACTGGTGGTGGATCGTTCCGTCCGACTCCGACTACGCCCTGGAGTGGCCCGCGCCCGCGCGCTACGCCACCGGCGCGATCGTCCCCGACGCCCCGGGCGTCCCGGATCTGATCCACAAACCGGAGGGCACGGTCCCGTACACCCCGCCGATCCCCCTGTACCTGGCCCTGTGCCGGCTGACGGGGACCACACCGGCCTGGTCCCGCCCGGTCAGCGCCTGAGCCTCCGCCTGCTCACGGGCTCGCACAGGCGTACGCCCGCGCGCGACCGCTCCTCCCCTCCACGCCCTGCCCCCTGACGGCCCACGCCCGCGATAGTGGCCGTCCGTCCAGGAGCGGGGGAGGTCGACGGTGGGCAAGAAGCGCGGCGCCGAGCAGGCCGAGGTGTCGGAGTCGGAGCGGCTGCTCTTCGGTGGGCCGTTGCGCTACGACACGGGCTGGAACAGCCACTCCGACGCCCGGCTCCAGCTGAACTTCCGGGAGATGCTGCGGCAGCTGCCCGCGCTGCTGTCGCTCAGTTTCCGGCTCGCCTGGCAGGCCGACCGGCGGGCCGCGAAGATCGTGCTCGGCGCCGAGGCGGGCCGGGGTGCGGCACAGGCGGTGAGTCTGCTGGCCGTGAACAGCGTGCTGGGCCGGCTGATCCGCGGCGGCGCCATCGAGGACCGGTTACGGGGTGCCGTGCCCGCCCTGGTCACCATGGCCGCGGTGATGCTCGTGGCGGCGCTGCTGCGGGCCGCGTCGACGTACGCCACCGGCCGCCTGGAACCCAAGGTGGAGCGGGTGGCGACCGAGCGGTATCTGGAGCGGGCCGCGGCGGTGGAACTGGCCGCGATCGAGGACCACGCCTTCCACAAACTGCTGGACACCGCCCAGTACGGCGCGTCCTCCGCACGCCGCATGATCGGCTACGCCACCCGGGTCATGAACGCGGGCATCTCGCTGATCGCGGCGGCCGGCGTGCTGACCGTGCTGCACCCGGCCCTGCTGCCGCTGCTGATGACGATGACCCTGCCGAGTGCGTGGAGCGCCCTGACGATCGCCCGGCGCCGGTACGAGTCCTTCCACACCTGGGTGCAGCATGCCCGCGCCGGTCATCTGCTCAGCGAGCTGCTCACCGAACCGACCGCGGCACCGGAGATCCGGGTGCACGGCGTCGGCCCCTTCCTGCTGCACCACTACCGGGCGATGTCGGAGGCGGCGGAGGCGGAGCAGGCCCGGCTGGCGCGGCTCGCGGCCCGTACCGGGCTGATCGCGGCGTTCTGGACGGGCCTCGCGACGGTGGCGACGTACGCGACCCTCGGCGGACTGCTGCTCGCGGGCGCGATGGCGCTGTCGGTGGCCGGTACGGCCGTGATCGCGATCCGCTCCGGCTCGGCCAGCCTGGACAGCCTGGTCCTTGAGGTGAACCAGCTCCACCAGGAGGCCCTCTTCGTCGGCGACCTGCAGCGGCTGTACGTCGAGGCCGAGCAGCGGGCCATCCCGGTCGGCGGACGGGAGCTGCCCGAGGACCCGAGGGAGATCCGCTTCGAGAACGTCACGTTCAGCTATCCGGGCGAGTCCACGCGCCCGGCGCTGGACGACGTCACCCTCACCCTGCCCCTCGGCCGGATCGTGGCGCTGGTCGGCGAGAACGGCTCGGGCAAGACGACCCTGGTGAAACTGCTGGCCGGGCTGTACAAGCCGGACCGGGGCCGCATCCTGTGGGACGGCACGGACACGGCGGACGCGGACCGACGTCTGCTCGCCGAGCGGATCGCGATGGTGGCGCAGGATTTCAAGCGCTGGCCGTTCACGGCCCGGGTCAATGTGGCGGTCGGCCGGTCGGCGGCGCCACTGACCGAGGAGCGGATGGCCGACTCGATCGCCGAGGCCGGGGCCGAGGAGGTGGTGGCGGATCTTCCGCGCGGCCTGGACACCCTGCTGGCCCGCCATTTCAGTGGCGGGCACGAGCTCTCGGGCGGGCAGTGGCAGCGCCTCGGCATCGCGCGGGCGGCCTACCGGCGCGGCCGCATCCTGATCGTGGACGAGCCGACGGCGGCTCTGGACGCGCGGGCCGAGCTGGAGGTCTTCGAGAAGATCCGGGCTCTGGCGGGCACCGGCCAGACGGTCGTCCTGATCACCCACCGGCTGGCGTCCGTGCGCCACGCCGATCTGGTGCACGTGCTGGAGCAGGGCCGCCTGGTGGAGTCCGGCACACCGGAGGAGCTGCTGGCGACCGGTGGGGTCTACGCGGAGCTGTACTCGCTCCAGGCGGACCAGTTCACGGCACCGAAGGCAAGCTGACCGCCGTGTCCCCGGGGACCACGACGAGGAACGCGTCCGTCGCGAGGTCCATCACGACCTCGGCGGGCATGCCCTCCATCCGCCGCGCGTGCGCGAACTCCTCAGCAGGCCAGGAGCCACGCGGCCCACCGGCGGGAAAGCGCTCGAGCACCAATCGCCCGTTCACCATCCTGCACCTCCGATCAAGCGTCCTTCTTGTAGGAGTTAACGCTCTGGAGAGGCGGAACGGCTCGCTGAGTTGCGGGACTGAGACGTAGTTGACACCGGTTCAACGCGCAGTGTGAGAATTCGGTTACCGAACGGTCACTTCCGTAACCGTCCGCGTCATTCCTCGTACTCATCGTGATAGCGAACGCGCTCGCTCCCCGCGGGCGCCCCCAGCGCCGAAGCACGCCCCTCGGGTTCCTCCCACTCCTCCTGCCGGCCCAGTGCGGTCAGGTCCAGGAGGCTGGTGGTGGAGCCGAGCCCGTCGAGGCCGCGCTCGAAGGTCGAGTAGGTGTGGAAGACGCGGTCGCGCTCCCGCAGGAAGCAGCTGAGGCCGGGCCGCTCGACCAGCTCCCCGTCCCGCTCCAGGGTGACCTCGAAGTCACGGTTGAAGTCACCGCCGTACGACGAGTACCAGGGCACGGTCCAGCCCATCCGCGCCTTGAACGGCAGGATCCTGGTGTACGGCGCCCGGGACACCGCCGCGAACGTCGTCCCCCGCGCCCTCAGATGCGCCAGATGCCCGATCTGGTCCAGGAACGCCGAGCAGCTGCGGCAGCCCGCGTCCCACTCCGGCGCGAACATGAAGTGGTAGACGACGAGTTGGGAGCGTCCTTCGAAGAGATCGAGCAGCGTCGCCTTCCCGTCGCCGCCCTCGAAGAGGTACTCCTCCTCGATCTCCACCATGGGCAGCCGACGCCGCTCGGCGTTGAGCGCGTCCCGCGCCCGCGTGGCGGCCTTCTCCCTGCCCAGCAATTCCCCGCGCGCCGCGCGCCACTCCGCACGCGAGACGACCTCCGGAAGCGACATGACCCCTCCTGTGCAACGGTCCGTTCGGGGTGGTGACCGAAGGCGGGGACAGAACTCATCGCTGTGCCGGAAGATTCTTTTTCCCGGCGGGCTCTCAGGTGTCGTACTCCTGGATCCGCCTGCCGTGACTCCGGTCCAGAAGAGTCGGCAACCGCTCCCCCAACTCCCGCACCACCGACGCCACATCGATGGTCAGCAGCTCGCGGTCGCGCATCACGACCCGTCCGTCGACGATCGTCGTGCGGACGTCGGAGGAGCGGGCGCTGTGCACGAGGGTGGCGGGCAGGTCGTGGACGGGCTGGGTGTGCGGCCCGGTGAGGTCGACGAGGACGAGGTCGGCGCGGCAGCCGGGGGCGAGGGTGCCGAGGGTGTCGCCCAGCCCGATCGCGCGGGCGCTCTGGAGGGTGGCGTGGTGCAGGGCCTGGCGGGATGTCAGCCACCGCGGGTCACCGGTCGTGGACTTCTGGACGAGCGCGGTGAGCGCCATCGACTCCCACACGTCGAGGGAGTTGTTGGAGGCGGCGCCGTCCGTGGCGAGGCCGACGGGGATGCCGAGGTCGTGCAGGGCGCGGACCGGTGTGGTGGTGGGCCAGGCGAACTTGAGGTAGCCGCGGGGTGCGGTGGCGACGGAGACCCGGCCGGTCGCCGCGGCGAGGAGTGGCAGGTCGCGGTCGAGGATGCCGGTGCCGTGGGCGATGAGGACGTCGGTGTCGAGGATGCCGGTGCGGGCCAGGACCTCGATGGGGGTGGCGCCGTGGCGTTCCAGGCTCGCTTCCGCCTGGTCGACGTTCTCGGCGGCGTGGAGATGGACGGGCAGGCCGTGGGCGCGGGCGAGGTCGGCGGTGGCGGCGAGGTCGGCGTCGCCCACGGTGTAGGGGGCGTGCGGGGCGAGGGCGGTGGTGATGCGACCGGCGGCGCCGCCGCGGTGCCGGAGCGCGAACTCCAGTGATCTCTCCCGCCCTTGAGGACCCTGGGAGGAGAAGTAGGCCTCACCGAGATGGGCCCGGATGCCGCACTCCTCGACGACGGCGGCGACGGCGTCCATCGAGAAGTAGTGGTCGGCGAAGCAGGTGACGCCCCCGCGGATCATCTCCGCGCAGGCGAGCCGGGCCCCCAACTCCACGTCCCGCTCGGTGAGGTTGGACTCGATCGGCCACACGACGTCGTTGAACCACTCCTCGGTCGGCAGATCCTCGGCGACACCACGCAGCGCGACCATGGGGGCGTGGGTGTGGCAGTTGACCAGCCCCGGCATGGCCACCTGCCCACGGGCGTCGATGTGTTCGGCGGCCGACGGCGGTTCACGGCCCGTGCCGACGGACTCGATGACTCCCTCTCGTACGACGATGGTGGCGTTCTCCTCGAACCCGACGCGCTCCTGGTCGTCGTGGACGAGGACGGTGCATCCGGTGATGACGAGGTCGGCGGGAGAGTCGGTGTCGGCGGGCGGATCGGCATCGACGGGAGAGTCGGTCATCCCGCCAACGTACGGCGTGGTCCTCGGGTCGGGTGAGCCGAACCGCGCATCCGGTCGCGGCTCTGTCGCGGCGCCGCCCGGACGAGCACCCTGGCCTGACCACCGTGCCCGGAAGGGGGACCGGCATGCTCATCGGCACCTGGAACCTGGAGAACCTCTACCGTCCCGGCGGCCCGTTCGGCCCGGCCGACAAGACCGCGTACGAGACGAAGCTGGCCGCCCTCGCCACCACGATCACGGAGCTCGACCCCACGCTGCTGGGCGTGCAGGAGGTCGGAGATCCGGAGGCGCTGCGGGACCTGGCCGGCATGGTGGGCGGCGGCTGGCACGCCGCGCTCTCCCAGCACCCCGACAGCCGGGGCATCCGGGTCGGCTTCCTCAGCCGCACGCCGCTGACGGTCCTGTCCGACACCGCCGCGTTCCCGCCGCGCCTGCGCCCGGTCCAGGCGGACGACGAGGGTGGCGCGGTCGCCGAGGCGGGCCGCGGCTTCCTGGCGGTGGAGACGGCGACGGACGCCGGCCCCCGGCCGGGAACGGGCGCAGGCCCCCTGCGGGCGGCGGTCTGCCATCTCAAATCGAAGCTGCTGTCGTATCCGGACGGCCGCTTCCAGCCGCGCGACGAGGGCGAACGGGCGCGCTACGGGGCGTACGCGCTGTACCGGCGAGCGGCCGAGGCGACGGCGCTGCGCGCCCTGGCCGACGTCCTGCTGGCGGGCGACGGTCGACAGCGGGACGTGGTGGTCCTGGGCGATCTCAACGACGAGGTGCAGGCTGCGACCACACAGATCCTGCTCGGCCCGCCCGGCTCGGAGATCGGCACACCCGGCTTCGACCGACCGGACGGGGGCGACGCGCTACGGCTGTGGGACGTTGCCCCGCTGATCCCGGCCGAGCGGCGCTTCTCCCGCGTCAACTCCGGGCGCCGCGAACTGATCGACCACATCCTGCTCAGCCACCACCTCGTCCACCGGGTGACGGCGGCGGGCACCGGCCTGCCCGACGAAGCGCCGCTCGACCTTCCGTCCGTGGACCCGCATCGTCCGGCGGCACGGCAGGGGGCGCCGGGCTCGGACCACGCGCCGGTGTGGGTGCGGATCGGCTAACCGGCCAACGGGAGTTCTGAAACCCGTACACCCAAGTGAGCGCGGTCATCGGCGAGTTCGCGCACCAGCTCGGCGAGACGCTCGGTGTGCAGGGGGGCGAGCCGGCCCGTGTCGTCGAGGTGGACGGCGCACGCGGTGGTCGTGTCGACGAGCTCCTCGAGTACGGCGACCACATCGCCCGATCCCTCCGAGTGCCGGGCGAGCGGCGGGAGTTCGGCGGCGGCGAGGGCGATGGCGGTTCGGGCTTCGGCGAGCGCGCGGTATGCCTCGCGGCGGAGGGTCCAGCGAACGGCACGACTGTCGGCGCCTGCTTCGACGGCACGACTGTCCGGGTCCGTCTCGTGCAGGACGTGGGCGAGATACGCCTGGGCGGCCTCGCTCGCCACCCCGACCCGGGCCCGTACTCCCCCGCCGCGCTGCCCCGGCATCGGCAGATGTCCGACGACCAGCACCAGGGCGCAGGCCAGCAGGGTCTCGCCGATCCGGCTCACCGAGGCCTGAGGTTCGCCGCCGACCATGACCAACGCGAGCACGAGAACGGTGACCACGGCGGTCTGGGCGGCGAAGTGCCGGGTGGCGACGGGGATGAGGGCCCCGCTCACGGCGACGAGCGCGATGAGCCCCTCCGGCCGGGGCAGTACGAGGGCGAAGGCGGCGAAGACGAGCGCGCCGAGGACGGTCCCCGCGGCCCGGCACAGCACCCGCGAGACCAGCGGCCCCAGATCCGGCTTGACGAGGAAGACGGAGGTCGCGGGCAGCCAGTACCAGTGCTCGTGCTCCCCGTACCAGTGGGAGTGGTGCAGGGCCTGGGCGATGGCGGCGCTGGCCCCGAAGCAGAGGGCGACCCGGAGCCCGTACTCCCGCCCGCCGCTGCCGAACGCGGTCCGCAGCAGGTCCCCGGCCGCCCGCCGCCGGGTGTGCAGATCCCCGCCCTTGCCCCGGTCGAAGGCCTCGGCGGCGTGCAGCAGGGCGTCGTCGAGCGCACGCAGCGCGGGGGCGGACCGGCTGGGCGCGGGCAACGGCCCGGTGTGCGTGCTCTCGCGTACGGCGGTGGCGAGCCGTCGGGGCCCGGTCGAGGCCCGCCCGGTGAGGGGTTCGCCCGCCCAGGCGAGCGCGGTCGTGGCCTCGGCGAGCGGAAGGGCGGCGGCGTACTGCGCGTGCAGCCGGCGCTCGGCGGCGGAGCTGGCGTGCTGCCGCAGCCGGGGTCCGGCGAGGGCGTCCTGCGCGTGGTCGAGGGCAGCGGTGAGGGCGGCCCGCCGGGCGGTGGCGTGCTCCGCGCCGACAGCGTCGAGAAGGTCGGCGACGGCGTCGTACACCCCCGCTACCGCCGCCCGCTCCCCGTCGAACCGGAAGTCACCCGGGGATCCTGGCGTGGGCAGCGCCAGCCGCAGCCCGAGCAGCCAGGCGGCACCGGCGAGATAGCCGAGCGCCCGCTGCCAGCCGGCCTCCGGCAGCGGCATGCCGGCCCCGATGGCGGAGGCGACCAGCAGCTGCGTCCCCGCACCGGAGGCGACGGGTCCGACGGCACTCATGCCGCCCGCGACCAGCCCGAGCCCGGTGAGGAGGAGGGTGAGCGGCAGGGCGGGGACCTGCTGTCCGGCGTACGTCCCGACGAGCATCCCCAGCGCCCCGGCCAGCGCCGGGACCCCGATCCGCGGCACGGCGGCGCGCCTGCTGCCGGGCCGGTCGTTGATCCCGGCGAGCATCGCGGCGATGGCGGCGACGACACCGAGGGAGGTGCGGTCGGTGAGCACGGCGGCGAGCAGCAGGGGCCCGGCGGAGAGGGCGCCGCGCAGGACGGCGTTCCAGGGGACGGGGCCGCGCTGGGTGCGCAGGGTGTGGGCGAGCCAGGGCGGGAGGGCGAACGGACGTGACACTGGGCTCCTGTCGGCTGGTCGAGGGCGGGGTGGGTGCCTTCGGGCGACGGTGGCCGGGCTGTCGGTGTCCACGGTAGATCGCGTGCGGGGAGGAAATGGGACGGTCGTATTTCGGAGATGTGACGGTTGGCCGGGAGGCCGGTTTCTTTATGAACGCAACTGTCACGGGGCGGGCGGCACCGGCGGTACCCGCAGTGCTCGGACATCGGAAAACGGGAGCGGGCCCGAGGGCGTAGCCTGCCCCCGGGCCCTGAGTGATGCCGTCCATTGCGCACGCCGGCACGCTTGAGAACCCAGATCAGTCATCATGTCGTCGCGTCCTGCCTTTGGACCACCGCACATCGAGCTGTGCGGACTGGACTTGAACCAGCATCTCGACGCCCTGGGTCTGGGCCCGGTCGATCCGGCGATCGACGGCGAATACTGAATCTGGAGCGAGAGTCTGAGATTGACCGCGGCCGGTTCTTGGACCTGACACCGCTTCATCACGACAAGCTTCAGTTTCAGCTTGCGCTCCTCGCGCACCCCGGCCGCAAGGACCGGGGGGTCTGTGGATGTGTTACTTGTGGATGTGTTACTTGTGGATGTGTTATCCGAAAAGGTAACCGAACACGGCGTCCCCGACCCGGCGGTCGACGACATCCGCGCCATTGGCCTCTTCTCGGGCGAACTTCACGGCCTGCTGCAACTTCTCGACACGGTCGAGGAGTTCATTGACGCGCCGGGCGGGAAGGGCACCGGAGAACTTCACGGTGGTCCAGTACCCGATCGGAATGTCCTCGTAGTAGACCTCGACCTGGGCCGGATGCTTCTCGGTGGCCTCGGCCTTCACATGATTCCGGGGCACCTTCTTGGTCCGCAGCGTCCGCACCGGCTCGGTCTTCCAGGAGTCGGTCGACGGGTCCTGCACCCAGGCCTCGGAAGCGTCGAGCACGGGCAACTTCCGCACAAAGGTATTCAGATCGACGAGCTGCTTCTCAAGAAAGAGCAGATAGGAGACAGGCACCTCGGCGACCAGCACGCGCCCGTCCACGGAGACATCCGCCCGCGCCTCACAATTGGCCCAGTCCTTGGTGGCGGTCACATCGAACAGCCGCGTCAAGGTGGCCGCGGTGTCCCGCAGCACGTCCTCGGCCTTCACCTGCACCCGCGTCGACTCGGGCGGCAACTGCTCGCCCTCTTCGTCCTTCGGCTGATACGTACGCGAGATACCGGCCAGCAACGCGGGCTTCTGCAGCCCGTGATGAGCGGCCGTCAGGTCCTGATGCGCCTTGGACTTGACGCCTTTCTCCACTGCGATGATCTGGTTGAGTTTTGCCACGAGGGGGACGTTAGCAGCGCCAACGGCCTTATTTCGAAGGGTTATTCGGAGGCCATTCGGCGCGCGGGCCCAGTCGACGAGGTCAGCTGTGGGCGCGGGCGGTGAGATACGGGTCCCGGCGCAGGACCTCACGACTCCCGAGAAGGGTTCCGGCGGCCAGTCCGACGCCGGGCAGCAGGAGCGCCGCAACGACCCAGCCGGGACCGGGCAACGCGTCCGCAACGGTGATGGGCAGACCGAGGACACCACTGAGCGGACCGGCAAGGGCGACGGACACCCCCACACCGACGACCGCTCCGCCGATCCCCGCCACTCCCCCGGACAACGCTGCCTCACCGAGCAGAATCCGCCGCAACTCGGCCCGCCCGGACCCGAGAATCCGCAGGACCGCGAACTGCCCGACCCGCGCCCGCGCACTGTCCGCGGCCCGAACGGCCCCGAGCCACAGAGCACCGAGTGCGAGCACCAGGACCCCGACCCGCGTCGCGAGGTCTGCGGCACCGAAGAGACCAGGAAGGTTCCGGACACGGTCGGACACGGCGGAAGCTGAGAACCCGTCGCCCTGAAGGGCCTTGACGACGCCGGCGACCTGCTCCTGATGCCCGACCACGACCACGGCGGACTGGGCACCCTCCTTCTCCCGGAAGGCTTCCACGGTCTGCCCGGCACGTGCCGCGGCGAGCAATGCGGCGGTCTCCTCGGAGAGATACGCGACGCCCGGTCCGTCGGCCTGCCAACTCGGGTCGTACAACGCGACGATCGTCAACTCGACGCGGGTAGTCGTGCCGGACCCGGCCCCGGTCGCCTTGGTGTACCCGAAGGCGACGGTACGACCGAGGAGCGGAGCGAAGTCGGTGCCCTGGGCGGAGGCGGGCAACACGACCTGACCCCGGCCGAGTTCGGCGGGAAGGGCTCCTTTCGTGACGGGCAGGTCGTCACCCGGCGTGAGGGTGTGACTGGTGAGGTCGTACGTTCCCTCGTCCTCCGCGTACAGGGTGGCGGGGTAGTCGGCGACGACCTGACGGACGCCGGGCGTCTGGTCTGCGTGGCGTAGAGCGGAGTCGGTGAGCGGCCGTACGGAGTCGTCCCCCTCGAACGACGACAACTCGACCTGGGTGAGCCCACCCGAGCCAAGCACGTCCCGCTCCACGGCCCCGGCGGCGCCGGCGGCCACGCCCGCGGCGGTGGTGAGCAGGGCGGCCATGACGGCGAGGGTGGGCAACGCCCTGCGCAGGGAACGCCGGTCCCGCTTCCAGGTGTGGAGGCTCCAGAGGCTCATGCCAGGTTCTCCTTGCGGGCGTTGCCGGTGCGGGCGTTCTCCATGGAGACGATGGAGACAGGGGACAGCACTCCCTGGTCGAGCGCGTATCGCCGATCGCAGGTCTCGGCGACGCCGCGATCGTGGGTGACGAGCAGTACGGCGGCGCCCTGCGCGGCGCACGAACGCAGGGCGCCCATCACGAGGTCGGCGTTCTTCGGGTCGAGCCCGGAGGTCGGCTCGTCGGCCAGGACGAGGACGGGTTGCTTCACGGCGGCCCGAGCAACGGCGACGCGCTGCCGCTGCCCACCGGAGAGCTCGGCGACGGGACGGTCGACCAGTTCCGCCATTCCAAGGTCGCCGAGCAGATCCCGTGCCACACCACGATGCCGACCGAACCGCGGCCCGAAGGCGGCGGCGACGTTCTCCCAGGCGTTGAGGAAACTCAGGAGCCCGAGATCCTGAAGAACGATCCCGATCTCCTGCCGCCGCAACAGATCCCGCTCGCTCGGTGTGAGCGAGTTGGTGTCCGTCCCGCCGATGCACAGGGAGCCGGCGGTCGGCGTGAGGATCAGACCGAGAAGGGCGAGCAGGGTGCTCTTGCCGGAGCCTGAGGGGCCTTCGACGGCGGCCGTCGCGCCCGCCTCCAGTACGTGGTCGGCGCGGACCAGTCCGCCGCCGGATGCGTAGGTGAAGGCCAGGCCCTCGGCCATGACCGCGGGTGGGGAGCCTGTGTTCATATCGCGGGGTTCCTTAGGACGTGGGGGTCAGGCGAGGAGGTAATACGCGGCTCGCGTGGCGTCCGCCGAAGCAGTGCCGCCCGGTGAATCGGCGTACAGGCTCGGGTACTTGGTGTCGCGGTATCGCTTCACCAGTGCGGGCAGGTCGTCCCAGAAGGTCTGCGGGATGCTCTGGTCGGAAGCGAGAGCCGCTTGGACCGCGTCCGAAGCGCTCAGCAGATCACCTTCACGTAGGCTCCGGCGGGCCTGGGCAACGAGATCAGCCTTCTCGGTGAGCCGTTCAGCCTCACCGGAACAACCCGCGTCCGCGAGGGCCACGACAATGCGCAGCGACCGTGCGGACAGCCCGGAGCCCTCACCCTGCGAAAGCTCGATGGCCGCGTGACGACAGGGCAGACCGAACTCCGCGCGAGCCACCGTGGCGGCGTACCAGCGACGCTGGTTCTCCTGAGTCAACCGGCGAGGTACTGAAAGCTCGCCGACCTCCTTGGCCCCTTTCTCTGCCTGCGGGCCACACGCCAAGGACAACCGGTGGCACGTCATGGCGAGCAGGACGCGGTCGGAGGGTTCGAGGGCAGGGTCGGAGCCCAGCTGTCTCAGCTGCTGCGTCAACCAGTCTGGTACTCGCCCTTGTTGCGCACCGGCGGTGAGGGCCCGGGCGGCGTCGTACGTGGCGGTGAGGGTGCCGAGCTGAGCCGGTGTCTTCGCGACGAGGCCGTCAGCACGGATGAGCCCTGACGGAGGGGGAAGTGACGATGCGTCACGGTTGGCGTCGATCGTGAGTGCGCGCCGGGCCAACCACCGGGTCTGGGGATCGGGGTTGTGCAGCGCGGGCATCAGACAGTCACGCGTCTGCGGTGTCGCCCGCTGCCGCAGCAACGCCAGAGCCGCTCGCTGGATGGGGTCGAGAGCGGTGCAGCCGCCCTCCAGCAGCACATCTGCGTCCCGCAAAGCCCGTACAGGACGGACACGCACGCCAATCGACCGCAACGCCTCCACGGCGTAGAGCGCCGGAACAGGCTGCCGCGCGCGAGCCGTGTCCGTGGCGAGACGGTCCACGGCGGCACGGGGTACGTCACCGTCGCGCCCCGTGCAGCTCAGCGTCTCCAGGAAGGCGGCCCGCGTTGCGAGCGAGGTCAGGGCATCGTCTTCAGGGTCCGGTGAACGCAGATAAGCAAACGCCTCCTTCTCTGCACGCTTCCAGAGCCCGGCCCGTTCCAGGACCGCCACCGCGTCGCCCGTCCTGGAGCCGGCCAGCGACAGACAGACGTAGTGCGCCCGCCAGGCAGGGGTGTCCAGGATGTCGGTGCGCAGGAGTTCTGCGAGGGCACTTGAACGAACCTCGGGCACCGGTTTGCCGGTCCGTCCGGCCGTGCGCACTTCGGCCTCCAGACGGCCGTACGCCGTCGGGTACAGCGCGGGGTCCCGTCCGACATCGGCCCGGGTGGCACGGACCAAGCCATTCGCTCCGCGGAGGGCATCGAGGTGCTCGGCCAGCTCGCTGCCAGGACGGGAGGGCCGGTCCACCGCCCCGCCCCCGCACATGGAGATCCCCAGGACAGCCGCGGCGCAGGCCACCACCACGGTGGTGATCGTCCGGCCGCGGCGTCCTGTGTGGTTCGAAAGAAGGCTGCTCTTCACGGCGGTGCGTCGGTCAGTCGTTGGCACATGCCGAGGCGAACGCCTTGACACCGGCTTTGAAGGCACCGCCGTCGGAGCAGGTGGTGATGCTCGTGTTGAGCGAGCCACCGGGATCGGCGATCCCAGTGATATCGGCGATCCAAGAGTTCTTGTTCGTCCAGCTGACCTGCCGGGTGTTCTCACTCACCATCGTGCCGCTAGGACTGAGCGAAAGGGTGGCCTGCCAGCCGTTGGCCTTCACCGTCGCCACGTTTGTGATCTTGCTGACCCGGTATTTGTGGCGCCCCTTCATTGCCTTGGTGATGTCTTGAAGGAGCACTTGTCCGCGTAGACGTTGCAGTGCCACGCGCTGGCGACCACCTTCGCGCCCGTGCCGGGCAGCGCCGTCGAGCCAGTGTCGGAGATGGCGCCGGTCGGTGCTGCCGTCCCCGCGATCAGGACGCCAACGATCCCTGTGGTCAGCAGGGTCTTCTTCACTTGTCTCTCCCCGTGTTCACGGCGCGTCCGCGCCGGTCGCATATCCCCTCAAGTGGGGATCGGACTGTACATGCTGGGGAAATATGCGAAGGCGGCCAAAAATGGACGGATCCCTGCGCTGTCGGCAACGTACCGAATCCCGCTGCCCGGACGGCCCCGTCCGGGCCGCCTTGAGGTGAGTGGGGCATCGGCAAGAGAAATGGGGAACCGATCCAGCCAAGCGGAGCAGGCCGCAGTTCACACCAAAGCATGATGCTCCCGCTCCAGGAAGAGCCTCAGGTTGCCGCCTTCACACACAGCGCCCGAACTTGGTCGATCGCATGGCTCAACGCATCCGCGTCTGCCCTCACAGGGAGCGAGGCGACGATGTCGTCCACGCCGCGCAGCCCAGCCCGCTCCAACAGCCGCTTCTCATTGGTCACCCACTCCCCGCGACCAGCCAACACCCCATGCCCGGCCTGTGCGGCGGCCGTGGCGATGGCACCGGCGACTTCAGTGAGGCGGGTTGCGGGCACGTGGTTCACGCGGGCATACGAGAGCGTTGCTTGAGCCGTGCCGTGCCAGCGCTCGCTCGCCGTACGGCGGAGCTTCTCGGGGTAGCCGTCCGGGTGCGGAAGCTCCCCTCGGAGCACCCGGTTGATCGCCAGCTCGGCCACCACCAAGTAGCTCGGGATTCCCGCGAGATGGAAGAGCAGCGGCTCGACATGGAAACGGCCTTCCCGCGCCTCCGCCAGCTCGTGCTCGACGACGTCGAGATCGCGGTAGTGGACGTCGACCCGACGCCCCTCGACGGTCAGCCACGCGCCGCCGTTGAAGACGCCGCCGCCCCAGCCGCCGACCTCCGACACCTCCCCTTCCCAGCCGACGGCACGCAGGTCGGCGGCGTTGAAGGGGCCGCGGTAGTACACGGCCAAGTCCCAGTCGCTGTCGGGGCGATGGGTGCCCTGGGCGCGGGAGCCTCCGAGGGCCACGGCGGAAACGGTGGGGAGCGTGGCGAGGCGGTCGGCGACGGTTTCGAGGAAGGCGGCGTCGGTGAGGGGCGACATGGGGGCAGGGTATGGATCCCGGTGACGCACTGCCACGCGAATACCCGTTGTCAGTGGTGCGCGTTATCAATGAACCCGTCACTCAGTGTCACATCGACGGGGGAAACAGACATGGCGACGCACGCCAGGAATCATGGACAGGGCGGTGGCGCTGCCACGCCCTCTGGCCGAAACCGTACCCATCTGTCCGTGGCCGGGCTGCGAGCCAGGGGCTGGACCGCCGGGATGGTGCGCCAACTGCTGGGCAAGCCGGATCTGTTGCGTACCAATCCGTACTTCCGGACCGCGCCACGGACCCGGCTCTACCGCGTGGAGCGGATCGCGGCAGCCGAGCGGAGCGATGAATTCCGCATCGCCGCGGCGACCGCGCTGCGGCAGTCCGTCGCCGCTCGGGCCGCCGCGGCGCGCAGACGCCGGGAGGTACTGGCACGGATCGCGGCGGAACCGGTCGACGTACCCCGCCTGACGCCAGAACGGCTCGCGGCGGCAGCCGTCGAGCATCATCGCAGCCGCAGGGACCGGGAGCGGGCGTACGGAGCGTCCGACGAGGTGCCGGACCCCGCCAAGGTCGAGCACGCCGAGCCCGGCGCGCTCGCCCGGTGGAAGGTGAACTACCTCCGGCACGGTCTGACTCGCTACGACGAACTCCTCGACGGACTGTACGCAAGCACGGGCCGCGCGGTCGCGGAGGAACTGCTGCGGCGCAAGGTGTTTGCCGCCATCGCCGAGGCGTACCCGGATCTCGTGCGGGAGTGTGAACGGCAGCTGCGGGAGGGGGAGTTCGGTCCGCCCCCGGCATGACATACCGGGGGCGCGGGCCCGGCCTTTGCTCCGCTCACGCCTCCCACAGGTCGCGGTGGCGGTGGCGAGTCGGCGGGTGGTCCAGGTCCAGGTCTGCGACCAGGTCCACATCCACGTTCTGATCCAGGTCCAGGTCCAGCTCCTGGGTTTCGGCCCACCGCGACAGCGCGCCCCCCGGCGCCGCCCGCAGCCGCGTGCGGGCGGCGCTGCGGAAGACCTGGAGCGCCGCGCGGGCCCGGCGTTCGTACGGGGAGTACCGGCGCTCGTTCATGGCGCGGGAGTAGGTGTACGAAGTGAAGCTCCGCAAGACGAGGACCGGTACGGGGCGTCGCCCCTCGCGTCGGGCGCGGCTGAACTCCGCGTGCGAGTAGCGGAGTTCGGCAACCTCGTTGCCGGTCCACGGCCCCGGCCGGCCGAGCGGCCAGAAGGCGGGCAGGGTGCGGTGCCTGCTGGGGACATGGTGAACGGTGCGTGACATGGCGGACCTCCCGGGTCCACCGGAACCTCCGGTGGACCGCTAGAAGTCGGCCGCCGTGAACCGTCCCAGATGCTTGTCGCGCATGCCGGAAGGCTGACACCTGGGCGTCGGGGTGTCGACTGGTTTTCCGGAACCCGGCGGCGCCCGGCCCGGGAGTCGCGCCCTCCGCGCCGCACGAAAATCGGATGCGGCTCGCCCCCGCGGCTTGGATGATCGCGAGGTCGTCCGCCTTCCACCCAGCCCTGGAGCCCTTGTGATCCGGCGCGTCACCGCCCCCGCCCTCTTCCCGCCGCCCACCTATTCCCACGCCTCCGTCGTGGAGGCCGGCACGAAGCTCGCGTTTCTCGCCGGGTCCGTGCCGCTCGACGCCGAGGGCAGGATCGTCGGCGAGGGCGACCCCGTACGGCAGGCCGAGCAGGTGATCGCGAACCTGGAGGAGCAACTGCGCGCGATCGGCAGCGACTTGGCGCACGTGCTGTACACCGACGTGTATGTGGTGAGCGGTGAGACCTCGGTGCTCTCCGCCGTCTGGGAGGTCGTGGAGGCGTCCGGGCTCAGCACCGGGCCGCACGCGTCGACGCTGATCGGTGTGGCCTGTCTCGGGTACAGCGGGCAGTTGGTGGAGATCACCGCGACGGCCGCGATCCCGGAGGAGGCGCGATGAGCGACGAACCGGACGTCACCCTTCGGCGTGCCACCGCCTCCGACGCCGCCGCGGCGGCCGACGTCTGGCTGCGGTCGTTCGCTGCCGCGCTGCCGACGGTCGTGCGGCCCCGGTCCGACGACGAGGTTCGGGACTACTTCCGGGACGTCGTCGTGCCGCTGCGGGAGACCTGGGTCGCGGAGGAGACGGGACCGCAGGGGCTGAGGATCGTGGGGGTCATGGTGCTCAACGGCGACCTCCTCTCCCAGCTCTATCTCGCCCCCGACCGGCGCGGGCACGGCATCGGGGACCGGTTCGTCGCGCTCGCCAAGGAACGTGCTCCGCAGGGGCTGCACCTGTGGACCTTCCAGGTCAACAAGTCCGCCCACCGCTTCTACGAGCGACACGGTTTCGTCGCCGCCGAGTACACGGACGGCAGCGGGAACGAGGAGCGGGAACCGGACGTCCGGTACGTGTGGCAGCCCTGAGGGGCCTGCCAACCTTCAGACGTCCGGTACGTGTGGCAGCCCTAAGGGACCTGACGGCCTTCAGGCGTCCAGTACGTGTGGCAGCCCCAAGGGACGACCTGACGGCCGCCAGCGACGGGCGTTCCTGGCCGTCCACCGGCACGTACTCCGGCCACCAACTCCCCGTCGCCGCGCGCCCCTCACCCCACCGACGGCCTCCCCCAGACCCGCCCCTTGGGCAACGGCCGCGCATACCCCCCCACCTTGCTCGTCCCCAACCCCAGCCCCACCAGCGACTCCGCCAGTTTCACCGCGGCCCCCACCCCGTCGACCACCGGCAGCCCCAGCTTCTCCCCCACCGCCCGTTGCAGCCCGGTCATGCCGGCGCAGCCCAGCACCAGCACCTCGGCACCCGAGGCGCACGCCCTCTCCGCAGCGGCCAGAAACGCCGCCTCCGTACGTTCCGCGTCGCCGAGTTCCAGGACGCTGAGCCCCGTTCCCACCACCGCGGCGCAGTTGCGGCCCACGCCCGCGAGTTCCAGGCTGTCCTCGATCTGGCCGCAGGAGCGTTCCAGGGTGGTGACCACCCCGTACCGCCGGCCGAGCAGACAGGCCAGATGCGCCGCCGCCTCCGTGATGTCGACGACGGGGACGTCGACCAACTCCCGGACGCCTTCCCGCCCGTGCTCTCCGAAGCCGGCCATGACGACCGCGTCGTAGGCGGGGCCTTCGTAAGCCCGCAGGAGATCGATGACCGCGGCCGCCGACAGGTAGCTGTCGAGCCAGCCCTCAGCCGACTCGGGCCCCCACCGCGGGGTCAGCCCGGTCACGGCGGTGCCCGGACCTGCCGCGGCCCGGGCACCTCGTACGATCTCCTCGGTCATCTCCTGCGTGGTGTTGCAGTTGGTGACGACGATCCGCACGTCCGTCAGACCTCCACAGCCTCGGTAGACGTGGACACAGCCGCGCGCTCGTTCCGGCACAGCAGCGCGTACAGTCCGGCCGCCAGGGCCGTGCCGATGAACCAGGAGTACGGGGCCACGTCGCTGAACGTCTTCACCAGGGCGAGGACGGCCGCGACACCCGCCGACGGCAGGAACGCCCACAGCGCCTTGGGGTTGACGCCCTTCTTGTAGTAGTAGCGGGAGCCGGGGGCGCCGTCGAACAGGGCGTTCGCGTCCACGCGACCCTTCTTGATCCAGTAGTAGTCGAGCATGATCACGCCGAACAGCGGGCCCAGGAAGGCGCCGAGGCCGCCCAGGAAGTAGTTGACGACGGTCGGGTTGGAGAAGAGGTTCCAGGGGGTCACGACCAGCGCGGCGACCGTGCTGATCATGCCGCCGATCTTGAAACTGATCTTCTGCGGCCAGACGTTGGCGAGGTCGTACGCCGGTGAGACGAAGTTGGCGACGATGTTGACGCCCATGGTGGCGATGGCGAAGGTGAGCGCCGCCACGACCAGGACCCAGGTGTTGCCGACCTTGGCCACCAGCTCGGCCGGGTCGGTGATGGCCTCGCCGAACACCTCCAGCGAACCGGCCGTGACAATCACCGAAACCACCACGAAGGCCGTGGAGTTGATGGGCAGGCCCCAGAAGTTGCCGCGGCGGACGGTCTTGTAGTCCGGCGCGAAGCGGGAGAAGTCGCAGAAGTTGAGCATCAGCGTGCCGTAGGTGGCGAGGATCAGACCGATCGCGCCGAACCACTGGCGCCACTGCTCGCCGACCGACACCGGGTGCGGGGTGGTGGTGAGGGAGATGGTCCAGTCGGCCTTGGCGAGCACCCAGACCGCGAGCGCGATCATGACGATCCAGATCGCGGGACCGCAGAAGTCCTGGAACTTCCGCACCGATTCCATGCCCTGACTGATGATCAGCGCCTGGATCAGCCACAGGGAGAGGAAGGAGACCCAGCCCAGCGCGTCAAGTCCGAGGAAGGAGCTGTGCGTCCAGGACTCCAGGCCCGGCCAGGCGGCCAGCAGCATCACGTTCACCGCGACCGAGGCCAGATAGGTCTGGATGCCGTACCACATGATGGCGATCACGGCCCGGATGAGGGCCGGGATGTTGGCGCCCCACACCCCGAAGCTGATGCGGCTGACGACCGGGAAGGGGACCCCGTGGCGCTGGCCGATCTTCCCCATCCAGTTCATGCCGATGTAGATGAGCACGAAGCCGACGAGGAGCGAGGTGAAGACCTGCCACACGTTCATGCCGAGGACGAGCAGTCCGGCGGCGAAGGTGTAGTTGCCCAGGTTGTGGACGTCGGACATCCACATGGCGAAGAGGTCGAAGACCTTCCAGTTGCGCTTCTCGGCGGGCGCGAGGTCTTCGTTGGTCAGACGGGGGTCGGGGACGAACGCCGGGGCGCCGGTGGCTGTGGTGCGGTCGGCGAGGGACACGGGGCCTCCATGAGCCGGGGACGGAGGAGGGTGGCGGAAAACGACCGCCTGGAACGCCGTTTGGTATACCAAACTGCGGTCATGGTCCTCCCGTCAAGCGTTCTGACCGATGTCGTCTCTGTTAACGCTCCGTAAAACACCTCCGGAGTCGGCGAAGATGGCTCCATGAGCTCCACGACGAAGATCGAACCCCTCGGTGCCGTCCGCGAACGCGTCCTGGCCGCACTACGGCAGGAGATCATCGCGGGCGGTCTGCGCCCCGGCGACCGACTGGTCGAACGGGAGCTCGCCGAGCGCTTCGGGGTCTCCCGGGTGCCGGTGCGTGAGGCGATCCGCGCCCTGGTCGCCGAGGGCTTCGTCCATTTCGAGACACCGCGCCGGATCGTCGTACGGCGACTGACCCCGCAGGACGTCCAGGAGCTCTTCGAACTGCGCGAGGCGCTGGAGGTCTACGCGGCCGGACTGGCCGCGTCCCGCGCGACCCCCGAGGACCTGGCGGAGGTCGAGCAGCTCCTCGACCGGGCGGCCGCCGCGACCGAGGCGGGCGACGCGGAGGCGATCACGGACGTCAACAGCCTGCTGCACGACCGGATCGTGGCCATGGCCGGCAACGCCCTGCTGATCGAAGCCCTGGAACCGGTCGCGGGACGTCTGCGCTGGATGACCCGGCGGAACGAGGAATGGCCCCAACTCCTCGTGGAACACCGCGAGTTGTACGAGGCAATCGCCTCCGGCGACCCGGAGCGGGCCCGCGCGCACGCCCTCGCCCACGTGCGCACCAACTACGAGTCGACGGTACGGCAGTTGTTCGGAGAGGACCCCGAACCAACCTACTGACGCGCGTACTTGTCCGTCGCCGCCACCATCGCGTCGGCGACCCCCGGCGCACCGGCGTTGTGCCCGACTTCGTCGATCACCACCAGCTCGCTGCCCGGCCAGGCGTGATGGAGCCGCCAGACGATCCCGGCGAGGTTGCCGAAGTCGAGGCTGCCCTGCACGAGGGTGCCGGGGACGCCCTTCAGCAGGGGCGCGTCGCGCAGGACGACGCCGTCCTCCCCCAGGAAGTGCCCGTTGCCCCAGTAGTGCGTGACGGTACGGGCGAAGCCGAGACGGAACTCCGCGTCCTCGAAGCGCTCGACCGACCTGGGCGGTGCCGGAATGGTCGCCGTCTCCCAGTCCGTCCAGGCCCGCGCCGCCCGGGCCCGCACCTCGGGATCGGACGACTCGATGAGCCGGTTGTACGCGGCGGCGAGATCACCGTCCCGCTCGTCGGCGGGCAGCTCCGCCAGAAACCGTGCGAACGCCTCCGGGAAGATCTGTCCGAGTCCCCTGGTGAGCAGGGCGACCTCGGCGTCGGACCCGGTCGCGACGCCCGTCAGCACCACCTCGCTCACGGCCGCCGGGTGCGTCTGCGCGTACCGCAGCCCCAGCACCGAACCGAACGACACCCCCCACACCAGCCATCGCCCGATCCCGAGGTGCTCCCGCAGCAGCTCCAGGTCGGCGATGAGGTGCGGCATCGTGTTGACGCTCATGTCGGTGCCGTACGCGCTCGCCGCCGGCGTCGACCGACCGGCACCGCGCTGGTCGAGCAACACGATCCGGTACGCCGCCGGATCGAAGAGCCGCCTGAAGTACGGCCCGCTGCCGGACCCCGGCCCCCCGTGCAGCACCACGGCGGGCTTGCCTCGCGGGTTGCCGCAGGTCTCCCAGTAGACGCGGTTGCCGTCTCCGACATCGAGCATTCCGTGGTCGTACGGTTCGATCTCCGGGTAGAGAGGCATCCGGCGACCCTAGCTCTCGTACGGCGACCAGGTCCCCTCAATAAACCGCCGCCGCCGTGCGCAGCACGTCCCGCAGCATCTGCGGGGTCAGCCGGCCGGTGAAGGTGTTGCGCTGGCTGACGTGGAAGCAGCCGAACAGGTCGATCCCGTCGAGCGGCACCCGCGCCCCGTGCCCGAAGACGGGCCGCGGCCGGGGCACGTCCCACCCCGCCTCCGCCAGCGCGGGCAGCGTGGCCTGCCAGCCGAAGGCGCCGAGCACGACGACGCTCCGCAGGGTGGGCCGCAGCAGGTTCAGTTCCTGCACGAGCCAGGGGCGGCAGGTGTCCCGCTCCCCCGGCGTGGGCTTGTTGGCGGGCGGGGCGCAGTGCACGGGCGAGGTGACACGGACGCCGCGCAGTTCGAGCCCGTCGTCGATGCCGACCGACGTGGGCTGCGAGGCGAGGCCGATGTCGTACAGCGCCTGGTACAGCACGTCACCGGAACGGTCGCCGGTGAACATCCGGCCGGTGCGGTTGCCGCCGTGCGCGGCGGGCGCGAGGCCGACGATCAGCATCCGGGCGTCTGCGGGCCCGAACCCCGGCACCGGCCGGCCCCAGTACGTCTGGTCGGCGAAGGCGGCCCGTTTCGTACGAGCCACGTCCTCACGCCAGTCGACCAGGCGAGGACAGGCCCGGCAGCCCGCGATACGCCGGTCGAGATCGCCAAGAGCATCCACGCCACCACCGTACGACCACCGCCGGGCCACCCCGGAATCGCGGCCGGACGGGGCGCGGCGAGGCTCGGCGGTGGTCGGCGGGGTAGGCAGGCGGAGGCCCGCCGGGGCTCGGAGGCTCGCCGGGGCTCGGAGGTCGGCAGGGCTCGGAAGTCGGCAGGGCTCGGCGGGAAAATCCCGTCGGGGTGGATGGGGCCGGGCGGCTAAGGTCGGGGCATGGCTGCTGAGCGTGTGGAGGACGGTGCGGGCGACGCCGTGAGCACCGACGAGGACTCCCGGGGCCGTACCGGGGTGGGGCCGACCTCGGCCAGGGACAAGCCGGTCACGACCGGCGCCGGAGCGGGCGGGGATCCACAGGTCGCCGCCGGGACGGATACCGGTCCGCAGGTCCCCGCCAAAACGGCTACGGACCCGCAGGTCGCCGCCGCGGTGGCCGCCGCCGAGGCTGCCGGGCCGCAGCAGGGCGAGACGGTGCGCGTCGACAGCTGGATCTGGTCCGTCCGCCTGATCAAGACCCGGTCCGCCGGTGCCGCCGCCTGCAAGGGCGGACATGTCCGGGTGAACGGTGACCGGGTCAAGCCCGCCCACTCCGTCCGCGTCGGCGACGAGGTACGTCTGGTGCACGAAGGCCGTGAACGGATCGTCGTCGTCAAGCGCCTCATCCGAAAGCGGGTCGGGGCCCCGGTCGCCGTGCAGTGCTACGTCGACAACAGCCCGCCGCCTCCGCCGCGCGAGGCCGTCGCACCGGCCGGAATCCGCGACCGGGGCGCGGGTCGGCCCACCAAGCGGGACCGTCGGGACATGGAGCGCCTGCGGGGCATGGGCGGGCCTACGGGAGCGCCGGACGGGCGCGCCGGGGGACGCTGACCGCCGGAAGGGCCTCGCCTTCGATCGCCGGACGGGCTGGGTCGACCAGTCCGTCCGGCGATCGAAGGCGAGGCCCGGCAGGGCCGGAGGCACCCGTCACGCCCCTCGTCGGATCAGCCGCAGCAGCTGCGCGTTGTGGCCGCGGCGGGCCCAGGCGATGAGGGCCAGGGGGATGATCAGAATGAGTGGTGTCGCGGCGTTCTCCCCGTCGAAGTAGGAGACCTGGACCACGAAGGCGCCCACCATCAGCCCGCTCAACGCCACCGCCGCCACGGACTGGAGCACCGGGATCAACAGCGCGACCGCACCGGCGAGTTCGAGCGCGCCGATGGTGAACATCCCCGCGTCGCCCCAGCCCATCTCCGCGAAGGCGTCGGCGGCAGAGGGGTGCGCGATCAGCTTGGGCAGCGCGCTCGCGAACGCGTAGAACAGGGCGAGCAGCACCTGAATGGTGCGCAGGGCAATCCGGGCGCGACGGCCGCGGGCGGTCGCGGACTCGGCGACAACGGCACCGGAAGCGGAAGCGGAGTTGAGGGACGCGGCGGTGGTGACGGGGGCGGTGGTCTCGGACATCGGGGTCTCCTGTGGGAAGCGGTCCGTTGTGCTGTCACAGAGATAGACCGACCCCCGCACCGAAACTCATCGCCACCCGGCCGGCGACTTCACCTCCGGTCTCCGCCCGCACCCCGCTCCCCCTCTAGGCGGCCCCCGCCCCCTCCGCGCGCACCGCCCGCACCCAAATCCGGTCCTCCGTCAGATACTTGTCCACCCTCAGCCCCGCCTCCCGCAGCGCCTCCTCGAACTGCTCCTTCGTCAACGGCCGCGCCAGAAACGTCTGGGTCCAGACCGCGTCCGGGAACTCATACTCCGCGCGCACCGCGTTCACCCCGTCCCCGACCGGCTCCGCCGACACCATCCGGAGGGTGAAGCCACTGGGGTCGACCCGCTCGCGCGGCAGGTTGGTGTGGTAGTCCTCGCCCTCCCGCTGGATCAGCACGCACCCGCCCTCCGCCACATGCCGGGCGCAGGCGCGCAGCATCCCGCGCCGCACCTCGGCGTCGCCGGCGTGCACGAGGAACGACGCGAGCATCACCACGTCGAAGGTCTCGGCCAGGTCCAGGTCCTCGACCGTGCCGCATATCGTGCGCGCCCCCTGGACGCGGGCCAGCATCTGCGGGGACTCGTCCACCGCCGTGACCCTGAAGCCCCGTTCCAGCAGCGGGTGGGTCACCCGCCCGACACCGCAGCCGAGTTCCAGGATGTGTGCCCCCGCCGGTACGGCCGCGGCGATGATGTCCGGCTCGTCGTACACCGGAAGCCGCGCGTACAGCTCCACCGCGCAGCCGTCCGGAGTGATCGCCCCTGGACCGGTGCCCTCATACCCCTCACGCATTTTCAGCTCCATGCCCGCCCAACGGCCCGCACCCGCACGCCCGTTCCCCGGCCGAACACTTTCACCCGTCAGAGCGACCCCTGAGCGCCCCCGTCTCCGCGCCAGCCCCCGCCCCCGCCCCCGTCGGCATCGGGAACCACCCGTGCCCGACATACCAGTGCCCACCCGATCGCAGATGGTCCCCCACCGCCCGCTCCACCGACGTGCGCCGCGGCAGCGTCTCCACCGGCAGCTCGGGGTCCCCGAACACGAACTGGACCGGCTCGGTGTCGGCCGGCTCGGTGTCCTTCGCGGTGAGCCGGAACCGCTCCTGGAAGCGGACGATGTTGGAGTCCGCGGGCAGATACCGCTTCAACTGCGGGTCCAGCAGCCAGGAGTGGCACATCGCCACCCGGTACTCCTCCTCCGGGTAGTGCGCCTGGAAGAACGCGCCCGCCAGCGCCACCGCACGGCCGCACGCGGCCGGGGTCAGCGGGCCGAGGTAGTCGGGGATGTGCAGGTCCAGACAGAGCGTCCCGGCAGCCGCCTCCATCCCGGCCGCGGTGAGTTCGCGCGCCGCCCGCTGCCAGAGCCGTGTCCGCTGGAAGTGCAGTCGCCCCAGCTGGTAGAGCTCACCGCGGAAGTGGAGGACCAGCCACTGCGGGGACTGGACCCCGCACGTCCCGTGCCGTCTGCGGTGAACGGCCATGTTCCGGCCGAGGTCGGTGAGGGTGCGCCGGGAGACGTCGGCGGGGACACCGCGTGCGCGGTGGTACGCGCGCGTGTGCGGAAGGGCGGCGACGCACACGTACGCGGCGAAGGACCGGCGCAGCGCCGCCGGCACCTCGGCGACCCGATGCCCCAGCTGCAGCCCGTCGCCGTACTCGACGATCTCCCCCATGTCGCGTACCAGCGCCTCGACGCACTCCTCAAGGAGCCGCAGCACTCCGGCGTCGGCCACCACCGTCCGGCGCAGCGCGACGAGGGCGTTGATGTCCTCGTGCGGTACCGCGAGGTCGAGCAGCACCTCGGCGAGCTCATCGGTGTCCGGCAGCACATGCCCTCCGGCAAGGGGTACGAGGGGTACAAGGGATACGAAGGCTACGAGCAGTACACAGGAGTGCCCGGAGTACCAGGAGTACCAGGAGTACCAGGAGTACCTTGGCAGAGAGGAGTCGTGGTCCCGATGCGTACGGGCAGTGAGCCGACGACCGCGCGCAGTGCGCTGCGGGCCCGGTTCTGGCTGAGCGTGTGGGGGCTGGTCTGGGCGATCTTCGGTACGGCCGCGTTCGCCCTCGCCGGCCGTCCCGGGTGGGCCGCGGCCTGCGGGGTGCTGTGGCTGGTGGTCACCGTCGATCTGACCCTGATCCTGCGGCACATCCGCCAGGGCCCGCACTACCAGCCGGGCCCCGACATCCCGCCGTACCGGCCACCGGAGAACCGGTACCCGAACCGGCGCCCCTAGGGAGCCTCACGACTCGAACCGTGCCGCCTTCAGGTACTGCGGGTTCGGGTCCAGCGCGGCGGCCAGCCGGAAATGGCGTTTGGCCTGGTCAGGTCGGGCCTGACGCTCATAGGTGCGGGCGAGCGCGAAGTGCGCGAACGCGTTGTCCGGCTCGCGCTCCAGGACGATGGTGAACTCCAGCTCCGCGGGCCGCAGTTGCGCGGCCGCGAAGAAGGCACGCGCGCGCAGCAAACGGGCGGCGGTGTTCTCGGGATGCGCGGCGATCACCTGGTCGAGCAGTTTCACCGCGCCCTGCGGGTCCCGCGCGGCGAGCAACTGCTCGGCGGCACGGAAGTCGATGACATGCGTCTCCGGAGTACGTCCGGTCGAACCGCTGGTCTCGGGCACGGCAGAGTCCTTCCCTCACTGGAAGGGTTCAACGCCCGGACAGGGGCCCGCTATTCCTGGGCCGTCCGGGGCGAGCCCTGGGACGGGTGGGGCGCGTGGGCCCTTCGTACGAGTTCGTCCCACACGTCCGCCACGCGTCGCCGCAGGTCCTCCAGGGGTACGTCGTTGGCGATGACGATGTCCGCGATCTCCAGGCGCTTCTCGCGCGTCGCCTGGACGGCCATCCGCGCGCGTGCGTCGTCCTCGGTCATGCCGCGCAGCCGGACGAGGCGGTCGAGCTGGGTCTGCGGGCTCGCGTCGACGACGATCACGAGGTCGTAGAGCGCGGCCAAGCCGTTCTCGGTGAGGAGCGGGACGTCATGGACGACGACCGCGTCCTCGGCGGCGGCCGACTCCAGGGCGCGGGAGCGGGCGCCGACCAGCGGGTGCACGATCGCGTTCAGCACGGCGAGCTTCTCGGGGTCGGCGAACACGATCGACCCCAGCTTCGGTCGGTCCAGGCTGCCGTCGGCGGCGAGCACCTCGGCTCCGAAGGCCTCCACGACCGCCGCCAGCCCGTCCGTGCCCGGCGCGACGACCTCGCGTGCGATACGGTCCGCGTCGATCAGCACGGCGCCCCGCTCGACGAGCAGCCGCGACACCTCACTCTTGCCGGCACCGATCCCACCGGTCAGGCCTACCTTCAGCATGAGCCGCAGCTTAGGCGGTGCCGCTGACAGCGCACCCCGCAGGGTTCAGTTGTCGCCCTCCCGCTCGGCCAGGAACCGCTCGAACTCGAGCCCGATCTCGTCGGCGGAGGGGATGTCGGTCGACTCGGCGAGCATGTTGCCGCGGGTCTCGGCGCCCGCCGCCGCGTCGTACTGGTGCTCAAGGCCCTGGACGAGGGCCACGAGGTCCTCGTCCCCCTCCTGGATCTGGCGGTCGATCTCGGTCTGGGTGCGGTGGGCGTCGGTACGCAGCGCGTGCGCGATGCCCGGCAGGACCAGACCGGTGGCGGCGGTGATGGACTCCAGGACGGTCAGGGCCGCGTCCGGGTAGGGGGAACGCGCGATGTAGTGCGGGACGTGCGCGGCGACGCCCAGGACGTCGTGTCCGGCCTCCATGAGGCGGTACTCGACGAGCGACTCGGCGCTGCCGGGAACCTGCGCCTCGTCGAAGGGGCTGCGGTGGCCCGGCACCAGGTCGTTGCGGTTGCCGTGCGGGGTGAGGCCGACGGGGCGGGTGTGCGGGACGCCCATGGGGATGCCGTGGAAGTTCACGGACAGCCGGACGCCGAGCCGCTCCACGATCTGCTGGACGGCCGCCGCGAAGCGCTCCCATTCCACGTCCGGCTCGGGACCCGACAGCAGCAGGAAGGGCGCCCCGGTGGCGTCCTGGACGAGTCGCACCTCGATCGAGGGGACCTCGTACTCCGTCCAGCGGTCGCGCTTGAAGGTGAGCAGCGGACGGCGGGCGCGGTAGTCCACGAGCCGGTCGTGGTCGAAGCGGGCCACGACCTGGTGGGGCAGCGAGTCGAGCACACGGTCGACGATCTGGTCGCCGGTCTCACCCGCGTCGATGTATCCGTCGAAGTGGTAGAGCATGACAAGACCGGCCGACTCCTGGGCGAGCGCCATGTCGACGACAGCCAGGCCCTTCGGCTCCCATGCGTACAAACCCTGCGGATCAAGCACAGTGACCGCTCCTCCTCGTGTTCATACGCTTCAACGCCCCCTGGAGCAGGGGCATTCCCACGAGGACCTCTGATCAGCCGCCTCTTAGGCCCTTTTCATGACTGAAGGGCCGCACCTCGAAAGGTACGGCCCCTCAGTTAGCTGCTAAGCCTCAGCGAGCCAGCGTTCAGCTCTGGCCACCCGCGAGCTTCTCACGAAGCGCGGCGAGCGCCTCGTCGGAAGCCAGCGCACCGGAGGTGTCCGCACCCTCGGAGGAGTACGAACCGCCGCCGCCACCACCCGCGGCCGGAGCCGCACCGGCGGCGTCGCCACCCTCGGCAGCGGCGGCCTCGTCGGCCTCGCGGCTCTTGATGACCTGCTGCTGGTGCTGCTCGAAGCGGGACTGCGCCTCGGCGTACTGGTTCTCCCAGACCTCACGCTGCGACTCGAAGCCCTCGAGCCAGTCGTTGGTCTCGGGGTCGAAGCCCTCGGGGTAGATGTAGTTGCCCTGGTCGTCGTACGACGCGGCCATGCCGTACAGCGTCGGGTCGAACTCGACCGAGGCCGGGTCGGCACCGAAGGACTCGTTGGCCTGCTTCAGCGAGAGGCTGATGCGACGACGCTCGAGGTCGATGTCGATGACCTTGACGAAGATCTCGTCGTTGACCTGGACGACCTGCTCCGGGATCTCCACGTGGCGCTCGGCCAGCTCGGAGATGTGGACCAGACCCTCGATGCCCTCGTCCACGCGGACGAACGCACCGAACGGAACCAGCTTCGTGACCTTACCCGGAACGACCTGGCCGATCTGGTGGGTACGGGCGAACTGCTGCCACGGGTCTTCCTGCGTCGCCTTCAGCGACAGGGAGACACGCTCGCGGTCCATGTCGACGTCGAGGACCTCGACGGTGACTTCCTGGCCGACCTCGACAACCTCGGAGGGGTGGTCGATGTGCTTCCAGGACAGCTCGGAGACGTGGACCAGACCGTCGACGCCACCCAGGTCCACGAAGGCACCGAAGTTGACGATCGAGGAGACCACACCGGAACGGACCTGACCCTTCTGGAGGGTCGTGAGGAACGTCTGGCGGACCTCGGACTGGGTCTGCTCCAGCCAGGCACGGCGGGACAGGACCACGTTGTTGCGGTTCTTGTCCAGCTCGATGATCTTCGCCTCGAGCTCCTTGCCCACGTAGGGCTGGAGGTCGCGGACGCGGCGCATCTCGACCAGGGAGGCCGGGAGGAAGCCACGGAGGCCGATGTCGAGGATGAGACCACCCTTGACGACCTCGATGACGGTACCGGTGACGATCCCGTCCTCTTCCTTGATCTTCTCGATGGTGCCCCAGGCGCGCTCGTACTGGGCGCGCTTCTTCGAGAGGATCAGGCGGCCTTCCTTGTCCTCCTTCTGGAGGACCAGGGCCTCGATCTCATCGCCCACGGCGACGACCTCGTTGGGGTCGACGTCGTGCTTGATGGAGAGCTCGCGGCTCGGGATAACGCCTTCGGTCTTGTAACCGATGTCGAGCAGGACCTCGTCCCGGTCGACCTTCACGATGACGCCGTCGACGATGTCGCCGTCGTTGAAGTACTTGATCGTTTCGTCGATCGCGGCGAGGAAGGCTTCCTCGTTACCGATGTCGTTGACCGCAACCTGCGGGGTGGTGGCGGTGGTCTCGGTGCTGCTCGTCATGTGGGAAAGGGCTCCGGTTACGGACAGAAAGTCGTAGGTACTGCTACGCCGGGAGCCCGTATCGCTCTGATGAAGCCGGACAGCCAAGGAAGCGCCCCACCAGTGAACTGGTGATGGCGCCTCGAAAACCGAGGGGACATACAACAGATGCGAGCGCAGCCTGCTACGTCTGAGGTGCGCAGGCCCGCAGCGCAACTTGTAGCATACGGGGGCAGCCGGGCAGGGTCAATGCGCGAAGGCGCACACCCGGGGCGGATCGCCGCATTCCCGGCACAAGAACTGTCTCTGGAGGCCACGCAGGCCTGAGACACCTCTTCCGTGACACCCGTGGGGACGGGTTGGAGGGAAGAGTACGACGAGGGAGCCGATCATCCAAGAGCCCACTTCTTCCGAGTCCGAGTTCGAGCCGGAGGCCACGCGGCGGGACGCCGGAGCCGCCGAGAGTTCCCGGGCCAACCGCGGCTGGTGGGACCGGAACGCCGACGAGTACCAGGTGGAACACGGCACGTTCCTCGGCGACGACCGCTTCGTGTGGGGCCCCGAGGGCGTGGACGAGGTGGAGGTCGAGCTGCTCGGCCCGGCGGAGGACCTCAAGGACAAGCGGGTCCTGGAGATCGGCGCCGGCGCGGCCCAGTGCTCGCGCTGGCTCGCCGCGCAGGGCGCCCGCCCGGTCGCGCTCGACATCTCGCACCGCCAGCTCCAGCACGCCCTGCGCATCGGCGGCGCCTTCCCCCTGGTCTGCGCCGACGCCGGCGCCCTCCCCTTCGCGGACGCCTCCTTCGACCTGGCGTGCTCGGCGTACGGGGCGCTGCCCTTCGTCGCCGACCCGATGCGGGTCCTGGCGGAGATGCGGCGGGTGCTGCGCCCGGGCGGCCGTTTCGTGTTCTCGGTGACGCACCCGATCCGCTGGGCGTTCCCGGACGAGCCCGGCCCCGAGGGGCTGAGCGTCTCCGCCTCCTACTTCGACCGCACGCCGTACGTCGAGCAGGACGAGCAGGGCCGCGCGGTGTACGTCGAGCATCACCGCACGATCGGCGACCGCGTGCGGGACATCGTGGCGTCGGGATTCCGTCTCGTGGACCTGGTGGAGCCGGAGTGGCCGGTCTGGAACACCTCGGAGTGGGGCGGCTGGTCGCCGCTGCGCGGGAATCTGATCCCGGGAACGGCGATCTTCGTGTGCGAGCGGGACGCCAGGAGCTGACCCGCGGCGGTGTCCGGGGCCCTCAGCCCGGCAGGTCGGTCTCGGGGCCGGCGGTGGGGTCCTCGGCCAGCCAGCGGGACACGATCCCCTCGACGGCCCGCTGACCACCGCGCTGCTTGATCAGCCCCTCCTTGGCGGCGCCCCGGACGAGGACCGTGCTGCCCGCGCCGTCGGCCGCGGTGACGACGAGCGTGACGACGGCCGGGTTGAGCCCGCCGAACCCGGTCCCCATGACCGCGCGGACGGCGTGGCCGCCGCTGGGGAGGGCCACGACGGCAAGCGGCGGCACACAGTCCGCCACCACCCGCTCCGCCAGTGCCAGCGCCGCCTCCGGCGCCAGGTCGGTGTCGAGGCGGATCTCCTGTACGTCCTTCTTCAGCCGTCGGGCCACGAGGCGGGTGAGCTTCCCCTGTGCGCCCACGGACTGGGCGACGCCACCCAGGTGGTGGTCGAGCGTCATGTCCTCGTCGGGCAGTGGCATGTCTCCAGGCAGTGGCATGCGGTGACGATAGCGACAGCGACGTGCCCGAGACTGGTGAGGTGATCCGCAGCGACGCCCTCGACCGGCTGCCCGTACGTTCCGCCCTGCCCGCCCTGCGTACGGCGCTGGACGACCACGGCACCGCCGTCCTCGTCGCGCCGCCCGGCACCGGCAAGACCACCCTCGTGCCGCTGGTCCTGGCGGGTCTCCTGGACGCCGGCGCTCCCGCGCGGCGGGTGGTCGTGGCCGAGCCCCGTCGTATCGCCGCCCGTGCCGCCGCCCGGCGGATGGCGTGGCTGCTGGGCGAGAAGGCCGGTGACAGCGTCGGCTACACCGTGCGCGGGGAACGGGTCGTCGGGCGGCACACGCGCGTGGAGGTCGTCACGACCGGTGTGCTGCTCCAGCGGCTCCAGCGGGACCAGGAGCTCACGGGCGTCGACGTGGTGGTGCTGGACGAGTGCCACGAACGGCATCTGGACGCGGACACGTCCGCCGCGTTCCTGTGGGACGTACGGCAGGCGCTGCGGCCGGAGCTGCGGCTGGTGGCCGCGTCGGCGACGACCGACGCGGAGGGCTGGGCGCGGCTGCTGGGCGGGGCGCCGGTCGTGGCGGCTGCGGGGGTGTCGTATCCGGTGGACGTGGTGTGGGCGCCGCCGGTCAGGCCGGTCCGGCCGCCGCACGGGATGCGGGTCGATCCGGCGCTGCTCGCGCACGTGGCGTCGGTGGTGCGGCGGGCGCTGGTCGAGCGGACGGGGGACGTGCTGTGCTTCCTGCCGGGCGTCGGCGAGATCGCGAGGGTCGCCGGACAGCTGGGCGGCCTCGGGGACGTCGAGGTGCTCCAGGTGCACGGGCGTGCTCCGGCGGCCGTGCAGGACGCGGTGCTGGCTCCGGCGGAGCGGCGCCGGGTGGTGCTGGCGACGTCCGTCGCCGAGTCCTCGCTGACGGTTCCCGGGGTGCGGGTGGTCGTGGACTCCGGGCTGGCCCGGGAGCCGCGGGTCGATCACGCGCGCGGGCTGAGCGCGCTGACGACCGTACGGGCCTCGCGGGCGGCCGGGCGGCAGCGGGCGGGCCGGGCCGGGCGTGAGGCGCCGGGGACGGTGTACCGGTGCTGGGCCGAGGCCGAGGACGCGCGTCTGCCGCTGTTCCCGGCACCTGAGATCAAGGTGGCCGACCTGACGGCGTTCGCGCTCCAGGCGGCCTGCTGGGGCGATCCCGACGCGTCCGGCCTTGCGCTGCTGGATCCGCCGCCGGGCGGGGCGATGGCGGCGGCGCGGGGCGCTCTCGCGGCGGTGAACGCGGTGGACTCCGCCGGGCGGGCCACGGAACGGGGTGTGACGCTGGCCCGGTTGGGATTGCATCCCCGGCTGGGGAGGGCACTGCTGGATGCGCCTGGGGATGCGGCTGAAGTGGTCGCGCTGCTGTCGGAGGACGTTCCCCGGGGGTACGGCGATGATCTCGCGGGCGCTCTTCGGGCCGCTCGGCGTGGGGGTGACGCCTATGCGGGACGGTGGCGGACGGAGGTACGGCGGCTGCGGGCCGTCACTACGGGGTTTTCCCACCAGCCCACCCGTGACTCTCTTCCGGTAGGGGTGAACCCAGAGGGCGACCGGCCGAGCGGCGCGAGACAGGTCCCCGCCGGGCAAGGCGACGCTCGGCAAGGCGCCGTCGCCCGAGTCGACGCCCGGCGGGGCGACGACCGCCGAAACGACACCGGGCGGGGCGACGGCCAAAATGACGCCGGGCGGGACGACGATAGGCACGGCGCCGCCGGGCACGGGCCGGATGTCTCCGGCGATGACCGCCTCGCCGGACTCGTCGCCGCCCTCGCCTTCCCCGAGCGGGTCGCCAAGGCCGACGGTGGGTCCTATCTCATGGCGTCCGGTACCCGTGCCGAGCTGTCGGACGGTTCCGCGTTGCGCAGTGCCCCCTGGATCGCGGTGGCCGTCGCTGATCGGCCCGTCGGGAAAGGGCACGCGCGGGTGCAGCTCGCCGCGGGCGTGGACGAGGAGACGGCGCGGGCGGCCTGCGCGTCGATGTACTCCGAGGCTCAGGAGGTCCACTGGGCCGGCGGGGACGTCGTCGCGCGGCACGTCGAGCGGCTCGGGGCGATCGAGCTGACCGCACGGCCGTTGAAGAACGCCGACGCCGGCCTCGTACGCGAGGCGCTTCTTGAAGGGCTGCGGCAGGACGGGCTGGGGTTGTTGCGCTGGTCGCCGGAGGCCGGCGTACTGCGGCAGCGGCTCGCCTTTCTGCGGCTGCACCTCGGCGCCCCCTGGCCCGACGTGTCCGACGACGCCCTCCACGCGCGCGTGGACGAGTGGTTGGAGCCGGAGCTGAGCCGTGCGCGGCGGCGGGGCGATCTGGCGCGGATCGACGCCGGGGAGGGGCTCAACCGGCTGCTTCCGTGGGCGTCGGGTGAGGCGGGGCGGCTCGACGAGCTCGCGCCCGAGCGGATCGCGGTGCCGAGCGGGTCCAGGATCCGGATCGACTACGCGGAGCCGGAACAGCCGGTTCTCGCCGTCAAGTTGCAGGAGATGTTCGGGTTGCAGGAGTCGCCGCGGATCGCCGGGGTGCCGCTGCTCGTCCATCTCCTCTCCCCCGCCGGGCGGCCCGCGGCCGTCACCGCGGATCTCGCCTCCTTCTGGAAGGACGGCTACAAGAACGTGCGGGCGGAGCTGCGCGGCCGGTATCCGAAGCACCCGTGGCCGGAGGACCCGGCGTCCGCCGAGCCCACGCGGCACACGAACGCGCGTCTCAGGCGGTGACCGGTTCCGGTTCGTCGGCGGTCGTGGGCACGGGGTCGTCCGGGCGGCGGCTGCGGGCCTCCAGCCACAGGGAGAGGGCGAGGAGCAGGACCGCGAGAGTCAGAAAGCCCCAGGGGAGGTACGTCGTCATCATCAGGACCAGCAGCCGGTTGGACTTGACCATGGCGACCGTGTGCTCGATGTAGTCCTCGCGCATCTTCACGTGGCCGTCGAACGCGGTGACCTTCTGGCGGTCGCCGAGGAGGGTGCCGCCGCGGAGTTCCTCCTTGTGGATCTCCTCGCCGTAGACGGGGGCGCCGGTGACGGGCTCGACCCAGAACTTGCGGACCGTGGTGTACCAGCGGGTCATGCCCGTCTTGGCGATCTGTTCGGGGGTGATGCCCGCGACCGGCAGCTTCTTGGGGAACGTCACCTGGGTCCAGGGGATGGTCTGCTCGAAGTAGTAGACGTCCAGCCCGCGGAAGTTCCGCGTCCCCTTGTAGTGGATGGGGCTGCTGGTGCGGGTCTGGGCGTCGAAGTACTCGTAGTCCCGCTTCTCGGTCAGGAAGGGCCACTTGAACTCGATGCCCTCGCGTTTGACCGGATCGCCGTCGACCATCTCGCCGGTGGCGTGGACGGGGGCCTGGCTGTGGGCGTCGAAGATGTAACGCTCGGGGATGTAGGCGACCATCTTGCCGTCGGGGTCCTGGGCGTAGGACAGGCTGTCCCAGACGACGACGTCCCGGCCCAGCGTCTTCTCGATCTTCTCCGAGGCCTCCACGTTGCCCTTGAGGGTCTGCACGATGGTGATCTTGGAGACCTTCTTCTCCTGCAAGGCGTTGTCGACGAGGGTGGCGTCCTTCGCCTCCAGGACCATGTCCTGGTACTGGTCGGCCGGGATCTTGGCCAGCCGCGGGAAGGCGTACCAGCGCAGCATCGGGGACAGCGCCGCGAAGAACACGGCGAGGGCGAGCAGGATCAGGCTGGCCTTGCGGCGCATCTCGGCCTCCCTCCCGGGCGGTTACGGGTGTGACGGCACGGTGGTGAGCAGCGGCTTGGGCGAGGTCCTACCGGCCGGCGAGCCCATCGCGGTGATCGTGAACACCAGGGCGAGCGCGACGGCCAGGCCGATCGCGGCGGCGATCAGGGCACGCATGACAGCCTCCCGACAGACACCTGGAGCTGATACATCGTCAGATCCGGCACCGTAGCAACGGGCGGCCGAGATGAGAACACGTTGCACACGACGACGGCGCCCCTCCGAAGAAGGGCGCCGTCCTGGTCGTATGCGAACTATGCGCTGGGGCTGGCCGAGGGGCTCGGCGACTCGGTCGGCTCGGCTGCTGCCGCCGCCACCGTCAGTTCGACGGTCAGGACCGCGCCGCCCGCGGTGTTGATGCGGAGCAGGAACGTGCCGGTGGTGTCGTCGGAGTACAGCTTCGGCAGCTTCAGCAGACCGTTGGCGTCCGTCTCCAGGCCGGTCAGGGTGCGTACGGTCTTGCCGTCCGCGTCCTTGAAGTAGGGGCCCTTGGTGTTCTCGGTGGCGTCGTCCGCCGAGGTGATCAGGGTGGCGGTGGCGGCGACGCCGTCCGCGACGGCGCCGTCGTACGTCGCCTTGACCTCGACCTGGTCGGCGAACTCGCCGCCCGGGGTGCAGGTCAGCGCGGTGTCGCTGGTGCGGACGAGGGTGTCGGCGACGCGCTCGGTCACGGTGGCCTTGTAGTCGAGGCCGGCGACCGCGCGGCCCACGACGGTGGCGCGGACGGTGAAGCCGCCCGTCTTCTCGCCGGCCTTCAGGGCGGGCGCGACGGCGACGCCGGAGCTGTTGGTGACGATCGTGGCGACGCTCTCGCCACCGGTGAAGGTGGTGTCGGTGTCGCCGACGATCGTGAAGCGGATACGGACCTTGCCGACGGCCTTGCCGGCCGAGGTCTCGGCGCGGGTGCTGATCCGCTTGGTGAACGCGTCGCCGGCCTGCGCGGTGAGCTTGGCGGTACCCGCGTCCTCCAGGTGGTCCACCGTGTCGGTCGGGGTGGGCGTGGGTGTGGGGGTGGGTGTGCTGGGCGTCGACGGCGTGCTCGGGGAGGTGGGCGTACTGGGCGTGCTCGGCGTACTCGGAGTGCTGGGCGTCGACGGTGAGACGGGCGACGGGGAAGGGCTCACGGTGTCGTTGTCGTCGCTGCGGTTGCCGGGCAGCGAGCCGGTGCCGTCGGGGATCTCGTGGGTGCCCTTGCGGTAGTACTCCAGCCACGACAGGACCGTGTTCAGGTAGTCCTGCGAGTTGTTGTAGCTGAGGATCGCGCGGTTCATGTCGGCCTGCGCGGACAGGTCCCAGCCGTTGCGGCACAGGTAGTGGCCGGCGGCGAGGGCCGCGTCGTAGATGTTGTTGGGGTCCTTCTTGCCGTCGCCGTTCCCGTCGCGGGCGGCCCACTCCCAGGTGGAGGGGATGAACTGCATGGGGCCGACGGCCGCGTCGTACGTGCTGTTGCCGTCGTAGACGCCGTTGTCGGTGTCCGGGATGAGGGCGAAGCCGTTGCCGTCCAGCTGGGGGCCGAGGATCGGGTCGATCGTGGTGCCGTCGGCGGTGACGCGGCCGCCGCGGGCCTGGCCGGACTCGACCTTGCCGATGGCGGCGAGGAGCTGCCAGGGCAGGTTGCAGCCGGGCTTGGACTCCTGGAGGGCCGCCGCGGCCTTCTTGTAGGCGTCGAGGACGGTCGCGGGGATGCCCGCCTCGCCGGTGCCCGTGGCGGCGGTGCCGCTGCTCGTGCTCGGCGCGGGGCTCGGGCTGTTGAGGGGCGGGAGGTCCATGTAGAACGGCGAGCCGCCGGTCGCGCCGTCGTCGTCGCTCGCGTCGGGAGTGGGCTGGGCGTCGGCGGTGGTCGATCTGCCGTTGTCGTCCACCGAGACACCGGGTGCCTGGGACGCTGACAGTGCCGCGACCGCCGCGGCGGCGACGGTGGTGGCCACCGCCCCCTTGCGCAGCCTCCTGCCGAATTGCGCCGACATAAAGTGAACCCCTCCCGTGGACGCCGAGCGCCCGTCTCCGTCCGACGTGCTCGTCATGGTGTGACGATCGACCCGCGCCGCGGGTTGCCCTCGTGGAGCCTTTCGGTGCGTCGTTCTTCTGTTCGGTCCTTCTGACCCTCCCCGCTCCCCGGCGGAGGGACCCAGGCGACCCTACGACAACTTCCTTTGCTCGGGCACCCGTTCGCGCCCGGTTTTCACCAGTTGGCCATACTGGGCCGATCCACTTCCTGCCTTGGGAGGCCTCTTGCCGTTCACCCTCAGCCACGCGGCGGCCGTGTTACCGGCCGTGCGTGCCGACGGAACCGGGCGGGGGCGGTTGATTCCGGCCGTTCTCGTGGCGGGTTCCTTCGCTCCCGACATGACGTACTTCGCGGCGAGCGCGTTCTCCGAGGCGATGGAGTTCGGGAGCGTCACGCATTCCTTCCCGGGCGTCTTCACCGTCGACGTACTCGTCGCGTGGGCGTTGGTGGGGCTGTGGCTGCTCGTGCGGGAGCCGCTGGTGGCGCTGCTGCCGAGGACGCGGCAGGGGCGGGTGGCGGCGCTGCTGCGCTGCGGGGCGCCACGCGCGCGTGTACGGCCGGCGTTGGTGGCGCGGTGGTACGGGTCGGCGGCACTGGGGGCGTTGACGCATGTCGTGTGGGACGCGTTCACACACCACGACCGGTGGGGGATGCGGTTGTTCCCCGTGCTCGGCGAGACGATCGCGGGGTCGCCGCTGTACTGGTATCTGCAGTACGGCAGTTCGGCGGTGGCGGCGGTCGTGATCGCCCTGTTCCTGGTGCGAGCGGTACGGCGACTGCCGGCGGCCGAGCCTTCGGGGGTGCCGGCGCTCTCGCCGCGCGACCGGTGGTGGGCCGGGGTCGTCATCGGCGGCTGTGTGCTGGTCGCGGCGGTGCAGCGGGCCTCGCGGTGGTGGGCCTACTGGGGGTCCACCGCGAAGCCCTGGGAACTGATCCCGACGCTGTGCTTCGGCGTGGGCGCGGGGCTGGTGCTGGGGGTGCTGGGGTACGCCGTGGGGGTCAGGGCGTGGCGCCCGGTTCGGGCGCCCGACGAGCCCGACCGGACGGGGCGGGAGCCGAGCCGTCAGGGGCGTCGGTGACGGTCCTGGCGGGGGTTGAGCCGGGAGCGGCATCGGCGGGGGCCGAGCCGGGGGCGGCGTCGACGACCGTCCCGGCAGGAGCCGAACCGGGCGAGGCATCGACCACCGTCCCGGCAAGAGCCGAACCGGGCGAGGCATCGACCACCGTCCCGGCAAGAGCCGAACCGGGCGAGGCATCGACCACCGTCCCGGCAAGAGCCGAACCGGGCGAGGCATCGACCACCGTCCCGGCAAGAGCCGAACCGGGCGAGGCATCGACCACCGTCCCGGCAAGAGCCGAACCGGGCGAGGCATCGACGACCGTCCCGGCGGGGGTTGAGCCGGGAGCGGCATCGGCGACCGTCCCGGGAGCAGGCGAGCCGGGTGAGACATCCGCGACGGTCCTGGCAAGAGCCGAGCCTGGTGAGGCGTCGGTGACCGTGCCGACGGTCGTGATGAACACGGTCATGGTCCGCATCGGGCGGGAGCGGGGGACGGCGCTGAGGAGCAGCGCCAGGTAGCCGCGGGCCTGGTCGGCCCAGAGGCGCAGGTCCTTGCGCCGGTACCTGCGGGTGAGCCGGTGGCGGACGTCTGTGGCCGCCCGGCGGAGGGTGATGGCGAGGTCCCTAGGCAGGCGGGGCGTGCTGGCCGCTGCGGAGTAGGGCGGGACGTGCACGGCTGGGGTGGACGCGGTCGCATCGGTGTTCGCCTGCGCCGGAGCCGTCTGGCGGTGGAGCGTGCGTATACCCATGACCGCATCTTTACGGGCGGGGGTGGGTGGGGGCGTTTTCGCGGGGGCCACCTGAGTGACGGCTTTTCGGGGTGCCGGGTGGGTTCGGCACCCCCGGGGTGCGCCGCCGTCGGTGTTCGCCGTCGCGGCGGAGAAGGGACCGCAGTGGCCCTCTCCGCCGCAGCTCCCGGCGCTGGACGCTAGTGCGCCGCCGACTCCCAGTCCGGGCCCACGCCCACCGAGACGTCCAGAGGCGCGCGCAGCTGGACCGCGTTCGCCATCTCACGGCGGAGGAGTTCCTCGACCCGGTCGCGCTCGCCCGGGGCGATCTCCAGGACGATTTCGTCGTGGACCTGGAGCAGCATCCGGGAGGTGAGCTCCGCCTCGCTGAGGGCCTTGCCGACGTTGAGCATGGCGATCTTGACGATGTCGGCCGCGGTGCCCTGGATCGGCGCGTTGAGGGCCATCCGCTCGGCGGCCTCGCGACGCTGGCGGTTGTCGCTGTTGAGGTCGGGCAGGTAGCGGCGGCGGCCGAAGAGGGTCGCCGTGTACCCCGTCGCCCGCGCCTCGTCCACCGCTCGACGCAGATAGTCCTGGACGCCGCCGAAGCGCTCGAAGTACGTGTCCATCAGGGCACGCGCCTCGCCCGCTTCGATGTTCAGCTGCTGGGAGAGACCGAAGGCGGACAGGCCGTAGGCGAGGCCGTACGACATGGCCTTGATCTTGCGGCGCATCTCCGCGTCGACGGCGTCGCGCTCGACGGCGAAGACCTGCGAGGCAACCGTGGTGTGCAGGTCCTCACCGGAGGTGAACGCCTCGATGAGGCCCTCGTCCTCGGACAGGTGGGCCATCACACGCAGTTCGATCTGGCTGTAGTCGGCGGTCATCAGCGACTCGAAGCCCTCGCCGACCACGAACCCGCGGCGGATGGCCCGGCCCTCGTCCGTGCGGACGGGGATGTTCTGGAGGTTCGGGTCGGTGGAGGAGAGCCGGCCCGTGGCCGCGACCGTCTGGTTGAACGTGGTGTGGATACGGCCGTCCGCGGCGATCGTCTTGATCAGGCCCTCGACCGTCACGCGCAGCTTCGCCTGCTCACGGTGGCGGAGCATGATCACCGGCAGTTCGTTGTCGGTCTGGGTCGCGAGCCAGGCGAGCGCGTCGGCGTCCGTGGTGTAACCGGTCTTGGTCTTCTTCGTCTTGGGCAGGCCCAGTTCACCGAAGAGGACTTCCTGGAGCTGCTTGGGCGAGCCCAGGTTGAACTCGTGCCCGGCGGCGGCGTGGGCCTCCTTGACGGCCTGCTGGACGGCGCCGGCGAACATCTGCTCCATGGCCTCCAGATGGGCCCGGTCGGCGGCGATGCCATGCCGCTCCATGCGGGCCAGCAGGGCGGAGGTGGGCAGTTCCATGTCGCGCAGGAGGTCCGCGGCGCCTACCTCGGTCAGCTTGGTCTCGAAGGCGTCGCCGAGGTCGAGGATGGCGCGGGCCTGCACCATGAGGGCCTCGGCCTCGGCGCCGTCGTCCGCGCCGAAGGCGAGCTGGCCGTCGGCCGCGGCGGCGGGCGCGAGCTCCCGGCCGAGGTACTCCAGGGACAGGGCGTCCAGGTCGAAGGAGCGGCGGCCCGGCTTGACGAGGTAGGCGGCCAGCGCGGTGTCCATGGCGACGCCGTCGATGCTCCAGCCGTGCTCGGCGAAGACGCGCATCGCGCCCTTGGCGTTGTGGAAGACCTTGGGCCGGCCCGCGTCGGCCAGCCAGCCGGCGAGGGCCTTCTCGTCGGCCTCGTCGAGCTGGGTCGGGTCGAGCCAGGCGGCCGCTCCGCCGGCGGCCGCGAGGGCGATCTCGGCGACCGAGCCGGTGCCCAGGCCCCAGGTGTCGACCGTGGCGACGCCCAGCGTCTCGGTGGCGTGCTCGGTGAGCCAGGCGGAGACCTCGCCGGTGCCGAGGACGGTGCCGTCGAGTTCCACGCCGGCCGCCGCGGCCGGAGCCGGCTCGGCCTCCTCGGCGCCCGGGTCGACGGCGAGCAGGCGCTCGCGCAGCGAGGGGTTACGGATCTCGAGGGTGTCGAGGATCATCGCGAGCGTCTTGCGGTCGTACGGCGCGCGCTCCAGGTCCGTGACCGTCTTCGACAGCTCGACGGTGCGGACCATCTCGGTGAGGCGGCGGTTGAGCTTGACCGCCTCCAGGTGCTCGCGCAGGTTCTGCCCGGCCTTGCCCTTGACCTCCTCGACGCGCTCGACGAGGTCCGCGAACGACCCGAACTGGTTGATCCATTTCGCGGCCGTCTTCTCGCCGACGCCCGGGATGCCCGGCAGGTTGTCGGACGGGTCGCCGCGCAGGGCCGCGAAGTCGGGGTACTGGGCGGGCGTCAGGCCGTACTTCTCGAACACCTTCTCCGGGGTGAACCGGGTCAGCTCGGAGACACCCTTCGTCGGGTAGAGCACGGTGGTGTGCTCACTCACCAGCTGGAAGGAGTCGCGGTCGCCGGTGACGATCAGCACGTCGAAGCCGGCGGCCTCGGCCTGGGTGGCGAGCGTGGCGATGACGTCGTCGGCCTCGAAGCCGTCGACCGCGAAGCGCGAGACGTGCATCGCGTCGAGGAGTTCGCCGATCAGCTCGACCTGGCCCTTGAACTCGTCCGGGGTCTTCGAGCGGTTGGCCTTGTACTCCGTGTACTCCTCGGAGCGCCAGGTCTTGCGCGACACGTCGAAGGCCACCGCGAAGTGCGTCGGCGCCTCGTCGCGCAGGGTGTTGGCCAGCATCGAGGCGAAGCCGTAGATCGCGTTCGTCGGCTGGCCCGTCGCGGTCGTGAAGTTCTCCGCGGGCAGCGCGAAGAACGCGCGGTACGCCAGTGAGTGCCCGTCCATGAGCATCAGGCGCGGGCGGCTGCCGCCGGGGCTGTTGTCGGTCGTCTTCGATGCTGTCTCTGCCACGCCCCCGATCCTGCCACGCCCCACTGACACTCGGACCACACCACGAAAGGCAGCCGTGGGGGGCGGGCGTACAGGTTGGGTGGATCGGGGCGGCAACGGGGGAACCGCGTGCCCACGCGCGGGGGCGACGGTGGGGGTGTCCCGGACCATGCCGGAGCCGACAGCGAGGGGCCCGGAGCATGCCCGCGGACGACGACAGGGGTGTAGGGCCGCCATGTCCGGGCCCCGGGAGCGGCAGCCGCCGCGGTCGGGCCGTACCGGGCGAACGATGCGCCTCAGCGACCGGCCCCCACGGGGCAGCGACGCCAGACGTACGGCCACACCGGAAGCGGACCCACCAAGGCCCCGCCAAGTCGTCGGGCCACCGAACCCTCGCACCACCGCGCCCGTTCGCACCTCCGCCCAGCCGCGCCACCCCACCGCCGCACCGCCGCCCCACCGCCGCACCGCCGCACCGCCGCACCGCCTCAGAGAGCCGACCCCTCGGGCCGCTGGTCCGCAGCAACGGGTCGGCCGGGCCCTGGCGTCGAGGCTCGTGCGCTACTGCGGCTGCGAGGGCCGAGCACCGCTCCGACCCGGCCCCCCTCAGTCGCCCCCCGCTGACCGCCCACTCCCCACCACCCCTCCACCCCGTTCCCTCTTCCGCAACCATTGCCTGATACGCAACCATTGCCCCAGCCCTCCACCCACCCCGGCCACCCCCGTTGTCGGCGTTGCGTGCGAGGATCGGAGACGTACCTCACATGTGCACGCGAAGGAGATCGCCGCGATGGCAACGAAGCCGCCCAAGGGGGATCCGGTCCAGGACGCTCCGCAGGTCGCCGAGCCGAAGCACGCGGCGGCGGGGCTGCCAGCCATCGGGCACACCCTGCGGATCGCCCAGCAGCAGATGGGCGTGAAGCGGACCGCGCTGACGCTGCTGCGGGTGAACCAGAAAGAGGGCTTCGACTGCCCTGGCTGCGCCTGGCCGGAGCCCGAGCACCGGCACACCTTCGAGTTCTGTGAGAACGGCGCGAAGGCCGTGGCCGAGGAGGCCACCCTGCGCCGGGTCACCCCGGAGTTCTTCGCCGCGCACCCGGTCACCGACCTCGCGACGCGCAGCGGCTACTGGCTGGGCCAGCAGGGGCGGTTGACCCACCCCGTGTATCTCCCCGAAGGAGGCACGCAATACGAGCCGGTCACCTGGGAGCGCGCCTTCGACATCGTCGCCGAGGAGATCGCCGCCCTCGACTCCCCCGACGAGGCCCTCTTCTACACCTCGGGGCGCACCAGCAACGAAGCCGCGTTCCTGTATCAGCTGTTCGCGCGCGAGCTCGGCACCAACAACCTGCCGGACTGCTCCAACATGTGCCACGAGTCCTCGGGCTCGGCCCTCACGGAGACCATCGGCATCGGCAAGGGCAGCGTCCTGCTGGAGGACCTCTACAAGGCCGACCTGATCATCGTCGCCGGCCAGAACCCCGGCACCAACCACCCGCGCATGCTCTCCGCACTGGAGAAGGCCAAGGCGAACGGCGCGAAGGTCGTCAGCGTCAACCCGCTGCCGGAAGCCGGCCTGGAGCGGTTCAAGAACCCGCAGACCCCCCAGGGCATGCTCAAGGGCGCCGCCCTCACCGATCTGTTCCTCCAGATCCGCATCGGTGGCGACCAGGCCCTCTTCCGCCTCCTCAACAAGCTGATCCTGGAGACCGAGGGCGCCGTCGACCAGGCTTTCGTCGACGAACACACCCACGGCTACGAGGAGTTCGTCGCGGCCGCCCGCGCCGCCGACTGGGACGAGACGCTCGCCGCGACCGGCCTCACGCGCGCGGAGATCGAGGAAGCCCTCTCCCTGGTGCTCGCCTCGCAGCGCACCATCGTCTGCTGGGCGATGGGCCTGACCCAGCACAAGCACTCCGTGCCGACCATCCGCGAGGTGGTCAACTTCCTGCTCCTGCGCGGCAACATCGGCCGCCCGGGCGCGGGCGTGTGCCCGGTGCGCGGTCACTCCAACGTGCAGGGCGACCGCACCATGGGCATCTTCGAACGCCCCGCCCCGGCCTTCCTGGACGCCCTGGAGAAGGAGTTCGGCTTCGCGCCCCCGCGCGAGCACGGCTACGACGTCGTACGGGCCATCGAGGCGCTGCGCGACGGCCGGGCGAAGGTCTTCTTCGCCATGGGCGGCAACTTCGTCTCCGCCTCCCCCGACACCGACGTCACCGAGGCCGCCATGCGGCGCGCCCGGCTGACCGTGCACGTGTCGACCAAGCTCAACCGCTCGCACGCCGTCACGGGCGCGCGCGCCCTGATCCTGCCCACCCTCGGCCGCACCGAGCGCGACCTCCAGGGCAGCGGCGAGCAGTTCGTGACCGTCGAGGACTCCATGGGCATGGTGCACGCCTCCCAGGGCCGTCTGGAGCCCGCGAGCGGCCACCTGCTGTCCGAGCCGGCCATCGTCGCCCGCCTCGCCCGCCGCGTCCTCGGCGACGCCTCTCGCACCCCCTGGGAGGAGTTCGAGAAGGACTACGCGACGATCCGGGACCGCATCGCACGCGTGATCCCCGGTTTCGAGGACTTCAACGCGCGCGTGGCGGAGCCCGGCGGCTTCGCCCTCCCGCACGCCCCGCGCGACGAGCGCCGCTTCCCGACGGCCACCGGCAAGGCCAACTTCACCGCCGCCCCCGTCGAGTACCCGGCGCTTCCCGAGGGCCGCCTGCTGCTCCAGACCCTGCGTTCGCACGATCAGTACAACACCACGATCTACGGCCTGGACGACCGCTATCGGGGCATCAGGAACGGCCGCCGGGTCGTCCTGGTCAATCCCGAGGACGCGGCGAGGCTGAAGCTGGCGGACGGCTCTTACGTGGACCTCGTCAGTGAGTGGAAGGACGGCGTCGAGCGCCGGGCGGCCGGCTTCCGGGTCGTGCACTACCCGACCGCGCGCGGCTGCGCCGCCGCCTACTACCCCGAGACCAACGTCCTCGTCCCGCTGGGCGCCACCGCGGACACCAGCAACACCCCGGCCAGCAAGTCCGTCGTGGTGCGTCTGGAACAATCGGCCACCGACTGAGCGTTTGCTCAGCGGACCGAGTTGTGAGTGTTCCCGACGAACGGAGCCGGGCCCCATGGGCGAGCAGCAGCATGTGAAGTTCCCGCAAGAGGTTATCGACGAGTACGCCGCGCTCGGCGTGGACCTGCTGGCCCTGTTCTCCGCCGGGCACCTCGGCACCCGCATGGGCGTCGAGATCGTCGAGGCCTCCGCGGACCGGGTCGTCGGGACGATGCCGGTGGAGGGCAACACCCAGCCGTACGGGCTGCTGCACGGCGGCGCCTCCGCCGTCCTTGCCGAGACCCTCGGCTCGGTCGGCTCGATGCTGCACGGCGGCAGCTCGAAGATCGCCGTCGGCGTGGACCTGAACTGCACGCACCACCGGGGCGCGCGCTCGGGCCTGGTGACCGGCGTGGCCACGCCCGTGCACCGGGGGCGCTCGACGGCGACGTACGAGATCGTGATCAGCGACGAGGACGGGCGGCGCGTGTGCACCGCGCGGCTGACCTGTCTGCTGCGGGACGTGAACCCTGGCGACGGCGCCCATGTCGGGGCCACCGCCTGACGCCGAAGTCCTTTCGGGCCTGGCCCCGACCGTGCCGCAGGGCCTAGCGTCGGGGCATGCGAACGGCAGGAGTCCCGGTGCTCGGGGCCGGGGTGGGGTTCATGGCGGTCCTGCTGACCCTCGGCGGATGCGGAGGATCCGGGTCCGCCGCCACCCCGCAGAACGCCACAGCCGCCGCGGCACCCACCGCGGCCCCCACACCCCCCGAGGACCTCTGCACCCGCCTCGTCGCCCACTGGTCCCGCGAGGTACTGGACCGGAACACCTACGGCGACTACCAGTCGATGGGCCTGTCCAACGGCCAGTACGACATCCTCATCAAGGTCGTCGACGCCGCCCGCGCCGAGAAGAAGCGCCAAGGCGCCGCGGCTGCCGACCGGTTGATCGACCGTCAGGCCCGCAGCGGCTGTGTGCGCTGGTACCGCGACGGCGGTCCCGGCGAGGGGCCCTGGAGTTGAGCGGCACCGGGCCGGTCGAGCCGGGCGAGGGCACGCACGCCTGGAAGACCCCCGACTCCCCCGCCTCCGCCCCGCCCCGCGGCCGCCTCGCCGGGCTCTACGACCGGCACCGGCGTGCCGTCCTCGGCACCGCGACGACCCTGGCGCTCCTCGTGGGCGGCGGCTATCTCTACGCGACCCGGCCACAGCCGCCGGAACCCCCCGACCCGCCGTACCCGTCTCAGGTGACGGACCTGCACTACCTCAGCGGAGAGCCCACCTCCGCGGGCGCCGGGCCGCGGAGCTTCAGCTTCGGGGTGGAACTGAGCGTGCTCTCCGGCCCGCCCGTCACCGTGGTCCGGATCTCCCAGCCGTACGCCGGCATGTCGGTGACCTCCACACCAAAAGCCCCCTTCGGGACGAGAGCGGGCACCAGCCGCAAGATCGTCATCACCATGCATGTGGCGCAGTGCAGGAAAGTGCCATGGAACGCCGGGCTCCCTTTCCTTGACGTAACTCTACGTAATACGCGCGCAATAGAAGTTCACAGCTTCATCCTCGGGCAGCGCTATGCCCAGCACCTCTCGGAGGCCCTACAAGTCGCCTGCAGCAACGGTTCTGAGTAATTACCAAAACCGCCGAGACGCCTGAACAAGTTGTATCGAGTCCTGCGGGTTCTCAGAATGCGGACAGGGCGAATCGGCCTGAATTCCGCTGTTCCACCCACTCAGTACCGCTCTGCATTACGACGTGTCATAACAAGAGCGTCACAGCCTCCGTCAGACCCTCCTCCACCCTCCCCGCACACGCTTAGAGTCACGCCCAGTCACCGCGCCATGGATTCTCACAACAGACCAGCGCAGAGACTCGGTCGCTTCCAGGGGGGAGCGCCGCGCCAGTGAAAGGACGAATCGTGCGTCAACGTTCGCTCATCACCATCACCGCCGCGCTGGCGGCGGGAGCACTCACCCTCACCGCCTGCGGCTCGCGCGACGACGACGGCGGCTCGGACTCCGGCAGCGGCGGCACCAAGGTCGTCATCGGTGTCGACGCCCCGCTGACGGGTGACCTCTCCGCCCTGGGTCTCGGCATCAAGAACTCCGTCGACCTCGCCGCGAAGACCGCCAACAAGCAGAAGCTCGTCGACGGTGTCACCTTCGAGATCAAGGCCCTCGACGACCAGGCCCAGCCCTCCTCGGGCCAGGCCAACGCCGTCACCCTCCAGTCCGACAAGTCCGTCATGGGCGTCGTCGGTCCGCTGAACTCCTCCGTCGCCGAGTCGATGCAGAAGGTCTTCGACGACGCCGGCCTGGTCCAGATCTCCCCGGCCAACACCGGCCCGGCCCTCACCCAGGGTGTCGACTGGCAGACCAAGAAGGTCCGCACCTACAAGTCGTACTTCCGCACCGCGACCACGGACGCCATCCAGGGCCCGTTCGCCGCGCAGTACGTCTACAACGACGCCAAGAAGAAGAAGGTCTTCGTCATCGACGACAAGAAGACCTACGGCGCCGGTCTCGCTGCCACCTTCACCGACGAGTTCAAGAAGCTCGGCGGCAAGGTCGTCGGCACCGACCACATCGACCCGGACACCAAGGACTTCTCCGCGGTCGCCACCAAGGTCAAGAACTCCGGCGCCGACGTCGTCTACTACGGCGGCGAGTACCCGCAGGCCGGCCCGCTCAGCAAGCAGATCAAGGCCGCAGGCGCCAAGATCCCGCTGGTCGGCGGCGACGGCATCTACGACCCGACCTTCGTCGAGCTGGCCGGCGCCAACAGCACCGGTGACCTCGCCACCTCCGTCGGCGCCCCCGTCGAGACGCTGGCCTCCGCCAAGCAGTTCGTCGCCGACTACAAGAAGGCCGGCTACAAGGACGAGTACGCGGCCTACGGCGGTTACTCCTACGACGCCGCCTGGGCGATCATCCTCGCCGTCAAGAAGGTCGTCGACGACAACGACGGCAAGCTGCCGTCCGACGCCCGCGCGAAGATCACCGCCGCCACGCAGAACGTCTCCTTCGACGGTGTGACCGGCAAGGTCTCCTTCGACGAGTACGGTGACGCCACCAACAAGCAGCTCACCGTGTACGCCGTCGAGAACGGTGCCTGGAAGGCCGTCAAGTCCGGCACCTACACCGGCTGACCCATCCCCACCCGCACCACCTGAGCCGCGCGGGGCGCTGTTCCACAGGCGCCCCGCGCGGACTCACATCCGGCCCCGGACACACTTCCGGTCACATCCGTCGAACATCCGAAACCTCGGAGGACATGCGGTGAACGAACTGCCGCAGCAGCTGGTCAACGGCCTGCTACTAGGAGCAATGTACGGGCTGGTCGCCATCGGCTACACAATGGTCTATGGCATTGTCCAGCTCATCAACTTCGCCCACGGCGAGATCTTCATGATCGGAGGGTTCGGAGCCCTCACGGTCTATCTGTACGTACTGCCCGACGGCACCACCATGTGGGTCGCACTGCCACTGATGCTCGTGGGAGCCGTCATCGCAGCCGTCCTCGTCGCCGTCGGAGCCGAACGGTTCGCCTACCGCCCCCTGCGCACCGCCCCACGCCTCGCGCCCCTTATCACCGCCATCGGCCTCTCCCTCGCCCTCCAGCAGGCGGTATGGGCCTGGTACCCCGGCGCAAAGGAGTCCATCAACTTCCCCGAGATCCCGGGCGGACCCTTCGAGATCGGCAGCGTCACCATCCAGACCGGTGACATCTTCCTGTTCATCGCCGCACCCGTCAGCATGGCGATCCTCGCCTACTTCGTCATGAAGACCCGCACCGGCCGCGGCATGCAGGCCACCGCACAGGACCCCGACACCGCCAAGCTCATGGGCATCAACACCGACCGCATCATCGTGGTCGCCTTCGCCCTCGGCGCCCTCTTCGCCGCCGTCGGAGCCGTCGCCTACGGCCTCAAGTACGGCCAGGTCCAGTTCCGCATGGGCTTCATCCTCGGCCTCAAGGCCTTCACCGCCGCAGTCCTCGGCGGCATCGGCAACATCTACGGCGCCATGCTCGGCGGCCTCGTCCTCGGCCTCGCCGAGACCATGGCCACCGCCTACATCGCCGACGTCCCCGGCTTCGACCTGCTCGGCGGCCAGTCCTGGGCCAACGTCTGGGCCTTCGTACTCCTCATCCTCGTACTCCTCGTCAGGCCACAGGGCCTGCTCGGCGAGCGCGTCGCGGACAGGGCGTGACACCGATGACGACACAGACCACCCAGTCCCCCAGCGCCCCCGCCAACAAGGACGGCGCCACCAAGGGCCTCGTCGGCCTCCCCGAGAACGTCGGCCGCGCCCTCGCCACCATCGGAGGCGCCCTCGCCGTCGTCTCCACCTTCCTCGCCTGGACCTGGACCTCCGAGTTCCCCGGCGACCTCACCTACTACGGCTACCCCGGCGGCCTCCAGGTCCTCGTCCTCATCGGCGGCGCCCTCACCGCGCTGTTCGGCCTCGCGTCGTACGGCATCAAGGGCCTGCGCTGGCTCACCCCGGCCGGTGCGGACAGCTCCATCAAGCTCGCCGCACTCGGCACCTTCGCCACCGCCTGGTACACGGTCATCGCGATCAGCGCCCAGCTCGGCGGCGTCGTCAACCTCGAACCCGGCGGCTACATCGTCGCGATCGTCACCCTGGCCGCACTCCTCGGCGCCTTCTCCCTGCCCTTCGAACGCCCCGAGCCCGACCCCGTCGACCCCGACGACACCGGCTGGGAGCAGTTCAAGCACGGCGTGCGCCACAACTGGTCCGTCTTCAAGGCCGCCATCGCCTCCGGCACGCCCCGCAAGGCCCCGACCCTCCCCACCTACGCCGAGATCCTGGTCATCGTCGCCGCCATGGCCGTCGGCCTGACCGTCTTCACCTACGGCATCGGCACCGAGTACGACGAACTCTTCGTCGGCTTCCTCATCACGGTCGGCTTCGGCTTCTCCGCCCTGGCCAAGGCCGGGCTCGTGGCCCGGGTCTCGGCCATCACCGGCAAGCACCGCACCATCACCATGTTCGGCGCGTTCATCGCCGCCGCGCTCTTCCCCTTCACCCAGTCCGACGACCAGTACGCGACCATCGGCGTCTACATCCTGATCTTCGCCACCGTCGCCCTCGGCCTGAACATCGTCGTCGGCCTCGCCGGCCTCCTCGACCTCGGATACGTCGCCTTCCTCGGCGTCGGCGCCTACACCGCGGCCATGGTCTCCGGCTCCCCCGCCTCGCCGTTCGACGTGCACCTGCCGTTCTGGCTCTCGGCGCTGCTCGGCGCCGCCGTCGCCATGGTCTTCGGCGTCCTCATCGGCGCCCCCACCCTGCGACTGCGCGGCGACTACCTCGCCATCGTGACCCTCGGCTTCGGTGAGATCTTCCGCATCACCGTCCTCAACATGGACGGCACCTCCGGACCCGACATCACCAACGGCTCCAACGGCATCTCCTCGATCCCGAACCTCGACATCCTTGGGTTCGACTTCGGCAAGTCGCACGACATCCTCGGCTTCACCATCGCGCGCTTCGCCAACTACTTCCTGCTGATGCTGTTCATCACGCTCATCGTCGTGGTGGTCTTCCAGCGCAGCAGCGACTCGCGCATCGGCCGCGCCTGGATCGCCATCCGCGAGGACGAGACCGCCGCCCTCGCCATGGGCATCAACGGCTTCCGCGTCAAGCTGATCGCCTTCGCCCTCGGCGCCTCCCTGGCCGGCCTCGCCGGCTCGGTCCAGGCCCACGTCACCTACACCGTGACGCCGGAGCAGTACCAGTTCGCCCACGTGGTCCCGCCCAACTCGGCCTTCCTGCTCGCCGCGGTCGTCCTCGGCGGCATGGGCACCATCGCCGGACCCCTCGTCGGCGCCGCGCTGCTCTACCTCATCCCGGCCAAGCTCCAGTTCCTCGGCGACTACCAGCTCTTCGCCTTCGGACTCGCGCTCGTCCTCCTGATGCGCTTCCGCCCCGAGGGCCTCATCCCCAACCGGCGCCGCCAACTCGAATTCCACGAAGAGGCCGAAGCCCCCGCAGTCCTCAGCAAGACAGGGGTCTGACACATGACCGACACCACCACCGTCACCGGGACCACCGTCCTCGACGCCCGCGGCGTCACCATGCGCTTCGGCGGCCTCACCGCCGTACGCAACGTCGACCTCCAGGTCAACAGCGGCGAGATCGTCGGCCTCATCGGCCCCAACGGCGCCGGCAAGACCACCTTCTTCAACTGCCTGACGGGGCTGTACATCCCGACGGAGGGCGAAGTCCGCTACAAGGGCACCGTCCTGCCCCCCAAGTCCTTCAAGGTCACCGCAGCCGGCATCGCCCGCACCTTCCAGAACATCCGCCTGTTCGCCAACATGACGGTCCTGGAGAACGTGCTCGTCGGCCGCCACACCCGCACGAAGGAAGGCCTGTGGAGCGCCCTGCTCCGCGGCCCCGGATTCCACAAGGCCGAGAAGGCCTCCCGCGAACGCGCCATGGAACTCCTGGAGTTCGTGGGCCTGGCGAGCAAGGCCGAGCACCTCGCCCGCAACCTCCCCTACGGCGAACAGCGCAAGCTGGAGATCGCACGGGCGCTCGCAAGCGAGCCGGGCCTGCTCCTGCTCGACGAGCCCACGGCCGGCATGAACCCCCAGGAGACCCGCGCCACCGAGGAGCTCGTCTTCGCCATCCGCGACAAGGGCATCGCCGTACTCGTCATCGAGCACGACATGCGCTTCATCTTCAACCTCTGCGACCGCGTAGCCGTCCTCGTCCAGGGCGAGAAGCTCGTCGAGGGCGACAGTGCCACCGTCCAGGGCGACGAACGCGTCGTCGCCGCCTACCTCGGCGAACCCTTCGAAGGCACCCCCGGCGACGAAGAAGTGGCCGAAGTCGAAGCAGCGGAAGCAGCCGAAGCAAGCGCCCCGTCGGACGCCACGCCCGGCAAGGAGAACGACCGATGACCGCACTCCTCGAGGTCGAGGACCTCCGCGTCGCCTACGGCAAGATCGAAGCCGTCAAGGGCATCTCCTTCAAGGTCGACGCCGGCGAGGTCGTCACCCTCATCGGCACCAACGGCGCCGGCAAGACCACGACCCTGCGCACCCTGTCGGGTCTCCTCAAGCCGGTCGGCGGCCAGATCAAGTTCGGCGGCAAATCGCTGAAGAAGGTCCCCGCCCACGACATCGTCGCGCTGGGACTGGCCCACTCCCCCGAGGGCCGGCACATCTTCCCTCGCATGACGATCGAGGACAATCTGCGGCTGGGGGCGTTCCTGAGGAACGACAAGGCCGGCATCGAGAAGGACATCCAGCGGGCTTACGACCTCTTCCCGATCCTGGGAGAGCGCCGCAAGCAGGCCGCGGGCACCCTGTCCGGCGGCGAGCAGCAGATGCTGGCCATGGGCCGCGCGCTCATGTCCCAGCCGAAGCTGCTCATGCTGGACGAGCCCTCCATGGGCCTGTCCCCGATCATGATGCAGAAGATCATGGCGACGATCGCCGAGCTGAAGTCCCAGGGCACGACGATCCTCCTCGTCGAGCAGAACGCCCAGGCGGCCCTGTCCCTGGCCGACCACGGCCACGTCATGGAAATCGGCAAGATCGTCCTGTCCGGCACGGGCCAGGACCTCCTGCACGACGAGTCGGTCCGCAAGGCGTACCTGGGCGAGGACTAGGGTCTTTGCCTTAATTGCGATACGACGAGGCCCGCGCCCCCTGCTGGGGACGCGGGCCTCGGTACGCGTACCGCTCCGGCGTCAGCCCTTCGACGCCTTCTTCTCGTCGGCGTCCTGGATAACCGCCTCCGCGACCTGCTGCATCGACATACGCCGGTCCATCGACGTCTTCTGAATCCACCGGAACGCGGCGGGCTCGGTCAGCCCGTACTCGGTCTGGAGGATGGACTTGGCGCGGTCGACCAGCTTGCGCGTCTCAAGCCGCAGAGTGAGGTCGGCGACCTCCTTCTCCAGCTCCTTCAGCTCGGTGAACCGGGACACGGCCATCTCGATGGCCGGCACGACATCACTCTTGCTGAACGGCTTCACGAGGTACGCCATCGCACCGGCGTCGCGGGCGCGCTCCACGAGGTCGCGCTGCGAGAAGGCGGTGAGCATCAGCACGGGCGCGATGCGCTCTTCGGCGATCTTCTCGGCGGCGGAGATACCGTCCATCTTCGGCATCTTCACGTCGAGGATGACGAGGTCCGGCTGGTGCTCACGGGCGAGCTCGATGGCCTGCTCACCGTCACCGGCCTCACCTACGACGCTGTAGCCCTCTTCCTCCAGCATCTCTTTGAGGTCGAGCCGGATCAGGGCCTCGTCCTCGGCAATGACGACACGGGTCGTCAGCGGAGGCACGTGCGACTTGTCGTCGTCGGGCGCGTCTACGGGCTGGGGCGACTCGGGGGCGGTCACGGGGGCTCCTCGTTCAGGGGCAGGGGTGCTGCTCCCAAGAGCGTACCTAGCTGCGATAAGGTAGGGACACGGCGGGTGACCGCCAACCTTTGTTTTACAGGGCGCCCCGGTAGCCCAGCGGTAGAGGCAATGGTCTCAAACACCATCCAGCGTCGGTTCGAATCCGACCCGGGGTACTTTTCCTTCAGATCAAAGGTCACCTTTTCAAGCGGATGTCCACGTTCCCGTGAACATCCGCTTTTTGCTGCGTGTCGTCGCGATCACTCACACACCCTGATCAGATGTACGACATCAGCACACGCAAACGGGCATTAGCCCTGGTGGCACAAGGACGCAGCCTGAACTACGTCAGCAAAGAGACCGGCGTATCTCGCGCCGCCATCCGCTCGTGGCAGACGCGCATCGAGCCACTGCCCCGCATTCGGTGGACGCCCTGTTCACGCTGCGGCCCGACGGCGAAGGCACCCACAGACACGGCGTCCTACAGCTATCTCCTCGGCCTCTACCTCGGCGACGGCTGCATCAGCCCTGGCATGAAATCGGGCTACTTCCTTCGCATCGCGTGCGCCGACGCGTGGCCCGGTCTCATCGATGCTTGCGTTGCCGCCGTCGAATCGGTCAATCCCAGCGGCAAGGCCTACCGAGTCCAAGCCGTGGGATACACCTCTGTCGTCGGCTACAGCAGACACTGGCCTTGCCTCTTCCCCCAGCACGGCCCCGGCAAGAAGCACGAACGCCCCATCACCCTCGAACCCTGGCAGCAGGCCATCGTTGACGCTCACCCCTGGGAATTCATCCGGGGTCTCATTCACTCCGACGGCTGCCGCATCACCAACTGGACGACTCGCCTCATCGCCGGTGAGCGCAAACGCTACGAATACCCCCGGTACTTCTTCACCAACCTGTCGGGCGACATCATCCGCCTCTTCACCGCCACCCTCGACCACGTGGGCATCGAATGGCGACAAGCGAACCCCCGCAACATCTCCATCGCCCGCAAAGCCTCAGTAGCTCTCATGGACACCCACGTAGGCCCCAAGCACTAGCAACCCAGCCCTACTTGGGACTGTCATCCTCCCCCACATGATGCACCCGGACCAGGTTCGTCGACCCCGCAACCCCCGGCGGCGAACCAGCCGTGATCACCACCACGTCCCCCTTCGCGCACCGCCCATACTTCAGCAGCAGCTCATCCACCTGATCGACCATCGCATCCGTCGACTCAACCCGCGGCCCCAGAAACGTCTCCACACCCCACGTCAGACTCAACTGCGACCGAGTAGCCGCCTCCGGAGTAAACGCCAACAGCGGGATCGGCGACCGGTACCGGGACAACCGCCGCGCCGTGTCCCCGGATTGAGTGAACGCCACCAAGAACTTGGCGCCCAGGAAGTCGCCCATCTCCGCCGCCGCCCGGGCCACCGCTCCGCCCTGCGTACGGGGCTTGTTCCGCTCAGTCAGCGGCGGCAGGCCCTTCGCGAGGATGTCCTCCTCCGCCGCCTCCACGATCCGTGCCATCGTCCGGACCGTCTCCACCGCGTACTTGCCGACGCTCGTCTCGCCCGACAGCATCACCGCGTCCGTGCCGTCGATGACCGCGTTGGCGACATCGGACGCCTCCGCCCTCGTCGGACGCGAATTGTCGATCATCGAGTCCAGCATCTGCGTGGCGACGATCACCGGCTTGGCGTTGCGCTTCGCCAGCTTGATCGCGCGCTTCTGGACGATCGGGACCTGTTCCAGGGGCATTTCGACGCCCAGGTCACCCCGCGCCACCATGATCCCGTCGAAGGCGGCCACGATGTCGTCGATCGCGTCCACCGCCTGCGGCTTCTCCACCTTGGCGATGACGGGCAGCCGGCGGCCCTCCTCGTCCATGATGCGGTGGACGTCCTCGATGTCCCGGCCGGAGCGGACGAAGGAGAGGGCGATGACGTCGAAGCCGGTGCGCAGCGCCCAGCGCAGGTCCGCTTCGTCCTTCTCCGAGAGCGCGGGGACCGAGACCGCCACGCCCGGGAGGTTCAGGCCCTTGTGGTCGGAGACCATGCCGCCTTCGATGACGGTGGTGTGGACGAGCGGGCCGTCGACCTCCGTGACCTCCAGGCACACCTTGCCGTCGTCGACGAGGATGCGCTCCCCCGGTGTCACGTCCTCCGCGAGGCCGGCGTACGTCGTCCCGCACTGCCCCTGGTTGCCCTCCGCACCCTCCTCCACCGTGATGGTGAAGGCGTCGCCGCGTTCAAGGAGTACGGGGCCTTCGGCGAAGCGGCCGAGGCGGATCTTCGGGCCCTGAAGGTCGGCGAGGAGGCCGACGCTGTGGCCGGTTTCGTCGGAGGCCTTGCGGACGCGCTGGTAGCGCTCCTCGTGTTCGGCGTGGCCGCCGTGGCTGAGGTTGAAGCGGGCTACGTCCATTCCGGCGTCGACCAGGGCTTTGATCTGGTCGTATGTGTCGGTGGCGGGGCCCAGGGTGCAGACGATTTTGGCTCGGCGCATGGTTCGACCTTAGGGCTTACCGGCGGGTAGAGAATTGGCGAGGCATGACCGCCCAACAACCTTTCGGTGAAGGGGTGTTGACAAGTTTTGAAGTGTGCGGCTCATAGCCGTGGCGGGTGCATGGTGAAGCGGGCGTTGACCTGGGCGTAGACGCGTTGGCGTTGGGGTTCGAGGTCGAGGGGGGCTGCGGCGGTGTCTTCCGCGGCGGCGTAGGACATGGAGCGCATGCGGCCGCCGGGTGCGGCGGGGGTGAGGGGCTGGGCGTTCTCCGCGCCGATGTCGGCGAGCTCCACCAGGGCCGCGAGCGTCGTACCCAGTGCTTCCGCGTACTCCTGTGCCCGCTGTACCGCTTCTCGTACCGCCTGTTGGCGTGCGTTGCGGTAGGCGGGTGAGTTGAGGCGCAGGGCCCACCAGGGGCCGTCCACGTGGGTGAGGTCCAAGTCGGCGATGCGGGTGGTGAGTTCACCCAGGGCTGTGAAGTCCGTCAGTTCCGCGGTGATGCGGACGCGGCCGTGGTAGGCGTGGATGCGCTCTCCTCGGCCCTTCTCCTTGAGTTCGGGGGTGATGGAGAAGGATCCCGTCTCCAGCTTTTCCACCGCGTCGCCGTAGGTCTTGATGAGGTCGAGGACGGTGGTGTTGCGGCGGGTGAGGTCGTCGAGGGCGGTGCGGCGGTCTTTGCCGCGGGCGGCGACGGTGACGCCGATGCGGGCGATCTCGGGGTCGACTTCGAGGTGGGCTTCGCCGCGGACGGCGATGCGGGGGGCGTCGGGGGTGCCGTAGGGCACGGCCGGTGAGGAGTCGGCGGTGGGTGTGGTCATACGACCCACTCTGTCACTTCTTGACTGGTTGGCGGGGGTTGAAGTGACGGCTTCGGTCACCAGATCGAAACCTCTGGGGTCTATTGCCGTTCGGCATGCGCGGGTCAGAATCTACGCGCGTTGTTGACCGTTCCCCGAGGAGATCGAGACATGCCGTTGAACCGCAGGAAGTTCCTGGAGAAGTCCGCCGTGACCGGGGCCGGGGTCGCGCTGGCGAGTGCCGTGGGGGCTCCTGCGGCGCAGGCGTCGGAGGCCGGGAAGGGGAAGAAGCCGGCGAAGCGGTACTCCCTGACGGTGATGGGCACGACGGACCTGCACGGGCACGTCTTCAACTGGGACTACTTCAAGAACGCCGAGTACACGGACGCCAAGGGCAACGCGCAGGGCCTGTCGCGTATCTCGACGCTGGTGAACCAGGTCCGTGCGGAGAAGGGGCGGTGCAACACGCTGCTGCTCGACGCGGGCGACACGATCCAGGGCACTCCGCTGACGTACTACTACGCGAAGGTCGACCCGATCACGGCGCCCGGTGGTCCTGTTCACCCGATGGCCGCCGCCATGAACGCCATCGGGTATGACGCCGTCGCGCTGGGCAACCACGAGTTCAACTACGGCATCGAGACGCTGCGGAAGTTCGAGTCGCAGTGTCACTTCCCGCTGCTCGGTGCGAACGCGCTGGACGCGAAGACCCTCAAGCCGGCCTTCCCGCCGTACTTCATCAAGAAGTTCCATGTGGCGGGTGGGCCGCCGGTCAAGGTGGCGGTCCTCGGGCTCACCAACCCTGGTATCGCGATCTGGGACAAGGCGTATGTCGAGGGCAAGTTGACGTTCCCGGGTCTGGAGGAGCAGGCGGCGAAGTGGGTGCCGAAGGTGCGGTCGATGGGTGCGGACGTGGTGATCGTGTCGGCGCACTCCGGGTCGTCCGGTACGTCCTCCTACGGCGACCAGCTTCCCTACGTGGAGAACTCGGCCGCGCTCGTCGCGCAGCAGGTGCCCGGTATCGACGCGATTCTCGTCGGGCACGCGCATGTGGAGATTCCGGAGCTGAAGGTCACGAACACGGCGACGGGTAAGACCGTTGTCCTGTCGGAGCCGTTGGCGTATGCGGAGCGGCTGTCGCTGTTCGACATCGAGTTGGTCTTCGAGAAGGGGAAGTGGACGGTCGAGTCGGTGGCCGCCTCGGTGCTCAACTCGGCCTCCGTCGCGGACGACCCGAAGATCACGAAGCTGCTGAAGGACGATCACGACGTCGTCGTGGAGTACGTCAACCAGGTCGTCGGTACGGCGACGCAGACGTTGACGACGGTCGAGGCGCGGTACAAGGACGCTCCGATCATCGATCTGATCACGAAGGTCCAGGAGGATGTCGTCAAGGCGGCGCTGGCCTCCACCGAGTACGCCTCGCTGCCGGTCATCGCGCAGGCGTCGCCGTTCTCGCGGACGTCGGAGATTCCCGCGGGGGAGGTGACGATCCGGGATCTGTCGAGCCTGTACGTGTACGACAACACGCTGGTCGCGAAGTTGCTGACGGGTGCGCAGCTCAAGGCGTACCTGGAGTATTCGGCGGAGTACTTCGTGCAGACGGCGGCGGACGCGGTGGTGGATGTCGAGAAGCTGACGAACGCCAACAACCGGCCGGACTACAACTACGACTATGTGTCGGGTCTTTCGTACGACATCGACATCGCGCAGGCGGCGGGTTCGCGGATCAAGAACCTCACGTACAACGGTGCGGCGTTGGACGACGCGCAGCGGTTCGTGTTCGCGGTGAACAACTACCGTGCCAATGGCGGCGGTGCGTTCCCGCATGTGGCGTCGGCGACGGAGGTGTGGTCGGAGTCGACGGAGATCCGTACGCGGATCGCGGAGTGGGTGACGGCGAAGGGTGTGCTGGACCCGGCCGATTTCGCGTCGGTGGACTGGAAGTTGACGCGGAACGGTACGCCGGTGTTCTAGCCGGTACTGGCGCGTTGGACTCGTCGCGGACCCGGCCTTGAGGCGGTACGGGTCCGCGACGTCTTTTATCGGGCGTCCGTCAGGGGGGTGAGGCGGGTGGCGACCGGGGCCTGGCGGGCCTGGGGGATCTGGGCCGTCTGCTCAAGTCCGAAGGTGGTGAAGGCGGTTCGGGTGGGCAGGGGGTAGGGGTCCTTGCCGGTCACGGTGTTGAGGATGGTGGCGCTGCGCCAGGCGGCGAGGCCGAGGTCGGGGGTGCCGACGCCGTGGGTGTGGCGTTCGGCGTTCTGGACGTAGAGGGAGCCGGTGACGGCGGGGTCCATGGCAAGCCTGAACTGTTCGTCGACGCGCGGGCGGTCGCGGCTGTCGCGGCGCAGATAGGGGTCGAGGCCGGCGAGGATGCGGTCGAGGGGGCGTTCGCGGTAGCCGGTGGCGAGGACGACGGCGTCGGTGGTGAGGCGGGAGCGGGTGTTCTGCTCGGTGTGTTCGAGGTGGAGTTCGACCTTGGTGGTGGCGACGCGGCCGGCGGTGCGGACGCGGACGCCGGGGGTGAGGACGGCGTCGGGCCAGCCGCCGTGCAGGGTGCGCCGGTAGAGCTCGTCGTGGATGGCGGCGATGGTGTCGCTGTCGATGCCTTTGTGGAGCTGCCACTGCGAGGTGACGAGGCGGTCGCGGACGCCTTCGGCGAGGCCGTGGAAGTAGCGGGTGTAGTCGGGGGTGAAGTGTTCCAGGCCGAGCTTGGAGTACTCCATGGGCGCGAACGCCTCGGTGCGGCCGAGCCAGTGCAGGCCCTCGCGGCCGGTGGGGCGGTCCCGCAGCAGGTCGAGGAAGATCTCGGCGCCGGACTGTCCGAGGCCGATGACGGTGACGTGTTCGGCTGAGGCGAGGGACTCGCGGTGGGCGAGGTAGTCGGCGGCGTGGATGACGGGCACGCCGGTGGCCTCGACGAGGGGCTTGAGGGGTTCGGGGATGTAGGGCTCGGTGCCGACCCCGAGGACGATGTTCCTGGTGTAGGAGCGGCCGAGGGCCTCGGCCTCGCCGTCCGCGTCGAGCTGGGTGAAGTCGACCTCGAAGACGTCGCGTTCGGGGTTCCAGCGGACGGCGTCGACCTGGTGGCCGAAGTGGAGTCCGGGGAGGTTCCCGGCGACCCAGCGGCAGTAGGCGTCGTACTCGGCGCGCTGGATGTGGAAGCGCTCGGCGAAGTAGAACGGGAAGAGCCGGTCGCGGGCCTTGAGGTAGTTGAGGAAGGTCCAGGGGCTGGCGGGGTCGGCGAGGGTCACCAGGTCGGCGAGGAAGGGGACTTGGATGCGGGCGCCGTCGATGAGCAGACCCGGATGCCAGTCGAAGGCGGGGTGCTGTTCATAGAAGACGGTGTCGAGTTCGGTGAGGGGCTGGGCGAGGGCGGCGAGGGAGAGGTTGAAGGGGCCGATGCCGATGCCGACCAGGTCGCGGGGTGCGTCGGGCTCGTGGGGGTGGGGCGGGGTGGGGGTGGGGGCGCTCATCGGGGGGTGGTTCCTTCCACGAGGTGTTCGACGAGTTTCAGCAGGGCGGCCAGGTCGCCGGGCCGGGTGTGGGGGTTGAGGAGGGTGGCCTTGAGCCAGAGCCGGCCGTCGAGGCGGGTCCGGCCGAGGACGGCGCGGCCGGTGGTGAGGAGCTGTCGGCGGGTGGTGGCGATGGCGTCGTCGGTCGCGTGTGCCGGGCGGAACAGGACCGTGCTGATGGTGGGGCGGTCGTAGAGCTCGAAGCCGGGGTGTGTGTCGAGGAGTTCCGCGAACTCGCGTGCCCGGTCGCAGACTTGGTCGACGAGGGCGCCGAGTCCTGTCCGTCCCAGGGTCTTCAGGGTCACGGCGATCTTGAGGACGTCGGGGCGGCGGCTGGTGCGCAGGGAGCGGCCGAGGAGGTCGGGGAGGCCGGCTTCGGTGTCGTCGTCGGCGTTGAGGTAGTCGGCGTGGTGGTGGAGCGGGGTGAGGTCTTGGGGGTCCTTGACCGCGAGGATCCCGGCGGCGACGGGCTGCCAGCCGAGTTTGTGCAGGTCGAGGGTGACGGTGCCGGCGGCGCTGAGGCCGGTGAGCTTGGCTCGGTGCCGGGTGCTGAAGAGGAGGCCTCCGCCGTATGCCGCGTCGATGTGGAGGCGGGCGCGGTGTGCTTCGCAGACGGCGGCGATCTCGGGGAGGGGGTCGATGAGGCCGGCGTCTGTGGTGCCTGCGGTGGCGGCGACCAGGTGGGGGCCGGGGAGTTCGGTGAGGGCGGCGTCCAGGGCTGCGGGGTCCATCGTCCCTGCGGGGGCGGGGACGGTTACTGGTTCGGGTAGGCCCAGGAGCCATGCGCTGCGGGGCAGTGAGTGGTGGGCGTTGGTTCCGCAGATCAGGCGGACGTTGGCGCCCAGGGACTCTCTGGCCAGGAGAAGAGCTACTTGGTTGGATTCGGTGCCACCTGTTGTGACCAAGGCTGCGGGTGTGTGGGGGCTGGTCGCGCAGTTCCCCGCGCCCCTGGGGAGCTGACCGTAAACCTCGTTGGCAAGTGCCCTGGTCACCAGTGCCTCAAGCTCGGAGGCTGCCGGCGCCTGGTCCCATGAGTCCAAGGACGGGTTGAGGACCGACACCGCCAAGTCTGCTGCCGCTGCCACCGCCAAGGGCGGGCAGTGCAGGTGCGCCGCGCACAGTGGGTCCGCCGGGTCCGCCGAGCCCTCCGTCAGTGCTCGCACGAGGTGTCGTAGGGCCTCCGGGTCGCCCTCCTGCGGGAGTACGTCCCCCACTGCCGCCCGTAGTCGTGTCGCGACCGCCTCCGGTCCTCCCCCGGGCAGCGGCCCCCCGCGCGCCCGTGTGCCCTCCCGCAGGGCGTCCAGGACCGTGTCGAGGAGGGGGCGCAGGGCGTCGGGGGCTGACGCGAGCGGTGGGGTGGTCATGGTGGGTCCTCCCGGGCGCGCTCGGCTGAGGGAGTTCCAGCTTGTACGCGGATGCGTGCTCGCGCCCGAAAAGCCCAACGATCGAAACCCGAAAGGGGGTACGTCCGTACGGGTGGGGTCCCGCCCGCTGGGGGACCCCGGTGGGTTACGCCTGCCTCACCCGCAACGCCCGTCCCAGATCATCCAGTTGGTCGGCGAGTTTGCGGCGCAGTGCCGGAATGGGCTCGGCGTCGCTCAGGCACCGCTCTCCGAAACGGAGCGTCTCCGCGTCGACGGCGTGGGCCGGGAAGGCCCAGCGGCCTGCGGCGTCGGCGATGGCGGGGCCGCGGCGGGCGGCGAGGGTGACGGCGTCCTCGAAGAAACGGGGGACGTAGTCGCGGACGAGGTCGGCCTGTTCGGGCTGCCAGAAGCCCTGGGCGTTGGCGATGAAGAGGTAGTTGGAGAGGTCGTCGTGCGTGAACATCGCCTCCCATGCCTTGGCCTTGGCGTCCGCGTCGGGCAGGGCGGCGCGACAGCGGGTGGCGCCTTCCTGGCCGGTGGCGGAGGGGTCGCGGGCGAGTTCGGCGGCGATGGCGGCCTCGTCGGTGGCGCCGAGCACGGCGAGGCGGGCGAGGACGCGCCAGCGCAGTTCGGGGTCGAGTTCGGGGCCGCCGGGGACGGTGCCGTCGGCGAGCCAGGCGGCGATGGTGTCGGGGTGGGCGGCGACGTCGATGAAGTGGCGTACGGCGATGAGGCGCAGGCCGGGGTTGTCGCCGTCCTCGGTGCGGCGGATGAGGTCGCGGCACAGGGAGGTGAGGGTGGCCAGGGCCGCCGGGCGTTCCTCGGGGGTGACGTAGCGGTCGGCGATCTGGACGGAGGCGAAGGCGAGGACGCCCTGGACGAGGGCGAGGTCGGTCTCGTGCGGGAGGTGGGCGCGGGCGGCTTCCAGGTAGGCGGCGGGCGGGAGTTCGCCGTCGCGGACGGAGTCGCGCAGGGCGTTCCAGACGACGGCCCGGGTCAGCGGGGAGGGCAGTCCGGACAGGCTCGCGGTGACCGTCTTGAAGGACTCGGCGTCGAAGCGGACCTTGGCGTAGGTGAGGTCGCTGTCGTTGAGGAGCAGGAGGGCGGGGCGCTTGCCGATGGGCAGCGGGCCGTCGGTCTGCGGGACGTCGAGGTCGAGGCGCTCGCGCAGGACGAGGTGGCGGCCTTCGTCGGCGACGTCCTGGTCGTAGAGGCCGACGGCGATGCGGTGGGGGCGGCTGCCGTCGTGTTCGACCCGGAGGGCGTAGGTGCCTTCGTCGCCGGGGGTGACCACAGCGGTGAGGGTGTCGACGCCGGTGGTGCGCAGCCAGGTGTCGGCCCAGGCGTGGACATCGCGTTCGGTGCCGCCGGCGAGGGAGTCGATGAAGTCGGCGAGGGTGGCGTTGGCGAACTTGTGCCGGGCGAAGTGGGTGTTGATGCCGGCGAGGAAGTCCTTCTCGCCGAGCCAGGTCACCAGTTGCCGCAGTGCGGAGGCGCCCTTGGCGTAGGAGATGCCGTCGAAGTTGAGCATCGCGGAGGCGGTGTCGGGCACGAGCTCGGGGTCGGGGGCGACGGGGTGGGTGGAGGGGCGCTGGTCGGCGTCGTAGCCCCAGGCCTTGCGGACGACGCCGAAGTCGGTCCAGGTGTCGGTGAAGCGGGTGGCCTCGGTGAGGGTCTGGTAGCCCATGTACTCGGCGAAGGACTCGTTGAGCCAGATGTCGTCCCACCAGCGCAGGGTGACGAGGTCGCCGAACCACATGTGGGCCATCTCGTGGGCGATGACCATGGCGCGGGTCTGGCGTTCGGTGTCGGTGACGGCGGACCGGTAGATGAACTCGTCGCGGAAGGTGACGAGTCCGGGGTTCTCCATGGCGCCGGCGTTGAACTCGGGGACGAACGCCTGGTCGTAGGAGTCGAAGGGGTAGGGCTCCTCGAACTTCTCGTGGTAGCGGTCGAAGCACTGCTTGGTGATGTCGAGGAGTTCGTCGGCGTCCGCGTCGAGGTAGGGGGCGAGCGAGCGGCGGCAGTGGAGGCCGAAGGGCAGGCCGCGGTGTTCGGTGGTGACCGAGTGGTAGGGGCCGGCGGCGACGGCGACGAGGTAGGTGGAGATCAGCGGGGTGGGTGTGGCCTGCCAGCGGCCCTCTCCGAGGTGTTCGGTGCGGCCGTTGGCGAGGACGCTCCAGCCGGCGGGGGCCGTGACGGTGAGTTCGAAGACGGCCTTGAGGTCGGGCTGGTCGAAGACGGGGAAGACGCGCTGGGCGTCGTCCATGCACAGGTTCGAGTAGACGTAGGTCTCGCCGTCGGTGGGGTCGGTGAAGCGGTGCATGCCCTCGCCGGTGCGGGAGTAGCGCATGCTCGCCTCGACGCGGAGTTCGTGGTCGCCGGCGGTGAGGTTCGTCAGGGGCAGGCGGTTGCCGTCGAGGGTCTCGGGGTCGAGGGGCTGTCCGTCGAGGGTGACGGAGCGTAGTTCGGCGGGCTTGACCTCGATGAAGGTGTCCGCGTCCGTGCGCGCGGTGAAGCGGATGACGGTCTTCGAGTCGAAGGTGTCGTCGCCGGTGGTGAGATCGAGGTCGATCGTGTACCGGTGGACGTCGAGGAGGGTGGCACGGGTCTGCGCTTCGTCGCGCGTCAGTACGGACATGCACGACATGCTGCCTGATGGTGCGGGTACGGCACAGGGGCGGATCGGTACGCGCCCTATGTCCGGTCCTGTTCGAGGTTGCCGGTGTGCGCCCCTTGTGCGCGTTGCAGCGGGACGCGGGGGTCCGGGTGGGACAGGGTGGGGCGGGAGAGGCGGCCGGCCGGTTCGGGGCCGTCCTTGACGAGGGCGCGCAGGGCGCGGATCTCCTCTTCGAGGGCGAGGCGGCGGCGGTGGGCGTCGAAGAGGTAGCGGACCTTGGTGCGCAGGGCCCAGGGGTCGATGGGTTTCATGATGAGGTCGGCGACGCCGAGGCCGAAGGCGGTGGCGGTGAGTTCCTGGTCGGGGCCGAAGCCGGTGAGCAGGACGACGGGGATGTGCTGGGTCTGTTCGACGCGGCGCATGTAGCGGACGACGTCGAGGCCGCTGACGCCGGGCATGCGGACGTCGAGGAGGAGCAGGCCGACCTGGCCGCGAAGGACCTGCTTGAGCGCCTCGTCGCCGCTGGTGGCCCGGCCGAGCCGGTAGCCGAGCGGGGCCAGGGCGCTCTCCAGCGCGTACAGCGTGTCCTCGTGGTCGTCGACGATGAGGATCTTGGCATCCGAGGGCATGGCCCGACGTCCCTCCCGCATGGGACAACCAGCTTATGTCCGAGGCGCTGACCGTGTGTGCCCGCCAGCTGACGAGGAGTGCACAGCGCAGCATGCCCCCGCGGGGGGTGTTCTGTCACGCCCTGGAGGCGTCTTGCGAGGTCAGTTCGCTGTGGGCGTGGTGCCGTTGACGGTGTCGTCGGCGATGCGCTCGTGGTGGCGGATCACCTCGGCGATGATGAAATTGAGGAACTTCTCAGCGAAGGCCGGGTCGAGTTTGGCGTTCTCGGCGAGGTTGCGCAGCCGTTCGATCTGGCGGGCCTCGCGGGCCGGGTCGGCGGGCGGCAGCTGGTGTTCGGCCTTGAGGTGGCCGACCTGCTGGGTCGCCTTGAAGCGTTCGGCGAGCATGTGGACGACGGCCGCGTCGATGTTGTCGATGCTGTCGCGCAGCCGGGCGAGTTCCTCGCGCACGGCGGGGTCGACGTCACCGGTACCGGGGTTGCTGGTGGTCATGAGCGTCCACCCTACGGTGCCCCGGTGGCGGGGATGATCGGCGGATCCTCCGGGTCGGGTACCTGGTCGCTCCAGCCGCCGGGGACGACGCGGCCCTGTTGGGCGCGGAAGCGGACGGGCGGGGTGCCGACGCGGCGGGTGAACAGGCGGGAGAAGTAGGCGGGGTCGTCGTAGCCGACGCGGCGGGCGACGGCGGCGACGGGGAGTTCGGTGGTGGCGAGGAGTTCCTTGGCGTGGCCGAGGCGGATGCCGAGGAGGTAGTCCTTGGGGCTGCATCCGGCGCCGCGGCGGACGGCGGTGCGCAGTTCGGCGGGGGTCATGCCGTGCCGGGTGGCGTGGTCGGCGACGGTCATCGGCTTGAAGGCGTCGCGGGCGAGGCTCTTGAGGACCTGGTCGCCGTCGGGGGTGAGGTCGGCGCGGGCGCGGCGCAGGGCGACGAGGAGTTCGTGGACGGCGGCGCCGGTCTCGACTTCGAGGAGGGGGTTGTCGCGGCGGGCGGCGCGGGCCATGCGGCCGATGACGGCGCGTGGTCCGGAGGCGTCGGAGAGGGGGACGACGGGGCGGTCGGGTTCGATGTAGCCGAGTTCGGTGTAGGAGGCGGTGGCGGGGCCGGTGAAGTCGACGAAGCCCTCGTCCCAGCCGGTGTCCGGGTCGGGTGCGTAGTGGTGCGGGACGCCGGGGGTGAGCCAGAGCAGGGCGGGCGCGGTGACGGTGGTGCGGCGGCCGTCGGGGTGGTCGTACCAGCCGTGGCCGGTGCTGATGACGACGGCGACGTGGTGGTCCAGGACGCGGGGGCCGACGGTGGGCAGGGCTCCGTACTGGAGGCCGACGCCGAGGCAGACCAGGCCCAGGCGGTGGTGGGCGGGGCCGGGCGTGAAGAACCGCATCCAGGTGTGGTACGTCATCGGGTCCCTCCCTTCGGTCCAAGTCCCCCGTCGGTGCTTCGATCCTGCCCTGCCGGTCCTTCGGTCCAAGCCCCGTCGATCTTTGTCCATGGACCGTGATCGGCGCCAGAGGTGAGGGTGGGCGCATGAGCGAGTTCACGGTCGGCGACGACGACTTTCTGCTGGACGGCCGGCCTGTGCGGCTGCTGTCCGGCGCGCTGCACTACTTCCGGGTGCACGAGGCGCAGTGGGGGCACCGGCTGGCGATGCTGCGGGCGATGGGCCTGAACTGTGTGGAGACGTACGTCCCGTGGAACCTGCACGAGCCGCGGCCCGGGGTGTACGAGGATGTGGCGGCCCTCGGCCGGTTCCTGGACGCGGCCCGGGAGGCGGGGCTGTGGGCGATCGTGCGTCCTGGCCCGTACATCTGCGCCGAGTGGGAGAACGGCGGGCTGCCGCACTGGCTGGCGGGGCGGGCGCGGACGAGCGAGGCGGTGTATCTGGGGCAGGTGGAGCGCTGGTTCGGCCGGCTGCTGCCGGAGATCGTGACGCGGCAGGCCGACCGGGGCGGCCCGGTGATCATGGTGCAGGTGGAGAACGAGTACGGCAGCTACGGCTCGGACGCGGAGTATCTGCGCCGGCTGGCGGCTCTCCTGCGCACCCAGGGCGTCACCGTCCCGCTGTTCACCTCGGACGGTCCCGAGGACCACATGCTGACGGGCGGCTCGGTCCCCGGGGTCCTGGCCACGGTCAACTTCGGCTCCCAGGCCCGCGAGGCCTTCGCGACCCTGCGCCGGCATCGTCCCTCCGGGCCGCTGATGTGCATGGAGTTCTGGTGCGGCTGGTTCGACCACTGGGGCGCCGAACATGTCGTACGGGATCCGGCGGACGCGGCGGCGGCGCTGCGGGAGATCCTGGAGTGCGGCGCGTCCGTGAACCTGTACATGGCGCACGGCGGCACGAGTTTCGCGGGCTGGGCGGGTGCGAACCGGGGTGGCGGCGACCTGCACGACGGTGTGCTGGAGCCGGATGTGACGTCGTACGACTACGACGCCCCGATCGACGAGTTCGGGCACCCGACGGAGAAGTTCTGGCTCTTCCGTGAGGTGCTGGCGCGGTACGCGGACGGCCCCCTGCCCGAACTTCCTTCGCTGCCCCCGCAGTTGGCCGAGCGGGCGGAGGCGGACCTCACGGCGTGGGCGCCCCTGACGGAGGTGCTGGAGACGCTGGGCGGGCCGGAGTCGGTGACCGCGGTCCCGCCCACCTTCGAGGAACTGGACGTGGACCGGGGGCTGGTGCGTTACGAGGTGACCGTGCCGGGGCCGCGGCAGCCGTACCCGTTCCTGGCGCGCGGGCTGCGGGACCTGGCGGTGGTGTACGTCGACGGGGAGCGGGCCGGGGTGCTGACGGAGCAGGACGAGCGGCTGAGGGAGCCGGTCGCCGGGCACGCGCGCGTGGAGCTGTGGGTGGAGTCCCTGGGCCGGGTCAACTACGGTCCGCGCGGCGGGGAGGCCAAGGGGATCACCGGCGGGCTGCTGCACGAGCGGCAGTATCTGCACGGGGTACGCGCGCGTGGGCTGCGGCTGGACGCGCTGGACGACATCGGGGACGTACCGCTGCGGAACCGACCCGCGGACGGCTCCCCCGGCCTCTACCGAGGGACGCTCGACGTCAGCGGGCCCGGGGACGCGCTGCTGGAGCTGCCGGGCTGGGTCCGCGGCTTCGTGTGGATCAACGGGTTCAATCTGGGCCGCTACTGGTCCGTGGGCCCGCAGCGGTCGCTCTACGTGCCCGGCCCGGTACTGCGGGAAGGGGTCAACGACGTGTGGGTCCTCGAACTGGAGCGGGCGGCGTCGGCGCCGTACGTCAGGCGGCGATGACCTCGTAGAGTGGAAGCGGGTTCTCGGCGTCTTGGGGGTAAGGGCGTGGCGAACGACGGGCCGGTCGAGCACGGGTATCCGCATCTGGAGACGGTGCGGGCCGCGATCACCGCGCTGTGGAAACGGCTGTCGTACGACACCGTCCAGACCTTCGCGACCAGCGTGGCCCCGGCCGACGTGGCGTTCTGCGACACGGACGATCTCCATCTGGGCGCGCAGCGGGTGGCGCGTGAGATGGTGCGGCACTATCGGCTGCCCGACGCCCGGATGATCGTCGGCTTCCGCGAGATGACCCATGCGGCGAACGTGGAACTCGCCGCCGGGCCCGAGTACTTCATCGAGCTCAACGACCGGTTCCGGACGCATCGGCGGGACATCGGGGCGGCGCTGGCGCACGAGGTGATGCATGTGTATCTGCACCGTCTCGGGCTGTCCTTCCCGGGCACGCGGGACAACGAGATCCTCACGGACACGGCGGCGACGTACCTGGGTGCGGGGTGGCTGCTCCTTGACGCCTATCGGGAGGACTCCGCGTCCTCGCAGAAGCTCGGGTATCTGACGCCGGAGGAGTTCGGGTACGTGCTGGCCAAGCGGTCGCTGGTGTTCGGCGAGGATCCGTCGGTCTGGTTCACCAGCCCGCAGGGCTACACCGCGTACGGCAAGGGGATGGCCCGGGCGCGGGAGGACGAGCAGCAGCCGCCGTTGACCGCGGCGGGGTGGGCGGGGCGACGGCGGTACGCGCGCGAGCGGAAGCAGGCGGCCACCGCTCCGGCCGGGGTGCCGTACGCGTTCAGTGCGGACGGGGGCGGGCTGCGGGTGTCCTTCCCCTGTCCGACCTGCCACCAGAAGATCCGGGTGCCGGTGCGGGGGCGGATGCGGGCGCGGTGCGGGGTGTGCCGGACGGTGCTGGAGTGCGACACGTGACCGTACCGCCCGCCGGGGCAGCGCCGGCCGCAGCGCACGAATCCGCGTCCTACGCTCCGTAGACGGCTCCGGGTTCCTCCGCGCGCGCCAGCAACTTCCGTACGGTGTCCCCGACTTCGTCCGGAGCCCAGCGCTCTCCCTTGTCGGCGCTCGGGCCGGGGCGCCACCCTTCCATGACGGTGACCCGGCCGCCCTCCGTCTCGAAGACCCGCCCGGTCACGCCCTCGCTCGCCGCCGAGCCCAGCCAGACGACGAGCGGCGAGACGTTCCCGGGCGCCATCGCGTCGAACCCGGCGGCGGGCGCCGCCATCGTCTCGGCGAACGTGCGTTCCGTCATCCGGGTCCGGGCCGCGGGCGCGATGGCGTTGACCTGGACGCCGTAGCGGGCGAGTTCGGCGGCGGCGACCAGCGTCAGCCCCACGATCCCGGCCTTGGCGGCGCTGTAGTTGCCCTGCCCCAGTGAGCCCAACAGGCCTGCCCCGCTGCTGGTGTTGACGACCCGGGCGGCCGGCGTACGACCCGCTTTCGTCTCGGCCCGCCAGTGCGCCGCCGCGTGCTTCAGCGGGAGGAAGTGGCCCTTGAGGTGGACGCGCAGCACCGCGTCCCAGTCGTCCTCGTCGAGGTTCACCAGCATCCGGTCACGCAGGAAACCCGCGTTGTTGACCAGGGTGTCGAGGCGGCCGTACATGTCGAGGGCGGCCGCGATCAGGGAGGCCGCCCCCTCGGTCGTCGCGATGTCTCCCCCGTGCGCGACCGCCTGACCGCCCGCGCCCCGGATCTCGTCCACGACCTGCGCGGCCGGGCTGTCGGCGGCGGGCCTGCCGTCGAGGCCGACCCCGAGGTCGTTGACGACGACCCGCGCCCCCTGGGCCGCGAAGGCGAGGGCGTGCGCGCGGCCGAGCCCACGGCCCGCTCCGGTGACGACGACCACGCGCCCCGCACAGATACCGCTCATCTCACGTCTCCCTGTTGGCAGTTGCGGCGTCCAGGAACAGCGGCCGCTCCCCGCCCCCGTGGACCAGGAGCGAGGCCCCGCTGAGGTAGCCGGCAGCGTCGGAGGCGAGGAAGACGGCCGCGCCGCCGACGTCGGACGGCTCGGCCAGGCGGCCCAGCGGGACCGTGCGCGCGACCGCGGTGATCGCCTCCTCGCCGCCGTAGTGCAGATGGGCGAGTTCGGTGCGGACCATGCCGACGACCAGGGTGTTGACCCGGACGTCCGGCGCCCACTCCACGGCCATCGAGCGGGCGAGGTTCTCCAGTCCCGCCTTCGCCGCCCCGTACGCCGCCGAGCCGGGCGAGGGGCGGCTGCCGCTGACGCTGCCGACCATGACGACGGAGCCCTTGGCGCGCTTGAGGTGGTCGTAGGCGGCGAGGGAGACGGTCAGCGGGGCGAGGAGGTTGAGCTCGATCACGCGCGCGTGCCGTGCCGTGTCCGCGTCGGCCAGCAGCCGGTAGGGGCCGCCGCCCGCGTTGTTGACGAGGACGTCGACGCGGGGCAGCCCGGTGAAGAAGGCGTGCACGGCGTCGTGGTCACGGACGTCGAGGGGCCTGAACTCGGCCCCCTTGAGAGGCACTTCGGGCGGGCGGCGGGCGCAGACCACGACCTCGGCGCCCGCCTCGGCGAAGGAGCGTGCGATGCCGGCGCCCACGCCCCGGGTGCCGCCCGTGACGACGGCGACCCTCCCCTTCAGCTCCATTCGCCGCTACCCTCCACCTAACAAACGTTTGGTGGAAAGGTAGCTGATGCTTCCATGGGTGTCTCCACCTCGTCCCAGGAAAAAGGGATGCGAGAAAGAGGGATTCGGGTCGTCACGGTCGACTTCCCGCCGGTGAACGCCCTTCCGGTGGACGGCTGGTACGCGCTGGCCGACGCCGTGCGCGCCGCGGGGCGTGATCCGGCCACGCGCTGTGTGGTGCTGGCCGCCGAGGGGCGGGGGTTCAACGCGGGCGTCGACATCAAGGAGCTCCAGGCGCGGGGCCCGGACGCCCTGGTCGGGGTCAACCGCGGCTGTTTCGAGGCGTTCTCGGCGGTGTACGAGTGCGCGGTGCCGGTGGTGGCGGCCGTGCAGGGGTTCTGCCTCGGGGGCGGGATCGGGCTGGTGGGCAACGCGGACGTGATCGTGGCGAGTGAGGACGCCTCCTTCGGGCTGCCCGAGCTGGACCGGGGAGCCCTGGGCGCCGCCACGCATCTGGCCCGCCTCGTCCCCCAGCACCTGATGCGCGCCCTGTACTTCACCTCCCGCACGATCACCGCGGCCGAGCTGCACGCGCACGGCTCGGTGTGGGCGGTCGTACCGCGCACGGAACTGCTCGACGCCGCCCTGGAGTTGGCGGGCGAGATCGCCGCCAAGGACGGGGAGCTGCTGCGGCTGGCGAAGGCCGCCATCAACGGCATCGACCCGGTCGACGTGCGCCGCAGCTACCGCTTCGAGCAGGGGTTCACCTTCGAGGCGAGCGTGAGCGGGGTCGCCGACCGGGTGCGGAGCAGCTTCGGGAAGGGTGGTTCCTAGGTGACCGACAAGACCATGACCGCCGACGAGGCCGTCTCCCGGCTGGAGAGCGGCATGACCCTCGGCATCGGCGGCTGGGGTTCGCGCCGCAAGCCGATGGCGCTGGTGAGAGCACTGCTCCGCACGGAGATCACCGATCTCACCGTCGTCTCCTACGGCGGCCCCGACGTCGGCATGCTCGCCGCCGCCGGACGCCTGCGCGCACTCGTCGCCCCCTTCGTCACCCTCGACTCGATCCCCCTCGAACCCCACTACCGCGCGGCCCGCGAGCGCGGCGCCCTCACGCTGACGGAGATCGACGAGGCGATGTTCATGTGGGGTCTGCGCGCGGCCGCCAACCGCCTGCCGTTCCTGCCGGTGCGGGCCGGCCTCGGCTCGGACGTCATGCGGGTCAACCCCGGTCTGCGGACGGTGACTTCGCCGTACGACGACGGCGAGACCTTCGTCGCCATGCCCGCCCTGCGCCTGGACGCGGCCCTGGTCCACGTCAACCGCGCCGACCGGCTGGGCAACGGACAGTGCCTGGGCCCCGACCCGTACTTCGACGACCTGTTCTGCGAGGCGGCGGAGAAGGCGTACGTCTCGTGCGAACGGGTCGTGGACACGGCCGAGTTGACGAAGGAGGGGCCGCCCCAGTCGCTGCTCCTCAAACGGCACACGGTGACCGGAGTCGTCGAGGCACCGGGCGGAGCCCACTTCACCTCCTGCGCCCCCGACTACGGCCGCGACGAGGTGGCCCAGCGGGAGTACGCGACCACACCCTGGCCGGAGTTCGCCGAGCGGTACCTCGACGGGAGGACGACATGACCGCGACCCGCGCCGAGTACTGCGTGATCGCCTGCGCCGAGGCCTGGCGTGACGCGGGCGAGATCCTCGCCAGCCCCATGGGCCTGATCCCCTCCCTGGGCGCCCGGCTGGCCCGCCTCACCTTCGCACCCGACCTGCTGCTGACCGACGGCGAGGCGATGCTGGTCCGCCCGGACGGCACCGTCGAGGGCTGGCTGCCGTACCGGCAGCATCTGGCCCTGGTCACCGGCGGGCGACGGCACGTGATGATGGGCGCGAGCCAGATCGACCGGTACGGCAACCAGAACATCTCCTGCATCGGTGACTGGGAGCAGCCCAGACGGCAGCTCCTCGGGGTGCGGGGCGCACCGGTCAACACCCTGAACAACCCGACCAGTTACTGGGTGCCCCGGCACTCCCGGCGGGTCTTCGTGGAGAAGGTCGACATGGTGTGCGGGGTGGGGTACGACCACATCGGGTACGACCATGGCGCCGGGGCCCGCTTCCACCGCATCCCCCGGGTCGTCTCCGACCTCGGCGTCCTCGACTTCGCGACGCCGGACCACTCGATGCGGCTGGCGTCGCTGCATCCCGGGGTGAGCGTCGAGGAGGTGGCCGAGGCCACCGGCTTCCCGCTGAGCGTCCCGGCCGACGTGCCGTACACCCGCGAACCGACCGCTCAGGAACTGACGTTGATCCGTGAGGTGCTCGACCCCGCCGGCGCCCGCGCCAGAGAGGTCGCCGCCTGATGGACACGGCACTCACCCGGCTCGTCGGCATCCGCCACCCGGTCGTGCAGACCGGGATGGGCTGGGTGGCGGGCCCCCGTCTGGTGTCGGCCGCGGCGAACGCGGGCGCGCTCGGCATCCTGGCCTCGGCGACGATGACCCCGGACCGGCTGCGCCGGGCGATCCGCGAGGTCAGGTCCCGTACGGACGCCCCCTTCGGCGTGAATCTGCGGGCGGACGCGGCGGACGCCGGGGAGCGGGTGTCGATCATGCTCGAAGAGGGCGTGCGGGTGGCGTCGTTCGCGCTGGCCCCCTCCCCCGAGCTGATCGCCCGGCTCAAGGCGGCGGACGTCGTGGTCATCCCCTCCGTCGGGGCCCGCCGCCATGCCGAGAAGGTCGCGGCCTGGGGCGCGGACGCGGTGATCGTGCAGGGCGGGGAGGGCGGCGGCCACACCGGCGAGGTGGCGACGACCGTGCTGCTGCCCCAGGTGGTCGACGCGGTGGACATCCCGGTCGTGGCGGCGGGCGGCTTCTTCGACGGGCGGGGGCTGGTCGCGGCCCTGTCGTACGGGGCGGCGGGCGTGGCGATGGGCACGCGGTTCCTGCTGACGTCGGACTCGACGGTGCCGGACGCGGTGAAGCGGCGCTATCTCGCGGCGACCGTCAGGGATGTGACGGTGACCCGCGCGGTGGACGGGCTGCCGCACCGGATGCTCCGCACGGAGCTGGTGGACTCCCTGGAGCGGTCGGGCCGTTCACGGCGGCTGCTGCACGCGGTGCGCAGGGCGGCCGGCTTCCGCGCGCTGTCCGGGCTCACCTGGCGCCGGATGCTGCGCGACGGCCTCGCCATGAAGCACGGCAAGGACCTCACCTGGAGCCAGGTGCTGCTCGCCGCCAACACGCCGATGCTGCTCAGGTCGGCGATGGTGGACGGGCGTACGGATCTCGGCGTGATGGCCTCGGGGCAGGTCGCCGGGGTGATCGACGACCTGCCGTCGTGCGCGGAGCTGGTGGAACGGATCATGAAGGAGGCCGACGAGACCCTTCAGGCCCTCAGAGCCGCTCGATGATCGTCACGTTCGCCTGTCCGCCGCCCTCGCACATCGTCTGGAGTCCGAACCGCCCGCCGGTGCGCTCCAGTTCATGCAGCAGGGTCGTCATCAGCTTCACCCCCGTGGCCCCCAGCGGATGCCCCAGCGCGATCGCGCCGCCGTTGACGTTGACCTTCTCCGGATCGGCCCCCGTCTCCTTCAGCCAGGCCAGCACCACCGGCGCGAAGGCCTCGTTGATCTCGACGAGGTCGATGGCGCCGATGGACAGGCCCGTCTTCTTCAGGGCGTGGGCGGTGGCCGGGATGGGCGCGGTGAGCATGCGGATGGGGTCCTCGCCGCGCACGGAGAGGTGGTGCACGCGCGCGCGGGGCGTGAGCCCGTGTTCCCGTACCGCCCGCTCGGAGGCCAGCAGCATGGCGGCGGCGCCGTCGGAGACCTGGGAGGAGCAGGCGGCGGTGACGGTGCCGCCGTCGATGACCGGCTTCAGCCCGGCCATCTTCTCCAGTGAGGTGTCCCGGCGCGGCCCCTCGTCTACGCCCACGTCCCCGTGGGCCACGGTCTCCCGCGCGAAGCGGCCCTCGTCGATCGCCCGTACCGCCCGCTGGTGGGAGCGCAGCGCGAACTCCTCCTGGTCCTGCCGGCTGATCCCCCACTTGGCGGCGATCATCTCGGCGCCGGCGAACTGGTTCACCGGCTTGCCCGGATACCGCGCCTGCCAGCCCACGCTGCCCGCGAAGGGCCCCTGGGTGAGGCCGAGGGGCTCGGCGGCCTGGCGGGTGGCGAAGGCGATCGGGATCATCGACATGTTCTGCACCCCGCCGGCGACGACCAGGTCCTGCGTCCCGGACAGCACGCCCTGCGCCGCGAAGTGCACGGCCTGCTGGGAGGAGCCGCACTGGCGGTCCACGGTCACGCCCGGCACCTCCTCGGGCAGCCCGGCGGCCAGCCACGCGGTCCGCGCGATGTCCCCGGCCTGCGGCCCCACCGCGTCCAGGCAGCCGAAGACGACGTCCTCGACGGCCCCCGGGTCCACCCCCGCCCGCGCGACGAGCTCCTTCAGGACATGCGCTCCCAGGTCGGCCGGGTGGACCGCGCTCAGTCCTCCCCCGCGCCGCCCGACGGGCGTCCGCACCGCTTCGACGATGTAGGCCTCGGCCATGACAACTCCCTGCCAGATAGGGGTTATTCGCGTACGGCGATCCCGTCCAGCACCATCGACAGGTACTGCCGGGCGATCTCCTCCGGGCTGTGCTGTCCGCCGGGCCGGTACCAGGACGCGGCGACCCAGACGGTGTCGCGGACGAAGCGGTAGGCGAGCCGCATGTCGAGGTCGGCCCGGAAGACCCCGGCGGCGACCCCGCGCTCCAGCGTGGACAGCCACGCCTTCTCGAACCTGCGCTGCGACGCGGCGAGGAAGCCGAACCGCTCCTGTGCGACGAGCTGCTTGCTCTCCTTCTGGTAGATCGCGACGGCGGCGCGGTGCCGGTCGATCTCCCGGAACGACTCGGTGACGAGGGCCTCAAGCGTCTCGCGCGGGTCCAGCTCGGCCTCCAGGACGGTGTCGTAACCGGCCCAGAGCTCGTCGAGGAAGGTCCGCAGGATCTCCTCCAGCATCGACTCCTTGGAGTCGAAGTGGTAGTAGAGGCTGCCCGCGAGCATGCCCGCGTGGTCCGCGATCTTGCGGACGGTGGTGGCGTTGTAGCCCTGCTCGGCGAAGACCTCGGCGGCGGTGTCGAGGAGTTCGCGGCGCCGGGCGGGCGCGGCGGGGGTCACCTGGGGCTTTTTCTTGGTCGGCACGACATCATTCTGGCCCTAGGGGTGCCGGCTGCTGACGGCGACGACCTCGCCCGTCATGTACGACGAGTAGCCGGACGCCAGGAACACGATCACGTTGGCCACCTCCCAGGGCTCCGCGTACCGCCCGAACGCCTCCCGCGCGGTCAGCTCCCGCAACAGCTCGGGGGTGGTCACCTTCGCCAGGTGCGGATGCATGGCGAGACTCGGGGCCACCGCGTTGACGCGCACCCCGAACTCGGCCGCCTCGATCGCCGCGCACCGGGTCAGCGCCATGACCCCCGCCTTCGCCGCCGCGTAGTGCGCCTGCCCTGCCTGGGCCCGCCAGCCCACGACGGAGGAGTTGTTGACGATGACACCGCCCCCGCTCTCCCGCATCCGCCGCAGGGCGGCCCGGGTGCACCGGAAGGTGCCGTTGAGGGTGACGTCGAGGACCCGGGACCACTGCTCGTCGGACATGTCGACAAGGTCCGAAGTCCCGCCGAGCCCCGCGTTGTTGACCACCACATCGAGCCGGCCGTGCTCCCGCACCGCGGCCTCGAACAACGCCGTCACCTGCGTCTCGTCGGTGACATCGCACGGTACGGAGGCCACGGCACCCGGGAACTCACCGGCCAGCCGGGCCTCGTACTCCTTGAGCCGGCGCACATGGGTGTCGCTGACGATCACGCGCGCGCCTTCCTCCAGGAAGCGCCGCGTGGTCGCCCCGCCGATGCCCGCGCCCGCGGCGGCGGTGATGACGGCGGTGCGCCCTGCCAGCAGCCCGTGCCCCGGCTCGTAGGCCGGACTCTCGACGCCTGTCATAGGGGCACGCTAACCTACCAAACACTTGTTAGGGAAGGTCGGTGGAGAAGGACACCAGGGGAGGGTTCGCCGATGGATCTCGCCTTCACGCCGGAGGACGAGGCGTTCCGCGAGGAGGCCAGGGCATGGCTCCTGGCGCACGTCCCGGCGGCTCCCCTCCCCTCGCTGGAGACGGCGGAGGGCTTCGCGGCCCATCGCGCCTGGGAGGCCGAACTGGCCGCGGACCGCTGGTCGGTGGTCGACTGGCCGACGGAGTACGGCGGCCGGGACGCGGGGCTCGTCCGCTGGCTGCTCTTCGAGGAGGAGTACTACGCCGCGGGCGCCCCCGGCCGCGTCAACCAGAACGGTGTCAGCCTCCTCGCGCCGACCCTCTTCGACCACGGTACGCGGGAGCAGCGGGCGCGGGTGCTGCCGCCGATGGCCCGGGGCGAGGTGGTCTGGGCGCAGGCGTGGTCCGAGCCTGAGGCGGGTTCGGATCTGGCGTCGCTGCGCTCCAAGGCGGTGCGGACGCACGGGGGTTGGCTGCTGAGCGGGCAGAAGACCTGGTCGTCCCGGGCCGCGTTCGCGGACCGCGCCTTCGGTCTGTTCCGCAGCGACCCTGACGCCCCGAAGCCCCATCAGGGCCTGACCTACCTCATGTTCGACCTGCGGGCGCCCGGCGTCACGGTCCGCCCGATCGCCCGTCTCGACGGCAAGCCGGCCTTCGCCGAGCTGTTCCTGGACGAGGTGTTCGTGCCGGACGCGGACGTGATCGGGGAGCCGGGTCAGGGCTGGCGGATCGCGATGGCGGCGACGGGCAACGAACGCGGGCTCACGCTCCGCTCCCCCGGCCGCTATCTGGCGGCGGCCAACCGCCTCCACGCCCTGTGGCGCGAGCAGGGCAGCCCGGACGGGGCCAGGGCCCGGGTCGCCGACGCGCTGATCGGCGCCCGCGCCTACCAGCTCTTCACCTGCGCCGCCGCCTCGCGTTTCCTCGACGGCGAGTCCCTCGGCCCGGAGTCCAGCCTGAACAAGGTCTTCTGGTCGCAGTACGACATCGCGCTCACGGAAACGGCCCTCGATCTGCTGGGCGCGGAAGGCGAGTTGGCGGACACCGAGTGGTCCGAGCGGTATGTCTTCGCCCTCGCCGGCCCCCTCTACGCGGGCACCAACGAGATCCAGCGCGACATCATCGCCGAACGCCTGCTGGGCCTGCCGAAGGGGCGACGCTGATGCGACTCGTGCTCGACCGCGAACAGCGGGCGTTCGCCGACTCGTTGGAGGCCCTGCTGGCCGGAGCGGACACGCCTTCCGTCGTACGGGAGTGGAGCCTGGGCCAGCACGGAAGCGGGCGCGCACTCTGGGGACGGCTAGCGGCGGCCGGCGTGTTCGCGCTGGCCGCCCCGGAGGAGTACGACGGGGTCGGCGTCCGCCCGGTCGAACTCGCCGTCGCCTTCCTGGCGTTGGGGCGCCACGCCGTCCCCGGCCCACTCGTCGAGACGGTCACCGCGGCCGTGCTCCTCCCCGTACCGGACCTCGTCAAGCGGCTCGTGTCGGGCGAGGTCATGGCGACGGTGGCGTACGACAGCCCGTACGCCCTGGACGGTGACGCGGCCGGTCTCCGCCTCGTCCTCACCGCCGAGGGCCTGCACCACGCCACCGGCCACGGCCCCGTACGCCCGTCCCTGGACCCGGCCCGGCGCCTCACGGCCCTGGCCCCCGACGAACTCCTCACCGCCACCCCGCCCATCGAGCAGGCCCTCCTGCTCGCCCGCCTCACCACCGCCGCCCAGGCCCTCGGCGTCGGACTCGCACTCCTCGACCGGACCGTCTCCTACGTCGGGCAGCGGACTCAGTTCGGCGCCCCCATAGGCGCTTTCCAAGCGGTCAAGCATCAACTGGCCGACGCGAAGGTCGCCTTGGAGTTCGCCCGCCCCCTCGTGTTCGCGGCCGCGCTGACCCTGGACCCCGCCGACGTCGCCGCCGCCAAGGTCACGGCGTGCGAGGCGGCGTACGCCACCGCCCGCACCGCGCTCCAGCTGCACGGCGCGATCGGCTACACGGCGGAGTACGACCTGTCCCTCTGGCTCACCAAGGCCCGCGCCCTGCACACGGCCTGGGGCAGCCCCGAGGCGTGCCGGGACGCGGTCCTCAATGCTGCTGATGGTCCCCGCTGGTGAGCTCCCGGTACTCCTCCGGCGTCGGCTTCGGGATTTGGGTCTCCGGCCCGAACATCGCCCGGGCCAGCCGCGCCCGCACCCGCATGGAGGCGGTGACCGGGCGGCGGACGCCGTGGGCGTCGACGAGCGGGCCGATCTCGTAGTGGCCGTTCTGCTCGTGCTGGGTGAGGGTGTGCAGCTGCGCCTGGGCGAGGGGCTCGTGGACCTCGACGTACTCCCCGTGCGGCAGCCGCCGGATGACGCCCGACTCCCTGCCGTGCAGCACCTTGTCCCGGTCGCGGCGCTGGAGCCCGAGGCAGACCCGCTTGGTGACGACGAAGGCGAGCACCGGCACCACGAAGACGGAGATCCGCACGAACCAGGTGATCGCGTTGATGGACAGATGCAGATGCGTGGCCACCACGTCGTTGCCGCCGCCGATCAGCAGGACCACGTACAGGCTCAGCCAGGCCACACCGAGGCCGGTGCGTACGGGGACGTTGCGCGGCCGGTCCAGGATGTGGTGCTCGCGTCTGTCACCGGTGATCCACGCCTCGATGAACGGATAGGCGCCGATGGCGGCCAGGATCAGCGGGAAGAGCGAGAAGGGGATGAAGACGCCCAACTGGAGGGTGTGGCCCCAGGCGTTGATCTCCCATCCCGGCATCACCCGGATCAGCCCCTCGGAGAAGCCGAGGTACCAGTCGGGCTGGGCGCCGGTGGTGACCAGGTCGGGGCGGTACGGCCCGAAGGCCCACACGGGGTTGATCTGGGCGATGCCGCCCATGAGCGCGAGCATGCCGAAGACCAGGAAGAAGAAGCCGCCGGCCTTCGCGGTGTAGACCGGGAGGAAGGGCATGCCGACGACCGACTTCTCGTTCCGGCCGGGCCCCGGGAACTGGGTGTGCTTGTGGTAGAAGACCAGGATCAGATGCGCGGTGACCAGGCCCAGCATGATCCCGGGCAGCAGCAGGACATGGATGGGGAACAGCCGCGGGATGATGTCGTGGCCCGGGAACTCCCCGCCGAACAGGAAGAACGACAGATACGTGCCGATGATCGGCACGGACAGGATGGCGCCCTGCGCGAAGCGGATACCGGTGCCGGACAGCAGGTCGTCGGGGAGCGAGTAGCCGGTCAGACCGGTGAGGATGCCGAGCATCAACAGGGTCCAGCCGAAGACCCAGTTGACCTCCCGCGGCTTGCGGAAGGCGCCGGTGAAGAACACCCGCATCATGTGCACGAGCATGCCGGTGACGAAGACCAGGGCCGCCCAGTGGTGGATCTGCCGGATCAGCAGCCCGCCGCGCACATCGAAGCTGATGTCGAGCGTGGACTCGAACGCCCTGGTCATCACGATGCCGTTGAGGGGCTCGTAGGAGCCGTTGTAGACGACCTCGACGCCGCTCGGTTCGAAGAACAGGGTGAGGTAGATGCCGGTGAGGATGATCACGATGAAGCTGTAGAGACAGATCTCACCGAGCATGAAGGACGGATGGTCCGGAAAGACCTTGCGCATGTTGGCCTTGGCCAGCCCGTACAGACCGAGCCGCCCGTCCGCCCAGTCGGCGAGCTTCTCACCGCCGCCGGGCGGACCCGAAGTACGCCTGTCCGCCCGTCCGTTGACCGATCGCGCGCCGTCCATACGTCGCCGCCTCCCGTCGGATCAACTTCAGGGTGGCACGGTCGCCCGGCTAAGCCAACGGGTCGTCAGCGGCGTTCACGCGCGCGGCGGGATGATGCCCTGCGCCCGCGCGGCCACCAGCCACTTCGGGAACTCGCCGACGAGTCGGTCGTACAACTCGGTGTCGGAGACCTTGCGCGGCTCCGCACCGGCGTGGAAGAAGCCGGCGTTGTCGACGGCGCGCTTGTCGGGGACGGCGAGCTCGTCGAGTTTGCGCAGGTAGTCGAACTGCTTGCTCTTCGCGTCCCCGAAGCCGATGAACTGCCAGAACAGCGGCAGCCGGGCCGCCTTGCACAGATAGCGTTCCGCGGCGAGCTTGTTGATGGGGCCGCCGTCGGTCTGGAACACGACGAGGGCGGGTTCCCGGGAGCCGCTGTCGAGGTAGTGGTCGATGACCGCGTCCATCGCCAGGTGGTAGCTGGTCTTGCCCATGTGCCCGAGCCCGGCCACGATCCGGTCGATGCGCCCCTCGTGGTCGGCGAGGGCGATCTCCGTCTCGGCGTCGACGTCGGTCGAGAAGAAGACGACCGGGACGGTGCCGTCGTCGTCGAGGTGCGCGGAGAGCCCGAGCACCCGGTCGGCGAGGGCCTGGACACTGCCGTCGGCGTAGTACGGCTTCATGGACCCGGAGTAGTCGACCACGAGGTAGACGGCGGCCCGTAGCCCGTCCAGGCCGTGCTTGCGCAGCGAGACCCCCGCGCTCTTGTACAGGTTCACCAGCGCGGGTGCCGTCTCCTCGACCTTGCTGAGGCTGATCGCCGCCATTCGTTCCCCCACTGTCTCTCTCATCACAGGCATTCGATATTTTGTTCGCCGCCGTCCCCACCGGCTCACAGATCGTCCCATCTCCGAGGAGCCGGCCGTGGAACCCGAGGCCACCGAGTCCGCCGTCACCACCTGCTTCCGCCATCCCAAGGTGGAGTCCCACGTCCGCTGCACCCGCTGCGACCGGTACATCTGCCCGGACTGCATGCGCGAGGCGGCGGTCGGTCACCAGTGCGTGGAGTGCGTGAAGGAAGGCGCCCGGTCGGTGCGGCAGGCCCGCACGGTCGTCGGCGGCCGGGTGTCGGCGGTGCCGCTGGTGACGTACGTACTGATCGGGCTGAACGTGCTCGCGTACGTCGGCGAGGTGGTCCGCCCGCAGATCGTGGACCGTTTCGCGATGCTCACCGCGGGCCTGGTCGGCCCGGACGGCGGTCACTACCTCTACGAGTCCTCATACCCCTCCGACTACCACGCCGAGGGTCTGGTGGCCGGCCAGTGGGAACGGCTGCTGACCAGTGGCTTCCTGCACCTGGAGCCCACCGAGGGGACCTTCGGGCTGCTGCACATCGTGATGAACATGCTCTCGCTGTGGCAGCTGGGCCGGGCCGTGGAACCGGCGCTGGGCCGGGCCCGCTACCTCGCGCTCTACCTCCTCGCGACGGTGGGCGGTTCCGTCGGTGAGGCCCTGCTCGCCGACCCCGGCACGGAGTCGCTGGGCGCCTCGGGGGCGATCTTCGGCCTCGCCGCGGCCTACTACGTGCTGGCCCGCCGGGGCGGCGCGGACATGCGCGGGGTGAACCGCTTCATGGTCTACATGCTGGTCTGGCTGGCCGGCTCGGCCTTCGTCACGTCCTGGCAGGGCCACCTCGGCGGCCTGCTCACCGGCGGTGCCGTCGCGCTCGCCTACGCGTACGCTCCCCGAGGGCCGCGGCGCGCCCTCATCCAGACGGCCGCCTGCGTGGCGCTCCTCGCGCTGCTCGTGGTCCTGACGCTCGTGAAGATCTCGGAGTTGACCCAGTGAGACGAGTGGGTGTCCCGCTGCTCGCGGCCGTTCCCGTAGCCATCGCGGCGGGAATCTTCTTCCTCTCCCCCTCGGACTCCTCCGAGTCCGAGTCCGAGGCACCGGCCGCCACCTCCCCCTCGAACAATCGCTCGGACGACGACAAGGCCCTCGCCTCGCTCCCCGCGGGCCTCGCCGCCCCCGCCAAGAAGGAGCTGGCCCAGCAGCTCGTGGCGAGCGCCGAGAACTCCACCCTCGACTGGCGCACCGCCTACGCCTACGTCGAGGACATCGGCGACGGCCAGGGCTACACGGCCGGCATCATCGGCTTCTGCACCGGCACCCACGACCTGCTCACCCTCGTCGAGCGCTACACGAAGGACCACCCGGACAACGGTCTCGCCCGCTACCTCCCCGCCCTGCGCGAGGTCGACGGCTCGGACTCGCACGAGGGCCTGGACCCCGGTTTCACCGCGGCGTGGAAGGCGGAGGCGAAGGTCGAGGCGTTCCGCGAGGCCCAGGACGCGGAACGCGACCGCGTCTACTTCGACCCCGCGGTCCGCCTCGCCAAGCTCGACGGGCTCGGCGCCCTGGGCCAGTTCGTCTACTACGACGCCATGGTCTTCCACGGCCCCGGCACCAACGCCACCAGCTTCTACGGCCTGCGCGAGAGCGCCATGAAGAAGGCCGACCTGCCCTCCGAGGGAGGCTCCGAGAAGGCCTATCTCAGCGCCTTCCTCGACGTCCGCGAGGCCGCGATGCGCACCCGCAGCGCCGACATCGACACCTCCCGCGTCGACACGGCCCAGCGCCGCTTCCTGCGCGAGGGCAAGCTGGAACTGGAGACGCCGTTGACGTGGGCGGTGTACGGGGAGACGTACAAGGTGCCGTAGACGACAGGTGCGAGAGGGGCCGCGCTTTGCTCTGCCGAGTCCGCCCACGGCCAAAGGGGCGCGGGGAACTGCGCGACCAGCCACAACGGACCCGCAGACGAACGATGGCCCTCAGTCGCCCCATGCGTCCTTCAACACCCCCTCCGCCGGCTTCCCATGCGGCGAATACGCCAGCCTCGCCGGCGTCTCCCCGCTGTCCGGCCAGTCGTCCCACATCCACCAGCAGACCCCGGCCCACCAGCGGCGGCCGGTGAAGGTGTCCAGCAACGCCCGGTAGGCGGCGGCCTGTTCGGCGTCCCCGGCGCGTTCGCTGAGGTCCCAGGCGTACGGCGCGGTGGTCGCGCCGCGCTGGCTGACGTACCCGGCCTCGGTGAACAGCACGCGCCGGTCGTGCCGTTCGGCGAACGCGGCGAGCTCCTCGGCGATCGGCCGCCAGGCGCGCCGCAGTTGAGTGACGTCGGTCGTGGGCTTCTCCGCGAGCGGCCAGTAGGCGTCGATGCCGATGACGTCGAGCTCCTTCCAGAAGCGGACCTGCGTGTACTCGTCGTAGTTGGCGGCGTAGGTCAGGGTGCCGTCGTAGCGGTCCCGGACCGCCGCGATGACCCGGGTCCACGCCTCGCGGTCGCCGGAGACCCCGGCGAGTTCGGTGCCGACCGCGAACTGCTCGACGCCCGTGTCCGCCGCGAGGTCGGCGTAGTGGGTGATGAAACGGCGGTACGAGGTGAACCAGGCGGCCCGGTCACGGGGGCGGATCTCGGCGCGGTCGCCGTCGCCGGGCAGATCCACGTGCGGCTTGATCATCACCTGGAGGCCGGCCCGGTGCGCGCGGCGCACGATCCGGCGCAGGCTCGCGTCGCTCGCGGTCTCCTCGGTGGGGTGCATCTCCGTGTCGGTGCGATGCCGCTGGTACCAGGTGGGCGTGAAGGTGACCCAGCGGGCCCCGGTGGCCTTGATGTCCCGCAGATAGCGGGGGGCGGCGGGGCTGTCGTAGTCGGTGCGGTACCAGGAGGGCAGGGTGATGCCGCGCAGGGTGGCCCCCGGTCGCTTGTGGTCCGCGGTGCCGGTGGTGGTGCAGCCCGCGGCGGCGAGGAGGGCCGCCACCGCGGCAGCGGCGACGACCCTCCTCTTCACGGTGGTGGCCCTCACAGGCTGGTCGGGCTGACGAAGGTGTAGCCCAGGGCCTTGATGCCGTCGATCGTGTCCTTGAGCGGCTGGGTCGGGTAGTACGGGTGGTAGAAGAAGCTGGCGAAGCCGTCGCGGACGGCCAGGTTGGCCTTGGCCGAGGCGATCAGGTCGGCCGGCAGCCTCGCCGGGTGGTTGTTGTAGGCGTCGGGTTCGTAGTTGCCGATGTTCTCGGGCAGCACCTTGGTGCCGTACACGTCCTTGACGACGTACGGGAAGAACTGGCCGATGAACACGTTGGGCCCGGCGGAGTTGCCGCTGAGCGTCCCGGAGAAGTAGAGCGAACGCTCCAGGCGGGCCGAGAAGTTGGCGCTGACGGCCTTGTAGTCGGTGGCCGAGGCCGCGTAGTGCGGGGTGGTCCACAGCGTCGGCCTGGGCAGCCCGACGGCGGCGAACGCGGCCAGCGCGCTGGTCACCCGGCCCTGCGCCCAGAGGGTGGAGTCCCCGGCGACGGGGCCGTCGTAGACCACGTTGTCCGAGGCGTCGACATGCGCCCGGTAGAACTCGAAGTCGTCGCCGGTGACCCCGTTGTAGGGGTTGGCGACATTGCCGTACTGGTGGGTGTAGCCGTGGTCCATCAGGACCGCGCCCCTGGCCAGCATGTACTTCAGGGCGCTGACCACCTGCGGCCGCTGGGCGAGCGTGAGCGTCTGCGGGACACCGTTGTTGTAGGTGCCGTTGGGGTCCGTGTAGACGGGGATCACGTTGATGCCGTACGCGATGTTCTGCGACTTGAGGTAGTCGGCCATCGCGCGCAGTTCGGCCGGGTCGGAGTCGGGGCTGATGTCCTCCAGGCGCAGCAGCGCGCGGTGCCGTTCGGTGGTGGCCGGCGCGAGGGCGTCGAAGAGGAGGTCCTCCAGGGCGATGACGCGGTCGTTCTCGGAGACGTAGGCGAACGGGATCTCACCGATGTAGGTGAGGTTCGAGGAGCGGACCGCCCATCCGAAGGTGTGCCCGTTGGAGGTGTCGAGTCCCTCCGCGAGCCGGGTGACCGCGGGATAGCCGGGGCCGGTGAGGACGTTGGGGCGCAGCACACCGCCGTCCTGGCCCGCCGGGATCTTCCGGGTGAGGGCCTGGTTCTTGTACGTCACCTGCGTCACGGCCCCGATCGAACCGCCGTCCTCGTAGTACGACGTCGTCGGATCCCAGCCGTACTTCTGGGTGAACTGGGCTACGCCCACCGAGTTCGCCATGTTCCAGATGTTGGCGCCCATCCACAGCACCGGCTTGGTGGTGGTGGAGGCGTCCTGGTAGAAGGCGGCCGGGACGGCGTCCGGGACGTCGCAGCAGTAGTAGGTCGAGCCGATGTAGATCACGGCCGAGTACGACTCGACGAGGCCGGCCGTGTACTGCTGGACCGGCTTGGCGGTCACCGTGCCGAAGTGGCCCGCGAGGTTGGCCGCGGCCATGGCGTACAGCTCGCCCAACTGCCCGTAGGGGCCCGCCGTGTCGTAGAGCACGAGGGTGCTGGGGTCGGCCGCGGCGGCGACGTCGGCGGCCTGGAGCAGGGTGGCCTGCCGAGTGACCGTCGAGGCGGTGCGGGCCGGGAGGACCGCGGTGCTCGACAGCGTGGTCGCGGAGGTCTTCCGGCGTTTCTTGTCGTGGCGTGCGTCGTCGGCCTTGAGCTGGGCCTTCGCCCACCCTTTGAGGTCGACGCGATTCAGTCCGGATTTCCCACCGGTGTTTTCATGGCCATGTCCATGACCTTTCGGTGCGGCCTGGGCACCGGCGGCCAGGAAAGTGCCGCTCAACAGGGCGGCGATCAGCAACAGGAGCACGGAAAACTTCGAGATTCCTCGTCGCCGAGGACGGACCATCGGTCTCACGATCATTCCCCCCCCACTTTGCATGAATTTTGTGAGCGCCAGGAGACCCTACCGGAAGATCGCACATTGTCCTCTTTCCGAATAGTCTGCCGAGTCGCCCTCGACTTCTGCTACGTTCACCTTCGCGCGATGGGGACGCGCTGTGAAATGTGGGGGGACAATGTACGGACGACCCGCCCTGGGGGCTCTGCTGCCCCTGGCAGGGGCGATGGCCGCGCCAGAAGCTGTACCGGGGCTACCTTTGGCCAAAGCTCTACAGGCAACGGCGGGAGCCGGATTTCTGTTCTATTGCCTGACGGCCTGTCTCATATTGCTGGCCCGGATACGACTGCGCCGTCAAGTACAAAGGACGCAGGTCGGTACCGGGAGCACTCATGATCACTGAACTGCTGCTGTGGGCGAGCATCACTCTGATCATTATGGCCGGGTGCTACAACACGAGTCTCTTTCTGTTGTCGAGGCGCAGAATTCGCCGTTCCCGAACCGACCGGAGAGACCGGTTCTACGTATTTCTGCTCGCCTGTCTCAACGAGGAGAAAGTGCTTTCTGAAAGCCTGGCGCGCATCACTTCGCTGCCCGCCCGGAATTTCATGGCCCTGGTCATCGACGACGGCTCGGACGACCGCACCTTCCAGGTCGCCAGGGCCGCCGATCCGGCCCTGGTCCGGGTGCACCGGCGCACCCCGCCGAACTGCCGCAAGGGCAAGGGCGCCGCCCTCAACGACGGGGTCCGCCATCTGCGCGAGTCCGGCCTCCTCGCCGGCCACGACCCCGCCGACGTCGTCCTGTGCGTGGTCGACGCCGACGGGCGGCTCGATCCGCACGTCGTGCAGTCGGTCGACCCGTACTTCGACGACCCGCGCACCGGCGCGGTCCAGGTCTGCGTGCGGATGTACAACCGGCACCTCGGACTCCTCGCCCGTATGCAGGACATGGAGTTCGTCGTCTACGGCGACGTCTTCCAGAGCGCCCGCCGCTACATCGGCAGCGTCGGCATGGGCGGCAACGGACAGTTCATGCGGCTGTCCGCGCTCAACACCCTTGATGGGGACGGGCCTTGGAGCGACAGCCTCACCGAGGACCTCGACCTCGGGGTGCGGCTGATCGCCAAGGGCTGGACCAACCAGCACTGCACCACCGCCGCCGTCTCCCAGCAGGCCGTGCTCAGTCTGCGCCGCCTGATCCGGCAGCGGTCCCGCTGGTTCCAGGGCCACTTGCAGTCGGCCGGACTCGTCCCGCTCATCCTCAGGGACGTGCCCACCAGAGCCGCCATCGATCTGCTGTACCACCTCTCCAGCCCGGTGCTGATCCTGCTCACCTCGCTGCTGCCGCTGTCCTTCCTCGTCGCCTTCGGCGCCACCACCGTGGCCTCCGTGCAGGTGGGACACCCGCTCGTGTCCCCGATGTGGTTGCTCGGCCCGTATCTGCTCTCGTTCACCGCCGCCTACGCGTACGGCTTCGTGTACGCCAAGCGGGAGCGGGAGTTGGGCCTGGTGCGCTCGGTCCTGCTCGCGCACGTCTTCGTCTTCTACGGCTACATCTGGTTCGCGGCCGGCTGGTGGGGCTTCTGGCGGATGCTCACCGGCCAGCGGGGCTGGCTCAAGACCGCGCGTACATGACGACGTAGAACCGCTCACCGAGGACATTCAGGCCGCGCTCGATCCCCGCGCGGGTCCTCGCACCACCTCTCATCACCCTCACGTGGTCGCTGCGCCGATCACGCATGCCCAAGGGGGGCACCCATCATGTCCACACCTCCGTCAGCCCTGCCCGTTCGCGCCATGCTGGTGCTCGGCACCCGGCCGGAAGCGATCAAACTGGCGCCCGTGGCACGGGCGATGGCCGCCGGGCCACAGTTCGAACCGCTCGTCGTCACCACCGGCCAGCACCGCGAGATGCTCCACCAGATGCTCGGCATGCTGGGGGTCGACGCCCGCATCGCCCTCGACGTGATGCGCACCCGGCAGCAACTCTCCGACCTGACCGCCCGGTTGGTCCGGGAGCTCGGCGGGGTGCTGCGCGAGCAGCGTCCCGACCTGGTGGTGGTGCAGGGGGACACCACCACCGCGCTGGCCGGCGCCCTGGCCGCCTTCTACGAGAAGATCCCGGTCGCCCATGTCGAGGCGGGCCTGCGCACCGGCGTCATCGACAACCCGTTCCCCGAGGAGCTCAACCGCAGCCTCATCGGCCGTATCGCCCGCTGGCACTTCGCCCCCACCCCGGCCGCGGCCCGCCATCTCACCGACGAGGGCGTCCCCGGCGAGCAGGTCTTCACCACCGGCAACACCGTCATCGACAACCTGCTGTGGGTGCTGACCGAGGGCGCCGGGGTCTCCGCGTTCCGCACCGACGCCAAACGCATCCTGGTGACCCTGCACCGCCGCGAGAACCAGGGCGAACGGATGCGCGGCATGGGGCGGGCGCTGGCCCGGCTCGCCCGGCGCGGGGACCTGGAGATCGTGCTGCCGCTGCACAAGAGCCCGGCCGTCCGCGAGGCACTGCTGCCCGAACTCGAAGGCCACCAAGGCATCTCGCTCGTCGAGCCGCTGGACTACCTGGACTTCGCGGCGACGCTGGCCGAGTGCGACCTCGTCCTCACCGACTCCGGCGGCATCCAGGAGGAGGCGCCGAGCCTCGCCAAGCCCTCGCTGGTGCTGCGCACCACCACCGAGCGGCCCGAGGCGGTCGAGGCCGGGGCGGCCCGGCTGATCGGCACCGACCCGGAGGCCATCGTGACGTGGGCGGAACGGCTGTTGGACGACCCGGCGGAGTACCGGCGGATGGCGACCGCGGGCAACCCGTTCGGCGACGGCGAGGCCGCGCACCGCATCCTGGGCCAGCTGGCCGAGGACTTCGCCGCCGATGTCCCGGTCGGCCTGACGGCATCCGGGCCATACTCGACGGCATGACACGCAGGGGTGGTCGGGTCACCGGACTGGCACTGGCTCTCGCCCTGGCCGCGATCGTCGCGATCACCGTGAGCCAGTGCCGGGGCGACGACTCCCCGCCCCCCAGGCCCTGGATCGACGGCACCACCCACGGCCGTTGGCTGTCGGTGTTCAACGGCATGGGCACCAACCACGGCGACAACGCCTCGCTCACCCTCTCCCCCATGGCCGCCGAGGACCCGGGCACCACCCATGCGGGCCTGGTGGTGAGCACCGCCGTCTACACGGACGTGCGCTACGAGGCACGGATGCGGACGCTGAAGCAGCTGCGCTCACCGAAGCCGAACCCGTGGGAAGTGCCGTGGCTGGTCTGGGCGTACACCGACCCGGAGCACTTCTACTACATCACCCTCAAGCCGAACGGCTGGGAGCTCGGCAAACGCGACCCGGCCTACCCGGGCGGCCAGCGCTTCCTGGCGACCGGCCGGACCGAGTACCCCGTAGGTCCCTGGTACGACGTCCGGGTCGAGCAGCGCGGGACGGCACTGTCCGTGTCGGTGGACGGCGAGCCACTGGTGCGGTTCACGGACGCCGAACTGCCGTACAACCAGGGCCGGGTGGGCGCGTACTCGGAGGACGCGACGGTGGAGTTCGAGGGCCTCAAGGCGTCCGCCGGGTGAAAGGGCGACGGCGCCCGCCCATCGTCCGGTCGGGGACGAGATGGGCAGGCGCCGTCAGTGTTCCGTACGCCGTTGTACGGGACGTCTATGCGGGTGTGATCACACCATCAGCGAGCGGTCGGTCGGCCGGATCGGGGCCGGCAGGTCGCTGGCGCCGGTCAGGAACCGGTCGGTGCCGCGGGCGGCCGAGCGGCCCTCCGCGATCGCCCACACGATGAGCGACTGACCGCGGCCCGCGTCACCGGCGACGAAGACACCGGGGACGTTGGTCTGGAAGTCGGCGTCGCGGGCGATGTTGCCGCGCTCGTCGAGTTCGAGACCGAACTGGTCCACCAGGCCGTTCTCCCGGTCGGTGCCGGTGAAGCCCATGGCGAGGGTGACCAGCTGGGCGGGGATCTTGCGCTCCGTGCCCGGCTTCTGGGTCAGCTTGCCGTCGATGAACTCGACCTCGACGAGGTGCAGCCACTGGACGTTGCCGTCCTCGTCGCCCTCGAAGTGGGTGGTGGAGACGGAGTAGACCCGCTCACCGCCCTCCTCGTGCGCCGAGGTGACCTTGTAGAGCATCGGGAAGGTCGGCCAGGGCTGGTTCGGGGCGCGGTCCTCGCCCGGCTTCGGCATGATCTCCAGCTGCGTGACCGAGGCCGCGCCCTGGCGGTGGGCGGTGCCCACGCAGTCGGCGCCGGTGTCGCCACCGCCGATGACCACGACGTGCTTGCCCTCGGCGGTGATGGGAGCGGTGACGTAGTCGCCCTCCTGCACCTTGTTCGCCAGCGGCAGGTACTCCATGGCCTGGTGGATGCCCTTGAGCTCGCGGCCCGGGGCGGGCAGGTCACGGGCGGTCGTCGCACCGGCGGCGATGACGACGGCGTCGTACCGCTTCTTCAGGTCGGTCGCCTTGAGGTCGCGGCCGATCTCGATGCCGGTGCGGAAGCGGGTGCCCTCCGCGCGCATCTGCTCGATGCGGCGGTTGATGTGCCGCTTCTCCATCTTGAACTCGGGGATGCCGTAGCGGAGCAGACCGCCGATGCGGTCGGCGCGCTCGTACACCGCGACCGTGTGACCGGCCCGGGTGAGCTGCTGGGCGGCGGCGAGGCCGGCCGGGCCCGAGCCGATGACGGCGACGGTCTTGCCCGACAGGCGCTCGGGGATCTGCGGGTCGACATCGCCGCTGTCCCACGCCTTGTCGATGATCGAGACCTCGACGTTCTTGATGGTCACGGCCGGCTGGTTGATGCCGAGCACACACGCCGACTCACAGGGCGCGGGGCAGAGGCGACCGGTGAACTCCGGGAAGTTGTTGGTCGCGTGCAGCCGCTCGCTGGCGGCCGCCCAGTCCTCGCGGTAGGCGTAGTCGTTCCACTCGGGGATGAGGTTCCCGAGCGGACAGCCGTTGTGACAGAACGGGATACCGCAGTCCATGCAGCGGCTGGCCTGCTTGCTGATGATCGGCAGCAGGGAGCCGGGGACGTAGACCTCGTTCCAGTCCTTCAGCCGTACGTCGACCGGACGGGACTTGGCGACCTCACGGCCGTGGTTCAGGAAGCCCTTGGGATCAGCCATTGGTCGCCGCCTCCATCATCTTCTCGGTGATCTCGGACTCGGAGAGTCCGGCCTGCTCGGCGGCGGCCTTGGCGGCGAGCACAGCCTTGTACGTGCTGGGGATGATCTTGCTGAAGCGGTCCACCGCGGTGTCCCACTCGGCCAGGAGCTTCTCGGCGACCGTGGAGCCGGTCTCCTCCTGGTGGCGGCGCACGACGTCGTGCAGCCACTGCTTGTCCGCGTCGTCGAGCGCCTCCACGGCGTTCACGTTGCCGACGTTGACGTTGTCCTTGACGAGGTCGATGACGTACGCGACGCCACCGGACATGCCGGCCGCGAAGTTACGGCCCGTCTCGCCGAGGACCACCGCGTGACCACCGGTCATGTACTCGCAGCCGTGGTCGCCCACGCCCTCCGAGACGACCGTGGCACCGGAGTTGCGGACGCAGAACCGCTCGCCGGTACGGCCGCGCAGGAAGAGCTCGCCGCCGGTCGCGCCGTACGCGATCGTGTTGCCCGCGATCGTCGAGTACTCGGCGAGGTGGTCGGCGCCCCGGTCGGGACGGACGATCACCCGGCCGCCGGAGAGGCCCTTGCCGACGTAGTCGTTGGCGTCGCCCTCCAGGCGCAGCGTGATGCCGCGCGGGAGGAAGGCGCCGAAGGACTGGCCCGCGGAACCGGTGAAGGTGATGTCGACGGTGTCGTCGGGCAGGCCCGCGCCACCGAACTTCTTCGTCACCTCGTGGCCGAGCATGGTGCCGACCGTGCGGTTGATGTTGCGGATCGCGACCTGGGCGCGGACCGGCTGGGCGTCGGTCGCCGAGTCGGCGGACAGCGCGTCGGCGGCGAGCTTGATGAGCTCGTTGTCGAGCGCCTTCTCCAGGCCGTGGTCCTGTTCGATGACCTGGTGCAGCACCGCGCCCTCGGGCAGCTCGGGCACGTAGAAGAGCGGGGCCAGGTCCAGGCCCTGCGCCTTCCAGTGGTTGACCGCGCGGGTCACGTCGAGGGTCTCGGCGTGGCCGACGGCCTCCTCGATGGTGCGGAAGCCCAGCTCGGCGAGGATCTCGCGGACCTCTTGGGCGATGAACTGGAAGAAGTTCACGACGTACTCGGCCTTGCCGGAGAACCGGTCGCGCAGCGTCGGGTTCTGGGTGGCGATGCCGACCGGGCAGGTGTCCAGGTGGCAGACGCGCATCATGACGCAGCCGGAGACGACGAGCGGCGCGGTCGCGAAACCGAACTCCTCGGCACCGAGCAGCGCGGCGATGACGACGTCACGGCCGGTCTTGAGCTGACCGTCGGTCTGCACGACGATGCGGTCGCGCAGGCCGTTGAGCAGCAGGGTCTGCTGGGTCTCGGCGAGGCCCAACTCCCAAGGACCACCGGCATGCTTGAGGGACGTCAGCGGCGACGCACCCGTGCCACCGTCGTGACCCGAGATCAGTACGACGTCCGCGTGGGCCTTGGAGACACCCGCGGCGACGGTACCGACACCGACCTCCGACACCAGCTTCACGTGAATCCGCGCCTGCGGGTTCGCGTTCTTCAGGTCGTGGATCAGCTGGGCCAGGTCCTCGATGGAGTAGATGTCGTGGTGCGGCGGCGGGGAGATCAGACCGACACCCGGGGTGGAGTGACGGGTCTTGGCGACCCACGGGTAGACCTTGTGGCCGGGCAGCTGTCCGCCCTCGCCGGGCTTGGCGCCCTGGGCCATCTTGATCTGGATGTCGTCCGCGTTGACCAGGTACTCGGAGGTCACACCGAAGCGGCCGGAGGCGACCTGCTTGATGGCGGACCGGCGGGCCGGGTCGTAGAGACGGTCCGGGTCCTCGCCGCCCTCACCGGTGTTGGACTTGCCGCCCAGCTGGTTCATCGCGATGGCGAGGGTCTCGTGGGCCTCACGCGAGATGGAGCCGTAGGACATGGCGCCGGTGGAGAAGCGCTTGACGATCTCGGAGACGGGCTCGACCTCGTCGATGGAGATCGAGGGGCGGTCCGACTTGAAGCCGAAGAGTCCACGGAGCGTCATCAGCCGCTCGGACTGCTCGTTCACGCGGTCCGTGTACTTCTTGAAGATGTCGTAGCGGTTGGCGCGCGTCGAGTGCTGGAGGCGGAAGACCGTCTCCGGGTCGAACAGGTGCGGCTCGCCCTCACGGCGCCACTGGTACTCGCCGCCTATCTCCAGCGCGCGGTGCGCGGGAGCGATGCCGGAGGCGGGGTACGCCTTCGCGTGCCGGGCGGCGACCTCCTTGGCGATGACGTCGATACCGACGCCGCCGATCTTGGAGGCGGTGCCGTTGAAGTACTTCGCGACGAAGCCCTCTTCGAGACCGACGGCCTCGAAGACCTGGGCGCCGCGGTAGGAGGCGACGGTCGAGATGCCCATCTTCGACATGACCTTCAGGACACCCTTGCCCAGGGCGTAGATCAGGTTGCGGATGGCCTGCTCGGCCTCGATGTCGGAGAGGAAGGTGCCCGCGCGGACGAGGTCCTCGACGGACTCCATCGCCAGGTACGGGTTGACCGCCGCGGCGCCGAAGCCGATCAGCAGGGCGACGTGGTGGACCTCGCGGACGTCACCGGCCTCGACCAGCAGGCCCACCTCGGTGCGCTGCTTGGTGCGGATGAGGTGGTGGTGCACGGCCGCGGTGAGCAGCAGCGACGGGATCGGCGCGTGCTCGGCGTCGGAGTGGCGGTCCGACAGGACGATCAGCCGGGCGCCGTTCTCGATCGCGGCGTCCGCCTCGGCGCAGATCTCCTCGATGCGCGCGGCGAGGGAGTCGCCACCGCCGGAGACCCGGTACAGACCGGACAGCGTCGCGGCCTTGAAGCCGGGCATGTCGCCGTCGGCGTTGATGTGGATGAGCTTGGCCAGCTCGTCGTTGTCGATCACCGGGAAGGGCAGGGTGACCGTACGGCAGGAAGCGGCCGTCGGTTCGAGCAGGTTGCCCTGCGGGCCCAGCGAGGAGCGCAGCGAGGTGACGAGCTCCTCGCGGATGGCGTCCAGCGGCGGGTTGGTGACCTGCGCGAACAGCTGGGTGAAGTAGTCGAAGAGCAGCCGCGGACGCTCGGAGAGAGCGGCGATCGGCGAGTCCGTGCCCATCGAACCGATGGGCTCGGCACCGGCCTTGGCCATCGGGGCGAGCAGGACGCGCAGCTCCTCCTCGGTGTAACCGAAGGTCTGCTGGCGGCGGGTGACCGAGGCGTGCGTGTGCACGATGTGCTCGCGCTCGGGCAGGTCGGACAGCTCGATCTCGCCGGCTTCCAGCCACTCCGCGTACGGCTGCTCGGCGGCGAGGGCGGCCTTGATCTCGTCGTCCTCGATGATGCGGTGCTCGGCGGTGTCGACGAGGAACATCTTGCCGGGCTGGAGGCGGCCCTTGCGGACGACCTTGGCGGGGTCGATGTCGAGGACGCCGACCTCGGAGCCGAGGACGACGAGGCCCTCGTCGGTGACCCAGTAGCGGCCGGGGCGCAGACCGTTGCGGTCGAGAACCGCACCCACCTGCGTGCCGTCGGTGAAGGTGACACAGGCCGGGCCGTCCCAGGGCTCCATCATCGTGGAGTGGAACTGGTAGAAGGCGCGTCGGGCCGGGTCCATGGAGTCGTGGTTCTCCCACGCCTCCGGGATCATCATCAGCACGGAGTGCGGCAGCGAACGCCCACCGAGGTGGAGGAGTTCGAGGACCTCGTCGAAGGACGCCGAGTCGGAGGCGTCCGGCGTACAGACGGGGAAGACGCGGTCGAGCGCCTTGTCGTCCGTCCCGAACAGGTCGGAGACGAGCTGCGACTCGCGGGCCACCATCCAGTTGCGGTTGCCCTTGACGGTGTTGATCTCACCGTTGTGCGCGACGAAGCGGTAGGGGTGCGCGAGCGGCCACGACGGGAAGGTGTTCGTGGAGAAGCGCGAGTGGACGAGGGCGACGGCCGAGCCGAAGCGGCGGTCGGACAGGTCCGGGAAGAAGGGCTCCAGCTGACCGGTGGTCAGCATGCCCTTGTGGACGATCGTCCGCGCGGACAGCGAGGGGAAGTAGACGTCGACCTCGCGCTCGGCGCGCTTGCGCAGCACGAAGGCCTTGCGGTCGAGGTCGATACCGGTGCTGGCGCCGTCGGCGACGAAGATCTCGCGGAAGACGGGCATGGTCGACCGGGCGGTGGCACCGAGCAGCTCGGGCGCGACCGGAACCTCACGCCAGCCGAGGACGGTGAGGCCCTCTTCGCCGGCGATCGTCTCGATCTTCGAGACGGCGTCCGCGGTCCCGTCCTCGGGCAGGAAGGCGATACCGACGGCGTAGCCGCCGGCCTCGGGCAGCTCGAATCCCGCGACCTCACGGAAGAAGGCGTCCGGGACCTGGGTCAGGATGCCCGCGCCGTCACCCGAGTCGGGCTCGGAGCCGGTGGCACCGCGGTGCTCCAGGTTGCGCAGAACCGTGAGCGCCTGCTCGACCAGCGCATGGCTCGCCTCGCCGGTGAGGGTGGCCACGAAACCGACGCCACAGGCGTCCTTTTCGTTGCGGGGGTCGTACATACCCTGCGCAGCAGGGCGAGCATCCATGAAGGACCAGTTCTGGCCATTCGCGGAATGCTGGGACGGCTGGCGCGGCGTACGCATCGGCTCTCCCGTCGTCGTCTCAAGTGGCATATGTGCTGTGCCGAGGGACGACGTTGGCCCTCTGCGTGTGCGCAAAATTTCGTGCAGGTTACATGATGGAGCGGATCTCGGGAACCGGATACTCCGTTCCAACATGCGGACGCCACGCGGTGGCGAGGGGGGTATCGCGCACGTGGCTGGAAGTGTGTGGGGACCGAACGGGACAGATCGATGTCCGTCGCTCCAGGGCGAGGCGAGCGGCGTCGCCCACCTCGCGGATGCGCGGCAGGCGTCATTGCCCACAGCGCTTACGGCTCATGCCCAGTGGTTAAGCATTCGAAACCAGTGAGTAACGGCTACTTATGCGTCCCATCGCATAAGTAGCGGCCTACCTATCCTACGGCCGATCCGAACAAGCTGCCCAGGGCGTACGTCACACCGGCCGCCGCGCCACCGAGAGCGAGCTGCCGCAGTCCGCTGAACCACCAGCTCCGCGCCGTCACCTTGGCCACGACCGCCCCGCACCCGAAAAGCCCGACGAGCGCGAGAAGAACCGCGGGCCACAGCGCGCTCGCCCCCAGCAGATAAGGCAGTACGGGCAGCAGCGCGCCGAGCGCGAAAGCCCCGAAGGACGACACGGCGGCGACGAGCGGCGAGGGCAGATCCCCGGGGTCGATCCCGAGCTCCTCCCGGGCATGGATCTCCAGCGCCTGCTCAGGGTCACGGGAAAGCTGCTTGGCGACCTCCCGCGCCAGCGCCGGCTCGACCCCCCGGCCCTCGTACAGCGCGGCGAGCTCGGCCTCCTCGTCCTCCGGATGCTTGCGCAGCTCCCGCCGCTCGACATCCAGCTCGGCCTCGACGAGCTCACGCTGCGAGGCGACGGAGGTGTACTCACCGGCGGCCATGGAGAACGCGCCGGCGGCCAGCCCCGCGAGACCGGTGACGACGATGGCCTGCTGCCCGACGGCCCCACCGGCGACGCCGGTCATGAGGGCGAGGTTGGAGACCAGCCCGTCCATGGCCCCGAAGACCGCGGGCCGCAGCCATCCCCCGTTCACATCGCGGTGGGTGTGGTTGTCACGGTGCGCCTCGTGCAGCGGCGCCTCGGTCTCGATGATGGCCATCAGGGGTCCCCCCAGGGAAGCTAAGCCAAAGCTAACTTTAGACAGATTCTAATTACCGACAACCCGACTGTACGACGAGAAATTCCCGCCCGCCACGAAGGAAAGGCTGCGCTAACCTGCGCCTTTACCTCCGAATGCGCATACGATCGATGGTTCGCTCAGATGTCGACCGGGTGATGCTGAGGCCGGTGATGCTCTTCTCGCGACCCTCCCGTGGGACACATCCGCAAAGGCCCCGCGCCCTGTGCGGAGCCCCCGTAGGAGAGGCCGCCGTATGGCATCGATCGCCTGCATCCCGTCGGCACCGGCGCCCGGGGACGCCGCCGAACTCCGCGAACGAGGGCGTGGAGCCCTGCTGGGCCTGGCCGTCGGAGACGCCCTCGGCGCCCCCGCCGAGAACCTCAAACCCTCCGAGATCCGAGCCCGCTGGGGCCGCATCACGGGCTATGTGGCGCAGAACCCCGCCGGCACGGACGACACGGAGTACGCGATCTTCTCCGGGCTCCTCCTGGCCCGCCACGGCTCGGCCCTCACCCCGGCCCACGTGGAGGCGGCCTGGCACGAGTGGATCGCGGACCGCGACGAGGGCCCGTTCCGAGGAGCGGGCTTCAGCGAACGAGGAACCCTGGAGAACCTGCGCCGGGGCCTCGCGGCCCCCATCTCCGCCCAGCACCGCCACGCCTGGAGCGACGGTCTGGCGATGCGCGCGGCCCCCTTCGGCGTCTACGCGTCGGGCCGCCCCGCCGAGGCGGCCCGCCTGGCGGCGATCGACGGCTCGGTGAGCCACGACGGAGAGGGCATCTACGGCGGCCAGGCGGTGGCCGCGGGCGTGGCGGCGGCGATGGCGGGCGCCCCCACCGTCGCGGTGGTCGCCTCGGCCCTGGCGGTCATCCCGGACGACTCCTGGACGGCCCGCTCCCTGCGCCGCGCGGTGGCGGTGGCCCACCGAGGCGAACGCGCGGTCCGCTCCGCGGTCGTGATCGGCGGCTACCCCTGGACCGACCTCGCCCCCGAGGCCGTCGCCCTCGCCTTCGGCGCGTACGCGGCGGCGGACGGCGACTTCGTGGAGGCGGTACTGACGGCCGTCAACATGGGCCGCGACGCGGACACGACGGCGGCGGTGGCCGGCGCCCTGGCCGGCGCGACCCGAGGAGTCTCGGCGATCCCGGCGGACTGGGCAGCGGCCATCACCCCGGCAAGAGGCACCTGCCTCCCCTCCATGGCAGGCCACCACGTACTGGACGTGGCAGACCTGCTGACCCCGCCCGAGTACGTACTGGCGGCGGACGGCGACGAGCTGGAGGGCACACGATGACCGCCCCGACCCGTCCGGCTCCCGAAGAGGACCCGGCGCATCTCTCAGCCCGTCCGGCGTTTGAGGACGAGGCCCTTTCGGGGCCGACGGGGGCCCAGGGGGCGGAGCCCCCTGGCGGGGTCGAAGGGGCAGCGCCCCTGGTGATGGGACGGGTAGGGGCGGCGGGGGCGAAAAACGCCCCTCAACGCATCGAAGGCCTCCTGCTCGGCCTAGCCGCAGGCGACGCCGCCGGATGGCCCGCCGCCCGCCACAGAGCCGCCCGCATGCCCGACTGGACCCGCCGCCTCACCCGCGAACTCGACACCTTCGCCGAACAGAACGCCACCACCACCCTCCCCGTCCCCATCGCCCTCAACCAACCCCCCGAGCCCCTCCGCCTCGGCCCCTCCGACGACGCCGAATGGGCGGCCTTCACCGCGGAGTCGATCCTCCGCGCAGGCGACGACACCACCCTCCCCGACCTCAGCCGAGACCGCCGTACCAGAGCGGCCATCGACCTCACCTGGACCACCCTCGCCGGCGAGGTCGCCGCCGCCGCGCACCGCGCCCCGGAAGTCGAGTCCGCCGTACTCCCCCTACGCGCCCGCATCTCGGTGAGAGCCGGCCTCGGCAACCTCGCCACCGGCCTGCGCCCACCCGCGACCGGCCACGACAACCCCCACTACTTCGACGACGCGGCCTGCGTCAGGGCCTGCGTCCTGGCCGTGGCCCACCCCGGCGACCCCCGACTCGCCGCGGACCTGGCCGAGTTCGACGCCCGCTACACCCAGGACGGAGACGGCGTACACGGCGCGAGAGCGATGGCGGCCGCCCTCTCCCTCGCCCTCACCGGCGCGGACATCCACACCTGCACCACGGCCGCCCTCACCGAACTCCCGGAAGAGACCGAGATCGGCCGCAACGCCCGCCACGCCCTGCACCTCGCCCGCACCACCCCCACCGCGTTCGCCCTGATCCCCCTCCTGGAACACCAGATCGTCGACCACGTCTACAGCTACGGCATCGCGGCCGCGGAAACCGTCCCGGTCGCCCTGGCCCTGGCCACAGCGGCGAACGGCGACATCACGGAAGCGGTCCCCGCCGCCGCCTGTCTGTCGCGTGTCGCGGACTCGGCCCCCGCCCTGACCGGAGCCCTCACCGGAGCCCTCACCGGCGGCGCCGCACTCCCGCCCTCCTGGCGGGCCGCCTGCCGCACCCTCTCCGGCTGTGCCCTCCCCCGCCTCACCGGCACCGACCTGGTGGAACTCGCCGAACTCCTGGAAGCCACGCAACCGCCCCCGCCAGGAGGATGATTCGGTCCATGCCACCAATGTCACCCAAACCCCCACAACACACCCCTACCGCGACCACCCCCGTCTCCACCCCCACCCTGGAGGACCGCGTCACCGGCGCCCTGGTGGGCGCCGCGGTGGGCGACGCCCTGGGCGGCCCGGTGGAGGGCTACTCCCCCGACCAGATCCTCGACCGCCACGCGGGCCGCGTCCACGGCATCGTCGGCCCCTGGAACGGCGACGCCTGGCGCACGGCCCGCCCGATCGCCCCGTACCACAAGGGCGACGGCCACGTCACCGACGACACCTTGATGACGCACGCCCTGGTCAGGGTCTACGCCGAGGTCCGCGACCACCTCGACGCCTACGCGGTCGCCGACCACCTGGTCCCCGACCTGATGACAACTCCCCGCTGGATCCCGGAACTCGAACAGGAGGCCCTCCCCCTCCACCGGATCTTCCTGGCGGAGAAATGGCTGGTGACCCGCCTCCACTACGGCCATGCCGACCCCCGCGAGGCAGGCGTCGGCAACATCGTCAACTGCGGCGCGGCGATGTACATGGCCCCGGTGGGTCTCGTGAACGCGGCGAACCCGAGGGCCGCCTACGCCGAGGCGCTGGACATCGCGGGCGCCCACCAGTCGTCGTACGGCCGCGAGGCGGCCGGTGTCTTCGCGGCGGCCGTGGCGGCGGCCTGCGAACCGGACGCGACGCCGGAGACCGTCGTCGCCCATTGCCTTTCCCTCGCGAAGGACGGCACAAGGACGGCGATCGAGAAGGTCTGCGAAGCCGCGACGCACCACACCACCTTCGAGTCGGCCCTGGCCCCCCTGCGCGAGGCGGTGGCCCCCTACGACACGGTGGGCCCCGACTACCGCAGCCCCTCCCTCGGCGCCCGTCGCCCGTCCCGCCTCCACGCGATCGAGGAACTCCCCGTCGCCCTGGGCATGTTGATCGTGGCCGGGGGCGACTACCGCGCCGCGGTCCTGGGCGCCGTGAACTACGGCCGCGACTGCGACTCCATCGCGACGATGGCCGGCGCCATCGCGGGCGCCCTGGGCTCCCCGGTGCCGGAGGCCTGGTCCAAGACGGTCTCGGAGGCCAGCCGCCTGGACCTCTGGGAACCGGCGACGACGCTCACCCGGGTGACCCGTGAGATCCACGACCGGGATCTCCACCGCCGCCGCGCCCACGAGGCCGCGTTCACGGAGATCGGAGGCCTCAGATGCTCCGGCTGACCTGGGTCCAACCGGAGGACCTGCTGGGACATGAACTCCGCCAGGCGGCACTGGACGGCCGCGAGGCGTCGGTGATCGCGGCGCGCTGGAAGGCGGCAGGCGGCCAGGAGGCCCCCCTCAGAGCAGGTGCCTCCCCGCACCCGCCGTCCCGCTACCTCCGTCTCCTGGCGAAGGACCTGCTGGACGAACTGGCGGACCTGCCCAGCAGGTTGGCGGACCAGGAGCCCACGGACCTGGCCAGAATCAAGGCGCTCTGCCCAGAGTGGCCGGACGACTCTCAGCCGCTTGGCTGCGGGCAGTCGTGCCGCTTGGGCGGCACGGGTGGGCGCAGCGGCACCCCGCAAGCGCGGGCAAGCGAAACGCCCCCACGCCAGCCCCCACCCCCAGCGGCCTACGAAGCGGCCTGGCTGGGCCGCTCCATCGGCTGCCTCCTGGGCAAGCCGGTGGAGAAGCTCCCCCTCGACGCCATCCGCCAACTGGCCAGGTCGACCGGCAACTGGCCCCTCACCACCTACTTCACCGCGAAGGGCGTCCCCCCGGCCCTCCTCGCCGCCCACCCCTGGAACCGCCGCTCGGCCCCCACCTCCCTCGCCGAGAACATCGACGGCATGCCCGAGGACGACGACCTCAACTACCCCCTCCTCAACCTCCTCCTGCTCCAACGCCACGGCAGCGGCTTCACCACCACCGACGTCGCCGCCCTCTGGCTGGACGAACTCCCCGCGGGCCGCACCTTCACCGCCGAGCGCATCGCCTACCGCAACCTCCTCCTCGGCCTGGAACCCCCGCACACCGCCCGCCACCGCAACCCCTTCCGCGAATGGATCGGCGCGTTGATCCGCGCCGACGTCCACGGCTGGACCAACCCCGGCGACCCGGCGGCCGCGGCGGAACAGGCCCACCGGGACGCCACGCTCACCCACACCGCCAACGGCGTCTACGCGGCGATGTTCACGGCGGCGACGATCGCCACCGCGGCCACCGGGGCCCACGACATCCACACCTGTCTGCGCACCGGCCTGACGGTCGTACCCCCCGACTCCCGCCTGGCGAAGGCGATCCGGCACGCGATCCAACTCGCCCGAACAGCACCCGACTTCGACACGATCGTGGACGAACTCCACGCCACCCACGCCCCCACCCACCACTGGGTCCACGCGATCCCCAACACCGCCCTGACCGCCGCCGCCCTCACGCACGCGAACGGCGACTTCACCGCCTCCATCTGCAAGGCGGTGAGCGGCGGTTGGGACACCGACTCCAACGGCGCGACGGCGGGCAGCATCGCAGGCCTTCTCACCGGCAGCCCCGACGCCCTCCCCGACCGCTGGACGACCCCGTTGAAGAACCGACTCGCCACGTCCGTGGGCGACTTCGACGGCACCGGCTTCGACACCCTGGCCCATCTGACCCATGCCCTCGCTCCGACCCCCGTGGAGGCACCCCGCCCATGACGCACATCGCCGTACTCGGCAGCACGAACATGGACCTCGTCGCCTACGTCGAGAAGGCCCCGCAGCGCGGCGAGACGGTCACCGGGCGCGAGTTCCGTACGATCCCCGGTGGCAAGGGCGCCAACCAGGCGATCGCCGCCGCCCGCGCCGGCGCCACCGTGTCGATGATCGGCGCGGTCGGCAACGACCCCTACGGCACCCGACTCCGCTCCACCCTTGAGCACTCCGGCGTCGACACCGACCATCTGCGCACCGTCGAGGGCCCGTCCGGCACCGCGCACATCGTCGTCGACGACGAGGGCGGCAACGCGATCGTCGTGATCCCCGCCGCGAACGGCACCGTCGACCATCTCGCCCCCGGCGACGAGAGCCTGATCGCGTCCGCCGACGCCCTGCTGCTCCAGTTGGAGATCCCTCTGAAGGCCGTCGTGGCCGGCGCCGAGGCGGCCCGCGCCCACGGCGTCCGGACGATCCTCACCCCCGCCCCCGCGCAGCCCCTCCCGCCCGAACTCCTCGCCGCCACCGACCTGTTGCTCCCCAACGAGTACGAGGCGACCACCCTCACCGGCCTGTCCGACCCGATCGCCGCGGCCCGCGCCCTGCTCGACCGGGTACCGGCGGTCGTCGTGACGCTCGGCGCGGCGGGCAGCCTCTATGTGACCCGGGACACCGCCGAGCCCCTCGCCGTGCCCGCCCCCCTGGTCACCGCCGTGGACTCGACCGGCGCGGGCGACACCTTCGCCGGCGCCCTCGCGGTCGCGCTCAGCGAGGAACGCCCCATCCGCGAGGCCCTGCACTGGGCGGCAGCGGCGGCGGCCCTGTCGGTGCAGCGGCCGGGTGCGTCGGCGTCGATGCCGTACCGCTCCGAGATCGACAAGCAGCACCACGCATGACCGACACCCCGCCCCCCGCCGCCCCGCTGTCCGGCCTGCGCGTCCTCGACCTCGCCACCCTCTTCGCCGGCCCCCTCGCCGCCACGTTCCTCGGTGACTTCGGCGCGGAGGTCGTCAAGGTCGAGCACCCCACCAAGCCGGACCCCTCCCGCGGCCACGGACCGTCCAAGGACGGCGTCGGCCTGTGGTGGAAGGTGCTGGGCCGCAACAAGCGCACGATCACCCTCGACCTCTCCAAGCCGGGCGGCCGGACCACCCTGCTGCGCCTGGCGGCCACCGCGGACGTGGTCATCGAGAACTTCCGCCCGGGCACCCTGGAGAAATGGGACCTGGGCTGGGACGCACTGTCCGCGGCCAACCCCCGGCTGATCCTCACCCGGGTGACCGCCTTCGGCCAGTTCGGCCCGCACGCCCACCGGCCCGGCTTCGGCACCCTCGCCGAGGCGCTGAGCGGCTTCGCCGCGATCACCGGCGAACCGGACGCGCCCCCGACGCTGCCGCCGTTCGGCCTCGCCGACTCCATCGCCGGGCTCGCGACCGCGTACGCCGTCATGACGGCCCTCGCGGCCCGCGACCGCACCGGCGAGGGCCAGGTCGTGGACATGGCGATCATCGAGCCGATCCTCACCGTCCTCGGCCCCCAGCCGACCTGGTACGACCAGCTCGGCTACGTCCAGCAGCGCACCGGCAACCGGTCCGCCAACAACGCCCCCCGCAACACCTACCGCACCGCGGACGGCGGCTGGGTCGCCGTCTCCACCTCCGCCCAGTCGATCGCGGAACGCGTGATGCGCCTGGTCGGCCGCCCGGACCTGATCGACGAACCCTGGTTCGCGACCGGCGCCGACCGGGCCCGGCACGCCGACGTCCTGGACAAGGCGGTGGGCGACTGGATCGCCGAGCGCAGTCGTACGGAGGTGCTGGCGGCCTTCGAGAAGGCGGAGGCCGCCGTGGCCCCGGTCCAGGACGTCCAGGACGTGATGGCGGACCCGCAGTACACGGCCCTCGACACCATCACCACCCTGCCCGACCCCGAACTCGGCCCCCTCCGGATGCAGAACGTCCTCTTCCGTCTCTCCGCCACCCCGGGCGCGATCCACTGGGCGGGCCGTCCGCACGGCGCCGACACGGACCCGGTCCTCACCGAACTGGGCCTGACCGAAGCCGAGTTGGCGGCCCTGCGCGCGGAGGGAGCCGTATGACCACACCGCTGACCTGGTTGTACGCTCCCGGCGACCGGCCCCACGTCGTGGCGAAGGCCCTGGCGGCCGGCGCGGATGTCGTCGTGGTCGACCTGGAGGACGCGGTCGCCCCGGACCGCAAGGCGTACGCCCGCGACGCCACCGCCGAACTCCTCACCACACGGCACCCCGTCCCGGTGCACGTCCGCGTGAACGCCCTCGACGGCCCGTTCGCGGGAGCCGACCTGAGAGCGGTGGCGGCCCTCCCGGGCCTGTCAGGACTGCGTCTGCCCAAGGTGGCAGGACCGGGGCAGATCACCGCCATCGCCGAGCGCACCGCCCCCGCCGCCGGCGGCGCCCCGGCCCTCCACGCCCTCCTGGAGTGCGCCCTCGGCATCGAGCACGCCTACGCGATCGCCACGGCCCACCCGTCCCTGCGCGGCATCTCCCTCGGTGAGTCCGATCTACGGGCCGACCTGGGCGTACGGGACGACGCGGGTCTCGACTGGTCCCGCTCCCGGGTGATCGTGGCGGCGCGGGCCGCGAACCTCCCGCCGCCGCCCCAGTCGGTCCACCCCGACATCCGCGACCTGGCGGGCCTGGCCGCCTCCTGCGCCCACGGCCGCACCCTGGGCTTCCTGGGCCGGGCGGCCATCCATCCCCGCCAGCTCCCGGTCATCGAAAGGGCCTACCTCCCGGCCCCGCAGGAGATCGAGAAGGCGGAGACGATCGTGAAGGCGGCGACCAGGGAGCAGGGAGCTCAGGCGCTGCCGGACGGCAGCTTCGTCGACGCGGCGGTGGTCGCGGCGGCACGACGCACGCTGTCGCTCGCCCGCCGCCGCTGACCTCCGCACAGGACAGAGGGCGCCCGGCATCCGCCGGGCGCCCTCATCGTCGTACGACCGGCCGTCAGCCCTTCTTCGCCGACTCGGCCTCGTCCTTGACGTCCTCCGTGGACTCGGTGGACTCCGTGGATTCGGTGGATTCCGTGGATTCGGTGGCCTCCTCGGAGGAGTCGGCCTCGGCCTTCTCATCCGCCTCGGTCTCACCGGCCTCGGCGTCACCGTCGGCGGCACCCGGCTCGACGACCTCTTCGCGGCCCGGGCGCTTCTTCGCCGAGAGCACGATGTAGACGACCGCCAGCAGGAACACGATGAGCGCGGTCCAGTTGTTCAGGCGCAGGCCCAGGATGTGGTGGGCGTCGTCGACCCGGAGGTACTCGATCCAGAACCGGCCCACGCAGTACGCCGCGACGTACAGCGCGAACGCCCGTCCGTGGCCGAGCTTGAAGCGGCGGTCGGCCCAGATGACGAGCAGCGCGACGCCGATGCACCACAGGGACTCGTAGAGGAACGTCGGGTGGTAGGTGCCCGGCACCCGGCCGTCCGTGGAGGACGTGATCTTCAGGGCCCAGGGGAGGTCGGTCGCCCGGCCGTACAGCTCCTGGTTGAACCAGTTGCCCCAGCGGCCGATCGCCTGTGCGAGGGCGATACCGGGGGCGATGGCGTCGGCGTAGGCCGGCAACGGGATGCCCCGGCGGCGGCAGCCGATCCAGGCGCCCACCGCGCCGAGCGCGATCGCGCCCCAGATACCGAGGCCGCCCTCCCAGATCTTGAAGGAGTCCACCCAGTCACGACCCTCGCTGAAGTACAGCTCGTAGTCCGTGATCACGTGGTAGAGCCGGCCGCCGATCAGACCGAACGGCACCGCCCAGACCGCGATGTCGGCCACCGTGCCGGCGCGGCCACCGCGGGCGAGCCAGCGCTTGTTGCCGAGCCAGACCGCGACGAAGACGCCGATGATGATGCAGAACGCGTAGCCGCGCAGCGGGATGGGACCGAGGTGGTACACCCCGTGCGACGGGCTGGGAATGTAGGCAAGTTCCATGGCAGAACCGACGCTACCGTGCCGGGCGCCGCCGACGGCGGGCAGCCCGGCTACGGCTCCATAACGGGAGGGTCGGAATTCTCCAGTCCCTCCTTACCCTTTGGCCGCCTTCTGCACCTGCTCCTTCAGCTTCGCCGGGGTCATCGTCTGGTCCTGGTAGATGTTCTTGCCGTTGAGGATGACGGTCGGAGTGCCGCTGAATCCGCCGTTGCGGAAGGCCGCCGCGGACTTGCTGACCCAGCTGTCGTGAGTGCCCTTCTCGACACACGTCCGGAACGTGGCGGTGTCCAGGCCGTCGACCTTCTTCGCCAGCTCGATGAGCTTGCTGGTCTCGGCGAAGGCGTCGTCCGTCTCGGACGGCTGGTTCTCGTACAGCACGTCGTGGTACGCGGTGAACTTGCCGGCGTCCTGGGCGCAGGCCGCGGCGTTGGCCGCGGTGCGGGAGCCGCTGCCGCCCATGTTTCCGTCGATGATCGTCGCGAGGTGGTACTCGACCTTCAGCTCGCCCGAGTCCGTCAGCTCATGGATCGTGGAGCGGTAGGCGTCCTCGAAGGACTTGCAGGCGGGGCAGCGGAAGTCCTCCCACACCGTGAGCGTGGACTTGGCGTCGGTCTTGCCCACCGGGATGGCGAGGTTGTCGTCGCCATTGGCGCCCGAGGGCGCCACGACCGGGCCCGCGGCATCGCTGTCGTCGTCCTTGCCCGCGTTGGCGGCGACGATTCCGATCACCGCCGCGAGGCCCAGGACGCACAGGACGCTCGCGCTCACGATCAGCGTCCGCCGTCGCCTCTCCGCGGCCTTCTGCTTCTCACGCTCGACCGCCAGCCGCTCGCGGGCGGTGCGCTTTCCCTCACGGTTCTTCTCGCTCACACCCGCAGAACGAACCGGGGAGGCGCTGAGCGCCTCCCCGGCCCCAGGTCCACCCGTTCGAGTGACCTGTACGAAACGTCCTGACTTGTTACGCCTGTCCGCGCACGCCCTTCGCCAGATCAGCGGCGAGCTCGCGGACGGCCTCGACGCCGGCCTTGTCGTCCGGCGCGTCCAGCATCCGCTTCACGAAGGCCGAGCCGACGATCACCCCGTCGGCGAAGCCGGCCACCTCGGCGGCCTGCGCCGCGTCGGAGACACCGAGCCCGACGCAGACCGGCAGGTCGCCGCCGGCGGCCCGGGTGCGCTCGACCAGGTTCTGCGCCTGCGCGCCGACCGACGCGCGAGTGCCGGTGACGCCCATCAGCGAGGCGGCGTACACGAACCCGCTGCCCGCCGCGGTGATCCGGGCGAGCCGCTCGTCCTTGCTGCTCGGCGCCACGACGAAGACCGTCGCGAGACCGTGCTTCTCGGCGTGCTCCCTCCACAGCGCCGACTCCTGCACAGGCAGGTCGGGCAGGATGCACCCGGCGCCACCCGCTTCGGCGAGCTCCGCCGTGAAGCGCTCGACGCCGTAGCGGTCGATGGGGTTCCAGTACGTCATCACGAGCACCGGCTTCCCGGTGGCCTCGTACGCCTCCTTCACCGTCCGCATGACATCGGCGATCTTGACTCCGCCGCGCAGGGCGATGTCGTCGGCGGTCTGGATGACGGGACCGTCGAGGACCGGGTCGCTGTGCGGCAGCCCCACCTCGACGACATCGGCACCGCCGTCGAAGACGGCCTTGATCGCCTCGATGCCACCGTCCACGGTCGGGAACCCGGCCGGGAGGTAGGCGATGAGCGCGGAGCGGCCCTCGGCCTTGGCGGCCGCGAGGGTGTCGGTCAGCAGCTGGATGTTCCCGCTCACTTGGCGTCCCCCTCGATCTCGGCCAGGTCGGCGGCGTCGGCCGCGACCTCGGCGTCGGTGTCGTACAGGCCGAAGTAGCGCGCGGCCGTGTCCATGTCCTTGTCACCGCGCCCGGACAGGTTGACGATGATCAGCCCGTCCTTGCCCAGTTCCTTGCCGACCTCCAGGGCGCCGGCCAGCGCGTGGGCGCTCTCGATGGCCGGGATGATCCCCTCGGTGCGGGAGAGCAGACGCAGCGCCTGCATGGCCGCGTCGTCGGTGACCGCGCGGTACTCGCCGCGGCCGGAGTCCTTGAGGTAGGAGTGCTCGGGGCCGATGCCCGGGTAGTCCAGACCGGCGGAGATGGAGTACGGCTCGGTGATCTGGCCCTCCTCGTCCTGGAGGACGTAGGAGCGGGAGCCGTGCAGGATGCCGGGCTCGCCCGCGGTCAGGGTGGCCGCGTGCTCGCCGGTCTCCACGCCGTGCCCGGCGGGCTCGCAGCCGATGAGGCGTACGTCGGCGTCCGGGATGAAGGCGTGGAACAGACCGATGGCGTTGGAGCCGCCGCCGACGCAGGCGATCGCCGCGTCGGGGAGCCGGCCGGCCCGCTCCAGGATCTGGCGGCGGGCCTCGACGCCGATGACGCGGTGGAAGTCGCGGACCATCGCCGGGAAGGGGTGCGGGCCGGCGACCGTGCCGAAGAGGTAGTGGGTGTGGTCGACGTTGGCGACCCAGTCGCGGAACGCCTCGTTGATCGCGTCCTTCAGCGTGCGGCTGCCGGACTTCACGGCGATGACCTCGGCGCCGAGCATGCGCATCCGGGCCACGTTGAGGGCCTGGCGCTGGGTGTCGATCTCGCCCATGTAGATCGTGCACTCGAGGCCGAAGAGGGCACAGGCGGTGGCGGTGGCGACACCGTGCTGGCCTGCGCCGGTCTCGGCGATGACCCTCGTCTTGCCCATGCGCTTGGTGAGCAGGGCCTGGCCGAGCACGTTGTTGATCTTGTGGGAGCCGGTGTGGTTGAGGTCTTCCCGCTTGAGGAAGATCCGGGCGCCACCGGCGTGTTCGGCGAACCTCGGCACCTCGGTGAGGGAGCTGGGGCGGCCGGTGTAGTGGACCAGCAGGTCGTCGAGTTCCTTGGCGAACTCGGGGTCGTGCTTGGCCTTGTCGTACTCGACGGCGACCTCGTCCACGGCGGCGACGAGGGCCTCCGGGATGAACTTGCCGCCGAACGCCCCGAAGTAGCCTTCAGGGCTGGGGACTTGCCCCTCGGGGTCGGGGATGAAGAACTCGCTGGGCATGCGGAAACCTCACGGTGAGTTGGGGAAATACCTAATCGCCGTGGGGGCGGGGAATGTCAGTTGGCTGCGGGCCCGTCGTGGCTGGTCGCGCCCACGCGACGGTAGTCGCAGATCAAATACAGCCCCGCGCCCCTGAAGGGGCGCTGATGCCATCGCATGCCATTGACCTGACCCGGCTCGTCACCGATGACATACCGGACCCGGCGACCGTGCACCCTTCGCGCGGGCGCACGGCAACCACGCGGACGGCAGCCACGCGCGAGGCGTGCATAGCGGTCCGCGGTCGTCACGGTCATCAGGACGGTCATCGAGCCCAAGCCTAGCGAATGATCAACCGCGGCCGTGGCGGAGTGCGGGATGTGCGCCCGCTGCCACCAGGTCCGCCACCGCCGTCTTGGGGTCCTTGCCCGTGACCAGGGACTCGCCGACCAGGACCGCGTCGGCGCCGGCGTTGGCGTAAGCGATGAGGTCGTGCGGGCCGCGGACGCCGGACTCGGCGATCTTGACGATGGTGTCGGGGATCTCGGGGGCGACGCGCTCGAAGGTGCCGCGGTCGACCTCAAGGGTCTTGAGGTTGCGGGCGTTGACGCCGATGATCTTCGCGCCGGCGTCCACCGCGCGCTCGACCTCGTCCTCGTCGTGGACCTCGACGAGCGGGGTGAGTCCGATGGACACCGCGCGCTCGATGAGGGACTCCAGGGCGGGCTGCTCCAGGGCGGCCACGATCAGCAGCGCGAGATCGGCGCCGTAGGCCCGGGCCTCCCACAGCTGGTACGACGTGACGATGAAGTCCTTGCGCAGGACCGGGATGTCCACGCGCGCGCGGACGGCCTCCAGGTCGGCCAGCGAGCCGCCGAAGCGGCGCTGTTCGGTGAGGACGGAGATGACGGCGGCGCCGCCCGCCTCGTAGTCGGCGGCGAGGCCCGCCGGGTCGGCGATCGCGGCCAGCGCGCCCTTGGAGGGGCTGGAGCGCTTGACCTCGCAGATGACCTTGACGCCGTCGCCGCGCAGGGCGGCCACGCCGTCCTTGGCCGCGGGAGCCTGCGCCGCGCGCTCCTTGAGCTCGTCGAGGCTGACGCGCGCCTGCCGCTCCGCGAGGTCGGCACGGACTCCGTCGATGATCTCGTCGAGCACACTCACGCGAGCGGCCCCCTTCCAGACGGTTGACAGTTCCAGCGACCGGTGAAAACAGGTGGTCACTGCGATGGTATCCGCAGGAGGGCGTAGCCCTCGCATCCGGTTGACGCCGGTCCCACTACCTGGACGTTCACCGATTGATCAAGGATGCAGCCAGCCACCGAACGGCAGGTTCCGGACAACCGTGAAGACCAGCAGCAACGTCCCCAGCGTCCACAGGTGGACCGGGCCGAGGTCGATCCGCAGGGGCCGTCCGCGCGCCGAGCGGACCACCCAGACGGTCCACAGCACGGCGAGGCCCAGATAGCCGAGGACGGCCGGGGCGTTGGCCTGGAGGGCCGTCAGGAGGTCTCCGTGGACGAAGGCGTGCGCGCTGCGCAGTCCGCCGCAGCCGGGGCAGTACAGGCCGGTGTACCGCAGCAGCGGACAGACGGGGTAGTGCCCTGGCTCGTTGGGGTCGACCGCCCCCACGTAGGCGAAGGCCCCGGCCACGGCCGCGAGGACGCCGGCCGGTACGGCCACCCGCCCCAGCACGGCCGTATGTGTCATCACCCTCTGGCTGTCGGCGTTCACGCCTCGCATTGTGCCCCCGCACGGGCCCGGACGCGCGTGAGGGGCGGCCCCGGCACCTCCGCCGGTCCGCCCCTCCACGAGGTACGTACGTGCTGCTCTCAGCCCTTGGCGCTCGCCGGCTCCGGCTGCGCGGCGAGGAGATCCTTGTGGGTGTCCTTCGGCTGGCCCATGCCCATCGCGCTCATGATCCAGCCGACGATGCCGCCGATGACCACGATCGCCATGCCGGCCCAGAAGCCCGCGGGCTGGGCCATCACCATGAAGGCGCCCGAGACGCAGAAACCGATGAAGGCGATCGTGACACCGGTCCAGGCGGCCGGGGTGTGACCGTGGCTGCTGCCCGCCATGACTTGCTCCTCGTTGCTGTAAACGTGTCTGAGCCGGACGCTCGGAGACCATTGTTCCGCACGCGTAGGTGAGCGGTGAGCAGGGGTAGGCCTAGCGGGTCAATGCCGGGTGGTGCAGCCGACCTTCAGGGGCGCGGGGAACTGCGCGACAAGCCCCCACCGGCCCGCAGCCAGGAAACTACGCCCCCGTCGGATCCTCGCCCCGATCCAACGCCTTCCACATCTCCTCCGGCCGATCAGGATCGGCGGCCTTCCTCCGCCGAACCGCCGGAGGCACCCCGTTCCGCTCATACCGCCCCGACATCGCAGGCCACAGCCGCCCGTACCGCAGCGCCAACAACCCGGCCAGCAGAATCAACGCCCCGCCGGCCACGGCGAGGTACGGCCACGCGGTATGGCTGAGCCCATCAACGGTGGCGGCCGCGTCGCCGGAAGCGGACGCCGCCTGATCATCGAGCGCGGAACTGTCGGACGCGCCGAGCAGCGCCGAGACGACGATGCCGACCCCGGAGAGCGCGAGCAGCGCGGCGACCGCGAAGCGGCCGACCTTGCGGACGGCGAAGACGGCGACGAGCGCGGCGAGGCCCACTATGGCGAGGGCCGCGGGGACGCCCGTGACGTCGCTGCCCTTCGCGGTGAGCGGGAAGTCGCCGCCGGCCACCGTGGCGGTGCCCGACGACCACTGCTGGCGGGTGGCGAGCAGCGCCAGTGCCGCGCCGAGGGCGCCGGCCAGCAGGGCCACGGCGAGGCTGAGGCGGCCGGCCCTGGCGGGTCCTGCGGCTTCGGAACGGGGGTGAGGAACAGCAGTCACGTACTCCACTATCGCCCGAACCCCGGGCGAACCGTCACCCGGGGTTCGTATGAGCCTCGTCCTACTTTCCGGACGAGCACCGTCCTGACTCGCTCTGACTCGCCCTATCACCCGAGCCGGTTGGCCGTGTGGACCGCGCGCAGCACCGCCGCCGCCTTGTTGCGGCACTCCTGGTCCTCGGCGACCGGGTCGGAGTCGGCGACGACCCCGGCGCCCGCCTGGACGTACGCCGTACCGTCCCTGAGCAGGGCCGTTCGGATGGCGATGGCCGTGTCGGAGTCGCCCGCGAAGTCGAGGTAGCCGACGCAGCCGCCGTACAGACCGCGCCGGGACGGCTCGAGTTCGTCGATGATCTGCATCGCGCGGGGCTTCGGGGCGCCGGAGAGGGTGCCGGCCGGGAAGCAGGCGGTGAGGACGTCGAAGGCGGTACGGCCCTCCGCCACCTTTCCGGTGACCGTCGAGACGATGTGCATCACGTGCGAGTACCGCTCGATGGACATGAAGTCGACGACCTCGACCGAGCCCGGTTCGCAGACCCGCCCCAGGTCGTTGCGGCCGAGGTCGACCAGCATGAGGTGCTCGGCGCGCTCCTTGGGGTCGGCGAGCAGTTCGTCGGCGAGGGCCTGGTCCTCCTGCGGGGTGGCCCCGCGCCAGCGGGTGCCGGCGATGGGGTGGACCATGGCCCGCCCGTCCTCGACCTTGACGAGCGCTTCGGGGGACGAGCCGACGACGTCGAAGCCGTCGAAGCGGAACAGGTACATGTACGGGGAGGGGTTGGTCGCCCGCAGGACCCGGTAGACGTCCAACGCGCTTGCCGTGCACGGCGTTTCGAAGCGCTGGGAGGGGACGACCTGGAAGGCCTCGCCCGCGCGGATGCGCTCCTTGATGTCCTCGACGGCCGCCTGGAAGTCCTCGCCGCCCCACAGGGCGGTGTACTCGGGGAGTTCGGAGGGCGGCAGCACGGCGGGCGGCTGGGCCACCGCGCGGGACAGGTCCGCCTGCATGGCGTCCAGACGGGCCACCGCGTCCGCGTACGCCTCGTCGACGCCGGTGTCGAGGTCGTTGTGGTTGATCGCGTTGGCGATCAGCAGGACCGAGCCCTCCCAGTGGTCCATCACGGCGAGGTCGCTGGTGAGGAGCATGGTCAGCTCGGGCAGCTGAAGGTCGTCGCGCTCACCGGGGCCGATCTTCTCCAGGCGGCGGACGATGTCGTAGCCCAGGTAGCCGACCATGCCGCCGGTGAAGGGCGGCAGGCCCTCCTGGTGCGGGGTGTGCAGGGCCTCGATGGTGGCGCGCAGGGCGGCGAGGGGGTCGCCGTCGACGGGGACGCCGACCGGCGGGGCGCCGAGCCAGTGGGCCTGGCCGTCGCGCGCGGTGAGCGTCGCGGAGGAGCGGACGCCGACGAAGGAGTAGCGGGACCAGGAGCGGCCGTTCTCGGCGGACTCCAGCAGGAAGGTGCCGGGGCGCTCGGCGGCGAGCTTGCGGTAGAGCGCGACCGGGGTGTCGCCGTCGGCGAGGAGCTTGCGCGTGACCGGGATGACGCGCCGGTCGGTGGCGAGCTTGCGGAAGGTCTCGAGGTCCATGGCGGCTGACCTTACTGATCCGAGGCGGGCGAGCCGGAATCGGCGCCGCCCCGGTCCGGGCCGTCGCCGTCCTTGAGGAGCACGTCGACGTCGAAGCAGGTACGCGCTCCGGTGTGGCAGGCCGCGCCGACCTGGTCGACCTTGACCAGCACGGTGTCGGCGTCGCAGTCCAGCGCGACCGACCTGACCCACTGGAAGTGGCCGGAGGTGTCGCCCTTGACCCAGTACTCCTGGCGGCTGCGCGACCAGTAGGTGCAGCGGCCGGTGGTCAGCGTGCGATGCAGCGCCTCGTCGTCCATCCAGCCGAGCATCAGCACCTCACCGGTGTCGTACTGCTGGGCGATGGCGGGGACGAGCCCGTCGGCGCTGCGCTTGAGACGCGCGGCGATCTCGGGGTCGAGGCTGCTGGGCCGGGGGTCTCCGGTCGTGCTGGTCATGGGTGCCATTGTGCCGCGCCGCACTGACAGTGACGGCGTGGTGTCCACTGTGCGGACCCCCGGGCCGGTCGTAGGCTGACGGCATGTCGACTTTCGCCAAGCGTGAACGACTTCTGCTCGCCGATCTCCTGGAAACCGCCGGTCCCGAGGCCCCAACCCTGTGCGAGGGCTGGCAGACCCGGGACCTCGCCGCGCACGTGGTGGTGCGCGAGCGCCGCCCCGACGCCTCGGCCGGCCTCCTCATCAAGCAGCTCTCCGCCCGCCTGGACAAGGCGATGGAGGAGTTCGCGGCCAAGCCGTACGAGGAGCTGATCCAGCTGATCCGTACCGGCCCGCCGCGCTTCTCGCCGTTCCAGCTCAAGCAGCTCGACGAGGCGTCCAACACGATCGAGTTCTACGTCCACACCGAGGACGTCCGCCGGGCCCAGGAGGACTGGACGCCCCGCGAGCTCGACTCCGTCTTCCAGGACGCCCTGTGGTCCCGCCTGGAACGCACCGCCCGGCTGATGGGCCGCGGTGTCCCGACCGGTCTGGTGCTGCGCCGCCCCGACGGCCAGACGGCGGTCGCCCACCGCGGCACACCGGTGGTGACGGTGACGGGCGAGCCGTCGGAACTGCTGCTGTTCCTCTACGGCCGCCAGAGCGCCGCCAAGGTGGACCTGGACGGCGACAAGGACGCCATCACGAAGCTGCACGAGGGCAAGCAGCTGGGGATCTGAGCGCAGACTCCAGCTATTTCGGCAGCTCGGCGCGGCGCAGGTCCCGTACGCACAGGGCCACGACCCCGCCGAGCCCGCACACCGCCGCGCTGACGACGAACACCGGGCCCGTCCCCCACGCCCCGACGGCCGCGGCGGACAGTGGCATGCTCAGCGGCGCGAAGCCCAGGCTGACCAGGCCGGCGACGGCGCTGACGCGGCCCAGGTAGGCGGCGTCGGCCTGGGTCTGGAGCAGGGCGCCGCACATCGCGCCGCTGAGCCCGGCGAGCAGCCCGACCAACAGGGCGGTGCCGACGGCGGCGACCAGACTCGGCGCGAAGGCCAGCGCCCCGATCGCGACGGAGCCCGCGAGGATGGCGTACGCCGCGACCTGCCCGGCGTGCGGCAGCCGCCCGCGCACCGTCAGCAGCAGCGAGGCCAGCCCCGCGCCGACACCGAACCCGGCGAGCACCGCCCCCATGCCGGAGGCGCCCCAGCCGCGTTCGTCGGCGAGCAGGGTCAGACCGACGTTGAGCGGGCCGACGAAACCGAGGTCGCCGAGGGCGATGGCCAGCATCAGCGGGGCGAGGACGCGGTGCCGGCGGATGTAGCGCAGGCCGCTCACCAGGTCGTTCCAGGCGGTGCCGCGAGGGGCGTCACCGGACGTGTCGTCGGCGGGGAGCTCCCCCATGCGCACGCTGACCAGCAGCGGCACCGACACCGCGATCAGCAGCCCGGCGAGCCCGAACGCGGCCGCCGCCCCGCCCACCGCGACCCCGAGGCCTCCCAGCGGTCCGCCGACCACGCTCGCGAACCGGATCGCGAGCCCCCGCATGCCCTGCACGCGCGCGAGCTGGTCGCGTGACGTCACGCGCGCGGGGAGGGCACCCACGGCCGGCATGAACACGGCGTCGACGGTGCCGAAGACGAACGCCAGCGCGGCCAGCGGCCACAGCCCGGGGCTGGTGAGGAACAGCAGCGCCGCCACCGCGAGGACGGCCGCGCAGCGCACGACGTCGCTCGCGATGACGACCCGGCGCGGTCCGAGCCGGTCGGCGATGACTCCCCCGCCCAGCATCAGGATCGCCCGCGGCAGCGCGCTCACGGACATCACGACACCGGCCTGGGAAGGGCTGCCCGCCTGTACGGCGGCCCAGGACAGGGCGATGTAGTAGACGCTGTCGCCGACCATCGAGGAGGTGTAGGCGGCGAGCCAGCGCAGGACGTTGCCGTCGCGGTGAGCGGGGCGGGAGGTGACGTCCGTCGGGGCTATGAGCGTGGCGGTCATGGGCGGGGTCCTCTCGGGACGTCTCAGGCGCGGAACGGAAAGGTGTACGTGTGCACCGCGACGTTCTCGCGGCCCTCGGTGTCACCGGCGGCGTCGGCGTCCCGGCCCAGCTCGTCGTACTTATGGAGCAGCGCGAGCAGTTCCTTGTTCAGTTCGGCCGTCTCCTCCACCGTCAGGCGGACCGCCGACTCGGTGGACGTGGCCGTCCGGTTCCACTCGGGGTTCCAGGTGGACCGTTCGTCGAGCCAGCGGCGGTACATGTCGATGCGCTGGTCGGCGAAGATCCTGGTGGCCGCCGCGTGTGCGGCCGCTACCTGGGGGGCGTCCTGGAAGTCCTCGTCGCGGATGCTGACGCCCTCGGAGGCCGGCTTCCACCACCGCTCCCGGCCGTCCGCGCTCTGCGGTTCGGCCTCCTCGATCAGCCCGTGCTCGGCGAGCTTGCGCAGGTGGTAGCTGACCAGAGAGACGGCCTCGTCGACCGCCTCGGCCAACTGTGAGGCGGTGGCGACACGGGCCAGGGTCAGGTTCCGGTACAGCCGCATCCGCAGCGGGTGGGCGAGTGCCTTGAGCGTGCCCACGTCCGTGATCCTGCGGTCTCTCTCCTTGCCTGTCATGTGCCCCACCGTAGATACGAAAGAAAAGTTGCGCAATAGATTTTGCGCAACTTCCCTTTCGTATCTCTCCACAAGTAAGCCCCGACCACCAGGTGGGCGGGGCTTACTTCAACCCTTGAGGACCGTCACCGCACGGGGTGCCCGGCCCCCCGCAGCGCGTCCTTCACCTCACCGATCCGCAGATCACCGAAGTGGAACACCGAGGCCGCAAGCACCGCGTCCGCTCCCGACTCGATCGCCGGGGCGAAGTCGGCCAGCTTGCCGGCGCCACCCGAGGCGATCACCGGAACCGTCACGTGCTTGCGGACGGCGGCGATCATCTCCAGGTCGTAGCCGTCCTTCGTCCCGTCCGCGTCCATCGAGTTGAGCAGGATCTCCCCCGCCCCCAGCTCGGCGGCCCGGTGCGCCCACTCGACGGCGTCGATGCCGGTGCCCTTGCGGCCACCATGGGTGGTGACCTCGAAGGTGCCTTCGGGAGTACGCCGCGCGTCCACCGAGAGCACCAGCACCTGCCGCCCGAACCGCTCGGCGATCTCGCGGATGAGATCCGGGCGCGCGATGGCGGCGGTGTTCACGCCGACCTTGTCCGCACCGGCCCGCAGCAGCTTGTCCACGTCCTCGGCGGTCCGCACGCCGCCGCCGACCGTCAGCGGGATGAAGACCTGCTCCGCCGTGCGGCGCACGACGTCGTACGTCGTCTCGCGGTTGCCGGACGACGCGGTGATGTCCAGGAACGTCAGCTCGTCGGCGCCCTCCGCGTCGTACACCTTGGCCATCTCGACGGGGTCGCCCGCGTCGCGCAGGTTCTGGAAGTTGACGCCCTTGACGACCCGGCCGTTGTCCACGTCCAGGCAGGGGATGACTCGGACCGCCAGGGTCATGAGTTCACGGCTCCTCTGAATGCCTCTACTTCGACTTCGACCAGGATGCGCGGGTCGACGAAGCCTTCCACGACGAGAAGGGTCGAGACCGGACGCACCGCGTCGAAGAGCTCCTTGTGCGCGCGGCCCACGTCGTCCACGTCCCGCGCATGGGTCAGGTACATCCGCGTACGGATCACGGACTCGACGCCGAGGCCGAACTCGCCGAGGGCCTCGATCGCCGCGGTGAAGGCGACCTTGGCCTGCTCGTAGGGATCGCCCTCGCCGTACAGCACGGAGCCCTTGAAGGACGTCGTGCCGCCGACCAGCACCCGGTCGCCCGCCGCGACGGCGCGTGCGAAACCGAAGGACTCTTCCCAGGGGCTCCCGCTCTGCACCCGCCGTACGGCATCCGTCATGACGACACAGCCTCCAAGGCCTCTTCCAGCGTGAACGCCTTCGCGTACAGGGCCTTCCCGACGATGGAGCCCTCGACTCCGAGGGGTACCAGCTCGGCGATGGCACGGAGGTCGTCCAGCGACGACACGCCGCCGGAGGCCACGACCGGCCGGTCGGTGGCCGCGCAGACGTTGCGCAGCAGCTCCAGGTTGGGGCCCTGGAGGGTGCCGTCCTTGGCGATGTCGGTGACGACGTACCGGGCGCAGCCCTCCTTGTCGAGCCGCTCCAGGGCCTCGTAGAGGTCGCCGCCCTCGCTGGTCCAGCCGCGGCCCTTGAGCGTCGTGCCGCGCACGTCCAGGCCGACCGCGATCCTGTCGCCGTGCTCGGCGATGACCTTGGCGACCCACTCGGGGGTCTCCAGGGCGGCCGTGCCGAGGTTGACGCGGGTGCAGCCGGTGGCGAGGGCCGCCGCCAGGGAGGCGTCGTCCCGGATGCCGCCGGACAGCTCGACCTTGATGTCCATGGCCTCGGTGACCTGACGGACCAGGGCGCGGTTGTCGCCGGTGCCGAAGGCGGCGTCCAGGTCGACCAGGTGCAGCCACTCGGCGCCCGCCGCCTGCCAGGCGAGGGCGGCCTCGAGGGGGGAGCCGTAGGAGGTCTCCGTGCCGGACTCACCGTGCACGAGGCGCACGGCCTGGCCGTCCCGGACGTCGACGGCGGGAAGAAGCTCAAGCTTGGCGGGCATCAGAGGGTTCCGATCCAGTTGTTCAGCAGCTGCGCTCCGGCGTCGCCGGACTTCTCGGGGTGGAACTGGGTGGCCCACAGGGCGCCGTTCTCCACGGCGGCCACGAAGGGCTTGCCGTGCGTCGACCAGGTGACCAGGGGAGCCTTCATCGCCGGGTTCGTGATCTCCAGGGACCAGTCGTGGACGGCGTAGGAGTGCACGAAGTAGAAGCGCGCGTCCGCGTCCAGGCCGGCGAACAGCTGGGAGCCGGCCGGGCGGTCCACGGTGTTCCAGCCCATGTGGGGCACGATGTCGGCCTGCAACGGCTCGACCGAGCCGGGCCACTCGTCGAGGCCCTCGGTCTCCACGCCGTGCTCGATGCCGCGCGCGAAGAGGATCTGCATGCCGACGCAGATGCCCATGACCGGGCGCCCGCCGGACAGCCGGCGGTCGATGATCCAGTCGCCGCGCGCCTCCTTGAGGCCCTTCATGCAGGCCTCGAAGGCACCGACGCCCGGCACCAGCAGCCCGTCGGCGTTCATGGCCTTGTCGAAGTCACGCGTTATCTCGACGTCGGCCCCGGTGCGCGCGAGGGCGCGCTCGGCGGAGCGGACGTTTCCGAAGCCGTAGTCGAAGACGACGACCTTCTTGCCTGTGGCCGCGCTCAACTCCACACCTCCAGCCTCATGACACCGGCGACGAGACACATCGCGGCGGCGACGGAGAGCAGCACGATGAGCTGCTTCGGCATCTCCTGCTTGGCGAAGGAGATGATCCCGCCGACCAGGAAGAGGCCGACGACGATCAGGACGGTGGACAGCCCGTTCACAGCGCGCCCTTCGTGGAGGGGAGGATGCCGGCCGCGCGCGGGTCCCGCTCGGACGCGTACCGCAGCGCCCGCGCGAGCGCCTTGAACTGGCACTCCACGATGTGGTGCGCGTTGCGCCCGTAGGGCACGTGCACGTGCAGGGCGATCTGGGCCTGGGCGACGAAGGACTCCAGGATGTGCCGGGTCATCGTGGTGTCGTACTCGCCGATCATCGGCGCCATCTTCTCGGGCTCGGTGTGCACGAGGTAGGGGCGGCCGGACAGGTCGACGGTCACCTGGGCGAGGGACTCGTCCAGGGGAACCGTGCAGTTGCCGAACCGATAGATCCCCACCTTGTCGCCGAGCGCCTGCTTGAAGGCGGCGCCGAGGGCGAGGGCGGTGTCCTCGATGGTGTGGTGCGAGTCGATGTGCAGGTCGCCCTCGGTCTTCACGGTCAGGTCGAACAGACCGTGCCGGCCGAGCTGGTCGAGCATGTGGTCGTAGAAACCGACCCCGGTCGCCACATCCACCTTGCCGGACCCGTCGAGATCGATCTCGACGAGCACGGAGGTCTCCTTGGTGACCCTTTCCACCCGTCCTACGCGGCTCATGCGTTCAGCTCCTTCTTCACTTCACGGACCGCGTCGAGGAACGCGTCGTTCTCTTCGGGGGTTCCGGCGGACACCCGCAGCCACCCCGGAATGCCGTTGTCCCGGACCAGGACACCCCGGTCGAGGATCTTCTGCCAGGCGACGTGGGAATCGTCGAAGAGGCCGAACTGCACGAAGTTCGCGTCGGACTCCACGACCTCGTACCCGGTCGCCCGCAACTCGCTGACCAGCCGGTCCCGCTCGGCCTTCAACTGCTCGACGTACTTCAGGAGCGTGTCGGTGTGCTCCAGGGCGGCCAGGGCGGTCGCCTGGGTGACGGCCGACAGGTGGTAGGGCAGCCGTACGAGCTGTACGGCGTCCACGACCGCCGGGTGCGCGGCGAGGTAGCCGAGGCGCAGGCCCGCCGCGCCGAAGGCCTTCGACATGGTCCGCGAGACGACCAGCTGAGGCCGGCCCTCGATGAGCGGCAGCAGCGAGTCGCCGTGGCTGAACTCGATGTACGCCTCGTCGACGACGACCATCGACGGCTTCGCCGCCTGCGCGGCCTCGTAGAGCGCGAGGACCGTCTCGGGCGGGACCGCGTTGCCCGTCGGGTTGTTGGGGGTGGTGATGAAGACGACGTCCGGCTTGTGCGCGGCGATGGCCTTCTCGGCCGCCGCGAGGTCGATCGTGAAGTCCTCGTTGCGCGGGCCGGAGATCCAGCCCGTGCCGGTCCCGCGCGCGATGAGAGCGTGCATCGAGTACGACGGCTCGAAGCCGATCGCCGTCCGGCCGGGGCCGCCGAAGGTCTGGAGCAGCTGCTGGATGACCTCGTTGGAGCCGTTCGCCGCCCACACGTTGGCCAGGCCCACCTGGTGACCGGACGTGTCCGTCAGGTACTTGGCGAGCTGGGTGCGCAGCTCGACCGCGTCCCGGTCCGGGTAGCGGTTGAGGTCGCGGGCGGCCGCACGGACCCGCTCGGCGATGCGCTCGACCAGCGGCTCGGGCAGCTGGTACGGGTTCTCGTTGGTGTTCAGCCGTACCGGCACGTCCAACTGGGGCGCGCCGTAGGGGGACTTGCCGCGCAGCTCGTCCCGTACGGGGAGATCGTCGATTCCGAAGCTCACTTGCTCTCAGGCACCTTCCAACCGAACCTTGCCTTGATCGCCGCGCCGTGCGCGGGCAGGTCCTCCGCCTCCGCCAGCGTGACCACGTGGTGCGCCACGTCCGCGAGCGCGTCCTTCGTGTAGTCGACGATGTGGATGCCGCGCAGGAAGGACTGGACGGAGAGCCCGGAGGAGTGGCAGGCGCACCCGCCGGTGGGCAGCACGTGGTTGGACCCGGCGGCGTAGTCGCCGAGCGACACGGGCGCCCAGGGGCCGATGAAGATCGCGCCGGCGTTGGTCACCCGCTCGGCGAGCGCGGTGGCGTCGGCCGTCTGGATCTCCAGGTGCTCGGCGCCGTACGCGTTGACGACCCGCAGGCCCTCCTCGACGCCGTCGACGAGGACGATCGCGGACTGCTTGCCTGCGAGGGCCGGGGCGATCCGGTCCTCGACGTGCTTGCTGGCGGCGACCTGCGGGGCCAGCTCCTTCTCCACCGCGTCCGCCAGCTCGACGGAGTCGGTGACCAGGACGGCGGCGGCCAGCGGGTCGTGCTCGGCCTGGCTGATCAGGTCGGACGCCACGTGCACCGGGTCGGCGGTGGCGTCCGCGAGGACCGCGATCTCGGTCGGGCCGGCCTCCGCGTCGATGCCGATCTTGCCGGTGAAGTAGCGCTTGGCGGCGGCGACCCAGATGTTGCCGGGGCCGGTGACCATGTTGGCGGGCGGGCAGGACTCGGTGCCGTACGCGAACATCGCGACGGCGGTGGCGCCACCGGCCGCGTACACCTCGTCGACGCCGAGCAGCGCGCAGGCGGCGAGGATCGTCGGGTGCGGCAGGCCGTCGAACTCGGCCTGGGCGGGCGAGGCGAGCGCGATGGACGCGACACCGGCCTCCTGCGCGGGCACCACGTTCATGATCACGGAGGACGGGTAGACCGACCGGCCGCCCGGCGCGTAGAGCCCGACACGGTCGACGGGCACCCATTTCTCGGTGACGGAGCCGCCGGGCACGACCTGGGTCGTGTGGGTGCTGCGGCGCTGGGCGCGGTGGACGAGCCGGGCGCGGCGGATGGACTCCTCCAGGGCCGCGCGCACGGCCGGGTCGAGTTCGGCGAGGGCCTTGTCCAGCGCCTCCGCCGGCACCCGTACGGATTCCAGCCGCACCCCGTCGAACTTCTCCGCGAAGTCGATCAGCGCCGCGTCGCCCCGATGATGCACGGCCTCGCAGATCGGACGCACCTTCTCCAGGGCGGCCTGAACGTCGAAGTCGGCTCGGGGCAGCAGGTCGCGCAGGGCGGGACCCTCGGGGAGGGCGTCGCCGCGCAGATCGATTCGGGAGATCACGGGGTCAATTCTCTCAGACCACGGTTCGGCGTCGTTCGGGCATTCCAGTGGCTGATACGCAACCCGGAAGATCGCCTTCACGTCTAGCGTTCGGGGCCTCACTGAGCGGGCATGACGGGGATGCGTACGCGATTGGAGGAGTGGTGACCGAGGGGGAGCTGCCGGACGATCTGACGCCCGCCGAGGCCGGTATGTGGCAGGCGTTCCGCAACGGCAGCGTGTACGACCTGAGCAGCGGCGACGCGGTCGTCGACGATCCGCACGGCGGGCACCCCTGGGGGCCCGAGCGGACCGTGCGGGCCCGCATCGTGTGCTGGCTGCTGCTGGACGGGCCGCCCGCGCTGGCCGGCCGGGTGTCGTCGCTGAAGCTGGCCGGCGTGCAGATCAGCGGCCCGCTGGACCTGGCGGGCGGCATCGTGGTGCCGTACGTGGAGCTGAAGGGCTGCCGGTTCGAGCGGGACGTCCTGCTGCCGGAGGCCCGCTTCACGACCATGCGGATGGTGGACTGCTCGGTGCCACGCCTGGAGGCGGCCCGCGTCCACACCGAGGGCGATCTGCATCTGCCGCGCTGCCGGTTCCACAACGGCGTACGGCTCACCGACGCCCACATCGGCACCGATCTGCTGCTCAACCAGGCGATCGTCTACCGGGACCGCAGCGGCCGTTCGATCGCCGCCGACGGCATGACCGTGGGCCAGGACCTCCAGGCCGAGCTCCTCGAGTCGCACGGCGAGCTGAGTCTGCGCAGCGCCAAGGTCGGCGTCTCGCTGAGCCTGCGCGGCGCGAGGCTGGCCAACCCGTACACGCGCCTCGCGCTCAACGCCCCGCAGCTGACCGTCGGGCGCTCGATGTACCTGACCCCGGCGGGCATCGGCAGCCCGCTGCTGAGCGGGGCGACCCCGGCGCAGGGCACCCGCATCCAGCGCTTCACCTGCGAGGGCGGGCTGCGCCTGGACGACGGGCGGTTCGGGGACGCGATCGACTTCGAGCAGGCCCGGTTCACCCTCACCGACGACCAGGAGGTGTCGCTGCGCCGCGTCCAGACGCCCGAGCTGCGCTTCCTCGGGAAGGCTCCGGCGCGCGGCATGGTCGTGCTGTCGGGGGCGCGGGTGGTGAACCTGATGGACCGCACGGACAGCTGGCCGGGCCCGGGCCGTCTCCACATGGGCGGCTTCGGCTACGAGAACCTGGTGCCGAGGGGCCCGTTCCCGCTGGAGGAGCGACTGGCGTGGGTGGCCGCGGCGACCGCCGAGTACAACCCGGAGCCCTACGAGCGCCTCGCGACCGTGCTGCGGGCCGGCGGCGAGGACGAGGACGCGCGCGAGGTGCTGCTCGCCAAGCAGCGCCGCCGCCGCGAGACCCTGCCGCCGGCCGCCAAGCTGTGGGGGTACGCCCAGGACTGGACGGTCGCCTACGGCTACCGGCCGGGACGCGCCCTGGTGTGGATGGCGCTGCTCTGGGCGGCGGGCTCGCTGGCCTTCGCGCACGCCGCCCATCCGCCGCTCAAGGGCGGCGAGGTCCCGCACTGGAACGCGACCCTGTTCGCCCTCGACCTGCTCCTGCCGGTCATCGACCTGGGCCAGGTCGGCTTCTGGCAGCTGCGCGGCGGCTGGCAGTGGCTGGCGGCGGCGATGATCCTGCTGGGCTGGATCCTCGCGACGACCGTGGCGGCGGGGGCGACGAGGCTGCTGAGACGCAACTAGGCCGGTGTGCCGCGAGTGGCGGGTGCACAGCGATCGAACAGTTGTTGAACAGTAACCTTTTTACCGGCTCTTGACCGTACGGCGTACAACTTTCCTCACATTGCCGAGAACCTCTGGCGCTTCCCCGACCTGCGGCTTTTCAATGGTCGACACCATGGCTCTGCTGCCCCCGTTCGTCCGCGCCTCCCGGACGGCCAGGACCGTCGAGCACCCGCCAGTCGCGCTGCCGGCCGACGACGAGGTGCTCCTCGACGCGCCCGACGACCTGCTCGGCCCCGCCCTCGTGGCCGCGGGGCAGGGATCGTACGAGGTCGCGGCCACCCTGCTCGCCACGACCCGCGCGAGCGGCGCCTGGGAGAACCGCGACCGGTACGTCGTACGCCTGGCGTCCTTCGCGTGCGCGCGCTCCGAGTGGTTCGACGCCTGGCGTACGGCCGCCCCGCACGACCCGGACCTGCTGGTGGTCGGCGCCCAGCTCGCCGTGACCCGCGCCTGGCTCTCGCCCGCCCGGGCGGAGCTGCTGCGCGAGGTGAGCCCGCTGATCACGGCCGCGGCCCGCGGGGACGACCGGGATCCAGTGCCGTGGCGGATAGCGCTGGACCACGCGCACGGCTCGAATGCCGGGCACAAGTACTTCGAGGAGCTGTGGGAGGCGGCGATCCGCCGCGCGCCCCACCACTACGGCTGCCACGCCGCCGCCCTGCGCTACCTCGCCGACTCCTGGCACGGCTCGCACCACGAGTGCCTCGACTTCGCGGAGACCGCCGCGCAGGACGCCCCCGCCGACTCCCTCGTCCAGGCCCTGCCGACCCGGGCGGTGCTCGCCTATCTGACCGACGGCTGCGGCCCGGACATACCCCGGGCCCGCCTTGACGCGGCGGCCGACCGGGCGATCGCGCTGTCGGCGCGGTTCCCGGCGGCGGACCCGTGGCCGGCCGAGATGCGCAACAAGCTGACGTACGTCCTCGCGCTCCTGGACCGCCGGCCGGAGGCCCTGGAGCAACTGCGCCGGATCGGCCCGTACGCGACCTCGTTCCCCTGGGAGCTGGTCTCCGACGACCCGCTGGGCCGGTTCCTGGAACTGCGCGAGGAGATCCGCCTCAGCTCGGCCTCCGGGCATCCACGGAGTGGGCACCGAGGACGTGCACACTCCCGCGACCATTAGGCTTTTGCGCCGTGACCACCGTCCGGCTCCCGCTCTTCCCCCTGAACTCGGTTCTGTTCCCGGGGTTGGTGCTCCCGTTGAATGTCTTCGAGGAGCGCTATCGCGCCATGATGCGCGACCTTCTGAAAACCCCCGAGGACGAACCGCGCCGCTTCGCCGTCGTCGCCATCCGCGACGGCCATGAGGTGGCGGCGAGTGAACCGGGCATGCCCGATCCCACGTCCGTGCCCGAGCGCGGCCCGGCGGCGGGCTTCGGCACCGAGCCGCTCAAGGCGTTCCACGGCACCGGCTGCATCGCGGACGCGGCGACGATCAGGGAGCGGGCCGACGGCACGTTCGAGGTCCTGGCGACCGGCACGACCCGCGTGAAGCTGGTGTCCGTCGACGCGTCGGGCCCCTATCTCGTCGCGGAGCTGGAGGAGCTCCCGGAGGAACGGGGCGAGGAGGCCGGCGCCCTGGCCGAAGGCGTCCTGAGGGCCTTCCGCGGGTATCAGAAACGCCTCGCGGGCGCCCGCGAACGCTCGCTCACCTCCGGCTCGGAGCTGCCGGACGAACCGGCGGTCGTCTCCTATCTGGTGGCGGCGGCGATGATGCTCGACATCCCCACCAAACAGCGCCTGCTCCAGGCCCCGGACACCGCGTCCCGGCTGCGCGACGAGCTGAAACTCCTTCGCACCGAGACGGCGATCATCCGTAACCTGCCGTCGCTGCCCGCGTCCGATCTGACGCGCGGCCCGACGAGTCTGAACTGAGGCCGGGGGACGACGACCGATGGCGAAGAAGTCGAAGAAGCAGGCACAGCAGCCGGGCGGCACACCCGCGACGGTGGCGCTGACGGCGGCGGGAGTGGAGTACACCGTCCACGCCTACGACCACGACCCGAACCACCCCTCCTACGGCGAGGAGGCGGCCGAGGCGATGGGCGTGTCCCCCGAGCGCGTCTTCAAGACCCTCGTGGCGGACGTGGACGGCACGCTGACGGTGGCCGTGGTCCCGGTGGCGGGCCAGCTGGACCTGAAGGCCCTGGCGGCGGCGGTCAACGGCAAGCGGGCGGCGATGGCCGACCCGACCCTCGCCGAGCGCACGACGGGCTACGTCCGGGGCGGCATCTCCCCCCTCGGCCAGCGCAAGAAGCTCCCCACGGTCCTGGACGCCTCGGCCTCCGCCCACCCCACCATCTGTGTCTCGGCGGGCCGCAGAGGCCTGGAGGTCGAGCTGTCCCCCGAGGACCTGACGAAGCTCACGGAAGCGGTACTGGCCCCCATCGGCCGCGCCTGACCTCTCGACGCGGGTCCGTTCCTCGGTTAAGTACGAGGAACATGTCGAAAAAAACGCGAAAGCGAAAGTGGCGCATCAAGAAGGGCCGCTCGAATCACGGCAGGCGCCCGGCGTAGGTATCTCCCTGCCCTTCCGCCCCAGCTGCGGACAGTCGTGCCGCCGGGGCGGCGCCCACCCATGCAGCGTCACCCGCATCCCTGCATAACTGCGGACAGTCATGCCGCCGGGACGGCGCCCACCCATGCAGCAGCACCCGCATCCCTGCGCAACTGCGGACAGTCATGCCGCCGGGACGGCGCCCACCCATGCAGCAGCACCCGCATCCCTGCATAACTGCGGGCAGTCATGCCGCCGGGGCGGCGCCCACCCATACAGCGGCACCCGCATCCCTGCGCAACTGCGGGCAGTCATGCCGCCGGGGCGGCGCCCACCCATACAGCGGCACCCGCATCCCTGCGCAACTGCGGGCAGTCATGCCGCCGGGGCGGCGCCCACCCATGCAGCGGCACCCGCATCCCTGCGTAACTGCGGGCAGTCGTGCCGCCGGGGCGGCGCCCACCCATGCAGCGGCACCCGCATCCCTGCGTAGCTGCGGGCAGTCGTGCCGCTGGGGCGGCACGGGTGGGCGCAGCGGCACCCCGCAAGCGCGGGCGAGCGAGACCCACCCCCGGCCGGCCCCAACCCAGGGCACCCGACGAGCTACGCCTGCGGCTTCGCCCCGTACGGCCCCGACCCGTACGGCACCTCAGGGTCCCGCGGCCCGAAGAGCCCCGTAAGCCCGAGGTGCACGACCAGCGCACCCAACGACCACGCCAGCAACGCCCCCTTCGCGCCCAACTTCAACGGCGCCGAGAACGTCACCCCCTTGCCCACGGACTTCGCATGGGCCAGCACATCCTGCGCGGGCCCGAGCCAGATCCCGACCCGCCACGCCAGCAGCGACCCGAGCAGCCCCCCGACCCCGAGCGCCACCACCAGCGGCACGCCCCCACGCCGCCGCAGCAGGAACACCGCGAACGCGCTGACGACGCCGAACGCGAGCCCGAGCAGCGTGAACGTTCCGTCGACGCCGATCGCCTGCTCCCCCTCGGTGTCCTTGAGGTAGACGACCCAGCGCTTCTCGACGATGTCCCCGACCAGCGGCACATGCGGCGCCAGCCACCACCACAGCACACCCAGCAGCAGCCCACCCAGCGCCGACGCCACCGCGATCACGGCGGCTTCCCGCAGTTCGGTCTTCATTCCAGGGCCGTCCTGTTCGTACAGGCTTCCGGGCCCACCGGCACCGTACGGCGGCGGCGCCTGCCAGGCCTGGTGCGGAGACGGGTCGCTCGGCGGCGGAGGAGGAGTCAGCGGTGCGGTCACCCTGACATCGTGCCAGGCCCGTCTGTGCGGCGCGTCACCGGACGGCCGCCCGACGATACGCCCAGGTGGCGACGCCCAGCGAGAAGACCCCGACCGCCCCGCAGACGGCCAGGTCACCGAGGACGAACGCCCAGTCGGGATGCGGCCCGAAGGTCCGCGCGAAGGCTTCGACGCCGTACGTCGAGGGCAGCAGATCCCGCAGGAACCGCACCCCCTCCGGCATCCGGTCGGCCGGCAGCACACCCAGCAGCAGCGCCGCGGACATGCCCAACTGGCCGAGCACCGTCGCCAGTTCCGGCCGCGGCGCGAGCAGCCCGAAGGCCGCCCCGAGCCCGGCCAGCGCGGCCCCGGCGAGCGGGATCACCGCGACGAGCACCCACAGATGCGCCATCGGCAGCCCGAACAGCACGCAGCCGAACACGGCCGTCACGACGGTCCCCGGCACGGTGAAAGAGGCGTACGCCCCGGCCGCCCCGAGCACCACGGCGGCCGGCGGCACCGGCAGGGTGGCGTAGTGGTCCAGCCCCCCGCTCGCCCGCAGCTGCCCGAAGTACTGGGCGAGCAGGTTGAGCGCGACGAAGGCCACGACGAGCACCGCCGAGCCCGCGACCACGGCCTGCGCCTCGGCCCCGCCGTCCACGACCCCGCGCATCAGGATCATGATCCCGACGGACTGGAAGGTCGCCACGAACAGCAGCGGGATGCGCGCGACCCGGGCCCGGGACAGCTGGGCCCGGTAGACGGCCACGAGCGCCGGCCACAGCCGCGCACGCGGCCCGAGCTCGGCCACGTCCCGGTCCGTCTCCTCGACGGCCAGGGCGCCGCCCGGCAGCACCTCGGCGGGTACGACACTCACGTGGCGCTGCTCCCTTTCACCAACGGGGTCACTGAGGGGGATCCGACGGAAGGGGATCCGACGGCGAACGCGTTCGCCCCGTTCCCTCTCCGTACGGATGCTACGGCCCGCTCGCTCAAGCCCGACTCAAGAGCGTTCCAAGCGTTCACGCCTTCACCAGCCCCTGCCGGGCCGCGCCGCCCAGCGCCAGATAGACGTCCTCCAGGCTGGGCGTGGCCAGCGTGAAGTCGTCGAGGGCGGCGAAGGCGGCCCCGCCGGTGACGGTGGCGACGACCGCACGGGCCTCCTCGGGGGCGAGCCGGAGCGTCCAGCGCCGTCCGGCCTCGACGGCCCGGTCGTGCAGTGCGGCGACCTCGGGGACGTGCAGCGGGGCGGCCTCGCGCCACACGAGGTCGACCCGGACCTCCCCGGCGACCTGCTCCTTGAGCCCGACGGGGGTGTCACAGGCGATCACCCGCCCGCGGTCGAGGACCGCGACCCGGTCGAGCACGGTCTCGGCCTCGATGACGTTGTGGGTGACGAGCAGCACGGTCGTCCCGCGCTCGGCCCGCCGCCGGTCCACGGCCGCCCACACGGCCCGCCGGGCCACCGGGTCCATGCCGGTGGTCGGCTCGTCGAGCACCAGCAGCGACCGCTCCCCGACCAGCGCGGCGGCGAAGCACGCGAGCCGCCGCTGCCCGCCGGACAGTTTCCTGATCGCCCGCCCGGCGAGCGGTGTGAGCCCGAGTTCGTCGAGTACGGCGTCCCGCTCGGCGCGCGCCGCGCGCGCTTCCAGGCCGCGCAGCCGTCCGGTGGTCTCGGCGGCCAGCGACACGGTGAGTTCGTCGAGGGCGGTGGACTCCTGGCCGAGGTAGGCGAGAATGCGCGCGGCCCGCTCCGGGTGGCGCACGATGTCGTGCCCGAGGATCTCCACGCTGCCGCTGTCGGGCCGCATCAGACCGGTCAGCTGCCGTACGAGGGTGGACTTGCCGGCGCCGTTCGGGCCGAGCAGCCCGAAGATCTCACCGCGGCGGATGTCGAGCCGTACGTCGTCGGTGGCCCGCACCTCGGGGGTCGCGGGAACGCCGCGTCTGCCGCGTACCGCGGGATAGGTCTTGGTCAGTCCGCGCACGGCGCACACGACGTCGCCGCCCTGCCGAAGTGCCTGTCCCGCGCGCGTACTCACAAGGGACGAGACTACGGGGTCGACAGGCTCCGCCCGCCCTCGGGGGCGGGGTATGTGCCGTTTCACTCCCCCGCGGGCGCGTGCTCGGCGGAGGTGCGGACGTCGATCTCGCGCCAGAACCCGGCCCGGATGGCATACCGGTCGTGTTCGTCGATCTGGTCGTCCTTGTGGGCGAGCAGTCCGAAGCGGGCGGCGTAGCGCAGCAGCTCACCGTCGATGCGGTGCGGGACGCGCGGGTACATGCCCGACAGCTTCTGTAGCTGGCCCTGGTCGCCGAGCCGCTCCATCCAGCGCCGGGCGAAGACCTGCCCCACCTCGTAGGGGTCGCCGCCGACGGTCGTGATGTCCTCCTCGCGGTCGGCCCAGCGCTGCTCGGCGGTGGTGAGCTGGGCGAGCGTGGGCATGGAGGCGACCTCGGGCGGTTCGGCGGCGCCGCCGGGCCGGTCGACCCAGCCCTTGTCGGAGGACCAGCGCAGGGTCGCGTTGGCGGGCTGCTGGGGCTGGACGCCGGGGGCGCGCAGGGCGGCGAGGTCCTTGGGCGTGGGCACGCCCTTGGGCGCGGGCACCCGCTCCTGGGTGCCGTTCTCCGAGGCGGCGGCGTGCTCGCCCTCCTCGGCGGAGCGCTCCGCGGCGGCGGCGTGCGCGGACTCGGGCAGCGGCGCGGACAGGATCGCGGCGATCTCGGGGCGGGGCGCCGGCGGCGGTGCGCAGATCCCGCCGAGATCCTTGGCGCGGACGGCCTTGGTGATCCAGATCCGGTCCAGGACGCGCCGTTCGTCGGCCTCGGCGACCAGGTCCTCGGACTGGTTGTAGTCGCCGTCGGCGGCCTGCACGGCCCACAGGTGTACGGCGACGCCGTGCTCCTTGGCGGCCATCATGCCGGGCAGCAGGTCGCCGTCGCCGGTGACGAGGACGATGTCGGAGCAGGCGCGGTTGCGGGCCAGCTCGGTGAGCTCGGCGTGCATGGCCGCGTCGACGCCCTTCTGCGCCCAGCGTCCGTCGCTGCGGGTCAGGGCGCCGAGCCGGACGGTGACGCGGGGCATGACCCGCAGGCGGCGGTGTTCGGGCTGGGGGACGCGGTCGGGGGCGCCGTCGAACCAGTAGATGCGCAGCAGCGGCCGTTCCGTGTCCGACTCCGCGCGTTCGCGCAGGCCCTGGATGAGGGCGGCGTGATCCACGGTGATGCGGGAGCGGGAGGGCTCTCCGGCGAGGAGACTGGCCGCCGCCCCCAGCAGATACCCGGCGTCCACCAGGACGATGCAGCGGTCCACGCGACTCACCCTCTTCCCGGGAGGTTTGCTTCGGGCTTCCTTCGAGTCTGCCCGACCGCGCGGAGGTTAACGGCCGGAACTCGATCTTCGGCGTGGCGTTTCGAGGCATCGCCGAGCGACAGCCCTTGTCACACACGGTAATTATCCGAAATGCGTTCTTTGTCAGCCTATGTGAATCTGGTCGCGGCCCTGGCCCCTAGATCCCCCTCAGGAGGCAGATCACCATGGCCAAGAACAAGAACCGTGACCGTAAGCAGCCGCAGTCCGAGCGTGGTCAGCAGCAGGCCCAGCAGTCCTCGATGGAGGCGCAGGCCGAGCAGCGCATGACCCAGGTGACTCCGGGTGACATGGCCCGCAAGGGCAAGCAGAAGCGCTTCGGTCACAACTGACATCTGCATAACGGGTTGTTGAGACCCACGGGTCCTTGAGACCCAGGCACACAGAGAGGGCGCGTCCGGACCCCCGGATGCGCCCTCTCGACGTACGCGTACGGCTAACCGGCCAGGCAGGACGGGCCGAGCAGGACCTTCAGGTCGCCGAAGAGCGCCGGGTCCGGCTTGACCCGGTGCCGGTCGAGGCGCAACACCGTGGTCTTGGTCGGGCCCTGGAGCTTGATCCGGACCTCGCTCTCGCCCTTGTGGTGGGTGAGGATCTCGCCGAGGCGGCTGATCATCGGCGGGGTGACCCGGGTCGCCGGGATGGTGAGGATCACGGGCGCGTTGGTGCCCGCGTTGGACAGGTCGGGGACCTGGAGCTCCATCGCGACGAGGCGGGGGACGTCCTCGCGCTTGTCGAGGCGGCCCTTGACGAACACCACGGCGTCCTCGACGAGTTGGGTCGACACCAGCTGGTAGGTCGCCGGGAAGAACATGCACTCGATGGAGCCGGCGAGGTCCTCGACGGTGGCGATCGCCCAGGCGTTGCCCTGCTTGGTCATCTTGCGCTGGAGGCCCGAGATGATGCCGCCGATGGTGACGACCGCGCCGTCCGCGTGCTCACCTCCGGTGAGCTGGGCGATGCCCGCGTCGGCCTTGTCGGACAGCACGTGCTCCAGGCCGAAGAGCGGGTGGTCGGAGACGTAGAGACCGAGCATCTCCCGCTCCTGGGCGAGCAGATAGGCCTTGTCCCACTCGTCGGTGGTGAACTCGACGTCGAGTCCGAAGCCGGGCTCGCTGGTCTCCTCCTCGCCCATGCCGCCGAAGAGGTCGAACTGGCCCTCGGCCTCCTTGCGCTTGACCTGCACCACGTTGTCGATCATCGGCTCGAAGTGCGCGGTGAGGCCCTTGCGGGTGTGCCCCATGGTGTCGAAGGCGCCCGCCTTGATCAGCGACTCCGTGGTGCGCTTGTTGCAGGCGACCGCCTCGACCTTGTCGAGGTAGTCGGGGAAGGAGGCGTACTTCCCCTTGGCCTTGCGGCTCCTGATGATCGACTCGACCACGTTGGTACCGACGTTGCGCACCGCTTCGAGGCCGAAGAGGATCACGTCGTCGCCCTGGGCGGCGAAGTTGTGCACCGACTCGTTCACGTTCGGCGGGAGCACCTTGATGCCCATGCGCCGGCACTCGTTGAGGTAGATCGCGGACTTGTCCTTGTCGTCCTTGACCGAGGTGAGCAGTCCGGCCATGTACTCGGCGGGGTGGTTCGCCTTGAGGTAGGCGGTCCAGTACGAGACCAGGCCGTACGCGGCGGAGTGCGCCTTGTTGAACGCGTAGCCGGCGAACGGGACCAGGACGTCCCACAGGGCCTGGATGGCCTCGTCGCTGTAGCCGTTCTTCTGGGCGCCGGCCTGGAAGATGGTGAAGTTCTTGGCCAGTTCCTCGGGCTTCTTCTTGCCCATCACGCGGCGCAGGATGTCGGCCTCGCCGAGCGAGTAACCGGCGATGATCTGGGCGGCCTTCTGCACCTGCTCCTGGTAGACGATCAGGCCGTAGGTGACGTCCAGGACCTCCCTGAGCGGCTCCTCCAGCTCGGGGTGGATCGGGGTGATCTCCTGGAGCTTGTTCTTGCGCAGCGCGTAGTTGGTGTGCGAGTCCATGCCCATCGGGCCCGGCCGGTACAGGGCCGAGACGGCGGAGATGTCCTCGAAGTTGTCGGGCTTCATCAGGCGCAGCAGGGAGCGCATGGGGCCGCCGTCGAACTGGAAGACGCCGAGCGTCTCACCGCGCTGGAGGAGTTCGAAGGTCTTGGGGTCGTCCAGCGGCAGGGCCAGCAGGTCGAGGTCGATGCCCTTGTTGGACTTCACCATCTTGACGGCGTCGTCCATGATCGTCAGGTTCCGCAGGCCGAGGAAGTCCATCTTCAGCAGGCCGAGCGACTCGCACTGCGGATAGTCCCACTGTGTGATGGTCACGCCGTCGGTGTGCCGCACCCAGATCGGGGCGTGGTCGACGATGGGCTCGCTGGACATGATCACGCCGGCCGCGTGCACACCCATCTGCCGGACCAGGCCCTCGACGCCCTTGGCGGTGTCGATGACCTTCTTCACGTCCGGTTCGTTCTCGTACATCGCGCGGATCTCGCCGGCCTCGCTGTAGCGCGGGTGCGAGGGGTTGGTGATGCCGTCGAGGTCGATGCCCTTGCCGAGGACGTCGGCGGGCATGGCCTTGGTGAGGCGGTCGCCCATCGCGTACGGGTAGCCCAGTACGCGCGCGGAGTCCTTGATCGCGTTCTTGGCCTTGATCTTGCCGTAGGTGCCGATCATGGCGACCTTGTCGGAGCCGTACTTCTCCGTCACGTACCTGATCACCTCGACGCGCCGACGCTCGTCGAAGTCGATGTCGACGTCGGGCATGGAGATGCGCTCGGGGTTGAGGAACCGCTCGAAGATCAGGCCGTGCGGGATCGGGTCGAGGTCGGTGATGCCCATGGCGTAGGCGACGATCGAACCGGCCGCGGAGCCTCGGCCCGGGCCGACCGCGATGCCCTGCTTCTTGGCCCACATGATGAAGTCGGCGACCACGAGGAAGTAGCCCGGGAAGCCCATCGAGATGATGGTGTCCATCTCGTACTCGACCTGCCTCATGCGGTCGTCCGGGATGCCGTCCGGGAAGCGGCGGGCCATGCCGCGCATGGTCTCCTCGCGGAACCAGGTGACCTCGGTGTAGCCCTCGGGGATGTCGAACTTCGGCATGAGGTTCTTGGCCTCGAACATGCCGGCGGTGTCGACCTGCTCGGCGACCAGGAGGGTGTTGCGGCAGCCCTCCTGCCAGGCGTCGGAGGAGTCGACGGCGTACATCTCGTCCGTGGACTTCAGGTAGTAGCCGGTGCCGTCGAACTTGAAGCGGTCCGGGTCGGAGAGGTTCTTGCCGGTCTGGATGCACAGCAGCGCGTCGTGGGCCGTCGCCTCGTGCGCGTACGTGTAGTGCGAGTCGTTGGTCACCAGCGGCGGGATGCCGAGCTTCTTGCCGATCTCCAGCAGGCCGTCACGGACCCGGTGCTCGATCTCGATGCCGTGGTCCATCAGCTCCAGGAAGTAGCGGTCCTTGCCGAAGATGTCCTGGTACTCGGCGGCCGACTTCAGGGCCTCGTCGAACTGGCCGAGGCGCAGCCGGGTCTGGAGCTCGCCGGAGGGGCAGCCGGTGGAGGCGATGAGGCCCTCGGACCACTGGGAGATGGTCTCCTTGTCCATCCGGGGCCACTTCTGGAGCCAGCCCTCGGCGTAGGCGTCCGAGGAGAGCTTGAAGAGGTTGTGCAGGCCCGTCGCGTTCGCCGCCCAGATCGTCTTGTGGGTGTAACCACCCGAACCGGAGACGTCGTCCCGCTTCTGGTGGGGCTGGCCCCACTGGATCTTGCGCTTGTTGCGCCGGGACTCGGGGGCGACATAGGCCTCGATGCCGATGATCGGCGTGACCCCGGCCTTCTTCGCGGTGTGGAAGAAGTCGTACGCCCCATGGAGGTTGCCGTGGTCGGACATGGCGATATGGGTCATGCCCATCTCGTTGCACGCGTCGAACATGTCCTTCAGCCGCGCGGCACCGTCCAGCAGGGAGTACTGGGTGTGGACGTGCAGGTGCGTGAACGGCGGCTTCGACACGGTTTGGCCTCCAGGGAAAACAGTCGGCGACGGCTGGCGCACAGTTCGGGGGACAGCTCGGAAGTCTATGCCTCGGCACTGACACTCCGGGGCCCGCCCCGCGTACCTTCACAGCGAGGGATTCCGTGGGCACTTTCGTCCGCTCCCGCCCGTTGAGACGACAGAAACGCTGTCGTACACATGCACCAGGAGGCACCCAGCGATGTCGGTACCGCAGCTCAACGACGAGCCTCGCGGCGAGGAGATCCTCGCCGTCTTCGACACCGCGTTCGGCGAGCTCCTGGCCGCCGACCCGGCCGCGTTCCGCGTGAAGTTCCGCAAGATGGCGGCCTCGGCGTTCGCGTTCTACCGGGGTACGGCGTGCCTGTTCTACAACGACCTCGAAGCGGACAAGCGAGGCGGCCCGTACCTGGACGAGCGCACCTCGCGTGTGTGGATCCACGGCGACCTGCACGCCGAGAACTTCGGCACGTACATGGACGCCAACGGCCGGCTGATCTTCAACGTCAACGACTTCGACGAGGCCTACGTCGGCCCCTTTACCTGGGACCTCAAGCGCTTCTCCGCCTCCATCGCCCTCATCGGGTACGCGAAGGCCCTCAGCGACGAGCAGATCACCGAGCTGGTGCGGGTGTACGCGGGCGCGTACCGCGAGCGCATCCACGCGCTGGCGACCGGCGCCAAGAGCGACGAGGTGCCGCCCTTCACCCTGGACACCGCCGAGGGCCCGCTCCTGGACGCGCTGCGCGACGCCCGCTCGCTGACCCGCTTCGGGCTCCTGGAGTCGATGACGGAGATCCGCGACTTCGAGCGCCGCTTCGCCCCGGGCGGCGGCTCCATCGAGCTGGACGCGGCCACCCGCTACAAGGTGCTGGCGGCCTTCGACGGCTACCTGGAGACCCTGCCGGAGACCTCGCTGGCCCGCCCGGACTCCTACCGGGTGAAGGACGTGGTCGGCCGGCGCGGGATCGGCATCGGCTCGGCGGGGCTCCCGTCGTACAACATCCTCCTGGAGGGCCACAGCGACGCGTTGGAGAACGACGTCGTGATCTACATCAAGCAGGCCCAGACCCCGGCCGTCTCCCGGCACATCACCGACCCGGCGATCCGCGGCTACTTCCAGCACGAGGGCCACCGCACGGTGATCTCCCAGCGCGCCCTCCAGGCGCACGCCGACCCGTGGCTGGGCTGGACCGAGCTGGACGGGGCGGGGCAGCTGGTCGCCGAGGTCTCGCCGTACGCGGTGGACCTGGACTGGGGCGACATCGACGACACGGAGGAGATCGCGGCGGTCGTCGCCGACCTCGGCCGGGCGACGGCCACCATGCACGCGGCGGCGGACGACCAGTCCGGCGAGTCCCTGGTGCCGTTCTCCACCGAGCGGGCCATCGACGCGGCGATCGCGGCGGACGAGGACGGCTTCGCGGAGCTCCTGGTCTCCTTCGCGCACGACTACGGCGCACGCGCGCGTACCGACCACCAGATCTTCGTCGACCTGTTCCGCAACGGCCGGATCCCGGGCCTGTAGAAAGGCCCACCGGCCGCATCCCTGTGGGATCGATAACGATAGGACGGCTCACAGGGACTTTTTAGGGCTCCCTTACGGGCCCGCGTGACACACTCTCTCCGCTATGGACATATCCGGGACCCAGCTACGAGCGCTCCGCGCGGCGCTGTTCACGGCACTCGTCGTGACGCTCAGCACCGCGTCGCACGTGCTGCTGTCCCGGGCCCCGCTCCCGCTGAACACGGTGGCCCTGGTCGCGGCCGCCGTGTTCGCCGTGGCGTACGCGCTGGCCGGCCGGGAGCGGAGCTTCGGGCGGATCGCCGCCCTGCTGGTCCCGCTGGAGCTGGCCGCGGACACGGCCCTCACCACCGGGCAGCACGTCTGTTACGGCGCCGCGGGCGGCCCCGTCGCCGGACCGCTGCGCTCGGTCGGCTGGGACGTGTTCTGCGGTGACGGCACCAGCGTCGGCAGCCCCCTGGCCCGCGTCACGGGCACCGACACCGACCGTCTCGCGACCCTTCTCGCCCACGCCGACCCGCAGGCCGCCTGGCTGCTGCTCGGCGCGCACATCGGCGTCGGTCTGCTGGCCGCCGGCTGGCTGCGCCGCGGCGAGCGCGCGCTGGCCCAGCTGCTCGGCGCGGTGACGGCGACGACGTTCCGCCCGCTGCTGCTGGCGGTCGCCGCGGTCGCGGTCCGCCGCACCCCGGCGCCGCGCCGCCCGCGACACCCCGGTCGCCGTACGGCCACCGCGCGCGACCGGATCCTCGTGCACTCCCTGGGACGGCGTGGACCGCCGTGCTCGGTCGCTTTCGCCTGACCCACCCGAACAGCACCGAGCACCACCACTCCCTCTTACGTATCCGCACACGACGTGTGCGCGTCCCCTTACGGAGATCACCCATGAGCAAGCGGAACAGCCAGGCGGCGAAGACGGCGGCGCGCGAGCGTCTGCGTCAGGAACGCGAGCGCCAGGCCAAGCGCGACAAGATCAAGCGGCAGGTCATCGTCGCCTGCTCCATAGTGGGCGTCCTCGCGATAGCCGGAGGCATCGGCTACGCCGTCGTCCAGAACAACAAGCCCGGCTACTGGGAAGACGCCAAGAACGACAAGCTCGTCAAGCCGGCCAACACCACCGGCACGAACGGCACGACCGTCGTCATCGGCAAGAGCAGCGCCAAGAAGACCCTCGTCATGTACGAGGACTCGCGCTGCCCGGTCTGCGCCCAGTTCGAGCAGACGGTCGGCCCGACCGTGAAGAAGGACCTCGACGCCGGCAAGTTCAAGATCCAGTACGTCGGCGCCACCTTCCTGGACGACAAGCTGACCGGCGAGGGCTCCAAGAACGCCCTCAGCGCGCTCGGCGCCGCGCTCAACGTCAGCCCCGAGGCCTTCCTCGAGTACAAGACCGCGATGTACTCGACGAAGTGGCACCCCGAGGAGACCGACGACAAGTTCAAGGACGACGCCTACCTCATCAAGGTTGCCAACACGGTCGACGCCCTGAAGAACAACAAGCAGTTCCAGAAGGACGTGAAGGACGGCACCTACGACAAGTGGGCGCTGGAGGAGTCCAAGCTCTTCGACAAGGCCGGCGTGGGCGGCACCCCGACCCTGCAGATGGACGGCAAGAACCTGACCGGCTCCGACGGCGAGAACGCGCCGATGACGGTGGCCGAGTTCAACACCGCGATCGAGGCGGCCCTGAAGGCCTGACCCAGGCCTTCGATCAAAGAGCGGGCGAACTTTCACCGGTTCGCCCGCTCTCGTTCATACCGATCAGTAACCTGATCGGTCGTGACCAGTAGACACAGAGCATCCGAGCGCCTCAACTCCCTGGCGCCACGCCGCCGTACGGTCGTCAAGGCCGCCGCCGCCACCGCGGGCGCCGTCCTCGTCGCGACCCCCTTCCCCGCCGGCGCCGCCGACGAGGCCCCCGCCTTCCTGCACGGCGTCGCCTCCGGCGACCCGCTTCCCGACGGCATCCTGCTGTGGACCCGGGTGACCCCCGTGGCCGCGGCGATACCCGGCTCCGGGCTCGGCCCGGACACCGAGGTGAGCTGGATCGTCGCCCTGGACAAGGCGTTCACGAACATCGTCGCCAAGGGCTCGGTCACCGCGACCGCCGCCTCCGACCACACCGTCAAGGCCGACGTGCGCGGCCTCGCCCCCGCCACGAACTACTGGTTCCGTTTCTCCGCGGGCGGCACCGACTCCCCGGCGGCGCGTACCCGCACCGCGCCGGCGGCGGACGCGGCCGTCACGGGCCTCCGCTTCGGCGTGGTCTCCTGCGCCAACTGGGAAGCCGGCTACTTCGCGTCGTACCGCCATCTCGCGGCCCGCGGCGACCTGGACGCCTGGCTCCATCTGGGCGACTACATCTACGAGTACGGCACCGGCGAGTACGGGACGCGCGACACCGTCGTACGGCAGCACGCGCCGACCCACGAGATCCTCAGCCTCGCCGACTACCGCGTCCGGCACGGGAAGTACAAGACCGACGCCGACCTTCAGGCGCTGCACGCGGTGGCCCCGGTCGTCGCGATCTGGGACGACCACGAGTTCGCCAACGACGCCTGGTCGGGCGGGGCCGAGAACCACACCGAGGGCACGGAGGGCGCCTGGGCCGCGCGCCAGGCGGCCGCCAAGCAGGCGTACTTCGAGTGGATGCCGGTGCGCCCGGCGATCGCGGGGACGACCTACCGTCGGCTGCGCTTCGGCAAGTTGGTCGACCTGTCCCTTCTCGACCTGCGGTCCTTCCGCTCGCAGCAGGTCTCCGTCGGGAACGGCTCGGTCGACGACCCGGACCGCACCCTCACCGGGCGGGCCCAACTGGACTGGCTGAAGGCGGGCCTGAAGTCCTCCGACACCACCTGGCGGCTGGTCGGCAACTCGGTGATGATCTCGCCGTTCGCGATCGGTTCGCTCTCCGCCGACCTGCTCAAGCCGCTCGCCAAGCTGCTGGGCCTGCCGCAGGAGGGCCTCGCCCTCAATACCGACCAGTGGGACGGCTACACGGACGACCGCCGTGAACTCCTGGCCCATCTGCGCGCGAACGCCATCCGCAACACCGTGTTCCTGACCGGTGACATCCACATGGCGTGGGCCAACGACGTGCCGGTGGACGCCGGTACGTACCCGCTGTCGGCCTCGGCCGCGACCGAGTTCGTCGTCACCTCGGTGACCTCGGACAACCTCGACGACCTCGTGAAGGTCCCCGAGGGTACGGTCTCCGCGGTCGCCGCGCCGATCATCAAGCTGGCCAACCGGCATGTCCACTGGGTCGACACCGACCGCCACGGCTACGGCGTCCTGGACATCACCGCCGACCGCGCGCAGATGGATTACTACGTCGTCTCCGACAAGACGAAGGCCAACGCGACCTCGTCCTGGGCCCGTTCCTACCGCACGAAGTCCGGCACCCAGAAGGTCGAACGGACTTACGACCCCGTGTAGTCAGGTTCCGGCCAACGGCGAGGGGCGCGGCCTGCGTTCGTATACGGCCGCGCCCCTTGGCCGGTCAGAAGGTGATCGAGAGGCATTTACAGGCTGGGCATGTACACGTAATCTCCGGGCGGCGGCCAGGAAGACCCCTGCGTCCGCTCTCCCCAACGCATCAGCTAGGAGTCAGCATGCGTGCGCTTGCCCGGATATCCCCTGTTATGCGCAGACGCCTTCTCGGCACGGCCGTGATGGCCGGAACCCTGATGCTCACCCCGTTGTCGGCACCCACCGGAATCGCCGCGGCCCAGACTCCGGCCGCCGACTGCGCCGACACCGACACTCACGCGGCGGCCCGCGAGTCCCGCCCGGGCAGCGGCAAGAACGTCGCCGAGCCCAACGAGGTCAGCACCGCCAAGGCCCAGGCGATGGACGCCGATCTGCGCGCCAAGCTCGACAAGCTGCCCTCGTCCGGCAGCCGCAGCCTCGCCGCCGCGGCCTCCACCAGCATCCCGGTGTACTTCCACGTCATCCACGACGGCGCCGCCGGCAACCTCAGCTCGTCCGCCATCACCGCCCAGCTGAACGTCCTGAACGCGGCCTACGCCGGCCAGGGCACCGGAAACGTCGACTCCGGCTACCAGTTCACGCTGGCCGGCACGGACTACACCGACAACGCCACCTGGTACAACGTCGGTTCCGGCTCCGCGGCGGAGAAGGCGATGAAGACCGCCCTGCGCAAGGGCGGCGCGAACGCCCTCAACATCTACACCGCCAACCTCGGCGGCGGCCTCCTCGGCTGGGCCACCTTCCCCAGCTCCTACAAGTCCAGCCCGTCCATGGACGGTGTCGTCATCCTCGACACGTCCCTGCCCGGCGGCTCGGCGACCAACTACAACGAGGGCGACACCGCCACCCACGAGGTCGGCCACTGGATGGGGCTGTACCACACCTTCCAGGGCGGCTGTAACGGCAACGGCGACTACGTCAGCGACACCCCGGCCGAGAAGAGCGCGGCCTACGAGTGCCCGACCGGCCGCGACAGCTGCACCAACAAGACCGGCGTCGACCCGATCCACAACTTCATGGACTACACGTACGACAACTGCATGTACCAGTTCACCTCGGGCCAGGTGACGCGCATGCAGCAGAGCTTCGCGGCCTACCGCGCCGCGGGCTGAGCCGGCTGACCTAGAGGGTCTCCAGGAAGCCGAGCGCCACCCGCCAGGTGGCCTCGGCGGCCTCCTCGTCGTAGTCGGGCAGGTCGGGGTCGGTGTAGAGGTGGCCGGCCCCGGCGTACCGGTAGATCTCCACGTCCGCGCCCGCACGGCCCATCTGGAGATACCAGGAACTCAGCCAGTCGTCCGTCTCGAACTGGTCCGGCTCGGCGACATGCAGCTGGACCGGCAGCTCGTCCACGGCCGCGTTGGCCGCGATGTCCGAGGTGCCGTGCAGAAGCAGCAGCCCGCGCGCCTTGTCGTCGCCGAGGGCGAGGGTCTGCGCGACGGAAGCGCCGAACGAGAACCCGGCGTAGACGAGCCCCCGCTCCGAATAGGGCGCGGCGGCCAGCACGGCACGCTTCAGCAGCTCGTCCTTGCCGATGCTGTCCTTGAACTCCATGCCCTCCTCGACCGTCTCGAACGTGCTGCCCTCGAAGAGGTCCGGCGTCCAGACCTGGTGTCCGGCGGCGCGCAGCCGGTCCGCCGCCGCGCGCACCGCGGGCCGCAGACCGTACGTCGAGTGAAAGAGCATGATGTTCATGAGCCCCATCGTGCCAGTACGGTCGGAGGCATGGAGAACGTACTGCGCCCGCTGATCGTCGTCGGTGGCTCGGTCGTGCTCACGCTTCTCATCGGCTGGGCCACCGATCTGCTGATGCGCAAGGCCGACCAACGGCAGAGCGAGACCCCCCTGTGGGGTCTGCTGCGCCGCGGCCGCATCCCCTACCAGCTCGTCATCTTCGCGGCCCTGCTCAGAGGGTCGTACGACGAGGCACGGGTGCTGGTGGAGCACCGGGTCGGTATCGGCCGGACCCTGACGCTGGTCCTCATCGGGGCGACGGCATGGCTGATGATCCGGATCGCGGCGGCGGTCGTCGAGACGACGTACACGCGCTACTCCCGCGCCCAGCGCGATCCCGCGCGGGTCCGCCGGGTCCGTACCCAGGTGACTCTCATCACACGGGTGGTCACCGCGGTCGTCGCCGTCGTGGCAACCGCCGCGATGCTGCTGACGTTCCCGGCGATGCGCGCGGCCGGTGCCTCACTGCTGGCCTCGGCCGGCATTCTCGGCATCGTCGCCGGTGTCGCGGCGCAGTCCACGCTGAGCAACATGTTCGCGGGGCTGCAGATCGCGTTCGGCGACATGGTCCGCATAGGGGACACGGTCGTGGTGGACGGCGAATGGGGCACGGTCGAGGAGATCACCCTCACGTTCCTGACGGTCAGGACCTGGGACGAGCGCCGGATCACCATGCCTGTGTCGTACTTCACCTCGAAGCCCTTCGAGAACTGGTCGCGCGGCGGGGCCCAGATGACCGGCATCGTCTACTGGCATCTGGACCACTCGGCGCCGATGGAGGCGATGCGCGAGAAGCTCCGCGACATCCTCCGCGAGTGCCCGGCGTGGGACGGCCGCGCCTGTGATCTGACGGTCACGGACTCGACGCCCAACACCATGCAGGTGCGGGCCCTGGTGACCGCCAAGGACGCCGACGACATCTGGAAGGTGCGGGTCACGGTCCGCGAGCAGATGATCCGCTGGCTGACCGCCCGCCACCCCTACGCCCTGCCCCGCGTCAACACGGCCGACTCGGCCCTGCCCCCGGGCTCCAACGGCGCCCGCCCGTCCGCCTCCCCGGACGGCGCGCCCCGCCGGATGCACGAGCCCCCGAGGCAGAGCCGCTGACCATCGATTGCCCCGCTCGGCGCGCCCGTTGACCTGCAAGATCTGCGACGTGCTGCACCCACCCGGGGGGCGACCCCCGGGCCCCCAGCAGAACAGACGCCTCAACGCCCCCGCTCGGCGCCCCCGTTGACCTGCAAGACCTGCGAGGTCACATGGCCGGCGCCGGGCGAGGCCAGCCAGTGCAGCGTCTCCGCGATGTCCCCGGGGTTCCCGGCGCGGCCGTTGGCGGTGTCGTCGATGAGCCGCTCGCGCCGGGCGGGGTCGATGGCACCGCCGAAGAACTCGGTGTCCTCGATGTAGCCGGGCGCGACGACGTTCACGGTGATGCCGCGCGGGCCGAGATCCCGCGCCAGATCATGGGCGTACGGATGGAGCCCGGCCTTGGCCGCCGCGTACGCCCCGCTCCCCGACCCCCGGTAGGCGGCGATGGAGCTGACGAACAGCACCCGCCCGCCCGGCGAGGCGAGCCGGTCCTTGAGGGCCTCGGTGAGCAGCGCGGCGGTCAGCAGATTGAGCCGGAAGTTGACGGTCCAGTTGTGCGCGACGGCGTCCAGCGGATCGTCACCGGTGACGGCGGGTTCGAGCTGTCCGGTCCCGCCGGCACTGTGGACCAGGACATCCACGGCCCCGAGCTCCCGCCCGACGAACTCGGCCACCCCGCGCACATCGGCCGTGTCACTGAGATCGGCGGCATACGTCAGCGCCCCGGGCACCCCGGCCTGCTCCAGCACTTCCTTGCGCCGCCCGAGGAGCAGCACTCGATCCCCGTCCGCCGCGAAGACACGGGCCGCGGCGAGCCCGATTCCCGTTCCACCACCACTGATCACCACGTTGCGAGCCATGAACCCACCCTAAAAAGGGGCGGTGGCTCCCGTCATCCGTGTTCACACGAAGGTCATACGACTGCCAGGTCAGCGCAGACTGCGCACGTCGAGGTGCCTCAACACCCGGTCCACCACCTCCGGATCCGCCCCCGGCTCACTGCGCGCCGCCATCACCTCGTGCCGCGCCGCGCTCATCATCTCGCCCTGGATACGCCGCACCCGCTTCAACCGCTTCACCCGCTGCTGATGCGCCTCGCGCCGCTCCTCGTCCCCCATGTCGGGACTGATCCGCACGCCGATGTCGAAGGCCCGCCGCAGCATCTGCTCGGACAGCTCCTCCGGCAGCTCCTCGACGTCCTCGATCTCCTTCAGCCGCCGCTTGGCGGCCTTGGCGGCGCGGATGGCGAGGGTCTTCTCGAACTCCTTCTCCCGCGCGGTGTCAGCCTTCACGCCGAGCTTCTTGACCAGCCACGGCAGGGTCAGCCCCTGGAGCACGAGGGTGGCCATGATGACGCCGAACGCGATGAACACGATCTCGTCCCGGTCGGGGAAGGCGCCCCCGTCGTCGGTCTTCAGCGGGATCGCCAGCGCCAAGGCCACGGACGCCACTCCCCGCATCCCCGACCACCACATGACGACGGTCTCCCGCCAGGTCATCGGGATCTCCTCGTCGTAGTCCTGCTTCGCGTGCAGCCGCTTGGCGACCCAGGTCGCGGGCAGCAGCCACAGCAGGCGTACGAGGACGACGACCGCGACGATCGTGGCGGCCCAGCCGAGCATCTCGCCCCACCGCCCGGACGCGGTACGGACGGCGTTGTGCAGTTCGAGGCCGATCAGCCCGAAGGCGACGCCGGTGACGAGCGTGTCGACGATGTCCCAGAAGGTGTGCCCGGCCAGCCGGGTGGCCACGTCGTCGGGGTCGGTGGCGTACTCGGCGAGGAACAGCGCGGTGGTGAGCACCGCGAGCACCCCGGAGCCGTGCAGTTCCTCGGCCATGACGTAGGAGGCGTACGGCACCAGGAGCGTGAGGCCGATCTGGAGGGTCGTGTCGTCGAGCAGGTCCATCAGCTTGTTGGCGCACCAGCCGAGGACCACCCCCACGACGAGAGCGACGACCGCGGACAGCACCAGCTCAAGCGCGGCCTCGCCGACGTGGAAGGAGCCACTGACGGCCGCGGCAATCGCCACGTGGTACAGCACGATCGCCGTGACGTCGTTGAAGAGCCCCTCGCCCTCCAGGATCGACACCAGCCGCCGCGGCAGCCCCAGTTGTCCGGCTACGGCGGTCGCCGCGACCGGGTCGGGCGGCGCGACCAGCGCGCCGAGCGCCACGGCGGCGGCGATCGGCAGCCCCGGCACGATCGCCTGGGCGACGGCGGCCACGCACAGGGTGGTGACGAACACCAGCGCCACGGCCAGCAGCAGGATCGGCCGTACGTTGGCCGCGAACTGCCGCCAGGAGGTGCGGCGTACGGCCGCGTAGAGCAGCGGCGGCAGCAGGAGCGGCAGGATGAGATCGGGCGCGACGTCGACGTTGGGCACGAAGTCGAGCAGCGCGAGGACGATGCCGAGGAGCGTCATGAGCACCGGCGCCGGCAATTTGAACCGGTCCCCCACCGGGACGCTCACCACGGCCCCGAGCAACAGCATGAACAGCAGGGCCAACTGATCCACGGTCAGGCTCCGGCGGGTCGGACGAGCAGGAATCTCCAGCCATCCAGCCTGCCATGACGGCCACGCCGATCAGTTACAGCGCGCGCCGCATCCCCTGGTGCGGAATCTCCGCCTCCAGGTACTCGGGCCCGTACGCCTCGTACCCGAGCCGCTCGTAGAACCCCAGCGCGTGCGTCTGCGCGTGCAGATCCACCGCCGCGAGCCCCCGCGCGCGTGCCGCGTCCTCGATGGCCCGTACGAGCGCCACGCCGACGCCGAGACCGCGCGCCTCCTCGGCGACCGCGAGCCGTCCCAGCGAACCCAGGGTGAGATCGCCGCCGACCTTCTCGGCGGCCCGGGGACCGAACAGCAGCCGCCCGGTGCCCAGCGCCATCCCGTCGTCCCGCACGGCCAGCACATGCACCGCCACGGCGTCGTACGCGTCGTACTCCAGGTCCTCGGGGACGCCCTGCTCGACGACGAAGACCTGCTTGCGCACGGCGAAGCACATCTCCCGGTCGGCGGGGTCCTCGGCGACCCGCACGGTGTACGACGGCCGGCTCACGCGTACGTCTCCTCGCGGACCTGGTCGAGGGCCTGCTGGAGGTCCTCCGGGTAGTCGCTGGCGAACTCGACCCACTGCCCGTCCCCGGGGTGCTCGAAGCCCAGGCGGACCGCGTGCAGCCACTGCCGGGTCAGACGCAGCCGCTTGGCGAGGGTCGGGTCGGCGCCGTAGGTGAGGTCGCCGACGCAGGGGTGGCGGTGGGCGGCCATGTGGACGCGGATCTGGTGGGTGCGGCCCGTCTCCAGCTTCACGTCGAGCAGGGAGGCCGCGCGGAACGCCTCGATGAGGTCGTAGTGCGTGATCGACGCCTTGCCCTCGGCGGTGACCGCCCACTTGTAGTCGTGGTTCGGGTGGCGGCCGATGGGGGCGTCGATGGTGCCGCTCGTCGGGTCCGGGTGGCCCTGGACGAGGGTGTGGTAGCGCTTGTCGACCGTGCGCTCCTTGAACTGGCGCTTGAGCGAGGTGTACGCGCGCTCGGACTTGGCGACCACCATCAGGCCCGAGGTGCCGACGTCGAGGCGGTGCACGATGCCCTGGCGCTCAGCGGCGCCGGAGGTCGAGATGCGGTACCCGGCAGCGGCGAGGCCGCCGATGACGGTCGGTCCTGTCCAGCCGGGCGACGGATGGGCGGCGACCCCTACGGGCTTGACGATGACGACCACGTCGTCGTCGTCATGGATGATCTCCATGCCCTCGACCGGCTCGGCGACGATCTGAACGGGCGCGGGCGCGCCGGGCATCTCGACCTCCAGCCAGGCACCGCCGTGCACGCGCTCGGACTTGCCGACCACGGCCCCGTCGACCTGGACCTTGCCCGCCGCCGCCAGCTCGGCCGCCTTGGTGCGGGAGAAGCCGAACATCCGGGAGATGGCGGCGTCGACGCGCTCGCCCTCCAGGCCGTCCGGCACGGGCAGGGTTCGGATCTCGGGAATCGTGCTCACCCGTCGAGTATGCCGGACCGGATCCGGCACCCCGCACGAGCCTGTGGAAAACCGGGGCTCAGTCCTTGTGGACGGTGCCGTCCGGGTCGAGGCCCTTGAAGGACAGCAGCACGATCAGGATGCCGCCGCACACGATCGCCGAGTCGGCCAGGTTGAACACCGCGAAGTGCTTCGGCGCGATGAAGTCGACGACCGCGCCCTCGAAGACGCCGGGCGAGCGGAAGATCCGGTCGGTGAGGTTGCCGAGCGCTCCGCCCAGCAGCAGGCCGAGGGCGATCGCCCAGGGCAGGCTGTAGAGCTTGCGGGCGAGGCGGGCGATGACCACGATCACGGCCGCCGCGATCACCGTGAAGATCACGGTGAAGGCCTCGCCGAAGCCGAAGGCGGCGCCCGCGTTGCGGATCGCCTCGAACTTCAGCCAGTCCCCGATGATCTCGATCGGCGCGTGGTGCTCCAGCTTGGCCACGACGAGCAGCTTGCTGCCGAGGTCGAGGAGGTACGCGAAAGCGGCGACGGCGAACAGCACGGCGATCCGGCGCTTGCCCCTGGGCCGGGGCCGCTCCTCGACGCCCTCCTGCCCGACTGCCCGCTCCGGCTCGGCCCCGCCCCCCTCAGGGGTGTCCGGCGTACCGATCATGCGCTCCGCTTCGGTCACGTGAGTCCCTCAACCTAGGTGCCTGACTGAGGACGAGGGTACGGCACACCCCTGCGGGCCCTCAGTACCGGCGTTCCTGCTTCTGCTTGCACTCGACGCACAGGGTCGCGCGCGGGAACGCCTGCATCCGCGCCTTGCCGATCGGGTTGCCGCAGTTCTCGCACAGCCCGTAGGTACCCGCGTCGAGCCGGTCCAGTGCCCGCTCGGTCTGTTCGAGCATCTCGCGCGCGTTGGCCGCGAGGGCCATCTCGTGCTCGCGCGTGATGTTCTTGGTGCCGGTGTCGGCCTCGTCGTCGCCCGCGCCGTCCCCGGAGTCCCGCATCAGGCCCGCCAGGGACTCCTCGGACGTCGTGATCTCGGCGCCCAGCCGCAGCGCCTCGGACTGCAGCTCGGCGCGCGCCTCCGCGACCTCCTCCGGGGTCCAGGGGTCCTCGCCGGGGCGGACCGCGAGCTCACCCGGCTCCGCCGCGGCGAGGCGTGCCTTGGGGACGGCCGTCTTCGCCGCCGTGGCCGTGCCAGGAGTCTTCTTCGCAACCACTGTCGTGGCTCCCGTCTGCTTCGCGGCCTGCGCCGCGCCCGCCTTCTTGGCCGTCTTCCCGGCCGCGCTCTCGTCGGCCGCACTCTTCGTGGAGGTGCTCTTCGTGCTTTTCGTGCTCTTCGTGGTCTTCGAGGTGGTGCTCTTCGCGGCAGCGGTCTTCCTGGCGGCCGTCTTCTTCACCGCCGCCTTCTCCCCCGGCGTCTCCGCCGTCTCCGCCGCCTTCGTCGCGGCGGTCTTCCTGGCCGTTGCCTTCTTGCTCACGGCCTTCTTGGCCGTCGGCTTCTTGGCGGCCGCCCCCACCGCCTTCTTCCCGTCCACGTCCTTGGCCGCACCGCCGGAGGCATGTGTGGATCTGCCCGACGCCGACTTCTGATCGGCGGTCTTCTTCGCCACCATGGCCGCGGCCCCTTCACATATTGTGATCTTGCACGCGAATCGTGCTGGGACGATAAATCGACTTGAGTCCCGCGGCAACGGGGCGCACCGCCCGATTCGCCCGCCTCACGCAGAGAGCACGCCAGGCATGCAAGCGTTGTGCCCAGCTCCCCGCCGGGTAATCCGCCGGATCGCACGTCCCGGAATCCGAACACGCGTACCGCTCCATTCGGGTCACCCCGAGGCCCTCGACGCCCCCGCTCCCGGGCCCGGAAAATCCGGTCGGCCGCTGTCCGCGCGGCGCCGTACACTGGGCGGAGCGAAAAGCGTGGATGGGGACGAGTAGCGGCGTACGCAGCCCAGAGCGACCCGGGGACGGTGGAAGCCCGGGGGCGAGCGCGACGTGAAGATCACCCCGGAGCCGCCGGAAGAAAGCCCTCCAGGGCCAGTAGACCCGGCATCGCGACCCCAATGAGGGGGCTCACCGGTGTGTACGGCGCACAGGGGAGCCAAGGAGGGTGGTACCGCGGGAGCGCGCCGACACCGGCGTACGGAAAGACAAGCTCTCGTCCCTCCGGACGGAAGGCAGCAAGTCCGCCGGAGGAAGCTCGCTGATGACAACGCCGCAGTACCGCCAGGTGCCCGCCCAGGTCGACCTGCCCGCCCTCGAGCACGCCGTGCTCGACTTCTGGCGCGAGCAGAAGATCTTCGCCAAGTCCCTGGAGCAGTCCGAGGGCCGCCCCGAATGGGTGTTCTACGAGGGCCCGCCCACCGCCAACGGCATGCCCGGCGCCCACCACATCGAGGCCCGCGTCTTCAAGGACGTCTTCCCCCGCTTCCGCACCATGCGCGGCTACCACGTGGCCCGCAAGGCCGGCTGGGACTGCCACGGCCTCCCGGTCGAGCTCGCGGTGGAGAAGGAGCTCGGCTTCAGCGGCAAGCAGGACATCGAGGCGTATGGCATCGCCGAGTTCAACGCCCGCTGCCGCGACTCCGTCTTGCGCCACACCGACGCGTTCTCCGAGCTGACGACCCGCATGGGCTACTGGGTCGACCTGGACGACGCCTACGTCACGATGGACCCCGAGTACATCGAATCGGTCTGGTGGTCGCTCAAGGAGATCTTCAACAAGGACCTGCTGGTCCAGGACCACCGCGTCGCCCCGTGGTGCCCCCGCTGCGGCACCGGCCTCTCGGACCACGAGCTGGCGCAGGGCTACGAGACGGTCGTCGACCCGTCCGTGTACGTCCGCTTCCCGCTCACCTCCGGCCCGCTCGCCGGCGAGGCCGCGCTCCTGGTCTGGACGACGACCCCCTGGACGCTGGTGTCCAACACGGCGGTCGCCGCCCACCCCGACGTCACCTACGTCGTCGCCACGAACGGCGAGGAGAAGGTCGTCGTCGCCGAGCCGCTCGTCGGCAAGGCGCTCGGCGAGGGCTGGGAGACCACCGGCCGGTCCTTCACGGGCACCGAGATGGAGCGCTGGACGTATCAGCGTCCGTTCGAGCTCGTGGAGTTCCCCGAGCCCGCCCACTACGTGGTGAACGCGGAGTACGTCACGACCGAGGACGGCACGGGTCTGGTCCACCAGTCCCCCGCCTTCGGTGAGGACGACCTCAAGGTCTGCCGCGCCTACGGCCTCCCGGTCGTGAACCCGGTCCGCCCCGACGGCACCTTCGAGGAGGACGTCCCCCTCGTAGGCGGCGTCTTCTTCAAGAAGGCCGACGAGAAGCTCACGGAAGACCTCCACGACCGCGGCCTCCTCTTCAAGCACATCCCGTACGAGCACAGCTACCCCCACTGCTGGCGCTGCCACACCGCGCTGCTCTACTACGCGCAGCCGTCCTGGTACATCCGCACCACGGCCATCAAGGACCGTCTCCTCCAGGAGAACGAGAACACCAACTGGTTCCCGGACACGGTCAAGCACGGCCGGTACGGCGACTGGCTGAACAACAACATCGACTGGGCGCTGTCCCGCAACCGCTACTGGGGCACCCCGCTGCCGATCTGGCGCTGCGAGGACGACCACCTCACCTGCGTCGGCTCCCGCGCGGAGCTCACCGAGCTGACGGGCACGGACCAGTCGAACCTGGACCCGCACCGCCCGTTCATCGACGACGTCACCTTCGCCTGCCCCAAGGACGCCTGCGGCAGGACGGCCACGCGCGTGCCCGAGGTCATCGACGCCTGGTACGACTCGGGTTCGATGCCGTTCGCGCAGTGGGGCTACCCGTACAAGAACAAGGAACTCTTCGAGTCCCGCTACCCGGCCCAGTTCATCAGCGAGGCCATCGACCAGACCCGCGGCTGGTTCTACACCCTGATGGCCGTCGGCACCCTGGTCTTCGACAAGTCGTCGTACGAGAACGTCGTCTGCCTCGGCCACATCCTCGCCGAGGACGGCCGCAAGATGTCCAAGCACCTGGGCAACATCCTTCAGCCGATCCCGCTGATGGACCAGCACGGCGCCGACGCGGTCCGCTGGTTCATGGCGGCCGGCGGCTCCCCGTGGGCGGCCCGCCGCGTGGGCCACGGCACCATCCAGGAGGTCGTCCGCAAGACGCTCCTCACGTACTGGAACACGGTCGCCTTCCAGGCCCTGTACGCCCGTACGTCCAACTGGGCCCCGTCCGCGGCCGACCCGGCCCCGGCCGACCGCCCGGTCCTCGACCGCTGGCTGCTGTCCGAACTCCACGCGCTCACCGACCAGGTGACGCAGGCTCTGGAGGCGTACGACACCCAGCGCGCCGGCAAGCTCCTCTCGGCGTTCGTCGACGACCTGTCCAACTGGTACGTCCGCCGCTCGCGTCGCCGCTTCTGGCAGGGCGACAAGGCCGCGCTGCGCACGCTGCACGAGGTCGTCGAGACGGTGACGAGGCTGATGGCCCCGCTGACCCCGTTCATCACCGAGCGGGTCTGGCAGGACCTGGTCGTCCCGGTGACCCCGGGCGCGCCCGAGTCGGTCCACCTGGCCGAGTGGCCGGAGGCCGATCTCGCCGCCATCGACCCGGAGTTGTCGCGGCAGATGGTCCTCGTCCGCCGGCTCGTCGAGCTGGGCCGAGCCACGCGCGCGGAGTCGGGCGTGAAGACCCGTCAGCCGCTGAGGCGCGCGCTGGTCGCGGTGACCGGCTTCGACACTCTCAACCCCGAACTGCACGCACAGATCACGGAAGAGCTGAACGTCGAGTCCCTGGCGTCCCTCTCCGAGGTCGGCGGCAGCCTGGTCGACACCACCGCCAAGGCCAACTTCCGCGCCCTGGGCAAGCGGTTCGGCAAGCGGGTCCAGGACGTGGCGAAGGCGGTGGCCAACGCGGACGCGGCGGTCCTCTCCCTCGCCCTTCGCGAGGGCACGGCCTCGGTCGAGGTCGACGGCGAGACCATCACGCTCGCTCCCGACGAGGTCATCATCACGGAGACCCCGCGCGAGGGCTGGTCGGTCGCCTCCGACTCCGGTGCGACGGTCGCCCTGGACCTGGAGATCACGGAGGAGCTCCGCCAGGCGGGCCTCGCCCGTGACGCGATCCGCCTGATCCAGGAGGCCCGCAAGAACAGCGGCCTGGACGTAGCCGACCGCATCGCGCTGCGCTGGACGTCCACGGACCCGGCGGTCATCGCGGCCCTGACGGAACACGCAGGCCTGATCGCCGACGAGGTCCTGTCGACGGACTTCAACCAGGGCGAGGCAGACGCCACATACGGCGAGACCTTCACCGACGAGGGCCTGTCCCTGACGTTCCGCCTGCGCAAGGCGTAAGCGCGCGGCTTATGAAGGCCCGGTCTCCCCGCGTGGGGAGACCGGGCCTTCGCCATGAAACGGCCGCCAGCTGCACCAACCTAGGGGCGCGGGGAACTGCGCGACCAGCCACATCGAACCCGCAGCCGCCAGCCGACCTGACCCCGCACCCTGCGGAGCAACTCGCGTAAAAGGGGCGAGCCCCGGACCGGAGTCCAGGGCTCGCCCCTTTGAACGCTGCCGACGCCTAAGGCGTACTACAACTCGTCAGTTGTCGTCCTCGTCGATCAGGAACCCACGCATCGGCGAGGGAGCCTGCCCCATCGGCGACGGACCCTGCGGCCGGACCGGAGCCATCGGCTGGGTCATCGCGGGCGACATCTGCTGCTGACCGCCGTAGGACGGAGCGGCCGGCGCCGGAGCACCGCCCATGCCGCCCGGGTTGCCACCGTACGACGGGGCGCTCGCACCGGCCGGAGCCATCGAGGGCGCCGGGGACGGCGGCAGCGACGCGGTCGCCGGGGTACGCGGCGGAGCCAGCGAGTCGTCGGCCTGGGTCTCCAACTGACGCAGCTGCGACTCCAGGTAGGACTTCAGACGCGTGCGGTACTCGCGCTCGAAGCCGCGCAGGTCCTCGACCTTGCGCTCCAGCGTGGCGCGGGCGGACTCCAGGGAGCCCATCGCGACGCGGTGCTTCTCCTGCGCGTCCCGCTCCAGGGCGTCGGCCTTGGCACGGGCGTCACGCTCCAGACCCTCGGCACGCGAACGGGCCTCGCCGACGATCTTGTTGGCCTCGGAACGGGCCTCGGCGATCGCCTGGTCGGCGGTCTGCTGGGCCAGCGAGAGGACACGGGCGGCGCTGTCGCCACCGGGGCCCTGACCGGGGCCGCCCATCGGACCGCCCATGGGGCCGCCCATCGGGCCACCCATCTGCTGCTGCATGGGCGGCTGACCACCCATGGGGCCCTGACCCATCTGACCCTGGCCCATGGGGCCCTGGCCCATCGGACCCTGGCCCATCGGACCGGGACCCTGCGGGCCACCCTGGCCGCCGCTCGGGCCGGCAGGCAGCTGCGGCGCACCGCTCGGCAGCTGGGGCGGGCCGCCCATGGGGCCACCCATCTGCTGCTGCGGCGGGCCAGATATGCCGGCGGGCACGGGGCCGCCGGGCCCACGCATGCCCTGCTGCGGCATCCCCTGCTGCTGCATGCCCTGCCCGGGCATCCCCTGCTGGGGCATGCCCTGCTGCTGGTCCTGCGGACCGGGACCACCAGGACCCTCGGGGGGCTTGCGCATGTTCTGCTGGTTCTGAGCAGCGGCACGCGTCGCCGCGGCCAACTTGGCGCGCAGGTCCTCGTTCTCGCGCAGCAGGCGCGTCAGTTCGGCTTCGACCTCATCGAGGAAGGCATCGACCTCGTCCTCGTCATAGCCTTCTCGGAGGCGGACGGTCGTGAACTGCTTGTTCCGCACGTCCTCGGGGGTCAACGGCATCTCTTCACCTCAACGTAGTCATCGGCAGTCGGCAAGACCGTATCGTCCACTGTCACCTCGCGAGATTGCCCACGATAGAGATCAAGATGTAGACGATGATCATCAGTACGAAGAAGGACAGGTCGAGCGCCACGCCCCCGAGACGCAGCGGCGGAATGAACCGCCGCAGAAGCTTCAGCGGTGGATCGGTGACAGTGTAGGTGGCCTCCAGGACGACCACCATCGCCTTGCCAGGTTGCCACGAGCGGGCGAACTGGAAGACGTAGTCCATGACCAACCGGAAGATGAGCACGATGAGGAACACCATCAGCGCGATGTAGATCACCTGCGCGAACACGCTCATGGTCTTTCTTTCCCTCTCCCCTGTTTCGTGCTGTTGCCGGTCTGTCTGTCTCAGCTCTGGTTGAAGAACCCGCCCTCTGCGATACGGGCCTTGTCCTCCGCCGTGACATCGACGTTAGCAGGCGACAACAGGAACACCTTCTGCGTCACCCGCTCGATGCTGCCGTGAAGACCAAACACCAAACCGGCCGCAAAGTCGACAAGTCGCTTCGCGTCTGTGTCATCCATCTCAGTGAGATTCATGATCACCGGGGTGCCCTCACGGAAGTGTTCCCCGATGGTACGGGCCTCGTTGTAGGTCCGCGGGTGAAGCGTGGTGATCCGGTAAGGCTCTCGTTCGGACACGACCTTGGGCATGATCACCGGTGCGTTCTTCTCCAGGCTCTGGCGTTCTTGTGTGATGGACGCCACGGGCGCGATGCGCGCCGGACGTCCGGATTCCGCGGCTAGCGAAGCGGAACGGGCGAGCGGCTCACGAGGGGTGGAGGGTTGTACGATTCGCACCTCTTCGTCCCTTTGGGACTGATGTGCACTGTGCGACTGGTGCACCGGCTCGTGCCGCCGGTGGTCCCGCTCGGGCTCCGGGTCCAGTTCGGGTTCGAAGTCGTCGTCGGGGTCGAAACCGCGGCCGTCGTACCCATCGTCCTCCACGAGGCCGAGGTAGACCGCCATCTTGCGCATCGCGCCGGCCATGCTCTGAGTCCTCCGCTCTGTGGTGGATCTGCTGACGACTGCCAAGTGCCTGCGATCCACGAGGTCGTTACGCCCGCCTTCCGGCGGTAATGACCATATTTTCTGCTGTGGTCCGACTTCTTGGCGACGTTACCCGAGCCTCGCGCGGACTCCGAGTACCGCGGTACCGACGCGTACATGTGTCGCTCCGGCGGCCACGGCCTGTTCGAGATCCGCACTCATCCCTGCCGAGACCATGTTCGCAGCCGGATGGGCTCGGCGCAGGTCGGTCGACAAATCCATCAACCGCTCGAACGCCGCCTGTTGGCGCCCCGCGTACTCCCCGGTGAGCGGTGCGACGGTCATCAGTCCGTCGAGCCGCAGCCCCGGAGCCCCGGCGACGAGGTCGGCCAACTCTTCGATTCCGCCGGGCGCTACGCCACCCCGCTCCCCGCGCTCGCTCGCCTCCGCGTCGAGCGCGACCTGGAGCAGACACCCCACCTCGCGCTCGGCCCGTACGGCCTCCTTGGAGAGAGCCGTCACCAGCTTCGAACGATCCACGGACTGTACGAGATCCGCGTAACCGACCACAGAACGCACCTTGTTGGTCTGAAGCTGACCGACGAAGTGCCAATTAAGGGACAGATCAGAACATTCGGCGGCCTTGGGAGCCGCGTCCTGATCCTTGTTCTCGGCGACGTCGCGGACACCGAGTTCCGACAGGATCCGCACATCGCTCGCGGGGTAGGTCTTGGTGACCACGATCAGGGTCACCTCTTCGCGTTTGCGCCCCGCGGCCACGCACGCGGCAGCGATGCGCTCCTCCACCCTCGCCAGGTTCGCGGCGAGTTCGCCCTTACGGTCCGTCATGCTCTCTCAGTCCAACCAGACATATCCCGCGAGTCGCCCCGTGGTGCGATCGCGACGGTACGAGAAGTGGTCGCCCGATTCCCGGGTGCACACCGGCGACTGCTCCCGGTCGCGCACCCCGAGCCGGTCCAGCTGTGCGTGCACTCCTGCGGTCACGTCGACGGCCGGGGTGCCCCAACTCGTCTCGGCGTACGCCGCGGGCTCGATCGCGGCGACGTCGGCGCGCATCTCCTCCGGCACTTCGTAGCACCGGCCGCAGACGGCGGGTCCGGTGCGGGCGACGATCCGGGCGGGATCGGCGCCGAGTTCGGTCATGGCCCGTACGGCGGCGGGGACGACCCCGGCGATCATGCCGGGCCGGCCCGCGTGGGCCGCGGCGACGACCTGGGCGACCGGGTCGGCGAGCAGGACGGGCGTGCAGTCGGCGGTGAGGACGGCGAGGGCGAGACCGCGTTCGGCGGTGACGATCGCGTCGACCTCCGGTACCGGCCGGTCCCCCCACGGCTCGGAGACCACCGCCACCTCCGCCCCGTGCACCTGGTTCATCCACACCACCCGCGCCGGGTCGATCCCCAGCGACTTGGCGGCCAGTTCACGATTGACGCGGACGGCGTCGGCGTCGTCGCCGACCGCCCCGCCGAGATTGAGCTCCTCGTACGGAACGGCGCTCACCCCGCCCCACCGGTCGGTGAAGGCGAAGTGCGCGCCGCTCACGGTGTCGCGCCGTCCTATCACTTCAGGAAGTCCGGCACGTCCAGTTCCTCGGCCGCGCTGTCCGAGTAGGTGCGCGACGGCGGGACCGGCGGGGCGACCGGGAGGTCGGCCACCGGCTCGGGCGCGGGCTCCGGCTCCTCCTTCGGCGTGACACTGCCGAGCGAGCCGAAGGACGGGCGGGACTCGGTCTGCCGTACCGGAGTGGGCTCTTCGCGGCGGGCCGAGGTGGAGGCCGAGCCGAGGACGTTGTCCCGGCGGGCCGGCGGCTGGCCGCCGTCGAAGCCGGCCGCGATGACCGTGACCCGGACCTCGTCGCCGAGGGCGTCGTCGATGACCGCGCCGAAGATGATGTTGGCCTCGGGGTGGGCGGCCTCGCTGACCAGTTGGGCGGCCTCGTTGATCTCGAAGAGGCCGAGGTCGGAGCCACCGGAGATGGAGAGCAGCACGCCTCGGGCGCCGTCGATGGACGCCTCCAGCAGCGGCGAGGAGATCGCCATCTCGGCGGCGGCCACCGCGCGGTCGTCGCCGCGGGCCGAGCCGATGCCCATGAGGGCCGAACCGGCCTCGGACATGACCGACTTGACGTCGGCGAAGTCGAGGTTGATCAGACCGGGCGTGGTGATGAGGTCGGTGATGCCCTGGACACCGGAGAGCAGGACCTGGTCGGCCGACTTGAAGGCGTCGAGGACCGAGACCTGGCGGTCCGAGATGGACAGCAGCCGGTCGTTGGGGATGACGATGAGGGTGTCGACCTCTTCGCGGAGTTCCGCGATGCCGTCCTCGGCCTGGTTGGCGCGGCGCCGGCCCTCGAAGGTGAACGGGCGGGTGACGACGCCGATGGTGAGGGCGCCGAGGTTACGCGCGATGTTGGCCACGACGGGCGCGCCGCCGGTGCCGGTGCCGCCGCCCTCGCCGGCCGTCACGAAGACCATGTCGGCCCCCTTGAGGACCTCCTCGATCTCCTCGCGGTGGTCCTCGGCGGCCTTGCGGCCGACGGCCGGGTTGGCGCCGGCGCCGAGTCCGCGGGTGAGTTCACGGCCGACGTCGAGCTTGACGTCGGCGTCGCTCATCAACAGCGCCTGCGCGTCGGTGTTGATGGCGATGAACTCGACGCCCTTGAGACCGACCTCGATCATCCGGTTGATGGCATTGACACCACCGCCGCCGACACCGATGACTTTGATGACTGCGAGGTAGTTCTGCGGTGCTGCCACGTCGAAGGCCTCTCGCCTCGAGTTACGTGTCGTCGTCTCGCGTGGTCATGCGATACGCGACGGATGCCGAATGGGACGGTCCATAGTGCCGACCCGAACCCTAACGTTGAAGTTTAGGGTTACCAGTGTGTGTGTTCCCTGGAGTCTTCTGAACAGGACACTAAGTCGACAAGTGGCGCACGTTCAACGAACACGCCGAACCTCCCGTTTTTCTTTTCACCCTATGTGATCAGCCGTAGCGGTAGCCAACCAGGGTGCTGGCCTGCGCGGATGTACGTCAACTCCCTGATGACGCAGGGGCGGTGGGAACCGAGACGTCGAAGTGCCGCGCATCGGGCGCCGCTTTCAGCAGGGCGGTGAGCGTACGGGCCTTCGCCGCGCCCTTCTCGCCGCTCCCCCACGCGACCGTCCGGCCACCGCTCAACTCCAGCGAGATGTCGTCGTACGAACGCACCTTGACGGTCCGGGTCGTTCGCGCGACGGCGGCCGGAAGGTCACCGGCGACGCGGACCGCCTCGCGCACCAGCCGGTCCGTGCCGAAGCGGCGCAGACTCGCGGCGGAGGAGCCCGACCCGGAGACGGTCAATTCGAGTGCGGGGATGCCTTTCGGGGCCTGAGAAACCGTGGCAAAACGGACGCCGCCATCGTCCACTTCGACAAACTTTCCGCCCTTTTCGACAATCAGGACGGGAGTGCGCTCGACCACTTTCAGTCCGATTCCGTGCGGCCAGGAGCGGGTCACATCAACCGAGTCAATTCGGGGCAATTTCCGGAGCAACCGTGCCTCGATCGCATCGGTGTCGACGGAAATCAGCGGCGATCCGAGGGGCACGTCGGCCGCCTCGCGCACCTGTGCGGGCGTCAGCACGTCGGTGCCGGAGACCGACACCCGCTCCACGCGCAGCCATTGGGAGCCGTACAGGGCCCAGACGCCTCCACCGCCGAGGAGCACCAGCGCGACGGCGAGGATGATGATCGTACGAAGCCCGGGCGGCCTCAACCGGCGGGCAGGGGGCGGGGCGGACGACGACTCCTGCTGGCGTTCACCGCGTTCGGCGGTGGTCGGTCCGGCCACGCTCCCTGCCCTTCGGTCATACGTTCCTAGTGGCGTGCACGGTTGGCGGCGATCGCCTCGTACACCATGCCGACGAGCAGGTCGTCGGCGTCCCGGCGGCCGAACTCGGCGGCGGCGCGGGACATCTGGTACAGCCGGTGCGGGTCGGCGAGCACGGGCAGGACGGTCCGCTGGACCCACTCCGGGGTGAGTTCCGCGTCGTCGACCAGCAGGCCGCCGCCCGCCTTGACCACCGGCTGGGCGTTGAGCCGCTGTTCACCGTTGCCGATGGGCAGCGGGACGTAGGCGGCCGGGAGTCCGACGGCGGAGAGTTCGGCGACGGTCATCGCGCCCGCGCGGCAGAGCATCATGTCGGCCGCGGCGTACGCGAGGTCCATCCGGTCCACGTACGGTACCGGGATGTACGGCGGCATCCCCGGCATATGGTGCACCTGCGGCAGTTCGTTCTTCGGGCCGACCGCGTGCAGGATCTGGATGCCGGCCTGCTGGAGCCAGGGCGCGACCTGCTGGACGACCTCGTTGAGCCGGCGGGCACCCTGGGAGCCGCCGGAGACCAGCAGGGTCGGCAGGTTCGGGTCGAGGCCGAACGCCGCGCGGGCCTCGGGGCGGACGGCGGCCCTGTCGAGGGTGGCGATGGTGCGCCGCAGCGGGATGCCGATGTACCGGGCGCCGCGCAGCTTGCTGTCCGGGGTGGAGACGGCGACCTGGGCGGCGTACCGCGAGCCGATCTTGTTGGCCAGGCCGGGGCGGGCGTTGGCCTCGTGGATCACGATGGGCACACCCAGGCGCTTGGCGGCGAGGTAGCCGGGCAGGGCCACGTACCCGCCGAAGCCGACGACGGCGTCCGCCTTGGTGCGCTCCAAAATCTGCTCGGCGGCCTTGATCGTGCCGCGCAGCCGGCCCGGGACGGTGATCAGCTCGGGGGTGGGCTTGCGTGGCAGCGGTACGGCGGGGATCAGCGCGAGTTCGTAGCCGCGCTCGGGGACGAGACGAGTCTCCAGGCCGCGCTCCGTGCCCAGGGCCGTGATTCCCACGGTCGGGTCCTGCCTGCGCAGGGCGTCCGCGAGGGCGAGCGCGGGCTCGATGTGGCCGGCGGTCCCCCCACCGGCGAGTACGACATGCACCGAAATTCACCGCTCTCCGGACGTACGTGCCGCCGAGGCACGCCGTCGCATCGTGTTCCATCTCCGCGGCTCCCTGTTGCGAGCGGAGCCCCCGGCACCCCGCTTTCTACCAAAGCGAGGTTGCCGCATCGCAAGCGCGGCCCGTGCACCGGGTTCGTCGCGTGCGAAGGCGATCAGCAAGCCGATCGCGAACATGGTCGGCAGCAGGGCGGATCCTCCGTAGGAGAACAGCGGGAGCGGGACACCGGCGATCGGCAACAGGCCGAGCACCGCACCGATGTTGATCACCGCCTGTGCGGTGATCCAGGTGGTCACGCCTCCCGCGGCATACCTGACGAAGGGGTCCTCCGTGCGGCCGGCCACGCGGATACCCGCATAGCCTAGAGCCGCGAACAGGGCCAGTACCGACAGCGTCCCCGCCAGGCCCAGTTCCTCACCGGTGACGGCGAAGATGAAGTCCGTGTGCGCTTCTGGGAGTTGGCCCCATTTTTCCACACTCGCACCGAGCCCGGAGCCGAAGATTCCGCCGGAGGCGAGGGCGTAGATGCCGTGCACGGCCTGCCAGCAGTCGGCGCCCCCCGACTTGGGCTCGGTGGCGCCGATGCAGGCGAGCCGGGCCATCCGGTTGGGACTGGTCTTGATGAGGATCAGGCCGATCAGCGCGGCGATCGACAGCACCCCCACGAACAGCCGGGTCGGCGCCCCCGCGAGCCACAGCAGGCCGAACAGGATCGCCGTGAGGATGATCGCCGTCCCCATGTCGCCGCCGAGCATGATCAGCCCGAGCAGCATGAAGGCGACCGGGACCAGCGGCACCAGCATGTGCTTCCACTGGGTCAGCAGCCTCTTGTCCTGCTTGCGGGCCAGCAGGTCGGCGCCCCAGAGCACCAGCGCGAGCTTGCCGAACTCACTGGGCTGGATGAGGAAGGAGCCACCGAGCGCGATCCAGTTCTGGTTGCCGTTGATCGACACTCCTATCCCCGGCACCTGCACCAGCGCCATGAGGAAGACCGCGCCGGCCAGGATCGGATAGGCCAGCGCCCGGTGCAGCTTGACCGGCATCCGGGAGGCGATCAGCAACAGCACCCCACCGATCGAGGCGGCGAGGAACTGCTTGCGGAAGAAGAACGAGCCCGGCTTGGACAGTTGCAGCGCGGTGATCTGGGAGGCCGAGTAGACCATCACCAGACCCAGCACGGTGATCAGCAGACTGCCGCCGAGGATCAGGTAGTACGCGGTCAGCGGCCGGTCCCAGGCCTTCTTCGCACGCAGGTAGAGCTGTCGTACGGGGTTGTCGCGCGCGGTCCGGGGAGCGGCGGGCCGTCTGACGGTCCGCTGCACGGGCGGTCGGCCGGTACGGCTGCTGGGCATCAGAGCCTCCGCTGGTCGGTCAGGAGCCGAGTTCGCGAACCGCCTCCGCGAACGCGTCACCGCGCTTGTTGTAGTTGGTGAACATGTCCATGGAGGCGCAGGCCGGGGCCAGCAGCACCGTGTCGCCGGGCCGAGCGAGCCGCTTCGCCTCCGTCACCGCCTGGAGCATCGCCCCAGTGTCGGTCCGGTCGAGGTCGACCACGGGTACTTCCGGCGCGTGTCGCGCGAGGGCTTCGCGGATCAGGGCCCGGTCGGCGCCGATCAGCACCACACCCCGAAGTCGCTTGGCCGACTTGGCGACCAGCTCGTCGAAGGAGGCTCCCTTGGCGAGCCCGCCGGCGATCCACACGATGGACTCGTACGCCGCCAACGAGGCTTCCGCGGCGTGGGTGTTGGTGGCCTTGGAGTCGTCCACGTACGCGACGCCGTCCACGTCCGCCACGTGCGCGATGCGGTGGGCGTCCGGGGTGAACGCCCGCAGACCGTCCCGTACGGCCTTGGCGGGCACCCCGAAGGCGCGCGCGAGGGCCGCCGCCGCAAGGGCGTTGGCGATGTTGTGCGGGGCGGGCGGGTTGACGTCGGAGACCTCGGCGAGCTCCTGGGCGTTCTTCTGCCGGTTCTCCACGAAGGCGCGGTCGACCAGGATGCCGTCCACGACGCCGAGTTGGGACGGGCCGGGCGGGCCGAGCGTGAAGCCGATGGCCCGGCAGCCCTCCTCGACGTCGGCCTCGCGCACGAGGTCCTCGGTGGCCTTGTCGGCCACGTTGTAGACACAGGCGACGCGATTGCCCTCGTAGACACGGCCCTTGTCGCGCGCGTACGCCTCCATCGAGCCGTGCCAGTCGAGGTGGTCCGGGGCGAGGTTCAGGACGGCCGCCGAGTGGGCGCGCAGGGAGGGCGCCCAGTGGAGCTGGTAGCTCGACAACTCCACGGCCAGGACGTCGTACTGCTCCTCGCCGAGGACCGCGTCGAGGAGCGAGACGCCGATGTTGCCGACGGCGGCGGTGCGCAGTCCGGCGGCCTTCAGGATGGACGCCAGCATCTGCGTGGTCGTCGTCTTGCCGTTGGTGCCGGTGATCGCGAGCCAGGGGGCCGCGTCGGGGCCGCGCAGGCGCCAGGCGAGTTCGACGTCGCCCCAGACCTCGACACCGGCTTCCCGGGCGGCCGTGAACAGCGGCTTGTCGGGCTTCCAGCCGGGTGCGGTAACGATGAGTTCGGTGCCCTCGGGCAGGGTGGCGCCGTCACCGAGGCGGACGGTGACGCCGAGCGCCTCCAGCTCGGCGGCCTGCTCACGCGCGCGTGCGTCGTCGCCGTCGTTGACGACCGTGACGAGCGCCCCGCGCGCGTGCAGCGCCTTGGCCGCCGGGATGCCGGAGACGCCGAGTCCCGCGACGGTGACGTGCTTGCCCTGGAAGTCCGCGGACACCGTGGAGGTCACTTTTCTGCTGCCCATCCCGCGTAGAAGAGACCCAGGCCGACGATCACACAGATGCCCTGGATGATCCAGAAGCGGACCACCACAAGAACCTCGGACCAGCCCTTGAGTTCGAAGTGGTGCTGGAGCGGTGCCATGCGGAAGACGCGCTTGCCGGTCAGCTTGAAGGAGCCGACCTGGATGACGACCGACATGGTGATGAGGACGAACAGGCCGCCCATGATGGCCACGAGCAGCTCGGTGCGGGAGCAGATCGCCAGGCCCGTGAGGACACCGCCGAGGGCGAGCGAACCGGTGTCGCCCATGAAGATCTTCGCCGGCGAGGTGTTCCACCACAGGAAGCCGAGGCAGGCACCCATCAGCGCCGAGGCGATGACCGCGAGGTCCAGGGGGTCTCGTACCTCGTAGCAGGCGCCCGGGTTGGTCAGGGTGCCCGCGTTGGCGCAGGACTCCTGGAACTGCCAGACGCCGATGAACGTGTAGGCGCCGAAGACGAGCACGGAGGCACCGGTGGCCAGGCCGTCCAGACCGTCCGTCAGGTTCACGCCGTTCGACATCGCGAGGATCATGAACAGCGCCCAGACCACGAACAGCACCGGGCCGATCTTCCAGCCGAAGTCCGTGATGAACGACAGCTTGTCGGAGGCCGGGGTGTTGTTGCGGGCGTCCGGGAACATCAGCGCGAGCACCGCGAAGCTGATGCCGACGATCAGCTGGCCGGCCATCTTCGCCTTGGCCCGCAGGCCCAGCGAACGCCGCTTGACGATCTTGATGTAGTCGTCGAGGAAGCCGACCAGACCCATGCCGACCATCAGGCCGAGCACCAACAGGCCCGAGTAGGTGGGCGGGTAGCCGGTGATGACCTTGGACAGGAAGTACGCGGCGACCGTCGCGAAGATGAAGGCGATACCACCCATGGTCGGCGTACCGCGCTTGCTGGCGTGCTCGCGCGGGCCGTCGTCGCGGATGTACTGGCCGTAGCCCTTGCGCGCGAGCAGCTTGATCAGCAGCGGGGTGCCGACCAGGGTCAGGAACAGACCAATGACTCCTGCGAACAGGATCTGCTTCATCATCGCGCGGCAACCTCACCCTCGGCGCCGAGCAGCGCCGTGGCGACACTCTCCAGGCCGACCGAACGGGACGCCTTCACGAGTACGACGTCTCCCGGGCGCAGCTGACTGCGCAACAGGTCGACCGCCGCCTGTGCGTCGGACACGTGCACCGACTCCTCACCCCACGAACCCTCGTTATATGCGCCCAGTTGCAGCCAGGAGGCTTCGATCCCCCCGACCGCGACGAGCTTGCTGACGTTGAGCCGGACGGCGAGCCGTCCGACCGCGTCGTGCTCGGCGAGCGCCTCGTCCCCGAGCTCGGCCATCTTGCCGAGCACCGCCCAGGTCCGCCGCCCCCGGCCCATGGCCACGAGCGCGCGCAATGCGGCCCGCATGGATTCGGGGTTGGCGTTGTAGGCGTCGTTGACGACGGTCACGCCGTCCGGGCGCTCGGTGACCTCCATCCGCCAGCGGGAGAGGGAGCCCGCCTCGGAGAGCGCGGTGGCGATCTCTTCCGCGGACATGCCCAGCTCATGGGCGACGGCGGCCGCGGCGAGCGCGTTCGACACGTGGTGCTCACCGTACAGGCGCATGGTCACGTCGCTGTCACCGGAGGGTGTGCGAAGCCTGAAGGCGGGCTGTCCCGTGTCCGTGAGTCTCACGTTCTCGGCGCGTACGTCCGCTTCGTCGGACTCTCCGAAAAGGATCACCTTCGCCTTCGTACGGGACGCCATGGCCCGTACGAGGGGATCGTCGGCGTTGAGGACCGCCGTACCGCCTTCCTCCGCCGGCGGAAGCCCCTCGACGAGTTCGCCCTTGGCCTGCGCGATCTGCTCACGGCCGCCGAACTCGCCGATGTGGGCGGTGCCGACGTTGAGGACGAGGCCGATCTTCGGGGGCGTCAGTTCGGCGAGGTAGCGGATGTGGCCGATGCCGCGGGCGCCCATCTCCAGCACGAGGAACTGTGTCTCCTCGGTGGCGGACAGGGCGGTCAGCGGGAGCCCGATCTCGTTGTTGAGCGAGCCCGGCGTCCACACCGTCGGCGCCTTGTGCTGGAGCACCTGGGCGATCAGGTCCTTGGTGCTGGTCTTGCCGGCCGAGCCGGTCAGCGCCACGAGGGTCGCGCCGAGCCGTCGTACGACCTCACGCGCGAGGGCGCCGAGGGCCTTCTGGACGTCGTCCACGACGATCGCCGGCACACCGACGGGTCGTGACGCGAGCACGGCGACCGCACCCGCCTCGACGACCTGGGCCGCGAAGTCGTGGCCGTCGACGCGCTCGCCGACGAAGGCGACGAAGAGACTGCCGGACCCCACTTCTCGGGAGTCCCGGACGACCGGCCCGGTGACCTGGACGGACGGATCCGGTATGTCGTGCGTCTGCCCGCCGACGACTGCTGCGATCTCGGCGAGAGAGAGGGCGATCACAAGTTCATCCCTGGGTCTTCTGGATGGCTTCTCGAAGCACCTGGCGGTCGTCGAAGGGACGGACCACCCCGGCGATGTCCTGGCCCTGCTCATGGCCCTTGCCCGCGACCAGCACGGTGTCCCCGGGCCGTGCCCGGGCGACGGCGGCGGTGATCGCGGCGGCCCGGTCCTCGAAGACCTGGACCTCGCCGCGCTCGTGCACCGGCACGGACGCCGCGCCCTGGAGCATGGTGGCGAGGATCGCGAGGGGGTCCTCGGAGCGGGGGTTGTCGGAGGTCAGTACGGCGGTGTCGGCGAGCCGCGCCACGGCGGCGCCCATCGGCGCGCGCTTGGTCGTGTCCCGGTCGCCGCCGCAGCCGAGCACGACGTGCAGGCTGCCCTCGGTGACCTTGCGGAGCGCCTTGAGGACCGATTCGACGGCGTCGGTCTTGTGGGCGTAGTCCACGACCGCGAGATAGGGCTGTCCGGCGTCCACGCGCTCCAGCCGGCCCGGCACGCCCGGCACCGCGGCGACGCCGTCGGCGGCGGTCTGCGGGTCGAGCCCGGCGACGGCGAGGGCGACGATCGCAGCGAGCGTGTTGGCCACGTTGAAGGGACCGGCCAGCGGTGACCTGGCGTGGATGCGCTCGCCCTCGGGACCGATCGCGGTGAACGTCGAGTCCATCGGGCCGACCTGGACGTTCTCGGCGCGCCAATCGGCGTCCGGGTGGCCCTCGGCGGAGAAGGTGACCACGGGGACCGTGGCCTCCGCGACGAGCCGCCGGCCGTACTCGTCGTCGAAGTTGACGACGCCCAGTTTGCTGCGTTTCGGCGTGAACAGCTGTGCCTTGGCCCGGAAGTAGTCCTCCATGTCGGAGTGGAACTCCATGTGTTCCGGGCTGAGGTTGGTGAACACCCCGATGTCGAAGACACAGCCGTCGACCCGGCCGAGGACCAGGGCGTGGCTGGAGACCTCCATCGCGACGGCCTCGACACCGCGTTCGCGCATGACCGCGAACAGGGCCTGGAGATCGGTGGCTTCGGGGGTGGTGCGCTCGGACTTGATGCGCTCGTCGCCGATCCGCATCTCCACCGTGCCGATCAGACCGGTGTTGTTCTTGGTCTTCAGCCCGCCCTCGACGAGATAGGCGGTGGTGGTCTTGCCGGAGGTGCCGGTGATGCCGATCTGGAGCAGATCGCGGCCCGGGTGGCCGTAGATGGTGGCCGCCAGCTCGCCCATCCGCGCGCGCGGGTCGGCCACGACGAGAACCGGCAGTCCGGTCGCCGCGGCGCGCTCGGCGCCGGTCGGGTCGGTGAGCACGGCGACCGCGCCGAGGCCGGCGGCCTGGGTGACGAAGTCGGCGCCGTGCAGGCGGGCGCCCGGGAGGGCGGCGTACAGGTCGCCGGGGCGGACCGCGCGGGAGTCATGGGTGATGCCCGTGACCTCGGCGGTACTGTCCGGCTGCTCGGCACCCAGCTGATCGGCGAGTTCCGCGAGGGGTGTGGCGGAGACCCGGACCGGCCGGGGCGGTCCCGGATATGTCACGGGATGGCCCTTCTGGGTGGTTTGGGACTGATCAGCGTGTGGCACGGCGGTGAGCGTACCGGGCACACCCGCTTCGGAGCGAAGCGAGGGCGTGGACGTGCTCTGGTTCCCGGAATCGGGAGTGATCGTTGTCACGAGGTGGTTCCTGGCTGCTCGTACTGATCAGGGTGTGAAGGTGACGGGAAGAGAGGCGGACTTGGTTCCCGTCGGCGGGACCTGGAGGGACTTCAGGGCGAACTCCATGACCTGCTTGTAGACGGGGCCGCAGATCTGACCGCCGAAATAACTGCCCCTGGTGGCGTTCTGGATGGCGCAGTACACGGTGATCCGGGGGCTGTCGGCGGGCGCGAACCCGGCGAACGACGAGGTGTAGCCGTGGTACTTGCCGGTGGCCGGATCCACACGGTTGGCCGTACCCGTCTTGCCCGCGACCCGGTACCCCGGAATGCGCGCCTTGGCACCGGTGCCCGCCTCGTCGTCCACGACCGACTCCAGCATCTGGGCGAGGGTCTTCGCCGTCTTCGCGCTGATCACCCTTGCCTTCTTGGGCTGCGCGGCGGGCGTGAAGCGTCCGTCGGGCCCCTGTGTGCCGCGCACCAGGGTGGGTTCGACACGTACGCCGCCGTTGGCGATCGTCGAGTAGACGGAGGCGGCCTGCATCGCGTTGAGGGAGACGCCCTGGCCGAAAGGAATCGTGTACTGCTGCGAGGTCGACCAGTCCTGGGGCGCCGCGAGGATGCCCTTGGTCTCACCCGGGAAGTCCAGCCCGCTGTAGCTGCCGAGGCCGAACTTGCGCAGGTAGGAGTAGAGGATCTGGTTGGACTGCGCCTGGGTCTTGCCGAGTTGGCCGGTGGCCAGGATGGTGCCGATGTTGCTGGACATGGCGAGCACGCCGTTGAGCGTGAGGTACCAGGTCTTGTGGTCGATGTCGTCCTTGAAGAGGCGGTCGCCGCGGTGCAGCCGGTTGGGCACGGTGACATGCGTCAGCGGCGTCGCGGTGTTCTCCTCCAGTACGGCGGCCATCGACATGACCTTGGCGGTGGAGCCGGGCTCGTAGGCGTCCTCCACGGCCCAGTTGTGCAGGGTGCCGGGGTCGGCCTGGGAGAGGTCACCGGGGTCGAAGCCGGGTGAGTTTGCCATGGCGAGGATCTCGCCGGTCCTCGTGTCCTGCACTATCACGTACCCGCGGTCCGCCTTGGACTTCTGCACCTGCTCGGTGATCGCGTTCTGCGCGGCCCACTGGATGTCGCGGTCGATGGTGAGCTCGACGTCGCTGCCGGGCACGGCGGGCGTCTCCGTCGAACCCGCCGTCGGGACCTGCCGGCCGCCGGACTGGGCGTACCGGATCTTGCCGTCCTTGCCCGTCAGCAGCTTGTTCAGCTGCTGCTCGACCCCGCCGCCGCCCTTGCCGTCGGCGTTGACCCAGCCCAGTATCCCGGCGGCCAGATCGCCGTTGGGGTACACGCGCTTGCTGGTGGCGACGGCGAAGACACCGGCGAGCACATTGACGCCGGTGCCCTCCTCGGCCTTCGTGGCGAGCGCGCTCCTGAGGTCCTTGATCTGCTTCCAGACCTGCGGTGTCTGCCGCCCGGCGAGCTTGACGTACTGCCCCTTGGTGCGGAGCTTCGCGGTCAGCTCGCTCTGCTCCTGTCCGAGGATCGGGGCGAGCAGCGCGGCGGCCTGCTCGGGCCCGTCGTCGATCTTGAGCTGCTTGCGCTTGAAGAGCGTGGGGTCGGCCGTGATGTCGTACGCGTCCACGCTGGTCGCGAGGGCCACGCCGGCCCGGTCGGTGATCTGGCCGCGCTCGGCGGCCAGGGTGTAGCCGACGTACCGGTTCTGCTCGGCCTTGGCCGCGTAGGTGCTCGCGTCGACGGCCTGGACCTGGAGCAGTCGGACGACGAAGGCGATCATCACCAGGGTCAGGGCGAGGCTGACCATGCGCAGCCGGGGCCGGGGGCTGCCGAGCCGGAGCGGGCGCGGGGCCGTGGCGCGCGGGGGCGCGGGGCGGGGCTGCGCCGGGCGGCGGACCGGGCGGGCGCCGGGTCCTGCGGGGCGCCGGCGGCCGTCGCCCGCGGGCCTGGCGGGTCCGGGCACACGGCGGCGCGGCGGTTCCCTGTCGGACACTTCCGTCACCTGCCGGGGGTCGGGGTCGCGGAGGACGGTTCGGTGGAGGGGGTGGCTGTGGGGGTGGTCGTGGGGGTGGGTACGGGCGTGGATGTCGGCACGGTGGCCGTGGACGCCGTGGGCGTGGGCGTCGGGGACGTGGCCGTGAGGGGCATGGCCTCGGGCGGCCGTACGACCTGGGCCGAGGACTGCTCGGCCGCGGCGCCCGGAACGCCCTTGACGGTGCCGTCCGGGTCGAGGAAGGCGGGGTCGCCGCCGGGGACCATGCCGAGCTCACGGGCGCGGCGCTGGAGGGCGTCGGGGGCGGAGTAGGCGTCGATGTCGCGCTGGAGAGCCTGCTGCTGGTCGGTGAGGCTCTTCGTCTCCTTCTGGAGGTCGTCGAGTTTGAACGACCCTTCGCTGAGCGCGGAGTTCAGCACCAGGAGCCCGATGAGGCCGCCGCCGAGAAGGAGTACGACGAGGAGCACGAACGGAGTGCGGGCGGCCTGGCCGGAGCCGGAGGACGATGGGAGGAGCCGCGCGAGACGAGCCGCCCGCCCCCTCAGTTCGGGTTTCCTGCTCACTCCGCTCCTCACTCGATGTCCGCCCTGATCCGCTCGGCTCCACGCAGCCGCGCGGGGGCCGCCCGCCGGTTCTCGGCGACCTCTTCCTCGGTGGGAAGTTCGGCACCGCGCGTGAGCAGCTTGAGCCGCGGCTGGTACTGCTCGGGGACCACCGGGAGGCCGGGGGGCGCGGTGTTGGCGGCGCCGGCCGCGAACACCTGCTTCACCAGCCGGTCCTCCAGCGAGTGGTACGACAGCACGGCGATCCGTCCGCCCACGTCGAGCGCCTTCACCGCGGCCGGGATCGCCCGCTCCAGGACCGAGAGTTCCCCGTTGACCTCGATGCGCAGCGCCTGGAAGGTGCGCTTGGCCGGGTTGCCGCCGGTGCGCTTGGCGGCCTGCGGCAGGGAGTCCCGGATCAGCTCGACGAGCCGCGCGCTGTTGCTGAACGGCTCCTTCGCGCGCTCGCGCACGACGGCGGCGACGATCCGCTTGGCCTGCTTCTCCTCGCCGTACGCCCGCAGGATCCGCACCAGCTCGCCCGGCGGGTAGGTGTTGAGGACCTCGGCGGCGCTCATGCCGGTCGTCTGGTCCATGCGCATGTCGAGCGGGGCGTCCTGGGCGTAGGCGAAACCGCGGTCGGCCTCGTCGAGCTGCATGGAGGAGACGCCGAGGTCGAACAGGACGCCCTGGACGTGCGGGACGCGGAGTCGGTCGAGAACGTCCGGAAGTTCGTCGTAGACCGCGTGGACGAGGGTGGCGCGCTCGCCGTAGGGCGCGAGGCGCTCGCCGGACAGGCGCAGGGCCTCCTTGTCGCGGTCGAGGGCGACCAGACGGACCTCGGGGAACTGCTGGAGAAGGGCCTCACTGTGGCCGCCGAGACCGAGGGTGCAGTCGACGACGACCGCTCCGGGGGCCTGGAGGGCGGGGGCCAACATGTCCAGGCAGCGCTGGAGCATCACCGGGACATGTCGCGTGTTGCTCAAGGGGCCCTCTCAGGTCCGGCGGGCCGTCCGCACCGCCGGGCCCCCGCCTCCGGGAGAAGGCCGAGCCGTACGTACGCGCCGCGCGCGTGGGGAGATCCGGTGACTGCGCCGGTGTCTCCTGGGGAATTGATGCCGACAGGGAGACCTCGCCTCCCGCTTCGCGTCACTTTAGTCCACGGTGTCTCGCGGTCAATCAACCGGCCTGCGCGTCGCGGCCGGGCATGGGGGTGAGGCGACCGGTGGCGGGATTTCACCCGGCCGGGCGCACCCGCCCCCTGTGGCTCACCTCTGTGGCTTACCTCACAAAGAGGACGTGATGACGCTCTTTTTCCCTTCTCACCGCAGGACCGGATCGGCTGTGACCAGTAACGTCGTCACTATGACGACTTCTGCATCCGCCGCCACCGCATCCGAAGGCGCCATACGCGTCGGCGCCGTCACCGACCGCCTCGTCGACGCGAACGAGCAGTACGCCGCCGCGTTCACCGACCCCGGCATGGACGCCCGCCCCGTTCTGCACGTGGCCGTCGTGGCCTGCATGGACGCCCGTCTCGACCTGCACGCCGCGCTCGGTCTGGAGCTCGGCGACTGCCACACCATCCGCAACGCGGGCGGGGTGGTGACCGACGACGTGATCCGGTCGCTCACCATCAGCCAGCGCAAGCTGGGCACCCGTAGCGTCGTCCTGATCCACCACACCGGCTGCGGTCTGGAGGCGATCACCGAGGACTTCCGCACCGAGCTGGAGATGGAGGTCGGCCAGCGCCCGGCCTGGGCCGTGGAGTCCTTCCGGGACGTCGACCAGGACGTACGCCAGTCCATGCAGCGGGTGCGCACCAACCCGTTCCTGCTGCACACCGACGACGTGCGCGGCTTCGTCTTCGACGTGAAGACGGGTCTGCTGCGCGAGGTCGACCCCGCCTGACCCCGTCGGGCCGCCCTCCGAAGCTGTCGTTCTCCTGTTGATTTCCGGTTCCTGGGTGCCCAAAAGGCCGCAAGCCCTGACATATCGCAGGCAGTTGTCCACAGGCGAGTGACACGAATCGGTAACGGCAGCAAGAATGCGGGGATGGACGTCACGCGGAACCATTTCCGCGTGGTGTCCGTGAATTCGGGGTGGGCCGGTCCGCATCGCAGAGCGTCGGCCCGGAGAAAGAACGGGCCGAGGAGGGCCGGGTGACGACCTATGACGATCGAGCGAGCCTCACTGATCTGACCGCCACTGTGGAGCGTGTCCGCAGTTCGGTGGAAGGAGTGATCGAGGGCAAGCCCGAGGTCGTACGGCTTTCGCTGACCGTACTGCTCGCCGAGGGGCATCTTCTGATCGAGGATGTCCCCGGCGTCGGAAAGACCATGCTGGCGAAGGCACTGGCGCGGTCCATCGACTGCTCGGTGCGGCGTATCCAGTTCACGCCCGACCTGCTGCCCTCGGACATCACGGGTGTGTCCATCTGGGACCAGCAGCGCCGGGACTTCGAGTTCAAGCCGGGCGCGATCTTCGCGCAGATCGTGATCGGCGACGAGATCAACCGCGCCTCGCCGAAGACGCAGTCCGCGCTCCTGGAGTCCATGGAGGAGCGGCAGGTCACCATCGACGGGCAGACCTACGAGCTGCCCAGCCCCTTCATGGTGGTGGCCACGCAGAACCCGGTCGAGATGGAGGGCACCTACCCGCTGCCGGAGGCCCAGCGCGACCGCTTCATGGCGCGGGTCTCCATCGGCTACCCCAGCGCGGAGGCCGAGCTGCAGATGCTCGACGTCCACGGCGGGGTCAGCCCGCTGGACGACCTCCAGCCGGTGGCCCACGCGCACGACATCGTGAAGCTGGTCGACGCCGTCCGCGGCGTCCACGTCGCCGACCCGGTCCGGCGCTACGCCGTGGACCTGGTCGCCGCCACGCGCACCCACCCCGACCTGAGACTCGGCGCCTCCCCGCGCGCGACGCTGCATCTGCTGCGCGCGGCGAAGGCGTCCGCCGCCCTCAGCGGCCGGGAGTACGCGCTGCCGGACGACGTCCAGGCCCTCGCCGTCGCCGTCCTGGCCCACCGGCTGCTGCCCACCGCCCAGGCCCAGCTCAACCGGCGCACCTCCGAGCAGGTCGTGCAGGAGATCCTCCAGCGCACCCCGGTGCCCCAGCAGCAGGGCGGCATCGGCCTCGGCCACGGCACGCAGGCGTACGGCCAGCAGCCGCCGCGGAGGCTTGGATGACCACCGCCGGGGGGCCCGGGCGCGCCGAGCCCGACCGGGGCGACAAGGGCGGGCTGCGCACCGCGCTGGCCGGTCTGACCACCCGCGGCCGGTCCTTCCTGGCCGCGGGCATCGCCGCCGCCATCTGCGCGTACGTCCTGGGGCAGAGCGATCTGCTCCGGGTCGGCCTGCTGCTGGCCGTGCTGCCCCTGGTCTGCGCCACCGTCCTGTACCGCACCCGCTACCGGGTCGCCGGCAGCCGCCGGCTCTCCCCCGCGCGCGTGCCCGCCGGCAGCGAGGCCCGCGTCCATCTGCGGATGGACAACGTCTCACGGCTGCCCACCGGCCTGCTGATGCTCCAGGACCGGGTGCCCTACGTCCTCGGGCCGCGCCCCCGCTTCGTCCTGGACCGGGTCGAGGCGGGCGGTCGCCGCGAGGTCTCCTACCGGGTCCGTTCCGACCTGCGCGGCCGCTATCCGCTGGGCCCGCTCCAGCTGCGCCTGACCGACCCGTTCGGCATGTGCGAGCTGACCCGGTCCTTCTCGTCGTACGACACCCTGACGGTGATCCCGCGCGTGGAGCCGCTGCCGCCGGTGCGCTTCAGCGGCGAGGCGAAGGGCTACGGCGACGGGCGGCAGCGCTCGCTCGCCCTGGCCGGCGAGGACGACGTCATCCCGCGCGGCTACCGCTACGGCGACGACCTGCGCCGGGTCCACTGGCGTTCCACCGCGCGCTACGGCGAACTGATGGTGCGCCGCGAGGAGCAACCGCAGCGTTCGCGCTGCACGGTGCTCCTCGACACCCGGGGCCTCGCCTTCCACGGCGCGGGCCCCGACTCGGCCTTCGAGTGGGCCGTCTCGGGCACCGCGTCGGCGCTGGTCCACATGCTCGAACGCGGCTTCTCCGTCCGGCTGTTGACGGACACCGGCAGCTCGGTGCCCGGCGAGGGCGCGGACGGCTTCGCGGGCGCGAGCCAGGAGTCGGCGGACGCGGCGGGCCTGATGATGGACACCCTCGCGGTGATCGACCACTCCGACGGCACGGGCCTGTCCCGCGCCTACGACGTGCTGCGCGGCGGCAACGAGGGGCTGCTGGTCGCCTTCTTCGGCGACCTCGACGAGGAACAGGCCACGGTCGCCGCCAAGATGCGCCAGCGCAGCGGAGGCGCGGTCGCCTTCCTGCTGGACGGGGCGGGCTGGGGTCGGGAACCGACCGACGCGGCCCGGCCGTTGGACCGGAGCGAGGAGCGGTTGCGGATGCTGCGCGAGGCCGGCTGGACGGCGCTGCGCGTACCGCGCGGTGCCTCTCTGAGCGAACTGTGGCGCCAGGCGGACCGCGAGCGCACCGGTCTCGGTGCGGCGAACGGCGCGGGCAGTGAGGGGGCACGGACATGAGCGGGCGGGCACGACTGGCGCTGGGCGCCTGGGCGGCCACCCTGATGGCGTCCTGCGCCCTGCTGCCCCTGGTCGAACCGGCCACATGGATCCTCCAGGCGGCCTTCCTGCTGGGCGTGCAGTCCCTGGTGGGCGCGGCGACCCGGCGGGTACCGCTGGCCCGCCCCCTGACCGTGGCCTCACAGGCCCTGGTCACGCTGATGATGCTGACCCTGCTCTTCACCCGGGAGCAGGCGGTCGCCGGGATCGTGCCCGGCCCCGAGGCCTTCCAGCGCTTCGCCGACCTGCTCCAGCAGGGCAGCGACGACATCGCGCGGTACGCGATCCCGGCGCCGCTGGAGTCCGACGGCATCCGGCTGATGATCATCGGTGGCGTCCTGGTCATCGGGCTCGCTGTGGACACCCTCGCGGTGACCTTCCGCAGCGCGGCCCCGGCCGGACTGCCGCTGCTCGCGCTGTACTCCGTGGCCGCGGGGCTGTCCGACGGCGGTGCCGACTGGCTGTGGTTCGTGGTCGCGGCGGCCGGCTATCTGATGCTGCTGCTCTCCGAGGGACGCGACCGGCTCTCCCAGTGGGGCCGGGTCTTCGGCGGGGCGCCGCGCACCCCGGGCGGCGAGTCCGGCCCGGTGGCCCCGGTCCGCACCGGGCGGCGTATCGGCGCCGTCGCGCTGGGCCTGGCCCTCGTGGTGCCGATCGCCCTGCCCTCGATGAGCGGCGGCCTGCTGGACGGCGTCGGAGCGGGCGCGGGCGGTGGCAACGGCAGCGGGGGCACGATCTCCGCGGTGAACCCCCTGGTGTCCCTGCGCGACAACCTCAACGCGGACGACGACCGCGACGTGCTGTCGGTGCGGTCCGATCCGGAGGCGGCCGGCGCCCAGTATCTGCGGATCGTCTCCCTGGACGACTTCGACGGCACCACGTGGAAGCCGTCCAAGCGGGACATCGACAAGGTGCCGGACGAGTTCCCCACCCCGCCCGGTCTCGGCGCCGACGTCCGGCGTGCCGAGATCACGACGCGGATCTCGGCCGCCGACTGGTACCAGCAGGACTGGCTGCCGATGCCGTACCCGCCGAGCGGCGTGGAGGTCGACGGCAAGTGGCGCTACGAACCGGTGGGCATGACGCTCGTCGGCGACCACGGCCAGACCACGCGCGGGAAGACGTACACGGTCAGGAGCCTGGACGTGCGGCCGACGGCCGACCAGCTGGCCTCGGCCCCGGAACCTCCCGCGAGCCTGAAGCGCGAGTACACCAAGCTGCCGAAGTCCCTGCCCGACATCGTCACCAAGACCGCCCGGGAGGTCACCGCCGGCTCCTCGAACCACTACGACGAGGCGGTGAAGCTCCAGGAGTACTTCACGGTGACCGGTGGCTTCCAGTACGACACCCAGGTCCAGGCGGGCAGCGGCTCGCAGGCGATCGCCCGGTTCCTGGAGAACAAGCAGGGCTTCTGCGTCCACTTCTCCTTCGCGATGGCCGCGATGGCCCGGAGCCTCGGCATTCCGGCCCGCGTCGCGGTGGGCTTCGCCCCCGGTACACCGCAGGGCGACGGATCGGTGACGGTCACGCTGCGCGACGCGCACGCCTGGCCCGAGCTGTACTTCGAGGGCGTCGGCTGGACCCGCTTCGAGCCGACCCCGACCCGGGGCACGCAGCCCGAGTACACGCAGACGCAGACCCCGGGCAGCAACCTGCCGGACACGGGCCGTCCGACCCAGTCGGCGAGCGCGGCGCCCTCCGCCACGCCGTCGGCCAGCGAGAGCTGCTCCGCGCAGCAGAAGAAGCTCGAGGCCTGTCCGAGCGAGTCCACCGCGGCCGCGCTCGCCAAGGACGACGACGGCCCGAAGTGGTACGTCTTCCTGGCGTGGGCGCTCGGCGGTCTCGCCGCCCTGGCGATCCCGCTGGCGCCCGCGCTGTGGCGGACCCGGACCCGGGCGGTACGGCTGGGGGCGCACGGCCGGACCGAGGCGGACGCCGCCCCGCACACGCTGGCGGTCTGGCTGGAACTGACCGACACGGCCTGGGACTTCGGGATCCTGCCGGACGAGTCGCAGACGCCTCGCAGGACGGCGGCCCGGTTCGTCCGGCTGGGTCATCTCGACGAGGCTGCCGCGGCTTCGGTACACCGCGTGGCGGAGGCGGTGGAGCAGGTGCTGTACGCGCCGCGGCCGCGCCCCACGGCGGGGCTCGCGGAGGACGTCCGGCGGGCGATCGCCGGGCTGCGCGGCACGGCACCGCGGAGCACGCAACTGCGGGCGGCCCTCGCCCCGCGCTCGACCGTACGGGTGGTGTGGGCCGTCTCGGAGTGGTGGAGCGGCGTCACGGCCCGGGTGGCGGCGGCCCGGCCCAGCCTGCGCAAACCGTCCGGCCAGCAGAGCTAGACAGAGCTGACCGAGCACTCGGCACAGAGCGAGCCCCCGATCCGTGGAAGCGGATCGGGGGCTCGTCTCGTCGGCCGGGCTGCCGGACCAAGGGCGTGCGTGAGGGGGTGACCGCCCGGTGGGCGGTCACCCCCTCATCCGCTGTGGGTCGAGCTACTGGCCGCCCTGCTCATCGCGGCGCCGCTGCCAGCGCTGCTCGATGCGGTCCATCATGGAGCGCTTCTGCCGGGGCTGACGACGAGCTTGCGGGCCACCCGCCGCGGGCTGTTCGCCCGGCTTGGGAGCCTTGCGCCAGCCGGTCACGGCGAGTACCGCACAGCCCAGCATGACGAGGAAGCCCACCACGCTGAGCCAGACCTGCTTGGCGACCATTCCTGCCATGAGGAGCGCGATACCTACGAGGAAGCCCGCGACCGCCTGGTAGACCCGTCGCCGGGTGTACGTACGCAGCCCGCTTCCCTCGAGCGCTGTCGCGAACTTGGGATCTTCGGCGTACAGCGCTCGCTCCATTTGCTCGAGCATTCGCTGCTCGTGCTCCGAGAGCGGCACGGAGTCCTCCTCATCGTGCAGTCGCCGGGGCGACTCGGGGGGTCCCTTCAGGATAGGCAGGGAATCGCCCCCGTGAAACCCGCCCCTCTACGCCAATTAGCCAACCGGATTCCGCCATGAGCGTCCCGGCCACTGAATCTTGCATTCCCCAGCAGCCGACCCGTCATGCCGGGCGGTCTCCCTCGATCATACGGCGCTGGGCGCCCGATCGGGGGGCCTGTGGCGTACTCCATCTGCACCCAAGTCCCTGATCAGCGCCGCACCAGGGCGCGGCACAGGGGTCTCAGGAGGTGGTCCGGGTCTCGCCGAGCACATGAAGCTGGGTGGCCACGGAGTGGAAGGCGGGCAGTTCGGCCGCCGCCTCCTCCAGCTTGAGCAGCGCCTCCAGGGCCCCGGGCTCGGTGTCGACCAGCACGCCGGGGACCAGGTCGGCGAAGACCCGGACGCCGTGCACGGCGCCGACTTCCAGGCCCGCTCCCTCGACGAGTGCGGTGAGCTGTTCGGCGGTGAAACGCCTCGGCACGGGGTCGCCGTCCCCCCAGCGGCCGTTCGGGTCGGCGAGGGCCTGCTTGGCCTCCTTGAAGTGGCCGGCGAGGGCGCGGGCGAGCACGGCGCCGCCCAGGCCGGCCGCGAGCAGGCTGAGGACGCCTTCGGAGCGCAGCGCGGCGATCACGTTGCGAACGCCCTCCGCCGGGTCGTCGACGTACTCCAGGACGCCGTGGCACAGCACCGCGTCGTAGGCGCCGCGCTCGACCACGTCGAAGAGGCCGTGGGCATCGCCCTGGACGCCCTGGACGCGGTCGGCGACGCCGGCCTCGGCGGCGCGGCGCTCCAGGGCGAAGAGCGCGTTGGGGCTGGGGTCTACGACGGTGACGCGGTGGCCGAGGCGGGCGACGGGCACGGCGAAGTTGCCGCTGCCGCCTCCGGTGTCGAGGACGTCCAGGGACTCCCGTCCCGTGGCCTTGACCCGCCGTTCCAGGGCGTCCTGGAGGACTTCCCAGACCACGGCGGTACGGAGGGAGGCGCGGGGTCGCAGCGGGTCCGACACGGCAGTTGACTCCTCGGCGCGGCCCCGCCTCATGCACGGCGGAGCGAACGGGCACCCTCCCCGCCCGGGGTGCGGAAGGCGAGGGTTTCAGGCGCCTCCACCCTAATGGGCGGCGAAGCGAGTCATCACCGGCCGAGTCCTGCGCCGCGAGCCGTGTTCGGCGGGCCGTGCGGCGCGCCGGCGGAGTCACCCCGCGTCCGGCATGTCCCTGCTCCCTGGGTGGTCGTCGGGGTCCGGGTGGTCCGTGTCCTGGCGGGGCTGGGGCAGCACCGGCTGGAGGACCAGCATCCGCTCGACGAGGCGCAGGAACATCGCCACGTCGCGTATGAGGTCGTCGGCGTCCCGGCGGGAGGCCGCGCCCTGGATACCGGCCTCGGCCCGGGCGCGGCGGCAGGCCCCGGCGGCGAAGAGCGCGCTCCACTCGGCGAGCTCGGGCGCTATCTCGGGGAGCACTTCCCAGGCGCTCCGGATCTTGGCCCGGCGTCGGGGGGTCGGCTCCGGGCGTCCGCGCGCGGCGAGGACGGCGGCGGCGGTGCGCAGGGCGGCGAGATGTGCCGTCGCGTAGCGCTCGTTCGGTGTTTCCAGGACGGCGGCCTCGTCGAGTCCGGCGCGGGCCTGGGCGAGCAGGTCGAGGGCGGCGGGCGGGGCCGTGGTCCGGCGCAGCACGGGGTGTACGTCGCTCGCCGGTCCGGTCAGTGAGGGGGCAGGGCCGGTGGAGCGGCGCCGACGGGCGGCTGCTGCTGCGTGAGAGGTGGCCATGACGAACCTCCTGTCGTCTGCGTGACGGCGTTGTGGCCGTATGTGCCCATCGTGAGGTATGGCACTGACAATCCGTTCTGACCTGGGCTTTTGCTTCGATCGAAAGTTCGGGCTAGTTTTTGCACTGACCAGTCAGTTCAAAAACTCGCTTCAACACTCAGGGGGTGGGCTGTGGGCGGAGTCGCCGTCACAGCCGAGGGCCTCGGGCTCAAGGGGCCGCGGGGGTGGGCCTTCCGCGGGATCACCTTCGAGGCCGAGCCCGGCTCGCTCGTCGCGGTCGAGGGTCCGTCGGGGACCGGCCGCACATGTCTGCTGCTCGCGCTCACCGGGCGCATGAAGGCCACCGAAGGGACGGCGGCCGTGGGCGGGGCGCGACTGCCCAAGCAGCTCGGGGCGGTACGGCGGATGAGCGCCGTCGCGCATGTCGCCGGGGTCACCGACCTCGACCCGGCCCTCACCGTCGGGGAGCACCTGCGCGAGCGGGCCCTGCTCCAGCACCGGTTCGGGGACTCCCTGCGCGCGCTGCTGCGGCCCCGCGCGGAGCGGACGAACGAGGCGAGGCTGCGGATCGACACCGCCCTGATCGCCGCCGGTCTCGACCGGGAGGCCCTGCCCAAGGGCTCCCGGACCGCCGTACGCGATCTGGAGCGGCTGGAGGCGCTGCGGCTGTCCCTCGCCCTCGCGCTCATCGGCCGCCCACGGCTGCTCGGCGTCGACGACGTCGATCTGAAGCTGTCGGACGCCGAACGGGCCGAGGTCTGGGCCCTGTTGAGGTCGCTCGCCGAGGCCGGGACGACCGTCGTGGCGGTGTGCAGCGAGGCCCCGGACGACGTCGTGAAGGTGTCCACCGAGGGGAAGGAGAAGGCCGATGCGCTCGCCGCGACTGGCCGCGCTTGAGCTGCGGCGCTTCGGCCGGGGCAAGCTCCCGCGCGCCGCCCTGGTCGCACTGCTGGTGCTGCCGCTGCTGTACGGCGCCCTGTACCTGTGGTCGTTCTGGGACCCGTACGGCCGGCTCGACCGCATCCCGGTGGCGCTCGTGAACGCTGACAAGGGGGCGACCGCCGACGGGAAGAAGATCACCGCGGGCGCCGACATCACGAAGGGGCTGCTCGACAGCGACGTCTTCGACTGGCACGAGGTGAGCGCCGCCGACGCGCGCGTGGGCGTCGAGGACGGCACCTACTACCTGTCGCTGACCGTGCCGGCCGACTTCAGCGAACGGATCGCCTCCAGTGCGGGCGACTCCCCCGAGACGGGCGCGCTCCAGGTCAGGACCAACGACGCGAACAACTACATCGTCGGGCAGATCTCCCGCACGGTCTTCAGCGAGGTCCGTCAGGCCGCGTCCACGAAGGCCTCGCGGTCCTTCCTGGACCAGATCTTCATCTCCTTCTCCGACATCCACGGCGCGACGGTCAAGGCCGCCAAGGGCGCCGACAAGCTGGAGACCGGCACGGCCAAGGCCGAGAAGGGCTCCAAGGACCTCGCCGACGGGTTGAAGGACGCCAAGAGCGGCAGCGGCAAGCTGTCCAAGGGCCTCAAGAAGCTCGACAAGGGCGCGGGCGACCTCCAGGACGGCTCGGAGAAGGTCGCGGAGGGCACCCAGACGCTCGCCGACAAGGTCGACGGGGTCGCGGAGAAGGTCGGCCCGTTCCTCAAGGACAACGAGAAGACGATCGGCGACACCGCCCAGCTCGTCGCGGACTCCGCCGGGGCGATCCGCGACAACCTCGACACCCTGGTGAAGACGGCTCCGGTCGCCGCCAAGGGCGCCCACACGGCCTCCGACACCCTCGACGACGTCTACAAGGCGCGCTGCGAGAACCCGGTCCTGCCGGACGGGGCCTGCGCCGACCTGAAGAAGGCCAAGGACGCCGCCGCGGACGTGGCGACGATCGCGGACGACGTGAACACCCTCGTGGACGACCAGGACGGCGATCTGAAGAAGCTCGACAAGAACCTGGCGACCCTCCAGAAGCAGGCCCAGGCCCTCGCCGACCGGGCGCCGAACCTCTCCGAGGACCTCGACGACGCCGTCTCCAAGATCAACAAGCTGAACGAGGGCGCGGGCAAGGTCGCCGCGGGCGCCAAGACGCTCCACACCGGGCTCGGCACGGCCAAGACCGGCGCCGGCGACCTGGACGAGGGGGTCGGCAAGCTCAAGACGGGCGCCGAGGACCTCAACGGCGGCATGTACAAGCTCGTCGACGGCTCCGGGAAGCTCTCCGACGGACTGCACGACGGCGCCGGACAGATCCCCGACTACGACAAGGCCGACCGCGACGAGCGCACCGGCGTCATGGCCGACCCCGTACAGCTGGTCTCCAAGGACTTCCACAAGGCGCCCAACTACGGCACCGGCTTCGCCCCGTACTTCATCCCGCTGTCCCTGTGGGTGGGCGCGATGGTCGCGTACATGCTGGTGGCGCCGATGAACCGGCGCGCGCTCGCGGCGGGCGCCCCCGCGTGGCGGATCGCGCTGGCCGGCTGGCTGCCGGTGGTGGCCGTCGGAGTGCTCCAGACCGTCGCCCTGATGTCGGTGCTGCACTGGGCGATCGGCCTCCAGATGGTGCGGGCGGCCGGGACGGTGGGCTTCCTGTTCCTGGTCACGGCGTGCTTCGCGGCGATCGTGCAGTGGCTCAACGCCCGCTTCGGGGCGGCGGGACGGATCCTCGTCCTGGCCTTCCTGATGCTCCAGCTGACCTCCGCGGGCGGCACGTACCCCGTGCAGACCAGCCCGGGCTTCTTCAACGCGCTCCACCCCTTCCTGCCGATGAGCTACGTCGTCGAGGCGCTGCGCCGGCTCATCACGGGAGGCGGTCTCGGTCCGGTGTGGCACGCGTGCGTGGTGCTCGTCGCCTTCACCGCGGGCGCTCTCGCGCTGACCGCGCTGTCGGCCCGCCGCCGCCAGGTGTGGACGCTCGACCGGCTGCACCCGGAGCTGAGCCTGTGACCTCGACGACCGACGGGCCCGCGGTTGCTGTGAGAATCGGGGCCATGGAAAGCAGCAGCGGCAGCACGCGCCGCGAGGCCACCCGGCAGAAGCTCTACGAGGCGGCCGTCACCCTCATCGCCGAGCAGGGCTTCTCCGCCACGACCGTCGACGAGATCGCGGAGCGGGCCGGGGTCGCGAAGGGCACCGTCTACTACAACTTCGCGAGCAAGTCCGTCCTCTTCGAGGAGCTGCTGCGGCACGGCGTGGGCCTGCTCACCGCCTCCCTCCGCGAGGCGGCGGAACGGACCGCCCGGGAGGGCGGCAGCAAGACGGACGCCCTGGACGCGATGATCCGGGCCGGTCTGGTCTTCATCGACCGCTACCCGGCCTTCACCCAGCTCTACGTGGCCGAGCTGTGGCGCACCAACCGGGCCTGGCAGTCCACGCTCATGGTGGTCCGTCAGCAGGCGGTGGCGGTCGTCGAGGACGTCCTGCGCGAGGGCATCGGCAACGGCGAGTTCCATGAGGCCATCGACGTCTCCCTGACCGCCTCGGCGCTGGTCGGCATGGTGCTGGTGGCCGCCCTGGACTGGAAGGCGTTCCAGGCAGAGCGCTCCCTGGACGACGTCCACTCGGCGCTGTCGCGGCTGTTGCAGGGCCGGGTGAGCGGTACGCGCGCGTAGACACGAAAGCGCCGGTCCGCTGTGGCCGCGTCCCCCGCGGGCCACCTCGAACCGGCGCCTTCTCGTGCTCCCCCGTTTTCCCCCGTGTCCCCCGTTGGACCCCCGTTCGGTCGTTCCCCCGGGCCCCCCGTGCCTCGCTCCCGCCGACTTGCGTCGGCGGAAGGAGCGGATCCGGGGCGGCTCCGCTCCGGCGCCCCGTGTCGCCGGTGCCGAGCCGTTCCCCTTCTCCGTGGCTCCACTCTCTCGTTCACGCAGGTCGGCACCCATCCGCGCGCGTACTCATCTCGCCCCCTAGGTACGGATACTCAGACCTGCGCACTCAGGCCCAGGACGCCCCGTCGCCGACTGGTTACGATCGCGTCCGTGTCGGTACTCCCTCTCGTCTTCACCAGCGGCTGGGCCAGCGGAATCAACGCGTACGCCGTCGTGCTGCTGCTCGGCGTCTTCGGCGCGACCGGGCTGAGCGACGACGTCCCCGCGACCCTGCAGCGCCCTGAGGTGCTCGTCACAGCGGGCGTGCTGTTCCTGTGCGAGGCGGTCGCGGACAAGATCCCGTACGTCGACTCGGCGTGGGACTCCGTGCACACGGTGATCCGCCCAGCGGCGGGCGCCTGGGTGGGTGCGGTGCTGGCTGGTCAGAGCGGCTCGCTCAACGACGCGGTCGCGGGCCTGGTCGGCGGTTCGACGGCGCTGGCCAGCCACGCGGTCAAGGCCGGGACCAGGATGGCGGTCAACACCTCGCCTGAGCCGTTCAGCAACGTGATCGTGAGCCTGGCCGAGGATCTCGGCGTCGGCGGCCTCGTCACCTTCGCGATCTTCAACCCGCAGGCGGCGGCGATCATCGCGGCCGTGCTGCTGCTTGGCGGGCTGGTGATACTGATCTTCCTGATCTCCCGGATCCGGCGCTTCCTGCGGCGCAGGGCCCAACGCCGGGAGGAGAAGCGGCTCGCGGGCCGGACGGGGTCGCCACCGGGCTGGTGACCCCACCTGTCATCAGGGCTGTCAGTGGCGGCCGATAAAGTCGCGGGCATGGCACGGATTGCGGTGATCGGCGCCGGGATGGGCGCGATGGCGGCCGCTGCCCGGCTGGCCGTCGCGGGCCACCGGGTGGCGGTGTACGAGCGTACGCAGACGTACGGCGGTGCGGTGCGCCGCTTCGAGCGCGACGGGTTCGCCTTCGACACCGGCCCGGGACTGCTGCCGCTTCCGGCCGTCTACCGCGACCTGTTCGTCAAGACCGGCAAGGAGCCACTGGAGTCGGTCGTCGAGCTGGTCCAGGTCGACCCGTCGTCGCGGCACCTCTTCGCGGACGGCACCGAGGTCTCGCTGCCGAACGCGTCCCGCGCGGGCGTGGTGGCGGCGCTGGACGAAGCGCTCGGCGCGGGGACCGGCGACCGCTGGGGCGACTTCCTGGTCCGGGCCCGCGAGGCCTGGGACCGTACGCGCCGGCCGCTCCTGGAGGAGCCGCTGTGGCCCAACTGGTCGGTGCTGGCCGACCGCGAGCCCTACCCGTCGGTCCCCCACAAGAAGCTGCTGCGCACCCGCCGCGCGGGTCTGCTCGCCGAGATCGGCGCCTGGGAGCTGCGCGACCCCCGGCTGGCCGCCCTGCTGGACGGCTACGCGCTGACGTACGGCCTCGACCCGAGCGAGGCCCCCGCGAGCGCGGCGGTGCTGCCGTACATGGAGCACGCCTTCGGCACCTGGTATGTCCGCGGCGGTATGCGGGAGTTGGCGCGCGCGGTGTACGAGCGGTGTGTGGCGCGCCGGGTGGAGTTCCACTTCGGCGCCGAGGTCACCGGGGTGCTGGAGAAGGACGGCCGGGCGGCCGGGCTTGAGCTGGCCGACGGTTCGGTGGTGGACGCGGACACCGTCGTCGGTGGCGGGCCCTGGCGCCTGGGGAGCCTTGTGCGCGGGCGTGCGCTGTACGACGCGGAGGCCGTGGAGGTGAACCCGGAGGGCATGTCCCCGGGGCGGGTCGTGGTCTGCCTGGCCCTGCGTGGCGCGCGCGAGGCCGGTGCCGCGCATCGCACCGTCGTCCACGGCCCGGACTCCCAAAGCGAGTCGGAGCTCTTCTCGCTCGGTGTGCCGCCCGAGCAGCCGACGGTCCGGATCGACCGGCCGGACGATCCCGCGCTGCGCCCCGACGACGGACACGAGTCGATGGTGCTCACCGCGACGGTGCCCTCGCAGACGCACTACGACTGGACCGCGGACGGCGCCGCCGACGCCTTCGCCGACCGGATGCTCGCCGCGGCCGAGCGGGCCGTACCGGGCCTGCGGGAGCGGACGCTGTGGCGCGAGGTCCGCACGCCGGTGCACACGCGCGAGGAGACGGGCGCCGAGGGCGGCGGTGTCCCCGCGCCCGCGCTGGCCGCGGCTCAGGGCACCCTGCTGCGCCCGGCCAACCGGACGGAGCTGCCGGGCCTGTTCACCGTCGGCGGCTGGTCGCACCCCGGTGGTGGTCTGCCGCACGCGGGCATGTCGGGCGCGCTGGTCGCCGGGCTGATCGTGGAGGGACCGGACTTCCGGGGCTCTCAGTGACGGCCCCGCGAGCCGTCCACCCCGGGTGAGCGCCGCTCAGAAGCGGTACTGCTCGTCGTAGCCGTTCCCCTGCTGGCCGTTGCCCTGGTAGGGGTACGGCTGCTCCGGCGGGAGTTCACCGCCGTAGGAGTCGTCGGTGCGCTGCTGCGGGACCCAGACGCCGCCGGCCGGGGTCTCGCCGCCGTAGGTGGCGTTGCCGTACTGGTCCTGGCCGTAGGCCTGCTGGCCGTACTGCTGCTGGCCGCCGTAGGAGGTGTCGTACCCGCCGCCGTAGGTCTGGGTGCCGATGTACGGGTCGGAGTAGGCGGCGTACTGCTGCTGTCCGGCCGTGTCATAGCCGTACTGCTGCTGGTCGTAGCCGGTGTAGCCGTCGTAGGCGTAGTTCTGGTCGGCGCCCTGGGCCGCCGTCGCGTACTGGTCCTGGCCGGCGTAGGTGCCGTCGCCGGCCGCCGCCGGGTAGGGGGTGTCGCCGTATATGCCGTAGGAGCCGGTGTCGTCCGGCATGGGCTGGGGCTCGTAGACCGCGGTGGTCTCGGCCGCCGCGGCGGGGCGGGCGGGTGTGAACACGTCGTCGCGGTCGTACTCGTCGCCGTAACCGGCGGTGTTCTGGCGGTAGTTGCCCTCGTCGCCGTAGTCGGCGTCGGTCGCCTCGAGGTCGGAGACCTCCAGGGTGGGCTCCTCACGGCCGCGCTCACGGCGCTTGCCGCCGGCCAGACCGCCCAGAGCCGCCGGCGGATTGACCGCCCAGCCCTGCTCGAAGCCGCGGCGGAAGGAGAGCGTCACGTAGGTCTGGCCGATCGCGAAGGCGATGGCGCCCAGTCCGATGACGACGACCGACGGGATCAGGACGCCGAAGACGACGCCCACGAAGCCCGCGAAGGCGAGCAGGCGCCAGCGCAGGCGTGCCTTGTACTGGAGCAGCACCTCGCCGAGCAACCACAGCGCGACGATTCCGAACGCGATGTAGAGGACCGTCCAGCCCATGTACGCCCCTCTCCCAGTAACCGCTACGCAGTGTGTCGTATATCCGTGCGGCCGGTCTAGGCCTGCGGTGGGTGGTGCAGGCCCAGGTTCTCGTAGATTTCCAGGGTCGCCGTGGAGTTGTTGAGCGTGATGAAGTGCAGTCCGGGCACTCCCTCGGCCAGCAGCCGCGCACAGAACTCGGTGGCGAATTCGATACCGATGGAGCGTACAGCGGCCGGATCGTCTTTTGCTGTGAGGATCCGCTCTTTCAGGGCAGAGGGGATCGACGCGTTGCTGAGCTGCGGAAGCCGTTCGAGCATCTTCACACTCGTGACCGGCATCACTTCGGGGATGACCGGGGTGGAGCAGCCGGCGGCGGCCACCCGGTCGCGGAGGCGAAGGTAGGAATCCGGCTCGAAGAACATCTGCGTGATGGCGTAGTCGGCGCCGGCCCGGCACTTGTCGACGAAGTGCTCGACGTCCGTGTCCCAGTCGCCGGAGCGCGGGTGCATCTCGGGGAAGGCGGCGACGCCCACACAGAAGTCACCCGACTCCTTGATGAGCCGGACCAGTTCGGCCGCGTACGTCAGGCCCTGCGGATGCGGCACCCACTCGCCCATGGGGTCGCCGGGCGGGTCGCCGCGCACCGCGAGCATGTTGCGGATCCCGGCGTCGGCGTACTGGCCGATGATGTTGCGCAGCTCGGCGATCGAGTGGTTGACCGCGGTGAGGTGGGCGACCGGGGTGAGGGTGGTGTCCGCGGCGATCTGCTCGGTGGCGCGGACGGTGCCCGCGCGGGTGGAGCCGCCGGCGCCGTACGTCACGGAGACGAAGTCGGGGGCCACCGCCTCGACCCTCCGCAGCGCGTTCCACAGGTTCCGCTCGCCCTTCTCCGTCTTCGGAGCCCAGAATTCGAACGAGTACACGGTCTTGCCGGTGGCGAGGATGTCGCGCACGGTGCGTGCGCGGTCCGTCCTGGTGGATGCGGTTCCGAGGGCCATACCGGCAGGTTAGCCAGGGGGCGCTGGTCACCCAACCAGATCACGGAAATTTGCCCGTTTTGTCGATTTGTTGTCCACCCATCGGACAGTTTTCGGACAGGAGGCGGGCGAGAGGCCGGTCGCCGCCTTCGCTCGCCCCTGTGGCTGGTCAGCGCTGTCGCAGGCGCTTGGCGAACTCGGCTGCCGCCGCGCCGGGGTCGTCCGCCTCCGTGATGGCGCGGACGACGACGACACGTTCCGCGCCCGCCTCCAGGACCTCGTCGAGGTTGCCGAGGTCGATGCCGCCGATGGCGAACCAGGGGCGGTCAGTGCGGAGGGCGGCCGTGTGGCGGACCAGGTCGAGGCCGGGGGCGTGGCGGCCGGGCTTGGTGGGGGTCGGCCAGCAGGGGCCGGTGCAGAAGTAGTCGACGCCGGCCTGGACCGCGGCCGCCTCGGCTTCCTGCTCGGCGTGGGTGGAGCGGCCGACGAGGACGTCGTCGCCGAGGATCGCGCGGGCCGCGGGCACCGGGAGGTCGCCCTGGCCGAGGTGGAGTACGTCGGCTCGGGCGGCGTGGGCGACGTCGGCACGGTCGTTGACCGCGAGCAGCTTGCCGTGGCGGGCGCAGGCGTCGGCGAAGACCTGGAGGTGCTCCAGTTCCTCGGCGGCCTCCATGCCCTTGTCCCTCAGCTGCACGATGTCCACGCCGCCGGACAGGACCGCGTCCAGGAACTCCGGGAGGTCGCCCTGGCGCCTGCGGGCGTCCGTGCAGAGGTAGACGCGGGCGTCGGTGAGGTGGGCGCGGGCGGAGTGGGTCGAGGCGGTCGGGTCGGTCATGTCGGTCCCCCGGTGTCGGTGGCGTACGGGCCTCGGACGAGTGCGGTCGGCCTTGGCGGGCGGTAGTGAACCACAGGTGGGTCGGGCGGGGGCGTGCCGGTATGTCGCGGCGGGTCACCTGGGCCGGGGGTGGGTGTCGCTCGCCCGCGCTTGCGGGGTGCCGCTGCGCCCACCCGTGCCGCCCTGCGGCACGACTGCCCGCAGCTACGGCGACAGACCACTGCCGCTGCCGGGTGGGCGCCGCCCCAGCAGCACGACTGCCCGCAGGCAGGCCGACACCACTACCGCTGCCGGGTGGGCGCCGCCCCAGCGGCACGACTGCCCGCAGGCAGGCCGACACCACTACCGCTGCCGGGCGGGCGCCGCCCCAGCAGCACGACTGCCCGCAGCTAGGCCGACACCACTACCGCTGCCGGGCGGGCGCCGCCCCAGCAGCACGACTGCCCGCAGCTAGGCCGACACCACTACCGCAGCTGGGTGGGCGCCGCCCCAGCGGCACGACTGCCCGCAGGCAGGCCGACACCACTACCGCTGCCGGGTGGGCGCCGCCCCAGCAGCACGACTGCCCGCAGCTAGGCCGACACCACTACCGCTGCCGGGTGGGCGCCGCCCCAGCGGCACGACTGCCCGCAGCTAGGGCGACAGACCACTGCCGTGGCTGGGGCTCGATATGTCCGGGCCGGCAGCCGGCCTCGGCCCCGGGGCCGCACAGGACATCCTGCGGCCCCGGTTCACACACCAGGCGGCGTTCGGCTCAGACGGCGAGCGCCTGGGCGCGGCGCTTCACCTCCGTGCCGCGGTTCTCGCTGAGGGCCTGGGCCGGGGTACCGGGGAGGCTGTCGTCCGGGGTGAAGAGCCACTCCAGCATCTCTTCGTCGCTGAAGCCGTCGTCCCGCAGGAGCGTCAGGGTCCCGGTGAGGCCCTTGACGACCTTCTGCTCGACCCCGTCGATGAAGGCGGCGGGGACGTGCAGTGCGCGGTTCTCACCTCGGCGTACGGCGATGAGCTGGCCCTCCTTGACCAGCTGCCGCACACGCGTCACCTCGACATCCAGCATTTCTGCGATGTCGGGGAGGGTGAGCCAGGCGGGGACGAGAGCATCGATCTTTGCGTCAATCTCGGTCACGGAATCAAGCCTGCCATCCCGCACTGACAGTCGGAAGCCGGGGCCGCCCGAAACGGCCCCTACCGCGACATTTCCGCTAGGCCACCGCCGCCTTCAGCGGCCTCCCCGGATCCGGCAGCAGCTCCGGGTCCAGTTCCGTCCCCGCCTCGATCAGCCGCCGCCCCTGCGCCAGGTCCCGCGGCCGGCCCACCGCCAGCAGCGCGACCAGCCGGTTCTCGCGCAGCCAGCAGACCGTCCAGGCGGGCCCTGACGGGTCCCCGCGCCACAGGACCGTGTCGGCGGACGTGTGATGGCCGGCGTACTGGACGAAACGGCCGAACTGCTCGGACCAGAAGTACGGCACCGGGTCGTAGACCGACGGCGTCTCGCCGATGATGTTGGCCGCGACCGTGCGCGGGCCCTGGAGGGCGTTGTCCCAGTGGTGGACCAGCAGTCGCTCGCCGTAGCGCCCCGAGGGGAAGGAGGCGCAGTCGCCGACGGCGTACACGTCCTCGACCGAGGTACGCAGCCCGGCGTCGGCCACGACCTCGCCGTGCGCGCCGAGGTCGACGCCCGAGCCGGACAGCCAGGACGTGGCGGGGCGGGCGCCGATACCGACCACGACGGCGTCGGCGGGCAGCCGGGAGCCGTCGTCGAGGACGACCTCGCCGGGCTCGATGTGCGCCACGCGCGCGTGGGTGCGCAGTGCGGCCCCCGCGTCGGCGTACCAGGCGGTCATCGGCATGGCCACCTCGGCGGGCAGGGCGCCCGCCAGCGGCCGGTCGGCGGCCTCGACGACCGTCACCGCGCAGCCCGCGTCGCGCGCGGCGGTGGCGAACTCGGCGCCGATCCAGCCCGCGCCGACCACCACGATGTCGTGCTGCCGGGCGAGTACGGGCCGCAGCCGCTCGGCGTCGTCGAGGGTGCGCAGCAGATGGACCCCGGGGACGCCCTCCGCGCCGGGCAGCCGGATCGGTTCGGCGCCGGTGGCGAGGACCAGGACGTCGTAGGGCACCGGGCCCCCGACGGTGTCGAGTTCACGGTCGCCGGCGCGGACGCCCAGCACCTCCACGCCGAGGCGCAGTTCGATGCCGAACGCCTCGAAGTCGACCTCGAAGGCGGAGCCCTCGGCCTTGCCGAGCAGCACGGCCTTGGACAGCGGCGGCCGGTCGTAGGGCTGATGGGGTTCCGCACCGATCAGGGTCACGGTGCCGGCGAAGCCCTGTTCGCGCAGGGCCACCGCGGTCTGTACGCCGGCCATGCCCGCGCCGACCACGACCACGCGCCGCCGCGCCTCGGTATCCGTCTCGTCGCTCACCTGATCACCATAGACACCTGACAATTTGTCAGTCAGGAGTCCTGCACAGTGACCTGCTCCACAACGCTGGTCCCGCTGCCGGGCTGCGACTCCCACTCCCAGCTCTCCTCCAGCCGCACCCGCCCGTCGGACAGTTCCACGACGGCGGACACGCAGTGCCCGGAGGACGTCGTCCCGTCCTGCTTCAGCTGCACGTACCGGAAGTCGAGCCGGTCGCCCTCCCGTGTGCCGACGAGATGTCCGCGGACGACGTCGCCGCCCGCGTACTCGGCCCAGATCTCGCCGTCCTTCTCGTGGTAGCTGAACCGGGTTCGAGCACCCACCTGACCTGGGGCCTGGTCGGCGACGGGGGCGAGGACGAGGCCGTCCAGCGAGCGGGCCATGACAGTGGGCCTCCTTACAAAAGGGCAAATCCAAGAGCTAGGGTGGCCAACGTAGAGCACTCGCGGGAGCCCGGACGCACCGGGCTGAGAGGGAGGCTGGCGGCCTCCGACCGTACGAACCTGATCCGGGTCATGCCGGCGAAGGGAGGGGCTGGACGCCCATGTCCTCACGTACGTCAGACGTCCTCGTCGTCGGGGGCGGAATCATCGGCCTCGTCACGGCCTGGCGGGCCGCGCAGCGCGGTCTCGCCACGGCCGTCGTGGACCCCGAACCGGGCGGCGGGGCCGCCCAGGTGGCGGCCGGCATGCTGGCCGCCGTCACCGAACTCCACTACGGCGAGCAGACCCTGCTCGCCCTGAACCTGGCCTCGGCCCGCCGCTATCCGGAGTTCGCGGCCGAGCTGACCGACCTGACCGGGCTGGACCTCGGCTACCGCCGCTGCGGCACGCTCGCCGTCGCCCTGGACGCCGACGACCGCGCCCATCTGCGCGAACTGCACGCACTGCAGCAGCAGTCGGGCCTGGAGTCCGAGTGGCTGTCCGGGCGGGAGTGCCGGCGTCTGGAGCCGATGCTCGCGCCGGGTGTGCGCGGTGGGCTACGGGTGGACGGCGATCACCAGATCGACCCGCGGCGGCTGACCAGGGCGCTGCTGGCCGCCTGTGAGCGGGCCGGTGTCGTGTTCCATCGTGACTGGGCCGAGCGGCTGGACGTCGTACGGGACCGGGCCGCCGGCATCACGGCGACCGACGGTACGCGGCTGGGCGCGGGCCAGGTCGTGCTGGCCGCCGGAAGCCTGAGCGGTCGGCTGGCCGGTGTCCCCGACGCGGTGCTTCCGCCCGTCCGCCCGGTGAAGGGCCAGGTGCTGCGGCTGACCGTGCCGCAGCGCTACGCGCCGTTCCTGAGCCGGACCGTGCGGGCCGTGGTGCGCGGCAGCCATGTCTATCTGGTGCCGCGCGAGAACGGCGAGCTGGTGATCGGGGCGACCAGCGAGGAGCTGGGCTGGGACACCACGGTGACCGCGGGCGGGGTGTACGAGCTGCTGCGCGACGCCCATGAGCTGGTCCCCGGCATCACCGAGCTGCCGCTGACGGAGACCCGCGCGGGTCTGCGCCCAGGCTCCCCGGACAACGCACCGCTGCTCGGCCCGACCGAGCTGCCGGGGCTGCTGCTGGCCACCGGCCACTACCGCAACGGGGTGCTGCTGACGCCGGTCACGGGGGACGCGCTGGCGCACGCCCTCACCGCCGGTGAACTCCCGGACGAGGCCCGCCCCTTCACTCCCCTGCGGTTCACGAAACACCTCACGGAGCAGCCCGCATGAACATCTCCGTCAACGGGGAGCCGCGCCGGTTCGCTCCCGGCACGGCGCTCGACGCCGTCGTGCGCGCCCTCACCCCGGCGCCCTCCGGGGTGGCCGCCGCCCTCAACGAAACCGTCGTCCCACGCGCGCAGTGGCCGTCGACGCCCCTCTCCGACGGGGACCGCGTCGAGGTCCTCACCGCCGTCCAAGGAGGCTGACCCATGGCCGACGATCCCTTCGTCCTCGGCGGTACGACGTACTCGTCCCGGCTGATCATGGGAACGGGCGGGGCGCCCAGCCTGGACGTGCTGGAGCGGGCCCTGGTCGCCTCGGGCACGGAACTGACGACGGTCGCGATGCGGCGCGTGGACCCGAACGTGCACGGCTCGGTCCTGTCGGTGCTGACGAGGCTCGGCATCCAGGTGCTGCCGAACACGGCCGGCTGCTTCACGGCGGGCGAGGCGGTGCTGACGGCCCGCCTCGCGCGCGAGGCGCTCGGCACGGAGCTGATCAAGGTGGAGGTCATCGCCGACGAGCGCACCCTGCTGCCGGACCCGATCGAGCTCCTGGAGGCGGCGGAGACCCTGGTCGACGACGGGTTCACGGTGCTGCCGTACACCAACGACGACCCGGTCCTCGCACGGAAGCTGGAGGACGTGGGGTGTGCGGCGATCATGCCGCTGGGCTCCCCCATCGGGTCCGGGCTCGGCATCCGCAACCCGCACAACTTCCAGCTGATCGTCGAGCACGCGCGCGTGCCGGTGATCCTGGACGCGGGAGCCGGTACGGCGTCGGACGTGGCGCTCGCGATGGAGCTGGGCTGCGCGGGTGTGATGCTCGCCTCGGCGGTGACGCGGGCCCAGGAGCCGGAACTGATGGCGCACGCGATGCGGCACGGGGTCGAGGCGGGCCGGCTGGCCCACCGGGCCGGGCGCATTCCCAAGCGGCACTTCGCCGAAGCGTCCTCCCCCGTCGAGGGGTTGGCGCGCCTGGACCCGGAGCGCCCGGCGTTCTGAACGTGTGTTCGATGAGAATCGGGAGCGGGTGCGAGGTCCGTCACAGCTCGGCTTCAGTCCCGCCCCGATCTCACCCGAACCCCCGGCCCTGTCAGTCACGGCTCGTACACTCACCTGCGTGGATACGACCCTTCAGGACCCGCTGGTCGGGCAGGTGCTCGACGGCCGGTATCGCGTGGAAGCGCGGATCGCCGTCGGCGGGATGGCCACGGTCTACCGGGCCCTGGACACCCGCCTCGACCGCGTGCTCGCCCTGAAGGTCATGCACCCGGGCCTCGCCGCCGACGCCACCTTCGTCGACCGCTTCATCCGCGAGGCCAAGTCCGTCGCCCGGCTCGCCCACCCCAACGTGGTGCAGGTCTTCGACCAGGGCACCGACGGGTCGTACGTCTATCTCGCCATGGAGTACATCGCCGGCTGCACCCTGCGTGACGTGCTGCGCGACCGCGGGGCGCTCCAGCCGCGGGCCGCGCTCGACATCCTGGAGCCGGTGCTCGCCGCGCTCGGTGCCGCGCACCGCGCCGGGTTCGTGCACCGGGACATGAAGCCCGAGAACGTGCTGATAGGGGACGACGGCCGGGTCAAGGTCGCCGACTTCGGGCTGGTCCGCTCGGTCGACACCGTCACCAACACCACCGGCACCGTGCTCGGCACGGTCTCCTATCTCGCGCCGGAGCAGATCGAGCAGCCGGGCGCCGCCGACGCCCGCGTCGACGTGTACGCGTGCGGTGTCGTGCTGTACGAGATGCTGACCGGCGAGAAGCCGCACGACGGGGACTCCCCCGCCATCGTCCTCTACAAGCATCTGCACGAGGACGTCCCGCCGCCGTCGGCGATCGTGCCGGGCCTGCCGTTCGAGCTGGACGAGCTGGTCGCGTCGGCGACCGCCCGCGTCCCGGACGTGCGCCCGTACGACGCGGTGGCGCTGCTGGCCCAGGCCCGCGAGGCGCGTGCCGCGCTCAGCGAGGACCAGCTGGACGCCGTACCGCCGCAGGCGCTGACCACCGAGCACAACAACACCGAGGACCGGACGAGTGTGATCCCGCGCTCGCTGACGGTGCCGCGGCCACTGCCGGTCAACGAGGACGACGAGTCGGCGCTCCACCGCACCAGCCGGTTCGCGACCCCGCCGCCCCCGCCGCCCCGGCGCCGCGGCTCGGGCGTTCCGCGCGGCCCGCTCGCGATCGTCGTCGCCCTGCTGCTGATCCTCGGCGTCGGCGCGGGCGTCTGGTACATCAACTCCGGACAGTTCACCAAGGTCCCGGCGCTGATCGGCAAGACCGAGGCGCAGGCCGAGGACCGGCTGGAGCAGACCGGGCTGGAGGTCGGCACGGTCAAGCGGGAGTACAGCGACACCGTGAAGCGCGGCCAGGTCATCGACTCGGACCCGTCCTTCGGCACCCGGATCCGCTCCAACGACTCGGTGACGCTGACCATCTCCAAGGGCCCCGAGACCGTGCAGCTCGGCGACCTCAAGGGCCTGCGGCTCGACAAGGCGAAGGAACGGCTGAAGAACGACGGCCTGGAACCGGGCATGGTCACCCGGGAGTTCAGCGACGACGTCATCAAGGGCTTCGTGATCCGCACCGACCCCGAGGGCGGCACCGACCTCCACGCGGGCACGGCGGTCGCGCTGGTCGTCAGCAAGGGCAGCCCGGTCGACGTCCCGGACGTCACCGGCGAGAGCCTGGAGGACGCCAAGGCGGATCTGACGGAGGCGGGCCTGAAGGTGAAGGTCGCCGCCGAGCAGGTCAACTCCGAGTACGACAAGGGCCAGGTCGCCGCCCAGACGCCGGGCGAGGGCAGCGAGGCCGCCGAGGGCGACACCGTGACGCTGACGATCTCCAAGGGTCCGGAGCTGGTCGAGGTCCCGGACGTGGTCGGCGACAGCGTCGACGACGCGAAGGACGCGCTGGAGGCCGCCGGGTTCGAGGTCGACGAGGACCGCGGGATCCTCGGGCTCTTCGGTGACACCGTCAAGAGCCAGTCCGTGGACGGCGGCGACACCGCGCCCAAGGGGTCGACGATCACGATCGAGATCCGCTGACAGGGCACTTGGCCGGGCACCCGGCCGCGCATGACACCCTGAACGGGTGATGACTCAGCGCAACCCCGTCGGCGGCCATGTGCCCGTGGCCGGCGGCCTGAACTCCGTCGGCCTGTCCTACGCCCGTGATCTGGCGGCCGAGACCGTACAGGTCTTCGTCGCCAACCCGCGCGGCTGGGCCACACCCGTCGGCAACCCCCGGCAGGACGAGGAGTTCCGCGCGGCCTGCGAGGCGGAGTCGATCCCGGCGTACGTCCATGCCCCGTATCTGATCAACTTCGGCTCGCACACCGAGGCGACCGTGGAGAAGTCGGTGGAGAGCATGCGGCACTCGCTGCGGCGCGGGCGGGAGATCGGGGCGCTCGGTGTGGTCGTGCACACGGGCAGCGCGACCGGCGGACGGGACCGGTCCGTGGCGCTGAAGCAGGTCCGGGAGTACCTGCTGCCGCTGCTGGACGAGCTCACCCACGACGACGACCCGTTCCTGCTCCTGGAGTCGACGGCCGGACAGGGCTCCTCGCTCTGCTCGCGCACCTGGGACTTCGGGCCGTACTTCGAGGCCCTGGACGCCCATCCCAAGCTGGGGATCTGCCTCGACACCTGCCATGTCTTCGCCGCCGGCCACGACCTGACCGGCCCGACCGGTATGCACCAGACCCTCGACCTCCTCGTGGACACCGTCGGTGCGGGCCGGCTGAAGCTGATCCACGCCAACGACTCCAAGGACGTCGTCGGCGCCCACAAGGACCGGCACGAGAACATCGGCGCGGGTCACATCGGTGAGGACCCGTTCCGGGCGCTGATGACCCACCCCGCCACGGAGGGCGTACCCCTGATCATCGAGACGCCCGGCGGCAAGGAGGGGCACGCGGCGGACGTCGAGCGGCTGAAGAAACTTCGTGACGCGTAGTCCGTGACGGAATACCCCCAGGGGGTATACGGTTCCTGTTCGACAGAGGAACCGTTATCCGACGTTGGGGGCACTCATGCAGCACGAGGCGCACGCGGGACACGCACACCACCAGGCGAGCAGCTGGTCCATGGCCGTCCAGGCCACTCTCCACTGCCTCACGGGGTGCGCCATCGGCGAGGTGCTCGGCATGGTCATCGGCACCGCGCTCGGCTGGGGGAACCTGCCGACGACGATCCTCGCGATCGTCCTCGCGTTCTTCTTCGGCTACTCGCTCACCCTGCGCGGGGTACTCCGCTCCGGCCTCGGCCTCCGGGCCGCGGTGAAAGTGGCGCTGGCCGCGGACACACTGTCGATCGCCGTGATGGAGCTGGTCGACAACGGGGTGATCGTGCTGTGGCCGGGCGCGATGGACGCGGAGCTGGGCGACCTGCTGTTCTGGGGGGCGCTGGCGATCTCGCTGGTCATCGCGTTCGTCGTCACCGTGCCGGTGAACAAGTGGATGATCGGCCGGGGCAAGGGACACGCGGTGGTGCACCAGCACCACTGACCCTCACAGTTCCGGGCCGTCCCCGGGCTCCTCCTGGTACGAGTACCGCTGCTCTTTCCAGGGGTCGCCGACGTTGTGGTAGCCGCGCTCCTCCCAGAAGCCACGGCGGTCGGCGGTCATGTACTCGACGCCGCGGACCCACTTGGGCCCCTTCCACGCGTACAGGTGGGGCACGACCAGGCGGAGCGGGAAGCCGTGCTCGGCGGTCAGCAGTTCGCCGTCCTTGTGGGTGGCGAAGATCGTGGCGCCGGCGGCGAAGTCCGCGAGGCGGAGGTTGGAGCTGAAGCCGTACTCGGCCCACACCATCACATGGGTGACGTCCGGCGCGGGCGGCGCGATCTCCAGGACGGTCCGGGCGGGGACCCCGCCCCACTCGGCGCCGAGCATGCTGAACTTGGTCACACAGTGCAGGTCCGCCACCACGGAGGTGTACGGCAGGGCCGTGAACTCGTCGTGGTTCCAGCAGCGCTTCTCGCTGTCCGCGGTGGCCCCGAAGACCCGGAACTCCCAGCGTTCGGGCCGGAACTTGGGGACCGGGCCGTAGTGCGTGACGGGCCAGCCACGCTGCAGTCGCTGCCCCGGCGGAAGCTCGGAGTGCGCCGCTTCCCCACTTTCGCGCTCCACCGGCTGACCCATGACTCCATCCTGACAGACCTCGGGCGGTGCACCTGACCAACCCCGCCCCGATTCATCTCAAACCGGACTAAGCATGTACTTACTTACTAAGCGAAGACTTACTGGACGATCTTCGGTGACGGTGCAAGGATGCGGCGCAACCTGCCAGTTCCCCCTGTGGAAGGAGCCTCTGCGATGCAGGGCGACCCCGAGGTCATCGAATTCCTCAACGAGCAGCTCACCGGCGAGCTCACCGCGATCAACCAGTACTTCCTGCACGCGAAGATGCAGGAGAACTTCGGCTGGACGAAGCTCGCGAAGTACACCCGCCACGAGTCGTTCGACGAGATGAAGCACGCCGAGGTGCTCACCGACCGGATCCTGTTCCTGGAGGGGTTGCCGAACTACCAGCGCCTGTTCCACGTCCGGGTCGGGCAGACGGTCAAGGAGATGTTCGAGGCCGACCGGCAGGTCGAGGTCGAGGCCATCGACCGCCTCAAGCGCGGGATCGAGGTGATGCGCGCCAAGGGCGACATCACGTCGGCGAACATCTTCGAGTCGATCCTCGCGGACGAGGAGCACCACATCGACTACCTCGACACCCAGCTGGAGCTTCTGGAGAAGCTCGGTGAGGCGCTCTACATCGCCCAGCTGATCGAGCAGCCGGAGAGCTGAGCCGCGAGCGGCTAGGCGGCCTCTTCCAGCACCTCTGCCTCGGGTATCTCGGCGAGCACCGGCATGCCCTGGTCGGCGAGATCCCGGCGCGGGCAGGCGCCCCGGCCCAGGATCGCCTGGATACGGCGCACACACGAACCGCAGTCCGTGCCGGCCTTGCAGGCGGAGGCTATCTGGCGGGGGGTGCAGGCACCGTCCGCCGCGTGCTTCTTCACCTGCTGCTCGGTGACCCCGAAACAACTGCACACGTACACGCGGGTCACCTCCCGACGGGATTGATCGGACTTGCCATCCCCGTTGATCGGTGAGGCTAACCTAACCTTACCCGTCCTGCGGGAGTCGTAAAAGAGGAGTGGGGCGCGGATCGTATGTGATCCGCGCCCCACAGCCGTCTCAGGAACTCACTGGTCCCGGTACATCTCCGCCACGAGGAACGCCAGGTCAAGCGACTGGCTGCGGTTCAGCCGGGGGTCGCAGGCCGTCTCGTAGCGCTGGTGCAGGTCGTCGACGAAGATCTCGTCGCCGCCGCCCACGCACTCGGTGACGTCGTCGCCGGTGAGTTCCACGTGGATGCCGCCCGGGTGGGTGCCCAGCGCCTTGTGGACCTCGAAGAAGCCCTTGACCTCGTCGAGCACGTCGTCGAAGCGGCGGGTCTTGTGGCCCGAGGCCGCCTCGAAGGTGTTGCCGTGCATCGGGTCGGTCACCCAGGCGACCGTCGCACCGGAGGCGGTGACCTTCTCGACCAGCTCGGGCAGCTTGTCGCGGACCTTGTCCGCGCCCATGCGCACGATGAAGGTGAGGCGGCCCGGCTCGCGGTCCGGGTCGAGGCGCTCGATGTACTGCAGCGCCTCCTCGGCCGTGGTGGTCGGGCCGAGCTTGATGCCGATCGGGTTGCGGATCTTCGAGGCGAACTCGATGTGCGCGTGGTCCAGCTGCCGGGTGCGCTCACCGATCCACACCATGTGGCCGGAGACGTCGTACAGCTGGCCGGTGCGCGAGTCCACGCGGGTGAGGGCCGACTCGTAGTCGAGCAGCAGCGCCTCGTGCGAGGAGTAGAACTCGACGGTCTTGAACTCCTCCGGGTCGGTGCCGCAGGCCCGCATGAAGTTCAGCGCGTTGTCGATCTCTCGGGCGAGCTGCTCGTAGCGCTGGCCGGAGGGGGACGACTTCACGAAGTCCTGGTTCCAGGCGTGCACCTGGCGCAGGTCGGCGTAACCACCGGTGGTGAAGGCGCGCACGAGGTTGAGCGTGGAGGCCGAGGCGTTGTACATCCGCTTCAGGCGCTCGGGGTCCGGGACGCGGGACTTCTCGTCGAAGTCGAAGCCGTTGACCGAGTCGCCGCGGTAGGTCGGCAGGGTCACGCCGTCACGGGTCTCGGTGCCCTTGGAGCGCGGCTTGGAGTACTGGCCGGCGATCCGGCCGACCTTCACGACCGGCACCGAGGCGGCGTACGTCAGCACGGCGCCCATCTGGAGCAGGGTCTTGAGCTTGTTGCGGATGTGGTCGGCGGACACGGCGTCGAAGGCCTCGGCGCAGTCGCCGCCCTGGAGGAGGAACGCCTCTCCCTTGGCGACGGACGCCATCCGGGCGCGCAGCTGGTCGCACTCGCCCGCGAACACGAGCGGCGGATACGACTCCAGCTCCGCAACGACTGCGCGCAGAGCCTCGGTGTCGGGGTACTCGGGCTGCTGCGCCGCGGGCAGGTCTCGCCAGGTGTTGCCAGCGCTCGCGCTGGTCTTAGCGTTCACGGTCACCCCGTAAACATTACGGGGTCGTGTCCCGGGTCCATTCATCTGCTCATCAAGTGAGACGCGTTCCGCTCGTACGGGGTCACGGTCCGCGACCCCGTACGAGGTCAGCGGTCGAAGCGCACCCGGAGCCGGGGACGTCCCCGTTCGTCCGTATACGGCTCGACGCTCGTGGCGTCCCGGTCGGCGCCCCGCATCGCGGTGGCGATGTCCCCGGCGAAGGTCATGGCGACCGTCGCGGGCAGCAGCGTGATGTTCTCCACGTCCTCCTCGCCGCCGAGGGCGACGGAGGGGACGTAGGCCCAGTGCTGCTCGGGGGCGATGGGGCCCAGCCGGTGGACCGCCTCGACGACGAGGATGTCGTAGGGCTCCCTGGCGTTGCGCAGCAGTTCGTCGGCGAGGAACGCCTCGAAGCTCGGGGCGATGACCTCCGGGCGCAGCAGGACGCCTTCCAGGAAGTGGACCTCCGGGGCCAGGCCGCCGCCGGGGAGGCGGCGGTAGGCGTACGAGTCCCCGAAGGCGGTCTCCCCGAAGATCACGAAGTCGTCGATCCGGTCGTCCCAGGCGAACCGCCAGGTGTCGTACGCGTTCCAGGAGGCCAGATCGAGGGCGTCCCGCCGCCCGATGCCGAACAGTCTGAACGCGCCGTGGTGGACGGTGAATCCGTTGAACCGGCCGAGCAGTTCGCGGTGGGCCTCGGGGAAGTGCTCGGCGGGTGTTCCCGTCGCCGCCGACGGACCGGGCAAAGGCCCGATGTGGTCGGCGAGCGACGGGAGTTCCTCGGCGTGCGGCATCACAGTGGCGGTCCTCCGTTGACCGTGAATCCTCGGAGCAGTACTCCGACCCGGGGGCCCAGTACACCACCCGCGATGCTGTTGGACTTGCCCGGCATGTCGAGCCAGCCGGCGGGCGGTTGGCCGGTGCCGGAGATCGCCGAGTCGGGCACGTGTCCGGCCTGGCCGCTGTACGGGGTTCCCGCGCGGGCGGCCCGGATGCGCTCGGCGCGCCTGGCCGCCGCGGAGTCGGCGCCCAGCTGTGTGCCCTTGGTCGGCTGGATGACCTTGGGGCCGTTCTTGGCCAGCCATTCGTTGGTGAGTTTGGCGTACTCGTGGATGGAGTCGATCTCGGCCTGGGTGGTCGCCTTGGTGAGCGGGATGTCGACGACCTCGCCCTTGGGCTGACCGCGCCCGGCGATCGTCCTGATCTTGTCGGCGACCGCCTTGCCGACCTCGGCGACCTTGGCGCCCGCGCGGGAGTTGGCGATGGCCCGTCCCGCGGTGGCGGCCTTGCCGGTGATGGCGGAGGCGGCCTTGGAGCTGCCGGAGGCGACGGCCTTGCCTACGGCGGTCTTGGCGATGGCCCCGACGACCTTCGGCGCGACGGCCGCGACGCCCTTGCCGATGGCCCCGCCGAGGACACCGGCGGCGGCACCGATGCCGACCCGGGTCGCGAACCCGCCGAGGGTGAAGTCGGTCTTGCCCTCGGCGACGTCGACCCCGTACCCGGCCGCGGCTCCCGCCGCACCGGCCGCGACACCGGCCACGACCAGGCAGCCCACGCCGGTGGAGCACAGCGCGCCCACCGCGATGCCGACGCCGATGCCGACGGCGACGTCCGCGATCAGGCCCTTGTTCTCCTTGGCCCAGTCCCAGGCCGCGGAGGCGCCTTCCTTCACGGAGTTCCACGCGCCGGACAGGGACCACAGGCCGGTCGGGTCGATGTAGACGATCGGGTTGTTGCTGCCGTAGGCGTAGGGGTTGAGGGACTGGGTGGAGGAGCTGTCCACAGCCGGGTCGGTGGAGATGAAGCGGCCGAGACCCGAGTCGTAGTAGCGGGCGCCCAGCGCGTTCAGGCCGGTGGTCGGGTCCTGGACCTTGCCGAGGAAGCCGTGGTCCGTCGGTGGTGGCGCGGAGCCGTGCCGGATGTCTCCGTACGGGTTGTAGTACGTCCGCGTCGCCAGTGAGGTCCCCTCGACGACCGCCACCTGGGCCGAGCCCTGGATGTCGTTGAGCTGCCAGACCAGGACGCCGGTCGGCTGGCGGACGGCGACGGTGATGCCGTCCTCGGTGTAGAAGCGGGTGCCCTTGGAGATACCGAGGGCGGTGGTGATCTCCTGGCCCTCGATGTAGAGGGTGGCGACCCCACCGGGCGTGATCCGCGCCATGCGGGTGCCGTCGGGGGCGTAGACGAAGTCGGTCTTCTCCAGGAGGGCCTTGGTGACCTGGGCCAGCTCCTGGTTGGCGTTCCATTCGTAGGTCGTCGGGACGAGCCCGTCGACCTTCTTCTTCAGGGCGCCGTTCGCGTCGTACTCGTACTTGCTCGCGCCCTGCTTGGTGACCGCGTGCGGGTGGTCGGGGTCGTCATAGGTGTAGGTGTCGGTGTCCAGGAGGCTGCGCCGCGAGGCGATGTTGCCGTCGGCGGTGTAGGTCCAGGACTGGTTGAAGCCGGCCGGGCCGTCGTGCGTGAGCTCGGAGTCGCTGTCCGAGCAGTCCGTCTTGTACGACGTCCAGGCGTGCGCGAGCCGGGCGAGGCCGTCGTAGGTGTAGCAGGTGGCCACGTCCTTGAGGCCGGCCTTGTCGGTGATCGAGTCGAGGTTGCCGGCCTGGTCCCAGGCGTAGGTGTCGTCCTGTTTGGCCTCCCAGTCGCCGGTCAGGCCGGTCGTCAGGGTCTGGACGCGGGACAGGCGCTGGCTGTCGCTCTCGTACGCGTACACGCGCCGCAGGTCGTGGTGCGGGTTGGCGTAGTCGCGCGAGGCCAGCTTGCCGTCGGCGGCGAAGCCGGTGGCGGAGACGTACGGGACGGTGACGTCCTTGCCGGTCAGCGGGTCCTTCTGGACGCCGGTGAGGGCGTCCGGGTTGCCCTGGGCGTCGTAGTCGGTGGTGATCTTCTCGCGCGGGGCGCCGATCACGGCGTCCTCGTACTCGATGCTCACCGCGTGGTCGGCGTCGTCGTAGCCGTAGTCGACGCTGTACGACGACCGGTGCAGGGCGCCGCCGAGTCCGGCCGGGAAGGTCCAGGTCCGGCCGGTGGCGCGGCCCCGCTTGTCGTAGCCGTCGACGGCGATCGTGTAGTCCTTGCCGTCGCGGTGGGTGGTCATCGCGGCGGGCTGGCCGACGCCGCCTGCGATGTCGGCGGAGTCATAGGTCCAACTCGCCGTCTTCGCGGACCCGTTGTAGCGGGCGACGGGACGGTCCAGCTCGTCGTACTCGGTCCGCAGCGACGGGGTGTCGCCGGCCTTGGCGTCCCATACGGCGGTCGCGTTGCCGTTGGCGTCGTACCGCGTACGGGACGTGCCGGCGTCCGGGTCGTCGCCGGAGACGCGTCGGCCCAGGAGGTCGTAGGTGCTGGTGGAGGTGTGACCGGAGGGGTCGGTGACGGAGGCGACCTGGTCGGCCGGGGTGTAGGCGTAGACGGTCGCCTGCTTCGGGTCGCTGCCCTCCTGCTGGCGGACCTGGCGGCTGCGGGCGTCGGTCCACACGGTGGTGACGGTGCCGCCGGGCGGCGGGGTGGAGCGGACGTGGTCGCCGTAGTAGACGATGCTCGTCGCCCACAGTTCCTTGCCGTCGCCGTAGCGGGCGGAGCGGATGACGCGACTCATGGAGTCGTAGGCGCGCCGGGTCTCGTCGACCTGGTCGCCGGGGACCGTCAGCAGCGCGCTGCCGGACTCGCCCGCGGCGACCACGGGCAGCGACTCGGCGGCGATGTTGCCGATGTCGTCGTAGCGGGTGTCGATGACGACGGTCTTCTTGTCGTCGTCGGTCGAGGCGGGCGAGACCTCCTGGCTCTGCCGGTCACGGCCGAGCGAGTCCAGGTACTTCCAGTTGGTCAAGTAGGTGTCGCCGGACTGGAGTTGCCGGATGGTCACGAGTGGTGGCCGCCGGTGCTCCGGGTCCAGGAAGTAGGCGTACGTCTGCGCGGGCGGGTCGTCGGCGGCCTGGTCGGCCTCGTGGACGGAGACGATCCGGCCGAGCTGGTCGTAGGCGTTGCGCTTGGTGTTGCCGTTGACGTCCCGCACCGCGACCGGCAGCTGACGGTCCGGGTCCAGGGTGGTGACCTCGCTCTGGCCGAGGGCGTTGGTCTCGGTGACCGTGGCCGGGCGGCCGGTGGCGGGGGCGTAGGTGGTGCGGTCGGTGTGGTCGCGGCCGTCGGTCTCGGTGAGCGTGCGGCCGTAGGCGTCGAAGGTCGCGGAGGTGGCGACGGTGTCGGAGACGGCGTCCGGGCCGCTCGCGGTCACGGCGGCGACGGAGCGGGTGATGTCGCCCTTGGTGATCGCGCCGCCCAGCTCGGCCGACCCGTCGTAGTACTGGTCCTTTCCGTTGACCAGCGCCTTCGGGTCCGCGCAGGTGCCGGAGTAGGCGCGGACGCGGTACGGGAAGGCGAGCATCCAGTGGTCGAGGGTGGTGGCGGAGCGGTCGTACGACGTCTTCGTGCAGCGCACGTCGTCACCGGCCGTGTCGAGGACCTCGGTGACCTGGCCGTAGGTGTCGTACGTGGTCTTCAGACTGGTCGTACGACTGCTGCGGCCGCCCGCGTCGGCGGTGACCGTCTCACGGGTGACCGCCTCGTCCTCGACGACGAGGTGGGCGTCCTTGGCCGCGTCGGTCTCGCCCTCCTTCGCCGGGGTGGTGTGGGCGGAGGTGTAGCCGTGCAGGGTGCCGCCGAGTTCGTAGTCGATGGCGCCGGACGAAGTCACCTGGAACTGCTGACTCTCGCGCTCCTTGCCGCGCAAGTAGGGCAGGTCCTTGAGGGAGTTGCCCTGGGAGTCGGTGACCTCGACGGACTTGTGGGAGCCGTCGGCCTTGGAGTCGCCGTCCATGCCGCGGAAGTGCAGGGTGCGGGTGATCTGGGCGGCGCGGCTGGTGGCCTCACCCCGGTAGTCGGGGTCGGTCATCTTCGCCACGTCGACGCTGCCGTAGCCGCGCCAGTCGCTCCAGGAGCGGCGTTCGGCCTTGGTGACCGGGTCGTCGTCGTGGTGCCAGGCGGGGGTGGAGCGGTAGCGGTACTCGGTGGTCTGCGGGGGTGAACCGCCGCCGTTGTCGCGGACGGTGACCTTGGTGGTGAGGTACTTGTGCCAGACGCCGAAGCCGGAGGAGTCGCCGTTGGTGCGCCAACCCGGGAAGCAGTCCTGGGTGTTGGAGTCGAAGCGGCCCTCGGGCAGGTCGTCGACCGGACACGGGTTGGGCTGGCCGTACGTCACGTCGACCCGGCGGCCCAGCTCGTCGACGAACTCGGAGATACGCAGCTTGCGCATCTCGGGGGCGCCCGCCTCCGGGTCGGCGTCGGCGCGGTTGGCGTACTCCCTGCCGGTGAACTCGACGGCGGGCAGCTTGAGTTCGCCGTCCCCCGCGAGGCCGGTCTGCTGCACCTTGGTCAGCCACAGCATGGCGCTGGTGCCGTCGGAGGGCTCGGGATAGTCGTAGGTGAAGTCGAGGCGGTCGACGTCGGTCCAGCCGCCGTCGGCGTTCGAGCGCTGGGCGGTGACGCTCTTCAACAGGCTCTCGGTGAAGAAGGTCGGCGATTTCTGGTCCTCGCCCGTGCAGTCGCCGCTCGCGCACAACGAGTCCAGCGGCGCGTCCGGGTACGACGTGGCGTGGTCGGCGTCGAAGGCCGGGCAGTCGCCGCTGCCGTCGGCGGCCTCGACACAGCGCAGGCCGGTCGTGAAGTGCAGCCGCGCCGGGGCCTGTTGGTCCTCGGCGCCGGAGCGCTGCGAGTAGACGATGTCCTTGAGGTGACCGCCGCGGACGTACGAGGTCGACTTGTCCGGGTCGCCGTTGCGGGCGTAGCGGTTGGTCTCCTGCGCGTAGAAGTAGGTGTTGGAGTTGCCGTGCGCGTCCACGACGCCGTCGAGGTTCCAGCGCCAGGCCTGGGTGCAGTACGAGTCCTCGACGCCGCCCGCGTGGCAGGGCTCGCCCTCGTCGTCGCCGAAGACAGGGACGGTGTAGACCGAGTCGGTGGCCGTACCGGTGGTGGCCTGTTTGCCGCGGCCGAAGGTGTACTGGGTGCCCTGCGGGGTGGTCACGACCCAGTACTCGCCGTCGTTGTCGCCGTTGTCGGCACCGGTCTTGCGCTGGATGCGCCAGCCCGGGTCCTCCTGGGCGCGCCAGGTGTCGCCGCCCGCGGCCGTGTCCTTGACCAGCGAGGACGAGGTGCCCTGGAGGGAGATGCGGTACTCGTCGCCCGCCCAGCACAGGTCGCCGGTGTCACCGCCGTCGTCGGCGCAGCCGTTGTAGCGGCGCTCGATGTAGGGCAGGGCGAGGTCCCAGCCCTGGCCGACCCAGGACGGCTGGTTGTTCTCGGCGGCGACCATGCCGTCGACGGCCTGGGAGGAGTAGCCGAGGCTGATGTCGGGGGCGTCGCCTGCGATCGCGGGGACCTGCGGGAGCGGCAACGACCAGGAGAAGTCACCGGAGTTGAGGCCAACCTGCCACTTGCTGGACGAGGCGAGCGTGGTGGCGGTGGCGGAGCCCGTCTCGCCGTCGGGGGCGGCGGCGACCACGAACACCGTGTCCGGGTCGGCGGCCACCTCGGCGGAGAGGGTGTGGGTGGTGAGGTCGACACGGCTCTTGACCGGGGCGCTCTGCTCGCACTGCGCGGCGCGGGGTGTGGTGAGCGCGCACGCGGGCTTGGCGACGAGCCGGAGACGGGTCTCGAAGTCGGCGCCGAAGGCCTGGCGGAATCCGGAGGTGTCGACCCGGACGCCTACGCGGTCGCCGGTGTCGGCGGCTTCGAGAGTGAACGCCGTGGCGTGGCCGCCGAGTTGGCGGGCCTTCGTGTTGCCGTACGCCTTGACCTCGACCGTTGCGGGAGCGGCGCTGCGGCTGTGGGGCGCGGTCACCGATACGGCGGTGTCGGCGGCGCGGGCGGGCTTGGTGCCGACGGTGACGGTGTCCTCGCCGGCGTCGGGCCAGTCGACCTTCGCGGCCTTGGCGGCGGCGAGGGGTCTGCCCTGGGGGTCGACGGGTCTGGTGTCGAGACGGGCGCCGGCCCGTAACTCGGTGCGGTCGATTGTGGTGACGGATTCGGCTGCGTCGGCGATCGAGGTGGTCTGCCTCGATGCGGCCTGGGCGATCGCCGGCGATAAGCCCGAAAGGCCCATCGCCAGGACGACCGCCGCGACGCAGGATGTCCGGAAGCGCTTCATGAGTCCCCCTCCACCCGTGAGGCCTCAAGCGTCACGGCGGGGCATGAGCACGTCAATGCACAAGCTGAGACATTCCTGTGAAGGGACCGTGGTGTGCGGAGCATCGTGTAGGGTCCCTGGCATGTTCGCGCACTCGACCCAGAACTGGTGGTGGACCGCTCATCCGGCGGCCCACTGATTCTGCGCGTACGCAAGACTTCGCGAAGGCCGCCCGAGGGGCGGCCTTCGGCGTTTCCGGGGTCGTTCCTCACCGACAATCGACAGAAGACGGCAGAGGAACCATGGACCTGACCCAGCTCCTGCACGACGACCGCCCGTTCGCCCTGCTGCGCCGCCGCACGCCGGGCCATGACGACAACACCGTCGAGGTGTTCCTCGGCCCGGTCTCCTCCTACGACCGCCTCGCCGACCTCCCCGACGAGGGCCTCGCCCTCATCCCCTTCCGGCAGATCCGCGAGCGCGGCTTCGACGTGCGGGACGACGGCACGCCGCTCGCGGTGCTGGTCCCCGAGGAGACACACACGCTGACCTTGCCGGAGGCCCTGGCGCAGCTCCCCGCCCATGACGTCCGGGTCGAGAACGGTGGCTTCGACGTCGCCGACGAGGAGTACGGCGAGATCGTCGGCCGGGTGCTGCGGGAGGAGATCGGGCGGGGCGAGGGCGCGAACTTCGTGATCCGGCGGACCTACGAGGGCGAGATCCCCGGGTTCTCACGCGCGGACGCCCTCGCCCTGTTCCGGCGGCTCCTGGAGGGTGAGCGGGGTGCCTACTGGACCTTCGTCGTCCACACCGGCGCCCGCACCCTGGTCGGCGCCAGCCCCGAGGTGCACGTCCGGATGTCCGGCGGCACGGTCGTGATGAACCCGATCAGCGGCACGTACCGCTATCCCGCCGAGGGCCCCACCCCCGAGCACCTGCTGGACTTCCTCGCCGACGGCAAGGAGATCGAGGAGCTGTCGATGGTCGTCGACGAGGAGCTCAAGATGATGTGCACGGTCGGCGACATGGGCGGCGTGGTGATCGGGCCGCGACTGAAGGAGATGGCCCACCTCGCGCACACCGAGTACGAGCTGCGCGGGAAGTCCTCGCTGGACGTCCGTGAGGTGCTGCGGGAGACCATGTTCGCGGCGACCGTCACCGGATCGCCGGTGCAGAACGCCTGCCGGGTCATCGAGCGGCACGAGGTCGGCGGGCGCGGCTACTACGCGGGCGCCCTTGCCTTGCTCGGCCGGGACTCGGGTGGGGCGCAGACCCTGGACTCCCCCATCCTGATCCGCACCGCCGACATCTCCCCCGACGGACGCCTGCGCGTCCCGGTCGGCGCGACCCTCGTCCGTGGTTCGGACCCGGCGAGCGAGGTGGCGGAGACCCACGCCAAGGCGGCGGGGGTGCTGGCGGCCCTTGGAGTACGGCCGTCTCGCCCGCGCACGGAAGAGGCGCGCCCCCGGCTGACCGACGACCCACGCGTGCGTGCCGCGCTCGACGGGCGCCGCGCGTCGCTGGCCCCGTTCTGGCTGCGAATGCAGGACCGGACCGAGGAACTCACCGGACATGCCCTCGTCGTCGACGGCGAGGACACCTTCACGGCGATGCTGGCGCACGTCCTGCGCTCCAGCGGTCTCGCCGTCACCGTCCGGCGCTACGACGAACCCGGGCTCCGGGAGCGGGTTCTCGCGCACGAGGGCCCTGTGGTGCTCGGCCCCGGCCCCGGCGACCCCTCCGACCTGACCGACCCCAAGATGCGCTTCCTGCGCGATCTCGCCGCCCGTGTCATCCGGGAGCACCGGCACGGCGTGCTCGGCGTCTGCCTGGGGCACGAGCTGATCGCGGCGGAGCTGGGGCTGGAGATCGTACGGAAGGAAGTGCCGTACCAGGGGGCGCAGACGACGGTCGACCTGTTCGGGCGGGAGGAGACCGTCGGCTTCTACAACAGCTTCGTGGCGCGCTGCGACGACGAGACGGCGGCCGAGCTGGCCGCGCACGGGGTCGAGGTGAGCCGGAGCGGGTCGTACGAGGTGCACGCGCTGCGCGGGCCGGGCTTCGGCGGGGTGCAGTTCCACCCGGAGTCGGTGCTGACGCTGAACGGGGCTTCGGTCGTACGGGAGTTGATGGCTCAGCTGCGCGGCACCAGCACGTTCTCCGAGCGGCGGCCCGCCTTGTAGTCGAGGACGTTCTGCACCGTGGCGTCGACGATCTGGCCGACGGCGTCCTCGGTGTAGTACGCCTGGTGGGACGTGACCAGCACGTTCGGGAAGGTGACCAGGCGGGCCAGGGTGTCGTCCTCGACGGCCTCCAGGGACTTGTCGAGGAAGAACAGGCCCGCCTCCGCCTCGTACACATCGAGGCCGACGCCCGAGAAGCGGCCCGCGCGCAGCTCGGTGACCAGGGCGGCGGTGTCGATCAGACCGCCGCGGCTGGAGTTGACGAGGATCGCGTCATCGCGCATCGCGCGCAGGGCGGCGGCGTCGATGAGGTGCCTGGTCTCCGGCATCAGCGGGACGTGCAGGGTGATCAGGTCGGACTCGGCGAGGAGCTGGTCCTTGGGGACGTACTTCATGCCGAGTTCCAGGCAGGCGGGGTTCTCGGCGACGTCCCAGCCGAGCAGGTTCATGCCGAAGCCGTGGGCGATCCGGGTGAAGGCCTCGCCGATCTTGCCGGTGCCGAGGACGCCGGCGGTGCGGCCTCGCAGGTCGCGGCCCATCAGGCCGTCGAGGCGGAAGTCGAAGTCGCGGGTGCGGGTGGAGGCGCGGACGATCCGGCGGTTGACCGCCATGGCGAGGGTCCAGGCGAACTCGGCGACCGAGTACGGCGAGTAGTACGAGACCCGGGCGACCGTCATGCCGAGCCGCTCGGCGACCTTGAGGTCGATGTTGTTGAAGCCGGTGGACCGCTGGGCGATCATCCGGGTGCCGCCGGCCGCGAGCACCTCCAGGACGCGGGGGCCCAGCTCGGCGTTGACGCTGGTGGAGATGACCTCATAGCCCGCCGCGATGGGGGCGGTGTCCTCGTTGAGGAAGACGTCCAGGCAGCGGACCTCGTGGTGGCCTCGGAAGGCGTGCTCGATCAGGGGCTTCTCGTCGGCCTGGACACCGAAGGCGAGGATCTCCACGCGGCCCTCCGGGGGTGCGCCGGAATTGTCTGGTCCTGGTCGAATATCTCACAGACCCCTGCGGAGGCGCTCAGTCAGCGCCCGGCCCTGCTGCGGGGACGGCCGGGGTTCGGCGAGACGGGTGTGGAGGCGGTCCAGGTGGAGGTCGACGGTCGCCTCGACCAGCTCGGCGTACACCTCGGCGGCGACGGCGGCACGGCGGCGGGAGACGAGGGCTGTGATCAGCGAGATCAGCAGGGCCGGCCACCACCGCACGGCGAGCGCGAGATACAGCACCGCCCAGCCGCCGAGCGTGAACGCCGTGTCGAGGCGGGTGCGGGCCTCGGTGAGGGTGTCGCGGGTCGGAGTGGGCAGCAGGAGCCAGAGGCGGGGCCACACGGTGGCCAGGTCGATGCCGTACTCCTGCCGGAGACGGACGGCCGGGGCCCGGAGGCGGTCGCCGAGGCGGGTGGGGTGCTCGGGCGGGATCAGGGAGAGGGCGTTGCGGGTGGCGGCTCGCTCCGGGTCGCGGTGCTCGCGGTAGGCGGTGTCCTCGGCGGCCCAGGCGTCGGCGCGGCGGCGGGTGCGGCGGGCGGAGAGGCCCGCGAAGGGGCGCGGCCAGGGGCCGCAGAGGGCACGCTCGACCGGGCCCGCGAGTGCCTGCGCCAGCAGCCCCAGCGCCGCCGAGACCGGTACCGCGGCCAGGACCAGCAGGACCGCCCGCACCGCGAGGGCGTTGTCGCGGCCGGGGTCGCCCTCGGTGAGCGCGGTGAAGCCGTCCCAGAGCTGACGCCAGTCGTGCCAGTCGGCCTGCCCCAGCCTGAACGCCGTGGCGGCGGCGAGGAGATAGGCCAGCCCCGGCAGGACCAGGAGTGTGAACCAGCGCTCGGCCAGCTTCCGGCCCAGCTCGGCGAGGAACCCCGTCACCGGCCGGTCCTCAGGCGTCCGGTACGAAGGTCAGGACGCGTTCGTGGACCAGGCACTCGGGTGGCCCCTGGCCGGCGAACCGCTGCTCGACGCGGTGGCAGGCGCTCATGGGGCAGAGGTAGGTGCCGGGGACGGGTGGGCCGGGGGCGGCGACCGGAGGCGGCGCGTGCCGCTCGCGCAGCGGGCGGGTGACGCTGACGTCCAGCGAGGCGAACACCTCGGCGAAGGCCGCTCCCTCGCGCAGCCGCCGCACGGCCTGCTCCAGAGCCGCTCGCCGGTCCCGGCTCAGCACCCGCAGGATCGCCAACTCCCGGCAGAATTCAGCATGCAGATCACTCTCAGCCGCTTCCACAGACCCGATCGTAAAGCCGCCCCCGCCCCTCACGCCCCCGAATGCACATGCGCCGCCCAGCTCAACGGCCGCTCCGGCCACCGCTCCCGCATCTGCCGTACGGCGTGCCACAGGGCCCGCGCGGCGGGCGGTGCCCCCGGCCCCACTGCGGCCAGCCGACCGTAGACCTGCGCGGCGATCTCCGCGGACGAGTCGTCATCGACCCGCCACAGCGTGCCGATCACCTGGGAGAACCCGGCGAGTTGGAGGGACCCGGCAAGGTGCAGCGCCTCGTCGGGCAGACGGGAACCACCGACCGCCGTCTCGCAGGCCGAGAGGTAGGCGAACTCGGCGGCGGGCAGGTGGAGTCGGGCGACGTCGAGGACGGAGAGCGCCCCGTCGGGCAGTAACAGCCGCCCCTGGGAGGGCCGTTCGGGGTCCTGGACGCCGTGGCAGGCGAAGTGGACCCAAGGGTGGGCGTGCAGCGCGTCCCGTACGGCGTCCGCACGCACCTCCGCGCCCCGCAACAGCGCGCCGCCGACGGCCCGATGGGCGAGCTCGGCCTCCCGCAGGGCGCCCGGCAGGGGGGCCTGGCCGTCCAATTCCGGTACGGCGACGATCAGCGGGTCCCGGTCGCCCTCGGGTGCGGCCCTGTCCCGCGCCCGCAGCAGGGCCGCGAGGCTCGGGGTGTACGAGGAGACGACCCGGTCGGGCACGGCGCCCGCGGCGTGCAGCGGAAGGAAGGTCAGCGGCCCGGCAGGGCACCACCACAGGCGGGGCGGCTCCTCGCCGGGCGGAGGCGGGCCGGTGATGCCGAGGGTGTCGAGGACCGGTTCGGCAACGGTGGTCCACAGCCAGTCGAGGAGGTCGGCGACGGACTGCTCGGCGAAGGCGCGGGCCAGTCCGGAGCGACCGGCCGCAGCGACCGCCTGGAACAGCAACTCGCCGCGTTCCCGGGCCTCTTGATGGGTGAGCCCGGGCAGCGGGCGGACACTGAGGCCGGTGCCGTCGAGGAGCAGGGCGTGCCCGGTCCCCTCCTGGCCGACCGTGACGACGACGACCGGTCCGTGCGCGCCGGCGGACAGCAGCCGACCCGCCCTCGGGGGCCGCAGGAAGTCGGCGAAGCCGGGGCGGGCCCGGATGTCCTCCAGGGTCTCCTGCCACTCGCGGGCCAGCCGGTGGCGTCGGTCGGCGCCGGGCGCGGAGAGGTCGTCGGCGGCGTGTTCGAGTTGTCGGCGGACCTCGCCGAAGCGGGCGGCGAGTTCGGGGTGGGCGGCGGCCAGGTCGTCGGTGTCGGTGCGCAGTTCGAGGGCCTGGGCGGCGAGCAGGCCGCGACCGGCTTCGAGCAGCTCCAGGGCGTCGTACGGCTTGCCGGCGGCCAGCGCCACCGTCGCGGCGAACGACCCCATCTCCGTTTCGCTGAGCGCCCGTTCATGGTCGTCGCGGTCACCGCCGCGCCACACCACCAGCGGCAGCGTGTCGATCGCGTTCCGCAGCGCGCCGAGCGCCCGCTCCTCGTCCCCGACCTCATGGGCCACCCCGGCCAGCCGCACCGAGGCGGCGACGCTGTGGGCCGGGGGCATCGCGGGGTCGGCGGCCAGCTCGGCGTTGACGGTGAGCGCCTGGTCGCGGATCGCGTCGTAGCCCCCGTCCGCGCGGGCGATGTCCCGCAGCACCCAGGACACCGCGCCCAGTCCGGCGCCGTACAGCGGATGCCCGGCCGGTACGAGGCGTACGCACTTGCGGGCGGCCGCGAGGGCGATGTCGAGGTCCTCCCGGTCCCCGCCGTGCCGGTGGCGCTCGCGCAGGGCGTGCGCCAGGTTGCCGTACAGGCTCGCGCGGCGCAGGGGGTCGGCGGGCGGGTCGGCGAGGGCCGTCTCGTAGTGGCGTACGGCGGTCTCGGCGTCCTCGGCACCTGCGCCGGGCTGCTGGAAGCGGGCCAGCAGGACGCCACCGAGCGCGGAGACCAGGTGGTGCCGGCCGTTGTGGCCGGGGTCGATTCCGGCGAGGGCGCGCTCCACCAGCCGCTGGGCCCGGTCGAGTTCGGCTGCACCGGTGCCGCCCCGGTCCGCTGTCTGGCGGGCGTACGTGACCAGCAGGGTGGCCACATTGCCGAGGATGACCGGGGTCTCGGCCTCGAACTGCGGGATGTCCAGGGTGAGTTCCTCGGCCGCGGTGACCGCCTCACGCAGCGCGGCGAGGTGTCCGGTGCGGGTGTGGCGCTCGGAGAGGCCCATGATCAGGCTGCCCTTGATGCTGATCATCTGTTCGGAGCCGGGTTCGTCCGGCAGTTCGTCCAGTCCCTCGCGGCTGCGGGCGATCGCCTCGTCGAGCACGGCGAGATCGCGTCCGAAGCGGTAGCGGTACACGAGCACGCTGGCGAGCACGCCCAGGGCCGACGCCCGGTCGGTGGCGGAGCGGGCGAGGGAGAGGGCACGACGGGCGGCGGCCTCGGCGGGGACGTGGTCGAACGCGGTCTCGTTGTCGGCGCGGACGAGGTACAGCTGGCAAAGAGCGCGGTGGGCCGGGGCGGTCTCGGCGTGCACGCCGCCGGGGCCGGTCAGCTGGGTCACCACGGCCAGGGCACGCTCGATCACGGCCTCGTCGCCGGTCTCCTGGAACTCGTGCACCGCGGCGGCGCCGTACGAACTCACCGCCTCGTGCGAGGGGTTCGGCCCGGTCAGACCCTGCCCCATGAGGTCCAGGGCGCGGCGCCGGTCGGCGGAGTCGCCGCGCAGCTGGTAGCGGTACTGGAGGTGCCGGCCCAGGTCGGCGGCGTAGCGCCGCGGCTGGGCGGCGTACAGCGTCTCGTAGATCTCCAGGGCCTCCTGGAGGATCTCCCGGTCCCGGTGGCGGGCGAAGCGCTGGGCCAGCAGTCCGGCGCAGGTCGGCTCCATCTGGTCGCGGATGAGCTCGTAGTCGGGGTGCTTGCGGATCGCGCGCTGCAACTCCAGGGCCGCGTCGAGGAGTTCGACGCTCCGCCTCTCGTGGGCGGTGGCGGTCACATACGCGCCGGCGGCCGTCGCGGCGTAGGCCAGCCAGTGCGGGCTCTCGGGGTCGGTGGCGGCGAGGGCGGCCCGGACGAGGTCGGGCACGTCGCCCATGGGCGCGGTATCCCGCAGCCGGGAGCAGCGCTGCCCCAGCAGCCGGGCGAGCCGGGTGGCCTCCTCGGCCCCGGACGAGCCGGGTGTGCGGTGCTCGTAGGAGGCGCGGGCGTGGGTGAGGGCGGTGTCCTCGTCGGCGAGGTCGCCCGTGTCGGCGAAGCGCTGTTCGGCGGCGCCCGAGACGACCTGGTGCAGCGCGCCGAGGCGGGGGTCGTCGGGGGCGGAGCCGCTCAGACAGCGGGCGCCGCACAGCAGGGCGACGTCCGCGCACCAGCGGCGCAGATAATGCGGGGTGCGCTCGTCACGGGCCAGCTCGGCGAACTGCGCGGTCAGGTGCCCCGTGGAGTTCACCCCGTCGGCGTCGAGCCGTACCGCCGGGTCGACCAGGAGGCGCAACGGGGGCGGGGTCAGGGCGGGTTGCAGCGGATGACACACGGCGAGGACCAGGATGAGCACCGCGGTCTCGGGCGTGCTCTCGATGCGCGCGCCCCGGTCCCCGCCCGACTTCCCGGCGGCCCGCAGCAGCTCGGCGAACCCCCGCAGCTCGTCGGGCGTCGGGGACGGCGGCGCACCGGTGTCCCGCAACGCGGGCCATACGGCGCCGAGTTGCCCCTCGTGCCGCTCCAGCAGCGCCCGTAACTCCCGCCCGCTCCACCACCCGACCACGCGGCCCTCCCCCGTCGTCCGCCGCTCCCGTCCCTCTCGTACCCGCGCCCGCACACGGCGAACGCCGCCACGGTGGCCATGGCGGCGTTCAGGGTTCGGGGATGGTCAGCCGAAGAACACCCCGACCTCCGCGTACAGCTCAGGGTCGACCGTCTTCAGCTTGGCCGTGGCGTCCGAGATCGGCACGCGCACGATGTCGGTGCCGCGCAGCGCGACCATCTTCCCGAAGTCGCCGTCCCGCACCGCGTCGATGGCGTGCAGTCCGAAGCGGGTGGCGAGCCAGCGGTCGAAGGCGCTGGGGGTGCCGCCGCGCTGGATGTGCCCGAGGACCGTCGTCCGGGCCTCCTTGCCGGTCCGCTTCTCGATCTCCTTGCCGAGCCATTCGCCGACCCCGGACAGGCGCACATGCCCGAAGGAGTCCAGCGACTCGTCCTTGAGGACCACGTCACCGTCCTTCGGCATGGCGCCCTCGGCGACGACGACGATCGGGGCGTAGGAGGCCTTGAAGCGGGAGGTGATCCAGGCGCACACCTGGTCCAGGTCGAAGCGCTGTTCCGGGATGAGGATGACGTTGGCGCCGCCGGCTAGGCCCGAGTGCAGGGCGATCCAGCCGGCGTGCCGGCCCATCACCTCGCAGACCAGGACGCGCATATGGGACTCGGCGGTGGTGTGCAGCCGGTCGATGGCCTCGGTGGCGATCCCGACCGCGGTGTCGAAGCCGAAGGTGTAGTCGGTGGCGGACAGGTCGTTGTCGATGGTCTTCGGTACGCCGACGACGGGGACGCCGTACTCGTCGGTGAGCCGTGCGGCCACGCCCAGGGTGTCCTCGCCGCCGATCGCGATCATCGCGTCGACCTCCAGCTTGGCGAGGTTCTCCTTGATCCGTCGGATGCCGTTGTCCAGCTTGAGCGGATTGGTGCGCGAGGAGCCGAGGATGGTGCCGCCGCGGGGCAGGATGCCGCGCACGGCGGGGATGTCGAGGCGGACGCTGTCACCCTCCAGGGGCCCACGCCAGCCGTCCCGGAAGCCGACGAAGTCATAGCCGTACTCCTGCACGCCCTTGCGGACGATGCCCCGGATGACGGCGTTGAGCCCGGGGCAGTCGCCGCCTCCGGTCAGTACTCCGACCCGCATGGAAATGTCCCTTCGCCGCGGTTGCCTGGTGAAGGCCACGCTAATGGTGATCCAGGTCACACAGGGATGGGCGGGAAGGGCAATTCCGGTGAATCAGCGGTTCCTCGGTTTACTCGTCGTCAAGTCCACGCTCTATGGCATACCTGACCAGCTCCACCCTGTTGTGCAGCTGGAGCTTGCCGAGGGTGTTCTGGACATGGTTCTGGACCGTGCGGTGGGAGATGACCAGGCGCTCGGCGATCTGCTTGTAGCTGAGGCCCTTGGCGACCAGGCGCAGCACCTCGGTCTCGCGGTCGGTGAGTTCGGGCGCCCTGGGCTGGTCGGCGTCGGCGGCGGGCGCGGGCTCGGAGGCGAGGCGGCGGTACTCGCCGAGGACCAGACCGGCGAGGCCGGGCGTGAACACCGGGTCCCCCACGGCCGTCCGGCGCACCGCGTCGAGCAGTTCCTCCGTCGACGCCGACTTCAGCAGATAGCCGGTCGCGCCCGACTTCACGGCCTCCAGCACGTCCGCGTGCTCACCGCTGGCGGAGAGCACCAGGACCCGCAACGCCGGGTTGTGGCCGACGAGTTCCTTGCAGACCTGGACGCCGGGCTTGAGCGGCAGGTTCAGGTCGAGCACGAGCACATCGGGCCCGGCGGCCTTGGCGCGGCGCACCGCCTGGTCGCCGTCGCCCGCGGTGGCCACCACCTCGAAGCCGGACTCGCCCAGGTCGCGGGCGACCGCGTCGCGCCACATCGGGTGGTCGTCGACCACCATCACCTTGATCGGTCCCTGGTCACTCATCGCTGTCCTGCCTTCCCCCGTGAAGCCTTCGGTATCTTCAGTTCGACCTCCGTGCCCTGTCCGGGCACGGAGATCAGCTCGGCGCTGCCGCCGAGGTCGCGCAACCGCCCCCGGATGGACAGGGCCACGCCCATCCGCCCCTCGCCCTCGGCCTGGGCGAGCCGCCCCTCGGGGATGCCGGGCCCGTCGTCCCGTACGGTCACGATCACCTCGTCGGGCTCGTCCTCGACCAGGATCCACGCACGCGCGTCCTCCCCCGCGTGCCGGCGCACGTTGTCCAGGCTGGCCCCCACCGCGGCGGCAAGCTCCCTCGCGGCGCCCGGGGGCAGCTCCACCGGAGCACCGGGCTCGGCGAAGCTGACCTTGGCGGCGGCGAACGGGGCGAGCAGCGCGCGCAGATCGACGGGGCCCTCGGGATCCGGCTCGTCGACGGCCCGTACGACCGCCCCCTGGGACACGTCCTCGGACGCCCAGGACACCCGCGTCAGCCCGCCGGAGACCAGGGTGCGCAGCGCCACCTCCTGCTCGCCCGCCATCCGGCCCAGCTCCGCCGCCTCGCCGCCGAGGACCGCGCCGCGCCGCTGCACCATGGCCAGCACCTGGAGCACGCTGTCGTGGATGTCCCGGGCCAGCCGCTCCCGTTCACGGGTCGCCGCCTCGATCTCCAGGGCGCGGGCGAGGGTGCGCTCGGAGGCACGGGCGACCTCGACGACGTAGCCGATGGCGATGGAGGCGACCCAGACCAGGATCACGTTGTGGATGGTGTCGCGGGCCGGGGCGCCGCGCTCGATGAGGTTGGCGACGGCGACCGGTGTCGAGGCGAACGCGGCCCAGCGCCAGCCGCCCTTGATGGCGAACGCGAGGACCGAGCCGGCGGTCCATATCGACGGCAGCGTGGGACCGCCGCTGTCGATGTGCGCGTCGTTGACCACCAGCGGGGTGAGCACGATGCCGGTGAGCGCGACGGTCAGGTCCGCGGCGAGGAAGCGCTTGGTGCAGGCCGCCTCGTTCTGGACCCGGGGCAGGGTGGCGAGCGTCCATCCGCACAGGACGACGAAGTAGCCGATGGCGATGCCCGGGCGGTCGTAGTCGTCGTACTGCGTGGCGAACAGGCCGACCGCGTACAGCATGGTCAGCACCCGGTAGCCGGTGAGCGCACGCCACAGCGGCAGCTCGACCGACATCCTCATGACACGCTCACGCCTGGCCATGTGTCCCCCACCCCCCACACCCGATGTCCCGTGATCAGGACCCGGAGCGTTCCTTCTCAGCCTGCGCGAGGGCGGCCTTCGCCGCCTTCTCCGCTTCCTTCTCGGCCTTGGCCGCCTCCGCGATCTGCCGCTTGGCGGCGGTCGCGTAGATGTCGACGTACTCCTGGCCGGAGAGCTTCATGATCTCGTACATGACCTCGTCGGTCACCGCGCGGAGCACGAACCGGTCGTGCTCCATGCCGTGGTACCGGCTGAAGTCCAGTGGCTTGCCGATGCGGATGCCCGGCCGCATGATCTTGGGCATCACCTTGCCCGGCGGCTGGATCTTCTCCGTGTCGATCATGGCGACCGGGATGACCGGCGCGCCGGTGGCGAGCGCCACGCGCGCGAGGCCGCCCGGCTTGCCCCGGTAGAGACGGCCGTCGGGCGAGCGCGTGCCCTCCGGGTAGATCCCGAACAGCTCACCGCGCTCCAGGACCTCGATGCCGGCCTTGATGGCCGCCTCGCCCGCGCCGCGCGCACCGGAGCGGTCCACCGGGAGCTGGCCCGCGCCCTTGAAGAACGCCGCCGTCAGCCGGCCCTTCACACCGGGCGTCGTGAAGTACTCGGCCTTCGCGATGAAGGTGACCTTGCGGTCGAGGACCGCGGGCAGGAAGAAGGAGTCGGAGAAGGAGAGGTGGTTGCTCGCCAGGATCGCGGGGCCGTCGTCCGGAATGTTCTCGGCGCCCTCCACCCAGGGCCTGAAGGTGACCTTCAGCGGCCCTCCGATGGCGACCTTCATCGTTCCGTACAACAACCGAGTGCCTCCTGTGTCTGTCGATCAGACCTTAACCCGGAGCAGCGTCAAAGGGCCCGACGACCCTGGTCGGTGTCAGTGCGGTCGCGTACGGTGAAGTACCTGCGCATGACCCCATGAACCCGCAACCGACCCCATGAACAGGAGACCGAAGGTGCCGGTCCTCCCTGGAGCCGAGCCGTTCCGCCAGGAAGGCGGAGAGACGGGTGTCCTCCTCTGCCACGGCTTCACCGGTTCCCCGCAGTCGCTGCGCCCCTGGGCGGAGCACCTCGCCGGGCGCGGTCTGACCGTCTCGCTGCCCCTGCTGCCGGGGCACGGCACCCGTTGGGAGGACATGCAGCTGACGGGCTGGCAGGACTGGTACGCGGAGGTGGACCGCGAGCTGCGCGCCCTGCGTGAGCGCTGCGCCGACGTGTTCGTGGCCGGCCTGTCGATGGGCGGCGCGCTCGCGCTGCGGCTGGCGGCGAAGCACGGGGACGCGGTCCGGGGCGTCATGGTCGTCAACCCGGCGAACCGTATGCACGGCCTCGCGCCGTACGCCCTTCCGGTGGCGCGTCATCTCCTGCGGTCGACGCCGGGCATCGCCGACGACATCGCCAAGGAGGGCCGGCACGAACTGGGCTACACCCGGGTGCCGCTGCACGCCGCGCACTCCCTGCGGACCTTCTTCCGGCTGGTCGACGGCGAGTTGCCGCAGGTCACCCAGCCGCTGTTGCTGCTGCGCAGCGCCGAGGACCATGTCGTGCCGGCGGCGGACTCCGCGCGCGTGCTGAGCCGGGTGTCCTCGACGGACGTAACAGAGATCGTGCTGGAACAGAGCTACCACGTCGCGACGTTGGACCACGATGCGGAGCGGATCTTCGAGGAGAGCGCCGCGTTCATCGGCCGGCTCGCCGCCGGCACCGGCAGCAAGGAAGGGACGGCCGTACGTGGCTGAGTACGACTCGGACCGCGAGGACCGGGAGGACTGGGAGAACCGCGACGACCGCGAGGGACTCGGCGCGGAGGAGCAGCACGTCCCCTTCGACGAGGCCGCCGCCTGGGAGGCGATCGTCGCCGGGTACGGCGACGAGCCGCCGGACCCGCCGGGCGCCAAGCCGTTCAAGTCGGTGGAGGACCTGGCGCTGCTGGAGCCGGAGACCAACGACACCGACACCGACCAGAAGGACGCCGACGCGGCCGGCGCCGAACAGCCGAAGGCGGACGAGAAGCCGGCCCCCGCCAAGCCGCTGGGCAGCTCCGTCGCCTTCGCGCCCGGCGTCGGCCCGCGTGACTACACGGCGCCGGAGCCGACCGAGGACGACTTCGACGAGGACGACGAGGGTCACTTCGTCCCGCCGGAGCCGCCGCCGCTGCCCGCCGCCGACACCACGGCCAAGTTCGCGTGGCTCGGGGTGCTGGGCGGTCCGCTGCTCCTCCTGCTGGCGGTACTGCTGCGCTGGGACATGACCTGGTGGCTCGCCACCATCGGGATCGGCGGCTTCCTGGGCGGGTTCACGACGCTGGTCACGCGGATGCGGACGGACGAGGACGAGGACGAGGACCCCGGGCGGGGCGCGGTCGTCTGAGTCCTCTAGCTCACGGGCACCTTGAGGGTGGCCAGGACCGGAAGGTGGTCCGTGGCCGCCCTCAGGTCTGTCTCGGGTAGATCCGGCGGCACCCCGCAGCCGAGCACCTCGATGCCCTTCGTGGCGAAGATCGCGTCGATGCGCTGGTGGGGTTCGCTGTGGACCCAGGTGTGCTCGCCGCCGAGCGGGGCGGTCGCCCAGCAGTCCTGGAGGTTCTCGGCGAGGCGGCGGAACGTCCGGCCGCCGGGGCGTTCGTTGAGGTCGCCGCCGGCGACGGCGTGCTCGACGCCCATGCCGGCGAGCCGGTCGAGGAGCATGCCGGCCTGCTCGTAGCGCTCGTCCTTCTGGAGGCTGAGGTGACAGCTCAGGACGCCGAGGCGGGCGGTGCCGAACCGGACGACTGCGGTCGCGAAGCCGCGCCTGTGCTGCGCCGGTGTGAGCGGGAGAAGGACGTCTTCTGTGCGCTCTACGGTGGCGCGGAGATTGCACAGGATGGCCGGGCCCGCTGCTGTCGCACCCCCGGTGAGGATGACAAGGTCGGCGGCGCGGGCCAATCGGGCCAGTTTCTTGCGCCAGCGGAAGAAGCGAGGGGCTTCTTGGACGAGGACGAGGTCGGGGGCGCAAGCCTTGATGACGCGGGCCAGGGCGGTTGTGTCGTCGCGGAGTGAACGGACGTTGTAGCTGAGGACTCGGACGAGGGCTGCATCGTCAGATGGCATGTCGTTGATTTTTGCGCCCAATGGCTCGGGGCGCGAGGTGTGTGTGCGACTGACCCGCCGTCGTGGCTGGTCGCGCCCACGCGGCGGAGCCGCACATTTATACAGCCTCGCGCCCCTGGGTACATCCACCTGCCCGGCATTACATGATCGGGTCGGGTTCCCTCGCCAGGTCCGCCGCGCCGACCATCCCGGCCTTGTTGCCCAGCTGAGCCGCGATCACATCCGCCACCGGGCGCCAGTTGCCGCCGACCAGCCAGCGCTTGTACGACTTGCGGATCGGGTCGAGGACCAGTTCGCCCTCGTCGGAGAGACCGCCGCCGACGATGAAGGCGGACGGGTCGAAGAGGGAGGCGAGGTCGGCGAGGCCGGCGCCGGCCCAGCGGGCGAGCTCGCGGTAGGAGTCGACGGCCACCGGGTCGCCCTGCCGGGCGGCGACGGAGATGTGCTTGCCCTCGATGCCGTCGGGCGAACCGTCACCGAGTGCGAGCAGCACCTCGGCGCGCTCCGGGGTGGCGTTGGCACGCTGCTTGGCGTACCGGACCAGGGCGCGGCCGGAGGCGTACTGCTCCCAGCAGCCCTGCGAACCGCAGCCGCACAGCAGCCCGTCCGGCACCATGCGGATGTGGCCGAACTCGGCGGCGACGCCGAAGTGTCCGCGGCGCAGCTTGTTGCCGATGATGATGCCGCCGCCGAGGCCGGTGCCGAGCGTGATGCAGATGACGTTGCGGTGGCCCTTGCCGGCGCCGAACTTGTACTCGCCCCACGCGGCCGCGTTGGCGTCGTTCTCCACGACGACGGGGAGGCCGACGCGGGCCTCGACCTTCTCCTTCAGCGGCTCGTTGCGCCAGTCGATGTTGGGCGCGAAGTAGACCTCCGAGCGCTGCCGGTTGACGTAACCGGCGGCTCCGATGCCCACGCCGACGATCTCGTGACCTGCGCGTGCGCCCTCGACGGCGGAGGCGATGGCGTCCACGATGCCCTCGGGCGTGCCCGGGGTCGGCACCTTGAAGGTCGAGAGGATGTTGCCTTCCTCATCGACCACGCCGGCCGCGATCTTCGTGCCGCCGATGTCGACGCCGATGGTGAGTCCCATGAATCCCTCAGTTTCGGTCGAGCCCCGCTACGGCCCACCGTACCCGAGGGGCCTCTAGTCCAGGTCGATGCGCTCTCCCGGACCGGGCTCCTCGCCGCCCTCGCCCGGCTTGGGGTCGCGGCCGGTCCAGCGTTGTTCCTGGGCCTGGACCGCGGAGCGGTAGGCGGCCAGCAGTTCGTTGCCGGCGGCCGCGAGGTGGTCGAAGACGTCCGGGTTGCGTTCGATGACGGGCTCGACGGCGGCCTTGGCCTGCTGGACGACCTGCTGCACCACCTGCTGGGCGGCCGGTCCGGCGACCGCCCCGAGCAGCGGCGACTGGATCGAGGACAGCTTGTCGGTGACGGCGTCGACGAGCTTGCGCAGTTCCTCGGCGGCCGAGCCGGGCGGCGGACCGTAGCTGGCGCGGCGGCGGGCCTTCTCCTCGGCGAGGTCCTCGGCACACGCCGTCGCCCAGGCGTCGGCGTCGGTGGCCCGAACCTCGTCCACGGCCTCGTCGGCGGCGTCTGACGGGGGGAGCTGTTCGCTCATGACGGACTCCTGACTACGGTTCGTCTCTCCGACGTTACCCGAACGGCCGTACCGGATTCACCGTGTCTGCGGCCATAGCTCCGGGTCCGGCGCGAACCGGACACACAGCACCCCGTCGCGCAGCGCGGCCCCGGCGACGGTGCAGCGCCGCAGGGCGGACGGGAGCGGCACGATCCGCCGGAACTGGCTGGCGCTGACGACGAGTTCGTCGCCGCGCCGGATGAGGTCCAGCTCGTCGCGTATGGCGCCGGGCAGGGGCACATGCCACACCAGCACCCCGTCCTCGGCCAACCGGTCCACAACCGGCCACTCGACCCGGGAGGACGTCTCCGGCGCGCCGGGCGCACCGAGTCCTTCGAGGTCGTCGAGGCCGCGCGGGTCCTGTCCGGGGTGGGCGATCTCCACGACCTGGTACGCCTCCCGCCACCCCTCCAGCGTCTTGCGCTGCTGGGCGGCGGGCCCGGCGAGCCAGCTGTCGGCGGGCGCGTCGGGCAGGACCCGGTTGGCGACCAGGTGGTCGGGACGCAGCCCGCGCAGGGCGAGCCCGAGCGTGGCCTCGCGCACGGCGTCGGCCCCGGCCGGACCCGGCTCGGCGACGAGGCGTACGGCGGTCCTCGCGTCGGCGACGACGGCCTCGACGGCGGCGAGTTCCAGGTCCCAGCGCGCGGTGGTCTCGTACAGCCACTCCGACGGCATCGGCACCCCGGCCAGCCGCCCCAGCATCGGCCTGAGCGCCCGCGCCGCCTGCCGCTCGGGGGGCAGCAGCCGGCGCAGATAGCGGCGCAGTTCCTCGGGGAGGGCGAGCAGGGCGAGGGCCTGCGGGGTGGGCGGCAGGTCGACGACGAGGAGGTCGTGGCGCTCCGACAGGGCCGCGTCCCGCAGGGCACGGAGGAAGGTCAGCTCCTCGGCGCCCGGCAGCGGGGTGACCTCTTCGGGGTCGAGGCGGGAGGCGCCGAGCAGGTCGAGGACGGAGGAGGCGCGCTCCTGGAAGCCGGCGAGGTCGTCCCGGAACCCGGCGGTGGCGTCCGGGCGCCAGGCGGTGAGTCCGTCCCGGACCTCGACCGGCGCCGGTCCGGTGGCCACGCCCAGGACCGCGCCGAGGCTGTCGGTCCGGTCGCCGCTGAGGAGGAGGGTCCGGTCACCCGCGCGGGCGGCGGCGACCGCGGTGGCGGCGGCAAGGGTCGTACGACCGCTGCCGCCGGGACCGGTGATCAGGAGGGTGCGCATGGGAGTGAACGGTAGATCCCCAGGCGGTGAATCCCTACTTCGACCCCGACTCCACCCGCTTCTTCAGCCCGGCCAGCGCGCGGTCGATGATGACCTTCTCGGCCTTGCGCTTGATCATGCCCAGCATCGGGATCTTGACGTCGACGGTCAGGAGGTAGGTGACCTCGGTCGACCCCGTACCGGCCGGCTTGAGGATGTACGACCCGTCCAGCTGGCGCAGCATCTGCGACTTCACCAGCGTCCAGGAGACCTCGTTCTCCCCGGTCCAGGTGTAGCCGAGCACCTGGTCGTCCTTGATGGCGCCGGCGTCCATGACGAGCCGTACCTGCTCGGCGCGGCCCGCGGCGTCCGTCGCGAGGACCTCGGCCTGCTTGACCTCGCCGGTCCAGTCCGGGTAGCGGGCGAAGTCGGCAATCACCGCCATGACGTCGGCCGGTGCCGCCTCGATCGTGATGCTCGAGCTGGTGTGTTCCGCCATCGCCGTGGCTCCTCCAGATACGGGCCGGTAGGTCATGAAGCGTGCGCACGTGTGTGCAGCGTGAAGGCTACCGCGCACGTGGGGGCCCGACCTCACCGACCGGTCACCATTCGAGCGCCCACGGTCTGCCGCTCCCCGCGAAGTGCCCGACGTTGACGCACTCGGTCGCCCCGATCCGCATCCGGCGGACGAGCGGCTGGTGGACATGGCCGAACAGCGCGTACCGGGGCCGGGTGCGCCGGATCGCGTCCAGCAGCGCCCGGCTGCCCCGCTCGAAGCGGCGCGCGACGGTGTCGTAGACCAGCTCCGGCACCTCCGGCGGGATGTGGGTGCACAGCACGTCCACCTCACCGACCGCCTCGATCTTCGCCGCGTACTCCTCGTCGCTGATCTCGTACGGGGTGCGCATGGGCGTGCGCAGACCGCCGCCGACGAAGCCGAAGGTCCGGCCACCGATCTCCACCCGCTCGCCGTCGAGGACCGTCGTGCCCGGTCCGGCGTACTCCGGCCACAGGGGCGGCATGTCGACATTGCCGTAGGTGGCGTACGTCGGTGTCGGGAACGCGGCGAACATCTCGGCGTACTGCTTGCGTACGGCCTTCTCGACGGCGCTCGCCCGGTCCGTACCGATCCCGGCCCACAGGCGGGCGCCGAACTCGCGGGCCTCCTCGAAGCGGCGGGCGGTGCGCAGTTCGACGATACGGTCGGCGTTCTCCGTGCCGAACAGGTCGGGGAAGATGCCGCGGGAGTGGTCGGCGTAGTCGAGGAAGAGGACCAGGTCACCCAGGCAGATCAGGGCGTCCGCGCCCTCGCCGGCGCGGGCCAGGTCACGGGCGTTGCCGTGCACGTCGCTGACCACATGTACGCGTGTCCTGCGGTTACCGGGCGGTGAGGGTGCCATGACGATCAAGGGTAGGCGTGTGCGGCATACGTGAACAGTGGCGGCCGGACCTGCGGTTACTGGCCAGTCATCAAACGCCTCGACTACTGTGCGCTGAGAAACACCAATCCGTGTGACGCAGCGAACATCTCGCCGGGACCCCCTGTCGGAGACGCCATACCGGCGGGTAACGTCCGGGCAGTCCAGTCGTGCTCAGGATTTCAACATGTGAATCCGCGAGCACCTGCCCGAGCCTTGGACCCGCACCGTCGCATCGCACAACGTCGTGGCGCCGGCGCCTTATGAGGAGCAGCAGTCTTGCGCGAGTTCAGCCTTCCGGCCTTGTACGAGGTCCCTGCGGACGGAAACCTCACCGACATCGTCCGCAGAAACGCCGCGCAGCATCCCGACGTCGCCGTCATCGCCCGCAAGGTCGACGGCGAGTGGCGGGACGTCACGGCGACGACCTTCCTCGCGGAGGTGCACACGGCCGCCAAGGGCCTCATCGCCTCGGGTGTGCAGCCCGGCGACCGGGTGGGCCTGATGTCGCGGACCCGCTACGAGTGGACGCTGCTCGACTTCGCGATCTGGAGCGCGGGCGCGGTCACCGTGCCGGTGTACGAGACCAGCTCGCCCGAGCAGATCCAGTGGATCCTCGCCGACTCCGGCGCGACCGCCTGTGTCGTGGAGCTGGACAACCACACGGCCGCCGTGGAGTCGGTGCGCGACCAGCTGCCCGCCCTCAAGCACGTCTGGCAGATCGAGGCCGACGGCGTGGCGGAGCTGGGCCGGCTCGGCCAGGACATCAGCGACGCCGCCGTCGAGGAGCGCAGCTCGCTGGCGAAGGCGGACGACCCGGCGACCATCGTCTACACGTCCGGCACGACCGGCCGCCCCAAGGGCTGTGTGCTGACCCACCGCAGCTTCTTCGCCGAGTGCGGCAACGTCGTCGAGCGGCTGCGCCCGCTGTTCCGCACCGGTGAGTGCTCGGTCCTGCTCTTCCTGCCGCTCGCGCATGTCTTCGGACGGCTCGTGCAGGTCGCGCCGATGATGGCGCCGATCAAGCTGGGCATGGTCCCGGACATCAAGAACCTCACGGACGAGCTGGCCTCGTTCCGACCGACGCTGATCCTCGGCGTCCCGCGCGTCTTCGAGAAGGTCTACAACTCGGCGCGCGCCAAGGCGCAGGCCGACGGCAAGGGCAAGATCTTCGACAAGGCCGCCGACACCGCGATCGCGTACAGCAAGGCGCTGGACACCCCCTCGGGCCCGTCCCTCGGTCTGAAGATCAAGCACAAGACCTTCGACAAGCTGGTCTTCAGCAAGCTGCGCGCGGTCCTCGGCGGCAAGGGCGAGTACGCCATCTCCGGCGGCGCCCCGCTGGGCGAGCGGCTCGGCCACTTCTTCCGCGGCATCGGCTTCACGGTCCTGGAGGGCTACGGCCTGACCGAGTCCTGCGCGGCCACCGCGTTCAACCCCTGGGACCGGCAGAAGATCGGCACGGTCGGGCAGCCGCTGCCGGGCTCGGTGGTCCGCATCGCCGACGACGGCGAGGTGCTGCTGCACGGCGAGCACCTGTTCAAGGGCTACTGGAACAACGAGGCGGCGACCGCCGAGGCGCTCGCCGACGGCTGGTTCCACACCGGTGACATCGGCACCCTCGACGAGGACGGCTACCTCAGGATCACCGGCCGCAAGAAGGAGATCATCGTCACCGCGGGCGGCAAGAACGTCGCCCCGGCCGTGATCGAGGACCGGATCCGCGCCCATGCGCTGGTCGGGGAGTGCATGGTCGTCGGCGACGGGCGGCCCTTCGTGGGCGCGCTGATCACCATCGACGAGGAGTTCCTGGGCCGTTGGGCCGAGGAGCACGGCAAGCCGGCGGGTTCCACCGCGGCGTCGCTGGCCGGGGACGCGGACCTGAACGCTGCCGTCCAGGCCGCGATCGACGACGGCAACGCCGCGGTGTCGAAGGCGGAATCGGTGCGGAAGTTCCGCATTCTGTCCTCCCAGTTCACGGAGGAGTCGGGCCACCTGACGCCGTCCCTGAAGCTCAAGCGCAACGTGGTGGCGAAGGACTACGCGGACGAGATCGAGGCGATCTACCAGAAGTAGCGGGCCTTCTGAAAGAACGTCATGGCGCGGTGTCCTCCACGAGGACCCGCGCCATCGTCCGTTCCGCCAGCGCGGTGATCGTCACGAACGGGTTGACGCCGATCGAGCCGGGCACGAGCGAGCCGTCGGTGACGTACAGCTTCGAATACCCCTTCACCCTCCCGTAGTTGTCGGTCGCCTTGCCCAGCACGCAGCCGCCCAGCGGGTGGTAGGTGAAGTCGTCGGCGAAGACCTTGTTGGACGAGCCGAACAGGTCGTAGCGGTAGATGGTGGCGTTGGCCGAGTTGATGCGGTCGAAGAGCTTCTTGGCCATGCCCGAGGACACCGCGCTCTGGGCGGCCGTCCAGCCCAGCTTCACGCCGTCGGTGGCGCTGTCATACGTGAACGCGGCCCGTGACGGGTTCTTGGTGATCGCCAGATAGAGGCTCACCCAGTGCTCCAGGCCCGTGGGTAAAGGAGCGATCTCGGCGAAGACCGGGTTGGCGGTGTTGGCCCAGTCGTCGATGCCCATGACCGGCATGGTCGACTGGTTGGCCCCGACCGTGTCCCACAGGTGGTTGGCCCGGCCGAGCATGGTGTTGCCGTTGGGTCCCCAGCCGGCGCCGACGCTCGCGTCCAGGGCGGGCAGGGTGCCGGTGTCCCGGGCGCGGACGAGGAGTTCGGTGGTGCCGAGGCTGCCGCCGCCGAGGAACAGGTAGGTGCAGCGGTACTGCTTGGTCTCGACGACCGTGCCGGCGTCGTTGATGCGGTCGGCGGTCAGGACGTACGAACCGTCGCTCGCCCGGCTGATGGCCCGTACCCGCTCCATGGTGGTGATGGTGACGTTCCCGGTGCCGAGCGCGGCGGCGAGATAGGTCTTGTCCAGGCTCTTCTTGCCGTAGTTGTTGCCGTAGATGACCTCCTGGGCGAGGGCCGACCTGGTCGCCGTACCGGCTGCCTCCTTCTGCATGTAGGCGAAGTCGTAGGTGCTGGGCACGAAGGTGGTCTTCAGGCCGGTGTTCTGGGCGTGCTTGCGGGAGATCCGCGAGAAGCGGTACCACTCCGTCGACTCGAACCAGGTGGGGTCGACGGTGTTGACGCCGAGCATGGAATTGGCCCGCGGGAAGTACGTGCCGTACATCTCGTCGGCGTCGACGGTCGGGAACTGCTCGGCGAAGTACGACTTCAGCGGGGTCACCGCCATACAGCCGTTGACCAGGGAGCCGCCGCCGACACCGCGTCCCACGAACACGGACATGTTGGCGAAGCGCACCCGGTCCAGGACGCCGGGGTAGGCGCTGATGTCCTTGTTGACGACGTCCAGCCACAGGAAGGTGGCCAGCGGGGCCTCGGTGCGGGTGCGGAACCACATGGAGCGCTGGTCCGGGTTGGCGGTGGAACAGAAGACCTTGCCGTCGGAGCCGGCGGTGTTCCAGAGCCGGCCCATCTCGATCATGAGCGTGCGGATGCCGGCCTGACCGAGGCGGAGGGCGGCCACGGCGGCGCCGTAGCCCGTACCGACCACGATGGCCGGGGCGTTGTCGACGGCTGCCGGTTCCACGGCCGACGCCGACTCGAGACCGATGCGGGTGAGACCGGAGGCGGCGGCGGTCTGGAGGGCCACCATGCCCAGGATTTGACGTCTCGTCAGCTGACGCTGCATCAGTTTTGCTGTCATGCGCGCAGCATGTGCGGATTATTCGGTTCCGCCTAGACGGCTAGAGCAACGTCTTCAACTTTTCTGCCAGCAGGTCCCATCGCCACTTCTCCTCCACCCAGGCCCGCCCCCGCTCCCCCATCCGCCGGCGCAGCTCGGCATCGCCCAGGAGCGCCAGGATCCGCTCGGCGGAGTCCTCCACCGAGCCGCCCCGCACGACCCACCCGGTCTCCCCGTCGAGCACGGCGTCCGGCGCTCCCCCGGAGTCCCCGGCGACGACCGGCAGCCCGGTCGCGGAGGCCTCCAGGTACACGATCCCGAGCCCCTCGACATCGAGGCCGCCCCGCCGCGTGCGGCACGGCATCGCGAACACGTCCCCGGCCCCGTAATGCGCGGGCAGCTCGGACCAGGGCACCGACCCGGTGAAGCGCACGGAGTCGGTGACACCGGTCTCGTGCGCCAGCCGGCGCAGCTCCTTCTCGTACGGCCCGCCCCCCACGATGAGCAGCACGGCCTCGGGCTCTTTCAGAAGGATCCGCGGCATGGCCAGGATCAGCGTGTCCTGCCCCTTGCGCGGCACCAGCCGCGAGACGCACACCACCACCGGCCGGTCGGCGAGCCCGAGTCGCGCCCGCACCACGTCACCGCCCGACCCCGGGTGGAAGGTCTTCTCGTCCACGCCCGGCGGCAGCTGCACCATCCGCGATCCGGCCTCCGACGTCAGCGCGCCGGCGATCCGCGACCGCGTGTACTCCCCGAGGTAGGTGATCGTGTCCGTGCCCTCCCCGATCCGGCGCAGCAACCGCCTCGCGGCGGGCAGCTGCGCCCACCCCGCCTCGTGCCCGTGGGTCGTGGCCACCAGCCGCTCGGCCCCCGCCCTGCGCAGCGCGGGCGCCATCAGCCCGAGGGGTGCCGCCGCCCCGAACCACACCGACGTACAGCCGTGTTCCCGCAGGAGTCCGACCGCCGTACGCGTGGCCGCGGGGGTCGGCAGGAGCATCGTCGTACGGTCGCGTACGACGGTGAAGGGCTGTTCGGCGTCGAAGGCAGCCGTGGCCGCTACGCCCTCCCGGCCGCGTTTCCAGGTCGAGGCGTAGACCACGAGCCGCTCGGGATCGAGGCGCAGCGCCATGTTGTGCAGGAACGCCTGGATACCGCCCGGCCTGGGCGGGAAGTCGTTCGTGACGATCAGGGTCTTGGACATCGTCGTGTGCATCGCCGCCGACCCTACCCAACACCCCCCTCACAGCCGGTCACGGCCACGTTTATGGCAACCTCACAGCAGGCCGGGACATCATGGCCATCTCAAAGACGGCAACGACAGCAACGCGCGAACAGGGGCTCCGGTGGACATTGCGGGTGCGAGGCGGTCTCCGGCGGGACTGCTGGCGACCTGGGGCCTGACGAGGCTGCTGCTGCTCCTGTTCGTCCTGAAGGTGTACGTGTTCCCCGGCCCGGACGTCACCAGCGATGTGTCGGTGATCTACCAGGGCTGGAACGACGTGCTGCGCACCGGCACGTTCCCGCAGGACGACGTCACCTGGCAGTACCCGCCGGCCGCCGCGCTGGCGATCCTCTCCCCCGCGCTGCTGCCGTTCCTCCAGTACGCGACGGCCTTCTTCGTCCTCGCCTTCCTGGCCGACCTGGTCGTCTTCTCCCTGCTGCTGTACGCGGGTCTGCGCCCCGGGCGGAGCCTGCGCGGGGTCTGGGTGTGGGTGGTGGGCGTCCCGCTGCTCGGGCCGACCGTGTACGCCCGCTACGACGTGATGGTCACTGCCGTGGCCGTGGCCGCGCTGCTCGCGGGCGCCCGGCATCCCCGGGTGATGGGCGCCCTGGTCGGTTTCGGGGCGATGCTCAAGGTGTGGCCGGTGCTGCTGCTGGTGGCCGCCCGCAGGCGCGGTGTGTGGATGTCGGCGGCGGTCACCGCGGCCGGCCTCGCGGCGCTGTTCGCGGTGACCATGCCCGGCGCCTTCGCGTTCCTGACCTTCCAGGCCGACCGGGGCACCGAGGTGGAGTCGCTGGGCTCGCTGGTCTTCCATGTGGCCCGGCAGTACGGCTGGGACGGCCAGGTGCTGCTGAACTACGGCTCGGTGGAATTCCTCGGCCCCTGGGTGAACGTCGTCAGCACGGCCGCGCTCGCCCTGACCGGCGTCGCCTTCGGCTGGCTGCTGCTGTGGCGGCTGGTGGCGACCCGGTTCGAGGCGCACACCACGGCGGACGCGGCGTTCGTGGCGGTGCTGCTGTTCACGACCACGAGCCGGGTGATCAGCCCGCAGTACATGGTGTGGCTGATCGGCCTCGCGGCGGTCTGCCTGTGCTTCCGGGCGAGCCGGATGACGCTTCCCGCGCTGCTGGTCCTGGTGGCCTCCTTCGTGACGGTGCTCGAGTTCCCGCTCTACTTCGCGAACGTCGTCGCCAGTGACGGCCTGGGCGTCACCCTGCTCTTCCTCCGCAACGGCCTGCTCGTCCTGGCGACCGTCCTGGCCGCCGTGAAGCTGTGGCGGGCCACGGTCACCGCCCCCGCCGAGGACCCCGAGCCGGCTCAGGTGGCACAGGCCACCGAGGAGCCGTCGGAGACCCCGGTCACCTCCTGACGCCGGGACCGCCCGAGAACCAGGCCCACCACCGCGCACTGCGCCGCCATGGCGAGCGCCATCGCCAGGCACACCCCCGGCAGCCCGAGCCCGGACAGGCCGTACGCCAACGGCAGTTGGACCGCCGTACCGAGCAGCGTCACCCTCAGCAGCACGGGCGCGCCCCCGCTTCCCTCGAAGACCCCGCCCAGCGCGATGAAGCAGGCCATCAGCAGCAGATAGGGCCCGACGCAGCGCAGGAACAGCACCCCCTCGCCGGCGACCCCCGCCCCGGCGCCGAAGGCGGCCATGATCCAGGGCGCGGTGACGGCGAACAGCAGAGCGGCCGTCGCCCCGAAGACTCCGGACACCAGCACCGCCTCCCGCCCGATCGCCGCTCTCTCGTCGCGCCCGGCGCCCAGCAGATGCGCGGTGTGGATGGAGGCGGCCTGCCGTACGGCGTAGAAGCCCATGGTGGCCACGTACAGGACCTTGTACGCGATGGCGTACGCCGCCACCGCCGTCACCCCGAGCCGGGCCACGATCGCGACCAGTACGAGCGCCCCGCCCTGCCGCACGGTGAAGTCGGCCGCCATGGGCAGCCCGGTGCGCAGCACCCGCCCGAAGGCGACCCCGGGCCCGGTGGCCGCCCGCAGCAGCGCGTTCCGGCGCAGGGCGAGGAGTCCCGCCCCCAGGGCCACGCACCGGCACAGGACCGTCGAGGCGGCGGCGCCCCGGACGCCGTAGAGGTGGATGAGGAGCGGGTCGCAGACGAGGATCAGCCCGTTGGCGAGCAGCGCGAGCCGCAGGGGTGTCCGGGTGTCCCCCGTGCCCTTCAGGATCCCGTCGACCAGTTGCTGGGCGAAGAACACGGCGATCCCCGGCATCGATATCGCGAAGTACCCGACGGCGAGCGGCAGGGGCGCGCCCTCGCCGAGGACCAGCCGCGCGAGCGGCTCCCGCAGCAGATACCCGCCCACCACGACCACCGGTGTCACCAGCCCGAACACCGCCCAGCCCCCGCGCACGGCGGCCCGCACCGCCCCCGGGTCCCGCGCGCCCCGGGCGTGCGCGACCAGCACGGTCGTGCCCGAGCCGAAGACCAGGGCGACGCCCAGCAGCACGTTCTCGGCGTTGGTGGCCACGGCGACGGCCGCCACCGCCGCTCCGCCGAGCCGGGAGACCCAGAGGGTGTTGATGATCCCGGCGGCGACGGACGCGAGCAGCGAGAAGTAAACGGGGTGGGCGAGCGCGACGAGCCGGCGGCGATGACTGTCCACGAGAAAGACCCCCTCGAATCGAGCTACCTCGAAACGAGGTAGCTCGATAAGAGGTACCATGGCGCCACGACCACCACAAGGAGGAATCGGCGTGCTGGAGCTGTCGATCCTGGGCTTCCTGGCCGAAGAACCCCTGCACGGCTATGAGTTGAAGGAGCGCATCAAGGCGCTCAGCGGGCATGTCCGCCCGGTCAGCGACGGCGCCCTCTACCCGGCGATCGCCCGGCTGATCAAGGCGGGCAAGCTCGACGAGCACACCGAGCCGGGTGCGAGCGCGGCCCCGCGGCGGACGCTCTCCCTCACCGACGCGGGCCGCGCGGACCTCCTGGAGCGCCTGCGCCGGCCCAAGCCGGTCGAGATCTCCGACCAGGTCCGCTTCAACACGGTCCTGACCTTCCTGCGCCACCTCCCGGACCGCCAGGAACAGGCCGCGGTGCTCCGTCGCCGCCTGGAGTTCCTCGACGCGCCGACCAGCTTCTTCTACGAGGAGGGCAGACCCGTCCGCGCGGAGGAGGCGGCGGACCTGTTCCGGGAGGGCATGCTGCGGGTCGCGCGGGCGACCGGGGAGGCGGAGCGCACCTGGCTGGAGGAGGCCGTCGAGCGGCTCAGTCGAGCTGAGCCCGCAGATAGTCCCGCCACTGGGCCGTGAAGTCGTCCAGGTTCGTGTCGAGCACGCTCTTCAGCGCGTCCTCGACCGCCCCGGCGCGCTGCTTGTGGCCACCGACGGCCTGGTAGAAGGCGCGGAGTTGGTCGGTCCCCCACCGTTGCGCGATCATCCGGCAGGCCAGCCAGCCGCCCTCGTACGCCTGTGCGAGCTTCGTCGCGTCGCCGCTGAACCCGAAGTCGGCGTCCTTCGGCAGGGTCGTCGGCGTCCGCCCCTCGGTCACGGCCCGCCACAGCTCCGGCGCGGCCTGGACGGGCGAGCGCCCGGAGTCGAGATAGCCGATCCAGTCGGCGTACCCCTCGGACAGCCACAGGGGGGTGGCGGCACTGGTGTGGTCGCGGGTGGCCACATGGGTGGTCTCATGGGTGAGCACGACCTGTTTGCCGACGCTGCCGAGAACGCCGTACGCGTCGGGGTTGACGATGATCCGGTCCGCCGGCGCGCTCGCCGGGGCGCCGGTCTCACCGGTGGTGACGGCGGCGATCCCGCGGTACGAGGAGGCGGGCGAACCGAGCAGCCCGGCCATCCCGTCCAGGGACTTCGGTACGAGCACGACGACATGCCGCGCCCACCTGGTGCCCCACTCGGCTGACACCGCCGGCACGGCACGGTCCGCCAGATCCACGTAGGTCCGCAGCGCCGCGCTCGACCGCCCGACCCCGAGGACCAGGCTGCTGCTGCCGCGGACGACGGCGACCTCGCCCTGGTCCCACAGCTGCTGGGCGGACTTCTTCGCGGGCTTCTCCTGGTCGACGTACCACTCGCCGCCGGCGTCCAGGCTCAGGGTGAGCGTGCGGCCGACGGTGACCGGGGCGTTGTCGTAGCCCTGTATGCGGTACTTGAGCTCGACGTCGGCGGTGGCCTCGGCACCGTCCCGGTGGAGCCCCGTCAAGCGGTACGCCCAGGACGCGAACGGCACGCCCCGCGCGTTCTCGAACCAGTCCAGCGCGCCCGTCTGCATGAACGCGGCCCGGTCCCGGTCGAGGACGGCGACCGACCGCCGGTCGAGCAGCGCCTGCACATCGGCCTTGGCGGTGCCGGTACCGGACGCGCCGCCGCAGGCCACCAGGGAGACCAGCAGCAGACACAGCGCGAGGATCCCGTGTCTCGACGCCCGCCTTCGACCAGCCATTTCACGATCGTACGGCGGGACGGCCGCCAGGGTCAGAGGGCCTGGGTCAGACCCTGGTGACGGTGGCGCCCGGCATCATGCCCACCGGGTCGTAGCGGACAGGGGCGCCGGGGTAGGGCGCGTGGATCACCTGGCCGTTGCCGACGTACATGCCGACATGGCTGGCGTCGGACCGGTAGGTGACCAGGTCGCCGGGTTGCGCCTGGGAGAGCGGGACCTGCTGCCCGGCGTAGCGCTGGCCCTGCGAGGTGCGCGGCAGGGAGACCCCGGCATGCCGGTACGACCACACCATCAGGCCCGAGCAGTCGAAGCCGGAGGGACCGGTCGCGCCCCAGACGTACGGCTTGCCGATCGCGGCGCGGGCGGCGGCGACCGCGGCGGCGGCCCGGGCGTTGGGCGGCAGGGCGCCGCTGAGGTCGGGCATGTCCTCGCGGCCGGAGCGGGAGGCCCGGTCGTAGGCGGCGCGCTCCTCGGACGGCAGGGAGTTGAGCAGCCGGCGGGCCTGGGCGAGCTTCCTCTCCACGGTCTGCTTGTGGCTCGCGACCGCCTTGCGGCTCTTCTCCAGCTCGGCCAGCTGACCGGCCGCCTCCGCGCGCTCCTGGGTGAGCTCGCGCATCGCCTCCTGGAGGTCCTTGAGCTCACCGGCCTGATGGGCGGTGATCCGGTCCAGGGCGGCGGCCTTGTCGAGGTAGTCGTCCGGGTCGTCGGAGAACAGCAGGGCGAGGGACGGGTCGAGGCCGCCGGAGCGGTACTGGGCACCGGCCAGCGAACCGAGCTTCTCCCGCATGGAGTTGATGCGGTCCTGCTGGCGGGCGATCCGGTCCTGCGCGGTGCCGACCTGCTTCTTCAGCGCGTCGGCGCGTTCGTCGGCCTTGTTGAAGGCCTCGGTCGCCTTCTCGGCCTCCTCGTAGAGGCGGTCCACCTCGGCACGGGTGTCGTCGTGCGGGGCGGCCGTGGCCGGTACGGCGCCGAGGGCCGCGGCGGTGGCCGTCAGGACGCAGAGCGCGGCACTGGCGCCCCGGTCGAACCCGGACGAAGTCGATGCAAGGCGGCGATGGGACCCCACGAGAAGCCGCACCCCTTCCGCTGGCGGACAGGAAACGCGGCCGACAGTAGCCCCGCGACAAGGGCGCTTCCAAAGACCTCCACGGCCACACAACGTGACGCCCCGCCACCGACGCAGGTCAGTGGCGGGGCGTGGGGTCAGTTCACGTCGCCAGGATTCGCCCGAACGGGCGGCACGGTGTCGTGATCTTGAGCGTGTTCCGGGGTGCTCAGATCCGGACGCCGAACTGGAACGGCATGTTGCCGATCGACTCGTAGCGCACGACCGTGCCGGTGCGCGGGGCGTGGATCACCTGGCCGTTGCCGGCGTAGATGCCGACGTGGTGCAGGTCGCCGTAGAAGATGACGAGGTCGCCGACCTTGAGCTGGCTCTGCGAGTAGATGCGCGTACCGGCGTTCGCCTGCGCCTGCGAGGTGCGGGGGATGGAGACGCCGGCCTGGGCGTAGGCCCAGGAGGTCAGGCCCGAGCAGTCGTAGGAGGCGGTGCCCGTGGCGCCGTAGACGTACGGCTTGCCGAGCTGGCTCTGGGCGGCCGAGAAGGCGGCGGCGGCGAAGTTGGAGGCGGCGGGGGCGTCGCCGAGGTCCACGCGCTCGCTGGCGGAGCGGCTGGCGCGCTCGTCCTCGGCGGCGAGGGCGGCCTTCTCGGCGGCCGTCAGCGTGTTGAGCAGCTTCTGCGCCTCGGCGAGCTTGGCCTGGACTTCCTTCTTCTTCTTGGCCAGTTCGGTCCGGGTGGAGGAGAGGTCCTTGAGCTTCTCGGCGGCCTCGGAGCGCTCCTGCGCGAGCTCGCGCTGCTTCTCCTGGATCTTCTTCAGCGCCTCGACCTGCTGGGCGCTCAACTGGTCGGCCGTGGAGGCCTTGTCCAGGTAGTCGTCCGGGTTGGACGACAGGAAGAGCTGCAGGGAGGCGTCTATGGAGCCCGTGCGGTACTGGGCGGCGGCCGCGAGACCCATGGAGTCACGCAGGCCGTTGAGGTCCTCCTGGCCGCGGGCCACGGTGTCCTGGATGGCGGAGATCTCCTTCTGGAGCTTCTCCTGCTTCTCCTTGGCGCCGTTGAGCTTCTCGGTGGCCTGCTCGGCCTCCTCGTAGAGCTTGTCGACCTTGGACTTGACCTCGTCCTTGCTGGGCTTCTCGCTCGGTGCCGCGTTGGCGGCGTTGGCGCTCAGCGCGACGGCGGCGGCAGCAGCGGTGGTCAGCACGGTCACGCGTGTGCGGCTCGGCTGCTTGGGTCGACGGTGGGACGCCACGGAGGTGAGCTCCTTCTTGTGAGTGATCACCCGTTCGGAGGTTCGAGCCCAGACCCTAGTGACCTTCTTGTGATCAGTTCAAATCCTCACGCGAAAAAATCGGTCACGGACTGCATTCTTTACACACAACTCACGTGCGGTAATGCTCGATTGACACTACGTTGTGTGACGATCCAGCCAATTCGGGCAATGAGCCCACAAGTTCGATGTTTAGGACAGGCGCTTCAAAAGCATCGCCGATGCGACAGGCCGGGCCCCCGCCTTGGCCACCCCGTCGGCCACCTCACGGTCGGTGGAGGCGACGATGACCGGCCGACCGGGCGGCTCGGCGCGCACCAGCTGGCGGATCAGTTCGTCGGCCGTGACGCCCGCCTTGGAGAACAGCACCCGCACACCGCGCGGCGGCGCGAGCAGCACCGGCGCGGCCAGTTCGGCGCCGTCGAAGACACAGGTCACCTCGGCGCCCGTCTGGGCCGCGAGCTGCGAGAGCTGACCGAGCAGCCGCAGGCGCTGCTTCTCCAGGGGCATCTGGGGATAGCCGGTCTTGGTGACGTTGTAGCCGTCGACCACCAAGTGGGCCTGGGGCAGGGCGAGCAGCTGGTCCAGAATGGCCGGATCGTTCTCGGACAGCGCCCGCGCGGCGATGTCCTTCGGGGTCATTCGACCCGGTTCGACCGCGTCGACGGTCTCCGCGGGCCGTACGGAGACGGGCGGCAACGCCAGCTCCCTGCGCAGCCCTTGGGCCGCGTCCAGCACGGTGTCGAGGAGCAGCCGGACGCGCATGTCCTCGACACTGCGCCCCTCCCGGGCCGCCTTGCGCGTGGCCTCCAGCGCGGCCTCGGCCTCCCCCAGCCGGGCCTTGAGCCGCCGCGCCTCGACCTCGGCGGTGGACACCTGCGTCTGCCCCTCGGCGCGCACGGCGTCCATCTCGGCCTGGAGCTTGCGCAGCGCCGCCTCACCGCGCTTGACGTCACTGAGGGCGGCCCGCAGCTTGCGGTGAAGCGATTCGGCTTCCTTCTTGGCCGCGTCCAGCTCGATGCGCAGCCGCTCGGTCTCGGCGCGCGTGTGGTCCCGGGCGGCCGCCAGCTCCTCGCGCAGCCGCTCCAGCTCGACGCGGCTCTCCTCGTCGGCGCGCTCGGCGTCGGCCCGCTGGGCCTCCTCGCCGGCCGCGGTCACGAGCTTCACCCAGCCCGTGGGACGCAGAACATAGGCCGCGGCCGCCACGTCGAGCGGATCCGCGGCCGGGGGCGGCGAGCCGGAGTCGAGGGCGCCGGCGAGCTCCGGCTGGGCCTCTCTGAACTTCTCGCCGATGCGCTGCCGGAACAGGGGATCGGTCTCCAGCGCCGCGGCCATCGCGTTGCCGGCGAACTTGGCCCGCCGGTTCGGCGCGAACCGGGCGTACTGTCTGAGCTGCGCGGGCAGTTCACCGACGGTCAGGCCACCGAAGCCGTCGGAGACGATCTGTACGACGCGACGGCGCACGCCGTCGGGCAGCGGACGGTCGAGCACCTCAGCGGCGCCGTCGCCCGGCTCCCCGCCTCGTGTCTCCACCATCCGTCAACACCCCAACCTGTGTGCGGGGGCCACTCCCTCAGGAGTCGGCGCCCGGCCTGTCCACGAGTTCCACCTGATCCACGGCGTTGCACCAGCGGCAGCGCACCGACTCGATGGTCTCACTGACCACCTCGCGCTCCTCCACCTTCGGCTCACCGGCCAGGTCGAGGTGGACGTACTCGACGACCTTCGACGAGCGGGTCACGTCGAACCGGGTGAGGTTGCCGCAGAGGGTGCAGCGCCACCGCGTCGAGGCGGTCGGCAGGGGAACCGTCATCGTGCCTGAGCTCTTTCCTTCTAGGTCTTCCATTGTCCGCGACACACCGGACCCGGTGTGTGGCTCGTAACCCTACGGCCTGGCGGGTACTCGTCGCTCGGCCGTCTCAGTGCCCGCTCGGGCGGCGAGGCACTCTGTTCGGTTGCGTCCCGTTACGTCATGCTCTGTGTTCATGATCAGCAACTGGAGGGTGACAGTCGGTGGCGCGAGCAGGTCGTTGTGGGGTACGGCACCGGTCACCTACGGCCTGATCGCCCTGTGCTGTCTGCTCTTCGTCATCGGCCCCGCGGGGGGCCTCAATCCGGCCTACGGCACCGGGGACGAACTGCTCGTCGCCCAGCGGGCCTACTTCCACCACTGGGGCGTGGTCCCCGCAGAACTGTTCGAAGGCTCGGCCCGGGCGGCACTCACCCCGGCGACGGCCCTCTTCGTGCACGGCAGCTGGGTCCACCTCCTCGGCAACATGCTCTTCCTCTATGTCTTCGGAGTGATGACCGAGGAACGGATGGGCCGCGTCCAGTTCACGCTCTTCTACCTCGGCTGCGGCTACCTGGCGCTGCTGGGCTACGCCGCTGCCAACTCCGACTCCGACCAGTCGCTGGTCGGGGCCTCCGGGGCGATCTCAGCCGTGCTCGGAGCGTTTCTCTACCTGTTCCCCGGCGCCCGGGTGACAAGCCTGCTGCCGTTCCTCTTCTTCCTGCCCCTGCGGTTCCCGGCATGGGTGGTGCTGCCCTTCTGGGCGGCCCTGCAGTGGCTGGCGGCGGGCCGGGCGCCGAACGGGCCCGGGGTGGCGTATCTGGCCCACCTGGTGGGCTTCGGCCTGGGCTTCGCCTTCGCGTGGGTGCGATTCCCCCCTGCGACTAGAGTGAAGCCCGCCCCAGCTCCGGCCCCCGAGGGAGAGAACCAGCCGTGATCACCGCGATCGTCCTGATCAAGACCAGCGTGGACCGGATCCCCGAGATCGCCGAGTCGATCGCGGCCCTGGACTCGGTGAGCGAGGTCTTCTCCGTCACCGGCACCTACGACCTGATCGCCATGGTCCGCGTCCGGCAGCACGAGGACCTCGCCGAGGTCATCCCCGGCAGCATCAGCAAGATCCCGGGCGTGGAGGCCACGGACACCCACGTCGCCTTCCGCACGTACTCCCAGCACGACCTGGAAGCGGCGTTCGCGATCGGCCTCGACAACTAGCCGCTGACGTCCAGGGCGGCGATGCCCTTGTTCGTGCCGGCGTAGACGCGGCGGCCGTGGACAAGGGGGGTCAGCAGGACGCCCGGATCGGCGCCCACCTCGGTCCTCCAGAGCCGCTTGCCCCGCAGGTCGAGGGCGTGGACCTCGGTGTCGGTGCGCACATAGACCGTGGAGTCCACCAGCACCGGGTCCGAGAGGGCCCCGCCCCCGCCGTACGACCAGACCTCGTCCCCGTCCTCCGTGATCGCCTTGAGCACCGCGCTCGCGTCGGTCACGCCCAGGAAGGCGAAGGAGGCCGTCTTCGCCGGGACGTAGGAACCCGCGAGGCCCTGTCCCCGCCACTCCTGGCGGCCCGCGAGATTCAGCCCGAACAGCTCGTTCGCCTGGTTCCCGGTGCTCACGACCACGGTGTCGCCGCTGACGGCGGGGCGGCCGACATCACCGTCCAGCGCGGCGTCGAACGACGTGGCGCCGCCGTCGTGGATTCCGTAGAGGTGGTTGTCGTAGCAGGGCACGTAGAGGACGCCGTCGGTCACGACGAGTTCTTCGCTCGGTGCCCCGCCCACCGGGGCGTCCCAGAGCACCTTGCCCCGGCTGTCGTACGCCTGCACGACACCCGGACCGTCGAACGTGCTTTTCGCGGAACCCACGACGACAGCGCCCCCGAGCACGGCGGGCTGGCGGAAGAACGGACTGGGCAGATACCGCTTCCACATCTCCTCGCCGTCGGCGCTCACCGCGATGAGTCGGCCCGGGTCGGCCGTGGTTTCGTCGACCGCGGCGACGAAGATCCCGTCGGCCGTGACGACGGGCCTGGTGATGAAGGTCGCCCCCTTGAGGACGGACATCTTCCAGCGTTCCTTGCCGTCGCTGCCCAGGGCCCGCAGAGTCCCGTCGGCCCCGGCGAAGTACAGCGTCCCACCGTCGGCGGAGAGCGCCCCGCAGGGACCGCCGGCCACACTCGGCGCGCCGCCCACGTTGTACGACCAGCGCATGGTCGCCTTCCGCGCGACGAACCCCGGCGTATCGGCGCTCCCGCTCTTCCCCCCGGCATCGCTACCGGTCCCCGACCGCCCGAGCCACCACCAGCCGCCCACTCCCCCGGCCCCGGCGACCACGGCCCCGCCCACGGCGAGGCGCAGCAGCCCGCGCCGCGACGGTCCTACGTCCGCCGCCTCGGCCTCGGGCGGCACCACCTGAGGCGTCTCGGCCACCGGCGTCATGTACTCGACCCGGCTCTCCCGCTCCCCCGACTCCCGCTCGGGAAGCCAGAGTTCGCCTCCCCGTGAAGCCTCGGCCTCCGGGCCCGCACCCGTGTACCAGCCCGGACGCAGGCCGCCGCGCGGGGAACCGCCCATGGCCTCGACGACGTCCGAAGGCATCGGCCGCTGCCCCGGCTCGTCCCTGAGGCACGCCTCCACCAGCGGCAGCAGTTCCTTCGGTACGCCCGTCAGGTCGAAGTCGCGGGTCAGGATGCGCAGCAGGATCACCGAGTCCTGGCCCTCGCCGAAGGGTTCGCGCCCGCTCGCCGCGTAGGCGAGGACCGCGCCGAGGGAGAAGACGTCGCTCGACGGGCCGACCTTGCCGCCGTTGCGGATCTGCTCGGGCGAGACATAGCCGACCGAGCCCACGATCGCGCCCGTACGGGTCATCGCCGTGGCTTCCAGGGCCCGTACGATCCCGAAGTCGATGACCCGCGGGCCGTCCGGCGCCAGCAGGATGTTGGAGGGCTTCAGGTCCCGGTGGACCATGCCCCGGGCGTGGATCGCGCCCAGCGCCTCACCCAGCGCGGCCCCCAGCACCCGCACCGCCCGCTCGGGCAGTGCCCCGCCGTCCATGACCGCGTCCCGCAGATTCGGCCCGTCCACGAACTCCGTGGCCATCCACGGGTGTTCGCCCTCCGGGTCGGCGTCGACCACACGCGCGGTGTAGGTGCCCGCCCCGCCGACGGTCTGCGCCGCCCGTACCTCCTGCCGGAACCGGGCACGGAAGGTGCGGTCCTGGGCGTACTCCGGCCGTACGACCTTCACCGCCAGCCGCAGCCCGGTGCGTGACTCGGCGAGAAACACCTCGCCCATGCCGCCCGAGCCGAGCCGGCCCCGTACCTCGTACGGGCCGACCCTGCGTGGATCCGTCGCGCGCAGCGCCTGCACTTTCCGCTCCCCCGTGGACGTCGTGAACATGCCCGAGGGGGAGCGTATCGGCAACCGCCGGTCAGCCGGTCAGACGGCCGGGACGCACCGGCCGTCCTCGGTCCGGTAGCGCCACTTCGCACCGTCGCTCACCAGCTCGCGCACGGCGTTGACGAACCGCTCCACGTGCTCGTCCGGCGTGCCCGCGCCGAAGCTGACGCGGATGGCGTTGAGGGACTTCTCGCCGGGCGCGGCCTCGGGGGCGCCGCACTCGCCCTGGGTCTGCGGGTCGCTGCCCAGCAGGGTGCGGACGAGGGGGTGGGCGCAGAAGAGGCCGTCGCGGACGCCGATGCCGTACTCGGCGGAGAGGGCGGCGGCGAAGTGGGAGCTGTTCCAGCCCTCGACCACGAAGGAGATCACGCCGACGCGGGGGGCGTCGTCGCCGAAGAGGGAGAGGACGCGGACCTCGGGGACGTCGGCGAGGCCGCTCCTGACCTTCTCGATCAGGTACTGCTCGCGGGCGACCAGGGTGTCGAAGCCGGCCTCGGACAGCGCCTTGCAGGCGGAGGCGATGGAGTAGGCGCCGATGACGTTCGGGGAGCCGGCCTCGTGGCGGGCCGCGTTCTCGTGCCACTCCACGTCCACGCCGCCGTCCTCACGCCGGGTGACCTTGCGGCTGGCGCCGCCGCCCGCGAGGTAGGGGTCGGCGGCGGTGAGCCAGTCGGCGCGGCCGGCGAGGACGCCGGAGCCGAAGGGGGCGTACAGCTTGTGGCCGGAGAAGGCGACCCAGTCGACGTCGAGGTCGGCGACGGACACCGCGTGGTGCGGGGCGAGTTGGGCGGCGTCGAGGACGATCCGGGCGCCGTGCGCATGGGCGGCGGCGGCCAGCTCGCGCACCGGCCACAGCTCGCCGGTGACGTTGGAGGCGCCGGTCACGCAGACCAGGGCGGGGCCGTAGGGGTCGCGGTCGGCGAGGGCCTGCTCCAGGGTCTGGACGGCCTGCTGGTGGGTGCGGGGCGCGTTGAGGTAGGTGACCCGGGCGTCGCGCCAGGGCAGCAGCGAGGCGTGGTGCTCGGTCTCGAAGACGAAGACCTGGCAGTCGGCGGGCAGCGCGGCGGCGAGCAGGTTGAGGGAGTCGGTGGTGGACCGGGTGAAGACGACCTGGTCACCCTCACGGCAGCCGAGGAAGTCGGCGACGGTCTTCCGGGCGTTCTCGAACAGGTCGGTCGACAGCTGCGACAGGTACCCGGCACCGCGGTGGACGCTGCCGTAGTAGGGCGCGTACGCCGCCACGTCGTCCCAGACCCGCTGGAGGGCCGGCGCGCTGGCCGCGTAGTCGAGGGCCGCGTAGGTGACCTCGCCACCGGTGACGAGCGGGACGGTGACATCCCGGCCCAGAACGGGCAGGGGGGCACAAATGGTCTGGGTGGCGGCAGCGGTGGAGACAGACATGGGGAACTCCCGTGAGAGGGCATGCCGAAGCAGGGCATGCGGGGAAGGGGAAAAGGGTGCGCGGAGGCGGGGCTCGGCAGCCCTATCGCATTCGCTTGCTCACGGAAGACTCCCTCGAACGACCAGGACCCCTGGATTCGAGAGGGGCCCGCGCTTGCCGTAGACCTCGCTGCCTACGGCCTGGTCTTCACCCGGGGCACCCCGCCACGGACGGAGGGTTGCCGGACAGTCGGCCGGGGCCTCATGACTGTCACTCATGACCTGGTACAGGAACGTACGTGATGTGATCGTCGTCCCGCAACCCGTGTCCGGATCGCGGGACGACCATCGACACGACTACCGGTTGCTGGCCGCCACCCAGCGCTCCAGCGTCCGCTTGGCCGCGCCGGAGTCGATGGACTCCGCGGCCTTCGCCATCCCGGCCCGCAGCTGGTCCGCCAGGGACGCCCCGGTCGGCTCCAGCGCGACGAGCGCCGCCGCCGAGTTCAGCAGGACCGCGTCCCGGACCGGACCCGGCTCGCCGTCGAGGAGTCTGCGCGCCACGTCCGCGTTGAACGCCGGGTCACCGCCCCGCAGCGCCTCCACCGGCACCAGTTCGATGCCCACGTCACGCGGGTCGAAGGCCTCCTCGGTGACCTTGCCGTCACGCACCACCCACACCCGGGAGGTGGACGTCGTCGTCAGCTCGTCGAGGCCGTCGTCACCGCGGAAGACCAGCGAGGAGTTGCCGCGCTCGGCGAACACTCCGGCCACGATCGGCGCCATCAGCGGGTCGGCGACGCCCACCGCCTGCGCCCTGACCTTCGCCGGGTTGGTCAGCGGGCCCAGCGCGTTGAACACCGTACGGATGCCCAACTGGCCGCGGGCGGCGCCCGCGTGACGCAGCGCCGGGTGGAACTTGATGGCGAAGCAGAAGGTGATGCCGGCCTCCTCGGCCACCTCGGCCACCCGCTGCGGGGTGAGGTCGAGGTTGACGCCCAGCTTCTCCAGGACGTCCGAGGAACCCGACGCCGACGAGGCCGCCCGGTTGCCGTGCTTGACGACCTTCGCGCCGGTGCCGGCCACGACGAGGGAGGACATCGTGGAGATGTTCACCGTCTTGGCGCCGTCGCCGCCGGTGCCGACGATGTCGACGGTCCGCCCGGACACCTCGATCACGTTGGCGTGCTCGTACATCGCCTGGACCAGCCCGGTGATCTCCTCGACCGTCTCGCCCTTGGCCCGCAGGGCCACCACGAACCCGGCGATCTGCGCGTCCGTCGCCTCGCCGCGCATGATCTGGTCCATCGCCCAGGCGGTGGCGTCGGCGCTCTGGTCGCGGCCGTACAGCAGGGCGTTCAACACCTCGGGCCAGGAACGGCCCGCCGCGGTGTCGCCTCCAGCGGGGGTCACAGCGCTCATACGGCCGCTCCTGGGTGTCGTAAAACGTGCTTCAACAGATGTGTGACCACCCTATCCAGCCCCGGGCACGGAGAAGGGCCCCCGTCCGAAGACCGGACGGGGGCCCTTGCAAGGCGCGTGGCGAGCGCAGCGATCAGTGGTGGCCGTGGCCGCTCGTGATCTCCTTGTACTCCTCGACGGTGGGCTTGGCGATCTGCGACTCGTCGCCGAAGTACGCCTCGCTGAGCTTGACGCGCAGCTTCTCGGAGCCCTTCACCTTGCGCTCGACGCCGTTGTCGTCGACCGTCGGGCCGATCTCCGCCGGCTTGTACTGCTCGTGCGCGGTAAGCGTGTGCAGCGCGTCCTGGCTGAGCGGCTCGTGCACCTCGATGAACTCACCGTGCGGCAGGCGCTTGATGATGCCGGACTCGCGGCCGTGCAGCACCTTGTCCTTGTCGCGGCGCTGGAGGCCGAGGCAGATCCGCTTGGTGATGATGAACGCGACCACCGGAGCGACGAAGAACGCCACTCGGACGAACCAGGTGATCGAGTTGATCGACAGGTGGAAGTGGGTGGCCCAGAGGTCGTTTCCACCACCGACGAGCAGCACCATGTACCAGGTGATCCACGCGACGCCGAAGGCCGTGCGGGTCGGGGCGTTGCGCGGGCGGTCCAGGATGTGGTGCTCGCGCCGGTCGCCGGTGACCCAGGCCTCGATGAACGGGTAGACCGCGATCGAGACCAGGACCAGCGGGAAGATCACCAGCGGGATGAACACACCCAGGACGAGCGTGTGACCCCAGAAGTTGATCTCCCAGCCCGGCATGACACGGATCAGGCCCTCGGAGAAGCCCATGTACCAGTCGGGCTGGGCACCCGTGGACACCATGTCCGGACGGTAGGGGCCCATGGACCAGATCGGGTTGATCGAGGCGATGGCCGCGATGGCCGCGATGACACCGAAGACCAGGAAGAAGAAGCCTCCGGCCTTGGCGGTGTACACCGGGAACAGCGGCATGCCGACGACGTTCTTGTTGGTCTTGCCGGGACCCGCGTACTGCGTGTGCTTGTGGACGAACACCAGGATCAGGTGGCCGACCATGAGGCCGAGCATGATGCCCGGCAGCAGCAGCACGTGGACCGAGTAGAAGCGGGCCACGAAGTCGCCGCCCGGGAACTCCCCGCCGAAGAGGAAGAACGACAGGTACGTGCCGACGATCGGCACGGACAGAACCGCGCCCTCCATGAAGCGGACACCGGTGCCGGAGAGCAGGTCGTCCGGGAGCGAGTAACCGGTGAAGCCGGTGAACATGCCCAGGACGAACAGCAGGAAGCCGAACAGCCAGTTGACCTCACGGGGCTTGCGGAACGCACCCGTGAAGAAGACGCGCATCATGTGCACGAACATGCCGGCGAGGAAGATCAGCGCCGCCCAGTGGTGGATCTGCCGGATCAGCAGACCACCGCGCACATCGAAGGAGATGTGCATGGTCGAGTTGAACGCCTCGGACATCAGCTGTCCCTGCAGCGGGACGTAGCTGCCGTGGTACTCCACCTCGTTCATCGACGGGTGGAAGAACAGCGTCAGATACACACCCGTGAGGATGATGATGATGAAGGCGTACAGGCAGATCTCACCCAGCATGAACGACCAGTGGTCGGGGAAGATCTTGCGCATGTTGGCCTTGGCCAGGGAGTAGATCCCCAGCCGGCCGTCGGCCCAGTCGGCGAGCTTCTCGCCGGCCGGGGCCTGCCCGCGGGCGCGGGACGACTCGTTGTTCTCGTTGGTGCTCATCCGCGCTCCCAGAAGGCAGGACCGACAGGCTCCTCGAAGTCGCCCTGCGCCTCGAGATAGCCCTCGTCGTTCACGGCGATGCGCAGCTGCGGCAGGGCGTGACCGGCGGGGCCGAAGATCACTCGGGCACCGTCGGAGAGGTCGAAGGTGGACTGGTGGCAGGGGCAGAGCACGTGGTGCGTCTGCTGCTCGTACAGCGAGATCGGGCAACCGACGTGGGTGCAGATCTTCGAGTACGCCACGATGCCGTCGTGCGACCACTCGAGCTCGCGCTTGTCCTTGATGTTGTCCGGCTGGATCCGGACGATCATCAGGGCGGCCTTGGCGATCTCGGTCTGGAACTCCTCGTCGTGCTCCTCCAGGCCCTCGGGCTTGGCGAAGGTGAGGGAGCCCACGGCGACGTCGGAGGGACGCAGCGGCTCGTTGGTGTTCATGTTGACGAGCAGCAGGCCCTTGCGCCACATGGTGTGCCGCAGCTTGGTCCCGGGCAGCGGGCCGAGGTCGCGCAGCAGCACGACACCGGCGAGCGGCACCAGGGTGAGCGCGCCGAGCATGGTGTTGCGGATCAGCTTGCGACGGCCGAGCGCGGACTCCTTGGCGCCCTGCTTCCAGTCCTCGAAGACCTTCTCGCGGACCTCGGGCGGCGCCTCGATCGGGTGCCGCTCGTCGACCATCTCCACGTCGGACATCAGGGTGCGGGCCCAGTGGACCGCGCCCGCGCCGATCGCGAAGAGCGCGACGCCGAGCGTCAGACCCAGCGAGAAGTTCAGCGCGTTGATGTGCCCGATCGGGAAGACGTAGATCGCCTTGTCGTGCGGGACACCCACGTACGCGGCGATGAAGCCGATCGTGGCCAGCATCGACACCGTGAACAGCAGCGCCACCGTGCGCTCGGACCGCTTGGCGGCCCGCTCGTCGATGTCCTGGACCCGGTGCTCGTGGGGCGGCAGACCGGGGTCCGCGAAGGGGTCCCGGTCGTCCGCGACGCTCACCGCGCCGTGGTCGTCCTGCTCTGCGGGCAGGTTCTCTTCTGGAATGTCTTGGCTACTCATGACTTCTTGGCCTTTGCGGTCCGAGCGGCGAGCCAGACGGCGATCGCGATCAGGCCACCGAGTCCGAACACCCACGCGAACAGACCCTCGCTGACCGGACCGAGGCCGCCCAGCTCGAGGCCACCGGGGCTCTCGGTGTCGTCACCGTTGACCGCGTCGAGGTACGCGATGATGTCCTTCTTGTTCTGCTCCGACAGCGTGGTGTCGGGGAACGACGGCATGTTCTGCGGGCCGGTCTGCATGGCCTCGTAGATGTGCTTCGGGTCGACGCCCTCAAGGCTCGGCGCGAACTTGCCGTGCGTCAGCGCACCGCCCTTGCCGGTGAAGTTGTGGCACTGCGCGCAGTTGGTGCGGAACAGCTCGCCACCCTTGGCGATGTCCGCCCCGTCCGGGCTGTACTCGTTCTTCGTCGGGACGGCCGGACCGGCGCCCAGGGAGGAGATGTACGCGGCGAGCTGGTCGATCTCGGCCTGTGTGTAGATGACCTTCTTGCGCGGGACCTGTGCGCCCGGCTGCTGGGCCGGCATACGGCCGGTGCCGACCTGGAAGTCCACGGCCGCGGCGCCCACACCCACGAGGCTCGGCCCGTCGGTGGTGCCCTGAGCACCGGTGCCGTGGCAACTGGCACAGCCCACGGCGTAGAGCTTCTTGCCCTCCTCGATGGTGAGGGACTGGGCGGTTTCGTCGGCCTGCGCCTTGTCCGCGGGCGCGAACGCGGCGTACAGCCCCCCAGTGGCCGCCAGCGCGAGGAGTAGGACGACGAGCGCCGCCAGCGGATGGCGTCGTCGTGCGGAGAGCTTTTTCACGGATTACCCCGGTGTCAGGATCTTCTGCGTCGATGCTTCTGGAAATGCGCTTCTCGGGAAGCGCTCGGGAACGGGCCCGACTACTTGATCATGTAGATCGTGGCGAAGAGGCCGATCCAGACGACATCGACGAAGTGCCAGTAGTAGGACACGACGATGGCGGCCGTCGCCTGCTCGTGAGTGAACCTCTTCGCCGCGTAGGTGCGGCCGAGGACCAGCAGGAAGGCGATGAGACCTCCCGTCACGTGCAGGCCGTGGAAGCCGGTGGTCAGGTAGAACACCGAACCGTACGGGTCGGAGGAGAGCGAGAGCCCGTCCTTCTTGACCAGCTCGGTGTACTCGAAGACCTGACCACCGATGAAGATCGCACCCATGATGAAGGTGACGATGAACCAGCCCCGGAGCTTCTTCACGTCACCGCGCTCGGCGGCGAAGACGCCGAGCTGGCAGGTGAGGGAGGAGAGCACCAGGATCGTGGTGTTGGTGGCCGAGAACGGGAAGTTCAGGCTCTCGGCCATTTCCTTCCAGTGATCAGGACCCGTCACCGATCGCAGGGTGAAGTACATCGCGAAGAGGGCCGCGAAGAACATCAGCTCGGAACTCAGCCAGATGATGGTTCCGACGCTGGTGAGGTTCGGCCGATTGACCGACGGGTGCGCGTGCCCGGTTTCTACTGTCGTTGCTGTCGCCACGACCGACATTATGTCGGTCCCTTATCCCGCCCTCACTCCGGGGGGTGCCGTTCGGAGTGTTCGCAGCGTGTGTACTGCCCGGATGGCCCATCGCAGGGGTGTTCCAGCGGGTGTTGACGGGCTGTTCAAGGGAGTAGCATCCGCGGCAACTGTTCTGTCCGTACGACGCTGATGTCACGGAGGAAGCATGCAGGCGACGGCCACGGTGCTGGTCTACAGCGACGACGCCAACACCCGCGAGCAGGTACGGCTCGCGACCGGCCGGCGGCCGGCTCCGGACGTTCCTCAGGTCGAGTTCGTGGAATGTGCCACGCCTGCAGCCGTCCTCAAGGAACTGGACCGCGGCGGGATCGACGTCTGCGTCCTGGACGGCGAGGCCGTACCGATGGGCGGCATGGGGCTGTGCCGGCAGATCAAGGACGAGGTCTTCAACTCCCCGCCGGTGCTGCTGCTGATCGGCCGCCCGCAGGACGCCTGGCTGGCCACCTGGAGCCGTGCCGAGGCCGCGGTGACCCACCCGGTGGACCCGGTGGAGTTCGCGTCGGCGCTGGCCGCCCTGCTGCGGCAGAAGAGCGCGCTGAGCGCCTGAGGGGCCCCAGGGAACCTCTAGACGCTCTCCGGCCGCAGTCGAGCCCGCTGCTCGGCGCTGGGGGCCTCCGGGGTGCCGGCGGTCAGGGCACTGCCGGTGCGCCACTTCTTCCACTTGAGGTTCCAGTCACCGAAGCCGTTGCCGAAGGTCTCCATGGTGTCGCCGTAGGAGTTCACGACCTTGACGACGTCACCCTCGTGGACGGTGTCGAAGAACCACTCGGCGTCACCGGTGCTCATGCCGGTGCAGCCGTGGCTGACGTTCTCGTAGCCCTGGGAGCCGACGGACCAGGGGGCGGCGTGCACGTACTCGCCGCTCCAGGTGACCCGGGTCGCGTAGTAGACCGGCAGGTCGTACGACTCCGAGGAGCCCTCGGCGATGCCGATGCTGGTGCCGCGCATCCGTACGAAGTACTCCTTGCCGAGTACGACCTTGACGCCGTTGCGGGTCTCGAAGCCGGGCTTGCCGGTGGTGACGGGGAGCTCGTTGATGACCTCGCCGTTCTTGTAGACCTTCATGGAGTGGGCCGAGGCGTCCGTGACCGCGATGATGCGGTCGCCGGTGGTCAGCTTGAGGGGCTTCGTCCGGCCGCCCCACAGGCGATCGCTGATCTTGACTCCGTCCAGGTTGCTGCGCACCTGGATCGTGGCGTGGGCGGGCCAGTACTCCTTGGGGCGGTAGTGGAGTTCCTTGTCGTCCACCCAGTACCAGGCGCCCTCTGTGGCGGGCATCGAGTCGACCTTGAGGGCGCGCTCGACGACGGCCCGCTGGGCCTTGTCCTTGACGGGCTTGTTCAGTTCGGCCGTGATGGGCTGACCGACGCCGTACTTGCCCGCCTTGGGGCCGAAGGTGACCTTCAGGCGCTTCTTGGTGGTGGGCTTGCCGGTGTCGAAGGCGAGGACCCGGCGGCCGGGTGCCCCGTCCTCGTCCTCGGTGCTCACCCGGACCGTGTAGTGGGCGCTGGCGGCCAGTGGAGAGGTGCTGTGCCACCGGATGCCGTCGGCGGAGAGTTCGCCCGCCACATGGCGTCCCGTGGCGTCCAGTGCCGTGACGTCCGTGATGCGGCCGTCGTCGTCCTCGGCGGTGACCTCCAGGGGCTTGTCCGGGTCGGCCTTCTTGCCGTCGCCGGAGGGGCCGTTGAAGGAGATCTGGTCCGCCGCGTCGTACGGCGCCGCCGACAGCGGGTTGCCGTCGCTGCTGCAGGCGGTGGCGCCCGCGGTGAGGGCGAGCACCAGCAGGGTGCAGGAGAGAACGGTGCGCGTGCGGGGAGTGTGGCTCATGCACCTCACGCTAGGAACGTTCGTCAACTGTGGCGCGCTGAGTAACTCGGACGAGGGACACGTACTGCTGCATCCGGCGAACGGAACTGCTGCAAAAGCGGGAGCCCGGACTCTCCTGACGGAGTGTCCGGGCTCTCGTTGAGCTCAGCTCGTGCTACTGGGTGCGGTTCTCACCGCGGTAGTACTCGAAGACCCAGCCCCACAGGCCGACCAGGATCAGCGGCGCGGAGAAGTACATCAGCCACCAGCCGATCGCGATCGACAGGAAGGCGAGCGCGCCACCGACCGCGAGGGACAGCGGCTGCCAGCTGTGCGGGCTGAAGAACCCGACCTCGCCGGCGTCGTCCGCGACATCCGCCTCCTTGTTGTCCTGCGCACCCGCGTCGACCCGCCGGGCGGTGAAGCCCAGGTAGAAGCCGATCATGATGCACAGGCCGAAGGCCAGGAAGAGGGCCGTGGTACCGGCGGGCTCCTTCGACCAAACGCCATAAACAACCGCCATGGCGAGGACGAAGACGCTCAGCCACATGAACATCTTGCCCTGGATCTTCACTTGCCGGCCTCCTTGCCGCCCGCGAGAGCCTTCTCACCGTGAGGTGCGTTCTCGAGCTGGTCGAGAGCGGCGATCTCCGGGTGGTGCAGGTCGAACGCCGGGGATTCGCTGCGGATCCGCGGCAGGGTGAGGAAGTTGTGCCGCGGCGGCGGGCAGGACGTCGCCCACTCGAGCGAGCGGCCGTAGCCCCACGGGTCGTCGACGCCGACGGGCTTGCCGTACTTGGCGGTCTTCCACACGTTGTAGAGGAACGGCAGGATCGACGCGCCGAGGACGAACGAGCTGATCGTCGAGATCGTGTTCAGGGCGGTGAAGCCGTCAGCCGCCAGATAGTCGGCGTAACGACGCGGCATGCCCTCCGCGCCCAGCCAGTGCTGGACGAGGAACGTGCCGTGGAAGCCGATGAACAGCGTCCAGAACGTGATCTTGCCGAGGCGCTCGTCGAGCATCTTGCCGGTCATCTTCGGCCACCAGAAGTGGAAGCCGGAGAACATCGCGAAGACGACGGTGCCGAAGACGACGTAGTGGAAGTGCGCCACCACGAAGTACGAGTCGGACACATGGAAGTCCATCGGCGGCGAGGCCAGGATGACACCGGTCAGACCACCGAAGGTGAAGGTGATCAGGAAGCCGGTGGCCCAGAGCATCGGGGTCTCGAAACTCAAGGACCCCTTCCACATCGTTCCGATCCAGTTGAAGAACTTCACGCCCGTTGGCACGGCGATGAGGAACGTCATGAAGGAGAAGAACGGGAGCAGGACTCCGCCGGTGACGTACATGTGGTGGGCCCACACGGTCACGGACAGGCCGGCGATAGCGATGGTGGCGCCGATCAGGCCCATGTAGCCGAACATCGGCTTGCGGGAGAAGACCGGGATGACCTCGGAGATGATGCCGAAGAACGGTAGCGCGATGATGTACACCTCTGGATGGCCGAAGAACCAGAAGAGGTGTTGCCATAGCAGCGCCCCGCCGTTGGCGGAGTCGAAGACGTGCGCACCGAACTTGCGGTCCGCCTCCAGGGCGAACAGCGCGGCAGCCAGGACCGGGAAGGCGAGCAGGACCAGGACGGCGGTCAGCAGCACGTTCCACACGAAGATCGGCATGCGGAACATGGTCATGCCCGGCGCGCGCATGCAGATGATGGTGGTGATGAAGTTGACCGAGCCGAGGATGGTGCCGAAGCCGGAGAAGGCCAGACCCATGATCCACATGTCGGCGCCGATGCCCGGCGAGCGGACCGCGTCCGAGAGCGGGCTGTAGGCGAACCAGCCGAAGTCGGCCGCGCCCTGCGGGGTGAGGAAGCCGCCGACCGCGATCAGCGAGCCGAACAGGTACAGCCAGTAGGCGAACATGTTCAGCCGCGGGAAGGCGACGTCGGGGGCGCCGATCTGGAGCGGCATGATCCAGTTCGCGAAGCCGGCGAACAGCGGCGTCGCGAACATCAGCAGCATGATCGTGCCGTGCATCGTGAACGCCTGGTTGAACTGCTCGTTCGACATGATCTGCAGACCAGGCCGGGCGAGCTCGGCGCGCATGAGCAGCGCCATCACGCCACCGATGCAGAAGAACGCGAACGACGTGACGAGGTACAGCGTTCCGATCGTCTTGTGGTCAGTGGTGGTGAGCCACTTGATCACGACGTTGCCGGGCTGCTTGCGCCGAACCGGCAGCTCGTCTGAGTAGTGTCCCTCAGCTGCCGCGGCACCCTGGGGTTCGTTGAGGATGCTCACAGGTTGTTCGTCTCCCGGTTCTTCTCGTGGGCGGTCTGCTCGATGCCCGCGGGAACGTAACCGGTCTGCCCCTTCTTGGCGAGGTCCTTGAGGTGCTGCTCGTAGCGCTCGGGGGAGACGACCTTCACGTTGAACAGCATCCGGGAGTGGTCGACGCCGCAGAGCTCGGCGCACTTGCCGAGGAAGGTGCCCTCCTTGTTGGGGGTCACCTGGAAGGAGTTGGTGTGGCCCGGGATGACGTCCTGCTTCATCAGGAACGGCACCACCCAGAAGGAGTGGATGACGTCACGCGAGGTCAGGACGAAGCGGACCGTCTTGCCCTTGGGCAGCCACAGCGTGGGGCCGGGGTTGTTGGTCTGCGGGTTGCGCGTACCGGGCGTACCGACGTCGTAGACACCGCCGGCGTTCGCCGGGAAGTCGTCCTTGAACCGGTCCGGAATGGCGTCCAGGTTCTTGTCCGTCTTCGCGTCGCCGGAGGAACCGTCGACGTTCTCGATGTAGTTGAAGCCCCAGCTCCACTGGAAGCCGACCACGTTGACCGTGACGTCGGGCTTCTTGTCGAGGCTGAGGAGCTTCGACTCGTCGCGGGCCGTGAAGTAGAACAGCACCGAGACGATGATGAGCGGGACCACGGTGTACAGCGCCTCGATGGGCATGTTGTACCGGGTCTGCGGAGGAACTTCGACCTTCGTGCGGCTGCGCCGGTGGAAGAAAGCACTCCACAGGATCAGGCCCCACACCAGCACGCCGGTGGCCAGCGCGGCAGCCCAGGAGCCCTGCCACAGGGAGAGGATCCGCGGAGCCTCTTCCGTGGTCGGGGTGGGCATACCAAGGCGGGGGAAGTCCTTGTATGTGCAACCGGTGGCGGTCGCCAGGACCAGGCCCGCGGTCATTGCCTGCAGCAGCTTCCGCCGCATCGGGCGCCGCGGCGAGCGGTCGGAGCCGTTGGGACTCACGTAGCGCCTTCCCGAGAGTCTCGCCCGCGCGTGTTGGCTGCGGCCTGCCTGCTTCGGTGGTCGGTCGCCGCCCTGCGTCGGGCAGGGGTTTGGATGTTTATGCGGACCAAACCCTAGCCCACGCTCTTCGAGGGTTCGCGGGGAGGGGTGCCTACGGGGTTGGGGGTTCGCTGGATTGGCGGCTGCGGGTACGTTGTGGCTGGTCGCGCCCCGCGGCGGAGCCGCAATCAGATACAGCCCCGCGCCCCTGGCGAGCTAGCGTTGCCCTGTGTCTTATTTCGACGCTGCATCCAGTGTTCCTCTCCATCCCGTAGCCCGTCAGGCGCTGTTGGCCTCGCTTGACGAGGGGTGGGCCGACCCTGCGCGGCTCTACCGGGAAGGGCGGCGGGCTCGGATGTTGCTCGATGCCGCTCGGGAGGCCGCTGCTGAGGCTGTGGGGTGCCGGGCTGACGAACTCAGGTTCACGCCGTCCGGAACTCATGCCGTGCACGCCGGTATCGCGGGGGCGTTGGGTGGGCGGCGGCGCGTGGGACGTCACCTGATCGTGTCAGCGGTTGAACACTCCTCCGTGCTCCATTCGGCCGAAGCGCAGGAAAAGGAGGGCGGTTCGGTCACTCGAGTGAGTGTCGAGCGGTCCGCAAGGGTGGACCCTTCGGCCTACGCCGACGCGCTTCGGCAGGACACCGCGGTGGCGTGTCTTCAGTCGGCCAACCATGAGGTGGGGACCGAGCAGCCGGTGGCCGAGGTCGCCGAGGTGTGCCGGGCGGCCGGGGTGCCGTTGTTCGTCGACGCGGCCCAGTCGCTCGGATGGGGGGCGGTCGAGGGTGACTGGTCGCTCCTGGCCGCCAGCGCGCACAAATGGGGTGGACCCGCCGGAGTCGGGCTGCTGGTGGTGCGGAAAGGGGTGCGGTTCGCCGCTCAAGGGCCGGTGGACGAACGGGGATACGGCTTCGAGAACCTCCCCGCGATCGTCGCGGCGGCGGCCTCGCTGCGAGCGGTGCGGGCCGAGGCCGCTCAAGAGGCGGTACGGCTGCGGGAGCTGACGGAGCGGATCCGGGCGCGGGTGCCGGAGCTGGTCGCGGACGTGGAGGTGGTCGGCGATCCGGAGCGGCGGCTGCCGGGGATCGTCACCTTCTCCTGTCTCTACGTCGACGGGGAGACGCTGCTGCACGAGCTGGACCGGGAGGGATTCTCCGTTTCCTCCGGTTCGTCCTGCACCAGCAGCACGCTGACGCCCAGCCATGTACTGAAGGCGATGGGGGTGCTGAGTGAGGGGAATGTGCGGATCTCGCTGCCGGCCGGGACCGCGGCGGAGGACGTGGAGAGGTTTCTCGCCGTGCTGCCGGGCGTGGTGAACGGCGTACGGGAGAAGCTGGGCGCGCCGACGCCGTCAGCGGTGGTGCGCGAGGACGAGCTGGTCGTCGACGCCCTCGGCAAGCGCTGCCCGATCCCGGTCATCGAGCTGGCGAAGGTCATCGGCGAGGTGCCGGTGGGCGGGCTCGTGCGGGTGCTGTCGGACGACGAGGCCGCCCGCCTCGACATCCCGGCGTGGTGCGAGATGCGGGAACAGGAGTACGTGGGTGAGGAACCGGCGGACAAGGGGACGGCTTATCTCGTCCGCCGGACCTCCTAACGCCTAGGCCAGGTGCTTCTGGACCTCGGCCGCGGCCTCGTCGCCGTACGCCTTGGTGAAGCGCTCCATGAAGTGGCCGCGCCGCAGCTGGTACTCCTGCGTGCCCACGGTCTCGATGACGAGGGTGGCCAGCATGCAGCCCACCTGGGCCGCCCGCTCCAGCGAGACGCCCCAGGCCAGACCCGACAGGAACCCGGCGCGGAACGCGTCGCCCACACCGGTCGGGTCGGCCTTGCGCTCCTCCTCGGCGCAGCCGACGACGATCGGCTCCTCGCCGGACTTCTCGATCCGTACGCCCCGCGAGCCGAGCGTGGTGACGCGGTGGCCGACCTTCTCCAGGATCTCGGCGTCCGTCCAGCCGGTCTTGGACTCGATGAGCCCCTTCTCGTACTCGTTGGAGAAGAGGTACGTGGCGCCCTCCAGCAGGACGCGGATCTCGTCGCCGTTCATCCGGGCGATCTGCTGGGAGAAGTCCGCGGCGAAGGGGATGGAGCGGGAGCGGCACTCCTCCGTGTGGCGGAGCATCGCCTCGGGGTCGTCGGCGCCGATGAGGACCAGGTCGAGGCCGCCGACGCGGTCCGAGACGGTCTTGAGCTCGATGAGCCGGGCCTCGCTCATCGCACCGGTGTAGAAGGAGCCGATCTGGTTGTGGTCGGCGTCGGTGGTGCAGACGAAGCGGGCGGTGTGCAGGGTCTCGGAGATACGGACCGAGGCGGTGTCGACGCCGTGGCGGTCCAGCCACGCCCGGTACTCGTCGAAGTCGAAGCCTGCGGCGCCGACCAGGATCGGCTCGGTGCCCAGTTGACCCATGCCGAAGGCGATGTTCGCGCCTACGCCGCCCCGGCGTACGTCAAGGTTGTCGACCAGGAAGGAGAGCGAGACCGTGTGGAGCTGGTCCGCGACGAACTGGTCGGCGAAACGCCCGGGGAAGGTCATGAGGTGGTCGGTGGCGATGGAGCCGGTGACTGCGATGCGCACGGCGTGGACTCTCCTGTGGGGAGAAACTGGATTGACAGTTCACGCTACCTGGTCCGTGCGGGCCTCTGAAGCGGCTAAAACTACCCGATAGTAGATCTTTCTTCGCGGGCTCCGACGTGCCTACGGTGCGGTCATGACGAACCTCAAGGCCCCTGCCCCCGCTCCGGCCGACCTCGACGGCGACCTGGCGTCGCTGCGCGGGGACTGCGCCCGGATGGTCCCGCACTGGGCCGCTCCCGACCGGGTCGCCTCCCGCCCGGTCTCGCCCTCCCTCATCCACGGGGTGACGGTGCCGACGAAGTCCGCCCGCCTGCTGGACGCGATGTCGGACTACGGCGACTGAAACAGGCGCCTTCAGGGGAACCGTGCGCTCCCCCGCTGCGTCCCATCGCTGTCCCCCGTAAAGGGGATGCGGGATACGACCCTCCGCCGGCCGTTTGTCAGGGCCGGGTCAGGGTCTTAGGGACAGTTGCGCGGCCGAAGGAGCGATGCGGTGAACACCGAGCGACCCGACAACGACGACGACGCCGAGGTCGTCGACAGGGACACGGGCGCCGATGAGGCTGCCGAGGAGGCGACGGAACCGGCCGGCGGCGGTACTGCCGAGGAGGCGACCGAGCCGACCGGTGACGGTGCTGCCGAGGAGGCCGGCGAAGAGGCCGACGACCCTCGGGAGCCCGTCGTCGCGGCCGCGGAGGAGCGGGGCGAGGACGAACACTTCGCCCGGCGGCGCACCTCCGCGCTCATCGCCTCCGTCGCGGCCGCCGTGCTGCTGGCCGGCGGCGGTGGGACCTATCTGGCCATCTCCGCCGCCGGAAGCTCGGACGGCGGCGGTACGACGTCCGGGGCGTCCGGCGACGACACTCCCCCGCCGCTGCACCTGGACGGGTACACCGAGGGCGGCGGCACCGGCGGCATCGCGCCCGGGGAACCCAATCCGTACGGCGTGACCTACCAGGCCGCCGGCACGCTCCCGGACGGCCCCGACTCCGCGCCCGTCTACCGGGCCACCGGCGAGGTCACCAAGGACGAGGTGGCCCGGCTGGCCGAGGCCCTCGGGGTGGCCGGGACGCCGGTCCTGGAGGGGAAGGCGTGGAAGGTCGGCGGGCAGGACGACGCCGGGCCGAGTCTCCAGGTGAACCAGCTCGCGCCGGGGACCTGGACCTTCCACCGGTACGCGCCCGGCACCGACGACTGCAAGAGCGGGACGGTGTGTGCGAGCGACCCCGCCGCTCCGGCCGGCGACCCGGTGAGCGCGGCGGCCGCGAAGAAGGCGGCGGCGCCGGTCCTGAAGGCGGTCGGACAGGACACCGCGAAGGTCGACGCGAGCCAGGTCATGGGCGCACAGCGGGTCGTGAACGCCGATCCGGTGGTCGGCGGGCTGCCGACGCACGGCTGGACGACCGGGGTCACCGTCAACGCGCAGGGTGAGGTGGTCGGTGGCAGCGGTCAGTTGAAGGCGCCGGTGAAGAGTGACACGTACCCCGTCGTGGGTGCGCAGAAGGCGCTGGAGCTGATGAACGCGCGGCCCGCGGCCGACCACCGGATGGGGATCGGCGGCTGCGCCAGTCCCGTACCGCTGAAGGACCGCCTTGAGGCGCCCTGCGGGGCGTCGTCCGGCACACCCAGTGCGCCGAAGCAGGACACGATCACCGTCGAGAAGGCCGTGTTCGGTCTCGCCGCGCAGTATGTGGACGCGCGGCAGACGCTGGTGCCGTCGTGGCTGTTCGAGGTGAAGGCGTCGGGGGCGCAGGACTCCTTCACGGTGACCTATCCCGCGGTCGACCCGAAGTACATCGCCTCGGCCACGCCCTCCTCGGAGCCGACCGGTGAGCCGAGCGGTGAGCCGAGCGGTGAGCCGACCGCCCCGCCGAGCCCGCGGCCGACCGGGCCGGGTTCCGATGAGCCGACCGCGGCGCCGGCCACGCGGGACGTGCGGGTGGACGGCTACTCCGCCGACGGCGAGGAGCTGACGGTGAGCTTCACGGGCGGGGTCTGCGCCGACTACAAGGCGGCGGCGGTCGAGGGCTCGGACAAGGTGACCGTCACGGTGACCGAGACGCCGTGGCCCGACAAGGTCTGCGTCATGATCGCCAAGGTCTACCACCAGAGCGTGCGGCTGGACGAGCCGCTGGGTGACCGTGAGGTCGTGGGCTCGGACGGCAAGGCGATCCCGCTGGAGAAGGCGGGCGCCCGGCTGCCGGAGACGTCCGGGGCGCGGTAGAGGCGACCCGGAGCACAGCTGAAGGCGGCGGCCCTGTCGGAGGGGGCCGCCGCCTTCGCGTGTGTTCGGTTCTTCAGCCGGAGCGGCAGGGCTTAGGGCCTGCCCTAGCTGAAGGAGTCGCCGCAGGCGCAGGAGCCCGTCGCGTTGGGGTTGTCGATCGTGAAGCCCTGCTTCTCGATGGTGTCGACGAAGTCGATGGACGCGCCGCCCAGGTACGGGGCGCTCATGCGGTCGGTGACGACCTTGACGCCGTCGAAGTCCTTGACGACGTCGCCGTCGAGGGAACGCTCGTCGAAGAAGAGCTGGTAGCGCAGGCCGGAGCAGCCACCGGGCTGAACGGCGACACGCAGGGCCAGGTCGTCACGGCCTTCCTGGTCGAGCAGGGCCTTGACCTTCGCCGCGGCGGCGTCGGACAGAATGATGCCGTCGGTGACGGTGCTGGTCTCGTCCGATACGGACATCTACATCTCTCCCGGGTTGTACGGAGACTGCTTGCCGACTGGTGCAACCGGCAAGGCCGCGGATTCATTCCGGGCCGGGCGCCGGGTTTCCGGCGTCTTCTTCATGCTCGCACACCTGACAGGCAGCGGAAAATGCCGCATCTGGCAGGCAGTCGAAATTCCGTGGCGGGATTCATGTCACATCGACGCAATGACCATCGTCAAAGTGACGTGAACCGGGTTATGATAGATAACGTCAGTTCGACGAAAAGCACTTCCGCAGAACAGAAAGGGTGTGTGTCGTGACCACCGCCCAGACCCAGGAGCTCGACGTACAGCCGACGCCCCTTGCCCTGCTGCTCCTCGGCCGTGAAGCCGACCCGAAGAGCGAGCGGGGTGTGGAGTGCCCCGGCGATCTGCCCTCGCCGTCCGACCCGGACCTGGTGGAGCGTGCCCGCGCGGCCAAGGAGAAGCTCGGGGACAAGGTCTTCGTCCTCGGCCACCACTACCAGCGCGACGAGGTCATCCAGTTCGCCGATGTCACGGGCGACTCCTTCAAGCTGGCCCGGGACGCCGCCGCGCGCCCGGAGGCCGAGTACATCGTGTTCTGCGGTGTGCACTTCATGGCGGAGTCCGCGGACATCCTGACCGGCGACGACCAGAAGGTGGTCCTCCCCGACCTCGCCGCCGGCTGCTCGATGGCCGACATGGCCACCGCCGAGCAGGTCGCGGAGTGCTGGGACGTGCTGACCGAGGCCGGGATAGCCGAGCAGGTCGTGCCGGTCTCCTACATGAACTCGTCCGCGGACATCAAGGCGTTCACGGGCAAGCACGGCGGCACGATCTGCACCTCCTCGAACGCCAAGCGCGCGCTGGACTGGGCCTTCGAGCAGGGCGAGAAGGTGCTGTTCCTCCCCGACCAGCACCTCGGCCGCAACACCGCTGTCCGGGACATGGGCATGTCCCTGGAGGACTGTGTCCTCTACAACCCGCACAAGCCGAACGGTGGGCTGACGGCCGACGAGCTGCGCGCCGCCAAGATGATCCTGTGGCGCGGCCACTGCTCGGTGCACGGCCGGTTCTCGCTGGACTCCGTCAACGACGTGCGCGAGCGCATCCCGGGTGTCAACGTCCTGGTCCACCCCGAGTGCAAGCACGAGGTCGTGGCCGCGGCGGACCACGTCGGTTCGACGGAGTACATCATCAAGGCGCTGGAGGCGGCCCCGGCCGGTTCCAAGTGGGCCATCGGGACCGAGCTGAACCTCGTCCGCCGGCTCGCGAACCGTTTCGCTCCCGAGGGCAAGGAGATCGTCTTCCTCGACAAGACGGTCTGCTTCTGCTCGACCATGAACCGCATCGACCTCCCCCACCTCGTGTGGACGCTGGAGTCGCTCGCCGAGGGCAAGCTCGTCAACCGCATCGAGGTCGACAAGGAGACCGAGGCGTTCGCGAAGCTGGCGCTGGAGCGGATGCTGGCCCTGCCGTAGACCTCACGTGCTCACCCCGGGGAGGAGCTCTCCCCGGGGTGAGCGGGGTCGAGGCTGAGGACGGTCCCGTCGGGGGTGCTCACGACCAGCGCGCCGCCGTAGAGCAGCACCCCGGACTTGGTGGTGCTCTCCAGCTGGTCGGCGTGGGCGCCCGTCTCCCACAGCGGTGTGCCCTCGCGGCTGTCGAGGGCGGCGACCCGGCCGCTGGTGCTGGCCAGGTAGAGGGTGTGGGAGGCCCCGTCGTACGTGGGCCGACCCGCGCTCTCGACGCCGGTGCGGGTCTGCCACAGCTGTTTGCCGGTCAGCGGGGACACCGCGGCCACCTGGCCGTTGGCCCCCGTGATCCACAGGGTGCCGGCGGCGAGCCGCACCGAGCCGTCGTAGGTGTGCGCCAGCCTGGTCGTGGTGGCGGCGCCGGTGTCCGGGTCGAGCAGCCGGATCTCGTCGAACCTCAGGTCCTCGGGGCGCGCCGGTCCTGGCGTGCTCCCGACCACGAAGGCCAGCCGGCCGTCGACGGTGCCGAGCAGGCCGCTGGCGGGCGGCGTCTTCCAGCGCCGGAGCACCGATCCGTCGGCATGGTCGAGCTCCAGGACCACGGCGTCCTGGGTCTCGTCGTCCGGGAAGCAGTGCGCGTACAGCCGGGAGCCGGCCGTCGTGAACTGGCAGTAGTAGTCGCCGGGCAGCTGTACGGTCCACCGGTCGGCGCCGGTGCGCGGGGAACGGGCCGTGACCAGCCGCCCGCTGGGATCCGGGGTCAGCAGAAGGTCGCCGGACAGGATCTGGTCGAGGTTCTCGCTGCTCAGCGCGCGGGCCCACCGTTGTTCGCCGCTCTCGGTGTCGAGGGCGACGATGCTGACCCGCCCGCTCCCGCCGTCGCCGAAGACCGACCGCTGCACGAGCATCGTGTCGTCCCGCACCCCGAGAAGTTCGAAGATATTGCGCCCCGCGCTCGCGCCCTCGGCGGAGGAGGCGAGCGCGGAGCGCCAGACGGTGGCGCCGGTGCGGCCGTCGAGCCGGATCGGGAGGATGTTGTTGCCCGCGCAGTAGACGGCGTTCTCGTACCGCTCACAGTCGGCGTCGCCCGGGTCCTCGCTGTCCCTGGCCAGTGCGTTGACCTCACCGCGCTGGGCCGGCTCCGCCATCGTCGTCTGCCAGGGCTGCCAGCCGTCGGGCACCGCCGCCCAGCGGGAACCCTCGGAGGAGGCGGAGCTCGCCGCCGGTTCGCCGTCCGCGAATCCCGGCCCGAAGCGCAGGTACCAGCCCGTTCCCAGGACCAGTACGCCCATGGCGCAGACCGCCGCGAGCAGCGGACGCCGGCCAGGACGGCGCCCCGCCCGCGTCGACACGGCCGAGCCGGTCCCGGCGTACGTCTCCTCCCCCGTGCCCAGGTCGGCCAGGCGCAGGGTCGTGGTGTCCGGGTCCATGGGGTCGGGCTCGGGCAGTGCCTCGGCGAACTCCTTGGCCAGAACGTCCAGTTGGGGGCGCTCCGCGGGGTCCTTCACCAGGCAGCGCTCCAGGACCGCGCGCAACGGCGCTGGTACGCCGTCCAGTCCCGGCTGCTCGTGGACGACCCGGAAGGCGGTCAGGTACGGGCTGTCGGCGTCGAAGGGGCCGCGGCCGGTGGCCGAGAAGACCAGGAGCGCGGCGAGCGAGAAGACGTCCGAGGCGGGTCCGACCGTGCGGGCGTCGGTGAACTGTTCCGGGGACATGAAGGGCGGGGTGCCGATCATCTGGCCGGTCTCGGTGAGGGTCTGGTGGTTCTCGGCGGCGCGGGATATGCCGAAGTCGATGACGCGGGGACCGTCCTCGGCCATCAGGACGTTGGCGGGCTTGAGGTCCCGGTGGACGACTCCGGCGCGGTGGATGTCCTGGAGCGCCTCCACCAACCCCAGGGCCAGCCGCCGCAGTTCGCGGCCTCTGAGGGCGCCGTGGTCGCGGATGCGTTCGGCGAGGGAGCTGGCGGGGACGTACTGGGTCGCCATCCAGGGCCGTACCGCCTCCGGGTCGGCGTCGACCACGGGCGCGGTGAAGGCGCCGCTGACCTTGCGGACGGCGTCGATCTCCTGGCGGAAGCGGGCCCGGAAGACCCGGTCCTCCGCGTACTGCGCGTGCACCACCTTGACGGCGACGTCACGGCCCGAGCGGGATCTGCCCCAGTAGACGACGCCCATGCCGCCGGTGCCGAGCCGGTCGACCAGCTTGTATCCGCCGATCGATTTCGGGTCGTCCTTGTGCAGTGGCACGACCGAATGTCCCTTCCCGCGCACGGCAGTTCGAGGCCACAGAATACGCAGGGAAGCAGAGAGGGCGGCCGGTCGCCCGGCCGCCCTCTCACGGGTTCGTCACACTCCCGCGGGTTCCGGCTGCGCCGGTACCTCCGCCTTCTTCTCCCGCTTCAGGGCCCGCTTCTTCGCGCGGCGCTCCTTGCGGAGCTCCAGCATCGTGTAGAGCGTCGGGACCAGGAGCAGGGTCAGCAGTGTCGAGGTGATCAGACCGCCGATCACGACCACGGCCAGCGGCTGGGCGATGAAGCCGCCCTCGCCGGTGACCCCGAGGGCCATCGGCAGCAGGGCGAAGATCGTCGCCAGGGCCGTCATCAGGATCGGGCGGAGCCGGTGCCGGCCGCCCTCGATGACCGCCTCGACCGTCGGATAGCCCTGGCTGCGGTACTGGTTGATGAGGTCGATCAGCACGATCGCGTTCGTCACCACGATGCCGATGAGCATCAGCATGCCGATCATCGCGGGGACGCCCATCGGGGTGCCGGTGAGGATCAGCAGACCGATCGCGCCCGTCGCCGCGAACGGGATGGAGACGAGCAGGATCAGCGGCTGGGCGAGCGAGCGGAACGTCGCCACCAGCAGCATGAACACGATCGCGATCGCCGCGAGCATGGCCAGGCCCAGGTTCTTGAACGCGGAGTCCTGGTCGGAGGTGACACCGCCGATCTCGGCCGTGGCGCCCGCCGGGAGCTTCAGCGCGTCGAGCTCGGACGTGAGGTCCTGGCTCACCGCACCCGTGTTGTCGCCGGTCGGCTTGGCGGTGATCGTGGCGGCGCGCTGACCGTCGATCCGGGTCATCGACACCGGACCGTCCACCAGCCGCACGGTGGCGATGTCACCGAGCTTCACCGGGCCGAGCTTCAGGTTCCGCAGCTCGTCCAGGGTCCGCGCGGGCTTCGCCGACCGGATGACGACGTCCCGCTCGGTGTCGTCGAGGATCGCCTTGGCGGCGGTGGTGCCCTTGACCGCCTGGGCGACGGCCGCGCCGAGCGTCTGGTCGGTGAAACCGGCCGCCGCCGCCTTGGAGTTGGCCTTGACCGAGATACGCGGGACGCTCTCGGCGAGGTTGCTGGTGACGTCGGTGACGTCGTCAAGGCCGGCCACGGTCTTGCGCACTTCCTCGGAGGCCTCGCGCAGGACGTCCGCGTCGGCCGCCTTCACGACGACACTCAGGTCCTGGCTGCCGAAGCCGTCACCGGCCGCGATGGTCGTCGTACCGATGCCGTCGAGCTTCTTCAGACCGGCCTCGATGCGGTCCTGGACGTCGTCGGAGGAGGCCGAGTCGTCCAGCATCACCGAGTAGGAGGCCTGGTTGGTGTCGGTGCCGCCGCCGAAGGCCGCCATGAAGCCGGACGAGCCGACGGTGACCTGGTAGTCCTTGACACCCTCGGTGTCGGCGAGCAGCTGCTCGACCTTCTTCGCCTGCTCGTCGGTCGCGGCCAGGCTGGTGCCGGGCTTCAACTCCTGCTTGACGGTGAGGACTTCCTGCTCGCCCTGGTCGAAGAAGTTCGTCTTCAGCAGCCCGGACATGCCGAACGTGCCGATGAGGATGACGACCGCGATCAGGACGCTGGTGAGACGGCGCCGGGTCGCGAACCGCAGGACGGGGACGTAGAGCCGCTGGAGCCTGCTCCGCGCCTCCTTCTCCTCGGCGAGACGGCGGGCTTCCGCCGCGTCCTCGGGGGTGTTCTTCGGGGCGCGCAGGAACCAGTACGACAGGACCGGGACGACCGTCAGCGAGACGACGAGGGACGCGAGCAGCGCGGCCGTCACGGTCAGGCTGAAGGAGCCGAACAGCTCGCCCACCATGCCGCCGACCAGGCCGATCGGCAGGAACACGGCGACCGTGGTCAGGGTGGAGGAGGTGACCGCGCCGGCGACCTCGCGGACCGCCTTCAGGATGGCGTCCTGGCGTTCCTCGCCGTAGCCGAGATGGCGCTTGATGTTCTCCAGGACCACGATCGAGTCGTCGACGACCCGGCCGATGGCGATGGTCAGCGCGCCCAGCGTCAGCATGTTCAGGGACAGGTCGCGCGTCCACAGCACGATCAGCGCGAGGACCACCGACAGCGGGATGGAGACCGCCGTGACGAGGGTCGAGCGGACGGACGCCAGGAAGACCAGGATGACCAGGACCGCGAAGAGCAGGCCGAGCCCGCCCTCGGTGGTCAGGCCCTTGATGGCCTTGGCGACCGCCGGGCCCTGGTCGGAGACGACGGTGATCTCGGAGCCGCTGCCCAGGTCCTTGCGCAGGGCGGGCAGCTTGTCCTCGACGGCGTCGGAGATGGAGACCGCGCTGCCGTCCTTGTCCATGGTCACCATCACGGCGAGGCTGGGCTTGCCGTCGGTGCGCGTGATGGCGTCGGCGGCGGCCTGCTCCTGCTTCACGGTGGCCACGTCACCGAGGCGTACGGGCTTCTTCCCGGCCTCCCCGGTGACCATCAGGTCCTGGATCTGCCCGACCGAGGTGAAGCCGCCGCCGACCTGGACGGTGCGGTTGGCGCCGTCCTCGTCGAAGGAGCCGGCCGGGACGGTCGCGCCGCCCGCCTGGAGGGCCTGGGCGAGGGCGGCCGAGCTGAGACCGGCCTTGGCGAGCTTCGCGTCGTCCGGGGTGACGGTGACCTGGAGGTCGCGGACGCCGTCCACGGTGACCTGGCCGACGCCGTCGACGGACTTCAGCTCCGGCACGACCGTCTTGTCGAGCTGGTCGGCGAGGGCCTGCTGGTCCTTGTCCGAGGTGACGGCGAGGACGACGGTCGGCATGTCGTCCGTGGAACCGGCGATGACCTGCGGGTCCACCGAGTCCGGGAGCTGGACGCGGGCCCGGTTGACGGCCTGCTGGACATCGGCGACGAGCTGCTTGGTGTCGGGGCCGTAGTCGAAGGACGCCATGATCACGGCGTTGCCCTCACTGGCCGTCGAGGTGACGCCCTCGATGCCGTCGACGGCTTCGAGGCTGTCCTCGATCGGCTCGACGACCTGCTTCTCGACGACGTCCGGGGAGGCGCCCTGGTAGGGGGCGAGCACGGACACCATGGGCAGCTCGATGGAGGGCAGCAGCTGCTGCTTGAGCTGGGGGATCGCGATGGCACCGAAGGCGAGCGCGATGATCGACATCAGGCCTATGAGGGCACGTTGCGCGAGGCTGAATCTCGACAGCCAGGACATGGGTCAGGGATCTCAATTCTGTGAGCGGCAGAAGCGGCCCCTACACCCTGTGTCCTGTGAGGCCGCTGTTTCGTAGCCCCCAGGTCCATTTCCTTATCCAGCGCATACTCCGGTCGCAGTACGCGGGGTGGAGCTCACTCCACCCTCGGACGTACCAGCCCCGACTCGTACGCGATCACCACGAGCTGCGCCCGGTCCCGCGCGCCCAGCTTGGCCATGGCCCGGTTGACATGCGTCTTTACCGTCAACGGGCTGACTTCGAGCCGCTCGGCGATCTCGTCGTTGGAATGCCCACCGGCGACCTGGACCAGGACCTCCCGCTCCCGGACGGTCAGTGCCTCGAGGCGGGCGGTGCGGGTCGGGTCGGCACTCTCGTCGGCGCCGTCGCCCTGGGCGAGGAAGCGGGCGATGAGGCCCTTCGTGGCGGCCGGGGACAGCAGTGCCTCACCGCCGGCCGCGATCCGGATCGCGCTGAGCAGCTCCTCGGGCTCGCTGCCCTTGCCGAGGAAGCCGGAGGCGCCGGCCCGCAGCGACTGCACCACGTAGTCGTCGACCTCGAACGTCGTCAGGATGACCACCCGGACCTGGGCCAGGGAGGGGTCCTCGCTGATCATGCGGGTGGCGGCGAGACCGTCGGTGCCGGGCATCCGGATGTCCATCAGGACGACGTCCGCCCGCTCCTCCTTGGCCAGCCGCACCGCCTCCGCCCCGTCGGACGCCTCCCCCACGACCTCCATGTCGGCCTCGGAGTCGACGAGCACCCGAAAGGCACTGCGCAGCAGCGCCTGGTCGTCGGCGAGCAGGACACGGATGGTCATACGGGGTCCTCTGCGGCAGATGGTGTGGTGCTACGACAACTTCCGTGCGGGGCGCCTGAGTTCCGTATGCCGCTCATACGGTGTCGGCGGCGCCGCGGCCGCGGGTCTTGACCGGCAGGATCGCATGCACCCGGAAGCCGCCGCCGTAACGGGGACCGGTGGTCAGGGTGCCGCGCAGGGCGGTGACGCGCTCGCGCATACCGAGCAGGCCATGGCCGCCGCCGTCCGCGGAGTCCTCGGCGCCGGCGCCGTTGTCGAGGACGGTGATCTCGATGTTCGGTCCCACCCGTACGACGCTGACCTCGGCCTTCGCCGCACCGCCCGCGTGCTTCTGGACGTTGGTGAGGGCTTCCTGGATGACCCGGTAGGCGGCGAGGCCGACGGCTGCGGGCAGGGTGGTGCCGGCGTCGGCGCGGGCGACCTCGACCTGGAGTCCGGCGCTGCGGAAGGTGCCGACCAGTTCGTCGAGGCGGTCGAGGCCGGGGGCGGGCTCGGTGGGCGCCTCGGGGTCGCCGGACTGTCTGAGCAGGCCGACGGTGGCGCGGAGTTCGTTGAGCGCGGAGCGGCTGGCCTCGCGGACGTGGGCGAGGGCCTCCTTGGCCTGGTCGGGCCGCTTGTCCATCACATGGGCGGCCACCCCGGCCTGCACGTTGACGAGGGCGATGTGGTGGGCGACGACGTCGTGCAGATCGCGGGCGATACGGAGCCGCTCCTCGGCGACCCTGCGACGGGCCTCCTCCTCACGGGTGCGCTCCGCCTTCTCGGCGCGGTCCTGGATGGCCTGCACGAAGGCGCGGCGGCTGCGGACGGCGTCGCCCGCGGTGGCGCCGATGCCGGTCCAGGCGAAGATGCCGAGGTTCTCCTGGGCGTACCACGGGAGGGGGCCGCCGAGCATCGCGGCGGCGGTGAGGACGGTCATCGTGAGCAGCCCGACCCGCCAGGTGGTGGGGCGGTCGGTGGCCGAGGCGACGGTGTAGAGGGCGATCACCGCGGACATGGCGACGGGGGCGCGGGGGTCGCCGGTGACGCACTCGACGACGGAGAAGGTGCCGGTGAGGGCGAGCACCGTCATCGGTGCGCGGCGACGGAAGACCAGTGCGGCGGCGCTGAGGCCGATGAGGACGAGGCTGAGCGGGTCCGGGGTGCGGATGCCCCAGGTGACGCCGTCGGGTCCGTGCGGGTCCACGAAGGAGCCGGCGACCATGCAGGCGAGGACGCCGATCGCCAGGGCGGCGTCCAGGGCCATGGGGTGCGCCTTGAACTGGTGGCGGGCTCGGTCGAGGGTGCTCACGTCTGACAAGGTACGGGTACGTCGTGGCGCGCGTCCCTGGGGGCTCTGCCCCCAGACCCCCGGCCTTTGCCCACCCACCACCCGTTCACCGTCGGCTGGAAAGTGACCCTCTACCCCGGGATCAAGCCGTCGTCGCTCAGCATCTCCCGGACCTCCTCCAGCGTCGCGTCCGGCGACGGGAGGATCAGGTCCGAGGGTTCCAGGGAGTCGTCCGGCAAGGGCTCGCCCAGTTCCCTGACCTTGGCCAGGAGGGCGTCGAAGGTGCGGCGGAAGCCGGGACCGTCGCCGTTCTCCATCTCGGCCAACAGGTCGTCGTCCAGCTTGTTCAGCTCGGTGAGGTGGCCGTCGGCCAGCCTCACCTGCCCCTCCCCCATGATCCGTACGATCATGTCGCCCTCCTAGGCGTGGGCCCCGCTGTCCGTCACTGCTTGTCGAAGCGCGGGGTGTCCTGCGGCTGCTGCTGGGACTGCGCCTGGCCGGTGCCGCCCTCGATGGCCTGCTGGGACGAGGAACCTCCGGCCAGCTCCGCCTTCATGCGCTGCAGTTCCAGCTCTACATCCGTACCACCGGAGAGCCGGTCCAGCTCGGCCTGGATGTCGTCCTTGTGCATGCCGGACTGGTCGTCGAGGGCGCCGGAGGCGAGGAGCTCGTCGATCGCGCCGGCGCGGGCCTGGAGCTGGGCCGTCTTGTCCTCGGCCCGCTGAATGGCCATGCCGACGTCACCCATCTCCTCCGAGATGCCGGAGAAGGCCTCGCCGATCCGGGTCTGGGCCTGGGCCGCGGTGTAGGTGGCCTTGATGGTCTCCTTCTTCGTACGGAAGGCGTCGACCTTGGCCTGGAGCCGCTGGGCCGCCAGGGTGAGCTTCTCCTCCTCGCCCTGCAGCGTCGCGTGCTGTGTCTCGAGGTCCGTCACCTGCTGCTGGAGCGCGGCACGGCGGGACAGCGCCTCACGGGCGAGGTCCTCACGGCCGAGCGCGAGCGCCTTGCGGCCCTGGTCCTCCAGCTTCGAGGACTGCGACTGAAGCTGGTTGAGCTGGAGTTCCAGCCGCTTGCGGGACGTGGCCACGTCGGCCACCCCGCGGCGGACCTTCTGGAGCAGCTCCAGCTGCTTCTGATACGAGTAATCGAGGGTCTCGCGCGGGTCCTCGGCCCGGTCAAGGGCCTTGTTCGCCTTCGCGCGGAAGATCATCCCCATACGCTTCATGACACCGCTCATGGGCTTCGCGCGCCCCCTTCTGACGGACTCCAGCTCACAGGTCTGCGACAGAACCCACAGTACGGGCCCTGCATCCATTGACGCACTGTCCGGGGACGGATGCGCTCATCCCCAAGGACGACTGGCCATGGCCTTGCTCCGGCGTGAGGAGTAGGTGACCTTCAGGGTGAGCAGTCGGTCACCGGACGTCCCCTCTGTCCCCCTACATGACGACTGGTGTTGCCGGATCGTTCCCCACCGGGCTGGGGTCCAACCCCGGGCACCCCGTACCCTTGGGTTTTGTGTTCCGTAGCCGTGCCAAGGAAGAGAAGGCCGCGACCGCCGACCAGGCCTCGCTGACCGACTCCAAGCAGCCCCGCGACCCGCAGGCCCCCAAGGGTCGCCCCACGCCCAAGCGCAGTGAGGCCCAGACCCAGCGCCGCAGCGTCGCCAACACGTCGATGACGCGCAAGGACGCCGCCAAGCGCCAGCGCGACGAGCGCCGTGCCGCCATGGAGAAGCAGCGCCAGGCGCTGGCCGGCGGTGACGAGCGGTACCTGCCCGCGCGAGACAAGGGCCCGGTCCGCAAGTTCGCGCGCGACACCATCGACTCGCGGTTCAACGTGGCGGAGTTCTTCCTGCCCATGGCCGTGGTGATCCTCGTGCTGAGCATGGTGCAGGTCGGTGCGCTGCAGAGCATCGCGCTGCTGCTGTGGCTCGTCGTGATCGTGCTGATCGTGCTCGACTCGATCCTCACCGGCTTCCGTCTCAAGAAGCGGCTCGCCGAGCGCTTCCCCGACCAGAACCGGAAGGGCGCGGTGGCCTACGCCCTCATGCGCTCCCTCCAGATGCGCCGGCTCCGGCTGCCCAAGCCGCAGGTCAAGCGCGGAGAGCGGCCCTGAGCACAACGCCGTTCACCGGGGGCGCGGAAGCCTGGCTGAACAAGCTGGGCGGACTGCGGGACGTCGTACGACAGGAGCTGGTGGCCCGGCAGCTCGACGAGCAGATAGCCGGGCGTTTCCCGGTCGGGCAGCGACTGCGGGTGCTCGACGTCGGCATGGGTCAGGGCACCCAGGCGCTGCGCCTGGCCCGGGCCGGGCACCAGGTGACCGGTGTCGAGAAGGACCCGACGATGCTCATGGCCGCCCGCGAGGCGTTGGCCGGCGAGCCGGAGGGCATCCGGGAGCGGGTGCGGCTGGTCCAGAGCGACGGCCGCGACACCGGGGTGCACTTCCTGCCGGGCAGCTTCGACGTGGTGCTCTGCCATGGCGTGCTGATGTACGTCGAGGAGCCGGACGCCCTGCTGGCCGGCCTCGCGCGGATGCTCGCGCCGGGCGGGCTGGTCTCGCTGCTGGTGCGCAACGCCGACGCGCTGGCCATGCGGCCGGGGCTGTCGGGCGACTGGGCGCGCGCTGCCGACTCCTTCGACACCGTCTCGTACACCAACCGCCTCGGACTCGACGTACGCGCCGACCGGCTCGCCGCGCTGACCGCGACGCTCGCCGGGATCGGGGCGCCGCTCCAGGCCTGGTACGGCGTGCGGGTCTTCACGGACACCGCGGCGGACGAGGCGGAGATCCCGGCCGACGTGGAGTCGCTGCTGGCGTGCGAGGAGCGGGCCGGGCGGACGGATCCGTACCGGGCGGTCGCGGCCCTGCTGCACCTGTGCGGTGTACGGGGCTGAAGCGCCCGTTCGGGTGTACACCGCAAGCTGGACATTCACCCTGAAGTGAGACTCGGGGCATGGACGCTTTCCGCCGCCGTGCCCTACGCCTTGTCGCGCCCCTCGCCGGGCTCGCCTGTTCCGTCGCCCTGCTGGCCGGATGTTCCGACTCCGGCTCCTCCGGTTCCTCCGGTGAGCAGCGGGACCCGACCACCCAGGCCGCCGCTCCCGCCGCCGACAGCGATCTCCAGTCCGACTACCAGAGGGTCATCAAGGAGGTCCTGCCGTCGGTCGTGCAGATCCAGGCCTCCAACGACCTGGGCTCCGGGGTGGTCTACGACGACAAGGGACACATCGTCACCAACGCGCATGTCGTCGGCGACGAGAAGACCTTCCAGGTGACCACGGCCAACAGCGAGAACACCCTGTCGGCGAAGCTCGTCTACTCCTACCCGGAGCAGGATCTCGCCGTCATCAAGCTGGACAAGGTGCCGAGCGGACTGAAGGCGGCGACGTTCGCGGACTCCTCGAAGGTCCAGGTGGGCCAGATCGTGCTGGCGATGGGCTCACCGCTCGGACTGTCGTCCAGCGTGACGCAGGGCATCGTCTCGGCGACCGGACGGACCGTCACGGAGGGCCGCAGCGACGGCGGTACGGGCGCGACCATCGGCAACATGGTCCAGACGTCCGCGGCCATCAACCCGGGCAACAGCGGTGGCGCCCTCGTCAATCTCGACGGTCAGGTCATCGGCATCCCGACGCTCGCCGCGACCGACCCCAACTTCGGGAACAGCGCGGCGCCCGGGATCGGGTTCGCCATCCCCGCGTCCATGGTGAAGACGGTCGCCGGCCAGATCGTCGAGAACGGCAAGGTCACCGACTCGGGCCGGGCCGCGCTCGGTATCACCGGCCGCACGGTCGTCGACGACAGCTTCCAGGCCGCGGGCGTGGCCGTCGTCGAGGTGAAGAGCCGCGGGGCCGCGGACAAGGCCGGTCTCGAGGCCGGCGACGTCATCACCAGGCTGGGTGACACCGGCATCACGACGATCACGTCCCTGTCGGAGGCGCTGGCGACGGAGTCGCCGGGCGACAAGGTGAAGGTGACGTACAAGCGGGACGGGGACGAGAAGACGGCGGATGTGACGCTGGGCGAACAGTGAGGACATGAAAAAAAGGGGGGCGGCCTTGGTACGGCCGCCCCGCCTTTCTCCGGTTCTACGCCTCTTCGGCGTGCAGGCTCATCGGGCCGTAGATCTTCGTGCCGTCCTCGAACAGGTGCACCTGATCCGCGCCGCCCTCGGCGAGGTCCTTCCAGAACTCACCGACCCAGGACTCGGCATCCCCCTGCGTGGTGAACTCCTCGGGCTGCACCGCGGGCTGGACCTCCGTCCCGTCGGCCTTCTCGAATCGCCACGTCCATGCCGCCATGTACGCCTCCCAGGTGTGACTAGGGTTCAGAGCCTATTCGGTTGTCTGCGGCTGCGTGGGGGTTGATCGCGCCCCTAGGGGCATGCAGCGCGCGCATGATCAGAAGTTACCGGCGAAAATCAGTTCTGTGGACGTGACTTTGCTTGGCACCGGGGGGCCCTCAGGGCTGCCCCGGCCCTCCTGCCCCTGTGCCTCTTGTGCTGTCGCCCTCGGGGCTGACGCTCGTGCCGCCACCGCGCTGCTCGTCGACGGGGCGCTCATGATCGATCTCACGCCCGGCGTCGCCTTCGCCGCCGCTCGGGCGGGGCATTCGCTGGGCGGTGTACGGCAGGTGCTGTTGTCGCATCCGCACGACGGGCCCGCCGTGGAGGTGCCGGCCGGGCTGCCGCAGCCGGGGCGGGTGCCGGACGGGCGGGAGTTGGCGCTGCTGACGGGGCATCGGGTGCGGGCGGTGGCGATGGACGCGCCGGGCACCGGGTACGCGGTCACCGGCCCTGACGGGCAGCGGTTGCTGTATCTGCCGCCGGGCGGGGCTCCCGCCGGGCTGGAGGACAACGGCAGGGACGTCTACGACATGGTCCTCGCCGATGTCGTGGGGCGGCCGGACGCGCTCGCGAGGCTGCGGGCGGTGGGGGCCGTGGGGCCGACCACCGATGTCGTCGCCGTGCATCTGGACCATGACGTGCCGCCGGCCGGCGAGTTGCGGCGGCGGCTCGCGGCGGCCGGGGCGCGGGCCGTGCCCGACGGGACGACGCTGTCCGTCGGCGCCTACGAGAACGTACCGGACGTGCCGCGGCGGACGTTCGTGCTGGGCGGGGCGCGGTCCGGGAAGTCGGTGGAGGCGGAGCGGCGGCTTGAGGCCTTCCCGGACGTGCTGTACGTGGCCACGGGCGGGACCCGGGGCGGGGACGGCGAGTGGGCGGCGCGGGTCTCCGTGCATCGGGAGCGGCGGCCGGGGTCGTGGCGGACGACCGAGACCTGTGATCTGGTGCCGCTGCTCGCCGACGAGGGGCCGCCGTTGCTGATCGACTGTCTGTCGCTGTGGCTGACGGACGCCATGGACGCCGTCGGGGCGTGGGACGACGCGGAGTGGGCCGGGGGCGGGGAGCGGGCGCTGCGGGAGCGGGTGCGGGAGCTGACGGAGGCGGTGCGGGCGACGCGGCGGACCGTCGTCGCCGTGTCGAACGAGGTGGGGTCGGGGATCGTGCCCGCCACCGCGTCCGGGCGCCGCTACCGGGACGAACTCGGGCGGCTGAACGCGGCGTTCGCCGGGGAGTGCGAGCAGGTGCTGCTGGTCGTGGCGGGGCAGGCGGTCGTCCTACGCGGGTGAGGGGTTGCGGCGGGCGATCACGCGGTTCGTGCTCGACAGACGGTCGAGGCGGTCCAGGGCGGGATGACGGGTGCTGGGGAGGATCGTGCAGTTCCCGGCCTCCAGTGCTGTGTGCAGGGGTTCGACGGCTTCCGGGGTCTCCACCAGGACGTGGCCGCCCGGGCGGAGGAAGGTCAGGACCGCGGCGAGTTCCTCGGTCGGGCGCAGGACGCTGACCACGTCGTAGCGGCCGGTCAGTGCCTTGGTGAGGTGCGGGGACGCCGGGCTGCCGAGGTACGCCTCCTCAACCCGTTCCGCCTCGCGGGCCACCAGTACGGCGGTGGTGGTGTCGAGGCCGTCGAAGGCCGTGTAGGGGAACAACGCCTTGGCCGCGGCCGGGAAGTGGGCATGGCCGGTGCCGATGTCGAGCCAGCTCTCCGGCTCCGGGTTCAGACGCAGCATCGCGCGGGCCGTCGCGCGGTGCCGCCGGCTGCGGTCGAGCTCGGTGAGACGGGCGCGCAGGCGTTTCATGGCGGCTCCCTGAGACGTACGACAATCCGCTGCAAAACGGAACGTAAGGGATCTCGATCTTGGGAGCAACGACGTCAGGGGGGCGTGGTGGCCATGTGGCGCCGTTCTGTTCGATCGGTGCCGGTACTGTTCGGCGAATGAGCTCGCTTATTCTCGACGACTTCTCCGATCTGATCGAGCGCCCCGACGGCGGGGTGCGCCGCGACGCCGAGGCGCGTCGTGAGCGCCAGATCGTGCCGCCCGGGTCGCTGGGCCGCCTGGACGACCTCGGTGAGTGGCTGGCCGCGGCCCAGTCGGCGGTGCCGGTGCGGCCGGTCGAACGGCCGCGGGTGGTTCTCTTCGCCGGTGACCACGGCATCGCCGAGCTCGATGTCTCGGCCCGACCGGCGGGCAGCGCCGGGGAGTTGGTGCGCGAGGTGCTGGCGGGCGGGCGCCCGGTGTCGGTGCTCGCGCGGCGGCTCGGGGTGCCCGTGCGGGTCGTCGACATGGCGCTGGACACCGACCCGCAGACGCTGCCGGAGGATGTCGTACGGCATCGGGTGCGGCGCGGCAGCGGTCGTATCGACGTCGAGGACGCGTTGACCCTGGAGGAGGCGGAGGCCGCGTTCCGGGCCGGGATGACGGTGGCCGACGAGGAGGCCGACTCCGGTACGGATCTGGTGGTGCTCGGCGATGTGAGCGTCGGCGGGACCACTGCGGCGGGCGTGCTCATCGCCGCGCTGTGCGGGACCGACGCCTCGGTGGTGACCGGGCGGGGCGGGCTCGCGATCGACGATCTGACGTGGATGCGCAAGTGCGCGGCGATCCGGGACGCGTTGCGGCGGGCGCGGCCGGTGCTCGGCGATCAGCTTCAGCTCCTCGCGACCGTCGGCGGGGCCGACCTCGCCGCGCTCACCGGGTTCCTGCTCCAGGCCGCGGTGCGCAAGCTGCCGGTGGTACTCGACGGTGTGGTCGTCGCCGCCTGTGCGCTGGTGGGCCAGCGGATCGCCTTCCGGGCGCCGGACTGGTGGCTGGCCGCGCACGACTCCGGGGAGCCGGGGCAGGCGAAGGCGCTGGACCGGATGGCCCTTGAGCCGCTGCTGGACCACGGCGTGCGGGTGGGAGAGGGCGCCGGAGGGCTGCTGGCGCTGCCGTTGGTGCAGGCCGCGGCGGCGTTGGCGGCCGAGCTGCCCGAGAAGCCCGCCGAGGAGCCGGAGCTCGCGGAGGAGCCGGAGAAGGAGGAGGCAGGTCCGGCATAACGGACAAGGGCGCCCATATGATCCCCTCTCATGGGATACGCCCGCTTTGCCGTCTGGTACCTCCGGCTCGTCGCGTTCGTCAACTTCCTCAGTGCGGTGTGGGTGTCCCTGGGGCAGGACGTGCGGCGGCACAACCAGGAGGATCTGTTCACGCCGTATCTGCTCACCGCCGGCTTCGCCTCCGGGGTCTTCACGGCGTTCCTGGCGATCACCATGCGGCGCCGCAAGCGTGCCGCATGGCTGCTCAACCTCGGGCTGAGCGGGGCGTTCCTCGCGCTGTTCGCGTTCGCCATGGTGTTCCCGGAGATCCGGCGGCACCCGCAGAACTGGGTGTCGCTGGCCCTGACCGCCGCCTTCGTGAGCGCCCTGCTGCTCGGCCGGCGGGAGTTCTACGCCAAGGGTGACCGGTCCAACCCGAAGCTGGCGGCGGCCGTCGGCGCGGGCGGACTGCTCGGCTCCTCGCTGCTCGCGGCGCTGCTGGTGACGGTGACCAACGAGCGGCACTCCACCTTCGCCGCCTGCTGGCGCTACGGCACCCTGCGCCTGGTCTCCATCACCGACTTCCGCTCCCCCGGCATCGCCACCCCCAACTGGGTCGACGTCACCGTCAACGGACTCAGCACGGTCCTCCTCCTCGCCGTCCTCTACGCCGCCTTCCGCTCCCGCCGTGCCGTCGACCCGCTCAGCGAGGACGACGAGAAGCGGCTGCGGGAGCTCCTCGACCGGCACGGCGACCGGGACTCACTGGGCTACTTCGCGCTGCGCCGGGAGAAGAGCGTGGTGTGGTCGCCGAGCGGGAAGGCCGCCGTCGCCTATCGCGTCGTAGGAGGGGTGGCGCTGGCCTCCGGGGATCCGCTCGGCGACCCGGAGGCGTGGCCCGGCGCCATCGAGCCGTGGCTCGACCAGGCGCGGGCGCACGGCTGGATCCCGGCCGTGATGGGGGCGAGCGAGGAGGCGGGGACCGTGTACGCGCGGCACGGGCTGGACGCGCTGGAGCTCGGGGACGAGGCGCTCGTGGAGGTCGCCGAGTTCACCCTTGAGGGGCGGGCCATGCGGACCGTACGGCAGGCCCACAACCGGGTGCGGCGGGCCGGGTACACCGTGCGGATCCGGCGGCACGAGGAGATTCCGGCCGCGGAGATGGCCGCGCTGGTCAAGCGGGCCGACGACTGGCGGGACGGGGCCACCGAGCGCGGGTTCAGCATGGCCCTTGGACGGCTCGGGGACGCGCGGGACGGGCGCTGCGTGATGCTCGAATGCACCGACGCCGAGGGCGAGTTGCGCGCGCTGCTGTCCTTCGTCCCGTGGGGGCCGCACGGGCTGTCGCTCGATCTCATGCGGCGGGACCGGGACTGCGACAACGGACTGGTCGAGTTCATGGTGATCGATCTGCTGCGGCGGGCCCGCGAGATCGGGATCACGCAGGTCTCGCTCAACTTCGCGATGTTCAGATCGGTCTTCGAACGTGGTGGACGGCTCGGTGCGGGTCCGGTGCTGCGGCTGTGGAGGTCGCTGCTCAGCTTCTTCTCGCGCTGGTGGCAGATCGAGTCCCTGTACCGCGCCAACGCCAAGTACCGGCCCATCTGGGAGCCGCGGTTCCTGCTCTTCGAGAAGAGCGCGGACCTGCCGCGCATCGGGCTCGCCTCGGCGCGCGCGGAAGGCTTCCTGGAGCTGCCGGGGCCGCCCCGTACGCACCTGGAGACACCGAGATGACGACGCTCGCCCGCTGGGCCCGTGCCGAATGGGGGCCGCTGTACCTCGCCGTGCGCGGCCCGCTGGTGCGCAGGCGGTGGCGGGCGGCTCCGATGACGGTCGGGGCGGTGGGTCTGACGGCGGTGCTGCACATCGTCCACCACCAGTCGTGGGGCTTCCGGTTCGTCGAGGACGTGGGGGCCGTACGGGCCGAGGACCCCCTCTGGCTGGCCCTGCTCCGCACTCCCCTGTCGCTGTTCGTCCCCGCCCTGGACCTTCCCGTCTGGGGCGCCCTCGCCCAGATCCTGCTGGTCTTCGGCATCGCGGAGATCTGTCTGGGCTGGTGGCGCACGCTCGTCATCGCCTACGTCGCCACCCTCGCCGGCACGCTGTACGCGCGCGTGGGCATCTGGCTGGGCCCCGACAGCCCGCTGGGCCTGCCCGCCTCCGACGCCCTGGTCGTCGACACCGGCCCGTCGGCGGCGGTGGTGGGGCTCGCGGTGTTCCTGGGCTGGCGGTACCGGGCGTATGTCACCGCGGGCGTGGTGATCGTCGCGATGGTGGTCGAGGTGCTGCTGAAGGACAACCTCGCGGGCAAGGAGCATCTGGCGGCCATCGCGGCGGTGCTGGTGCTGTGCGCGGTGTCGGCGAGGCGTCACCGGCGGCCGACGTCGATGGCGGGGTCGGGCTTGCCGCCGATCAGGTCCTGAAGGCGGCGGCTGGGTCCCGCCCAACGGCGGTCGTGGTGGTAGGCGCGCAGGATCGACTTGGCGCGGGCCTTCGGGCGGCGCCGGTAGAAGCGGCGGGCCCAGGGTGAGCCGGGGCGGGCCAGGCGGACCAGGCCGATGATGCCGACGAACGGCACGACGACGCTGAAGATGGCCATCCGCGCCTTGCCCTTGAGCAGTACGGCCAGCGCGAAGAGGAAGTTGACCAGCACGGTCGTGATGACACTGCCGCGGTCCTTGAGCTCGCCCTGGCTCATGTCGTTGACCCCGAACGGCGAGAACCCGGACAGCATCAGCCCCACCAGCGCCGCGGTGAGCACGACGACCTCGACGCTCTTCCTCCCCTCCTCCGTCCAGTAGACGTCGTCCAGGTGCAGGATCAGCGCGAACTCGTCCAGCACCAGACCGGCACCCACCCCGAACACCACCGCGAACGCCGCCGACCCGAAGCCGTGCCGCCCGCTCGCGACCGCCCCGAAGCCGCCCAGGACCGTCAGGATGACGCCGGGCACCACGTGGTGGATGTGCACCCCGCCCGAGCTGACGTTGCCGAAGGGTCCCTTGCCCGCGCGGATGAGGCGGGTGATGACCCGGGTGACCAGGAAGGTGACGACGAACGCGGTCAGGGCCAGGAGCAGCGGCAGCTTGCCGGGTTCGACGATGTTGCGGTGCAGCCAGTGGCCCATGCCCCCAGTTTCGGGCCGACGGGGACGGGCTGCCCGGCGGGTGCGGCGACCGGGCTACCGGGCTACCGGGACAGGGGGCGGGCTGCCGGGCAGGGGCGACCACCGGGCTACTCTTCCGGGCGTGTCCACGTCCCCGCAGCTCCACGGCCGTCTGCACGGCCTCCGTTTCGCCTTCGGCACCCTGAGCGTGCTCCCCGTCCGGGTGAGCCGCTGGGACCGGCAGGCGGCGCGCGGCGGCATGCTGTGCGCTCCGCTGGTGGGTGTGGTGATCGGCGGGCTGGCGGCGGGCGTCGGGCTCGCGCTGCTGTGGCTCGGCTCCGGGGCGCTGCTCGCCGCGGTCGGCTCCGCCGCGGTGCCCGCGGTACTGACCCGGGGCCTGCATCTCGACGGCATCGCCGACACCGCCGACGGACTCGGCAGCGGGAAGCCCGCGGAGGACGCGCTGCGGATCATGAAGCAGTCGGACATCGGGCCGTTCGGGGTGATCACGCTCGTCTTCGTACTGCTGGGGCAGGTGGCCGCGCTGGCACAGGCGTACGACGACTCCTGGACCCGGGGTGCGGTGGCCGCGGTCGTCTCGGCCATGGCGGCGCGGCTCGCGCTGACCCTGGCAGCGCGCACCGGAGTGCCGGCCGCCCGGCCGGAGGGGCTGGGGGCGGCCGTGGCGGGGGTGGTGCCGGTGGCGGGCGCGGTCGGGGTCGCGGTCGGGGTGCTGGTGGCGGCGGCAGGGGGCGGGCTGCTGGTGGGGAGCTACATCCCCGTCATCGCCGTGGTCGTCGCGCTGGGCGCGTCGGAACTTCTCCTACGGCACTGCACACGCCGCTTCGGCGGGATCACCGGCGATGTGTTCGGCGGACTCGCGGAGACCGCGGCGACGACGGCGCTGGTCGTCCTGACCTTCAACGCCTAGCAGGCCCGGCGCCACGCCCCCAGCTCGTACTTCTTCGCCATCGAGCTCAGCTTCAGCCGGCGCGACTCCGCGCAGAAGGCGCTCGTCGGCAGCTCGTACTCCACGTGGAACACGGCCTTGCCCGCCTCGATGAAGGGCGTGTTGGCCTCGCACTCGTCGTACTGGGCGCACTGCTCGTTGACCGCGAAGTCGAAGTCGTCGACCAGCCGCGGGATCTGGTCCAGGTCGTTCTTCAGGCCCACCGCCATCCCGCGGTCGTGGGCGAGCCTCGCGATCAGACGGTTGTAGCGGAGCTGGTCGGACGCCTTCAGGTCGAAGCCGGTGCGGTTCTTGTAGCCGTCCATGTTGTCCGGCTCCACCGCGTCGAAGCCCTTCTCCCGGCACATGTCCATACGGTCCGCCATCAGCGGCTCCAGGACGTCGACCTGCCGGATGTCGAGCCAGCGTTCGCCCTCCCAGCCGTTGCCGCGGCCGATCACCGACTTGGGGAACTTCTCGGCGTCGGGCCGCCAGTCCTCCCAGGCGCCGGTGGAGAGATAGCAGATCACCTTGCGGTCCTCGCGGTGCAGGGCGGTCACGGTCGCCTTCGGCTGGTCGAAGCCGTCGATGTCGTAGACCGGAACGTCGACGGAGGTGTCGATCGTCCGCCCGCTCAGCTGCCACTGCCAGGCGAGACCGGGGGTCGGCTGCCAGCGGGCGCTCGGCTTCCCGTCCTGGGCCGTGGTGCAGGCGGCAAGGAGAAGCAGGGGGAACAGCCACAGGAGGCGTTTCACTGAGCGGGCTCCAGAGTGTGGGGCAACGTACCCCAAGGATGATCACCCATCCCCGGCACCCCGCAGTACAGATCCGCCCCGTGCACCGCGAGATCCGCGCCACGCGGGACGCCGTACACGAGGTGGCACAGCCGTACGTCAGAGGTGCCGCGCCACTGCGGCGGGCCGAGGTGGAGGTACGACGTCCAGGGACCCTCGAAGGTCACCAGGACGTCGGCGATGCGGGCGTAGGAGGGGTGTGGCGCGGTTCCGTGGTTCAGGGCCAGGGTGCCTCGGACGGCTGTGGCGAGTCGGCGGTAGTACGTGAACTCGGCTTCTCCTGAGGCCACTTGGTCCAGGAAGGCGCCGTCCGTGGCGTACCAGTCGTGGTGGTGGGTGAGGTCGCGCACGACGTCGGTGCGGGGACGGCGGGCGTAGGCGGTGTCGACGTAGCCGAGGGTCCGTGTCCCTGCGGCTTTGAGGCGTGCGGCCACTTCGACGAAGGCCTCGTCCGGGTGGTCGCCCGGGCCGCTCGCCGGGTTGAGGACGACCGCGTAGAGGTGCGGCGCCGCTGCGATGATCGCGTCCCATTCCGCGGGGCGGACGGACGGGTGCTCGTAGTACGGGAGCAGGAGGTTGTTCGTCATCGGTGGGCGGTCGCCTTCCCCAGCAGGGCGCAGACCAGGGCCGCCTGGGTCGTGGCGGCGATCGCGTAAACGGTCGGGGCGGTCAGCGGGCCGAGTGTCTGGGCCAGGGCCGCCACGGAGCAGATCGCTGTCGTGCTGAGGATCGCGCCGAAGGACTGGAGCAGCAGGGCTGTCCACAGGACGGTGCCGAGGAGCAGGAGGGGGGTCGGGCTGATGCCGGTGGCCAGGGCCAGGGCGAGGAGGGTGAGGAGGTAGGTGGTGAGGCAGTGCAGGAAGGTGCGGGTCGCTGCGCGGCGGAAGGCGGTTGGGGTGGTGCTGGAGCGCAGGGCGGTTGTGCCGGCGCTGCGGAGGTGGTGGAGGAGGTACTCGGCGGGGCCCATGCCGAGGGTGAGGATGACGGCGGTGAGGTTGTCTTCCAGGGCTGAGTGGAGGACGAGGGTGCCGGTGGCCAGGCCGAACACGGCGTAGGGGAAAGAGCTGGAGAGACGGGGGCCTTGGGTTGTTGGTTGACTGCGGGTGTGTGGGGGCTTGTCGCGCCCGCGCGGCGGTAGCCGCACATTCGATGCAGCCCCGCGCCCCTTGAGTCCGTAGCTCCGAGGCATGATTTCAAGTACTGCCAGGAGTGTCACCGTCAGCAGCGAAGCCAGCAGCAACGTCAGTCTCGCCGTGTTCGGGATGGAGTTGAGCAGGGTCAGGACTGCTCCTGTCGCCATGGGCAACAGGGCCAGCAGCAATGCTCGTTCGCGGGCCCGTACCAGCAGGATCGTCGATGCGCCCAGGTAGAGGGCCTGGCCCGCCGCGAAGGCCGTGGTCCGGTCTGCCGTGCCTGAGACCAGGAACGCCACCAAGGCGCCCAGGACCACCCCTACCGGTGTCCCCAGCAGCAGGCTCCGCTTCGCCGCTCGCTCGTCTCCCAAGCCCAGCCAGGTGTACGCCCTGTGGGCCAGGCCCTGGTTCCAGGTCCAGCCGGTGAGGGCGCCGGCCAGGAGCGGGAGTGGGGACGCGGCGGCCAGGACGTAGGCGAAGCCGGGGAGGGCGAAGAGCACGCCTCGGAGCAGGCACGTCAGCAGGCTCACCCGCCACGGGTCGTGGGGCGGGGTCCGGGGTTCGGGGTGGCGGCGGGCTACTCGTTCGTAGAGTTCCTCGGCCAGCGCGAAGGAGTTCTTCACGCCGTACCGCTCGCGTATCTGGTCGTCCGACATGCCGTCGGATTCCAGGAGCGCGGCGATCTCGTCGGGGTGGACGGCCGCCGCCACGAAGTCGTCGAGGCGGGCGGCGAGTTCGTCGACGGGGTCGGGGCCGGCCCAGCTGGGGGCGGTGCGTTGTCTGGGGATGGCGGGGAAGGTTTCGGGGCGGGCGTCCGGCGGGAGCCAGATCGAGCCGCTCACCAGTCGGTTCCGTCCGTCGCGACCGCCGCGTACCAGGGGTCGCGCAGTTCGAGCGTCCAGTCGGTGACGGTCTCGATCGTGGGCTCATAGACCTCGGGCAGGCCCGCGAGTTCCTGGTAGATGGTGCGGAAGGCGTCCACCGAGCGGCGGAGCGTGAAGCGGTCGATCACTCGTCGGCGGGACAACTCGCCGAGCTTCAGGCGGCGTTCGTCGTCCTTCAGGAGGGTCAGGGCCGCCGCCGCCATCTTCTCCGGTTCCCTCGGCGGGACGACCAGGCCCGTGTCGCCGACGGCCTCGCGTACGCCGCCCACGTCCGTCGACACCGTCGTACGGCCGCAGGACATGGCCTCGATGATGGAGAACGGGAAGCCCTCGGAGATGGAGGAGAGCATCACGACGTGGCCGGCCGCGTAGGCGCGCCAGACCTCGCTGATGCGGCCCTCGAAGGTGAGGCCGTCGGTGACACCGAGTTCGGCGGCGAGTTTCTCCAGGCGGGTCTTGTACTCCTCGCCGCCCGGTGGGACCGGGCCGAACAGGCGCAGGCGGGTTTCCGGGAGTTCGGCGCGGACCATGGCGTAGGAGTGGATCAGGGTTTCGAGGTCCTTGATGGGGTCCACGCGGCCGCACCAGGTGAGGGTCAACACCTCGGGCTCGGGGCCCGCGTGCGGGAAGGCGGCCGGGTCGACGCCGTTGTAGACCGTGCGGATCTTGTCGGCGTCGGCGCCGCCGCGCTCCTCCCAGCGGCGGTTGTACTGGTTGCACGGTGTGATCAGGTCGGCGGCCCGGTATCCGTGTGAGTTGAGTTCACGGTAGAAGCCGAGCATGAAGGCCTTCACCGGCCAGCGTTGGGCGTCTGCGCGGTAGCCGAGGTAGCGCTCGCGGAGGTAGATGCCGTGCTCGGTGAGGAGGAAGGGCACGCCGTCCAGGTGGTGGGCGGCGAGTGCGGGCAGGGTGGCCAGACCGCTGCTCACCGCGTGCGCGACCGAGTCCTCGGGGATGCGGACGCCCAGCGGGCGCAGGGCGTGTTCCAGGAGGTCGGTGGCGGTGAGGGCGTCGTGGACCGTGGGGTGGGCGGCGGCGGTGGGCAGGTGCGGCATCGTCCAGATCCACATCAGGGAGCGCAGCGCCGATTCTGTGCGCAGGGCCGCCGACAGCCGTCCGTCACGGGCCAGTCGGGCCAGTTCGTGGAGGGACTCACCGAAGGCGTGGGAGTCATGGTTTTCCGGGTCCAGGAAGGAGAGCAGGAAACGCTCGTAGGAGTCGAGGAAGCGGCGCCTCGCCCTGCCGTACGGGGCGGTCCTGCGGCCGGGGCGTGGGCCCCAGGTGGGGACCGAGGTGTGGGCGTAGACGTTCGCCGGCAGCTCCCAGGTCACGGGTTCGCGGCCGCTGCCGGTGAGCGACAGGATGTGGAAGTCGACCTCCGGCATGCCCTTGACCAGCTGGTCGCACCAGGTGCTGACGCCGCCGTGGACGTGTGGGTAGGTGCCTTCGGTGAGCATGGTGACGTGTCTGCCCGTGCGCATTGCCGCGCGGTTCCCCCCTGATATGCGGATGTGGTTCGGGGGGACTGCGGACCGGACCTCGGCTGCGGGTTTCGTCGTGGCCGGTCGCGCAGTTCCCCGCGCCCCTTTGGGGCGTTGCTGCTTACGGCAGTTTCAGAGTGACTGCTGATTGCAGGAGCTCAGGCGTGGTCCATGCCGAGCGCCTGCCTGCGTACCCGGTGCCGAACGTCGCCGTCCCCAGCAGCAGTTGCTTCTTCGTGCCCTCCGGTGCCGTCACCGGGATCTGCGTCCCGCTCGGGGCCGTGATCGTCACCGTCGTGCCGACGCGGTACGCCGTGACCTTGCCGGAGGCCAGCGCGGCCTGCCAGGCGGCGCGGCGCTGGAGTTCGGTGCCGATGGCGGCCTGGGCGAGGTTCTCCAGCGGGGTGTTGTCGGCGAACAGGGCCTGGTAGTCGGCCAGCACCTTGTTCAGGACCGGGTAGAGGGTGCGGTCCTCGGCCAGGTTGGACTGGTGGGCGTAGTGCGGGCGCGGGTCGCCCGAGATCGCGTGGCCGAGGGCGGTGCGGGCCTCCTGCGGGACGATGTACGTCCGGTAGCCGGTGGCCGTGTCGAGGGGCGCGGGCAGACAGGTGGACGTCGGGTTGTTCTCGCACAGGCCGCTGCCGCCGTCGGCCGCCGAGGTGTAGATCCAGTTGTACTCGTCGGCCATCTCCGCGTCGGTGCCCGTGTTGTAGTACACGTTCATCGGGTAGCGGGGCACGGTGAGGGTGCCGCTGCCGACCGAACGCTGGTCGGGTTCACGGGAGTTGTCGGAGGCGGTCCATTTGACTCCGCCTGCGGCGAGGGCGCCGGCCAGGTTGGGGTTGTCGTCGGGCTGCTGGGGCAGGGTGCGCAGGCCCGAGTGTTCGCCGGTGACCAGCTCGGCGCGGTTGAGCGGAAGGCCCTTGCCGACACCCCAGTTGTAGTTGTCGCCGATCTCCGCGGAGATCTCGGCGCGGCTGAGGTACCGGGTCGTGCCGTCGGCGTTCTTGGCGCAGCTCCACGGCACGGCGGTGGTGTCCTGGACGCAGCCGAGGAACTTGTGCGTGTAGGTGTGGTTGATCCAGCGGTACTTGGCCTTGTCCGCGAGGAGTTGGGCGGCGAGGGCGTCGGTGCCGCCGTTCTCGGTCTTCCACTCCTCGCCGGAACCGGCGTTGTAGACCATGTCGAGCTTGAAGCCGTGCTCCTGCTGCCACTGCGCCGCGTACTGGGCGTCCGCGGCGGTCATCCGGATCGGGACGGTCCCCTCGCCGTCGCCGCCGGGGCAGGTGAAGTCGCCCGGGGTGCAGTTGTGCGCGGTGTCCCAGCGGCTGTCGGGTGCGAAGACGTCGTCGACGTGGACCTCGAAGGAGTTGCGGATCTGCCCCAGGTGCACGCCCTGGGTCAGCCACTCCACGATGCCGCGGGCGAGCACCCGGAACTGCTGCTGGTACTGGTTGTAGGCGAAGGTCACGACGAGTTCGCGGCGGCCGTCGTGCGCGTACTCGCCGATCAGGCTGCCACGGCCGGTGCCGCCCGGGACGGGCACGTCGACATAGCTGGTGAAGCCGGTGCGGGGCGTGGCGACGAAGCCGTAACTCTCCTGTGTCGCCGCCGAGTTGTCCTCGAAGGCGACAGCCCCGTCGAGATACCCGAACCAGCCCGCCTTGCCTGCCGTGGTGACGTCGGCGGTCCGGCCGTCCAGCGTGCCGGAGTACGCGCTGTAGTCCAGGCCCACCTCCGGGTGCGCCCAGGTGTAGGCGTCGACCTGCGGGATGCCGTACGTCCTCTCGTACGTCTCCAGCGCGGTCTGCTCCGCCGAACCCGCGCCGAACGGGGCCTCGTTGGGCAGCACGACGCCCTGATACCGGGCCCGGGGTGTGCCGCCCACCGTGTCGGCGAGGAACGCGGCCGTGATGACCGGGCGGTCGCCGGCGTTCAGGTCGACGACGGTGTACGGGATGCCGGTGTTCCTGAGCTGGGCGGTGATGGCCTGGACCGGGCTGTCGCCGTTGTCCACGACCAGCACCTTCAGGTCGATCCGTGGTGTCGCCGCGGCGACGGCGCCGGGAGCCCCCAGTCCCAGCGCGATCAGCCCCGCAGTCGTGGAGACGGCTGCCGCGACCTTCCATCTGTGCGCACGGTGCGCCATTGGTGTCCCTTCCCCCCAGAAGATCCCCTGGCGCCCCTTTGGTGGGAAATCGGCGGAGGATCCGTGGAAATCACGCAAAGCGGCGAGCAGAGCGCCCGCCGGAACACAGTGAGTGTGACCGAGGTGACCGGGAGTGAGAGCTGAGAAGTGGCCACGACGCCACCCACAGGTGAACGCCCGTAGGAATGAGCGAAAGCGCGCCACGCGCGTAGGCTCGTTCCGGGTGTTCATCGACGGGGTGAAGGCCCCGGACGATGCCGCCCGCACAGCCAGTTCTAGGGTCGGCTGTCGGGCCCGGTCGACCCACCCAGACTCGACCAGACTGAACTTCACATCGGAAGCGAGATTTCACCACCGTGACTGCTCTCACTCTCAGCACCGCCGCGGCGCCCGGCCTGCGGGCCGACGCGATCGTGATCGGTGTCGCCAAGGGCGCGAAGGGCCCGGTCGTCGCCCCGGGCGCCGAATCCGTGGACAAGGCCTACGACGGCAAGCTGGCCGGCGTCCTGGAGACCCTCGGTGCCTCAGGTGCCGAGGGCGAGGTGACGAAGCTGCCCGCGCCGTCCGGCTTCAAGACCCCGCTCGTACTGGCGGTGGGTCTCGGCGCGGAGCCCGAGAAGGACTCCTCCTTCGACGCCGAGGCGCTGCGCCGGGCCGCCGGTGTGGCCGCCCGCACGCTGCACGGCGCCAAGAAGGCCGCGTTCGCGCTGCCGCTGACGGACGCCGCCGACGCCGGCGCGGTCGCGGAGGGCGCGCTGCTCGGCGCGTACTCCTTCGACGCGTACAAGGAGAACGGCAAGGACCCGAAGAACGGCAAGGCGCCGCTCGCCGAGGTCGCCCTGCTGGGCGGCAAGCCCCGCGACAAGGCGTACAAGGCGGCCGTCGAGCGCGCCCTCGCGGTCACCGAGGAGCTGAACCGCGCTCGAGACCTGATCAACACCCCGCCGAACGACCTCTACCCCGAGGCCTTCGCCGCCGTGGCGCAGGCCGCGGGCAAGGAGCACGGCATCAAGGTGCAGGTGCTCGACGACAAGGCGCTGGTCAAGGGCGGCTACGGCGGCATCCTGGGCGTCGGCGGCGGCTCCGAGGCCAAGCCGCGGCTGGTGAAGCTGTCGTACACCTCCTCCAAGGCGAAGAAGCACCTCGCGTTCGTCGGCAAGGGCATCACCTACGACTCGGGCGGCATCTCGCTCAAGCCGGCCGGCCACAACGAGACCATGAAGTGCGACATGAGCGGTGCGGCGGCGGTCTTCGCCGCGATCGTCGCCGTCGCGCGGCTCGGCCTGGAGGTGAACGTCACCGGGTGGCTGGCGCTCGCCGAGAACATGCCGTCGGGGTCCGCGGTACGCCCGGGTGACGTGCTGCGCATGTACAGCGGCAAGACCGTCGAGGTCCTCAACACCGACGCGGAGGGCCGGCTGGTGCTGGCCGACGCGCTGTGGGCGGCGTCGGCGGAGAAGCCGGACGCGATCGTCGACGTGGCGACGCTGACGGGCGCGATGATGCTGGCGCTGGGCAGCCGGACGTTCGGGATCATGGCGAACGACGACGCGTTCCGCTCCGCGGTGCACGAGGCGGCCGAGGAGGTCGGCGAGCCGGCGTGGCCGATGCCGCTGCCCGAGCACCTGCGCAAGGGGATGGACTCGCCGACCGCCGACATCGCGAACATGGGTGAGCGGATGGGTGGCGGGCTGGTCGCCGGGCTCTTCCTTCGGGAGTTCGTGGGCGAGGGCATCACCTGGGCGCACCTCGACATCGCGGGCCCCGCGTTCAATGAGGGTGGGCCGTTCGGGTACACGCCCAAGGGGGGTACGGGTACCGCTGTGCGTACGTTGGTGCGGCTGGCGGAGCTGACTGCTGCGGGTGACTTGGGCTGACCGTCGCCTGAGAGCTCGGTGCCTGGGGTTCGCGGGCGACTGCGGGCCGGCTGTGGCCGGTCGCGCAGTTCCCCGCGCCCCTGAGGGCGTCAGCCCCAGGCATCTCACTTTGTGCCCTCTTCACATGTGAGCGTGTGGCGTCTCACACCCCGGCCCGGCGTCTCGTTCCCTTCCGACAAGTGCGAAGATGGGGCTCGGCAGGACAGGGCCCCACCACAGGGCCGAAGAAAGAGCGGCCGGACACCAGCCGCCGACCGGTCACCGCAGACCGGCGTAGGCGCACATGCATGGAGGACGTGACGTGGCGAACGACGCCAGCACCGTTTTCGACCTAGTGATCCTCGGCGGTGGTAGTGGCGGGTACGCCGCGGCCCTGCGCGGGGCGCAGCTGGGCCTGGACGTCGCCCTGATCGAGAAGGACAAGGTCGGCGGCACCTGCCTGCACCGGGGATGCATCCCCACGAAGGCCCTGCTTCACGCGGGCGAGATCGCCGACCAGGCCCGCGAGAGCGAGCAGTTCGGTGTGAAGGCCACCTTCGAGGGCATCGACATCGCCGGTGTCCACAAGTACAAGGACGGTGTCATCTCCGGGCTGTACAAGGGTCTCCAGGGCCTTGTCGCCTCCCGGAAGGTGACGTACATCGAGGGTGAGGGGCGGCTGTCGTCGCCGACCTCGGTCGATGTCAACGGCCAGCGCGTCCAGGGGCGGCACGTGCTCCTCGCGACCGGCTCCGTGCCGAAGTCGCTGCCGGGCCTGGAGATCGACGGCAACCGGATCATCTCCTCGGACCACGCCCTCGTCCTGGACCGCGTACCGAAGTCCGCGATCATCCTCGGCGGCGGCGTCATCGGCGTGGAGTTCGCCTCCGCCTGGAAGTCCTTCGGTGCGGACGTCACCGTCATCGAGGGCCTCAAGCACCTCGTCCCGGTCGAGGACGAGAACTCCTCCAAGCTTCTTGAGCGCGCGTTCCGCAAGCGCGGCATCAAGTTCAACCTGGGCACCTTCTTCTCGAAGGCCGAGTACACCGCCGACGGCGTCAAGGTCACCCTGGCCGACGGCAAGGAGTTCGAGGCCGAGGTCCTGCTGGTCGCGGTCGGCCGCGGCCCGGTCTCCGCCGGTCTCGGGTACGAGGAGCAGGGCGTCGCGATGGACCGCGGCTATGTCCTGGTCGACGAGTACATGCGGACGAACGTCCCCACCATCTCCGCCGTCGGTGACCTCGTCCCCACGCTCCAGCTCGCGCATGTCGGCTTCGCCGAGGGCATCCTGGTGGCGGAGCGTCTGGCCGGTCTCAAGGCCGTCCCGATCGACTACGACGGTGTCCCCCGTGTGACCTACTGCCACCCGGAGGTCGCCTCCGTCGGTATCACCGAGGCCAAGGCCAAGGAGATCTACGGTGCGGACAAGGTCGTCGCTCTGAAGTACAACCTGGCGGGCAACGGCAAGAGCAAGATCCTCCAGACCGCGGGCGAGATCAAGCTCGTCCAGGTCAAGGACGGTGCCGTGGTCGGCGTCCACATGGTCGGCGACCGCATGGGCGAGCAGGTCGGCGAAGCCCAGCTGATCTACAACTGGGAAGCGCTGCCGGCCGAGGTCGCCCAGCTCATCCACGCCCACCCGACGCAGAACGAGGCGCTCGGCGAGGCCCACCTGGCCCTGGCGGGCAAGCCGCTGCACGCGCACGACTGACCCTCGGTCGAACCCCGCGAAGCGACTCCGTCTCCGCGACGACACAGACTTCCGCAATTCGTAAGGAGCAACCGAAACCATGGCGGTTTCCGTAACCCTTCCGGCGCTCGGCGAGAGCGTCACCGAGGGCACTGTCACCCGCTGGCTGAAGGCCGAGGGTGAGCGAGTAGAGGCCGACGAGCCGCTGCTCGAGGTGTCGACCGACAAGGTCGACACCGAGATCCCCTCCCCCGTCTCCGGCGTCCTGTCCTCCATCAAGGTCGCCGAGGACGAGACCGTCGAGGTCGGCGCCGAGCTGGCCATCATCGACGACGGCACGGGCGCCCCCGCTGCCGCCCCGGCCCCGGCCGCCGAGCCCGAGCCCGCGCCCGCCGCGGCTCCCGAGCCGGCCGCTGCCGCCCCGTCCACCGAGCAGGCCGCCCCGGCGCCCGCTCCCACCGCCGAGGCCGCCGCCGGCGGCGGCAGCGCCGAGGGCACGGACGTCGTCCTGCCCGCGCTCGGCGAGTCCGTCACCGAGGGCACGGTCACCCGCTGGCTGAAGGCCGTCGGCGACTCCGTCGACGCCGACGAGCCGCTGCTTGAGGTCTCGACCGACAAGGTCGACACCGAGATCCCGGCCCCGGTCTCGGGTGTCCTGCTGGAGATCACCGTCGGTGAGGACGAGACCGCCGAGGTCGGCGCCAAGCTCGCCGTCATCGGCGCCCCGGGTGCGGCTCCGGCCGCTGCCCCGGCTCCGGCCGCTGCGGCTCCGGCCCCCGCCGCCCCGGCTCCCGCGCCCGCCCCGGCCGCCCCCGTGGCCCCGCCGGCCCCGGCTCCGGCCCCCGCCGCTCCGGCTCCGGCGCCCACCCCGGTCGCCGCCGCCCCGGCTCCGGCCGCTCCGGCCCCCGCGCCGGCCGCGCCGGCTCCGGTCGCCCCCGCTGCCCCGGCTCCGGCCGCGACCTCCGGTGACGACGGTGCCTACGTGACCCCGCTGGTGCGCAAGCTCGCCGCCGAGCACGGTGTCGAGCTCGGCGCCGTCAAGGGCACCGGCGTCGGCGGTCGTATCCGCAAGCAGGACGTCATCGCCGCCGCCGAGGCCGCGAAGGCCGCCGCCGCTGCCCCGGCTCCGGCCGCCGCCCCGGCCGCCGCCGCGAAGAAGGCCCCGACCCTCGAGGCCTCGCCGCTCCGTGGCCAGACCGTCAAGATGCCGCGCATCCGCAAGGTCATCGGCGACAACATGGTCAAGGCGCTGCACGAGCAGGCGCAGCTGTCCTCGGTCGTCGAGGTCGACGTCACGCGGCTGATGAAGCTCCGTGGCCGGGCCAAGGACTCCTTCGCCGCCCGTGAGGGCGTCAAGCTGTCCCCGATGCCGTTCTTCGTCAAGGCCGCCGCCCAGGCGCTGAAGGCGCACGCGCCCATCAACGCCAAGATCAACGAGGGCGAAGGCACGATCACCTACTTCGACACCGAGAACATCGGTATCGCGGTGGACTCCGAGAAGGGCCTGATGACCCCGGTCATCAAGCACGCGGGCGACCTCAACATCGCCGGCATCGCGAAGGCCACGGCGGAGCTGGCCGGCAAGGTCCGCGCCAACAAGATCACGCCGGACGAGCTGTCGGGCGCGACCTTCACCATCTCCAACACCGGTTCGCGCGGTGCGCTCTTCGACACGATCATCGTGCCGCCGGGCCAGGTCGCGATCCTCGGCATCGGCGCCACGGTCAAGCGCCCGGCCGTCCTGGAGACGGAGGAGGGCACGGTCATCGCCGTCCGCGACATGACCTACCTGACCCTCTCCTACGACCACCGTCTGGTGGACGGCGCCGACGCGGCCCGTTACCTGACCGCGGTCAAGGCGATCCTGGAGGCAGGCGAGTTCGAGGTCGAGCTCGGCCTGTAAGGCTGTAGGCAGTACGTCGGTGCCCCGTCCGGAGCGTTCTCCGGGCGGGGCACCGGTCTTTCAGCGGGGCGTCAGCGTGCGGTCGCTCCAGTCCCACAGGGTCTCGACCCATGCGTTCGGGACGTTGAGCCGGGGCGAGTAGGTCAGATGCCGGGTGCGGTAGGCGCGCAGCACGTCGTAGGTGGCGTCGAGGCAGTCGCGTGAGGTGAGTTCGCCGGTCCGCGGGTCGAAGCCGACGAGGAAGCCGCGGCTCTCGACGGTACGGACCATGGCCCGGGCGGAGTTCACGTCCCCGGTCGACGAGGCGACGCAGCGGTAACGGCTGTACGGGTGCGTGGACCTGCCCGGATAGTGGGCGTCCCGGGACATGTCGCTGAGCATGCGGTCGTACGTTCCCTGCGCGTGCCAGGCGCCGATGTCGCCGCCCGGCGGGGTGTACAGCTTGTTCGTGGGGTTCTCGACGGCGCCGTAGACCCACTGGTTGGTGCCGGTGATCCGGAAGCCCCAGCCGACGTGGCCGAACTTCTGCGCCCCGTCGGGCTTGACGAAGACGCAGGCGCCGCCGCCGCTGCCCGACTGTCCGCCGCCCGCCATGTTGGTGAGCGCTTCGGCGGTGCTGGGCGTGACGTCCGCCGTCGCCTTCGTCGCCGCGTGCCCGCAGCCGGTGATGCCGATGATCGCGCCGATCACGGCCGCGGCAGCCGCTCCCCGGTGTCCCCCGATGTTCATGCCCGTCCCCCCGTCGTACGAAGGGGCACCGATGTGGCAACCCCTGCCGAACGCGACACTCCCCGGGGTCACGGGGTTCCGCGTCTTGACAGAAGTCCGCGGACTGGGAGCGTGTAAGTCTCGTCTCACCTGCATGAAAGCGCCCCCATGCGCCCCTCCGGAACGGGCACTCGGCCTTATTGTCTAAACGTCAAACGCCCTTAAGGAGCACTCATGACCGCGCCCGTCGTCCACTCGCTGCGCGAACAGATCCGCGAGCACATCGTGGAAGGGATCGTGAGCGGACGCTGGAAGCCGGGCGAGCGCATCGTCGAGCGGCGGATCGCGACGGAGCTGGAGGTCAGCCAGACGCCGGTCCGGGAGGCGCTGCGCGAGCTGGAGTCGCTGCGGCTGATCGAGTCGGCGCCGAACAAGGGCGTACGGGTGCGGAACCTGACCGCGGCCGACCTGGAGGAGAGCTACCCGGTCCGGGCCGGTCTGGAGGCGATCGCGGCGGAGCTTGCGGCGGAGCGGCTGGCGGGGGACTGCTCGGCGCTGGAACCGCATGTCATGGCGCTGTACGAGGCCGACCGGGAGGCGGACGGCACGGCGCAGGTCCGGCACACCGTCGGCTTCCACCGGGAGATGGTCCGCGCGGCCGGCAACTCCGTGCTGCTGCACACCTGGGAGGGGCTCGGCATCGAGGTCTTCACGGCCCTGTCGATCCGGTGGCTGGGGACGGTGCAGCAGTCGTACGCGGAGGAGCACGAGGAGCTGGTGCAGGCGTTCCGGCGTCGGGATCCTCGTATCGCGGAGCTGGTGAAGGCGCATGTGCTGGGGTGTGCGCCCCGGCACGAAGGGGAGTGACCGAGGGGTGCGTTTTCGGCCGCGGGTGCGTTGTGGCTGGTCGCGCAGTTCCCCGCGCCCCTAGGTGTCTCACCCTCACCCCCACTAGAGCACTCCCCCGCTCACCTGCGAAAACAGGCGCCAACCAAGGTCACCCGGTGCCACCGCCGGAGGCACCCCGTGCCTACTTTCTCGGAATCGAGAGGTTTTGCCCCTCAACCCTTTGATCGATCATCGATCAGGGAGTTACAGTCGCCGACGGGCCTCTACCGAGGCCCCAGCCCTGTCCTGCCAAAGACCTAGGGCGACCCCGAACCCTTACAGATGAGGGAACCCCCTTCGACTGAGGAAGGCGGCGACATGACCGACCCCCACGCCATCCAGCCGAGCGAGCTCGACCAGCTCCCCGACCGGGACCCCGAGGAGACCGCCGAATGGCAGGCCTCCCTGGACGCGGTCGCCAAGGCGGCGGGCCCGCACCGTGCCGCGTACCTGATGCGCCGCACGCTGGAGCGGGCGGAGGGGAACGGCATCGCGCTGCCGAAGCTCCTCGAGACCGACTACGTCAACACCATCCCCACCGCCGCGGAGCCGGGCCTGCCCGGTGACCCGGAGCTGGAGACCCGGATCACCGCCTGGAACCGCTGGAACGCGGCGGCCATGGTGACCCGCGGCAGCAAATACGGCGTCGGCGGCCACATCGCCACCTTCGCCTCCGCGGCCTGGCTCTACGAGACCGGCTTCAACCACTTCTTCAAGGGCAAGGAGGCGGACGGGTCGGGTGATCAGCTCTACATCCAGGGCCACGCCTCCCCCGGCATCTACGCCCGCGCCTTCCTCGACGGCCGGCTGAACGAGGACCACCTCGACAACTTCCGCCGTGAGTCGGGCGGCAACGGCCTCCCGTCGTACCCGCACCCCCGCCGCCTGCCCTGGCTCTGGGAGTTCCCGACCGTCTCCATGGGCCTCGGCCCGCTGTCGGCGATCTACCAGGCCCGCTTCAACCGCTATCTGACGGCGCGCGGCATCAAGGACGTCTCGCAGTCCCACGTCTGGGCCTTCCTCGGCGACGGCGAGATGGACGAGCCGGAGTCCACGGCGGCACTCGCACTCGCCTCCCGTGAGGGTCTCGACAACCTCACCTTCGTCATCAACTGCAACCTCCAGCGCCTCGACGGCCCGGTCCGCGCGAACTTCAAGATCGTGCAGGAGCTGGAGGCCCAGTTCCGCGGCGCCGGCTGGAACGTCATCAAGACGCTGTGGGGCTCGGCCTGGGACGAGCTGTTCCAGCTCGACACCACGGGCGCGCTGGTAAGACGGCTGCGCGAGGTACCGGACGCGCAGGTCCAGACGTACCAGACCCGTGACGCCGCCTACATCCGCCAGGACTTCTTCGGGGCCGACCCCGCGCTGGTCGAGATGGCGAAGCTGCTGAGCGACGACAAGATCCTCGAGTGCTTCCACTTCTCCCGCGGTGGCCACGAGGCGCGCAAGGTCTACGCCGCCTACAAGGCCGCGGTCGAGTTCAAGGGCGCTCCGACGGTGATCCTGGCCCAGACGGTCAAGGGCAACACCCTCGGCGAGGGCTTCGCGTCGAAGAACGCCAACCACCAGATGAAGAAGCTGACGGTGGACGAGTTCAAGACCATGCGTGATCTTCTTGAACTGCCCATCTCCGACAGCCAGTTCGTCGACGGTGTGGTGCCTTACGGCCACCCGGGCGCCGACTCTCCCGAGGTGCGCTACCTCCAGGAGCGCCGCGCGGCCCTCGGCGGCCCCGCCCCCGCGCGCCGGGTGCACCCGCTGGCCCCGCTGCCCGCCCCCGCCGAGAAGGCCTTCGCCTCCTTCGACAAGGGCTCCGGCTCCCAGAACGTGGCCACCACCATGGCCTTCGTCCGCCTGATCAAGGACCTGGTCCGCGACAAGGAGACGGGCAGGCGCTGGGTGCCGATCGTGCCGGACGAGGCACGTACGTTCGGTATGGAGTCGCTGTTCCCCTCCCTCGGGATCTACTCCCCCAAGGGCCAGACGTACGAGCCGGTCGACCGCGACCAGCTCATGTACTACAAGGAGGCCAAGAACGGCCAGATCCTCAACGAGGGGATCACCGAGGCCGGTTCGATGGCCGACTTCATCGCCGCGTCGACCGCGTACTCCACGCACGGCGAAGCGATGATCCCGTTCTACATCTTCTACTCGATGTTCGGCTGGCAGCGCACGGCCGACCAGATGTGGCAGCTCGGCGACCAGCTGGGCCGCGGCTTCCTGGTGGGCGCGACGGCGGGCCGTACGACGCTGACGGGCGAGGGCCTCCAGCACGCGGACGGTCACTCCCCGGTCATCGCGGCGACGAACCCGGCCTCGCTGACGTACGACCCGGCGTTCGCGTACGAGGTCGCGACGATCGTCAAGGACGGTCTGCGCCGGATGTACGGCGAGGCTGCCCCGGGCGAGGACCCGAACGTCTTCTACTACCTGACGGTCTACAACGAGCCGCTCCCGCAGCCGGCGAAGCCCTCCGGGCTCGGCATCGACGAGGGCATCGTCAAGGGCCTGTACCGCTTCAACACGGCGGAGTCGGCGGGCGTCGACGTGGCCGCGGCGAACGCCCCGCGCATCCAGCTCCTCGGCTCCGGCACGGCGATCCACTGGGCGCTGAAGGCACAGCGGCTGCTGGCCGAGGAGTGGGGCGTGGCGGCCGACGTCTGGTCGGCGACGTCCTGGACGGAGCTGCGCCGTGACGCCCTGGAGGCGGACGCCGCTCTGCTCCGCGGCGAGGAGCGCGTCCCGTACGTCCGGCAGGCGCTGCACGGCGCCGAGGGCCCGGTCCTGGCCGTCTCCGACTACATGCGGCAGGTGCCGGACCAGATCGCGCAGTGGGTCGAGCAGGACTGGTCGTCGCTGGGCGCGGACGGCTTCGGCCTCTCCGACACCCGTGACGCGGCCCGCCGCCACTTCGGCGTCGACGCGGAGTCGATCGTCGTCGCGGCGCTGGCGCAGCTGGCCCGGCGCGGCGAGGTCAAGGCCACCGCGGTCAAGGAAGCGCGCGAGCGCTACGGGTTGTAGTTCGGCTGCGGGTGATACAGCCCCGCGCACCTTTAAAAGCAGGTCCGCTGACGCGGGCCTGCTTTTTTAATGGACACCATGCGTGCTGCCCGCCTCATCAAGATGGTCCTTCTCCTCCAGTCCCGGCCCTCCATGACCGCCGCCGAGCTCGCCGCGGAGCTGGAGGTGTCCGAGCGGACCGTCACCCGGGACGCGCAGGCGCTGTCCGAGGCGGGCGTTCCGGTGTACGCGGAGCGGGGGCGGGCCGGTGGGTACCGGCTGATCGGCGGGTACCGGACCCGCCTCACGGGTCTGCACCGCGGTGAGGCGGAGGCGCTGTTCCTGTCCGGCCTGCCGGGGGCGTTGCGTGAGATGGGCCTGGAGGACGCGGCCTCGGCGGCGCGTCTGAAGGTGTCGGCGGCGCTATTGCCCTCCCTGCGGGACGCCTCGCGCTCGGCCGCGCAACGGTTCCATCTGGACGCCCCGAACTGGTGGAGCGAGCCGAAGACCCCCGAGCTACTGCCCGCCGTCGCGGACGCCGTGTGGGACGACCGGCGGGTCGTCGCGCGGTATCGCAAGGGCGAGACGGAGGTCGAGCGGGAGCTGGAGCCGTACGGGCTCGTCCTGAAGGCGGGGATCTGGTACCTCTGCGCGCGCGTCCCGGAGGCTGGCGGCTCCTTCCGGGTGTACCGGATCGACCGGTTCACGGCGGTGGAGGCGGGCGAGGAGCGCTTCTCCCGTGCCGACGACTTCGATCTTCCCGGCTTCTGGGAGGAACGGTCCGAGCAGTTCGCCCGCTCGATCCTGCGCGCGCAGGTGGTCCTACGGCTGTCTCCCGACGGGGTGCGCCGGCTGCCGTACGCCCTGGACCGGGTCTCGGCGCGGGAGGCACTGGAGGGGGCGGGGGCGCCGGACGGGGACGGCTGGGTGACGGTGACGGTCCCCGTGGAGTCCGAGGAGGTCGCGCACACCCAGCTGCTGGGGCTGGCGGCGGAGGTGGAGGTGCTGGCTCCGGAGAGCCTCCGGGCGCGCTTCGCCGAGGACGCGCTCCGCCTGGGCCGCCTGTACGGGACATAACAATCCGCCGCACTCCACGTGCGCCCCACCCGCGCAGGGCCGATGCTGGACCCGTGATGGACGAGACGGAGTTCTGGGAGCTGGTGGACGCCACCCGCGAGGCCGCCGAGGGCGACCCCGAGGAGCAGGCCGACCTGCTCGTCGACAGACTCCTCCAGCTGGACCCGGAGATGGTCCTCGACTTCGCCCGTCACTTCGAGGCCCGCTACAACCGGGCGTACACCTGGGACCTCTGGGGCGCCGCGTGGCTCCTGTTGGACGGCGCCAGCGACGACGCCTTCGACTTCTTCCGCTGCTGGCTGATCGGCCAGGGCCGTGAGGTGTACGAGGGTGCCGTGCACGCGCCCGACTCCCTGGCCGACCTCCTCGGTGACTTCGACGAGGAGATCGACGGCGACGGGGAGGAGCTGGGCTACGCCGCGGACGAGGCCTACGAACAACTCACCGGCGCCGTCGCCCCCGACCTCGGCATCCCCCCGGCACCGTCCGAGCCGGAGGGCACCCCGGTCGACTTCGAGAACGACACGGTGCTGGCGGAGCGGTACCCGAAGCTGTGGGAGCGGTTCAGGGGCTGACGCCCGTCACGCCGCGGCCCTGCGGCGGGTCGGGTCCGTCGGGATGTACGCCTGTGTCTGATCCGCCTTCAGCACCACGTGGTGCATCGGGGCCGCGTTGGCCTGGTCGAGCGCGGAGGCCGTGACGGCGGCCGGACCGAGGACGACGGCAGCGGCCGCGCAGAGCGCCGCCCAGGGGCCGCGGGACGTCTTGGTGCCGGTGTGACTGCTGTTCATGTTCCCCACCTCCAGTCAGTGCGTATGCGTTGACGGTAGGGGGGCTGGTTCGGGGTGATCCGTGAGTCGCCTACGAGGACCCTGTGAACGCCTCCACCACCGACAGAACCGTCGATGTCGGCACGACCCGGGAGAGCCGGAGGCCTGACGCGGCGAACAGCGCCGCGAAATCCGCCTCCGTGCGTTCGCGGCCCACCAGCGCCGACATCAGCAGCAGGTCGAGAGTCTTGGACTGGTGCGGGGCGTTGCCGGTCGGTACGACCGCGTCCACCACCAGGATCCGGCCGCCCGGTGACATGGCTTCACGGCAGCGCTCCAGGATCGTGACGCACTGTTCGTCCTCCCAGTCGTGGAGGATGCGCTTGAGGAGGTAGACGTCCCCGGCGGGCGCGGACGTGAAGAAGTCGCCCTCGCTCAGGCTCCAGCGGCCCGCCGTCTCCGGTACGTCCAGCCGGTGCTCGGCGACGACGTGCGGCTGGTCGTAGAGCACGCCCGTCAGGTCCGGTCGGCGGCGCAGGACTTCGCGGAGCAGGCCGCCGTGGCCGCCGCCGACGTCGACGACCGTGCCGGTGGAGGGGAAGTCGTACGCGGCGGCGATCGGTGCGTTCTCCGGGTCGGACATCGCCGCCATGCCTGTGTGGAACACCGCCGCCGTCGCGGCGTCCTGGGCGAAGTACGCGAAGAACGGCATCCCGAAGATGCCCTCGAACACCGAGGTCCCCTCGACCAGGCAGCGTTCCATCGACGCGGCGGGCAGCCACAGGCTCAGGTCGGTGTTCATGAGGATCGCCGAGCGGGCCGAGTGCGGGGCGTCGGTGCGCAGCGCCTGCCCGGCCGGGGCGAGGCCGAAGCGGCCCTCGGTGTCCTCCACGACGACATCACGCGTGGCCAGCAGGCGCAGGACGCGATGGAGGTTGCGGGCGTCCGTGCCGGTGAGTTCGGCGAGTTCGCGGGGTGAGCGGGGGCCGTCCGTGAGGTGGTCCGCCACCCCCACGGCGGCCGCCGCGCGCAGGGCGGCCGGGAAGAGATAGCCCAGTGACTCGTCGATGAGGAATGCGGCGGAAGCACGCGAATCGGTCGTCATGCCCCTCAGGATGGCGGACGGACCCGGTCATCGACATGGAAGGTTCACTTGTGGGCTCTTGACCGGTGGCGCGCCTTCCGGCGTACCGTGGCCGCCCCCGAACAGGAGCACCCTGCCCATGACCAGCCCGTACGTGCGGGAGATAGCGCGCGAGGAGCATCTCGCCCACCTGCGGCGGCATCCCGACGTCAGTCATCTCCAGATCCCCGAATGGGGCGATGTGAAGCCCGACTGGCAGGCCGAGAGTGTGGGGTGGTTCGACGGGGACGATGTGCTGGTGGCCGCAGCCCTGGTGCTGTACCGGCCGTTGCCGGGGACTCGGCGCTTTCTCGCCTACGTTCCCGACGGGCCCTCCGTCGACTGGCGCGGGCGCCTCGAACCCTGGCTCGATCCGCTCGTCGCGCATGTCGAGGAGCGCGGGGCGTTCTCACTGCGGATCGGGCCACCGCTGGTCGTACGGCACTGGGAACCGGCCACCGTCGCGGCGGGCGTCGCCGACCCCGGCGTACGGCATCTGCGGGAGGTGCCCGCGGACGGGGTGGACGGGTTCGCGCTGGACGCCGGGGAGCGGTTGGCGCGGCTGGGGTGGCGGCGGTGCGCCGAGGAGGGGAACGGGTTCGGGCTCGGGCAGCCTCGGTACGGGTGTCAGGTGCCGCTCGCCGGGCGCTCGGTGGACGAGTTGCGCGCGGGGCTGGCACCGCACTGGGAGCAGGCCCTGCGGACCGCCGAGGACTCCGGTGTCCGGGTCGGGTGGGGTGGTGCCGCCGATCTGCCCGACTTCCATCGGCTGTACACCTCCACCGCCGCTCACGACGGCTTCAAGGCCCGGCCGCCCGACTACTTCCGGCGGCTGTGGAAGGCGCTCAACGCCCTGGACGACGACCAGGTGCGGCTGTATCTCGCCGAGTACGACGGAGTCGTGCTGTCCGCCGCGCTGATGATCAACGTGGGGTCGAGGGGGTGGCATTCGTACGCCGCCTCCGGGCGTCAGGGGCGTCAGTTCCGGCCCAGCAGCGCGTTGTTGTGGCGGATGGTCAACGACGCGCGGGCGGCGGGGGCCGAGACGTACGACCTGCGGTCCGTGACGCCGGTGCTGACGGAGGGCAAGTTGCTGGGGCGGCTGCTCTTCAAGACCGGGGCCGGTGGGCGGGTCGTGGAGTACCTCGGGGAGTGGGAGCGGCCCGTGGGCAGCCAGGGGGCCGTCCTACAGCGTGCGGTGCGGGTCTACCTCGGGCGTCGGTGAGCGCGGCGGCATCCGGCCCTGGAGGCGGGCCGCCTCGTTCCTGATGGCGGGGAGTTCGGCCGTGAGGGCGGCGCCGGGGCAACTGGTCATATAGCCCTCGTCGTGGCCCGCGACGGCCGGGAGGGTGGCGGTGGTGCCGGCGGCGTAGCGGCTGTAGCTGTTGCTCGACAGTAGTTTCACCGTGCTCCGCGGGTCGACGGCCGCGAGGCCCAGCTTCCAGGCCGCGAGGGCCGCGATCGCGTGGGTCATCGCCGGTGGGACCCGGACGCCCGCCGTGAAGGTGCCGAGGGCCGCTATGCCGGAGGTGCGGTGGTTGAAGCCCTGGGTGTGGGCGCCGGTGACCGGGCGGTCGACGCCCCCCGCGCGGCCCTCGTAGATCGTGCCGCAGCGGTCGACCAGGAAGTTGTAGCCGATGTCGTCCCAGTCCCGGACGCCGGTCTGGCCGGCCGCGAGGTAGCGGATGATGCGGGGCGCGTCGGCGCAGTCGTAGCCGTTGGGCGAGTCGGTGTGGTGGATGAAGACGGCGACGACCTTGTCGTCGTAGCGCGCGGGGGGTGGGGTGCGGGCGGCGGAGTTCGCCTCGCCCGTTCCCTTCGCCCAGACCGAGCGCGGCACTATGTGCGGCCTCGGCGCGTGGTGGAGGGTGGCCGGGCGGGCCGCGAGCGGATGGGCCGGGCGGGCCTCGGCCCGGCGTTCGACGCCGGTCGCGCACAGGATCAGGGCGACCACGGCCGCGAGGCCCGGCACACAGGCCAGCAGCAGCATGGCCCGGCCGGGTATTCGGACCGGGCGTCGTTTCCGCATCCCCCTGGTTCGTCGGACACGCATGGTCCCACTCTCGGCCGGATCGTCCGCGCCCGCGATGTGTGGTGTGCCACCCGGTGGAACCATCGTCCTGGTCCGGGGCGTTTCTCCGGATGCACGCTCGTCGTGCGCACGTGCGCGTGGCCGGTTCCGGACGGCACGCGCGGGTGCGTGCTGATCACTGGGACCGTCCCGCCCGTAATAAGGGGTCCGAGAGAAAGGCGGCTCCGTGGACCTGCTCGACATCGTGCTGGTGCTGGTCGTTCTGGCCTATGCCGTATCCGGCTACCGGCGCGGCCTCATGGCCGGCTGTGTCTCCTTCGCCGGGTTCGTGGGCGGCGCGGTCATCGGGGTGTGGGTGCTGCCCTGGATGATGGACCTGGTGACACCGGGCAGTACGTCGGCGACGGTGACCGCGGTGCTGACCGTGCTGGTCCCGGCCGTGGTGGGGCATGAACTGGCGGGGCGGCTGGCGCTGCGGCTGCGCCGCGAGCTGGACAACGGGCCGCTGCGGGTCGCCGACGGGATCGGCGGGGCCGCGGCCAACTCGGTGGCCGTGCTGATCGTGGCGTGGGTGGCGGCGAGCGTGCTCGGCGCGTCCTCGTCGGCGCTGCTCACCTCGTCGATCCGGGACTCCCGGGTGCTGGGCGCGGTCCAGGACGCGATGCCGGACACCACGCCGACCTGGTTCTCCCGGGCCACGTCGGCGCTGACCGAGGCGGGTTTCCCGCAGGTCTTCAACCCGTTCGAGAACGAGTCGACGGCCCAGGTCGCCAAGCCCACCGGCGACAGCGTGACCAGGGCCGCCACGACCGCCGCCAAGGTGAGCACGGTGAAGATCGAGGGCGCCTCCGGCACCCAGGGCCGCGAGGGCAGCGGCTTCGTGTACGCGCGCGAGCACGTGATGACGAACGCGCACGTGGTGGCCGGCATCGACCGGCCGAGCGTACGGATCGGCGGGGTCGGGCGGTCGTACGAGGCACAGGTCGTGCTCTTCGATCCGGACAAGGACGTGGCCGTGCTGTACGTGCCCGGCCTTCGGGCCCCGGTGCTGAAGTTCGACGACCGTGCCTCGCGCGGCGACTCCGCGGTCGTCGCCGGCTATCCGCAGGACGGCGACCTCAACCTCCAGGCGGCCACCGTGGCCAACCGGGTCCACGCGAACGGCCAGAACATCTACGGCGACGAGCGGGTCACCCGCGAGATCTACTCGATCCGCTCCACGGTCCGGCCCGGCAACTCCGGCGGACCGCTGCTGACCACGGACGGCAGGGTGTACGGCGTGGTCTTCGCCCGGTCGACGTCCGACGACGAGACGGGGTACGTCCTGACCGCCGACGAGGTGGCCGCGGACGCCGAGCGGGCGGCGGACGCGACGGCGCCGGTGGACACGGGTGAGCTGATCACCTCGTGACGCGCCACAGGCTGGTGGTGGCACAGTTTGCCACTGCTGCGGAATCTGTCGCTCACCAGGAAACGGCGTACGCTCCCCCGGTGAGCACCAAGCCTCTGTCGCTGACCGAGCGCCGCAAGGCGGCGACCCAGCTGGACATCGCGCGGGCCGCCGCCGGGCTGTTCACGGAGCGTGGGCCGGACCGGACGACCGCGGAGGACATCGCCGAGCGGGCCGGGGTCGCGCTGCGCACCTTCTACCGGTACTTCCGCAGCAAACAGGACGCCGTGGCACCATTGCTCGCCCATGGCGCGGACCGCCGGCGCGCGCTGCTGGCGGAGTCGGAGCCGGGGGCGGGGCTGACGGACGCCCTGGAGCGGGCGGTCGAGGAGTCACTGTCGGCGTCGGACGCGCACACGACGGAGGGGCTCCGGCAGATGCGGGCGCTGTTGCGGGCGGCCGTGGCCGATCCGGCGCTGCGGGCCGTCTGGTACCGGGTGAACCAGGAGTCCGAGGAGAAGCTGGCCCCGGTGCTGGCACGGCTGGCCGGGCCGGACGCCGATCCGCTGGCGGTACGGCTGACGGCCGCCGCGGCCACGGGCGCGATCCGGGTGGCGCTGGAGGCGTGGGCCGCGACGGACGCCGACGTGACCGGGCCGGGCTCCCCGGCGGAGCTGGCCGTGCGCTGTCTGCGGGAACTCAGGGGCGGCATGCGCCTGTTGGCGGACTGACCCGGCCCTCGTACGGCCCAATGCCCTGGCCGGGCGCCGGCACCGGCGTACCCCTGGGCCCATGACACTGCCCGTCTTCTTCCTGATCTCCCTGCTGGTGGCGGGGGCCGTGCTCTTCCGTGTCGTGCGCAGGCGTCGCGCGGCCGCCGAGGCCGACCAGGTCAGAGACCTCGCCCCATGAACACGTCGTCGACGTACTCGCCGTCGAGCAGGAACTCCTCCGGCAGCACCCCTTCGACGACGAAGCCCTCCGACTCGTAGAGCCTGCGGGCCGGGGTGTTGTGGCCCAGGACCCGCAGGGTGAGCCGGCGGGCGCCGCGCCGACGCGCCTCCTCGACGGCCGCGCGGATCAGGGCCCGGCCGACGCCACGGCCGCGGGCCTCCTCGGCGACGGCGAGGCCCTGGATCTGGCGGACGTGGGTGTTGCAGGCGAGCGAGGTGGGGAAGGCGAGCCGGACGTAGCCGACGATGCGGCGGTCGAGTTCGGCGACCAGATGGTCGTCGGGGCTGTGGCGTTCGTCGAAGAACGGCCCGTAGGGCGGTTGCGGCCGGGGCGTCACCGCGTGCAGCGGCGACCAGGTCGCGCGGTCGAGAACGCCCAGCTCCTCGTCGTCGTCGGGCAGGGCGCAGCGTATGTACGGCTCGGACATGACCGCCACCCTACGGCGGCGGGGCCGCCCCGCGGCGACGGGTTTTCGGGTGCCCGGGCGCAGAATGGGCTCCATGCAGTCTTCCCGAATCGCGGTGGCCGGTGCGTCCGGTCTCATCGGCAGTGCTCTGGTGCGGTCCCTGACGGCGGACGGTCATGAGGTGGTGCGGCTCGTCCGGCGGGCGCCGCGAGGAGCGGACGAGGTCCGCTGGGACCCCGAGGGCGGGCGAGTGGACGCGGCCGGGCTCGCCGGCTGCGAGGTCGTGGTCAACCTCGCGGGTGCCGGGATCGGCGACCGGCGGTGGACAGAGGAGTACAAGACCCGTATCCGGCGCAGCCGGGTGCTGGGCACGGCGACGCTGGCCCAGGCGATCGCCGCGATGGAGAAGCCGCCGCGGGTCTTCGTCAGCGGCAGTGCGATGGGCTATTACGGCGAGACCGGCGACCGGGTCGTGGACGAGAGCGCGCCCGCCGGGGACGGCTTCCTGCCCGAGCTGTGCGTGGAGTGGGAGGGCGCGGCGGCCCCGGCCCAGGAGGCGGGCGTGCGGACCGTGTTCACCCGGACCGGGCTGGTGGTGGCGCGCGGGGGCGGGGCGTGGGGGCGGTTGTTCCCGTTGTTCAAGGCCGGGCTCGGGGGGCGGCTGGGCGACGGACGGCAGTACTGGTCGTTCATCGCGCTGCACGACGAGGTGGCCGCCATCCGGCATCTCATCGACACCGACGGTCTGTCCGGGCCGTTCAACCTGACCGCGCCGACCCCGCTCACCAACCGGGAGATCACCGAGGCGATGGGGCGCGTGCTGCACCGGCCGACGCTCTTCGCGGTGCCGGCGCCGGTGCTGCGGACGGTGCTCGGGGAGATGGCGGGGGACGTCCTCGGCAGTCAACGGGTGGTGCCCAAGCGGCTGTTGGAGTCGGGGTTCACCTTCGCGTTCCCGGAGATCGAGGGGGCGCTGAAAGCCGCCGTGTGACCGTATGCGACCGCTGTGCGACCGTGCCCTGTTCATGCGCGACTGTCCCTGACCGATCACGGCCTTAACCTCAAGCCGAACTCGGGTATCCCCGGAGGCGGTTGGGGGCATGACGTCTCCACCGGCCGCGCAACCTCGAGGAGGGGCACGTGCTTGAGCCCGCGTACCAGGCGGACGTCGTGATCGTGGGAGCCGGGGTCGCCGGGCTCTCCGCGGCACATCGACTGACCAGCGCAGGAGTGACGACCACAGTCCTGGAGGCCGCCCACGGTGTGGGGGGCCGTATGTCGACGGAGAAGGTCGACGGCTTCCGGCTCGACCGCATCGGGCAGCTGCTGTCCACGGCGTATCCCGAACTGCGTCTGACACCAGGGCTCGACGGGCTGGTGCTGCGCCCCTTCGCGCCCGGTGTCCTGTTGCACAGCGACGGCCGCCACCATCGCGCGGGCGCCACCCCGGCGAACTCGGGGAGCGCCGCGTGGAGCGTGACGCGGAGCGCGAGGAGTACCCGGAGCACAAGGAGCGCGAGGGGCGCACTCCACGCCGTACGCGCCCTGGCGAGCGCCCCCCGCCCGACGCCCCGCCCGGCAGCGGCCCCCCGCGGCGGCACCGGCACCGCCCCGCTGGGCACCGCCGTCGACCAGGCCCGTCTCGGCGCCGCGCTCGCCCGGATCGCGGGCGCCCCCGTGGAGCGCCTCCTCGCCCGCCCCGAACTCCCCGCCGCCCAGGCCCTCGCGGCCCGCGGTCTGCCCGCCCGCACGATCGACGGGTTCCTGCGACCGCTGCTCGCCGCCCTGCTGTGCGACCCGGAGCTGACGACGTCCAGCCGCTGCGCGGACCTCGCACTGCGGGCCTTCGCGGGCGGTCTGCTGAGTGTGCCGGAGGGCGGTGCCGAGGTCCTGCCGGAGCTGCTGGCCCGCTCCCTGCCGCCGGGGACGGTGCACACCGGGGTCCGGGTCACCTCGGTCTCGACGAACACGGTGACCACCGCCGAGCACGGCGAGTTCCGCTGTCGTGCGGTCCTCCTGGCGACCGACGCCCGTGCCGCGGCCGAGCTGCTGCCGGGCCTGCGGGTACCCGACTTCCACCCGGTGACGGTGGTTCACCACACCACGGACGAACCGCCGGAGACCGGGACCGCGCTGCTGCTCGACGCGGACCGCGGCGGCCCCGTGGCCCACACGGCGGTGGTGAGCCGCGTGGACCCGAGCCGCGCCCCCGCGGGCCGCGCCCTGATCTCCTCGACGGTCCTCGGCCCGCCCCCGCCGGACGTGGAGACCGCCGTCCGCATGCACCTCGCCCGCCTCTACGGCACGTCGACGTCCCGCTGGGAGACCCTCGCCGTCCACCACACCGCGGAAGCGGTCCCCACCATGCGGGCCCCCCACGACCTACGCCGTCCGGTACGCCTCCTGGCGGGCCTGTACGTGTGCGGCGACCACCGGGACACGAGCACGGTCCAGGGGGCACTGCATTCGGCGCACCGGGCGACGACGGCACTGCTGGCGGACCTGGGCGCGAGGGGTTCGATGCATCGGGCGGACCCGCTTCCCGCAACGCGGGCCGCCTAGAGGCACCTAGGGGCGCGGGGAACTGCGCGACCAGCCACGACGCACCCGCACCGGACTATCCCAACGCCGCCACCTTGTCCCGATACCCCCGCACCGGCGCCGCGTCCTTGTACGGCTCCAACCTCCGCTCGAAGTCCCTCACATACTCGATCGCCCGCACCGACCGCATCTCGGCAGCGGCACCCGCGGCCTCCGCACCCAGCGAGCAGGCCTGATCGAGCTCACCGAGGCCCAGACGGGCGGAGGCGAGCACCACCCGGCAGAAGAGCCGACTGCGGGCGTACGCCGGCGCCCGCAGCTGCAACGACCGCTCGGCGTGCTGCGCCGCCGCGCGGAACTGCTGAAGGTCCCGGTGCGCGTGCCCGAACTCGTCGGCGAGCTGCGCCTCGTCGAAGAAGCGGGCCCAGTACGGGACCTCGTCACCGGGCCGGGCCGCCTCCAGGGCGCGCTCGGCGCGGACCAGCGCGCCCGTGCAGTTGCGCACCTCGCCGAGCACCCCGTGCCCGCGCGCCTCGACGGAGTGCAGCAGCGACTGCACGACCGGCGGGGCGTTGGTGCCGAGCCCCTGCTGGGCGACCCGCGCCAGCTGCACCGCCTCGCGCCCGTGCCCGAGATAGACCGCCTGCCGGCTCATCGTGATCAGCACGAAAGACCCGTAGGCCCGGTCCGCCGCCGCCTGCGCGAGCCGCAGCGACTGCACGAAGTACCGCTGCGCGAGCCCGTGCGCCGCGATGTCGTACGACGTCCAGCCCGCGAGCCGGGTCAGATCGGCCGCGGCGGCGAACAGCCGACGGCCGACCTGCTCGCCGTAGGTACCGCGCAGCATCGGCTCGCACTCGTGCTCCAGATACCGCACGAGGGCCTGGCGGGCGTGGCCGCCGCCGTACATGTCGTCGAGGGAGCGGAACAGTTCGCCGACCGAGCGGAGCGCGGCGATGTCGCCGCCGGTGACCTTCTGGCCGGGCCCGCGCTCGGCGCCGCGCTGCCGGGGCACCACCGGACGGCCCTGGGCGGGGACGCGCAGCGGGGGCTCGCCGCGGGCGACCTTGTCGTCGGCCCGGCCGATGAGCCAGTCGCGGCTGGGGACGACGAGGCCGGCCGGGGTGAAGGCGATCTTCCGCAGTTCGGCGTGGCTTCCGGAGTCCTTGCGCCACAGCCCGCCGACGATGTCGACGGCCTCCTCGGGGCTGGCCGCGAACTCCAGGCCCGCGTAGACGGGCGCGCAGGCGTCGAGCCCGAGATCCTGGGCGCTCAGGCGCCGGCCGAGACGGCGGGTGAAGACCTCGGCGATCAGGGCCGGGGTGGTGCCGCGGGGCTGCTGGCCGCGCAGCCACCGGGTGACCGATGTCTTGTCGTATCTCAGATCAAGCCCGTGTTCGAGTCCGAGTTGGTCCACTCGACGGGCGAGTCCCGCGTTGGAGAACCCCGCTTCTGCGATGAGCGCGGCGAGCTGGCGGTTGGGAGTGCGCTGCGCGGGTCGTTCCGTCATCTGCGGTGGTGTCTCCTGCCCGGATTGCCTGTGAGCAGCCCTTATGGCCTCTATAGGACGGCGTGAATGTAGCGGAGAGTGAGCAGACCATCGCACACTTCGCCGTTCGTTCATCCGATCGTGTGAGGATTGACCGCACGGCTGACGCGTGACGGCGAGTCGTACAGTGGCGTAGGCACAGTTCGTGCCTTACGACTCTCCAGGGAGGCGCTTGCCGTGAGCGAGCTGCGGTTCGTCCGGATGGGATTCGGTGCGGAGTCCGTCGAGTACCAGGAGGCGTGGGACGAGCAGCGCCGGGTGCACGCGGCGCGGTTCACCGACGAGGTCCCCGACACCGTGCTGCTGCTCGAACACCCGCCCGTGTACACGGCCGGCCGACGCACCGCCGACAGCGAGCGGCCGCTCGACGGCACCCCGGTCGTCGACGTGGACCGCGGCGGCAAGATCACCTGGCACGGGCCCGGGCAGCTGGTGGGCTACCCGATCCAGAAGCTGCCGCGTCCGGTGGACGTCGTGGCGCATGTACGGCGCCTTGAGGAGGCCCTGATCCGCACGTGCGCGGAGTTCGGGCTGGAGACCAGCCGGGTCGAGGGCCGTAGCGGGGTGTGGGTGCTCGGCGATCCGGTCGAGCAGCGCCCTTCCCTCGGTGGCCTGTCGCTGGACTTCGACCCCCGGCTGACCGACGAGGAGTTCGACCCGCGGATGAACGGGCCCGAGTACGCCCCGTCCAACGCGGGGCAGCGGCGCGAGGACCGGAAGATCGCGGCGATCGGCATCCGGGTCGCCAAGGGCGTCACCATGCACGGCTTCGCGCTGAACGTGAACCCGGACAACCGGTGGTTCGACCGGATCATCCCGTGCGGGATCCGGGACGCCGGGGTGGCGTCGCTGGCGAACGAGCTGGGCCGGGACGTGACGATCGACGAGGTGCTGCCGGTGGTGGAGCGGCATCTGCGGGATGTGCTGGAGAACGCCGATCTGAAGCCGCGCGAGATTGAACGGGCGACCGCCTGACGGTGGGGAATGGAGCCCTCGGCCCAGGGGTTGCCCTCTGCTGTAGGGCCCTGGGAAACACGGGCGTACGCTGGTGTACGCCGAAGAATCGAATGCTTCGTTAGTCAATCAGCAGGGAGCCGATGTGTCCGCAGTCACACCCGACGGACGCAAGATGCTGCGCCTGGAGGTCCGGAACGCCCAGACCCCCATCGAGCGCAAGCCCGAGTGGATCAAGACGCGGGCGAAAATGGGTCCCGAGTACACCGCGATGCAGAAGCTCGTGAAGAGCGAGGGCCTGCACACGGTCTGCCAGGAAGCCGGCTGTCCCAACATCTACGAGTGCTGGGAGGACCGCGAGGCCACCTTCCTCATCGGCGGCGACCAGTGCACCCGGCGTTGCGACTTCTGCCAGATCGACACCGGCAAGCCCGAGGCGCTGGACCGCGACGAGCCGCGCCGCGTCGGTGAGTCCGTGGTCACCATGGACCTCAACTACGCCACCATCACCGGCGTCGCCCGCGACGACCTGGAGGACGGCGGGGCCTGGCTGTACGCCGAGACCGTGCGCCAGATCCACCAGCAGACCGCGGAGCGCGAGGGCGGCCACACCAAGGTGGAGCTGCTCGCCCCCGACTTCAACGCCGTACCGGAGCTGCTCCAGCAGGTCTTCGAGTCCCGGCCCGAGGTCTTCGCGCACAACGTCGAGACGGTGCCCCGGATCTTCAAGCGCATCCGCCCCGGCTTCCGCTACGAGCGCTCCCTGAAGGTCATCACCGAGGCCCGTGACTTCGGCCTGGTGACCAAGTCCAACCTGATCCTCGGCATGGGCGAGACCCGCGAGGAGGTCAGCGAGGCGCTCCAGCAGCTGCACGACGCGGGCTGCGAGCTCGTCACGATCACCCAGTACCTGCGGCCCTCCGTCCGGCACCACCCCGTGGAGCGCTGGGTCAAGCCGCACGAGTTCGTGGAGCTGAAGGAGGAGGCCGAGCAGATCGGCTTCTCGGGCGTCATGTCCGGGCCCCTCGTCCGCTCCTCGTACCGTGCCGGGCGGCTCTACCAGATGGCCGTCGAGAAGCGTGGGGCGTACGTCGCCTCGCAGGCGGTCTGAGACTCGCCGGAGAACGACTGGATGGCACTGCGTGCCATTCGGCATGTGTGAATCCGAGCACAAGCAACTACCGCCCGGTAGTGGCCAATTGGCGCGGCCCTGGGCGTCCCCGCAGTTGGGGGCACCCTCGGGGCCGCGTCGGTGTTTTCGGGCCGCATATCTAGGCTTCATTGGTGTTTGACCGGTCGGTCACGCCCTGGTAACACCATTCAGTGACCCTGGTTGTACAGCCAGTGCACCACTCACCAGAGCCGTTATCCCTGAGGGGGGACCTCCATCATGCAGGCCGCGCCCGTTCGCGCCACCGCCATCCCGTCGTTCACCGATGCACTGCGTGCCGTCGAGTCGCTGCTCATGAGCAGCGGCCAGCGCACCGCCCGCCGCAACGCCTGGACGTCCGTTCTGGAGGACCGCCGTCGCGCCAAGGACCGGGTCGAGGCACAGCAGGTTCTGGAGAAGGCGATCGGCGCCCGCCTCTGAGCGCCTCCGCCGTCGTCCCCGCTCCGGACGCCACGTAGACTTCGTGGCATGGCGAGAAGTGACAGCGCGGCGGATGCCGCAAACCCCGGGCGTCTGAAGCAGATCGCCCTGACGTACAAGATGACCCGCAGGGCCGACAAGACGATCGGCCTGGTGCTCGCGGGTGTCTTCCTCCTCATCCTCGGTGTCTTTCTCGCGTTCGGTTTCCTGATCGGTCACCCGGTCTACCTCGGCATCTTGGGCCTCCTGCTCGCCTTCCTCGGAACGGCGATCGTGTTCGGGCGCCGTGCGGAGCGGGCCGCCTTCGGGCAGATGGAGGGACAGCCGGGCGCCGCCGCGGCCGTGCTCGACAACATCGGCCGGGGCTGGACGACGACCCCCGCGGTGGCGATGAACCGCAGCCAGGACGTGGTGCACCGGGCCGTCGGCAAGGCCGGCATCGTCCTGGTCGCCGAGGGCAACCCGAACCGGGTGAAGACCCTGCTGGCCGCCGAGAAGAAGAAGATGAACCGCATCGTCGCGGATGTGCCGGTGCACGACCTGATCGTGGGCACGGGCGAGGGCCAGATCCCGCTGAAGAAGCTGCGGACCTCGATGCTGAAGCTGCCGCGCGTGCTGACCGGCCCCCAGGTGACCGCGACCAACGACCGGCTGCGGGCGATGGGCGACCTGATGAGCAACATGCCACTGCCGAAGGGCCCCATGCCGAAGGGCATGAAGCTGCCGAAGGGCGGCCCGAAGGCTCGCTGAATCAGCCTCTACGACGAGAAGGGCGCCCGGAGATCACTCCGGGCGCCCTTCTCGTCGTAGGTCGTACGCGTCTCAGATCCGTACCTCGACCGTGCGGGTCAGCCGGTCGTGCAGGCCGCGGCCGTCGCGGTCCCAGATCAGGGCCGGGACGGCGAGGCAGAGCAGCAGCGTGCGCAGCAGGGCGCGCAGCGGCTTGACCTGGCCGGTGTCGAGGTCGACGACCCGGAGGCGGAAGAGGCGCTTGCCCGGGGAGAAGCCGAGGGTGCCGACCGTGAGGACGCTCATCACGAAGAAGACCAGGAGGGCCCAGTTGCCCGTCGCCTGGTCGTAGCCGTGCGTGATCAACTGGGATGCAATCAGCATGCTCATCCCCCAGTCCACCACCAGCGCCCCGAGGCGTCGTCCCGGGCGGGCGATGGAGCCCGGTCCCTCCTCGGGCAGCCCCAGCTGCTGACCCCGGTATCCGAAGTCCACACCGGCTTCCTCGGCGGCCGCGCGGGGGCCGGAGAGCCACGATCCGATTGCTTCCCTCTTGTCCACGCGTCCACGGTACTGCCCGCGTTTCGCGATACGGACAGGTGGGGTGGATCGGAAGGTGTCCGGTTAACTTGTGCGAAACAAATGGGTCACGCCTGAGAAATCACCCGTCCCTAGGGTCGGGAACAGCGTGTGCCACCGCACTGGCCGCACGAACGAACTACCACCCCGGCACGGAACCGTCGGGAGTAGGAGGAGCTGGATGTTCCAGAACGCCGACGAGGCCAAGAAGTTCATCGCGGACGAGGACGTCAAGTTCGTCGACGTCCGCTTCTGCGACCTGCCGGGCGTGATGCAGCACTTCACGATCCCGGCCGAGGCCTTCGACCCGGCCGAGGAGCTCGCCTTCGACGGCTCCTCGATCCGCGGCTTCCAGGCCATCCACGAGTCCGACATGGCGCTCCGCGCCGACCTGTCCACCGCGCGCGTCGACCCCTTCCGCCGCGACAAGACGGTCAACATCAACTTCTTCATCCACGACCCGATCACGGGCGAGCAGTACTCCCGTGACCCGCGCAACGTGGCGAAGAAGGCCGAGGCCTACCTCGCCTCGACCGGTATCGCGGACACCGCGTACTTCGGCCCCGAGGCCGAGTTCTACGTCTTCGACTCCGTGCGCTTCGCGACCGGTGCGAACGAGAGCTTCTACCACATCGACTCCGAGGCCGGCGCCTGGAACACCGGTGCGGTCGAGAACAACCGTGGTTACAAGGTCCGCTACAAGGGCGGCTACTTCCCGACCCCGCCGGTCGACCACTTCGCCGACCTGCGTGCCGAGATCTCGCTGGAGCTGGCCAAGTCCGGCCTCCAGGTCGAGCGCCAGCACCACGAGGTGGGCACCGCCGGCCAGGCCGAGATCAACTACAAGTTCAACACGCTGCTCGCCGCGGCCGACGACCTCCAGCTCTTCAAGTACATCGTGAAGAACGTGGCCTGGCGCAACGGCAAGACCGCGACCTTCATGCCGAAGCCGATCTTCGGTGACAACGGCTCGGGCATGCACGTCCACCAGTCGCTGTGGAGCAACGGCGACCCGCTGTTCTACGACGAGGCCGGCTACGCGGGTCTGTCGGACACCGCCCGCTACTACATCGGCGGCATCCTCAAGCACGCCCCGTCGCTGCTCGCCTTCACCAACCCGACGGTGAACTCGTACCACCGTCTGGTGCCGGGCTTCGAGGCGCCGATCAACCTGGTGTACTCGCAGCGCAACCGCTCCGCGGCCATGCGTATCCCGATCACGGGCTCCAACCCGAAGGCCAAGCGCGTCGAGTTCCGTGCGCCCGACTCCTCCGGCAACCCGTACCTCGCCTTCTCGGCGCTGCTGCTGGCGGGCCTGGACGGCATCAAGAACAAGATCGAGCCGGCCGAGCCGATCGACAAGGACCTCTACGAGCTGGCTCCCGAGGAGCACGCGAACGTGGCCCAGGTCCCGACGTCCCTCCCGGCCGTCCTCGACTCCCTGGAGCGCGACCACGAGTTCCTGCTCGCCGGTGACGTCTTCACGTCCGACCTCATCGAGACGTGGATCGACTTCAAGCGCGCGAACGAGATCGCTCCGCTCCAGCTGCGTCCGCACCCGCACGAGTTCGAGCTCTACTTCGACGTGTGATCGACGCGTAGTTCGTGCGACGGCGCCCTCGCCCCTGTTTTCCAGGGGTGGGGGCGCCGTCGTATGGTTTCCTGCACGACTGTTCGATAACGGCTGACGGGGGTCACGGGGTCATGGGAAAGCCCGAACGGGACGACGAGGACCGGGAGTTCGACATCCGCTGGGCCGACGCGGCCGAGCTGAAGGAACCCTCGGCCCGGGCCCGGATGCTCGCGGCCCGCTGGAAGGACAACCCCCCGCAGCCCCAGCCGTTCCGCGCCGACCCGGACGGGGTGACGCGGCCGCGGTCGGGCTGGGCGTCGACGGCACTGGTGTTCGGGATCGTGGCGGTGGTCATCGTGCTGCTGGGGTACGGCGGGTTCCGGGCGCCGTACTAGGCGGGACGAGCGATGAGTGACGACGTGAGGGACGAGCTGGCCGCCGTGCTGCGGCTGGCGGAGGGGGCCGATCTCCGGGACGCGGTCGACGGGGCGAACCCCGGGGCCTGGATCGCGCTGGACCTGGACGCACGGTCATGGCTGCGGTGGCACCGGACGTGGGAACCGGAGGGCACCCAGCGCCGACGCCGCTGGTTCGCCGCGTTGCGGCACCCGGACACGCTCGACGAGTCGAGGCTGGCCCTCGCGCTGTGTCATCGCGACGGGCGGGTGCGGGAGGCGGCGGTCGAGCGGGTGCCGTCGTTCCCGGCGCTGCTGCCCCTGGTCGTCGTCCGTGCCGCCGACTGGGTCGAGCCGGTGCGGGAGAAGGCCCGCGAGGTGCTGCGCGGGATGCTCACGGTGGCCGACGCCGTCGCCCTCGCACCGCTGATCCTGCTGGTCGGCCGGCGCGCACGGGGCGTGTACGGGGTCGGGCTGCTGGGGGAGGCACTGGGCGGGGCGTCGCTGGAGCGGCTCGACCCGCTGCTGACCGCCCAGGACCGTGCCGTACGCCGCTACGCCCACCGTCTCGCCGTCGCGAACGGCCTCTTCTCCCCCACCGAGCTCGCCCGCGTCGCCGCCCACGACGACGACACCGTGCTCCAGGACCTGTGCGCCGACGCCGCGCTGGCCGCCGTGGCGCGGGACGGCGTCGACGAGGACGTGCTCGAACCTCTCCTCGGCGCTCGTAATCCGCGGGCCCGGGCCGCCGGGGTCACCGCGTTGCGGCGGGCCGGGCTGCCGGAGGGAGCCGTCGAGTTTCTCGGCGATCGGTCCGGGCGGGTGCGGGCGTGTGCGCGGTACGTGGTGCGGCAGTACGCAGGTGATCCGGCGGCCTGGTACCGGGAGCGGTGTGCCGGTCCTGGGGTGACGCCGGGGGCGGTGAGTGGGCTCGCCGAGTGTGGGGAGCGAGGGGACGCGGAGGTGTTGTGGGGGTTGACCTCGCACTCCGTGCCTGCCGTGCGGGCGCGGGCCGTGGCGGGGCTGCGGGCCCTGGACGTGTCGGACGTGGCGCGGTTCACGGAGCTGCTCGACGATCCCGATCCGGGTGTGGTGCGGGAGGCGACCCTTGCGCTGGTGCCCTCGGCGCGGGCGCTGGACGCCGGGTGGCTCATGGAGCGGCTCGCGGACCGGCGGTCCCGGGCGGTGCGGGTCTCGGCGTTCCGGCTGCTCGACCGGCACGGCGGGATCGTACGGCTGCGGGCGGCGGTCGCCCTCATCGACGACCCGGACGAGAAGCTGCGGCACTGGGCCCGGCAGTCCGTGCAGCGCTGGCACCCGACCGCGGACGTGCCGCTCGGGTCGGCGGAGGTGGGTGAACTGTACGACCGGGCGCGGGAGCTGTTCAGCGAGTACGTGCTGACGCGGCGCAAGCGGGAGGCCGGACTCGGGTCCTGAGGGCGGGCGCGCGGCCCGGGCCGAGCCTTTGCCGGGCGCAGGGCTGATCGCGACCGCTTCATGGTGGGGCCGGGTGCACACTGGCAGTGGGACGAGTGCCTGACTGCGGGGTGAGGCAGATGCAGAGCCGCTTCCGGAGCGACCGGCGGCTGACCGTGCGGATGACGGTCACGCTGTTCCTGCTCGGGCTGTTGTACGTCGTCTTCGTGGGCGCGTTGATCGTGCTGCTGAAGTCCTGGGTGCTGGTCGTGGTCGTGGTGGCCGCGATGCTCGGGGCGCAGTACTGGTTCTCCGACCGGGTCGCGCTGTTCGCGATGCGGGGGCAGGTCGTGGAGCGGGACGAGTATCCGGAGCTGCACGGGGTCGTGGACCGGCTGTGCGCCATCGCGGACATGCCCAAGCCGGTCGTCGCCGTGTCCCACATGGACATGCCCAACGCGTTCGCCACCGGGCGCAACCCCGACCACGCCGTCGTGTGCGTGACCGACGGGCTGCTGCGGCGGCTGGAGAAGGACGAGCTGGAGGGTGTCCTCGCGCACGAGCTGTCGCATGTGGCGCACAAGGACGTCGCCGTGATCACCGTCGCCTCGTTCCTCGGGGTCATCGCGGGGCTCATCGTGCGGTTCGCGTTCTACTCGCAGGTCTTCGGCGGGCGCAGGGACCAGAACACCGCGGTCGTCTTCGCCGCGGTCATGGGTGTCTCGGCCGCGGTGTACGCGCTGAGCTTCCTGCTCATCCGGGCGCTGTCCCGGTACCGGGAGCTGGCCGCCGACCGGGCCGCGGCCCAGCTGACCGGGCGGCCCTCGGCGCTGGCCTCCGCGCTGACGAAGGTGTCCGGGGACCTCGCCCGGATCCCGACCAAGGACCTTCGGACCGCGCAGGCCTTCAACGCCTTCTACTTCACCCCGGCCACCGGCAAGGAGCCCGGCATCGAGCGGTACTTCTCCACCCACCCGACCCTGGAACAGCGCCTTGAGCAACTGGGACGGATCTCCGCCGAGTTGGGCGAGGCCTCCCGGCCGGGGAAGGCGGAGTAGCGGATGGGGCTGCTGGACATTCTGCTCGGGCGCACCAAGCCGGTCGCGCCCGATCTCGACCGGCTCTTCGCGCTGCCCTCGGCGGCCGTGACGCTGGAGGCCGCGGCGGAGTTCACCCCGTCCGGGAGCGGCGCGGTGTGCTTCGCGACCGTCGAGGGCGCGGCGTTCGAGCAGACGCACCGGGAGGTGCAGGCGCTCCTTGACGCGGACGCCGACCGGGACGGCCCTCCGGTGGAGCTGCGGCGCGACGACTACGGGTACTCCTGGCTGGTGTCGCGGCGCGCCCCCGACCAGCTGCATCTGCTGGTCAACGATCTGCACGCGGTGAACGCCTCGATGGAGGTCAACGGCTTCGGGCCGCAGCTGCTGTGCTCGCTCGCGGGGTTCCGGGACGAGGCGGGGCGGGCGCTCGCGCTGGTCTATCTCTACAAGCGCGGCACGTTCTACCCCTTCGCGCCGCTTCCCGGCGACGGGCAGCGGCGCGACAACGCGCTGGAACTGCGGGTGAAGGCGGCCCTCGGGGACGATCTGCGCCTTGAACAGGATCTGAGCCGGTGGTTCCCGGTGTGGGGCGCCCCGGGTCTGTGACCTGAAGCGCCCCCGGCCGGTCCTACTTGCCCTTGCTCTTCTCGCGCTCCTGACGGCGGGACTCGAAGGGGCGCTCGCGGCGGTAGCGGCGCTCCCACTTGGCCTGCTTGTCCCGGCGGTCGCGGTACGCGCGGTAGTCACTGGGCATCATCCCGCCGCCGGACGACGAGCCGCCCCTCGACGGGGTGGCGGACGACGTCCCGCGCCCGTACTGCGTGTACAGGAAGAGCACGGCGACGGCGGCGAGCCAGTAGATGTGGTTCCCGAATCCTAAGACGACCAGAACTGCGGTCCCGGCCATGACGATGGTGCCCATCATTGGCCTCCGTGTGCGTGGGTGGGTGAGCAGCAGAGTAGTGCCGAACGCGCAGAGTGACGCCCGTCCTGCCGAAAGCAGAGGTGACGGCTCCGCAACGGGTGTCCAGCGTAGGGAGTCCGTCACTCGGCGTGCATCTCCTTTTCCCGCGGCCTAGAGTCGGGCGAAACGCAGTATTCCGTCTGTTTCGCAACATAAGGGGTGCCCGGGATGAGTGATCTCTTCGTCGTCGCCTACGACGACCTCGCCACCGCCCATCAGGTCCGCGAGAAGGTCATCGAGCTGTCCAAGCAGCATCTCGTCGAGCTGGAGGACATCGTGGTCGTCGAGCGACGGGACGACGGCAGGATCAAGCTGCACCAGGCCGTCAACCACACCACCATGGGCGCGGCCGGCGGTGCCCTGTGGGGCGGGGTGATCGGGCTGCTGTTCCTCGCCCCGCTGCTCGGCGCGGCGGTGGGCGCGGCGGCCGGCGCGGCCGGGGGCGCGGTCACCGACACCGGCATCAACGACACCTTCATGAAGGAGCTGAGCCAGAATCTGCGCCCGGGTGCCGCGGCTCTGTTCGTCCTGGTCAAGCAGGCGGCGCAGGACAAGGTGATCCCGGAACTGGCGCCGTTCGGCGGCCAGTTGGTGCAGACCTCGCTGAGCCAGGTCGACGAGGACCATCTGCGCGAGGCGATCAAGGCGGCGCGGAAGTCCGCTGTCTGAGGACCGACCGTCGTGATCGAATGAGGGCATGCTCTCCTCCTTCACCTTCCCTCACGACGGCGAACGGCTCAGCGGGGTGTACGGCGGCGGTGGTCCGGACCGGGCCACCGCCGTCGTGCTGCACGGGGCCGGCAACGGCAGCAAGGAGCGGCTGGCGCCGGTGCTGGCGGAGTTCGCCGGCCGTGGCTGCGGCGTGCTCGCCCTCGACTTCTCCGGACATGGTGAAAGCAGCGGTGAACTGCGGGAGTTGAGTCTGCGCCGCCGGTTCGAGCAGGCCGTCGCGGTGATCGACGCACGGGTCGCGGCGGACGGGCCGCTGGTCCTGGTCGGGTTCAGCATGAGCGGGCAGACCGTCGCGGACCTCGTGGGGCACTACGGGAGTCGGGTGTCGGCGATCGGGCTGTGCTCGCCCGCGGTGTACGCGGCCGCGGCCTGGGAGCTGCCGTTCGGGGACGGGGACGGGCCGTTCAGCGAGCTCATCCGCACCCCGGACAGCTGGCGCGAGGCGCCCGCGCTCGATGCCCTGCGCGCCTACGAGGGCCGGGCGGTGCTCGCGGTGCCGGGCCGGGACGAGGTGATCCCGCCCGCGGTCACCGAGGCCGTGCAGGACGCGCTGGCGACGCGCTCGCAGTACAGCCGCCTCGAACTCCCGGACGCCGGGCACCGGTTGGGCGTCTGGTTCCACGATCACGCCGACGACCTGCGGGCCTTCGTCGACGCGCTCCTGGTCGACGGCTGGTCGGCGACCCGCGCCTGGCTGGCCAAGCAGCTCCCCGAGGGCCGTACGGTCGCCGCTACCCGTTTCCTGTCGGGTGGCTGGACCTCGCAGATGCGTGGGCTCACCCTCGACGACGGCACGGACCTCGTGCAGCGCTCCTTCGTGAAGCCGTTCTTCCGGCACCACGCGCCCGGGCTCCTCGCCCGCGAGGCGGCCATCCTCACGCTGCTCGCCGGGCAGGACGGCGTTCCGGCGCCCGAGCTGGTCGCGGTGGACGCCACGGCCGAACTCGCCGATCATCCCAGCCTGTTGATGTCCCGGCTGCCGGGCCGGGTGCGGGTCGACGAGGAGGATCTTCCACGGCGCCTCGACCTGCTGGCGGCCCAACTCGTCCGGATCCACGCCGTCGTACCGGAGGAGCGTCCGCGCACCTATCAGGCATGGACGTCCCCGGAGCGGGTGCGCGTGCCCGAGGGCGCGATCTGGGAGCGGGCCGTGCACGTCATCCGGCGCGAGCCGCCGTCGTACGAGGGCGTGTTCCTGCACCGGGACTTCCACCCGGGGAACGTGCTCTTCGCCGAGGGGCGGATCAGCGGGGTCGTCGACTGGGTGGAGACCTCGTGGGGGCCGGCCGATCTGGACGTGGCGCACTGCTCGACCGCGCTCGCGCTGCTGCACGGGCCGGAGCACGGGCTGGACTTCCGGGAACGGTACGAGGCACACGGCGGCGTCCAACTCGCCGATGCCGCAGACCACTTGTACTGGCGGCTCCTCGACGCCCTCGCCTATGCCCCCGACGCGGCGAAACTGGCCGGGCCCTGGCGCGAGCTGGGGCGGAACGATCTGACGCCGGAGGTGCTCGGCGGGCGGCTGGAGGCTTATGTGGGCGGGTTGCTGGAGCGGTACGCCTAGGTTGTGGGTGGGTTGCTGGAGCGGCACGCCAAGACTGTGGGCGGGCTCCTAGAGCGGGACGCCCAGACCGTGAGCGGGTTCCGGGAGCGGGACGCCCAGGGTGTGCGCGGGTTCCTGGAGCGGGACGCCCAGGGTGTGCGCGGGCTCCTGGAACGGGACGCCCAGGGTGTGCGCGGGCTCCTGGAGCGGGACGCCGAAGCTGAGCACGGGGTGCCCGAGCAGAACGCCCAAGCTGGGCACGGGATGCCGGAACAGGACGCCCAGACCGCGAGCGGGCTCCTGGAGCGGGACGCCCAAGCTGAGCACGGGGTGCCCGAGCAGCACGCCCAGGCTGGGCGCGGGGTGCCGGAACAGGACGCCCAGACCGCGAGCCGGTTCCTGAAACGGGACGCCCAAGCTGAGCACGGGGTGCCCGAGCAGGACGCCCAGGGTGTGCGCGGGTTGCCGGAGCGGGACGCTCAGGCTGTCAGCGCGTTGCCGGAGCGGGACGCTCAGGATGTGACCTGCTTTCCCAACGGGGCCTCGCGGTGCGCCCGCGGGGTCATGGCAGGCGCCCCAGCTCCAGGTGCTGGTGCACGACCTCCCCGGCGACCTCCGCCAGGCGGCGTCGGTGGGAGCGGGCGTGGGCGCGGAGGATGTGGAAGGCCTCGTCGACCGGGACGGAGAGGCGGGCGGCGAGCATGCCCTTGGCCTGCTCGATGACGACCCTGCTGTTCAGGGCGTAGCCGAGCTGGTCGGCCAGGGCGCGGCTCGCGCGCAGTTGGCGGTCGTGTTCCAGCGCCCAGCCGGCGGCGTCGGTGAGCGCCTGGCCCAGCTCCAGCAGCCCGGGGCTGAGAGGGGCCGGGCCGCGGCCGAGAAGCACCAGGGCGCCCAGGGTGTCCGCGCCGACGTACAACGGCAGGGCGGCGACCCGGCCGTAGCCCAGTTCCCGGGCCCGGGCCGTGTAGCGCGGCCAGTCGCAGCGGGCCTGGTCGGCGTCGAGGGCGGTGTCGGGCACCGGGCGGCCGGTGTGCCAGGCCCGCGGCCCGGGCCCCTCGCCCCACTCGACCGCCTCGCGGGCCAGCCGCATCAACTCCTCGCCGGTACCGGCCACTTCGACCGGCGCGTGGGCGTCGGGGGCGTACAGCGTGACCGCCGCGCAGTCACCGAGCAGCCCGTTGCCGTGTGCCGCGAGCACGGCCAGCAGCCTGGAGGGTTCGTCGACCCCGCAGGCGGCGAGATCGACGAACGCCTGCGCGATCCGCCGGTGCTGCGTCCCGGATACCGTCATCGGATTCCCCTCGTCTCCCCACGTGTCAGCCAAGGCGCAGTCCACCCCGGAGTATCCGCGCGGCGACGGACTGCGCGGAGGTGCCCTCGGTGAACGCGTGCGCCCTGATCAGTTCCAGCGCGTCGGCCACCGGGCAGTCGAGCTGTACGGCGAGCATGCCGGCCGCCTGGTGGACCGTGGCCCGCACGTCGAGGCCGCCGTAGAGGCCCGGTTCGCCGTCCGGGCTCAGGATCATCGAGCCGGTGAGCGCCTCGGCGAGCCCGGCGAAGGCGGCCGAGCCGATGACACCCGGCGCGGGATCGAACACGGCGAGGGCGCCGACGCAGATGTCCGACACGGTCAGCGGGACCGCGGCCACCTCGGTTGTGCCGAGCTCGGTGAGCGCGGGGCCGTAGCCGGGCCACAGGATGCTCATCATCGGGCCGGACGCCGACACGGGGCGGCGCTGCCGGGTGGCGTCGCGGGCCGGGCCCTCGCCGAGGACGAACTCCAACTCCTGGGCGGCACGCGCCCGTTCGTCGGAGGCGGAGAGGGCGAGCTGGTCGAAGGCCGCGCCGACCAGGGTGAGGGCGGCGCTGCCGGTGCCGCAGGCCTCCGCGACGCCGGTCATGAACACCGGTTGCGGGGTGTCCTGTTCGCTCACCCACGTCGACAGGCGGCCCCCGTAGACGTCGAGGAGACGGGCCACGGTCAGATGACAGGACGCCGTCGACGCGTGGAGTGCGGCGATCCGCGTGTGGACGTCTCGGAGCACCTCGGTGGCCGCCTGGTCCGCGAGCACCGTGTGCCGTTCGGCGGTGCTGCTGGCGTGCGCCGCGCGGGCGCGGGCCACCGCGGCTCGCCGCTCCACGGAAGCGACGGTGTCCAGGGCCCCTCGGCGGGTCGCCATAGCGGAAGCGTACGCCCGGGTACCCGGTGACAGGGCTCGCGTCCGCGCCCGGTCACACGTCCGGTGCGGCGGTGACCACGCCCGCCGCGATCGCCGCGGTCAGGGTGGTGTGGTCGGTCGCGGTCCGCGCGGCGTAGGTGTGGGCGAACTCGGCGATCGCGTGGTCGAAGGTGTCGCCGCCGCCCAGGTAGGCGGCGATGGCGACACGGTCTCCCGAGCGGGCGTGGGCGCGGGCCAGGGCGGTGCCGCACAGGCGGGCGTACGTGGTGAGTTCCGCGGGGCTCATCCCGGCCACCTCGGCCGAGCCCTTCATGTCACGCAGCTGCCGCCAGTAGAAGGCCCGTCCCTGCGGCCCCGTCATCCACCCGAGGAAGATGTCGCTGGCGGCCTGCAACAGCCGCTGGCCCGCGACGACCCGGTGTCCGGGATGGACGTACGGCCCGTTCGGCAGGTGTTCCTCCAGGACGGACTGGCGTGCCTCCTTGATCTGCAGGAACAGCGGGTCGTCCGCGTCCCGGCCGGTCAGCAGCACGATGAAGCAGCGGGTGCCGACGCTGCCGACGCCGACGACCTTGCGGGCGGCGTCGACGAAGCGGTAGCGGTCGAGGAGGAGACGGCGTTCCTCGGCGAGGGTGGAGCGGTAGTCGCTGAAGATCTTGCGCAGGGCGGCCATGTCGGGGACGCCGGCGGGTTCGAGCAGCGGCGGGTCCTGGATGATCCGGCGCCGCCCGTCGACCACCTCCGTCAGCTTCCCGAGGGCCTGGAGGCTGGTGCGGCGGCGGGCCCGGGTGAGGGTCGACCGGGCGCGGTGGCGGTGCCGGGTGGAGCGGATGAGGGGCATCAGGGTGTCGGCGTCGAGGCGCTCGTACCAGACATCGAGTTCGCCGAGCCCGGCCAGTCTGCGCATGGACGTGCGGTACGCGGCGGTGGCGGCCACGGCCGCCCGGTGGGCCTTCGGCTCGCTGTGGCCGTTCTCGCGGGCGGCCACGACGACGCTCGCGGCGAGGCGTTTGACGTCCCACTCGAAGGGGCCGGGGAAGGTCTCGTCGAAGTCGTTGAGGTCGAAGAGGAGGGTGCGCTCAGGGGAGGCGTAGAGCCCGAAGTTCAGCAGATGGGCGTCGCCGCAGAGCTGCACGGTCAGGCCGGTGTGCGGCTGGGCGGCGAGGTCGGCGGCCATGACGGCGGCGGCGCCGCGCAGGAACGCGAACGGGGAGGCCGACATCCTGCCGTACCGGATCGGCAGCAGCTCCGGCAGCCGGTCACGCCCCTGGCGTTCCAGCACGGCGACGGGGTCGGGCCGGTCGAGGGAGGGAATCCAGGTGGCGTGCGCGGAGCGCGGGACGCGCTTGCGGGCGGCCCTTCCCTGCGCGGCGCGGTCACCGGGGGTGCCCTGGCCGCCAGGGGCGCTCATCCGCCGTGCCTTCGCATCACGTCTCCCGATCCGCCGTCGTCTGTCGTCCCTGTGCCGCACACCTCCTGATCGCAGGGAAGCGTGGGACGGGGGCGGGCGCATGTGGAGTACGGCGATCGGGTGAGGGACGGGTGGGTGGGGCGCCGGGCGCCCCCGCGTACGAGGGTGCCCGGCGCCGGTGCCTCAGCGGGCGTAGCGCATCAGGGCTCGGACCATGTGGCACGTCGTGTCCGACGGGGGGTGGACACCGATCGTCTCCGCCGTGGTGCGTATCTTCTCGTTGCGGGCCTGGTTCGGCAGGTACACGCCCGAGTCGAGCAGGGCGATGGCGAGCCGCATCGCCTTGAGGCGGCGGTTGTGCGTGATGTACCACTCGCGCGGCCGGCCCGGCGGCAGCGGGCGCTTCTCCACGGGGGTGTACGGAAGGTCGAGCAGCACCGGGTGCTGGGCGGTCGACTGGGTGGGCAACGGCTTCAGAGCGGCAGCGGGCACAGGCATCCTCCTGTCGCGGTGAGGGTGTCGGAACGGGGGGTTCGGCAGCCCCCCAACACCCTCGAACACGTCTTCTAGTGTACCGCCAGGCACTGACAAAAGGCCCTGGCCACAGGGGCTTTGAGGGGACCTCAGGGGTACCTTTGACCCCATGGAGATCTGGATCAACCCGGCCTGTTCCAAGTGCCGCAGCGCGCTCACCCTGCTCGACGCCGAGGGTGCGGACTACACCGTCCGCCGCTACCTGGAGGACGTACCGAGCGAGGACGAGATCAGGGCCGTACTCGACCGTCTCGGCCTCGAACCGTGGGACATCACCCGCACCCAGGAGGCCGTCGCCAAGGAGCTGGGGCTCAAGGAGTGGGCGCGGGACGAGAGTTCGCGCGACCGATGGGTCAAGGCGCTCGCCGAGCACCCGAAACTGATCCAGCGGCCGATCATCACCGCGGACGACGGCACGGCCGTGGTCGGCCGCAGCGAGGAGGCCGTTCGGGACGCTCTGTCCCGTTAAGCAACTGGATGTCGGGCGGCGGGAGTTCGGGTGCCTCGCGCTGTTACCCTCCGCCGCCATGACCTTCGGTGATCAAGGAATGCCGTACGGGACCGTGGACCCGTACGCCCAGTGGGTGGCGGAGCAGGAGCGGATACGCAGACGTCGGCGCACCCGGCGGGTGGTGGCCGCGGGGACGGGTGTGCTGCTCGTCGCGGCGATCACCGCGGGGGCCGTGCTCTACACGGACGGGGGCGACCGGGGCGCCGCCGCCGCGGCCTCGTCCCCGGCGGTCCCGTCCGTCTCCGTCACGCTCCCCTCCGACGCCCCGTCCGCCCTGCCCTCGCTGCTCTCCCGGCCGGTCGTCCGTCCGGAACAGGCCTTCCCGGCGAAGAGCGTGCGCTTGGACGACGGTTCCCGGTACGAGCGTGTCGACCTGGCCACCACCTCCGACTGCGCCGAGGGCATGGCACCGGAGCTGGCCGCGCTGATCGCCCAGGGCCAGGGATGCGAGCGGCTGACCGCCGCGCTGTTCACGGACGCCGAGCGGCGCTCGCAGGTGACGGTGACCGTGCTGAGCTTCCGGCGTGTCGAGGACGCCTCGTCCGTGTTCGCGATGGCCTCCATGGACCCGGTGACGTACCAGGTCGTGTCGCTCGATCCGCCGCCCTCGGCCGGGCTGCCGACGGTGCCGCCCGGGTCGGCCGGGGTGTTCCGGCGGGTGATGACCGTGCGGTCCGTGGTGTTCGCCAACGGGCAGTGGGGCGACGGCTCGGAGACGGACGAGGCCGCGATCACGGGTCAGACCGAGGGCCTCCTCCAGTACGTGAACGACAACGTCGTCGCCTACGAGGACCCGGACTCCGTGTGACGCACGTTACTTCAGCGGCTCCTGCGACCGCTGAGTAACCTCGTTCGGTATCTCGTACATAGCGGCGTACGCTCCCCTACCTCTTCAGGAGGCGCGCATGTCGCGTAGGAGAACTCTCAGCACAGGCAAGAAGATCGCCCTGTTCGTGGGCGCGGCGTCGGTGGCGGGCGGTGGTGCCTTCGTCATGGCGAGCACGTCGAACGCCTCCCAGGCGCCGCAAGCGCAGACGAAGGCGGCCGACTCGGGCGTCTGCCAGGGGCTCGCCACCGCCCTCGGCAACAACCAGAAGTTCATCGACGGCCAACGGGCCGCTCCGGACGCGCAGTCCGCGGCCCGGATCGCCAACCGTGAAGCGGTCATCGAGCAGATCAAGGTGCAGCAGAAGGCGTCCGGGTGCGCCGTTGGGGAGTCGGCTCAGGGCTCCCAGGCGGCACAGCCGGCGACTCCGGCCGCACCGAGCACTCCGGCCGCCTCGGCGCCGGCCGCGCAGGCGAGTCAGCCCGCCGCCGCCTCCGGGCAGCAGGTCTGCAACGGCTCCACCGTCACGCTCTCCGGCGAGGGCGGGGCACCCGCCGCGTCCAGCAACCAGTTCCCGGCGGGGACGAAGCTGAAGGTCACCAACCTGGACAACAACAAGTCCACGACGGTGGAGGTCACCTCCGTCTCGGGCAGCTGTGCGCTGCTGAACAACGCCGCCTTCGAACAGGTCCGCGAACCCGGCAAGTTCCTCATCCGCCGGGCCGTGATCGAGAAGGTGGGGTGAGGTTCAACGGCACAGGAACTCCGTGAGGCGGCGGCCCAGTTCGGCGGGTGCCGAGTGCGGCAGCGCGTGATGTGAGACACCGGGGACCACCACCGTCTCGACGCGCGGCAGCAGTTCACCCGCCCTGGCCGTCACCTTGTCCGTGTCATGGGTCCTGCTGTTCGCGGCCACGAACAGCAGGACCGGCACGTCGAGCCCGCGCAGTGCGTCAGGGGACGGGCGCGGGCCGGTCACCGGCTTCGCTACGGAGGGGAAGCCGGCGGCCGCCTCCTGGAGGCGGAGCCAGTCGGGGTCGAGGGGTGCTCCCCCGGTCTCCCACTCCAGGAAGGCCCGGACGCGGTGGGGCGCGGGCCGCAGCAGCATCGGCAGGGCGTGCAGCAGATACGCCGGGCGGTATCCGGCGAAGCACTGGGTGGGGTCCAGCAGGAACAGGCTGCGTACGCGCCTGGGCACGCGCGCGTGCAGGGCGTGGTGCAGGGCGACGAAGGCGCCGTACGAGTGCCCGCCCAGGTCCGCCTCCTCGATGCCGAGGCCGTCGAGGACCGCGTCCAGCCATGCCGCCAGGTCGGCGACCGTACGGGGGTGACGGTCGGCGGCCGGGACGCTGCGGCCCGCGTCGCCGATCAGGTCGACGGCGTGGACGCGGTGGGTGCGGGCCAGGTCGGCGGCCTGGGCGTACCAGGACGCGGCGGTCGCGCCCCCGCCCGGCAGCAGGAGGAGCGGGGGCGCGCCGGCTGGCCCGCACACGGTGACGTGGGTCGTGCCGAAGGGCGTGGGGACATGGACCGCCTCCCGCTCCGCGGGCCACTTGGCCAGGACTTTGTCGTAGGCCGCCTGGAAAGCGTCGTCGTCGTACGTGCTCATCGAGCCCTCCCCTATTATCTCTTTGAGCGAGATGTTCGATGAGCGAGACAATAGCCGAGGAGCGGCATGAGCGACATGACACCCCAGGGTTCCGGCATGGAGATCGTCCATCTCCTGCGCGCGGTCACCGTCGAGCTCGGTCTGCACAGCGCCCGGTTCGCGCAGCGCAACGACATGCATCCGACGGATGTGCGCGCCCTGATCGCCCTCATGGACGCCGCCCGCGCGCGCGAGGAGATGACGGCGGGGCGGCTCGGGGCCGCGCTCGGGCTGAACTCGGCGGGCACGACCGCGCTGGTCGACCGGCTGGAACGGGCCGGGCATGTGCGGCGGGTGCGCGGGGAACGGGACCGGCGCAAGGTCGTGATCGAGGTGAGCGAGGAGGCCGTCGAGCTCGGGCGGGCCTTCTTCGGGCCGCTGATGGACCGGACCATGGGGCTGCTGCGGACGTACGACGAGCGGGAGACGGCCGCGATCCTGGGGTTCCTCACCGGAGTGCGGGACGCGGCGGCCGAGCGGGACTGAACCGCCAACCCCATCGCATACGAGCCGGCACGCCGGCTCATCCGCCGGCTCCGCGAGCCGCTCCCCCGGCGCCGCCCGCCCTCACAGCGTGAGACGCGCCACAGAACCACCAGGTAACACGGGGTTCACATTCGAGCAATGACCGGGAAATCGCCTGTTGACAGGCTCGCGCACATCAAGCGCGGCGTTTCAGTGCCGCAGCGCCGCAGCACCCCGCAGCACCCGCAAGTGCGCCTAGAGACCCACCCCCGAAGGATGTGGCCCGTGACCTTCAAGGCTGAGTACATCTGGATCGACGGCACCGAGCCGACGGCCAAGCTCCGTTCCAAGACGAAGATCCTGGCGGACGACGCCAAGGGTGCCGAGCTGCCGATCTGGGGCTTCGACGGGTCCTCCACCAACCAGGCCGAGGGGCACTCCTCGGACCGTGTGCTCAAGCCGGTCTTCACCTGCCCGGACCCGATCCGCGGCGGCGACGACATCCTGGTCCTGTGTGAGGTCCTGAACATCGACTTCACGCCCCACTCCTCCAACACCCGCGCCGCGCTGGCCGAGGTCGAGGAGAAGTTCGGCGCGCAGGAGCCGATCTTCGGCATCGAGCAGGAGTACACCTTCTTCAAGGACGGCTACCCGCTCGGCTTCCCCAAGGGCGGCTTCCCGGCCCCCCAGGGCGGCTACTACTGCGGTGTCGGCGCCGACGAGATCTTCGGCCGTGACGTCGTCGAGGCCCACCTGGACAACTGCCTCAAGGCGGGTCTGGCGATCTCCGGCATCAACGCCGAGGTCATGCCCGGCCAGTGGGAGTTCCAGGTCGGCCCGGTCTCCCCGCTCGAGGTCTCGGACCACATGTGGGTGGCCCGCTGGCTGCTCTACCGCACCGCCGAGGACTTCGGCATCTCCGCCACCCTGGACCCCAAGCCGGTCAAGGGCGACTGGAACGGCGCCGGCGCGCACACCAACTTCTCCACCAAGGCGATGCGCGAGGGCTACGACGCCATCATCACCGCGTGCGAGTCGCTCGGTGAGGGCTCCAAGCCGCTCGACCACGTCAAGAACTACGGCGCCGGCATCGACGACCGTCTGACCGGTCTGCACGAGACCGCCCCGTGGAACGAGTACTCCTACGGTGTCTCCAACCGTGGCGCCTCGGTCCGTATCCCGTGGCAGGTCGAGAAGGACGGCAAGGGCTACATCGAGGACCGCCGTCCCAACGCCAACGTCGACCCGTACGTCGTGACGCGGCTGATCGTCGACACCTGCTGCTCCGCGCTGGAGAAGGCCGGCCAGGTCTGAGCAGCACGCTTGCAGCTTCCCGAGGGGCGCCCACCGACTGCGGTGGGCGCCCCTCGGCGCGTTGTCAGTGGGGTCTGCCATGGTGGGGACATGGAGATCGACAAGGGCCCGCTCGCCATCAAGGTCGAGACGGAGAACCGGCAGACGCACACCCGGATCCCGGCGCCGCGGCTGCGGGAGTTGGTGCACCGGATCGGGGGCGCCGGCGACCACTTCCTCATCGTGCAGCGGATACCGGACCGGCCGGCGGTCTTCATCCAGGTCGCCCACGAGCCGGGTGGGGTCTACCAGTTCCAGCACCGCACCGGCCCCGTCCCGTACATGTGGGTCACCGAGGTGACGGACCCGGACCTGGTCGCGGACGTGATGGCGCGCTGGGCCCGCCAGGAGGACGGCTGGGACACGGGGATCGTCTGGCAGCGCGACGAACTCGGGGCGCCCCAGGACGTGCCCGCGCCGGACCCGGAGATCGCCGCCGAGGCCGAAGGGCAGGTGCGCGTGATGCTCGCCGACGGCTACCTCGGCATCGAGGAGATCATCCGCGAGACCGCCTATCTGCTGGAGGACCGGCTGTCCGCCGCGCAGGCCCGGCCGATCGTGGAGCGGCTGTGGCTGGCCCGCATCGAGGAGCAGGAGTCCTGGGCGGAACCGACCGACCCCGACCGGCTGGAGCGGGCGTTCGCGGCGCTGGAGCGGGCCGGCATCGTGGCCCGCGAGAACTTCACCTGCTGCCGCAACTGCGGAATGGGCGAGATCGGCGCCGAGATGGCGGACCGTGAGGGGGGCGCGCGGGGCTTCGTCTTCTTCCACTACCAGTGCACCCGCAGCGCGGCCGAGGGCCATGGACTGTCCGTCTACTACGGCGACTTCGACAACACCCCGCAGGGCAAGGCCGCCGTCGGTCAGGAGGTCGTCGCGGCGCTCGACGCCGCCGGGCTGTCCACCCAGTGGGACGGCAATCCGGACACCGCGATCACCATCACGCCCCTGAACTGGCGCAAACGCCTGATGGGGTGACGTACGCAACGTCAGTTTCCCGTCAAGGAAGCGTCCAAGCAGTGAGAGGAGGGTCCTGTTGCGGGCTTGTGTCTGCTTCAATGTGGGCATGGCCAGCTTCCAGAACCCCACCGCGACAGGTCGCCATGACCTCGAGCCGTTCTGGCCTTCCCGTCAGCATCACGACTTCGACCGGGTGTGTTGCCGCGCGATGAACGCGCGGGCCCTCTAAAGCCGACACACCCCGTCCGGCCTTCGGCCAGCGCGCAGTCGATCCACGTCTCCGGACGACCCGTCCCCGGGACGACCTTCTCGCGCGAAAGAGCTGACCCTCATGGCGACCACTCGTTCTCTGTCCCCCGCCCCCCTCGCCTCCGCCCCGGCCGAGCACGGCCCCCGGCACCGCCTGCGGGCCGTCGGCCCCGACGACGTGCTGGACGTGGCGGACTTCCTGCCGCCGGGCGCTACCTGGCTGCCCGCCCCGCAGCACGCGCTGCCGACGCTGCCGGGCCAGCCGCCGATGATCGGCTACCTGGTGCTGGTCCCGGCCGACCAGCAGCCGCCCCTGCTGCCCACCGAGTCGGGCCCGGCCGGTGCCGGGAGCGGCGACGACCCGCTCGTCCGCATCGACACGGTGCAGCGCACCGCCGAGGTGAACGGCGTCGAACTCGACCTCACCTACCTGGAGTTCGAGCTCCTCGCCCACCTGGTCGCCAACCCGCACCGGGTGCACACCCGCGACCAGCTGGTCACCACCGTGTGGGGTTACGGCCACGTGGGCGACGGCCGCACCGTCGACGTCCACATCGCCCGCCTCCGCCGCAAGCTGGGTACCCAGCACCGGCAGGCGATCCAGACGATCCGCCGGGTGGGCTACAAGTACGCGCCGCCGACGGGGCGTTGACGCCGCGCAAGCCCGTCTGCTGACGGCACAGGCCCGTTCCGCGGGGCGAGTTCGCGGGGCGGGCCGTCGCCGGTACCTGGTCGGCGGTGCGAGGCGCTGCGCGGCTGGTGCGGGGTCCCGCCATGGTGGCGTCTGTCGGGTGCCGGGTGCCGGACCGTCGTGGCCGTTCGCGCGGTTCCCCGCGCCCCTTGGGGCGTTGGCGTCATCGCCGGTCCGATCAACCGGCGGGGGTGTATCTGGCACCACCCCCTGAGCGGGTGGTCAGGCCCCGTGACCCGGTCGAGGCCCTCGGGACAGACTGCTGCCATGAGCATCGAGACACAGAGCAGCAGTGGGCGTACCTGGGCGCGGACCTCGGGTCTGGCGGCGGTGCGGGGGTTCGGGCTCGCGCTGGTGGCGCTGCCGGGGGCGGTGCTGTGCCTCGTGCTGTCGCTGGTGTCGATCGCGCTCATCCCGATCGGCGTCGGGATCGTCACCACGCCGTGGGTGCTGACCGGGGTCCGGGCGTTCGCCGACTGGCGGCGGGTCCTCGGCGCCGAGTGGGCCGGGGTGCGGATCCCGGCGGCGTACCGGCCGCTCCCCGCCGACGCCAACCCGTGGGGGCGCACCTTCGGCATGCTGGGCGACCCGGCGACCTGGCGGGACCTCAGGTGGCTGCCCGTCGACATGACGGCGGGGTTCCTCACCGCGCTGCTGCCCGCCGTGCTGGTGCTGTACCCGGTGGAGGGGCTGGCGCTGGCGGCCGGGCTGTGGCGGGTCTTCCCGGACGGGTACTGGTACGCCTTCGTGCCGGTCACCGGGCAGGCCTCCGCGTTCGGTGCCGGTGCGCTCGCGCTCGTCCTCCTGCTGCTGTTCCGGCTGCTCCCCGTGCCCGTGCTGCGCGCCCACTTCCGGCTCACCGGCGCCCTCCTCTCCCCCAGCCAGGCCGAACTCGCCGAGCGGGTCCGGGTGCTGACCGAGACGCGGCAGGACGCCGTCGACACCTCCGCCGCCGAACTGCGGCGCATCGAGCGGGACCTGCACGACGGCGCGCAGGCCCGGCTGGTCGCGATGGGCATGGACCTCGGCACCATCGAGCTGCTCCTCGACAAGGACCCGGGGAAGGCGAAGGAGTTGCTCGCGCAGGCCCGCAAGTCCTCCGTGGACGCCCTCGCCGAGCTGCGGGACCTGGTGCGCGGCATCCATCCGCCGGTGCTCGCCGAGCGCGGACTGGGCGACGCCGTAAGGGCGTTGGCGCTGCGGCTGCCGCTGCCCGCCGAGGTGACGGTGGAGCTGCCCGGGCGGGCGGACGCGCCGGTGGAGTCGGCGGCGTACTTCGCGGTGAGCGAGGTGCTCACCAACGCCGTGAAGCACGCGGACGCCGAGCGGCTGTGGATCGACCTGCACCACAAGGAGGGCACGCTGCGGATCAGCGTCACCGACGACGGCAAGGGCGGTGCGGTGATCGGGGCGGGCTCGGGACTGGCCGGGGTCGAGCGGCGGCTCGGTACATTCGACGGCGTCCTGGCCGTCAGCAGTCCCGCGGGCGGTCCCACCATGGTCACCATGGAGATCCCTTGCGTGTTGTCCTAGCCGAAGACCTGTTCCTCCTGCGGGACGGACTGGTCCGGCTGCTGGAAGCCCATGACTTCGAGATCGCCGCGGCCGTCGAGTCCGGCCCCGAGCTCACCCGTGCGCTGGCCGAGCTGGAGCCGGACGTCGCCGTGGTCGACGTACGGCTGCCGCCCACGCACACCGACGAGGGGCTCCAGTGCGCGCTGGCGGCCCGGCGGGCGAGACCCGGGCTGCCCGTGCTGGTGCTCTCGCAGCACGTGGAGCAGCTGTACGCGCGCGAACTGCTCGCCGACGGTACGGGCGGGGTCGGCTATCTGCTGAAGGACCGGGTGTTCGACGCGGCGCAGTTCGTGGACGCCGTGCACCGGGTGGCGGCGGGCGGTACGGCCATGGACCCGCAGGTGATCCAGCAGCTGCTGACCCGGCGGGCGGCCGCCGACCAGCCGCTGGGCCGCCTGACCCCGCGGGAGCTGGAGGTGCTGGACCTGATGGCGCAGGGGCGGTCCAACGCGGCGATCGCGGGACAGCTCGTCGTCACAGAACGGGCCATTGCCAAGCACACCTCCAACATCTTCACCAAACTGGACCTGGAGGTGTCGGACGACGACAATCGTCGCGTTCTGGCGGTCCTCGCCTATCTGGACCAGGGCCGGTGAGCGGCCGCTGATTCTCCGTAACTTCCGCTGCTCAAGAGGTTGTTGGGGCGGAACTTCCGAGTAATCCTCTGATTTTTATGAGAGACGGGTGAACACCCGTGGGACCACGCCCGTATGGAACTGCGCCGCTTCACTCCTGTCGGGCGCCTCGATAGCCCCGCAAGGAAGTCAGAGGAGTTCCATGGGACGCAACAATCGCAAACGCCGTACGCCGCTGGCCAACAAGGCCATAGCCGCTTCGGCTGCCCTAGCGCTCGGTGGGGGCGGGCTTGTCTGGGCGAACTTCTACGCATCGGCTCATGAGTCGAACTCGGGACAGAACCAGACGAAGGCCGCCGCAGCGCAGATCGCCACGATCCAGTGCCCGGACGTCGGCCAGAAGCTGACGAACGTCCCGAACGGCGCCCGGAACGGCGTGAGTACGGAGCTGGCGAACCTCGACAAGCAGATCACCGAGGCCTACGCCCGGCTCGCCTCCACGCGCCAGGCGCAGGCGGGCGACTCCGGGTTCGTGCAGAACGCGATCCTCGGCCCGCTGAAGGACAAGCGGTCCGCCGCTCTGGACCGCATCCGGATCAACATCCAGCGGGCCGGCGGACAGGCCTCGAACCTGGCGCAGCTCGCCGCGTGCACCGGGGTCCCGGCCCAGCAGCCGACGACCAACGCCGGTCAGGGTGGTCAGCAGCAGAACGGTGGCCAACAGCAGAACGGTGGCCAGCAGCAGGGCGGGCAGCAGCAGAACGGCGGTCAGCAGCAGGGCGGCCAGAACCAGAACGGCGGCCAGCAGCAGAACGGCCAGGGCGGTAACGGTCCGACGGCCGCCGACTTCGTGGACATCACCAAGGTGCAGGCCAACGCCCAGCTGGGCGTGGGGCAGAACGGCCTTCCCGCGAACGGCCGTTCCGGCTCCCGGGGCACGTTCACCACGAAGTGCGGCACCAACGGGAACGACAACCACAACACGGACAACGTGATCGTCGCCCCCGGTGTCAGCAACGGCGCCCACCACCTGCACGACTACGTCGGCAACCAGAGCAACGACGCGTTCGCGAGCGACCAGGAACTGGCGGGGGCCCAGACCACCTGCCAGAACCAGGGCGACAAGTCCTCGTACTTCTGGCCGGTACTGCGCCTCCAGGACGGTACGCAGGACTTCGACCAGAACGCCGCCGGCGGTGGCACCGAGGGCAACGTCGGCAAGATCCTTCAGCCCGCCCAGGCGCAGCTGAAGTTCGTCGGCAACAAGAAGGGCAACGTCGTCGCGATGCCGACCGCCCTGCGCATCATCACCGGTGACGCCAAGGCCTTCGTCAACGGCAACGCCAACGCGAACGTCAACTGGAGCTGCACCGGCTTCGAGAACAAGGTGCAGCTGCACGACAAGTACCCGATCTGCCCGCAGGGCAGCCAGGTGGTGCGCACGACCAACTTCCAGAGCTGCTGGGACGGTCAGAACATCGACAGCGCCAACCACCGTACGCACGTGGCGTTCGCCCAGGCCGACGGCTCCTGCGCCAACGGCTTCAAGGCGATCCCGCAGCTCCAGGTCCGGCTGGTCTACAACGTTCCGGCCCCGACCATCCAGAACGGTCAGGTCGTGAAGCCGTACGCGGTGGACACCTTCCCGGAGAACCTGCACAAGCCGGTGACCGACCACAACGACTTCATCAACTTCTTCTCCACGAACACGATGAACAAGATGGTCAAGTGCATCAACACCGGCCAGAAGTGCCAGTGAGCTAGCACATGAGAGAGCCGGCGGTGGGATTCCCACCGCCGGCTCTTTCGCGCGTGTTCAGTGGCTGCCGGAGTGCGCGGAGTGGTCCTGGCCCTCCTCGACGTCACCGCCGAGCGTGGCGCGCAGCGCGGACACGGTCTTCGTGGTCTCGCCGACGGCCACCCACTTGCGGCCGACCAGGTAGTGACCGCCGTAGTCCTTGGCTCCGTTGATCCACTCGCGCTGGCCGCGGTCGGTGGCGAAGGTGGCCAGGATGAACTTGCCGTCGGCCTTGCTCTTGCGGCACGAGCCCTGGCGGAGTTCGTCGGCGTCGATCTGGATGGTCGGCTCGCAGCCCACCTCGGCGGCGAGATGTTCGAGGCTGCCGCTCGCGGTCTCCGGTACGGCGGCTGCCTTGTCGTCACCGCCGCCGGAACCGCAGCCGGCCAGCAGGAGAGCCGCCGCCGCGGCCGCGAGCATCGGTCGGGTCAACCTCATCTGTTCCTCCGGAACCTTCCCGTGGGCCTGGGTGCCCGTCCCCTTCCATACGGCCGGGGAGCACGCTGCGCTCAAATCAGGTACCCGGATGGGCACGCCCGTGCGAAAGTGTGCCGGTGAACGAGAACTGGGAACAGCGCGTGACGGCCGCCTGGGCCACCTTCGACGACTATCCCGAGGAGCGGGCCGCCGACTTCCGCGCGGTGATCGACGCCCTTGTCGCCGAGCTCCCCGAGGACAGCCCGCTCGGCCCCTTCGAGCAGGCCTGCGCCTGGGACTCGACCGGCCACTCGGACCGGGCCGCGCCGCTGTACCGGGAGGCGCTGGCGCGCGGTCTGTCCGGCTACAAGGGCCGTCGTACGAAGATCCAACTGTCCAGTTCGCTGCGGAACATCGGGCAGGCCGAGGAGGGCGTCAAGCTGCTGACGCCCGAACTCGACGCCCCCTCCGACGAGTTGGACGACGCCGTACGAGCGTGCCTCGCCCTGTGCCTGTCCAGCCTCGGCCGCGACCGTGAGGGCCTCTCCCTCGTCCTGGGCGCCCTGGCCCCTCATCTGCCGCGCTACCAGCGCTCGATGGCCAACTACGCCCGCGCCTTGGTCCAGCCGGACACCGACGGCTGAGCAACGCCCTCAGGGGCGCGGGGCTGTATTCGATTTGCGGCTACCGCCGCGCGGGCGCGACCAGCCACAACGGGACCGCACCCGAAAAGCGACCCATCGCGGCACTCCCAGCGGAGCGTTCGCGTGGCGGTGACCAACGCACGATTCGCTCGTTCTGCTGAACGTGCAGTCACAGGATGTCGCCCCGCGCCCCGCACCGTCCGCCTCCGCCGAGCCGTTCGTCGACGTCGAACAAGCCGAGGCCGCGCTCGTCGAGCACTACCCACGCCTCGTCCGGCTGGCCTACCTGGTGCTGCCGCCGAGCCTCGGCCGCAACCGGCGCGTCCTGACCGCGCACGCCCTCGTCCAGCGTGCCCTGCCGCGCGGTCGTGCCTCGACACCGGCCATCCCGGCCCAGTCGACCGGCCGCGACGGCGACCCGGGGTACGCCTTCGTCCGCCTCCAGGTACTGCGTACGGCGCTGGAGGCGGGCCTGCCGCTGACCCCCAGGGCGTGGCCCAAGCGCTCCCAACTGCCGCCGCTGCTCCCCCAGGTGTGGGGCCTCAGGCTCTTCCCGCGCTCGGGCGGCGCCGACGAACTCGCCCTGGACCAGCGGCTGTCGGCCCTGTCCGGCGAGGCCCGCGCCGCCTATGTGCTGCGTGGCCTGGAGCGCCTTCCGGACGGCGATGTCCGCCGGGTGCTGACCGAGGCGGGGGCGACGGACGCGGAGGCGGCGCTGGAAGAGGCCGCCGAGGTGCCCGCGGAGTACGCCCTGCTCGACTCCCCCGAGTTCGACCCCTGCTCGCTCCAGGCCCGCCCCACCGATCTGATGCGCCGCAGGCAGCATCTGAAGGCCGCGCTCGCCGCCGCGGCGGCGGTCGCCGTCTGCGGTGCGCTGCTCGGTCTGCCGGGTGACGGCTGGGGTCCCGACGGTGCCGCGGCGCCCGTGTACGCGGACAACCCGTCGGCGCGGGCCGCGCTCGACCCCGCCCAGCTGACCCGGGTCCCCGCCACCGCCTGGGAGGCCGCCTCCCGCAACGACTTCTCCGTCTGGCCCGCCCGCGGCGGCCTCGCCCACGACACCGCGCTGCTGCGCCGCGCCCTCGCGGTCTGGGCCCGCCCCGGCGAGACCGTCCGGGTCTCCGCGACCCCAGGCACCCCGTCCGGCGGCCCCGCGGGCCCGCCGCAGCTCCTGTACGCCGGGCTCGTCGACAACGCGCGCGTGGTGATCCTCTACGACGGTCTGCGCATCGCCCGCTACGCCGAGCCGAAGGACGGCACCGAGGGCGCCGCCCTCGACTTCGCGCGGGTCGACGGGGCGACCCCGGGTGAGGCGAGCGCGATCGTGCTGGGCCGGGCCGACGGCAACGTCCGCTATCTGCTGGCGCCCTGGGTGACGAAGGCGGCCGAGCGTGATCTCCTCAAGCCCGGCTCCGGCGCGATGGACCTCACGCCGACGAGCGGGGTCACCTCGCCGCTGGCCGGTTCGGCGCAGCAGAACGGCAGCTGCACGTCCTGGAACGTCCTGGAGCTGACGGACCGCTCCGGCACCCGGCTGCTGAGCGACCTCGGTGAACTGGTCCCGGCCCGCCTCACCACCGGCCGCCCCGGCGCGCCGCACGAGGCGTCCGGCGCGGAGGCGCTGCGCACCTGGGCGCCGTACGCCTGCTCGCTGGGCGTGATGCGCTCGGCCGGCGTACGGACGGTGAACGCGTGGGCGTACGCCGACCAGCGGCTGCCCGACGCGGGCGGGGCGGCGCAGTGGGTGTGCACGCGCGCGGAGACCTGGCGGGGCGGCGGGACGCGCGTGCTGGCGCAGTTCCGCACGCCGGGCGGGACCTACGGGGCGGTCGCGGCGCAGGCCGAGAACGTCCCGGCGTGCGGTCCGCGCGATCCGAACGTGCTGGCCGGTGTGCTGTGGAAGTCGGGGACGGGGTCCTGGTACCTGCTGGCGGCGGGCGGCAGGAACACCGCGTCGATCAGCGCGACCGGGGCCGTCAGCGGCTCGGCCCGGGGGAACCTGCTGGCCGTGAAGGCGAAGGACGGCGCCCGGGCCGGGCTGAAGGGGACCTTGAACAGTGGTCGGGCGATCAACGGGCTGCGCTAGCTGACACTGGCGTCAACAAGTCACCGCACGAGACTTCCTCTCGGTCCTACTCGTCAGTACATTGACGCCATGTCTAACACGCAGGACCGGGTGCACCTCAAGGCCCGCAAGGTGTCCTTCTCCTGGGACGACACCCCGCTGCACTGGGTGCCCGGCGACCCCTTCACCACGCACACCATCAATGTGCTGCATCTGCTGCTGCCCGCCGGTGAGCGGTGGTTCGTGCACGTCTACCAGCAGGTGCTGCCGTACATCCGGGACGAGCGGCTGCGCGAGGACGTCATCGGGTTCATCGGGCAGGAGGCCATGCACTCCCAGGCCCATGACGAGGTCCTGCCGCACCTGCGCGAGCAGGGCCTCGATCCGACGCCGTACACCGCCCAGATCGACTGGTTCTTCGAGAAGCTGCTCGGCGACCGGACGCTGCCGCCGGGCCGGGCGCGCAAGTGGTGGCTCATGGAGCGGGTGGCCACCATCGCGGCCATCGAGCACTACACCGCCTTTCTCGGCAACTGGGTCCTGAACGCCGACGAGTTGGACCGGCGGGGCGCCGATCCGACCATGCTGGACCTGCTGCGCTGGCACGGCGCCGAGGAGGTCGAGCACCGGTCGGTCGCCTTCGAGCTCTTCCAGCACGTGGACGGCGGCTACCGGCGCCGGGTACGGACCTGGGCGCTGGCCTTCGCGGCACTGGTGTTCCTGTGGCAGCGCGGGGCGCGGTTCTTCATGGCGAACGACCCGACGCTCGTCGATGGCAGGGCGAGCTTCAAGGACTTCTACGTCCGGGGCCGGCGGGGCGTGCTGCCGGGCACCGGCGACCTGCTCCGGTCGATACCGCGCTATCTGAGCCGTGACTACCACCCCTCCCAGGAGGGCTGCACCGAGCAGGCCGTCGCCTATCTCGACCGGTCCCCCGCGGCGCTGGCCGCCGAGAAAGGTGCCGCGTGATGCCGAAGCCGCTGACCGTGGCGGTCGTCGCGGGGGCCGCGCTGCTCGCGCGCCGGGCCATGCGCCGCCGTATCCAGGCGTCTCCGCTGTGGCCGATGCCCGCCCTGGAGGAGCCGGTCTCCGGGCGGCCCCGGTCGCGGGCGCTCAGACTGCTGGTGACCTCGCGCGAGACGGTCGCCGAGGGGGTCGTACAACTGCGCCTGGAAGGCCAGGACTTGCCGCGCTGGGAGCCCGGCGCGCATCTCGACCTGGTGCTGCCGTCGGGCCTCGTACGGCAGTACTCGCTGTGCGGGGACCCGGCGGACACCTCCTCGTACACCGTGGCGACCCGGCTGGTCGAGGACGGCCGGGGCGGCTCGCGCGAGGTGCACGAGCAGCTGTCCGAGGGCATGGAGGTCGAGGTGCGCGGGCCGCGCAACCGCTTCCCGCTGGTCGCGGCCGAGTCGTACGTCTTCGTCGCGGGCGGCATCGGGATCACTCCCGTCCTGTCGATGCTGCGGGCCCTGCCCGAGGGCGTCGAGTGGCGGCTGCTGTACTGCGGGCGGTCGCGGGAGTCGATGCCGTTCGTGGCCGAACTGGAGCGGTTCGGCGGCCGGGTCACCGTCGTCACCGGGGTGCCCGATCTCGACGCGCTGGAGGTGCCCGAGGGTGCCGCCCTGTACTGCTGCGGGCCCGAGGGGCTGATGGCGGCGGTCGAAGAGCGGTATCCGCAGGTGCGCGTGGAGCGGTTCACGCCGCGCGCCTCGGCACCTGGTGCCGCCTTCGAGCTCGAACTCCGGCGTAGTGGACGGACGTTGAAGGTCCCCGCCGACTCGACGGTGCTCGCGGCCGTGCGCGCGGAGCTGCCGAACACCCTCTACTCCTGCGAGCAGGGATTCTGCGGGACCTGCCAACAGCGGGTGCTGGAGGGCGAGGTGGACCACCGCGACGAGCTGCTGACGGACGGGGAGCGCGGCGACTCGATGCTCATCTGCGTTTCGCGGGCACGAAGTGAGCGACTTGTGCTGGACATGTGAACGCCGTTGGTCGGACCGGCCCGTTCCGGGCCGGATCCGATCGGTAAGGTGTTCGCATGACTACCGGGGTACGGCGAAGAATGGGAGTCGAGGAACGGCGGCAGCAGTTGATCGGCGTCGCCCTCGAACTGTTCAGCCAGCGCTCGCCCGATGATGTGTCCATCGACGAGATAGCGTCCGCGGCGGGCATCTCGCGTCCGCTGGTCTATCACTACTTCCCCGGCAAACTCAGCCTGTACGAGGCCGCGTTGAAGCGGGCGGCGGACGACCTGGCGGGCCGGTTCGTCGAACCGCGGGAAGGGCCGCTCGGGGTCCGGCTGCTGCGGGTGATGCGGCGCTTCTTCGACTTCGTGGACGAGCACGGGCCCGGTTTCGCGGCCCTGATGCGTGGCGGCCCGGCCGTCGGCTCCTCGGCCACCAACGCGCTCATCGACTCGGTACGGCAGGCCGCGTACGAACAGATCCTGTCGCATCTGGGCGTCACGAACCCGCCCGCGCGGCTGGAACTGGTCGTCCGCTCCTGGATCTCGCTCGCCGAGTCGACGGCGTTGATCTGGCTGGACGGCCGGCGCATCCCGCGCGGAGAGCTGGAGGCGCAGCTCGTGCGCGACTTCGCGGCGCTCGCCGCGGTGAGCGCCGCCTACGACGAGGAGATGGGTGCGCTGATGCGTGTCATGCTCCGCGACGAGCCGACCGACGGGCCGTTCGCCGACCTGGTGGGCCGGCTGATCGCGCTGGCGTCCTAGAACTTCCGGTAGGAGGCGTCCAGGTCGCGCACCTCCGCGGAGGCGTGCAGCACGACGCCCTGGTCCTCGATGTGCTTGCGCAGCAGCTCCAGGACCGCTTCCGTGAGCTTCGCCTTGGTCTCGTCGGTGCGCCCGGCGAGCAGACCGAGGGTGACATGGACCACGGCGTGGCCGTCCTCCTCGTATCCGAAGGCGGTGAACTCGCTCGCCCGGAACTGCGTCTTGCACGCCTCCGGCTTCGCCGCCGCGATCTCCACCGTCGCCTCGTGCAACGCCCGGGCGAAACCGGCCCGGTCGAAGGCGGGGGTGATGGTCTGGGAGTAGTCGACGGTGATCTGCGGCATGGGCACTCCTGTTCTAGGCCAAGGGGCCTCAGCCTAGCCGCAGCGCCAGCATCGCGATGTCGTCCTCGCGGTCATGGCCGAACGAGGCGAGGAGGGTGTCGCACAGGGCGTCCAGGCCGGGCAGGGAGCCGGCGGCAGCCGCGCGGAGGTGTTCCATGGAGACCGAGAGGTCGGTGCCGCGGGTCTCGATCAGGCCGTCGGTGACCATGAGGAGCCGGTCGGTGGGTTCGAGGAAGAGCTCGGTGGCGGGCGGGTGGGGCAGGCCGACGCCGAGCAGCGGTCCGGCCGCCTTGACGTAGTCGGCGCTCGCGGTGTCGCGGACGATCAGCGGGGGGATGTGGCCCGCGTTGGCCACCTGGGTGCGCCCGGTGGTGGGGTCGACGAGGGCCATGCAGACGGTGGCCGTGAGGTCGGGGTGGTAGCGCTGGAGCATCCGGTCGAGGCGCTCGGCGAGCACGCACGGGTCGCTGTCCTCGACCGCGTAGGCACGCAGCGCGTGCCGGATCTCCACCATGACGGTCGCCGCGTCCAGCGAGTGCCCGACGACGTCACCGACCGCGGTGAGCACGCCCTCGTCGGTCCGCAGCACGGCGTAGAAGTCGCCGCCGATCTCGGTCTCCGGGGACGCCGGCACATAGCGGACCACGACGTTCATTCCGGGCAGCTCGGGCAGCCGGTGCGGCAAGGGCAGGAAACTGTGCTGGAGGGTGAGGGCGACATGCCGCTCCACCTGGTACATGAGGAGTGGTTCGGCGGCGAACGCGGTGGCCTGGGTCAGCTGGGCCAGCAGGCTCTCGCGCTCGGGGCCCATCCTCCGCATCCCGCGCGCGGGCGCGGCCAGGCACACCGTGGCCCGGCCGTCCTGCGTGCGGACGAGCGCCAGCCGGGCGTCATGCTCGACACCGGGCCGGAAGTACCCGGCCGGCCACAGCGGCGCGGGCACCGTCGTGAGCTGCACACCACCGGACTGCCCCCGGGTGAGCCGCCGCAGCAGTGCGGCCACCGTACGATCGGCCCCGTCGTCCGGCAGGGCGACCGGAATGCGGTCCCGGGACAGGCCCCGGCACAACCGGCCCTCCTGGTCCAGGACGAAGACGGCGGCGGGAGTGCCGGTGACCCGCGAGATACCCTCCGCCGCCGCGTCGCTGAGCTCCTGCAAGGAGCGTGCCGCCTGGATGGTGACGGTCGTCTCCGACAGCAGGGTCAGCCGCCGTACCAGCGCCCGGTCGTCGGCCCGCACCCGTGCGTTACGCACGGCGGCCCGGACCACCGCCTCGATCTCCAGGGGCTCGGCGGGCACCTTCAGATAGGACTCGGAGCCCGCGTCCAGACCCTCGCAGCAGTCGACCGGGGCCACCCGGGCGGCGGAGAAGTGCACGACGGGCAGCCCGGCCGTGTGCGGCCGCTCCCTGAAGCGGCGGCACAGGTCGAAGCCGCTCATGTCCGGCAGCCCCACGTCGACGAGGGCCACGTCCGGCAGAGTGCCCTTGCGTAGCCGTACGTCGAGTTCGGCGAGCGCCTCGCCACCGCTGGCGACCGGCACGACGCGGTGCCCCGCCCGGGTCAGCAGGGTGCCCATCGCGTAGCGGCTTGCTTCCTCATCGTCCACGACCATGACGGTCGTGCCTGTCAGGTTTCCTTCGACATCCATGTGTGCAGAGCCCTTGGACACCACAGTGGGGCAGACCCGGACCGGGTCTGCCCCACCAAGGTAATGCCGTTGTCAGGACTTGCGGGCGAATACCGCCACAGTGCGCCCCGGAACGGCGAAGGTGCCCGAAACCCGCTCGTACGAAGACCGCTTGACGGTAGAGTCGGCGCCCGTCGCCTGGACCTCGTGCAGCGCGTACGCCGTCCCGGCCAGCCCGGCCACCCGCTGCGCCTGCGCCTCCGGCGTCGCGTTGAACACCACGACGAGGTCACCGAGTTCCATGGTGATCACGCCCGGCGTCTCCGCCTTCCCGGACAGCGGGAAGGACAGCTTCGACTGCACCTGCGCGGCGGAGTCGAGGGAGAACACGCTCTCCGTCGACCGGATCCGCAACAGGTCCTGGTAGGCCGACGAGGCCCCGCCGATCTGTGTGCAGCCGACCTTGACCTGTGCCAACAGGGGCTTGGCGTACGACCACTTGGACTCGTTGTCGGCCGCCATCGGCAGGCCCTGGCCGAAGCCGTTGCCGTCCGCGCAGTTCCAGTGGATGGCGTTGAACCAGTCGCCGCTGTCGTAGGAGTTGCGGTCCAGCGACTTGGAGCGCAGCAGGTCGGTGCCCGCCTGGGAGAGGGACGGGCCCTGCGAGAGGGTGGCCGTCGCCATGGCGAGGACCTGCATCCGGGCACGGTCGTCCGCGCTGGTCGTGGCGGGCAGCTTGTACGTCAGCGCGTCGAACAGCGACTCGTTGTCATGCGCGTCGGCGTAGGCGAGGGCGTCGCCGGGAGCGTCCGCGTAGCCGGCGGGCTGGCCGTTGTAGTCGACCTCGGCGCCGGTGACCTCCTTGCCGTCGGTGTCGGTGAAGGTGAACTTCGCGAGGTTGCCGGACAGTCCGACCTTGATGAGGTCCTGGTAGTGCAGCAGCCGGGCCTTCTGCTCGGCCGAGGTGCCGTTGTTCTTCGAGGAGTTGGGGTCGGTGTAGAGACCGGACGCGAAGCCCTGGACGCCCGGGTCCTCGTCGAAGGGCCCTCCTCCGCGCACCGCGTCACGGGCCCGGTCGGAGAAGGTGGCGATGCCGGTGCCGGCCATGTTCTTCTGGGTGGCCTGGACGAAGCGGGCGTCGTCGGCGACCTCGCCGAAGTTCCAGCCCTCGCCGTACAGGATGATCTTCTTGCCGTCGACGCCGTCCTTGGCGAGGGTCAGCTGGTCCAGGGCCTTCCTGACCGCCAGGATGTTGGCCTTGGGGTGGTGGCCCATGAGGTCGAAGCGGAAGCCGTCGACCTTGTACTCCTTGGCCCAGGTGACGATCGAGTCGACGACCAGCTTGCCCATCATCGCGTTCTCGGTCGCCGTGTTGGCGCAGCAGGTGCTGTTGGCGACCGAGCCGTCGGCGAGCAGCCGCTGGTAGTAGCCGGGGACGATGCGGTCGAGGACGGAGGTGTCCGCCTGCCCGCTCGCCGCGGTGTGGTTGTAGACGACGTCCATGACGACCCGCAGACCGTCGTCGTTGAGCGCCTTGACCATCTTGCGGAACTCGACCGTGCGGCCGGTGCCGTCCGGGTCGGTGGCGTAAGAGCCCTCGGGGACCGTGTAGTGGTACGGGTCGTAGCCCCAGTTGAAGGCGTCCTTCGCGGCGATCTTCGCGACGCACTCCTGCTGCTTGTCGGAGTCGGCCGCGTAGGAGGCGAGATCGCAGTCGGTGGTCGCCTGGTCGGACTTCTTCTCGGGGATGGTGGCGATGTCGAAGGCGGGCAGCAGGTGCACGTACGAGGTGCCCGACTTCGCCAGCTCCTTGAGGTGCTTGGAGCCGTCGCTGTCCTTGTCGGTGAAGGCGAGATAGGTACCGGGGTGGTCCGCCGTCTTGTCGGCGACGGAGAAGTCCCGGATGTGCAGCTCCTGGATCTGCGCGTCCTTGAGCGGGGTGGCCTTCGGCTTGGTGTACGACGTCCAGCCCGACGGGGCCAGGGACTTGTCGTCGAGGTCGACGACGAGGCTGCGCTCGGAGTCGGTGGTCAGGGCGACCGAATAGGGGTCGGTGACCTTGTTGGTGACGACCTTCTGGACGCTGGGCGCCCAGACCCTGACGGCGTACCGGTACTCCTTGCCCTTCCAGGACTTCGGGCCGGTGACGGACCAGACGCCGGTCTTCGCCTCGCGCTTCATCCTGACCGTGGAGCCGTCGAGCTCCAACGAGACGCTCTGCGCGGTCGGCGCCCACACGGACAGCGTGGGGCGGCCGCTCTTGTCGAAGGTCGGGCCGAGGTCGGCCTTGGTCGCGCTCGCGTACACGTCGTCGAGGACGCCGGCGATCTGGACGCCGGTCGCCGCGAGGACGGCGCCGTTCGCGGCCCGCTGGGAGGCGACGACCTGGCCGCTGAGCGCCTCGCGGACCCGGTCGCGGTCCCGGGGGTCGACGGTCCAGGCGGTGTACGCCTTCAGATGCGGGAACTTCTCCTTCTGGGCGTCGGTGAGCGTCGTTCTGGTCAGCCGCAGCCAACGCTCGTCGTCACTGGTCAGCGCCCCGTCCTTGACGGCGATCGAGCCGTCGCGGCTGTAGAGGAGCTGGGTGGAGGCGGCGGCGTCGGAGCCGTTCCAGGCGACCGTGTCCCGGTCGATCCAGACCGCCTTGGAGGCGGTCAGGTCGAGGGCGGCCGCTGAGCCCGCGGGCTGCGGCAGCAGGTACTTCTCCTGGCCGTTCAACAGCCACACCTCATGACCGTTGGCCGTGAGGTCCAGCGACTGATCGGACGGGAGATCCTTGTCGTCGCCCTTGTGGATGATGTAGCTGAGACTGGTGGCACCCTCGGTGAGCGGTACCTCGTAGACCGCGCCATAGGCGTCAGTCTTCACCGGCTTCAGCGGGTTCGACCAGTCGGTGGGGTTCGCGGCGCCCGTCCAGACGTGCAGGCCCCAGCCGTCGTAGTTCCCGTCGGCGCGGTGGTAGTGGACGACCGCCTTGGTCTTGTCCTGCGCCGGGTAGTCCGGCTTCTCGGTCAGGACGTCCGTCCTGCCCTGCTCGATCCAGACCTCGCCGGTCTTGGTGACGTCGATCGAGCGGTCGGCGGAGACGTCCTTGTCGCCGTCCTTGTCGATGACGAGGAAGCCGACGTTGGAGGCGCCGGTCTTCAACTTGACGTAGGCGAAGGCGCCGTAGGCGTCCCGGCCGGTGAAGGGGTGGCTGTTCGGCCAGTCGGTGGCCTCACCGTCGGCGAGGTCACCCCAGGCGTACAGGCCCCAGTCGTCGTAGTCGCCGTCCGCGCGTTTGTAGTGGACGATCGCGTAGTCGCGGGAGGTGGCGGTGGGGACCTCCTCGGCGGGCGGGGTGCCGGTGGTGGACGCGGCGAGGGCGCTCGCGGTGTGGCCCTGGAAGTCGACGACAACCGCCTTGTAGCGCAGGGCCGTTCCGGCCGGTACGTCCTTGCCGACGACCTGCGTGACCTTGTAGGGGGCGTGGTCGGCCGAGCCGAGCGTCTTCCACTTGCCGTTGCCGACCTGGGCGGCGAAGACGACCCGATTGAGCTGACCGCCGTCGACGTCGGCCGACAGCGTGACCGTGCCGGTGGCGCCGGCGGCCGGGGCCTTGAGGGTGACCGTCGGCGCGGTGGCCGTCTTGGCGGGCTTGGCCGCCGCCTTGAGGACGATCGCCGAGCCGGCCGGGACGGTGACGGTGAGCTTCTTGTCGGCGTCGGACCTCACCGAGTCGTCGGTGCCGTAGACGCCCTTGTACGCCGTGGCCGCCGAACCGACCGCGAACGTCGCCGACTTGGCCTCGCCCGCGTTGTTGAACGCGACGACGTACTCCTGGCCGGTCTTCGCGTCCGTACGCGAGAAGGCGTAGACGCCCGCGCCGTCGGCCGCGTAGCGCTCGGTCTGGATGCCGTCGGTGAGGGCCGGGTTGGCCTTGCGCAGCTTGGCGAGGGCGCTGATCTGCCGGTAGAGCGGCGCGCTCGTGTCGTACGCGTCGCTCGCGTGCGTGCGGTCGGTGCCGATCTCGTCGTCGTCGAGGTAGTCGGCGGTCTTCGACGCGAACATCGTCTGGCGGGCGTCCTTGTCGCCGCCGGAGCCTGTGAAGCCCTGCTCGTCGCCGTAGTAGACGACCGGGTTGCCGCGGCTGAGGAACATCAGCTCGTTGGCGAACTCGTCCTTGGCGAGCAACTCCGCGTCCGTGGCCTTCGGGTTGTCCTGGTTCAGGAAGTACCCGAAGCGGCCCATGTCGTGGTTGCCGAGGAAGGAGACCTGCTCGTACGCGTTGGCCTTGTCGGTCGTGTACTTGTAGTCGTCACCGAAGAGCGCCGCCAGCTTCTGCGCGCTGCCGCCCTGGGAGACGTACTGTCGTGCCGCCTCCTGGAAGGGGAAGTCGAGCGTGGCGTCGAGGCGGCCCTGGGTGACGTACGGCGAGGTGATCGACGTGTCGGAGGAGTAGACCTCGCCGAACATGAAGAAGTCGTCGCGGCCGTGCCGGGCGGCGTAGGCGTCGAGGGCGGTGGCCCACTGGGTCCAGAACTCCATGTCGACGTGTTTCACGGTGTCGATCCGGAAGCCGTCGATGTCGAAGTCCCTGACCCACTTCTCGTAGATCTTCTCCATGCCGCTGACGACCTCGGGACGCTCGGTCCACAGGTCGTCGAGGCCGGAGAAGTCGCCGTAGGTCGTGGACTCGCCCGCGTAGGTCGAATCGCCCCGGTTGTGGTACATCGTCGGGTCGTTGAGCCACGACGGAACCTTGTTGTTCTTGGTGACCTTCGGGGTGCGCGGGAAAGAGTCGGCATCGACCTCGGGGAAGTCCTCGGTGCCGTCCGCGTAGTCGGCATCGTCGAAGGGCTCGCCGTCCTTCGTCAGATACGGGAAGGCGCCCTTGGAGAGGTAGTCGTAGGACTTCTCCTCGTAGTCGACGACGTCGGCGGTGTGGTTGGTGATGACGTCGAAGAAGACCTTCATGCCCTTGGCGTGCGCCTTGGAGATGAGGGTTTCGAGGTCCTTGTTGGTCCCGAAGTGCGGGTCGACCTGGGTGAAGTCTGTGATCCAGTAACCGTGGTAGCCGGCCGAGGCGTTGGCCCCGGTGCCCTGCACCGGCTGGTTCTTGAAGATCGGCGCCATCCAGATGGAGGTGGTGCCGAGCCCCTTGATGTAGTCGAGCTTCTTCGTCAGGCCCTTGAGGTCGCCGCCCTGGTAGAAGCCCTTGTCGGTGGGGTCGTAGCCGGTGCTGAGGCGGGTGCCCGTCAGGCCGCCCTTGTCGTTGCCGGTGTCACCGTTGGCGAAACGGTCCGGCAGGACGAAGTAGAACTGCTCGCGCGTGGAGTCGTGCCGGGCGGGCTCGGCGGCGAGCTTGGTGTCGGACGGGGGCGGGGGCGGTGTGTCCGCCCGCGCGGCGAGGGGTTGGACGAGCGCTGCGGCCAGCGCGGTGACGGTGACCGCGGCGACCCGTCCGGCATGGGCGGTACGGCGCCTCGACGGCGTCGGCCATCTCGGTATCACAGATGGGCTCCTTGCGATTACGGCTCTAGGTGGGTCCGACCCCGCGCGACCGTATCGCCGCCGTAAGAGTTACAGCAAGAGGCTTGAAACCATCGGTAAGAATTTTCAGCGCGCCCCTCAACATTTGCAGACCTGGCCACCGTGTAGTTAGCGCCATCCTTTTGACGTCCTCATCCACGTGAACGTGGACGATTCCCGCCTGCCCCGCCGCGCGCAGCGGCTGGGCTTCGGGTGGGTTCCTGCTTCATCGAGCGCTGCCCCGGCTTGCGAGGTCTGACGTGCTCTCCACAGGCGTTTTGACGCTCCGCCTCGTGCCGCATCTCAGCGACACGTTTCCGTCCAGCGGCGCGCAGGTTGGCCTCGGCATTCTCGTCTCGGTCGTGTCGGGTTCCGCACTCCGCGCACGTCCACACGCGGACGTGAAGCTGCTCGCGGCCCTTGGGGCCGGTAAGTCGCCCGCATCCCGTGCGGGAGCACAGCTGCGTAGAGGGGAACCACCGGTCGATCCTGACGAAGGTCCGCCCGTACCGGGTGCACTTGGCCTCCAGGGTGCGGACAAACCTGCCGAGGGATTGGTCATGGACGCTCTTGCCGAGCCTGCCGCCGCGGGCGGCCATGCCCTTCACGTTCAGGTCCTCCACGTAGACCGCTTGGCTCTCGCGGACGATGCGGGTGGTCTCCTGCTCGATGAAGTCGCGTCGCTGGTCGGCGATGCGGGCATGGATCTTGGCGACGGCCTGCTTGGCCTTGCGCCGGTTGTTCGATCCCTTCTGCTTACGGGATACAGCCCGTTGAGCTCTTCTGAGCTTGCGCTCCTGGCGGCGGAAGAACTTCGGGGAGGCAATCTTCCGGCCGCGCAGCACGGCATAGCAGGCAAGGCCCAGGTCGATCCCGGTATCCGTCTCCTCCACGTCCAACTCGGGCAGCGGCTTGTCCTCCGCCTCGACCACGAACGAGGCGAAGTACCGACCGGACGAATCCTTGATGATCGTCACCGACGACGGCCGTGCGGGCAGCTCGCGTGACCAGCGCACCTCGATGTCGCCGATCTTCGGAAGCCGAAGCTTGCCGCCCTTCGTGATGGCCCAGCAGGCGTTCGCGGTGAACCGGACTGCCTGCCGGGCGGTCTTCTTCTTCGTCTTCGGCGGGCCCATCCTCGGCCCCTTGCGAGTGCCGTTCTTCGAGGCGAAGAAGTTGCTGTACGCGGCCTCCAGGTCGCGTAGCGACTGCTGGAGCACCACGGCGGACACCTCACCGAGCCAGACCCGTTCCGGAGTCTTCTTGGCCTCGGTGATAACCCGCTTCGACAGCTCAGCCGCCGTCGGGCGGGGCACACCCTGCGCATACGCGTCCCAACGCAGTCGAAGGGCGTCGTTCCACACGACGCGGGCGCACCCGAACGCCCTCGCCAGACTGCCACGCTGAGAGGCGCTCGGGTACACACGAACGTTGTACCGGAGCTTCATGCAGATCACCGTATGGGCGCGCAATCGATCTATCGCACCAAAGATCACATCCGGTCGAAATTATGCGCGCCATGAGCGCATGCGTTCCAACACCTTCGATCACACGGCGGTTCGAATCCTCACTGGCCTCCGTGCTCCCCCGTTGCTTCGAAGCTCAGCAGCTCGACTTTCCGACGTAGATCGCGAGGGCGGTGTTGGAGCCGAGAGTGGCCGTGAACTGCCCGCTGGAGTTCACCGTCACGGTCCTGTTGCCCTGCACATCACAGTACGTCCCCGCTGGCAAAGACGTCTGATACGTACGACCGAGCGAGCCCGACTCGTGGTTGATCGCCACGAACCCCTTGCTGCCGCGCCCGAACGCGATCGCGTCGCCGCCGTTGTCCCACCAGTTGGTGATGGCCTCACCGCGCACGGCGTTGCGGAAGGCGACCATGCGGATGATCTCCGGCCAGGCGTGCTGGCACTTCCAGCCGTCCTGCCAACAGGCGGTCACCGAGCCGTTGTTGGGCGGGCCCGCGTCGGTGGAGGACCACTCGTAGCCGGAGTTGATGTCCGGGGCGCCGTACGGGTAGGCGAGCATGAAGACGTTGGCGAGGGTGTAGTTCGCGCCGTCCGTGTAGTTGAGGGTCGAGCCGTTGCGCTCGGTGTCGTGGTTGTCGACGAAGACACCGGAGACGCCGCTGCTCATGTAGCCCCAGCCCTCGCCGTAGTTCTTTAGGTAGGCGAGGTTCTCGTTGTTAAAGACGCGCTTGAGGTCGTAGGCGTAACGGAACTCCTGGACGTCCCCGTTGCCCGTGTACTCGGTGGGCTGGACGGCCTCGCCGCTGCCGTAGATGACCTCCTGCTTCCAGTACACGGAGGTGTTGGACAGGCGCGACTTGATGTTGGCGAGGTCGGCCGCCGGGATGTGCTTGGCCGCGTCGATGCGGAAGCCGTCGACGCCGTAGCCGAGCAGCGAGTTCATGTACCCGGCGATGGTGGCGCGGACGTATTCCTCACCCGTGTCCAGGTCGGCGAGGCCGACGAGTTCGCAGTTCTGGACGTTGGTGCGGTTGGTGTAGTCGCTGATGGTCGACGTGCAGTCGTTCATGTCGGCGGAGGAGTACAGGCCCGGGTAGTTGTACTTGGTGTACGACGACCCGCCCGTGCCGGTGCCGCTGCCCGCGGACATGTGGTTGATGACGGTGTCGACGACGACCTTCACCCCGGCCGCGTGACACGTGTCCACCATGCTCTTGAAGGCGGTGGCGTCACCGAGGCGACCGGCGATCCGGTAGCTGACGGGCTGGTACGACGTCCACCACTGCGAGCCCTGGATGTGCTCGGCGGGCGGGGAGACCTGGACATAGCCGTAACCGGCGGGGCCGAGGGTGTTGGTGCACTCCTTGGCGACCGAGGCGAAGTTCCACTCGAACAGGACGGCGGTCACGTCCTTGGTGCCGGGCGGGGAGGCGGCGGCGGGGGTGGCGGGGGCGATGAGGGCCGCGGCTGCGGCGAGCGCGGTGAGAGACGCGCCGGCTGACCATCTCGATATCACGTGGGGGCTCCTTGCGTGACGGCCGGGCTCCTTTGCCCGGCGCCGGCGTGAACGTACCGCTGACGAAAGGTTTACAGCAAGGGGCTTGAAACTCACAGCAAGAACTTTCACCAACTCTCTTGACGTGCCCTTCTCAACTGCCGCACTCTCACGACTTGTTGAATCCCCGACCTCTGATCGACTTCAGCCGCTTCCCCCTCTCCTCCCCCTCTCCTCCCCCTCCCGGAGCCGCACATGACCTTCCGACCGGGTGCGCTGAGCCGCACCACGAGAGCCCTGGCGGTCGGCGCCCTGGCCCTCGCCGGTGTGACAGCCCTGCCCGCCGCGACCGCCCACGCCGACGCCACCACCTCGGGCGATGTCATCGCCAACCTGTGGGAATGGAACTGGGACTCGGTCGCCGCCGAGTGCACCGACGTCCTCGGCCCGAACGGCTACGGGGCCGTCCAGGTGGCCCCGCCCGCCGAGTCCCTCAAGCAGTCCTCGTACTACTGGTGGGACGTCTACCAGCCCTACTCCTACAACCTCAACAGCCGCTTCGGCACGGCGGCCGAGTTCGCCTCCATGGTGAGCACCTGCCACGCCGCCGGCATCAAGGTGTATACGGACGCGGTGATCAACCACACCGCCGCGCAGACCGGCACCGGCTACAACGGCACCACGATCACCAACAAGTACGACACCCCCGACTGGAACGCCGGCGACTACCACCAGTCGGACGACTGCTCCGACTCCGACCTCGTCATCGACGACTGGTCGAACCTCACCGAGGTCCAGAACTGCGAACTCCTCGGCCTGCCCGACCTGGAGACCGAGGAGGACAGCGTCCGCAGCGGTATCGCGGCCTTCCTCAACAAACAGCTCGCCCTCGGTGTCGACGGCTTCCGTGTCGACGCGGCCAAGCACATACCGACCGCCGACCTCCAGGCGATCGAGGCCAAGCTGACCGACACGACGTCGGGCACGGACCCGTACGTCTTCCAGGAGATCTACCCGGGCTCCACCCCGGCGGCCTCCGACTACTACTCCTCCGGTGACGTCCTCGACTTCACCTACGCGAGCAAGCTGAAGTCGGCGTTCCAGGGGAACGTCTCCGACCTCGCGTCGCTCTCCTCCTCCGGCATCCTCACCCCCGCCAACTCGGTGTCCTTCGTGACGAACCACGACACCGAGCGCAACGGCCTGCACATGTCCTACAAGGACGGTGACAGCTACAAGCTGGCGAACATCTTCCAGCTCGCCTACAAGTGGTCGACCCCGACCATCTACGCCGGCTGGGAGTTCACCCAGAGCGACCAGGCCCCGCCGAACTCCGCCGGCTTCGTCACCGACACCAACTGCTCCAGCGGCTGGTACTGCCTCGACCGGGACACCGCCGTCACCGGCATGGTGAAGTGGCACAACGCGGTGGGCACGGAGGCGGTGTCCAACTGGTCGACCAAGTCGTCCGACGTGATCGGCTTCAGCCGCGGCACCGCGGGCTACATCGCGATCAACAACGGTTCGTCGGCGGCGACCTACACCTTCACGACCGGCATGGCCGACGGCACGTACACGAACGTCATCGACAACGGCGCGACGACAGTCACCGTGTCCGGCGGCAGCGCCACCCTCACCGTCCCGGCGAAGAGCGCGATCGCCTTCTACAACGGTTCGTTCACCCCGTGCACGAGCTGCGGCGACTCGGGCGGCGACGACGGCTCGACGTCGACGGTGACGGCGACGTTCAACGAGTACGCGTCGACGACGAGCGGCACCAACGTCTACGTCGTCGGTTCGATCTCGGCCCTCGGCTCCTGGGACACCTCGAAGGCGGTCCAGCTGTCGTCGACCGGGTACCCGATCTGGTCAGGTGCGGTGAGCGTGCCGATCAACACGTCGTTCGAGTACAAGTTTGTCAAAAAGGATAGTTCGGGCAATGTGACGTGGGAGTCCAACGCCAACCGGACGGCGGCCACGACCACTTCGGCCGTCGGCATCAACACCGCGTGGAACGTGGCCACCGCGAACGCCACGGACGTGACCTTCAACGTGACGGCCACGACCACCCTCGGCACCAACGTCTACGTCGTGGGCTCCGTCGCCTCCCTCGGCTCCTGGAACACGGCCGACGCCATCCCGCTGTCGTCGGCGTCGTACCCGACGTGGAGCAAGCTGGCGATCGTGCCGAAGAGCACGAGCTTCGAGTACAAGTACGTCAAGAAGGACAGCTCCGGGAACGTGACCTGGGAGTCCGGCACCAACCGCTCGTACACCACGGGCAGTTCGTCGGGCTACTCCGCGAGCGACACCTGGAAGTGACGCCGTCCTGACCCGAGGAGGCCGCTCGATCCACGAGCGGCCTCTTCCGGCTGTCCGCGTTCAGCGCTGACTGGCGGGCCGGGCCGGTAGCTCACCGCGGCTGCCTCCGCAGGCGTAGACGATCTCCACCGAGCCGCCGGGCAGGGCCCGTTGGCTCTGGAAGGTCAGCCCGGTGTCGGCGCCGAGGGCGGGGGTCAGCTGTGTGCCACCGCCGAACAGCAGGGGCAGGACGACGAGTTCGAGGCGGTCCAGGGCACCGAGGGCGTGGAAGGTCGCGATCGTACGCGGGCCGCCGACCAGGTGGACGTCGCCGCCCTTGTTGGCCGCGCGGATCCTCTCCAGCAGCCGGGCCGGATCGCTGTCGGTGGTGACATGGTCCGGGGTGCCCTCGGGGCGGTGCGAGCCGAGGACGAACACATCGAGGTCGGGCCAGGGCCAGCGGGTGTTGTTCAGCGCCGGTTCGAAGGTGGTGCGGCCCATGAGCGCGGCCTCGCAGTCCGCGAGGAACTCCCGGATGCCATGGCTCTCGCCGGAGACGAACGCGGGGTCGGCGGTCAGGGCGGGCCAGCCGTTCGGCGTGGTCACATAGCCGTCGGCACTCATGCTGAGGCGGGCGCGGATCCGCATGGTCTCTCCTCGGGACGGTGGGCGCCGGTCGCCCTTCCACCCAAGCGTCGATCGCGGGCCGCGCCGATCGACACGCCGCCGGAGAAATCTCCGCTCACCCGGGAAAACCACCGGGCCCCCGCTGCCCGAAGGCGGCGGGGGCCCGGTGCGGGCGTGCCCGTGGTCAGGCCGTCGTCCACCACGCCGTGGTGTCCGCCGGGATCTTCGCGTCGCCGTCGACCTCGGCGATCTCGCCGCTCGCGAGGAGAAGGCGCCCGTACGCCGGGGTCGTCACCGACTCGCCGGTCGTGTTCGCCACGCAGACGAAGTCGCCGCGGCGGAAGGCGAGGACGCCCTCGGGGGCGCGGAGCCACTCGACCGACTCGCCGGCGCCGAGGTCGGGCTCGGTGCGGCGGGTGGCGAGGGCCGTGCGGTAGAGCTCCAGGGTGGAGCCGGCGACGCCCGTCTGGGACTCGACGCTCAGGTCCGCCCACTCCGCCGGCTGCGGGAGCCAGCTGCCGCCCGTGCCGAAGCCGTACGACGAACCCTCCCGGGTCCACGGGATCGGGACGCGGCAGCCGTCGCGGAAGCCGTCCTGGCCCGCGCCGCGGAAGTACGCCGGGTCCTGGCGGACCTCGTCGGGGAGGTCGACGACGTCGGGGAGGCCGAGTTCCTCGCCCTGGTAGATGTACGCCGAGCCGGGGAGGGCGAGCATGAGAAGAGTGGCTGCCCTTGCTCGGCGCAGGCCCAGCTCGCGGTCGCCCGCCTCGCGGATCTGGGTGCCGAGGCCCGCCGGGTTCGCGAAGCGGGTGGCGTGGCGGGTGACGTCGTGGTTGGAGAGGACCCAGGTGGCGGGGGCGCCGACCGGGCGCATCGCCTCCAGGGTGCGGTCGATGACCTGGCGGAGTTCCTCGGCGTCCCAATGGGTGCCCAGGTACTGGAAGTTGAAGGCCTGGTGCAGTTCGTCGGGGCGGACGTAGTTCGCGGTGCGCTCGACGGTCGGGGTCCAGGCCTCGGCGACGAAGATGCGCTCGCCCGCGTACTCGTCGAGGATGAGCCGCCACTGGCGGTACACCTCGTGCACACCGTCCTGGTCGAAGAACGGCATGACATCGTTGCCCAGCAGCTTCAGCTGGTCGTGGTCCCCGAGGTCCGGCAGGCCCTCCGCCTTGACCAGGCCGTGGGCCACGTCGATGCGGAAGCCGTCGACGCCCATGTCCAGCCAGAAGCGCAGGATGGAGCGGAACTCGTCGCCGACTGCGGGGTGTTCCCAGTTGAAGTCGGGCTGCTCGGGGGCGAAGAGGTGGAGGTACCACTCGCCGAGGGAGCCGTCGGGCTCGGTGACCCGGGTCCACGCCGGGCCTCCGAAGATGGACTCCCAGTCGTTGGGCGGGAGTTCACCGTTCTCGCCCTTTCCGGGGCGGAAGTGGTAGCGGTCGCGGAGGGAGGAGCCCGGGCCCTCGCGCAGGGCGCGCTTGAACCACTCGTGCTGGTCGGAGGAGTGGTTGGGGACCAGGTCGACGATGATCCTGAGGTCCAGCTCGTGCGCGTCACGGATCAGCGCGTCCGCGTCCAGCAGGTTGCCGAACATGGGGTCGACGGCACGGTAGTCGGCGACGTCATAGCCCGCGTCGGCCTGTGGGGAGGCGTAGAAGGGGCTGAGCCACACGGCGTCGATGCCGAGGTCACGCAGGTACGGCAGTCGGGAGCGGATGCCCTCCAGGTCGCCCATGCCGTCGCCGTTGCTGTCGGCGAAGCTGCGCGGATAGACCTGGTAGATCACCGCGTCCCGCCACCAGTCGCGGCGCTGGGCGACGGTGGCGACGGCGGAGGTCGGGGCCGGGTCGGCGGCGGAGTGCTGCTGGCTCATGGCGTCCTTGATACGTAACGGAGTCATCTGGGCAGGAGGTTGCAGATGGGGGCAGAAGGGGGGCGCACAGGAGCGTGCGGCTGATTGACGAGGCGGCCGCGGTGACAGCGGGGTCGGATGGACACCGCGACCGCCTCGGGTCGGTGGGGTGAGGCCCCTGGCCGGCGGTCAGCCCTTCGTGCCGCCGGCGGTGAGGCCGGTGACCAGGTTCTTCTGGACGAAGTAGAAGAACGCGGCGACCGGTATGGCGATGAGCACCGCGGTGGCGGCCATCAGGTTGCGCTGGGCGTCGTGTTCGCTGACGAAGGTCTGCAGGCCGACGGCGAAGGTGTACTTGTCGTCGGAGAGCATGAACGTGGAGGCGAACGCGACCTCGCCGAAGGCGGTGAGGAAGCTGTAGAAGGCGGCGACGGCCAGGCCCGGCTTGGCGAGCGGCAGGATCAGCCGCGCGAACGTGCCGAACGGGGTGAGTCCGTCGACGCGTCCCGCCTCGTCGATCTCGAACGGGATGGTGTCGAAGTAGCCCTTCATCAGCCAGGCGCAGTACGGCACGGTGGTGGTGCAGTAGACCAGGACGAGGCCGAGGTAGCTGTCGACGAGCTGGAGGTCCGAGAGGATCTGGTACATCGGCACCATGAGGACGGCCACCGGGAACATCTGGGTGACCAGGAGGACCCACATGAACTTCTTGTAGCCGGGAAAGCGCATCCGCGAGACGGCGTAGCCGGTGGTGGCGGACATGATCACGCCGATGAACGTGGTGCCCAGGGTGACGATCATCGTGGTCTGCAGCCAGTCGAAGAACTTCGTGTGCTGCAGCACGAACGTGTAGTTGTCGAACGTCATCTTGGACCAGATGCCGCCGGGGTGGAGGTAGTCGTCGCTGTCCGGGCCGAGGGACAGATAGACCAGCCAGGCCACGGGGAACAGGGCGATGACGCTCGCGACGATCAGGATGCCGTGGGAGACGAGGGAGGTGGCGAGCCCGCGCCGGCGCGGCTTGGGTGGGGTGCCGGTGGCCTGGTCCTGCTCGGTCTTCTCGACGGAGGTCGGGGCGGTGGTCGTACTCATGGGAGCTCCTGCCTCAGATCGCGAGCTGCTGGTCATTGCGGTTCAGCCAGCGTCGGTAAAAGGAGGTGAAGACGATCAGGATGGCCAGCAGCAGGATGCCGTAGGCGGCCGACTGGGCGAAGTCACGCGGCTGTTGTCCGAAGCCGAGGTAGTAGGCCCAGGTCACGAGGATCTGGGCGTCGGGCGCGGTGTCGCCGAACAGCAGGAAGATGATCGCGAACTGGTTGAAGGTCCAGATGACGCCGAGGAGGACGACGGTGGAGCTGACGGACCTGAGGCCCGGCAGGGTGACGTACCGGAACTTCTGCCAGGCGGTGGCGCCGTCCATCTCGGCGGCCTCGTAGAGGGAGTTGTCGATGGACTGCAGGCCGCCGAGGAGCGACAGCATCATGAAGGGGACACCGCACCAGGTGTTGACCATGATCGCGGCGAACCGCTGCCAGAAGGTGTCCTCCAGCCACAGTGGGGCGGGCAGATGGAGGAAGTCCAGGAAGGAGTTGATGACGCCGCCGTCGGCGAGCATGAAGCGCCAGCCGAAGACGGTGACGAAGGTCGGCACGGCCCAGGGCAGGATCAGGATCATGCGGTACAGCGTCCGGCCGCGCAGCTTCTGGTTGAGCAGCAGCGCGAGGCCGAGGCCGAGGCAGTAGTGCAGGGTGACGCAGAGCGCGGTCCACACGACGGTCCAGATGAAGTGCGACCAGAAGCGGTCGTACGCCGTCGGGCCCCACAGGATGTCGGCGTAGTTGTCGAGCCCGATGAACTTGTACGTGGCGTCGATGTGGTTGACGCCGATGGTGCGGGCCGTGTTGAGGCTGTTGGCGTCGGTGAGGGTGAGGTAGAGGCCGTACACCAGGGGGTACAGCACGAGGACGCCGAGCACGACGACCACGGGGGCGATCATGGCGTAGGCGTACCAGTGCTTCTGGTAGCTGTGCTTGAGGCGCTGTCCCAGGCCGGGCCGGGGCGCGCGGTCACCGCGGCGCTTGCCGGTCGCGCGGTCGATGGCGACTGTCATGGTTCGACGACCTTCGTGAAGTCCTGTGGTTCCAGAGGGGGTACGGCTCTCAGGCCGATGGCCGCCGGATCCCTCCCCCCGTGGTCGGGAGATCCGGCGGCCTGTCGGGGCTTACTTGCTGAAGTCCGGCACCAGCTTGGCGATGGCGGTCTCAGCGCTGCTCAGGCCCTTGTCGAGGGACTCCTTGCCGCCGGCGATCTTCGGCAGCTCGGTGTCCAGCGGGCCCCACAGGGAGCTGTACTCGGGCAGGGCGGGGCGCGGCTGGGCGGCGGCGAGGACCGTCTGGTAGCCGGCGATGCCCGGGTCGGCCTTGACCTCGGCGGTGTAGGCGTCGTCGCGGGTGGGCAGCGTGGAGTTCTTCAGCGCGATGGTCGCCTGGGACTTCGCGGAGGTCATGAAGTTGACGAACTTCAGCGCGGCCTTCTGGTGCGCGGCGTCGGAGCCGGCGTAGACCGAGAGGTTGTGGCCGCCGGTCGGGGCGCCGGCCTTGCCGGTGGAGCCGGCCGGGACGGTGGCGATGCCGAGGTTGTTCTTGTCCTTGAACGCGGCACCGTTGTAGAAGTTGGTGATCTCCCACGGGCCCTGGATGATCGCGGCGACCTTGCCGTTGACGAACGCGTCCTGGATGTGGGCGTAGGCGTCGGCGGTGGTGTCGGCCTTGTGCAGGCCCTTGCCGGAGAAGAGGTCGAGCCAGGTGCCGTACGCCTTCTGGGCGGCGGCGGAGTTGACCGTGATCTTCTTGGCGGAGGCGTCGACGGTGTCGGTGCCCTCGCCGTAGAGGAAGGACTGGGCGTAGTAGGCCTGGGTGGAGCCCCAGTAGCCGTCGACGCCGGTCTTGCTCTTGATGGTGGCGGCGGCGGCCTTGAGGTCGTCCCAGGTCTTGGGGGCCTCGACGCCGGCCTTCTCGAAGAGCTCCTTGTTGTAGACCAGGGCGAGGGTGTCGGTGACCAGCGGAACGCCGTAGGTCTTGCCCTCGTACTTGGCCTGCTCCAGCAGGTTGGACTTGAACTTGCTCTGGTCGGCGAGGGCCTCGGTGCCGTCGAGGGGCAGGAGGTAGCTCTTCTTGGCGAAGGCGGGGGTCCAGCCGACCTCGGCGCGGAGCACGTCGGGGGCGCCCTTGGAGCCGGCGGCGGTGTCGAACTTGTTCTGCGCCTGGTCGAAGGGGACGTTGACGTACTTGACCTTGACGTCCTTGTGGGACGCCTCGAACTCCTTGATCAGAGCCTTGTAGGTCGGCGCCTCATTGGTGGCGTTGGAGGTGTCCCACCAGGTGATGGTGGTCGGACCGCTGGATTCGCTGTCGCCGTCGTCTCCGCCGCAGGCCGTCGCCGCGAGGGCGAGGGACGCCACCAGCGCGGTGGCCGCTATGCCACGCCGCATGAGTTCTCCTTGAGGGTGAAAGCCCGTGTGGTGCAGGGAGGCGGTCCCGCCCGCTTCCCTGCGTGGTGCAGGGTCGGCCCCGTCTGCCGTCCCTGCTGTGGTGCCGACTGCGCCGTTGCGGCGGCCGGGCGACGTGAACGTAACAGCCGTGTAAGCGTTGCGAAAGACCTTGCAGCAAAAAAGTGCAAGACGTCTCGTAAGTTATCCGCGCGTGACCTCCCGGCTACCGCCGTGAGACGCTTGTTTCCAGGGGTGGAGCGGCGGAGAGCGCGCTGTGCAAGACTCTGCAAGCTCTTGCCATCACTTTCACGAGGGAGCGCGATGACCCAGCAGCTCGGACCGGGACGGTCAACAGGTCGCCCACGGCGTCCGATTGGTGTGCAAGGGGAGGGACGGCCGGTACAGTCCAATCCTGTGACCACACGGCTTGCCGACATCGCTGCTCAAGCGGGGGTCAGCGAAGCGACCGTCAGCCGCGTCCTCAACGGGAAGCCGGGCGTCGCCGCGACCACTCGCCAGTCCGTGCTGGCCGCGCTGGACGTGCTCGGGTACGAGCGTCCGGTGCGGCTGCGTCAGCGCAGTGAGGGCCTGGTGGGGCTGATAACGCCGGAGCTGGAGAACCCGATATTCCCTGCGCTGGCGCAGGTGATCGGCCAGGCGCTGACCCGGCAGGGCTACACCCCGGTGCTGGCCACCCAGACCCCCGGCGGCTCCACCGAGGACGAGCTCACGGAGATGCTCGTCGACCGGGGCGTGGCCGGCATCATCTTCGTCTCCGGACTGCACGCGGACACCTCCGCCGACATGCAGCGCTACGAGCAGCTGCGCGGCCAGGGCGTGCCGTTCGTGCTCGTGGACGGTTTCTCGCCGAAGGTGCAGGCGCCGTTCATCTCCCCCGACGACCGCGCGGCGATGACGCTGGCGGTCACGCATCTCGCCTCGCTCGGTCACACGCGGATCGGTCTCGCGGTCGGCCCGAAGCGGTTCGTGCCGGTGCAGCGCAAGATCGAGGGCTTCGTACGGGCGATGCAGGACCAGCTGGGGCTGTCCGCGGAGTCCGCGGAGTCGGACCTGGTCCAGCACTCGCTGTACACGCTGGAGGGCGGTCAGGCCGCCGCGACCGCGTTGATCGGCCGTGGCTGTACGGCGGTCGTGTGCGCGAGCGACATGATGGCGCTGGGTGCGATACGCGCGGCCCGGCAGCTCGGTCTCGAAGTGCCGCGGGACATCTCGGTGGTGGGCTTCGACGACTCTCCGCTGATCGCGTTCACCGATCCGCCGCTGACGACGGTCCGCAAGCCGGTTCCGGCGATGGGCCAGGCCGCGGTGCGGACGCTGCTGGAGGAGATCGGCGGGACGCCCGCTCCGCACAGTGAGTTCGTGTTCATGCCGGAGCTGGTGGTGCGTGGTTCCACGGCTTCGGCGCCTGTGGCGTCCCGTACGGAGCGGGCTCGTTCCTGAGGCGGAGAAACCGGGCTTTCAGGACCTGCGCGGGGAGGAGACGAGGGCCTCGTTCCGCCGTAGAACATGCGTCCTGAACCCGACCGGGGGATGATCTGGGGGCAAGGGCTTTTCTGGCAGACTCTGTGTCCATGGGTGATGCGACCGTGACGACACTGGAAGGCCGCGAAGAGGCCGTTCCGCATCCTGTCGCGGACCGTTCGGACAGGGGCCTTCTTCGCCGCCTGCGCACCCCCCGCCGCCCCCGGCTGTGGTTCGAGATCCTGCTGATCGCGGTGAGTTACTGGACGTACTCACTGATCCGCAACGCGGTCCCGGAACAGCGAGCCGAGGCGCTGCGCAACGCCGACTGGATCTGGCGGGTCGAGCACGACCTGGGGATCGCGGTCGAGGAGTCGGTCAACCACGCCGTGAACTCGGTGACTTGGCTGATCGTGGGCATGAACTACTACTACGCGACGCTGCACTTCGTGGTGACGCTGGGTGTCCTGGTGTGGCTCTTCCGCTACCACCCCGGCCGCTACGCGGCGACGCGCATGGTCCTCTTCGCCACGACCGGCGTCGCTCTCGTCGGTTACTACCTGTATCCGCTGGCGCCGCCCCGGCTGATGAACGGCGGCGACTTCGTCGACACCGTCATGGTCCACCAGACCTGGGGTTCGATGGCCTCCGGCGATCTGAAGAACATGTCGAACCAGTACGCCGCGATGCCGTCCATGCACATCGGCTGGTCCCTGTGGTGCGGCCTGACGATCTTCGCGCTGGCGTCGGTGCCGTGGGTGCGGGTCCTCGGCCTGCTCTACCCGACGGTCACCCTGGTCGTCATCGTCGCGACGGCCAACCACTTCTGGCTGGACGCGGTGGGCGGCATCCTGTGCCTGGCCTTCGGCTTCACGGTGGCGAGGCTCTGGTACGGCGCCCTGCCGTACCGCCTCCCCCAGCTGGTGCCGCCGGTCAGCCGACCCCGGCCGCGGAGCGCATCGCCGCGATGAACGCCCGCAGCGCGGGCTGCGGCGGGGCGGTCTCGCGTACGGCCGCGTAGATCGACCGGGTCGGCTCGGGCGCCCGCAGCTCCCGTACGACCACGCCGTCGCGCACCCCGTTCCGCAGCCCGAGCCGCGGGATCAGACTCACGCCGAGACCCGCCGCCACGAAGCCCTGCGCGGTGACGTAGTCCTCGCTCTCGACGACGAACCGCGGCCGGAACCCGGCGGCCTCGCACGCGCTCAGCTGGGCGTCGAGACAGGGGCCGGGCCACTCACTGCCGACCCAGGGTTCCTCCGCGAGGTCGGACAGCCCCGGTTCCGGGGCGTCCGCCAGCCGGTGGCCTTCCGGCAGCACCGCCAGATACGGATCGTCGAGGAGATGCAGGAGCCGCACCCCTTCGTGCCCCGCGGGCCCCACGACGAGCGCCAGATCCGCCCGCCCCTCCCGCACGTCCGGCAGCGGGTCCTCGGGGTCGATGAGCTTGAGCTCGATCTGCACGCCGGGATGTTCCGTCCGCAGCCTCGCGACCGCCGGGGCGACGAGGGCCGCCCCCGCCGTCGCGAAGTACCGCACCGCCAGCCGGCCCGTGCGCCCCGCGAGCAGATCGGCCAGGGCCGTCTCCGCCTCGGCGACCTGACGGCCGATGGCGTCCGCGTACCCGGTCAGCAGCAGCCCGGCGGCCGTCGGCCGCACCCCTCGCCCGACCCGCTCCAGCAACTCGGTCCGCGCCTCCTTCTCCAGCGCGGCGATCTGCTGGCTCACCGCGGACGGCGTGTACCCGAGGACCGCCGCCGCCCCCGTCACCGACCCGCTGCTCACCACGGCCCGCAGCACCTGCATCCGACGCACATCCAGCATGTAGCGCAGCTTAACAACACATCCAGAACTCTTCACTTGTCCTCACGCGTTCTCTCCCGGACCGTAGAGCCATGTCTCCCGCCTCCACACTCCGCATGGCCGCCCTCGCCCTCCTGTGGGGCTCGGGCTTCCTGTGGATCAAGCTCGCCCTCAACCACGGCCTCTCCCCCGCCCAGATCACCATCGTCCGCTGCGCACTCGGCACGGTGACCCTGTGGGTGCTGGCCCGCTCGGTCGGCCAGCGCCTTCCCCGCTCCCGGGCCACCTGGGGGCACCTGGTGATCGCCGCGCTGTTCTGCAACGCGATCCCGTTCGCGTTGTTCGCGGTGGGTGAGCAGCACCTCGACTCCGGCATCGCCGGCGTCCTGAACGCCACGACCCCGCTGTGGTCACTCCTGATCGGCGTGGTGCTGGGCACCGACCGCGGCCTGCACCCCCTGCGCCTGACCGGCCTGCTCCTCGGCTTCGCCGGTACGGTCCTGATCTTCGCGCCCTGGCACCGCTCGGGCCTGCTGAGCTGGAGCGCGCTGGCCCTGCTGGGCGCCGCGGCGAGCTACGCGGTGGCGTTCGCGTACATGGCCCGCAAACTGACCGACAAGCGGGCGCCGATGGCGATGTCGGCGGCACAGCTGCTGATGGCGACGGGGTGGACGACGCTGTCGGCGCCGGTGGCGGGCCCGGTGGAGGCGGACCTGGTGGGGCTGGGGGCGGTCACGGCACTCGGGGTCCTGGGCACGGGGGTGACCTTCTACCTCAACTACCGCTTGATCGCCGACGAGGGGCCGACGACGGCGGCGACGGTGGGGTACTTGCTGCCGGTGGTGTCGGTGGCGCTAGGAGCGGTGCTGTTGAACGAGCAGGTAGGGATAAGGGTGCTGACAGGCATGGCAGTGGTGCTCATAGGCGTCGCCATGACGCGGGTGTCAGGGGCGCGGGGCTGTGCTCGATTTGCGGCTAACGCCGCGCGGGCGCGAGCAACCACAACACACCCGCACCCGACGAAGAAGGCCTACGCCCCGTAGAACAACGTCTCCACCACACTCCGCGCCCTGCGCGCCGTACGCCGATACGCATCCAGCATGTCCCCCGCATGCCCAGGCCCGTACCCCAAGTACCGCCCCACAGCCGCCAGTTCCCGCGCCTCCGTCGGGAACGTGTCGCCCGCCCGCCCCCGCACCAGCATCACGGCGTTACGCACCCGCGTGGCCAACACCCAGGCCTCGTCGAGAGTCTCGGCGTCCTCCGAGCCGATGAGCCCGGCGGAGCGCGCCGCGGCAAGCGCCTCCCGCGTCCGGGTCGTACGCAATCCGGGCTCGGCCCACCCGTGCTGCAACTGAAGCAGCTGCACGGTCCACTCGACGTCGGACAACCCGCCCGGCCCGAGCTTGGTGTGCAGCTTCGGGTCCGCGCCGCGAGGCAACCGCTCCGCCTCCATCCGCGCCTTCAGCCGCCGGATCTCGCGTACGGCGTCGTCCCCGAGCCCCTCCGCCGGGTACCGCAGCGGATCGATCAGCTCGATGAAGCGCCGCCCCAAGTCCTCGTCACCGGCGACGACTTCGGCCCGCAGCAACGCCTGCGACTCCCAGACCAGGGACCAGCGGCGGTAATAGGCCTCGTACGACTTCAACGTCCGTACCAGCGGCCCGGACTTGCCCTCCGGGCGCAGGTCCGCGTCGATGAGCAGCGGTGGGTCGGCGCTCGGGATCTGGAGGAGCCGGCGCATCTCGGAGACGACCTTGTTGGCGGCTTCGGAGGCGGACTGCTCGGGGACGCCGCCCCGCGCCTCGTGGACGAACAGGACGTCGGCGTCGGAGCCGTAGCCGAGTTCGTGGCCGCCGAAGCGGCCCATGCCGATGACGGTGAACCGGGTCGGCAGGGTGTCGCCCCAGGTGTCGCGCACGACCGCGCGCAGGGTGCCCGCGAGGGTGGCCGCGTTGAGGTCGGAGACGGCACCGCCGACGCGGTCGACGAGGGCGCCCTGGTCGGCCTCGACGGGCTGGGTCTCGGTGCCGTAGGAGCCGATGATGTCGGCGGCGGCGGTGCGGAACAGTTCGCGGCGGCGTACGCCGCGGGCCGCGGTGACGGCCTTCTCGGCGGTGTCCGCGCGGCTGACCGCGGCGAGGACCTCCGGCTCCAGGGAGGCCCGGTCGCGGGGTGCGAGGCCTTCCTCGTCGCCGAGGAGCGCGACCGCCTCGGGGGCGCGCATGAGCAGGTCAGGGGCGAGGCGGCCGGCGGACAGGACGCGGGCGAGGTTCTCGGCGGCGGCGCCCTCGTCGCGGAGCAGCCGCAGATACCAGGGGGTCTTGCCCAACGCGTCCGAGACCTTGCGGAAGTTGAGCAGGCCGGCGTCCGGGTCGGCGGAGTCGGCGAACCAACCCAGCAGGACGGGCAGGAGAGTTCGCTGGATCGCGGCCTTGCGGGTGACGCCGGAGGCGAGGGCCTCCAGGTGGCGCAGGGCGGAGGCGGGGTCGGCGTAGCCGAGGGCGACGAGCCGCTCGCGGGCCGCTTCCGGGCTCAACCTGGCCTCGCCCGGCGCCAGTTGGGCGACGGCGTCGAGCAGTGGCCGGTAGAAGAGCTTCTCGTGCAGGCGCCGTACGACACTGGTGTGCCGTTTCCACTCGCGGTTCAGCTCGGCGACCGGGTCGGTGCGCAGGCCGAGGGAGCGGCCGATGCGGCGCAGGTCGGCCTCGTCCTCGGGGACGAGGTGGGTGCGGCGCAGCCGGAACAGCTGGATGCGGTGTTCCATGGAGCGCAGGAAGCGGTAGGCGTCGTCGAGCTGGACGGTGTCGTCGCGGCCGACGTAGCCGCCGGCGGCGAGGGCCTGGAGGGCGTCGAGGGTGGTGCCGCTGCGCAGCGAGGCGTCGGCGCGGCCGTGCACCAACTGGAGGAGCTGCACGGCGAATTCGACGTCGCGGAGTCCGCCGGGCCCGAGTTTCAGCTCCCGCTCGACCTCGGCGACGGGGATGTTCTCGACGACGCGGCGGCGCATCTTCTGCACGTCGGCGACGAAGTTCTCGCGCTCGGCGGCCTTCCAGACGAGGGGTTCGAGGGCGGCGATGTACTCCTCGCCCAGCTCGATGTCCCCGGCGACCGGCCGGGCCTTGAGCAGCGCCTGGAACTCCCAGGTCTTGGCCCAGCGTTGGTAGTAGGCGAGGTGGGAGGCGAGCGTTCGTACGAGCGGGCCGTTGCGGCCCTCGGGGCGCAGGTTGGCGTCGACGGGCCAGATGGAGCCCTCGACGGTGGTCTCGGAGCAGACCCGCATCATGTGCGAGGCGAGCTGGGTCGCGGCGCGCAGGGCCTTGCCCTCGTCGGCCCCGTCGACGGCCTCCCCCACGAAGATCACGTCCACGTCGGAGACGTAGTTGAGCTCGTGGCCACCGCACTTGCCCATCGCGACGACCGCGAGCCGGCACAGCGCCGCGTCCTCGGGGGCGGCGGCGCGGGCGATGGCGAGGGCGGCGCGCAGGGTGGCGGTGGCGAGGTCGGCGAGCTCGGCGGCGGTCTCGGCGACGTCGGTGGTGCCGCACACGTCGCGGGCGGCGATGGAGAGGAGGCAGCGGCGGTAGGCGACGCGCAGGGAGACGGGGTCGGTCGCCCCGGAGAGCCCGCGTTCGAACTCCTCCACGCCGGGGTGCAGGTCGCGCGGCTCGTACATGACGAGCGCCTGCCAGTCGCCGGCGTGCCGGGCGAGGTGCTCGCCGAGCGCGGCGGAGGCGCCGAGCACCCCCAGCAGCCGGTCGCGCAGCGGCTTGGCGGCTATGACCGTGTCGAGCAGTTCCCGGTCCGTCTGCGCCTCCAGGAGCCGGACCAGACCGTGCAGCGCGAGATCGGGGTCGGCGGTGGCCCCGAGGGCCTCCAGGAGCACCGGGTCATTGCGTACGCCGCTCAGCTCCGGTCCGTCGAGGAGCCGCTCGGCGGCGGAGGGATCGGTGAACCCGTGCCGCAGCAGCCGCGAAAAGGTACTGCTCCTGCGCCCCGGCGCCGTCATCCCCGGCCCTCCCGTCGGATCAAGGTCGTACGGCCTTGAGCCTAACCGCAGACCTGGAGGGAAGCGCCGATGAGTTCCGGGCCGCAACGGGGTCTGCCCTGTATGACTCACGACGAACCACAGACCCGGCTGGACCGGCGCTACAGCGACCCGACCGTCACGGCGACCCCCTGGCCGCGGGCGGTCGCGCTGCTGGAGTCGGCCGAACTGTTCTGGATCTCGACGGTACGGCCGGACGGGCGCCCGCACGTGACCCCGCTGCCCGCGGTCTGGTCGGACGGCGCCCTGCATTTCTGCACGGGCGCCGAGGAGCGCAAGGCCCTGAACCTCGCGGCGAACCCGCAGGTCGTGCTGACGACCGGGACGAGCACCTGGAACGAGGGGTACGACCTGGTCGTGGAGGGCGAGGCGGTACGGGTCACCGACGACGTCCGGCTGCGGGCGCTGGCGGCCGGGTGGGAGGCGAAGTACGGCGAGTTCTGGCACTTCGAGGTCCGGGAGGGGTGTTTCCACCACGGCGGGGGAAGCGCTCTGGTCTTCTCGGTAGCGCCGCGCACGGTTTTCGGCTTCGGTAAGGGGGAGCCGTTCAGCCAGACGCGTTGGCGTTTCACCTGAGGGAGCCTTGCCATGGACATGAGTCTCGAAGTCATCCTGATGCCGGTCTCGGACGTGGACCGGGCCAAGGAGTTCTACCGGGACAAGGTCGGTTTCCACGTGGACCTGGACGGCGAGGTGATGCCGGGCGTCCGGATCGTCCAGCTGACCCCGCCGGGCTCGGGCTGTTCGATCGCGCTCGTCGACGGCCTCCAGATCCCCACGGGCACCCCGCAGCCGGGCACGTACCACGGCATGCAGCTGTGCGTCACGGACGCGAAGGCGGCGTACGAGGAGCTGACCGCCCGCGGCCTGGACGTCACCGAGCCGCAGTCCTTCGGCCCCCAGGACGGCGCCACGTTCATGTACTTCAAGGACCCGGACGGAAACGGCTGGGCGATCCAGGAGTATCGCCGCCGGGAGACGGAGCCCCTGCACAAGGTGCTGGCGGACCTGGCGGGGCAGCGGGGGCAGTGACGCCCCGGGGGCCTCGTCGGGCGGGGTCCTCCGGGTAGTTGCCCTCCGCGTCGCGGCGGGCGGCGGCCAGCTCTGAGCAGGGTCTCGGCGAGGTCGGGTTCGCCACCTCGCCGGTCCTGCGCCGTGACGGTGAGCAGACAGGCGAGGGCGCGGGCGACCAGCCAGGTCTCCCGGGCGGCCGGCCGGTCCCGCTCGGTGACCAGGGGCACCAGCACCGGCCGCAGCCGTTCCCGTACCGCCCGGGCGGTGGCCTCGGCGCCGCGTGCGCCGAAGCAGTCCCCGACGCTGAACAGCGCGGCGTGCAGTTCGGTGACGAGGGCCGGGTTGTCGCCCGGCTTCTCGCACTCCGCGACAGGTGGCCGGACACGCGGTACGGCAGCGGCAGAACAGCGGCTGGCTCGGCATCGCCGGCCTCACCGGCGCCGGGGGCGCCGCGCTGCTCGCCACCGGACCGGCCCCGGCCGACGCGCCGCCGGCGGCCGACTACGCGCCCAGGGCCACGGCCGGCTTCCTGGTGCTGCCCAGCCTGGGCGGGTCCTTGCTCTCCCGTCTGTTCCCCGCGTGCACGCCTCAGGAGTCGGTGCAGGCCGAGATCGACGTGCTCGCCCACCGTCTCGCCGAGGCCCAGGCCCGGCAGACGCTGCTGGGGCGGGCCGCGGCGGCGGGCACACGCCCGTACGACGCGAAGGCGGTGCGCGCCTGGGCCCGCGCCCAGGGCCTGACCGTTCCGGCTCGTGGCCGGGTTCCGGCCCATCTGGTCGAGGCGTGGCGGGCCGCGGGCGGGAACAGCGCCTCGTGACGGGGCGCGAGAACGCCGAGGGGCCGGTGGCGCACAGCCACCGGCCCCTTTGTCGCGCGCGGGGTGTTACAGCACCGGCAGGTTCTTCCGCAGCTCGAACGCGGTGACCTCGGAGCGGTACTCCTCCCACTCCTGGCGCTTGTTGCGCAGGAAGAAGTCGAAGACGTGCTCGCCGAGGGTCTCGGCGACCAGGTCGCTGCGTTCCATCAGGGTCAGGGCCTCGCCGAGGTTCTGCGGGAGGGGCTCGATGCCCATCGCGCGGCGCTCGGCGTCGGAGAGGGCCCAGACGTCGTCCTCGGCGCCCGGCGGGAGCTCGTAGCCCTCCTCGATGCCCTTGAGGCCGGCCGCGAGGAGGACGGCGTAGGCCAGGTAGGGGTTGGCGCCGGAGTCGATCGAGCGGACCTCGATGCGGGCCGAGCCGGTCTTGCCGGGCTTGTACATCGGGACGCGGACCAGGGCGCTGCGGTTGTTGTGGCCCCAGCAGATGTACGAGGGGGCTTCGCCGCCGGCGCCGGCCGTGCGCTCCGAGCCGCCCCAGATGCGCTTGTAGGAGTTGACCCACTGGTTGGTGACCGCGGAGATCTCCGCGGAGTGCTTCAGCAGGCCCGCGATGAAGGAGCGGCCGACCTTGGAGAGCTGGTACTCCGAGCCCGACTCGTAGAACGCGTTGCGGTCGCCCTCGAAGAGGGAGAGGTGCGTGTGCATGCCCGAGCCCGGGTGCTCCGAGAACGGCTTCGGCATGAACGTGGCCTGCACGCCCTGCTCCAGCGCGACCTGCTTCATGACCAGGCGGAACGTCATGATGTTGTCCGCCGTGGAGAGCGCGTCGGCGTAGCGGAGGTCGATCTCCTGCTGGCCGGGGGCGCCCTCGTGGTGGGAGAACTCGACCGAGATGCCCATCGACTCCAGCATGGTGATCGCCTGGCGGCGGAAGTCCATGCCGATGTTCTGCGGGGTGTGGTCGAAGTATCCGGAGTTGTCGGCCGGGGTCGGGCGGGTGCCGTCCAGCGGCTTGTCCTTCAGGAGGAAGAACTCGATCTCCGGGTGGGTGTAGAAGGTGAAACCCAGGTCGGAGGTGCGGGCCAGCGCGCGCTTGAGCACGTAGCGCGGGTCCGCGAAGGACGGCGAGCCGTCCGGCATCAGGATGTCGCAGAACATCCGGGCCGTACCGGGGGCCTCCGCACGCCAGGGGAGGATCTGGAACGTCGACGGGTCCGGCTTGGCGATCATGTCGGACTCGTAGACCCGGGCGAAGCCCTCGATCGCCGAGCCGTCGAAGCCGATGCCCTCGTCAAAGGCCTGCTCCAGCTCGGCCGGGGCCACGGCGACGGACTTGAGGAAGCCCAGCACGTCCGTGAACCACAGGCGTACGAACCGGATGTCGCGCTCCTCCAACGTCCGGAGCACGAACTCCTGCTGCTTGTCCATCTTCCGCTTCCCCATCCTTGCTGGTCAGGCCGCCTGCCTCCGGTCCCGCAGAGAGACGGTCGGGCACCTGAGCATCCCACCACAACACCATTTCATCCGTGTTGCGGACCATGATCGGCAGGCCGACGCCCGGTTGAACGCCTCACGTCCGACAGGTGTACTGTTCTGCGCCCATCTTGCCTGCTCGGACGCGCGGAAGTAATGCCGGGCGGTCCGCAACCTGCGGGGCCCGGGGCGTGAGCGGAACCCGATCTTCGGCCATTCCTGTGCCCGCCCTACGGGAGACCCGGTCCTCCCTATTACGATCAGCGGACCCGATCGGCCCCCTTTCCCCAGAAGGACACAACCCCATGGGCTCCGCCAAGAAGAAGGAATCCGCCGCACGGCAGGCGCGTATAGCCGAGATGCGGCGGGCCGAGCAGGCTCGCGAGCGCCGCAACCGGCTTCTCACGATCGGGGCGAGCGTGGCGGTCGTGGCCGCTCTCGTCGTCGGCGCCGTCGTGCTCGTGCAGTCGCAGGACGACGACAGCAGCACCGCGTCCGACTCGAAGAACCCGGGGCACTGGACCACGGGCAAGGACGGCGTGAAGACGTGGTCGGCGAAGCTGAGCCAGACGCATGTCACCAAGACGGTGAAGTACCCGATGACGCCCCCGGCCGGCGGTGACCACAACGCGGTCTGGCAGAACTGCAACGGCGACGTCTACACCAAGGCGCTCGACAACATGAACGCGGTGCACTCGCTGGAGCACGGCGCGGTCTGGGTGACGTACACCAGCAAGGCCAAGAAGTCCGACGTGGAGGCGCTCGCGACGAAGGTCAAGGCGACGCCGTACACGCTGATGAGCCCGTACGAGGACCAGGCGGACCCGATCATGCTGACGGCGTGGGGCCACCAGCGGACGGTGACGAGCGCCAGCGACCCGAACGTGGCGAAGTTCTTCGAGAAGTACGTCCAGGGCGAGCAGACGCCGGAGAAGGGCGCCGTGTGCACGGGCGGTAAGGCGCAGTGAGGCAGGTCGGCTGGATCGCGGGGACCGCGGCGGCAGTGCTCGTCGCGGCCGGCGCGGTCACCTACGCGGTCGCCGACGGCGACGACTCCACGGCCACGCCCACCGCCGACTCCGCGGACGCGGGCTTCGCGCGGGACATGGCTGTGCACCACCAGCAGGCGGTGGAGATGTCGTTCATCGTGCGCGACCGCACCGAGAACGAGGACGTGCGCAGGCTCGCGTTCGACATCGCGCAGACGCAGGCCAACCAGCGCGGCATGCTGCTGGGCTGGCTGGATCTGTGGGAGCTGCCGAAGGTGTCGTCCGACCCGCCGATGACCTGGATGGACATGGGCGGCATGACCGACGGCAAGGACGGCGCGCTGATGCCGGGCATGGCGACCAACACCGAGTTGGGGAAACTCCGGAAGCTCAGCGGCAAGCAGGCCGAGATCCTCTATCTGCAGCTGATGACCGAGCACCACAAGGGCGGCATCCACATGGCCGAGGGCTGTGTCGCGCGCTGCACGGTGAAGGTGGAGAAGGACATCGCACAGGGCATGGTGAACGCCCAGGAGTCCGAGATCGAGCTGATGACGGACATGCTCAAGGAGCGGGGCGCGAAACCGCGTTCATAGCGCGCGGCGGCTCGCCATAGAGGGTTTCCCCTCGGTCCTCATAGCGCGTTAACCCTCAAATGGCCTTGTCATTAGGTTAATTGGGCTCTTCTTGGGATTCGTATTCCCCTCGCATGAACGGTTCGTCGAAAGAGTGGCCCCGGCGAGTGATCCACTCGCGACGAACCGCATACAGGGGGTTCCATGAGATCCAACCGCGCAAGAACGCGCGCCGGAGTGAGCATGGCAGCGACACTGCCGATGATCGCCGGCGCGCTCGCGCTCGGTATACCCGCGGCGCACGCCTCGGACTCCCCGGCCCGTGACACGCTGACCGGAACGAAGCCCGCGTGGGCCACGACCAAGGCCGACAAGGGTGCCACCGCCGACAGTTCGCGGGTCTCGGCCCGGGTCTATCTGGCGGGCAGGGACGCGGCCGGCCTCGCCGCGTACGCGAAGTCGGTGTCCGACCCGTCCTCGGCGTCGTACGGCAGATATCTGAGCGCCGGCCAGGCGCAGTCCCGCTTCGGCGCGACGAAGGCCCAGGTCGCGGCCGTGAAGTCCTGGCTGACGTCGGCCGGTCTGAAGGTCACCGGCGTCTCGCAGCACTACGTCTCCGTCACCGGTGACGTGGCCGCCGCCGAGAAGGCGTTCGGCACCCAGCTGCACAACTACACCAAGGGCAGCAAGACTTACCGCGCGCCCTCGAAGTCGGCGTCCGCGCCGGAGAGCCTGAACGGTGCCGTCCTGACCGTCACCGGCCTGGACAACGCCCCGCACAAGGCCGACCGCGACGAGCAACTGCCGGGCCCCGGAGCCGTGTTCAAGAACTCCGGCCCGTTCTCGTCGTACTACGGCTCCAACATCGCGAGCACGCTGCCCGACGCGTACGGCACCAAGATCCCGTACGCCGTGCAGGGTTACACCGGCAAGCAGCTGCGTGCCGCCTACGGGGCGGGCAAGTACACGGGCAAGGGGGTGCGCGTCGCCATCACGGACGCGTTCGCCTCCCCGACCATCGCCTACGACGCGGCCACCTACGCGAAGAAGCACGGCGACGCGGCCTACACCACGGGCCAGTTGAAGCAGGTCCTGCCCAAGAACTACACGCACACCGGTGCCGACGAGTGCGACGCCTCCGGCTGGTACGGCGAGGAGACCCTCGACGTCGAGGCCGTGCACGCGGTCGCGCCGGACGCGCAGATCACGTACGTGGGCGCGGCGTCCTGCTACGACGACGATCTGCTGGACTCCCTCAGCAAGATCGTCGACAACCACCTCGCCGACATCGTCTCCAACTCCTGGGGCGACATCGAGGCCAACCAGACGCCCGACCTCGCGGCCGCCTACGACCAGGTCTTCCAGTTCGGCGCGGTCGAGGGCATCGGCTTCTACTTCTCCTCCGGTGACAACGGCGACGAGGTCGCCAACACCGGCACGAAGCAGGTCGACACCCCGGCCAACTCGGCGTGGGTGACGGCGGTCGGCGGTACCTCCCTCGCCGTCGGCAAGGGCGACAAGTACCTGTGGGAGACCGGCTGGGGCACCGAGAAGGCCACGCTGTCCGCGGACGGCAAGAGCTGGACCAACTTCCCCGGCGCGTTCACCTCCGGTGCGGGCGGCGGCACCAGCAAGACGGTCGCCGAGCCCTTCTACCAGAAGGGTGTCGTCCCGGACGCGCTGGCGAAGGCCAACAACGCGGCCGGTAACCGGGTGGTCCCGGACATCTCCGCGATCGCCGACCCCAACACCGGCTTCAAGGTCGGCCAGACGCAGACCTTCCCGGACGGCTCCGAGAAGTACAGCGAGTACCGCATCGGCGGCACGTCGCTGGCTTCGCCGGTGATCGCGGCCGTGCAGGCGCTGGCGCAGGAGGCGCGCGGCGGTAAGGCGATCGGGTTCGCGAACCCGTCGATCTACGCCAAGTACGGGTCGAAGGTGTACCACGACGTCACGGACAACCCGACGGGGTCGGGGCTCGCGGTGGCTCGCGTGGATTTCGTGAACGGGTATGACGCGACGGACGGTCTGGCGACATCTGTGCGGTCGCTTGGTAAGGACAGCTCGTTGGTCGCGGTGAAGGGGTATGACCCTGTGACCGGCGTGGGTACGCCTGCGGGCGGTTACGTGGAGTCGTACAAGCGGCGATAGGTCGTCTTCCGGCTGCGGCTCCGTTGTGGCTGGTCGCGCAGTTCCCCGCGCCCCTAGGGGCGTCTGTGTGAACGGGGTGGTGTGGGTGCCCAATGCCCACGCCACCCCATCGCGTCTCTCTGACGATTACACTGGCTTTCGTGCCTCCACTGAACTTCTGGTCGATTTATCAGCACGGGTTCGCGCGTGTCGCCGCCTGCACGGGTCACACCGTCATCGCCGATCCGCCCGCCAACGCCGACGCGGTCCTGCGTCACGCCCGCCGGTGCTCGGACGACGGGGTCGCGGTCGCGGTCTTTCCCGAGATGGTGCTGTGCGGGTACTCCATCGAGGATCTGCTGCTCCAGGACGCGCTGCTCGACGAGGTCGAGGCGGCGCTCGCGACCGTGGTGGCCGGGTCCGCTGGTCTGCTGCCGGTGCTGGTGGTGGGCGCCCCGCTGCGGCATCGCAACCGGGTCTACAACTGCGCGGTGATCGTGCACCGCGGCCGGGTCCTCGGCGTCGTACCGAAGTCGTACCCGCCGAACTACCGCGAGTTCTACGAGCGTCGGCAGATCGGTGACGGCGCGGACGAGCGCGGCGGGTCGATCCGGGTCGGCGGTGCCGAGGTGCCGTTCGGCGTGGACCTCCTCTTCGAGGCGTCCGACGTGCCCGGCCTCGTCCTCCACGCCGAGATCTGCGAGGACATGTGGGTGCCGGTGCCGCCGAGCGCGGAGGCGGCCCTCGCCGGGGCGACCGTGCTGGTCAACCTGTCCGGCAGCCCGATCACGGTCGGACGGGCCGAGGACCGCAAGCTGCTGTGCCGTTCGGCGTCGTCGCGCTGTCTGGCCGCGTACGTCTACGCGGCGGCCGGGTCGGGCGAGTCGACCACCGATCTGTCCTGGGACGGCCAGACGATGGTCTACGAGAACGGCGTGCTGCTCGCGGAGACAGAGCGGTTCCCGCTCGGGGACGAGTACGCGGTGGCCGACGTGGACCTCGATCTGCTGCGGCAGGAGCGGCTGCGGATGGGCACGTTCGACGACAACCGCCGTACGCACGGGGCCCGGACGGGTGACTTCCGCACGGTCTGCTTCGAGCTGGACCCGCCGCTCACCGACCTGGGGCTGCGGCGGCGCCTCGAACGCTTCCCGTTCGTGCCGGCCGACGCCGCCCGGCTCGCCCAGGACTGCTTCGAGGCGTACAACATCCAGGTCCAGGGCCTCCAGCAGCGGCTCGCCTCGATCGGCGGCTCGAAGGTCGTCATCGGTGTCTCCGGCGGTCTGGACTCCACCCACGCGCTGATCGTCGCCGCCCGCGCCATGGACCGCGCCGGGCGCCCGCGCAGCGACATCCTGGCCTGGACACTGCCCGGCTTCGCCACCAGCGACCACACGAAGGACAACGCGCACAAGCTGATGAACTCCCTCGGCGTCACCGCGGCCGAGCTGGACATCACGCCGACCGCGCGGCTGATGCTGGCGGAGATGGGGCATCCGTTCGCGTCCGGCGAGCCGGTGTACGACGTCACCTTCGAGAACGTCCAGGCGGGCCTGCGCACCGACTATCTCTTCCGCCTCGCAAACCAGCGCGGCGGCATCGTGCTCGGCACCGGTGACCTCTCCGAGCTGGCGCTCGGCTGGTCGACGTACGGCGTGGGCGACCAGATGAGCCACTACAACGTCAACGGCGGCGTGCCGAAGACGCTGATCCAGCACCTCATCCGGTGGGTCATCAGCAGCGGCCAGTTCGGCGAGGAGACCGGCAGGACCCTCGCCGCGATCCTCGACACGGAGATCAGTCCGGAGCTGGTGCCGGGTGAGGAGATGCAGTCGACGGAGTCGAAGATCGGCCCGTACGCGCTGCACGACTTCACGCTCTTCCACGTCCTGCGCTACGGCTTCCGCCCGTCGAAGATCGCCTTCCTGGCCTGGCACGCCTGGCGGGACGCCGAGGCCGGCGCGTGGCCGCCCGGGTTCCCCGAGGCCAAGCGGGTGGCGTACGAGCTGCCGGAGATCGCCAAGTGGCTGGCGGTCTTCTGCCGCCGCTACTTCGGCTTCGCCCAGTTCAAGCGCTCGGCGATGCCCAACGGCCCGAAGGTCTCGGCGGGCGGCTCGCTGTCGCCCCGCGGTGACTGGCGTGCGCCGTCGGACAGTTCGGCGCGGGCGTGGCTGCGGGATCTGGAGCGGTTCGAGGAACTGGCAGCCGATCGCTGACACTCAGAGCAGTTCCCGCGGGGCGCGCAGCGCGTGCCAGAGGCCGGCCGCCAGGGACAGGACGACCACACCGAAGAACAGCCAGAACAAGAACTCGGCGCCGCTCGCGAGTTCGTAGGTGGTGCCGTCCTCCCAACGGCAGTACGCCCGCGGTGGAAACACCGTGGAGACGCCCCTGACGGCCCCGTCGCCCAGGATGCCCTTGCGCATGGGCTCCCTGGGGCACGGGGCCGTGTCGGGGAAGAGGACGGCGTCGTCCGCCGTCACGACGACCAGCCACGTTCCCGCCGCGAGCGGCGCCGCCCAGAAGACGGCGCTGCGCACGGCCCAGGGCAGCCGGGGCAGCGCGACCCAGCCGCGCAGGGCGACCTGGCAGACGACGAGGGTCACGAAGACCACGAGTAAGGTCACGTCGCCGTCCGCCCGGGGCGCGTTGCTCGCTGCATCGGCTCACCCCATCAGCACCGGGACCGGCGAGCTGTGGCGGAAGCCACTCCTCCGGCCACAGCCGTGTCACAGCCGGCGAGGCACCGGCCGCCCAGCCTCTCGCACCCGCGCTGCGCGTCGGGGGTACGACGGCTCAGTGCCGCAGCAGTTCCGCGGCCTGCGGCAGATGCGCCGCCACGACCCGCTCGCGTACCGCCACCGGCATCCGGCGCCGGTCCACCGCGTACGCCACGCCCGCCACCGCGAGCCCCAGCACCGCCAGCACCGCGCCCGCCAGCGCCGGGGAGGTGACCCCGAACCCCGCGGCCAGCGCGAGGCCGCCGATCCAGGCACCGCCGGCGTTCGCCAGGTTGAAGGCGGCCTGGTTGGCGGAGGAGGCCAGTGAGGGGGCCGAGGAGGCCTTCTCCATGACCATCAGCTGGAGCGGCGAGCCGGTGACGAAGGCGGCCACGCCGAGCAGGACGACGCCCGCGGCGGCGCTCACCGGCGTGCTCATCAGCAGCGGGAAGGCGCCGAGGACGACCACCAGCGAGACCAGGCCGCCGAACAGGGTCGCCCGCATCGCGTGGTCGGCCAGCCGTCCGCCCAGCAGGTTGCCGGCCGTGGCGCCCACGCCGAACAGCGCGAGCAGCAGCGTGACGCTGGTGTCGGCGTACCCGGCGGAGTCGGTCAGCATCGGCGTGATGTAGCTGTACGCGGAGAAGAGCGCGCCGAAGCCCGCGACGGTCGTGCCGAGGGCCAGCCAGACGGGGAGGGACTTCAGGGCCGCGAGCTCGCCGCGCAGACCCCCGTGCGCCGGCGCCACGCGGTCGTGCGGGATCAGGGCGGCCAGGGCAGCGATCGCGGCGAGGCCGATGGCGCTCACCCCGAGGAAGGTGGCCCGCCAGCCGAGGTGCTGGCCCATGAGCGTGGCGACCGGCACGCCGGCGATGTTGGCGACGGTCAGCCCGAGGAACATCAGCGACACCGACCGGGCCTTGCGCTCGGGGGCGACCATGGTCGTGGCGACGACCGCGCCGACGCCGAAGAAGGCGCCGTGCGGCAGGCCGCTGGCGAAGCGGGCGAGCAGCAGCCAGTGGTAGTCGGGGGCGAAGGCGGAGGCCGCGTTGCCGGCGACGAACAGGGCCATCAGCGCGATGAGGACCGTACGGCGGGACATGCGCGCGGTGAGCGCGGCGAGCAGCGGGGCGCCGATGACGACGCCGAGCGCGTACGCCGAGACCAGGTGGCCGGCGGTGGGGAGGGAGATGTTCAGGTCGTCGGCGACCTCGGGCAGCAGGCCCATCATGACGAACTCGGTGGTGCCGATCCCGAAGGCGCCCACGGCGAGGGCGAGCAGGGCGAGGGGCATGGAGGTGCCTGTGCCTTTCAAGGTCAAGTTCCGCGGCGCTTATGTTCAGCTACGGAACAAAGCCTTTCGGGCCCAGTATTCCATACGGTCAGGACGAGGTGTCGACCGTCACACGGGCCGCCACCGGGAGATGGTCGCTGCCCGTCTCCGGCAGGGTCCACGAGGTCTCCGGCTCGACGCCCTTGACCAGGATCTGGTCGATCCGCGCCATCGGGAACGAGGCCGGCCAGCTGAATCCGAACCCGCTGCCCGCCGCGCCCTGGGTGGAGCGCAGCTGGGAGGTGACGGCGTTGAGGGCGCGGTCGTTCATCGTGCCGTTGAGGTCGCCCAGCAGCACGACCCGCTCCAGCGGTTCGTCGGCGATGGCCTCGCCCAGCGCGTCGGCGCTCTTGTCGCGCTGCCGGGCCGTGAACCCGGCCTCCATCTTCACCCGCACCGACGGCAGATGGGCGACGTAGACCGCGACCTGCCCGGCGGGCGTGGTCACCGTGGCCCGCATGGCCCGGGTCCAGCCGAGCTTGATGTCGACGGGCTTCACCCCGGTCAGCGGGTACTTGCTCCACAGTCCGACGGTGCCCTGCACCGAGTGGTACTTGTACGTCCCCGCCAGCGCCTTCTCGTACGTCGGGACCGCGGCGGAGGTCAGCTCCTCCAGGGCGAGGACGTCGGCGCCGGACGCGGCGACGTCGCGGGCGGTGTCGGCCGGGTCGGGGTTGTCGGCGTTGACGTTGTGGGTGGCCACCGTGAGGTCGCCGCCGGAGCCGGCCTTGTCGGTGAGCAGCCCGCCGAAGAGGTTCAGCCACACGACCGCCGGGAGCAGGATCGCGATCAGGGCGGTCGCCGACTTGCGGACGACGGCGAGGACCAGCAGGACGGGGACGGCGAGGCCCAGCCAGGGCAGGAAGGTCTCGGTGAGACTGCCGAGGTTGCCGATGCGGTTGGGGATCCGTGAGTGCATCAGCATGACCAGGGCGATGAGCAGCGCCAGCGCGGCGAGGACCAGTCCGCGCCGCCAGATCCGCGGGTCGCCCCGCCAGCCGCCGAGCAGCGCGTCCCGCAGGCGTCGGAGCCTGGATCCCCGGCGCTCGGGCCCCGAGCCTCCGTTGTCCGTCTCCTCCATGTACGCCTGCTGAGCCATACCGTGTCGCCTCACTGCCTGCCGTGCATCCGTCCGTCCCCCCGGTACCTCAAGACCCTAGGGGATGATCGGTTCTGATCCCGCCGTCCCATGACGGCCGTACCCGCACGAGGACGTACAAGTCACCGTCCGAAGTTCCGAACACGGCCGGGGAAAGCGCGGTCTGTGACGAAACGCGCACACGAGGGTTACGGGGTCGGCGAACTGACGGGCGGTGAGCTGACGGGACGTAGCCCTTCGAGGATGGTGTCGACGATCTGCTCGGACAGCCCCTCGGGGAGGTCGGCGTCCGGGCGCATGAAGGTGCGCACCAGCATGGGGCCGACGAGCATGTCGTTGACGAGTTCCAGGTCGACGTCGGCGCGGAGTTCGCCGTTGTCCCGGCCGCGGCGCAGGACCTCGATGCCGACGCGGCGCCGGGGGGCGATGGCGGCGTCGTGGTAGGCGCACCAGATCTTCGGGCTGCTCTTCATCTGGGCGTGGACGTTGTGCAGGATCGCCGAGGTCCGGCGGACGAGCCCGCGCTGCCGCAACGACTCCAGCAGCACGACGAGGTCGTCGCGCATGGAGGTGCCGGGCAGCACCGGGTCCGGCGGTTCGGCCGTCCGTACGACGTCGACGAAGAGCTCCTCCTTGCCGCTCCACCGCCGGTAGATCGCGGCCTTGCCGACCCCGGCGGTACGTGCGATGCGCTCGATGGAGAGCTCCGCGAGCGGCACCCCTTCCTCCAGCAACTTCATCACGCCCTCGACGATGGCCCGCTCCACGGCCTCACTACGGGGCCTGCCGCGGGCGGGCCCGGCCCCCGGTGCGCCCGGCCGCCGGGGGGCTCCCGACCGGGCCGGGGCGCCTTTGGCGTCGGCGGGGCTGGTCACGTCGGTGGTCCCTTCTGTGGTGTGGGGCGATTTTCCCCCGTACGCACGCGCGCGTGCCCCGGTCACTCCGCCGCGGGGACCAACTCCCGCCCCTGCGCGTCCTTTTCGTCGGTGGGAGGCTTGCCCGGCAGGAACACGGCGACCACGACCGCGCCGACCACGGCGACACCCGCGCCCCACAGGGCGGTGATGTGCATGGCGTGGAGGAAGGCGTCGTGGGCCGGGCCGACCAGGACGGCGCCCTTGGGGCCGAGCTTCTCGGCAACGCCGAGGGTCGCCTCGATGGACTCGCCCGCGGTGTGACGGGCGCCGGCGGGGAGCAGGCCGAGCTTGTCCTCGATGCCGCTGCGGTACGCCGTGGAGAGGACCGAGCCGAGGACGGCGATACCGAGGGCGCCGCCGAGCTGACGGAAGGTGTTGCTCAGCGCGGACGCGGAACCGGCCTTCTCGCGCGGCAGGGCCTGCATGATGACGACACTGACCGGGGTCATGATGTGCGCCATGCCGGCACCCATGAGGAAGAAGACGACCTCCAGGACCCAGATCGGCGTGTCCGACTCGAACCCGGCGAACGCGGCCAGCATCGCCGCGATGACCAGCAGTCCGGCCGTGGTGGTGGCCTTGTTGCCGAACCGGTCGACGACCAGCCGGGCCCGCGGCGCGAAGATCATCTGCGCGGCGGCCAGCGGCAGCATCAGCAGACCGGTCTGCAGGGGTGAGTAGCCGCGCACGCTCTGGGTGTAGAAGACGGAGAAGAACGTCACACCCATCAGCGCGAAGAAGACCAGCGCGATGGCGGCGATGGCGGCCGAGAACACCTTGTTCTTGAAGTAGGTGACATCGATGGACGGATGGTCGCTGCGCTTCTCGAACACCACGAACGCGACGAGTACGGCGAGACCGGCGCCGATGGTCGACAGCACCGCCGGGTCCGTGAAGTCGGCGAGCTGGCCGCCCTTGATGATGCCGTAGACCAGGAGGACCAGTCCGACGACGGACAGCACGACGCCGATCGGGTCGATGCGCCCCGGGTTGGGGTCACGGGAGTCCGGCACCAGCCACAGCATCAGGGCCAGCGCGAGCAGCACGATCGGCACGTTGATGAGGAAGACCGAGCCCCACCAGAAGTGGTCGAGGAGCACTCCGCCGGTGATCGGCCCTATGGCGATGGCGAGGCCGACGCCGCCGGCCCAGATGCCGATGGCCTTGGGCTGCTCCTCGCGCTCAAAGACGTTCATGAGGACGGCGAGGGTGGCCGGCATCACGAACGCGGCGCCGAGACCCATGACGGCGCGGAAGGCGATCAGCTCGGTCGGCGACCCCGCGGTGGCGGCGAGCGCCGAGCCGATGCCGAAGACGGCGAGCCCGCCGAGCAGGACCCGCTTGCGGCCGAGCCGGTCACCGAGGAGCCCGGCGCTGAACAGAAGGCCCGCGAAGACCAGGGTGTAGGCGTTGATCGCCCACTCCAGCTCGCTCTGCGTGGCGCCCAGGCCGGTCGGAGCGGGGGTCGAGATCGTCTTGATCGCGACGTTCAGGATCGAGTTGTCGAGCACCACGATCAGCAGGCTCAGCATCAGCACGCCGAGAATCGCCCAGCGACGCCGGTGCACGGCCTCGGGAACGGTCGGGCCGGACGCGGCGTGGTCGGCAGGAGAGGTCATGCCGTCGAGCCTAGGCGAATTCCGATACGGAACCGTCTCGTATCGAATTCCTTTACGGAGACCTTACGCAGCCCTTAACCGCCTTTACGGAGTCCTTGCCGCCGGACCTAGGGCGACGGACGTAAGTCACTCGACGCGTGACTCATGTCCCGCCACCCGCTCTGGCCGCGCGTGGCACGAGGTGCCACCATGGAGGGGATCCGGGGACGCCGTCAGGGCGCCTCGAGATGACGAAGGAGCCGTTGCCATGACGCAGCTTTCGGCTGCCCAGACCAAGCCCTCCGACGGCAGCAAAGCGCTGTACGGGGGGAAGGGCACCCGCCGCCTCACCGTCCGGGACCTCGCCCTCGCCAAGGAACGCGGCGAGAAGTGGCCCATGCTCACCGCCTACGACTCGGGGACCGCGTCGGTCTTCGACGAGGCCGGTATCCCGGTCCTGCTCGTCGGGGACTCCGCGGGCAACGTCGCGCTCGGGTACGAGTCGACCGTCCCCGTCACCATGGACGAGATGACCATGCTGTCGGCGGCCGTGGTCCGGGGCACCTCCCGCGCCCTGATCGTCGCCGACCTCCCCTTCGGCTCGTACCAGGAAGGCCCTGTCCAGGCCCTGCGCTCGGCCACCCGGCTGATCAAGGACGCCGGGGTCGGTGCGGTCAAGCTGGAGGGCGGCGAGCGGTCGTACGACCAGATCCGGCTCCTCGTCGAGTCCGGCATCCCGGTGATGGCCCACATCGGCCTCACCCCGCAGTCCGTCAACGCCATGGGCTACCGCGTCCAGGGCCGCGGCGAGGAGGCGGCGGCGCAGCTGCTGCGCGACGCGAAGGCCGTGCAGGACGCCGGCGCCTTCGCGGTCGTCCTGGAGCTGGTTCCGGCCGAGCTCGCGGCCGAGGTCACCCGCACGCTGGCCATCCCGACGGTCGGCATCGGCGCGGGTCCGGAGACGGACGCGCAGGTGCTGGTGTGGACCGACATGCTCGGTCTGACCGGCGGCCGGGTCCCGAAGTTCGTCAAGCAGTACGCCGACCTGCGCACGGTCATGGGCGACGCGGTGAAGGCGTTCGCCGAGGACGTGGTCGGCGGGACGTTCCCGCTGGAAGAGCACAGCGTCCACTAAGAGCCACAGCGGTACAGAAGCAGCCCGCCGACTTCCCCCATCGGCGGGCTGCTGGCTTTGTAGGCGGCCTGTAGGCGGCTGTCGGTGGGCTGTAGGTCGTTTGTCGGTGGGCCCTGGCACCGTTCTCGGCATGACGCGAATCGACAACAACCGCAGCGGCGCCGACACCGCCGTTTCCGTGCGGGGACTGGTCAAGCACTACGGCGAGACCAAGGCGCTGGACGGCGTCGACCTGGACGTGCGCGAGGGCACCGTGATGGGTGTGCTCGGGCCGAACGGCGCCGGCAAGACCACCCTCGTACGGATCCTGTCCACCCTCCTCTCCCCCGACGCCGGCCGCGCCACGGTCGCCGGATACGACGTCGTACGGCAGCCGCGGCAGCTGCGCCGGGTGATAGGGCTCACCGGGCAGTACGCCTCCGTCGACGAGAAGCTCCCCGGCTGGGAGAACCTCTACATGATCGGCCGGCTGCTCGACCTGCCCCGCAAGGAGGCCCGCACCCGGGCCGACGAGTTGCTGGAGCGGTTCTCGCTCACCGAGGCCGCCAAGCGCCCGGCGAGCACCTACTCCGGCGGTATGCGCCGCCGCCTCGACCTGGCCGCCTCCATGATCGGGCACCCCGCGGTGCTCTTCCTGGACGAGCCGACCACCGGCCTCGACCCGCGCACCCGCAACGAGGTGTGGGACGAGGTCAAGCGGATGGTCGGCGACGGTGTCACCGTCCTGCTCACGACCCAGTACATGGAGGAGGCCGAGCAGCTGGCCTCCGAGCTGACCGTCGTCGACCGCGGCAAGGTCATCGCGGGCGGCGGTATCGAGGAGCTGAAGGCGAAGGTCGGCGGCCGGACGCTGCGGGTACGGCCCGCCGATCCGCTGCACCTGCGCCCGCTCGCCGGTCATCTCGACGGCCTCGGCATCACGGGCCTCGCCACCACCACCGTCGACCCCGAGTCCGGCTCCCTGCTGGTGCCGATCCTCAGCGACGAGCAGCTGACCGCGGTGGTCGGCGCGGTCACCGCGCGCGGCATCACCGTCTCCGCCATCACCACCGAACTGCCCAGCCTGGACGAGGTGTTCCTGTCCCTCACCGGCCACCGTGCCAGTGCACCGCAGGACACCGTGCCCACCGAGACCCGCGAGGAGGTCGCCGTATGAGCGCCGCCACTCTCACCCCCGCCGACACCGCCAAGCCCGCCGACGACGTCCGGATCCCGCTGCGCGGGCATCTGCGGCACACCGGCGCCCTCGTCCGCCGCAACCTGCTGTGGATCCGTCAGGACCCCGAGTCGATGGCCGACGCGCTGCTGATGCCGGTCATCTTCACCCTGCTGTTCGTGTTCGTCTTCGGCGGCTCCATCGGGCAGGCGCTGGGCGGCGGCCAGGACCAGTACGTGCAGTACGTCATCCCCGGCATGATCGCGATGATGAGCATGACCCTGTCCCAGGGGGTCGGCACCGGCTTCAGCCAGGACTTCAACTCCGGTGTCATGGACCGGTTCCGGTCGCTGCCGATCGGGCGCGGCTCGGTGCTGTTCGCGAAGATCTCCGTCGAGCTGATGCGGATGCTGTTCGCGACGACCGTGCTGATGCTCGTCTCCGTCGCCGTCGGCTTCGACATCACCAACTGGCCCGGCCTGTTCGCGACCGTCGCGCTGGCCACCGCGTTCGCCTCGTCGATCATGTGGGTGTTCCTCACCCTGGGCGTGGTCATGAAGAGCGCGCAGTCGGTGCAGGCGATGGGCTTCCTGGTGCTGTTCCCGCTCCAGTTCGGTTCGTCGATCTTCGCGCCGACGACCTCGATGCCGGGCTGGTTGCAGACCTTCACCGACTACAACCCACTGTCCACGCTGGCGGACGCCGCGCGCGGACTCATGATCGGCGGTCCCGTCGCGCACGACCTGTGGGTGACGCTCGCCTGGTCGGTGGCGATCACCGCGGTGATGGCGCCGGTGGCGATCCACAAGTTCCGGACGAAGAGCTGACGCCGGGCGGCGGCACGGTTCAGACGAGGGCGGCGGCCTCCCCGGGGGAGAGACCGGCGCCCTCGTCGTACGCCGTGGCGTAGGCCGCCTCCCCGAGCCGGGCACGCAGCTCGCGCTCGGCCCGGTGGCGGGCCTCCCGTTCGTAGCTCTGCGGGACATGGGAGGGCGGCAGCATCGCGTCGCCGGCCGCGAGACAGCGGGCCCCGTCCGTGGCGCGCCCACCGCCGTCCACACCGGCCAGGCCGAGGGCGGCGATGTGCAGGTACTGGGCGCGCATGTGCGGGGCGATCGCCTGGGACAGCGGGTCCTCGGCCTTGCCGAGGGCCCGGCGGACCTTGTCGAGACAGGCTGCGAAGCGCCCGTCAGCCGCCTCCACCAATGCCTCCGCGCCAAGGATGAAGGCGTCGAAGATGATGAAGTGGGCGATGCCGAACTCCTCGCGCAGCAGCCGGAGTTGCTCGCGCGCCTCGGTGACGCGGTCGGTCTGGGCGAGCCGGGCGGAGAGGAAGAGCCGGGCGGCGGGCATCGCGTCGTTGTGGCCACCGCCGTGGGCGGCGATCACCTCGCGCAGCAGCCGCTCCCCGCCCTCGGGGTCCGACTCCATCAGCACACTGCCGAGCCGGGCCTTGAGGACGGCCTGCTGGGCGCGGGCGCCGAGCCGGGCGGCGATGTCGATCCCCGCCTCGTAGTCGGCCGCCGCCAGGTCCCAACGGCCCTTGCGCTCATGGGACTCGGCCCGCGCGGAGAGTGCCTCCGCGGTGCCCCAGAGGTCACCGAGGCGCTCGTAGATGGCCAGTGACTCGTCCGCGTCCCTGATGGCGTCGCCCGCCCAGTCGACGCGGTTGGCGAACATGTTGGCGCGCCACTGCAGGCTCGCGGCGAGCTCCCAGTCGTATCCGGGGGTCTCGCGCGAGGTGCGCACGGTTTCGTCGATGACCAGCCGCAGCCGCTCCATGTCGCCGGTGAGCATGATGGCGAAGACCCACAGGCAGCCGGGGGCCCGGCAGGTCTGCGGCTGGCCGGGTTCGTAGGTGTGCGCGACGGCCTTGAGCTTCGCCTGCGCCTCGGGTGTCTGCCAGGCGTCCAACTCGGTGTCCATGCAGGCGAGATGGGTCAGATGCAGACCGCGCCGGGCCTCTTCGAGGACCTCGCCGGTCCAGGGCGGCGGATCGTCCGTGCAGCGCCGCCACACCGGCCGGGCGGGGCGGACGGGGTCGGTGAACGGGTCGGGGCCGAGGGCCATGACCTCCTTGGACCAGGTACGGGCCTCGATCTTCAGATCGCGCATCTGCCAGTACCAGGCCAGCGACAGGACCAGACAGAGGCCCTCCTGCTCGTCCCGCTCGGCGACGGCGAGCCGCAGGGCGGTGCGCAGGTTCTCGTACTCGCGCTCCAGCAGCCCGATGGAGGCGAGTTGGCCGGGGCCGCGCAGCAACGGGTCGGTGGTGCGGGCGAGTTCGCGGTAGTACGTCAGATGCGCGCGCCCGGTCTCGGCCCGCCGCCCGCTCTCGTCGAGCCGCTCGCCCGCGTACTCGGCGACGGTCTCCAGGAGCCGGTAGCGCATCCCTCCGCAGTCCGAAGGCGCGGCCACCACAAGGGACTTGTCGACGAGGGAGCCGAGCGCGTCCAGTGCGACGGGACCGCACACGGCCTCGGCGGCGGCGAGGTCGCATCCGCCCGCGAACACGGACAGCGTCCGCAGCACCTCCCGCTCTCCCTCGTCCAGCAGGTCCCAGGACCAGTCGACGACGGCCCGCAGGGTCTGCTGGCGGGGCAGGACGGTACGGCTGCCGGAGGTCAGCAGCCGGAAGCGGTCGTCGAGCCGGTCGGCGATCTGACGTGGCGTCAACATCCGTAGCCGGGCTGCCGCGAGTTCGATGGCGAGCGGGAGCCCGTCGAGGCGACGGCAGATCTCGGCGCAGGCCGCGGCGGTCTCCGCGTCGGCCTCGACCCGGAAGCCGGGCCGGGCCGCGGCCCCGCGGTCGGCGAGCAGCCGCAGCGCGACGGGCTCGGGCAGCGGGTCGACCGGCCGCAGCAACTCCCCCGGCACGCCGAGGGATTCACGGCTGGTGGCCAGGACCGTCAGCTCCGGACACCGTTCCAGGAGGGCCGCGACCAGACGGGCGGCGGCCTCGACGACATGCTCGCAGTTGTCGAGGATCAGCAGCATCCGGCGTCTGCCGCAGTGCTCGACGAGCCGCTCGACCGGGTCGTCGTGCCGCTCGTTGCCGGCCCGCATGGCCTCGGCGCCGGCCCCGTACAGCACGGTCTCGCGGGCGCCGACGGCGGTGAGCACGGCCTCCGGCACATCGACCGGATCGTCGACCGGCGCGAGTTCGGCCAGCCACACCCCGTCCCGTGCCGCGTCCCCCACGGTCTCGGCCGCCTCCTGCGACAGCCGCGTCTTCCCCGCCCCGCCGGGCCCGAGCAGGGTGACGAGCCGGGCCACCGCGAGATCCCCCCGAATGGCCTCGATATCGGCTTCCCGCCCGACGAAGGAGGTGAGCCGGGCGCGGAGGTTGCCGGGGGCGGGGGCGACGGTGTCGGCGGCCGGAGCCGGGACGGGCACCGCGGGTGCCGACGGCAGCTGGTCCAGCAACTCCCCGTGCAGCGACCGCAGTTCCGGCCCCGGGTCGGCGCCGAGGCGGTCCGCCAGCAGGTGGCGTACGTCCTCGTAGGCAGCCAGTGCCTCCGCCGTGCGGCCCGCGTCGCGCAGGGCGCGCAGCCGGAGGGCCTGGAGGGGTTCGTCCAGGGGGTGGGTGTCGCAGAGGGCGGTCAGCTCGGGCAGGGACTGCTCGGCGTGGCCGAGGGCGAGGGCGGCGGTGTGGCGGGCGCGCAGCGCGTCCAGGCGTCGGGCCTCCCAGCGCGCCGACTCGGCGGCGCGGTCGGGCAGATCGGCGAGGGCGGGGCCGCGCCACAGGGCGAGCGCGTCGTCGAGGACACCGGCCGCTTTCGCCGGGTCGTCGTCGGCCATGGCCCGCGCGCCCTCGCCCGTGAGCCGGTCGAAGCGGTGCAGGTCGATGTCGTCGGGGGCCGCGACGAGCCGGTAACCGCCGTCCACGGAGGCGACGGCGTCCGCGCCGAGGGCCCTGCGCAGCCGTCCGACCAGTGCCTGGAGCGCGGCGGGCGCGTCGGCGGGCGGGTCGCCGTCCCACACCTCGGCGACCAGCAGTCCCACGGTGACGGTGCGGCCGGGTCGTAGGGCGAGCACGGTCAGCAGGGCACGCAGCCGCGCCCCGCCGACGGGGAGCGGGGTGCCGTCGGAACGGAGTGCCTGGGTGGTACCGAGGATGCGATAGCGCACGGGGTCCATTGTCTCCGGTCGTTCAGGGCGCGGTCACGGGGATACGGGTGTCGGCGACGGCCTCGTCACCCTCATGCCACCACCCCATGTCCCCCACCTTCTCCGGAACCGATGACCGACCGCGAGACGTTTTCGGCGTAGGCCCGGTACGGTCGGGCAGTCCCAGAGCGTGTACGAGAGTCGGGGGAACCCCATGACAGCCACTGCCGCCCGCCGCAGCGACCGGCGGATCAGCCCGGTCTTCGTCGGGATCCTCGCCGTGACGGCGGTGACCGGGTGGGCCACCTGGACCGGGTTCGCGGAGCAGCCCGGGGTGGCGGTGTTCCTGTTCGTGACGGCCGCGTGGATCGTCTCCCTGTGTCTGCACGAGTACGCGCACGCGCGTACCGCCCTGCACAGCGGTGACATCTCGGTCGGTTCGAAGGGCTATCTGACCCTGAACCCGCTCAAGTACACCCACGCCCTGCTGAGCATCGTCCTGCCCGTCCTCTTCGTGATCATGGGCGGGATCGGTCTGCCCGGCGGTGCGGTGTTCATCGAGCGCGGACGGATCCGGGGGCGCTGGAAGCACAGTCTGATCTCGGCGGCCGGACCGCTGACCAACGTGGTGTTCGCGGTCGTGTGCACCGCCCCGTTCTGGCTGGACGCCCTGGACGGCGTGCCGACCGACTTCCGGTTCGCGCTGGCCTTCCTCGCCCTGCTCCAGGTGACGGCGGCGATCCTGAACTTCCTGCCGGTCCCGGGCCTGGACGGCTACGGGGTCATCGAGCCCTGGCTGTCGTACAAGATCAAGCGCCAGGTGGAGCCCTTCGCCCCGTTCGGTCTGCTGTTCGTGTTCGCGCTGCTGTGGGTGCCGTCGGTCAACCACGCGTTCTTCGACCTGATCGACTCGATCCTGGCGTCGCTCGGCATCAGCGATGTCGAGACGTACTGCGGTCAGGACCTCTTCCGGTTCTGGCAGACCAGCGACTTCTGCTCGGTCAGTTCGTGACCGAGCTGTCGCGCTCGGCCTTGCCGCGCTTGACGTAGTACCAGCACATGTTGCTGGACAGCCCCGCGATCAGCACCCACACGATCCCCAGCAAGCTGCCCTGCGCGAAGGACACGACCGCCGCGGCGACGGCGAGCAGGCAGACGATCAGGGTGTAGAGGGCGAGGCGGGGCATGGGGGCGATTCTCCTGTCGGGGGACACCGGTGTACGACGACGTCCAGTGTCCCCCATCCCCTCACACGTCCGTGACGCGCAGCCCCGCGTGCGCCTTGTAGCGGCGGTTCACGGAGATCAGGTTGGCGACCAGCGACTCGACCTGGTGGGCATTGCGCAGCCGGCCGGCGAAGACACCGCGCATGCCGGGGATGCGCCCGGCGAGGGCCTGGACGATCTCGACGTCGGCGCGCTCCTCGCCGAGGACCATCACATCGGTGTCGATCTCGTCGATCTCCGGGTCCTGGAGCAGGACGGCCGACAGATGGTGGAAGGCGGCGGCGACCCGGGAGTCGGGGAGCAGGGCCGCGGCCTGCTCGGCGGCGCTGCCCTCCTCCGGCTTCAGGGCGTAGGCACCCTTCTTGTCGAAGCCGAGCGGGTTGACGCAGTCGACGACCAGCTTCCCGGCGAGTTCCTCGCGCAGCGACTCCAGGGTCTTGCCGTGTCCGTCCCACGGCACGGCGACGATCACGATGTCGCTGCGGCGCGCGGTCTCGGCGTTGTCGGCGCCCTCGACTCCGTGCCCGAGCTCGTCGGCGGCGGCCTGGGCGCGGTCGGCGGCCCGCGAGCCGATAATCACCTTCTGGCCGGTCTTGGCGAGCCGGTAGGCGAGGCCCTTGCCCTGGGGGCCGGTCCCGCCGAGCACGCCGACGACAAGGCCGGAGACGTCGGGGAGGTCCCAGGGGTCCTTGGCGGGCGCCTTCGCGGGGGTCTGTGCAGCACTGTCGGTAGAGGTCATGGGCTGACTTTACGTGCGGCTCGCGCACCCCGGCCGGTCAGGTGAGGGCGGAGGCGCGCTCCCCCGAACCCGGTTCGGGCGAATTCGACGGGAACCCGGGGCCGCGCCCGGCCGGTTGCGGCAGGATGCGGTCGCATGGACGCCGTACGTGTCGCGTTGCTGCGTGAAGTGCTCGCCGGGACCGAGTGGTTGGGGGCGACCCGGAGGTTCGCGGGGGTGCTGCGCGGGTCGGTGGTGTCGCACGGGGGCGGGCTGCTGCTGGTGGGCACCCCGGAGTACGAGCCCTGGCATCTCGCGGCGCATCTGGTGGACGAGGCGGCCTGGTCCGGGACGCCGGAGCTGGCCCCCACGCTCGTACGGCATGACGCGCAGCCCTCCGATCCGGCCCATCTGGCCGTCGGGCTGGGGCGGTTGGCGGCGGCGCGGCGCGGCGAGACGCTCCTGGTGGTGTCGCCGAACGGACCGGACGGACCGGACGCGCCGCTCCTTGAGCGGGTGCACGACGCCCGCCGGGCCGGGGCGACCGTCCTCGCCCTCGGCCCCGACGAGGGGGACCTGGCCGCGCTGGCGCACGAGTCGCTGGCCGTGCCGCAGGGCACGGACCTCGATCTGGACACCGTGCAGCATCTGGTGAGCGCGGCGGCCGGTGAGAACGCGGTGCCCGCGCCGCGTGGCCCGCGCCGCTTCCGGGACCGGCTCTCCCGGCTGACGGAGCAGCTCACGGCGCCGCCGCCGGCGCGCTGGTAGCGGGAAATTCGGTTGCCCGGTCGGCCGCCCCGCCCGAGCATGACCGCTCGTGACCGACACCGACGCCGACACGGCCCCTTCCCGTCTCCGCTCCGTCCTGCCCGACCTCGCGCCCTGGCGGGCCTCGGCCGACTTCCGGCGGCTGTGGGTGTCGGGGCTGATCTCGAACTTCGGCAGCTTCCTGACGTTCGTCGCACTGCCGGTGCAGATCAAGGACCTGACCGGATCGGCGGCGGCCGTGGGGGCCATCGGCGCGGTGGAGCTCGTCCCGCTGATCGTTTTCGGGCTGTACGGCGGTGCGCTCGCCGACGCGCTCGACAAGCGGGGCCTGATCCTCTGGACGGAGGCCGGGCAGGGTCTGCTGAGCGCGGTGCTGCTGCTCAACGCGCTGATGCCGCACCCGGCCGTGTGGCCGCTGTATGTCGTCGCCGCCCTCTCCTCGGCGCTGGTGTCGGTCCAGCGCCCCGCGCTGGACTCCCTGTGGCCGCGGATCGTGGCCCATGACCATCTCCCGGCCGCGGCCTCCCTCAACACCTTCCGCTGGACGGTCGGCGGGGTCGCCGGCCCGGCGCTGGCGGGTGTGGTGGTGGCGTACGCGGGGCTCGGCTGGGCCTACGCCGCCGATCTGGTCACCTTCGTCGTGTCCGTCGCCCTGATCATCCCGATCGCCTCCTCGCCCGCCGCGCACGAGGCGGCGAAACCGTCGCTGAAGGCGATCGCCGAGGGAGCGCGGTACGCCTGGAGCCGCAAGGAACTCCTCGGCACCTACGCCGTCGACCTGGCGGCGATGTTCCTGGCGATGCCTCTCGCCCTGCTCCCCTTCCTCGCCGACGAGTTGGACGCGGAGTGGTCGCTCGGCCTGATGTACGCGACCGTCCCGCTGGGGGCGATGCTGGTGAGCGCGACCAGCGGCTGGACGGCCCGCATCCATCGGCACGGCCGGATGGTGGTCCTGTCGGCCGCGCTGTGGGGCGTGGCCGTCGCGGCGGCCGGGGTCGTCGGCAACGTCTGGCTGGTGCTGCTGTTCCTGACCGTGGCCGGCGGCTGCGACATGGTCAGCGGGATCTTCCGCGGGGTGATGTGGAACCAGACGATCCCGGACGAGCTGAGGGGCCGGCTCGCCGGGATCGAGCTGCTGTCCTACTCGGTCGGCCCGACCCTCGGCCAGGTCAGGTCGGGCGGTTTCGCCGCCTGGTGGGGCGTGCGGACGTCGGTGTGGTCGGGGGGACTGCTGTGCGCCGGCGCGGTGGGACTGCTGGCCCTGTGCCTGCCGAAGCTGATGACGTACGACGCCCGGACGGACGAGCACGCGGCACGGGTCCGGGCACAGCGCAAGGCGGCTGCACGGGCCTGATCAGTCCTCGTCGGCGCCCTTCGTGGCGTCGTGCCACTTCGGGTCGTTCTCCCACTCGAGGTTGCGCTCGCGGGCGGTCTCCATCGCGTGTTCGGCCTCCTTCCGGGAGGCGTACGGACCGAAGCGGTCCTTGGCGGGGCATTCCGGCCCCTCCTCGACCTTCTTGTGCTCCAGGCAGTAGTACCACTCGCCCGGCTTGCCGACCGTGCGCTTCTTGAACAAGGCCATGACCTGCTCCTCTCGCCACGAACATGTTCCCCCACACCCGCTCGTTAGACTCACTGACATGTCTGGCCAGTCGCTGCTCGTCCCAGGGGAACTGTCCCCCACCCGTTCCGTCCCCGGAAACATCCGTCGTCCCGAGTACGTCGGCAAGCCCGCGCCGACGCCGTACACCGGTCCGGAGGTGCAGACGCCCGAGACGATCGAGGCGATGCGCCGTGCCGGTCGGATCGCGGCCCGGGCGATGGCCGAGGCGGCCAAGAAGATCGCGCCCGGTGTCACCACCGACGAACTGGACAAGGTGGCGCACGAGTACATGTGCGACCACGGCGCCTATCCCTCCACGCTCGGCTACCGCGGCTTCCCCAAGTCGCTGTGCACCAGCGTCAACGAGGTGATCTGCCACGGGATCCCGGACTCGACGGTCCTCAACGACGGGGACATCGTCAACCTCGACGTGACGGCGTACATCGGCGGGGTGCACGGCGACAACAACGCGACGTATCTGGTCGGGGAGGTCGACGACGAGAGCCGTCTGCTGGTGGAGCGCACGCGGGAATCCCTCGACCGCGCGATCAAGGCGGTCAAGCCGGGCCGCCAGATCAACATCATCGGCCGGGTCATCGAGTCGTACGCCAAGCGCTTCGGCTACGGCGTCGTCCGTGACTTCACCGGTCACGGCATCAACTCGTCCTTCCACAGCGGCCTGATCATCCCGCACTACGACAGCCCGCACGCGACGACGGTCATCCAGCCCGGGATGACGTTCACGATCGAGCCGATGCTGACGCTGGGCACGCATGACTACGACATGTGGGACGACGGGTGGACGGTCGTCACGAAGGACCGCAAGCGGACGGCGCAGTTCGAGCACACGCTGGTGGTGACGGAGACCGGCACGGAGATCCTGACGCTGCCGTAGGAGGCGCTCGCCGGACCCGTCCCCCCTGCTGGGGGCGGGTCTTTTCTTGTACGCTTTTACCGACAGACTGTCGGCAAACCTATTGACTTAGGTGAGCCTAACCTTAGAGGATATGGCGCATGGACTCCTTCTCGACAGTCATCCGCACCGCGTCCCACGCACAGCACGTCGAGGCGGAGACCTCGTCGTTCATGAGCGATCTGCTGGGCGGCAGGCTGGGGGTCGACGCGTACGCCCGCTACACCGAGCAGCTGTGGTGCGTGTACGAGGCACTGGAGGCCGGGGCGGACCGGCTGGCGTCGGACCCGGTGGCCGGCCCCTTCATCCAGCCCGAGCTGTACCGGCTCGCCGCCCTGGAGCGGGACCTGGAGCATCTGCGAGGCCCCGGATGGCGTACGGGAGTCTCCGCGCTGCCCGCCACGCAGGCGTACGCGGACCGGGTGCGCGAGTGCGCGGAACGCTGGCCCGCCGGCTATGTCGCCCACCACTACACGCGCTACCTCGGCGACCTGTCCGGCGGCCAGATCATCCGCGACAAGGCGGAGAAGACCTGGGGCTTCGCACGCAAGGGCGACGGCGTGCGCTTCTACGTCTTCGAGGGGATCGCCAACCCGGCCGCGTTCAAGAGGGGTTACCGGGAACTGCTGGACGCGATCCGGGCGGACGACCTGGAGAAGCAGCGGATCGTCGCGGAGTGCAAGAGGGCGTTCGCCCTCAACACGGCGGTGTTCAGGGCGCTGGGCGAGGAATTCCCGCTGAGCGCGTGACTAGCGCTCGGGCTCCCGCTCCAGCACCACCCGGCCGCCGATCTCCACCCAGCCGTAGGGCTGTGGGGCGGTGAGGATCTGGGAGCCCGCGCCCTGGGTGATGTTCAGGGCGCGGCCGAGCAGATCCGTGAGCAGGATCGCCGCGGCTCCGGTCGCCTCGTCCTCCTCGATGCCGTCGTCGCGGCCGGGGAAGGCACGGGCCCTGACCCGTCCGGCGGGCTCGTCCTCCCAGGCCCAGGCGTAGATCCACTCCCCCTTGGGCGGTACGGGCAGATCGTCGACCTCGGCGGCCGAGGCGTACTGGCGCAGGGTCCTCGGCGGCGCCCACTCCGCCCGCGCCTCGATCCAGCTGAACTCCCCGTCCAGCCGGGCACCCACGAGCCCGGCGGGCGTGACGAGTTCGGGCACGTCCAGCAGCCAGGCCGTACCGACACAGGGGTGTCCGGCGAAGGGCAGCCGCAGGGTGGGCGTGTAGATGTCGATGACACCGCGCTCGGGATCGTCGACGAACACGGTCTCACTGAAGCCGAGCTTGCCCGCGAACGCCTGCCGTTCGTCCCTGCCGGGCATCACGGAGCCCTCACGGACGACGCCGAGTTCGTTGCCGTATCCGCCGTTGGGCGCACAGAAGACGCGGAGGACGTCGTAGTCAGTCACGGGGGCATTGAAACATTGCGCGGGCGGCGAGGTCGTCCCAGGTGGGGGGCTCCGCCGAGGCGGGGCCCGGGAACGGGCGAGCCCGTTCCCGGTGCCCCCTGCGCACGGGGGCCGGTGCTACGCCTGCGTGCGCCGCCTGCGCACCGCGAACACGACGCCCGCGCCCGCCGCCGCCGTCACCGCGGCCGCCGCGCCCAGGGCCCCCACCGGGGTGCCGGCACCGGTGGTGGCCAGGGCGCCGCCGGTGCCGCCGCCCGTCGTGGAACCAGTCGTGCCGGACGCCGTGCCGCCCGTCGTGCCGGACGTTGGGTCCGAGGGGCTCGCGGACGCCGAGTCGTCGTCGGTCGGCAGGGTCGCGTCGTCCGTCGCGGCGAGCGTGAGGTCCACCGGGTCGAGTTCCGTACCGGCCGTGTAGAAGCCGCCGAACGCCTTCGCGCCGGCCTCGGTGAGGGTGGCCTCCACGTCGTTGACGGTGATGACGTCGTCCGTGGCCGTCAGGTCCGCCTTCGTGGTCTTCAGGTCGGCGAGGACCACGTTCTCGGTCTTCTCGCCGAGGCTCGTGACGTCCGCCGTCAGCTCGCCCTTGCCCGCGTCGAGCGTCGCGTGGACGTCGCTCAGGGTCAGGTCGAGGCCGTACTCGCCGTTCTCCTCATGGCCCTTGAAATTCACCGCGCCCGCGAAGGCGGCGGAGAGGGTGTCCGCGTCCGTGTCGTACTCCCCCGTCGCGTCGACGAAGGTGAAGATCCCGTTGCCGGCGGCCTGGGCCGCCCCGCCCGAGGTCGTGATCCCGCCCTTGGCCACGCCGTCCACGACATACGTACGGAAGGACTGCTTCACACCCCAGCCGAGCGTGCCGTCGACTATGTCGCCCGCGGTCGCCGCGGGTTCCGTGGCGGTGGGGGTGGGGGTGGGAGCGGTGGTGGACGGGGGCGGCGTAGGCGTCGCGCTCTCGGTCGCCGGCGGCGTGGGGGTCGGGGTGGGCGTCGGGGTCGGGGTCGGGGGCTGTGTCTTCTGTACGACCGTCAGTGGGTCGCCCGTAGCGCCCTCGTAGCTCGCGCTGCCGAAGACGTCCGCGGCCTCCTTCGTCAGCCTGGTCTCCATGTCCGTCATGGCACGGGTGACCGTGACGTCGGCGAGCGGCACGTCCTGCGTGGTCGTACCGGACTTGGTCACGTCCGCGGTGATCTCCGCCGCCGCGCTGTCGAAGCGCACGTCGGACAGGTCGATCTCGAAGCCGTGCAGCTTCGACTCGATCTTCAGGGCACCCTGGAAGCCGAGCGCGAGGGTGTGCGCGGTGGAGTCGTAGGTGCCGGCGCCTTCGGTGAAGGTGAACACCCCGTTGTCAGCCGCCTGCTTCGCCCCGTCCGTCGCGGTGAAGCTGCCGGCCGCGAAGCCGGTGACGTAGGTGCGGTACGACTGCTTGATCCCCCAGGTCAACTCATAGCCGCTGAGCGGCACTTCGGCCGCCGCCGCGCTGGTCGCGCCGGCCGTCGCGAGCGCGGTGGCACCGACGGTCGCCGCGGTGGCGACGGCCGCGGCGAGGGCGAGGGGACGGCGACGAGGTCTGACGGGCATGTGCGGTTCTCCTTGGGCGAGGGTCCGGCCGTGGGCAACGGGCGGACGGGGGAAGGGGGTTCAGTCGTCCTGTGCGGCGGAGGCCGCGGCCTGCGTACGACGCCTGCGGAGCACCGCGAACGCCGCGGCCGCCAGCAGCAGCGAACCCGCCGCGAGGCCGATCGGCAGCGCCGCGCCCCTGCCGTCGTCGGACGACGTGCTCGCGACAGGCTCGGTGGAGGTGTCCGGCGACTTCGCGGCCGGGCTCGCACTCTCTGTCGGGGTACTGCCGAGGTCGGGCAGGGCGGGGAGCCGGGCGGTGTCGGTGAGGGCGACGGCCAGGGACACGGGGTCCATGGCGGTGCCCGCCCGGTACATGCCGGCGAAGGCCCTGGCGCCCCGTTCCGTGAGCTTCGCGGGCGCCTCGGTGACCGTCACCAGGCCACCTTTCGCCTTGAGGCCCTTCGCGGTGAAGGTGACGAGGGGGACCCTTTCGCCGGTGAAGTCGGCGGTCACCACATCCGCGTACAGCGTGCCCTCGCCGTCCCCGGCGACGGTGGCCCGGACATCGCTCAGCCTCAGGTCGAGGCCGTGGGCGCCGGTGAAGCGGACGGCTCCCTCGAAGGTCGCTGTCAGGGCACCGTCGGCGAACGTGCCGTCCCCGCCGGGGAAGCGGAAGAGCGCTCCGCCGTCCTGGGCGCCGGCCGACAGGGTCCACTTGCCCTGGGCGATGTCGCCGGTGACGTACTCGCGGAAGGTGCGGCGCACCCCCCAGTCGACGGCGCCGTCCTCGATGCCGTCGCTGTCCGAAGTCTCCTTTTTCGCAGGGGACTTGGCGGCACTCGGAGTCGGCGACTCGGTGACCGCCGCCCGCACGTCCGCCGACAGGCTCACCGGGTCCAGTGCGGTGCCCGCCGTGTAGTAGCCCGCGAAGGACCGGGCGCCCTGCGAAGTGAGCGTGGCGGGGAGGTTGTTGAGGACGACCGCGGTGCCGCCGCCCCGCATGTCGATGCCGCCGAGGGCGAGGGAGGCGAAGGGCACCTGGCGGGACGTCGTGACCGTCCCGGTGCCCTTCGCCTTGCTGGTGACGTCCAGGTAGAGGGTCCCGGTGGAGCCCGTGACGCGGACGGTGGGGCGGCTGAGAGTGAGGTCGAGCTGGTAGGTGCCGTCGTCCGCCTGGTGGCCGGTGAAGCGGACGCCCCCGGAGAAGGCGGCGGTGAAGGCGCCGGTGTCGCCGTCGTAGGTGCCGGTCGCCGAGTGGAAGCGGAAGGCTCCGCTGCCGACCGTGGCCGCACCGCCGGTCAGGGAGTAACTCCCCTGGGCGACGGGCCCGGTGACATAGCTCTGGAAGGAGGACTTGACGCCCCAGTCGAGGCGGCCGCCCTGCACGGTGCGGCTCGCGGCGTGCGCGGTGGCCGCCGGGAGCGCGGCGCCCAGGACGGCCACGCAGACCGCGGTGACCAGGGCACGGAGACGTGCGGGCATGGAGGGTCCTCCGGATACGACTGCCGGTAGCGAACAAAGGTAAGGCTAACCTAAGCTCCAGTGGTCGGGGACAACAGGTTTCCGCCGGTCGGATCGACGACACCGAAGGAACGGACGGACCCGTGCGACGCTTGCGCACACGAATGACGGGCGCACTGCTGACGGTGCTCGCCCTCACGACGGCGACGGGCTGCGGAGGCGGGGCCCCGGCATCGACGTCCTCCGCCGAGGCGGCGACGACGACCGCCAACCGGGTCGAGCCCCTCGTCGGCACCCCCAGCCCGGAACTCCCCGCCACCGTGACCTCCGCCGACGGCGGGAAGGTGACCGTCGAGCGGGCCGAGCGGATCGTGCCGCTCTCCGGCAGCCTCAGCGAGATCGTGTTCACCCTCGGGCTCGGCGACCGGGTCGCCGCCCGCGACATCACGGCCACCTTCACGCAGGCGTCGAAGCTGCCGGTCGTCACCCGCGGCCATGACGTGTCGGCCGAGAGCGTGCTGTCACTGAAGCCCGATCTGGTGCTCGCCGAGACCACCACCGGTCCGGCGGAGGCGATGGACCAGATCCGTGCCGCGGGTGTCCCGGTGCTCGTGGTCGATCCGGCCGACGGTCTCGACGATGTCGGCACGCGCATCCAGGCGGTGGCCGACGCGCTCGGCGTACCGAAGGCCGGCGAGGAGCTGACATCCCGCTCCGAGCGGCGAATCACCGCCGCGAGCAGGCGAGTTCCGCATACCGGGGAGAAGCCCCGCGTCGCCTTCCTCTACCTCCGCGGCTCCGCCTCCGTCTACCTGATCGGCGGCAAGGGCTCCGGCGCGACCTCGCTCATCGAGGCGGCCGGAGGGATCGACGCGGGGGCCGAGTCGGGGCTGACGAAGGACTTCACGGCCATCACCAGCGAGGCGCTCGTGAAGGCCGCGCCGGACGCGATTCTCGTCATGGCCAAGGGACTTGAGTCGGTGGGCGGCATCGACGGCCTGGTGAGGATCCCCGGGGTCGCCCAGACCCCGGCCGGGATGGACCGCAGGGTCGTCTCGGTCGAGGACGGGGTGCTTCTCAACTACGGGCCGCGCACCGACCAGGTGCTGAAGTCGATCGTGCGGCAGCTGTACGCGAAGGACGGTGGGGCGTGACCGTACTGGAGAAGGCCACGACCCGGGGCGGGGCGCCCTCGCCCGAGGCGCCGGCGCGGAGACGCCCCTCGGTCTCCTGGCTGCTGACCGTCGGCCTGGTCGTCGGGCTGCTCGTTCTCGTGCCGGTCGCGGCGGGGGTCGGGGCCTATCCGATCCCGGTGGGGGACGTACTGGGTTCGGTGCTGCATCGAGTCGGTCTGGGTGGCGGGGAGTTGGACCGGGTCGCCGAGTCCGTGCTGTGGAACGTACGGTTCCCGCGCATCGTGCTCGCGCTGCTCGTCGGGGCCTCGCTGGGGTGTGCGGGGGCGCTGATGCAGGGCGTGTTCGGCAATCCGCTCGCCGAGCCGGGGGTCATCGGCGTCTCCTCGGGGGCGGCGGTGGGAGCGGTCGCGGCGATCGCGTTCGGCGTGAACTTCCTGGGGACGTGGACGGTTTCGGTGTTCGCGTTCGTGGCGGGGCTCGGCACGGTGCTGCTGGTGTACGCGATGTCGCGGTCCGGCGGCCGGACCGAGGTGGTCACGCTGATCCTCACCGGGATCGCGGTGAACGCGTTCGCCGGGGCGGTGATCGGGCTGTTCCTGTTCTACGCCGACACCGCCGCCGTCAACCAGATCACGTTCTGGCAGCTGGGATCGCTGGCGCAGGCGACGTGGCCGAAGGTGCTCGCGGTGCTGCCGTGTGCGGTGCTCGGGCTGGCGGTGGCTCCCTGGTATGCCCGGCGGCTGGATCTGCTGTCGCTCGGGGAACGTCCGGCCCGGCATCTGGGGGTGGACGTGGAGCGGTTGCGGGTGGTGTTGGTGCTGGTCATCGCGTTGCTGACGGCGGCGGCGGTGAGCGTGGCCGGGATCATCGGCTTCGTGGGGCTCGTGGTGCCGCATCTGCTGCGGATGGCTGCCGGGCCGGGGCATCGGTTTCTGGTGCCGGGGAGTGCGCTGTTGGGGGCGCTGGTGTTGTTGGGGGCGGACCTGGCGGCCCGCACGGTGGCCGCGCCCGCGGAGTTGCCATTGGGTGTGCTGACGGCGTTGTTGGGGAGTCCGTTCTTCTTCTGGCTGTTGCGGAGGACTCGGCGGAGGCAAGGGGGTTGGGCGTAGTGGGTTGTGTGTCGTGTGCGGGTAGTGGGGGCCGGCCGCGCCCACGCGGCGGTAGCCGCACATCCGACACAGCCCCGCGCCCCTTGGGTACGTCACCTCGCCGTGCCTTCACCAGCTCAGCCCCTCATCAGCAGTGACAAAGGACTTCCGCACCCTCCGCGACCCCTCTCCCAAGGAACCCGCCCATGAGACTCCTGCGTCCTCGTCCCGCCCCTCCCTCCCCCGCCTCCCCCGGTGACGTCCTCGCCGAAGTCGGCACCCTTCACGTCCGTCTCGGCTCCCGTACCGTCCTCCAGGGCATCGACCTCACCGTCCGCGCCGGTGAAGTGCTCGCGCTCGTCGGCCCCAACGGCGCCGGCAAGTCCACACTTCTCTCCGCCCTCGCCGCCGATGTCCCGGCCGCCGAAGGGGTCGTACGCATTCACGGCCGTCCGGCGAGCGAGTGGTCCGCCCCCGATCTCGCCCTGCGCCGGGCCGTCCTCCCCCAGTCCGCCGCGCTCTCCTTCCCCTTCACCGTCGAGGACGTCGTCCAGATGGGGCGGGCTCCCTGGGCCGGTGTCGATCCCGAGGGCGACGACACCGCCGTGGCGGAGGCCATGCGGCAGACGGACACCACCGCCTTCGCACCTCGCCCCTTCTCCGCGCTCAGCGGCGGTGAGCGGGCCCGGGTCGCGCTCGCTCGGGTGCTGGCGCAGCGTGCGCCGCTCGTGCTGCTCGACGAACCGACCGCCGCACTCGATCTGCGGCATCAGGAGCTGGTGCTGAGGGTGTGCCGGGAGCGGGCGCGGGCCGGGGACGCCGTCGTCGTCGTACTGCACGATCTGGGGCTCGCGGCGGCGTACGCGCACCGGGTCGCGATCCTGTGCGCCGGGCGGCTCGTGGCGGACGGGCCGCCGCGGGAGGTGTTCGAGGAGGGGCTGTTGTCGGAGGTGTACCAGCAGCCGGTGGAAGTGCTTCCGCATCCGCGGACCAAGGCGCTGCTCGTCACTCCGGCCCGGAATCTGTGATTCACCTTTGAGGGGTTCTTGGGACGTTCTTGGGGTCCGTTTTAAGTCACCGTGATCGGCTCGTGCCCTTACACCGTCTATGAGAGGTGAATCACGGCACGACCGGGTATCACGCAGGTAAGCCTCGGTTAAGTTAGGGCAGCCTCACCAATCCGTGTGAGCGCTGTCACGTGATTTTTCGGCCACCCACGCCACCCACGGGAGCCTGCATGCGAGCCGTCCGTCTGTCCGCCGTCACCGCCACCGCCACCGTGGCGGCTCTGACCGCCCTCACCGGATGCACCGAGAAGGGCGGCGACGCGAGCGGCGACCGGGTGATCAACGTGACCGCCACCGACAGCAAGTGCGAGGTGTCGACCAAGGAGTTCCCGGCCGGGCACGTCGAGCTCGCCATCGAGAACAAGGGCTCCAAGGTCACCGAGGTCTACCTCCTCTTCCCCGACGACCGGATCGTCACCGAGCGGGAGAACATCGGCGCCGGCACCAAGCAGCGGGTCACCGCCGAGGTGAAGGCCGGTGACTACACCATCGCCTGCAAGCCCGGCATGAAGGGCGACGGCATCCGCCAGGACGTCAAGGCCACCGGCGGTACCGCCGCCAAGCGCGACCCGCGCCTCGACAAGGCCGTCGCCGCCTACCGCACCTATGTGCAGGAGCAGGCCGACGCGACCCTGCCGCTCGCCGAGACCTTCGCCAAGGCGGTCAAGGACGGGGATCTGGCGGCGGCTCAGAAGGCTTACGCCCCCTCCCGTATCGGCTGGGAGCGCACCGAGCCCGTCGCCGAGTCCTTCGGTGACATCGACCCCAAGGTCGACGTCCGTGAGGACGGCCTGGAGGACGGCCAGGACCCGGCGAAGGACTGGACCGGCTGGCACCGGCTGGAGAAGTCCCTCTGGAAGGACAAGAAGCTCACCGCCCGCGACTCGGAGCTCGCCGACCAGCTGATCACCGATCTGACCGACTGGCAGAAGCGGGTCGGCAAGGCGGACATCACCCCGACCTCCATGGCCAACGGCGCCAAGGAACTCCTCGACGAGGTCGCCACCGGCAAGGTCACCGGCGAGGAGGAGCGCTACTCGCACACCGACCTCGTCGACTTCAAGGCCAACGTCGAGGGCGCGGAGAAGTCGTACGAGCTGCTGAAGGCGGTCGCCAAGGAGAACGACCCCGCCCTGGTGACCGAGCTGGACAAGCAGTTCGCCGCGCTGAACACGCTGCTCGACAAGTACCGGGCGGACAAGACGTCGTACGACTTCACCTCGTACGACAAGGTCGGCGACGCCGACCGCAAGGAGCTGTCGGACGCGGTCAACGCGCTCGCGGAGCCGCTGTCCAAGCTCGCCGCCGCCGTGGTCTCGAAGTAGGGGGACACCACCATGACGGAATCTCCTTCTCGCCGTTCCCTCATCGGCTGGGGCGGTGCCGGGCTCGCGCTCGGTGCCGTCGCGGCCGGTGGCGCGGTCGCGATGACCCGTGGCGACGACGTCGACACCGTGGCCGCCGAGACGGGCGCCGCGGTCGACTTCCACGGTGCCCATCAGGCCGGGATCTCCACGCCGGTGCAGGACCGGCTGCATTTCGCCGCGTTCGACGTACAGACCGAGGACCGCGCCGAGTTCGTGCGGATGCTGAAGGACTGGACGGCCGCGGCCCGCCGGATGACCGGTGGACAGGCCGTCGGCGAGGGGGCCTTCGGCGGCCTGGCCGAGGCGCCGCCGGACGACACCGGGGAGGCCGTGGGGCTCAAGCCGTCGCGGCTGACCCTCACCATCGGCTTCGGGCCCTCCCTCTTCCAGAAGTTCGGGCTGGCCGACCAACAGCCCGAAGGGCTGGTCGAGTTGCCGCACTTCGCCGGGGACGCCCTGGACAAGAACCGCAGCGGCGGCGATCTGTGCGTGCAGGCCTGCGCGGACGATCCGCAGGTCGCCGTGCACGCGATCCGCAACCTCGCCCGGATCGGCTTCGGCAAGGTCGTCATCAAGTGGTCGCAGCTCGGCTTCGGGAAGACCTCGTCGACCACGCCCGAGGAGCAGACCCCGCGCAACCTCATGGGGTTCAAGGACGGCACCCGCAACATCGCGGGCACCGAGACGGACCGGCTGAAGAAGTTCGTGTGGGTCGACGAGAAGGCGGGGCCCGACTGGATGGTCGGCGGGTCCTATCTCGTCGCCCGGCGCATCCGCATGCACATCGAGACCTGGGACCGCACCCCCCTGCAGGAGCAGGAGGACATCTTCGGCCGGGACAAGGGCGAGGGCGCCCCGGTCGGCAAGGCCAAGGAGCGCGACGAGCCGTTCCTGAAGGCGATGAAACCGGACGCGCACGTCCGGCTCGCGCACCCGACGTCCAACCACGGGTCGACGATCCTGCGCCGCGGCTACTCCTTCACCGACGGCACGGACGGCCTCGGCCGCCTGGAGGCCGGGCTGTTCTTCCTGGCGTACATGCGGGACGTCAGGGAAGGGTTCATCCGCATCCAGCGCAACCTGGCCACGGACGCCCTCAACGAGTACATCCAGCACGTGGGTTCGGCCGTCTTCGCCGTCCCGCCCGGCGTCCGGGACAAGGACGACTGGTGGGGCCGGACGCTGTTCTCCAAGGAGGCGTGAGCGACCGTGTTCTCCAACTATCTGATCGGTCTGCGCGAGGGCCTGGAGGCCTCTCTCGTCGTCTGCATCCTCATCGCCTATCTGGTGAAGACGGGCCGCAAGGACGCGCTGAAGCCCATCTGGATCGGCATCGGCGTCGCGGTCGCCCTCGCGCTCGGCTTCGGCTGCGCGCTCGAATTCGGCTCCCAGGAGCTGACGTTCGAGGCACAGGAGGCGCTCGGCGGCTCCCTGTCGATCATCGCGGTCGGCCTGGTGACATGGATGGTCTTCTGGATGCGGCGCACCGCCCGGCACCTGAGGTCCGAGCTGCACGGCAAGCTGGACGCGGCCCTGCAGATGGGCACCGGCGCACTGGTCGCCACCGCGTTCCTCGCCGTCGGCCGGGAGGGCCTGGAGACGTCCCTGTTCGTGTGGACGTCGGTGCGCGCGGCCGGTGACGGCACCCCGCGCCCGGTGATCGGCGCCGGGCTCGGCATCGCCACGGCGGTCGTGCTGGGCTGGCTGTTCTACCGGGGCGCGCTGAAGATCAACCTCGCCAAGTTCTTCACCTGGACCGGCGGCATGCTGGTCGTGGTGGCGGCGGGCGTGCTGGCGTACGGCTTCCACGACCTCCAGGAGGCCCGCTTCCTGCCCGGTGAGCGCAGCCTGGCCTTCGACATCAGCGACACCATCCCGCCGGACAGTTGGTACGGCACGCTGCTCAAGGGCGTCTTCAACTTCCAGCCCAACCCGACCGTCCTCCAGGTCACGGTGTGGCTGCTGTACCTGATCCCGACGCTCGCCCTGTTCCTCGCCCCGGTAGGGTTCGCCTCCGGGAAGGGGAAGGTGAAGGTACGCGATGAGCAGGGATCGCAGCCCTCGAAGGCTTCGCAGTCTTGACCGCAGGGCGCTGATAGCGGCCTCGGTGACCGCTTTGTCGCTGACGGCGAGCGGGTGCGTGGTGGTGCACGGGGAACGCGAGGTACTCCCCGCCACCACCAGGGCCGAGGCCGCGAAGGCACTTCAGGAGTTCACGACCGCGTACAACAACGCGGACAAGGCGTACGACAGTTCACTGGACGCGGACCGGGTGACCGGGCCCCTCGGTGACATCGACGCGGCCCGGCTGAAGGCCGGTTCGGTGACCAGCCCGGACGGCAACCCGTCCCACACGCCGCTGAAGCTGTCCGACGTGAAGTACACGATCACCGAGAAGGCGGGCTGGCCGCGCTGGTTCGTCGCCGACGCGGCCGCCAACAAGGGTGGCGCCGCGCGCTGGCTGTTCGTGTTCACCCGAGGCGGCCTGAACGAGCCGTTCCAGGCGGCGTACTTGACGCTGGTCGCCCCGGACGACGTACCGGAGTTCAAGACCGACGAGGACGGCTGGGCCGAGGCGATCGCCCCGAACTCCGCCGAACTGGCCGTCGCACCCAAGGAATTGAGCCAGGACTACGCGACATATCTCCAGGACGGCAAGGGCAAGGTCTTCGCGGACGGCGCGCACACCAGCGGATGGCGCACCGCGCGGGAGAAGCAGGCCAAGAAGCCCGGCCTGGTCCGGCAGTACATCGACGAGTCGCTGACGAGCGGCGCGTACGCCCCGCTGGCGCTGCGCACGAAGGACGGCGGCGCCGCGGTGTTCTTCACCACGCGGCACTACGAGAAGCAGACCGCCGCGCCCGGCACCTCGGTGCCCACGCAGACCGCGGCCGTGCAGGCGCTGACGACCGGTGAGGTCAAGCAGTCGCTGACGCTGGAGACCATCTCCAACGAGCTCGCCCTGGACCCGCCGAGGAACGCGGACGGCGGACAGGTGGCGGTGCTGGGCCGCATCCAGGGTCTGACGGCCGGCAAGGGCGAATAGCCCCCGGGGGTGTCTCAGCCGCGCAGGGGCCAGGCCGTGGAGACGTGGTCGGGCTCCGCGCCGGCATGGCGGGCGCAGGCGTCGGTGAGGACTTCCAGCAGGCTCAGCGGATCGGGCAGCGGGTGTTCGAGGCCGCGCACCCAATGCACGTCCTGTCCGTCACCGGGCAGTCGCGCGGGCGGTACGAGGACGTAGGACCCCCGGCAGTGCCAGCGCAGGCCGGGGTGCTCGTCCGCCGTCTCGGGGTGGCAGTCCAGCTCGCAGGGCCACCACTCGTCCTCGTCCTCGGGGGTGCCGCGGGTGAGGGTGAAGAAGAGGAGGCGGCCGTCGCTGCTCTCGGCGACCGGGCCGACCTCGATACCGGAGGCGAGCAGCCGCTCCATGGCCTCCAGACCGGCGTCCAGGGGGACGTCCAGGACGTCGTGGACCATGCCGGTGGCGGTGATGAAGTTGGCCTGCGGCTGATGCCGGGCCCAGCGCTCGATCTGGCCGCGGTCGGTGGTGGACTGGGTCTGCCACGCGAAGGAGACGGGGTGCCGGGCAGGGGTCGGACAGCCGACCCGGTCACAGGAACAGCGGTAGCCGGGGGCCGGGTGGGCGGCGGGCGCGAGGGGGAGTCCCGCCTCGACGGCGGCCACCAGCAGGGCCTCACGGCCGCTGTCGTCAGCGGCCTCCTTGGGGCGGCGTCCGCGCAGCCACTGGGTGAGTTTGCCCTGAAGGCCGGTCCGGCCGCCGAACTCCTGGCTCATCTATCCCCTCGCCTCGCTGTGGTGCGGACAGCATGCCCTATGGTCCCACCATCCTGCGCCCCGGGGGACCGGAGCCGACAACCGGGGTAGGTGGGACAGGGCGTACCGGGGGTATGGATCACGCGCCATGGCCCGCTTTGCCGGGATTTACCCCCCTGTCGCGCCGGTCGTTGTCGTCCTGGTCACAGGGATCACGCCGGCTCAGCGGGGTGCGAGGCCGTGGAGGGCGTAGTCGACGAGGGTGTCGGTGTATTCGTACGAGATGGGCGCGGTGTGCTGGAGCCAGCGCTGGGCGAGGGGGGAGACGAACAGTTCGAGGGCGATGCGCGGGTCGACCTCGGGACGGACCTGGCCCGCCGCCTGCGCGGCCCGCAGCCGCTCGACGTACAGCTGGAGGGACGGTTCGAGGAGCTTGGCGACGAACTCCCGGCCGAGCTGCTCGTTGACGAGGCCCTCGGCGGCCAGCGCGCGGGACGGCGTCTCGAAGCGGGGGTCCTGGAGCTCGTCGACGGTGGCCCGCAACACCGCCTTGAGGTCGGCGGCGACATCGCCGGTGTCGGGGATGGCGTACGGCTCCTGCCCCGCCGCCTCGGCCGCCTGGCCGCTGAGATCGAGGAAGGCCTCCAGCAGGACGTCCGCCTTCGACGTCCACCAGCGGTAGATCGTCTGCTTGCCGACGCCGGCGCGGGCCGCGATGCCCTCGATGGTGGTCCTGGGGTAGCCGACCTCGCCGACCAGCGCGAGGGCGGCGTCGTAGATCGCCCGGCGGGACCGCGCGCTGCGGCGGCTCGAGTCGGGCTGCTGGGGGGCGGGGGCGGGCTGGTTGGGCATGGGGCGACGGTACCAGGGAGGTGAGACGGAACGTCTCGCCGAAGTTCTAGAGTGTGGTCGTCGTCCACTGCTGCTGCGGCACGCCCTCGCAGGTCCACAACTGCACGCGTGTCCCGTCCGTCGTGCCCGGCCCCTTGATGTCGAGGCAGTAGCCGTCGGACCCGTGGAACTCCTCCCCCACCCGCCGCCACCGCTGCCCTGTGCCGCCGTCGCAGGGACGCATCTCCACCGGGGTGGCGTCCGCGGCCACGCCCACCGCGGTCAGGCAGTTGCCGCCGTAGCCGACGAGGGTGCCGTCCGTGCCGTACCGCCACTCCATCTCGGCGACGCGTTCGCAGTGCCAGATCTGTACCGGGGTGCCGGGGTCCGTCAGCGGGCCGTAGACGTCCAGGCACATGCCGGTCCAGGGGGCCTCGGCGCCCTGGATGCGGATCTTGGCCGGGCTGGAGCGGGGCGCGTTGTCGTGGCCGGTGGGGGTGGGGGTGTCGGCGGGCGTCGCGGTCGGTGCCCCTCCGGGCGTCTCGTCCGGCGCCTTGTCGGGGGTTCGCTCCGGTAGGGAAGAGGACTGCCGGGAGACGGGCGACGACTCGTCCGCCGGGGGCGCGGTCTCCGGTGGGGTGGATGTCGGCGGGGTCGCCGTGGACGGGGTGGGCGGCGTGGCGGAGCGGGCGACGGCGGCGCGGTCGTCCTCGGCGCCGACCGTGTGGCCGCCGTTGTCGTCCAGGTGCGCCAGCGTCCCGAAGAAGACCGCGATGGAGATGGCCACGACTCCGAGGAGGATCTTGACGATCTGCTGGGTGGCGGTGCCGGTGCGCCTGACGACGACGATCAGCAGGCCGGACACGACGGCTGTACCGCCGGTGATGACGAGCGCCAGGACGAGCACGGGTACCTCCGAAGGAGCCGTCCCCGGTCCGCCCGGAGTCCCCCACAGCCCCTCACTCCCGCTTCAACGTGCCGGTGGCACGGGGCGGTTCCTTGCGGGGAGGGGCGTGCGGAGGTGTTCGTACGGGGAGGCGTGCGCCGGTGCGACCGCCTCAGCCCTGATCCGGCTCCGACTCCGGCGGCCAGGCGTCTCCCCACTCGGCGTCGCGGGCGGCCTTGTAGAGGTCGCCGTGGCGTTTGGTGACCGTCGTCCGGGTCAGGCGCTCGTCGGTCTCGCAGAGGTCGAGCAGGACCTGGCCCTTGCGGATCTGCGGGCGCCGGACGATGCGGGCGGCGGCCGGGGTGACGGGGAAGCGGGTGGCGGCGACGTAGCTGAACTTCTCGTCCTCGTAGGCGAGGGAGCCGCCCTTGACCTTGCGGTGGAGGGAGGAGCGGCTGACCCGGGCCGAGAAGTGGCACCAGTCCTCGCCGGGGACGATCGGGCAGCGCGCGCTGTGCGGGCAGGGGGCGGCGATGTGGAAGCCGGCGGCGATGAGCCGGTCCCTGGCCTCGATCACGCGCGCGTAGCCGGCCGGGGTGCCGGCCTCGACGATCACCACGGCCTGTGCGGCGGTCGCGGCGGCGTCGACCAGGGCGGTGCGGTCGGCGGGGGTGAGTTCGTTGAGGACGTAGGAGACGGTGACGAGATCAGTGCTCTCGATGGTGAGCGCTGCTCCGATGCGAGAGCGCTGCCACTTCGCCGCGCCGAGTGCCGGGTTGGCGGCGGCGATCTCCCGGCCCAGGGCCAGCGCGGGCTCGGCCCAGTCCAGCACGGTGACCGGGCGGGCCCCGGCCCAGGTGGCGGTGACGGCCCAGGTCGCGGCGCCGGTGCCGCCACCGACGTCCACATGGCTGAGCGGCGCCCACTCCGGGGTCGCGTCCGCGAACTCCGCCAGCGCCGACCGCACCGCCTCGAACGTCGCGGGCATCCGGTAGGCGGCGTACGCGGCGACGTCCGCACGGTCACGGAGGATGGGGGCGTCGGTCGGGGTCGCCCCGCGGTAGGTGGCGATCAGCCGCTCCACGGCCTGTGCGGCCTGTCTGGGCGGGAGACCGTCGAGGAGGCCGGCCAGTGCGGTACGGAGGGTCTCGGCCGGGGGTACGGGGGCGTTCACCCGGTGATTCTATGGGCGCGGGGCGCAGGCGCGGACCTGCCCGTTGGCGCGCTCACTTCTCCCTGACCGCCTGTGCCACCCGCGTCGCCGCGTTCGCCCTCGGCCCGTTCACTGCCGGGCGGCGTCTGGGGTGGACCGTGTTCGCCAGGAGGACCAGGAACGTGTCCGTGGCCCGGTCCAGGACCAGGGACGTTCCCGTGAAGCCGGTGTGGCCGGCGGCGCCTCGGCCCGACAGTTCGCCCATGAACCACGGCTGGTCCAGGGCGAAGCCCAGGCCCGGCGGGGTGAGCAGCAGCTCCACGAAGTCGGGGCCCAGGATGCGGGCCGGGCCGTAGGAGCCGCCGGCCAGGATCGTGCGGCAGAACACCGCGAGGTCGCGGCCCGTGGAGAAGAGGCCCGCGTGGCCGGCGACGCCGCCCAGGGCCCAGGCGTTCTCGTCGTGGACGACGCCCCGCAGCATCCCCCGGTCCGCCTTGGCCCACGGTCGGCGCTGGTCCTCCGTGGCCGCCGCTCCGGGGCAGGGGCCGAAGGCGGTGGACGTCATGCCGAGGGGGCGGGTGATGCCCTCGTGGATCAGGACGTCCAGGGCGCGGCCGGTGATGCGTTCGAGGACGTGGTGGAGCAGCAGGAGGTTGAGGTCGGAGTAGCAGTACGTGCCCGGCACGCCGATCGGGCGTTCCCGCTGGAGCGCCCTCAGGCGTGCCGGGTCGTCCGCGAGGTCGTACAGCGGGAGTTCGGGGCGCAGGCCCGAGGTGTGGGTGAGCAGCTGGCGGACGGTGATGCCGTGTTCGGCCGCCGCCCGGAAGTCGGGGAGGTACGCGCCGACCCTGGCGTCGATGCCGAGCGTGCCGCGTTCGATCTGCTGGATGGCGGCGACCGCCGTGAACAGCTTGGTGAGGGAGGCGAGGTCGAAGGGGGTGTCCGTGGTCATGGGGACGCGGGTCCTGCGCGGCAGCTCCACGCCCGTGTCCGTCCTCGGGTCGTAGGACGCGTACCGGACCGCCCAGCCCGTCGCCTCCTCCACGGCGACGACCGGACCCCGGCCGGCCACCACGACCGCGCCCGCCGCCCAGGGGCGTTCGCCGGTGGTGAGTGCGTGGACGTCCTGGACGAGGAGCCGCAGTTCCTCGGGGTCCAGTCCGGCCCGCTCCGGTGTGTCGCTGCGCAGTTTCGGCGCGCTCAGCTCTCCGCTCCCTCCACACTCGCACGTCTGTTCCAAGGACGGCACATTCCCATGAAACAGGTAAGCGCTACCAGTGAAGCCGACAACTGGACGACCGCCATCGGGACGGCCGTGCCCTCCCCGGCCACCCCCACCAAGGGGGAGGCGACGGCCCCGACGAGGAAGGAGGAGGTGCCGAGCAGGGCGGACGCGGAGCCCGCGGCGCGCTTGGTGCGCAGCAGGGCCAGCGACTGGGCGTTGGGCAGGGCCAGGCCCATCGCGGACATCAGGACGAAGAGGGCCGCCGCCACCGGGGCCAGGCCCACCTCACCGAAGGCACCGAGGGACATCAGCAGCAGCGCCGCCGCCGCGACCGTCACGATCACGAGCCCGACCCCGAGTACCTTCTCCAGGCTGACCCGCCCGACCAGCAGCTTGCCGTTGATCTGGCCCACGGCCACCAGGCCGACCGAGTTGACGCCGAAGAGCAGGCTGAACGTCTGCGGAGAGGCGCCGTAGATCTCCTGGATCACGAACGGCGAGGCCGATATGTAGGCGAACAGCGCGGCGAAGGCGAAGCCGCCGGTGAGCATGTAACCGGCGAAGGGCAGGTCGGCGAGGAGCGCCCGCATCGAGCGCAGGGCCTCGCCGACGCCGCCGACGTGCCGTGCCTCCACCGGCAGCGTCTCCGGGAGCCGCGCCCACACCAGCCCGGCGAGCAGCACTCCGATGACCGTCAGGACGACGAACACGCCCCGCCAGTCCGTCACGCGCAGGATCTGGCCGCCGATGACCGGCGCCACGATCGGGGCGACCCCGCCGATCAGCATGAGGGTGGAGAAGAAGCGGGCCATGGCGTCACCGTCGTAGAGGTCGCGTACGACGGCCCGGGCGATGACGATCCCGGCCGCGCCCGCGAGGCCCTGGGTCAGCCGGAAGGCGACCAGCGTCTCGACGTTCGGGGCGAGGGCGCACAGGGCGGTGGCGAGGACGTAGACGACCAGGCCGGCGAGGAGCGGGCGGCGGCGGCCCCAGCGGTCGCTCATCGGGCCGACCACCAGCTGTCCGAGGGCCATGCCGGCGAGGCAGGCGGTGAGGGTGAGCTGGACGGTCGCCGCGGGGGCGTGCAGGGACTCCGTGACCTCGGGCAGCGAGGGCAGGTACATGTCCATCGCCAGCGGGGGCGTGGCGGTCAGACCGCCGAGGACGAAGGTGACGAGCAGGCTGGTCCGGCGCACAGCAGGGGCGGCCGTCTCCGTCTCCGGTACGGCCGCCTCGCTCAGATCCGATGTCGATGCCCCGCGCTCGGGCATGCGCCCCTCCCTCTCCCGGTGACCCGCGTGGTCCGCCACCTATGCTCTCAGTTCGTACACAGTGGCGAGGGTCACGCGGACGAGCGAGACCGAGTGCGAGCAGGGGCGGGCAGCGGGATGGCGGAGAGAAGCGTGCGCTGGGGCATTCTGGCGACGGGCGGGATCGCGGCGGCGTTCACGGCGGACCTGGTGGACCTGCCGGACGCGGAGGTCGTGGCGGTGGCCTCGCGCAGCGAGGAGTCGGCGAAGGCGTTCGCGGACCGGTTCGGGATCGAGCGGGCGTACGGGGAGTGGGGTGCGCTGGCCGAGGACGCGGACATCGATGTCGTGTACGTCGCCACTCCGCACTCGGCGCACCGGGCCGCCGCCGGTCTGTGTCTGGAGGCCGGGCGGAACGTGCTGTGCGAGAAGGCGTTCACGCTGAACGCGCGCGAGGCGGAGGAACTGGTCGCGCTGGCCAGGGACCGCGGGAGCTTCCTCATGGAAGCCATGTGGATGTACTGCAACCCGTTGGTGCGGCAGTTGAAGGCGCTGGTGGACGACGGCGCGATCGGTGAGGTGCGCAGTGTGCAGGCCGACTTCGGCCTGGCGGGCCCCTTCCCGCCCTCGCACCGGCTGCGCGACCCCGCACAGGGCGGGGGTTCGCTCCTCGACCTCGGGGTGTACCCGGTGTCCTTCGCTCAGCTGCTGCTCGGGGAGCCCTCGGACGTGGCAGCGAGAGCGGTGCTCTCCGACGAGGGCGTCGATCTCCAGACAGGTGCACTGCTCTCGTACGAGAGCGGCGCTCTCGCTTCGGTGCACTGCTCCATCATCGGCGGTACGGCGACCTCGGCGTCGGTCACCGGCAGCGAGGGCCGTATCGACGTGCCGTACGGCTTCTTCTTCCCGGACCACTTCGTGCTGCACCGGGACGGCCGCGACCCCGAGGAGTTCAAGGCGGACGCGGCGGCCGGTCCCCGCAACAGCCTCAAGCACGAGGCCGCCGAGGTCATGCGGGCCCTGCGGGCCGGCGAGACCGAGTCCCCGCTGGTCCCGCTCGACGGCACACTGGCCGTGATGCGGACGATGGACGCGGTGCGGGAGCGGATCGGGGTGCGCTACCCGGGCGAGGTCGCCGGGGAGGCCGTCACGCCGGCGTGAACCCGTGGTTCCCCACCTCCGTCACGAGAGAGGCGGCCGTGGTGATCGGTGCCCCGGGGGTGGTGACGTACGGCAGAACCTTGAAGTCGGCGCGGGCCCCGGCCCCGTCGAGGGTGACGGTCGTGTAGCCGCGCCGGCCGTCGTAGAACTTCAGGTGCGGGTTGGCGGCCGTGTAGGTGGCCCAGTTCGACGGTTTCTCCTCGCCGTCCTTGCCGCTGCTGACCGAGGTGGCGACGACTTCGGTGCCGAGGGTGCGGGAGAGCGGGTCGTCGAAGTCGTCCTTGATGTCGAAGGCGTACCCCCGGTGGAGGTCGCCGGTGAGCACCATCAGGTTCTCGATCCCGGCCGCCTTGGCGCCGTCGATGATGCGGCGACGGGCGGCCGGGTAGCCGTCCCAGGCGTCCATGGAGACCGCGGCCACGGGGTTGAGGTCCAGTCGGCGCTGCGCGAAGCAGACCTGCTGGGGCACCACGTTCCACAAGGCCTGGGAGGTGCTCCAGCCGTCCAGGAGCCATCGTTCCTGGGCCGCCCCGGTCATCGTCCGGGAGGGATCCTCCGACTCGGGCCCGGGGGCGTGCTTGGCGCCGCCGTAGGCCTGGTCGGAGCGGTACTGACGGGTGTCGAGGACGTCGAACTGGGCCAGCGGGCCCCACTGGAGCCGTCGGTAGAGCTGCATGTCGGGGCCGATGGGCAGCTGAGCGAGGCGCAGCGGCTGGTTCTCCCAGTAGGCGCGGTAGGCGGCGGCGCGGCGCAGCAGGAACTGCTCTGCCGGGACGTCGTTCTCGGGGACGGAACCGGCGTAGTTGTTCTCGGTCTCGTGGTCGTCGAAGGTGACCACGAAGGGGTGCCTGGCGTGCGCGGCCCGCAGATCCGGGTCGCTCTTGTAGAGGGCGTAACGCAGCCGGTAGTCCTCCAGCGTCTCGGCCTCGTGGTCGAAGAGGGCAGGAAGCGACCGGTCGGTGTAGTTGCGGGCGCCGCCCGCCCGGTCGACGGCGTACTCGTAGAGGTAGTCGCCGAGGTGGAGGACCAGGTCGACGTCGTCCTCGGCGAGGTGGCGGTAGGCCGTGAAGTAGCCGTCGTGGTAGGCCTGGCAGGAGACGGCGGCCAGGGTCATGGCGGACACCGGGCTGTCGGCGCCGGGCGCGGTGCGGGTGCGGCCGGTCTCGCTGAGCCAGTCGCCGACCCGGAAGCGGTAGTAGTGGACGCGGTCGGGGGCCAGGCCCTCGGCCTGGACGTGCACGCTGTGGTGGAACTCCGGGTGCGCGATGTCCGTACCCCTGGCGGCGACCGTCGCGAACGTCTCGTCCTCGGCGATCTCCCAGTCGACGTCGACACGTTCAGCCGGCAGTCCGCCGTCCGGCTGGTAGGGGGCGGGCGCCAGCCGGGTCCACAGGACGACCGAGTCGGGCAGGGGGTCCCCGGAGGCGACGCCGAGCGTGAAGGGGAAGTCGGTGATGCGTTTCGCGTTGTGTTCGGCGGCGGCCGCGGCCCCGGTCGCGGGCAGGTCCACGGCGAAGGCGAGTGCGGCGGCCGCGCTGGTCAGGCCCAGGAAGCGGCGGCGGCCGATATGGCGGGCGGCGGCGCGCAGTTCACGGCTGCGCCCGGCCGACCGGCCCGGTGTGATGGTCATTCTTTCCTCCCGTCACAGTTGAGGGAGGGCGAGGGCGCGGGTCCGGTGTCGACACACGTTCACGGCGATGGCAGCACCCGGATGGCGGACAGTAGCTTCCGTATCGCGGAGGCTCACCTACGCTGCGCGCTCATGGACACCAAAAACGTGAGGATCGCTGTGGTGACCGGAGCGGGCTCCGGGATCGGCCGCGCGGTCGCCGTGGAACTGCTGCGTACGGGCTGGTCGGTGGCGTTGGCGGGACGGCGGACCGAGACGCTTCGGGAGACGGCGGCACTCGCGCCCGGGAGCGCCTCTCTCGCCGTACGGACGGATGTCTCTCACCCCGACGAGGTGACCGCACTGTTCGCGGCGGCCGTGGACCGGTTCGGGCGGGTGGACCTGCTGTTCAACAACGCGGGGACGTTCGGGCCCGGTGGGGTGCCGGTGGAGGAACTGCCGTACGACGCCTGGCGGCACGTGGTGGACACCAACCTCAACGGGGCGTTCCTGTGCGCGCAGGCGGCGTACCGGCAGATGAAGGAGCAGGACCCGCAGGGCGGCCGGATCATCAACAACGGGTCCATCTCCGCCCACACCCCGCGCCCGCACTCCGTCGCCTACACGGCGACCAAGCACGCCCTGACCGGCCTCACCAAGTCCCTGTCCCTGGACGGGCGGCCGTACGGCATCGCGGTCGGGCAGATCGACATCGGCAACGCCGCCACCGACATGACGGCGCGGATGCAGACGGGTGCGTTGCAGGCCAACGGGGAAGTCGCGCCCGAGCCGGTGATGGACGTCGCCGACGTGGCGCGCACCGTGCGGCACATGGCGGAACTGCCGCTCGCGGCGAACGTGCAGTTCGCGACGGTGCTGGCGACGGCGATGCCCTACGTGGGGCGTGGCTGAGCCCCGTTCATGGGCGTCGCGGCTTTACAACTTGCACAAACGGAATAGTTCACTCCGCTCCATTGCGGCCGGTAGCGGACCTATGCTCAACTCATCTCCACAAGAGCTTCACAGTTGGAGTAGCGAGCTTCCGGTCCAAAACCGAGGGGGGAGACGGCAGCCGTTCCACCACGCCGGTTGGGGGTGGGCTCCGCGTGGGACCGCGGAGTGCACACCGGCGGGTGGAACGGCTGCCGTGCAGTTCGGGACGGTCCGCGGATTCTCAGCTCACGCACATCGCCTCTCAGGTCCCACACATCCCTTACTCACGGCTGCTCAACATTTCGTCCCTAACTTGAGGCCGCGCCCACATGCGGGCGCCACGAACCTCGAGGAACGGGATGTTTGGCATCTATCTCAAGCGCGAGCTGGGCCGGCGCAAGAAGGCGGCTCTGGTCATCGCACTGGGTCTGGCGCTCGGTATCGCGCTGGTCATCACCGTCAACTCGGTGTCGGCCGGTATGACTCAGGCTCAGGACAAGGTCCTGAAGTCGCTGTACGGCCTCGGCACCGACATGACCGTCACCAAGGCCCGGTCGGCGCCCACCGGCAACAGCTCCGGCAGACCGAACTTCGAGTTCGACGCCAAGTCCAACGACAGCGACGAGACGCAGAGTTCGGACCGGGTCATGACCCAGGGCGGCCAGGCCCTCAAGGCCGCGCTGGTCGCGAAGGTCGCGAAGCAGGACGGCGTCGCGAACGCCGTCGGCGCGATCACCCTGAACGTCACCAAGGTCGACGGCTCCTTCACCCAGGGCAAGGCCCAGTCCACGACCGGCAGCAGCAGCCAGTCCCAGGGCCAGGGCGGCCCCGGTGGCGGCAGCGGCGGCAACAGCACGGCGGCGCCCCAGGTGCAGGGCGGCGGCGCCTCGTTCGACGTGAACTCCTACTCGGTCGCCGGCGTCGACGTCACCGACCAGACCCTCGGCCCGCTGGCCGGCATGGAGATCACCTCCGGCAAGACCTTCACGGCCGCGCAGACCAACGCGAAGGTCGTGGTGCTCAGCAAGTCGTACGCCAAGGAGAACAAGTACAAGGTCGGCAAGACCCTGAAGATCTCCGGCACCAAGTACACGATCATCGGTATCGCCACGGCCTCCAGCAGCGAGTCCACCACCGACGTCTACCTGCCGCTGAAGCAGGCCCAGACGCTCGCCGACGCCAAGAACCAGGTCACCACGATCTACGTCAAGGCGACCGACTCGAAGCAGATCGACACCGTCAAGGCGACCATCCAGAAGAACATCTCGGGTACGACGGTGACGACCTCCGCCGACCTCGCGGACACCGTCTCCGGCTCCCTGTCCACCGCCTCCAACCTCGCCACCAGCGTCGGCAAGTGGCTCTCCATCGCGGTGCTCGTCGCGGCCTTCCTGGTCGCCGCGCTGCTCACCTCCTCCGCCGTGTCCCGTCGGGTGCGTGAGTTCGGCACCCTGAAGGCCCTCGGCTGGCCGAGCCGCCGGGTGACCCGGCAGGTCGTCGGCGAGTCGATGGTCAACGGCCTCCTCGGCGGCGCCCTCGGCATCGGCCTGGGCCTCGCGGCGGCCTACGCGGTGACCGCGATCAGCCCGAAGCTGACCGCTCAGCTCGGCAGCACCGGCGGCGGTGGCGGCATGGGCGGCGGACCCGGCGGCGGCGGACCCGGCCAGCAGTCTTCGCAGAACACCATGGAGATCGCCCTCTCCGCGCCCGTCTCGCTGACCACCATCGCCCTCGCGGTCGGCCTCGCGGTGACCGGCGGTCTGATCGCCGGCGCCATGGGCGGCTGGCGCGCCTCCCGGATGCGGCCGGCCGACGCGCTGCGCAGCGTCTCCTGACCCCTCATGAGCTGGGGCGCCGCGTCCGTTCCCCCCGGGTCGCGGCGCCCCGTCCCCCTTACTTCTGGAGCACCCCATGTACAGACTGACCGGCGTCACCAAGCGCTACACGCGCGGCAAGGAGACGGTGGAGGCGCTGCGCGGCATCGACCTCACCATCGAGGACGGCGACCAGCTCGTCATTCAGGGCCCCACGGGTGGCGGCAAGTCGACGCTGCTGCAGATGATCGGCGGGCTGGACCGGCCGACCGAGGGCAGCGTGGAGCTGGACGGTGTCGACCTCGCGCGGATCAGCGAGGCGAAGCTGACGCGGCTGCGGGCCGAGAAGATCGGCATCATCTTCCAGTCCTTCAACCTCATCCCGACGCTGACCGCCCAGGAGAACGTCGAGACGGCCCTCGTCCCGCTGGGCGTCAAGCCGTCCGAGCGGCGTGAGCGGGCGGCGGAGGCGCTGCGGTCCGTGGGCCTCGGCGAGCGTCTCGGCCACGCGCCGTCCGAGCTGTCGGGTGGCCAGCAGCAGCGGGTCGCCATCGCCCGCGCACTGGTGAAGAAGCCGAAGGTCCTGCTCGCCGACGAGCCGACCGGAAACCTCGACGAGGGCACGCGCGACGACATCATGGGCCTGCTGGAGGGCCTGTGGCACGAGTACGGGCTGACGTTCATCATGGTCACCCATGACTCGTCGATCGCCCGGCGGGCGCCTCGGCTGGCGACGATCAAGGCCGGTCAGATCACGCTGACCGAGCAGCACCAGCGGCAGCACCCGCAGCAGTCGTACGCGCAGTACTAGACAGTCCAGGGCTCCTCAAAACAGGCGTAGCTGCTCATGGTGAGCAGCTACGCCTGACCCGTTTCGAAGCGGGAGATCCTCCCGTCCTCGACCTCGAAGTGCCACTTCGTGCGCATCTCGCCCCAGGTGTCGTTGCTGTAGCGGGCGATGAGGTCACGGCCGCCGCGGGACTCGTTGTCGACCTCCATGTGACCGTGGGAGGTGAAGATCTCCCGGTCGATCCAGTCGGAGAGGTCGTGGTCGGAACCGTCGTCCGACATGGTCGCGCCGGGCGTGAGGAGCGCCATGAAGCCGTCGCGGTCGTGGGCGTTGACGGCACCGACGAAGGCACGGACGGCCGGGTCGCTGAGTTTGGACGTCTGAATCGTCATGCCAGTCAGACTCACACCGCGCTCCGGGCCCCGCCACCCGAACGGCGGGCCTGGGCGACCCGGGCAGGTGTCAGGGATGCGACGGTGGAAACGCGGGAGGGGTTGTTGTTGCCGTCTGCTCCGGGAGCCATCGTGACGACGTACGACCGACGTGATCTGGGCCTGCTGCTGCTCCGGTTGGGAACCGGAGGTGTGCTGGCCGCGCATGGCGCGCAGAAGCTGCTCGGCTGGTTCGGCGGCCACGGCCTCGAAGGGACCGGCCAGTTCATGGAGTCCGTGGGCTATGCGCCGGGCAAGGCCAGCGCGACCGCGGCGGGCCTCGCGGAGGCCGGTGGCGGAACGCTGCTGGCGCTCGGCCTGGCGACGCCGGCCGCGGGTGCGGCGGCGGCCGGGGCCATGGCGGGCGCGTCCGCCGTGCACGCCCCCAACGGCTTCTTCAACGCCGAGGGCGGGTTCGAGTACGCGGCGACGCTCGGCCTGGCGGCCACGGGCCTGGCCGTCGCGGGACCCGGGCGGCTCTCCCTCGACCATGCGATCGGGCATGTGTTCGACCGCGGTTGGATGGTCCCCACGGCACTGGCGGCGACCGCCGCGATGACCGCGGTCGTCGTGGGGGCGCGGAACCGGCGGGTACGGGACGCGAAGAAGGACGAGGCCGCGGAGATGTTCGACGAGCAGGAGGCGTTGTTCGGGGAGTGACGGGAGGCGCGGTTCGGCGAGTGACTTCCCCCGCGCGGCCCGCGTTCTTCGCGGGCCGGTCACAGGCGGCGCCGCGCCTGCCCCTAGGCTGTGCCCCGTGAACCGTCCCGAGCAGTTCCCCGTGCGACCGCCCTCGCGGCGGTGGCGGGCGCTGCTCGTGCTGGCGGTACTGGCCGGCGTCCTGGGCATGCACGCCCTGGCACCCGGCGCCGCCCTTCCGGGCGATCACCCGCACACGTCCCCGATGAGCAACGCCCTCTCGGTGGCGGCGACCCTTGACGACTGCGGTGGCGAGGGCCACTGCGGCTCCGGCCATGTGACGCACGCCGACGCGACCTGTTCGGCGCCCGCGGTGAACGGGGGGCCGGTGCTCCCCGCGCTCGTGGCCGACCCGGTCGCCGGCGTCGTACGGGAGGACGTACCGCGTGCGTGGGCGGTCGCGGACCCGGACGGGGCCCGCGCTCCCCCGACCCTGGCGGAACTCCAACTCCTGCGGATCTAGAGACGGCTGCCGTGCGCACGTCGTGCGCCTCGGCATGCCCGCAGCCCAGATCCCTTTCTCCCAGCAGGAGTTCCAGCATGAGCACCATCCGTACGCGCCGCGCCGCCGTTCTGGCCGTGGCGACCGTCACCGCAGCCCTCGTCCTCACCGCGTGCGGGAGCGACGACGACAGCGCTCACGAGGGCGGCCACGGCACGTCCGCGTCCGCGTCCACCGCCTCCCACAACGCCCAGGACGTCTCCTTCGCGCAGGGCATGATCCCGCACCACCGGCAGGCCCTGGAGATGGCCGAACTCGCCGCCGACCGGGCCTCGTCCGCGGACGTGAAGGACCTCGCCGCGCGGATCGAGAAGGCGCAGGACCCGGAGATCGAGACCATGTCCGGGTGGCTGAAGGCGTGGGGCGAGGACGTCCCGCAGGCCATGGAGTCGACGGGGTCGATGCCCGGCATGGATCACTCCGGTATGCCGGGCATGATGGACGACGCCGACATGGCGAAGCTGGAGCAGGCTTCCGGCAAGGACTTCGACACCCTGTTCCTGACCCAGATGGTCGAACACCACGAGGGCGCCGTCGACATGGCGAGGACGGAGAAGTCGAAGGGCGCCTATGAGCCCGCCACGTCCATGGCCGACGACATCGTCACCGGCCAGAGCGCCGAGATCAGCGAGATGAACAAGCTCCTCGGCAAGAGCTGACCGCAAGCCGTGCCAAGCTGCGTCCATGAGCGATCAGGACCCCGACATCTGGTCGGGCATCGAGGACTTGTGGGCGTGGCTCGACTCGCACAGCCCGGGTGACGGGCAACAGAGCCTCCTCCTACGGATGTTGAAGCTGTCGGAGGAGGTCGGCGAGGTGGCCGAGGCGGTGATCGGCGCGATGAACCGCAACCCGCGCAAGGGCGCCTCCCACACCTGGGAGGACGTCGAGAGCGAGCTGTGCGACGTCGTGATCACCGCCTTGGTCGCCCTGCGCACGCTGACACCGGACACCCGTGAGGTCTTCGTCCGGCATCTGGCGCGGGTCAGGGAACGGTCGCTGGGTCCCGGTCCCGGTCCTCGTCCGGCGTGACGGCGAGGAACTCCACCACCGCGAGCGCGAAGAGCAACGCGAGCGCCAGCCCCACGACCACCCAGCCCGTCGGGTACGACCACAGCAGATACGCGAGGACGGCCGCGCCGACCAGCACCCACACGATCCAGGTGCGGTACCGGCGGACGAAGGGCCCGACCGGGCCGGTCCGCAGGCCCGCACGGTCGGCGACGCCGCGCAGCGCACGGATGCACGAGCTCCACAGCCGGCGCAGGTACGTCGCCCGGCGGCCCGACCCGGTCAGCCAGGCCGCCAGCGCGAGCACCACGCCCAGGGCGACCACGACCCGGACGCCGCGGCGCAGGAAGCGGGTCAGCGTGTCGTACACGGACCCGGCGGCGGGCTGCGAGACGCCGGCCGGGAGGGCGTCGAGGTAGATCACGCGCCCCACGGTGAGGCCGATGCCGAGCAGCGCGGTGGCGACGGCGAAGCCCAGGGCCGCCGTGATCAGGGCCCTGCGGCGGCGGCCGGCGAGCAGGATCCCGGCGGCGGCCAGGACGACGGCGACGACGGGCAACCAGGTGCCGGCGAGCTGCAACAGCCGGAAGTACGTGCGGATCTGGCCGAGGTCCTCGGACTTGACCAGGGTGAAGTTGGTGTGCACCTCGGGGATCTTGGCGGCGACGGTCATCCCCGAGTCGACCAGACGCTGTTTGACCTGTTCGACGACCGGGGCGAGGTCGAGGGTGACGGTGTCGTCGTCGAGGTGTACGGCGCCGCCGCCGTTGCCGGTGAGCGCCTTGTCCACGGCGCTGTGGACGCGGCGGTTGGCCTCGGTCCAGATGGTCTGGAAGGCGTCCGAGGCCATGACGGCCTGCGCCTTGTCGTGCACGAAGCTGCGCACGGCACCCTCCAGCGAGTCCCCGAGTTTGCCCAACGCCTTTTCCAGGCGCGGGCGTTCGGTGGGGGCGACGTCGGAGAGCAGGGTGGTCAGGTCGAGGCGGGTCATCACCGCGTCGGTGACGCGCCGGGCCGCCGCCTCCTGGATGTCGGCGTCGGAGGCGAGCGGTTGGACGGTCTTGACGTAGCGGTCGGTGTCGCCGATGACGTCGGCGGTCCACGTGGCGACGACGGACAGCGGGGCGAGCACACAGCCGATGATCACCAGCAGGGCGGCGAAGAACGAACGCAGCCGGTGCTTGCGGGGCCGCCGCTCGGCCTCCAACTGCACTACACGGGCGCGGAGTTGCGCCAGTTCATCCTCTTGTGGGTCGGTCATGTCATCGCCCCCGGGCGGCGGCGTACTCGTGCAGGAACAGTGCCTCCACGTGCGCCATGTGCTCGATCTCGGACGGGTCGACGCTCTCGTTGGGCGCGTGGATGAGACACCGGGGCTCCTCGACGCCCATGAGGACGATCTCGGCGCGGGGGTAGGTGGTGGCGAGGACGTTGCACAGCGGAATCGATCCGCCCTGGCCGAGGAAGGCGAGGGGCTTGCCGTAGACCTGCTGCATGGCCTTGCCGAGGGCCGTGTAGGCGGGGCCGTCGGTGGCGGCCTTGAAGGGGGAGCCGGCGCCCTCGGTCTCGACCGTCACCCGGGCGCCCCAGGGGGCCGCGTCGGTGAGGTGCCGGGTGAGCGCCTTGAGCGCGGCCTGGGCGTCGGTGCCGGGCGGCACGCGCAGGCTGACGCGGGCGCGGGCGGTGGGCGGCACGGCGGCGGCGGAGCCGACGACCGGCGGGCAGTCGACGCCGAGCACGGTGACGGCCGGGCGGGCCCACAGCCGGTCGGCGACCGTGCCGGTGCCGGTGAGCTGTACGCCGTCCAGGACGCCGGCGTCGGCGCGGAACTGTGCCTCGTCGTAGCCGACGCCGTCCCAAGTGCCGTCACAGTCCAGGCCGTTGATGCGGGTGGCGCCGGTCTTGGGGTCGCGGAGGGTGGCCAGCATCTGGATGAGGGCGGCGAGGGCGTCGGGGGCCGGGCCGCCGAACATGCCCGAGTGGATCTCCCCGCCGAGGGTCTCGACGGTGACGACGAGGTTGGCGAGGCCGCGCAGAGTGATCGTCGCCGTACCCGTTCCGACCTCGGCGTTGCCGGTGTCGCACACCAGCAGGGCGTCGGCGAGGAACTGTTCCGGGTGCTGGGCGACGTACGCCTCCAGACCGCCCGTGCCCTGCTCCTCCGAGCCCTCCGCGACGAACTTCAGGCCCACCGGGATGTCCTCGCCGAGCGCCCTGAGCGCGGTGAGGTGCATGACGATGTTGCCCTTGCAGTCGGCGGTGCCGCGCCCGTACCAGCGGCCGTCGCGTTCGGTGAGCGTGAACGGCGGGGTGGTCCAGGCGTCGTCGTCGAGCGGGGGCTGGACGTCGTAGTGGCAGTAGAGGAGCACGGTGGGGGCACCGGGCGGGGGCGGGCGGTGGCCGATGACGGCGTGGCTGCCGTCGGGGGTCTCGGCGAGATGGACATCGCGCAGCCCGGCCTCGGCGAAGGCGTCGGCGACCCACTGGGCGGCCTTCTGGCACTCCTCGGGCGGGTACTGGCGGGGGTCGGCGACGGAGGGGATGGCGACGAGGTCGGTGAGGTCCTGCTGGGCGCGGGGCATCAGGGCGGCGATGCGCGCGGCCAGATCCGTGGTGGTCATGCGTCCCGCCTCACCGTGTCGTCGGTCTTCAGGTCATCGAGCCGGTCCTTGAACTTGTCGAGCTTCTCCGGGCAGTAGATCTCCAGGATCTTGGCCTCGGCCCGCAGCGCCTTGGTGTCGCCGATGACCGGCCGCTGGCCCACGAACGCGGCCCCGTTGGAGACGTTGATCTTCCACAGGGCGGACCGCAGGGCGGTCGCGGGGTCCTCGCAGACGATCCCGCCGTCGGTGCCCAGCGCCCGTTCGATCACCTCGGTGTCGGGACGCGGGTATCCGGCGTCCTCGGCGGCGTCGGCGAGCTTGTTCGCCTTCTCCGCCGACTCGTTGGTGGACTTCACGCTCTCGTACTGGATGACACCGATGATCGCGAGGGCGACGAGGACAACGATCGCGCCGACGTAGATCCACTTGTGCTCGGAGGCGAACCGGGTGGGACTCATGACGCGCTCCCTTCGGTCGCCGCGGCCTCCGTACGCCAGCCGGGCTTGCGGAACTTGAGGAAGGCATACGGGATGAGCAGACCGAGGACGACCAGACCGCCGGCGATGAACAGGACGTACGACCAGACACTGCTGCCGCCGAACTGCGAGGGCGGCACGAAGCCGATCGCGAGCGCCGCGACGGAGGAGAGCAGGCCGACCGTGCAGATCAGGTGCAGGGCGGGCACGCGGTAGCCGCGGGGATGGTCGGGCTGGCTCTTCCTCAACCGCATGGCGGCGGCGAACATCAGCAGATAGACGATGAGATACACCTGCGTGGTGATCGTCGAGAAGATCCAGTAGACGCTGGAGACGTTCGGGATCAGCGCGTACATCAGGGCGATGACGGTGGTGACGACACCCTGGGTGACCAGGATGTTCTGCTGGATGCCGAACTTGTTGAGCTTCTGCAGGTAGGGCGGCAGATAGCCCTCGCTGCGGGAGATCTCCAGCAGACCCTTGGACGGTCCGGCGAGCCAGGTGAGCATGCCGCCGAGCGAGGCGGCCACCAGCATCACGGCGGCGATCGGGGTCATCCAGCCGATGTGGAAGTAGGAGAAGAAGGCGTTGAACGCCTGCATCACGCCGGCGGTGAGACTGGTCTGGTCGGCGGGCACGACCCAACTGATCGCCAGCGCCGGGAGGATGAAGATGAGCAGCACCAACCCCACGGCCAGGAACATCGACTTGGGGTATTCCTTCGCCGGGTCCTTCAGCGACGACACATGGACGGCGTTCATCTCCATGCCGGAGTAGGAGAGGAAGTTGTTGACGATCAGCACGAGGCTGGCGAGCCCGGTCCACGCCGGCAGCAGATGGCTGGAGGTCATCGGCGCGGCGGACGGATTGCCCTGCCCGAGGAAGATGATGCCGAGCACGACGAGGATCGTGCCGGGCACGAGCGTCCCGATGATCAGTCCCCAACTGGACAGCCCGGCAAGGGCCTTGGTCCCCCGGGAGGACACCCACACGCCCGTCCAGTACAGGACCATGATGACGATGGCGGTGTAGAGGCCGTTGGAGGCGAGGGAGGGGTCGATGACGTACGCGATGGTGCTGGCGACGAACGCCAGCAGGCTCGGGTAGTAGAAGATCGTCATCGCGAACTGACACCACACGGCGAGGAACCCGAGCGGCTTGCTCAGCCCCTCGCTCACCCACCGATAGACACCACCGCTCCACCCCGACGCGAGCTCCGCCGACACCAGCGCGGTGGGCAGCAGGAACACCACCGCGGGGACGAGGTAGAGAAACACACAGGCGAGCCCGTACACGGCCATCGTCGGCGCGGCACGCAGACTGGCCACCGAGGCGGTGGTCATCAGCGCCAGGGTCACCCAGCTGAGGACAGGCGCCGGGGTGGCACGCACCGCCACCTGCGGCGCCTCAGCCGTCTGCGCCCGCTTCGGCATGTCGGCGGGGACGTCCATCGATGCCATGAAGCCCTCCCGGGGCTGGGCAGTTGGGGTCGGTGCCAGCCTCGGGGGGATTTGGGGGGCTCGCATGATGGCGTAGGCCGTTGGGGTGAGCGGCGACGGTGGCCCGCTGCTCACCCGGTCGCCCGTACGGCTCACCCACCTGGCCGTTTCGGTGGGTGGGGCAGCAGGGTGAAGGAAACCGACTGTCCATGGAGGGCATCTGCTCGCTCGCATCGGAGTTCGGAGGAGGCCGGTGGTGGAGTCGTCCCATGCCGCCGCCCGCGCCCCCGGCCTCGACGAGCTCGCCGGCTTCCTCACCCGACTGACCCGACTCCTCCTGAACACCAGCGGCGAGGGCGCGGAGGGCATCGAGGAGACGGTGACGGCGACGGCCAGGGCGCTCGGCGGTGACGCGTCGCTGCTCCTGGTACCCGACGCGGCGACGCTGACGGTGACCGCGGCGGACGGTTCCGCCCGGACGGTCACGGTGCGCGGCGTGCCGGAGGTCTTCCGCCTGGACCAGGTCACGGCGCTGAAGCCGTTGCTGGCGGAGGTGGGTGCGGGGCGTATGGGCGTGGCGGGAGCAGCTCTGCGCCTGACGCGGATCGAGGAGTCGCGTCCGCCGTATCCCTGGTGGGCGAAGCTGATCGGCATCGTGCTGTTCGCGCTGGGATTCGCACCGCTGATGCAGCCGACGTGGTACGAGGTGGCGAGCACGGCGGTCCTGGCCACGATCGCGGCGGCCCTGGCGGTCGCGGCAGACCGCAGACCACGCCTGTCCGCCGTCCTCCCCCTGCTCGTCTCGACGGTGATCTCGATCGTCACGATCGAGGTGTTCGCACGCACCCCGTCCCACGGCGGCCCGGTCCTGCTGATGCTCCCGGCGCTGTTCTTCTTCGTCCCCGGCGACTACTTGAGCGCAGCCACGGCCGAACTGGCCGCAGGCCGCATGACGACGGGCGCGATCCGCCTGGTGAACGCGGTGTTCCTACTGCTCCAGCTCTACCTCGGCGTCCTCCTGGGCGTCTACGCGACCGGCACCTCCACCCGAGCCCTCTTCGACATCGCCGCGGCCTCCGACCTCCCGCGCTGGGCCCTGTTCCTGTCCTGGATCGTCTTCACGGCGGGCACGGTCCTGGCGTTCGCGGTCCCGTACCGCCTCTTCTGGCCCCTGCTCGCACTGGTCTACCTGACGGTCGCGGTCCAGTCCCTGGCGACGAAGCTGATCGGCGAAACGGCCGGCACCTTCGTGGCAGCGGTGGCCCTGACGGCAACGGCCACCGTCCTGGCCCGCTCCCCCCACCGCCCACCCCGCCTGGTCCTCCTCCTCCCCGGCTTCTTCACCCTCACGGTGGGTTCGCTGGGGATGCGGGGGCTGACGACGCTGGCGGGCGGCTACGTCATCGAGGGCTTCCAGGATCTGCTGAAGCTGGTGACGATCGTTACGGCTATTGCGGTGGGGATGGTGGTGGGGGCGACGGTGGTACGGCGGGAGTGACACTCCTGTCCTACGCTCGCGATGGACTCCATGAACGTTTCCGCAGGTCAGCCAACTTACCCATTGATCACTCAATAGCGGTGAACTAAGCGAAATCATGCAACCGCCAATCACAGGACCCGGTTGTCCGAGGTACTCATCAGGACATCACCGGAGGGTCCACGTTGTTCATGCACCACCTTTCACGCCTCACCGCGGTTCTGGCCACCGCAGGGGCGCTCGCCCTCACCGCACCAACGACCGCGCACGCCACAGCGATCGGCTCCGCTCCCGTACGTACCTTCGAGTACAGCGTGGGTGGTATGACGATGAAGGTCCCCACGGGCTGCATGTTCACTCACGTCATCCGCGGCAGCGGCAAGAAGATCACCTACCAGAACGCCGGCGTCGACTGCGGCTTCGTCGCGGCACTCAGCAGCGGCTTCTGCAACTGGCGCATCGACTTCACCTACGCCGACACCAACAACCGTACGTACCGCACGTCACGCGGCAAGACGCACAGCGAATGCAAGATCGACCCTATGCGAAACAACTCTCCGCAGAGGCTGCCTCGTTATGGCAAGGCGTGCGCTCATCTCCATGTCAACGGGGTGCGCCGCGTAAGCCAGTGCCACCACATCACGAAGTGAGTCCTGCATGGTCGAGCAGCACCCGGCGGAGAATCCGCAACAGGAGCGGGAACCCCGACAGCAGCGAGCGGGCATCGCCGCCTTCCTCGTAGGCACGGTCGGCACACTCGCGTTCTTCGCCTTCTGGCCCGGACTGCCGCATGTCATCGACTGGGGGGCCATTCTCGTGGCCATTGCCGCCGGTGGGCTGGCCCGGTGGGCTTGTCAGTCGTGGATGGCGAAGACGACGCAGAAGAAGTCGAAACGCTTGTGATCGCACCTGCGATCCACGTCAACTGACTTGTGCAGTAGGCTAGTTATCCGCTGCGCACCTTCCCGGAGGGTACGTCGGCGGTGTTCCGGTTGCCGGTCCTCGGCAAGGAGCGACGAATGGTCTCCACCGCGCGTCAAACGCGGTGTGACTGCGGATGCCCGGTAGGGCGATCCCTGCCATTCCCAGCTCACGCTCAGGAGTGGAAACCGATGAACCCCGTTGAGTACAAGCTTGCACGTCAGGACCGGATTCGTCAGATTCTGGTCGACGTCACGGTGGGAGTCGTCACCAATCTGTTGGTGACGGCCCTTGCCGTGGTAGCGCGCCTGGTCTTCTGACCGGCAAGGTGGCGGGCCCGGGAGCCCGCCACTCCACCTACCGGCCCGCCGCTTCAGAAAAGAAACATCACTCCGGGCGGGCTGTCCTGCTTCTGACGTTTCCTACGGCGGCGTCGCCCTGGGTCGGGGCGGGGTAGATGTGGCTGTCGCGCCTGCTCGGGCAGGTTCCCCCAGGTGGGTCGCAGACCATGGATCTGGACGTCACCGACGAGATCCTTCAGGTAGTCCCGGGTCTCCGCGTCCGTGGAGTAGAGAACGGTTGCCCGGCTGGCCCGGGTCATCAGCACGTGGTAGGCATGCCGGACGAGTCGGGCGAACTCGTCATCGTCCACGCTCTTCGGTTTCACCTTGGGATCGAACGACCCGGGAACGGCCACCCGCTTGACGCCCGCGTCCTTGTCCGCCCGGTCCTTGCCCCGGCGGAACACCCAGCGGTCGCCACGGCGCACCATGTCCTCGCCCATGATCACACCGCACCAGTCCCACTCCAGACCCTGCGCGGTGTACACACAGCCGATCTGGCCAAGGCCGTTCTCGTGCACGGACCAGATCTTCGAAGGCGGAACGCTCTTGCTCTCACAGAAGGACTCACTGTCCGCGTTCCACGGCCGGTGCCAGTCACCGATCCGCACGTCGCGCTCGAGTCGTTTCTCCTTCCCCCGGGGTTTCGTCCAGGGCCAGCAGTATCCCGCGACCATGCGCGCGGACGCTCCCGCCCCGGCCTCGGTACGGATGATCCGCTCGAGTTCCTCCGGGCTGTCCACGACCTCGATGTGCATGAGTCCGTCCGGGGCCCACACCTCCGGCTCGGCGCCGGACACCCCCAGCGCGCCCCGCACCCAGCGGATGTAGCCGTCGCTGCCGCCACACCGGAACTGCTCCCTCAGGCTGTTGCGGACCAGGACGGCGTCGTAGCGCTTTGCCGCGTCCTCCACGAGAGCGGCGGTGCCCACCTCCTGCGGGCGCACGGACTGGCCCTCGTCCAGGAAGAACACTGTGAGCCGGGAGGCGTCGAGGAGCTCGTCCACCTGAGGCTTGGTGCCCCAGTGCTCAGGCTTCCAGAAGCGGTTGGTCGAGCGGGCACGGAGGCGGTGCGCCTCGTCGCAGATGAGCACGTCCAGAGGCGGGTCGGGTGGGGTGACGAAGTTGCTGAAGTAGGTGAAGGTCTCCTTGAACTCCCGGTCGCCGAAGCCGACATGCTCCTGCAGGGCGCCGTTGAAGGCCCTGCTGCCGCTCGCGTACTTGACCGTGCGGCCCTCGGCCTCCAGTTCGGCCTTGAGCTGGAGACCGATGGCGCTCTTGCCCGTACCTGCGCCTCCCGTGACGAGGAACACCACCCGCCGCTCGTCGGGGAGGAGCGCGGGCTGCCGGCGATCGGGAAGCACCTTGGCGGCAGTCTCGAGTATCTCGTCCGCAACCTTCTTCTGACGGCCGCGCAGGGTGAAGACCGTGTCCTCGCCGTTGGAGCGGATCATGGCATCGAGGAGCGGAGTATTACGCAGGCCCATGCTCCGTAGCAGGATCTCGGCCGCCGAGTCGGCCCCCTCGGCGGCGAAGCTGCTCCGCAGGTCCGACCGCAGTTGGGCGCGTCGGTCGTTCGTGTAGACACGAGCGTAGGAACCGGTCGGCGCGTCCACGCCGATCAGTGGGAGCACGGAAGCATCGGTGGCGTTGTGCAGATAGGCGAAGCCGCCGCACTCGAAGTCCAGTCCGTACAGCGGACCTCTGCGGCTCGTGAACGCCTCGTAGTACTCGCGCAGTTGTAGCGCGGGATGCTTCTTCTCCCCCATGCCGGGGACATGGACCAATTCCGCGGTGGCCCGCTCCACCCGGGTCACTGTCGACCACCGCTTCAGCTCGACGAGTTGGACGGACAGCCCGTTCTCTTCAGGATGATGACCCACGAGGACGACATCGATGAGCCGCGGGGCGCCGGCGCGCTCGGCCTCGTCGAGCGTGGCCGCACACTCGACGACCATCTCGACGTTCCCGCGGTCGGCGGCGACCAGATCCTCGGCAAGGTGCACCAGGCTCTCTGCCCAGGCGGAACGTTCGGTCAACGATGCGTCGGTGCGGAGAAAGTGCTTCCATCTCGCGGCGAGGTGGGGCACCATACGGCGTCTTGAGTTCAGGGTCAGCAGATCCCGCGCTGCCAGTTTCAGCAGGAGCATGGACACGAGGTGGATCCCCCAGGGCACGAGTGAATCTCGTGCGGATGGGGGCATGTCCACGTGGGGAAGCCCGTCGAGCCGCAATGACGCCTGCGATCTTAGGGAAGGGACGTCCTAGCCCGACGCATATGCCACGTCGGTCGGCTGGAAGCACGGACATCATGGCCGAATATCACGCGCTCACTGCCTCAGAAGGCGCTCCTCACGCGCGGCAGGCTGTGGCTTCGGTCGGCCGGACACCAGCTCCCGCAGCTTCTCCCGGGTCTCCGGATCGGTCGAGTAGACGATCGTGCCGACCATGCCCCGCGTCAGCAGCACCTTGTAGGTGTTCCGGATGAGGCGGTCCACGTCGGTGTCCGACGTGGACTTCTTGAAGACGGGGTCCTTGGACGCGGTGCGGTCGGTGACCCAACGGCCGCCCCGCCAGACCAGGTCCGGTCCGATGATGACGCCGGACCAGTCGTACTCGAATCCCTGGGCGGTGTAGACACAGCCGATCTGCCCGAAGCCCGCGGGGTCGGTGGCCCACAGCGCGGACGGAGGCGCGCCGGAGACCGACCGGTCGCCGCGCAGGTTCCAGGGCCGGGCCCAGCCCCCGATGACGACGTCGGGAGGCAGTGGATCACCGGGCTTGGGCTCGGGAGACCACCGCCAGCAGTATCCCGCCGACATGCGGGCACCGTATTTCTCGGCGCGGCGGGCGGCGAGGAATGCCTCGAGTTCTTCGGGGCTGTCGGCGACCAGCAACTGCATGCGGTCGTCGGGCTCCCACACGACCGGCCCTCCGGGCTCGAGGCCGAGGAGCCGGACCACCCAGCGCAGGTAGGCATCGCTGCCTCCGCAGCGGAACTGGCTGTCCAGGGGGACGACATGGCAGTCGATGCCCCGCCTGGACGCGGCCTCACGAATTTCGTCCACGGTACCCATCTCACCGGGGCGCACCACCTGGTGCTCGTCGAGGAAGAAGACCGGTACGTGGGCGACGTCGATGAGTTCGTCGATCTGTGCCCTGCCGGTCCGCAGTGCCGCGCGGGTGTAACGGTTGGCGGAGGTCTCCCGGATGCGGTGCGCCTCGTCACAGATCAGCGCACCCAGGCTGTTCTTCTCCGTGGTCATGAAGCTGTTGAAGTACTTGAAGAGATCCTGGACTTCCCGTTTCCGGGAGCCGGCCACCTTGCGCATCGTCTTGGTGAACGACTGCGAGCCGGTCGCGTGAACCGCTGCCACACCCCTCCGGTAGAGCTCGCCGAGCAGTTGGAGCGCGATCACGCTCTTCCCGGTACCAGGGCCGCCGGTGACAATGACGACTTCCTTGTGATCGGCGCGCTTAGCCCGCTCCACCGCGTTGAGCACCAAGCGGTAGGCGACCTGCTGCTCGTCGAGGAGGACGAACTGCTGCCGCTCCCGCACTTCCTGGGCTGCCACGGACATCAACTGCTTCGACGGCACGGTGGCCCCCGCGAGCAGGTCGTCCGCCGCACGGGCACCGGGGTGCTTGTCACTCAGCTTCGACCGGAGGTAGTCGACGAACGCACCGCGGCGCTCCGCCGTGAAGAGCCGCCCCTGCCCGTCGCCCTCGATCTCCCGCAGCCCGGCCACCCCGAACTCGGTGGCGTTGTGCAGGAAGGCCACTCCGTGGACGCGCTCGCCGTGATCGGCCACGGCGCCGTTGAAGTTGACCAGGTAGTCGCGGTACCGCCGCACCTGCTCGATCGGATTGAGCACGGCGTGCGCATAGGCGTCGACGTGACACAGGGTGGGGTCGTCCTCGTGCGGAGCCGCCTGGCTCCACTGCTTCAGCTCCACCACGACATAGGACGGCTCCTGCGTGGCCGGGTGCACGCCGGCGAGGACGACGTCGGCGCGCTTGCTGTTCAGCGGCAGGGCGTACTCGAGCATCACCTCGACGTCGCCCAGTCCTGCGTCGTTGAGCGCGGCGGTCAGGAGCGGGATGCTGCGTTCCCAGGAACGCATCTCCGAGGCTCCGGGCCGGTAGCCGTGCATATGGACGAACTGCTCGGTGAGGTGCAGGAACAGCGAACCGTCGAGTGCCATGACGGCGACCGTTTTCGCGGACGCACGGAACAGCAAGGACTTCCCCCAGGCAGCACGAAGAGACTCGTGCGGGTGGGGGCATGTCCTTCGAAGCTCCACCGGAGTGGAACGGAAGCCCGTCGGGCCGCGTTGACGATGTGTCCGAGGGTACCCGGCGGCGCTGGCCGCCGTACGGGTGGTCGCCGTGGCGGCGGCACACGCCACACTCGGTTTTCCGATGTCCGAAGGTCAACCGCAAATCGGCTGGCCCGGATTCAGCGCGGAGCGGAAGGGCAGACGAGTCGGGCTGTACGCCGGGTTCTGTCGCCCGGCTGCCTCGCGGCGGCCGGGGAGACGGCCATCCATCTAGGGCCGGTGTTGCCACCGGCCTCGTGCGGTCTACCCAGGGACTCGGGCGGGCAGCCCTCGAACGTCCCCGCAGAGTGCTTTTTACGGCACTCCTTTTGACCTTGCTCCAAGTGGGGTTTACCTAGCTGCCCAGGTCACCCTGGGCACTGGTGGTCTCTTACACCACCGTTTCACCCTTACCGAGGACCGAGGTCCCCGGCGGTCTGTTTTCTGTGGCACTGTCCCGCGGGTCACCCCGGGTGGCCGTTAGCCACCACCTTGCCCTGTGGAGCCCGGACGTTCCTCGGGAAGCCCCCGTCAAGGGGACTCCACGCGGCCGTCCGCCCGGCTCGTCTGCCGTGTCGACCATGTTACCGGGCGGCCAGAGCCCCGGACTCCAGACGCCGTCGCCAGCACCGAGCCCGCCAGGATCAGGGCGAACGCCGCCCCGACGCCCGCCGTCAGGTCCTCGCCCAGGAACAGGGCGCCGGCCGCCACCGCCACCGCCGGGTTGACGTACGTGATCACCGTCGAGCGCGTCGGACCGACCTCCTTGATCAGCTCCAGGAACGCGACGAAGGCCACCGCCGTGCAGATCACCCCCAGCCCGGCCAGCGCCAACACCACCGGGGTGGAGGGCATCGCCGCCGGCCAGGTCATCGCCGCCGGCGTCGCGTACACCAGCGCCGCCAGGCCCAGGCACGACGCCGTGAGCTGCAAGGAGGGGACGTCCCGCAAATGCCGTGCCGCGATCAACGGCGCCGTCGCATAGCCCACCACCGTCACCAGCACCTCCGCCATCGACCGCGCGTCCCCGCCCGTCAGGTGCGGGACCGTCAGGACCCCGACCCCCGCCAGGCCCAGCCCCAGGCCCGTCACCCGGCGCGCCCCCAGCCGCTCCGTGGCGCCGAAGAAGCGGGCCAGCAGCACGCCCACGATCGGCACCCCCGCTATCAGCAGACCCGCCGTCGAGCTGGACAGATGCCGTTCCGCGTCCGTCAGCGTGAACCACGGGCCGATGATCTCGATGCACGCGAACGCCAGCAGCGGCTTCCAATGGGACCTCACCGTCCCCACCAGACCCCGCACCGCGAACGGCAGCAGCAGCGCCGCCCCCAGCGCACACCGCGTGAACACCACGAACGACGGGGACAGCGGAGCCTCCACCGCCACCTTGATCATCAGGTAGGGGATGCCCCAGACCACTCCCATCAGGGAGAACAGGAACCAGCCGCGTGCAGTCATGCGCGCAGTCTCAGCCGGACCCCCGCCCGCCGTCTTGAACGCTGTTGCGGTACGCCGCCGGCGTCACCCCCAGCACCCGCCGGAACCACCTCGTGAGGTGTGCCTGGTCCGCGAAGCCCACGGCGGTCGCCACCTCGGCCGGGCGCAGGCCCGACTCCAGCAGGGTCCGTGCGCGGTGGACGCGGTACTGCGCCAGCCAGGCGTACGGCGGCAGGCCCATCGTCGTACGGAAGGCCCGTAGGAGCTGGTAGCGGGACAGGCCCAGGTCCGTGGCCAGGGCTGCCAGGGAGGGAGGGGTCACCATCTCGTCCGCCAGTCGGTCCCGCACGAGCAACGCGATACCGTCGCCGCCCGGTACCACGTCCCCCGTCGCCCGGGCCGTCGAATGGCGCCGGGCCAGCGCGGTCAGCAGCCACGGCAGCCGGGACTCCGCCTCCAGCGGATCGGGGCAGGCGCTGAGCTCCGTGTGGGTCAGGCGGAGGGCCGTGGCCAGCTCCGGGTCGTCTATCAGGGGCTCACGGAAGTGCGGGAAGCCCAGCGTGCCGTCGGCGAGCAGGGGCGTCTCCGCGTACAGGGCCCGGTACGCGTAACCGTCCGTCGCGTTTCCCGGGCCTCCCGTGTGCACCTCCCCCGGTGCCAGTACGACGATGCTGCCCGGGCCGGTGCGGATGTGCCCGCCCCGGTAGTCGATGATCTCCGAGCCACCCACGCAGACGCCGACCGTGAACTCGTCATGGGCGTGGGGAGCGTAGACATGCTTGTCGAAGCGGGCCGTGAGGAGGTCCAGGCGCGGGCCGCAGCGACCCAGCCGCGCCCGAGTCCACAGTGCCTGCTCCACGCCCCGCCCCCCTGTCCGACGTCCCCTGTCCGTCGTTCTCAGGGTGCAACGCCGGGGTGGTCAGAGAAAGTCCGTCGTCTCCAGGTCGTCCGCAGGATCACGCGGGCACGAAACGCACCCTCGCCGGGTGAGAAGGGTCTGCCTGTGTGAGGCGGACCCGTAGCCGTTCCCCCAGCGGAAGCCCATCCGGACTCTCGACCCTCCCGATCACCGCCGGCGACTCCAACTGCACCACCCCCACCGACGGCCGCCGCTCCTCCACCTCCACCACGCAGCCGTCGAAGACCTCCCCCACCCGGTCCTTCAACAGCGCCGCCTCCACGATGTCGACGCACGCCCGCTCGACCGTGCCCGCCCGTCGGCCGCCCTCGGCCATCTCCTGCGGAAGCGAATCCAACGCCGCCAGCACCCACTCCGGCACCGGCTCCCCCGCCACCGCCGCCAGGCAGAGCTCCGACGCGTACCGGTCGGCCAGGCGGCGCAAAGGGGCCGTGCAGTGGGCGTACGGCGCCGCCACCGCCGAGTGTGTGGTGATCAACGGAAGAACCCCGTCCCGGAAGACCGTGTAACCCGCGCCCCGCAGCAACGTCGTGCACTCCTGCAAGAACGCCGCGTGATGCGGGACGGCCGGGTCCAGGGAGCGGACCAGCGCCGCGTACGACACGTGGTGCGGCCAGTCGATGTGCAGCGCGTGGGCCGTGCGGCGCAGGCGGCCGACCGCGCCGTCGGGGGCGGCGGGAAGCGTGCGGAGTACGCCGGTGCCGTGCGCGAGCATCAGGTCGGCGGCCGCCATGCCTGTGAGCAGGGAGATCTGCGCGTTCCAGCCGTCGGCGGGGAGTGGGGCGCGGTACGTCAGCTCGTAACCCCCCTCCCGCTCTACGATCTCCTGCTCGGGGACGTTCAGGGAGATGCCGCCGCGAGCCACCTCCAGCTCCTCCCGCAGCCGACCGATCACCTTGAGCAGGGCCAGCGGCTCCTCGGCGGTGCCCCCGTCGATCTCCTTCTGTACGCCCTCGTAGTCGAGCTTCGCCCGGCTGCGGACGAGTGCGCGGCGCACGTCCACCGCCACCGTCCGGCCCTCCGCGTCCAGGTCGATTGTCCACAGGGCCGCCGGGCGGGTCTGGCCCGGCAGCAGGCTGGCCGCGCCCTCGCTGAGCTCGGGCGGGTGCAGCGGGACCTTCTCGTCGGGGAAGTAGAGGGTCATCACACGGCGGTGGGTCTCCGCGTCCAGCGCCGATCCGGGTACGACGAACGCGGCGACGTCGGCGATGGCGTACCGGACGCGGTAGCCGGTGCCCCGGCGCGCGAGGTGCATCGCCTGGTCGAGGTCGGTGGACGTCGGCGGGTCGATCGTGAACAGGGGGATGTCGGTGGCGTCGTAGGGCGGGAGTACCGGGGGACGCTCTGCATCGGCCAGCGCCTTGGGCGGATAGGCATCCGGCACTCCGAGTTCGGTGCGCAGTGCGGTGAGCGCGGCCCGGAGAGGGGCTTCGGGGGCGCCGGTCACGCTGATGTGGCGGCGGGGCATACAGCGAGGGTAAGCACATCGGGTCCCCGTACGCTGTGCGGGAGCTCTGCACAAACAGAAGGAGATCCGCCCGTGCTTGTCCTGCTGCCGCCGTCCGAAGGCAAGGCCGCCTCCGGTCGTGGCGCCCCGCTGAAGCTGGAGTCGTTGTCGCTGCCGGGGCTGACCGAGGCCCGGCAGGCCGTGCTCGGTGAGCTCGTGGAGCTGTGCGCCGGGGACGAGGAGAAGGCGCGCGAGGTGCTCGGGCTGAGCGAGGGGCTGCGGGGTGAGGTCGGGAAGAACGCCGAGCTACTGGGGGCCGGGGCGCGGCCTGCCGGGGAGATCTACACCGGGGTTCTCTACGACTCGCTCGGCCTCGCCTCTCTCGACACCGCCGCGAAGAGGCGGGCGGGGCGGCAGCTGCTCGTGTTCTCCGGGCTGTGGGGGGCCGTCGGGGTCGCCGACAAGATCCCCTCGTACCGGTGCTCCATGGGCGTGAGGCTGCCGGGGCTCGGGGCGCTGGGCGCGCACTGGCGGGCGCCGATGGCCGAGGTCATGCCGGAGGCCGCTGGGGCGGGGCTCGTGCTCGATCTGCGGTCCTCCGCGTACGCCGCCGCGTGGAAGCCGAAGGGTGAGGTGGCCGGGCGGACGGCGAGCGTGCGGGTGCTGCACGCGCCGACGCGGAAGGTGGTCAGCCACTTCAACAAGGCGACCAAGGGGCGGATCGTACGGAGTCTGCTGTCGGCGGGCATCGCGCCGGCGGGGCCTGCGGAGCTGGTGGAGGCGCTGCGGGACCTCGGGTACGTCGTGGAGGTCGAGCCGCCGAAGGGGGCGGCCGGGAAGGCCTGGACGCTGGATGTGCTGGTGGACGAGATCCACTAGTCGGCCACCCTGCGATTGCATCCTCTGCAACGCTCGTTGCGCACATCGCTCCGCATCGGCACGATGAAGCCATGAGCGTGCTGGATCTCGCCCCCGTCGTCCCCGTCGTCGTCATCGAGGACGCCTCCGATGCCGTCCCGTTGGCGCGGGCGCTCGTCGCCGGTGGGCTGCCCGCGATCGAGGTGACGCTGCGGACTCCGGCCGCGCTGGATGCCGTACGGGCCATCGCGGCCGATGTGCCGGATGCCGTGGTCGGGACGGGCACCGTCGTGACGCCGGAGCAGGTGACGGCGTCGGTGGCGGCCGGGGCGCGGTTCCTGGTCAGCCCGGGCTGGACGGACGTACTCCTCGAAGCCATGCGGGCGTCCGGGGTGCCGTTCCTGCCGGGGGTGTCGACGGCGTCCGAGGTCGTGGCGCTCCTCGAACGCGGGGTGCGGGAGATGAAGTTCTTCCCGGCGCAGGCCGCGGGCGGGACGGCGTATCTGAAGTCGCTCGCGGGGCCGTTGCCGCAGGCGCGGTTCTGCCCAACGGGCGGGATCGGGGCGGCGAACGCTCCCGAGTATCTGTCCCTGCCCAACGTCGGGTGCGTGGGCGGGACTTGGATGCTGCCCGCGGACGCGATCGCCGCCCGGGACTGGGCGCGGGTCGAGGAACTCGCCCGCGCCGCAGCGGAACTCAGGGACGCAGGTGGGACGTGTCGTTGAAGAGGCGGACGCTGGCGTTGCCGTCGGCGTAGTACGCCACCGCGGAGAGCGAGGCGGCGCTCAGTTCCATGCGGAACAGGGACTCCGGTGGAGCGCCGAGGGCGAGACGTACGAACGTCTTGATGGGCGTGACGTGCGTGACGAGCAGGACCGTACGGCCCGCGTACGTCGCGATCAGCTTGTCGCGGGTGGCGGCGATACGGGTGGCCGTCGCCGCGAAGCTCTCGCCGCCGCCGGTGGGTTCGGCTTCGGGGTCGGCGAGCCAACGGGTGAGGTCGTCGGGGTAACGCTCCCGTACCTCGCCGAACGTCAGCCCCTCCCACGCCCCGAAGTCCGTCTCCCGCAGCCCGTCCTCGACGGTCACGTCAAGCCCGAGGCGCTCCGCCACGGCCGCCGCGGTCTGCCGGGTACGGGCGAGGGGCGACGCCAGGATCTCCTGTACGGTGCCGCGCCGGGCCAGCGCCTCACCGACCAGCCGCGCCTGCTCCCGCCCCACCTCGGACAGCGACGGATCGGTACCGCCACTCCCCGAGAACCGCTTCTGCGGAGTCAACGGCGTCTCCCCGTGCCGCAGCAGCACGAAGGTCGCCGGCGCTCCCATGTCGGCCGGGGCCCAGCCGGCGCTGGCGACGCTCTGAGCCGCCCGCACATCAGCGTCGGCCTTGGCCTTGACGGCTCCGCCGCCCAGACTCCCCGCCGCTCCGCGGCGGACAGACTCACCGGCAGAGGAAAGAGCAGCGGACTTCGCCGCCTCCAGCTCCGCCACCGAAGCCGAAGCCGAACCCGAAGTCGAAGCCGAAGTCGAAGTCGAAGTCGAAGTCGAAGCCGAAGTCGAAGCAGACCACTGCTCCCCCTTCGCCCCCGCGTCCATCGCCTCGTTCGCCAACCGGTCCGCGTGCTTGTTGCGTTCGCGCGGGATCCACTCGTACGTCACCCGGTCCGCCGGGAACACCCGGGACGCCTCCATCGCGAGCGGCTTCATGTCCGGGTGCTTGATCTTCCAGCGTCCCGACATCTGCTCGACGACGAGCTTGGAGTCCATGCGGACGTGCACGGACGCGGCGGGGTCGAGTTCGGCGGCGGCGCGCAGGCCCGCCACCAACCCCCGGTACTCGGCAACGTTGTTCGTCGCGACGCCGATGTACTCGGCCCGCTCCGCCAGCGTCTCGCCCGTCGCCGCGTCGATGACGACCGAGCCGTAGCCCGCGGGCCCGGGGTTGCCCCGGGACCCGCCGTCGGCCTCGACGATGAACTCCCGCACGCGCAACGCTCCTTACAGGACCCTCAGGCCCTTACAGACCCGACTCGGCCGTGCGCACCAGGATGCGGCGGCAGTTCTCGCAGCGGACGACGGTGTCGGGCGCGGCCGAGCGGATCTCGTTGATGTCCGTGATCGCCAGCTCCTGACGGCAGCCCTGGCAGGTCCGCTGGTACAGCTTCGCCGCACCGATGCCGCCCTGCTGCTCGCGCAGCTTGTCGTAGAGCTTGAGCAGGTCCGCGGGGATCGTGCCGGAGATGACCTCGCGCTCCTTGGTGACCGTCGCGACCTCGCCGTCGATGCCCTCGAACGCCGCCTCCCGGCGGGCCGTCGCGTCGTCGATCTTGCCCTGCACCGCGCCGACCCGCTCGGTCAGCTCGGCGACCCGCTCCTGCGCGGACTCACGGCGCTCCATGACCTCCAGGACGATGTCCTCCAGGTCGCCCTGGCGCTTGGCGAGGGAGGCGATCTCGCGCTGGAGGTTCTCCAGGTCCTTCGGGGACGTCACCGCGCCGGAGTCCAGGCGCTGCTGGTCGCGGGCGGCGCGCTGGCGCACCTGGTCCACGTCCTGCTCGGCCTTGGTCTGCTCGCGGGCGGTGTCGCTCTCCTCGGTCTGCGCGGCGACGAGGAGGTCACGCAGCTGCGTGGCGTCCTTGGTCAACGCCTCGATCTCGGCGTGCTCGGGCAGCGACCGGCGCTTGTGCGCGAGCTGCTGGAGGCGGACGTCGAGGGCCTGGACGTCGAGAAGACGGATCTGGTCGGCGGGCGCGGCGTTCAGTTGGGGGCTCCCAGGTCAGTAGGCGTGGTGGACGCCGCGTGGGCGGTCCAGGGGTCGGTGACCGTGCGGGACACATGGACCCTGAGGTCCCATCCCTCCCGGTCGGAGATCTCGTCGAGCTGGGCGGCGGCCAGCTCGCACCAGGGCCATTCGGTGGCCCAGTGCGCCGCGTCGAGCAGCGCGAGAGGACTGTGGGCGCGGGCCTCGGAGGCCGGGTGGTGGCGCAGGTCCGCGGTGAGGAAGGCGTCCACGCCGGCGGCGCGTACGACGTCGAAGAGGCTGTCGCCGGAGCCGCCGCTGACGGCGACCGTGCGCACAACGGCTTCCGGGTCGCCGGCCACACGGATGCCCTGCGCGGTGGCGGGGAGTCGGGCGGCGGCCTTCGCCGCGAACTCCTTCAGCGGCAGCGGGTGGTCCAGCTCGCAGATCCGGCCGAGGCCCCGGCGGCCGCTCGGGTCGGTCGGGTCCGGCACGAGGGGTCGTACGACCCGGAGGTCCAGCGCGCCGGCGAGGGCGTCGGAGACACCCGGGTCGGCGGTGTCCGCGTTGGTGTGGGCGACGTGCAGCGCGATGTCGTTCTTGATGAGGGTGTGGACGGCCCGGCCCTTGAAGTGGGTGGCCGCGACCGTCGTCGTACCGCGCAGATAGAGCGGGTGGTGGGTGACCAGCAGGTCGGCGCCCAGCTTCACCGCCTCGTCGACGATCTCCTGGACCGGGTCGACGGCGAACAGGACCCGCGTGACCTCCTGGTCGGGGTCGCCCACGACGGTGCCGACCGCGTCCCAGGACTCGGCCCGCTCGGCAGGCCAGAGGTTCTCCAGCGCGGCGACGACGTCCGAGAGACGGGGCGGGGAGACTTCAGACAGACGGGGCACGGGAAAAGGCTACCTGGCTGTTCTGTGCCGTTGTACCGGAGCGGGCCGTCGTCGTCCCGTACAGCACAATCGCCCCGGTTTCCTCAGGCGAATCGTTCCTGGGCCATCCCTTTGTGTGAAGCGGTGGGCGCCTAGTCCCCCGCCCGTGCGTGCGAAAACTAGCTTCGTGGCCGGAGGTGACCGAACGATGACGGCCTGTGCGATCGAGCCCACGGCGGCGGACGAGGACGGTACGCCGCAGGCTGGCTGCACGATCACCGCGGACGGCTGCTACGCCGCCCGCCTCACCCTGGACGGCGACTCCTGGTTCCCGGAGCGCTGGACGATGGACGGCCCGGAGCCCTACGCGGTGCCATTGCCCGGCAACCAGCCGGAGGAGCCCGGCACCGAGGTGCAGCCGATGGCCGACGGCCGGGTCCTGATCCGGCGGTTCGCGGACGGACGGCACAACTTCTCGCTGCTCTACCCGACCGGCCCCGGCACCGGCGAGCTGCTCCTGGGCGCGGTCGAGTGCCCGGACGAGGAGACCCGGCTGTGGCTGCTGCCCCCGGCGCCGGGCGGGGAGAGGGCGTACGCCCTCGCCGTGGGCCGGCGGACGAGCGCGGTGTGGCTCGTGGCGGGCGGCACCTTCGGCCCGGAGCACCTCGCGGAGATCCCCGGGCGCTGCTCGGGCGGCGTGTGGCTGGACCGGACCGGGCGGATGCTGGCCCTGGACCGGGAGGTCGGCGGCTGCACCAAGGCGATCGTGGTGGACCTGGAGCGGGGCGGCGAGGTGTCGCCGCTGCTCCAGATCGCGGACGGCAGCGACGACCGGCTGCTGCTGGCCGACCCGGACAGCGGGCTGCTGCTCATCGGCTCCGACGCGCCCTCGCCCGGGCGGCAGCGGCTGGGCTGGGGGGTCATGGGCAGCACGCTGCCGGTGCGCTTCCCGGAGAGCCTGCGGCTGCCGGAGTGCACGGTGACGCCGTTCGCGATCCAGCCGGGGCAGGTGCTGATGCCGGAGAGCTGCGCGGTGGCGCTGCGCATCGACGGGCCGCTGGGCAGCTGGGTCGGGGTGTGGCGGCCGGACGGACGGCAGGTGCACCATCTCGCGGCGCCCGTGGGGTGGTTGGCGGGCAGCGGGCTGTGGACGCGGGACGGGGTGCTGCGACTGCCGTACGCCACGGACGAAGTGCCGTGCGGGGTGGCCGAGTTGACGGCGCCCGAGCGGGAGGCACGAAGAGCCACTGCGAACGGGGGAACCGCGGGGGACGCGGGCCCGGGGGATCCGGACAGGGGCGGGACGGCCGCCGGGGAGACGCCGGGCACGGCGTCGGACTCGGGTACCGGCGGGCCGTCGGAGCCGGATCCCCCGGAGCCCGCCGTGGCCGTGGAGCCTGTCGCACCGCGTCCGGTGCCGCTCGGGAAAGCGCCTCTGGGACGTCTTGTAACGAACTAGTGCCGGTTGGCGTGGCCGCCTGGATTCGGCCCGTGGGGTGCCGGTTAAACTCGCCCGGCTGTAAGAAAGATCATGTTGACGGGGTGAGTTCTTCCGATGAGCGACGCACGCACGATCCAGCCGCCGCACACCGATTCCCAGGGTGCCTCCGGCCACGGCCGGCACCGCGGTCAGGTCTCGGCACAGGACGGCGATTCGGCCCCTCGTGGCCGGCACCGCAAGCCGGCCGAGGAGAAGACCGAGTCGGCGGCCTAGGGACGACGCAGGACGAAGGCCCCGCCCACCTCCGAGGTGGGCGGGGCCTTCGTCTACTCGCGCTTGAGTCCCAGTACTTCCACCGCCCCGAACGTCTCCCCGTCCGCCCGTTCCGCGAAGTGCGGAGTGAGGGCCGCGTCGAGTTCGTCGTACGTGAACGTCTCCTGCTTGCTGTCGAACTTGGCCTGCACCCGCGGCCGTTCGACCACGGCGACCATCCCGCCGTGGACGACGAGCAGTTGTCCGTTGACGCGGGCGGCGGCCGGTGCGGCCAAGTAGCCGACGAGCGGGGCGACATGCTCGGGGGCGAGCGGGTCCAGCCGGTCCTCGGGGAGTTCGAAGCCCGCGAAGACGTCCTCGGTCATCCGGGTGCGGGCGCGCGGGCAGATGGCGTTGGCGGTGACGCCGTACTTGGCGAGGGCGAGCGCCGTGGAGGTGGTCAGTCCGACGATGCCGCCTTTCGCGGCGGCGTAGTTGGGCTGTCCGGCCGAGCCCGCGAGGAACGCCTCCGAGGAGGTGTTCACGATCCGCCCGTACACCCGCCCCCCGGCGTCCTTGGCCCGGGCGCGCCAGTGCGCGGCCGCGAAGCGGGTCGTGTTGAAGTGGCCCTTGAGGTGGACGCGGATGACCGCGTCCCACTCCCCCTCGCTCATCGAGAAGACCATGCGGTCCCGCAGGATGCCGGCGTTGTTGACGAGGATGTCGAGCTTGCCGAACTCGGACACGGCCAACTCCACCAGTTCCCGCGCCTGTTGGAAGTCGGCGACGTCCCCGGTGTGGGCGAGCGCCCGGCCGCCCGCCGCGCGGATCTCCGCGGCGACCTCCTCGGCGGGGCCCGTGGAGGCCGCGCCGGAGCCGTCGCGCCCCGGTTGCCCGAAGTCGTTGACGACGACGGCGGCGCCGAGCCGGGCGAGTTCGAGCGCCTCGGCCCGGCCCAGGCCGCGTCCGGCGCCGGTGACGATCGCGGACAGCCCCTCAAGTGGCAGTGACATGGCCTGGGTTCCTCAGATCTCGATGCACGTACGGAGCGCGGTGCCCGTGCGCATCTGGTCGAGGGCCTCGTTGATCTCGGTGAGCGGCACCCGGTGGGTGATGAGCCCCTCCAGGTCGATCCGGCCGGCCCGCCACAGGGCGATGGTCCGCTCGTAGGAGGTCAGGACGTCACCGCCGCCGTACATGGACGGCAGGATGCGCTTCTCGTCGAAGAACAGCTCGAACATGTTGAGCTGGAGGAAGTCGTCCATGGCGCCCGCGCCGACGACGACCAGGGTGCCGCCGCGGCGGGTGTTCTCGTAGGCCGTGCGGGCGGTGGCGGACTTGCCGACGACCTCGAAGACGTAGTCGAAGCCTTCGCCGGCGGTGACCTGTTGCTTGGCGTCGGCCAGCTCGTCGGGCGAAACGGCCCTGGTGGCGCCGAACTTGAGGGCGGACTCGCGCCGGGAGACGACCGGGTCGACGGCGACTATCTCGGCCGCGCCCTTGAGCCTGGCCCCCTGGATCGCGGAGATACCGACGCCGCCGCAGCCGATGACGGCGACGGACGAACCGGCTTCCACGTCAGCGGTGTTGAGGGCGGCGCCGAGTCCCGTGGTCACCCCGCAGCCGATGAGCGCGGCGATGTCGAAGGGCACGTCGTCGGGGATCGGCACCGCGCATCCGGCGTCGACGACGACCTCCTCGGCGAAGGTGCCGGTACCGGCGAAGCCGAACAGATCGCCGCCGGGCCGCTTGAAGTTGGGGGTGCCGGCGTTCATGAACCCGGCCAGACACAGTTCGGTCTGGCCGCGCTTGCAGGCGGGACAGACACCGCAGGCGGGCAGCCAGCAGACCACGACCCGGTCCCCGGCCTTCACGTTCCCCACGCCCTCCCCGACTTCGATGATCTCGCCGGCGCCCTCGTGCCCCGGCACGAAGGGTGCGGGCTGTGGCAGGACGCCGCCCATCGCGGACAGATCGGAGTGGCACAGGCCGGTGGCCCGTACCCGGATCCGCACCTTGCCCGGGCCGAAGCCCACCGCCTCGACGTCGTCGAGGACCTCCAGCTTGTCCTGGCCGATCTCGTGCAGTACGGCTGCGCGCATGGTGCGGCTCCCCTCGTGCAGGGTTCTTGGGACTCAGGTGTGTGCGACGGTCGTGTCGGCGAGGACGAGCGCGTCGTCCCGCTCGACGGCGCTGACGGCGACGCGGGTGGACGTGGGCGAGTGCCACATACGGATGCGCAGGGTCTCGCCCGGGTAGACGACCCCGGCGAACCGGGTGTCGTACGACCGCACCCGTGTCACGTCCCCGCCGAGCAGGGTGTCGACGACGGCCTTGAGCGCGATCCCGTAGGTGCACAGCCCGTGCAGGATGGGCCGTTCGAACCCGGCGACCTTGGCGAACTCGGGGTCGGCGTGCAGTGGGTTCCAGTCGCCGGAGAGGCGGTAGAGCAGCGCCTGGTCGGGACGGACGGCCCGCTCGACGACCCGGTCGGGTTCACCGGTGGGCGGTTCGAGACGGGCGGACGGCCCGCGGTCGCCACCCCACCCGCCCTCCCCCCGTACGAAGATCTGGGCGTCGTTGGTCCACAACGGCCCCTCGGTGTCCGCGACTTCGGTGCGCATGACGAGGACGGCCGCCTTGCCCTTGTCGTGGATCGCGGCGATCCGGCCGGTGGCGGTCGCGGTGCCGTCGACGGGCAGGGGGCGGTGGATCGTCAGCGACTGTCCGCCGTGCAGCACCCGGGCCAGGTCGACCTCGATGCCGGGCATGGACAGGCCGCTGATCACGCCGGGTGATCCGGAGCCGGCGACCGTGGCGAAGCTCGGCAGGACGTGGAGCCGGGACTCCAGGGTGTAGCGCAGCTCGTCCGGGTCGGTGGCGGGACTGGCCTTGTCGGGGTTCGCGCCCGCACCGATGCCGAGGTGGTAGAGCTGGACGTCCTTGGAGTTCCAGGAGATCTCACCGGAACGGGGTTCGGCGGCAAGGGCCTTGGCGGCGTCGATGGGCAAGGCGGCTCCCTCGGGTTCGGAGTCGGGTTCGGAGAGGGGCTCCGAGACCTCGGTGCGGCCGTCCGCACCGTCGGCCGCACCGAGGTCGTCACGGGCCGATCTAGAACGCGTTCCAGTCCGGCGCCCCCTGTATAGCCCAGCGCACGGGAGTTGTGAAGACTCCTGACGGGGTGTCAGCTCGGTGTCCCCGGCCGTATGACATTTGTCCTGCGGGATTCCGTACGACTGGCTCTGCCGTGCGGGTGGGTGGGGTTCGTAGCGTGGAGCCATGACACAGGGGATGCAGGGCATGCGGCGCGTGCGGGAGACATGGAACAAGTGGCACTGGTGGGAGTCGGCGTCCTGCAGCCTCGAGGCACGCCAGGCCCGCAAGTCGTCGGAGGCGCCCGGCCCGCCGCCCACCGGGTTCGCGCTCCTCCCCTGGCTGCTGCTCGGGATGGGCGCGTTCTCCAACCTCTTCCAGGCGGGCACGCGGCAGCCGGTGCTCGGCGGCATCGGCCTGTTCGTCTTCAACTCCCTCTACATCTACGTCGTCTTCCGCGCGTTCACGAAGCAGACCCGGGAGGCCCGCTCGACCCGGGTGGCCCTGGTCCTCATGGGCCTGGTCACCTGCACCCTGGCCCTCGGCTACGGCGGCAGCTGGCTGTACTTCTTCCCCCTGCTGGGCCTGGCCACCGGGTCCGTGACCCGTGGGCCGTGGCTCGGCAGGACCGGCCTGGCCCTGACCGCCCTGGCGGCGGCCGTCTCCACCTACCGGGACGGCTGGGACGCGGTGAACATCGCCTACGCCACGTTCCTGTCGACGATGGTGACGGCGGCGATCCTGTCCCTGTCCGAGGCGGTACGGGAACTGCGCGCCGCCCGCGAGGAACTGGCCCGGCGCGCGGTCGAGGAGGAACGCCTGCGGTTCTCCCGCGACCTGCATGACCTGCTCGGTCACACCATGTCCGTGATCGTGGTCAAGTCGGAGGCGGCCCGCCGCCTGGCCCGCCGCGACCTGGACGCCGCCCTCGCCCAGATCACCGACATCGAGTCCGTCGGCCGCCAGGCCCTCACGGAGATCCGCGAGGCGGTGACCGGCTACCGCGAGGGCAGCCTCGGCACGGAGCTCGACCGCGCGAGGTCGGTCCTGGAGGCCGCGGGCATCGAACCCGCCGTCCACCACTCCGGCCCACCCCTGGCCGCCCAGACAGAGGTGCTGCTGGGGTGGGTGGTCCGGGAGGCGGTGACCAATGTGCTGCGGCACGGGCGGGGCGTCACGCGGTGCGAGATCTCGGTGGAAGGGGAGGCTGAGGGGGTTCGGGTGCGGGTGGTTGACGACGGGGAGGGGCGCGGGGCATCGGAAGGAGCGACGGCCGGGGACATGGGTTCGCGCGGGGTGGTCGGGGGTACCGGCCTGCGGGGGCTGGAGGAGCGGCTTGCCGCGGCGGGGGGCCGGTTGACGGCCGGGACGGCGGGGGCTCGGGGCGGGTTCGTGGTGACGGCGGAGTTGCCGGTGGGGGGCGGGGACGTGGGGACGGCGGGCTCGCCCGGAACTGTGGCGGACACGAGCATGGGCACGGGCCTGGCGGTCGCGCGCGAGACCGTGGAGAACACGGGTACGTCGGCCGACCCCGGGCGCGTGGACGACACCGGGACGAGGGTCACGTCCGAGGCTGTGGCGGACACCGACACGGCGGTCGCATCCGAAGCCACCGCCGACACAGGCACGCCAGCCGCGCCCGAAGCCATGGCCAACACACCCACGCCAGCCGCCCCCGAGCCCGTGACCGACATGGGCACGCCGGCCGACCCCGGACCCGCGGACGGCATCAGGACCCCGGCCGCATCCCATGACGTGGCCGACACCGGCACCGCGGTCACGGCCGCGTCCCTCCGAGGGTGAGCCCGCATGCCAAGCGGCCCGGTCCCCCTCGCCCTACCCTTGGGCCGTGAACGAGATGCCGCGGGATCATCGGCCTGCCAAGTCCATTCGGGTGCTCCTCGCCGAGGATCAGGGCATGATGCGGGGCGCTCTCGCGCTGCTGCTCGGGATGGAGGCGGACATCGAGGTGGTCGCCCAGGTCGGGGCCGGTGACGCGATCGTGGACGCGGCGCTGATCCACCGCCCGGACGTGGCGCTCCTCGACATCGAACTGCCGGGCAAGAGCGGCCTGGACGCCGCCGCCGAGCTCCGCGACCAGGCCCCCGACTGCCGGGTGCTGATCCTGACCACCTTCGGCCGCCCCGGCTATCTGCGCCGGGCCATGGAGGCCGGGGCCGCTGGTTTCCTGGTGAAGGACGGCCCCGTGGAGGAACTGGCCGCGTCGATCCGCCGCGTACTGACCGGTGAGACGGTCATCGACCCCGCCCTCGCCGCGGCCGCCCTCAGCGCCGGACCCAACCCTCTGACGGCTCGTGAGGTCGAGGTCCTCGGCGCGTCCGCGGACGGCGCGACGGTCGCCGACATCGCTGACGCCCTCCATCTCTCGGAGTCCACGGTCCGCAACTACCTCTCCGCCGCCATCGGCAAGACAGGCACCCGCAACCGGACCGAGGCACTGCGGGAGGCCCGGCAGCAGGGCTGGTTGTAGTGCCCGTCCCGCCGCCCCCTATTACCCCGCCGCCGGCACCTGCCTCTCCGTCACGTCCGCAGACTTGTACTCCGTCCCCTTCGGCGCCAAGCACACGAACCAGTCCACCGGCGAACCCTCGGCCCTGCGGATCGCCGGCTGGTCGGTGGCGACCTCCGTGTCCTTCCCCGGGCGGTCGACCTTGGTCGCCGTTCCGTTCTTCCAGGTGCACGTGACCTGCTCGGCGTCCCTGCCGACCATGCCGATGACCAGACGCTCCACATGCTCGTCCGTGGTCCTGAAGGGAATCGCGGCGGATTCGACGTCCGTCCCCTTCATCGGGATGTCGGTCTCGTCGAACGCGTCCTCGTAGACACCCCGGCTCTCGTCGTCACCGTCCCTGAGGTACGTCACGTACGAGCTCTTGCCGATCAGTTCGGAGGCCTTGGTCACGCCCGTCGGGATGTGGCCGGACAGGGCCATCGCCTGGAGCTGTCCCTCGGCCTGCGCCTTGTCGCGCGGTGTCGCCCAGACGTCGATGACGACCTTCCAGGACTTCCCGTCCTCGACGCCGCTCGCGAGCGTCGTGCGCTGCGGGGTGAACAGGTCCGCCGGAGCCGTCGCCGGGGCCTCGGTCGCCGCCGGGCCCACCGTCCCGCCGCCTCCCGGCAGCCCCGCCACCGCCAGCGTCGCCGAGGAGCCGGCGATCACCAGGGCGGTGGCCGTGGCCACGGCCCAGCGGCGGGCCTTGCGGCGGCGGCCGCCCCGGATGACCGCCTGGTAGGGGGCTATGCCGATCTCCACCTCGTCCGTGGCCTCGGTCAGCAGGGTGGTGATGTCGCTGTTCGTCATGTCGTGGTTCGTCTCCCGGTCCGCGCTCATCACTGCCGCCCTCCCTGCGTCGCCATGTCGACCAGCCCCGGTATGGCCCGGAGTTTCGCGATCCCCTTGGCCGCGTTGCTCTTCACCGAGCCGACGGAACAGCCCATCGCCTCGGCGGTCTGGGTCTCGGTCAGGTCCTCCCAGTAGCGCAGGACCACGGCCTCGCGCTGCCGCGGCGGCAGTTGGGCCAGCGCCTTCAGCAGGGCGCTGCGGTCCTCGGCCTGCGCGATGCGGTCACCCGTGTCGGCGATCTCGCGCGCCAGGCCCGAGTCGTCCTTGGGCGCCAGGAACTCCCTGAGTTTCCTGCGGTGCCGACGGGCGTGCGCGTTGATCATCACGCGCCGTACATACGCCTCCGGGTCGTCGGCCGAGCCGACCCTGCGCCAGGCCACGTACACCTGCTCCAGGGTCGACTGGACCAGGTCCTCCGCGGCGTGCTGCTCCCCCGTGAGGAGAAATGCCGTTCTCATCAGCCGCGGCCAGCGGCCGATGACAAAGCTCTGGAACTCCGCGTCCCGAGCCTCCTTGCGATCCCCCATGGGCACCTCCTAGATATTCAAAGGAGTCCATGAGCCGCCCGGACCGTTGCCTCCCTTCGACGACTTCGCAGAAATCCTTCAGCACACCTCCGTCTGCACAAATCCTTCAGCTCGACGAGCCCGAGGACACCCTCCGCGGCAGCCACAGCAGCATCAGCAGCACACCGCCGGCCAGCACCCCGGCCCCGGTGCGGAACACCAGCGCGTACCCCTCGGTCAGCCCCTCGGGGCTCAGGTCGCCGCCCGTCCGGGACGCCGCGATCGTCGACATCACCGCGAGCCCCAGCGAGCCGCCCATCGTCCGCGAGGTGTTGACCAGCCCCGACACCAGCCCGGCCTCCCCCGGCGCCGCCCCCGAGGTGGCCAGCGCGGCCAGGGGTGTAGTCGCCAGTCCCGCGCCCAGCATCATCAGGATCCCGGGGCACATGATCGCCACCACGTACCCCCCGTCGACGCTCAGCGTCGACTGCCAGGCGAAGCCGACCGCCGCCACGCACGTTCCCAGGACCGCCACCTTCCGCGCGTCCAGCGCCCGCATCAGCCGCGGTGCCGTCTTCGAGCCCAGGATCACGGCCAGGGAGCTGGGCACGAGGGCGACCCCGGCCTCCAGCGGCGAGTAGCCGAGGACGTTCTGCACGTACAGCGTCATGAAGAACCACATGCAGAACATCGCCGAGCCGGACAGGAACATGGCGGCGTTCGCCGAGGCCACGGACCGGAGCCTGAGCAGTCCGAGCGGCATCAGCGGGGCGGTGGTCCGGGCTTCGACGGCGAGGAAGAGACCGATCAGCGCGGCCCCGGCGAGCAGCGGCACCACCGTCGCCGCCGACGCCCATCCCTCGGCCTCGGTCTGGGAGATGCCGTACGCCAGCGTCGCCAGCCCGGCCGTCACCAGGACCGCGCCCGGCAGGTCGAGCCGCCGCCCGTCCCCGGCCCGGCTCTCGCTCAGCCACCACAGCGCGCCCAGGAGCACGAGGGCGCCGACGGGCACGTTGATCAGCAGTGTCCAGCGCCATGACCACACGTCGACGAGCGCGCCGCCGACCAGCCCGCCCGCCGCACCGCCGCCTCCGCCGACCGCCGTCCAGGTGGCTATGGCACGCGCGCGTGCGGGCCCCTCGGGGACGGCGGACGTCACGATCGTCAGCGTCGAGGGCGCGAGCACCGCCGCGCCGAGCCCCTGCACGGCCCGGGCCAGCAGCAGCTGCCAGCCGTCCTGGGCCAGTCCGCCGGCCAGCGAGGCCAGCGTGAACAGAGCGAGCCCGACCAGGAACATCCGCTTGCGCCCGTACAGGTCGCCGGCCCGCCCGCCGAGCAGCATGAACCCGGCGAAGGCGATCGCGTACGCGTTCACCACCCACTGCAACCCGGACGCGCTCATGCCCAGGTCCGCCCGCATCGACGGCAGCGCCACGTTGACGACGGACACGTCCAGGACGACGAGGAACTGTCCGGCACACGCGAGCGCCACCACCACCCAGGCGGGCGGAGCGGTACGACGAGGGGGCGCGGCTGCGGTGGGCACTTCGGCGGCTCGGGACATGGGTGTCATGCTCTCAACCGCCGTGCGCCCCTTGCATCGGGATTTAGGTCTAGGCCCACAGACTCATACGTCAAGAGAAGATAAAGAAATCGTTAGCTGGCCGAAGCATCGGAATAGTTGCCCTGGCACACCGAGTTCATTGCTCACATGAGACCTACGCCGACCGACCAGCCCACCCGCACAGCAAGCGGCGCCGTCGTCCCGGTGCTCGCGTTCGCGGGCATCGTCGTCGCGGTGATGCAGACCCTGCTCGTCCCCGTCATCAAGGACCTGCCGCAGCTGCTGGACACCGCCCCCAGCAACGCCACCTGGGTCCTGACCTCGACCCTCCTGTCGGGTGCCGTGGCCACGCCGATCATGGGCCGCCTCGGCGACCTGTACGGCAAGCGCCGCCTGCTCATCGCCAGCCTCGCGGTGATGGTGGTCGGCGCGCTCGTCAGCGCGCTCACCAGCGACCTCGTCCTGATGATCGTCGGCCGTACCCTCCAGGGCTTCGCCATGGGCGCGATCCCCCTCGGCATCGGCCTGATGCGCGACATGCTCCCCCGCGAGAAGCTCGGCTCGGCGATGGCCCTGATGAGCTCCTCCATCGGCGTCGGCGGCGGCCTGGCCCTCCCCCTCGCGGCCCTGATCGCCCAGCACGCCGACTGGCACGCCCTCTTCTACGGCGCGGCCGGCCTCGGCGCGCTCGCCATCGTCCTCACCCTCCTCGTCGTACCGGAATCGACGATGCGCGCGAAAGGCACCTTCGACCTCCTCGGCGCCCTCGGTCTCTCCACCGGCCTGGTCCTCTTCCTCCTGCCCATCACCAAGGGCAGCGACTGGGGCTGGACCTCCGGCACCACGCTCGGCCTGTTCGCCGCGTCGGCCCTCGTCCTGCTCCTGTGGGGCGTCTACGAGCTCCGCACCAAGGCCCCCCTCGTCGACCTGCGCACCACGGCCCGCCCCGCGGTCCTCTTCACCAACCTGGCCTCGATCATGGTCGGTGTCTCCTTCTACGTCGTCTCGCTCGTCCTTCCCCAGCTCCTCCAGCTCCCGAAGGCCACCGGATACGGTCTCGGCCAGTCGATGGTCGTCGCCGGACTGCTGGTCGCGCCGCTGGGCCTGACGATGATGGTCACGGCGCCCGTCTACGCCCGTCTGTCCGCGAAGTACGGCCCCAAGTTCACCCTCATCCTCGGCATGCTGATCATCGCGATCGGCTACGGGGCGGGCCTCGGCCTGATGAGCGCGGCCTGGCAGAGCCTGGTCATCGCGGTCGTCCTGGGTGCGGGCATCGGTCTCGCGTACTCCTCGCTCCCCGCCCTCATCGTCGGCGCGGTCCCGGCGTCGGAGACGGGCGCGGCGAACGGCCTCAACACCCTGATGCGTTCCATCGGTACGTCGGTGTCCAGCGCCGTCATCGGCATGGTGCTCGCCAACACCGCGAACACCGTGAACGGCGTCGCGATCCCCACGATGCACGGCTTCCGCGTCTCCTTCCTCATCGCGACCGGCGCGGTGGCGATCGGGCTGGTGATGGCTCTGTTCCTGCCGAAGCCGGACCGGGCGCCGCAGTTGCGGGCGAGCAGCGAGGAGGAGGAGAACCTGGCGCGTGCGGAGGCTGTTCTGCGGGGGTTTCGGGGCCGGGTTCTCGGCGCCGACGGCGTTCCCGTCGCCCGTGCGAAGGTGACGCTCATCGACCGGCGGGGGCGGCAGGCGGGGGCGACGCTCTCGGCTGAGGACGGCAGTTACGCGCTGGCCGTGCCGGCGCAGGGTGCGTATGTGCTGGCCGCACGGGCCTCCGGGCATGGTCCGCTTGCCTCGTCCGCGAGCCATGCGGGTGACGACAGTGCCGTGGACCTGGATCTTTCGTTGCCCGGTGAGACGGTGACCGCGTAGGGGTTCGCTCTCGAGTGCGGGCGCGTGGGGGCTGGTCGCGCCCACGCGGCGGAGCCGCAGGTTGATACAGCCCCGCGCCCCTAAAAACGCCCCCGTCACCCGGCGTGACGGGGGCGTGGTGCACCATGGGCGGCCATAGCCTCGTACGACCGAAAGGGACCCCATGAACGCCGCGGCCCCCAAGCCCGAGATCCTCGCAGCGTTCGAGGGCGCCAAGGGGTTCATGCCCACGCACGAAGGGCTTGCCCTGTACGAGGCGGCCGTGGACGCGGGGCGGCTCGGGCTCCCGCTCCTCGAAGTCGGGACGTACTGCGGGCGTTCCGCGATCCTGCTCGCCGATGCCGCCCGGGCGGCCGGGGTGACGGCGCTCACCGTCGATCATCACCGGGGCAGCGAGGAGCAGCAGCCGGGGTGGGAGTACCACGACCCGGAGACGGTCGACCCGGAGATCGGGCTGATGGACACCCTGCCGACGTTCCGCAGGACGCTGCGCCGGGCGGGCCTGGAGGATCACATCGTCGCCCTCGTCGGCCGGTCCCCGCAGGTGGCGAAGGTCTGGGGTGCTCCCCTCGGCCTGGTCTTCATCGACGGCGGCCACACCGACGAGCACGCGAGTGCCGACTACGAGGGCTGGGCGCCCCACGTCGCCGAGGGCGGCCTTCTCCTCATCCACGACGTCCACCCGGACCCGAAGGACGAGTTCACCGGCCAGGCGCCGTACCGGATCTATCTGCGGGCGCTGGAGTCGGGGGCGTTCACGGAGATCTCCGTCACGGACACCCTGCGGGTGCTGCGGCGGACGGGCGCGGGGATCTGAAACGCCTCAGGGCTGCACGTTGAGGTCGAGGTCGACCGGCGTCTGGATGACATTGCCCGTCCCGACGCCCGGCTGGCCGTAGACGTAGTCGACGGCGCAGGCATCCTCCGGCGGGGTGCAGGGGAAGGGCGCGGCCTGGGCCACGGGCGCACCCAGCACGACCGCCATGGTGACGCTGGTGAAGAGGCCGGCTATGACTCGCACATGTGATCTCATGGGCGATTCTCGGCATACCGGTCGGCCGTGAGCGACGCCGGTGTGCCGTTCGGATGAAACGACCCGGTCGGCCGTAGCCACTCCGCCTCGCCGCGGGCCCGCCGCTAGGGTGGCTGTCGTGTCGTACGTAGGCCCGGACTTCGATCCTCCCCAGCCCCGCCGTTCCAGGCGCCGCCCCCTCACGGTCGCGGTGGCCGCCCTCGTGCCGGGCGCGTTGCTCGGCTGGCTGGCGTACGAGGCGGTGGGCGGATCGGGCGGAGGCACCGAGAGCGACGCGGTCGGGACACCCACGTCCTCGTCCAGCGCGCCGGTCTCCCCCACGGCGGCGTCCACCTCCGCCCCCAGGTCGACGGACTCCACGGACGACGACAAGCCGAGCCCGAGCCCCACCCCATCCACCTCCACCCCCGCCGCGTCCGGCCCCCTCAAGGGCAAGGTCGTCGTCATCGACCCGGGGCACAACCCGAGCAACTTCCAGCACACGGCCGAGATCAACAAGAAGGTGAACATCGGCACGAACTGGAAGGAATGCGATACGACGGGTACGTCCACCAACTCCGGTTACACGGAGGCCAAGTTCACCCTGGACGTGGCCCACCGGCTGCGCACGCTCCTCGAAAAGCAGGGCGCCACGGTGAAGTTGACGCAGGACGGCGACCGGACGTTCGGCCCGTGCGTCGACGAGCGGGCCCGCATCGGCAACCAGGCCCACGCCGACGCGGTCGTCTCCGTCCACGCCGACGGGGCGGGCGCGGGCCAACGCGGCTTCCATGTCATCCTCCCGGGCAGCGTCCATGCCGGCGCCGCCGACACCCGCCCGATCGTCGCCTCCTCCGCGGACCTCGGCGAGCGCATCGCGGGCAACTTCGTCCGCGTCACGGGCAGCGCCCCCTCCAACTACGTCGGCGACGGCACCGGACTCGTCACGCGTAAGGACCTGGGCGGTCTCAATCTGTCAACGGTTCCCAAGGTGTTCATCGAGTGCGGCAACATGCGCGATACCAAGGACGCGGCACTGCTGACCAGCGGTGCGTGGCGGCAGAAGGCGGCGCAGGGAATCTCTGAAGGAATCGTGAGTTTCCTGCGCGGCTAGTGGATCCCGGGCTGATCCCCGGGGACAGCTTCGTCGGACGGACGATAAGGTCGTCTTTACGATGAGGGGCCACCCCCGCGCTTCACACCGGGGCCTGACGGCGACATGGTGACAGCGACGCCTCTTCCGACGATGAGACGACCTACGAAGGACCTGAAGTGAATATCCGCTCCCTCACTCGAGGCGACGGCGTGGTGATCGGAGCAGCGGTGTTGCTCTTCATCGCGTCGTTCCTCGACATCTACTCCCTCAATGGTTACAGCGGCGCTCCGAGCGCGTGGGACACCCTCGACACCGGCATGGGTATCTACATGGGTGGAGTCATCGGTGCCGCCCTGATCGTCGTCAACCGCATCCTGCCGCAGCCGCGCAAGGTCGCCGGACTGGATCTCGGTGTGGTCGGTGCGGCCTTCACGGTGCTCGTCGCATGGATCATGTTCTGGGCGCTGGTGGACGTCCCGGACGGCGTCGAGGCCGGTGCCGGTCTCATCCTCGGTTTCATCGCCGCGCTGGTTCTCGCCGGTGGCGCGATCGCCTCCCCGCTCGTCCCGGCCCTCAAGGGCGCCCTCCTCCCCGCCCCCGGCCCCCAGGCCCCCCAGCCCTACGGCGCCCAGCCCCCCGGCGGTTACGGCTACCCCGGCGCCGGTGCCCCGCAGCCGGGTCAGCCCTATGGTGGTCAGCCGCAGCCGACGGCCCCGTTCAACGCCGGTCAGCCCCAGCCGGGTCAGCCGCAGCCGGGTCAGCCGACGCCGCCGGCCGGGGACTTCTCCCCGTTCTGGTTCGCGGTCCCCGTCGCGCGCCCCCTCTTCGCGGAGGACGGCTCGCAGACGCCGATCGCCGAACTGGCGCCGGGCACCTGGTACCTGGCCGTCGAGCAGCGCGGCCCGTCCCTCGTGGCCCAGACGCAGGACGGCCGTCGCGGTGTCCTCCAGGACACCTCGGGCATCCAGCGCGGCTGAGCCCGCAAGACAATCAACGCACGGCCCCTCTCCCTTCCGGGTGAGGGGCCGTTGTCGTACAGTCGCCTACCGTTTCCGGTCTGACGTACCGTCAGGAGGCAGGCATGCGGCTCGGTCTCGCGCTCGGCTACTGGGGGCGTGGCCCCAACCCCGACCATGTGCCGCTCGCCCAGGAGGCGGAGCGGCTCGGTTATGACTCCGTGTGGACGGCCGAGTCCTGGGGCTCGGACGTCTTCACCCCGCTCACCTGGATCGCCGCCCACACCACAACCATCAAGCTGGGCACCGCTGTTGCCCAGATGGCGGCCCGCTCCCCCACCACCACCGCCATGCACGCCCTCACCCTCGACCACCTCTCCGGCGGTCGCATGATGCTCGGCCTGGGGCTGTCCGGTCCCCAGGTGGTGGAGGGGTGGTACGGGCGCCCCTTCCCCAAGTCTCCCCTCACCGCGACCCGCGAGTACGTCGACGTCGTACGCCAAGTCCTCCGACGCGAGGCACCTGTTGAGAAGGCAGGACGTTTCCACTCCCACCCCTACACCGGCCCCGACGCCACCGGCCTCGGCAAACCCCTCAAGCCCATCACCCACCCCCTCCGCCCCGACCTCCCGATCCTCCTCGGCGCCGAGGGCCCGAAGAACATCGCCCAGACCACCCGCATCGCCGACGGCTGGCTCCCCCTCTACTGGTCCCCGACCCGCCCCGAGGTCTACGAGGTCTCCCTCGCCGACGCCCCGGACGGCTTCCTCGTCGCCCCGATGGCCCAGGTCCGCGTCTGTGACGACGTACGCGAGGGTCTCCTCCCCGTGAAGACCATGCTCGGCTTCTACATCGGCGGCATGGGCCACGCCCGTCGCAACTTCCACGCCGACCTCATGGCCCGCATGGGGTACGAGGCGGAGGCACGCTGGATCCAGCGGCTGTTCCTGGAGGGACGCAGGGAAGAGGCCGTGCTCGCCGTGCCGGACGCCTTCGCCGACGAGATCTCCCTCGTCGGCCCGCGTGAACGCATCGCCGAACGGCTGGAGTTGTGGCGCAAGGGGCCGGTGACCGATCTGATCGCCCTGGCGCCGGACCGGCACTCGCTGCGGGTGCTCGCCGAACTCAACCGGTAGGCCGCGTGGTTTCATACGGGATTGAGCGGCAACCCGAGAGTCATGTCCCCTCGATATCGCGGTGCCAACTCGGCCGGCACGGTCATAGCGATCGTCGCCGACATCATGGCCCTCATCCTGGGCCTCTGGATTCTGATGTACCTGCTGGACGCGAACCGCGCGAACGACTTCGTGCAGTTCATCCATGACGCGGCGTTGTGGCTGGCGGGCTGGAGCCACGACCTGTTCACGTTCGACGAGGCGTGGGCCCGGGTCGTGGCGGGTTATGGTCTCGCCGCTGTGGTGTACCTGTTCGTCGGGCACGCCATCGCGAACCGCGTCCACCGCCACTGACCCGTACCGGCTGCTGTGCTCAGTCGCAGCAGTCCGGGTCCAGGCCCCTCGGCAACTGCTCCCCGCCGAACACCTGGCACGTGGCCTCGTCCCCGCCCAGCGCGGCGACGGCGAGCAGCAGCGATCCGGCCGTCCATGTCGTGAGTTCCCTCGGCCAGATCGCGTCGTCCTCGAAGACATAGCCCGTCCAGTACAGGCCCGACTCCGCGTCGCGCAGGTGCTGGATGGACTGGAGGATCTCCAGCGCACGGTCGGACTCGCCCATCGCCCAGAGGGCCAGGGCGAGTTCGGCCGACTCGCCGCCCGTCACCCACGGGTTGGGGACGACGCAGCGCACGCCGAGGCCCGGGACGACGAAGCGGTCCCAGTCCTTGTCCATACGGGACTTGGCCTCCGCGTCCGTCAACGCGCCGCCCAGGACGGGGTAGTACCAGTCCATCGAGTAGCGGTCCTTGTCCAGGAACCGCTCGGGGTGGCGACGGATGGCGTGCCGGAGTCCTCCTAGCGCCAACTCCCAGTCCGGCTGCGGCTCTTCGCGTTGCTCGGCGATCGCCAGGGCGCACCGCAGGGCGTGGTGGATGGAGGAGGAGCCGGTCAGCAGCGCGTCGTTCGTGAAGCTGCCGTCGTCCTCGCCCTTCCAGCCGATCTGGCCGCCGGGCTGCTGGAGCCGCAGCACGTACTCCATCGCCGCGTAGACCGCGGGCCACATGCGGTCCAGGAAGGTGTCGTCGCCGGTGGAGAGGTAGTGGTGCCAGACGCCGACCGCTATGTAGGCGACGAAGTTGGTCTCCCGGCCCCGGTCGGTGACGTCGTCGAAGGCGCCGTCCCGGTACGCCGCGTACCAGGAGCCGTCCTCGTTCTGGTGCCGGACCAGCCAGTCGTACGCCCGCCCCGCCGCCTCGTGTTCACCGGCCGCGTCCAGGGCCATCGCGGCCTCGGTGTGGTCCCAGGGGTCGAGGTGGTGGCCACGGAACCAGGGGATCGCGCCGTCCTCGCGCTGTACGGCGAGGATGCCGGCGACGGTCGCGGCGGCCTGCTCGGCGGTCAGCACCCCGGGCAGGACGAGGTGTTCTGTCCGGGGAGTGGTCACTTGGCGTCCACCCGCGGCAGGTGCGGCTTGGTCGCGTACGCCACGAAGCTCTTGCCGATCAGGGGGTTGAGGGCCTGTTCGGCGACCCGGGTCGCGAGCGGCTTCTTCATGATGTCCCAGACCAGGAGCTTGTGGTACGCCTTCACCGGCAGCGCCTTGTCGTTGTCGACGCCGAACGCGCACTTCAGCCACCAGTACGGCGAGTGCAGCGCGTGCGCGTGGTGGGTGCCGTACGGCTTCAGGCCCGCCTCGCGGATCTTCTCCAGCAGCTCGTCCGCCTTGTAGATGCGGATGTGGCCGCCCTCGACCTCGTGGTAGGCGTCGGAGAGCGCCCAGCAGACCTTCTCGGGGCCGTAGCGCGGGACGGTGATGGCGATCCGGCCGCCGGGCTTGAGCACCCGGACCATCTCGGCGAGGACGCCCTTGTCGTCGGGGATGTGCTCCATGACCTCGGAGATGATCACGACGTCGAAGGACTCGTCGGGGAAGGGCAGCGCGAGCGCGTCGCCCTCCATGGCCGTCGCGGTGGCGCCCTCGGGGGCCTCGCCCGCCTCCTTCATCGCCGCGAACCACTTCGCGACCTCGCGGATCTCCTCGGCGTTCTGGTCCAGTGCCACGACCTGGGCGCCTCGCCGGTAGCACTCGAAGGCGTGCCGGCCGGCTCCGCAGCCGAGGTCCAGGACTCGGTCGCCCGGGGCGAGCGGGAACCGGGAGAAGTCGACGGTCAGCACGTGGCCCTGCTTTCGGAATAGACACCGGTGTCACTGGTGGGGGTCGCGGACTCGACACCCGGGAAGGCCGCGGGGCGGCCGGGATTCGTGACCGCGGAGCGGGCGAGGGCCTCGCGGTACCTGGCCACCGTGCCCTCTGCGGCTCTGGCCCAGGTGAAGCGGGCCAGTACTCGCTCACGGCCCGCCGAGCCGAGGCGCGCTCTCAGGGCCGGGTCGCTCAGCAGTCGGCCCAGACCGGCGGCCAGCGCCCCCGCGTCGCCGGGCGGTACCGCAAGGCTCGTCTCCCCGTCCGGCCCGGCGACCTCGGGGATCGCTCCGCCGGTCGTGGCCAGCAGCGGCGTGCCCGTGGCCATGGCCTCCGCCGCCGGGAGGGAGAAGCCCTCGTAGAGGGAGGGGACGCAGGCGATCTCCGCCGAGCGGACCAGGTCGACGAGTTCGGCGTCCGAGATGCCCTTGACGAAGTCGACGGCGCCTTCGAGGCCGTACCGCTCGATGGCCTGGGCGACGGGTCCGTCCTCGGCGCGCTTGCCGACGACGACGAGGTGGGCGTCGGGGTGCTCGACGCGGACCTTGGCGAGGGCCTCGACGAGGTAGACGAGGCCCTTGAGCGGGACGTCGGCGCTGGAGGTGGTGACGATCCGGCCGGGGATACGGCGTACGGACGCATCCGGCTTGAACAGGTCGGTGTCGGCGCCGATGTGGACGACGTGGATGCGGTCGTCGCGGACGCCGAGGTGGTCGACGATCTCCTGGCGGGAGGTGCCGGAGACCGTCAGGACGGAGGGCAGCCGGCGGGCGACCCGCTTCTGCATCCGGGTGAAGGCGTACCAGCGGCGCACCGAGTAGCGGCGCTGCCAGCCCTCCGCCGCGTCCAGCTCCAACTGCCGGTCCACGGTGATGGGGTGGTGGATGGTGGTGACCAGGGGTGCGCCGATGTCGCCCAACAAGCCGTATCCGAGCGTCTGGTTGTCGTGGACGACGTCGAACTCGCCGCGCCGGGCGCGCAGATGGCGGCGGGCGCGGAGCGAGAAGGTGAGGGGCTCGGGGAAGCCGCCGGTCCACATCGTGCCGACTTCGAGCGCGTCGATCCAGTCGCGGTACTCGTCGCGCTTGGGGGTGCGGAAGGGGTCCGGGGAGCGGTAGAGGTCGAGGCTCGCGAGCTCGGTGAGCGACAGCCGGTCCTCCAGTCCCTCGTCGAGGACCGGGTAGGGCTGGGAGCCGATGACCTCGACGCGGTGGCCGAGGCGGGCCAGTTCGCGGGAGAGGTGGCGGACGTAGACGCCCTGGCCGCCGCAGAACGGGTTCCCCTTATAGGTGAGGAGTGCGATGTTGAGCGGTCGCTCGCCGTCCGCGGCCGGGCCCGCCTGGGACCCCGCCTGACTGGCCTCAGCGGTCACTCCGGGCCCCCTTCTCCCTGCTATTTCCCGCGAGGTTACGCCGGGACGCTAATCTAGAACAAGTTTCAGACTTGATCGTTCAAGAGGCTCTGAATCTACCGGCAGGTAGGGGCGGTGTGAGCAGTGGATCAGGTGATTCGCGCCACGGCCGAGGCCCCTGTCATGCTGTGCGATCATTCGCCCTCACCGACTGTCACGGAACGGGATCCGACCCATGCCTGCGCAAGCCAAGCCGCCGGTCAAACCGGCCAAGCCGGTCAAGGTGGAGGCCGGTGCCGCGCGGACCGACTCGCCGCCGCTCACCGAGCGGCAGGAGGCCCGGCGGCGCCGCATCCTGCACGCGAGCGCCCAGCTGGCGAGCCGGGGCGGCTTCGACGCCGTGCAGATGCGGGAGGTCGCGGAGTCCTCCCAGGTGGCGCTCGGCACGCTGTACCGGTACTTCCCGTCCAAGGTGCATCTGCTGGTCGCGACCATGCAGGACCAGCTGGAGCACATGCACGGCACGCTGCGGAAGAAGCCCCCGCAGGGGGACACGGCGGCGGAGCGGGTCGCGGAGACGCTGATGCGTGCGTTCCGGGCGTTGCAGCGTGAGCCGCACCTCGCCGACGCGATGGTCCGCGCGCTCACCTTCGCCGACCGCAGCGTCTCCCCCGAGGTCGACCAGGTCTCCCGGCAGACCACGGTGATCATCCTGGACGCGATGGGCCTGGCGGACCCCACCCCGGCCCAGCTCTCCGCGGTCCGCGTCATCGAGCACACCTGGCACTCGGCCCTGATCACCTGGCTCTCGGGCCGCGCCTCCATCGCCCAGGTGAAGATCGACATCGAAACGGTCTGCCGCCTGATCGACCTGACGGCGGCGGACACCAAGGACACCTAGGACGCACGGGAAACCTACGAGACGGGTTCCCTTCGCCGGGATGGTCCGGATCAGGTTCTGGGGGTCGCCTTCCGGCTCTGCTGCTGCCTTCCGGCCTCTCAGCCCGACCGTCGACGTCGGCACCGGCGGATGCTGTACTTCCGCGTCGCGCCAGAGTCGGCTACGCCGCTCGGACTCCCTCACTCGTCCCGTAGGCCACTTCCAGAATAGAACGCCCGAGCGGGAACAGAACCCCCCAATCAGGATAATTTTTCGCCGCCGCGCCCCTCCTACCCCACGGCCTCCAGCCCGCTCCAGCTCCCCCCGATCGCCGTCCCCGCCGACCACCGCTCCAGCAGCCGGCGCGCCTCCTCCGGCGGGGCCGCGAGGGAGAGGAGCTGGGCGCCCGCCTCGACGGTCCGGTGCTGTTCGTGCGTGCCCTCGCTGCAACAGGCGCACAGCATCCGGACGCTGCTCGCGGGCTCGGCGCCGTAGCCGTGCTCGGTGAACAGAGCGACCAGCGCCTCCAGGTCAGACCGTTCGCCCGCGGCGACCGTGACCTCCAGGGTGGGCAGTTCGGAGGCCGCGAACAGCAGCAGTTCGTCGAAGACGGGGAACGTCGTGCCGTCGACGATCCGTTCGCCGTTCGGTGCGCCGTCGTGGACGACGATCTCGCCGTAGCGCCGTCCGCCGGTGATCGGTACGTTGAGCACCCGGCCGCGGGTCGGACACAGCCGTTCGACCCATACGACCTCCTGCTCTCCGTCCGTGTCGAGCCGCACGCACGCGTGGCCGCCGGGGGCCTCGATCTCGCCCTCCCCGTCCGGGAGTTCGATGCCGAAGCCGGCCCAGGCGTCGCGGGCCACGGCCCACTCGCGCTGGATCGTCGCCGCGATGCCGAGGTTCCAGTACGCCGGGTCACCCTCCCCGCGCGGGGCGCGGGCGGCGGCCTCGCGCCCCAGCTCGTACGCCTTTGGCCAGTCGCGCAGGAACTTGTGGGCGAGCGCGGCGTCGTACCACCACACCGCGCTCGGCTCCTCGTCCGGGAAGTGGGCGAGGACCCGCTCGAAGAACTCGGCCGCGGCCTGCCACTCCTCGGCGTCCCACGCCTCGTACGCCTGCTTGATCAGCCGCTTGGCCTCGGACTTCTTCACACCCACCCCAACGATCCCCTGATGACGACCGCAGGAGCCTAGGCCCTCACTCCTCGGGCGGGAACACCGGCTCCCTACTGCCCAGCAGGGTGATCATGATGGCCTCGACCGGGCAGTTCTCGGCGGCCTCCAGGACCTTCTCGTTGGCGTCGGTCTCCGGCTCGACGGGGTGGGACTGCATGCCGGAGTCGAGCCGGAAGGCGCCCTGGGCGCGGTGGACGCACTGGGCCGAGCCGATGCAGAGCGAACGGTCGACCTCGACCTGCCAGCGGTCTCCCATGGCCGCGCTCACGCCTCCCAGCCGGCCGGGAGATGGATCATCTTGTGTTCGAGGTACTCGCCGTAGCCTTCCGGGCCGAACTCCCGGCCCAGCCCCGAGTTCTTGTAGCCGCCGAACGGGCCGAGCATGTCCAGACTGAAGGTGTTGACGTTGTAGGTGCCGGTACGGACTCCGCGCGCGAACTCGATGCCGTGCGCCACGTCGGCCGTCCACACGCTGCCGCTGAGCCCGTAGTCGGAGTCGTTCGCGATCTTCGCGGCCTCGGCCTCGTCACCGTACGGGAGAAGGCAGATGACCGGGCCGAAGATCTCCTCGCGGGCGATCCGCATCGAGTTGTCGACGTCGCCGAAGAGGGTGGGCTCCACGTACCAGCCCTTGTCCAGGCCCGGCGGACGACCGCCGCCGGTGAGGATCTTCGCGCCCTCCTCCTGGCCGATGCGTATGTAGTCGAGGTTGCGGCGCTGCTGGCGCTGGGCGACCAGTGGGCCGACCTGGGTCGCCGGGTCCAGCGGGTCGCCGACCACGAGGGCGCTCGCCGCCGCGGCGAAGGCGTCCGCGAACTCGTCGTAGCGGGAGCGCGGCAGGAGGATGCGGGTCTGGGCGACGCACGCCTGGCCGTTGTTCATCCAGGCGGCCGGAACGACCCCCGCGACCGTCGACTCCACGTCCGCGTCCGGCAGGACAACCGCCGCGGACTTGCCGCCCAGTTCGAGGGTGACCCGGGTGAGGTTCCGTGCCGCGACCTCCATCACGCGCTTGCCCGCCGCCACCGAGCCGGTGAAGGACACCTTGTCCACGCCGGGGTGCCCGACCAGGTACTCGCTGACCTCGCGGTCGGCCGGGAGGATCGACAGCACGCCTTCCGGTAGTCCCGCCTCACGCGTGATCTCCGCCAGCAGATACGCGTCCAGCGGTGACTCCGGCGACGGCTTGAGGATCACCGTGCAGCCGGTGAGCAGCGCGGGCGCGAGCTTGGCGGCGGCGACGAACTGCGGGACGTTCCAGGGGACTACGGCCGCGACGACGCCGACCGGCTCGCGGCGCACGAGGATCTTCCCGAGGACGCCGTCGCGCTGCTCCTCGTACGGGAAGTTCCGTGCGACGGTGATCGCCGCGTCCCACACCATCATCGCGCCGAGCGCCTGCGCGAGGACGCTCCAGGAGTACGGCGACCCGTTCTCGGACGAGATCACGCGGGCGATCTCCTCGTGCCGGGTGAGGATGCCGTCCTTGATGCGGGTGACGACCTCGATGCGCTCGTCGAGGGTCAGCCGCGGCCAGGGCCCCTCGTCGAAGGCGCGCCGGGCGGCGGCGACGGCGGCGTCCACGTCCGCCCGCGCGGCGTGCGGGACGCGTCCGATGACCTCCTCGGTGTGCGGGGAGATCACCTCGATGACGTCCTTGCCCAGGGGGTCCGTCAACTCCCCGCCGATGAACAGCTGTCCGTGTTCCACGAGCTCGGTCATGGCGACTGCCTCCCCGGGAGCTGACTCTGACGGTTCATCAGATATCGGAACTGATACCAGTTCCCTTCCGAGGAGTCCACAGACCGGCGGCGGCAGCTGAAGGATGACTTGGGCTCCCATCGAAACCCGTTCTAGTTATAGTGGCGGGAACGCGGAGACGGGGGAGCCCATGGCACAGGTCAGCCCACAGGTCACCGACCACGGCGGTGGCGTCCGCTCGATCCGTGTCCCCATCCCGGACAATCCGCTGGGCTACACGCTCGTGTACGTCGTCGACACCGACCGCGGCCCGGTACTGGTCGACACCGGCTGGGACGACCCGACCTCCTGGGACACCCTCGCCGCCGGACTCACGGCCTGCGGCACCTCGCCGGCCGCCGTCCACGGGGTGCTGATCACCCATCACCACCCCGACCACCACGGCCTGTCCGGCAAGGTGCGCGAGGCGTCCGGCGCCTGGATCGCGATGCACGCGGCGGACGCCGCCATCGTCCGCCGCACCGGCGAGACCCGCCCCGAGCGCTGGTTCGCCTACATGACGGCCAAGTTGGTGGCCGCGGGCGCCCCCGAGGAGCATGTGGCGCCCTTCCGCACCGCCCGCCCCCGCCGCCTCCCCGGCTTCTCCCCCGCCGTGCCGGACCGCGAGATCGTCCCCGGCGACCTCCTCCCCCTCCCCGGCCGCCGTCTGCGCGCGATCTGGACGCCGGGCCACACCCCGGGCCATGTCTGCCTCCATCTGGAGGAACAACATCCCGCCCAACTACCGGGCCAGGGACGCCTGTTCTCCGGCGATCATCTGCTCCCCGAGATCACCCCGCACATCGGCCTGTACGAGGACCCCGACGACGCCACCGTCACCGACCCCCTCGGCGACTACCTCGACTCCCTCGAACGCGTCGGGCGGCTGGCCCCCGCCGAGGTCCTCCCGGCCCACCAGTACGTCTTCACCGACGCGTCCGCCCGCGTACGGGAGTTGCTGGCGCACCACGAGGACCGGCTGACCGGGCTGCGGGCGCTGCTCGGCGAGCCGCTCACGCCATGGCAGGTCGCCGAGCGCATGGAATGGAACCGCCCCTGGGCCGAAATCCCCCACGGCTCACGGAACATCGCCGTCTCGGAGGCGGAGGCCCATCTGCGGCGCCTGGTGAAGCTGGGCCGGGCGGAGGCGGTGCCGGGGAGCGATCCCCTCACCTACGTGGCGGTGTGATCCCATCGCGGGTATGGACCCTCTGGAGCGACTCCTCGCCGAACGCGCCTGCGAGCGCCTGATCATCGACTTCGTCCACCGTCTCGACCTCGGCGAACCGGGCTCGGTCGCCGGGCTGTTCACCGAGGACGGCTCCTGGGAGTGGCCGCTCCCAGAGGGGGACGGGCGGCGGTCCGTGGGCCGGGAGGCGCTGCGCGCGTACTTCGCCTCCCGTCCCTCCGACCGCCTCTCGCGCCGGGTGATGTCCAACATCCTCGTCACGGTGACGTCCCCGGACAGGGCGACGGCGACCTCGTACTTCACGACGTACCGCGTCGACGGCCACGAGGGCGGCCAGGGCCCCGTCCCGCCGGGCCCGCCCGTCCAGGTCGGGCAGTACGAGGACGAGTTCCGCAGGTCGGCGAAGGGCACGTGGCTGCTCGCGTCGCGAAGGCTGCGGCTGCCGTTCGGCGGCCCGACTCCGGTCAGGACAGGAACGTCCTGACCAACTCCTCGGCGGCGCCGAGCAGTTCGGTCTCCCGTCGGCTCATCGTCGGATTGACCGCCCGCCGCCCGCGCGCCTCGACGAGCCCCTCCTCCGTGAGCGCGGACGGGTCGGCCAGTAGGGCGGCCAGCATCGCGCGCGCCGGCCCCGCGATCGGCTCGTCCCCGACGGCGACCTGGGCGAGGATCACCGCGGACATGCCCCAGTCGAGGCCGGGGTCGCCCTCCTCGGCATTGGCCCAGTCGATGACGTAGGGCCCGTCGGCGGTGAGCATCACGTTGTCCGGATGCAGATCCAGGTGAACCACCCGCCCCGGCACGGCATGCAGCCGCCGCAACAGCCCCGCCAGCATCTCCCCCGCGTCCCGCGCGTCGATGCGCCCGGCCGCGAACGCCGCCAGCATCGTCGGCCCGTGCAGCCGCTGCATGACGAGGTCGGACCGGGAGGAATCCGCTGTCCGCACCCGGGGCACCGGATACCCATGGGCCCGCACCCGCTCCATGACGGCGGCCTCGGCCAGCGCGTCCGCGTACCCCTCCCGGTCGCGCCGCAGCACCCACGCGTCGTCGATCTCATAGACGTCGGACGCCCGCCCCGAGCCGATCAGTCTCCCCGTGATCTCCACGCCGCCGAACCTATCCCCCGGTCGGGAGCGCCTCACAGGAGCCCCTCAGCCGGTTGTTTACGGGCGGGTAGAGTGGCCGCGTCGTCATCACACCCGTACGGGGGGAAGCCGGTGCAATTCCGGCGCTGACCCGCAACCGTGAGCCTCCGAGGCCCTGCCTCCCGGGCAAGCCGGATCGCCCCGCGCGGAGCAGTTGACCGGCTCACGCGCACCGGCATCCGGCCGGTGCACGGCACCGTCGAGGTCTACGGGGCCGAGCCGCCCGGGGTCTCCCCGCGCTGCCCGGCTCCCTTGCAGGGAGAGGCATCCGCCGATCATGAACGTCCGCCGCAGCGCCGCGGTCCTGGCCGCCACCGCCGTGATCGGCACGGCCACCCCGGCCATGGCCGCCGATCCGTCCACTTCGCCCTCGCCTTCGGTGGCGATACCCGACGGGTTGTACGGGGCGGGCGACCCGACGTACGACGGGGTGTGGCGGCAGTCGCTGACGCTGATGGCGCAGACGGAACAGTCCGTCGACCCCGCCGACAAGGCCGTCGACTGGCTGGCCGGCCAGCAGTGCGCCAACGGCGCCTTCCCCGCCTTCCGCGCCGACACCACCAAGGCCTGCGACGCCAAGGTCATGGTCGACACCAACAGCACGGCCGCCGCGGTGCAGGCCCTCGCCGCGACCGGCGGACACGAGGACGTCCCCCGCAAGGCCGTCGCCTGGCTGAAGTCCGTGCAGAACAAGGACGGCGGTTGGGGCTACACCGCCGGCGGAGCGAGCGACGCGAACTCCACGTCCGTGGTCATCGGGGCGCTCACCGCCGTCGGCCAGCAGGCCGCGAAGGTCCAGAAGAACGGCAAGAGCCCCTACGACGCCCTGCTGGACCTCGCCCTCCCCTGCACCGGGACGGGGGCGGGCGCCTTCGCCTACCAGCCCGACAAGAAGGGCGGGCTCACCGCCAACGCGGACGCCACGGCGGCGGCGGTGCTCGGCGGGCTCGGCGAGCAGCAGACGAACGTCCACAGCGACGACGACCGGGCGAGCCAGTCCTGCGAGAAGCCCGGCGACTCCGAGCAGGCCGCCCACAACGGCGCCTCCTACCTCGCGAAGACGATGGCCAAGGACAAGTACCTGAAGTCGGCCCTGCCCGGTGCCGAGGACCAGCCCGACTACGGCAACACCGCCGACGCGGTCGTCGCCCTGTCCGCCGCCGACTTCCACGCCGAGGCCACCGCGTCCGTCCACTGGCTGGAGGCCAACGCCCTGAAGTGGGCCGCGCAGACCGGCCCGGCCGCCTACGCCCAGCTCGTCTTCGCCGCCCAGGCCGGTGGCCTGAACCCGCGTGAGTTCGGCGGCAAGGACCTGATCGTCCTGCTGAACGCGACCGGCCCGACGCCGGAGCACGTGCCCGGCCCGAAGGAGGGACGGGCGACCGGCGCGACCGAGTCCGACGACAGCGATGACGGGCTGTCCGTCGCCTGGACCGTCGGCGGCGGTCTCCTCCTCGGCGCCCTCATCGGCTTCGCCCTCATGCTCCGCGGCCGGAAGCGCCGCCAGTGATGCGCCGCGTCGCCGCCCTGCTCCTGACGGCGTTCTGCCTCCTGGCCCTCACCGGCCAGGCGGCCCACGCCGCCGGTTACCGCTACTGGTCCTTCTGGGACCGCACCGGCACGGCTTGGACCTACGCCACCCAGGGCCCCGCCACCGCCGTCCCCGCCGACGGCGACGTCCAGGGCTTCCGCTTCGCGGTGAGCGAGGACTCGACGGACGCGACGAAGCCCCGCGGCACGGCGTCGTTCGCGAAGATCTGCGCGAACACCCCCGCCGACCCCGGCAAGAAACGCGTGGCCCTGGTCCTCGACTTCGGCACACCGACGGACGCCCCGTCGGGAGAGACACCCCCCGCGCTCCGCACGAAGTGCGCGGTGGTCCCGGCCGACGCGACCACGGCGGAAGCCCTGGCCACGGTGGCCAAACCCCTGCGCTACGACACCAACGCCCTGCTGTGCGCGATCGCCGGGTACCCGGAGACCGGGTGCGGTGAGCAAGTGGCGACGGGCAACAAGAACACCTCGGCGAAGAAGCACAACACCAACAACGACTCCGGCCCATCGGTGGGCCTACTGACGGGCGCCGCAGCGGTGGCAACTTTGGCCGCGGCGGCGATATGGCAGGCAAGGCGCCGCAGGAATGCACGCTAACCCGCCCCAGCCCCCGGACGGCCGCGCCACCGAGGCGGCGCCCACCCCACAACCCCCAACTGCGGACAGTCACACCGCCGGAGCGGCACAGGCAGGCGCAGACCACACCCTAGCTGCGGGCAGTCGTGCCGCTGGGGCGGCACGGGTGGGCGCAGGCGGCACCCCGCCGGCGCGGGCAAGCGAAACGCCCCCCACCTCAACCCCCACCCGCCGCACCCACAGCACCCCCCGCACCCCCCTCCACCCCGCCGCCTGGTGGCTCTGGTCCCTCTCCCTCGGCATCGCCGCCACCCGCACCACCAACCCCCTCCTCCTCACCCTCCTCATCGCCACGTCCGCCTACGTAGTGGCCGCCCGCCGCCCGAACACCCCCTGGGCCCGCTCCTACTCCTCCTTCGTCAAACTCGCCCTCGCCGTCCTCCTCATCCGCCTCACCTTCGCCGTCACCCTCGGCTCCCCCCTCCCCGGCACCCACACCCTCGTCACCCTCCCCGAAGTCCCCCTCCCGGACTGGGCCCAGGGCATCCGCCTCGGTGGCAAGGTCACCGCGGAGACCCTCACCTTCGCCTTCTACGACGGCCTGAAACTGGCCACCCTCCTCATCTGCGTAGGCGCCGCGAACGCCCTCGCCAGCCCCACCCGCCTCCTCAAGTCCCTCCCCGGCGCCCTGTACGAGATGGGCGTCGCCGTGGTCGTCGCCCTCACCTTCGCCCCGAACCTCATCGCCGACGTCCAGCGTCTGCGCGCCGCCCGTCGCCTCCGGGGCCGCCCCGACTCCGGCCTGCGCGGCCTCCTCCAGGTGGGCCTGCCCGTCCTCGAAGGCGCCCTGGAACGCTCCGTCGCCCTCGCCGCCGCGATGGACGCCCGCGGCTACGGCCGTACCGCCGACGTCCCGCCCCGCGTCCGCCGTACGACGAACACCCTCACCCTCGGCGGCCTGCTCGGCGTCTGCGCGGGAACGTACGGCCTGCTGACCGCCGAAGGCGGCACGTACGGCGTCCCCGTCCTCCTCGCCGGAGTGACCGCGGCGCTCGCCGGCCTCCGTCTGGGCGGCCGCCGCACGCCCCGCACCCGCTACCGCCCCGACCCCTGGGGCGCCCGCGCCTGGCTGGCGACCGCCTCCGGCGCGGCGGTGGCCGCGGCGCTCGCCTGGGCCTCCGTCCACGACCCCGCGGCCCTCCACCCCGGCGTCATCCCCCTGACCACCCCCACCCTCCCCCTCTACCCCGCGGCCGCGATCCTCCTCGGCCTGCTGCCCGCCTTCGTCACCCCGCCTCCCGAGGAGCCGTCGTGATCCGTTTCGAGGACGTCTCCGTCACCTACGACGGCGCGACCCAACCCACCGTCCAGGGCATCGACTTCGAGGTCCCCGAGGGCGAACTCGTCCTCCTCGTGGGCCCGTCCGGCACCGGCAAGTCCACGATCCTCAACTCCGTCAGCGGTCTCGTCCCGCACTTCACCGGCGGCACCCTGCGCGGCCGGGTCACCGTCGCCGGCCGCGACACCCGCACCCACAAGCCTCGCGAACTGGCCGACGTCGTGGGCACGGTGGGCCAGGACCCGCTCTCCCACTTCGTGACGGACACGGTCGAGGACGAACTGGCCTACGGCATGGAGTCGTTGGGCCTGCCACCGGACGTGATGCGCCGCCGCGTCGAGGAGACCCTCGACCTCCTCGGCCTCACCGACCTCCGCGCCCGCCCGATCTCCACCCTCTCCGGCGGCCAGCAGCAACGCGTCGCGATCGGCTCGGTCCTCACCCCCCACCCCCGGGCCCTGATCCTGGACGAACCCACCTCCGCCCTCGACCCCGCCGCCGCGGAGGAGGTCCTCGCGGTCCTCCAACGCCTGGTCCACGACCTGGGCACCACAGTCCTCATGGCCGAGCATCGCCTGGAGCGCGTCATCCAGTACGCCGACCGGATAGCCCTCCTGCCGGGCCCGGGCGCGCCCCTGCGCCTGGGCACCCCGGCCGAGATCATGGCCGTGTCCTCCGTGTATCCACCGGTGGTGGGCCTAGGCCGCCTGGCGGGTTGGACACCCCTGCCACTAACGGTGCGAGACGCGAGGCGACGGGCAGCAGACCTACGGAACCAACTAAACGCAGGCCAACCTGAGGTACCTCAGGGGCGCGGGGCTGTATCTGATGTGCGGCTACCGCCGCGTGGGCGCGACCAGCCACACACAACCCGCACCCGCCAACAACCCACACCCCCCACCCCCTCAGGCGCCCCCACCCCCCGCCGCTGGTTCAAACGCACCCCCACCCCGATCCCCCCATCCCCCCACGCCGCCGAAGTCCAAGCCCTCACAGTCCACCGCACCCCCATCCAGGCCCTGACCAACATCACCCTCACCCTCACCCCCGGCGAAACCCTCGCCCTCATGGGCAGAAACGGCGCCGGAAAGTCCACCCTCCTCAACACCCTCGTAGGCCTCATCGCCCCCACCTCCGGCACAGTCCGCACTGGCGGAGCCATCCCCCACCGCACCCCACCCCGCGACCTCATCCGCCGAGTGGGCCTGGTCCCCCAGGAACCGAGGGACCTCCTCTACGCGGACACCGTCGCCGCCGAATGCGAGGCCGCCGACTCCGACGCGAGCGCAGCGCCCGGCACCTGCCGCGCCCTCGTCACCGACCTCCTCCCCGAGATGACCGGTGTCACCGACGACACCCACCCCCGCGACCTCTCCGAGGGCCAGCGCCTCACCGTCGCCCTCGCCGTCGTCCTCACCGCCCGCCCCCCGCTCCTCCTCCTGGACGAACCCACCCGCGGCCTCGACTACGCAGCGAAGGCCCGCCTGGCAGCCGTACTCAGGACACTGGCCGCCGAGGGCCACGCCATCGTCCTCGCCACCCACGACGTGGAGCTCGCCGCCGAGATCGCCGACCGTGTCGTCCTGCTCGCGGACGGCGAGATCATCGCGGACGGCCCGGCGGCGGACGTGGTCGTCGCGTCCCCCTCCTTCGCCCCGCAGGTCAGCAAGATCCTCGCCCCGCAGAAGTGGCTCACCGTGGCCCAGGTGAGGAAGGCCCTCGAACGCCCGTGAACGTCATCCGCCTCGGCCCCCGCTCCCTCGCCGCCCTCGTCCTCGTCAGCGCGGTGGGGGTCGTCGCCCTCGGCTGGCCCTTCCTCGCCCCGCCCCGCTCCCAGGTCAACGCGCACGCGGCCGACGCGCCCTGGCTCTTCGCCGGGCTGCTCATCCTGCTCGTGGTCGTGGTCGCGGCGACGATCTCGGAGTCGGGCCTCGGCCCGAAGGCGGTCGCGATGCTCGGCGTGCTCGCGGCGACCGGCGCCGCGCTCCGTCCGCTCGGCGCCGGAACCGCCGGTATCGAGCCCATGTTCTTCCTGATGGTGCTCAGCGGCCGGGTCCTCGGTCCCGGCTTCGGCTTCACCCTCGGCGGGGTGTCGATGTTCGCGTCGGCGCTGCTCACGGGCGGGGTGGGGCCGTGGCTGCCGTTCCAGATGCTCGCGATGGGCTGGTTCGCGATGGGCGCGGGGCTGCTGCCCGGCGCGCGACGCCTGCGCGGACGTACGGAACTCGCGCTGCTCGCGGCATACGGCTTCCTCGCCGCGTTCGCCTACGGCACGCTCACCAACCTCGCGGGCTGGCCGTTCCTCGCCGGGACCGCCTCGAACATCGCCTTCCAGCCGGACGGCTCGGTCCCCGGCAATCTGGCCCGCTTCTTCCTCTACTGTCTGGCCACCTCACTGGGCTGGGACCTGGGCCGGGCCCTGTGCACGGTCGTCCTCACCTTCACGCTCGGCCCGGCCGTGCTCAGGGCGCTACGCAGAGCCACCCGACGGGCCGCCTTCGAGAGCGCGGTCACATTCGAACCCCGTTGATCGGTGAACCACCCCACATGACCCACATCACGAACTAACCACCCTAGTAGTACATATCGGACGCCATGCCCATGCCATAACGGCCTCTGACCTGCGCATTGAGAGCCAGCTCACACGGACCCCTCCCGCCCCGGATACGACCACCACTAGCAAAAGGGGTCATTGCGGACGGGCTTCAAGCCTGTTTCTCTGGACAACGTCGCACGGCGCCGACAAGCCCACGGGCCTCGGCGCCGACGCATGTACCGGATGCCTGGCGCAACCGGCACAGGCCGCGACAGACCACGTCCCCGAAGAAAAGGTTCTCCGTGTCCGTCTCCCGCATCGTTCGCCGCATCGCTTCCCCGAAGAAGGCCATCACCACCGCTGCGATGGCCGCCGCCACCGCCGGTCTGGTGCTGACCGCGGCGCCCGCTCAGGCGGCCACGACCGACTCGGCCGCCCAGGCCAAGTCCATCGCTCACAAGATGATCCCGAACTCCGCCCAGTACTCCGCGTTCAGCCACATCGTCGAGCACGAGAGCGGCTGGGACGTCAACGCCACCAACGCCTCCTCCGGCGCCTACGGCCTGGTCCAGGCCCTGCCGGGCTCCAAGATGGCCACCGCCGGCTCGGACTGGAAGACCAGCGCCCAGACCCAGATCAAGTGGGGCCTCGACTACATGAACTCCCGCTACGGCAGCCCGTCCGGCGCCTGGGCGTTCTGGCAGGCCAACGGCTGGTACTGAGCCGAGCGACAGACGACAGACGACTGACCGCAGACGCACGAAGGCGGCGACCCCCGTTCCCGGGGGTCGCCGCCTTCGTAGTACGACGATCCCGGCGCCCCGCGTGGTCCACTGACCCGGTGAGCACGGATCCCCAGCCCGACCGCGGCCTGCGCCTCGTACCCGTACTGCTCGTCCTGACCTTGGTCAGCGGGCTCATCGACGCCGTCAGCTATCTCGGCCTCGGCCATGTCTTCACCGCGAACATGACCGGCAACGTGGTGGTACTGGGCTTCGCCGCCGCCGGCGCACCGGGCTTCTCCGTCCCCCACACCCTGACCTCCCTGCTCGCGTTCGTGATCGGCGCGGCGACCGGCGGCCGTATCGCCCAGCGCCTCGGCCGGGGCCCGCGCCGCACCTGGGTCCGCCGCACCCTCGCCGCCGAGGCGCTGCTGCTGGCCGCCTCGACCGTCGTCGCCCTCGCCGCCCCCGACGACACCGCCACCGTCTACACCCTCATCGCCGTCACGGCCTTCGCGATGGGCCTGCGCAACGCGACCGTCCGCAAACTGGGCGTCGCCGACCTCACCACCACCGTCCTGACGATGACCCTGACGGGCCTGGCCGCCGACGGTCCAGGAACGCGCCGGGTACGCCGTACCGCCGCGGTCGGCGCGATGATCGCCGGCGCGGCGCTGGGCGCGTGGCTGGTCCGCGACCACGGGCTGGGCATCCCGCTGCTGGTGTCGACGGTGCTGGTGGGAGTGCTGGCGGTGACGGCGTCGGGGCGGGAGTAGCGCCGGACCCGGCCGCGCTCAGGCGAGCCGCACCGGCACCCGGTGGTCCGGCCTGCCGTCCTTGGCCAGCATCCAGTGCGCGTCCGCCACCGCCCGGTACAACCGCATACCGGAGTCGCCGCGCACGTCCTCGACGGTCCAGACGCGCCCTCCGTGCCGGACGGACCGGCGCGAGAAGACGTCGAGACCCGGCGCCGCGTCCCCCTCCGCCACGACCCCGGCGACGGCGGACAGGTACACCCCCTGCCCGGTCCCGATCGCCGCCGACGAGTCGAAGACGACGATCCCCACCTCGGGCCGCACCGCGATGTTGCGCGAGTGGGTGGCCTCCGGCGAGGACACCCAGAAGAACTCCCGATACCCCTCGTGCGCGAAGTACACGGGCGTGCTCCACGGCCGCCCGTCCGCGTCGGCCGTCGCCAGCACCAGATACCGACCACCGTCGACGATGCCCCGCCCGACCTCGCCGTCCGCCTCCACCTCCGTCACCGCGCACCCCTGCGATAGACCAGCCCGAAGTCCCGCTCCCATGGCGCCGACGCGTCCTTCGCCCGCTCCCAGACCCCCTGGACCACCCCGTCCCCGACCCGCCCCACGAACCGCTGCCGGAAGGGCAACGGCGAGAAGTCCGCCGTCTCCCGCAGCAGCGTCCACTCCTCGCCGTCGAAGGTCATCGCGTACGTCCGTACGACACCGCGCGAGTCGAAGTAGTGGTAGGTGTACGCCCCCGACTCCGGATCGACGGCGATCACCGCCATGCTGTCGGGCGCCCCGGCGACGGGAATCCGGGTGCGCTGCACCAGGAACCGTCCGTCCAGATCCCAGGCGAACGTACTGCGCGCGGTGGGACCGTCCGGATCCGCGCGGTCCGGGTCAGCGAAGTCCGCCTCCACCACCCACTCCCCGACCAGGACCCCGAGCCGCTCCCGCGCTTCCTGCCATGCCGCTCCACCCACGGTGGACACCTCCTCGTGCCGGACGACAGTGCTGACCGCGAGTCCGGAGGAAACTCATCGGCGGCCCTGACGGCGGCGGGCAGGCGGCTGCCGCCCAGGGCGGTCGAGTCAGGCGACCCCACACTCGAACCACACGGTCTTCCCACCCCCGGCCGCCCCCGCCACCCCCCACTTGTCCGCGACCGCCCCCAGCAGCACCAGCCCCCGCCCGCCCTCCGCGTCGGCCGTCAACGCCCCGCACACGACGGGCCGTTGGGGATACGAGTCCGTCACCTCGACCCGGACTCCCGCGGTTCTCAGTACGACCACCTCGCACCGCCGGTCCGGAACATGCCGTACGACATTGGTGACCAGCTCGGTCACGCCCAGCTCCACGGCGTCGACCAGCTCGGCCAGTTCCCACTCGGCGAGCAGCGAGCGGACGATGCGGCGGATGTGCCGGACCGAGTGCTCGCCGACGGTGATGCGCATGCGGTAGTGCGTGGTGGGGGGAAAGTATGTGTTCACGGGACGAGCCTGAACTGCCGCGACTACGCTGGGCTACAGGCCGGATACAACCCGTTCTGGAGTGGGGGCTCTTCGTGACGCACATCAACGTCCTTGACCCGGGAGCCTCGCCGCTCGACTACTACGGCTACGAGCTCCGGCGGCTGCGGGAAGCGGCGGGACTGAGCCAGAAACAGCTCGGGGAGATTCTCAACTACACCGGCTCCCTCATCGGCCAGATCGAGACGGCGAGGAAGGTCCCGACCCCGGAGTTCAGCGAACGGGCGGACGCGGCGCTGGGTTCCGACGGGCTGCTGTCCCGGCTCGTGGAGCTGGTCCTGCGGAGCCAACTCCCGGCGTGGTTCAGGCAGGTGGCGGAGCTTGAAGCGCGGGCGACGGAGATCTGCACGTTCCAGGCCACGATGATCCACGGCCTCCTCCAGACCCACGCCTACGCGCGCGCCACTCTCGGCACACTGGACCAGGCCGACCTCGACGACCGCACCGCCGTGCGACTGGCTCGTCAACGCATCTTCGACAAGCCGGAATCGCCCGTCTTCTGGACCGTGATCACCGAGGCCGCGCTCTACCAGGAGATTGGCGGCGGGGAAACGATGCGCGGCCAACTGGCCCACCTGTTGGACTTCGAGGACAACCTCCGGATCAACATCCAGGTGCTGCCGTTCTCGGCCGGAGCGCACACGGGACTGACAGGCTCGTTCAACCTCTACCGCTTCGCGAGCGACCCGACCATCGTCTACACGGAGGGGTACGGCAGCGGACATCCGTCCGCGAACCCGGACACGGTCAAGGACTGCTCACTCCGTTACGATCATCTGCGAGCCGCCGCTCTGTCCATCAAGGACTCGGCGGAGTTGATCCGGAGCACGATGGAGGACCGCTATGGAGAGCAAGTGGCGTAAGTCCAGCTACAGCAGCGACCAGGGCGGCGATTGCGTCGAGGTCGCCGAAGGCACCGCCGCCACCATCGCCGTCCGCGACTCCAAGAACCCGGCGGGACCGATCCTCACCCTCGACCCCGCCGCGTTCACGAGCTTCGTCAACTGGGCGTCTACAGACGCTGGATGATCGTGCCGGTGGCGAGTCCGCCGCCCGCGCACATCGTGATCAGGGCGAACTCCTTGTCCAGGCGCTCCAGTTCATGAAGGGCCGTGGTGATGAGCCGCGCCCCGGTCGCGCCCACCGGATGACCGAGGGCGATCGCACCACCGTTGACGTTGACCTTCTCCAGGTCCTGCTCGAAGACCTGGGCCCAGCTCAACACCACCGACGCGAACGCCTCGTTGATCTCCACGAGATCGATGTCCCTCAGTGACATCCCGGCCTTGCCCAGCACCGCCTTGGTCGCGTCGATGGGCCCGTCGAGGTGGAAGTGCGGATCGGCGCCGACCAGTGCCTGGGCGACGATCCGGGCCCTCGGCCGGAGCTTCAGCGCCCGCGCCATGCGCTTCGAGGCCCACATGATGGCGGACGCCCCGTCGCTGATCTGGGACGAGTTGCCCGCCGTGTGGACGGCGGTCGGCATGACCGGCTTCAGTCCGGCCAGCGCTTCCATGGACGTGTCGCGCAGCCCCTCGTCCCGGTCGACCAGCCGCCACATGCCCTGTCCGGCATGCTGCTCGTCCTCGGTGGTCGGGACCTGGACGGCGAACGTCTCGCGTTTGAAGCGCTCCTCGCTCCAGGCGACGGCGGCCCGTTCCTGTGAGATCAGCCCGAGCGCGTCGACGTTCTCGCGGGTCAGTCCGCGATGCCGGGCGATCCGCTCCGCGGCCTCGAACTGGTTGGGGAGATCCACGTTCCACTCGTCCGGGAACGGCTTCCCCGGACCGTGCTTCGAACCCGACCCCAGCGGCACCCTGGACATCGCCTCGACGCCGCAGGAGATCCCGACGTCGATGACGCCCGCCGCGATGAGGTTGGCCGTCATGTGCGAGGCCTGCTGCGAGGAGCCGCACTGACAGTCGACCGTCGTCGCGGCCGTCTCGTACGGCAGGCCCATGGTCAGCCAGGCCGTGCGCGCGGGGTTCATGGACTGCTCGCCGGCGTGGGTCACGGTGCCGCCGACGATCTGCTCGACGCAGTCGGCGGGGATGCCGGTGCGGCCGAGGAGTTCACGGTAGGTCTCGCCCAGCAGATAGGCGGGGTGGAGGTTGGCGAGCGCGCCACCGCGCCTGCCGATGGGGGTGCGTACGGCTTCGACGATCACGGGTTCCGCGGCCATCTAAGGAGTTCCTCTCCTTGCGTACCCGCGCGGCGCGGGGGCGTCCCGGCCCGGCCCGCCACGCGGAACTAGTACGTGTTCTAGTTCCACGTGCAGTCTGCTGACAGGGACTCCATCGCCGCAAGAGTCGTGCACGCCTCTTGCTACTTCTAGAACCCGTTACTACGTTCACCGGACAACCTGATGGACCGTCAGAAGACCGCCGAGCAAGGCTGGAACACGGCTGGAGCTGCCCCATGACCTGTCCAGAGCTCCCCGACGGGTTCGACCTCACCGACCCCGATCTGCTGCAACAGCGCGTTCCGCTGCCGGAGTTCGCCGAACTGCGCCGGGTGGAACCGGTCCGCTGGATCCCCCAGGCGGGCAACATCGCCGGTTTCCAGGACGAGGGCTACTGGGCGGTGACCCGGCACGCGGACGTCAAGTACGTCTCCACCCACCCCGAGCTCTTCTCCTCCACCCTCAACACGGCGATCATCCGCTTCAACGAGCACATCGAGCGCGACGCCATCGACGCCCAGCGCCTGATCCTGCTCAACATGGACCCGCCGGAGCACACCCGGGTCCGCAGCATCGTCCAGCGTGTGTTCACCCCGCGCGCCATCCGCGCCCTGGAGGACAACCTCCGCGCCCGTGCCACCGCCATCGCGGCGAACGCCCGCCAACACCCCGGCTCCTTCGACTTCGTCACCGAGGTCGCCTGCGAACTGCCCCTCCAGGCCATCGCCGAACTCATCGGCATCCCGCAGGACGACCGGGCCAAGATCTTCGACTGGTCCAACAAGATGATCTCGTACGACGATCCCGAGTACGCGATCACCGAGGAGGTCGGCCAGCAGTCGGCGATGGAGCTCATCGCCTTCGCGATGAACATGGCGGCCGACCGCAAGCAGTGCCCGGCGAAGGACATCGTGACGACTCTGGTCGCGGCCGAGGACGAAGGCAACCTGAACTCCGACGAGTTCGGCTTCTTCGTGCTGATGCTGGCGGTGGCCGGCAACGAGACCACCCGCAACGCCATCACCCACGGCATGCACGCCTTCCTCACCCACCCCGACCAGTGGGAGCGGTACAAGGCGGAGCGTCCGTCGACCGCGGCGGAGGAGATCGTCCGCTGGGCCACCCCGGTCAACTCCTTCCAGCGCACCGCCACCCAGGACACCGAGCTGGGCGGCAAGCTGATCAGGAAGGGCGACCGGGTCGGCATCTTCTACGCCTCCGCCAACCACGACCCCGAGGTCTTCACCGACCCCGACACCTTCGACATCACCCGCGACCCCAACCCCCACCTCGGTTTCGGGGGCGGCGGCCCGCACTACTGCCTGGGCAAGTCGCTCGCGGTCCTGGAGATCGACCTGATCTTCAACGCGATCGCCGACGCGATGCCGAACCTGACCCTGACGGGCGACCCGCGCCGCCTGCGCTCGGCATGGATCAACGGCGTCAAGGAACTCCAGGTCAGCATGGTCTGACCCGGAACCGGGCCCGGGTCGGCGGCTTCCCGGCGCCGCCGGCCCGTCCGGACCCGGGGGAGGCGGGAGCATCCGTCCCTCACGCCCCGTTCCTGCCTCCCCCGAGGCGTACCGCGTCCGGCGCGACAGCCGGGGGCACGGCCGTCGGCCGGGCGCTGAGGTGCCGGACGACATGCTCGGCGTCCCGGCCCACGCCCTGGACCATCGACGAGGCCATGGCGTACTGGAAGAGCCGCCCCACGAAGTACAGCCCGGGTTGCGAGGGCACCACCCCGCGCCGCTGCGCCGGTTCACCGTCCTCGCCGTCGAAGACCGGCAGGTCGATCCAGGAGGTGTCCGGCCGGAAGCCCGTGCACCACAGCACGTTCGCCACCTCCGCCCGCCGCCCGTCCGCGAGTTCCGGCAGCCCGTCACGCACCCCGACGACCCGGTCCACCCGCTCGACGCCCGCCGCCTTCAGATCGGCGGCCTTCACCCGGATCAGCGGGGCGCTGTGCGCGAGCACCTTCGGCCGCAGCCTGCGGCCCATCGGAGTGCGGACGGTCAGCACGTGCCGGAAGAGGAAGAACAGCACCGGCGTCAGCACCCGCGAGGCCCGCCGCTCGATCCGCCACGGGATCTGCCCCGGATGCGGCCCGGACAGCAGCACCCGACGGCTCGCCGCCAGCTCGACGGCGATGTCAGCCCCCGAGTTCCCCGCCCCGACGATCAGCACCGGACCGTCCTGCAACTGCCCCGGGCCGCGATAGTCGACGGCGTGCAACTGCGTGACGCCCGGGTCGAGCTCACCGGCGTACGCGGGCATCTTGGACAGCCGGTCGTATCCGGCGGCGACGACCACGTTCTCGGCCTCGTACCGCGTCTCGCCGTCCGTCTCCACGACGTACCGCGTGCCGTCGTACGACAGCCGCCGCACCCGGATACCCGTCCGCACCGGGAGTTCCGCCCATCCGGCGTAGGCCTGAAGGTAGTCGGCGAATTCGTCCCGCGTGGGGAACGCCCAGGCGGGTCCCGGGTAGGGCAGTCCGGGCAGGCCGTCGAAGCGGGCCGGGCTGAACAGCCGCAGGGAGTCCCAGCGTGCGCGCCAGCTGTCGCCGACACGCTCCCCGGCCTCCAGGATCACGAACGACCGTCCGGCGCGGGCCAGGTGGTACCCCGTGGCGAGTCCGGCCTGGCCACCGCCGATGACCACGGTCTCGATACGTTCGGTGAGTTCGGTGTTCATGCCAGCTCCTCGGTTGTGGTGCGCTCGGCCTCGTAGATCTCCACGGCCTGCCGCAACAGCCGCTCGGCCTCGGCGAGTTCACCGCGCAGCCGCAACAGGGTGCCCAGCTCGGCAGCGCTGTCGGCGTACCTCAGCCGGGCCGTTCGCAGCTGTTCGCGGAGGGTGAGCGCGTCGTCGGACACACTTCGATGCTGGCGGCGCGGGGCAGGGACCCGCATCGACAGCAATGCCCATTCGGTGGGCCGGGGGTATGGGTATTCCTAGGTCGTGTCCGCAAAGTCCCGTCGTCCGCCCGGAGGGCGGGCCGGGCGGCGTCAGGTGCGTGCTCTCGGCGTGCCGGGCACGAACCCGCGTACTGGTTGTACGTGGGTTTGTGCCCGGTGCGGCGAGAGGGCGTGCATGGCGGCTCCCGGCAGGCGGGACTTCGCGGACACGGCCTAGGCGCCCGGAGTCCGCACCAGCCCGTGCTCGTAGGCGTACGCGGCGACGGCGGTACGGGAGCCGAGGTCGAGCTTGGCGAAGATGTTGCTGACGTGCCGGGCGACGGTCTTCTCGCTGAGGACGAGTTCCGCGGCGATGGCGTGATTGGTGCGGCCCTGCGCGACGAGCCGTACGACATCGAGTTCCCGGGGCGAGAGGACGGACCGCCGCTCCCCGCCCCGGAGCCCCTCGACCCGCCGTACGTCCGGTGCCGCCCCGAGCCGCGCGAAGATCTGCCCGGCCGCGTCCAGCTCGAGTGCCGCGCAGTCCTCGTCCCCGAGCGCCCGGCAGGCCAGCGCGACGAGCACCCCGACCCTGGCCGCCTCGTAGGGCACGTCCAGCTCCCGCCACCCCCGCCCGGCCTCCCGCAGCACCCCGAGCGCCTCCCCCGCGGCCCCCTGCGCGAGCAGCACGGCACCGCGGGCCTGGCGGGCCATGGCGTGCAGCGCGGCGATGCTCTGGGCACCGGCGACGGCGGCGAGTTCGTCGGCGGCCCGGAGCGCCTCCTCGGGAACCTCACCGTCCCGGTCGGCCAGCAGGATCTCCACCGCCGCGGGCAGCAGCCGCGCCCGCCGCATCGGGTCCGTCGTCTCCGCGAGCGCTCGGCGGATCGCCGCCGCGGCCGGGGCGGGCCGGTCCTGGGCCAGTCTGAGCAGGGCGAGCCCTGGTTGGGTGTCCCAGCCGTGCCGCAGGGTGTCGCGGTAGGCCTGCTCGGCCTCGGTGTGGGCGCCGCGCAGCCGGTGGAGTTCGGCCAGCTGGTAGAAGGCGCTGCCCGCGGCGCTCTCGCCGTAACCGGCGGTGAGCTGGGCGCAGGCCAGCCGCGCCTCCCGGTCGGCCTCCGGCCAGGCGCCGCCGAGTTGGAGGAGCGCGGCCCGGTGCACCCGGCACAGTCCCCGGTAGGCGCCGCTGAAGTCGGGCTGGGCCGCGCACCACCGGGCGAGCGCCTTGGCCCACTCCTGGGCGCGGCGCAGTTCCTGGAGCTCCTGGCAGGTGCCGATGACGACGCAGTACGTCATGCCGATGGACCGCGCCGAGGGCGCCCCCTCGGCGACGACGACCATCGCCTCGTCGAGCTGGGCGAGCCCGGCGGCGACCTCGCCGTTGCTCACCAGGGCGAGGCCGAGCGTCATCGCCGTACCGGCCACGAGGTCGGGGTCCGCGTCGGGTCCGGTGGTCGTGGCGAGGCGGCGGGCGAGGGTGAGCATCTCGGCGGGTTCACCGGCGCGGAAGTGCAGTTCGGCTTCCAGCATCGTCAGATAGCCGCGGCTCGGGCAGTCGGGTTCCGTGGCCGCGAGGCGCTGTGCGCGGGCCAGCCAGGCACCGGACTGGGCGAGGTCCCCGCCCCAGGCCAGGCCCTTGCAGAGCCAGTAGGCGCACCGCAGCGCGGCCCCGACCTCGCCGGTCCCGGCGTACGCCGTGAAGGCCCGCCGCAGCAGCGCCACCGCGTCGTCGCCCCGGCCGAGCATGTCGGCGGCCTCGGCGAGCGCCTCGACGTCGGCGGCGTCGAGCGGTCGTACCGTGTCGGCCTTGCCGAGCAGCGCGTACGCCTCCGCCCAGGCCTGCCGTCGACAGGCCTGGCGTCCCCGGTCCAGCTCCGCGTCCGCGTCCATTGGCGCCTCCGCCCCCCATTGCACCCCCGCGGGGGTACGGCTGTCACCCGCTCCCGGAGGCGCGCGCCAACACGGGTTTCGCATCGGCCGCCGCGTTCTTCACCAGCCGCGCCCTGGGCCCCTGGAGGAGATACGACAGCCCGAAGCCCGCGCTCACCACCACCGCGCCGCCGACCGCGTCCAGCACCCAGTGGTTGCCGGTGGCCACGATCGCCGTGACGGTGAAGAACGGGTGCAGCAGCCCCAGTGCCTTCATCCACCACCTCGGCGCGACGATCGCGATGACGACCCCGCACCACAGGGACCAGCCGAAGTGCAGCGAGGGCATCGCCGCGTACTGGTTGGTGAGGGCGGTGAGGGTGCCGTAGTCGGGCTTGGAGAAGTCCTGGACGCCGTGGACCGTGTCGATGACGCCGAGGGACGGCATGAGGCGGGGCGGGGCGAGCGGGTAGAGCCAGAAGCCGACGAGGGCGAGGAGGGTGGCGAAGCCGAGGGAGGCGCGGGCCCAGCGGTAGTCGACGGGGCGGCGCCAGTAGAGGACGCCGAGGACCGTCAGCGGGACGACGAAGTGGAAGGACTCGTAATAGAAGTCGAAGAAGTTCCGCAGCCAGTCGACCTTGACGACCGCGTGGTTCGCCCAGTGCTCGATGTCGATGTGCAGCCACCGCTCCAGGTCCAGGACCTGCTGTCCGTGCTCCTCGGCCCGCGCCCGGCCCTCGGAGTTGGTGCCGCCCGTCGCCGCGAGCCGCACCTTCTGGTACGCGGCGTAGGTGACACGAATAAGCAGCAACTCAAGGAGCAGGTTGGGACGCGTCAGCACCCGCTTCAGGAACGGCAGCAGCGGCACCCGCCGGAAGCGGGCGGCGACCGGCTCGGCGTACTCCGTCGGGACCGGCGTCCGGTAGTAGGGCGAGGTCCGGGACAGGAACGGCACGAGCGTCGCCGCGGCCAGCGCCGCCAGCAGGACGACGTTGTCGCGCAGCGGGTAGAGCGAGGCCATGTTCGGCAGGATCATCTTCGCGGGCAGCGTCATCACCAGCACCACCGCGACCGGCCACACATACCGGTCCGAGGCCCGCTTGCCGACCCTGCCCACGACCGCCAGCAGCACCCACAGCAGCTGGTGCTGCCAGGCCATCGGGGCCACGAGGATCGCCGCGCAGCCGGTGACCGCCACCGCCAGCAGCAGCTGCCCGTCGCGGGCGTAGCGCACGGCCCGCCCGAGGGCGAGCGCCGCCACCGCCGCGCCCAGCGCGAGAAACAGCCCGACCTCGGCCGGCCCGGCGAATCCGGCCCTCAGCAGCGCCCCGTGCAGCGACTGGTTGGCGAGATCGTCGGCGTCACCGCCGAGTCCCGTGCCCGCCATGTGGTGGACCCAGTAGGTGTACGAGTCGTGCGGCAGCGCCGCCCACGCCAGTGCCGTGCTCGCCGCGAACGTGGCCCCGGTGGCCAGCGCGGCCCGCCGCCGCCCGGTGAACCACAGCAGCCCGGCGAAGAGCAGCACGGTCGGTTGGAGCGCCGCGGCCAGGCCGATGAGCACGCCGCTCGCCCGCTGCCCGCGTACGACGAAGCAGCCGACCAGCACCAGCAGCACCGGCATGATGCTGGTCTGCCCGAGATACAGGGTGTTGCGGACCGGCAGGGACAGCATCAGCAGGCTGATCGCGACCGGCGCGGCGAAGAAGGACGTACGTCTGTTCACCGGATGAGGCAGCGCCCGCGCGACGACAAGACCGAGCGCGACCACCAGAAGCAGCGTTCCGAAGGTCCATCCCCAGCCGAGGGCCTGCTCGGCCGCCTTGGTCAGCGGTTTGAGGACGAGTCCGCCGAAAGGCGTGCCCGTGAACTCCGTCGAGTCGTACAGCGAACCCTTCACATGGAGGACCCCGTCGGGACCGACCCAGGTCTCCAGATCCGTCAGCCGCTCCCCGCTGGGGGTACTGAGGACGACGGCGACCTGGCGGACGGCGAGTATGGCGGCGACCACCCACAGCAGGAATCTGGCCACGCGCATCCGGGCTCTGGCCGTGTCCACGGCCGTCGCTCCGAACGCTTCCGCCGGTCCTCCACTGGGGTTGGTGTTCACCACGCGCCCAGGCCTCCCGCCCAGTTCGTCCCTCACGTCCGATACGTGAGGTCTGTCGTGCGCACCTTATGAGGCGCGCACCGCCCCCCGGAGAAGAGACGCAGGGGGTTCCGCTTTGCCTGACACCCGTCCCGCGTTTGTCCGAATGACGATAGTCCGCACCATCTCGCACCGCCTCGCTGAGCGCGCAGTGGATCACTTACGTAGCTACAAGACGCGGACCCGTATGCTCCGCGTAACCGTCTGAAGGCCCGGCGAGCGTGCAGCGGAGGGTTTGGGGGGAATGATCGAATTCCTGAGAGGCCGGGCGCGCCGACGCCTGCTCGCGGTCGTCCTGGCGTTACTCGCCACCCAGGTGGGTTCCCTGGTCGCCCCCGCGTACGCCTGCGGGTGCGGCGCCATGATCCCGGACACCGCCCGGCGGGTCGGCGTGGCGCGCGAGGTGTCGGTGGTGCGCTGGGACGGCGGCCGGGAGCGGATCGTGATGCGGCTGACGGTCGACGGCGACAGCGACCGCGCCGCCTGGATCATGCCGGTCCCGCACCGCGCGGACGTGGAGCTGGGCGATCCGGCCCTCTTCGACGAGCTGGACGCCGCCACCGCGCCCGTGCACCGCACCCGGTACCACTTCTGGCCGCAGGACGGCGACTGGCCGCTGGTCTCCGGCGGCGGCCGGGACGCGGGCGCGCCCCCGCCCGGCGTCGGCAGGGCGCCCGGTGTGGGCGTGGTGGGCCGCCAGAAGCTGGGCCCCTTCGACGTGGCCCGCCTGACCGCCACCGACCCGGACGCCCTCGGCGACTGGCTGAGCGCCAACGGCTTCAGCCTCCCGCCCCGTCTGAGCGGCGCCCTCCAGCCCTATGTGGAGCGCCGCTGGGAGTACGTGGCGATCCGCCTGGCCCCGGACACCACCGGCACCGCCCTCCAGGGCACCCTGGACCCGCTGAGCCTGTCCTTCGCGGCCGACGAGCCCGTCTACCCGATGCGCCTGTCCCGCCTGGCACGGACGCCCCAGTCGCTGGGCCTGTACGTGCTGGCCGCCCACCGCATGGAACCGACGTCCCGCATCGGCGGCTCCCGCCCCCGGGTCACCTTCGCCGGCCGGATCACGCCCCGGCGCGGCAGCCCCCTGGCCGAGCTGACCGCGGGCACCCCGTTCCTGACGGCGATCGGCCAGGAGTTCCCGTCCCCGAACCTGATCGACGCCGACCACACCCTGCGCCGGACCGCCGCGGACACCGCCTTCCAGCAGGTGATCTACGAGGACCGGCTCCGCACCCTCGCCGGCCTCCCGGCCTGGCTGCTGACCCTCGCCGGCACCCTGGCCGCGCTCACCGCGACGGTGGCCCTGTTCGTCGTACGACGCTCCCGGCGCCCGGCAGGACCACTCGCCGACGACCCGGCCGACCCGTAGCCTCGGTCAGGGCATCTGCCGATCGGCACCGACCACCCGTACGAATGAGGTCGCATGAGCGAGTCGCAGCGCTGGGAAGCCGTGGACGCCTACTTCGCCACCCGCCTCGCACCCGACGACGAGGCACTGACCGCCACCCTGCGCGAGAGCGAGGCGGCCGGGCTCCCGCAGATCGCCGTCTCCGCCCCGCAGGGCAAGCTGCTCCAGCTCCTGGCCCACATCCAGGGCGCCCGGCGGATCCTGGAGATCGGCACCCTGGGCGGCTACAGCACCATCTGGCTGGCCCGCGCCCTGCCCGCCGACGGCCGACTGGTCTCCCTGGAGTACAGCCCGCGGCACGCCGAGGTCGCCGCGGGGAACATCGCCCGGGCCGGCCTGGACAAGCTCGTGGAGATCCGCGTGGGGGCGGCCCTCGACTCGCTCCCCCTCCTGGCCGACGAGCACCCGGCACCCTTCGACCTGGTCTTCATCGACGCGGACAAGGCGAACAACCCGCACTACGTGGAGTGGGCCCTGAAACTGACCCGCGTGGGCAGCCTGATCATCGTGGACAACGTCGTACGCGGCGGCCGGGTCGCCGACCAGAACGACACCACCCCCGACGTCACCGGCACCCGCGCCGCCCTCGAACTCCTCGGCTCACACCCCCGCGTGAGCGCCACGGCCATCCAGACGGTGGGGGCGAAGGGCTACGACGGCTTCGCGCTGGCGCGCGTGGAGTCGTAGCCCCCGGCAGAGCCAGCCCCGCGCTCAGACCTCGTGATAGAAGCCGACGTTGACGCTGCGCGGCGCGGTGCGGTCCACGACGACGATCTCGCCGCTGCCGCCGCGGGGCAGCGCCACGGTCCCCCCGTAGACCAGCGGCTGGGCGTACTCCCCGACGGTCAGCCGCACCTCGCTCGACGGCTCGGCCTGCGACCCGCGCAGCCACGTCACCTGCCAGGTCCCCTCCGGCCCGCACAGGAACTCCAGATGCACCCGGGAGACGAACAGCCAGTCGTCGGGCGTCGCCAGTCGGCACACGGACTGGTCACGGCCCACCCGCAGCAGCGCGCCCGGCTCGCTGGGCGCGTCGGCCATGAGCATGCCGGCCGTGGCACCCTCCTCCGCCGCGGAGACGGCGGCCATGGTGAGTTCGAGCACGTGCGCTCCCTTTGCAGTTCCTGAACCGTTCCTGAGCAAGTGTGCTTGCACAGCGGCCGCATGATAAATCGCCCGGCCCCATCGCGTCCGGCACAATGGACTCATGACCGAGCGAAAGCCACCCGGCGTCCCGTTCGAGTCCTGGGTCGACAAACAGATCCGAGACGCGCAGGGCCGCGGCGACTTCGACCGACTCCCCGGCGCGGGCGAGCCGTTGCCACCGGAGCTGGACACGCCCTACGACGAACTCTGGTGGATCAGACGCAAGATGGCCCGCGAGGGCCTGTCCGCACTCCCCCCGTCCCTGGCCCTGCGCAAAGAGGCCGAGGACACCCTGGCCGCCGCCCGCACGGCCCCTTCCGAACACACGGTCCGCAAACTGATCACCGACGTCAACGTCAAGATCCGCGCCATGATGTACATGCCACCGCCCGGCCCTCCGCTGGGTCTGAAGCCGTACGACGTCGAAGAGGTCGTACGCCAGTGGCGGGAGCGCCGGGCGGAGTCGAGCCGCGCGGAGTCAGAGTCGCAGTAGCCGCTCCGTGAGCTCGCGATAGTCCCGCAGGGCCAGCCGAAGCTGCTCGGTGTCACCCGCGCCGCCGTCGCCCGCCATGGGGCCGTCCGTGTGCTGGGCGCCCTGCCAGGACTGCCGCAGGGTGCGCCGCCGCTGCGCCATGGCGTCCGTGAACCGCGAGGCGACCTCTTCGAGCACATGGTCGGCTTCCTCTACGGCGGCCCGGGGCCCGTCGACGAACCCGGTCATGGCGTGCTGCAACTGCCCGGAGAGCTTGTCGCACTGCTCGTCGCCGAGCAGCTTGCCCTCATGGGCCTCACGCCCCGCAGTGTCATGACTCGCGACCAGGGGAGCCTTCTCCCGCCCCGTGTCCAAGCCACGCCCGTCGTCCAGGCCACGCCCCTTGCCCAGGCCGCGCCCGTCGTCCAGGCCACGCCCCTCGCCCTCATGCCCGGCCACGAGGGGCGACCCGTCCCCCTGGCCCCGCTGCGGGACGCTCTCGGCGCCCCGACCGCTCATGGCATCCGTCATGCCTCTCAACTCCCCTTCGCCTGACGCCGGGTGAACGTCCACGGCTGATGGCCGTGACCGTCATTGCGTACGGTCCGATGACCGGCCGCCTCACGCCGCCCACCGGCTCCCACCAACTCCTCGAACAGGGCCCGGGCCTCGACCATGGCCTCGCGCATCTCCTCGGTGCCGCCCCGCGCACCGTCCTCCGTGCCGCCGCGCGTATGAGCCGCGCGGTGCACACGCCGGTAGCCGTGCACATGGTTCGCGTGATGCACGGACAGGGCGGCGAGCTGCTCCTCGTACTGCCCCCCATCAGGGAACCCGCGGGCTCCGGCCACCTCTGCGAGCAGCCGGTCCGCCTCGTCCACCGCCTCCCGGGGCGACTCGACGAACCGCTCCTGGGCGGCCGCCCACCGGGCCTCGTACTCCTGCCGCTGCGCGGGCTCCAGGTCCCGCTCACGCAGCGACCCGTGCTTGTCGACCCGCTCGGCGAGCTCGCGCTCGGCTGCCTGCGAGTCCCCGTCATGCCGGGCGACGACCCGGTCGTACTCGGGCCCGAAGCGACGCTTCAGGTCCCGTCCACCGGGCTTGCGCCGGGCCAGGACGACCGCCACCACGACGACGGCCGCCACGATCACGATCAGAGCGATGATCACGCCAGTTGTCATAAACCCCGAGTAGCCCCACCCACGCCCCTCAAACAGCCACCGCACCCGAGAGACAGCCCCCAGCGCCCGTCCCCTCGCCTGCGGGCGCGTCGTGGCCACTCGCGCAGTTCCCCGCGCCCCCATCCCCCCGCCTGCGGGTGCGTCGTGGCCGTTCGCGCAGTTCCCCGCGCCCCTGGGGGAGCCACCCGCACCGGCGTGCGAAGCGAAGGAAGAACCCGCACCCCCGTCGCCCGGCTGCGGGTCCGCCGTGGCCGCTCGCGCAGTTCCCCGCGCCCCTGGGGGAGCCACCCGCACCGGCATACGAACCCAAGGGAACACCCACGCCCCCATCCCCCCGCCTGCGGGCACGTCGTGGCCGTTCGCGCAGTTCCCCGCGCCCCTGGGCAAGCCATCCGCACCGGCGTACGAAGCCAAGTGAACAGTCGCGCCCCCATCCCTCCGCCTGCGGGTGCGTCGTGGCCGGCCGCGCAATTCCCCGCGCCCCTGAGGGGCACGAAGCGCACCGGCGTTCGATGTGTACCCCCGCGGCGCGGCGGCCGCGTTCGGACGTGAGGGGTCGTGTCGGGGGGTGTCCGCCCGCAGCGGTTGGCGCGTCAGCACGGGTGCCCCTTGTAGAGGACCGATTTCGCGCCGTTCCGAGGACGGACACCCCCCGGCGCGGCCCCGACCCACGACGAAACCGCCCGCGGCCCGCCACGACGCACAACGCACAACGCGCCGAATCGAACCGAACCGAATCGCGCCCGCGGGGGATCAGCCGCCCCCAGCCACCGCCGCCGCCCCGCTCTGCGGCTGCTCTCGGTCCGAGCCGCACAGTTCCGTGGTCAACTCGCCCACCAGCTGGACCAGATCGGTCGGCCGGTCAGCCCCCCACCAGTCGCCCAGCAGCTCCGCCAACGACTCCTCCCGAGCCGCCGCGAGCCGCTCCGCGACCGCCACCCCCTCCGCGGTCAGCACCAGGTCCACCCCCGACCGCACCGCCAGCCGCCGCTCCTCCACCTGCCGGGCCGCGGCGATGACGACCTGCAACGGGACAGAACTCCCCGCGGCGAGCGCCCCCGGCTCCACCGACCCGTACTTGTTGATCCGCAGCAGCAGCCAACTCGCCCCGGGCAACAGGTCGTACCCCGCCCGATCAGTGATCGTCCGATAGATCTCCCGCCGCCCCTCGCGCGTCCCGAGGACCGACAACGCCCGGCACACCTCGTCGTAAGAGGACCGTTCCACCGGATTGCTGGCCAGCGTCTCCGTCACGTCCGGCGCGGTGACGGACGCCCGCAGCCGGTCCTCCTTGAGGAACCAGGCCAGCACGAACCCCAACAGGGCCACAGGCGCCGCGTACAGGAAGACATCCGTGATCGACGAGGCGTACGCGTGCAGCGCCGCCGGCCGCAGCGCCGCCGGCAGATTCGCGATGTCCCGCGGATCGGCCTCCAGCCCCTCCACGGTCACCCCACCCGGCAACTGCCCCCCGGCGAACGCGTCCGCCAGCTTGTCCCCGAGCCGGTTGGTGAACACCGTGCCGAAGATGGCGACCCCGAACGACGCCCCGATCGACCGGAAGAACGTCGCCCCGGACGTGGCCACGCCGAGGTCCTCGTACGACACCGCGTTCTGCACGATGAGCACCAGCACCTGCATGACCAGCCCGAGCCCCAGCCCGAACACGAAGAAGTAGCTGCTCATGACCCAGGTGGAACTGCCCTCGTCGAGCCGGTGGAGCAGCAGCAGCCCGATCGTGGTGACCGCGGTGCCCGCGATCGGGAACACCTTCCAGCGACCGGTGCGGCTGACGATCTGCCCGGACGCGGTCGACGACAGCAGCAGCCCGAACACCATGGGCAGCATGTGCACACCGGACATGGTCGGCGAGACGCCCTGCACGACCTGAAGGAACGTGGGCAGATAGGTCATGGCGCCGAACATGGCGAACCCGACGACAAAGCTGATCACCGCGGACAAGGCGAACGTCCGGATGCGGAACAGCTTCAACGGCAGCACAGGCTCCACGGCCCGCCGCTCCACCGCCACGAAGGCAACACCCAGCACGACCCCGAGCACGGCCAGCCCGATGATCTGCGGCGACCCCCACCCCCACGTGGTGCCACCGAGGGACGCGACGAGCACGAGACACGTGGCGACCGAGGCGATCAGGAACGTCCCCAGATAGTCGATGACATGGTGGGTCGCCTTGCGCGGAATCCGCAGCACGGCGGCGATGACGGCAAGCGCGACCACACCCACCGGAAGGTTGACGTAGAACACCCACCGCCAGCTCAGATGCTCGGTGAACACCCCGCCCAGCAGCGGCCCGAGCACACTCGTCGCCCCGAACACCGCACCGAACAGCCCTTGGTAGCGCCCGCGTTCCCGCGGCGGCACGAGGTCGCCGACGATGGCCATGGACAGCACCATCAGTCCACCGCCCCCGAGCCCCTGAAGCGCCCGGAACGCGATGAGTTGAGGCATGTTCTGCGCCATCCCGCACAGCGCCGACCCGATCAGAAAGATCACGATCGCGGTCTGGAACAGCCTCTTGCGCCCGTACTGGTCGCCGAGTTTGCCCCACAGGGGGGTCGCGGCCGTGGAGGCGAGCAGATACGCGGTGACGACCCACGACAGATGCTCCAGGCCGCCCAGGTCGCTGACGATGGTCGGCAGCGCCGTCGACACGATCGTCTGGTCCAGCGCGGCAAGCAGCATCCCGAGAAGCAACGCCCCGATCGACACGAGGACGTTCCCGGGCACGTGCTCCTCTCGCGCGTCCCGCACATCTCCCGTCATAGCGTCCGCATCCGCGGCCATGAAGACCTCCCGTGAGACTCGTTACGACTCCATCGTGGTCGGTGTGACCACTTATGGCCTGTCGAGTCCTGTTGGAAGCCGTTATTCCGGGGGTTGGCGGGAGACGGGTGTGAAGAAGGTCTGCATAATCTCTGGAGTTCGCGAGGGGAGGGACGAACACATGACGGAGTCGAAGGGCCACCTGTGCCCGGAGTGCGGGGCACCCAGGGGGGCCGACAACACCCCGTCCTGCGGGTGCACACGGCGGGCGTCCGACGCCCTGCGCGACGCGCGCGAGGCGGAACAGGCGGCGGCGGAGGACTTCGATCCGCTGCGCATACGTCCGTACGTCGACCTGGACGGCGAGACCCCCGAGGCCCCCGCCCCCACCCTCGCCGGGCCCCCCGACGCGACGATGCAGCTGCGCCCGGTATCCGTGCCACCCCCGCCCAGCACCACGGACCTGAGCCTCTTCGAGAACGCTCCGCCGCACGAGGGCACCCCCACCGAGCCGCGCCCCCGTAACCGCACACCCCACCGCCGCACCCTGATCGTGGCCTCGGCCGCCGCCCTCGTGGCGGTGATCGCGGCGGCCGGCCTGGCGAGCGGCCTGCTCTCGTACGACTCTCCGCAGCGCGACACCGCGCTCCCCGAGGGGATCAGGGCGAGCATCCCGGACGCGTCGACCAGCTCGGCGCAGGCGTCCCCGTCGACCAGCACGGCATCGGCCGGGCCGACCTCGGCGTCCCCGTCCGCGAGCGCGAGCGCGTCAAGGTCCGCGTCCCCGTCGCCGTCCCGCTCCAGCGCCTCCCCGACCCCGTCGTCACCCTCCGAGAAGCCCACGGCGACCACGACAAGCGCCGCCCCCACCGACACGGCGGACAACTCCAGCACCTCCCGGGAGAGCACCCCGCCCGTACTGCGCCGGGGCTCCCAGGGCGACGAGGTGGTGGAACTGGAGCTGCGCCTGACCCAGCTGAACCTCTATCCGAGGAAGGCGAGCGGCCACTACAACGAGGGCGTCGAGGACGCGGTCACCCGCTACCAGTGGGCGCGGGGCATCCAGGTGACGGAGTACGGCGTCTACGACCTGGCGACCAGGGAAATGCTGGAGTCGGAAACAACAGAGCCGTAACACCCGACCTCCGGCCCCAGCCCCGCCACACGCCCCAAAGCCAAACCACCCGCCCCCCGACCCAAAGCAAAACCACCCGACCCCCGACCCAAAGCCAAACCCCCCGACCCCCGACCCCCGACCCCCGACCCTCAGCCCTCAGCGCTCACCCCCCCCAGCCCTCAGCCCTCAGCCCTCAACCCCGGCGCAAGGCCGAACCACCCGCCCCCCGGCCCCGTCACCCGATATAAAGCCGAACCCGCCCATCCCCCAAAGCCTCCACCCGCACCTGCGCAAGATCCCGCACCACCACGTCCGGCTCATGGAAGTCGGCCCGCGGCCCGACCCCCACCACCTGCATCCCCGCGGCGCGCCCCGCCGCGATCCCCGCCCCGGAGTCCTCGAAGACGACGCACTCCGAGGGCGCCACACCGAGCTCGGCGGCGCCCTTCAGGAACCCCTCGGGATCGGGCTTGCTCTCGCCGACGCTCTCCGCGGTGATCCGTACCTCGGGCAGGGCGAGCCCCGCCGCGGCCATCCGGGCGGTGGACAGGGCGACGTCGGCGGAGGTCACCAAGGCGTGCGGCACCCCGGCCAGCGAGGCGAGGAAGGCCTCCGCGCCGGGGATGGCGACCACGCCGTCCATGTCTGCGGTCTCCTCGGCGAGCATGCGCGCGTTGTCGGCGTGGTTCTGCGCCATGGGCCGGTCGGGCAGCAGCAGCGCCATGGAGGCGTACCCCTGCCGGCCGTGGACGACCTTCATGACCTCGTCGCCGTCCAGCCCGTGCCGCTCGGCCCAGCGCCGCCAGCAGCGTTCGACGACGACGTCGGAGTTCACAAGGGTGCCGTCCATGTCCAGCAGCAGGGCACGGGCGGTGAGCACGGTGGGCACGGCGGTGGCCGTCATCGGCAGCTCCAGTACGCGAGGGGAGCCGGGGGTCGCCCGGCGGGACAAGGCGGCCCCGCCCGCCGGTCAGGGAGAACGGGCGGGAGCCACTTTGTTTCTCCACGGTACAAAACGCGACCATGATCCCGCCACCGTCTCCCGGAACAGTTCACCCGGCGTTCAGCTCACGCGGTCGCGGCCTCCCACAGGCTCCACACCCCGAGCGCCAGCATCAGCACGGCCGCGATCTTGGTGATGAGCGCCAGCGGCACCCGCTTCATCAGGGCCTTTCCACCGACGATGCCGAGCCCGGCCACGGCCCAGAGCGCGAGCACGGCGCCCAGGCCGACGGAGAGCGGGTCGTCGTAGCGGGCGGCGAGATTCGCGGTCATGATCTGCGTCAGGTCACCGAACTCGGCGACGAGGATGAGCATGAACCCGGCCCCGGCGACCTTCCAGAAGGACTGGTTCTCGGGCTTGCGGATCTCCTCGTCGTCCTCGTCCTTGTTCCGCAGCAGGACGGCCGCTCCCCCCAGGAACAGCACACCGGTGATCGCGTGCACGATCTGCTGCGGCAGCAGAGTGAGCACGCTGCCGGCCGCGACGGCGAGCGCGACATGCAGGGCGAAGGCGGCGGCGACGCCGGCGAAGACGTAGGACGCGCGGTACCGGGTGCCGAGCACCAGCCCGGCGAGGGCGGTCTTGTCAGGGAGCTCGGCAAGGAAGACGACGCCGAAGACGACGGCCGTCACGGTGAAGCTGATCAAGGTTCCTCAATCGGTCGGGCTGCCCCACCGAGAGTGTTACCGCAAAACGACACCTCGGCATGGCAGCACACGGTCAGTGCACTGCTTGCCGAAGGTCTCGCTGGCGAGGTCCACGAGGGACCCGCCTCCGGGCGCCGGCTCAGACGAGCTGAGCAGTATGTCGACGGTCCGGCGAAGAGCTACTCCCCTTCAACTCCGTCAATCATACGAGATCGTTTCGCCGCAAAGCTTGTCATGTCATGTACGCGTCATTAACTTCTCACCCAACGCACATCTCCCCGCAACACGGCGCGGCGAGCATTCCTTCGCCCGCACGCCTCAACACCCCCACATCCCCAGGGAGTTCGCATGCCGAAGTTCTACGCGCGTCGACGGCTGAGCATACTCGCGGCGTTCACCGGTCTCATAGCCTCGGTCGGACTTTTCAACGGTCCGACCGCCTCCGCCGCCCTCCCGACGCCGGTCAGCGCCGCCACCGCCCGCACCTACCTCGCCTCGCTCACCGTGGCGACCGAGAACCGCACCGGCTACAGCCGCGACCTCTTCCCGCACTGGATCACCATCTCGGGTACCTGCAACACCCGCGAGACGGTCCTCAAGCGCGACGGCTCCAACGTGGTCACCGACTCCGCCTGCGCCTCCACCAGCGGCAGCTGGTACTCCCCCTACGACGGCGCGACCTGGACCGCCGCCTCCGACCTCGACATCGACCACCTGGTCCCGCTCGCCGAGGCCTGGGACTCCGGCGCCAGCGCCTGGACCACCGCCCGGCGCCAGGCCTTCGCCAACGACCTCACCCGCCCGCAGCTCATCGCGGTGACGGACAACGTGAACCAGGCCAAGAGCGACCAGGACCCGGCCGAGTGGATGCCGTCGGTCACCTCGTACCGCTGCACCTACGTCCGCGCCTGGGTCCAGGTGAAGTACTACTACGGCCTCTCGGTCGACTCCGCCGAGAAGAGCGCGCTCACCAGCTACCTGAGCGCCTGCTGATCCCGACCCTCCCCAACCTCCCCCGTCGTTCCGTACCGTACGGGGCGACGGAGGAGGATCACGTGGCCGAACTTCGGTTGGGACCGCTGCTGAGGTACGCCGACGGCTCGTCCGCGACCATCTGGGTCGAGGCGAGCCGTCCGTGCACCGCCGAGGTGCGCTGCGCGGACGGCACCCGCGGGGAGGACCGCACCTTCCAGATCGCGGGCCACCACTACGCGCTGATCCCGGTGACCGGCCTGGCACCCGGGACGTCGACGGCGTACGAGGTGTTCCTGGACGGCACCCGGGTGTGGCCGCTGCCCGGCTCCCCGTTCCCGGAGTCGGTGATCCGCACCTCCGCCGAGGGCGACACCGTCCGCGTCAGCTTCGGCTCCTGCCGCTGGGCGGCCCCGCCGGACGGCGAGAAGGACCCCAAGGGCCCGGACGCGCTGGACACCCTCGCCGCCCGGATCGCGGCCGACCCCCACAGTGAACGCCCGGACGTGCTCGTGCTGTTGGGCGACCAGGTCTACGCCGACGAGACCTCCCCCGCCACCCGCCGCTGGCTCGCCGCCCGCCGAGATCTGAGCGACCCGCCGGGCAGCCAGGTCGCGGACTACGAGGAGTACACGCGCCTTTATTACGAGTCCTGGCTCGACCCGGAGATCCGCTGGCTGCTGTCCACCGTGCCCAGTTGTCAGATCTTCGACGATCATGACGTGATAGACGACTGGAACACCTCCGCCGCCTGGGTGGAGGACATGCGGGCCACCCCGTGGTGGCGGGAACGGCTGCTGAGCGGCCTGATGTCGTACTGGGTGCACCAGCACCTCGGGAACCTGTCCCCGGCCGAACTCGCCGCCGACCCGCTCTACGCCGCCGTCCGCCGAACCCCGGACGGCACCGACGCGTTGCGTGACTTCGCCTGCGAGGCCGACGCCGATCCCGCCTCGGTGCGCTGGAGTTACCGGCGCGACTTCGGCCGGGTGCGGCTGCTGATGGTGGACACCCGCGCGGCCCGCGTCCTGGACGAGGAGCACCGGGCGATGCTCGACCCCGGGGAGGCGGCCTGGCTGCGGGAACAGGTCCTCGCCGACAGGGAGTCGTACGACCATCTCCTCCTCGGCACCTCCCTGCCCTGGCTGCTTCCGCACCTCGTGCACCACGCCGAGGCATGGAGCGCGGCCCTGTGCCGTGGTGACCGCGGGGCGCGCTGGGCGCGGTTCGGGGAGGATCTGCGGCGCCGGGCGGATCTGGAGCACTGGGCGGCGTTCCCGGCGTCCTTCGACGCGCTGGCCGCTCTGATCGCCGAGGCGGGTTCCGGGCCGGAGGCGCCGGCGACGGTGCTGGTGCTCTCCGGGGACGTGCACCACGCGTATGTGGCCGAGCCGGCCTGGCCCGCCACCGACGGCGGCCCGGACGCCCGGGTGCTCCAGTTGACCTGCTCGCCGGTCCACAACTCCATCCCGCTCTCCATACGCCTCGGTTTCCGCTTCGGCTGGAGCGCGGCGGCCCGGGTCCTGGGCCGCCGTTTCGCGGGCCACGGCGGCTGCCCCCGCCCTTCGGTGGACTGGCGGCGCACGGGCGGCCCGTGGTTCGGCAACCAGCTCATGACACTGACGCTGCGGGGGCGGTCGGCGCGGCTGCGCTTGGAACAGGCACGGCGCAAGGGCGAGTTGAGGACGGTGACGGACCAGGTACTCACGGAGGGGTGAGGACTCGGTACTCACGGAAGGGTGCGGGCTCAGTGCTCACGGAAGGGTGAGGGCTCAGTTCTCACGGAAGGGTGCGGACTCGGTACTCGCGCCCGGATGAGCGCACGGCATGATGAGGCGGACCGTCCGCTTCCAGCGGCCGACCACCCGCCCAGCGCCCCACACGCCCGGGAGTCACCCTTTTGTCTGCACCGGCATCGCCTGCCGCGGAACCGTCGTCCCTCTCCCTCGCCGTGGTCGGCGCCGGACCACGAGGCACCAGCGTCCTGGAGCGGCTGTGCGCCTCGGCCCCCGAACTCCTCCCACCCGGCGCCGAGTTGACCGTGCATCTCGTCGACCCCGCGCCACCCGGCGCCGGAAGCGTCTGGCGCACCTCGCAGTCGCCCGAGCTGCTGATGAACACCGTCGCCTGCCAGGTGACCCTGTTCACCGACGACAGCGTGGACTGCTCGGGGCCGATCCGCCCCGGCCCCAGCCTGTACGAGTGGGCGGCCGGCGAGCTCGGCCCGGACGCGTACCCGACCCGCGCCCACTACGGCCGCTACCTGGAGTGGGTGTTCGCCCGCACCGTCCGCGAGGCCCCGCCCGCCGTGCGCGTACGGACCCACGCGGCCCGCGCGACCCGCCTCGACGACACCGCCGACGGCCGGCAGACCCTCACCCTGGACAACGGCCGCACCCTGACCGGCCTCACCGCCGTCGTCCTCACGCAGGGCCATCTCCCCACGCTCGCCACCGCCGAGGAGGCGCGCCTCACGGCGTACGCCGCACGCCACGGACTGCGCCACATCCCGCCCGCCAACCCGGCCGACGTCGACCTCTCCACCATCTCCCCCGGCGAACCGGTGCTGTTGCGCGGCCTGGGTCTCAACTTCTTCGACCACATGGCCCTGTTGACGACCGGACGCGGCGGACGCTTCGACACCGGCCCCCAGGGACTGCGCTACCTCCCCTCCGGCCGCGAACCCCGTCTCCACGCGGGCTCCCGGCGCGGCATCCCGTACCAGGCGCGCGGCGACAACGCGAAGGGCCCGTACGGACGGCACACGCCGCTCGTCCTCACTCCGGAGGTCATAGCGGGCTTCCGCAAACGCGCCGACTCGGGCGAGGCACCCGACTTCCTCGCGGAGATATGGCCGCTCGCCGCCAAGGAGGTGGAGACGGTCTATTACGCGGCCCTGACCCGGCACCCCCACTTCACCGACCGCTTCCTCGCCGTCCCGCACGGCGACCCCCAAGAGGCCCTGATCCTGGACGAGTTCGCCGTTCCGGACGCCGAACGCTGGAGCTGGGACCGCGTCTCCCGGCCGTACGCGGGCAGCGGTTTCGCGTATCCCGGCCAGTGGCGTGACTGGCTCCTCGCACACCTGCGCGAGGACGCCGCGCAGGCCGCCCTCGGCAATGTGGACGGCCCCCTCAAGGCGGCCCTCGACGTGCTGCGCGACCTGCGCAACGAACTCCGTCTGATCGTCGACCACGGCGGCCTCTCCGGAGTCTCGCGCCGCGACCATCTGGACCGCTGGTACACCCCGCTCAACGCCTTCCTGTCCATCGGCCCGCCCCGCCGCCGTGTGGAGGAGCTGGTGGCGCTGGTGGAGGCGGGCGTGGTCGAGGTGGTGGGGCCGCGGCTGGAGGTCATGGAGGGGGAAGGGGCATGGGTGGCACGCTCCCCCTACATCCCCGGGTCCGCCGTCTCCGTGACGACCCTCATAGAGGCACGGCTACCGGAACCGGACCTTCGACGCACCGCCGACCCCCTTCTCGCCGGGCTGCTGGAGACCGGGCAGTGCCGGCCGCACACGGTCGACGGCTACGAGACCGGCGGACTCGACGTCACCGCGCGGCCGTATCGCCTGATTGACCGTCAAGGAGCCGTCCACGCAAGGCGGTTCGCGTTCGGCGTGCCGACGGAGGGAGTGCACTGGGTGACCGCGGCGGGCGCCCGGCCAGGTGTGGATTCGGTCACGCTTTCGGATGCGGACGCGGTCGCGAGAGAGGCGCTACGGACCGCTCTACGTGCGACTTCGAGCGAAACGGAATCCCAAGGGGAAGCAAACTCATGGCCAGATGTTGAACTTGCAAGCATCGATTAGGCGCGCCTACCGTGGAGTGCTCGAACGGTTCCGTCCCCCACGCCGGTCCTCCCCACGGACCGGTCCGACCGTAGGAGTACCCCCCATGACCGGACGCCTCAACAGCGCCCAGCCGTACGCCCTCGGCCTGTTCCGCATCGTCGTAGGACTGCTCTTCGCCTGCCACGGCGCCGCCTCGCTCTTCGGCCTCCTCGGCGGCGACAGCATCCCCGTCGGCACCTGGCCCGGCTGGTACGCGGCCGTGATCCAGCTCGTCGGCGGCTCCCTCGTCCTGCTCGGCCTCGGCACCCGTGCCGCCGCGTTCATCGCCTCGGGCTCCATGGCCTACGCGTACTTCAAGGTCCACCAGCCCGCCGCCCTGTGGCCGATGGAGAACGGCGGCGAGGCCTCGGCGATGTTCTGCTGGGCCCTTCTACTGCTGGTGTTCACCGGCTCCGGCGCCTTCGGCCTCGACCGGCTGTTCAGCCGGAAGCGCACGTCGGCCACCACCGAGCGCCCCGCCGCGAAGCAGACCCCCGTGGCGGCCTGACCCACCCCGCACCACCCCACGACGGCGCCCTCCCCACCCGGGACGGGCGCCGTCCCGCTGTGCTGGACCCCTCAGACCGTCGTCCACCCGAACGGCACGGTGAAGCAGGCCACGCGCGCGCCCACCGCGCCCGGCCCGTCATGAAGGACGACCGAGGACGCCTCCCCCTGCCGGAACCCCCAGTCGTGGCGGGCCGTGGCCTCGCCGGCGCCCTGCGCGTCGGCGGTGAAGTCGAGCCACACCTCGTTGCCGGCGTCGCCGCGCTCCGCCGCCGGCTCGTGCTGGTACACCCCGCCCGCGGCGGCCGGATCGGCACCGCACGGCTTCTGGTGCACCTGGACGCCGTACGCGTGACCCGGCACGAAGCCGGTCACCTTCAACGTCACGGTCGTCGGCCCGAGTTCCTCACCGCGCTGCCCCACCTCGATCCACGAGGCCGCCGGGACGAGCGCCATGTCGTACGTCACCGCGGCCGACGGGACGAAGGCGGTGGGCGGCGCGAACCGCGCGTCCGTCCGCATCTCGTAGCCGTACGTGCCCGCGGCACCGGCCGCGAACACGGCCGCCGCGACCGCACCCACGCACATTCCTGCCACCATGATCTGCCCCGTTCCTCACGTATGTCAGTAATGGTGCCCCCTCCTCCCGCACTACGGGACACGCGAGCCCCCCATGAACCTCCTGTCACACCCCACGCGTACGCTGTATGGCTGTTACGGGGGAAAACGGGGAGTGACGGTGTTCGAGAATTTCGGGAGTATGGGCGCGCTGACCGGCAGCCCATGGATCTACGCGCTGGTGGCCGCGTCGGTCCTGCTCGACGTGTTCCTTCCGGTCCTGCCCAGCGGCGTCCTCGTCATCACGGCGGCCACCGCGGCGGCCGCGGGCACGGCGGCGGGCAAGGTCCCGGCCGACGTCCCCGACATCCTGCTCCTCACGCTGTGCGCCGCCACCGCCTCCGTCCTCGGCGACCTGGTGGCGTACCGCCTGGCCTGGCGCGGCGGCGACCGCCTCGACCGCGCCATCGCCCGCTCCCGCCGGCTGACCACCGCGCAGGAACGTCTCGGCGGCGCCCTCGCACGTGGTGGCGGCGCCCTCGTCGTCGTGGCCCGCTTCGCCCCCGCCGGCCGCTCGGTCGTCTCCTTCGTCGCGGGCGCCGCACACCGCCGCATCCGCGAGTTCCTGCCCTGGTCCGCCCTCGCGGGCCTGACCTGGGCGGCGTACAGCGTCGCCCTCGGCTACTACGGCGCCCAGTGGCTCGGCACGACCTGGCTGGCGACCGGCGTGTCCGTACTGGCCCTGTTCGGCGCGGGCGCCGGAGCGGCGTACGTGATGCGCCGCCAGCCCGCGTAACCCCCCGGCCTACCCGGCCTTCCGCGCGGCCCCGCGCACTTCCAGGCCGGCCAGCAACTCGGCCGTGGCCTCGGCGATCACCTCTACCGCACGGTCGAACACCTCCTGGTTGTGCGCGGCGGGCGCCCGGAACCCGGACACCTTCCGCACGTACTGGAGAGCGGCGGCCCGGATCTCCTCCTCGGTCGCCTCCTCGGGCAACACGGGCGGGCGAAGGGTCTTGATGCTGCGGCACATGCCTCAAGTGTCGCCCGGCGCGAGGAATAGCGCGGGCCCTCCACCGGATTGTGCAGAACATGACCACTGTGGAGATCCAATACGTCGGCGGCCCGACCTCCCTGATCACCCTCGGCGGAATCCGTCTGCTGACCGACCCCACCTTCGACGCGCCCGGCGAGTACACCGTCGGCACCCGCAAGCTGGTGAAGACCACCGGCCCCGCGCTGCGGCCGTCCGACCTCCCCCCGGTGGACGCCGTCCTGCTCTCCCACGACCACCACCCGGACAACCTCGACACAGCCGGCCGCGCCTGGGTGACGTCAGCACCCTTGGTCCTCTCCACACCCTCGGCGCACGGCCGACTCGGCGCCCCCGTCCGAGCCCTCCCCACCTGGGAGCACACCGAGGTCGGCGACGTCCGTGTCACCGCCGTCCCCGCCCTGCACGGCCCCAAGGGCTCCGAACCCCTCGTCGGCGAGGTCACCGGCTTCCTCCTGTCCGGCCCGGGCCTGCCGAAGGTGTACGTCAGCGGCGACAACGCCGACCTGGACCTGGTCCGGGAGATCGCCGACCGCGAGGGCCCCGTCGATGTGGCGATCCTCTTCGCGGGAGCCGCCCGCACCCCCCTCGTGCCGGACGCGACCCTCACCCTGACCAGCGAACAGGCGGCACAGGCGGCGACCGTGCTGGGCGCCCGGCACGTCGTACCCCTGCACTTCGAGCACTGGGGCCACTTCACCCAGAACGGCCCCACCCTGACCAAGGCCTTCGCGGAGGCGGGCCTGACGGACCGACTGCACCTGTTGGAGCCCGGGTCGAGCGTGCGCCTGTCCTAGGGTCGCCCCACCCCCTCTGCGATGATCCTTCCGAGGCGGCCACCGTCCAAGGGGCCGACCGGAGAAGGGACTTCATGTCATGACGTACGACGACCAGCGCCACGACAGCGACCGGCTCACCGTGGCGGTGCTCGGCCCCGGCGGCATCGGCGGCCTGCTCGCCGGGCTGCTGGCCCGGGCCGGGCACCGGGTGATCTGCCTGGCCGGCGAGGATACGGCCCAGACCCTGCGCACGACCGGAATCCGGGTCCGCAGCGGAGTGTTCGGCGACTTCACGGCCGAGGTCGAGGCGGACACCGCGCTGCGCACACCGGTGGACGTCTGCCTGGTCACCGTCAAGCACACGACGCTGGACACGGCCCTGGACCGCGTCCCGCCGCAGGCACTGGGCGACGCGCTCCTCGTCCCGTTCCTCAACGGCGTGGAGCACCCGCAGGCGTTGCGCGCCCGCTACCGCGCCGATCTGGTGGCCCCGGCGGTGATCCGGGTGGAGTCGACACGGGTGGCGCCGGGCGAGATCGAGCACGGCAGCCCGTTCGCCGAGATCGACCTGACGGGGGACGGGGTGGCGAGGGAACGCCTGTCGTCGCTGGCCGACACGCTCGGCGCCGCGGGCCCGACGACCCGCGTCCTGCCGGACGAGACGGCGGCGCTGTGGGCGAAGATGTCCTTCCTCGCCCCGCTGGCCCTGCTCACCACGCGGTACGGAGTGCCGCTGGGCGAGGTGCGCACGACCCACCGCGACGAGCTGACCGCCCTGGTCGAGGAGACGGCCGCGATCAGCCGAGCGGCGGGCGGCCCGGCTGACCCGGCCGCCGCCCTCTCCCGCTACGACGCGTTCCCCCCGCAGACCAAGTCCTCCATGCAGCGCGACGCCGAGGCGGGTCGCCCCCTCGAACTCGACGCGATCGGCGGGGCGTTGCTCCGCGCTGCGGAACGCTCCGGGGTACCGGCGCCGGTGACGGCACGCCTGGTACGGGAGGTACGGGCCGCCGGTCACTAGGTCGTGTCCGCAAAGTCCCGTCGTCCGCCCGGAGGGCGGGCCGGGCGGCGTCAGGTGCGTGCTCTCGGCGTGCCGGGCACGAACCCGCGTACTGGTTTGTACGTGGGTTTGTGCCCGGTGCGGCGAGAGGGCGTGCATGGCGGCTCCCGGCAGGCGGGACTTTGCGGACACGACCTAGGGCCTGTCCGGCGGATCAGGTCGCAGGAAAGCCGCGGTGCTTCATGTGGTGCCGGTGAGCGGGGGATGCGCGGGCCAGCCCCCGCGTCTGCGGCATGATCCGCTGGACAGGCCCTGGGCGGCGCCGCGATCAGTCGTCGGCCGCGACCACGAGGGAGAGAACGCCGAGGGTCCGGTCGACGAGGACTAGTTCGTGGAACTCGATGTGGACGGGTACGTAGTCGTGCCGGGCGTCCTCGGGGAGCTCTCCGAGGACGTACCGGCCGGTGGCCCGCCGGACGGGCTCGTAGACCACCTCGTCAAGCCGCTCGTCGAGGGCGTCGGGCACCGGCCCGAGCCCACCGGCCCACTCCCGGACGACACCGACCGCGACCTCCGCGTCGACCGGCACATACGCCTCCGGCCCGATCCGGTCCGCCCACCACCGCCCGTGCCGCAGCTCCTGCCAGATGCCGGAGCCGTCGTAGAGATCCCGGAACTCGGGGTGCGCGATCAGCCCGGCGAGCAGCTCCTGGTCACCGGGCGGCTCGGCCGGCAGCCGGAAACGCTTGACCTGCACCCACCTATACCCATGCCCGCCGGGTTCGGAGAAGGCGAAGTCCCGGAAGTTGACGAAGGGACTGTCCCAGTAGGCCAGCCGAACGGAACGCATCACCCGCCCCACCCTCCCACAGGCGGAGGGGAGGCCCCCCACAACCCGTTCGCATGAACCACCCCAAGAAACTCGCACCCCTAAATCGAACAGGCGTAGCATTGCGCCGTGGCTACGACCTATGACTTTCCGAGTGACCTCCTCGCCGGTCAGGAGGAGCTGCATCAGGTCAGGGCCGAGCTCTCGGCCCTGCTCAAACGGCTGCCCTGGTCGGTCGAGCCCCTGGACGGCTTCAGCGACACCGCCGGCTGGCGCAAGGTGGAACGCCCCGCCTCCCCCGGCTGGACCCCCGACGAACAGGCCGAGGTGGAAAAGCTCCGCCAACGCGAACACGAACTCGCCGTCTTCATCAGCGGCCACCGCTTCTGGGCGGAGGTCGCGACGGGAGACCGGGTCGACGCCCGCACGAACCTGAAGCACGCACAGGACCGCCCGGCCTGACACAACGAAGAAGACCCCGGCCACGACAGGCCGGGGTCTCTACGTCAAAACCGGTGGGCGCGGACGGTTTCGAACCGCCGACATCCTGCTTGTAAGGCAGGCGCTCTACCCCTGAGCTACGCACCCGCACCCCGAGCCGATGCGCCCAGGACGAGTCGACAGCCTACATCGCCCGGGGCCCTGTCCCGCAAACCCGTATCCCAGGAACCGGACGTCAGGGCTGCCGCCGGGCCGCGTCAGGGTTCTTCCGGGGGTTTTCCCCCGGGTGTATCCGGGAGGTTCCCGGATACGACGGGGAGTGTCCGGTCCGTACGGTCGAAGTGGCTCGGCGTTGGGTTCGGCGCGGGGCCTCATCGGTCCGTTCAGGGGGAGATTCTCATGGCTCGTTCCGTCACCGCCCGCGTGGTTCTCGCCGTCGGGGCCGTCGCGCTTGTCGGGGTCGTCAGTGCGTGCGGGGCTTCCGCCGGGGATGACAAGGATCCAGACCAGCGGGCCTTCGCGCTGCACGGGGACACCCTCACCGTCGACTCCGACGACTCCGCGCTGGAGATAGTCGTCGTCGACGACGCCAAGGCGGGGACGGTCGAGGTCACGCGGTGGTTCCAGGGGACCGTCGCGCTGGGCAAGGACCCCGAGGTGACCTGGTCCATGAAGGACGACCGGCTGAAGCTGCGGATGCACTGCACCGGCGTGGTCGCCGACTGCGCGGCCAAGCACCGGATCGAGGTGCCGCGGGGGGTCGCCGTGAAGGTGGAGGACGGGGACGGGAGCGTGCGGGCCAAGGGGTTCGAGGCCGCGCTGAGCATCAGTACCGGTGACGGGTCCGTCCATGTCACCGACTCCAGCGGCCCGCTCGACCTGAAGACCGGGGACGGGTCCGTGCGCGCGGAGGTCACCTCCCGCAGGGTGCAGACCCGGACCGGGGACGGATCCGTGCATCTCGAACTGGGCGCCGTACCGGACCTGGTGGAGTCCCGGAGCGGGGACGGGTCCGTCACCGTCGAGCTGCCCGAGGCGGCCTATCGCGTCACGACGCAGACCGGCGACGGCGGGGTGGATGTCTCCGTCCCGCGCGACGAGTCCAGCTCGCACGTCATATCCGCGCACACCGGTGACGGCAAAGTCACCGTCAGGACCGCGAACTAACGGGCCCGTGTGTTCGTCCTTAACCGGTGGGAGAATGGCACCGGGCCGGACGGATGACAGCACGGGAGAGGGATGTGACGGCGACACCAGCGCAGCCGCACTCGCCGGCACAGCCGCACTCGCCGTCGGTGCCACGCGCGCCTCACGCGCTGCGCGACACCCTCACCCTTCTCGCCCTGCCGCTCGTCGCCGCCCTCGCCCTGCCCGCCGCGTTCGCCGGCGGCGGCACCCGGCGCTGGTTCGGCGGCCGGGCCGAGAGCCAGCGGGCCGAGGCACAGGCCGCGAAGGACGCCGCCGCGGCCGCGTTCTACGAGCTCGACACCGCCCAGCGCGACCTGCGGATCTCGATAGAGACCATCACGGCCGTCGACGACTCCCCCGCCGCCCGGCGGGCCGTCTCCGACTTCGAGGCGCTGGGCCGGCGCATCGACGAGGCCAGCAGCCAGTACATCAACGCGGTCGACGCGCACGACCTCGACCGGGACGACCTGGAGGCCTCGGTCGCGGCCCGCGCGCGCACCGAGCTGACCGCCGCCAAGGACGAGCTGGGCCGGGTCAAGCAGGACCTCGACCGGTTCGCGGACGGCCTCGGGCCGCTGCTGGGCAAGGCCGAGACGCAGCTGGCCCGACTCGCTCCGGCCGTGGAGCGGGCCCGGCAGGGGCTGCTGGCGGCGTCCAACGCGCTGGACGCGGTACGGCAGTCGGGGCTGACGGCCGACGACCTCGCCGCCCGTCTCGCCGCCCTCGGCCCCGAGCTGACGAAGCTGAACCAGGGCGCCGGGGCGCATGGCGTCCCGCAGACCCTGGAGCGCGCCGAGCGCGTCGCCCGTGCGGCCGAGGCGGTCCGGGTGGAGGCCGAGCGGCTGCCGGAGAAGGCCGCGGAGATCGACCACCGGCTGGTCTCGCTGCGCACGCGCGCGCAGGCGCTGACCACCCGTGCCGGTCAGGTCGAGCCGGTCCTCAGCGAGCTGCGGCGGCGTTTCGTGGCGGCCTGCTGGCAGGACCTCCAGCAGGTTCCCGACCAGGCCGTGGAGAACGTACGGCAGGCCGAGCTGAAGCTCACCGAGGCGCGCGCCGCGCGGGACGCGCAGCGGTGGCCGGACGCGACGGCGTTGCTGTCCACCGTGCGGGCGCTGCTGAACTCCACCGACGAGTCCGTGTCGGCCGCCGGTGACCGGCTGCGCCGGCTGAACGCCGTGCAGAAGGATCCGCAGCAGGAGATCGACCGGACGCGGTTCGCGATCCGGGACGCGCAGCGGCTGGCCATGTCGGGGCGGAACACGCCCGATCCCCGGCACGCGCGTCCGCTGGACGAGTCGGTGGCCCGTCTGGAGCGGGCGATCGGCACGCTGGAGGGGCGGCATCCGGACTACTGGCATTTCCTCACGGAGACGGAGGCGGTGCGGCAGTCGGTGGCTCGGGTGGTGGGGCAGATCCGGGACGAGCGGGGGGCTGGGCCGCACTGACGGTTAGCCTGTGCGCATGCCTCGTTATGAGTACCGCTGCCGGAGCTGCGGCGACACGTTTGAGTTGAGCCGGCCGATGGCTGAGTCCTCGGCGCCCGCGACGTGCCCTGTGGGGCATGAGGACACGGTGAAGTTGTTGTCGACGGTGGCTGTGGGGGGTACGGCGCGCGGTGCCGCAGCGCCGGCGCCCCAGGGAGGAGGGGGCGGCGGCTGCTGCGGTGGAGGGTGCTGTAGCTAGTGGTCAGGTGCGGGTGCGTGGGGGCTGGTCGCGCCCACGCGGCGGAGCCGCATATCGACACAGCCCCGCGCCCCTAGGGCGTTGGAGTCCTCGTTGCCTTCAGGAATTCCCTGAGGATTCGCTCCCCTGCCAGCACGCCCCTCTCCGGCAGTGCCGTGATCGTCGGTGCAGTAAAACCCTCGTCCGCCAGCTCGCCGTGCCCGGGCCGCCAACCCCTGTCCGCGGCCAGCAGCAGGTCCGCGTCCAAGAGCGAGTCACCCGCCGCCAGCGTCAGCTCGGCGCCCGTCCGGCGGGCCACCTCCCTCATCGCCGCGCTCTTGGTGAGCGGCTTCGGGACGGCGTAGATCTTGCGGCCCTGGAGGGAGACCGTCCAGCCGCGGTTCTCCGCCCAGACCGCGAGTTCCTTGACCCAGTCCTCGGGCAGCAGCTCGCGCTCGACGACGAGGTAGGCGAAGAGGTCCTCGGCGACCCGGTGCTTGCGCACCCACACGGGGTCGGCGGTGCGCAGCAGATGCTCGCGCACCTCGTCCAGCGGCGCGCACTCGTCGGCGAGCCGTGCCTGGACGCGGGCGTGCCAGTCGGCGTCGGTGACGCCGTCCACCAGCAGGTGTCCGCCGTTGGCGCAGATGGCGTATGTGGGCGCCGGGCCCGGCAGGTTGATGCGCTGGTACTGCTTACGGGTCCGGGTGGTCGTCGGCACGAACACCGCCGCGTCACCGAGGTCGGCCAGCAGTCCGGCGGCCGTCTCGGTCATGTAGGACAGGGGTCTGCTCTCGTGGACCTCGACGCAGAGCAGCCGTGGCGCCCGTGGGTCCGGCATGGTCAGCGCGAGGGCCGCCGAGGAGTAGATGAGGGTACGGTCGAGGTCGCTCGCCACCAACACCGGCATCAGACCGCCACCGCCTTGCCGTCGGCGCCGGTAGCGCCCCGCGTGTACTTGGGGTGGATCAACCCCACGCAGGTGTAGGGGAGTTCGGCCACCTCTTCCACCGGTACGCCTCTCTGCTCGGCCAACAGCCGTACGTGGTCCAGGTCGGCGCCCGCGCCGGCCTTCGCGAGGATCTTCCAGGGCACGCGGCGCAGCAGTACCCGGGTGGTCTCGCCGACGCCGGGCTTGACGAGGTTCACGTCGTGGATGCCGTACTCCTCGCTGATGCGTTCGACGGCCGCCCAGCCCTCCCAGGTGGGCTCGCGGTCGCCGGAGAGCAGCTCCTTGACCTGCTGGTCCACCGTGTCGGCGACCTCGGGGAAGGTGGCGGAGACGGCGTCCAGGAAGTCCACCGACACGTCCGCGCCGGCGAGTTCGCGGTAGAACTTCGCGCCGTGGAAGTCGTTCGGACCGACGAGGTCGGCGCGCAGGACGGTGCGGGAGATCAGGCCGGAGACGGTGGAGTTGAGGCAGGCGGAGGGGATGAGGAAGTCCTCGCGGGTGCCGTACGTCTTCACGCACGAGCCCGGGTCGGCGAGGACCGCGATCTCCGGGTCGAAGCCGGTGGCGCCGCCCGCTGCCTCGAACTCCTTGACGGCCTCGGCCAGTTCGCGGGTGATGGCGCCCTTGCCGGTCCAGCCGTCGACGAAGACGACGTCGGCCGGGTCGTGGTGGGCGGCGAGCCAGCGCAGCGCGTTGGCGTCGATGCCGCGGCCGCGGACGATCGAGACGGCGTAGTGGGGCAGGTCGAGGCCGTGCCGGAACTGGGCCCAGCGGCGCATCAGCACACCGACGGGGGTACCGGCGCGGGCGAGCGAGACGAGGACGGGCCGGGGTGAGCGCTCTTCGAGGACGATCTCGGTCACGGCGCCCACGGCCTGCGCGAGGCGGGCGACGGACGCGTCCAGGGCCGTGTGGAACAGCTGCTGGTACTGCTCGCTGGGCTGGTACTCCACCGGCAGCGACTCCGCGTAGTGCGCGCCGCCGCTCTGGATGGCCTCCTCGCGCTCCTCGGTCGGCGCCTCCAGCGTCACGTCCGAGAGATCCTGGAGCAGCCAGCCGACCTCGTCGGGGGCGTACGAGGAGAAGGCTGGGCCGCGGAGGGGCTCGGGGAGCATGGGGGGCCTTTCGGGGACGTACGACGGGACGACCGCGAGCAGTATGTGCGGGGCGGTTTCGGCCAGCTGCGCCAACAGGCCGTCGGCGGCGTGCAGTTCGGGGGTGTCGGCGGTGGAGTCGACCACGGCGACGACCACGTCGAAACCGGCGCCGGCGATGTTGTACGCGTAGCGGTCGCCGGGGCCGTCGGCGGGGGTGTCGTGGGCCGGGAAGACTATGCGGCTGCGTATCGCGTAGCCGGGGTCGTCGACGGCGAGGACGGGTGAGCGGGTGGTGGTGGAGTAGGTGACCTCGGCGCCTTCCGCGACCTGCTCCAGTTCGCGGGCGAGGCGCAGGGGGGCGTACATCAGCTCTTCGAAGCCGAGGATGTGTATGCGGCGGGCGTCGGCCGGGATGGCCTCTGCGAGGCGGGCGGTCATCTCGGGGAGGGCGGACTCGAGGCGGGCGCGGTGGGACGGGGTGAAGCCGTGGCGTCCGCCGTCGGGGAGGGCGTGGGGCCAGTGGAGGTCGACGCGGTCAAGTGTTGACTGCGGGCCGGTGGGGGCTTGGCGCGCAGTTCCCCGCGCCCCTGGGGTGCTGGACCGGCCGTCGGCTTCAAGGCTCGCGGCACCAGCGTCGCCGTCTAGGGGCGCGGGGAACTGCGCGACCGGCCACGACGAGCCCGCAGACGCAGTCTCCGCCTCGTACCGCGCGACCAACGCCTGCCCCTTCTCCAGCACCCCCTCCGGCAGTCGTACGTTCCCCGACGCCGCCGCCACCAGGTCCACCCTCGCGTCTATCTCGCGCGCGAACTCCTCCAGTCGGCCGGCGTCCGCCTCCGACCTCATGTCGACCAGAGCCACGACCACATACCGGCCCCGCGGGTAGCGCTCATGCAGGTCCCTGATCGTGTTCAGGACCGTGTTGCCCGTCGAGAACTCGTCGTCGACCAGGACCAGGGGGCCGTCGCCGGACAGCAGGCCGGCGTCCTCCGGGAGCAGCAGGTGGGAGGTCGCGTGGGAGTGGGACTCCTCGAAGCCGCCTGCCTGGGCGACGCCCGCCACCGGGCGGCGGGTGGAGTGGAGGTAGGGGGCGGTGCCGAGGCCGTCGGCGACGGAGTGGCCGAGGCCCGTCGCGGTCTCCGCGTAGCCGAGGACGACCGCGGTGGCCGCCTCCTCGCCGAGCAGGTCGCGGACTCGGCGGCCGAGGGCGAAGCCATGGCCGTACACCACCGTCGGTGACTGCGGTACGTGCTTGCCGAGCACGTTGGAGACGAGGAGGTGGGCCCGCTTGGGGTTGCGGCGCAGGGCCAGACCGAGGAGGTCGGTCAGGCTCTCGTCGCCCACGAGTGCGACCCCGAGGCGCTCGGCGACCCAGGTGCCGGACCAGATGGTGTCCGGCACCTTGCTGTTCACTGCGTTGTTCATGCGTCCCTTGGGTGGAGGTGGGTTCAGCCGGGTATGCCGGCGGCGAGCAGGTCGACGAAGCTGACGTCCTCGTTCGCGACGCCGAAGACCTCCGCGCGCAGCATGGTCCGCTCGGCCCAGGCGCGGTGCGGCTTCACCTCGTTCATCTTGTTCGTGTACTGCGAGCGCAGGACGCCTCCGCCGCCTCGCTCGGGCCGCAGGATGTCGGCCGCGTCGCTGTACTCCTCGTGGCTGACGACGGACAGCGCATGGACCGCCGGCACGTGGGAGGGGTGGATGCAGGTCTTGCCCAGCAGGCCGTTGGCGTGGTCGAGGGAGATCTCTCGCAGCAGCCCGTCCATGGCGTGCTCTATCAGTTTCTCGCGCAGTTCCACCGCCTGCCCCTCCAGGAAGGGGCTGTTCCGCAACTGCGGCTTGAACATGCGTTCGGGTACGCGGAAGTACTCCCACACGGGGCCGGTCACGGTGAAGCCGGTGCCGTCGGCCCGGCCCAGCATGTTGACGACGTCGGCGATGACCGAGGCGACGATCTGGACGTCGTAGGCCGTCATGTCGGGGGCTCTGCGCAGGCCGTACGAGGAGCAGAAGTCGGTGACGCCGAGGCGCAGGGCGAGGACGCGGTCGCGGTACTTGTCGACGGCGCGGGCGATGCCCTCCAGGGCGTCGACCCGGGACTCGCGGTACATCAGCTCGGGCGTCTCCAGGACGGGCATGCCGAAGAGGCGGCGGCCGCTCGCGTGCTCGGCGAGGGCGAGGGCCTCCAGGAAGGGGATGCCGCGTTCCTCGGTGAACTTGGGGAACACGAAGCCGGACAGCAGCCGCACGGTCTCACCGAGGCGCTGGACGAGGTCGGGGATCTGCTCGGGCGTGCGCACCCGGATGAAGAGCAGGGGCGGTTCGAGGTCCTCGCGGGAGGCGAGGTCGGCGAACTGCCTGACCAGGTTCTCCTCACCGGCGGCGACGTCCTCGTCACCGATGGAGTCCTCCAGGCACAGCACCATCGAGACCACGCCGCGGCCGGTCTGCTTGACGATGTCGTCGGCCAGCCGGGGCCGGGTGGCCGGACTGTAGAGCGTGGCGCCCAGGGCCGCGGAGAGCAGCCGGGCCGGCGAGTCCGCGTCGAACGCGCAGGACTCGCGATGGAAGAGACGCTGTCGCACCTCAGGGGCGATGTGCCCGAAATGACGCATAAAACTCCCCCGTGGCGCAAGGTAAGCCTGTGGATTTTGAGAACAGGTGGCCGGTAATAGTACGTACCGAGCCATGTCAGAGGTTCCCGTCGGGCATGAATTTCAGGTAACGCCCGTGGGGACATCGGCAGGGACACCATTGTCGAGCACCCGTGCCGAGTACCCATCTCGAGCCACCCACCCCGCGTTGTCGTGAGCAGGACCGAGAAGGCAGGATGACCGCATGACGCACGCCATGCTGAAGGGGTCGAACGTCCCGCTGGACGTCACCACGGTGCGCGCCGTGGTGCGCTGGACGCCCGGGCAGGGGGTCCCGGACGTCGACGCCTCGGCGCTGCTCCTCGGCCCCGACGGTCGCGTACGTTCCGACGAGGACTTCGTCTTCTACAACCAGCCCCGGCACCCTTCCGGGAAGGTGTGGCGGCTCGGCAAGAAGCGGGTCGCCGAGGGCCTCACCGACACGATCCAGACAGATCTCTCCGGTGTCGAGTCCGGCGTCGGTCGGATTCTGCTGGTCGCATCGGCGGACGGCGTCACGTTCGACCGCGTACGCGCACTGAGCATCGTGCTGTACGACGCCGCGGTCACCGAGGGCGAACCGCTGGCCTACTTCGACATCAAGCCGGAGACCGGCCGCGAGACGGCGATGATCTGCGGGGAGCTGTACCGCCGCGGCGACGGCTGGAAGTTCCGCGCCCTGGGCGAGGGCTACTCGGACGGACTGAAGGGCCTGGCCAGCGATTTCGGCATCTCGGTGGACGACTCGGAGGTCATGGAGGATCCGGCGCCGAGCCCGGAGACTTCTCAGCCCCTGCCCCCGGAACAGCCGACCACGGTCCCCCAGCAGCCGGCCTACGGCTACCCCCAGTCCCCGCCGCCGACCCAGCCGGCGTACGGCTACCCCCAGCCGACGAGCCAGCCATCGTACGGCTACCCCCAGGCTCCGGTGCCGGCAGCGGCAACCTTGGACCCGGATTTCCGGCTCCCTCCGCAGGGCCCCCAATTCATCGGCCGCTAGGGGAAACGCCCTAAGGGGCGCGGGGCTGTATTGAATTTGCGGCTACCGCCGCGCGGGCGCGAGCAACCACAACCGGTCCGCACCCGTCGAACAACAGGACCCCCGAGTTCCTGGGCGACCCTCACCGCTCCGCCTTGGTCTTATATCCCCGCCCCCACTGAAGTCCCCACCCGTACAACCGGTCCAGCTCCGCCTGGAACCCGTACACGAACTTCACCTCGCGCCGGACGATGATCTCTCCCTTCACGTTCTCGATCATCACCACCGCGCACGACCGGGCCTGAGGATGCCGTTCGTCGAGGCCTATCTCGATCCGCGGCCCGTTGCTCGGATACAGCGTCACGCTCGCGTGCGTGCGGTCGAACGCCGGCGTCTGGTCGTAGATGTAGACGAACACCAGGATCCGCTTGATGGACTCCCGGTGGTCGAGGTTGACGTAGATCGTCTCGCCGGACGCCGACCCGAACCGGTCGTCGCCGCTGAGCTTGACGTACGGCGGTGAGTTGACGTCCCCGAAGAGTCCGCCGAGGGGTTGTACGACGCCCTTGGAGCCGTCCGTCAGCTCGTACAGGCACCCCAGGTCGAGGTCGACGTTGACCATGCTCTGGCTGTGGCCCATGACCTCCGGCGGCTTGAGCGCCTTGAAGGGATGGCGCAGCAGTGACTCCCGCTGGGAGCCGCCGATGTCGGAGGTCCGCATCCGCCAGGCGAGGTTGATGCGCAGATGCCCGTGCTCCGCGCCCTGCTTGGTCAGGGAGACCCGGTCGTGCCGTTTGGTCAGCTCTATCGCGTTGCTCGCCGCGCTGCCCGAGTCGAACTCGGCCGCCCGTCCGGGCCGGAGTCCGTCCAAGAAGCCCATTGCCGCCCCCACCTCACTGACCGCGTCCATCTGCATTGACAAAGACCGGCGGGGCGGCGTCGAGGAGTCGCCTCGATGCCGCCCCGCTCAGAGCGTTCCCTCACGTCGAGGGGTGTCACACCCCGGACGAGACCTCAGTCTTCTCGTCCGAGCCGGTTCCGCCCTCGGCCGCGGCGAGTGCCTTGTTGCGGCGGACGGAGGACCAGAAGGACCAGGCGATGAGGATGACGCCGACGAGGCCGGTGATGACCTCGTTGATCTCGTACTGGATGGTGACCATCAGGATCACGGCGAGGGCGCCGATCGCGTAGTGCGCGCCGTGCTCCAGGTAGACGTAGTCGTCGAGGGTGCCCTGGCGGACCAGGTAGACCGTCAGCGACCGGACGTACATGGCGCCGATGCCCAGACCGAGGGCCATCAGGACGATGTCGTTGGTGATGGCGAAGGCGCCGATGACGCCGTCGAAGGAGAACGACGCGTCGAGGACTTCCAGGTAGAGGAACATGAAGAACGCGGCCTGGCCGGCCAGGACGACGGCGGGCTTCTTCTTGCCCGTGCGGGCGGCCTCTTCCTCCTCCTCGTGCTCGCGTTCTTCCTCTTCTTCGAGTTTGTCCTCGAAGTAGCCGGAGAGTCCGCCGACGACCATGTACGTGATCAGACCGGCGATGCCGGAGATCAGGACGGTCTGTGCCTTGTCGACGTGGGCGCCGCCGTGCTGGTGGGCGTGGGTGGCGAAGGTGAAGGCGGTGATGAGCAGGACGATCAGCGCGATGCAGACCGACAGCATGTCGACCTTGCCGAGCTTGGCGAGCGGGCGCTCGATCCAGCGCAGCCACTGGATGTCGCGGTCCTCGAAGATGAAGTCGAGGAAGATCATCAGCAGGAACATGCCACCGAACGCGGCGATCGCCGGGTGGGCGTCGGTGACGAGTTCCTGGTAGTGGTCCTTGTTGTTCAGGGCGAGGTCGACGGCCTCGATCGGCCCCATCTTGGCGCTGACCGCGACGATGACGACCGGGAACACCAGTCGCATGCCGAACACGGCGATGAGCACACCGACGGTGAGGAAGATCTTCTGCCAGAAGGCACTCATCTTCTTCAGGATCCCGGCGTTGACCACCGCGTTGTCGAAGGACAGCGAGATCTCCAGGATGGAGAGGATCGCGACGATGCCGAAGGCCTCCCACCCCCCGTAGAAGACCGCTGCGACGAGGCCGAGCGCGGTGATCGCGAACGACCAGCCGAAGGTTTTCAGAACCACTGGCTACCCAATCCTTGTGTACGGGTCTCCCCCGCGCCGTACTCGGCTTTACGAAGACTTTGAAGCCGAAGTCTAGTCCCGAGCCCTTCGCCGCCCACCAGGGACCGGCTTTTGCTCATAACGCGTTATGAGACCTTGTCCCGGCGGGTCAGGAGACGTGGACCCCGAAGTCCAGGGCGATGCCCCTGAGTCCGGACGCGTACCCCTGTCCGACCGCGCGGAACTTCCACTCGCCGCCGTAGCGGTAGACCTCGCCGAAGATCATCGCGGTCTCGGTGGAGGCGTCTTCGGAGAGGTCGTAGCGGGCGAGTTCCTGGCCGTCGGCCTGGTTCACCACGCGGATGAACGCGTTGCTGACCTGGCCGAAGGTCTGGCCGCGGTTGTCCGCGTCGTGGATCGAGACCGGGAAGACGATCTTGTCGCACTGGGCCGGCACCTTGGAGAGGTCGATCAGGATCGACTCGTCGTCGCCCTCGCCCTCACCGGTGAGGTTGTCGCCGGTGTGCTCCACCGAGCCGTCGGGGCTCTTGAGCTGGTTGTAGAAGATGAACCACTCGTCGCCCATGACCCGTCCGCCGGCGCAGATCAGCGCGCTGGCGTCGAGGTCGAAGTCGGCTCCGGTGGTGGAGCGTGCGTCCCAGCCGAGCCCGATCATCACCTGAGTGAGGTTGGGTGCGGCCTTGGACAGGGAGACGTTGCCCCCCTTGGCGAGCGTGACGCCCATGATGTGGTCCCTCCCCGTGTGCTGCTGTTTCTCTGGTGGTCCTGCGCGTCCGGCGCCGCACGTAAACCGTGCGGCGCCGGACGATGAGACCTTGTGACGTGTCTCAGACGTTGACGCCGAAGTCCTGCGCGATGCCGCGCAGGCCCGAGGCGTAGCCCTGGCCGATGGCGCGGAACTTCCACTCCGCGCCGTGCCGGTACAGCTCGCCGAAGACCATGGCGGTCTCGGTGGAGGCGTCCTCGGAGAGGTCGTAGCGGGCGATCTCGGCCTCGCCCGCCTGGTTCACGACGCGGATGAACGCGTTGCGGACCTGGCCGAAGGACTGCTGGCGGTTCTCGGCGTCGTAGATCGAGACCGGGAACACGATCTTCTCGATGTCGGCCGGGACGGCCGCGAGGTTGACCTTGATCTGCTCGTCGTCGCCCTCGCCCTCACCGGTGATGTTGTCGCCGGTGTGCTCGACCGAGCCGTCGGGGCTCTTGAGGTTGTTGAAGAAGACGAAGTTGGCGTCGCTGCTGACCTTGCCGGAGTTGTTCAGCAGCAGTGCGCTGGCGTCCAGGTCGAAGTCGGTACCGGTCGTGGTGCGGACGTCCCAGCCCAGACCGATGATGACCGCGGTCAGGCCGGGGGCCTCCTTGGTCAGCGATACGTTGCCGCCCTTGCTGAGGCTGACTCCCACGAGTCCTCCATTGGTGTCCAGGGGCGGGGAGCCCCGCCATGCGTTTGATACCGGATCAACGAGTCGATCCTAGTGACGGGTTCCCGCCCTACGCAGGGCTTGGGACCCAACAATCACAGGGTGTCCCGACTCAGATGGCGTCGAGGGCCTTCACGTACTCGTTCAGGTCACGGGCGTCGGGCAGCGCGTTGACGACGGTCCAGCGGACCACGCCCTCCTTGTCGATGACGAAGGTGCCGCGCACCGCGCAGCCCTTGTCCTCGGCGAAGACGCCGTAGGCGCGGGAGACCTCGCCGTGCGGCCAGAAGTCGCTCAGCAGCGGGTATTCGAGGCCCTCCTGCTCGGCGAAGACGCGCAGGGTGTGGATGGAGTCGTTGGAGACGGCGAGGAGCTGGGTGTCGCGGTCGGAGAACTGCGGCAGGTTGTCGCGCAGCTCGCAGAGCTCGCCGGTGCACACCCCGGTGAAGGCGAAGGGGTAGAAGAGCAGGACGACGTTCTTGCCGCCACGGAAGTCCGACAGCTTCACGGACCTGCCGTGGTTGTCCTTGAGCTCGAAGTCGGGGGCCTTTTCGCCGACCTGGATGGCCATCGTCGTGAATCCCTTTCGGATGGGACTGTTCGGGTGACACCCACCCTACGCAGTGATCACGACAGACTGACGGACGGGCTGAGCACGACGCGCGGCTCAGCCCGTCCGGGGCTAGCGGATGGAGGTCACCGCTTCGACTTGGCGCCCTTCGGCGTCACCAGACGGCTGCCGCTCCAGTCCTTGCCGACGCTGACGCTCTTGGAGGCCGAGAGCCCCGCCGTCGTCGCGGCTTCGGAGATGTCGCTGGGCTCGACGTAGCCGTCACGGCCGGTCTTCGGCGTCAGCAGCAGGATCGAGCCGCCCTCCTCGATGTACGTGGTGGCGTCCACCAGTACGTCGGTGAGGTCGCCGTCGTCATCGCGGAACCACAGCACCACGGCGTCTGCGACGTCGTCGTACTCCTCGTCCATCAGCTCACCGCCGATGACTTCCTCAATGGCCTCGCGGAGCTCCTGGTCGACGTCGTCGTCGTAGCCGATCTCCTGGACCACCTGCTCGGGCTGGAACCCCAGCCTTGCGGCAGGGTTCGTCCGCTCCTCCGCGTGGTCCGCGGTCGCGCTCACGGGTTGCCTCCTGATCATGTCTTAGGGAATGACTCAGCCACGCGCGTGCGCGAAGCATTGGCCGTAGTCCACACGGGCGGGACGGATCGCGCAAGTACCCGGCCGTTCAGACCGCCGAAACGGTGACGTTCCTGGCCGTGTCACCGCAACTCCAGGCACGCCATTCCGCCCATAAGTGACCTACACCACACCTTTCTGCCCCCTTTGTGTGGTTGTGAACCAGGAGGACACTCGAGAGTGCAGTCGCAGCAGTTTCGTTACCTCGCGGTAGAGATGACGTTTCGCGCCCCGAGGTACACGATGGGGGGCGGTGCAGACGTACAGAAATACGGCCCTCTGACAGGTAAGGAACAGCGTGGCTTCCGGATCCGATCGCAACCCGATCATCATTGGCGGCCTTCCGAGTCAGGTTCCTGACTTCGATCCCGAGGAAACCCAGGAGTGGCTCGACTCCCTCGACGCCGCCGTCGACGAGCGCGGCCGGGAGCGGGCCCGCTATCTGATGCTGCGGCTGATCGAGCGGGCCCGCGAGAAGCGCGTGGCCGTGCCCGAGATGCGCAGCACGGACTATGTCAACACGATCGCCACCAAGGACGAGCCGTTCTTCCCTGGCAACGAGGAGATCGAGCGGAAGGTCCTGAACGCCACCCGCTGGAACGCCGCGGTCATGGTCTCCCGCGCCCAGCGGCCCGGCATCGGGGTCGGCGGCCACATCGCCACCTTCGCCTCCTCGGCCTCGCTGTACGACGTGGGCTTCAACCACTTCTTCCGCGGCAAGGACGAGGGCGACGGCGGCGACCAGGTCTTCTTCCAGGGCCACGCCTCCCCGGGCATCTACGCCCGCGCGTTCCTCCTCGACCGGCTCAGCGAGCAGAACCTCGACGCGTTCCGCCAGGAGAAGTCGAAGGCGCCGTACGGCCTCTCCAGCTACCCGCACCCGCGGCTCATGCCGGACTTCTGGGAGTTCCCGACCGTGTCGATGGGCCTCGGCCCGATCGGCGCGATCTACCAGGCGCGGATGAACCGCTACATGCACGCGCGCGGGATCGCCGACACCTCTAAGTCGCATGTGTGGGCGTTCCTCGGCGACGGCGAGATGGACGAGCCGGAGTCGCTCGGCCAGCTGACCATCGCCGCCCGTGAGGGCCTCGACAACCTGACCTTCGTCGTCAACTGCAACCTCCAGCGCCTGGACGGCCCGGTGCGCGGCAACGGCAAGGTCATCCAGGAGCTGGAGTCGGTCTTCCGCGGCGCCGGCTGGAACGTCGTCAAGCTGGTCTGGGACCGCTCCTGGGACCCGCTGCTGGCCCAGGACCGCGACGGGGTGCTGGTCAACCGGATGAACACCACGCCGGACGGCCAGTACCAGACGTACGCGACCGAGTCCGGCGCGTACATCCGCGACCACTTCTTCGGTGACGACCACCGGCTGCGGGCGATGGTCGAGAACATGAGCGACGACCAGATCCTGCACCTGGGGCGTGGTGGTCACGACCACAAGAAGATCTTCGCGGCGTTCTCGGCGGCCAAGGCGCACAAGGGCCAGCCGACGGTGATCCTCGCCAAGACGGTCAAGGGCTGGACGCTGGGCCCGAACTTCGAGGGCCGCAACGCGACCCACCAGATGAAGAAGCTGACGGTCGACGACCTCAAGGGCTTCCGCGACCGGCTGCACATCCCGATCACCGACCAGGAGCTGGAGTCCGGCGCCCCGCCGTACTACCACCCGGGCCGGAACTCGGAAGAGATCCAGTACATGCACGACCGCCGCAAGAGCCTCGGCGGTTACGTCCCCACGCGCGTGGTGCGCGCCAAGCCGCTCGCACTGCCGGACGACAAGACGTACGCGACCGTGAAGAAGGGGTCCGGTCAGCAGTCCATCGCCACCACCATGGCGTTTGTACGACTGCTCAAGGACGTCATGCGGGACAAGGAACTCGGCAAACGGTTCGTGCTGATCGCGCCGGACGAGTACCGCACCTTCGGCATGGACTCGTTCTTCCCGAGTGCGAAGATCTACAACCCGCTCGGTCAGCAGTACGAGTCGGTGGACCGCGATCTGCTCCTGGCCTACAAGGAGTCGCCGACCGGTCAGATGCTGCACGACGGCATCTCGGAGGCGGGCTGCACGGCCTCGCTGATCGCGGCGGGTTCGGCGTACGCCACGCACGGCGAGCCGCTCATCCCGGTCTACGTCTTCTACTCGATGTTCGGTTTCCAGCGCACCGGCGACCAGTTCTGGCAGATGGCCGACCAGTTGGCGCGCGGTTTCGTGCTGGGCGCGACCGCGGGACGTACGACGCTGACCGGTGAGGGTCTCCAGCACGCGGACGGCCACTCGCAGCTGCTCGCCTCCACCAACCCGGGCTGTGTCGCGTACGACCCGGCGTACGGGTTCGAGATCGCGCACATCGTGCAGGACGGTCTGCGCCGGATGTACGGTCCGCAGGCCGAGGACGTCTTCTACTACCTCACCGTCTACAACGAGCCGATCCGGCACCCGGCCGAGCCGGAGAACGTCGACGTCGAGGGCATCCTGAAGGGCATCCACCGCTTCAGCGAGGGCACTTCGGGCTCCATCCCGGCGCAGATCATGGCGTCCGGTGTCGCGGTGCCGTGGGCGGTCGAGGCGCAGCAGATCCTCGCCGAGGAGTGGAACGTGCGCGCCGACGTCTGGTCGGCGACCTCCTGGAACGAGCTGCGGCGCGAGGCGGTCGACGTCGAGCGGCACAACCTGCTGCACCCCGAGGAGGAGCAGCGGGTGCCGTACGTGACGCAGAAGCTGTCGGGTGCGCAGGGGCCGTTCGTGGCCGTGTCCGACTGGATGCGGGCGGTGCCGGACCAGATCGCGCGCTGGGTGCCGGGCACGTACCAGTCGCTGGGCGCGGACGGTTTCGGCTTCGCGGACACGCGGGGCGCGGCCCGCCGCTTCTTCCACATCGACGCGCAGTCGATCGTGCTGGGTGTGCTGACCGAGCTGGCGAGGGAGGGCAAGGTCGACCGGTCGGCGCTGAAGCAGGCGATCGACCGCTACCAGCTCCTCGACGTCGCGGCGGCGGACCCGGGCGCGGCGGGCGGCGACGCGTAGCGCTGCCGTTGCGCGTTAACGCACCTGTGCGCTGAAGGGCGGTGGGGCCTCACGGCTCCACCGTTCTTACTGCTTCTTTACGATGCGGTCATGAAGGAACATTCGGCGCAGGACCGTTGGGAACACCTGACCCAGCGGCCTCTGATGGCGCTCGCGGTGCTGTTCGCCGTCGCCTATGCCGTGCCGATCGTCGACGACTCGGCCGGCCATGAGGTGACGGCCCTGTGCACGGGAGTCGAGTGGGTGGTGTGGGCGGCGTTCGCCGTCGACTACGTCGTACGGCTGTCGCTCGCGCGGGACCGGCGGGAGTTCGTACGGCGGCACTGGCTCGACCTGGGGGCGGTGGTGCTGCCGCTGCTCCAGCCGCTGCGGTTGCTGCGGCTCGTCGCCACGCTGCTGCTGGTGCAGCGCAGGGCGCGGATGGCCTCGCAGATCCGGCTGACGACATATGTCGCGGGGGCGGTGGTCGGGCTGCTGATGTTCGGCTCCTTGGCTGTCCTCTCGGTGGAGCGGGACTCGCCGAACGGGAACATCCGGACGCTGGGTGACGCGGTGTGGTGGTCGTTCACGACGATGACGACCGTGGGGTACGGCGACCACGCCCCGACCACCGGCCTGGGCCGTGTGATCGCGGTCGGCCTGATGCTGTCCGGCATCGCCCTGCTCGGTGTCGTCACCGCGAACATCGCCGCGTGGTTCATCGCCCGCTTCGAGAAGGACGACGTGGAGGAACGCCGCCAGACGGAGGCGATCGTGGCGCTGACGGAAGAGGTACGGGCGCTGCGGGCGCAGGTGGCGGAGTTGCAGGGCGTGCGTCTCGACAAGTGAGCCTGCGTTGGGGCGGGTTGCACTCACCCGCGCTTGCGGGGTACCGCCGCGCCCACCCGTGCCGCCCCAGCGGCACGACTGCCCGCAGCTACCGGCGACCGCGCCGGTCCGTCACCACCTGAGGGGGCATGCAGCGGAAGGCGTCCCGCTGGGCACGCGCGGAGCGGGCCCCCGGCTCACCAGGCCAGGGGCCCTCCCTCACTCCCCCGGCTAGAACATGCCGTTCCCCGGGGACGCCGCCCCCGCCAGCCAGACGACTGCCAGGAGCGTGTCTATGGCGCCCAACACGAAAGCGACCAAGGCCGTGACCGGGCGCGAGCGCGACCAGGTGCGGCCCATGGCCAGCCATCCGCAGACGATCGCGACCGGGCCGAGGATGATCCCCAGCACGAAGAAACCCGCGACCGCGCAGATGACTCCGATGATTCCGAGCGTCGCGCGGTCCGGCCCGGTCCGTGACCACGTCCGGCCACGTGAGCGGGGGTGCCTGCGCGTTCCTTGTCCGAAGCCCGCCATCATCAACAACTCCCTGAACCCCTAGGCAAGTTGGGTTCGAGGAGGCGGGTACCCATGGATGACTTTCTAATCCTCCTCCGGACTTGCGGCGCGCCACCCCCCTCCGGCAGCGCGCCGCAACGCCGGTCACCCGTCCCGCACTTGCCTGAGGAACATGCCGTACCGGAGGGCTTCACCTACTGTGACGTGCGGTGCGTGCCGAGGGCGAGGAATCTTTAGCCTCTTCACTCTGATGAGGGAAGTTGCCCTGGATTCCGGTCAGATGACGTCAGAAGACCTCAGATATGGCCTACTCCCGCGCCCGCCTCCGCATTCGCGCCCCGCTTGGTCAGCAGCGCGACGAAGATCGCGACGGCGGCCACCCCGGCGGCGACCAGCGACGCCAGGCTCATGCCGGAGATGAAGGTGTCGTGCGCGACGTCGGTGATCTTCGCGGCGATCGCCTCCGGCGTGCCCTTGGCGATCGGCGGTACGCCCACCTGGACCGCCTCGGAGGCCTGGGCCTGCTGGGCCGGGGTGAGTTCGGGCAGCCCCGCCGCCTTCCAGTTGCCGGCCAGGTCGCTGTCGACCTTGGACGCCATCACGGCACCGAGCACGGCGGTGCCGAGGCTGCCGCCGATCTGCATCGCCGCCTGCTGGAGACCACCGGCCACACCGGACAGCTCCATGGGCGCGTTGCCGACGATGACCTCGGTCGCGCCGACCATGACCGGGGCGAGGCCGAGGCCGAGCAGGCCGAACCAGAGGGACATCACGCCGCTGCCGGTGTCGGTCTCCAGGGTCGACATGCCGTACATCGCGATCGCGGTGGCCGCCATGCCGCCGGCCAGCGGGACGCGCGGGCCGAGCTTGGTGATCAGCACGCCCGCGAGCGGGGAGCCGACGATCATCATGCCGGTGAGCGGCAGGAGGTGCAGGCCCGCGTCGATCGGGCTCATGCCGTGGACGTTCTGGAGGTAGAACGTCACGAAGAACAGGCCGCCCATGAAGGCGATGGCCATCAGGACCATCAGCACCACGCCCGCCGACAGGGCGACCGAGCGGAAGAGGCCCAGCGGGATCAGGGGCTCGCCGACCTTGGTCTCCCAGAAGGCGAAGAGCGCGAAGCCCAGCACCGACGCGGCGATGAACGCCCACGTCTTGCCGTCGCCCCAGCCCCACGCCGGAGCCTTGATGAGGGCCCAGACCAGGCAGAACATCGCGCCCGACAGCAGGCCGATGCCCAGCAGGTCGAAGGAGCGCGGGGCGTTCTCGGCCCGGTGGTCGAGCAGGATCAGCACGCCGAGCACGAGGGCGAGGATGCCGACCGGGACGTTGATGAAGAACACCGACTGCCAGTTGACGTGCTCGACGAGCACACCGCCGAGGATCGGGCCGCCCGCGGTGGAGGCACCGATGACCATGCCCCAGATACCGATGGCCATGTTGAGCTTCTCGGCCGGGAAGGTGGCGCGCAGCAGACCCAGCGCGGCCGGCATCAGCAGCGCGCCGAACAGGCCCTGGAGGACGCGGAAGGTAACGACCGCGGCGATGCTGCTGGAGAGCCCGATCGCACCGGACGCGGCGGCGAAGCCGACGACCCCGATCAGGAAGGTCTGCCGGTGGCCGAAGCGGTCACCGAGCTTGCCCGCGGTGATCAGGGAGACCGCGAGTGCGAGGAAGTACCCGTTGGTGATCCACTGGACCTGCGCGAAGGTGGCGCCGAGGTCCTTCTGGATGGCCGGGTTGGCGATGGCGACGATGGTGCCGTCGAGGGCGACCATCATGACGCCGACCGCCACGGTTATGAGCGTGAACCAGGGGTGGCCGCGCAGCCCCGAGGCCGGTGACGCGGACGGGGCGGACGTCGCGTCGTCCCCCGGCCCCGTCTTGTCGAGCGTGGTCTGACTAGTCATGCTCCGAGGCTAGTGACAGCCACTGACAATTGACAAAGCAATTCACAAGTCGGTAACTGACACAGCATGGAAAACCTGCGCGAACGCAAGAAGCAGCGCACTCGTGAGGCCCTGCTGCGGGCCGCCCTCGAACTGTTCACCACGCGCGGGTACGAGCAAACGACCGTGGACGACATCGTCGGCGCCGTCGATGTCTCCCAGCGCACCTTCTTCCGGTACTTCGCCAACAAGGAGGAGGCCGCCCTCGCCGTGGTGGAGCTGGCGGTGGCGCACTTCGTCGAGGCGGTGCGCGACCGGCCGCCGCACGAGGCGCCGATGGAGGCCCTGCGGCAGGCGGTCGTGGAGGGCTGGGACTCGCTCAACGACACCATCGAGTCCGTCGTACCGGTGGAGCTCTACCTGCGGATGTACCAGGTCGTCGAGTCGACGCCCGTGCTGCTCGCGGCCCATCTGCGGCGGTCCATGGAGGTCGAGGAGACGCTCGCGCGGGTGATCGCCGAGCGCGAGGGGCTCGATGTGGACGCGGACCTCAGACCACGGCTCGTGGTGGCCGTCTTCAGCGGGGTGATGCGGGTGACCGAGCGCCGGTGGAGCACGGGCGCCGACTTCGGCCTGGACGCGATGCGGGCCCTGACGGCGTCGTATCTCGAACAAGTGGGCCCGGCACTCACAGGCGACTGGCGAACCCACTGAGGTCATCGTCACCCCGGCCGAAACGTGATCCCCGTCACTCGGTTAACGCGAGACCCTCTTGTTCTCCTAGTGTGTCCTTTCAGTGACTTCCTTCGACACCTCTCCCCAACTCAACGTCTGGCGCGCACTGCTCGCGCTGGCCGTGGTGTTCGTCATGCTGGCGACCACCGGCTGGACCGCGCTCAAGGGCCACCGGGCCACCACCCCGCTCCAGGCCTCGCTCAGCGCCTGGGAGCACGGCCGGATAGCGGGACACGACCTCCCCGACGCGGACGCCTCCCCCGTCCGGCTCGCCGCGTTCTTCACCTCGCTCACCGCTCCCCAGCGCGCGACGCTCGCCCGCCGCTACTCACTCGCGGTCGGCAACATGAACGGCGCCCCCGTCGAGCTGCGCTACCGCGCCAACCGGATCGCGCTGGACAAGGCCCGCAAGACCGAGCGCAAACGCATGCACGACCCCCGCCTCTCGCCCGACGGGCAGCAGGAAGCGGGCCGTCGTATGCACCGCTACGAGGCGTTGATGAGCGGCAAGCGGCACATCCTCGCCTTCGACCCGGAGGGCTCTGGCCGGGTCGCCGAGGTCTTCGGCAGCCTCAGCAAGGCGGAGCGGATCTCGGTCGTCGTCCCCGGCGTCGACACCGACCTGCTCACCTTCCAGCGCACCTACCGCAAGTACTCGGCCCCGGTCGGCATGGCCAAGTCCCTGTACGCGGCCGAGAAGGCGGCGAGCCCCTCGACCCGTACGGCCGTGATCGCCTGGGCCGACTACACCGCGCCCGGCGGACTCGGTCTCGACTCGGCCACCGGCGTCCGCGCGGCGGAGGGCGCGATCCGGCTGAACGCGCTGGTGCGGGCGCTGCCCGGCAGCGCGCCCGTCTCCCTGTTCTGCCACAGCTACGGCTCGGTGGTCTGCGGGGTCGCCGCACGTGAACTGCCCGGCCGGGTCGCTGACATAGCGGTGGCCGGCAGTCCCGGGATGCGGGTCGAGAAGGCCTCCCATCTGCACACCTCGGCGCAGGTGTGGGCGATGCGGGACGCGGACGACTGGATCCAGGACGTGCCGTACCTGGAACTCGGCGGGCTCGGGCACGGCGCCGACCCGGTGTCCTCCGCGTTCGGGGCCCGGGTGCTGTCGGCGGCGGACGCGAAGGGGCACAGCGGCTATTTCGAGCCGGGTACCGAGAGCCTGCTGAACTTCGCCGACATCGGGGTCGGCGCATACCGGTCGGTCCACTGTGCCGACGCGGACAAGGCGTGCCGGGCGGGTTTGTCCGGCACCACGACGGACGGACGCGCGTAGAGGCGCAGGAATTGCGGTCTGCGCAGGGAGGCGACGGAGGAGCTCGTGCCGCATACGATGAGCCGCATGGGTGACGTACTGGCCGGATTTCATGCCGCCTGGGAGTTCGAGTCCGACTCTGTGCGCATCCGCTACGAACGAGGTATTCGAACACCCAAGCTCTTCCAGTCCCTGGGTGAGCGCCGGATTCCGCTGCGGGCCCTGTCCGGGGTGACCCTGACTCCCGGCAAACGCGGCACGGTCGTCCTGCGCGCCGAGCCCCGCCCCGGCGCCGACCCCCTGATGGAGGCGGCGGCCGGGCAGCTGAAGGAAGGCTGCGACCCGTACCGGCTGGTGCTGCCGGCCGAGCGTGCCGTACTCGCCGAGTACTACGCCGACGAGCTGCGGTCGTCGCTGCCGGCGGACGACGGACCCGCGGATCGTTTTCTGGTGCCGGCTCCCGAGGTGCCGTTGTCCTTCAAGGCGTACGACGGGAAGGCGTCCTTCGACGGGAAGACCGTGTTCTTCCGGTGGTTCTGGACGGGGGCGTCGTCGGCGAAGTGGAAGGCGGGCGACCAGAGTTTCGCCGTTTCCGAGCTGAGCGGGGTGGAGTGGCGCTCACCGGAGGTGTTCGAGGGGCATCTGCGGTTGCTGCGCGGGGACGTGGCGTCGCCTGCGCAGGCTGACCAGGATCCGGCGACGGTGGTGTTCGGGCTGGGGTACGGGCCGGTGCACGAGTCGTTGCCGTTCGCTGCGGCGGTGTTGGCGGCGGTACGGGAACGCGGGGCTGTGGCGGCGGTGCCGGCGGCCGCGCCGAGGCGCGATCCCGCCGACATCGCTGAACGGATTCGCCATCTGGGAGAGCTGCATCAGGCTGGGCTGGTCACTGATGAGGAGTTCTCTATGAAGAAGGCGGAGTTGTTGGCTGAGTTGTGAGGTTGTGGGGCGCTGCGGGCCGGTGGGGGTTGATCGCGCAGTTCCCCGCGCCCCTGAAAGACAAAAGCCTCTTTACTCACGTCCTGCCGAAGTGAACGTCATGTCTGCGTAGCGGTCGCCTGCGACCTTCTGGGCGATCGGCTCCAGCAGCGTCAGTTCCTCCGCCGTCAGTTCAACGGTCACCGCCCCTACGTTCTCCTCCACCCTGCTTGCCTTCCTCGTGCCCGGGATCGGGATCACCGGCAGGCCATGCACCCGTGCCTGCTGCTGGACCCAGGCCAGCGCGACCTGGCCCAAGGACGCCCCGTGTGCTTCGGCAACCGTGCGGATCGGGTCGAGGAGGGCTACGTTCGCCGCCGCGTTCTCGCCTGTGAAGCGGGGCTGTTGGCGGCGGAAGTCGCCTGCGGTGAGGTCCTTGTCGGCGTTGGCGAAGGAGCCGGTGAGGAAGCCGCGGCCGAGCGGGGAGTAGGGGACCAGGGTGACGCCGAGGTCGCGGGCGGTCGGGACCACGCCGGACTCGATGTCGCGGCTGAACAGGGACCACTCCGACTGGACGGCGGCGATGGGGTGGACGCCCTGCGCCGCCCGCAGTTCGGTGCCGGTGACCTCGCTGAGGCCCAGGTGCTTGACCTTGCCCTCGCGGACCAGCTCGGCCATGACGCCGACGGTCTCCTCGATGGGGACGTTCACATCGCGCCGGTGCATGTAGTAGAGGTCGATGACGTCGACGTCGAGGCGCTTGAGGCTGGCCTCGACGGCCTGGCGGATGTAGGGCGGGTCGTTGCGGATGATGCGCCGGGTCGGGTCGTCCGGCGGGACGGCCAGGGCGAACTTGGTGGCGATCACGACCTCGTCGCGGTGGGCCTTGAAGAACGGGGAGAGGAACCTCTCGTTCTCCCCGGCGCCGTACGCGTCCGCGGTGTCGTAGAGCGTGACGCCCAGTTCCAGGGCGCGTTCCAGGGTGGCCCGCGACTCGCCCGCGTCCGCGGGGCCGTAGGCGAAGCTCATGCCCATGCAGCCGAGGCCCTGCACTCCCACCTCGGGGCCGTCGGCACCCAGTCGTGCGGTGGGGATCGTGCTGTCGGTCATCCCGCTTTCTCCGTTTCGTAGGCGTGACCGGCGTCGGCATAGAAGCTGATCTTCCGGTCGAGAACGGCGAGGGTGTCCTGGAGTTCCGCGATCCGGGACAGGACGTCCTGCCGGGTCGTCTCCAGGAGCTCGAACCGTTCGGTGAAAGTGTGGTCGCCCTCGCGCACCAGTTCCGCGTACCGCACCATCGCGGCGACCGGCATGCCGGTGAGCCTGAGCTTGCCGACGAGGTCGAGCCAGTCCAGGTCGCGGTTGCTGTACCGGCGCTGGCCGGTGTGCGAGCGGTCGATGTGCGGCATCAGGCCGATGCGCTCGTACCAGCGCAGGGTGTGCGCGGACAGGCCGGTAAAGGCGACGACCTCGCTGATCGTGTAGCTGTCCTGGCCCTCGGGCCGCCGGTGTGGGTGCGGCGGGGCGGCACAGCTGTCGGTCCTGGTACCCGGGGTGGTCTCCATCACCGTCATGACCCCAACGCTAAAACCTTGGAGTGCACTCCAAGCAAGCGGAACAGGTAAGAATTCGCAGGACGCCGGCCGGGCACGGTCACTAGCGTGCGGGTCATGACTCTCGTACGACGTGCCGTGCCCGAGGACGCCGGGGAAGTGCTGCGCCTTCGCCAGGTGATGATCGACTCGATGGCGGACGCCGATCCGTCCACAGCGTGGCACACCGAGTCGCTCCCGGTGCTGAAGGGACGGCTCGCGGAGGCGGACGGGGACTTCGCCGCGTTCGTGGTCGATCACCCGGAGCGGGCGGGCGCGTTGACCGCGCTGGTGTGCGGGACGGTGGAGTACCGGATCGGCAAGGCGGGCAACCCGCTGGGCGTCACCGGTTTCGTCTTCAGCGTCGCCACCGACCCGGAGGCCAGGCGGCGCGGATACGCGCGTGCGGGCATGACCGCGCTGCTGGAGTGGTTCCGCGAGCGCGGGGTCCGGCGCGTCCAGCTCACCGCGTCCGCCGAGGCCAGGGCGCTGTACGACGCTCTCGGGTTCCTGCCGAAGCCCGACCCCTTGCTGGAGCTGAAGCTCTGAGAGCTTAGGCTCGGCGGCATGTCGTTGAAGAGCCTCGCGCTGATCGAGAACTGGCCGGTTCCCACCGCTGCGGCGGGGGTGGTGCGGGCCGACGGTACGGTGCTCGGTGTGCAGGGGCCGGCCGGCCGGCGCTTCCCCCTGGCCTCGGTCACCAAGCCGCTCGCGGCGTACGCGGCGCTCGTCGCGTACGAGGAGGGGGCGATCGAGCTCGACGAGGCGGCGGGACCCGCCGGGTCGACGGTCCGGCATCTGCTCGCCCACACCTCCGGGCTGGCCTTCGACGAGCACAAGGTGATGGCGCCGCCCGGGGAGCGGCGGCTGTACTCCAACGCCGGGTTCGAGCAGCTCGGCGACCACATCGCCAAGGCGACGGACATCCCCTTCGCCGAGTATCTGCGCCAGGCAGTGCTGGAGCCGCTGGGGATGACGGGGACGAGCCTGGAGGGCTCTCCGGCGAAGGACGGGGTGTCGACCGTCGAGGATCTCCTCCGGTTCGCGGCCGAGGTGCAGGCGCCCCGGCTGCTCGACCCGCGCACGGTCGCCGACGCCATGACCGTCCAGTACCCGGGCACCAAGGGTGTCCTGCCGGGCTACGGCCACCAGAACCCCAACGACTGGGGCCTCGGCTTCGAGATCCGCGACTCCAAGTCCCCGCACTGGACGGGCTCTTCGTCCTCGCCGCGCACCTTCGGGCACTTCGGGCAGTCCGGTACGTTCCTCTGGATCGACCCGGCCGCGGGGGCCGCCTGTGTGGCCCTGACGGACCGGGCGTTCGGGCCGTGGGCGGTCGAGGCGTGGCCGCCCTTCACGGACGCGGTGCTCGCCGAGATCAGTGGCCGCTAGGCCATCTCCCACAGCAGCAGTTCGGCCCGCGTCACCGCCACCGCGTCCAACCCCTCGGCGTCGGTGATCCGGGCCGCGTCGCCGGGGCCCAACTCCTCGCTGTCCAGCCGTACTTCACCGCGCACGACATGGACGTAGACGTACGGGGCGTCGGGCACCGCCGTGCGCTCCCCCGGCCCCAGCCGCCGTACGTGGAGCATCGCGGCCGCCTCCGGGACGGCGTACGGGGTGGAGTCGGCGATGCCGCGGACGATCTCGTACGAGGGGTCGCCGCCGGGGTCGCGGGGGGCCAGCCACATCTGGAGGAAGGCCAGCGGCTCCACGCCGTCGTTGCGCTCGACGTGCCGGACGCCGCCCGCGGAGCTCAGGCGTTGGACGTCGCCGGGGCGGACCTTCGTCTCATGGCCCGCGCTGTCGCGGTGCGTCAGCTCGCCCTCCATCACCCAGGTCACGATCTCGGTGTGGCTGTGCGGGTGCTCGTCGAAGCCGGCTCCGGGGGCGAGACGCTCCTCGTTGCAGGCGATCACCGCGCCGAAGCGGAGGTTGTCGGGGTCGTAGTGGGAGCCGAAGGAGAAGGCGTGACGGGAGTCGATTCCGGCCGCCCGGTCGCCCCCTGGGTAGCGCTCGTCGGCGCGTCGCACGTCCATCACGGACCCCACCGTAGACCCCGTCCCGGACCCCGCCAGCGCATGCTCCCGTCCGGATAAGGCAGTCTTGTCCCGTGCCCGAACCCGAAACCGGCAACACCGCAGCCGCCGCAGCCGCCGCCCACTCGCACTCCGCGACCCTGAAGAGGCTGGAGAGGTCGTCCGGGTCGCTCGCCGCGCAGGCCATCGCGCGGATGGACGAGACGCTGCCGTGGTACCGGGCCATGCCCCCGGAGAACCGTTCCTGGATCGGTCTCGTCGCCCAGGCCGGTATCGCGGCCTTCACCGAGTGGTTCCGGTATCCCGACGCCCCGCAGGCCATCTCCACCGATGTCTTCGGGACCGCTCCGCGCGAGCTGACCCGGGCGATCACCCTGCGGCAGACCGTCGAGATGGTGCGCACCACCATCGAGGTCATGGAGTCCGCCATCGACGAGGTGGCCGCTCCCGGCGACGAGGGCATTCTGCGGGAGGCCCTCCTCGTCTACGCCCGGGAGATCGCCTTCGCCACGGCCCAGGTGTACGCGCAGGCCGCGGAGGCACGGGGTGCCTGGGACGCGCGTCTGGAGTCGCTGGTCGTCAACGCCGTGCTCAGCGGCGAGGCCGACGAGGGGGCGGTCAGCCGCGCCGCAGCGCTCGGCTGGAACGCTCCCGAACATGTGTGTGTCGTCCTCGGCACCGCTCCCGACGGGGACTCCGAGCTGACCGTCGAGGCGATCCGGCGGGCCGCCCGGCATGCCAAGCTCCAGGTGCTCACCGGTGTCCTCGGGGACCGGCTCGTCGTCATCGCGGGCGGCAGCGACAATCCGATCGCCGTCGCCAAGTCGCTGATCGGGCCCTATGCGGCGGGGCCGGTGGTCGCCGGGCCCGTCGTGCCCGACCTGCTGGCCGCGACCCGGTCCGCGCAGGCCGCCGCGGCCGGGTTGAAGGCCTGTTCCGCCTGGCAGGACGCCCCGCGCCCGGTCCTCGCGGACGATCTCCTCCCGGAGCGCGCGATGGCCGGTGACCCCAGCGCCCGCGAGCAACTGGTGGAGGAGATCTACAGACCGCTGGAGGAGGCCGGATCGGCGCTTCTGGAGACGCTCTCCGTCTATCTCGAACAGGCGAGCAGTCTCGAAGGCGCGGCCCGAATGCTCTTCGTCCATCCCAACACCGTGCGCTACCGGCTTCGACGTGTGACTGACGTCACCGGCTGGTCGCCTTCGGACGTACGTTCCGCGTTCACGCTGCGGATCGCGCTGATCCTGGGGCGTCTGGCCGACGGGGATCTCCCGCTCTAGCCTTTTGTCGGGGGTCCACAAAACCCCCTCGTGTTCTTCGTCCCTGTCCCCACGGGCGGCTATGGCCGTCCACAAGAGAGAGTGTGAGAGTGCTCGTACTCGTCGCTCCCGGCCAGGGCGCCCAGACGCCCGGCTTCCTGACTCCCTGGCTCGAACTCCCCGGTGCCGCCGACCGCGTCGCCGCGTGGTCGGACGCCATCGGCCTGGACCTCGCCCACTACGGCACACAGGCCGACGCGGACGCCATCCGGGACACGGCTGTCGCCCAGCCGCTCCTGGTCGCGGCCGGGATCCTGTCCGCCTCGGCACTCGGTGCCGTCGCCCCGGGCGCGGTCGCGGGCCACTCCGTCGGTGAGTTCACCGCCGCCGCCCTCGCCGGTGTCCTCGACGACACCGCCGCGCTGACCCTCGTACGCAAGCGTGGGCTCGCCATGGCCGAGGCCGCCGCGGTCACCGAGACCGGTATGTCGGCGCTGCTCGGCGGCGACCCGGAGACCTCCGTCGCGCACCTGGAGAAGCTCGGCCTGACCCCGGCGAACGTGAACGGCGCGGGCCAGATCGTGGCCGCCGGCACGCTGGAGCAGCTCGCCGCGCTGAACGAGGACAAGCCCGAGGGCGTCCGCAAGGTCATCGCCCTGAAGGTGGCCGGCGCCTTCCACACGCACCACATGGCGCCCGCGGTCGACGCACTGGCGAAGGCCGCCGAGGCCGTCACGCCCGCCGACCCGACGCTCCCTTACGTCTCCAACAAGGACGGGCGGACCGTCGCCACCGGCACCGAGGTGCTGGCACGGCTGGTCGGCCAGGTCGCCAACCCGGTCCGCTGGGACCTGTGCATGGAGACCTTCAAGGAGCTCGGCGCGACCGCGATCATCGAGGTCTCCCCCGGCGGCACGCTGGTCGGCCTCGCCAAGCGCGCGCTGCCCGGCGTCAAGACGCTGGCCCTCAAGACCCCCGACGACCTCGACGCCGCTCGCGAGCTCATCGCCGAGCAGAGCGCCTGAAAAGGAGCCAACGAGCAATGTCGAAGATCAAGCCCAGCAAGGGCGCCCCGTACGCGCGGATCATGGGCGTGGGCGGCTACCGTCCGACCCGGGTCGTGCCCAACGAGGTGATCCTCGAGACGATCGACTCGTCCGACGAGTGGATCCGTTCGCGCTCCGGCATCGAGACCCGGCACTGGGCGAACGACGAGGAGACCGTCGCCGCCATGTCGATCGAGGCGTCCGGCAAGGCCATCGCCGACGCCGGGATCTCCGCCGAGCAGATCGGCGGCGTGATCGTCTCGACCGTGTCGCACTTCAAGCAGACCCCGGCCGTGGCGACGGAGATCGCCGACAAGCTGGGCACGCGGAAGGCCGCCGCGTTCGACATCTCCGCGGGCTGCGCCGGTTTCGGCTACGGCCTCACCCTCGCCAAGGGCATGATCGTCGAGGGTTCGGCGGAGTACGTCCTGGTCATCGGCGTGGAGCGGCTGTCCGACCTGACCGACCTGGAGGACCGCGCGACGGCCTTCCTGTTCGGTGACGGGGCGGGCGCGGTCGTGGTGGGTCCCGCGAAGGAGCCGGCCATCGGCCCGACCGTCTGGGGCTCCGAGGGCGACAAGTCCGAGACGATCAAGCAGACCGTGCCGTGGACCGACTACCGCGAGGGCTCGGTCGCCAAGTTCCCTGCGATCACGCAGGAGGGCCAGGCGGTGTTCCGCTGGGCCGTGTTCGAGATGGCGAAGGTCGCCCAGCAGGCGCTGGACGCGGCCGGAATCAGCCCGGACGACCTGGACGTCTTCATTCCGCACCAGGCCAACGAGCGGATCATCGACTCGATGGTGAAGACTCTCAAGCTGCCGGAGCATGTCACGGTCGCCCGCGACGTGCGCACCACCGGCAACACCTCGGCCGCCTCGATCCCGCTCGCGATGGAGCGGCTCCTGGCGACCGGCGAGGCGAAGAGCGGCGACACCGCGCTCGTCATCGGCTTCGGGGCGGGTCTCGTCTACGCCGCCACTGTCGTTACCCTCCCCTAGGCACTCCGTGCCGGATCACCTGGTCCGGTGCGGGAAGCACCACCTGCCACACCCTCTGGATCAAGAAGAAGGAGCGCCTCACATGGCCGCCACTCAGGAAGAGATCGTCGCCGGTCTCGCCGACATCGTGAACGAGATCGCCGGCATCCCGGTCGAGGACGTCCAGCTGGACAAGTCCTTCACCGACGACCTGGACGTCGACTCGCTGTCCATGGTCGAGGTCGTCGTCGCCGCCGAAGAGCGCTTCGACGTCAAGATCCCGGACGAGGACGTCAAGAACCTCAAGACGGTCGGCGACGCGACCGACTACATCCTCAAGCACCAGGCCTGAGCCACCGCTTAGGCCCGGCTGCGCAGGCCCCGCCACCCGGCGGTGGCGCCGCTGAATCCTCGTGATACTTGGAGAAAGATTTCCCGTGAGCCCGACCAATCGCACCGTGGTCGTCACCGGTATCGGCGCAACCACACCGCTGGGTGGCGACGCAGCCTCTACCTGGGAGGGTCTGATCGCCGGCAAGTCCGGTGTGAAGCCCCTGGAGCAGGAGTGGGCGGCCGACCAGGCCGTTCGTATCGCGGCGCCCGTCGCCGTGGAGCCGACCGAGGTCATCCCCCGGCCGCAGGCCCGCCGCCTGGACCGCTCGGCGCAGTTCGCGCTGGTCGCGGCCAAGGAGGCGTGGGCGGACGCCGGGTTCGAGGCCAAGGCCGGTGAGGACCGCAGCGTCGACCCCGACCGTCTCGGCGCGGTCATCGCCTCCGGCATCGGTGGCGTCACGACGCTGCTCGACCAGTACGACGTGCTGAAGGAGAAGGGCGTCCGCCGCGTCTCCCCGCACACCGTCCCCATGCTCATGCCGAACGGCCCGTCCGCCAACGTGGGTCTCCTCGTGGGCGCGCGTGCCGGTGTGCACACCCCGGTGTCCGCCTGCGCGTCGGGCGCCGAGGCCATCGGCTACGCCATCGAGATGATCCGCACCGGCCGCGCCGACGTCGTCGTCGCGGGTGGCACGGAGGCAGCGATCCACCCGCTGCCCATCGCCGCGTTCGGCAACATGATGGCGATGTCCAAGAACAACGACGACCCGCAGGGCGCCTCGCGTCCCTACGACACCGCGCGCGACGGCTTCGTCCTCGGCGAGGGCGCCGGCGTCATCGTCCTGGAGTCCGCGGAGCACGCCGCCAAGCGCGGTGCCCGCGTGTACGCCGAGGCCGTGGGCCAGGGCATCTCCGCCGACGGCCACGACATCGTGCAGCCCGAGCCGGAGGGGCGGGGCATCGCCCACGCCCTGCAGAACCTGCTCGACAACACCGACCTGAACCCGGCGGAGATCGTGCACGTCAACGCGCACGCGACCTCGACGCCGGCCGGTGACGTGGCCGAACTGAAGGCGCTGCGCAAGGTGTTCGGCGACGACACCGACCACTTCGCGGTGTCCGCCACGAAGTCCATGACGGGCCATCTGCTGGGTGGCGCCGGTGGTGTCGAGTCCGTCGCGGCGATCCTCGCCCTGTACCACCGTCTCGCCCCGCCGACCATCAACGTCGAGAACCTCGACCCGGAGGCGGAGGCCAACGCCGACGTCGTCCGCGGTGAGGCGCGCAAGCTGCCCGTGGAGGGCCGTATCGCCGCGCTGAACGACTCGTTCGGCTTCGGCGGGCACAACGTGGTGCTGGCGTTCCGGACGGTGTGAGAAACGTTCGTACGTAACTGAAGGGCCCCCACCGGTCGATGGGGGCCCTTCAGCATGTCCGCGATTCCTAGACCACCTGGTGCAGCCAGCGCACCGGTGCTCCCTCGCCCGCGTACCTGAACGGCTCCAGCTCGTCGTCCCAGGGCTTGCCGAGGAGTTTGGCGATCTCGGCCTCCAGGTCCGTCTCGCCCTGCTGGGAGCGGCTCAGGGCGGCGCGCAGACGGTCCTCGGGGATGAGGATGTCGCCGTGGATGCCGGTGACGGCGTGGAAGATGCCGAGGTCGGGGGTGCAGCTGTAGCGCTCGCCCTCCGCGGTGGGGCAGGGCTCGGCGGTCACCTCGAAGCGGAGCAGGTGCCAGCCTCTGAGGGCCGACGCGAGCTTGGAGGCGGTGCCGACCTGGCCCTGCCAGGAGAACTCCGAGCGCCAGGTGCCGGGGGCCGCGGGCTGCCGGATCCAGTCGAGGTTGACGCGCGTGCCGAGCACTCCGGCGACGGCCCACTCGACGTGCGGGCACAGCGCGCGCGGAGCGGAGTGCACGTACAGAACTCCACGTGTCGTCACCGGGACCTCCGGGCAGAGCGGGACCATTGTGCGGACGAGATGAGTGGCGGTGGCGGCAGCCACGTTGATGGCGAGGCTACCGTGCGGCGGCGCAAGGAGTGTGACGTACCGTCGGTCCCGATGCCGTGAAACGCCCGCCATTCACCCGGCAGGACGCTAGAAGGGGGCCGCGGCGTTGCGCGGGCGCGGGTCGGGAACTCCCGTGCGTTGTCATGGAGGGGGACGAAGTTCGCGGGAGAGCGCATGTCGACCGAGGAGGTCACCAGGGGATGCGAAGCCGTCGTTCGCGTGCCGTACTCGCCGTCGTGACGGCGACCGTCCTGGGCGCCGCGGGGTGCGACGCCGTCGGTGGCAACGCGTCGGAGCCGTCCGGCGCCGCGGCGCACAGAGCGAAGCCGTCCCCGTCGCCGACGTCCCTGTGGGACCGCAGCCCGGCGTCCCTCGCCGCGGTCGGCGACTCCATCACCCGGGGTTTCGACGCGTGTGCGGTGCTCAAGGACTGCACGGAGGCGTCCTGGGCGACCGGCAGCAGTGCCGAGGTCGACAGTCTCGCCGTACGGCTGCTGGGGCGGGCCAAGGCGGCCTCGGCGAGTTGGAACTACGCGGTGACCGGGGCGCGGATGGCCGATCTCGCCGGGCAGATGGCACAGGCGGCGACGCGGAAGCCGGAGTTGGTGACGGTGATGGCGGGGGCCAACGACGCGTGCCGGGACACCGCCGCGGCGATGACGTCGGTGGCCGACTTCCGGGCGCAGTTCGAGGAGGCGATGGACACGCTGCGGGCCGCGGCGCCGAAGGCGCAGGTGTATGTGGCGAGCGTGCCGGACCTGAAGAGGCTGTGGTCGCAGGGGCGGACCAATGAGCTGGGCAAGCAGGTATGGAAGCTGGGCATCTGCCCGTCGATGCTGGGCGACCCCGACGATCTGGCCGCGGCGGCGACCGAGCGGCGGGACTCCGTGCAGGACCGGGTGGAGGCGTACAACGAGGTGCTGGCGGAGGTGTGCGCGAAGGACGAGCGGTGCCGCTTCGACGGCGGCGCGGTCTACGCGTACCGGTTCGGCACCGACCAGTTGAGCCACTGGGACTGGTTCCACCCGAGTGTGAACGGGCAGGCCCGGCTGGCCGAGATGGCCTACCGGAAGGTCACCGCCACAGCCGGGTGACCTAAAGTTCCGCACATGAACGAACTCTTCGGCACACTTCCCGACGGCACCCCGGTTCACCGGTGGACCCTGGAGCGCTCCGGTGTGCGGGTGCGGGTGTTGTCGTACGGCGGGATCGTGCAGTCGGTGGAGGTGCCCGACCGGGACGGGCGTACGGCGGACGTGGTGCTGGGGTTCGCGGACCTGGACGGCTATCTCACGCACACCGGGCCCTACTTCGGCGCCCTGATCGGCCGGTTCGCGAACCGGATCGCCCGGGGGCGTTTCCCGCTGGACGGAGTGACGTACGCCCTCGCGCTCAACCCCGCGCCCAACTCCCTGCACGGCGGGGAGCGCGGCTTCGACAAGCGGGTGTGGGACGTCGCGCCGGTCGGCGAGCACGGGCTGCGGCTGTCGCGGGTCAGTCCGCACGGCGAGGAGGGGTTCCCCGGGCGGCTGGAGGTGTCCGCGACCTATGCGCTGGACGCCGACGGGGCGCTGCGGATCTCCTACGAGGCCACGACGGACGCGCCGACCGTCGTCAACCTCACCAACCACAGCTACTTCAACCTGGCCGGGTCCGGGAACGCGGGCGGTCATGAGCTGCGGCTGGCCGCCTCCCGGTACACGCCGGTGGACGCGGACCTGATCCCGACGGGGGTGCTGGAGGACGTGACGGGCGGGCGGTTCGACTTCCGGGAGGGGCGCAAGACCGGGTCGGGCTACGACCACAACTTCGTGCTCGACAAGGGGCTGACGGACACCCCCGTCGAGGTCGCCGAGCTGCACGATCCCTCCTCCGGCCGCGTCCTGACGGTCTCGACCACCGAGCCGGGGCTCCAGCTCTACACCGCCGACCATCTGCCCGAGCCCTTCGCACCCTGCGACGGTGTCGCGCTGGAGACCCAGCACTTCCCCGACTCCCCCAACCAGCCCGCGTTCCCGACCACGGTCCTGCGGCCGGGCGAGGTGTTCCGCTCGGAGACGGTGTACGCGTTCGGCACGCGCTGAGGTTCCGGGAGAGCAGAGGTCCTGGGAAGGTATTTGCCCCGGCCCGGGTGTCAGGTCCCGGGCCGGGGCTGCTCATGGGGAGACTTGTCCCGGATCAGACGTTAATCGTCTCGGTGAGTCGGCGGTCCGTGATCGACCGCCCGATCCGGATCTCGTACGAACCCTTCACAAACGACCACGCCCCCTCCTCCTCGTTCCAGGTCTCGAAGGCCCGGCGGGGGATCTCCACCGTGGCCTCGACGGTCTCGCCGGGGGCCGCCTCGACCCCGGCGAAGCCGGCGAGGACGCGCTCCGGGCGGTCGCCCGTCTCGGTGGGCGCGAGGTAGACCTGGACGACCTCACGGCCGGCGCGCTCGCCGGTGTTGCGGACGCGGACCTTGACGGTCGTACCGGTGACCTCGACGGATTCGTAGGCCCAGTCGGTGTAGCCGAGGCCGTGGCCGAAGGGGTACGAGGGGGTGCGGCCCTCCTTCGTCCAGGCGCGGTAGCCGATGAAGACGTCCTCGGTGTAGCGGAGCCGGCCGTCCTGCGGGGTGACCTGGGTGACCGGGGCGGCGTCCAGGGAGCCCCAGGTGGTGGGGAGCCGGCCGCCGGGCTCGTGGGCCCCGGTGAGGACGTCCGCCAGGGCCGCGCCGCCCTCCTGGCCGGGGAACCAGCTCAGCAGTACGGCGGCGACCTCGTCGCGCCACGGGAGCTCCACCGGGGAGCCCGCGTTGACGACCACGACCGTGTTCGGGTTGGCGGCGGCGACGGCGCGGACCAGGTCGTCCTGGCGGCCGGGCAGGCGCATGTCCTTGCGGTCGAAGCCCTCGGACTCGACACGGTCGGTGGTGGCGACCACGACGACGGCCGTGTCGGCGTTCCGGGCGGCCTCGACGGCCTCGGCGATCAGCTCGTCGGGGTCGCGCTGCGGCTCCTGGTGGGCGAGGGCGAACGCGATGACCTTGAAGGGGAAGTCCTCGGGGAGCTGGAAGACATGGGTGAGGGAGACCTCGACCGGTTCGCCTGCGGTCAGTTCGGCCTCGCCGCGGGGCACCGGGGAGCCGAAGAATGCCTCGAAGGGGTCGCTGGTGTCGGCGGGGAGCTGGAGGTCGTCGAAGGAGGTGGTGCCGTCGACGGTGAGGGTGAAGGCGCCGACGCCCTTGATGCCGAAGGTGTGGGTGCCGGTGTCGCGCGGGGTGAAGGTGCCGGTCAGTTCGATGGTGTGGAGGGTGTCGTGGGTGACGCCCTCGGGCAGGTCGTCGCCCATCCACTGGATCTGGCCGCCCGGCGCGGAGCCGGTGCCGAGGACGTTGCCGTCGGCGTCCCGGCAGACGGCGCGCAGGGTGAAGCCCTTGTCGGCGACGGCGAGTTCGGTGTTCGGGTCGGCGCCGACGGCGTACGTCAGGTCGGGCAGGGCCGCGCTGAGGCCGTCGAGCGGGGAGACGATGCGGGCCGGGAAGACGGTGGCGGAGCCGCCGCCGAGGACGCGGGCGTCGCGGGCGGCGGCGCCGAGGAGGGCGACGCTCCCTGACCGCAGCGGAAGGGCGCCTTGGTTGCGGACCAGCACGAAGGCGCGGCGGGCGATCTCGCGGGCCAGGGCCTCGCCGTCGACGGGGTCGGGGAGTTCGGTGACGACGGGTTCGGCGTCCGCCAGGATGCCGACGCGGGCGGCGAGCCGCAGGACGTTGCGGACGGCCGCGTCGACCTGGACCTCCTCGACCTCGCCGTCCCGCACGGCCTGGGCGAGCGCGGGGCCGTAGACGGTCTGCGGGCCGGGCATGGCGACGTCGAGGCCGCCCTCGATGGCGCCCTTGGTGGAGCGGGCGGCCATCCAGTCGGAGACGTTGTAGCCGTCGAAGCCCCACTCGCCGCGCGCGATCCCGTTGACCAGGTGGTGGTGCTCGGTCATGGTGACGCCGTTGACCTGGTTGTAGGCGGTCATGATGCCCCAGGGGTGGGCGTTCTCGACGATGAGCTCGAAGGGTCGCAGATACAGCTCGCGCAGGGCGCGCTCGGAGACGAGGTGTCGACGGTGAAGCGGTCGGTCTCGGCGTCGTTGGCGACGAAGTGCTTGACGGTGGTGCCGACGCCGCCGGACTGGACGCCGGTCACGTATCCCGCGCCGATCAGACCGGTCAGGTACGGGTCCTCGCTGTAGGCCTCGAAGTGGCGGCCGCCGAGCGGGGAGCGATGCAGGTTGACGGTCGGGGCGAGCAGCACGTGGACGCCCTTGCGGCGGGCCTCCTGGGCGAGCAGGACGCCTGCGCGGCGGGCGAGTTCGGGGTCCCAGGTGGCGCCGAGGGCGGTCGGGGACGGCAGCGCGATCGACGGGTCGTCGGCGGTCCAGCGCACGCCCCGGACGCCGATCGGACCGTCGGACATCACGAGGGACTTCAGACCGATCTCGGGCAGGGCGGGCAGCGTCCACATGTCCTGGCCGGAGAGCAGCCGGGCCTTGGCGTCCAGGTCGAGCTTGCCGAGGGCGGCTTCTACGGCCGCCTCGCGGGCCTGGTCGGCCGGGGTGAGGGAGTGGGTGCCCGCCATGGGGTCCTCCTGGGTTCTGGTCCGTGCGGTCCCTCCATCGTGCACCCGCTACCTGTAGGTCGGTAGGTTTCGTTATCTCTACGTTATATTTGCCATACGGTCATGTCGTACGGTGAGTTCATGAACGCCAGGGTCAGGAGCGAGGAGCGGCGCGCGGAGATCGTGCGGGCGGCCCTGGAGGTGATCGCCGAGCGCGGCTACCGGGCGGCCAGCCTCGCCGCCGTCGCCGAGCGGGTCGGACTGACCCAGCAGGGGCTGCTGCACTACTTCCCGACCAAGGACGCGCTGCTGGTCGCCGTGCTCACCGAGCGGGACCAGTGGGACGCGGTGCCGGACACCCAGTGGCGGGTCGATCTGCTCGTCTCGCTCGTCGAGTACAACGCGATGCGGCCCGGCATCATCCAGACCTTCTCGGCGCTGCTCGGCGAGAGCGTCACCGAAGGCCACCCGGCACGCGGCTACTTCACCGAGCGCTATGCGAAGGTGCGGGAGAACATGGCGGCGGTGCTGCGCGCCGAGTACGGCGACCTGCTGCCGAACGGACTGACGCCCGAGCGCACGGCACCACTGCTGGTGGCGGTGATGGACGGACTTCAGTACCAGTGGCTGCTGGACCCGGACTCGGTCGACATGCCGGGCGCCTTCCGGGACTTCCTCACGCTGCTGGGCGAGCAGGGCTGAACCTCCCGGCTACTGGCGCCAGATGACGGCGAGGCTCTTGCTCACCGCGCACACGACAGCGAAGGCGACGGCCCAGCCGACGGCCCCGGCGGCGGACAGCGCGGCCACGCCCGCCCCGAACCAGAGCAGTTCGAAACCGACCCGGACCGCACCCCGGGTCTTGTACGGGGCCTTCTGGGAACCGAACCGCGACCACAGCACGATGAGTACGGCCGGGGCGCCGAGGCCGAACAGCCAGGTGAGTGGGGTCGCCACGGCGCGGGTGAAGCCCCAGTAGCCGACGGCCGCCAGGGCGCCCAGTTCGATGAGGAAGAGCACGCCCAGGTTCGTCGTCTTCATGGGCGGCAGTATCACCCGGAAGGGATCACTCCGGGGCGGGCACCGCGGCCACGACCTCCACCTCGACCTGGGCCTCCTCCCGGAACAGGCGCGGCACCTCGAAGGTCATGCTGGTGGGCGGGGTGCCGGTGAGGAACTCCCGTCGCACGGCGCCGTATTCGTCGAGGCGGCCGATGTCCGTCAGATAGGTCCGGATGTTGATGACGTCGGCGAGCGTGGCGCCGTGCGCCTTCAGCAGCGCCTCGATGGTCTCGAAGACACCCCGGCTCTGCTCGGCGAGGGTGTCGCCGTCGGCGATCTGGCCGGAGAGGAACAACAGGGCGCCGCCGTCGGGCTGTTCGACCCGGGCGACCTGGGAGTAGTAGGGGCTCAGCGGCTGGGGTGCGTCGGCCGGGTTGCCGAGGGTGATCTTCACGGGGTTCCTTCAGCTGAGGGTGGTGCGGATGCGGGCGGCGGCTCGGGAGATGTCCTCGCCGGGCTCGGCGATCTTCCCGTAGAGCCGCAAGGCGGCCTCGGTGGTGGGCAGTTCGGCCGCGTCCACGGCCAGGGCGAGGTCCTTGACCGCGAGCGCCGTGTCGAAGTGGACGTCCTCGGCGAAGGTGCGGGCGACGACTCCGGCGAGCGGGCCGTTCGCGAGGGCGGTCCGGGTGGTCTCCCCGTCCAGACCGAGGGCGTCGGCGAGCCGCAGTGCCTCGGCGACGACGGCGATGCCGCTGATGACGGACGCGTTGAGGACCAGCTTGAGGGCGGCGCCGGAGCCGAGGGGGCCGGTACGGGTGACGGTGCCGAGGTGGGCGAGGACATGCTCGACGCGGGTTGTGTCGCCGCCCGCGAGGATGCCTAGCGTGCCCGCGCCGGCCTTGTCGGTGCTGCCCATGACCGGGGCGTCGACGACCAAGACCCCGGTGAACCGGTCGAGGCGGCGTACGGCGTCGGGCCCGACGGTGGACATGTCGATCCAGCAGGTGCCGGGACGCAGGGCGTCCGCTACGGCCTCGGCGACCGCGTCGAGCGCTTCCGGCCCGGCCAGCATCGTGATCACGACGTCGGCGTCCCGTACGGCGTCGGCGGGCGACGTGGCCGCGACGGCACCGTCGGCGACGAGGGGCGCGGTCTTCTCCGCGGTGCGGTTCCAGACGGTCAACGGGTGGCCCGCGGCGAGGAGTCGGCGGGCCATGGGGGCGCCCATGTGTCCGAGGCCCAGGAATGCGATGTGCTCCATGGCGACGACGCTATGCGGCGGCTGATGGATGCGACAAGCGAATGTCTAGCATGGCCGCCATGCCGAAGTCGCATGAATTCGAGACGCTCGATCTCTCGACCGTCTGGCTGCGGGTGTTCCTGGAGGTCGCGCGGCGGGGCTCGTTCACGGTCGCCGCGCGGAGCCTCGGCTGGACCCAGTCCGCGGTGTCCCGGCAGATCTCCTCGCTGGAGACGGCGCTGGGCGGCGCCCCGCTCTTCGATCGGCTCCCACGGGGTGTCCGGCTCACCGAGGCCGGTCACGTCCTCGTGCCGTACGCGGAGACCGTCGCCGAGGCGCTGCGCGGGGCCGGGCGTGAGTTGGCGTCCCTGCGTGAACTCGCGGGCGGGCGGCTGCGGTTCGGGGCGTTCGCGACGGCCGACGCGGCGCTGGTGCCACAGGCGCTGGCCGCGTTCCGGGTCCGGCACCCGAAGGTGCGGGTCTCTCGGGAGGAGGGCCTCACCCCGGGGCTCCTGGAGCGGCTGAGCGCCGGCCATCTGGACCTGGCGGTGGTCTCGACGACGGGCCGTCCGCCGCTGGAGTCGTACGACCTTCACCATCTCCTCGACGAGTCCCTGTACGTCGCCGTCCCCGCCGACCATCCGCTGGCGGGCGGTGGGCCGGTGCGGCTCGGGCGGTTCGCCGACGCGGAGTGGATCTCGGGGAGCGCGCGTCCGGAGGGGACGCTGCTGGACGCGGCCCTGAGGGAGGGGTTCCGGCCTCGGGTCGCGCATGTTGTCGCCGAGTGGACGGCCAAGCAGGGGTATGTGGCGGCGGGGCTTGGGGTGACGTTGGTGCCGGCGCTGGCGGCGGGGTCGGTGCGGGCGGATGTCGCGCTGGTGCCGGTGGTGGATGACGGGGGGCCGGCGCGGGCGGTGTATGCGGCGACGGTTCGGGGGCGGGTGGTGGCGCCGGTGGTGGAGGCGTTCGTGTCGGCGTTGCGGGAGGGGGTGGGGCGGATTGTTGTGGGGGGTGGGGGGCAGTGATGATCTGCGGGCCGGTGGGGGGCTGGTCGCGCCCACGCGGCGGAGCCGCACATCAATGCAGTCCCGCGCCCCTCGGGGCGTTTGACCCCACGGCGTCACAACCAGACGGAGGCTGAACTCCCGTGACTTCCCTACGTGTTCGGACCATGGCCCTCGGGTTCACCCTGTTCGCAGCCGGGCTCACCGCCGCGCCGCAGGCCACCGCCGCCGCCCCGGCCACCGTCGAGGAGCAGCGGCTCGGCAGCGCGGTGCCGCAGGAGATTCTCCGGCGGTCCGGATTCGACTCCGTGGCACCGGAGTTCGCGCGGGCGCTCGGCTCGGCGCACAGCTATGCGCAGGCCCGCCGGATCGTCGTACGCGAAGGATCGGCTCTGTGGGAGCGGGCCGTCGACCGGGCGCAGGGGCGGGGGCCCGCGGGTGGGGATCTGAGTCGGGACGATGATCGGCCGCTGTACTGGGCGCGGTTGGGGATGACCAGGGAGGTGCGGGGCTGGGAGCCGGAGTTCGGGCTCGATGAGGCTCAACGGGCTTCTCTGCTCGACCAGTTGGAGTGGACCTCGCGTGGGCAGGCCGACATCCACTACCCCAAGGGCCCCCACAGGCGCGTCCTCGTCACCGGCTTCGATCCGTTCACCCTCGACCGGGACATCCGGATCTCCAACCCGTCCGGGGCGACGGCGCTCGCGCTCGACGGGACGGTGATCCGGACGGCGGACGGGCCCGCGCGGGTGGAGACCGCCGTGTTCCCGGTGCGGTGGCAGGACTTCGCCGACGGGACGGTGGAGCGGACGCTGCGGCCGTATCTGAAGAAGGTCGATCTGTTCACGACCGTCAGCCAGGGGCGGGTCGGGCGGTTCGACGTCGAGCGGACCAACGGGGCCTGGCGGGGCGGGTTCCCGGACAACGAGAACGTGAGCCGGACGGAGACCGTGCCGGTCGCCGATCCGGCCTCGCAGCCGCAGTGGACGACGACGACCCTGCCGTACAAGGACATCGTGGCCGCGACCACCGGCCGGTTCCCCGTCTACGACAACACGAGCGTGACCGAGATACCGGCCGGGGGGACGGAGGCCGTGGTGCGGCCCGACGGGCCGACGGAGGGGTCGACGGCCCGGGCCGGGGGCGGCGGGAACTACCTCTCCAACGAGATCGCCTACCGGGCCACGCTGCTGCGCGACCGGCTCGGACTGCGCGACCGGCTGCCGGGCGGGCATGTGCACACGCCCGTGCTCCAGTTCGGGGCCGGGAACACCACCGAGGTGACCGACCCGGAGTTCGTGGCGAACCGGCTCGACATCATCGCGCAGGTGAGGGCGATCCTGACGGTCGCCGTCAGTGCGACGGAGCGAACGCGAGGCTGATGCCGAGGCCGGCCAGGACCGAACCGATCACCTTGTTGAGGATCTTCTGGCCGCGCAGCATCAGGGTGCGCATCCGGTCGTGCGAGAAGAAGACCGCGACGACGCCGAACCACAGCAGGTGGGCCAGGGACATGAACAGGCCGTAGCCCACCTGCTGGTAGACCGGGGTGCCGGGGCTGACGACCTGGGCGAAGGTCGAGACGACGAAGAGGGTCGTCTTGGGGTTGAGGACGTTGGTGAGGAAGCCGGAGCGCAGGGCCTGGAGCGGGGTGAGGTCCGACTGGGTCTCCAGGTCCACCTCCACCTCGCCGCGGGCGCGGAAGGTGCGGACGCCGATGTAGACGAGGTAGGCCGCGCCGACCAGCTTGATGATCGTGAACAGGAAGGTGGAGGAGGCGATCAGCAGGCCCACGCCGAGCATCGTGTAGGTGACGTGCACCAGGACGCCGGCGGCGACGCCGGTCGCGGCGAGCACACCGGTGCGGCGGCCGTGGAGGTAGCTGTTGCGGACGACCATGGCGAAGTCGGCGCCGGGGGCGATGACGGCCAGGACGGTGATGACGGCGACGGCGAGTATCTCGGTCAAGAGGTGACTTCCTCTGCGTCGTTGGAATCGTCCAGCGTCTCCTCGCCCAGCAGCTCGCGGGCCATGAGGGTGGCGCCCGCGACCGCGCCCGGCATCAGGAACACCGCGACGAACGGGACCAGGAAGGCCAGGCCCAGAGGCGTGCCGAAGCCCCAGACCAGGGTCCTGCGGGAGCGCAACAGGGCGAGCCGGTCGCGGAGTTCGACGCCACGGCGCTGCATCGCGACGGCGACGAGTTCCTCGGTGAGGAAGAAGCCGGTGACGAAGAAGCCGAGGACGGGGACGACCGTCTGCCCGACGAACGGGATGAAGCCGAGGGCGAAGAGCAGGACGCCCCACAGCAGGGCGCGGGCGAGGATGCGGAGGCTGTCGCGCGCCGAGATCCACAGCTCCCGCCAGAGGGGGAGGTTCGACTCGGGGGCGGTGCCGTCCGGGGACACGTCACGGTCGACCTTCTCCGACAGGCTCTCGTAGAAGGGCTGGCCGATCAGGAGCGTGACCGCGGTGAAGGTGAGGACCGCGAGGAGCAGGGCGAGCGCCCACAGCACGACCGTGAGGAGACCGCGGAAGAGACCCAGCCAGGGGCTCGACCAGTCGTCGGCGAACGGCGTCGCCCACCCGACGAAGTCATCGCCCCAGATCGCGAGCGACACCAGGACCGCCCCGTAGAGGACGAGGGTGATAAGTCCCGGAATCAGCCCGAACTCGTACTGCTTGCCGTGCCGGGCCACCCACCGCTGGCCCTTCAGGAGATACCTGAACCCCACCCCAAGATCGCGCATGGCCGCACTCTATCGGGCGACCGGATCAGGGTTCGCGGTCGCGTGCGCCGCCCTTGAGCTCACACGGCCGCCACCGACACCACCACCCCCGGCTCCGCCGCCGGACTCACCGCCGCCGACACCCGTACCGCGGCCGCCCGCGCCACCCGGCCCGCGCGGGAGGCGCCGGCCAGGAGGGCCGGCTGGAGGTGTTCCAGGCCGGCCACCAGCAGCTCCTCGCCCGCGACCAGCACCGGTCCGGCGGCCTTGGTCGTCGCCGCGGCTGCCTCCGTGAGGTCGGCGAGGGGCTGGAGGGAGGCTCGGACCACGCCGGCTCCCGCCGCTGCCGCGCGTTCGGCGAGGGCCACCTGGAGCGGCATCAGCGGGGCCAGGGCGGCAGTCAACGCGTCGGCGATACGACGGAGCTCGGGGGACGAGTCGCGCAGGACGTCCGCCGCCGCGCGGATCAGCGGGGTGAGGGCGAGCAGGGCGCCGGCGGTGAGGCCCGCCGTCGCGGGCAGCAGCGGGGACATGGCCTCCACCAGCTCTCCGAGCGCCGTCGCGAACTCCTCCACCGCCGGTTCCACCGCGTCCAGCACCGGCAGCAGGCTGTCGCCCAGCGCGGTGAGCAGGGCCTGGGCCGGTGCGCTGACGGGGTGGGCGGCCAGCGGGGCGCCGCTGGTGCCGAGGCGGGTCAGGGTGTCGACGATGCGATAGAACGCCTCCTGCGCCTGGGGCGATGCGCTCGCCTCGGCCAGTTCGGCCGTGGTCCGCCGCAGGACCCGGAGCACCTCCTGGCCCGAACCGTCCCTCGGGTCGAAGGTGTTGATCGCGATCCTGGTGATGTTCCCGGCGGTGTCCAGGAGTTGGCCAGTGATGTCCGTCGTGCTGCGGGCCATGCGCAGTACGTCGTCCCTGCTGGGGAGCGAAGGGATGGTTGCCATGGGTGGCTCTCCTCGTCCTCGGCTCGTTCGCCCTCAGCATGCCCCGTCCGGGGGCGCCCGGATGCGCCATCCGGGGCATCCGTGACACCAACTCCCTCTTGTTCCGGTTGAGTCGAACAGGTACATGTCGCCGTACCGATCTCAGGAAGCTCCCGGAGGAGGTACGACCCGTGCGCACCACGAGAACCGCCCCTGCGAGACCCGTACTGATCGCCACCCTCGCCCTGGCCACGGCGGGGTCCCTGCTCCTCACCCCGCGGTCGGCCGGGGCGGACCCCGCGCCCGCCCCCACCCGGCACGAGCCCGCACTCGACGCGCACGCCGCCCGGGCCCCGGCGAGCGCCGCCCGGCGGGCCCTCGCCGCCGAAGCCCCCACCGGCGCCCCGGTCACCGGCTATCCGCGCGAACAGGTCCTCTCCCCCGACCCCGAGAACCCCGCCGACAAGTCCCTCAAGCTCGGCCTCACCCCGTACCACGCGATCGCCCCGAAGCTGAACGCGCTCCAGGCCCTCGGTGACCGGGTGAGTGTCGAGGTGACCGGGACGTCGGCCGGCGGGCACCGCCTCTATCTCGTCACCGTGACCGCCCCGGAGACCGCCCGCGAGGCCCGCGCCCAGGAACGGATGCGCGAGCTGATCGAGAACACCCCGGCGTCGGCCGCCAAATCCGCTGAGATCAAGGCGCGTTACAAGGCCCCCGTCTACTTCAACAACAACATCCACGGCAACGAGTGGGAGGGCACCGACGCCTCCCTCAACCTCATCGAACAGCTGGCCACCGCCAAGGACGCACCCACGCGGGACCTCCTCTCCCACTCCCGCCTGTACTTCAACATCACCGCCAACCCCGACGGCCGTATCGCCGGGACCCGCGCGAACGCCAACGGCTTCGATCTGAACCGGGACTTCGTCACCGCCTCACAGCCCGAGACACGGGCGATGCGGCGGATCGAGATCGACAAGCAGCCGGCCGTCATGCTCGATCTGCACGGGTACGTCAACGGCACCCTCATCGAGCCCACCACTCCCCCGCACGGCGAGAACTACGAGTACGACCTCTTCCTCAAGAACACCTACGCCAACGCCCTCGGCATGGAGGCCGCCGTCAACGGCCTCGGCTACACGCCCGCGAAGGACGGGGTGGACCCGGCCCAGATCCCCTTCCGGGACCAGCAGGAGGGCTGGGACGACTGGCCGCCGATCTTCACCCCGCAGTACGCGGCCTTCCACGGCACGGTCGCCGCGCACACGGTCGAGATCCCGCTCCAGGTGAACAACTCGGCCTACACCAACCTCCCCGTCGAGGAACTCCGCCGCCGCTCGGCCATCAACACGGCCGTCGCGGGCGCCGCGATCCGGGCCACGCTCGACTTCGTGCAGACGCACCGGACGTCACTCGTCGCCGACCAGATCGAGGTCTTCCGGCGCGGGGCGGCCGGGGCGGCGCAGGTACCGGTGTCCGGGAAGACGGTGCCGGGAGTGCCCGGGATCGGCCCGGAGGACGTCTACACCACCACCTTCCCCCGCGCCTACGTCATCCCCGCGGGCACGACCGCCGCCGCCCGCCTGGTGGACCACCTCCTCGCCAACGACGTCCAGGTCACCCGCGCCACCAAGCCCGTCCGCCTGACCGGTCGGACGTACCCGAAGGGCTCGTACGTGGTCGACATGCACCAGCCCAAGCGCGGCCTCGCGAACGTCCTGTTGGCGGACGGCCGGGACATCAGCGACAAGGTCTCGGTGATGTACGACATCTCGGGCTGGAGCCTGGGCCGGCTGTGGGGCGCCGAGGTGACGGCAGTGGCGTCGGCGAAGCTCACGGGCCTCCCGCTGCGATCCGTACGTGAGGCGACAGCCGTCGGCCGGGTCGCCCCGCACGGCGACCTGAGCCTGCGCCTGGACGACCCGGCGGCGATCGCGGCCCTCAACTCCCTCCTCCAGCAGGGCGTTCCGGTACGAAGCACAGCGGACGGCAGCACAGCGATCGTCCCGGCGTCGGCCCGCCCGAAGGCAACGGCCCTCGCCCGCACCCACGACGTCACCTTCGACGCCACGCGCCTCACGGGCAGCACCCCGCTCCACGGCACGCGCGTCGCCGCGGCCGTCACCCCGGGCGAGCTGTTCGCCCTGCGCGAGATGAACTTCGAGGTCACGCCGGTCTCGACGGACGTCCTCAACGCGGGGTTCGACTGGTCGGCGACGGATGTGCTGATGGTGTCGACGGGGCTGGACCACACCGGCCTGACCACACCCGCCCGCACGGCCCTCGACGCGTTCCTCTCCGGAGGTCATGGCCTGGTCGGACGCGGGATCGGCGGAGCCGAACTGAGCGCCGCCACCGGCCTCCTGGCCGCGAAGCCCGTCGAGGGCAACGGGGACGCGAACGGGGTGGTCCGCATGGTGAACGCGGGAACGATCACCACCGGCACCCCGGGTTACGGTTTCGTGTACGCCCCCGTCTGGTTCACCGACCTCGGGCCGCAGGTCCGCGTGGAGCAGTCGTACGCGACCGGCAACCCCTTGCTCTCCGGGCACTGGCGCGCCCTGGAGGACGGCACCGGCGGACCCTCCGCCGCGGCCGGGCAGCCCTCGGTGATCAGCGGTCCGCACGCGGTCCTGTTCGGCACCGAGCCTCTCTTCCGGGACCATCCGAAGGGAGAATTCCCGCAGGTGGCAAGGGCATTGTTCAGCATGGCAGCAGTCAAGGAGAGCGGATGACGCAGGAGATCCACGGCACCGTCGCCGACGGCTTCGACGCGGTGCGCGAGGAGTTCGCCGCGTTCGTGGCCGATGAACGCCCCGACTACGAGGGCCAGTTGTGCGCCTATGTGCACGGTCGCAGGGTCGTCGACCTGTGGACCGGCGAGGGCAACGAGGCGGACTCCCTCCACGCCGTCTTCTCCACGACGAAGGGCGCCGCGCACCTCGTGGTGGCGCTCCTGGTCCAGGACGGCACCCTCGAACTCGACCGCAAGGTGACCTACTACTGGCCGGAGTTCGCGGCCGAGGGCAAGGGCGGCCTCACCCTCCGCGACCTCCTCGCGCACCGTGCGGGCCTGGTCGGCCTGGACGCCGGCTTCACCCGGGCCGAGATGGCGGACGACCGCGTGATCGCCGAACGCCTCGCCGACCAGCGCCCGTTCTGGCGCCCCGGCACGGCCTTCGGCTACCACGCGCTGGTCATAGGCGCCCTGACCGGCGAGGTGGTCCGCCGCGCCACGGGCCGCACGATCCAGGACCTGTGGGAGGAACGAGTCCGCGCCCCCTACTCCCTCGACTTCCACCTGGGCCTGCCGGAGTCCCTCGACCCCCGCTACCGCCCGATCCAGCCCATGCTCCCCACCTCCGAGCAGCAGGCCCTGATCGACGCCTCCCCGCAGGGCCCGCACTCCCTGACCTCGATCGCGTTCAACGCACATGTCCCGGACTCGGGCGACCTCGTGGACTACGCCAACTCCCGCACCGTACGCGCCAAGGGCCCGGCGTCGGCGGGCGGAGTGGCGGCGGCGCGCGGCATCGCCGGCATGTACGCGGCGGCCATCAGCGAGCTGAACGACCGCCCGCCCCTTCTCAAGCCGGACACGATCGCCGAGGTGGGCCAGATCCACTCGATCGGCTACGACCTGATCGCCCGCGCCCACCGCTCCTACGGCCTGGGTTTCCAGGCCACGGCCGACACCTGGCACCCGTTCCTGGGCGCCGGCGCCTTCGGCCACAGCGGCGCGGCCGGCTCCCAGGGCTTCGCCGACCCCCGCAGCGGCCTGGCCTACGGCTACACCCGCCGCCGCCTCGCCTTCCCAGGCGGGGCAGCCCCAGAAAACAACCGGTTCGTCAGGGCAGCACACACAGCAGCACTGGCCCACTAAAGCCACCACACCCAACGGCACAGGCCCACTGAAGCCACCACACCCCACGGCACAGGCCCACTGAAGCCACCACACCCCACGGCACAGGCCCACCAAGGCCCACTGTCTGCGGGCCACCGGCCGGGAGGGAGCCGTAGGGCGCGCCGGTGTCGAGGCGGCGAACGCGCGGAGGCCCGAAGGGTCGAGCACGATCGCCGTCTCGACACCGGCTGAAAGCGCCCCGGAGGCGACCGACCCAGATATTCAGCACGCCAGCTGCGGGAGGCACCTACTCAACGCCCCCAACTACAGGAGGCACCTACTCGGCCCACCCCACACAAGAGGGCCGTACCCGACGTCCACGGATACGGCCCTCTCGCGTACGCAACGAGCGACCTCAGACCAGCGTCACCGTGATGTTGCCGCGGGTCGCCTTCGAGTAGGGGCAGACCTGGTGGGCCTGCTCCAACAGCGCCCGGCCCGTGGCCTCGTCCACGTGGGGGATGTGGGCCGAGATCTCCACGATCAGCCCGAAGCCGTCGTCGTTCTTGCCGATGCCGACCTTCGCGGTGACGGTCGAGCCGGTGATGTCGGCCTTGGTCTGCCGGGCCACGACGCCGAGCGCGCCCTGGAAGCAGGCGCTGTAGCCGGCGGCGAAGAGCTGCTCGGGGTTGGTCCCCTCGCCGCTGCCGCCCATTTCCTTCGGCGGGTTCACGACGACGTCGAGGCGGCCGTCCTCGGTGGCGACACGGCCGTCGCGGCCGTTCTCGGCGGTGGCGACGGCGGTGTACAGGACGTCGGTCTGCTGGATGGACATGCGGTACTTCCTCCTAGGTCCGCCGTGCGACTCGCGCCCACGATCGACGACGGTTTCGGAAAGAAGTTACCGCATGCCGGAAAACGACAGAAGGCGTCGGAGCTACATCAGAGCTACACCAGAGCTACGTCAGAGCTACATCAGAGCTTGACGATCATCTTCCCGGTGTTGTCGCCCCGCAGTACCCCGAGGAACGCCTCCAGGTTGTTCTCGATGCCCTCGACGACCGTCTCGCGGTACTTGAGCGCACCGGACGCCACCCACGGGCCGACCTCGGAGACGAACTGCGGCTGGAGGTCGTAGTGGTCGCCGACCAGCAGGCCCTCGATACGGCCGCGGGTCTGGATGAGGCGGGCGAGGTTGCGCGGACCGGGGGCGGCCTCGGTGTTGTTGTAGACCGAGATCATGCCGCAGACAGCGATCCGGCCGCCCTGGTTCAGCGAGCCGATGGCCGCCTCCAGGTGGTCGCCGCCGACGTTGTCGAAGTAGACGTCGACACCGTCGGGAGCGGCGGCCCGGAGCTGCTCGCTCACCGGCCCGTTCTTGTAGTTGAAGGCCGCGTCGAAGCCGTACTCCTCCACCAGGAGCTTGACCTTCTCGTCGGAGCCGGCCGAGCCGATGACCCGCGAGGCACCCTTGAGCTTGGCGATCTGGCCGACCTGGCCGCCCACGGCACCGGCGGCACCGGAGACGAAGACCGAGTCGCCCTCCTTGAAGGACGCGGTGCGCAGCAGACCCGCGTAGGCGGTGAGGCCGGTCATGCCGAGGACGCCGAGGTAGGTGGACAGGGGCGCGGCGTCCGGGTCGACCTTGACGGCCTGCGTGGCGTCGAACGTGGCGTACTCGCGCCAGCCGCCGAAGTGCAGGACGTGGTCGCCGACGGAGATGTTCTCGGCGCCGGAGGCGATCACCTCGCCGACCGCGCCGCCCTGCATGACCTTGCCGAGCTCGAAGGGGGCGACGTAGGACTTGGCGGCCGACATGCGGCCCCGCATGTAGGGGTCCACCGACAGGTACTTGTTCCGCACCAGCACCTGACCCTCACCCGGCTGCTTCACCTCGGCCTCGACCAGGGCGAAGTCCTCGGGCTTCGGCCAGCCGACGGGACGGCTGAGCAGGTGCCACTCGCGGTTGATCATGACAGAACCTTTCCGATTTACTTCAGTACCTGAAACAACCATGCTCCTGAATATTTCAGGTTGTCAAGTAATGGGGGTAGTCTTGAGCCATGGCCACTCCTCCCAAGACCCGCCGCCCCGACGCGCTGACCATGGAAGTCGTCGAGCTGATCGGTGACGTCGTGGCGCGCTTCTACGAGGACTACGAGGAGGCCGCCGGCGATCACGCGCTGACCGGCCCCCAGGCGCGGCTGCTCAGCCTGCTGTCGCTGGAGCCGCTGCCCATGCGGAAGCTGGCGCAGAAGCTGAAGTGCGAGCCGTCGAACGTGACCGGGATCGTGGACCGCCTGGAGACCCGCGGCCTGGTGGAGCGGCGGCCCGACCCCGCGGACCGGCGGGTGAAGGTGGCGGCGGTGACGGACGAGGGCCGGGACGTGGCCCGGAGCCTGCGCGAGGGACTGCGGTTCGCCCGTGAGCCGCTGGCCGGGTTGTCGGACGAGGAGCGGGAGTCACTGCGGGACCTGCTGCGGCGGATGCTGAACTCGTAGCCGCGGCCGGGCGGTTGACCGGCCGGCGGTGACCCGGGGTCACCGCCTCAGGTGCACCACCACAGGAACCGCTCGCACTGCGTCTCCGACGGAGCCGGCGTCGGGTCGGCCGTGGTCGGGTCGGTCGTGGGAGTGGCCGACGCGGCCGGGCCGGTGGCCGTCGGGGTCGGGGTGGAGGCACCCGGAACGGCCGTGGCCCCCGCCGACTGGGGGTCCTTGTCCTTGTCGTCCTTCTCCTTCTCGGAGGCGGACGCGGAGGCCGAGGCCGACGGGGACGTCGAGGCGTTCGCGGACACGGAGGCCGAGGGAAGCACGTTCGCGTCGTCCAGCGGCTCAGCGGTCTTGCCCGCCTCCGCGGAGGCGGCGTCCTCGGCGGACTCGTCGTCGGCCGCGGCGGGCGTGGAGTGGGAACCGGGTGCGTCCATGCCGAGCTCGGCGAGGCTCAGGCCACCGGCGGCGAGCACGAAGCCCGCGGCGACGAGGAGCACCCGGCGGCGTCTGCGGCGATGCGCCGCGGCTTTACGGTCACGGCGGCTTCCGGCGCCCGCGGGGCCGTCGCCGTCCTCGTCGCCGCCCTCGTCGTCGTACTCGAGGTCGCCCTCGTCGTCGTACTCGTCCGGCTGCTCCACGACGGGGGCCCGGCCGCGACGGCCCTGGGCGCGGCGGCGGGCCGCCCGGCCGCCGGTGACGGCCTCGGGCTCCTCGCGAGGTTCCTCATGGGACTCCGCGTACGACTCCTCATGGGGCGCTTCGTGGCTCTCCACGGCTTCGGGAGTGGGCTCGGGGACGGCCTGGGAGGCGGCTGCGTACGCCGTCTCCGCGTAGCCGCCGTCGTACGCCTGGTACGCGCCGTCACCCGTCGGCTGCTGCGGCTGCTGCGCGTACTGCTGTGCGTGCTGCTGGGCGGGCTGGGTCGCGTAGGCGCGGAGCTGTTCTACGGAGGTGCCGCACCCGGGGCAGGCGAGGGCGCCGTTGAGGTGCCGTCGGCACGGGAGGCAGTAGTCCATGACGCGGGAAGATTAAGTTCCCGATCCGTAGCGTTCCTAGAGGCAGCTGTGAATGTTGTGTGGGGAACTGGCCGTTCCGGTGCGGCGAGTTGAGGATGATCCACCCATCCACCCTCAACCCGCCGAAACCGGCCGCAGCGCTCCGCTCAGGCCTTCTTACGCGTCGTCATCACCCGCTGGATCAGGATGAAGGCGCAGAGCAGCACACCGGTGGCGATCTTCGTCCACCAGGAGCTGAGCGTGCCCTCGAACTGGATGATGCTCTTGATCAGACCGAGCACGAGGACACCGAACAGCGTGCCGAGGACGTAACCCGAGCCGCCGGTGAGCAGCGTGCCGCCGATGACCACCGCGGCGATCGCGTCGAGTTCCATGCCGACCGCGTGCAGCGGGTCGCCGGACTGGATGTAGAGCATGAAGAGCAGACCGGCGAGCGCGGAGCAGAAGCCGCTCATCGTGTAGACCGCGATCTTCGTGCCGCCCAGCGGGAGGCCCATGAGGAGTGCCGACTGCTCGTTGCCGCCGATGGCGTAGATCCGGCGGCCGAAGCGGGTGTAGTGCAGGAGGTAGAAGGCCGCCGCCAGGACGACGAGGGCCACCACGGCGCCGATCGACAGATCGCCCAGGCCCAGCGACACGCGGGTCTCGGCGAGGCTGCTCACCGCGGAGTCGTTGATCGCGATCGACTCCTTGCTGATGACCAGGCACAGGCCCCGGAAGAGGAAGAGGCCCGCGAGGGTCACGATGAACGGCTGGATCTCGAAGTTGTGGATCACATAGCCCATGAGGAAGCCGCCGAACGCGCCCACGCCCAGGGATATGGGGATGACCACGAGGAGCGGCAGGCCCACGTCCTGGACCAGCCACGCCGTGAGCATCGTCGTGAAGCCGATCACCGAGCCGACGGACAGGTCGATGCCGCCGGACAGGATGACGAAGGTGGCGCCGACGGCGGCGACCAGCAGATAGCCGTTGTCGATGAACAGGTTGAGGAACACCTGCGAGTCGCCGAAGCCGTAGTTCTGGTAGCGGCTGAGGCCGGCGATGTACATCGCGAGGAACAGGGCGGCCGTGACCAGCACGGGGAGTCGGCGGTCACCCAGGACACGCGCCGCCTTGGACGGCGTACGGGCTTCGGGCCGGTCCGGTGTCGTGGGGGTCTTGGTCGTCGTACTCATCACGACACCTCCATCTTGGGAGCGGCGGGCTCGGCGGTGACCGCGGCCGGTGCCGTCGGGGGCGTCTTCTTCGCGCGGGCGCCGAAGACCTTCGCCCGGAACTTCGGGGACTGGAGCAGGCAGACGACGATGACGACGGCGGCCTTGAAGACCAGGTTCGTCTGGGTCGGTACGCCGATGGTGTAGATGGTGGTGGTGAGGGTCTGGATGACCAGGGCGCCGACCACCGTGCCGCCGATGGAGAAGCGGCCGCCGAGCAGCGAGGTGCCGCCGATGACGACGGCGAGGATGGCATCGAGCTCGATCCACAGGCCGGCGTTGTTGCCGTCCGCGGCCGAGGTGTTGGAGCTGACCATCAGGCCGGCGATGCCCGCGCACAGGGCGCAGAAGACGTACACCATGATCTTGATGCGCATCGACCTGATGCCCACCAGGCGGCTGGCCTCGGCGTTGCCGCCGACCGACTCGACGAGCAGGCCGAGGGCGGTGCGGCGGGTCAGGGCGACGGTGACGGCGACGACCGCGGCGACCACGAAGATGGAGAACGGCAGGGTCAGCCAGTAGCCGCCGCCGATCAGCTTGTACGGCTCGCTGTTGATGGTGATGATCTGGCCGTCGGTGATCAGCTGGGCGACGCCGCGGCCCGCGACCATGATGATGAGGGTCGCGATGATGGGCTGGATGCCCATGCGGGCGACGAGGAAGCCGTTCCACAGACCGCAGACGACCGCGGCGACCAGGCCGAGACCCATCGCCAGCAGAACTCCGGCCAGGGCGTCCTGGTCCTTCTGGTCACTGATGTACGAGCAGGTCAGCGCGCCGGTGATGGCGACGACCGCGCCGACGGAGAGGTCGATGCCGCCGGTGGCGATGACCAGGGTCATGCCGACCGCGACCAGGATCAGGGGCGAGCCGAACAGGACGATCGAGACGAGGCTGCCGTAGAGGTGGCCGTCCGTCATGTGGATCGCGAAGAAGTCGGGCGTGAAGGGGAGGTTGACCAGCAGCAGGGCCACCAGGACCGCGACCGGCCAGAAGAGGTTGTGGCGCGTCAGTGCTCGCCAGCGGGGGTTGGTGGTCACTGCTGTTCTCCGCTCTGCTCTCCGCTGGCGATGGTCTCTAGGATCTTGCTGGGGGTGATCTCGGGCCCGTTGGTGAGCCGGGCCACGAGCTTGCGGTCGCGCAGCACGCCGATGGTGTGGCTGAGGCGGAGTACCTCCTCCAGCTCGGCCGCGATGTAGAGGACCGACATGCCGTCCTCGGAGAGGGAGACGACCAGTTTCTGGATCTCCGTCTTGGCGCCGATGTCGATGCCGCGGGTGGGCTCGTCGAGGATCAGCAGCTTGGGCTGGGTGATCAGCCAGCGGGCGAGGAGCACCTTCTGCTGGTTACCACCGCTCAACTGGCCCACGCGGGCTTCGGGGTTGGCGGGCCTGATGTCGAGGGCCCTGATGTACTTGGCGACGAGTTCGTCGCGCTGGGCCGTCGGGATGGGGCGGGTCCAGCCGCGGGCCGCCTGGAGGGCGAGGATGATGTTCTCGCGCACGGTCAGGTCGGGGACCAGGCCCTCGGTCTTGCGGTTCTCGGAGCAGAACGCGACGCCTGCGCCGATGGCGTCGTTGGGGGCGCTCATCGCGACCTGCTTGCCGCCGATGGTGACCTTGCCGGCGTCGGGCTGGTCGGCGCCGAAGAGAAGCCGGGCGAGTTCGGTCCGCCCCGATCCCAACAGGCCCGCGAGACCGACGACTTCGCCCTTCTTGATGTCGAGGTCGAAGGGGGCGATGCCGCCGGTGCGGCCGAGGCCCTCCGCGGTGAGCAGCGACTCGCCGACGTCCGCGTGGAGTTGGTGGTCGTGCAACTCCTCCAGCTGGTCCAGGGCCTTGCCGATCATCAGCTCGATGAGGCCGACCTGGTCGAGGTCGCGGACCAGGTGTTCGCCGACGAGGGTGCCGTTGCGCAGGACCGTCATGCGGTCGCAGATCTCGTAGATCTGGTCGAGGAAGTGGGAGACGAAGAGGATCGCCACGCCCTCGTCGCGCAGCCGCCGCATCAGCCGGAAGAGTTCGAGGACCTCGTCGCGGTCGAGGCTGGACGTCGGTTCGTCGAGGACGAGGACCTTGGTGCCGGAGCCCGAGCCGTCGCTGTCGCCGTGGCCCACCGACCGTACGATCGCGACGAGTTGCTGCACGGCCAGCGGGTACGAGGACAGCGGCGCGGTCACGTCGATGTCGAGGCCGAGACGGTCGACCATCTCCGCCGCCTCCTTGCGCATCCGCTTCCACTGGATGCGGCCGGCGCGGGTGGGTTCACGGCCGATGAAGATGTTCTCCGCCACCGAGAGGTTGGGGCAGAGGTTGACCTCCTGGTAGACGGTGCTGATGCCGGCCTGCTGCGCCTGGAGCGGGCTGCCGATCCGCACGGCCCTGCCGTCCAGGGTGACGGTGCCGCCATCCAGGGTGTACACCCCGGTCAGCACCTTGATCAGGGTGGATTTCCCGGCTCCGTTCTCGCCCATCAGGGCGTGGATCTCGCCGGGGAAGAGCCGGAAGTCGACGCCCGACAGAGCCCTTACCCCCGGAAACTCTTTGACTATGCCCGTCATCTCCAGGACGGGCTGCGGCTCTGCCATGGCAGCGCTCCTCGTGGATCGTCGATTCGGATCAGGCCCCCAAGGGGCCAACCCCGCGGGGAGCCTGGCCGACCGAGACGTACTCGGCCGGCCGGGGGCTCCCTGGGGGGTGCGGTCTTTCGTTTGCGGCGGGTGGTCATTTACGGCGGGTGGTCATTGCGGCGGGTGGTCATTGCGGCGGGTGGTCGCTACGACGCCCGGTCGCGTGGCCGGTCGGCACGGTGGCCGGTGGGTCGGTGGGCCGGTGGGCCGGTGGGCCGGTGGGCCGGTGGGCCGGTGGGTCGGTGGGCCGGTGGGTCGGTGGGCCGGTGGGTCGGTGGGCCGGTGGCAGCTCCAGTCAGCAGCCACCGCCGATCCGTCGGCACCCACTCTCGGTCGGCACCGACGCCCAGCAGCCACCGTCGCCGGTCGACGCCGCGACGGCACCACGCCCCCGGGCGCCGGCCCTGCGGGGTAGCCGTCACGGTGGTGGCCGCCGAGGCGGTCAGCACCGCCGATCCCTTGGCGCCACCGATCCGCCGGCACCGCCGGCCAACAGCCTCCTCGCCTGGGCGACACCGCGGCCGGACTGCGCCCGGGGCGGCCGGTCGGCACCGGTCGCCGGTCGGCACTGCCATTCGGCGACCGCGCCCCCGGACGGCGGGCGCACCCCGGTCGGCGGGCGCACCCCCGGTCGGCAAGCGCGCCCGCAGTCGGCGAGCGCGCCGCCATCCGGTCGGCGTCGAAGCGTGTCGGCACTCCCCAGCCGCCGGTGCCGCACCGTCGCCGCCCCGTCCCGCCGGTGCCGCACCGTCGCCGCCCCGTCCCGCCGGTGCCGCACCGCCGTCGCCCCGTCAGTACTTGCGGCTCGGGAGGGCGGCCTTGGCCTGGTCCTGCATGAAGTCGCCCTCCTTGGTCTTGATCCAGCGCTCGACCGAGCCGCCGTCGTGGACCGTCTTGACGACCTCCATCAGCTGGGGGCCGAGGAGCGGGTTGCACTCGACGATGGCGTTGATCTTGCCCTCGGACATGGCGACGAAGCCGTCCTTCACGCCGTCGACCGAGACGATGAGGATGTCCTTGCCGGGCTTCTTGCCGGCCGCCTCGATGGACTGGATGGCGCCGATGGCCATGTCGTCGTTGTGGGCGTAGAGGACGTTGATGTCCGGGTTGGACTGCAGGAAGGCCGCCATGACCTGCTTGCCGCCGGCGCGGGTGAAGTCACCGGTCTGGGTGACGACGATCTTCCAGTCGTCCGCGTGGTCGGCGTCCATGACCTCCTTGAAGCCCTTGGCGCGCTCGATGGCGGGGGCGGCGCCGGTGGTGCCCTCCAGCTGGGCGATCTTCACGTCGCCCTTGAGGCCGGCCTTGGCGATGACCTTCTCGAGGATCTTCGCGGCGCGGCGGCCCTCGTCGGTGAAGTCGGAGCCGACGAGGGTGACGTACAGGGACTCGTCGGAGGTCTCGACGGAACGGTCGGTGAGGACGACCGGGATCTTCGCGGCCTTGGCCTCCTTGAGCACCGCGTCCCAGCCGGTGACGACCACCGGGGAGAAGGCGATGACGTCGACCTTCTGCGCGATGTAGCTGCGGATGGCCGAGATCTGGTTCTCCTGCTTCTGCTGGGCGTCGGAGAACTTCAGGGTGTAACCCGCGTCCTTGGCGGCGGACTTGACCGAGTCGCTGTTGGCGGTGCGCCAGCCGCTCTCGGAGCCGACCTGGGAGAAGCCGAGGGTGATCGCCTTGCCGCCGCCGCTGCCCGCGGAGTCGCTGGAGTTGTCGTCCTCCTTGGCGCAGGCCGCCAGGGTGCCCGCCGCCGCAACGCCGATCGCCGCAGTCAGGAAGTTCCTTCTGTTGAGCATGTTCTTCTCCTTTGAAGAGCCAGGACAGATCGCACCGCGTCCAGCCTGTCGATCATTATTCGAAATCTCGGTCACACTGGTGTGCGAATTGCGACGATTGATGGAGGTCGGGTCAGTCGGGTGCCGTGCTGGCCCTGACGACGAGTTGGGGTTCGATGGCCACTCCGGGCGCCCCGGAGGGAGCCCGGCCCTCGATGAGGTCCAGCAGCAGGGCGATGCTGTGCTTGCCCACCGTCGCGAAGTCCTGCCGGACGGTGGTGAGCGGAGGCGCGAAGTACTCCGACTCCGGGATGTCGTCGAAGCCGACCATCGCGACGTCCTGTGGCGTGCGCACCCCCGCTTCCCGCAGCGCCCGCAACACCCCCAGCGCCATCTGGTCGTTGGCGACGAAGACCGCGGTCAGTCCACGGCCCACCCAGCCGGCCAGTTCCTGGCCCGCCCGGTAGCCCGAGAGCGGACTCCAGTCCCCCCGCAGCGGCGTCGGCGGCTCGATGCCCGCCGCTTCGAGGGTGGCCCGCCAGCCGGTGACCCGGTCGGCGGCCTCCTGCCAGTCCTCGGGTCCGGCGAGATGCCAGACCGTCCGGTGCCCGGCGGCCAGCAGATGCCCGGTGGCGAGCCGGGCGCCGAGCTGCTGGTCGACGTTGACGCTGGGGATCTCGGCGCCTGATCCGGTGCCGACGACCACCACCGGGAAGGGGTGGCGGAGTTCGGCCAGGGCCTCGACCGCCGAGCGCTGCGGGGCGAGGGCGATCACTCCCTCCACGCCGCCGTCGCTGAGATGGTCCAGGGCCTCGGACAGGGTCTCCTTCGCCAGCTTGTGCAGGCTGACCGTCGAGACGGTGTACCCCGCGGCCCGGGCCGCGTCCTCCAGCGCGAACAGCGTGCTGGCCGGGCCGTACAGCGTGGTGTTGGAGGCGACCACACCCAGGGTGCGGGTGCGGCGGGTGGCCAGGGCGCGGGCCGAGGAGTTGCGGCGGTAGCCCATCTCCTCGATCGCCCGCAGGACCTTGGCCCGTGTCTCGTCCCGGACGTTGGGATGATCGCCCAGTACCCGGGACACCGTCTGGTGGGACACCCCGGCGAGGCGTGCCACATCGGCCATGGTGGGCGGCCGGAGCTCCAAGTGGTTCACGGCCGCACCTCCTGGCGGTCAGCGATCGGTTGAATGCGAGGCACATTGTGAGCGCTAACAATTCATGGCGGTCAAGAGGGCTGCAGCGGGAAGGTCGTCACGGTTGAATAACGCAGCAGGCTGCGGGAGTTGAGATACCGGACGGATGTGCACGTCACCAAGACCGTTACGCCGTTCGACCCTCCGACCCATTGACACCCCGACCGAGACGTCCTTACGGTCGGGCCAGCATTTCGAACGTGAGCCGAAATTTCGAACAACGAGCTCGAGAGCCTAGGGAGTAGCTGACGTGCGCATCACGGGAATCAGCACGCACGTGGTCGGGACGCCATGGCGCAACCTGACCTACGTCCAGGTGCACACCGACGAGGGACTCACCGGAGTCGGCGAGACCCGCATGCTGGGCCACACCGACGCCCTCATCGGCTATCTGCACGAGGCGAAGACCAACCACATTCTCGGGTCCGACCCGTTCGCTGTCGAGGACCTCGTCAAGCGCATGAAGTACGGCGACTACGGCCGTGCGGGCGAGATCGTGATGTCCGGCATCGCCGTGATCGAGATGGCCTGCTGGGACATCAAGGGCAAGGCGCTCGGCGTCCCGGTCTGGCAGCTCCTCGGCGGCAAGGTCACTGACAAGGTCAAGGCGTACGCCAACGGCTGGTACACCACCGAGCGCACCCCGGAGGCCTACCACAAGGCCGCCCAGGGCGTCATGGAGCGCGGCTACAAGGCGCTCAAGATCGACCCCTTCGGCACCGGGCACTTCGAGCTGGACCACGAACAGAGCCTGTACGCCGTCTCGCTCATCGAGGCCGTCCGCGACGCCATCGGCCCGGACGCCGAGCTGATGCTGGAGATGCACGGCCGCTTCTCCCCCGCCACCGCCGTACGCCTGGCCAAGGACCTGGCGCCCTTCAAGCCCGCGTGGCTGGAGGAGCCGGTGCCGCCGGAGAACCTGAAGGCGCTGGAGAAGGTCGCCGCCAAGGTCGAGATGCCGGTCGCCACCGGTGAGCGCATCCACGACCGGATCGAGTTCCGCGAGCTCTTCGAGAGCCAGGCCGTGGACATCATCCAGCCCGACGTCGGCCACATCGGCGGCATCTGGGAGACCCGGAAGCTGGCCGCGACCGCCGAGACCCACTACATGCTGGTCGCCCCGCACAACGTGGGCGGCCCGGTGCTGACGGCGGCCTCGCTCCAGGTCGGTTTCACCGCGCCGAACTTCAAGATCCTCGAGCACTTCAACGACTTCGCGGACGCCGACATCAAGAAGGTCGTCAAGGGCGCCCCGCAGGTCGTGGACGGCTACTTCGAGCTGTCGCACGAGCCGGGCCTGGGCGTGGAGCTGGACGTCGACGCCGCCGCGGAGTTCCCGCAGCAGCAGGCCCGCTTCGACCTGTGGGCCGACGGCTGGGAGCAGCGCAAGCCGAAGGGCACCGAGCAGTGAGCAGCGCGGTCGTCGTCGGGGCGCCCGGCGAGCACGAGCTCGTCGAGCACACCCCGCGCGCGCCCGGCGCCGGCGAGGCCCTGGTCCGCGTCCACGCGGTCGGCATCTGCGGCAGCGACCGCGAGGTGTACCAGGGCAACCGGCCCGAGGGGTACGTCCGCTACCCGCTGACCCCGGGCCACGAGTGGTCCGGCACGGTCGAGGCCGTGGGCGCCGGGGTGCCCACGTCACTGGTCGGCCGGAAGGTGGTCGGCGAGGGCTTTCGCAACTGCCAGGTCTGCGACCGCTGCCACGCGGGCGAGACCACGCTGTGCACGGACGGCTACGAGGAGACCGGGTTCACCCAGCCCGGCGCCATGGCCGCCACGCTCACCCTGCCGGCCCGGCTGCTGCACGCCCTGCCGGACGACGCCGATCTGACGGCGGCGGCGCTCCTGGAGCCCGCCGCGTGCATCGCGGCCGCCGCGATCAAGGCGAACGCGCGGCCCGGCGAGCGGGTCGCCGTGGTGGGCACGGGGACGCTCGGGATGTTCGCGGTGCAGTTCCTGCGGGCGGGTTCGCCCTCGGAACTGCTGGTGGTGGGCACCCGCCCGGACCGCGCGGAGCTCTCGAAGACCTTCGGCGCCACCGACTTCCGCACCCGGGACCAGGAGCTGCCCGACGACTTCGACGTCGTCATCGAGACCGCCGGGTCGGCGTCCGCCGCGAACACCGCGGCCTCGCTGCTCCGGCGCGGCGGCCGGCTCGTCCTGACGGGCATCCCGGCCGCGGGCGCCGACGGACTCGACCCCACCGATCTCGTCGTACGGCAGCTGGAGGTGCACACCGTGTTCGGGGCGCCGCCGGACGCCTGGTCGCACACGGTGCGGGTCTTCGGGGCCGGGCTGCTCGATCCGCTGCCGCTCGTGACGCACGAGCTGCCGCTGGAGGAGTTCCCGCGCGCCATCGAGCTGGTCGGATCCGGTGACCCGACGGTCGGCAAGGTCCTCCTGAAGCCATGACGACGGAAGCCATGACGACCCCCTGAGCCGTACGCCGGTACGGAGTACCTGACGACTTCGTACCGGCGTACACCCAAATCCCTGGGCCTTTTTTAAGCCATGTTGCACGAAGCCTTGTTGCACGCAGAGCCGCGATCCACGTCCGAAATACCGAACACGAAGGACAGCTTGTGACCGAGACCACCGCCAGCGCGGCCCGACGACCCGGTGAGCAGGCGCTCGCCGCGCTCGGTCTGGGCGCTCCCGCCCTCGACCCGGCCGACGCCTCTGCGCACACCTTCCCCGGTGGCGGCCGCTGGCGCACCGAAGTGCCCTCCGTGGAGGGGCCCGAGGCCCTCTCCGTGGTCCTCAAGGAGTCCTCGCGGCTCGATGTGCCGATCCACCGGATCAGCCAGGGCAGCGGCGTGTGGATGCTCACCGACGCCGAGATCACCGAGATGGTGGAGGCCACCGCCGAGCGGGACATCGAGCTCTGCCTGTTCACCGGCCCTCGCGGCACCTGGGACATCGGCGGCTCCACCCGGACCGACTCCAAGGGCGCCGGGCTGCGCGCCCGCGGCCACGACGCGGTCGCCGGCTGTGTCGAAGACGCCGTGCGGGCAACGGAGTTGGGCGTGAAGTGCCTGCTCGTCGCCGATGAGGGCGTGCTGTGGACGCTGCACCGGGCGCGCGTCGCCGGGATCATCCCGGCCGACACCACGCTCAAGGTGTCGGCGCTGATCGGCCCGGTGAACCCGGCCGCGTACGCCGTCTACGAGAACCTCGGTGGCGACTCGATCAACGTGCCCAGCGATCTGACGCTGGATCAACTCACGGAGATCCGCCGGGTGTCGGGCGCTCCGATGGACATGTACATCGAGGCGCCGGACGATCTCGGCGGCTATGTGCGGATGTACGAGGTCGCCGAGCTGATCCGGCGCGGCGCCCCGCTGTATCTGAAGTTCGGCCTGTCGAAGGCTCCCGGGATCTACCCGTACGGCCATCACATGCGCGAGCTCACGCTGTCCACCGCCAAGGAAAGAGTGCGGCGCGGACGGCTCGCCCTGGACCTGCTCGCACGGCACGGGGCGGACGGCGACATGGCGCCGCTCGGCTCAAGACTGCCGGGCGCGCTGACGCGATTCGAAACGCCTGCATAACGTTCCGGACAACGCCCCTTCACAGAAGCCGACGTAGTCGAACAGACTCCGACACAACTTCTCTCGGTCGATCCAGCACCACCGACAGGCGCCCGCATCGCCGGACCGCCCACAGTCTCTAGAACATCAAGGATGATGATCATGCTTAACCGCAGAGCTGCACTCTCCGCCATAGCCACCTCGGCCGTCCTCGCCCTCTCCCTGACCGCCTGTGGCCAGGACAGCGAGGGTGGCAGCGCGGAGAGCAAGGGCGACTCCAAGGGCGGCACCATCGGTATCGCGATGCCGACCAAGTCCTCCGAGCGCTGGATCGCCGACGGCAAGAACGTCGAGACCAACCTGCAGAAGCTGGGCTACAAGACCAAGCTGGTCTACGGCGAGGACGAGCCCGACCAGCAGGTCTCGCAGATCGAGAACCTGATCACCCAGGGCGTCAAGGCGCTGATCGTCGCCGCGATCGACAACAAGTCGCTCAACAACGTGCTCCAGGAGGCGAAGGACGCGGGCATCCCCGTCATCGCCTACGACCGTCTGATCCTCGGCACGCCGAACGTCGACTACTACGCCTCCTTCGACAACTCCAAGGTCGGCGAGCTCCAGGCCAACTACATCGTCGAGAAGCTCGGCCTCGCCTCCGGCAAGGGCCCCTTCAACATCGAGCTGTTCGCCGGCTCCAACGACGACAACAACACCAAGTACTTCTTCAACGGCGCGATGAGCGTCCTGAAGCCGTACATCGACTCCAAGAAGCTCGTCGTCAAGTCCGGCCAGGTCGACCTCAACAAGGTCACCACCCTGCGCTGGGACGGCGCCACCGCCCAGCGCCGCATGGACGACATCCTGACCGGCTCCTACAAGTCCGGCCGGGTCGACGCGGTCCTCTCCCCGTACGACGGCATCTCCATCGGCATCCTGTCGGCGCTGAAGTCCGACGGCTACGGCACCAAGTCCAAGCCGCTTCCGGTCCTGACCGGTCAGGACGCCGAGCTGGCCTCCGTGAAGTCGATCATCGCGGGCGACCAGACGCAGACCGTCTACAAGGACACCCGTGAGCTGGCCAAGGTCGCGGCCAACATGGTCGACGCGGTGCTCAACGACAAGAAGCCCGAGACCAACGACACCAAGACCTACGACAACGGCTCCAAGGTCGTCCCCGCCTACCTGCTCAAGCCGGTGAGCGTCGACAAGAGCAACTACAAGCAGGTCCTGGTCGACGGCGGCTACTACACCGAGGGCGAGCTCAAGTAGTCCCCGTCCTGTAGTCGCTTGCAAGAAACCAGATTGGAAGGCACGACCATGGCGGGACCCGTCCTGGAAATGCGCTCGATCGTCAAGACCTTTCCCGGTGTGAAAGCGCTGTCGGACGTCACGCTGACCGTCCGCCAGGGCGAGGTCCACGCCATCTGCGGTGAGAACGGCGCCGGGAAGTCCACCTTGATGAAGGTGCTCTCCGGAGTCCATCCGCACGGCACGTACGAGGGCGAGATCCTCTTCGAAGGGGACGTCTGCGAGTTCAAGGACATCCGGGCGAGCGAGGCGCACGGCATCGTCATCATCCACCAGGAGCTGGCGCTGGTGCCGTACCTCTCCCTCGCGGAGAACATCTTCCTCGGCAACGAGCACGCCTCGCGCGGTTTCATCGACTGGCGCGAGACCCTGCGGCACGCGAGCGAGCTGCTGCGCCGGGTGGGGCTCAGTGAGCACCCCGAAACGCGGGTCGCCGACATCGGTGTCGGCAAGCAGCAGCTCGTGGAGATCGCCAAGGCGCTCTCCAAGAAGGTGAAGCTGCTGATCCTGGACGAGCCCACCGCCGCCCTGAACGACGAGGACAGCGGCAAACTCCTGGATCTCATCCTGGAGTTGAAGAAGCAGGGCATCACCTCGATCATCATCTCCCACAAGCTCAACGAGATCCGCAAGGTGGCCGACTCCGTCACGATCATCCGGGACGGCAAGACCATCGAGACCCTCGACGTGAAGTCCGAGGAGACCTCCGAGGACCGGATCATCTCCGGCATGGTGGGCCGCGACCTCGACCATCGCTTCCCCGAACGCACCGCGTACGACGGTGAGTTGGACGCGGCTCCGGCCCTGGAGATCCGCGACTGGACCGTGCACCACCCGATCGACCAGCAGCGCAAGGTCGTCGACGACGTGTCGATCCATGTCCGGCGCGGGGAGATCGTCGGTATCGCGGGCCTGATGGGCGCGGGCCGCACCGAGCTCGCGATGAGCGTGTTCGGCCGCTCGTACGGGCGGCACGCGGGCGGCACGGTCCTCAAGGACGGCAAGGAGATCCGCACCAAGTCGGTCGCCGAGGCGGTCGACCACGGCATCGCCTATGTCACCGAGGACCGCAAGCACTACGGCCTCAACCTCATCGACACCATCAACCGCAACATCTCGCTGAGCGCCCTGAACAAGGTCGCCAAGCGCGGGGTGGTCGACGAGCACGAGGAGCGGAAGGTCGCCGAGGGCTTCCGCAAGTCCATGAACATCAAGGCGCCGACCGTCTTCGAGCCGGTGGGCAAGCTGTCCGGCGGCAACCAGCAGAAGGTCGTCCTCAGCAAGTGGATCTTCGCCGGTCCCGAGGTGCTGATCCTGGACGAACCCACCCGAGGCATCGACGTCGGTGCCAAGTACGAGATCTACACCGTCATCGACCAGCTGGCCGCGCAGGGCAAGGCGGTCGTCTTCATCTCGTCCGAGCTGCCCGAGCTGCTCGGCATGTGTGACCGCATCTACACGATGGCCGCCGGGCGGCTGACCGGCGAGTTCTCCCGTGCCGAGGCCTCGCAGGAATCGCTGATGCGCCAGATGACCAAGGACAAAGAGGTAACCCGATGAGCACGGATGTGACCGCCAAGACGCCGGCCCCGGCGCCGCCGGGCAAGAGCGGCTCCGCCTCCGGCGACAACCTGCTGCAGCTGATGCTGGACGGCCTGCGCCGCAACATGCGCCAGTACGGCATGCTGATCGCCCTCGGCCTGATCGTCGCGCTGTTCGCGGTGTGGACCGACGGTGACCTGCTGCTGCCGCGCAACGTCTCCAACCTGGTCCTTCAGAACAGCTACGTCCTGATCCTCGCGATCGGCATGATGCTGGTCATCATCGCGGGCCACATCGACCTGTCGGTCGGCTCGGTCACGGCGTTCGTGGGCGCGTTCGCGGCGGTACTGACGGTCCAGCACGACGTGTCCTGGCCGATAGCCGTGGTGCTGAGCCTGGCGGTCGGCGCGGGCGCGGGTGCGGCACAGGGCTTCCTCATCGCGTATCTCGGCATACCGTCGTTCATCGTGACCCTCGCGGGCATGCTGGTCTTCCGCGGCTTCACCGAGATCCTCCTGGAGGGCCAGACCCTCGGCCCGTTCCCCGGCGGCCTCCAGAAGATCGGCAACGGCTTCCTGCCGGAGACCGGCCCGGACACCAACTACCACAACATCACGCTGCTCCTGGGCCTCGCCCTGATCGTCTTCGTGGTCCTCCAGGAGGTCCGTGACCGGGGGCGCCAGCAGGAGTTCTCCCTCGACGTACTGCCCAGGAACATCTTCCTGCTGAAGCTCGTCTCGATCGTCGCCGCGATCCTCGTGGTGACCATGCTGCTCGCCAGCTACAAGGGTGCCCCGATCGTCCTGCTCATCCTGGGCGCGCTGGTCGTCGGCTACGGCTACCTGATGCGCAACTCGATCTTCGGCCGGCACATCTACGCGATCGGCGGCAACCTGCCGGCCGCGAAGCTGTCCGGTGTGAAGGACAAGAAGGTCACCTTCCTCGTCTTCCTGAACATGGGCGCGCTCGCGGCCCTGGCGGGTCTGGCGATCGCCGCGCGACTGAACGCGGCGTCCCCGAAGGCGGGCCTCAACTACGAACTGGAGGCCATCGCCTCGGCGTTCATCGGTGGCGCGTCCATGAGCGGCGGTGTCGGCACCGTCCTCGGTGCGATCATCGGCGGTCTCGTCCTCGGTGTGCTGAACAACGGCATGAACCTCCTCAGCGTCGGCTCCGACTGGCAGCAGGTCATCAAGGGCCTCGCCCTGCTGGCCGCGGTCGGGTTCGACGTGTGGAACAAGCGCAAGTCCGGTTCGTAGCAGAGCGGTTCGAACGGTTCGGGCCCCGTCGGACGACGGGGCCCTTTCCATGGGAGGAGACACCCGGTGCAGGAACTCTTCGGCAAGCTGGCCGACGGGACACGGATCCACCGCTGGTCGCTGGAGAACGGCGGCACCCGGATGAAGGTCCTGTCCTACGGCGGGATCGTGCAGTCCCTGGAGGTCCCCGACCGGCAGGGCCGGTACGCGAACGTCACCCTGGGCTTCACCCGCATCGAGGACTACGTCGACGCCAGCCCGTACTTCGGGGCACTGATCGGCCGGTACGGCAACCGCATCGGCAAGGGTGCCTTCACGCTGGACGGCTCGGCGTACCAACTCTCCGTGGACGACGGCGAGAACAGCCTGCACGGCGGCGAGGCCGGCTTCGACACGGTGGTGTGGGACGTCGAGCCGTTCGAGCGCGGCACCGACGTCGGCCTGCACCTGTCGTACACCTCCCCCGACGGCGAGATGGGCTACCCGGGCACGTTGACGGTGAAGGTCACGTACACCCTCACCGCCGACGGCGACTGGCGCATCGACTACGAGGCCACCACCGACAAGCCCACGGTCGTCAACCTCACCCACCACGCCTACTGGAACCTCGCGGGCGAGGGCAGCGGCACGATCGGGGATCACGAACTGGCCATCCCCGCGGCCCACTTCACACCGACCGACCCGGGCCTGATCCCGACCGGTGAACTGGCACCGGTGGCGGGCACCCCCTTCGACTTCCGCGAGCCGAAGCTGATCGGCCGGGATCTGCGCACCGGGCATCCGCAGCTGCTCGCGGCCAAGGGGTACGACCACAACTGGGTGCTGGACAAGGGGATCACGGCGGAGCCGCAGGAGGTCGCGGTTCTTCGCGACCCGTCCTCGGGCCGCACCCTGCGGATCGCCTCCACCGAGCCCGGCCTGCAGTTCTACTCGGGCAACTTCCTCGACGGCACCCTGGTCGGCCCGGGCGGCCGCACCTACCGTCAGGGCGACGCGCTGTGCCTGGAGACCCAGCACTATCCTGACTCCCCGAACCACGAGAACTTCCCGTCGACCGTGCTGCGACCTGGGCAGACCTACCGGTCGACGACCGTGCACTCCTTCCCCAGGTGACCCTCCTTCACAGGTGGCACACAATTTCTTACCGATTTCTCAGCGGTTGAACAGTGCCACCCCAGCCCCCGTATGTATGAGCGGCCCGTGCTCCCCCGCGCGGGCCACCCAAAGACGACGGACCCGGCCGTCCCCAACGGGTCCGCCCCATACGGAGGTTCCATGGCCGAGAACGTCACCTCGCTGTTCCGCAGCACCGCGGCACACAGCCCGTCGATGGCGGCGTTGACGCGGGCGGCCGGCGACGGGGCAGGCCCGATCGACTTCTGTATTCCGGTGAACCCCTACTTTCCCACCCCGGGGATGTGGGACGAGATGTCCAGCCGCCTCCGCGACATCATCACGTACTACCCGTCCAGCGCCGACACCATCACCGCCGAGCTCTGCAACCTCCTCCAACTCCCGCCGCAGGCCGTGGCGATGGGCAACGGTTCCACCGAACTGATCACCTGGATCGACCACCTGCTGGTCCGTGAGTCCCTCGCCATCCCCGTCCCCACCTTCGGCCGCTGGACCGACCAGCCCATGGAGACCGGCAAGCGGGTCGACATGTTCCCGCTCCAGGAGTCCAGCGGCTTCGCCCTCGACCTCGCCCAGTACGCCGAGTTCATCCGGGCCAGGGGGACCCGGGCGGCCGTGATCTGCAACCCGAACAACCCCGACGGCGGCTTCCTCCACAAGCACGCGATCGTCCAGTTCATGGACGCCATGGCCGACCTCGACCTGGTCGTCATCGACGAGAGCTTCCTGGAGTTCGCCGACGCGGAGGCGGAGCCGAGCGTGGTCCAGGAGGCCATGCTGCGGCCCAACGTGATCGTGCTTCGCAGCCTCGGGAAGAACTTCGGACTGCACGGCATACGCTTCGGCTACATGGTCGCCAACCCGGCCCTCGCCGGACGCGTCCGCTCCATGCTGCCGAAGTGGAACCTCAACGCCTTCGCCGAGTACGTGGTGTTCATGCTCAAGGAGCACGGCGCCGAGTACGCGCAGAGCCTCCAGCAGGTCTACCGGGACCGCCTCGACATGTCGAGCCAGCTCTCCGCGCTCCCCGGTCTGACCGTCTACCCCTCCCAGGGAAACTTCCTCTTCGTGCGCCTCCCCGTGGGCGCCGAAGGCACCGTGGTCCGGGACCGGCTGCTCTCCGAGCACCGGATCCTGGTCCGCGAGTGCGGCAACAAGATCGGCTCGTCCAGCCGCTTCCTGCGTCTCGTGGTGCGCCCCCAGACGGACGTCCGTCGCCTGGTGTCCGCAATGGAACAGGTGCTCTACGGGACCAGGAGGGGAGCCGCCGTACCCGAGCTGGCTACCGGGACCAGCTACAGCTCGGGTACGGCGGCCGTGGACCGGCTGATGAGCAACGGGGTGGGTATGCCGCTGGCTGCGCAGGCGCAGGCTATGGCGGCGGCTCCTCAGCCGACGCCTGCGCCTATGCCTATGCCAATGCCGGTTGCTCCGCAGCCGCAGCCGATGCCCATGCCCATGCCGGTTGCTCCTGCGGCTGCTGTTCAGTCGCCGTACGGGGTGGGGGGTGGACCTACGCCGCCTGGGGTGCCCGCGCGGGGTGGGCTCACGGCGGCGCAGGTTCGGGGGACGGACGGGTTGACGCCGGCGCCGGCTCAGGGGTGGCCTAACAGTGGGGCTTGGCCCAATGCTGCGGGGGCCTGAGGAGCGCGGGCGGAGTTGCAGCTAAGCCGGGTTTAGTTTCCACTGTTGGCAATTGTTGTTCAGCCAGGTCCATTGCCTGACATCCGCCGCGTCTGCTGTTGAGCAGTCTGCTACGTCCGCCACCTTGCCGGTCGCCTGGTTGACGATGCGGACGTAGCTGCTGTCGGTGACGATGAAGCGGAAGCGTTGGCAGGTGTTGTTCAGCCAGCTCCACTGGCGGAGGTCGGCGCCGTCCGCGCTGGAGCAGTCGGCCGTGTCCAGGACCTTGCCCGTGGCCACGTTCACGAGCCTGCTCGTGTCGTCGCCCTGGTCCTCGACGCGCCACTTCTGGTTGTTGCCACCGTTGCAGGTGTACTGCTGGACGTTGGCTCCGTCGGCGGTCGAACTACCGGCGACGTCAAGGCACTTGCCGCTGTTGCGGTTCGTCAGGGTGTACGTCGTGGAGGTGGACGAAGGCTCGCCGGACGGGCCCGTCATGCTCGACCCCAGCGCCACCGGGGTGCCGAAGTTCGGGGTGCCGTCGGAGTTCCAGGTGAACTTCTGGGCGCGGGTCGTACGGCCGTTGTCGCAGCCGTCGGAGGACGAGTCGTTGGCGTGGTAGACGATCCAGTTCTCGGTGCCGTCCGGCGAGGTGAAGAAGCCGTTGTGGCCGGGGCCGTAGACTCCGGCGGAGTCGTTGCGCTGGAAGACGGGGGTGGACTTCTTCGTCCAGGACGAGGCGGAGAGGGGGTCGGAGCCCGTCAGGGTGAGCTGGCCGAGTTTGTAGTCGGGGGTCCAGCAGCCGCTCGCCGAGTAGATGAGGTAGGTCTGGCCGCCCCGCTGGAGGATCTCCGGGCCCTCGTTGACCGTGCCGCCGCTCGTCTCCCAGGAGTAGGTCGGCGTGGAGATGGTCGAGAAGCCGGTGGCGAGGGTGTACGGGTTGGACATCCTGGCCGCCACCAGGTTCTGGGTGCCGCCGCTCGCGCTGCCGAAGAGGTAGAGCTGGCCGTTGATGGTGCCGACCGTCGGGTCGAGCATCCAGGCGGAGTTGAGCTGGTTCTTGTAGGTGTACGGACCGGTGGGATCCGTCCCCGCGCTCTCCAGGACATGGGTGCGCTGGGTGGCGTTGTAGTCGGTGATGTTCTGCCCGGCGACGTAGTACAGGTACCACTTGCCGTTGAGGAAGTGGATCTCGGGCGCCCAGATGTTGCAGCAGCGCGAGGACGCGTCGCCGGTCCACACCTGGTAGTTGGGCGCGGTGGCGAGCCCGGCCAGCGTGGTCGACTTGCGCATGGTGATGACGTTGGTCCAACTCGTCGTCACCATGTAGTAGTTGCCGTTGTAGTACGAGATCCAGGGGTCGGCGCCCTTCTGCGTCTTGATGGGGTTGCTGAAGGAGGCCGCGCTCGCGGAGGACTGCCCGAGCGACAGCGCGAGCAGCAGCGCGGCCAGCAGGGTCAGTAGGCGACGGGCCATCCGCTGCTCCAGTTCAGAAGGTTGATGCCGAGCTTGGGCGTGCCGTTGTCGTTGCCGTCGTAGTAGTGGTAGACGATCAGGTCGCCGTCGGAGTCGTTCATGATCGACTGGCCGCCGGGGCCGATGATGCTGCCGTGCGATTCGAGGACGGCGGTGCCGCCGTTGTTCGTCATCGCGACGCCGCTCTTGTCGTAGTACGGGCCGGTGACGCTGGTGGCCCGGCCGACCTTGACCTTGTAGGTCGAACTCGTGCCGGCGCAGCAGGTGTCGTACGAGGCGAAGAGGTAGTAGTAGCCGTTGCGCTTGACGATGTACGGCGCCTCGACGGCCTTGGTCCCGGTGGGGCGGGACGCGAGCGAGTAGCGGGTGGTGTTGGAGGAGAGCTGTTTCCCGGTGGCGGGGTCGATCTGGATCATCTTCAGACCGGTCCACCAACTGCCGAAGGACAGCCACCACTTGCCGTCGTCGTTCACGAAGAGGTTCGGGTCGATGGCGTTGTAGTCGCTGGAGGTGGTGGAGGTGTAGACGACGCCGTAGTCGGTCCAGGAGCCGGGAAGGCCGGTCGTGGAACCGGCGAGCCCGATCGCCGACTTGTTGGAGCCGAAGGTCGAGACGGCGTAGTACATCAGGTACTTGCCGCCGTGGTACGAGATGTCGGGCGCCCAGGCCTCGGTGGCGTACGAGGACCACCAGGCAGGCTTGGTGGTGAAGGCGTCGCTGCCCGCCGTGAAGGCGATCCGGTCGGTCGAGGTGCGGTAGCCGAGGCCGCCGCCGGTGCCGTAGAGGAGGTAGCGGCCGGCGGAGGTGCGGATCATCGTGGGGTCGTGGATGACCGTGTTGCCGGTGACCGTGCCGGGGTTGGGGTACGCCGACGCGGTGGAGGGGATCAGGGCGAGCAGAGCGGCGGCGGGAAGGGCGAGGAGGGTGGTTCGGACGCGCGAGGTGCGGCTCACACGGGCCTCCTTGACGGAAGGGGGAGTTGATGTCCGAAATTCATGTGCGAGATTTCGAACGTCGATCGTCAATTCGGACGGACCGTAGAATCGAATCAGTTGCGCGTCAACAGCCCTGACGTCACTCACGTCTCAACAGCCCTGACATTCACAGCTTGTTGACAGTCGAAGTTCTCTTGTACAGAGATCAAATACTCCAGCAACTCCCGCGGAGCCGCGTACTTCTACGACGACGGCGACACCTTCGCGTCAGTGGTCGTTCTCCAGATGGAGCTTGAGCAGGTCGATGCCGTAGTCGCCGCCGTTGGGTGTGCGGACGATGGTGTGGATGTGCTCCTGGGACGGATCGCTGCCGCCGGAGCCCCCCTTGTAGAAGAGGGGGGCCTGGGCGTCGTACTCGATGAGGACGACCGGACTGTGGATCCGGTAGTAGAAGGCGGAGTCGTCCTTCGTCTCGCCCATCCAGAAGAAGTACGTGTCGTCCAGGTGGTCCTCCAGCTCGGTCATCCTGACCTCGGCGTGGCCCTCGTTGACGTAGCCGATGTACACCCGCGCCAGCGCCAGCAGCTTCTTCCGCTGCGCCGAGGTGAGTTCGGAGCCCTTGAGCCCCTCGTAGGCGAGCTTGAGGTTGTCCTGGCCGGCGCCGGCCTTCATGTCCTCGTTGCCGTTGGACTGCGAGGAGACCGCCTTGGTGCGCTGGGCGGAGGTGAGGGAGCGGATCATGGCGAGGCCGGCGGTGGTCTCCGGCCGGAAGAGGGTGATCTTCTCCCCCTTGTACGTGCCCGTCGTGGGTTCGGACCCCATGAACGTCGGCGTCATCACGACCTGGTCCCCCAGGACGAAGTAGTTGATGGCGACGTGATGACCCTCGTACTGGAAGCCCCACGGCTTCGTGGTCGACGGGGTGCCCATGAAGGTGAAGAAGTAGTGCCCCTCGGTCAGGGTCTTCTGGTTTCCGCCGTTGGAGTCCCCGAGGAACGCGTTGAGCTTCATGATGCCGCGGGTCTGGGTGAGGCCGTCGGCGGAGAGCGCCTTGCCGAGGAGCGCGTAACCGAGATTCCGCTGCTTCTCCGTGAGGTCGCCCATGCGGACGCCCTTGCGGTCGTAGCCGTCGACATTGCTCCACGCCGTCCATTCGTCGGCGTCGATGTCGAACGTGCAGGACTTGCGCTCCTTGGCGGACAGCCCGTCGAGGAACGCCTGGGCCGCCTTGACGAGTCCGTCCGTGGAGACGTCGGTGGAGTGGATCGTGTAGAGGTCATCGACGACCTTGCCGTCGGTGGTGACGCCGACGACGTCCGCGTACTTGACCTGGGAGGCGCCGGGGCCCATGCCCCCGCCTCCACCGCCACCGGGTCCCCCGGGTCCACCGGAGGGCATGCCGCTGGGGGCGCCACCAGCGGCGGCCGAGCTGGAGGCGGCGGCCGTGTCGTCGGCGCCCGAGGAACAGCCGGTCATGGTCGCCATCGCGGCGACGCCACCGGCGAGCAGCGCCTTGTTCATGAACCAGCGGCGGCTGCGTTCGGCGTCGGGGGTGCGGGGCCGGTGCCCGTGGCTGTGGTCGTGTCCGTTTCCGTGCATACGGACGAGGATCGCGGGCCTACCTGAAGCGTTCCTGGGTGAAGTCTGTGGACGAGCGGTCGGCCATGGCGCCCTCAGTAGCATGCTGACCGTGGATCTTCAGAAGCTGATGAACGAGCAGGCCGGTCTTGGTGCTGTCCCGGCGGTGGTGGCGGGGGCGTCGCGGGCGGGGACACGTACGACGGCGACGCGCGGAGCAGCTGGAGGCGTGGCGCCGGAGTCGTCCTTCCGTATCGCGTCGCTGACGAAGGTCTTCACCTCCGCGGCCCTGGTCCGCACACTGCGGGACAAGGGCGTACCGCCGGCCACACCCGCCATCGACCTGCTGCCGGCCCTCGCCCCCGACTGGCGAGCCGACCCGCGACTCTCCGTCGAGCAGCTCCTGGGCCAGGTGTCGGGCCTGCGGGAGTCGGTGGACGCGGGGATGGTGAAGGCGCTGGGCGAGGGGGACGACGCCCATCTGGAGGCCGCGCGGCTGGTCGTCCGCGCCGGGAACGAGCGTGCGCCCGGCGAGCGTTGGTCGTACTACAACGGCAACTACTTCCTGGCCGGCGCGATCCTGGCGAGCCTGAGCGGCACGACGTACGAGAAAGCACTACAGGCGTCCACCCTCACCCCCTGGAACCTGAGCCGGACGGGCTTCGCCGCCCCGCCGACGGCCGTCCCCGGCTGGGACGGTACGACCGAACTCCCGCCGCTCCCCTACCCGCGCACCCGGCGCCCCAGCGGCGGCCTGTGGTCGTCGGTGCCGGAGCTGCTGGCGGCGGGCGAGGGCCTCTTGGCCGACCACGCCCTGCTGGCGGAGATCCGCCGCCCGCGCACCCGCGCCGAGGACCCCATGACGTACGGCCTCGGGTGGGCGGTGGGCCCATCGGGCCAGCTGTACCTGAACGGACGGCTGCCCGGCTATCGGGCGGCGATGGTCCTGGTCCCGGACGAGGAGTACGTGAGTGTGGCGGTCGCCGACGAGCAGAACGCGCTGCCCGCGCTGGCGACCCTGCTGAGCGCCATGCAACAGGCACTCACCGGGGACGACATCGCGGGGTTGATCAACGACTTCGCGGCCTGAGACGGTCGCGGCGCGGTTTCCGTTGGGCGGCATTCGGACATTGCGTTGCGCGCGGCTGACGTAAGGCAGGAAGGGGCAGCCGGGGCACGGACTCGGCAAACGGGATCGCCAACAGGATCGTCGACAGCCGAAGGGTGGAGTCGCCCTCGAATGCGCTGCTCAGAGCCGTCTCACCGCCGCCGATCACCGTGTCCTGCAGACCTCTTGACGCTCCGTCACTTTGCCTAACTGACAGGCCTCCGACAGCATCCGTTTCTACGGTGCCGTGTCCATGACAGACACTTCGGAAGCAACCCCCACCCCGGTCGGGCGCCGCACCGTTCTGATCGCAACCGGCGCCACCGCAGCGGCAGTCGCCGTAGGCGTCGCCGCGCCCGAAGCCCCCACAGCCGACGCGGCCGACCACACCGCCCCTGTCGCCGCCGCGGCCGTCTGCACCCTCACGAAGGAGATGACCGAAGGCCCCTACTACCTGGACGGCGCGCTCGTCCGCTCCGACATCCACGAGACCAAGACCGGCTTCGTGCTCAAGCTCGCGCTCACCGTCGTCAACGACGACACCTGCGCGGCGATCCCCAACGCCCTCGTGGAGATCTGGCACGCCGACGCGCTCGGCGAGTACTCCGGTTACGTCGGCAACAACGGCCACAACGAGGCCGACAACGGCACGTTCCTGCGGGGCGGTGTCCTCACCAACTCCAGCGGCGTCGCCAACATCACCACGGTGTACCCGGGTTGGTACCGGGGACGCTGCGTCCACATCCACGTCAAGGTCCACACGGGCGTGACCCTCACCTCGGACGGCTCCTTCACGGGCGGCAACGAGGTCCACACCGGCCAGCTGTTCTTCGACGAGACGATCACGGCGAGAGTGGGCGCGCTGTCCCCGTACTCGGCGAACACGGTCACCCGTACGACGCTGGCCCAGGACTCCATCTACGACGACGCCGGCGCCTCCTCCGGCCTCCTGACCCTGACGGCGATCGGCAGCTCTCCGTCGTCCGGGTACACCGGCACGCTGACCCTCGGCGTGGAGGTCTGACCCAGCCCCTCCCGCGATGCCACACCTCCCTGGGGCCTGCTGCCGGCGGCGGGGTCCAGGGAGACCGCGTGCCGCGCGGGCGTCTGCCGGACGGTCAGTCAGTCCTGTCGCGGCCCGATCCCCGGAACCTCTGCATCCATCGCAACCTCTGCATCCTCCGGATCCCCGGCGAACAGATCCTCGGCCCGTTCAACCGTGCGGGACCGCTCCAACCAGGCGTCCACGCGGTCAAGGTCGGTGCAGCTGGTGATGCGCTCACGCACGCTGTCCGACACGGAGATGCCGCGCACCTCCAGCACGAACAGAACCCCCTTGGCCTCGCCTCGGGCCTCGCCGTCGGCCTTGCCCTCCAGGTAGGCCGTCTCACGAACCGTCCCCCGGCCGGGGAAGTAGCTGACGAACGACATGATTCCCTTCCATTTCTCTGCGGCTGGGGTGTCACCCAGGTTGATTTCCAGGAACTCGAAGAAGTACTCGGCGGTGCCGGAATCGGTCTCCCGGAGTTCCTGAAGGGCGCTGCCGATGGCTTCCAGTATGGCGTCACACTCCGGGCTGCGGGCGTGCGCCAAGGCCGAGAGCACAGCCAGCGCGAGGTTCTTCGCCACACTCCTGGCGTCGGTGATCACCGGCAGGTTGTCCGGCCCGGCGACGAGCGGATACACCCGGAGCGCCGTCCAGCCACGCGCACCGCAGTCGAAAGGCCCCGCTGCCCATCTGGCCGTGGCCCGGTCCTGACAGACCACGAGAAGCAGCACGGGCAGACGGTACTTCGCTTGGAGATACGCAACGTAGTACGCCCAACTCGCGTCCTTGCCCATGACCTTGGCCGACTGCGCCTCGATAGCGAGCAGAAAGTCGTCACCGTCGGACGGGCCGATGCGCAGCACGGTATCCACGCGGCGCTCCAGCGGCCGGGTCTCCGTCACGTCCGTGGTGACGGCGTCCACGGTCGCCTTCGCGGACAACTGGACGCCCAGCGCTCCGAACACGGGCGCCAGGATCTCGGGCCGCTCCTGAAAGATCCGGTGCATACCCTCGTGAGCTGAAGTGACCATGCGCGCAACGTAGATCGATCCCTGGACCAGCCACCCGAAGAACCAGAACCCGTTCACCCTTTCGAGCGGCGACGAAACGTTCAGCTCCGACCGGGTGTCGTCACCGGAGCGGCCGTCTCGGCAGCACTCGTGACTCGTGGCGGTGGATCAGGCTCAGCAGTCAAACACCGACCAGCAGATGTCGTTGCGCAATCGCTGGTCGTCGAGTACCAGCTCGCGAATCGCTTCCGGGAGCTGGTCGCGCTGCCACTGGCATTCGAGTCGCCCCGCGGCCTCGCTCTTGTCTTTTGGCGCGGCTGCGCGTGCGGCCTTGATCGCGTAGGCAGCCGCGCCGAGCTCGTGCGCGGCGACGTGTGCGACGACTGCGGCTTGACCAGCGGCGTAAGCGGCATGCCGTGCTGCGCCACGCAGGTCTCGAGCGGCGCCCATTGCGTGGCCGCCCGCCGCGCGGGCCTGCATCATCTTGACCTCGCCGCGGACCCAGGCGCGGGCATGCTCGATCGCCTGGCGCGGGCGTGGGTCCTCAGGCTGAGCCGTCTCGAAGAGGTCAAGGACGTGCTCCGCGCAGGACGCCGCCCAGAGGGCAAGGAGATGGTGATCCGAATCGGTGAGGGTCCCACCGCGGCGGATCGTCACGAAGCGAGGGTCTCTGACCTTCGGGAGGATCATGGTGAGCCTTCCTTCTGGCGGGCGGCGTGGGACTGTCCTGAAACAAGACACTCCCAGACGTGGCGGCCCCTGAACTCAGGGCCCCTCACCCCGTCGCGACAGTCCCAGCCACCCCGGCACATCCACCTCCGCCCGCACGGTCTTCCCCGGCGGGGGTTGCCGGTCCACCACCTCCCACCGGTCGGCCAACGCGCCGACCAGCACCAGGCCGCGTCCGGCTTCCGCCAGCGGGCGCGGCCTTCGTACGTCGATGACGGCATCGGCATCGGCGCGGGTGTCGGTGACCTCGACGCGGATACTGCCGGTGACGAGAGAGAGGGCCAGCTCGAAGTCCCGTCCCGGTACGCGGCCGTGGGTGACGGCGTTGGCGGCGAGTTCGGCGACGATCACGGCGACCGCGTCGGAGACGTCGCTGCCGTGCGGGATGCCCCAATCCTGGAGCTGGTGCAGCGCGAGGTGTCTGGCCAGGCGGGCGCCGCGCGGTGTGGGACTGAGGCGCTGACGGAACGTGCGTGCGATAACCCGTCCGGGGCGCGTGGGGGGTGCGGTCATGGGGCCCAATCTGGCCTGCGCGAGGGGCATTTCTCCAGGTCGACGCCGCGTACGCTGCGGAAGCGTACGCGGTTGCGGGGTGGACAGTACTTGTGACTGACCGTGACCATGACCGCGGGAGGTGGGCGAGCATGGTCGATGAGCCGGAGTCGTCGGACAGCCTGCGGACGTTCGGGGCGGTGTTGCAGGCACTGCGGGAACACGCTGGGCTCAGCCGGGAGGAGTTCGCCGAGCTGGTGCGGTACTCCAAACACACGGTGGCTTCTGTGGAGTTGGGGAGAAGGATGCCGGACCTCGCCTTTGTGGAGCGGTCGGAGGAGGCCACGGGCAACACCGGGGCCTTACGGAAGGCGTTGCCGAAGCTGGCCCGGCAGCCGGGGTTGGCAGCATGGTTCAGGCGGTGGGCGGCGTTGGAGGCGACCGCGGTCACGTTGTACACGTACGAATGCCGAATGGTTCCAGGGCTGCTCCAAACGGAGGGGTACGCACGCGCCATGTCCGCCGATCAGTTGCCACCGCTGGACGACGCCCAGATCGATGAGCGGTGGGCGGCGCGGTTGGAGCGACAGCAGTTGCTTCGCCAGCGACCCAACACGGCGTTCGGGTTCATGGTCGAGGAGAGCGTCTTCGTTCGGCACACCGGCGGGGTGGAGGTCACGCGCGAACTCATCGACCACGTCCTGGAGATCGCCGAGCTTCGAAACGTCGACTTCCAGATCATGCCGCTCAAACCGCCGTCCCACTCCGGACTGCAGGGCCCGATCCGCCTTGCGGAGACTCCTGAGAACCGGTGGTTCGCCTACAACGAGGGGCAGGAAAGCGGCCAGTTGATCACCGACGCGAAAGTGGTCAGCGCTCTCCAGCAGCGCTATGCCAGGATGCGTTCACAGGCTCTCCCCAGCCCCGAGGCCGTGAGCCTGCTACAGCGGATGCGAGGAGACCTCCTATGAGCACCGACGAACTGTCCTGGTTCAAGAGCAGCTACAGCAGCGCCTCCGGCGATGACTGCGTCGAGGTCGCCACCCGCCCCACCACCATCCACGTCCGCGACTCCAAGACCCCCAGCGAGCCTCACTTGACCCTGTCCCCCAAGACCTGGCAGACCTTCGTCACGTTCGCGAGCAACCCCCTTGGCTAGACAGAGGTTCAGCCTCTTCGACGAGGTCCAGATGGCCTGCGCGGACATGGCGGACGACCTGAAACTGACCGGCCCCGCAGAGGACTACGTGGTCGCGCCGACCTTCACCTACAGGGGCGTTGGCGTCGAGTACCAGTTCTTGGTCGACGGCAGGGAGGGAACGGTGGGCTGCACGGTCGAAGTGCCCACAGAAACAGCCAATCTGACCGTCGGCCTCGAGGCGCTCGCCATCGCCGCCGGTGTCGTGGAAAAGCGCGGCGGCATCTCTTACAGCGCCCGGAACCAGAACCAGTTCCGCAAGTCGCTCCAAGGACAGGTGGACTACATCCGTCGCGTTCACCCCTTCCTCACCGACCCCACCACCGCCGAGCCCTTGATGCGGAGAGCCGACGCCCGTGAATGGCTTCTCCCGCAGTCCCAGTCGGAGGAGTGACGAGCCCCGTCGGGACGGTATCGCCAAAGAGAATCCCCAAGGAGACCATCTCCGGCGATACCATCCTGCGGCCCGAGCCGCAGCCGCTCGCGTCTACTGGGCTATGCCTCCGGGCACTCCTTCCACGCCAAGTGGTACACCGTGCTGATGTCCCCGTCCGTCGAGTCCATCGTCATGAAGCTGACCTTGTTCGCGGATGTCGAACCCGCCGCGACCCTCAGCTCCGTGTTGATGTTGAAGTTGCGCTGAACTCCGCAGGGCGCCCAGACCAGTTGGGCCCAGTCGGTGGTGTCGGTCGCCTGCCAGTTGTCGTTGTAGGGGCCGGTGAAGGGGTGGGAGCGGGATGCCGTGTTCGGGGAGCCCTGGAAGTAGTACGAGGCTCTCTGGGTGCCCGTCGCGCCGGACTGGAGTGCGGCGAAGCCGCGGTAGTCCGCGCTGGCGATGGCGTACGTGAAGCCCTGCGGGACGTGGACTATCAGGTTGAGTTGGCAGTTCTTGCGGAAGGCGGTCGGGTCCGAACCGCCGCCCGCCTGGGCGAGGTAGTCGCTGTAGGTGACCGTGAAGGCCGTGTTGTCCTCGGAGACGGCGACCGCCGTCGTACCGGCCGGGCAGCCCGAGCCGTTCACCGTCGCGACCTTGATGACGATCTTGTCCGGCGGCGGGTCCTCGAACCCGCCGGACGACGTGGCGGCCTGCGCCGGTAGTGCCGTGGTGAGCAGAGCGGCTACCGCACCGCTCAGCAGGAGCCCACGAGTCATGGTGTCTCCGTAACAGTTGGGGGGTGGCTGACGTGCCACCCGGACCGTAGGGACAGACGGGCGCCGGCAACAGGATGAACTCAAGCCATTCACAGACGCGGTTTTCACAGCATCTTCACAGTGTCTGAACTCTGGTGACATAAGCGGCCGTTGACGAATCCGTCCCCAGGTCATTCACAGCCGCACATTAAGGATTTCTTCAGCTGGCCCCCTAACTTCACTCGGCATGACGGGAAACCACACCGAGCCCAACGAGCTCGAAGAGCAGCAACAGGAATCCGGCAGGCACCGCCTGGACAACTCCGTCCGACGGCGCCGTGTCCTCATCGGCGGCGGCGGTGTCGCCGTGACCGGCGGTCTCGCGGTCGCCGGCATCGCCTCCGCCGACCCTGCCAAAACAAAGACCAGGAAGCCCGGGAAGGGAGCCTCCACCACCGCCTCCACCACTGCCTCCGCCACCACCTCCGCCTCCACCGAAGCCTCCGCCACCAGCGGCGTCTGTGTGCTGAACGCCGAGGTCACCGAGGGTCCGTACTCCCTCGAAGGCGCCCTCGTCCGCGAGGACATCCGGGAGGACAAGGAGGGCTTCGAGGTCCAGTACACCTTCACCGTCGTCGACGTCGGCAACGACTGCGCACCCCTCGCGGACGCGCTCGTCGAGATCTGGCACTGCGACGCCCTCGGCGAGTACTCCGGCTTCGTCGGCGGCAACGGCCACGACGAGGAGGACAACGGCACCTTCCTGCGCGGCGGTCAGCTGACCGACGAGAACGGGCAGTGCGGCATCACGTCCATCTGGCCGGGGCACTACGTCTCACGCGCCGTCCACGTCCATATGCGGGTGCACACGGACGTGACCCTCACCGACGACTCGTACACCGGCGGCGAGATCATCCACACCGGGCAGCTCTTCTTCGACCAGGACATCAACACCGAGGTGCAGGCGACCTCGCCGTACACCGAGAACACCACCCAGGAGACGCTGCTGGAGAACGACTCCATCTACGACGACGGCGGGGCGTCCTCCGGCCTGCTGACCCTGACCGCGCTCGGCTCCAGCGTGTCCGACGGGTACGCCGCCACCCTCACCGTGGGCGTCAACAGCGACTGACCATGACCCTCATGCGCTGACGGTCCGCCGTCCCTCCGCGTGCTCGGTCTCCGCCGCCGCCTTCTCCCGGCGGTAGGCGCGGATCGAGTACGTGAGGGCGGCGGCCCACACCGCGTACAGCAGCACGTACACCGCCGCGCTCACCCCGCCGCCCGCCCCGATCCAGTCACTCCTCAGCAGCGTACGGACGTTGGTGACGATGATGACTCCGCCGACCGCCGAGCCCAGCACCCGCGGCGGGACCAGGCGGACCAGCCAGGCGGCGACCGGTGCGGCGATCAGGCCGCCGAGGAGGAAGGCGAGGACCCAGGTCCAGTCGAGGCCCTGGGAGCCGAGGGAGAAGAGGAAGCCGAGGCTCGCGGCCACGGCCACCAGGAACTCGCTGGTGTCGATCGAGCCGATCACCTTGCGGGGTTCCATCCGGCCGCTGGCGAGCAACGCGGGCGTGCCCACCGGGCCCCAGCCGCCCCCGCCGGTCGCGTCCAGGAAGCCGGCGACCAGGCCCAGCGGTGCCAGGAACCGCTTCCGCAGCGGCTGGCCCAGGCGGTCCTTGGGGAGGCCGCGGAAGGTGAAGCGGGACATGACGTACAGGCCGAGGCCGAGCAGGATCAGCGACATCACCGGCTCCGCCACCTCAGTCGACAGCTTCGACAGGACCGTCGCGCCGAGGAACGAGCCGATCGCGCCGGGGACGCCGATCCTCGTCACGACCTTCCAGTCGACGTTGCCGAAGCGCCAGTGGCTGGCGCCGGACATCAGCGTCGTACCGATCTCGGCGAGGTGGACCGTGGCCGAGGCGGCGGCCGGATTCGTTCCCATGGCCAGCAGCAGGGTCGTGGAGGTCACGCCGTAGGCCATGCCGAGGCTGCCGTCCACGAGCTGGGCGCCCAGGCCCGCGAGGGCGAGCAGTATCAGCGTGCGCATGGGGAACGTCCCGTCCGTCTTTTCCTGGCTTTCCCACCGGGGAGGTAGGGATGAACGGGAGGGGACGCTAGGGCGTCAAGCTGAGGACAGGCTTAGACCCGGATGAGGACGTTCACAGGCAGCGTCCGCGAAGGACTCAGGGGTTCTCCCAGGCCGCCGGCTCCGCCGCCAGCCGCTGCACCGGCTCCGGCAGCGCGTCCGCCGCGATGTCCGCGATCGTCACGCCCTCCAGGATGCGGCGCACGTTCGCGCGCAGGGCGATCCACAGGGGCAGCAGGGGCTGGGCGGAGCCCGTGTACGCGAGGCCCGTGGGCCGTTCGCCCCGTACCGACACGATCGGGCCGTCGACCGTCCGGATCACGTCCGCCACCGTGATCTTCGCCGCGTCCCGCGCCAGCGTGTACCCGCCGTTGCCGCCGCGCCTGCTGTCGACGACCCCGCCGCGGCGCAGGTCGCCGAGGATGCCTTCGAGGAACTTGTGCGGAATGTCCTGCGCGACGGCGATGGCCTCCGCCTTCACGGGCGTCTTCACAGGTCCGCCGCCCTGTCGTACGGCGAGCTCCAGTACCGCTCGTACCGCGTAGTCCGCCCGTGCCGAGATCCTCATACGGACCATTGTGAGGTGTGCCGCCCCGGGCATGGAGAATGGTCCCTCACTCGCGTCCCGGGAAACGCAGGCACAACAGGAGGCGACGCTCGCGTGGAGCTCAGCAGACGAACTTTCAGCACCCTCGCCGGTACGGCCGCGCTCGGCTTCGCGCTGGCCGGCAGCGGCGGTGCGCTGCCCGCGCGGACGGGTCCCCGCGTCGTGCCCACGGGGCCGCCGCCGGCTCCGCCCGTCGCCGACGGGGCCGCGCACACGGTCGGCCACGACCGCTACTCCCTGCTGGTCGACGGCCGGCGGCTGACGCTGTGGCCCGGCGAGATGCATCTGTTCCGGCTGCCCAGCCCCTCGCTGTGGCGGGACGTGCTGGACAAGGCGCGGGCGTACGGCTACAACGCCGTCAGTCTCTCCGTCGCCTGGAACTACCACTCCCCCGCCCCCGGCCGGTACGACTTCACCGGCGTCCGGGACCTCGACCGCTTCCTGCGCACGGCCGCCGAGACGGGGCTGTACGTCGTCCTGCGCCCCGGTCCCCACCTCGGCGCCGACATCGACGCGGGTGGCTTCCCGGGCTGGCTGACGGCGACCGAGGGCCGGGCCAGGACCACCGACCCGACCTATCTGGCGTACGCCGACGAGTGGTTGACGCGGGTGAACGCGATCGCCGCCCGGCATCTCTACACCAAGGGCAAGGGCACGGTCCTGCTGTACGAGCTGGAGCAGGCCACGGACACCGCCTACCTCTCCCACCTCCACAGGAAGGTGCGGGCCGACGGCATCGACGTACCCCTGTCCGTGCCCCGGTCCCCGCTCACCGGCTTCCCCGACCCGCCCATGGCGTACGGCGGGACGACCTGGGGCTGGCTGCCCGCGCCGCAGCTCTCCACCACGTCGTACGACGACGGCGCGGCCCTCGGCGCGGGGCGCCGGCCCACCGCCGCTCTCGCGCCGACTCACCGGCTCGGCCAACTGCTGCGAACCGTCCCGGACTTCGCGCGGCTGGACCGGGCGAAGGGTGTGCGGTCGCCGGGCGGACGGCTGGAGGTGGAGCACCTGGCCAACCGCGACACCGACTCCCAGATGTACGTGGTGCGCAACGACTCCGCCAAGGCCGTCTCCACGCCGCTGCCGGGCGCCGGGATCGAGGTGCCGGTCAATGTCGCGGCCCATGACACCAAGGTGCTCAGCACCCGGCTCAGGCTCGGTGGGCGGACCTTGCGGTACGCCACCGCCCAGCTGATGTTCTTCCTCTCCGCCGGGCGGCAGGACATCGCCGTGTTCGCGGGGCGGTACGGCGACATGGCACAGGTCGTCCTGGAGTGCCCGGAGGAGCCCACGGCGACCCGGCTGGACATGGAACCGGCGTGGATCTACGACCGTGGGCTGCTGCGGGTGACCTGCCCGCTCGGCATCGGTGAACTGGCCCGCGTGAAGGTGGAGAACGGCGGCTCCGACCGGCCGTTGCTGCTGCTGTTCGCCGACGACGCGACCGCGCTGCGGCTGTGGCCGTACGAGACACCGTCCGGGTCGGCACTGGTGTACGGGCCCTCGCTGGTGCGGCAGCTCCGGCTCCAGGACACGACGGTCCATCTCACCGGCGACACCACCAAGTTGACCGGTCTTGAGGTGTGGGGGCCGCGCGGCATCGAACACGTCACCTGGAACCAGCGGCCGGTGGCCTCCCGGATCAGCGCCACCGCCAGTCTCCTGGCCCTGCAACCGCTCCAGGGGCAGGGGCCGGTGACCCTGCCCGCGCTGGACGGCTGGCGGCGAAAGACGGAAAACCCGGAGTCCGCACCGGACTTCGACGACTCGGCGTGGGTGAAGGCCGACAAGAAGACCACCTTCAGCACCACCCCCGTCCCCGACGGACAGCCCGTCCTCTTCGCCGACGACTACGGCTTCCACTACGGCGACGTCTGGTACCGGGGCCGGATCACCGACGCCGAGGACCTCGCGTCCGTCTCGCTCGCCTACAGCACCGGCACACAGGGGCTGTTGATGGCCTGGCTGGACGGGAAGCCGCTCGGCACCCACCGGATGCCGGTGCCGGACACCGGGACCGCCCGGCAGGGCACCTGGACGGACACGGCCGTCTTCGAGGTGCCGGAGAAGCTGCGGGCGCGGGAAGAACACGTGCTGTCCGTGCTCGTCCGGCGGATGGCGCACGACACCGACGAGACCTCCCGCGACACCCACAAGGCGGCTCGCGGACTCACGTCCGTCCGCTTCAAGGGGGCTTCACCGAAGGTAGGTTGGCGACTCCAGGGCGCCGGCGCGGCCGACCCCGTGCGCGGGCCGCTCAACAACGGCGGGCTGTTCGGCGAGCGGGAGGGCTGGCATCTGCCCGCCTTCGACGACCGGGCATGGGACGCGGTGAAGCTGCCGCGGGCCGACCGCCGCCAGGGAGTCACCTGGTACCGCACCGGCTTCCGGCTCGCCGTTCCCGCCGGCGTCGACGCCTCGGTCGGACTCACCCTCGAAGACGATCCGAAGCGTGCCTACCGGGTGCAAATCTTCCTCAACGGCTGGAACATGGGCCAGTACGTCAACGACACCGGCTCCCAGCACACCTTCGCCCTGCCGAACGGCATCCTGCGCACCCGGGGCAGCAACTCCCTTGCCCTCGCCGTCCTTTCGGACGGCACGACCGAGGCGGGCCCGAAGGACGTACGGCTGACCCTGCTGGGCGCGTCGGCGGGCGGGGTTTCGGTGGAGAACGTCTGAGAGCGTCCGTGAACCTCTGAGGAGGGAGAACCTCGTGCGAAGACGGCGATTCATCAGCGGGTTACTCGGGGCGGGGGCGGCCATGGGTCTCGCCCCGGAGAGCAGCGGCGCCACCACGGCCGCCGCCGCCCCCAGGGCCGCCGGCCCACACGACTGGCAGTCGGTCCCCGCCCCCGCCTGCGCAACCGCCGCCCAGCTTCTGGGAGTTGCGGCGGCCGGCCCCGATCTCGCCTGGGCCGTCGGCGAGGAGGGCCGCAACGGCTCCACCCGCGGCAAGCCGCTCGCCCTGGTGTGGGACGGCCGGACCTGGACCCGCCTCGACCTCAGCCACCTCGGCTTCAACGGCGGCTGTCTGCGGTCCGTCGCCGGGTCGTACGGCGCCGCGTGGGCCGTCGGCACCGACGCGGCCGGTGTCGCCCGTCTCCTCCGCTGGGACGGCACGACCTGGCAGGAGGCCGACTTCGCCGGGCGGACGGCCTCCGGGACGGTACTCACCTCGGTCGCACTCGACGCCGACGACCGCGTATGGCTGTCGGGCCGCAACAGCGACGGCTGTGTGCTGCTGCGCGGCGACACGGACGGCTGGCTGTGGCTGCCCCGCCCGCCGAGCGGCAGCACGGCCACCCCGGCGGGCCTGCGGGTGACGCGCTCCGGGGACGTATGGGTGTACGACAGCGCGCTCATCGCCCGCTGGGACCACGAGGAGTGGACCGAACTGCCCACACCGGCGGGCCTGCGCCCCGCTGTCACCGGGCTGCTCCCGGTCGCCGACGACGACATCTGGCTCACCGGCTTCGACTACGGCGTGGGCGGCCCGCCCGGCAAGCCCCCGGGCGTCACCCTCCGGCACTGGGACGGCGGCGCGTGGAGCTACGCCCCGACCCCGTTCACGGTCGGCATGCTGACCGGGATCGTCGATGACGGGCTCGGCGGCCCGGACCGCATCGCGGGCTGGGACTTCTGGGACCAGACCCGCTCCCACCACCTCCGCTGGGAGGCGGGGAGTTGGGTGAGCGAACGCGGACCCGTATCCTCAACGGCCGTCCTGGTGAACGCACTTGCGGCCGTACCCGGCGCGGGCGGGTACTGGGCCGTCGGCATGACACCTTCGTCCCCGTACCCGCCCGCGCAGGTGTACATCGAGCGATAGCCCGCTAGGCCAGGCGGATCACGTTCCACGACAGCGGTTCGAGTACGGCGGTCAGGGTGCCGTCCGTGAGGGCGGTGTCCTCGACCGCGTGCGGTGCGACCCGCTCCGGCTCGGCGAGGGTGTTGCGGGCGTCCGGGTCAGCGTCGGCGAGGGCGCTGTGCTCGACGAGGGTCGTCAGGTTCAGACCGCTCAGGGCGACTTCGAGGGGCAGCGCCTCCGTCCGGCTGCGGTTGACGGCGAAGACGGTGACCGAGCCGTCCTCCGCGCGCACGGCGGTGGCGTGCAGCAGGTCGGTCTCGCCGTACTTCTTCGTCTCGTACGTCGGGGAGTCGACCCGTACGTCGAGGACCTCGCCGCGGCCGTACTGCGCGGCCTGCGCGAACGGGAAGAACGTCGTCTGCCGCCACGCCGGGCCGCCCGGCTCGGTCATGATCGGGGCGATCACGTTGACGAGCTGCGCGAGGCAGGCGACGGTGACACGGTCGGCGTGCCGGAGCAGGGCGATGAGGAGGGAGCCGAAGACGACGGCGTCGGTGACGCTGTAGTTGTCCTCCAGCAGACGGGGGGCTTCCGCCCAGTCCCGCGTGTCGGAGTTCTCGATCTCGTGCCAGTCCGAGATGTACCAGACGTTCCACTCGTCGAAGGAGAGGTTGATCTTCTTCTTGGACTTGAGCTTCGCGCCGATGTGGTCGGCGGTCGCGACCACGTTCTCGATGAACGACTCCATGTCGACGGCCGAGGCCAGGAAGGAGTCGATGTCGCCGTTCTCGGGCTGGTAGTAGGCGTGCAGGGAGATGTAGTCGACGAGGTCGTACGTCTCCTGGAGGACCGTCGCCTCCCACTCGGCGAACGTCGGCATGGACTGGCTGGAGGATCCGCAGGCGACGAGTTCGACGTTCGGGTCGATCTGGCGCATCGCGCGGGCCGTCTCGGCGGCGACGCGGCCGTACTCCGTCGCCGTCTTGTGGCCGGTCTGCCAGGGACCGTCCATCTCGTTGCCGAGGCACCAGAGCTTGATGCCGAAGGGCTCCTTGTCGCCGTGCGCCGCGCGCAGCTCTGCGAGGGCGGTGCCGGCGGGGTGGTTGGCGTACTCCTGGAGTTCGAGGGCCTCGGCGACACCGCGCGTGCCGAGGTTGATGGCCATCATCGGCTCGGCCTGGGGGCCGACCTTCTTCAGGAAGGCGATGTACTCGGAGAGGCCGAACTGGTTGGTCTCGGTGGAGCGCCAGGCGAGGTCGAGGCGGCGCGGGCGCTCCGCCTGCGGGCCGACGCTGTCCTCCCACTTGTAGCCCGACACGAAGTTGCCGCCGGGGTAGCGGATGGCGGTGACGCCGAGTTCGCGGACGAGGTCGAGGACGTCCTGGCGGATGCCGTGCGCGTCCGCGGTGGGATGGCCGGGTTCGAAGATGCCGGTGTAGACGCAGCGGCCGAGGTGCTCGACGAAGGAGCCGAAGAGACGGGGGTTGACCTCGCCGACCTTGAAGGCGGGGTCGAGGGTGAAGCGGGCGGTGCTCATGCTTGCCTTTCGAGGTTGTGATTTGGCTGCGGGTGCGTGGGGGCTGGTCGCGCAGTTCCCCGCGCCCCTAAAGGACTACTGGCCAGCCGTTCTTTGTCCAGCTCAGCTTGTTCAGCCCCAGCTTGGGTGTGCCACTGTCCTCTGCGTCGTAGTAGTGGTACGCCAGCCAGTCCTGGCCCTTGTCCTTGAAGACCGACTGGCCGCCCGTGCCGACGTATCTCCCGTGACCCTCCAGGACCAGATCGCCGCCTCCCTCCAGCATCGGCTTGCCCGTGCTGTCGACGTACGGGCCCTCCACGTCCGTGGCGCGGCCCACCTTGATCTTGTAGGTGGAGTTCACGCCGGCGCAGCAGGCGTCGTAGGAGGCGAAGAGGTAGTAGTAGCGGCCGTGCTTGACGATGTACGGGCCCTCGACGGCGTAGGGGAGGTCGGGGCGGGTGGCGAGGTGGTCGACCGTCGCTCCTTCGATCGCCTTACCCGTCACCGGGTTCAGCTCGACCATGCGGATGCCCGTCCAGTACGAGCCGAACGCCATCCACAGCTTGCCGTCGGCCTTGATGACGCCCGGGTCGATGGCGTTCCAGGAGTCGGTGGTCTCGGAGGAGAAGACCTTGCCGTGGTCGGTCCAGGTGCCGGGGAGGCCGGAGTCGGACGTGGCGACGCCGATCGCGGAGTGGTTGGTGCCCCAGGACGAGACGGCGTAGTAGAGCCAGTACCTGCCCGCGCGGTAGGAGATGTCGGGGGCCCACGGGTCGCCGGTGTTGTTGTACTCGTACCACCAACTCGGCGGCTCGGCGAAAGCGTTGCCCGCGTCGTCCCACTGCTTGCCGTCCTTCGACAGGCGGGCGCCGATGATGCCGCCGGTCGAGTAGGCGACGTAGCCGCCGGACTTGAGATGCATGACCGACGGGTCGTGGATGATCTGCTGGCCGGTGATGGGGCGGGGGTCGGGGTAACTGGCAGCCGCCTGCGCCGTGTTGGGGAGGAGAGCGAGGAGCGTGGCCGCGGCCACCGCCGTCAGGGTTCTGCGCAGGGTCACTGTCCCGCCAATCCCGTGTGGGCGACGCCCGCCACGATCTGCCGCTGGAAGAAGACGAAGACGACGATCAGGGGCAGGCCCGCCATCAGGCCGCCGGCCATGAGCTGGGCCCACTGGATGCCGTAGGAGTTCATGACGGTCGCGATGCCGTTCGGCATGGTCATCAGGTCGGGGTTGTTGGTCACCATGTACGGCCACAGGAAGTTGTTCCAGGAGGCGATGAAGGTGAAGATGCCGACCGCCGCCAGGGAAGGGCGGGCCAGGGGGACGACGATGGTGAAGAAGACCCGCCAGCGGCCGGCGCCGTCGATGAAGGCGGCCTCTTCGAGTTCGCGCGGGATGCCCTGGAAGAACTTGTAGAGGATGTAGACCATCGCGGCGGGCGCGCACTGGGGAAGGATCATGCCCCAGTAGGTGTCGACCATCCCCATCTGCTGGACGGTGGTGAAGAGGGGCACACCGAGGACCGCCGGGGAGACCATCAGGCCCGACATCACCACCCCCATGAGCAGCGACTTGCCCCTGAACTCCGTGCGAGCGAAGCCGTATCCGGCCAGCGCGCTCACGATCAGCACGATGGTCGTCACGCACACCGAGACGACCAGCGAGTTGACGAACCAGTTGCTGACGTTGCCGGTCTCCCACAGGGACTTCCACGCCTGGACCGTCCACACCTTCGGCAGCCAGTGCGGCGGGATCTCGGCGGCCTCCGCCTCGGACTTGAGGGAGGTGAACAGGGCGGCGGCGATCGGGGCCACGAAGACGACGGAGACGGCCGCGCCGATCAGGGTGAGGACGATCTGGCTCGGCGTCCAGGGCTTGCGGGTCTTGAGCCGTACCTGGGTGGTGCTCATCGGGTGCCCTCCTCACGGGTGCGCAGCAGCGCCATCCGGCCCAGGGCGACGGCGGCGATGATCACGAAGAAGATGATGGACATCGCGGAGGCGTAGCCCACGCGGTAGCTGGTGAAGCCCTGTTCGAGGGTGTACTGGACGAAGGAGCGGGTGGAGAGCTCGGGTCCGGGGCCGAAGTCCATCATCACCACGGCCTGGTCGAAGAGCTGGAGCGAGGCGAGGATCTGGAGCGCGATCACCAGGCCGGTGATGTTGCGCAGCATCGGCAGGGTGATGTGGACCATGCGGTGCCAGGCGTTGGCGCCGTCGATCTTGGCGGCCTCGTAGAGGTGGCCGGGGATGCCCTGGAGGGCGGCGAGGTAGAGCAGGAAGCTGAAGCCGACCGTCCACCACAGGGTGGTGATGACGATGGCGAGCATGGCGTACGACTTGTCGGTCAGCCAGGGAGTGTCGAGGCCGAAGGTCTCGTTGAACAGGCCGATGCCCTGGGTGAACAGCCACTGCCACATGTTGGCGGCGACGGTGGACGGCAGGAGGAAGGGCGCGAAGAAGCACAGGCGCCAAAGCCATTTGCCGCGCTCGATGTGGTGGGCCAGCATCGCGAGGAGGAACGCGAGGAGCGTGATGCAGGGGACGACGAGCAGCGTGAAGTAGGCGCTGTGGCCGAGCGCGTCCCACATCGCCTGGTCGTTCAGGGCCTCGCGGTAGTTGTCGAGGCCGACGAAGTTCGCGCCCTCGCCGGAGATGTTGGCGTCGGTGAAGCTGAGCCAGACGCCGCGCAGCAGCGGCCAGACCACGAACAGGGCGAAGAGGGCCAGGAACGGGGCGATGAACCAGCCGCCGTGCTGGAAGCCCTGCTTGCGGCGGACGGTCGCGACGGCGGTCGCGGTCTTCGCGCGGGCCGGTACGGCGACGGTCTGAGCACTGGTCGTCATGCGACCGCACCTCCCTGCGCGGCGGTCCTGCCGTCCATCGGGTTCTTGGACGCGAGGAGCTTGGTGAGATGGCTCTTCATGGTCTGGGCGACCTTGTCGGGCTTGGCGGAGCCCATCGTCGAGGAGACGACGACCGGGCCGAGGTCCTGGGCGAGGACGCCGGTGGAGCCCGCGAACCACACCTTGGGCTCGGTGGCCTGGTGGTCCATGGCGCTGACGTACTCGTTCTGCGGGGTGAGCTTCTGGTACGCGGCCGTGGAGAGGGTCGGCGTGTACGCGGGGATGTGACCGCCGGCCGCCCACTGCTGGGCGTGCTGGACGACGTAGGCGGCGAGTTGGTGGGCGCCGTCGTTGGTGGCGCCACCGCGGCCGGCCTGGTGGGGCAGGACGAAGGCGTGCGACTCGGCGTGGGTGGCCTGTTTGCCGAAGACGGGCGGCAGCGGGGTGGCGCCGTAGTCGAGCTTGGCGCCGGAGAAGACCGGGACGGACCAGTTGCCCTCCCAGGTGAAGGGGGCGCCGTTGATGAACTGTTCGCCGGTGGGGGCGCCGGGGATGACATAGCCGTCGGTGACGTGCTGCCGGAGGAACTCCAGGACCTGGGTGGCCTTGTCGGGGTCGAAGAGCACCTCGGTGTTCTCGGCGTTGAACCACTCGCCGCCGAGCTGGGTGTAGAAGGCGACGAAGAACCACCACTGGAAGTTCTGGTCGTTGGTCCACAGGCCGATGGTCTGAAGGCCCTTCTTCTGGACCGCCTTGGCCTTCTTCAGCACGTCGAACCACTCGGTGGTGGAGCCCACCGGGATCATGCGGCCGTCGTCGCCGAGCAGGCCGGCCTTCTTCAGCACGTCCTTGCGGTAGAAGCAGAGCTGGACGTGGATGTCGAGCGGCAGGGCGTAGAGCTTGCCGTCGATGACGCCGCGCTTCCACAGCGCGGGGTTGAAGTCCTGCTCCCGTACGCCGTATTTGGCGAGCAGGTCCACGTCCCAGGGGTCCAGGAGGCGGCCCGGCGAGAAGCCGGTGACCCGGCCCATGTGCATCACGCCCAGTTCGGGGGCGCGGTTGCCCGCGGCGGCCATGGCGAGCTTGGTGTAGAAGGGGTTGCCCCACTGGAGGGTGGAGTCCTTCACCGCGATGTCGGGGTGTTCCTTGCGGAAGGCGTCCAGCATCGTGATCATGTTGGCGCCGTCGCCACCGCTGAAGAGGTTCCAGTACCGTACGCGGGTGTCCGCACCGGAGGCCAGTGCGTCGGCCCCCGTCCCGAGCGCCGCGAAGCCGAAGCTGCCGGCGACGGCGAGTCCACCCGCCGCGGTGAGCAGTTGCCTGCGATTCAGGTCAGGTCGTCCCATTGCCTGCCCTTACTTTCCGAGTTCAGAGAAACGTGTCAGTTGTTCGGTATTTCGAAAGGCGCCCGTAACTTCGAACGGGACCGTAGATAGGAAGCGCTTGCTAGTCAATGGTCCGGACAGGATTCTCAGAACGGGGACGATGGTTCTCAGTTGTACGAACGGTCCCCGGAACCCGGTGACGCGGACACTTCCCGCCGCGTACTCTCGGACGAACTGCCGTGCGGTGGTGAGAAGGGGGATCGATGGACATCGCGGGCGCGCGCAGGAGTTCGGGGCGGATCGCCGCGGCACTGCGACGGGCGAGAAACGGTTCCGCGATGCGCGATCTGGCGGGCGAGCTCGCCGCCGCCGTACGGGCCGCGCCGCGGCCCCCGACCGGGGCGCACGAGGTGTGCCGGGCGCTGTGCGAGGCGATGAGCGGGCGCCGCGGCGGACGGCCCGTGGAGCTGCGGTTCGAGCGGTTCCCCGACGAGATCGAGGTGACCGGCCTGTGCGTCGAGTTCCAGGACTTCGATCTGATCATCGTCGAGGAACGGGCCGAGGCGGTCCAGCAACTGGTCATCCTCGGACATGAGTTGTGGCATCTGCACGCCGGGCACCGGCACGGCGTGGGCTCGGCCGCCGCACGCGCGCTGGCCGGCGAACCCGACTGGAAGGACGCCCTGACCGTCGCCGCCCGTGACGGCTCCCGGCAGACGGACGAGGCCGAGGCCGACGACTTCGGACACCGCCTCGCGGCCGTCTTCCGGCCCTGTCTGTCGGGCCACGGCGGCCGGCAGCACCTCGAACCGCTGGAGCGGTCGCTGGGCTACCGCGGCCGCCGGGGCACCGCGAGGTGAGCGACGCCTTCGGGACGCTCGCCGCGGGAAACCTCCTCAGCGGGATGTACGTCTCCTTCTGGCTGCCCACCGCCGTGCTGACCGCGGCCCTGGCGATCAAACTGCCCAGCATCCTCAAGCTGTGGCGGGACCCGCTGCTGCGGGCCGTCGGCGGGCTGCTGCTGTTCGCCTGCGCGGTGTTCGTCTTCGCCGCCCCCTCCACCATCGCCTGGACCAACCGTGTCACCGGCGTCCCGAACATCGCCGCGCCCTGGGTCTACTCGCTGCTCACCGCGCTGTGCGCGTCCTGGCTGCTGCTGGTCGTGCACTGGCGCAACGGCCGTACCGAACGCCACGCCCAGACACGCCGCGCGACCCGCTGGGTGGTCGCCCTCTACGCGGCCGTCGTCGCCGCGCTGTGGATCCTGTTCGCGCTCGCCGACGTCCCCGTGGAACAGATCCGGGACCTGGACACGTACTACGCCTCCACGCCCTTCATGCGGGAGCTGATCCTCCTCTATCTGAGCGCGCACACCGTGGCCAGCCTGATCACGTCCCGGCTGGTGTGGAACTGGATCCGCACCGACGGCCTCGACGCCTGGCTGCGCTGGGGACTGCGCTTCCTCGGCGTCGGCTTCGCGACCAACCTGCTCTTCAGCGCGGCCAAACTCAGCGCCGTGGTGGCCCGTTGGACCGGCCACGACCTGGACTGGCTCAACACCAACGTGGCGCCGTCGGCCGCCTGTATCGCCGCCACCTTCGTCGCGGTCGGCTTCATCGTGCCGCACGCCGGCCAGTACCTCCAGGAGCGCTGGCTGGTCCGCCGCCGCCATCGCGGCCTGGCCCCGCTGGCCCGCCTCATGCGGACCGTCGCAGGCGGCCGCGAACCCCTCGGTCTGCGGGCGACCCCCGAGATGCGGCTCATCCGCCGCGAGACGTTCATCCGTGACACCCTCCTCCAACTCGCCCGCCGCCTCGACGAGGACCTGCGCACCCGGTCCTACGACGCCGCACGCGCCCTCGGCCACGCACCCGGCCCCGCGCAGGCCCTGGCCGCCGCCGTGACGATCCTGGACGCGGTGGAGGCCGAGCGGCGCTCCCCCGACGGCGGCGGGACCAGCGCCCCCGACACCACTTACCTGCTGCAGGAGATCCAGGCCGTGTCCCAGGCCCTGCGCAAGCCCGAGGAGATCAAGGCGGTGCGCGCCCGCGCGGCCGTCCCGGCAGAGAGCATGTCCACGCATGATTGAAGCTCCGTCCCCCGCCAGAACCGCCGTAGTCCTGGGGGGATCCCACACCGGCATGCTCGCCGCCGCCGCGCTCGCCCAGCTCGCCGAACGGGTCGTCGTCGTGGAGCGCGACGAACTGCCCGCCGGGCCCGCGCCCCGCAAGGGACTGCCGCAGGCCCGGCACGCCCACATGCTGTGGTCGGGCGGTGTGCACGCGCTGGAGGAGCTCCTGCCCGGCGTCACTGGCGAACTCCGCGCCGCCGGGGCCCGCCGGGCGCCGGTCACCACGGACATGGTCGTCCTGTCGGCCCACGGCTGGTTCCGTCGCTGGCCGGAGTCCCACCACGTCATCCTCGCCGGCCGCGATCTCCTCGACGCGACGCTCCGGACCCGGGTCCTCGCGTCCCCGCACGTCGAACTCCTCGACGGCACGGAGGTGTTGGGGCTCGTCGGTGACGCCGAGGCGGTCACCGGGGTCCGGGTGCGGGAACGTGACGGCCGGGAGCGGACGATCGACGCCGGGCTGGTGGTCGACGCGAGCGGGCGGGGTTCGGGAGCGCCGGGCTGGCTCACCGGGCTGGGGCTGCCGGCGCCGGAACAGCGCGAGGTCGACTCCGGCCTCGCCTACGCGAGCCGGCTGTACCTGGCCCCCGAACAGGCCCGTGACGGCTTCCCCGTCGTCAACGTCCAGTCCGACGCCCGCGCCGAGGGTCCCGGCCGCGCGGGCTTCCTGCTGCCGATCGAGAACGGCCGCTGGATCGTCACCCTCAACGGCACGCGCGGCGGCGAACCCACCTCCGCGAACGCCTCCGGTGACGACTTCGTCCGCTTCGCCCGTGAGTCGTTGCGGCATCCCCTCATCGGTCAACTCCTCGAGCGCGCCGAGCCGTTGTCGGACGTGGCGTTCACTCGGACGACCGTCAACCGGCGCTACTTCTACGAGCGGATGCGGGCGTGGCCGGACAACTTCACCGTCCTCGGTGACGCGCTGGCCGCCTACAACCCCGTCTACGGGCACGGTCTGGCCGTGGGGGCGCAGAGCGCGGTGATCCTTCGGGATGTCGTACGGCGGTACGGGTGGGGGGCGCCGGGGGTGTCCCGTCGGGTGCAGAAGGCGGTGGCCCGGCCGGTGGGGGCGGCGTGGGATCTCGCCACCGGGCAGGACGTGTTCTATCCCGGGGCCACGGAGAGTGGGCCCACGGGGCGGGACCGGCTCGTGGCCGCGTACGTGGATCGGCTGATGTACGCGGCCACGGGGAATGGGCGGATCGCTCGCCGGGTCACTGACGTGACGTCCCTTGAGCGGCGGGCGGAGGTGTTGTTGGCGCCGTCGGTTCTGTTGGCGGCGTTGGTGGGGCCGTTGAAACCGACGCTCGGTGAGCCGCCTTTGACTGCTGAGGAGTTGAAGGTGGCGGGGGTTCGGTAGTCGGTCGGGTGCGGGCGGTGGGGGCTGGTCGCGCCCACGCGGCGGTAGCCGCAAATCGATACAGCCCCGCGCCCCTAACGGCATCGACTCACCCGGCGTAGGGAAGTTGAGGCAAACCCTTCCCTGCTCCCGGTACCACCAGTAGCGAGCCCGCCACCGGATGTGGCGTCTCCAGCCCCACCCTTGCCGTCGTGATGTACAGGTCCGTCAGGTCCGGGCCGCCGAACGCGCACGCCGTGACCCTCGGCGTCGGCAGGGTGACGACGCGGTCCAAGGCGCCCGACGGCGTGTAGCGGCGTACCGCTCCCCCGTCCCACAGGGCCACCCATACGCAGCCGTCCGCGTCGACCGTGAGGCCGTCGGGGAAGCCGGCGCCGTCCTCGATCTCGGCGAGGGGGCGGCGGTTGGACACCCTCCCCGCCTCGTGGTCGAAGACGTCGACCCGGCGGGTCGGGGAGTCGATGTAGTACATCAGGCGGCCGTCGGGGCTCCAGCCGGTGCCGTTGCTGACGGCGACGTCGTCGAGGACCGTTTCCGCCGTGCCGTCGGCCGTGAAGCGGGACAGGGTGCCGCCGCCGGGGGCCTCGTCGTAGCGCATGGTGCCGGCCCAGAGGGAGCCGTCGGGGGCGATCGCCGCGTCGTTGGCCCGGCGGCCCGGCACCGGCTCGTGGTGGAGCCAGTGGAAGGTGTCGTCCGGGTCGAGGAGGGCGACGCCGTCCCGGAGGTTCAGCACCAGGCCGCCGCCCGCGCGTGGCTTCGCGGCGCCGACGTGCTGGTCGGTGACGCGGACCGAGCTGCGGCCCGTCGCCGGGTCGTAGCTGTGCAGGCGGGCGCCGAGGATGTCCAGCCAGAGCAGCCGGCCGGTCGCCGGGTCCCAGGTCGGGCCCTCGCCGAGGGTCGCCTCGGCGCGGACGGCGACCTCGTAGTCGTACGTCTTCGAGGTCATCCCACGCTCCGGTGGCCCAGGCGCTCGGACAGCTCGACGGCGCCCTTGGCGGCGAGCTGCTCCAGCTCCTCGCGGCGGTCCTCGCTCCAGCGGATCATCGGCACCGAGATCGACAGCGCGGCGACGACCCGGCCGGTGCGGTCGCGGACCGGGGCGGCCACGCAGGAGACGTCCGGGTTGGACTCGCGGCGCTCCACGGCGACACCCCGGTCACGGATCTCGGCGAGGGCCTCGCGCAGAGCGGCCGGGTCGGTGATGCTGTTCGGAGTCATCGCGGTCAGGCCGGCGTCGTCCGGGATACGGGAGCTGAGCTCCGGCTCGGGCAGCGAGGCCAGCAGCATCTTGCCGACGGAGGTGCAGTGGGCGGGCAGCCGGCGACCGGCGGCGGACACCATGCGCACCGCGTGCGTGGAGTCGACCTTCGCGATGTAGATGACGTCGGTGCCTTCCAGGATGGCCACGTGGACGGTCTCGTCGCAGGTCTCGGCGACCGAGCGGGCGACCTGCTGGCCCTCGGCGGCGAGGTCGAGCTGCTCGGCGTAGCGGCTGCCGAGCTGGTACGGACGTACGCCGAGCCGGTAGCGTCCCGGCTGGCCCTGGACCGGGACGATGTACGACCGCGCGGCGAGCGTGGTCACCAGCTCATGCACGGTGGTGCGCGGCAGCTGGAGCTTGCGCACTATGTCGGGGGCGGAGAGCGTGCCGTCCCCGTCGAGGAAGAGCTCGAGGATGTCGAGCGCCCGGGTCACGGCAGGTACGAGACGTCCCACGTCCGGTCCCCTCCCTTGGTGCCTGTAAGGCTGCGTTCGAAATTTCAACAGCCGATCGGAATGACGAACACAGGCTACTCAACTCCAGTTTGCCCGGGCAATGGTCCTACGCGTGCGAGCTGCCGGTATTACTGTGTCCGTGTGTGACACGTCACATTGCGTGGCGAGTCTTGGGGGATGCGGTTCCTGGGGGGAATCTCGTGCGCGAAATGACCAAGGGGTCCAATGCCGCCCTGTCGGCGCTGAGTGAGAACACCGGTTCGGTGATCGTCAGCCTGGGGTGGAGCAGTCCGGCGGGTGACGGCGACGCCGATGTGTCCGTCTTACTCCTGGGCCCGAACGGCAAGGTCCGCAGCGACGCGGACTTCTACTTCTACAACAACCCGGTGGCCGCCGACGGAAGCGTGCACCTGCTCGACAAGACGCCCACCGAGGACGGCAACGAGGACCGGATCAGCTTCGACCTGACCGTGGTGCCGCCCGAGGTCGACCGTGTCGTCGTGGCCGCGAGCCGCTACGGCGACGCGCACTTCGGGGAACTCGACGACCTCCGGGTGACCCTGTCCGACGCGGTGGGCGAGAACCTCCTCCGCTTCGCCGTCGGCGACCCCGACAAGGTGAGCGCGATCATCTTCGGCGAGCTGTACCGCCGCGAAGGGGAGTGGAAGTTCCGAGCCGTCGGACAGGGTTACGCATCGGGGCTGGCGGGCCTCGCGACGGACTTCGGCGTCGACATCGACGACGAGGCGGAGACCAGCGAGGAGAACGACGAGGCGGAGACCACCGTCGGGGATGCGGGGGCTACGGCGCCCGCGGCGACGCCGGAGCCGACCGGGAACGGTGACCCGGCCGGCCCGCCCTCGGACGCGTCCCCCGAGCCGGACCCGGCCGAGACCCTCAACGCCGTACCGGCTCCCCGCCGCGCCACCGACGAGGCCAGGCCGCGCAAACCGGCCGCCCGGCCGCGCACCGCCAAGAAGCGGGCGGCCCCGCCCAGCGCGCCGCAGAAGTCCCTGGGGGAGAACGACTCCTGGCGTCCGGCCAGGCTCTTTCCGCTCTCCGCGCTCAAGAGCGACCGGGACCGGGAGATGCGTGCCACCTCGGTGCTGTTGTCGGTGATGACCCAGGTACCGCGGTTCGGCCGACGGCTCACCGCCGCGTTCGGCGCGCCGTCCGGCCGAATGGAGACCTTCACCGAGGTCTCCCTGCCGCACGGCGACACACCCCGGCGGCCCGACGGAGTGATCCGCATCGAGCGGGCCGGCAAGTTGTGGACGGCGCTCGTCGAGACCAAGACGAACGGCAACGCCCTCAAGGCCGACCAGGTGCAGGCCTACATGGACATCGCCGCCCGGCGCGGCTACGAAGCCGTGATCACGCTGTCGAACGACGTCGCGCTGGAGGGCACCCCGCTGGTCGACGTCAGGATCGACCGGCGGCGCAAGCACCAGGTGGCGCTCTGGCATCTGTCCTGGGCCGAGGTGGCCCATCAGGCACAGCTGTTGATCCGGCACGAGGGGGTCGGCAACGCGGCGCGCACCTGGCTGCTCCAGGAACTGCTGCACTATCTCCAGCACGAGAACTCCGGTTGCCACGGCTTCCAGAACATGGGCTCCGCCTGGGTGCCGGTACGCAACGGCATCAACGACGAGACGCTCTGCCAGGGCGACCCACGGGCCCTCGAAGTCGTCGAGAGCTGGGAGCGGCTCATCCGCCAGGTGTGCCTCAGGCTCGGTGGCGAACTGGGCCAGAAAGTGCTGCCCGCGCAACGCGTCAGGCGCGGCACCGACCATGGCACGCGCCGGATCCAGCTGGCCGACCAGCTGTGCCTGGAAGGGCGGTTGCAGGCACAGCTGCGCGTCGACGAGGCGCCCGGCCTGCTCACCGTCGGCGCCGATCTGCGGACCGGCAGACTGCGCACGTCCATCGAGATCCCGGCGCCCGAGCAGGGCTACCCCCTGAGCTGGGTCAAACGGCTCGTCCGTCGCCTCGCCGAGGCACCGGCGGATCTGCATGTGGAGTCCCTGGTCGAGGGTGACGCCCAGGGTCCGCGCGGCACCCTGGAAAGGCTCCGCCCGGAACCCGCGGACCTGCTCCCCAAGAACGGCACGCAGATCACCGGTTTCCGGCTGTCCCTCCTGAAGGGCATGGGCAGCACCCGCGGCAACGCCGAGTCCGGCTTCATCCGCAGCGTGGACGACGCCGTGCACCGCTTCTACACGAGCGTGGTGGTCCACCTGGACGGGCCGGCCCCCCGGCGCACCCCCTTGCCTTCCAGGTCCGATGTGACAAGGTGACGTCACATCGACGGGGCGTCACATCGACGGGGCGGGGGTAGTAGCTGTGCCTGAACTTCTCAAGGGCGGGAACACCGGGGTCGGGGCAGGGCCGCTGACCGTCGAACTGCACTCCGCGGGCGACCCGGTGGACCTCAGCGCCCTGCTGGTCGGTGCGGACGGCAGGGTCAGGTCCGATGCCGACCTCGTCTTCTACAACCAGCCCACCGTCGAGTCCGGCGCGGTCCGCCACCTCGCCGCGGACGCCGGCGCCCCCGAGCGGATCGCCGTGGATCCGGGGGCGCTGCCCGCGGACGTGGCGCGGGTGGTGCTGGTCGCGAGCTGCGATCCGGACGACACGAGTCGCACGTTCCGGGAAGTGGGAGGCGTCACCGTCCAGGCCGCGCAGGACGGGACCGAGCCCGTCGTCTTCCGGCAGCCGCCCCTCGTCGACGGTGAGCGGGCCGTCCTGCTGGTCGAGCTGTACCGGCGGGGCGAGGGCTGGAAGCTGCGGGCCATCGGGCAGGGGTACGCGGAGGGGCTGGCGGGGCTCGCGACGGACTTCGGGATCGATGTGTCGGAACCGTCCACGCCTGAGGCGCCTCAGGTGCCCCAGGTGCCTCGGATGCCTGCGCAGGCGGCCCCGGCCCCCGTTCCCCCGAGCCTCGTCAAACCCCCGCTCGGCAAGGTCAGCCTCGACAAGGGCGGCCAGGTCTCGATCAGCCTGGACAAGAAGGACCGCGAGCTGGTGGTCACCGTCTCCCTGGAGTGGGACGGCGGCAGCGACCAGCGGCGCCGGCGGGGCGCCGACCTCGATCTGTACGCCCTGTTCGTGCCCGCGTCGAAGGCGCAGCGGGGCGGGTCCGAGGCGCCCGGCACGATCGTGAAGACCGGCCTCGCGAAGCAGATGCCGCAGAAGGGCGACAAGGGCCCGAAGGCGGACGTCGTCTACTACAAGAACCTCGGCTCGCTCCAGCAGGCCCCCTACATCCAGCTCGACGGCGACTCCAAGGTCCCCGGCCGCGAGACCGTGCGGATCGTCCGTCCGGACCAGCAGGGCTATGTCCTGCTGTGCGCCTACTCGGCCCTCAGCAACGGCTTCGGCTCCTTCAAGAGCTTCGGCGCGCAGGTCGTCGTGGACGACGGCCGCGGCTCCAACGTCACCGTCCCGCTCTTCGAGAACACCAAGACCCGCTACTGGGTGGCCATCGCCCTCGTCGACTTCACCTCGGCGGACGGCGCGGCGATCCAGCACATCGAGGCGTACAGCGGCCGCATGACGGAACGCCGCCCGGTCCTGCACCCGGACGGCACGATCGAGATGAACGCGGGTCCGGTGGAGTTCAAGGGCCGCGACTAGGAACGACCCGCTGTCCCCAACGCGCCCCTCAACCTCTGCGCCCGCAGCACCAGTTCGAGTTCGAAGCGGCGGTCCGGGTCGTCGATCTCGGCGCCCCAGAGTTCGCGGATCTGGCGTAGGCGGTAGCGGACGGTCTGGGGGTGGACGCCCAGGCGGGTGGCCACTTCCGGGGCGCCGCCGCGCGTCTCCAGCCAGGCCAGCAACGTCTCGGCGAGGCGGCGGCCGTGGGTGGGGCCGCAGTGGGCGAGAGGGGCCAGGCAGCGCACGGCGAGGTCGTCGATGAGTTCCTCGGGTTGCAGGAGGACCAGCGCCTCCGTGTGCTCGGTGCAGTACAGGACCTCGCCGGCCGGCAGCAGTCGGCGTTCCATGAGGCTCACCGCCGCCTCCGCCCAGCGCAGTGACTTCGCCGCGTCGGCGAGCGGGACGGGCGGGCCGATGGCGCCGGCCCAGCCGGTCAGGGCGCGGTGGAGGAGTTCGGGGCGCCCCGCGCAGTCCGGTTCGGGGACGACCATGCGGGGCTGCTCGTACTCCATGTCGAGAAGGACGCCCTGGCCGACCGCGGGTGCCATGGCTTCGCGCGCCGGGCGCAGCAGGACGCCGACGGCGACCTTCTCGGGGAGCGTCCAGCCGATCCGGGCGGCGCGCTCGGTGAGCAGGTCGTCGGGGTTGCCGCCGCGCGGGCGTTCCGCCAACAGCAGTTCCATCAGGCCGCGTTGGAGGCGTAAGCGCTCGCCGGCCTGGCGGGCCGCCGCCTCCGCGTAGCCGCGGACCGACTGGTCGACGAGGCCGTCCAGGTACTCGTAGCCGGCGTCGACGAGTTCGTACATCGCGGGGGGCGGGATCTCGACGCGCTGGCCGATCTCGGCGAAGCGGCGCCAGGCGAGCCGTACGCCCATGCGGTAGATCGCCTGGAGCGAGTCCAGGCTGCGTCCGCCGATACCCTCACCGCGGCCGAACTCCTGGAAGACGCCGGGCGGGACGGTGGGGCGGCCCTCGGCGGTCTCCAGGTGCTGGACGAAGACCTCGATGGCGCGGCGGATGCCGACGAGCGCCATCGGCTCGCCGGACTCGTCGAGGACGACGGGCAGATGGGGGTACTCGCGGCGGATCTCGCGCAGGATCTCGTCGGCGAGTTCGGGCGCCTCGGCCATGGCGATCGCGGCGAACCGGCGCACCTGGAGGCGGGGTACGTCGAGCCAGGCCGAACGGGAGCTGACGGTTGCCGGGCGGGCCGTCACGGGTCAACTCCCCTGGCCCGCTTGCTCATAGGTGATCAAGGGGGTGTTCGGTTGGTCGGGCGTGGCGTCGAGCAGGGCGACGATGCCGAGCGCGGCACCCACGGCGAGCACGGCGGCGGCCACGACGGTCAACGCGGCGGCAAGCAGTCTGGACATCGCAGGGTCAGCCTCTCAGTGGCCTCAGTGGCTCTCTTCCGGCGGTCCCCACCCCGGCGCGCTCCACCCTGACGGTCCGCCCCAGTGTCGACATGAGATTGACACCTCGTCAAGACGGCTCTACGGTTCCCGGCCCATAGAGCGGCCCGAACTCCGTACCCTCACGCCCCTGGAGTGCCCGGATGCGCCGTACAGCCTCTCCTCTTTCCCTGATTCTGCTGGGACTCGGTACGTTTCTGCTGGTCCTGGCGCCCTTGCTGGCGTGGTATGTGACCCCGCGGGCCGCCGTGAACCCGATCGACATCGATCAGACCGCCGTCTACAAGGGCACCGGCAGCGTCTTCGACACCGACAAGGTCGAGACCGTGCCCGGCCAGGAGATCACCGTCACCCAGCGGGTGCGCGGCAACGTCGAGGACAGCGAGCGCAGCGGCGACGCGGTCTGGGACGTGACGACCACGGTCGACACCGACAAGTCGCTGCCGGCCTCCGATCCGCATGACGCGCTGGAGTTCATCCCGCACCGCTGGGTGATGAACCGCGAGACGACCAAGCCGGTCCACTGCTGCGGCGAGAAGCCGTACATCGAGGGCGAGGCGTATCTGAAGTTCCCCTTCGACGTGCAGAAACGCTCGTACCAGTGGTGGGACAACTCCCTCGGTTCGACGGTCGTGCTGACCTACCGGGATACCAGGAAGGTCCAGGGGTACACGGGTTACCGGTTCACCGGCACGGTCGCCCCGGCGAAGGTCGGCACCCGGCTGGTGCCGGGCAGCATCGTCGGCCTGAAGAACCAGCCGCAGGTGCTCGCCGAGGAGTGGTACTCCAACCACGGCATCGAGCTGGTCGTCGACCAGCGCACCGGCCGGGTGATCTACGCACAGGTCGGCCCGAAGCGCACGCTGCGGGCGCCGGGCGCGAAGAAGGACGCGGTGGTGCTGCTGGACAGCGAGAAGATCGCGTTCACCACGGCGACGCAGAAGGACGCCGTGAAGCAGGCCAAAAGGGACAGCGGGCAGCTGAAGGCGATCGGTGTGACGCTGCCGATCGGGGCGGCCGTGGGCGGCTTCGTCCTGGTGGTGGCCGGTTCCGTTTTGTTGGTACGCGGGAGGCGGCATCCCGGTTCTTCCGATACGCCCGATCCCACGCTCACGATGTGACGTGACGTCAGCTCTAATAAGCCCGGAAATTGTCATCCCGGTGAGTAGCAATGAGGAACGGGTGGGCGAAAACTGTCCACCCCCACCCGGGCACAGTCCGCCCACACCGTCCTCGTAGGAAGCACTCACATCCCCCACAGGAACACAAAGCACCTCCCCACGCTTCAAGTTCCGCACCCTGAGACGAGTTGGAGCACGCATGCCCCAGCACGTGCCTTCGTCGCTGCGCGCCACGCACACCCCGGCATCGCAGCACCCCTCGGCGCTCCCCCCACCTCCGCGCCGAATCGTTTTCCTCGCCCATCGTGATCTGGGCAACCCGGCCGCCGGGGGCTCCGAGCTCCTGGTCGACCGGCTGGCCGACGGTCTCACCCGGCTCGGTCACCAGGTCACCCTGCTGTGCGGCGGTCCCGCGTCGTACCGCGACTACCGGGTCGTCTCCGCGGGCGGCGAGCTCGGTCACTTCCTGCGCGCCCGCTCGGCCTTCTCCCGTCAGGTCGGCGACTGCGATCTGCTGGTCGAGGTCTGCAACGGGATGCCGTACTTCGCGCCCCTGTGGCACCGCGGTCCCACGCTGTGCCTGGTCAACCACGTCCACACCGATCTGTGGAAGATGCGGTTCGGCGGCCCGATGGCCCCCGCGGCACGGCTCGGCCGAAGACTGGAGCACTGGGCGCTGACCGGTGCGCAGCACCGGAGTCTGCTGGTCGCCGTGTCGCCGTCGACCGCGCACGCGCTGCGGGCGATCGGGGTGGAGCGTGAGCGTATCCGCGTCGTCCACAACGGAGTCGAAGAGCCCGGGCCGCGGGCCGACCGGTCGCCCGAGCCGTTGTTCGTCGCCGTGGGCCGGCTGGTCGAGTACAAGCGGATCGATCTGCTGTTGCGGCTGTGGGAGCGGGTGCGTCCCGTGACCGGCGGGCGGCTTGTCATCGTCGGGGACGGTCCTGAACGGGAGCGGCTGGAGCAACTCGCCGGTCCTGGAGTGGAGTTCAGAGGCCATGTCTCCGAGGCCGAGAAGCATCGGCTGCTGTGCGAGGCGTGGCTGTTGATGCATCCGTCGGCGGTGGAGGGGTGGGGGCTGGTCGTGACCGAGGCCGCCACCCGCGAGACGCCGACGATCGCCTTCGACGTGCCCGGGCTTCGGGATTCCGTCGTGGACGGGGAGACGGGTGTGCTGGCGCGCGGGGAGTCCTCGTTCGCCGCTGCCTGGTGCACCCTCGCGTTGTCCGGTGAGCGGCGGGAGTTGATGGGCAAGGCGGCTCGGGAACATGCGGCGCGTTTTCGCTGGGAGCGGTCCGTCAGACAGTTCCGGGCTGTTGCTGCGGAGGCGGTGAGGGGCTGGGGACCGTGAGGCGGCTGCGGGTGCGTCGTGGCTGGTCGCGCAGTTCCCCGCGCCCCTTCAGCGGCATGAAGGACCCCTCGATTCGTAGATCCGTTGCCCTGTTTCGTGCCTTCCTCAGCGAGCAGGACGACCCCGAAGCCTGCTACTCACTCCTCGCCCGCGACTCCGTCAACCAGGTCGAGGCCTACGACGGCCCCGTCACCGGCCGTACCGTCGTCGACGTCGGCGGTGGCAGCGGATGCTTCACCGAGGAGTTCCGGCGGCGCGGCGCCCACGCCTACCTCTTCGAACCCGACGTACAGGAACTCGGCGCCAAGCCGCCCGACGGGGCGGTGATCGCCGACGGGTATCTGCTGCCGCTGTACGACGGGGTCGCGGACGTCACCTTCTCCTCCAACGTCCTTGAGCATGTCGCCGATCCGCAGACCTTCGTCAGCGAGCTGGTGCGGGTGACGCGGCCCGGTGGGCTGATCTATCTGTCGTTCACCAACTGGCTGTCCCCGTGGGGCGGTCATGAGTGGGCGCCCTGGCACTATCTGGGCGCCGAGCGGGCGCGGGCCCGTTATCGGCGCCGTACCGGAAGGGCCGCGAAACACACCCTCGGCGAGAACCTGTTCGCCGTGCACATCGGCCCGACCCTGCGGCAGGTGCGCGCCCGTGACGACGTCAGGGTCGTCTCGGCGCGCTCCCGCTACTGGCCGTTCCTCGCCGAGACCGTGGTGAAGGCGCCCGGGATCCGCGAGGTGGCCACCTGGAACCTCCTCCTCATCCTCCGGCGGTGCCCACCATGACGACGTCCACGGTCCAGGCCCCTCCTCCGGCCGCCGTCCCCTCCACCGCGCGCAGGTCGGGCCCGCCGGAGGGCCCGCGGTCGCGCCGGTGGCTGGTGGGGTTCTGGGCCGTGGTGTTCGTGCTGTTGCTGGCGGTGCATCCGGGGCGGCAGACCTTCGACACCAAGCTGGGTGTCACCGTCGACCCGGGTCGCTTCTTCTCGGATCTCGGGCAGCTGTGGCAGGACCAGGGGTCGTTCGGCGGGATCTCCGACCAGTACGCCGGCTATCTGTGGCCGATGCTGCCGTTCTACTGGCTGGCCGACGCCGTACGGCTGCCGGTGTGGCTGGCGGAACGGCTGTGGCTGTCGCTGATCGTGTCGGTCGCCTTCTGGGGTGCGCTGCGGCTCGCGGAACGGCTGCGGATCGGGAGCGGGGCGTCACGGCTGCTCGCCGCGCTCGCGTACGCGCTCTGGCCGGTCTTCACCATCGTCATCGGGTCGACCTCGGCCGCCGCCCTGCCCGGCGCCTTTCTGCCCTGGGTGCTGCTGCCGCTGGTCGACGAGCGGTACAGCGCCCGGGTCGCCGCCGTGCGGTCGGCGCTCGTCATCCCGTTCATGGGCGGCGTCAACGCGGCGGCGACTCTTGCCTCGCTGCTGCCCGTCGGGCTGTATCTGCTCACCCGGCCCTCCGGGCCCCGGCAGAGAAAGCTGCTCGCCTGGTGGGTGCCCGGTGTGATCCTCGCGACCGCCTGGTGGTGGATCCCGCTGCTGCTGCTCGGCGTCTACGGGGAGAACTTCCTGCCGTACGTCGAGAGCGCGCAGACCACCACCGAGACCATGTCGGCGACGGAGGCGCTGCGCGGCGGCGGCAACTGGGTCGCGTATCTGCACTTCGGTGAGGCGTGGCTGCCGGCCGGGTGGACGGTCGCTTCCTCGGTGATCGTGATCGTGTGCTCGGCGCTGGCCGCCGGGCTCGGGCTCGCGGGACTCGCGCGGCGGGATCTGCCGGAGCGGCGCTGGCTGACGCTGACGGTGATCGTGGCCGCGCTGATCCTGCTCGCCGGGTACGGCGGCGGGTTCGGGGCGCCTTTCCACGGGGTCGTGCAGGACTGGCTGAACGGGGGGCTCGCGCCCTTCCGGAACATCTACAAGTTCCAGACGGGGCTCGCGCTGGCCCTGGTGCTGGGGCTCGCCCATCTCGTCGGGGTCGCCGCCGAGACGCGCGGGGCGCGGCCGGTGCGGGGGCGGCGGTTCGCTCCGCTGGTCGCCGCCGTGCTGATCCTGCCGGGGCTGATGTGGCCGTATCTCAACGGGTCGATCCTGAACCCGGGTTCGTTCCAGGAGATCCCCAAGTACTGGAAATCGACGGCCACCTGGCTGGAGAAGTTCTCCCCCGACGCGCGCGCCCTGGTCGTCCCGGCGACCGCGCACGGCATCTACACCTGGGGCTCGACCATCGACCAGCCGCTGGACGTGGTCGCCAAGTCCCGCTGGGCGCAACGCGACTACGTCCCCTTCGGCACGGCCGGCAACCGGCGGGCCATGGACGCCGTGGAGGACGCCCTGACGAGCGGCGGCGAGGTCCCCGGGCTCGCCGACTTCCTGGCCCGGTCGGGTGTTCGGTACATCGTCGTCCGTAATGACCTCGACCCCGATCAGATCGGCTATGTGCCGACGACGGTCGTCAAGCGGACGCTGGAGCAGTCCGGGTACAAGCGGGTCATCGGCTACGGGCCGATCATGACCGGCGGCCGGATCGTGCACGACGCCCCGCTCGCGGTCGAGGGGCTGTACCCGAGGCAGCGGGCGGTGGAGATCTATATGCCGCCCGACGGCACCACGAACCCCGGGCACGCCGCGCTGCTGCCGGTCGCCGACACCGCCGCCGTCTCCGGCGGCCCCGAGTCGCTGCTGCCGCTGGCATCCGAACTGCGCGGCAGGGCGACCGTCCTGACCGGCGACAACCACCCCGGGCTCGGCACCCCGCAGCTCCAGATCACCGGCGACGGACTGCGCCGCGCCGACACCCGGTTCGGCCTGGTCAACGCCAACACGTCGTACACGTACACCAGTAGTGAGCGCAACGCGCCGGAAGCCTCCGAGGACGCGGGCGACAAGCCGCACCAGATCCTGCCGACGACCGGCATCGACCACCAGACGGTCGCCCAACTGCGCGGCGCGCGTTCGGTGACGGCGTCCTCGTACGGCAACTGGCTCTTCCATCTCCCGCAGTTCGACCCCGTCAACGCCTTCGACGGCAACCCCGACACGGCGTGGGTGGAGGGCTCGCTGGGTTCGGCGGACGGGCAGTGGCTGCGGATCGGGTTCACGGACGACGCGTACGACATGCCGTCGTCGTTCAAGGTGACACCGCTGCCGCAGGAGAGCGTGCGCGCGGCGCCGACCGAGGTGCGGGTGGAGACGGAGAACGGCTCGCGGACCAGTTTCCTGCGCCCCGACGGCATGACGCAGTCGGTCAAGGCACCGCCCGGGCCGACGAGTTGGATGAAGCTGACCATCCTCGACTCGATCGAACGCCGCTCCGGGCTGCTGGGCGCGGGCTTCTCCGAGATCGACCTCCCCGACGTCCAGGTGACCCGGCTCCTCCGGCTCCCCACCGACGCCGAGGACACCGCCGCCGACGCCGACCTGATCTCCCTGCACCGGGCGGCCGACGGCACGGAGGCCGGTCTGCACCGCCGCTTCTCGACGGCCACGGCGGGGACGTACGAGGTGAAGGCGAGCGCGACCACCGTGCCGGGCCCGGAACTCGACAAGCTGCTGTACGAGGTCGCCCCCGACCAGGACAACCGCATCGTCGCCACCGCCGACTCCACGGCCGCCCTCGGCACCGGCCTGTCGGCCCGCAACCTCACCGACGGCGACCTGACCACGGCGTGGATCGCGGGCGACCGCCCCACCATCCACCTCAGCTGGGACGGCAAACAGCCGGTGAGCGAACTGGTCCTGGCCCCCGCCGGGGGCCTCGCCACCCGCCCCACCCAGGTCGACATCAGCTCCCCGGACGGCTCCACGACCGCGGGCGTCGACGAGAACGGCTGGGTCCGCTTCCCGGCCATCACCACCGACCACCTCGACATCACCGTCACCGACACCGCACCGGTCACGCTCTACAACCCGGTCGTCGACGAGAACCTGCGCCTCCCGGTCGGCCTCACCGAGGCCTACATCCCCTCCCTCGACCAGTACCGCACGCCCCAGCCCCGCGACACCCGGACGTTCTCCCTGCCCTGCGGCGAGGGACCGGTGGTGTCGGTGGACGGCGAGCTGTACCGGACGAGCGTGAAGGGAACGGTGGCGGACCTGCGCGAGCGCCGACCGGTCGCGGTAACGCTCTGTCAGGAAGGGAAGAAGAACGCCGAGTTGGCACTGTCGGCCGGTGCCCACCGGGTCGAGGGCGGCGACGCCGGGCCCCTGACCCTCACCGACGTGACCCTGACCCGCGGCACGGTCACCGAGCCCACCGCGGCGAGCCGGGAGCTGAGGATACGGGACTGGCTCGGCGACCGCCGTGAGGCGACGGTCGGCTCGGGCGCGGCCATGTACCTGACGACGTACGAGAACTACAACGACGGCTGGAAGGCCACGCTGAACGGCAAGGAGCTGTCGCCGGTGCGGCTCGACGGCTGGCAGCAGGGCTGGCGGATCCCGGACGGGGCGGGCGGCACGGTCAAGCTGTCGTACGAACCGGCGGTGACCTACGACGGCGCGCTCATCGGCAGTGGTATCGCGCTGCTGCTCCTGCTGGGCCTCGCCCTGTGGCGGCGCCGCTCCCCCAACCCGGACGACCCGCAGCCGGTGGCCCCGCCGCCGGGCCTGTGGCTGGGCACGGTCGCGCTCACCGTGGTGGGGGTGCTGATCGCCGGCTGGTTCGCCCTGCTGGTCCCGGCGCTGGCGCTGCTCGCGTACCGGCGCCATGCCTGGCTGGTCCCGATCGCGTTCGTGGCCCTCGCCGGGGCGGGGATCGCGGCGGCGACCGGGGCGGGCGAGCCGGTGGCGGCGGGCGAGGGCGCGTTCGGTCGGGTGGCCCAGCTGCTGGCGCTGATCGGCCTGTTCGCGGCGGTGGTGAGCGTGCGCGATCCGGACGACGACGGGGACGCGGGCGGGGCGGAGGCGCCGACGCGGGTGCTGCCCAGGTTCGAGGGGGGAGAGAAGGCGTGAGCGTGCGGACCATCCCGTTCCCCGTGGTGGACGAGGTCGCCCGGCACTGCCTCCAGGAGGAGGAGCCGGAGACCGTCCACATCGAGGTCCACCTCCCGGGCCGCCTGGACCCGGCGGGCCTGCGCAAGGCGTTCCACGAGGCCCTCCTGCGCCACCCCCGCATCCTGATGCGGGAGGCGCAGGGGCCCTGGTACCGACGCCGCTACGCGTGGGAACTGACCGAGCGGCCGGACGTGGAGGTGGTCACGTTCCCGGCACCGGGGAGGGACGCGCTGCGGGACGCGAGGACGCGCGCGCTGACGACGGCTCCACCGCTGACGGATTCACCGCCGGTGCGGTTGGAGGTGGTGGAGCGAGTCGGCCGGGTGGAGGGAAGCGAGGCGACAGACGCCGTCGGCACTACCGGCACCGCTGCCGCAGCTACCAGCTCCCCTCCCGCAGCTGCCGGCAGTCGTGCCGACACCGCTGCCACAACTGTCACTTCCCCTGCCGCAGCTGCTGGCAGTCGTGCCGCTGGGGCGGCACGGGTGGGCGCAGCGGCACCCCGCGAGCGCGGGCAAGCGACCCCCACCCCCGCCCAGCCCCAAGGCACGGTCCTGTTCCTCACCATCAACCACACCGCCCTCGACGGCCCCGCCTGCCTCCGCGTCCTCGCCACCGCCGCCGAGATCTACAGCGGCAAGGACAACTCCCCCACCGCACCCCCCACCCGCACCCCCGAACCCCAACCCGACCCCACCGGCACCCCTTCCAACTGGTCACCCCCCGCCCGAGTGGCCCCCGGCACCCCCGAGCCCTCCCCCGGCAACGGCCTGCTCGTCACCGAACTCCCGCTCCTCCATCGCCCCAAGGGCGCCCCCTACACCGTGAACGACCAGCTCATGGTCTCCACGGCCCTGACGATCGCCCACTGGAACAGGGAGCACGGCGCCCGCCCCCGCCCCCTCCGCATCACCATGCCGGTGGACGACCGCCCGCGCGACACGACCATGCCGATCGGGAACGGTACCCGCCTGGTCGAAGTTCCCTTCGCGCCGGACGAGTTGGCGACCGCCGACATACAGGGCCTCCTCACCCGCACCGCGACCCGCACCCGCGCCCTCAAGTCCCTCCCCCGCCCCCAGCTCGGCCACGGCGCGGCAATCCTCACCGCCCCCGTCACCCCCGTGGCCTGGCGAGCGGCGCTCACCCGCGGTCTGCGCCGGGCCGCCGCCCCCTGGACGTCGACGACCCTCCTCAGCAACATCGGCCGTATCCCCTACCCCCTCGACTTCGGCGAGGACGCGGGCCGCGCGCACGCGGTGTGGTTCTCGGCGCCGGCCAGGATGCCGCGCGGCCTCACCGTCACGACCGCGTCCACGGCCGGCCGGCTGCATCTCGCCCTGCGCTGGTCACGGTCCCTGCTCAGCCATGGCGACGGCGCCCATCTGCGCGACCTGTTCGAGCACTACCTGCACACCACGGACGTGGAGCAGTCATGACCACCGCCCAGACCGACCGCGCCGCCGCCAAGCCCCGTGAACTGCGCGACTTCTACGAGAACCCCGCCGTCCCCGTCGCCTCCGGCACCCCGCGCAGCCTCCGCCAGGCCCGCATGCTGGCCGCCGCACTCCACCAGCGCCCCGCGCAGACGATCCTGGACATCGGCTGCGGCGACGGAACGGCCGCGGCCACCGCCGCGCCCCTCCTCCCCGGTCACCACCTCGTCGGCGTCGACTGGTCCCAGGACGCCCTGCGCCGCGCCCGCACCCGGCTGCCGTACGCCGTGCGCGGTGAACTCACCGGCGGAGGACTGCCGTTCGGGGCCGAGTCCGTCGACGCCGTGCTGTTCAGCGAGGTGATCGAGCATCTCGTCGACCCGGACGCGGCGCTGGACGAGATCAGCCGGGTGCTGCGCCCGGGCGGTCATCTCCTGCTGTCCACGCCCAACCTGGCCGCCTGGTACAACCGCGCCCTGCTGCTGGCCGGGGTGCAGCCGGTGTTCTCCGAGGTCAGTCTGCGGGCGATCCACGGGCGCCCGGGACGCGAGGTCGTGGGCCATCTGCGGCTCTACACCGCGCGTGCGCTGCGGGAGTTCGTCGCCGCGGCGGGCTTCACCGTCGTACGACTGGAAGGGGCCCCCTTCCACGGCGTACCGCGTCCGCTGCGGCCGCTGGACCGGCTGGCGTGTCGCAGACCGTCGCTCGCCTCGATCCTGTTGTTGCACGCGCGAAAGACCTAGGGGGCGTGGACCATGTGGTGGGGAGTGGCGGCTGCCCTGTTGGCGAACACCCTGTACAGCGTCGGTTTCGTCCTGGAGAAACGGGCGCTCACGTCGTTGCCCGAGGTGTCGATCCGGGAACCGGCACGGCTGCTCCGCCTGGTGCTCGGCAGCCCCCTGTGGATCGGCGGTTCGCTCGCGCTGGCCGCCGGGTTCGGGGCGCAGCTCGTGGTCTACCGGACGCTGCCGATCGCCGCCGCGCAGGGCATCTTCGTCTCGGGGCTGGTGCTGCTGGTGCTGCTGTCGGCGCGGCTGCTGGGCGAGGAGACGACCGGGCGGGAGCGGTACGCGCTGGGGGCGATCCTCGGCGCGCTGCTGATGGTGGTGCTGTCGCTGGACGAGAGCGCGGACGCGGTGAGCCAGGCGGCGCCGTATCCGCTGATCCTGCTGGTGTGCGTGCCGTCGCTGGCCGCCGGGGTGTGGCTGTACGGGTCGGCGGAGCGCCGCTCCCGGCACCGGCATCGGCTGCCGACGACGGGTGTCGAGTACGGCGTGGCGGTGGGCCTGCTCTACGGCGTGAGCTCGCTGGCCATCAAGGGGGTGTCCACGCGGCTGACCTCAAGTGGGCTCGGGACGGCCGTGGTTGACGTGCTGCGCTCGCCGTATCCGTATCTCCTGCTCTTCACCGGCGCGTTCGGGCTCGTCATGTCGCAGGCCGCGCTTCAGCGTTGCCGTGCCTCGCTGATCGTGCCGGTGTGCACGACGGTGACGTGTCTGTTCACGGCGGTGCTCGGCACGCTGTCGTTCGGCGAGACGCTGCCGCACGACCCGCTGCGCCTCGCGCTGCGGCTCGCGGGCACGGTCCTCGCCGTCTCCGTCCTGCTGTCCATGCCCAAGCACGACCCGCAACCCGACCCTCAACCCCCCATCGGTGCCAAGGAGTTGACACCCCCATGAACCCCGACGACCCGCTGCTGCGGATCCTGGCGTGCCCGCTCGACAAGGGGCCGCTACACCTGGTCGGGCCGGACGAGGCCCTCTACAACCCGCGGCTGCGCCGCCGTTACCCGATCGTGGACGGCATCCCGCAGTTGCTGCCCTCCTCCGGGGAGCAGGTGTCGGACGACGAACACGAGCAACTGCTCAAACGGATGACAGGGACGATGTCGTGACGCTCGCCGCTCGCATCGCCCCGCTGCTGCCCGACCGGCTGGTGGCCGCCGTCGCCCGGGCGGTCTATCCGCGCTTCGAGCCGGAGCTGGCCCGGCTGCCCGAGCTGTGCCCCGAGGGCTGTGGCACGGCCGTGGACGTCGGTGGCTGGTACGGGCCGTGGACGCGCCGTCTCGCGGCGCGGGCCGACCGGGTGGTGACCGTGGAGCCGGTGCCGCGGCTGGCCCGGCTGCTCGCCGCGACCGCCCCGCCCAACGTCCGGGTCGTCCAGGCCGCCGCGGCGGAGCGCCCCGGCACCGCCCGGCTCTGGCTGCCGCCGGACGACACGGGCGAGCGCGGGGTGTCGTCGCTGGTCCGCCGGGACATCCATCAGCGGGCGCTGTCCGTCGGCTGCGTCACGCTCGACGAACTCGGCCTGAAGGACGTCGGGTTCATGAAGGTCGACGTGGACGGCAGCGAGCTGGCGGTGCTGCGCGGCGCGACCGCCGTCCTGGCCCGCGACCGCCCCGCCCTCTTCGTCGAGCTGGAGTCGCGGATCCAGCCGATCGGCCCGGTGGTGACGTATCTGTCGCTGCTCGGCTACGCGGGCTGGGTACTGCCGGGCGACACCTGGGTGCCGCTCCGCTCCTTCCCCCTGGAAGCCCACCAGGAGGGCGCCTCGTACGTCGTCTCCCACGGCCTGCTGCGCCGCGTGCTGCCGTTCCGGGGCCCGCGGTACGTCAACTCGGTCCTGTTTCTGCCCGACGGCCGCCGTCCCGGCGCCGGCGTCGGCGACCATGGGACGCATGCCCTCCGCCAAGCCCCCCGCCAGCCCCTTCGGCCCCGCTGACTTCCAACTGGTCCTGCTGCGCCGCATGGCCGACCACAACCCGGACCTGGTCGAGGACGCCCGCCGGGAACTCGGTGCCTCGCTCGCCGAGATGCGCGAGGCCAACAAGCGCTGGCAGGCCATGCTGCGCTCCCCGCGTGCGCGGGCCGCCGCCTCCCGTTACCGATCGGTCCTCGGCCCACCCGAGTCGGTGCTCACCCGCAAGGTCGGCGACATGGAGTGCGAGGCGTGGCTGTGGCCGCTGCCGCTCTGGCCGGACCTGCGCTTCGAGGTGCTGCTGGCGCCGACCGGGACGGCGGTGTGGAACGAGTGGCTGGTCCGGACACCGGGGGCGCCCGGTCCTGAGCTGCGGACCCTGGAGGACCTCACCCCCTGGTCGTGCACGGTCGACGAGGTGGCCCGGGCCTTCGCACCGGCCCGCCCCCTGGAGGGGACGGCTCCCACCCGCTGGGGGCTGGCGTTCACGGCCCCGGACGCGGAGGGCGTACGCCGTCAGTGCGCGGCGGAGTTCACCTGGGGACTGCTCCAGCGGCTGGCGGTGCGCTGAGCGCCGGGGAGCTCACCGCGGTACGGCCGCCCCCAGCACCGCCTCCACCACCCGCGGCAGCGACTCCGGGTGCAGGAACAGGAAAAGGTTCGGCTCGACGAGCTCCAGCTCCATCACCACCGGCTCCCCGTCGTCCCCGTCGACCAGGTCCACGCGCGCGTACAGCAGCTCGGGAGCGTCCGGTACGGCGGCCAGGGCGCGCTCGGCGACGTCCAGCTCGGCCGGGGTCGCCGTCCACGGCTCAAGGCCCGGATGGGCGACCTTGTCCGCGTCGAAGGCGGTACCGGGCGCGAGCACGGCCCGCTTCCGGCTGGCGTGCAGCAGCCGCCCGCCGAAGAACTGAAGCGCCCGCTCCCCGCCGGCGTCGATGCCGCGCATGTACGGCTGGATCATCGCGGTGAACCCCTCCGCGTGCATCCGCCGAACCTGCCGTACGGCCGTGTCGTGCTGGTCCGCCGTGTACCGCGCGGCATAACGGGCCCCAGCCCCGGAGGTCGGCTTCACCACGTACTCGTGATCGTCGGGCAGCTCGACGGCGTCACCGGGCGCGAGATACGCCGTGGGCACGGTCGGCACCCCGGCCGCGGCCAGCTCCCCGAGGTACCGCTTGTCGCTGCTCCAGCGCACCACGTCGGCGGGATTGGCGAGCCGGGTCACCTTGCCGACCCGCTCGGTCCACGCCGTGAACTCGGCGGACCGCCAGCTGTAGTCCCAGGTGGACCGGATGAGGACGAGGTCGTACCCGCCCCAGTCGGCCTCTGCGTCGTCCCAGTACACGGCCTCCGCGTCGGCCCCGGCCGCCCGCAGCGCGTCCACCAGCACGGGCAGATCACGGTCACGGGAGGGCTCGGGCCGGGGATCGTAGGTGGCGAGGGCGACACGGGGCACGGGTGGGGTCCCTTCACACAGCGGTTTTCCGAGGTCACGGCAGGCTAAGAGGTCACAGCAGGCTAACCGGAGGAACCGCAACCGCGGCAACCCGTTTGACCTTCCCCCTTGGTGAAGCTCCAGCATCGAGCCGGGGAGGACGAGCATGCTGACGATCGGTGCCTTCGCGCGGGCGTGCCGGCTGTCGCCGAAGGCCCTGCGGCTGTACGACGAGCTGGACCTGCTGCGCCCCGCGCGCGTCGACCCGGACACCGGGTACCGCTACTACGCGCCGGAGCAGCTGGAGCAGGCCCGGCTGGTGGCGTGGCTGCGGCGGATCGGGATGCCGCTGGCCAGGGTCCGCGAGGTTTGCGCCCTCACACCGGACGCCGCCGCCGGGGAGATCCGCGCCTACTGGGACCGGGTGGAGGCGGAGACAGCCCAACGCCGTGACCTGGCCGCCTTCCTGGTCGACCACCTCACGACGGACGGCCGAAAGGAGGAAGTCCCTTCGCTGGAACTGCGCTACGCCGCCCACTCGGACCCCGGGCGGGTCCGCCCGCAGAACCAGGACACGGCGTACGCGGGCACCCGTCTGCTCGCGGTCGCGGACGGTTTCGGGCCCGGGGGCGCGCCGGTGAGCAGGGCGGCCGTGGAGGCGCTGAAGCCGCTGGAGACACGGGAGATCCCGGCGGGAGACGTCCTCAGCCTGCTCCAGGAGACGCTGGAGGAGGCGACGGAAGGGGTAGGGGACGACTCGGGCACCACCCTCACCGCCCTCCTCTGGACCGGCTCCCGCCTCGCCCTGGTCCACATCGGCGACTCGCGCGCGTATCTCCTGCGCGACGGCGCGCTGTTCCGCATCACGCACGACCACACCCTCGTCCAGTCCCTGATCGACGAGGGCCGGCTCACGCCGGAGGAGGCCACTTCCCATCCCCGACGCACTCTGCTGCTGCGGGCGCTCGGCACCGCGGCCCCGGACCTGCGCCTTCGGGACGCGGCCCTGGGCGACCGCTACCTCCTGTGCTCCGACGGCCTGTCGGCCGTGGTCCCCGACGCCCGCATCCGCGCCGCCCTCACCGCCGCGGACTCGCCCGAGGCGGCCGTCCACACGTTGATCGGCGCGGCGAACGAGGCGGGCGGCCCGGACAACGTGAGCTGTGTGGTGGCGGACGTGGTGGGGGCGCGAGGGGTGTGATGCCGGCTCGCCGGGCGCCATCGCGGATCATAGGGGTGCGATGCGAACGAAGGCTTGCACAGCAGCTGGCTGACCAGACGAAGGAGTACGCCGCGTGTCCTCGCTCTTCCCGGCCCTGACCGCAGCCCGGACCACCACCCGAGCCACCGACCGAGCCACCGCCCGGACCGACGGTCCCGCCCTGCGGTTCGGCGACCGTTCCCTGACGTACGGCGAGCTCGCCGCCGCCACCGGTGCCCTCGCGGAGCGGATCGCCGGGGCGGGCAGAGTGGCCGTCTGGGCGACTCCCGCGCTGGAGACCGCGGTGGCGGTGGTGGCGGCGCTGGAGGCCGGTGTCGCCGCCGTACCGCTCAACCCCAGGTCCGGGGAGAAGGAGCTCGGGCACATCCTGTCCGACAGCGCACCGACGCTGGTCCTGACCGCACCCGGCGACGAACTCCCGCCCGCACTGGGCCACTTGGACCGCCTGGACGTCTCGACGCAGCCCACCGCGGCCGACACCTTCCCGCGCCCGGCCGTCTCCGCCGAGACCCCCGCCCTCGTCGTCTACACCTCCGGCACCACCGGTCCGCCCAAGGGCGCCGTCATCCCGCGCCGGGCGATCGCCGCCACCCTGGACGCGCTCGCGGACGCCTGGGGGTGGACCGGCGAGGACGTGCTGGTGCACGGGCTGCCGCTGTTCCATGTGCACGGCCTGGTGCTGGGCACCCTGGGCCCGCTGCGGCGCGGCGGCTCGGTGCGCCACCTGGGCCGCTTCTCCACGGAGGGCGTGGCACGCGAGCTGAACGCCGGTGCGACGATGCTGTTCGGCGTGCCGACGATGTACCACCGGATCGCCCAAGCCCTCCCCGAGGACCCGGAGTTGGCGAAGGCGCTGGCCGGCGCCCGCCTCCTGGTCTCGGGCTCGGCCGCCCTCCCCGTGCACGACCACGAACGCATCACGGCCGCGACCGGCCGCCGGGTGATCGAGCGGTACGGCATGACGGAGACCCTGATGAACACCAGCGTGCGCGCGGACGGGGAGGCGCGCGCGGGCACCGTCGGCGTGCCGCTGCCGGGCGTGGAGCTGCGGCTCGTGGAGGAGGACGGGGCGCCGATCACGTCGTACGACGGTGAGACGGTGGGCGAGATCCAGGTGCGGGGAACGAACCTGTTCACCGAGTACCTCAACCGCCCCGACGCGACGGCCGCCGCCTTCACACCCGACGGCTGGTTCCGTACCGGCGACATGGCGGTGCGCGATCCCGACGGGTACGTCCGGATCGTCGGCCGCAAGGCCACCGACCTGATCAAGAGCGGGGGTTACAAGATCGGGGCGGGTGAGATCGAGAACGCGCTCCTGGAGCATCCGGGGGTAAGGGAGGCGGCGGTGACCGGCGAGCCGGACGCGGACCTGGGTGAGCGGATCGTGGCCTGGATCGTCCCGACGGACCCCCAATCCCTGCCCTCCCTCGACGAGTTGGCCGCCCATGTCGCCGGTCGCCTCGCCCCGCACAAGCGCCCGCGCGTCCTCCACCTCCTGGACGCCCTGCCCCGCAACGACATGGGGAAGATCATGAAGCGGGCCCTGCATGCCTGAGCGCCTCTCCGCCCGCGAGGCCCTGGCCCTGGTGACCGACGACTTCACCGAACTCTCGTACCCGGCGCGGGAATCAGGCCCCCCGGACGGCCCGCTCGGCTGGGCGGGCTACGGCGACTCGCGTGCCCGCGCCGCAGAGCGCACCGGCGAGGAGGAGTCGGTCGTGTGCGGGACGGGGGACGTCGAGGGCACCCGGGCCGTGCTGATCGCGTTCGAGTTCGGCTTCCTCGGTGGATCGCTGGGCGTGCGCACCGGCGACCGGCTGGAGGCGGCGTACCGGCACGCCCGCGAACACCGCCTCGCCGTGGTCCCGTTGGTCGCGACGGGCGGCAGCCGGATGCAGGAGGGGATGCTCGCGCTGACCCAACTCCAGCGGGTGGCACGCCAGTCGGCGCTCACCCGCGAGGCGGGCCTGCCGCAGATCGCCGTCCTGCGCGACCCCACCACGGGCGGCGGCTGGGCCACCCTGGGCGCGGGTGCCGACGTGATCCTCGCGCTGCCCGGCGCCCAGGTCGGCTTCGCGGGCTCCCGGGTCCGCCCGGCGGACGCGGACCCGGCGGCGTACACGGCGCAGGCGCAGGTCGCGGTGGGCGCCGCCGACGCCGTGGTGGAGCCGGGGAGGCTCCGGGAGACGCTGGGCCGCTGGCTGCGGCTGCTGACGCGGCCGAGCGACGATCCGGCGCCGGTACCCGCCCCGCTCGGCACGACGGAGCTGCCCGCGACCGGCTGGGAGGCGGTCCGCCGCGCCCGTTCCCCGCAGCGCCCCCGGGCCACGGCCTACCTGGACACCTACTTCACGCACCGCCTGTCCCTCTCCGGTGACCGGTGCGGCGGCACCGATTCCGGGATGCTCTGCGGCTTCGGCGAGCGGGACGGCCGTACGGTCGCCTACGCGGCGCAGACCGGGACGGCGACCCGCCCGGCGGGCTACCGCACGGCCACCCGGCTGATCCGGCTGGCGGACCGGCTGGGCATCCCGGTGCTGACGCTGGTGGACACGCCCGGCGCCGCCAATGACGCGGAGGCCGAGCGCCAGGGCGCGGGCGCGGCGATCGCGGACCTGTTCCTGACGGTCGCCGCCGCCCGCACCCCCCTCACCACGCTGCTGATCGGCGAGGGCGGCTCGGGCGGCGCCCTGGCCCTGGCGGCCCCGGACCGCACCTGGGCGACGCCGGACAGCTACTTCTCGGTGATCGCCCCGGAACTGGCGGCGGCCATCCTCAAGCGCCCGGCCACCGAGGTCGAACCGACGGCGAACCAACTCCGCATCCGCCCCCAGGACCTGACGGAGCTGGGCGTCATCCGCGACGACGGGTAGGCGCCCGGGTCGGGGCCTCTCCTTATCCAACGCTTACATAGGACATAAGCCATAAAACCCCCCATTCAGCCGCGCCCCACACAGCCCCCTCCAAAAGGCGCCCCACCCCCACCCCCCAGACGATGCCAGTGAGGCCCGCCACCCGGCGCGCCCCCGGTCTGTGCTCTCGGGAGGACCTGCCATGACCGCCAGTCTGGAGCAGCTGCGCCGCTGCCACTTCGCCGTCGACCTGGGCGCGGCGAGGACGCGGGTGTACGTGAAGGGCGCCGGGCTCGTCGTCGACCAGCCGTCCGTCGCCGCCGTGAACACCCGCACCGGCGCGCTGATCGCGGTCGGTGACTTCGCGGAGAAGATGACGGGCCGTACCCCCGACTACATCCGCGTCGTCCGCCCCGTCTCCGGCGGCACGGTCGTCGACATCGAGATGGCGCAGCGCATGCTGCGGCACCTGCTCGGCGACAAGATCCGCCGCTCGCTGCGCCGCAAGCCGATCCTGCGCGCCGCCGCGTGCACCCCGCACGACGCGGACCCACTGGCCCAGCGGGCCGCCATCGAGACGTTGGTCGGCCTCGGCGCTCGCCGCGTCGAGCTGGTGGACACCCTCATCGCCGCCGCGGTCGGCTGCGGACTGCCCGTGGAGCGGCCCGAGGCCACCATGGTGCTGGTCTGCGGCGCGGCGGCCACCCAGGTCGCCGTCCTCTCCCTCGGCTCGATCGTGAACGCCGTCCGCATCCCCGTCGGCGGCGAGGCCGTCGACCACGCGATCGTGCAGCACCTGCGCCACCAGCACGAGCTGATGCTGCCGAGCCAGTCCGTACGACCGCTCCAGCTCGCCCTGTCCGGGAACGGTCTGACCGCCTCGGGGCCCGCCTCCACCGAGATCCACGGCCGTGACGTCGCCACCGGTCTCGCCCGTTCCGTCCAGGTCGACACCGCCGCCGTCCGCGACGCGATCCAGACCCCGCTCACGGCCGTCCTGGACGGCATCGGAAAGGTGCTGCGGGACTGCCCGCCGGACCTGGTGGCCGACCTCGCCGACCGCGGCATCATGATGGTCGGCGGCAGCGCCCTGCTCCCCGGCTTCGACCAGATGCTGCGCCAGGCGACCGGCATGCCGGTGCACATCGCGGAACGCCCCGAGGTGTGCGCGGTGGAGGGCCTGGGCGCGATGCTGGAGGGCCGCATCGAGCCGCTGGCGCTGGACCCGATCACCGACTGAGGCCGGGACGCCGCGTTGACCGGTGAGGATCCCCTCCCGCCCCTCCTTGAGGCCGTCCTCAGCGTCGGCACCGACCTCGAACTGCGCACCACCCTCCAGCACATCGTGGACGCCGCCGCCGAGCTCACCGGCGCCCGGTACGCGGCGCTCGGGACGGCCGACCCGGGCCAGGACGGGCTCCTGGAGATGCGCACCCCGGGCGGCGCGATGCCGGAGACAGCGGCGGTCACCGTGCCGATCCGGGTCCAGGACGAGGAGTTCGGGACCCTGCATCTCGCCGGAAAGAAGTCGTTCACCGCGGAGGACGAGCAGCTGCTCCACGTCCTCGCCGCCCAGGCCGGCATCGCGATCGGCAACGCCCGCCTGTACGAGGCGGCCCGGCAGCGGGAACGGTGGATCGAGGGCGCCGCCGCGGTCACGACGGCGCTGCTGAGCGACGAGCCGGCGGCCGACGCCCTGACGACCGTCGCCGAACGCGCCCGCATCCTCGCCGACGCCGCCGCCGGCGTCATCCTCCAGCCCACCGAGGCGGGCGGCATGGAGATCGTGACCGCCTCGACGTACACCGATCCCGGTGACATCGTCGGCACCACGATCGCCCCCGGCAGCCCGGTCCTGAAGCAACTCCTCGGCGGGGAGCCCGTGTTCATCGACGACTCGGCGACCGACCCCCGGATGACGACCCATGTACGGCACCGTTTCGGGCCCAGCATGATGCTGCCGCTCCAGGCCGAGGGCCGGCTGATCGGCACCCTGGCCCTGCCGCGCCGGCGCGGCGACCGCCCGTACACCTCCGTCGAACGCCTGCTGGCCGTCCAGTTCGCCTCCCAGGCCGCCCTCGCCCTCGTCCTCGCGGACGCCCAGCACGGCCGTGAGCTCCTCGCCGTCTTCGAGGACCGCGACCGCATCGCCCGCGATCTGCACGACCTGGTCGTCCAGCGGTTGTTCGCCACCGGGATGATGCTGGAGTCGACACAGCGGCGGAGCGGGGCGCAGGACGTCCAGGAGGCGCTGGGCAAGGCGGTCGACGAGTTGCAGTCGACCATCCAGGAGGTGCGGACGACCATCTTCGCGCTCCAGCAGCCGCCCGCCGACGCCCCGACCACCTTCCGGGGCAGGGTCCTGCGGGAGACGGCGGGGGCGGCGGCCGTGCTGGGGTTCGCGCCGTCGGTCCGGTTCACGGGGGCCGTGGAGAGCCGGGTCCCCGAGCAGGTCGCCGGGCAGCTGCTGACCACCCTGCGACGGGCCCTCGCCGAGGCCTCACGCCGGTCGGGCGTGTCCCGGATCGAGGTCGCCATGGACGCCACCGCGGTGCTGCCGGACGGGCGGGACGGGGTGCGGCTGACCGTGTACGACGACGCAGGCGCGGGGACGACCGCCACCTGGCAGGCGCCGCTGTGAACCCCTCCCCTGGCTGAAGATCCGGCGATACCCTTCCGAATACCCCTTTCGGCGCGCCGAGTTGGGGTCGACGGGGGAGGTCGCCCATGCCTGAGATGTCGTTCGACTTCGAAGGTCTCATCCAGATGATCGCGAACAACCTCTACAGCGAGAAGAAGGTGTTCATTCGCGAACTGATCCAGAATGCGCATGACGGGATTCGCAAGCGGGCCTGGGCCGACGGGGTGGCCGGCCGGATCGACGTGGAGACCCGGCCGCAGGACCTGGAGATCACCGTCCGGGACACGGGCATCGGCATGAACGAGAGCGACCTCGTCAAATACCTGTCCAACGTCGGCAAGAGCCTCACCAAGCAGGAGCGCGAGCAGGACGACACACTGATCGGCCAGTTCGGCATCGGGTTCCTGGCCGCGTTCGTGGTGGCCTCCAAGGTGCGGGTGACGACCCGGAAGGTGGGCGAGGACACCGGCTGGCTGTGGGAGAACGAGGGCAGCAAGGAGTACCGGCTGACCGAGCACGAGGTCGCGGCACCGGGCACCACGGTGACCGTCTCCCTCGCGGGCGTCGAGGACCGCGGCATCATCCAGGAGGCCGAGGTCCGCGCGCTGATCCGGCGCTACGCCGACATGCTCACCACGCCGATCCACCTCAACGGCTCGCGCGAGCCCGAGAACACCATGCACATGCCCTGGGAGAAGGGCGGCCTCACCCCGGAGGAGCTCAGCTACGACCTGCGGTACTACGTGGAGCGCACGCTCAACGACCGGGTGCTGGAGGTCATCCCGGTCCAGTTGCGCGGGGAGGTGAAGGCGGAGGGCGTCCTCTACATCACCCGCGACCGCTTCTACACCGTCGACCAGCCCCGCAAGATCCAGGTGTTCCAGCGCCGGATGTTCCTGTGCGAGGACCAGCCGGACATCCTGCCCCAGTGGGCCCGGTTCGTGAACGGCGTGATCAACACCCCGGACCTGACGCCCACCGCGGCCCGCGACAACTATCTGCGGGACGACCAGTGGGCGGCCCTGCGCGACGCGCTCGGCAACCTCGTCATCGAGCACCTCGAACGGCTCCGCGACTCCCAGCGCGAGCGGTTCGCCGGGATCGCCCGCTACCACCGGATGAGCTTCGCCGCGGCCAGCTACTACTACGAGGAGTTCTTCGCGAAGTTCGCCGACCTGCTGCTGTGGCGGACCAACCGGCTCCCGGACGAGCCCGGCGACGACAGCGTGAGTGATCCGCTGGAGAACACCGGCACCGGTGTCGCCCTGCGCACGCTCCCCGAGATCCTGGACCGGCTGCCCGGCGCGCCCGATCAGACCAAGACACTCCAGTGCGTGACCGGCGCGGACGCCGCCCGCCAGTTCTTCAAGATCGCCAACGCGGCCAAGACCACGGTGGTGGACGCCAGTTACCTGTTCGAGCCCGAACTCCTCGACGCCTACACCGGTCTGCCCGGCGTCAATCTGCGGCTGGTCCACATCGACCGGGAGGACGCCCCGTCCGGCGACGCCATCTTCCGGCCGGCCGGCGGGGAGGACAGCATGGCGGTGCAGAAGCTCGCGGACCGGATGAGCGCGGTGCTGCGCACCCCCCAGGGCCACCCCATCCGCACCGAGGCCCGGGAGTTCGAGCCCCCGGACATCGCGGCGGTGCTGCGGACGGACGCGCGGACGGAGGCCCAGATCAAGGCCGAGGAGGTGCTTCTGGACCCCAACGCCTCCCCCGGGACACGGGAGATGGCCGAGGCGGTCCAGCGCATGATGCGCGGCACCGGCCAGCGGCTGACCATCAACGCCCGCAACGACCTGGTGCAGCGCCTCGCCGCACACCAGGACACCGCCGACGTCGAGGTCCGGAAGCTGATGCGGGCGCTGTACCACAGCGCGGTGCTGGCCAACGGGCAGTTGATCAGCGCCCAGGCGGCCACCGCCTTCCACGACCAGTTGCAGCAGCTGATGGGCCGCAGCCTGGAGGCGCTGGAACTGGAGGCCCGCTGCAAGGCGTTGGACGACCGGCTGCGGGCGGTGCAGAGCCGCAGCCGGGCGAGCGACGGGAAACGGTCCGACCACCGCAGCTTCTTCATGATCACCCCGTTCGCCGACCGCTACCGCCCCGTGGTCGAGGCCTGCCGTGAAGTGGTCGAGCACCACTGGGGTTTCGAGCTCGTCCTCGCCAACGACCGGCTGGAGTCCGACCGGCTCCTCGACAACGTCCAGATCCTCATGGACGCGGCCGACGGCTTCATCGCCGAGATCACCGACAGCAACCCCAACGTGATGTTCGAACTCGGCGCCGCCTTCACCGACCGCCGGGACCGCCCGGTCGTCCTGCTGCGCGAGGGCACTTCCACGAACGGCACCGCCCTGCCGGCCGACCTGCGGGCGATGCTGTACATCGAGTACTCGCTCGCCGACGTCTCTCTCGCGGAGTCGCTGCGGGCCGCGATGTGGCGCTCGGGCGACATCCGCGAGCTGCTCGGCAGGGCCGGCCACCCCCGCTACGTCTCCCCCCGGCGCCTCGCCGACCTCATCGCCCCGGTCGTCCTGCCCGCGAAGTCCCTCGACCAGCTCGCCGCGCGCTACCGCACCGCCCAGGACTGGCTCAGCGCGCAGCCCGAGGAGGTGGGCAGACTGCTCGGGCGGGAGAACCAGGACCTGGCTCCGATCATCATCGGCCGGGTGCGGCAGGCGGGCGAGGAATGAGCCCGGACGAGTACGCCGACCTGATGGCCAAGGCGAGGGAGGCGTACCGCGGCGGTGACATGTGGACCGCGGGCCTGCTGTACGAGCGGGCGTACCAGCTGGCCGTGGAGTTCGGCGACAAGCAGGCTGCGTTCGACGCGCTCCGGGAGGCCGCCGACGCCTGGTCCTACTCGGCCGACCCGGACCGCGGCATCCGGCTGCTCCTGGAGGCGCGGCAGCAACTGGAGTACCTGCACGACGCCGAGGGCCGGTACTGGCTGCACACCGTGTTCCTGATGCACGCCATCGACGAGGAGCTGCCGGTCGGCGACCTGGACCGCGAGATGGAGGTCATGGCCGAACTGGCGGTCGGCGCCTGGGGCGCCGAGGGCTCCAGGACCCTCTACTTCAGGAGCGCGCTGTTCGCCAACCGGGGGAACTGGGCCGACGCGCTGGACGCCGCGGAGCGGTCCTGGGCCGGCCGGGAGGGGCCGGGCCCGCAGACCTACTCGTCCCATGCCGCCTCCGCCGCCTGCTACTTCTGCCTTCAACTCGGCCGGCGCGAGGAGGCGGGGCGGTGGGCGGAACTGGTCGGGTCGACGCGGGAGGAGCCCGTCACGCCCTGGCAGCTGGCCAAGTGCCGGTGCAATCTGGCGCAGTTCGGCAACGACGGCCCGGCCGCCCGGTCGGCCTCCAGACAGCTCGACGCCCTGTCCAATCCGGAGATGCCGGGCGACGCCCTGGTCGCGATCGAGGAGTCCGTCTACTCGCTGCTCCTGTCCGCCGACGAGGGCGACCCCGCGGACCCCGCCCATCTGATCCGGCTGCGCCTCGCCCATCAACCGCTCCCCGAACAGCTGCCGTTCTGGTTCCGCTACGACTGGCATCGCGCCCTGGCCTGTCTGGAGCTGGCCGGTGTCCGCCACGCCGCGGGCCTGCCGCCTGTCGACGACCGCTTCCACGCCGCCCCGGGGCCTCTGCCGGACCCGGCGGCCGCCCGTCTGCCCGCCGAGGTCCTCCCGCGCCTGGCGGCCTTCGACCGCGCCTGCGACGCCGCCCTCCACCACGCCGTCGCGTCCGACACCCGCTTCGCCTGCACCTGGCGCCGGCAGGACCTGACCGCCCTGCGCCGACGCGGCGCGGCCATGGCGGCCGTCTTCCGCGCCTGACGCCGCGCACCCGCCGGTCAGCGCCCGAACCAGCACCGTACGGTCGTCCCCGCCCCGCCGGTGTGGGTCCGGACCAGGTCCGCCACCAGGTTCACCAGCAGCAGCCCCCGCCCGCCGGGCCGTTCCGGTGGAGCCGGGCGGCGCCCCGCGAGGGGGTCGGCCAGCACCCCCGCGTCCCGCACCTCGCACACCACCGCCCCCTCCGTTCCGCCCTCCCCCCACACCCGCAGCACCCCGCGGCCACCCCCGTGCACCACGCTGTTGGTGGTGAGCTCGGCGACGACCAGCAGCAGATCCCGCGTACGGGCCGCGGCCAGCCCCAGCCGGCCGGCCTCGTCGGCGGCACGGTGGCGGGCCTCGGCCAGCGTGCCGCCGTCGAAGGGAAAGCTCACGGCCTTCACGCCCGGCACGGCGGCCAGCGGCTCGTTGTAGCGGGCGACCACGGTCTGCGGCGCGTACGCCTCGCTGTCCGCGGACCGGCCGTCGCGGATGACCGTGGGATGGGTGGCGTGGGCGTCGGCGAGCACCTGGCCGTCGAGGCGCCGGACGTCGTACGGGCACAGGATGGTCACCGTACGACCCTCGAAGGCGGCGTTGATCAGGGCCTCGTGCTGGACGCAGGCCGGGTACTCGACGGAGCTGCGGCCCGCCCAGATCGGTTCGCCGACGATCCGTACCCGACGCCCCGGCGCCTGCGCGTCGGCGAAGGCCCGCAGCACACCGGGGATGATCCGCCCGGGATTACGGCCGACTTCCTGCATGTCGAGCAGCCGTACGCCATCGGCATCGCCCCCGAGCCCGTCCCGCACCAGCCGCAGATTCTCCCGGGGCACCGCCACGGCAACCGGCTCCCCCACGGCAAGCCCTTCCCGAACGAAGCGAAGCGTCCCGTCGAGATACTCCCGAGTGCCCCGATAGAACAACGCAGGATGAACGAAGCCCCCATCCCCGCCCCCACCACAGGCCCCTTCAAGCCCACCCGACCGCCCGAACTCGTCCTGCCCTGCGAGCCCACCCGATCCGCCGAACGCGCCCGACCCGCCGAGCCCACCCGAAGAAGCAGCCCCGCCCGCCCGGCCCGTCCCGCCCCGCCCGCCAAGCCGGCCCGCCCGACCGACCCCGCCTGCCCCTTCGGCTCCACCCGCCCGACCGAATCCCCCTGGTCCGCCAAACCCGCCCGGCCGACCGATCCCACCCGACCCGTCGGATCTGCTGGACCCACTGAGTTCGCCCGGCTCTTCAAGCCCACGCGACCTGCCGAACCCACCCACCCGACCGACCCCGCCTGACCCGTCGATCCCATCCGCCCGACCAATCCCGCCTGACCCATCGGCCCCGTCCGCCCGACCGACCCCGCCTGACCCGTCGGCCCCGTCCGCCCGGTCGACCCCGCCGGGAGAGCCGCCCCCGCCCGCCCAGCCAGGTCCACCCACCCCGCTCGCGTCGCTCATGCCGTGTCACTCATGCGTGCCGCTCATACAGCTCCCCGCTGGTCCTGGACGAAGCCGCGCGTACCCGTCGTGGGGCCGATCATTCCCCGCTGGGTGGGTGTAGCCCGTGGCGGGCAGGGCAGGCGGACGTCAGGCGTGCCGGCGGAACGAACGGGCGCGGACAGGGTCGTACGGCACGGTGACGGCGGGCGGGGATCGACGAGGCGGGGACATGGACTCAGCGGCGCACAGTTCTCTCGCGGGGCGGGTCAACCCCCTGGTCATCAGGGGACGTACGTACGCGGGCCACGCCGAGCTGAGGCCGCGCGGCGAGCTCGTGCACGGCTGCGCGGACGTCCTGGACGAGACATTGACGGCCCTGCCGTCCGATGTCCGCAGGGTCGAACTGGACATGGCCGACGTGGTGTTCATGGACACGGCGGGGCTCCAGTTCCTGGAACTGCTGCACCACTACGGCCGCCACCGGCACATCCCCGTGGCCGCCACGCACTGGAGCGGCCAGCCGCGCCGCATCCTGGAGCTCGCCGGCATCGACACCACCGACCCCCTGCACGCGACACCGCCCCCTTCAACGGCTCCCACCCCCGAGCCCGCTTCACCGGCCCGCTCCGTGGTGGCCCTGGAGCGCGCCGAGCAGCTGCACATGCTGCGCACGGAGGTCCGGCAGCTGCGGCAGGCGATCGTCTCCCGGCCGGTGATCGACCAGGCCCGCGGCATGCTCATGGCCGCCCACGCCTGCACACCGGACGACGCCTGGCACATCCTGCGCGAGACGTCGCAGCTGTCCAACACCAAGCTGCACACGGTCGCCGCGGCGCTCACCGCCGGCGCGGGGACCGACGGCCCGCCGCCGCCCGAGGCGATCCGCACGGCCCTGCGCACGGCGGTCGCGCGCCGCCTCCACTGAGGCCGTCCCGCCACGGGACACAGGTCGGGCACAGAGGACCCACAGGCAGGTAGAGGGTTAACCCTCTACGGCTGCCGCACAGCCCTCGGTTGACCGCCCTGCGCATGACATGCCTACGTCAATCCTGTCATTCTCCCTCCACCTGCTCGGCCCTGCACTGCACCGCTCAGTCCGACCCGGACAGCACATCCGTCTGCCCGGTCTGTCACCGGCCGCCGACGTGCGGCCGTCGCAGTAGGAGCAAGAGTGAGACGAACCCCCCGTCCGGCGGCCACCGCCGGAGCCCTCGCGGCCACGGCCGCGCTGCTGGCCCTCGGCCTGCAGGCGGTCCCCGCGACCGCCGCCCCCGCATCCCCCCACCCGAGCCCGCTGCGCACCGGCGGCCTGGAGGCCAAGCTCTCCCCGGCCCAGCGCACCGCGCTCATCAAGAGCGCCTCCGCGAAGACGGGCACGACCGCCCGGTCGATCGGCCTCGGCACCAAGGAGAAGCTGGTCGTCAAGGACGTCGTCAAGGACAACGACGGCACGCTCCACACCCGTTACGAGCGCACCTACGCCGGCCTCCCCGTCCTCGGCGGCGACCTGGTCGTCCACACGCCCCCGGCCGCGAAGGCCACCGGCACCGTGAGCACCACCTTCAACAACAACCGCCGTACCGTCTCCGTCAAGTCGACGACCGCGACGTTCGGCAAGTCCGCCGCCCAGTCGAAGGCGCTGAAGACGGCCAAGGCGCTCGACGCCACCAGCCCGGCCGCCGAGAGCGCCCGCAAGGTGATCTGGGCCGGCGAGGGCACCCCGAAGCTGGCCTGGGAGACGGTCGTCACCGGCTTCCAGGACGACGGCACGCCCAGCAAGCTGCACGTCATCACCGACGCAGCCACCGGCGCCGAACTCTCCCGCTTCGAGGGCATCGAGACCGGCACCGGCAACAGCCAGTACAGCGGCACGGTCTCGATCGGGACCACGCTGTCCGGCTCGACGTACCAGCTGTACGACACCACGCGCGGCGGCCACAAGACGTACAGCCTCAACAACGGCACGTCCGGCACCGGCACGCTGATGACCGACACCGACGACACCTGGGGCACCGGATCGGGGTCCAACACCCAGACGGCCGGCGTCGACGCGCACTACGGGGCGCAGGTCACATGGGACTTCTACAAGAACACCTTCGGGCGGAGCGGCATCAAGAACGACGGTGTCGCCGCCTACAGCCGCGTCCACTACAGCACGGCGTACGTCAACGCGTTCTGGGACGACGACTGCTTCTGCATGACCTACGGCGACGGCACCAGCAGCACCCACGCGCTGACCTCGCTGGACGTGGCCGGCCACGAGATGAGCCACGGCGTCACCTCCAACACGGCGGGGCTCAACTACACCGGTGAGTCGGGGGGTCTCAACGAAGCCACCTCCGACATCTTCGGCACCGGCGTCGAGTTCTACGCCGCGAACTCCACCGACGTCGGCGACTACCTCATCGGCGAGAAGATCGACATCAACGGCGACGGCACGCCGCTGCGTTACATGGACGAGCCCGACAAGGACGGTTCATCGGCGGACAGTTGGTACTCGGGCGTCGGCAACCTGGACGTGCACTACTCGTCCGGCCCCGCGAACCACATGTTCTACCTGCTGAGCGAGGGCAGCGGCAGCAAGACCATCAACGGCGTCACCTACAACAGCCCGACCTCCGACGGGGTCGCCGTGGCCGGCATCGGCCGGGCCGCCGCCCTTCAGATCTGGTACAAGGCGCTGACGACGTACATGACGTCCAGCACCAACTACGCGGGCGCCCGCACCGCCGCCCTCAACGCCGCCGCGGCCCTCTACGGCACCAGTTCCACGCAGTACGCCGGGGTAGGCAACGCCTTCGCGGGCATCAACGTCGGCAGCCACATCACGGTCCCGACCACCGGCGTCACGGTCACCAACCCGGGCAGCCAGACCTCGACCGTCGGCACCGCGGTGAGCCTGCAGATCAGCGCGAGCTCGACCAACAGCGGCACGCTGACCTACGCGGCGACCGGTCTGCCCACGGGCCTGTCGATCAGCAGCTCGACCGGGGCTGTCTCGGGCACCCCGACCACCGCCGGTACGTACAGCTCGACCGTCACCGTGACCGACAGCACCGGCGCGACCGGCACCGCCTCCTTCACCTGGACCGTCAACTCCAGTGGTGGCGGCGGCAGTTGCACCTCGACGCAGCTGCTGGGCAACGCGGGCTTCGAGTCCGGCAACACCACCTGGACCGCGACCAGCGGCGTCATCACCAGCTCCAGCAGCCAGGCCGCCCGCACCGGCTCGTACAAGGCGTGGCTGGACGGCTACGGCGCCACCCACACCGACACGCTCTCCCAGTCGGTGACCATCCCGAGCGGCTGCACGGGCACGACGTTCACCTTCTATCTGCACATCGACACGGCCGAGACCACCACCAGCACCCAGTACGACAAGCTGACGGTCACCGCCGGTTCGACCACCCTGGCCACCTACTCGAACCTCAACGCGGCCTCCGGGTACGTCCAGAAGTCGTTCAGCCTGTCCGCCTTCGCGGGCCAGACCGTGACGCTGAAGTTCTCCGGTGTCGAGGACTCCTCGCTCCAGACGAGCTTCGTCGTCGACGACACCGCGGTCACCACCGGCTGAGCCCCACGGTTCAGTGGCGTGCGAACTGGACGCCGGTCTTCTGCACGGCGTCCGGTCGTACGGCGATCCCCTCCACCGTCAGCTGCTCCCCGTAGATGTCGGTGATCCGGATCGCGGCGCCGCACCCCGCACCGCCCTCGGACAGGAAGTAGTTGAACTCGGCCCGGGGCAGAACGGTCCAGCCGCTACCGGCGCGCACCTCCAGTCGCGCCACCGGATTCCGGTGGTCGAGCACCTGGATGCCGCACCAGTAGCGGCTGGACCCCGTCTTGTAGCGGATCGACAGCGCGGCGGGGGCGTCGGCCGGGCTCAACAGGCTCCAGGTGATGGGGATCTGGCCCTTCACGGGCGCGGCGAGCTTCGCGAAGGCCGGGGCGCTGAGGTCGATGTGGCCGGGCTTGCACTCGGGGCACTCGTTGGTCACGCGTACGGTGATCGAGGCCCCGTCCGCCGCCCTGACCCGCACATACGCGCCGCACGCCTTGGCCGTCTCGTAGTCGGTGTGGTTCATCGCGGCGGTCATGACGTCGCCGGTCGGGCCGAAGGTACAGGCGCCGTCGCCGTTCCCGGCGTCGTAGAAGGTGGCGATACCGGTGTAGGTGACGCCGGGCTTGATGCGTCCGGCCAACGAACCTGCCGACACAGGCGACTTGGGGGCGCTCGTGGCCTTCGGCCGCTTGGTTGCGGTGGCCTTGGGCGTGGCCTTCCTGCTCGGCGAAACCGAAGCCGAGGGACTCGGTGACGGAGTGGGACTGGCGGACGGCGTGCCCGTCGCCCCCTTCGACTCGGCGGTAGCCGAACCGCCCCGGTCCGCCACGGACACGGCCTCCCCCGACCTCCCGCCGGAGCCTCCACCGGGCCGGAACGCCACGATCACGGACGCGAGGAGGGCGACGGCCCCCACCGCGACGGCCACGAGAAGGGCACGCGACTTACGGGGACGGCGATGCGAGGAGTGATGCGCCACGGCTCAGGTCCTTGTGTGTCGGGTGGGGCTTCGGTGCCGGAAGCCTTCGACGTACAGTCGCCGCAGGATCCCAGAAGGTTGCCGGGCAGGAGGCGCGAATGACGACAACGGTGACGCTCCTGCATCCGGGGGCCATGGGCGCCCCGGTCGGCGGCCAGGCGGCCCGCACCGGGACCCGCGTCCTGTACGTCCCGACCGGCCGCGGTCCGGCCTCCGTCGAACGGGCACGTCAGGCGGGCCTGGAGGCGGCCGACTCCCTCGAATCGGCCCTGTCCGTCAGCGACCTGGTGCTCTCCGTCTGCCCGCCGCACGCCGCGGAGGACGTCGCCCACGAGGTCCTGGAACACGGCTTCCGGGGCGTCTACGTCGAGGCCAACGCCATCAGCCCGGACCGCGTGACCCGCATCGGCAAGGCCTGTGCCGAGCGCGGCGCGGTGCTGGTCGACGGCTCGATCATCGGCGGCCCGCCGGCCGGAGGGAGCGGCCCCCGTCTCTATCTGAGCGGCGACGCGAGGGCGGTGGCGATGGCGGCGGCGCTCTTCGAGGGCACCGACGTCCCGGCCCGTCCGCTCGACGCCGGGATCGGCGCGGCCTCGGCGCTCAAGACGGCGTACGCCTCGTTCCAGAAGTCGGCACGTGTCCTGGCGGCCGTCTCGCACGCCCTCGCCGCGAGCCATGGTGTCGGTGACGAACTGATGCGGGAGGGGCGGGAGTTGACGGCGCGCATCCTCGCCGAGGCCGACCACTTCCCCAGCGTGGCCGCCCGTGCCTGGCGCTGGGCGCCGGAGATGGAGGAGATCGCCGCCGCCCTGGACGCCGTAGGACTGCCGCCGGACATGGCCCAGGCCTCGGCGGCGGTGCTGCGGCGCTGGAGCGGTGACAAGGACCGGCTCGATCTGCCGCTGGAGGAGGTGTTCGCGCATCTGCGCACGCCCGTGGGCCCCGCCACGGACGACGCGGCGGGGCCCACGGGTTGACGGGAACGGTGTGTCACCGGTGGTGCGGTGACGTCAGGTAGTGCTGCCTGAGGAGCTCCCTTCCGTAGTCGTTGCCGTTGGGGGTCCGGATGATCGAGTGGACGTGCAGCTGGGTCGCCCCGCCGCCCTGTGTGGCGCCGTACGCGCCCGCCAGCGGGCCCGGGCCCTGGCAGTCGACCTCCACCCATACGACGGGGCTGTGCACCCGCACGTAGAAGGCGTCGTCGTCGCCGGTGCCGCCGGCCCAGGTGACATAGGTGTCCGAGAGGTGCTGGGCGACCTCGGACATCCGCACCTTCGCGGCGTCCGCCTTGGCGCGGCCCACGAAGGCCTCGACGATCGCGAGGAGCTTCTTCTTCTGGGCGGCGTTCAGCTTGTTGCCGCGCAGGCCCGTGTACTCCTGGACCGCGTTGTCGGAGAAGGCGCCCGCCTTCATCGACTCGTTCGACTTGGTGGCCGACTCGATGGCGACCGCCTGCTGTGCCGAGGTGAGGGAGTTGATGAAGGCGAGGGAGGCCACGACCTCCTCGTGGCACACGGTCACGGTCTCGCCGTCGATGTCCATGGTGGTCGGCTCCGAACCCCAGAAGCAGGGGCTCATCACGACCTGGTCGCCGAGGACGAAGTAGTTGATGACGAGGTGGTGCCCGTCGAACTGGAAGCCCCACGGCTCGGTCGCGGACGGAGTGCCCATGACGGTCCAGTAATAGGCGTCCTCGTTGAAGGCGGTGGTGTTGCCGATCGCCTCGCCCGCCGCCTGGTTGATCTTCCGGATCTTCTCCGTGGTCTCCAGGCCGTCGGCGCTGAGCGCGGCCTTCAGCAGGGCGGTGCCGAGGGCCTTCTGGTCGTCGCTCAGGTCGGCGAGCGAGACGCCCTGGCGCTCGTAGGAGTCGACGTTGCTCCACAGCCGCCACTCGGTGGAGTGCACGGTGAAGACGGTCGAGGTCTTCTGGTCGTCGGTCAGCCCGGCGAGGAAGGCGTTCGCGGCGGTGATGACGGGGGCCGTGGCGACACCGGTCGAGTGGATCGTGAACAGGTCGTCGATCCGGTTGCCGTCGGTGGTCAGACCGAAGAACTCCTCGGTGATCGACTGGTTGCCGGGACCGCCGGCGCCCCCGCCCGGACCGCCGCTGGGCGCACCGCTGGGCGTGGCGCTCGCGTCGGCCGTCCCCGTGGTGTCGTCGGCCAGCGCGGCCCAGGCACCGGCGCCACCCATCGTGGCGACGGCCGTGGCACCGGACGCGAAGAAGACCTTGCGCATGAAGTTGCGGCGGCTCGCGTGGGCGCGACGCGCGACCTCGGCCTCCTGCTGCGGCTGCCCACCGGTGTCGAGCTCGGCCATCGTGGTCCGCTCCCTTCGTCCTGGCCACGTCCCCTGCGGACCGGCCACCGGACAACCACCCTGGGGGCCCTAACTGAGGCTCCGCTGAAGCGAGTTCGCCGACCGGGCCGTACACAGCCGCTACGACGGCACTGACCAGGCTTTCTATGAGGAAGCCGTGGATCGTGCGCCGGCCCTGGGCAACGTGACCCTGAACTCCGTGCGCCCCGTCTCGCTCGCCACCTCGATCCGTCCGCCGTGCGCCTCCGTGAGCGCCGCGGCGATGGCGAGGCCGAGCCCCGAGCCGCCGCCCTGGCCGGGGGCGCGGGTGCGGGAGGCGTCGGCGCGGGTGAAGCGCTCGAAGACGGCCGGGAGGAGGTCGGCCGGGATACCGGGCCCGTCGTCCCGGACGACGACCACGCACGCGGTACGGCTCGTCGCCACCTCCACCTCGATCCGGGTGCCGGGCGGGGTGTGGGCGCGGGCGTTGGCGAGGAGGTTGGCGACCACCTGGGTCAGCCGGGCGGCGTCGCCGGTCACGACGGCCGGTTCGTCGAGGCGCAGCGCGAGCTGCCAGTCGTGGCCGGCCCCGGCGGCCCGTGCGTCCCACACCGCCTCGGCGACCAGCGTCGCGAGGTTGACGTCGGTCTCCTCCAGCGGCCGTCCCTCGTCCAGGCGGGCCAGCAGCAGCAGGTCCTCGACCAGCCCGGTCATGCGGGCGGACTGGGCGGAGACCCGCTGCCAGACCACGGCGGGCGGGACCGGCGCGGCGCCCTGGTCCATCAGCTCGGCGTATCCCGCGATGGAGGCGAGCGGGGTGCGCAGTTCGTGGCTGGCGTCGGCGAGGAAGCGGCGCATCCGGTCCTCGCTGCGCCGCAGTTCGGTGAGGGAGGACTCGACGCTGTCGATCAGGACATTGAGGGCGGCGCCCACCTGGCCGACCTCGGTGCCGGTGTCGGGGTGCGGGACGCGGGTGAGTTCGCCGGTGCCGAGCGGTCCGCCCGCCACCTCGACGGCGGTGGCGGCGACCTGCCCGAGGGGCCGCAACTGCCGCCGTATGACCCAGGCGCAGACCGTGCCCACGCCGGCCAGGCCGACGACGGCGATCACGGCCTCCGCCACGACGAGGTCGTCCACGGTGTCCTTGAGTTCGGCGGCGGGCAGTCCGGCGAGGACCGCGGGGCCGTCGCCGCTCGCGACGGTGAGCCGGTAGGTGCCGAGGCCGGGGATGGTCCGGGTGTACAGCGTGCCCGCCTCGGTGAGCCCGGCGAGGGCCGCGCGCTGGGCGGCGGTGAGGACCCGCTGGCCGCCCTCCTCGGTGACCACCTCGGCGGCGACCACCTTCCCGTCGGTGAGCCGGGCGGCGACGGTCCCGGTGGGCTGGCCCCGCTCGTTGAGGAACCCGAGGTCCGTGGCGTCACCGGGACGCCGTTGCAGACCGCCCTGGCTGCGGTCCGCCGTGTCCCGGACCCGCTGGTCCAGGTCCGCCTGGAGGTGCGCGCCCTGGACGAGGACGGTGGCCACCGCCATCGTCGTACAGACCACGACGAGGGCCAGGGACACCAACAGCACCAGGCGGGCCCTCAGGGTCTTCATCTGCCTTCGCCCGCCGCCCTGATGACATATCCCGCGCCGCGCACGGTGTGGATCATCGGCCGGCGCCCTTTGTCGAGCTTCCCGCGCAGGCTGTACACGTACACCTCGACCAGGTTCCCCTCGCTCTCGAACGAGCTGTTCCACACGTGGTCGAGGATCTGCGTCTTGCTGAGCACCTGGCGGGGGTGGCTCATCAGGAAGTGCAGCAGGTCGAACTCCTTGGCGGTGAGCGCGATCGTCTCCCCGCCGCGCCGCACCTGACGGGTCTTCTCGGCCAGGACGAGATCGCCGAGCACACGCACGGACTCGTCGGCGACGGCCTCCTCGGCGCCGGAGCGGCGCAGCAGTCCGCGCAGCCGCAGCATGACCTCTTCGAGGGAGAAGGGCTTGGTGACGTAGTCGTCGGCACCGGCGGACAGCCCGTCGATACGGTGTTCGAGCCCGTCGCGGGCGGTGAGCATCAGCACGGGCAGCCCGGCGTTCTCGTAGCGCAGCCGGCGCAGCACCTGAACGCCGTCGAGGTCGGGCAGCATGCCGTCGAGGACGACGGCGTGCGGGGCGCAGCCGCGGGCGAGGTCGAGCGCGCTGTGGCCGTCCGCGGCGAGGAACGGCTGCCAGCCGGCCTCGGCGACGGCCCACGACAGCAGTTCGGTGAGTTCGGGTTCGTCATCGACGATCAGGACCCGGACCGCGCCCTGACGGGCTGCGCGGACTTCACGGCCTTCACGGACTTCGCGGACGGCAGACATGCCGTGAGCGTGCCGGGTGCGGCTGGGAGATTCCTGTGAACCGGCTGGGCGGAGACCATGACGCCGTCGATGGATCGTTTCTTCGACCACATCGAGTGGTGGGGCGGGTGGGACTCGAACCCACGGCCGACGGATTATGAGTCCGCTGCTCTAACCGGCTGAGCTACCGCCCCATAGCGGCGTGTCGCGTACAGGTGTGCGCGCCGTCTGCCGCAGCATAGCCGCTCATACGATCTCCTGCTTCGTATGGTCGACTTCGCATGCCCTGAAGGACTCCGCCGTGACCTGCGCGGTTCCCGGTTCAGGGGTGATCACATGAAAAAGGACCCCTTCGGGGTCCTTGTCCAAGACGCTCTCCCGACTGGACTCGAACCAGTAACCTGCCGGTTAACAGCCGGCTGCTCTGCCAATTGAGCTACGGAAGATCGAAGCTCCCCCGACTGGACTCGAACCAGTAACCTGCCGGTTAACAGCCGGCTGCTCTGCCAATTGAGCTACGGAGGAATGCCTCGTTGCATCGAACGTAACTCCCTGGGTATTCGCCAGGGGGCGGGCGTCCGCTGCGACACATACATTAGCGCAAGCAGGGGGGTGCTCCGCCAATCGGTTCCCCCCGGCACCGACGCCGCACCGCATACCTACGCAAGGGAAGGGTGGCAGCCATGCGCTACAAGCTCACTTTCGTCGCCGGGCTGACTCTGGGTTACGTGCTCGGCACGCGTGCCGGGCGCGAGCGTTACGAGCAGCTGAAGAAGTCCGCGCGGCAGGTCTCGCAGAACCCCGCGGTCCGCAACACCGCCGAGTCGGCCGCCCAGCAGGGCCGCCAGTTCGCGGGCAAGGCGTACCACGTGGTGAGCGACAAGGTGGGCGACCGGGTGCCGGACTCGGTGGCCCAGCGGGTGCGTTCCCTGCGGGACCGGAACACCAACGGCGCCGCCGAGGACGACTGGGGAACCACCAACACTTGAGTGCCGGGCGGGGTGACGTCGTCCGGCCCATAGAATTTTCGCCATGGGGATAGTCGCCGGGTTGGACAGTGCGCCCGATTTCACTCGTATCGTCGTCTGCGACGCGGACACGGGCGCCGTGCTCCGGCAGGGCTATGCCCCGCACCCGGTGGAGGGCCGCCCCTCCGACGTCGACCCCCAGGCCTGGCTGTTGTCCCTCGGTGAGGCGGCGGGCGGCGGGCTGCTCGAAGGCGTGCAGGCCATCGGCGTGTCCGCGCAGCAGAACGCCGTCGTGCCGCTGGACTCCCAGGGCAACACCGTCCGCCCCGCCCTCGTCGGCAGCGACAAGCGGGCCCAGGTCGCGGCGGCCGACCTCATCGACGCGCTCGGCGGGCGCGAGGCGTGGGCGCAGGCCGTGGGCTGTGTGCCGCAGGCGCCGCAGCCGGTGACCAAGCTGCGCTGGCTGGTGAAGAACGAGCCGGACGCGGCCCTGCGCACCGCCGTGCTGCTCCAGGCCCACGACTGGCTGGTCTGGCAGCTCCTCGGGCGGCCCGTGCGCCGGACCACCGACCGCGGCGGCGCCTCCGGCACCGGCTACTGGTCCGCCGCCACCGGCGCCTACCGCACCGACCTCGTCGAGCTGGCGCTCGGTCACCAGGCCATGCTGCCCGAGGTGATCGGCCCCTCTGAGGCAGCCGGTACGACCCCGGAGGGGCTGCTGATCTCCGCCGGGACCGGTGAGACCATGGCCGCCGCCTTCGGCCTCGGCATCGGGCTCGGCGACGCCGTCGTATCGCTCGGGGCCTCCGGCTCCGTCATGGCCGTGCACCCCGAGGCGCTCGTCGACAGCTCAGGGATGATCACCTCCCTCGCCGACGCGACCGGCATGCACCTGCCCGTCGTCACCACCCTGAACGCCGTACGGACCCTGCGCGGCACCGCCGAGCTGCTCGGGCTGGCCGATCTGGAGGCCCTGTCCGAGCTGGCGATGAAGTCGACGCCGGGCTCGCACGGCCTTGTGCTGCTGCCCTATCTGGAGGGCGAGCGGACGCCGAGCCTGCCGCACACCGCGGGGACGCTCGCCGGGCTGCGGCGGGAGTCGATGAAGCCCGAGCATCTGGCGCGGGCCGCGTTCGAGGGCATGCTGTGCGGGCTCGCCGACGCACTCGACGTGCTGCGCGGCCGGGGCGTGGAGGTGCGGCGGGTCTTTCTGCTGGGGGCCGCCGCCGAGCTGTCGGCCGTGCAGGCCGCCGCACCGGCGATCTTCGGCGCGCAGGTCGTCGTACCGCAGCCCGCGGACTACGCGGCGATCGGCGCCGCCCGGCAGGCGGCCTGGGCGCTCGGCGTGTCGCAGGGGTCGCTGGACCCGCGCACCCCGCCGGCCTGGCAGGGCGCGACGGCGCAGATCCTGGAGCCCGGCGAGGAGCTGGCGGTGGGACAGGCGGTGCGGCAGCAATTCGTGTCGGTCCGCGAGCAGACCCACCCCAACGCCTTCCGCGGCTGACCCCGTGGGCGCACCTTCCGCCCATAAGACGGTAAAGAGCACTGCTGTCGGCTTAATCGGTTGAGGTAACGCGGGGGGAGTGTCCGACGATAGGGGCCAGGGGCAACCACCTCCGGCCCCTGTCGCCGACTCCGAGAGACGTAGCGTGCTCATACGACTTCTGCGGACCTATCTCAGGCCCTACAAGAAAGCCATCACCGTCCTGGTGCTGTTCCAGTTCCTCCAGACCTGCGCCACCCTCTACCTGCCCACGCTCAACGCCGACATCATCGACAAGGGCGTGGTGAACGGGGACACGGGCTACATCCTGTCCTTCGGCGCCCTGATGATCGGGATCTCGCTGGCGCAGGTGGTGTGCAACATCGGGGCCGTCTACTACGGCGCCCGAACGGCCGCGGCGCTCGGGCGGGACGTGCGGGCCGCGGTCTTCGACCGGGTGCAGTCGTTCTCGGCCCGCGAGGTGGGCCACTTCGGCGCGCCCTCGCTGATCACCCGGACCACGAACGACGTCCAGCAGGTGCAGATGCTGGCGCTGATGACGTTCACCCTGATGGTGTCGGCGCCCATCATGTGCGTGGGCGGCATCGTCCTCGCCCTCGGCCTGGACGTGCCGCTGTCGGCGGTGCTGGTCGCCGTCGTACCGACGCTGGGCGTCTGCGTGACCCTGATCGTACGGCGGCTGCGACCGCTGTTCCGGACGATGCAGGTGCGCCTGGACACCGTGAACCGGGTGCTGCGCGAGCAGATCACCGGCAACCGGGTGATCCGCGCCTTCGTCCGGGACGAGTACGAGGAGGAGCGCTTCCGCAAGGCGAACGGCGACCTCACCGACATGTCGCTGGCCACCGGCAGGATGCTCGCGCTGATGTTCCCGATCGTCATGACGGTGGTGAACCTGTCGTCGATCGCCGTCGTGTGGTTCGGCGCCCATCGCATTGACAGCGGCGGGATGCAGATCGGTGATCTGACCGCGTTCCTCGCCTATCTGATGCAGATCGTGATGTCCGTGATGATGGCCACCTTCATGTTCATGATGGTGCCCCGCGCGGAGGTGTGCGCCGAGCGCATCCAGGAGGTCCTCGACACGTCGTCGAGCGTGGTGCCGCCGGTGGCGCCGGTCGTGGAGCTGCGCCGGCACGGACACCTGGAGATCCGGGGCGCGGGCTTCCGCTACCCCGGGGCCGAGGAGCCGGTGCTCAAGGCGGTCGAACTGGTGGCCCGGCCCGGTGAGGTGACGGCCGTGATCGGCTCGACCGGCAGCGGCAAGTCGACGCTCCTTGGGCTGGTGCCCCGGCTGTTCGACGCGACCGAGGGCGAGGTGCTGGTCGACGGGGTCCCGGTCGCGGACGTCGAGCCGACGCTGCTGGCGAAGACCGTCGGGCTCGTGCCGCAGAAGCCGTATCTCTTCGCCGGGACCGTGGCGACCAACCTGCGCTACGGCAACCCGGACGCCACGGACGAGGAGCTGTGGCACGCCCTGGAGGTGGCGCAGGCCAAGGGCTTCGTGGAGGGTCTCGAGAACGGCCTCGACTCCCCCATCGCCCAGGGCGGGACGAACGTCTCCGGTGGTCAGCGGCAGCGGCTCGCGATCGCCCGGACGCTGGTCCAGCGGCCCGAGATCTATCTCTTCGACGACTCCTTCTCCGCGCTCGACTACGCCACCGACGCGGCGCTGCGCGCGGCGCTCGCGGCGGAGACGTCGGAGGCGACCGTGGTGATCGTCGCCCAGCGGGTGGCGACCATCCGCGACGCCGACCGGATCGTCGTCCTCGACGAGGGCCGGGTCGTCGGCACCGGAACCCACCGTGAACTGATGGCGGACAACGAGACCTACCGGGAGATCGTGCTCTCCCAGCTGACGGAAGCGGAGGCTGCCTGATGGCCGGGCCCATGGGGCGGATGATGGCCGGGGGCGGCCCGGACAGCCGTTCGCTGGACTTCAAGGTGTCGGGCCGGCGGCTGATCGGCCAGTTCCGGCCGGAGCGGTTCACCATCTACGGGCTGCTGGCCTGCGTGGTCGTCAGCGTCGGCCTGAACTCGATCGGGCCGTGGATCCTCGGCAAGGCCACCGACCTGGTCTTCGCCGGCATCATCGGACGGCAGATGCCGGCCGGGGCCTCGAAGGAGGAGGTCCTCGCCGGGATGCGCGAGCGTGGCGACTCGGCGATCGCCGACATGCTCGGCAGCACCGACTTCACCCCCGGTGAGGGCATCGACTTCACCGCCGTAGGACATGTCCTGCTCCTCGCCACCGGCGCGTTCCTCGTCGCGGGGCTGCTGATGGCGGTGGCGACCCGGCTGGTGAACCGGGCCGTCAACCGCACGATGTTCCGGCTGCGGGAGGACGTCCAGACGAAGATGTCGCGGCTGCCGCTGTCGTACTTCGACAAGCGCCAGCGCGGCGAGGTCCTGTCCCGGGCGACCAACGACATCGACAACATCGGGCAGACCCTCCAGCAGTCGATGGGCCAGCTCATCAACTCCCTGCTGACGATCATCGGCGTGCTCGCGATGATGTTTTACGTCTCCTGGCTGCTGGCGCTGGTCGCGCTGGTGACCGTGCCGCTGTCGTTCGTCGTCGCCACGCGCGTGGGCAAGCGCTCGCAGCCGCACTTCGTGCAGCAGTGGCGCACCACCGGCAAGCTCAACGCGCACGTGGAGGAGATGTACACCGGGCACGCCCTGGTGAAGGTGTTCGGGCGGCAGGAGGAGTCGGCGCAGCAGTTCGCCGAGCAGAACGAGGCGCTGTACGAGGCCGGGTTCAAGGCGCAGTTCAACAGCGGGGTCATGCAGCCGCTGATGATGTTCGTGTCGAACCTCAACTACGTCCTGGTCGCGGTCGTGGGCGGTCTGCGGGTCGCCTCGGGCGCCCTGTCCATCGGTGACGTCCAGGCCTTCATCCAGTACTCACGCCAGTTCTCGATGCCGCTGACGCAGGTCGCGTCCATGGCGAACCTGGTGCAGTCCGGTGTCGCCTCCGCCGAGCGCGTCTTCGAACTGCTCGACGCCGAGGAGCAGTCGGCGGACCCGGTCCCGGGCCTTCGCCCGGACGAGCTGCGCGGGCGGGTCGCGCTGGAGAACGTGTCCTTCCGGTACGACCCCGAGAAGCCGCTGATCGAGGGCCTCTCCCTGAAGGTGGAGCCGGGTCACACGGTCGCGATCGTCGGCCCGACGGGCGCCGGCAAGACCACGCTGGTCAATCTGCTGATGCGGTTCTACGACGTCTCGGGTGGCCGGATCACCCTGGACGGGGTGGACATCGCCAAGATGTCCCGGGACGAACTGCGGGCCGGCATCGGCATGGTGCTCCAGGACACCTGGCTGTTCGGCGGCACCATCGCGGAGAACATCGCCTACGGGGCGTCCCGCGACGTCACCCGCGGCGAGATCGAGGAGGCGGCGCGCGCCGCACACGCCGACCGGTTCGTCCGGACGCTGCCGGACGGCTACGACACCGTGATCGACGACGAGGGCACGGGCGTCAGCGCCGGTGAGAAGCAGCTCATCACCATCGCGCGGGCGTTCCTGTCCGACCCGGTGATCCTCGTCCTCGACGAGGCCACGTCGTCCGTCGACACCCGCACCGAGGTGCTGATCCAGAAGGCGATGGCCAAACTCGCCCACGGCCGCACGTCGTTCGTGATCGCCCACCGCCTCTCCACCATCCGGGACGCGGACACGATCCTGGTGATGGAGAACGGCGCGATCGTGGAACAGGGCGCACACGAGGACCTGTTGGAGGCGGACGGGGCGTACGCGCGCCTCTACAAGGCGCAGTTCGCGCAGGCGGTGGCCGAGGTGGACTGATAAACAGGCGGGGGCTGGTCCCACCTCAGGGGCGCGGGGAACTGCGCGACCAGCCCCCACCACCCGCACCCGGCATCAATCGAGGTAGCCCCTCAGCTGATCCGCAAAAGCGTGATCCCGCAGCTTGTTCAGCGTCTTCGACTCGATCTGCCGAATCCGCTCCCGCGTCACACCGAAGATGCGCCCTATCTCCTCCAGCGTGCGGGGACGTCCGTCGGCAAGACCGTAACGGAGCTGCACCACCTTCCGCTCACGCTCCCCCAGCGTCGACAGCACCGCCTCAAGGTGTTCCCTGAGCAGCAGAAACGCCGCCGACTCCACGGGTGACGTCGCGTCGCCGTCCTCGATGAGGTCGCCGAGTGCGACGTCGTCCTCCTCGCCCACGGGCGCGTGCAGCGACACCGGTTCCTGCGCCAGCCGCAGGACCTCGCTGACGCGTTCCGGAGCGAGGTCGAGGTGGCCGGCCACCTCCTCCGGCGTCGGTTCGTAGCCGCGTTCCTGCAGCATGCGGCGCTGGACGCGGACGACCCGGTTGATCAGCTCGACGACATGGACCGGCACGCGGATGGTGCGGGCCTGGTCGGCGAGGGCGCGGGACATGGCCTGGCGGATCCACCAGGTGGCGTACGTCGAGAACTTGTAGCCGCGGGCGTAGTCGAACTTCTCGACCGCGCGGATCAGGCCCAGGTTGCCCTCCTGGACCAGGTCGAGCATGGTCAGCCCGCGGCCGACGTACCGCTTGGCGACCGAGACGACCAGCCGCAGGTTCGCCTCGATGAGGCGGCGCTTGGCCATGCGGCCCATCACGACGAGCCGGTCCAGGTCGAGGGCGAGCCCGCTGTCCAGGCCGGGGGTGCCGAGCTTCTCCTCGGCGAACAGGCCCGCCTCGACGCGCCGGGCGAGTTCGACCTCCTCGGCCGCGGTGAGGAGCGGGATGCGGCCTATCTCGCGGAGGTACTGGCGGAACAGGTCGGAGGACGGGCCGCTGGTGTCGGGGCGGGTGCGGGCGGCCGGTTCCGGGGCCTCGACCGGCTCGGGCGCCTCCGCGGCCTCAGGGGCTTCCGGGGCCTCCAGGGCGTCGGCGGGGGGCTCTTCCGACTCGGTCTCGGGGTGGTGCACGACACGGTTCTGCGGGGGGACCGCGACAAGAACGTCGGTCTCGGCGTCCGGCTCCGTGGCGTCCGTACTGTTCTCGGTCTGGGTCAGGGTCTGCACGGGGGCGACCTCCAGGATGATCGCTGCAGAGGAGTGCGGCAGCGCTGTTTCGGGGGCGGAGTCGGCGGCCTCGCCGCTGTCCGTCCCGCACGCGATGAGCGGAACCGCGGGGGTCTGGGACCCGCTGGGGACGGATCGGCCGCGCTCCGAGGACTCAGGCACCGGAACCCAGTGTGGAGTACGACACATCGCCGCCACGAGGGGCGTGCGGTGACTTTTTGAGTCCGGTCCGTGACCGGGTGGTTACCCTGGCGGACGCGACACGCTCAGAGAGCTGCGGCTCCGTGCTCGCGCAGCGCCTGGTCGTACTGCTGGAGCACCCACAATTCGTTCTGCACGGCGGCCAGTTCGGCCGGGTCTCCGTGGGTGCCGAGGCGGGTGAGGGTGGACTGGATGTCGCGGACGCGGCGCTCCACGGCCCGGCGGCGGACCGCCACCAGCTGGATGCCCGCGTAGATCTCGTCGACGGTCTTGCGCATGATCGCCTCGACGGCCAGCTCCGTGACCATCGCGCGGACCGCGTCGTCGGGCGCGGCCTCGCGGACCCGGACGAGATAGTCCTGCGCGTCCTGAGTGCCGTACTCGGCGCCGCCCGCCTCCATGATCGCCAGGCGTACGGCGGCGTAGGGCGCGGCGGTGAACTCGTCGATGCCGTAGGCGTCGAACGCCGGGGAGACCAACTCGGGGCGCTGGAGGGCGAGTTTGAGGAGTTCGCGCTCGGTGGCGTAGACGGGGTTGCGGAGCTGGAGCGCCGGGCCGCCGGCGGTGGGGCGCTGGGTGGCCTCGTACGTCTGCTGCGGGCCGCCGCGCGAGGGGGCGGGGGCGCCCTTGCCGCCGCGGTCGCGGGCCCAGCGGGCCAGCTGGGCGACGCGCTTGACGACGAACTGGGTGTCGAGGATGCCGAGCATGCCGGCGAGCTGGACGGCGACCTCGTGCTGGGCGCCGCTGTTCTTGATGCGGGCGACGATCGGGGCGGCCTCGTCCAGCGCCGAGGCACGGCCCGCCGGGGTGTCGAGGTCGTAGCGGACGACGATCTGGCGGAGGGCGAACTCGAAGAGCGGGGTGCGGGGTTCCACCAGGTCGGCGACCGCCTCGTCGCCCTTCGCCAGGCGCAGTTCGCAGGGGTCCATGCCGTCGGGGGCGATGGCGATGTAGGTCTCGGCGGCGAACTTCTGGTCGTCCTCGAAGGCGCGCAGGGCCGCCTTCTGGCCGGCCGCGTCGCCGTCGAAGGTGAAGATGACCCGCGCGCTGCCGTTGTCCATCAGCAGCCGGCGGAGGATCTTGATGTGGTCGCCGCCGAAGGCGGTGCCGCAGGTCGCGATGGCGGTGGTCACCCCGGCGAGATGGCAGGCCATGACGTCGGTGTAGCCCTCGACGACGACCGCGCGGGACGCCTTGGCGATGTCCTTCTTGGCGAGGTCGATGCCGTAGAGGACCTGGGACTTCTTGTAGATCGCCGTGTCGGGTGTGTTGAGGTACTTGGGGCCGTTGTCCGCCTCGTACAGCTTGCGGGCGCCGAAGCCGACGACCTCTCCGCCGATGTCGCGGATCGGCCACATCAGCCGGCCGCGGAAGCGGTCGATGGGGCCGCGGCGGCCTTCCTGCGACAACCCCGACAGCAGGAGTTCCTTGTCGCTGAAGCCCTTGCCGCGGAGGTAGCGGGTGAGGTGGTCCCAGCCCTGGGGGCTGTAGCCGACGGAGAAGTGCTCGGCGGCGGACTGGTCGAAGCCGCGCTCGGCGAGGAACTTGCGGCCGGCGTCGGCCTCCGGGCTGGTGGCGAGCTGTTCCACGTACCAGTCGGCGGCGATCTTGTGGGCCTCGACCAGCCGGATGCGTTCGCCGCGCTGGTGGGCGGGGTTGTATCCGCCCTCCTCGTAGCGCAGCGTGATGCCGGCCTGGGCGGCCAGGCGCTCGACCGACTCCGAGAAGGTGAGGTGGTCGACCTTCATCACGAACGTGATGGTGTCGCCGCCCTCCTGGCAGCCGAAGCAGTGGAAGAGTCCCTTGCTCGGGCTGACCTGGAAGGACGGCGACTTCTCGTCGTGGAACGGACACAGGCCCTTGAGGTTGCCACCGCCCGCGTTGCGCAGCTGGAGGTACTCGGACACCACGGCGTCGATCGGGACCGCGTCCCGTACCGCCTTCACGTCCTCGTCATTGATCCGTCCAGCCACGCGTGAATTCTACGGGGACGGACTGACACTCAAGAGACGAGGCTTTCGAGCGGAACGTGTGGGTCCGCCAGCGCCTCCGTGTCCACCTGGGTCTTCGTGCGGATCAGCTGCTGGATCGGGTCCGTGACGTCCCACACGTTCACGTTCATCCCGGCGAGCACCCGGCCCTCCTTCACCCAGAACGCGATGAACTCACGCTTTCCGGCGTCCCCGCGGATCACCACTTCGTCGTACGACCCCGGGGGCGCCCAGCCGCTGTACTCCATCCCCAGGTCGTACTGGTCGGAGAAGAAGTAGGGGACGCGGTCGTAGACGAGGTCCTGGCCGAGCATCGCGCGGGCCGCGGCGGGGCCGCCGTTGAGGGCGTTGGCCCAGTGCTCCACGCGCAGCCTGCTGTCGAAGAGGGCGTGGTGGAAGGAGGCGACGTCACCGGCCGCGTGGATGTCGGGGTCGGAGGTGCGCAGCCGTTCGTCGACCGCGACGCCGCCGCCGTGCGCCCGGTCGGCGAGTTCCAGTCCCGCCGCCTCCGCGAGGGCGGTGCGGGGGGCCGCGCCGATGGCCGCGAGGACGTCGTGCGCCGGGTGTTCCTCGCCGTCGTCGGTGCGGGCGGCCAGCACCATGCCGTCCTGGCCGACGATCTCGGTGAGCTGGGCGCCGAAGTGGAAGCGGACGCCGTGCTCCCGGTGGAGGTCGGCGAAGAGGCCGCCGAGCTCGGGGCCGAGGACGTTGTGCAGCGGGGTCGCGGAGGGCTCGATGATCGTGACCTCGGCGCCGTACTCCCGGGCCGCCGCCGCGACCTCCAGGCCGATCCAGCCGGCCCCGGCGATCACCAGATGGCCGTTGTCCCGGCCCAGCGCGGCGAGCACGCCCTTGAGGCGTTCCGCGTGGGCGAGGCGGCGCAGATGGTGGACGCCCGCGAGGTCGGTGCCGGGGATGTCCAGGCGGCGGGGTTCGGCGCCGGTGGCCAGAAGCAGCTTGTCGTAGTGGACGAGCGTGCCGTCGTCGCCGAAGCGGACCGTCCTCGCCCCGCGGTCGATCGCGTCGACCGTCTGGCCGAGGTGCAGCTCGATGTCGTTGCGTGCGTACCAGGCCGGTTCGTGCACGAAGACGCTGTCGCGCTCCTCCTTGCCGAGCAGGTAGCCCTTGGAGAGGGGCGGGCGCTCATAGGGGTGGTCGCGTTCGTCGCAGATCAGTATCACGCGACCGGTGAAGCCCTCCGCTCGGAGCGTCTCGGCCGCCTTGGCGCCGGCGAGACCGCCTCCGACGATCACGAATGTCTGGTCCGCGTCGACCACTTGATGCCTCCTACCGGGGGGTCTGGGGAGTGTCGCCCCAGAAAACACAGCGGGTGCCGCCACATGGGAGCGTCCCGCACGCAGCGTGATGGGGGAAGAGGGAGTGGCCCGATCAGGCCACGGAGGGTCACATTCGGGCGCGTTTCGCTTCACCCATGGCACATCTGTCTCACATATGCCCTGTCAGACGCGCATGAAGCGAACGCGCCGACGCGTCCGTGAGGGACGCGATCTGGTCGACGATCACCCGCTTGCGGGCGCGGTCGTCGGGCGCCTGGTCGAACAGCGCGCGGAATTGCGGGTCCAGCCCGTCCGGGGCCCGGGTCGTGAGCGCCTCGGCGAGTTCCGCGACCACGATCCGCTGGTCGGCCCGCAGCCGCTCCTGCTCGGCGCGCTGCATGACGTACCGGTCGGCGACGGCCTTGAGGACCGCGCACTCCAGCCGCGTCTCGTGCGGTACGACGAGCTCGGCGGCGTACCGCGTGAGCGGGCCGGCGCCGAACGCCGCGCGCGTGGCGCCCTCGGCGGCGAGGCAGAAGCGGCCGATGAGCTGGCTGGTGGCGTCCTTCAGCCGGGCCTGGGCGACGGCCGTGCCGTCGTAGCCGTGCGGCCACCAGGGCTGGTCCTGGAGCCGGTCGAGGGCCGCGGCGAGTTCGGCGGGGTCGGTGTCCTCGGGCACGTACCGGCCGAGGGCCACCTCGAAGACGGCCTGCCGTTCCGGTTCCGCGTGCAGGTAGTTGGGGTCGATGTGGCCCGCGTGCAGGCCGTCCTCCACGTCGTGGACCGAGTACGCCACGTCGTCCGACCAGTCCATGACCTGTGCCTCGAAGCAGGTGCGGGTGCCGGGGGCGTCCTTGCGGACCCAGTCGAAGACGGGGCGGTCGTCCTCGTAGACGCCGAACTTGGGCGACGCCTGCGCTCCCGCTCCGCGGGGCCAGGGGTATTTGGTGGCCGCGTCGAGGGTGGCGCGGGTGAGGTTCAGCCCCACCGAGCCCTCCTCGGTGAAGCGCTTGGGCTCGATGCGGGTGAGGAGGCGCAGGGACTGGGCGTTGCCCTCGAAGCCGCCGCAGTCCTCCGCGAACTCGTTGAGTGCCTGTTCGCCGTTGTGACCGAACGGGGGGTGGCCGAGGTCGTGGGCGAGGCAGGCGGCTTCGACGAGGTCGGGGTCGCAACCGAGGGCTGCGCCGAGCTCTCGGCCTACCTGGGCGCACTCCAGGGAGTGTGTGAGGCGGGTGCGGGGGGTGGCGTCCCAGGCCTGGTTACGGGTGCCTGGGGTGACGACCTGCGTTTTGCCGGCGAGCCTCCTCAAAGCGGCGGAGTGCAGGATCCGTGCTCGGTCGCGTTGGAAAGCGGTGCGGCCGGGACGCTTGTCGGGTTCCGGGGCCCAGCGGTCTGTTGAGGGCAGGTCGTACGACATGACTCGACAGTACGGGGAGGGACTGACAAATCGCCGGTTCGTCTGCGTTGTTCTGTTTAGACGGCGAGTGCGGGTTGTTCGTGGTTGCTCGCGCCCCGCGGCGGAGCCGCAGATGGACACAGCCCCGCGCCCCTTAGGGACGTCATCTGGTCGTACCTGTGTAGCAAGAGGTCTGCCATCGCTGCGTGTGTGCCCAGGGGCGCTGACGCTATCCACGGTGCCGCCTCCGCGCACTCCCTCGCGAAGCGGCCCGGAGCCGTGAAGTAGGAGGCGATCGCCACACGGTCGTAGCCCCTCGCCGTCAGGGCCTCGATCGCTGCCGGGACCGTGGGGGCCGCCGTGGTCGCGTACGCCGGGACCACCGGGGCTCCCAGGCGGGTCGACAGCAGGGCCGCCATACGGGCCATGTCGACCTTCGACTCCGGGTCACGCGAACCCGCCGCCGCCAGGACCACCGCGCTGCCCGCGCGCGGGGACTCCTCCCAGCCCGCCTCCACCAAGCGAGCGTGCAGGGCCTCCACCAGCAAGGGGTGCGGGCCCAACGCCGGCGCCACGCGTGCGCGTACCTGCGTCTCGGCGGCCATCTCGGGGATGTCCCGCTTCACGTGGTAGCCGCGGCTGAGCAGGAGCGGGACGAGGATCGCCTCGCGGTTGCCGAGGGTCTTGAGGGTGTCGGTCAGCAGCGGGGCGTTGAGCTCGATGTGGCCCAGGTGCACCGCGAGGCCGGGGCGCTGTTCGCGGACCTTGTCGAGGAGGCTGCTCACGGTGCTCAGGGCGCGTGGGTCGCGGCTGCCGTGGGCCACGACGACGAGCGCGGGAGGTTCGGGGCGCCGCCTGCCGTCGAGCGAGACGAGGCTGAGCTGGCTGGCGAGCTGGCTGCTGATCCGGTTCATGAGGTGCGCCGTACTGTCGAAGTGGACCGTCTTGGACTCGTCGCTTAGAGAGTTCGACGCTGTCATGAACCGATGGTGGCGGGGGGAGGTTGCCGTCCCGTTGCATGAAGATAACGGGGATTTTCCGTGGGTTCACCGCGCCCCGGTAGGCCGGTGTGAGGTGGGCTGACCTGCGTTTTCCTGCGTGTGCGTGAGGCTGGTCACGTCGGCGGCGGCGAACCGCGGCGGCTTACGGCACGTCCCTGACTGTCGAAGGACGACCTGGGAGGGACCCCGTGAGACTGCGCAGACCCCGTCTGCCGCGCACCCGTACCGGGCAGCGGCGGCTGGTGCAGGCCGTGATGGCCGGGTGCGTGCTGGCGCTGCTTCCGGCGACCTGGATGTACGTCGTCACGGGTGACCGGCTGCGGACGACCGCGGACGTGCCGCGCACCGAGGTCGCCGTCGTCTTCGGGGCCGGGCTGTGGGACGGCGAGCCGTCGCCGTATCTCGCGCACCGGCTGGACGCGGCGGCGAAGCTGTACCGGGAACAGAAGATCAAGGTCGTCCTCGTCACCGGCGACAACAGCCGCAAGGACTACGACGAGCCGGACGCCATGCGGACCTATCTGACCGAGCACGGGGTTCCCGACGCCCGCATCGTCAGTGACTACGCCGGGTTCGACACCTGGGACTCCTGCGTCCGGGCCAAGAAGATCTTCGGCGTGGACCGGGCCGTGCTGATCAGCCAGGGCTTCCACATCCGGCGGGCGGTCGCGCTGTGCCAGGCGGCGGGCGTGACCTCGTACGGCGTCGGCGTGGACGCCAAGCACGACGTCACCTGGTACTACGGGGGCACCCGCGAGATCTTCGCCGCCGGCAAGGCCGCCCTGGACGCGGTCTTCGAGCCCGATCCCCGGTTCCTCGGGCCGAGGGAACCGGGGGTGACCAAGGCGCTCGCCGGCGGCCGGTGACGCGGGGCGGACGCTTCTCCAGGAACGCCGTTCACCATGGCGGACTGTAGGCATCCTCACCGGGACCGGGAGGCGGCGGGGAGGTCGCCGTCCCGGCCGTGTAACAGGGGGGCCGCCGCGCACGTAACACGGCGGAAGCACGCTGAAAGGCATGCAGAACTCCGCGACGCCCACCCACTGCCCCTACTGCGCCCTGCAGTGCGGGATGAATCTCACGCCCGTCCCGGACGGGGGCGTGGAGGTCACCGAGCGCGCGGACTTCCCGGTGAACCGGGGGGCGCTGTGCGGCAAGGGCCGGACAGCGCCCGCGGTGCTCTCGTCGAGCGTCCGCCTGACCTCCCCGTTGGTGCGCTCCGGGGGCACGCTGGTGCCCGCGACGTGGGACGAGGCGCTGGACCGGATCGCCGGGGAACTGCTGCGTACGCGGACGGAACATGGTCCGGACGCGTGCGGGGTGTTCGGCGGGGGCGGCCTGACGAACGAGAAGGCGTACACGCTGGGCAAGTTCGCCCGGGTCGTCCTCGGCACCTCGCAGATCGACTACAACGGACGTTTCTGCATGTCCTCGGCCGCGGCCGGTGGCATCAAGGCGTTCGGTCTGGACCGCGGGCTGCCGTTCCCGCTGGAGGACATCCCGAAAACGGGGTGTGTGATCCTCGTCGGCTCCAACCTCGCCGAGACCATGCCGCCGTCGCTGCGCTTCTTCACCGAGCTGAAGGAGAACGGCGGCACCCTGATCGTCGTCGACCCGCGCCGGACGAAGACCGCCGACCAGGCCGACCTGCATCTGATGCCCCGCCCCGGCACCGATCTCGCCCTGGCCCTCGGTCTGTTGCACCTCATCGTCGCCGAGGGGCGGGTCGACGAGGCGTACGTCGCCGAGCGCACCGCCGGCTGGGAGGACGCGCGGGCGGCGGCGATGGCGCACTGGCCGGAGTACGTGGAGCGGATCACCGGCGTGCCCGTCCCCCAACTCCGGGAAGCGGTGCGGATGTTCTGCGAGCCGGAAGCCGCGATGGTGCTGACCGCGCGCGGGCCCGAGCAGCAGTCCAAGGGCACCGACACCGTGGGCGCGTGGATCAACCTGTGCCTGGCGACCGGCCGGGCGGGCAGGCCGCTGTCCGGGTACGGCTGTCTCACCGGGCAGGGCAACGGACAGGGCGGGCGCGAACACGGCCAGAAGGCCGACCAGTTGCCCGGTTACCGCAAGCTGGACGACCCGGCGGCGCGACGCCATGTCGCCGAGGTGTGGGGCGTGGACCCGGACTCGCTGCCCGGCCCCGGGCGCAGTGCCTACGAGTTGCTGGACGCGCTGGGTACGGACATCAGGTCGCTGCTGCTGATGGGGTCCAACCCGGTGGTGTCGGCGCCGGCCGCCGCGCACATCGAGGAGCGCATCAAGTCCCTTGATTTCCTGGCGGTCTGTGACGTCGTCCTCTCCGAGACGGCCGCGCTCGCGGACGTCGTCCTGCCGGTCACCCAGTGGGCCGAGGAGACGGGGACGACGACCAACCTGGAGGGCCGGGTGCTGCTGCGGCGGCAGGCGATCACCGCGCCCGACGGAGTCCGCAGCGACCTGGAGGTCATGCACGAACTCGCCGACCGGCTCGGCGTGGAGAAGGGCTTCCCGACCGACCCCGAGGAGGTCTTCGAGGAGCTGCGCCGGGCCAGCGCGGGCGGGGCGGCGGACTACTCCGGAATCACCTATCGCCGACTGGCGGAGGAGAACGGGGTGTTCTGGCCGTGCCCGACCCAGGACGCCGGAGAGGCGGAACACCCCGGCACGCCCCGTCTCTTCCTCGACCGTTTCGCCACCGACGACGGCCGGGCCCGCTTCGTGCCGGTCTCGCACCGGGCGTCGGCGGAGGAGCCGGACGACGAGTACCCGGTGCTGCTGACGACCGGCCGGGTCGTCGCCCAGTACCAGTCCGGTGCGCAGACCCGCCGGGTCGACGAGCTGAACGCCGCCGCGCCCGGTCCGTTCGTGGAGCTGCACCCGCGGCTCGCGGCGCGGCTCGGCGCGGCCGAGGGCGACCCGGTGGCGGTGGTGTCCCGACGCGGCCGGGCGGTGGCGCCGGCCCGGATCACCACCGGCATCCGCCCCGACACGGTCTTCATGCCGTTCCACTGGCCCGGCGAGGGCCGCGCCAACACCCTCACCAACCCGGCGCTCGACCCGACCTCACGGATGCCGGAGTTCAAGACGTGCGCGGTGCGGGTGGAGACCGTCGAGTCCTGACCGAGCGTCAGCGCAGGGCCAGCCAGTCGCCGGTCGCGATGCGGCTGCCATGGCGGCGGAGCCCTTCGGCCACTGCGGGGGCGGCGACGTACGTCCAGGCCCGCACCGGCGTTCCGTCGGCCTCCCGGACCACCTCGCGTTCGACCCGTTCGTAGAGGTTCCGGGGGTCGCCGGGCACGTACTCCTCCAAGTGGTCGAGGGCGACGAGCAAGGCGCCGTACTCCTCGGGGCGGGCGGTGACGAGGTCGCCGCGGACGATGCCGGGCTCCTCCACCACGTACGGATATCCGGGGCCGTCGTACAGGGCCGCGCCCTGGAGCAGCGCCGGTTCCTCGGCCGCCGTGCGGCCGCGCAGGAAGTGGTCGTGGTTGGGCTCACCAGGGCGAAGGGTGCCGTAGACGAAGAACGGGAGGGCGGGCGGGAGCAGGGGGGTGAGGCTCACAGAAACGATTCTCTCTCCACACACACCGGCACAGACGCGGTATGGACATGACAGGCCTGTGCCCTTTGAATCTCCTCCAGCACGAGCGCCTCCCCCACGCGCCCAAGGCGCCTTTCTGAGGAGACAGATGAGCCGAATACGCTCAATTCGTCCTGTCCGCTCCATCCGCTCCCTCCGGGGTTCCCGGCTCGCCGCCGCCGGTGTCGCCGTCACCAGCACCGCCCTGCTGGCGGCCGCTCTCGTCCCCACCGCCGACGCGGCCGACAGACCGACCCGGGCCACCGCGATCGACAACGCGGCCTCGGCGCTGGTCGACCAGGCCGCCGCGCTGGGTCTGACCTCCGCGCAGGACACCAAGGTCCGGGACGTCGTCGTCGACAAGAACGGCACCCAGCACGTCCGTTACGACCGCACCTACCGCAACCTGCCGGTGCTGGGCGGCGACTTCGTCGTCCACCTCGCGTCGGACGGGTCGTACAAGGGCGCCGACCGCGCGACGAAGAAGGCGATCTCGCTGTCCGGCGTGACGCCGGCCCTGTCCGCGCCCAAGGCCGCCGACCTCGCCGCGAACGCGCTGCGCGCCGCCAACCTCGGTGAGACGCTGAAGAAGCTGACGGCCAAGCCACAGCTGGTCGTCGACGCCCTGCACGGCACGCCGAAGCTGGCCTGGCGCACCGAGGCGGTGGCCCAGGACTCGCTGGGCAACCCGGTCGCGCGCGTCGTGCTGACCGACGCGCGCTCGGGCGCCCAGATCGACGCCTGGGACTCGCTGGAGTCGGCGACGGGCGACGGCAAGTCGCTGTACGGCGGGACGGTGCCGCTGGAGACGACGCTGTCGGGGTCGACGTACCAGCTGAAGGACGCGACGCGCGGGAACACGTACACCGGCGACGCGGCCAACAAGACCGACCTGTGCATCCTCGGCATCTGCTTCAGCCGCGCCCCGGCGACGCTGTTCACCGACGCCGACAACCACTGGGGGACGGGGGCGACTTCGGACCGGGCGACGGCCGCGGTCGACGCGCAGTACGGCACCAACGTCACCTGGGACTACTACAAGAACGTCCACGGCAGGAACGGCATCGCCGGTGACGGCAAGGGCTCGTACAACCGCGTCCACTACGGCAACAGCTACAACAACGCCTTCTGGGACGACAGTTGCTTCTGCATGACCTACGGCGACGGTGACGGGACGCAGCTCGGCCCGCTGGTGTCGCTGGACGTGGCGGGGCACGAGATGTCGCACGGCGTGACGTCGAAGACGGCGGCGCTCACGTACTCCGGTGAGTCCGGCGGGCTCAACGAGGCGACCTCCGACATCTTCGGGACCCTGGTGGAGTTCTACGCGGGCAACTCCTCCGACGCCGGGGACTATCTCATCGGCGAGAAGATCGTCCGGTCGGGATTCGGACGGGACGCGCTGCGCTACATGGACAAGCCGTCCAAGGACGGCAACTCGGCGGACTGCTGGAGCTCCTCGGTCGGGAACCTCGACGTGCACTACTCGTCGGGCGTCGCGAACCACTTCTTCTATCTGCTGTCCGAGGGCAGCGGCGCGAAGACGGTCAACGGCGTCAGCTACAACTCGCCGACCTGTAACAGCAGTTCGGTGTCGGGCATCGGGCGGGACAAGGTGGGTGCCATCTGGTACCGGGCGCTGACCGTCTACATGACGTCCTCCACGAACTACGCGGGCGCCCGCACGGCGACGCTGAACGCGGCGAAGGACCTGTACGGGGCGGGCAGCGCGGAGTACAACGCGGTGGCCGCGGCCTGGAGCGCGGTGAACGTGGCCTGACCCACGGGCGGGTGTGATGCGGTGGCGGTGCGGTGGCGGGCCCGAACGGGGCTTCGCCACCGCACCGCCGACGTTCCGGCAAGCGGCGCGCCCGGATCGCCTCAGGGTGCCGCGTCCGGCGCGGGTTCCCCGGCGCCGGGGGCCGCGGGCCGGGTCGCCAGCACCTCCGTCACCTGTTGTCTCATGCCGTCGGGGAGCCCTCCGTCCCGTGCCGTGCCCACCAGTTCGCCGGCGAGCACATGCAGCTTGGTGTTGGTGTTCTGGGAGATCCTGACCAGTACGTCCCAGGCGTCCTCGGGGCTGAGCGCGAACGTCGCCATCAGGATGCCCCGCGCCTGGTCGATGGCGGGCCGCGTCTGCATGGCGCGGCGCAGCTGGACGACCTCGTTGCGCAGTTCCTGCTCGTCGTGGTTCAGGGCGTGCTCCCCCGGTGTGAACAGTGGCCAGGTTCCGGTCACGGTCAGCAGGCGCCGTACCGCGGGACCGGCGGATCGGATGGTGAGCGTCCTGCCGTGGTCCAGCGCGCGCCGCCGGGCGGCCAGCAGGACGTTGAGGCCCGAGCAGTCGCAGAACGTCGTCCCGCTCAGGTCCAGGTCCACGCCCCCGGCGGCACACCGCAGGGCTCGCCGCAGGGTTCGCTCCAGCGCCGGAGCAGCGCTGATGTCGAGTTCGCCGCGGACCGTGACCCGTACACGTCCGTCCGGGGACGGCGCGTCCATGGCCAGGTGCGCCGCGCTGTCGTCGACCACGAGGGGTGCGTGCATTTCGCTGTCCTTGTCGAGTCCGCTCGCTCCGGTTCCAGCTTCCGCACCACTCCTTCACACGTCAAGGGATACAGGAAATTTATTTCAGCCTTTTGAATACGTGAACCAGACCTCGTACTCTGAGGGCATGGGAGAAGTGCCGGAACCACACTCGGGGTGGACGTTTCTCACCAGTCACGCCCGTGTACTGGCAGCGATCGCCGAGGACCACACCACCCGCATCCGCGACATCGCGGCCCGGTGCAGGCTGACCGAGCGCGCCGTCCAGAAGATCATTTCCGATCTGGAGACCGACGGGTATCTGACCCATCGGCGCGAGGGCAGATCGAACACGTACCGGATCCAGCCGGGAACCATCCTGCGCCACCCCGCGGAGTCCGGCCTGACGGTGGCGGAACTCCTCAACCTGCTGGCCAACCACGAGGCGCGGCGCGAGACCGCCGACGGGTGACGCCGGTACGACCGCGTCACCGTCCGCGCCGCAGGGGTCCCCAGCGTTCCTCCTGTCCGCCGACCGCCCGCTCCGCCTGACCGATGACGTCCTCGGCGATCCAGCCGACGGGTTCCACGTCCCGGACCAGGGGTTCGTTGTCGGGTCCGCGGCCCGCCACCCGGCCGACCAGGATCCACGGACGGACGCCGGGCCCCTTGTCCCACGGCAGGTGGGAGTAGTCGTACAGCCGGCGCGCCACCCACAGCTCGGTCGAGCGGCCCTGCCACCAGGGCTCGACGTCGAGCGGGTTGGCGGACAGGCCCGGCATGCTCACCCCGGTGAGGTCGTCGGTGCTGACCGCGGCCTCCAGATCCGCCCCGGGCCCGCGCGACCAGCGGACGAACAGATTCCTACGCCGCTCGACCAGGTCGGCGAGTTCCTTGAGGCTGCCCATGACGGGCAGCGCGTCCGCGGTGGTCGTCGGCTGCTCGGACTCAGGGCCGGGGCCGTGGCCGGTCATCGGCATTCGCTCCTCCCTCGAAAGACAGACTCTTCGGAAGACACACGCCTCGCAAGACACACGCGCATCGGGTACCCGGCCACGACGTGCACCGAACCCAGGGGGTGTCGGGGCTACGCCCCGTAGGGACGCTTCGCCCTCGCCTCCCGCAGGCCCCTCCCCCACCACACCAGCTGGTCCAGCATCGCCTTCGCCGCCACCTCCGGGCCCGACGGGTCCTTCGGACGGCCGGTGTCGTCGAACGACGCCCCCGCGTTGTGGAAGGACACCGTGTCCCGCACCGTCACCGCGTGCAGTTCCGCGAAGACCTGCTTCAGATGCTCGGTCGCCCGCAGGCCACCGGCCAGGCCGCCGTACGAGACAAGGGCGACCGGCTTGGCCTGCCACTCGGTGAAGTGCCAGTCGATGAGGTTCTTCAGGGCCGCCGGGAAGGAGTGGTTGTACTCGGGGGTGAGGACGACGAAGGCCTCGGCGCCCTCCAGCTTCGGGGTGACGTCGGCGAGGGCGGCGGTCGCCTCGGGGGTCGGGGTCAGGCTCGTGGGGAGGTGGACGTCGGCCACGTCGACGACCTCGGGGATCAGGTCGTCCCGGCCGCGGAGCTGGTCGAGGAGCCAGCCGGCGACCACGGGGCCGAAACGGCCGTGCCGGTTGCTGCCGACGATGAGGGTGACATGGAGCGGGGCGTCTGCGACGAGCGCGTCTGGATTGGGCATGCGGCACAGCCTGATACCTCAAGTTTGGTCGAGGTCAAGCGGTGGCCGCGACGGGCGGGTCACCCGGTCGCACGCGCGCTCTGGGCCCTTCGGGTTCTCTTCCGCGACACACCTGCCGTACGCCGGTGACCTGCCGAAACTCCGAACCCCCGGGCGCCTTTTATCCCGACCTGACACCCATTCAGCACATTTCTGACGGACGCTCAGGAAGCGCGCTCGGCCCGCTGCGACTTACCTCGGAAGGGCAGGGGACACCGAATCGCTCGAAGGAGCACCGATGCGCCGTACCGCCCGTCTGCTCACCGGCACCGCGCTCGCCGTCGCGGCCGCCGGGCTGGCAACCGCGCCGGTGTACGCCGCGGACTCGGGCAGCCTGGAGGTGTACCCCTCCTCGGTGGTGCCGGGCGAGCAGGTCACGGTGAACACGGCGGCGTGCGGCGACGGCGCCACGGCGGAGGGCGACGCGAGTGCGGTGGGTGCCGGGCGGTTCACGCTCGCGCCGAGCACGCACGAGCAGGACGCGATCGGGCAGTTCAAGGTGCCGGAGAGCGCGCAGCCGGGAACGTACGAGATCGTCGCGACCTGTGCGGAGAGCGGGCGGCGGGTCACCGGTGACCTCATGGTCACGATGACGTCGACGCGGCAGCAGGTGTATCCCCGGGGAAGTGTGAAGACGGGGGTCGGTGGCGCTCTGGGCCCCGATCCCGTGCAGACCGCGGCCGGCGTGGCGGCTCTCGCCGTCGCCGCCGCGGGCGGTACCTGGCTCCTGCATCGCCGGGCGAGAGGCGACGGGATCTGACGGACACCCTCCGCTGTCCGTCCGCCGGTACCGCATGTCCCTCCCCCTCCGGGTCCGACGCCCCTCGCGGCCCGGAGGGGGGCGGGTCCACCGCGTCCATCGCGTAGGAGGCTCGTGTGCGCAGATTCATCAGGGCCGGCAGGACCGGCAACGTCGTCATAGCGGCCGTCACCCTCGTCGCCCTGTGCACGGGCGCGTGGCTGCTGCGCAGTGGCGCCGAGACACACGCCCCGCCGCAGCCGGCGCCGTCCGAGGCGCGCGCCGGTCACGCCGACCCGCGCTCGGCACCCGCCCTGCCGCCCTCGCCGCCCGACCGCATCCGGATCCCGTCGATCGGCGTGGACGCGCCCCTGATGGGCCTCGGGCTCACCCCTACGGGCAGCCTCGACGTCCCGCCGGCCGAGAAGAAGAACCTCGCCGGCTGGTACGAGGCCGGCACGACGCCCGGTGAGACCGGCACCGCGATCATCGCCGGACACGTCGACAACGCCGACGGCCCCGCCGTCTTCTACGACCTCGGCGCCCTGAAGAAGGGCAGCCGCATCGAGACGCAACGCCGCGACGGCACGACGGCCGTCTTCAGCGTCGACTCCGTGGAGGTCTACGACGCCCGCCACTTCCCCGACAAGAAGGTCTACGGCGCCGCCCACCGCCCCGAACTCCGGGTCATCACCTGCGGAGGCGGCTACTCGAAGTCAACGGGCTACCAGGGAAACGTGGTCGCTTTCGCCCACCTGACGGCCAGCCACTGACGGGGCCTCCGGCGGCCCCGCGACCCCGTCGGCACGGCCCCCTCACGGGGTCATGGCAGGCGTAACCGGCGACCTCGGGACCGGCCGCTCCTACGGCTGTGACGGGCTGCCTCTGGACGGTCCCTGCGGGTGTAACGGACAGCCTGTGGACGGGGTCCCTACGGATGTATCCGGACAGCGTTTGCACGGGCCCTACGGATGTATCCGGACAGCCTCTGGACGGACCCTGCGGCTGTAGCCACCACCTGCTGATGGTCCCCGCGGGCACAACCGACAGCCTCCCGAGGGCCCCGCGCCTGTAGCCGCCGCCCTCTGACAGTCCCCGCGCCTGTAGCCACCAGCCCCTGACAGTCCCCGCGGCCGTGACCGACGGCACCTTCCCGGCCCCTGCGGGCGCAACCGACAGCCCCCCACCGGGCCCCCGCTGGCATAACCGGCAACTTCCCGCCGCCCGCCCCCGGCGCCTGTAGCCACCGACCTCCTGACGGTCCCCGCATCTGTAGCCGGCGCCCGCCCGATGATTGCGGCGGCGCAGCCGACCCGCCCCTCCGGTGACCGCCGCCTCGAACAGGTGTCGGGCATCCGGTGGTCGTCAGCGCGCGGCGGCAGCTTCCGGGGGTCACGCAGCATCGGCCCTCAACACCACGCCGGGCGCGCTCCAGGCGACCTGCCGCCGGTCACCCTCGGCACCCACACCGCCCCACCGGTCGCCCATCCCCACCCCACAACACCACCGACCCGCCTACCCCCTCACCCCACCCCGCCCACCACCTTCCGCCCGATGATCCGCGCGCACTCCAGTGACTCGGTCCGGGCAGTGTCGACCTCTACGTCATAGGTCACGCCCTCGTGGACCACGGTCGCCTGTTGTTCCGCCATCCCCCGTACCCGGTCGCCGCGGGCGATCTCGCGGCCCGCGGCCACCTGCGGATCGCAGTGGACGCCGACCCAGAGGACGTCGAGGCCGTCGAGGACGCGGCGCCAGCGGTCCTGTGTGGCGGCGCCGCCGAGGAAGACGTCGTCGATGATCAGCCGGGCGCCGCAGTGGGCCATCGTGGCGATCCCGCGGGCCCACGCGGCTTCCAGGGCCATGAACGCGGGGCTGACGTCCACCCCGCCGTCGGGGGCGAACTCGATGCCGACCCCCTCGCCCGGCATCGCCTCGATCAGCGAGTCGACGCCGAAGGTGAGCCACGGGTCCGGCAGGACCGCCTGAAGACACCGCGCGATGCCCGACTTGCCGGAGCTGGAGCCGCCGTTGAGCACGATCACCTGGGTCGCCATCGGGCCAAGGTAGCGTCAGGCCACCCACTGCTCCCACGCCATTTTCGCCACCAGCGCGAACACCACCGTCAGCAGGACGACCCGTACGAAGCCGCTCCCCTTCTTCAACGCGGTGTGCGCGCCCAGCGTGCCGCCCGCCAGGTTGAACACGGCCATCAGCGCGGCCAGCTGCCACAGCACCGCGCCCTGCCAGGCGAACATGGCCAGCGCGCCGGCGATGGGGGTCCCCCCGCTCGAGCGAAGCCGAGAGTGGGGGAGCAGCAGTTGACGATTTTGGCCGTGGCCGAGGCGGTGACCAGGTCGAGGTGAAGGAGCGCGGTGAGGGTCAGGACCAGGAAGGTGCCGGTTCCCGGGCCGATCAGACCGTCGTAGAAGCCGATGCCGAGGCCCGCGAGGCCGATCGCGGCGCGAACCTGGCGGCGGGTCGCCGGGCCGGACGCGGGTGCCGTGCCGAACGCCGGGCGCAGGATCACGAACGCCGCCACCGCGATCAGCACCACCATGATCACCGGCTTCAGCACCTCCGTGCTCATCCCGGCCGCGAAGAACGCCCCGGCGGAGGAGCCCAGGAGTGCGGCCAGGCCGATCCGGACGGCCAGGCGGACGTCCACCGGCGCCTTACGCGCGTACGTGACCGCCGCGCCCGACGTGCCGACGATGGCCACCGCCTTGTTGGTGCCGAGGGCGTGCGCGGCCGGGGTGCCGGGCGGCAGGCCGAGAAGGAGGGCGGGCAGGAGGAGCAGGCCGCCGCCACCGGCCACGGCGTCGATCCAGCCGGCCGCGAGGGCCGCGAGGCACAGGACGACGACGGTGGTCAGGGGTATCTCGGGCATGAGCGCGACCTTATGGATGGGATACGTGCACCGTCCAATCACCTGGGCGCACAAGGGGCTCCGGCCACTCCTCTGTGGCCCACGCCACCCTCCTCACAGCGCACCCCCGGCGCCCGTCCCGAACCCTCACACCCGCCCCCCGGCGGTGGGGAGGGCAGCGTTCCTCGTGGGAAACAGATGCGATGCGGTCGGGAAACACCCGCACCGCACGCTCCTGGACATGACCTCGAATACGCGTGTGGTGGTGATCGGCGCCGGCCTCGCGGGCGTCCGTCTCGCCCGGCGGCTCGGCGAGCTCGGCACGCCCGTGACGCTGATCGGTGAGGAGGAGCACCGCCCGTACAACCGGGTGCTCCTCGCCGATGTGCTGGCCGGACGGTACAGCCCCGACGTGATCGCGCTGCCGGCCCCCGCGGAGCTCACCCGCGCCCGGGTCACCGGCATCGACCGGGAGGCGCGGACCGTCGAGTGCGCGGACGGTTCGAAGATCGCATACGACCGGCTGGTCCTGGCCACCGGCTCGAACCCGGTGCTGCCGCCGCTGCGCGGGCTGTTCATGTCGGACCATGTCCTGCCGGAGGGCGTCCACGCCTTCCGCACCATGGACGACTGCCTGGGCCTGTCCAAGCAGGTACGGCCGGGTGTGAAGGCGGTCGTGATCGGCGGCGGGCTCCTCGGGGTCTCCGCGGCCCGGGCCCTCGCCCAACGTGGCGCCCAGGTCGTCCTCGCCCAGCAGGGCGAGCGGGTCATGGAGCGCCAACTCGACCCGAGCGCCTCGAAGCTGGTCCAGCGGCACCTGAGGGACCTCGGCGTGGAGATCCACACCGAGTGCCGGGTCCGTGACGTCCGCGTCGTCGGCGGCGCGGTCCGCTCGGTCGAGATGGCCGACGGCTACGCCCTCGACGCCGACCTCGTGGTCCTGGCCTGCGGCGTCCACCCGCGGGCGGGCCTCGCGCAGAGCGCGGGCCTGGAGGTCCGCAAGGGCATCGTCGTCGACGACGAACTGCGCACCTCCGACCCGCACATCCACGCCATCGGCGACTGCGTCCAGCACGACGGTGTCCTGTACGGGCTGGCGACTCCGGCCCTCGAACAGGCCGACGTGCTCGCCGAGTTGCTGGCCGGTCGGGCGAACGCCCGCTACACCGGCACCCGTTCGCTGACCCGGCTCACGCTGACCGGTGCGAACTCCCCCTTCGATCTCGCCGCGTTCGGCGAGACCGAGCCGCGGCCCGGGGACGACGTCGTCCAGCTCACGGACGCCACCCGCGGCACCTACCGCAAGGTCGTCGTCCGCGACGACCGCCTGGTCGGCGGGGTTCTCGTCGGCGAACTCGGCACCGTCGGTGCGCTCGCCCGCGCCTGGGAGGGAGCAGAGCCGCTCCCCGACGACGGCCCGCTGCTCCACCTGCTCACCAACGATGGAGGCTCCTGATGACCGCCAGCCCGGAGGCCACGGAGGCCACCCCCACGATCGTCCTCGTCGGCCACGGCATGGTCGGCCAGCGTTTCCTGGAGGCGCTCGCCGACCGCGGCCTGACCGCCACGCACCGCGTGGTCGTGCTGTGCGAGGAGCCGCGTCCGGCCTATGACCGCGTCGCCCTCACCTCGTACTTCTCGGGCAAGACGCCCGAGGACCTGTCCATGACGGACCTGGAGTTCATCCAGGCGCACGGCATCGAGCTGTACGTCGGCGACGCGGCCGAGACGGTCGACCGCGAGGCGAAGAAGGTCACCGCGAGGTCCGGCCAGGTCTTCGAGTACGACATCCTCGTCCTCGCCACCGGCTCCTTCCCGTTCGTCCCGCCGGTCCCGAACAAGGACGCCGCCGGCTGCTTCGTCTACCGCACGATCGAGGACCTCCTCGCGATCGAGGAGTACGCGAAGACGGCGACCACGGGCGCCGTGGTCGGCGGTGGTCTGCTGGGCCTTGAGGCCGCGGGCGCGCTGAAGGGTCTCGGACTCACCTCCCACATCGTGGAGTTCGCGCCGCGGCTGATGCCGGTGCAGGTCGACGACGGCGGTGGCGCGGCCCTCCTTCGCACCATCGAGGAGATGGGCCTGAGCGTCCACACGGGCGTCGGCACGCAGGAGATCGTCGTCGACGAGGCGGGTGCCGTCTCCGGCATGAAGCTCTCCGACGGCTCCGAACTCGCCACCGACCTCGTGGTGTTCAGCGCCGGTGTCCGCCCCCGCGACCAGCTGGCCCGCGACTGCGGCCTCACCGTCGGCGAGCGCGGCGGCATCACCGTCGACGAGCAGTGCCGCACGGTGAACGACCCGAGCGTCTTCGCGATCGGCGAGTGCGCGCTGGCCGCGGACGGCCGGGTGTACGGCCTGGTCGCCCCGGGTTACGAGCAGGCCGAGACGGCCGCCGCGACCATCGCCGCCGACGAGGCCGCCTTCACCGGCGCCGACCTCTCCACCAAGCTGAAGCTGCTCGGCGTGGACGTCGCCTCCTTCGGTGACGCGCACGGCGCGACCGAGGACTGCCTGGACGTCGTCTACTCCGACTCCCGTGCGGGCCTGTACAAGAAGCTGGTCATCGGCCGCGACGGCACACTGCTCGGCGGCATCCTGGTCGGCGACGCGGAGGCCTACGGCACGCTGAAGGCGTTCACCGGCTCGATCCCGCCGGTCTCCCCCGAGTCGCTGGTGCTGCCGGCCGGTGCCGGGGAGTCGGTGCAGCTCGGCCCGAGCGCGCTGCCGGACGACGCGATCATCTGCTCCTGCAACAACGTCCGCAAGGGCACCATCCGCGCCGCGGTCACCGACCACCAGTGCACCACCGTGCCCGAGGTGAAGAAGTGCACCAAGGCCGGTACGACGTGCGGCAGTTGCGTCAAGGTCCTCGGCCAGCTGGTCAACGCCGAGCTGGAGGCGTCCGGCGTCGAGGTCGACAAGGGCCTGTGCGGCTGCTTCGGGCAGACCCGCGAGGAGCTGTACGAGATCGTCCTCGCCCTGCGCATCAACACCTACCAGGACCTGCTCGACCGGTACGGCCGCGACGAGGCCAAGGGCGGTGACGGCTGCGAGGTCTGCAAGCCGGCGGTCGCCTCGATCATCGCCTCCCTCGCCCCGACGATCGGCGCCGACGTCTACGTCCTGGACAGCGAGCAGGCCGCGCTCCAGGACAGCAACGACCACTTCCTCGCCAACCTCCAGAAGAACGGCTCCTATTCGGTCGTCCCGCGCATCCCCGGCGGTGAGATCACCCCGGAGGGCCTGATCGTCATCGGTGAGATCGCCCGTGACTTCGGCCTCTACACGAAGATCACCGGCGGTCAGCGGATCGACATGTTCGGCGCCCGCGTCGAACAACTCCCCCTGATCTGGACCCGGTTGGTCGACGCCGGCTTCGAGTCGGGCCACGCCTACGGCAAGTCGCTGCGCACGGTGAAGTCCTGCGTCGGCCAGACCTGGTGCCGTTACGGCGTCCAGGACTCGGTCCGCATGGCGATCGACCTGGAGCTGCGCTACCGGGGACTCAGGTCGCCGCACAAGCTGAAGTCGGCGGTCTCGGGCTGCGCCCGCGAGTGCGCGGAGGCCCAGTCGAAGGACTTCGGCATCATCGCCACCTCCGGCGGCTGGAACCTGTACGTCGGCGGCAACGGCGGCGCCACCCCGCGCCACGCGGATCTACTGGCCCAGGACCTGAACGACGCCGAACTGATCAAGCTGATCGACCGGTTCCTGATGTTCTACATCCGCACCGCCGACCGCCTGGAGCGCACCTCGACCTGGCTGGAGCGGATCCCCGGCGGCCTGGACCACGTCCGTGACGTGGTCGTGGAGGACTCGCTCGGCATCTGCGAGGAGCTGGAGAGCCTGATGACGGCGCACGTCGCGCACTACCGCGACGAGTGGGCCGACACCATCAACGACCCCGAGAAGCTCGCCCGGTTCGTGTCCTTCGTGAACGCCCCCGACACCCCGGACCCGGTCGTCGGCTTCGTCCCCGAGCGCGACCAGATCAAGCCCGACCTGCCGCTGCTGTCCATCGGCATCCGCCCTGCTGAAGACGTCCTGGAAGGAACCGCCCAGCGATGACCCTGGCACCCGAGACCACCGACCTGAAGGTCCAGCTGCAGCTCGACGACAGCTGGTTCACGGTCTGCGACCTGAACGTCCTGCTGCCGGGCCGCGGCGTCGCCGCCCTGCTGCCCGACGGCCGCCAGGTGGCCCTGTTCCGCGACCGCGCGGGCAAGCTGTACGCCATCGACAACCGCGACCCGTTCGGCGGCGCGGCGGTCCTCTCCCGCGGTCTGACCGGCTCCCTCCAGGGACGGCCGTTCGTGGCCTCGCCCCTGCTGAAGCAGCGCTTCGACCTGGAGACCGGGGAGTGCCTGGACGACGAGGCGGTACGGATCACGACGTACGAGGTACGCGCCGCGTAGTCCCTTCGAGAGGTTTCTTGACCGACCGTTCTCAAAAGTCCTAGGCTGCTCCCCATGGCCAGGACCAAGGAGTTCGACCCCGAGGCCGCGCTGCAGGCAGCTCTGGAGCTGTTCTGGCGGCGCGGCTACGAGGCGACCTCGATGGCCGACCTGGTCGAGCACCTCGGCATCGGCCGCGCGAGCCTCTACGCGACCTTCGGCAGCAAGCACGAGCTGTATCTGAAGGCGCTGGAGCGCTATCAGGAGCGACTGCCCGACCTGCTCGGGGAGTTGTCCCGGCCGGGCCCGGTCCTGCCGGCCGTCCGGGCGCTCGTTCGGCGCTACGCCGACGAGGCCACCGCCGAGAACCTGCGCCTGAACGGCTGTTTCATCACCAACACGGCGGCGGAGCTGGCCCCGCACGACCCGGCCGCGGCCCGTCAGGTCGAACGGAACTGGGACCATCTGGAGACGGTGCTGCACTCGGGCCTGGCCCGCGCGCGAGCCCAGGGCGAACTGTCCGGCGACCGTGACCCGTTGGCGCTCGCCCGTATGCTGCTGGTGCTGCTCCAGGGCCTCAAGGTCGTGGGCAAGGCCTCGCCCGACCCGGCCCGGGTGCGGGACGCGGCGGAACAGGCGCTGGCACTGCTGGACTGAGGTCCGCCGTTTTTTATTTGCCGCCATACTGAACCGTTCGGTCAAGAATAAGGGGAGATCATGACCGCCAGGACGCGTTTCACCGACAAGACCGCTCTCGTCACCGGCGCGGGCTCCGGCATAGGCCGGGCCATCGCTCTGGCGCTCGCCACCGAGGGGGCTCAGGTGGTGGTCGCCGGTCGCCGCCAGGAGCCGCTGGAGGAGACCGTGCGGCTGATCGAGGAGGCGGGCGGCAAGGCCCTGGCGGTCACGGCGGACGTCACCGAGGCCGCCGGCGTACAGGCCCTGGTCTCCGCCGCCGTCGACCACTTCGGCTCGCTCGACGTGGCCGTCAACAACGCGGGTGTCTTCCGGGGCGGGCAGCCCCTCGCCGACCTGCCGGAGACCGACTGGCACGAGCAGCTCGGCATCAATCTCACCGGCGTCTTCCTCGCCCTCCGGGCCGAGGTCCACCAGATGCGCACCCAGCCCTCGGGCGGCGCGATCGTCAACATCGCCTCGATCTTCGGCGTCCACGCCCGCCATCCCGGCGCCGCCGCCTACGCCGCCACCAAGGCCGCCGTGTCGGTGCTGACGCGGGGCGCGGCTCTGGACCACATCCGCGACGGCGTCCGGATCAACGCGGTCAGCCCCGGCGCGGTCGAGACGCCGATGTCGCTGCGCCCGGGCGAGACGGAGGCGCAGCGCGCCGAACGGGCCGAGGGCACCCTGCCGTTGGGCCGTGTCTCGACCACCGAGGAGATCGCCGCGGCGGTCCTGTATCTGGCGTCGGACGACGCGTCGTCGGTGGTGGGCACGGACCTCGTGGTGGACAGCGGGGCGGCGGCCTGAGAGGTCAGCCCTTCAACGCCTCGTACGCCACCCCGGTCAGTTGCCCGGAGGCGGCCCAGAGCAGCTCGCCCGCCCGGTCGTCGACCGTCCAGGGCGCCCGCCAGGACGGCCGGGGCGAGCCGCGCAGGCCGGCGAGAGAGGGACCGGTGAAGGAGTCGGGCGGGACGCCGGGGGCGGTGGCGGCGTACAGCGTGGGAAGCGCGCCGCCCTCCGCGGACTGGGCGAAGAACCTGTTGCCGACCGCCATGAACCGCTCCACGAACCGCCGCCCGGCCATCCGTGGCCCGGCCTCCTGGAGGTTGGTGGCGGCGTACCCGGGATGAGCGGCGGCGGCCACCACGTCGGCCCCGTGCCCGGCGAGCCTGCGCGCCAGCTCGTGGGTGAAGAGCAGGTTGGCGGTCTTGGAGCGGGCGTAGGCGACCCAACGGCGGTAACGGCGCTCGCTGTTGAGGTCGACGAGGTCGATGTTCGCCAGCGCGTGCGCCCCGCTGGAGACGGTCACCACCCGTGCGCCGGGGGTGTCGAGGAGCGCGGGCAGCAGCAGCCCGGTGAGCGCGAAGTGCCCGAGGTGGTTGACGCCGAACTGGGTCTCGAACCCGTCCGCCGTGGTGCCGTAAGGCAGCGCCATCACGCCCGCGTTGTTGACGAGCAGATCGAGGCGGTCGTACGGGAAAGCGCGCGCGAAGTCCCGTACGGAGGCGAGGTCGCCGAGGTCGAGCCGGGTGAACTCCACGTCAGCGCCCGGCACTTCGCTGACCAGCCGGTCCCCGGCCTCGGTGCCGCGCGCCTCGCTGCGGCAGGCGAGCACCACCCGGGCGCCCCGGCGGGCCAGCTCCCGCGCGGTGACGTAACCGAGGCCGCTGTTGGCGCCGGTGACCACGGCCGTGCGCCCGCTCTGGTCGGGGATGTCCTGCTCGCTCCAGCCGGGCATGGCCGGCCTCCCTCCACCGGTGACGACAGCCCAGCCTACGAGCGGGGGCACTCCTGGTCATGCGAGCCGTACGCCCGATTCACGCCTTGTCCATGACACGTCAATCCCATGACCCTAGGGTCCGACAGCGCGCGACCCCGACGCCGACCGGTGGCGGGGCTGTCACGACACCCCTATGGAGTGAGCGTGGAACGTCGTACCTTCCTCCGTGCGACCGTCGTCGGCGGGGCCTCCGCCGCTTTCGGCGGCTCCCTGTGGCACGGTGCCGCATACGCCGCCCCCGCCCAGCCGGGCACGGGCCCGTACGGGGCGCCGGGCTCGCCGGACGCCAACGGCATCCGGCTGCCGAGCGGCTTCACGAGCCGGGTCGTCGCCCGTTCGGGGCAGACGGTGAGCGGGACGTCGTACAGCTGGCACAGCGCGCCGGACGGCGGCGCCTGCTACGCCGACGGCAGCGGCTGGATCTACGTCTCCAACTCGGAGATCAACCCGAGCGGTGGCGCGAGCGCGGTGAGGTTCTCGTCGTCCGGGGCGATCACGGGCGCGTACCGCATCCTGTCGGGCACCCGGCAGAACTGCGCGGGCGGAAAGACACCCTGGAACACCTGGCTGTCCTGCGAGGAGGTGGATCGCGGCTTCGTCTACGAGACGGACCCGTGGGGTGTGAACGCGGCGGTGCAGCGGCCGGCGCTGGGCCGTTTCAAGCACGAGGCGGCGGCCGCGGACCCGGTGCGCAAGGTGATCTATCTGACCGAGGACGAGACGAACGGCCGCTTCTACCGCTTCGTGCCGACCACTTGGGGCGACCTGTCGTCCGGCACGCTCCAGGTATTGGTGGCGGGCACGGCCACGTCCGGTTCCTACACCTGGACGACGGTCCCCGACCCCGACGGCTCCCCCACGACCACCCGCACCCAGGTCTCGGGCTCCAAGTCCTTCAACGGCGGCGAGGGTTGCCACTACGCCGACGACAAGGTGTGGTTCACGACCAAGGGCGACAACCGGGTCTGGCAGCTCAACCTGACCGCCAGCACCTACGAGTTGGCCTACGACGACTCCCTGGTCACCTCCGGCACGGCCCCGCTTACCGGCGTCGACAACGTCACCGGCTCCTCCTCCGGCGACCTCTACATCGCCGAGGACGGCGGCAACATGGAGATCTGCCTGATCACCCCGGACGACGTGGTCGCCCCGTTCCTGCGCATCGACGGCCAGTCGTCCTCGGAAATCACCGGCCCGGCCTTCTCCCCCGACGGCACCCGGCTGTACTTCTCCAGCCAGCGGGGGACGACGGGCAGCTCCTCGGGCGGCATCACCTACGAAGTAACGGGCCCGTTCCGGCAGTAGCCGCATACCGGTCACAGATTGAACACTCCACCTTCACAAGCGAAGGTGCACCCATACGGTCATCCCCTCACGTCGCACCCTGGGGGGACACCATGACCAACCCGTACACCGCACCGTCCGCTTCCGGATCCGCACCCAAGTGGGCCCGGAAGCGGTACGTACTGCCCGCCCTCGCGCTCGCTCTCTTCATCGGCGCCGGCATAGGCGCAGGCGGCGAGGACACGAAGAACGACGCGAAGCCCGCGGCGGCCCAGCCGCGGGCGACAGTCACCATGACGGCCACGGCCACGGCGACCGAGACCGTCGAGCCAGAACCTGCGGCGACCGTGACCGCCACGAAGACCGTCAAGGTCACCAGAACGGTCACGGCGCAGGCCGAGGCGGACACCGGTTCCGGCTCCGGATCCGACTCCGACAGCGTCTACTACGCCAACTGCAGCGAAGCCCGCGCCGCCGGCGCCGCTCCCATCCATCGTGGCGAGCCCGGTTACGCCTCTCACCTGGACCGGGACAACGACGGCGTCGGCTGTGACAGTTGACCGAGCGTCAGGTTCGCGGAGAGCTACCGTCCGGTCACGTCACGTTCTTGTCACGGGTCCTTCATACCGCCTCCACAAGTGGGGTCCCTCAATAGGTTCGTCACCTCATATCTGACCGGTCGTCACTTCTTGATCACGCGTCCGGAGATCCGCACCACCCCGGAGGGACCCGCAGTGAAGCTGCTCCGTAAGCCCGGCGCCATCGTCGTCGCCGGGCTGGCCCTGGCCGTACTCCCGGCGGCCGCCTCGGCCCACGACGGCGACCACCCGTTCGACAACTGCACCGAGGCCTACGCCGCCGGATACGCGAACATCGAAAAGGGCGACGAGCATTACGGCACCCATCTGGACCGCGACGGCGACGGCGTCGGCTGTGACCGGCCGCCCGCGGGCTTCATGCCGGCCGATGACAAGGCGGCCGGGACGGACACGGAGGACAAGGCGGGAGAGAAGCAGGACGCCTCCGACGACCTGGCCGAGACCGGGGGCGACGACACCACCCCGTATCTCGCGGCCGGGAGCGTGGTCGCCCTGCTCGCCGGCAGCGGAGTCCTCCTGCTGACCCGCAGGCGTCGGGCCCCGGCGGGACGCTCGTAGAAGAGGCCGAAGGGGCGGGACCCCCGCACAGGGTCCCGCCCCTTCTTGGTGATCCGGAGTCGCCGCCCATCGGTGTTGAGGGTCGGGGACGGACGACGACTCCGGCGTCTTGGTGGATCAGCCGTGGATCAGCAGTGGATCAGCCGCAGGTCAGCGGTGGTCGCTGCCCGCCGACTCCGAGGCCGCTCGGCCCGCTTCCAGGCGGGCGACCGGGATGCGGAACGGGGAGCAGGAGACGTAGTCCAGGCCCACCTCGTGGAAAAAGTGGACCGACTCCGGGTCGCCGCCGTGCTCGCCGCAGACGCCGAGCTTGAGGTCGGGGCGGGTCCTGCGGCCCGCCTCGGCGGCCAGCTTCACCAGGGAGCCGACGCCGTCCTTGTCGATCGTCTCGAACGGCGACACCCCGAAGATGCCCTTCTCCAGGTAGGCCGTGAAGAACGAGGCCTCCACGTCGTCCCGGCTGAAGCCCCACACCGTCTGGGTGAGGTCGTTCGTGCCGAAGGAGAAGAACTCCGCCGCCTCGGCGATCTGACCGGCCGTGAGGGCGGCCCGCGGGAGCTCGATCATCGTGCCGATCGCCAGCTTGAGCTTGGTGCCCGTCGCCGCCTCGACCTCCGCGATGACCTGGTCGGCCTCCTCGCGGACGATCTCCAGCTCCTGGACCGTGCCGACGAGCGGGATCATGATCTCGGCGCGCGGGTCGGCCTTGCCGTTCTTGCGCTCGGCGGCGGCCTCGGCGATGGCACGGACCTGCATGGTGAACAGACCGGGGATGACCAGACCGAGGCGCACACCGCGCAAGCCCAGCATCGGGTTCTGCTCGTGCAGCCGGTGGACGGCCTGGAGCAGCCGCAGCTCGTTCTCGTGCGGCTCCTGACGCGACTCCGCCAGCGCCACCCGGACCGACAGCTCGGTGATGTCCGGCAGGAACTCGTGCAGCGGCGGGTCGAGGAGGCGGATCGTCACCGGGAGGCCGTCCATCGCCGAGAACAGCTCGACGAAGTCCTGCTTCTGGAGCGGGAGCAGCTCCTTCAGGGACTCCTCGCGCTCGGCCTCGGTGTCGGCCAGGATCAGCCGCTCGACCAGCTCGCGCCGGTCGCCGAGGAACATGTGCTCGGTACGGCACAGGCCGATGCCCTGGGCGCCGAAGCGACGGGCGCGCAGCGCGTCCTCGGCATTGTCCGCGTTGGCCCGTACCCGCAGCCGGCGCTTGCGGTCGGCGAACGCCATGATCCGGTGCACGGCCTCGACCAGCTCGTCGGCGTCCTGGGCACCGGCGTGCATCCGGCCCTCGAAGTACTCCACGACCGGGGACGGGACGACCGGGACCTCACCGAGGTACACCTTGCCGCTGGACCCGTCGATGGAGATGAGGTCGCCCTCCTCCACCACATGACCGCCCGGGACGGTCATCCGGCGCCGCTTGGTGTCGACCTCCAGCTCCTCGGCGCCGCAGACACAGGTCTTGCCCATGCCGCGCGCGACGACGGCCGCGTGGGAGGTCTTGCCGCCACGCGAGGTCAGGATGCCCTCGGCCGCGATCATGCCGTCGAGGTCGTCGGGGTTGGTCTCGCGGCGGACGAGGATGACCTTCTCGCCGGAGCGCGACCACTTCACGGCGGTGTACGAGTCGAAGACCGCCTTGCCGACCGCCGCACCGGGCGAGGCCGCGATGCCCCGGCCGATCTGCTCGACCTTCGCCTCTTCGTCGAACTTGGGGAACATCAGCTGGGCGAGCTGGGCGCCGGTGACGCGCTGGAGCGCCTCGGCCTCGTCGATCAGCCCCTGGTCCACCAGCTGGGTGGCGATACGGAAGGCGGCACCGGCCGTCCGCTTGCCGACGCGGGTCTGGAGCATCCACAGCCGACCGCGCTCGATGGTGAACTCGATGTCGCAGAGGTCCTTGTAGTGGTTCTCCAGCGTCTCCATGATCTGCATCAGCTGGTCGTACGACTTCTTGTCGATCTGCTCCAGCTCCGCGAGCGGCACGGTGTTGCGGATGCCGGCGACGACGTCCTCGCCCTGGGCGTTCTGGAGGTAGTCGCCGTAGACGCCCTGGTGGCCGCTGGCCGGGTCGCGGGTGAAGGCGACGCCGGTGCCGGAGTCGGGGCCGAGGTTGCCGAAGACCATGGAACAGACGTTGACGGCCGTGCCGAGGTCGCCGGGGATGCGCTCCTGGCGGCGGTAGAGCTTGGCGCGGTCGGTGTTCCAGGAGTCGAAGACCGCGTGGATGGCGAGGTCCATCTGCTCGCGCGGGTCCTGCGGGAAGTCCCGGCCGGCCTCGGTCTTGACGATCTTCTTGAACTTGGTGACGAGCTTCTTGAGGTCGGCCGCCTCCAGATCGGTGTCGACCACGACCTTCTTGAGGGCCTTGGCCGCGTCGAGGGCCTCCTCGAAGAGCTCGCCGTCGACGCCGAGGACCGTCTTGCCGAACATCTGGATGAGGCGGCGGTACGAGTCCCAGGCGAACCGCTCGTCGCCCGCCTGCTCGGCGAGGCCCTTCACCGACTTGTCGGAGAGGCCGATGTTCAGGACCGTGTCCATCATGCCGGGCATGGAGAACTTGGCGCCGGAGCGGACGGAGACGAGGAGCGGGTCGTCGGCCTGGCCGAGCTTCTTGCCCATCCGCGTCTCGAGGGCGTCGAGGTGGGCGCTCACCTCGTCACGCAGTGCCACCGGCTCCGCGCCGCTCTCCAGGTAGACCTTGCAGGCTTCGGTCGTGATGGTGAAGCCGGGGGGAACGGGGAGCCCCAGGTTGGTCATCTCGGCGAGGTTGGCACCCTTGCCGCCCAGGAGGTCCTTGAGGTCCTTGTTTCCCTCGGTGAAGTCGTAAACGAACTTCGCTGCGTGGGTCTCTACGTTTTCCGACACGGTTCTCGACTCCCTCGAGGACGCGGTGGCTGCCCTGACGACGGGGAACATACCCAGATCGAAGGCTCATGGGTACGTCCACTTGCGCGTCATGTGCTCGTAACCAGCCCTCTGCCAGCGGATCGAAAGTCAAAGCTTGGCAAGCAATTGGGTGATCATGTGTTCACTTCTTGAACGCGCATCACCTCAAAGCCGCCCTCGAATGCTCATCTGAGCGGCTTTCGACACGTCTGATTTCGATCGATGAACGATCAAGGGGTGGCACTGGGTGCCACCCCTTGGAGAAGTGCAGTCGCTCAAGATCCGCTCATCTGAGCGTAACCCTTATCAGAGGTGGCGAGAATCACGCCGTCGCAGAGGGCCGGGTACCACCATGCGGACGTCACACACCGAGCGCCAGCAGGCGTTCCTCCACCCGCCCGGGCGCGTACAGATGCTCCACCACCAGGGCACCCGCCCCCACCAGCCCGGCCCGCTCCCCGAGCCGTGAGGTGACGACGTCCAGATGAGCGGTGGAGCGCGGCAGCGCCCGCTGGTACAGCAGCTCTCGCACCCCGGTGAGGAAGGGAGTTCCGGCCAGATCCCCGGCGATCATCAGCACTCCGGGGTTCAGCAGCGTCACGACGGTCGCCAGCACGTCCCCCACCTGCCGCCCGGCCTCCCGGGCGAACGCGGCGGCCTCCGGATGCCCGGCGGTGAGCAGATCCCGTACATCCGAGCCGGAGGCGGCGGGCACGCCGCTCTCCGCGAGCCGCCGCGCCACCGCCCCACCACTGGCGACGGCGGCGAGACAGCCGTACGACCCGCACCGGCACAGCGCGTCGGCGCCGACCCGGATGTGCCCGAGGTCCCCGGCGCCCCCGTCGATGCCCCGGTAGATCGCCCCGTCGACCACAACCCCCGCGCCGATACCGGTGGACACCTTGACCAGCACGAAGGCCGAGCACTGCGGATACCCCGTGCGCTGTTCGCCGTACGCCATGAGGTTGGCGTCGTTGTCGACGAGGACCGGCACCCGCCCGGCACCCGTGTGCTCACTGAACGCTCTCGCCAGGCGCTCTCTTATGTCGTAGCCGTCCCAGCCCGGCATGATCGGCGGCTGGACGACCCGGCCGGTCTCGCTGTCGACAGGACCCGGCACGGCGAGTCCGATGCCGCACACCTCGTCGGCCCGGTGCCCCGCCTTCTCCAGCAGCTCGGCGAACCAGTGGCCCAGCTCGCCCAGCACCAGGTCGGGGCCGTCCTCGATGACGAGGGTGCCGCTGTGCTCGGCGAGGAGGTCGCCGGTCAGGGAGAGGACGGCAGCGCGGGCGTGCCGGGTGTCGAGGTCGGCGGCGAGGACGACGGCATGGGAGTCGTCGAACTCCAGGGTGATGGAGGGCCGTCCGCCGAGCGGCGAGTCCACCGGACCCCCCGCCCCCTCCCTCAGCCAGCCGGCCCGGAACAGCCGGTCGAGGCGCTGGCCGACGGTGGCCCGGGACAGTCCGGTCACCTGTTGCAGGGCACCACGAGTCGTCGCTCGTCCGCTTCGCACCAGTTCGAGCAGTTCGCCGGCGCTCGCTTGAGCACGACCACTCATGCGCACCCCCTTGTGTTTCTCAAGCTTGCATTACATATTGAGTTTTGCGTGTTAAATAGACGTAACTCTACGGTGGCCACGACCGAACCGGTCGGGCCGAACGTCTTCGGGGAGCCCCGAGTGGATCGCACCGCCCAGCTGACCTCGTACGGCCTGACCCGTCCCTTCGTATACGAAGCGGACGTCACCACCCATTCTCTGCACGTCAGGGCGGCGCGGGTACTGGAGGCCAACTGGACGGGCACCTCCACGGTCCCCTCCCGCAGCCTGTACCCGCACCAGTGGTCCTGGGACTCGGCGTTCATCGCCATCGGACTGCGGCACATCTCACCGTTACGGGCCCAGACGGAACTGGAGACGCTGCTCGACGCCCAATGGGGTGACGGCCGCGTCCCGCACATCGTCTTCAACCCCTCGGTCCCCCTCGACGCGTACTTCCCGAGCCCCGACTTCTGGCGCTCCTCGACCGCGGGGCGCGCTGCGGGCGCCCCGCGCACCGTACAGACGTCCGGCATCGTGCAGCCACCGGTGCACGCGCTGGCCGCCTGGCTGGTGCACCGCGCCGACCCGGGCCTGTCCCGGGCACGCGGTTTCCTCACCCGGGTCTACCCCCGCCTGGCGGCCTGGCACCGCTATCTCCTGCACCGCCGCGACCTGGGCGGCGCCGGCCTCGCGTCCGTGGTCCACCCCTGGGAGCAGGGCATGGACAACAGCCCTTGCTGGGACGCCCCGTTGAGCCGGGTGACGCCCGCCCCGGCCCGCTCATTCCGCCGCGCCGACCTGGCCCACGGCGCCCCGGAGGACCGCCCGACGGACCTGGACTACGGCCGTTACGTCCGCCTGGCGACGGACTACCGGGACAACCAATACGCGGACGGATCAAGCGAGTTCGCGGTCGAGGACCCGTCCTTCAACGCCCTCCTCATCGCCTCCGAGCACGCACTGGCCCGGATCGCCGAGGAGTTGGGGGCACCGGGCACGGCCCGCCACACCCGAGCCGAACGCCTGACCACGGCACTGATCGACCGCCTGTGGAACCCGGCGGAGGGCATGTTCTTCTCCCGGGACGTACGCACCGAGACCCTGATCCCCGAGCGCAGCGTCTCCGGCCTCCTCCCCCTCCTGCTGCCCACACTCCCCCGCCCCGTCGTCACGGCCCTGGTCCGCACCACCGCCTCCAAACACTTCGGACTGGGCGGCACCACCCGTCTCGCCCCCAGCTACGACCTGCTCGGCGAGGCCTTCGACCGGCACCGCTACTGGCGCGGCCCGGCCTGGTTCAACACCAACTGGCTGCTGGAGCGGGGCCTGCGCACCCATGGCGAACGGGGCCGGGCCGCCGCCCTGCGCAGAGCTGTTCTGCACCTGGCCGACACCTCCGACTTCGCGGAGTACGTCGACCCCTACACCGGCGAGGCCTGCGGGGCGACCGGCTTCGGCTGGACGGCCGCGCTCGCGCTCGACCTGCTCCACAGCGCCACCACACTCACGGGAACCAAGGGAGGGGACCGGGAATGACGGACCGGCATCATCTGCTCGTACGCGGCGGGACGTTCGCGGCCGTGGGCGACAGCGGGGACATCACCGGAGTCCGGGGCGGCAACAGCCCTGACGGCTTGTTCGTACGCGACGCACGCCACCTGAGCCGCTGGCAGCTCACCGTGGACGGCGCCGTACCCGAAGCGCTGACCCCCGTCGCGGACGGTGACACGGCCCGCTGTGTCCTGGTCCCCCGAGGGGGCCGCAACGAGCCGCCCGCGTACACGATCTTCCGTGAACAAGCGGTGGGCGACGGCTCCTTCGTCGAATCCGTCCGCCTGACCAGCAACCGGCCGGTCCCCACCACCCTCCGCCTCGCGATCACGGCGGACGCCGACTTCACCGACCAGTTCGAACTCCGCTCCGACCACCGCACCTACACCAAGCCGGGCGCCACCCGCTCCCGCGAAGTCCTGGACTCCGGAGTGGAGTTCACCTACCGGCGAGGCGAGTGGCGCTCCTGTACGACGGTGACGGCGGAGCCCGCCCCCGACGCGGTGGAGGAGACCGGCACCGGAGCCCGCCGCCTGACCTGGACCCTGGACCTGGCCCCGCACGGCACGGCCGAGCTGACACTCCGGGTCATGGCCCGCCCGCACGGCGACAAACGCGCCCTCCGCGTCCCGCAGTCCCCCTCCTCTCTCAACGCCGAACTCCTCGCTCTGGAAGGCGAGTTCGTGGAAGGCGTGGCCTTCCCAACCGGCTGGCCCGAACTGGCCGCCGCGTGCGCCCGCGGCCTCGCCGACCTGGCCTCGCTCCAGGTCCCGGCGACGGGCCCGGACGGCGAGACCCTGCGCGTCCCGGCGGCGGGCGCCCCCTGGTTCCTGACCCTGCTGGGCCGGGACGCCCTGCTCACCTCCCTCTTCGCCCTCCCGTACCGCCCCCAGCTGGCGGCAGCCACCCTCCCCGCCCTGGCCGCGGCCCAGGCGACGGAGACCGGCACGGACCCGGTGACCCAGCCGGGCAAGATCGTGCACGAGGTACGGCACGGCGAGCTGGCGCACTTCGGTCAGGTCCCCTACGGCCGCTACTACGGCTCGGTGGACGCGACCCCGCTCTTCCTCGTCCTCCTGGGCGCCTACGTCGAACAGACCGGAGACCTGGCTCTCGCCCACCGCCTCCAGCCCCACGCCCGCGCGGCGATCGGCTGGATGCTGGACCACGGCGGCCTGACCTCCCGGGGCTACCTCGTCTACCGCGCCGACCAGGGCGGCCTCGCCAACCAGAACTGGAAGGACTCCCCCGGCTCGATCTGCTCCTCGGACGGCACACGTGCCTCCGGCGCGGTGATGGCGGCGGGCGCGCAGGGCTACGCCTACGACGCGCTGCGGCGCACGGCGTGGCTGGCGCGGACGGTATGGAGCGACGAGACCTACGCCGCCCTCCTCGAACAGGCCGCCGCCGATCTCCGCGACCGCTTCCAACAGGACTTCTGGATGCGGGACCGCTCCTTCCCCGCCCTCGCCCTGGACGGCCAGGGCCGCCAACTCGACGCGCTCGCCTCGGACGCGGGCCATCTCCTGTGGTCGGGGCTGCTGGACAAGGAGTACGGCGAGCTGGTGGGCCGGCGTCTGCTGGAGCCGGACTTCTTCTCGGGGTGGGGTGTCCGCACCCTCGCGGCCGGGCAGCCGGCGTATCACCCGCTGTCGTACCACCGGGGTTCGGTGTGGCCGCACGACAACGCGCTCATCACCCTGGGCCTGGCGCGCTACGGGCTCCACGACGAGGCGCGCTCGGTGGCCCACGGTCTGGTGGACGCGGCGACGGCCGCCGGGCATCGACTCCCGGAGGTCATCGCCGGGTACGGCAGGGACACGCATCGGGAGCCGGTGCCCTATCCGCATGCGTGTGTGCGCGAGGCGCGTTCGGCTGCGGCACCGTTGGCGTTGCTGACCGCGGTGGGGGGTGCGTAGAGGGGTTGTACGGCGGGTGCGGGTGGAGTGTGGATTGACACAGCCCCGCGCCCCTGAAAGACCAAAAGCAGGTCGTTGAAGAACCGTTTGCTTGGTGTTTGCCCGGCACCTCTGAACAGCCATCCACGGCACCCCGTACCGAGATGTGGCGGGTCCGAGACCCCATGTCGGACCCGCCACCACCTCACCACGCCACCGGGTCCCGCACGGAAGGTCCTTCGGGTGTCCGTCTCCACAAGCACGCCCCCGCCGACCGAGGACGTCGTCCTCGACGCCCCCGCGCCTAAGCGCCCCCCGATCCTCCGCTGGACGGTCACCACCCTCGCCGCCCTGCTCGTCCTCGCCGCGCTCCTGCTCCCCAACACCCTGCCCGCCCTCAAGCCCAACCGGTTCACCCGCCTCCCGGTCGAGGCGATCATCGGAGCGGCGGTGGCGCTGTGGCTGCCGAGGCGCCCCAGGATCATCGTGGCGGCGGTCTCCGGCGTCGGCCTGGGCGTCCTGACGGTCCTGAATCTGCTGGACATGGGCTTTAGGGACTACCTGGGCCGGGGCTTCAACATGATCCTCGACTGGGAACTGCTGGACGACGCGCAGTCGTACCTGAAGGACTCGATGGGCGGCACGGTGACGGTCTTCGCCACCATCGGCGCCGTCCTCCTCGTACTGCTCCTGCTCTCCCTCACCGCGCTCTCGATGATCCGGCTGAGCAACGTGCTGGTGGCGAACCGGGCGACGGCCACCCGGGGCACCCTGATCGCGGCGATGGCATGGATCACCTGTTACGCGCTGGGGCTCCAGCTCGCCGGCATGCCGATCGCCGCGGACCGGGCCGCGGCGGCGCTGAAGATCCAGGCGACGCGGGTGACGGACACGATCCGCGACGAGGCGGCCTTCGCCCGCGAGGCCAAGTCGGACACCTTCGGAGCGACCCCCGGCAGCCAGCTCCTCCCCGACCTCCGGGGCAAGGACGTGATCTTCACCTTCATCGAGAGCTACGGCCGCAGCGCGATCGAGGACCCGGTCATGGCACCGGGCGTGGACCAGACCCTCACCACCAGCACGGCGGCCCTCAAGAAGGCGGGCTACAGCGCCCGCAGCGGCTGGCTGACGTCGGCGACGTACGGCGGCAGCAGCTGGCTGGGCCACTCCACCACCATGTCCGGCCTGTGGATCGACAACCAGCAGCGCTACCGCACGGTCATGGCCAGCGACCACCTCAGCCTCACCAAGGCCTTCCAGAAGACCGGCGCCTGGGACACGGTGGGCGTCATGCCGGGCATCCAGAAGGGCTGGCCCGAACAGCGCTACTACGGCCTGGACAAGGTCTACAACGCCTTCCAACTCGGCTACGAAGGCCCCAAGTTCAGCTGGTCGACGATGCCCGACCAGTACGCCCTGGAGACCTTCCAACGCCAGGTCCACGGCAAGAAGCGGGACAAGCCCCTGATGTCGGAGATCATCCTGACCTCCAGCCACCAGCCCTGGGCCCCCATCCCCAAGATGGTCGACTGGAACGACCTGGGCGACGGCAAGGTCTTCGACGCGATCCACCAGGCCGGCAAAAACCCCTCGGACATCATCACCGACCCCACCAAGTCCCGCGAGGAATACGGCAAGTCCATCCAGTACTCGGTCACGGCCCTCACCCAGTGGCTGGAACGCTACGGCACCGACAACACCGTCCTCGTCTTCCTCGGCGACCACCAGCCCATCGCCCGCGTCAGCGGCAACCACGCCAGCCGCGACGTCCCGATCTCCATAGTCGCCAAGGACCCCAAGGTCCTGGACAAGATCAGCGACTGGAACTGGACAGCGGGCCTGAAGCCCTCCCACAACGCCCCGGTCTGGAAAATGAGCTCCTTCCGAGACCGCTTCCTGAAGGCCTACGGCTCAACCCCCCACCCCTCAACAGACTGACCCCACCCCCGCCACCCGGCTGCGGCCCCGTCGCGACCGCTCGCGCAGTTCCCCGCGCCCCTGGGCAAGCTGCCCGCACCGGCATACGAAGCCAAGCCAGGAGAACATCCGGCCCCCGTCCCCAGCCTGCGGGCGCGTCGTGGCTGGTCGCGCAGTTCCCCGCGCCCCTGAGCGGCACGACCCGCACCGGCATGTGAAGCCGAAGCCGAGGGGACACCCGCGCCCCCTACCCCCGCCTGCGGATGCGTCGCGGCCGCTCGCGCAGTTCCCCGCGCCCCTAGGCAAGCTGGCCGCGCGACCCGGACTCGCCCGCAGTGCGCGACGGCGGTGAGGGGTCGTGTCGGGGGGTGTCCGCCCGCAGCGGTTGGCGCGTCAGCACGGGTGCCCCTGGTAGAGGACCGATTTCGCGCCGTTCCGAGGACGGACACCCCCCGGCGCGGCCCCGACCCCCAACGCACCCGACGCGCACGACGGTCAGCCGCCGGACGTGTCCAGCTCCGCGTCCTCGCTCACGCCAGCGCAGTCGTACGGGTCCTTCAGCCAACCGTCCGGCAGCACAACCCGGTTGTTCCCCGACGTCCGCCCGCGCGGCCCGTCCGCGCCCGTCGGCCACGCCTGGTCCAGGTCCAACTCGTCCAGCCCCGCCCGCAGTTCCTCCAGCGACGACGTGATCGCCAGCCGCTTGCGCATCTCGCTGCCGACGGCAAAGCCCTTCAGATACCAGGCGACATGCTTACGGAAGTCGACAACACCCTTGGACTCACTGCCGATCCACTCGCCGAGCAGCGTGGCATGGCGGACCATGATGTCCGCGACCTCCCGCAGCGACGGACGCGCACTGTATCCATCAGCGCCTCCGGCGCGGGCCTCGGTCCGCCCCTCGAACGCGGCCACCAGATCCGCGAACAGCCACGGCCGCCCCAGACAGCCCCGGCCCACGACCACACCGTCACACCCGGTCTCGCGCACCATCCGCAGCGCGTCCTGCGCCGACCAGATGTCCCCGTTCCCCAGCACGGGAATCTCCGGCACATGCTCCTTCAGCCGAGCGATGGCATCCCAGTCGGCGGTCCCGCCATAGTGCTGCGCCGCCGTACGCCCATGCAGCGCGATCGCCGTCACGCCCTCCTCGACCGCGATCCGCCCGGCGTCGAGGTACGTGATGTGGTCGTCGTCGATGCCCTTGCGCATCTTCATGGTCACCGGCAGCTCACCGGCCCCCGTCACCGCCTCCCGCAGGATCGCCCGCAGCAGCGGCCGCTTGAACGGCAGCGCGGACCCGCCACCCTTCCGCGTCACCTTCGGCACCGGGCACCCGAAGTTCAGGTCGATGTGATCGGCGAGACCCTCCTCCGCGATCATGCGGACGGCTTTGCCGACGGTCGCGGGATCGACGCCGTACAGCTGGATCGACCGAGGCTTCTCACTCTCGTCGAAGTGGATCAGCTGCATGGTCTTCTCGTTGCGCTCGACCAGCGCCCGCGTGGTGATCATCTCGCTGACGAACAGCCCCTTACCCCCACTGAACTCCCGGCACAGGGTCCGGAAGGGCGCGTTGGTGATCCCGGCCATGGGGGCCAGAACGACGGGCGGCTGAACGGTGTGCGGCCCGATCTCAAGGGGCGCGGGGGTCGTGGACATTCCCCCATTGTCGCGTACGCCAAAGCGTGCCCCCGCTCGAATCCCACTCGCCCCCCACCCGAGCCCCACCAGCCCCTTACTCGAACCCCACTCGAACCTCACTCGAATCCCACTCGATCATGTATCGACCATTAGTTAGACGCACTATCGAAATCGGCGTACGCTGGACCCCATGCCCGACCTCAGCCATCGCCGACGCCTCCTCGTCCTCGCGATCTGCTGTATGAGCCTGCTGATCGTGAGCCTGGACAACACGGTGCTCAACGTCGCCCTGCCGTCCATGCAGCACGACCTCGACGCCACCACATCCGGCCTCCAGTGGACGATCGACGCCTACACCCTCGTCCTCGCCTCACTGCTGATGCTGGCCGGCTCGACAGCCGACCGCATCGGCCGCAAGCGCGTCTTCATGGCGGGCCTGGTCGTCTTCACGATCGGCTCGGTGCTCTGCTCCCTCGCCCCGAACCTGGACGCGCTCATCGCCTTCCGCATGGTGCAGGCGGTCGGCGGCTCCATGCTCAACCCGGTCGCGATGTCGATCATCACGAACACCTTCACCGACCCACGGGAACGCGCTCGCGCGATCGGCGTGTGGGGCGCGGTGGTCGGGATATCCATGGCGGCCGGCCCGATCGTGGGCGGCCTCCTCGTCGACTCCGTCGGCTGGCGCTCGATCTTCTGGATCAACCTCCCCGTCGGCCTCGCCGCCCTCCTCCTCACCCTCCGCTACGTCCCCGAGTCCCGCGCCCCCAAGGGCAAGCGCCCCGACCCGCTCGGCCAGATCCTGGTGATCGTGCTGTTCGGCTCGCTGACGTACGCGATCATCGAGGCTCCGAACGCCGCGTTCACCTCGACGCTGCCGTACGCCGTACTCGCGCTGGCCGCACTGCTCGGCATCCTCTGGTACGAGCCCCGGCGCGAGGAGCCCCTCATCGATCTGCGGTTCTTCCGGTCGGTGCCGTTCAGCGGGGCCACGGTCATCGCGATCAGCGCGTTCGCGGCACTGGGCGGATTCCTCTTCCTGTCGACGCTGTATCTGCAGAACGTCCGGGGCCTGGACGCCCTGCACGCCGGGTTGTGGATGCTGCCGATGGCGGTGCCGACGTTCCTGTGCGCGCCCGTGGCAGGGCGGCTGGTCGGCAGCCGGGGACCCCGCGTCCCCCTGTTGATCGCCGGGTTCGCGATGACGGCAAGCGGCGTGATGTTCGCGGCGTTCGACGCGGAGACCTCGAACGTCACCCTCTTCGCCGGGTACGTCCTGTTCGGTATCGGCTTCGGCTTCGTGAACGCCCCGATCACCAACACCGCGGTGTCCGGCATGCCGAGGGCGCAGGCGGGGGTGGCGGCGGCGGTCGCCTCGACCAGCAGGCAGCTGGGGCAGACACTCGGCGTCGCGGTGATCGGCGCGGTGCTGGCGGCGGGCGTGGGCTCGTCGTCGTACGCCGAGGGCTTCGTGTCGGCCGCGGGCCCCGGCTGGTGGATCCTCGCCGGGTGCGGTTTCGCGGTGCTGGTGCTGGGCGCCCTGAGCAGCGGGGTGCGGGCCCGGCGCAGTGCCGAACGGGTCGCCGAGCGACTGTCGACCACCGAGGTGCGGGAAGCGGCGAAGGTCTCCGCCTAGAAACCGGAGCCGCTCAACCCACCTCAGCCCACCCGAGCCCGCCGCGACCCACCTCAGCCGACCCGCGACAGAGCCATCTCCTGCAACCGCTCCAACCGCTCCTTCGACTCCTCGTCCGCCGGTGCGTACGTCACCATGCGCGGCCCCGCCTCCGGCCCCAGCCACATGTCGGTGTGCTCCACGGTGATGCGGCCGACGTACCGGTTGAGGAACTCCTTGCGCTTGGTGCGGTGGGCGACGACCTCGTGCCGTTCCCAGATCTCCCGGAACTCCGGGGACTCCGTGCGCAGCCGCTTGAGCAGCATCTTCCAGGCGGGCTCGGCGAGATGGCCGGCCATGGTCGCGCGGAAGCGGGCGGCCATGAGGCGCTGGGTCTCCTCCAGGTGGACGATCGAGGCGCGCCACGGCTCGTGGGTGAAGGACAGGACCATGCAGTTGCGGTCCTCGGGCGGCAGGGCGTCGAGGTCGCAGAGGAGCAGGCCGTAGGTGCGGTTGTAGGCGAGGATGTCGTACCGGCTGTTCTGGACGCAGGCGGGGAGCGGCTCCAGCTGTTCGAGGACCTGGCGCACGGCCGGGGTGACCGTCCGGCAGGTGGTCGCCGGGGTGGGGTCCACCGCGCCCGCCAGCTGGAAGAGGTGGGCGCGCTCGCTGGGGTCGAGGAGCAGGGTGCGGGCCAGCGCGTCCAGGACCTGGACGGAGACCTGGATGTCCCGTGCCTGTTCCAGCCACGTGTACCAGGTGACGCCGACCGCCGAGAGGTGCGCGATCTCCTCGCGGCGCAGACCGGGGGTACGGCGCCGGCGGCCGCGGGGCAGGCCGACCTGCTCCGGGGTGATGTGCTCACGGCGGTGGCGCAGAAACGCGGCCAGCTCGTGCCGCCGGATGTCCGTGGCACCCTGGGCCATGGTGGTCATGGTCGTCATACCTCCAGCGTGCCGTCACCCGGACCCTGTTTCCAGGTACTCGTTGTACCAGGATAAAGAGACTCTGGTACCCGTCTGAGCGGAGGCGGACGCTGGAGCACGTGACCACCGAAACCATCACCTCACGTCACGTCCGCACCGCCGAGGAATCACCCCGGCTCGGCGGCCTCGGCCTCTTCACGGTGCTGCTCGCCGCGGCCCTCCCCCTGATCGACTTCTTCATCGTCAACGTCGCCCTGCCGAGCATCGGCGCGGACCTGTCCGCGAGCGAGTCCGTGCTCGAACTCGTCGTGGCGGGCTACGGCCTGGCCTACGCCGTGCTGCTCGTCCTCGGCGGCCGGCTCGGCGACCTCTTCGGCCGGCGCCGCCTCTTCCTCGGCGGTATGGCGGCCTTCGGCCTGACGTCGCTGGCGTGCGGGCTCGCGCCGACCGCGTGGACGCTGGTCGCGGCGCGGGTCGCGCAGGGCGCGGCGTCGGCCGCGATGCTGCCGCAGGTGCTCGCCACGATCCAGTCGACGACCACCGGCTCCCGGCGCGCCAAGGCGATGAGCCTGTACGGCGCGACGGCCGGCCTGTCCATGGTGGCGGGCCAGATCCTCGGCGGGGTGCTGGTCTCCGCGGATCTGTGGGGCACCGGCTGGCGTTCGGCGTTCCTGGTGAACGTGCCGGTCGTCGTGGTCGGCCTGGTCCTGGCGGCCCGCGCCGTCCCGGAGACCCGGGCACGGCGTCCGGAGCCGCTGGACGGTCCCGGCACGGTCCTCCTCGCCGCGTCGCTGCTGGCCCTGCTGGCCCCGCTGACCGAGGGCCGTGCGGCGGGCTGGCCGCTGTGGACGTGGCTGTCGCTGGCCGCGTTCCCTTTGCTGGCGGCGGCGTTCTACACGGTGGAGCGCCGGGCGGACCGGGCGGGCCGTACGCCGCTGGTCCCGCCGAGCCTGTTCGCGCTGGTGTCGCTGCGCCGGGGCCTGGTGCTGATCCTGCCGTTCTCGATCGGGTTCAGCGGCTTCATGTTCGTCATCGCGGTCGCCCTCCAGAAGGGCGCGGGCCTCGGCCCGGTGCAGGCGGGGCTCGCGCTGTTCCCGCTGGCGGTGACGTTCCTGGTCACGTCGATCGCCGGGCCGCGGCTGATCAACCGGTTCGGCACCCGGGTGGTGACCGCGGGCGCGCTGATCCAGGGCGTCGGGCTGACCCTGATGGTGCTGGCCGCGTGGCGCGACTGGCCGGACCTCGGCCTCGTCACGCTGCTGCCGGGCGGGGCGATCGCCGGGGTGGGGCAGGCGCTCCAGCTGCCGGTGATCTTCCGGATCGTGCTGTCCGAGGTGCCGCCCGCGCGAGCCGGTGTGGGCAGCGGTGTGATGGTCACCACCCAGCAGTCGGCGCTGGCGCTCGGTGTGGCCACCCTGGGCACCCTGTTCCTCTCCCTGACGCCCACTCTGGGCATGCGGGACGCCCTGATCGTCACCCTCCTCGTCCAGCTGGCGACCGTGGCCCTGACGGGCCTGCTGAGCCTGCGCCTGCCGCGGACGGTCGGGTGAGGACTGTTCACGCTTCAGCGAACTCACCGTGAAGAAACCCCTGTTGATGTTGTTCTTGCTGCACACTGCCTGACCGGAGGCGAGGTGTCATGGTGCAGCAGATCAACACGAGCAAGGTGAGCCGCTGGGACCAGCACGGGCGGGAGCATGTCGTCCATGTGCTGCGCAAGGGCCCGCAGCGCACGATCAGATGCGACACCTGCGGCTGGAAGCAGGCCGCGCAGTTCCTGCCCTGGCTGAAGGCGGAGGAACACCTGACGGAGGCCCACCAGGCGACGGTGAACCCGAAGAACGACTGACGGGTCAGGCCCGCAGCCCCCGCACCAGCAGATCCACGACCCCGTCGAACTCGGCCTGGATGTCGAGCCGTTGCCAGGCCGCGGCGTAACCGGGGTCGTGGAAACGGCCGGTGGCGTGGAAGACGGCGCGGGCGGTGGCCTCGGGGTCGGCGGCGGCGAAGGCACCGGCGTCGACCCCGTCCTGGACGATACGGGCCAACTGGCCGGTGAGGTCGGCGAGATGGGCGGTGACCGCCTCGCCGTTCTCCACGGCCAGGACCTGGTAGGTGGCGAACAGCTCGGGGTCGTCGCCCGCCTTGCGCCGCTTGGCCGCGAACAGCGCGGCGAGCCAGTCGCGCAGCCGGGTCTCCGGGTCGGCCTCCTCCGTGACGACGCCGGACAGGGCGGCCGTCGTACGGTCCAGCCAGCGCTTGGTCACCGCCTCCCGCAGCGCCGCCTTCGTCCGGAAGTGGCGGTAGAGGCTGCCGTGGCTGACGCCGAGTGCCCGCGCCACGTCGACCACGGTGGCCTTCGCGGGGCCGTGGCGGCGCAGCACCTCCTCGGTGGCTTCGAGGATGCGCTCGGCGGTCAGGGATTCGCTGGTCGGGGCCATGGAGAAGACCGTACCTGGAGCCGGGATCAGCGCTCGCTGTCCAGGTGTGCCATCTGTGCGCTCGCATAGCGCTCGCCCGCCGCGGCGTCCGCCGGCACGGCGTCCTCGATCAGCGCGAGGTCGGCCGCGTCCAGTACGACGTCCAGGGCGCCCAGCGACTCCGTGAGCCGCTCCCGGGTGCGGGCGCCGACCAGCGGCACGATGTCCTCGCCACGGGACAGCACCCAGGCGATGGCGAGCTGGGCGACGCTGACGCCCTTCTGCTCGGCGAGCTTGCGCAGGGCGTCGACGAGGTCGAGGTTGCGCTGGTAGTTGTCGCCCTGGAAGCGCGGCGAGAACCCGCGGAAGTCATTGGCGGCGAACTGCTTGTCCCGCCCGAAGTGGCCGGAGATCAGCCCGCGGGAGAGCACGCCGTACGCGGTGATGCCGATGCCCAGCTCACGGGTGGTGGGCAGGATCGACTCCTCGATGCCGCGGGTGATCAGCGCGTACTCGATCTGGAGGTCCGCGATCGGGGCGGTGGCGGCGGCCCGGCGGATCGTCTCGGCGCCGACCTCGCTGAGGCCGACGTGGCGGACGTAACCCTGCTCGATCAGTTCGGAGATCGCGCCGACCGTCTCCTCGATCGGGACGTCCGGGTCGAGGCGGGCGATCCGGTAGACGTCGATGTGGTCGACGCCGAGGCGCTGGAGCGAGTAGGCGGCGAAGTTCTTCACGGCGGCGGGGCGGCCGTCGTAGCCGCTCCAGGAGCCGTCGGGGCCGCGCAACGCGCCGAACTTCACGCTGGTGAGCGCCTGTTCCCGGCGGGCGGCGGGGGCCTTGCGCAGGGCCTCGCCGATCAGCAGCTCGTTGTGGCCCATGCCGTAGAAGTCGCCGGTGTCGAGGAGGGTGACGCCGGCCTCCAGGGCGGCATGGATCGTGGCGATCGACTCGGCGCGGTCGGCCTCGCCGTACAACGCGGACATGCCCATGCAGCCGAGCCCGAGGGGGGCGACCTGGGGGCCGGTGGTGCCGAGGGTGCGGGGGGTCTGTGTCGTCATGTGCTCCAGCCTGACATGACAGCTGACAGATTTCAATATTTGTCATCTGTCAGCCATGGCCAGCTTCGCCCCGAGCAGCACGAAGGACCCGGCGAAACCCCGCCGCAGCCACGCCGTCACCCGCGGTCGGGAGATCACCTGGCGCCGGACCGACGCCGCGAGCACCCCGTACCCGGCGAAGACCACGAAGGTCGCCAGCATGAAGACCCCGCTGAGCAGCAGCATCCGCGGCAGCGCGGCCGCGGTGTCCACACTCACGAACTGCGGCAGGAACGCGAAGAAGAAGATCGTCAGCTTCGGGTTGAGGAGATTGATCAGCACACCGCGCACGAGGACCCGGCGCACGGAGGCGGGCTCACCGGCATCCCGCTCGACGACGAGCGCGTCCCGGTCCCGCAGGCTCGCCCAGGCCATCCACAGCAGATAGGCGACACCGGCGTACTTGAGGACCTGGAAGGCGGTGGCGCTCGCGTTGAGCAGCGCGGCGAGCCCGGTGACGGTGGCGAGGACGTGCGGCACGATCCCGAGCGTGCAGGCGAAGGCCGCGACGACGCTCGCGCGGCGGCCGTGGGAGAGCCCGGCGGCGAGGGTGTAGACGACGCCGGTGCCGGGGGTGGCGACCACGACGAGCGTGGTGAGGAGGAAGGCGAGGCTCATGCCCTCAACCCTGGAAGCACAGAGGCCCCCGATACAGGTCCACTACGGGACCCGCGTCGGGGGCCAATGCGGCGAGAGGTGTCCTAGCAGCCGATCAGGCGGCCGGCCAGGTAGCCCTCGATCTGGTCGAGGGACACGCGCTCCTGCTTCATCGAGTCACGCTCGCGGACGGTCACGGCGTTGTCGTCCAGCGTGTCGAAGTCGACCGTCACGCAGTACGGCGTACCGATCTCGTCCTGACGGCGGTAGCGGCGGCCGATGGCGCCGGCGTCGTCGAAGTCGATGTTCCAGTGCTGGCGCAGCGCCTGGGCGAGGCCCTTGGCCTTCGGCGACAGCTCGGGGTTGCGGGAGAGCGGCAGGACCGCGACCTTGACCGGCGCGAGGCGGTGATCCAGGCGCAGCACGGTCCGCTTCTCCATCTTGCCCTTGGCGTTGGGCGCCTCGTCCTCGACGTAGGCGTCCAGCAGGAACGCCAGCAGCGAGCGGCCGACACCGGCCGCGGGCTCGATGACGTACGGCGTCCAGCGCTCGCCGGCCTCCTGGTCGAAGTAGACGAGGTCGTGGCCGGAGGCCTTGGAGTGGGCGTTCAGGTCGTAGTCGGTGCGGTTGGCCACACCTTCCAGCTCGCCCCACTCGCTGCCGCCGAACTGGAAGCGGTACTCGATGTCAGCGGTGCGCTTGGAGTAGTGGGAGAGCTTCTCCTTCGGGTGCTCGAACCACCGCATGTTCTCCTCGCGCAGGCCCAGGCCGGTGTACCAGTTCCAACGCTGCTCCATCCAGTACTCCTGCCACTTCTCGTCCTCGCCCGGCTTGACGAAGAACTCCATCTCCATCTGCTCGAACTCGCGGGTGCGGAAGATGAAGTTGCCGGGCGTGATCTCGTTGCGGAAGGACTTGCCCATCTGGGCGATGCCGAACGGCGGCTTCTTGCGCGAAGTGGTCAGCACCTGGCCGAAGTTGGTGAAGATGCCCTGCGCGGTCTCGGGGCGCAGGTACGCGACCGAGCCGGAGTCCTGGGTCGGGCCGAGGTGCGTGGAGAGCAGACCCGAGAACTGCTTGGGCTCGGTGAACTGGCCCTTGTTACCGCAGTTGGGGCAGTTGACGTCCGCCAGGCCGTTCTCCGGGAGGCGCTTGTGCTTGGCCTCGTAGGCCTCCTCCAGGTGGTCCGCGCGGAACCGCTTGTGGCAGGAGGTGCATTCGGTCAGCGGGTCGGTGAAGGTGGCGACGTGACCGGAGGCGACCCAGACCTCGGAGGCGAGGATCACGGACGAGTCGATACCGACGACGTCCTCGCGCGACGTCACCATGTAGCGCCACCACTGGCGCTTGAGGTTCTCCTTGAGCTCGACACCCAGCGGCCCGTAGTCCCAGGCGGCGCGCTGACCGCCGTAGATCTCACTACAAGGGAAAACGAAGCCACGGCGCTTGCTCAGGCTGACGATGGTGTCGATCTTGTCGGCGGCCACGGTGCTCTCTTCATGACGGGTGTACGGCAGCGAATGCCTCAGGTTACCGGCGGGGCCACCCCCGGTATCAAATCGGTTCGGCTCCGCACCACTCTCACCGGCCCCTTACCCAGGCTTGTTGACAACGGTTTCCATATTTGTTGAAAATGACTGTCATGAACGTACGACGACAGCACATATCCGGGATCGCCCTCGCGGCCGTCACCGCCCTCGGTCTCGGGACCCTCACCGCGTGCTCCGGCGCGAGCGCCGCCGGCAACACCGACAAGTTCGACGTCGTCGCCTCGTTCTATCCGATGGCCTTCCTCGCCGAGCAGATCGGCGGGGACCACGTGAACGTCTCCAGCCTCACCGAGCCCGGCCAGGAGCCGCACGACCTGGAGATCAGCGCCAAGCAGACCGCGCAGCTCCAGGAGTCCGACGCGGTGCTCTACCTCAAGAACCTCCAGCCCTCCGTCGACGACGCGGTGGCCCAGTCCGAGGTCAAGACCAAGATCGACGCCGCCTCCCTCACCACGCTGGAGAAGCACGGCAACGAGGTCGGCGGCCACGCGGCCGAGCACGACGACCACGCCAACGAGGAGCTGGCCGGTCTCGACCCGCACATCTGGCTCGACCCGGTGCGCTACGCCCAGGTCGCCGAGGGCGTCGGCAAGGCCTTCGAGAAGGCCGACCCGGACCACGCGGCCGATTACAAGAAGAACACCGCGGCCCTGGTCAAGCGGCTCGACGGCCTCAACATCCAGTTCAAGGACGGGCTCGCCGACACCAGGACCAAGGTGTTCATCACCACCCACGCCGCCTTCGGCTACCTCGCCGAGCGCTACGGCCTGACCGAGGAGGCCATCAACGGCCTCGACCCCGAGTCGGAGCCCAGCGCCAACCGCGTCAGGGACCTTGAGAAGATGGCCAAGGCCGACGGCGTCACCACCGTGTTCTACGAGACGCTCGTCAGCGACAAGACCGCGAAGACCATCGCCTCCGACGCCGACCTGAAGACGGACGTCCTCGACCCGATCGAGGGCATCACCGCCAAGTCCAAGGGCGACGACTACTTCCAGGTCATGGAGTCCAACCTCAAGGCGCTGCAGAGCGCGCTAGGCGCCAAATGATCCACCCGGAGGAGTCTGTGTCCGAGCCCGTCATCTCCCTGCGCGGTGTCCGCGCCGACCTGGGTTCGCGGCCCGTCCTGCGCGGCATCGACCTCACCGTGAACCGCGGTGAGGTTGTCGCGCTGCTCGGCGCCAACGGCTCCGGCAAGTCGACTGCCATCCGCAGCATCATCGGCCAAGTGCCGCTCGCCGAGGGCGAGATACGGCTGTTCGGCACCCCGCGCAGGGCCTTCAGGGACTGGGCGCGCGTCGGCTACGTCCCGCAGCGCACCACGGCCGCGGGCGGCGTCCCGGCGACGGTCACCGAGGTCGTCTCCTCGGGCCGTCTCTCCCGCGCCCGCTTCGGCGTGCTCCGCAAGGCCGACCGCGAGGCCGTGCGCCGGGCCCTGGAGCTGGTCGGCATGGCGGACCGCGCCAAGGACTCGGTGGACGCCCTGTCCGGCGGCCAGCACCAGCGGGTGCTGATCGCCCGGGCCCTGGCCGCCGAACCCGAGCTGCTGATCATGGACGAGCCGATGGCGGGCGTCGACCTGGCCAGCCAGGAGGTGCTCGCGCACACCCTGGAGGAGCAGGTCGCGGCCGGTACGACGGTCCTGCTGGTGCTGCACGAACTGGGCCCCCTTGAGCCCCTGATCGACCGCGCGGTCGTCCTGCGCGACGGCTGCGTCCTGCACGACGGACCGCCCCCGAAGGCCGTCGGCCAGCACGCGCTGCCCGGCCACGACCACGTCCACCCGCACGAGCACGCACACGCGCCGATCCACACGGGACTGCTGAGCTGATGGAGATCCTCGACTACGCCTTCATGCAGCGGGCCCTGCTCGCCGCCGTCCTGGTCGGCATCACCGCCCCGGCCGTGGGCATCTACCTCGTCCAGCGCCGGCAGGCCCTGATGGGCGACGGCATCGGCCATGTGGCGATGACCGGCGTCGGCCTCGGCTTCCTGCTGAACACCTCACCGGTGTGGATGGCGACCCTCGTCTCCGTCCTCGGCGCGGTGCTCATGGAGCTGATCCGCTGGTACGGCAAGACCCGCGGCGACATCGCCCTCGCGATGCTCTTCTACGGCGGCATGGCCGGCGGCGTGATGTTCATCAATCTCGCGCCCACCGGCTCCAACGCCAACCTCACCTCGTACCTCTTCGGCTCCCTGTCGACGGTGTCGCAGTCGGACGTGACGGCGATCTGTCTGCTCGCGGCCTTCGTGGTGTTGGTCACCCTGGGCCTGCGCCGCCAGCTCTTCGCGGTCAGCCAGGACGAGGAGTTCGCCCGGGTCACGGGTCTGCCGGTGCGCGCCCTGAACCTGCTCACCGCGATCACGGCGGCCGTGACCGTCACGGTCGCCATGCGGGTGGTGGGCCTGCTGCTGGTCTCGGCGCTCATGGTGGTCCCCGTGGCGGCGGCGCAGCAGCTCAGCCGCAGTTTCGCGGCGACCTTCGCGATCGCGGTCGCCATCGGCGTCACGGTCACCATCAGCGGCACGGTCACCTCGTACTACCAGGACGTCCCGCCCGGCGCGACGATCGTCCTGCTGACCATCGCGGCGTTCATCCTGACCACCGCCCTGGCCACCCCGCTGGCTCGCCGCCGGGCCCGCGCCGCAGCCGCGGCCCGAGCCGCCGGGGACCCCGCGGAGTGTGTGATTCCGGCCAGCCGGGAGGGCACCGACAAGGTCGGCGTCTGACTGGGCACAGTCGGGGCTGGCACAATGGCCCGGCAGACGCAGTAGGTGTGGAGGAGGCAACCGGTGACGACCGCTGGACCGCCCGTGAAGGGCCGTTCGACCCGGCAGCGGGCTGCCGTCGCGGCGGCCCTGGACGAGGTCGACGAGTTCCGCAGCGCGCAGGAACTCCACGACATGCTCAAGCACAAGGGCGACTCGGTCGGCCTGACCACGGTCTACCGCACGCTCCAGAACCTCGCCGACGCCGGTGAGGTCGACGTCCTGCGCACCTCCGACGGCGAGTCCGTCTACCGCCGCTGCTCCACCGGCGACCATCACCACCACCTGGTCTGCCGCGTCTGCGGCAAGGCCGTGGAGGTCGAGGGGCCCGCGGTGGAGAAGTGGGCCGAGGCCATCGCGGCGGAGCACGGCTATGTCAATGTGGCGCACACCGTGGAGATCTTCGGTACGTGCGCCGACTGCGCGGCGGCGGCCGGCTGACGGCTCAGACGCGGGTCAGGTTCCGGTCGAGGATCCCCCGCAGCCGGTCCACGTCGGCGGGGTCGGCGACGCCCCGCTTGGGCAGCACCGTGAAGCAGGTGGCGTTCTTGTCGTCGCTGTACAGGACGAACAGGTCCTTGGTCTCCCGGTAGCGAGGCTGGGCCGCGAAGCCCACCGAGGTCGAGCTGTGCTCGGTGACCACCGTCAGCCCCGCGTCCGAGACCGCCGCCCGGAAGGCGCCGTTGCGGGTGGCGGCCTTCATGACCTGGCGGGCCTGCAACCAGGGCTGGCCCAGCAGCAGCACAGCGAACAGCGGGGCCCAGATCAGCAGGAACAGGTTGCCGTCTCCGCCGCCCACCGCGACCTCGAGGTCCAGCGCCCAGGCGAGCGCGATCAGCGGGAGCGCCACCTTCTGGATCCGCCCCGCACGGTTGAACCGCCTGCGCTCCCGCAACGCCACCGCGTAGTCCCCGACGACCGGCTGGTACGCCAGCTCGACCACGCCCTGTTCGGCGTCCCGCCCCATGTTCATGACCATGAGGCGGGATCGTACGCCCGCCGACTACGACCGTCCGAAGCACCTCTCCAGTTCGTCCAGGTCGTAGAACGTGCTGCCCTTGGCGAGGGGCGTGCAGCCCGCCTTGAACGCGGTCTCCTTCTCGTTGTAGAGCATGCGCACCAGCCAGCGGTCGCCCTTCTGGAAGACGTCCCACTGGATGTTCGCGCCGAGCGGGGAGACAGCGGCACCACGCCAGGGGTTGGTGGCGTAGGTGTACGGCCGCTGTGCGGTGACCGGCTCCGTGCTGCCCGGCAGGCCCATCAGGGCGGCCAGCGGGATGATCTCCTCGGCGTGGCTGAAGCGCAGTTCGGCGCCCAGCGTGCTGGTACCCGCCTTCTTCGCCTCCACCTGCTGGAAGAAGTCGTCCAGCAGGACGTCGGCCATCTTGTACGTGATGTCGCTGTCGGCGAAGCCGGGGCCCTTCTCGTAGAAGTCCTCGGCGTCGGAGAGGTAGCCGAACCAGGCGGCGTCGGTGCTGGAGATGTACCGCTGCATCCCCCAGCCCCTGCCGTCCGGGCTCTCCTCGCTCATCGCGGGGGCGATGGCGTAGAGGTTGTAGACGGCCTCGGCGGCGGCGACCTGGTCGGCGGCGCTCAGCTGCGCCACGAAGGAGTCCGCGAAGAGGCGGCGCAGGACGCTGCGGGCGGCCTCGTGGGTGCGGGGCTGGTCGGTGACCGACTTCAGCGTGGCCGCGAGCCGCTGGTCGTTGTCGATGTAGTCCCGGTAGGCGGCGCCCCCGGCGGCCTTGTGGAAGTAGAGCAGGTCCTTGTCGGTACGGGTCTCGCCGATCAGCGGCTTCAGGGCCGGGTCGGCGGCGGCCAGCTCACCGGCGTACTCGTTCGCGCTGTCGATGGCGCGGCCCTGCCCGGAGCTGACGACGTCGATCTTCTCGCCGTCGGCGGCGATCCCGGCGAAGAGCGAGGGCAGCCGCTGGTGCATCCGCGCGGCGGTGTCCCGCATCTCCTGCTCGCCGCGTCCGCTGAGGTTGCCGTAGCCGACCTTCGCCATGGCGGCCTGGAGGGCGCGCACCCTGGGGCCGAACTCCTTGCCCTTGCCGGTGAGTTGCCCGGCGGCCCGGGCCTTGTCCCACAGGGCGAGGATCAGGTCGCCGTCCTCGCTGTCGGAGGCGGCTCGGGAGCCGTGCCGGGAGACGTTCTCCGTGAAGACCGGGGTGAAGCCGGCGGGCGGGCGCTGATAGGAGTGCGCGCTCTGCCCCGGACTGTACGTGGCCTTCGTGCCGTAGCTCGTGGCGTGGGCGGGCTGGTGCGCGGCCTGCGCGGGCAGGGCCGCGACCAGCAGGGTCCCGAGGGCGAGGGCGGCGGGTATGGCGCGGTGCGTGACCTTCATGGCCGGATCGTGCGCGACACCGGTGAACGCCGGGTAGCCACAAAGTGGCCACGTTTCCCGCCTACGGGTTGGTCTGCCTGCCCTCCATGGCCAGCAGCTCCTCGTTGGGCAGGGCGCCGCCGAAGCGGCGGTCGCGGGAGGCGAACTCGACGCAGGCCCGCCACAGGTCGCGGCGGTCGAAGTCAGGCCACAGGACGTCCTGGAACACCATCTCCGCGTAGGCGCTCTGCCACAGCAGGTAATTGGAGGTGCGCTGCTCGCCGCTGGGCCGCAGGAACAGGTCGACGTCCGGCATGTCCGGGTAGTACAGGTACTTGGCGAGGGTCTTCTCGTTGACCTTCGACGGGTCGAGGCGGCCCGCCTTCACGTCCTCGGCGAGCGCCTGGGCGGCGTCCGCGATCTCGGCCCGGCCGCCGTAGTTCATGCAGAAGTACAGGGTCAGCCTGTCGTTGCCCTTGGTCTGCTCCTGGGCGATCTGGAGCTCCTTGGCGACCGACTTCCACAGCTTGGGCATGCGGCCCACCCAGCGGACCCGGATGCCGAGCTCGTCGAGCTGGTCACGGGTCTTGCGGATGAAGTCGCGGTTGAAGTTCATGAGGAAGCGGACCTCGTCGGGCGAGCGCTTCCAGTTCTCGGTGGAGAAGGCGTACAGCGAGATGGCGCCGACGCCCATCTCGACGGCGCCCTGGAGGACGTCGAGAACGCGCTCGGCGCCGACCTTGTGACCCTCGGTGCGCGGCAGCCCGCGCTCCTTGGCCCAGCGGCCGTTGCCGTCCATGACGATCGCCACATGGTTCGGGACGAGTTCGCCGGGGAGCTTCGGCGCGCGGGCGCCGGAGGGGTGCGGCTCCGGCGTCTTGTAGTCGCGGCGCTGGCGCCCCAGGATCCCACGTACGACCATGTTGCTTCTCGTTCCTCTCCGGCTTACTTCTCTACGTAACGCAGCGAGCGCAGCCCGCGTTCCAGATGCCAGTGCAGATAAGCGGAGACGAGTCCGCTGCCCTCCCGCACGTACCGCGGTTCACACGCGTCGGCCGTGCCCCAGTCTCCCGTAAGCAGCGCGCCCAGGAGTTCCAGGGTCTGTGGAGAGGGTACGACGCTGCCCGGCACGCGGCAGTCCACGCAGACGGAGCCGCCGGCGCCGACCGAGAAGAACCGGTTCGGCCCGGGAAGGCCGCACTTGGCGCAGTCGCCGAAACTGGGGGCGTAGCCGTTGACGGCGAGGGAGCGCAGCAGGAAGGCGTCGAGGACGAGGTGCGGGGCGTGCTCCCCGTTGGCGAGGGTCCGCAGCGCCCCGACGAGCAGCAGATACTGCTGTACGGCGGGCTCGCCCTCATGGTCGGTGAACCGCTCGGCGGTCTCCAGCATCGCGGTCCCCGCGGTGTAGCGGGCGTAGTCGCAGACGATCCCGCTGCCGTAGGCGGCGATGGTCTCGCTCTGCGTGCACAGCGGCAGCCCCCGCCCGATCAGCTCGCTCCCCCGCGCGAAGAACTGCACGTCGACATGGGAGAAGGGTTCGAGCCGCGCCCCGAACTTGGACTTGGTCCGCCGCACGCCGCGCGCGACGGCCCGCACGCGCCCGTGGCCCCGGGTGAGGAGGGTGATGATGCGGTCCGCTTCTCCGAGCTTCTGCGTCCGCAGGACGATGCCGTCGTCCCGGAAAAGGCTCATAGGGTCATTGTCCCGTACGTCGAGGGGTCAGCGGGCCCGGTCGGGGTGGCTGATGGTGGTCCAGGGGGCCTGGTTCCACGGGCTGGAGCGGTTGGCGGGGTCGAGGAGGGCGCGCAGATGGGCGTCGGCGGTGGCCTGCGGGGCGGGCAGGTCGGTGTCCCCGTCGGCCCTCAGGTCGTCGCGCCACACCTGCCGGCCCAGCAGATAGTGGTCGGCGTACTCGCGCCAGGAGCCGTACGCCGACACCACCGAGGGCACGATGTTCTTCAGGGCGGTCCATGCCTCGGCCTCGGTGATCAGCCCGCAGCCGAAGCCGCGCCGGGAGATGTCGACGTACAGGGCGGCGTCCCAGGCGAGCGGCGAGACGCCGTAGCGCTGTGCGGCACGCGCCCGGTAGCCGCTGCGGTGCAGCTCGTCGAGGCGGCCGGCCAGCTGATCGCGGGTGGTGATGCCCCACTGCTCGGCGAGCCAGTCGCGGGCCCGCTCGTCGTCGATCCGGGTGAACGGGTAGAGCGTGCCGCGGGAGGCGTCCCGGTCTCTGCTCACGGGCGCGCTCAGCGACACCATCCACAGCTGGTGCGCGGTGAGCGGAATGCGGTGGCGGCTCGTCGCCCTCGGCTTCGTCCATTTCCGTATGCTCCACAGGCCCATGGGACCCGCACCTTACGACAACGGCGTCAAGGCACCTCGCCCCGGCTGCGCGCGTTGGCGTACGCGGTCGCCGCGCTGAGCCGCTCGGCGGGGGTCGCGTGGCGTACGGCGTCGGGGGCGACGTCCCATTCCTTGCCGCCGCCGTAGGGTCTGAGCTGGAGGTAGGGCCCTTCGTGTCCCATGACGATGCCCAGCCTTCCGGTGCGGGTGTCCACGACGTAGCTGCCGACGGGGGTCTTCACGTCGTGTGGTTCCCCCGCCCCGTCGAGTTTCACGCTTTGTGCGTGGGCGGCGGGGTGTTGCTTCTAGACTCTCTGGTTGCTCCCGTCACGGGGTGCGCGCGCCGCCCCTTACTGGACCCGGTGGGGTAAACCCCCCGACCGACAAGGCAGTTGGCCGGATGGGGCGGGTCGGGAAGATCCGCGAGGCTCAGGGGCATGAAGCAGCTGACCAAGAGCCTCGCCCTGATCGCCGCCGCCTCCGGGATCGTCTTCGGGGTGCTGACGCCCCTCACCGCCTCGGCCGCGCCCGTCTCCGCCCTCGACTGGGGGCCGTGCACGGGCAGCGGGCTCGACCCGCGCCAGCAGTGCGCCACGCTCGACGTGCCCATGGACTACGCCGATCCCGGCGGCCCGACGATCGAGATCGCCGTCTCCAGGATCGTGAGCGAGAACCCGGCCGCCCGGCGCGGGGCACTCTTCCTCATCCCGGGCGGGCCCGGCGGGTCGAGCCTCAACGACCCCTCCAGGAAAGGGCAGAAGCTGCCGCAGGACGTCCGGGACGCCTACGACCTCATCGGCTTCGCACCCCGTGGCCTCGCGCCCTCCACCTCCGTCGACTGCGAGCTGGCGCACGAGGACCTCGCGCTCTCCCGGCTGCGGCCCTGGCCCGCCGCCGACGGTTCCGTCGACGACGCCCTGGTCACCGCCCGGCGGATGGCGGACGCCTGCGCGGCCAACGGGGGCGAACTGCTCAAGCACCTCAGCACCCGCAACGAGGCCCGCGACCTCGACCGGCTGCGGGCCGCGCTGGGCGAGCGGCGGATCTCCGCGTGGGGAGTGTCGTACGGGACGTATGTCGGCTCGGTCTACGCCCAGTTGTTCCCCGCGCGCACGGACCGGTTCGTGCTGGACAGCAATGACAACCCGGACCCGACGCGGGTCTCGCGCGCCTGGCTCGCCGGACACGAGCAGGGCGTCGAGGACACCTTCCCCGAGTTCGCCAAGTGGGCGTCGGAGGACGGAAATCCGTACCGGCTCGCGGAGACCGCCGCCGAGGTACGGCCGCTGTTCCTGCGGCTGGCCGAGCGGCTCGACCGGGAGCCGATCCCGTGGCCCGGCGCCAACCCCGAGGAGCTGAACGGCAACGTACTGCGGCAGACCATGCTGGACACCCTCTACGACCCCGACGACTTCCCCGCCCTCGCCCAGTTGATGCTGGCCGCCGAGAGCGGCACGCTGCCGCCGGCGCCGGCCTCGCCACCCGACGCCGTGCTCCAGAACGTGGCCGCGGTCGGCGCCGGGACGCTCTGCAACGACGTGGCCTGGACGACCTCAACGGCCGCCTACCAGAAGGACGTTGCCGAGAGCCGGGCCAAGTACCCGCTCACCGCCGGTATGCCCCGCAACGCCATGGTCTGCGCCGCCTGGCCCTACGCGCCCCAGGAACCGCCGGTGCGGATCACCGACCGAGGGCCGTCCAACATCCTCCTCGTGCAGAACGAACGGGACGTCGCCACCCCCCTGAGCGGCGCCCTCAAGCTCCGCGAGGCCCTCGGCCGGCGAGCCGTCATGGTGACCGTGAACTCGACGGGCCATGACGCCTATCTCGACAACGGCAACGCGTGCGGTGACGCGGCGGTGTCCCGCTTCCTGGCCACCGGCGAACGTCCCGCCACCGACCTCTACTGCCGCTGACACGCCCTGCCATAGGCCCGGGCCACGGCATGGAACGCCTCCTTCGGCTCCCGGTGCCAGCCCGAGTCCGGGTCACCGGGGCGGTTCTGGACCGCCTTGGTGATGCCGTAGCTCGCCAGGTCGAGGTCGTGGCGCGGGTCGCCGGGGCGGTGCGGGGCGTCGGCGGTGAGGAACTCGAAGACCATCGCCCCGTAGAGGTCCATCGACGCGAAGACGTCCAACAGGTCGGCGAGGTAGGCGGCTTGGACGCGTTCGCTGCGGACCGGGATCGGGTCCTTGATCTCCTCGGGGTTCTTGCCGTGGTCGACGATGTCCCAGCCCATACCGCCCGCCTCGGGGGCGCCGACGTAGGCGCAGGTGCCGAACTCGGTGATGACGAGGGGCTTGCCGTGGCGCAGGTACTTCCTCAACTCCCGTACGTAGTCGGAGCGTCGGGGGAAGTACGAGTAGTAGTCGACGCCCACGACGTCGAAGAGGCCCCAGTCGACCTGGTCGATCTCGGGAGCGGACGCGTAACTGAGGCGGCCGTGGAAGACCCTGCGGCCGAGCGCCGCCGCCTTCGCGGTGAAGCGGGCGAGGCGGCGCTGCATTCCGGCCCAGTCGAGGTTGCCGCTCTGGAGGTTCTCGATGCGCTCGAAGACCGTGTCCCCGGGGAGGATCCCGGGCACGAACAGCCAGAACTCGCAGCCCACACTGAGCTCGACGCTCGCACCCTGCCGCCGCAGCCGCTCCGCGAACCGGCCCGTCTCCGCGAGGTGTTCGAGGATGTCCCGCTCCGGCACATCACCGAGGGTCGGCTGAAGCCAGATGTGCAGCCCGAGTTCGGCGGCCTCGGCGGCGGTGGCGGTGAGGCGTCCGACGCCGTCGCCGGTGACGTCGACGGTGTTCGCGTGCAGGTCGTCGCGGATCACCCGGAGGTCCCCGCGCATCCGGGCGGCGCTCCAGGCCGTGGCCGGCGTCTCCCCCGCACCGACGGTGTAGACGACACCGCGACGGGCGAGTCCCTTGCGGGGCGCCGCCCGTCCGGTCGCCGACGCCGCCCCCGCGGGCAGCACCGCCACCCCCGCCACCCCCGTGAGGAACCGCGCCCGGCTGATCCCCTTGGCCTTCCCGGTCATCTCCATACGGCCACTGTGCCGAGCCCCCGCCCGCACCGCCGTCCCCCGAAGGTCTACGCCCCCGCAACCAAGGAATGACGTACGGCGTCGATCACTACGGAGATCGTCACCACCCACCGACCGAAGGAGAGCGCGATCTTAGCCCGCCGAACCCTTCTGACCGCAGCCGCTGCCACTACCACCGCCCTCATGACGAGCGCGCCCGCGCACGCCTCCACGCACCCGGGGCTGCGTGAGCTGGAAACTCAACACGGCGCCCGCCTGGGGGTGTTCGCCCGCAACATCGCCACCGGCAGGACCGTCCGTCACCGCGCCGGCGAACTCTTCCCGATGTGCTCGCTGTTCAAGACGCTCGCGTCCGCCGCCGTCCTGCGCGACCTGGACCGCGACGGCGAGTTCCTGTCCCGCCGTATCCACTACACGGACGCCGACCTGCCGAAGGAGGGTTCCGACAAGACGCGGGAGCATCTCGCCGACGGCATGACGGTCGCCGAACTCGCCGAGGTGGCCATCACGTTCAGCGACAACGGCGCCGGCAACCTCCTCCTGCGCGAACTCGGCGGCCCCACCGCCATCACCCGCTTCGCCCGCTCCCTCGGCGACCGGGTGACCCGCCTGGACCGCTGGGAGACGGAACTCAACTCGGCCGAGCCCTGGCGGATCACGGACACGACGAGCCCGTACGCGATCGGCCGGACGTACGGCCGACTGGTCCTCGGCCACGCCCTGGACCGCCCGGACCGTGCCCTGCTCACCCGCTGGCTGCGCGGCAACACCACGAGCGGCACCCGCCTGCGCGCCGGTCTCCCGCCCACCTGGACGGTCGCCGACAAGACGGGCGGCGGTTCCTACGGCACCAACAACAACGTGGGCATCGCCTGGACCGAGGACGGCACCCCGCTCCTGCTGGCCGTCCTGACGACCCTGCCCGCGCAGGACGCCGCCCGGGACGACGCGCTGATCCGCGACACCGCGGCCCTGCTGGCGCGGACCCTCACCGGGCAGCCGTGAACCGCCGCACATAACGCCGCTGCCACGGCGTCTCCACCGCACCCCGGTGGTAGTGCGCGCGGACGTACGCGACGGCCTCGTCGGGCGGTACGCCGTCCAGTACGGCCAGACACGCCAGCGCCGTCCCCGTACGCCCGCGTCCGCCTCCGCACGCGACCTCGACACGCTCGCCCGCGGCCCGCTCCCACACCTCGGCGAGCGCGTCGCGGGCGTCCGCGCGATCGGCGGGCAGCCGGAAGTCGGGCCAGCGCAGCCAGCGCGACTCCCAGGCGACGGGCGGGGGCCGGTGCCCGAGCAGATAGAGACCGTACGAGGGGACCGGCGCACCCGATGGCAGGGGATGCCGCAGACCCCGCCCCCTCACCAGCCTGCCGGACGGCAACCGCAGTACCCCACTGTCGCCCTCGCCCCACACAGCCCCTCCCACGCCCCTCCGCCTTCCTCAGCTCCGCGCCCACAGCGCATCACGTCCTTCGCCTCGGCGGGTCGAGTTCGCGGAAAGGGGAAGATCTTCCGCGTAGGACCGACGACAGGGAGCCTCCATGACCGTCCCCGCCCCGCTGACCGGAGTCGTACCACCCGTGTGCACCCCGCTGACGCCGGACGGCGAGGTGGACGTCCCGTCGCTGCTCAGCCTGGTCGACCATCTGCTCTCGGCGGGGGTGCACGGGCTGTTCGTGCTCGGTACGTCGTCGGAGGCGGCGTATCTCACGGACAGACAGCGGGAGTTGGTGGTCCGGGCGGTCGCAGACCATGTGGGCGGACGGCTGCCGGTACTGGCCGGGGTGATCGACATGACGACGCCGAGGGTCCTGGAACATGTCCGGGCGGTGACGGCGGCGGGAGCGGACGCGGTGGTGGCGACGGCCCCGTTCTACACCCGCACCCACCCGGCCGAGATCACCCGCCACTACCGCCTCCTCGCGGCGGCGAGCGAGGTCCCGGTCATCGCGTACGACCTCCCGAGCGGCGTCCACACGAAACTGCCGGCGGACGTGGTGCTGGAGCTGGCGGCGGAGGGGGTGCTGGCGGGCCTGAAGGACTCCAGCGGCGACCTGGCGGCGTTCCGTGACGTCCTGCGGGGCGCGCGCGCCCGCGCCGACCTCGCGGGCTTCTCGGCCCTCACAGGTTCCGAGCTGTTCGTCGACTCGGCACTGGCGGCGGGGGCACACGGGGCGGTGCCGGGGTTGGCGAACGTCGACCCGGAGGGTTACGTCCGGCTCTATCAGCTGTGCAAGGCGGGCGACTGGAGCGCGGCCCGGCTCGAACAGGAGCGGTTGTGCCGGCTGTTCGGGATGGTGAGGGTCGGGGACCCCGGGCGGATGGGGGGCTCTTCGGCGGCGCTGGGGGCGTTCAAGGCGGCGCTGTATCTGCGGGGGGTTATCGCGTGCCCGGTGACCGCTGAGCCTCAGGTGGGGTTGTCGGAGGGGGAGGTGGGGAAGGTGGGGGAGTTTTTGGCGGGGGCGGGGTTGCTGTAGGGGACCTCTCCCCGTCACCCACGGCTACACACCCCCGGGTGTAACCATCCCGGACTCGTACGCCACGATCACCAACTGTGCCCGATCCCTGGCCCCCAACTTCCCCATGATCCGGCTGACATGGGTCTTCGCAGTCAGCGGGCTCAGCCCCAACGCGTCTCCGATCTCCGTGTTGTTGAGCCCCCGCCCCACCAGCGTCAGCACCTCCCGCTCCCGCTCGGACAGGGAGTCGGGGCCGGCCTCCGCGACAACGGTCCGCACCACGCCCGGGCTTCGCAGCAGCCGTGCGATCAACCGGGCCGTCGGCCCGGGCGACAGCAGGGACTCCCCCGCCGCCACCGTCCGGATCGCCTCCAGCATCTCCGCCGGTCTCGTGTCCTTCACCAGGAACCCCGACGCCCCCGCCCTCAGCGCCTCCACGATGTTCTCGTCCGTGTCGTACGTCGTGAGGACCAGCACCTTCACCCCGGTCAGGTCGGGGTCCGCCGCGATCAGCCGGGTCGCCTCGATGCCGTCCAGGTCGGGCATCCGGATGTCCATCACGATCAGGTCCGCGCGGGAGTCCCGGGCCCGTTCCACCGCCTCCCGGCCGGTGCCCGCCTCGCCCACGACCTCCATGTCCCCCGCCGACTCGACGAGCATCGCGAACGCGGCCCGTACGAGCGTCTGGTCGTCCGCCAGCAGTACGCGGATCGTCATCCGGCCCCCTCCAGAGCACCCCTGAGCGGCAGCACCGCCGTCACCTCGAAGCCGCCCTCCGTCCGCGGCCCGGCGTCGAGTGTGCCACCCACGCTGCGGGCCCGTTCCCGCATCCCGATCAGCCCGAAGCCGGCGCCCGCCGAGCCGACGTCCGCCGTCCTGCCGTCGTCGCTCACCGACACCCGCAGGGCGCCCTGCTCCTCGTACAGCGACACCCGTATCGCGGGCTCCGGCCCGGCGTGCCGTACCGCGTTCGTCAGCGCCTCCTGCACGATGCGGTAGGCCGCCGCGCCCACCGCGGGTGGGGGCGTCTCGTCGACCCGCAGGGTCTCCAGGACCCTGGCTCCCGCCAACCGGGCCGCCTCCAGCAGGTCGGGGACGCCGTCCAGGCCCGGCAGCGGTCCGCGTACCTCCACGGTGGCGCCCTGTTCGCGCAGCACCTCCAGCGTCGTGCGCAGTTCGCCCCGCGCGGAGCGGCAGGTGTCCGCGATGTCCTCCAGCGCCTTCGCCACCGTCTCCCGGTCCAGGCGTTCGGGGTCGGCGGCCAGGACATGCGCGGCGACCGAGGTCTGCACGCCGATCAGCGTGATGCTGTGGGCCAGCAGGTCGTGCAGGTCGCGGGCGATCCGCAGGCGTTCCTCGGCGACCCGGCGCCGCGCCTCCTCCTCGCGGGTGCGTTCGGCCCGTTCGGCGCGTTCGACGAGGGAGGCGACGTACTGGCGGTAGTAGCGGACGTCGATGCCGATGAAGAGGACGGCGAGCACCCAGCCGTAGGTGCGCACCAGGTCGCCGACCTGTTTGTGGTCGCCGAAGGTGAACATCACGGTCACGGAGAGGGCGAGGCCCGCGGCGCCGACCAGGATCGAGCGGGTGGGGCGCTGGGTGACGGTGACCGTGTACAGGGCGACGAGCGAGGCGGGCACGGGCGCGCCGTGGTTGTTGTCGAGGGCGTGGTACGGGATGACGAGCACCACGACCGCGGCGAGCACGAGCAGCGGTCGCCGCCGGCGCCACACCAGCGGCACATGGGCGGCGAGGAGGAGCGTCCAGCCCAGGGCGTCCGGGTGGCGGAGGGTGTCGGTGAAGGCCGCGAGGACCGTGGCGAGGGCGGCGAGCACGGCCGCCAGCACCGCGTCGTTGCGGGTGGCGTGCGGCGCGGTGCCGGGGTCGCGGGTGAGCGCCGCCACGACGCGTTCGCCCAGGCGTGGCCGCACCGGGGCTGTGGTGAGATGCATGGGGCTCATCCTCCGCCGGAACGGCGCCCCTCCGGGAGAGGAGGGGCGCCGGTCGGTGCCGTTCAGTGCGTCACCACCGCCACGGGCTCCGGTTCCCTCGGTGGGGTCGGCGTCTCGGGCTCGCGGGACAGGGCGCCCGGCCACCACACCGTGCGGCGCAGCGCGACGGCGGCGCTGGTGACGAGGTAGGTGCGGACCAGGAAGGTGTCGAGCAGGACGCCGACCGCGATGACGAAGCCGAGTTCGACGAGGCTGACCAGCGGCATGTTGGTGAGCACCGCGAAGGTCGCCGCGAGGACCAGTCCCGCCGAGGCGATGACGCCGCCCGTCGTCCGCAGCGCGGTCAGGGCCGCCGCCACTGGTTCCGTGCCCTGGAGGGACTCCTCCCGCATCCGGTGCATCAGGAAGATGCCGTAGTCGACGCCGAGGGCCACCAGGAAGACGAAGGAGAGCAGACCGAGCCCCGGGTCCGTGCCCTCGAAGCCGAACACCGGGCCGAAGACGAGTCCGCCGATACCGAGGGCCGCGCCCCAGACCGCGACCACGGCGCCGACCAGGAGCAGCGGCGCGACCACCGACCGCAGCAGCACGATCAGGATCAGCAGGACGGAGACGAGGACGAGCGGTACGACGATCATGCGGTCGCGGGCGTTGGTGTCCGCGAGGTCGAGCTGCTGGGCGCTGGCTCCGCCGACCAGCGCGTCGTCGAGGCGGTCGCGCAGTGCCTCGATGGTCGCCGTCTCGCCCGCCGACTGGGGGGCGGAGGTGGCGACGACCGAGATCTCCGTCCAGCCGTCCCCGCTGCGCCCGCGCTCCGCCGCGGCGACGCCGGGGGTGTCCCGGACCTCGCCCAGCACGGCGTCGGCGCGGTCGGTGGGGGCGAGGACGGTGAGCGGCTGGGTGCCCTGCTCGGGGTAGGCACGGGCCAGCGTCTCCATGGCGGCGACCGCGTCGGGCGTGGTGGTGAAGGAGTCCTCCTGCTTGAGGGCGCCGGGCAGGTTCAGCGTCCCGAGCGCCAGCGCGCCGAGCAGGACCGCGCCGGCGGCGAGGACGGTCAGGGGGCGGCGTCCGGCCGAGCTGCCCATCGCGGCGAACAGGGACCGGCGGGCCTTGGGGGTGCTGCCGTAGCGCGGCACGAGCGGCCAGAAGACGCGGCGGCCGAGCAGCACGAGGAGGGCGGGCAGCAGGGTCAGCATGGCGGCCAGCGCGCACAGGATGCCGACCGTGCCGAGCGGGCCCATACCGCGGCTGGAGTTGAGGTCGGCGGCGAGCAGGCAGAGCAGTCCCGCGGCGACCGTGCCGGACGAGGCCAGTACCGCGGGGCCGCAGCCCTTGAGCGCGGCGACCATCGCGTCGTACGGCCGCTCGAAGCGCCGTAGCTCCTCGCGGTAGCGGGAGACGAGCAGCAGCGCGTAGTCGGTGCCCGCGCCGAACACGAGGATGGTCATGATGCCGGAGCCGGCGCCGGTCACGGCGGTGCCGAACCACTGGTGGAGGCCGTAGGCCACGGCCATCGACAGATAGTCGGCGAGGCCCGCGACGGCGAGCGGCACCAGCCACAGGACCGGGCTGCGGTAGATCAGGATCAGCAGCAGCGCGACGACCCCGGCCGTGGTGTAGAGCAGCGGCCCGCCGAGCGCGTTGTACACCTCGGCGGCGTCGGTCTGCAGGGCTCCCGCGCCGCCCACGTCGACGCTCATCCCGCCGTCGTCGTGCGCGATGTCCCGTACGTCGTTGACGAGGGCGTCGCGCGCCTTCTCGTCGGTGCCCGGCTCGGTGCTCGCCACCGGGTACATCAGGGTGGTGCCGTCCTTGGAGGGCACGCCCTGCGGCCGGGCGGTGAGCTGGTGCGCGCCGGCGATCCGCTCGATCTGCGCGGCGGCGGTCGCCTTGTCGGCCGCGGTCAGCCCACCGGCACGGTGATAGACGACGACCATCTCGGTGGCCTCGCCGCCGGGCAGCCGGTCCTGGATCCTGGCGACCTGCGTGGAGTCGGCGCTGCCGGGCAGATAGTCGACGGCCCGGTCCCGCTGGACGTCGGCGAGCTTGGCGGCGAACGGCGAGGCGAACGCCAGCACGGCGATCCAGAGCCCGAGCAGCACCCAGGGCACGGCACGCCGTCGCGGTGAAGATGTCCTTGCGGCCCCCATCGACGGGCCTCCCTCCGGTCGGGTGTCTGGGTCGAGTCCAGACTCCCGGCGCGGAACGGCCGAATCGTCGCGCGCAAGGGCGAGTTGGCGGTTACTCCGGAGGGCGGTATACGGCCGCGGTTACTCCCCGGGGAGTAACGGGAGTGTCTTACGACGGTGTCCGCGCCGCCGCCAGCAGCCGTGTGACGTCGTCCGCGCAGATGGTGAGGGCGGCGCCCACCGTGGCCAGCGCGTCCCGCTCGGCCGGGGTGTAGGGCCCGTCGGCGAGCGCGATCCGCGCGCCCTGGAGCAGAACGGACTCCCGCCCGGCCGGCGCGAGGTGCGGCGCCAGCGGATCGAGCGCCTCGTGCAGCTCTATCGCCAGCCCGGCCCCGCAGGGCTCGCCGAAGACCCGCCCGGTGTCGGCGGCCAGCGCCTCCACCAGCGCGCCCAGCTGGTCCTCCGTGCAGTCGTCGAACCCGGCGGCGCGGACCGCGCAGGCGGCCGCCTCCAGCGCCGCACGCGAACAGGTGCCGCCCGCGGCGAGAACCGCGAGGGCGACGGTGTGGACGGCGTCGCGGAGCATCGCGGAGAAGCGGGTGGTGGTCGGATGGTCGAGGACGTCGGTGCCGAAGTGGCGGCGACAGGCGGCGCATTCGACGACCGGCCCGGTCTCGCCGCGCGGCAGGACCGGAACCCCGAGGAGGGTGAAGCGGCGGCGCCCGGTCAGCCGCTGGTAGTTGCGGTCCCCGCCGCATCCCGGGCAGAAGAACTCCCCGTCGCCCACGGGCGTCCACGCGGTACGCGTGCCCAGCATGCGCGCAGGCCTGGCGGCACGGTCGTTTCGTCCCCGTCCTGGCAGCACGTCACACCTCCGCGTAACCGCACGGCAACATCGCCGCGCTGGCGTGATGTTAGCCACATCAGGGAGGCCCAGTCAGCACCCTGGACGAGACCTTTCCGTGACCTGCACAGAGAGATGGCCGGAAACGACCGGGCCCCGCCCGCGAAGAAACAGCGGACGGGACCTCATAGCGGACGGCGCGGGGAAGGCTTTTCAGGGGCGCGGGGAACTGCGCGACCAGCCACAACGAACCCGCAGTCGAAACACAACCCCGCGCGGCCCCCTCTTAGCGCGCAGCCCTGTTAACAGCAGACACAACCGCCTTCAGCGACGCACGCGTCGTGTTCGCATCGATCCCGATCCCCCACAGAACCTTGCCGTCGATCGCACATTCGATGTACGACGCGGCCTGCGCCGACGCGCCCTCGCTCATCGTGTGCTCCTGGTAGTCCAGCAGCCGCGCATCGATGTCGACCTTGGCCAGCGCGTCGAAGAAGGCCGAGATCGGACCGTTGCCGGTACCGGTCAGCACGGTGTCGACACCATCGACCGTGGCCTCCACCTTCAGCGTGTCCACGCCGTCCGTGTCGGTGGTCGACTGCCCGTTCTTGACCTGGATACGGCCCCACGGGTTCTCGGGGTTCGGCAGGTACTCGTCCTGGAAGACGTTCCAGATGTCGCCGCCGGTGACCTCGCCGCCCTCGGCGTCGGTCTTGGCCTGGATGAGCTTGGAGAACTCGATCTGCATCCGGCGCGGCAGGTCCAGCTTGTGGTCGTTCTTCAGGACGTACGCGATACCGCCCTTGCCGGACTGCGAGTTGACACGGATGACGGCCTCGTAGGAGCGGCCGACATCCTTGGGGTCGATCGGCAGGTACGGCACGGCCCACTCGATGTCGTCGACCGTGACCCCCTTCGCCGCCGCGTCGGCCTCCATCGCGTCGAAGCCCTTCTTGATGGCGTCCTGGTGGGAGCCGGAGAAGGACGTGTAGACCAGGTCGCCCACGTACGGGTGGCGGGGGTGGACCTCCATCTGGTTGCAGTACTCCCACGTACGACGGATCTCGTCGATGTCGGAGAAGTCGATCTGCGGGTCGACGCCCTGGGAGAACAGGTTCATACCCAGGGTGACCAGGTCGACGTTGCCGGTGCGCTCGCCCTGGCCGAACAGACAGCCCTCGACGCGGTCGGCGCCGGCCATCAGCGCCAGCTCGGCCGCCGCCACCGCCGTACCGCGGTCGTTGTGCGGGTGGACGGAGATGACCACGTGCTCGCGGCGGGAGAGGTTGCGGCTCATCCACTCGAAGCGGTCCGCGTGCGTGGACGGCGTCGAACGCTCCACCGTGGCGGGCAGGTTGAGGATGATCTCGCGGCCCGGGCCCGGCTGGTAGACGTCCATGACCGCCTCGCAGACCTCCAGGGCGAAGTCCAGCTCGGTGTCGGTGAAGATCTCGGGGCTGTACTGGTAGCCGAACTCGGTCTCCGGGCCCAGCAGCTTCTCCGCGTACTCCATGACCAGGCGGGTGCCGTCGACGGCGATCTGCTTGATGTCGTCCTTGGAGCCGCGGAACACCACCCGGCGGAAGACGGGGGCGGTGGCGTTGTACAGGTGGACGGTGGCCCGCTTGGCGCCCTTCAGGGACTCCACGGTCCGCTCGATCAGGTCCTCGCGGGCCTGGGTCAGTACGGAGATGGTGACGTCGTCCGGGATCGCGCCCGGCTCCTCGATGATCGAGCGGACGAAGTCGAAGTCCGTCTGGCCCGAGGCCGGGAAGCCGACCTCGATCTCCTTGTAGCCCATCTTGACCAGCTGGTCGAACATCCGGCGCTTGCGCTCGGGCGACATGGGGTCGATCAGGGCCTGGTTGCCGTCACGCAGGTCGGTGGAGAGCCAGCGGGGGGCGGTGGTGATCCGGTTGTTCGGCCACGTGCGGTCCGCGATGTCGACCTGCTCGTACTGGCCGTACTTGTGGATCGGCATGGTGCTGGGCTGCTGGCGGTTCGCCATGATGCGGGGGCTCCTCAGGGTGTCCGGAAGGACGGCCGACGACGCAACGCCAAGCTCCGCGGGGAGGGAGTCGACCTGGACTACAGGCCCTCGCCGCGGCAGCTAAGAAGAAGCAGCCCGAAACGCATGATGCGAAGCATGCTAGCCGAGCCGGTTCGGATGCGGGGCGCTGTATCAGCATGCGGGACCCGGGGGACGAATAACAGGGAACCGGACAAAAAGTGCGCCACGCCACTTCGTCATACCACTTCGTCACGGAGCGTGCGCCCTCCTGTCCGCATATTTCACCAATCATGGTTGCGGGTAGTGACACCGGCATAACACAGTGCAAGGGTGCCGGGCATGACGAAGACCAACGGGGGCTTCGAGCCCGTCTTCTGCACCGTCGTACCGCCCCACGTCCTCGACAAGCTCGCGCAGCACGAGGACCCCGCGCTCGCCGATCCCGCGCGCAGGACCCTGGAGCGCGACGCCTTCGAGCGCACCCACCGCCGGCTGACCACGGTCGTCGGCGCCCCCTCCGTCGCCGCGCCGCTCGGCGCGGAGGCCGGAAAGCCGCACCGCACCCTCTACGACGCCAAACACCGCACCGAGCTGCCCGGGAAGAAGGTCCGCGCCGAGGGCTCGGAACCCGGCAAGGACGCCACGGTCAACCGCGCCTACGCGGGCCTCGGCGCCACCTTCGAGCTCTACCTGAAGGCCTACGAGCGCGACTCGATCGACGGGGGCGGCCTCCCGCTGGACGCGACGGTCCACTACGACCGGGACTACAACAACGCCTTCTGGAACGGCGAGCAGATGGTGTTCGGCGACGGGGACGGGGAGATCTTCCTCGACTTCACCATCCCGATCGACGTCATCGGCCACGAGCTCACCCACGGAGTCACGCAGTACACCGCCAACCTGACCTACTTCGGCCAGCCCGGCGCGCTCAACGAGTCGATGTCCGATGTCTTCGGCTCCCTCATCAAGCAGTACACGCTCGGCCAGACCGCCGCCGAGGCCGACTGGCTGATCGGCGCCGGCCTGCTCGCCCCGCGCGTCACGGGCAAGGCCCTGCGCTCCATGAAGGAGCCGGGCACGGCGTACGACGACGACGTCCTCGGCAAGGACCCGCAGCCCGCGACCATGGACGACTACGTCCGCACCGGCCGCGACAACGGCGGCGTCCACATCAACTCCGGCATCCCCAACCACGCCTTCTACATCGCCGCCACCACCCTCGGCGGCCACGCCTGGGAGCGGGCGGGACAGATCTGGTACGACGTCCTGACCGGCGGCGAGCTGAAGAAGGACGCCCTGTTCACGGACTTCGCGACCCTGACGGTGGCGGCGGCCAAGGCCCGCTACCAGGAGGGCGAGGAGCTTCAGGCCGTACTGAAGGCATGGGAGCAGGTCGGGGTGCGCACGGCGTAATTCCGTACTACACACGGTCCCATGCGTATTCGAGTGAGGCGCACGGGCGGATTCGCGGGCATCGAGCGCAGCGCCGAGGTGGACACCTCGGGGCGGCCCGACGCACACGAATGGCGAGCCCTGGCCGAGAAGGCGATCGCCGACGGGCGGCACACCCCGCCCGTCGGGGTCCCCGACGGGTTCAGCTACGAGATCACGGTGGACGGGAGGACGGTCTACGCGGCCGACCCCCGGCTCACCGAGGAGCAGCGTGGGCTGATCTCGCGGGTGCTCAAGGAAGGAGCGTAACGGGCAGTTCACGCTGGGGCGTTGACTTCCCTTACCGGCGGTAAGGATGATCCCGCCCATGGCGACCAACGCGATACCGACGTTCCCGGCCGACTTCCTGTGGGGCGTCTCGACCTCGGCCCATCAGATCGAGGGCGCGGCGGACCTGCGCGAGCCCTCCGTGTGGGACGCGTTCACGGCCGAGCCGGGCCGGGTGAAGGACGGCTCGACGGCGGAGACGGCCTGCGACCACTACCACCGCTACCGCGAGGACGTGGCGCTCCTCGCCGACCTGGGCGTGGACGCGTACCGCTTCTCGATCTCCTGGCCTCGGGTGCGCGCGGAGGGCGGACTGGACTTCTACGACCGGCTGGTCGACGAACTCTGCGCGGCGGGCGTCCGCCCGGTCCCGACCCTCTTCCACTGGGACCTGCCGGTAGCGCTGGACTGGCTGGAGCGGGACACCGCGTCCCGCTACGCCGAGTACGTCCAGGTCGTCGCCGAGCGGCTCGGCGACCGGGTGACGAAGTGGATCACGATCAACGAGCCCGCCGAACACACCCTGTTCGGCCATGCGCTGGGCGCCCACGCCCCCGGCAAGCGGCTGATGTTCGACGCGCTCCCGGTCGCCCACCATCTGCTCCTCGCCCACGGTCTGGGCGTCCAGGCGCTGCGCGCGTCCGGTGCCACGGACGTCGGCATCGCCAACTCGCACGGCCCGACCTGGCCCGCCTCGCAGGAGCAGCCGGACCTGGAGGCGGCGGCGTTCTACGACCTGCTGCTCAACCGCCTGTTCGCCGAGCCCATCCTGCTGGGCGAATACCCGGACGGGCTGGGCGAGTTGATGCCGGGCGACGTGGCGGCGGACCTGAAGACCATCTCCGAGCCGCTCGACTTCTACGGCGTCAACTACTACGCGCCGACCCGGGTGGGCGCCCCGCAGGGCGCCGACATCGAGTTCGGCGGGCTGACGATCCCGGCCGAACTCCCCTTCTCCGTCCAGGAGATCGAGGACGTCCCGGTCACGGACTTCGGCTGGCCGGTGGTCCCGGAGGGCCTGACGGAGCTCCTCACGACCTTCCACGAGCGCTACGGCGACCGGCTGCCGCCGGTGGTCATCACCGAGAACGGCTGCTCGTACGGGGGTGTCCACGACCGCGCCAGGATCGACTACCTGGACGGCCATGTGCGGGCCCTGCACCGGGCGGTGGAGGCCGGGGTCGACGTCCGCGGGTACTTCGTGTGGTCGTTGCTGGACAACTTCGAGTGGGCCGAGGGATACGCCCAGCGGTTCGGCCTGGTGCACGTGGACTTCACGACGCAGGCGAGGACGAAGAAGGACTCCTACGCCTGGTTCCGGTCCCTGCTGCGGGCCCAGAGGTGACGACGCCGTCGGCAGCCCTGGACGAGCCCGTCGAACGGGTCGGCCGGGGCTGGACGGCCGCGCTGTCACTGGCCAACGTGGCGATCTGGGTGGGCTGGTACGGCCCGCTGCAGATTCTGCTGGCCCGGCAGGCGGAGGACTTCGCGCCCGGCACCGGCATGTCGAAGGAGACGCTGCTGGCGTGGGTGACCGGCGTGGGCGCGGTGGTGTCCCTGGCCGCGAACCCGTTCTTCGGCGCTCTGTCGGACCGCACCACCGCGAGCCGGGGCCGCCGGACGCCGTGGATCGTGGCGGGAGCGGCGGGCGGCGCCCTGTCCCTGCTGCTGCTCGCGGGAGCGGACGGGCTGTGGCTGATGACGCTGGGCTGGTGCCTGGTCCAGCTCACCCTGAACGCCTCGTTCGCGGCGGTGACGGCGGCGGTGCCGGACCGGGTGCCGCGCCCGCAACGGGGTGTGGTGGGCGGGTGGTTGGGGGCGGCACAGATCCTGGGCGCCGTCGCCGGTACGGGACTGGCGACGGCGGCGGGCGGGATCGCGGCGGGATATGCGGCGTGCGCGGTGTTCACGGTGGCGGGGGTGCTGCCGTACGTCCTCCGCCACCCCGACCTGCGACTGGCGGTGGCGGACCGCCCGCCATGGGACGGCCGGTCCTTCGTCCGCGGCTTCTGGCTGAGCCCGCGCCGCCACCCGGACTTCGGCTGGGCCTGGCTGACCCGGTTCCTGATCAACCTCAGCAACGCGCTGGTGATCCTGTACTTGCTGTACTACCTGCGGGACCGGCTCGACTACCCCGACCCGGAGCAGGGCGTCCTGATCCTCACCGCGGTGAACAGCGTGACGCTGCTGGCCACGGTGGTGGTGGGCGGCGTGTGGTCGGACCGGCTGGGCCGCCGCAAACCGTTCGTACGGTGGTCGGGTGCGCTGATGGCGGCGGCCACGGCACTGCTCGCCGTCTGGCAGACCTGGGCGGGTGCGATCGTCGTGGCGGCCCTGCTGGGCCTGGCGCTCGGGGTGTTCATGTCGGTCGACTTCGCCCTGATGACGGACGTCCTCCCGAAGGCCCTGGACCGGGGGAAGGACCTCGGCGTCATCAACATCGCCAACGCCCTCCCCCAGGTCGCCGCCCCCGCCGTCGCCGCACCGATCGTGACGCACCTGGGCGGCTACCGGACGCTGTATCTGGTGGCGGCGGTGCTCGGGCTGGCGGGGGCGGTGCTGGTGGGGCGGATCAAGGGCGTCGACTAGGGGCGTCGACTAGGGGCTCTAGAGGGCTCCGGCGTCGCGGGCGGTGTAGACGGACGGGTACATCGGCCGGTAGCCCAGCTCGCGGCGGATGCGGTCGGTGGAGGTGATCGCCAGCCACGGGTCAGGGTCGGTGCGGGTGTACAGCTCCTCGGGAACCTCGGCCCCGTTCAGCTGGTGCAGTTCCACCGCCGTGACAGGGGCGTCGTCGGCGATGTTGTAGATCCGGCCGGCGATGCCGGGCGCGTGCAGGATCCGCAGCAGCCCCTGAGCTACGTCGGCGTGATGGCCCATGTGCAGGCGCTGGCCGGCCGCCCAGTTCTTGGCCCACATCAGGGACTGGGCGAGATGGGGGTCGCCCTCGCCGTAGACGAAGGGGAGGCGGGCGACCCGTACGTCCAGCCCTTCCAGCGCGAGCAGTTCCCGCTCGGCCCGGGCCTTGGACTCGGGGTAGGCACCCCACATCGCCCCGCCGGGCCGGCTCTCGTCGTCCTCGGTCAGCGGCCGGCCGCGTCCGGTGCCGTACACGAGCCCCGTGCTGACCTGTACGAACCGCCGCACCCCGGCCGCCTGTGCGGCGCGGCCCAGCTCGATGGCCGCCTCATGGTTGACCGCCCGTGCCTCCTCGTCCGACACGCCGCGGAAGGAGGCGGCGACGTTGACCACGGCGTCGACGCCGGCGACGGCCTTGCCGAGGGTGTCGGTGTCGCGGAGGTCGCCGACGACGACGTCCGCGCCGAGGTCGGCGAAGGGCTCACCGCGGGCGGCGTCCCGTACAAGGACCCGCACCCGTTCGCTGCCCCGTGCCTGCGCCAGCAGTCGCGGCACGAAGCGCCGTCCGACCTGACCTGTGGTTCCGGTGACCAATGTCAGCACGATGTGCTCCTCTCGTCCCCACCAGCCTTGGGCAGCGGCGTCGACGCCGGGAGAGACCCGTCGATCGGGGGATCGGCGGTCCCTGGATAAGCCGGGCGGACTGACGCACGCTTGACGGGTGAACCGAACCGAACTGGCCGACTTCCTCCGCCGTGGCCGCGCCCGCCTCACCCCGTCGGACGTGGGCCTGACACCGGGGGCGAGACGGCGTACGCCGGGCCTGCGGAGGGAGGAGGTGGCGTCGCTGGCGGGCATGTCGGTGGACTACTACACGCGTCTGGAACAGTCCCGGGGCCCGCGCCCGTCCCGCCAGATGCTGACCGCGCTGTCCCGCGCGCTGCGCCTGACGGACGTCGAACAGGACCACCTCTTCCACCTGGTGGGCGAGGAACCCCCACGCCGCGAGACGGCGTCGTCCCACGTCCGCCCCGGTCTCCTGCTGATCCTCGACCGCCTCCACGACACACCGGCGCAGGTTCTGAACGACCACGGCGACGTCCTGGCCCAGAACGCGATGGCGAAGGCCCTGGTGGGCGACGTGATGTCGCGGCCCCCTCGCGACCGCAACCTCACCCGCCGCTTCTTCCTGGACCCGACGGCACATGACCTGTTCCCGGCGGAGGACCTGGAGGCCCACGCCCGAGCCCATGTCTCGACGCTCCGAGCGGTGACGGCAGCCCGCCCCGACGACCCGGGACCGGCGGCCCTGGTCGCCGAACTACGCGCCGCGAGCCCGCAGTTCGCCACCCTCTGGCAGGAACACGAGGTGTCGCTGCGCAACCGAGCGACGAAACGCTTCGTGCACCCCCTGGTGGGCCTCCTGGACCTCGACTGCGAGGTGATGCTCAGCCACGAACACCACCACCTCCTGATAGTCCACTCGGCCCGCCCCGGCACCGAGGCCTACGAACGCCTGCAACTCCTGAGAGTGGTGGGCCTCCAGGACCTCACCCCGAGCAGTTCCTGAGATCAGAACCCCAGCTTCCGCAACTGCCGAGGATCCCGCTGCCAGTCCTTCGCCACCTTCACGTGCAGGTCCAGGCTGCATCAAGGTGCGGCTACCGCCGCGCGGCCGACATCCCCAGCAGCACCTCGACCTGCCTGCCCGACTTGACGCCGACCTCTGCCACCCGCTCGCACAGGCGGCCGGCAACCACCACCCCCAACAACTCGATCAGAACCCCAGCTTCCGCAACTGCCGAGGATCCCGCTGCCAGTCCTTCGCCACCTTCACGTGCAGGTCCAGACTGCATCAATGTGCGGCTACCGCCGCGCGGCCGACGCCCCCAGCAGCACCTCGACCTGCCTGCCCGACTTGACGCCGACCTCTGCCAGCCGCTCGCACAGACGGCCGGCAACCACCACCCCCAACAACTCGATCAGAACCCCAGCTTCCGCAACTGCCGAGGATCCCGCTGCCAGTCCTTCGCCACCTTCACGTGCAGGTCCAGACTGCATCAATGTGCGGCTACCGCCGCGCGGCCGACGCCCCCAGCAGCACCTCGACCTGCCTGCCCGACTTGACGCCGACCTCTGCCAGCCGCTCGCACAGACGGCCGGCAACCACCACCCCCAACAACTCGATCAGAACCCCAGCTTCCGCAACTGCCGAGGATCCCGCTGCCAGTCCTTCGCCACCTTCACGTGCAGGTCCAGGCTGCATCAATGTGCGGCTACCGCCGCGCGGCCGACATCCCCAGCAGCACCTCGACCTGCCTGCCCGACTTGATGCCGACCTCTGCCAGCCGCTCGCACAGGCGGCCGGCAACCACCACCCCCAACAACTCGATCAGAACCCCAGCTTCCGCAACTGCCGAGGATCCCGCTGCCAGTCCTTCGCCACCTTCACGTGCAGGTCCAGGAAGACCGGCGTGCCCAACAGGGCCTCGATCTGCTTGCGGGACTTGATGCCGACCTCCTTCAGGCGCTTGCCCTTGGGGCCGATGATGATGCCCTTCTGGCTGGGGCGCTCGATGTAGACGAAGGCGTGGATGTCGAGGAGGGGCTTGTCGGCGGGGCGGTCCTCGCGGGGGAGCATCTCCTCGACGACGACGGCGATGGAGTGCGGCAGCTCGTCGCGCACGCCCTCCAGCGCGGCCTCGCGGATCAGCTCCGCGATCATGACCTGCTCCGGCTCGTCGGTGAGGTCACCCTCGGGGTAGAGGGCGGGCCCTTCCGGCAGCAGCGGGACCAGCAGGTCGGCCAGCAGATCCACCTGCTTGTTCGCCGTCGCCGACACCGGCACGATTTGCGCCCACTCGATCCCCAGCTCCTTGCCCAGCTGGTCGATGGCGATCAGCTGCTCGGCGAGGGCCTTGGAGGAGACGAGGTCCGTCTTCGTGACGATCGCGACCTTCGGCGACTTCTTGATCCCGGCGAGTTCCTTCGCGATGAAGCGGTCACCGGGACCGATCTTCTCGTTCGCCGGCAGGCAGAAGCCGATCACGTCGACCTCGGCCCAGGTCGTGCGGACCACGTCGTTGAGCCGCTCGCCGAGCAGCGTGCGCGGCTTGTGCAGCCCCGGGGTGTCCACCAGGATCAGCTGGGCGTCCTCCCGGTGCACGATCCCGCGCACCGTGTGCCGGGTGGTCTGCGGCTGGTCGGCGGTGATCGCCACCTTCTGCCCGACCAGAGCGTTCGTGAGGGTGGACTTGCCCGCGTTGGGGCGGCCAACGAAGCAGGCGAAGCCGGCGCGATGGGGAGCCCCGGACGGCTCAGACGGCTCGGATGACTGACTACGAACGCTCATGGCGCCCATTCTCCCTGATCCACAGAGCCCTGCCGTACAACAGACCGATCACCGCCCCGCACGTGAGCTTCCGGAAACCCTCACGCAACGAAACCTCGCGGAAACACACCCGTACACATCCGGAAACGCACGCCGGTGACCCTCTGACGAGCCCCCACCTCGTTGGAGACCACCGTGACCCTCTCCGCCACGCAGGCCGCAGCGCACATCGACACCGGCGACACCGCCTGGCTGCTCGCCGCCACCGCCCTCGTCCTGCTGATGACCCCGGGCCTGGCCCTGTTCTACGGCGGCATGGTCCGCACGAAGAGCGTCCTCAACATGCTGATGATGAGCTTCGTGTCGATCGCGCTGGTGACGGTGGTGTGGCTGGCGGCCGGCTACTCCCTGGCCTTCGGCGACGACGCCTTCCAAGGCCTCGTCGGGAACCTCGACCACGCCGGCATGGCGGGCCTCGGCCCCGACAGCGTCCAGGGCACGGTCCCCACCCTCCTCTTCGCCACCTTCCAGCTCACCTTCGCGATCATCACGGCGGCGCTGGTCAGCGGCGCGGTCGCGGACCGCGCGAAGTTCGGGGCATGGCTGGTCTTCGTCCCCGTCTGGGCGCTCCTCGTATACGTTCCCGTCGCCCACTGGGTCTGGGGCCCCGGCGGCTGGATCCTCGACAAGCTGGGCGCGCTGGACTTCGCGGGCGGTCTGCCGGTCGAGATCACCTCCGGCGCCTCGGGCCTCGCCCTGTGCCTGGTGCTCGGTCCGCGGCTCGGCTTCAAGAAGGACGCGATGCGTCCGCACAACCTCCCGATGGTCGTGCTGGGCGCCGGACTCCTCTGGTTCGGCTGGTTCGGCTTCAACGCGGGCTCGGCGCTCGGCGCGAACGGCCTCGCCGCGGCGGCCTTCCTCAACACCCTCGCGGCCGGCTGCACGGGCCTGCTCGGCTGGCTGTTCGTGGAGCAGAAGCGCGACGGCCACCCCACCACGCTGGGCGCCGCGTCCGGCGCGGTCGCGGGCCTGGTCGCGATCACCCCGTCCTGCGGCTCGGTCTCCCTCCTCGGCGCCCTCGTCGTCGGCCTCGCCGCGGGCGTGATCTGCTCCTACGCCGTGAGCTGGAAGTTCCGGTTCGACTACGACGACTCGCTCGACGTCGTGGGCGTCCACCTGGTCGGCGGCATCGTCGGCACCCTCCTCATCGGCGTCTTCGCGGTCGAGGAGATGACCGGCGGCACCGAGGGTCTGCTGTACGGCGGTGGCCTCAGCCAGCTCGGCAAGCAGCTGGTGGCCGTGGTCGCCGTAGGGGCGTACGCCTTCCTCGTGACGTACGGGATCGGCAAGCTGCTCGACCGTACGATCGGCTTCCGCGCGAGCGAGGAGCAGGAGCACACCGGCCTGGACCTTACGGTGCACGCCGAGACCGCATACGATCACGGCGTCCTGGGCCACGGCGCCCCGGTCAGCGCGTCCTCCGTCCACTCCGCCCAGAAGGCCAAGACCCAGGCATGAAGCTCATCACCGCGATCGTCAAGCCCTACCGCCTCGACGAGGTGAAGACCGCTCTCCAGGAGCTGGGCATCCACGGCCTGACCGTGAGCGAGGCCAGCGGCTACGGCCGTCAGCGCGGCCACACCGAGGTGTACCGCGGCGCCGAGTACCAGGTCGACCTGGTTCCGAAGGTCCGCATCGAGGTCGTGGTGGAGGACGCCGACTCCGACGCCGTCATCGACGCGATCGTCAAGGCCGCGCAGACGGGGAAGATCGGGGACGGAAAGGTCTGGGCCCTGCCGGTCGAGACGGTCGTACGCGTGCGGACGGGCGAACGCGGCCCCGACGCGCTCTGACCACGAGGACGACGCCCACCACCACCACGACCGCCAGCACCACCGCCATCAGCCACGGCAGCGCGAGGAACGAGGCGGCCGCGGACTCGCGGGTGTCCTTCGCGCTCGCCGTGAGCGTCACCTCGCCCCAGTCCAGCTGGGGCGCGCCCCGCCACGGCTCGGTCAGCCGGACGCTCTGCCCCGGCAGCAGCTCGGAGGGGATCCTCGTCAGGTCGCGGGCGAGGAGCGTACGGCCGAAAAGCCCCGTCGCGCGCAGCTCCACCTTCGGGTTCAGGGTGACGTTGCCGGTGTTGTGCAGGGTGTACGAGATCGTCGCGGCGCTGTCGCCCAGTCCCGGCACGAGCGGCTGGTGGTGGCCGACCCGGACATCCTCGACGGAGATCGCCGGCAGCGTCGGGCCGCCGACCCGGAGGTAGACGCGGGCGGCGACGGCCCGCTGGACGCCGAGCGCCACGGAGCCGTCGCCCCGGTCGATCCGCTCGTCCAGCGCCACGATCGCACCGGCGTGATCACCGGGTTCGGCACCCTGCGGCACCCGCATCGTGACGGGCACGGTGACCTTGCCGTGCGCGGGAACGGTGACCCGGGACCTCGCGGGCCTGGCCCACACCCCGACGCCCCGCATCTTCTCCCGCACCGTGCGCACGGCGAAGCCCCCGTCGCGGGCGGTGTTGTAGGCGTCGGCGGCGTACAGCCGGAAAGTCAGCGGCTTCCCCGTCTTGTTCGCGACGACGACCTTGTCGGTGATCGTCTGCCCGGGGTCGGCGGAGAGATAGAAGTACGGGCGTACGGCGACCTTCGACGAGAGCGGGTACACGGACCAGCTGCCGTTGTCGGCGGCGTGCGCGGACGGGGCGCAGAGGGCGAACAGGCACCCCAGGACAAGGGCGTAGAACGTACGGCGCATGGGTGCGGACCCCCACTTGAACGAGGCGACACGGGCGGGTGCGGACGCCCGTACGGTCAGCTGAGCGTGAGGGTGAGGACGCCGGAGTACGTGCCCGGAGGCGTGAACGCCGGTACGTTCAGGGAGAGTTTCGCGTCCACGGTGAACTCACCGCCGGTGAGCGTGCCGTTGGGAGCGGACGCGAGGGTCGCCCCGGCCGAGCCCACGGTGCCCGCGGAACCGGCCTGGCAGGTGCTGGGGCTGCCCGCCTTGGTGGTGCAGGCGGGGGTCCAGCTGAGCGCCCCGGCATCGATCTTGGCGCCGGGACCGGTGAAGTCGGTGACCTTGCCGGTCAGAGACCAGCCCGCGACACCGCCGCGGAAGTCCTTGACCCTCACGGTGTTCAGGTCGCCGCCCGAGGCGCCGCCCTTGCCGTAGTCGACCGCGCCCAGGGAGACGGTGTCCCCGGCCTGGGTCATGGACAGGGTGCCCGCCTTCACCGTGGTGCTGATCTTCTGGGCGTTGTCGGGGACGGGGGTGTTGTCGATGACGGTGTAGGCGGCGGGCCCGGCACCGGAGGCATCGGTCCAGCTCGCGCCCTCGTACGCGACGACGCCGGTGGTGGTCTTGTCGTTGACGGTCAGCGACCCGCTGAAGGCGCCGTTCCCGTCCGCCGTCACGGTCGCGGTGTCCGCGGTCTGGCTGGAACCGGAGCGTCCGGCGAGGGTGACGGTCGCGCCCGGGGTGAAGTTGCTGCCGCTGACGGTGACGCTGTCACCGGGGTTCCCGGAGGCCGAACCCAGCGTGATGGCACGGGTGTTGGGCTGGGTGGCCGGACTCGCCGTGACGGTCTCGGAGACCGGGGCGGGCCCGTTGGTGACGGTGCAGGGAGTGTCCAGCTCCAGGATGTAGCTGGTGTGGATGTTGTAGTCGCCGGGCGAGAGCGTGATGGCCCCGGCGGTGGTGACGGTGAAGGTGCCGGTCATGCTGAACGACGGGAACGGGGCGTTGCCCGCGACCGGATCGTTCTTCTTCGGCCCGACGACGGTCACGTCACCGGTCTGCGCCCCGCCGAGGGTGACCTTCCCGGACGGCGTCATGATGTCGGCCGGCAGGCTGATCGCGGTGGGGTTGCTGGCCGCGGGCTTGACCACGGTGTAGGTCACGGTGACGGTGTCGCCGACCTTCGGGGCGGCGTTGTCGACCGTGATCAGCGCGGTCGTGGTGCCGTCGATGGGCGGGATGCCGGCGACGGCGGGCGGGATGCAGTGGGTCGCGAAGTCGACGTTGCTCGCGGCGGCGGCCGGACCGGCCAGGCCGCTCGACGCGGCGACCGCCAGCGCGCCCGCTCCGAGCAGTGCGGCCCAGCGGCGTCTTCGTGATGTCGGATCCATGGGGAGTGCCCCCTCTCTGTGACTCGTTGGGGGCATTGATGTGGGGATCGCGTGAGAAGTCAATGGAGATTGAGCCGTGAACTGATGGACCGTCAGCTCCTGTACTGCACACAGGAACTGACGGCCCGTCAGTAGCGTTTGCCCGATTCTCAGTCGAACACGAACGGCCCGGGCGACTGCGCCGCGGTCGCCGTGCAGGTGATGGTGATCCCGAAGACCGTCATCGTGAGCGAGCCGCCGTAGGCCTCAAGGCTGTCGCCGGAGGCCACGACACCGGGGAGCGGGCCGACCTGCACGGGGTCGCCGGCGGCCATCGCCGGGTTCTCGGTGGCGGTGAAGGACCTGGTGCCGCCGGCGGCGTTCACCAGAGTGAGGGTCGAGGTGATCGAGTCCTCGGACAGGCCGATGGGTGCGGTGATGGCCGAGGAGTTGACGGTCATGGTCGCGGCGGTGCCGTCCTGCGTGGCGGTGATGGTGGCTTCACCACTGCCGAAGCTGCCGCAGTCGGCGTTGATGGTCGCGCTGCCGGGACTGACGGCGAGGGCCGCGGGCGCGAACACCAGCCCGGCGACCGCGAACGCCCCGGTCACCAGTGCCGCACCTGTCGCTGTTCGTTTGCCTCTCATGGGGTTCCGACTCCCTTCCCGTATCGGGAAACTGCCATGTGGGGATGGACGGGAGAAGCCCGAACGGTCCGCTCGCGAGGCGTGGTGCGGGACGCGTCGCGTGGGGGGTGACGGTGAAAACCTGACGGACCGTCGGAACTACCGGTTCCATTGATGCGCGAGAGACTGAACACGGCAAGGTTCAATTCCAGCCGCATCCTCCAGCCCGTCCGCACCTCTGAAGCGCCGGCCCGCATCCGTCAGCCCGTCCGGCGTTTGAGGACGAGGCCCCTTCAGGGCCGAAGCGGGGGTCTGGGGGCGGCAGCCCCCAGTGATGGGACGGGTAGGGGCGGCGGGGGCGAGAAGAAACCCGGCCTCAGCCCGCCGTCACCGTCCCCCGGACCACCCCGTCCGGCCCCGCCAGCAGCACCGGCGTCGACGCCCCGCCAAGATCCCGTACCGCGGCCCGGTCCGCGACCGATACCGTCTCCGCCGCCGTCACGACCGCCGCCGCCTCCAGCGACTTCGCCCCGGACGCCACCGCCATCGCCACCGCCGTCTGCAACGCGCTGAGCTGGAGCGAGTCCAGGGCAACGGTGCCCGCCACATACGTACGGCCGGTGTCGTCCCGTACCGCCGCCCCCTCGGGCACCCCGTTACGCGCCCGCGCGGAACGGGCCAGGGTCACGATCTTGCGGTCCTCGGGATCAAGCGCGCTGTCGGTCATGAGCCGAGGATACGTACCCGTATCCCGCCGGACCTCACCCGGCCACGGGGTACATCGCGCCCCGCCGCCCCTCCGGCGACGCCAGCCACTCCAGCTTCCGCGCCGTCACCTCGTCCATCGGCGTGTGCAGCACGACCGACAGATCCGGCCGTACCGGCATCTTCAGCACGCTCGACTCGACCTGAAGCAGCCCCACCACCGGATGATCCAGCTCCTTGCGGATCTGCCCGGCGTCCTCGATGTCCCGCTCGTTCCAGAGCGCGACGAACTCCTCGCTCGCCTCCGACACCTCCGCCAGCACCTGCCGGAACCCCTCGTCGTCGGGGCGCGCGGCCGAGGCCGCCCGGAACTGGGCCACCACCGTGCGCGCGTTCTGCTCCCAGCTCTTGGAGCGGGAGCGGTACATCGGGTCGGTGAAGAAGTCGACGAGACAGTTCTGCGTGATGTCGGGCCGCATCCCGAGGACCATCGCGGCGGCGTCGTTGTAGAGCACGCAGTTGTAGTAGAGGTCCATGATGTGCGCCGGATACGGCATCCACGCGTCGATCATCCGCCGCAGCCCGTCGCACATGTCCCGCCGGTCCGGCTCCACCTCGGGCACGGGCGGGTTGAGCCCGGCGAGGACGTACAGATGCCGTCGCTCGGCGCCGCTCAGCCTCAGTACGCGTGCCACGGAGTCCACGACCTGCGGCGAGACCGAGATGTCCCGGCCCTGCTCCAGCCACTGGTACCAGGACGCGCCCACCCCGGCCAGCACCGCGACCTCCTCGCGCCGCAGTCCCGGCGTCCGGCGCCGCGCGCCGCCGTCCGGAAGTCCGGCCTCGGCCGGCGTGACCCGGGCCCGCCGGCTCATCAGGAACTCCCGCAGCTCCTGCCGCCGCTGGACAGCCTCCGCCACCACGAACTCGTCCCCCTCGTACCGCCGCCGTTGCCTGGTGGTGCCACCACCAGGACAACTTCCGTCTCCCCACGGCTATTCCGCCGCCGCGAGGCTCTTACCCATGGCGATCGACACCGCATCCTCAACCACCACCGACACCGGGACCCGCACCGGGACCGCCCCCGCGGCACGGCTCTCGCACCGCGACAAGCTCGTTCTCTTCGTCCTGTGCGCGGCCCAGTTCATGGTCGCCCTCGACTTCTCCGTCCTGAACGTCGCCCTCCCCGTGCTCGGCGCGGACCTCGGCATGAGCCAGTCCGCGCTCCAGTGGGCGGTCACCGCGTTCGCGCTGCCCTCCGGCGGCTTCCTGCTCCTCTTCGGCCGGATCGGCGACCTGTACGGCCGCCGCAAGCTGTTCCTCAGCGGCCTCGCCCTGTTCGGCGCGGCCTCCCTGCTGGCGACGTTCGCCTGGGACCCGGCGTCGTTCCTCGCCGGACGCGCACTGCAAGGTGTGGGCGCGGCGGCCATCGTGCCCACCGGCATGTCCCTGCTCACCACGACCTTCCCCGAGGGCCCGGCCCGTGACCGCGCGCTCGGCATCTCGGGCACGCTGCTGTCCCTCGGCTACACCGTCGGCATGGTGGCGGGCGGCGTGCTCACCGACGCCTTCGGCTGGCGCTCCACGATGGGCCTGCTGACCCTGTTCGCGCTGCTCGTCCTGCCGCTCGCCCCCGGCCTGCTGCCGGAGTCCCGCACCCCGGACCGCCCCCGCCTGGACATCCCCGGCGCGGTCACCGTCACCGGCGGTCTGCTCTCGCTGATCTACGCCCTGTCGACGGCCGCCGACCACGGCTTCGCCCGCACCGACGTCCTCGTCACCCTGGTCGCCGGTCTCGTCCTGCTCACGGCGTTCGTCCTCGTCGAGTCCCGCGCCGCGGCCCCGCTGGTCTCCCTGCCGATGCTGCGCCGCCGCACGGTGGCGTGGGGCAACCTGGGCGGTCTGGTCACCTTCTCGATGATGTCGACGATCGTCTTCGTGCTGACCCTGTACCTCCAGGAGGTCCTGCACCTGTCGGCCTTCGAGACGGGCCTCGTCTTCGGTGTGCAGGGTGTGCTGTCGGTGGTGGCGGGCGTGTACACCCCGCGGGTCATCGGCCTGCTCGGCGGCGCCCGCCGCACGCTGGTCGTCTCCCTCACCGGCCAGGGCGTCCTGGTCGCCGCGCTGCTGGGCCTCGGGGCGGGCAACGCCTCGGTCTGGCTGGCCGTCGCGGCGGTCTCGCTGGCCAGCATGTTCCACCTCGGCGCGATCATCTCGTACGGCCTGACCGTCACCTCGGGCGTGCCGGACGAGGAGCAGGGCCTGGCGACCGGTCTGGTCACCTCGACCCAGCAGGTCGGCATCACGATCGGCATCCCGCTGCTGGGCGTCCTGGCGACGACCGCCGGTGACCTGCTGTCCGGGGTCCGTACGGTCGTCGCGATCGACGCGGCGGTCGTCCTGGTCACCGCCGCGCTGGTCGCCGTAGGCCTGCGAACCCGCCCTTCAGGGGCGGTCGAGGCGGAGGCGCTCGGCGCGCGGTAGGCCGGCCACGACCAGGTCGTACGAGTCCTCCACGAGCTCCCGGACCAGCCGGTCCGGGAGCTCGCCGTCGACCGTGACGGTGTTCCAGTGGCGCTTGTTCATGTGGTAGCCGGGGATGATCAGGCCCTCGTACTCGCCCCGGAGCCGGACCGCGTCCTCCGGGTCGCACTTGAGGTTCACCGTCAGCGGGCGGTTGTCCAGCCAGGACAGCGCGAACATCTTGCCCAGCACCTTGAAGACCGAGATCTCCGGCGAGAAGGGGAAGTCCTCAACGGCCGCGTTGAAGGAGAGACAGAGCGTGCGCAGCTCCTGCGGGGTCACTCGTCCTCCTTGGGGACCTCTACGGGCTCCACCAGCACGGTCACGATCTTGTTCCGCCGTCCGGCCGCGGCCTCCGCGGTCAGCCGCAGCGCACGCTCGTCGGGCAGGTCCACGACGGCCGAGGCGCCGGCGATCGGGACGCGGCCGAGGGCTTTCGCGAGCAGTCCGCCGACCGTCTCCACGTCCTCGTCGTCGTACTCGTCCAGGCCGTACAGCTCGCCCAGGTCGGTGATGTCGAGGCGGGCGGTGACCCGGAAGCGGTCGTCGCCCAGCTCCTTCACCGGCGGCAGTTCACGGTCGTACTCGTCGGTGATCTCGCCGACGATCTCCTCGAGGATGTCCTCGATGGTGACGATGCCGGCCGTGCCGCCGTACTCGTCGATGACGACGGCGACGTGGTTGCGGTCCCGCTGCATCTCGCGCAGCAGGTCACCGGCGTTCTTGGTGTCGGGCACGAACGCGGCGGGCCGCATGGCCGTGGAGACCAGTTCGCTCTCCGCGTCCCGGCTGATGTGCGTCTTGCGGACCAGGTCCTTCAGGTACACGATCCCGACGATGTCGTCCTCGCTCTCCCCGGTCACGGGTATGCGCGAGAACCCGGAGCGCAGGGCGAGGGTGAGGGCCTGACGGATCGTCTTGTAGCGCTCGATGACGACGAGGTCGGTGCGCGGCACCATGACCTCGCGCACGAGGGTGTCGCCGAGTTCGAAGACGGAGTGCACCATACGGCGCTCGTCGTCCTCGATGAGCGACTCCTTCTCGGCGAGGTCGACCAGCGCGCGCAGCTCCGCCTCGGAGGCGAAGGGGCCGCGCCGGAAGCCCTTGCCGGGGGTGAGCGCGTTGCCGATGAGGATGAGCAGGTTGGGGATCGGGCCCATGATCCGGGCGAGCGGCAGCAGGACGTAGGCCGCCGCCGTCGCGGTGTTCAGCGGGTGCTGGCGGCCGATGGTGCGCGGGGAGACCCCGACGGCGACGTACGACACCAGCACCATGACGCCGATCGCGACGAGCAGGGCCTGGGTGGTGCCGTCGAACTCCTGGAGGCAGGCGTAGGTGACCATCGCCGCCGCGGCCATCTCGCAGGCGACGCGGACCAGCAGCGCCACGTTGAGATAGCGGGTCGGGTCGGCGGCGATCTGCGCGAGTTTGGCGCTGCCGCGCCGGCCGACGCGGACGGCCTCCTCGGCGCGGAAGCTGGAGACGCGTGCGAGGCCCGCCTCCGCGCAGGCGGCGAGCCACGCGACGACGACCAGGGCGATCGCGCCGGAGACGAGGGGAAGACTCATGAGACGGTCGGAGCCGGCGACGGACCGGTGTGGCCCTTCTCCGCACGCCACCCGTCCACGATGGCGGCCTGGAGACCGAACATCTCGGCCTTCTCGTCCGGCTCCTCGTGGTCGTAGCCGAGCAGGTGCAGCACGCCATGGACGGTCAGGAGCTGGAGCTCCTCGTCCATGGAGTGCTGCGTCGGCGCGTCCTCGCCCTGCTTCTTGGCCACCTCGGGACAGAGCACGATGTCACCGAGCAGCCCCTGCGGGGGCTCCTCGTCGTCCTTGCTGGGCGGCCTGAGCTCGTCCATGGGGAACGACATGACATCGGTCGGCCCGGGCAGGTCCATCCACTGGATGTGGAGCTGCTCCATGGCGTCGGCGTCCACGACGATCACCGAGAGCTCGGAGAGCGGGTGGATGCGCATCCGCGCGAGTGCGTAGCGGGCGATGTCGAGGATCGCCTGCTCGTCGACATCGGTTCCGGACTCGTTGTTGACGTCGATCGACATGGTGCTGGTCTGTCTACTTCCGCTTGGTGCGGCCGCCCTTGTGGGTGCCGTTCTCGGTGCCGTGCGAGCTGTCGTACTTCTCGTACGCGTCGACGATACGGCCGACCAGCTTGTGCCGTACGACGTCCTGCGACGACAGGCGGGAGAAGTGGACGTCGTCGAGGCCCTCCAGGATGTCCTGGACCTGACGCAGACCCGACTTGGTGCCGTTGGGCAGGTCGACCTGGGTCACGTCACCCGTGATCACGATCTTCGAGTCGAAGCCGAGGCGGGTGAGGAACATCTTCATCTGCTCGGGCGAGGTGTTCTGGGCCTCGTCGAGGATGATGAAGGCGTCGTTGAGCGTACGGCCGCGCATGTACGCCAGGGGCGCCACCTCGATCGTGCCCGCGGCCATCAGCCTCGGGATGGAGTCGGGGTCGAGCATGTCGTGCAACGCGTCGTAGAGCGGGCGCAGGTAGGGGTCGATCTTCTCGTAGAGCGTGCCCGGCAGGAACCCGAGCCGCTCCCCCGCCTCGACCGCGGGGCGGGTCAGGATGATGCGGTTGACCTGCTTGGACTGCAGGGCCTGCACCGCCTTGGCCATGGCGAGATAGGTCTTGCCGGTGCCGGCGGGGCCGATGCCGAACACGATCGTGTGCTTGTCGATCGCGTCGACGTACCGCTTCTGGTTCAGGGTCTTGGGCCGGATCGTGCGGCCACGCGAGGAGAGGATGTTCTGGGTGAGGACCTCGGCCGGGGTCTCCTGGCCGTCCCCCTCGCCGTTCTGGCTGGCTCTGAGCATCGCGATCGAGCGTTCCACTGCGTCCTCCGTCATCGGCTGTCCGGTGCGGAGCACCAGCATCATCTCGTCGAACAGGCGCTGGATGAGGGCGACTTCAGCGGCATCGCCGACCGCGCTGATCTCATTGCCCCGGACATGGATGTCGGCCGCCGGGAAGGCCTTCTCGATCACGCGCAGCAGGGAGTCGCCGGACCCCAGCACGGTCACCATGGGGTGCTGGGCGGGGACGGTGAACTGTGCTCTCGCCTGTCCCTGCGCGGGTGTGCGATCTGTGGGTGTCTGAGTCATGGGCCGGCTCTGTAGGCCTTGCTCGTCCTCCTCGATACGACTCGCCCGCCACATGGGCGGCCTGGCGATTTCCAGGGTACGCCGGGGCACTGACAACACCGAAGGCCTTTTCCGCTCACCGCGGCCGAGGGGGAGAGCGCCCCGAGTGCCGCGGTGAGCCCTGCATACGCCCCCGGCGTGCGTGGGGAGAATGCGCGCCGACGGCGCGTTCCCGTCGTCGTGAGTCCGGGGAAAGCAGGTCGGCCGTGCTCTTGCGTCTGCCCACGTCCGTGTCCGAGGCACAGCAGTGCCTGTCCGAGGGAGCGATACCCGTCGGCGGTGCCACCCTCCAGTGGGCCGTCTGGCAACGGGACGGCTTCCCGGAGCAGGCGATGAGCCTGCGTGAGGTGCCCGAGGCCAATGTCCTGGAAGCCGAGGCACTGGGGGCGGCGGTGCTCCTGCACCGGATCGACGACCGGGTGCCGGAGGTGCTGCGCCGGGCGGCGGCCGGGATCGGCACCGGTGCGGTGCGCCGGAGCGCGACGGTCGGCGGGAACATCGTCGGCAGCACCCTGCGCTGTCTGCTGCCCGCTGCCGTCGTCCTGGACGCGCGTGCGGTGGTGCTGGACACGGAGGGCCCCGTCGAGACGGACCTCGCCGAGCTCACGGCGAAGCGTCCGCTGCTGCTGAGCCTGCGCTGGCGCACCCCGGTGGCGAGCGCCTACCGCAAGCTGTCGGAGGCCCCCGGCGGTCCGCCGCCGTTGGTCGTGGCGACCGCCGTCCACGCCCCGGCGGGCGCCCGCCCCGTGCTGCGGATCGCCGTCCGCGACGGCTACGACGTACTCACGGAGACCGCGACCTGCGACACCGGCCCCGAGTCGGTGCTCGACGCCCTGGCCGACACGGCGATCGGCGCGCTGCCGGCCGAGGCCCGCGAGGCGGTCCGGGACCAGGTGACGAACCTGCTGGCCCGCACGCCCACGTGAAGCACCGCGGCCGCCTGTATCCGCCAGGTGGCCCGGGAACAGGTGACGAACCTGCTGGCCCACACGCCCGCGTGAAGCACCGCGGCCGCCTGTATCCGGCAGGTGGCCCGGCAACAGGTGACCGACCTGCTGGCCCGCACGCCCGCGTGAAGCACCGCGGCCGCCTGTATCCGCCAGGTGGCCCGGCAACAGGTGACCGACCTGCTGGCCAGCCCGCCCACACGAAACCCCACGGGCCACCCAAACCCGCCAAGCGGCCCAGCAACAGGCGACCGACCTACCGGCCAACCCGCCCACACGAAACCCCGCGGGTCGCCTATGCCGACCGGCGGAACCCGATGGTCGGTACCGCCCGCCGCAGGGGCCACGGGCGGGCCTGTTCCGCCGGTACCAGGTCCGCCAGGAAGCCGTACCGCTCCAGCGCCGCGGGGTCCTGGCCTGGCACCGACCGGACCTTGCGCCACCAGGCGCCGATCTCCGACCAGCCGGGCGCCGAGAGGGAGCCGCCGAACTCCTGGACGGAGAGCGCGGCCGTGAGCCCGGCGAAGGCCAGCCGGTCGGCGAGCGGCCAGCCCGCGAGGGTGCCGGTGACGAACCCGGCGACGAAGACATCACCGGCGCCGGTGGGGTCGAGAGCCTCCACGGCGATGGCGGGCACCTCCGCGGACTCCCCGGTCCGCCGGTCCACCGCGTAGGCGCCCTCCGCGCCCAGGGTGACGACCGCGAGCGGCACATGGTCCAGGAGGGCGTGGGCGGCCTCGCGCGGGCAGGAGGTGCGGGTGTACCGCATGGCCTCCTCCGCGTTCGGCAGGAAGGCCTCGCAGTGTTCGAGGTCGGCGAGGCCCGCGAGGTCCCATGCCCCGGTGTCGTCCCAGCCGACGTCGGCGAAGACGCGGGTGCCCTCGCCGGCGGCCTGCGCGATCCAGGGGGCGCGCTTGCCGGGCACCAGGGAGGCCACCGCGGCACGCGCGCGTGGGGGGCAGTCGGGGGCGGTCTCCTCCGGGGGCGGCTCGTGGCCGTGGGAGACCATCGTCCGCTCGCCCTCGTACGCCATGGAGACGGTGACCGGGGAGTGCCAGCCGGGGACGGTGCGTGACGGCGAGAGATCGATGCTCTCGCCCTGGGCCAGGGCGTCCCAGCAGTACTCGCCGTAGTGGTCGGAGCCGAAGGCGGCGGCGAGGGAGGTCCTGAGTCCCAGCCGGGCGAGCGCGGTGGCCATGTTGGCGACACCGCCGGGGCTCGACCCCATCCCGCGCGCCCAGGACTCGGTCCCGCGTACGGGTGCGGAGTCGAGGCCGGTGAAGATGATGTCGAGGAAGACGGTGCCGGTGAGATAGACGTCCCAAGGGGGGTCGTCGGGGGTGCGCAGCGCGGCGAGCGGGTCGACCTGGGCCTGACACGGCCCGGCCGCTCCGAGGTGCGACGGTCCCTTTCCGACGGATGCGCTGGACGCGATCACGGGGCGCTCCCTGCGAGTGGTACGGATTCAGCCAGTCTGCACCACACCACTGACAACAGTGTTGTCCACCGGACGCGTCCACGTGTCTGAGCCCATCCGGTACTACCAGCGCGGCACGTCCGGCGTCACCCACCCCGGCTCCGCGACCCGCATCGCCGCCGCGTCGTCCCGCTCCCGCAGCCCCCCGTCGTCATCGAGCCACCGCTGGTGCAGCACCCGTACCTTCTTTCGGTCGACCTCGACTCCCAGCCCCGGCGCGTCCGACACCGCGACCTTCCCGCCCTCGAACACCAGCCGTTCCCGCAGCACGTCCTCCGACTGCCACGGATAGTGCGAGTCACAGGCGTGGTGAAGGTCGGGCACGGTGGACGCCACGTGCGTCATCGCGGCCAGCGAGATCCCCAGGTGCGTGTTGGAGTGCATCGACACCCCCACCCCGAACGTCCGGCAGATGGCGGCGAGTTGCTGTGTGTTCCGCAGTCCGCCCCAGTAGTGGTGATCGGAGAGCACCACCTGCACCGCCCCCTTCCGGAACGCCTCCTCGATCTCCGCGAACGTCGTCACGCACATGTTGGTGGCGAGCGGCACCCCGGCCCGCGCGGCCACCTCGGCCATGGCCGCCGTACCGAGCGCGGGGTCCTCCAGGTACTCCAGTACGTCCCCGAGCTGCTGCGCCACTTTCAGCGAAGTCGCCACGGACCAGGCCCCGTTGGGGTCGAGCCGCAGCGGATGCCCGGGAAACGCCTCGGCGAGCGCCCGCACCGCGGCGATCTCCTCGTCCGGCGGAAACACCCCGCCCTTGAGCTTGAACGACGTGAACCCGTACCGCTCCTTGAACAGCCGGGCCTGCGTCACCACCCCGGCCGGATCGACGGCGGCACCCCAGTCGTCCTTCTCCGCGGCGACCCCCGCCGGATGGTCGGCCCACTTGTAGAACAGGTACGCGCTGTACTCGACGGCGTCCCTCACCTTGCCGCCGAGCAGCGCGTGCACGGGCAGCCCGAGCGCCTTGCCGAGGGCGTCGAGACAGGCGACCTCGAACCCGGAGACGACGGACAGCCGCAGCTTGTCGGCGGTCTGCACCCCGCGCAGCCCGCCCACGTCGACCTGCCCGGAGACCCGCGCCTCGTCCACGGCCACCTCGTCGGCGACGGTGAACAGACCGTTCAGATCGGACACCTGACGCCCGGTCAGCTTCCGCGCGAACGGCCGTGCCAACTCCAGGTACTTGGTGTCGCCGTACGTCTCCCCGAACCCGACGACCCCGTCCGCGGTCTCCACCTCGACGATCAGCCGGGGGGTGTACGGCTGGTGCACTCCCTGGGTGTTGAGCAGCGGCGGGTCGGCGACGAGGATCGGAGTCAGCCGTACGTCGGTGATCGTGAGGTTCACAGAGCGGCTCCTACGAGGTCGAGTCCGGTGGCGAGCAGGTTCCTGAGGTCGGCGAGGTCGCTGTCCGACGGGTCGGTGAGCGGGGCGCGGACCGGTCCGACGGGTCGTCCGCGCAGCCGCGCCGCGGCTTTGACGAGCGACACGGCGTATCCGGGGACGCGGTCGCGGAGTTCGACGAGCGGCACGTAGAACGCGCGCAGCAGCAGGTCGACGGACTTGCCGTCGCCGTCCCGCAGCGCGCGGAAGAAGGCGTCGGCGATCTCCGGGGCGAAGGCGTGGACGGCGGAGGAGTACGCGGGGACGCCGACCGTGGCGTAGGCGCGGGCCTGGATCTCCGCGGTCGCGGCCCCGTTGAAGAAGAGGAAGCCCTCGGGCGCGGCGAGGGTGAGGCGCTGGAGCCGGTCGAGGTCGCTGTGCCCGTCCTTGAGACCGATGACGCCGGGGATGTCCGCGACACGCCTCAACGCGTCGGCCGTGAAGGTGACTTGGTCGCGCTGGTAGGCGATGAGCGGCAGCGGCGTTCGGGCGGCGATCTCCGCCAGTTGCCGGACGAGCCCGTCCTGCGGGGCGGCGACGAGGTAGTGCGGGAGCACGAGCAGGGCGTCGGCGCCCGCCTCCTCGGCGATCCGCGCGAACCGCACGGCCTGCGCCCAGCCGTAGCCCACCCCGGCGACGACCGGCACCCGGCCCGCCGCCTCCTCGACGGCGACGGTCACGACCGTGCGGTACTCGTCCTCGTCCAGCGAGAAGAACTCGCCGGTGCCGCAGGCGGGGAAGAGGGCGCCGGGAGCGGCGGCCAACTGCCCGGCCAGATAGGCCCGGTAGGCGTGCGGATCGAGGCTGCCGTCCGCCGCGAAGCTGGTCAGCGGGAAGGACAGCACCCCGGCCGCCATCCCGTCCCGCAGCCGCTGGACGACGCCCGCACCCCGGTCGGTGTCGATCCCCACGCGCCCATCTCCCCATGTAGATGTCATCCACGTATGGAGATGAAGGTTAGACAGGCGAACGACAGGCGTCAATGGCGCCGTCCCGCAGGATTACGATCGGCACATGTCAGAGACAGGGGGCGTCCGCGAGGTGAAGTCGGCCGCGCGCACGGTCGAGCTGCTGGAAGTGCTGGCCGCGCGCGGGGACCGCCCGGCACGGCTGCAAGAGCTGGCGGACGAGCTCCAGGTCCCCCGCAGCTCCATGTACGCCCTCCTCCAGACCCTGATCTCGCGCGGCTGGGTCCGCACCGACATCACCGGCTCCCTCTACGGCATCGGCATCCACGCGCTCCTGACCGGCACCAGCTACCTCGACACCGACCCGCGCGTCCGGGTCGTACGGCCGTATCTCGACGAGGCGTCCCAGGCGCTGGGGGAGACGATCCACATGGGTCGGCTCGACGGCCGGGACGTGGCGTATCTGGCGACCCGCGAGTCGCACGAATACCTGCGCACCATCAGCCGCGTCGGCCGCCGCCTGCCCGCCCACGCGGGCGCCCTGGGCAAGGCCCTGCTGGCCGAGCGCGACGACGCGGAACTGCCCGAGGTCCCCTACGAGGCGCTCACGCCCCACACCCGTACGACCCGCGAGGCGTTGGCGGCGGACCTGGCCGGGACGCGGGCCCGCGGCTACTCCATCGACCGCGAGGAGGGCGTCCTCGGCATCGTCGGCTTCGGCTTCGCCCTGCGCTACGACTCCCCCGCCCAGGACGCCGTCAGCTGTTCGGTGCCGGTGGCCCGCCTGACGCCGGCGCACGAGGAGCGGATCGTCGTGGTGATGCAGGAGGTCAGGGCCAAGATCGAGGCGACGGTACCGGCGGCGAGCGGCGCGACGGTCCACTGGCGCTGAGCCACGGAAACCGGCACGGTTACCCGCTCTCCCCCACCCCAAACACAACGTGCCCCACATCACACCCCCCACTCTTCTTCTCGAACCGCGTGCTTGATACAAATTGCCCGCGCGTTCCTGTCCGTCGACGGTCGTCGCCCAACCCCCTTTCCTGAACCGCTCCTTCCGCATGCCCTGGGAACGCCCGTGTCCGCCCCTCGCTCCACCACGCCCTGGCCCCTCGTCGCCCTTTTCACGGCCGGGTACCTCGCCCCGTACCTCCTCCCGACCACCGTCGGCAGGCTCGACTCGGGACTTCCCCTCTCCGCCACCCAGGCGGGCGCCGTCGGCAGTGCGCTGCTGCTGAGTTCGGCCGCGGCGGGCTTCCTGCTCGCCTCCCGCGTCGACCGCGTCGGCCCTCGCCTCCTGGCCCGGATCGGCCTCGTGCTCGCCGTCCTCGGCTACGGCGGCGCCGCCCTCACCCACACCGTCCCCGCCGTCATCGCGGGCGTCCTGGCCGGCGGCTTCGGCTCCGGTACGGCGACCGCGGTGGCCGCCACCGGGATCGCCGCCCAGCCCGACCCGCACCGCACCACCACATTCGGTCTGCTGGGCGTCTCCGCGCTCGCCGGCGCCGTCTATCTGACGGTCCCGCACCTCGGTCCGGGCCACGGCCAGCCCCTGGCGGCGATCGCCCTCACCGCACTGGCGGTCTGGCCCCTGACCGCGCGCCTCCCCGCGTCCACGGCCCCCCGCCGCACCCGGCACCAGCCCAAGAGCCCCCTCCCGCACCTGCGCGCCGGACTGCTCCTCGCCCTCACCCTCCCGTGCTGGTCCCTCGCCCAGAACTCCCTCTGGGGCGTCAGCGGCCGCATCGGCCTCGACCAGGCCCACCTCACCGAGGCCACCGTCGGCGCGGTCTTCGCGATCGCCCTCGGCGCCGGACTGCTCGGCGTCATCGGCGCGGGCGCCCTCGGCCCCCGCCTCGGCAGGGCCCTCCCCATCGGCGCCGGCACGGCCCTCATCGCCGCCTGCATCGCCCTGAGCGCCTCCGCGACCGACCTCACCACGTTCGCGACCGGCGAGATCGCCTGGAACACGCTCTACCCGATCGTCCTGTCGTACGTCATAGGCCTCGCCGCCTCCCTCGACCCCCGAGGCCGCTGGGCGGTCCTGGTCGGCTCGGCGTCGTCCCTGGGCACGGCGGCGGGCCCGTTGGCAGGAAGCCTCCTGTCGGCACAGGCGGGCTTCGCGGCGATGGGCGTGGTTCTGGCAGCGGGCCTGCTCCTGATCGCCGTACCGATGACAGCGGTGGCAATGGGCAAGGGAAGGCGCTCCCTGCCGGTGGTGGAGATCCCGGTGGAAGCGCCAACGTACGACAAGGCAACGGCTGCGTAGAGGCTTTTGTCTTTTAGGGGCGCGGGGCTGTATCGATTTGCGGCTCCGCCGCGTGGGCGCGACCAGCCCCCACCGAACCCGCAGCCGAACTCAAAACCGATACGCCTCAACCTCCGCGAGATACCGAGCCCGCCGCTCCTCGTCATGCTCCAGAAAACTCGCCACGAACGAGTTCCGAGCAAGCTCCCGCAACCGCTCCTCCCCCAACCCCAACGCGGAGCGCACCGCATCGAAGTTGTCCCCGGCGTACCCCCCGAAGTAGGCGGGGTCGTCAGAGTTCACCGTGCACAACAACCCCGCGTCCAACATCGCCGGCAACGGATGATCCGCGAGCACATCAACCGTCCGCAGCCGCTCATTGGACAACGGGCACAAGGTCAACGGCACCCGCTCCCGCACGAGCCGCTCCACCAGCTCCGGATCCTCCATGCACCGCAGCCCATGGTCGATCCGCTCCACCCCGAGCACGTCCAGCGCCTCGGTGATGTACTCCGGCGGCCCCTCCTCCCCCGCATGGGCGACCCGCCGCAACCCCAGCGCGGCAGCGGCCTCGTACACCTCGCGGAACTTCACCGGCGGATGCCCGACCTCGGCGGAGTCGAGCCCGACGCCGACGATCCGGTCGAGGTACGGCTTGGCGGCCTCCAGCGTCTCCAGGGCCGATTCGGCGGACTCGTCCCGCAGGAAGCACATGATCAGCTGCGTGGAGACACCGTGCCGCGCCTCGCTCTCACCGAGCGCCCGCCACAGCCCGTCCACGACCGTGCCCATGCCCACACCGCGCGCGAGGTGCGCCTGCGGATCGAAGAAGATCTCCGCGTGCCGCACGCCCTGCGCGGCGGCGCGGGCGAGATAGGCGTTCGCCAGGTCCTCGAAGTCGCGCTCGGTGCGGAGCACGGCCATGAGCTCGTAGTACAGGTTCAGGAAGGACTGGAGGTCGTCGAAGTCGTACGCCTTGCGCAGCTCTTCGGTGTCCGCGTACGGCAGCTCGACGCCGTTGCGTGCGGCCAGCTCAAACGCCAGCTCGGGCTCCAGCGTGCCTTCGATGTGCAGGTGCAGTTCAGCTTTGGGGAGGGGCATCAAAGAATCGTACGACCGCTTTACCGCCGTTTCGGAACCGGCACCCGCAGCAGGTCGTGCGCCACCGTCAGCTCCCCCTCGAACCCGGCCGCCCGCGCCTGCCGTTCGAACTCGTCGGGGTCGGTGTAGCGCTGGCTGAAGTGGGTGAGCACGAGATGCCGTACGCCGGCGTCCCGGGCGACGGTCGCGGCCTGCCCGGCGGTGAGGTGGCCGTGTTCGACCGCGAGGTGCGTGTCCTCGTCGAGGAACGTGGACTCGATGACGAGCATGTCGCAGCCGTCGGCGAGGGCGTGGACGCCGTCGCACAGCCGGGTGTCCATGACGAACGCGAACCGCTGCCCGCGCCGGACCTCGCTGACCTCCGCCAGCGTCACACCGCCCACCGCGCCCTCGCGCTGGATGCGCCCGACGTCCGGACCCTTGATGCCGTGCGCGGCGAGGCGGTCGGGCAGCATACGGCGGCCGTCGGGTTCGACGAGGCGGTAGCCGTACGACTCGACGGGGTGGGAGAGCTTGCGGGCCTCCAGCGCATAGGAAGAAGCCACGGCCAGCACGCCGTCCTCACTCACCGGTGCCTCGGTGATGCCGACGGTCTCCCGGTACGCCGTCGCGTACCGCAGCCGGTCGAAGAAGCGCTGCCCTGACTTCGGGTAGTGGGCGGTGATCTCGTGCGGGACGCGGTCGAGGTTGATGCGCTGGATGACGCCCGCGAGACCGAGGGAGTGGTCGCCGTGGAAGTGGGTGACGCAGATCCGGTTCAGGTCGTGCGCGGCGACGCCGGCGCGCAGCATCTGGCGCTGGGTGCCCTCACCGGGGTCGAAGAGGATGCCCTCGCCGTCCCAGCGCAGCAGGTAGCCGTTGTGGTTGCGGTGCCGGGTCGGGACCTGGCTGGCGGTGCCGAGGACCACCAATTCACGTACGGACACGGTGACTTACCCGGGGGGCCATTCGAGGCCGCGGCCACCGAGGACGTGCGCGTGCGCGTGCCAGACGGTCTGGCCCGCGCCGGCGCCCGTGTTGAAGACGATGCGGTAGCTCTCCAGCTTCTCCTCGTCGGCGACGGTCTGCGCCTCGCGCAGCACGTCGGCGGCGATGACGGGCTCCGCGGCGGCGAGGGCGGCGGCGTCCCTGTAGTGCACCTTCGGGATGACCAGGACATGCGTCGGCGCCTGGGGGTTGATGTCCCGGAAGGCGACGGTGGTGTCCGACTCGCGGACGATGGTCGCCGGGATGTGGCCCTCGACGATCTTGCAGAACAGGCAGTCCGCCTGCGGCTCCCCTGGCATGTTCGTCCTCTCGCCCTTTCGCCCGATGTCTCGGGGCATCGTATCGAGCAGGTCAGGGAAGCGACGGAGGCACCTTCGCCGGAGTCCCCTCCAGCGCCTCCAGCGCCAGCCTGATCGCCTCGTCCAGTTGCGGGTCGCGGCCGGCCGCGTGGTCCTGCGGGCGCTGGAGGACCTCCACGTCCGGGTCCACGCCGTGGTTCTCCACGCCCCACTCGTAACCCTCCAGCCAGAACGCGTACTTGGGCTGGGTGACGAGCGTGTCGTCGACGAGGTGGTAGCGGCTGTCGATGCCGATCACCCCGCCCCAGGTGCGCGTGCCGACGACCGGGCCGATGCCGAGGGCCTTGATGGCCGCGTTGACGATGTCGCCGTCGGAGCCGGAGAACTCGTTGGCGACGGCCACCACCGGGCCGCGCGGGGCGTCCTGCGGATAGCTGTAGGCGCGCATGCCGCGGGGGCGGGCCCAGCCGACGATCCGGCGGGCCAGTTTCTCCACCACCAGCTGGGAGGTGTGGCCGCCGCGGTTCTCGCGGACGTCGACGACCAGGCCCTCGCGGGCCACCTCGACGCGCAGGTCGCGGTGGATCTGGGCCCAGCCGGGGGCCTGCATGTCGGGGACGTGGAGGTAGCCGAGGCGGCCGGCGGAGCGCTCGTGGACGTAGGCCCGGCGGTCGCTCACCCAGGCGTGGTAGCGCAGCGGCTCCTCGTCGGCGACCGGGACGACGACCGCGTGCCGTACGTCTCCGCCGCCCGACGGCGAGATCGTCAGCTCGATCGGCTTGCCCGCCGTGCCGACGAGCAGCGGCCCCGGGCCCGTCACCGGGTCGACCGGCCGTCCGGCGACCGCGACGATCGCGTCCCCGGCGCGGACCGCGACGCCGGGGGCGGCGAGCGGGGAACGGGCGTCGGGGTCGGAGGTCTCCGAGGGCAGGATGCGGTCGATACGCCAACTGCCGTCCTCATGGCGGGAGATGTCGGCACCGAGCAGACCTTGCCGGGCGCCGTTGCCGTGGCCGCCGCGCGGGACGACGTAGGCGTGCGAGGTGCCCAACTCGCCCTGGACCTCCCACAGGAGGTCGACGAGGTCGTCGTGGGTGGCGACGCGGTCGAGGACGGGGCGGTAGCGGTCCAGGACGCCGTCCCAGTCGGCGCCGCCGAGGTCGGGGAGCCAGAAGTGGTCGCGCAGGAGGCGGCCCGTCTCGTCGTACATCTGCCGCCACTCGGCCGCCGGGTCGATCGTCTGGCGGACGCGGGTGAGGTCGACGGTGATGTTGGAGTCGCTGTCGTCGTCGTTCGAGGCGCGGCGGTCGCTCGGTACGACCTTGATCCGGCCGTCGGTCCACAGCAGGACCCGTTTGCCGTCGCCGCTGACGGCGAAGTGGTCGGCGTCGGCGGCCAGATGCTCGATGCGCTGCTGGACGAGGTCGAAGCGCTCCAGCTCGGTCTTGGGGTCCGGGGCGTCGGGCGTGGCCCGGGAGGCGCCCAGCACCCCGCGCACCGGGTGGCGCAGCCACAGGACACCGTCCTTGGCGGTGCGCAGGTCGGAATAGCGGGCGGCCTCCACCGGGAACGGCACGATCCGGTCGGCGAGCCCGTCGAGGTCGATGCGGGTGGCGGGAGTGCCCTCGCTGTCGGGGGTCTCGTCCTTGTCGGGCGCGTCGAAGGGGCGGCCGTGGCGCTGCGGGCCGAAGGGCGAGGGGGTGGTCGCGGCGAGGGTGATGAGGTGCGGGCGGGCGCCCTCCACGAAGGCCAGGTCGAAGACATGCTCGTCATAGACCGGGTCGAAGGAGCGGGTGGAGAGGAACGCCAGGTGCTTGCCGTCGAGGGTGAACGCGGGGGCGTAGTCCTGGAAGCGGAGCGGGGTCGCCTCGGTGACCGACAGGTCGGTGGTGTTGGCGAGGCGGAGCTGGCACAGCGGGCGCGGGCCGGGGTGGGACCAGGCGAGCCAGGCGGAGTCGGGCGAGAAGACCAGCCCGGAGGCGTCGCCGTCCTCGCTGCGGTCGACCTCGCGGACCTCGCCGGTCTCGCGCTCGACGAGGAGGACGCGCCCGTCGTGCGAGGCGACGGCGGCCCGGCTGCCGTCGGGCGCCATCGTCAGGTCGAGGACCCGGCCGAGCTGTCCGGCGGCGAGCCGGCGCGGGGTGGCGCCGGGGGCGAGGCCGGTGGCGGGCGCGAACTCCAGGGCGTCGTCGCCCTCGGCGTCCGTCACCCACACCACCCACTCCTCGCCGTCGGCCCGGAAGGCCTGCGGCAGCCGGGACCGCACGCCGGGCTGCGCGGCCAGCGCGCGGGCGGGACCGGAGCGGTGGGTGACCCAGTGCACGGCACCGCGCACACAGACGGCACTGCCGCGCGCGGTGTGGTCGGGGGAGGCCGACTCGACCCAGCGGGAGGCGTTCAGGGTGTACGGCTGGAGGTCGGCCCGCGACCCGCCGAGCCGGATGTCCAGCCGGCGCGGCTCCGCCCCGTCCAGGTCGTCGAGGACCCACAGCTCACCGGCCGAGGCGTAGACGACCCGGGTGCCGTCCCCGGCCGCGTGCCGGGCGTAGAACCCGTCGACCGGCGTGTGCCGGCGCAGATCGCTTCCGTCGGCGAGGGAGGAGTAGAGCGCACCCACACCCTCGTGATCGGAGAGAAACGCGATCCGCTCCCCCGCCCACACCGGGAACTCGATGTTCCCGTCGAGCTCCTCATGCAGCCGTACGAACTCCCCGTCGCCTCCGTCATCGATCCACAGCTTGCCCGCGGTACCGCCCCGGTACCGCTTCCACCAGGCCGCCTCCCGCCCCATGGGCGCGGACAGCAGCACGGTGGACGGCCCTTGGGCGACGGCGCCGACCGGGCCGTACGGCAGGACGGTGGACGGCCCGCCGTCGAGCGGGACGGCGTGCGCCCAGGAGCGGCGCAGGCTCGCCTGGCCGTGGGTGGTGAGGGCGAGGACCTGCCCGTCCGGGGTCCAGCCACGCACCTGGGTACGCCAACTCCCCCAGTGGGTGAGCCGTTTCGCCGGGCCGCCGTCGACCGGCGCGATGTGCACCTCGGGTGCCCCGTTGCGCGTCGAGGTCCAGGCGACGGTCGTGCCGTCGGGTGAGACACGGGGCGTGGAGACCGGCACGTTGTCGGTGCTGACCCGCCAGGCCCGGCCGCCGTCGAGGGGCGCGATCCACACGTCGTCCTCAGCGGTGAAGACCACCAAGTCGCCGGTCAGGTGCGGGTATCGGAGATACGCGGGCGTCACGGGCTGGGTCACCCGATCACCCTAAGGTCATTTGCCCTGCACCGGGCGGCAGTCCGGGTACTTGTCGCACCACACGGTCTCCGTGACGGTCACGGTGACCGTGGCACCGGGCTGGCCGTTGCCGTGCGTGGGCTCCGGGGTGGCGTTGCAGTTGCCCAGCCCGTTCACCTGGAACCACTGCTTCCCGTCGATCTTCGCGGTCAACTCCCCCCGCACACACTGCCCGTTGACGACCCGGGTGATCTTCCCGTCGGCCTTGATGTCCTTGCCGCTGTCGGTCTCCCCGGTGCAGTGCACCTCGGCGACGGCGTTCTCCGTCGCGGTCGGGGTAGGACGGTTCCCGTAGGAGGCCTGGCAGGTGAGCCACTGCACCTTGGCGTGCTGCCGCTCCAGCTCCTTGGTGACGGTCTGATCGGTGGTGTACGCCACCGACGCGGAACTCAGCCCCGCGGGATCACAGGCAACGGCCCCTCCGACGGTCACGACGACAAGCGCGGCCACCGCGCCGACACGCCGGCCCCGGTGCCGCCAAATCCTCCTCAATACCCCCATGGAGGGCAGCTTCCCACTGTCCCGCCCGCCGCGGTAGAGCACATACGGACACTCACCCACAATCGAGTGACACACGATCACTGGAGGCCCCCTTTGCCCACCTCGCCGCCCCAACCCCCGGACGACTCCACACAGGGCGCGGACGCCGGGACCGACCCGGCGACACCGCCCGCGCCGCCGCGCAGGCGCCGGGTGCGGATGCTGGTGGACGTGGTCGATCAGGCGGACGAAGTGGCCTATGTGACACGCCTGTTCGAGGAGCGGGGATGGACCGTGCGTCCGGCGACGTCCGACACGGTGGCGAATCGTGTGACGCTGGTGGTGGAGGTACGGCTGCACGGGGCTCGCTTCGGGGCGCTGCGCACGGCCACGGCGGCGGTGGAACGGCTGGTCAAACAGGCCGAGTTGGGGGCCTGGGTGCGGGATGCGGCGCTGGTGGAGCACGCACGTGAGCCGATGACGACGTACAACGTGCACCGCGTGCAGCCGAGTTGGCGAACACTGGTGACGTGGCTGGGGCTGGCGGACGAACAGCGGGCGGTGACCGTGCCGGCGGGGCCCCACTCCGAGGACGAGGCGCGCGACCAGCTGACCGCACGCGCGCTGGGCGGCCGCGCGTTCGACCCGTCGGTGCACAGACTGCGGGTACCGGGGCATTCCGACGCGAGTCCGCCGCTCGACGAGTCGGCGCACGATCGGCGGGTGCGGAGGTCGGATGTCATTGCGGGGGCCATCGGGCTCGTGCTGGCGTACGTCTGCGGGACGTACGTGGTGTGGGCGGACGGCTGGTGGCGACTGCTGCCTGCCCTGCTGAGCACGGCGGGTGCGCTGCCGCTGGGCCGGGCCGCGCGGGAGACCCGGGACAAGAAGTGGCCGGTGCAGTGGGCCGTGGGGGTCGCGGGAACCACGGCAACGGCGGGATTCGGGGCGCTGGTGGGGCAGGACGTCACCCCCGGGGGTCTTTGGGCGGGGCTGCTGCTCGTGGCGATCGCCGCGTTCACCGGCTTCGGCGCGGTGCTCGCCCTGCGCCGCACCTTCTTCGTCCGGCACGCCGCCTGGCTGGTGCCGCTGTCGGTACCGGTGCTGTGGTCACTGGTGGGGTGGCTGGGCGGGCAGATGCACGACGACTACCTGGACCGCTTCGACATCCAGGGGGGTGCCGTGCCGACACCGAGCCTTGGCAGATACCTCGTGGCGGCCGAACCCATGGCGCTGGCACTGGGCAGCGGGCTGTTCTTCCTGGCGGTCGTCGGCTGGGGACGCCACTTCCACTTCGGCCGGGACAGCGGCAACCGGTTCTTCGCCGTGGTCCTCGCGACCCTGCTGACGCTGGTGTACGCCCTGACTGCGATCGGTCTGGGCACGAAGGATGCCGCGACCGCGGCGGGCCGGGCGGCCGAGAGTGCCGCCCGGCACGGCTCCGAACCCTCGTACTTCGGTATCCACGGCCACTTCATGTGTCTGCACCCGCTGGACCCCGGCAAACCCCTGGCCGTCGACAACGGCCCCGCCCCAACCGACCACCCGGTGCTGTCCTTCGGCACCACCGGCGACTGGATCTGGCTCTGGGACCCTCGTCGCAACGACGGCGAGGCCCAGGAATCCTTCGCCGTCCGCCGCGAGGACGTGCAACTGATCCCGGCAGAAAACCCGGAGACCGACCACTGCCCGCCCACCTAACCTGACGCCATGCGCAAAGACCGCCGGCTCCGTCGGCTCGTCGTCGACGAGCTGACGACGTATCTGTGGAACTTCCGCCAGAAAAAGGGCGTCGACGGCGTCTGGCGGGACATCGTCACGCTGCACCGGGGCGGCCGGCGTACCCGGTTCGTGTTCCGGGCGGGCGGCGCGGGTTCGGGCCGGTATGTCTCCGAGGGGGACATCTGGTTCCAGGGCTGGGCGATGGACGGCCAGGGCGCGGGCATCAACCTGCGTGAGCCGGCCGTCGTACGCGCCCTGCTGGACGAGGCGAACCGGCGTGGTCTGCTGCCGTCCGGCGACGGTGAGTTGGACGGCTGGGAGTTCTTCCACGCCGTCGCCGAGGCCGTCGACCTCAGGCGCGCAGCAGCAGCCACTCCTGGAGTTCCACCAGGTTCCCCTCCGGGTCCTTGAGGTGGGCGACCCGCATCCGGTCGGTCATGGGCGCGGGGCCGTGCAGCAGGACGGCGCCCCGCCCGGTGATCTGCTCGCAGTAGGAGTCCAGGTTGTCGACGCGCAGCACCACGAGCGACCGGTGTCCGCTCGCCTCGTCGCCCAACTCGCCCAGGATCCCGGCCATCATCGCCCGGTCCTGGAGGGCGATGCCGGCCGCCCCGGTGGAGGGGCTGAACTTCTCGTACGGTCCCTCGGTCGCCCCCGACTGCGGCTTCAGGCCGAGGACTTCGGCGTAGAAGCGGTAACAGGCGGCGAAGTCGGTGACGAGGAGCCGTACTTGGGCGAGTTCCACGGTGTTTCCCCCGGAGGATCGGTCAGGACCAGCGGCCGGTGCGGCCGAGGAGCAGGGCCGCGGCCGCCGTCCCGGCGGTCGACGTACGCAACACGGTAGGGCCCAGCACGTACGCCTTCGCACCGGCCTCCTCGAAGAGCGCCAACTCGTCCTTGGCGACGCCCCCTTCGGGGCCGACGACGAGGACGATCTCACCCTCGTCGGGGAGGCCGGCGGTGGCGAGCGCCTGGCTGCCGCGCTCGAAGTCGGAGTGGAGTACGGCGGCGAAGTCGGCGCGGGCGAGCAGCGCGGCGACCTGTTTGGTCGTGGCCAGGTCCGCGACCTCGGGGAAGCGGACGCGGCGGGACTGCTTGCCGGCCTCGCGGGCGGTGGCCCGCCACTTGCCGAGCGCCTTCAGCCCGCGGTCGCCCTTCCACTGGGTGATGCAGCGGGCCGCCTGCCAGGGCACGACGGCGTCGACGCCGACCTCGGTCATGGTCTCGACGGCGAGTTCACCGCGGTCGCCCTTGGGGAGGGCCTGGACGACGGCGATGCGCGGCTGCGCCACCGGTTCCTCGCTGACGCGGTCCAGTTGGACGATCAGCCGGTCCTTGCCCTCGGTGCCGAGCACGACGCAGTCGGCCCAGCGGCCGGCGCCGTCGGTGAGGATGACGTCCTCGCCGGGCTGGAGGCGCTTCACGGAGACGGCGTGCCGTCCCTCGGGGCCGTCGAGGACGTAGTGGCCGCCGCCACCGGCGTCGAAGTGCTCGACCACGAACACGGGAGCGGTCATCGCGGGTCACCTCCGGCGTTCCGGAATCCGGACAACGCTGTCGTGGCGTCGGCGAGTTCGGCCGCCAGCACCTCCACGAGCTGCCCGGCGGGCAGCGGGCGGGCCATCCGGTGCCCCTGTCCCGCCCACAGGGCCATGCCCTGCGGGTCACCGGCCTTGGCGGCTGCCTTGCGCAGGGGGGAGGTGAGGTGGTGGACCTCGGGGTAGGCGGCGGGGGCGTACGGACCGTGCTCGCGCAGGAACCGGTTGACGAGCCCGCGGGCCGGCCGTCCGGAGAAGGCGCGGGTCAGTTCGGTGCGGACGAAGAGCGGGTTGGTCAGCGCCTGCTTGTGGAGGTCGGCGGCGCCGGACTCGGAGGTGGCGAGGAAGGCGGTGCCGAGCTGGGCGGCACTGGCGCCCGCGGCGAGGACGGCGGCGATCTGGCTGCCGCGCATGAGGCCGCCGGCGGCGACGACCGGGATCCCCACGGTTTCCCGGATCTGCCCGACGAGCGAGAGCAGCCCGAGCCCGGCGCCGTCGGTCTCGGGGATGTCCCGATGGGTGCCCTGGTGTCCGCCGGCCTCGACGCCCTGCGCGATCACCGCGTCGGCCCCGGCCCGCTGCACGGCGAGGGCCTCGTCCGGGGTGGTCGCGGTGACGAGGGTGAAGGTCCCGGCCCTCCGCAGCGCCTCCAGCACCTCACCGCCCGGCACCCCGAAGTGGAAGGAGACGACGGGTACGGGATTGTCGAGGAGTACGGCGAGCTTGGCGTCGTATCCGTCGTCCCGGCCGCTCTCGGGGTCGCCGAGCTCGGTCTCGTACCAGGCGGCTTCCCCGGCCAGCTGGTGCGAGTAGACGTCCACGGCGGCCGGGTCCGCGTACTCGGGCTGCGGCATGAACAGATTAACGCCGAAGGGCCGTCCGGTGAGCCCGCGCAGCTGCTTGATCTCCTGGTACATGCCGTCGGCCGTCTTGTACCCGGCGGCAAGGAACCCGAGCCCCCCGGCGTCGGACACGGCCGCGGCCAGCCGCGGCACGGAGACCCCGCCCGCCATGGGGGCCTGCACGATCGGATGGGGGAAGAGATCGGTCAGCGCGGAGGACATGCCCGCATGTTGTCACGTCCCCCGAACAAGTCCGAATCCAGCCTTCCACCTGGCATAGTCCACTGATGCCACTGGGCGCCGAGCGGCTTTCACCGTCGACGCCCAGCCCGCGTCAGCGACCGTTGAACGCATCCTTCAGCCGCGAGAACAAGCCCTGCTGCCCCGGCTGACTGTGCCCACCCGGGGGACGACCCCCGGGACCCCCAGCAGCACCCCCAGCCCGCCTCAGCGACCGTTGAACGCATCCTTCAGCCGCGAGAACAAGCCCTGCTGCCCCGGCTGACTGTGCCCACCCGGGGGACGACCCCCGGACCCCCAGCAGCACCCCCAGCCCGCGTCAGCGACCGTTGAACGCATCCTTCAGCCGCGAGAACAAGCCCTGCTGCCCCGGCTGGAACTGCCCCTGGGGCCGTTCCTCGCCGCGCAGCTTCGCCAGTTCGCGCAGCACGCGCTCCTGCTCCGGGTCCAGCTTGTTCGGGGTCTGCACCTCGACGTGCACGATGAGATCGCCCCGGCCGCCGCCCCGCAGATGCGTGACACCGCGCCCGTGCAACGGGATCGACTGCCCGGACTGCGTGCCCGGCCGGATGTCGACCTCCTCCATGCCGTCCAGCGTCTCCAACGGCACCTTCGTGCCGAGCGCCGCCGCCGTCATCGGGATCGTCACCGTGCAGTGCAGATCATCACCGCGCCGCTGGAACATCGCGTGCGGCAGCTCATGGATCTCGACGTACAGGTCACCGGCGGGACCGCCGCCGGGCCCGACCTCGCCCTCACCCGCGAGCTGGATCCGCGTGCCGTTGTCCACACCGGCCGGGATCTTCACGGTCAGCGTGCGACGGGAGCGGATCCGGCCGTCACCGGCGCACTCGGGACACGGCGTCGGAACCACCGTGCCGAACCCCTGGCACTGCGGGCACGGACGCGAGGTCATGACCTGGCCCAGGAAGGACCGCGTCACCTGCGAGACCTCACCGCGCCCGCGGCACATGTCACACGTCTGGGCCGAGGTTCCCGGCGCCGCGCCCTCACCGTTGCAGGTGTTGCAGACGATGGCCGTGTCGACCTGGATGTCCTTCGTGGTGCCGAAGGCCGCCTCGTCGAGCTCGATCTCCAGCCGGATCATCGCGTCCTGGCCGCGCCGGGTGCGCGAGCGCGGACCGCGCTGGGACGCCGTACCGAAGAACGCGTCCATGATGTCCGAGAAGTTCCCGAAGCCACCGGCGCCGAAGCCGCCCGCGCCCCCGCCGCCCGCCTGGGACAGCGGGTCGCCGCCGAGGTCGTAGACCTGCTTCTTCTGCGGGTCCGACAGCACCTCGTAAGCGGCGTTGATCTCCTTGAACCGCTCCTGGGTCTTCGGATCCGGGTTGACGTCCGGGTGCAGCTCGCGTGCGAGCCGACGGAACGCCTTCTTGATCTCATCCTGCGACGCGTCGCGGCGCACGCCGAGAACGGCGTAGTAGTCCGTGGCCACTTACGACTCCGCCAGGATCTGTCCGACGTACCGTGCCACCGCTCGTACCGCTCCCATCGTTCCCGGGTAATCCATGCGGGTCGGTCCGACCACGCCGAGCTTGGCTACTGCCTCGCCGCCCGAACCGTAGCCGACCGACACCACCGAAGTTGAGTTGAGTCCCTCATAGGCGTTCTCGTGACCGATGCGTACGGTCATGCCCGAATCCCCGGCCTCGCCAAGCAACTTGAGGAGCACGACCTGCTCCTCCAGTGCCTCCAGGACCGGCCGGATGGTGAGGGGGAAGTCATGTCCGAAACGGGTGAGATTGGCGGTGCCGCCGATCATCAACCGCTCCTCGTTCTCCTCGACCAGTGTCTCCAACAGCGTGGAGAGCACTGTCGCGACCGTACCCCGATCCTCGACGTCGAAGCCCTCGGGCAGGTCCTCGACCAGCCGCGGCACATCGGTGAACCGACGCCCCGCGACCTTGCTGTTGAGCCGCGCCCGCAGATCGGCCAACGAGGCCTCCCCGAAGGGCGCCGGGCAGTCGACCATGCGCTGCTCGACCCGGCCCGTGTCGGTGATCAGGACGAGCATCACCCGCGCGGGGGCGAGCGAGAGCAGCTCCACATGCCGCACGGTGGACCGGGTCAGCGACGGATACTGCACCACCGCCACCTGCCGGGTGAGCTGCGCGAGCAGCCGCACGGTCCGGGCCACCACGTCGTCGAGATCGACGGCGCCGTCGAGGAAGTTCTGGATCGCGCGCCGCTCGGGCGCGGTCATGGGCTTGACGCCCGCGAGCTTGTCGACGAACAGGCGGTAGCCCTTGTCGGTGGGGATGCGCCCGGCGCTGGTGTGCGGCTGGGCGATGTACCCCTCGTCCTCCAGGGCGGCCATGTCGTTGCGCACGGTCGCCGGGGAGACGCCGAGGCTGTGCCGCTCGGTGAGGGCCTTGGAGCCGACGGGCTCCTCCGTCCCCACATAGTCCTGGACGATGGCGCGCAGCACCTGAAGCCTGCGTTCACTCAGCATCGCGCACACCTCCAGAAGTCGATCCCCAGGCCCCTGCCTGGCACTCTGTCCGTCCGAGTGCCAGCGTTCCCCGCGGCCCAGTGTACGGCGGTGGGGTGCCACCCGGGCAAGGTCGGTCGGGGTGTGACAGCTCGTGAACCGCTCGTACGGCTAGCGTCGCGGTATGACGGTGACTTGGGAAGAGCTGGGGTGGCAGCGGGTCGCGGCCGGGGTGGGCCGGTGCCGGCTGCCGGTCTGGGACTGCACGGCGGGCCTGGTCGTCGGGGCGGAGACGGCCCTGTTGGTGGACGCCGGGTCGAGCCTCGCGGAGGGGGCGCGGCTGCGGGCGCAGGCGGAGTCGCTCGCCGGGCACCGTGTGACTCATCTCGCGCTGACCCACCCCCACTTCGACCATGTCTTCGGCGCGGCGGCGTTCGCGGGCGCGGAGGTGTTCGGGCCGGTCGGCATGGACACGCTGCTCGGCCAACAGCAGGCCCGCGCGGAGCTGCGCGCGGACGCGATCCGCAACGGCCTGGAGGTGGGGCGGGCCGACGAGGCCGTGGACTCCCTCACCCACCCCCGTCATCTCGTCTCCGGCGAGTGGACCCTCGACCTGGGCGGCGGCCGGCAGGTCCTGCTGGCCAACGTCGGCCCCGGGCACACCGCACACGACCTCGCGGTGCTGGTGCCGGGCTCGCCCGAGGTGGTGTTCTGCGGCGATCTGGTCGAGGAGTCCGGTGATCCGCAGGCGGGTCCGGACGCCGTACCGTCGCACTGGCCGGCCGCCCTGGACCGCCTCCTCGCCCTGGGCGGCGAGGACGCGCTGTACGTGCCCGGTCACGGAGCGGTGGTGGACGCGGCGTTCGTCCGGGCACAGCGCGACGCCCTGGCGCGGCGTTTCGGCGTGTCGCCCTGACCGCACCCCGGCTTCTCCTATCGTCATCCGAATGCGCCAGTACTCCGCCGATCTGACCCCGCCGTGGAAGAAGCCGAAGCCCGTCCCGGAGGTCCCGGCCGAGCCCGGCCTGGTGGTCGAGGAGCCCGGCACCGGTTTCTGCGGCGCGGTGATCCGCTGCGAAGCGGGCACGGTGACCCTGGAGGACCGCTTCGGCAAGCTCCGGGTATTCCCGCTGGAGCCGCGGGGCTTCCTGCTGGAGGGGCGGGTGGTGACGCTCGTACGCCCGTCGTCAGCGGCTCCCGTACGACCCACGCGTACGGCTTCCGGCTCGGTCGCCGTCCCCGGCGCCCGCGCGCGTGTGGCCCGCGCCGGCCGCATCTACGTCGAGGGCCGGCACGACGCCGAGCTGGTCGAGAAGGTCTGGGGCGACGACCTGCGCATCGAGGGCGTGGTCGTGGAGTACCTGGAGGGCGTGGACGACCTCCCGACGATCGTGGCCGACTTCGCCCCGGGCCCCGACGCCCGCCTGGGCGTCCTGGTGGACCACCTGGTGCCGGGCAGCAAGGAGTCCCGTATCGCGGCCTCGGTCACCAGCGAACACGCCCTGGTCGTGGGCCATCCCTACATCGACATCTGGGAGGCGGTGAAACCGTCGTCCCTGGGCATCGAGGCGTGGCCCAGAGTCCCCCACGGCCAGGACTGGAAAACGGGCGTGTGCAAGGCCCTGGGCTGGCCCTCGGAGAACACGGGCGCGGTATGGCAGGCAATTCTGAAGCGGGTGAACTCTTACAGGGACCTGGAGCCGGAGCTCTTGGGCCGAGTAGAAGAACTGATCGATTTCGTCACGGCCTGACTGGACCCACCTAAAGGGGCGCGGGGCTGTGTCCATTTGCGGCTCCGCCGCGTGGGCGCGACCAGCCCCCACCGGCCCGCACCCGCCCAACGACCTCTCAGTCCACCAGGTCCCGCACCACCGCATCCGCCAGCAGCCGCCCCCGAAGCGTCAGCACCGCGCGCCCCTCGTCGTACGACTCCTGCCACAGCAGCCCGTCCGACAGCGCCCGGCGAGCAGCTCGCAGACCCTCCTCACGGAGCAGATCAAGCGGCACCCCTTCCCGCAGCCGCAGCTCCAGCAGAATCCGCTCGACCCTCCGGTCCTCCTCCGACAACACCTCACGCCCCGCCCCCGGCGATCTCCCCGCCGCCAGCGCCGTCGCGTACGCGCCGGGATGCTTCACGTTCCACCACCGCACCCCGCCCACATGCGAGTGCGCCCCAGGACCAGCCCCCCACCAGTCCGCGCCGCGCCAGTACAGCTCGTTGTGGAGACACCGCCCGGCCTCTGAGGTCGCCCAGTTGGAGACCTCGTACCAGTCGAACCCGGCCGCCGCGAACGCGTCCTCCGCGATCAGATACCGGTCCGCGTGCACGTCGTCGTCGGTCATCGGCACCTCGCCGCGACGGATCCGCCGGGCCAGCTGCGTGCCCTCTTCCACGATCAACGCATACGCGCTGACGTGGTCCGGCCCCGCGCCGATCGCCGCGTCCAACGACGCCCGCCAGTCGTCGTCCGACTCGCCCGGGGTGCCGTAGATCAGATCCAGGTTGACGTGCTCGAAGCCCGCCGCCCGCGCCTCCGCCACGCACGCCTCGGGGCGCCCGGGCGTGTGGGTCCGGTCCAGCACGCGCAGCACATGCTGCTTCGCGCTCTGCATGCCGAAGGAGATCCGGTTGAAGCCGCCCGCGCGCAGGGTCGCCAGATACGCCGGGTCGACCGACTCCGGGTTCGCCTCCGTCGTGACCTCGGCATCCGGCGCGAGGCCGAACTCGTCGCGGATCGCCGCGAGCATCCGTACGAGATCACCCGCGGCCAGCAGGGTCGGCGTACCGCCCCCGACGAACACCGTCCGGACGGGACGCGGGTCGTCCCCGAGGACCTTCCGGGCGAGCCTGATCTCGTCGATCAGGGTGTCCGCGTAGTTGTCGCGGGAGGCGAGGACACCGCCGCTGCCGCGCAGCTCGGTGGCGGTGTAGGTGTTGAAGTCGCAGTACCCGCAGCGGGTCGCGCAGTACGGGACGTGCAGATAGAACCCGAGGGGGCGCTCGGCGGCTCCGGAGAGCGCGTGCGCGGGGAGTGCGCCGTCGTCGGGGACGGGCTCGCCGTCGGGGAGTGCGGAAGGCATGCCTTCCATTGTCCAGCACCCCGCCGACTACTCGGCCTGGAGCACCAGCAGGGCAAGATCGTCATCGGGCGGTCGTACGCCGAACTCGTGCACCAGCCGTTTGATGCGCTCGGCGATGAGCGGGGCGGTCAGGCCCGCGCAGCCGGCGAGGGCCTCGGCGAGGCCGTCGCCGTCGTCGAACTGGCGGGAGCCGCTGCGCCGCTCCGTCACCCCGTCGGTGACGCACAGGAGGGTGTCGCCGTGGCGCAGCTCGATGACCTCGCTGGTGTAGACGGCGTCCTCGACGACCCCGAGGAGGGTCTGCGGCTGGGCGACCGTGCGGACCCCGCCGTCCGGGCCCAGCAGCAGGGGCAGCGGGTGGCCGGCGGAGGCGAGGGTGACCTGGACGCCGCCGTCGAAGGGCACGAGCTGGCCGAAGAGGAGGGACAGGAAGCGGGTCTGCGGGCCGTCGGCGGCCGCGGCGAGGCCGGCCGGTCCGGCGAAGGCGCGGGCGGCGGCGTCGGCGGCCTCGGTGGCGTCGTCGAGGAGGAGCTGGTTGAGACGGTCGAGGACATCGGCGACCTCGTACCCCTCGCGGGCCAGCAGCCGCAGCCAGGGCCGGGCAAGGCCGATCACGACGGCCGCCTCCGGGCCCTTGCCCTGGACGTCGCCGATGGCGAAGCACCAGCGGCCGTCGCCGGACGGGAAGAGGTCGTAGAAGTCGCCGCTGGGGCCCGCCTTGTCGCAGGGCTCGTAGACGAGCGCGCTGCTCACCCCGGGGATCTCGGCGACGGCGCCGGGCAGCAGCCCGCGCTGGAGGACGGCGCTGATGGTGGCCTGGCGGGCGTACTGGCGGGCGGCGCTGATGGCGAGGGCGACCCGGCGGCCCAGGTCCTCGACGAGCCCGGTGATCTCGTCGGGGAAGCGCAGCAGGCCCGCCCGTCCGATGACCAGCGTGCCGAGCGGGCGGCCGCCGGCGATCAGGCGGTACGCGAGAGCCGCGCCGTGGGTGCCGTGCGGGCCGAGCGCCTCGCCGGGCCAGGGGAAGGAGACGGGCCCCGAGCGCGGCGGGTCGGGAGGTCGCGGCGCCTCCTTCTCCAGGGCCCGGCGCAGATCCTCGATGAGGTTCTCGCTGCCGTGCCAGACGCGGGCCAGCCGCGGCCCCGGCCCGGCGATCGCGTCGGCGCCCCAGCCTCCGACGCCGCCCGCGCCGTCGGCCTCGGCCCCGCGCGGTGAGCCCCAGCGCCCCATGAGCTCGTCCTCCAGCCACACCGCGCACCAGTCGGCCAGCCGCGGCACGATCAGCTGTCCGGCGAGCGCGGCCACCAGGTCCTCGTCGAGCTGCCCGGCGAGCAGGTCGGAGGCCTCGGCGAGGAAGGACAGGGCGCCTCGGTTGAGCCACTCCCGGTCGCGCTCGGCGCGCTGGGGTTCGGGCGCGAGGATCTCGGCGACCCGCAGACCGCGCTCCCCCGGGTACGGGTCGAGGTCGCCGACGGCCGCACAGCCGTCGTCGGTGAGCCGGGCCCACACCGTCTTGGAGCCGGTGCGGTACGTGATCCCCCACGACTCGGCGAGGGCGGCGACCAGGCGAAGGCCGCGGCCGTACTCCGGTGTGCCGGGGTGGCTTTCCGGCGCGCCGACGGCGAACTCGCTCCTGTCGTACGGCGGTTCGGGCGCTCCGGCGCGCGGGGCGCGCGAGGGGTGGTGGTCGGTGACCTCCACGACGACCGCGCCGGTGGCCTCCATACGGCAGTCCAGTGCGATGTCGGTGCCCGCGTGGACGACCGCGTTGGTGACGAGTTCGCTGGTCACGATCGTGAGGTCGTCGGTGAGGCGATCGGTGAGCTGGTCGGCGCCGGGCAGGCCGAGTTCGGCCCATTCGGCGAGCGCGGCGCGCAGCAGCGCGCGGGCGGCGCCCGGCGCGTGCGAGCTCCCGGAAAGGGTGGCGTGCGCCCGGGCGCACGGGAGCACGCCGTCGGGCACAGGCGCATCAGAGGCACGGGGATCGCTCTCCCGTTGCGTCGGAATGGCCCCCATGTCCAGCTCCCCGAGCAGTTCGGACGAATACACCTCAGCGGATGCGAACAGAGTGACAGACTGACTGCGCCCATAAGCGCCGAGTTACCGAAGTGGGCCGCCATGAGTGAGAACAGTGCTACGCGTGTGCTCGAAGACGGACAGAATCACGACCAGATTCGAGCATCGGATCTGCGTCCGCTGCTCGCCGCGATGACGGCCGCGCGGGACGGGCACTTCTCGAAGGTGCCGGAGACGGGGCACGGCCCCGTCGTGGCCGAGCTGTCCGCGATCTTCAACCAGTTGGTGGACCGCAACGTCCACTTCACCACGGAGGTCCAGCGGGTCAAGCGGGAGCTGGTGCGGCACGGCCGGCTGGACGAGCGGCTCTCGCCGAGCCCGGGTGCCGGCGCCTGGGCCTCCCGGGTCAGCGATGTGAACCAGCTGCTGGACGCCCTGGTCGCCCCGGCCGCCAACGCGACCCGGGTGCTGGACGCGGTGGCCGGCGGCGATCTGACCCAGCGGGTCGATCTGCATGACGGCAACCGCCAGTTGCGGGGCGATCTGCGTCGGCTCGGCCGGGCCGTGAACAAGATGGTCGACCAGTTGTCGCTGTTCACGGGTGAGGTGACCCGGGTCGCCCGCGAGGTCGGCACCGAGGGCCGACTCGGCGGGCGGGCCAAGGTGACCGGCCTGTCGGGCAGTTGGCGGGATGTGACCGAGGCGGTCAACACGATGGCCTCCCGGCTGACCGCGCAGGTCCGTGACATCGCCCTGGTGACCACGGCCGTGGCCCGCGGCGACCTGACCCGCACGGTCACCGTCGAGGCCACCGGTGAGCTGCTGGAACTGAAGCTGACCGTGAACACGATGGTGGACCAGCTCTCCGCCTTCGCCGACGAGGTCACGAGGGTCGCCCGCGAGGTCGGCACCGAGGGGCAGCTGGGCGGACGCGCTCAGGTGCGGGGTGTGAGCGGGGTGTGGAAGGACCTCACCGACAACGTCAACTTCATGGCGTCGAACCTGACTTCCCAGGTCCGCAACATCGCCCAGGTGACGACCGCCGTCGCCAACGGCGACCTGTCGCAGAAGATCACCGTCGACGCGCAGGGCGAGATCCTCGAACTGAAGTCGACCATCAACACGATGGTGGACCAGCTCTCCGCCTTCGCCGACGAGGTCACCCGCGTCGCCCGCGAGGTCGGCACCGAAGGCAACCTCGGCGGCCGGGCCCAGGTGCGGGGCGTGAGCGGCGTCTGGAAGGACCTCACCGACAACGTCAACTTCATGGCGGACAACCTGACCTCGCAGGTGCGGAACATCGCCCTGGTCTCCACCGCGGTGGCCCAGGGCGACCTCGGCAAGAAGATCACGGTCGAGGCCAAGGGCGAGATCCTGGAGCTGAAGTCCACGATCAACACGATGGTGGACCAGCTCTCCGCCTTCGCCGACGAGGTCACCCGCGTCGCCCGCGAGGTCGGCACCGAAGGCAACCTCGGCGGCCAGGCGCAGGTGCGGGGCGTGAGCGGCGTCTGGAAGGACCTCACCGACAACGTCAACTTCATGGCCCTGAACCTGACTTCGCAGGTGCGGAACATCGCCCAGGTGACGACAGCGGTGGCCAACGGCGACCTCTCCAAGAAGATCACAGTCGACGCCCGCGGCGAGATCCTGGAGCTGAAGGACACCGTCAACACGATGGTGGAGCAGCTACGGGCCTTCGCCGACGAGGTCACCCGCGTGGCCCGCGAGGTCGGCACCGACGGCAGACTGGGCGGCCGCGCCCAGGTGCTGGGCGTGTCCGGTGTCTGGCGTGACCTGACCGACAACGTCAACTACATGGCCGACAACCTGACTTCCCAGGTGCGGAACATCGCCCAGGTGACGACAGCCGTCGCCAACGGCGACCTGTCGAAGAAGATCGACGTGGACGCGCGAGGCGAGATCCTGGAGCTGAAGACCGCCATCAACACCATGGTCGACACCCTCTCCTCCTTCTCCTCCGAGGTCACCCGCGTGGCCCGCGAGGTCGGCTCCGAGGGCCAACTCGGCGGCCAGGCACGGGTCGAGGGCGTGTACGGCACCTGGAAGCGCCTGACGACCAACGTGAACGAGCTGGCGTCGAACCTGACCACCCAGGTCCGCGCGATCGCCGAGGTGGCCTCCGCGGTGGCCCAGGGCGACATGTCCCGCTCGATCACCGTGGAGACACAGGGCGAGGTCGCCGAGCTGAAGGACAACATCAACCTGATGGTGGCCAACCTCCGCGAGACCACCCGCGCGAAGGACTGGCTGGAGTCGAACCTGGCCCGTCTCGCCGCGCTGATGCAGGGCCACCGCGACCTGATGGAGGTCGCCGACCTGATCCTGCGCGAGCTGACGCCGCTGGTGAACGCCCAGTACGGGGCGTTCTTCCTGGCCGACCCGGACGAGGACGGCGCATCCATCCGCACAACCGTTCCTGCAAAGGGACTGGCGTTCATCGCGGGCTACGGCTCGGCCCAGGGCGCGACCGTGGAGACCGGCGGCCTCCCCGTGCACGGTCTGGTCCGCCAGGCAGCCCGCGAGAAGAAGCGCATCCTCGTAGAGGAGGCCCCGCCCGACTACATCAAGATCAACAGCGGTCTGGGTGAGGCGGCCCCGACAAGCGTCGTCATCATCCCGATCCTCTTCGAGGACAAGCTCCTGGGCGTCATCGAACTCGCCTCGTTCTCCCGCTTCTCCGACGTCCACCTGGCGTTCTTCGACCAGTTCGTGAACACCATCGGCGTCGCGATCAACACCATCATCGCCAACTCCCGCACGGAGTCCCTGCTCGGCGAGTCCCAGCGCCTCGCGATGCAGCTCCAGGAACGCTCGGACGAACTCCAGAAGCAGCAGGCGGAGTTGCAGCGCTCGAACGCGGAACTGGAGGAAAAGGCCGCCCTGTTGGCCACCTCATCCCAGTACAAGTCGGAGTTCCTGGCGAACATGTCACACGAACTCCGCACCCCCCTGAACTCGTTGCTGATCCTGGCAAGGCTCCTATCCGACAACCCGGACGGCCATCTGTCGGACCAGGAGGTCCAGTTCGCGACGACGATCCACCGCTCGGGCTCGGACCTCCTCCAGCTCATCAACGACATCCTCGACCTCTCCAAGATCGAGGCGGGCCGGATGGACGTCCGCCCGAAGAAGCTCCCGCTGATCAAGCTCCTCGACTACGTCCACGCCACCTTCCGCCCGCTCACCCTCGACCGGGGGCTCGCCTTCGAGGTGGCCGTCGGCAAGGACGTACCGCGGGAGATGTACTCCGACGAACAGCGCCTCCAGCAGATCCTGCGCAACCTGCTGTCCAACGCGATCAAGTTCACCGCGGGCGGCCGGGTCGAGCTCCGGGTGAACCGGGTCAAGGACCCCGAGCGCCGGTACGTCAGGGAGAGCGACGAGGTGATCGCCTTCGCCGTCTCCGACACCGGGATCGGCATCGCGGCCGAGAAACTCCCGGTGATCTTCGAGGCGTTCCAGCAGGCCGACGGCACCACCAACCGCAAGTACGGCGGCACCGGCCTCGGGCTGTCCATCAGCCGGGAGATCGCCGGCCTGCTGGGCGGCCGTATCGTCGCCGAGAGCGAACCCGGCAAGGGCTCCACCTTCACGCTCTACGTCCCCGTCGTCAGCCCCGGCCACCCGGCGACCGGCCCGGTCCCCGAGGACCGCTCCCTGCCGACGGTGCCGGAACAGCTCTCCTCGGAGCCCTACACGGCCGCCCACGACGTGGACGACTCCTGGCCCGCACCGACCAAACTGGAGGCGTGGAAGTCGGGCCGGGCGGGCCAGGTGCTCCCCGGACGCCGGGTGCTGATCGTCGACGACGACATCCGCAACGTCTTCGCCCTCACCCATGTCCTGGGCCGGGTCGGCATGCCCGTCCTCTACGCCGAGAACGGCCGCGAGGGCATCGAGACGCTGGAACGCAACCCCGACGTCGAACTCGTCCTGATGGACATCATGATGCCGGAGATGGACGGCTACGAGACCATCGCCGCCATCCGCCGCACCCCCCGCTGGACGGGGCTGCCCATCGTCGCGCTGACCGCGAAGGCGATGCCGGGAGACCGCGAGAAGTCGATCGCGCGGGGCGCCAACGACTACGTACCCAAACCGGTCGACGTCGACCAGCTGCTGACCGTGGTCTGCGCACTCCTGGACCCCGAGGGCGAGGACGAGACCGATCCCGCCGCGGAAACCGCCGTAGAGGAACCGGACACGAGTGGGGACGTGGCGGTTCCGCCGACGACTGAATGAGGCACAGTCACCATGAGCGCTGAGGCAACGACCGACGAGCGCGCCAGCATCCTCCTGGTCGACGACATGGAGGACAACCTGATCGCGCTGGAGGCCGTCCTGGGGTCCCTCAACGAGCCGCTCGTCCGGGCACGTTCGGGCGAGGAGGCGATGAAGGCGCTGCTGCGCCGACAGTTCGCCCTCGTACTGCTCGACGTCCGCATGCCGGGCATGGACGGCTTCGAGACCGCCGCGAACATCAAACGGCTCGACCAGACCAAGGACGTCCCGATCATCTTCCTGACCGGCGCGGAGGACGACTCCGGCTACGCCTTCCGCGGCTACGCCACCGGCGCGGCCGACTACCTGACCAAGCCGTTCGACCCCTGGGTCCTGAGGGCAAAGGTCAGCGTCTTCCTGGACCTGCACAGAAAGAACCAGCAACTGGAGCGACTACTGGCCCAGGACCAGGCGGATTACGGGGAAGTGAACAGCAGACTGGCGGAGCTGGAGGCGGAGTTGGAGGGAGAAGGCCCCCCGGACCGGGCGGCATTGCGCACCCAGATCCAGGAGCTACGGCAACTGCTGAACAGGGCCGGGGCCAAGGCTCTTAGGGGCGCGGGGAACTGCGCGACCAGCCCCCACGCACCGTCAGCCGCCAACGGTCCCCCACCACCCCCTACGCCTCGCGAGTACCCGCATACATCTCGTCAATAAGATGCTTGTACTCCCGCTCCACAACCGGCCTCTTCAACTTCAGACTCGGCGTGATCTCCCCATGCTCCACATCGAGATCCCGAGGCAGCAACCGGAACTTCTTGATGGTCTGCCACCGCTGAAGCCCCCCGTTGAGTTCCTTGACGTACCCCTCGACAAGCGCCACCGCGGCCGGATCGGCGACGACCTCCGCGTACGACTTCCCGCCGAGCCCGTTCTCCTCGGCCCAGCCCAGAATCGCGACCTCGTCGAGAGCGATGAGCGCCGTGCAGAAGTTCCGGTCGGCACCGTGCACGAGGATGTTGGAGACGTACGGGCACACCGCCTTGAACTGACCCTCGACCTCGGCCGGCGCGATGTACTTGCCGCCGGACGTCTTGATGAGGTCCTTCTTGCGGTCGGTGATGCGGAGATAGCCGTCGGGCGAGAGCTCACCGATGTCCCCGGTGTGGAACCAGCCGTCGCTCTCCAGCACCTCGGCGGTCTTCTCGGGCAGCCCGTGGTAGCCCTCCATGATGCCGGGACCGCGCAGCAGGATCTCGCCGTCGTCCGCGATGCGCACCTCCGTGCCGGGCAGCGGCTTGCCGACCGTGCCGGTGCGGTACGCCTCGCCGGGGTTCACGAAGGAGGCCGCCGAGGACTCCGTGAGGCCGTAGCCCTCCAGGATGTGGATGCCGGCACCGGCGAAGAAGTACCCGATCTCGGGCGAGAGCGCCGCCGACCCGGAGACACACGCGCGCAGGTTCCCGCCGAACGCCTCGCGGATCTTGGCGAAGACCAGCGCGTCGGCGACCTTGTGCTTGGCGGAGAGGCCGAAGGGCGCGCTCGCCGTGCCGGTGCGACGGAAGTTGTCCTGGCTGGCCTTGGCGTACTCGCGCGCCACCTGGGAGGCCCACTGGAAGATCTTGTACTTGGCGCCGCCGCCCGCCCGGGCCTTCGCGGCGACCCCGTTGTAGACCTTCTCGAAGATGCGCGGAACGGCGGCCATGTACGTCGGCTGCACGACCGGCAGATTCTCGATGATCTTGTCGACGCGGCCGTCGACGGCGGTGACGTGCCCGACCTCGATCTGGCCGGAGGTGAGGACCTTGCCGAAGACGTGCGCGAGGGGCAGCCAGAGGTACTGCACGTCCTCGGCGCTGATCAGACCGGTCGCGGCGATGGCCTTGGCCATGTAGGCCCAGTTGTCGTGCGGGAGGCGGACGCCCTTGGGGCGGCCCGTGGTGCCCGAGGTGTAGATGAGGGTGGCCAGCTGGTCCTTGGTGATCGCGCCGACCTTCTCCTTGATCAGGTCGGGGTCCTTCTCCAGACGGGCCGCGCCCCGGGCCTCCAGCTCGGCGAGGGTGAGCACCCAGTCGCCGGTCTCCACGCCCTCGGCGTCGATGACCACGACATGGGTCAGCTCGGGCAGCTCGGCGCGCTTCTCGACCGCCTTGGCCAGCTGCTCGGCGTTCTCCGCGAACAGGACGCGGCTCTCGGAGTCGGAGACGATGAACGCCGACTCCTCGGCGTTGGTCTGCGGATACACCGTGGTGGTGGCGGCACCGGCGCACAGGATGCCCAGGTCGGCGAGGATCCACTCGACCCGGGTCGAGGAGGACAGCGCGACCCGCTGCTCGGGCTGCACCCCGAGCTCGATCAGGCCTGCGGCGATCGCGTAGACCCGCTCGGCGGTCTGCCCCCAGCTCAGCGACTTCCACTCGTCGGGGCCCTCACCGGAGGCCGGAGGCACCGGGTAGCGGTACGCCTCCGCGTCCGGCGTGGCCGCAACGCGCTCAAGGAAGAGGGTCGCCACGCTCGGCGGACGGTTCTCGATCAGGGTCTGTGTGTCGCTCACGACATCCTCCGGGGCCCGCGACAGTGCGGCGGCTGGCTCAGTGCGGCTGGTGGCTCAGTGCGGCTGGTGGTGCTGCTCGAGTGTTGTTTAACTCACGAGTAACTATCGAGTGGAGATCAGAGTAGAGCGCGACCGCCGCCTGCGTAAGGGGCGACGGCCTGTCACTTCCTACAGAGCGCGACGTTACGCACGCGTAGGGGCCCGTCACGCTCACACGCGACGGGCCCCTGTTCCCACGGGAAAACGCGGTTACTTCTTGGCCTTGCCGGAACCCGCGCTGTCGTCACTGCTCAGCACGGCGATGAAGGCCTCCTGCGGAACCTCCACAGAGCCCACCATCTTCATCCGCTTCTTGCCCTCCTTCTGCTTCTCCAGCAGCTTCCGCTTACGGGAGATGTCACCGCCGTAGCACTTGGCGAGGACGTCCTTGCGGATGGCGCGGATGGTCTCGCGGGCGATGACCCGGGAACCGATCGCGGCCTGGATGGGCACCTCGAAGGCCTGCCGCGGGATGAGCTCGCGCAGCTTGGCGACGAGCCGCACACCGTACGCGTACGCCGCGTCCTTGTGCGTGATCGCCGAGAAGGCGTCGACCTTGTCGCCGTGCAGCAGGATGTCGACCTTGACGAGGCTGGAGGTCTGCTCGCCGGTGGGCTCGTAGTCCAGGGAGGCGTAGCCGCGGGTCTTGGACTTCAGCTGGTCGAAGAAGTCGAAGACGATCTCGGCGAGCGGCAGCGTGTACCGGATCTCGACGCGGTCCTCGGACAGGTAGTCCATGCCGAGCAGGGTGCCGCGCCGGGTCTGGCACAGCTCCATGATCGACCCGATGAACTCCGAGGGAGCCAGGATCGTGGCCCGTACGACAGGCTCGTAGACCTTGTCGATCTTCCCCTCGGGGAACTCGCTCGGGTTGGTGACGACGTGCTCGCTGCCGTCCTCCATGTCCACGCGGTAGACCACGTTCGGCGCGGTGGCGATGAGGTCGAGCCCGAACTCGCGCTCCAGCCGCTCCCGGATCACGTCGAGGTGCAGCAGACCGAGGAAGCCGACCCGGAAACCGAAGCCCAGCGCGGCGGAGGTCTCCGGCTCGTAGACGAGCGCGGCGTCGTTGAGCTGGAGCTTGTCGAGGGCCTCGCGCAGCTCCGGGTAGTCGGAGCCGTCCAGCGGATAGAGCCCGGAGAAGACCATGGGCCTGGGGTCCTTGTATCCCCCGAGCGCCTCGGTGGCCCCCTTGTGCTGGCTGGTGACGGTGTCACCGACCTTGGACTGGCGGACGTCCTTCACACCGGTGATGAGGTAGCCCACCTCACCGACGCCGAGGCCGTCGGCGCCGAGCATCTCGGGCGAGTTCGTCCCGATCTCCAGCAGCTCGTGGGTGGCGCCGGTCGACATCATCTTGATGCGCTCACGCTTGTTGAGCTGCCCGTCGATGACACGGACGTACGTCACGACACCGCGGTAGGAGTCGTAGACGGAGTCGAAGATCATCGCGCGGGCGGGCGCGTCGGCGACACCGACGGGGGCCGGGATGTCCCGGACGGCCCGGTCGAGCAGCGCGTCGACACCGACACCGGTCTTGGCGGAGACCCGCAGCACGTCGTCCGGGTCGCACCCGACGAGGTTGGCGAGCTCCTCGGCGAACTTCTCGGGCTGCGCGGCCGGCAGATCGATCTTGTTCAGTACGGGGATGATCGTGAGGTCGTTCTCCATCGCCAGGTACAGGTTGGCGAGGGTCTGGGCCTCGATGCCCTGGGCGGCGTCGACGAGGAGGATGGTCCCCTCGCAGGCGGCGAGCGACCGCGAGACCTCGTAGGTGAAGTCGACGTGCCCGGGGGTGTCGATCATGTTCAGGATGTGCGTGTTGGTCTTGTCGTGGGTCGGAGCCCACGGCAAACGCACCGCCTGGGACTTGATCGTGATGCCACGCTCACGCTCGATGTCCATACGGTCGAGGTACTGAGCACGCATCTGCCGCTGCTCGACCACACCGGTCAGCTGGAGCATCCGGTCGGCGAGGGTGGACTTGCCGTGGTCGATGTGCGCGATGATGCAGAAATTGCGGATCAGAGCCGGGTCGGTACGGCTCGGCTCGGGCACATTGTTAGGGGTCGCGGGCACGCAGGGTCCTGTCTCTTGAGGCGCCTTATGCCTCGGGTCGGATCGATACGTAGGCTCCATGGTCCCACGGCGGGCGACCGGGGACCGTTTTGGGCCACCGGCCGCCCCCCTGGTAGCCTGGGTGGCTGTGTCTCATGCCCTCTCAGCGCGAGGCACACCCCAAGAAATCACCTGGCCCGGATCCCTCGCGGTTCCGTGCCTGAACCTGAAAAGGCTCAATCAGTGGCGAACATCAAGTCCCAGATCAAGCGGATCAAGACCAACGAGAAGGCCCGGCTGCGCAACAAGGCCGTCAAGTCCTCCCTGAAGACCGCGATCCGCAAGGCCCGTGAGGCTGCTGCCGCGGGTGACGTCGAGAAGGCCACCGAGTACCAGCGCGCTGCCGCGCGTCAGCTCGACAAGGCCGTCTCGAAGGGCGTCATCCACAAGAACCAGGCCGCCAACAAGAAGTCGGCGCTTGCTTCGAAGGTCACCGGCCTCAACGGCTGACACTTGATTTGACGCCGGAAGGACCCGAGCGGGCCCTCTCTCATCCGCTCCCGACCGGCTCCCCGGATCTGCGCGCGGCCTGCGTTCGCCACGCGGGCGCGGATCCACCATCGTGAACCGAAGGCCCCGGCACCCTCCCTTCCCCAGGGCGGAAGCCGGGGCCTTCGGCGTACCGGGCCGGGCCTCAGGACCAGAACGCGTCGCTCTTCTCCATGTCCTCGACACACTCGTCGAGGTCGGTGACCTTGTCCCCGACGATCCGGAACACGATGCAGCCGGTGTCGTCCAGATGCCGCCCCTGCCGATCGGCCGTGACCCGGCACATGCCGACCGCGTGACCCCGGCCGTCGACGGCGATCCCGAGCATCTCCAGTCGCATCGACCCCTCGGTCTCCTCACCGAGCCGCCGGTACATGTCGAGGATCGCGTCCTGCCCCTTGAAGTCGCCCGAGAGCGGGTGAGTGCCGGGCACATGATGCGTGGCGTCCTTGGCGATCAGTTCCCGCAGGGTGTCCATGTCCCCCCGGGTGAAAGCCTCGAAGCCCTTGCGGACGAGCGTTGCGTGCGGATGTTCAGCCATGACCACCGCCACCTCTCCATGACCTCGGCGATATGCGGCTGATGCCTCCGATTGTCCTCCCCCCACGGACAATCGTCACGACCGTGCCTGGGGAACGCCGGTCAGGCCACACTCCGAGGCCGACCCCACCAGCCGGCCCGCCAGCCGACCCGCCACGCGCCCCGGCACCGGACCGACGCCGCCCGCTGCCTACGCCCTACCCACGCCCCCGCGACCGCGCCGCCCGAGCGATCGCGACGACCGCCTTCTCCAGGGCGTACTCAGGATCGTCCCCGCCGCCCTTCACCCCCGCGTCCGCCTCGGCCACCGCCCGCAGCGCGAAGGCCACCCCGTCGGGCGTCCACCCCCGCATCTGCTGACGCACCCGGTCGATCTTCCACGGCGGCATCCCCAGCTCCCGCGCGAGATCCGCCGGCCGTCCGCCCCGCGCCGACGACAGCTTCCCGATCGCCCGCACCCCCTGCGCCAACGCACTGGTGATCATCACCGGCGCCACCCCGGTCGCCAGCGACCACCGCAGCGCCTCCAACGCCTCCGCGGCCCGTCCCTCGACCGCCCGGTCGGCCACGGTGAAGCTCGACGCCTCGGCCCGCCCGGTGTAATACCGCCCGACCACCGCCTCGTCGATCGTCCCCTCGACATCGGCCACCAGCTGCGACACGGCCGACGCCAGCTCCCGCAGATCACTGCCGATCGAGTCGACCAGCGCCTGACAGGCCTCCGGCGTCGCCGACCGCCCCGTCGCCCGGAACTCCCCCCGCACGAACGCCAGCCGGTCCGCCGGCTTGGTCATCTTCGGGCAGGCCACCTCCCGCGCCCCGGCCTTGCGCGCGGCGTCGAGCAGACCCTTGCCCTTCACACCCCCCGCGTGCAGCAACACGAGGGTGATCTCCTCGGCGGGCGCCCCGAGATACCCCTTCACGTCCTTGACCGTGTCGGCCGACAGGTCCTGCGCGTTGCGTACGACCACGACCTTGCGCTCCGCGAAGAGCGAGGGACTGGTCAGCTCGGCAAGGGTGCCGGGCTGCAACTGGTCCGAAGTCAGGTCCCGTACGTCCGTGTCGGCGTCGGCGGCCCGAGCGGCGGCCACCACCTCCTGCACGGCACGGTCGAGCAGAAGGTCCTCCTGGCCCACGGCAAGCGTCACGGGGGCGAGAGGGTCGTCATTCGCAGTCTTCCTGGCCATCGCGACAAGCATGGCACGCGCCACTGACAACGCCCGCCCCCAAGCCCCACCCTGGGCCCCGACGCCCCTGCCGCTCTACGGCCCTACGGCTCTGCGCTGTACCGATCTACCGATCTACCGATCTACCGGTTACGGCTCTACCGCTCTACGGCTCCTCCCGCCACCCGTCCCACTCCCCCGCGAACTCGTCCAACGCTCCGGGATCGAGCCGTCCCTCCTCGTCCCGCACGACGACCAGCCACTGCGCGTCCTCCGCGTCGTCCTCCCCGGCCAGCGCGTCCCGCACCAGCTGCGGCTCCTCGGTCACCCCGAAACGCTCCCCGAGCTCCCGCGCCGCTTCCTCCGCGGCGTCCCGGTCGGGCAGCACCAGCACATGTCTCACATCACTCACGCCCCCATTCTCCGGCACCGCCCCGACACTCCCCGCCCCTCCCTGTCCCTCCCCGCCCCTCCCTATCGACCGGCCCGGCCGAAGTCGCGCACCTCCGGCACCCGCTCCAGCGCGATCCCGAACCGGTCCCGGTACACCGCGAGCACCTCCTCGTCCGTCGCCAGTTCCCGCACCTCACGCGCCCCGTCCGCCGCCGTCACCGTGAGACCCCGGCCGCTGAGCGTGACCCTCCCGCCGTCCTCCGTGACCCGCGAGCACACCAGCGACTTCGTGAAGTGCGACCCCGGCGAGGTGGTGTGCCACCACGCGCCCGCCACGAAGTCACGGAGCACCCGGGGCCGCGCCTCCAACCGGTACTGGGGCTTGCCGTCCATGACGACGTCCAGGTCCACGGCCTCGGCCGCCGCGAGCCCACCGCCCCGCACCCCGGCGGCGTCCGGCTCCGCCGCCACGACCCGGAAGACGCCCGCGGGATCGTCCTGCTCCTCCCGCACCCCGATCGCCAGCGGCCGGTGACTGTGCGCCCCGAAGCCCACGTCGGCCAGCCAGTCGCCCCCGTCCATCGTCCGCACCCGCAGCGCGAGATGGTCGTACGGAATGCCCAGCCGCCCCTCCTCCCCGTACACCCGAGCCGCCAGCAGGGTCACGTCGAAGCCCAGCGCGCCGAGCAACGCCCCGAAGGCGCCGTTGAGTTCGTAGCAGAACCCGCCCCGGTGCGCCCCCACCACCTTGTCCACCAGCCGCTTCTCCTCCAGCACGATCTCCTCCCCGAGATGCACCGAGAGGTTCTCGAAGGGCACGGTCCGCAGATGGCGCAGCTGAAGCTCGCGCAGCGCGTCCGTGGTGGGCCGCGCCGGGCGGCCGACCCCCAGACGGCGGAGATAGGCGTCGACCTGTACAGAGTCCATGCCTTCAGTCTCCGTCACCACGACCTCCACCACCCCCGGCCTCAACCGGCTTCAGCCACCCGAGCCCGCAGCCCGTCCCCGACCTCAGCCGGCTTCAACCAGCCGAGCCCGCAGCCCCCCGACCTCAACCGGCTTCAACCAGCCGAGACCCGCAACCCCTCTCCCGCCCCCGAGACCGCCAACGCCCCGTCCTCGTCCGTCCGCAGCACCACCGCGCCCAAGGCCCGCAGCGCGGCGACCGTGCCGGGTGCCGGATGGCCGTACGGGTTGTCCCTCCCGCAGGAGATCAGCGCCAGCCGCGGAGCCACCTTCCGTATGAGCTCCGGATCCTGGTAGGCGGAGCCGTGGTGGGCCACCTTGAGGACGTCCACGCCGTCCAGCAGGGCCCCCGCCGACGATCTCGACAGCGCCTGCTGGGCCGGGGGTTCGAGGTCGCCGAGCAGCAGCAACCGCAGCCCCGCCGACCGCACGAGCAGCGTGACACTGGCGTCGTTCGGCCCGTCCGGTTCCGGTGCGACGAGCCCGGCCGGTGTCCCCGGTGGCGCGTTCGGCGGTGGACTCGGCGGCGGCCACACGACCTGCCAGGACAGCGACCCCGTGCGCCGCTGCTCCCCGGCGACCGCGCGGGTGAGCGGGATGTGCCGTCGCGCCGCCTGTCTCCGTACGAACTCCACCTGGTCCACGGGCTCTTCGAACCCGGTCGTCTCGATCGCGCCCACCGCCCGCCCGCGCAGCACCCCGGGCAGGCCCGCCACATGGTCGGCGTGGAAGTGGGTCAGGACGACCAAGGGGACCTTGGTGATCCCGAGGGTGCGCAGGCACCGGTCGACCAGCGCCGGGTCGGGCCCCGCGTCGACCACGACACCCGTGCCGTCGCCCGCCGCGAGCACCGTCGCGTCACCCTGTCCCACGTCACAGACCGCGAACCGCCAGCCGGGCGGCGGCCACCCGGTGACGACCCTGGTCAACGGCGGCGGCTGCACCACCACCAGCACGAGCAGCGCCCCGCAGACCCCGCACCACCACGGGTGCCGCAGCAACCGGCGACCGGCCAGGACGAGCACCCCCGTGACCGCGGCGAGCAGACCCGCCCCGCCCCAGCTGCCCGGCCAGTCCACCCCCGCGCCGGGCAGCGCCGCCCCGGTGCGGGCGACGTCCGCGATCCACCCGGCGGGCCAACTCGCGCACCACGCCAGCACCTTGGCCACGGGCATCGCCACCGGTGCCGCCGCCAGCGCCGCGAAGCCCAGCACCGTGGCCGGCGCCACCGCGAACTCCGCGAGCAGATTGCACGGCACCGCCACCAGACTCACCCGGGCCGACAGCACCGCCACGACCGGCGCGCACAGCGCCTGCGCGGCACCTGCGGCGGCCAGCGCCTCGGCCAACCGCGGTGGCACCCGCCGCCGTTGCAGGGCCGCGCTCCAACTGGGCCCGATCGTCAGCAGGGCGCCGGTGGCCAGCACGGACAGCAGGAATCCATAACTCCGGCCCAGCCAGGGGTCGTACAGCACCAGCAGCAGTACGGCCGTCGCCAGCGCCGGGATCAGCGATCTGCGGCGTCCGGTCGCCAGCGCGAGCAGGACGACGGCACCGCAGGCCGCGGCCCGCAGCACGCTCGGGTCCGGCCGGCACACGACGACGAAGGCCAGGGTGAGGACGCCGCCGAGTACCGCTGTCGTCCGCAGCGGGATACCGAGCCGGGGCGCGAGCCCTCGCCGTTCGACCCGCTGGGCCAGCCCTGGCGGTCCGATCAGCAGGGCGAGGATGATCGTGAGGTTGCTCCCGGAGACGGCGAGCGTATGGGCGAGGTCGGTCGCCTTGAACGCCTCGTCCAGCTCCGGCGTGATCCGCGAGGTGTCACCGACGACCAGCCCCGGCAACAGCGCCCGGGCATCTCCCGGCAGCGGATCGGTGGCCGCCCGCAGCCCCGCCCGGAGCCGCCCCGCGAACCGCTGCACCCCCGACGCCTCCGCCACGACCTCCGGCGCCAGCCGGCCCGAGACCCGCGCCACCCCCACGACCCGGTCCCCGTCCCGCACCGTCGGCGCCAGCCGCGCACTCACCCGCACCCGCGTGGAGGGCAACAACCGAAGCCAGGCAGAAGCAGATGCCCCGACACGAACGCCCGCCTGACCATCGGCCCCGGCACCCGCACCCGCACCCGCACCCGCACCCGACGGTCCCCCGAATCCGGCACCCACGCCCAGCCGTCCACCGGAACCAGCCCCCGCACCCAAGTGACCGCCTGAACCGACCCCTGCCGCCGCCCCCGCCCCGGCGGCCCCCTCACCGCCCGCCGTCCGCCCACCAGATCCGTCCGGCGCCCCTCCCTCACCTTCGCCCTCGCTCCCCGCCCCCACGTCAACGATCACCAGCACCGGCGTGCGAGTCACCACCGCCGCCCCGCCCGCTTTCTCGACCCGCCGCACCTCCGCGCCGATCAGCACGGAGGCCGGGGCCATGTGGTCCCCCTTGACCCGCGGCCGGGTGAGCCGGGGATCCGAGGTGACCTCCAGTTCGGCGGTCACCGTGGCGTACTCCCGCACCAGCGCGGGCACCGGGCCCCGGCGCAGATCGGCACCGTGCAACCCAGCGGAGGCGGCTGCCGCGGCGACGCACAGCAGCACGGCGGCGACCGCCACCCGACGCCCGGCACGCCTCCGCACCACCAGGAGCCCCACCCCCACGACCAGGCATCCGACGGCGACACCGACGATCCATCCCGACGCGGCGTCCACCATCGTCGCCGCCGTCAACCAGGCGGCCAGCGCGGGCGGTACGAGTCGTAGGTCGGTCGGCCCCTCCTGCCGGGGGTTGGCCGCGCCCAACCGCGCGCCGGAGGAGGCGTGCACCGCCGGGCGCGGGTGAGGTGCCGTCGGCGGGGGCGCCGCAGGGCCAGGGACGCGACTCATGGCCGTACGAGATTCCGCAGGTCGGCGAAGCGACGCTCGCCGATGCCGTTGACCTCGCGCAGTTCGTCCACCGAGCGGAAACCGGCGTGCTGTGTGCGGTAGTCGATGATGTGCTGGGCCAGCACCGGCCCGACGCCGGGCAGGGTGTCGAGCTGGTCCACGGTCGCCGTGTTGAGGGAGACCGGCGCGGCGGGCCCGGCCCCCGCCACCGAACCGCCTGAGCCGACCGAGCCGCTTGGCCCCGCCGCGCCTCCCGTAGCCCCGGCAGGACCGGGCGCGGCCCCAGCAGGAGCCCCCACAACGATCTGCTCGCCGTCGATCAGAAAGCGGGCCCGGTTGAGCCCGGTGGTGTCCGCACCCGACTTGACCCCGCCGGCCGCGCGGAGGGCGTCGGCGACCCGTGACCCCGCCGGAAGACGATGGATCCCGGGCTCCCGGACCTTGCCACTGACGTCGACCACGATCTCCGTCGACGCCGTACCAGCCGCGCCAGACGCACCAGCCCCGGCCCCGGCCCCGGCCCCGGTCCCGGCCCCGGTCCCGGCCTCCGTACGTTGCTCCTCGGACGCCCGCTGCCCCTCGAAGGGCACCGCGGCCCGCACCACCTCCGGCGCCCGCACCGACTGCGTACGGCCGGTCCAGAAGTGCTGCACGGCGAAACCGGCCGCGACCACGAGCAGCACCGTGAGCGCCACCACGCTCCGCCGCTCCAGACCACACCTGGTCTGAAGCCACACCGGCATCCGTTCCCGCACCGCGAGCCCGACCCGCACCCGCCAGTCCCCCCAAGCCGGAGCAGAGGACGGAGACGGATCCAACACCGTTGGACTCAGAACCGGAGAAGGAGCCGGATCCGGAGAAGGAGCCGGATCCGGAGAAGGCGTCGGATCCGGAGCATCCGCCCCCAACTCCCCCCACTCCTCAACCCGTTCCGGAAAGATGACCTCCGCCCGCCGCCGAAGCTCCTCCTCCGACGCATACCGATGCCGACCCCGACGACCGGTGGTCGGGGGGCGTCGGCGATGACGGCTGCGGACATCCGAGGCAGGGCCGCGGCCAGGCCCACTGGTCGGGACAGCTGTGCGTGAACGTGATCGAAGTGCCATGCGCCGAGGATCCGGCACTTCACGCATCCGCGATGATCTTGCTCAATTCCCGGGGACAACCACCCAGTTGTGGATAACTCCACCACCCACACGAGTGACAGGCCCACGCATCCCGGCCACGGCCACGGCCACGACCACCGCCACGACCACCGCCACAGCTGGCCACCACCCCGTCACCGAGGCGAAACCACGGCCCCCAACAGCCCAGGCCCCGTGTGTGCCCCGATCACCGCGCCGACCTCGCTCACATGCAGGTCCGCCAGCCCGGGCACCCGCGCCCGCAGCCGGTCCGCCAGGGCCGACGCCCGGTCGGGGGCGGCGAGATGGTGGACCGCGATGTCGACCTGCGCGCTGCCGGCGCGGTCGGCCACGATCTCCTCCAGGCGGGCGATCGCCTTCGACGCCGTCCGCACCTTCTCCAGCGGTTCGATGCGGCCGCCCTGCAACTGGAGCAGCGGCTTGACCGCGAGGGCGGAGCCGAGGAGGGCCTGCGCGGCGCCGATCCGGCCGCCGCGGCGCAGATAGTCGAGGGTGTCGACGTAGAAGTAGGCGGAGGTGCCGGAGGCCCGCTTCTCGGCGGCCGTGACGGCCTCGTCGATGGTGCCGCAGCTCCCCGCGGCCTCGGCCGCCGCGAGCGCGCAGAAGCCGAGGGCCATCGCGATCATGCCGGTGTCCACGACCCGTACCGGCACCGGCGCCTCGCGGGCCGCCAGGACGGCGGCGTCGTAGGTGCCGGAGAGTTCGGCGGAGAGGTGGAGGGAGACGATGCCGGTCGCGCCGGTCTCGGCGACCTTGCGGTAGGTCTCGGCGAAGAGCTGCGGGCTGGGGCGGGAGGTGGTGACCGGGCGCCGTTTCTGGAGCGCCTGGGCCAGCGACCGGGTCGAGATCTCGGTGCCCTCTTCGAGTGCCTGGTCGCCGAGGACCACGGTCAGCGGTACCGCGGTGATGCCGTGACGCTCCATCGTCCGCGGCGGCAAGTAGGCCGTTGAATCGGTGACGATCGCGACATGGCGGGACATGAGCTGGAGGTTACCTGCCGTAGCGCCCGGGCGGCAGCCCGACCCCTCGGGGCCGGGAGGGCCGTGGCCGGATCAAGTCGTGTTCTCGGGGCGGGGCTTCTTCTGCCAGGGGTAGGTGGGGCGGGTGGCCGGTGGCGTGATGGAGGCCTGGGTGGGTTCCTCGGCCGTGCGGGACCGCGGGGTCTCGGGCCAGGTCTGCCGGGAGCTCGCGCCGTCGGCGGCCGGGGCGTCCGGCCAGGACGGCGGGGACTGGGCGGCGGCCGGGTCCGCCGGCTCGGTCGTGGTCCAGTGCCGTAGCGCTCCGGCCTCCATGTCGATCTGGGTGCTCAGGGAGTCCAGGTCGTCGTCCGCGAAGCGGCGGGCCCGGTCGCGGGCGGCCCAGCGCAGGGAGTCCGCGGAGCGGGTGATGGTCTCGGTGCGCTCGCGCAGGGCGGGGAGCCGCTCGGCGAGGGTCGCGCGGTCGGGCTCGGACTCCAGTCGGCGCAGTTCGGCGTCGAGTTCGTGGCCGTGCGCGCTGAGCCGCTGGAAGAGGGCGAGGGACTCCTTGAGGGACTCGTCCTCGGCCGCGCCCGCGTGCAGTGCGTCCTGGGTGGCGCGCATGGAGGTCCGCAGGCGCAGCCGCAGTTGGGCGACCTCGCCGGCGGGACCGGGCTGCACCATGGACTTGGCCCGCAGGGTGTGGTCCTCGACCGTGCGGCGGGCCTGGGTGATGGTGCGGTCCACTCCGCGCTTGGCGGCGCCGACCGCCTTCACGGTGGCGTAGGCGCCGAGCACCAGGACGAGCACGAAAAGCAGAGCGACGATCGCCAACAGTGCCTCCACAACGCTCCTCCTCCGACCGGGCGCGAGGTTCCACGCCCTTCCTCCACGGTAAACGCGACAGGCAGGTCCGGAGTTCCAGCGGAACCCCGAACCTGCCCGTAGCGAACCCCTAGGGGCAGACCGCGTCACACACGGCCGCACGCCTACGCCGGAAGCCTACGCCGGAACGATGTTCACCAGCTTCGGCGCCCGCACGATCACCTTGCGGATGCCCGCCCCGTCCAGCGCCGCCACGACCTTGTCGTCGGCCAGCGCCACCTTCTCCAGCTCCTCGTCGGAGATGGTCGGCGAGACCTCCAGGCGGGCCTTGACCTTGCCCTTGATCTGCACGACGCAGGTCACGCTCTCGTCGACCACGTACGCGGGGTCGGCGACCGGCAGGTCCTGGTGGACGACCGAGTCGGTGTGGCCCAGCTTGCGCCACAGCTCCTCGGCGATGTGCGGGGCCAGCGGGGCGATCAGCAGCACCAGCGCCTCGGCGACGGACCGGGGCAGCGCGCCGCCCGCCTTGGTCAGGTGGTTGTTCAGCTCGGTGACCTTGGCGATGGCGGTGTTGAACCGCATGCCCTCCAGGTCGCCGCGCACACCGTCGATGGCCTTGTGCAGGGCACGCAGGGTGTCCTCGTCGGGCTCGGCGTCGGAGACGGTGACCTCACCGCTCGCCTCGTCGACGACGTTGCGCCACAGCCTCTGCAGCAGCCGGTACTGGCCGACCACCGCGCGCGTGTCCCACGGCCGGGAGACGTCCAGGGGGCCCATGGCCATCTCGTACAGGCGCAGGGTGTCGGCGCCGTACTCCTCACAGATCTCGTCCGGAGTGACCGCGTTCTTCAGGGACTTGCCCATCTTGCCCAGCAGTCGGGAGACCTTCTCGCCCTGGTAGTAGTAGGCGCCGTCGCGCTCCTCCACCTCGGCGGCCGGTACGGCGATCCCGCGCGCGTCCCGGTAGACGTAGGCCTGGATCATGCCCTGGTTGAACAGCTTGTGGAACGGCTCCGCGGAGGAGACGTGGCCCAGGTCGAACAGGACCTTGGACCAGAAGCGCGCGTACAGCAGGTGCAGCACGGCGTGCTCGGCGCCGCCGACGTACAGGTCGACGCCGCCGTGCGGCTGGCCCTGGCGCGGGCCCATCCAGTACTGCTCGATCTCGGGGTCGACCAGGGCCTCGCTGTTGTGCGGGTCCAGGTAGCGCAGTTCGTACCAGCAGGAACCGGCCCAGTTGGGCATGGTGTTGGTCTCGCGCCGGTACTTCCGCGGACCGCGCCCGTCGCCCAGGTCCAGGGTGACGTTGACCCAGTCCTCGTTGCGGGACAGCGGGGTCTCCGGGGAGGTGTCCGCGTCGTCCGGGTCGAAGGTGCGCGGCGAGTAGTCCTCGACCTCGGGCAGCTCCAGCGGCAGCATCGACTCCGGCAGGGAGTGCGCGACGCCGTCCTCGTCGTAGACGATCGGGAAGGGCTCGCCCCAGTAGCGCTGACGGCTGAACAGCCAGTCGCGCAGCCGGAAGTTGATGGTGCCCTCACCGACGCCGGACCGCTCCAGCCACTCGGTGATGCGTGCCTTGGCCTCGGCGACGGGCAGGCCGTCCAGGGAGATGCCCTCGCCCGAGGAGTTGATGATCTTCGCGTCGTACGAGGCGAAGGCGTCCTCCCACGTGGAGGTGTCCGTGCCGCGGCCGTCGGTCGGCTCGACGATGCAGGTGATCGGCAGCTCGAAGGCGCGCGCGAACTCGAAGTCGCGCTGGTCGCCCGCCGGAACGGCCATGATCGCGCCGGTGCCGTAGCCCATCAGCACGTAGTCGGCGATGAAGACGGGGATCTGCTCGCCGTTGACCGGGTTGGAGGCGTAGGCGCCGATGAAGACGCCGGTCTTGTCCTTGGCCTCGGCCTGGCGCTCCACGTCGGACTTGGCGGCGGCCTGCGCGCGGTAGGCGGCGACGGCCTCGGCCGGGGTGGCGTGCCCACCGGTCCAGACATCGTGGGTGCCCTCGGGCCAGGCGGCCGGGGTGAACTTCTCGACCAGCGGGTGCTCGGGCGCCAGCACCATGTAGGTCGCGCCGAACAGGGTGTCGGGGCGGGTGGTGAAGACGGTGATGTTCTCGCCGTCGATCGGGAAGTCGACGCGGGCGCCCTCGGAGCGGCCGATCCAGTTGCGCTGCTGCAGCTTGATGGCCTCGGGCCAGTCCAGCGCGTCCAGGTCGTCGATCAGCCGGTCGGCATAGGCGGTGATGCGCATGTTCCACTGGCGCAGCTTGGCCTTGAAGACGGGGAAGTTGCCGCGCTCGGAGCGGCCGTCGGCGGTGACCTCCTCGTTGGCCAGCACGGTGCCCAGCCCCGGGCACCAGTTGACGGGCGCGTCGGAGGCGTAGGCCAGCCGGTACTCGCTCAGGACGTCGGCGCGCTCGGCGGCGGTCAGCGCGTCCCAGGAACGGCCACCGGGTACCGCACGCTCACCGGACTCGAACTGGGCGATCAGCTCGGCGATCGGGCGGGCCTTCTTCGCCTCGTCGTCGTACCAGGAGTTGAAGATCTGCAGGAAGATCCACTGGGTCCACTTGTAGTAGTCCGGGTCGATCGTGGCGAACGACCGGCGCTTGTCGTGGCCCAGACCCAGCCGGCGCAGCTGGGCCTTCATGTTCTCGATGTTGCCCTCGGTGGACACGCGCGGGTGCGTGCCGGTCTGCACGGCGTACTGCTCGGCGGGCAGGCCGAAGGCGTCGAAGCCCAGGGTGTGCAGGACGTTGTGCCCGGTCATGCGCTGGAAGCGGGCGAAGACGTCGGTGGCGATGTAGCCCAGCGGGTGGCCGACGTGCAGGCCCGCACCGGAGGGGTACGGGAACATGTCCATGATGAACTTCTTGGGCTTGGCGACCAGCTCCGGGTCGCCCGCCAGGTCACCCTTGGGGTTCGGTGCGGCGTACGTGCCCTCGGCGTCCCAGAAGTCCTGCCAGCGTGCCTCGATCTCGGCCGCCATGGCGGCCGTGTAGCGGTGCGGCGCGGCATCCACCGACGTATCAGTGGGGGCAGCGGGGTTCGTCTCGCTCATGATCCTTAAGCTCCATCGATCGTCTCTGCCAGCGGCTGCGTCGTCCGGCTGTGACAGCCGGCAAATGAAAAATCCCCTCACACAGGAGGGGACGCCGCGCTGATGCCGACCCGTCCGGTTCACCGGCGGTCGGGACTGGTCAGCGCGGCTCGCTAAGCAGAAGGCGTACGGCACGCATGGCGTCAGGGTACCGCAGCCATTGAGCAAGCCGCGACGCGCTTACGTATGCCTCCTATGGCCCCGGACATCGGGTACCGAACTGAACAAACGTCAAAAGTTACTTCGCGTAACACCCACTAAGGGACAACACAACAAGCCCACAGCCTTTTGGTAACAACGCAATAACTCAAACCCCGTACCGATCGGTATGGCTCCACTTAGAGTGCGGCAGCGGGACCGCCTTCCCGAACTGCTCGGAGTTGCCCCCATGAACCCTCGTCGAAGTAACAGCTCGCTCCCCAGGCCCGGCCGCTCGGCCTACGGCATGGTGTCGGCTGTCGTTCTGCTCTTCATACCCGTGTTCGTGCTGGTAGGAGGTGACACGGTCCGTGACTTCCTGAACTTCGGCGCGGGTGTGCTGTCCCTCGTCTCCCTCAGCTGCTCGGTGATCTGGGGCCTGGTCGCCCAGGACCGGATCTTCCTCAACCCCAAACAGCGGATCATCGGCCAGGCCGTCCACCGGACGACCGCCGTCGGCTCGATCGCCTTCCTGCTGTTGCACATCACCACCAAGGTCGCCCTCGACCACACCCAGCTGATCGGCGCGATCATCCCGTTCTCGCTGGGCTTCACCGGCAGTGCGGGCCTGATCGGTCTGGGCTCGCTGGCCGGCCTGCTGATGATCTTCGTGGGCATCACCGGCGCCCTGCGCAACCAGTTCGCCTCCCCGGCGCCGGTCGCCGCCCGCTGGCGGGCCATGCACATGCTGGCGTACCCGGCCTGGTGCTTCGCGCTGGTCCACGGCCTCTACTCGGGCCGCGAGGCGAAGCCGATCTTCGTGTTCCTCTACAGCCTCTCCCTGGCCGGCGTCATGGCCGCGCTCGCCCTGCGCGCGGCGCCGCGCCCGGTCAAGCGCAAGGTCGCCGACCGGATCCAGGCGGTCCTGGGTACCGAGGACCGGCCGGGCCGCGAGGAACTGGACGCGAGCCGGGCCAAGGTCGCCGAGGCCACCTCCGCCCTGCCGGGCTACGAGAACGCGCGAGCCGCACGGTCACGCCCGGAGCCCTCCTACGAGGCACCCGCCCCCGCCCCGGAGCCCGCGAACGGCTTCGCCGCCGCCTACCGCGCCGTCCAGCCCACTCCGCGCATCCCCCAGCAGCCGTCCTACGGCGCCGACCAGACCGCCCGCATGGACCTGCCCATGGACATGCAGCCCACGCAGGCCGTACCCCGCTACGACACCGGCGGCAGCACCTCGGGCAGCTGGCCGATCCCGTCCCCGCCGCCGGTCGGCGAGGCACCCCCGTCGGCCTACGACCCGCTCCAGGACACCGGATACAACATCCCGACCTACCGCAATACGGACACGTCCGGATACGGCACGAGTGACGTGTACGACACCGGTGAGTCGAACGCCGCCTCCGGCGCGTACTACCCGAACGACACGTACAACAGCGGTCCCGCCACTGATCCAACGCCCGGTGACTCCTACGACTTCGGCGCACCGGGTTCGGGCGAACCTTGGAACATGCCTTCCGGAGGCTATAGGTGAACGAGGCCCTGCCCGACGTCCCAGAAGTCCGCGTGGTCGGTCTTCCCCAGCTCACGTCGGGCTTCGACCTTGTCGAAAGACTCGATCTGCCCATGCACCTGAAGGTGCACGGGCCGCTCGAACCCATGGGCGGCGAGCAACTCGCGAAGCTCGCCGAGAACATCAACCTGAAGGGCCGCGGCGGCGCGGGCTTCCCCTTCCACAAGAAGCTGCGCTCGGTCGCCGAGGCGGCCATCAAGCGCGGGGTACGACCGGTCGTCGTCGTCAACGGCAGCGAGGACGAACCGGCCTGCCGCAAGGACACGGTGCTCATCAACCGTGCCCCCCACCTCATCCTGGACGGCGCCCTGCTGGTCGCCGAGGCCCTGGGCGCCCGCACGCTCGTGGTGGGCGTCACCCGGGAGTCCACCCAGCGCTCCATGGAGGCCGCCCTCGCCGAACGCGGCCTCAGCAACGGCCGTAGATCCGCGCTACGCGCGCGTGTGCAGCGCAACCCCGTCCGTATGGTCACCGGAGCGGCGGCCTCGCTGATCCGTTCCATCGACGGCGGCCCGGCGATCCCGCCCGGCCGCAAGGTCAGCGCCTCCCAGAACGGCGTGGGCGGCGCGCCCACGCTCCTGTCGAACGCCGAGACGTTCGCGCAACTGGCGATCGCCGCCCGCATCGGCCCGGAGCGCTACGGCAACACCGGGCTGTACGACGAGCCGGGCACCGTCATGCTCACGGTCTCCGGCGCGGTCGCCCGCCCCATGGTGATCGAGGCCCCCACCGGCGTACCGCTGCGCTACATCCTGCAGCTCGCGGGCGCCCCGCCCGTTCCGCAGGGCGTGCTCACCGGCGGCTACCACGGCAAGTGGATCGACGCGGCGACGGTCAACGAGGCCGTCGTCTCCCGCAACTCGCTGGACGCGGTGGGCGGTGCGCTCGGCGCGGGCGCGATCCTGCCGATCAGTCAGGAGACCTGCCCGCTGGGCGAGTCGCTGATGGTGGCCAAGTGGCTGGCCGAGGAGAGCGCCGGCCAGTGCGGTCCCTGCTACCTCGGTCTGCCGGCCGCCGCGCGCGGCATGGAGGACATCCTCAACGGCGGCGGACCGGCCGCCCTGGAGGCGCTCAAGCAGGTCGCCAAGAACGTGAAGCGGCGCGGCGCGTGCTCGCACCCGGACGGCTCCGCGATGTTCCTGGAGTCGACCATCAAGGCGTTCACCGACGACCTCGCCGCCCATGTCCTCGGCAACGGCTGCGGACGGCCCGTGGAGGGCGTTCTGCCGCTCTTCGAGGGCGGCATGGCGCCCGCGGGCCTCCCGGGCGGTGCCACGTCCGAGGAGAACGGCCCCAGCCGCCAGAAGATCTACGTCGACTGGACCCTGTGCCGCGGCCACGGCCTGTGCGCCGACATCCTCCCGGAGGTCTTCGAGCTCGGCGCCGACGGGTTCCCCACGGTCGCCCAGGCCCAGGTCCCCCGCTACGCCGAGGCGAAGGCCCTCCGCGCGGTCCGCCGCTGCCCCGCCCTCGCCCTGCGCCTGGAGGAGTCGGCGCCCCGCGACAACGGCGCCTCCCGCAACCTCCCGGTCCTCTCCCAGGGCCGCGGCCGCCGCGCGCTGGGGCGCTGAGCCGACAGCACGAAGGGGGCCGCCCGTCGCGGGCGGCCCCCTTCGGCATGTCAACTGCCCCCGGAAACGCAAGAATCCCACCGGATCTAGATGATCCGGTGGGATCTTTCTGTGGAGCTAAGGAGAATTGAACTCCTGACCTCCTGCATGCCATGCAGGCGCTCTACCAACTGAGCTATAGCCCCTTGCGGTGTCCTCCGCGGTTTCCCCCGGCGGCGACGCCAACATTACACGGTCACCCGGGTGGAACACCAAATCGTTTCCCGAGGCCCGCCCGGTGACGGGCCTCAGGCAGTGACGAACGAGTAGAACCTCTTGAGCGTGCAGTGCTCTTCGAGCAGCCGGCCGTAGATCGGCTCGCCCTCGAGCTCTCGGTACGTCTCGATCGGGTCGCCTTTTATGATCAGCGCCCGCGCGCATTCCTCGCACCAGTACTGGTAATCGGGATTGACCGGCTCCATGTCCCGCACGATCGGCGTCCCGCTGCCGCACCAGTCGCACTTTCGCCTGTGTGCACCCATCGATCAGCTCCAGCTGTGGCCGCAGGCCGTGCACACGTAGGAGATTCCGCCGTTGTCACCGAGCACTTGCGCGACGTGGAGGGAACCGCAGGAAGGGCAGATGAGGCGGGTGACGGTGTCCCGGGTCAGCACTGCTCCGAGGAGGTGGTCGACCTCCTCGAGGATGCTCGCAGGCATCGCTACTCCCTCCCGTCGGGCCGCGCCCCCTTCCGGCCGTTTGATTCTGCCACGGCCGGACCAATACGGTCAGCGACGCCTCAGTACCAGTCCGGACACGGCACCCACCGCCGCGGTCCCGGCCAGCGCGAACATGCACGCCAGAAGCGCCTCCGCAGAGGTATACGCCTGCGGGACCCCAAGTGACTCAAGCCGGTTGAAGAACAGTGTGCCGAACACCGCGACGCCGGTCAGCTGGCCGAGCTGGGTGACGGTGGCGAGCAGACCGCTGGCGTCCGCCGCGTCCTCGGGGCGCACGGTCGCCAGGGCCCGGGTGAGCGTGGGGCTGAAGGCGAGCGCGAGACCGACGCCCACGCCGACGTACGACACATAGGCCAGGGCTCCGCCCTCGCCACCGCCCTTGAGCGCGAGGCCGGTCCCGGCCACGGCCAGCGCGGTGAGCCCGAACCCGGCGGGTGCCAGCGCACGCTGCCACCCGGCGGGCCAGTTGCGCCAGGTCAGCCCGACCGCGCCGAAGACGACCGCGGTCGGCACGAAGGTGAGGCCGGAGCGCAGGGCGCTGTAGCCGAGGCCGCCCTGGAGATGCAGGGTCAGCAGGAACAGGAAGCCGCCGTTGACCGCCATCACGGCCATGATGCGCAGGACCGCCAGGCCCATGCCGGGGTGGCGCAGCACCCTCGGCGCGATGAGCGGGTCGCCGCCCCGCCGGGCCAGCCGCGACTCGAACCCGCAGAACACGGCGAACAGGACCACGGAGCCGGCCAGCGACAGCCATGACCACAGCGGCCAGTCCTGCTCCTGCCCCAGTACCAGCGGCACCGTGAACAGCGAGACGGCCGTGCCGAGCAGGACGAGCCCCGGCAGATCGAGCCCGCGCCGTCCCCCGCTCCCGCCGCCGCGCGGCAGCACCCGCCCGCCGACGACCAGGAGGACGAGGCCCACGGGCACGTTCACCAGGAACACCGGACGCCAGCCGGTGCCGAACAGATCGGCGCTGACCAGGACCCCGCCGAACACCTGCCCGGCCGCCGCGCCGACCGCCAGCACCGCCGAGTACGCGCCGAGCGCCTTCACCCGGGCCTCCCCGACGAAGTTCCGCTGGATCAGGCTGAGCACCTGCGGGATCATCAGCGCCGAGCCGGCGCCCTGGACCAGCCGGAACACGATCAGTTCGGTGGCCCCCTGCGCCAGACCGCAGGCGAGCGAGGCGGCGGTGAACAGGGCCATCCCCGCGAGGTGCACCCGGCCGGGACCGAACCGGTCGCCGAGGCGGGCACCGGTGATCAGCAGCACCGCGTAGGTGATGGTGTATCCGGCGACCACCAGTTGCAACTCGGCGCCCGAGGCGTGGAGTTCGGAACCGATGGTGGGGGCCGCGACGTTCACGATGAAGACGTCGAGCATGGCCATGAACATCGCGGCGAGGACGACGGCGAGGAGCGGGCGGGGGCCGTTGTCAGTGCCGGGTGTTTCACTGATCGCAGGGCTTGGAGCGGGCTCGGAACCCGTTCCTGCAGGGGTTGTTGTCGTCATGCAGTCGAGCGTGACGGCGCCGCGGTAAGGGTGCCGAGAGCCCGCTGATGCTGGTACTGACAGCACCTGGCAGGAGACGGGTCGGGCGTCGACGATGGGGGACGTGACGATGGGGACGACACAACACCTGGGGACGACACAGCGCCGCCGACCGGAGCTGGCCGCGTTCCTGCGCAGCAGGCGCGCCCGGGTGACCCCCGCGGACGTGGGGATGCCCCCGGGTCTGCGCCGGCGCACTCCGGGTCTGCGCCGCGAGGAGGTCGCCCAGCTCTCGGGGGTCGGTGTGACCTGGTACACATGGCTGGAGCAGGGCCGCCCCATCAACGCCTCCGCGCAGGTCCTGGACGCCGTGGCGCGCACGCTGCGGCTCGATCCGCCGGAGCGTGAGCATCTGTACCGCCTGGCCGAAGTGGCGTACACGGCAACGCCGGAGGCCGTCGCGCAGTCCGTGGGCCCGGAGGTCCAGGGCATCATCGACGCCCTGGCACCGCGCCCGGCCGTGGTCTACAACTCGCGGTTCGACATCCTGGCCGCCAACGAGGTCTATCGCACCCTGTTCGCCGTGCCGCTGCTCCAGCCCAGCGGCCGTCCGCCCAACGCGCTGTGGGGGTTGTTCACGGCGCCGGACGACAACTGCCCGCTGCTGTTCCGGGAGACCGAGCTGCCGGTGATGGTGGCGACGCTGCGGGCGGCCTACGGACCGCATGCCGGGGAGCCGGCCTGGGACGGCTTCATACGCAAGCTGTCCGCGGCGAGCCCGCTGTTCGCGCGGCTGTGGGAGACCGGCGACGTGGCGGAGCCGGGGCGGCGGGTGAAGTGCTTCCGTCACCCGGCGGTCGGTGAGCTGCGGCTCACCTCGGTGTCGCTGTCGATCCACGGGATGCCGGAGTGCCGGATCGTGGTCTACACACCGGACGACGAGGAGACGGCGCGACGCACGGCCCTGTTGCGGGAAATGAAAGATCCCGCCCTGTGAGGACGGGATCTTCATCTGTGGAGCTAAGGAGAATTGAACTCCTGACCTCCTGCATGCCATGCAGGCGCTCTACCAACTGAGCTATAGCCCCGAGCTTTGTTCTTCCCGCTCGGCGGGGCGAACAAGAAGAACTTTAGCCTGCGACCTGCCAGAAAGTGAAATCCGCTCAGTCGTCGTCCCCGAGCACCGGCTCCGGCAGCGTCCCGGCGTTGTGCTCAAGGAGCCGCCAGCCGCGCGCGCCCTCCCCGAGGACGGACCAGCAGCAGTTGGAGAGCCCGCCGAGGCTCTCCCAGTTGCCGGACTCCAGGCCGAGGAGCCGGCCGATGGTGGTGCGGATCGTGCCGCCGTGGCTGACGACGACGAGCGTGCCGTCGTCGGGCAGCTTGTCGGCGTGCCGCAGCACCACGGGGGCGGCGCGGTCGGCGACCTCGGTCTCCAGTTCGCCGCCGCCGCGACGGACCGGCTCACCGCGCTTCCACGCGGCGTACTCCTCGCCGTACGAGGCGATGATCTCCTCGTGCGTCAGCCCCTGCCAGGCTCCCGCGTAGGTCTCCCGCAGTCCGTCGTCGTGGCTGACGTCGAGACCGGTGAGCTCGGCGAGCTCGGCGGCGGTGTTCGCGGCCCGCTGGAGGTCCGAGGAGACGACCGCGTCGGGCTTCAGGGAGGCGAGCAGCCGGGCGGCGCGCCGGGCCTGGGCGACGCCGGTCTCGGTGAGGGCGACGTCCGTGGTGCCCTGGAAGCGGCGTTCCACGTTCCAGGAGGTCTGGCCGTGGCGCCACAGGATGATGCGGCGGCCCCGGCCGCCCTGCTTGGCGTCCGTCACCTCACCGGTGCTGCTCATCGCCAGTCACCGTCGAGGTCCTCGGACTCCTCGGCGGCCTGCAGCTTGGCGTGCTCCTCGGCCTTGCCGCGGGTGGCCTTGGCGTCCTCGGGCAGGTCCAGCTCGGGGCAGTCCTTCCACAGCCGCTCCAGGGCGTAGAAGACGCGCTCCTCGCTGTGCTGGACGTGGACGACGATGTCGACGTAGTCGAGCAGGATCCAGCGGGCGTCCCGGTCGCCCTCGCGGCGTACGGGCTTGGCGCCGAGCTCCTTCTGGAGGCGCTCCTCGATCTCGTCGACGATCGACTTGACCTGGCGGTCGTTGGGCGCGGAGGCCAGCAGGAAGGCGTCCGTGATCGACAGCACGTCGCTGACGTCGTAGGCGATGATGTCGTGCGCGAGCTTGTCGGCGGCCGCCTGTGCGGCGGTGTGGATGAGCTCGATGGAGCGGTCAGTGGCGGTCACTACACGGCTTTCGGTCGGCGGTCACTTGACCTCAAGGGTCTCACGACCGCCGAGGGCACCCGGGTGATTACCGGGGCCCGTGCCGGGGCCGGGTCACGGGCGTCCGTGACCCGGCCTGCCGGGGGCCGCTACGAGGACGGGTCGTAGTTCTGGCCGAGGACCACGGAGACGTTCGCGTTCGACGTGGTCTTGCCCTTGCTGACGGCGCTGGTGGGCAGGCCCAGGGTCTTGGCGACCTCGGTGGCGTTCTCCTTGTCGGCGGCGTCGGCGTAGACGACCTTCGAGGCGGCCTGGGTGCCGGAGGCGGTGCCGCCCTCCAGGAAGGTGAAGCCGCCGTTGAGGAGGACCACGCGGGCCTTCTCGGTGTTGTCCTTGGCGCCGCTGGCGTTCTGGACGGAGACGCGGACCGCGGCGTCCTTGTCGGGGCTCTTGGCGGTGCCGCCGAGGACGTCCTTGACGACGCTGTCGCTGGCCTCGGCGCTGAGGGTGCCGTCGGTCTGGACGGGCAGCAGCGCGGTCTTGTAGTCGCCGCCCTTGGCGAGGTCGGCGAGCTTGGCGAGGAAGGTGCCGAGGTCCTTGTCGGTGAGCGACGGGTCGAGGATCTGCGCCAGCGTCTGGACGGTGGTCGTGGCGGCCCCCGCGTCGGAGGACAGCTTGCGCAGCACGGCCTGCATGACCTGCCCGAACCGCTCCAGCTGGGCGTTCTGGGCCTCGCCCGAGGCGCGGTAGGTGGCGTAGGCGACGGCCGTCTTGCCGCTGAGGGTCTGGTCCTCGCCCTTGTTCACCAGGGGCGCGGTGCCCTTCTTCTTGGCGGCCGGGTCGGGGACGTCGGTGTTCGTGTCGACGTCGATGTTGCCGACGAGGTCGACGAGGTTCTGCAGGTAGGGGGTGTCGAGGCGCCAGGTGCCCTGGATCTGGGTCCCGAGGACCGTGTCGATCGCCTCGCGGGTGCCCGAGGAGCCGTCGTCGTCGACCGACTTGGCGAGGGTGGTCGTGGTGCCGTCGTCGTCGGTGAGGGCGAGGGAGTTGGGCAGCAGGACGGTGGTGCCCTGCTGGGTGGTGGTGTTGTCGACGAGCAGCGCCGTGGAGGTGCCGCCGCTCTTGGTGTTGTGGAGGTGGACGACGATCACGTCGCGGTTCTGGGCGGCGACGGACGTGCCGGTGCCGGTCGTGGAGTCGGACTTCGAGGAGAGTCCGGGCAGTTTCCCGGCGTACCAGAGGTAGCCGACGCCACCGACCGCGGTGAGGGCCAGGACGACGACCAGGGCGACGAGCCGGCTGCGGGCGCGGCGCTTGGCCTCCTCACGGCGCTCGGTGCGGTTCTCGGTGAAGTTCAGCCAGTCGATGACGTCCTCTGAGTCACCGTCGGGCTCCTCCACGAAGGAGAACTGCTCGGTGTGGTAGTCGCGTTCGGCGCCGTCGGGACGGCCGTGACTGTCCGGCTCCGCGGCCTCGGCCGGTCCGGCCTGCTGCGGGATGTACGCGGTTTGCTCGGCGACCCGGGGCTGCTGCGCGCTGGTCGCGGCCCGCCCGTAGGGGTCGTAGGACGGCACAGGGGCCTGCTGACCAGTGCCGTAGGGGTCGTACGGCGGCACAGGGGTCTGCTGACCGGTGTCGTAAGGGTCGTACGGCGGTACGGGCCGCTGGCTGCCGGTGTCGTAGGTCTGCGCGGGGTACTGCCCCGTCTGCTGCCCACCGGCGGCGTAGGGGTCGTAGCCGTAACCCTGCTGCGTCTGCTGCGCGTACGGGTCGTACGGCTGCTGCGGGGTCTGTTGCTGGGGGATCTGCTGGTAGACAGGACGGCCGTACTCGTCGTAGCCGACGAGTTGGTACTGGTCGTCGTGGTTGTCGCCGTGTCCCGCGTCGTATCGGTCGTTCACCGGTGCCCCTCTCGGCTCACTCGCCGCGGTACAGCTCGCGCTTGTCGATGTAGCGCACGACTCCGTCCGGCACCATGTACCAGATGGGGTCGCCCTTGGCGACTCTCGCACGGCAGTCTGTGGAGGAGATGGCGAGCGCGGGAACCTCCACGAGAGAGACACCGCCCTCCGGGAGTCCGGCGTCGGTCAGATGGTGGCCCGGCCGGGTGACCCCGATGAAGTGCGCCAGGGAGAAGAGCTCCTCCATGTCCCGCCAGGTGAGGAGCTGGGCGAGGGCGTCGGCGCCGGTGATGAAGAAGAGGTCCGTGTCGGGGTTGATCATGCGCAGGTCGCGCAGGGTGTCCACGGTGTACGTGGGCCCGCCGCGGTCGATGTCGATGCGGCTCACCGAGAACTGCGGGTTTTCGGCGGTGGCGATCACCGTCATCAGATAGCGGTCCTCGGCCGGCGAGACACTGCGGTGACTCTTCTGCCACGGCTGCCCGGTCGGCACGAACACCACCTCGTCCAGGTGGAACTGCGCGGCGACCTCACTGGCCGCCACGAGGTGTCCGTGGTGGATCGGGTCGAACGTCCCGCCCATGACGCCGAGACGGCGCTTGCCGGGGTTCGACGGGGCGTTGCCCGGGCCGGTAGGCATGTCCTGCTCTCCCATGCGTGCAGACCCTACCGGCCCGTTCCGCGGGGTCGGTCTCCCCCAGCCCCTCGGCGGCTCAGCGGTCGCGGTTGAAACGGGTCGTGATCCACAGCAGGAGCAGCAGGACGACGAACGCGCCACCGCCGGTGAGGTAGGGGCTCAGGCTCTCGTGGTTGCCGCCGTGCTCCTCGCCCTCGGCGGCAAGGGTGACCAACTGGGCAGCGGTGCTGTGGAAGCTCATCTGGACCTATCCGATGTGGGCGGGATAAAGATGTCGGCCCATCGTAATCAGGCGGCCCGGCGGCGATCACGCCGACTCCGCCGTTGGCGCCCCGACGGAACTTCCGCTCCGGCTCAGTCGTCCTTCTGCTTGTAGCCCCGCAGCAGGAACCACGCGGCCAGCACACAGCCCACCACCATCACGATCAGTACGACCCGGAGCAGATACCCCGACCCTTGCTGCTGGGCTGCGCTCGCGGCTTCGGTCAGCCAGGCGGACGCGGGGCTGTGCTCCATGACGGGACTCCTTCGCTGTACTGCCCGTCCACCGTATCTCCGCCTAGGCTGGGCTCTGCTTCGGGGGCGCAAAAGGCCGCACAAGGGTCCGCAAAGGATCACACTCACGCACATGGGGGAAGACATGTCCGACGACGGCCACGAGCAGAACGGGCACGAGAACGGCCAGGGCAACGGCCATGAGAACGTGCCGAGCAGGCAGCGCAGGCGCTTCCCCGGGATCTCCTCGCGGGCGTACGAGCACCCCGCCGACCGCTCCGCCCTGGTGGCGCTGCGCAAGCTGAGCGGGTTCGACACGGTCTTCAAGGCGCTCAGCGGTCTGCTGCCCGAGCGGAGCCTCAGGCTCCTTTTCCTCTCCGACTCGGTGCGGGTGTCGGACCAGCAGTTCGCGTACCTCAACGACATGTTGCGGGACGCCTGTTACATCCTGGACCTGGAGAAGGTCCCGCCGATGTACGTGAGCCAGGACCCGAAGCCGAACGCGATGTGCATCGGCCTGGACGAGCCGATCATCGTCGTGACGACCGGGCTCGTCGACCTGCTCGACGAGGAGGAGATGCGGGCCGTCGTCGGCCACGAGGTGGGCCACGCCCTGTCCGGTCACGCGGTCTACCGCACCATCCTGCTCTTCCTGACGAGCCTCGCCCTCAGGGTGGCGTGGATCCCGCTGGGCAACATCGCGATCATGGCGATCGTGACGGCGCTGCGCGAGTGGTTCCGCAAGTCGGAGCTGTCCGCGGACCGCGCGGGTCTGCTGGTCGGCCAGGACCTCAGGGCCTCGATGCGCGGCCTGATGAAGCTGGCCGGCGGCCACCACCTGCACGAGATGAACGTGGACGCGTTCCTGAAGCAGGCCGAGGAGTACGAGGCCGGCGGCGACCTGCGCGACTCGGTCCTGAAGATCCTGAACGTGCTCCCGCGCAGCCACCCCTTCACCACGGTCCGGGCGGCCGAGCTGAAGAAGTGGTCGGAGTCCCGAGACTTCCAGCGCCTGATGGACGGCCACTACCCGCGCCGCACCGAGGACAAGGACACCTCGGTCACCGACTCCTTCCGCGAGTCGGCGGCGAGCTACGCGAGCAACGTCAAGTCCTCCAAGGACCCCCTGATGAAGCTGGTCACGGACATCGCGGGCGGCGCCGGCGACCTGGGCGGCAGGGTCCGCCGAGGCTTCGGCGGCTTCACGACCACCCACCCGAAGGACGAGCCCCCGAGGGAACCGGACGAGGACTGAAAATCGCCGGGGCCGGTGACGTCCCTAAGGGGCGCGGGGAACTGCGCGAACAACCCCCACAGCCCGCAGCCGCCGAACAACCGAACCCCTACGGCGACTGGGCAGCAAACGCCCCTCACCCCTTGGGCAACGCCCCCGAAGCCAACGTCCCGCACACCGCCGTGGCCCGATCCGTAGCGAACGGATCGGTCCCCACCGGCCCACCCGCCTTCGCCGTCTGCCCCGCCAGCAACGGACTCAGCACATCCGCCGCGTTGTCCCCGCAGGACAAGGGCCCGGCCTGCACATACGACGTGGACAGCTGCGCCTGGTGCAGCCGCACGTCCTCCCGGTCGAACCGGAAGTGCAGCTCACGCCGGACGGTGAACAACGAGGTCTCCGCCTTGGCACCGGCGTCGGCGGACCGCAGCGCGTACACGTACGTATGGTCCGCGGTCACCTCCAGCATCGTGGACTCGGTCTCGCTGACCGCCAGCGTCCCGCTGACCCGGATCTGCGGGTCGGCCAGCCGCACGGCCCTGGCGTCGAAGCGGACCAGCCATCCGGTCACCGCGTGCCGGCCGTCCGCGGCGGGATGGCTCAGGCTCTCGTCGAACTGAAGGTGCTGGTCGGCGGGGAGCAGGACGCGGACGGGGCGGGTCTCTCCGCCGGTGAGCACCTCCGGGTAGAGCGCGGACCGGACCAGGTACTCCTTGACCGTGTCCAGCGCGCTCATCACCTGGGTCTCGGAGAAGTGCGAGGTGTCCCGCGCGGCGGGCAGCGTGATCCCGGCGGCGCCGATCCGGAACTGCGCGGCGGGGCTGTGGTCGTACAGATACTCCGCGTCGGCCGCGCCCGGCACCCTGCCCACCGGGGCGAGCGGGACGACGGTCGTCTGGAGCGGCAGAGAGACGTCCCGTACGGCGGCGGGGCTCTCGTAGGGGTGCCGTACGCCCATGTAGATCGCCGTGCCGAAGGCGAGGGCGATCAGCAGGACCAGGACGAGGGCCTGCCGGGACAGTCCCCGGCGCATCGGCGGGCGGCGGCGGACGGCCGGGGCGTGGTCGGTGATGCGCTCCTGCGCGGAGTACTCCTGGAGCCGGGCAGCACGGACGAACGACTCGTCGAAGACGACGGACCGGTACTCGTCCTCAGCACCCCCGGGGCCGCCCTCGGGTGCACCCTCAGGTGGTTCTCCAGGCCCTCCCATACCTTCAGGGTAGGTCTCCGGAAGCTCGGGTAAACGCCCCGCCGCACGACAAGTTCTGACAGGTTCTCACCAGGACCGTCAGCGCGTGCCCAACGGGCGTTCAGGGTGACTTGGGGACCGCGGAGAAGGCCGGCTGGGAGTAGTCGGCGGAGGCGGAGGGGGTCGCCGCGCCGCCCTGCTCCAGACCGGTGGTGGCCGGCGGCGACGGGACCTGGTCCCGGCTGTTCGAGGACGCGCCCCGGTAGACCGCGGTGAAGGCGAGCGTGACCATGCCGATGCCCATCACGAGCGCCAGCATCCAGGCGACGGGGCGGTGCCAGCGGACCTGTTTGCCGTACGTCCCCGGGGCGCCGAAGCGGCCTTCGAGGATGTCGGTGTCGTCCAGGTCGTCGAAGTCGGGGTCGTGGTCGAACCCGGCGCGGGCCTCGGCGCCGTACGCGTCCTCGTAGCGCTCGCCGCGGCGGTGGGCGCGGCGGGCCTCGGCATCGGAGGCCTCCGCTCTCGCCTGGGCGGCGGCCAGGAGGCGTTCGACGGCGGTCGGCTCGTGCACCACGGCCGCCCGTATGAAGGCCTCGTCGAAGACCACGGAGGCGAACTCTTCGTCCGACACCCCGCGGTCGTGGTCGTCGTCGGGCTCCCAGCCGTCAGGGAACGGCGTACCCCCCACGTCCTCCGGCACGGATCCAGAGTAGACCTGGGGGGTCATTTTGGGCAGACGGTATGGAAATTCATAGGCGCGTGCTTCAGCGCCGTACGTGCCCGTCGCCGGTGACGATGTACTTGGTGCTCGTCAGCTCCGGCAGCCCCATCGGGCCGCGGGCGTGCAGCTTCTGGGTGGAGATGCCGATCTCGGCGCCGAAGCCGAACTGGCCGCCGTCGGTGAAGCGGGTGGAGGCGTTCACGGCGACGGTGGTGGAGTCGACCAGCTGGGTGAAGCGGCGGGCGGCCTGCTGCGAGGTCGTCACGATGGCCTCGGTGTGGCCGGAGGTCCACAGCCGGATGTGCTCGACGGCCCGGTCCAGGGAGTCGACGACGGCCGCGGCGATGTCGTAGGAGAGGTACTCGGTCTCCCAGTCCTCCGCCGTGGCCTCCACGACGGTCGCCTCGGAGTCCTTGGCGTACGCCATGACCCGGTCGTCGGCGTGCACCGTGACGCCGGCCTCCGCGAGGGCGTCCAGGGCGCGCGGCAGGAACTCGGGGGCGATGTCCTGGTGGACGAGGAGGGTCTCGGCGGAGTTGCAGACGCTGGGGCGCTGTGCCTTGGAGTTGATCAGGATGTCGATCGCCATGTCGAGGTCGGCGTGGGCGTCGACGTAGACGTGGCAGTTGCCGGTGCCGGTCTCGATGACGGGGACGATCGACTCGTTGACCACGGTCCGGATGAGGGAGGCGCCGCCGCGCGGGATGAGCACGTCGACCAGACCGCGGGCCCGCATCAGCTCGCGCACGCTCTCGCGGCTCTCGCCGGGCACCAGCTGGACGGCGTCGGCGGGCAGCCCCGCCCCGCCCACGGCGTCGCGCAGGACCCGGACGAGGGCGGTGTTGGACTCGTACGCGGAGGCCGAGCCGCGCAGCAGGACGGCGTTGCCGGACTTGAGGCAGAGCGCGGCGGCGTCCACCGTCACGTTCGGGCGGGCCTCGTAGATGATGCCGACGACGCCGAGCGGGACGCGGACCTGGCGCAGGTCGATGCCGTTCGGCAACGTCGATCCGCGTACCACCTCGCCGACCGGGTCGGGCAGTGCGACGACGTCCCGGACGTCCGAGGCGATGGCGCGGACCCGCTCGGGCGTGAGGGTGAGGCGGTCGATGACGGTCTCGCTGGTGCCGGCCTCGCGGGCCTTGGCGATGTCCTTGGCGTTGGCCTCGACGATTTCGCTCGTACGGACTTCCAGGGCGTCCGCGATGGCCAGCAGCGCGTCGTCCTTCTCGGCCCGCGGGAGCGGGGCGAGGTCGGCGGCGGCGGCCTTGGCGCGGTAGGCGGCCTGGGTGACCGGGGACATCGAGTCGTACGGCGAGAGCGTGGTCATGAGGGAAGGGTAGTGCGCCGTACGGGGGTGGGGACCCGGCCGTCTTGCACCGCGAGACGGAAGCGATACCGACCGCTATGTCACCTTATGGAAGCAACGCAGGTCAAAAGGGGTGAACCCCTACGGGTGTCGCGGGGGCCGGGCCGTACCCCTCGGCGATGCGCTGGTGGTAGGTCTCACGGTCGATGACCTCCAGGCCGACGATCTCCCAGGGCGGCAGCTGGGCGGTCTGGCGGTGTTCGCCCCACAGGCGCAGGGCGACGGCGGCGGCGTCATGGAGGTCGCGGGCCTCCTCCCAGTAGCGGATCTCGGCGTGGTCGTTGGCGTAGCGGCTGGTCAGCAGAAAGGGGTGGTCGTGGGCCAGCTGTTCGAGACCGCGCCGCACCTCCTTCAGCGGGGCCTCCTTGCCGGAGACGCTGAGGGTGACGTGCCACAGCCGGGGCAGCTCGGCCGGCTCCTCGTAGCGGTCGCCGGCCGCGACGCTCGTCAAGACGCGCTCCTCACCGGCCGCACGGGACGAGGCCTCCTCGGCACCACCACGGGGCGCGGCCCCAGGGCGCACTCGTCTCACGACGGCCTCCTTTACCCAGTGATCCCAGTGACCGACACGGTGGTCGTGCGGAACGTGTCCCTGAAACAAAGTTGAGCAGGCCGCAAGGGCTTGTGTGGCACTTTTGCGGAACGTCCACCTGAGGGCGACAGCCTTCGCGGGGCGTTCCCCCCGTTTTCGGGTGAGCGGCGCTTTCCCCGGGGAGCTCTCAGGGCTGGAGCACCACCAGATCGTCCCGGTGGACGACCTCGCGCTCGTACGCCGGCCCCAGCTCACGCGCCAGCTCCCGCGTCGAACGGCCCAGCAGCTGGGGGATCTCCTTGGCGTCGAAGTTCACCAGCCCGCGGGCCACCGCGCGCCCCTCGCCGTCCCGCAGCTCGACCGGGTCCCCGGCGTTGAACTCACCGTCCACGGCGGCGATCCCGGCCGGCAGCAGCGACTTGCGGCGCTGCACGACCGCCCGTACCGCGCCGTCGTCCAGGGTCAGCGAGCCCTGCGGGGTCGACGCGTGCTGGAGCCACAGCAGCCGGTCGGCGGAGCGCTTGCCGGTGGGGTGGAAGTGGGTGCCGGTGTCGCCGCCGCTCAGCGCCTCGGCCGCGTGGACGGCGCTGGTCAGCACCACGGGGATGCCGGCGGCGGCGGCGATCCGGGCGGCCTCGACCTTGGTGACCATCCCGCCGGTGCCGACGCCGGCCTTGCCCGCGCTGCCGATGTCGACGCCCGCGAGGTCGGCCGGCCCCCGTACCTCCGCTATCCGCGAGGTGCCCGGCTTGCTGGGGTCGCCGTCGTACACGCCGTCCACGTCCGACAGGAGGACCAGCAGGTCGGCGCGGACCAGATGGGCCACGAGCGCCGCGAGCCGGTCGTTGTCGCCGAAGCGGATCTCGTCGGTGGCGACGGTGTCGTTCTCGTTGACGACCGGGAAGGCGCCCATCGCGAGGAGCTTGTCGAGGGTGGTGGAGGCGTTGCGGTGGTGGGACCGGCGGCTCATGTCGTCGCTGGTCAGCAGGACCTGGCCGACGCGGACGCCGTAGCGGGCGAAGGAGGCGGTGTAGCGGGCGACGAGGAGGCCCTGGCCGACGCTGGCGGCGGCCTGCTGGCGGGCCAGGTCCTTGGGGCGGCGGCGCAGTCCCAGTGGGGCGAGGCCGGCGGCGATGGCACCGGAGGAGACGAGGACGACCTCTTTCTCTCCCCCGCTGCGGCTCTTGGCGAGGACGTCGACGAGCGCGTCGACCCGGTCGGCGTCCAGGCCTCCCGACGCGGTGGTCAGCGACGAGGAACCCACCTTGACGACGATCCTGCGGGCCTCGCTCACGGCCTGCCTCACGCTTGCCACCTGCACTGTCCCCATTTCCTTGCGCGTGGCAGCAATCTACGCGAAGTACCCCTTCGCCCGCCCCGACGTTTCAGCCCCCGGACAGCCGCGCCCCGTCCGCACCGTGCACACCACACGTAACCGTTTGCTCACGCGTCGCGTACGGCAAAAAGGTTGTAGGGGTTGCTTATAGAAATCAAAGAGCATCCAAACTTATTTTGAAGTTTGTGCCACCTAAAGTTCGCCGAGTGACCCCTGCCAAACGCATCCTCCTGAGATCGGGCAAGAGCCCGTACGACGTCGTGCCCATGGAGGAAGCCCTCCAACGCGACGTCTTCGCCACCAACTCAGGCAACCTGATCTTCAGCGACGCCACCCACAAGATCCTGGAGACACCAGGCACCGAGGTGGTCTCGAACGGGATCAAGTCATTGGTGGCCGAGGCCACGCGGATCAACCAGGAGTACGACGCATTCGTCGTGCCCTTGGCCAACGCGTTCCGTCCGTCGTTCGAGCCCCAGCTGAGGCGGCTGACGCGGCTCATCCAGCGGCTGAAGATCCCGGTCGTGGTGGCCGGCGTCGGCGCGCAGACCGGGCTGAACTACGACCCGACGCGGCTCAAGCCCATCGAGTCCTCGGTGCGCGAGTTCGTCTCGGCGGTCCTCGACCGCAGCGCCTCGATCGGCGTGCGCGGCGAGTTCACCGAGCAGTACCTGAAGGACATGGGCTTCAAGGACGTCGAGGTCATCGGCTGCCCCTCGCTGTTCATGTACGGCAAGGAGCTCGCCGTCCACAAGCGGACGCCGGAGCTCACCGCCGAGTCCCGTATCGCGATCAACGGCTCGCACAACGCGGTCCAGAAGCAGGGCCTGGGCAAGGTCATCGACCGCACCCACGCCCGCTACCCGCATCTGCGCTTCATCGGCCAGAACCTGTCCGACGCGCGGCAGCTGCACTGGCGGGACCTGTCGGACCCGAACGCCAAGATCAAGGCGATACCGACGCACCCCGACCACCCGATGTACGCCGAGGACAAGGTCCGCGTCTACATCGACCCGGTCACCTGGATCGACGAGCTGCGCGACTTCGACTTCTCCTTCGGCTCCCGCATCCACGGCAACATCGCGGCCCTGCTGGCGGGCACGCCGGCGACCGTGCTCTCCGGCGACTCCCGCACGCTGGAGCTGTGCCGCTACTTCGACATCCCGTACGTCCGCATCGACCAGCTCCCCGCGGACCTGGATCCGGCGCGGCTGTACGAGGAAGCGGACTTCGGCAAGCTGATGAGCGGTCACCACGAGCGCTACGAGCGGTTCATGGGATTCCTGGACCGCAACGGCCTGCAGAACACCTTCACCCACGGAGACGGCGGCGCGGCCTTCGAGGAGCGGCTGCGGAAGCTGTCCTTCCCGGCGGGCGTCCGGCCCTGGCTGGAGGCCGACCTCGGGTCGCTGGCCACGCGGATGGCGTTCATGCAGCGCAACATCAACGAGCTGACGCTGGACAACGAGCGGCTGAAGCGCGACCTGGCCCGCGCCAAGGCCGGTTCCCGGTCCACGAAGACATCCGGTGCCGTCCCGGCGCCGTCGGTCTACCGCCGCGCCCGCCGGGTCGTGGGCGGTCCGATACGCCGGGCCCTGCAGTCGGGCCGGTAGTCCGGCCGCCGGTAACACGGCGTCACTATCACTCCACGGTCGCCCCAAGGCGCCCGGACACGCGCGTGTCGTCCAGAGGTCGGCAGGCGTTAACCCGGGCGCACGTCCTTGACGACCTTGGAGTGACGCCGTGCCCACGAAGAGAGTCCGCCGCCCCCGCCTGCTCCGCCGCAGACGCCCGCTGAAGCGTTCCGCCACCGACGGCCCGGGAAGCCGCCCGCGCCGCAGGCGCCGCCTCCCCCTGCGTCGCGCCGCGCCCCGCGTCCTCGTCACGGCCCTCCTGGCCGCCGCCTTCGCCGTCCAGGCCATCGCCGCGTTCCTCCCCGACGTCCCGCTGCTGCTCGCCGCGACGGCCGCCTCGGTCGCCGGCGAGGGGGTGCTGCACCGATGGCAGCGGGGCATGGCGACGGTGTTCGCGAAGTCGCACGCCGACATCACCGTCCGGCACGTCCTGCGGGACCTGCTGCTGGTGGCGGGCCTGCTGCGGGTGGGCGAGCAGGACCGGGAGGCGGTGTACGGGCCGATCGTCGCCGCGCTGCTGCTCTTCTACGCCCTGCACTGCGCGATCCAGGCCGTCTCCGTCCTGGTCCGCCGCACCCGCACCCTGCCGGTGGTGACCCGGAACATCGACGCCTCCGCGCTCCGGCTCTCGACCGCCCCGCCCGCGCTGCTGCTGCGCCGCCCGGGGCACCGGCTGCTGGTGTTCGGACTGCCCGCGACCTTCGGCCTGGCGGCCACGGCGGCGACCGACCATCCGGCCGCCGCGGCCGGTGGGCTCGCCGTGTCCCTCGTCCTCGGGCTGCTCGGCCTGGGCGAGCTGCTGCTGCGGCTGCTGCCGAGCCGCCGCCCGGCGGGCGAGCAGCAGGTCCTCGACTGGTTCGACGCCTGGCTGGCCGACTACCGGCCCACGGTCGGCCTGTACTTCTCCGGGGGCGCGTCCTCCGCGTACCAGGCCAACATGTGGCTGGAGCCCCTCGCCAAGCTCGAAGGCAGGCCCGTCATCGTGCTGCGCGAGCGCTTCATGGTGCAGAAGATCGCCGCCACCGACGTGCCGATCATCTGTCTGCCCAAGGTCACCACCCTGATGCGCCTCGAGCACTCCACGCTCCAGGTCCTCATCCACCCGTCGAACTCCGGCAAGACCTCCCAGGTCCTGCGCATCCCCACCCTCAAGCACACGTTCGTCAACCACGGCGAGAGCGACAAGCTGTCCTCGTGCAACCCGTACGCGAAGGCGTACGACGAGGTGTGGGTGGCGGGCCCCGCCGCGCGTGAGCGGTACGCGCTGGCCGAGGTGGGCGTGGACGACCGCGAGGTCCGGGAGATCGGACGGCCCCAGCTGGAGGCGGTACGGCCGTACGCGGGCCCGCCGAAGGGAACGTACGTCACCGTCCTGTACGCGCCCACCTGGGAGGGCTGGGACGGCAATCCGGGCAACACCTCCGTGATCGAGGCCGGCGAGAACCTCGTACGGGCGCTGCTCGCCGATCCGGGCGTACGGCTGCTGTACAAGCCGCATCCGCTGACCGGCTCGGTGGATCCGCGGGCGGGGGCGGCCGATCATCGCATCCGGGAGCTGGTGCGGGCCGCGAACCGGGAGCGGTCGGGGGCACGGCCCGCCGCAGGTGGGGAACTGGCCCGCTGCACCGAGGAGTTGGACCGGCTCACCACCTCGGACTTCCGCACGAGTGCCGACTCGGCGGAGCGGATGATGCTCCAGTCCGTGCCGTCCCGGGGGCGGGCCAGGGCGGTGGAGCGGGCCACGGCGGCCTGGGAGGCGGCGTACTGGGCCTCGCTGCCGGAGTGGGAGCACCAGGTCGTCACGGACGCCCGGCCCGCGCTGTACGCCTGCTTCAACCGGGCCGATCTGCTCGTCAGCGATGTGTCGAGCGTGGTCAGCGACTTCCTGGCGAGCGGCAAGCCCTATGCGGTGGCCAACACCAGCGGGCTGCCCGAGGAGACGTTCCGGGAGGCGTTCCCGACCGTGCGCGCGGCGACCGTGCTCACGCCCGACGCGCGGGGCGTGCCGGGCATGCTGGAGGCCGTACGGCATCCGGAGAAGGACGAACTCGCCGAGGCGCGGGACGAGTTGAAGCGGCATCTGCTGGGCCCGGACGAGCCGTCCTCGCAGGTGCGCTTCAACGACGCCGTGCGGACGCTGTGTGCGGCGGCGCGGGACCATCGGGCCCGGATGGCCGAGCGGCTGGCGTCGGAGATCCCCCCGCCCCGGCAGGCGGAGGACACGGCCGAGATCACGCCGCCGCAGCCGGCCTGACGTCCCTGGACCGGGACGGCAGCGTCCGGCGCGCCTTGCGTACCGCCCGTCGTACGAACGAGTCGAGCCCGCCCTCCCGGTATCCCGGGACGGCGCGGGCCTCGCGGGGCTCGGCGAGGTAGAGGGCGTCGGGGATGCCGACGGCGGTGTCCCGGAAGTGCGGGTAGGCGAAGTACACCCGGCGGCCGCGCTTCTCCAGCAGGGCCTCGGGCTCCTTCTTGGTCCGCCCGAACTCCAGGAGGTCCAGCAGGAGTTCGGGGCGCTGCTCGGCCACCGCGTGCATCCGCAGCCGCTCCTCGACCCGCAGGCGGTGGGCGACCTCGTCGGTCCAGTACGCCTCCAGCAGCGGCTTCGCCAGCTCGAACTTGTGCCGCCGTACCTGCTCGCTGTCCCTCAGGTACTTGGGGCCGAACTGCGGGAGCAGGGTGACGACGAACGGGCGGACCATGAGCATGTCGCGGCGCGGGCCCGCCGGGACCATGTCGGCGATCAGGCTCATCAGGGCGCGCGCGGAGTCGAAGCGCAGGGTGTAACTGCCGCTGCGCGTCACATGCTTGCCGTCCTCGCGGCCCACCAGGTAGTAGCAGGTGTAGTCGTCGATGAGGGAGACACCGTCGGCCCGCAGATAGGCCTCCATGGTGAACAGGGCGTCCTCGCCGGTCCACAGCGACTCGTCGAAGCGCATGCCGTGCCGCTCCAGCAGCTCGCGGCGGAACAGCTTCTGCGCGCTGAGCGTGAACTTGATGTTGGACGACCAGAGGTCGGTGCGCTCCAGGGTCTGGCCCCACATGGACTGCGGCGGCTTGCGGTTGATGCCCTCGACCCGGCCCAGCACCACGTCCGTGCCGTTGCGGTCGGCCATCGCGACCATCCGCTCCAGGGCCTCGGGGCCCAGCCGGTCGTCGGCGTCCAGGAAGAACACGTACCGTCCGGCGGCCTTGCCCAGGCCGACGTTGCGCGGGCCGCTGGGGCCGCCGGAGTTGTCCTGCCGGATGACGGTGACGGGCAGGTCCGCGCGGGCCGCGAACTGCTCCAGGCACTCCCCCGTGCCGTCCGTCGAGCCGTCGTCGACCGCGATGACCTCGATGCGGGCGTGGTCGAGGGTCTGGGCCTCGACGGAGGCGAGGCACTCGACGAGGTACGGCATCGCTTCGTACGCCCCGATGACCACGGTCACATCAGGCTGGGTCACATTTCCCCCGTATCCTCATATTCACATTCAGTCAGACGGTCGAAAGTCATGAGCGGTTGTCTCTGTGAGCAACTTTTGTGATGCAGGTCACGGACTACACGACCGTTCCCCCCTCAGATACGCAAAAGAGGCCCGGTTTTCGAGAATCACTCCTCGAAAACCGGGCCCCTGGGCCGAGTGGGTCAGGCCGTGGTCGTGGCCTCCGCGGCTGCGGCCGCCGACCGTGACTCCTGGCCGACGTTGCGGGTGTCGGCCTTGCGGGCCAGGTCCGCCACCGCGGTGTTGAACTGCTCGATCGACGTGGGCTCGTCCGGGCCCAGCAGGTACTGCTTGAGCTCCTTGCGGTCCTCGGCCAGCGGGTCGCCCGCGAGGTCGCGGACCGCGCTCAGCAGCTCGCCCAGCTCGGCGGCACTGTTGGACAGGATCGTGGCGGCGCGCACCGCGGTGTTCTGCCGCTTGAACTCCTCCACGCCCAGCTCCGCGGAGTCCGTCACCGCGTACGGCTTGCCGCTCGCGATGAAGTCGGAGACCACGGAGGAGATGTCGGAGACCATCGCGTCGGAGACGTTGAAGCAGTCGTACAGCCGCGGCTCGGCGCCGCTGATGACCCGGTGCTCGTGGAAGCCGAAGGAACGCCAGTAGGCGTCGTTCCACTCGGCGCGCAGTCGGGCGATCTCCTCGTGCTTGGCCACGTCGACCAGCCCGTCACGGGTGGCCTCGGCCTCGTCGCCCTTGTCGCCGCCGTTGCCGGCCAGCTGGGCGATGCGCGCCTCGATGCGGGTCAGCTCGGCCTTGGCCTGCGCCTGGGCGGCGGCGTCCGCGGTGAAGCGGGCGTCGGTGGCGCGCTCGGCGGCGGCCTTCTCCACCAGTGCGGTGATGCGCGCGTGGGCGGCGCCCGCCTCCTTGCTCACCGTGCCCGTGAAGGGGTGCGGCTTGTACAGGACGCGGACCGGCGGGTCGGCCTTGATCAGCTTCTTGACGATGTTCTCGCCGGCGAGCACCAGGGAGGTGTTGCCGGGGTTGCCGTCCCAGCCCTCCCAGGTGGGCGCGTAGAGAACGGTGGGCATACGGCCGTCGGGCACGCCCTGCCAGGTCTGGATCGGCGCCAGCTGCGGACGGCCGACCTCCACGATGTCGTCGTCGCGGACACCGACGTCGGCGATGGCGTAGCGGTCGCGGCCCGCGCGGCCGGCGGTCCACACCTCGTCGTACACCTTGCTGAACGGGTTGACGCTGGCCAGCTTGTCGCTGTCGCCGTGGCCGATGAAGACGTGCTTCATGGTCGGCACGCGCAGCAGGTGGATGTTCTTGCCGACGTTCGCCGCGTACAGCGCGACGCGCACGTTCGACAGGTCCATGTTCATCAGGTGCACCCCTCCGGGCACGCAGATGACAGGGACCGTGGTCGGCGCCAGGTTGTTCAGTATCGCCCGCTCACGCAGGATGATCAGCGGCTTGGAGTCCAGCTGCTCCATGGTCTCCAGCCACATGTTGACCTGGTACGCCGAGTCCTTGGAGCCGGAGAAGTAGAGCGCCGTCTCGGGCCGGTAGCCGGCCAGCCAGTCGTCGACCGCGGCGAGGACCGTGTCCGCGTTCGGCGGGATCTTGCTGCCGCGGACGTACGGCACGAGCGCGAGGACGTACAGGGTGCCCAGCGCTATCGTCGCGCCGATGCCGATGAAGGCCGCGAGCGTCTCGTCGGTCGCGGCGGAGACCAGCACGCCGACGACGGCGAGCAGGTCCAGGTGGAGCATCTTCTCGGCGGAGCGGTTGAGCAGGCGGCGCGGCGGGGCGTCCGGGATACGGATCCGGGCGGCCAGGTCCACGTTGCGGGTGGCGACCGGCATCCGGCGGCGGTTGCGGATCAGGGTGACCAGCGCGCCGTGCGGGGCCTGGAGGCCGTAGAAGGCGATGAAGCAGGCGACCGCCCCGTAGAAGACCAGGCCGTCCGCGAGGTCCAGGCGGGCCAGCAGCAGGATCAGCAGCAGCTGCCGGATCAGGAAGCGGATCGACAGACCCGCGCGCACCTTGCTCAGGCGGTTGATCAGATAGCTGCTCTTGCGATGCAGATAGTGGTCCGCCAGGTACGTCACTGCGGCCGCGGCCGCGAAGGCGGGAACGCTCGGGACGAGCGCGGCCAGCATGAGCACAGGGAAGCCCAGGATCATGAGGGCCGCCGCGGCCAGCTCGGCCGCACTGCCCACCCGGGCGACGCGAATGGCTCTGGTTATCACGGAGGAACCTGCTCTTGGAGGGGGAGTGCCGGTTTTGTTCTGAGGTGCAGCGAAAATGTGAGGAATTCGCGAGAGGTACTGATTCAGGCCCCTGCGAATGCTCCGATAACGGGCAGACACAGAGGCCTGAATAACAGATGTCTAATTGCGGTTGATTATGCCACGCCGTCCTGACGGTCCAGAACGGAGGCCAGCGCCTGCTCGAAGCCGGAGGCCTTGCCCGCGGCGGCCGTCGGGTCCTGCTGGCGCACGTCGATGACATGACCGGTCAGCTCGGACAGCAGCACGTCGAGCGAGGTACGGGCCACGACCTCGGAGGACAGCAGCGAACCGGCCGGCTCCTGACCGAAGGCCTTGGTGCGCATGGGAGTTGCGGTGCGCTCGGGGTTCACGCAGTTGACCCGGATGCCGTCGCCGGCCCACTCGTCGGACAGGGCCTGGGTGAGGTTCACCATCGCGGCCTTGGTGGAGGAGTAGAGGCTGTACTCGGCGCGGCCGCGGGTGTAGCTGCTGGAGGTGTAGAGGAGCAGCTGGCCCTTGGTCTCCGACAGGTACTTGTACGACGAACGGGCGATCTGCACCGGGGCGAGGTAGTTGACCTTGAGGGCTTCCTCGATGGTCGCGTTGTCCGTCTCGGCCAGCTTGCCGATGCGCAGCACGCCGGCGGTGTTGACGACGTAGTCGATGCGCCCGGTCTCGCCGTACGCCTTGGACAGCGCGTCGTCGACCTCCTCGGGGTTCTCGACGTGCGTGCCGGTGGTGGAGCGGCCCAGCGCGTACACCTTCGCGCCGTAGGACTCGGCGAGTTCGGCGATGTCCTTGCCGATGCCGTACGAACCGCCGAAGACGACCATGGTCTTGCCGGTCAGCAGCTCGCGGTAGGCCTCCTCGGAGACCTGCTCGGGCGCGGCGGTGGAGGCCAGCTGGAAGAGCTTGTCGGCGATGAAGACGTCGACGGGCTGGGTGACCTTCATGTTGTACTCGTCGCCCGCGACGACGTGGATCGGCACGTCCGGCAGGTACTTGAGCACGACCGAGCAGTCGTCCGTGGCCTGGAAGTTGGGGTCACCGGCGGCGACCTCGTAGGCCCGCTTGATGGTGGACAGCTTGAAGGCCTGCGGCGTCTGGCCGCGGCGCAGCCGGGAGCGGTCCGGGATCTCGGTGATGAACTCGCCGTCCTCGCCGTGCGTGCGGGTCACGATGATGGTGTCCGCGGACGGGATGGCGACGTCGACGGCCTGGAAGCGCTCCAGGGCGACCACACAGTCGTCGATGACGCGCTGCGACAGCAGGGGGCGAACGGCGTCGTGGAACAGGACGTTGAGGTCCTCGCCCGCGGCCAGGCCCTCGCCGAGCGCCTCGATGGCGCGCTCGGTGGTCTCGTTGCGCGTGGAGCCGCCCTCGATGATCTTCTTGACCTTCGTGAACCCGGCCTTGGCCACGATCTTCTCTATGTCCGGCACATAGCCGGGCGCCATCAGGACGATGATGTCGTCGATCGAGTCGGCGTTCTCGAAGGTGGTCAGGGTGTGCTCGATGACTGCCTTGCCGGCGATCTTCAGCAGCTGCTTGGGGATCGAGAGACCCACGCGCTGACCGGTACCGCCGGCCAGGATCACTGCGGTGGTACGGGGCTTGGCGATGTGCTGGGACACAGGTGACCTACCTCGGGGCGACAGGGAACTTCGAAATGGTCCCACTTGGGGTTACCGCAGTGCAAGGTGAGCGCCGTCCGCCGCATATGTGCGCGCCATCTGTCATTCACCTTGTACTCCTGGTGATTGAGGAGACCGTTGTGGTGAGCACCCTGGAATTGCTGTGAGTAACTCCACAGGGAGTTGTGTATTGCTGTGTGTGACGACCGTACCGCTTCGCGGCGCCCCGGCCGCTTCGGGCTCAGCCGCGTCGCAGCCGCTTCAGACACCGGTGGCCGAGCACCTTCACGAGTTCCCTGGACGAGGTCTGGTGCACGGTGCGCGACTTGACCGGCGCGGTGTTCCGGATCGGCGCGGCGGCGGCCGCGGCCAGCGCGCCGTACAGCGCCTGAGCGGCCACCTCGGGAGCAATCCGCGGTTCCGCGAGCGTCTCGGTGCCGGGCTTCGCCACGGCGGAGAGCAGGGCCGGGTCGCCGATAACGCGCACGCCCGTCGCGCCGATGGACCGCGCCATCTCGGCGCCGATCTCCGCCGCGGCCTCGACGGCCCACTGCGGGGTGCAGATCTTCACGTCGTGCGGTGTCGGGCTGCACGCGTTCTTCATATGCATGACCGCGCCGTGCCGCACCAGCCTGGAATACAGCTCGTCGGGGAGTCCATTGCCGCGGAATTCCTTATTAAGATTCCGCAGCATTTCGGTCTCGGCGAGAGTCAGGGAACGGTTGGCGGTGTCGGGGACCTCCTGGAGCAGGTCTTCCGGGAGACCGAGGAGCCGCTCGAAGGTGCGCATCAGCCCGCCGCGGTCGCGGTCGTCGACCACGACGACGGTGACCCGCTCGGCGCCGACCGCCCGGACCCAGCGCTCGACCAGCCGGTCGTGCCGGTGGCGGCGCCAGAAGCTGGGGTTGGGCTTCTCGTAGGGGGCCTTGCGGAGCATGTGCTCCAGCCACTCCTCGTACCCCATGCGCAGTCCGTTCTGCACGTACTGCTGCCACTGCGAGGGCATGATCCTCGCCAGCGGGCGCAGGGTGACGAGGACGTGCACACGGTCGCCGCCGAGCTGCTCGACGATCCGGGCGATCGTCGTGTCGTCGGGGGCGTCGGCGAAGAACTCGCTGCTGATGACCGAGGTGGTGTGCCGCCCGGCGCCGTCGACCCGGTCCACCAGTTGCAGCCACTGCTTCTCGCTGGGGCCGGCGTCGCCCATCATCCCGGGCCGGGCGCAGGCCGCGAGGACGGCCTCCATCGGATGCCGGGTGGTCGCCGGCCACAGGACGCCGTGCTCGCCGAGCCGGTCCTTGGCCGCGAACATCGCGCCCTGGATCGACGTCGTGCCGGTTTTGTGGGGGCCGATGTGCAGCAGGCGGGTGCCGGCGGGCAGCGGGGCGATCACGCCCTCGTTCGCCCGGCCTTCATCTCTCGTACAGTCCGTCTCCATGGTCAAGGGACGGTAAGAGGGGTTCCTGAGACTGCACTGAGAGAGACCTGGGACACAGATGAGTCCCAGGCTCCCGTCACACAGGTTTCACGAAGACGCGAGCTCGACGCCCGGCCGTCCGGCCTCGACCCGCAGCGCGGCCAGCGTGCTCGCGGTCGCCGTCGGCCGGCGGACCGTGTCCACGACCCTCACCTGGGCGTCGATGCCGTGCTTGTCGATGTCGAAGAGGTGGTAGCCGCGGTGGGCGTCGAGCAGCTTCCAGTGCGGGTTGTCCCCCATCAGCGGGTCCCACTGCTTGTGGAAGGCGTCCTGGTCCTGGTCGCCGTTGCTGGAGATGGACGTGCCGACGAACTCGGCGCCGACGACGTCGGAGTCCGGGTCGGCGAAGTCCTCCTTGAGGTCGCTGATCATCGTCAGATGGCGGTCGCCGGTGAACACGACCGGGTTGCGGACGTCGGCGAACTCCTGCATGAGGGCGTTGCGTTCGGCCTGGTAGCCGTCCCAGGCGTCGTAGTACCAGAGCTTGCCCTCGCCGACCTTGAGGTCGGTCTCGGCCATCATGATCTGCGAGGCGATGAGGTTCCAGCGGGCCGGTGAGTCGTGCAGCCCGTCGAGGAGCCACTCCTTCTGCCGGGCGCCGAGCATGGTGAGCGAGGGGTCCTGGGCGCCCTCCTGGGTGGTCGCCTGGTCGCTGCGGAACTGCCGGGTGTCCAGCACGTTGAGCCGGGCCAGGCGGCCGAACTCCAGACGCCGGTACATCTGGATGTGCGGCCCGTTCGGCACCGAGGTCGCGCGGACCGGCATGTGCTCGTAGTACGCCTGGTAGGCCGCGGTGAGGCGGGCCACGAAGGCGTCGTGCGTCTGCTTGTCGGGGTCCTGCGGGATCTCGCCGGCGAAGTCGTTGTCGACCTCGTGGTCGTCGAAGGTGACGACCCAGGGCGCGTTCGCGTGCATCGCGGCGAGGTCGGGGTCGCTGCGGTACTGGGCGTAGCGGTTGCGGTACTGGACCAGGCTGTACGGCTCACCGGTGCCCTCGTGCCGGCGGACCCCCGTCGAGGCGGGCGACGACTCGTAGATGTAGTCGCCGACGAAGAGCACGACGTCGGGGTCCTGGGCGAGCATGTCGGCGTACGGGGTGAAGTAGCCGTGCTGGTAGTTCTGGCAGGACGCGAGCGCGACGCGCAGGCTGCCGCCCTTGCTGTGCGGGTGCGGGGCGGTACGGGTACGGCCGGTGGGCGAGAGCTGGCCGCTGGTGCGGAAGCGGTACCAGTACGCGCGTCCCGGGCGCAGACCCCGTACATCCACGTGAACGCTGTGCCCGTACTCGGGCCGGGCCTGGGCGACACCGCGGCGGACGGGCTTTCTGAAGCGCTCGTCCTCGGCGATCTCCCACTCCACCGGCACCACCCGGTCGGGCATCCCGCCGCCGTTCAGCGGGTCCGGGGCGAGCCGCGTCCACAGCACGATGCCGTCGGGCAGCGGGTCGCCGGAGGTCACACCGAGGCTGAACACCCCGTCGGGCAGCGGGGTTTCGGCGGCCCGGGCGGCCGTCGGCAGCCACAGCTGGGCGGAGGCGGCGGCGCCGAGCACGGCGGCCCCGACGGTCAGAAAGCGGCGGCGGTCGGGCGAAACTGCTCCGGTCATCGACGAACTCCCTTGCCTCACTGGCCTCATGGACAGAGGAAGCTCATGCTCCGGGGCGGTCCACCCGCTGAACGCCGGGGTGCCCGCACATGACAACTGGGCAGACAACAGAAGACCCGTCACGGCACACGAACTCGCCGTGGCCGCAACGGGTCTGATGACTGATCAGCAGAAGAAACGAACGTCAGTATGCGAACCCGGCGCCGAGCCGCGCGCCCGTCGCCGTGGTGCCCAGCAGTGTGTTGCCGAAGGCGGTCGTGCCGTTCGGCGCCACGATCGTCGCCGGCAGCGGTACCCCGCCCGGCTCGACGACATAGGACTCCGTGGAGCGGAAGCTCCACACGAACCCGGTGTCCGCGTTCTCCCCCGGCGCCCCGACGGCCGCGTCCGCCAGTCCGTCGCCGTTCGCGTCCCCGAGGTGGACGGCCGTGCCGAACGCGTCGCCCTTCTCGGCGGTGCCCGGCACCATGCCGCTCTCCTGCGTGACCACCTGGTGGGAGCCGACGCCGGTCAGCCCGTCGGCCCGGCCGCTCAGCACGACCACGGCACCGGCGTCGGTGACCGACCCGAGATCCTCGCCGGGCACTCCGGTCAGGACGTCCAGATAGCCGTCCCCGTCGACGTCCCCGAGCTGGACGTCGGTGCCGAACCGGTCGCCCTTCTCGGCGGTGCCGGGCACCCCGGGGCTGTCCTGGTTGAGGAACTGCGCCTTCTCCACGCCGTCCGGCCCGTCGGGCGTACCGGGGATCCAGGCGATGCGGCCGCCCTTGGCGAGGTAGGCGTCGTGATCGCTGGCGTAGCCGTCGATCGCCCGGCCCACCACGATGTCGTCGTAGCCGTCCCGGTTCACGTCCCCGACGTCGAGGCTCTCGCCGCCCTGGAGTCCGGCGCCGTCGATGTCGTACACCAGCGTGAAGGGGTTGAGCCCCGTCCCGTTGCCCAGCCAGTACACGATCCGGCGGGAGTCGAAGGTGTCGGCGTTGTTCTCGGCGCCGACGACGTCGGTGCGCCCGTCGCCGTTGACGTCACCGGTGGCCAGGTCCAGGACGCGGCTGTCGTAGCGGTCCGGCACCAGCTGCTCGCCGCCGTTCGCACCGCCGCGTGTGAAGGGGCCGTTGAGGACCCGCAGGTCGTGATGGTTCGCCACGGTCACCACGTCCGGGGAGCCGTCGTCACCGATGTCGCCCACGGTCAGCCGGCCCTTGGCGCCGAGTTTGTCGTACGCCTTCCCGCTCGCCACGGACGCACCGCCCGCGAGCCCCCGCGCCCCGCCCCACACGACCTCGACCAGCCCGGCGTCGGTACCGGCGCCCGTGTCCTCGCCGCCCACCCCGACCACCAGGTCCGCGTAGCCGTCGCCGTCGAGGTCGGCGGTGGTGAGGGCGGAACCGAAGCCGTCACCGGCCTCGACGCTGCCCGGGACCCCGGCGGAGTTCTGCGTGAACACCTTGCGTCCCGTGGTGGTCAGCCCGTTCTTCGACCCGTACAGCACGGCCACGTACCCGGCCTTGGCCTTGCCGCCCACGGTCGCCGCGGGCGCGGCCACCGCGAGGTCGGCGTACCCGTCGCCGTTGAAGTCGTCCTGGAGCCGCGCGGTGGCGGTCCCGGAGTCCGCCGCTGCCGGGACCGCCGCCCCGGTGACGGCCAGGACCACGGCGACGGCCAACCCCCACGCCTTGGTGCCTCTGTTCATCTCACCCTCCCCTGTTCTGGTCCTACGGTCGTGTCGGCGCCCTCAGTCCCCCAGCGACGCCCCGAACCGCGCCCCCGTCGGCGTCACACCCACCGTGGCCGCGCCGAAGGTGAAGGCGCCGCTCGTGGTGATGCCGCCGGACGTGGCGGACAGGACCCACACGGAACCGTTGTTCGCGTTCTCGGCCGGGTCGCCCACGACCAGGCCGTACTTCTTGCCGCCGTCGCCGTCTGCGTCGACCAGCGCGGTCGCGGTGCCGAAGCGGTCGTTCTTCTCGGCGGTGCCCGGAACCCCGCTGGTGTTCTGGCTGAACGCCTTGGCGCCGGTGCCGGTCAGGCCGTTCGCGCCGCCGCGCAGCACGAGCACGCTGCCCGCGTCGGCGAGGGTGCCGAGGTCCTCACCGGGCAGGCCGGTCGCGACGTCCTGGTAGCCGTCACCGTTGGTGTCGCCGATGGACAGACCGGTGCCCATGCCGTCGCCGCGCTCACCGGCGCCGGGGACGCCGGGGGTGTCCTGGTTGATCCACACCGGCTTGCGGGTGGTGGAGGCGCCGTTCGGGCCGCCGTAGACGATGCCCAACGCGCCGCCCTTGGTGGGGAGTTCGACGTCGCTGTCGTAGCCGTCGATGGAGTGGCCGATGACGATCTCGGCGTAGCCGTCCTTGTTGAGGTCGCCGACCGCCAGATCCTCGCCGCCGAAGCGGCGTCCGTTCGGGTCCTTGAGCCAGACCGGCGCGCCCGGGCCCTGCGAAGTCCCCAGCAGCAGCGCGGTCTTGCGGGAGTCGGGCTCCTCGCTGTCCCGGGCGCCGACCGCGAGGTCCGCGATGCCGTCGCCGTTGACGTCACCGGCCGCGATCGTGGTCGCGGTCTGGAAGTCCTCGGTGTCGATCGTGAACGTGCCGGTGCGCGCGGCCGTGCCGGTGCGGTCGAACGGGCCGTACAGGATGTCGCCGTAGCCGTCCTGGACGCCGTACTCGTTGGCCAGCGTGATCACGTCGGGGTGGTGGTCGCCGTCGACGTCCCCGACGGTGAAGCCGGTCGTCCAGGCCGAGTCGGGCAGCCGCACGAGGTTGTCCCGGTCGGCCGAGAGGCCCGTGGGGCCACCCCAGTTGACGGTGACCGTGTTGCCCGGGTCGCCGTCGACGGGCGACCAGTGGATGAACGACATCAGGTCGGCGTAGCCGTCGCCGTCGAGGTCGGCGCTCTGCAGGTCGCTGCCGTAGCCGGTCGGGGTCGACTCGTCGTACACCCTGGAGTCGTCCAGAACCTGTCTGCGGGCCGTGGACAGGCCGTTCGCGGCGCCGTACAGCACGGTGACCGAGCCCGCCCTGAGCGTGCCGGCGCCGCTCGTCGGCGGGGCGCCGATCGCCAGGTCCGCGTAGCCGTCGCCGTTGAAGTCGTCGTGCAGCCGCTTGCCGCTCGGGGTAGCGGTGGCCGTGGCGGCACCGGCGGCCGGAACCGCCACCGCACCGGCGAGCAGGGCGATGCCGGTGGCGAGGGCGAGGCGTCTGGACATGCGAACTCCGGTTGTCGCAAGGGCAGTTGACCACGGAAAGAGTCAAGATCCTCTTCCGTGCTGCCCAGTACGACACACCGGAGTCACCGTTGGTTGCCCTGCCATGGCCAGGGCTTTTCCTGCCGTTAACCGTTCTCGAGAACCACTGCCGGGAAGCGGTCGCCCACCCTTGTCGGGAAGCGCGGCTACTTCTCGAACGGGTCGAAGTCGTCGTACTCGCGCTCCGACTCGTCCCGCTCGGCCTGCTTGTCGCGGCGGCGCTGGGCGGCCGGGCGCGGGGCCTCGAAGCGGTGGTCCTCACCGCGGCGGCCCAGCATCTCGGCACCGGCCATGACGGTCGGCTCCCAGTCGAAGACGACCGCGTTGTCCTCGGGGCCGATGGCGACGCCGTCGCCGGAGCGGGCGCCCGCCTTCATCAGCTTCTCCTCGACACCGAGGCGGTTGAGCCGGTCGGCGAGATAGCCGACGGCCTCGTCGTTGCTGAAGTCGGTCTGCCGCACCCAGCGCTCGGGCTTCTCGCCGCGCACCCGGAAGAGCCCGTCCTCCTCGCGGGTGACGGTGAAGCCCGCGTCGTCGACGGCCTTGGGCCGGATGACGATCCGCGTCGCCTCCTCCTTCGGCTTCGCGGCACGCGCGGTGGCGACCACCTCGGCCAGCGCGAAGGACAGCTCCTTGAGCCCCATGTGCGCCACGGCGGACACCTCGAAGACGCGGTAGCCGCGGGCCTCCAGGTCCGGGCGGACCATCTCGGCGAGGTCCTTGCCGTCCGGGACGTCGATCTTGTTCAGGACGACCATGCGGGGCCGCTTGTCGAGCCCGGCGCCGTACTGGCGCAGTTCCTCCTCGATGATGTCGAGGTCGGAGACGGGGTCGCGGTCGGACTCCAGGGTCGCCGTGTCCAGCACGTGCACGAGCACGCTGCACCGCTCCACGTGCCGCAGGAACTCCAGGCCGAGGCCCTTGCCCTGGCTGGCGCCCGGGATCAGGCCCGGCACGTCGGCGATGGTGTAGACGGTCGAGCCGGCGGTGACGACACCGAGGTTCGGGACGAGGGTCGTGAAGGGGTAGTCGGCGATCTTCGGCTTGGCCGCGCTCAGCACCGAGATCAGCGAGGACTTGCCCGCGCTCGGGTAGCCGACCAGCGCCACGTCGGCGACGGTCTTCAGCTCCAGGACGATGTCCTGCATGTCCCCGGGCACACCGAGCAGCGCGAAGCCGGGCGCCTTGCGGCGGGCCGAGGCCAGCGCCGCGTTGCCGAGGCCGCCGCGGCCGCCCTGGGCGGCGACGTAGGAGGTGCCGTGGCCGACGAGGTCGGCGAGGACGTTGCCGGCCTTGTCCTGGACGACGGTGCCGTCCGGTACGAACAGGACGAGGTCCTGGCCGTCCTTGCCGGAGCGGTTGCCGCCCTCACCGGGCTTGCCGTTGGTGGCCTTGCGGTGCGGGGAGTGGTGGTACTCCAGGAGGGTCGTCACCGACTGGTCGACGGTCAGGATGACGTCGCCGCCCCGCCCGCCGTTGCCGCCGTCGGGGCCGCCGAGCGGCTTGAACTTCTCCCGGTGGACGGAGGCACAGCCGTGACCTCCGTTACCCGCGGCGACATGCAGTTCGACGCGGTCCACGAAGGTGGTCATGGTTCGGTGCCTCCAAAAACGGTACGAGTACTACTTCAGTAACACGCGAAAGGCGGACCCGCCTTCCCGGAAGGGAAGTGAGGTCCGCCTCGCGAAAGCTTCCGATCAGTGCCTGATTCAGGCGACCGGAACGATGTTCACGACCTTGCGGCCACGGTGCGTACCGAACTGCACCGCACCGGCGTTCAGCGCGAACAGCGTGTCGTCGCCGCCACGGCCGACGCCCGCACCGGGGTGGAAGTGGGTGCCGCGCTGGCGGACCAGGATCTCACCGGCGGAAACGACCTGACCGCCGTAGCGCTTCACGCCGAGCCGCTGGGCGTTGGAGTCGCGACCGTTCCGGGTGGACGATGCGCCCTTCTTGTGTGCCATGTCTCCTCAGTCCCTTACTTCGCAGCCGCGGGGATCGACGTGACCTTGATCGCCGTGTACTGCTGGCGGTGGCCCTGACGACGGCGGTAGCCGGTCTTGTTCTTGTAGCGAAGGATGTCGATCTTGACGCCCTTGTGGTGGTCCACGACCTCGGCCTGGACCTTGATGCCGGCCAGCACCCACGGGTCGCTGGTCACAGCGTCGCCGTCGACAACGAGCAGGGTCGAGAGCTCGACCGTGTCGCCAACCTTGGCAGTGGAAATCTTGTCAACCTCAACGATGTCGCCGACAGCAACCTTGTGCTGGCGACCACCGCTGCGCACGATGGCGTACACGCGGATCTCACTCTCTCGCTCGGGAACGGCACCCCCGCAGTCCAGCCGCCCGGCAGAACGAGCGGCCTCTCCCGGCCGTGAGGCCCGAGAGGATGAGGTTTACGGGGATGTGGCGCGCCCATATCCAAGGACACGCCGACGGTCAAGGTTACGGGGCCGCTGCCGAACGGGTCAAACCGGCCCCGTCCAGGTCACCCGCCGAGGCCGTCCCGGTACGCCACGCACTCCTCGTACGAGGGCAGCATCCCCTGCTCACGGGCGTCCGCCAGGCTCGGCGCCTGCTCGTCCTTGGCGGACAGCAGCGGGGCGAGATCGGCCGGCCACTCGATGGCGAGGTCCGGGTCGAGCGGGTGGATACCGTGCTCGCGCTCGGGGGCGTACCCCTCGGAGCACAGGTAGACCACGGTGGCGTCGTCGGTCAGCGCCATGAATCCGTGGCCGAGCCCCTCGGAGAGGTAGACGGCGTGGTGGTCCTGGTCGTCGAGGCGGACGATCTCCCACTGGCCGAAGGTGGGCGAGCCGACCCGGATGTCCACGATCACGTCGAGGACCGCGCCGCGCACACACTTGACGTACTTGGCCTGGCCGGGCGGCACGTCCGCGAAGTGGATGCCGCGCAGGGTGCCCCGGCTGGAGACGGACATGTTGGCCTGGGCGAGGGTGAGGGGGTGGCCGGCCGCCTCGGTGAAGAGGGGGGCCTTGAACCACTCGTGGAAGCTGCCCCGGCCGTCGGGGAAGACCTTCGGCTCGTGCACCCACGAGCCGGAAATCGAAAGAGGTCGCATCACAGTCCTCAGCTCTTCTTCTGCACAGGTCGCATCACAAGCATCGCAACGCGCCCTCAGCTCTTCTTCTGCGGATTCGTCAGGGCCCGCTTGACGCGTCCGGCGACCCGGCGCCACAGCGGGCGCGGCGGGGCGGGCCGCTTCTTCGGGGCCGGCTTCGGGGCGGGCTCGGCCGACGGGATGTGCCGGTCGATGACCTTGGCGGTGCTGTCTGCCGCGACGACCACGTCCACCGGGAGCCGGGTCCACCTCGGCTCGCCCCGGTCGGCGGACGGCAGCCCGATCCGGACCGCCCAGCGCGCCCCGACGAGCCGCTCCACCGGCAGCACGGCGCTCACCGCACGACCGTCCGCCACCGCCTCGGCGACGACCCTGTCCGCGTCCTTGCGCTCGAAGCGCAGCCGCACGGCCTCCTCGCCGCGCACCGCGAGCGGCAGCGGAAGCCTGACGGCCGTGCCCTCCACGGCCGCCCCGGCCGGGTCCACCAGCACCACGGCCTCGCGCTCCAGCTTGCTGGTGTGCTGGTCGACGTCCAGGGACAGATTCCCGGGCCCGTCCGTCCAGTACGGCAACACCAGCCGACGCGGCTCACCGGTGAGCGCGGCCAGCCGCCCCGGCTCCACGCCCTCTCCGTGCACGGCACCGATCCGGCACTCCCTGCTCCAGCCGCCGGCCTTGATGCGCAGGTAGAAGTCCCAGATGCCCTTGGCCAGGGGCGCACCCGCGGCGGCGGTCTCCGGGTCGAGCACGGCGGTGGCCGTGATCCGCTGCCGGAAGGCGCCTTCCTCTTCGGCGTCCTCGACATCGACCTCGTGCCGCTCGCTCTTCAGCGGCAGATAGAACTGGGTGGCGTCGTCCCGGTTCCGGACCACCAGGTCCACGTCGCTGTCGCCGGTCCGCGCGTCCAGCGTGATGCCCTGCCCGGCCAGCGCCTCGCGCGCCTTCTCGGTGAGCGGCAGGTCGAGCACGTCACGCCCGTCGTCGCCGCGGCGGAAGACCAGGGGGCTGCCACCGGACTCGTACTCCGCCCCGAAGCCGATGTTCAGCCGGCCGTTCTCCCAGGTCAGGGAGGTCAGCTCGCCGGTGGGCCGGATCGCGGCCTCCCAGTGGGCGAGCTCGCGGAGGTCGTCGTAGAGGTCAGCGGCGACGAGGCCCGCGACGACCCGCTGCATCGGGGCGACATGGGTGAGGACACCAGGTCCGAAGCGTTCGTTGACGACGCCGCGGATCTCGCGGTAGAGCTGCTCGGCGTAGTCCTCGGGGAGCTTCAGGAACCGCTTGCCGCGCAGCCGCTCGACCATCTCGTTGCGCAGCCAGCGGCTGAAGAGCCGGTCGCGCAGGGGGCCGGGCTCGGTCAGCTCCTCGACGACGTCGAGGGCCTCACGGAGGTTGCCGAAGTAGCCGGCCGGGTCGAAGCGCTGGAAGCCGGCGTTGGAGCCGTCGTCACGGGCGATGTGGTAGTAGCAGAGGTAGTCGCCGAGGACGGCGACGCTCCTGGCCCGCAGATATGCCTCGACGACGAAGACATGGTCCTCCAGCCGCCGGCGCCCCTCCTTGAAGCGGATGCCGTGCTCGGCCAGGAACTCGCGCCGGAACATCTTGTGCGGGGTGAGGCTGTCGATCAGCGGCGCGTTCTGGACCGTCGCCCGCGGTCGGTTGACCCGGAACAGCTCCTGGGGCACCGGGCGTCCGATGCCCGCCATCTTGCCGACGACGACATCGGCGTCGTTCGCCGTGCCGTACGCGTACATCCGCTCCAGCGCCTCGTCGCCGAGCCAGTCGTCGTGGTCGACGAACATGACGTACTCGCCGCGCGCCGCGTCGATACCGGTGTTGCGGGGCTTGCCCGACCAGCCGGAGGACTCCTGGTGGACGACGTGGAAGTGCGGATGCTCGGCGGCCAGCCGGTCCAGGCGGGCCGGGGTCTCGTCGGTGGAGCCGTCGTCGACGAAGAAGACCTCGAACTCCTCCGGGGGCAGGCTCTGCCGGAGCAGTCCGCCGAGGCAGTCGTCGAAGTACTTGCCGGGGTTGTGCACCGCGATGACGACACTGACCTTGACGGTCACGCGGGGGTCTCCTTCGTCTGGACCCGGTGGATCTCCGGGAAGGCCTCGGTCAGCGCCGTACGCCAGTCACGCAGGGGCGTGAGGCCGGCCGCCGCGAAGCGGTCGTGGCCGAGGACGCTGTAGGCCGGGCGGGGCGCGGGGCGGACGAAGGCCTCGCTGGTGGTGGGGCGGACCCGGTCGGGGTCGGCGCCGAGCAGCCGGAAGATCTCCCGGGTGAGGCCGTACCAGGTCGTCTCGCCGGAGCTGGTGCCGTGGTAGACACCGGCCGGGGCGGTCCCGGCCAGGGCGCCGCGGCCCAGGTCGTACAGCAGCCCGGCGAGGTCGGCGCTCCAGGTGGGCTGGCCGCGCTGGTCGTCGACGACGTCCAGGGTGTCCTTGACGCCCTCCAGTTTGATCATCGTACGGACGAAGTTGGGGCCGCCCGTGCCGTACAGCCAGGCGGTGCGCACCACGTATCCGCGCTCGATGCCGAGCACGGCCCGCTCCCCGGCGAGCTTGGTGCGGCCGTAGGCGCTGCGCGGGCCGGTGGGAGCGTCCTCGGCGTACGGGGTCGTCGCGTCGCCCGGGAAGACGTAGTCCGTGGAGACGTGCAGGAGGACGGCGCCGGTGGCGGCGCAGGCGGCGGCGAGATGGGCGGGGCCGTCGCCGTTGATCCGCAGGGCGTCCTTCTCCTGACTCTCGGCGTCGTCCACGGCGGTCCAGGCCGCGCAGTTGACGACGACGGCGGGCAGGTGGGTGTTCAGGGCGCCGCGCACGGCGTCGGCGTCGGTGAGGTCGAGGGCGGCGCGGTCGAGGGCGACGGTCCGCTCCCCCGCCTCGGCGAGCCGGGCCAGGACGTCCTGGCCGAGCATGCCGCCGGCGCCGGTGACCAGCCAGATGCGGTTGTCGCTCACAGCGCGGCCCGCTCCTTCAGCGGCTCCCACCAGGCGCGGTTGTCTCTGTACCACTGGACCGTCTCCGCGAGGCCCTGCCGGAAGCTCTTGCGGGGTTCGTACCCGAGCTCCTCGCGGATCTTCGTGCAGTCCACCGAGTAGCGGCGGTCGTGGCCCTTGCGGTCCTCGACGTACTCGACGCTGGTGTCCCAGTCCGCGCCGCAGGCTTCCAGCAGGAGCCCGGTGAGCTCCTTGTTGGAGAGTTCGGTGCCGCCGCCGATGTTGTAGACCTCGCCGGCCCGGCCTTTGGTGCGCACCAGCTCGATGCCCTGGACGTGGTCGTCGATGTGCAGCCAGTCGCGGACGTTGCCGCCGTCGCCGTAGAGCGGGACCTTCCTGCCGTCGAGGAGGTTGGTCACGAAGAGCGGGATGACCTTCTCGGGGAAGTGGTGGTGCCCGTAGTTGTTGGAGCAGCGCGTGACGCGCACGTCCAGGCCGTGGGTGCGGTGGTACGACAGCGCGATCAGGTCGCTGGAGGCCTTCGCGGAGGAATACGGCGAGTTGGGCTGGAGCGGGTGCGTCTCCGGCCAGGAGCCCTCGTCGATGGAGCCGTAGACCTCGTCGGTGGAGATGTGCACGAAGGTCTTGACGCCCGCGCGGTGGGCGGCGTCGATGAGCGTGTGCGTGCCCACGACGTTGGTGCGGACGAACTCGGCGCCGCCGTCGATGGACCGGTCGACGTGCGACTCGGCGGCGAAGTGCACCACCTGGTCGTGCTCGGCCATCAGCTTGCCGACCAGCTCGGGGTCGCAGATGTCCCCCTGTACGAACGAGAACCCGGGGTGCGCGCGGACCTCGTCGAGGTTGGCCGGGTTGCCCGCGTACGTCAGCTTGTCGAGGACGGTGATCTCGACGTCACCGGGGCCCTCGGGGCCGAGCACGGTACGGACGTAGTGCGAGCCGATGAAACCGGCGCCGCCGGTCACCAGGATTCTGGTGGTTGTCATGAGGAGATCTGCACCTTGCTGTGATCACCGAGCACGAGCCGGTGGGCCGACGGGTTACGGGGGGCGGGCGTGACCTCGACGTCACGTCCGATGAGCGAGGCCTCCACCCGGCGCACACCGGTCACGGACGAGCCGCGCAGCACGATGGAGTACTCGATTTCGCTGTCCTCGATACGGCAGTCCTCGGAGACCGAGGTGAACGGGCCGATGTAGGCGTCGTTGACCACCGACCCGGCCCCGATGATCGCGGGCCCGACGATCCGGCTGCCGCTGATCCGGGCGCCCGCCTCGATGCGGACCCGGCCGATGATCTCGCTGTCCGCGTCGACCGTGCCCTCGTTCACCGCGGGGACGGTCTCCAGGACCGAGCGGTTGACCTCCAGCATGTCGGCGACGTTGCCGGTGTCCTTCCAGTAGCCGGAGATCGTGGTGGAACGGACGTCGCGCTTCTCGTCGATCAGCCACTGGATGGCGTGCGTGATCTCCAACTCGCCGCGCCAGGACGGCTCGATGGAGCGCACGGCCTCGTGTATCGCCGGGGTGAAGAGGTAGACGCCGACGAGCGCGAGGTCGCTCTTGGGCTGCTTCGGCTTCTCCTCCAGGCCCACCACCCGCCCCGCGGCGTCGAGTTCGGCGACGCCGAAGGAGGTCGGGTTGGGCACCTGGGTCAGCAGGATCTGCGCCTCGGGCCGCTCGGCCCGGAACTCCTCCACCAGAGCGGTGATACCGCCGACGATGAAGTTGTCGCCGAGATACATGACGAAGTCGTCCTCACCGAGGAACTCCCGCGCGATCAGCACCGCGTGAGCCAGCCCCAGTGGCGCGTCCTGCGGGATGTAGGTGACCTCGATGCCGAACTGCGAGCCGTCGCCGACCGCTTCGCGGATCTCGTCCGCGGTGTCGCCGACCACGATGCCGACTTCGGTGATCCCGGCGTCGGCGATCGCTTCCAGGCCGTAGAAGAGCACGGGCTTGTTGGCGACCGGCACGAGCTGTTTGGCCGAGGTGTGGGTGATCGGGCGGAGGCGAGTGCCCGCTCCCCCGGAGAGCACGAGTGCCTTCACGTATTGAGCCCCAATGACTGTGCCGAGAGGGGATGAAACCCCAACTGTCAGGATTTGTCGTCGATCTCGGTTTACATCGTAACCATGCCACTTGTAGGACGGCTCGCACTCCATAGGGGTTGCCCATTTGGAGGGAAAAACATGAGCCGCCCCCCGGTCGAAAGACCGGGGGGCGGCTTCATGTGCACGCGGGTGGCGGGGCGTCAGCCCTCGTCAGCCGCCGTGGAGACGGACGGGGCGGACTGCTGTTCGGCCGCCGCCGTCTTCTTCGACGCCGCCTTCTTGGCGGTCGTCTTCTTCGCGGCGGTCTTCTTGGCCGCTGTCTTCTTGGCCACCGTCTTCTTGGTGGCGGCCTTCTTCGCCGTGGCCTTCTTGGCCGTCTTACGGGCCGTCTTCTTGGCGGGGGCCTCGGTCTCTTCCGCGGCCACGGTCTCCGTCGTCGTCGGCACGACCACGACGGCCGCTTCCTCGGACGCGGTCGGCGCGGTGGCCTTGCGCACGGCGCGGCGCCGCGGGCGGGCCGGTGCGGCGCTCTCGGCGACCGGCTCGGCCGGCGCCTCGGGCTGCGCGGCCGGCGCCTCCTCCGCCACGGGGGCGGTCTCGGCGACCGTCACCACGGCGGCCTCGGCACCCGCGGGCGACCCGGCCGGCGCGGACACCTTGCGGGTGGCGCGGCGACGGGTGCGGCCCTTGGGCGCGGCCTCCTCGACGACCGGGTCCTCGACGGCGACCGGCTCGGTGTGCGCCTCGGTGGCCGGCTCCGGCTGCACCGGACGCTCGACCTCCTGCTCGACGGTGACGTCCTGCGCGGTCGGGGCGGCCGGGAGGGTCTCCTCGACCTGCTCCGCCCGCTCGTTCCGCTCGGCGCGGTCGGACCTCTCCGCCCGCTCGCGACGCGGCGCACCGGCAGGCGCCGAAGCCCGCCGGCTCGTCCGGCGCCGCGAACGGCCCCGGCCGGCCGCGGCCTCGGCCTCGGCGGCGCTGCTGTACAGCTCCTCGTCCGGCTCGAAGACGGGCGCGGGCAGCGCGACCGGCTCGGCGACCTCGGCGACGAGCTCGGCCTCGGTCTCCACGTCGGCGTCGTGGTCGTGGTCGACGGCCTCGGCCGCCTCCGCCGCCACCGCGGCCTCGTGCACGTGCTCGATGCCGCCACGCCCGCGCTTCTTGCGCTTGCCGCCGCCCCCGACAGAGGTCGGCTGCTCCATGTGGACGATGACACCGCGGCCGTTGCAGTGGACGCAGGTCTCGGAGAACGACTCGAGCAGGCCCTGGCCGACCCGCTTACGGGTCATCTGGACCAGGCCCAGCGAGGTGACCTCCGCGACCTGGTGCTTGGTCCGGTCCCGGCCCAGGCACTCCAGGAGGCGCCGCAGCACCAGGTCCCGGTTGGACTCCAGGACCATGTCGATGAAGTCGATGACGATGATGCCGCCGAGGTCGCGCAGCCGCAGCTGGCGCACGATCTCCTCGGCCGCCTCCAGGTTGTTCCTGGTGACCGTCTCTTCCAGGTTGCCGCCCTGACCGGTGAACTTGCCGGTGTTGACGTCGACGACGACCATCGCCTCGGTCCGGTCGATCACCAGCGAACCACCGCTGGGCAGCCAGACCTTGCGGTCCAGCGCCTTGGACAGCTGCTCGTCGATCCGGTAGGTGGCGAAGACGTCGACCTCGGAGGTCCACTTCGACAGCCGGTCGGCCAGGTCGGGCGCGACGTGCGAGACGTATCCGTGGATGGTCTCCCACGCCTCGTCGCCGCTGACGACGACCTTGGTGAAGTCCTCGTTGAAGATGTCGCGGACGACCCGGACGGTCATGTCCGGCTCGCCGTACAGCAGCGTCGGGGCGTTGCCGTTCTTCGACTTCTTCTGGATGTCCTCCCACTGCGCCTGGAGCCGCTCGACATCGCGGCGCAGCTCGTCCTCGCTGGCGCCCTCGGCGGCGGTGCGCACGATGACGCCCGCGTCCTCGGGGACGATCTTCTTGAGGATCGTCTTCAGCCGGGCCCGCTCGGTGTCGGGCAGCTTGCGGCTGATGCCGGTCATCGAGCCCTCGGGGACGTACACGAGGTAGCGGCCCGGGAGGGAGACCTGGCTGGTCAGGCGCGCGCCCTTGTGGCCGATGGGGTCCTTCGTCACCTGGACGAGGACCGACTGGCCGGACTTCAGGGCGGACTCGATGCGCCGCGGCCCGTTGGCCATGCCCAGCGCCTCGAAGTTGACCTCACCGGCGTACAGGACCGCGTTGCGTCCCTTGCCGATGTCGATGAACGCGGCCTCCATGGACGGCAGCACGTTCTGGACCTTGCCCAGGTACACATTGCCGACGTACGAGGTGGCCTGCTCCTTGTTGACGTAGTGCTCGACGAGCACGTTGTCCTCAAGGACGCCGATCTGCGTGCGCTCACCGCTCTGCCGCACGACCATCACGCGCTCGACGGCCTCACGGCGGGCCAGGAACTCGGCCTCGGTGATGATCGGGACACGGCGGCGGCCCTGCTCGCGGCCTTCACGGCGGCGCTGCTTCTTGGCCTCCAGACGGGTCGAGCCCTTGATGGACTGCACCTCGTCGGACGGCTCGGACTTCGGACGCGGCTCGCGGACCTTCACGACGGTGCGCTCGGGGTCGCCGTCACCGGGCTCGGCGTCGGTGCCGGAGTCACCGGCGCGACGCCGACGGCGCCGGCGGCGACGGCTGCTGGAGGACGAGGAACCGCCCTCGTCGTCGTCCTCGGCGTCCTCCTCGACCTGTTCGGCGGTGTCCGCGCCGTCCTGATCGGCCCGGTCGTCCTGATCGGCGGCGAGTTCGTCGCCGTCCTCGGCGTCCGACTCGGCGGAGTCACCGCGGCGACGGCGACGGCCACCACGGCGACGGCGACGGCGGGACCCGCCCTCGTCCGAGTCGTCCGAATCGCTGTCGACGGCGTCCTCGGCCGACTCCTCGGTCTCCTCCGGCTCGTCCTCGACGGCGGTCTCGACGACCTGCGGCGCCTCGGCCTCCGCGGGCTCACCCCGGCGGCGGCGACGGCGGCGCGCGGCGACCGGCTCCTCCTGGGGCTCCTCGGCGGCGGGCTCCTCGGGCTCCTCGACCTCCGCCTCGGCGGCGGCCGCGGCGGCGGCGCGCTCGGGTGTCTGGAACTGCGGCTCGGCGAACACGGGCGCCTGGAAGACGGCCACGGCGGGTCGCGCGGGCCGACGCGGAGCGTCCTCCTCGGCGGCGTCGTCGCCCGCGGCCCGCGCGGGCTCGGAGAACCCGGTGGCGGCCCGGCGCACGGAACGCCGACGGGCGCGGCGCGGGGCCTCCTCCGCGGCGGGGGCCTCCTCGGCCGGAGCCTCGGCGGCGGTCTCGGCCGGCTTGGTCTCGGCCTGCTTGGTCTCGTCGTCAGCGCTCACGGGCGCCTCCACGGTCTCGGGCGCCTCGGTGGGCGCGGACACTCGACGCGTGGCACGCCGACGGCCCCGACGGGGGGCCTCTTCCTCGGCAGGGGCGGCTTCCTCGGCGACGCTCGTCTCCGGCTCGACGCTCACCAGAGCCTCGGCCTCGGGGGCGGCGTCGGTGTCGGCGGCGGGGGCACCGGCGGGCGCGGACGCCCGACGGGTGGCACGACGCCGCGTACGGGGCGCGGGCGCGGCGGCCTCGTCGGTCCCGGGCTCCTCGGCGGCCGGAGCCACGGCTTCGGACTCGGCAGCGGCGGCTACGACGGTTTCGGCGGCCTCGGGAGCGGGGGCCCCGGCAGGCGCGGTCGCCCGACGGGTGGCACGGCGACGGGTACGGGGCGCGGGGGCCTCTTCGGCCGCCACCGGCTCCTCGGCGGGCGCGACGGGCGCGCTCTCCTCGGCCACCGGCACGACGGTCTCGGCGACCGCGGTGTCGGCGGCGGGGGTCCCGGCGGGCGCGGAGGCCCGACGAGTGGCACGGCGGCGCGTACGCGCGGCGGGCGCGGGGGACTCTTCGATCCGGTCGGCCTCTTCGGCCGCTTCGGTCTGATCGGCCTCGGCGGTCACCGTCGGCTCCTCGGCAGCGTCCTCGGCGGCCGGTATGGCCGGCGTCACCTCGTCCGGTGCCTCGGCCGCGGCGGCGACCGGCGAACCCGCCGGTCGGGACGCGGCCCTGCGCCGGCGGCGCGGCGGCAGGGTGTCGCTGGGGGTGTTGAGTTCGGAACCCTCGGTGGGTTCGGTCGGCTCGAGCATGCGGGCGTTTCTCCCGTCAGGCTCCCGGGCGCCGCGCCTGGTCCGGCGATGCCGGTGACGTCCGCGGCTCGCGCGATGCGCGGTGCCGCCGTCCGGGGCGCGGGCGCCGCACGGGAGCTCTCTGTGTCCTGTCTCGCCGGTTCCGTACACCCTGTTGGGTACGGCCTGGCGAAAGTCTTCTGGTCGGTGCGCTGCCCGACCCAGGTGGCTCCCGGATACGAGGGCGGCGCTACGACGTCCGTCCTTTCGCGGGACCTTCCCTACGCCGGCGCCTTCGCGGCGGCAGCGGCCGTTGTGGGGGCCTCAGCTGCCTCGCGGTCGGGCGCGAGCGGGTCGGTCACCTCGCCGGTCTCTGCATCGAACAGCCCCTGCGCCAGCCTGGTCACCGCTGCGGGGACCGGCGGCGCCAGGTCGGCCACGGCGCGGAGACCGGACAGGACGTCGTCGGGTCGTACGGCAGGCGTCACGTGCCGAACAACCAGCCGCAGTATCGCACAGGGCTGGTCGCTCGGCCTATCAGCAGCCGAACTGTGCGTTTCAAGATCTACGACCGCCGAACGGGCGTCGAAGGTGCGAACGCCGTTCTTGGTCATGCGCTGGACCTCGACGGCCTCGGCGGCGTTGAACACGGCGACGGCCCGCTCGGCCTCCGCCGGCTCGACCCCGTCGAGCCGCAGCTCCCACACCGAGGCGGTCAGCCGGTCGGCGAGCCCGGACGTCCGGGCCTCGACCGCGTCGACGATGTCGAGCCCGACAGGCATCGACTCGTCGAGCAGAACCCTGAGCTTCTCGGGGTCCCGCGCCTCGGTGAGGGCGATCTCCAGATATTCCGCCTCACTGCCCGTGCCGGTGGGTGCGGCATTGGCGTACGACACCTTCGGATGCGGCGTGAACCCCGCCGAGTACGCCATCGGCACCTCGGCACGGCGCAGCGCACGCTCGAAGGCGCGCTGGAAGTCACGGTGGCTGGTGAACCGGAGGCGGCCGCGCTTGGTGTAACGCAGTCGGATGCGCTGCACCGCGGGTGCGGGCGGCGGGCCTTCGGGCTGTCGCTTGCCCAGTGTCGTCAGTCCTTAGTGAGAACGGTCGTACTCCTACCAAGAGTACGTGTCTCGTGCTCCGTCGGTTCCCGCCGGTCCACCGCGACCGGCTCCCGGGGCCCGCCGAGGAGCATCCGCCGGACGTCGGCCCGCGCCTGCCGCACGGACTCCCGCACGGAGGCGAGCGCCTCCCGCGTGGCACGTCCCACACCGCGGGCCACCGCGGCGACGGGCCGCAGCACCACATCTCGTACGACATGTCCGACCGGCGTGAGCAGCGTCCGGTACACCCATCGCACCGGCTCCACGAAGATCCACCGGAAGAGGGTCCCGAGGAAGCGCCCGACGGCGAGCGAGAGGTGTCCGGCGATCCGCCAGGCGTGCCCGAGCGCGTCCCCCACCTCCCGCCCCACGACGGCGAGGAACCGCCCGACGGGCACGAGCACCCACCGCCACAGGACGAGCACGGGCAGCACGAGCACCACGCGCGCGCTCCAGTACAGGGCGAGCCCGATCCCCCGCAGGACCCAGCGGATGCCGTGTCCGATCGGCGTGAGGATCCACGCGTACACCCAGGCGGCGGGGACGAGGACGAGATACCGCGCGAGCCAGGCAGCGGCGGCGTACAGCCCGCGCCCGACCGCGGCGAGCCCGGCACCGATCCCCCGCAGGACCCACCTGATCCCGTGCCCGATGGGCGTGAGCACGCGCGCGTACACCCAGGCGAGGCCGTGCCCCACGGGGGTGAGGACGTACCGGTAGAGCCAGACGACGGGTACGACGACGAGAACGTTCCCCAGCCACGCGAGCCCCTTGCCGAGCGGCACGGCGACGTACCGCCACAACCCGACGAACGGCCACACGAACACCGCCCGCCCCACCCACAGCAGCGCCCTCCCGAACGGCCTGAGCAGCGTGTCGCCGAGGAACCGCCCGGTCACGACGAGCGCGTCCCAGACCAGCCGTATCGGCACGACCAGCACCAGCACGACGATCCGCACCGGGATGCGGAGGGCCGTCACGAGGCACCCCTCCGGCTGTCGGGGCTCGGGCAGCGGCTTCTGCGGTTCCATACCGGACAGGACGCGACGGCCCCCGGCCCGGATGCACCTCGTGGGTTGCGATGCCGTCACAAGGCTTGTCCGCTAGACCGTTTTACCTATTTGACGGCGCGTCCGCCGCGCGCGCGGCGGTTGTCGTGGGTGATCAGGTCACCCTCGCACCGAGGTCCGGGAACTCCCCCGGGCCCGTTTCGTGCCAAGGAGCATGCCCATGAGTCCTCGACCCACTCGCTCGCTGCTGGGGCCACTGGCCCGGGCGAGGTTCCAGAAGGCCGGGGTGCTGACCTCCCTCGCTCTGGTGATCGCCGGCGGAGTGATCACGCCGGCCGCGGCGGCCGCGCGGGCGGTCTCCGACAAACCGGCCGCGACACCGCAGACGGGCGACAAGTGCAAGCCGCACAAGCCCCATCAGTCGAGAGCGGGCGCGGAGGCGTACACCGGGAAGGACAACTGCAAGGGCGCCACCGGGGCGACGGGTCCGAAGGGCGCCACGGGGCCGAAGGGCGCGACGGGTGCGACGGGTGCCACCGGAGCCACGGGGGCGACCGGAGCCACCGGCACTTCGGGCGAGGACGGCACGCCGGGTGCCACGGGAGCCACCGGCGCCACGGGAGCCACCGGGGCGACCGGCGCCACGGGAGCCACCGGAGCCACGGGAGCCACCGGCGCGGCCGGTCCGTGCGTCGACATCGACGCCACCCGGGACGAGAACAACTTCGAGTTGCGGGCCGTGCTGTCCCCGGCGACCGACAGCGACCCGGTCACCCGGGCCTACGCCGGCATTCGCGACCTCCAGCCGGTTCCGGGGGCGTATCTGTGGACCGACCTCAGCGGCCTCGACGACTATCCCTCGAACGCCTGTGCAATCTCCATCGCCCAGCAGGCCCTGGGTGGGGGCACGGAAGGAGACGTCAACATCGACGTCATCACCACGGCCGGTGCCATCTGGGAGACCACGTGTGATGTGGACACCGGAAGCTCCCCGACTCTGACCTGCGAAGATCCCGACGGTTGGAGCCTCGTGACTCTGCAACCGACCCCAGGCGCCGTGAACGGCGGGGTCTGAGTCAAGTAGCACCCACGGCAAGGGGCTGTCCGGCAGCATGTCAGGACTGCCGGGCACCCCCTGCCGCACCGTTGCGTTCCAGCAGACTCACCGTCATCCCCGTCACCTGCGTGCTCGTCGAGATCCTGTACCGGCTCCGCAAGGCCCCCGCCTGGGCCGGATCGATCGCGTTGAAGGGGAAGTCGGTCCCCTGCGTCACCAGCCAGATCCGGCGCTCACCCTTGAGGCACAGCTCCGGGACAGGGCACTGGACCGTGTAGAGATCGTCGATCTCGGCCGGGGTCCGCGCCAGGAAGACATCCCGCAGCTTCAGCTCATGCGGCAGGTAGTACCGCACACCACCGTCGAGCTGCCAGCTGTCGAAGCGGTCGTAGACCACGGCGTCCCCGGGCCGGTGGAGCCGTTCGATCACCTCCGCCGCGGCCGCGTAGTCGAGGGGCACCGGGGCGTTGTGCTCGAAGGGCAGCCGCACCTGCCGCTGGTCCGGCAGCGTGAGCAGGGCCAGCGCCACGACCACCGACGCCGCCGCCTTCCAGGAACGCCGGGCCGGGGCGAGGCCCGAACCGGCGAGCAGGGCCCAGGCCGGGAGGGTGAACAGGACGTAGACCCCGCGGAAGTACGAGACCTCACCGTGGGAGGCGGCCCAGACCAGGGCCGGGGGCAGCAGCGCCCAGGTGCCGCACAGCAGCAGCGGTGCCCTGCGTTCCGAGCGGGCCGCCAGGGCCAGGGCGATCAGGGCTCCGGCGCCGACCGCGGAGGCGAAGACCTCGCCGGGGAGGGAGAGCAGCGCCCAGCCGTCGGGCGCGGGAACCCAGTACAGCTGGCGTCCGGCCTGGGAGCGGCCGAGCAGGGCGAACGGGACGACCACCGCGGCGACCGCCGCGAGGGCGAGACCGGCCCGCCACCACAGGAAGCGGTCGCGGCGGGCGTGGGCGGCGAGCAGACAGACGTGGGCGGTCACGACGGACAGCGCGATCAGATGCAGCAGTCCGGTGAGGGCGAGCGCGAGCGCGTAGGCGGCCCAGCGCCAGGGGCCGCGCGGCCGGTCCAGGGCGCGGAGCAGCAGGAGGGTGGCGAGGGCGACGGCGAGCATCACCAGCGCGTAGGAGCGGGCTTCCTGGCCATATCGGCTCACCGCCGGGACGAGCGCGAAGAGAATCCCGGCGAGAATTCCGGCCCGATATCCGAAGAGCCGGTTCCCGAGGAGCGCGACGACGCCCGCCGCTCCGGCCGCCGCGAACAGGGAGGGCAGCCGAAGCGAAAGGACGGAATCCCCGAAGAGCTCCATCCAACCGTGCATCAGCAGGTAATAGGTGCCGTGTACGGCGTCGACGTTGCGCACCGTGGCGAGGATCCGGTCCGTGTCGCGGCCGGCCATGTCCCAGGTGACCAGCTCGTCGCGGCTGAGCAGCGAGCCGGTGAGCCTGAAGGCGCCCAGGCCCAGGGCGAGGGCGAGCGGCCCCAGCCAGAGCGTCACCCGGCCCCGCGCGGGAGCGTCCGCGACATCGGGCCGGAATTCTTCGCGAGGCGGGGGGAGCTGCGCGGCGATGACCATGGGAATACCTATACCTGCCCTTTCGCCGGTGGCTCCTTGCACGCACCCCCGGGGCCGGATAATTTCACCGGGCGGTCCTTTTCTGCAGAGAAAAGAAAATGCCATGAATAACACAAACGCGGTCTGCCTCAATATGATCGTCAAGAACGAGGCGCATGTGATCCGACGCTGCCTGGAGTCCGTACGACCCCTGATCGACAGCTGGGTGATCCTGGACACCGGCTCGACCGACAGCACTCAGGACATCGTCCGCGAGACCCTCGCCGACCTGCCGGGAGCGCTGTACGAGAGCCCCTTCCGCGGCTTCGGCGCGAGCCGCACGGAGGCGATCGAGCGGGCCCGGGAGCGGGCGGGCCATCTGCTGTTCATCGATGCCGACGACGTACTGGAGACCGAGCCCGGCTTCACCCTGCCGACGCTCACCCACGACTGCTACGACATGCGGGTACGCCACGGCCCCGTCGTCCACTGGCGCCCGACGCTGGTGTCGACCCGTCTCCCGTGGCGGTACGTCGGCGTACTGCACGAATACCTGGAGTGCGACACGGAGTTCAGCCGGGCATCGCTCGCCGGCGTCCACATGGTGATCATGGGCGGCGGTGGCCGGTCGCAGGGCAGCCCGCGCGCGAAGTACCTGCGGGACGCGGCGCTCCTCAAGGACGGCCTCGCCAAGGAGCCCGGCAACACCCGGTACGCGTTCTATCTCGCCCAGAGCTGGCGGGACGCCGACGAGCCGGCGAAGGCCCTGGCCGCCTACGACCGCCGCGCGGCCATGGACGGCTTCGCCGAGGAGGCGTTCTGCTCCCGGCTCTACGCGGCGCGCCTCGCCCTGACGCTGAAGCGCCGTACGCCCGAGGTCATGTCCCGCTTCCTGGAGGCCCACGAACACCGGCCCACCCGTGCCGAACCGCTGGGCGAGCTCGCCCATCTGTGCCGGACACGGGGAGAACGCTGGCCGCTCGCCTATCTGTTCGCGCGGCGCGCCGCGGAGCTCGCGCCGCCCGACGACATCCTCTTCGTCGAGCACGCCTGGTACGACTGGCGGGCCCTGGACGAGCTGGCGGTGGCCGCGTACTGGATGGGCGCCTACCGCGAGTCGCTGGAGGCCTGCGAGCAGCTCCTGGACGACGGCAAGCTGCCCGCGCAGCACCGCGAGCGCGTGGCCGCCAACCACGACTTCGCCCGCACCAAACTGGCCGTGGCGGGGGGCCCTGGACGGGGACCGAGAGGAAGGTGACGGAACAGGTCACGGAGGGTCGCGCGGCCGTCCGGGCCCTCGCCCTCGTACGCCTTGTCCACCATCAGCCAGGGCATGCGGCGGCGCCCGGCCGCCGGCGCATCGCGGCCGCGGGTCAGCCGCCTCTCCTCCACGAGGAGTTGGGCCGCCAGGAGACCTGGGAGGACTCCCCGGAGACCTACCCCCAGTCCGACCCGTACGCCTGGTGGCGCCGGCACGACACCTACGACACGCCCTGACCCTGTTGCGGGGGGGGCGGACGGGTCAACCGGACAGGCCCGGCACGTACCGCACGGCCAGCAGGGCCACGTCGTCGTCGTTGTCCGGTGGGCGGGCGCGTGCCAGCAGTTCGTCGGTGAAGGTTTCCAGGGGGCGGTGGGCCAGGGCCGCGGCGTGGCGGCACAGTCGGTCCAGGCCGTCGTCCAGCGTGCGGGCGCGGGACTCGATCAGGCCGTCGGTGTAGAGGACCAGGGTGGAGTCGGGCGGCAGCTCCACCATCCCGTCGGGGCGGGCCTGTTCGGGCAGGAGACCCAGGAGGACTCCCTGACCGTCGGTCAGATAGCGGGCCACGCCCTCGCGCGTGACCAGCAGCGGAGGCGGGTGACCGGCGTTCGTCCAGGACAGCTCGCACCGGCCCGCCCTCTCCGTCATGCGGGCGAAGACCAGCGTGGCCATGGAGACCTCGGCGATGCCCTGCGTCGTCGCCTGATCGAGCCACTCCACGATCTTGCTCGGCGGCTGCTGCTGGGACACCGCGTACGCCCTGAGGATGTTGCGCAGCTGCGCCATGCCCGCCGCGGCCTCCAGATCGTGACCGACGACGTCCCCCACGGCGAGGGCGGTGGCACCATCCGCCAGCGTGAACGCGTCGTACCAGTCGCCGCCCACGTGGGAGGCGTCCGGCGCGGGCAGGTAGCGGACGGCCATGCTGCGGCCGGGTGAGTTCGGGAGCTTCGGCAGCAGATGGCGCTGCATGGTCTCGGCGACCTTGCGCTGACGCTGGTAGAGGCGGGCATTCTCCAGGGCCATGCCGGCGCGGCGGGCGATGTCCTCCAGCAGGGCGGTGTCCCTCGCGGTGAACCGCTCCGGCTGATCGGCACGGCCCAGGGTGAGGGCGCCCATCACACCGTGCAGACTGCGCAGCGGCACCACGACGGCCGAGTGCATGCCGGTCGCTTCGAACAGGCGCCGCTGCTCCATCGCGATCCCGGAGTCGGGCGGGCCCTGGTAGGTCTCGGGACCGGCGAAAGAGGACGCGACGCCGCGCAGAGCGCGGGACAGGGGCATCTGGGACTCCTGGAGCACCGGTGGCATGGGCCCCTGGAGGTCCTCCCGGAAGACCACGGAGCCGCCCTCGGCCTGGGCGACCGCGAAGCGCGACACTTCGTCGCGCTCGTCGATCAGGTCGATGACCGCCCAGTCGGCGATGCGCGGCACCACCAGGGCGATCAGATGGCGCAGCCCCTCGTGGATCTCCAGGGTCGAGGTGAGCAGGGTGGTCGTCTCGGCGAGCAGGGCCAGCCGTTCCAGTTCGGAGAGCCGTCCGGCGGCCGGCGACCGCTGTACGGGCCGCTTCTGGCGCCCGGCGGAGTGGAAGAGGATGAGCGTGGCCGTGTCACAGGGGGTGGCGAGCCATCGCACCGGCAACAGCGTGCCGTCGCCGCGCTGCAGCCACTCGTCCTCCCCCTGCTGCGTTTCCCCGCCCAGGACACTGTCCCGTATCCGGCACTCGGCCCTCGGCATGGGTTCCCCGCAGCTGGTGCGGTGCAGCAACTCATGGGCGTCCCGGCCGACCAGCTCAGCGGCGGGACGTGCCAGGAGCCGCTCACCACGTCCATTGACGGCGACGATCAGCCCCTGCTCATCCGCCAGATAGGCCCCCGTCCCGAGCGCGTCCAAGGCCCCGGCAACGGCTTCCAGCGGACCTTCCGGCCCCCTCATCACTGCCTCCCGCCATGGAGACACCACACACATCCACACGCCTCGGGTACCCGCGAGCACCCGAATGACCCACAACCCCCACCACCCACCCCACCAGAAAGCCCCCTTCCCGATCAGGAAGGGGGCTCCCAGACTCACACCGTCACATCAAGCTGGCGGTGCGGTCGAAGCTGGTGATGTTGAGCTTGATGCCCTTCACGCTCTTGAGCGTCGTGGGGTACTCGCCCTTGGCCGTCTGGCCGGGCCGCACATCCGTCTCCAGTTGCGAACCGTTCTCCACGCGAGTGCCGTCGGCGTCGACCGCCTCCCACTTCCAGGAGTAGTCGGACTTCTCACTGCTGCTGTTCTTGATCGTCCAGACGAGCCAGATGTCGGTGATACCGGCTTGCGAGCGATCGTCGAGCTGGAAGCTGACGAGGTCGTCCCGCTCCGTCTGCGGTCCGTGCGTTTCCCCCTGCCGCGTCGCCGGGGTCGTGGTCGCGCTGGGAGCAGAGGTGGTGCTCTCATCGCTGCCGCCCGCGAGTGCGATCACCAACACCACGACAACGATGACGACCACCGCACCCACGGCGCCGGCGCATCCCCAGAGACATCCACGGCCCCGCCGCCTCTTCTGCGGAGGCACAGGTGGTGACGCCCACCGCCCAGGAGGCGGCGAAGCTTCATCTCGACTCCCCCAACCAGGACTCCCCCCAGGCGGCTCACTCAGCGGCATGTCGCCTCCTCGGTAGCAGACGTCACCACGCTAGGAAGCCAAGAGGCACGTCGCGAACCGAGAGCAGCCACTCAGGCGACAGCCGCCGAGTGCGAGGTTCTCCCGCCCTCACGCAGGCTCAGACCCACTCCACCTCGGAATGGACAGCCGTCGAGCCTCCAGGAGGCGGCAGGGGCGTTCTCGGTGTCTCCCGCGCGGGCAACCGCCGATCGGCCTCGACGCCGAGCGCCCTGAGGACAGCAGCCGCCTCTCCCTCGCTGCCGCCCTCCAAGGCGCCCATCACATGCCGCAGCGCGTCACTCACTTCAGTGAGAGTGACCACTCGCAGCCGGCGTCGGACCCGCGTTCTTGACCGCAAGAGGCAGCAGCTTCTTCCCGGTCGGCCCGATTTGTATTGCCGTGTCCATCTGCGGGCAAAGGCGTATGACGGAAACTGCACGGTCGCGTCAGACAGCAACACCCGGGATCAGCGCCACCAGCCCGGAAATAAAGCTGCCCACCGCCGCGAGGGTCACGAGGGCTGCTTTGCCGTCCGAGAACAACCCGGAGCAGAACTCGCGCACGCGGCGCCGGAGAATCAGCATCTTGAGCTTCTGCCAGCGATGTTGATGAATGTGGCAGCCCATGAGAATGCCGGTGGCGTTGTTACGGCAGCCGTCGGTCCGTCCCCGGACCGGGGCTCCGCAGGTCACCGGAGCTTGGAAGAAGGACCACAGCAGGACCGAGGCCGAGAGGACGATGATCACCACTGGGCCGGCTGCCGCATTGATCCATGCCGCGATGAGAAGCGCCCCGGCCAGGACGCCCCACCACTGCCCCAAACCACCGAACCGACTGCGTCTCGCCCCCGAAGTCGCCATGCCAGTAATCGTGGCTACAGACCGGGCAAATCATGCGCCTAGTAGATGATATGACCGAAAGGAGGCCCCGGGGCTCATACCCACTCCACCCAAAGAGGCGATCCGCGACGGGTCTCCAGGGCCTGGAGGTGGCGTCCGACGGGACGTCGACAACGCTGCGGGGCGAGAAGTCGAAGCGCCAGCTGCAACAAGCGCCGCCTGCAACTCTTTCTCCCTCGCCCCTGCCAGCGCCTCAATCACCTGATCGAGTGCCTCGCTCGCCTCAGTGCGCGTGACCGCTCGAAGCGGGCGCCGGACCAGCCTTCTTGACCGTCAAGGGCAGCAACTTCGCAAGCTCGGCCCGATTTGTATCGCCGTGCCCATCTGCGGTCGAACGCAGACTTACAGATGAGCCCAGAGAGGTCACTCCACGACGATGCCGTAGTCCTGCACAAGTTGCTCCAATCCCCCCGTGTAACCCTTGCCGCCTAGCACGAAGTCCCAGTCCCCGCTGGCCCTGCGCCGAAATGACCCGAGCACGAGGGCGGTCTCCCCAGGACGCCCGTCGGAGACCTCAAGTCGGCCGAGTTCTGCCATCGCCGGGTCGAGCAAACGGATACACGCATCCGTGAACCCGGACAGATCCGCCTGCGGATTGACCTCTGGGTCGACGGCCGCCACCAGGACGAAGCGGTCGGCATTCCCCGGCAGCGAGTCGAAGGAGACTCGGATTGCCGCTTTGTCCGGCGCCGTAGCAGGGAGCGCACACACCGAGCGATCTGGCGTCTGCTGGTTGTTGAAGAAGACGAAGTGGTCGTCGCTGAGGACTCGATTCCCGGAGCAGACGAGCGCACAGACGTCGAGCGCAACGCGGCCGGACCAGGACATGCCCAACACGTTGTAGTCGTCGGGCGGGGTCGTGGCGCTCGGAGGCGCCGACTGCGGTGTTGCTGCTGCTCGCCCACCCTCCCCCAGGCGTCCGCGCAGTCCATGCCGGTGGAGCAGGTCAATGAGTTCGCCGCCCGAGATGAGTTCCAACGGTTTGCCGTTGGCGAAGGTGTGCGAGCCCGGACCGAACCCCGCTGTCGTCACCAGGACGCCCTTGTTGGCGCCGGCGTCCTGCACAGTGCCGTACAGGTCACGGACGGCCGTGGGGGGCACGGTGTTGCGGTAGCGCTTCACCTGAACGACGATCTTGCCGCCCCGGATGGGCGTGGGATCAACGGCATCAACATCCACGCCACCGTCGTTCGAGCGTTGGGTCGTCACGGCTTGCATCCCCATGGCCCGAAAAAGGTCGGCAACAAGAGACTCGAAGGCGATCGGATCCATTTCGTAGAGATCCGGTTCCTCGTCGCCTCCGTGAGCGACCACGCGGTTTCCGACATCCTGCGGTTTGCGGGCAGGCCGCACGGGGCCGAGTTGGTCCGGTCGAGTCGCAAGTTGGCCCCGAAGGGCATCAGTCAAGCAACTGATTGCGTCCACCTGCTCCAAGTGCAACCCGGTGAACACGGATCGCTGCGCCATCGCGGTCGCCAGGTAGATGTGCGCAAGTCGCCCCGTCGCCGGATCATGGTCGTCCAGGAACCCGTTCAGCGCCACGGACTCCAACGCGTTGAACTCATCCGCCGCGAATAGTTCATGCAACACGAGCAGCATGCACTGCGCGAGAACCTCGCGGTACAACGCGCGACGCTGGCCCGCAGGACGTGGCGTTTCCTTGTCCTGATCAATGGACGCCATGTACCGCACCGACTTCGCCTCAGGGACAATCCCGTATCCCGGCAACTCCCAGTCGAGCACCAGTTGTCGTGCCGCTGGGTCGTAAGCTGCCGCAACCTGCCGGGGGAACCCTTCGGGCCAAGCCGTCGACGAGTAGAGGGCCGCCGTGAAGTATTCGACGACCGAACCCGGCTCCCTTTGTCGAACCCCTTCGGTCACCTCGGTGATGCCAGCGTTGTACCGACGCACCTCCGACCGCTGCGCTTCCGCCCACTGCTCGTATTGACGCTGCTGGGCGGCTAACTGCTGCTGCCGTTGAGCCTCAGCGGCCTGCGCCGCATGCCAGTCACGCTCAAAGCGGGCACGCGCCTCGGCCTCTGCATGCGCACGTCGACTCGCGGTCCACCCGCCCTGGGCCTGGTACTGATTCGGGTCCGGCATGGGCACGGGCACTGCCAGTGGCCCCGGCGAGAAGGGTTGCAGCGCTTCGGAGCGCATCAACGAAGCCGCCCTGAAGGCCGGGGCCCGGCAACCGGCAGCGAGCACACCTTGCAGCGACGCGACCTGCGCGTCCAACTCCTCGGTGCGCTGCCTTGCCTCCGCTTGCCGATACTCGCGATGAGCCTGCGCAGTATGTCGCTGGTAGGCACGCGCTTGTTTCGCCCGCTCCCGCTGCTGTCTGGCCTCAGCCTCCAGCTCCCGCTGTTGCTGACGTTGTATATCAGCCCAGACGCCAACAAAACCGCTAGAACGACGACTCATGCGCTGCAAGCCCTCCCCAGGACGTCGGCACCGCCGACCAGAGCTCTGGTTGCCCCCACAACCAGGAGTGATGAGACGACTGTATCCAGCAACGGCCGCCTCGCCTACAGACTTGCCAAATGCGACCCACTTCGACTATCCGCGCAGGTCACCGCCCTTAGAGCGTAACCAAAGGTTCATCAGTCGGCACTGCGGGATCGAGGCCAAAAGCGATGAGCCCCCTTCCTCAAACGGAAGGAGGCTCAGCAGCCTGCACGGCCGCGTACCCGAGGCCCGGAAAGGTCAGACCCACTCGACTTCAGAATGGATACCCGAGGACCCTCCAGGCTCTGGCAGAGGCGTTCGAGGGCGGCTCTCCAGCATCAGCTGCCGACGACTCGACACGCCCAGCGGTGGTGAGCACAGCGGCAATCTCGACCTGGCTCGACCCCGACAAAGGCTTCAACCACCCGATCAAGCGCCTCGCTCACCTCAGTGGGCGTGACCGCTAGGCGCCGGCGCAGCGTTCTTGACCGTAAGCGGCAGCAGCTTCTTGCCCGTCGGGCCGATTTGGATGGACGTGTCCATCTGCGGGCACACCCCGCAGTCGAAGCAGGGCGTCCAGCGGCAGTCGTCGACCTCTGTTTCGTCGAGGGCGTCCTGCCAGTCCTCCCAGAGCCAGTCCTTGTCGAGGCCGGAGTCGAGGTGGTCCCAGGGGAGGACCTCCTCGTAGGTGCGCTCGCGGGTGGTGTACCAGTCGACGTCCACGCCGAAGGGGGCGAGGGCCTTGTCGGCGGACTGCATCCAGCGGTCGTAGGAGAAGTGCTCGCGCCAGCCGTCGAAGCGGCCGCCGTCCTCGTAGACCGCGCGGATGACCGCGCCGATGCGGCGGTCGCCGCGGGACAGGAGGCCTTCCACGATGCCGGGCTTGCCGTCGTGGTAGCGGAAGCCGATGGAGCGGCCGTACTTCTTGTCGCCGCGGATCTTGTCGCGGAGCTTCTCCAGGCGGGCGTCCGTCTCCTCGGCGGAGAGCTGGGGCGCCCACTGGAAGGGGGTGTGGGGCTTGGGGACGAAGCCGCCGATCGAGACCGTGCAGCGGATGTCGTTGGAGCGGGAGACCTCACGGCCCTTGGCGATCACGTTCATCGCCATGTCCGCGATCTGGAGGACGTCGTCGTCGGTCTCCGTCGGCAGGCCGCACATGAAGTACAGCTTCACCTGGCGCCAGCCGTTGCCGTAGGCCGTCGCGACGGTGCGGATGAGGTCCTCCTCCGACACCATCTTGTTGATGACCTTGCGCATGCGCTCGCTGCCGCCCTCGGGGGCGAAGGTCAGGCCCGAGCGGCGGCCGTTGCGCGTCAGCTCGTTCGCCAGGTCCACGTTGAAGGCGTCGACCCGGGTGGAGGGGAGCGAGAGGCCGATCTTGTCTTCCTCGTACCGGTCCGCCAGGCCCTTGGCGATGTCGCCGATCTCCGTGTGGTCGGCGGAGGAGAGGGAGAGCAGGCCGACCTCCTCGAAGCCCGTCGCCTTCAGGCCCTTCTCGACCATCTCGCCGATGCCCGTGATGGAGCGCTCGCGCACCGGGCGGGTGATCATGCCCGCCTGGCAGAAGCGGCAACCGCGGGTGCAGCCGCGGAAGATCTCCACCGACATGCGCTCGTGGACCGTCTCGGCGAGCGGGACCAGGGGCTGCTTGGGGTAGGGCCACTCGTCCAGGTCCATGACCGTGTGCTTGGACACACGCCACGGGACGCCTGACTTGTTGGGGACCACGCGCGCGATACGGCCGTCGGGGAGGTACTCGACGTCGTAGAACGCCGGGATGTAGACGGAACCCGTCTTCGCGAGGCGGAAGAGGACCTCCTCGCGGCCGCCCGGCTGCCCCTGCGCCTTCCACTCGCGGATGATCCGCGTCATGTCGAGCACGGCCTGCTCGCCGTCGCCGATGATCGCGGCGTCGATGAAGTCCGCGATCGGCTCCGGGTTGAAGGCCGCGTGGCCGCCCGCGAGGACGATCGGGTCGTTCAGGCCGCGGTCCTTCGACTCCAGCGGGATGCCCGCCAGGTCCAGCGCGGTCAGCATGTTGGTGTAGCCCAGCTCCGTGGAGAAGGACAGACCGAAGACGTCGAAGGCCTTCACCGGGCGGTGGCTGTCCACCGTGAACTGCGGGACCGCGTGCTCCCGCATCAGCGCCTCGAGGTCCGGCCAGACGCTGTACGTGCGCTCGGCGAGGACGCCCTCCTGTTCGTTCAGTACCTCATAGAGGATCATGACGCCCTGGTTGGGCAGCCCGACCTCGTAGGCGTCCGGGTACATGAGCGCCCAGTGGACGTCACAGGACTCCCAGGGCTTGACCGTGGAGTTGAGCTCGCCGCCGACGTACTGGATCGGCTTCTGCACATGCGGGAGCAGAGCTTCGAGCTGCGGGAACACCGACTCGGCGGTTTCGGCTGACATCTCGCACTTCCGTGGACTGACAGGGGTGACCATCTAGCGTAACGCGAGCGCGGACCGCCCCTGTCCGTCCGATCACTCCGGCCCGGCCGTTCAGATCACTCCGGCCCGGCCGTTCAGACCTCCATGTCGCCCTTGATCGACGGCCAGGTGACGGGCAGATCCAGCTCGACCAGCTCGGCCCGCCGCTCCTCGTGCCCGTACAGCACGCCGTACGTGAACGTGCTCTCCCCCGCCCCGTACGCCTGACCCGCGAGATCACGCAGGGCCGCGCGGGCCATCACGCTGTCCTGGTGGTCGCCGAGCAGGCCCTGGAGGGTCTTCATCGACCGGGCGAGATCGACGGCGGGCTCCCCGAGCGCCTTGACCGACGCCTCCGCCGAGTACCGCGTGCGCTTGCACTTCTTGCGCGCCTCGTGGATCGCGAGGTCCCGGTCGGTGCCGGAGGGCAGCTCGATCGCCTGCTCGACCAGCTCCGTCAACTTCCCGAAGTCCTTCCGTACGGCCTTGGGGAGCACCTTGGACGGCCTCCCGTCGGCCGCCTTCAGCACCGGCGGATCGGCCACCAGCGCGTCCAGGGCGGCGAGCAGGTCCAGGTACCGCTTTCCGTCCAGTACGGCGATCAGCCGGCGGCGCGATCCGCTGCTGCGGGCGTGCGACCAGGTGCGCAGCCGGGTGCGCACGGGGCCCGTGAGCAGGGTGCGCGGCAGTTCGTCGAGGCGGGCGGCCAGCCGTTCCGTCAGTACCTCCTGGTCGCGGTCCACGCCCAGTTCGCCGGCGAGCCACTTCAGCTCCGCGCCGATCGGGTCGGTGACCGCACGGTCCAGGACCAGGCCGTACGACCTGAACGCGCTGCGCATCCGGCGGGTGGCGACGCGCATGCGGTGCACGGAGTCGTACACGTCCCGCCGTACGGCCGGGTCGAGTTCGACGATCGCGTCCCGCTGGGCGCGGAGATAGGCGAGGACATGGTCCCCGGCGGTCTCCGGGGCGGCCGGCCGGCCGCCCTTCCTCCTCCGCTTCCTCTTTCCGTCGGTCTCCGCCAGCGCCCGCGCCAGTTTGGACGCCGACCCGGACGGCCGTACGCCCGCCTTCCGCAGCCGTTTCTCCACCTTGTCGAGGAAGCCGGGGTCGCCGCCGTCGGCGAGCTCGATCTCGATCTCGGTCCACTGGACGGTGCCGCCGCCCTCAGTGAGCCGTTCGGCGCGTACGGCGTCCACACTCGCCTCGGCCAGGAGTACGCCCTCGGCGTCGACGAGATGACGGACGTCCCGGTCGGAGCGGAGCCGGACGACGGGCCGCAGCTCGGCATCCCGGACCCGGGAGCGGAGGAGTCCGGCGAGGACGCGGGGCACGGTGTCGGACAGGGGTGCCTGGATCTCGTCCCGTACGCCGGGTGCGACGGGGAACTTCAGGTGCCAGCCGGCGTCGGTGCCACCGGTGCGGCGGCGCAGAGTGATCGAGGACGCTGCGAGGAGCTCGTCGTGGGTGTCGTAGTAGGTGGCGTCCAGGTGTGCGACACCCTTGTCGATGACGGCCGCGACCCCGGCGACGCCGGTGAGGTCGGGCAGTCCGCTGTCGTCGGACTCGTACTTCCGCTCGATCTCGCGCTTTGTGTCCGCCATGACCCGAATCTAGACGGAGTCAGGGCGGGACGGCAGAGGGCGCCGACGCCGAATCCCCGGGAATCTCCGGGGAATCAGGAGGTGAGCAGGGCCCGCATCGCCTCGCTGTCCGAGAACGGCGCGTCCTTCGCCGTGCGGGACAGCAGGAGGACATGGGCGTCCTCGAACTGGTCGTACGACAGTGGCTCGGGGCCCTGTCCGACGATCAGTACGTTGTGCTCCAGGCGCCAGCTGACGTACCGGGTGTTGTACCTGGGCTGGCGTATGTCGTGGTGCGGCAGGCCGAGGCGGTCGGTGAAGCGCTGGACGACGGTGGCGTGGTGGGCGTCGAACTCCGGCCGCCAGGCGCCCTCCTGGCTGGTCCAGCCGGGGACGGGGCCCCAGATGTCCTCGTCGAGCAGGCCGCCGTCCACGGTGTAGAGGTAGGCGAAGGGCAGATAGAGCGTGCCGTCGCCGTCGGCGGTGACGAAGTGGCCGTGCGGGCTGACATGGGTGGCCTCGGGGACGTCGGGTGTCTCCTCGTACGCCGGACCGCTGACCGCCTCCGACCAGTCATGCCACCCGGCCTCGCCGAGCCGGGCCCCGACCGTGTCGGCGTCGGTCAGGTCCAGCTCCGCCAGGGCCAGCAGCCGGTCGGCCAGCTCCTCGTCGACCGGGCACACGGCCACGTACTCCTCGGACATCCCACTCCCCCGTAGTAAAAGGCACGCGCCGAAAGACCTGGCCCTACGCCGACATCGGCCGCTGCACCTTGATCGACTGCAACAGGCCCACCGCGACCCACACCGCGAACATGGAGGTTCCGCCGTAGGACACGAACGGCAGCGGCAGGCCGGTCACCGGCATGATGCCCAGGGTCATCCCGATGTTCTCGAAGGACTGGAAGGCGAACCAGGCGACGATCCCCGCGGCCACGATCGTGCCGTACAGCTCCGTCGTCTCCCGGGCGATCCGGCAGGCCCGCCACAGCACCACGCCGAGCAGGATGATGATCAGGCCCGCGCCGACGAAGCCGAGTTCCTCGCCCGCGACCGTGAAGACGAAGTCGGTCTGCTGCTCGGGCACGAACTGGCCGGTGGTCTGCGAGCCGTGGAACAGGCCCGAGCCGGTCAGACCGCCCGAACCGATCGCGATCCGCGCCTGGTTGGTGTTGTAGCCGACGCCGGCCGGGTCGAGGCTGGGGTTGGCGAAGGCGGCGAAGCGGGCGATCTGGTAGTCGTCCAGGATGCCGAGCTGCCAGACCGCGATCGCGCCCATCGCCCCGGTGCCGAGCAGTCCGAAGACCCATCGGTTGGAGGCGCCGGAGGCGAGCAGCACACCCAGCACGATGATGACCATGACCATGACCGACCCGAGGTCGGGCATCAGCATGACGACCAGCATCGGTACGGCGGCCAGGCCCAGGGCCTGGAGCACGGTCCGGTGGTCCGGGTAGGGCTTGTCGCCCGCGTCCACCCGCGCCGCCAGCAGCATCGCCATGCCCAGGATGATCGTGATCTTCACGAACTCCGAGGGCTGGAGGGAGAAGCCGCCGCCGAGCACGATCCAGGAGTGGGCGCCGTTGACCGTGGAGCCCAGCGGGGTGAGCACCATCAGGATCAGGAACACCGAGGCGCCGTAGAGGATCGGCACGGCCGTTCTCAGGGCGCGGTGGCCGAGCCAGACCGTGCCGATCATCAGGGCGAACCCGATGCCGGTGTTCATGATGTGCCGGATCAGGAAGTAGTACTGGTCGCCCTGGTTGATCTCGGTGCGGTTGCGGGTGGCCGAGAAGACCAGCAGCGAGCCGATCCCCGACAGGGCGAGGGCCGCGAACAGTATCGGCCAGTCCAGCCGGCGGGCCAGCGAGTCACGGGCGAACAGCCGCGTCCAGCCCGCGCGTTCGGGGCCGTACCCGGAGACGGAGAAGCTGTTGCCGGTCATGTGCACATCCTCCGGCTTCCGCGCTTGCGGCGCCGCCTGCGGGTGTTGCGGTTGCCTGTGGCCGGCTTCTCGACGGTCGCCGCCAGCGTGGTCTCGTCGGGCTTGGGAGCGCCCTGCTGGTTCACCCGCTGCTCCTTGGCCGGGTCCTTGGCCACCTTCGGCGACTTGATGGTGCCGTCCGTGCGGACCTTCGGCAGGCTCTTCTGCGGGGTGGGCAGCAGCGCGTTCTTCTTGGTGATGGTGCCGTCGTCGGCGACGCCGTACAGCGCGTCGTAGATGTTGCGGACGGCCGGACCCGAGGCGCCGGAGCCCGTACCACCCTGGGAGATCGTCATCACGATCGAGTAGTCCTTGGTGTACGTGGCGAACCAGGACGTCGTCTGCTTGCCGTAGACCTCGGCCGTACCGGTCTTGGCGTGCATCGGGATCTTGTCCTGCGGCCAGCCGACCTGGGCGAAGCGCCAGGCGGCCGTACCGCGGGTGGCCACGCCCGCGAGGGCGTCGTCCATCTTGGCCAGCGTGGTCTTGCTTATGGGCAGCTTGCCGTGGGACTTGGGCGCGATCTCGTCGACGCTCTTGCCGTCGGCGCTGACGATGGCCTTGCCGACCGTCGGGTTGTACAGGGTGCCGCCGTTGGAGATCGCCGCGTAGATCGTGGCCATCTGGATCGGGGTGACCATGGTGTCGCCCTGGCCGATGGAGTAGTTGATCTCGTCACCGGCGCGCATCTTGTTGCCTTCGAGGCAGTTCTCGTAGGAGATCTTCTCGACGTACGTGCCGTCCTTCTTGCCGGTCTTGCACCAGGCGTCCTTGTTGGCCTCCCAGTACGCCTGCTTCCACTGGCGGTCGGGGACGCGGCCGGTGACCTCGTTGGGCAGGTCGATGCCGGTGGTCTTGCCGAGGCCGAACTGGTGGGCGGCCTTGAAGAAGTAGTCGTTCGGCTCGCCCTTCTTCGGGTTGATGCCGCCGTCCCGCTGCCACTCCTTGTGGGCGAGGCCGTAGAAGACGGTGTCGCAGGACACCTCCAGCGCGCGGCCGAGGTTGATGGGGCCGAAGTTCTCCGACTCGAAGTTCTTGAAGACCTGGCCGCCCACCGAGTAGGAGCTCGTGCAGGGGTAGCGGCCGTCGAAGTCGTAGCCGGCCTCGACGGCGGCGGCCGTGGAGATCACCTTGAAGGTGGAGCCGGGCGCCGACTGGCCCTGGATGGCCCGGTTGAGCAGCGGGTAGTTGGAGCTCTTGCCCGTCAGCTTCTTGTAGTCCTTGGCGGAGATGCCGCCGACCCAGGCGTTGGGGTCGTAGCTCGGGTTGGACGCCATGGCGACGATCCGGCCGGTCTTGGCCTCCATGACGACGACGGCACCGGAGTCCGCCTTGTAGTTCTCGCCGGTGTTGTCGTCGAACTGCTTGCGGGCTTCCTTCATCGCGTCGTTCAGCTCGTACTCGGCGACGCGCTGGACGCGGGAGTCGATGCTGGTGACGAGGTTGGCGCCGGGCTGGGCCTCGTCCGCCTCGGCCTGGCCGATGACACGGCCGAGGTTGTCGACCTCGTAGCGGGTGACGCCGGCCTTGCCGCGCAGTTCCTTGTCGTACTCCCGCTCAAGCCCCGAGCGGCCGACCTGGTCGGAGCGCAGATAGGGCGAGTCGGTGTCCTGGGCCTTGGTGATCTCCTCGTCGGTGACCGGGGAGAGATAGCCGAGGACCTGGGCGGTGTTGGCGTTGCCGGGGCTCGGGTAGCGGCGCACGGCCTCGGGCTCGGCGGTGATGCCGGGGAAGTCCTCGGCACGCTCGCGGATCTGGAGGGCCTGCTTGGCGGTGGCCTCGTCGGTGATGGGGATCGGCTGGTACGGCGAGCCGTTCCAGCAGGGTTGCGGGGTCTTGGCGTCGCAGAGGCGGACCTTCTGCATGACCTCCGCGGGCTTCATGCCGAGGACCTTGGCCAGCTTGGTGAGGACGGCCTTGCCGTCGTCCTTCATCTTCAGCAGGTCCGTGCGGGAGGCGGAGACCACCAGCCGGGTCTCGTTGTCCGCGATGGGCACGCCGCGCGCGTCCAGGATCGAGCCGCGGACGGCGGGCTCGACGACCTGCTGGACGTGGTTGCCCGACGCCTCCTTGGCGTATTCGTCGCCCTCGCGGATCTGGAGGTACCACAGGCGCCCGCCGAGGGTGCCGAGGAGGGACAGGACGAGGATCTGGATCACGATGAGCCTGATCTGGACCCGTGGAGTCCGACCGGTCTCGGGGATGTTGGTCACTGCGGCTGCCGCCCCCTCTCAGTGCGCCGAGTTGTGTGCGCGTACGAATGATGAACGGCTGACCTGTGAGCGCTCGTTCCACCCCGGCAAACACGTTCGAGTGAACTCGTCCGAGGCCGCAGACACCTGATCCGCCCTCGACACGCCCGCCTGCAACACACCCGCCCTCACAGCCGCTTGACCCCCTTGATACGCCCGACGCGCGCCGTCCGCGTCCGTGCCTTGGTCTTCAGGGAGCCGAGGCCACCGCGCTGACCGCCGATCTTCAGCCCCGTCCCGGACGACAGCCACCCCGAGGAGATGTCGGTGGCCTTCTTGGCGGAGGAGTTGGTCTCCGCGAGCGGGTCGTTCTCGGCGCGGCGGGCGAGCCACATGATGCCGGGGACGACGAAGGGCGCGAGCAGCAGGTCGTAGAGCGCCGCCGTGAACAGGAGGCTGCCGAGGCCGACATGACGGGCGGCGGTGTCGCCGACGAGGGCGCCGACACCGGCGTAGAGCAGTGTCGTGCCGAGGGCGGCGACGACCACGACGACCATCGGGCCGGTGGCCGACTTCAGACGGCCGTTCTCCGGCTTGGCGAGGCCCGCGAGGTAGCCGATGACGCACAGCACCAGCGCGTAACGCCCTGCGGCGTGGTCCGCGGGGGGCGCGAGGTCGGCGAGGAGTCCCGCGCCGAACCCGACGAGGGCGCCGCCGACATGGCCGTAGACCATGGCGAGGCCCAGGACGGTCAGCAGCAGGATGTCAGGGACGGCGCCTGGGAGATGGAGTCTGGACAGGACGCTGACCTGGAGGACCAGGGCGACGACGACGAGGGAGGTGGAGAGCAGGATCCGGTTGACACGCACGGGGAATCAGCTCCTACTGCTCTTGCTCGAACTGGCCGTCGGCATTGGCGTTCGCCGATGGGGTGACCGTGACGGTGACGGTCGGGGTGGGGGTCGGCTTCGGCTTCTTCGGCAGCACCGTGTCCCGCGGGTCCTTCTTCGGGGCCTCGACGACCACACCGACGACGTCGAGCTTGGTGAAGCTGACGTACGGGGTGACGTAGAGGGTGCGGGTCAGGCCGCCACCGGAGGGGTCGACGCGGGCGACGACACCGACCGGGACGCCGGGTACGAAGGGCTTGTCGGCCTGCGAGCCGAAGGTGACCAGGCGGTCGCCCTTCTTCACCTCGGCCTTGCCGTTGAGGAGTTCGACGCGCAGCGGGCGGTCGCCCTGCCCGGAGGCGAAGCCGAGTTCGTCGCCGGCCTCCATGCGGGTGCCGACGGTGAAGTCGGGGTCGTTGGCGAGGAGCACGGTGGCGGTGTTCGGGCCGACCGTGGTCACGCGGCCGACCAGTCCGTCGCCGTTGAGGACGGTCATGTCGCGCTTGATGCCGTCGTTGGAGCCCACGTCGATGGTGATGGTCCAGGAGAAGCCCTGGGCCGCTCCTATGGCGATGACCTCGGCGCCCTTGATGCCGTACTGGCCCTCGGCCGCGATGCCCATCATCTTGTTGAGCTGCTTGAGGCGGCTGGCGTTGCGGTCGTCGCTGCCGAGCCTCGCCTTGAGGGCCGCGTTCTCCTTCTCCAGGGCGGCGAGCCGGTCGTGCCGCTCACCGGAGTCGCGGATCGAGGAGATCGCGTTGCCGACCGGGTTCACCGCGGCGGAGACGCCGTCCTCGATCGGGCCGAAGACCGTGGCCGCGGCCTGACGGGCACCGTCGACCGGTGAGTCCTCCCCGCCGCGGATGTCCACCGTGATCAGTGCGAACGCGATGGCGATCAGCAGCACCAGGAGCAGCCGGCTCTCTCGTGTGTCCCTCACGTGCGGCGGCCGTGCCTTCCTCATAGGAATGTGCAGGTGTTCAGGTACGCGGGTGTACAAACGCTCGCGGATGCCTATGGGCGAGCTTATGTCTCTATATCAACGATCCGCCGTACGAGAGGAGATCATCTCGTACGGCGGAATCGAAGAGTTACGTCATCTGCGCGGCTGGGCGTCCAGGACCTGCTGGAGCGCCTCGAACTCCTCCACGCACTTGCCGGAGCCGAGCGCCACGCTGTCGAGGGGGTCCTCGGCGATGTGGATCGGCATGCCGGTCTCCCGGCGCAGCCGCTCGTCGAGACCGCGCAGCAGGGCGCCGCCGCCGGTCAGAACGATTCCGCGGTCCATGATGTCGCCGGACAGCTCGGGCGGGCACTTGTCGAGGGTCGTCTTCACCGCGTCCACGATCGCGTTGACGGGCTCCTCGATCGCCTTGCGGACTTCGGCGGCCGAGATGACGACGGTCTTGGGCAGCCCGGAGACGAGGTCCCGGCCGCGGATTTCGGTGTGCTCGTCAGCGTCGAGGTCGTACGCCGAACCGATCGTGATCTTGATCTGCTCGGCCGTCCGCTCACCGAGGAGGAGGGAGTACTCCTTCTTGATGTGCTGGATGATCGCGTTGTCCAGTTCGTCGCCCGCGACGCGGATGGACTGGGCGGTGACGATCCCGCCGAGCGAGATGACCGCGACCTCCGTCGTGCCGCCGCCGATGTCGACCACCATGTTGCCCGTGGCCTCGTGGACCGGCAGGCCGGAGCCGATGGCCGCGGCCATGGGCTCCTCGATGATGTGCACCTGACGGGCGCCGGCCTGGGACGACGCCTCGATGACGGCGCGGCGCTCGACGCCGGTGATGCCCGAGGGCACACAGACGACGACCCGCGGACGAGCCAGATACCGCCGCTTGTGGATCTTCAGGATGAAGTAGCGGAGCATCCGCTCGGTGATCTCGAAGTCGGCGATCACGCCGTCCTTCAGCGGACGGACGGCAACGATGTTGCCGGGCGTGCGCCCGATCATCTTCTTCGCTTCGGCGCCGACCGCCAGGATGCCACCGGTGTTGGTGTTGATCGCGACGACGGACGGCTCGTTGAGTACGATCCCGCGACCCCTGACGTACACCAGCGTGTTGGCGGTCCCGAGGTCGACAGCCATGTCACGGCCGATGAACGACATTGAGTTCCCCATCAGGATTCGTCTGGCCTTCCTGGGAGCTTTTGAGGGCTTTTCAGGTCGGCGAAGTGGGTGCTGTGACGTGAAGGCTTCCATCGTAGTGGCGCCCGCACGAACACTGCGTAAGGGTCTCCGCCATTGTCAGCAGATGCCGACGCTGTTCGCTTCTGGAGAGGGGCGTTCGGGGGTGCGCGTTCCCTCGATCGGCACGCATATGCCAAGAAAGTCCGGGGAGCACCTCCCCGGACTTTCACCGCCGGCACACTGACTAGGCGCGACCCGGGAAGAAGATCTTCACCTCGCGCTCCGCGGACTCCTCGGAGTCGGAGGCGTGGATGAGGTTCTCACGGACGATCACACCGAAGTCACCGCGGATCGAACCGGGCGCGGCGGCGATCGGGTCGGTCGGGCCGGCCAGCGCGCGGACGCCCTCGATGACCCGCTCGCCCTCGACGATCAGCGCCACGACCGGGCCGGACGCCATGAACACCATCAGCGGCTCGTAGAAGGGCTTGCCCTTGTGCTCGCCGTAGTGCTGCTCCAGCGTCTCCTGGTCCAGCGTGCGCAGCTCCAGCGCGGTGATCTGCCAGCCGGCCTTGCGCTCGATACGGCTGATGATCTCGCCGGTCAGGCCACGACGAACGGCGTCGGGCTTGAGCAGGACGAGGGTGCGCTGCGTCACGAGGGGACTCCTTAGTCAAGCGTGTCAAGCGGGTGCGGGAAGACCGAGGTTACAGGGCGTGTCCGGCCGCCTGTCACGCAGCGTCAGGTGCGGGGCCCTCGGCCGGTCCCGCTTGGGCCGCTTGGGCCGCGAACCTGGCCTTCGCCTCGTCGACCTTCCGGCCGTAGTGCACCGAGGCCCACCACAGCGCGGCGAAGATCGCGCCCAGGAAGAACATCGTCGGCACCACGAACCCGGAGGCGATCAGCGCGATCTGCAGGGCCCAGCCGAAGGCGACGCCGCCCGGCCGGGTCAGCACGCCGCACAGCGCCAGACACAGGAACATCGCGATGCCGCTGACCGTCCACACCGTGGACGAGGACAGGTCGTCGTCCTTCATCGCGACCAGCGCGGCGAAGCCGATGACGAAGAACTCGCCGATCAGGGTCGAAGAACAGAGCGTACGCACGGGTGGTCAGCCCCTCCCCAGAAGCAGTCGGGCCTCGCCGACAGTGATGACGGAACCGGTCACGAGCACACCGCCGCCCGCGAACTCGCCCTCCTCCTCGGCCAGCGTGATCGCGGCCTCCAGGGCGTCGGGCAACCGCGGCTCGACCTGGACGCGCTCCTCGCCGAACACCTCGACGGCGATCGCGGCCAGCTCGTCGGCGTCCATGGCGCGGTGGCTGGAGTTCTGCGTGATCACGATCTCCGCGAAGATCGGCTCGAAGGCCTCGAGCAGCCCCCGTACGTTCTTGTCGCCGCTCGCCCCGACCACGCCGATCAGCCGGCTGAAGTCGAAGGCCTCACCGACCGCCTCGGCGGTGGCGCGGGCGCCCGCCGGGTTGTGGGCGGCGTCGAGGACGACGGTGGGAGACCGCCGTACGACCTCAAGGCGGCCCGGCGAGGACACGGCCGCGAAGGCCTTGCGGACGGTGTCGATGTCGAGCGGCTCGGGCCGCTGCGAGCCGACGCCGAAGAACGCCTCCACGGCGGCGAGCGCGACGGCGGCGTTGTGCGCCTGGTAGGGGCCGTGCAGCGGGAGGTAGACCTCCGCGTACTCCCCGCCGAGCCCGCGCAGCGTCAGCAGCTGCCCGCCGACGGCGACCTGCCGCGAGACCACCCCGAACTCGAGCCCTTCCCGAGCCACCGTGGCGTCGACCTCGACCGCCTTCTTGAGCAGCACCTGAGCGGCGTCGACCGGCTGCTGCGCCAGGATCACCGTGGCGTCCTGCTTGACGATGCCCGCCTTCTCCTTGGCGATCTCGCCGGGCGTCTCGCCGAGCCGGTCGGTGTGGTCGAGGTCGATGGGCGTGACGACGGCGACGTCCCCGTCGATCACATTGGTCGCGTCCCAGGTGCCGCCCATGCCGACCTCGACGACGGCCACGTCCACGGGCGCGTCCGCGAAGGCGGCGTACGCCATGCCGGTCAGCACCTCGAAGAAGGAGAGCCGGTACTGCTGCTGCGCGTCCACCATCTCGATGTACGGCTTGATGTCCTCGTACGTCTCGATGAAGCGCTCGGCGGAGATCGGCGCCCCGTCGAGGCTGATGCGCTCGGTGACGGACTGCACGTGGGGGCTGGTGTAGCGCCCCGTACGCAGCTCGAAGGCGCCGAGCAGGGCCTCGATCATGCGGGCCGTGGAGGTCTTGCCGTTCGTCCCCGTGATGTGGATCGAGGGGTACGACCGCTGCGGCTCGCCCAGCACGTCCATCAGCGCGGCGATACGGCTGACGGAGGGCTCCAGCTTGGTCTCGCCCCAGCGGGTGGCGAGCTCCGCCTCGACGTCCCTGAGGGCCTTGTCGAGCTCGGGGTCCTCGGGGCGGGCCGGTACCTGTGCCTCCGGCGGGGTGCCCTGGGTGCGCAGGGTGCGGCTGCCGGCCTCGATGACCGCGAGGTCGGGGTCGCGGTCTGTCTCTGCCGAGATGATCTCGTCGAAGGGGTCGTCGCTGTCGCTCACGGGGTCAGTCTACGGAGGGGGGCTGACAGCTCGCCCATGGAGTGGGGTGGCCGGGCTTGGCTGGCGGGTGCGGGTTGTGTGTGGCTGGTCGCGCAGTTCCCCGCGCCCCTGAGGTGCGTGAAGGCCCCCGGAACCGAAAAGTTCCGGGGGCCTTCAGCGTCGTAGAGACACTTACGCGGGCGGCAGCTTGTCCAGTTGGGACTGGATCCTTGCGATGTCCTCGTCCGCCTTTGCCAGGCGGCCGCGGATCTTGTCCACGACGTTGTCCGGGGCCTTGGCCAGGAAGGCCTCGTTGCCGAGCTTGGCCTGGGCCTGGGCCTTCTCCTTCTCCGCCGCGGCGAGGTCCTTGGCGAGGCGCTTGCGCTCCGCCGCGACGTCGATGGTGCCGGAGAGGTCGAGGGCGACCGTGGCCCCGGCGACCGGGAGGGTCGCCGTCGCCGAGAAGCTCTCGCCCTCGGGCTGGAGGCGGAGGAGCTGGCGGATGGCCGCCTCGTGCGGGGCCAGGGCAGTGCCGTCCAACGTCAGCCGTGCGGGCACGCGCTGGCCGGGCTGGAGGCCCTGGTCGGCGCGGAAGCGACGGACCTCGGTGATGACGGACTGGAGCGACTCGATCTCGCGCTCGGCGGCCGCGTCCCGGAAGCCGCTGTCCTTCGGCCAGTCCGCGATGACGACCGACTCACCGCCCGTGAGGGTGGTCCAGAGGGTGTCGGTGACGAACGGGACGATCGGGTGCAGCAGCTTCAGCGTGACGTCGAGGACCTCACCGAGGACGCGCTGGGAGACCTTGGCGCCCTCGCCGCCCGCCTGGAACGTCGTCTTGGACAGCTCGACGTACCAGTCGAAGACCTCATCCCAGGCGAAGTGGAAGAGGGCGTCGGAGAGCTTCGCGAACTGGAAGTCCTCGTAGAAAGCGTCGACTTGGGCGACCGTCTTGTTGAGGCGGGAGAGGATCCAGCGGTCGGTCGCCGACATCTGCGACGGGTCGGGCAGGGGGCCCTCGATCGTCGCGCCGTTCATCAGCGCGAAGCGCGTGGCGTTCCAGATCTTGTTGGCGAAGTTCCGGGACGCCTGGACCCAGTCCTCGCCGATCGGGACGTCGGTGCCGGGGTTGGCGCCGCGGGCCAGGGTGAAGCGGACGGCGTCGGAGCCGTACTTGTCCATCCAGTCCAGCGGGTCGACCACGTTGCCGAAGGACTTCGACATCTTCTTGCCGCGCTCGTCGCGGACCAGGCCGGTCAGCGCGATGGTCTTGAAGGGGACCTCGCCGTCCATGGCGTACAGGCCGAACATCATCATCCGGGCGACCCAGAAGAAGATGATGTCGTGGCCGGTGAGCAGGACGTCGGTCGGGTAGAACTTCCGCAGGTCCTCGGTCTGTTCGGGCCAGCCCAGCGTGGAGAACGGCCACAGGCCGGAGGAGAACCAGGTGTCGAGGACGTCGGTGTCCTGACGCCAGCCCTCACCGGTGGGCGGCTCCTCGTCGGGACCGACGCAGACGACCTCGCCGTCGGGGCCGTACCAGACGGGGATGCGGTGGCCCCACCACAACTGCCGTGAGATGCACCAGTCGTGCATGTTGTCGACCCAGTCGAAGTAGCGCTTCGACATGTCCTCGGGGTGGATCTTGACGCGGCCGTCTCGGACCGCGTCACCGGCGGCCTGGGCGAGCGGGCCGACCTTGACCCACCACTGCATCGACAGGCGCGGCTCGATGGTGGTCTTGCAGCGCGAGCAGTGGCCGACCGAGTGGGCGTACGGCCGCTTCTCGGCGACGATCCGGCCCTGCGAGCGCAGCGCCGCGACGATCGCCGAACGGGCCTCGAAGCGGTCGAGGCCCTCGAAGGGACCGTGGACCGTGATGACGGCACGCTCGTCCATGACCGTGATCGACTCCAGGCCGTGGCGCTGGCCGATCGCGAAGTCGTTGGGGTCGTGGGCCGGGGTGACCTTGACGGCGCCCGTGCCGAACTCGGGGTCGACGTGGGTGTCGGCGACGACGGGGATGGTCCGGTCGGTCAGCGGGAGCTTGATCCGCTTGCCGACGAGGTGCCGGTAGCGCTCGTCGTCCGGGTGGACGGCGACGGCGGTGTCGCCGAGCATCGTCTCCGCGCGCGTGGTGGCGACGACGAGGGTCTCGTCCCCCTCGCCGTACTTGATGGAGACGAGCTCGCCGTCGTCCTCCTGGTACTCCACCTCGATGTCCGAGATGGCCGTCAGACAGCGCGGACACCAGTTGATGATGCGCTCGGCGCGGTAGATCAGCTCGTCGTCGTAGAGCTTCTTGAAGATGGTGAGGACGGCCTTGGACAGGCCTTCGTCCATGGTGAACCGCTCACGGTCCCAGTCGACACCGTCGCCGAGCCGACGCATCTGGCCGAGGATCTTGCCGCCGTACTCCTCCTTCCACTGCCAGACGCGCTCGACGAACTCCTCGCGGCCCAGGTCGTGGCGGGACTTGCCCTCCTCGGCGAGCTGCTGCTCGACCTTGTTCTGGGTGGCGATGCCGGCGTGGTCCATGCCGGGCAGCCACAGCGCCTCGAAGCCCTGCATGCGCTTGCGCCGGGTGAGGGCGTCCATGAGCGTGTGCTGGAAGGCGTGGCCCAGGTGGAGCGAGCCGGTGACGTTCGGCGGCGGGATGACGATGGTGTAGGGCGGCTTCTCGCTCTTCGCGTCGGCGGCGAAGTACCCCTTGTCCACCCAGCGCTCGTACAGCGCTCCCTCTACCTCGGCCGGCGCGTACTGGGTCGGCAGTTCGGTGTTGGGCGCTGGAGGCTGCTGCTGAGCGTTCTCGGTCACGGGGTCAGTTTAGGGGTGTCCCGGGCGTACCAAGTAACGCGTTTCACTTGGGCCCTAGCCGCTCGGAACCAGCGACCTGCCAGGTGACTCACGCCACATCACCCATTACAGCATGTACACGCCACCCGCGGAATGTAACTTCGTTCAGCACTCGAACATACGAGCGTTCATGAAGCTTGGAGGCGCAGTACGTGAAGCGACACCTGATCACCATCAGCGGCCTGGCAGTTCTCGGCCTCTTGGCCACGGCAACGCCCGCAGCGGCCGGCCCCAGCCGGTTCTGCGGCGCCCTAATCCCCGATGGCTTCTCGGTAGTGCAAGGCGCATACGGAGGGGGCAGCGAACATATGGCGAGTCGAACCTTCCTCGACGACGTGAGCCTGTACGTCAAGGACACGAGAGCCGATGGCCACCACGTGCGGATCAGGCTGCTGACGCGTCGAGACGATGGCACAACACATTTCTGGCCCTGGCACGCCGTGTATTCAGGTTCAGGAACGTCCAACTCGTGGTCGACGACAGCAACCGACTCTGGTGGCATACGGCTCATACAGCACGAGGTGGCTGTTTTCGAAGGGGACACGAGGCTGGGCACTTGCGTCACTGAGGGCTACGGCAGCTAGCCACAATTCCCATGGCGGCCCGTCGAACACTCGGGCGGGCCGTTCCAGCTGTCCGATCCGATCAAGCGGGCCGGTGGCCCGACGCTGACCACATCGGCTATAGCCGTCACAACCCCGTTCCGAAACACGGTGCTTCTGTAACGGTGCGCCCCCCGATGCAGTGCCTTTGCTGTGCCTGCGCCAGGATGTCTGAAACAGATAAGCATCTGGAGGGGAACCCAGTAATGAGCTATAACCAGCCGGGCCCGTACGGCGGGCAGCCCCAGCAGCCCGGTCCGTACGGTCAGCCGGGGCCGTACGGTCAGCAGCCGCCGCAGGCCCCCCAGCCCGGCTACGGCTACCCCCAGCAGCCCGTCCAGCCGCAGCCCGGCTACGGCTACCCCCAGCAGGCTCCGCAGGGCGTGCCGCCTCAGGGCCAACCGCCGTACGGCCAGCAGCCCCCTTACGGGCAGGCCTCGTACGGCGTCCCGCAGCCGCCGGCACCGGATGGTGGCACGAAGAAGGTTGGCATCATCATCGGCGCGGTGGCAGTCGTGGCCGCAATCGCCGTGGGCGCCTACTTCGTGATCGGCAGTGGCGGTGGCAGCGGGTCGGACATCGCCGATGACGGTCCGCACAAGCTGACGACACCGGGAACGGTGCTCACTGAGTACAAGAAGTCCGACAGCGACAGCGACACGATGACGAAGGACGACCTCAAAGACGCCGAGTCCTGGGGAGTGAAGGACGCCAAGGACGTCAGTGCCGGCTACGAGGTCAAGGACGAGAGCAACCCCCTGGGCGGCAAGATGATCTCGTTCGGTGGCGTCTACGGAACGATCGACGATCCTGAGAAGGCCGTCGACGGGTTCTTCGCCTTCATGAAGAAGGACTCCAAGGACGAGAACGTCACCTTCGAGGGCAACCCGAAGGAGTACAAGCCCAGTTCACTGGAGGGCGCGATCCTGAAGTGCCAGGGCGCCAAGATTGACAACTCCGATGCCTCGTCGTCCGGAATGGCGAAGGAGATGAAGGTGACGTACTGCGTCTGGGGCGATCACAGCACGCTCGGCTTCGTAATGCCCATGGAGTACTCGGACATCGCCGCCGGGAAGGCGACGGATCCCGCGGCCGCGGCCGAGATGACGGCCAAGTTCCGCAAGGAAGTCCGCGTCAAGGCGTAGCCGGGAACGACGTGAGGGGGCGCCGCCTACAGCGGCGCCCCCTCACGTCATCACTACTCGTACGGCTGAGGTGCCCTCGTCTCTATCGAGCCCGCCACCAGCGTCCAGCACTCCGAGAACATGCTCGTCGACCCCCAGGGTGCCGAAAGCGAACTCCAGTTCCTGGCGGCCCGATTGGCCGAGGCACTCCGCGACTCCTGCGAGTCGCGCAGTGTCGCGGTCCGCTATGCCGAGGTTTCCGAGTCACTGTGGGCGACCATCCCGCCCAGGCTCATCCATCCCTATCCGATTCCCCAGGCTTGAGGTTCAGTACACGGACCGAAGCGCCCTTCCACAATTCCGGATCAGCGGTGGCCACGACCGCGCCGCTTGGGCGGTCGGGAGTCGGCTCGGCCGCATACCGGGTGTGCGCGACCGCCCAGGTGTCCTCACGGGCAACGACAAGCGCAGCAGGGAGGTCGAGGTCGACCACAGTGATGCCTGGCAAGGCGGCGATGTGCTCCGCCGTGCCAGGCCGTGCACGGTCCGCCTCGACCAGCGCGCAGACGGTGGCGTACAGGAACCAGCCCTGCTGCTCGTGCGCACGATGAATCAGGCGCGAGACGAGGATGTTGCCGCGCCCAGCGGCGACCAACGCCGTCTCGTCGAATACGACGTGCAGTTCATCGCTCATCCGATCCCGGCCTCCGTCAACCGCCGGTCCAGTTCGGCATCCAGGCAATTCTCCTCGGCCGGCGTCGGGTCGTAGCCATTCCACTCGCGCAAGGCTTGACGGGCCTCGTCCGCCCGCTCGGCGCGCTCTGCGGGCGTCAGCAGCGTGTCGGCAAGACGGGCCAGGTAGGCACGGAGGGAAAGGCCCTCTTCAGCCGCTATCTCAGCAAGTCGATCCCGCGCCTCAGCAGGAATGCGGATGTTGGCGTCAGCCATGGTGAGCTCCCTTCCCATCTTCATCAACAGGGTACGGGTACGCGTGCGTACCCGTACCCTGTTCAGGCAATGAAAGGGGCGCCTGGCGGCGAATCGCCAGGCGCCCCTGTGAAGCTCTCCACTAACGGCTACGCCGTCTTCTGCTCCCCCGACCCCCGCCCACCCCGCGCATCGCGCGGGATCAGCGTCGGGTTGACGTTGGAGTGGACCACGTCTGCCGTGATGACGACCCTCGCCACGTCCTTGCGGGACGGGATCTCGTACATCACGCCCTGGAGGACTTCCTCCATGATGGCGCGCAGGCCTCGGGCGCCGGTCTGGCGGAGGATGGCCTGGTCGGCGATGGCTTCGAGGGCCTCGCGCTCGAAGTCCAGTTCCACGCCGTCGAGTTCGAAGAGGCGCTGGTACTGCTTGACGAGCGCGTTGCGGGGTTCCACCAGGATCTGGAGGAGCGCCTCGCGGTCGAGGTTGTGGACCGACGTGATGACCGGGAGGCGGCCGATGAACTCCGGGATCATCCCGAACTTCACCAGGTCCTCCGGCATGACGTCCTCGAACTGGTCCTTGGCCTCGAGTTCGCGCTTCGAGCGGATCGTCGCGCCGAAGCCGATGCCCTTCGCTCCCGCGCGGGACTCGATGAGCTTCTCCAGGCCCGCGAAGGCGCCGCCCACGATGAACAGGACGTTCGTCGTGTCGATCTGGATGAACTCCTGGTGGGGGTGCTTGCGGCCGCCCTGCGGGGGGACCGACGCAGTCGTACCCTCAAGGATCTTCAGGAGGGCCTGCTGGACGCCCTCGCCGCTCACGTCCCGCGTGATCGACGGGTTTTCACTCTTCCGCGCGACCTTGTCGATCTCATCGATGTAGATGATCCCGGTCTCGGCCTTCTTGACGTCGTAGTCCGCCGCCTGGATGAGCTTGAGGAGGATGTTCTCGACGTCCTCACCGACGTACCCCGCCTCCGTGAGCGCGGTTGCGTCCGCGATCGCGAAGGGGACGTTCAGCATGCGGGCCAGTGTCTGGGCCAACAGCGTCTTGCCGGAGCCCGTGGGGCCCAGCAGCAGGATGTTGGACTTGGCCAACTCGATCGCGTCGTCACGGCCGTTGGCGCCGCCGTTCTCGCCGGCCTGGACGCGCTTGTAGTGGTTGTAGACCGCTACGGAGAGCGCCTTCTTGGCGGCCTCCTGGCCGACCACGTAGCCCTCGAGGAACTCGTAGATCTCGCGGGGCTTGGGGAGTTCCTCCCAGCGCACCTCGCTGGTCTCCGCCAGCTCTTCCTCGATGATCTCGTTGCAGAGATCGATGCACTCGTCGCAGATGTAGACACCGGGCCCTGCGATGAGCTTCTTGACCTGCTTCTGGCTCTTGCCGCAGAACGAGCACTTGAGCAGATCGCCGCCGTCACCGATGCGTGCCACGGTGTGCTTCCCCTTCGCCTGGGAGACGCCTGGACGCTTTCGAATCCAGCGGCTCCTGGTGCTGCCTTATTCCGACGGTACCTTGCCTGGCCCCCCGTTCGGGCCCCCCTTGGCCCGGTTCACTTTGACGTGCAGCGTGTCAAAGCACACGAACCGTGCCAAGGGGCGGCAGACGATACAGCAGTCGCGTCAGCGGACTGCGGCGTTGTTCATCTTCCGGGTGGAGATGATCTGGTCGACCAGACCGTAGGCGAGCGCCTCCTCGGCCGTGAGGATCTTGTCGCGCTCGATGTCCTCGCGGATCTTCTCGATCGGCGTGGTGGAGTGCTTGGCCAGCATCTCCTCGAGCTGTCCGCGCATCCGCAGGATCTCGTTGGCGGCGATCTCCAGGTCGGAGACCTGACCGCGGCCCGTCTCGCTGTACGGCTGGTGGATCAGCACGCGCGCGTTCGGCAGTGCCATGCGCTTGCCCGGCGTACCGGCGGCCAGCAGGATCGCGGCGGCGGAGGCCGCCTGGCCCATGCAGACCGTCTGGATGTCGGGCTTCACGAACTGCATCGTGTCGTAGATCGCCGTGAGGGCGGTGAAGGAGCCGCCCGGGCTGTTGATGTAGACCGAGATGTCCCGGTCGGGGTCCATCGACTCCAGGCACAGCAGCTGCGCCATGACGTCGTTGGCGGAGGCGTCGTCGATCTGGACGCCGAGGAAGATCACGCGCTCCTCGAAGAGCTTCGCGTACGGGTCGTACTCGCGGATGCCCTGCGAGGTGCGCTCGACGAAGCGCGGGATCACATACCGGGACTCCGCCGAGGGGCCCGTGTACTCGGCGCGCGTGCGGTCGTACAGGCCGCTGCCGGGGAAGTCGTTCACTGTCTGTCTCCTAGGAGCTGTGGCGGTCGGCTGGGGGCTCTGCGGGGCCTTCACGGGCCTCGCGGCGGGGCTCAGGCCCCGGTGCCGCCGCCGCCCGGCATGTTGACGGCCGCGGTGATGACGTCGTCGATGAGGCCGTACTCCTTGGCCTCCTCGGGGTCGAACCAGCGGTCGCGGTCGGAGTCACGGGTGACCTGCTCGAACGTCTGACCGGTGTGCTGGGCGGTGAGCTCCGCCATCCGCCGCTTGGTGTGCAGCAGCCGCTCGGCGTGGATCTTGATGTCGGAAGCCGAGCCGGCCAGACCCGCGGAGGGCTGGTGGATCAGGATCTCGGCGTTCGGCAGCGCGAAACGCTTGCCCGGGGTACCCGCGCTGAGCAGGAACTGACCCATGGAAGCGGCGAGGCCCATGGCGATGGTCACCACGTCGTTCTTGATGAACTGCATGGTGTCGTAGATCGCCATGCCGGCCGTGATCGAGCCGCCGGGGCTGTTGATGTAGAGGTTGATGTCCTTGTCGGGGTCCGCGGCGGCAAGGAGCAGCAGCTGTGCGGTGATCTTGTTCGCGATGTCGTCGTCGACCGGCTGGCCGAGGAAGATGATCCGCTCGTTGAGCAGCCGGTTGTAGACCTGGTCGCCGAGGCCACCACCGATGGAAGGCTCGCCGGCGGCGGAGGGCATCAGATTCGTCACGTATCCACCTGCTCGTCTTACGACGGCGCCGGGCCGTCTTCACGTTTCCCTGCGTATCCCTGCGGGGCTTGGAGCCACTCGGGGACTCCACTCCCCTCGTATTCATGGACCCTAACGCGCTGGTCCCTTCGGGGAATCCCGGATACAGGGCTGTTCGCCGGGGGCGTAGCGCGGTGGGTACGCGAACGGGCCCTGAGTCATGAGTGACCCAGGGCCCGTCCTACGACCTACAAGGTGCCGTGGGCTCAGCCCTCGGTCTTCTCCGCCTCGGCGTCCGTGGCGTCGGCCTCGGTGGCCTCGCCGGCGATCTCGGCGGCCTCCTCGACCTCTTCCTCGTCGTCCAGGTCGATGACCTCGCCGTTGGTGTCCTTCACCGTGGCGGCCTCGACCACGACGGCCAGGGCCTTGCCGCGGGCGACCTCACCGACGAGGAGCGGAACCTGGCCGCCCTCGACGACCGCCTGGGCGAACTGGTCGGGGGACATACCGGAGGAAGCGGCACGGCGCATGAGGTGCTCGGTGAGCTCCTCCTGGTTGACGTTCAGCTTCTCGCGCTTGACCAGGGCGTCCAGGACGAACTGGGTCTTGATGCCCTTGACCGCGGCGTCCTTGGTCTCGGTGTCGAACTCCTCGACCGTCTTGCCCTGGATCTCCAGGTACTTCTCGAGGTCCAGGCCCATCTGACCGAGCTGGTGGTGCTCCAGGTTGTGCTTGCGGGTGTTGATCTCGTCCTCGAGCAGCTTCTCGGGGACGGGCACCTCGACGAGCTCCAGGAGCTTCTCCAGGACGCGCTCCTGGGCCTGGGTGGCCTGGTCGTACTGCTTCATGTTCTCGAGGCGCTTGCGGCTGTCCGCCTTCAGCTCCTCCAGGGTGTCGAACTCGGAGGCGAGCTGCGCGAACTCGTCGTCCAGCTCGGGCAGTTCGCGGGCGGCGACCTGGGTGACCTTGACGGTGACCTCGGACTCCTTGCCGGCCGCGGAGCCGCCCTTGAGCTCGGAGGTGAAGGTGGCCTCGCCACCGGCCTCCAGGCCCTTCACGGCGTCGTCGATGCCCTCGAGGAGCTCGCCGGAGCCGATGGTGTAGGAGACACCGCTGGCGATGCCGTCCTCCAGCACCTCTCCGTCGACCTTGGCCTCCAGGTCGATCGTGACGACGTCGCCTTCCTCGGCGGCGCGCTCGACCGGGGAGGTGGAGGCGAAGCGCTCGCGGAGCTGCTCGACCGACTTGTCGACGTCCTCTTCGCTGACCTCGACGGCGTCGACCTCGACCTCGATGCCGGAGTAGTCCGGGATCTCGAGGGCGGGGCGGATGTCGACCTCGGCGGTGAAGTTCAGCGTGTCGCCGTCCTTCAGCTCCGTGATGTCGACCTCGGGCTGGCCGAGGACGTCCAGGTCGGCCTCGTTGACCGCCTCGGTGTAGAACTTCGGAAGCGCGTCGTTGACCGCCTCCTCCAGGACCGCACCGCGGCCGAACCGCTGGTCGATGACGCGGGCCGGGATCTTGCCCTTGCGGAAGCCCTTCACCGTGACCTGCTGGTTGATCTTCTTGTACGCCGCGTCGAGGCTGTCCTTGAGCTCCTCGAAGGGCACCTCGACAGTGAGCCGAACCCGCGTCGGGTTCAGGTTCTCAACGGCGCTCTTCACGGTTCGGTCTCCTTGTGGCTGACTTCTTGGGTTCTGCCGGTGCCAGAACGGCCCCGGCGGATTCGCCGCCCGGAGGACGTCGTCCGAGTCAGACGAGAGACACACGGGCATGCAGCTTGCATAGTAACCGCAGCCACGACACGCCCCAAAAGGCGATCAAGGAAGGTGGTCGGGGTGGCGGGATTTGAACCCACGGCCTTCCGCTCCCAAAGCGGACGCGCTACCAAGCTGCGCCACACCCCGTCTGGTGCGACACGTAGGGTACATGCCCGCAGGCCATGGGACCGCCGCATTTACGGGGTGCGCGGCAAGGAAGCCCGGGGTGTGCGGCGAGGGGGGCCGACCCGCTACGATGCCTTCTGTGCCGCGGTCACCTGACCTGCGGCGTGTCCTGTGCGGGCGTAGCTCAATGGTAGAGCCCTAGTCTTCCAAACTAGCTACGCGGGTTCGATTCCCGTCGCCCGCTCTGTATGGCTCAGGGCCAGGTCAGAGGAGCTTTCCTCGACCTGGCCCTGAGTGTTTCTCACAGAGTGCGTACGTCGACCGTGTAGACGGAGCGCAGGCCGTACGGGACGTAGAGCGCGTCGCCCACAAGAGTGAGGGGGGCGCCGGTCGGGGAGCCGTCCACGGCGCCGTCGTCGCGGCCGTCGAGGGTGCCGTCGACCTTGCCGGTGGTCCGGTTCACGGCGGCGAGGCGGCCGCTGGGGGACGCCAGGTACAGGTGGGTGCGGGAGGCGGTGGGCGGGCCGGAGAGTTCGACGCCGGAGTTGCCTTCCCACAGCTGGCGCCCGGTCTCCGGGACGACCGCGCGGATGCTTCCGTTGGAGAGGGTGAAGTAGAGGGTGCCGCCCGCGAGGGTGGGGGCCGCGCCCTCGGGCTGGGGCTCGGCCAGTTTCACCGTCGTCACGATGTGGGTGTCGGTCCTGATCAGGGTCAGGGCGCGGCGGGTTCCGGTGGTGTTGACCAGCACCAGGCGGCCGTCGTGGCGGCCGACGATGTCGATCTCGCCCTTGACCTTCACCGTCCAGCGGGGTTTTCCGGTGGCCGGGTCCAGCTGGCTGACGCTCGTGCTCTCGATGTTCTCGCTCGTGTACTTCGCGGTGAGCAGGTACGCCTGTCCCCCGGCGCTGCGCAGCAGGCTCATGTACCGGTTCGGGTTGGGCAGGGGGCGCTTCCAGCGGACCTGGCCGGTTTCCGCGTCGAGCAGGGCGTACTGGTTGCCGGATCTGCCGTAGACGGTGACGACGCCCGTGGGGACGGCCGCGGAGGCGCCCTGGTCGCTGCTCGGCTCGGTGCCGTCCTCGCTGTCGGCGGTGACCGTCTTCCAGGCCACCTTGCCGGTCTCGGCGTCCAGGGCCTGGACCGAGTAGCGGGTCGGGTACGACGCCTGGTCGCTGGTGGGCCGGTCGTCGGCGCCGTAGACGTACACGCGGCCGTCGCGGGCGCCGATGATCGTGCCCGCGCCGGAGCTGCTGCTGCCGAAGTCGGAGTCCTCGGCGGTCGGGTCGATGGGCCGGCCCCAGGTGTTGGTGCCGTCGGCGAGGGCGAAGCGGGTGGCCATGATCTCGTCGCCCGCGCAGACCAGGGAGGTGCCGGAGGCGACGCAGCGGTTGAAGAGGGCGGTGGGGCCCATCGGGTCCTTGTCGACGCTCGGGTCCTTCGCCTGCCGGTGCCACTCCTGCCAGCCGGCGGGGAGGTTTCCCCGGTCGGCGGCTTCGTCGCCGGTGAGGACGAGTGTCATGGTGGCGATGGCCGCGAGGACGGCGGCGCCCGCCGTGGCGGCCAGCCAGAGGCGGGTACGGCGCTTGCGGGGGCGCGGGGCGTCCAGGAGGGTCGGGGGGCCGGTGGTGGGCAGGGTGCCGTCGCGCAGGAGGCGGAGCAATTCGTCCGCCGTGGCACGGGACTTGGGCTCCTTCTCCAGGCAGAGCCGGATGAACGGCAGCAACTCCGGGGGTACGTCCGCGAGTTCCGGGGTGCCCTCGACCACGCGGATCGCCGTCTCGTAGGGGCTCGGGCTGTCGAAGGGGCCCTTGCCCGAGGCGGCGAAGGCGACCACCGCGCCGAGGGAGAAGATGTCCGCCGCCGGGCCCACCTCGTGCGGGGCGGAGAACTGCTCCGGGGACATGAACGGCGGGGTGCCCATCACCCGGCCGGTCTGGGTGAGGGCGTCGGAGGCGGCGAACTCGGTGGCGCGGGAGATGCCGAAGTCGATGACGCGGGGGCCGTCGTCGGCGAGCATCACATTGGCCGGCTTCAGGTCCCGGTGGACAACGCCGGCGCGATGGATGTCGCGGATGGCCTCGGCGAGCCCCGCGGCCAACTCCCGCACCCGGGGCGGCGGCAGAGGACCGTGGTCGCGTATGTGCGTGCCGAGGTCGGCGCCCGGTATGTAGAGCGTGGCCATCCAGGGTCGCGGCGCGTCGGCGTCCGCGTCCACGACGGGCGCGGTGAAGGCGCCGCTGACCTGGCGGGCGGCGGCCACCTCGCGGCGGAACCGGGCGCGGAACTCGTCGTCGTCCGCGTACTGGGCATGCACGACCTTGACCGCGAGCCGACGGCCCGAGGCGGAGCGGGCGAGGTAGACCACGCCCATGCCCCCGCTGCCCAGCCGGTCCTTGATGCGGTAACCGCCCACCTCCGCCGGGTCCGAGTCGCGCAGCGCCATCCCCGTACGTCCCCCCGTCCGTCCCGGCCCCCGCGACCGGGCTGGCCAGCCTAGGGCCTGCCCTGGTCCGGCCGAGTCAACGGGGTCAGAACTGGATCGAGTTGATGGTCTCCGCTATCGAGTTGAGGAAGCGCTGGATGTCGTCGGCCATACCCGTCGAGGCGAGGAAGAAGCCGAACAGCACGGCCACTACTGCGGGTCCGGCCTTGAGGGACCCGCCACGGATCAACACCACCATGATGATCCCCATCAGCAACACCACTGACAGCGAAATGGCCACAACTGATCACACCCTAGGTCGGTCCGCTCTCCCGGCCCGGGGATGCCGGCCCCGCACACCCCCGCCAGAACCATCGTGCCACCAACCAAGCCGCTGTATGCGGCTGGTGATGCATCGTTGACCACACCTGTGCCCGAACTGTGCGGCGCCGTACGGGTCCGGTGATCGGCCCGCCATCTTCCGCACAGCAATTCGAGAGTGCGGCGCACAGGGAATTCAACGGGATCGTTTCGGTCTCCACACATCCCGTTCGCAGGTAATTCGAAAATTTACGGTGGCCTCAACCCGCCCACAGGAAGCGGACATTCCGCCAGAGTCGCCTGCTGGTCTTATGCCCTATTTAGTCGGGATGAATCACACCAATACAACCCTTGCGGTGACGACTGCGACGCCCCGTTCGCTGTGTTCACCGTCACCTGCGGAATGGCGAGGGCTTGCCGAAATACCGGGTACCCGAAGCCGATAACCAGGAATGACGTGGCCGGTTTTACGAAATCGCACAGAGAACGCTAGGGTGCCTCAGATGTTCCACGCTGCCTCGCCCCGAGTGCCGCTCCCGCCGGCACAGTCGTCGGCACCCGGAGTGCCGAGCCCGCGCTCACCGCTCGCTCAGCAGAAGCCTCGGCACCAGCCACAGAGCAAGCAGCGCGACGCGTTCTTCGACAACGCCAAGTACCTGGCGATCGTGCTCGTCGCCATCGGTCACGCCTGGGAGCCCCTCAAGGGCGACAGCCGCATCCTGGAGGGCGCGTACACAGTCGTGTACTCCTTCCACATGCCGGCGTTCATCATCATCTCCGGCTTCTTCTCGCGCAGTTTCGACATGCGTCCCGACCGGCTCAAGCGGCTGATCACGGGTGTCGCGGTGCCGTACGTCCTCTTCGAGACGGCGTACGTCCTCTTCGACCGGACGGTGGGCGGTGACCCCGGCAAGGACATCAGCCTGCTCGACCCCTGGTATCTGACCTGGTTCCTGTGCGCGTTGTTCGTCTGGCGGCTGTGCACACCGATCCTGAAGCTGATCCGCTGGCCGCTGCCCTTCGCCCTCGGCGTCGCCATGCTGGCGTCCGTCGCGCCGTCGATCGGCAACGACCTGGACCTCCAGCGGGTGCTGCAGTTCCTGCCCTACTTCGTCCTCGGCCTGTGCATGAAGGCCGAGCACTTCCACCGGGTGCGCACCTGGCGGATGCGGATCCTGGCCGTGCCCGTGTTCGCCACCGCGCTCGTCGTGGGCTGGTGGGCGGTGCCGCGGATGAACACCGCGTGGTTCTACCACCGGGACGCCGCCCAGGACCTGGCCGCGCCGTGGTGGGTCGGTCCGGTGATGGTGCTCGCGATGTTCGGCTGCTCGCTGCTGCTGACCGCCTGCTTCTTCGCCTGGGTGCCGCGCCGGAAGATGTGGTTCACGGCGCTGGGCGCCGGCACGCTCTACGGCTATCTGCTGCACGGCTTCCTGGTGAAGGCCGGGGATTACGAGGGCTGGTTCGACCATGCCTGGTTGCACCGGCCGACCGGTGAGATCTTCGTGAGTCTGGTCGCCGCCGCGGTCGTCACCGCTCTGTGCACCAAGCCGGTGCAGCGGGTGTTCCGGTTCGCGATGGAGCCGAAGATGGAGTGGGCGTTCAGGCGGGATGCGGCGGAGCAGGCGAGGGAGCGGCAGCAGCGGGAGCTTCGCGAGAAGGTGCCGGCGTAGCTGCTTGTCGTTCGGGTGCGGCTTCGTCGTGGCTGGTCGCGCCCACGCGGCGGTAGCCGCACATTGATACAGCCCCGCGCCCCTTAGGGGGTTGCAGGACCGGAGTTGAGATCCAGAAGTCTGCGCATACGTGCGTACTTCTCGGTCAGGCGGTTGCGGGTTGGGGCTTCCAGCATCGCCAGGCGGGATGGGTCTGCGTTGTGGGCCAGGTCTGCTTCCTTCACCAGCAACGCCCCTGGGGTCGTGAGGATGCGGGCCGCGTATGCCTCGGGAGGCTCTCCCTTGTGCTTGGTCACGGCTCGTACGATCGCCTTCGTACGGCTGCTCAGTGCGGCCTCCGTCAGCCATTGCTCGGAGAGTGCCGCGTCCTCGATCGCGTCGTGCAGCCAGGCCGCCGCGATCTGGTCGGGGTCGCCGCCGCGGGCGCGGACGCCCTCGGCGACGGCCTGGAGGTGTTCGGCGTAGGGGCGGCCCGCCTTGTCGGTCTGGTCCTTGTGGGCGGTGCGAGCGAGGGTCTCGATCTCGGCGAGTGTCAGTGGTTCGGTCACTCGTCCAGTGTGTCCCTGCGGAGGGCCGCCTTGGCGGGGAGGGTCGCGGCGGTCAGGCCGAGGGCGACGATCGTGGCGGCGAACGCGCCGTAGGTGAGGGGCGGGATGTAAGGGCCTTGACCCGTCAGGCCGTTCATCATCGGGACGAGTGTGGCGAGGGCGATCGCGGTGCCCAGGGCGATGCCCGCGAGCGCGACCAGCAGGGCCTCCCAGCGGACCATGCGCAGTACCTGGCGGCGGGTGGAGCCGATGAGGCGGAGCGTGCCCAGTTCGCGGCGGCGGTCGAGGACCGTCATCACCAGGGTGTTGACGGCGGCGACGGCCGCGAAGCCGCCGAGGACGGCCGCCATGAGGTTGTTCGCCCAGGCGTTGAGCTCGCGGTCCACGGACTGGGCGGCGGTGTAGCCGTCTCGGCCCTGGACCGTGCCGAGCGCCTTCAGACCGGCCGTCGTGCCGCCCTTGGTCCACAGTTCCGTGTCGTAGGCGGAGGTGACGTGGGTGGCCAGATCGGCGCGGCTCAGGGTGACTTGGGCGAGGCCCAGGCCACGGCCGTACGTCGCCACGACCCGCGGAGCGGCCTTCGTGCCGTCGGGAAGGCGGAGGTGGAGGCGGTCGCCGACCCCGACGTCGGCGTTGTCGGCGAGGGAGGCGTCGATCGCGATCTCACCCTGCTTCAGCGACAGTTGGCCGTCCTTGACGTCGAGATCCTGTACCGCGGCCAGGTCGCGGGCGGAACCGGTGACGCCCTGGGCGGTGGCCGACTCCAGGGCGCCGCCCGTGGCCGGGACCAGCACGGAGGTCTTCAACAGGCCGACCGCGGCGGTGACTTCGGGGGCGTTCTCGGCCCGTCGTACGGCGCCGGGAGCGAGGCCGGGGGCGTCGCCCGGGGCCGTGACGATGTGGTCGGCGGTGATGCCGTCGCGCTGCTGCTGGGCGGTGACGTGGTCCTCGCTGGTGTGCAGGAAGACCAGGACCGAGGAGAACGCCATCGCGAGCACGATCGGGGTGATCGCGGAGGCCAGACGGCGGGCGTTGGTACGGGAGTTGGCGGCGGCCAGCACGGCGGAGGCGCTCGCGCCGCGCAGCGGGAGGCCGAACAGGGCCGCGCAGACACGGGCGACCAGGGGACCGAGCAGGCCCACGGCGAGCATGAACAGCACGACGACACCGAGGGCCGCGTTGGCCGCGTCCTCGCCGGTGAGGGAGGCGGAAAGCGCCGCGCAGACGATGCCGCCCGCCGCCGCGGCGAGGCCGAGCGGGGTGCGGATCCAGCCGATGCGCAGCCGCTCCACGCTCGCCTCGTTCAGCGCCTGGCCCGGCTTGATGCGGGAGCTGCGGTGGGCGGCCGTGTAGCCGGAGAGCAGGGCGGTGAGGAGGACGGCGCCGGTCGCGGAGACCAGGGGGATCCAGGAGACGGCCAGGTCGACCTGGGCCGGGACCGCGCCACGGTCGCGGAGCTGGTCCAGCCACCAGGCCGCCAGGGCTGTACCGGGGAGGCAGCCGAGGGCGCCCGCGACGGGGGCGACGAGGAGGGTTTCGGTGGCGATGGTGCGGCGGATCTGACGCGGGGTGGTGCCGATGGCGCGCAGCAGGGCGAACTCGCGGGCACGCTGGCCGACGGCCAGGGCGATGGTGCCGGCCGCGGTGAACATCGCGACGACCGTGGCGATGCCGCCGAAGGAGCCCCCGATGCCGATGAGGGTTTCCCTGGCCCCGTCGAGGGTGGGGTCCGCGACGGTGCCGCGGCCGTCCCCGGTGTGGATCCTGGCCTGGCCGCCCAGGGCGTGTGCCACCTGGGCCGCCACGGTGTCGGTGGCGACGCCGGGCTTCGGGAGGACGGCGACGGCGTCGATGTGGCCGGGGTGCCCCGAGACGCGTACGGCGTCCGGGTCGGACAGCCAGACGCCGGTTCCCGTGGTCGTGCCGGAGACGCGGTAGGTGTGGGTGCCGTCGGGGGTGGTGAGGGTGACGCGGGTGCCGATCTCGGCGTTGCCCAGGACCACTTCGCCGGGGTTGGGTGCCTGGCCCTTGGTGAGGCGTTCGCCGGTGAAGGCGGTGGCGGACCAGTTGTGGGCGGTGAGGGGGCCGTGCGGGCCGGTGACCGGGAAGGTGACGTCGGGTACGGCGGTGCGGGCGCCGGGTGCGGTGGCCGCCTTGGCCACGAGGGAGGCGTCGAGGCGGGCGCGGTCGGGGAGGGGCTCGCTGTCGGCGCTGTCGCCCTCGCCGTAGTGGGCCCGTTGGTCGGCTGCGGCCACGACGGGGGCGCCGGCGTAGCGGCCGGGTGGGACCTCGGCGCGGACGCCGGTCTCCAAAAGGATGCCGCAGGCCGAGACGATCGCGGCGGCCATGACGAGGGCGACGAAGGTGCCGACGAACGCGGAGGGTCGGAAGCGGACGGCTGCGCGGGCGAGGCCGTTGGGACGCATCAGGCGGCCGCCTTCACGTCGTCCCGGCGGGCCGTCAGGGTCTTCATGCGGCTGGCGATCTGGTCGGGGGTCGGGCGGTCCAGGTGGGTGGTGAGTTCGCCGTCCGCCAGGAACAGGACCCGGTCGGCCCAGGACGCCGCCGTGGGGTCGTGGGTGACCATGACGACCGTGGCGCGCTCGGTGTCGACGGCCCGGCGCAGGAGAGCCAGGATCTCGGCCGCGGTGGTGGTGTCCAGGGCGCCGGTCGGCTCGTCGGCGAAGACCACGTCGGGGCGGGTGACCAGGGCGCGGGCGATGGCGACGCGCTGCTGCTGGCCGCCGGAGAGCTGGCCGGGGCGGCGGCGGGCCTTGTCGGCGAGGCCGACCTGGGCGAGGACCTCGGCGGTGCGGTGGCGGTCGGGGCGGTGGCCGGCCAGGCGCAGCGGGAGGGCGACGTTCTGCTCGACCGTGAGGGACGGGAGCAGGTTGAAGGCCTGGAAGACGAAGCCGAGGCGGGTGCGGCGCAGCGCGGTGAGCTTGTTCTCCTTCATGCCGGTGATCTCCGTGCCGCCGAGGCGGACCGTGCCGGCGGTGGGGCGGTCGAGGCCGGCCGCGCACTGGAGGAACGTGGACTTGCCGGAGCCCGAGGGGCCCATGACCGCGGTGAAGGTGCCCGGGGGGAGGGCGAGGTCGATGCCGCGCAGGGCGTGCACGGGGGCGCGGCCGCGGCCGTAGCGACGGGTCACTCCGTGGAGTTCTACGGCCCACTCGGCCGAGGTGGGGGCCATGAGGGACTTCTTCTTCCGATCCGAGGTCATGTCCTTGACGCTACGGAGCGGAGGGGGTGGGGACGATGAGGGGTGCTGGCGGATCGGGGCTGGGGAAAACCCCACCTTGGGGTGGGTGGGGTGGTGGGGTGCGGCTTGGGTGGGGAGGTGGGGTGCGGGTTGGCTTGGGGGTGCGGCGGGGTGGGCAGGGTTTCGCTTGCCCGCACTGGCGGGGTGCCGCTGCGCCCACCCGTGCCGCCCCAGCGGCACGACTGCCCGCAGCCACGGCGGAGGCCGGAACCGGGGGCAGCACCCCAGCGGCGCGGCTGCACGCAGCCACGGCGGAGGCCGGAACCGGGGGCAGCGCCCCAGCGGCGCGGCTGCACGCAGCCACGGCGGAGGCCGGAACCGGGAGCAGCACCCCCAGCGGCACGACTGCCCGCAGCCACGGCGGAGGCCGGAACCGGGAGCAGCACCCCCAGCGGCACGACTGCCCGCAGCCACGGCGGATGCCGGAGGGGCAGCACCCCAGCGGCACGGCTGCACGCAGCCACGGCGGATGCCGGAGCCGGGGGCAGGGCCCCAGCGGCGCGGCTGCACGCAGCGACGGCGGATGGCGGAGCCGGGGGCAGGGCCCCGGCGGCGCGGCTGCACGCAGCTACGCGGAGGCCGCCACCTGGGCCGTCGGGCCCTCGCGGCAGATCAGGAGCAGGGCCCGGTCGTCGTTGACGTCCTTCGCCACTGCCTCGATCAGGTGCCAGGCGGCGCCGTGGAAGCCGCCGGCTACGTAGCGGTCGGCTTCGCCGGTGAGGCGGTCTATGCCTTCCACGATGTCGCGGTCGGAGGTTTCCACCAGGCCGTCCGTGAAGAGCATCAGGACGTCGCCGGGGCGCAGCGAGCCCTTCACGGGGTCGAACTGGGCGCCGTCGTAGACGCCGAGGAGGGGGCCTTCCGCGGCCTTTTCCTCCCAGCGGCCACTTCCCGCGCTGAGTTGGAGGCCCGGGGGGTGGCCCGCGGAGTAGAGCTCGTAGTCGCCGGAGTCCAGGTCCAGGACCAGGTGGATGGAGGTCGCGAAGCCCTCGTCCCAGTCCTGGCGGAGGAGGTAGCCGTTGGCGGCGGGGAGGAACGCGTGCGGGGGGAGGGAGCCCAGGAGGCCGCCGAAGGCGCCGGAGAGGAGCAGGGCGCGCGAACCGGCGTCCATGCCCTTGCCGGAGACGTCGGTGAGGACGACCTCCATCGTGCGGCCGCCGTTCGTGCGGGCCGCCACCACGAAGTCGCCCGAGAACGACTGGCCGCCCGCCGGGCGCAGGGCCATCTCGCGGTGCCAGCCGGTCGGGAGCTTCGGGAGCTTGCTCTGGACGCGGATGCGTTCGCGCAGGTCGAAGAGCATCGTGCCGCCGCGCCGCCAGGGCACGCCGACCCGGCTGCGGAACTGGGCGATGAGCAGGCCGAAGAAGCCGCAGGCGGCGACCACGAGCACGATGCCGGGGGTGACCCGCGAGGGGCCTTCGGTGTACGGGCCCAGCTGCACCGACTCCACGATCAGCGCCGTCGCCGCCGCCGCGTACAGACCCAGCAGGCTCGCCGGGCGCAGCAGCAGCCCGCCCGCGACGATCGGCAGGACCAGCGCGGCCGGTGAACACCACACCGAGTTCATCAGCGTGGTGGCCGCGATCAGCGGGATCGTGAGGAGCAGACCGGCCAGTGCGATCCAGTCCGAGCCGTCCCCGCGGAAGTAGTCGACGGCGCTTCTGCGCAGGCCGACGCGGGCCCGGTGCCACTGCATCTTCAACCGGGCCGTGAACGTATCGGCTTCCGCGCGCCGCTCTCGTCCTGCTGCCATTAGTTCGGGACCCTATCCATCGGACCAGCTGCTTGGCACGGGAGGTCCCACTTGTCCCCCGTCCGAGGTTCAACTTCACAGTGAACTTCACGGAAAGCCACCCTGCGGCCACCAAGGAGAAATCCCCTGGCTCGTCCCGCAATGCCCTGGTAGGCATGGTCCATGGCTTCTGACTTCGCGACCGACCTGCGGGTGCTGCGGCAGGACGAATGGGACGAGTGGTACGACAACCTGATCCGGGCCTTCGGCGGGGTCGCGGAGGCGGCCGAGGAACGGGAGTTGTGGAACGGGCTGACCGAGCTCGACCGTTCCATCGGCGCCTGGGACGGGGAGGTGTGCGTCGGCACGGCCGGGGCGTTCAGTTTCCGGCTGACCGTGCCGGGCGGCGCCTCGGTGCCGGCCGCGGGCGTGACCATGGTCAGCGTGGCGGCGACGCATCGGCGGCGTGGGGTGCTGCGCTCGATGATGCGGCGCCAGCTGGACGACGTACGGGAATGGGGCTGGCCGCTCGCCGTGCTGACGGCGAGCGAGCCGGCGATCTACGGGCGGTTCGGGTACGCGCCGGCGACGTTCCACGTCAGCGCCGAGATCGACACGACTCGGGTACGGCTGTCCGTCCCGCCCGGTACCGATGACGTACGGGTGCGCTACGCGCGGCCGGCCGAGGTGCTCGACGCGTGTGAGGCGGTGTACGCGCGGCTGGTGCCGCTACGGCCGGGCATGGTGGCGCGGATTCCCGGGTGGGAGCGGCTCGGACTGCTCGATCCCGAGGGCAGCCGGGAGGGGGCGTCGCCGCTGCAGTGCGTGGTCGCGGAGCGGGACGGCGAGGTCGTCGGGTACGCCCGCTTCCATGTGAAGCCGGAGTGGGACACGGCCGGGCCCAAGGGGACGGTGGCGCTGCGGGACGTACAGGCACTGGATCCGGCCGCGCATGGCGCGTTGTGGCGGTTCCTGTTCGGGATCGACCTGACCTCGAAGGTGCATGCGCGGGGGCGGCCGGTCGACGAGGTCTGGCAGCAGCTGGTCTCCGACATCCGGCGCTGTGAGCCGCGGCTGCGGGACTCGCTGCATGTACGGCTGGTGGACGTAGGGGCCGCGCTGGCGGCGCGGACCTATCAGGCGCCGGTGGACGTGGTGTTCGAGGTCGAGGACGACTTCTGCCCCTGGAACACGGGGCGTTGGCGGCTGAGCGGGGACGCGAAGGGGGCGTCCTGCGAGCGGACCGAGGACGCGGCCGATCTGGCGCTGTCCGTACGGGAGTTGGGGGCCGCGTATCTCGGCGGGGTGAGCCTCGCCGCGCTGGGCAGCGCGGGGCGGGTGCGGGAGCTGCGGCAGGGGGCGCTGACGGAGGCGGCGGTCGGGTTCGGCTCGCCCGTCGCGCCCTGGCTGCCGCACGGGTTCTGACGCCCGCCCTAACGGGTCTGGCAGCCCGGGCACCAGAAGAGGTTGCGGGCGGCGAGGTCGGCGGTGCGGATCTCGCCGCCACAGATGTGGCAGGGCATGGTGGCCCGGCGGTAGACGTACACCTCGCCGCCGTGGTCGTCGACGCGGGGCGGGCGGCCCATCGCCTCCGGGGTGTGCTCGGGTCGGACGGTGTCGATGCGGTTGTGGCGCACGCCCTCGCGCATGAGGTCGACGAGATCCCGCCAGATCGCGTCCCACTCCCGCGCGGTGACATCCTTCCCCGCGCGGTACGGGTCGATGCCGTGCCGGAAGAGGACCTCGGCGCGGTAGACGTTGCCGACGCCGGCGATGACCTTCTGGTCCATCAGGAGCGCGGCGATCGTCGTACGACTGCGGGAGATGCGCCGGTACGCCGTCCGCGGGTCGGCGTCCTCGCGCAGCGGGTCGGGGCCGAGGCGGTCGTGTATCGCCTGCTTCTCGGCGTCCGTGATGAGGGCGCAGGTGGTCGGGCCGCGCAGATCGACGTACGACGTGGCGTTCGCGAGCCTCAGCCGGACGGTGTCCGTGGGCGGCGGCGCGGGGGCGTCGCCGAAGTTCACCTTGCCGAAGAGGCCGAGGTGGATGTGGACCCAGTCGGTGTCCCGGCCGGTGTCGCGGAAGCCCAGGAAGAGGTGCTTGCCGTGGGCTTCGGTACGGGTGAGTCCGGCGCCGTCGAGAAGGGCGGCGGCGTCGGAGAACTTGCCCTGGGGGCTGGTGACTCGGGGCGCCGTGCCGAAGAAGCGGTCGGCGTAGTCGGCCGCCAACCGGTGGATCGTGTGCCCCTCTGGCACGGTGCCTGTTCCTTCCAGCCCCCGGACCGGGGCGGTCAGCCCTGCTGCGGGTGGTGGGCCGGGATCGGCGGGAGGTCGCCGGTGGTCTCGTAGTCGGCCAGCATGTCGATGCGGCGGATGTGGCGCTCGTCACCGGAGAACGGGGTGGCGAGGAAGGTCTCGACGAACTTGGTCGCCTCGTCCTCCGTGTGCATCCGGGCGCCGACCGCGACGACGTTGGCGTTGTTGTGCTGGCGGCCCAGCGACGCCGTCTCCTCGCTCCAGGCGAGAGCCGCGCGTACGCCCTTGACCTTGTTGGCCGCGATCTGCTCGCCGTTGCCGGAGCCGCCGATCACGATGCCGAGGGCGTCGGGGTCGGCCGCCGTACGCTCCGCGGCGCGGAGGCAGAACGGCGGGTAGTCGTCCTGGGCGTCGTAGATGTGGGGGCCGCAGTCGACGGCCTCGTGGCCGGCCGCCTTCAGCCACTCGACGAGGTGGTTCTTGAGTTCGAAGCCCGCATGGTCGGAGCCGAGATACACGCGCATGGGATGAGTGTGACACGGCTGTTTCGGGGCAGCAGCCTCGGGTGTCGGCCAGGAAAACAATGGCCTGAGCCACGGAAGCTCAAGAAAACCTCAAGTAACAATCTGGATTCGAAGGTTCATTTATTTATTTGCCTCTGATTCATTGAGTCGATCCTTATCGCCCCCCACACCTGGCACCAAAGGAACTTCCCGTATGACTGGTCTCCAGGCCGGACTCAAGAACCGGCATCTGTCCATGATCGCCATCGGCGGTGTCATCGGTGCCGGGCTGTTCGTCGGCTCCAGCTCCGGCATCGCCACCGCGGGACCCGGCATCCTCCTGTCGTACGCGCTCGTCGGCACGCTCGTGGTGCTGGTGATGCGGATGCTCGGTGAGATGTCCGCCGCGAACCCCACGTCCGGCTCCTTCTCCGCGCACGCCGACCGGGCGCTCGGGCGCTGGGCCGGCTTCTCCATCGGCTGGCTCTACTGGTTCTTCTGGGTCGTCGTGCTCGCGGTGGAGGCCACCGCCGGTGCCAAGATCCTCGAAGGGTGGATACCCGCCGTCCCGCAGTGGGGGTGGGCGCTCATCGTGATGGTGGTGCTGACCGCCACCAACCTGGTCTCCGTGGGCTCCTACGGCGAGTTCGAGTTCTGGTTCGCCGGGATCAAGGTCGTCGCCATCGGCGCCTTCATCATCATCGGCGGGCTCGCGGTCTTCGGTGTGCTGCCGGGGGTCGACGCCGACAAGGCGGGCCTGTCCAACCTCACCGACCATGGTGGCTTCCTGCCCCACGGGCCCGGCGCCATCCTCACCGGTGTGCTGCTCGTCGTCTTCTCGTTCATGGGCAGCGAGATCGCCACGCTGGCCGCCGGCGAGTCCGAGAACCCGCAGCGCGCGGTGACCAAGTCGACCAACAGCATCATCTGGCGGATCGGCGTCTTCTACCTCGGCTCGATCTTCGTCGTCGTGACGCTGCTGCCGTGGGACGACCCGTCCATCAAGGAGTCCGGCTCGTACGTCGCCGCCCTCGACTCCCTCGGGATCGCGCACGCCGGTCAGATCATGAACTTCATCGTGCTGACCTCGGTGCTGTCCTGTCTCAACTCCGGGCTCTACACGGCCTCCCGCATGGCCTTCTCGCTCGGCGAGCGGGGGGACGCGCCGAAGGTGTTCGCCCGCACGAACGCGCGGGGCGTGCCGATGGCCGCGATTCTCGCGTCCGTGCTCTTCGGTTTCGTCGCCGTCTTCTTCAACTACCTCTCCCCCGACACGATCTTCCTCTTCCTCGTCAACTCCTCCGGTGCGGTCGCTCTGTTCGTGTGGCTGGTCATCTGCTTCTCGCAGCTGCGGATGCGGAAGATCATCCAGGCGGAGGCGCCGGAGAAGCTGGTCGTGAAGATGTGGCTGTACCCGTATCTGACCTGGGCCACGGCCGGGTTGATCGTCTTCGTCCTCGGTTACATGCTGACCGACACGGAAGGGGCGAGCAGCGGGCGTACGACCGTGCTGCTGTCGTTGCTCGTCGCGGCGTTCGTGCTCGGTGTCGCCGTGGTCAAGGAGCGGATGCGAGGCCGGCGTTCGGACTCCGTCGGTGAAGCTGACGTGCAGGACAGGATCAAGGTGGGTTGAGGCACCTCGGGGTGCTGCTCGTTTCACGGTGCTGTGGATTCTCTACAGCACCGTGAAGCTTTTTTTGACCTTCTCGTACGTCTTGAGCGCCTGCGTCTCCGTCTGCGGCTGGTACCACGTGTTCACCTGGTACGACTTGCCGCCCGCGTTGAAGCCGAGCAGGCGGGCGTGCCAGGGGACGCCCTTGAGCATGAACGTGTACTCCCAGACCACCGCCGGGTGGCCCTGGAACTCCGTGTCCTCCAAGCGGATCTTCCGGTAGTCCTGGCCCTGGTGGGCGTTCTGTTCCGAGGTCTTCCAGGTGTCCATCAGGTCGCCTCGGGCGAGGGAGGACTTCGCGGCGAGTTCCTGGGTGCCGTCGGGTGAGGTGTAGTGCACCTCCGCGCCCGTCTTCACATCTCTGCGCCAGTCCTTGGGGGTTGCCCAGGCGAAGCCGCCGGCTTCTCGGTGGGCGCCGGGTGGGAGGGACTGGGGGCGGGAGGTGCCTTCGACTGTCGAGGGTGGGGAGGTGGGGGCGGTTGGGGTGGAGGCGGTTGGGGTGGGGGTGCCCTGTGCCTCGTTGTTGGTGCCCGGTGAGTTGGCGTTGAGGAGGATCAGGGTCGTGATCACCGCGGCGGCTGTGGTGAGGGCTGCGGCGGTGAGGAGGCGGGTGCGGCGGTGGGGGTGTGATGAGGGGTGTGATGAGGGGTGTGGTGAAGGTCGCGGGGTCGGTCGTTGTTCGGTGACGGCTTCTGAGCGGATGAGGGAGATGCCGCCGTGTGCCTCTGAGGAGGCGTTGTGGGTGGGCACCGGGCCTTCGGCCCGGTCTGGGTTCCCACCCGCACCGCCCGTGCGGCTTTCGTGGTCGGGTGCGGGTGGCCCCTGTGGGGGCTGAGCGCCGACGGCGGCTGCGGGTGCGCGGTCGGGGGTGGGGGTGGGCGCGGGTTCCCATGTGGGGGCTGGCGTGGGTTCCGGTGTGGGCGCCGGGGCGGGTGGGGGTTGAGGGGTGTTCAGGAAGGGGGGTGTGGGGAGTTCTCGTCTGGGCCAGGGGAAGGCCGGGGTCGGTGGGTCCGGGAGGGGGCGCTCGTCCTCGGGGTGGGGTGGGGGTTCCTCCTCCGGTCCTACCTGGACCGTGGGGGTCGGGGCCGGGAACGCCGTCGGGTGGAGGGCCTCCTCCACCTCGTCCAGGCCCGGGCGCAGTTCCGGCTCCTTCTCCAGGAGGGCGGCGAGGACGGATCGTAGGGCGCCTGCCGTGGCGGGGAGTTGGGGCTCCTCGTAGAGGACCGCGTGGAGGGTTGCCAGCGTGGTGTCCCGGGAGAACGGGGAGTGGCCGGCCAGGGCCGCGCAGAGCGTCGCGCCCAGGGACCAGATGTCGGACGGCGGGCCCTGTGGGCGGCCCGCGATGCGCTCGGGGGCCATGTAGTCGGGGGAACCGACCAGCATGCCGACCATGGTGAGCGCCTTGGCGTCCTGGATGGCCGCGATGCCGAAGTCCGTGAGGACCACACGGTGGCCATTCGCCTCCACCAACACGTTGCCCGGCTTGATGTCACGGTGCAGGACGCCGCGGGCGTGCACCTGGCGCAGGGCCGTCACCAGGCCGATGCCGATCCGGGCCGCCTGCTGGGGGCCGAGCGGGCCGTCCTCCATCATCATGCGTTCCAGGGAGCGGCCCGCCACCAACTCCATGACGATCCACAGGCGTTCGCCCTCGTCCACGACGTCGTAGACCCGTACGACGTTGGGATGGTCGATGCGGGCCGTGGCGCGCGCCTCGCGCAGGGTGCGTTCACGTCGGGTGCGGGCGTCCTCGGCGTCTAGGCCGTCTATGCGCATTTCCTTGACCGCGACCAGCCGGTCCAGCATTTCGTCGGCGGCTCGCCACACCCGCCCCATTCCCCCCTGGCCGATACTCTCGACCAGCCGATATCGGCCCGCCACCAGGATCCCTGGGACTCCGCCGCTCCGCGTGTTTCCCGTGTTACCCGTACTTCCCGCGCTTCCCGTATTCCCCGGCAATCCGTCGCACCCCCTCCACCACGCACCGGCCAACGCCTACTTCAACACAATGGTCACACTTCACGCCGTACCAGCATAGTGCGGAGAAATCTTGTGGTAGCTCTTCAAGTACTGCGAATTCAGGCGCAGCCAAGGGGGACGAACATGAGTTCTCGTCGTATGACGACCATCGCGGGATCGCTGGTCACGGCATCTTTCTCGGCCGTACTGATCCTTTCCGGCACGGCCGGCGCGGATGACCAGGGGCCCGGAAGCAGCAAGGGGGGAAAGGTTGTCGACGAGGCGCCGGACGGCGTGAAGCTGACCACGCTGCTGCCCGAACAGATCTCGGTAGACAACAAGTCCGAGAAAACCGACCTCACCGCCACCGTGAAGAACGAAGGGACCAAGGACAGCGGAAAGATCCAGCTTTTGGTCGTCGGTTTCGACGGCCTCACGGTCAATAGCGTTCAAGGGTGCTCCTCGATTGCCGAAAGTGATCTGCCGGAGGGTTCGAACAGCGGCTTCGCCTGCCCGATCGACAATCTCGCGGCCGGTAAGTCGAAGTCGTACGCCGTGGACGCGTCGTTCGATCTCGACAAGACCGGAAAGATCTGTCTGCCGGTGCAGACCGGCGACGGGAAGGAGACGTACTGGCAGCAGGGCCCGGTTCCGTTCGGTACGACGAATCCGTCGCCGAACGCCCCGGCCACCCCGCTGCTCCTCGGCACCGACAACAAGCCGGTGGCACCCGGCGGCGACGCGCTGCCGAAGACCGGTGCCGCGCGTGATCTGCTCCCGGCGGGTGCGGCGGGCGCGGCCCTGATGGCGGCCGGTGTGGCCGGGCTGTGGTGGTCGACGCGTCGACCGCGGCAGGAGATCTGATCCATCGAAGGCATAACCTGACGGTGGCTGTCAGGTTATGCCTCCATCATGAGGTCCATGAATCACGAGAACGGAACTGAACTCGTCGGATTCCAGACCGCGTTCGATCTGCGGCCCGCCACCGTCTTCACCCCCGCCACCGCCGAGGAGGTCATCGCCGCCGTGTGCCACGCGGCCGACACCGGGCAGCGTGTCGCCGTGGAGGCGACCGGGCACGGGCGGCAGGGGCCGGTCATCGGCGGCGTGCTCCTCTCCACCCGGCGGATGGACGGGATCACCGTCGCCCCCGACGCCCGTACCGTCCGGGTACAGGCGGGCGTGCGATGGGGGCAGGTGGTCGAGGCGGTCACGCCGTACGGGCTCGCGCCGTTGAACGGGTCCGCGCCGGGCGTCGGCGCCGTCTCCTACACACTGGGCGGTGGACTCCCCCTCCTGGCCAGGGAGTTCGGGTACGCGGCCGATCATGTGCGGTGGCTGGACGTGGTGACCGCCGACGGACGGCTGCACCGTGCCATGCCGGGTTCCGAGTTGTACTGGGCGCTGCTCGGCGGCGGCCATCGGCTCGGGGTGGTCACCGAGTTGGAGATCGGACTCGTCCCCGTGCGGACGCTGTACGGCGGTTCGCTCGCCTTCGACGGGCGTGAGGTCGACCCGGCTGCCGCGCTGCGGGCGTACGAGGCCTGGACGCGGACCGTGCCGGACGGGCTGACCTCGTCCTTCACCGCCGTACCGTACCCGGATCTGCCGGCGCTGCCGCCGCAGCTGCGCGGGCGGTACGTGCTGTCCGTGCGGGTCGCCCACACGGGCGAGGGCGGGGAGCGACTCGTCGCTCCGCTGCGGGAGATCGGGCCGGTGCTCGGCGACTCGCTGCGGGAGCTGCCGTACGCCGAGAGCCACACCATCCACAGCGACCCGGACTTCCCGCACGCCTACTACGGGGACAGCGCGGTGCTGAGTGAGCTGGACGCGGAGGGCGCGGGCGGGGAGCTGCTGCGGCGCACCGGGCCCGACTCCGGAGCCATGGTCGTCGTACAGGTCAACCATCTGGGCGGGGCGCTCGCGCGGCCCGCCGAGAACTCGGTGCCGTGGCGTGAAGGGCGTTTCCTGGTGCGGTTGTTGACCGCGGGGGAACGGGAGAAGGCGCGGGCGCTGCTCGATCCGGCCTTCGGGGTGCTCGCACCGCACACGCTCGGGCGGACGGTCAACTTCGCCTTCGGCGGCGGGGACCGGCGGGAAGGGCTCTACGACGCCGAGACACGGAAGAGGCTCGCCGAGGTGAAGTCGACCTACGACCCGGCGAACCTCTTCGGTGACGGTGACTATGACGGTGACGACGTCAGCGCTTGATGAGCTTCCACGCGCTCGGCAGCAGGCCCATCGCCAGGGCCGCCTTGAGGGCGTCGCCGAGCAGGAACGGGGTGAGGCCGGCCGCGACGGCGGCGGAGGCGGACATGCCGAGGTCGAGGGCGAGGTAGGGGACGCCGACGGCGTAGATGATCGCCTCGCCGAGCAGCATCGCGCCCGCCGTGCGCAGCACGGAGCGGTCGGCGCCGCGGCGGGCCAGGGCGCCGACGACGGTGGAGGCGAGGATCATGCCGAGGATGTAGCCGAAGGACGGGGCGGCCGAGCCGGAGGTGGCGCCCGCGAACCACGGCATACCGGCGACGCCGGCGAGGGCGTAGAGCGCGAGGGAGAGGAAGCCGCGCCCCGCGCCGAGCGTGGTGCCGACGAGCAGCGCGGCGAAGGTCTGGCCGGTCACCGGCACCGGAGAGCCGGGCACGGGCACGGAGATCTGGGCGGCGAGGCCGGTGAGCGCGGCGCCGCCGACGACGAGCGCGAGGTCGCGGACTCGGGAGGCCGGGAGCAGGTCGGCGAGGACCTGACCGGGGCGGACGGGGGCGACGGCGGTGCTCATGGGGACTCCGCGAGGTGACGGGGACGGGACATCGCGACGCTATCCCGGGCGCCTCGCGCCGATCACCGTCAGCGGTCGACAAAGGCTGGAGCGGCGACTTGGTGGTCTCCATACAAAGGGTGTCGGTTACACCCGGTACAGCGTGATGCCGGTCACTGAGGCCGGGACGTTTCACTCACGTGTCGAGTGTGAACGGCGTCTGTAGGGTCCCACCAAATGCTGGGACGCGCTCTGGCCGGATCCGGTCGGCGCCCCCTACCCTTCCAGCCATGGTTGCCCAGGCCCTCTTCCTCACGTCGCGTCGCCATGTCGACCTGCGGCGTGTGAGTGCTGCCGCCTGTCGCCGTCCTGGGTGAGGCCCCGTTCCGGTCTCGCCCCTCGCGTACGGCGCAGAGTCGGACCGGCCCCCGAGGTGATCACCATGCCCACCCTTACGTCCACCGTTACGTCCACCCTGGCCCGCGCCGCCGACAGTGACCGGCGGCGGACCAGCGCGAGCATCGTCCTGCGGTCCGTGCTGGAGCACGGGCCGGTGGCGCGCTCCACCATCGCCCGGCTGACCGGGCTGTCGCCCGCGTCGGTGACCGACTACTGCGCCCGGTTCGCCCGGCTGGGGCTGATCGAGGAGGCCGCCGCGCCCCGGCGGTCGAACGGTGTGGGCCGGCCCCATGTGCCCGTCGACCTGGACTCGTCGCGGTTCGTCGTGGGCGGCGTCCATGTGGCGGTGCCCTATACGACGGTCGCGCTGCTCGATCTGCGGGGGCGGGTGGTCGCCTCGCGGGAGCTGCGGCACACGGACGGCACCGATCCCGGGCCGGTGCTGGCACGGGCCGCCGACGGGCTGGGCGCGCTGCTGGCGGCGTCCCCGGGGTGCCGGCCGCTCGGCGTCGGCTTCGCGGCCGGCGGCTGGGTGGACCGGGACACCGGGACCGTCGTCGAGCATCAGCTGCTCGGCTGGCGGGACGTGGCGGTGCGGGAGCTGATCGGCGCGCGCACCGGGCTGCCGGTCCATGTGGACGGGCACGCGCGGGCGTTGGTGAACGCGGAGCGGCTCTTCGGGCGGGCGCGCGGCAGCCTCAGCGTGCTGCATCTGTTCGTCGGCAATGTGGTCGACGCGGCGTTCGCCACCCATGACGAGGTGCATCACGGGCCGCGCTCCCAGGCGGGCGCCATCGCCCATCTGCCGGTGCCGGGCGGTACCGAGCCCTGCGAGTGCGGGCGGACCGGCTGCCTCCAGGCCGAGCTGAGCGAGCGGACGTTGTGCCGCAGGGCGCGGGCGGCCGGGGTGATCGCCGGGGTGAACCCGATGCATCTGGTGCGGGCGGCGGCGGACGGCGACCCGGTGGCCGTACGGCTGCTGGTGGAGCGGTCGCGGATGACGGGCCGGGCGGCGGGGCTGCTGCTGGACATCCTCAATCCGGAGGCCGTCGTCGTCACCGAGGTCGGCGCGATCCATCGGGAGGACTGCCTCGCGGCGCTGCGGGCGGAGGTCGGGGCCGGGCGGGCGGGGTCGGTGATCCCGACGAGTTTCCCGGATTCGGTGCTCGCGGTGGCGGGGGGTTCGGTCGCCCTGGACGTGCTCTACCGGGATCCGCTGACCGCGTCACCTGAGGCTATTTAATTCAGAAACTCCGAATGTTGACAGGGGTTCCGTATGGCCGCGAGCATCGTGTTCATGAGCCCTCACCTGCACTGTCTCGCCTTCTGTTGCTGACACCCTGCCCCGTGTGACGCGCTCGTTTCCGCCGCGTGAATTTATTTCCCGCCGCGTTTTCCCGTGTATTTCATGTTTCCCCTGCACCAATTCAGGGAGTCCTCCCATGCCTTTTTCCCGTACGTCCGGCATAGACCGGCGACTCTTCCTCACCTCCGTCCTCGGCGCCGCGGCCGGTGTCGCGGGGCTGAGCGGCTGCGCCGAGTCCAGTGCCGCCACCGGCGGTGAGGGCGCCTCGACCGCGCCGCTCGCCGACAAGGTCCCGGCGGGGACGGCCCTGAAGGTCGCCTCGTATCAGGACACCCAGCAACTCCAGTTCAAGCTGGCCAAGTTGGGCGAACTGCCGTTCAAGGTGTCCAGCTGGGTCAACATCGGAGCCGGCCCCGATGTGATCAACGCCTTCCGCGCCAAGTCCCTGGACCTCGCCAACAACGCGGGTATTCCGCCGATCCAGGCGTACTACCAGGGCTTCGACGCGAAGATCGTCGCGATCAACATCACCCGCAAGCCCAACTACGTCTTCGCCACCAAGCCGGGCAGCGACATCAGGACGGTCGAGGACTTCCGGGGCAGGAAGCTCGCCTTCTCCCAGGGGCAGGCCCAAGGGGTCGTGCTGCTGCGGGCGTTGAAGAAGGCGGGCCTCGCCTACGACGACGTGAAGCTGGTCCCGCTGACCAGCAACCAGTTCCTCACCGCCCTCCAGTCGGGCCAGGTGGACATCGCCCCGCTCGGCAACACCCAGTCGCCCGCCTATCTCTCGCAGTACGAGGCGAAGGGCGCCCGGGTCATCACCACGGACGTGGTCGACCTGCTCAACCTGTTGTGGGCGCCGGCCTCCGTACTGAACGACGAGGCGAAGGCCGCCGCGGTCGCCGCGTACATCCCGTTCTGGGCGAAGGGCCAGGTCTGGACGTACGAGAACCCCGACGTCTGGAACGAGGAGTTCTACGTCAAGACGCAGAACCTGACCCTCGCGCAGGCCCAGGGGATCACCGCGCTCGCCAACAAGCCGCTGTTCCCGCCGAGTTGGAGCGAGGCCATCAAGTGGGAGCAGGAGACCGCCGATCTGCTGGCGGAGGGCGGCTTCGTGAAGAAGTTCGACGTGGCCTCGCTGTTCGACCACCGCTTCGAGGGCATCGCCGCGAAGTCCGTAGCAGAGGAGTATCGCAAGTGAGCGCTGTGACCACGACGGCGACGGCTCCGGTCGTCGCACAGGCCCCGGAGACGGTACGGCGCCGGCGCCGCGGCCTCTCCCCCGGCAAGCGGCTGCCCGCCGCCCGCCTCGTCGGCCCCGTCCTCCTGCTCGCCCTGTGGGCCGCCGCCTCGGCCGCGGGCCGGCTGGACACCGCCGCGATCCCGGCCCCCTGGACGGTCCTGGAGACCGGCGCCCATCTGTGGACCGACGGGACCCTGCGCACCGACATCCTGACCTCGCTCCAGCGGGCCGCGTCCGGCTTCGCGATCGGGCTGGTCGCCGGGGTCGCGCTGGCGCTGGCGGCGGGGCTCAGCCGGGTCGGGGAGGCGCTGATCGACGGGACGGTGAACCTCAACCGGGCGATCCCCACCCTCGGTCTGATCCCGCTGTTCATCCTCTGGCTGGGCATCGGCGAGACCTTCAAGATCGCCATCATCGCGATCGTCGTCTACATCCCGATCTACCTCAACACCCATGCCGCGCTGTCCGGCATCGACAGCCGGTTCGTCGAACTCGCCGAGGTGCAGGGGCTGAACCGGTTCCAGTTCGTCCGGCAGATCGTCATCCCCGGCGCGCTGCCCGGATTCTTCGTGGGACTCCGGCTCGGCGTCACCGGCTCCTGGCTCGGCCTGGTGGTCCTGGAACAGATCAACGCCACCAGCGGCCTCGGCTATCTGATGTTCCAGGCCCAGAACTACGGCCAGTCGGACGTCATCCTCGTCGGTCTCGTCGTCTACGGCGTCTTCGGCCTCGCCTCCGACAGCGCGGTCCGTCTCATCGAAAGGAGGGTGCTGTCATGGCGACGCACACTGAGCAACTGACCCGCCCCGCCGTCCAACTCCGCGGACTCACCCGGTCGTTCGACGGGCGCACCGTCCTCGACGGCATCGACCTCGACATCCCGGCCGGACAGTTCGTCGCCCTCCTCGGGCACAGCGGCTCCGGCAAGAGCACGCTGCTGCGGGCCGTCGCGGGCCTCGACCACCAGGTGACCGGCAGTGGTCAGCTCACCGCCCCCGAGCGGATATCCGTGGTCTTCCAGGACTCGCGGCTGCTGCCCTGGCGCCGGGTCCTGGACAACGTACTGCTGGGCACCGACGGCGAGGCCAAGGGGCGGGCCGCGCTCGAAGAGGTGGGGCTCGGGGGGCGGGAGCGGGCCTGGCCCAGCGAGCTGTCGGGTGGGGAGGCGCAGCGGGCGGCGCTCGCCCGGTCCCTGGTCCGGGAGCCCGAACTGCTGCTCGCGGACGAGCCGTTCGGGGCGCTGGACGCGCTGACCCGGATCAAGATGCACGTCCTGCTGCGGGAGCTGTGGGAGCGGCACCGGCCGTCGGTGCTGCTGGTCACGCACGACGTGGACGAGGCGATCGTGCTGGCGGACCGGGTGCTGGTGCTGGAGGAGGGGCGGATCGGGCTCGACCTGACCGTCGAGCCGCCGCATCCGCGGTCGTACCGCGATCCGCTGCTGAGCGAGTACCGGGAGCGGCTGCTGAGGGCGCTCGGAGTGACGGAGGACCACGCATGACCATCGCCCGGCGTGCCGGAGGGCTCGCATGACCACCCACCTGGGTTTCCCGGAGGAGCACCACCGATGACCACCAGACAGCTGCACCTGAACGCGTTCCTGATGACCACCGGGCACCACGAGGCCTCCTGGCGGCTTCCGGAGAGCGATCCGTACGCGCATGTCGAGCTGGACCACTACGTCCGGCTGGCCCGGATCGCCGAGCGCGGCACCTTCGACTCCCTCTTCCTCGCCGACAGCCCCCAGCTGTGGGGCAGTGTCAGCCAGCGGCCCGCGGGCGCCCTTGAGCCGCTGACGCTGCTCACCGCGCTGGCGACGGCCACCGAGCACATCGGTCTGATCGCCACCGCGTCCTCGTCCTACAACTCGCCCTACAACCTGGCCCGCAAGTTCGCCTCGCTCGACATCATCAGCGGTGGCCGGGCGGGCTGGAACATCGTCACCACCGCCGGCGCCGAGGCCGCCCGCAACTTCGGTCTCGACGCGGAGCCGGCGCACGCCGAACGGTACGCGCGGGCCGCCGAGTTCCTGGACGTGGCGCTGAAGCTCTGGGACAGCTGGGAGGACGACGCGATCGTCGCCGACAAGGCGACCGGTGTCTGGGGCGACGACACCAAGATCCACCCGCCCCGGCACGAGGGCACGTACTTCAGCGTGGGCGGCGCCCTCAACGTGCCGCGCTCCCCGCAGGGTTACCCGCTGCTGGTGCAGGCGGGGTCGAGCGAGGACGGCAAGGCGTTCGCGGCCCGGTACGCGGAGGCGGTGTTCACCGCCCAGCAGACCCTGAAGGACGCGCAGGACTTCTACGCCGACCTCAAGTCCCGGGTCGTCCAGGCCGGTCGGGACCCCGAGTACCTCAAGGTGCTGCCCGGCATCGTGCCGGTCATCGGCTCGACGGAGGCCGAGGCACGGGCCGCGGAGCAGGAGCTGGAGGACCACATCGTGCACGAGCACGGGGTGGCCAATCTGGAGCGGCTGCTCCAACTTCCGGTCGGCACTCTGGAGTTGGACGCTCAGCTCCCCGCCGACCTGCCCTCCGAGGACGCGATCGAGGGCGCCAAGAGCCGGTACACGCTGGTCGTCGGACTCGCCCGGCGCGAGCGGCTCACCGTACGGCAGCTGATCGGCCGGCTCGGTGGCGGGCGCGGGCACCTCACCTTCGCCGGGACGCCCGAGCAGGTCGCCGACGCGATCGAGCGGTGGTTCACGCTCGGCGCCGCCGACGGCTTCAACATCATGCCGGCCGTGCTGCCCTCCGGCCTCGACCTCTTCGTCGACCACGTCGTCCCGATCCTGCGCGCCCGCGGGCTGCTCCGCGAGGAGTACGGCCCGCGCCGCACCCTGCGGGAGCGCTACGGCCTGCCCCGCCCCGCCAACCAGTACACCGCCACCCTGGTCTGAAAGGACTGACCGTCATGACGATCGACATCCGCAAGGTCACCGCCCACATCGGCGCCCAGGTCTTGGGCGTGGACATCGCCAAGCCGCTGGACGGCGAGACCGTCGCCGCCCTCCGTGAGGCCCTCAACATCCACAAGGCGCTCGTCTTCGACGACGTCGACCTCGACGACGAGGGCCAGCAGGCCTTCGCCCGCCACTTCGGCGACCTCACCACCGCCCACCCGACCGTCCCCGCCGTCGACGGCGCCGCGAACGTGCTGCCCGTCGACAGCGAGCAGGGCAGCGCCAGCCACTGGCACACCGACGTCACCTTCGTCCTCAACCCGCCGCAGGCCAGCACCCTGCGCAGCATCACGCTCCCGCCGTACGGCGGCGAGACCCTGATCACCAACTCCGCGGCGGCGTACCGGAGTCTGCCGGACCCGCTCAGGCAGCTGGCGGACACGCTGTGGGCCGAGCACACCAACGACTACGACTACGCCGTACCGGCCGAGGACATCGACGAGAAGAAGGCCGCCCAGCGCGCCCAGTTCACCTCCATCAAGTACCGCACCGCCCACCCGGTGGTCCGTGTCCACCCGCTCACCGGTGAACGCGGCCTGTTCATCGGCGGGTTCGCGCAGCGCATCGTGGGTCTGTCGGTGACCGAGTCGCGCACCCTGCTCGACCTGCTCCAGTCGTACGTCGTCAGGCCGGAGCACATCCTGCGCCACCGTTGGTCGCCGAACCAGCTGGTCCTCTTCGACAACCGCATCACCCAGCACTACGCCGTCGACAACTACGACCGCCAGGCCCGCCGTCTGCACCGGGTGACCGTCGCCGGGGACATCCCGGTCGGCATCGAGGGCAAGGAGAGCTACTCGGTGGAGGGCGACGCCTCGCACTACACGAGCGTGGCCGCCTAGTCACGGCCTGTACGGACGGTGTCCGCATACTGGGCAGCCTCTCCTCCTGACCGGAGAGGCTGCCCAGACTGTGGGCGTTTTTGCCCCCCGCACGCCGTCTCACGCACTGGACGAATCGCTCCCATGCCTCGCACCACCGCCGCCCCGGCCCCACCCGAGCCCGGCGCCTCCCTCTCCCACGGCCTGAAGCAGCGCCACCTGTCGATGATCGCCCTCGGCGGGGTGATCGGCGCCGGACTGTTCGTGGGCTCCGGCGCCGGTATCGCCGCGGCCGGGCCCTCGATCGTCCTCGCCTACACCCTCTCCGGGCTCCTCGTGATGCTGGTCATGCGGATGCTGGGCGAGATGTCGGCCGCGTATCCGTCCTCGGGCTCCTTCTCCGCCCACGCCGAGCGCGCGATCGGCCCCTGGGCGGGCTTCACCGCCGGCTGGTCGTTCTGGGTCCTGCTCTGCACGGCCGTCGGCCTGGAGGGCATCGGCGCGGCGAAGATCGTGACCGGCTGGCTGCCGGGGACGCCGGAGTGGGCGTGGGTGGCGCTGTTCATGGTGGTGTTCTGCGCCACGAACCTCGCCGCCGTGAAGAACTTCGGCGAGTTCGAGTTCTGGTTCGCGGCGCTGAAGGTCGGCGCGATCAGCCTGTTCCTGGTGCTGGGGGTGCTGGCGATCGCGGGCGTCCTCCCGGGCACGGACTCGCCGGGCGCCTCGCATCTGGGCGACCTCCTCCCGAACGGCAGCGAGGGCCTGGTCATCGGCATCCTCGCCTCCGTGTTCGCGTACGGCGGTCTGGAGACGGTCACCATCGCGGCGGCGGAGTCGGAGAACCCGGTGCGGGGCGTGGCCACCGCGGTCCGCACCGCCATGTGGCGCATCGCGCTGTTCTACATCGGCTCGATGGCGGTCATCGTGACGCTGGTCCCGTGGGACTCCGAGGCCGTGACGGCCAAGGGCCCGTACGTCGCCGCCCTCGACTCCCTCGGCATTCCGGGCGCGGGTCAGCTGATGAACGTGGTCGTGCTGGTCGCCCTGCTGTCCGCGATGAACGCCAACATCTACGGCTCCTCGCGCATCGCCTACTCGCTGGTGCAGCGCGGGCAGGGCCCGAAGGCGCTGGGCCGGGTCTCCGGCGGGGTGCCGCGGGTGGCCGTGCTGGTGTCCTCGGTGTTCGGGTTCGCCTGCGTGGTGCTGAGCTACTGGCGCCCGAACGACGTCTTCTCCTGGCTGCTCAACATGATCGGCGCGGTCATCCTGGTCGTCTGGATCTTCATCGCCGTCTCCCAGCTGCGGCTGCGCCGGCAACTGGAGCGCGAGGCGCCGGAGAAGCTGACGGTGCGGATGTGGGCGTTCCCCGTGCTGACCTGGGTGGCGCTGGCCGGGATGGCCGGGATCTTCGTGCTGATGGCGCGGGAGGCGGACACGCGGGTGCAGTTGTACTCGACCGGGGTGATGACGGTGGTGCTGGCGGCCGTGGGCTACGCGTGGCAGCGCAGGCGGGCCGCGAGCTGACCTGAACCGACCGCCCGAAAGCCCCCGTGTGATCCACCCGGGGGCTTTTTGCTGTTAGCTTGTTGTTGCAAGCTACTTGCAACAAGCTCTTGAGGGGACCTTCATGCCCGTCTACACGCTCCCTGAACTGCCGTACGACTACGCGGCGCTCGCCCCCGTGATCAGCCCGGAGATCATCGAGCTGCACCACGACAAGCACCACGCGGCGTATGTGAAGGGGGCCAACGACACGCTGGAGCAGCTCGCGGAGGCGCGGGACAAGGAGCAGTGGGGGGCGCTCAACGGCCTGGAGAAGAACCTGGCCTTTCACCTCTCCGGGCACATCCTGCACTCGATCTACTGGCACAACATGACCGGCGACGGCGGCGGTGAGCCGCTCGCCGCCGACGGCGTGGGCGACCTCGCCGACGCGATCGCCGAGTCCTTCGGGTCGTACGCCGGGTTCAGGGCGCAGCTCACCAAGGCCGCCGCGACCACGCAAGGGTCCGGCTGGGGCGTGCTGGCCTACGAGCCGCTGAGCGGCCGTCTCGTCGTGGAGCAGGTCTACGACCACCAGGGCAACGTCGGCCAGGGCTCGGTGCCGATCCTGGTCTTCGACGCCTGGGAGCACGCCTTCTACCTCCAGTACCGGAACCAGAAGGTCGACTTCATCGACGCCATGTGGGCCGTCGTCAACTGGCAGGACGTGGCGCGGCGTTACGAGGCGGCCAGGTCCCGTGCGGATGTGCTGCTGCTCGCGCCCTGAGGGGTGTATGAATACGTCCTGCTCGTGATCGTCTTCTCACCCTTCACGTGGCAGGCGGAATGACGGAGGCCCCCGCGAGGACGTGACTCGCGGGGGCTTCCTCCGTTCCGGCGGCGGCTACGGCTTGCGGCCCACGCCGCCGTGCTGGCCGATCGGCTCCGGGCGGGCGCCGGCGTCCGGGCGCCACAGCGGCACCGAGACGACACCGGGGTCCACCAGTTCCAGCCCCTCGAAGTACGCGGTGATCTGCTCGACCGGGCGCAGGAAGTACGGGACGGCACCGGTCTCGTTGTAGCCGTCCTGGGCCTGCTCGTAGTCCGGGTCGGTGCCACGCGAGCCGTCGTTGACGCAGAGGTAGCTGCCCGAGGGCAGACCCGCGAGGAGGCGGGCGACGAGGTCCCGGGCCAGGTCGTGGTCGGCGACGTGGCCGAGGATGCCGCTGAGGATCAGGGCGGTGGGCCGGGAGAGGTCGAGGGTCTTGCCCGCCTGGTCCAGGATGCGCTCCGGCTCGTACAGGCTCAGGTCCTCGTACGCCGTCACGCCCTCCGCGGTGGAGGTGAGCAGGGCGCGGGCGTGGGTCAGGACGAGCGGGTCGTTGTCGACGTAGACGATCCTCGACTCGGGAGCGATCCGCTGGGCGACCTCATGCGTGTTGTCGACGGTCGGCAGGCCGGTGCCGACGTCCAGGAACTGACGTACGCCCGCCTCCTGCACCAGGTACCGGATGGCGCGGCCGAGAAAGGCGCGGCTGCTGCGGGCGATGGTGACGATGCCGGGGAAGACGGCGGTGTACGCGTCGCCCGCCGCCTCGTCGACCGGGTAGTTGTCCTTGCCGCCGAGCCAGTAGTTCCAGATGCGGGCCGAATGGGGTACCGAGGTGTCGATCTCCGTCATGTGCCCATGGTGCTACGGAAAGCGCAGGTCGCACGGCACATTGAGGGAGAGAAGTGCGGCGGATCCCGCGGCGGTCACGCGGAGTTCGGTGATCGCCGCGTTGCGCAACCGCGGGAGGACCCGGCGGTACTCACTGAGCGGGATGGACAGCAGCTCGCACAGGACCAGCCGGAGCAGGGTGTTGTGGGCGACGACGAGGACCCGTTCGCCGAGGTGGTCCCGTGCGATGCGGCGGAGGGTCTCGGTGCCGCGCGCCGCCGCCTCCCTCGGGTCCTCGGCGCCGGGGAACGGGTTCGCCACCGGGTCGGTGCGGAAGGCCTCCGCGGCGGTCGGGTTCTCCGTGGCGAACTCGGCCAGCGTCCGCCCCTCCACCACCCCGAAGTCGCATTCGCGCAGGCCGTGTTCGGGGTGGGAGGTGAGGCCGAGGGCGCGGCAGGCGGGGGCGGCGGTGGCGATGGCCCGGGACACCGTGGACGTCCGGATCGCGTCCACGGGGTGCGCTGCGGCCCAGCGTCCGAGCGCCTCGGCCTGGGCGCGGCCCTCGTCGGTGAGGGCGATGTCGCTGACACCGGCGTAGCGGTTCTCGGCGTGCCAGACGGTCTGACCGTGACGGGCGAGGAGGAGGGTCGCGCTGCTCATGAGTCCGCAGTATCCCGGCCCAGACGGGCGTGCGCATGTGCCGCGACCGGGGGCGGCAGCCAGCCCCGGGCCGTCAGTTCGTCGACCAGGCGGGCATACGGCTCGGCGAAGCGGGTCGTGCGGTCGGGGCGGGGGGTGACGACCGTGCGGACGCGGACCATGCGGTCGGCGATGTCCGGGAGGGGCCGGCCGGTGACGCCGTGGGCCGCCAACGCGGCCATTCCCAGGGCCGGTTCGGTCTGCTCCGGTACCCGTGCCTCGCGGCCCAGGACATCGGCGCGGAGCTGGTTCCAGTACGGGCTGCGGGCGGCGCCGCCGGTGAAGGAGAGGGGACCGTCGAGGGGGGCGCCGAGGTGGTGGAGGTAGTCCAGGCAGAGGCGTTCGGTGAAGGCGACGCCCTGGAGGAGCGCGGCCCACAGGTCGGCCTCGCCCGCGGGCTCACCGAGGAGCAGGGCCGTCGCCCCGGGGGCCAGGAAGGGGAAGCGCTCGCCCGGGGAGACCAACGGGTAGGCGATGGCCCCGGCCGGTTCGTGCCGCGCCGCCCGCTGGTCCATCACCGCCGGGTCCGCCCCCGCGAACGCCGCCGTCAGCACACCGGCGCCGACGCCGGAGGCTCCCCCTGGCAGCCAACTCCCGTCGGGGGCCCGGTGGTTGTAGACCACGCCGGTCGGGTCGTGGACCGGCGTCGGGGAGGCGCCCTTGAGGACCAGGGTGGTGCCGAGCACCGAGTTCCAGGAGCCCGCGCGCAGGGCGCCGGACGCGATCTGGGCCGCGCAGCCGTCCGTCATCCCGGCGACGACGGGGGTGCCGGCGGGGATGCCGGTGGCCTCGGCGGCACCCGCGCGGACCTCGCCGAGGAGGGTGCCGGGGCGTACGACACCGGGCAGCGGCACCGGCGGGCCCGGCACGTCCGGCCAGGCCTCGGCCGCCGCGTCGTACCCCGTCTTCAGGGCGTGACTGGAGTCGGTGGGGACGGGCCCGCCCGTGAGGTGGGCGGTGATCACGTCGGGCTGGTGGGTGATCCGGCCCGGCCCATGGATCCGGCGGAGCCACAGCGCCTTCGGCAGCCCCCAGGTGTTCTGCACCGCGAGGCCCGCCCCGCGCAGCCGCTCCCCCTCCGCCCAGGCCCGCCCGTCGTCGTACATCAGCGCCGGGCTCACCGGCCGCCCGGCGTCGTCCGTGAGCAGCACGGTCCCGGACGTGCCGCACACCGCGAGGCCGCCGACCCCGCCGGAGTGATCGCGCAGGGCCGCCCGGGAGGCCATGCACACCGCCGTCCACCACTCCCCCGGGTCCTGTTCGTGCCGTACGCCGTCACGCCGTCCCCGCAGCGGGGCCGAGCCGCTGCCGAGGACCGTGCCGTCGGCCGTGACGAGCAGGGCGCGGACGCTCTGGGTCCCGAGGTCGATCCCGAGCCATGTCTCCTGCTCCATCCCGCCTCCCGCACACGCTGAGCACACATTGATCCGTGAACTTCTCACTCTGCCCTGAGATTTGGGCGTGCGCGAGGGATTGACGGCCATCTTCCGCCGTTACACCCTCTGTTATCGAGTCGACTCGACGTGTTACCCAGCACCTGGCCCAGCCCCACCTGGAGGTCATGGATGGACACGCACGCGCACGACCGACGACGTTTCCTCGCGCTCGGCGCCGCCCTGGCCGCGGCCCCCGTCCTGTCCGCCTGCGGTGCCGGGTTCGGCGGGAACGACGACAAGAGCGACGGCTCGGCCGCGGACGACGTCACCGGCTCCTTCGACTGGAAGCGGGAGAAGGGCACCACCGTCAAGGCGCTGCTCAACAAGCATCCGTACACGGACGCGCTGATCGCCGACCTGAAGGCGTTCACCGAGAAGACCGGCATCAAGGTCGAGTACGACGTCTTCCCCGAGGACAACTACTTCGACAAGCTCACCGTGGACCTGTCCAGCGGGCGCGCCTCCTACGACGTCTTCATGCTGGGCGCGTACATGGTGTGGCAGTACGGGCCGCCGGGGTGGCTGGAGGACCTCGGCCCGTGGATGCGCAACTCCTCGGCCACGGGCGCCGAATGGGACCAGGCCGACTTCTTCCCCAACCTCCTCCAGGCCGACCAGTGGTCGCTGAAGGCGGGCGCGCCGCTCGGAAAGGGCGGGCAGTACGCGCTGCCGTGGGGGTGGGAGACGAACGTCGTCGCCTACAACACCGAGGTGTTCAAGAAGCTGGGCCTTCGACCCGCCGAGACCTTCGAGGAGTTGCGGGAGATCGCCGGGGTCATCAAGGACAAGGCGCCCGGCGCCGGGTTCGACGGCATGTACGGCATCGCCGTGCGCGGGTCGCGGAGCTGGGCGACCATCCATCCGGGCTTCATGACCATGTACGCCCGGAACGGGCTGCGCGACTTCACGGTCTCCGGTGAGAAGCTCACACCCGCCATGAACACCCCTCAGGCCATCGCGTTCACGGAGGACTGGGCAGGCATGGTCAAGCGGGGCGGGCCGCCGTCCTGGACGTCGTACACCTGGTACCAGTGCTCCAGCGACCTCGGGGCGAAGAAGGCCGGGATGCTGTTCGACGCCGACACGGCCGCCTACTTCCAGGCCGTCGAGGGGGCCAGCCCCGCCTCCGGGAAGATCGCCTTCCACCCGGGGCCGAAGGGGCCGGGCGGGTCGCTCGCCACCAACATGTGGATCTGGTCGCTCGGCATGAACGCCAAGAGCAGGAAGAAGAGCGCCAGTTGGCTGTTCCTCCAGTGGGCGACCAGCAAGGAGCATCTGCGCAGGAGCGCGATCACGCACAACCACATCGACCCGGTACGGAAGTCGGTCGCCGCCGACGCCGCCTACAAGGACAAGATGCGGCACCTGCCCGGCTTCATCGAGACCTTCGAGACCGTCGTCGACCAGACGAAGATCCAGTTCACCCCGCAGGCCCAGTTCTTCGACGCCACGACCAGCTGGGCGGCGGCCCTCCAGGAGATCTACGGCGGGAAGGGTGCCGAGTCGGTCCTGAACGGGCTGGCGGGCGATCTCGCCGGCAAGGTGGGCTGAGCTGTCATGCGGCTCGCCCTGCGCCCGTACGTCCTGATCGTGCCCGCGCTGCTGCTGACCTGCGGGATCCTCTACCCGTTCGGACTCGGCCTCTACTACACGCTCTTCGACTTCTCGGCGAGCAAACCCCAGCCGGACATGGTGCGGTTCGAGAACTACCGGACCGTCTTCACCCAGGACGCCTTCTGGAACTCGGCCTGGGTGACCGTGCTGTACGCGGTCGGAGCCGCCGCGGTCGAGACGGTCCTCGGTGTCGCCGTGGCCCTGCTGCTGCACCGGTCGTCCCTCGTCGGCCGAGTGCTGGAGAAGATCCTGATCCTGCCCCTGATGATCGCCCCGGTCATCGCGGCGATCATCTGGAAGCTGATGCTCCAGCCGTCGGTGGGAGTCGTCAACCACCTGCTGAGACCCTTCGGGCTGGGCGGCGTGCAGTGGACGGACACCCCGACCGGCGCACTGCTGTCCTCGATCGCCGTGGACGTGTGGGTCTACACGCCGTTCGTGGCGATCCTGGCGCTGGCGGGTCTGCGGTCGCTGCCCACCTCCCCCTTCGAGGCGGCGGCCGTGGACGGCGCCCGCTGGTGGTACACCTTCCGGCGGCTGACCCTGCCCATGCTCTGGCCGTACGTCCTGGTCGCCGTGATCTTCCGGTTCATGGACTCGCTGAAGGTCTTCGACATCATCTACGCCCTGACCGAGGGCGGGCCCGGCGACTCGACCATGGTCCTCCAGATCCGGGCGTACCTGGAGGCGATCCGCTTCCAGCGGTACAGCTTCGGCATCAGCTACACGATCGTGCTGTGGGCCGTGGTCTACCTGGCCGCGATGGTCCTCGTACGCCATCTCGGGAAGATCCAGCGGAAGGCGGCCGAGGCCAAGTGACGTTCAGAAAACGCCTGTCGGGATGGCTGGCGGACGCCGCTCTCATCCTCTACTTCGTCTTCGCGCTCTTCCCGGTCGCGTGGATGCTGATCCTCTCCCTGAAGCCCGCGAACCAGCTCTTCAGCACCTACTTCTCCTTCTCCCCCACCCTCGACGGCTACCGCACGGTGCTCGGCGACAGCGAGGGCATCCCGTTCGTGCGGTTCTTCGGCAACAGCCTGGTGGTGTCGCTGGGGGCGGTGCTGCTGTCCCTGCTGGTCGGACTGCCGGCCGCGTACGCCTCCGCGCGCTGGCGCTTCAAGGGCTCCGAGAACCTCATGTTCACCCTCCTCTCCTTCCGCTTCGCCCCCGAACTGACGGTGATCATCCCGCTGTTCGTCCTCTACGAGAAGCTTGGCCTCTTCGACACGTACGTCGGCATGATCTGGGTCCTGCAACTGGTCACCCTGCCGCTCATCGTGTGGATCATGAGGTCGTACTTCGCCGATCTGACACCGGAGTTGGAGCAGGCGGCCCTGCTGGACGGCTACTCACGCAAGCAGGCCTTCTTCAAGGTGGCCCTGCCGCTGGTCAGGCCGGGGATCGCGGCGGTGTCGCTGCTCGCCTTCATCTTCGCCTGGAACAACTTCGTCTTCCCGCTCATCCTGACCTCCAACGAGGCCCAGACGGTGACCGTGGGCGCCCTCTCCTTCCTCGGCGGCGACCGGCCCAAGTACAACCTCACCGCGGCGGCGGCGCTGGTCTCGGTCGTGCCGCCCCTGCTGCTCGCCCTGCTGATCCAGCGGTATCTGGTGCGGGGCCTGTCCTTCGGGGCGGTGAAGTCCTGATGATCGGGCTGCGGGGCGTGACGAAGACGTACGGCCGGGTCACCGCGCTCGACGGGCTCGAACTGGACGTGCGGGAGGGCGAGTTCTTCTGTCTGCTGGGCCCCTCGGGAGCCGGCAAGACCACCACCCTCAAGACGGTCGCCGGGCTCGAACTCCCCGACTCCGGCACGGTGGAGATCGACGGGCAGGACATGCGGGGCGTGGAGCCCTACGACCGGGGCGTGGCGATGTGCTTCGAGAGCTACGCCCTCTATCCGCACCGCACGGTCTACGACAACCTCGCCTCGCCGCTCCGCTCGCCCCGGTACCGGGTGCCGCCCGCCGAGGCCCGGAAGACGATCGGTACGGTCGCCGAACTCCTCGGCATCGACGGCCTGTTGGACCGGCCGGTCGGCGAGCTGTCCAACGGCCAGCGCCAGCGCACGGCCCTCGGCCGGGTCCTCGTCCGCCCGGCCCGCGCCTTCCTTCTGGACGAGCCGCTCAGCCACCTGGACGCCAAGCTCCGCCAGCAGATGCGTGCCGAGCTGAAGGCCATCGGCGCCGTGCGGCGCACGACCACCCTCTACGTCACCCATGACTCGGTCGAGGCGCTGGCGCTCGGCGACCGGATCGGCGTCATCCGGGACGGCCGGATCGTCCAGACGGGAACACGGGACGAGATCTGGTACCGGCCCTACGACACGGAGGTGGCCCGCGCCTTCGGACGGCCGCGGATCAATCTGCTGCCGGGGACCGTCAGCGGGGGCGGCTTCCGGTCGGCGGACGGCAAGGTGGAGCTGCCCCTACGGGGAGCGGCCGAGGAGGGCACCGACGTCGTCGTCGGCATCCGCCCCCGTGACCTCGCCCTGCACGGCCCCGGCCAGGAACTCACCGGCACCGTCTACGTCACCGAGGTCCTCGGCCGCTCCGTCGAGGTCACCGTCCGTGTCGGCGAGCAACGCGTGTCCCTGGTGGCGCCCCGGGCCGACACCACCGGTCTGCGTCCCGACGATCCGGTACGGCTGAAGGTCCGGCCTGAGAACCTGCTGCTGTTCGAGGCCGACCGGCCGCAGCGCCCAGGACGACGGATCGGGAAACGATGAACAACAGCGCACAGCAGGGTCCCGCGGCCCGCCAGTCCGCCATGGCCGAGCAGGTCCTCGCCGACGGCTCGGCGACCGCCGCGGAACTCGCCGAGCGGTTCGGGGTGAGCCTGATGACCATCCACCGTGACCTCGACGAGCTCGAACGGCAGGGAATCGTACGGAAGTTCAGGGGAGGCGTGACCGCTCAGCCGTCCGGGGTCTTCGAGTCCAACGTGCAGTACCGCCTCAAAGCCATGCGCGCCGAGAAGGCCGCCGTCGCCGCACACGCGGTGGGGCTGATCGAGCCCGGCATGGCGATCATGCTGGACGACTCGACCTCGACCCTGGAGATAGCGCGGACCCTGCGCCTCGGCGAGATCACGCCCCTCACCGTCGTCACCAACTTCCTGGAGGCCATCAACCTCCTCTCCGACCAGCGCGGCATCCACCTCATGGCCCTCGGCGGCGACTACGACCCCCTGCACTCCTCCTTCCTCGGCGTCTCCTGCGTCGAGGCGATCGAGGCCCTGCGGGTGGACGTCTGCTTCGCGTCCACGTCGGCCGTGCACGGGGGGTACGCCTACCACCAGGAGCAGCACATCGTGTCGGTGAAGCGGGCGATGCTCGACTCCGCCGCCCGCAACGTCCTGCTGATCGACCACACCAAGCTCGCCCGGGCCGCCCTGCACCGCGTCGCCCCCCTCTCCCGCTTCGACCTGCTCCTGGTCGACGACGGGGCACCGGCGGACGCGCTGCGCGACCTGGACGAGCACAAGGTCCGTTACGAGGTCTGTGTGACGAGGGGCGGCCATGACCCGGCTGGAACTACGTGATCTGCGCAAGACCTACCGCTCGCGCGGCCGGCCGCCGGTGCACGCCGTCCAAGGCCTCGATCTCATCCTGCGCTCGGGCGAGTTGCTGGGTCTGCTCGGCCCGTCCGGCTGCGGCAAGTCCACCACCCTGCGGATGATCGCGGGCCTGGAGACGGTGACCGGCGGGGACATCCTGGTCGACGGCCGGTCGGTGATCTCGGCCCCGGCGCAGGCCCGGAACATGGGGGTGGCGTTCGAGAACTACGCGCTGTACCCGCCGCTCACGGTGGCGGAGAACCTGGCGTTCGGGCTGCGGGCGCGGCGCGGGTCGAGCCGCGCCGACGTCTCCCGCAAGGTCGCCGACATCGCCGGGCGGGTGGGCCTGACGGAGATCCTCGACGCCCGCCCCGCGACCCTGTCCAGCGGCCAGAAGCAACGAGTCTCCCTGGCGCGGGCGTTGGTCCGCGAACCGGACGTACTGTTGCTGGACGAGCCGCTCTCCCACCTGGACGCCGGTCAGCGCGACACCACCCGCCGTGAACTCAAGCGCATCCAGCGGGACCTGGGCCACACCACCATCCTGGTCACCCACGACCAGGAGGAGGCCCTCTCCCTCGCCGACCGGATCGCCGTGATGAAGGACGGTGTTATCCAGCAACTGGGCACGCCGTACGAGATCTACGACAGTCCGGCCAATGTCTTCGTGGCCGACTTCGTCGGCGAGCCGGCGATCAACCTCCTGCCGGGCACGGCGACCGCCGACGCACACGCCCGGTTGTCGGACGGTGTCCGCCTCGCGCTCCCCGTCGCCGTGGCCGAGGGCCGGGAGCTGGTCCTCGGGATCCGCCCGGAGGACCTGCGGCTGTCGGACGCCGTAAGTGCCCTGCCCGCCCGGGTCGTGGCCCATGAGCCCCTGCTGGAGTCGGGGATCGCCACCCTGGCGCTCGACGGCGTGGACCGCCCCCTGGTGGTCGTGACCGACCCGGACGTACGACTGGCCCACGACGACCGGGTGCGGGTCGTGGCGGACCGGGACCTGACGCAAGTCTTCGACGCCGAGACGGGAGACAGCCTGCGATGAGTGACCCCCTGCGGATCGTCGCGGCCGGTGACCACTTCGTACAGCCCCGGCTGATCGCCCGGGCCCTGGCCCATGAACTGCCCGAACAAGCCGTGGACGTACGGGAACTGACCCTGGGCTGGCCCCTGGAGCCGTTCGGTCCGGTGGCCGAGGTCCAGGAGGCGTGCGGTACGCCGGACCAGGTCATCGCGGCCCTGGAGGACGGCGCGGAGGTGCTGGTCACCCAGATGGCACCGGTCACCGAACGGGTCCTGGACTCCGCCGGGCGGCTGCGGCTGGTCGTGGTGTGCCGGGGCGGCCCGGTCAACGTCAACCTGGACGCCGCCAGGACGCGTGACGTCCGTGTCTGCTTCACCCCCGGCCGCAACGCCGCCGCCACCGCCGAGTTCACCATCGGCCTGCTCCTCGCCGCCCTCCGCCGCATCCCGCAGGCCCACGACCTGCTGGCCCGGCAGGGGAGTTGGAAGGGCTCGGCGTACTACACCTACGAACACAGCGGCCTCGAACTGGAGGACCTCCCCGTCGGCCTGGTCGGCTACGGCGCGGTCGGCAGCCGGGTGGCCCGCGCGCTGTGCGCCTTCGGCGCGCAGGTGATGGTCTACGACCCCTATGTGCGGGGCGAGATCCACGGGCTGCGCATGACGTCCCTGGACGAACTCCTCACCCGGTCCGGGGCGATCACCCTGCACGCCCGTCTCACCCCGGAGACCCGGGGCCTGATCGGCGCCCGCGAACTGTCCCTCCTCCCGCCCGGCGCGGTGGTGGTGAACGCGGCCCGCGGTCCCCTCCTGGACGAGGCCGCGCTGTGCGCCGCGCTGGAGCGGGGACACCTGTCGGCGGCGGCGCTGGACACCTACGAGCGGGAACCGCTGCCGCCGGGCTCCCCGCTGCTCGACCCCGGGCTCGGCGACCGTGTCGTCCTCACCCCGCATCTGGGCGGCGCGAGCCGCGCGGTGGCCGAAAAGGCTGCGGCGACGGCAGCCGCGGAGGTAGGGCGCTGGGCCAGGGGGGAACCATTGGCGCACTCGCTGAGCTGACGGACCGAGTCATAGGGAGCCTGCGATGTACATCGGGATCGACGTCGGTACGTCCACGGTGAAGGCCGCCGCGTTCGACGGAGAGGGGCGGGAGCTGAAGGTCGCCGCACGGTCGGTGGGCCTCGGGATGCGTGACGGGTTCGTGGAGCAGGACATGCGGGAGGTGTACGCGGCCGTCGTCGCCGTCCTGGAGGAGGTGAGCGGTGAGGAGGTGGAGCTGGCCGGGCTCACCGGCCAGGGCGACGGTGTGTGGCTGCTGGACCGGGACGGGCGGCCCGTTCGGTCCGCCGTCTCCTGGATGGACGGGCGGGCGGCCGAGCTCGTCGACCGCTGGCTGGCGGACGGCACCTTCGAGACCGTCTTCCGCCGCACCGGCAGCGCGATGTTCCCCGGCTGTCCCGGCCCCCTGCTCGCCTGGCTGGACAGCCACGACCCGAAGTCCCTCGACAGGGCGACGGCGGCCGTCTACTGCAAGGACATGGTGTTCCAGCGGCTGACCGGGGCGCCCCGCGCGACCACCGACGTCTCGGACGCGTCGATGCCGTTCCTGGACCCGAGGACCCGCGCCTACGACAACCGGGTCGTGGAACTCCTCGGCCTGACCCACCGCCGCGGCCTGCTCGCCCCGGTCAGCGACCCGGTGGCGACGGGCGGGGCGAAGGGCGAGGGCCTGCCCGCCGGCACCCCCCTGGCCAACGGCCCCTACGACCTGGCGGCCTGCGCCCTCGGTGCCGGTGTCACACGCCCCGGCGACGGCCTGCTCATCGTCGGGACCTGTCTGGCCAGCCTGGTCGCCACGACCGGCCTCGACCTGTCCGGCGAACCGGCCGGCCTCCACATCTCCACCGACCGCCCCGGCCACTGGCTGCGCGCGATGCCGGCGATGGTCGGCACGGCGGCCCTGGACTGGGTGCTGAAGACGACGGGCGTGGCCCACGACGAGGTCGACACCCTCCTCGCCGACACCCCGCCCGGCGCACACGGCGTCCGCGTCCTCCCCTACTTCGCGCCCTCCGGTGAACGCGCCCCCTTCGTCGAACCCCGGCTCCGCGCCGAACTCACCGGCGTCTCCCTGGAGTCGACCCCGGCCGATCTCATCCGGGCGACCTGCGAGGGCATCGGCTACGCGGCCCGGCACTGCCTGGAGGCGGCGGGCCTGACCGGCACGCTGGCCGTGTGCGGCGGCGGCACCCGCAGCCCCGCCTGGATGCGGCTGCTGGCGGACGTACTGGGCCGGCCGCTGCGGGTGGTCGAGGGTGAAGTGGGGGCGCGGGGCGCGGTGTTGGCGGCGGCGGAGCGGTACGGCATCGCCCTGGACACCGACGCATGGACCCGGCCGACGGCGGTCGTGGAGCCGGACGCGGGGCGGGCCGCGTACTACGCGAAGGGCTACGCCGACCATCTGGCACGGCTGGCCGCGGCCCGTGACCGGGCGCGCGGTTGAACAATCCGCCGACGAAAGGGAATCACATGCGCCTGAGACGTCGCTCCCTGCTGCTCGCGGCCGCCGCCACCCCGGTGGCCGCGGCCCTGCCCGCCCAAGCCCGCCCGCACCGGGGCCCGTTGGTCATCGGCCACCGCGGCGCGGCCGGCTGGCGTCCCGAGCACACGGCGTCGGCCTACACGTACGGCGTCCAGACGGGTGCCGACTGGATCGAACCGGATCTGGTCCCGACCAGGGACCACGTCCTCGTCGTCCGGCACGAGAACGAGATCTCGCAGACCACCGACGTCGCCGCGCACCCGGAGTTCGCGGACCGCCGTACGACGAAGACGGTGGACGGCCGTTCCGTGTCCGGCTGGTTCACGGAGGACTTCACGCTCGCAGAGCTGAAGACCCTGCGGGCGGTCGAACGCCTCCCCGCGCTCCGCAACCGCAACACGGTCTTCGACGGCCGGGACGAGATCCTCACGTTCCAGGAGGTGGTGGAGCTGGCCCGCCGGCTGTCGAAGGCGTACGGCCGGACGGTCGCCGTCTTCCCGGAGACCAAGCATCCGACGTACTTCCGGGGAATCGGCCTGGAGTTGGAGCCGAAGCTGGCGTCCGCGATCCGCCGTAACCGGCTGACGGCCCGCGAGTGCGTCGTCCAGTCCTTCGAGCCGACGAGCCTGCGGCGGATGACGGGACTCGGCGTGCCGCTGTGGCAGGCGCTGGGGACGACGGGCGGGCCGTACGACCTGCCCTCGACCACGTACCGGGACATGATGTCCCCAGCGGGCCTGGCGGAGATCGCGGAGTACGCCGACTGGATCGGCCCGGACAAGTCCTCCCTCCTCGGCACGAGCCTCCTCGCGGACGCCCATGCGGCGGGGCTGCGGGTGGGGCCGTACACCTTCCGCGCGGAGAACCAGTTCCTGCCGGTGGAGTTCCGGCGCGGGAGCGGAGCGAGCGATTTCGGGGACGCGTTCGCCGAATACGCGCTGTACTACGGACTCGGGGTCGACGCGGTGGTGACCGACTTCCCGGATCTGGCGGTGATGGCGAGGAGGGGTCTGTGACGATCAGCCGGTACTGCCGGACCTGCCGTGGCATGCAGGAGTTCGAGAAGCTCGACGCGGCCGAGAAGGCCTGGGCCCGCGCGGAGGGTGGCCGCACCTATGTGCACGACCTCTGGCGGTGCACGGCCGCCGGCTGTCTGACCTACTTCCGCATCGGCCATATCAACGACAGCGGGCTCCTCCCCGAGAAGTTCAAGAAGGAGCCCGCCGCCGACGCGGAATGACGGTGACCTACAGGTTGCTGAAGTCCGGGCCCTTGGTCCGGGTGCGCTTGATCTCGTAGAAGCCGGGGACCGAGGCGACGGCGAGGGTGCCGTCCCACAGGCGGGCCGCGGCCTCGCCCTTGGGGGCGGGGGTGACGACCGGGCCGAAGAAGGCGATCTGCTCGCCGTCGTCGCCGGGGACGGCGATGACCGGGGTGCCGACCTCCTGGCCGACCTTGTCGATGCCCTCCTTGTGGGAGGCGCGCAGCTCGGCGTCGAACTCGAAGTCCTTCTGGTCGAAGTACCCGATCAGGTCGGCGGGCAGGCCGACGTCCGCCAGGGCGCCCTCGACGGCCTCGCGGGTCGGGCCCTGGCCCTCGTTGTGGATACGGGTGCCGAGCGCGGTGTACAGCGGGCCGAGGATGTCGGAGCCATGCTTCTGCCAGGCCGCGGTGACCACCCGGATCGGCTGCCAGGCCTTGGTCTCAAGGAGCTCGCGGTACTCCTCGGGCAGCTCGTCGATCTTCGGCTCGTTCAGCACGGCCAGGCTCATGATGTGCCAGCGCACCTCGATGTTCCGGACCTTCTCCACCTCGAGGACCCACCGGGAGGTCATCCAGGCCCAGGGGCACAGCGGGTCGAACCAGAAGTCGACGGGCGTCTTCGCGGAGCTGGTCTCGGACATGCGTCTCCTCAGGAAATTGTTCGATTCCCTGGGACAACGTCGTGCCACCCCACCCCATTCCCTCCTCCCGCCCGTCAGGGGCACATGGCAGGATCGGTGCTGTCCACATACCGAACACCGCTCGCTGTCGATCTGAGGGAGTGCCGCCTGTGCCCGGTGAGAATCTGTCCCGCGACGAGGCCCGGGAGCGGGCCGCCCTGCTGTCCGTCGACGGGTACGAGGTGTCCCTCGACGTCCGCTCGGCCGTCGGGGAGGGCGACGGGTCTCCGCGCACCTTCCGTTCCGTGACGACGCTCCGGTTCCGCTGCAACGAGCCCGGCGCCACCAGCTTCGCCGATCTGATCGCGCCGAGTGTGACCTCCGTCTCCCTCAACGGCCGTGATCTCGACCCGGGCGAGGTCTTCGACGGCTCCCGGATCACCCTGGAGGACCTCGCCGCCGAGAACGAGCTGATCGTCGACGCCCAGTGCGCCTACTCCCGCACGGGTGAGGGCCTGCACCGCTTCGTCGACCCCGAGGACGGCGAGGTCTACCTCTACACGCAGTACGAGCCGGCCGACTCCCGCCGTGTCCTTACGTGCTTCGAGCAGCCCGACCTCAAGGCCCCGTTCCGCTTCGAGGTGCGGGCGCCCGAGGGGTGGACGGTGTGGAGCAACGGGGTCGCCACGCACACGGACGGCGTGTGGCGCTTCGCGGAGACGAAGCCGATCTCCACGTACATCACCTGTGTCGTGGCGGGTCCGTACCACTATGTGACGGACTCCTACGAGCGGGTGCTGGAGGACGGGACCCGCCTGGAGATCCCGCTCGGCGCGATGTGCCGCAAGGGTCTGGCCCCGCACTTCGACGCCGACGACGTCTTCCTCGTCACCAAGCAGGGCCTGGACTTCTTCCACGACCACTTCGACTACCCGTACCCCTTCGGGAAGTACGACCAGGCGTTCGTGCCCGAGTACAACCTCGGGGCGATGGAGAACCCGGGCCTGGTGACCTTCCGCGAGGAGTTCATCTTCCGGGGCAAGGTGACACAGGCGTCCTACGAGGGCCGGGCCAACGTCATCCTGCACGAGATGGCGCACATGTGGTTCGGCGACCTGGTCACCATGGTGTGGTGGGACGACCTGTGGCTGAAGGAGTCCTTCGCGGACTTCATGGGCACGTTCGCCAACGTCGGCGCGACCCGCTTCAAGGACGCCTGGATCACCTTCGCCAACCGCCGCAAGGCCTGGGCCTACCGCGCGGACCAGCTGCCCTCCACGCACCCCATCACCGCCGACATCCGCGACCTCCAGGACGCCAAGCTCAACTTCGACGGCATCACGTACGCCAAGGGCGCCTCGGTGCTCAAGCAGCTGGTGGCGTACGTCGGCCAGGACGCGTTCCTGGAGGGCGCGCGGCGCTACTTCAAGCGCCACGCGTACGGCAACACCCGCCTCGGTGACCTGCTGTCGGTCCTTGAGGAGACCAGCGGCCGGGACATGGCGGCGTGGTCGAGGTCATGGCTCCAGACGGCGGGCGTCAACTCCCTCACCCCGCAGGTGCTGTTGAGCGCCGAGGGCCGGATCACCGAGCTGGCCGTGCTCCAGGAGGCCGCGGAGTCGCACCCCGAACTGCGCCCGCACCGGGTCGCGGTGGGCCTGTACCGGCGTACTCCCGAGGGCGCCGTGGAGCGGTACGCGCGCGTGGAGGTCGACGTCGACGGCCCGCGCACGATCGTGACCGAGCTGGCGGGCGCGGAGGCGCCGGAGCTGGTGCTGGTCAACGACGACGACCTGACCTTCTGCAAGACCCGCTTCGACGCGGAGTCGCTGGACACGCTGAAGCGGCAGCTGGGCGATCTGACGGACCCCCTGGCCCGTGCCCTGTGCTGGTCGGCGCTGTGGAACATGACACGGGACGCGCTGCTGCCGGCCCGGGACTTCATGGACCTGGTGCTGCGCTTCGCGGGCCGCGAGTCCGACATCGGTGTGCTCCAGATGCTGCACGCGTGGGCGAACTCGTCGCTGGTCAACTATGCGGCGCCGGGGTGGCGTCCGACGGGTGAGCGGCTGCTCGCCGAAGGTGCGCTGAAGGAGCTGCGGCTGGCGGGGCCGGGCAGCGAGCACCAGCTGGCGTGGGCGCGGTTCTTCGCGTCGGTGGCCTCGTCCCCGGCCGATCTCCAGCTGCTCCAGGGCCTGTTGGAGGGCACGGCGAAGATCGACGGTCTGACGGTGGACCAGGAGTTGCGCTGGGCGTTCCTCGGCCCGCTGGCCTCGCACGGGCTCGCGGACGAGGAGGTGCTCGCGGCCGAACTGGCCCGCGACGACACGGCGTCCGGCAAGCGCCACCAGGTCCGCTGCCTGGCCTCCCGGCCGTCGGCGGCGGTGAAGGCGCAGGCGTGGGCGCAGGTGGTGGAGTCGGACGCGCTGTCGAACGCGCTGGTGGAGGCGACGATCGCGGGGTGGAACCAGTCCTCGCAGCGGGAGTTGCTGGCGCCGTACGCGCAGAAGTACTTCGCGGCGATCGAGCGGGTGTGGGCGGACCGGTCGATCCAGATCGGCATGGACGTGGTGCGCGGACTGTTCCCGTCCTTGCAGGACTCCCCGCAGACCCTGGACGCGACGGACGCGTGGCTGTCGGCGCACGAGGCCGCGCCCCCGGCGCTGCGGCGGCTGGTGCTGGAGGCGCGGGACGACCTGGCGAGGGCGCTGCGAGGCCAGGAGTGCGACGCGAAGACGGGCTGATCTCTGGCCAAAGCCTGGGCCGTCCGTAGCCGTTACGGAATTCAGTCAATTATGACCGTAACCCCTGGTCCCACCCATTCGGACCAGGGGTTTTCGCCGCCTACTCGGCATCCGAACACCCGTCCTTTAGTACCGGCTTGTCCGCATTTATCGACAGGCGCGTAACAGCGGTTAGAGGGGCGTCGGTCGGCGGGAATCCCCGCTGCATGAACCACAACACCCCGGTCCCCCCGCTCTCCCCCCGCCCGGTCCGCCACCTCTCCGAGGTGCACCGCCGGGTGATGACGACGGCGCAGCTGCGTACGCACGGTGTCTCGCCGGCCGACGTGAACGAGCAGTGCCGTCCCGGCGGCCCCTGGCAGCAGATCCTCCCGGGCGTGATCCTGCTCCACCCCGGCCCGCCCACCAGCGAGGAGCGGCTGCACGCGGTCCTGATGTACGCGGCGAAGGAGCGTCCGGCCGGGGTCCCGGCCCAGCCCGGCGCGGAGGACGCGCACGCCCCGACGTACACGGAGGCGATGCTGACCGGCCTCGCGGCCCTGACCCTGCACGGCTTCACCTCCTCCCCGCCGCTGATGTCGGTCGACAAGATCGACGTCCTGGTCCCCCGGCTGCGCCGGCTGCGTTCGACGGGCAGCGCACGGATCGTCCGTACGGCGTCCCTCCCGACCCCGCAGCAGGTGACGGGTGTCCCGGTGGCCCCTGTCCCGCGCGCCCTGGCGGACGCGGTGTCGGAGCTGACGGACGCGGGCGCCGTACGCCGTCTGCTCACCGAGGCCGTCCGGGGCGGGCACTGCGAACCGGCCGCCGTGGTGCGCGAGTTGAACCAGGCGAAGCTCCTGTCCCGGCCTCATGTGGTGGACGCGGTGGACTCCCTGCTCGCCGAGGGGCGGGCGATCGCGGAGGACCGTCTGTACCGGATGGTGCGCGAACACGGTCTGCCGGACCCGGTGTGGAACGTCGACCTGCGCCTGCCCGGCGGCCCGCACCTCGGCGGCCTGGACGCGTACTGGCCCGAGCAGGCGGTCGCCGTCGAGCTGGACACCCGCGCCCCCCGCCAGGACGAGGACGCGCTGTGGTCCGAGTACGCCCGCAAGCGCGAACACCTGGAGCGCCTCGGCATCACGGTCGTCCACATCACCCCGAAGAAGCTGAGGGAGTCCATGGAGCAACAGGCGGCCGTGGTCCGCACGGCACTCATGGCGTCCGGCGACCGCGACCCGGCCGCGTACGTGGTCGTCCTCCCCCGGTAGTGACGGACCGGGGGGATCAGGGGGAAAGAGGAGGGGCCGCCGGGCGGAGGGGACCGGGCGGCCCCTCCTCGTGTGCCGCGGCGCTAGCCGAGCCGGGGCGGCACGAACGCCGCCGCGTCCCCTTGCCAGTGCCGGTGCACCCAGAGCCGCTCACCGGCCAGTTCGATGCGCGCCCAGGTCCCGGACAGGGACCCGATCCCCGTTCCCAGCGGCAACCGCGCCAGCACCCGGGTCGGCTTGACCACCCCGAAGCGGCCGTAGCGCAGCACCACGACAGCCCGGTCGGTCTCGAGCACCACCCGTCGGCTCGTGAACGCGTTGGCGAGAAGCACCCCGGCAAGACCGCCCAGGGCACCCCGGAATCCCGCGTACCCGCCCACCGGGACCAACTGGAACGCCATCGCCCCGACCAGGAAGAACCCGGCCCGCCACCAGGGACTGACCCCGCCCTGCGCCAGCATGACCCGCCGGGTCCGCTCACCGGGTTCCAGAAAACCCTGCGAGACGGACCTGACTCGCTCCACCGACCGTGACATCACACATCCCCACCCGAAAGATCACCGCTGGCGCCGCAGATCCTCCGCCGGTCGCCGACTCGCTGTCAATGACCAGTATTCGTACAGGTGATCCCAGGATTGCGGAGCGAGCGCTAGCTTCCGCAGAACTCCGCCTCGATCACCGCGTCGCTGTCTCCCGACCAGTCGCCGTTGAAGTTGAAGGCCAGGGTGTGGCGGCCGTCGGCCGTGGTGACCGCCTCCGACTGGGAGCCGTGGATGCCGCCGCCGTGGCCCCAGACGTGGACACCGCAGCTCAGTTCGCGGTCGATGAGGCCGAGGCCGTAGCCGGCGTTCGGCCAGCCCACCGCCGTGACCGTCGTCTTCATCTCCTTCAGCTGCTTCGGCGGGAGCAGCCTGCCGCGCAGCAGGGCCGAGTAGAAGCGGCCGAGGTCCGCGGAGTCGGAGATCATGCCGCCCGCCGAACCCGCCAGGGACGGGTTGAGCTTCGTGACGTCGTACGTCGGGCCCGTCGTCGTCTCGGCGAGCTTGGAGTAGGCGCGAGCGGAGGGCTGCGGGAGGGTGACACGGGTGCCGGGGACGGACGTGGCACGCAGGCCGAGCGGCTCGATGATCCGGTCGCGGATCTCGGCGGCGTACGGGCGTCCCGTCACCTTCTCGATGACCATCCCGGCCAGGATGTAGTTGGTGTTGGAGTAGCTCCACGACGCACCCGGCTCGAACTCCGGCGCGTGCCGCATCGCGATCGCCACGAGGTCCCGCGGCGACTTGGTGTCGTAGCGGTGCTTCAGGAAGCCGTCGGCCAGGAAGTACGTCCGGCCGAAGTCGTCGTCGGACGTGTAGTCGTAGATGCCGCTGGTGTGGTTCAGCAGCCGGCGGAGGGTGATCCCCCGGCCGTCGTGGCCGTGGCCGCGCACCACGCCCGGCAGCCATTTCTCCACCGTGTCGTCCAGCGACAGCCGCCCCTCCGCCTCCAGTTGGAGCAGCACCGTCGACACGAAGGTCTTGGTGATGCTGCCGACGCGGTAGTGGTCGTACGGCGAACGCGGGGCGCCGGTCCGCAGGTCGCCGACGCCCGCCGTCGCCGACCAGCGGCCCGCCGTGGCCGTGACGCCGGGCACGCCGTCCTGCACCGCGGCCTCGATCGCCTCCCGGGTCGCACCGTGCTCGCCGCCGTCTCTCGGGGCGGCCAGGGCGGGGCCCGCCAGTGCCGCCGACAGCACCACCGCCGTCACCGCCACGAGAGTCGTCCGTACGGTCCTCATCTTCTTCCCCTTCCGGCCCTTCGTGCTGGTCGGAGGAGGAGACACGGCCGGTATCGGCAAGGTTGACCGGTGTACTCCGGTTGAGCGGCTTTCAGCCCTTCTTCAGCACCAGCTCCGTGTTGCGGTCCCGCGCCCCGCCGCCCAGCGTCGTGCTCGCGCCCGGGGCGTTGAACGACAGCTCGCGGTACAGCGCCGCGAGGCCGGTCTGGGAGAGGTCGGCGAAATCCGTGCGGTGCGGGGCGGAGGACTCGACGCAGGTGGTGAAGAGGGAGAGCGTGCCGTCCTTGTTGTCCACCAGCTCGACGACCCGGGCGAGCTGGGGGTAGTCGACGTGGGAGGCGGTGGAGATCTCCCAGAAGCCGGGGCCGCCGCCGGAGCCCGCGTGGGCGGTGATGTCGTTGCGGTGGATGTGACCGTTGACCCAGGCCAGGACGTTGCGGTGGCGGGCCAGCAGGGCGACGACCTCGGCACCGCTGTGGCGGCGCTCGCCGGGGCGGGCCGGGTCGGGGCGGGTGTTGTCCATCGACTGGCTGGTGTGGTGGCTGAAGAGGATCGCGTACGAGTCCTTGTTGTCCGTCAGCGTCTTCTCCAGCCACTTCAACTGGGCCGTGCCGACGGACCCTTCGTAGTGGCCGCCCGCGTCGGTGGTGTCGAGGCTGATGCCGATGACGTCGTCGGCGATGCGGAAGGAGTAGTACTGGGTGCCCGCGTCGAGGTTGGCGGTGGAGTAGCCGTGGCCGACCGGGCCGACACCGCGGTAGGCCGGGTCGAGGTGGGCCCTGACGTACTCGGCCGGCGTGTACGGTGCCCGCTTCTCGTCCGGCGTCACCGCGCGCATGTCACGGGCGTGCGCCTTGAGCAGGTCGCGGAAGCCGGCGCCCTTGGGGTCCTTGGCCGTCTTGATGGCGTCCTGGAGCTTCTTCGCCTCGGCGGCCGGCAGGCTCATGAGCTTCTTGCCGCCGACCGCGTACTCGGTGAGCCAGGGGTCGGCGTGGGAGCCGTAGCAGCCGAGCGGCATGGCGTCGTGGTTGCCGACCGTGGAGTACCAGGGCAGGTTCAGACCGGGGCTGTTGAGCTCGCGGATCGCGGCGGCGAGGAAGCCGTCGAGGTGCGGGAAGCCGAGCTGCTTGTCGGCGTCGCGGACCGTGGCGTCGGGCTGCCAGTACTGCTTGAGGCCGCTGTTCTGGACGCCCTCGTACCGCCGCGGGTCACCGGAGTTGGGGCTGATCCGGCCGCCGCTCATCACCTTCAGGAACCACTCCAACTCGGACTTGGCGTTGTTGTCCGTGTTGTCGCCGGTGGTCATCGCGAAGTGCAGCGGGGCGCCGGTGACGGGGCCGCCGCGCAGTGCGTTGATCCGCTCGACGAGGGCGACCGCGCCGTGCACGGTCAGCGCCTCCTGCGGACGCCAGGCGTGCACGTCGGTCGAGCGCAGGTATTCGAGCCGCATCGGGTGCTGGGCGTCGATGAGGTGCATGTCGGTGAGCTGCACGAACGCGGCGAGCGCGGTACGGCGGCCGGCGCGGCCGGTCTTCGGCGCGGCGAGGTCACCGCGGACGACCCGCGCCCAGCCGGGGCCGTTGCCGAGGCGGCGGAAGCCGGAGGAGGTGCGGGCGGCGGCGACGGTGGCGACGGTGGTGCCGCGGGTGTAGGGCGCGAGGGGGGTGGTGGCCGGCGCCTGCCGGGACTGGGCGACGGGCGCCTCGGCCGCGATGCCGGAACCGGCGGCGGTGGACGTCGAGGCGGTGGCGGCCTGGCTGTCGGTGGGCCGCAGGGCGTAGCCGACGCCGGCGGAGACGGCTGCGGCGCCGGTGGCGGCGAGAACGGTGCGGCGGTTGACCGCGAGGGCGGAGGTGGCGACAGAGCGTGTGCGCGACATGGCGCGGTCTCCCCGAGTGCGAACGCGTCGGCAGTGGTCGCGGGTCGCTCGCTGACGCGAATTCCCCGCTCGCTCTGGATGCTTGGCAGTGAGGATGACCTGTACGTGAACGAGACGGCAACGCGCAACACCGATCACCGTACGTGGATCTTGGGGGACCCTGAGTGTCTACGAGGGCTCGTCCGGTGGGCGGACGGTGGTCACAGGCTGTTCATCTGGCGGGGTAGTCGAGGGTTCCGACGGCAGCACGGTGAAGCTCGCCCGGACCTTCTCGTAGGTCTTCATCGGCTGGGTCGCGGTCGGCTGGTACCAGGTGTTGATCTGGTACGTCCGCCCCTCCACCGTGAAACCCAGGAGCACCGCGCGCCAGGGCTTGCCCTGGAGCGTGAAGGTGTACTCCCACAGGACCGCGGGCCAGCCCTCGAAGCGGGCCGGGTCGAGCCGGATCTTCTGGTAACCCTCCCCCTGCCGGGCGTTCTTCTCCGACGCCTTCCAGGTCTTCATGAGGTCGCCCCGGGCCAGCGAGGACTTCACGGCGACCTCCTGGTCGCCTTCAGGAGAGGTGTAGTGCACCTCGGCACCGGTCTTCACGTCCCGGCGCCAGCCCTGGGGCGGGACCCAGGCGAACCCGCCGGACTCCTCACGTGCCGCGGGCGGCGGGCTCGTACGGGGAGCGTCGCCGATCTCGATGACCGGGACGACCTGCTGCCGGGCACCGAAGTGGAGCGAGAAACCGAGGACGGCCACGCCGACGAAGACCACCGCGAGCGCCCAGCCGGCCATCACCCGGCCGATCCCGCGCGCGGGCGCGGGCCGCCCGAGGTCGATGTCCGTGTCGAGGGTGTAGGAGAAGGTGGATGCGGGCGGTTCCGGTTCCCCACCCGCATCCTCCTCCGCACGCACGTCCGCGCCGCCGTCGAGGGCGAGCGGCTCGACGTCCAGCAGCGACGCCACGTACCGCCGCCACAGCGGCAGATCCCGGCGGCGGCCGTGTTCGACGAGGTGATCCAGGGCCTCGGGGTGGGAGTCCGTCAGGGAGGCCCAGTAGCGTTCCGCGAGGTGGCGGGTCATGACTCGAGGACTTCCTCACCGGCCGGCGTCGCCGGTTCCGTCTGCGTCCCGGCGATCGCCGCCTGGAGCGTGCGCGCACTCCCCAGCTGCCGCAGCAGCGCCGGCGCCGACGCCCCCACCGCCACCGTCGCGAGCGCGCCCGTCAGTTGGGGGGCGAAGAGCCAGCCGGCGCCGGCACCGAGGCAGATCCGCGTCAGGGCGGCCAGCGCGTCGGAGGGCGGGTCGATGTACTTGTCGAAGCGCGGCAGCTTGTCGCGGCGGCGGTTCCGCGACAGCGCCCGGTGCCTGGCCGCCTGCCAGGTCGCGATCCGGCCGTAGAAGACCACGATCTCCACGACCAGGCCGCCCAGCGCCCCGTATGTGATGGACATCGACCATTCCATGGCCGTCCCCCTCGGCAATGGCGATGCCGTTCAGCATTCCAGACAAGCGCCCCGCCCGGGAGGGAATCGGCATCGGCGACCCAAAGGCCTTGGGCCTGTCCGGCGGATCATGCCGCAGACGCGGGGGCTGGCACGCCGGCCTGCGGCGTTGTCGTCGGTTGCCGACTCCCCCGCTCTCGGCTTCGCTCGAGCGGGAGGGGCCCCCATCGCGTCGCCGCCCTCCTCCGCCTTGCAGTCCAACGCTCCCCCACGCTCGAACAACCTCGCGCGGGGGCACCCCCATCGCCCCCGCTCACCCGCGTCGATGAGGCACCGCGGCTTTCCTGCGACTTGATCCGCCGGACAGGCCCTAATCCCGGGCGCCTGTTACCCGCCCCGTCGCCGGTCGCTCCCGCCACAACGTCAGTCCCACGTCCACCAGTGCGACCCGGTTCAGCTCGGGTACCTCCGTCAGGGGATGCCAGGCCGCCATGTCGGTGGAGCCGCCGATCTCGGGGCGGAGCTCGCCGCCGGTGACCCGGGCCTCGTAGAGGAGGCGCAGGCCCTGGCGGTCGACGCCGCGGCCCCAACGACGGGCCTGTGCAAGGCGGATGGAGTCGACGCCGAGCAGGTGCGTGATCTCGACGGTGTACCCGGTCTCCTCCTCCACCTCCCGCAGCACCGTGTCGTAGGGGTCCTCGCCGTGCTCCATGCCGCCGCCCGGCAGGGTCCACTCCGGCCGGCCGTCGTCGCCGATCCAGCGGGCGAGCAGGAGGTGATCGTCCCGGACGCACAGGGCGTAGGCCGCCACCCTCAACTTCTTGCGCATGGGGGGACGTTAGCCCCCGAGCGGTGGATTGGCCGGTGAGTATGCGGGCGGCGACCAGCGCAGGGGCAGCGCCTCCGGCGTCTCGATGACCTCCCGGATCGCCAGCCGCACCCGGCGGCCGCCCGCCGCGTCGAACTCCGTGCGCGCCTCGCCCGTCAGCTGGAGTGTCGTACCCGTCGTCCAGTCCAGGAGGAGCAGGCCCGCGCGCGGGTCCGCCGCGAGGTTGCCCAGGGTGAGGAACATCGAGTTGCCCGGGTAGTCCCGCCAGCTCAGCTCCCCCGGCGAAGCCACCCTCACGAAGCCCGGGTTGCCGCCCCGATGGCTGGTGTCGGCGCCGTCCGGGTGCACGGTCGTCAGGAAGAAGGTGTCGGACGTGGCGATGAACTCCGCCTGGGCCGAGGAGAGTTGCCGTTCCCGTCGCGGCACCCCGACAGCCCGGCCGGCCACCACCTCGTACGACTCCCTCCGCTGGAGATACTTCGGGCAGTTGGCGAAGACCCGGTCCGCCGTCACCGCGAAGCCCCGTTCCGTGGGCCGGAGTCGGCCGTTGAGGCGCATACGGCGGCGGGTGCGGGGGTCGAGGGCGATCGTGCCGACGAGCGTGCCCTCCTCGGCGAGGGCCGCGGTGAGCGGGTCCGACGCCGGGACCCCTCCCGTCACCGACATCTGGCGCGGGCCCGTCGCCCGTACGAAGCCCGGCGGGCCGGTGAGCGGGGACGCCCACACCGCGCCCGTCGACGGGTCCGCGGCGCCCACGGTCAGCAGGGGCTGCGCCTCCAGGAACGCGGCGGCGATCGGCTTGATGCCCTCCCCTATCGAGGCACCCACATGATCCGCCCGCTCCCGCACCCCCACCCGTTCCTGCACCGCCCGCGAGCCCGCGTGATAGACGCCCATGACTAGAAGAACCCGCAGGTCGGAGCCGACTCCACCGGTGCCGGCGCCCCCTCCGCGCCGCTCGGCACGGAGATCTCCAGCCGGGTGCCGTCGGGGTCGTGGAAGAAGATGCCGCCCGACGCCGCGCCCTCGCGGTGGGCGACGACTCCCTCGTAGGCGAAGTCGACGCCGTACGTCCGCAGCGCCTCCTCGTACGCGCGCACCCGCTCGATCGAGTCCGCCTCGAAGGCGAGGTGGTGCAGGCCCGCGCGGTCGCTCGCGTACGGCCCTTCCGCCTGCTGCCAGAGCGTGAGGACCAGGGCCGTGCCGTCGCCCAGGAACGCGTACCGGCGGCCTTCCTCCTTGCCCTCGGCGATCAGTGTGAAGCCCAGGACGTCCCGGTAGAAGGCGAGCGAGCGGTCGAGATCGGTGACGTTCAGGCCGATGTGGCCGGTGCGCAAGGTCATGACGCGTCCCTTCGGATGACTAACCTCTCTAGATAAAGTTAAGGGTTAGGCGCGGTCGGCGCAACCCCTCACGTACCCTTGAGTGGTTAGCACCGAAGGAGACCCGCATGTCAGCCGACCCGCGCCCGCTCACCGGCGAGCCGCTCGCCCTCGATCTGCTCAACACGCGGTGGATGCGGGAAGGAGCCGCCCAGGATCTGCTCCAGGACGCCGACGGGCTCGCCGTATGGCTGGCGGCCAACGCGCTCGACGGACGGTTCGCGGCGGACGCGGCCACGCTGCGGCACACCCTCCAGGCGCGGGACGCGCTGCGGAAGGCGGTCGACGGGGGCGAGACGGCTCCGCTGGACGCCGTGCTCGATCATGGCCGTATCCGGGCCACCCTCACCGCCGAAGGGCCGGGCGAGATCCCCGAGTTCCGCGACCCCGCCTGGGGGCCGGCCTGGCTCGCCGCCCGGGGCTATCTGGAGCTGCTCGCCACCGCGCCCGACCGCATCCGCGGCTGCGCCCACGAGGCGTGCATCCTGCACTTCTTCGACACCTCACGGAACGGGACGCGCCGCTGGTGCTCGATGGCGGCGTGCGGCAACCGGGCGAAGGCGTCACGCCATTACGCGCGGACGCAGAAGCCCTGACGCGCGAAGGGCGGGCCCCCTGCCGGGAACCCGCCCTCGCCGTGTCCGGACGCCGTTCAGCCGTCCGCGGCGCGCACCCCGCCGATGTTGATGGCGTCGCAGCTGCGCTCGATGAACTCGCCCACGGCGAAGCTCGCCGCACGCGCGTCCTTCTCGTCCTCGGGATCGAAGTGGTCGTACCAGTCCAGGAGCGCGGCGAAGTCGTCGTGGACTCCGTCGGGCGCCTGCTCGCTCAGATCCTCGAGGATGTGGTGCTTGTCGTGCAGGCCCAGGTCGTTCACGGTCTGGAGATCCAGCGGCTCCGCCGTACGGCAGAAGGCCGCCTGCGCCTTGGCGTCGGCGAAGTCGTCCGCCGTCGCCCACCGGTAGCCCAGCAGTCCGCCGCCGAGGCCGACGACGAGCACCGCCGCGCCCACGCCGAGACGGGTCCGCCTGGATATCACGTCCCCGCCTTGATGGCGTTGAGGTCGTGCTGGTCGAACCGGTAGTAGGCCGCCGTCGTGGAGCGCATGCACGAGTTGTTGTCGGTGTCGTTCGACGCCTTGCGGTGCCCGAGGTCGCCGGTGTGCCCGAACTCGTGGCAGCCCATGGTGAGCCACTCGAAGTCGTCGTGGTACATGGCGGTGTTGAACTGGATGGTGATGACGTCACACGACGTGAAGAGCGCGTTCCAGTCCTTGCACCTGGTCTGCCCCGCCCACGTCACGTTCTCCGTCTTGTAGTCGTGGACCTCGATGTCACCGCCACCCCACGAGGTGGTGATGACGCTCCGTTCGAGCTGCTCCTTGCCCCACTCCATGGCCCCCTTGCCCTTGACCGTCAGGTTGAAGCCCTTGACGGCCTGCTGCCTGTTGTCCGGGTCCATGCCGGAGTCGTCGTGACTCGCGTGGGCCGGCGAGGAGAGGGAGGCCAGGAGCACCGCCGCCAGCGCGACCCACAGCGGGCGCGTCGTACGTGACATTTGCTCTCTCATTTCAGCTGGAGACGGTTCAGGTGGAGGAGGGGTACGGGGTGGGTTCCGAGCCGTCGTTGGTGCCCAGGTCGGTGGGCTCCGCGGTGACGCCGGCCGTCGGAAGCGGCGAGTTCTCGTACCCGGAGGGGCCGGCGACCGGCATCTCGGCGGCGGTCGGCAGGTCCGGCGGCGGGTTCTTGGTGTCGTAGATCCGCTTGAGGTAGATCGTGAGATCGAGCATGTCGTAGCTCTCGATGCTCTGCTTCAGCGCCGAGCCCTCCTCGGCGGACGAGGAGAGGAAGCCGTCGGCGAGGATCTCCGCCCGGCCCTCCGTGCTGATGACGTTCCAGCCGGTGGTCGCGGAGCCGCGCAGGAAGAACACGTACTCCTTGCCGACCTCGCTCCACTTGTAGTTGTTGACCTGGTAGCCGTCGCCGCTGGCGTCCCAGCCCCATTCCTCGACCTTGATCGGGGCCGGGAAGGTGGTACGGCCGTTCGGCGAGAACGCCTGGTTGACCTGGAGCGTCACCTCTCGGGCCTGGGTGGCCGCGGTCTCCTCGCCCGGCTCGGCGGTCTCGTCGGCACCGACGATGCGTCCGGGGTTCACCGCGGTCACCGTCGCGCGGACCACGGCGGGCGAGGTGACGGCCATCTGTCCGACGCTCTCGAACTCCACGCTCTCCAGGGCGTGGGCGATCACCTCGGGCTCCGAGTCCAGGGTCCTGGTGTCGGCCTCGGCGACCGGCAGCAGGGTCGCGCCCCCGGCCACCGCCGCCACCGCTACGGCCGCGGCGGCCCAGACCCCCCATTTAGGGAAGTGGAAGTCCAGCATGGTCAAGGCACGCTCCGCCCTGTGAAAGCCCTGTGATCTTGGTCGGAGCAGATCGTAAAGGTTTGACCAGGCCATGGCAACAAGGATCTAAAGCACCGCGGGGGCGGGGTAACCCCGCTGCCCGTGAAGCCGGATGGACCGGTATGCCGGTTAACTCACGGATGACCTAGGGGGTTTTCCCCACGCGTCCATATCGATTCGGTCAACTCTCCCTAAACATCCTTCCCATGCGTAAAGCTGTGCGATCACCCGGAACCTCGTTCCGGACCCCCGCGGTCAGGACCGATCGGTCCCGGTCGCCACCGCACGTTCCTTTACCTACAAGGGATGCCGATGACCCTCACCCCCCAGCGCGAACCGATACCTAGCGCGAGACGCGTGGTGCGTATAGCCGTGGCCGCCGGTCTCGTGGCCGCGCTCTCCGCGGCCGGGCCGATACCCATGGCCTTCTCGGCCGACTCCGGTACGCCCGCCGCGGCCGACCCGGGCGTCAAGTCCGCCCACGAGAAGCTCGGTTCGGACGACGCGGACCTGCTCGCCGAGGCCAAGGCCGACGGCGACAAGAACGTCACGCTGATGGTCGCCACCGCCCCCGGCAAGACCGAGCAGGTCACCGAGGAGCTGGACGCGGTCAAGGGCGGCTACGTGGGCAAGACCTACGACAAGCTCGGGTACGTCCGTGCGACCGTGCCGACCGCCAAGGCGGACGCGGCCATCGCCGCCGCCGCGAAGCTCTCCTCCGTGCACGGCATCGACCTGCGGCAGGAGATCGCGCTGGACGATCCCACGCCCGCCGCGGACACCGCGAAGGGCGCCGCCTCGACCGCGAGCGCCACGGGCGCCTACACGGGGCCGAACAAGAAGACCCCCGCCAAGAACCCGTACAACCCGTCCTTCGAGACGGGCGCCGTCGACTTCGTGCAGGACCACCCGAAGGCGGACGGCCGCGGGATCACCATCGGCATCCTCGACTCCGGCGTCGACCTCGGCCACCCCGCGCTGCAGAAGACCACCACCGGTGAGCGCAAGATCGTCGACTGGGTCACCTCGACCGACCCCGTCTCCGACGGCGACGGCACCTGGCGGCGGATGACCACCGCGGTCGCCGGTCCGACGTTCTCGATCACCACGACCAGCCAGGGCACCGAGACGTTCAAGGCGCCCGAGGGTTCGTACAAGTTCAGCTACATGTCCGAGTCCGCCACCACCGGTGGCGACATGGCGGGCGACCTGAACCGCGACGGCGACAAGACGGACGTCTGGGGCGTGCTGTACGACGCGGCCGCCGGCACCGTCCGCGTCGACCTGAACGACAACCTCGACTTCACCGACGACGTGGCCATGAAGCCGTACAAGGACGGCTACCAGATCGGCTACTTCGGCACCGACGACCCCACCACGGAGGTCGTCGAGCGCATTCCGTTCGTCGTCGAGATCCGCAAGGACGTCGTCTACAACTCCTCGGGCGCCAAGGCCGATTACGTCAACATCGGCGTCATCGAGTCCGAGCACGGCACCCACGTCGCCGGCATCACCTCCGCCAACGGCCTGTTCGGCGGGAAGATGAACGGCGCGGCCCCGGGCGCGAAGATCGTCTCGTCCCGTGCCTGCACCTGGTCCGGCGGCTGCACCAACGTCGCGCTCACCGAGGGCATGATCGACCTCGTCACCAACCGCGGTGTCGACATCGTCAACATGTCCATCGGCGGTCTTCCGGCGCTGAACGACGGCAACAACGCGCGCGCCGAGCTCTACACGCGCCTCATCGACACCTACGGCGTCCAGCTGGTCATCTCGGCCGGCAACTCCGGCCCGGGTGCCAACACCATCGGCGACCCCGGTCTGGCCGACAAGGTGATCTCCGTCGGCGCGGCCATCTCCAAGGCGACGTGGGCCTCCAACTACGGCTCCGCGGTGACGAAGTCGTACGCGATGATGCCGTTCTCCTCGCGCGGTCCGCGTGAGGACGGCGGGTTCACCCCGACGCTGTCCGCGCCGGGCGCCTCCATCAACACCACGCAGACCTGGCTGCCGGGCTCCCCGGTCGCCGAGTCGGGCTACACGCTGCCGGCCGGCTACTCGATGCTCCAGGGCACCTCGATGGCCTCCCCGCAGGCCGCGGGCGCCTCGGCGCTGCTGCTCTCCGCCGCGAAGCAGAAGGGCATCACGCTCACCCCGGCGAACCTGCGCACCGCCCTGACCTCGACCGCCGACCACATCAAGGGTGTGCAGGCGTACGAGGAGGGCGCGGGCCTCATCAACATCGTGGACGCCTGGGACGCCATCAAGGACGGCGCGACCGCCCACGACTACACGGTCAAGGCGCCGGTCGACACCGCGATCGACCAGTTCCTGAAGACGCCGGGCTTCGGCACCGGCATCTACGACCGTGAGGGCGGCCTGAAGGCCGGCGTGAAGAAGTCGTACGAGGTCACCATCACCCGTACGACCGGCGCCGACCGTCCGCTGTGGCACGAGCTGAGCCTGGAGAACAACGCCTCCGGCACCTTCTCCATCGTCGGCTCCGACGACATCAAGCTGGAGCTGAACAAGCCGGTCACCGTGAAGATCGCCGCCAAGTCGCCGTCCGCCGGCGTCAAGAGCGCGATCCTGGAGGTCGACGACCCGCGCACCGAGGGCGTCGACAAGCAGATCCTGAACACGGTCGTCGTCTCGTCGCCGGTGAAGTACACCTACTCCGCGTCGAACACCGTCCAGCGCAACAGCACGCAGTCGTACTTCGTGACCGTTCCCGAGGGCGCCAAGTCCCTGGAGGTCGCGATCGGCGGGCTGAAGGACAAGAGCCAGACCCGGTTCATCGCGATCCACCCGTACGGCACTCCGGTCGACAACACCGGCACCCCGTACTGCTACAACAACTACCTCGACGGCAACGGCTGCAAGCCCGACGTGCGTGCGTACGCGGACCCGCAGGCCGGCGTCTGGGAGATCGAGGTCGAGTCGCGCCGTACGTCGCCGCTGCTCGACAACCCGTACAAGCTGGACGTCTCCGTCCTCGGCGCCGCCTTCGACCCCGAGGTCGTGACGGTTCCCGAGGCCAAGGTCGGCACCCCGGTCGCCGCCTCCTGGAAGGTGACGAACAACTTCGCCGCCCTGGACGGCAAGCTCGTCGGCGGTCCGCTCGGCTCGGCCAAGTCGGCCCGCCCGTCCATCACCGAGGGTGTCACCCAGACCACCACGGTCGACGTGCCCGAGGGCGCCAAGTCCCTCGACGTGGTCATCGGCAACGTCTCCGACGCGGCCGCCGACCTCGACCTGGTCGTCTACGGCCCCGACGGCAGCGAGGCCGGCACCTCGGCCGACGGCGACTCGGAGGAGGCCGTCTCGGTCGCCGCCCCGGCCGCCGGCACCTACACCATCGAGGTCATCGGCTACTCGGTGCCGTCCGGTTCCACCGCGTACGACTACCAGGACGTGTTCTTCTCCAACGCCCTGGGCACCGTCACCGTCGACGACACCGCCGCCGTCAAGCTCGGCACCGGCGACTCGACGAACGTCTCCGCGAACGTCACCGCCCTGGCGGCCGCTCCGGAGGGCCGTGAGTTCTTCGGCCAGGTCCAGCTGGTCAACGCCCGCGGCACGGCCGCCGGCATCGGCAGCGTGACGATCGAGAAGGTCACGCCGTAACGGCTGAACGGCAGTAAAGGGGCGGGCGTTCCCATGGGGCGCCCGCCCTTCCGCGTTCTCCGTCCGTGCGGTCAGGCCGCGCCCTCGCAGGTCAGACCCCGTGCGGCGGGCAGCGCCCGCTCGATCCGCAGGCGCCCCTCCGCCAGCGCGTCCTGAGCGGCACCGGTCCGGTCCTCGGCGTACGGCGGATCGCCCGCGCGATAGGTGTCGGGCCCCTCGCCCGGCAGGCTGGAGACCAGGACCAGCATCCGCGCCCCGGTCCGGTAGTACGCCGGTACGTTCGCACCCTGGTCGACGAAGGTGACCGTCCGCTCCCCGCTCGCCGGCTTGTAGTGCCGCTCCACGTCCAGCACCACCCGGTACCGGTCGTCGCCGCCCGCCGCCTCGACCCGCGCCACCGTGCCCTCGACGACCGTGCTGGAGCAGGCGATGAGCCCCTCGACGGTGAGCAGGGCCTGGGATCCCTCGCCCTCGACCCCGTTGTGGGCGACGAGATACGCCGCCCCCGTCCCCAGCGACGCGACGGCCACGGCCGCCGCGAGAGCCACGAGCCCGAGACGCCCACGCCACCACCGGCGCACGGGGACGGGTTCCGGCACGGACACGGGCTCCGGCACCGGTTCCGGCACCTCCGCTGCCGCGCGGGCCAGCCCGTCCCCGATCCGCCGAAGCTGCTCGCGTACGGCGGCCATGTCGCGTTCCGCCGCCCCGTACTCCTGCGTCTCCCGGTGCGCGGGTTCGCCCAGCAGGACCGCCATCAGCTCGTCGTGCTTGTCCACCGTCACACCGTCTCTTCCACGTGCAGCCGGTCACGCAGGTGCTTCGCCGCGGCGTACAGCCTGCTCTTGACCGTTCCCAAGGGGATCCCGAGCTGTTCGGCGATCTGCGGAACCGAGAGATCCGCGTAGTAGCGCAGGATCAGGACCTGCCGCTGCGCGCCCGGCAGGGCGTCGAGCCCTTCGGCGACGGCGAGCGCCTGGACGCTGTTCTCGGTGTCGTCCTGGACGCGTTCGTCCGGCGTACCGAGCAGGGAGAGCCGCTCGCTGACGCGCTCCTGCCGGTGTCTGGCGCGGTGCCAGTCCACCGCGAGGTTCGAGGCCACCACCGCGGCCCAGGCGCCCAGGTCACGCGGCGGGTCGTCGCCGCGGGCCCGGCGTTCCAGCAGGCGCAGCCGCACCTGCTGGAGCCCGTCCTGGAGGTCGTCCTGAGGGACCCCGCCGAGCGCCAGGACGGCACGGACCCGGTCGGCCTGCGCCGCGTCCAGCGGGTCCGCGCCTGCCTCCGCGCCGCCAGGTCTCCTGATCTGCACCCGCGTTCTCCCTCATCCGTGTTTCTCCTATGACGCGGGAGCATCGCAGATCGTTCGATCCTCATGCGCAGGTGAGCCGCCGTGACTCCGGCAGCGAGGCCTGGATCCAGGCCCGTTCCCGGGCGACCTCCCGCTCGCCGACCACCCAGTGGTCGGGCACGGTGTCCCCCTCCAGGACCCCGAACAGCACCGGGTCGCCCTTGCGCAGACCGTCGACGAAGGTGTCGTCGACGACGTACGTCAGCCGCTCGGGGCCCTTCATGTCCTGCTTGTAGTAGCGGACCACGTCCACGGTGATCCGCAACTGCACCTGGTCCGAGAGGCGTTCGACCGAGGCGACCGTCCCCTCGACGACCAGCCGGGTGCAGGCGAGGTAGTGCGGGCTGCCGAAGCGGGTGTCCGCGTCGGACTGGGACTTCTGGGCGCTGCTCGCGTCGCCCCCGGAGTCCGTGAGGCTGTCGCCGTTCGTCGCGATCAGCCAGCCCATGCCGGTGACCACGGCGGCCACCGCGGCCGTCGCGAGGGTGCCGAAGGCGAGCCTCGGGACCCAGCGCCGGGCCCGTGCGGGACGTACCGGAGCAGGTCGCGGCGAGGGACGCGGCTCCTGGGCCAACGCGTCGCCGATGAGGCCGAGTTGCTCGCGCAGGAGGGCGATGTCGGAGGTGGCCTCGCGGTGTTCCGCCAGCAGATCCGCGTCGGCCCCGTCGGGCAGTGGTTCGCCGGTGAGCGCCGCCATCAGCGCGTCGGCATCCCGGTCCCGGTGTTCGGCGGTCATGTCACACCACCTCGTCCTCGTGCAGACGGGCGCGCAGCGCGCGGACCGCCGTGTGCAGCCTGCTCTTGACCGTGCCCTCCGGGACACCGAGTTCCTGGGCGATGTCCCGCACCGGAAGATCGGCGTAGAACCGCAGGACGAGGACCTGGCGCTGGTTGTCGGGCAGTTCGTCCAGTCCCTGGGCGACGGCGAGCGAGAGCACGCTGGTGTCCTCGCCGGAGGGGTGCTCCAACTGGCGCAGAGAGGCCAGGCGTTCACCGATCCGCTCCTGCCGTCGCTTGGCGCGGTGCCAGTCCATGGCGAGGTTGGAGGCGACGACGGCCGCCCACGCGGAGACGTCGCGCGGCGCCTCGTACCCCTTCGCCGCCCGCTCCAGCAACCGCAGGCGGACCTGCTGCACCCCGTCCGGCAGGTCCGCCTGCGGTACGCCGCCGAGCGCGAGCACGGCTCGTACCCGACGTTCCTGGGCCGCGTCGAGCGGGTCGTCGGGCCCGTCATGAATGCTGTCCCCCTGGCCGCGGCGGGCCTTTCTGCGCAGCACAGCCACCCCTCTCCTCGCCGCGTTTCCTCTATGACGCCGGCTCGGGCGGAAACGTTCGGTCCGATCTCCGGAATTCTTTCTTCACATGATCTTCGCTGCCACCATGAGCCCCATGACGCACATCGTGAAGGGGGCCAACGCCCCTGTCCCCGCTGGTCTCCTGAGGGTTGCCGTCTCCCGCCGTAAGGTGCCGGGGACGCCCGTCGTGGACGTCTCGGCGCTGCTGCTCGACGCGGCGGGCAAGGTGCGCGGCGACGCCGACCTCGTCTTCCACAACCAGCCCGCGCATCCCTCGGGCGCGGTACGGCACCTGGGCACCGGGGACGGCGTGGACCAGCTCGCCGAGTGGCTGGAGCTGGACCTGCCCCGGGTGGAGCCGGCGGTGCAGCGGGTGCTGGTCGCCGCGTCCTGCGACGACGGCACCTTCGGGGCGGTGCCGGGGCTCGCGCTCCAGACCGTCACGGGCGACGGCACGATCGTCGTGCACTACGACGTGACGGACGCCGCCGGTGAGACGGCCTTCGTGCTCGGGGAGTTCTACCGGCGCAACGGGGAGTGGAAGTTCCGGGCGGTCGGGCAGGGCTGGGACTCGGGGCTCGCGGGGCTGGCGACGGACTTCGGGATCGTGGTGGAGGCGGAGCCGGTGGCGCCGGTGACGCACACCGGGGTGACGAAGGCGGCCGGGCCGCCGATCGCCGATGCCATACCGGCGCCCGCGCCGGTCCCCGCGTACACCCCGGCGCCCGCGCCCATGGCCGCACCCATGACCGCCCCCATGTCCACCCCCGCTCCCCTCGGCACCGACTTCCCGCCCCACACCCAGAGCGGCCGCGGCAACGGCGTCGTCTCCGTGGACGTACCGCTGCCGCCCGGGCCGGTGATCGTGGAGGCGCAGGTCCGGGGCGACGAATGGCTCCTCGTCGAGACGCTGAACCGGCGCAACAAGGACGAGGACACCGTCTTCAACACCACCCTGCGCGACTTCCACGGCCGCGCCCTGGTGCAGCCCCCGCGCGACCGTCCGCTGCGGATGAAGGTCAACTACGACGGCGACTGGACGATCAGGGTCCTGCCGCTGTCGGCGGCCCGTCCGCTGGGCACCCGGACCCTCACGGGACGCGGCCCCGACGTCCTCGCCTACCCGGGCACGATGGCCGATGTGAAGGTCCGCTTCGACGGGGGCGCCGACCGCGGCGAGTGGTTCGTGCTCAACTGCCACGAGGCCGAGCACTTCGACGACCTCGACGAGCACGAGATGCTGTGCAACGAGACCGGGAAGCTCAAGCAGACCGTCCCGGTCCCGGACGGCCCCCTGCTGCTGGTGATCGAGCACGGCGACGGCAACTGGGAGCTCACCGCCAAGCCGCTCCCCGTCCGCGACCCCTCGGCGGGCCGGACGACCGGCGCCTACGAGGGCCGCGGCGACCGGACGATCACCCTGCTCAACCCCCGCCCCGGGCGTCCGGCGCTGGTCCAGTACGAGTTCCCCGGAGCCAAGGCCGACTACAGCCTCGAAGTGAAGCGCGTCGACGAGTACGGCGACGAGGACGAGTGGCTCACCGGCCGCCAGCACGGCACCCGCGGCATGGCGGTGCTGTTCGCCGACGGCAGGGCCGAGCAGGCCGTACACGTCAAGTGCGCCGGCGACTGGACGCTGCGGCTGCTGCCCGAGGAGCAGGCGCCGCTGTTCACCGGCCCGGCCGAGGGCCGGGGCAGCACCGTCCTGCGCTACCAGGGCCCGCCGACCCTGATGACGGTGACCCGGACCTCGCGCGGCGACGACGAGCACCTGAGCGCGTGGTCCCTGAACCATCCCTACGGCAAGTCGACGACCATCGCCGACACGCTGGGCCGGCGGCGCCCCACCCTCGGGCCGGTGTGGGTCGACCCCGGCGGCAGCTGCTTCCTCACGGTGCGTGCCGGCGAGGACACGAAGTGGCGTCTGGAGCCGGCCCCGCTCAGCGCGGCCCCCGTGCTGGGCGCGCGGACGCCGGGTGGCTGGTATGGAGTCGTACGTCACACCGGGCCCGAGGCCGAGCTGGTGGTCGTCGGGACGGCCCTGATCCATGTCTTCGAACTGGACGAAAACCTCTTCCCGCACCGGAAACTCACCGCTTCTTCCGGTCCGTACCGCATCTCGGGCTCGATCCTCCATGTCCGCTGCCTCGGCGAGTGGACCCTCGAACTGCGCCCCTGACCCGCATGGCGTCCCATCCCTCGGGCAAACGATTGGACACACCGGCCGGTAAGAGACGCATCATGGAAACGTCCAGGCCACGCACCCGCCATGTAGAAGGAGTCGTCGTGAAGGTAGGAATCGTCGGAGCCACCGGCCAGGTCGGCACGGTCATGCGCAGGATCCTCGTGGAGCGGGACTTCCCGGTCACCGAGCTGCGTCTGTTCGCCTCGGCCCGCTCGGCGGGGACGGTCCTGGACGGCGTGACGATCGAGGACGCGGCGACGGCGGACTACACGGGCCTGGACATCGTGCTGTTCTCCGCGGGCGGCTCGACCTCGAAGGCGCTGGCCGAGAAGGTCGCCGCGCAGGGCGCTGTCGTGATCGACAACTCCTCGGCCTGGCGCAAGGACCCCGAGGTGCCCCTGGTGGTCTCCGAGGTGAACCCGCACGCCATCGCGGACCGCCCCAAGGGCATCATCGCCAACCCGAACTGCACCACGATGGCCGCGATGCCGGTCCTGAAGGTGCTGGACGCCGAGGCGGGCCTCGAAGCGCTCGTCGCCACCACCTACCAGGCGGTCTCCGGCTCCGGCCTCGCGGGCGTGGCGGAGCTGCACGGCCAGGTCCAGAAGGTCGTCGCCGACGCCGACAAGCTGACCCACGACGGCGAGGCGGTCGACTTCCCCGAGCCGCAGGTCTACAAGCGCCCCATCGCCTTCAACGTGCTGCCCTTCGCCGGCAACCTCGTCGAGGACGGGCTGAACGAGACCGACGAGGAGCAGAAGCTCCGCAACGAGTCCCGCAAGATCCTGGAGATCCCCGAGCTGAAGGTCTCCGGCACCTGTGTGCGCGTCCCGGTCTTCTCCGGCCACTCCCTCCAGATCAACGCCCGCTTCGCGCGTCCGATCAGCCCGGAGCGCGCGACGGAGCTCCTCGCCGGCGCCCCCGGCGTCGCGCTCTCCGAGATCCCGACGCCGTTGCAGGCGGCCGGCAAGGACGCCTCGTACGTCGGCCGCATCCGCCGCGACGAGACCGTCGACAACGGCCTCGCCCTGTTCATCTCCAACGACAACCTCCGCAAGGGCGCGGCCCTGAACGCGGTACAGATCGCGGAGCTGGTGGCGGCGGAGCTGAAGGGCCAGAAGGGCTAGTCCCGCCTCACCTCGTAGAGGAAGCAGCCGTACTCGACGGCCCGGACGTGGACGAGCGCCACGGCCGGGTCGTCGAACGCGTTCCGGAAGGCGTCGTCGTCGGGCGCGTCGACCAGCTCGCCGCCGAGGATGTGCCCGTCGGCGGAGTAGCGCCGGAGCGTCCGGTGCGCGTTCGCGAAGGGGTAGCCGGCGAAGTCCGGCCCCGCGCACTCCTCGGCGTGAACGAAGACGGGGCCCTGCTCGTCGTAGGCCCCCGGCTCGGCGCCCGTCTCGGCGGCCCAGCGGCGCAGCGGGGCATACGAGACGAGGGCGATCCGCTCGCCGGGCGCACTGCGCCGCAGACAGCACCTGAGCGGCGCGCCGCCCTCGTCGTCGGTCACGGGAACCGTCTCCCGCCCCGCGTCGTCGGTGGAGCGGAGTTCCTTCAGAGCGGACGGGGGGATGGGGCGTGCGGTGTGGGTGGTCATGTGTTCCACCCTCCTCGGAGTCCTCCCCGGTCACCGGCGGGTTCCGGACATCGCGTTTCGCGCGGCTCCCATGGAAGGATGGCGGAACCGCCGAACCCACCCATAACGAGGAGATGACCGCGTGCCTGGCACAAACCTGACTCGCGAAGAGGCTCAGCAGCGGGCAAAGCTGCTCACCGTCGAGTCGTACGAGATCGATCTCGACCTCTCCGGCGCGCAAGAGGGCGGTACCTACAGGTCCGTGACCACGGTGCGCTTCGACGTGGCCGAGAACGGGGCCGAGTCGTTCATCGACCTGGTGGCCCCGGAGGTCCACGAGGTCACCCTGAACGGTGACGCGCTCGACCCGGCGGAGGTCTTCAAGGACTCCCGCATCGCGCTCCCCGCCCTGCTGGCGGGCCGCAACGTCCTGCGCGTGGTGGCGGACTGCGCCTACACCAACACGGGCGAGGGCCTGCACCGTTTCGTCGACCCGGTCGACCAGCAGGCGTACCTGTACACCCAGTTCGAGGTGCCGGACGCCCGCCGCGTCTTCGCCTCCTTCGAGCAGCCGGACCTGAAGGCCACCTTCCAGTTCACCGTGAAGGCACCGTCCGGCTGGACCGTCATCTCCAACTCCCCGACCCCGGAGCCCAAGGACGACGTCTGGGAGTTCGAGCCGACCCCGCGGATCTCGTCGTACATCACGGCCCTGATCGTCGGCCCGTACCACTCGGTGCACAGCGTCTACGAGAAGGACGGCCAGTCCGTCCCGCTCGGCATCTACTGCCGCCCCTCGCTCGCCGAGTTCCTCGACTCGGACGCGATCTTCGAGGTCACGCGGCAGGGCTTCGACTGGTTCCAGGAGAAGTTCGACTACGCGTACCCGTTCAAGAAGTACGACCAGCTGTTCGTGCCGGAGTTCAACGCGGGCGCGATGGAGAACGCCGGTGCGGTGACCATCCGGGACCAGTACGTCTTCCGCTCCAAGGTCACCGACGCCGCGTACGAGCTGCGCGCGGAGACGATCCTCCATGAGCTGGCCCACATGTGGTTCGGCGACCTGGTCACCATGGAGTGGTGGAACGACCTGTGGCTGAACGAGTCGTTCGCCACGTACACCTCGATCGCCTGCCAGGCGTACGCGCCCGACAGCCGCTGGCCGCACTCCTGGACCACCTTCGCCAACTCCATGAAGACGTGGGCCTACCGGCAGGACCAGCTCCCGTCGACGCACCCGATCATGGCCGAGATCCGCGACCTGGACGACGTCCTGGTCAACTTCGACGGCATCACCTACGCCAAGGGCGCCTCCGTCCTCAAGCAGCTCGTGGCGTACGTCGGCATGGACGAGTTCTTCGCGGGCGTGCAGGCGTACTTCAAGCGCCACGCGTTCGGCAACACCCGGCTGTCCGACCTGCTGGGCGCGCTGGAGGAGACCTCCGGGCGTGACCTGAGCACCTGGTCGCAGAAGTGGCTCCAGACGGCCGGTATCAACATCCTGCGCCCCGAGATCGAGACGGACGCGGCCGGTGTCATCACGTCCTTCGCGATCCGCCAGGAGGCCCCGGCGCTCCCCGCGGGCGCGAAGGGCGAGCCGACGCTGCGCCCGCACCGCATCGCGGTCGGCCTGTACGAACTGGACAGTTCAGAGGCCGCCAGCGGCAAGCTGGTCCGCGACGAGCGCGTCGAGCTGGACGTCGACGGCGAGTTGACGGCCGTACCGCAGCTGGTCGGCAAGCGCCGCCCGGCGGTCGTCCTGCTCAACGACGACGACCTGTCGTACGCGAAGGTCCGGCTGGACGAGCAGTCCCTGGCGTTCGTGACGGAGCACCTGGGCGACTTCGAGTCCTCCCTCCCCCGCGCCCTGTGCTGGGCGTCGGCGTGGGACATGACGCGAGACGCCGAGCTGGCCACCCGCGACTACCTCTCCCTCGTCCTCTCGGGCATCGGCAAGGAGTCGGACATCGGTGTCGTGCAGTCCCTGCACCGCCAGGTGAAGCTGGCGATCGAGCTGTACGCCGACCCGACCGCCCGCGAGGCGCTGCTGACCCGCTGGACCGACGCCACGCTGGCGCACCTGCGGTCCGCCGCGGCGGGCAGCGACCACCAGCTGGCGTGGGCGCGCGCGTTCGCGGCGACGGCCCGTACGCCGGAGCAGCTGGACCTCCTGGACGCCCTGCTGGACGGCTCGCAGACGATCGAGGGCCTGGCGGTGGACACCGAGCTGCGCTGGGCGTTCGTGGAGCGCCTCGCGTCGGTCGGCCGCTTCGACGAGGCGGAGATCGCGGGCGAGTACGAGCGGGACAAGACGGCGGCGGGCGAGCGTCACGCGGCGACCGCCCGCGCGGCGCGTCCGACGGCGGAGGCGAAGGCGGAGGCCTGGGCGCAGGTCGTGGAGTCCGACAAGCTCCCGAACGCGGTGCAGGAGGCTGTCATCGGCGGCTTCGTCCAGACCGACCAGCGCGAACTCCTCGCCTCGTACACCGACAAGTACTTCGAGGTGGTCAAGGGCATCTGGGACACCCGCTCCCACGAGATCGCCCAGCAGGTCGCGGTCGGCCTCTACCCGTCGATCCAGGTCTCCCAGGAGACCCTGGACAAGACGGACGAGTGGCTGACGTCGGCCGAGCCCAACGCGGCCCTGCGCCGCCTGGTCTCGGAGTCCCGGTCCGGCGTCGAACGCGCCCTGAAGGCCCAGGCGGCGGACGCGGCGGCGGAGTAGTAGCCGGTACGAGGATGAGGGGCGCCCAGCGCGATGCGGGGCGCCCCTCGTTTGCCTTGGGGGCGACAGCCAGTGGAGCGTGTGCGGGCCGGTGGGGGCTGGTCGCGCAGTTCCCCGCGCCCCTTAGGCATCCGCAGCGGGCGCCAGTCGCCATGCGCCCCCGCGTAGCTGCGTCCCCGCGTAGCTGCCTCCCCGCGCCCCCGTGTAGCTGCGGGCAGTCGTGCCGCTGGGGCGGCACGGGTGGGCGCAGCGGCACCCCGCCAGCGCGGGTGAGTGACACCCACCCCCGGCCGGCCCACACGCCGGGCAACCGTCAACCCAGTCCCGCAGCAACGCCTTCCAACGCCTCCATCACCCGCCTCACCACGACCCCCGCCTCGCTACCCCGCCGTACCGCCGCCACCACATGCCGCACCGGCCGGTCCACCCCCAGCTCCCGCATCACCACCCCGCCCCTCCCCACCGCAGCCATCCGCGGCACCAGCGCCACGCCCATCCCGGCCTCCACCATCGCCAGGATCGCCGTCCACCCCGCCGCGGAATGCCCCTGCCGCGGCGTGAACCCTGCCGCCTCGCACGCCCCCCGCGTGATGTCCGACCACGGCCCGCTCCCCCCGAAGATCCACGCCTCCCCGGCGAGATCGGCCAACCGCAACCCCTCCACGCCCGCCAGCTCATGCCCCCGCGGCAGCGCGACATCCAACGGGTCCGCCAGCAGCTCCACCCGCGTGAACCGCCCGTCCCCCACCACCGGCGCCTGCGCGGCCAGCGACAGCGCGAGGTCGACCTCCCCGGCGGCCAGCAGCTCGTACGCCTCCCCCGCCTCCGCCTCCCGTACCCGCACACTCACCCCGGGCGACGAGACCCGCAACGCCCGAACGGCGGGTACGACCAGCGCGGGCACCGCGGTCGAGAAGGCACCGACCCGCACCTCCCCCACCTCGCCGCGCACATGCGCCGCCAACTCCGCGTCCGCCCGCTCCAGTTGCTCGAACACGGCCTCGGCGTGCCGCAGCACCAGACGGGCCGCGTCGGTGAGCCGTACCCGCCGCCCCTGCGCCTCCAGGAGCGGCACCCCCAGCTGCTTCGCCAGATTCGTCAACTGCTGCGACACCGCGGACGGCGTCATCCGCAACGCCTCGGCCGTCGCGGTCACGGTGCCCTGCTCTCGCAGCGTCCGCAGGATGTGCAGTTTTCGGATGTCCCACTCGGCCATGAGGGCAACCTACGCACGCCGACCGGCGGCGCCCCACGTCACCCCGCCGAGGATCAGCCCCATGCACAGCGCCTGCACCGGCCCGAACGTCTCCCCGAGCAGCGCCCAGGACAGCAGGGCCACGCACACCGGCTGGAGGTAGTACACGACCCCGGCACGGGCCGCGCCGACCAGGGCGATCGCCTTGTTCCAGGCGAAGAAGGCGATCGCGGAGGAGGCGACCCCGACGTACACCAGCGGCAGCACGGTCGCGGTGGTCGGCGTGAAGCCTCCCTGGACCGCGAGACTCACCCCCTGCGCGGGCAGCAGCAGCCCGACGCCGACGAGAAACGTGGTGAACAGGAAGGCGGCGCCGCCGAGTTCGGCGGGCCTGCGCCGCAGCAGCGCGCTGTACCCGGCGAAGCAGCAGGCCGCGCCGATCATCCACAGGTCCCCGGCCGCAAACCCGGCGCCCCCGCCCATCAACAGCAGCACCCCCGCGCAGGCGATGAGCAGCCCGGCGACCCGGCGCCGCCCGAGCCGTACGCCGGAAGCCCGCTCGAACACCGCCATCAGCACCGGCGACGCGGCCATGATCAGGCCCATGGTGGCGGCGGGAGTGGTCAACCCGGCCTGGTTGACGAGGGTGTTGTAGACGGTGACGCCGAGGAGCGAGGCGAGGACGACGAAACCGAGCCGGCGCCGGATCAGCGCCCGCTGCCGCCAGGCCTGCCGCGCCCCGAACGGGGCGACCGCCACGAGCGCGACGATCCAGCGCCAGAACGCCTGCTGGACCGGCGGGACGCTGTCGTGCAGGGCACGGGAGGCAACGAAGCTGCCGGACCAGACGACGGTCGCGAGGGCGGCGCAGACGACCCCGAGGGCGGCGCTCTGCGCGGCCCTCGGGGTCGTACGGGTGGGGGTCCTTTCGAGGACGTCGGTCACACAGGTCCTTCCGCTGGTCTTACGTCGGTGATCTCGGTGGATCTACCGTCGCAGCGCCACACCTGTCACGTCCATCGAATCTTTTCGAGCGTTCTTTTCAGCAAAACTGAACGATTGCACCGGAGCGGCAGGAGGCCGCTGCCGGAGCTGCCCGGCCACCGTCGCCCCGAACGCCAGCGCCATGCCCGCCAGCTGGAGCGGCGTCAGCGTCTGACCGAGCGCCGCCCAGCCGACGACCGCGGCGGTCAGCGGGGAGAGCGGGCCGAGGAAGGTGACCTGGGTGGCCGTGAGCCGACCGATGCCGCGGAACCAGAGCCAGTACGCGACGGCCGTGTTGGCGAGCGCGAGGTAGAGGTAGCCGCCGATCGCCCGTCCGTCCAGCGCCGGCGGGGCGCCCTCGACGAGGAAGGCGAGGGGTGCGATGAGCAGTCCGCCCGCGGTCAGCTGCCAGGCGGTGAGCGCCAGCGGTCCCACCCCGTCCGGGCGGCCCCAGCGCTTGGTGAGCACGGTGCCGGTGGACATCGACGCGGCGGAGGCGAGGGCCGCGAGGACGCCGACCGGGTCGAGGGCTCCGGCCGCCTTCAGTACGACGAGACTGACGCCGAACGCGGCCACCACCCCGGTGAGCACACTGCGGGTCGTGGGCCGCTGCCCCAGCAGCACCGCCGACAGACCCACCACGAACAGCGGCCCGACCGACCCGACGACCGCCGCCATCCCGCCCGGCAGCCGGTACGCCGACAGGAACAGCAGCGGGAAGAAGGCGCCGATGTTCAGCGCGCCGAGCACCGCGGCCTTCCCCCACCAGAGGCCGCGCGGCAGCACCCGGGCGAGGGCCAGCAGGACCAGACCGGCGGGCAGGGCCCGCATCAGGCCGGTGAACAGGGGGCGGTCGGCCGGGAGGAACTCGGTGGTGACGGCGTAGGTGGTGCCCCAGGAGACGGGGGCGAGGGCGGTGAGCAGGACGGTCGCGGTGCGGTTCACGACTCCCCCAAGTGACGGCGACTTCGACGAATGAAGCTTGATGGAAAGTAGCTTAGCGCTAAGCAACTTTTAGTCAAGCCACTTTCTTGCGGGTGACCCTGTGCGCCGCCGATACTCGACCCATGAGTGCCCAGCGCAAGGACCCCGTCGACACGATCGTCGACCAGTGGGCGGCCGTACGACCGGACCTCGACACCAAGGCGATGGAGGTCTTCGGGCGGATCTTCCGCCTCTCCCGCGCCATGGGCGACCGCATGGAGAAGGCGTACGCCCCCTACGGCATCGCGCGCGGGGAGTTCGACGTCCTGGCCACCCTGCGCCGCTCCGGCGAGCCCTACACCCTCTCCCCCCGTCAGCTCTCGGGCACGCTGATGCTCACCACCGGTGGCATGACCGGCCGCCTCGACAAGCTGGAACGCGCGGGCCTGATCCGCCGCTCCCCCGACCCCCACGACCGCCGCGGCCTCCAAGTGACGCTGACCGACAAGGGTTTGACCGTCGTCGACGCGGCGGTCGGCGCCGGGCTGGACGCCGAGACCGAGGCGCTGTCCGCCCTGAACGCCGAACAGGCCGGCCAGCTGGCCGACCTGCTGCGGGAGTTGCTCGCCGGGACGCCCGAGTCCCGTTAGTTCAGCCGACGTCGGCGGCGAGCGCCGCCTCGATCTGCGCGGCGTCCGCCGCGTCCGCGGCCCAGGCCACGTATCCGTCGGGCCGCACCAGCACGGTCGTACGGCGGTCGCTCGCCCAGCGTTCCACGGTCAGCCGGTCCTTGCGGGTGCCCCGGTCGTCGTAGGCCCCCGGGGTGATCAGTACGAACCGGCCGCCGCGCAGGGCCTCGTAGAGGCGACGACCGCCCGTCAGGGCCACGTCGGGGACGCGGGTGCCGGTGAGGCGGTGGGCGCCGCGGGGGGCGGGGTAGCGGTAGCCGATGCCGGTGAGTTGGCCGACCATCCTGCGGCGGGCCGGGGCGACATGGGCGAGGACCGTGGTGAGCGTCGCGCGCAGGGCCAGCTCCCAGGGGCGCTTGGCCATGGCGAGACGGACCAGGCCGCCGCTGCTGCGCAGGACCGCCTTGCCGACGGGGTGCCGTTCGGCCTGGTAGGTGTCGAGGAGGTCGGCGGAGGCGTGGCCGCGGATCACCTGGGCCAGCTTCCAGCTCAGGTTGGCGGCGTCCTGGAGGCCGGTGTTCATGCCCTGCCCGCCGGCCGGGGTGTGGACGTGGGCCGCGTCCCCGGCGAGGAAGACCCGGCCGACGCGGTAGGCGGGGGCCTGGCGTTCATCGCTGTGGAAGCGGGACATCCAGCGGGCGTCGTACATCCCGAAGTCCCGGCCGAGCGCCGCCCGGGTGACCTCCTTGACCTCGGCCAGGTCGAGGGGCTCGCTGTCGGGGACGTTCCGGGCGCGGTTCCAGCCGATCACCCGGTAGTAGCCGTCGCCGAAGGGCGCGAGGAAGGCGAAGGCGTCCCCGACGGTGTTGACGGTGAGCAGCGTCTCGGGCTCCTCGGCGAGCCGCACGTCGGCGAGGACGACGGAACGGATGACGGACTTGCCGGGGAACGGCAGCCCGATCGCGTCCCGCACGGCACTGCGCATCCCGTCGGCGCCGACGACGTACGCGGCCCGGAGCGTCTCGGCGCCCTGGGGCCCACGCACCTCGACCGTCACGCCGTCTGCGTCCTGGAGGAGGCCGGTCACCTCGGTCTCGTGGCGGAACTCGACGCCCGCCGCCACGGCCCGCCGCTCCAGAACCTCCTCGACCTCGTACTGCGGGAGGACGAGGAGGTGGCGGAAGCGGGAGGGGAGGGCACCCAGGTCGACGGTGAGGTCGCCGAAGAGGCGGAGGCGGTCCAGCGGCTGACCGACCGCCTCCAGGTCGTCGGCGAGTCCGCGGGCGTCGAGCTGCTCCAGGGTGCGGGCGTGCAGGACGAAGGCGCGGGAGAGGTTGCTGATCTTGTGCGGGCGCTTCTCGACGAGGGTGACGGGGACACCGGCGGTGGCGAGGTCACCGGCGAGGAGGAGGCCGGTGGGGCCGGAGCCGACGACGATCACGGGGTGGACGGTGCCGTTCATAGAGGGCCTCCTGTTGCCAACGCTTGTACGCCAACGCTTGTATGCCAACATCTGTTTGCCAACGCTCGTTGACGAGACTAGAGCCCTGCCCGGCATTGAGTCAACGGTTGTTGGCAAACAGATGTTGGCCTACGCTTGTAGGCATGAACGGCACTTCCCCCGCCCCCGGGCCCACCACCCCCTCGCCCAGTGCCCGCGCCCGCCGCTCCGAGGCGACGCGCGACGCGATCCTCGTCGCGGCCCGCGAGCGGTTCGCCGCCGACGGGTACGAGCGGGCCACCATCCGCGCCATCGCCAAGGACGCGAACATCGATCCGTCGATGGTGATGCGCTACTACGGCAACAAGGAGGGCCTGTTCGCGGCGGCCGTCACCGTCGACCTGCGACTGCCGGACGCAGGCGGGCTGTCGCCGCGGGACGTGGGCGCGGTCCTGGTGCGGCACTTCCTCGACATGTGGGAGGACGACGAGGTCCTCACCGCCCTGCTCCGGGTCGGCGCGACCAACCAGGCCGGGGCCGAGCGCATGCAGGGCATCTTCCGGGACCAGTTGCTGCCGGTGGCCCGGCGGGTGTGCCCCGATCCCGAACAGATCCCGGCGCGGGCCGCGCTCGCGGCGTCGCAACTGCTCGGCCTCGCGCTGACCCGGTATGTGCTGCGGATTCCGCCGGCGGTGGCACTGCACCCGGAGGAGATCGTGGCGTGGCTGGGGCCGACGGTGCAGCGGTACCTCACGGCGCCGAGCCCCTGAGCACACGTCGAGGGCGCCGGCCTCGCCCCCGTAGGGACGGGGCCGGCGCCCTCGTGAACGTGCGGTGACCGGTGGAGCCGTACCCTCAGCCCCTCGGTCGGTCAGGCGTCAGGCGTTGGCCTTGGCCTTGGCCTTGCCCTTGGGCACGCTGACCCGGTGGTCCGCGTGCGACTTGTCCAGGACCAGCACCAGGCCCGCGATGACCGCGAAGATCGCGAGCGGGGCCAGGACGTAGAGACCCAGCGTCTCGATGACGCTCAGGCCAGGGCCGGGGTCGTCACCGTCGTCGCGGGTGAGCGCGAGCGCGGGAGACGTCATGAGCAGCATCATCAGCGTCGTACCGGCTGCCAGAGCACCGGCGCGCAGGGCGTTCTTCTTGTCCACGGTGCCAAAGTATCCAACGCGGCTCCGGAGCGCGCGCCCGGGGGTGCGTAAGAGCCGTGCGCCCCAGCCGGGCCACCTGCCAACCCGCCGCAGCTGCGGGCAGTCGTGCCGCAGGGGCGGCACGGGTGGGCGCAGCGGCACCCCGCAAGCGCGGGCAAGCGCAACGCCCCCACCGCAACCCCCACCCCACCCGCACCCGACACACCGCGCCTCACCCCACCCCGCTCAGCCCACCCCCCTCACCCCAGCCCCCGCAACACCTCCACGAGCGCGTACAACCGCGGCTCCGCCGCCAGTTCCTCCAGCGTCACCGGCCTCCCCTCCGCGTCCGCGATCGGGAGTCGCCAGTTCGGGTACTGGTCCCATGTGCCGGGCAGATTCTGGGGTCGCCGGTCGCCGACCGCGTCCGGCAGCCACACGCCCACCAGCCGTGCCGGTGTCCGCAGCAGGAACCGGTGGACGGCCTGGACCTCGGCCTCCTCCGTCGACGTGCCGTGCCCCCCGCCCGTGCCGTGCAGCAGCCCCAGCCTGGCCAGTACCTCCAGCCACTCCCCGGTGTCGGCGGCGGCCTCGGCGCGTTCCTCGGCCAGGCCGCGCGTCAACAGCCCGAGCCGGTGCCGGAGTTCGACGTGGTCGCCGCTGAGCCGGGCGGCGGTCGACGGCAGGTCGTGGGTGGTGGCGGTGGCGAGGCAGTCGGCGCGCCAGCGTTCGGGCGGCAGCGGGCGGGCGTCGCCTTCCCAGTCCCGTTCGAACCACAGCACCGAGGTCCCGAGCACCCCGCGCTCGCGCAGCGTCTCGCGCACCCCGGGCTCGACGGTCCCGAGGTCCTCGCCGATGACCATCGCCCCGGCCCGCGAGGCCTCCAGGACCAGGATCGCGAGCATGGCCTCGGCGTCGTAGCGGACGTAGGTGCCCTCGGTGGGCGGCAGCCCCTGCGGCACCCACCACAGCCGGAACAGGCCCATGACATGGTCGATGCGCAGTGCGCCGGCATAGCGGAACAGGGCCCGCAGGAGCCGCCGGTACGGCGCGTAGCCGGACTCGGCGAGCCGGTCGGGGCGCCAGGGCGGCAGCCCCCAGTCCTGGCCGCGCGCGTTGAAGGCGTCCGGCGGGGCGCCCACCGACATCCCGGCGGCGAAGTACTCCTGCTGCGCCCAGGCGTCGGCGCCCAGGGGGTGCACGCCGACCGCGAGGTCGTGGACGACACCGACGGCCATCCCGGCGTCGCGGGCCGCGCGCTGGGTGGCGGCGAGCTGGGCGTCGGTGAGCCAGGCGAGCCGCGACCAGAAGTCGACGCGGTCCATCAACTCGGCACGGGCGCGGGCGGTTTCGCCGGAGCGGGGGTCGCGCAGCGCGGCCGGCCAGCGGCTCCAGTCCGAGCCGTGCACCTCCGCCAGGGCACACCAGGTGGCGTGGTCCTCCAGTGCCTCGCCCTCCTCGGCGAGGAAGTCGGCGTAGGCGGCGCGCCGGCCGGGTCCGAGGGGCACCTCGTGGACGAGTTCCAGCGCCTCGCGCTTGAGTTCCCACACGGCGTCCCGGTCGATCAACGCCTCTTTCCCCAGCACCGCTTCGCGCAGCAGCGCGGCGCGTTCCGCCAGCGCGCGGAGACGGTCGCGGTCGGTGACGTACGGGTACTCGTCGACGTCCTCGACGCGCAGGTGCACGGGGTCGGGGAAGCGGCGGGAGGAGGGGCGGTAGGGCGAGGGGTCGGTGGGGGCGCCGGGCACGGCCGCGTGCAGCGGGTTGACCTGGACGAATCCGGCGCCGAGCGCGCGGCCCGCCCAGGCGGTGAGTTCGCCGAGGTCGCCGAGGTCGCCCATGCCCCAGGAACGCCGGGAGAGGAGGGAGTAGAGCTGGACGAGCAGTCCGTACGAGCGTGCGGTGGGGGTGGGGAGCCGGGCGGGGGCGACGACGAGGTGGGCCTCGGCGACCCGGCCGTCCGGTGCCGTGGCGGTCAGCCGGTGCACTCCGGGCGGGAGTTGCTCGACGGAGGAGCGCTCCTCGCCCTGCTCGGTCTCGATTTGCAGCCGAGTGCCGTCGGGCAGGGCGTCCAGCGCCGCGCACGCACCGCCGTCGAACCAGCGCACGACCGTGGGCGGCAGCAGTCGCGCGGCCAGCTCGCGTTCCCGCGCGGCGAGCGCGGCGGCGGGGTCGCCGGTGTCGACGCCGAGGGCGGTGAGAGCCCGGATGACGGCGGCGGCGGAGGCGGCGACGGTGCGGTCGGGGGCGGGGCTGTAGGAGGTGGCGACGCCGTGCAGCCCGGCAAGCCGGGAGAGCTCCTCGGACGGGGGCCCGGAATCGGACGCGGGCCGAGGATCGGGCGAGAGCCCGGAATCGGACGGAGGACCGGAATCGGACGGGGGCTCGGCAGCGGTCATCTACAGCTCCGCATCGGCATCTGACTCGCTGGTCAGCGGGGCGGCGTCGGCAAGGGGAGGCTCACTGGTCAGGGGCTCGGCGTCGGGCAGCGGCGGTTCGCTGGTCAGCGGGGTCTCGGCGCAGGCTCCCTCGGCGCTGAAGACGCACAGAAGCGCCTCGTCGGGTTTGGACAGGGCGGCCGGGAGCAGGGGGCTGGTCGGTGCGGCCACGGGGGCCTCCTCGGGGGTACGGCGGCGTGACGGGTCATCGCAGCCCTACCCAGCGGTCGCGGCGGCAGACGTACGGAGGGGAAGAACGTGCTGTTCGTCATGTTCCGGCCCGCTTCCTCATCCGTCCACCGATCACGTCTCCGGTCACTCTCCATCCGACTTCCTCCGATCTTCCTCCGATCACTATTCACTCAGTACATGTATCGAGTGCATAATGATCGCCATGAGCACCCGCCATATCCTGCTGGGGCTGCTCGCCTCAGGGCCGAGCCATGGCTACGACCTCAAGCGACGCCACGACGAACGTTTCCCGCAGGCCCGCCCACTGGCCTACGGGCAGGTCTACACGACCCTTCAGCGCCTGGTCCGCGACGGACTCGCCGAGATCGACGCCACCGAGTCGGAAGGCGGCCCGGAGCGTACGACCTACCGCTCGACGACCGAGGGGGAACGTGAACTCGGCCGCTGGGCCGAGGAGATCGCCCCGCCCGCCCCCTTCGTGACGAACGAGATCTTCGCCAAGGTCGTCGTCTCGATCCTGGCCGGCGGCGACCCGGAGGCCTATCTGCGCGCCCAACGGGCCGCCCACATGGGCCGGATGCGGGAGCTGACGCAGCTGAAGACCGCCAAGGGCGCCGATCTCGCGACCGTCCTCTCGGCCGACTACGCCCTCAACCACCTAGACGCCGACCTCCGTTGGATGACCACCACGGCGGGCCGGCTGACCACTCTGACCGCGGAGGTCGAGACAGTATGAGCACCCCAGTGCCGCTCCTTGCGGCGCGCGATCTCGTGAAGGCGCACGGCAGGACCGAGGCCCTGCGCGGCGCCTCCGTCGAACTGCGGGCGGGCGAGATCCTGGCCGTGACCGGTGCCAGCGGCAGCGGGAAGTCGACGCTGCTGCACTGCCTCGCGGGCATCGTCCGCCCGGACGAGGGCTCGGTGAGCTACGCCGGGGACCGTCTCGACACGCTCCCGGAGAAGCGGCTGAGCGAGCTGCGGCGCACGGAGTTCGGGGTGGTGTTCCAGTTCGGGCAGCTGATCCCGGAGCTGACCGCCCTCGACAACGTGGCCCTGCCCCTGACGCTGGCCGGCATCGCCCGCAAGGAGGCGCAGTCCCGCGCCGGGGAGTGGCTGGAGCGGTTCGGCGTACGGGGGCAGGAGGCGCTGCGCCCCGGCGAGCTGAGCGGCGGCCAGGCCCAGCGGACCTCGCTGGCCCGGGCCCTGGTCACCGGGCCGCGCATCGTCTTCGCGGACGAGCCGACGGGCGCGCTGGACTCCCTGGCGAGCGAGCAGGTCATGACGGCGCTGACCCACACGGCCCGCGAACAGGGCACGGCGGTCCTGCTGATCACGCACGACGCCCAGGTGGCGGCGTACGCGGACCGCGAGGTCGGGCTGAGCGACGGGACCCTGGCCGCGCAGGAGGTGGCCGCGTGACGACCTCGTACGCAGCCGATCTCCGGCTCGCCTGGCTGCTCACCCGCGGTTCCGACCGCCGGGAGTGGTGGCGGGTGCTGCTCACCGGTGCCGGGGCGGCGCTGGCGACGGGCCTCGGGCTGACGGTCGCCGTGCTGCTGTCGATGCGGGGGCAGTACTCCGTCGGCAACGGTCTCGACGTGCTCGACCAGCCGGGCACCCGCGCCGGCGTGATCGCCGCGCTGATGCTGCTGCTCCTCCCGGTGCTCGGGTTCCTCGGGCAGTGCGCCCGGGTCGGCGCGGTGCACCGCGACCGGCGGCTGGCCGGGCTGCGGCTGGCCGGAGCGACACCCGGGCAGGTGCGGCGGATCGCGGCGCTGGAGTCGGGGCTGGCCTGTCTGGCCGGTTCCGCGGTGGCGACCCTGTTCTCCCTGCTGATCCTGGTGCGGCTGTCGAGCCCCGCCCCGCTCGCCTGGGCGGGCATCGCCGTCGTGGCCGTCCTGGTGCCGGTCCTCGGCGCGGTGGTGAGCGCGTTCGCGCTGCGCCGGGTGGTGACCTCACCGCTGGGCTGGATAAGGCGGGTGCGGCCGGCCCGGGGTCCGGGGCGGCTGTTCCGGCTGGCGACCACGCTGCTCGTCCTGCTGGCCCTGTACATCGCGACGACCCCGTTCTTCGGCAACCCGTTCGACTTCGCGCTCGGCCCGTTCACGATCTTCGCCATGTGTCTGCTCGCCGGTGCCGTGTCGGTGTGGCTGACCGGCGCCTCGGCCCGGCAGCTCGGCGAGGGCCTGGCCGCCCGCGCCAAGAGCCCGGCGGTGCTGATCGCGGCGGAGCGGCTGCGCGACGACCCGTGGGCGGCGGCCCGTACCCATGCCGCGGTGCTGCTGGTGACGGTGATCGGCTCGGGCTTCCTGGGGGTGCGGCAGGTGATGCTGTCGCTGCTGCGCGAGCGGGAGAACCACTACGCGGAGGACATCGGCTACTACGAGAACGGCCTGAACCTCACCGGCCTCGCGGTCCTCGTCGCCCTCGCCCTGGTGCTTACCGCGCTCGCCGTCGGCACCGCCGAGTCCGTCGCCACCCGGCGCCGGGGCCTGGCCGCGCAGACCGCGAGCGGAGTGCCGTACTCGGTGCTGGCGAAGGCCACCCTGCTGGAGACGGCGATCCCGCTGGCCCCCGCGACCGTGGTGGCCGGGCTCGGCGGGACGGCGATCGCGGCCTGGTACACCGCGGCCGCCTCCGAGCACGGGTCGCCGGCGGTGCCGTACCTGGCGCTGCTGGTCCCGGTGGCGGTGTACGCGGCGAGCCTGCTGGCCGCGGCCACCTCGCTGCCGCTGCTGCGGCGCGGGCTGCGCCCGGCGGAGCTGCGGTACGCGTAGTCACTGAGCTGCCCCGGGGGCACGGGGGACCCCCGGGGCACCGCGCGGCACCGGGCCGGGACAACACAAAGGCCCGGATCGTGGTCAGGCAGAGATGCCGTCGATCCGGGCCATCGCGTCTTCCGCGCCGTACGGCTGCAAGTACGGCAGCCAGCGCGGGTCCCTGTGGCCGGTCCCGATGATGCGCCAGGCCAGGCCGGTGGGTGGAGCGGGTTTGTGGCGCAGCCGCCAGCCGATCTCGAACAGATGTCGGTCGGCCTTCACGTGGTTGCAGCGGCGGCACGACGCCACCACGTTGTCCCACACGTGCTTGCCCCCGCGGCTGCGCGGGATGACGTGGTCGACGCTGGTTGCGACGCCACCGCAGTACATGCACCGGCCCCCGTCGCGGGCGAAGAGCGCGCGCCGGGTAAGAGGAACGGGCCCCCGATAGGGAACCCGGACGAATCGCTTGAGCCGGACCACGCTTGGTGCGGGGACTGTGACGGTTGCGCTGTGCATGAAGGCGCCGGACTCCTCGAGGCAGACGGCCTTGTTTTCGAGCACGAGGACGAGCGCGCGGCGGAGCGGTACGACGCCCAGTGGCTCGTACGACGCGTTGAGGACCAGGACATGCGGCACGGATGCCTCCTTGGGCGTCGGCGGCGCGTGGCTCGCGCCGGGACGATCTGTAGTCAGTCTCCCCTCATGCCTGGTGGAAGCGCCACCATCTCCCGGTAACGGGCTGGGAGTGTTTTCGACCACACCTGCGACCACTGCTTTCAGCATCCCCAGGTGAGCACGGTCTCTCCCTCGAACATGGCGACGATCCACACACGATGCACCGTTAGTGTGGTGGGCCTGCCGCCCGGTGACCTTTCCGTGACCTTGCCCGTACGCCGGGCGGCGGACGCTGCACCTGGAGGTACCTGCCGTGTCCTTGCCCGCCGTCCTACTGGCCGCGACCGCGACCCCGTCCCCCTCTCCCTCGGAGAGCCAGACCGCGACCGTCCCCTCGCTCCAGGACGCCCAGGAGAGCGCGACGAACGCCGCGAGCTGGGTCGAGCAGAACTGGTCGACCTGGCTGGCGATCGGTCTGCGCGTGCTGCTGATCCTGGTGATAGCGGCGGTGCTGAGAGTCGCCGTACGGCGGGCGATCACCAAGCTGATAGATCGCATGAACCGCACGGTCCAGGCGGTCGACGGCACCGCGCTCGGCGGCCTGCTGGTCAATGTCGAGCGGCGGCGCCAGCGGTCCCAGGCGATCGGTTCGGTGCTGCGCTCGGTGGCCAGCTTCATCATCATGGGCACCGCGGCCCTGATGATCCTCGGCACCTTCGAGATCAACCTCGCCCCGCTCCTGGCGTCGGCCGGTGTGGCGGGCGTGGCGATCGGCTTCGGCGCCCGCAACCTGGTCACGGACTTCCTCTCCGGCGTCTTCATGATCCTGGAGGACCAGTACGGCGTGGGCGACACGATCGACGCGGGAGTGGCCTCGGGCGAAGTGATCGAGGTGGGCCTGCGGGTCACGAAGCTGCGCGGCGACAACGGCGAGATCTGGTACGTCCGCAACGGCGAGGTCAAGCGCATCGGCAACCTCTCCCAGGGCTGGGCCACGGCCGGCGTCGACGTGACGGTCCGCTCGGACGAGGACCTGGACAAGGTGAAGGCGACGATCGACGAGGTCGCCGAGCGCATGAGCAAGGAAGAGCCCTGGAACGAGCTCCTGTGGGGCCCGATCGAGGTCCTGGGCCTCGACAGCGTCCTCCTGGACTCCATGATCGTGCGCGTCTCGGCGAAGACCATGCCGGGCAAGGCGCTCACCGTGGAGCGCGAACTCCGCTGGCGCGTCAAGCGGGCCTTCGACGCGGCGGACATCGACATCGTCGGCGGCCCGGTGGCAGTGCCCGACCCGGACCCCGCACCCGACCCCACCGCCGCCGTCGCGGCCCCCTCGGCCTACTCCAACACCGCCTCCCCCCAGGCCCAGGCAGCAACACCACTCACCCAGAAGTAGCCACCACGAGACAGGCGGCGCCCGGGGTCCCCCTGAGCGCCGCCTTCTGCCATCCCACTACGACACACCGACCGCGAACACCCCGCCCGAGCACCGCCCTCTGCCCTTCCACTACGGCACACCGGCCGCGGTCATCGCGCCTGGGCGCCGCCCTCTGCCACCCCGCTACGACATACCGGCCGTACGACACACCAGCCGCGAACACCCCGCCCGAGCACCGCCCTCTGCCACCCCGCTACAGCACACCGGCCGCGAACACCCCGCCTGGGCGACGCCCTCTGTCACTCCGCTACGGCACGCCGGTTGCGGTCATTCCGCCAAGGAGCACCGGCCCCCGTCATCCCGCCAGCACTGCCCTCTGCCCTTCCACTACGGCACACCGGCCGCGGTCATCGCGCCTGAGCACCGCCCTCTGCCACCCCGCTACAGCACACCGACCGCGAACACCCCGCCCGAGCACCACCCTCTGCCACCCCGCTACAGCACACCGACCGCGAACACCCCGCCTGGGCGACGCCCTCTGTCACTCCGCTACGGCACGCCGGTTGCGGTCATTCCGCCAAGGAGCACCGGCCCCCGTCATCCCGCCACCGGCCGCCCGCTGAGAAGCCGCACCACGACGCTCACCACCAACACCAGCGTCGTCGCATCCTCCGAGCGCCGAGCCACGACCGCGTCGGCCAGGCGACCCCAGGGCATCGCCCACACCCCCGACAGGCCGCCGACCAACGTCCTCCCGCGACAAGGTTGGCGGCCGAGCGGCGCACCACGACACCCGCCATCGGCAGCAGCGTCGACACCTACTCCGGGCCGGGCCGCCGAGCCACGGCCCCGTCAGCGCGGCAGCCCGGCCGGGGTGCTGGAACATCGCCCAGTCCCGTCGGCGGCGGCAGCCCGGCTGGCCCAGGGCGTCGCCCGCCGCCCCTTCGAGCCAGGTCGAGGCACCGGCGACGGGTGCGCGGTGATCAGGCCGGCACCCTCGTGAAGGCCCCCAGGACGGCCACGGTCCCGGCGTACACCTCGCCGATCACCCGCCCGCCCCCGTCAGCCCCAGTTCCCCCGCGACCTGGCACACCGCGACGAACGCCGTGCCTCTGCGCAGGCCCGCCACCCCGAGGTGGCCCTCGTCGGCGCGGAGGTCGACGAGGACCGTGCCGGTGGCCTGGTCGAAGGCGAGGGAGCCGTGGGCCGAGGAGGCGGAACGGCCCGCGCGCCACCGGAACCGGACCTCCTCCTGCCGGCCCTTCTCGGCGATCAGGAAGGCCCGCTCGGCGGAGTTCAACCGCTCCCGCATCCGTTCCGGCCAGCCGTCCGAGACGTCCGCCGGGCGCAGCAGATGCCTCTGCCGGTCGTCCAGGACCGCCGCGGAGAACGTGAGTCCGGCCGTCCGTGACCGGCGCCTGAGCCACCACCACACCAGCGCCGCCCAGACGAGGCTGACGGTGCCCCAGACCAGGACCGCGGACGCCGCCTCCTGGCCCAGGTTGGCCCAGGTGAACCCGTCGTCCACGAGCCCGGCGAGCAGTTGGACCGCCATCAGGGGCGACTGGACGGCCACGGCCGCCCGCCAGCACGCCAAGAGCAACTTCACGAGCCGTCTCCGCAGGCCAGGTTGTAGGCCTCGGTGATCCACCGCTCCTTGGTGCCGTGCTTGGCGGGGTCGTAGCCGCAGGCCAGTGAGGTAGTGGTGCCGCCGCGAAGGTAGGTGGAGACACTGCCGTAGACCCGGGTACGGGTGCCGTCCGGGCAGTCCACCGTGAAGCTGGCGTCCACGGCCCGGACCGCCTGGGCCGTCACGAAGACACCGGCGCCGTGGAAGTCGATACGGGCGTCCTCCTCCACGTCGGCGGACGTGGCGCCCGGCTTCGCCAGACCCGACGCGGACCAGTGCTTCAGCCGCTTCGCGAGCGAGGCATAGATCCGCCGGTCGGAGGGGCCCTCGCCGCTCGTCTCGATCCGCGGCTCCAACTCCCGCACCCGCTCAGGCGTGATGGTCACCCACCCGTCGCCCTTCCCGACCTCGACCGGCAGGGACACCGCGATGAGCGTCGGTTCCTTTGTGACCCGCCCCCACCGGATCTCCCCGCCCGCACACCCCACCGACGAAGCCTTGGGCGTCGTACGTGCCACGGCCGCCGAGTCGTCGCCCCCCACCCGGCACCCGCCCACGCCGAAACCCACGGCCGCGCACAACAGGACCGCGAGCACGGCACGTCGAGCCGAGTTGTTCACAGGGTTCCCCTCCCCTTCGTGTTCCGCAGTCGGATGAAAGAGCGGGAACCTGTGAAGAAAACACCCTCCACCTGCGAAAGGGCATGATCGTGATGAACTCGTGACGGCTCCGGGACCGGCCCCCGCACCCCACCCCCGAATTAATGATGTTCACAGCTCACCCGCATTCCCCCCACGTCCCCTCCCACCTAGGTTCGAGCCATCAGCGGGCCCTTGTTCTGGAGCTCAACGCCCAGGGGCCTGCTTCCGAAATGTGGGGAAACACATGAGAAAGCTCGCCATCGGCGCCGCCGTGACCGGCGCCCTGGCTCTGTCCGCGCTGGCCGTGCCCGCCGCACAGGCCGCCACGCCGGACCTCGTCTTCGCGGACGTGACCGTCAACAACGGCAAGGCGATCACCGTCGGCACCTCGAAGGAGGTGGAGGTCCCGGTGACGTACACCCTGACCCGCCCCTCCGATCTGACGATCGACTACAAGAACAACGCCGCCGGCGTCATGATCTACCGCGGCCGCCTCGCGACCTCCGAGAACGTGATCGAGGGTTCGTCCTCGCCGACCTGCACCACCACGGCGACGACCGACACCACGGTCACGGAGTCCTGCTCCGACACCTTCAGCATCGATCCCGAGTACGACCTCTTCGAGGCCGCGGACGCCACCACCTGGACGGTCGGCGGCTTCTACGGCCAGATCAACGCGGACGACGACGACTCGGACGACCACATCAGCCTCGAGTACGGCTACGCGGCCTGGGGCAACAAGGGCAGCGTCCAACTCAAGCGCGCCGCCAAGGTCACCGTCAACGCCTCGCCGGAGCCGGTGAAGAAGGGCAGGACCATCACGGTCACCGGCAAGCTGAGCCGCGCCAACTGGGAGACGGGCTCCTACTCCGCCTACACCTCGCAGAAGGCCACCCTCCAGTTCCGTGCCAAGGGCTCGGACACCTACAGCACCGTCAAGACGGTGACGTCCTCGAGCACCGGCGCCCTGAAGACGACCGTGACGGCGTCGAAGGACGGCTACTACCGATACGTCTTCGCGGGCACGACCACGACGGCGTCGGCGAAGGCGACCGGCGACTACATAGACGTCCAGTAGTCACAGCTCCCCCTCCCACCGCCCCGGCAGGTAACGACTCCGTTTCCCGCCGGGGCGGTTTCTTCTGCCCCTCTTGACTCCCCCTCGGTCCAGACCTATGTTCCTCGCATCCGATAGGAAACCTTCCTAACAGTCGTAATCCGTAGAGTCTGCTGCGGAACAGTCCCGGGAGAGGGGTACACATGGCCGGCACCCCGCGCACACTCCGCGCGATGAACGACCGCGCCGCCCTCGACCTCCTGCTGGAGCACGGGCAGCTGTCCCGCACCCGCATCGGCAAGCTCACCGGCCTGTCCAAGCCGACCGCGTCCCAGCTGCTGGCCCGGCTGGAGGCGGCCGGACTGGTACTCGCCGGCGGCACCACCGAGGGCAGGCCCGGCCCCAACGCCCAGCTGTACGAGGTGAATCCGGCCGCCGCCCACGCGGCCGGCCTCGACGTCACCCCCGAACGCGTCCTCGCCGCCGTCGCCGACATCACCGGCCGCACGGTCGGCTCGTACGAACTGCCCACCCCTGGCAGGCGGACCGGCACCCCGGTCGTCCAGCAGGTCACCGACGCCCTCGACGGCGCCGCGAAGGCGGCGGGCCTGGCCCGCGCCGACGTGCACCGCCTCGTCATCGGCACCCCCGGCGCCTTCGACCCCAACACCGGCCGACTGCGCTACGCCTCCCACCTCCCCGGCTGGCACACCCCGGCCCTCCTCGACGAGATCGCCGCCGCGCTGCCGATGCCGGTGGAGTACGAGAACGACGTCAACCTCGTCGCCGTCGCCGAACAGCGGCTCGGCGCGGCCCGCGGCCACGAGGACTTCGTCCTCCTGTGGAACGAGGGCGGTCTCGGCGCCGCGCTCGTCCTCGGCGGCCGGCTGCACCGCGGCTGGACCGGCGGCGCGGGCGAGGTCGGCTTCCTGCCGGTGCCGGGAACCCCGCTGGTACGGCAGGTCACCAAGGCCAACAGCGGCGGCTACCAGGAGCTGGCCGGTTCCCAGGCCATCCCCCGGCTCGCCCGCGAACTCGGCGTCGACGACATCCCGAGCGGCCCGTACGCCGAGGTCGCCGCCGCCCTCGTCGCCCGCGCCGCACACTCCGAAGACCCCGCCCACCGACAGCTGCTGGAGACGTACGCGACCCGCCTCGCCACCGGTCTGGCCTCGCTCGTCTCCGTCCTCGACCCCGAACTCGTCGTCCTGAGCGGCGCTTCCCTCACCGCCGGCGGCGAGCCGTTGCGCTCACTCGTCCAGTCCGAACTGGAGGAGCTGGCCGCGGCCCGCCCCCACCTCGTCGTCGGCGACGTATCCGAACAACCCGTGCTGCGCGGCGCGTTGGAGAGCGCGCTGGCGGCCACCCGCGACGAGGTCTTCGACACCTCGCGCTGAGCCCTCCTCTCATCCCCTTTCCCCGCCCCAGGGAGACTTCGCCATGCCCAACCGCGCCCGAACAGCGGCTTTTGCCCTGCTTTCCACCCTCGCCCTGATGACCACGGCGGCCTGTACCGGCCAGTCCACCTCCGGCGCCGACGACGACGCCAACGCCGAGACGACGATCAACTTCTGGCACGCCTGGAGCGCGCCCAACGAGGTGAAGGCGGTCAAGTCCCTGATCGCCGGCTTCGAGAAGGCGCACCCCAACATCCACGTCAACGTCGTCGGCAACATGACGGACGACAAGATCAACCAGGCGCTGCGCGCGGGCGGTTCCAAGGCGCCCGACGTGATCTCGTCCTTCACCACCAACGCCGTCGGCAAGTTCTGCTCCTCCGGCGCCCTGGTCGACCTCAACCCGTTCTTCGAGAAGGCGGGCGTCGACCCCGCCAAGACCTTCCCGACGGCGATGAACGAGTACACCCAGTTCGAGGGCAACCGCTGCACGGCCCCCCTGCTCGGTGACGCCTACGGCCTCTACTACAACAAGACCGCGTTCCAGAAGGCCGGCATCGCCTCCCCGCCGAAGACCTGGTCCGAATTCGAGGCCGACGCCAAGAAGTTGACGATCCCTCAGGGCGACAGCTTCAAGCAGCTCGGCTTCATGCCGAACTACCACGGCTGGGAGACCACGACCGAGCACTACATGGGTCAGTTCTCCCCGACGTACTTCGACAAGAGCGGCAAGTCGACGGTCGCGACGGACCCGGCGGTCGCCGCCGCCTTCACCACGCAGAAGAAGCTGGTCGACGAACTCGGCGGCTACACCAAGCTGGAGAAGTACCGCTCCAAGCTGGGCGACGAGTGGGGCCCCAAGCACCCCTTCCACACCGGCCAGGTGGCCATGCAGCTCGACGGCGAATGGCGCCTGGGCATGGCCCTGGAAGCGAAGCCCGACTTCGAGATCGGCGTGGCCCCGCTGCCCGTCCCGGACGACCGGGCCGACCAGTACGGCAAGGGCTACATCACCGGCACGATCACCGGCATCGCCGCCACCAGCAAGAAGCAGAACGCGGCTTGGGAGCTGGTCAAGTACATCACCACGGACACCGACGCGGTGGTGAACTTCTCCAACGCCATCCACAACGTGCCGTCGACCCTCGCCGCCCTGAAGTCCCCGAAGCTGAAGTACGACCCGCGCTTCAAGACGTTCCTGGACATCGCGGCGAACCCCGACTCCACGACCAGCCCCGCCTCTCTCAACGGCGGCGTGTACCTCACCACGATCCAGAACCTGGGCTACGACTACGAGAGCGGCAGGACCAAGGACCTCAAGGCGGGTCTGGCCGCCGCGGCCCGGCAGATCGACACGGACATCGCGCAGGCGAAGTAGCCATGAGCACCGTCACGTTGGCGTCAAAACGCCGCCGAGCGGCCCTCCGTACGGCCGCCTTCATGTCCCCCTGGCTGATCGGCTTCGCGGTCTTCTTCGCGTACCCGATGCTCTCGACCCTCTACTTCTCCTTCATGCACTACGACGGCTTCAGGCCGCCGACATGGAGCGGGACGAAGAACTGGACCTACGTCTTCGAGCACTACCCCTACTTCTGGCCGGCCCTGCGCAACACCCTGTGGCTGGTGGTGATCACGGTGACCCTGCGCGTCCTCTTCGGACTGGGCATAGGTCTCCTCATCACGAAGATCAGGACCGGCACGGGTGTCTTCCGCACCCTCTTCTACCTGCCCTACCTGGCCCCGCCGGTCGCGGCGACGATGGCCTTCGCCTTCCTCCTCAACCCCGGTACGGGCCCGGTCAACTCGATCCTGGAGAAGGTAGGCATCCCGGCCCCGGGCTGGTTCAACGACCCCAGCTGGTCCAAGCCGGCCCTGACCCTCCTGTTCCTGTGGGGCGTGGGCGACCTGATGGTCATCTTCATGGCCGCGCTGCTGGACGTACCGAAGGAGCAGTACGAGGCGGCGGAGCTGGACGGCGCCTCGTCCTGGCAGCGCTTCCGCTACGTCACGATCCCCAACATCTCCCCGATCATCATGTTCGCGGTGGTCACCGGGGTGATCGCGGCGATGCAGTGCTACACCCAGCCCCTCGTCGCCGGAAAGGTCGCCTCGGGCGTGATCCAGGGCGCGGGCACCATGTTCGAGCCCGGCTACCCGGAGAAGTCGACCCTCACCCTCCCCCAGCTCGTCTACAACCTGGGCTTCCAGCGCTTCGACTACGGCTCCGCCTGTGTGGTCGCCCTGGTCCTCTTCGCCCTCTCCATGGCCTTCACCGCGTTCCTGATGCGGCGCCGCGGCGGTCTGATCCAGGCAGGTGACTGACAGATGACCCAACTACTGGACAGGCCCGTGGAGTTGAAGGAGACGACCTCCCCGGCCGAACGCACGGCCCGCCGCAAGGCCCTCCTGGAGTGGATAGCGATCCACTCCCTGGGCATCGCAGCGGCCCTCTTCTTCACGCTCCCCTTCGTGTTCGTCTTCCTGACCTCGCTCATGAGCGACGACCAGGCCCTGAGCCGCGACCTGATCCCGCACACCTGGGAGTGGTCCAACTACCAGAAGGTCTTCGACACCCCGGGCTTTCTGACCTGGTGGAAGAACACGCTGCTCTACGCCGGCGCCGGCACCGTCCTCGTGGTCGTGTCGTCGATCCCCGTGGCGTACGCGCTGGCCAAGTTCCGCTTCCGGGGCCGCAACCTCTCCCTGATGCTGGTCATCTCGATGATGATGCTGCCGCCCCAGGTGGTGGTCATCCCGATGTACCTGTTCTGGGCGAAGCAGCTGGACCTCTCGGGCACCCTGTGGCCGCTGATCATCCCGCTCGCCTTCGGGGACGCGTTCTCGATCTTCCTCCTCCGCCAGTTCCTGATGACGATCCCGGGCGAGTACCTGGACGCGGCGAAGGTGGACGGCTGCGGCGATCTGCGCACCCTGCTGAAGGTCGTCCTCCCCATGGCGAAGCCGGGCATCGCCGCGGTGGCCCTCTTCCAGTTCTTCAACGCCTGGAACGACTACTTCGGCCCCCAGATCTACACCTCGGAGAACCCCGGTGCCTGGACCCTCAGCTACGGCCTGGAGTCCTTCAAGGGCGCCCATCACACCGACTGGAACCTGACCATGGCCGCGACCGTGCTGGTCATGGCCCCCGTGATCCTCGTGTTCTTCTTCGCGCAGAAGGCGTTCGTGGAGGGTGTCACGCTCACCGGAGTAAAGGGTTGAACACCGAATGAAACTCACCGTGGTCGGCGGAGGCTCGACCTACACCCCCGAACTCATCGACGGCTTCGCCCGCCTGCGGGACACCCTGCCCATCCAGGAACTGGTCCTGATGGACCCGTCCACCGAACGCCTGGACCTCATGGGCCCTCTGGCCCGCCGCATCTTCGCGCGCCTGGGCCACCCGGGCCGCATCACGACCACCTCCGACCTCGACGCGGCCGTGGAGGGCGCCGACGCGGTGCTTCTCCAGCTTCGCGTGGGCGGCCAGGCGGCCCGGCAGCAGGACGAGACCTGGCCCCTGGAGTGCGGCTGCGTGGGCCAGGAGACCACGGGAGCGGGCGGTCTCGCCAAGGCCCTCCGCACGGTCCCCGTAGTCCTGGACATAGCGGAACGGGTCCGCCGCACCAACCCGGACGCCTGGCTGATCGACTTCACCAACCCGGTGGGCATCGTCACCCGGGCCCTCCTCCAGGCGGGCCACAAGGCAGTCGGCCTGTGCAACGTGGCGATCGGCTTCCAACGCAAGTTCGCGGCCCTCCTGGACGTCGCCCCGTCCGAGATCCACCTGGACCACGTGGGCCTGAACCACCTCACCTGGGAGACCGGCGTACGGCTCGGCGGCCCCGACGGCAAGGACGTCCTGCCCGACCTCCTCGCGGCACACGGCGAGTCGATCGCCGCGGACCTCCACCTGCCCCCCACCCTGATCAACCGGCTCGGCGTGGTCCCCTCCTACTACCTGCGCTACTTCTACGCCCACGACGAGGTCGTACGCGAACTGCGCACCAAGCCGTCCAGGGCCGCCGAGGTAGCGGCGATGGAACAGGAACTGCTGCACCTGTACAGCGATCCCACCCTGGACGAGAAGCCGGCCCTGCTGGCCCGACGCGGCGGCGCCTACTACTCGGAGGCGGCCGTCGACCTGGCGGCGGCCCTGCTGAGCGGAGGGGGAAGCCCGTACCAAGTGGTGAACACACTCAACCGGGGCACCCTGCCCTTCCTGCCCGACGACGCCGTGATCGAGATCCAGGCGGCAGTCGACCGCAGCGGCCCCCGCCCCCTCCCCGTGACCGCCGTGGACCCGCTGTTCGCGGGGCTGACGGCACACGTCACCACCTACGAGGGCCTCGCCCTGGAGGCGGCCCTGCACGGCGGCCGGGACCGCGTCTTCAAGGCCCTCCTCGCCCATCCCCTGATCGCCCAGTACGAGTACGCCGAGACCCTCACCGACCGACTGATCGCACACAACCGGGAGCATCTCGCGTGGGCATGACGGCACGTGTCCTCGCGATAGACGCGGGCAACAGCAAGACGGACGTAGCCGTCCTGGCCCCCGACGGGACGGTCCTGTCGACCGCCAGAGGCGGCGGCTTCCGCCCCCACGCAGCAGGCACGGAGCAAGCCCTCGACACCGTGGCCGAAGCCGTGACCACGGCCTTCACCACCGCCGGAGTCACCACAGCCGACCACCTCTCGGCATGCCTGGCGAACGCGGACTTCCCCTTCGAGGAAGAACAGCTGACCACGGCCCTCCACGCCCGCGGCTGGGCCACCACCGTCAAGGTCCGCAACGACACCTTCGCCATCCTCCGCGCCGGCACCACCGAACCAAGAGGCGTGGCCGTGGTCTGCGGCGCCGGCATCAACTGCGTGGGCATGCGCCCCGACGGCCGCACCGCCCGCTTCCCCGCCCTCGGCCGGATCTCCGGTGACTGGGGAGGCGGTTGGGGCCTCGCGGAAGAGGCACTCTGGCACGCGGCAAGAGCGGAGGACGGCAGAGGAGAGCCGACCACCCTGACCCGCACCCTCCCCGCCCACTTCGGTCTCCCCTCCATGTACGCCCTGATAGAGGCCCTGCACCGGGAACACATAGAGCCCGCCCGCCGCCACGAACTGACCCCGGTCCTCTTCACCACGGCAGCGGCAGGCGACCCGACAGCCCGCACCCTGATAGACCGCATGGCCGACGAGGTAGCGACGATGGCGACGGTGGCCCTGACCCGCCTGGACCTACTGAACGAGGAGACGCCGGTGCTCCTGGGAGGCGGAGTCCTGGCCGCGGCCCACCCCCAACTGGACACCGGCATACGCAACTTGCTGTCCGCCCGCGCACCAAAAGCCGTACCCCAAGTGGTCACGGCGAGCCCGGTACTGGGCGCGGCACTCCTGGGCCTGGACGACGTAGGGGCTCCCGCGGCGGCCCAGAGGAGAACACGACAGCACTACGAACCCTGAACCGGCACCGGCACGGCGCGGCACCCGCGTTCGGACCCCCACGCAACCGAACCGCGCACAACGCGCACCCCCAACGCCCCGCAGCCTCCCACCGGGAACCGAACAGATTCCCGCCGCGTGTGAATGGGCAGGGGGTGTGCGGGGCGCTGTTCGGTGCCGGATTTCCGGCACCCACGCTGCGATCCGATCAAGATCCAGTGAAGGCCGGTGCGCATTGTCGGTCCCGGCAGCGATACTTGCGGCGACAGATGACCATGGGGGAGGTCAACAGTGACACACCCGCCGAAAAGCAGCGCGGCACCACCGAACACCGGCATGCCCACCATGCCGGCCGTACCACCGCAACAGGCCCCACAGGCGAACGGCACCCCCACCCCTGCCGCCGCCCCGTCCACCACGCCCACGCCCACCGCCGAGGAACCCCGCCGCACCGCGTTCGCGGAGGGCCTCGACCGCCTGCGCCACGCGGCCACCACCGAACCCGGCCGCCTGCGCATCATCGGCGCGTTCCTCGCCGCCCTCGTCATCGCGTTCGGCGCCGTCACGGCCTGGCAGACCGCGGACCGCGCCGCCGCGGCCGACGACGTCCTGCACAAGAGCCAGCCGCTCAGCAGCGCCGCGGCCGACATCTACCGCAGCCTCGCCGACGCCAACACCGCCGCCTCCAGCGGCTTCCTCGCCGGCGGCCAGGAGACGCCGACCTCCCGCGAGGTCTACGAGGAGGACATCGACAAGGCGGCCTCCGGTCTCGTCAAGGCCGCGGCGAACTCCGACCCCGACTCCCCGGCCGCGGCGACGGTCGCGAAGCTCAACCGTCTGCTCCCGGAGTACAAGGGCCTGGTGGAGCGCGCCCGCACCTACAACCGCCAGGGCTTCCCGGTCGGCGGCGCGTATCTGCGCTACGCCAACGACAAGATGCAGCACGACATGCTCCCGGCGGCGGAAGACCTCTACACCAGCGAGAACGAACGCCTGCGCGCCGACTACGACGACGCGACCCCGTACCCGTGGGCGGCGATCGCGCTCGGCGTCGTCGCGCTCGCCGCCCTCGCCTGGGCCCAGCACCGCAACTACCGCCGCACGAACCGGGTCATGAACCACGGCCTGGTGGCGGCGACAGCCACCGCGACCGTCGTACTCCTGTGGCTGGTCGTCGGCCACAGCATCGCCCGCGCGGGCCTGAACGACTCCTACGACCACGGCGTCCGCTCCCTCAACGTCCTGCACGACGCGCGTATCGCGTCGCTCAAGGCGAGGGGCAACGAGAACCTGACGCTGGTCGCGCGCGGCGCGGAGACCGTGACGGTCAAGAACGCGAAGGGCGAGGACGAGGTCAAGGACGCCTACGACAACACGTTCCAGCAGAACATGAAGACGCTCGGCGCGGGCCTCGCCGAGGCGGCGAAGCTGGCCGACGACAGCTCCGGCGAAAAGCCGGTCACCGCGGCGGAGAGCAACATGGTGGAGTGGCAGAAGCGCCACGCCACGGCCCGCGACGAGGACGACCGCGGCAACTACGAGGCGGCGCTGAACCGGGTCATCGGCCCCCAGAACGCGACGGGCGAGTGCTTCGACAGCGTCGACGACAATCTCGCCAAGGCGATCGCGCACGAGGAGTCCGAGTTCGAGCAGGCGGCCGGCGACGGCCTGGACGCGATGACGGGCCTGTCCGTGGGCGCGGCGGTACTCGCCGTCCTGGGCGCGGCCGGAGCGGTCCTCGGCATCGGCCGCAGGCTGTCGGAGTACCGGTGAGAGGGGGCGTGACGATGAACGTACGACGTCTGCGGGCCGGTCTGCGGGGCTGGGGCGGTGTGGCCGCGATGGCGGTGGTCTGCGTCCTCGCGCTCGCGTTCGTGCTGCTGCTGCCGCTGACGCAGTCGAAGGGCGCCGACGGCACCGCGACCGGCGGCCCCGGCGTGGCCCACGGCAGCCAGGCGCGGGCCGAGGACGACCCGTGTCAGGACCCGCAGATCAAGAAGGCGCCGGAGAAGCAGACCCTGTCGCCGTCGGGCGCGGACGGCGACACCATCAAGAAGATCAAGGCCCGGGTGGGCGACGAGCGCAAGCTGATCGTCGGCGTGGACCAGAACAGCTACCGCTGGGGCTACCGCAACCCGAACGCGGGCACCAGCGGCACGCTGGAGGGCTTCGACATCGACCTGGTGCACCGGATCGCCGAAGAGATACTCGGTGACCCGAACGCGGTGCTGTTCAAGGCGATCCCCACCAACCAGCGCATCCCGGCGCTCCAGGAGGGCCGGGTCGACATGGTGGTGCGCACGATGACCATCAACTGCGCGCGCCTGGGCCAGGTCGCGTTCTCCGCCCCGTACTTCAAGACCGGCCAGCAGGTCCTCGCCCCCAAGTCCTCGTCGATCAAGGGGTACGACGACACGCTCGCCGGCAAGCGGATCTGCACGGCGGAGGGTTCGACGGCCAACACCACGCTGACGGACGACCAGAAGGCGGGCCGGCTCACCGCGAAGGCGAAGATCGTCAAGCCGGTGCCCAACCAGCTGGACTGCCTGGTGCGGCTCCAACTCGGCGAGGTGGACGCGGTGGTGACGGACGGCGCGCTCGCCGCGAGCCAGGCGGCCCAGGACCCGACGGTCAAGCTGATGGGCGACCCGTTCACGACCGAGTACTACGGCGTGGCGATGAACCTGAAGGCGGACGATCTGGTACGCCGGGTCAACCAGATCCTGGCGGACTACCGCAAGGACACCGCGGACGGCTGGCAGACGTCGTACGACAAGTGGCTCTCGGCGACACTGGACAAGGACTCCGCGAAGTCCAAGCCGCCGACACCGGCGGAGTACCTCCGCACGAGCTGAGACGGACACAGGCAGACACAGACAGGCACCGACGGGCACCTGAACGGCGAGCACGGCGAGCAACCACCCCCAACAACCAGACCAGCAGCGAGAGGTGATCGATGGGCGTCACGGGACCCCCCGCCGGGCCGGTGATGGACCGGGACGAGGTGGACCGTGCGCTGGCGCGGCTCGGCGCGGAGTACGAGGCGATCGAGACCTCGCTCCTCGCCCTGCAGGACCACTCCGGCCGCAGGCTCCTGGAGGGCGCCGCGCTCACGGGCGTCACCAGGGAGCGCTGGACGGCCGCGGAGGCGTCCATCACGCTGCTGTGGGCGTACTTCGACGCGTACACGGACGCGTTGCGTACGGCCCGCACCATCCGCTCCCGCCGCCGCTGGTCCAGCCGTGAGGACCTGGTGGAGCTGACGGAGCTGCTGCGCGGCTCGTCGGTGACAGTGGCGGGCAGCGCGACGGCGACGGCCAACGCGCCGACGCTGCACGGTAATTCCGGCAAGCTCAGCGAGCAGTTCAGCCTCGCCGCGCTCGTCGACCGGATGAACGAGCTGTACGCGACCTCGCTCGACATGGTCGTCGCCGCCGACGCCGTCTGGTCGGCGCTGCCCGCGCGGATAGATTTACTGGCCGCGGAGCTCCAGCGCACCCGTAAGCTCGCGCACTCGGTGGGCGTCCGCCCGGGCGAGCACCCGGCGGGCGACGACCTGGAACGCATCACGCGCACCCTGACGACCCTGCGCGAGCAGGTGGTCTCCGACCCGCTGGCCTACTGGAACCCCACCCCGGGCAGTTCGGCACCGGGCGGCGGGCGTCCCGACACCACGGTGTACGACCGGGAGGCCCGCGCCCTGGAGGACGTACGCCGGGAGATCGACGCGGTGCTGACGGTCCGCCAGGACGCGGAGCAGCGGCTGGTCCGGCTGCGTGACGTGCTCTCCCGCGCGGACCGCACGCTCGCCGAGGCCCGTACCGCGCGCGGTGAGGTGCTGGCGAAGATCGCGGCCACCGAGGTGCCGGTCGTCAGCGGGCCGCCGACCGTGCTGCAGGAGCAGCTGGCGACGGCCGCCGAGTACCGCAGACACGCCCAGTGGCACCGCCTGTCCCCGCTCCTTGAGTCCCTGGAGCAGAAGGCGGAGGACGAACTGCTGCGCGCCCGCGAGTCGTTGACCGCGGTCACCCAGCCGCTGGCGGTCCGCGCGGAGCTGCGTGGCCGCCTCGACGCGTACAAGGCGAAGGTCGCCCGGCACGGGCTCGCCGAGGACCCGTTCCTGATCGAGCGGTACGACGCGGCGCGCCGCATGCTGTGGAGCGCGCCCTGCGATCTGCGCGTCGCCGAACAGGCCGTGCTGCGCTACCAGCACGCGGCCGCCGAGCTGCTCCGCGCGCCGCGGGTGCCGGAGCAGAGCGGTCCTGAGGACCGTAGGGGGGAGGCCCAGTCATGACTCAGGCAGCACAGCAGACCTGTCAGCGGCCCAGCTGCGGCGGGTCGTACGAGGATGTCGGCGGCGGTGAGCTGTACTGCGACACCTGCGGACTCGCGCCGGTGGTGTCAGCGACCGGCATGGTGGGTTCCCCGCCGACCGGGATCACGGGCGGCGGCAGGGGCTCACGCGGTTCGGGCAGCGCCGGTTCACGCTCCGGCGGCAGCCGCAGCACGTCCCGCAGCACCTCGCAGTCGTCGAAGTCCCGGCGCTCCGTGTCGGGCCGCCTCTCGCGTGCCCTGTCGGGCCGGTCGACGAGCCGGTCGGTGTCGGTGCGCAGCTCGGGTTCCGGCACCGGGGCGAGCAGCCGGGGCCGGCTGGGCGCCGGTCTGGTCGAGGTGCCGGGCGTCCCGCGTCCCGATCCGCGCGAGATGGTGCTGGAGAACCCCGAGGTCCCCGAGCGCAAGCGGTTCTGCTCCCGGTCGGACTGCGGGGCGCCGGTGGGCCGGGCGCGCGGCGAGCGGCCGGGGCGCACGGAGGGCTTCTGCACCAAGTGCGGCAACCCGTACTCGTTCGTCCCGAAGCTGGCGTCCGGCGACATCGTGCACGGCCAGTACGAGGTCGTGGGTTGTCTGGCGCACGGCGGCCTCGGCTGGGTCTACCTGGCCGTCGACCGCGCGGTCTCGGACCGCTGGGTGGTCCTCAAGGGTCTGCTCGACACCGGCGACCAGGACGCGATGGCGGCGGCGATCTCCGAGCGGCGCTTCCTCGCGGAGATCGAGCACGCCAACATCGTGCGGATCTACAACTTCGTGGAGCACCTCGACCAGCGGACGGGTTCGCTGGACGGGTACATCGTCATGGAGTACGTGGGCGGCAAGTCCCTCAAGGAGATCGCCAACGGCCGCCGCACCCCGGCCGGCAAGCGCGACCCGCTCCCGGTGGAACAGGCCTGCGCGTACGGCATCGAGGCCCTGGAGGCGCTCGGCCACCTCCACAGCCGCAACCTCCTCTACTGCGACTTCAAGGTCGACAACGCCATCCAGACCGAGGACCAGCTCAAGCTCATCGACATGGGCGCGGTCCGCAGGATGGACGACGACGAGTCGGCCATCTACGGCACGGTCGGCTACCAGGCGCCCGAGGTCGCCGAGGTCGGCCCGTCGGTGGCGTCCGACCTGTACACGGTCGCCCGCACGCTCGCCGTCCTCACCTTCGACTTCCAGGGCTACACGAACGTCTTCGTGGACTCCCTGCCCGACCCCGACAACATCGAGGTCTTCCGCCAGTACGAGTCCTTCTACCGCCTCCTGGTCCGCGCCACCGACCCCGACCCGGCCCGCCGCTTCGCCTCCGCCCAGGAGATGGCCGAGCAGCTGACCGGTGTGCTGCGCGAGGTCGTCTCGCTCCAGACGGGCCGGGCGCGGCCCGCGCTGTCGACGCTGTTCGGTCCCGAACTGCGGGTGACGGACACGGAGTTGTTCCCGAAGCTGGACGGGGAGGTGTCACGGCTGGGGGCGCGGGTGGTCGTTCCGCGGCGTCGGCCGTCCGGCACCCCCGCGCTCGCGTCCGCCGCCGTCGCCGGGGGCGGCGGCGCCGTCCCGACGCTCGGGAGCGTGGTGGCGCTGGTCAAGCCGGTCGGGACGCCGGCCGCGGCGCTGGCGCTTCCCGTTCCGCGGGTCGATCCCGCCGATCCCAACGCCGGTTTCCTCGCCGGGCTCATGGCGACCGCCGCGGCGGAGCTGCTGGGGGCGCTCGCCGCCGCGCCGGCCCCGTCGGTCGAGACGCGGTTGCGGCAGATCCGGGCGTGGCTGGAGAACGGCGACGCGCACACCGCGCTGGAGGCGCTGGCCCGGGTGGAGGACGAGCGGCCCGACGACTGGCGGGTGGTCTGGTACCGCGGGGTCGCCGCCCTGGTCACCGGGGACCACGAGGCCGCCGCGCTCGCCTTCGACGCGATCTACGACGCTTTCCCCGGCGAGCCCGCGCCGAAGCTGGCGCTCGGCCTGTGCGCGGAGGTGCTGGGCCAGCTGGACAACGCCGCCGAGTACTACCGGCTGGTCTGGGCCACCGACCCCAGCTATGTGAGCGCCGCGTTCGGGCTCGCGCGGGTCCAGCTCGCGGCCGGGGACCGTCGTAGCGCCGTGGGGACACTGGAGTCGGTGCCGGAGAGCTCCATCCACTACACCGCCGCCCGCGTGGCCGCCGTACGGGCCCGGCTGCGTCAACGCACGCCCGGCGCAGGTGACGTACCGTTCCTTGACGACCTCACCGCAGCCGCGGGGCAGGTCGAGGCGCTGGACGCGTACGGGCTGGATCCGGCACGCCGGGAGCAGTTGTCCGCCGAAGTCCTCGGCTGCGCCCTGGACTGGGTACTCTCCGGTGGCCGGGGCGCCGACCCGACGGCCCGTCGGGTGCTGCTCGGCAGCGAACTGGACGAGCGGGGACTCCGCTTCGGCCTGGAGCGTTCGTACCGCACGCTGGCCCGGCTCGCGCGGGGCGGCGAGGAGAGGATCGACCTGGTGGAACGTGCCAACCGTTACCGCCCCCGGACGTGGGTGTAGTTGATGTCGCAGATGCCCCAGCAGGCCGCCCTGACGAACTGCCCGAGCTGCGAGGAGCCGCTCGAGTCGGGTGACCGCTTCTGCGGTGCGTGCGGATACGACCTGTCCGCCGTACCGGCCCGCCCGGACGACCACCCGACGCTGGCCGTGAACGGCTCGGCGCCGGTGTCCGCGCCGTCACCGGCAGCGGACGGGGGCACCCCCTGGCCGGCCGCGCACGAGCCCGCCGGCGCCGACACCCCGCCGGCGACCCATCTTCCGGCGGACCTGACGGGCATCGACTCCGGCGGCCACGACCTGGCCGCGCCGCCCCCGAGCGGCTCCCCCGTCTCCCCGGCCTCCGGGGTGCGCTTCGACCGGCCGTCGGAGCCGGACGAGTACCCGCTTCAGGCGCCGGACCCGCGGGTGACCGCCGAGACGCCGACCCCGGCGGAGGGCGTCAAGGTGTGCGTGGCCTGCCGCGCGGGCCGTGTCGACCACGACGGCTACTGCGAGAACTGCGGGCACGCCCAGCCCCGCGAGCGCGACCACATGGAGCAGGAGTGCGGCCCGATGGCGGCCGTCAGCGACCGCGGTCTGCGCCACCACCGCAACGAGGACGCGTTCGCCGTCGGCACCGCCGCCCTGCCCGACGGTTCGCCCGCCTCCGTGGCGATCGTCTGCGACGGCGTCTCCTCGGCGACCCGCCCCGACGACGCCTCCCTCGCCGCGTCCCGGGCGGCGAGCGAGTCCCTGCTGGCCGCCCTCGCGCGCGGCACCCACCCGCAGCAGGCGATGCACGACGCGATCGTCGCCGCCTCCCGCGCGGTCAACGCCCTGGCCGCCGAACCGCAGACGGCCCGTGAGCACGCCCCCCACCAGAACGCCCCGGCCTGCACGATCGTCGGCGCCGTGGTGACGTCGGGACTGCTGGTCGTCGGCTGGGTCGGCGACAGCCGCGCCTACTGGGTGCCGGTGGACCGCACCGCGCTGCCGGCCCGGCTCACCGAGGACGACTCGTGGGCCGCGCAGATGGTCGCGGCGGGCCTGATGAACGAGGCGGAGGCGTATGCCGACGAGCGCGCCCACGCGATCACCGGCTGGCTCGGCGCGGACGCCTACGAACTGGAGCCGCACACCGCTTCCTTCAAGCCGGACCGGCCGGGTGTAGTGGTGGTGTGCACCGACGGACTGTGGAACTACGCGGAGGCCGCGCAGGACATGGCCGAGGCCGTACCGCTCGATGCCGCCGTGCGCCCCCTGCACGGCGCGCAGGTCCTGGTCGGTCACGCCCTGGACGGCGGGGGCCACGACAACGTAACAGTGGCCCTCGTGCCGTTCCCCGCCCCTTCGCAGGGGGCAGGATCGGCCTGAGGCCGATTCGTACGGGGAATGCCTCGCAGGACCGGAGGGGACCGGTCCGCACACAGTCGCACGCCCTGCAACCGCGGGGTTCTCAAGGGGGATTCGATCAGGCATGGCCAATTTCTCGAAGTCCAACGTGCCGCAGTTCTCGGTCGACGTGTACCAGAACGAGTACCTGCCGGAGGGTGGCCGCGAGGTCAACGCGATCGTCACGGTGAGCGCGACCGGCGGCGGCACCATCGGGAGCGCGGTCGCCGCGCCCCATCTCTACACGCCGGGTCAGGGCCCGGACGCGGCCGTGGCGATCATGGTCGACTGTTCCGGGTCGATGGACTACCCGCCGACCAAGATGCGCAACGCCCGTGACGCCACGGCCGCGGCCGTCGACACCCTGCGCGACGGGGTGCACTTCGCGGTGATCGGCGGCACCCATGTCGCCAAGGAGGTGTATCCGGGCGGCGGACGACTCGCGGTCGCCGACGCCACCACCCGCGACCAGGCCAAGCAGGCCCTGCGCAAGCTCAGTGCGGGCGGCGGCACCGCCATCGGCACCTGGCTGCGGCTCGCCGACCGGCTGCTGTCCTCGGCGGACGTCACCATCCGGCACGGCATCCTGCTCACCGACGGCCGCAATGAACACGAGTCACCCGAGGACCTCAAGGCGTCCCTCGACTCCTGCGCCGGACGTTTCACCTGTGACGCCCGGGGCGTGGGCACCGACTGGGAAGTGAAAGAAGTCACAGGCATCGCCTCCGCCCTGCTCGGCACGGCGGACATCGTCGCCGACCCGGCCGGACTCGCCGCCGACTTCACGCAGATGATGGAGGCGGCGATGGGCAAGGAGGTCGCGGACGTCTCCCTGCGGGTGTGGACACCGGTCGGCACGACGATCAGGTTCGTGAAGCAGGTCGCGCCCACCGTCGAGGAGTTGACCGACCGCCGCACCGAGGCGGGCCCGCGTGCCGGGGACTACCCCACCGGCTCCTGGGGAGACGAGTCCCGTGACTACCACGTCTGCGTGGAGGTGCCGGTCGCCCATCTCGGCCAGGAGATGCTGGCCGCCCGGGTCTCCCTCGTGATCCCCCAACCCGACGGCACCGCACAGAACTTGGGCGCCCAGGGACTGGTGCGGGCGGTGTGGACCGACGACATGGTCGCCTCGACGTCGATCAACCCCCAGGTCGCCCACTACACCGGCCAGGCCGAACTGGCACAAGTCATCCAACAGGGTCTCGACCTTCGCAAAGCGGGCGATATGGATGGAGCAACGTCCAAACTGGGCCGGGCCGTTCAGCTCGCAAGCGCTTCCGGCAACGCCGATACTGCGAAACTGCTTGCGAAGGTGGTGGACGTGGTCGATGCCGCGACAGGTACTGTGCGGTTGAAGGCGAAGGTCGCGGAGGCGGACGAGATGACTCTCGAGACCCGGTCCACAAAGACTGTTCGTGTAAAGAAGTGACGACCAGAAGCAGAAGTTCCCTTACGTGAGAGGGGGAAGCGCCGACATGCCGACCTGCCCGAACGGACACCAGTCGGGTTCCGACGACTGGTGCGAGGTCTGCGGTCACCGCATGGCCGGTGCCGTGCCTCCGCCCCCTCCCCCGCCGCCCCCCGGCGGCGGCTACGGCTTCCCGCCGCCCCCGCCGGGCGCCGGCGGCCAGCAGGGACGCAACCACCTGTCCGCCGTACCGGACCCCGAGCCGGAGCTCTGCCCGCAGTGCCGCACGCCCCGTGAGGGCGGTGCGCCCTTCTGCGAGGAGTGCCGGTGGAACTTCCTGACGAACACGGCGACCTCGTACACCCCGGCCGCCCCGCGCCCGCCGGCCCCCGGCCCGGGCGTCCGCTTCCAGGGCCCGCCGCCGGGTCAGTCGTACGGCGGTGGCGGTGACTCGTACGAGTACCAGGGCTCCCGCCCCTCCCAGATGAACCGTCCCGCCGAGCCGATCCCGCCCTTCGGCGGCGACCCCTCGGGCCCGCCCCCGCCGCCCGGCCAGGGTGGCCCCGGCGGACCCGGTGGGCCCGGCGGCTTCGGCGGCCCCGGTGGCGGTCCCGGCGGCCCCGGCCCGTTCGGTGGACCTGGCGGCCCCGGCGGTCCTGGTGCTCCCGGCGGACCCAACGGTCCCGGTGGTTATGGCACCCAGGGCGGCCCCGGCGGGCCGAACGGACCCGGCGGCTTCGGTACGCAGGGCGGTCCCGGTGGACCTGGTGGACCGAACGGTCCCGGTGCCTTCGGTACCCAGGGCGGCCCTGGTGGCCCCGCGGGTCCCGGTGGTCCCAACGGCCCTGGCGGCTTCGGCGGCCCGGGCGGTCCCGGCGCGCCCGGCGGCTTCGACGGCCAGCGCGGACCCGGCGGCCCGGGCGGCCCCGGCGGCTTCGACAGCCAGCGCGGCCCTGGTGGACCCGGCGGCTTCGACGGCCAGCGCGGACCCGGTGGGCCTGGTGGGCCTGGTGGGCCCAACGGCCCCGGCCCCTCGCCCTTCGGCGGCGACCCCTCCCGTCCGGTGCCGCCCCCGCCCGGTCCCACGCCTCCCGCGGGCCCCGGCGGACCTGGTGGCCCCGGCGCCCCGTCGGCGTTCTCGCCGTCCGGCCAGGCCGCCCCGCCCGCCTTCCCGCAGGAGACGAACCGGCCGCAGCCCGGCGGTCCGTCCTTCGGCGGCGGCGAGGACGACTGGGTGATCTCCCCGCCGTCCGCCGGCGGACCCGGCGGACCCGGCGGCTATGGCTACCCGCAGCCCGGCTCCACCCAGGCCCCGCCCGGCCCCGGCTACCAGCAGCAGTCCGCCGGACCGGCGACCTGGACCGCGACCATCGGCCCGGACCGCGAGTACTTCATGGCGATGATGCAGCGCTCCGGCCCCGAGGCCGCGGGCCTCAACCTGCCCGCGTACTCGCCCGAGCAGCAGCGCACCCTCACCGGCAACCAGATCACCATCGGCCGCCGCCGGCACTCCACCGGCGACACCCCCGACATCGATCTGTCGGTGCCCCCGGAGGACCCGGGCGTCTCACACCAGCACGCCGTGCTGGTGCAGCAGCCCGACGGCTCGTGGGCGGTCGTCGACCAGAACTCGACGAACGGCACGACGGTCAACGGCGCGGAGGAGCCCATCCAGCCCTTCGTCCCGGTGCCGCTCCAGGACGGCGACCGGGTCCACGTGGGCGCCTGGACGACGATCACGGTCCGGCGCGGATAGACCCCGTCAGGGCAGTCGGAGGGGCCAGGTGTACGGCCCCTCCGGGTCGTCCAGCCACGCCCACTCGTCCCCGCCGCTCACCGTGATGCCGTACCGCTGCCGCAGTGGCCTGCCCTCCCGCTCCCAGAGCTGATACGCCTCCTGCGGATCGAGGCTGCCCCGGCTGAGCGTCAGCAGGAACCGGTACAGCTCGTGCTCGCGCGCCGCGCGCGGCACCCCGCTCGGCGAGCCGGGCTCCGGCTCCGAGCGCCCTTCGCCGCGCAGCGGCACGAAGTAGGCGGGGGTGTGCAGGAAGCGTCCGTCGGCGTGCCCCGTGCCCCGTACGGTCAGCGCGACCAGGCCGGTGGCCAGCGGGGTCAGGATGCGGGCGCCCGGGCGGCACTGGGCGACCCAGGCCGCCGGGATCGAGGTGAGCGCGCAGGTCGCGATGATCCGGTCGAAGGGGGCGCGCTCGGGCACCCCGCGGGCGCCGTCGCCGGTGACGACGACCGGGTGGTGGTCGGCGGCGGCCAGATGCCGCCGGGCGGCCTCGGTGATGTCCGGCTCCAGATCGATGGTGGTGACGAGATCGTCGTCGCCGAGGCGGTGGGCGAGCAGCGCCGCGTTGTATCCCGTACCGGCGCCGATCTCCAGGACCCGGTCGCCGTCCGCCACCTCCAGCGCGGTCAGCATCATCGCCATGAGGGAGGGCTGGCTGCTGGAGGAGAGCAGTTCGCCGTCGCGCAGCCGGGTGGCCAGCGGGGCGTCGGCGTAGGCACCGCGCACCCAGCGTTCCCGGTCGTGCGCGTCGGGGCTCTCGACCCACCTGCGCTCGTGGCCGCCCATGACGCCGACGTAGTAGTACGGCACGAACAGATGCCTCGGTACGGCCGTGAAGGCCTCCCGCCACACCGGGTCGTCCGCCCAGGCCCCGCTCGCGTCGATCCGGTCCACGAGCTCGGCCCGGGCCTCGGCGGCGAGTTCTTCCAGGTCCTTGTGGAGAGCGTGCGCACCCATACCTCCACTGTCCTGCGGAAGGGTCCTAAGCCCCAAGTCCTGGTTCCCTCCGTCTGAGACGATGGAGCGGTGAAAGAGATTCGGCGCGGCACGCTTCAGACGGAGACCTTCTACGAGCAGGTCGGTGGGGAGGAGACCTTCCGCCGCCTCGTCCACCGTTTCTACGAGGGTGTGGCCGAGGACCCGCTCCTGAAGCCCATGTATCCGGAGGAGGACCTGGGTCCGGCCGAGGAGCGGCTGACGCTGTTCCTCATCCAGTACTGGGGCGGTCCGACGACGTACAGCGACAACCGCGGCCATCCCCGGCTGCGGATGCGGCACGCCCCGTTCCAGGTGGACCGGGCGGCGCACGACGCCTGGCTGAAGCACATGCGGGTCGCCGTCGACGAGCTCGGCCTGTCCGAGGAGCACGAGCACACGCTGTGGAACTACCTGACGTACGCGGCGGCGTCGATGGTGAACACGGAGGGCTGATCCCCTCCGAGCGCCGCTGAGTCCCGAATTCCGGTCGTACGACGCCGATTTCCGATCACGATCCGGTCAAGTCCGGCGCACAAACGCTTACCCGCCCCCGCCCTCCTCTGAAAGCATCCCGGGAGGTCTGGACAACACGACGGGGGTCGGGTGACGGGGTGACGGGGTACGGGGGGTTCGCGAAGGCCGGGGGGTTCGCGAGATTCGTTCTTCAGCGGGCGCGGGCACACCGCCCGCTGCTCGCCGCCGCCCTGCTGACGGTCGTGCTGACGACGGCGGTCCTGGCGGCGCTCACCGCGTACTCGGGCGCGATCGGCGACGCGGCCCTGCGCCACTCGCTCGCCGATCCGCGCAACGCCGCCGACACCGCGCTGGTCGTCAAGGCCGACGTCCCGGCCGCGTCCCGTGAGACCGCCGACAGCGCCGTGCGCGCGGGTGCCCGGGAGACCTTCGACGGGCTGCCCGTCACCGTGCGGACGCTGCTGAAGTCGGGCCCGTACGCGCTGCCCCGCGCGCTCCAGCCGCCCGCCGAGCGTTCCGGCGACCCGGATCTCACGCACTTCGCGGCGCTGGACCCGTCCCAGGCGCGGATCACGGACGGCAGGGCCCCGGCCGCCGGCACGACCGAGGTGGCCCTGCCGCAGAGCGCGGCCCGGCTGCTGAAGCTGAAGCCCGGCGCCCGCCTCACTCTCGTGGACCGCCTGGGCGGCCCGAAGGTACGCATCGAGGTCGTCGGCCTCTACCGGCCCGCCCGCGCGGACGCCCCGTACTGGCAGCTCCTGGACGATCTGCACGGCCGCGGCGTCAACAAGCTCGACTTCACGACCTACGGCCCCCTCCTCGCCGCCCCCGACACCCTGACCGGCGGAAAGGTCAGCGCCGGGCCCTCGGCGTGGCTCGCGACGGCCGACTTCTCGTCGGCGACGACCGGCCGGATCGGCGCCCTGCGCGAAGCGGCCCGGGACGGCGGCGCCGCGCTGCGCGGCGAGGCCGCGCTCAGCGGCACCACGGCCGCGCACACCGATCTGCCCACCGTCCTCGACCGCGTCGACCGTTCCCTGCTCGTCTCCCGCTCCACCCTGCTGATCGTCGCGCTCCAGCTCGCGCTCCTCGCGGGCTGTGCGCTGCTGCTGGTGGCCCGGCTGCTGAGCGCCCAACGCACGGGCGAGACCCGGCTGCTCAGGGCCCGCGGCGCCTCCCGGCCGCGGGTCGCGGGGCTGGCCGCGGTGGAGGCGCTGCTGCTGGCCGTGCCCGCGCTGGTGTGCGCGCCGCTGCTGGCGGGACCGCTCACCCGGCTGCTGGCCGGACAGGGCGCGCTGTCCCGGATCGGGCTGCGCCTTGAGGTGCCGGCGGCCGGCTCGTTCGGGGTGTGGCTGGTCGCGGCGGGCGTGGCGCTGGGCTGCGCGCTGGCGGTGACGCTGCCCGCGCTGACCTCGCGGGGGGCCTCGTCCTTCGCGACCGGCCGGGCGCGCGCGTTGCCCGGTGCGGTGCGCACGGGCGCGGACGTGGGGCTGCTGGTGGTGGCCGCGGTCGCGTACTGGCAGCTGGGCCGGCAGACGACGGGCGCGGTCACCGACGACAGCTCCGGCACGCTCGGCGTCGACCCGCTGCTGGTCGCCGCCCCCGCCCTGGCGCTCCTCGCCGGTACGGTCCTCACGCTGCGGCTGCTGCCGCCGCTGGCCCGGCTCGCCGAGCGCCGGGCCGCCGCCGGGCGGGGCATCGCCGTCGCGCTCGCGGGCTGGCAGATCGGGCGGCGTCCGATGCGGGGCGCGGGTCCGGTGCTGCTGCTGGTGCTCGCCGTGGCGCTGGGCATGCTGGCGATCGGGCACGGCGCCTCCTTCGACCGCTCGCAGGACGACCAGGCCGACTTCCGCGCGGGTGTCCCGGTGCGGGTGCTGGCCAACGGCGAGGACGACCTCGGCCGCACCGACGCGTACGCGGCCGTCCCCCATGTCGGCGAGGCCGCTCCCGCCGTCCGCGCGGAACTGCCCCTGTCCGGCGACCGTTCGGCGACCGTGCTGGCCCTGGACACCGCGCACGCGGCGGACACCGCGCTGCTGCGCCGGGACCTGGCGTCCGAGCCGGTACGGCCGCTGCTGGCCGGCCTCGGCCCGAAGGGGGCGTCGGCGGGCGCGGCGATCCCGGCGGGCAGCTCCCTGGTGAAGCTGACGGCGACTCTGCGCGGCGCGGCACAGGGCACGAGCGCCGACGTGACGGTCACCCTGGAGGACCGCTACGGCACTCCCTACCGGCTCCCGGCCGGTTCCCTCACGGCCGACGGCCGCCCGCACACCCTGGAACTGGCGGTTCCCTCGGGCAAGTTGACGCTCACCGACGTACAGCTGGTGCTTCCGGTGCCGCGCGGACGGGCGCAGCAACAGCGCTTCTCACTGGACGCGTTGACGGCCCTCACAGCCCAAGGTGCCGAGCGGCGGATCGAGTTGCCTTCCGCCTGGACGGCCCGCACCGTCAGCGACAACACCTCGGAGTTCCCGGACCGCAGCAACGCCCCCGCCCCGCCCCGCGTGAGCGGGTCGGCCGTGGCCTACGACACCGGTTACGTCCCGCGCGAGGACACCTGGACGCTGGCCTCGCTGACGGTCCGTCTCCAGGCCAGGCAGTCCGCGGCAGCGCAGATCACCGCCGTCGCCACGGACCGCTTCCTCGACTCCTCGGGCGCCCGCACCGGGCAGCGCGTGGACGTGACCTTCGGCGGCCGGTCACTGCCGGTGCGGATCGTCGCCGCGGTCCGGGCGCTGCCGACGACGGGCAGCGACAGCGGCGGTGCGCTGCTGGTCGATCTGCGGTCCGTGAACCGGGTGTTGGAGGCGAAGTACGGCGAGAGCGTCACGCCGACGGAGTGGTGGCTGGAGACGGACCGGCCGTCCTCGGTCGCCGCGGCGCTGCGGGCCCGCCCGGACCTGGACCCCGCGCAGGTCGTCGTACGGGACGAGATCGCCGAGGAGCTGCGCGACGACCCGTTCGGGGCGGGTCCGGAAGCGGCGTTCACCGCGGCGGCCGGGGTGGCGGCGGCGCTGGCCGCGCTCGGCTTCGCGGTCAGCGCGACGGGCTCGCTGCGGGAGCGGGACTCCGAGTTCGCGGTACTGCGCGCCCTGGGCGCCCCACGCCGTCGGCTGGCCCGCACCATCGCCGTCGAGCAGGGCGTCCTGGTGACGCTGGCGCTGATCGTGGGGGCGGCGCTGGGGACGGTCCTGGCCCGGGCGGTGATCCCGCTGGTCCTGCTGACCGGCGACGCGACCCGCCCCGTACCGGAGGTGTTGGTGGAACTGCCGGTGGGACAGGTGGCCCTGCTGCTGGCGGCGGTCGCGGTGACCCCGCTGGCCGTCACCGCCGTACTCGCGCTGCGGCGGGCGAATCCACTGGTGTCCCTGCGGCAACAGGGAGGGGAGTGACATGGCCCCCGCAACCGTCCGCCGGACCTCCGCGGCTGCTCCTCGGACCTCCGTGGTCGCCCCGTGGATCCGCACCCGGCTGCGCACCGCCCCCGGCGCGGCCCTCGCCCTCGCCCTGCTGGTGGCGCTGACCGCGTGCCTCGCCGCGGCCCTGCCCCGGGCCCTGGACCGGTACGCGGACGCGGGCCTGCACGGGGCCGTGGAGCAGGCCGGCGCCGACCGCACCTCGATCCAGCTATACGCCCAGCCCGAGTACGGCATCATCTCCGAGCAGGACCTGCGCCCCGCCACCCTGGGCGCGCAGTACGAGAAGATCCTGGCCACGGTCGAGAAGCCGCTCGTCGTCGACCGCCGGCAGTCGACGTACGGCGTGCGCACCTCCACCAACATGGAGGTGCCCGACCCCTGGCTGCCCCGGCCGACCGGGACGCCCGCGCAGGTCGCCCTGGTCGCCCAGAAGGGCCTCGCCGGCCATGTCCGCTCGGTCGAGGGCCGGCTGCCGCGCGGGCCCGCCGCACCGGCCGACGCGATGACACCCGAGGTGGAGGCCGCGGTCAGCGCCGCGACCGCCAAGTCCCTGCACATCAAGGTCGGTTCGGTCATCCACGTGCCCGGCGAGTCCCGTGCCCCGCTCGCCGTCCGGGTCACCGGCATCGTCACCCCGCGCGAGCCGTCCGGCGCCTTCTGGTCGGCCCAGCCGCTGCTCCACGAGCCCGCCCTGATCCGGATGCCGGGTCCGAGCTCGGACGCCGACAAGTTCTGGCTCGGCGCCCTGCTGCTCGCCCCCGAGTCGGCGCCCGCGATGCTGGGTACCCCCGGAACCCCCTGGCGTTACTGGCAGTTGGCGCCCGCCATGAAGCACCTCCACGCCTACGACGTGGACCGCCTGAAAACCGCCGTGGCCTCCCTGGAGTCCGGCCCGGCCCTCCAGCAGGCCCGCACGATCACCGGCGGCCTCACGGAGACGGACACCGACCTGAGCGAGGTCCTGACCGCGTACTCCCGCCTCCGCGAGGGCGTCTCCCCGCTCGTCGCGGTGGCCGCGGTCGGCGCCGGTACGGTCGCCGCGGTCGTCCTCCTGATGTCGGGCGGCCTCGCTGCCGACCGCCGCCGCACCGAACTCGCCCTGCTGCGCGCCCGGGGCGCGTCCCTGCGCGGCCTGGCCGGCCGCCTCCTCGCCGAGACGGCCACGGTCGCCGTCCCCGCCGGCGCCCTGGGCCTCACGGCCGCCGTACTGGCGCTCCCCGAGGCCAGAACGACGTACGCCGTCGTCGCCGCCACCACCGTCACGGTCGCGGCCTGCGCCGCGCTCCCGCTGCGCGCGGCGGTGGCGCACCGGGCCGTCCGGCTGCACACCGGCCGCGAGGACGTGGCGAGACTACGACCCACGCGGCGCCGCACGGTGGCGGAGCTGACCCTCCTCGCGCTGGCCCTGGCGGCGGTGGAGACCCTGCGCAGAAGGGGCTCGTCCGGCGACGAACTGGCCTATGTGGCACCGGCGTTGACGGGGATGATCGCGGCCCTGGTCCTGGTCCGCCTCTACCCGTTCCCGCTGCGCGGCCTGGCCCGCCCGGCCGGCCGGCTCCGCGGCGCCGTCGCCCATCTGTCCCTGGCCCGCGCGGGCCGCACGTCCGCCTCTGCGGTCCTGCCCCTGCTGGCCCTGCTCACGGCCCTGACGACGGCGGCCTTCGGCGGCTCGGTCCTCACGGGCGTGACCGAGGCCCGTGCCGAAGCGGCCCTGCTCGCGGTGGGCGCGGACGCCCGCGTCGACGCCGACGGCCCCCTGCCCACGGGCCTGGCGGCTCGACTCCGCCACCAACCGGGGGTGGACGGCCTGACCGAGGTGAGCATCGCGTACCAGGCGAAGCCGACGGACGGCAGGGTGTCGGTTCCGCTGGTGGGCGTGGAGCCGGGCGGATACGCGGAGTTGACGGCGGGGACAGGCCTGGGTGCTTACGCCGGGACTGAGTTGGCGGACACCGGTGGCGTCCTCCCGGCCCTGGCGTCCCCCTCCGTCGCGAAGGCGTACGGCACCCGTCCCTTCCCCGTCCTCCTGGAGGACGGCACGACGACGATCACCGTCCGCATCACGCTCGTACGGGACCGGACCCCGGCGGTGAACGGCACGGAGTTCCTGGTCGTCGACCGGGCGGGCCTGAGCGGCCCGACGGCCCGCCCGACCTCGCTCCTGTTGACAGGCACGGGGATGTCCGGCGCGAAGCTGCGCAAGGCGGTGGGCGACGCGGGCCACGTCCGGACGCGGTCCGAGGAACGGTCGCACTATGTGAACTCCCCGCTCCAGTCGGGCGCCGAGGACATCTATACGGCAGCGGTGGCGGCGGGCGCCGGCTACGCCGTCCTCGCCCTCCTCCTCTCCCTGCTCCGCGCCGCCCCCGAACGCATCGCCCTGCTGGCCCGCCTCCGCACCATGGGCCTCACCCGCGCACAGGGCCGCCGCCTCCTGATCCTGGAGTCCCTGCCCCAGGCGACCCTGGCGGCAGCCGGCGGCATCCTCACCGGCTGGGCAACGGTCCACCTCCTCTCCCCCGGCATCGACCTGACCACCATCGCCCTGGCGACAGCCCCCTCCTCCGGCGGCACCGCAGAACTGCGCACGTCCCCCCTGTCCTTGGCGATCCCGGCCCTCGCGGTGGTACTGGTGACGGTGGGGGTGGCGGGGGTGCAGGCGTGGTGGTCGGGGAGACGGGGGTCGGTGCTTGAGTTGAGAGCGGGCGACGCACGATGACCGGTCACAGCAACGCCCTAAAGGGGCGCGGGGAACTGCGCGACCAGCCCCAACGGCGCCGCAGCCGAACAACGACGCCACACGCCCCTTCCCGCGGAGCGCTGCGCACCCCGCCAGCGCGGGCAAGCGAAACCCCGCCTACCCCAGCCCCCACTCAGGCCAGCGACAAACGGAGGCCCCAGTGACCACCAACCCCACCCTCGCCGACCTGACCACCAAGGCGACCGCGGCCCGCAACACCCCCACCTACGGCCACGACGCCCTCATCACCTGCGACCGCCTGGTCCGCATCTTCACCACGGACGGCATCGAGGTCCAGGCCCTCCAGGGCCTCGACCTCCTCGTCCGCGAGGGCGAACTCATGGCCCTCGTCGGCGCGTCCGGCAGCGGCAAGTCCACCCTCATGAACATCCTCGCCGGCCTGGACACCCCCACCGCGGGAGCGGCCCGCGTCGCCGGTCACGACCTGCTCACCATGACCGCCAAGGACCGCCTCGCCTACCGCCGCAAAACCGTCGGCTTCGTCTGGCAGCAGACCTCCCGCAACCTACTCCCCTACCTCAACGCGGCCCAGAACATCACGCTCCCGATGCAGCTCTCCGCCACCCGCACCACCCGCAAGGCCAAATCCGAACGCGCCCTGGAACTCCTGGAGTTGCTGGACATCGCGGACTGCCGGGACCGCCACCCCCACCAGATGTCAGGCGGCCAGCAACAACGCGTGGCCATAGCGGTCGCCCTCGCCAACGCCCCCGCGGTCCTCCTCGCCGACGAACCCACCGGCGAACTCGACTCCCAGACCGCGGAACAGATCTTCGCCGCGTTCCGTACGGCGAACGAACAGCTCGGCACCACCATCGTGATCGTCACCCACGACCAGGCCGTGGCCGGCGAGGTCCGCCGCACGGTCGCCATCCGGGACGGCCGTACTTCCACCGAGGTCCTGCGCCGCAGCGAGGTCGACGCCACGACCGGCCACGAGACGGTCGTGGCCCGCGAATACGCCATGCTCGACCGCGCCGGCCGCCTCCAGCTCCCCGCCGAGTACACCGAGGCCCTCGGCATGCGCGACCGCGTGGCCCTGGAACTGGAGCCCGACCACATCGGCGTATGGCCGGACGACAGCGACCCCCACTGACCCAGACGCAGAGGCGCGCGCTCAGCGCACGCTGACGTCCAACGCCCCAAGTCCCGCCCGTCGTACGGCGATCGACCCGTACGGCGTACGCAACCGCAGCCAGGCACCGGACGAGAACAGCGCCAACTCCCCACCGGGGCGCAGAAATCCGAGCGACTGTGCCGCATGCACGGCCCGCACCGGCAGCTGCGTCTCCCCGACCGTCCGGGACCAGATCTCCCGCCCGATCCGGTCGAGTTCCGCACGCGTACGGCTCTCGGGCGCCAACTCCCCGGTACGGGACCGGAATTCGGCGACCCCGGCGCCCACCATGGCCCGCAGGGCATCGGGCGCGGGCAGCCCCGCGACCGGCTGCCATCCGCCACGCGGCGGCAGCACCCCCGCCCACGGCGGCCCGGTGACCGCCGCGGGCACCCCGGCCGTGGCGGCGTCCTCGACGACGGATTCCAACAACTCCCCGGCGGACACCGTCACGTCGAGCGTGACGTCGAGCCCGTTCTCATAGGGCTTGGCGAGCCGGACCGCGCGGATCGCCAGTACCTCGAAGGACGGCGGCCGCCCGAACACGGCGAGCGCGGTCCCGGCGGCCTGGAGCCGCACGGCGGCCCCGCGGTCGTAGTGGAGCAGACGGGAGAGGAAGGCCGCGAGATCCGCCGCCTCCCCCTCGTCGGCCAGGTGGAGCACCGTCATGCGGCGACGGCCTCCTCCTCGTCGTCGTCCCGGTACTCCTCCAGGAACTCGCGTTCCTCGGAGGTGATCCGGCGCGGCCGCTGGGCCTCGAAGTCGAACGGCACTATGACCGTCGAGGCCCGCACATACACAAGATCCTCGTCCTTCACCTCGTACGCGATGGTGAAGGACGCCGCCCTGATCTCCGTGACCCACAGCTCGATGTCCACGGGCGTGTGCCGGTGGACGAGCTGGCGCTTGTAGTCGATCTCATGGCGCGCCACCACGGACCCCTGCTTGAAGTCCTTCTCCGGGCGGAACAGGAAGTCGATACGGGCTTCCTCCAGATACCGGAGGAAGACCACGTTGTTGACGTGGCCGTACGCGTCCATGTCCGCCCAGCGCAGTGGGCAGTGGTAGATGTGCCGCAAGACCGATCAGCCCCGGGTCAGCTTCTTGTAGGTGGCGCGGTGCGGGCGCGCGGCGTCCGGGCCCAGCCGCTCGATCTTGTTCTTCTCGTACGACTCGAAGTTGCCCTCGAACCAGAACCACTTGGAGTCGCCCTCGTAGGCGAGGATGTGCGTGGCCACCCGGTCCAGGAACCAGCGGTCGTGGGAGACGACCACGGCCGCGCCGGGGAACTCGAGCAGCGCGTTCTCCAGCGAGCCGAGGGTCTCGACGTCGAGGTCGTTGGTCGGCTCGTCGAGGAGCAGCAGGTTGCCGCCCTGCTTGAGGGTGAGCGCGAGGTTGAGGCGGTTGCGCTCACCACCGGAAAGCACACCGGCGGGCTTCTGCTGGTCGGGCCCCTTGAAGCCGAAGGCGGACACGTACGCCCGGCTCGGCATCTCGACCTGCCCGACATTGATGTAGTCGAGCTCGTCGCTGACCACGGCCCAGAGGGTCTTCTTCGGGTCGATGTTCTCGCGGCTCTGGTCGACGTACGAGATCTTGACGGTCTCGCCGACCTTGATGGAGCCGGAGTCCGGGGTCTCCAGACCCTGGATCATCTTGAAGAGCGTGGTCTTGCCGGCGCCGTTGGGGCCGATGACACCGACGATGCCGTTGCGCGGCAGCGTGAAGCTCAGGTCGTCGATGAGGAGCTTGTCGCCGAAGCCCTTGCTGAGGTTGTTCACCTCGACGACGATGCTGCCCAGACGGGGGCCCGGCGGGATCTGGATCTCCTCGAAGTCCAGCTTCCGCATCTTGTCGGCCTCGGCGGCCATCTCCTCGTAGCGCGCGAGACGCGCCTTGGACTTGGCCTGACGCCCCTTGGCGTTGGACCGCACCCACTCGAGTTCTTCCTTGAGCCGCTTCGCCCGCTTGGCGTCCTTGGCCCCCTCGACCTTGAGACGCGTCTGCTTGGTCTCGAGGTACTTGGAGTAGTTGCCCTCGTAGCCGTGCAGGCGGCCGCGGTCGACCTCGCAGATCCAGCCGGCCACGTTGTCCAGGAAGTACCGGTCGTGGGTCACGGCGACGATGGTGCCGTCGTACTTGGCGAGGTGCTGCTCCAGCCAGTTCACCGACTCGGCGTCGAGGTGGTTGGTGGGCTCGTCGAGCAGCAGCAGGTCGGGGGCCTCCAGCAGCAGCTTGCAGAGCGCGACGCGGCGCCGCTCACCACCGGAGAGGTTGGTGACCGGCCAGTCGCCGGGCGGGCACCCGAGCGCGTCCATGGCCTGCTCCAGCTGGGCGTCGAGGTCCCACGCGTTGGCGTGGTCGAGCTCCTCCTGCAGCTTGCCCATCTCGTCGAGCAGCGCGTCGGAGTAGTCGGTCGCCATGAGCTCGGCGATCTCGTTGAACCGGTCGAGCTTGCCCTTGATCGCGCCCACGCCCTCCTGGACGTTCTCCAGGACGGTCTTGTCCTCGGTGAGCGGCGGCTCCTGCAGCAGGATGCCGACGGTGTACCCCGGCGACAGGAACGCGTCACCGTTCGAGGGCTGCTCCAGCCCCGCCATGATCTTCAGAATGGTCGACTTACCGGCACCGTTCGGGCCGACCACACCGATCTTCGCGCCGGGCAGGAAGTTCAGCGATACGTCGTCAAGGATGACCTTGTCGCCGATTGCCTTGCGCGTCTTGCGCATGGTGTAGATGTACTCAGCCAAGAGAAACCGTCCGGCAGCTTGAAATCTGGCAGTGGGCAGATACACCCCATCTTGCCTGAGGTCCACCCTCGGGTGGTAACCCGTCTGGTCGGGGGGCTGTGACCTGGGGTTTCCTCGCGCCTACGGTCGCCGGTATGCCGACGGGTCGACGCCCACATGCTCCGACGGTACGAGCCGAGGTGCCGTACGGCTCACGGCACCCTCCGGCTTCGCTCAGCCCCGCGCCCCCGCCCCGCTCAGCCCTGCGGCTTCCGGCGCTGTACCAGGACCAGCGCCGCCCCGCCGATCACCACCAGTGCCACCGCGACGCCCGTGATCACCGGGGTGACGCTCGACGCGCCGGTCTCGGCGAGGTTGGTGCCGGTGGCGGAGGCGCCGCCGACGGTCGCCGGGCTCGGTTCGCTGAGGGTCTGGGTGCTGTCGCCGCCGGTCTCGTTGCCCTGGGTCTGGCAGTCGAGGACGCCGGTGAAGCGCTTCTCGAGGCCGCCGGGGCCGGTGATCGTGAAGTCGTACGCCTGGTCCTCCTGGAGCGGAACCGTCACCGTCTGCGACGCCCCCGCCGGGATGCTGTGCTCGACCCCCAGCAGCTCGAAGGTGAACGGCTCGTCGCCCTCGTTGGCCGCGGTGACGTCGATGCCGCCCTCGGCGCAGTTCTTCGCCGCGGAGAGGGCCGGTATCGCACCCTTGTCGGCCCAGGTCGCACTCGCCGTCGCCGACACCGTCGACTCGCTGGAACCGGCCAGGATCTGCGTCTGGCTCCTGCTCTCGGAGGTGAAGGCGCGGCCCACCGGCACGGTCGTGGAGGCCTGCACGGTCAGCTCCGCCGTGCCCGTCGCCGCGTCCTCGGGGACCTCGAAGAAGATCTGGCTGCCGTTCTTCGCCGAGGTGAGGTCCATCCCGTTCTTGCCGACGATCCGCACCCCGCTGGTGGCGGCGTCCGCCGGTGGCGTCACCGTCACGCTGTCCGCGTCGGTGCGCACCGTCACCGGGCCGAGCAGCCCGCCGGAGCGTCCGGAGACCGCGGCCGGCGACAGCGTCAGCGAGGCCTGGGGCTCCGCCAGCGACCGAGCGCTGTCGTGGAGATAGTCGGCGAGCTTCTCGGCCTGCGGGTCGGCGGCGTCGACATCGGCGCCGTCCGAGTAGCGCCAGATGGCGACCTGCGTGCCCGCCGCCGCGTCCTGCTCGGTGAGGCCGCCGGCGACGCCCGCCTTCTCGGCGAGCGCCGCGAGGTCGTTCACCTGCGGGTAGGAGTTCTGCAGGATCCAGCGGATCTTGCCAGCGTCCTTGTTGGCGCCCAGCGAGGTGCCGCTCCAGGGCGTCTCGTGGTACTTGGCTTCCCGCTGGGTCGGGTTGTAGAGGTCGACGCAATAGGTCTGGAGCATGCCGCCGCCCTCGACGGCCATCTCGAAGAGACCGGCCGAGACCTCCAGGTCCCCGGAGTCGTCGTGTATGACGGCCGTGCCGTAGGTCTTCAGGCCGCCTATGGTGGCGGTCGCCCCGCCCTGGATCTGCGCCGTCCCGTCACCGGCCACGGCCGTGCCGGCACCGGCCAGCACCCCGGCCGCGACCAGCCCGGACACCAGCGTCCCGGCGACGAACCGGGCCACCCCTCGGCCGCGAGCCGGCCGTCGCGTCCTGGGCGCAGTGAGCGAAGAAAACACAGAATTCCCCTTCAGGCAGGACCCGTTGACGTGGGGGGAACGGTCCCACCAGCAGAATCAGAAGCCCCGAGAGCCACGTTCGGCATCCTAAGGAAGCGCCGCACCACGGTTCCCGGTGATGCCGTCGCACGGCCGATCCGACTCGGAATCGTTATCGCCAAGATCACTCGCGAGCAGGGCTTATCGACAAATCCACCGGGGTCGTTCGGGGCGCATTTGCCGATAAGCCGCAGTTCGGTACGGCGGCGCGCTCAGCTCCGCTGACGTCATGTCACCGCGACCGGCTCCGCCCCCTGTTGAACAGCACCGTCACCGACAGGCGTCTCCCAGTCCGGCTCCGCCTGCCCGGCCCCGCCCGGCGCGTCCGCCGCCCCCACCACCCCCGAGTCCGGTTTCTGCGCCCGTCGGAACATCGCCGTCCCCCGCGCCAGGTCGTGCCCGATCGCCACCGCGTCGATGTCGGCCGAGGTCCAGTTCTGCCCCTCGCGCACGTCCGACCGCACCTTCAGCCTGCCCTGGACCACCACCGGATCGCCCACGTTCAGCGACGCCGCCGCGTTCGTGGCGAGCTGCCGATTGGCCCACACCGTGAAGAAGTTGGTGTGCCCGTCCGTCCAGGTGCTCTTCTCGCGGTCCCAGTAGCGCTGCGTCACCGCCAGCCGGAACCGCGCCGACGGCCCGGCCGCCAGCTCCCGGTACACCGGCTGCGTCGCCACGTTCCCCACCACACACACGATCGTCTCGTTCATCGCGAATCCCTCCCTCGCCCGGCCATCCACGCCGGACGGACAGCGGACACGCGCACGGGCCCGTCCCGTACGGCTGCGTCCGTCCTTGCCGCGCCGACCGCGTACGCCGCGATCACCGCGGAGCCAGACTGCCTCCGCCGAGCGGATCCCGCCGAGCCCTGTGGACCCCCACCCCACCTGTGGAAAACCCCACCACCGAAACGAGCGACACACCGGCCAAGGAGCGGGGCCATCGGGCCCCTTCCGCGGCCACTTCACCCCTGCCAAGCTCACCCCGCCCTGCCGGATCCACCGCACCCCGCCAGGCTCACCGCACACCCGCCGAGGTCACCGCAGCCCCTGCCGGGACCACCCCACTCCCGCTGGGGCCACCCCACCCGCCGGGCCACCGCACCCCCACCGAGGCCACCCCACCCCTACCGGGGCCACGTCAACCCCACCGAGGCAACCCGACCCCCGCTGAGGCCACCGCACCCCACCGGGGCCACCGCACTCCAGCCGGAGCCATCCCACCCCCACCGAGCTCACCCCACGCCTACCGGGACCACCCCACCCCCGCCGAGGCCACCCCACCCCCACCGAGGCCCCCACCCAACTCACCCCACCCCCGCCTCCACCCCCAACACCCTCCCGTACTGCTCCCGAACCTCCCGGTACCGCAGCAACTCCGCCGCCACCGGATCCAGCACCCGGGCCCGCCCGCACCCCGCCGCCGCCTCCCTGAGCCGCCGCTCCGCATCCATGCCGTACCGCCGCGCAGGCCCCCGCGCCGCCATCCGGCAACTCCACTCCACCAAGGGGCCGCCGATGATCCCGGCCACCATCAACAGCACCGGCACCCCGAGGTTCGGTGCCATGAAGCCGACGATCTGCCCGACCAGCCACAGCCCGCCGACGACCTGAAGCAGCGTCATGGACGCCTGCGCGAACACCGCCGCCGGCCACCACCCCGGCCGCGGTGGCCGCCCCGGCGGCAGTCCGGCCCGGGCCGCGAGCTCGTCCAGCGCCTCGGGCAACCCCTGCGAACCCCGTACGGCCGCTTCCCGCACCGCCTGCGCCCACGCCGCCGGCAGCCCCGCCGAGGCCCGGTCGGCGACCGTCCGCACCGCCTGCTCGACGCGCTGCCGGGCGGTGGCCTCCTCCTCGGCCTGGGCCCGCGAGGGGAACCGTCCGGTGGTCGGTTCGAGCCGGTCCTGGTACCACCGCCACAGCCGCAGCCACGGCGTCCCGCACGCACGGTTGGCGTTGCGCAGCCACGCCCGCTCGGCCGCCTCGCCCGCCGCCGTGGCGCCGACCGCGTCGGCCAGCCGCAGAGCGAACTCGTCCCGCGCCTCCTCGCTCAGCCCGGTCCGTCGCCCGGTCGCGTACACCGGCCGCAGCCCCCACGCGGCGGCGTCGACATCGGCCGAGATCCGCCGCGCCGGCGCCCCGCGCTCGGCCACGAACTGTCCGAGCGCCTCCCGCAGTTCCCCCATGCCGTCGCCGGTGAGCGCGGACAGCGCGAGCACGGTCGCCCCCGGCTCGCCGTACTCCCCGAGGGCGATCCCGTCCTCGTCGAGCAGCCGCCGCAGATCGTCGAGGACCTGCTCGGTGGCCTCGCCGGGCAGCCGGTCGATCTGGTTGAGGACGACGAACATGACCTCCGCGTGCCCGGCCATCGGCCGCAGGTAGCGCTCGTGCAGCATCGCGTCCGCGTACTTCTCGGGATCGACGACCCAGATGACGGCGTCGACGAGCGCGAGAACGCGGTCGACCTGCTCGCGGTGCGCCACGGCCGCGGAGTCGTGGTCGGGCAGGTCGACGAGCACCAGCCCGCGCAACTGCGCCTCCGCCTCGGCGCTCTGCAGGGGCCGCCGCCGCAGCCGGGGCGGGATGCCGAGCCGCTCGATGAGCGAGGCCGACCCGTCGCTCCAACTGCACGCGATGGGCGCGGCGGTGGTGGGTCGTCGTACGCCCGTCTCCGAGATCGTCACTCCGGCCAGCGCGTTGAACAGCTGTGACTTGCCGCTGCCGGTCGCGCCCGCGATGGCGACGACGGTGTGCTGCCCGGACAGCCTGCGCCGCGCGGCCGCCTCGTCGAGCACCCGACCCGCCTCCGCGAGCGTCCGGCTGTCGAGCCGGGTCCGGGAGAGCCCCACGAGTTCACGCAGCGCGTCGAGACGCGACCGCAGCGACCCGTCGTACGCCAAGGGAGCGGCAACCGGAGCCCCGGCGCCCCGCGCCTCCACTACGGCGACCGGCTCACCACCACCGGCGGTCTCGTTCACCCGCCGCGCGATCAGCCCGTCGTCCCAGGCACCGGCGGAGTCGGAGCGATCGGCGGAATCCGCCCGACTGGCAGAGCCGGCAGCCTCCGTACGGGCCGCCCCCTTCACCACCTCCTCAGGCTCCGCTGCTTCCACCACGTCATCCACCTCTACGGCGTCCAGGGCATCGCCCTCCACCGGCGCACCGCCCCCGTCCCCGTCCCCGGTCTCCTCCGCGTGATCGCCGTGATCGCTGTGGTCGCTGTGGTCGTCGTGATCCGTGTGATCGGTGTGATCGGTGTGGTCCTGGTCAGTGACGGCGGTCACCGGTCACCTCTCCTTCTGCAGTACGGACAGCGCGGCAATGAGTTCGGCCTGGGGCTCGGGATGGACGTCGAGCGCGTCGAGCGGCGCGAGCCGGCGCTCCCGCTCGGCGTGCACGACCCGGTCCAGGTGCTCGGTGAGCAGTCGCCCCGCCCGGTCGCGCAGCCGCAGCGCGCCATGGGCGCCGAGGCGCTCGGCGAGGCCTTCGCCGGCGGACCGCGCGCGCCGGCCGCCGAGCAGGGCGGTGGCGACGAGGGCGGCGATCACCTCGGGGTCGGGCGCGACGCTGCGGTCGAGGTTGCGGACCTCGTCCTCGGCGTACTCCTCGAGTTCGCGCCGCCACCGTCGTACGGCGAGCCCGATCCGGTGCTCGGGGCTCTCCAACGCCGGATCGCGGCCGGTGAGTTCCGGGGCGCCTGCCGCGGGTTCGCGCCGCCAGGCCTCGTCGACGCGCTCGTCGGCGGCGGCGACGGAGCACAGCAGGAGCGCGGCGAGGCTCTCCACGAGTGCGTCGAGGAGTTCCGCGGCGGAGCAGTCCAGCGGGAAGGCGCGCCACCGCTTCAACGCGTCCCCGGCGAGCACGGCACCCGCCTGCAACCGGCCCCGCACGCGCGTGTGCTCGCTGTCGTACGCCCCGTCGACGGCGGCGGTGAGCCGCAGCGCTGCGGCGTACTGGGCGGCGGCGGCACCGGCCAGTTCGGGCATACGGGCCTTGAGGGAGTCGAGGACGCCGTGCGCGGTGCGGGCGAGGGCCTGTTGGCGGGCGGCGGGGTCCTGGGTCCGGTGCACGAGCCAGGTCCTGAGGGACGCCACCGCGGTGGTCGGAAGCAGCCCACCGCCCCAGGCGGACTCGGGCAGTTCGGGCACGGTGAAGCGCGGTACGTCGCCGAGGCCCGCCTTGGTGAGCAGGGCCGCGTACTGTCTCGACACCTCGGAGACGACCTGGTGGGGCACCCGGTCGAGGACGGTGACGAGGCTGGCGTCGTACTCCTTGGCGGTGCGCAGCAGATGCCAGGGGACGGCGTCGGCGTACCGCGCGGCGGTGGTCACCATGATCCAGATGTCGGCCGCGCAGATGAGTTCGGCGGCCAGGGTGCGGTTGTCGGCGACGAGGGAGTCCACGTCGGGGGCGTCGAGGAGGGCGAGGCCGGGCGGGAGGGTGTCGGCGGTCTCGACGCGCAGCACGCGCGCGTGGTTCTCGCCGGGCAGCAACAGGTCGTCGCCGCCGTCCTGCTGGGGCACCCACACGCGCGTGAGGTCGGGCAGCACCCGCATGCCGCTGAACCAGTGATGATCCTCCGGATGGCAGACCAGCACCGGGGTGCGGGTGGTCGGTCGCAGTACGCCCGCCTCGCTGACCCGGCGTCCCACAAGGGAGTTGACGAGGGTCGACTTGCCGGCGCCGGTCGAACCCCCGACCACAGCCAGCAGGGGCGCTTCGGGTTGCCGCAGGCGGGGCACCAGGTAGTCGTCGAGCTGGGCGAGCAGTTCGTCGCGGTTGGCACGCGCGCGTGGAGCCCCTGGGAGGGGCAGCGGGAAGCGTGCGGCGGCGACACGGTCGCGCAGGGCGGAGAGTGCGTCGAGCAGCTGAGGCCGTACGTCCAAGGTCACCACATGCGAAGAATGCCCAATTTTAGGGGATTTCTGAAGCATATGAGCATGTCTGCGCGCCGACAGAACACAAGGGACGGAAGGGGCGACCGGGACAACGGCATAGTCCAGGCATAACGAGTACACAACACCCGTGGCGTGAGACGCCAAAAGCGATGCACGATTCGTACCTGCCTGCGATTATCAGGACCGCTTCACCGAACCTCCACATTGAGCCACGGAGGCGAAGCAACAGGGACAAGGACCCGGGAGCCCTATCCTTGTCCCCGGCAACGTCACGGAACAGCCCACACCCGGGCACCAGACACGAGGCCACCACACCCGGCCCCCGTAGCTCAGTGGATAGAGCAGGCGCCTTCTAAGCGCTTGGCCGCAGGTTCGAGTCCTGCCGGGGGCGCCCTTCCTCGTCGTACGGGGCCTCGTCGCACCGAGGTGTTCAGGCCACCCGCCGATAGATCCCCGCGCTCCGCCGCAGATGCTCCAGGTCCACCAGATAGCGCCTGAGCGTCACATGGTCGATGTCGCCGTCCTCGCACCAGCCGCGCAGCTTCTCGTCGACCGTCCGTTCCGGGTACTCGACGCCCGGCTCGAAGGTCTGCTCGGCGATGTACCTCAGCACCAGCTTCTTGCGGCTCCACTGCGCGGGCAGCCGCACCAGCCGCCGCCCGTCCCGGACGAAGGTCCGCAGGACCAGGTCGGTGTCGGCGTCTCCCGACCCGGGGTTCCCGGCGTCCTGCGCCGCCCCCTCCCGGCCCGCGCGCGCCTCCTGCCGGAACAGCTCGTAGGCGACGGCGAGGCCACTTCCGCCCTCGGCCGTCACCACCCCCTGCTCCCGCAGCTTCAGCAGTGCCAGGGCCGTCTCCTTCGCGGGCACCCCGGCCGCCCGGGCGACCTCCTCCGGGGTGCCGGCCCCCAGGGCGACCGCGGCGAAGACCCGCACCCGGTTCTCGTCGGTGAACAAACGGATGAGTCGGTCGGTAGCCATGCCCGGAGAGGCTAGTGGCATCCCCACACCCCGGCTAAGCAATTTTCCACCCCCGCCGGGTGTCCCCCTCTTCAAAAAGGGTGATCCGCACATGATCGCCGTTACCAGCCGTGAGCGGCGGCGTTGAAGGGGAAGTGCGGTGGCGCGTCCTGTCGCCGCGCGGTCATCGATCCAAAAGGAGAACGTGATGTCTCGCATCGCGAAGGCTGCCGGAGTCGCCCTCGGCGCCGGTGCCATGGCGCTCGGCGGCGCCGGTCTGGCCATGGCGGACGCGGGCGCCCAGGGTGAGGCCGTTGGCTCGCCCGGCGTCCTGTCCGGCAACCTCGTCCAGGTCCCGGTCCACGTTCCGGTCAACGTGTGCGGCAACACCGCCAACCTGATCGGTCTGCTGAACCCGGCGTTCGGCAACACGTGCGCCAACATCAGCGACGGTATCGACGACAAGGGCGGCTACGGCTACGGCGACTGACCTCCCGTCAGTCCCGAAGAGCCCCGGCACTCCGAGCGCCGGGGCTCTTCCCTTGCCCGCCCCGGGAAGGCGTCACGCGTACCGGTAGATCCCGCTGACGTCCTCCAGCGAGTCCGGCGTCACGCCCCACGGCGGCAGCTTCTCGTGCCGCGCCACGATCCGCCGGTACTGCGCGCTGCCCGGCGCGGCCGGCTTCGCGGGCAGATAGCGGGCGCCGCCGTGCCGACGCTGCCAGCGGTACCACTGAAGGTCGACGAAGGCGTGGTGCATCCAGAAGACCGGGTCGTTGACGGACGCGCCACCGACCATGGCACCGCCGACCCAGCGGTGCACCCGGTTGTGATTGCGCCAGGCGACGGAGCCGCGTCCGCTCCCCCACCCCTCCAGCCGGTTGCGGAACCCCTTCGCCGACGTCGAGTTCCAGGGCGAGACGTCGTAGACCGGGTCGGCGAGCGCCGACTCCAGCTCGGCCTTGGTCGGCAGTTCGATCGGGTCGCGGACGCGTCCGAGGTCGCGGGTGAGGAACTCCCCGTCGGTGACGCCCACCTTGAGCGTCCAGTTGCCCGACGCGTAGGCGAACGGCCCGGTCGTCACCTGCCGGTCCGAACGCCGTCCGGTGCCGCCGAGCAGGTCCTTGGTCCAGGGCGTCGCGCCGGCCTTGCGGTCCTTGGTCCAGTCCCAGTACGGCACGGTCACCGACGCGTCGACCCGGCGCAGCGCCCGCTCCAGGTCCAGCAGGAACCTGCGGTGCCAGGGCAGGAACGAGGGCGCCATGTGAGCCGTACGGAGTCCGCCGTCACCGTCGCTGACGTAGTAGTCGATGTGTGTCCGGACGAACTCGTCGTACTCACCACGCCGTTTGATCTCCAGCATCGCCTTCACGAAGCGCCGCTTCTCCGCGCTCGTGAGCGTGCTCGCGTCCTTACGGACGTACACCATGTTGTCCCCCCATGTCTTCCATGCTTCCCGTGTGCCCCATGCGCCCCATGTGCGTCTCGCGCAGCTGCTGCCCCGGCCCCAGTTCGTCGACGGCGGCGCGAGCGGCTTCGAGGGGGGTCTCGTACGACCGGTAGTGGTCGACCATGCTCAGCCAGGTGCCGTCGGCGCGGCGCATGAGTTCCAGCTGGCGGCCGTCGACGGTGACGTGCCAGGAGTCGGCGCCGAAGGTGCGGCCCGCCGAGGTCTTGATGCCGCGGATGTGGCGGCCTCGGTAGGTCTCGTCGAAGGCGATCTCGCCGGGGTTGTCCGCGCTGTGCGGCGGCCGGGAGGCGGCGACGAGCGGCGCGAGCGCCAGCGCCCCCGCCGCGGCGAACAGCCCGCGCAGGACGTCCCGTCGGCCACCACCCCGTACGGCGTCCCGTACGGCGTCCGGCACCGGGCCGGGTCTGGCCTGTCCGCCCGCCACGGGATCGGCCCCGACGGCCACACCACTCGCCACCGCGCCCGCCACGCCCCCGGCCACTCCGCCGACACTGACGACCATCCTGTGCTCCTCCCGGTTGGGTTGATCCGTAGCGGTAACCGCGAAGGAGCCCGCACGGTCACCGTCCGGTGGTCCGGACGGAGCCGTACGGGCTCCATGGGAGGGCGGATCTCCGCGCCAGAGTGCGGGGCTACGGGTGCCGGGCCGCCGCTACAGGCCGGGGCCCGCCACCAGGTTCGCGCCCGGCACCGTCTGCAGGACCGGCGTGAGCACGCCCACCTGCGGCAGCTTCGGCTCGGGCAGACCGAAGTTGTCGGCGTTCGGCGCCGTCAGCGGGGCGTCGAGGGTCAGGCCCGGGGCGAGGGTGCGCAGGTCGGAGGCCGGGGCGCCGACGCCGACGTGGTCGAAGTCGTCGCCGAGGAGGTGCGGCAGGGGGGCGTGCAGACCCGCGCCGGGCAGCCCGCCGGTGACCGGGAGCTGCGGGATGACGCGCTCGGGGATGAGCCGCCCCTCGACATAGCGCGGGCCTTCGGGGGCGCCGGGCATCGGCAGCGGGATCTCGCCGCCGATCTTGGGCAGCTCCACGTTGAGGGACTTCTCGACGCCGTCCAGCGGCACCGGGACGGGGACCGTGTCCACCGCCGCGGCGGGGGTCGCGGTGGCGCCCACCGCGGCAGCGACGCCCGTGATGACGGCGGCAAGGGTTCCTCGGGTGGTCGACTTCATGTCAGGTACGGTCCCTTTCAGGATTCGGTGGGCTCAACGTCCGTACCGCACAACGATGCCGAGGCGGCCATCAGCGCAAGATTCCCCCGACTGCCGCAGTAGTACGACGGCCTGTTGGTCAGCTCGTCCAGAAGTCCCACCATCGGGTCAGGATCAGCATCCCGACGATCCCGAGGTGCAACACCGGCAGTACCCAGGTGAACTCACCGAGGAAGGCCCGCAACCAGGTGGGCGCGGGCAGGAACTGATGCCGTACGACGAACGAGGCGACGTACCAGAACAGCAGGATCGTGGCGGCCCACGCCAGACAGCACCACAGGCACAGGGCGTTGATCCGGTACAGCGACTGGAACTGCAGCCACGACACGAACCCGATGCCGAAGAGGCAGCCCGCGAGGAGGCCGAGCCAGTACCAGCCGGGGAAGCGCGCCCCGGCCAGCAGGCTGACGCCGACGCAGATCACGACGGCGTAGGCGACCAGGCCCAGCATCGGGTTGGGGAACCCGAAGGCGGAGGCCTGGTCGCTGCGCATGACGCTGCCGCAGGACACCACGGGGTTCAGACTGCAGCCGGGCGTGAAGTCCGGGTCCTCCAGCAGCTTGAACTTGTCGAGGGTGATGACCCAGGAGGCCAGCAGCCCGGCGACACCGGTGAGCACCAGCAGTACGGCGAACCCGCGGCTGCCCCCTGCGGTGCGCACGGTCAGGCGCGCAGGCTGCGGGCGGGCAGGACGACGTGCGCGGCGGCGTTCAGCGTCTCGTCGGCGCCGGCGAAGGCGGCGAGGGCCTCCGGCTGCACGGGCTTGCCCGGCTGGGCCTCGGGCCAGGGGCGGGTGGTGAACACGAAGTAGGCGAAGCCGCGTTCGGCGACCGCCTCCAGCCACTCCGGCGGCGGGGTGCACTGGGCGTTGAAGCCCGGCATGTTGACGACGGCCGTGCCGGACTCGACGAGCAGGCTGACCGGCAGGCTGGGTCGGGCGTTGCCGTCGACGAGGTCGCCGCCGACGGGCAGGCCGTTGTTCTCCAGCAGCGCTTCCACGGCGGCCGTGGAGGCCTCCGGTCCGGCCGCGGCGTCCCCGAGGGTGTAGGCGAGGAGATAGGGCATGTCGCCGTCGGGGGCCTCGCCGCTCCAGGCCATGACGACGAGCGTGCCGAGGTCGGCGGCGTTGAAGGGGCGGGTCTGGCTTGAGGTTGAGGTCACCGCGCGACCATATCGACGGGTCCGAATGGGTTCCGGTCCGTTCTCACCCGACCGGGCGACACCCCGCACACGGTCCACACGATCGAGGGATGTTTTCTCGAACACGCCGTGAAAAAACACACCGTGAAAACACCGGGAAAAACAAAGGGCCGATTCCGTACGACGCGGAATCGGCCCCTGTGCGACAGGCGCGGTCAGGCACGGTCAGGCGCGGAACACCTCAGCCGCCCACGGGCAGACCGCCGAGCAGCCCGCTGGAGTTCAGCGTGGCGGTCGCGCCCTTCACGGTGTTGAGCACGGAGTCCTTGTTCTCGGTGTCGAGCGCGTTCGACTGGTGCTGGAGCGGCATCACGTCGGCCGGGGCGAGCTGACCGCTGGTGAGCGTGTTCACGGCGCCGGTGAGGCTGGTGGGCGTGACGTCGGCGGTGCTGTAGGCGAACGCGGGCGCGGCGGCGCTCGCGAGGGCCACGGAACCGGCAACAACAGCGGCAGCCTTCAGGGACTTCATCGTGTTCCTTTCAGAGTGAATTCTGACGCCGTGCCTAACGATTCTCATACGGCCCGGAAACCCCGTACGCAGAAATTTTCTGCAACCCGAAAGACCAAAGAAAAAACAATAGGAAAACAAAACAGCCGTGGTACGGGCCGGCGGGCCCGCACCACGGCTGAGGCGGTGGTCAGGAGGTGGGCAGCAGACCGCCCACGGTGTCGGTGGCGCCGGTCGCGGCGCCGGTGTCCACCGGCAGGGGCACCGGGAGCGGCAGCGGCAGTCCGCCGCCGAGCAGCAGCGCGAGGATGGCGTTGAGGAGCTTGCCGACCACCGCTGTCGCGGCCGGGACCACCTTGGTGGGGTCGCCGCCGGTGGCCGCCGCGAGCAGGTCGCTGACCGCCTGCTGAAGGGCGGTGAGCGCGTCGCCGACGGCGTCCGCGGACGGCGCCTTGGAGTCGTCGCCGCTCTTGGTCACGGGCAGCGGCAGCAGCCCGGTGACCGGGGCGGTCGCGGCCGGCGGGGTGGTCGGGGCGGCGGCGGTGGCCGGCGGGGTCGTCGGCGTCACGGGGGTCTCCGGCACCGGGACCGGAGCCGCGGCCGTGATCTTGGCGATGGCCGCCTTCACGCCGTCGAGGAGCTGGGTCGCCTGTTCGGGCGTGATCTGGCCGTCGTCGGCCTTGAGCACGGTGTTCAGTACGTCGGTGACCGGGGTGAGCAGGCCCCCGAGGTCGCCGAGGGCCTTGAGCTGGGTGAGCAGACCGTCGACGCCGGGGAGGGGTGCCTTGGCCGCCGCCTCGATGCGCTCGGCCTTCGACTGGTTGTCGACCGCCACGGCGGCCGGAGCCGCGATGCCGATGAGGAGCGTGGCGCTGAGGGCCGTGGACGCGATACGACGTGCGGGCATGGAGATTTCCTTTTCGGTGGGGACGGAACCTGTGCCCACCGTGAAAGCGCTCGCCACGGGATGCAACCGAATGGATGCGTGGAGTGATCGCCCGCGTCGGGCGTCCTCCCTGGTGAGACGGCCTGTCAAGCCCCGTCGACCGTGTCGCCGCCCGGTCCGCCCATTCGGGGCAACGCGAACCGGCCGCCCTCCTGCGGGGGAACCACAGGAGGACGGCCGGTCAAGGGCTGCGAGCCGACGTCAGTCGTTGACGCAGGTGTTGCCGAAGGCGGGGTTCAGCAGACCGATGACGTTCACGGTGTTGCCGCAGACGTTGACCGGAACGTGGACCGGAACCTGGACGACGTTGCCCGACAGGACGCCCGGGGAGTGGGCGGCCGCGCCCTGCGCGCCGGCGTCGGCGGCGGCGATACCGGCGCCGCCGGCGACGGCCGCGACAGCAGCGGAGGTAAGGACCAGGCCCTTCGCGATACGCGACATGGAGAGGTGCTCCTTGGGTTGACACAAACACCCGGGCGGATGCCCGGCGCTGTGTCAACGCGCGGCGCGCGCGGGAGTTGCGCCGCCAATGGGGTGATCTCGCGACAGGCCCTGCTTCACCATTCCGACACACTTGTCCGCTTTCGCAGGATTAATACGCATAGCAGCTAGAGTTGCGGACCCCACGACGCACCCCTATAGCCAGCAAATCGCACTCATTTGACGCCCTGGCATCACGACCCGGGTGTCCCACCCCTCCCCGCAACCTCCCGGAAGGGCGACCCCGGTCATGCGCCAATCCCTGCGTCCGCTGCTGCGCCGAGCGACGGTGGGAGCCCTCACCCTCGCCACGCTCTGGGTACCCGGCGGCGCCCTGGCCACCGCCCCGCCCTCCCCCGAGGCCGGGCGGATCCCGTTCGCGGAGCGGTACCGGGCCCTCCAGCACGGCGGCATCGTCCGCGCGGCGAACGCCTCGATCAGCTGCCGGGCGACCGCGGCCCAGCTCTCCTGCCCGGCCGTGCGCGAGGGCGGCGCGGCGGCCAACGGCGACTTCGACATGTTCTACGTCGACGTCGACACCGACCCCAACACCTACAACTCCTCCCGCGCCGAGGTCCGGCTGCCCGACGGCGCCCGGGCCACGTACGCGCGCCTGTACTGGGGCGGCAACCTCCGGGTCGGCGAGCAGAAGCCGCCGAAGGACAACGGGCGGGTGCTGATCGCCGAGCCCGGCGGCCAGTACAAGGAGGTCCTCGCCGACACCCTGGTCGGCCATCGGACGGCCCAGGGCGCGGACGCCTTCCAGGCCTCGGCGGACGTCACGAAGCTGGTGCGGGAGAGCGGTTCGGGGCTGTACACCGTCGCGCAGGTCAATGTGGCGATGGGGAGGTCGACGGCCGGCGCGTGGGGCGGCTGGACGCTCGTCGTGGCGTACGAGAAGGCGGCGGAGCCGCTGCGGCACCTCGCCCTGTGGGACGGCTTCGACACGCTCGGAACGGGCCGGGATCTCGCCCCGCGCGGACTGCGCTTCCCCAAGGGCGCCTCCGGCCGGGTGGGTCTGGTCGCCTACGACGGCGACCGCGGCCGTACGGGCGACTCCCTCACCCTCTCGGCCGATCGCCGGGCCCCCGTCGCGCTGACCGACGCCGCCAACCCCCGTTCGGACGTACTGAATTCGACGATCAGCGAGCCCGGCGAGCGGCCGGCGGCGCGTGTCCCGTCGTACGTGAACACGCTCGGCTACGACTCCGATGTGTTCGATCTCGGCACGGCTCTGCGACGCGGTGGTGACCAGCTGGCCTTCCGGCTCGTTTCCCAGCGGGACGCGGCGTGGGCCGGCGCGCTCTTCGTCGCCGTCGACGCCCAGAGCTGAGGCGCGTTCCCGCCCGTCCCGAGTGCCGTCCGTGAGCGAGGAAACCGCGCAATGCACCAGTCAGCAACCGACCCTCGGCCACGGGTCCTGCATGTGACGCAGCCTGTGGACGGCGGGGTCGCCCGGGTCGTGACGGACCTGGTCCGGGCCCAGCTCACGGCCGGGACGCGGGTCACGGTGGCCTGTCCGGGCGGGGCCTTCGCCGACGGGCTGCGGGCGCTGGGCGCCGAGGTACGACACTGGTCCGCGACACGGTCCCCGGGACCGTCGCTCCCGGGTGAGGTACGGCGGCTCGCACGGGTGATCGAAGAGGTACGGCCCGAACTGGTGCACGCACACAGTGCGAAGGCCGGTCTCGCCGGCCGGCTCGCGGTGCGCGGACGGATCCCGACCGTGTTCCAGCCGCACGCCTGGTCGTTCGAGGCGGTCGGCGGGACCACCGCGGCGCTCGCCCTGAAGTGGGAGCGGTGGGGGGCGCGCTGGGCCTCCCGGGTGGTGTGCGTGAGCGAGGCGGAGCGCACGACCGGCGTACGCGCCCGGATCGCCGCCCCCTGGAGCGTCGTCCCCAACGGCATCGAACCCGCCCGCTTCCACCCCGCAGCCGTGGGCACCGTACGGGCCTCCCTGCTGCCCGATGTCGATCCCGCCGCCCCGCTCGTCGTCTGCGTGGGGCGGCTGTGCCGGCAGAAGGGACAGGACGTTCTGCTGACGGCGTGGGAGGCGGTGCTCGGGCGGGTGCCGCGAGCCCGGCTCGCGCTGGTCGGTGACGGCCCCGACCGGGACCAACTGCGGGCCCTGGCACCGGAGTCGGTGCTGTTCGTCGGGGACGTCCCCGACACCGCCCCCTGGTACCAGGCCGCCGATCTGGTCGTCCTGCCCTCGCGCTGGGAGGGCATGGCGCTCGCCCCGCTGGAGGCGATGGCGTGCGGGCGGCCGGTGGTGCTGAGCGACGTGGACGGGGCCCGGGAGAGCCTGCCGCCGCAGCTCGTACCGCACTGCGTCGTCCCGCCGGAGCGTCCCGCGCCGCTCGCCGCGGCCGTCGCCGAGCTGCTGCTCGATCCCCTGCTGTGCGAGTCGCTCGGCCACCAGGGGCGCCGGCACGTGCTGGCCACGCACGACGTGCGGCACACCACCGAGGCGGTGGCGGACCTGTACCGCGAACTGCTCGGTACGACAGGCCGCGTCATGCCCTCCGAGTACAGGGAGTCGATCCACTCGTGACCGCGGAAAGCACCCTCCCCTCGCCCGGCGGGCAGCCACGCGACCCCGGCTTCTCGCCCGTCTCGGTCCTCGCCTCACGTGGTGTCACCGGCGGTTTCCGGTTCCCGCACCGCCGCCCGCAGCCCCGGCCCGCCTCCCCCGTGCCGCTGCTCGCCGCGGACCTGGCCGCCGCCCTGCTGGGCGCCCTCGCCCTCACCGGCACCGCGCACCAGCCGCTGCTCGCGGCCCTGCTGGTCGCCGCGTCGATGCTGCTGCGCCCGCAGCTGCCGCGCGCGGTGCCGGGCGTCCTCGACGAACTGCCCGCCGTCTGCGGCCGGATCGCGGTCGGCTGGCTGGCGCTCGGCGCGCTCGTCGCCGCGTACGCCCCGCAGCACGCCCTGGACGCCCGCGCCCTCGCCGCCGGCTTCCTGCTCCAGACGGTCGCGGCCTGCGCGACCCGCGGCACCGTGCACTGGCGGCGCCGCACGGTCCTGCGCGGCCGACCGCGCGCGGCCCTCGTCCTCGGCCCGGCGGCGACCGCGCAGCGCGTGGCCGCCGGCCTGCTGCGCCACCCCCGCTGCGGGGTACGGCCGGTGGGCGTGGTGGCCGAGCAGCCCGACGGCAGCGACGGCCTGCCCGTGCTGACCACCGGCGGGGAGGTGGAACGGGCGCTCATCCAGAACGGCGTCCGGGACGTCCTCGTCGTCCATCCGTCCGTACGGACCGGGCAGGGGCCGCTGCTGCGAGCGCTCGCCGAGTCGGGCTGCGCGGTGTGGGAGGTCGACGCGGACACCCCCTCGTACGCCTCCCGCGACCAGCTCGCCGGGTACGCCTGCCGGCGTCTCGACATGGGCGGTCGGCGGCCCGGCAGCTTCGGCAAGCGGCTCCTCGACGTGCTGGTCGCCGGGACGCTGCTGCTGCTGGTCAGCCCCTTGCTGCTGGTGTGCGCGGTGGTGCTGCGGCTGACCGACGGACCCGGTGTCGTCTTCCGCCAGGAACGCATCGGCAAGGACGGGCGCCCCTTCACCCTGCTGAAGTTCCGCACCCACCGCCCGGTCGACGAGCACGAGTCGGCGACCCGCTGGAGCGTGGCGAACGAACGCCAGATGTCCTGGTTCTGCCGCTTCCTGCGACGCACCTCCCTGGACGAGCTGCTCCAGCTGTGGAACGTCTTCTGGGGCGACATGAGCCTGGTCGGCCCGAGACCCGAACGGCCCTACTTCGTCGGCCAGTTCAGCCAGATGTACCCCGGCTACGCGGCCCGTCACCGCATGCAGACCGGCATCACCGGGCTCGCCCAGATCCACGGCCTGCGCGGCGACACCTCCATCGAGGACCGGGCCCGCTTCGACAACGCGTACATCGACAACTGGTCGCTGTGGCAGGACATCTGCATCCTCGCCCGCACCGCCGCCGCGCTCGTCCGTCCGACGGGGAGCTGACGATGAGGCTGCCTCGGGTACTGCCGGTGCTTCCGGCCATCGTGGTGATCGCCCTGCTGGGGCTGCCGCTCGGACCGGGCGGCGAGGGCGGCGCGGGTCCGGCCGACGCGGTCTCCGCGCTGATGGTGCTGTACTGCGGGATCCGTCTCGTACGGGACCGTCGGCGCCCCCTGTCCCGTACCGCCGCCGTGGTCCTGGGCCTGCCGGTGCTCGGGCTGGCGATCGCCGCCATGGGCGCCGCGACGCCGGGTGCCGGGATCACCGGCATGGGCCGCTACCTCCAGATCTTCGTCCTCGTCCCCGCCGCGGTCCTGCTCCTGATCCGGCACCGCGGCGACTTCCGCGTCCTCGCCTGGTCCTTCGTCGGCCTCGCCCTGTGGCAGGGGGCGATCGGCGTGCACCAGTTCCTGACCGGGACCGGCGCCTCCTACCAGGGCCAGGAGATCCGCGCGGTCGGCACCTTCGGGGCGCAGGACGTGATGGGGATGGCGACCGTCGTCTGCTTCGGGCTGATCTGCGCGGTGGGCCTCGCGCTCGGCACCACCGCCGTACGGCAGCGGACGATCGCCGCGTGCTGTGCGCTGGCGCTGCTCGTCCCGCTGGCCCTGTCCTTCAGCCGCGGGGCGTGGATCGCGACCGCGGTGACCTGCTCGGCGCAACTGATGCTGGCCGGGCTGCGGCGGGCACTGAAGGTGGGCGCCGTGGTGGCCGCGCTCGGGGTGGTCCTCGTCGGCGGCTTCGGCGTCGGCTCGGCGATGCTCCAGGAGCGCGTCAACAGCATCACGCAGGTCACCGACGCGCCCGACCAGTCCGTCACCGACCGATACACCATGTGGGCGGCCGCGGTGGACATGTGGCGCGAACAGCCGCTGACCGGCGTCGGGTTGAAGGGCTTCCCCGAACACCGGGACGCGCACGCCTCGCTCGCGCTGTCCGCCGGCAGCGACACGGAGGGCGCGGGCGCGGCCTTCCGCAAGCAGCCCCTGCTGTCCCCGCACAACATGTACCTCCTGATCCTCGCCGAACAGGGCCTGATCGGGCTGCTCGCGCTGGCCGGTGGCTGGCTGGCACTGCTGGTGTGCGGGCTGCGGGGGCTGGCGCGGGTACGGCGGTCCGGCGCCGGGGCCGCCCTGGACACCGGGGCCGTCTCCGGTCGCGCGGCCCTGGGCGGCGGAGCCGTCTCCGGGCGGGGGCTCGACTGTGGGCTCGTCGCCTGCGGGCTGCTGGTGTGGCAGTTGACCGACTTCGTGTACGCCGACATCGGCGGGCCCTCCACCGTGCTGACGGCCCTCTGCTTCGGGCTGGCGGCGTGGTGGGGGCTGGCCGGGAGCGGCCTGCGGGAACCCGTGACGGTGCCGCTCGCGGTACCCGTCCGCGCCGAGGAGGCCGCCTCGCGATGAGGGTCACGCGCTCCCGGCCGTCCCGGGCCGACACCGACGCCGGTCCGGTGGCCGTCCCCGCGGCACGGGCCGCCGCACCGGCCGCCACCCCCGACGTCGCCCCCGCCTCCCGCGGCTTCCTCGCCAAAGCCGCCCTGATCACCGCCGTCCTCACCGCGGCCGGCGCCCTGCTCGGGCTCGTCCGGGACCAGGCGCTGGCGCGGCTGTTCGGGGCGGGGAGCGAGACGGACGCCTTCCTGGTCGCGTGGACGATCCCGGAGTTCGCCTCGACGCTGCTCATCGAGGACGGCCTGGCCTTCGCGCTGGTCCCGGCGTTCAGCCTGGCGCTGGCCCGGCGGGCCCAGGGCGCTCCCGGCGACCCCGTGCGCGCGCTGGTCGGCAGCACGCTGCCGCGCCTCTCGCTCGCCTTCGTCGCCGTGTCCGCGCTCATCGCCGGCACCGCCCCCTACCTCGTCGAGGCCCTCGCGCCCGGCCTGCCCGACCCGGCCCTCGCCGTCGACTGCACCCGCCTCACCGCCCTGTGCGTGCTCGGCTTCGGTCTCGCCGGGTACGGCAGCGCGGCGCTGCGGGCCCACCGCAGGTTCCTCGCGCCGGCCGCGATCTACGTGGCGTACAACACCGGGATCATCACGGCGATGTTCGTCCTGGGCGGGCACTGGGGCGTGCGGTCGGCGGCGATCGGGGTGGCCGTCGGCGGCGGGCTGATGGTGCTGGTCCAACTGCCGTCGTTCATCCGGCAGCTGCGCCGCAAGGCCACCGCCCCCGCCGTCGAGCAGCCGACCACCGGGGCCTCCGAGCGGGCCGTCACCGGCGCCCTCGTCGCCACGGTCCTGCTCTTCGCCCTGTGCCGGCAGTCCCAGACCCTCATCGAGCGCTTCCTCGCCTCCACGCTCGACGCCGGGGCCATCTCGCACCTGAACTACGCGCAGAAGGTGGCCCAGATCCCGATGACGCTGTCGATGATGCTGTGCACGGTCACCTTCCCGGTGGTCGCGCGGGCGCTCGCCGACGGGGACGTCGAGCGGGCCCGCAGCCGGGTGGAGCGGGACCTGGCGCTGACCTGCTGCATGCTGCTGCTCGGCGCGGCCGTGGTGATCTCCTGCGCCCCGCAGATCGTCGAACTCCTCTTCCAGCGGGGCGCGTTCACCGCCCGGGACACCTCCGCGACGGCGGACGTCATGCGGGTCTACGCCCTCGGGTTGCTCGGCCAGACCCTGACCGGCGTGCTCGTGCGGTCGTACTTCTCCGCCGGCCGGCCGAGCTGGTACCCGGTCGCCGCGATGGCCACCGGCATCGTCGCCACGTCCTGGATCGGCGCCTGGACCGTGGGCAGCTTGGGTGTGCTCGGCATCGCCGCCGCCAACGCCTCCGGCATCACCGTGACGGCCGTGGTGCTGCTCGCCGGGATGGGGCCGCGCAGTGTGCCGATCCGCGTCCGGGGCGTCCTGGGCGAGCTGAGCAAGCCGGTGCGGGCCGCGGTGGTCGCGACCATCGCCGGGACGTTCGTCGCCGAACAGGTGCCCGCGGCCGTCCCCGGGCTCGCCGCGGGCGGCACCACCGTGGTCGCCGTGTTCGTCCTGCTCGCCTGGGCGCTGGACGCCCAGGGCGTCGTACCCGCACTCCGATCCGTACGCACCCTCACGCGGAGGCTCACGCATGGCCGCACCCGTTGATTCCGCCGCCCCCGTCGGACCGCGCACCGTTCCGTGGATCGCGATGTACCACTCGGTCGGCGACTGCTCCGACGACCCGTACCGCATCACGGTCGCCCCGGACCGCCTCGACCGGCAGCTGACCTGGCTCGGCCGCCGTGGTCTGCGGGGCGTGTCCGTGGCCGAGCTGCTGGCCGCCCCGGACCGCACGGGCCTGGTCGGGCTGACCTTCGACGACGGGTACGCCGACTTCCTGACCGACGCCCTGCCCGTCCTGCGGCGGCACGGCTTCGGCGCCACCCTGTTCGTGCTGCCCGGCCGGCTCGGCGGCGACAACGCCTGGGACCCGCTGGGCCCGCGCAAGCCGCTGCTCACCGCCGACGGCATCCGCCAGGCGGCGCGGGCCGGCGTCGAGATCGGCTCGCACGGTCTCACCCACGTCGACCTCACCGGGACCGACGACCTCCGGCTGAAGTCCGAGGTCGTCGAGAGCCGGGCCGCACTGGAGGAGATCACCGGCGCGGCGGTCGACGGGTTCTGCTACCCCTACGGCACCCTCGACCAGCGCGCCGTCGACGCCGTAAGGGACGCCGGATACCGGTACGCCTGCGCCATCGACCCCGGCCCGTTCGACAGCCCCCTCGCCCTGCCCCGCGTCCATGTCGGGCAGAACGACACCGCCGTCCGCCTCTTCCTCAAACACCGGCTGCACCGGCTGCGGCGCCGCCCCGTGGAGGGGATCTGAGGTGAAGGTCCTCCATGTCATCACCGGCCTCGGCGTCGGCGGTGCCGAGCAGCAACTGCGGCTGCTGTTGCGGCACTTGCCGGTCGACTGCGAGGTCGTCACGCTCACCAACCCGGGTGCGGTGGCCGACGGTCTGATCGCCGACGGGGTCCCGGTGACGCACCTCGGGATGGCCGGCAACCGTGACCTGGCCGCGCTGCCCCGGCTGGTACGGCTGATCCGCTCCGGCGGCTACGACCTCGTCCACACCCATCTGTACCGGGCCTGCGTCTACGGCCGGCTCGCCGCCCGGCTCGCCGGGGTCCGCGCGGTCGTCGCCACCGAACACTCCCTGGGCGACTCGCAGATGGAGGGCCGCCGCCTCACCGCCGGGGTCCGCGGCCTCTACCTGGCCAGCGAGCGCCTGGGCCGCGCCACGGTCGCCGTCTCCCCCACGGTCGCCCAGCGCCTGCGGAACTGGGGCGTACCGGCCCCCCGCATCGAGGTCGTCCCCAACGGCATCGACCTGACCCGCTTCCGCTTCGACCCCCTCCAGCGCCTCCACACCCGCCGCCGCCTCGGTCTGCCCGAGGACGCGTACGTCGTCGGCGGCATCGGACGCCTCACGGCGGGCAAGCGGTTCGGCACCCTCATCCACGCGCTCGCCCAACTCCCGCCGGACTGCTGGCTGTTGCTGGTCGGCGGCGGTCCGGACGAGAGCGTCCTGCGGCGCACCGCCCGGGAGGCGGGGGTCGCCGACCGCGTCCTGTTCACCGGCGAACGGCCCTATGTGGCCGACGGTTCACCCGGCCCCGACCTGCCCTCCCTCACCTGGGCGATGGACGTGCTCGCCTCGCCCTCACCGGAGGAGGCGTTCGGCCTCGCGGTCGTGGAGGCGCTCGCGTCCGGGCTGCCGGTGCGCTACGCCTCCTGCCCCGCGATCGAGGACCTGCCCCCCGAGTCGGCCGCCCTCGCCCGTCAAGTCCGCGGCGGCGCCGACGAGTTCGCCCGCACCCTCGCCGCGGCCCGCGCCGAGGGACCGCGTCCGCGGACCGCCCCCGACGCCGCCCACCACTACTGCATCACCCGCAGCGCCGCCCAGTTGATGGACGTCTACACGGGCGCGTCCTCGTCGTCACCGTCACCCCAGGGAGTCAGTTCCTCATGACCGAGAACCCCACCGGACCGCGCCGCCCGGCGGCCCTCACCCGCGCCAAGGCGCTCCCCGCCTGGTCCCTGCTCGCCGCGGGCGCCGTCGCCGGCGGCCTGCTGGGCGGCGGGTACGGGCTGGCCAAGGCCCCGTCGTACACGGCCACCAGCTATGTCATCGTCGTCCCCACCGAGAAGTCCGACCCGGCCTCCGCGCTCGGTTTCGCGCAGGCCTACGGCCGGGTCGCCACCCAGCTCGCCGTGCTCGGGGACGCCCAGGTGTGGGCGGGCGTGCCCGTGAAGACGCTCAAGTCCAGTGTGCAGACCGTGACTTCGCCGGACGCCCCGATGGTGGCGATCACCGCGACCTCGGCCCGCCCGGACCTCGCCGCCGACATGGCCAACGCAGTCGCCCGCGCCCTGACCCGGCACGCCGACAACACCGAGTCGACCACCAACGTCGAGCTCCAGCAGTTCGCCCGTGCCACCAAGCCCACCGAGCCCTCCTCGGCCTCCGCCGCCCTGACCGGACTGGTCGGCGCGAGCGCGGGCGGACTCCTGGGCGGCCTGGTGCTGCTGGTGCGGCCGCGCCGGACCACCGGGGAGCCCGGCGGACGCCCCGCCTCCGTGCCCGGTCCGGCCGTCGCCGCCGACGCCCACGGCCAGCTGTGACGTACACGACGGAACTCGTCACCGACGACACCGTCTTCGCCGCCCTGGCTCCCGACTGGGCCCGCCTGTACCGCCGTTGCTCCGCCGCGACCCCGTTCCAGAGCCACGCCTGGCTGCACTCCTGGTGGCTCTCCTACGGCCGTCGCGGCCGGCTGCGGGTCCTCGTCGTCCGCGACCACGACGACCTGGTGGCCGCCGCGCCCCTGATGCGGGTGGGGAGCCCGGTGCCCTCCCTCGTGCCGCTCGGCGGGGCGATCTCCGACTACGGGGACGTCCTGCTGGACGACGAGCGGGGCGAGGAGGCGGTGGCCGCGCTGAGCGACGGGCTCGCCCGGGCGGCCCGCACCGCGCTGGTCGACCTGCGCGAGGTGCGCCCGGGCGGCGCGGCCGAGCGGCTGTACGACCACTGGCCGGGCCCCCGGCGCCGGGTCGGCGACTCGCTGTGCCTGGAGCTGCCCGCCGTACCCATGGCGGAACTGGTGGACCGGCTGCCGTCCGCCAAGGCGCAGCAGCGGGTGCGCGCCAAGCTGCGCAAGCTGACCTCGCTCGGCGTCGAACGGCACGTGGTCGAACCGGACGAGGTCGACAAGGCGCTTCGCCGGCTGCTGGAACTGCATCAACTGCAATGGCAGGGCCGCAAGGTGACCAGCGAGCATCTGCGGCCCAGGTTCCGCGACCACCTGGTGCGCTCGGTCGGGCCGATGGTGCACTCCGGGGACGCGGTCGTCACCGAGTTCCGGCTCGACGACGACGTGGTGGCCGTCGATCTGACGCTGCTGTCGCGGCGCCTGGCGGGCGGCTATCTGTACGGCGCCCATCCGTGTCTGCGGGAACGCAAGGTGGACGTGGCGGTGATGCTGCTGGACGCGTGCACCGGGCACGCGCGCGGCACGCTGAGCCTGCTGCGCGGCAACGAGCCGTACAAGCACCACTGGAAGCCCGAACCGGTCGCCAACCAGCGGCTGCTGCTGGCCCGGCGGCACACCGCACCGCTGCTGGCGGCGGCGCTGTGCGACGTCGCGGCCCGGCGGTACGGCAAGGAGGCGCTGCGCAGGTGGCGCGCACGCGGCGGTGGTGGCGGATCGTGACCGACCCGCCACCACCGGGGCCCGCGCCCGTCACCGGCTGCGCGACCACCAGTCGAAGCGCATGCACAGCTTCCCGCCGATCCAGTACTCCACCCACTCGCCCAGATCCATCGGCGAACAGTTGGGCGGGTTGGCCGGGGTGGGGTCGGGCGTCGGCTCGGGCGTGGGGTCGACCGGCGTCGGTTCCGTCGTCGGCTCGTCCGGGGTGCGGCCGAAGAGGATCGACCGGTAGACGTCGGACGCCTTCGGGTTGTCCTCGCACTGCCACACGCCGTGCGGGCAGTAGTCCGTCAGCGTGTTGTACAGCGGCTTGTGCTCGTCCATCCACGCGAGCATGCGCCGCATGTACTCGGCGTTGTCTCCGTTGCGGAAGAGTCCCCATTCAGGATAGGAAATTGCCTTGCCGTGGGCTTTGGCGAAATCCACGTGCTCCTGAAGTCCGTAGGGCTCCTTCACCTGCTCGTCGAACGAGAGTCCTTCCGGCTGGTCGTACGAGTCCATGCCGATGACGTCGACCGTGTCGTCGCCCGGATAACACTTCGTCCAGGCAATGGAGTCCCGGCCGCGGCTGGGCGTGAAATCGAAGCGGAATTTCTGGCCCGGCACCGAACGCATGGTGGTGACGATCCTGTTCCAGTACTTCTTCCAGGCCTCCGGGTCCGGCCCGCAGCGATGGGTGTACGTGATGCCGTTCATCTCCCAGCCGAGCACGAGCACCGTGTCCGGCACGCCGAGCTCGACCAGACGCTCGGCGAGGCGGCGGAAGTGACCGTCGAACTGCCCCGCCGCGCCCCGGCGCAGCAGCAGCCGCACCTCGGCGTCGGAGACGTGGTCCTCGTTGCGCTCCAGCATGGGGACGTTGAGGACCAACATCCGGTCGTTCTTCTGGTTGCGCCAGTCCGCCCACACGTTGAGGAAGCCGGGGGCGCCCTCGATGTTGCTCCAGCGGTCACCGGGCAGATAGGTGTGGCCGACGCGCAGTTCCGCGCCCCCCAGCCAGCGGCTGAGCTCGGCCATACGGGCCACGCCGCGCGGGCCGTAGTCGAGGTAGGCGCCGAAGGCCGGCGCCTTGGCGGCCGGCTCGGGCTCGGTCACCGGCGCCGGGGTCTCCGGCGCCGTGGGCGCCGCCGGGACCGCGGGCTCCGTGGGCACTGCGGGCACCGCGGGTGTGGGAGCGGGCGGATCGGTGGCCCGTACCACCCCCGCGGCGAATCCGGGCCCGGTGGCCAGGGCGGCGGACGCGGCGACTGCCACCGCGATGAACGCCAGCCGACCGGTCCGGGCCTTTCGCTGCTGTGAGTCCATGCCTGCTCCTTTCTCACACTCGCGCTGTGGGGACAGGTGAAACGCGATACCTGACACTCAGTCATACGAATATGAACTACGCCACCGAGCTTGCGGCTTTCGGGTGGCCCGATCGCCCGCACGGGTGAAACAACCGAAGGAATGGAATCCGTGTCGCTGTTCGACACCCGCGTCCCCGCCGTTCTGCTGCGGATCGACCCGAATCCCTTTCACCACGGAACGCTGGGAGCCGTGCGCTCGCTCGGCCGGGCCGGAGTGGAGGTGCATGTGATCGCGGATTCCGCCGGAAGTCCGGTGGCCCGATCGCGTTTTGTACGACAGATCCATCCCCCGCCGCCACCGGGCGCGCCCGCGGCCGACATCGCCGTGGCCCTGCGCCGCGTCGCCGCCCGGATCTCCCGCCCCGCGGTGCTGATCCCGATGGACGACGCGAGCGCGGTCGCGGTGAGCGGGCTGCGCGCGGAGCTGGCCCCCTCCTATCTGCTGCCGGCGACACCGGGCCCGCTGGCCGAACGGGTCGCCGACAAGGCGGAACTGGCCGCGCTGTGCGCGTCCGTGGACGTACCGCACCCGCTCACCCTGATCCCGGACGGCCCCGCCGACGCCGCGAGCGCCGCCTGGCACCTCGGGCTGCCGGTGGTGGCGAAATGGAGCCGGCCCTGGCTGCTGCCGGTCGGGAGCGGGCTGCGCAGCACGGTCCTGCTGCGCTCCGCGCACGAGGCACGGGAGCTGTACCTGCGTTCCGCGGAGGCGGGCAGCCGGCTGCTGCTCCAGGCGTACCTGCCGCCCGGCCCCGACGGCGACCGCTTCTGCCACGGATACGCCGACCGCGCGGGCGCCGTCCGCGGCGGCGGTGCCGGGGTCAAGCTCGCGTCCTGGCCGCGCGGCGCCGGGTTGACGGCGGTGGGGCGGTGGACGCCGGACACGACGGTGCAGGCGCTCGCCGAGCGGATCACTGGTGAGCTGGGCTACCGCGGCATCTTCGACCTCGACTTCCGCCACGGCGCCGGGGGTGTTCCGCACCTCCTGGACTTCAACCCGCGCCCCGGCGCCCAGTTCCGGCTGTTCTGCGACTCCGCGGGCCTGGACGTCGTACGCGCGCTGCACCTGGACCTGACACACCGTCCGCTGCCGGACGGGGTGCCGCGGGGCGGGCGGGAGTTCGTGGTGGAGAACTACGCCCCGCTGACCGCGCTGCGCCCGGCGGCCCACGGCCGGGAGCTGGCCTGGTGCGCCCCGGACGACCGGCGGCCCGGCTGGACGATGTGGGGGTTGTGGGCCCGGCACGTGTCCCGGCGCGTCCTGGAACGGTTGCGCCGGCTGTGCACCCCACCCGTCGACCTGGCACGCGCGCGTGTGGTGCGCCAGGGATCCGCACCGGAGCTGAGCGGTCTGTCGGACGACGAGAAAGCGAGCAGTCGCTGATGTACGACCTGCTGGTGGTGGGCGCGGGCCCGTACGGCCTGTCCATCGCGTCCCACGCCGTGGCCGCCGGGCTGCGGGTGGGCGTCTTCGGGCGGCCCATGGCGTCCTGGCGCGACCACATGCCCCGCGGGATGTTCCTGAAGTCGGAGCCGTGGGCGTCCAACCTCTCCGACCCCGGGCGCCGCTGGCGCCTGGACGCCTACTGCGCCGAGCGGGGCATGACCGTCCGGCACGGGGAGCCGATCCCGGTGGAGGTGTTCGCCGAGTACGGCCTGTGGTTCGCCCGCAACGCCGGGCCCGAGGTGGACGAGCGCATGGTGACCCGGGTCGTCCGGTCCCCCGGCGGCTTCGAGGCGGTCACCGACGACGGGGAGGTGCTGTCCGCCCGTACGGTCGCACTCGCCGTCGGCGTCATGCCGTTCGTGGCGATCCCGACGGCCCTCACCGGCCTGGACGCGTCCCTCGTGACGCACAGCAGTCACCACGGCGACCTGGACCGCTTCCGGGGCCGGGACGTCACGGTCGTCGGCGGTGGTCAGGCGGCGCTGGAGACGGCCGCGCTGCTCGCCGAACAGGGCACACGGGTACGGGTGCTGGCCCGCGCCGGTGGGCTGCGCTGGAACGACGTGCCCCCGCCGTGGGAGCGCCCGTGGTGGCGGTCGGTCCGCTCCCCGCTCGGCGGCCTGGGCTGCGGCTGGCGCAACTGGTTCTACGCCGAGCGCCCCGGCCTCTTCCGCCGGCTCCCCGAGCCGACGCGGGCGCGGATCGCGGCGACGGCACTGGGCCCGGCCGGCGCCTGGTGGGTGCGGGACCGGGTGGAGCCGGCCGTGCAGGTGCTGCTGGGTCACGAGGTGGCGGCGGCGCGTGCGGTGCCGGGCGGGCTGCGGCTGGACGTCACCGACGGCACCGGATCCCTGGGCACCCTGGAGACGGAACACGTCGTCGCCGCGACAGGTTTCAAGCCGACGGCCGACCGCCTCGCCCTGCTCTCCGCCGACCTGCGCACGGCCCTGGCGACGGGCGCCGACGGCACTCCGGAGGTGGGCCGGGACTTCGAGTCGCCCTCCCACCCCGGCCTGTTCCTGGCCGGCCTCACGACCGCCTCGGGCTTCGGCCCGGCGATGCGCTTCGTCCACGGCGCGACCTACACGGCCAACGCCCTGGTACGAGGCGTCCACCGCCGCCTGCGAACGGGCCCCGCCCTGGTCCCGGCCCCGACCCGCCACGGGACATCGGAGACGGCACGACCGTGAGGGCGGGCCTGAGGGAGCGGCTGCGGGGGCACCGCTCCGGGTGCCCGGCGCGGGTGCCGGACGGGGGGTCCGGCACCCGGCGCGTCAGCGGCCGGACGCGGCTCGGCCTCGGCGGTACAGGACGGCCCCGGCCGCGATGAGCGCGGCGCTGGCACCGGACGCGGCCAGCAGGGCCTCGCTGCTGCTGCCGGTGTCGGCGAGCTGAGGCGGCGGACCGTGCGGCCCGGGGGGCGTGGGCTGCTCCCCGTGGGTGGGCGGCGTGGGCGTGGGCGTCCACGGGTGATCGCCACCGTTCGGCGGGGTCGGCGTCGCGGGCGGCGACGGTGTCGGCGTCGGGTGGCCGCCACCGTGGGGCGGAGTGGGCGTGGGCGTGTCCTCCCCGCCATACGGCGGCGCGGTGTGCTCGTCGCCGTAACCACCGCTGTCGCAGTCGTTGCCGAACGCGGGGTTGAGCCCGCTGATCACGTCCGCGGTGTTCCCGCACGCGTTCACCGGCACGTCGACCGGCACACCGGCGTTGTTGCCGGAGCCCACCCCGGGTGAGCCCGCGGTGTGGCCGTGCGTCGAGGAGCCGGAGCCGGACGTGCCGTGCTCGGAGCCGTGACCGGAGTCGCCGCCGCCGTACGGTTCGCCGTACGACCCGCCCCGAGGTGAACCCGAGTCGTTGGCACAGGAGTTGCCGAACGCGGGGTTCAGCAGTGCCACGGCGTCGACCGAGTTGCCGCACGCGTTCACCGGCGCGTCGACCGGGACCTGGACGTTGTTGCCGGACAGGACGCCGGGCGAGTCCTTGGTCGTCCCGCTCGCGTCCGAGTCGGCGAGGGCGGGACTGCTGCCGCACAGGGACAGAATGCTTGTCGCGGCGGCGGCCGCGACCATTCCCCTACTCAGGGTCTGTCGCAATCTCGTTGTCTTCCTGCTTGAAGAAGTGGGAAAAGCCGGCCCTGGACGGCGAGGAAGCAGTCCAAGGCCGGCTGTCACACGGCCGGAGCGGCCGATGCGTTACGACGTCACTTGTTGACGCAGGTGTTGCCGAACGCGGGGTTCAGCAGGGCGATGATGTCGATCGAGTTGCCGCACACGTTGATCGGCACGTGGATCGGGACCTGGACCACGTTGCCCGAGAGAACGCCCGGCGAACCGACAGCGGCAGCCTCGGCACCCGCGTCGGCGAATGCGGGAGCGGCCATACCCAGGGCCATGATCGCGCCCGCGACGACAGCAGCGGTCTTCTTCATGAGCTATCCCTTCTCTGCGGTCATGCCCCAATGACGTGACCTGCAGGCTGTAAACGAGAGATAGACGGCCGAAGCAACTGCGGAACGTGTGGCGTCTGGTAATTCACTCGAACGCCTTCACAGAATTGACACCGGTCCCCCATATGAGGAGAAACGCTTCGCCTGAGTGGCGGAAAAGGCTCGGGCAGCCCGCGGGGAAACAGGCGGCCCGAGCCGTTCAGATCCGAGCTCCGTCGAGCCGACGGATCAGTGGTTGCCCGTTCCGTTGCCCGCCAGGAGGGAGATGTCGTCCAGGATGTGCGAGACCGGCTCGTCACCCTTGGCCTGGGTGGAGTTCTCGGCGCACTGCTGGTTCTGCGCGGCCGACAGGACCGGGATGTCCTGGGCCACCCCGACGGCGGCGATGACACCGAGGATGGCCTGGGCGTTCGCCTTGGCCGGCAGGCCGACACAGAGCTTGTTGGCGGTGCTCTGCACCAGCGTGGCCTGCGGGCTCATGTCGCCCTTGGTGATCGAGTTCCCGAACTTCGAGCTGGCCTCGTTGCCGCTGGCCGAGGTGGTGCCGTCGTTCCCGATGGCCATGGCCGGGGAGGCCGCACCGACGACGGAGGCGGCGACCGCCGCAGCGGCCATTGCCTTCTTCAGCATTTGGGTTTCCTTTCCTGGCGTGCATCACCACGACGCATGCTCTGCTTCCGCATCAACCCGCTGCACGGGGAATGGTTTCGAGGCTTCACTCGATCGGGCCGCTTACGCACGGCGAATTCACGGAAAGGCCCCGACGCCCCCGAACTCCGCCCTCCATGACGCCTTTGTGGGCCATCGGAGTGAATGTCAGGAACCAAGCGGGGCCCGGGGAGTTGACCAGTGCGCTCCGGTGGACGGGGTTTCCTCAGAAGGGACTAGCAAGTGATCAAGAAGGTTCTGGCTACCGCCGCGGTCGCCGCTTCCGTCGTCGGCGTCGCCTCCCCCGCCATGGCCATCGGGAACGACGGCACCACCTCCGCCAGCGGCAACGGTGCGCACCAGTCGTTCGGCAACTCGGCCACGTACGGCAACATGAGCCCGCAGATGGCGCTCATCCAGGGCTCGCTCAACAAGCCCTGCATCGGTCTGCCGGCCAAGGCCAACCTCCAGGGCATCATCGGCGCCGGCGCCATCGGCGTTCTGCAGGACGTGCCGATCCTGTCGGCCCCGCAGAACCAGCAGTGTGTCGAGAACTCCACCCAGGCCAAGGGCGACGAGCCGCTGTCGCACATCCTGGACGACATCTCCGTCCTGGCGGGCAACGGCAAGGACAACCACTGAGCCGTCCTCAGGGGCTCCGTTCACTGAGCCCTGGGGCTGCAATCTGAGTCCCCATCAGCGGGCCGCCGGTCTCCCGGCGGCCCGCTGTTCTAGCGTGCGTCGCGTGACGACGAAGAGAACCCTTTCTTCCCTGGCCATCCCCGTACTCGTCCTCGCTGCCGCCTCGACCCTGCTCGGCGCCTCCCCCTTCCCCGAGCGGCAGGCTCCCCGCCCCCTGAACATCGTGCTGATGGGCACGGACGGCCGGGACACCATCACGGCCGCCGAGAAGCGCAAGTTCCACGCCGGCGGCATCGCCTGCAACTGCACCGACGTCCTGATGCTGATCCACGTCTCCGCACGCCGGGACCGGGTCAGCGTGGTGAGCATGCCCCGCGACTCCTACGCGGACATCCCGCCGCACCGTGACGAGTCAAGCGGCGAGGAACGCGGGACGCATCCCGCGAAGATCAACGGCGCGTACGCCGAGGGCGGTCCCGCGCTCACCATCGCCACGGTCGAGTCGATGACCGGGGTGTCGGTCGACCGGTATCTCCAGGTGGACTTCCGGCGCTTCATCGACGCCGTGAACGACGTCGACGGGGTGCGGGTGTGCACGCCGCGGACGCTGAAGGACTCGGCCACCAAGCTGAACCTCAAGCCCGGCAAGCACCGGCTGACCGGGGGGCGGGCGCTGCAGTACGTGCGCTCCCGGCACGTCGACCGCAGTGCCGACCTCGGGCGGATCCAGCGCCAGCAGCGGTTCCTGGTGAACGCCCTGAGCGGGCTCAAGGCGAAGAAGGCGCTGACCGACCCGGTGGGCATGGCGCGCGTGGTGAACACCCTGGTCGGGTCCGGGCAGGTCGAGCAGGGCTTCGACGCGGGCGAGCTGGTGCAGCTGGCGGCGGCGCTGGACAAGGTGCCGGCGCGGGCCCTGGAGTTCACGACCGTGCCGATCGCCGGGTTCAACGAGACCAGGCCCGACATCGGCTCGACGCTGGCCTGGGACCGCAAGCGGGCGGACGCGATGTTCGCGAAGCTGCGCGCCGACCGGCCGCTGATGAAGGCCGACGCCGACCCCAAGCCCAAGGACCCGCCCAGCCTGATGGGGTACGCCCCGGTGCGCGGCAGCCGGTTCACCTGCGGGTGAGCGCGCGGCGGGGGCGCCCGGGCGGCTCGCATGCGCGCTGGGCCAATCGGGGCAAAGAGCGCAACCCCGGCCGGGGTCCCGCCGTTGATGATCACGCAGCTCCTCACCGGAGTCCGCTTTTCGAAGGGAATGAACATGAAGAAGCTGTGGGCAACCGCGGCTATCGCCGCCACCGTCGTCGGTGTCGGCTCGCCCGCCATGGCCATCGGCGACGACGGCACCACGTCCGCCAGTGGCAACGGCGCCTCGCAGGAGTTCGGCAACTCGGCGACCTTCGGCGACATGAGCCCGCAGCTCTCGCTGGTCCAGGGTTCGCTGAACAAGCCCTGTGTCGGCCTGCCGGCCAAGCTCAACCTCCAGGGCATCGCCGGCCTCCTCGCCGTCGGTGTGCTCCAGGACGTTCCGGTCCTGTCGGCGCCGCAGAACCAGCAGTGTGTCGAGAACTCCACCCAGGCCAAGGGTGACGAGCCGCTGTCGCACATCCTGGACGACATCTCGGCCCTCTCCGGCAACGGCCAGGGCAACGGCTGATCCTCGGATCTCCCGCCACGGCGGGTCACCGGTTCCTCCGGTGGCCCGCCGTTCGGCGTGTGCGGCTACTTCCGCCTGCGGTAGATCGCCTCGATCTCGTCGGCGTACGCCGCGAGGACCGCGTGCCGCTTGACCTTCAGGGACGGGGTGAGCAGGCCGTTGTCCTCGGTGAACTCGCCCTCGACCAGGGTGAAGGCGCGGATCGACTCGGCGCGCGATACGGCCGCGTTGGCGTGGTCCACGGCCTTCTGGACGGCGGCGCGCAGTGCGGGGTCGGCGACGAGTTCGGCCGGCGGGGTGTCGGCGGGGCGTTTGCGGACCGCCAGCCAGTGGGCGACCGCCTCCGGGTCGAGGGTGATCAGGGCGGCGACGAAGGGGCGGTTGTCGCCGACGACGAGGCACTGGCCGACCGGTGAGCGGCTGCGCAGCCGGTCCTCCAGGACGGCCGGGGAGACGTTCTTGCCGCCGGAGGTGACGAGGATGTCCTTCTTGCGGCCGGTGATGGTGAGGTAGCCGTCCTCGTCCAGGGAGCCGAGGTCGCCGGTGGCGAACCAGTCGTCGGTGAGGGCGGCGGCGGTGGCGGCCGGGTTGTTCCAGTACGCGCCGAAGACGATGCCGCCCTTGACGAGCACCTCGCCGTCGTCGGCGATGCGCACGGCGGTGCCGGGGACCGGGACGCCGACCGTTCCGGGGCGGGGTGCGAGGGGCGGGACGATGGTGGCGGCGGCGCTGGTCTCGGTCAGGCCGTAGCCCTCGTAGACGATGATCCCCGCCGCGTAGAAGAACAGGTTGAGGTCGCGGTCGAGCGGGGAGCCGCCGCTGATGGCGTAGCGCATACGGCCGCCGAGTTCCTTGCGGACCCGGCGGTAGACCAGCAGGTCGTACAGGGCCCAGGCGGCGTAGAGGCCGGGGCCTGGGCCCTTGCCGCGGCCGAGGAACCTGTCCAGGTACCGCTCGCCGAAGCGGACGCCGATGCGGTGGGCGCGGTCGAAGGAGGCGGCGCGGCCGAGCTTCTCGGCGGTGGCGCGGCCGGTGTCGTGGATCTTCTCGAAGAGGTACGGGACGCCGACGAGGAAGGTCGGGCGGAACTCCTTGAGGGCGGGGCGGAGTTCGTCGGGCTTGATGCTCGGGCAGTGGCCGATCTCGATGCGGCCCATCAGACAGGCGATCTGGAGGGTGCGGCCGAGGATGTGGGCGAGGGGGAGGAAGAGGAGGGTGGAGGCGGTCTGGCGGGTGACCTCCTTGAAGATGGGGTAGAGCAGCTCGACGGTGTTGGCGGCCTCGGCGTACAGGTTGGCATGGGTGAGGACGCAGCCCTTCGGTTTGCCGGTGGTGCCGGAGGTGTAGCAGATCGTCGCGACGGTGGCGGGGGTCAGGCTCGTGCGGCGTTTGGTGACCTCCTCGTCGGGGAGGTCGCGGCCGAGTTCCTTCAGTTGAGCGAGGCCCTGGGACTCCAACTGCCAGATGTGCGGCGGGTCCTGGTGGCGGGCGGTGCCGGTGGTCACCGTGTCGGCGTTCTCCGCGGTCTCCGTGACGACGAAGCGGGCGCCCGAGTCGCGGACGATCCACTCCACCTGCTCCGCCGAGGAGGTGGCGTAGATCGGGACGCTCTGGCCGCCGGCCGCCCAGATCGCGAAGTCCAGGACCGTCCACTCGTAGCGGGTGCGGGACATCACCGCGACCCGGCCGCCCGGTTCGAGGCCCGCCGCGATCAACCCCTTGGCCACCGCGGTGACTTCGGAGGCGAAGGCGGCGGCCGTGACGGGCTGCCAGGTGGCGCCTTGCCTGCGGCGCAGGACCACGGCGTCGGGGGCCTCGGCCGCGTTGGTGTACGGGATGTCGGCGGTGCTGCCGGTCGGGGCGGGCGGCGCGAGGGGTGCGGTACGGGCCTCGCGGATCACTCCGTGCTCGTCCCTCACGGTCTCGACTTTGGTGCGGATCGCCAGGTCGGTGCGTTGTCTCGCCCGCTTCAGATCCTTGCGTACGCCCATGACGGCTCCCCGGTCGGCGCTGACTGGGACGTCAACTTACTCACGCGTAAGGAAAGGTCAATGGGGCGTGCGGCACCTGGACTGGTGTGCGGGTCAGTCGCGGAGGCGGCGGGCGTCGCCGATCGCGTCGGCCAGTTGTGTCACGTCCTCGTCCTCGGTGCTGTGTGCCAAGTCCCGTGCCTGGTCGCTCAGTTCGGACAGGGAGGGGCAGCCGGGCAGGGAGGTGCGGTCGCCGTTCGTGGCGCGCAGGGTGTCGGCGAAGTAGGCGGCCAGGGTGGTGACCTGGAAGCGGGAACTCGCCCGGTGGACCGAGGAGTCCAGGGCCTCGGTCTCCAACTGGCCCGACTCCTCGTGGGGATCGCGGGTCTCGGGGTCGAGCCAGCGGACGCTCGCCGTGGCGAGGTGGCCGTCGGCGCCCTCCCTGGTGCGGACGGCGTAGAGGGCGGTGACGGTGTGGCCGGGGCCGATCTCGCCTCCGTCGACGCTGTCGTCACGGAAGTCGTCGTCGGCGACCTGGCGGTCGTCGTAGCCGACCAGGCGGAACTCCTTGACCGTCTCGGGGTCGAAGGCGACCTGGGCCTTGGCGTCGCGGGCGGTCAGGTCGACGTTCTGCGGGAGTTGCTCGACGAAGACCTTGCGGGCGTCCTCCTCGTCGGAGACATAGGCGGTGTGGCCGTCGCCCCGGTCGGCGAGCTGTTCCATCAGTTCGTCGCCGTAGTCGCTGCCGACGCCGACACCGAAGAGGGTGATGCCGTGCTCGCGGCGTTCGCCGGAGATGCGTTCGAGGATGGTGTCCGCGTCGGTGTCGCCGGTGTTGGCGAGGGCGTCGGAGATGAGGACGACACGGTTGGTGGCGCCGTCGCGCAGGCCGTCCTCGGCGGTCTCGTAGCCGGTCTCGACGCCCGCGCCGAGGTTGGTGGAGTCCTGGGGTTCCAGGCTGTCGATGGCGTCGTGGACCTCACCGCGGTTGCCGTCGAGCCGGGTCATCGGCAGGACCTTCTCGGCCTCGTCGCTGAAGGTGACCAGGGCGACCGAGTCGTCGTCGCGGAGCTGGTCCGTCATCGTGTCCAGGGATTCCTTGGCGAGGTCGAGGCGGCCGGGCTCGTCCATGGAACCGGAGACGTCGATGACGAAGGTGAGGGCGGCGGGCGGGCGCTCCTCGGTGTCCTCGGCGGTGCGGGTGGCGAGGCCGACGCGGACCAGGGACCAGTCGTCCTCGCTGGTGCGGGCGCCGTCGACGGTGACCGTGAAACCGTTGCCGTCGGGGCGGTCGTAGTCCTGGCGGAAGCTGTTGACGAACTCCTCGGGCCGGACCGTCGAGGGGTCGGGCAGCCGGCCGTCGGCGAGGGTGCGGCGGGCGTAGCCGTAGGAGGCGGTGTCGACGTCCAGGGCGAAGGTGGAGAGGTAGTCGGGCGAGGGGGCGACCTCGCGGGAGTCCTCCTCCGAGCCGTCCGGGGTGCCCTTCTGTTCGCCCTCGGGTGCGGGGACGTAGCCACCGCTGCGGGAGCCGTCCGACGCCTTGCCGCCGCTGTCGTCCGATCCGCCGCACCCGGTCAGCAGCAGGCCGCTCGCCGCGGTCACCGCGAGCAACGCCGCACGCAGGCGTCGTATTCGATACTGCTCCATCTTCCGTGCCCCCTTGGTCCGTTGACGTCGACTTCTGTGACTGTGACGGGCCAGGGGGCCGGAACGTGCGCTACGGAGCGTTGCGGAAGCGTCTCGAAGAGGGCACGGAAACGGGGTGTCGAGACCGGTAGGTGATCTTCCGTTGACCTAGGAGACCACGTCCTTGCGGGCGAAACCGCGGAAGGCCAGCGCGAACAGCACCAGGGCGTACGTTACCGAGACCGCGGTGCCCTGGATCATGCCGGACCACTCCATGCTGGGCTGTACGGCGTCCGCCCACGCGAACTGCCAGTGCGCGGGCAGGAAGTCGCGCCAGTCGCCGAGGGCGGTGACGGCGTCCAGGACGTTGCCGACGATCGTGAGGCCCACCGCGCCGCCGACCGCGCCGAGCGGGGCGTCGGTGCGGGTCGACAGCCAGAACGCCAGCCCCGCGGTGACCAGTTGGGAGACGAAGATGAACCCCACGACGATCACGAGGCGGCCGGCCGCGGTGCCGGGTGAGAGGGAACCGCCCGTCGGGATCTCCAGCGGGCCCCAGCCGTAGGCGGCCGTACCGACGGCCACCGCCACGAGCGGCAGCAGGATCATCGCGGCCAGGCTGAGACCGAGGCCGACGACGAGCTTGGACCACAGGAGGCGGGCCCGGGGTACGGGGGCCGCGAGGAGATAGCGCAGGGAGGACCAGCCGGCCTCCGACGCGACCGTGTCGCCGCAGAACAGGGCGACCGGGATGACCAGTAGGAAGCCCGCCGACACGAAGAGGTTGACGGCGGCGAAGTTGGCGCCGGACGCGGTCGCCGTGTCCATCAGGGAGACGGTGTTGTTGCGGCCGCCGGGCTCGCCGCCGATCGCGAACGCGATCAGCAGGACGAAGGGGAGTGCGGCGAGGATGCCGAACATGACCATCGTGCGGCGGCGTTTGAGCTGGCGGATCAGTTCTACGCGGAGGGGGAGGGTGTGGCGGGGCTGGTAGCCGGAGGCTGTTTCAGTGAGCGTGGTCATGCGGAGCCTCCGATCAGGGTGAGGAAGGCGTCTTCCAGGCGGCGGTGGGGGGCGAGGGAGGCGACCGGTACCTCTAGGCGGACCAGGTCTACGAGTAGGGATGCGGCGGGTTGTTGTTCGGCTGCGGGTTCGTTGGGGCTGGTCGCGCAGTTCCCCGCGCCCCTGAGCGGCGTCGATGCCAGCCGCACCAAGAGGGCGCCGTCTGTTCGGGTTGCCGACTCGACTTGCGGTAGGGCCGCCACCTTCTCCACCAGAGGATCGTCGATGTCGGCTGCCAGGCCCACCAGGAGCGTGTCGCCTGCGCCGATGATCTCCGCCACCGGGCCCGCCTGGACCAAGCGGCCGCGGTCCATCACCGCCAGGTGGGTGCAGGTCTGTTCGACCTCTGCGAGGAGGTGGCTGGAGACGATGACCGTGCGGCCGGCTGCCGCGTAGCGGATCATCACCTCGCGCATCTCGCGGATCTGGGGCGGGTCGAGGCCGTTGGTGGGTTCGTCGAGGATGAGGAGGTCGGGGAGGCCCAGCATGGCCTGGGCGATGGCCAGGCGCTGGCGCATGCCCTGGGAGTAGGTGCGGACCGCGCGGGCGAGGGCGTCGCCGAGGCCGGCGATCTCCAGCGCCTCGTCCAGGTGGGCATCCTCGGGCGGGCGGCCGGTCGCCGCCCAGTACAGCTCCAGGTTCTCCCGGCCGGAGAGGTGCGGCAGGAAGCCGGCGCCCTCGACGAAGGCGCCGACCCGGGAGAGGACCGGGGCGCCCGGGCGGATGGCGTGGCCGAAGACGCGGATCTCACCGTCGTCCGGCTTGATCAGGCCCATCAGCATGCGCAGGGAGGTGGTCTTGCCGGCGCCGTTCGGGCCGAGCAGGCCCAGGACCTGGCCCTTCTCGACGCGGAAGGAGAGGTCGCGGACGCTGTAGCGGTCGCTGCCGGGGTACTTCTTGCTCAGGTCCGTGATCTGGAGCGGGACGTCGGACAGCTCCGGGTCCGGGGCGGGGGTCGCGGTGCGGCGGCGGGCCGTGAGGAGGAGGGCGAGGGCGACGGCCGCGCCCGCGAGGGGCAGCCACCACACCCAGGAGGGCACCGGGGCGGCGGCGGTCTTCACCCCGGGGGCGGTCGGGACCGTCAGGTCGCCCTTGAGGGAGACGGTGTACGTCGCCGGGGCCGCCGGTGAGGCGTAGCCGAGGTCCGTGGAGGCGAGGACCAGCCGCAGGCGGTGGCCCTTCTCGACGTGGTGGTCGATCGCCGGAAGGGTGACCGTGACGTCCTTGCCGGACTTGGCGTCCTCGATGCGCAGGGGGGTCACCAGCTGGGACGGCAGCACCTGTTGGGTGCCGTCGGCGCCGACGTCGTAGAGCTTGGCGAACAGGACGGCGTCGTCGGACGTGGACTTCACGTGAACCGTGGCCGTCGGGGCGCCGGTGATGCGGAGGTCGTCGGTGACGGGCGCGGAGTCGAAGCGGGCGTACTGGCCCGGGAAGTCGAGGGAGACGCCGACGCCGAGGGAGGAGAGCTGGGAGAGGCCGCCCGCGCCGCCGAGGCCGGGGAGGGCGGAGACGCCGGGCGGGTTGGCCCCGGCCGGGTTGGTGACCTGCTGTTCCTCGCGGCCGGTCAGGGCGATCTCGCGGTCGCCGCTGTGCAGGCCGGGGTAGGTGTCGGAGCTCGCGCCGCGCAGTTGGGCGGCGCCGTCGGTGGAGTCGACGCCGCCGGTGCGGGTGACGCGGAAGGCGGGGCCGGTGTCCGTGGACTTCTCGTTCTTGAGGTAGCGGTCGAACCAGGACACGACGCGGGCCTGGACCCGGCTCGTCTCCATGTCGCCGCCGTCGTGGCCGCCCGCGATCCAGTCGACGTCCACGGGGGCGCCGTTGGCCTTGATCGCCTTCGCGGCGGCGTCGGACTGGTCCAGGGTGAAGAGGGAGTCGGTCTGGCCCTGGAGGAGGAGGGTGGGGACGTCGATCTTGTCGCCGACCGCGGAGGGGGAGCGTTCGGTGAGCATCCGCTCGGCCTGGGCGTCCGGGGTGCCGGACTCCGCGACGCGGTCGTACATCTGGCAGAGCTGCGGTTCGAACTGGTCGCAGCCACCGCCCGTGTTCACGAAGATGCCGGCCCAGAGCTTCTTGAAGACGCCGTTCGGGAAGAGGGCGTCCGAGAGGTTCCAGTAGGTGATCGCGGGGGCGATGGCGTCGACGCGGTCGTCATGGCCCGCGGTGAGGAGGGCGATGGCTCCGCCGTAGGAGCCGCCGGCCATGCCGACGCGCGGGTCGCCCGCCTTGTCGAGCTGGACCTGGGGCTGCTTCGCCAGCCAGTCGATCAGCTTCGAGACGTCGGCGACCTCGGCGTCGGGGTCGTTGAGGCCCACCTTGCCCGTCGACCTGCCGAAGCCTCTCGCCGACCAGGTGAGGACCGCGTAGCCGTCGCGGGCGAGGTCCTCGGCCTGTTGGCGTACGTCGTCCTTGGAGCCGCCGAAGCCGTGGCCCAGAAGGACGGCGGGGCGGCGTCCCGAGGTGCCGGACGTGAAGTACGAGGTGTCTATGCGGACGCCGTTCACCGCCATGACCTGGTCGGTCGCGCGTACCGGGGACGGGTCGCCGTCGGCGACCGCCGTCCAGGTACCGGCCCCCGCGAGTACGACGACGGCGGCCCCGGCGGCCAGCAGTCGCCGGGGCCGCCGCAGCAGCCCTCGCAGTCGAAGATCCATGCTTCAACGGTACGGGCTGAAGCTGTCGGGGAGTTATCGACCACAGACCGAACCCGCCGACCTCCTACGGGCGTACGCCGGTCCTCGCGCATACCGCGCTCGAAGTACTTCGATGGACGAGGAACAGTGTTCGAGGTACCACCCGATGCATTGAAAAGCCGGAGAAGTGGGCGTGTCCGCCGCAAGCGCCGTCTTCGCTTGAGGGTCCGCCCCTTTGCGAATGGAGACGCCCTCGTGCGTATCACCGACATCCAGCGCTGCGAGATCCGGCCCGGACGGCTCGTCGAGTGGACGCTCAGTCCGGCGACCGTGGCGGCGGCGCGGGGGCTGCCGGAGGACACCCGGCCACCGGCGTACATCCAGGAGTCCCACATCAGGACCGCCCGGACGGTGCGCGAGGACGGTCTCTTCGTCCCGACCTGGCTCGGTGCCGCCTTCGACCTCCCGGGGCCGGTCGACCTCGACGCCCTGGAAGGCGCCCTGCGCGCGTGGACGCTGCGCCACGAGACACTGCGCAGCGGGTTCCGGACGGACGGGGACGCGCTGCGGCGGTTCACGCTGGACGCGCGGGACGTGTCCCTGCGCCGGGAGGACGCCGGGGAGTTCACGGACGCGACCGCGCTGGTCCGGCACCTCCAGGACCGCTTCGACGTCACCGCGGACGCGCTGCGCTGGCCGAACCTGATGTACGCGGCGGTCGTACGGGACGACTCGACGAGTGTGTACATGGCGTTCGACCACAGCAACGTCGACGCGTACTCGATCTACCGGATCCCGTCGGAGATCCATGAGCTGTACGCGGGCGGCGGCGTGGCCGACGGGGCGGCGGTGAGCAGTTACATCGACTTCTGCCGGATCGAGCGGGCCGACGCGGACCGGATCGACGCCGACCACGAGGCGGTCGGGCGCTGGCGGGAGTTCATCCGGCGGTGCGACGGGACGCTGCCGACCTTTCCCCTCGACCTGGGGGTGGAGCCGGGTGGTCCGCTGCCCGAGCAGAAGATGATGTGCGAGATGCTCGTGGGTCCCGGGGAGGCGGCCGCCTTCGAGGCCTACTGCCGGCCGTACGGCGGGAGCCTGGTCGGGGTGCTCGCGGCCACCGCGCTGATCGCCGGGGAGATCGGGGGCGCGTCCGTCTACCGGACGGTGGTGCCCTTCCACACCCGGGTGAAGTCCCAGTGGTCCGACTCCGTCGGGTGGTACGTCGGCGGGGCCCCCATCGAGGTGCCGGTGCCCGCCGACTTCCCGAGCGCCCTGCCCGCCGTACGGGCGCAGTTGCAGGCCGCCCGGCCGCTGTCCCGGATGCCGCTCGCCCGCATGCTGCGCCTGCTGGGCGCGGACTTCCGGCCCACCTCGCCCGACCTGTACTCCATCGTGTCGTTCACCGACGCGCGCGCCCTGCCGGGGGCCGAGCGGTGGGACGCGCTGTCGGCGTACGGGCTGATCCGGGTGTCGTACGGGGACCAGGTGTGCGTGTGGCTGAACCGGCTGCACGACGGGGTGTGGTTCGCCTGCCGGTACCCGGACACGGACGTGGCCTACAAGAACATGCGGCTGTACGTGGAGAGGCTGCGGGCGTTGATGGTGTCGGCGGGCGGCCCGTCCTAGCTACGCGAGTTCGTCCTCGGGGATCTCCACCAGCCAGCGGGTGTCCTTGCGCGGGCGGAGGTAGAGGGCCCAGTAGAGGGTCGCCGCCGCCGTGATGCCACCGGTCCACAGGAGGTACTGCGTCTCCTGCTGGCTGAGGATGTAGGCCAGGACTCCGATCAGCAGGACCGGCATCGCGGGCCACAGGGGCATCCGCCAGGCCGGCGTGTGCCGGTGACTGCCCCTGCGGGCCAGCAGGGCCGCCACCGCCACCAGCAGGTACATGCCGGTGACGGAGACGCCGGTCACGCCGTACAGGGTGTCCAGGTTGACGAAGCAGAGGGCCGCGCCGGGGATGCCGACCGCGAGGGTGGCGACCCACGGGGAGCCGAAGCGGCCGAGCTTGGAGAAGACGGTGTTGACGGGCTGGGGCCAGGCCTTGTCGCGGGCCGAGGCGAACAGGACGCGGGAGTTCTGGATGACCATGACGATGCCCGCGTTGATGATCGCGAGGGCCACGCAGAGGCTGACGAAGGTGCCGACCGCCGAGTTGGACCAGGCCGTGACCATCGCGCTGATGTCGCCGCCGGTCAGCTCCGACAGGTCGCTCGCGCCCATGGTGATCGCCACCACCGGGACCAGGATGATCACCGAGGAGATGGCGAGGGTGGCGAGGACCGTGCGGGCGACGTTGCGGCGCGGGTTCTCCAGCTCCTCGGAGAGATAGACGGCCGTGGAGAAGCCCTGGGTGACAAACAGGGCGATCGCCAGACCGGAGACGACCAGCATGGCGGTCACCGTGTCCGTGCCGCCGCCGGACCCCGCCACCTGCATCGACACCAGGCTGCCCGCGCCGCGCTCGGCGTGGGCGAAGCCCAGCACCGCGACGACCGCCGCCGCGATGACCTCCAGGACCAGGAAGACGCCGGTGATCCAGGCGTTGGCGCGCAGGTCGAGGAGGCCGGCGAGGGTGGCCAGGAGCATCACGCCGGCGCCCGCGAGGGACGGGTCCAGATGGATCACGGGGGCCAGGTAGTCGGCCGTGCCCATCGCGATCACCGGCGGCACGATCATCACGACCAGGAGGGAGAGGACGAAGACCAGCCAGCCCGCGAGGCGGCCCGCCATCGTCGAGACCATGGCGTACTCGCCGCCCGCGCTCGGGATGAGGGTGCCGAGCTCGGAGTAGCAGAACGCCACGGCGATACAGAGCAGGGAGCCGATCGCGATCGTGAGGGCGGTCGCGGTGCCGAGGGAGCCGAAGAGGTCGGGGACGACCACGAAGAGCGTGGAGGCGGGCGTCACGCAGGAGAGCGTGAGGAGGGTGCCGCCGACGACCCCGATGGAACGCTTGAGCTTCCGGGTGCCGGCCTCCGGCGCCTCTGGGAGGGCGGCGGTGTCGACAGGGCGGAGCGTGTCGGTCATACGGCGGTTCCCATCGACGTCGGCGGTGCAGTGGATTGCGCTGCATCGAACCCCGACGAAACCAGTACGTCAATAAGTGTTTGCCTACGGAATCCGTAGATCGAAGGCACCTCGACCCGCCTTTACGTCAATTCGAGTCAGGTAATTCCGCATCTTGCAGCCGTACGAGAATCGCAGCCCGAGCGTCAAAAAATCGTCAGGGTGTCCGGAATCCGAACAAGTCAGTGGCCCCCGCTAGCATCACCAGTCACAGTTGACGCACAGATTTCACAGCGTGGGGTGGGGACAGATGAAGGTGAAGCACACGGCTGCCTGGGTGGGGTTCACGGCGGCCGCGCTGGTGGCCACGTCGGCCTGTGGCGCGGACTCCGTGAAGCAGGCTGCCGACGCCGTCGACAAGACCGACGCGATCATGGCGGCGCTCGCCCGGGCCACGGACCGGACCGAGCAGCTGGGCTCGGCCGAGGTGAAGGTCTCGACGGACCTCGGGACCGGCACGCCGATCGCCATGGACGGCACGTACTCGTGGGGCGACGGCATGGCCTACGACGTGCACATGGACACCGCGGCGGCCCAGATGCAGGCCGTGCAGGACGACCCGAAGATCCACTGTCTGCTCGTCGACGGCGTCTACTACTACGACGTCGACCCGCAGGCCTCGGGCCCGCTCGAGGGCAAGGAGTGGATGAAGGTCGACGCCACCGCCGTGTTCGGCGAGAGCGGCGCCGCCTCGATGAACACCGGCGGCAACCCGACAGCCTCCCTGAAGGGCCTGAAGTACGCGAGCGACGTCGAGGACCTCGGCTCGCAGACCGTGAACGGGCAGAAGGCGACCCACTACCGGGCCGTCATCGACCAGGAGCACATGGGCCGCTTCAAGGAGGCGTACACCGGCGACGGCAGCCTCCTCAACCAGATGACCGGCGGCGCGGACACCATCACCATGGATGTCTGGCTGGGCGAGAAGGACCTGCCCGTCCGCCTGGTGCAGGGGATGGGGAAGATGAAGGTCACCATGGACTTCACCGAGTTCGGCGCCACCGCCGAGATCAAGGCTCCCCCGGCCGCCGAGACCGCCGACATGACCGACGCGCTCAAGGAAGCACAGGGGCAGTAGCAGGCATGACTGAGCCCGGGCACCTGCCTTCAGGTGCCCGGGCTCGGTGCTCGCTCACTCAGTGGTTGCGCGGGAAGCCCAGGTCCACGCCCGCCGGGGCGTCGGCCGGGTCGGGCCAGCGGGTCGTGACGACCTTGCCGCGGGTGTAGAAGTGGGTGCCGTCGTTGCCGTAGATGTGGTGGTCGCCGAAGAGCGAGTCCTTCCAGCCACCGAAGCTGTGGTAGCCGACGGGGACCGGGATCGGGACGTTCACGCCGACCATGCCGGCCTCGACCTCCAGCTGGAAGCGGCGGGCGGCGCCACCGTCCCGGGTGAAGATCGCGGTGCCGTTGCCGAAGGGCGAGGCGTTGATGAGGGCCAGGCCCTCCTCGTAGGTGTCGACGCGCAGGACGGTCAGGACGGGGCCGAAGATCTCGTCCTGGTAGGCCTTCGCGGTGGTCGGCACCTTGTCGAGGAGCGAGATGCCGATCCAGTGGCCGTCCTCGAAGCCCTCGACCGTGTAGCCGGAGCCGTCCAGGACGACCTCGCAGCCCTCGGCCGCGGCGCCGGTGACGTAGGACGCCACCTTGTCGCGGTGGACCTTGGTGATGAGCGGGCCCATCTCCGAGGTCGGGTCGTTGCCGGGACCGATCTTGATCTTCTCGGCGCGCTCGCGGATCTTGTCCACCAGCTCGTCGCCGATGGAACCGACGGCGACGACGGCCGAGATGGCCATGCAGCGCTCGCCCGCGGAGCCGTAGGCAGCCGAGACGGCCGCGTCCGCCGCCGCGTCGAGGTCGGCGTCCGGGAGGACCAGCATGTGGTTCTTGGCGCCGCCGAGGGCCTGGACGCGCTTGCCGTTCGCCGAGGCCGTGGTGTGGATGTACCGGGCGATCGGGGTCGAGCCGACGAAGGAGACGGCCTTGACGTCCGGGTGCTCAAGGAGGCGGTCGACGGCCACCTTGTCGCCGTGGACGACGTTGAAGACGCCGTCGGGCAGACCGGCCTCGGCCAGCAGCTCGGCGATCTTGAGGGAGGCCGACGGGTCCTTCTCGGACGGCTTCAGCACGAAGGTGTTGCCGGTCGCGATGGCGATCGGGAACATCCACATCGGGACCATCGCCGGGAAGTTGAACGGCGTGATGCCGGCGACGACACCCAGCGGCTGGCGGATCGAGGCGACGTCCACGCGGCTGGCGACCTCGGTCGACAGCTCGCCCTTCAGCTGCACGGTGATGCCGCACGCCAGGTCGACGATCTCCAGGCCGCGCGCGACCTCGCCCAGCGCGTCGCTGTGCACCTTGCCGTGCTCGGCGGTGATCAGCTCGGCGATCGCGTCCCGGTTCGCCTCAAGGAGCGCCCGGAACTTGAACAGGATCGTGGTCCGCTTGGCCAGGGACGAGGTGCCCCAGGTGGCGAACGCGTCCTTGGCGGCGGCGACCGCGGAGTCGACCTCGTCGACGGAGGCGAACGCGACCTTGGTGGTGACCGCGCCGGTGGCGGGGTCGGTGACCGGCCCGTAGTTGCCCGACGCGCCTTCGACGGTCTTGCCGCCGATCCAGTGGTTGACGATCTTCGTCATGCCCAGTTGCTCCTTCACAGATGGCGGCGTCGGGTAGAGACGTGCCGGTCGTACAGCTCTCGTGCCTTCACCGCGGACGGTCGGGTCGCGGTCTCGGCCACAGGTACATCCCACCAGGCTTGCGCCGGAGGCGCGCCCGACACTGTGTCTGCCGTTTCGGTCTCGACGTAGACACATGTGGGAGTGTCCGCCGCGCGTGCCTGCGCGAGGGCCTCGCGCAGGTCATCCACGGTCTTCGCGCGCAGCACGCGCATGCCCAGGCTGGCCGCGTTGGCGGCCAGGTCCACCGGGAGCGGGGCCCCGGTGTAGGTACTGTCGTCCGACCGGTACCGGTACGCGGTGCCGAACCGTTCGCCGCCCACCGACTCCGACAGGCCGCCGATCGAGGCGTACCCGTGGTTCTGGATGAGCAGCATCTTGATCGCGACGCCCTCCTGGACGGCGGTCACGATCTCGGTCGGCATCATGAGGTAGGTCCCGTCGCCGACGAGCGCCCAGACGTTGCGCTCGGGGGCGGCCATCTTCACGCCGATCGCGGCCGGGATCTCGTAGCCCATGCAGGAGTAGCCGTACTCCAGGTGGTACTGGTCCCGGGACCGCGCCCGCCACAGTTTGTGCAGGTCGCCGGGGAGGGAGCCGGCCGCGTTGATGATGATGTCGCTCTCGTCCACGAGGGCGTCCAGGGCGCCGAGGACCTGCGGCTGGGTGGGGCGCACGTCTATCTCGTCGGCCTCGTAGCAGGCGTCGACTCGGTGCTCCCAGCGCTGCTTGTCCTCGGTGTACTCGGTGACGTACGCGTCGGCGACCTTGTGCCCGTGCATGCCGAGGGCCTCGGTCAGCTCGGCGAGGCCGCTGCGGGCGTCCGCGACCAGGGGCCGGCCGCCGAGCTTGTGGCCGTCGAAGGGCGCGATGTTGAGGTTGAGGAAGCGGACTCCGGGCGCCTCGAACAGGGTCCCGGAGGCGGTGGTGAAGTCGGTCCAGCGGGTGCCGACACCGATCACCAGGTCGGCCTGGCGGGCGAGTTCGTTGGCGGTGGCGGTGCCGGTGTGGCCGACGCCGCCGACGTCCTGGGGGTGGTCCCAGCGCAGCGAGCCCTTGCCGGCCTGGGTGGAGGCGACGGGGACGCCGGTGGCCTCGGCGAACTCGGCGAGGGCCTCCTCGGCGCGGCTGTGGTGGACTCCGCCGCCCGCGACGATCAGCGGGCGTCGGGCCGACCTGATCGCCCGCACCGCCTCGGCGAGTTCGGTGGGGTCGGCGCCCGGACGTCGTACGACCCAGGTGCGCTCGGCGAAGAACTCGTCGGGCCAGTCGTACGCCTCGGCCTGGACGTCCTGCGGAAGGGCGAGGGTGACCGCGCCGGTCTCGACGGGGTCCGTCAGCACGCGCATCGCCTGGAGAGCCGCCGGGATCAGGGCTTCGGGGCGGGTGACGCGGTCGAAGAACCTCGACACCGGGCGCAGACAGTCGTTGACGCTGAGGTCGCCCGCGTAGGGGACCTCCAGCTGCTGGAGGACCGGGTCGGCGGGGCGGGTGGCGAAGATGTCGCCGGGGAGCAGCAGGACCGGGAGGTGGTTGATGGTCGCGAGGGCCGCGCCCGTCACCAGGTTGGTCGCGCCGGGGCCGATGGACGTCGTCACCGCGTGCGTGGACAGGCGGTTCGACTGACGCGCGTAGCCGACGGCCGCGTGCACCATGGACTGCTCGTTGCGGCCCTGGTGGAAGGGCATCTCGTCGCCGTACTCGACCAAAGCCTGGCCGAGTCCGGCCACGTTGCCGTGGCCGAAGATGCCCCAGGTCGCGGAGATGAGCCGCTGCCGGGTGCCGTCGCGTTCGGTGTACTGAGCGCTGAGGAAACGTACAAGGGCCTGCGCGACCGTGAGCCGGGTGGTCGTCATCGGTACCCCTCCGTGTGGTCCGGGTGGAAGCAGATCCGCCACTCCCGCGTCTCCCCCGGGCCCGCCATGACGTTCAGGTAGTACATGTCGTGGTCGGGCTGGGCGATCGACGGGCCGTGCCATCCGTCGGGGACGAGGACGGCGTCACCGGAGCGGACCTCCGTGAGGACGTCCGATCCGCCCTCACGGGAAGGGGATACGCGCTGATAGCCGAAACCGTTCGGGCCGTCGATCTCGAAGTAGTAGATCTCCTCCAACTCCGCTTCCACGCCCGGCCGGTGCTCGTCGTGCTTGTGGGGCGGGTACGAGGACCAGTTGCCGCCGGGGGTGATGACCTCGACGGCGATCAGCTTGTCGCAGTCGAAGGCGTCGGCGGAGGCGAAGTTGCGGACGTGGCGCAGCCGGTTGCCGCTGCCGCGTTCCTCGGTGGGGACCTCCGGCGCGGGGCCGTAGCGGGCGGGGAGTCGTCGCTCGCACTTCGCTCCTGCCAGGGCGAAGCGGCCTCCCGCGCCGGAGGCGATCGTTGCCCGGGCGTCGCGGGGCACGTACGCGAAGTCGGAGACCGACGCGAACACGCTTTCCCTGCCCAGGAGTTGGAACTCGTTTTCTTCTGTTTGTACGGTACATCCGCCTTCCAGCGGAAGCACGATCCACTCGCTGTCGCCGGTGGTGAAGGTGTGCGTGCCACCGGGTTCCAGCGCGACGATCCGCAGACTGGAGTGCATCCAACCGGCCCGCTTCGGGTCGATGTCCACTGTGTACAGGGAGTTGGTGGAGGAACCCTTGGGGATGTAGAGATCGTTACTCATGCGGCCCTCACAGCAGTCCTACGGCGGTGTCCACGGCGGCGGCGACGTCCCCGTCCGCCGGGTAGAGCAGCGAACGGCCGACCACGAGCCCGCGCACGGTGGGCAGTTGGAGTGCGCCCCGCCACTTCTCGTACGCCCCGTCCTGGTCGTCACCGACCTCGCCGCCGAGGAGAACGGCCGGGAGCGTGGAGGTGGCCATGACCTCGGCCATGTCGTCGGGGTTCTCGGTGACCGGCACCTTCAGCCAGGTGTAGGCGGAACTGCCGCCCAGGCCCGAGGCGATGGCGATGGACCGGGTGACGGCCTCGGCGGAGAGGTCGTTCCTGACCTTGCCCGCGTCCGTCCGGCTGCTGATGAACGGCTCGACGAAGACCGGGAGTCGGCGCGCGGCCATGTCGTCGATGGCGCGGGCGGTGGACTCCATGGTGGTGAGGGAGCCCGGGTCGTCGTAGTCGATACGGAGAAGCAGTTTGCCGGCGTCGAAGCCGAGCCGCTCGATGTCCTCGGCGCGGTGGCCGGTGAAGCGGTCGTCGAGTTCGAAGCGGGCGCCCTGGAGGCCGCCGCGGTTCATCGAGCCCATGACGACCTTGCCGTCGAGCGCGCCGAGCAGCAGCAGGTCGTCGAGGATGTCGGCGGTCGCGAGGACGCCGTCGACGCCGGGGCGGGAGAGCGCCAGGCAGAGGCGTTCGAGCAGGTCGGCGCGGTTGGCCATGGCCATGCTGTTGCCGCCGACACCGAGCGCGCCCCGGGCGGGGTGGTCGGCGGCGACGATCATCAGACGGCCGCTGTCGTTCAGCAGGGACCTGCGGGTACGGCGGTCGGCGGCCTCGGCGATCGCCTCGGGGCGTTCGGCGCGCAGGCGGACGAGTTCGGTGATGTCGACGCTCACTTGACAGCTCCCGCCGCGATCGCGGACTCGATCTCGGCCGGTGTCGGCATGGCGGAGCTGCACTCCAGTCGGGAGGCGACGATCGCGCCGGCCGCGTTGGCGTACCGCATGGTCTTCTCCAGGTCCCAGCCTTCGAGCAGGCCGTGGCAGAGGGAGCCGCCGAAGGCGTCTCCGGCGCCGAGCCCGTTCAGGACGTCGACCGGCAGGGGCGGGACCTCGGCGGAGTTCCCGTTCCGGTCGACGGCGAGGACGCCCTTGGGGCCCTGCTTGACGACGGCGATCTCGACACCGGCGTCAAGGAGCGCCTCGGCGGCGGCGCGGGGCTCGCGGACGCCGGTGGCGACCTCGACCTCGTCGAGGTTTCCGACGGCGACGGTGGTGTGCTTGAGGGCCTCGGCGTAGAAGGGGCGGGCCGCGTCCGGGCCACTCCAGGCTGTGTTGTTCCAAAACATGGGGCGCCAGTCGAGGTCGAAGACCGTGAGGCCGGCCTTGGCCCGGTGGGCGAGGGCCGCGAGGGTCGCCGTGCGGCTGGGCTCCTCGCTCAGTCCGGTGCCGGTGACCCAGAAGATGCGGGCCTCGCGGATGGCGTCGAGGTCGAGCTCGTGGGCGTCGATCTCCAGGTCGGGGGCCTTGGGCTGCCGGTAGAAGTACAGCGGGAAGTCGTCCGGCGGGAAGATCTCGCAGAAGACGACCGGGGTGGGCAGGCCGGGCACCGGGGTGACCCAGCGGTCGTCCACGCCGAAGTCCTTCAGGGCCTCGTGGAGGTAGGTGCCGAAGGGGTCGTCGCCGGTGCGGGTGATCACCGCGGTCCGCCGTCCCAGCCGGGCCGCGGCGACCGCGACGTTCGTCGCCGAGCCGCCGAGGAACTTGCCGAAGGACGACACCTGCGGCAGTGGGACGCCCGTCTGCAGCGGATAGAGGTCCACTCCGATCCGCCCCATGGTGATCAGGTCGTACGCCATCGAGTTCCCTTCATGCCGGTCGGACCATCGAGTCCCGCCCCGGGCTTCGTATCGGCTCTCCACGGCTTTCTAGTCCCCCGGACGGAGCCCTGTCAATGTTTTGTCCAGACATTCGGACCAGCTCTTGACAGCGCTTACCGCTCACACGGAAGCTGACCGGCATGACGTCGTTGTCACCCTCTTCCTCACTGTCCCGCATCCGCATCGGGTCGGCTCCCGACTCCTGGGGTGTGTGGTTCCCCGACGACCCCCAGCAGGTCCCCTGGCAGCGCTTCCTCGACGAGGTCGCGGACTCCGGTTACGAGTGGATCGAGCTTGGCCCTTACGGGTATCTGCCGACCGATCCCACCGTGCTCACCGAGGAGGTGGGCCGGCGCGGGCTGAAGGTGTCGGCCGGCACGGTCTTCACCGGGCTGCACCACGGTGAGTCCGTCTGGGAGAAGACCTGGGCCCATGTCGCCGACAACGCGGTCCTGGCGCAGGCCATGGGAGCGAAGCACCTCGTCGTCATCCCGTCCTTCTGGCGGGACGACAAGACCGGCGAGGTGCTGGAGTCGGACACGCTGACGCCGGAGCAGTGGCGGAACCTCACCTCGCTCACCGAGCGGCTCGGGGAGCGCGTGCGGGAGGAGTACGGGCTCCGGATCGTCGTGCATCCGCACGCCGACACGCACATCGACAGCGAGGACAACGTCACCCGCTTCCTGGACGGGACCGACTCGTCGCTGGTGTCGCTGTGCCTGGACACGGGGCACTACGCGTACTGCGGCGGGGACAGCGTGAAGCTGATCGAGACGTACGGGTCCCGGATCGGGTACCTGCATCTGAAGCAGGTCGACCCCGAGATCCTCGCCGACGTACGGGCCAAGGGGACGCCGTTCGGGCCCGCGGTGGCGCAGGGCGTGATGTGTGAACCGCCGTCGGGTGTACCGGCGTTGGGGCCGGTGCTTGAGGCCGCGCAGGCTCTGGACGTGGATCTGTTCGCGATCGTGGAGCAGGACATGTATCCGTGCGAGCCGGACAAGCCGCTGCCTATCGCTCAGCGGACACGGGCGTTTCTGAGGAGCTGCGGGGCGTAGTTCGTCGGCTGCGGGTGCGGCTCCAGCTGGGTGAACCCTTCCGCGCCGCCCTGTCAACGCGCCGCGCCCACACGCCCGCGTGCGCCTTTGCTGCACTCCTGTCACGAACACCCCTTGTGTGTCACACATGTCGCGTATACGCGGGTCTTGCGTCACACGCGGTGCACAGGGCCTGACCCGCGCTCACTCTCCGTCGTTGACGGGGCACAGGCTTTGTGACGCCAGCGCAGCGCCCGGTACCCCCGACGGCCGTTCCCGGCCGCCGCCGCGGCGCGCGCAGGGAGGTGCACCCCTCATGACCGACCGAAGGCTCTGGTCGTACAAGGAGATCGCCGCGCACATCAAGGTGCAGCCGGACACCGTGCGGTCGTACCGCAAACACGGGCTGCTGCCCCCACCCGACCACGTGGAGGGCGGCAAGCCCTTCTGGTACGCGGACACGGTGCGGGCCTGGGTCGCCGCCCGGCCCGGCAACCGCGGCAGACGAGAGGACTGAGGGGAAACACGGTTGCCGACCCGGTGCCCGGCCGGTGAGGATCCGTGGATGAACTTCTCCGTCAAACCCGTGCTGACCGGCGAGAAGACCGTGCTGCGGCCGTTCACGGAAGCGGACGCGGAGGTCATGGCGGAGATCATCCGCGACCCCGACGTCGTCCGCTTCACCGGCGGGCCGGACACCGAGTTCACCCTGGAGCACCTGCGTTCCTGGTACGGCTCCCGGTCCGCCCAGACGGACCGCCTCGACCTCGCCGTCACCGACCGCGCCACCGGTGAACTCGTCGGCGAGGTGGTGCTGTACGAGTGGGACGACCGGGCACGCGGCTGTACGTTCCGCACGCTCCTCGGACCCCGGGGCCGTGACCGCGGCCTCGGCACCGAGGCGACACGTCTCGTCGTCGGGTACGGCTTCGAGGAACTCGGCCTGCATCGCATCCAGTTGGAGGTCTACGGCCACAACACCCGGGCCCTGCGCGCCTATGAGAAGGCCGGGTTCGTGCGGGAGGGCGTCCGGCGGGAGGCCGATCTGCGGGACGGGCGGTGGGTGGACTGGGTGGTGATGGCCGTACTGGAACAGGAGTGGGCCGCCCTGGGAGAGGGGCGGGCCGCCCTGAGGGAGGGGCGGGCCGGTCTCAACCCCACGGCTCGATGACCGTGACCCCCGCCCCCCGTGCCGTTCCCATCGCCGCCAACGCGGCCGGGGTCGCGTTCAGGTCGATCGTGGAGGTGACCAGCAGGTCCGGTCGCAGTACTCCCGCCCGGACCAGGGCCAGCATGCCCGGGTAGGTGTGCGCGGCCATGCCGTGGCTGCCCAGGATCTCCAGCTCCAGAGCGATCGCGCGGGCCATCGGGACGGGGGTCGTGCCGTCCGTCGAGGGGAGCAGCCCGACCTGGAGGTGCCGGCCGCGGCGGCGGAGGGAGTTGACGGAGGCCGCGCAGGTGACCGGGGAGCCCAGGGCGTCGAGCGACAAGTGGGCGCCGCCGCCGGTGAGTTCGCGTACCGCCGCTGCCGTGTCATCGGCCGCCGACGCGTCCACCACCTCCGTCGCGCCGAACTTCCGTGCCAGCTCCAGGGCTTGGGGCGACACGTCCACCGCCACCACCCGCGCTCCGGCCGCCGCCGCGATCATCACCGCCGACAGACCCACCCCGCCGCAGCCGTGCACCGCCACCCACTCCCCCGCCGCGACCCGCCCCTGCTGCACGACCGCCCGGAACGCGGTGGCGAACCGGCAGCCCAGGGCGGCCGCGGTGGCGAAGGACAGCTCCTCGGGGACGGCGACCAGGTTCACGTCGGCGTGGTCGAGGGCCACGTACTGGGCGAAGGAACCCCAGTGGGTGAAGCCGGGCTGGGTCTGCCGCTCGCAGATCTGGTGGTCGCCGGCCGCGCAGGCGGCACACGTTCCGCAGGCGCACACGAAGGGGACGGTGACGCGGTCGCCGGGGCGCCAGGCGGTGACCCGGTCGCCGACCGCCTCGACGACACCGGCGAGTTCATGGCCGGGCACGTGCGGGAGCGTGATGTCGGGGTCGTGGCCCTGCCAGCCGTGCCAGTCGCTGCGGCACAGACCGGTGGCCGCCACCCGGACCACGACCCCGTGCGGGGCCGGTCCGGGGTCGGGCACCTCCCGCACCTCGGCCGGCTCGCCGTACCGCTCGAAGACCACTGCCCGCATGTGCGCTCCCATCGCCGTGAAGGTCTGGCCCCTCCATCCTGACCCGGCTTCACCACGACTCCGAACCCCCCAGCGGCTCCTCGACCACCCGACGCTCGCCGCGCAGCCGCAGCCCGGCCAGCGGGAACAGCAGCACCGACAGCATCGCGGCGCCGACCAGTGCCGCCGCCTCGTCCGTCTTCAGGACGCCGTCGTCGACACCGATCGTGGTGATGGCGACGACCAGGGGAAGCGCGGTGGACGCGAAGAGGGTCAGGGCGCGCCGGTCCCGTCGTACGAGATCCGGCGGGGCCAGCGCGTACACGGGCAGGCCGCGGACCAGGACGAACAGCAGCAGGAAGACCGGCAGGAGGAGCAGCGCCCGGCCGCCGGACAGCAGGGCGTCGAGGTCGAACTCGATGCCGGTGACGACGTAGAACACCGGCACCAGGAAGCCGAACCCCATCGCCTCGACCTTCTCCAGGACGGGCCCCGCGCTCTCCGGCGCCGCCCCGTGCAGCAGCAGCCGGGTGAGCATCCCGGCGGCGAAGGCGCCGAGCAGGGTGTCGAGGCCGAGCGCCTGGGAGATGCCGAGCATCACCGCGAGGAGCAGGACGACCAGGCGTACGGCGAACTGGCCGCTGCTGTGCAGGGTCTTCGCGATCACCCGGGGGAACCACGGCGGGCGCGGGCGCATCGCCCACCACACCGCGGCGGCCGTCAGCAGGGCGAACGCCGCCAGGACCGCGGTCGACCGGCCCGGTGCCCGCCCGCTCAGCAGCAGCGCGATGGCGATGATCGGCCCGAACTCCCCGACCGCGCCGAACGCCGTCAGCACCGAGCCGAACCGCGAGTGCAGATCCCCCGCGTCCCGCAGCACCGGCAGGACCGTGCCGAGGGCGGTGCTGGTGAGGGCCGTACCGATGTAGACGCCCTTGGACAGTCCGGTGAGGGCGCAGGCCAGCGCCAGTCCGACGACGAGCGCGGTCAGCCATGCCCACAGCGCGCGCTTGAGGGTGTCGCCGCGGACCTTGTCGAACTCGATCTCGTATCCGGCGAGGAAGATCAGCATCGCCAGGCCCAGGTCGGACAGGGTGTCGATGACCTGTCCGTCGCCGGCCCAGCCCAGTACGTCCGGGCCGGCCAGGATGCCCAACAGGATCTCGAAGATGACGAGCGGCACCGGAAGCCGGCGGCTGACCCCGTACGCCAGCAGGGGTGCGAGTACCGCGATGGACATGATCAGGATGAGCGTCCCGGCCTGCGACATGGTTGGTATCTACCATAAAGTCCCGGGAAATCCCGCTGGGACTCCGCTTGGTAAATACCCCCTAGGGGTATAGTGTGTGTTACGTGGACGCCACCGCGGGTCCCGTAGAACCCACACGCCTCGAAGAGGAGAACGAGATGACCGCCCAGAGCGACACCCAGGTCACCACCGTCTACAAGGTGAGCGGCATGAGCTGCGGCCACTGCGAGGGCTCGGTCTCCGGCGAGATCTCCGAGCTCCCCGGCGTCAGCTCCGTGAAGGCCGTCGCCTCCACCGGTGAGGTCACCGTCGTCTCCACCGCCGCACTCGACGAGGAAGCCGTGCGCGCGGCGGTGGACGAGGCCGGTTTCGAGCTCGTCGGCAAGGCGTAACCAGCACCTCCTGGAGTACGGAACATGTCCGGCACCACCGCCCCGATAGGCCCGCCCGCCGAGGTCGAACTCGTCATCGGCGGCATGACCTGCGCCTCCTGCGCCGCCCGCGTGGAGAAGAAGCTCAACCGGATGGACGGCGTGACCGCCACCGTCAACTACGCGACGGAGAAGGCGAAGGTCACCTACGCCGAGGGCGTCGAGGTCGCGGATCTGATCGCGACGGTGGTGAGGACGGGGTACACGGCCGAGGAGCCGGCGCCTCCGGCGCAAGAGCCCGCCCCGGCCGAGGACCCGGAGTCGGCGTCCCTGCGGCAGCGGCTCGTCGTCTCCGCCCTCCTCGCCGTCCCCGTCGTCCTCCTGTCGATGATCCCGGCCCTCCAGTTCGACAACTGGCAGTGGCTGGCCCTCACCCTCGCCTCCCCGGTGGTCGTCTGGGGCGGACTGCCCTTCCACCGCGCCGCCTGGACCAACCTCCGCCACGGCGCCGCCACCATGGACACCCTCGTCTCGCTGGGCACGCTGGCGGCGTACGGCTGGTCGCTGTGGGCGCTGTTCCTCGGGGACGCGGGCATGGCGGGCATGAAGGACGAGTTCAGGTTCACGGTCGCGCGCATGGACGCGAGCACGACCATCTATCTCGAAGTCGCGGCCGGTGTCACCACGTTCATCCTGCTCGGCCGCTATCTGGAGGCCCGCTCCAAGCGCCGCGCGGGGGCGGCCCTACGGGCCCTGATGGAACTGGGCGCGAAGGACGTGGCGGTGCTGCGGGACGGCCGCGAGGTCCGCGTGCCCGTCTCGCGTCTCTCCGTCGGCGACCGTTTCGTGGTCCGCCCCGGGGAGAAGTTCGCCACCGACGGCACGGTCGTCGAGGGCGTCTCCGCCGTCGACGCGTCGATGCTGACCGGAGAGTCGGTGCCGGTGGACGTCACGGTCGGGGACGCGGTCGCGGGCGCGACCGTGAACGCCGGCGGGCGGCTGGTCGTCGAGGCCACGCGGGTGGGCGCCGACACCCAGCTCGCGCGGATGGCGCGACTGGTCGAGGAGGCGCAGAACGGCAAGGCCGAGGTGCAGCGGCTCGCCGACCGGATCTCGGCCGTCTTCGTCCCGGCGGTCATCGCGATCGCCGTGGCCACGCTCGGTGGCTGGCTCGGCGCGACCGGCGACCCGGCCGCCGCGTTCACCGCGGCCGTCGCCGTCCTGATCATCGCCTGCCCGTGCGCGCTGGGCCTCGCCACCCCGACCGCGCTGATGGTCGGCACGGGCCGCGGCGCCCAGCTCGGCATCCTCATCAAGGGCCCCGAGGTCCTCGAATCGACCCGCCGCGTCGACACCGTCGTCCTCGACAAGACGGGAACGGTGACCACCGGCCGTATGACCCTCCACGAGGTCTACGCCGTCCAGGGCACCGACGAGAAGCAGGTGCTGCGGCTCGCGGGCGCCGTGGAGCACGCCTCCGAGCATCCCGTCGCCCGGGCGGTCGCCGCCGGTGCGGAGATGGGGGTCCCCCCGCTCGAGGGAAGCCGAGAGTGGGGGAGGGTGGGGGCGCTGCCGGCGGTCGAGGCGTTCGAGAACGTGCCCGGGCGGGGTGTGCGCGGGCGCGTGGAGGGCCATGACGTGGCCGTGGGGCGCCTCTTCGACACGCTGCCTGAGGACTTGGCCCGCGCCAGGGACGAGGCGGAGAGGGGCGGCCGTACGGCCGTCGTGGTCGGCTGGGACGGGGCGGCACGCGGTGTCGTGGCCGTCGCGGACGCGGTGAAGGAGACCAGCGCCGAGGCGGTGCGGGAGCTGCGGGCCCTCGGGCTCACGCCGGTGCTGCTGACCGGGGACAACCGGACGGTCGCCGAGGCGGTGGCCGAGCAGGTCGGGATCTCGCGAGTCGTGGCGGAGGTGCTGCCCGAGGACAAGGTGGAGGCCGTACGGCGACTCCAGGGCGAGGGGCGGGTCGTCGCCATGGTCGGCGACGGGGTCAACGACGCCGCCGCGCTCGCCGTGGCCGACCTGGGGCTGGCGATGGGGACCGGGACGGACGCGGCGATCGAGGCGGGGGATCTGACGCTGGTGCGTGGGGATCTGCGGGTGGCGGCGGATGCCATCCGGCTGTCGCGGCGGACGCTGACCACGATCAAGGGGAACCTGGTGTGGGCCTTCGGCTACAACGTGGCCGCGCTGCCGCTGGCCGCCGCGGGGCTGTTGAACCCGATGATCGCGGGCGCCGCCATGGCGTTCTCCTCGGTCTTCGTCGTGACGAACAGCCTGCGATTGCGCTCATTCCGTTAGGGGGGACCCTCTGGAGTCCGGCGCGCGGCTCACATAAGCTCTTCACAAGGCTCGCGCATCATCCTTACGCTTGGGCCCCGATCGGCGTATCGGTCCCCTTGCGTATCAAACGGACAAATGCAAGAGACGCAGATCACAGTGATGTGAACGTAACCATCGAAGGGGTTCGAAGGTCTAAGTTGGCGATGTCAGGCCGCGTCTTGGGGGGCGCATCCTGGCATCTGGGGATGTCTTGGGGGACTTCCTCAGAGATGCGTTGCCGGGGCACGTACGTCGGGAAGCTTTGAGCGGCCCACCCGACCGTGCGCTGTCCCGGCAGATCGCACACCGCGGTACACACAAGTAGGAGTACGACGAGTTTTGCTCGTTCTGCTCAACACAGCGATTCAGGCGCTGTTTTCTCACAGACGCCCGGCCGGATCCCGTGGGGGGAATCCGCACCGGGACATGGGAAGGCGCCCTGGACGTCGGCCCGTGGGGGGACCGCCGCCAGGGCGCCTTCTGTTTTGCCCAGCCTGTCCGGGGCTCGCCGCCGCCGTGACGCACCACCGGCTCCGCCGCGCGGGCGCGACCAGCCACTGGACGCACCAAGGGGCGCGGGGAACTGCGCGATCGGCCACGACGGCCCTGCAGTCGCCCGCGCCCCTTCAGCGACGAACTCTTAGGCGAACGGCACCCCCACCGGCAGGTGTCAGCGCTCCTCGACCGGGATGAAGTCGCGCTCCACCACGCCCGTGCTGAGCCGACCCGGGGGCAACCCCCGGCCCCCGGCCGACCCCTCGGGGCACCCCGCGCCACACACCGGAAGACCCGACGGGCGCAGCCGAAGCCAAGAGGACCGACCGGCGGCAAGGCGTCGATCAAGCGGGCCCGACCGACGCGGGCCAAGCCCAGGGGAGACCGACCAGCAGCAGGGCGCCGATCAAGCGACGCCCCCCACCGGCAGGTGTCAGCGCTCCTCGACCGGGATGAAGTCGCGCTCGACGACGCCCGTGTAGATCTGGCGCGGGCGGCCGATGCGGGAGCCCGGCTCCTTGATCATCTCGTGCCACTGGGCGATCCAGCCCGGGAGGCGGCCGAGGGCGAAGAGGACCGTGAACATCTCGGTCGGGAAGCCCATCGCGCGGTAGATGAGGCCCGTGTAGAAGTCGACGTTCGGGTAGAGGCTGCGCGAGACGAAGTAGTCGTCGGAGAGCGCGTGCTCCTCCAGCTTGAGCGCGATGTCCAGCAGCTCGTCGGACTTGCCGAGGGCCGAGAGGACGTCGTGCGCAGCCGCCTTGATGATCTTCGCGCGCGGGTCGAAGTTCTTGTAGACCCGGTGGCCGAAGCCCATCAGCCGGACGCCGTCCTCCTTGTTCTTCACCTTGCGGATGAAGGTGTCGACGTCGCCGCCGGAGGCCTGGATGCCCTCGAGCATCTCCAGCACGGACTGGTTGGCACCGCCGTGCAGCGGGCCCCACAGGGCGTTGATGCCGGCCGAGATCGACGCGAACATGTTCGCCTGGGACGAGCCCACCAGGCGGACCGTGGAGGTCGAACAGTTCTGCTCGTGGTCCGCGTGCAGGATCAGGAGCTTGTCCAGCGCGGCAACGACGACCGGGTCGAGGTCGTACTCCTGCGCCGGGACCGAGAAGGTCATACGGAGGAAGTTCTCGACGTAGCCCAGGTCGTTGCGCGGGTAGACGAACGGGTGACCGATCGACTTCTTGTACGCGTACGCCGCGATCGTCGGAAGCTTGGCGAGCAGCCGGATCGTCGAGAGGTTGCGCTGCTTCTCGTCGAACGGGTTGTGGCTGTCCTGGTAGAACGTGGACAGCGCGGAGACGACCGACGACAGCATGGCCATCGGGTGCGCGTCGCGCGGGAAGCCGCGGTAGAAGTTCTTGACGTCCTCGTGCAGCAGGGTGTGCTGCGTGATGTCGTTCTTGAAGACGGAGAGCTCGTCGACGGTCGGCAGCTCACCGTTGATCAGCAGGTACGCCACCTCAAGGAAGGTGGAGCGCTCGGCCAGCTGCTCGATCGGGTAGCCGCGGTAGCGGAGGATGCCCGCCTCGCCGTCGAGGTAGGTGATGGCGGATTTATAGGCGGCGGTGTTGCCGTAGCCGCTGTCCAGGGTCACCAGACCGGTCTGGGCGCGGAGCTTGCCGATGTCGAAGCCCTTGTCGCCGACGGTGCTGTCGATCACCGGGTAGGTGTACTCGCCATCGCCGTACCGCACTACTACAGAGTTGTCGCTCACGTCATCCCTCACCGACGTTGTGCCTCTTCTTCGAGGTTGCCCTGACTGTCTCTACCATCCCCCATTCGGCGCAGAAGAGTGCACTGGGGGTCGACCATTGGGCCTATTGGCGGCACTCAGTGCCGCCAACTTGCCCATCCTGCCCCTCCCCTACCCGGTTCCGGAAGGGCTCTGTGACCTAGGTGACTCATTTGATCGATCATTTTTTGATGAGAGCCTGAAGTCCAGTGCCGTGCAGCGTCGCCCCGCCGACACCGTGCGCACCGCCTGACCGATCGCCTTGCGTGAACCGACCAGCACGACCAGCTTCTTGGCCCGGGTGACCGCCGTGTACAGCAGGTTGCGCTGGAGCATCATCCAGGCACCGGTGGTGACCGGGATCACCACCGCCGGATATTCACTGCCCTGGGAACGGTGAATGGTCACCGCGTACGCGTGGGCCAGCTCGTCCAGTTCGTCGAACTCGTACGGCACCTCCTCGTCCTCGTCCGTCAGCACCGTCAGGCGCTGGTCGACCGGGTCGAGCGAGGTGACCACGCCCACGGTGCCGTTGAAGACGCCGTTCTTGCCCTTCTCGTAATTGTTGCGAATCTGGGTGACCTTGTCGCCGACCCGGAAGACCCGGCCGCCGAAGCGCTTCTCGGCGAGGTCGGGCCGGCCGGGGGTGATGGCCTGCTGCAACAGACCGTTGAGATGGCCGGCGCCCGCGGGGCCTCTGTGCATCGGCGCGAGCACCTGGACGTCCCGGCGCGGGTCGAGCCCGAACTTGGCCGGAATCCGACGGGCCGCCACATCCACCGTGAGCCGCCCGGCCTCCTCCGTGTCGTCCTCGACGAAGAGGAAGAAGTCCTTCATGCCGTCCGTGACGGGATGCTGCCCGGCGTTGATCCGGTGCGCGTTGGTCACCACCCCGGACTGCTGCGCCTGCCGGAACACGCGCGTGAGACGGACGGCGGGGACGGGGCTGTCGTCGGCGAGCAGGTCCCGCAGCACCTCGCCCGCGCCGACGGACGGCAGCTGGTCGACGTCTCCCACGAAGAGCAGATGCGCCCCCGGCGGCACCGCCTTCACCAGCTTGTTGGCGAGCAGCAGGTCCAGCATGGACGCCTCGTCCACGACCACCAGATCCGCCTGGAGCGGGCGGTCCTTGTCGTAGGCCGCGTCACCGCCCGGCTTCAGCTCCAGGAGGCGGTGGACCGTGGAGGCCTCGGCGCCGGTGAGCTCGGCGAGGCGCTTGGCGGCGCGGCCGGTGGGGGCGGCGAGCACGACCCTGGCCTTCTTGGCGCGGGCCAGCTCCACGATCGAGCGGACCGTGAAGGACTTGCCGCAGCCCGGGCCGCCGGTCAGGACGGCGACCTTCTCGGTGAGCGCCAGCTTGACGGCGGCCTCCTGCTCGGGTGCGAGGTCGGCGCCGGTGCGGTCCTTCAGCCAGGCGAGCGCCTTGTCCCAGGTCACGTCCCGGAAACCCGGCATACGGTCCTCGCCCGTGCGCAGCAGGCGCAGCAGCTGGGCGGCCAGGGAGAGTTCGGCGCGGTGGAAAGGGACGAGGTAGACGGCGGTGACCGGTTCGCCGTGCTCCCCGGGGACCTTCTCGCGTACGGCGCCCGGTTCGCCGGTGTGCTCGTCCGGCTCGGTGAGTTCGGCCAGGCACTCGATGACCAGGCCGGTGTCGACCTGGAGCAGTTTCACCGCGTCGGCGATCAGCCGCTCCTCGGGGAGGTAGCAGTTGCCCTGGTCGGTGGCCTGCGACAGCGCGTACTGGAGGCCGGCCTTCACGCGCTCCGGGCTGTCGTGCGGTATCCCGACGGACTGGGCGATCTTGTCGGCGGTGAGGAAGCCGATGCCCCAGACGTCGGCGGCGAGCCGGTAGGGCTGGTTCTTCACGACGGAGATGGAGGCGTCGCCGTACTTCTTGTAGATGCGCACGGCGATGGAGGTGGACACCTCCACGGTCTGGAGGAAGAGCATGACCTCCTTGATCGCCTTCTGCTCCTCCCAGGCGTCGGCGATCTTCTTGGTCCGCTTCGGACCGAGGCCGGGCACCTCGATGAGCCGCTTGGGCTCCTCCTCGATGATCCGCAGGGTGTCCAGGCCGAAGTGCTGGGTGATGCGGTCGGCGAAGACCGGCCCGATGCCCTTCACCAGCCCCGAGCCGAGGTAGCGGCGGATGCCCTGGACGGTGGCGGGCAGGACGGTCGTGTAGTTCTCGACGGTGAACTGCTTGCCGTACTGCGGGTGGGAGCCCCAGCGGCCCTCCATGCGGAGGGACTCGCCGACCTGGGCGCCGAGCAGCGCGCCGACGACGGTGAGGAGGTCGCCGCCGCCCCGGCCGGTGTCCACGCGCGCGACCGTGTACCCGTTGTCCTCGTTGGCGTAGGTGATCCGCTCCAGCACGCCTTCGAGGACGGCGAGCCGCCGCTCGCCCGTCGCGTTCCCCGCCTGTTGAGCCATGATCCGACGGTACCGGTGCGGTACGACAACGGCCGGGGTTGTCCACAGGTGGGGCTCAGTGGTGCGGGGAGCGCAGTACGTCGCGCATCCTGCCCTCGTCGGCGGCGCTGTGCCCGCGGGCGGACCGGGCGAGTGCGCGGAAGCTGTCCCACTCCACCGGGGGCCGGGTCAGACCGCGGCGGTGCAGATACCGGTCGGTGGCCCGCTGGGTGTGGCGCAGGACCCGTAGCGCGTCGCTCGGCCGTCCCGAGCCCATCGGCTCCAGCACCTTTACGGGCACGAGCAGCCAACCGTCGTCGGTCTGCCTCAACGCACCGCGGACCAGCGCGTTTCGCATCCGGTTGAGCTTGTCGTCGTGCCGGTGCACCAGCAGCGAGGCGGGCCCGGGCACCACCGCGTGATCGTCCGGCGGGCTCACCACGAAGCCGCCGGCCGTGGGCGCGGTCCGGGTGCGGGCCAGCACGGGCGCCCCGGAGGCGTCGCGCGCGGCGAGGACCGCCGTGGGATGGCCGGCGAGCTGCTCCGCGCCGGGCAACGGAGTGCCGTCCGGCCCGGCGGACACCTTCAGGAAGGGGGGCGCCGTGGCGGAGCGCACGATCACCCGCTCCGGGGTGACGGTGATGACGAGCCGCAGGTAGTACCAGTCCATCAGCCGCCGCATCGGGCGCGCGAGATACGACCGGCTGTGCGGCTGCCGCTCGAAGAGGGTCCGCCAGTAGTCGTCGAGGCCTTGAGGTCCCGTCCTGATGTCGTCCGGGCACTCTGCCGTGCCGCCGACGAAGAGGTGCGGGGCGTCGGCCAGACCGCTGCCGGTGGGGTCGGAGAAGAGCAGGGCGACGCGGCCGTCGCGGCGGATGTTGAGGGCCTTCTGCGCGAACGCGAGGGACGTGGTCAGCACCAGCGTCCCGTCCTCGCGGCGCCGTACCGCCGTCGGCCAGGCGAGCGGTGTCCCGTCCCGGCCCAGCGTGACGAACTCGCAGGTCCGGTAGGCGTCCAGGACGGCCGTCGGGGCGGAGTCGAGCACGGTCACCGTCCCGTCCCCCCGGTCAGCGGGCCCCGCATGGCCTGGCAGGCCGCGGCGTACTGCCGGCGTCCCACCCACCGCCACAGCAACCGCCCCAACAGCGGGGCCCGGCCCAGGAAGTAGGCCCGCTCGTCCTCCGTGGCGTCCTCCAGGATCGCGCCGAGGGCCAGCATGACCTTGTTCTTCGGGAGGGTCTCCAGGCCGCGGCGCCCGACCTCGTCCCACTCGGGGACGGTCAGATGATCGGCGACCAGCGGGAGGACCAGCTTCTCCTCGTCGTCCAGGTGGTCGAGCAGGGCGAGACGGTGTTCCTCCAGCGCCAGGGCGAGCTCCTGCCCGGCGACGCTGTCGGCCGAGCGCCGCCACTGAGGCGCCCAGTCCCCGACCGCCGCCAGCGTTCGGTCTATGTGCCCGTGCTGCTCCTCCATCCGGGCCACCAGGTCGTCCTGCCCGGCGGCCCGCACCCGTAGCAGGGGCCAGATCAACTCGTCCTCCAGCGCGTGGTGATGGTGCAGCCCCATCACGTAGTCGTCCAGATACGCCGAGACCTGCTCGGCCCGGGCCGACGCGCCGTCCGGTACGGCACGGACCAGGCGCGGCAGCAGCGCGGACTCCCGGCGGAAGACGCGGTGCACCACGACCATCTCGTGGGTGTGGGGGCGCTCGGCGGTGGGAAGGCCGGAGGGTGTGGGGCTGGGGGTCACGCGGATGTCCTTCGAAGCTCGGATACAGACGGCTGCCACGCTCGCGGCGCCTGCTTGGCGAGGACATGGAGTCCGCTTGGAGCCCCTTCGAAGCCACTGCCGGTGCCTGCCTGACCAGCGCGTTTAGTGCCTGTTGACGGGGCCGGCGCAACCCTCGGCTACATTTCGGCGGCGTGCTGTCCATCAGAGTCCTGGGTCCCCTCGGTGCCGATGTCGCGGGTGCGCCGGTGGAGTTGGGGCCCCCGCGGCAGCGGGCCGTCCTCGCGCTCCTGGTCGCCGCCCGCGGCAGGGTGACGTCCGTCGACCGCATGGTGGACGAGCTGTGGCGCGGGGCGCCCCCGGCCAGGGCGACCGTGTCCCTCCAGTCGTACGTGTCGAATCTGCGCCGTGTGCTCGAACCGGGCCGCCCGCCGCGCACCCCGGCCTCCGTGCTGGTCTCCACCGCGCCCGGATACGCCGTGCGGCTGCCCGAGGACACGGTGGACGCCTGGCGTTTCGAGTCCTGGGTGAGCCGTGCCCGGCACGCGCCCGCCGCGCAGGCGCGGGAGTTGCTGACCGAGGCCCTGGGCTGGTGGCGGGGGCCCGCGTTCCTGGAGCACGCGGACGAGCCGTGGGCGGTGCCCGAGGCGGCCCGTCTGGACGCGCTGTGCGCGGAGGCCCACGAACTCGCCGTCGCCGCCGGGCTGCGCACCGGGCACACCGCCGAGGCCACGCTCGCCGCCGAGGCCATGGTCCGCGACCGGCCGCTGCGCGAGGAGGGCTGGCGGCTGCTGGCGCTCGCCCACTGGGCGGGCGGCCGACGCGCCGACGCGCTCGCCGCGCTGCGCCGGGCCCGCGCGGTGGTGCGCGACGAACTCGGCTGCGACCCCTCACCGGCCCTGGCCGAACTGGAACACGCCGTCCTCGCCCAACGGCTGGACGTACTGCGGGCGGCGGTACCGGCATCGCCGCGGACGATGTCCATAGCGCTCCCCTCCCAGCCCGCCGCCGCCCCTCCCGCCCCACCTCGCGGCGGTCACGACCTCTTCGTCGGCCGGGACGAGGAGCTGCGGGCCCTGGACGGTGCCGCGCAGGCGGCCCGGCACGCCGGCGGTCTGGTGCTGGTCACCGGAGAGGCGGGGGCGGGCAAGTCCGCCCTGCTCGCCCGGCTCACCGGCCGCCTGCGCGGCAGGGGCTGGACGGTGGTCGTCGGCCGCTGCCCGGAGGACGAGGGGGCCCCGCCGGCCTGGGCCTGGACCGAGGCACTCGGCGCACTGGCCCTGACGACACCTCCCCCACATCCGGAGCAACTGGCGGCCCTGCTGCGAGAGTCCGACGCCACACCCGCCACGACCGAGGCCACGGCGACGACGGCCCGGAACAGCACCACGACCGCCGCCGGCCTCCCGGCCCCACGCCCCGCCAACCTCCCCACCCCGACCGACACCACGACGACCACAGCCCCGACCAACACCACAACCGCCACCGACACCCCCGCCCCACACCCCGCCAACCTCCCCACCCCGACCCACACCACGACGACCACAGCCCCGACCAACACCACAACCGCCACCGACACCCCCGCCCCACACCCCGCCAACCTCCCCACCCCGACCCACACCACGACGACCACAGCCCCGACCAACACCACAACCGCCACCGACACCCCCGCCCCACACCCCGCCAACCTCCCCACCCCGACCCACACCACGACGACCACAGCCCCGACCAACACCACAACCGCCACCGACACCCCCGCCCCACACCCCGCCAACCTCCCCACCGCAACCGGCGCCACCGCGACCCCAGGCCCGAACGGCACCACAACCGCGCCCGGCCCCCCGGTCCCGCGCCCCTCCGTCACCCCCACCACCCGTGACGAGGCCACCGCGGGGCGGTTTCGGCTGCATCGGGCCTTCGCGGCCTGGCTGCGGGGTGCGGCGGGCGGGCGGCCGATCGCCGTCGTCCTGGAAGATCTGCATCGCGCCGACGGGCAGACCCTCGCCCTGCTCGAAGCGGCCGCCGCGGTCACCGGGGTGCCGTTGCTCACCGTGGCCTGCTACCGGCCGGCCGAGGTGAACGGGCAGCTGGCCAAGAGCCTGGCCCAGCTCGCGCCCCGGTTCCCGCACCGGATCACGCTCGGTGGACTGTCCCACCAGGACATCGCCACCGTGGTCACCGCAGTCCGCGGGGCGCCCGTGGACACGGCCACGGTGACGGCGCTCGCCGAGCGCACCGGCGGCAACCCGTTCTACGTGTGGGAGAGCGCGCGCCTGCTGGCCGACGAGGGCGCCCTGGTCGCCGTGTCCGAAGTGCCCCAGGGAGTGCGGGACGTGCTGCGCAGGCGGCTCGCGCTGCTGCCCGCCGCAGCGCTCGCGGCCGTGCGGCTGGCGGCGGTGGCGGGGCTGGAGTGCGACGTCGCGCTGCTGGCGGACGCGGCCGAGACGGACGAGGAGACCCTGCTGGCGGGGCTCGACGCCGCCGTGGCCGCGGATCTGCTGACCGAGCCGGGGCCGGGGCGGGTGCGGTTCGTGCACGCGCTGGTCCGCGACACCGTGTACACGGACCTGTCCGGCACCCGGCGGGCCCGGTTGCACGACCGTATCGCCGCGGAACTGCGCCGCCACCGCCCCGACGATCTCGCCGCGCTGGCCCACCACTTCGCCCGGTCGGGCCGTACCGCGAACGCTCCCCTGGCCGTCGACTACGCGCTGCGGGCCGCCGAGCGGGCCGAGCGGCGGTACGCCCACGACGTGGCCGTAGGACTGATCGAGCAGGCGCTGGAGGCGCACACCGCGGCCACCGCCGATCCCGAGGGCGATCCGGACGGGACCGTCGCGCTGCTGGTGCGGCTGCTGGGCGCGCAGGTGCGGGCCGGTGCCACGGACGGCGCCCGGCGCACCCGGGGGCGGGCGGTCGGCCTGGCCGTGGGGGCGGGCCGGGACGACCTCGCCGCGGCGGTCTACGGCGGCTGGACCGAACCCTCCCCCTGGCGCAGCCGGTTGGAGGGCTTCCTGGACCGGACCGACCTGGCCCATCTGGAGCGGCTCGCCCGTGATCCCGCGCTGGACGGGCCGACCCGCGCGCGTGTGCTCCAGGTCCTGGCGGACGCGGTGGCGGGCGAGGACGCGCCACGGGCCCTCGACGCCGCGCGCACCCAGCTGGCGCTGGCCCGGACCGATGGCGAACCCCGGCTCCTGGCCTCGGCGTTGATGACGTCGGCCCGGGTGCTGCCGCACGAGCCGCAGGGCCCGGCCCGCACCCCGCTCGTCGCCGAACTGCGCGCACTGGCCCGGGCCCACGACCTGCCCGCCCACCTCTGGGTCTGCGAACACCTCGACGGCCTGACGGCCGCGACCCGCAACGACCCGGACGCAGTACGCCGGCACACCGCGGCCGGACTGGAACTCGCCCTCCGCTACCGGATGCGCTGGGCGCAGGGCATCAATGTCGCCACCTCGGCCATGCTGGCCACGGTCGCCGGCCGATTCGAGGAGGCGGAGGCCCGGTACGCCGAGGCGGAAGGGCTCTTCCAGCGCGTCGGGGCGCACCACGCCACGGGCCCGCGCACGCTGGGGCTGTGGACGATCCGCTTCGCGCAGGGCCGGGAGGCGGAGATCGAGGCCGACGTCCGTGCCGTGCACGCGGCGGTCGGCGCTCCCGTGGCGGTGGCCCTCGCGCTCGTCCTGGCCCGGCAGGGGCGGCTCGCGCAGGCGCGGGCCGTCGAGTTCCCGGTGCGGCCGGTGACGGACCATCTCTACGGTGTGGAGCTCGACTACCGCAGCGAACTCGCCGTCATGCTGGGCGACCGGGACGCCGCCCGGATACTGATCGGCCATCTGCTGCCCCTGCGGGAGCAGTTCGCGGGGACAGCCGGCGGGGCCTATGCCACGCGTCCCCTCGCCCGGGCCCTCGGGGACCTGTACCGGTTCCTCGGCGAGGAGCGGCACGCGGCCGACGCGTACGCCGTGGCCGAGCGGGTGGCCCGTGCGTGGGGGTGCGCGGACGGGCCTTAGGCGAAAGGCCTCTTGTCCCCGGCGCGTACGACTCCGACGGCGGCGAGCAGCGCGGCGAGCGCCGCGAGGGCGGTGCCGGTCCAGCCGACGGCTTCGAGCAGCGGCGCCGCGATCGTCGTACCGACGGCTCCCACCATGAAGTACAGCACCAGGTAGACGCTGCTGAGGCTGCCGCTCCGGTCGGGGTCGAGGGCCATGACGCGGCTCTGGTTCGCCGCCTGGGCGGCGAACGCGCCGGCGTCGAAGAGGGCCAGGCCGAGGGCGGTGGTCAGAGGGGTGTCCAGGCCCGTGGCGAGCAGGGCGGTGCCGGTCGCGGCGGTCAGCAGGGAAGCCGTGATCACCGTACGGGGGCTGTGGCGGTCGGTGAGGCGGCCGGTCAGCGGCAGGACGACGAAGCCGAGGAGGCCCGCCAGGCTGTAGAGGCCGATGGCGGTGGGGCCGAGGGAGTACGGAGGGCGGCCGAGGGCGAGGGCCAGGCTGACCCAGATCAGGTTGAAGGCGAGGTACCACAGGCCGCCGGCGGCCACCGCGCGGCGCAGGCCGGGGTGTCGGCGCAGGAGGCGGGGCAGTGCCTGGACCGCGGCCAGGTAGGTGCCGCGCGCGGGCGGCCGTTCCCCCGGCAGCAGCCTCGCGACGGCCGTCGCGCACAGCACCGCGGCGGCGGCGAAGACCAGCAGCATCGCCCGCCAGCCGAAGGCGTCCGCGAGGGCTCCGCCGACGAGACGGCTGAGCAGGATGCCGGCCGACATCCCGGCGGCGACGGTGGCCACGGCACGCGCGCGGCGTCCCTCGGCGGCGAGGCGGCCCGCGATGGTGCCGGCCTGCGCGGCGGCGCCGGCCGTGGCGCCGATCAGGAGGTAGGCGGCGAGGAGCACGCCCGCGCCGGGGGCCGCCGCGGCCAGGACGAGGGCGGCGGCGAGGGCGGTGAGCTGGGCGGCCAGCAGACGGTCGGGGGCCACGCGGTCGGCAAGCGGGAGCAGCAGCACGAAGCCGGTCATGCAGCCGAGCAGCGCGGCGGTGGGGATCAGGCCGATCACCGACAACGGGACGTGGAGCTGGGCGGCGACGTCGGTGAGCGCGGGCTGGATCGCGTAGTTGTTGGCGATCGCCGTGCCGGCGACAACGGCGAGGAGGAAGGGACGGCCTCGGGGGGCGGGGGCGGGTGCGGGCACGGGTGTGGGGGTGGGGGTGGGCGGGGGTCCGGAAGCGGGCGCGGGTCCGGAAGCAGGCGCAGGTCCGGGCACGGGCGTGGGGGTGGGCGCAGGTCCGGAAGCGGGTGCAGGTCCGGGCACGGGTTTAGACGCAGGTCCGGGCGCGGGCCCAGAAGCGGGTGCAGGTCCGGGAGCGGGTCCGGAAGCAGGCGCGGGCTCGGGAGCGGGAGCGGGTGACCCTACCGGGTCAACGGCGGCGCAGGGTGCCGTCGACGCGACGTGACGCGCGGGGCGTATCGGTCGCCTCATGGCTGCGGGTGCCGAGCCAGGACGACGACGTAACGGCACTCGGTGTCGGTGTCGTTGACGAAGACGCGCGGAGCCGGTTCGCCGAGTTCGATGGTGTCGCCGGGGTGGAGGTGGTGCACCAGATCGCCCTCGTGGAAGGTCAGTTGACCGTCGAGGACCCACACCAGTTGCCGGATGAACGCGAACGCCGCCGCGGGGTAGGGGACTTGGGCCCCGGCGGGCAGGCGGATCTCGGCGATCTCCGTGGGGAAGCGGGGGCTGGTGATCTGGCGGCGCCGATAGCCCGTCTCGGGGTCGCGCCACACGGCCGCGTCGGCCTCCCGGCGCACCCGCACCCGCACTCGCTCCCCCTCCCCCTCCCCCTCGACCTCGGCCGCCGCCTCGCCCTCCGCCGACGCCAGCAGCGAGGACACGCTGAGCTGGAACGCGGCCGACAGCTTGCCGAGGACGACCGCCGTGGGGCTGCTCTCCTCCCGTTCGATCCGGCTGATCATCGCCTGGGAGACCCCGGAGGCCTCGGCGAGCTGCGCCAGGGTCCAGCGGCGGCGTTCCCGCTCGGCCCGCACGCGTGCGGCGATCTGGCGCACCAGGGGATCTACTATGTTGGACATGAATCCAATATACGAGACGTCCGCCACGGGCGTGACCGTACGCCCGGCGCTTGCCGGGGACGCCGAGGCCGTCCGCGACATCCGCAATCACGCGATCGAGCACTCCACGGCCCTGTGGACCGACCGGACCCTGTCCGCCGCCGAGGGCGCGGCCTGGCTGGCCTCCCACCTGGAGCGCGGCTCCGCGTTCGTCGCCGAGGCCGCCGGCGAGGTGGTGGGCTTCGCGACGTACGGGCCCTGGCGGGAGAAGGAGGGCTACCGCCACACCGTGGAGAACTCGGTCTACGTCCGCGAGGGGCGCCACGGCCTGGGCATCGGCTCTGCGCTGCTGGACGCCGTCATCACCTCGGCCCGCGCGGCCGGCCATCACGTGATGGTCGCCGGGATCGAGGCCGGGAACAGCGCGTCGGTGCGGTTGCACGAGCGGTACGGGTTCGAGCACGCGGGGACGGTCCGGGAGGTCGGCATCAAGTTCGGGCGGTGGCTGGACCTGACGATCATGCGGCTGCCGCTGAGCTGAGCACCCCTTCACCACCAGCGCCCCTTCACCACCAGCGCCCCTTCAGCACGAGCGCCCCTTCAACACGAGCACCCCTTCCTCGCGAGCGCGCCTTCATCACGATCCGGTCTCAGAGGTCGGGCGGGGGCTTGATTAACTGCCGTGTAATCGATTCCAATCCTCCGTACACGCCGATGTAATCGATTCCATGAACCGATTGCCCGGCTGATCACGATCGATCCACAAGGAGGTGGAACGGCGATGGCGAGCATCAAGGACGTGGCTGCCGAGGCGGGAGTGTCCGTCGCCACGGTCTCGCGCGTCCTGAACGACCATCCGTCGGTCAGCGCCGACGCACGCACACGCGTGCTGGCCGCCGTGGCAGCGCTGGGCTACCGCCCGAACGCCGTCGCCCGTTCGCTGCGCACCGACCAGACCCACACCCTCGGCCTGGTCATCAGCGACGTACTGAACCCGTACTTCACCGAACTGGCCCGCTCCGTCGAGGAGGAGGCCCGCGCGCTCGGCTACAGCGTCATCATCGGCAACGCCGACGAGCGGCCCGACCTCCAGGACCACCACGTACGGACGCTGCTGGACCGCCGTATCGACGGCCTCCTGGTCTCCCCCACCGACGGCGGCTCCCCGCTGATGCTGGACGCCGCCCGCGCGGGGACCCCGATGGTCTTCGTGGACCGGTGGATCCCGGGCGTGGACGTACCGGTCGTCAGGGCCGACGGACGGGCCGCCGTCCGGGACCTCGTGGCGCATCTGCACGCGCTCGGGCACCGCCGGCTCGCGATCATCGCGGGCCCCGCCGCCACCACCACCGGCAGCGAGCGCGTCGAGGCCTTCCGCGAGGCCCTCGCCGAGTACGGCATCCCCCTCCCTGACACCTACATCGGGCAGGGCGACTTCCAGGCCGAGAGCGGGCGGCGGGTCACCGAGGGCTTCCTCGACCTGCCCGAGCCGCCCGAGGTCGTGTTCGCCGCCGACAACCTGATGGCGCTCGGCGCGCTGGACGCCGTCCGCGCGCGTGGGCTGCGGGTCCCCGAGGACCTCGCGCTCGCCGCGTTCGACGACATCCGCTGGTTCGTGCACACCGATCCGCCGATCACCGCGATCGCCCAGCCCACGGGCGAGCTGGGGCGGGCCGCCGTGCGCGCGCTCGTCGACCGCATCGAGGGCCGGGAGCCGCGGTCCGTCACCCTTCCCGCCCGTCTCGTCGTACGCCGCTCGTGCGGCGAGCAACCGGCTTCCCCCGAGCCGGCCCCCGTACAGAACAGGAGCACGTCGTGAGCAACCCGGACGAGTTGCTGCGCATCGAAGGCATCCGGAAGACCTTCCCGGGCGTGGTCGCGCTGGACGGCGTCGACTTCGACCTGCGCCGCGGCGAGGTGCATGTCCTCCTCGGTGAGAACGGCGCGGGCAAGAGCACCCTCATCAAGATGCTCTCCGGCGCCTACACGCCCGACGAGGGCCGCATCCTGGCCGCCGGCGCGGAGGTGCGCATCCACGGTGCGCAGGACGCCGAGCGCCTCGGGATCGCCACCATCTACCAGGAGTTCAACCTCGTCCCCGACCTGACGGTCGCCGAGAACATCTTCCTGGGCCGCCAGCCGCGCCGCCTCGGCATGATCGACCGCAAGCGGATGGAGGCCGACGCCGAGGTCCTGCTCGCGCGCGTGGGTGTCGACGTGTCGCCCCGCGCGCGGGTGCGCGAACTCGGCATCGCCCGCCTTCAGATGGTCGAGATCGCCAAGGCGCTGAGCCTGAAGGCGCGTGTACTGATCATGGACGAGCCGACCGCGGTGCTCACCTCCGAGGAGGTGGACAAGCTCTTCGCAATCGTGCGCACGCTGCGCGAGGACGGCGTCGGGATCGTCTTCATCACGCATCACCTGGAGGAGATCGCCGCCCTGGGCAACCGGGTCACGGTCATCCGGGACGGAAAGTCCGTCGGACAGGTCCCCGCCTCCACCCCGGAGGACGAGCTGGTCCGCCTGATGGTCGGGCGGTCCATCGAGCAGCAGTACCCGCGTGAAGTGCCCGAGAAGGGCGCCGCGTTGCTGACCGTCGAGGGGCTGACCCGGGACGGTGTCTTCCACGACGTGTCCTTCGAGGTGCGCGCCGGCGAGGTCGTCGGTATCGCGGGTCTTGTCGGCGCCGGGCGGACGGAGGTCGTGCGCGCGGTGTTCGGCGCCGACCCGTACGACCGGGGCGCGGTGAGGGTCGCCGGGGCCGCGCTGAAGCGGCATGACGTCAACGCGGCCATGGCGGCGGGCATCGGGCTGATCCCCGAGGACCGCAAGGGCCAGGGCCTGGTCCTCGACGCGTCCGTCGAGGAGAACCTCGGCCTGGTGACGCTGCGTTCGGCCACGCGCGCGGGGCTCGTCGACCTCAAGGGTCAGCGCGAGGCCGCCGCCCGGATCGCCGGGCAGCTGGGCGTGCGGATGGCCGGACCGGGCCAGCACGTGCGGACGTTGTCCGGCGGCAACCAGCAGAAGGTCGTCATCGGCAAGTGGCTGCTCGCCGACACCAAGGTGCTGATCCTCGACGAGCCGACGCGTGGCATCGACGTCGGCGCGAAGGTCGAGATCTACCAGCTGATCAATGAACTGACCGCTCAAGGTGCGGCCGTGCTCATGATCTCCAGCGATCTGCCCGAGGTCCTCGGCATGAGCGACCGGGTCCTGGTCATGGCCCAGGGCCGGATCGCCGGTGAACTCCCCGCCGACCAGGCCACTCAGGACGCCGTGATGGCGCTCGCCGTCAGCAACCCCCACACCCTTGAGAAGGAGGCCCCTCGTGGCCACTGACACGCTCAAGAGCACGACGGGCGCCTCAGGGCTGCGCCGGCTGCTCCTCGACAACGGCGCGCTGACCGCGCTGATCGTCCTCGTCATCGCCATGTCGGCGCTGTCCGGCGACTTCCTGACGACGGACAACCTCCTGAACGTCGGCGTCCAGGCGGCCGTGACCGCCATCCTCGCCTTCGGTGTGACCTTCGTGATCGTCTCGGCGGGCATCGACCTGTCGGTCGGCTCGGTCGCCGCCCTGTCGGCCACCGTCCTCGCCTGGAGCGCCACTTCGCAGGGCATGCCGGTGGTCCTCGCGGTGCTGCTCGCCATCGCGACCGGCATAGCGTGCGGCCTGGTCAGCGGTTTCCTGATCTCGTACGGCAAACTGCCGCCGTTCATCGCGACGCTCGCCATGCTGTCCGTGGCGCGCGGTCTGTCGCTGGTGATCTCGCAGGGTTCCCCGATCGCCTTCCCGAGCTCGATCTCCCATCTCGGTGACACCCTCGGCGGCTGGCTGCCGGTGCCCGTGCTGGTGATGATCGGCATGGGTCTGATCACGGCGTTCGTGCTCGGGCGGACGTACATCGGCCGTGCGATGTACGCGATCGGCGGCAACGAGGAAGCGGCCCGTCTCTCCGGTCTGCGGGTGAAGCGGCAGAAGCTCGCGATCTACGCGTTCTCCGGTCTGTTCGCCGCGGCCGCCGGCATCGTCTTGGCCTCCCGTCTCTCCTCCGCTCAGCCGCAGGCCGCGCAGGGCTACGAGCTCGACGCGATCGCCGCGGTCGTCATCGGCGGCGCGTCGCTGGCCGGTGGTACGGGCAAGGCGTCCGGGACGCTGATCGGCGCGCTGATCCTGGCGGTGCTGCGCAACGGCCTCAACCTGCTGTCCGTCTCCGCGTTCTGGCAGCAGGTGGTCATCGGTGTCGTCATCGCCCTGGCGGTTCTCCTGGACACGGTCCGCCGCAAGGCGGGTGCGACGCCGGTGGCGGCGGGGACGGGCGGCAACAGGGGCAAGCAGGCAATGACCTATCTGCTCGCGGCCGTGGTCGCGGCGGCGGTCGTGGGCGCCACCTCGCTCCTGCACAGTGGCACCTCGGAGGCGAAGAGCCAGAAGATCGGTCTGTCGCTGTCGACCCTCAACAACCCGTTCTTCGTGCAGATCCGCGCCGGAGCGCAGGCCGAGGCGAAGAAGCTGGGTGTGGACCTGACGGTCACCGACGCGCAGAACGACGCCTCGCAGCAGGCCAACCAGCTGGAGAACTTCACCAGTTCGGGCCTCGGCACGATCATCGTCAACGCGGTGGACTCCGACGCGGTGACCCCGGCGGCGAAGGCCGTCAACAAGGCGGGCATCCCGCTGGTCGCCGTCGACCGCGCCGTCAACAACGCGGACACCGCCGCCCTCGTCGCCTCCGACAACGTGGCCGGCGGCAAACTCGCTGCGAAGGACCTCGCCGAGAAGCTGGGCGGCAAGGGGAAGATCGTCGTCCTCCAGGGCCAGGCGGGCACCTCCGCGAGCCGGGAGCGCGGCGCCGGTTTCACCGAGGGGCTCAAGGCCTACCCGGGCATCGAGGTCGTCGCCAAGCAGCCCGCCGACTGGGACCGCACCAAGGGCCTGGACGTCATGACCAACCTGCTCCAGGCCAACCCGGACATCGACGGTGTCTTCGCCGAGAACGACGAGATGGCGCTCGGCACGATCAAGGCGCTCGGTTCCAAGGCCGGAAAGTCCGTCCAGGTCATCGGCTTCGACGGAACCGAGGACGGCCTGAACGCCGTCAAGGCAGGCACGCTGTACGCGTCGGTGGCGCAGCAGCCGGCGGAACTGGGCAGGATCGCCGTGCAGAACGCGGTGAAGGTCGCCGAGGGCGACAAGGTCGAGAAGTCGGTGATGGTGCCGGTGAAGGTGGTCACGAAGGAGAACGTGGCCGACTTCGCGGGCTGAGACCAAGGCCGGCGGGCGCTCGTCACGGGCGTCCGCCGGCTCACGTCATCTCATAGGGGAGCAACTTCATGTACGACTACGACCTCCTGGTCGTAGGGTCGGCCAACGCCGACCTGGTGATCGGTGTCGAGCGCCGGCCGGCGGCCGGGGAGACCGTGCTCGGCTCCGACCTGGCCGTCCACCCGGGCGGCAAGGGCGCGAACCAGGCGGTCGCGGCCGCCCGGCTGGGCGCGAGTACGGCCCTGCTGGCCCGGGTCGGCGACGACGGCCACGGCCGGCTGCTGCTGGACTCGCTGCGTTCGGCCGGGGTCGACACGGTGGGCGTGCTGGTCGGCGGGGCGCCGACGGGGGTCGCGCTGATCACCGTGGATCCGTCCGGGGACAACAGCATCGTCGTCTCACCGGGCGCCAACGGCCGGCTCGCACCGGAGGACGTGCGCGCGGCGAGCAGCCTCTTCCATGCCTCCCGGGTGGTGTCGGCGCAGCTGGAGATTCCGCTGGAGACGGTCGTGGCGGTGGCGTCGAGCCTCGCGCCGGACAGCCGTTTCGTGCTGAACCCCTCTCCGCCGCGTCCGCTGCCCGCCGTGCTGCTGGCGGCCTGCGACCCGCTGATCGTCAACGAGCACGAGGCGAAGGTCATCCTCGGCGACTCGGCGATCGGCGACGACCCGGAGGACTGGGCACGCATCCTGCTGGCGAAGGGCCCGCGGTCGGTGGTCGTCACCCTGGGCGCGGAGGGCGCCCTCGTGGCGTCCAGGGACGGGGTGAGCCGGGTGGCGTCGGTCAAGGTCGACGCGGTGGACACGACGGGCGCGGGCGACGCGTTCACGGCGGCGCTGGCGTACCGGCTGGGCACGGGTGCTTCGTTGCCGGAGGCGGCGGCTTACGCGGCCCGGGTCGGGGCGGCGGCGGTGACGAGGGAAGGCGCACAGGTGTCGTTCCCCACGGCCGAGGAGGTCGACGCGCTGTGAAGAAGGCGGGCATCCTCAACCGTCAGCTGTCCGGTGCGCTGGCAGAGTTGGGGCACGGCGACGGGCTGCTGGTCTGCGACGCCGGTATGCCGATACCGGACGGCCCTCGTGTCGTCGACCTCGCGTTCCGGGCCGGGGTGCCGTCCTTCGCGGAGGTGCTGGACGGGCTGCTGGCCGAGCTGGTCGTGGAGGGCGCGACCGCGGCGACGGAGGTGCGGGACGCGAATCCGGCGGCGGCGGAGCTGCTGGCGGGGCACTTCGACGGGGGCGCCCTGGAGTTCGTGTCGCACGAACGGCTGAAGGAGCTGTCGGCGGCGGCGCGGTTGGTGGTGCGCACCGGCGAGGCCCGGCCGTACGCGAACGTGCTGCTGAGGTGCGGGGTCTTCTTCTAGCCGTACAAGCTTCGAGGGGGCCTGGTCCGTCGACCAGGCCCCCTCGGCTTTCCCCTCCAGTCAGAACCCCCGCGATCCCCCCAGATCCCCTCCCCAGAAGTCCTGATGCCACGTACGACCCGCGAGGTGGGGGAAGGGTTGCACGGCCGACGGGAATTTTTTTTCAGGACGGTGGTCGGGGGCCGCGTCTCAGGTAGCGGACCAGGGCGTCCAGGTCGGGAGCGCCCGTCTCGGGGGCGATGTGCCAGTGCGTGGCGGAGGCCGAACCCGGGAAGCCCGGGAGGGCCTCCGGGCCGTAGCTGGGGAAGAGAACCCAGAGGATGCGCTTCTGCCACGTGGCCGGGTGCTGGTACACGTAATCCAGGATGTAACTGGCCTCCCAGGTCGCCCCCAGCCCTACGCCCGGCTCTTCCTCCTGCCGCAATCTGCGCCGGTACGCAGGTGAGGCCACCCCGATGATGAAGTCAGCCGGCTCCAGTTCCCCGTCCATCCACCGCAGCCAGATCTGCGGTTCCTCGGACGCCTCCGCATCCGTCCTGACGTCGATGTCCTGCTGCCGCAGCAACGCGGCCAGGGACCGGACGTCGTCGTCGTGCCCGGGCTGGTCGTCGGCGTGGGCGTAGGAGAGGAACACCCGGGGCGGGCGCACCGGTTCGGGCGGCGGCTCCGGCGGCTCGGCGGTTCTCTGCCCAGGCACCGTGGCGGACGCGGAAGCCGGCTCGGGCAGGAGACCGTCCCCGGGTGACAGGACGGGGACCGCCGCCCGGTGGCCCTCCCGTACCTGGGCGGCCAGGGCCCGCAGCGCCCGCCGGTAGGCGGTTGACTGCCGGCCCTGTTTGCGTACCACCGTGTAGAGGCCGGACTCGTTGTAGTCGTCGTAGGCGTCCAGCCTGTCCCCGTCGAGTCGTGGTGCCCAGGGCCGGCCGGGCGGCGGGATCCGGACCGGGCGCCAACGCACCAGCACCCGCGCGGGGTTGTCGTGCGGCCGTCCCTGCTCGGGGACATGGCCGAGTCTGCGCTGGAACACCGCCCAGTCCCGCCCGCACTCCTCGTCCTGGTAGTAGGCGGGAGAGCAGAGGACGACCAGGACACCGGCCTCGGCGACGAGCGCACGGCGTTCCTCGGCGGTCAGGGTGTCGTCGCACGCCCGGGCGACGATCTTGCGGCCCCCGAGCAGCCTGCCCACCTCCACGGCGAGATCGTCCTGGAATCGGGCCGCGTACCCCCGGTGGTCGGCGGCCGTGAAACTCGTGACGAAGTAGCTCGCCATGGGCAACCCCCTTCACTTTCCTTTGTTCCCGTTTCCCCGGTCATGCGGAAGAGCGGCGAACATTGGCCAGTTGACGCCTCGCTGCATGTATTGCGCCCTGCTTACGGTGAGCGGGGGACTCTCATCACCGTGCAGCCGATCGTTTCGACGGGCATGGATGCGGCTGCCCCGTGGGAGGAATCGGGGGGCGGAGATGAACAGTCTGCATGACAGTACGTCGGTCCGCAGCGTGCCGGACAGTGCTCGGCGAGGCCCGACGTGGAATGACTACTGCCCGCCTCCCGGTCATTGGCCAATGCCTCGTCTTTCCGTCACCAAAGACGGACGGACGCGTCTTGCCGCCCTCGACCAATTCACCGTGAAGCTGCACAGCAGATGCAATCTCGCGTGTGACTACTGCTACGTGTACGAATTACGTGACACGAGTTGGCGTGAGCAGCCTCGGATCATGCCGGGTCCGATACGGGAAAAGGTGGCGGACCGCATCGCGGAACATATCCGCCGGCATGGTCTGGAACGGATCAGGGTCATCCTGCACGGTGGTGAACCCCTGCTCGCCGGCGCGGCGGTCATCGACGAGTTCGCCGCCTCGGTCCGCCGGTCGGCGCGGGCGGCGGGCGCCGTGGCGGAGCTCGCCGTGCAGACCAACGGCACCCTCCTCTCGGAGGCCGTGCTGAAGGTGCTGCACCGCCATGACGTGCACGTCGGCATCAGTCTCGACGGGGCCGCGGAGACCCACGACCGCCATCGGCACCGGCGCGGGAACGGCGGCCCGGTACGGGGCAGCCACTTTGAGGTGAGCGCGGCGCTGGAGCGGCTCGGCTCGCCGCGTCATCGACGGCTGTTCGGCGGCCTGCTGTGCACGGTGGACCCCGCGGCCCCGCCCCGACAGACGTACGACGCCCTTGCCGCACACCGCCCGCCCGCCGTCGACTTCCAGCTGCCGCACGCCACTTGGGACTTCCCGCCGGCCGGCGCCGACGGCTCGCGCGCGCCGTACGGCGACTGGTTGTGCGAGGTCTTCGACCACTGGACGGACACCGGTCGCGCGGTACCGGTGCGGCTCTTCGAGTCGGCGCTCACCCTGCTGCGACACGGCTCCGGCAGCAGTGCCGAGATCCTCGGCCTGGTGCCCGCGGCCGTAGCCGTGATCGAGACGGACGGCAGCCTGGTGTGGGCGGAGTCCCTCAACGCCGTGGCCGATCGCGCCGCACACACGGGTGCGAACGTATTCAGCCATTCATTCGACGATCTTCTGGCGTTGCCGCGCGCTCCCGAAACCGGAATCGGAACTCTTTGTTCCAGCTGTCGATCCTGTGCGCACGTCGACATCTGCGGCGGCGGACTGCGCACTCATCGGCACAGTGCGCGGCGCGGATTCATGAATCCATCGGTGTACTGTCTGGACCTCACTCGGCTCATCCGGCACATACGCCGACGAACCGGCCACTGAACCAGCATGTACATTCCTCCGAAATCGAACAGTGATCAGTAACGCGCCCGGAATTTCCGGCCACTCCAAGGGGACCCGAGAGAGATGTCCCGGTTTCAAACCGGCTCCCAAGCGGGCAAAACTGCTTATCATAGGGCTGAATTGACACCGCCGCGTGGAAACACGCCGCCCCATCAACCGACCGGTGTCAATTCAGGCGATCGGGGGTGCGACGGACCATCGTCTAGCGGGAGGCTGGTCCCTTGGGGGGTTGCTGTGGGGCCGTTGTTCTACACCAGCTATGCCAGTTCGACCGGCGACAGAGGGCCGGTCCAACGGTTCCACTTCGATGTCCAGAACGAGATCCACACCCTGCTCGGCCGTCTCTCCCGTCATGAGGGCCGGCTCCAGCGCCCCACCCCCTCCCCCGGCCCCGACCCGTCCGTCCTCACCTGTCGCTCGCTACTGGTCCTGTACTCCGCCGACTATCTGACGGACCGCCGGTGCGCCCTGGAGTGGTCCGTCTTCCATGAGCGCATGGAGCGACGGCAGTGGCTGACCGGGCACCACTCGGACGCGCTGATCGGGGTGCTGTGGCGCACCGACGCACTGGTCCTGCCCCAGGAGGTCGCCGACACCGGCCAGTTGCTGGAGGACGTCGAGGGTGGATACCAGGGTCCGGGCGTGGCAGGACTGCAGGACGACACCGGTGCCCGGCAGCGCTACCGGGCCCTGGTGCGCAGGGTCGCCGAGCGGTTGACGCGCGCCGCGCGCATCCCGCTGCCCGCCATGACCGAGCAGGACGGCACGGCGGTGAAACCGTGTTTCGGGCCGGACCGGGAGCGGTTCACGGCCCGTCACGAACCGCCGCCCGCGCCTTTGGCCGCCGAGCGCCGACTGGTGCTCGTGCTGCTCGCCGGGACCCGGGACGGCATGGAGCGGCTGCGCGAGTCCGCCGACTGCTACGCCGAGACCGCCGAGGAGTGGCGCCCCTTTTGGCCGCACAGCGACGAACCGGCCGCCGGGATCGCCGGCTGGGCGGCCCGCGAGCGCGGGGTCGACCGGCTGACCGTCGTCACCCTGGACGGTGTCGGACAGGAGGAGCTGTCCGAGGTCGCCGACTCGGCGGTGGTCGTGGTGCTCGTCGATCCCTGGATGACCGGCGATTCATCCTTTTCGGTGCACTGGGAGCGGCTGGCGCGCTCGGGGGCCCGCGTCTCGGCTGTCATCAGTGTGCTGCCGCGACAGGACCGCGAGACCCGGCGCGCGTCGGGGAGGCTGCGCGAGGCGCTGGCCCGGACTCCGGCCCGCGACCTGGGCGCGTCGCACCACGAGGCGGGGTCGCCGGAAGCGCTGTCACTGGCCATGGCGGCGGTGCTGGCGGACGCCCACACGGATGCCGAGGAGGGGGAGGCCCCGCCGCACAGAGCGGAGGAACCACTGCTGGAGACCGCTGGGGAGCGGCTCGCCCGCAGACAGCAGGAACGGGCCGGCTGGCTCAGGCGCAGAGAACCCTGGCCACCGCTGGTCACGAGAGCACCCAGGGAATCATGGGGCGGGGGATGAGTACGACCGTTCGACAGACGAGAGTCATCACGTTCTACGCGGCCAAAGGGGGAACCGGCCGCACCATGGCACTGGCCAACATCGCCTGGATCATGGCCAGTCACGGCAAGAAGGTGCTCGTCATCGACTGGGACCTGGAAAATCCCGGTCTTCACCTGTACTACGCGAAGTACCTCACGGACCCGGACCTGAGCACCGGCGACGGCATCCTGGACATGTTCTCCGCCTTCGCCGCCGCCGGCCAGCAACCGCTCACCGACCACCTGCGCGCCCTGCACCCGGAGCACGCGGCGTTCGACATCTACGACGTCGACGTCAGATACGCGTTCCCGAACGGCGGCGAGCTGTACTACCTCAGCCCGGGCCATCTCGACGGCGACATCGGCGCCGCACGGCACAAGGCGTTCGACTGGTCCCAGTTCCAGCACACCCCCGACGGGCGGGAGTTCCTCGCCGCGCTGCGGCACCGGATGACCGGCAGCAAGTACGACTACATCCTCATCGACAGCCTGACCGGCTTCGCCGAGGACGCCGCCATCTGCACCCTCGCCCTGCCGGACACCGTCGTCCTCGGCATCAACCTCGACCGGCAGTCCGTCGAGGGCGCCCGCGACATGGCCCGTCGCGTGTACGCCCACTCCCGGCACTCCCGGCCCATCGGCCTGCACGTCCTGCCCCTGCGGGTGGACAGCACCACCGACGCGACCCGCGTCGAGCGCGCGGTCACGGCCGCCCGGGCCGCGCTCGACGAGTTCCTGGACGTCGGTGACGAGGACGCCCTGGAGACGTACTGGCAGGAGGTCCGGCTCCCCTACCAGGCGCAGTTGGCCCTGGGCGAGGAACTCGCGGTCATGACCCAGGACCCGAACCTCCCGTACACCCTGCTGCACGCCTGTGTGAAGGCCGCCCGGCGGATCACCGACGGCGAGGTCGACTCCTTCCAGCGGGTCCCCAAGGAGCACCGGGAGGAGTACACCCTCTGGCGGGCGCGCAGGGAGCGGGACGTCCCCCGGCTGACCGCGACCGTCCTGAACCACCCCGACGACCAGTTGTGGGCCGACTGGGTCGCCGAACAGCTCACCGCGGCCGGCATCCAGGTGAAGCCGGACGCCGTCCCCTGCCCGGACGACCCGCTGGAGCCCGGCGAGGTCAGCGGCCCCGACACCGACTACGTCGTCGCCCTCCTCTCCAAGCACCTGGAGGGCACCACGGAGGGCGACCGCATCGCGCGGCTCACCGAGGACGCTCCGGCGGACGGCACCCCCCGGACCAAGAAGGTCGGGGTGCGCATCAGTTCGGCCCCGCTGCTCGCCCTCTTCGACTGGCCGGACGCGGTCAATCTCGCCGGACAGACGGAGGAGAGCGCGCACCGGGCGCTCCTGTCCCGCTTCGCCCGGGAGATCGGCCCGGCGCCCTTCGGCCCGGCGGAGCACACCAGGTTCCCGGGCACGCAGCCACGGGTGACGAACCTGCCGATGCGCAACACCCACTTCGTCGGGCGGTCGAGAGAGCTGGCCGTACTGCGCCGCGAGTTGACCTTCTCGCCGGGTGAGCACACGGCCCCGCGGGTGCTGTGGGGCGTCATGCGCGGGGCGGGCAAGTTCCAGGTGGCCCTGGAGTACGCCCACCGGTTCGCCTCCCAGTACGACCTGGTCTGGCATGTCCCCGCGACCAGCGAGGACGGCATCAGGGCCGCGCTGCGCGAACTGGCGGCGCGGCTCAACGCGGCGCTGCGCGGCACGCGTGACGGCGACGATCCCGAAGCCCTGCTGCACGATCTGCGGACAGGCGAGTACTGCCCTCGCTGGCTGCTCGTCTTCGACGGGGCGGAGAACAGCGCGGCCGTCGAACGGTTCCTGCCGACCACCGGCCCCGGCCACATCCTGATCACCTCCCGCACCCCGGAGTGGCCGCCCGGCTACGAGGTCCAGCGGATCGACCCGTTCACCCCGGAGGAGAGCCTGGCCCTGCTGGAGAGAGGGCTGTGCGCGGCAGATCCCGCCGCTCTCGGGCGGCTCGCCGAGCGGTTCGGGCATCTGCCCCAGGTCCTCACCTCGGCGATCAGCGTGGTGGAGGCGTACCCGTCCCAGATCGACCGGTTCATCGCCCGGCTCGACAGCCTGGAGGGCGCGGCCCAGGCCGAGATCATGCCGGAGTACGGCACCATGGGCACCCTCTACCGCGGTATCTACGCGGACCTCACCCGCAACTACCCGGCCGCCGCACGGCTGTTGGAGCTGTGCTCCTTCCTGTCGCCGGACGGCGTCGGCATGATGGTCGTCGAGTCGAAAGGCATGACCAGACTGCTGGCCCGGCTGGACGAGAGCCTCCAGGACGAACTCCGTATGCGGACCGTCGTGAACCGCCTGGCCCGCGCCACGCTGGCGGTCGTGGACCAGTCCAGCGAGCGGCTGATGGTCAACCGTGTCATGCAGGACCTGGTACGCGGCTGGATGGACGCCGAGAAACGGGCACGGACCCAGCGCGAGGTCCTGGCCGTGCTGGCCTCCATGGTGCCCTCGGACCTGAAACGCCACCAGCCGCGCTACCGGCCCGTGTTCGCCGAACTCGACCGGCACCTGGAGGCCTCGGGAGCCCCCGACAGCACGGATCGCGACGTACACCGCTGGCTGATCAGCCAGGCCTACCACCGGCGCGTCACCGAGCGCTGGGACGAGGCACGGCAATTGGGCGAACGCGCCCTGGAACGCTGGCGCCCGGAGTCCGGCCCGGTCCCCTTGGAAGTCCTGCGCATGGAGTCCGAGGTGGCCTCCGCCTGCCGGGAGGCCGGCCGGTACGCGTGCGCGCTGCCCTTGTCCAAGCACGCGTTCGAGACCCTGAACGAGCGGGACGCCAGGGACGTCTACACCCTCATGGCCGCCCGGGGCTACGCCGCCGACCTGCGCGCGGCCGGAGAGTTCCGCAAAGCCTTCGAGCAGGACCAGGCGACCTATCGGGGACTCGTCGAGGAGATCAACAAGGAACACGGAGCCACCCTCGACGCCTCCAACAACCTCGCCCTGTCGAAGTTCTACATGGAGACCGTCAAGGCGGCCGTCGAGCTGGACCGCGAGACCCACACCATCCGCCTCCAGCAGTTCGGCGAGGACGACTTCCGGCCCTGGCTCTCCTTCGCCAACCTCGGCACCTACTTCCGTGAGCTGGGCGATCTGGAGTCCTCTGAGCGGTACCTGGTCCGCGCCTGCGAACGCTTCCTCAAGCTCACCGGGAAGAGTTCCCACCATCATCTGGGCGCGCTGGCCAGCCTGGGTATGACGATGGTCCGCAAGGGCGAGACCAAGAACGGCCGGGAGCGGCTCCAGGACGCCCTGCGCGGCTTCCGGGGCCAGTGGGGCGACCGTTATCCCCGCACCATGGCCTGCGAGTTGTCCCTCGCCATCGGGCTGAACGCCGCCGGTTCGCCGTCCGACGCGTTGCGCCGGACGCAGGAGGTGTACGAGCGCTACAAGAGCGTCTTCGGCGAGAAGCACCCCTTCACCAGCATCTGCCTCAACAACATGGCCGTGTATCACCTCGCGTCCGGGGACCCGGAGGCGGCACGCTCCTGTCTGCAGAAGGCGGTGTACCAACTGGAGACGGTGTTCGGCCGCGAACACCGCTATCCGCTCGCGGCACGCCTGAACCAGAGCAACTGCACGCACGTGCTGGGGAGGGACACCTCCACCGAGGACATCGGTATCCACGAGGACTGCCGGCAGCCGACGGCATGGGGGGAGCGGCATCCGGTGACCCTGAAAGCACTGGCCAACCGGCTTTCGTCGACAACTGACGGCGACCGCGGACTGCGGGCAATCCTCGACCGGAGTGTCTCCGAACTACCTGAGCGGCACCCGCTCAGGGCCGTGCTGCTCGCCGACCCCTACCAGCGGGCGGGTGTGGATCTGGAGGTGCAGGATGTCTGACCCCCTGGGTGCCACGGCGCAGACCACTGTCCGCTTTCCTTCCGGGGAGACACCGCCGATGACCCGACTCGCCGAGCAGCTCCGGGAGTTACTGCGCCACGACGGCCTCGCGCATCTGGTCCTCTACGACGGTGACACGGCGACCGTCGCCCTGGACGCCGCCACCGCGCATTCCCCCGCCCTGTCCCAGGATTCCCATGAACACGAGCGGGCCGGACGGCAGATCTACTACCTCCTGGAGGAACTCCAGCCCGATTTCAACGCGTTGCGCACCGGCGCGCTCATTCGCACCGTATTACGCGTGCCGTCGGGCGCCGTTCTCTATTACCAGGTGGAACCCGGATTCCATCTCTATGCGGCCACCTCGGAAAGGGAACGTCTGGACGAACTCGACGCGAGTATGGCCGAATGCGCCAACCGCCTTCGGCTGCCCGCGCGTTACAGTCCGCTGAATTACGGCTCCTGGTTCAACACCGATTCCTGGGCGCTCCTGACCGAACCCGAACCAGAACCCGCCGAGGCGGGGACACCGGAGGAATCGACGGTCCCTGCCGAACCGCCACTGGACGAAGACCCGCCGGAAACGTCCGCCGCGCCCGTCACGGCGCGGGACATCCACGTACGGCGCCCGGAGACCGCCGTACCGCCGCCCGCGGCCGAGGAGTTGCTCCGGGAGGCGCTGGACGTGCGCGGGCTGCACTACGTCGCGTACCACCAGTCCCCGGGCACGGCGTGGGTGCAGGACATCTTCGGCCATCCGGCGCTGGGCGACTTCTTCCGGGTCCGCACCCCGGACCAGCGGCGCGAACGCTACGCCCGGATGAGCCGGCTGCTGCCCGGGGTCGCCGGGCGGATGAACCTGTCGCTGCGGGCGATCCTGGGCGGGGAACTGGTCCAGCTCGTCCTCGATGTGGAGCAGGGGGCGGTGTACTTCCACACGCTGTCCGAGGGCCGCTATCTCATCGGGGTGACGCTCGACCAGTCGCGGGTCACGGCGGCCGACCACCGGCTGGCCCGGCTGGCGAGGGAACTGCCCACGGACCGGCCGGGCGGCTGACACCCACGGCGGCTCAGGGCCGGCCGGGAAGGACGTGATGCGTGCGAGCCCCAGCCGGTCCCTCCGGGCGTGGCCGAGCCCTGCTGCGCGCGCTGGGCCTTCCCCTGCTGCTGCCGCTCTCGCTCGCCGGTGCGGGGCTCGTCGTCGGCCAGTGGCTGACGGTGCGGCCCGAGGGCGGCGGCGGCATGTACGGCCACCTCACCGCCGGGCTCCTCGCGATCGGTCTCTACGGCAGTGCCGGCGGCGTGGGTCGTCCCGAGAGCCGGGGGGACGTGTACCGGATCGTCGTCGCCATCACCTTCGGCGTGGTCGTCAAGGCGGCCTTCATCGCCGGGGTGTTGTGGCTGGCGTTCCGGGGTGAGCCGGAGTATCTGGTGCTGGCGGTGGCGATGGCGCAGATCGATCCGCTGTCGGTGTCGGCGATGCTGGAGTCCCGGGACATGTCGCCGCGCGCGAAGTCGCTGCTGGCGGCGTGGGCGTCGTTCGACGATCCGGTGACGACGGTGCTCGTGGTGATCCTTGGCTCGATGGTGCTCAGCGACACGGGGAGCATCTCCTCGGGGGCGACGACGTACGCGCAGACGCTGGTCGGGAACGCGGTGCTGCTGGTGGCGGCGGCCGGGGTGTGGCTCGTCGTGCGGCAGCCGAGGGCGCGGCGGGACGAGCCGGTCGGGCCGGGCCGGGCGGTGCTCCAGGTCGTCGCGCTGCTGGGCCTGCTGACCGTGGCCACCTGGAAGTTCCTGATGCTGGGGCTGGCGGTGGCGGCGTTGTTCTTCCGTCCGGCGCTGGGACGGTGGCTGGGGCGGGCGACGAACGCGGCGCTGTGGGTGGCCACGTTTTTGCTGGGGATGCTGCTGGCCGAGGGCGCCGACTTCCGGGTGGGTGCCGTCCTCGGGGCCGCCACGTTCCTGGCGCAGGTGCTGGTCGGGGCGGTGGTGACCCTGGGTTTCCCGGCCCGCGACCGGGTCTCGCTGTCCCTCAGCCAGCAGAACGGCATCACGGCGATCATCCTCGCCCTGCTCCTGGAACCCGCCCTCCCCCAGGCCGTCGCCGTCGTCGCCCCGGCGATCCTCGTCGTGAACCTGCTGCATCTGGGGTCCAACGCGCTGCGGGACCGGGGCCGACTCACCCGGGAGGAGTGCGCGGGCCGCACGGCGAGCGTGGCGGACACCGGCGGGCGGGCCTCGGTCCCGGGCACACCCGAGGCCCTGGGCGCGGGCAAGGAACCACCCGCGCCCAGGGCCTCCTGAGCGCACGTCACCGGCGAGCGGCGAGGGTCAGTCCGTGTGCTCCACGAACCGCGCCGCCGTCTCCGCCAGCACCTCCCGCCCGTCCCGCGCCCACAGCGCGTCGTTGAACAGCTCCACCTCGATGGCGCCGGTGTAGCCGGCCGCCTCGACGTAGCCCTGCCACTCGCGCATGTCGATCGCGCCGTCGCCGACCTGGCCGCGGCCGTTGAGGACGCCCTCCGGCAACGGGGTGGTCCAGTCGGCCAGTTGGAAGGTGTGGATACGGCCGCCCGCGCCCGCCCGGGCGATCTGCGCGGGGGCGTGGTCGTCCCACCAGATGTGGTACGTGTCCACCGTGACGCCGACCTGGTGCGCCGGGAAGCGTTCGGCGATGTCCAGGGCCTGGGCGAGGGTGGAGACCACGCAGCGGTCGGACGCGTACATGGGGTGGAGCGGCTCGATGGCCAGGCGTACGCCGTGCTGTTCCGCGTACGGGCCCAGCTCGGCGAGGGCGTCGGCGATCCGTTCCCGGGCGCCGTGCAGGTCCTTCGAGCCGGCGGGCAGGCCGCCGGAGACCAGGACCAGGGTGTCCGTGCCGAGCGTCGCGGCCTCGTCGATCGCCCGGCGGTTGTCGGCCAGGGCCGCCGCCCGCTCGTCCGGGTCGATCGCCGTGAAGAAGCCGCCGCGGCACAGGGTGGTGACCGTCAGGCCCGCGTCGCGGACCAGTTTGGCGGTCGCCTCGACGCCGTACGACTGGACCGGCTCCCGCCACAGGCCGACGTTGGTGACTCCCGACTCCGCGCAGGCCGCGGCCAGTTCCGGCAGCGACAGCTGCTTGACGGTCATCTGGTTGATGGAGAAGCGGGAGAGGTCGCCGGTCACTGGGTCACTCCGTACATCGCGAGCAGGTTCTTCATGCGCTCCTCCGCCAGCTTCGGGTCCGGGAACAGGCCCAGGCCGTCGGCGAGTTCGTAGGCGCGGGCGAAGTGCGGCAGGGAGCGGGCCGACTGGAGGCCGCCGACCATGGTGAAGTGGCTCTGGTGGCCGGCCAGCCACGCCAGGAACACCACGCCCGTCTTGTAGAAGCGGGTCGGGGTCTGGAAGAGGTGGCGGGAGAGTTCGACGGTCGGGTCCAACAGCCCCCGGAATCCGGCCGCATCGCCCGTGTCGAGGACACGGACCGCCTCCGCCGCCAGCGGGCCCAGCGGATCGAAGATGCCGAGCAGGGCGTGGCTGAAGCCCTGCTCGTCGCCCGCGATCAGCTCGGGGTAGTTGAAGTCGTCGCCGGTGTAGCAGCGGACGCCCTGCGGGAGCCTGCGGCGGATGTCGATCTCGCGCCGCGCCTCCAGGAGGGAGACCTTGATGCCGTCGACCTTGTCCGGGTGGGCCGCGATGACCTCCAGGAAGGTGTCCGTCGCCGCGTCCAGGTCGGAGGAGCCCCAGTAGCCCTCCAGGGCCGGGTCGAACATCGGGCCGAGCCAGTGCAGGACGACCGGCTCGGTGGCCTGGCGGAGCAGGTGGCCGTAGATCTCCAGGTAGTCCTCGGGGCCGGAAGCCGCCGCGGCGAGGGCACGGGAGGCCATCAGGATGGCCTGGGCGCCGGACTCCTCCACGAGGGCGAGCTGCTCCTCGTAGGCCGCGCGGACCTCGGCCAGGGTCGCCGGGCCGGTGAGCTGGTCGGTGCCGACGCCGCAGGCGATGAGGCCGCCGACCGCCTTGGCCTCGGCGGCGCTGCGGCGGATCAGCTCCGCCGCGCCCGCCCAGTCCAGGCCCATGCCGCGCTGGGCGGTGTCCATCGCCTCGGCGACACCGAGCCCGTGGGACCACAGGTGGCGGCGGAAGGCGAGGGTGGCGTCCCAGTCGACGGCGGCGGGAGCGTCGGGCGTGGTGTCCGCGAAGGGGTCCGCCACGACGTGCGCCGCCGAGAAGACCGTACGGGAGGTGAAGGGCGTGCCCGTCTTCACCGCGAACGGCTCGGTGCGGGGCTCGTACGCCCTGAACCCGCCCTGGAAGTCGGGGAGTTGGATCGTCACAGCGAGATCTCCGGAACGTCGAGACGGCGGCCCTCGGCGGAGGACTTCAGGCCCAGCTCGGCCATCTGCACGCCGCGCGCACCGGCGAGCAGGTCCCAGTGGTAGTCGGCACCGGCGTACACGTGCTTGAGGAAGAGCTCCCACTGGACCTTGAAGCCGTTGTCGAACTCCGTGTTGTCCGGGACCTCCTGCCACTGGTCGCGGAAGGAGTAGGTGGCGGGCAGGTCCGGGTTCCAGACCGGCTTCGGCGTCGCGCTGCGGTGCTGGACACGGCAGTTGCGCAGACCGGCGACGGCCGAGCCCTCCGTGCCGTCCACCTGGAACTCGACCAGCTCGTCACGATTGACGCGAACGTCCCAGCTGGAGTTGATCTGCGCGACGACACCGCCCTCGATCTCGAAGATGCCGTACGCGGAGTCGTCGGCGGTGGCGGCGTACGGCTTGCCGTCCTCGTCCCAGCGGGTCGGGACGTGCGTGGTGGCCAGCGCGTTCACCGAGGTCACGCGGCCGAACAGCTCGTGCAGGACGTACTCCCAGTGCGGGAACATGTCGACGACGATGCCGCCGCCGTCCTCCGCTCGGTAGTTCCACGACGGGCGCTGGGCCTCCTGCCAGTCGCCCTCGAAGACCCAGTAGCCGAACTCGCCGCGCACGGACAGGATCCGGCCGAAGAAGCCGCCGTCGATGAGCCGCTTGAGCTTGAGCAGGCCGGGCAGGAACAGCTTGTCCTGCACGACGCCGGACTTGACGCCCGCCTCGCGCGCCAGCCGGGCCAGCTCGATGGCGCCTTCGAGGCCCACCGCGGTCGGCTTCTCGGTGTAGACGTGCTTGCCGGCGGCGATGGCCTTCTTGAGGACCTCCTCGCGGCCCGAGGTCATCGCGGCGTCGAAGAAGATGTCGACGCTGTCGTCGTCCAGGACCTCGTCGATGTCCGTGGACCAGTGCTCCAGGCCGTGCTTCTCGGCGAGCGCCTTCAGCGCGTGCTCGCGGCGGCCGACCAGGATCGGCTCCGGCCACAGCACGGTGCCGTCGCCGAGGTCGAGGCCGCCCTGCTCGCGGAGGGCCAGGATGGAGCGGACCAGGTGCTGGCGGTAGCCCATGCGTCCGGTCACGCCGTTCATGGCGATACGCACCGTCTTGCGTGTCACGTCGATCCCTTCGTAGGCGTCGTACGCAGCGTGCGCTGCGCATTCCGTACGCGGTTGTGCGCGCCGCGTACGCCTCGACTGGTGAGCGATACAGCAAGCGCTTTCTATCTCTGAAGAAGCTAGCCTCTGACCAGCGGTCTGGACAAGACCGTGACGGGGTTGAGTTGTTCGAGGGGGCGAACAACGGGGGGCGGGGGCCTTAAGGTCTGGATGGCTGCGTGGCCTGCGGGTCCGTGTGGCCTTTCCGGGCCGAGGGTGTGGGTGGCCCACACGAAACCGATGCCCCGCGCCTGTGCGTGTACAACGAGGTACGACTGAGATGCGCGACCGGAGGACGACGAGATGACGGTGACCCTGGCGGACGTTGCGGCGCGCGCACAGGTCTCGCCCGCGACGGTGTCGCGCGTGCTGAACGGGAACTACCCGGTGGCCGCGTCCACCCGTGAGCGCGTGCTGCGGGCCGTGGACGAGCTGGACTACGTACTGAACGGTCCGGCGAGCGCGCTCGCCGCGGCCACGTCCGACCTGGTCGGGATCCTCGTCAACGACATCGCCGACCCCTTCTTCGGGATCATGGCGAGTGCGATCCAGTCGGAGATCGGCGGGCCGGGTGGGCGCGCGGGCGGTGAGCGGCTGGCGGTGACCTGCAACACGGGTGGCTCCCCGGAGCGTGAACTGACGTATCTGACCCTGTTGCAGAGACAGCGGGCGGCGGCGGTCGTGCTGACGGGTGGCGCCGTCGAGGACGCGCCGCACGCGGCGGCCGTCGCGGCGAAGCTGCGGAAGCTGGGCGAGGCGGGGACGCGGGTGGTGCTGTGCGGGCGCCCGGCGGTGCCGGACACGTCGGCGATCGCGCTGACCTTCGACAACCGTGGCGGCGGACGGGAACTGACCGAGCACCTGATCGGGCTCGGTCACCGGCGGCTGGGGTACATCGCCGGCCCCGAGGAGCGGACGACCACCCGGCACCGGCTCGAGGGGCATCGGGTCGCGCTCGCCGAGGCGGGGATCTCCGAGGACCCGCGGTGGACCGTGCACGGCCGGTACGACCGGCGATCCGGTTACGAGGCGACGCTGGAGCTGCTGCGGCGGGATCCGTCCCTCACGGCGGTGGTGGCGGCGAACGACTCCGTCGCGCTCGGCGCGTGCGCGGCCCTGCGGGACTCGGGGCTGCGCATCCCGGACGACGTCTCCGTCGCCGGCTTCGACGACCTGCCGTTCAGCATCGACGCGGTGCCCGCGCTGACGACGGTGCGGTTGCCGTTGGCGGAGGCGGGGGCTCGGGCGGGGCGGATCGCGATGGGCCGCGAGGAGCCGCCGCCCGGGGGGATCGCGGTGATCCGGGGGGAGTTGATGGTGCGGGGGTCTTCTGGGGGGCCTCGGGAGTAGGGAGGACGTGGGCGTGTAGGGGGCGTGGACACAAAGGAGCCATGGGCGTCGATGCGCTGTACCTTGTGCGGCGCCCGGCGTCGAGAGGGGCGTCTCCGAGGTGCGTGCCACTGGCTGTCGTGTGGTGCCTGGAGGTGCGTCGTGGCTGGTCGCGCCCACGCGGCGGAGCCGCACATCGATACAGCCCCGCGCCCCTAGGACCTGTCCGGCGGATCATGCCGCAGACGCGGGGTCTGGCACGTCGCCGTCGGCCCCTGCCCGGGACAGCGCGCCGCCGGCCCGACGCACCACCCCCGGCCTCACGCCGCCAACCGCTGCTCGGGGTAGCGCGTCGTCAGCCAGACGCCCAGGCCCGGGGTCAGGGGGACGTGGTGGGGGTGGCGGAAGCCCAGGGGGCGGAGTTGGTCGGTGTGGCGGGCGGAGAGGGTGAGGGCGACGGCTGTGGCGGTCTGCGCGTCCACCTCCGTCAGGCCGGGGGCCAGCAGGTCGGTGACCAGGGCCGGGTCCCAGGCCTCCGGGTCGCCCTGCGCGCAGACGGTGACCACGGTCCAGTGCGGCTCGGCGGGGCCGGCCTGCTTCAGGGCCGCCGGGAGGACCGGGTTCCGCGGCGGGCGGACCGTGAGCTCGCGGGCGAAGAGGGTGCCGAGGCGGGCGTGGGGCGGCTCCGCGCCCGTGTCCGGCGGCATCCAGACCGCGGCCGCGAGCAGCTCGCCGTCCGCGCGTTCCGCCACCCACACCTGCCCCTCCTCCAGGGCGTGATGGGCCAGCAGCAGCCGCATGGCACGCTGCGCCTGGTCCCAGTCGGCGGCCAGGCACTCCGCCGGCCGGAGCGCGGGCGCGGCCGGCGGGGAGACCAGGCGGACCACCGCCGGTACGTCCACCAGGCCCGCCTGGCGGACGGTGGCGGTACGGGGGCGCAGCTGAAGGATCGTCATGAGGGTGTTCTGCCTTTCACACGGTCACAGTGACGGGGCGGTGCCGGTCAGTTCGACGGGCGCGGGGCGGCGAAGGGACGGGCGGGGGCCAGCCACCACGACCCTCGGCGTCCGGCTCGGGGCGGACGGAGCGGACGGAGCGGTCGGGGCACTCGGCGCGTCCTGGGCGCGGCTCAGCAGGGTCACGCCGTAGACCGCGGCCGTTCCCCCGGCGAGCGCGAGCAGCGTGCCCGTGCTGCCGTACCGGAAGCCCTCTCCCAGCAGCGTGATGCCGATGACGGACGCGGTGACGGGGTTGACGAGGGTGAGAAGGGCGAGCGGGCCGCCGAGGCCGCTGCGGTACGCCTGCTGGGAGAGCAGCAGACCGCCGACGGCGAAGGCGACCGTCAGGAGCGCGACCAGTGCCGTGTCCCAGGAGAGCGTCGGTCCCACCGCCAGCTTCTGCGACAGCGTGGAGCCGACGCCGGAGGCGACACCGGACGCCGCGGCGAAGGCGAGGCCGGTCCCGGCCAGGCGGGTGAGCGCCGCCACGAGACCGGCCGCGGCGAGCGCGACGAGCAGGACCTCGGTCCTGCCGAGCGTCTCGTGCGGCCCGTGTCCCGTCGCGGTGACGAGGAGCAGAGTGCCGAGGCCTACGAGGGTGTAGGCGACGCCGCGCCACTGGGTGCCGGAGGTGCGGCGGCCCGTGGCCAGCGAGCCGAGCGGCACCGCCAGCACCAGGCTGAGCGCGCCGAGCGGCTGGACCAGGGTCAGCGGGCCGTACCGCAGGGCGACCACGTGGAGCAGCGCGCCGCCCGCGTTGAGGGCCACGGACCCCCACCAGGCGCCCCGGGCCAGCGCACCGCGCATGCCGGGAGTGGCGGCGGCCGTCCGTTCCTGGACGACGGCGGCCGTGGCGTAGCAGACCGCGGAGACGAGGGAGAGAGCCACTGCCAGCAGCACCGGGGACGCCGTCATCCGGCCCACCTCCCTGTCACCCACATCAATACGAAACGGTTTCGTACAGATAGGCTACGGAGGCTCTTAGCGAAACGCAAGCGTTTCTTTGCTGGAGACTTCACCGGGGACTCAACGGGCGTCCTTCACCGCCACGAACCCGAACAGCTCCGGCACCTCCTCCCGCCCCGCCTCGACCGTGCGCTCCAGCCGCAGCCCGGCCGTGAGCGCGGCGTTGAGCAGGTCGGCCAGCGGTATGTGCCAGGCGCCGACCCGGGCCCGTACACCCGCGGGGTTCCAGCCGCCGCCCTTGCGGGAACGGTCGGCGTACCCCGCCCCCACGACCAGCCGCCCCGGCTCGGCGTGGTCCGCGAACGCGCCGACGAAGCAGGGGTGGACGCCCAGGTGCACGAACCGTCCGCCGGGGGCGAGGACACGGGCGATCTCCCCGACCACGGCGGCGTAGACGGGGACGTCCGTACTGGCCAGCACGCACACCGCGGCCGGCACGGAGGCGTCGGCCAGCGGGAGCGCCGTCGCGTCGGCGACCGCCACGGGCAGCCGAGCGGCGGCATGCCGGAGCTGGCCGCGCGAGAGGTCGACACCGACCGGCGTCCAGCCCAGCTCCGCCGTCACGGCGGCGTGCGCGCCGGTGCCGCAGCAGACGTCCAGACAGACGCCGGCGCCGGGGCCGAGAAGCCCACCGAGCGTGCTGTGCACCCGGTGGATGTAGTCGCCGCCCGCGTCGGGCGACATGTAGTCGTTGTACCAGTCCGCGTGTGCGTCGTACGCCGCAGTCGTCGTCATACCTACGACCCTGGGAACACCGACTCCCCCACAAACCCCGGTTCGCTCACGGCACATGCGCACGGGAGGGATCTGGACGGGAGGCCGCGGCGGTCGTACCGTATCTCTGACTGAGTCAACTATCCGCGCCAGCCACCCAGAGGTCGACCGCCATGACCGTCCAGGACATCCGTGCCTTCAACCGCTTCTACACGAACGTCATCGGCGCCCTCGACTACAGCCGGCACCTCTACGCACCGTTCACCCTCACCGAGTCCCGTGTGCTGTACGAACTCGCGCACTCGCCACGGACGGACGCGGCCGATCTGCGGGGAGAGCTCTCGCTGGACGCCGGCTACCTGAGCCGGATCCTCAACAAGTTCGAGGACGACGGCCTGATCGAGCGGTCGGCCTCGCACCGCGACCCGCGGCGGCGGCGCGTCACGCTCACCACCCGCGGCCGGGAGACCGCCGCGCTGCTCGCCGAGCGGGCGGACGAATCGGTGGGCGCGCTGCTCGCCACCGTGCCCGCCGCCGAGCGACCGCGGCTCGCGGAGGCCCTGCGGACGGTGCGCACGCTGCTGTCCGAGGGACGGCCGCCCCGCCGGGAGGACGTGCTGCTGCGTGAGCCCGGCCCCGGTGACCTGGGCTGGATCGTGCAGCGCAACGCCGCGCTGTACACCGCGGAGTACGGCTGGAACGCGGACTACGAGGGGCTGGTGGCCCGGATCGTCGCCGACTTCGCGGAGGATCACGACCCGCATCTGGAGCGGGTGTGGATCGCCGAGCTGGACGGACGGCCGGTGGGGTGCGTGATGTGCGTACGCGACGAGGCGCCCGGCACCGCCCGGCTGCGGCTGCTCCTCGTCGAGCCGGACGCCCGCGGCCTCGGCATCGGGGACCGGCTGGTCACGGCCGTCGTCGACTTCGCCCGCGAGGTCGGCTACCGGGACCTCGTGCTGTGGACCAACGACATCCTCAGCTCCGCCCGACACCTCTACCAGCGCCATGGCTTCGTGCTGCTCGCCGAGCAACCGCACCGCTCCTTCGGCAAGGACCTGGTCGGCCAGGACTGGCGTCTGGACCTGCACGGCACCCGGGAGTGACGCGTAGAGTCCGGAACCATGAAACTCGCGTTCTCCACCCTCGGTGTCCCCGGTCTCCCCGTCCCCGAGGTGCTGCGGCTGGCCACCGCGCACGGGTATCACGGGATCGAGTTGCGCGCGCACCCCGAGGAAGCCGTGCATCCCGGGATCGACGCGGACCAACGGGCCGACGTCGTGAGCGAGTTCAAGGCCGCCGGGGTGGAGATCCTCGGACTGGCCGGATACGCGCGCGTGGCCGCGCCCGGCGCCGACGAGCCCGTGATCGACGAGATCCGCACCCTCCTCGACCTCGCCCGCGACCTCGGCGCCCCCTACATCCGCGTCTTCCCCGGCGCGAGCCCGGAGCAGTCCCGCGCGGAGGCCGACGCCACGGCCGCCCGGCGGCTCGGCACGGCCGCGGAGTACGCCGCCGACCTCGGCGTACGGATTCTGCTGGAGACCCACGACTCGCACCGCACCGGCGCCGACGCGATCCGGATCCTCGGCCTGGTCGGCCACCGCAACGTCGGCTCACTGTGGGACGTCATGCACACCTGGCTAGGCGGCGAACAGCCCGGCGAGACCTACGCGGCACTCTCCCCCTACCTCGGATACGTCCAGGTCAAGGACATCTCCTCGGCCGAGGACACCACCCCGCTGCGGCTCGGCGCCGGCGTCCTGCCGCTCGCCGAGTGCGTCGAGATCCTCTCCCGGCACGGCTGGGACGGCTGGCTGTGCTGGGAGTACGAGAAGCGGTGGTACGAGGGGGCCGCGCCGCTTCCGGGGCTGCTCGGCCGGGGACGCGAGCATCTGGCGCACCTCCTGAACGACAGCGCGTGAGTAATTCGGTGGCCCGGGCGGGGGTCGCCGGATAACGTCCCGGGGTGCATCAGCCCACCCCACCCCCGCTCGCGCTCCCGCTCTCATGAGCCTGTCCGACGCGCTGCTCGACGTACGGCCCCTGCGCACCTCCCCCGTCTTCCGGCGGCTGCTGTTCGGGCGCACGGTGTCCACGCTCGGCAGCTTCATGACCATGGTCACCGTCATGTACCAGGTCTGGGACATGACCCACAGCGCGTTCTGGAGCGGTGCGGTCGGCGTCGCGCAGGCGGTGCCGATGGTCGCCGTCAGCCTGTTCGCGGGCGCCTGGGCCGACCGTGTGGACCGCCGCCGGCTCTATCTCACGGGCACCGTCGGCTCGGCGGTGTGCTCCCTGCTGCTGGCCGTGCAGGGTCTCGCCGGGCGCGCGCCGGTGGCCGTGGTCCTCGTCCTGGTCGCGCTCCAGACGTCCTTCAGCGCGCTCGGCGCCCCCGCGGCGGGGGTGTTCGTACCCCGGCTGCTGCCCAAGGACCAGGTGGCCGCCGGTCTCGCCCTGCAACAGGTCACCGGCCAGGCGATGATGCTGGTCGGCCCGGCCGTCGCCGGTGTCGTCCTGGGCTGGTGGGGCATCGGCGTCTGCTACCTCCTGGACACCCTGAGCTTCGCCCTCTCCTTCTACGGCGCCTACGGCCTGCCCGCGCTGCGACCGGAGGGCGACACGTCCCGCCCCGGCGTGGACGGGGTCCTGGACGGCCTGCGCTTCCTGGTCGGCCACCGCGTGGTGCGCGGCGCGCTGCTCACGGATCTCGCGGCCTGTGTGCTCGCGATGCCCACCTCTCTGTTCCCCCTGGTCAACGAGGAACGCTTCGGCGGCGACCCCCGCACCCTCGGCCTGTTCCTGTCCGCGCTGGCCGTCGGCGGCGTCGCCGCGACCGCCTTCTCCGGCCCGGTGACCCGGCTGGCCCGACCCGGCCCGGTGATGCTGTGCGCGTCCGCCGGCTGGGGTGCGGGCCTGTTTCTCTTCGGCCTGACGACCAGCGCCTGGGTGGGCCTCGGTCTGCTCGCCCTGGCCGGAGCGGCGGACGCCCTCGCCGTCCTGTCCCGCACGACCATCGTCCAGACCCGTACCCCCGACGCCCTGCTCGGCCGTGTCACGGCGGCCGAGACGATCGTCGGCCAGGCGGGCCCCCACCTCGGCAACCTGCGCGGCGGCCTGGTCGCGGGCTGGACCTCGGGGGCGACCGCGCTGATCGCCGGAGGGCTGATGTGCCTCGTGGCGGTGACGGCGGTCGGCGTCGGCACACCGGAGCTGCGCACCGCCGGTGTCGCCGAACCCGGGGAGCCCTCGGCCACGGCGCCTACCGGACCGTGAACTCGGCCTCCGGATCCAGGCACCAGTCCAGTACGGCCGGCCAGGAGCCGTAACCGGCGTCCAGGTCGAGGTGGGCGGCGCCGGAAAGGAGGTCGGTGGGGATGCCGAGCGGCTCACCGTAGGTCTCGCGTGCCCCCTCCGGGCAGTACGGGTCGTCGTCACCGGCGACCAGGCGGGTGGGGCCGGGGAGGGCGAAGTCCAGGGAGGGCGGGGCGAATTGGGCCACCTCGGGATACCCGGCGAGGACGGACGGGGACGGCGGGGCGACCAGCAGCACACGGTCCACGTCACCGGCCTTCACCAGCCCCCTCGCCACGGCGTGCAGCCACAGCACGGCGGAGGCGCTGTGCCCGACCACGACCTCCGGCCGCGCCTCGGCGAGGTGCCGGGAGAGCTCGCTCAGCCACACCTCCAGCTCCGGGTCGTCCGGGTCCGGCAGCTGCGGATACGTCACCTGGTGGCCGAGTCCGGTCAGCCGGTCGGCGAGCCAGTGCTGCCAGTGGTCCTTGGGACGGTGGTTCTGCCAGCCGTGGAGGATGAGGTAGGCGGTCATGGCACCGATCGTTTCCGATCCCCTCCCCTTCGGTCCAGTTAATCTTTCTCGATGGAACCGGTAAGCGAGACCTTCACCGTCGACCTGCGCCGTCTGACCGTTCTGCGGGAACTCCAGCGCCGGGGCAGCCTGGCGCGCACCGCCGAGGCCCTCCACCTCACCCCCTCCGCGGTCTCCCAGCAGATCGCCGCGCTGGCCCGTGAGGTGGGCGCGCCGCTGACCGAACGGGACGGCCGGGGCGTACGGCTCACCGGCCAGGCCCGGGTCCTGCTCGCGCACGCCGACCTGATCGCCGCCCAACTGGAGCGTGCCCGCGCCGACTTGGCGGCGTACGGCGAGGGCGGCCGCGGCTCGGTGACGATCGGCTGCTTCTCCAGCGGCATCCTCGGCCTGCTGCCGACGGCCCTGGGGGCGCTGGGCGCGCGGATGCCGGACGTCCGCGTCGACGTCGTCGAGGCCGAGCCGCCGGACCTGTTCACCGCGCTGGACGGCGGCCAGGTGGACATCGCGGTGGCCGTGGACTTCGCGGCGGGTCCCCCGCACACGGACCGCCGCTACAGCAGGATCGACCTGCTCACCGACGTCATGGACCTGGTCGTGCCCAACGAGCACCGGCTGGCGGGGCGCGCCGGACGCGTCCCGTTGCGCGAACTGGCCGCCGACGCCTGGATCGTGGGCCATCCGCGCAGTTGTGTGGGGGCGGTGGCGCGTTCCGTGTGCGCCACCGCGGGGTTCACCCCGGACATCCGGCACGCCGTGAACGACTGGGCGGCGGTGGCCGCGCTGGTCGAGGCGGGCGCGGGGGTGGCGCTGATCCCGCGCCTGGTACGGCCGTTGTACGCGGGCCGCCGACTGGCGACCGTGACGACCGAGGGCGAGCCGCCGTCCCGCAACGTCTTCGCGGCGGTGCGGACGGGCTCGGAGGACGACCCGGTGCTGACTGTCGTACGCGAGGAACTGCGGCGCGCGGCCAGGGAGTCGGCGACCGTCCAGACCGGTTCGGGCCCGGACCGCTGAACCGCCCCCGGGCTCAGAGCGCGGGCTCTTTGCCCGCCCGGCGCGCCACGAACCGTCCCACCCGCTCCGCCAGCCGCGGCCGGATCTCCGGCCATTCCTCCGCCGTGATCGAGAAGATCGCCGAGTCGCGCAGCCGCCCTTCCTCCCCCGGTGCCCAGGAGCGCGACCAGTTGCGCAGGACGCCCTCGAAGCGGGCGCCGACGCTCGCGATGGCCGCGTGGGAGCGGGCGTTGCGGGCGTCGGTCTTGAGGTCGACGCGGGAGACGTCCCACTCCTCGAAGGCGTGCCGGAAGAGGAGGTACTTGGACTCGGCGTTCACGCCCGTGCCCTGCGCGGAGCGGGCCAGCCAGCTGAAGCCGATCTCGATGGCGTCGAGCCGGTCCGCCGCACGCCAACTGCGCGGCTCCCAGTAGGAGGTGGTGCCGACCACGCGTCCGGTCGCCGTCGAGATCTGCGCGTACGGTGCGAGCCTGCCGTCCGCCGCCCGGCCGAGCTGGGCGTCGATGTACCCCGGGACCTCGTCGGCGCGCGGCACCCAGGTGAACGCGTAGGTGTCCCGGTCCTCCTCGGCCGCCTCCGCCAGACCGGCGGCATGCCGGTGCGCCAGCGGCTCCAGGCGCACCAGCTCGCCCTCCAGAAGCGGCCCTTCCAGCGTGAAGCTCACTGCCCGATGTCCTTTCGCAGTCCGGCGAACGCCTCGTGGAAACCGGGGAAAGTCTTCCGGACGCATCCGGGGTCGTCGAACGAGATACCGGGCACGCGCAGGCCGGTGACCGCGAAGGACATGACGATGCGGTGGTCGCCGTACGTCGTGATCTGCGCGCCCGTCCCGGGCAGACCCGGCTGGATCTCGATCCAGTCCGGGCCGACCGCGACCTGCGCGCCCAGCCGCCGCAGGTTCTCCGCGCAGGCCTCCAGGCGGTCGCACTCCTTGACCCGCGTGTTCGCCACGTCCTCGACCCGGACCGGGCCGTCGGCGAAGGGGGCGATGGCCGCGAGGGTCGGCATGGTGTCGGAGATGTCCCGCATGTTGACGGTGAGGCCGCGGAGTCCGCCGGTCCCACGGACGGTCGTGGCCCCGCCCGTCACCGACACGTCCGCGCCCATCCGCCCCAGGACCTCCACGAAACCCAGGTCGCCCTGGAGCGCTCCCGTCCCGAGGCCGGGGACGGTGACCTCGGCGCCCGGTGTGACGGCCGCCGCGGCGAAGAAGTAGCTGGCGGTGGAGGCGTCGGGTTCGATCGGGTAGGTCGTGGCACGGTAGCCGCCCGGCGGGACGACGAAGACGTTCCCCTCCCGGCCGACCTCGACCCCGAACGCCCGCATCATCGCGATCGTGATCTCGACGTACGGGACGGAGACCAGGTCCGTCACCCTGATCCGCAGGCCCTTCCGTGTCAGCGGACCCAGCAGAAGCAGGGCCGTCAGGTACTGGGACGACTGACCGGCGTCCAGCACCACCTCGCCGCCCTCGACACCGGACGCCCGCACGGTGAGCGGATGGTGGCCGTCGGCCCCCTCGTGCCGCAGGTCCACGCCCAGGTCGCGCAGGGCGCGGGACAGGGGCAGAAGGGGGCGGCGGCGCATCTGCTCCGAGGCGTCGAAGCGGAAGGTGCCGTGGCCCGCGGCGGCCAGCGTCGGCAGGAAACGGGCGGTCGTGGCGCCGTCCCGGCAGTAGACGTCGGCCTCCGCCACCGCGGGGCCCTCCGGCCGGCCGTCGACCTGCCAGGCGTCCGGGGTACGCCCGACCCGATAGCCGAGCCGGACCAGCCCCTCGGCGAACCCCTCCGTGTCGTCGGACCGGAGCGGTCGCGTGAGTGTCGTGACACCGTCGGCCGCCGCCGCCAGGAAGAGGGCGCGGGCGGTGATGGACTTGGAACCGGGGATGTCGACCGTGGGCATGGCCTCATGATCGGATGCCGGACGCCTGTGGCGCCGGGACGTCCACGGGATGGACCCGCGCTCTTCGCCCGGGCGTCACCGAGGCCAGTGCCACGCCGCCCACCAGGAGTGCCGCCGCGCACCAGCGCGGTCCGCTCACCTCCTCCCCCAGGAACAGGGCCGCCGAGGACATGCCGAAGACGGGGACCAGCAACGAGAAGGGGGCGACCGTGGAGGCCGGGTGGTGGCGGAGGAGTCGGCCCCAGGCTCCGAAGCCGAAGACCGTCGTGACCCAGGCGACGTAGACGACCGTGCCGGCGCCCTGCCAGTCGAAGGCGCGCAGGGCGTCGTAGTCCCGGCTCGGGCCCTCTGTCAGCAGGGACAGGGCGAGGAGGGGGAGGACCGGGACCGTGCTCACCCACACCATGAAGTTGAGGGCGTCGGGGGGTGCCGCCTTGCGGGTGAGGACGTTGGAGGCGCCCCAGCAGGCCGCCGCCGCGACACACAGGGCGAAGGCGCCGAGGGGGCCCGAGGTGCCCTCGTCGACGGCGGCGACGGCGATGCCGGCCAGGGCCACCGCCATGCCCAGCACCCTGATGCCCGAGGGGCGTTCGCCCAGGACCGCGAACGCGATCACCGCCGTGAACACCGCCTGGATCTGGAGCACCAGGGAGGACAGCCCGGCCGGCATGCCCGCGTCCATCGCGACGAACAGCAGGCCGAACTTCGCGACCCCCAGCACCAGGCCGACCCCGATGATCCACTTCCAGGCCACCTTCGGCCGGCCCACGAAGAACACCGCGGGCAGGGCCGCCGCCAGGAAGCGCAGGGCGGAGAAGAGCAGGGGCGGGAAGTGGTCGAGGCCGATCTCGATGACGGTGAAGTTCACGCCCCAGACGGCGGCGACGAGGACGGCGAGGACGATGTGGGCGGGACGCATGCGTCGAGGATCACCTGCCTCGACCATGTAGCACCAGCGATGATTGCTGCATGGTTGGATGAAGCGTCGCTACCGAATATCGCTGATGAATGTCGCTGATGAACAGGGGCTGGGAGATGCTCGATCTGCAACGCCTGCGCGCCCTGCACGCCGTCTCCGTGCACGGCACCGTCGGCGCGGCCGCCGCCGCCCTCGGCTACACACCCTCCGCCGTGTCCCAGCAGATCGCCAAGCTGGAGCGGGAGACCAGGACCGTACTCCTGGAACGGGAGGGGCGTGGGGTCCGGCTCACCGCGGAGGCACTGCAACTCGTCGACACCGCAGAGCAGTTGCTGGCGATCGTCGAGCGGGCCGAGACCGGGATCGAGCAGCGCCGCCACACCCCGGCGGGACGGCTGACGGTGGCCGCGTTCGCGTCGGCGGCCCGCGGGCTGCTGCCCGGCGTACTGGCCGACCTCGCCCGCCGGCATCCCGCCCTCGACGTCCGGCTCTCCGAGATCGACCCGCATCTGTCGGTCGGGCTGGTCGCCCGGGGCGCGCTGGACCTGGCCGTCGTGCACGACTGGGACATCTCGCCGCTGCCGGTGCCGCCCGGCGTGGAACAGGCGGCGATCGGCGAGGACCGGTGCACGCTGCTCGTGCCGGAAGGCCACCCCTTCGCCGAGCGGAAGCGCGTGCGGCGCGAGGACCTCGGCGGGGAGCGCTGGGTGTGCCAGCCGCCCGGCCGGGTCTGCCACGACTGGCTGGTGCGCACCCTGCGGAGCGCGGGGCACGAGCCGGAGATCATCCACCAGGCCGACGAGAACCCCACCCTCGTCGCGCTCGTCGCCGCCGGGCTCGGCATCTGCCTCGTCCCCCGCCTCGGCCGCGGCCCCCTCCCGGCCGGAGTCGTCGAGGTGGAGCTCGACCCGACGCCGGTACGGCGGCTGTACGCCCTCTGGCGCACCGGCGCGGCGGGCCGCCCGTCGATCACGGAGACCGTACGCACCCTTCAGCACCACTGGCCGGAATCGGCGTCCCACCCGCCCCGCTGAACCCCGCGGCCCCAACTTGCGGGATTAGGGCCCGAGCCGGGAACCCCGCCCCAGCTCCGCTCGTCCAATGCGCGAGCTGTCGGAGAGTCACCGTGGTGCGGTGTCGGCCTCGCTGCTGGCTGCGAACGCTGACCTACCCTCTCCGCCGTACCGCGGCCGGCAGCACGCCGTCATCGGCGCGCCCCCCTCCAACAGCGCCGATGACGGCCCTCATTGCCGGGCCCCGGGCCCATCGCGGGTTACTGTGCACTCCCTTGACTGGCAGAAACTTCCCGGATATTGGTGACTCCTCGGAAGTTTCCTTCAGCGGATCACCTCCGGAAGGAGCGCACGTGCCCTCCAGACGTACCGTCCTAGCCGCCACCGCGGGAGTCGCCGCCACCCTCGCCATGTCCGGCCCCGCCTACGCGGACGACAAGAAGCTCCGCTCCCTCATCTCCCGTATGACACTGCCGGAGAAGGTCGGCCAGCTCTTCGTGATGCGGGTCTACGGCCACTCCGCCACCACCCCCGACCAGGCCGACATCGACGCCAACCTCAAGGAGATCGGCGTCCGCACGGCCGCCGAGCTGATCGCCAAGTACCGCGTGGGCGGCGTCATTTACTTCACCTGGGCGCACAACACCCGCGACCCGCACCAGATCGCCGACCTCTCCAACGGCATCCAGAAGGCGTCCCTCACCCAGCCCCGGGGCCTGCCCGTCCTGATCTCCACCGACCAGGAGCACGGCATCGTCTGCCGGGTCGGCGAACCCGCCACGCTCTTCCCGGGCGCGATGGCGATCGGCGCGGGCGGCTCGCGCAAGGACGCCCGCACCCTGGGCCGTATCGCGGGGCGGGAGCTGCGGGCCCTCGGCATCCGGCAGAACTACTCCCCCGTCGCCGACGTCAACGTCAACCCCGCCAACCCGGTCATCGGCGTCCGCTCCTTCGGCGCCGACCCGCACGCGGTGGCCGGGCTCGTCGCCGCCGAGGTCGCCGGGTACCAGCACTCCCGGCAGGTCGCCGCCACCGCCAAGCACTTCCCCGGGCACGGCGACACCGCCGTCGACAGCCACTACGGCTTCCCGGTCATCACCCACACCCGCGAGCAGTGGGAGCGGCTGGACGCGCCGTCGTTCCGGGCCGCGATCGCCGCCGGCATCGACTCGATCATGACCGCGCACCTCATGGTCCCGGCCCTCGACGACTCCGGCGACCCCGCCACCCTCTCCCGCCCGATCCTGAACGGCATCCTGCGCGAGGAGCTGGGCTACGACGGGGTGATCGTCACCGACTCCCTCGGCATGGAGGGCGTCCGCACGAAGTACGGCGACGACCGCGTCCCCGTGCTCGCCCTGAAGGCCGGGGTGGACCAGCTCCTCAACCCGCCGGATCTCGATGTCGCCTGGAACGCCGTGCTGAAGGCCGTCCAGGACGGGGAGCTGACCGAGGCGCGGCTCGACGAGTCGCTCCTGCGGGTGCTGCGGCTAAAGGCGAAGCTGGGGCTGTTCAAGGAGCCGTACGTCAGCCAGGCGGGCGTCACCCGCACCGTGGGCGTCCCGGCGCACCTCGCCGAGGCCGACCGGATCGCCGAGCGGACGACGACCCTGCTGGTCAACAAGGGCGGCCTGCTGCCCCTGTCACCCCGCAGGCTCCTGGTGTGCGGCGCCGATCCGGCCTCCCCGTCCGGCACCACCGGGCCGCCCACCGGGGTCCTCGCGACCGCGTTCACCGAGCTCGGCTTCACCGCCACGGCCCTGTCGACGGGTACGGCACCCTCCGCCGCCACCATCGCCAGGGCGGTCGCTGCGGCGCAGGACGCGGACGCGGTCGTCGTGGGGACGTACAACCTGAGCGCCGCCCAGAAGACGCTGGTCGAGCAGCTGGTGGCGACCGGGAAGCCGGTGGTCGCGCTCGCGATCCGCAATCCGTACGACGTGGCCCAACTGCCCGGCGTCCCGGCCTGCCTGGCGTCGTACTCCTGGACCGACGTCGAACTGCGGGCCGCCGCGCGGGTGATCGCGGGCGCGGTGGCGCCGCGCGGGAAGCTGCCGGTGCCGGTGCAGAAGGCGGACGATCCGGCGAAGGTGCTCTATCCGATCGGGTACGGACTCTCGTATCCGGCGTAGCGCGGGTACGCCACGCCCCCGGCGTACGCCCGCCAAAGGGCGCAAAGCACCCCGCACGTCTGGCGTGTGCCCGCCACGGCGGGTCACGCTGGTCCGGGGTGTCCGGGGGGCTGCGATGCGCGAGAGATGGTCGGTGGGGGCGGTGTGCGCACTGCTCGCTGCGCTGCTCGCGGCCCTGCTCACCGGGTGCCAGGGCACCCCGGACGACGGCACGGAGAGCGACGGCCGGATCAGCAACGAGGTGACACCGACCCGGCCCTCGGGGTACGGGACGGTGTTCCTCGGCGTCGACGAGTGCAGCTCCTTCGGCACCACCAGCTTCACCGAGGTGCCCTGCGCCGGTGAGCGGGCGGCGGCGCGGGTCGTGGCGCGCTTCGACGGCACGACCGAGGACGGTCCGCTCTGCCCCGGGACCACCGACTTCGTGCTGCACATCAGCGAACAGGCCAGGACCGCCGACGAGGACGGCGACGGCGAGGTCCCGCAGGGCTACGCCTGTATGCGCAACCTCACCGCCCCGCACCCCGGCGACCCGGGCGGCGGGGGCGGGCCGCGCACCATCGTCGGGGACTGCGTCTACAGCTCCGGCGACGGCCAGGTCCGCGAGACCGCCTGTGACGGGAAGGGGGCGAGGAAGCCGGAGTTCAAGGTGACCAAGGCCGTCGGCAAGCGCAGCGGGTGCCCGCTGTCCACGGCTCTCTACGTCCAGCTCGGCGGCCAGGAACCGGTCGGCTGCGCCCGGCCGCTCTGACCTGTCCCGATCCACCTTTTCCTGATCTCCCCTGGTGCACACGGGAGTTGCTCCGATAGCTTCCGCTCGCACATCTGTCTCACAGGGGAGGGTGCATGCGCAAGGCGCTCAGATGGCTGCTGGCGCTCACGGTGCTCATAGGCACGTTGAGCACGGCAGGGGCGGCCACCGCCGCCGAGCCGGAGGCCACCACCACCGATATCAAGGAGCAACTGCTCTCCATACCGGGCATGAGCCTGATCGAGGAGAAGCCCTACACCGGATACCGCTACTTCGTTCTCAACTACACCCAGCCGGTGGACCACCGGCACCCGTCCAAGGGCACCTTCCAGCAGCGGATCACCGTGCTGCACAAGGACGTCAGCCGCCCGACGGTGTTCTACACCGGCGGCTACAACGTCTCGACGACACCGAGCCGCCGCGAGCCGACCCAGATCGTGGACGGCAACCAGGTCTCCATGGAGTACCGCTTCTTCACGCCGTCCCGGCCCGACCCGGCCGACTGGAGCAAGCTGGACATCTGGCAGGCGGCCAGTGACCAGCACCGGATCTTCAAGGCGCTGAAGCCGATCTACTCGAAGAACTGGATCGCCACCGGCGGCTCGAAGGGCGGCATGACCGCCACCTATTACGAGCGCTTCTACCCGAAGGACATGGACGGCGTGGTGGCCTACGTGGCACCGAACGACGTCGTCAACGACGAGGACTCGGCCTACGACCGCTTCTTCGCGTCCGTCGGCACCAAGGAGTGCCGCGACCGGCTGAACGCCGTGCAGCGCGAGGCGCTGGTGCGCCGGGAGCCGCTGGAGAAGAAGTACGCCGCCTACGCCGAGTCGGAGGGCTTCACCTTCGACACCATCGGCAGCCTCGACCGGGCGTACGAGGCGGTCGTCCTCGACTACGTGTGGGGCTTTTGGCAGTACAACCTGCTGGCCAACTGCGCCGACGACGAGCTGATCCCGCCGGACGCGAAGACCGCGACCGACGACCAGATCTGGAACTCGATCGACACGGTCTCCGGGTTCTCCTTCTACACCGACCAGGGCCTCACGCCGTACACGCCGTACTACTACCAGGCGGCCACCCAACTCGGCGCCCCGACCATCCACTTCCCGTACATCGAGAAGAAGTACGTCCGCTACGGCTACCAGCCGCCGCGCAACTTCGTCCCGCGCGACATCCCGACGAAGTTCCAGCCGTACGCGATGCGGGACGTCGACACCTGGATCCGGCACAACGCCCGGCACATGCTCTACGTCTACGGCCAGAACGACCCGTGGGGCGGCGAGCGGTTCCGGGTCGACAAGGGCGCGAAGGACTCCTACGTCTTCACCGCCCCCGGCATGAACCACGGCGCGAACGTGGCCGGTCTGGTCGCCGACCAGAAGGCCTTCGCGACGGCCCGCATCCTCGACTGGGCGGGGCTGTCGGCCACCGCGGTCGCCGAGGCGAAGCCGCTCGCGACGTTCGACCGGAAGCTGGACGTGCGGGACGTGGAGCGGGAGCCCACGCTGCGTCCGTGACACCGAGGCCGGCTCCGGTGCGCGCCGCGCGCCGGAGTCGGCCGGTCATCCGGTCAGTACCGCTTCCAGCTGCTGGACTCGTAGGCCCCCCGGCCCACCTGGCCCTTGATCCACACCTTGCGGGTGCCGGCGTACGTCCGCACCGGCCCGGCGTGATGGGTGTACTTGCCCTTGTCGACGACGGCCCCGAAGCCGCGCGCCTGGATGCTGACCATCATGGTGCGCTTGGCGCCGCCGCTCTTCGGGAACGTCATCGCGCAGAGCCAGCCGCCGTCCTTGTAGAGCTTGACGGCGCCGGTGGAGAACGTGAACGTGCGGATCTTCCGGCCCTCGCAGGAGTCCGCCGAGAACGCCTGCGCCTGGCCCGGCACCGCGACCGCGAGCAGCCCGGAAGCGGTCAACGCCGCGAGCACGACCGCGGCCCGCCGCCGTATCGCACCAGTCCCTCGGTCCACTGTGGTCCCTCCCGTACCCCGGCGATGAGCGTACTGGTGTACGGACGCACGACGTATGTCGGATGGTTGCACGACCGTCACGGGATCAGGCCATCACGCGGCCAACGGCTCGTCCTCCCCCACGAACGTCCGCCACAACGAGGCGTAGAGACCATCGCGTGCGATCAGCTCGTCGTGCGTCCCGTCCTCGGCGACCCGACCGTGAGCTGAACCTCCCGATGTCGCTCTCGCACCGATCGGCCCTGGCGGGCCTCACGGGCTTCGAGCCGACTGGCCGGACTCCGTCCGGCGCCACGGCAGGCGGTCGCTCAGGCGGCCAACGGCTCGTCCTCCCCCACGAACGTCCGCCACAACGAGGCGTAGAGACCATCGCGAGCGATCAGCTCGTCGTGCGTCCCGTCCTCCGCGACCCGACCGTGATCCATCACGACCACCCGGTCCGCGCGGGCCGCGGTCGTCAGGCGGTGGGCGACGACGAGGGTCGTGCGGCGGCCCGCGAGGCGGTCGGTGGCCTGGTTGACCTGGGCCTCGGTGGCCAGGTCGAGGGCGGCCGTCGCCTCGTCGAGGAGCAGGATGTCGGGGTCGACGAGTTCCGCGCGGGCCAGCGCGATCAGCTGGCGCTGGCCGGCCGAGAGGTTGCGGCCGCGTTCGGCGACCTCGTGGAGGTAGCCGCCGTCGAGGGTGGCGATCATCTCGTGCGCGCCGACCGCGCGGGCCGCCGCCTCCACCTCGGCGTCGGTGGCCTCGGGGCGGCCGTAGGCGATGGCGTCGCGGACGGTGCCCTGGAAGAGGTACGCCTCCTGCGGGACGACACCGAGCCGGTGCCGGTACGAGGTGAGGTCCAGGGCCCGCAGATCCGTGCCGTCGACCGTGACCCGGCCGCCGGTCGGGTCGTAGAACCGCGCCACCAGCTTCACCACCGTCGACTTGCCGGCGCCGGTCTCGCCGACGAACGCGACGGTCTGCCCGGCCGGGATGCGCAGGTCGATCCCGCCGATGGCCTCCTCGTCGTCGCCGTAGGCGAAGTGGACGCCCTCGAAGGCGACCTCGCCTCGCAGGGAGAGCACCTCCAGCGGCTCGTCGGCGGCCTTCGTCGAGGTCGGCTCCTGGAGCAGTTCCTGGATGCGGCCCAGCGACACGGTGGCCTGCTGGTAGCCGTCGAAGACCTGGGAGAGCTGCTGCACGGGCGCGAAGAACAGGTCGATGTAGAGGAGATACGCGACCAGCGCGCCGGTGGTGAGGGTCGCGTCGTCGATCCGTCCGGCACCCGCGACGAGGACGGCCGCGGCGGCGACCGACGACAGCAGCTGCACGAAGGGGAAGTAGACCGAGATCAGCCACTGCCCCCGGATACGGGCCTGCCGGTAGCTGTCGCTGCGCTCCGCGAACCGCGCCCCGCCGTCCCGCTCGCGTCGGAACGCCTGCACGATCCTGAGCCCGGCGACGGACTCCTGAAGGTCGGCGTTGACCACCGAGACGCGCTCACGGGCGAGTTCGTACGCCTTCACGCTCGCCCGGCGGAAGAAGTACGTCGCGACGATCAGCGGCGGCAGCGTCACGAAGACGACCAGGGCCAGCTGCACGTCGAGGACGAGCAGGGCGCCCATGATGCCGAAGAAGGTGACGACGGAGACGAAGGCGGTGACCAGACCCGTCTGGAGGAAGGTCGAGAGCGCGTCGACGTCGGTCGTCATCCTGGTCATGATCCGGCCGGTCAACTCGCGCTCGTAGTAGTCGAGTCCGAGCCGCTGGAGCTGCGCGAAGATCTTGAGCCGCAGCGAGTACAGCACCCGTTCGCCGGTCCGCCCGGTCATCCGCGTCTCACCGATCTGCGCGGCCCACTGCACGGCGACGGTGAGCAGCCCGAGCAGCGAGGCCGCCCACACCGCGCCGAGGGCCATCTCGCCGACCCCGCTGTCGATGCCGTGCCGGATCAGGATCGGCAGCAGCAGCCCCATGCCGGCGTCGACGGCGACGAGCCCGAGGCTGATGAGCAGGGGGGCGCCGAAGCCGCGCAGCAGCCTGCGCAGGCCGTACGACTCCTCCGGCGTGACCGCCCGCGCCTCGTCGATGTCCGGGGTGTCGGTCGCCGGGGGCAGCGCCTCCACCTGGGCGAGCAGCTCGGGCGTGGCCGGGGTGCCGGAGAGCGCGGCGTCCTTCGGCTCCCGGTCGCCGGTCCACAGCCGCGGGGTGACGCCGCGCTCGGCGTCGAACTCGGCGTCCAGTTCGTCGCGTACGGAGGTGTCCTCGGCCGGGGCGAGGGGCTGGGCGTGGCCGGGTGAGACGCCGCCGAGCTCGTCGGGGTCGGTGAGCAGGCGCCGGTAGAGGGCGGACCGTTTCTCCAGCTCGGCGTGGGTGCCGAGGTCGGCGAGCCGGCCCTGGTCGAGGACGGCGATGCGGTCGGCGAGGTTGAGGGTGGAGCGGCGGTGCGCGATGAGCAGCGTGGTCCGCCCCTCCATGACCTGCTTCAGCGCCTCGTGGATCTCGTGCTCGACGCGGGCGTCCACGGCGGAGGTGGCGTCGTCGAGGACGAGGAGGCGGGGGTCGGTGAGGATGGCGCGGGCGAGGGCGACGCGCTGGCGCTGGCCGCCGGAGAGGGTGAGGCCGTGTTCGCCGACCTTGGTGTCGTAGCCCTCGGGCAGCTCACTGATGAAACGGTCCGCCTGGGCGGCGCGGGCGGCCTCCTCGATCTGCTCCCGGGTCGCCTCGGGGCGGCCGTAGGCGATGTTGTTGCGGACGGTGTCCGAGAAGAGGAAGGAGTCCTCGGGGACGAGCCCGATGGCGGCCCGCAGCGAGTCGAGGGTCAGTTCGCGGACGTCGTGGCCGCCGACGAGGACGGCACCGCGGGTGACGTCGTAGAAGCGCGGGAGGAGGAGGGAGACCGTGGACTTGCCGGAGCCGGAGGAGCCAACGACGGCGAGGGTCTCACCGGGCCGGATCTCGAAGGAGAGCCCCTGGAGAACGGGCCGCTCGTCTTCGTAACCGAAGGACACGTCGTCGAACTCGACGGTGGCCGGGGCGTCGGCGGGCAGCTCCTTGGGCCCGTCCTTCATCGACGGCTCGGTGTCGATCAGCTCCAGGACCCGCTCCGTACCGGCCCGCGCCTGCTGGGCCACGGTGAGGACCATGGCGAGCATGCGCACCGGCCCGACGAGCTGGGCGAGATAGGTGGAGAAGGCGACGAAGGTACCGAGGGTGATGTGCCCGCGCACGGCCAGCCAGCCGCCCAGCGCCAGCATGGCGACCTGCCCGAGAGCGGGGACGGCCTGGAGCGCCGGCGTGTACTTGCTGTTGAACCGGATGGTCCGCAGCCGCCCCGCGAAGAGCCGCCGTCCGACCTCCCTCAGTTTCCCGGTCTCCTGCTCCTCCTGGCCGAACCCCTTGACCACGCGTACGCCGCCCACCGCGCCGTCGACTACCCCGGCGACGGCGGCGGCCTGGGCCTGGGCGTACCAGGTGGCCGGGTGCAGCTTGCTGCGGGAGCGCTTGGCGATCCAGGCGAGGGCGGGCGCGACCGCGAGGGCGACCAGGGTCAGCGGGATCGACAGCCAGGCCATGACGACCAGGGAGATCAGGAACAGGGCGAAGTTGCCGATGGTCATCGGCAGCATGAAGAGAAGCCCCTGGATCAGCTGGAGGTCGCTGGTGGCCCGCCCCACGACCTGCCCGGTCGACAGCTCGTCCTGCCGCCGCCCGTCCAGCCGCGTGATCGTCCCGTACATCTCGGTCCGCAGGTCGTGCTGGACGTCGAGGGCGAGACGCCCGCCGTAGTAGCGGCGGATGTAGGTGAGGACGTACACCAGCACGGCGGAGGCGATGAGAAGACCGGCCCAGGGGGCCATGTCCCGGCTGTGGTCACCGATGACGTCGTCGATGATCACCTTCGTGATCAGCGGCACGAGCGCCATGACGGCCATGCCGGCGAGGCTCGACCCCAGGGCCAGGACGACGTCCTTCGGATACCGCCAGGCGTATCCGGCCAGCCGCCGTGCCCATCCCCGCTGTCTCACGTGCCCGTCCTCCACTCTGCTGGTGTGCCGGAAGGGCACAACACGGAGGGGCGGGGATTTCATCCCGCTGCAACAATCCGGGGAGCCCGGTCACTGCGCGTGAACGACCGAACCCCCCGGCGGACGGCACGGGGGGTTCGGGGGTTCGCTGGTTCGGGTGGGGCGCTGTGTACCGGGTCCTACCAGATCGCCTCGACCCACTCCGGGTGGTCGATGAACGGGTTGCGGTTGTGCTGGTAGGTGTCGTAGATGACCTGGTTGCGGCGCTCCTCGAAGGCGCTGGGCGGGTCCGCCTCGTTCCAGGCCTTGAGGACGGAGAGCTTGCCCATGTACGGGTTGGAGCCGTTGCCGACCTTCTCGTTGGGCTCCAGGTCGGCGAAGCCGTCGTCACCCTCGTAACGCACGGCCATGTAGAGGATCATGCGGGCCACATCGCCCCGGTCCGCGGCACGCGGCGCGAAGGAGTCGGAGTCGACGGTGGAGCCGCCTCCGTTGGTGACCGCGCTGCCGCCGTTGTCGAAGTCCAGGTTGCCGCGGGTGCTGTTGACCTGGACGTCACAGGCGCGCAGATGGTGCAGGTCGGTGCCCGGACCGGTGACCTCGCCGAAGTCGCCGTGCGACTTGGCCCAGGTGTGCTCACGGTTCCAGTCGCCGACGTCACCGCCGTTGAGGGACTTGCTGCGGGACACACCGCTGTACAGCAGCAGCACGTTGCTGGTGTTGTTCGGGTCCTGGTCGGTGACCTTGAGCGCGTCCCACACCGCGGAGTACGAGATCTTCGACTGGCTGCTGATGATCGTGTGCAGGGACGACTTCAGGCTCGTGCCCGTCTTGCCGATCGCGTTCTTGTAGTACGTCGAGTCGTACGCGGTCGTCGTGGCGGCGGCCGGGCTCGCGGTCACCACCGGAGCGGTGAGTCCGGCCATGACCGCGGCGGTCGTCAGAGCCACTGTCTTCCAGCGGCGTATGCGTGTCGCCAGCATAAGCGGGGGTCCCATCTACGCGGGTTGAATGGAGGCGGCAAGCGAGAGAGTGGCATGGACATGCAGCCGTGTAAATGGAATCCGCGTGTCCATTGGGTGACCTGAAACGGCAATTCGGGCGTTGTCTACGCGAGTTGACATGACAAAACGGCCCCCGACCGGGTGGTCGGGGGCCGTTGGGCCGGATCTACGGGATCTACGGGATCTACGGGGACGTCAGCTGACGTCCGAGGCGTCCAGGCGGTAGATCGAGGAGCTGGACGAACTCGATGAACCGGAGTCCGACGTCGAAGTGGAGCTGTACTCGCTCGCCTTCACCGCCGTGCCGTTCTTCTGCACCCAGGTGGTGATCTCCTGGTTGAGGCTGCTGTTGCCGCCCATGCCACCACCGCCGAGCTGGATGTAGTGCAACTCGCCCTTCTTCACCAGCTCCTTGAGCTTGGCCAGGGTCATCGCCTTGTCGGAGCCGGTGAAGCCCCACATGGAGATGACGGGCTTGTGGGTGCTGAGGATCAGCTGGCCGGCGCTCTGCGAGTTGGAGACCGCGAGCAGCCACTTCGCGCCGTCCTGGTGCTTCTCCAGGTACGCGACCAGCTCACTGTCGACGCTGCCGCCCATGCCGCCACCGCCGCCGAAGCCGCCGCTGGGCGCGCCGCCCGTACCGCCGTTGCCGCCGGGAGCCGTACCGCCACCCGGGAGCTCCCCGTTCGTGGCGCCGCCCGGCGCGCCGCCCTGCGGAAGCTCACCGTCGCCGCCGCCCGGCTGCATCTGGCCGTTGCCGCCGCCGGGCATCTCCCCGCCCGCCTGGCCGCCCTGCTGGGTGCCGTCCTGCCGACCCCCCGGGCCACCTCCGTCGCCGCCGCCGAAGCCGCCCCGGCCGCCACCGCCGCCGGGACCGCCCATGCCGTTGCCGGTCGAGGGGCCCGCGGTGGGGTTGGTGCCGCCCATGCCGCCGGTGGCGGAGGCGAAGGCCGGGGAGGCGGCGTACGCCGTGGGACCGGCGAGGCCCGCCACGACGGCCGCGGCCACGGACGCGGCCAGCAGCCGTGCCCTGGTCCCGGACCCCGCCGTACGGAAGACGAACAGGCCCACGACCGCGAGGGCCATGACCACGCCGACGACCGGCCACAGCCAGGTGTTCCAGCCGGTGGCCCGGCGCAGCAGCACGATCGCCCAGACCCCCGTGACCACCAGACCCACGGGCAGCACCCACGACCAGCGGGCGTCGCCGCTGCGGAACGCGCGCCACAGCAGCACACCGCCGCCACCGCACAGCGCCGCGATGCCGGGGGCGAGCGCGGTCGTGTAGTACGGGTGCATGGTGCCCTCGGCCATCGCGAAGGTCAGGTAGTGCAGCACCAGCCAGCCGCCCCACAGGACGAGCGCGGCCCGCGTCAGGTCGGTGCGCGGGGCCCGGCCGCACCGCACCAGGCCGGCGACGAGCGCCAGGAAGGCGAAGGGGATCAGCCAGGAGATCTGGCCGCCGAGGACGTCGTTGAACATGCGCCCGATGCCCGCGGTGCCGGCGAAGGTGCCGCCCCCGCCGCCCCCGCCGCCCCCGCCGTTGCCCTCGCCGCCGAGGACCCGGCCCAGACCGTTGTAGCCCATGATCAGGTCCCAGGCGGAGCCGTCGGTCGAACCGCCGATGTAGGGCCGGTCGTCAGCCGGGACCAGGGAGACGGCGGTGGCCCACCAGAAGCTGGCGACGGCCAGCGCGACCGCGGCCAGCGCCAGGTTGACGGCCTTCCGCTTCCAGCCGAGCTTCGAGGCGTACACGTACACGGCGAAGACGGCGGGCAGGGCGATGTAGCCCTGGAGCATCTTGGTGTTGAAGGCCAGCCCGAACAGGACCGCCGAGCCGATGAGCGGCAGCAGCCTGTCGGTGCGCACCGCGCGCAGCGCCAGGGCCGCGCCGCCGACCATCAGCAGGACGAGGATCGTGTCGGGGTTGTTGTCGCGGTTGATCGCGACCGTGATCGGGGTGAGTGCGAGGACCAGCGCGGCGATGGTGGCCGCCACATGCCCGAAGTGCCGCTTGACGGAGGAGTGCAGGATCCAGATCGTGCCGAGCGCGGCCGCGATCTCGGGCGCCATCATCTGCCAGGTGCCGAAGCCGAGGACCCGGCACGACAGGCCCATGATCATCAGCGCGAACGGAGGCTTGTCGACGGTGAGGAAGTTGCCCGCGTCCAGCGAGCCGAAGAACCACGCCTTCCAGCTCTGTGTGCCGCTGTAGATCGCCGCGCTGTAGAAGCTGTTCAGGCTGCTCCCGGACAGGTTCCAGGCGTACAGGACGCCGGCCAGGACCAGGATCGCGAGCAGCGCGGGCAGCGACCAGCGCGGCGCCTTGTCGGGCGTCTGCGTGGGTGGTGCCGGCGGCGGCCAGTCGGGAGAGACGGCCGCGGCCTCGGACTCGGTGTGGGGGTGTGGATCGGTGGCAGATGTCACCCGAGCATGGTGCGGACCCGGGGTGAGCGTGCGCTGTGCCGTACCTGGCCGCTGCCTGTGAATTGACCAAGGGCCGGGCAATGCCTCCCCCATAGCCGGCTCAAGGCACCACCCGTCGCCGGATTCTTATCGAACACGCATGCAACCTTTCACTCCTGTCCGTGAGTCAAGAGGGCATGACTCACGGCATATCCGTATCCACACGCGCCAGATGGGTGGCAGGGGCGGCGCTCGTCGCGTGCGTGGCCGCCGCCACTCCCGCCACCGCCGCCACGACACCGACCGTCAGCTGTACGTCCGCGAAGGCCGGCCTCGCCGACAAGTTGAAGCGGGACATCACCTCGGCCCTCGCCAACCGCAAGGGCACGATCGCCGTCGGCCTCTACGACCGCAGCACCAAGACGACCTGCACGCTGCGTTCTTCGACGGCCTACGACTCCGCGAGCGTCGTCAAGGTCACCGTCCTCGCCACGCTGCTGTGGGACGCGAAGAAGCACGACCGGTATCTCACCGACCGCGAGACGACCCTCGCCAAGGCCATGATCACCAAGTCGGACAACGCCGCGACCAGCACCCTGTGGAAGCAGTTGGGCCTGACGAAGATCAAGGGCTTCCTCACCGCGGCCGGTATGACCCAGACCAAGCCCGGCGCCGACGGCTACTGGGGCCTGACCCAGATCACCGTCACGGACGAGCAGAAGCTGCTCAAGCTGATCACCGCGTCGAACACCGTCCTGAGCGACAACTCCCGTACGTACATCCGGAAGTTGATGGGCCAGGTCATCTCCTCGCAGCGCTGGGGCACTCCGTACGGCGCCCCGTCCGGCGTCCTCGTGCACGTCAAGAACGGCTGGCTGCAACGCTCCACGCACGGCTGGCGCGTCCACAGCGTCGGCACCTTCAAGGGCGGCGGCCACGACTACATGATCACGGTGCTCACCCACGGCAACAGCACCATGAACTACGGCATCACTACCATCCAGGGTGTGGCGAAGGTGATCCACAAGGATCTCGCCGCGAGTTGACGCCCGCAGGTCTCCCGTTCGTCACCCACGCCTCCTACGGTGGCGCCCAGCGCCTGAGAACCGTACTCGCGACCGTCACCGCCGGCCTGGCGGCGGCCGCCACCGGCCTGTCCGCCGGGGGCCCCGCAGCCGCCGACACCCCCTCGGCGGCGGCCTGTTCACCCGCCGTCTCGATCGAGCGCTTCTCCGACGCGCTCGACAAGACGTCGTACGACGGGACCTTCGTCGGCAACTTCTCCGCACTGGCGGTGGACCGGGACGGCTCGCTCGCGGCGCTCTCCGACCGTTCCTCGCTGTTCTCGCTGGACGCGAGGACGCTCGCCCCGCGGGGCGTGGTGGCGCTGGCCGACGAGAAGGGGGCCGCCCTCGACTCCGAGGGCCTGGTCATCGACCGGGACGGCACGCGGCTGGTGACGTCGGAGACGGAGCCGTCCATCCGCCGGTACAGCGCGGACGGCCGGATCCTCGACCGCCTGCCGGTGCCGGACGCGCTGCGGGTGGCACCGGCGGGGCGGGCGGTCTCCAACGGCACGTTCGAGGGCCTGACGCGGTTCCGCGGAGGACTGCTGGCGTCAATGGAGTACGCCCTGTCCGGCGACACCTCGGGCGCGGTCCGCTTCCAGACCTGGGACCGCGCAAGGGGCGGCGGCTTCAGGCTCGCCGCCCAGTACGCCTACCAGCCCGACCCGGGCCTCGGCGTCCCGGAGGTCCAGTCCCTCCCCGACGGCCGCCTCCTCGTCCTGGAACGCGGCTTCACCTCCGGCGTCGGCAACACGGTCCGCCTTTACCTGGCCGACCCGCGCCACGCCACGGACACCAGCGGGGTGGAGTACCTCACCGGCCAGGACGGCGTACGCCCGCTGCGCAAGACCCTCCTCACGGACATCGCCGCCTGCCCCACCCTCGGCGCCACCGCCAAGCAGCCCCAGCCGAACCCGCTCCTCGACAACATCGAGGGCATGACGATCACGGGCCACGCCAAGGGCACCTGGAAGGTCCTGCTCGTCAGCGACGACAACCAGAACGCGGCACAGACGACGCGGTTCTACGACCTGCGTGTCAGGACCCCGGGTACGACACCATGAACCAGATCACGAGGGGCAGCGGCACAAGAAACACGCACACCGCGAGGGCCTTCGCCCATCCGGCGGTTCTGCCAGGGCCCTGGGTCGTCATGGGCACACCGTAGCTCAGCCCAGGTGGGTCGGCGCGAACATCCGCAGCACCGCCGGGAGTACGACCACCGAAGGCCCCGGCTCCCCCAACGCCTTCGCCAGGTCCGCCTCCAGCGTCTCCGGCGTCGTCCGCACCCCCGGTACCCCGAAGGACTCGGCGAGGGCCACATAGTCCGGCCGCGTCAGTTCCGTCGCCGTCGCCTCGCCGAACGCGTCCGTCATGTACTCGCGCAGGATGCCGTAGCCACCGTCGTCGACGATCAGCCACGTCACGTTCAGGTCGTACTGGCGGGCGGTGGCCAACTCCGCGATCGAGTACAGCGCACCCCCGTCCCCCGACACCGCCAGCACCGGACGCGAACCGTCGGCCACCGCCGCGCCCAGCGCCGCCGGGAAGCCGTAGCCGAGGCCGCCGGCGCCCTGGGCGGAGTGGAGGAGGTTGGGGCCCTTGGCGTCGAAGGCGGACCAGGCCCAGTACGCGAGGATCGTCATGTCCCAGAAGGACGGGGAATCGGCGGGGAGCGCCTTGCGCACCGACGCCAACACGTCCTGTTCCAGAGTGAGTTCCTGGGAGGCGATGCGCTCGGCGACCTTCGTGAGCACCTCGCGCACCCGCTCCGGAGCGCCTTCGTCGGTCCGCCTCCCCACCGTCTCCAGCAGCGCCTGCAACGCCAGTCGCGCGTCCGCGTGGATGCCCAGTGCGGGGTGGTTCGACTCCAGTTTGCCGAGGTCCGCCTCGATCTGGATGACCCGGCCCCGCGGCTTGAACGTGTGGTAGTTGGAGGACAGTTCACCCAGTCCCGAACCCACCACCAGCAGGACGTCCGCGTCCTCCAGGAAGTCCGTGACGTACCGGTCCTCGATCCAGGACTGGAGGGACAGGGGGTGGTTCCAGGGGAACGCTCCCTTGCCGCCCGGCGTCGTCACCACCGGGGCCTGGAGCAGCTCCGCCAGCTGGCGCAGCTTGCGCGAGGCGTCGGAGCGTACGACTCCCCCGCCCGCGATGATCGCCGGGCGGGCCGCCTTGGACAGCAAGTCCGCCGCCAGCGCCGTCAGTTCGACCCGCGGCGGGAGTTCCTCAGGGAACGCGTCGCCGCCCGTCACCACGGGGATCCGCGTGGGAGCCAGCAGCACGTCCTGCGGGATCTCCACCCACACCGGGCCGTGCGGGGCGGTCAGCGCCGACTTCCAGGCCGCCTCGATCGCGGACGGGATCTGGGACTGGGTACGGACGGTGTGGACCGACTTCACCACGCCCCGGAAGGAGGCCGACTGGTCCGGGAGTTCGTGCAAGTAACCGTGGCGGCCGCCGCCCAGACCGGCGGACGGGATCTGGCTACTGATCGCGAGGACCGGCGCCGACGCCGCCGCCGCCTCCTGAAGCGCGGCCAGGGACGTCAGCGCGCCCGGGCCGGTCGAGAGGAGCAGCGGGGCCGCCTCGCCCGTGATGCGGCCGTACGCGTCCGCCGCGAACCCCGCGTTGTTCTCCACCCGCAGGCCCACATAGCGCAGATCGCTGCGCCGCAGCGCGTCGAACATGCCGAGCGCGTGCTGGCCCGGCAGGCCGAAGACCGTCGTCGTGCCGAGCGCGGCCAGTGTCTCCACGACCAGGTCTCCGCCGTTCCGGCCGGCGGGCGGGTTCAGGGCGGCGGCGGTCTGCGCTTCCGTCGGGCGGAGCACCAGGTCGTGGTCGTGGGTCACTTCGCTGCCTTCTCCTGGGCGATCTGGCGGGACATGATCGTGGTCAGTTCGTACGCGGTGTGGGACGCGGCCACCGACGTGATCTCCGCGTGATCGTACGCGGGGGCCACCTCGACGACGTCGGCCGAGACCAGGTGACACCCAGCCAGCCCCCGGAGGATCTCCAGGAGCTCCCTCGACGTCATGCCGCCCGCCTCGGGCGTGCCCGTGCCGGGGGCGTGGGCCGGGTCCAGGCAGTCGATGTCGATGGAGATGTAGAGGGGGCGGTCGCCGATGCGCTGGCGGAGCTGGTCGGCCACCTCGTCGGCGCCGCGGCGGTAGACGTCCGCGGACGTGACGATGCCGAAGCCCAGCTTCTCGTCGTCGGTCAGGTCCTGCTTGCCGTACAGGGGCCCGCGCGTGCCGACGTGGGAGAGCGCGGAGGTGTCGAGGATGCCTTCCTCCACCGCCCGCCGGAACGGCGTGCCGTGCGTGTACTCGGCGCCGAAGTAGGTGTCCCAGGTGTCGAGGTGGGCGTCGAAGTGGAGCAGGGCGACCGGGCCGTGCTTCTTGGCGACCGAGCGCAGCAACGGCAGCGCGATGGTGTGGTCGCCGCCGAGGGTCATCAGACGGGCGCCTGTGCCGAGGAGGTCGTCCGCCGCCGCCTCGACGGTGTCGACGGCCTCGTTGATGTTGAACGGGTTCACCGCGATGTCGCCGGCGTCCGCCACCTGCGCGAGGGCGAACGGGGAGGCGTCCTGCGCCGGGTTGTACGGGCGCAGCAGCCGAGACGCCTCGCGGATCGCGTTGCCCCCGAAGCGGGCGCCCGGCCGGTACGAGACGCCCGAGTCGAACGGCACGCCCACGACGGCGACGTCGGCGCGGCCGACCTCGTCGAGGCGGGGCAGCCGGGCGAAGGTCGCGGGGCCGGCGTACCGCGGGATGCGGGAGGAGTCGACGGGGCCGCGGGGCGTCTCGTTGCTGCTCATGAGGTAATGCCTTCTTTCCTACGCTTCATCACGTATGTGCGGAATCTGCACTCGACTCTACTGGGGAGCCGGGACCGGTTCGGACACGAGTTCGGGGGCGCCACGGCCGGCCAGCCGCTCGCGCCAGGCGGTGAGGACGGCCTCGTCGGTCGCCGGGGTGGCCAGGGACACGACCACGTAGGCGGCGAGGGACGACAGCAGGCCGTAGTAGACGGGTTCGTTGGCGAGGATGCCGTAGCCCGCCATCAGGCCGATGACCGCGAGGCCGCCGACGATCACGGACGCGAGGGCGCCGTACACCGTGCCGCGCTTCCACAGCAGACCGCCGAGGATCGGCACGAGGAGGCCGCCGACGAGCAGGTTGTACGCCACGGTCAGCGCCTCGACGACGTTGTTGAGGGCGATGGCCGTGCCGATGACGCCGACGCCCATGATGAGGATGAAGGCGCGGTTGCCCGCCACCTCGTCCCGCTCGCCGCCCGTGGCCTTTCCGCGCAGCCGCGACCAGATGTCGTTGTTGGCGACCGTCGCGCAGGCGATCAGCGCGCCGGAGGACGTCGACATCACGGCGGCGAGCGCGGCGGCCAGCACCAGGCCCCGTACGCCGACCGGGAGTTCGTCCTTGACGATGGTGGCGAAGGCGTCGTCCGCGTTGGCCAGGTTGGGGTAGAGGACCTTGGCAGCCGTGCCGATGACGGCGCCTGCGAGGGCGTAGACCAGGCAGTACGTACCCGCGACCGTGCCGCCCCACTTGGCGGTCGTGTCGCTGCGGGCTGTGAAGACGCGCTGCCAGATGTCCTGGCCGATGAGCATGCCGAACGTATAGATCAGCACATAGGTGAAGATCGTCTCGCCGCCGATGCCCAGCGGGTCGAAGTACGAGGTGGGCAGCTTGGCCTTCATCTCGCCGAAGCCGCCCGCCTTGACGACCGCGATGGGGAGCAGCAGGAGCAGTACGCCGATCGTCTTGACGACGAACTGCACCATGTCGGTCAGGGTGATCGACCACATGCCGCCGAGCGTCGAGTACGCGACGACGATCGAGCCGCCGAGGACGATCGCGACGGTCCGGTTCATGTCGAAGAGGACGTCGAAGATCGTGGCGTAGGCGATGGTGGAGGTGACCGCGAGCATGAGGGTGTACGCCCACATGACGAGGCCGGAGATGACTCCGGCCCGGCCGCCGTACCGGAGATCGAGCATCTCGGAGACGGTGTAGACCTTGAGGCGGGCGATGCGGGCGGAGAAGAAGACGCTCAGCGCCAGCAGTCCGAGGCCGATGGTGAAGACCATCCAGGCGCCGGAGAGGCCGTACTGGTAGCCGAGGCCGACGCCGCCGATGGTGGAGGCGCCGCCGAGGACGATGGCGGCCATGGTGCCGGAGTACATCGCGGGGCCGAGGCGGCGGCCCGCGACCAGGAACTCGCTCTTGGACTTGGCGCGGCGCATGCCCCACCAGCCCACGGCCAGCATGCCGAGCAGATAGACAACGATCACTGTGTAGTCGACGGCCACAGGGCCCTCCTTCGCTCGGGTCTCGCCGGCGGGTGACGAGCACCGACACTAGGTGGCCGGAAAGCGGCTGCGAAGTGTACTTTTCATCCATTGAGGCCGTTCGGAGTGAAGGAAACGCACACCATGCCGGACCCGGCCGTCCCGCCCACCCCACCCGTCCCGCTGGCCGCACTCCTGGCCCGCGAGGACCTCGCGCTGCGGCAGATCGCCGGCCCCGTGGACCCGGCCGCCGTCATCCACTGGGCGCACACCTCGGAGATGGCCGACCCGTACCCGTATCTGCTGGGCGGCGAGCTGCTGCTGACCGCGGGCGTGCATGTGCCGGAGGCGGCCGGGTCGGGGGCGTACTTCGACGACTACGTCGCCCGGATCGTGGCTGCGGGCGGAGCGGCTCTCGGCTTCGGCGTGGCGCCGGTGCACGACACGGTGCCGCGCGCCCTGGTGGCGGCCTGCGACGCCTATGAACTCCCCCTGATCGAGGTCCCGCCCCAGACCACGTTCTCCGGCGTGGCCCGCGCTGTGTGGCAGCTCATGGCCCAGGCCCGCCTCGCCGAACTCCGCCGCGTGACCGAGGCCCAGCAGAGCCTCGCCGCCGCCGCGTCCCGCCCGGACCCGGTGCCGTCCGTCCTGCGCCAACTGGCCCAGCGGGTGGGGGGACGGGCGGTGCTGTACGGGCCGGAGGGGACGGAGATCGCGGCGGCGGGGCGGGCCGTGGAGGACGGCGCCCGGCTCGCGCTGGCCGAGCTGGCCCAGGTCGTACGCCCCTCCGGTCCCGGCACCCCCACCTCCGCCACGCACAGCGCCGCCGGCACCCACCTCGCCGCCTACGCCCTCGGCGCCGGTCAGGGCTTCGTCCTCGGGGTGGCCGCCCCCGCCCGCGAGCCCGGCGACCACACGATCGCCTCCGTCGCCGCCGTCCTGCTCTCCCTCCTCACCGGCGAGCACCAGAGCGGCTCGGGAGCGGCCCGCTCCTCGGCGCTGGTACGGCTGCTGCTGGGCGGCCGGCCCGAGGAGGTGGCGGTGCTGCTGGGGGCCGGGCGCTGGGTCGTGGTGCACGCCCGCCCCGACGCGCAGACGCCGGACGCCGTGGCGGCCTCCGCGCTGGGCGCCGCGCTCGGGTCGCCGCTGGTCGACGTCGCGAAGGACGTCGTACGCGTCCTCGTGCCGGCCGAGCGGGAGCCGGCCGCCCCGCAGCCCGGCTGGGCCCTGGGCGTGAGCGCCGCCGTCGAGCCCCGTGGCTGGGCCGTCGCCGACACCCAGGCCGCCCGCGCCCTGGCCCGTGCCCGCGCCACCCGTGCCCCGCTCGTCCGGCACGACGGTCGCGCCCGCCTGGCCGCCCTGGTCGCACCCGACGCCGCCGAGGCGCACGCCCGCGCCCTCCTCGCGCCCCTCGCCGGCTCCCCCGCCCTGCTGGACACCCTGCGCACCTGGCTGTCCCTGCACGGCAGTTGGGACCGGACGGCCGTGGCGCTCGCCGTGCACCGCAACACCGTGCGGCAGCGGGTCGCCAAGTGCGCGGGGTTGCTCGACGCCGACCTCGACGACCCCGACGTACGCATGGAGTTGTGGTTCGCCCTGCGTGAGTGACCCGCGTCCCAGCGTCCGGGACACCCGGCACGTGCACAGTCGCCTGCCTCACAATGGACCCCATGCCGATACCCGGGACTCCCAGCCGCGCCGAGCTCGTCGACCACCTTGTACGGACCCGCATCGCGGGCGACGTCGCGACGCCCCGAGAGAACAACCTCTCCCACTACCGTCAGCTCGCCAACGGCAACCGCCACTACTGGCTCGGCCTGGAGCTCGGCGACCGCTGGAGCGACGAGCAGGACGTGCTCGCGGTGATGGCGGAGCGGGTGGGTGTCAACGACGACCCCGAGTACCGGTACGGCCAGGACACCATCGACCCCGAGCTGACGGTGGACGGGCTGGAGCGCATGGCGGCGCGGCTGCGGAAGGCGGCGGAGGGACAGCAGCGGGTGCTGTTCGCCACCGGTCACCCGGGCGGCCTGCTGGAGGTGCACCACTCCACCGCCGTCGCGCTGCGGGCGGCCGGCTGCGAGATCGTCGTCATCCCGGAGGGGCTGCAGACGGAGGAGGGGTACGTCATGCAGTTCGCCGACGTGGCGATGCTGGAGCACGGCGCCTCGCTGTGGCACACCCACTCGGGCGAGCCGATGAAGGCCATCCTGACGGGCATGGAGCGCGACGGGCGTCCGCTGCCGGACCTGGTCGTCGCCGACCACGGATGGGCCGGGTACGCCGCCCAGCACGGCGTCGACTCCGTCGGGTACGCCGACTGCAACGACCCCGCCCTCTTCCTCGGCGAGGCGGAGGGCACCGTCCAGGTGACGGTCCCCCTCGACGACCATGTCGTCAGCCCGCGGCACTACGACCCGATGACGGCGTATCTGCTGGCGGAGGCGGGCCTGAAGTGACCCTGAAGTGACCCGCCCTTAAAGGCCCTCAGGGCCAGGGGTTCAGCCCCTCCGTCCGCTGCTGCGCGTGCCCCGGCGTCGGGTCCAGGTAGACCCTCGTCACGCCGGGGAACTCCGCCCGCAGCCGGAGCTCGGCCTGTTCGCAGGCCCACTCGATCTGGGCCGCCGTCGACACGTCCCGGAAGTCGACCTTGGCGGCGACCAGCGCCTCGCGCGGCCCCTGGACCAGGGTCGTCAGCTCAAGGACGGCCTCGATGTGCTCCACCGCCAGCAGCTCCGCCCTGATCCGCTCCCGCATGGACCGCGGCAGCGGACGGCCGATGAGCAGCTCGGCGTTGGAGCGCCCGAGCACCCACGCCACGCACAGCAGCAACAGCCCGATGAGCAGCGAGGCGACCCCGTCCCACACGCCCGAACCGGTGAGCTGGCCGCCGAGCAGCCCGCCCGCGGCGAGCACGAGGCCGATCAGCGCCGCGGAGTCCTCCAGGACGACGGCCTTCACGGCGGTGTCCGGGGTGTGGCGCAGATAGCGCTTGAACGGCGTCCGGAAGCGGGCCGCCTCCCCGCGGGCCTGCTTCAGCCCGGTGCGCAGCGAGTAGCCCTCCAGCAGGAAGGCGACGCCGAGGACGATGTACGAGACGAGCGGGTCGCCGAGGTCCTCGCCCTCGACGAGGGTGTGGATGCCGTCGTACAAGGAGAAGACCGCGCCGCCGACGAAGGTGGCGACGGCGGCCAGCATGGCCCAGATGTAGCGCTCGGGGCCGTAGCCGAGGGGGTGTTCCTCGTCGGCGGGCTTCTCGCTGCGCTTCAGGGCGGTGAGCAGCAGGACCTCGGTGACGGTGTCGGCGACCGAGTGCGCGGCCTCGGAGAGCATCGCGCTGGAGCCGCTGATCACACCGGCGACCGCCTTGGCGAGGGCGATCCCGAGGTTGGCGACGGCGGCCACGATCACTGTGAAGGTGCTCTCGCCGCCGCCCGTTGCTGTTTCTGCTTCCGCTGCGGTCATGCCCCTCAGTGTTGCCGAGGTGCCCGGACCACGCCTTCCTGGATCACCGAGATGGCGAGCTGTCCGTCCTGGGTGTAGATGCGCGCCTGGCCGAGGCCGCGGCCGCCGTGCGCGGACGGCGACTCCTGGTCGTACAGGAGCCATTCGTCGGCGCGGAAGGGCCGGTGGAACCACATCGCGTGGTCGAGGGAGGCGCCGACGACGTCCCCGGTCGCCCAGCCGCCGCGCCCGTGCGCGAGCAGGATGGAGTCGAGGAGGGTCATGTCGGAGACGTAGGTGGCGAGGACGACATGCAGCAGGGGGTCGTCGGCGAGCTTGCCGTTGGTGCGGAACCAGACCTGCGAGTGCGGCTCGCGCGGCTCACCGAACCTCCCGTACGGCGGCTCGTCGACATGGCGCAGGTCGATCGCCTCGCGGGCCTCGATGAACCTCTCGACGACCTCGGGGGCGATGTGGTCGTACCCCCGCAGCCGCTCGGCGGAGGTGGGGAGCGTGGCGGGGTCGGGGGCGGCCGGCATCGGAGCCTGGTGGTCGAAGCCCTCCTCGTACCTCTGGAAGGACGCCGACAGCGCGAAGATCGGCTGGCCGTGCTGGACGGCGACGACCCGGCGGGCGGTGAAGGAGCGGCCGTCGTTCATGCGCTCGACCGTGTAGACGATCGGCGCGCCGGGGTCCCCGGGGCGCAGGAAGTACGCGTGCAGGGAGTGGGCGAGGCGGTCCTCGGGGACGGTCCGCCCGGCGGCGACGAGCGCCTGGGCCGCGACCTGACCGCCGAAGACGCGCGGGACGATGGCGGGCCGGGACCGGCCGCGGAAGATGTTCTCCTCGATCTGCTCCAGGTCGAGCAGATCGAGGAGACCCTGTAGTGCCTGACTCATGCAGTCATTTCTACTGGTCAGCAGTTGCGGGGGTCTTACGGACCCGTGTCCTGCGTTCTTACAGACCCATGTCCTTGGCGATGATCGTCTTCATGATCTCGTTCGTGCCGCCGTAGATCCGGTTGACGCGGTTGTCCGCGTACAGGCGGGCGATCGGGTACTCGTTCATGAAGCCGTAGCCGCCGTGCAGCTGGAGGCAGCGGTCGATGACGCGGTGCGCGACCTCGGTGCAGAACAGCTTCGCGGAAGCGGCCTCGGCCGGGGTCAGCTCGCCCGCGTCCAGCGCCTCGGTGGCACGGTCGGCGACCGCCTCGGCTGCGTCGACCTCGGCCTTGCAGGCGGCCAGCTCGAACTTGGTGTTCTGGAAGGTGGCGACGGGCTTGCCGAAGACCGTGCGGTCCGTGACGTACTGCTGGGCGAACCGGACGGCGGCCTTGGCCTGCGCGTAGGCGCCGAAGGCGATGCCCCAGCGCTCGGACGCCAGGTTGTGGCCGAGGTAGTAGAAGCCCTTGTTCTCCTCGCCGAGCAGGTCCTCGACGGGCACCTTCACGTCGACGAACGCCAGCTCGGCGGTGTCGGAGGTGCGCAGGCCCAGCTTGTCGAGCTTGCGGCCGATCGAGTAGCCCTCGGCCTTGGTGTCCACGGCGAAGAGGGAGATGCCGTGGCGGCGGTCCTCGGCGGTGGAGGCGGCGGTACGGGCGGCCACGATCACGCGGTCGGCGTGCACGCCACCGGTGATGAAGGTCTTGGCGCCGTTGAGGACGTAGTGCGTGCCGTCCTCGCTCAGCTTGGCGGTGGTCTTCATGCCCGCGAGGTCGGAACCGGTGCCCGGCTCGGTCATCGCCAGCGCCCACATCTCCTCGGCGGAGACGAACTTCGGCAGGTAGCGCTTCTTCTGCTCGTCGGTGGCGAGCATCTTGATGTAGGGCAGGGCGAGCAGCACATGCACACCGGAGCCGCCGAAGTGGACGCCCGCGCGGGCCGTCTCCTCGTACATCACGGCCTCGAACTTGTACGAGTCGATGCCGGCGCCGCCGAACTCCTCCGGCACGTTGATGCCGAAGAGGCCCAACTCGGCGAGCTTGTAGTAGAACTCGCGCGGCGCCTGGCCGGCCGCGAACCACTCGTCGTAAACGGGGACGACCTCGGCCTCGATGAAGGCCCGGAGGGTCTCCCGGAACGCCTCGTGATCCTCGTTGAACACCGTACGGCGCACGTCCGCCACCTCCACCTGGCTCAGGGTCGCTTGTCTAAGCGCTTGCTCAGAAGATAAAGGTACCGGCCGGTAGGGAGGGCCGTCCAGGCCGTCCGGGGGAACCCCTCCGTAACGCTCGTCACTCCCCCGCCGCCCCGAAGGCCCCCCGGGCCATCCGGTGCAGCAGCACCGCCGTGACGCCCCGCCCCGGGAGCGCGCCCGGCCGGCCCAGATGCGGGGTGGAGTTCAGGAGGCCGAAGACCGAGTGGACGGCGGACCGCGCGGTGGGCTCCGTCAGCGCCGGGTACACCTCGCGGACGACCTCCACCCACAGCTCCACGTACTGCCGCTGGAGCTGGCGGACCAGCTTGCGGTCGCTGTCGCGCAGGCGGTCCAGCTCGCGGTCGTGGAGGGTGATGAGGGGGCGGTCGTCCAGGGCGAAGTCGATATGGCCCTCGATCAGGGAGTCGAGGACGTCCGCCGCCGAGGAGCCGTCCGCCTCGGCCAGTCGCCGCCGCGCGCCCCGCAGCAGCTGCTCGCTGATCCCCACCAGCAGCTCCGCCAGCATCGCGTCCTTGCCCGCGAAGTGCCGGTAGAGGCCGGGGCCGCTGATGCCGACGGCGGCCCCTATCTCGTCCACGCCGACGCCGTGGAAGCCGCGCTCGGCGAAGAGGCGCGCGGCCTCCTTGAGGATCTGCTCGCGCCGGGTGGGGGCGTCGGTTCTGGTGGCCATGGAAGCAATTCTAGACAGGGAGGTTAGCGGTCGTTAACCTGAAGGAAATGGTTAACGCTCATTAACAGTCGACCACTGGGTGAGGGGACCGCAGGATGCACGAGGCACCGGAGCTGACGAGCGCGGCAGAACCCGCGTCGGAGGCCTGGCGGGCCAACGAGGAAGCGCACCTCGCACTCGTCGGGGAGCTGCGCGGCAAGCTGGCCGCCGCTCGGCTCGGCGGGGGTGAGAAGGCGCGTGCCCGGCACACCGCGCGCGGCAAGCTGCTGCCGCGCGACCGTGTGGACACCCTCCTCGACCCGGGCTCGCCCTTCCTTGAGCTGGCCCCGCTCGCCGCCGACGGGCTGTACGAGGGGCAGGCCCCGGCCGCCGGTGTGATCGCCGGGATCGGGCGGGTCAGCGGGCGCGAGTGCGTGATCGTCGCCAACGACGCGACCGTCAAGGGCGGCACGTACTACCCGATGACGGTGAAGAAGCATCTGCGCGCCCAGGAAGTCGCCCTGGAGAACCGGCTGCCCTGTCTGTATCTGGTGGACTCCGGCGGGGCCTTCCTGCCCATGCAGGACGAGGTCTTCCCCGACCGCGAGCACTTCGGGCGGATCTTCTACAACCAGGCCCGGATGTCGGGCGCCGGCATCCCCCAGATCGCCGCCGTCCTCGGCTCCTGCACGGCCGGCGGTGCCTATGTGCCCGCGATGAGCGACGAGGCCGTGATCGTCCGCAACCAGGGCACGATCTTCCTCGGCGGCCCACCCCTGGTGAAGGCCGCCACCGGAGAGGTCGTCACCGCCGAGGAGCTGGGCGGCGGCGAGGTCCACTCCCGGGTCTCCGGCGTCACCGACCACCTCGCCGAGGACGACGCCCACGCCCTGCGGATCGTGCGGAACATCGTCGCCACGCTCCCCGCGCGCGGGGCGCTCCCGTGGTCCGTGGAGCCGGCCGTGGAACCGAAGGTGGACCCGTACGGTCTCTACGGCGCCGTCCCGGTCGACTCCCGCACCCCCTATGACGTACGCGAGGTCATCGCGCGCGTGGTCGACGGCTCGCGCTTCTCGGAGTTCAAGTCCGAGTTCGGGCAGACCCTGGTCACCGGCTTCGCCCGGATCCACGGCCACCCGGTCGGCATCGTCGCCAACAACGGCATCCTGTTCTCCGAGTCCGCCCAGAAGGGCGCCCACTTCATCGAGCTGTGCGACCAGCGCGGCATCCCGCTGGTGTTCCTGCAGAACATCTCCGGGTTCATGGTGGGGCGTTCGTACGAGGCGGGTGGCATCGCCAAGCACGGCGCGAAGATGGTCACGGCCGTGGCCTGCACGCGCGTGCCGAAGCTGACGGTGGTGGTCGGCGGCTCGTACGGCGCCGGCAACTACTCCATGTGCGGCCGGGCCTACTCGCCCCGCTTCCTGTGGATGTGGCCCAACGCCAAGATCTCGGTGATGGGCGGCGAACAGGCCGCGTCGGTCCTCGCGACCGTCAAGCGGGACCAGCTGGAGTCCCGCGGCGAGAACTGGCCCGCGGAGGACGAGGAGGCCTTCAAGGACCCGATCCGTGCGCAGTACGACCATCAGGGGAATGCCTACTACGCGACGGCCCGCCTGTGGGACGACGGGGTCATCGACCCCCTGGAGACCCGCCAGGTGCTGGGTCTCGCCCTGACCGCCTGCGCGAACGCCCCGCTGGGTGACCCCCAGTTCGGCGTCTTCCGGATGTGAGGACCCATGTTTGACACCGTTCTTGTGGCGAACCGCGGCGAGATCGCCGTCCGCGTCATCCGGACCCTGCGCGCGCTGGGCGTGCGCTCCGTCGCCGTCTTCTCCGACGCCGACGCGGACGCCCGGCACGTCCGGGAGGCCGACACGGCGGTACGACTGGGCCCGGCACCGGCCGCCGAGAGCTATCTGTCCATCGAGCGGCTGCTGGAGGCCGCCGCGGCGACGGGCGCCCAGGCCGTCCACCCCGGCTACGGCTTCCTCGCCGAGAACGCGGCCTTCGCACGCGCGTGCGCCGACGCCGGGCTGGTCTTCATCGGCCCGCCCGCCGAGGCCATCGCCCTCATGGGCGACAAGATCCGCGCCAAGGAGACGGTGGCCGCGGCGGGGGTGCCGGTGGTGCCCGGCGGCCGTGACCCGGAACTGGCGGCGGCTGCTCGCGACCTGGGCGCCCCGGTGCTGCTGAAGCCGAGCGCCGGCGGTGGCGGCAAGGGCATGCGGCTGGTGCGGGATCTGTCGGTGCTGGACGACGAGATCGCCGCCGCCCGCCGCGAGGCCCGCGCCTCCTTCGGTGACGACACGCTGCTGGTGGAGCGGTGGATCGACCGCCCCCGGCACATCGAGATCCAGGTCCTGGCCGACGGGCACGGCAATGTCGTCCACCTCGGCGAGCGCGAGTGCTCCCTCCAGCGCCGCCACCAGAAGATCATCGAGGAGGCCCCGTCGGTCCTCCTGGACGAGGCCACGCGCGCGGCGATGGGCGAGGCGGCGGTCCAGGCGGCGCGCTCGTGCGGCTACCGGGGCGCGGGCACGGTGGAGTTCATCGTCCCCGGCAACGACCCCGCCTCCTACTACTTCATGGAGATGAACACCCGCCTCCAGGTGGAACACCCGGTCACCGAACTCATCACCGGCCTGGACCTGGTGGAGTGGCAACTGCGGGTGGCGGCGGGCGAGCGACTGGACTTCGGCCAGGAGGACGTACGGCTCACCGGGCACGCGATCGAGGCGCGCATCTGCGCGGAGGACCCAGCGCGCGGCTTCCTCCCCTCAGGCGGCACGGTGGTGCGGCTGCGCGAGCCGCAGGGCGACGGCGTCCGCACGGACTCCGGGCTCAGCGAGGGTGCGGAGGTCGGCAGCCTGTACGACCCGATGCTGTCCAAGGTGATCGCGTACGGCCCCGACCGCGCGACGGCGATCCGCAAGCTCCGCGCGGCCCTCGCGGACACGGTCACGCTGGGCGTACAGACCAACGCGGGCTTCCTGCGCCGCCTGCTGGCCCATCCGGCGGTGGTGGCGGGCGAGTTGGACACGGGCCTGGTGGAGCGCGAGGTGGACGGCCTGGTCGCGACGGACGTACCGGAGGAGGTCTACGAGGCGGCGGCGGCCGTACGCCTGGAGGCCCTGAAGCCGCGAGCCGGAGACGGCGACGGCTGGACGGACCCCTTCTCCGTGCCGAGCGGCTGGCGGCTGGGCGGCACGCCCAGGCCGGTCGCCTTCCCCCTCCGCGTCCAGGACCCGGTGGAGTACACCCCGCGCGGCACCGCGACCGTCACGGACGACCGGGTGAGCGTGCTGCTGGACGGCGTCCGGCACACCTTCCACCGCGCCGCCGACTGGCTCGGCCGCGACGGCGACGCCTGGCACGTGCGGGACCACGACCCGGTGGCCGCGTCCCTGTCCGGCGCGGCCCACGCGGGCGCCGACTCGCTCACCGCGCCCATGCCGGGGACGGTGACGGTGGTGAAGGTCGCCGTGGGGGACGAGGTGGCGGCGGGCCAGAGCCTGCTGGTGGTGGAGGCGATGAAGATGGAGCACGTCATCTCCGCCCCGCACGCGGGCACGGTCGCCGAACTGGACGTCAAGCCGGGCACGACGGTCGCGATGGACCAGGTGCTGGCCGTCATCACCCCCGTGGAGGACGAGACATGACACTCCCCATGGTCGTACCGCAGGAAGGCCTGCCGTCGCGCGTCCGTATCCACGAGGTCGGCGCCCGCGACGGCCTGCAGAACGAGAAGGCGACCGTCCCGACGGACGTCAAGGCGGAGTTCGTCCACCGCCTCGCCGGAGCGGGCCTGACGACGATCGAGGCGACCAGCTTCGTCCACCCCAAGTGGGTGCCCCAACTGGCGGACGCGGAGCAGCTGTTCCCGCGACTGGCCGACGTGAAGGCGGATCTGCCGGTCCTCGTCCCGAACGAACGCGGCCTGGAGCGCGCCCTGGCGCTGGGCGCGACCCGGATCGCCGTCTTCGCCAGCGCCAGCGAGTCGTTCGCGAAGGCCAACCTCAACCGGACGATGGACGAGGCGCTGGCCATGTTCGAGCCGACGGTGGCACGCGGGAAGGAGGCGGGCGTCCATGTCCGCGGCTACCTCTCCATGTGCTTCGGCGACCCCTGGGAGGGCGCGGTGCCGGTCCCGCAGGTCGTCCGGGTCTGCCGGGCGCTGCTCGACATGGGCTGCGACGAACTGAGCCTGGGCGACACGATCGGCGTGGCGACCCCGGGCCATGTACGGGCGCTGCTGGGGGCGTTGAACGAAGAGGGAATCCCGACGTCCGCGCTCGGCGTGCACTTCCACGACACCTACGGCCAGGCGCTCGCCAACACCTACGCCGCCCTGGTGCACGGCGTCACCACGGTCGACGCCTCCGCCGGCGGTCTCGGCGGCTGCCCGTACGCCAAGTCCGCCACCGGCAACCTCGCCACCGAAGACCTCGTGTGGATGCTGCAAGGCCTCGGCATCGACACCGGGGTCGACCTCGACCGTCTTGTCGCCACCAGCGCCTGGATGGCCGACCACCTGGGCCGACCCAGCCCGTCCCGCACCGTTCGAGCCCTGTCCCACAAGGAGCAGTGACCCGCGATGGACCACCGACTCTCCCCCGAACTCGAAGAACTCCGCCGCACGGTAGAGGAGTTCGCACACGACGTAGTGGCGCCGAAGATCGCCGACTACTACGAACACCACGAGTTCCCGTACGACATCGTCCGCGAGATGGGCCGCATGGGCCTGTTCGGGCTGCCGTTCCCCGAGGAGTACGGCGGTATGGGCGGCGACTACATGGCGCTGGGCGTGGCCCTGGAGGAACTCGCGCGCGTCGACTCGTCCGTGGCGATCACGCTGGAGGCGGGGGTGTCGCTGGGCGCGATGCCGCTGCATCTGTACGGCACAGAGGCCCAGAAGCGGGAGTGGCTCCCGCGTCTCTGCGCGGGCGAGATCCTGGGCGCGTTCGGTCTGACGGAACCGGACGGCGGCAGCGACGCGGGCGCGACGCGTACGACGGCCCGTCTGGACCCCGAGACGAACGAATGGGTGATCAACGGCACGAAGTGCTTCATCACCAACTCCGGTACGGACATCACGGGTCTGGTGACGGTGACGGCGGTGACCGGCCGCAAGCCCGACGGCAAGCCGCTGATCTCCTCGATCATCGTCCCGTCGGGCACGCCGGGCTTCACGGTGGCGGCACCGTACTCGAAGGTGGGCTGGAACGCCTCGGACACACGGGAGTTGTCGTTCGTCGACGTCCGCGTCCCGGCGGCGAACCTGCTCGGCGAGGAGGGCCGCGGCTACGCCCAGTTCCTTCGCATCCTGGACGAGGGCCGCATCGCCATCGCGGCTCTGGCCACGGGCCTGGCGCAAGGCTGCGTGGACGAGTCGGTCAAGTACGCCAAGGAACGCCACGCCTTCGGCAAACCGATCGGCGCCAACCAAGCCATCCAGTTCAAGATCGCCGACATGGAGATGAAGGCCCACACGGCCCGCCTCGCCTGGCGCGACGCGGCCTCACGTCTGGTCTCGGGCGAGCCCTTCAAGAAGGAAGCGGCACTGGCCAAGCTCTACTCCTCGACGATCGCGGTGGACAACGCCCGCGACGCCACCCAGGTGCACGGCGGGTACGGCTTCATGAACGAGTACCCGGTGGCCCGCATGTGGCGCGACTCCAAGATCCTGGAGATCGGGGAGGGGACGAGCGAGGTCCAACGGATGCTGATTGCAAGGGAGTTGGGGCTCACCAGCTGAGCGTCGAGCCCCCACAGGTGGGGCACAGCTTCGATGACAAGGGGCCCCACCCCCTGGACAAGATCTGAGGTTAGGCTAACCTACCTTCGAACTTGTCCGGCGGGCGTTCCGCCCCGTTCGAAAGCAGCCACACCATGCCCAACGCCAGAGCCACCCACCTCACCCGTCGCGGCATGCTCGCCGCGGGCGGCGCCCTCGGCCTCGGTGCCGTGCTCGCGGCCTGCGGTGACGACGACGCGAAAAGCGGTGGCTCTGGCGAGGAGACCGCCGCCGCGAAGAAGTCCGGCCCCTGGACGTTCAAGGACGACCGCGGCACAGAGGTCAAGCTCGACAAGATCCCGGCGAACATCGTCGCCTTCACCGGCGTCGCCGCCGCGCTCCACGACTACGGCATCTCCGTGAAGGGCGTCTTCGGCCCGACCAAGACCGCCGACGGCAAGGCCGACGTCCAGGCCGGCGACATGGACATCTCCAAGGTCGAGATCCTCGGCAACGTCTGGGACCAGTTCAACGTCGAGAAGTACGCCGCCCTCGCCCCGGACGTCCTCATCACCACGATGTTCGACGACGCCGGCACCCTCTGGTACGTCCCGGCCGCCTCCAAGGACAAGATCGCCAAGCTCGCCCCGAGCGTCGGCATCTCCGTCTACGACCGCCAGATCACCGAGCCGCTCCAGCGCATGTGGGAGCTGGCCGAGTCCCTCGGCGCCGACATGACGGCCGCCACCGTCACCGACGCCAAGAAGAAGTTCGAGGCCGCCGCGACCCGGCTGCGCGCCGCCGCGAAGGCGAAGCCGAACATCAAGGTGATGGCCGGTTCCGCCAGCCAGGACATCTTCTACGTCTCCGGCACCAACCTCTCCATCGACCTGGAGTACTTCAAGGCCCTCGGCGTGAACTTCGTCGAGCCCTCCGAGAAGTCCAAGGCCGAGGGCGGCGGCTGGTACGAGTCGCTGAGCTGGGAGAACGTCGACAAGTACAAGGCCGACATCATCATGATGGACGACCGGTCGTCGACGATTCAGCCGGCCGACATCACCGAGGCGACCTGGAAGAAGCTGCCTGCCGTGAAGGCCGGGCAGGTCATCTCGCGGTCGCCGGAGCCGATCCTGTCGTACGACAAGTGCACGCCGCTGCTCGAGACCCTCGCCGAGGCTCTTGAGAACGCGAAGAAGGTCATCTGAGAAACGGGGCTTGATGTGGTGGGTGAACTGCGGGCCGGTTGTGGCTGGTCGCGCAGTTCCCCGCGCCCCTAAAAGCAACAAGCCTTGCCCCCCTGCCAACTCAGGAGCGCACCCCTCATGACCACCGCCGTCGCCGCACCCTTCCGGTTCTTCTCTCTCCACGTCGTGAGAGCGCGGCAACTCGGGCCGTCTCTCGTCCGGGTCACCTTCTCCGGCGAAGAACTGCGGGAGTTCCACTCCAACGGGTGCGATCAGTCGCTGTCGCTCTTCCTCCCCGCCGAGGGGCAGACGGAGCCTCGTGTTCCGATCGAGCTCGGTGACGGCTGGTGGCAGGCGTGGCGTGAACTCCCCGATGACGTACGGGCCGTGATGCGGTCGTACACGCTTCGCTCGCTGCGCCGCGACCCCGACGAGATCGACATCGACTTCGTGCTGCACGGCGTCGAGCCCGGCGCCGACACACAGGCCGGGCCCGCTTCCCGCTGGGCCTCGCGGGCCTCCGCCGGGGACCGTGTCCTCCTCCTCGGTCCCGCCATCGCCGACAACCGTGCCATCCGGTTCCGGCCGGCCGACGGCAGCGACCTCACCCTCATCTGGGGCGACGAGACCGCCGTACCGGCCGTCTCCTCGATCCTGGAGTCCCTGCCGGCCGGCACCCGTGCCCGGGTGTGGCTGGAGGTGCAGCACGCCGGCGACATCCAGGACCTGGTGACCGAGGCCGACGCCGAGATCACCTGGTTCGTCCGGGACCACGAGGGCGCCGAGGGGTCCCCCATGGCCCTCGGCGCCATCCGTGACGCCCAACTGCCGGACGCCGAGCGGCCGTACGTGTGGATCGCGGGCGAGTCGAGCTGTGTGAAGCAGCTGCGCCGGCACTTCGTCGGCGAGCGCGGCATCGACCGCCGCAGCGTCACCTTCGTCGGGTACTGGCGGCAGGGAATGACCGAGGAACAGCTCCGCGCCGCGGAGTGACCACAGCGGGACCGCAGCCGCCGTACGCCCAACTCCCGGGCGTACGGCGGTGACTGCTGTGCCCGCAGGGGCAACTGCGGGCCACGTGACCGTAGTCACGCACGAGGCCACGTTTTATTCCCGTTACTTAGGTTAGGCTAACCTAAGTAAGCAAGATCAGGGCAAAGCCAAGATCGCGTCCCCACCCCCGTCCGACCCGCACGGACTGCTCCCCACCGGAGGACCCCCACCATGCGCTCGCACCTGCTCAATGACACGACCGCGGAGCAGTACCGCCGCTCCGTGACCGAAGGTATCGAGCGGGTGGCAGCCAAACTCGCCGCCACCGACCGTCCGTTCACCGGTGTCACCGTCGACGCCCTCGCCCCGACCATCGACGCGATCGACCTCGACAAGCCGCTGCTCGACACCGGCGCGGTGCTCGACGAGCTGGAGGACGTCTACCTCCGCGACGCGGTCTACTTCCACCACCCCCGCTATCTCGCCCACCTCAACTGCCCGGTCGTCATCCCGGCCGTCGTCGGCGAGGCGATCCTGTCCGCGGTCAACTCCTCCCTGGACACCTGGGACCAGTCGGCCGGCGGCACCCTCATCGAGCGCAAGCTCATCGACTGGACGACGGCCCGGATCGGCCTCGGCCCGGCCGCCGACGGGGTGTTCACCTCCGGCGGCACCCAGTCCAACCTCCAGGCGCTGCTCCTCGCCCGTGAGGAGGCGAAGACGGACAGCACCGCCAAACTGCGTATCTTCGCCTCCGAGGTCAGCCACTTCAGCGTCAAGAAGTCCGCCAAACTCCTCGGCCTCTCCCCCGACTCCGTGGTCACCATCCCCGTCGACCAGAACAAGCGGATGCAGACCGTCGCGCTCGCCCATGAGCTGGAGCGCTGCAAGGCCGCCGGTCTCGTCCCCATGGCCGTCGTCGCCACCGCCGGCACCACCGACTTCGGCTCCATCGACCCGCTGCCCGAGATCGCCGAGCTGTGCGCCCAGTACGGCACCTGGATGCATGTGGACGCCGCCTACGGCTGCGGACTGCTCGCGTCGGTGAAGTACCGCGGCCGGATCGACGGCATCGAGCGCGCCGACTCGGTCACCGTCGACTACCACAAGTCCTTCTTCCAGCCCGTGAGTTCGTCCGCCGTCCTGGTACGGGACGCGGCCACGCTCCGCCACGCGACCTACCACGCCGAGTACCTCAACCCGAAGCGCATGGTGCAGGAGCGCATCCCCAACCAGGTGGACAAGTCCCTGCAGACCACCCGCCGGTTCGACGCCCTCAAGCTGTGGGTCACACTGCGGACGATGGGCGCCGACGGCATCGGACAGCTCTTCGACGAGGTCTGCGACCTGGCCGTCGAGGGCTGGAAGATCCTCGCCGCCGACCCGCGCTACGACGTCGTCGTCGAGCCGACGCTCTCCACCCTCGTCTTCCGCTACATCCCGGCCGCCGTGACCGATCCCGCCGAAATCGACCGCGCCAACCTCTACGCCCGCAAGGCGCTGTTCGCCTCCGGCGACGCGGTGGTCGCGGGCACCAAGGTCCAGGGCCGCCACTACCTGAAGTTCACCCTGCTCAACCCCGAGACGACGACCGAAGACATCGCCGCCGTCCTCGACCTGATCGCCGGCCACGCCGAGCAGTACCTGGGAGAGTCCCTTGACCGCGCGTCCTGAAACCCCGACCAAAACCTACGACTTCGTAGGGATCGGGCTCGGCCCGTTCAACCTCGGTCTCGCCTGCCTCACCGAGCCCATCGACGAACTCGACGGTGTCTTCCTGGAGTCGAAGCCCGACTTCGAGTGGCACGCGGGCATGTTCCTCGAAGGCGCCCACCTCCAGACGCCGTTCATGTCGGACCTGGTCACGCTGGCCGACCCGACCTCGCCGTACTCCTTCCTGAACTACCTGAAGGAGAAGGGCCGGCTGTACTCGTTCTACATCCGGGAGAACTTCTACCCGCTGCGCGTCGAGTACGACGACTACTGCCGCTGGGCCGCGAACAAGCTGAGCAGCGTCCGCTTCGGCACGACGGTCGCGGACATCCAGTACGTGGCTGACGTGTACGTCGTGACGACCACGGCCGGCGACGTCTACCGCGCCCGCCACCTCGTCCTCGGCACCGGCACCTCCCCCCACTACCCGGAGGCCGTGCGCGGTCTCGGCGGGGACTTCTTCCACAACTCCCGCTATGTGCAGAACAAGGCGGAGCTTCAGAAGAAGGACTCGATCACGATCGTCGGCTCCGGGCAGTCCGCCGCCGAGATCTACTACGACCTCCTCGCCGAGATCGACGTGTACGGGTACCGGCTGAACTGGGTGACCCGCTCGCCCCGCTTCTTCCCCCTCGAATACACCAAGCTCACGCTGGAGATGACCTCCCCGGAGTACATCGACTACTACCGCGAGCTGCCCGAGGCCACCCGCTACCGGCTCACCGACCAGCAGAAGGGCCTGTTCAAGGGCATCGACGGCGATCTCATCAACGAGATCTTCGACCTGCTCTACCAGAAGAACCTCGCCGGGCCCGTCCCCACCCGACTGCTCACCAACTCGGCCCTGAACTCGGCGGCTTACGAGAACGGCACCTACACCCTCTCCTTCCGCCAGGAGGAGCAGGAGAAGGACTACGACCTCCAGACGCAGGGCCTGGTCCTCGCCACCGGATACAAGTACGCCGAGCCCGAGTTCCTTGCCCCCGTCAAGGACCGGCTGCGCTACGACTCGCAGGGCAACTTCGACGTCGCCCGCAACTACTCGATCGACACCACCGGCCGCGGCGTCTTCCTCCAGAACGCCGGCGTGCACACCCACAGCATCACCTCGCCCGACCTGGGCATGGGTGCGTACCGCAACAGCTACATCATCCGTGAGCTGCTCGGCACCGAGTACTACCCGGTCGAGAAGACGATCGCGTTCCAGGAGTTCTCCGTATGACCACCCCCCACACCTTCACCTTCCGTCCCCTCGACCCGCTCAAGGACGCCGAGCTGCTGCACGGCTGGGTCACCCACCCCAAGGCCGCGTTCTGGATGATGCAGGACGCGAAACTGGAGGACGTCGAGCGGGCGTACATGGACATAGCGGCCGACGAGCACCACCACGCGCTGCTGGGTCTCGACGAGTACGGCGTCCCCGTCTTCCTGATGGAGAAGTACGACCCCGCCCACCGTGAACTGGTGGGCCTGTACGAGCCGTTGCCGGGCGACGTCGGCATGCACTTCCTCACCCCGGCGACCGACACCCCGGTCCACGGCTTCACCCGGTCCGTCATCACCGCCGTCATGGCCCACCTCTTCGAGGACCCGGCCGTCGAGCGGGTCGTCGTCGAGCCGGACGTCTCCAACAAGGCCGTCCACGCCCTCAACGCGGCTGTCGGATTCGTGCCCGAGCGGGAGATCGAGAAGCCGGAGAAAAGGGCGCTGCTCAGTTTCTGCACCCGCGAGCAGTTCCGCGCCGCGACGGAGGTGCCCGCATGAGCCTCGCCGACTCCGTCGCCCACCTCTCCCCCGAGCGCTGGGAGAAGGCCAACCGCCTCCTCATCCGCAAGGCTCTCGCCGAGTTCGCGCACGAGCGGCTCATCATGCCGGAGGCCACCGCCGACGGCCGCTTCGAGGTCCGCAGCGACGACGGTCTGACCCGTTACGGGTTCACCGCCACCCGCCGCGCCCTCGACCACTGGCAGGTCGACGCCGACTCCCTCTCCCGTCGGCGAGACGGCGTCGACCTCCCCCTCGCCGCGCTGGACTTCTTCATCGAGCTGAAGACGGCGCTGGGCCTGAGCGACGAGATCCTGCCGGTATACCTGGAGGAGATCTCCTCCACCCTCTCCGGCACCTGCTACAAGCTCACCAAGCCGCAGATCCCGGTCGCGGAGCTGGTCGGCAGTGGCTTCCAGGCCATCGAGACCGGCATGACCGAGGGCCACCCCTGCTTCGTCGCCAACAACGGCCGGCTCGGCTTCGGCATCCACGAGTACCTCTCGTACGCCCCCGAGACGGCGAACCCGGTCCGTCTGGTCTGGCTGGCCGCCCACCGCGACCGGGCCGCGTTCACGGCGGGCGTCGGCATCGAGTACGAGACCTTCGTGCGCGACGAGTTGGGTGCGGAGACGGTCGAGCGCTTCCACGACACCCTGCGCGCCCAGCAGCTCGACCCGGCCGACTACCTTCTCATCCCGGTCCACCCCTGGCAGTGGTGGAACAAGCTCTCCGTCACCTTCGCCGCCGAGGTCGCCCGCCGCCACCTCGTCTGCCTCGGCGAGGGCGACGACGAGTACCTGGCCCAGCAGTCCATCCGGACCTTCTTCAACCGGTCGAACCCCCAAAAGCACTACGTGAAGACGGCCCTGTCCGTCATCAACATGGGCTTCATGCGCGGCCTTTCGGCGGCGTACATGGAGGCCACCCCGGCCATCAACGACTGGCTCGCCCAACTCATCGACAACGACCCGGTGTTGAAGTCCGCCGGCCTGTCGATCATCCGCGAGCGCGCGGCCGTCGGCTACCGCCACCTGGAGTACGAGGCGGCGACCGACCGCTACTCGCCGTACCGCAAGATGCTGGCGGCGCTGTGGCGCGAGAGCCCGGTCAACTCCCTCCAGGACGGCGAGTCGTTGGCGACGATGGCCTCCCTGGTCCACGTCGACCACGAGGGCCGGTCCTTCGCCGGGGCCCTGATCGAGCAGTCGGGCCTGACCCCGGTGGAGTGGCTGCGCCGCTATCTGACGGCGTACTTCACCCCGCTCCTGCACAGCTTCTACGCCTACGACCTGGTCTACATGCCGCACGGCGAGAACGTGATCCTGGTCCTGAAGGACGGCGCGGTGACCCGCGCGATCTACAAGGACATCGCCGAGGAGATCGCCGTCATGGACGTCGACGCGGTGCTCCCGCCGACGGTGGAACGGCTGCGCGTGGACGTCCCGGAGGACAAGAAGCTCCTCTCCATCTTCACGGACGTCTTCGACTGCTTCTTCCGCTTCCTCGCCGCGAACCTCGCCGCCGAGGGAATCCTGGAGGAGGACGACTTCTGGCGGACGGTCGCGGACATCACCCGCGAGTACCAGGCGTCGGTGCCCGAACTCGCCGACAAGTTCCAGCGGTACGACATGTTCGCCCCGGAGTTCGCCCTGTCCTGCCTCAACCGCCTCCAACTGCGCAACAACCAGCAGATGGTCGACCTGGCGGACCCGGCGGGCGCACTCCAGCTGGTGGGCACCTTGAGGAACCCGATAGCGGGGTTCTGACCCCAGGGACAGGCGGGCGCCACGAGGTACGGTCCTTCGTGGCGCCCGTCGACTTCATGCCGTCAGGGGCGCGGGGAACTGCGCGACCAGCCCCCACCGGCCCGCAGCCAAATCACCACGGCACCTGAGGCGACCGGTAGTAGTTAATCCCCAACGCCTCCCACCGCTCAGCCTGCGCAGCCAGCCGCACCTTGTACCGCCCCCAGTCATGCGTAACAGCCGGCGACCACCCCAACTCAGCCACCCCCGCCAACCTCGGAAACGCCATGTACTCAAGATCCGCGGACGTCACGACCGTCTCCGTCCACAACGGCGCCTCGACCCCCCGCACAGCAGACCCCGGCACCCCCGGCAGATAGTCCCCCGGATCCCAGTCGTAAGCCCGCCGCACCTCCACCAGCCCCGCCCAGTCCTGCCCCAACGGCGTGTCCGCGGTGTATTTCATATCGAGGTACACCCGATCAGCGGGCGACAGCACAACCCCCGTCCCGCCCTGCGCGGCCTTCGCCACCTGCGCCTTCTCCTCCGCACTGGTGTCATCGAGCCCCCAGTACTGGGCGACGGCCCCCTTCGTCGGCGTCGCCCCGGTGAGCTGGTGCCAACCCACCACGGTCTTCCCGTACTTGGCGACGATCGGCTGCACCCGGTCCATGAACTTGACGTAGTCCTCATGACTGGTCGAGTGCGCCTCGTCCCCACCGATGTGGAGATACCTCCCCGGCGTGAGCGCGGCCAGCTCCCGGACCACGTCGTCCACGAAGTCGTACGTGCGGTCCTCGCCGACGCACAGCGAGCTGAACCCGACCTCCGTGCCGGTGTAGAGCGGCGGGGCGACCCCGTCACAGTTCAACTCGGCGTACGAGGCGAGCGCCGCGTTGGTGTGCCCCGGCATGTCGATCTCGGGAACGACCTCCAGATAGCGCGAGGACGCGTACCGGACGATCTCCTTGTAGTCGGCCTTGGTGTAGAAGCCGCCGGGGCCGCCCCCGACCTGCGTGGAACCGCCGTACGTGGTGAGGCGCGGCCAGGAGTCGATCGCGATGCGCCAGCCCTGGTCGTCACTCAGGTGCAGATGCAGCTTGTTGACCTTGTAGAGCGCCAACTGGTCGATGTACCGCTTCACCTGGTCCACGGTGAAGAAGTGCCGGGACACGTCGAGCATGGCGCCGCGCCAGCCGTAGCGCGGGCTGTCGGTGACGGTGCCGCCCGCGACCAGCCAGGGGCCGGACTGCACGGTGTCCTTCTCGACCTTCGCCGGCAGCAACTGCCGCAGGGTCTGCACACCGTGGAAGAGGCCGGCTGGCTGGGCGGCGGTGATGGTGACACCCTTGGCCCCGCTGTCGAGCCGGTAGCCCTCCGCGCCGAACGGGCCTTGGGCAAGCCGCAGTTGAATGTCACCGCCGCGCCCCGCACGCACCGGCAGCCGATAGCCGGTGGACGGTCGCAGCACCCCCGCGAGGTACTCGCCGACCCGGCGCACCTCCCGCGAGTCGTCCACGCCGATACGGGTCTTCGTCGTGATGCGGTACGGCGATCCGCCCGGCGTCACCTTCGTGGGGGCCGGAATCACCTGGTCGAGCGGTGCGGCCCCGGCGGGCGTCGGCGCCGCGCCCACGGTGAGCGAGCCCACCGCCACCAGCAGCAACGCGCCCAGAACTCGGGTCGTACGGGGAGTCGTTCCGCGCTTCCGTCTCACCTGCGCCCCTTTCATGGTCCACCCAGGATTGGTGCAGACCACTCTGCCGGGTAACCGGCCCGGTGCGGAAGTGCACAGCCCCGTCACAGGCAGGGCCGCTACGGTCCACACCTTGCCGTGACGGCTCCTTGGGGGGAGACGAAGATGTCCGAGCACACCGCACAGCAAGCCGGTACCGCCCACGCCCCGGCGCCGGGTGTCCCGTTGGAGGACGTGTCGGCGGTGCGCGCGTACGCGGGCGCGTTCTGCGGCAAGCAGCACGCCGCCGCCGAACTCGCCGCCGAGGTCCTCGCCCATGCCGCGCACCGACAAGGGCCCACCGGCCGCCTGGAGTTGCTGACCGATGTGCGCCGCACCGCGGACACCTGGGTCCGCGGCGAACGGGCGGCGCTGCTGCGCCCGGGGTTCCGGTCCTGGTCGCAGCGCGCGGCCGACACGTTCGGGCCGGCCGACACCCTGCGCCGGGTGGAGCACACCTCGCTGCTCCTGGCCGCCTTCGCCACCCTGGCCGACCAGCCGCGCGCCGCGCTGTGGCTGTGCCGGGCCGAACAGGGCGAGACGGCGTTCGCCGCGCAGGTCCTCGGTACCTCGGAGGAGTTCGTCGAGGCGATGGCGGAGTCGGCCCGCGCCCGGCTGGCCGACGGGTTCCTGCGGCTGCGCGCCGAGCGCACGGCGGACGCCCGCTGTGTGCACTACGGCACCATGCTCGGCGCGATCGCCCGCGGCACCCACCGCGAGACCCCCGACGACCTCCAGCAGCACCTGGACGGCTGCCGTTTCTGCACCCACGACGTCACCGTCCTGCACACGCTCACCTCCGGCCCCCCGGAGGAGTTGCGGGCCCTGCTGGTCGACCAGGTGCTGGTGTGGGGCGGCCCTGCCTACCGGGCGGCACAACAACCCCAGCCGGAGCCGGCCGCCCCGGCACCCCAGGAGCCCGCCCCGGAGCCCAGGACCACGCCTCCGCCGCTCCCGGAGGCCCCCCGCAGACGCCGCCCCGTCCTCGCCGTGGCCGTCGCGGTCGTCGTCACCGCCGTGGCCACCACGGTCGCCCTGAAGCTGCTCGGCGGCGAGGACTCCACCGCCCAGGCCGCCGACGCCGCCACCGCCCCCTCGGCCACCGGTCCGGCGCCGACGTCCGCCTCCCCCTCCCCGAGCAGCGGCACGTCGATCGCCACCCTCGCCCTGGAGAACACCGGCAGCGGACGCTGTGTCGCCGCCGACGCCGGCACCTCCTTCGACAACGCCCCGAAGACCGTCGCCTGTACGGAGGGCCCGACGCAACGGTGGAACGTCGTCCCGTCCGGCAGGAACACGTACGCCCTGGAGCACGTCTCCTCGACGTTCTGCCTCGACATCGCGGGCGACCGCGTCACCGGCGACCCCATGCAACTGCGCCCCTGCGCCTACCAGCAGGGCGACGACGCCCCCTACCCCGAGGACCAGGCGTTCCTCCTCAGGACCCACACGGACGGCACCTTCACCCTCGTGTGCCAGGACAACCAGGACATCGCCGTCGGCATCCGCGCCGGAGAGGTCCGCATGCTGGCGACGACCGGGAGCGGCGAGGCGATCCGATTCAAGGCCACCGCCGACCTGACGAAGGCACTCGGCGACTGACCGTCACCCGCGACCCCAATGCCAGACTTGCCCCATGGCGGAAATCATCCAGCGGGACGGTACCTGGGCCTTCGACGGCGACGCCCTGCGCCTGACCCCGGGACGCGACAAGAACGTCAGCCTGTTCCGCACGTCCCTGGGTGAACTCGTCGTCCCGCTCGGTGCGTTGGCGGGGATCTCCTTCGAGCAGGGCCGCAAGGCCGGGCGGCTCAGGCTGCGGCTGCGCGACGGCGCCGATCCGCTGCTGCACGCGACCGGCGGCCGCCTCACCGAACCCAACGACCCCTATCAGCTGATCGTCGAGTCCGACCGCTACGGCGTCGCCGAGTACTTCGTGGACGAGGTCCGCGAGGCCCTCCTCCTCGACCAGGTTCCGGTGACCCCGGTGACCGAGTATCTGCTCCCCGGCCCCGCCGTCCCGCTGTCGTTCTCCGCCGGCGACGGCACCGCGTCCTTCGACGGTGACCGGGTCCGCCTGGAGTGGAACTGGAAGACGGAGGACGCCAAGGCCGCCGCCGGCATCCGTACCCTCCCCCTCAGCGACCTCGCCGCCGTGGAGTGGCTCCCGGCGGCGGGTCTGGACAACGGCCATCTCCGCTTCACGGTGAAGCACGCGCCGACGAAGGCGCCGCCGAAGTACGACCCCCACTCGGTGGAGCTGTGGGGCTTCAAGAAGGACCCGCTGATGGCCCTGATCGCGGCGGCCGTCCAGGCCAGGCTCCCCCACCCGGCCCGGGCGGCCACCGTCGACGTACACAAGGCCCTGGACCCACGACCGGAAACGCCTTCCCTCCCGGTCGCGCCCGTCGAGGACGGCCATGACGCCCTCCTGCGCCGTCTGCGCGAGCTCGGCGAGCTGCGCCGCACGGGCGTGCTGACGGACGAGGAGTTCACGATGGCCAAGCAGGCGATCCTCAAACGGATGTAAGCCCCTTGCCGGCGCGGCTACTTGGCCTTGCGGGCCACCGTGAAGTGGTCGATCCGGTCGCCGGTCTCGGCGATGCCGGACACCTTCAGCTTGGCGTAGTGCCCGCGCGGCGCCGGTTCCACGTCCACCCGCAGGAACGAGTAGTTGAGATACCGCACCCGGGACCAGGTGACGGTCTCGTTGACCTTGCCGTCCTTGGTGTTGACGAAGGAGGCGACGGAGTCGACCTCGTTCAGGTGGCCCTCGTAGGAGTCGGGCGCGGTGAACGCGTAGAGGCTGCGTCCCGCCGCACCGGCCGTCACGTAGACGACGCCCTCGGTCTCCGGGTAGGCCGTCTCGCCGATCGGCAGCTTCTTGACGACCTTGTCGCCCTTGATGACGTCCGTCCGCTCGTACTGGTGGTTGTGGCCGTTGATGACCAGGTCCACCGTGTACTTCTCGAACAGCGGCACCCACTCCTGCCGTACACCGCCCTCGGAGGCGTGCGCGGTGGAGGTGCAGTAGGCGCAGTGGTGGAAGAAGACGACGACGAAGTCGATGTCGGGCCGGGCCCGGAGCTTCCTCAACTGCCCCTCGAACCACGTGGTCTGCGTCCCGCCGGAGATGCCGAGGTTGGCGGGGATCTCGTACGACACGTCGTTCGGGTCGAGGGAGATGATCGCGGTGTTGCCGTGGACGAAGGAGTAGACGCCCGGGAGGTTCTTCTTGTCCGGCCCGTTGTCGGGGAGCGTGAAGCGGGCCTCCTCGCCACCGTAGCCGTTGGGCGAGTACCAGGCCTCCATGTCGTGGTTGCCGTAACTCACCATCCACGGCACGGACTTGGCGACCGACTCGGTCTGGGCGAGGAACTGGTCCCAGACCCGCGAGTCGAAGCCGGTGTCGGCGGACTTGCCCTGCCCGGCCGGGTCGGCGTAGGCGATGTCGCCGGCGTGCAGGTGGAAGGCCGGGTTCTGGCCGAGGAGCAGGCTGTCGTTGGCGAGGCCGTGGTAGCTGACGCCCTGGTCGCCGAAGGCGGTGAAGGTGAAGGGCGCCTTGTGGGCGGGGGCGGTGGTGAAGGTGCCGAGGGTGCCGGCGAGGTGCGGGGCGGCGGGGTCGAAGCCCTGGTGGCCGACGCCGTAGTAGTACGTCTTGCCGGGCTTGAGGTGGGTCAGCTTGGCGTGGATGTAGTACTGGGTGTGGTCGGCGCTCGTCCCCACACCCGCCGGGGTGTAGAGGGTGCGGACCTCGGCCTCGATCTTGCGGGAGAGGTCCCAGGGGTGGGCGCCGATCCGGAGGAAGGGCTTCTTCACGGCGACCGGAACCTGCCACGAGACGGTCATCTCGGTGCGCGGGTCGTTGCCGTAGGCGAGGTGGCGGCCGAAGGGGGCGACGAGCGCCCCGTCGACGGTCTCGGTGCGCGGGGCGGCCATGGGCGTGGCCTGGGCCGTGGCGCCGGGCACGAACGCGCCGCCCGCGACGGCGCCCAGCGTGACCGCGCCGCCCCTGATCATCGTGCGCCGGGAGAATCTGGCGCGCAGGTACTCGTGCTGCTCGGCCATGCTCATGCGCTCGGCGAGCTGCTCCGGTACTCCCATGCGAGGAATGTCCATGACGACCGAAACTCGTCCCCTCAGGCAACGAGATGCAAGACGCCGGGTGGCCAGGTCACGAACACGGCCTCATAAGAGATTCAATGTTGTTCTAAGAGTTTCTACAGCGCTCTGCCCGATATCGGGCAGGATTCTTGCGAGGGGGCCGCCGATACCCCAGGATCTACCGAGTGCACGACGACCTTGTTGATCACCTGACCCGCACCACGCCCCTCCAGCGGGGCGAGGCGCTGCGGGTGGTCCAGGACGTGCTCGCCTACTTCGACGAGACGACCGAGGTGTACGTCCGTCGCCGCCACCGCGAGCTCCAGGCTCAGGGCCTGGTGAACGCGGAGATCTTCGACCGGATCGAGGCGGACCTGAAATACCGGGCGGTGGCCCCACCGGAGCTCACGCTCCGCCAGCTGCGCCGGATCGTCTACGGCTAGGAATACGTATATATGTGCGGAATCGTCGGATACATCGGCAAGCGTGACGTGGCCCCCCTCCTCCTGGAGGGCCTCCAGCGCCTGGAGTACCGGGGCTACGACTCGGCCGGCATCGCCATCACCGCGCCGAAGACGGCCGGACTGAGGACCGTCAAGGCCAAGGGCCGCGTCCGCGACCTGGAGGCCAAGGTCCCGGCCCGCTTCAAGGGCACGACCGGCATCGCCCACACCCGCTGGGCCACCCACGGCGCCCCCTCCGACGCCAACGCCCACCCGCACCTCGACGCCGAGGGCCGGGTCGCCGTCGTCCACAACGGCATCATCGACAACGCCTCCGACCTGCGCCGCAAGCTGGAGGCCGACGGCGTCGAGTTCCTCTCCGAGACCGACACCGAGGTCCTCGTCCACCTGATCTCCCGCTCCACCGCGGAGAAGCTGGAGGACAAGGTCCGCGAGACCCTCCGCCTCATCGAGGGCACCTACGGCATCGCCGTCCTGCACGCCGACTTCCCGGACCGCATCGTCGTCGCCCGCAACGGTTCCCCGGTCGTCCTCGGCATCGGCGAGAAGGAGATGTTCGTCGCCTCGGACATCGCCGCCCTGGTCGCCCACACGCGGCAGATAGTGACGTTGGACGACGGCGAGATGGCCACCCTGAAGGCCGACGACTTCCGCACGTACACCACCGAGGGCACCCGTACGACGTCCGAGCCGACCACGGTCGAGTGGGAGGCGGCCTCCTACGACATGGGCGGCCACGACACGTACATGCACAAGGAGGTCCACGAGCAGGCGGACGCCGTCGACCGCGTCCTGCGCGGCCGCATCGACGACCGCTTCTCCACGGTCCACCTCGGCGGCCTGAACCTGGACGCCCGCGAGGCCCGCCAGATCCGCCGCGTGAAGATCCTCGGCTGCGGCACCTCGTACCACGCCGGCATGATCGGCGCGCAGATGATCGAGGAGCTGGCCCGCATCCCCGCGGACGCCGAGCCGGCCTCCGAGTTCCGCTACCGCAACGCGGTCGTGGACCCCGACACGCTCTACATCGCGGTCTCCCAGTCCGGCGAGACCTACGACGTCCTCGCGGCCGTCCAGGAGCTGAAGCGCAAGGGCGCCCGCGTCCTGGGCGTGGTGAACGTGGTGGGCTCCGCGATCGCCCGTGAGGCGGACGGCGGCATCTACGTCCACGCGGGTCCCGAGGTCTGCGTGGTCTCCACGAAGTGCTTCACCAACACCACGGTCGCCTTCGCGCTGCTCGCCCTGCACCTGGGCCGCACCCGCGACCTCTCGGTCCGCGACGGCAAGCGCATCATCGAGGGCCTGCGCAAGCTGCCCGCCCAGATCTCCGAGATCCTCGACCAGGAGGAGGAGATCAAGAAGCTGGCCGAGCAGTACACCGACGCCCGCTCGATGCTCTTCATCGGCCGCGTCCGGGGCTACCCGGTGGCCCGTGAGGCCTCCCTGAAGCTCAAGGAGGTCTCCTACATCCACGCCGAGGCCTACCCGGCCTCCGAGCTCAAGCACGGCCCGCTGGCCCTGATCGAGCCCGCCCTCCCCACGGTCGCGATCGTCCCCGACGACGACCTGCTGGAGAAGAACCGCGCCGCGATGGAGGAGATCAAGGCCCGCAGCGGCAAGATCCTCGCGGTCGCCCACCAGCACCAGGAAAAGGCCGACCACACCATCGTCGTCCCGAAGAACGAGGACGAACTCGACCCCATCCTCCTGGGCATCCCCCTCCAACTCCTGGCGTACCACACGGCATTGGCCCTGGGACGGGACATTGACAAGCCCAGGAACCTCGCCAAATCAGTGACGGTTGAGTAAAGGCTGTTAGGGGCGCGGGGAACTGCGCGAGCAACCCCCACACACCCGCAGCGGCCAACGCGACGGAACGGACCCCCACGTGATGCCACCCATCACGGGGGGTCCGCTCTCATAGCGCCGGGGCCGCCCAATACCCCGACGTCGGCTGCCAGTTAGCCGGTTGCCGTCACGCCCCGACCGGCAGCACGCCCAGGAAGCACCGTCGGCCAATGAGCCAACGCAGCAGTGGCCGCGTACCAAGCAACCGCCCCCGCCGCGACCGCGAACCAGCCACCCACCTTGCCGAGCCCCCCGTTGTCGGCGAAGGCCGCGATGGCCATCAGCACGAGGGACACGAAGAGCAACCCGTAGGTGCCCTGCCCGAGTTGGTCCCCACCGGCGAGGGTGAGGGACAGCGCCACGAGGGCGAAGAGCAGGAAGAACAGCCCGGCCGCGTTGGCGGATCCGGCGTCGGAGACGGCCCACGTGAGCCACAGCGCGCCCAGCGCCGTGAACGCGGTCCCGTTGGCGGTGTCGCGGTCGCGGAAGGCCATGAGCCCGGCGACGAAGAGGGCGATTCCGCCCACGTAATGGGCGATTGACACGGCGTCAGCGGCTGTCACGCCGTCGATCACGTCGGTGTGGCCGAGCCCGAACGCCAGGAGGGTGATCCCGAGGGCGAGTCGGCCGACGATGGTGGTGGTTGCTCCCGCGGAGACGTCGTTGTCCACGGCGGGCTCCCTTCATGCTGTGCAGTTGTGCGGTGTGTGCGATATATGCCCTTCACAAAGGCACAAACACCTCTACGCACCAGTAGATTTGGGCGTTGCACAACAGGGAGGGGGCGTTCCCGGTTCGCATCTCACCTGGGAGAACGACGAGTTACGGAATGACGACGACGGGACGCTTGGCCCGCTTGGCGAGTCGCCCGGCGACGGAGCCGAAGATGCGCCCCACGATCCCGTGGGTCGACCCGACGACGATCGCGTCCGCCTCGTACTCCCGCCCGACCTCTTCGAGTTCATGGCAGATGTCGCCGCCGCGCTCGACGAGGATCCAGGGCACTTCGGCGAGATAGTCCGCACAGGCCAGCTCAAGACCGAGAACCTCGGTGCGATGGTCCGGGACGTCCACGAAGACCGGCGGCTCGCAGCCCGCCCACACGGTGGTGGGCAGCCGGTTGGCGACATGGACGATGATCAGGGCCGAGCCGGAGCGGTGGGCCATACCGATGGCGTACGCGAGGGCGCGCTCGCTGGAGGTGGAGCCGTCGAAGCCCACGACGACGCCGTGCTTGAAGGCGGGGTCGCAGGAATGGCGTGGCTCTTCCGCCGCCAGGGGCTCGGCCGCCGTGGGATCGGCGACGGGCCGCTTGCGGTCCGCGGGTTCGAAGAATTCGTGACCGGCCATGGCTGTCTCGGCGTTGTGATCCTTAGTGGGAGGGACGACAGTGTGCGGCGGAGCTGTGTCCGGGAATCATCTTCCCAACCCCATACCCCCAAGGGTACGGCGGCACGCCTCCTTCGCCCATATCCCGCTCACGGTCAGTGAGAGGTTCCAGGGAGCATGCACGAGGGTGCGCCCGTAACGCAATGGTTGCTGCGCTGTACAGGCGGTTTGCACAGGGTTCAGGTCTCCATGGCCCCCCGAAGGGCCCTGCGGGCAGTGACCGACCCGTCGAACGGGCGTTGAACCCCGCGAGCCACCCCCAGGGAGCACTCCATGTCCGGACACCGACCGCCCTCCGACGAATCCGCCACGGACGTGGTCCGCTGGGCGGCCTTCAGTTGCGTCCTCGTGCCGGTGGTCCTTGTCTGGTACGGCTCCTCGCTCGCCGGCGCCGCGGGCACCGCCCTGGGGCTCGCCGCCGTCACGGCGGTCTGCCGGGTGCTGCTGCGGCAGTCGGAGCGCGGCGCGGCACGCTTGCTCGCCGAGGAACACGCACCCCATCGTGGCCGTCGTCACAGGACCGGATCCGGGTCTCATCGAGGCGGTCGTCACACTGGGGGAAACTCACCGGTCGCGTGACCGGTTTCCATGCACGGACCCGTATCTTTTCAGCCAACTTCTCGGCCCCGCACATCCGTTGCTCCCGGCACCCCCCACCCCCCGTTCGACCTGCACGGAAAGGGTCCCGGGGCCCCTTCGCACCCCTCGTGGATTGGCCACTACGACGAGGCGCACTTCCCTGCACGGCCCGTGAGTGCAACGCTTCGTGATCGAATGCTTCACGCCAAGTTGCCATGTCGACAATGTGCCGGTTGCCGAACTGGTCACCCCGGCACCACGGGACACAGTAGATTCGATCTTGACGTCTTACGGCGGGGGACTCGTGCAGGACCGAGGGGAAACGTGCAGGAGCGACACAACCGAGGAGCCGCGACCACCGAGGGGGGCTTAGCAGTATGAGCCACGACTCCACTGCCGCGCCGGAAGCCGCGGCCCGGAAACTGTCCGGGCGACGCCGCAAGGAGATCGTCGCGGTGCTGCTGTTCAGCGGCGGCCCCATCTTCGAGAGTTCCATACCGCTGTCGGTGTTCGGGATCGACCGCCAGGACGCCGGCGTGCCGCGCTACCGCTTGCTGGTGTGCGGCGGCGAGGAAGGCCCGCTGCGGACCACAGGGGGCCTGGAACTCACCGCGCCACATGGCCTGGAGGCGATCTCGCGGGCGGGCACGGTCGTCGTGCCGGCCTGGCGTTCGATCACCTCGCCACCGCCCGAGGAAGCACTCGACGCACTGCGTCGGGCGCACGAGGAAGGCGCCCGTATCGTCGGGCTGTGCACGGGTGCCTTCGTCCTCGCCGCGGCGGGCCTGCTGGACGGCCGCCCCGCGACCACACACTGGATGTACGCGCCGACGCTGGCCAAGCGCTACCCGTCGGTGCACGTCGATCCACGAGAACTCTTCGTGGACGACGGCGACGTGCTGACCTCCGCCGGCACGGCGGCCGGCATCGACCTCTGCCTCCACATCGTGCGCACGGACCACGGCAACGAGGCGGCGGGCGCACTGGCCCGGCGTCTGGTCGTGCCCCCGCGCCGCTCGGGCGGTCAGGAGCGCTACCTCGACAGGTCTTTACCTGAGGAGATCGGCGCCGACCCGCTCGCCGAGGTCGTCGCCTGGGCGCTGGAGCACCTCCACGAACAGTTCGACGTGGAGACGCTGGCGGCGAGGGCGTACATGTCGCGACGCACCTTCGACCGCCGCTTCCGCTCGCTGACGGGATCGGCCCCTCTCCAGTGGCTGATCACCCAGCGGGTGTTGCAGGCCCAGCGTCTGCTGGAGACATCGGACTACTCGGTGGACGAGGTCGCGGGCCGCTGCGGCTTCCGGTCGCCGGTGGCGCTGCGCGGGCACTTCCGCCGCCAGCTGGGCTCGTCGCCCGCCGCGTACCGGGCGGCGTACCGGGCCCGGCGTCCCCAGGGCGACAGGCCGCCGACCGACACCGACGGCGCCACGGGCCCCTCGGGGCCGCCGCTCCTCCACCCGGAGGCCGGTCCGGTCCCGCTCCAGACCCGCCGTACGGCGGCGGCGAGCGCGATGGGTCCGGCGGCGCAGCTGTCGGCGAGTCTGCCGGGGCAGCGCAGCGGCTCGTGAGGCGCTGAGGCGTCGACGCCGGACGGGGTGATCCACTCATCCCGTCCGGCGTTCCGCCATGCCGTGCCGCGATCATGGCCGTGGCCGGGAGACTGGCTGCACCACCGGTCCTCCCAAACCGCGACACCAGCTTTAGGGTGTTCGCATGAACGATCGCATGGTGTGGATCGACTGCGAGATGACCGGCCTCTCGCTGTCCGACGACGCTCTCATCGAGGTAGCCGCCCTCGTCACCGACTCCGAGCTGAACGTACTCGGCGAAGGAGTGGACATCGTCATCCGCCCGCCGGCCCGGGCGCTGGAGACGATGCCGGAGGTGGTGCGTCAGATGCACACCGCGTCCGGACTGCTCGACGAGCTGGCGGGCGGCACCACGCTCGCCGACGCCGAGGAACAGGTCCTCGCCTACATCCGGGAGCACGTCAAGGAAGCCGGCAAGGCTCCCCTGTGCGGCAACTCGGTGGGCACCGACCGCGGTTTCCTGGCCCGGGACATGACGGCGCTGGAGGGCTACCTCCACTACCGCATCGTCGATGTCTCCTCGGTGAAGGAACTGGCCCGCCGCTGGTACCCGCGCGCCTACTTCAACAGCCCCGAGAAGAACGGCAACCACCGCGCCCTCGCCGACATCCGCGAGTCGATCGCGGAGCTGCGCTACTACCGGGAGGCCATCTTCGTGCCGCAGCCCGGCCCCGACTCGGACACCGCGCGCACGATCGCGGCCAAGCACGTACTGCCTGCTCAGTAGGCGGATGAGGGTCCTCCGGAGGGGCGCCGTAAAAGCCGTGCGCGAGCACCCCTTCGGACCCTGTACACTTTTTCTCGGCCGGTAGGGAACACCACAAAATCCCTCGCCGGTCATGGTGGGTGTAGCTCAGCTGGTAGAGCACCTGGTTGTGGTCCAGGATGCCGCGGGTTCGAGTCCCGTCACTCACCCTGAACAGTCGGCCGGTGACCTTGGCAACAAGGTCACCGGCCGATTGCGTTGCGCACCCCGAACCCGTCCATGTAGTCGCGGACTTGAACCAGCTCGCCGTCCCGTACGCGCAGCACCAGCAGACCCGGTACGTCGACGGTCCCCGTCCGCCCGGGCAGGGACGCCACCACGGTGTGCTCGGCGACGACCACCTCCGGGTCGCCGGTGTCATGGACGGCCGCCACCTCGATCCGCTCTACCCGCACGGGGCTGCGCCCCCACGCCCCCCGGTATCCCGCCCGCACCGCCTCCCTCCCCTGGAACCGCGGCGGGAAGCCGGGGCTCGCGAACGGGAACTCATGCACCGCGTCCTCGGCGTAGAGATCCGCGAGATCGTCGGCCGACTTGTCGCGCATGGCCTGGTAGTAGCGAGCGAGCACATCCCGAGGACCACTCATGCGCCCCACCCCTTTCACTCGACATTTCACTCAACAGTTGTTGAGTCACCGACTCTACGACCGCTCCACCGCACCGGTCAACGCTTGTAGAGTGAACGGGTGAGTGAAGGAGTGAGTGAACGGGTGAGCGAACCTGCCATGACCCGCGCCGAGCGGCGCCTCGCCAGCCGGGCCCGGATCCTGGAGAGCGCCCGCGGGCTGTTCGCCGAGCGGGGCTTCGAGCGGACGACGATCCGTGCGGTGGCGGCGGGGGCCGGGGTGGACCCGGCACTGGTGATGCAGCACTTCGGCAGCAAGCGGGACCTGTTCACGGAAGCGGTCGTGGCGCCCCCGGACCTCGGGGAGGTCAAAGACCCGGACGGCGTCGTCGACCAGCTCCTCACCACCCTCGGCGTCAAACTCGGCGGGCTTCCCGACGGCACCCTGGCCACCCTGCGCTCGATGCTCACCGACCCGGCGGCGGCGGAGCACGCCCGTACGGCGATGACGCGGCAGATCGACGGCCTGGCCGCCACCCTCCCGAGCGCCGCCGAGGACGACGCCGAGCTGCGCGCCGCGCTGGCCGTCACCGCCCTGGTCGGCATCACCATCGGCCACCAGCTCCTGGGCCTGCCCGCCCTTCGCGAGGTCCCCGCGGACCGGGTGGCCGCACTGCTCCGTCCCGCCCTCAAGGCCCTGACGGATCCGCCTGCTTGAGAGAGGAGCCCCCGTGCTGACCGAGCCCATCCGCACGGCCCGCCTGGACCTCGTCCCGCTGGCGGTGGAGCACGCGGCGGAGATGTCGGGCGTCCTGGCCGACCCCGCCCTGCACACGTACATCGGCGGCGAGCCCCTCTGCCCGGAGGCCCTGCGCGCCCGCTACGAACGCCTGACCGCCGGCTCACCGGACCCGGCCGTCTCCTGGCACAACTGGGTCCTGCGCCTGCGCACGGCCGACTGCCTGATCGGCACCGTCCAGGCGACGGTCACCCCGGCCCGCCGCGCGGCGGAGATCGCCTGGATCACCGGCACCCCCTGGCAGGGCCGGGGCCTCGCCACGGAAGCGGCCCGCGCCCTGACCACCTGGCTCGTCCGCCACTACATCCGCACGATCACGGCCCACATCCACCCCGCCCACCAGGCCTCCGCGGCGGTGGCGAGAGCGGCGGGGTTGTCGCCGACACAGGAGGTGGACGACGAGGGAGAGGTGGTGTGGCGGCTGTCGCTGGGGGGCTGAGGGGCTGAGGGGGCGTGACTCCGGACAACACCGGCCGTCGTTCAGGTGCGGGTGTCCCGCAACGTTCCGGACGCTACGACGAAGCCCGCGCCACCAGTTCCGTCACCAGTTCCACCTGGCGTCGGTCCAGCTCCCTGGACGCGGCCGGGCGGCGGTCCGCGATCTCGGTCAGGAGGAGGTTGATCATTTGGCGGCCCATCTCGGCGATGGGCTGGCGGACGCTGGTGAGGGGCGGCTCCATGTGGCGGGCTATGGCGGAGTCGTCGTAGCCGACCAGCGCCACGTCGTCGGGGATGCGGCGGCCCGCCTCCCTGAGGGCCTGGCGGGCGCCGGCCGCGGTGACGTCGGAGGCGGCGAAGACCGCGTCCAGGTCGGGCCGGCGGGACAGCAACGCCGCCATCGCCCGGCTGCCGCCCTCCTCCGTGAAGTCACCCGCCTCGATCAGCGCCTCGTCCGAGCCGAGGCCCGCGTCCAGCAGGGCGTCGCGGTAGCCGTCGACACGGCGCTGGGCGCCGTACACGTCGAGGCGGCCGGTGATGTGGGCGATGCGGCGGTGGCCGCGGGACAGCAGATGTTCGACCGCCTGGCGGGCGCCGCCGTAGTTGTCGGAGTCGACCGACGGCAGCGTCTCCAGCGCCGAGCGCGGGCCGCTGATCACCGCCGGGATCTCCAGCTGGGACAGCAGGTCGGGCAGCGGGTCGTCGGCGTGGACCGAGACCAGCAGCACGCCGTCGACCCGGTGGGCGGCGAGGTACTGGGCCAGCCGGCGGCGCTCCTTGTCGTTGCCCGCGAAGATCAGCAGCAACTGCATCTCGGTGTCGGACAGTTCCGCCGCGACGCCCTTCAGCATGTCCGAGAAGTACGGCTCCGCGAAGAACCGGGTCTCCGGCTCGGGGACGACGAGCGCGATCGCGTCCGTGCGGTTCGCCGCGAGGGCGCGGGCCGCCGTGTTCGGGACGTACCCCAGCTCCGCGACCGCCGCCTCCACCGCGGCGCGCGTCGCGTCGCTGACCCGCGGCGAGCCGTTGATGACCCGGGAGACCGTGCCACGCCCCACTCCGGCGCGTGCGGCCACCTCTTCGAGGGTGGGCCGGCCACCGCTCCGAGCTCGCGCCCCGTGGCTTGCCATGTGGCTCCGCCTCCCGCCGTTCTCACCTACGTTGGCCTGGAATCTAACAGTCGTGATCGGACCGGGATCCAGCGACAACATCTCGTATCCGGTACGACGGCACCCGCCCACAGATTCCGCTTCGGTTCCGCTTGCCGGAGCACTGTGCGTTCAGACTTGCACGCAACACTGGGTACGGGAGTTCGCGAAGGCAACCTCGAACGCCCCCGAGGCCTCCCCGACGGGCCTCGCACCAAGGAAGCCGTCCGCGTACCCGACAGATCGCATACGAACAGATCAGCCTCCCCCCTTCAGCGAAAGAAACATCTCGAAGCGATATCGCACTGTCCGTGCCCTTGACACCCCCGCCGAGACCGACGACTCTTCAACTCATCACTGGTGGGAGCGCTCCCACAGTACCTGACACATACACATCCCGCACGTTCCCCGCCCGAGCCGCCGCGAGAAACTAACGGGCCCAACAATGCAGTTGGCCGGGGGGTCGGCACGTCAGGGCAACAGGAGGACTCAATGCGAGCACGTACCCGAACCGCCCGTCGCAGGGTGGTCGTCCTCGCGGCCGTAGCGTCGCTGGGCGCCGGGCTGCTGGCCGGCTGTGCCGACGACGGCAACGACGACAGCAACGAGTCGTCGGGCGGTGGCGGCGGTAAGACCACGATCACCCTCGGCCTCTTCGGCACCGCCGGCTTCAAGGAGTCGGGCCTGTACAAGGAGTACGAGAAGCTCCACCCGAACATCCACATCGAGCAGACCGTCGTCGAGCGCAACGAGAACTACTACCCGGCGCTGCTGAACCACCTCACCACCAACAGTGGTCTCCAGGACATCCAGATGGTCGAGGTCGGCAACATCGCCGAGATCGTCCAGACCCAGTCCGCCAAGCTGCTCGACCTGTCGAAGTACGGCAAGGAGAGCGACTACCTGGGCTGGAAGTGGAAGCAGGCCACCACCTCCGGCGGCCAGACCGTCGCGCTCGGCACGGACGTCGGCCCGATGGCCATCTGCTACCGCAAGGACCTGTTCAAGGCGGCCGGTCTGCCGACCGACCGCGAGGAGGTCGGCAAGCTGTGGGCGGGCAGCTGGGACAAGTTCGTCGACGTCGGCAAGCAGTACCAGAAGAAGGCCAAGGGCACGACCTTCCTGGACTCCCCCGGCGGTCTGCTCCAGGCCATCGTCAGCAGTGAGGAGGAGCGCTTCTACGACGCCTCCGGCAAGGTCATCTACAAGACCAACCCGGCCGTGAAGTCCGCCTTCGACCTCACCGCCAAGGCCGCCGAGGCCGGACTGATCGGCAACCAGACGCAGTTCCAGCCCGCCTGGGACACGACGATCGCCAACAGCAAGTTCGCCGCGATGTCCTGCCCGCCGTGGATGCTCGGCTACATCAAGGGCAAGTCGAAGGCCGACGCCAAGGGCAAGTGGGACGTCGCCCAGGCGCCGAAGTCCGGTAACTGGGGCGGTTCCTTCCTGTCCGTGCCCAAGTCCGGCAAGAACACCGAGGAGGCCGCCAAGCTCGCCGCCTGGCTGACCGCCCCGGAGCAGCAGGCCAAGCTCTTCGCCGTCCAGGGCAGCTTCCCGAGCACCCCGGCCGCGTACGACTCGGACGCGGTGAAGAACGCCAAGAACGACATGACGGGTGACGCGCCGATCGGCACGATCTTCGCCGAGGCCGCCAAGAACATCCCCGTGCAGTCGATCGGTCCGAAGGACCAGATCATCCAGCAGGGTCTCACCGACAACGGCGTGATCCTCGTGACCCAGGGCAAGTCCGCCAAGGAAGCCTGGGAGACGGCCACCAAGACCATCGACAACAACCTGGACCAGTGACCCGTATGACCACTGGGCACGACACCACCGCCGCGTCCCCCCTCAAGGGGGGCGCGGCCCCGGCCCGCCCGACCGCGGGGCCTCCGGAGGACGAGCGCCGCCGCGCCCGGCTTTCCCGCCGCTGGCAGCGGGACATGCGCTGGAGCCCGTACGCCTTCGTCTCGCCGTTCTTCCTGCTGTTCCTGGCGTTCGGCCTGTTCCCGCTGATCTACACCGGGTGGGCCTCGCTGCATCAGGTGGAGCTGACCGCGCCCACCGACATGCACTGGGTGGGCTTCCGGAACTACACGCGGATCTTCGACGACGACTTCTTCTGGAACGCGGCGAAGAACACGCTGACCATCGGGATCATCGCGACGGTCCCGCAGCTGCTGATGGCGATGGGCCTCGCGCACATCCTCAACTACAAGCTGCGTGGCTCGACCTTCTACCGGGTCGCGATGCTCGCCCCGTACGCGACGTCGATCGCCGCCGCCTCGCTCGTCTTCGTCCTGCTCTTCGGCCGCGACTACGGCATGATCAACTGGGTCCTCGACCAGGTCGGCATCGGCAAGATCGACTGGCAGAACGACAAGTGGCCGTCGCAGATCGCAGTGTCCTCGATCGTCATCTGGCGGTGGACGGGGTACAACGCGCTGATCTATCTGGCCGCGATGCAGGCGATCCCGCAGGACCTGTACGAGTCCGCGGCGCTCGACGGCGCCAGCCGCTGGCAGCAGTTCTTCCATGTGACGCTGCCGTCGCTGCGGCCGACGATCCTGTTCACCGTGGTCGTCTCGACCATCGGCGCCTCCCAGCTCTTCGGCGAGCCGCTGCTGTTCGACGCGAACAAGGGTGCGTCCGGCGGCTCCACCCACCAGTTCCAGACGCTCGGCCTGTATCTGTACGAGCAGGGCTGGGTCAACCAGCACCTGGGCCGTGCCTCCGCGATCGCCTGGACGATGTTCCTGATCCTCATCGTGGTCGGAATCATCAACTACGTCATCTCGCGCCGGCTGCGCGCCAGTAGTTAGGAGAACCGGCCGTGACGACGACACTCACCAAACCGCCGGCCGACGAGGCGAAGCGTCCCCGGCGCCCCAAGTCGGCCCGTGCGGGCGGCACCCTGCACGCCGGTCCGATCGCGTATCTGATCCTGATCCTGTTCACCCTCGGCTCGCTGTTCCCGCTGGTGTGGACGGCGATCGCCGCCTCCCGCGACAACCAGCGGCTGGCGGAGAACCCGCCGCCGATGTGGTTCGGCGGGGGCCTGTTCGACAAGCTGGAGATCGCCTGGAACGACGCCAACCTGGGCGAGGCGTTCATCAACACCACGTTCGTGGCGGGCATCTCGGCCGTGACCATCGTCTTCCTGTCGACGATCGCCGGGTTCGCCTTCGCCAAGCTGCGGTTCAAGGGCCGCGGTGCCCTGATGCTGATCGTGATCGGCACCATGATGGTGCCGCCGCAGCTGAGCGTGATCCCGCTGTACATGATGGTCGCCAAGCTCGACTGGTCCGACCAGCTGCAGGCGGTGATCCTGCCCTCGCTGGTCAGCGCGTTCGGCGTGTTCTTCATGCGGCAGTACCTGCTCCAGGCGCTGCCCGACGAGATCATCGAGGCCGCCCGGGTGGACGGCGCGAACAGTTGGCGGGTCATCTGGCACGTGGTGTTCCCGGCCGCCCGCCCCGCCATGGCCGTGCTCGGCATGCTGATGTTCGTGCAGACCTGGAACGACTTCCTGTGGCCGTTCCTGGTGCTCACCCAGAACGGCAACCCGACCGTGCAGGTCGCGGTCGCGGGCCTGGGCCGCGGCTACACGCCCGACCAGTCCCTGATCATGGCGGGCGCGCTGCTCGGCACGCTGCCGCTGTTGGTGGTCTTCGCGATCTTCGGCAAGCAGATCGTCGGCGGCATCATGCAGGGCGCCGTCAAGGGCTGACCTCCCGCTTTCCCGGGGGCCGGGTCACCGCCGCCTCGGCCCCTTCTCCTTCCCCCCATCTACCCGTCGGTCTCCACGACCTCCAATGGGAGCGCTTCCATGCCTGAACCCGCAACGCCGGCGACCCCGGTGACCTTTCCTCCCGCCTTCCTCTGGGGCGCCGCGACCTCCGCGTACCAGATCGAGGGGGCGGCGCGGGAGGACGGCCGTACGCCCTCGATCTGGGACACCTTCAGCCATACGCCCGGCAAGACCGCGGGCGGCGAGCACGGTGACATCGCTGTCGACCACTACCACCGCTACCGCGACGACGTGGCGATGATGGCGGACATCGGGCTGAACGCGTACCGCTTCTCGGTCTCCTGGTCCCGGGTGCAGCCGACCGGACGCGGCCCGGCGGTCCAGCGCGGCCTGGACTTCTACCGCAAGCTGGTCGACGAACTGCTGTCGAAGGGCATCAAGCCCGCCGTCACCCTCTACCACTGGGATCTGCCGCAGGAGCTGGAGGACGCGGGCGGCTGGCCGGAGCGGGACACGGCGTACCGGTTCGCGGAGTACGCGCAGATCGTCGGCGAGGCGCTGGGCGACCGGGTGGAGCAGTGGATCACCCTCAACGAGCCGTGGTGCAGCGCCTTCCTGGGCTACTCGTCCGGTGTCCACGCGCCCGGCCGCACCGACCCGGCCGCCTCCCTGAAGGCCGCGCACCACCTCAACCTGGCGCACGGCCTCGGTGCCTCGGCCCTGCGGGCGGCGATGCCGGCCCGTAACTCGGTCGCGGTGAGCCTCAACTCGTCCGTGGTCAGGCCGCTTTCGCAGGACCCCGCCGACCTGGCCGCGGTACGGAAGATCGACGACCTGGCCAACGGGATCTTCCACGGCCCGATCCTGCACGGGGCGTACCCGGAGTCGCTGTTCGCGGCGACGGAGCTGCTCACCGACTGGTCCTACGTCGAGGACGGCGACCTCGCGCTGATCAACCAGCCGTTGGACGCGCTGGGCCTCAACTACTACACGCCGACGCTGGTCTCGGCGGCCGACGCCGACCTCGCCGCGCCTCGCGCGGACGGTCACGGCTCCAGCGACCACTCCCCCTGGCCGGCCGCGGACGACGTCGCCTTCCACCAGACGCCGGGCGAGCGCACGGAGATGGGCTGGACGATCGACCCGACCGGCCTGCACGACCTGATCATGCGCTACACGCGCGAGGCCCCGGGTCTGCCGCTGTACGTGACGGAGAACGGCGCGGCCTACGACGACAAGCCCGACCCCGACGGCCGGGTCCACGACCCGGAGCGGATCGCCTACCTCCACGGCCATCTGCGCGCGGTCCGCCGGGCCATAGCGGAGGGCGCGGACGTCCGCGGTTACTTCCTGTGGTCCCTGATGGACAACTTCGAGTGGGCGTACGGCTACGAGAAGCGCTTCGGCGCGGTGTACGTCGACTACGCGACCCTCGCCCGTACGCCGAAGTCGAGCGCCCTGTGGTACGGGCAGGCGGCGCGGACGGGGACGCTTCCGCCGGTCACCGCGGAGATCTAGCCACCGGGATGGGGGAACGGGGAAAGGGGCGCGGCATCCGAGGGGGATGCCGCGCCCCGCTTTTCTCGTGGGGGGAAGGGCAGTTGCAGGTCAGTTGTAGGCCGCGAAGGCCTTCGAGAACGCGTGCTCGTCCTGGACGATCGAGCTGCATGTGGCGTCGGCGTAGGTCTTGGCGCCGCCGGAGCACTGCTTGTCGCGGGTGGCGGACCACATGGAGAGCCAGCCGAGTCCCTTGGACTTCGCGAAGTTCACGAGCTGGGTGGCGTCCTCGACCTTGAAGATCTCGCTGGTGACGTCGTTGACACCGATCATGGGCGTCACGGCGACGGCCTTCCAGGCTGCGCTGTCGCTCAGCCCCAGCACGCTCTTGACCTGGGCCTGCGTGGCCGTCGCGGCCTGCTCGGCGTAGGTGCCCATGTCGCCGCTGTAGGCGGGGCCGTAGTCCATCGCCATGATGTTGACGGTGTCGATGCCGACGCCGTTGGACTTGGCGTTGGACAGGAGGTTCACGCCGTCCTGGGTCAGGCCCTCGGGCATGACGGGGAGGGTGAAGGAGACGTCCAGGTCCGGGTGCTGGGCCTGGAGCTTGGCTATCGCCTTGGCGCGGTTGGTGTTCGCCGTGGTGTTGGGCAGCGCGCCGCCCTCGACGTCGAAGTCGACCTTGGTGAGGTCGTAGGCGTCCACGACCTTGGCGTAGGCCGTGGCCAGCGCGTCCGCCGAGGAGCAGGTCGTGGCCAGTTCGCTGCCCGCCGCGCCGCCGAAGGAGACGCGGACGTCGCCGCCCTTGGCGCGCAGGGCGCCGATCTGTGCGGCGACCGCGTCGCTCGCGAGGTCCGTGACGCCACCCCACTTGGGGGTGCAGCCGCCGCCGTCGGTGACGAAGGCGAGGTTGTAGTCCTTCACGCCGGTGGCGGTGGCGCTCGCGACCAGGTCGAAGGCCGGGTAGAGGGAGGTGTCGACGTAGGGGGCGAAGCCGGCGCTGGTGGTGGTTCCCGTGCCGGTGCTCTGCGAGGGGCTGGCCGTGGCGGTCGGGGTGGGGGCGGGGGTTGCCGTGGCGGTGGGCTTGCCGGTCGCCGTCGGGGAGGGGGAGGCCGTCGCGGTCTCCGTGGGGCGGCCGGTCGGCTCCGGGGTGGCGGTGGCGTCCGTGGAGCAGGTGGTGCCGTCGATGCGACAGCCGGTCGGGGCGCCGGTGCCGTTGACGACGAAGCCGACGGTGACGGACTCGCCGGCGGCCAGGCCGTCGGTGTCCCACTTGGCCGAGGTCACGGTGATGTGCTGTCCGCTCACGCCCGACTCGGCGTTCCACAGCGAGCTCAGCTTGGCGCCCGAGGGCAGGTCGAACTCCAGCTTCCAGTCCTTCTTGGCCGCGCCGCTGTTGTTCGTCACCACGTACTGGGCGGTGTAACCCGTCGACCAGTCACTGGTCTTCGTGTACGCGGCGCCGATCCCGGCGGCCTGGGCGGTGCCGGTGAGCAGGATCGCGCCGCCACCGACCACGGCCGCGGCGACGGCCCCGGCGATCACCTTGTTTCTGCCGCTCACCTTGCGCCGGTGCGTGCTCATGGCGTGCCTGCCTTCGTTGTTCGGGGGTGGGGTGCGGCAGCACGCTAGCGAGCCGGAAACGGGCAAAGCGCCTGATCCGGACGGCGGTTGGCGATCTTAGGGTGCGCTTAAGGAAGGGATCGGGGACGGTTAAAGGTCGAGACCAATCGTCCGGTACGACGCCGTCGCACCCGGTGCCCCCGGCGCTCGGGCACCCGCCCGTCCAGCTGGATCCAGATCCGCACCTCGGTGCCGCCGAGCACCGACGAGCCGATCCGTACGTCCCCGCCGGTCTCCTCCGCGAGCCGGCGCACGATGTCCAGGCCGAGCCCGGTCGACCCCGCGTTGCCGGAGCCCCGCCCGCGGGCCATCGCGGCCTCGGGGTCCAGGATTCCGGGCCCCGCGTCGGACACCAGCACGATCACCGCGTCCTCGCCGTTGTGCACGTCGACCGCGAAGGCGGTGCCCTCGGGGGTGTGCCGGAAGACGTTGCCGAGCAGGGCGTCCAGCGCGGCGGCCAGATCGGCGCGGGCGACAGGTATGCGCACCGGCCGCTCCACCCCGGCCACCCGCACCTTGCGTCCCTCGTCCTCGGCCAGCGCCGACCAGAACGCCATCCGCTCCCGCACCACTTCGGCGGCGTCGCACCCGGTGCCGGGCCCGGCGGCCGCGGTCTGCGGCTTGGCCTCCCGCGCGGTCCGGATGATCGTGTCGACCTCCCGCTCCAGCTGGGCGACCGCGGCCCGGGTCTGCTCGGCGGCGGGCCCGTCCCCGAGCGAGGCGGCGTTGAGCCGCAGCACGGTGAGCGGAGTACGGAGGCGATGCGACAGGTCGGCCGCCAACTCACGCTCGTTGGCGAGCAGTTGCACGACCTGGTCGGCCATGGAGTTGAACGCGACCGCGGCCAGCCGCAGTTCGTCGGGCCCTTCCTCGGGCACCCGCGCGCCCAGCTTCCCCTCCCCCAGCTCATGCGCGCCCTCGACCAGCTTCTGCGCGGGCTGCACCATCCGTACGCCCAGCCGGTCGGCGACCGCGACCGAGCCGACGATCAGCGCGACGCCGACCCCGGCGAGCACCGCCCATGCCGTGGCCACCCCGTTGCTGACCTCGGCCTCGGGGACGTACACCTCGACGACCGCGATCTCGCCGGAGCTCAGCGCGACCGGCTGGAGCAGCGTGGAGCCGCCCGGCACCTCGGTGGTGGAGGCGCGGCCGAGTCTGCGCACGGTCGCCACGTCGTCGGCGGCGGCGCGCCGCCGTCCGATGTCGACGGCCTGGTCCTGGCCGCTCGCCGGTATGTGCACGGCCATCCCGTCCTCCGAGCCCGCGGAGGCGACGACCCGCTCCAGCTGGTCCCGGTCGGTGGTGATGGACAGGGCGGGGGCGACGGCGGCCGCTTCCCGTTCGGCGTTGGAGAAGGCGCGGTCCCGGGCCATCTCCTTGATGACGAGGCCGAGCGGGATCGCGAAGGCGACCACGACCATGGTGGTGACGGCCAGACAGACCTTGACGAGTGCCCACCTCACAGCGGCAGCCCCCCGCCGGGTGGCTCCAGCTTCACCCCGACACCCCGCAGGGTGTGCAGATAGCGGGGCCTGGCCGCGGTCTCCCCCAACTTCCGGCGGAGCCAGGACAGATGGACGTCGATGGTCTGGTCGTCACCGTAGGACTGCTGCCACACCTCGGCGAGCAGTTCCTTGCGGGGGACGACCACACCGGGGCGGCCGGCGAGGAAGGCGAGGAGGTCGAACTCGCGGCGGGTGAGGTCCAGTCGGACGCCGTCCAGTTCGGCCTGGCGGCGCAGCGGGTCGACGGTCAGGCCGCCCACGCGCAGCACGGACTCCGGGGCCGCCTCCCCGACGACGGCCCGGGAGCGGCGCAGGACGGCGGCCATTCGGGCGGAGAGGTGTTCCACCGAGAAGGGCTTGGTCAGATAGTCGTCCGCTCCCGCGTTCAGCAGGCGCACGATCTCCGCCTCGTCGTCCCTGGCCGTGGCGATGATCACCGGTACGTCGGTGATCCCGCGCAGCATCTTCAGCGCCTCGGACCCGTCCAGGTCGGGCAGACCGAGGTCGAGGATGACGACGTCGAAACGGAAATGGGCGACCTCGCGCAGCGCCTCCAGCGCCGTACCGACACTCCGCACCGTGTGGGCGGCGTCGGTCAGCTGCCGGATCAGCGCCGAGCGTACGAACTGGTCGTCCTCGACCACGAGCACACTTGCCATGCGCCGCACCGTACGCCATACGGCCGAGCCGCATCCCTGCCTGTGGATAACTCCCCACCGGTGCGACTCATGGTGTCCGTGAGGCAGTATGACCGGCGATGCGCAGAGGACTCGTACACGTACTGGCTTGGTCGCTCGCCACGGGCGCGGCGGTCACGCTGTCGTGGTGGGGTGTGCACACGGTCATGGCGGGCACGGCCTACGACCCGCCGCGTGCCCTGCCCATCACGGTGGCGGAGCAGACCACGCAGGAGTCGAAGCCGCTGGCGTCGTCGACGGCCCGGCCGTCCGCGTCCCCGTCGAGGAGCACGGCGTCACGGGAGCCGTCCCCCACGCCGGCCCCCTCGAAGACCCCGACGAAGTCCCCGAGTCCCTCCCCCACCGTCTCCGGTGAGGTCAAGAGCTACGACACCGAGGGCGGCCGGGCGGTGTTCTCGCTCGGCGAGAGCTCCGCGACGCTGGTGTCGGCGACGCCGGCCGCGGGCTGGTCGATGCAGGTGTGGAAGACGGAGACGTGGATCCGGGTGGAGTTCGCCTCCGGCGCGGACCGGGTTTCGGTGTTCTGCACCTGGCACGACAGCGCGCCGCGGGTGGATGTCGGGACGTACTAGCGACGTCCTTACCGGAACACCGAGGGCGGTGGCGCGGGCGAGGCGATGGCCGACGCGTCCGTGACGGGGGTCGCTCCGCCGGTGAAGTCCAGGAGGGCGCGGCCGTGTTCGACCCGGCCGGGGTGGGGATCGCCGGCCGCCCTGCGGGTCAGTTCGGCGATCGGGAGCGGGGTGTCGGAGGCGACGAGGACGGCGTTGCCGAAGCGTTTGGCGCGCAGGACCGTCGGGTCGGCGATCAGGGCGAGGTGCTCGAAGCGGGCGGCGGCGGTGGCGATCTGGCCGCGCAGATGGGCCAGCGGGGGGCCGTCGGCGAGGTTGGCGGCGTAGCAGCCGCCCGGCTTGAGGGCCCTGCGGACCTCGTCCAGGAACTCGGTCGAGGTCAGGTGGGCCGGGGTGCGCGCCCCGCTGAACACATCGGCGATGACCAGGTCGGCCCAGCCGTCGAGCACCTTGCCGAGCCCCTCGCGGGCGTCGGTGGAGCGCACCCTGATCCGGGCGTTCGGGTCCAACGGCAGTTCCCGGCGGACGAGTTGGACGAGGGCCGCATCCCGCTCGACGACCTGCTGGGTGGAGCGGGGCCGGGTCGCGGCGGTGTACCGGGCGAGGGTGAGGGCGCCACCGCCGAGATGCACGGCGTGCACCGGTTTGCCGGGCGGGGCGACCAGGTCGATGACATGGCCGAGGCGGCGCTGGTACTCGAAGGAGAGGTGCGCGGGGTCGTCGAGGTCGACATGCGACTGCGGTGCCCCGTCGATGAGGAGCGTCCAGGCCCGCGCGCGTTCCCGGTCGGGGATCAGCTCGGCGAGCCCGCCGTCGACGGGTTCCACGACGGCTTCGACGGAAGCGGCCGCACGCCGGGAACTACGGGACCTTGCCATTCGCCCATTGTCGCAAGCCGCGCGGTGTCAGGCTCGCGCAGCCTCGCCACCGGAGGTCACTGGCAGCCGTCCGCCGCCTCGATCAGCCGGGCCGCCTCCCCCAGTGCCGCCCGCAGCACCACCGGGTCGGTGGCCAGGTCGGCCTCGCCGGGCGGCAGCAGCCAGTCCGAGCCCGCCACCGGCGGCTCGGGGTTGAGCCGCAGCCCCCGCCCGTTGGTCTCCGTACAGGTGCTGCCCGGGACGTCCCACGCGGCGGCCGTCCCCGGCGGGACCACGAAGCCGAGGGTGTCGCCCCCGTCGTCGTGCAGTACGGGCCCCACCGCCTCCCCGGCCCCCCGCCGCAGGATGTCGACCGCCTCCAGCCCCTGCCGGGTCGGCACCGTGACGAGGTCGCAGCCGACCTCGGCGAGCGGTGGTTCGCTGTACTCCGTCAGCGGCGCACAGACCTCGATGCTCCGGCTGGTCTTCATCCCGGCCTCCACCACGGCACCCCTCCTTGGACGAGCGGCTCGGGAGTCGGGCGGCTCCCGGTCCATGGAGTTCAACGCACGGCAGCGTCAACGGCTACGGCGGAAGTCAGCCGCAAAGGATGGCAGTTCATGGCAGATCGTGGATGAGATATCCGGTTTGTAGCCAAACACTGCGTGGCGGGTCTGACACAGCAGGTACGTTCTTGCCCGCCGGAACCAGGGTGACGACAGTGACATACCACTCAACTCACCATGGATCCGGCATGGTTCGACGGTTCGCACGAGAGGACCCGGCCATGGCGACGTCAAAGGTGACCTCGTCCCAGCCCCCCAGGCCACCACGGCCGAACCTCGCGTTCCGGGAGTTGCGCGCACAGCGCTCCCCGGCCGAGTTCGCCGCGGCGGTCCGACGGGCCGCGCGCGAGATCGGCGAGCGGGTCAGCTGCGACGCGCGCTATGTGGGCCGGGTCGAGGCGGGCGAGATCCGCTGCCCCAACTACGCGTACGAGCGGGTGTTCCTGCACATGTTCCCCGGCCGCACGCTCACCGACCTGGGCTTCGCGCCCCGGGCGTCCGTACGCGGACGCGGGGCGCGCCCCACCGAGGACGCGCCCCCGGCACACGTCACCACACCCGCGTACCCCGCGGGTGGTGCGACGGGTGAGACGTGGGGGGCGCACGAGCCGTATGACACGCAGAACCCGTACGAGACGCACGACAACTACGAGGAGAGCGACGTGCTACGTCGCGCATTCATGACCGGCGGGGGCGCCACCGTGGCCGTCGCCTCCATGGGCACCATCGGGCTCGCCCCCGCCACCGCCGCGGCGGCCGAACGCCGCGTCCGGCGCCCGGGAGTCCCCGACGCGGACGCCCTGGAAGAAGCCGTACGACGGATCAGGCTGCTGGACGACCGGCACGGCGCGGACGGCCTCTACCGGCGCGCGGCGACGCCGCTGCGCGCCGCCTACGCGCTGCTGGACGCGGGTGCGACCCGGCAGACCACCGCCGACCGGCTGCACTCGGGCGCCGGTGAACTCGCCATCTCCGTGGGCTGGCTGGCGCACGACTCGGGGCGGTTCGACGACGCGCGCTCGCACTACGCGGAGGCGCTCGCGACCGCGCGGATGACCGGTGACGCCGGTCTGGAGTCGCACGCCTTCTGCAACACCGCGTTCCTCGCGCGCGACGCGGGCAGGCCGCGGGAGGCGGTGCGGGCCGCGCAGGCCGCGCAGCGGGTGGGGCGTCCGCTGGGGTCCGCCCGGCTGATGTCGCTGCTCGCGCTGCGGGAGGCGGGCGGCTGGGCGGGGCTCGCCGACCGCACCGGCTGCGAACAGGCGCTGGTCCGGGCGCAGGCCCTCTTCGAGCGCGGCCCCTCGGACGCCGACCCCGAGTGGATGAGCTTCTACGGAGAGGCCGAGCTGGAGGGCCTTGAGGCGCAGTGCTGGTCGACGCTGGGCGACTGGCCGCGGGCGGCACGGCACGCGCATCGGGCGGCGCAGCTCCAGGACCCGCACTTCACCCGGAACATCGCCCTGTACACGGCCGAGCTGACGGACGACCTCGCGCGCGGGGGCCGTCCTGACGAGGCCGCGGCCGCCGGGATGCGGGTGCTCGACCTGCTGGGGCAGGTGCAGTCGTCGCGGATCCAGTCGATGCTGGCGGGGACCACGCGCGTGCTGCTGCCTCATCGGCGGGCCGCCGGGGTGGGCGCGTTCCTGGAGCGGCACGCCTCCCTGCCGCGTACGGCGTAGGGACAGGCCCTACCCCGCCAGGTGGCCCGTGTCGTTCCAGCTCTCGATCGCCGGCTCCCCGTACGCCCAGCCCAGCACCGACAGGGACGTCGGGTTCAGCCTGATGCGGGCCGCGAAGTCGAGGGGGAGGCCGAGCCAGCGGGCGCCTATGGAGCGGAGCATGTGGCCGTGGGCGAAGATCAGCACGTCGCGGTCCGCCTCGCGGGCCCACGCCACCACCTCGTCCGCGCGGGCGGTGACCTCGGCGAGGGTCTCGCCCTCGGGGACGCCGTCGCGCCAGATGAGCCAGCCCGGGTTCACGGCCTGGATCTCGTCCGGGGTCATGCCCTCGTACGCGCCGTAGTGCCATTCCATGAGCGCGTCCCACTCGCTCGCGCGCTCACCGAACCCGGCGAGTTCGCAGGTCTCCCGCGCGCGTGCCAGCGGGCTGGTGCGCACCTCGACGCCCGGGAGGCCGTCCAGCGGCGGCCGGTGCAGGCGCTCGCCGAGGAGTTTCGCGCCACGCCGGCCCTCCTCCAGGAGCGGCACGTCCGTCCGGCCCGTATGTTTGCCCGCCAGGGACCACTCGGTCTGTCCGTGCCGGGCGAGCAGGATGCGCGGTGCCATGAGGTGAGGAACCTTTCGAGGAAAAAACCGGGCGGACCCCACCCATCATCGCGCACCCTGTCCGGGGGCAACCCGTCGGTCGATCTCTGCGTCCTAGAGGGCCGGGGCCCCTGCGCGGGGGCGAGCACATACACCGTAAAGTGGTAAGACCGGGCAACCGGACGCCGCAACGAGAAGGGGGAGGCGATCGGATGCCGCACGCCGAGACACCGGGCAGCGAGACGGCCCCGCGTACCCGGCTGCGCTGGTGGACCGAGCTGCCGCTGATCCTCCTGGTGTACGCCTGCTACTCGGCGGGCCGGCTCCTGGCCCGGGGTGATGTCACGAGCGCCGTCGACCACGGCCTGACGATCCTGCGGGTGGAGAAGTTCCTCCACATCAACGCCGAGCACCCGCTCAACCGGCTGTTCACGAGCGAGGCCTGGCTCGGCGTACCGGCCGACTTCTGGTACGCGTCGCTGCACTACCTGGTCACCCCGGCGATCCTGATCTGGCTGTTCCGGTCCCGCGCCGTGCGCTACCGCGCCGCCCGCACCTGGCTGATGACGTCCACGTTCATCGGTCTGATCGGCTTCACCCTGCTGCCCACCTGCCCGCCCCGCCTCCTCTCCGAGGGCCACGGCTTCGTCGACACGATGGCCCAGTACAGCTCGTACGGCTGGTGGGGCGGCGAGGCGAGCGCGCCCCGTGGCATGGGCGGAATGACGAACCAGTACGCGGCCATGCCGAGCCTGCATGTGGGCTGGGCGCTGTGGTGCGGGGTCATGCTGTGGCGGTACGGCGGGACGCGTATCACCAAGGCCGCCGGTGTCGCCTACCCGCTGATCACCACGATCGTGGTCATGGGCACCGCCAACCACTACTTCCTCGACGCCGTCGCGGGCGCCGCCGTCATGGGCGTCGGGCTGCTGCTGGCGCCGCTCGTACTGCGGACCGCGGGCCGGGTCAGGGGGCGTGTGGCGACGGCCCTCACGCCCGTCACGGCGGGCACCGGAGCCGCACAGGCCTCAATTGTCAGTGGCGGATGCCAGACTTCCGCGGGTGAGCGATTTCCACGGCAGCGCGAGTCACGGGTCGGAGCGGGAACCGAGCCGAGTGCCTCTCCCACGGACGCGGGGGACGGCGCTCCGGCAGCAGCTCGCTGAGCTGCGCGGTCCCGACGTACCGGCCAAGGCGCTGGATGCCCGCGCCCTGGCCGCCCTCGCCGCCAACCCGGGGTGCAGACGGCGCGCGATCCTCGACGGCGCCGGGGTGAACAAGGCGACGCTGGCGAGCGCGCTGGGCTCCCCCTCGGCGTTCGGCCAGTCGCAGTTCGCGCTGACCCGGGGCAACGCCTTCGAGGCGAAGGTCAAGGCCGACGGCGGCGCCGAACTGCTGCGGTTGGTGCACGAGAAGCTGGACCCCGCCGCCGAACCCCCCGTCCACGCGCGTGTGCCCGACCTCACCGCGATCGGCCCCGAGGGCCGTACCGCCCGCACCGCGCTGGCCCTGCGCGAGGCCGACGAGGCGCGCGGCGAGTGGACACTGCTCGACCACCCGATGCTCGCCCTGGACGTCGCGGGCTCCCCCGCCTTCCTGGAGCCGGACGCGGTGGTGGTGCACCCGGACGGCAGCTGGACGGTCGTGGAGATCAAGTCCTTCCCGCTGCTGGACGGCTCGGCGGACCCGGCGAAGGTGGGCGCGGCGGCCCGCCAGGCCGCGGTCTACGTGCTGGCGCTGGAGGAGGTGGCGGCGCGCATGGAGCCCTCCCCCGAGGTACGCCACCGCGTCCTCCTCGTCTGCCCCAAGGACTTCTCCAACCTGCCCACCGCCTCCGCGGTCGACGTCCGCAAGCAGCGCGCGGTCACCGGCCGCCAACTCGCGCGCCTCACCCGCATCCAGGACATCGCCGACACGCTCCCCGAGGGCACCTGCTTCGACCCCGGCCGGCCCGCCGAGGAGCTGACCGCCGCCGTCGAATCGGTCCCGGCGACGTACGCGCCCGAGTGCCTGGCCGCGTGCGAGCTGGCCTTCCACTGCCGCGACCGCTCCCGCGCGGCGGGCGCGGTGACGTCCCTGGGCCGGTCCGTACGGGCCGAGCTGGGCGGCCTCACCACCGTCCCGGACGTCCTGGCGGCGGCGCGCGGGGAGGCCGGCGACCCGGAGGACCCGACCGTCACCGCCCTGCGCAAGGCCGCCGCCCTCCGCGCGGAGGCACTGGGAGCCGCCGCATGTCGCTGATCGCCACCCTCGCCCGTCTGGAAGCCGTCAGCACCGGCCGCGCGCAGCCCGCCGCGACCGTCCGCCACCGGCATCTGGCCGACCGCCCCCTGGTCCTCGTCCCGCTCACCACCGCCGGTGAGGCCGGTGCCCCGCTCGGCGCGCTCGTCGGCACCGACCGGGACGCGCCGCGCCTGCTCGTCGTCCCGCAGCCGCGCGACCGCGACCTCAGGTTCCAGTTCCTCTCCGAGCTGGCGGACGTCGTCCTGCCGTACGTGGACACCTACGCCGAGGCGGTGGAGGCCGCCGAGCGCAGCGAGACCGACCCGGAGACCGGCAAGCGGGTCAAGGTCGAGGTCGAGCTGTGCGCGGACGCCCCGCAGCTGATCGTGCCGAGCCGCGCGGGCGTCGACTTCGTCCGGCTGCTCGGGCGCTCCATGCGCTTTCGCCGTACGGCCGAGCAGGACCCGGAGGCCCCGCACCCGGCGCCTCCGCGCGTGCCGTTGCTGGGCCGGTGGCTGACCCACTTCGGGGAGCGGGCCCGCGTCCCCGGATCCTCCCTGCTGCTCGCCGCGACGGAGCTGCTGTCCCGGCACTGGGCGACCGGCCAGTCCAGCCTCGAGGACCAGCATCTGGGCGCGCTGCTGGCCTGGATCGACCCTCCGGAGGGCGCGACCGGCGCCGAGGCGGCCCTCGCCGCCGAGCTCGCCCGGGACGCCAAGGGCCAGCTGCTGCACCCGCCGGCCGGCCCGGCCACCGACCCGGCGTTCGACAACAAGCTGCTCGCCCCCGCCATCGAGCGCTACAACCGCGCGCGTACGGCGCTCGCCGCCGCCGAGGACGGCCTGGAGGCGGACGACCGGCTCGGTGAGCTGACCGCCGCCGAGCGCGCGATCAGGGACCTCGTCGAGAGCCGGACCCGCCCCACCTGGGACGCGGTGTGGCGCGGCCTGGACCTCCTGCGGGAACTGCCCGAGGGCGCGCGCGTGGAGGAGCGCTGGACCCGCGACCGCTGGTCGTTCACCTCCCACCGCGACCGCATCACCGCGGGCGAGCCCCCGCAACCGCGCCGCGACGACGCGGTGACCGCCGCCAACAAGCTCGCCACGCGCGAGCGCGAGCAGGCCCGCCTGGAGGCGCAGGAGGCCCTCGACGACCCGCTGGTGATGGCCGGGCGGCGGCTGTCCGGAGAGGCGTTCGCGGGCGAGGTCACCGACGTCGTCATGACGTACAGCGAGGGCAAGCGCCCCAGCCCGCGCCCGCTCGTGACGCTGCGCACGGACGACCGGCCGCATCTCGGGGAGCGCGTCAAGGTCTACCGCTCCCTTGGCGGCAAGCCGCAGTCGGCCGAGTTCGTGGGTTACGAGGACGAGGGTGCCCTGGTCGTGCTCCGCGTCCTCGACAAGATGGGCCGCGGCAAGGAGCCCGAGCCGGGGTCGGTCCCCGAGAAGGGCGACCGGCTCTGCTTCACCCTCTTCGAGCACGAGCAGCGGGGCGGCGCCAAGCTCCCCGACCCGGAGAACACGCCCTGGACGCACGGCGGGCCGCCGGGCGAGGCCGCCCACGAAACCGCTGACCCGCTCACTCCGGAGGACGTCCTGTGACCACCGTCTCCGACCTCTCGGGCCGCTTCGACCCCGGTGCGGCGGCCGGCCGGGCGACCGACGCGATCCTCCGCGACACCCTGCACGGCGACGCGCGCGGTGTGGTCGTCGACTCCCCGCCCGGCGCCGGCAAGTCCACGCTGGTCGTCCGCGCGGCCCTCGAACTGGCCGACGCCGGGCGCCCGCTGATGGTCGTCGCGCAGACCAACGCCCAGGTGGACGACCTGGTCCTGCGGCTCGCCGAGAAGAACCCCGAGCTGCCGGTGGGACGACTGCACAGCAGCGACGCCGACGCGTACGACAAGGCGCTGGACGATCTGCCGAACGTGCGGAAGTCGGCGAAGGCGACGGACCTCGCCGGCCTCCCGGTCACGATCTCCACGGCCGCCAAGTGGGCCCACGTCAAGGTGGACGAGCCGTGGGAGCACGCGATCGTCGACGAGGCGTACCAGATGCGATCGGACTCCCTGCTCGCCGTCGCGGGCCTGTTCCAGCGGGCACTGTTCGTGGGCGACCCGGGCCAGCTGGACCCGTTCGCGATCGTGGGCAGCGAGCAGTGGGCGGGCCTGTCGTACGACCCCTCGGCATCGGCCGTCACGACCCTCCTGGCCCACAACCCGACCCTCCCCCAGCACCGTCTCCCGGTGTCCTGGCGGCTCCCGGCGTCCGCGGCACCGCTGGTCTCGGCGGCGTTCTACCCGTACACCCAGTTCCGCAGCGGCACCGACCACGGCGACCGCGCCCTGTCCTTCGCGGTCCCCTCGGACGGCTCGGGCCCCGACCGGGTCATCGACGAGGCGGCGGAGTCCGGCTGGGGCCTGCTGGAACTCCCCGCCCGGCACACCCCGCGCACGGACCCGGAGGCGGTGCGGGCGGTGGCGACGGTCGTACGCCGCCTGCTGGACCGAGGAGGCGCGGCAACCTCAGAACGCTCCCCGGCCCCCTCCCCCCTCACCGCCGACCGCATCGCCGTCGGTACGGCCCACCGCGACCAGGCGGCGGCGGTCCGCGCGGCCCTCACCGACCTGGGCGTCACGGACGTCACCGTCGACACGGCGAACCGTCTCCAGGGCCGGGAGTACGACGTCACGGTCGTCCTGCACCCCCTGTCGGGCCGCCCCGACGCCACGGCGTTCCACCTGGAGACGGGCCGCCTCTGTGTCCTCGCCTCCCGCCACCGGCACGCGTGCATCGTGGTCTGCCGGGCGGGCGTGAGCGACCTGCTGGACGACTACCCGTCGACGGAGCCGGTGCAGCTGGGCACGCTGGTGAAGTTCCCGGACGGCTGGGAGGCGAACCACGCGGTACTGGCGCATCTCGCGGAGCACCGGGTGACCTGGCAGCCCTGACCTGTGGGATTCCCCCGTCCTTATGGGGCTCTTGCGCGGGCGCGCGACAATGGACGATGGTCCGCTACCTACGGAGGTGGCATCAGCGACGTACGAGGAGGAGAAGACATGGCGGAGCCCACGCCGCGTCGGAACGAACCGCGGCTACGCCCCGCGCCCCTGCTCTTCGAGCCCGCGCAGGCGGCCGGCGACCCGGAGCACTTCTTCGACCTGGAGTCCATCGACGACCCCAGGGAGCTGCTGGCCCGGGCGACGGAGCTGACGCAGGCCTTCCGTGCGGCGACGGACCGTGCCGTGGAGTTCCAGGCGATGGCGGCGGCCCAGCTGGCCGACCCCCGGCGGTTCGACCGGCTGACGCCGGCGGACATCGCGGAGCGCGCCGAGTGGACCGAGGACTATGCCAAGAAGATGGTCGAGTTCGGGCGGGACCTGATGCGCGGTACGGCCGAGGGCGCGGCGGAGAAGGGCCTCGCCGACCCGGCGTAGCCCGGGTTCATCCATTCAGTTCTGGCATATGCCAGACGGGCAAGATACCCCTCCTCACCCCCTCCCGTCCCGGTTTTCGGCAACTCTCGGAAACGGAACGCTCACTCCCGGTACATCTGGATGTATGAGCGACACACGCACCGAGCCGTTCTCCGACCGTTCCGACGTCTGCGGGGTCACTGCGGACGGTGCCTCCTGGCTCGCCTCCGCAGGAACGTATCCGCGCAGCACGCTCGCCCTCTGGGAGGACCGCCCGGACGCCCCGGTGGTCCTGCCGTGCGGCGCCGCGTTCGACGTCGTGAACGCGCCCGGCATCTTCGGCCGCCGGATGCTCGACCGCTTATGGGACGACGGGCCCGGCTCGGGGCCGGTCGCGGTGTTCCGGGGCCGCATGCTCCTGTTCGCCGCGCCGGGCACCGCGCATCGGCTGACCTCGCTGTTGCAGTGGGAGGAGTGCGGTCGCACGGGCGCGATCCCGCCGCTGCTGTGCCACGGCAACGGCGACGCGGTGACCCTCCCGGCACCCCTGCCGACACGCGCGACGCCGACCCCGTTCGACAGCCGCTGGCTGGTCGCCCCGGACACCCGTCACCCCTGGCTGCCGGGCCCCGAGATCCTGCTCTGGGCGGCCGTACGAGCGGCCCGCGCGGCGGTGCGGATATCGATTTTTCCTCCCGCCGATCAGGATGCTAAGGTCTACGACGTCAGCAGGCGCCGCTAGCTCAGTTGGTTAGAGCAGCTGACTCTTAATCAGCGGGTCCGGGGTTCGAGTCCCTGGCGGCGCACAGACAACGAAGGCCTCCCGCAAGTGTGGGAGGCCTTCGTATTTACCGTCACCGCAGGGGCGGCTGGGGGTCTGGGGGTTATCCCCCAGATGGATGCAGCATCAGCGGGTCCGGGGTTCGAGTCCCTGGCGGCGCACGTTGGCGATGGCGAGGCATGTTCGCGGAATACGCGAACCGGTCTCGCCATCGTTGTTTTCTGCGCGGCTGCGCCGCGCGTTGCGGGGGCTTCGCCACCCGCACCCCCTTCTCCCCGGCGTGCAGGTGGCCGTAGGCCGACAGGTCACCCGGGCGTGATCTTCACCGTCCAAGCCCCGGAAGCCGTCCGGCCCTCCACCTTCACGCGTACGTCGTCCCCCGGCACCGTGAAGCTCTCGCCCAGGGCGATCGGGGCGTCCGCGAGGGGTGGGTAGACCGAGCCCTCCCAGCAGGCCTCCGTGTGGGGGTGGGCGTCGATGACCTGGATCGGGCCGCCGCCGGACGCGGCGCCGGCGCGTACCCGGTAGACCAGGACCCCTTCCTTGCAGGTCCCCGCGTCGTTGCCGGCCGGGCCGCGGGCCTCGAAGGCCAGGGCGCTGTCGGGGCCGGTGCGGACGACCGCGAGTTTGGTGCCGCGCCCCAGGCCGAAGGCAGCGCGGCCGCCGACCGGCGTTCCCGGTCCCGCGCCCAGCGGCTCCAGCGTCAGCCGCGTCGGCCGCTGCACGCACGCCACCTGCCGCGGCTCCAGCCACCCCAGCTTCCACTTGTGCCAGCCGAACAGGTCGGGAGCCATCCCGAACTGGCTGCCCATCAGGTCCCAGTCGCCGACGTACGTGTCCCAGTCGCCCTTGCCGTCGGCGGGGCGGTGGTAGAGGTCGGGGAGGTCGAAGACATGGCCGGTCTCATGGGCGAGGACCAGCCGGTCCGGCGGATGCTGCTCGAACACCGTGACGACCCGGCGGATGTCCGTGCCGTCGGCCCGCAGGGGAGCGTCGAGGTTGACCACCTTCGTGGCGTCCGAGTCCACGCCGGGTGCGTCCGGGTCGGCGACGAAGTAGACGACGTCGTACCGCGAGAAGTCCACCTGCCCGTCCGCCGCGGCCAGCGCGTCGCGCAGATAGGCCGCGCGGTGCGACGCGTTCCAGTCACGCTCTATGACGTACGACGTGGAGGGCTGCGGCATCCGGATCCAGTGCCGCAGCGGATGCGGGCGCAGCGTGAACCTGCCGTAGGAGGCCTGCTCGAAGAAGCGGCTGGTGGCGGGGAAGTGGTCGGCGGTGAGCTGGTCGGGCGTGGTGCGCGGGGTCGCGTCCGGGAAGGACAGGAAGACCATCACCGCGTTCAGGGTGCGGGTCGGCCGCGGGTAGGCGGCGTTCCAGGTGTCGAGGCCCTCGGAGTGGTGGGCCTCGGTGCGGGTGAGGGCGCAGGGTTCGGCGGAGAACGGCTCGGCGACCGAGGGGCCGGTGATGAGGGAGGTCGCGACCAGCGCCGACATCGTGGTGAACACGGCCGCGGTGCTGCGCAGTCGGGGGCGCGGGAAGGGGCGCGGCACGGGGACCTCCGGATGCGGTTCACGGGACACCGCACCCAGCCTGTGTGAGATTGTCGTACTACGCCCTGTTTGTCTGCACCAGAAGAGTGAGTCAGTCGAAGAACCGTCAGAATCGACACCCCGAATCGCTCACGGAACGTCACACCTGGTCGGGCGGCCCAACAAGCCGTCCAGGTGCGGGCAGAAACGATCTGTCAGAAGGGCCCGTGTTTCCGGGACACTGGGCAGTGGCTGGAAGGGGTGGGGGCCAGCCTCTATGATCGGCACACTTTCCTGCACGGACAGCGATCGAGTGCACTGCGGGAGCGAACGGTGAGCGGAACCTCCGAAGGGCCGGCGCCCGCGACAGACCTCGACCGGGCAGCCGTCACAGACAGTGACTTCAACACGTCATCTCGTACGGACCCCCAGGCGTACCCGGAACCCACGGCGTACCCGGAACCCACGGCGTACCGGTCGGCCTTCGTGGCCGCGCCGCTCGCCATGGCCGTCGTCGACCGCGAGGGGCTGGTCGTCGGCGCCAACGGCACCTGCGGCGAACTCCTCGGCTGCGCGCCCGACGCGCTCGTCGGACGCCTCGCCGCCGATCTGGTGGACCTGGCCTCCGACGCCCGCACCTGGCACGCCTATCAGGAGGTGCTGCGCGGTCGGCAGGCCCGGCTGCGCTGCACCCGGCGGATGAAGAACCCCGACGGCCAGTCCCTGTGGGTGCAGGTCACCGTCGCGCCGCTCGGCAGCGGCGAGCCCGGGGTGCTGCTGTCGATCGCCGACGTCAGTTCCCAGCGTGAACTCCAGGCCCGGCTGCGGCACTTGCAGATGCACGACCCGGTGACCCGGCTGCCCAACCGCACCCTGTTCTTCGAGCGGCTGTCGGCCGCGCTGGAGCCGGAGGCGTACGAGCAGGGCGGCACCGGCCGGATCGGGCTGTGCTATCTGGACCTCGACGGCTTCAAGGCCGTCAACGACACCCTCGGCCACAGGGTCGGCGACCGGCTGCTGGCCGCCGTCGCGGAGCGGCTGACGCGGTGCGCGGACGAGGCGGGCTTCGCCCGGGGCAGCGCCCCGCTGGTGGCCAGACTGGGCGGCGACGAGTTCGCGCTGCTCGTCGAGGACTCCACCGGCACCGACCAACTCGCCGATCTCGCCGAGGCGGTGCTGAAGGCGGTGCAGAGCCCCTTCGACATCGCCGGGCACCGGCTGTCGGTCTCCGCGTCGATCGGCGTCGTCGAGCGGCACGCGGCCGGCACCACCCCGACCGCGCTCGTGCAGGCGGCGGACACGACGCTGTACTGGGCGAAGGCCGACGGCAAGTCCCGCTGGACGCTCTTCGACCCGGAGCGCAACGCCCACCGCATGACCCGCCAGGCCCTCGCCTCCACGCTCCGACCGGCCATCGAGCGCGGCGAGTTCACGCTCGAGTACCAGCCGCTGGTCGGTATGGAGGACGGACGGCTGCGGGGCGTGGAGGCGCTGGTGCGCTGGAACCACCCGCAGTTCGGCATGCTGACGCCGAATCGGTTCATCGCACTGGCCGAGGAGGACGGCTCGATCGTGCCGCTGGGGCGCTGGGTGCTGGCGACCGCCTGCCGGCAGGCGCGGCAGTGGCAGCTCGACCATCCCGGGGAGCCGCCGATCTTCGTCAGCGTCAACGTCGCGGTCCGTCAGGTGTGGGACTCCGACCTGGTCGCGGACGTGGCGGACATCCTCGCGGAGACGGGCCTGGCGCCGGGGCTGCTGCAACTGGAGCTCACGGAGTCCGCGGTGATGGGCTCGGCGGGCCGCCCGCTCCAGGCGCTCCAGGCGCTCAGCGACATGGGCGTCCACATCGCCATCGACGACTTCGGCACCGGATACTCCAACCTCGCCTACCTCAGCCGGCTGCCGGTCGCGGTCCTGAAGCTGGACGGGTCCTTCGTCCGGGGCTTCCAGTACGAGGGGACGGGCGCCCCGCCCAACCCGGCCGACGAGGTCGTCGTCGAGGCGATGATCCAGCTCGCCCACCGGCTGGGCCTCACCGTCACCGCGGAGTGCGTGGAGACGTCGGCGCAAGCCTCCAGGCTGCGGCGGATCGGGTGCGACACCGGCCAGGGGTGGCTGTACTCACGGCCGGTGGCGCCGGATCGTATCTCCGAGTTGATGGCGCGTCAGGCGGTCGGCAACCCGTAGGCGTCCGCGATCAGTTCGTACGAACGCAAGCGCAGCGCTCCGCTGTGGGCGTGGGACGTGATCATCAACTCGTCGGCGCCGGTGCGCTTCTGGAGGTCGTCGAGGCCGGCGCGGACCTCGTCGGCGGTGCCGTGGACGACGTTGGCGTTCCAGGACGTGATGAACTCGCGTTCCATCGGGCTGAATTCGTACGCCTCCGCCTCCTCCGGGCTCGGCACCAGGCCGGGGCGACCGGTGCGCAGGCGGACCATGTTCAGCGCGGCGGCCAGGACCTGGCGGCGGGCCTCCTTCTCGTCGTCGGTGGCGAGGGCGGAGACGCCGATGAGGGCGTAGGGCTCGGCGAGGATCTCGCTCGGGCGGAAGGACTCGCGGTAGAGGTCCAGGGCCGGGATCGTGTTCTGCGCCGAGAAGTGGTGGGCGAAGGCGAAGGGCAGGCCGAGGGTGGCGGCGAGGCGGGCGCTGAAGCCGGAGGAGCCCAGCAGCCAGACCGGCGGGCGGTGCGGGGACTGGACGCCGCCGGGGGACGTCGACTGGACCGGGCCGGGGACCGCGTGGATACGGCGGTAGGGGTGGCCGTCAGGGAAGTCGTCGTCGAGGAACCGAGTCAGCTCGGCGAGCTGCTCGGGGAAGTCGTCGGCGCCCTCGTTGAGCTGTGTGCTGCGGCGCAGGGCCGCCGCGGTGGCGCCGTCGGTGCCGGGGGCGCGGCCGAGGCCCAGGTCGACCCGGTTCGGGGCGAGGGCCTCCAGGGTGCCGAACTGCTCCGCGATGACCAGCGGCGCGTGGTTGGGCAGCATGACGCCGCCCGAGCCGAGGCGGATGCGGTCGGTGTGGGCGGCGAGGTGGGCCAGGATCACGGCGGGCGACGACGAGGCCACGCCGGGCATGGAGTGGTGCTCGGCGACCCAGTACCGGTGGAACCCGCGCGACTCCGCCAGCTTGGCGAGCTCGACGCTGGTGCGCAGGGCTTCGGTGGCGGTGTGCCCGGCGCCGACCGTGACCAGGTCCAGTACGGAGAGGGGGACGGGGGCGGTGCCGTGTGCCGTGCCCCTGGTCTCGTCTGACGTCACGGTGTGTGCCTCCTGTTTCCAGCCGTGCGGTGTCCGTCCGGTGCTAACAGGAGGGGGTCTCCGGTTTATTCCAGGAGCAACTTGCACTCGCTGAAATCCGGTTCTTCCCCTTCGGGCACGAGCGCATAGTTGTTGTAGATGAGCGTCGCTTTTTGTCCGTCGAAACCCCAGGGATCGATATCGTCGTCCCCGACGGCGGGCGGCACCAGGTCGAGATCGAATCCCTGCTGCTGCGAAAGCAGCGGACCGCTCCACTGCACCTCTGGCGGTGTCGCATCCCCGCCGCCGCCACTGCCGTCCGGTTCCTCGCTCCGCACGGCGGGCCGGGCCGACACGGTGACGGTCGATGTCGCCGTCACCGTGGCCGTCTCGCGGGCCGCCGCCGGTGAGGTGACGCCCGCCGCCGGGAGCCCGATGAATCCGACCGCGAAGGTGAGGGCGCCGACCCCCGCGCTGATCAGCGCCGCGAAGGTCTGCCACTTATGGGACGCCCCAGGCGGCTGCGGCGGGCGCGGTGGGCGTGGCGGATGTGGCGGCGGCGTGAATGACGACATGTGAATCCCCCGATGACGGCGCAGGCGGCAATTGTCGCGCTGTCACAGTCACCTCGGCGGCGGAATGCACACATCCGTCCGTGAAGGGCGTTTCCGTCTGTCACACCTGCACAATCGGCTCCTTCGTGAACAGCGTCCCCAGCCGGGGCGCGTTCACGCGGCGGTCCGTGAGGCGGAGGCCCTCCCAGACGGTGACCTGGTTGGCGGTGAGGACCGGCTTGCCGAGTTCCTTCTCCAGGGCGGGGATGTGGGCGACCGTGTGCAGGGCGGTGTCGGGGAGGAGCAGGGCGTCCGCGTCCGGGGTGTCGGCCTGCCTCGCCAGGGCGAGGACCTCCGCCTCGCCCCAGGTGCCGACCTCGGCCGCCGTGATGATCCCGGCGCCCTTGACGCCGCTCACCTCCAGGCCGGCGGCCCGCAGGAAGTCCGCGAACAGGCCCGCCACGTCGTCCGGGTACGTCGCCCCGATCGCGACCCGGCCGGCCTTGATCTCCTGGGCCGCGTGCACGAAGGCGAACGAGGTCGAGGAGGCCGGCATGCCCGCGGCCCGGGCCAGGGCGCGGACCTGACCGTGGGCGCCCTCCCAGCCGTGCACGAAACTGCCGCTGGTGCAGGCCCACACCACGGACTCGGCGCCCGCCATGCGCAGTTCCTCGACGCCGGCCGCGAGGCGTTCGGGCGAGCCCATCTCCAGCAGGGCGTCCTCGCGATGGGCGTCCTCGCCGATGTCGGTGTGCACCACGTCGACCCGGATGTCGCTGCCCAGGAGCTGCTCGATGCGTGGATAGTCGTCCTCGCCGGAGTGGCCCGGGTAGAGGAGTCCGAGTGCGGTCATGTCCAGCCTTCCTGCTGCTGTTCTTCGTCGGGCAGTACGGGACGCAGGGGGCTCTGGCGCGCCGCCGGATCGATCAGCGCCTGATAGGGCCCCAAGGCCCGGGTACCCAGTCGGCGCAGTGCCGCCCACATCGTCACCTGGTTGGCAGACAGCACCGGCAGGCGCAGTTCCGCCTCCAGTTGCGGGATGACGTCGTACGTCGGGAGGTTCGTGCAGCTGATGAACAGGGCGTCGGTGTCCCGCCGGGCCGCCTTGTGCGCCATGGCGACCACCTGGCGGTACGGCACCTTCCAGATGTGCCTGGTCAGGCCCATGAAGGCACGGCCGGTGACGGTGACGCCCGCCTCCGCGACGTACTCCTCCAGGGCGCGCGTGACCGACACGGTGTACGGCGTCACCAGCGCCACCCGGCGTACGCCCAGCTCGGTCAGGGCTTCCAGGAGCGCCCCGGACGTGGTGACGGACGGGACCGCGCCCGCCCGCGTCATCGCCTCGCACATCGCGCGCTCGCCCGCGACGCCGCCGACGAAGCTGCCGGAGGTGCAGGCGTAGGCGACGACCTCGGGGGCGACGGCGTGCAGGGTGCGGACCGCGTCGTGCAGCGTCTCGTGCTCGCTGACGAGACGGGCCAGGTCGAGGCTGACCTCGACGGGGACGTACGGGGTCCGGGTGAGGTGGAGCGATATCTCGTCCGGGACCCAGCGCCACAGCTCGCGGTCCAGCGCGAAGTCGAAGGGCGCGACGACACCGACACCGCGCTGGGGGCGCGGTCCGCCGAGAAAGGAGACGTCCATGGCAGCACCGGCCTCACGGTGAGAGACAGGGGGACAACGGACCGTGCGCGCGCCCGTGTTGACGAAGGTAGGTTCGGGTGCGAGCGTGGTCAATCCGCGCATGTCAGACGCCTGTGGAGGAACGGCTTCGGATGACTTCCCCCGCCCCGCCCTCCCCCGTCCCGACCTCCCCCACCCTCCTCGTCCTGGACGCCGACCCTCTCCCCCGCCTCGGCCGCCTCACCGGCCGCGTCCGCGTCGCGCACGCGGACGCGTCGACGCTGGCCGAGCGGCTGCCGTCCGCCGATGTGCTGCTGGTGTGGGACTTCACCTCGCACGCGGTACGGCACGCCTGGCCCGGCGAGGGTCCGCGGCCGCGCTGGGTGCACACGGCGAGCGCGGGCGTGGACCATCTGATGTGCCCCGAACTCGCCGCGTCCGACACGGTGGTGACCAACGCGCGCGGCATCTTCGACCGGCCCATCGCCGAGTACGTGGCCGCGCTCGTCCTCGCGATGGCGAAGGACCTGCCGCGCACGCTGGACCTCCAGCGGGAACGCACCTGGCGACACCGGGAGTCCCGTCGGGTGTCCGGTACGCGCGCCGTGATCGTCGGCACCGGGCCCATCGGACGGACGATCGCCCGCACCCTCAAGGCACTCGAGGTGACCACCGCGCTCGTCGGCCGCACCCCGCGCACCGGCGTCCACGGCCCCGACGACCTGGACCGGCTGATCGCCCGCGCCGACTGGATCATCGCGGCGGCGCCGCTGACCGAGCAGACGTACGGCATGTTCGACGCCCGGCGGTTCGGGGTGATGCAGCCCTCGGCACGGTTCATCAACATCGGGCGGGGCGGTCTGGTCGTCGAGGACGCGCTCGCCGAGGCGCTGCGCAGGCGGTGGATCGCGGGCGCTGCCCTGGACGTCTTCGAGCACGAACCCCTGGGCCCCGACAGCCCGTTGTGGCAGGTGCCCGATCTGATCGTGTCCCCGCACATGAGCGGGGACACGGTCGGCTGGCGGGACGAACTCGGGGCGCAGTTCCTGGAGTTGTACGAGCGGTGGGAGGCGGGCAAGCCACTGCTGAACGTGGTCGACAAGAAGCGCGGGTACGTACCCGGACACTGACCTGGGGGTGTGCATGAGGGACCTCACCGCACTCGGCGCCGTACAGCTCGTCGAGGGGTACCGCAGGGGCGAGTTCAGCCCCGTGGAGGTGACCCGGGCGGCGCTGGAGCGGGCCGAGGAGATCCAGCCGGAGGTCAACGCGTTCGTGCGGCTGACCGGCGAGGAGGCGCTCGCGCAGGCGCGGGAGTCGGCGGACCGCTGGCGGCGCGGTGAACCGGCCGGTCTGCTGGACGGGGTGCCGGTCACGGTGAAGGACATCCTGCTGATGCGCGGGTCGCCGGCCCTGAAGGGGTCCAGGGTCCTGTCGGAGAAGGGCCGTTGGGACGAGGACGCGCCCTCCGTCGCCCGTCTGCGTGAGCACGGTGCCGTGTTCCTCGGCAAGACCACGACCCCGGAGTTCGGCTGGAAGGGCGTCACGGACTCCCCGCTGTCGGGGGTGACCCGCAATCCGCACGATCCCACCCGCACCGCGGGCGGCTCCAGCGGCGGCGCGGCGGCGGCCGTCGCCCTCGGCGCGGGACCCCTGGCGCTCGGCACGGACGGAGGCGGCAGCGTCCGTATCCCGGCCGCGTTCTGCGGGATCTTCGCGCTGAAGCCGACGTACGGGCGGGTGCCGCTGTACCCGGCGAGCGCGTTCGGCACCCTCGCGCACGTCGGTCCGATGACCCGGAACGCGGCGGACGCGGCGCTGATGCTGGACGTCATCGGAGCGCCGGACGCCAGGGACTGGTCGGCACTGGGAGCAAGTGCCCTCTCCTACCGGGGTGTTCTCCAGGACGGCGTACGCGGTCTGCGGATCGCCTACTCCCCCTCCCTCGGCGGACAGGTCCGGGTCCAGCCGGGGGTCGCGGCGGCGGTGCGGCGGGCGGTGGAGCGGCTGGCCGGGCTCGGGGCGTACGTCGAGGAGGCCGACCCCGACTTCACCGACCCGGTGGACGCCTTCCACACCCTGTGGTTCAGCGGGGCGGCCCGGGTCACCCAGCATCTGGGGCCCCATCAGCGGGAGTTGCTCGATCCCGGACTGCGGGAGATCAGCGGGCTCGGGGCGCGGTACAGCGCGCTGGACTACCTCGCCGCCGTCGATGTCCGCATGGACCTCGGCCGCCGGATGGGCCGCTTCCACGAGTCGTACGACCTGCTGGTGACGCCCACTCTGCCGGTCACGGCGTTCGAGGCGGGCGCCGAGGTGCCGAAGGGCTCGGGGTACCGGCGGTGGACGGGGTGGACACCCTTCACCTACCCCTTCAACTTGACCCAGCAGCCGGCCGCGTCCGTCCCGGTCGGGGTGGACGGCGACGGGCTGCCGGTGGGGCTCCAGCTCGTGGCCGCCCGGCACCGGGACGATCTGGTGCTGCGGGCGGCGCACGCGCTGGACGGGCTCACGCCCTCCGGAAGCTGAGCGTCTCCCCCGCCGCCCCCGACCGCCAGAGGTCGTTGCACGCCTCGGCCATCTCCGCGAGCCCCTCGACCACCTCTCCCCAGACGATGCCGGGCACCCAGCCCACGTCACCGTTGAGGAGCAGGTTGTTGCGCTCGTAGAAGAGGGCCAGATCGACCACGGTCGTACCGGCGCGGACCTCGCGGTCGTAGCCGTAGGACCTGGTGCCCAGTTCGGTCCCGGCGAAGGAGAAGTAGCAGAGGTCGCCGGGGACGGGGGTGACGGTCGGGTTCTCCAGGGGTGGCTCGGTGGCGGCGAAGGGTGGGAAGAGGGCGTAGATCTCGTTGCGGGCGTATTTGGCGTGGTAGACGTCGCCGGCCAGGGGGAGGGCGTCCCAGACGGCCGCGCAGGTGACGGGCGCGCGGTCCTCCAGCAGCTTTGCGGTGCAGGTGACACCGCGCTTGACCAGCGAGACTTCTATGTATCGGTCGGCCATGCAATCCATGGTGCATACATCGCATGGTCTCGGGTAGCCGCGCCGCCATGGCTCCACCGATTCGGAACGACAGAAACACATCACAGACCGGAACCACGCGCCGATCGCTGCTCGCGGGGGTGGCGGCGCTCGGTGCGCTGGGGGCCGCCGGCTGCTCGCGGGTGGCCACGGCCTCGACGACGGACGGCGGTGATCTGCTGGAACGGATGAAGGCGGCGGGGGTCGTACGGCTCGGTATCGCCGGTGAGATCCCGTTCGGCTACATCGACAGGAACGGCGAGCTGACCGGTGAGGCGCCCGAGCTGGCCAAGGCGGTCTTCAAACGGCTCGGGGTGGACCGGGTCCAGCCGGTGCCGACGGAGTTCGGCTCGCTCATACCCGGGCTGAACTCCCAGCAGTTCGACGTCGTCGCCGCCGGGATGTACGTCAACCCCGAGCGGTGCGAGCAGGTGATTTTCGCCGACCCGGACTACCAGATGCTCGACTCCTTCATCGTCCGCAAGGGCAACCCCAAGGGGCTGCACGACTACAAGGACGTCGTCGAGAAGAAGGCCAAGTTCGCCACCGGGACCGGCTATGCGGAGATCCAGTACGCCGTGGACGCGGGGTACAAGGAGAGCGACATCCTGATCGTCCCGGACCAGGTCGCCGGGCTCAACGCCGTCGAGGCGGGCCGGGCCGACGTGTTCGCCGGTACGGCCCTCACCACCCGTGAGGTGGTGAAGAAGTCCGCCAAGGCCGAGGCCACCAAGGCCTTCGCGCCCCTCGTGGACGGCAAGCCGCATGTGGACGGCGGCGCGTTCGCGTTCCGGCAGACCGAGACCAGGCTGCGGGACGCCTTCAACGTGGAGCTGCGGAAGCTGAAGAAGAGCGGGGAGCTGTTCCGGATCCTCAAGCCCTTCGGGTTCACCGAGGCCGAGATGACCGACCTCACGGCCAAGGAGCTCTGCGGCGGATGACCTCAGGACTCTGGGACCTCGTACTCAAGGGCGTGTGGGTCACCGTCCAACTCCTCTTCCTCAGCGCGCTGCTGGCCGGTGCCGTCTCCTTCGTGGTCGGCGTCGCCCGCACGCATCGGCTGTGGGTCGTGCGCTTCCTCGCCGGCTTCTACACCGAGGTGTTCCGCGGGACGTCCGCGCTGATCATGATCTTCTGGGTGTACTTCGTGCTGCCGCTCGCCTTCGGCTGGCAGCTGGTGCCGCTGTGGGCGGGCGCGCTGGCGCTGGGGCTGACGTACGGCGCGTACGGCTCCGAGATCGTGCGCGGCGCGCTGAACTCGGTGGACCCGGCGCAGAAGGAGGGCGGGATCGCGCTCAGCTTCACGCCCTGGCAACGGCTGCGGCTGATCCTGCTCCCGCAGGCGGTGCCGGAGATGATCCCGCCGTTCTCCAACCTGCTCATCGAGCTGCTGAAGGGCACCGCGCTGGTGTCGGTCATCGGCATGGGCGACCTGGCGTTCAGCGGGAACCTGGTGCGGCTCGCGCTCCAGGAGAGCGCGGAGATCTACACGTATCTGCTGGTCATCTACTTCGTGATCGCCTTCGCCCTGACCCGGGTGATGCGCGGTCTGGAGAAGAGGCTGAAGGCCGGGGTCGGCGGGACCCCGGCGCGCGGGAACTCCCCGCAGCAGGAGCTCAAGCGGGCCGAGACGACCGGCGTCGGTGCCTCGTCCTCGGGAGGTGTTCTCGGATGAAGTGGGACTGGGGAGCGGTCGGCGACTTCATGCCGCAGTTCTGGGACGGTCTGCTGGTCACCCTGCAGGCGCTGGCCCTCGGCTCGGTGATCTCCTTCGCGCTCGGGCTGGTGTGGGCGCTGCTGATGCGGGCGCCGACCCGTTGGGTGACCTGGCCGGTGGGCGCGGTCACCGAGTTCGTGCGGAACACACCGCTGCTGGTGCAGCTGTTCTTCCTCTTCTACGTGCTGCCCGAGTGGGGCTTCACGTTCTCGGCGCTGACCACCGGCGTCTTCGCGATCGGCCTGCACTACTCGACGTACACCATGCAGGTCTACCGGGCCGGTATCGAGGCGGTGCCGGTCGGCCAGTGGGAGGCCGCGACGGCGCTGAACCTGCCGGTGACCAGGACGTGGCGGGTGGTGATCCTGCCGCAGGCGATCCGCCGGGTCGTGCCGGCGCTCGGCAACTACGTGATCGCGATGCTCAAGGACACGCCGCTGCTGATGGCGATCACCGTCCTCGACATGCTCGGACAGGCGCGGCTCTTCTCCCAGGAGCACTTCCAGTTCACCGAGCCCCTGACCGTCATCGGCGTGGCCTTCATCCTCATCTCCTATCTGGCCTCCCTCCTCATGCGAGCCCTGGAGCGACGTCTTGTCCACTGACATTCAGCCCGAGAACAACCCCACCGACCATCGCGCTCCCGGTGAGCTGATCCGTCTGGAACAGGTCACCAAGCGGTTCGGGGACAACACCGTCCTGGACCACCTGGACTTCTCCGTCGAGGCCGGAAAGCACGTCACCCTCATCGGTCCCTCCGGGTCGGGCAAGACCACGATCCTGCGGCTGCTGATGACGCTGACCAAGCCCGACGAAGGGATCATCACCGTCGACGGGCAGCGGCTGTTCCCGGCGCCGGAGAAGCAGGTCCGTGAGGTCCGCAAGCAGATCGGGATGGTGTTCCAGCAGTTCAACCTGTTCCCGAACATGTCGGCGCTCCGGAACATCACCGAGGCTCCGGTCACCGTGCTCGGCATGTCCAAGGACGAGGCGGAGGCACGCGCGCGTGAGCTGCTCGACCTGGTGGGGCTGGCGGACAAGTGCGACGCCCGTCCCTCCCAGCTCTCCGGCGGCCAGCAGCAGCGGGTGGCGATCGCGCGTGCGCTGGCCATGCGGCCGAAGGTGCTGCTGCTCGACGAGGTGACCTCCGCGCTGGACCCGGAGCTGGTCGCGGGCGTGCTCGACGTGCTCCGGGACATCGCCCGCACCACCGACATCACGATGCTCTGTGTGACCCACGAGATGAATTTCGCCCGGGACATCTCGGACCAGGTTCTGATGTTCGACTCGGGGCGGATCATCGAGGCCGGGTCGCCGGAGAAGATCTTCAGCGAGCCGGAGCAGGACCGTACGCGGGAATTCCTGAGCGCGGTGCTCTGAGTACAAGGGGTGAAGGCACCGATCCGCGAGGTAGGGGCGCTGGCGCTTGACTTTGGCATATGCCAGCGGGTCAGCGCCCCTGCTGAGAGGGATGGAATCTCGTCAACAGGCCCCCACTTCAAGCAGCTTGCCCGTTATCGTGGTAGGGATCGCTGTCCGGAATACGGCCCAACTGTAGAGCGACTTAGCGAGCGCAGGGGGAACCACCGTGGCGCTGAAGCACGAGCCGACCGCGCCGTACCACTCGGCCCAGGACGCCCTGCGCGTCCTGGAGACAGTGGCGCGGCACACCACCGGAATCACCGACGCCCAGCTCGCCAAGCACACCAGCATCGAACCGGAGCGGCTGACCACCCTCCTTCGTATGCTGCGCCGCGAGGGGTACGTCGAGCAGGTCGCCGACGGCGCGTATGTCACGGGCGACGCCCTGACCCGCCTCGGCTCCGCCCACGACCGTGACCAGGCGCTGCGCGAGACGCTCCAGCGCACGCTGGACCGGCTGCGCGACTCGGTCGGCGCGGCCGTGTATCTGAGCCGGTATGTCGACGGCGAGGTGAGGATCGCCCAGTACGCCGACGGGCCGTCGATGCCGGTGGTCAACGAGTGGGTGGACTTCCGCTACTCGGCGCACGCCACGGCGATCGGCAAGAGCCTGCTGGGCCAGCTCGACCACAACAGCCGGCGTGACCACCTCTCCCGCCACAAGATGGCCCGCCTCACCTCCAGGACCATCACCAGCGACAAGCTGCTGCTGTCCCGCCTGGAGTCCCAGCCGCCCACCGTCCCCCACCTAGATCTCCAGGAGTACGCGGTGGGCACGGTCTGCGCTGCCGTCCCCATCACCGCGGGCTCCTCGGTGGGCTGCCTGGCCCTCTCACTCCCGGTCGAGCACGCCCACCGGCTCCGTCAGGCGGCGGACGCCCTGAACCGCAACGCGGCCCCCGTCCTCCTCAGCCTGGCCATCTGACCCCCCTACCCACCGGTGGTCAAAAGCACCCCTCAGCACCGGGTAGTATTTTCTCTGTCGCCAGCCACGGGGAACAAAACCCGAGGTCGGCGAGGGTCATGCGCCGCTAGCTCAGTTGGTTAGAGCAGCTGACTCTTAATCAGCGGGTCCGGGGTTCGAGTCCCTGGCGGCGCACCTCAGAAGGGCCTCTCGTGGGAGCGAGGGGCCCTTCGAGCTTTTCCGTGTCGTTTCGGGTCAAGGGGCGGTACGTCGACTCGCCCGGTGGGCGCCACCAGACCCGGTCCGTGCAGTGGAGCCCCTCCCGCCTCAGCAGCGCTCGGTGGATCTTGTTCGTGGCTGTCACCGGCATCCGGTCCACGACCCGTACGAAACGGGGTGCCATCTTCGTGCCGAGGTCGGGCTGGGCCAGCAGGAACTCGGCGAAGGTGAGGGGGTCGAAGGTTCCCGCCAGCGCCGCCATCACCTGGTCCCCGGTCACCGGGTCCGGCACCGCGTACACGGCGACCGCGTCGGCCCCCTCGTACCGGGCGAGGATGTTCTCGATCATCGCGGCGGCCAGGTTCTCCCCGTCGACGCGGATCCGGTCGTCCGCGCGGCCGGCGAAGTAGAGGAAACCGTCGGCGTCCCGGCAGAACAGGTCGCCCGTCCAGTACCAGCCTCCCCATCTGCGCCGCTCCCGCTCCGCCTCCGGGTTGCGCCAGTAGCCCTCGAAGGGGTTCGGGGCCTGGTTGACCAGCTCCCCTATCGCCTCGTCCCCGTTGAGCAGCCGTCCCGCCGCGTCGAACACGGCCGCCGGGCACTCGTCCCGCGTCTCCGGATCGAGTACGACGAGACCGGGCCCCGCCCGCCCCACCGCCCCGGCCGGCGTCCCCGGCGACCACTGCACCGCCGCCCCGCCCTCCGAGGACCCGTACCCCTCCACCAGCCGCACCCCGAACCGCCGCTCGAAGGCCGCCGCGTCCACCGCCCCCGCCTCCGTGCCGAAGCCCGTCCGGAGCGGGTTGTCCCGGTCGTCCTCGCGCTCCTCGGTCGCGAGGACGTACTGGATGGCCCGGCCCACGTAGGTGAAGTACGTCGCCCGGTACCGGCGTACGTCCCCCAGGAACCCGGACGCCGAGAACCGCCGCCGCAGCGCGACCCCCGCCCCCGCCGCGAGCGCGGGCGCCCAGTCGGCGATCACCGCGTTGCCGTGGAACATCGGCATGCAGACGTAGTGCACGTCGTCGGCGCGGACCCCGAACTGGTCGGCGAGCGAACGCCCCGCGGCGGCCAGCCGGCCCTGGGAGCAGATCGCCGCCTTCGGTGCGCCGGTCGAGCCGGAGGTGAAGTAGAGGAGGAGGCGGTCGCCCGGAGTGGCCCGGGAGGGGTCGGGGCGGGCGTCCGCGTACGGGGCCAGCAGGGCCTCGTACTCCTCGGAGTCCGTCGACAGCTTGGTCACGCCGGGGAGTTCGAGGTCCTTGAGGAGCGGTTCGTAGGCCCGCTCGGTGATCAGCAGGCGGCACTCGGTGTGCAGGATGTCCCGGGCCAGTTCGGGGCCGCGGCGGGTGGGGTTGACGCCCGCGACGGCGGTACGGGCCAGGGCCGCCGCGCTCAACCACAGGGGGTATTCAGGGGTGTTGTCGAGGAGGACGCCGATGTTCCCGGCGCCGGGCGGGAACAGGTCGGCCAGCAGCGCGGCACGAGCCGCGGCGCCGGCCGCCATGTCGTGGTGCGTGAGCGTCCGCTCCTCGCACCACAGCCCGGCCCGGTGGTCCCCCCACCGTTCGGCGACGAGCTCGGCGACCGTGCGCACCTTGGACTCCATGGCCGCGCACGGTAGTTGATGGACCGTCAGATGTGGAGGGGCGTCACGAAGCCGTCGTCACGGAGTCATCGTCACGCCGTCCACGACGACGACGTTGGTCGTGTCGTCCCCGTCGTCGCCGAAGCCGAACTCGTCCGACATCTGGCTGAACGTGACCATGAAGACGATGCAGAAGCCCGCGACCACCCCGAAGAAGGCCAGGACACCGATCGTGGACGCCGCGAGCACGGTCCGGCGCGGGGCCTTGGCCGTGGCGACGACGGTGGCGCCCTCGGCGTAGTACACGGTGACGAAGTCGCCCTCCAGGATCGTCCCCGGGCCGTCCTCCTCCTCGAAGCGGACGGTACGGCCGTCGCGGGCGGTGAACTCGAAGACGTGGTGCAGCGTGCTGTGCACCGAGGTGTCGCCGCTGCCGCCGTGGGTCGTGGTGTACATCCGCAGACAGCGGGCCTCGGCCGTCAGCCCGCTGTTCCAGGCCCGCCGGATCTGCATCGCGCGGCGCAGCACGCGGTACGCGGCGAACAGGACCAGGGCCAGGATGAGGCCGGGTACGAGGTAGAAGAAGACGTCCATGGTGTTCCCCCGAGTTCTGAGTGCTGGTCGCGTGGGGAACGTACCCGCCGGTAGGGGCGCAGTTGCTCAAGCGATGCTCAGAGTTCGGGCAGGGTCGCCCAGACGTACAGGAGCACGAGGACGGCCGCCCCGATGAAGAGCAGTCCGAAGACCGTGCCGGCCATGTCCTTGCCCGGCTGGGGTTCGGACGCCGTGGCCTTCTCGGGGTCGGCGGGGGCGTAGTGGACGAGGACCTCCTCGCCCGCCTCCCGGTCCCGGGGGCCGCCGCTCTCCTTGAAGCGGACCGCGACGCCGTCGCCCGTGGTGTAGTCGTACTCGTGCCACTGCACGCGCCGGGCCACGTTGTTGACCATCTGGGTCGTGGCCCAGGCGCGCACCACCCTCGCCGTGGCGGTCAGCCCGCTCTCCCAGGCGGCCCGCCGCTCCCTGGTCCGGCGCACGAGCGCGTACCCGCCCCAGATCAGGAAGGCGATCAGCAAGGGCATCACTATGTTGAAGAAGGAGTCCACGGACAGCGGACCCTACCCGAGCGAAGATCGACGCGATGGATCAGAAGGTGACGTCCGAGCAGGCGTAGAACGCGTTGCCCGTGTCGGCGACCGTCCATACCGCGAGGATCACGTGGTGGCCGCTCAGCCCGGACGGCAGGGTGCCGCTGTGGGAGAGGGTGGACGGCGGACGCTGACCGTTGTAGGGGACGGTCAGGAACGGGGTGAGGTTGAGGTCGGAGCGGGCCAGGTTGTGGTTCTGGTTCCAGCCCGCCTTGGTGACGTAGTACTTGAAGTCGGTGGTGGCGTGCATGGCCGTGAACTGCCAGCGGAACGTGTAGCTCTGGCCGCCCGTCACCTTCGTGGTCGGCCAGGCGCCGCCGGACGGCTTGGTGGGCGAGCTGAGCTGGCTGAAGCGGCTGACGCCGCCGTTGCATATCGTGCCGTCGGCCGGTCCGGAGCCGGGGAAGCCCTTGGGGCCCTCGACGCTCTGCGGCTCCCACTGGATGTCGCCGCAGTTCGTCACGGTGCCGTTCTGACAGAGCTTCTGCCGGCTGATGGGCAGGTCGGTGTAGCCGTGGCCGCTGGCGCCGCCGGAGGAGAGCACGAGGGCTCCGGCCGTGCTCAGGCCGAGCACGGCGGCGTACCACTTGGTCTTTTTGCGCATGCTGCCGCTCCCTGGAGAACGTGGGGGAAGTTCAGTGAGGAGGTTCAGTGAGCTGTGCAGGTCTAGACCAAGTCCCAGATTATTGCCGCTACTTGAGCATGTCCAGACCAATCACTGACCCGTCTCCCCGCGCCCCGCGCAGAACGCCACCGTCAGGTCCTTGACCAGCGCCTTGCGTTCGTAGTCGTCCAGCTCCACCAGGCCGCGCATGGTCAGCCGGGTCACCGTGTCCTCCACCGAGTCCACGACCGAGGTCAGCACGGTCGCCCGGTGCTGGGCGTCCAGCGCGGCGATCCGGCGGCGGTGCATCGCGGCGGCGACCTCCGGGGCGTACTCCACCCGTACCGGCTGCACGGAGAACACCTCCAGGCCGACCGGCGCCGCGTCCGCCGCGACCAGCCGGGTCAGCGCGTCGGTCGCCGAGTCCACCGACGTCCGTGCCGAGCCCGGCGGCTCCACCGGCACCCGCACCAGGGCCGCCTCCACGCACTCGCGCAGATAGCCCTCGTGGTCCTCGACGCCCAGCGTGGCCCGCGCGGTGTCGCGCACCCGCCACACCACGAGGACGACCACCCGCAGCGCGACCCCGTTGCCGTCCGCGGCCGGCATCGGCTCACCGCGCCAGTGCCGCAGCCGTACGTCGACCCGGCGGCGCAGCAGCAGCGGGTTGACCCACATCAGGCCGGTGCGCCGGACCGTGCCCCGGTAGCGGCCGAACAGCCCGAGCACCCAGGCCCGCCCGGTCCGCCCGCGGGCCAGCCCGCCGAACCCGAAGAGGCCGAGCGCACCCGCTCCCGCGTAGGCGGCCCACTGCACCGGGCCGAGTCCCGCGCCCGCGTACTCCGGCAGCCTGAGCGCCTCCACCGCGAGCGTCGGCAGCGCGCCCGCCCACCAGGAGGTCGCCACACAGCCCGCCACTCCGCAGGCGCCGGCGAGCACGCCCGCCGAGCCCGGCAGCACCCGTGCGGGCCGTTCGGCCAGCTCGGGGTCGACCTGCGGGGCGGAGCGCGGCGCGGGCCGGCCCGGGCGCCGGAAGCGGGGCTGCTCGCCGGTGCCCTGGCGGCGTCCGACGACCGCGGGGCTGAGCGGAACGGCCCCGGTCTCGGGGTCGTCGCGGAACAGCAGATGAACGGGGATCTCGGTGGTCGCCTCGTTCTGGATCAGCCGGGTGGGCCGGGAGACCCCTGTGGTCTCGGTGGGTCCCTCGGGCTCTTCCGTGGATGGGGTGATGGTGCTCATGCGTGCCTCCAGCCTCCGCGCCAGAAACGTCATGACAGTGGATGGGGTGTTGCGGGAACGGTCACTTGGTCACTTGAAGAGCCGCCGCCAGGTCTCCGGCCCCGGATAGCCGTCCGCCGCGCCGCCCCGCCAGCCCTGGGCGCGCTGGAAGGCCTCCACGGCCCTGCGGTCCGCCTCGCCCCAGCGGGGTCCCGGACCGGTCGTGTACGCCTTGCCGAATCCCTTCTTCACCAGCTGCTTGCCGAGCTGGGTGACGTACTTGTTGTGGGCGCCGGGCCGGAACATGGCCCGCCCGGGATAGCCGGGAACGCCGTGGGACGAGGGGGAGGGCGCCGGCGGTCCGGCCGCGCCGGTCCGGATGTCGTTGCCCTTGCCCGTCACCAGCAGCGTCCAGGTCTGCGGCCCCGGCAGCCCGTCGGCGTCCCGGCCCGTCCAGCCCTGTGCCTGCTGGAAGGCCTGGGTGGCACGCCGGTCGGTGTCCGTCCAGCGCGGCCCCGGACCCGAGGAGTAGAAGCGCCCGGCACCCCGCTCGACGAGCAGGCGGCCGAGCTGGGTGACGTACTTGTTGTTGGCGCCCGGACCGAAGTAGGCGGCGCCGGGGAACGGGGTGGCGAGCGGTTCGGCCGGCTTGTCGCTGCCCGCCGTACCGGCCACGAGCCCCTTGTAGCGGTAGGCGGTGTAGCGGGCGGAGTTGCTCCAGTACGCGTACGGGGTGGCCTGCTTGCGGGCGCGCGGCGGGGTCTCCTCGTAGGCGATGTAGTAGGTGTGCGTGTAGTCGGTCCAGCCGCCGAAGATGACGACGTGCGAGCCCTTCTCGGGGTCGGCCGGATTGTGGAAGAGCAGGATGTCGCCGGGCTGGAGATCGTCCTTGGCGATCTGTACGCCGTACTGGTCGAGGCTGCCGGTCCACTCGTTGCCCGGCAGGCTCCAGGCCATGGAGACGAAGCCGGAACAGTCCTGGCGGTAACCGTCGGTCCAGTACTCGTACATGCTGTACGGCACCTGCGCGGCGACCCAGGTCTTGGCCCGCTTGATGATCGCGGCCCGGGTGGTGGCCGGGGCCTTGACCCCGGCGGGTTTGCCGCCCGGGCCGTGCAGCGGGGCCTTGTCGCCCTGGGGGGTGTCGGGCTCGTCGGCCCCGGGGAGGTTCGGGCGGTCGGGGGCGTGGGGGGCGGCGAAGGCGGGGGCGGCCTGGGTCACGCCGAGGGCCGCACCGGCCGTCGCGGCGAGGACGACGGCTCGGTGGGCCGCGGGGTGGCGGCCGGTGCGGGAAGGGGGCAGTACGCGCCTCCAGTGAACGCATCCGGGGCAGTCGCAGTCGCTCGCGGGATCGAACTCCTCGAAAACTGGTTCCTTGGATCCCGGAGCCTCCATGCGATTCCCCTCACCCTCCAGATGGAAATGTCCGCGACTGTGCACATTCGTCAGTTTCTCAACTGTCGTCCGGACGCGCATGTTGACGGTCCGAATGATGTACGTCCGCGACTCCGCCCCAGGTGGGAGCACCGGGCATGGTCAAAACCACCCTCCACCATCCGGTAGAGTTCTCCGGGTCAGCAGGCGCCGCTAGCTCAGTTGGTTAGAGCAGCTGACTCTTAATCAGCGGGTCCGGGGTTCGAGTCCCTGGCGGCGCACAGACAGCGAAGGCCCTCCGTGCACACGGGGGGCCTTCGGCATGGAGCGGGGGCCCGATTGAACCGGACGGGCCCATGCGCCGTATGGGGCGGCGGCATCTCGCGCGCGGCTGTCCACAACAGCTCCACACTCTTCCCACCGGTGCCACAATGAACGCGTATGACCGGTAAACACCGCGTTTCGCATCTTGCGATCATGCCTGGCACCGTAGAAACCTGGTTTTCAACATGCTGCTGATATGCGGCAGTTGGGGGGCACGGAGCCGGTTGCCGATACGGACGGGGTGAGGGGCCGCGTCCAGCACGAGATGCCGAGGGGGGCATCATGCAACCGGAAGGTCGCAGTTCCATGTCTATTGGTATGGAGAATGTGGTGACTGCGGCCCACCACTGATACGTCTGTGAAGGTCGAGGGGGACTCGAGCAGACGTAAGGAACCGACACAGCACGCGACGACACGCGCGTGTGGGGGGATGACTCATGACGTCGACGCCGACGGGCGCCCGGCAGAACTTCGACCCGTCTCAGACCACCCAGCTCAGGGTGGCCTCACAAACCCGGACCGGCACCTTCCGCCGGATCAAGAAGACGCTGCCGAAGTACGACTACGAGCACTACAGCCGGCTGGCCGGACCCCTCACCCAGCCGGACCCGACCAAGCCGTACAAGGTGCAGTACCGCTCGCTGATCTCGCAGGAGCCGCACCGCATACGGGTCGCCCTGATGCTGGCCGCCGCGCCGGTGCTCTCGCTGGTCCTGCTGTTCTGGCTGCTCCAGCCCGAGCACTGGACCGAACGCGACTACCCCGCCTTCGACTTCCTGCCGGCCCTCGACATCGTCATGCTCGTCTCGATCGGCCTGATCGAGTTCTTCCGCTGCATGAACGTGCTGTCCAACGCGCACGCCACCCTGGTCGCCCGCGACCCGATCCCGGTGGTGCCAGAGACCGGCACGAGAGTCGCGTTCCTGACCTCCTTCGTGCCCGGCAAGGAGCCGCTGGAGATGGTGACCAGGACCCTGGAGGCGGCCGTCAAGCTGCGCCACCGGGGTCTGATGCATGTCTGGCTGCTCGACGAGGGCGACGACCCCGAGGTCAAGGAGGTGTGCGCCCGGCTCGGCGTACGCCACTTCTCGCGCAAGGGCGTCGCGCAGTGGAACCAGGCCAAGGGCCCGCACCGCGCCAAGACCAAGCACGGCAATTACAACGCCTGGCTCGACGCGCACGGCGACGACTACGACTACTTCGCCTCCGTCGACACCGACCACGTCCCGCTGCCCAACTACCTGGAGCGGATGCTCGGCTTCTTCCGCGACCCGGACGTCGGCTTCGTCATCGGCCCGCAGGTCTACGGCAACTACGACAACTTCGTCACCAAGGCCGCCGAGTCCCAGCAGTTCCTCTTCCACGCCCTCATCCAGCGGGCCGGAAACTACTACGGCGCCCCGATGTTCGTGGGTACGTCGAACGCCGTACGGATCAGGGCGCTCAAGCAGATCGGCGGTCTGTACGACTCGATCACCGAGGACATGGCCACCGGCTTCGAGATCCACCGCCACAAGAACCCGGCGACGGGCCGCAAGTGGCGCTCGGTCTACACGCCGGACGTGCTCGCGGTCGGTGAGGGCCCGAGCGCCTGGACGGACTTCTTCACCCAGCAGATGCGCTGGTCGCGAGGGACGTACGAGACGATCCTGAAGCAGTACTGGAAGGGCTGGTACTCACTGCCGCCCGGCAAGCTCTTCAACTACACGATGATGATCATCTTCTACCCGATGTCCGCCCTCAACTGGATCCTCGCGGCCATCAGTTGCGCGCTCTTCCTGGGCCTCGGCGCATCGGGTGTGAACATCGACCCGACCGTGTGGCTGATGCTCTACGGCAACGCCTCCGCGCTCCAGATCGGCCTGTACGTCTGGAACCGCCGCCACAACGTCTCGCCGCACGAGCCGGAGGGCTCCGGCGGTGTGGCCGGCATGGTGATGTCCGCGCTGTCCGCGCCGCTGTACGCCAAGGCCCTGATCGACTCCGCGCTGCGCAGGAAGAGCAAGTTCGTCGTCACCCCCAAGGGCGACTCGGCCAGCCCCGACCGCTGGTTCGCGACCTTCCGCTACCACTGGTACTTCATCGCCATCTTCGGCGGCTCGATCGCGGCCGGCTTCGTCTACGGCCACTCCCACCCCGCGATGATCACCTGGGCCATCTTCGCCATGCTGATCACCGCGACCCCGATCTTCGTCTGGCGGCACATGCTGCGCCAGGAGAGGAAGCGGCCCGCGACGCCGCCGCAGGACCCGGCGGTCCCGTCGGCCCAGCAGCAGTACCAGCCGCAGCCGCTGCCGACCACTCCGCACGCCCCGGCGCAGAAGCCGACCTGGGCCGCCTCCGGGCCGGACGGCGGAGGCAACGACCAGACCATGCAAATTGCCCTGGGTGGACTTGGGGGACGTAAGGAATGAACGACCAGGCCGGACGCCGCCGTGCCCGTCGCCTCGCGATCGGCACGGTGGTGGTACTCGCACTGGCCGGGATGAACGGTCCGTGGCTCTATCGCTTCGGCACCGAGAAATACCACCAGTACCAGATCAACAAGCCGGAGTACAAAGCCGAGAACGGCAAGTGGGAAGTCGTCGAGTTCCCCGAGGAGTACCGGCTCAACACCATCCACGCGGCGCTGCTGCGCACCGGCAAGGTGCTGCTCGTCGCGGGCTCCGGCAACAACCAGGACAACTTCGACGCCAAGAAGTTCGACACCCGGATCTGGGACCCGGTCAAGGGCACCATCAAGAAGGTGCCCACCCCCAGCGACCTGTTCTGCACCGGCCACACCCAGCTGGCCAACGGCAATCTGCTGATCGCGGGCGGCACCAAGCGGTACGAGAAGCTGAAGGGTGACGTCACCAAGGCCGGCGGCCTGATGATCGTCCACAACGAGAACCCGGACAAGCCGATCACCCTCCCCGCCGGCACGAAGTTCACCGGCAAGGAGAACGGCATGACGTTCGTCTCCAAGGACTCGGTCATCGTGCCCCGCGCGAAGAAGAACTTCGACAAGGCGACCGGCAAGTTCCTCGGCAACACTCCCGGCATCTACCGGGTGTACGTGGAGGCGCAGAAGTCCGGCGAGAAGTACGCGACCGGTACGCAGGACAACTACCGCATCCAGGGGCTGTCCGGCACCGACGCGCGCAACACCTACGGCATAGCCCAGAAGCTCGCCCTGGACAAGAAGGACTTCCAGGGCATCCGGGACGCCTATGAGTTCGACCCGGTCGCCGAGCGGTACATCAAGGTCGACCCGATGAACGAGGCCCGCTGGTACCCGACGCTCACCACCCTGAGCGACGGCAAGATCCTCAGCGTCTCCGGTCTCGACGACATCGGCCAGCTGGTGCCGGGCAAGAACGAGGTCTTCGACCCGAAGACCAAGAAGTGGACCTACCTCGACAAGACCCGGCAGTTCCCGACCTACCCCGCGCTGTTCCTCATGCAGAACGGCAAGGTCTTCTACTCGGGGTCGAACGCGGGCTACGGACCGGACAACGTCGGCCGCGACCCGGGCATCTGGGACGTCGACACCAACAAGTTCACCAAGCTGACCGGGCTCGGCGACGCGAAGCTGATGGAGACCTCCGGCACGGTGCTGCTGCCGCCCGCGCAGGACGAGAAGTTCATGGTGGTCGGCGGTGGTGGGGTCGGCGAGTCCGACCAGTCCAGCAACAAGACCCGGATCATCGACCTGAAGGACGACGACCCGAAGTTCGTGGACGGTCCGACGCTGGAGAAGGGCACCCGCTACCCGAGCTCCTCGATCCTGCCCGACGACACCGTGCTGGTGTCGGGCGGCTCGGAGGACTACCGCGGGCGCGGCGACTCCAACATCCTCCAGGCGCGGCTCTACCACCCGGACACCAACACCTTCGAACAGGTGGCGGACCCGCTGGTGGGCCGGAACTACCACTCCGGCTCGCTGCTGCTGCCCGACGGCCGGGTGATGTTCTTCGGCTCGGACTCGCTCTACAGCGACAAGGCCAACACCAAGCCGGGCAAGTTCGAGCAGCGCATCGAGATCTACACGCCGCCGTACCTGTACCGGGACTCGCGGCCCTCCCTCTCGGGCGGTCCGCAGACCATCGAGCGCGGCGGGGAGGGGACGTTCACCTCCCAGCACGCCTCGACGATCAAGAAGGTGCGGCTGATCCGGCCGAGCGCCTCCACCCATGTCACCGACGTCGACCAGCGCTCCGTCGCGCTGGACTACAAGGTGTCCGGGGACAAGATCACGGTGACGGTGCCGAAGAACAAGAACCTGGTGCAGTCGGGGTGGTACATGCTGTTCGTCGATGACGATCAGGGGACGCCCAGCAAGGCGCAGTGGGTCAAGGTTCCCTAGTCCGTACGTGGTTGAGGGCGCCCGCCGATGGTCTGGTGGGCGCCCTCTTCGTCGTAAGGGCTACTTGCTCGCCTTCGCGAGGCCGAGCGCGTACTCCGCCCACCACTGGCCCGCCTTCGGGCCGCCCTTGCACTCGCCGTCCGACTCGCCCGGCCGCTTGACCCAGACGTAGGCGTCCACCAGCCCGTCCGCCGTCTTGGTGGTCGGGGTCTCGCCGAGGGCGCGGCCGGGTGGGTTGCACCAGCGTTCGTCGGCCTTGCCCTCGGTGTAGGGGCCGTTGCCGTTGCGGCTGGTGTCGATGACGAAGTGCTTGCCGCCGACCTTCCCGGAGAGCTGCTTGCCGTAGGCGATGGAGTCGGCGGTCGAGTAGAAGTTGGAGACGTTGACCGAGAAGCCGTCGGCGCGCTCCACGCCCGCCCACTTCAGCGGCTCGAAGATCTGGTCCGGGTGGCCCCAGCCCGCGTTGCCCGCGTCGAGGTAGACCTTGGTGTTCTTCAGGGACTTGAGCTTGTCGACGGCGCCGCCGAGCAGGTCGTAGCGCTCCTCGTGGAACTCGTCCTGGGTGCAGCCGTCGACCAGGTGCAGGACCGCGTCCGGCTCCAGGATCACCGTCGCCGGGCGGTCGCCGATGCCCGCGGCCACGCCGTCGATCCAGCTCCGGTAGGCGTTGCCGTCGGCGGCGCCGCCCTGGGAGTACTGGCCGCAGTCGCGGTGCGGGATGTTGTAGAGGACCAGAAGGGCCGTGCGGTCCGCCTTCGCGGCGGCCTCGGTGAAGCCGCGGGCCTCCTGCTCGGGGTTCTCCGGGCCGATCCACTCGCCGGTCGGCTGCTCGGCGATCTTGCGGATCTGTTCGGCGTCGGTCTTCTTGCCCGCCTTCTCGTACTCGGCGACCTGCTGGGCCGCGTTGCCGGCCGGGTTGACCCAGAACGGGTCGGTGCCCTTGGGCTGTTGAGTGATCCGGGCGCCGGAGCTGTCCTCCGGATCGTCCTTGTCCCCGGACGAGGAGCATCCCGCGATCAGCAGCGCCGCCCCCAGCACCATCGCGGACGTCCTCGCTCCGGCCCCCCTCATGCCGTACATGCAGCTCCCCCTCGGGTGCACTGGTCCAAGTCTCAATCCTGACATAGGTGTCGTGGGGCACACGAGATCGCCCAGGCCTTGTCGGGGAGCTGTTACAGCGCCCATGGTCGGGGCAGGCGCGCGCTCACGGGGGCGGGCCGGGAGGGGAAGGGAGTGCGCGCACATGCACCACACCACCCGGGAACTCCGGCTGGCGGCGGCGCTGGTGGAGGCGGCCGACACCCTCGCCGACGGCTTCGACGCCGGGAACCATCTGCAACGTGTGTCCGACCACTGTGTGGAGCTGCTGGCCGCGCGGGCCGCGGGGGTCATGCTGGTCGACGCCGGGCAGGCGGTGTCCTTCGCCGCGAGCAGCGAACGGCGGGAGGTGGCGCTGGAGCTGCTCCAGTCGCAGCACACCGGCGGGCCCTGCCTGGACAGCTACGAGTCCGGCGAGCCGGTGGAGCCCGTCTCCATCCGGGTGGCCCACGCGGCCGCCCGCTGGCCCGAGTTCACCGAGCGGGCGCTGCGCCATGACATCGTCGCGACCTTCGCGGTCCCCTTACGCCGTCACGAGACGCTGTTCGGCGTGCTCAACGTGTTCGTGCCGACGCTGCCGGACCGGCCGCCCCCGCCCGCCTCGCAGACCGCCGGTAGGACGCCCGCCTTCGCGTCGGAGGTGCTGGTGGCCCAGGCGCTCGCCGACGCCGCGGCCGTCGGGCTCCAGCACCATCGCGCGTACACGCGGTACCGCACCCTGTCCGCGCAGTTGCAGGAGGCGCTCTCCAGCCGGGTGCGGATCGAGCAGGCCAAGGGCATGCTCGCCGAGCGCTGGGGTGTGCGGGCCGACGAGGCGTTCGTGGCGCTGCGCCGGTTCGCGCGCCGGCACCGCCTTCCCCTCGACCAGGTGGCAAGCGCTGTCATCGACCGGGCCGTGGACGACGCCGCGTTGCGTGCGGCGGACGGCGGATCCCCCGGCGGGACCGCGTAGCACCCGTACGACCTGGCCGGATGACAGAGCGCCGTCAGCCTCTGACTTGGCGTCAATCTCCCTCTAGGCCGGGGCGCTCATACGTTCTAGAGTCTTCCCCAGAAGGCCCCAGCCCCCGGCCTGTCGTCCACCCACCCATGGCTGATGCAGCCTCCCGCGTCGGACGCCGGGTTACTCCCGCAGCCCGTGCGCGCGCGGTTGAGGACCAGCCCGGTCGGCGGCTTCGGGGGGAGCGGGCCGTCGACCGGGCCAGGTGCCCCAGGTCGTGTCCGCGAAGTCCCGTCGTCCGCCGGGAGGGCGGGCGGGCGGCGTCAGGTGCGTGCTCTCGGCGTGCCGGGCGGCTCCCGGCAGGCGGGACTTTGCGGACACGGCCTAGAGACCGGTGCCCGTGAGGTAGGCCGAGACGATCACGTTCGCGGTGTAGCTGCGGCTGGCCCGGTCGAAGGTGCCGCCGCAGGTGATCAGCCGGAGTTCGGCGCGCCCCGTCTGCCGTGACCCGTAGGCCTGCCGGGCGTCGAAGTGGTCGCGGGCGACGACCTGGACGTCGTCGACGGTGAACTCGGCGACCCTGCCGTCGTCCCGGATCACCCTGACCGTCTGGCCGGGTTTCATCGTGCTGATCTTGTAGAAGACGGCGGGCCGGGTCTCGGTGTCCACGTGTCCCACCAGCAGCGCGGTCCCGGCCGCCCCGGGCCGTGTCCCGCCCTCGTACCAGCCGACGACACCCGCCTGGTCGTACGGCGGTGGATCGATCGCCCCGGCCGTATCGAGCCCGCGGGCGACCACGGGCGCCTGCACCCCGAGCCCCGGGATGTCGACGCGCTGCGGCCGGGCGGCGGCGAGGGGATGCGCGGCGGGCGGCAGCTCCACGTCGGGCGGCCGGCCGACTGCGGCCACGTCGCCGGTGGTCGGCGCGGATATCCCGTGCCGTACGTCGGTGACCTCGCGCCCCCACATCCACAGCCCGAGGAGCAGCAGCGCCCAGGCCACGCCGGTCAGCAGTCGGCCGGAGGTGCGGGTGCCGCGGTCGGTGGAGTCGGTCTGCTCGGACATGACGGTCAGTCGCTTCCGCGGCCCCGCCGGGACCTGCGCAGCGCCACCGCCGTCGCCGCGACCCCGGCCAGCACCAGGCCGGTCACGGCGTGCGCGGTGCCGGGTCCGGTGGCGGAGGCGAGATGCTGCGCGGTACCGCCGCCGCCCGCGTGGACGGGGGCGACGGGGGACGCGTACGGCGAGGGCCGGGTGCCGTCCTCCATGGGAGAGGGCGGGGCGCCCTCCTCCACCACGGTCAACGCTCCCTTACGGGACACGTCCCCGCAGCTGATCCTGACGTCGTAGCTGCCGGCCTTGAGCTCGGCACGGACCCGGGTCTCGCCGACGAGGGTGCCGTCGGCGCCCGTCAGGCGCACCTCGGCGACGAACGCCGCGGAGACCGCCGTACCGGTTCTGCTGCTCGCGCAGCCGCTCACCCGCAGGGCCACGTCGGTGCCTGGGGCGGGGGACGACGGGGTGACCGCGACGCCACCCCCGTCCGCCGCGTAGGCCGCCGGGGTGAGGAAGGCGACGCCGAGGAGTCCGGCACAGAGAGTGAGACGTAGTGAGCCCATCGTGAAACCTCCAGATATCTGGAGACTCCCCCCGTCATGGCGCTCCCGCATCCTCAGGGGGCCGTCGCTGCTCCGAATGGGGTGGATTCGGTCGGGGAGGGGTTTCGCGGGGCCGTTGCATACCATGGCCGTCCAGCAGATCGAGAGCGTAGGAGTCCGCGCCCATGACAGAGCTCAAGCCCATCGAGTCGTGGCTGACCGACATGGACGGCGTCCTGATGCACGAAGGCGTGCCGATCCCCGGCGCGGACGCCTTCATCAAGAAGCTGCGCGACTCCGGCAAGCCGTTCCTCGTCCTGACGAACAACTCCATCTACACGGCCCGCGATCTGCACGCCCGCCTCAACCGCATAGGACTTGAGGTGCCGATCGAGAACATCTGGACCTCGGCCCTGGCCACCGCGCGGTTCGTCGACAGCCAGCGGCCCAACGGCACGGCCTACGTGATCGGCGAGGCCGGTCTCACCACGGCCCTGCACGAGGCGGGCTACATCCTCACCGACTCCGACCCCGACTTCGTGATCCTGGGCGAGACGCGCACGTATTCCTTCGAGGCCCTCACCAAGGCGATCCGGCTCATCAACGCCGGTGCGCGCTTCATCGCCACCAACCCGGACAACACCGGCCCCTCGCACGAGGGCGTGCTGCCCGCCACGGGCTCGGTGGCGGCGCTGATCACCAAGGCGACGGGCAAGGAGCCGTACTTCGTCGGCAAGCCGAACCCCCTGATGATGCGCACGGGACTGAACGCCATCGGTGCGCACTCCGAGTCCAGCGCCATGATCGGCGACCGGATGGACACCGATGTGCTGGCCGGCCTGGAGGCCGGGATGACGACGTTCCTCGTGCTGACGGGCCTGACGACCGAGGCGGACATGGACCGGTTCCCGTTCCGGCCGACGAAGGTGGTCGACTCGATCGCGGACCTCGTCGACCTCGTCTGACCCACCCCGACCCCTCAGCGGCGCCTGCGGGCCACCAGCAGCGCGGCGCCGCTGACCAGGAGTGCGACGGCAGCGGCGACGGCGGGGCCGGCCGGGCCGAGCCCGGTGCGGGCGAGTTCCTCGACGTACGGGAGACCGTCGCCCCCTGTCACCGGCCGGCCCTCCGGGTCGGTACTGGCGCCGGTGCCGGCCTCGACGTCGGTGCCGACGCCACTATCGGTATCGGTATCAGTACCGGTCTCGGTGTCGGTGTCTGTGTCGTCGGCGACGGCGAACCGGTAGTCGTTGGACTGGCCGACCCAGTCACCGTCGTCGTTGTGGCGTTGTACGACGGCCGCGTTGACGGTCACCTGGTTCGGTACGGCGTCCGAGGTGAGGGCGAGGCGCACCTTGACGGTGACGGTCCTGCCCGGTCCGACGGTGAGGCCGGCGCCGCCGAACGCGCCGACGAGTTCGTCCTCGTCGGTGGTCTCAAGACGGACGGGCCGCGGTCGGCCCCTGTCATAGAACTCCAGCCGGGGCTGCCCGGCCTTGAGGGCGTGTTGCTTGTCCACGAGGACGACGACCGGGTGGATGTCCGTGCAGGTGCGGGTGGTGGTGTTGGTGAGGTCCAGATACCAGGTGCCGTACCCACCGCCGGGCGCGTAGGCGGCGGGGCCGCCGTGGATACGGGTGGCGAGGGGGAAGGCGCGGGGGTCGGGAGCGTCGCAGGCGGGGGCGGCCTGGGTGGGGGTGGCGTGAGCTGGGGTGAGAGGTGCGAGAAGGGCGGCTGTCGCGGCGAGCGGGAGGACGAGGGACGAGAACAGTCGCATAAACACATGACCATGACGGGTGGGGGCGGCTTACGGGGGGTGCCGCTCCGCGCGGGGGCGGAATCCCGCCCGATCGGCGGGGGCGGGGGGTGGGCCGGGGGGGCCGGGGGGGCCGGGGGGGCCGGGAGCAGGGGGTCGGAGCCGGGAGACGGGGCCGGGAGCAGGCGGTCGGGGTCGGGAGACGGGGCCGGGGTCGGGGGTCTGGGTGGGGAGCCGGGGCCGGGGTCGGGGGTCGGGCCGGGGGCCAGGGCCAGGGAGCCAGGGCCGGGGGCCGGGGCCGAGGGCCGGGGGCCGGAGGCCGGGGTCACGGGTTGGGACCGGACCGGCGGAGTGAGCCATCCCCCCGGCCGACGAGCGAAGACAGCCGGGTCAGCCGATCAGCTCGGCCGACGACTGAAGCCGGCTCCGTCAACCGTTCCCCCGGCCCACAACCGACACCAGCCCCACCAGCCCTCCACCCAGCCCACAACCGACACCAACCCCACCAGCCGATCAGCTCCGCCAACAAGCGAAACCAACCTGGCCAGCCGATCAGCTCAGCCGACGACCGAAGCCGGCCCGGTCAACCGTCCCCCCGGCCCACGACTGAAGCCAGCCCCACCGGCCCTCCGCCCGGCCCACAACCGACACCAGCCCCACCAGCCCTCCGCCCGGCCCACAACCGACACCAGCCCCACCAGCCCTCCACCCGGCCCACAACCGACACCAGCCCCACCAGCCCTCCACCCGGCCCACAACCGACACCAACCCCACCAGCCCTCCACCCAGCCCACAACCGACACCAACCCCACCAGCCGATCAGCTCCACCGACAAGCGAAACCAACCTGGCCAGCCGATCAGCTCAGCCGACGACCGAAGCCTCGGAGCCGTTCCATCCGCGATAGCGGTAGTGGACGACCGGCCCGGTCAACCGGCCGCCCGGCCGAACAGCGGGGCCAGCAGCAGTTGGGCCGCGCCCTCCGCGACTCCCCGCACCCCGCCGGGAGCGACCCGCACCGGCACGGCCCCCGCACCCCGGGCCCGCTCCTCCAGCACCGCGCGCACCCCGCCCACGAACGCCTCCGGCGCCGAGGTGACCGTACGGCCGCCCAGCAGTACCAGGTCGATGTCCAGGAGACCGACCAGGTTCGCGGCGCCGACACCGAGCACCCGTGCCGCCCCGGCCAGGTCCCCGCGCCCCACCGCGCCCAGACACAGGGCCTCGATGCAGCCCCGGTCACCGCACCCGCACACCGGCCCGTCCAGCTGGACCACCTGATGCCCGAACTCACCCGCACCGGTGCGGGCCCCCCGGTGCACCACCCCGCCGATGACCAGCCCGGCGCCGAGACCGGTCCCGAGATGCAGGTAGGCGAAGGAGGCACCCGCGTCCGCGACCGCCAGCCCCAGCGCGGCGGCGTTGGTGTCCTTGTCCACGACGACCGGCGACCCGAGCCGCTCCGCGAGCGCGTCCCGCAGCGGAAACCCGTCCCACTCCGGAAACCCCGTGACCCGGTGCAACACACCCCGCACATGATCGAGCGGCCCGGGCAGCGCCACGCCCACCCCGAGCACGGACGCCACCGCCCCGGCCAGCCCCTCCACCACCCGGGCCACCCCCTCCACGACCGCCCGCGCACCCGCCCCCAGGTCCATCGGCACGCACCGCTCCCCCACCACGGCCCCGTCCAGATCGACCAGCACCGCCCGCAGCTCGTCCCGGTCCAGATGGACGCCGATCGCATGCCCGGCCCCGGGCACCAGCCGCAGCACCGTGCGCGGCTTGCCCCCGGTCGACGCCCGGCGCCCCGCCTCCGCCGCGAGGCCCTCCTCCCGCAACCGTCCGGTGATCTTGCTGACGGCCTGCGGGGTCAGCCCGGTGCGCTCGGCGAGTTCGAGCCGGCTGATGCCGTCGCCACCGGCGGTGCGCAGCAGGTCCAGCACCAGTGCGGTGTTGTGGCTGCGCAGAGCCGGAAGGTTGGCGCCGACGTTCGTCCTGTTCACGCCCTCCATTTTCCCCTGTGCTTGCACTTTGGCAACAGCGTTGCGAAAGTGGGAGTCATGACACGTACGACTCCTGGCACCCCCGGTACTCCTGTCAGCCCCGGCGCCCCCCTCCGCGTGGGCCTCATCGGATACGGCCTGGCAGGCTCCGTCTTCCACGCCCCGCTGATCGCGGCCACCGAGGGCCTCGTCCTCGACACGGTCGTCACCTCGAACCCCGAGCGCCAGCAGCAGGCCCGCGCCGAGTACCCGGACGTACGCGTCGCCGCGACCCCCGACGAGCTGTTCGAGCGCGCCGGCGACCTCGACCTGATCGTCATCGCCTCCCCCAACAAGACGCACGTCGCGCTCGCCACGACCGCCCTGAAGGCCGGCCTCCCGGTCGTCGTCGACAAGCCCGTCGCCGGCACGGCGGCCGAGGCGCGCGAGCTGGCGGCCCTCGCCGAGGAGCGCGGCCTGCTGCTCTCCGTCTTCCAGAACCGCCGTTGGGACAACGACTACCTGACGCTCCGCAAGCTCCTCGACGAGGGCGCCCTGGGCGACGTATGGCGGTTCGAGTCGCGCTTCGAGCGGTGGCGGCCGCAGCCGAAGGGCGGCTGGCGGGAGTCCGGCGACCCGGCAGAGATCGGAGGTCTGTTGTACGACCTCGGCAGCCATGTCGTCGACCAGGCGCTCGTCCTCTTCGGCCCCGTGACCTCCGTGTACGCCGAGTCGGTCATCCGGCGGGCCGGCGCCTCCGTCGACGACGACACGTTCATCGCCCTCACCCACGCGAACGGCGTCCGCTCCCATCTCCACGTCTCCTCGACCACCGCCCAACTCGGCCCGCGCTTCCGGGTGCTGGGCTCAAAGGCGGGGTACGTGAAGTACGGCCTCGACCCCCAGGAGGCGGCCCTGCGGGACGGCAAGCGGCCGGGTACGGAGAAGGACTGGGGCCTGGAGCCCGAGTCGCTGTGGGGTCGCGTCGGCTCCGGAGAGTCCCCGCTGACCAGCGGCGGACGCCCCGAACCGACCCTCCCCGGGGACTACCCCGCTTACTATGCGGCCGTGGCGAAAGCCCTGCTCGACGGCGGCCCCAACCCGGTGACCGCGCTTGAGGCGGCCGCCGCCCTCGACGTACTGGAGGCGGCCCGCCGTTCGGCCCACGACGCAGTGGTGGTGAAGCTGTGACGCACAACACCGAGCTGACCCCGAAGTTCCATCCGGAACTGACCCCGCCGATCGAGGAGTTGGAGGCCCAGGAACGCCGTCTGGTCTTCCGCCGGTTCACCCATGACGACGCCTGGGCGCTGGGCTCCCTGCTGGTCGACCTGGCCCGTGAGCGCCAGGCGCCGGTCGCGATCGACATCCACCGCGCCGGCCAGCAGCTCTTCCACGCCGCCCTGCCGGGTTCCACCCCGGACAACGACGCCTGGATCGCGCGCAAGCGCCGGGTGGTCGAGCGCTACAACTCCGCGTCCTACCTGGTGGGCGCCCGCTTCCGCGCCAAGGGCACGACGTTCGAGGACAGCTCCCGCCTGGACCCGGACGAGTACGCGGCCCATGGGGGTTCGTTCCCGATCACGGTGGAGGGCGTAGGGGTCGTGGGCGCGGTGACGGTGAGCGGCCTGCCGCAGCTCCAGGACCACAAGTTCGTGGTGGAGGCGCTGGAGGAGTTCCTGAGCAAGGATCAGTAGATGCCCAGGGGCGCGGGGAACTGCGCGGCCAGCCACGAACCACCCGCAGCCGCCACCCAACCCGCGCCCCACCCCCTTAGGCGTCCTTGAACTCCTGCCGCTGCCGCCCCAGCCCCTCGATCTCCAGCTCCACCACGTCCCCCGCCCGCAGGAACGGCTTGGGATCAGGCGCCCCCAACGCAACCCCCGCGGGCGTCCCCGTGTTGATGACATCGCCGGGGTACAAGGTCATGAACTGGCTGACGTACCGCACCACTTCCGCCACCGGGAAGATCTGCTCGGCGGTCGTGCCGTCCTGCTTCAGCTCCCCGTTGACCCACAGCTTGAGCGACAGGTTCTGCGGGTCGGGAACTTCATCGGCCGTCACCAGCCACGGCCCCAGCGGATTGAACGTCTCGCAGTTCTTCCCCTTGTCCCACGTCCCGCCGCGCTCCAGCTGGAACTCCCGCTCGGACACGTCGTGCGCGACCGCGTACCCGGCGACATGCCCGAGCGCGGCCTCCGCCGACTCGACATAGCGGGCCGTGCGCCCGATGACGACGGCCAGCTCGACCTCCCAGTCGGTCTGCACCGACCCGCGAGGGACCAGCACCGTGTCGTTCGGACCCACGACGGTGTCGGCCGCCTTGAAGAAGATCACGGGCTCGCCGGGCGGCTGGGCTCCGGTCTCGCGGGCGTGGTCGTGGTAGTTCAGGCCGATGCAGACGATCTTGCCGATCCGGGCGAGCGGCGGTCCAATCCGCAGCCCGGTCGGGTCCAGCGCGGGCAGCGTGCCCGCCTCGGCCGCGGCCCGGATCCGGCCCAGCGCGTCGGCGTCGGCGAGCAGCGCTCCGTCGAGGTCGGGGACGACTCCGGAGAGGTCCCGCAGGACACCCTCGCCGTCGAGCAGCGCGGGCGTCTCCGCTCCCGCCGTACCGACTCGCAGCAGCTTCATGATCACAATCTCCCTCGATCGCGGGGCGCCCTCCGACGGGTGCAGCCATCGGATGACTGGTCGATCCTCCAAGGTCGACGTCCCGTCCGCAATACCCGGTTCACGGACTGGACCCCGAGCGCCGCCGGGTCAGCGGTAGAGCACCGCCCGCTCCACCGCGCTCCAGGTCGTACTGGTCACGACGTACAGCGCCGCCGCCAGCGGCACCACCGCCACGGTGAACAGCGTGAAGAAGGACATGAACGGCATGACCTTGGTCATCGCCCCCATGCCGGGCACGGCCTCCCCGTCGGCGACCGGCATCACCGGACTCGCGGCCATCGTGCGCCTGGTGCGCCGGTAGTTGAACGCGGCGACGACCGCGACGAGCGCGAACAGCCCGGCGTACACCAGCCCCGCACCCCCGAGCATCCCGCCGTCACCGAGCGCGTCGGACCAGCGGCCGCCGAGGGGCGCGGCGAACAGTTCATGGGTCAGCAGCGGGTTCGTGGTGTTGGAGAAGAGGTGGTAGAGGAGGAAGAAGGCGGGCATCTGGAGCAGGCTCGGCAGACAGCCGGAGAGTGGGGAGACCTTTTCCTCGGCGTGCAGTTCCAGCACCGCCTTCTGGAGCTTCTCGGGGCTCTTCGCGTGCTTCTTCCGCAGCTCGGCGATCTTCGGCTGGAGTGCGGTACGGGCCTTCTGGCCGCGGGCCGCCGCCCGGGACAGGGGGTGGACGAGGAGTCGTACGCAGGCGGTGAACAGGACGATCGCGCCGGCCGCGGCGGATGCGCCGAGCAGCGGGTGGAGCAGGTCGGCGAGGTGTTCGACCAGGGTGGCGAAGACGGACATGGGTGAGCCCTCCGGGGGTCTCGTCGGTGCCGGAACGTTCCGGGAGTGTGCGGAAACGGCATGACGACCCGCGCGAGGGCAGGCGGAACGGGGTGCGGGGCCCTACGCGGTGGTCGCCGGGAGGGCGTGTCCGGGGGCTCGGGGCCTGGTGCGGCCCCGGGCGTCGGGGTCGCGTTGCGCCAGGAAGGCCGTACGACGGGCGCGGTCCCTGATGGCCGTACGCACCCGGGTGGGCGGCACGGCGGGCGCGCAGCGGGCGGCGGCGAGCGAGCAGAGCGCGAAGGCGGAGCCGGCCGCGGCGGTCGCGGCGAGCGCGACGGTGGCGGAGAGGCTGCCCGCGTCGAGGACGGCGAGCTGGAGGAAGAGGAGGAGAAGGGCGACGGCGGGTGCGGGCCGCGGAGTGCGGTTCACCAGTCCCCCTCTGCCTGTCTGCCGGTCTGCCTGTACGTACTGCCTCGGTTATACCTGACCGGTCTCCAGCGGTTGCAGGAGCCTCTTCGGCTTCAGCAGCGCGCGGCTGACCGGATCCGCCGGGTCCGGGTCGAGTCCGGGTCCCGGTTCCATCAGAACGTCCGCGACCGGTACGACGGTTCCGCAGGCGGCGCATTCGCCGTACGGCCCGAGTTCGGTGCCGCAGTCCGCGTGCCGGAACCAGCGCAACCGGGCGTCGCCGTGATGCTCGCGGCCCCAGCGACCCAGTGAGCGGAGGGTGGGCCACAGTCCGATGCCGCGGTCGGTGATGACGTACTCGTCCCGCGGCGGCGACTCCTGGTAGCGGCGCTTCTCCAGGATGCCCTCCTCGGTGAGCGTGTGGAGGCGGGCGGCCAGGACGGCGCGTGGGATGCCGAGGTGGACGAGGAAGTCGTTGTAGCGCCGTACGCCGTAGAGCGCGTCGCGGACGACGAGCAGCGTCCAGCGCTCGCCGACGATCTCCAGCGCGCGGGCGATCGAGCATTCCTGCGTCGCGTAGTCCTTGCCCAGTGCCATGCCGTCCACCTTAGCCACTTTGCGAGCAGTTGGTTCAGTGACCGAACTGACCCTGTTAGGTTACGGGACATGGCTAGGTTCAATGAACGAACCGTAACCGGTTCCCCCGAGACATCACCCGTGACATCCCCCGTGATGACCTCTTCCGCAGGCCCGGTGACAGTCCCCCACCCCGGCCGCACCCTCGCCCTGACCAGCGCCGCCACCGCCGTGGCGCTGATGACGTACACCGCGCCGATGGTCACGCTCCCCGAGACCGCCGCCGCCCTGCACACCCCGCTCTCCGCGCAGGCCTGGCTCATCAACGGAACCCCGCTCGGTCTCGCCGCCCTCCTCTTGGTGGCCGGCAGCCTCGCCGACGACCACGGCCGCCGCCGGATCTTCACCGCCGGCACCCTCGCCCTGGGCCTCACCACGATCCTCGGCGCGTTCGCATCCACGACCTGGCAGTTCACGCTGGCCCGGATCGCGCAGGGCGCGGCCAGCGCGGGTCTGCTCGCCAGCAGCCTCGGCCTGCTCGTGCACGCCTTCCCCACCCCGCACGGCCGGCTGCGCGCGACCGGCGTCTGGGGCGCCTTCGTCAGCGGCGGCATAGCCGTCGGCCCGCTGGTCGCGGGCGCGCTGCCCGACTGGCGGGTGGCGTACGGGGTGTTGGGCGCCGCCGCCGTACTCCTGGCGGCCCTGGGCAGCCGTACGCTCACCGAGTCACGAGCCCCGCGCCCCGGCCGCCCGGACGTGCTCGGCGCCGTGGCCTTCGGGCTGGCCCTGATCTCCCTGATCGCGGCCCTGACCCTGGGCCGGGACGGCTGGCTACGGGCCCCGGTGGCCCTGTTGCTGCTCGCGGCGGTCGTACTGGTGGCCGTCTTCGCCCTGGTGGAACGCCGTACGGCGACCCCGATGATCGACCTCGGCCTGCTGCGTCGCCCGGACTTCCTCGCCTCCTCCACGGCGGGCCTGTTCACCGGCCTGGCCGTGATCGGCCTCTTCAGCTTCCTGCCGGCACTGCTCCAGCAGACCCTCGGCCTGTCCGCGATGGACACGGCCTGGCTGTTCCTGCTCTGGTCCGGCCTCTCCTTCGCCGTGGCCCTCCAGGCCCGCCGTCTCGCCGGCCGCGTCCCGCCACGCCTCCAACTCGCCCTCGGCTTCGCCCTGCACGCGGCCGGCGCGCTGACCATGCTCGGCGCCCTCTCCGCGCACTCCTGGACCCGCCTCCTGCCCGGCCTGCTCCTCGGCGGCGTCGGCAGCGGCCTCCTGAACGCGGCGCTCCCGCTGGTGGCGGTCGAATCGGCACCGGCGGCGCGGGCGGCGATGGGATCGGGAGCCCAGCAGACGTTCCGGTACGTCGGGTCGTGTGCCGGGGTGGCGCTGACGATCGCGGTGTCCACGTCGACGGGCGGCGGCCTGGCGCACGGCGCGGACATCGCGATGGCGGTGTCGGCGGGGCTGGCGGTGGTGGCGGCGGTGCTGTTGGGGGTGCTGCGGGAGCGGCGGGCGTAGGCGCGGGGCCTGGTCAGCGGGGGCGCAGGGCCTGGTCAGCGGGGATGCGTCGAGGTCAGCTCGGCCCACACCACGAGGCGGTACCGGGACGTGTACTCCGGGGTGCAGGTGGTGAGGGTGAGGTAGTAGCCGGGGGTGGAATAGCCGTAGGCGGGACGGACGGTGGAGCGCGGGACGCGGTTCAGCACGCCCGAGTCGCGGGCGGAGGTCTGGGCGAGGGTCTTGTCGACGGTGTACGTGTAGACCGCGGACCTGGTCTCCACCTGGACGGTGTCCCCTTTGGCCAGCCGGTTGACGTACCGGAACGGCTCCCCGTGCGTGTTCCGGTGCCCCGCGAGCGCGAAGTTCCCCGTCTGGCCCGGCTGTTGAGTGCCGGGATAGTGGCCGACGTACCCCTTGTTGAGTACCTCCTGCTTGCCGACGCCCTCGGCGACGGGGACGCGGAGGTGGAGACGGGGGATGGTGAGGATGGCGTAGGCCTGGGACCAACTGGGTTGGGTGGAACGGGTGGTGGGCTGTCGGTGGGTGGTGCGCGCCTTCGGCTCGTCCGAGGTCTCGGGCTCCGGCGGAGTGCCGGGAAGGTCGGTTGGCGGCTCGGCCGCCCATTCCCGCTCCAGCGCCTCCGCCTTCCGCTCGGCGCCGCGTCGGGCCTCCCGGTTGGTCCACCACAGCTGATGGACGACGAGGAGCAGCAGCACGACCCCTACGGTGACGAGGAGTTCACCGGCAGCCCACACCACCCTCCGCCGCCGCGCACGCCGACGCCGGGTGTCGTGCCGTACGACGGGCGTGCGTGATGGCCGTACGACGGGAATGCGCATGCGCCCACCTGCCCACCCGGCTGCCCACCTGACCTGCACCGGGCCCGCACGATAAGCGCTGACTCCACAAGTCACCAGCCCCATAGGCTCCTTGGCCATGAGCAAACTCTGGTTCCTGGCCGCGATCCCGTTCCTCGGCGGGCTCGCCCTGATGGTGTACCAGGCCGAAATCGCGATCACCGAGATCGTGCTGCGCCGCATGGGCCGCCGTACCGAGGCCGTGGTGAAGGGGCACTTGACCACCCGGTCGGGGACGGACCCGTACCGGCACCCGATCGTCCGCTGGACCGACGAGGAGGGCGCGGAGCACGAGCACGCCGTGTCGGCCGGTTCCCGTCGCTTCGCCGAGGGCAACGTCGTCGGCGTCATCCACAACCCCGGCGCCCCCGACACCGTGGCCCTGGACACGCCGGAGCGCTACAAGACGGCGATGTTCGGACTGTGGCTGGGCGTGCTGCTGTGGGCGGGCGCGCTGACGGCGGTGCTGATACGGATCGCGACGCTGCTGCCGGAGTACCGGTACGGGTACTGAGGCCGGGGGCCAGGGTCGGAGCCGAGTACCTCTACCCCTTCTCATAACCGTTGGAAAAATAGAAAGCCTCATAGAAAGAAAGCGCTGTCCCACCTCTCGACAACCCCACGCGTCACCCCTGATGCTTCGTGATGGCGCGCGGGGGGCGAGACGAGCGAGCCACTACGTCTTCAGGCCGACCCCTGCTCAGGGGCGGGAGCCGGCCCCACGGAGAGGCGGAGAAGGACAGCCATGATCCGACGCAGAACGCTGCTGACAGCCGCAGGAGGCACCCTCCTCGGCAGCGCCCTGGCGACCGGCACCGCACGGGCGGACGCCACGATCGCCGTCAACCCCGGCACCTCCTACGGCACTTGGGAGGGCTGGGGCACCTCGCTGGCCTGGTGGGCGAACGTGTTCGGCGCGAGGGACGACTTCGCCGACCTGTTCTTCACCACCAAGTCCACGACCTACAACGGCACTTCACTCCCCGGCCTCGGCCTGAACATCGCCCGCTACAACCTGGGCGCGTGCAGCTGGAACACGGTGAGCGGATCGTCGATGACGGCGTCCGCCAACATCCCCGCGTACAAGCAGATCGAGGGCTACTGGCAGGACTGGAACAACGAGGACCCCACGTCCTCCGCCTGGGACTGGACCGCGGACGCCACCCAGCGCGCGATGCTGACGAAGGCGGTGTCCCGGGGCGCGACCACCGAACTCTTCGCCAACTCCCCGATGTGGTGGATGTGCCTGAACCACAACCCCTCGGGCGCCTCGGACGGCGGCAACAACCTCCAGTCCTGGAACTACCGCCAGCACGCCTCCCACCTGGCCGCCGTCGCCCTGTACGCCAAGAACAACTGGGGCGTGAACTTCGCGACCGTCGACCCCTTCAACGAGCCCTCGTCGTCCTGGTGGACGGCGACCGGCACGCAGGAGGGCTGCCACATGGACGCGACGGTCCAGTCGGCCGTACTGCCGTACATGCGCAGCGAGTTGAACAGCCGCGGGCTGACCGGCGTGAAGATCTCGTCCTCGGACGAGACGAGCTACGACCTGGCCCGCACCACCTGGAACTCCTTCAGCTCCACGACCAAGGGGTACGTCGACCGGGTCAACGTCCACGGCTACCAGGGCTCGGGCGGCCGCCGCGACCTGCTCTACACGGACGTCGTCACGACGGCCGGCAAGAAGCTGTGGAACTCGGAGACCGGCGACAGCGACGGCACCGGCTACACCATGGCCTTCAACCTCCTCTACGACTTCCGCTGGCTGCACCCGACGGCGTGGGTCTACTGGCAGGTCATGGACCCGACGGCGGGCTGGGGTGTGATCAAGTACGACGCGAGCACCCTGACGGCCGGCGCGATCGAGACGAAGTACTACGTCCTCGCCCACTTCAGCCGCCACATCCGCCCCGGGATGAAGATCCTCGACACGGGATCGAGCTACGCGACGGCGGCGTACGACGCGACGGCGAAGCGCCTGGTGATCGTCGCCCTGAACACCTCGTCCTCCGCCCAGACCCTGACCTTCAACCTCTCCAACTTCACCACGGTGACGGGCGGCACCAACGGCCTCGTCCCCCGCTGGAACACGGTGACGACGGGCGGCGACAAGTACGCGTCGTACTCCAACACGTACCTGAGCGGAAAGACGGTGGCCGTCCCCTTCGCCGCGAAGGCGGTGCAGACGATCCAGATCGACGGCGTAACGATCTGACCACCGCGGATGTGTGCGGGCCGGGGTTCCTGGACGGGCCCTGGCCTGCACGTATCTCTTCATAGTCACCGCTCGGCAGTACGGTGTCCCTCATGCGCCCCGACACGCCTGCCGAGAACGTCGACCACACCGCCGAAGCGGCACGCCTGGAGCGAACCGCCGGCCTGTATCCCGAGGACGCCGAGGCCCTGCTCCTACAGGCCGCCGCCCACCTGGAACTGGCCGGCGACCGCCCCGCGGCAACCACGCTCTACGACCGCCTGCTGTCCCCCTCCGACGGCTCCGAAGGCCCCGAGCGACTGGACAACCCCCACCTGGTACGCGCCCTCAAGGCCTCGAACCTGTGGGAGTACGGCCATGAGGCGGAGGCCAGGGCCATCATCGAGGGCGTCCGCACCGCGTCCCCGCGCGACCCGGCCCCCTGGGTGATCGTCGCGGAGGCCCTGGAGGCCCACGACGAGCTGGAGCAGGCCCAGGAGACGTTCACGGAGGGAGCCCGCGCCCTCCTGACGGACGTGTCGGAGCCCCCGTACTCCACCCATCCCCTGCTCTTCGGCCGCCACCGGGTCCGCAGGATGCTGGGCGTGGGCCACGACGACTGGGACGTCCTGGCGGACACCCTCCACACGTCCCCCGTCCCGCTGGACGAACTCCACGACCCGAAACGCGTCTGGTCCCTCGGCTCCGACAACCCGGCGGAACTGAAGGCGGAGATCTCCCGCCTCCGAGCAGAACTCGGCACCTACCGCGAGGCCCTGTCCCGCCCCTTCCCGGTCGCGGTCCTGCACTGGCCGACAGGGGAACTGACAGAACTCCTGACCGCGTACCCGCCCCTGTCGGAGGAGTACCCCTCCCACGCCGAGCACCTCGCGACGATAGAGGCCTCACTGCGCGAACTGGCCGCCTCCGGCACCCCGAACCTCGGCATCGTGACGGGCACGGTCCCGTCGTACGAGGCGTTCGCGGCATCGGAGGGCGCGTCACCGGCGGACGGCTCCCTGCTCCCCCAGTACGCGACGACACTGGCGGCGAGGGGGAGGGCGGTGGCTTGGCCGCCGCAGCGGGGGACGGAGTGCTGGTGCGGGTCGGGGCAGGTCTACGGGGACTGCCATGGGGCGGGGGCGGCGTAACGGCGCCTGACCAGGCGCAACCGGATACCGCCGGCTACCGCTGAGGGTGACGGCTTTTGATCGCGGCAGGCCGTCACCCTCGCTCAAAGACTGGCGAGCAGCGCATCAAGCGGACCCGGAACCCGATCATCGTCGAGCGCCTCGACGAGCACCCGCCCGTACCGGATCTTGCGCCCTTTCTTCGTCCCGAGAAACCGCCGAAACTGCTGCTCCGGAGCCCGCCCCTGCTGCGCCGGCTGCTGCAGAAAGATCTCCAACGCCCGCAGCTCCCCCTCGCCTCGCACCAGCTCCCCGACCCGAGCCACGCCCAGCGCCCGAATCAGCTCATCCTCAAGATCCGCGGCACACACAAAGATGCCCTCCTCAGCCGCACCGGCTTGCTCGAACCCACGGACGTAATAGGGCAGCTCCCGCTCATCACACAGCCCCACAAGCCGAACCCCCAGCCCGTCCACCCCAAGCAGCCGAGCGAACCGCCCCACATTCATGGCCCCGCCCATGGACAGCACACAAACCCCGTCGGCCTCCAGATCCCGCCCCCGCCGCGCCGCCAACGCATTGACGGCAGCAACATCGCTCAACCCCTCAAGCAGCACGACCGTCCGAACGGGCAACAGCGCAGCAAGCTCAGCCACAGACCCACCATCGCCGCCACCCCCCACCCACGCAGCGACGGCATCCCGAAACGCCCCCATGTCAGTCATGGAACGAGTCTCAGCCCCCTCCACCCCCAGAGCGAGCCATTTCCACCACCCGCAGCCGCTGCGCCGCGCCCGGCTGCCTCCCGCCGCCAACGCGCCCACCCACCACCCTCAAGCCGCCAAACCACCCGGCGTGCAGGCGAGACGCCCCCGCGCCCGCCCAACCCCGGCCCACTGCCCGACCGACAGCACCCGCCAACAGCCCCCGGCCACCCGCTCCCCCGGGCCACCCGCGCGCTTCTCCCCCGTGCTGGAGCGGCCCGGGTCAAGGGTGGCCCGGAGGGCCATCGGCGCAGCCGACGCGAAGCGCCCTTGAGGCGGGCCGTGGAAGCACGACACTGACCAGGAAGCGGGCGGCCCCACGCCAACCTTGCAGCAGAAGGTGCACCCCAACAGCGCCCCCGGACCGGTCATGCCGCCCAGACCAATCACCCTGTAACGGCAACCGTGCCCTCCAAAGACTTAAGGCGCGCCTAGGCCACAGGCGGGCTCACCTCCGCTCCCGCATGCCTACCAAGCAGCCGCGCCCGCTCGCCCCACGGCAGATACCCCCTACGCCCGCGGCACCGGTCCAGTACTAGGCTCGGTGCTGTGCCCGAAGATCCCAAGTGGGAAGCGCCAGAGGGTTCCTGGGCTTCATCCGCAGCTCGCCGTCGCAACATGCAGGCGATTCGCAGCCGTGACACAAAGCCCGAGAAGCTGGTCCGGCGGCTGGTACATGCTCAAGGGCTGCGTTACCGCGTGGCCGCCCGCCCTCTCCCAGATTTCCGCCGAACAGCGGACATGGTGTTCCGCCCCGACAAGGTGGCAGTCTTCATCGACGGCTGTTACTGGCATGGATGTCCTGAGCACTACGTGCCGCCAAAAACAAACCCCGGTTACTGGTCTGAGAAGGTTCTCCGCAATATGGCGCGAGACCGCGATACAGACCAGCGGCTGCGGGAGGCAGGATGGCTCGTGCTTCGCTTCTGGGAACACGAACCAGCAGAAGAGTGCTCGCAAGCTGTCTGCGACGCGGTGGCCGCGAGAAGAGCCCTACGGACTACGGCGTCGCCGTAGGCAAAGCGGCAGCGGCGGCGCGCCAGGCAGACCGCTACCTGACGAGCCGTAAGCGTCCATGCCACAGGCCCTTCTTCCTGCCCTACGCTGTCTCCAAAAGGGCACTGGCACAAGCGGCTTCGGTGGGGAAGCTGGCTGGCTGAACTCACATCGAGCGCAGTGGATGCGGATCATCCACCCGCGGCCAACGGGACACATAGGGGGGACGAGATGGCGGTCGAGCGCACTAACCGCGACGTCCGGACACTCATCACGCAGATCGCCGCCGGGGAGATCATGCTCCCTGAGATCCAGCGTGGATACGTCTGGAAGGCGTCACAGGTCGCCAGGCTCATCGAGTCGCTGTACCGCGGGTACCCAGCTGGCTCCCTCCTGTTCTGGAAGACAGGACAACCAGCCGAAACCCGAGGAGCAGCCATCGGCGTAGCTCAGGCTCTGCCGAGTGTCATGCCTCTGTACCTCCTGGACGGCCAACAGCGGCTTACCTCCCTCTTCCGTGTACTCACAGACCACGCAGACGCTCAGGTTGTCTTCAACATCGAAACGGAGGTGTTCCAGAACCAGAGTGCTGCCACACGACGAAATAAGAAATGGATCAAGGTCTATGACGTCGCAGGCCCGGATTCCGATGTATTCGCAATCCACGGCGACCTTAAAGGCGCCGGCCTTGCTATCCCGGACGCTGAAATCGGGCGCCGCCTGAGCGCACTTCAGAAGATCACCCAGCGTGACTTCCATATGGAAGTACTACACGAATTTGAATATGAAGAAGTTGCCGACATCTTTGTACGCGTGAACAGTGGTGGCCGAGCACTCAAGACCACTGATCTCGCCCTCGCGACGCTATCGGCGCGCGCACCAGGCTTCCTGGGACAGCTGGAAGCGGAATCAGCCCGCTGGGCCGCCCATGGATACGCCGCCCTCGATGTCAATTTCCTGATCAAAGCTCTCACTTTGAGCTTGTCAACCACGGGTAAGCGTCTGGCGTCTGTGGCTAAACTTACCTCCGCCAGCAAAGAAATGGTGGAAGCGGGATGGGCGAAGGTCCAAAGAGGCCTTTCCTGCGTAGTACCACTCCTTGAGGAGAGGCTACTGATCCCAACGACAGCACTGATCCCTTCGCTGGCTGCACTCCATCCGTTGATCCTCTACTACGGGCGGGATTCTGAAATCGTGGATTCCACCGAAGATGTAGAGAACGGCCTTCTGTACTGGTTCCTGGCCGCCACAGCCAGAAACCGCTATGGAGGCGCTTCGGACACCGCCCTGACGCAGGACATCAGGATGCTCGATGCCGACAATCCGGTAGCGGCGTTGCTGTCTAACCTGGGGCTCCGAGAGGGCGGTATTTCTGTTCGCGCAGACGACTTGGCAGGACGCAACCATCAGAGCCCATATCTGATGTTCTGTTACCTCGCCGCAGCTCACGCCGGAGCCACTGATTGGTGGGACGGCGGCCCTATCTCGGGAAGTGTCGACAGGTCTGGCAAACCTCAATACAGCCTAGTACACCCGGCCACGAAACTGCGCAGCTACGGCAACGAGTACTCGTCTACGGAGATCAACGAACTCGCGAACATTGTCTTTGTCTCCGAGCAGACGGCGAAGAACATCATTAGCGGACGCTCTCCTGCTGCGTACATGCATGACGTCAGCGCCAGCGACCGGACGTCCCATGCGATCCCGACTGACCCTGCCGTACTCACGCCCGAAGGATACCGTGACTTCCTGGCCGCACGGCGGGCCTTGCTAGCGGGGCGGATTACAGAACTCCTCGACCGGTTCCGGCCTGACTTCCTTACCAACCACGCCACGGCGACCGAAAGGCATACACCTCGATCGCTCGTGCTCGCTGGGTATACCGGAGCCGGCCGGAGCGTGTTGGTGGCAGAGGCCGAAATCGAAAGCGGGACTTGGATCGGGTGGATTGACCCCCAAGACTTCGAAGCTGCACTCGACGCTGCCGCAACCGGCCTCGCCAGCGATGTTCCGGTTGGAGACGAAACAGCGCCATTGCGCATCGACGATGAGCACTGCGTGACGTTCGGCCTAGGTCCATTCATCATCCGGGGCTCGCTCGACCAGTGGCGCACTTCGGTCAAGGACGCGTTTGAGGACGCGCACCCCCTGGAAGAATGCCCAGAACCCACCGATAACCAGTGGCCTGCCGAGCCAGACGAGTTCCTGCTTTCAGACACTGGAGTGCGGAACTCGTCTTAGAACGCATCCCTCCCCCTAAGGATCTCGGAGGCAGTTTCAGCGAGCATCGGCACAATGCTCGGAATGCCTGGAACCGGCACCTCAGGGGGCACATCAAGGCGGCACGATTCCCACCGTCCTCGGGCCGTGCGGTCAGAGGGAACCTGACCTGTGATCCATTCCTTTGGCACGGCAGCTACCGCAAGCAGCTTCAAATCCGGAGTAAGGCGAACCGTCACTAGTTCCCAGGCCGGGTCATGCAACATGGTCTCGTACTCATTGCGGGATATGTACACCGTGAGTCGGCCCACACGCAACGTGGTCTTCACTTCCAAGTGAGCGGAGTGCTGGTAGGAATCCACGAAAATGTCGTAGCCGTAGCCGTCCGACCACGCCGCTACATGTTCCACCCTGCCTTCAGCTGATTCCGCGAGCAGCTCAAGAAGCGCGAGTTCACCTGCCGAGCCAATCCGAGAGCGCTCTTCCGTGTCTACTTTTCCCCAGGCGGTATTCACTTGCACGTACGCCTCTTCGGGTGTGAGGCCAAGAGTCTCCGCGGCACGCAAAGCATCTTCGGGGAGTTCATCGGGTCTACGGATAAGCAAGTCCGCGTCCCGAAACCACGGCACTCCGCTCTGCGCCATTGCAGCTTCAAACACGCTGTGTTTCACCGAAACGTCTTTGCCCACCTTGTCCAGAAGCCCCGTTTCCCGGATCCAGGTGTACGCCGCGTCGTATTGGGTCGGCGTGATGTCGCTGAAGTCACTATGCGTGGTGAGCAGGGCACGAACTCGCGCGACGCCGCTGGCCGGCAACCTCTCCAGCCAGCGCATGGCTGCACGCAGGACCGGCTCAGGCGGCACGGGCACGGAGATGTCCCATCAATGCCTGGAGGTCCCGTCGGTCCAGTCCACCGCCAACTGCCGGTTCCTCGTCGAGGTCGGCCAGCTGCTGGACGGCCGGGTCGTCGAGGATCGTCCCCATGAACTTCAGCTTGTCGCTGAGCCGTTGATCAACGACTTCGTCGATCGTGCCTTCCGCGGCGAGCACCGTGATCCGCGTCTCGGTTTCTGGAGCAAGACCAAGGCGATGAATGCGGTCGAGGCTTTGGAGGAATCGGCCGGCCGCGAAGTCCCGGTCCACATAGATAGCGTCGTGGCAGTGGTGATGAAGACTGATGCCTTCGCCGAGGGTGCCTGGGTTGGACAACAGAACCATGCAGTCGGGGTCATGCCGGAACCGCTGGATCGCCGTCTCGCGGTCAGCGTCTCCCAACGCTCCGTAGACCAGTGCCGGTGAGAACTCGCTGAGCATCCGCTCCAGCGTGTTCAGGCTTCGCACGAAGGTCGACCACACGAGTGTCTTGCGGCCTTGCGCAGCGTTCCGCTTGACGATGGCAAGAACCTCACGGTACTTCGGCGACAACTCATAACTCGGGAGATCCCGCATCAACTCGAAGAGGGGCGTTCCCTCAGGAACGGAGAGCGGAGGTACCTGGTACGACAGCGGTTCGTAACGTGTCGTGCCGACAGCGAGCAGCGCCGGACTGGTCGCAGCCATCAACATGTAGACGATGACCTTGCCAAGAGCAAGGAAATCGTCCTCTGAACCAGTAGCGCGGGCGGAGAACCGCCCTGCGAGTGCGTCGTACACCTCAAGGTGAAGGGGCGGCATAGGCACGGTCGTCAGATGCGTCTTCACTGGCGGCAGACCGAGTTCGCCCTTGGTCGTACGGGTAAACAAGGGACGCAGAACCTGACTCGCCTTGGCCAAATCCCCTCCAGCAACTGCCTGGATCACTTTCTGCCGCCCGTGGCCGGGCCATACGAAGCCGAACAGGTTCTCCAAGTCCTTGACACCGTTCGGTGCCGGCGTGCCTGTCAGGATCAGCCGATGCCTGCTTCGGGGTCCGAGGGCGAGGCAAGCAGCGCCATCGGTGCCGTCGGCACCACGTTTCATCCGGTGAGCTTCATCGAGCAGGAGCATCGATGGACGTGCTGCTAGCCATTGCCCGAGTTCATTCACGACCCCGTCCTGCCGCAGACGCTCATAATTGACGATTAGCGCCTCTGCCCCCGGATCTGAATTCTTCGAGAACACGTCCATGCTCAAGGGTTCGCTCAAGCACTTCCGGTTTTCATACTTCCAGGACTCATAACAAGACTTCGGCCCCACAATCAGAAGCCGCTCAATGCCCTTGGTCTTCCGAAGAGAGTGGAATACAGCGAGGCCTACACGTGTCTTGCCAGCTCCAGGTACGGAGAAGTTGGCGCCGTGACGCAACGAGAGAAGTTTCGCGATGTCCCGACGTTGGAAGGACGTCAGATCCGCGACCCAGTCCGGGCCCAACAGACTGCCTACGTCATCCGGGCCGACTTCGCCGTCGGGACCGGCTGTGGAATCGAGGCGTTTGGCGACCGTTTGTGCGTCGATAGCGGAATCCGTAGCCAGTGCGGCCAGTTGAGGGTCCCAAGTGACGCTTGCGGGGTCAGGCCATGTGGCGAGTGCCACCAGGTTTGTCAGGAGATCATCGATCTCAATTTCCATCGTTCCCGGAGAGCGCTGCAGGCTGCTCTGGAACCGGAGGGCCAAACGGCGCAGGTCACCTTCGTACCCGGTTCCGGCTCGAAGCCGCGCTCGGGTCACACCTTCACCGAAACCGATCTCCAGACTGGGCACAGAGGGCTGCCCAGCCATCAGTGCTCCCGCGTGGAGTCGAGCAACCAGGCAACTCCGTTGCCGGGAGAACTGAAGGTGCGCCCAGCCTGTTTCGCGAGCCTCGCAAGGCTGGCTTTCAGCGTGAGTAGCGCATCGTCGAACGCATCCTCATCAAGCGCTCGCTTGGCCTTGGCCTCAGCGAACTCGGCGGCGCACTGATTGACATAATCAGCAGCATCCGTAAGACGTTCTGGAACGGCCACCTGGCGCTTCTGCAGTTCAGCGTTGGCTCCTGCCAACTTCACGGCAGAGTCGAAGGTCTTGCGGGCTGACTTGATGAGCGCATCAGCTTGAGCCACGGCTGCAGCGTCCAGCTTGTCACCCGCCTGCGCCGCCGCCTTCGCCTGCAACAGGGCATCCGTAAGAGCTCGAGTGGTCTTGACGGCGGCGGTGGCGTCCGGGATCACAACACCTGCCAGGCCGGGGATGGCTACAGCAGCGGACTCCTGGGCAGCAGGACGCAGTTCCACAGGCAATCGCTCGTCGAGATACCGGCTGTGGAAGTCCGCCTCCGCGAGACGCACCGTCGTCTTGGCGTAGTTCAGCACCACCATGGCCAGACGCGTTTCCTTGAGCTGTTCCGCAGCATCCGGGTCGGTCTTCACGAGCTTGGTGTAGTCACGATGAAGCTCGCGGAGCTTCTCCTGATGGTCCTCGAAGTCAACCAGTCGCAGAGCAGCTTCGTTCGTGGTCTGGCTGCGCCTAATCGCGTCAATGATCAACTGATAGACCCAACGGTCCTGCTGGAGGGTCGTCTTCTTGATGTTGAAGTCACGCGCCACGTCTTCTTCACGCCGGCCGTCCGCCAACTCGTCTTCGATCGCGATGAGACGGTTGATGTACGAGTATTCGCGGCGCCTGTCACGACGCAACTGAAGTGCAAGTTCGACACTGTTGATGTCGCGGCGGGACGTGTCCGCAGGGAGGACCCCCACCCGGATGTCCCGAATACCAAGGTCCTTCAGCGCGGCGCAGCGGGTGTTTCCGTCGACAAGGATGCCATCAGGGCTGATGATCCCAGGTTCCCTCTGCCCCACGTCGTCCAGCTCGTCCCGCAAGGCCTCATAGTCCGGGTCCTTCTGGCTAGGATTCGAGGGACGGCACCGCAACAAGTCGTGCAGATACGTTTGTGCGGATTCGCTCCAGGGCTCCTCCTCAAGGACGCGGTTGCGCTCCGGTTCGAGGGTCCGTTGGGCGCGGATACGGTGGGTGTCAGGGTTGAAATAGAGCATGTCAACTGGCATGGAGATCACATGCAGGTGCTTCTGCTCCCCGCGCCACTCCACTGTGACCTTTGCGCCCCCCTCGGCCATGGCCTGCCTGAGCCGCTCGTCCACCAGCGAGCGAATCTTCTCACCCTCGGGCGGGACGCCGAACTTCACAGCCATAACCAGAGCCTCCAAGGAGTCAGACGCAGCGTGTCCCAGCATCATGGCAGGACCCGCTGACACACGGCGTGCCCATAACCCACAATCAACATCTCGATCACTTGGAGAACGGAGCACGAGGTGACGCTGCCCGCCTGGAACGACAGCAAGGCCGGGGCCATGGTCCGCGGAGCGCTCTGGCTCGTCCAAGTGGTCGGTGAAGGAAGCACCTTCACGAAGGGACAGCTCCGCGATGCGTTTCCCGGGATCTCGCAGGTGGACCGGCGTATACGTGATCTCCGGGACTACGGCTGGGTCATCCTCACAAGCTCCGACGATGCAACCTTGACAGCCGAGGACCAACGCTTCGTCAAGGCAGGTGTCCCTGTCTGGGACCCTGCGGCCCGTCGCGCCGCGGCACCGCAGAAGTCCATCTCCAGCAAGGAGAAGCAGGCCGTCATGGCCCGCGACGACTTCATGTGCACTGTCTGTGGGATCTCGGGCGGCGAGCCGTACCTGGACGACTCAAACCAGACTGCCGTGCTCTCTGTCACCCGCCGCGAGACTGTCCTCCCAGATGGCCGGGAGCAGACCTTGGCCATCACGGAATGCAAGCGGTGTCGCGCAGGAAGCAACGGCAGCCCTGCCCGGGCTGATGAAACTGTGGCCGAGATTAGGGCCCTCGACCCTGGTGAGCAGCGTCGGCTCCTCCGGTGGATCGAACGCGGACGACGGGGTTCGACACCACTAGACCGAGCCTGGAACGCCTACCGGCGACTCCCAGCCGACGCTCGAGACGAGGTACGAGCGGCCCTTGAGAGCTGACCTTTCCCGCTCTGCTGGAGGCGCATGAGCAGTGTGAGTTTCGTGCGCCTCAGGGGGTCGCCGTAGACTGCGCAGTCTCACGCGGCTCGCCATTCCAACGGGATGACGTCGGCGAAGATCGGCGACTAGGGTGCTACTGCGGGATCTGTGTTCATGCGGATGCCTGTTGTGGTAGTGCGCCGAGCGCAAGAAGACCTCGGCCCCGCGCTGGCTCCGCCCGCGCGCCTGAAAGGAGATCGTATGACGGCGTCAAAGCGCGACAGACAGCTTGAGGTTGTCGAGATCTGCGCTGGCGCCGGAGGGCAGACGCTCGGACTGGAGCGGGCTGGATTTCGCCATCGCGTGGCGGTGGAGCTCGATGAGAACGCTGCCCGCACGCTACGCCTCAATCTGCAAGAAGTGCTTGGGTACGGCGAGAAAGAGGCAGAAGACACCGTAAAGGTGGGCGACGTTGCCGCCCCCGAGACTTGGGATGCCACGGAGCACAAGGGCGTCGACCTGCTCGCCGGCGGCGTGCCCTGCCCACCGTTCAGCGTCGCAGGCAAGCAACTGGGTGCTAATGACGAGCGGGACCTCTTCGCCTGGGCAATCGAGCTCTGTGGTGAGATCCAGCCGAACGCACTGCTCTTGGAAAACGTGCGAGGGCTCAGCGCCAATCGCTTCACGGCTTATCGTCAGCACGTCCTGGACAGGCTTCACGAATACGGCTACATCGGCGACTGGAAGCTCCTCCAAGCCAACGAGTTTGGTGTCTCCCAGCTCCGTCCGCGCTTTGTGCTAGTTGCCCTGAAGCGGGAGTTTGCGGAGTACTTTGAGTGGCCTACGCCGTTCACCGAAGAACCGCCCACCGTGGGAGAACTCCTTGAGGACCTCATGGCGGCCAACGGCTGGGAGCAGGATCAAGTCGACGCATGGGTCAAGAGGGCTGACCGCATCGCGCCGACCATCGTCGGAGGGTCTAAGAAGCATGGTGGCGCCGATCTGGGCCCCACGCGCGCCAAGCGGGCGTGGGCAGACCTTGGCGTCGACGCCATGGGCGTACGGGATGAGGCTCCAGAGAAGGGGTGGCGGGTTCCGGAGGGTGTGCCAGGGCCCAAGCTCACCACGGCCATGGTCGCCCGGATCCAGGGCTGGCACGACATCGAGCCACCTAGGAACAGTGAGGCAACCGTAGCCGACGAGTTCCGCTGGAGATTCCACGGCCGTAAGACGTCCGTGTACCGACAGATCGGTAACGCCTTCCCTCCGCCGGTCGCCAAGGCCCTGGGCGTGTCTATTCGGAAGGCACTCCTCCAAGAAGGTGAGCGCCACACCCTCTTGGAGAACACGGATCGCATCTTGGACCCGGTGTACAAGCTGCTCCGCGGTTTTGACCGCCCCCTCACCATCGACCAGATCATCGAGAAGCTCGCCAAGAGGGGCACCGTGCTCGAACAGCCGGATGTCGAGCGGCGCTTGAACCACCTCGGTCATGACTTCGCCATGACGGTGACAGTCCGATCCAGCGGCGCTATCGCATACAGCCTCGGGGAGTTCAAGGCGTTTACCGGACAGGAAGATCATCAGCGACATGATCTTTTTGCCCAACTCCGGGCCAAAATCAGCTAATCAAATAGGGTTGCGGGACGGCGCTCATAGCGGCGCCGCCGCCCCGCATCTGGATGGCTACTTCGCCAGCCTGGATGCCAATTCGCCCTTCTCAGCCTCACTGAGGGTTTGCGACTTCTTGATGACCTTCTCTATGAGTTCCGGCACCTTCGAGAAGTCGATCTCCAAATCAACCAAGGTGTAGAACTGGCTGCCGTCTTCCTTCGAAGTTGTGATGTTTAGCCCTAGCTCACGTAGCTCTCTCGTACGGCGCTCTGTGTGGACATCATCGGAGGTCGCCAAGCGGAGCCTGTCGCTGTCAACCCGCTTGCCTAGGTTCTGCAGGAGGATCATGAACAGGATTTTGTGTACCTTGCTACCGTAGAGCACCCTCAGGAACTGCTCTGGAATCCTGTCGGCGTAACGGTTCTTCATTTCCGTCTGAATCCTCGCCCTCAGCTCCGCAAAATCGGGGCATTCGGAGGGCAATTGGGACATCAGCAACGCCTGCATAGACTGAGCAAGATTGCGCTTCGCGAAGAGGTAGGCATCGATGAGGTCATCCGCCGAGGTGCTCTCTTTCTCGAAGGAAGAATGCAGCTCCCGCACCGCGAAGGCCGATGCCGGCTTCAGACTCCTCCACGACGCCTCGTACTGCTCTTCATTATCTTCCGGCACGGCAGCATCCCTTCTTCGTTGTGGGCGTGGAGGCGGTGAGAGTAGCGTGCGAGACGGCAAGACCGCGCGGCGATTTCAACCCATCCACAGAAGGCTTCGACTCCATCGCGCCACCAGGGTCAGTCAGCGGAACGCTGGTTCTCGGCAGCCTGCTCTGAAGCTAGAGCGCTCAGAACAACGCGGTCGGCTGGTGGGGCAGCACGAAGGAGGGTGAAGAACCAAGGTGCGATCCACGAAGACTCCCGGTAGATCCACTCCCCGGACGGCAGCTCTGTCCCAGGCTTCCAGTCGGGCGCAGGTGCTTCGCTCCCCCGCGTAGCGGCAACGATGTCTACCCTGGGCTCTTCCTCGGTGACTTCCCGCCGCTGCAACTGTGCCGTGACGCCAATGAGCCACCACTGGACAAGGCGATCCGCAGGCTCGACCGACCCCATCGTGCTGCGCATGACCGGGGAGGACAGCCCCGCTGACCGATAGGCGGTGATCGCCAAATCGCCGAACGGTGCCACCTTTACGGCCGTCATAGCCGTGACCACTGCGATGTCGTCTTGCGTCGGCGGAGTGAATGTCTCGGATACGCGACGAATCTCTTCGTATGTGTCGTCCCCAAGGTCGGCGTTCAGGTACTCCCCGACACCCGCATAGAAGTCTGGCGGGGTTTCGAGGCGCAATTCTGCGTCGGCGCGACGCTGAAACTCGTCCAGCAGTGAGGGCCAGGGGCGGCGCTTGCCATTGCTGGTGTCGTACCAGTCTTCCTTGACGTCGTTGGAAACAAAGAGCACGCGGCGCTTCCCTTCTGGAAGTGCAATCGCATGCTCGATCACTTCTTCCCATATCAAAAAGTCACCGGCCGCCTTGAGCGGCGTTTCCTTGCCGAAGTCCTTGAATCCCGGGGGTATCTGGTTGGGAAACCGGAATGCCACAGCCTCGTCCAGACGTCTCTGGAGCAGCTGATCATCCGGCTGATCACCCACGCGACTCCCGTAAAGCTCCGCCACTTGGGGAAGAATAGGGTCGGCCGAGTCAACGTTGACGGGCGTGAGGTCATGCCCGTTCCTCAACATGTCTAGGTGTGACTTGAAGGCGTCGCGGTATACAGCTAGATGCTCTTCAACAGCCGCCTCGCTTACCAGTTGTTCCAGAGCATCTATCTCACCCGGCACACGTGCATATTTCTGAAGCTGCGAGCGGACAGTCTCCTTGGCCGAGATGATCGCCGTGCGAGCAGCTATCAGCTTGGCGTTAACAGACTTCGCAGCGTCATTCAGGACTCGTTTACGTGACTCCAGTACACCTCGGCGCCCACGGACGAATTCGAGTCCCACTTGGTATGGCATCCAAAGACGTCCGGACACTTGGCCCAGGGCCATGAGGACTTCGTCTCGGGATTCTGCCGTGTACTCGTAGAGACTGAGCAGCACGTTGGCATCCAAGATGATCAGAGCATCCTGGAAGAAGGCGAGGCGGGCAGCGTCTTGTGGCGATGGCACTGGTCGAAGCCACGCGTGGAATCGCCGCAACAGTACTGGATCCTCCATGAGCGCATCCCCCTGAACTCGCGCGGTCTCAGCCCGAGATCATCTTGGCACAGCAACCAGATGAGGATGAATGAGATTGCCCGGGAAGGCGCCCAAGGAGCGCCTCCCGGGAGCCTCGCCTCCAAGCAGCACGCGCCAGTTACGCGGCGTCCGCCTCGGCTTCGTAATGCATCTGAGCACGGTCGAGGATGTCGTCCGGATCGTGCCCACTAGCAACGGTCCAGTGGAGCAGATCGGAGATCAACTCCACAGCCGACTCTTCCAGGTCTGCGCTCCGCCCTCCGGCAGGGCTGGCGGAGCGGTCCGCGGACTCCTGATATTTTTCAAGCGCTTCCGCAGCTCGCTCAATGCGCCGACAGGCGCGTCCCGCCCCACTCGGAATCTCGCACCACACCGCTTTACCCGCCGCGGTGATCACCGTGCCCCAGTCCACAGCCAGCGCCGCCAACAGATGCAGCCCCCGCCCGCACTCCTCCTCACACCCCGCCGACTTGAGCCTCGGCGCCGCCGGGCTCTTGTCATGGACTTCGAGCCGCAGCACCTCACCGCACCATTCGAGGATCAAGGTCGCCGTCGCGCCTTCGCCGACGTGCTTGATGACGTTCGTCGCCAGCTCCGTGACGAGCAGCTCCGTCTCCTCGGCGACGGCCGGCATGCCCCATCGGCCCAACTGCCGGACCGCGGCTCTCCTCAGCAGCCGGACCTCCGCAGGCGCCGCCTCGAACGGCAGGACCAAGCGCAGTCGGGTTTCGGTGACGTCGCATCCAGGCATGGCCATTCCTCCCTCCCAGCCACGCACTCCCCCAACTCGCCGTATTCGTACGGCTGCACTGCGTAGCTGCCAACAAGAGGAGCATGACACAGAGAAATCTCGCTGTGTAACTTCTCACCAGAATCCATCGAGTGAATCCGATGGTCGGTCGGCAGGCTCGCTGCCTAGCCTGATGGGGATCTCCGGGCCCATCCGCCCGGCGCATGGCGAAGGAGCCGAATGGCTGAGCGAACCACCACGCGGCGCCGCCAACTTGGCGCGATGATGCGGAAGTTGCGTGCCCGTAAGGGACTCACTCTTGAGGAGGCCGGGAAGCTCGTCGGCGTATCCAAGGCAACGGTCAGCCGGTACGAGACCCAGGCCGGGCCGGTCAAGTGGATCGTCGTCGACGCGCTGTGCCGTGAGTACGGGGCGACGGAGGCCGAACGTACGTCGGTTGTCGGGCTGGCCAAGGATGCCAAGCAACAGGGCTGGTGGGGCTCCTTCGCAGACTCCCTTCCGGAGAGCATGAACCTGCTGCTCACGCTGGAGGACGAAGCCATCGCCGAGAACCACTTCGCGTGTGTCTACGTCCCCGGTCTTCTGCAAACCCGCGCGTACAGTACGGCACTTCAGCGGGCCAACGAGGTCCCCCTGGACCAAGCCGAGATCGAGCGGCTGGTCGACATCCGCATGAAGCGGCAGGAAGTCCTCACCCGGCCGAAGCCACCGCGCCTCTGGGCGATTCTCGACGAGTCCGTCATCCGTCGCGTCGTCGGGTCAGCCGAGATCATGCGAGAGCAGCTCGGCAGGCTTCTCGACGCCAACGAGTCGCCGCACATCACGCTTCAGGTGCTGCCCTTCTCCAAAGGGGCTCACGCCGCGGCTCTGGGGAGCTTCGTCATCATCGGGGGTGCCGAGCCGGGGCTCGACGTGGTCTACGTCGACTTCCACACCGGCTCCCTGTTCCTGGAGAAGGACGAGGAACTGGAGCGCTACAGACTTGCGTTCGAGTACCTGCGCGCACAAGCGTTGGACATGGAAGCCTCTTCCGCCATGATCCATCGCGCCCTCAAGGAGCTGTGAATGCCGGTTGTCTCTCGGTCGACCACCGAGTCGGCCTGGTTCAAGTCGTCGTACAGCGGCGCCAACGCCACCGAGTGCCTGGAAGCCGCCTTCATACCGTCGGGTGTGCTGGTCCGGGACTCCAAGCGCCCCGCGCCGCCGCATCTCACGGTGTCGGCGCGAGCATGGGCCGACTTCCTGACAGCCACCCGGCGCTCGCGCTGATCAAGGAACGCTGATTAAGGAACGGAGATCAACAAACTCGTACTCGCGGGCCTGCCACCCCGTGCCACCAGGCACTGACCGACACGATTGCGGCAGCTCAAGGCCGAGGGTGCAGGATAGAACCATGACAACCAAGGTCTACTTCGACATCACCATCAACGACGAGCCCGCCGGCCGTATCAACTTCAACCTCTTCGACGACGTCGTCCCGAAGACGGCCGAGAACTTCCGTGCCCTCGCCACCGGCGAGAAGGGCTTCGGCTACGCCGGGTCGTCCTTCCACCGGGTCATCCCGGAGTTCATGCTGCAGGGCGGTGACTTCACCGCGGGTAACGGCACCGGCGGCAAGAGCATCTACGGCGAGAAGTTCGCCGACGAGAACTTCAAGCTCAAGCACGACCGTCCGGGCCTGCTGTCGATGGCCAACGCCGGGCCGAACACGAACGGCTCGCAGTTCTTCATCACGACGATCGTGACGGGCTGGCTGGACGGCAAGCACGTGGTGTTCGGCGAGGTCGCCGACGAGGACAGCATGAAGCTCGTCAAGAAGATCGAGGCGCTCGGCTCGGGCAACGGCAGGACCTCGGCGAAGATCACCATCTCCGAGTCCGGCCAGCTCTGACCTCTGCCCCACCGCAGGACCCCAGTCGAACGGCCGGCGCGTACGTCATCGCGCCGGCCGTCGCGCGTCCGGTCCCGTGAGGGTCGCCAGGAGCTGCTCCGGGCGGTCCAGGTGTACGTCATGACCCGCGTCCGGGATCACCGTCAGCCGGGTTTTCTTCGGGCGGCGCCTCAGCATCTCCTCCGCCTCCCTCTCCAGCAGCATCCCCTTCCCGCCTCTCACCACCAGCGTCGGGCAGGTCAGGCGCTCCCATTCCAGCCAGTACGCCCGCGCCGTCAGCTCCGTGATCGTGGTGATCAGCGTGTCCCGGTCGAAGCGGGGGTGCCAGCCGTCCGGGCGTTGCTCCAAGCCCCGCGCCCATGCCTCGTGGCCCAGGAAGGTCTCCGCCTGCGCGAGGGACGTGAAGGGCGTCGGCCAGCTGTCCAGCCAGGCCGCGATCTGCGTCGGGACGGTCGGGTTCGGGCCTCCCGGGCCCGCCTCCACCAGGATCAGGGACGACACCAGTTCCGGATGGGCCGACGCCAGCAGCATCGCCGTGTTGCCACCCATGGACTGGCCGAGCACGGTCACGCGGCGCAGCCCGAGCTCCTGGATCAACGTCCGCGCGTCCGCGACATGCGCCGCCCTGCTCACCGTAGGCGGGCGGCGGGTGCTCGCGCCGTGGCCGCGTGCGTCGTACGACACCACGCGGAAGCCGGCGGTCAGGAGGCGCGGTGTCAGGGCGTCCCACTCGCCCAGGTGCCCCGCGAGGCCGTGCAGGAGCAGGATCGTGCGGGGTTGATCAGGAGAATGAGGCAGGGGTGGAGACTCGTCCCGGTACGCGATGCTCGTGCCGTCCCGCATCGTCACGTGGTTCATGTGGCGCCCCCTGTAGCCGTCCTGTTGCCGGAACTGTGGGCTCCGCCACTGCCGTACGCGGACGGCGCTGCTGGACTCGGCTGTCTGTCAGTCAGTCGATCACAACAGGGGGGCGCGGCACGATGGCACTGCTGAATCTGCTGCTCGTCGTCGTCGCGGCGGTCGTCGCTTTCGCGCTCGCCGGGTACGGGGGCGGGCGGATCGCCGAGCGGGGGGTACGGCGGGCCGAGCTGCCGACCCTTCTCCGGGGGCTCGGCGCCTTGGCCGGTGCCGTGGCCGCGGCGCTGTGTGCTTGGGGGTTGTTGATCGTCGCGGGGGCCGTGCTGACCGCTGAGGACGGCGGTACGGATTCGGCGCCGCCGCAGTCGTGTCGTACGGCGGGCTGGTGGGAGCGGCACGAGCGGGGTGTCGAGATCGTCGACTACTCGGTGTCGTACCTCCCGCTCGGGTTCGTGTGCGAGACCAGTGACGGCGGGAGGTACGACAACGGGGACGTGCCGGGGTATCTCAACCCCGCCCTTCTGGGCTTCGCCCTCTCCGGTGCCGGATGCGTGATCGCCGCGGGGTATGTGTCGGAGATGCGCGCCCGACGGCGGCACGGAAACCGTGCGGGCGAAGCCCAGTAGGGAACACTCACGCTGTCGTCATCAGCTCCGCCCTTCCGAACAACAGCGCGTATCCCTGCGGGAGTTGGGACAGGATGCGGTCCACCAGCGCGTCGCCCGCCCACCGCGGGAGCGTGCTCAGTACCGAGCTGACGTCCCAGCGGGCCGTCGCCGTCGTCGCGCCCTCGATGCGGGCCGCCACCGACTCCACGAACTCCGCCGCCGTCAGGGGGCGGGTCGCCGGGATCTGGGCGGCGACGACGCGTGCCGCCTGCTCGGGCAGTGCCCTGGCGAGGGCCACGCGTTCGTCGCCGGTGACGTGGCCGCCGAGGGCGGACAGGACGACGCGGGTGACGCTTTCCGCCTCGGTGCGGGTCGGGTACTGGCCCGACTCCTGTACCGCGTCCACCAGTTCGGCCCAGCTTCTCTTCACCACCGGATGTTTCCTCCTGGTCCTGGTACTGATCGTGCGCCCGTGCGGGCGGGCGCGCTCAGCTGCTCAGCTGCCTGCGTCCGCCGTCGCCGCCCGTGATCTGGATGCGGCGCGGCTTGGCCTGCTCCGCCACGGGGATGCGCAGGGTCAGGACGCCGGCCTCGTACGAGGCGTCGATGCGTTCCGTGTCGAGGGTGTCGCCGAGGAAGAGCTGGCGGGTGAAGGTGCCGGTGGGGCGTTCGGCGACGATGGGCTCCGCGCCCTCGGGGGCGGGGGAACGGCGCTCGGCGCGGACGTTCAGGACGTTGCGTTCGACGTCCAGATCGATCGTCTCGGGGTCGATGCCGGGCAGGTCGAAGTGGACGACGAAGTCGTCCCCTGAACGGTAGGCGTCCATCGGCATCGCGGCCGGACGGGTGGCGCCGAAGACCTGCTGCGCGAGGCGGTCGAATTCGCGGAAGGGGTCGGTACGCATGAGCATCACGGGTCACTCCTCTCCTCAGGAACTAGGTGCGATGCCCTTACGTCTTCTTATATAGCTCGAAGGAGGAAACCTGACAAGCCTCGACTCAGGTACGGGTCGCGTCGCGGTGCCGGAGTTAGCCTCGGGGGCGGAAACAATCATCAGGAGGCAGGCATGGCCAAGGTCCCCAGCGCGGTCGTCGCGGCGACTGGGCTCGTCGGTGGGTACGGCGTGGCCCGTTGGACCAGGAAGCGGCAGCTCGGCGGGGCCGTGCTGGCCGTGGCCGGGGCCGCCGCGGCGACGCAGTGGCGGCAGCAGGCCGGCGGGAAGGCGGCCGGTGCGCTGACGGCCGCGTACGTCGCCGCGTTCGCCGGCTCGCATCCGCTGGCCAAGAAGGTGGGCGCCTGGCCCGCCGTGTTCGGGGCGGCGGGGGCCGTCGCGCTCGCGTCGTGGGCGGTGGCGGACCGCCAGGGCTGAGAGCTGAGAGCCGGCTAGGGCTTGTGCGTCAGGACGTTCACCACCTGGCCGTTCGGGTCCCGCACGAAGAAGCGTCGTACGCCCCACTCCTCGTCCCGCAGTTCCCGTACGACCTCCGCACCCGACGCCACCACCTGCGCGTACACGGCGTCGACATCCTCGACCTCCACGCTCAGGTCGGGGACGACGGGTGCCGTGCGCTCCTCGGTGAAGAAGCTGATCTGGGCGGTGGGGTTGGCCGGGGAGGTGAGGGTGACGATCCAGCCCATGTCCATCGCCTCCCGGAAGCCCAGGAGGCCGTAGAAGTCACGGCTGGCCGTCATCGCCTCCTCCGACTCGACCTGGAAGTCGGGCATGATCCGGCGGACTGTCATGGGAGCGGCTCCTCAGTGTCATTCGGGACAGTGTCATTCGGGACTTTCTGTTATCCGTGCTTCCACCCTCGCGTCTCCCCTGCGTCCCCAGCCACCGGCACGCGAGGAATGACACCCGTGACTTCGACTCCGCCGTTCAGCCGCCGCACCCTGCTCAAGGCAACCGGAGCCGCCGGTGTCGTGACGGGTACGGCCCTGCTCGCTCCCCCGGCCGCGCGCGCCGCAGGCTCCGCCTACGCCCACCCCGGGCTGCTGCACACCTCCGCCGACCTGGCCCGGATGCGGGCGAAGGTGAAGGCGGGCGCCGCGCCCTACACCGCCGGGTACGCCAAGCTGACCGCCAACCGGCATGCGCAGACCGGGTGGGTGGCGAATCCCCAGGCGACGATCTACCGGGGCGCGGGCAGCCCGCAGAACTACACGATCCTCTACAACGACATCCACGCCGCCTACCAGAACGCCCTCCGTTACCAGGTCAGCGGCGACGACGCCCACGCCGACACCGCCGTCGCGATCCTCAACGCCTGGTCGGGGAAGCTCACCCAGCTCGCCGGGAGCGCGGACCGGTTCCTCGCTTCGGGGCTGTACGGGTACCAGTTCGCGAACGCCGCCGAACTCGTGCGCGAGCACGGGGACTTCGACCTCGGGCGCTTCCAGGAGATGCTCAGCAAGGTCTTCGGCACGCTCGCCGACGACTTCCTCGTCCGGCACAACGGTGCCGTCGACTCCAACTACTGGACCAACTGGGACCTCGCCAACATGGCCTGCGTCCTCGCCACGGGCGTGTTCTGCGACGACCGGGCCCAAGTCGGGCGCGCGGTCGACTACTTCAAGGGTGGAGTCGGGCTGGGGGCGGTCAAGAACGCGATTCCCGTGGTGTACGACGACGGACTCGCCGAGTGGCTGGAGGCCGGGCGGGATCAGGGGCACGCGCTGCTGGGCGTGGGGCTGATGGGCACGTTCTGCGAGATGGCGTGGAACCAGGGGATCGATCTGTACGGCTATGACGACAGCCGGTTCCTCAAGGGGGCGCAGTACGTGGCGAAGTGGACCATGGGTGGGGAGGTGCCGTTCACCGCTAACACGCGGCGGAAGGGGGCCGTGGGCGGGTGGTCGGGAGCCGAGACCGTCAGCGAGGCCGCCGGGGTGGATCCCGCCATGATGCGGCCCATCTGGGCGATGATCGCCAACCACTACACCAAGCGGCGGGGGGTGTCGGCGTCGTATCTGACGCAGATCGCCGCGAAGGCCGCGCCTGAGGGTGGGGGTGGGGACTACGGGCCGAACAGTGGGGGGTACGACCAGCTGGGGTTCGGGACGTTGGCGTTCACGCGGGAGAAGGGGGCGGGGGTAGCGGCCTCGCCGGAGCCGTCGGCATCGGCGTCGGCGTCGGCGTCGGCGTCGGCTGCCGGTTCTGACCCGCGTCCGCAGGCCGCCGCGTCAGCCTCGGCGTCCGCCTCCCCCTCCACGGACGGTGACCTCGCCGCCACGGGGTCCGGTGACCTCGTCGGCTGGAGCGCGGCCGCCGGGGTGACCGCCGTCGCGGGTGGATTGCTGCTGCTGCGTCGACGGGACCGGGGGCGCCGCGGGGCGGCTGAGTAGGCCGTCCGGCGTCAGGGTGGGCCGGGGGTGGGTCGCGGCGGCCCGGTGCTGACGGGGTGCCGCCTGCGCCCACCCGTGCCGCTCCAGCCGCACGACTGCCCGCCGCTAGCGCACAGCAGAAGCAGAATCGGAAGCGGAAGCGGAGGAAGCGGAGGAAGCGGAGGAAGCGGAGGAAGCGGAAGGGTCCGCCGCCGTCAGCGGACGTGCCACGTCCTCCAGCGACCTCCGTTCCGCCCGCACCGCCAGCGCCGCCGCCACCAGGCCCGCCAGGCACATCAGCGTCGCGCCGATCTGGAAGGCGAGGACCGTGTCGCCGACCTTGCCGGTGCCCGTGAGGTCGGCGAACAGGAGCGGGCCGCTGATTCCGCCCGCGGCCGTGCCCAGGGCGTAGAAGAAGGCGATCGACATCGCCCGGGTCTCCATGGGGAAGATCTCGGAGACCGTGAGGTACGCGCTGGAAGCGCCCGCCGAGGCGAAGAAGAGCACCGCGCACCAACACGCCGTCAGCGTCGCGGCGTTCAGGGAACCCTGGTCGAAGAGCCAGGCCGTGCCGAAGAGCAGCAGGCCCGACAGCAGATAGGTCGAGGAGATCATCACCCGGCGCCCCACTGTGTCGAACAGCTTGCCCAGCAGCAGGGGGCCCATGAAGTTGCCGATGGCGATGACCGCGAAGTAGTAGCCGGTGTTGCCGGTCGGGACGTCGTAGAACTTGGTCAGGATCGCGCCGAAACCGAAGGTGATCGCGTTGTAGAGGAACGCCTGGCCGATGAAGAGCGAGAAGCCGAGGACCGCGCGCCTGCGGTACTTCGAGAACACCGTCCTGGCGATCTCCGCGAAGCTCACGCTCCGCCGCTGGTGGATGGTGATCTCGCCCTCCGGCTCCGCCAGCCGCTCCCCCGTCACGCCCTTCTCCGCCGCCACCCGTTCCTCGATGGACGTGACGATCCGTTCCGCCTCCTCGTCCCTGCCGTGGATCAGCAGCCACCGTGGGCTCTCCGGGACATGGCGTCGTACGAGAAGGATCACCAGGGCGAGGACCGCTCCCAGCGCGAACGTCAGCCGCCAGCCCAGGTCCTTCGGCAGGATCGAGGTGTCCAGCGCGACGATCGACAGCAGGGACCCGCCGACCGCTCCCAGCCAGAAGCTGCCGTTGATCATCAGGTCCACGCGGCCTCGGTACTGCGCCGGGATCAGCTCGTCGATCGCCGAGTTGATCGCCGCGTACTCGCCACCGATACCGAAGCCGGTCAGGAAGCGGAACGTGAAGAACCACCAGGTGGAGAAGGAGACCGCCGTCAGGGCGGTCGCCGCGAGGTACACCGCCAGCGTGATCATGAAGAGCTTCTTGCGGCCCCATTTGTCCGTCAGGCGGCCCCAGAACAGGGCTCCTATGCAGGCGCCCGCCACGTACAGCGCCGCCGCCAGGCCCGTCACCTGGCCCGAGGTGATCGGCAGACCGCTGCCCGGCTCGGACAGGCGGCCCGCGATGTTGCCGACGACCGTCACCTCCAGGCCGTCGAGGATCCATACGGTGCCTAGTCCGATGACGATCGTCCAGTGCCAGCGGGACCAGGGCAGGCGGTCCAGGCGGGCGGGAATGTCGGTCGTCACGGTGCGGCCGGTCGCGGCGTGGTCTGCGGTGGTCATGGGCCCCCTCCTCGTCGAGGCGAACCCCGCCCGGGTGCCCTCGACCAGCCCTTCTACGCCCCTCCCGGTGAAGCCACCGAAGCTTCCCCCATCGGCCTCTACGCCCTCTACGCCCCCAGCAGCCGCGACACCGTGTAGATCAGCAGTCCCACCAGCGAGCCCACCACCGTGCCGTTGATCCGGATGAACTGAAGGTCACGGCCGATGTTCGCCTCGATCTTCCGCGTCGTGTGCTCGGCGTCCCAGCCGGCGACCGTGTCGGTGATCAGGGAGGTGATCTCGTGCCGGTAGGTGGTCACGACGTACACCGCCGCGCCCTCGACCCAGCCGTCCACCTTCGCCTGGAGCCGCGGCTCGACCGCCATCCGCGCCCCGAGCGAGAGCAGCGACGCGCGCACGCGCAGCCGTAGCTCACTGCGCTCGTCCTCGGCGGCCGACACGATCATGGAGCGTACGGCGGTCCAGGCGGAGGCGATGAGGTCCTGGACCTCGCCCCGGCCGAGCACCTCGCCCTTGAGCCGCTCCACGCGCGCGCGGGTGTCCGTGTCGGACTGGAGGTCGGCGGCGAAGTCGCCCAGGAAGCGGTCCAGGGCGCCGCGCGCCGGATGCGAGGGCATGTCCCGCATCTCCGTCACGAAGCGCAGCAGCTCCTTGTAGACGCGTTCGCCGACCTTCTTGTCCACGAACCGCGGGGTCCAGCCGGGCGCTCCGCCCTGTACGGCGTCCATGACCTGTTCGTCGTGCAGGACCAGCCAGTCGTGCGCCCGCGTCACCACCAGGTCCACGACCCTGCGGTGGCCGCCGTCGGCGACGATCCGCTCCAGCATCTTGCCGATGCCGGGCGCGATCTCCTGTGCGTCGGCCCGCCGGGTGATCGCCTCGCCGACGACCGCCTGGACGTCGGAGTCCCGAAGGACCGTCAGGGCGCCGCGCAGCGCGGCCGACAGCTCGGCCGTGACCCGGTCGGCGTGCTCGGGGTCGGCGAGCCAGGCGCCGAGTCTGCTGCCGATGCCGACGGCGCGCAGACGCCCGCGTACGACGTCCTCGGAGAGGAAGTTCTCGCCGACGAACTCGCCCAGCGACACCCCGAGCTGGTCCTTCTTGGTGGGGATGATCGCGGTGTGCGGGATCGGCAGACCGAGCGGGTGACGGAACAGGGCCGTCACCGCGAACCAGTCCGCCATCGCGCCCACCATGCCGGCCTCCGCGGCGGCGGCGACATAGCCCGCCCAGCCGCCGGCGCCCGCGTGCGAGGCCCACTTGGCGAGGACGTAGACGAGCGCGACGAACAGCAGCAGCCCGGTCGCCGTCAGCTTCATCCGGCGTACGCCCCGCTGCTTCTCCTCGTCGGCCGCGCTGAACGTGCCCATCGCGCGGTTGGAGGCGGTGGCCGGGTGGGCATGCTGATTCACGTCAGCGGCATCCGTTTCATCCGGATTAGCGCGTTCCATCACGTCCGATCCACTCCGCCCGTTGTGATCCCCTGCACACATTGTCCCTTCCTGACCTACTCCCGGAACGGAACAGGAGTTCCCGGCGTCTGTCTGATCGGGGCAGCGGGACAAGGGGGTCCGGTCAACTACCCCTCACCGCATGACGCATCATGAGGTGATCACATCGGAGCCTCGGGCTCCCATCCGCCCGAGGAGACCCGCACCGCATGACCAGAAGACGTGGTTATGCCCTGCTTTCGGCGATCATCGCCCTGATCGTGGCCCTGTCCGGCGCCATCTACGTCGGTGTCGCCGCCGACGACGGGAGCGCCACGAGCCCGCGGCACCGCGCCGCCCAGGCCCCCGCCCCACGCAACGCCGCCCCGGCCTCCACCGGCACCTGGGTCGGCGCCTGGTCCACCTCCCCGGCCGGTGCCGAACCCGGCACCGAGACCGAGGGCATGGCGGGCCGCTCGGTGCGCAACGTGGTGCACACGTCGGTCGGTGGTACGAGTGCCCGGATCACGCTGTCCAATCTCTACGGCCAGTCGCCGCTGACCATCACCCACGCGTCGATCGCCCTCGCGGCGGCCGACGACACCGCCGCCGCGGCCGTCGACACCATGCGCCGGCTCACCTTCGGCGGCAGCCCGAGCGTGGTCGTCCCGGCGGGCGGCCAGGTGATGAGCGACGCGGTCGGCATCACCGTCACGCACGACAGCGACGTCCTGGTCACCACCTACTCGCCCACACCGTCCGGACCGGTCACCTACCATCCGCACGCCCAGCAGATCTCGTACGTCGCGGACGGCGACCTCACCGAGGACACGACCGGCACGGGGTATGCGCAGGAGACGCCGTACTGGCGCTATCTCACCGCGCTGGACGTGCTCAGCAACGAGTCGGACGGCACCGTCGTCGTCCTCGGCGACTCCCTCACCGACGGCATCACCTCCACCGAGGGCGCCAACCACCGCTGGACGGACGTCCTTTCGCAGCGGCTGCGCACCGCGATCGAGGCCGGCCGCGACCTGCCCCGCTACAGCGTCGTCAACCAGGGCATCAGCGGCAACCAGGTCCTCGCCAACGGCCTCGGCCGCCCCGCCGACAACCAGAGCGGCCTCGGGCGCTTCGGCCGCGACGTGCTCTCCCGTACGAACGTGAAGGTCGTCGTCATCGACCTCGGCATCAACGACATCCTGCGCAACCCGCGGCTCGCCGACCCGGAGAAGGTCCTGGACGGGCTGCGCACCCTGGTCCGGCAGGCCCACGCGCGCGGGATCAAGGTCGTCGGCGCCACGCTCATGCCCTTCCAGGGGCACCGCGGGTACACGAGCGCCCGGGAGGGCGTGCGGCAGCAGATCAACGCCGCCATCCGGGACGGCAAGGTGTACGACGCCGTCGTGGACTTCGACGAGGCGCTGCGCGACCCGTACAACCCGCGCCGGCTGCGCTCGGACTACGACTCCGGGGACCGTCTGCACCCGAGCGACAAGGGGTACGCGCGGATGGCGGAGGTCTTCGACCTGGAGGACCTGAAGGGGGCGGCTCCGGCGGAGCTGTAGGCGGTCTCGGTGCCCTCGGTGCACCCGTGCGCTGGTCGCGCTAGGGCCTGTCCGGCGGATCAACTCGCAGGAAAGCCGCGGCACCTCATCGACGCAGGCGAGCAGGGGCGCCGCAGGCCGGCGTGCCAGACCCCGCGTCTGCGGCATGATCCGCCGGACAGGCGCTAGTCGTCGTACCCGTCGCCGCGATCCCGGCGGTCACGCCTGTCGTGGCGGTCGCGGTGGCGGTCCCGTCGGTCGCGGTGGCGGTCGCTGCGGCCCCGCATCAGGTCGTGGTGCCCGTCCATCAGCCGGCGGTGCGCGTCCTGCACGTCGTCGCGGAACGATTCGTGCAGCTCGCGCATCGACTCCTTGCGGTCCAGCTTCTGCCGGCGCCGCTCCTCCTTCAGCGCCTGCCGCTCCGCCCGGGTCAGCTTCCGCTCGACACCGACCCCGCCCCAGAAGGCGAACCCGGTCACGATCACCCGTGGGCCGCCCGGGTCGCCCGGCACGCCCTCCTCACGGTGGTCGAAGCCGCCCATGACGCCGATCCCGCGGACGACGACCTCGACGCCGGGCGGCACGATCACGTTCACCCCGCCCATGATCGCCACGCAGTTGATCTCGACCTCGCGGTCCGCGAAGCTCGCCTCCCGCAGGTCGATCTCGCCGCCGCCCCAGAAGGCGAAGCAGTTGAACCGCTTCGGCACGGTCCAGCGGCCCTTGCGCTGGAACCCGGACAGGATCGCCACCGCCCAGCTCGACGAACCCTCGCCACCGGTGACGCGTCCGGCCCAACTCCCCTGCCCCGCGGGCTCTTTCACCATGTTGACCGCCGGAGCAGCCCCGGGGGCCGTGGGCAGGTCGCGGGTGATCGGCGTGAGTTCGCCGTACGTCCGCGCTTTGTACGTCGCCTCCAGCCGCTCCTCGAACTCCTCCATGTCCAGGCGCCCTTCGGCGAGGGCGTCCCGCAGGATCTCGGCGACGCGCTCACGGTCGGCGTCGGCGGCACGGAGTTCCGGGGCAGAGGGCCTGGGAGAGCCGGGGGGCGTCCCCTCAGAAGGCGCGGCGTCCGTCATGTCCTCAGCCTACGAGTTCCGGGCGCCCGGCACTATGTGGCGGCCTTCTCGGCGTACATCTTGGCAATCACGGCCTCGATGTCCGGCTCCCGCACCGACAGGTCCACCATCGGGTACTCCGCCGCGATCCGCGCCACCAGCGGCGCCGCCGACGTCCCGGCCGGGAACGCCAGCCACTGCCGGGGCCCCTCCACCTTCACCATGCGCGCCCCCTCGACCTCGATCGGCGGCAGCTCCCGCTCCAGGTCCACCACCAGCGTCCGCTCACTGTCTCCCGCCTCGTGCAGCCCGGCCAGCGGACCGTCGTACATGAGGCGGCCGTGGTCGATGACCATCACGCGGGAGCAGAGCTGCTCGATGTCCTGGAGGTCGTGCGTGGTGAGCAGGACCGTGGTGCCGCGCTCGGTGTTCACCTCGCGCAGGAACTCCCTTACCCGGGCCTTGGAGATGACGTCGAGCCCGATGGTCGGCTCGTCGAGGTAGAGGACGTCCGGGTCGTGGAGGAGGGCGGCGGCGATGTCGCCGCGCATCCGCTGGCCCAGCGAGAGTTGCCGTACCGGTACGTCCAAGAGGTCGGCCAGGTCGAGGAGTTCGACGAGGCGGTCGAGGTTCTGGCGGTAACGGGCGTCGGGGATGCGGTACATGCGGTGCATCAGCTTGTAGGAGTCGATCAGCGGGAGGTCCCACCACAGGGTCGTGCGCTGGCCGAAGACCACGCCGATGCGATGGGCGAGGTGCCGGCGTTCGCGGGACGGGTCGATGCCGGCCACGCTGAGCCGGCCGCCGCTCGGGGCGAGGATGCCGGTGAGCATCTTGATGGTGGTGGACTTCCCCGCGCCGTTCGGACCGATGTAGCCGACCATCTCGCCGCGCGCCACCCGGAAGGAGATCGAGTCGACGGCCCGTACCTCGCGCCGCTCCCGCTTCATGAACCCGGTCTTCTTGCGCACCTCGAAGACCTTCTCGACCCGGTCGAGCTCGATGAAGCCCGCGTCCGCACCGTCAGCCATCCGTCCTCAACTCCCCGTACTCCGATACGACCTGAGCCCCGCCCGCCACGCCAGCCCGGCCAGCGCACAGCACCCCGCCGCGACCAGCGGCGACAGGAACGCCACCCACTGCGGCAGCCCGAGCGGGATCGGCCGCCCGAGCACATACGTGGCCGGCAGCCAGTTGACGAAGGACAGCGGCAGCACGAACGTCACCCCGCGCACCAGCTCCGTCGCGAACACCGTCGGCGGGTACTGGAGCAGCGTCGTACCGCCGTACGTGAAGGCGTTCTGCACCTCGGAGGCGTCCTGCGCCACGAACTGGAAGGCCGCGCCCGCGACGAACACCGCGGCGAAGATCCCGGCGCCGCTGAGGATCATCACCGGCATCAGCAGCAGCTTCAGCGCCGTCCAGTCGATGTCGACCGTGGCCAGCGCGTAGACCAGCACCATCGTGCCCTGGGTGACCCGGCCCAGGCGGCGCAGCCCGAACTGGTCGGCGGCCATCTGCGCCAGCACCGGCGCGGGCCGCACCAGCAGCGTGTCCAGGGTGCCGTCGCGCACCCGCCGCCCCAGCCGCTCCATCGAGCCGAGGCAGAGGTCGGCCAGGCCGAACGCCACGCTGGACAGGCCGTACAGGAAAGCGATCTCGGGCAGGGTGTAGCCGCCGAGCGCATCCACGCGGGAGAACATCAGCAGGATCGCCACGAAGTCGAACGCGGTCGCCGTGAAGTTGCCGAGCGTGGTCATGGCGAAGGAGGCGCGGTAGGCCATCGTGGAGCGGATCCACATGACCGAGATCATCCGGTAGGTGCGCAGTCCGTCCAGCACCCGGTCGATCCCGACGGGACCACGCGCGAGGTCAGCCACCCTGGACCACCACCCGCCGCGTCGCCATCCCCTGCACCAGCCGCCCGGCCGCCAGCAGCAGCACCGCCCACAGCAGCTGGAAGGCGTACGTCCCGAGCGCGTCGGCCTGTCCGAGCAGCACGTCCGCGGGCGCCTGGAGCAGCGCCGACCACGGCAGGGCCCGTACGACCTCGCCGAGCAGCCCCGGGAACACGTTGAGCGGCAGGATCATCCCCGAGCAGAACCAGCCGACGAACATCACCATCTGCGCCACCCCGGTGCCGTCCAGGAGCCAGAACGCGCTCAGCGCCATCAGGTACCGGATGCCGAAGCTCACCAGCATCGCCAGCACCACCGCGACCAGGAACGCCAGCCAGGTCGTCGCGTCCGTGGGCAGCGCCAGGTCGAACATCAGCGCGCCCAGCACGAAGGGCGGCACCCCACGCGCGAGCAGCTCGAAGACCGACCGGCCCAAGTCGGCTGCCAGCCACCACAGTTGGAGGTCCGCGGGGCGGTACAGGTCGACCGCGATGTCGCCGGTGCGGATACGCTCCATGAGCTCGCCCTCGACACCACCGCCCCCGTTGGCGAGCGTCTTGAACAGCGACTGCCCGACCCACACATAGGTGACGGCCTGCGCGAGGTCGTACCCGCCGAGCTGCGGACGCTGGTCCCACAGGGCGGTGTACGTGTAGACGAGGATCAGCCCGAACACCGTGTTGGTGAAGATCCCGGCCGCCGTCGCCGCCCGATACGTCGCGTACCGTCGGAATCCGCCCACACCCACGGCGAGGTACAACCGCCCCGAATCCACCCCCACAGCCCTCCTCACCCGCGCCAGGCACCGAAGCGCAGGAGCCTAGTCCGCAGGTGGTGACGTACGCCACGCCTTTTTCGGCGCGGAAGCGTGCCGCGAACCGCAACGGAACGCGTGGTGCGACAGTCTTCATCTGGGGACGCAGAAGGCGTACGAGGGCGTACGCGCGCGTACGACGGCGTATGGCGGCGTATGGCGCACAACCAGCGCATAAGAGACACGCAACAGGAGTCCGTGCACGACATGAGCGACGAGCCGCAGCCGCAGCCGCAGCAGCCGACCGAGGGCTGGGCGCCCAGAGACCCCGAAGGGGGCCAGGACACCGGCAAGGGCAAGCCCAAGCGGCCCAAGCGCACCGGCTGGCGGCGGCTGATCCCCACCTGGCGCATGGTGCTCGGCACCTTCGTCATCGGGATACTGCTGCTCATCGGCCTGTTCTTCCTCGGCTACTCGCTGGTCAAGATCCCACCCGCCAACGCCCTCGCCACCAAGCAGTCCAACGTCTACCTCTACGCCGACGGCAGCCAGCTCGCCCGCGACGGCGAGGTCAACCGCGAGAACGTCGGCCTCTCCCAGGTCTCCCTGGCCGCCCAGCACGCCGTATTGGCCGCCGAGGACCGGGACTTCTACTCCGAGTCGGCGATCGACCCCAAGGCGATGGTGCGCGCGGGCTGGAACACCGCCACCGGCAAGGGCGCCCAGTCCGGCTCCACGATCACCCAGCAGTACGTGAAGAACTACTACCTGGCCCAGGAGCAGACCGTCACCCGCAAGGTGAAGGAGTTCTTCATCTCGATCAAGCTGGACCGCGAGAAGTCCAAGGCGGAGATCCTGGAGGGCTACCTCAACACCAGCTACTTCGGCCGCAATTCGTACGGCATCCAGGCCGCCGCCCAGGCCTACTACGGCAAGGACGCCACCGACCTCTCCGCCGCCGAGGGCGCCTACCTCGCCGCCCTGCTCAACGCGCCGAGCGAGTACGACGTCGTCGCCCACCCGGAGAACAAGTCGGCCGCCGTGGCCCGTTGGAACTACGTCCTGGACGGCATGGTCAAGGAGGGCTGGCTCGACCAGGCCAAGCGGACCGGGCTGAAGTTCCCGATGCCGAAGGAGGCGACCGTCTCCACCGGCATGTCCGGGCAGCGCGGCTACCTCGTCAACGCCGTCAACGACTACCTGGCCAAGAACAAGATCCTCAGCGCCGACGAACTCGACGCCGGCGGCTACCGGATCACCACCACCATCCAGAAGAGCAAGCAGGACGACTTCGTCGCCGCCGTCAACAAGCAGCTGATGGACAAGCTCGACAAGAAGAACCGCAAGGTGGACACGTACGTCCGCGCGGGCGGCGCCGCCGTCGACCCGAAGACCGGGCAGGTCGTGGCGATGTACGGCGGCATCGACTACGTCAAGCAGTACACGAACAACGCCACCCGCCGGGACTTCCAGGTCGGCTCCACCTTCAAGCCCTTCGTGTTCACCTCCGCCGTCCAGAACGAGTCCACCACCCAGGACGGCCGCCCCATCACCCCGAACACGATCTACGACGGCACCAACAAGCGCCCCGTCCAGGGCTGGACCGGCGGCAGCTACGCCCCGGCGAACGAGGACGACGTGTCGTACGGCGACATCACCGTGCGCACCGCCACCGACAAGTCGGTGAACTCGGTGTACGCGCAGATGGCCGTGGACGTGGGCTCCGACAAGGTCAAGCAGACCGCCGTCGCCCTCGGCATCCCCTCCGACACCCCCGACCTGACCGCCTCGCCGTCCATCGCGCTCGGGGTGAACACCGCCAGCGTCCTCGACATGGCGGAGTCGTACGCCACGCTCGCCAACCACGGCAAGCACGGTACGTACATGCTCATCAAGAGCGTCACCAAGGACGGCCAGGACGTCGTGAAGCTGCCGGAGCGCAAGACCTCCCAGGTGGTCACCCGCCAGGCCGCCGACACCACCACGTCGATCCTCCAGAGCGTCGTCGAGAACGGCACCGCCACCGCCGCCCAGGCCGCGGGCCGCCCGGCGGCCGGCAAGACCGGTACCGCCGAGGAGGACCAGGCCGCCTGGTTCGCCGGCTACACCCCCGACCTCGCCACGGTCGTCGCGGTGATGGGCCAGGACCCGAAGACCGCCGCCCACAAGTCGCTCTACGGCGCGATGGGCCTCCAGCGCGTCAACGGCGGCGGGGCGCCCGCGGAGATCTGGGCCGACTTCACCGAGCGCGCCCTCAAGGGCAAGCCCGCCACCGACTTCGACCTGGAGCTCCAGGAAGGCGCCGACGTCGTCCAGACCCCGACCCAGCAGCCCACCTCCCAGGCCCCGGACGACACCGCGGGCCAGGACAACGGCGGCACGACCGACGGCGGCCAGGACACCCAGGGCCAGACGGACGGCGGCACCACCGGCGACACGACGACCACCGGCGGTACGACGGACGGGGGCACCACGACCGGCGGCACCACGGACGGCGGAACGACGACCGGCGGCACCACGACGACCACGGGCGGCACGACGGGCGACACCACCACCGGTGGGACGACGGACGGCGGGACCGCCGACGGCGGCACCACGGACGGCGGAACGACGACGACCGGCACGACGGCGGGACCACCGGGCAAGACCGGTTAGGACCGCGGGCTCAGTGACCGCCGGTCGCCTTCAGACCGACCACGGCGACCAGCAGCAGGCACACGAAGAAGATCCGGGCGGCGGTGACGGGCTCCCCCAGCACCACCATGCCGAGCACCGCCGCCCCGGCCGCACCGATACCCACCCACACGCCGTAGGCGGTACCGATGGGAAGGGAACGGGCGGCGTACGACAGCAGCAGCATGCTCGCGACGATCCCGGCACCGGTGAACAGACTCGGCACCAGCCGGGTGAAACCGTCGGTGTACTTCATCCCGATCGACCAGCCGACTTCGAGCAGACCGGCGACGACGAGCAGAACCCAGGCCATGACAGGCACCTCCGAGACGCGGACTTCTGTACGGGGTGCGTCGTCTTGTCGTAGGACCCGGTACGGCGCGTCTCGTCGGGTTGCTCTTCAAAGCTAGCAAAGGAATGACAAAAGGGCTGGTGACGATGGTCACCAGCCCTTTCTGCCGTTTCTACCGTTGATTCAGAGGTACAGCCCGGTCGAGTCCTCGGAGCCCTCGAAGCGGTCCGCGGCCACGGCATGCAGATCGCGCTCGCGCATCAGCACATAGGCGATGCCGCGCACCTCCACCTCGGCACGGTCCTCGGGGTCGTAGAGAACCCGGTCCCCCGGCTCGACGGTCCGTACGTTCTGCCCGACGGCGACGACATCGGCCCAGGCCAGCCGCCGCCCGACGGCCGCGGTGGCGGGAATCAGGATGCCGCCCCCGGAACGCCGCTCGCCCTCACCGGCGTCCTGCCGCACCAGTACCCGGTCGTGCAGCATCCGGATGGGCAGCTTGTCGTGCTGGTCGCTGTGGTCGTTTCTCTTGGCGCTCACGGCTGAGAACCTACCTGCCTGACGGGAATCCGTACGCGCCCGGGTCAGCCCTTGCGGCGCCGGGTGCTGCCGAGGGCGAGAAGCCCCACGAGCCCTACGGCGACGAGTGCGACGGGGACGATGCGCTCCAGCCGCGGAGCCCCCTCCTCGTCGACGAACTGGGCCTTGGTGTCGGTGAGGACCTTGTTCACGCCGACGTAGGCCCGCCCGAGCGTGTGATCGATGTTCGACACCACCTTGGCCTTGGCATCGCCGACGATCGTCTTCGGGTGCACCCGCACCCCGATCTCGTCGAGCGTCTCGGCCAGCGTCTCGCGGCGGCGCTTGATGTCCGCCTCGATCTGCGCCGGGGTTCTCGTGTCCGACGTGTCCGCCACGGTGGGTCCTCCGGAGTCCGCTGTGTTCTGTGCCTGTGCGTGTACCTCTGCCTGTCCTGGACAGTCTGTCAGCTCGCCGGGCCGCCGCACTGTCAGGACCCCCGGTTAGGCTTGCCGGATGAGCGAGCGACTCCAGCCCGGGGACGTAGCCCCCGCCTTCACCCTCCCCGACGCCGACGGCACCGACGTGTCCCTGGCGGACCACAAGGGCCGCAAGGTCATCGTCTACTTCTACCCCGCGGCCCTCACCCCCGGCTGCACGAAGCAGGCCTGCGACTTCACCGACAACCTGGAGCTGCTGGCCGGCGCCGGGTACGACGTCATCGGCATCAGCCCGGACGCCCCGGAGAAGCTGGCGAAGTTCAGGGACAAGGAGAACCTGAGGATCACGCTGTTGGCCGACCCGGAGAAGACGGTCACCGAGGCCTACGCGGCGTACGGCGAGAAGAAGAACTACGGCAAGACCTACATGGGCGTCATCCGCTCCACGATCGTGGTGGACGAGGAGGGCAAGGTCGAACGGGCGCTGTACAACGTCCGGGCGACGGGCCACGTGGCGAAGATCATCAAGGACCTGGGTATCGGAAGCTGACCCAGACATCAGGAGCCAGGCCGGGCCGCCCCGGCACCGGCCTGCGCTCCTCGGTCCATTCCGTCCCGGCCATTTCGCGCGCGACGCGCCGCCAGAACCGTGCGGCCCCTGGATTGGCGTCCTGAAACGCGACGGTCCACTCCCCCGGATGCCGAGCGAGGACCTCCTTCACCGCCCTCATCCCGACACCGCTCCGCCGGGCGCCCCGGACAACGAAGAAGCTGTTGAGCACCCGGATGGGCCCATCGAGGCCCCGCACGAACGCGAACCCCACGGGTTGCTGGGCGCTGCTGAAGAGATACGCGGCCCAGTCCTTGTCACCACTGAACGCCGCCTCCAGCCGCTCGGTCCTGAACATGCCGTCAGGGTTGGGCAGTTGCCCCCCGAACTCCGACAGATCATGCCGGAAGAGGAGCCAGAGGCGGTCGAGGGTGGGGCGGTCGGTGGGAGTGACGGGGCGAATGGACAGGTCTCGTGTTTCGTCCGCTGCTGAGGTCATGAAAAAAGCCTCCCGAGCGGACAAGAGGTCCACAGCCGGGAGGCTTTGCAGGCGACGGGCAGATTATCGGGTTCACGGTTTACGTTTCAAGCGTGACTGTCGGATGGGCACTTCGTTACTCCGTGCGAGCCATGAACGTGTGGTCGGGACGCAGGGGGTTCGGTGGGAGTCAGCGCTTACAGCAGGGAGCGGCTGGAGGAGGCGGCTCGGGGGGCTCGGACGTTGTCGGAAGCCTTGGGGCAATTGGGGGTGGATCCGAAGAGCTCGACACGACGGTATGTCTTCGAGCGGATGAAGAAGCTGGGGGTCGATGTCTCACACTTCGAGCGGGAGGGTGTGAAGTGGACGCGGGAGGTCCTGCAGGAGGCCGTTTCGGCATCGACGAACATGTGCGAGGTGCTGCGGCTTCTGGGACTTGAGGTGGTCGGCGGCCACCACACGCACATCAGCCGCCGGATCAAGGCGTACGGGATCGACACCTCGCATTTCCGGGTACCGACCCGACGGGGCAAGGCGTGGCGGCCTCGGACTCCGGAAGGGCTTCTCGTGGAGCAGCCGGTCGGAGGGGCTCGGCGCATCCCGAGTGATCGGCTCAGGTGGGCGATGACGAGCGTGGGCGTCGCAGAACAGTGTGCAAGGTGTGGCACGGAAGCCGTGTGGCGAGGGCATCCGCTCCCGCTGGAGGTCGACCACATTGATGGCAACTGGCGCGACAACCGAATCGAGAACCTCCGGTTCCTGTGCCCCAACTGCCACTCGACAACAGACAGTTACCGTGGGCGCGGCAAGGGGCGGGTTTCATGAGCAGTGGCGTGCAGTACACCCGGGAGCGGCTGACCGAAGCGGCCGCGGATTGTTCGGACATCGACGAGGTCATCGCCTTCTTCGGCACGCGGCCCTACGGCCAACTGCGCCGCCATCTCTTCCGACGCTTCGACCACTTCGAGATCGACGTCTCGCACATGCCGCGGCACAGGCGAACCAGGGAAGTGCCCGCCAGGCCCTCCGCCGGCGACCTTCGCCGAGCGGTCGAGGGAGCGACCTCCATCGCGGGCACACTTCGCGCTCTGGGAATGGAGCCCTACAACAACAGGCTGCGCACCCTGCTCCACTACTGGGTGGCTGAGGACGGCCTCGACACCTCTCACTTTCTGGGGCAGGCGCATCAACGTGGCGGGCCGGGCACGACGCCGCTCCGGCGGGCGCAGGACATCCTGGTCCGGCATGACGGCGCCCGTCGGACCAGAACGCACCTGCTCCGCCGGGCACTCCTCGAAGTGGGTGTGCCCGAGGCGTGCTCCGGGTGCGGAACAGGGCCCGAGTGGCTCGGCAGGCCCATGACGTTGGAGGTCGATCACATCAGCGGAGACTGGAGCGACGACCGGCGGGAGAACCTGCGGTTGCTCTGCCCCAACTGTCACGCCGTCACGAGTACCTGGTGCCGCGGCGGCTCCGGAGCCCGATAAGCGCTCGACTACCAAGCCGCCCAGCCGGGTAGCATGAGCGCACGGGCGGTCGTGGCGGAACTGGCCTACGCGCAGCACTTAGGATGCTGTGGGAGAAATCCCTTGAGGGTTCGAGTCCCTCCGGCCGCACATCTTTGATTCGAAGGTCCACCCGCGTTCGGGTGGACCTTCTTCAGTTGTCAGCCCAACAGCTCCCGCACCACCGGCACCAACCCCCGGAACGCCTTCCCCCGGTGGCTGATCGCGTTCTTCTCCTCCGCCGTCAGTTCCGCGCAGGTGCGGGTCTCGCCGTCCGGCTGGAGGATCGGGTCGTAGCCGAAGCCGTTTGTGCCGGACGGGGTGTGGCGGAGTACGCCCCTCAACTGGCCCTCGACCACCCTCTCCGTGCCGTCCGGCAGGGCGAGCGCCGCCGCGCAGGCGAAGTGGGCGGCTCGGTGGTCGTCGGCGATGTCTGACAGTTGGGCCAGGAGCAGGGCCAGGTTGGCCTGGTCGTCGCCGTGGCGGCCTGACCAGCGGGCCGAGAAGATGCCCGGGGCGCCGTTCAGGACGTCCACGCAGAGGCCCGAGTCGTCGGCGACCGCGGGGAGGCCGGTGGCCTGGGCGAGGGCGTGGGCCTTCAGGAGGGCGTTCTCGGCGAAGGTGACGCCGGTTTCCTTGACGTCGGGGATGTCCGGATACGCCTCCGCGCCGACCAGGTCATGGCTCAGACCTGCGTCGGCGAGGATGGCGCGGAGTTCGGTGATTTTGCCGGCGTTGCGGGTGGCGAGGATCAGGCGGGTCATGCCCTCCAGTATCCCGGCAGTCTCCCGGTCCGCCGACGGCCCCGTTACGGCGTGCAGACCTTCGTCAACTCGCCCGCCGCGTCCGTGATCGGGCTGAGGTCGGGGGTCGCGTCGCCGTTGTCGACGGATGTGCGGACGTTGTCGACCGCCTTGCCGAGGTCCTCGACGGCCTGGTTGACGTCGGCGTTGTCGGTCTTGTCGCCTATCTCGTCGAGGTTCTTGTCGATGGAGTCGAGGGACTCCTCGAGCTGCGTCGGGTCGTTGGACGCGTTCTCCACGGCCTGCTGGAGGTCGGTGACGCTGTCGGCGATGGCGTCGGCGGTCTGGACGCAGTCCAGTGCCTTGTTGACCGCGTCGCAGCCGGTGGTCAGGCCTGCCGTCAGTCCTACGGCCGCCACTGCGGCGGCGATGACGACAAGACGTGGTCGACGACGGCCGCGTCGGCTCTCGGCCATGGTGATGGTCCCTCCCTTGCTCAGCCCCAAGGGCCCCCGTGCACTGGCCGGGCGTACAGCGGTGTGCCGTACGCCCGTACTCCTAGTGACGCGAGTTCGGGCGGCCGGGTTGCCCCTGCCGGCCACCTTTCCTTGGTCCGTCCTTTACTTTTCGAGGACGGTATCAAGGGCCTTGCGCTGCAGGACAGCGAGTTCCGTGCAGCCCAAAACCGCGAGGTCGAGGAGGGAGTTGAGCTCGTCGCGGGCGAACGGCTCCGCCTCCGCGGTGCCCTGGACCTCGACGAAGCGGCCGTCGCCGGTGCAGACGACGTTCATGTCGGTCTCGGCGCGGACGTCTTCCTCGTAGCAGAGGTCCAGCAGGGGCACGCCTCCCACGATGCCCACCGAGACCGCGGAGACCGTTCCGGTCAGCGGCTGGCGGCCCGCCTTGATCAGCTTCTTGCCCTGGGCCCAGGACACCGCGTCCGCGAGGGCGACGTACGCGCCGGTGATGGCCGCCGTACGCGTGCCGCCGTCGGCCTGCAACACATCGCAGTCGAGGACGATCGTGTTCTCGCCGAGCGCCTTGTAGTCGATGACGGCGCGCAGTGAGCGGCCGATGAGGCGGCTGATCTCGTGGGTGCGGCCGCCGATCTTGCCGCGGACGGATTCGCGGTCGCCGCGGGTGTTGGTGGCGCGGGGGAGCATGGAGTACTCGGCCGTGACCCAGCCCTCGCCGCTGCCCTTGCGCCAGCGGGGGACGCCTTCGGTGACGGAGGCGGTGCAGAAGACCTTCGTGTCGCCGAAGGAGACGAGGACGGAGCCCTCGGCGTGCTTGCTCCAGCCGCGTTCGATGGTGACGGGGCGGAGCTGTTCGGGGGTGCGGCCGTCGATTCGAGACATGGCGATGAGCCTAGCGGCAGACGCGGAAGGGGCTCCTCCCGCGGTGCGGCGGGAAGAGCCCCTGAAGCGTCCTGACCGTTTCTGCGGTCTTTACATCATGTCTTCGATGTCCGCGGCGATCGGGTCGGCGTCCGTGCCGATGACGACCTGGATCGCGGTGCCCATCTTGACGACTCCGTGGGCGCCGGCGGCCTTCAGGGCGGCGTCGTCGACCAGCGCGGGGTCCTTGACCTCGGTGCGCAGGCGGGTGATGCAGCCCTCGACCTCTTCGATGTTGTCGATGCCACCGAGCCCGGCGACGATCTTCTCTGCCTTGCTGGCCATGTCGGTCTCCTCACGCAACGCACTGTTGGCCCAACTTCACGAGCGATTGCGCCGAACGTACCGAAAGATGACGTCACAGCTATCCAATCGTCCGTAACTGGTCTACACCACCTGACAGGCGGTCGCCAACTCATGAGTTCCGAGACCACTGAGCCCCCTCCCACACGCCGACGGTGGCACTCGGCGTTCCAGGGACTGCAGAAGATGGGGCGGAGTCTTCAGCTGCCCATCGCCGTCCTGCCGGCGGCGGGCATCCTCAACCGGCTCGGCCAGCCGGACGTGTTCGGGGACGACGGGCTGGGCTGGACGAACGTCTCCAAGGTGATGGCGGGTGCGGGCGGCGCACTGCTCGACGGTTCGCTGGGGCTGCCGCTGCTGTTCTGCGTGGGCGTGGCCATCGGTATGGCGAAGAAGGCGGACGGGTCGACGGCGCTCGCGGCGGTGGCCGGGTTCCTCGTCTACTACAACGTGCTGCGGCAGTTCCCGGAGGACTGCGCGGTCGGGGCGAGGGCCCTCGAGAAGATCGGCTGCCAGGCCGCCGACAACTCCGTTTCCGCGTTCACTTATCAGAACCCCGGTGTCTTCGGCGGCATCATCATGGGCCTGCTGGCGGCGTTCTTCTGGGCGCGCTATCACCGTACGAAGCTCGTGGACTGGCTGGGCTTCTTCAACGGGCGCCGGCTCGTGCCGATCATCATGGCGTTCGTGGCGATCGTGTTCGCGGCGCTGTGTCTGTGGATCTGGCCGCCGATCGGTGACGGGCTGGAGAACTTCAGCGACTGGCTGAGCGACGCGGGCGCGTGGGGTGCGGGCATCTTCGGTCTGGCGAACCGGGCGTTGCTGGTCATCGGTCTGCACCAGTTCCTGAACGTGCCCATCTGGTTCCAGTTCGGCACGTACACCAAGCCGGACGGCACCGAGGTGCACGGTGACATCAACATGTTCCTGGCGGGCGATCCGAACGCGGGTCAGTTCACGTCCGGGTTCTTCCCGATCATGATGTTCGCGCTGCCGGCCGCGGCCCTGGCGATCACGCACTGCGCGAAGCCGCACCGCCGCAAGGAGGTCGGCGGGCTCATGCTCTCCGTCGCGCTGACCTCGTTCGTCACCGGCATCACCGAGCCGATCGAGTACTCGTTCCTGTTCATCGCGCCGCTGCTGTACGCGGTGCACGCGCTGCTGACGGGTGTGTCGATGGCGGTGACGTGGGGGCTCGGGGTGCACGACGGGTTCAGCTTCTCCGCCGGTCTGATCGACTACGTCATCAACTGGAATCTGGCGACGAAGCCGTGGGCGATCATCCCGATCGGCCTGTGTTTCGCGGCCGTCTACTACGCGATCTTCCGGTTCGCGATCACGAAGTTCGACCTGAAGACCCCGGGGCGCGAACCCGAGGACGAGGTCGAGGACGTGACGAAGGTCTGAGGCCGAACGGCCCTTCTCAACGCGGTTACAGAACCCACGGTTCCCGTCACGGAATCGTGGGTTCCTTACGTCACCTTCATCGTGCTACAACAGGTCTACACCACTGAGTGGTGTAGACCACCACCCGATGGAGGACGTATGAGCACCGCCACCGACACGGCGGCCCCCGCAAAGAGGCGGGGATCCGGTCTGATCCAGGGCCTTCAGAAGGTCGGCCGCAGCCTTCAGCTTCCGATCGCCGTGTTGCCGGCGGCGGGCATCCTGCTGCGGCTCGGCCAGGCCGACGTCCAGGACAAGCTGAACCTGCCCGACAAGGTCACGGCGGTCTTCGCCACGGCCGGTGGCGCGATCTTCGACAACCTGCCGATGCTGTTCTGCATCGGTGTCGCGATCGGCTTCGCCAAGAAGGCCGACGGTTCCACCGCGCTGGCCGCCCTGGTCGGCTTCCTGGTCTACAGCAATGTCCTGAAGGCCTTCCCGGTGACGGAGGCCAAGGTGCAGGCGGGCGCGGACATAGCCGCGACCTACAACAACCCGGGTGTCCTCGGCGGCATCCTCATGGGTCTGCTCTCCGCCGTGCTGTGGCAGCGCTACCACCGCAAGAAGCTGGTGGACTGGCTCGGCTTCTTCAACGGCCGCCGTCTCGTCCCGATCATCATGGCCTTCGTCGGCACCGCCATGGGTGTCTTCTTCGGTCTGGTCTGGGAGCCGATCGGTGGCGTCATCTCCGACGCCGGTGAGTGGATCACCGGTCTGGGCGCCGTGGGCGCCGGTCTGTTCGGTCTGATCAACCGCGCGCTGATCCCCGTCGGCATGCACCAGTTCGTGAACTCCGTGTCCTGGTTCCAGATCGGCGACTTCAAGGACTCGGCCGGCGAGATCGTGCACGGTGACCTCACCCGCTTCTTCGCCGGTGACCCCACCGCCGGTCAGTTCATGTCCGGCTTCTTCCCCATCATGATGTTCGGTCTGCCGGCCGCCGCGATCGCCATCGCGCACACCGCCCGCCCCGAGCGCCGCAAGGCCGTGATGGGCATGATGATCTCGCTCGCGCTGACCTCCTTCGTGACCGGTGTGACCGAGCCGATCGAGTTCTCGTTCATGTTCATCGCCCCGATCCTGTACGTGATCCACGCGGTGCTCACGGCCTTGTCCCTGGCGATCACCTGGGCGCTCGGTGTCCACGCGGGCTTCACGTTCTCCGCGGGCTTCATCGACTACGCCCTGAACTGGAACCTGGCCACCAAGCCCTGGCTGATCATCCCGATCGGCCTGGTCTTCGCGGCGATCTACTACGCCGTCTTCCGCTTCGCCATCGTCAAGTGGAACCTCCCCACCCCGGGCCGCGAGCCCGAGGAGGAGGTCGAGGACCTCACGAAGGCGTGAGGCTCCCGCGATGACCGAGGCCCCGGTACCGAAGAGGTACCGGGGCCTTCGCGTACGTACGTCTCAGATCTCGTACGACACCCTCGGCGCCGCGAGTTCCACCGGGCCGTCGAACGCCGCGCGGGCGTCGGCGAGGTTGGCCTGCGGGTCGGTCCACGGGGGGATGTGGGTGAGGACCAGGCGCCGGGCGCCGGCCCGGGTCGCGGTCTCACCCGCCTCGCGGCCGTTGAGGTGCAGGTCGGGGATGTCCTCCTTGCCGTGGGTGAAGGCGGCCTCGCAGAGGAACAGGTCCGTGTCGCGGGCGAGTTCGTCCAGCGCGGGGGTGACGCCCGTGTCACCGGAGTAGGTGAGGGACTTGCCGCCGTGCTCCACGCGGATGCCGTACGCCTCGACCGGGTGGGCCACGCGTTCGGTGTGGACCGTGAAGGGGCCGACGTCGAAGGTGGACGGCTTGACCGTGTGGAAGTCGAAGACCTCGCTCATCGAGGAGGCGGTGGGGGTGTCGGCGTAGGCCGTGGTCAGACGGTGTTCGGTGCCCTCGGGGCCGTAGACCGGGATGGGGGCACAGCGGCCGCCGTCGTGGCGGTAGTAGCGCGCGACGAAGTACGCGCACATGTCGATGCAGTGGTCGGCGTGCAGATGGCTGAGGAAGATCGCGTCGAGGTCGTAGAGACCGCAGTGGCGCTGCAGCTCGCCAAGGGCACCGTTGCCCATGTCGAGAAGCAGCCGGAAGCCGTCGGCCTCTACGAGGTAGCTCGAGCAGGCCGATTCCGCGGACGGGAACGACCCCGAGCAGCCGACGACGGTGAGCTTCATGAAGCAGAAACCTCCGCTGGCGGGATGAAAAGAGGTGGGTGCGTCGGGGGTCGTGCGGTCCGTCGAGCGTAAGGCGCAAAACCCCCTGTCGCTCCTCCGCCAAGGGCTGTTGTGGGCGAACTCACCTGTGCGGCGCTGCCATCCGAGGTACGTCACGTTCAGCCGTTCGAGGCTTCGGGGCGATGCCGCACGACCGGGTCACGGGCGGAACGTGCGTGCGAAGGGCGCGCGGTGGGGATCGGGCGCCGGTAACGTCATGCTTATGGACACGTCCTGGTGGCTGGCGCTCGCGGCGGTGGTGCTGCTCGCGTTGGTCGCCACGCTCGTCGACGGGTGGGGGCGGGGGCGCCGGCCGGCGGGGCGGCGTTCGCGGCCGCCCGGGCGGCCCGGGACGCGGGGTGCCGCGCGGCCGCGGCCGGCGGAGATCTGGTGGGCGATCGTGCCCTACGAGGACGGGCCGGGGGCGAAGGACCGGCCGTGTCTGGTGCTGGCGGTGCGCGGGCGGCGCGCGGTCGTCGCGAAGATCACCAGCAAGTACCACGACGAGCGGGCCGGAGTCATTCCGCTGCCGCCGGGTTCGGTGGGCGACTCCCACGGTCGCGCGAGCTTCCTGGAGACGGACGAGCTGCGCGAGGTACCGGTGGGGGACTTCCGGCGTCGGGTGGGGGTGGTGGACCCGGTCCTGTGGGACCAGGTCCGTCACCTGGCGAGTTAGCGGCTACGCCCAGAGCTGGCCCTGGAGCGTCTCGATCGCTTCCTCCGTGGTCGCGGCCGTGTACACGCCCGTCGACAGGTACTTCCAGCCGCCGTCGGCCACGACGAAGACGATGTCGGCCGTCTCCCCCGCCTTCACCGCCTTGTTGCCGACGCCGATCGCGGCGTGCAGCGCGGCGCCCGTGGAGACGCCCGCGAAGATGCCCTCCTGCTGCAACAGCTCGCGCGTACGCGTCACCGCGTCGGCCGAGCCGACCGAGAAGCGGGTGGTCAGGACGGAGGCGTCGTAGAGCTCGGGTACGAAGCCCTCGTCGAGGTTGCGCAGTCCGTACACCAGGTCGTCGTAGCGCGGCTCGGCGGCGACGATCCGCACGTCCGGCTTGTGCTCACGGAGGTAGCGGCCGACGCCCATCAGGGTGCCGGTGGTGCCGAGGCCCGCCACGAAGTGGGTGATCGAGGGGAGGTCGGTGAGGATCTCCGGGCCGGTCGTGGCGTAGTGGGCGCCCGCGTTGTCCGGGTTGCCGTACTGGTAGAGCATCACCCAGTCGGGGTGCTCGGCGGAGAGCTCCTTGGCGACGCGCACGGCGGTGTTGGAACCGCCCGCGGCCGGCGAGGAGATGATCTCGGCGCCCCACATGCCGAGCAGGTCACGGCGTTCCTGCGAGGTGTTCTCGGGCATGACGCAGACGATGCGGTAGCCCTTGAGCTTCGCCGCCATGGCCAGCGAGATGCCCGTGTTGCCGCTCGTCGGCTCCAGGATGGTGCAGCCCGGCGTGAGGCGGCCGTCCTTCTCCGCCTGCTCGATCATGTGCAGGGCGGGCCGGTCCTTGACCGAGCCGGTGGGGTTGCGGTCCTCCAGCTTGGCCCAGATGCGGACGTCCTCGGACGGCGACAGCCGCGGCAGGCGCACCAGGGGGGTGTTGCCGACCGCGGCGAGCGGGGAGTCGTAACGCATCGAGGATCAGGCCATGCCGCCGGCCACGGCCGGCAGGATCGTGACGTTGTCGCCGTCGGTGAGCTTGGTGTTGATGCCGTCGAGGAAGCGGACGTCCTCGTCGTTGAGGTAGACGTTGACGAAGCGGCGCAGCTCGCCGCCGTCGACGATGCGGGCCTGGATGCCGTTGTGCCGGGTCTCGAGGTCGGTGAAGAGCTCGGCGAGAGTGTCCCCGGCGCCCTCCACGGCCTTCTGACCGTCGGTGTACGTGCGGAGGATGGTCGGGATGCGGACCTCGATGGCCATGGTTGCGGGCTCCTGTCGGATGCGGTCTGGAGTGGGGCGGCGCGCGGCAGCGCAGAACAGCGGAGGTGAGTGGCGCCGCGGCTCACGGCCGTACGGCGGCAGGGAGCAGCGTCAACAGATGGCGCTGGCGAGCCTGCACAGGTCGACGTGCAGCCGCGCCACGAGCAGCATGCCCGGCGTCTTCTCGCTCACGTCGTGGGAAACCATGCGGTCATCGTATCGATTCCCGGTCCGGGTCCCGGAGTGTGATCCCACATGATGGACGGATTCCGGCCGGAGGATGAGACACCACAGTTCAGGACGCCACAGTTCAGGCGGACGCGCGCACGGTCAGTCGGGTGGGTACGACGATCGCGGCCGGCTCGGTCGCCCGGTCGAACAGCAGCCGGGCCAGCAGGCGGCCCATCTCGGCGACGTCCTGGTGGACGGTGGTCAGGGGCGGGTCGGTCGCTTCGGCGATCTCGGTCAGGTCGTCGAAGCCGACGACGGCCACGTCGTCCGGCACCCGGCGGCCGTGCTCGCGCAGCGCGTCCAGGGCGCCGGCGGCCATGAGGTCGGAGGCGGCGAAGACGGCGTCCAGGTCAGGGCAGCGGTCGAGCAGCGCGGCCATGGCGCGGGCGCCGCCCTGCCGGGTGTAGTCGGCGCGCTCCACGAGTTCGGCCGGGGCGTCGGGGAGGACGTCGTGGTAGCCGGCGAGGCGTTCGGCGGCGGAGTGCTCCTGGTCGTGCGGGCCGGTGACGGTGGCGATGCGGCGGCGGCCCAGGGAGGCGAGGTGCCGGACGGCCTGGCGGGCGCCGCCGCGGTTGTCGCCGTCGACGTAGGGGTGGGCGCGCACGGTGTCGCCGGCGTCCAGGAGGGGGCGGCCGCCGAAGACGGCGGGGATGTCGAGGCTGTCGGTCATGCCGTGGAGGCGGCCGCCGGGGTGCAGGGAGAAGAGGATGGCGCCGTCGACATGGCCGCCGCCGAGGTAGTCGGCCACGCGGGCGAGGTCGTCGGGCTCGTCCAGGAAGAGCAGGACGGCCTGGGCGCCGTGCAGGGCGAGTTCACGGCGGATGCCGCGCAGGAGGCGGTCGAAGAACGGGTCGAGGAAGAGCCGGCCGTCGGGCTGGTCCGCGACGACCGCGACGGCGCCGGTGCGGTGGGTGACCAGCTGGCGGGCCGCCTGGTTGGGGACGTAGCCGAGTTCGGCGATGACCCGCCGGACCTCCTCGACGACCTCGGCGCGCACCTTGGGCTCGCCGTTGATCACCCGCGAGACCGTGGACCGGGACACTCCCGACCGGCGTGCGACGTCCTCGATCGTGGGGCGCTGTCCATGCGGCCGTCGCGTCAACACCGTCTCCGATCCCCCGAGTTGGTCGGGCGTACGGTGATCAGTATGCCTCGACGATCTCCACGTCCTCCTCGGTGACCTCGCCCTCGACGATGCGGTAGGAGCGGAACTGGAAGTCGCCGAGTCCGTCCGTGTCGGCCGTCGAGACGAGGACGTAGTGGGCGCCGGGCTCGTTGGCGTAGGAGATGTCGGTGCGGGAGGGGTAGGCCTCGGTCGCGGTGTGGGAGTGGTAGATGACCACCGGCTCCTCGTCGCGGTCGTCCATCTCGCGGTAGAGCTTGAGCAGGTCGCCGGAGTCGAACTCGTAGAACGTGGGCGACATGGCGGCGTTGAGCATCGGGATGAACCGCTCGGGCCGGTCGGACCCGGCGGGCCCGGCGACGACGCCGCACGCCTCGTCGGGGTGGTCCTTGCGCGCGTGCGCGACGATCTGGTCGACGAGGGCCTGGGTGATGGTCAGCATGTCCGTCAGGATAAGCAGAGGGGCCGCCCCGTACCGACAGGTGGTACGGGGCGGCCCATATGCCGGACGCCTTGAGCGGCGGCGACAGGGGGTTCCACGAAAACTCCCTGGGCCGGACGTCCTTGGGGGTGGTCAGCCGGGGGTGGTCAGCCGACCTTCTCGAACTCCTGCTCGCGGCGTTCGGCGATCTGCGGGTTGCGGCTCTTGAGGGCGATCCAGCCGATGCCGAGGGCGACGGCCCAGCCCGCCATCACATACAGACAGACGCGGGACTCGGAGTCGTACGCGATCAGGCCCGTCACGAAGAGCAGGAACACGATGGCGACGTACGACCCCTTCGAGCCGCCCGGCGCCGGGAAGGAGGACGCCGGCAGCCGCCCCGCCTCGACCGCGCGGCGGTAGCGCACATGGCTGACCAGGATCATCAGCCACGTCCAGATACCGGCCGCGGTGGCGACGGAGACGACGTACCCGAAGGCCTTCTCCGGGACGATGTAGTTGAGGACCACGCCGATGCCCATGAAGAGCACGGAGACGGTGATGGCGAGGGCGGGCGTCTTGGTCACGGACAGCTTGTTGAAGGCCTTCGGGGCCTCGCCGCTGTCGGCCAGGGTGCGCAGCATGCGGCCGGTGGAGTACATGCCGGAGTTGCAGGAGGACAGGGCCGCCGTCAGCACGACGAAGTTGACGATGCCGGCGCCCGCCGGGATGCCGATCATCGCGAACGCCTTCACGAACGGGCTGACGCCGGGCGCGAACTCGGTCCACTTGACCACGCACAGGATGACGGTGAGGGCGCCGACGTAGAAGAGGCCGATCCGCCAGGGCAGGGTGTTGATCGCCTTGGGGAGGGTCTTCTCCGGGTTCTCCGACTCACCGGCGGTGACGCCGACCAGTTCGACGGCGAGGTAGGCGAACATCACGCCCTGGAGGGTCATCAGGGACGAGCCGATGCCCTTGGGGAAGAAGCCGTCGAAGGCCCAGAGGTTGGAGACGGCGGCCGTGTCGCCGGCGGCGCTGAAGCCGAAGGTGAGGACGCCGAGGCCGATCACGATCATGCCGATGAGGGCGGTGACCTTGATCATCGAGAACCAGAACTCGATCTCGCCGAAGAGCTTCACCGAGATCAGGTTGGCCACGAAGAGGACGACCAGGAAGGCCAGCGCGGAGGCCCACTGCGGGATGTCCGGGAACCAGTAGTGGATGTAGATCGCGGCGGCGGTCAGTTCCGCCATGCCGGTGACCACCCACAGCAGCCAGTACGTCCAGCCGGTGAAATAGCCGAAGAACGGGCCGAGGAACTCACGGGAGTACTCGGCGAAGGAGCCGGAGACCGGTCGGTAGAGGAGCAGCTCGCCGAGCGCCCGCATGATGAAGAAGATGATCACGCCGGCGACGGCGTACATCAGGATGAGGCTCGGACCCGCCTTGGCGATGTTCGCCCCGGCGTTGAGGAAGAGACCGACGCCGATGGCGCCGCCGATCGCGATCATCTGGACCTGGCGACTGCCGAGGCCACGCTCGTAACCCTCTTCGGAGGTGCCGGAGGTGTTCTCCGGACCCTTGTCGACCTGAGCGGAGGTCATATGTGTGGTGCGCCTTTCTCCATACCGAACCGGGCCTCTCGTCGGCCTCGGACCGGTTCTCGATCCCCCCGGATTGATGGAGCTGGGCGGGCCTGCAAAGCCCACCCCTGCCTGGCCGGCGGTTACCGGCTCGGTGGCGCACCCGACCGAACATACGGGTGGTGTTCGTCGGGCGGTCGTGAAGATTTATCACGGCCGCAACATTGATCACCTGTGCGGGATGTGGCACAGAGCACAGGGAGAAGCGGACAAAGAACACCCCGGCGGGCATACGAGGCCGCCGGGGTGACGCGATCGTTATCCGGATTTGAGCGTCCGCTGAGCGAACACAAAAACATCACACTCAGGGCATAAGGGTGGAGACAAGCGTCTCCTGCAAGCCACCCAGCCACAGATACGCCATCACCATCGGCTTGCGCGGATCCTCGTCCGGCAGCCGGTAGAGGAGGTCCGTGTCCTCGTCGTCGGTGATCTCAAGGCGGGACCCGATCGCCAGCCGCAGGTCGTTGAGGGAGCTGAGCCACTGCCGGGACTCCCCGACGGACAGCTTCAGCACCGCCCCGCCGTCGTCCACCGGGCTCAGCGCGTCCAGGGTGCGGATCACCGCGAGGGCGTTGTCGCGCTTGCCGGCCCTGAGGTCGTTCTCCGTGTAGCGGCGGAACTCGGAGGAGTACGCGCGCTGCTCCTCCGCCTCCTTGGCCTCGGGCGTGCCCTCGGGGTCGCTGTAGGCGTCCGGGAAGAGCCGCCGGAGCACCGGGTCGGAGGGCGGCTCGCTCGGGCCCTCCGCGAAGAGCTCGGCGAGCGGGTCGTCGGGGGCGTCCTCGGCGGGGCCGGGGCCGATGAGTTCCAGGAGCTGGACGGCCAGCGACCGGATGATGGAGATCTCGACGTCGTCGAGCGCGACGGCCGCGCCGCCGCCGGGGAGCGGTTCGAAGGTTCCTGGCATCAGGGTCAGTCGCTACTTCCGGTCCTGCTGGAGGGTGGCCCACAGACCGTAGCCGTGCATGGCCTGCACATCGCGTTCCATCTCCTCGCGGGATCCGCTGGAGACGACCGCCCGGCCCTTGTGGTGGACGTCCATCATGAGCTTGGTCGCCTTGTCCTTCGTGTACCCGAAGTAGGTCTGGAAGACGTAGGTCACGTAGCTCATGAGGTTGACCGGGTCGTTGTGGACGATCGTGACCCAGGGGACGTCCGGCTCGGGTACGGCGAAGACCTCTTCCGCCGACTCGGTGCGTTCGATCTCTACGGGAGCGGGTGACGTCACAGGCCCCATGCTGCCACGGCCTCCACAAATCGTCACACTGACGCGAAGGGGTGTAGCATCCTCGTCATGAACACAGCGGACCTTGGGCTGCCGGTGGACGTTCCCTCGACGGCGCTCTTCACGGATCAGTACGAGCTCACGATGTTGCAGGCCGCCCTGAAGGCGGGTACCGCCGAGCGGCGCAGCGTCTTCGAGGTCTTCACCCGGCGCCTGCCGGACGGCCGCCGGTACGGCGTCGTCGCGGGCACCGGGCGGGTCCTGGACGCCGTCGAGAACTTCCGCTTCGACGCGGGCGTCCTCGCCTTCCTGCGGGAGCGGGACATCGTCGACGAGCCGACCCTGGAATGGCTCGCCTCGTACCGCTTCTCGGGCGACATCTGGGGCTATCCGGAGGGCGAGGTCTACTTCCCGGGCTCGCCGGTCATGCGGGTGGAGGGGTCCTTCGCCGAGTGCGTGCTCCTGGAGACCGTGATCCTCTCGATCCTCAACCACGACTCCGCCATCGCGGCGGCGGCCTCGCGCATGTCGTCCGCCGCCGGGCAGCGCCCGCTGATCGAGATGGGCGCCCGCCGCACCCACGAGCTCTCCGCCGTCGCCGCCTCACGCGCGGCCTACGTCGGCGGTTTCGCCTCCACCTCGGACCTCGCGGCCGGCTTCCGCTACAACATCCCGACCGTCGGCACCTCCGCCCACGCCTTCACCCTGCTGCACGACCACGAGCGGGACGCCTTCCAGGCCCAGGTCGACTCGCTGGGCCGGAACACCACACTGCTGGTCGACACCTACGACGTGGCGACGGCCGTGCGGACGGCGGTCGAGGTGGCCGGGCCCGAGCTGGGGGCCGTGCGCATCGACTCGGGTGACCTGCTGCTCGTCGCGCACCGGGTGCGCCAGCAGCTGGACGAGCTGGGCGCGCGTGACACGAAGATCATCGTGACCTCGGACCTCGACGAGTACGCCATCGCCTCGCTCGCGGCGGCGCCCGTGGACGCGTACGGCGTCGGCACCCAGCTGGTGACCGGGTCCGGGCACCCGACCTGCTCGATGGTCTACAAGCTGGTCGCGCGGGCCGAGTCCGCCGACCCCAGGGCGCCGCTGGTGCCGGTCGCGAAGAAGTCGTCCGGCGGGAAGACGTCGATCGGCGGCCGCAAGTGGGCCGCGCGGCGGCTCGACGAGGACGGGATCGCGGAGGCCGAGGTCGTCGGCACCGGGGCCGTCCCGGCCGAGCTCGCCGACCGGCAGCTGCTGGTGGAGCTGGTCAAGGGCGGGGACGTGGTGGCGCGGGAGCCGCTGGACGTCGTACGGGACCGGCACCGGGCCGTGCGGGACGGGCTGCCGCTGTCGGCGACCCAGCTCTCACGCGGGGAACCCGTCCTTCCGACGGAGTACGTGCACGAGCGGTCGGGTAGCCAGTAACGGTGCGCCCGCCCGCCGTGCCACAAGCCGTATCGCCGGACCGCCGAAGTCTCTAGGCTCGTAAGCCACTCATAGTCGAAGGACACCCACCATGCGCCGCGCCTTGATCGTCGTCGACGTACAGAACGACTTCTGCGAGGGGGGCAGCCTCGCCGTGGCCGGGGGTGCCGATGTGGCCGCCGCCGTCACCGAGCTGATCGGACAGGCGGCCGGCTCCGGCTACCAGCACGTGGTGGCCACCCGCGACCACCACATCGCGCCGGGCGGCCACTTCGCCGACAACCCCGACTTCCGGCACTCCTGGCCCGCGCACTGCGTCGCGGGCACCGAGGGCGTGGGCTTCCACCCGAACTTCGCGCCCGCCGTCGCCTCCGGCGCCATCGACGCCGTCTTCGACAAGGGGGCGTACGCAGCGGCCTACAGCGGCTTCGAGGGCGCCGACGAGAACGGCGTCCCGCTGGCCGACTGGCTGCGCGCCCGGGAGGTCACCGAGGTGGACGTGGTCGGCATCGCGACCGACCACTGCGTGCGGGCCACTGCGCTGGACGCGGCGCGCGAGGGTTTCCGTACCCAGGTGCTGCTGGACCTGACGGCGGGCGTCGCGGCCGAGACCACCGACCGCGCACTGGAGGAGCTGCGCGCGGCCGGCGTGGAGCTGACCGGGAAGCCCGTCGTCGCCTGAGTCAGGCGGGCGCCGTCGGCCGCCTCAGCAGCGCCCTGATCGGGTGCCACAGCTCCTGGGCGAGCTCCGGGCCCGGCGCCACGACAGCGTTGTCAGGGGCCGTACGCCATATCAGGCCGTCCGGGTGGTGGAGTACGGCGGTGATCTCGTCCGGCGTCGGCGGGGCCGCGTTGCCGCGCAGGTAGACGGCCCGCAGCCCGAGGTTGCGCAGCCTGGTCAGGGCGCGCGCCCGGTTGCGGGCGTGGACGAGGACACGGACGCAGTCCGTGCCGTCGGCGGCGGGTCTGGGCAGGTTCAGCGCCACCACCACGCTGCCGGTCGGCAGCTTGCAGAAACCTCCTGCGGCCATGCAGTCACACCCCCGTGTGCACCGGTGTCAATAAGAAAGTCATCAGGAGGCACCTAAACACGATCGGCGGCGACCCGCCAGGGGGTCGCCGCCGATAGCCTTCTGACCTGCGGAAATACGAACTACTTCACCGCGGGGCCGACCTCGATGGAGATCGTGGAGCCGTTCTTGGCCTCCTTGACGATCTTGATCTTGGTGTTGGTGTCAGTGACCTGGACACCCGCGAACGGGGTCGCCGCGTCGTAGTACGTGCTGGTGTGGTCGTTGAAGACCGGCACGCCCTTCGACGACGGGATCCGGGTCGCGACGTCCGCGTTGTGCAGCGTGATGCCGTCCGTGCGGTAGAGGCTGAACGGCGAGTCGTAGGCCTGGACGCGGCTGCGCATCGCCGTGCCGTCGGACCACTTCAGCGCCTTCGGGTGCGAGTCGATCGGCAGGACGAGACCGGTGCCGGGGTGGGCGCTGGTGTTGTTGTCCGCCTGGGAGGTGTCCCACTTCCAGATCAACAGGCCGTTCTGGTACGGGTAGTGCTCGACCCAGCTCGGACGGGTCGTGGAGAAGCCGAAGTTGTACGGGCCGACCTTCAACGTCCTGTCGTACGACACGTACTGGCGGTTCTCCGCGATGTAGTACTGCGCGTAGTCCTTGCTGAAGGACCCGCCCACCCGGGAGAAGCCCTTCGCCGTCCAGGCCGCGTCGGCGCTCTCTGCGTCGTCCGCGAACAGGGCGGTGCCGTCGGCGGTCACGGAGATCCGGTCGGCCGCGAAGCCCTTGCCGGCCACACCGCCGTCCGACGAGTAGCGGAAGCGCACGTCGATCTTCTGGCCGGCGTAGGCGTCCAGCGGGAACGACAGCTTCTTGTACGTCTCCGAGGAACCGGTCAGCACGGGCTGGCCGCTGGCGTCACGCGGCAGGGCCACGCCGTCCGCGGTGCCGTCGATCGGCTTGAAGGTGGCGCCGGCGTCGGTGGAGACCTCGGCGTACACGTTGTCGTAGTCGGCCTCGGTGTCCCACCAGCCGTCCAGGGTCAGCGTCGCCGCCGTCTTGCCGGTGAGGTCCACGGAACGGGCCAGCGTGTTGTTGAGGTTGTTGCCGCTGCCGCTCCACCACTGGGTGGCGCCCTGGGCCGGGGTCACGATCTCGGTGGTGACCGCCTTCTTGGGCAGTTCGACGACCAGACCCTGCTTGTTCTTGGTGTTGTACTCGGCGATCCCCAGCTTGTGCTTCGACCTGGTCGCGGCCTTCGCCACGCCGTAGTCGAGCCAGCCCAGCTGGAGCTTGTCCCAGGCGGTCATGTCGCCGGGCAGGTCACCGATGGTGTCCTTGCCGGTGCCGAGCCAGGAACCGGACGACATCAGGGTCCAGAAGCCGGTGGAGTTCTCGCCGCCGCCGGAGGTGTCGTAGTGGTCCGGGAGGCCCAGGTCGTGGCCGTACTCGTGGGCGAAGACACCGAGTCCGCCGTTCTCCGGCTGGATGGTGTAGTCGCCGACCCAGATGCCGGTGTCGCCGATCTGGGTGCCGCCGAGCAGGTTGCCGGACGGGCCGCTCGCGCCCGCGTCGGTGCCGAACGCGTACCAGCGGTGCGCCCAGATGGCGTCCTCGCCCTGCGCGCCGCCGCCCGCGGACTCGTCCTCACCGGCGTGCACGATCTGGAAGTGGTCGATGTAACCGTCGGACTCGTTGAAGTCGCCGTCGCCGTCGAAGTCGTAGCGGTCCCACTGGTCGAACTCGGCGATGTCCGCCTTGATCTCGGCCTCGGTGCGCCCCGCCGCCTTCTGCTGGGCGACCCACGCCGTGACGCCGTCCTGGACCGCGTTCCAGGCGCAGGTGTCACAGGAGTTGGAGCCGTAACGGGCCTCGTTGTAGGGGACCTTGACCCAGTCGGTGACCTCGCCCTCGACCGAGTAGCGGCCCGAGGACTGCTTCTCGTAGTAGGTCTTCATCGACGCGGTGCCGTCGCCGAAGTAGAGGTCCTTGTAGTGGGCCGTGTTGTAGTCCGCCTGCCACGCCGTGGAGTTGTCCTGGGCGCGGTCGGGCTGGGCTATCTCGTTGTGGGCGGGGCCGGTCGTGCCGCCGTAGCGGGGGTCCGTCTGGTCACCGAACTCGACGAGGATCGTGAAGATCTTGTCGGTGCGCTCCCGGCCCAGCTCGACGTACTTGCTGTCGCCCTTGCGGCTCTTGAGCGCGACGACCTTCGAGCCGTCCCGCTCCGTCACCTTGGCGTCGCCGGATATGACCTGCTTCAGCGCCTCTTCCCGCTGCGCCTCCTGGGTCTTGGAGAGCGGGCCGTCGAAGTCGTGCTCCTGTGCGGCCTTCGCCGGCTGAGGGTCGGTCCGGTTCGAGGCGGCCGACTGAGGGGCGGCGGTGCCGGCCTCGGCCACGGCGAACGTGGAGAACGTCGCGGTCGCGGCGGCCAATGCGACGGTGGTCGCCGCGGCTCTGAACGTCCAGGATCTACTGGTCACTTGAGGTCCTCCCCCGCGTTCGGGCGCGCGGAGGCAGGAGGGGTCCTGATCGTGGATGGTCCGCGCGCGCGTGATCAACGCGTGTAGTCAAGTGACGTCATTTGACTAGAGGTTCAGAAGAAAAGACAGACCTTGACCTGAACAGAACAAGTGCGCTATGCGGAGTTGACGTTCGCTTTACGAACACCTCGGACGGCGGTCGACCGGCGCTCGACCGCGTCCACTTCGTGGACGGTATGAATCCGTGCGCCCCCCATGCACCGGTACTGTTGGTTAGGTCACGCTTACTGTTCGTTCCGCTCGGGCATGCACGCGAATAGAGTCGACCGGCGGAACGTTCGAAATTCGGCGGAAAGCCAGGCCGACACCCCCGTGGACCCCCACTTCCGAGGACACGATTGCCATGCCTCGTCCGACTGCCGCACAGCTCGCCTACGGCTCGTTCACCGTGCTCTTCTCGACGCTCGCCATGCTGCTGCTGTCACAGACGAGTTCGGGGATCGGGATCGCCGTGATCGCCGTCGCGGCACTCGCGCTCGGGCTCCTCGTCGCCATGACGGTGCCGATGCCCAAGTCGCGGGTGGTCGCGCTGCAGAAGCCCGCCGAGGTCGCCGCCGCGGCCCCGGTCACGGCCGAGGAGCCCGTGGCCGTCGTGGCCACGAGCTCCCAGAAGGCCGCCTGAACCCCGGCCTGGACCTGGACCCGCATCCGGACCCGCGTGCGGTGGTGCGTCAGCCGGTGCTGACCACCACCGTCTTCGCCGCCTTGTCGTGCAGGCCCTGCTTGTAGGGCTTGTCGAAGAAGCTCCAGCCGCCCGCGATCGCGGTCCAGACACAGGCGCAGCAGAACGCGAACGGGATCCAGAGCACCAGGGAGCGGACCAGCGCGGTCTGCACGGAGGGCGTGGAGCCGTTGTCGAGGTTGGCCACCCGCATCTTCAGCCACTTCTTGCCGAGCGTCTGCCCCGACTTGGTGATCATGAAGGTGTCGTAGCCGATGTAGAGCAGGGCGGCGACCAGCGACTGCGCGAAGGACTTGCCGTACTCGACCTTGTCGGCGTTCACGTCGTACTCGTTGACCCCGAAACCCCAGGTGAGCAGGGCGACGACGATCCCGACGAGGATGAGGTCGATGATGCGGGCGAGCGTGCGCCGACCGCTGTCGGCGAGCGGGGGCATCCCGGCCAGCGGGTCGGAGGGGTAGCCGCCGGCGCCGTAACCGCCACCGCCGTAGGGGTCACCGCCGCCGTACGGGGAGCCGCCGCCGTAGGGGCTGCCGCCGTACGGGTCTCCCGCCTCCGGCGGGGGCTGACCGCCGTACGGCGAACCGGAGTCGCCCGACGGCGGAGGCTGCTTCCTGAACGGGTCGTCTTCCGGCGGCTGCTGACCGGAGCCGGGGGGCGGTTCGCTGCTCATGGCCCGAGTCGACCGCGAACCCCCCGGCTCCGCATCTGGCGAGCGGCCGTCCGGAGTACGGAATCGCCGCTCCGCCCGCGCTACGGGCTATCCGGCTACGAACGTGTGGGCCGCCTTGTCGTGCCAGCACTGGCGCCACGGCTTGTCGAACAGGCCCCATACGACGCCCACGACACCGATCGCGAGCAGGCCGGGGACGCTGTAGACCAGCCAGCGGCGCAGGGCCGCGCCGAAGGACGGGGGCTCGCCGCCCTCGATGTCCCGCACCTCCAGACCGAGCAGCCTCTTGCCGAGGGTGCGGCCCCACCTGGCGGTGGGCAGCGCCTCGTAGAGGACGCCGAAGACGAGGAGGACGGCGAGGACGCCGCCGAGGTAGGTGGACGTCGTGCCGTCCAGCAGCCAGACGGTGACGGTCTCGCCGCTGAGCTTCGCCGCGTCGATCTTCTCGTCGACGTGGTCGAGCGCCCTGGTGCCCAGCGGTACCGCCGCGGCGGCGGTGACGCCGAGCAGCACGACCGTGTCCAGCAGCCGTGCCGCCAGCCGCTTGCCGAGGCCCGCGGGGCGGGCGGAGGCCTGACGCCGGGCGGCGGCCTGGAAGATGTCGTCGACCGGCGGCTTCCAGGGCACGACGGGCTGGTCCTCGCCGGACGCGCCGGCGAGCCGGTGCACCTGCTGCGCCCAGGAGGGCTGCCCGCCACCGGGACCGCTCGTCATGGGGGTGGCGCCGCCGGAGGCGGAGGCGGAGGCCGGGGTGGGCTGCTGCGGGACGGAGGGGGTGGGAGGAGCGGCGGCCGGACCGGCCTGCTGGGGGCCGGAGAGGGCGGTGGGCGCGGCGGTGGCCTGGGCGGGGGTGCCCGTCTGGGCCTGCGCGGCCGCGGCTCGCTCGGCGGCGGCCTTGCCCGCGCCGAAGCCGGGGCCGCCGGCGCCTGCGACGGCTGAGCCGGGAGCAGCTGAGCCCGGGGCGCCGGAGGCGGGGGTGCCGGGGCCGGTGGAGGCCGGGCCGCCTGGGGCGGAGGGGCCGGTGAAGGCGGGGCCGCCGGTGCCTGAGGGGCCGGTGCCGGTGAAGGCGGGGCCGGAGTGGCCCGTGCCGGTGGCGGCCGGTGCGCCGAAGTTGCCCGCTGCCGCGTCGGCCGGGTGTGCGCCGCCCGTGCCCCCTCCCTGCGCCCCGCCCTGCTGGGCCGTGCGCGGGGGGACGGCCCGGAAGGTCATGGTGCCCTCGTCACCCACGGGGCCACCGGGGGCGGGGACGCCGGGAGGAGCGGCGCCGGCCGGGCCACCCGAGGCCGGGGTCCCGGGAACGCCACCGCCCGCGGGGCCACCAGCACTTGGAGCGGAGGCTGTTGGGGCGCCGAAGGCCGGGCCACCCTGGCCACCCGGGCCGGACGAGCCGGAACCGGCGGTGCCGGGGGGCGGGCCGAAGGCGGGGCCACCGGACGCACCCGCGCCCGCCCCCGCGCCGCCCGGCCCGACGGCACCCGGCCCAGCAGCGCCCTGACCCACGCCACCCTGACCCACGCCACCCTGACCCGCGCCGCCCGGCTGCCCCGTCGTAGGCCTGCGGAAGACGAACGTGTTGCCCGACGGGACGTCACCGGCGCCCTGGGTGGGCGGGATCGTGGCCGTGCCGTCCGTGCTGGCGGTCTCCGAGGGGACGCGGGGGTCCGTGCCGGCCGCCGCTCCCCAGGAGACGCGGCGGTCCTGGTCGCCGCCGAACCCGGACTGCTGCCCCCGGTCCGCACCCCACGCGGACGCGGGCTCGGGACGGCTGCCGTGCTGGGCGTCCGCCGGGGACGGGTCCTCGTCGAAGAAGTGCGGGCCCGTCTCCTCCACCGACGGCACCGCGGCGGCCGTACCCGAACCCGGGGGCGCCGGCGGGGCGCCGTCCGACGGGGCCGGGCGACTCGTGCCCGGTACCCAGGCGGCACCGTTCCAGTAGCGGACGTAGCCGGGGATGGACGGGTCCGGGTAATAGCCCTCGCGGGGCCTGTCGTCACCGGGGGCCGGGGTTGGGGCGCTCATGTCCGTCGTCCCGTATCTGCTCGGGGGTGAATATGGGGGGCTCCACATCTATCAGACCGGCGCAACCCCCCACCGCCAGTCGCACCGGACCCACACGTTCGAGACGTCCGGAAAAAAAGTTTCCCGAACCCGCGTAATGCTCGCGGGCCCACCCCGCTCTCCACTCCTGCGGGCCCACCACAGGGCCGCGCGCGAGCGGAGAGGAACCGAACGACATGCACTACACCGTGGTGGAACGCGAACTGGAGCTCAAGCTCATCCTGTCGCCGGAGCGCAGCATCCCGGTCCCGGCCCGGCTGAGCTACCGCACCGACGACCCCTACGCCGTCCACGTCACCTTCCACATCAACTCCGAGCACCCGGTGAACTGGACGTTCTCCCGGGACCTGCTGGTGGAGGGGGTGTTCCGGCCGTGCGGGCACGGCGATGTGCGGGTGTGGCCGACGAAGTCGGAGGGGCGCAGCGTCGTGCTGATGGCGCTGAGTTCACCCGACGGAGACGCCCTCCTCGAGGCGCCGTCTGCCCAGGTGTCCGCCTGGCTGGAGCGGACGCTGCGGGTGGTGCCCCCGGGGACTGAGGGCGAGCAGCTGGGGATCGACGACGCGCTCGACCAGTTGCTCGCCCAGTGAGGCGAGCCGGACAGGGATCAGAACAGCTTGCCCGGGTTCAGGAGGCCCAGGGGATCGAAGACCTGCTTGATCTGCCGCTGCATCTCCACCCCGACGGGGCCGATCTCGCGCGCCAGCCACTCCTTCTTCAGGACGCCCACGCCGTGCTCGCCGGTGATCGTGCCGCCGAGTTCCAGGCCGAGGGCCATGATCTCGTCGAAGGACTCGCGGGCGCGCCGGGACTCGTCGGGGTCGGCGGCGTCGAAGCAGACGGTGGGGTGGGTGTTGCCGTCGCCGGCGTGGGCGACGACGCCGATGGTGAGCTGGTGCTTGTCGGCGATCCGCTCGACGCCCTCGATCAGGTCGCCGAGCCTCGACCGGGGCACGCACACGTCGTCGATCATCGTCACGCCACGCACCGCCTCCAGCGCGGTCAGCGAGAGCCGCCGGGCGTGCAGGAGGAGCTCGGACTCGGCGGCGTCGTCGGCGGGGACGACCTGGGTCGCGCCGGCCGCCTCGCACAGGGCGCCGACGGCGGCGAGGTCGGCGGCGGGGTCCGGGGTGTCGAAGGCGGCGAGCAGGAGGGCCTCGGTGGTCTCCGGGAGCCCCATGCCGGCGATGGCGTTGACGGCCTTGACGGTCGTCCGGTCCATCAGTTCGAGGAGGGAGGGGACGTGGCCGCCCTCCATAATCCGGCACACGGCGTCGCAGGCCGCGGCGGCCGACGCGAACTCGGCGGCCAGCACCAGTTGCTGCGGCGGTTGCGGGCGCAGGGCGAGGGTGGCCTTGACGACGATGCCGAGCGAGCCCTCGGAGCCGACGAAGAGGCGGGTGAGGTCGTATCCGGCGACGCCCTTGGCGGTGCGCCTGCCGGTGGACATCAGACGGCCGTCGGCGAGGACGACGTCGAGTCCGAGGACGTACTCGGCCGTCACCCCGTACTTCACGCAGCACAGGCCGCCCGAGGCGGTGCCGATGTTGCCGCCGATGGTGCACATCTCCCAGCTGGAGGGGTCCGGCGGGTAGTAGAGGCCGTGTTCGTTGACCGCGCGGGAGAGGGTGGCGTTGATGACGCCCGGTTCGACGACGGCGATGCGGTCGACCGGGTTGATCTCCAGGATGCGGTCCATCTTCGTCAGGGACAGCACGATGCAGTCGTCGGTGGCGTTGGCGCCGCCGGACAGGCCGGTGCGGGCGCCCTGCGGGACGACCGGGACGCGCAGTTCCGTGGCGGTGCGCATGACGTGCTGGACCTGTTCGACGGTCCGCGGCAGGACGACGACGGCGGGGGCGCCGGCCGGGCAGAAGCTGGCCATGTCGTTGGCGTAGGAGGCCGTGACGTCGGGGTCGGTCAGGACGGCCTCGGCGGGCAGACCGGCCAGGAGCCGGTCGACGAGGTTGCCGGTCACTTCGTCGCGGGGCGCTTCGATACGGCTCATGATCACAGCGTCGCACCCGGGGCCATCGGTGTGAACCCCGTCCGCACAGGCCTTCGCATACGGGGGTGTGGTCGTCGTATTGACGCACAGTGAGCACCATGGAGAACCAAGACGAGGCCTCTCACGAGGGTCGCGCCGGCCGGCGGGCCCTGATCGCCGCCCTCACCGGGTGTCTGGTGCTCGGCGGGACGCTGATGGTGCTGCCCTGGCAATCCCCGGCCACCCGGGCGCCCGCACCGCCGGCGCAGGGTGCGCAGGCGTTGACGGCGGTGTCGGCGGGGGTGCCGGCCGCACTGCCGGATCTCGCGGCGCTGATCGGTGAGCGGGAGACGCATCTGCGGAGGAACCCGCGGGACGCCGAGTCGTGGGCGGTGCTCGGGGCGGCGTACGTGGAGCAGGGGCGGCGGACGGCGGAGGCCGCGTACTACCCGAAGGCGGACCGGGCGCTGCGGACCTCGCTGAGGGTCGAGAAGAGCGCCGCCGCGCTCGACGGGATGGCCGCGCTGGCGAACGCGCGGCGGGACTTCCGGGCGGCGCGGACGTGGGCCGAGGCCGCGCAGAAGCTGGACGCGAAGCGCTGGACGACGTATCCGCTGCTGATCGACGCCTGTACCGGCCTCGGTGACTGGAAGGCGGCCGGGCGGGCCCTGGAGCGGTTGCAGAAGCTGCGGTCGGGGCCGGACGTGCTGGCGCGGGCCGGGGCCGTCTACCGGGACCGGGGCTGGCGCGAGGACGCGATGGCGCAGCTCTCCGACGCGGCGGCGGGCGCCGAGGCGCCGGCCGAGCGGGCGGCGTATCTGGAGCGGGTGGGGCAGCTGGCCTGGGAGCGCGGGGAGCGGGAGGTCGCGCTGCGGAACTTCCAGGAGGCGGTGCGGACCGACCCGGACCAGCGGGCCGCGCAGGCCGGGCAGGCGCGGGCGCTGGCCGCGCTGGGGCGGACCTCGGAGGCGCTGAGCGCGTACCAGATGGCGCTCACCCATCAGCCGGACCCGCAGTACGCCTTGGAGCTGGGCGAGTTGTACGAGTCGCTGGGGCTGCGGCAGGCGGCGCAGGTGCAGTACGACCTGCTGCGGGCGCGGGTGCGGGGCGCTGCCGCGGGCGGGGCCGACCAGGAGCTGGTGCTCGGTGTGTTCGAGGCCGACCATGGTGATCCCGCGTCGGCGGTACGGCGGTTGCGGGCGGAGTGGCGGCGCCAGCCCGGCATCGCGGTGGCCGACGCGCTGGGGTGGGCGCTGCACCGGGCCGGGGCGGACGAGGAGGCGCTGCGGTACGCGGTGCGGGCGACGGACAAGGTGCACGGGGGTGGCGTACGCAGTGCCCTGTACGCCTATCACCGGGGCATGATCGAGCGGGAGTTGGAGAGGTTCGCCCCCGCGCGGCGGCATCTCCAGGAGGCGCTGCGCATCAACCCCTATTTCTCCCCGCTCCAGGTGCCCGTCGCCCGGGAGGCGTTGACGGCGCTCGGGTCGGAGCCGCCGGCCGAGGATCTGCCGGTGATGGACGCGAAGGCGGGGAAACGGTGATCAGACGGCGGCCGTTCCGATGAGGGCGTTGCGGGTGACGAGTGCCGTGAGCTCCTCCTCCCCCAGTCCCTCGGTACCGTCCGGCCTGCGCGGCAGGACCAGGTAGCGGGTCTCGGCGCTGGAGTCCCACACCGTGATGTCGACGGTGTCGGGCAGCTCCAGTCCGAACTCCCGCAGCACGGCCCGGGGTTCACGCACCACGCGGGAGCGGTACGCCTCCGACTTGTACCAGCTGGGGGACGGGCCGAGGAGGCGGAGCGGGTAGCAGGAGCAGAGGGTGCAGACGACGACGTTGTGGGTCGTCGCGGTGTTCTCGACGACGCGCAGGCGCTGGTACGAGCCTTCCATGTAGCCGAGTTCCCGCACGGCGGCCGTGCCGTCCGCCAGCAGCCGGGACTTGTAGGCCTCGTCGGTCCAGGCGCGGGCGACCACCCGGGCGCCGTTGGCCGGGGACGAGGAGGCGAGGAAGGCGTCGATGGCCTCGTCCACCCGCTCGCCGGTGATCAGGCCCTTCTCCTCCAGCAGGGTCTCCAGGCGCCGTACCCGCCGGGCGGTCGTCGCGTCGGCGTGCTCACCTGTCACGGTCTGTCTCCACTTCGTACGCCTCCAAGTAGCTTTCCCACAGGTCCAGTACGACGTGATGGTCGCCCTCGCCCCACAGGTCCCGGGCCGCGAAGCGGACCGCGTAGATCTGCTCGACCGGCGCGTCCGCGCGGCCCTGTGCGCTGAGGTCGGCCAGTTCCGCGGGTCCCTCGGGCTCGACGACCACACCGTGCTTGCCGCGGGCGTAGCGGGGCAGGCGGGTGTGGTGCGGCGGGTCGTGGGGGAAGGTGCGGACGCGGGTGCCGGGCGGGAAGCGGTCGCCCTCAGTCATCCAGCTCACCCGGTTCCAGGACGCCCTTGGCCTCGAGGAGGGCGACGATCGCGGTGAACCAGCGTTCGTAATAGGAGGCCGCCAGGTACTCGGCGGGCGGCATCGACTCGATGGCGTCCCGGAACTCGTTGGTGTTGAACACCCCTTGGGCGCGCAGGGTGTTGAAGAGACCGACGACCCGGGCCTCCCAGTCCGCGTGGAAGGGTTCGGTGTCGTCGGCGGTGTCGATCGCGCCGAAGCCCTGGGTGCCGCCCACGTCGTTGATCCTCGCCATGGGGCCAGCCTACGGCCGTGCCGCGACCGCGGCTCGGCTACGACAGTGGTTTGGCGTACAGGGAGAACCTGCGGGCTCCGGCCGGGCCCGAGGCGAGGCCCAGGTAGAGGCCCTTCTTGGTCCTGTGGCGGACGGCGAGGCCCTCCGGCTCCCGGTAGGTGAGGGAGCGGCCGGCCACGGTGCGCATCCGCTGGACCAGCTCGCCGGTGGTGAGGTCGACGCAGGAGAGGTAGGCGTTGCCGGACTCGGCGGGCGGGTTGGTGTCGGGGTCATAGGCGGTGCCGGCGAGTTGGTAGAGGTGGTCGCCGTGCAGGGCGTACCCCTGGAAGGGGATCTTGGTGTCGGGGTGCGGGTCGGGCTGGGCGATGTCGGCGATCGGGTGGTCGTAGTTCCGGTGCACGAAGGCGTCGAGGTCCCAGACGCGGTACCGCGGCTTGCCCTTGCTGCGGTACCGGACGGCTATGCGCCCGCTGGCCATGCAGACGGTGGGCTGGTTGTTGGTGGAACCCGGTATCGGCTTACGGGTCTTGACGTCCGCGACGGTCCGGGTGGCCCCGGCGACGAACTGGAAGCGGGTGACGGCCTGGCCGTAACCGCCCTTCGCCTCGGCCTCGGTCCATATCCACACCTTGCCGTCGGCGGCGTTCTGCACGCCCATGCTGACGCCGTGCCCGAAGCCCTGGAGGTTCATGTGGCCGAGCAACGTGCCTTCGTGGTCCAGCCGGTTGAGGCAGAGGTTGCCGGCGCCGATGCCGCCGCGGCGGACCTGGAGGACGTACAGGTGCTGGTGCACCTCGTCGAAGGCGAAGGACTGGAGGACCGTCCCCTCGTGCAGCGCCTTCTCCTTCAGCCGGCGCTTCGCCGATACGTCGAGGTCGATGCGGTCGGTCACGGTGGTGCTCCCGGGCTCCTGCGAACGCCCTGATGGCGCCCTCAGGACCAGAGAGTGTCAACTTCCGTTCACCGGTTTCAAGGTTCTGCGAAAGCGCTTGTCGATTCACGCCACATTCACAGGTTTCCGCGACTGTCAGGGATTCCCGCCGCTGTCACAGATTCCCGCGGCGCTCCTGCTCCCGCTCGATCGCCTCGAAGAGGGCCTTGAAGTTGCCCTTGCCGAAGCCCATCGAGCCGTGCCGCTCGATGATCTCGAAGAACACGGTCGGCCGGTCCTGGACCGGCTTGGTGAAGATCTGGAGCAGATAGCCGTCCTCGTCGCGGTCGGCGAGGATCCCCAGTTCGCGCAGGGTCCCGACGGGGACCCGGGTGTCGCCGGCCCACTCGCCGAGGGTGTCGTAGTACGAGTCCGGGGTGTTGAGGAACTCCACCCCGGCCGCGCGCATCGTCCGTACCGTCTCGACGATGTCGCCCGTGTTGAGCGCGATGTGCTGGACGCCTGCGCCGCCGTAGAACTCCAGGTACTCGTCGATCTGGGACTTCTTCCTGGCGACGGCGGGCTCGTTGATCGGGAACTTGACCTTGAGGGTGCCGTCGGCGACGACCTTGGACATCAGCGCGCTGTACTCGGTGGCGATGTCGTCGCCCACGAACTCCTTCATGTTCGTGAAGGCCATGACCTTGTTGTAGAAGCCGACCCATTCGTCCATCCGGCCGAGCTCGACGTTGCCGACGCAGTGGTCGATGGCCTGGAAGGTGCGGTGGGCGGGCGGCTCGACGATCGGGGACGCGGGGACGAAGCCGGGGAGATAGGGGCCTTCGTAGTCCGTGCGCTCGACGAGGGTGTGGCGGGTCTCGCCGTACGCGGCGATCGCGGCCAGGACGACGGTGCCGTGCTCGTCCTTCAGCTCGTACGGCTCGGTGACGCTCGTCGCGCCGTGCTCGGTCGCGTAGGCGTACGCGCGGCGGGCGTCCGGGACCTCGATGGCGAGGTCGACGACGCCGTCGCCGTGCTCGGCCACATGCCGGGCGAGGAAGTGGCCCCAGGTGGTGGCGGGCTTGATGACGGAGGTGAGCACGAAACGGGCGGAGCCGTTCTCCAGGACGTAGCTCGCGGTCTCGCGGCTGCCGTTCTCGGGTCCGGAGTAGGCCACCAGCCGCATACCGAAGGCGGTCGAGTAGTAGTGCGCCGCCTGCTTGGCGTTGCCCACGGCGAAGACGACCGCGTCCATTCCCTTGACCGGGAAGGGGTCGGCCTGCCGGGCGGTGTCGGGAGTGTGGCGTGTGGTCTGCGTCATACCCGCAGCCTTCTCCGGCTCGGCAAGATGCGCAATGGTTCTCCATTTGGGCAGGCAATATGCTCAGCGCTGAGCCGATATGTGCCGGTTCTCTGTACAGGATGGCCACCGGGAAGGGTGACGCTCGTGGGGATCGACGGGCTGGACGGACGGATCATCGTGCTGCTGGCGCGGGAGCCGCGGATCGGGGTGCTGGAGATGTCCCGGCGGCTGGGGGTGGCCCGGGGCACGGTGCAGGCGCGGCTCGACCGGCTTCAGTCGAATGGCGTCATCCGCGGATTCGGTCCCGAGGTGGACCCGGCGGCCCTCGGCTACCCGGTGACCGCGTTCGCCACGCTCCAGATCCGGCAGGGGCAAGGCCCGGACGTACGGGCCCACTTGGCGACCGTGCCGGAGGTGCTGGAACTCCACACGACCACGGGGTCCGGGGACATGCTGTGCCGCCTGGTGGCCCGCTCCAACGCGGATCTTCAACGGGTGATCGACCGCGTTGTCGGTTTCGATGGGATCGTCCGGGCCGCCACGGCGATCGTGATGGAGAACCCCGTCCCGCTGCGGATCATCCCGCTGGTGGAACAGGCGGCGGAGGACGAGGACAGGGACTAGCTGCCGTGGGGTGAGGGCGTGTGAGCTTCTGGGAGTATCTCGGCAATCGCCATCAGCAGCTGCTCACCGACGCCTATCAGCACGCCAGCGCCGTCTTCCAGTGCATGGTCGTGGCGACGCTGATCGGGGTGCTGATCGGGGTCGTCACCTATCGCAGCGAATGGGGCGGGAACCTCGCGACGCTGACCACCTCGACCATTCTGACCATCCCGTCGCTGGCCATGATCGGTCTGCTCATCCCGCTCGTCGGTCTCGGTGTGCCGCCCACGGTGATCGCGCTGACCCTGTACGGGCTGCTGCCGATCGTGCGCAACGCGATCGTCGGGCTGCGCGGGGTCGATCCCGCGCTGGTGGACGCGGCCAAGGGCATCGGGATGTCCCGGCTGATGCGGCTCGCGCGGGTCGAGCTGCCGCTGGCCTGGCCGCCGATCCTGACCGGCATCCGGGTTTCCACGCAGATGCTGATGGGCATCGCGGCCATCGCCGCCTACGCCTCCGGGCCCGGCCTCGGCAACGAGATCTTCCGCGGGATCGCCTCCCTGGGCAGCAAGAACGCGCTCAACCAGGTCCTCGCCGGCACCCTCGGGATCATCGTCCTGGCCCTGCTGTTCGACGCCGCGTACGTCCTGATCGGACGGCTGACCATTCCCAGGGGGATCCGTGTCTGAGACGTCCGCGTCCACGTCGGCCGCCTCCGGCGCCGCCATCGAGCTGGAGAACCTGACCAAGAGGTACCCCGGCAATCCGCAGCCCTCCGTCGACAACGTCAACATGGAGATCAAGGCGGGTGAGACCGTCATCTTCGTCGGCCCGTCCGGCTGCGGTAAGTCGACGACGCTCAAGATGATCAACAGGCTGATCGAGCCGACCGGCGGCCGGATCCGCATCGGCGGCGAGGACGTCACCGACATCGACCCGGTCAAGCTCCGCCGCAAGGTCGGCTACGCGATCCAGTCGGCCGGGCTGTTCCCGCACATGACGGTCGCGCAGAACATCGCGCTGGTGCCGAAGATGATCGGCTGGGGCAAGGGCCGGATCAGGGACCGGGTCGAGGAGCTGCTCGACCTGGTCGGACTGGACCCCGGCGAGTTCCACGGCCGCTATCCACGCCAGCTCTCCGGCGGTCAGCAACAACGCGTGGGCGTGGCGCGGGCGTTGGCGGCCGATCCCCCGGTCCTGCTGATGGACGAGCCGTTCGGCGCGGTCGACCCGATCACCCGGGACCATCTCCAGGACGAGCTGATCAGGCTCCAGCGCGAGCTGCACAAGACGATCGTGTTCGTCACCCACGACTTCGACGAGGCGATCAAGCTGGGCGATCGCATCGCCGTGCTGCGCGAACGCTCGCACATCGCCCAGTTCGACACCCCGGAGGCGATCCTCACCAACCCGGCGGACGACTTCGTGTCGGGGTTCGTCGGCGCGGGCGCGGCACTCAAACGCCTGAACCTGACCCGGGTACGGGATGTGGAGATCACCGACTACCCCACGGTGACCGTCGACGACCCGCTCCAGGAGTTCTTCAACCTGCTCCGGGGCAGCGGCACGAACGAGATCCTGCTTCTCGACAAACGCGGCCGCCCCTACAAATGGCTGCGCCGCGGCGACCTGATGCGGGCGAAGGGCTCGCTGGCGCGGGCCGGGACGCTGGTCCACGACACGGTCACCCGGGACGCGACCCTGCGGGACGCGCTGGAGGCCGTACTCACGGACAACGCGGGGCGGGTGGCGGTGACCGGGCGGCGCGGTGAGTACACGGGTGTGGTCGACATGGAGACGCTGATGAACTCCGTGCACGAACTGCTGGAGGCGGACCGGCTGGAGGCCATGGAGCACCAGCACGAACTGGAGGAGGCCAGGGCCGCCCAGACCCATGCCGAACAGGAGGGCGACACGGACGGCGGGGGGAAGAAGGCGTGAGCGGCTCCCCGGTACAGCAGCGGCCGGACGGCGAGCACGACGTCAAGGGCCTCGCCTTCCGCGACGAGGGCGAGGCCGAGCAGGAGGCACCGCCGCCGCCCGCGACGACGGCCCGCCGCATCACCTGGCAGAAGCTGACCTTCCTGCCCGCCGTCCTGGTGGCGATCCTGCTGGCGACCTGGCTGTGGTTCCAGCAGGCGGACCTGGACGCGATCTCCGAGAACGCGCTGTCGAACGGGCAGGTGTCCAAGGCCCTTTGGCAGCATGTGAAGCTGACGGTGATCTCCACCTTCTTCGTGCTGATCATCGCGATCCCCCTGGGCATCCTGCTGACCCGGAAGATGTTCCGCAGGGCCGCCCCGATCGCCATGGCCGTAGCCAACATGGGGCAGGCGACCCCGGCGATCGGCCTGCTCGCCCTGCTGGTGATCTGGCTGGGCACAGGTACGAAGGCGGCGCTGATCGGCATCATCATCTACGCCGTCCTCCCGGTCCTGTCGAACACCATCGCGGGCCTGAAGGCGAACGACCCGACGCTGCTGGAGGCGGCGCGGGGAATCGGGATGTCTCCCCTGGGCGTGCTGAGGCGGGTGGAGCTGCCGCTGGCGGTCCCGCTGATCCTGGCGGGTGTACGGACGGCCCTGGTCCTGAACGTCGGTACGGCGACGCTGGCGACGTTCGGCGGGGGCGGCGGCCTCGGCGTCCTGATCACGACCGGCATCACCAACCAGCGCATGCCGGTGCTGATGCTGGGCTCGATCCTCACCGTCGCGCTGGCACTGCTGGTGGACTGGCTGGCCTCGCTGGCGGAACTGGTGCTGCGGCCACGAGGGTTGGAGGTACGGCGATGAAGCGCGCGTGCCTGGTGACGGCGGGGCTGCTGGTGCTGGCCTCGGCCTGCGGACTGACCAGCGGCTCCCCCATGGTCGACGATGTGAGTCCCGGTTCCATCGGCGGCGGTGAGCCACTGAAGGGCGCGAGCCTGACGGTCACGTCGAAGGAGTTCACGGAACAGCTGATCCTGGGCGCGATCATGGGGATCGCGTTCGAGGCGGCGGGCGCGGACGTACTGGACCGCACGGGCATCCAGGGTTCCATCGGGGCGCGGGAAGCGGTCAAGTCCGGTGACGCGGACGGGATGTACGAGTACACGGGCACGGCCTGGATCACGTACCAGGGCAACAGCGAACCGATCGCCGACCCGCGGGCGCAGTGGGAGGCGGTGCGCAAGGCCGACCTGAAGAACGGCCTGACATGGCTGCCCCCCGCGGCACTGAACAACACCTACGCGCTGGCGATGAACGCGGCCAACTTCAAGAAGTACGGCACGAAGACGCTGTCGGAGGTGGCCGCTCTCTCTCATTCCGACCCCGGCGCGGTGACGCTGTGCGTGGAGAGCGAGTTCGCCAACCGCGCGGACGGGCTGCCGGGCATGGAGAAGGCGTACGGCATGAGCGTCCCCGCGAAGAACATCACGCAGATGGACACCGGGATCATCTACACCCAGGTGAAGAAGGGCAGTTGCACCTACGGCGAGGTCTTCACGACCGACGGCCGCATCAGGTCCATGAACCTCAGAGTCATGCAGGACGACAAGAAGTTCTTCCCCAACTACAACGCCGCCCCCGTGATCAACTCCAAGGCCCTGAAGAAGTGGCCGGCGATCGAGAAGATCCTCGACCCGGTCACCAAGAAGCTGAACAACACGGTGGCCCAGGAACTGAACGCCAAGGTGGACGTGGACGGAGAGGACCCGCACCAGGTGGCGTTGGACTGGATGAAGGCAGAGGGGTTCGTGAAGGAGGGCTGACACGGCCTCCGGCGGCTTACAAAGAAGTCATTGCAAAGGAACCTTTGCATAGCTACCTTTGTACGCATGCCCGAAGAACCCAACCTCCGGAAACTGGACGCCCGTTCACTGCGCGGGCTGGCGCATCCGCTGCGGATGCAGTTGTTGGACGCCCTGCGTTTCGGGGGGCCCGCCACCGCGTCCCAACTCGCCGAGAAGCTGGGTGAGTCGAGCGGGGCGACCAGCTATCACCTGCGCCAGCTCGCCGCCCACGGCTTCGTGGCGGACGACCCCGAGCGCGGCAAGGGGCGGGAACGCTGGTGGAAAGCAGTCCACACAGGGCTGTCCTTCGACGACTCTCTGCTCACGGACAGCGACCCGGCCGTCCGCGGGGCCGCCGACCTGTACCTGCATGAGGTCGCCACCACCCAGATCCAGAACCTCTCCACCTGGCTGGGAACCCGCGCCACCTGGCCGGAAGCATGGAACCAGGTCTGGGACCTCAGCAGCGCGACGCTGAAGCTGACCCCGGAACAGAGCCGTGAGCTCATCGAGAAGATGCACGCCCTGATCGACACCTACCGCGACCTGCCCCCGGGCGACGGCACGGCTCAGGTGCGCATCCACACGCACGCCTTCCCGATCACCACCGACTGACGAGAGGCCGCTTCCCATGCATCCCGAGACCCACCTCGCCCTGCACGAGGCCCGCGCCGCCGAGCTCCTCTCCCAAGCCGACGCCCACCGCCTCGCCGCCGAGGCCAAGCCCCCGCGGACGGACCTGCGTACCCGCGTCGGCTGGACGCTCGTGGAAGTCGGGCTGCGGCTCGCCGCCAGTCCCCGCTCGGCCCTCGCCTAGCAGCTGGGTACGGAGCCCTTCCCCGATTCCAGTGCCACCAGGGAGTTCACCGCGCCCTTCAGTGTCGTCACCGGGATCAGGCGCAGGTTCTTCGGGAGTTCGGCCTTCGCGTCGCCGCACTCGTCCTTCGGGACGAGGAACACCGTGGCGCCGTCCCGCTTCGCGGCCTGGGTCTTCAGGGAGACGCCGCCCACCGCGCCCACGGTGCCGTCGGCGTCGATCGTGCCCGTGCCGGCGATCACCCGGCCGCCGGTGAGGTCGCCGCCGCTGCCGTCGCCGTTCAGCTTGTCGACGATGCCGAGGGAGAAGAGGAGCCCGGCGCTGGGGCCGCCGACGTCCGCCAGTTCCAGCGTGACCTTGATGTTCTTGTCGGAGAGGTCCAGGTAGTTCAGCGCGGCCTCGGCCGCGGCGTCCTGGGACTCCTTCATCTGCTCGGTGTTGTGCCGCTCGATCTCCTTCGTGGACTGCCCGCTCGGATACACCGAGTCGCGCGGCATGACCGCCCGGTCCGTGGCGAACCACGCGTCGATCACGTCCGAGAGGGAGACGCGCGCGTCGGGGTTGGTCGCCTCGATGGTCGTCATCCGCAGCTGCCCGGTCGTCGTACGCGTCTTCGCGCCCGAGATCGTGATCACCGGGGTGTCCTGGTTCTCGCCGAGGACGTTCGCCGTCATACCCGGCTGCGTCAGCGAGAGCGGCAGCGGCGCGAAGGCCACCGTGGCGAGCAGGGCCACGACGGGCAGGGCGCAGACGGCGACGGCCTGGGGGCGCGTGAGGCGAGAGAGCACGGGATCAATCTAACGTGACCACCACTTCCGGCCAGGAGCCGGTGGCGGGCCGGGGTGACCGAAGGCCACCCCGGCGACCGCGCCCAAGCCCTCAGCGCAACGCCTCCGCCACCTCCCGTGCCGCGTCCATCACGCGTGGCCCCACCCGCTCGGGCACCGCGTCCGCCAGCATCACCACACCCACGCTGCCCTCCACGCCCGTGACCCCGAGCAGGGGAGCGGCGGCGCCACTGGCCCCCGCCTCCAGCTCACCGTGGGTGAGGGTGTACCCGGGCTCAGCGGGCGGCTGGGCACGCGCGGACAGGATCGCCCGGCCCGCGGCACCCCGGTCCAGGGGATGCCGGAATCCGGCGCGGTAGGCCACGTGATAGTCCGTCCACGTCGGCTCGACCACGGCGACGGCGAGCGCCTCCGCCCCGTCCACCAGCGTGAGATGGGCCGTGGCCCCTATGTCCTCGGCGAGGGAACGCAGGGCCGGCAACGCGGCCTCACGTACCAGCGGATGCACCTGGCGGCCCAGGCGGAGCACCCCGAGGCCGACCCGGGCGCGGCCGCCCAGATCACGCCGTACGAGTGCATGCTGTTCGAGAGTGGCGAGCAACCGGTACACCACGGTCCGGTTCACGCCCAGTTTGTTGGATAGCTCGGTGACGGTCAGCCCGTGGTCCGTATCGGCCAGCAGCTTGAGGACCCGTAGTCCTCGGTCGAGCGTCTGAGAGGTCTCCGCGGTCACGACGCCCACTCCTCCAAGTGGTGAGGTCGGCGACCCTGCCGGCGAAGATGCGTCATCGAGTCCCGTCGGTGACGCGCGTCAGAGGCCGCCGATCGGCCGGCGGCCCGGCATGCGTACCGGGCCGCGTCGCTTCACGGCTGCGCTCCGCGGCGGCGCTGCCACGGGGCGTGTGCGTAGCGGGACATTAGCGAAGCCGGTTCGCTGAGCGGAAGGCTCCGTCCAGAATCCGGGCAGTGGCCGGTACGGACTACTCCGTTTGTCCTGATACGTACGGCGCACAACATCCTGCGAGCACAGCATCTGACACGCCCCGCGCCCCCTCTCGGCCAGGGGCTCAGCGCATCCGGGTGGCCCACTCCTGGACCTTGGCGATGCGCTGCCGCAGCTGCCCGGCGGTGGCCTCCGCGCTCGGCGGGCCACCGCACAGCCGGCGCAGCTCGGTGTGGATGACCCCGTGCGGCTTGCCGCTCTGGTGGACGTACGCGCTGACCATGGTGTTGAGCTGCTTGCGCAGCTCCATCATCTCCTTGTGCGAGACGACGGGCCGCCGCTCGGCGGGCAGTTCGAGGAGGTCCGCCTCGCTGTCCGGCTTCTTGCGGCTGTGCGCGATCTGCCGGGCCTGCCGCTTCTGGAGCAGCAGCTGCACCTGGTCGGGTTCGAGGAGCCCGGGGATCCCGAGGTAGTCCTGCTCCTCCTCGCTCCCGGGGTGGGCCTGCATACCGAACTCGGCGCCGTCGTACAGCACCCGGTCGAAGACGGCCTCGGACTCCAGCGCCTCGAAGGAGAACTGCTCCTGCTCGCCGGTGTCCTCGTCCTGCTCCTTGTTCGCCTCCTCCATCTCCTTCTCGGACTCGGCGTACGGGTCCTCCTCGCCCTCCTTCTTCGGCTTGTCGAGGGCGTGGTCCCGTTCCACCTCCATCTCGTTGGCGAAGGTGAGGAGGTCGGGGACGGTCGGGAGGAAGACGGACGCCGTCTCGCCACGCCTGCGCGACCGCACGAAACGGCCGACCGCCTGGGCGAAGAAGAGGGGCGTGGAGATGGTGGTGGCGTACACCCCGACGGCGAGGCGCGGGACGTCGACGCCTTCCGACACCATGCGTACGGCGACCATCCAGCGGTCGTTGCTCGCGCTGAAGTCGTCGATGCGCTTGGACGCGGCGGCTTCGTCGGAGAGCACGAGGGTGGCCTTGTTCCCCGTGATCTCGCGGATCAGCTTGGCGTAGGCGCGGGCGGATTCCTGGTCGGAGGCGATGACGAGCGCGCCCGCGTCCGGGATGGCCTTCCTGACCTCGGTGAGCCGCTGGTCGGCGGCGCGCAGCACGCTCGGCATCCACTCACCGCGCGGATCGAGCGCCGTACGCCAGGCCTGGCTGATCGCGTCCTTGGTCATGGGCTCGCCGAGGCGGGCCGCGATCTCGTCCCCCGCCTTGGTGCGCCAGCGCATGTTGCCGCTGTAGGACAGGAAGATCACCGGGCGGACGACATGGTCGGCGAGGGCGTTGCCGTACCCATAGGTGTAGTCGGCCGCCGACCTCCTGATGCCCGCGTTGTCCTCCTCGTACGTCACGAAGGGGATCGGGTTGGTGTCGGACCGGAAGGGCGTGCCGGTGAGCGCGAGGCGGCGCGTGGCGGGCTCGAAGGCCTCGAGGCAGGCCTCGCCCCAGGACTTGCTGTCACCGGCGTGATGGATCTCGTCCAGGATCACGAGGGTCTTGCGCTGCTCGACGCGGTTGCGGTGCAGCATGGGGCGGACGCCGACGCCGGCGTAGGTCACGGCGACACCGTGGTAGTCCTTGCCGAGCGGGCCCGCGCTGTACTCGGGATCCAGCTTGATCCCTATCCGCGCGGCGGCCTCGGCCCACTGCTTCTTCAGATGCTCGGTCGGCGCGACCACGGTCACCTGCTGCACGACATGGTGGTGCAGCAGCCAGGAGGCGAGCGTCAGCGCGAAGGTGGTCTTGCCGGCGCCGGGCGTGGCGACGGCGAGAAAGTCGCGCGGCTGCTCCTGGACGTACTTCTCCATCGCCCCCTGCTGCCAGGCACGCAGCTTGCTGGCGGTGCCCCAGGGGGCGCGGCCGGGGAAGGCGGGCGAGAGGTGGTGCGAGGTGGTGGAGGCGGCGGTGGTAGTCACGGTCTCCGTAGGGGTCCGGTGCGTATGACGACCGGGTCACCTTACCGGCGCCCCGCCACCGTCAACGCCCGGACGGGGCCGGGTCGCCGGTGGGTGGGACCGAGGTCACAGTCAGCGCGCGAAGCGCGACAGACGGGTCGCGATCTTGGGCACGTCCGAGGCGCCCCTGGCAGACGTCCAGCACCAACCGCTCGGCCTCGTCCACGTCGAAGGCCGGGTCGAGGGGGTGTCCGTTCATGGTCGATCAACCGAGTCCAGCCATGCCCCCCGGTACTGGGTGGCACCACCGGCGTCACCTGGATTCCGTCCGCAACCGCCTCGTCACCCACGCCCCCACCAACGCCACCCCCGCCATCGGCAGGAACACCGCCGCGAACGCCGCCGGATGCGAGCCCGCGCCGGATGTCGCCGTATGACTCACCGTCCCGCCGCCCAGCGCGGCGAACGCCGCACCGCCCGCCGCCAGCAGGACGACGTTGGCCAGGGCGTCGGAGATCTGGAGGGACGCGGAGTTGGTACCGGCCTCCTCGGGGGCGGAGAGGTGCAGCAGGAGCACGCTGGTGGAGGAGATCACCAGGCCCATCCCGAAGCACCCGAAGGCCCACGCGACGGCGACCGTCCAGGCCGGCACCGAGTCGATCAGCACACTCGGCGCGGCGGCGATCGCGGCGGCCACCAGCACCATCCCGGCCGTCATCAGCCGCTCCCGGTACCGCTCCACCCGCGCCCGCGACTGCACCCACGACCCCAGCGCCCACGTCACCCCGCCCGCCGCGAGCGAGAACCCGGCGAGCGTCGGCGAAAGACCCCGCTGGGTGACCAGCATCAGCGGCACGAAGGACTCGGCGGCGATGAAGGACCCCGCGGCGACACCGCGCAGCAGCACGACGGAGGGCAGCCCGCGGACGGATCGGTAGGTACCGCGGGGCAGCAGCCCGAGCACGGCCGGCACGAGCAGCGCGGCGCCCGCGACGGCCGGGACCAGCGAGAGCCACCTCAGATCCTGGGCGGCGTACTGGAGGAGGCCCGCGCCCAGCGAGATGCCGAGGGCGAGCCGGATACGGCGCCGGTCGAACGCCCCGCCGCCCCCGCCGTCGACCGGCCCGCCCGCCCGCAGCCGTATCTGCGGCAGCGCGAGCGCCAGCGGGAAGACGACGAGCACCGGGATCCCGACGAACACCCACCGCCACCCGAGGTGCTCGGTCACCGCGCCCGCAGCGAGCGGGCCGACGATCGACGGTACGACCCAGCCCGCGGCGAAGGCGGCCATGATCGCGGGCCGCAGCCGCTCCGGGTAGGCCCGTCCCACGACGACGTACAGCGCGACGATGACCAGCCCACCGCCGAACCCCTGCACCGCCCGCCCGAGGATGAACAGCCACATCGCCCCCGCCGTCCCGGACAGCATCAGCCCGGCCGCGAAGGAGGCGATGCCGGTGGTCAGCGGGCCGAGCGGCCCGCGCCGGTCGGACCACTGCCCGGACAGCACCATCCCGAGGAGGGAGGTCGTGAAGTACCCGGAGAACGCGAACGCGTACAGCGACACCCCGTCCAGCTCCCGCGCCGCCACGGGCATCGCCGTGCCGACCGCGGTCGCCTCGAAGGCGATGAGCAGCACGACCGAAACGATCCCGACGCTGAGCGCCCGGTACCCCCGCCCCAGCACCCCGTCCTCGGCATCGGCGGGCAGGTCAGGGGCGGTCTCCACGACATCGGCGTCGCGCGGTTCGAGGCTGGTCATGGTCGCCAGGGTAAGGGCCGTGGAGGGGTTTGGCCCCTGTCGGGAGGTGGTCCTGGGCTGAGACCTTGGTCGTACGACCACGAGACGCCCGCACGCTTTCATGAACGGCGTGTGGCAGTCGCATTGCAGGGCCGGCGATCCCCTTGAGCCCCTTCCCGCCCCACCCGTACGGTCATCTCACCGAGTTCGGAACGGAGTTCACGAACCCCCTCCCGACCCGGTGAACGGCCGTGTGCCCGAGTGGCTTAGGGACTCGCCTGCAAAGCGAGGTACGTGGGTTCAATTCCCGCCACGGCCTCTGTGCCGAGGATGCCGGAAGGGCGGCGCCCCCAGTGGGGGTGCCGCCCTTTTCGTCGGTCGGGGTCAGGCCTTGGCGTACTCCCAGCCGCCGCACTTGTACGGGGTGCCGTCGGAGCCGTCCTGGAGGCAGGCGCGGATCTGGAGGGTGGTGCCCTCGGCGAAGGAGAGGTTCCAGTCGTGGGCGACGGCGTAGCCGTAGCCGTTGTAGTACGAGTGGGTCGAGGAGCTGGAGTTGTAGCGCCACTGGGCGGCCGTCCCGTGGCCGTCCTTCAGCATGTCGAGAGCCGTGAGGATCTCGCCGTCGGCCGCGAAGTACGTCTTCGCGGTGACGTCCGACGAGATGATGGAGTTGGAGGCCTCGTAGACCTCGCCGGCGGCCTGCGCGGGGGCGATGCCCAGGGCGAGCGCCGACGCGGAGGCCGCGGCGACCCCGAGGGCGGTCGTCATTCGACGGTGGAGCTTGCGCACAGCGGCGTTCCTCTCTTCGAACAACTGGTCGCGGCGAACGTACCTGAGGGGAACGGGAGTTGGCTGATTATTTATGCGGGCGGCGAGGCCCGTGCGGCTCGGGTCGAGCATTCCGTTTTGCTTCTCTTTTGCTGTGAATGCTCCGATGAGTCGGCAAAGCGAAAGGTGCGTCCCCACATAGGGCGTTTGTCCGCCCACGTGCTTGATCCGCTGCCATGCTGCCCGCATCGGAGCCGTCGAAGGTTCCGCGCCGGCATCAGGGGGATGCGATGGGCGATCAGGCATATTGGAACGCCGGGGACCGGCCCCGGATCTTCATCAACTGGCAGTCCTTCACCGCGCAGGGCATCAGCAACGACTGGCAGGGCCCGGTCACGGACGCGGTGCTCAACGCGTACACGAGGTGGCAGAACGCGGGGGTCGACTGCCGCTTCCAGTTCTGGAACTACACCGACCGCACCGAGCCGCAGGACGGCGAGATCATCGTGTCGATGAACGAGCGGCACTTCGACACCTCGCGGGTCGCCTCGACGTTCACCAGCTGGCGCAAGGCGAGTCTGGTCATCCACCGCAAGAACGGCGCCGACCTCACCCCGTGGCCGCTGGTGCCGTTCAACGCCCAGCCCGGGCAGATCGACCTCCAGGGCATCTTCCAGCACGAGCTGGGCCACTGCTACTGGCTGGACCACAGCGGCAGCGCCGACGACGTCATGTTCGGCAGCTACAGCTACCACAGCAACCGCTTCGGGCCCTGGGAAGGCGACGTCGCCAAGGCCAAGGCGATCTACCGGGACTTCGACCGCAACCGGCTGCGGGAGTTCCGCTCCGTCGACGGAGGCGCGTCCTGGTTCGCGCAGGGCACGCAGATCACCGACTACAACAACTACCAGGCGCGCACCTGTCTGACGCCCGGCGTCACCTCCATCGGCGGCAGCGGGCTGTACGCGCTCGGCTGGAGTCATCCGAACCGCATCCCCACCTGGCTGCGCACCGACGGCGTCAACTTCCTCTTCAACGGCTGGGTGTACTACGGCGGTGAGCGCTCCGTGCACGGCCCCGCCCTCGCCGACGAACCCGGCGGGCTGATGCTCATGGCCTGGGTGCACAACGACAACAACGGCACCATCCGCGTCGTCCGCTCCACCAACCAGGGGCAGAGCTGGGCCTGGGCCAACACCCCGGCCGACGCCACCACCTTCGGCACCCCCGGGCTCGCCTCGACCGTGGTCAACGGGCGCCGCGCCTGGGTGCTGGCCTGGGCGCACTTCGACCGCGCCGACCACCCCGGCACCGGCCGCATTCGCGCCAGCGTCTCCTACGACGACGGCTGGACCTGGTCGACGCCCACCGTGGTGCCCACGAGCTACGACTACAAGTCGCTCGCCGGGGTCTCGCTCGGTGCCGCCCCCGACAACCGGGTGGTGCTCGGGTTCTCCTGGGCCGGGCCCGACATCTACTCGATGAACCTGGTCCGCAGCCTCGACTGCGAGGTCTCCGGCGACCGGCTCGTGCAACGCGGCACCGGGTACTCCAACGACCGCACCCGCACCCAGCCCGCCGTCACCTACGATCCCGGCCGCAACCTCTTCCATCTCTCCTTCCGGGAACAGAACTTCCTCACCTCGCTGCGCGTCGCGCAGAAGGAGTGGCTCAAGACGTCCTGGTCGGCGGCCCAGCAGCTGCCCAACTCGACGTCCAGCACGGCACCGGCCCTGGCCCACAGCCGCGTCGGCAACAACCTGCTCCTTTGGTACGGAGGCGAGTGAGCCATGGCGACGTATCTCACCACCACGCCGACGCTGCTCCAGCGCATCCGCGACTGCCAGGCCGTCGTCGTGCTGCGCGAGCGCACCCTGGAGTCGGTCACCACCGACCACGAGGCCCGCGAGGCCCGCCCGCTGGGCACCTTCCGGGCCACGCCCGCCGAGGTGCTCAAGGGCGACGACGAGGGCGCACTGACCATCCGGATGCCCGGCGCGGGCTCCGCCGAACAGGCCGAACAGCCCGAGCAGGCCGAACAGGTGGCCTGGAGGCTCGCCCCGCAGGACGAGCGGGCGCAGGTCGCCTTCCTCGTCCGGGAGAGCCGCACCTCCTGGGTGCCGTACTTCTCCAGCGTCTTCCCGCTCGACGGCGAGACCGTGCTGCTGTCGGAGGAGGTGGAGGACGACCGGCCCGGTGAGGCGGGCGCCCTGGACCTCGCCGGGCTGCGTGCGCTCATCACGCGCGCCGCCGAGGAGGCCCGGGAGCAGCAGACCAAGCTGTGGGAGGCCGAGCCGGAGATCGCGGCCCGCACCCGGCCCCATCCGGTCCTGGAGTCTCCCGAGGCCCCGGCACCGGGGGCGACCTCCGCCGAGCCGGACACCGCGGACCCGGGCGGCGCCTCGGCGGCACCCGAACTCGCTGAGCCACCCGAACTCCCCGAGGCGCCCGAGGAGTAGCGCGCAGGGCCGGGGAGAGCGAGGCGGGTGCGGTCAGAGCACCCCGCCCGCCTCGTCCCTCAGCATCTCCGTCCAGTAGTGCCAGTCGGCGTCCGTCGCGCTGCCGGTGCGGTCGACGCTCGACAGGACCTGGATCATCGTGGCCGCCAGCTGGGCGTGCGGTCCCAGCGGCTCGCCCAGTACCTGGATCCGGCCCCGGGACAGCTCCTCGTCGAGGGTCGCCTCGCGGCGCAGCAGCCAGAGCGTGAACGCGAGTGTGGAGACGTCCGTGTTCAGCGGGTACAGCCGTGCCTCGGGCTCGCTCCAGTGCAGGACCGCACCCGTGCGGCCGTCCACCACCAGGCTGTTGTCCTCGACGAGGTGACCCAGGCGTATCAAGTGGGCGGCGTCGGCCGGGAGTTCGGCGCCCGGGTGGTCGGCGTGGTGCTCGGTGAGGGTGGGCAGCGGGACGTCCGTGTCCAGGCGGAAGAGGTCGGTGTCCTCGGGCAGGCCCGTGTCGCGCAGGAAGCGGCGGGTGGGTTCATGGGTGAGCGTCGCGGGGAAGTCGACCTCCTCGAAGCGCCAGATCTCGCCCTGCCCGAACTCCTGGTCCAGCAGCCGCACGGGGAGGTCGAGGGCCAGCCCGGACGTCCTGCCGGGGCCGGCCGTCAGGGCCAGCGGGCGGATCAGGGCCGCCGCCCGCCACAGGGCCGGCACCGCGCCGTCCGTGCCCTCCTCGAAGATCGCGAGCAGGTGACGCGAGGCCTCCGCCGCGACCTGTTGGCCGTACCGGTCGGCGTAGGCCGCGAACTGGCCGCGCAGTCCCGCCAGTTCGTCCGTCGCGGTCGCGAAGCGCAGCAGCTTCTCCAGCGACGGGGCGAGCGGGCGGCGCTCCATGAGGTCGGGGCGGTCCCACCAGAAGTCGGTCGTCGACACCTCGCCCGTCGCACCGTCGAGCAGGACCGACTCCGTCTCCCGGCCCTCGTCGTCGAGCAGTCCGCCTATGACCAGCTGGTCCCGCATGTCCGCGGCCAGCCGCCCGCCGGGGTCGCCGGTCGCGTCCGTCAGGGTCCGCAGGCCCTCCCGGCCGAGCTCCGCGAAGCTCAACAGGCCGATCTCGGCGGGCAGTCCGGGGCCAGTCAGCCAACTGCGCGTCGACGCGTGCGTGACGAGGCGGGCCAGGTCGTCGTCGGTCAAGGTGATCACCGCGGTCGCGGTGCCGGTCGTGCTCATCGTTCCCCCGTGCGTGCGAGCTCTGTGTCCCCGAGCAGGGCAGGGCGGGTTCGTCGTGAAGATCTCGCCGTCGTCCCCCACAGACCGGAACACTACGCCGAGCCACTGACAACGCCTCACGACAAGGCCTCACGACAACGCCCCACGACCAAGAGACGCTCAAACCACCTCGGCGCGTTGCCTTCCCGTGAGAATCGCCTCCACCGTCTCCCCCACCGAAAGCTCCGAGGTGTCCAGCCAGAGCCCGATCCGGGGCGTCCGGGCCCGCAGCTGCCGGTCCAGTTCCCGCACCGTCCAGGCCGCCCCGTACCCCGACTTGGCGCGCCCCGCCTCCCGGGCGGCGACCGTCTCGGGGCTCGGGGCGAGGACGACGACGTACAGCGGGCGGGTGCGGACGAGCCGGACGTACGCGGCCAGTTCCTCCCCCAGCACCACGTCCTGCACGACGGCCGTGAACCCGGCGTCCGCGTAGGCGTCCGCGGTCGCCGCCGACAGCCGGTAGCGCAGCCGGAGCTGGGCCTCGCCCTCGCCGCCGCCTCCGGGCACGTACTCCTGCCGCCCGGAGACGACCATCCGGCGGAAGACGTCCCCACGGACGTGCGCGGCGCGCGGCAGCCGCTCGGCCAGGGCTTGCGCGACCGTCGACTTGCCGGACGCCATGACACCGGTGACCAGCACGACCCCGCGCATCACGTCAGATACACGCCACCGAGCACGACCACCAGCGCCGCGAGCGCGAACACCAGGATCCACACCAGCAGCTTCCCGACGCTGGGCGGCGGTTCGTAGCGCTGCGGATCCTCGGAGCTCACTGTCCCGTCACCACCGCGGCCTGCGGGCGGATCGGCAGCCGGTTCACCGGGCGGCCGGTGGCGGACCGGACGGCGGAGGCGATGGCCGCCGGTGAGGTCACCACCGGCACCGCGCTCACCGCCTTCGCGCCGAAGGGCGCGACCACGTCCCGTTCCTCGACGAGCTTCACGATCCGGATGTCCGGGGCGTCCAGGGCCGTCGGCAGCGCGTACCCGGTGAGGTCGGGGTGGCGGATCAGGCCGCGCGCGGTGCGCAGGTTCTCCGTCAGCGCGACGCCCACGCCCTGGGTGACGCCCGCCTCGATCCGGGCGGCGAGCTGGGCCGGGTTGAGGATGCGGCCCACGTCCTGGGCGACGGCGAGTTCGACGACCCGGACCGAGCCGAGTTCGATGTCGACGTCGACCACCGCGCGGATCGCGCAGAAGGCCATGCCGACGAAGGCGTCGCCCTGCCCCTGCTCGTCGAGCGGTTCCGTCGGATGCGGGCGGCACTGGGCGGTGGCCCACAGTTCCTTGCCGTCCAAAGCCTCGGTGACGGTGGTCGACAGGACCCCGTCGTACGAGGTGATCTTGCCGTCGGTGATCTGGAGCAGCTCGGTGGACATCCCGAACTTGTGCGCGAGCGGCTGGAGGAGCTGGGTGCGGACCATCTTCGCCGCGCGCTCCACCGCGCCGCCGGAGACCCAGGTGTGGCGTCCCCGGCAGCCCGCGCCGGCCGGGGGCTGGTCGGTGTCGACGGGGGCCACGTGGACCTCGTCGATACCCAGGGTGTCCTGGACGATCTGGCGGGCCAGTGTGGTGAAGCCCTGGCCGGTCTCGACGGCCGCGCAGAGCACGGTCGCGATGCCGTCGTGGACCTTGACGGTGGCCGTGGAGACCTCGTCGGCGCCCTCGGCGCCCAGCATGTGCACCATGCCCAGGCCGTAGCCCACACCCCGGCGGATCGCGCCCGGTTCGCCCGCGCCCTCGGGGCCGCCGGGCAGCAGCCACTCGTCCTCGGGGGTGTCCTTGGGCAGCGCGGGCAGCGGGAAGTCCCGTACGGCCTGGAGGAGTTCGGCGACCGGGGCCGGGCAGGTCACGGTCTGGCCGGTCGGCAGGACGTCGCCGGTGGCCATGGCGTTGCGCAGGCGGAGTTCCGCCGGGTCGATGCCCAGCTTCTTCGCCAGCTTGTCCATCTGGGCCTCGTAGGCGGCGCACACCTGCATGGCGCCCTCGCCGCGGACATGCCCTGAGGGCGGGTTGTTGGTGCGCACCGCCCAGCCCTCGATGAAGGCGTTCGGGACGACGTAGGGGCCGCAGGCGAAGCCGACGGCGGCGGCGAGGGCCTCGGAGGACGTGTCGGCGTAGGCGCCCGCGTCGAGCAGGATCTGCGCCTCGACCTTCACCAGCCGGCCCTCGGCGTCGGCGTGGTGGCGGTAGCGGAGCAGGGTCGGGTGGCGGTGCGCGTGGCCGAGGAAGGACTCCTCGCGCGTGGCCGTGAGTTTCACCGGGCAGCCGGTCTTGAGCGCGAGCAGGCCGAGCGGGAGCTGGACGCCCTGGTCCTCGCGGTCGGCGGTGGCGCCGGGGACACCGGTGACGACGATCTTGACGCGCTCGGGTTCCAGGCCGTAGCAGGAGGCGGCGGTGTCCCGGTCGGTGTGCGGGTCGGTGGAGGCCAGGTAGAGCTCCACGCCGCCGTCGGGCCGGGGCACGGCGAGTCCGGCCTCGGCGCCGATAGGGGCCGGGTCCTGGCGGCCGATGCGGTACTGGCCCTCGACGACGATGTCGCCGGTGGCGGCCGGGTCGCCGTGGTGCAGCGGGATGTGCCGGATCAGATTGCCGTCGGCGTGCAGCGGCTCGGCCTCGAAGGCCTGCTCGGGGTCGGTGACCGGTTCGCGTACCTCGTACTCGACGATGACGGCCGCGGCGGCCATCCGCGCGGTGTCGGGGTGGTCGGCGGCGACGGCGGCGATGGGTTCGCCGTGGTGGCGTACGACCTCGGAGGCGAAGACCGGGCGGTCCGCCTTGCCGCGGCCGTACAGCGGGTGGCCCGGCACGTCCTCGTGGGTGATGACCGCGCGGACGCCGGGCATGTCGCGCGCGTGGGACGTGTCGATGGACACGATGCGCGCGTGCGGGTGCGGGGAGCGCAGCACGGCCGCCCACAGCAGGCCCTCGGCCCACAGGTCGGCCGCGTACGGGAACGTGCCCTCGGTCTTGGCACGGGCGTCGGCGGCCGGGAGGGACGCGCCGAGGCCGTGCGGGATCGGCTCGGGGGCAGGGGCTGCCTCCGCGGGGGTGGTCGCGGTGGCGGCTTCGTTGCTCACGCCTGGCCTCCGTCCGGTCCGTACGCCTGGTCGTGCCGCGGCTCGAAGGCCGACGGGTTGACACCGCCGGCTCCAGGACCCGCCTGATGGGGAATACGTGCCTCGTCGCCGTTCGACTCGGAGTCCCCGGCGGCGTGTGCCTCCCGCTCGGCGACGACCTCCTGGACGGCGTCGACGACGCCCCGGTAGCCGGAGCAGCGGCACAGGTTGCCGCACAGCGCCTGGCGGGTCTCCAGCTCGGTCGGCGCCGGATTGCCCTCCAGCAGGTCGTGCACGGTCATCGCCATGCCCGGCACGCAGAAGCCGCACTGCACCGCGCCGCACCGGGCGAGCGCCCGCTGCACGTCGGAGGGGCGGCCGTCCTCGGCGAGTCCCTCGACGGTACGGACCTCGCTGCCGGCGGCGGTGACGGCCGGGACCAGGCAGGAGGCGACGAGTCGCCCGTCGACCTGGACGTTGCAGGCCCCGCACTCGCCCTGCGAGCAGCCGTCCTTGGCGCCGGCGAGGCCGAGGCGCTCGCGCAGCACGTAGAGCAGCGACTCGCCGATCCAGGCGTCGGTCACGGGCCGGTCGACGCCGTTGACGCGCAGGACGTATGCGGCGAGGGGGTGTTCTTCGCCGGGGAAGGCGGGGGCTTGTTCGGCGGTGTGCTCCTCCGCCTCCTCCGCGCCCTCCGCCGTGGGAGCGGCGTCGCCGTCCTGGGCGTGCTCGGCGAGCGGCTCGGAGGCCTCCTCGGCGGCTTCCACGGCCCCTTGGGCGCCCTCGGGGGCGTCGTGCGGGCCGGGATCCTCACCGTCGCCCGGAGCGGGCTGTGAGGCGGCCGTGGCGGGGGCGCCGTCGGGGGTGTGAGCCCGCGGCGCGTCGGGGTCCGGTGCGGCGGCCGGGTCGGGGCCATCGGGCACCCGCTCCGGGGCGTGCGCGTCCGGACGCGGCTCCACGCGTGCGTGGAGGTCCACGTTCCCCGCGTCGGCGCCCGGCGGGACGGGCAGGTGTCCGTCGCCGCCCGGCTCGCCGTGCTCGCGCAGCTGACCGTGCTCGGCTCCGGGGCCCGTCGGCTGTCCGGTCTCCGGCGCGCCCGTGTCCCACGGCTGTCCCGTCTGCGTCGCCCAGGGTGCGGGCGCGCCGCCGGGCAGGGTGGCCGGCGGGGTGCCGCCCCACTGCTCGACGAGGGACGACGTGGTGAACTCGCCCGATTCATCCGGAAGATCACCCCCGGCGACGGGGATGGACCACTGTCCGGTGACGTCGTGGCCGGGCGCCGGAGCGGACTCCGAGGCGTCCTGGAAGGTCCACTGCCCGGTCACCCCCGGGTTGTACGTGAACTGGTCGTTCCCGGCGGTGTGCCCGTCCTGCGGCACCGCGTTCGGGTCGGGCCACTGCGTGCCGCCCGCGGGGGCCGCCCACGGACCGGCGGCGGGGTCGGCTCCCGTGCCCGGCGCCACCGTTATCTGCGGCGGCACATAGCCGTGGCCGGGCGCCGCGAGCGGGCTGTCGGAGGCCAGCAGGGCGTCGATGCCACCCTCGGGGAGCTTCACGAAGGCGGTGGCGCCGTCGTCGTAGTCACCCTGGGGCAGCGGGTCCCAGCGGCCGCCGCTGTGGGGCGCGCCGCCCTCCGCGTGCTGGTCGTCGGTCACGACAGTGCCCTCCCCAGTGCTCGTCGGGCCAGCGCGGCGACGGTGCGCCGCAGGTGCAGTACGGCGGGCGGAAGCGGCTGCACGGAGCCGTCGGGCTCCGGGACCGGGTCGGGGATGCAGGCCGCGGCCACGTACTCGCCGAAGGCGTGCAGCGCCTCCGGGACGAGCGCGCGGCTGTTGTCCCAGTCGATCAGCCGGCCGACCCACTGCTCGGCGTCCAGGGGCCGCAGCGGCATCGGCGCTATGGCTCCGACGGCGCACCTGACGCCACGCCGGGCGGGGTCGAGGACGAGCGCGACGGAGGCGATGGCCCGCCCGGGGCCGGTGCGGCCGGTGGCCTTGAGGAAGACCTGCGGGGCGTGCAGCAGCGGCACGCGCACGAAGCCGATGAGTTCACCGCCGCGCAGCAGGTCCATCCCGGCCAGCAGATGCGACACCGGCAGTTCCCGGCGGGCGCCGTCCGGGCCCGCGATGATCAGCGTCGCCTCCAGGGCGGCCAGCACCGGGAGCGCGTCGCCGGTGGGGGACGCCGAGGCGATGTTGCCGCCCAGGGTGCCCGCGTTGCGGATCTGCGGCGGGCCCGCGGCGCGCGCGGAGGCGGCGAGCGCGGGGATGAGGGCGGCGAAGTCGGGGCGGCCCATGCGTGCGTGCGTGAGCCCGGCGCCGAGCAGGGCGTGCCCGTCCTGGTACTGCCAGCCGCGGATCTCGCTGATCCGGCCGAGGCCCACCAGAGCGGCGGGCCTGAGCTGGCCGGAGTTCACCGCGGCCATGAGATCGGTGCCGCCCGCGACGGGCACGGCGGCGGGCGTGGCGGCCAGCGCCGCCACGGCCTCGTCGAGCGTCGTGGGCAGCGTGACGGCCTGCGCCGCCTGCGGTGCGTGCGTGGTCAAACCGGCTGCCCCTTCCCGCTGCCCCACCTGGTCCCACCTGTTGCTGCCGTACGGTACGTGCTGACAGGGCGGACGTGGCAACTCTGGCACATCTTCGCGGGGCCCGAAGAACGGGGTCCGGTAGACGGCATTCGCCCACCTCATCAGGGAGATGGTCCGTTTTCGTACGGCATCACCGGTGTGAGCGAATTGCCTCTCTTCAGTGATCCTGCCGGGGTTTCTGCACTACTTGTTCGGTGGGGGCCCCTCGATCGGGCGACCGGGCACTCCGGGGCGCCGCTGCCACGGCAGCGGACCGGCGGGCGGCCGGTAGCCGACGCCGAGCGCGTCGAGTCGCCGGTAGTGGGTGGCCATCCGCCGCTCGAAACCAGCGAAGTCCCGCTGTCCGGGGGCCGGCAGGGCGCTCCAGGCGACCTCGGCGAAGGCCGCGAGCCGGGGGAACGCCTGGTAGTCCACGCGCGCGTGGTCCTCCATCACCTCGGTCCACAGGTTGGCCTGCGTGCCGAGCACGTGCGCCGCCTCGTCCGCGGTCAACTCCGCGGGCACGGGCTCGAAGCGGTAGACGTCCTCCAGGGTGCGCACATAGGCGATGGGCACCGGCTCGTCGGGACCGCCGGCCTGCCGGTAGTCCAAGTAGACGTGCTGCTCGGGGCACATGACGACGTCGTGGCCCGCGCGCGCGGCCGTCACCCCGGCCCCGTACCCGCGCCACGAGGAGACCGCCGCCCCGTCGGCGAGGCCGCCCTCGAGAATCTCGTCCCAGCCGATGAGCCTGCGCCCGCGCGCGGAGAGCCAGGTGTCGAAGTGCCGCACGAACCACGCCTGAAGTCCGTCCTCGTCACCGACCCCGAGTTCCTTGATACGGGCCTGTGCCGTGGCCGACTGCCGCCACTGGTCCTTGAGGCATTCGTCACCGCCGATGTGGACGAACTCCCCGGGGAACAGTTCCAGGAGTTCCTCGAAGACCCCTTCGTAGAAGCGCAGGGTGTTGTCAGTGGGGGCGAGTACGTTCGGAGAGATCCCCCAGTTGTCCCAGACGGAGAGGGAAGTCGTGTCGATCACATCGGTGTTGCCGAGTTCCGGGTACGCGGCGATGGCGGCCTGCGAGTGTCCGGGTACGTCGATTTCGGGGACGACGGTGATATGCCGCTCGGCGGCGTAGGCGACGATCTCCCGGATGTCGTCCTGGGTGTAGTAGCCACCGTGCGGCTTCTCCTCCCACAGCGGCGAGGCCCGGTGGCCGAATTTCGTACGCGCCCGCCATGAGCCGACCTCGGTGAGCCGGGGGTGCCGCTTGATCTCGACGCGCCAGCCCTGGTCGTCCGTCAAGTGGAAGTGGAAGACGTTGAGTTTGTGCGCGGCCATCAGGTCGAGGTAGCGCAGGACTCCGTCCTTGGGCATGAAGTGCCGGGCGACGTCCAGCATGAGGCCGCGCCAGCGGAATCGGGGGGCGTCCTGGATCTCCGTCAGGGGCAGCCGCCAGGTACGGCCGGGAAGGGGCGCGCGCCGGAAGGCGTCGGGGCCGAGGAGCTGACGCAGCGTCTGCGCGCCCCAGAAGACACCGGCGGGCGAGCCGCCCTGGAGGTGGATGCCGTGGGGGGCGATGACCAGGCGGTAGGCCTCGTCGGCCAGTCCGGGCCGGACGGACAGATGGAGGACGTCGTGCTCGTCCCCCTTCCTGGGCGGCAGGCTGAGCCCGGTGGCCGCGCCGAGCGTCGCGCGCAGCCAGCGCGCGGTGCCCTCGGTGCCCGGCCCGGCCTCGATCCCGAAGCCGTCGCCGAGTTCGAGGAAGCCCTCGGCCCGCTCGGTCCGGTCAGGTGCCGGAATGAGATCCATGAATGATCAGGCCTTTCAGTCCTTGACCGCTCCGCCCAGCCCGGAGACCAGACGTCGCTGTACGAGTACGAAGAACACCAGCACCGGAATCGTCATCACCGTGGACGCCGCCATGACCCCGCCCCAGTCCGGCTCGTCCGGCTTGTAGAAGACCAGCAGGGCCATCGGCAGGGTCGACTGGGAAGTGTCGCTGATGAGGAACGACTTGGCGAAGAGGAAGTCGTTCCAGGACGAGATGAAGGAGAACACGCTCGTCGCCACCAGCCCCGGGAGGACGAGCGGGAAAAGGATCTGCCACAGGAATCGCGCCCGGCCCGCCCCGTCGATGTACGCGGCCTCCTCCAAGGCCTCCGGCACCGCTTTCACGAACCCTCGCAGCATCCAGATCGCGAAGGGCAGCGAGAAGGCGATGTGGGGCAGGATCAGCGACCCCAGCGAGTTCAGCAGACCCACGTCCCGCATCTGGAAGAACAAGGGGATCGTCAGCGCCTCCACCGGCACCATCTGGGCCACCAGAAACATGATCAGCAGGGTGGTCCGGAAGCGGAACCGGAATCGGGTCACGGCGGTCGCCGCGAGAAACGCGATGAACGCGGAGGCGATCACCACACTGCCCGCCACGACAAGGCTGTTGACGAAATACCGACCAAAATCCTGCTGCCCGAACACGCGCCGGAAGGAATCCAGAGAAGGCGAAAGCGTCCACGGCCGCGGCTCGCTCGATTCGATCTCCCCGGCCGGTCTGAAGGCGCTCAGCACCATCCAGTAGAGGGGGAAGGCGACGACGGCCGCGATCAGCAGTGCGGACACTTCTGCCGCGAACCGCCACGGGCGGGCCACAAGGCCCCGAAGAAGATTCACAGCTCCTCCCCTCACAGCTCCTCCCCCTGCCGGCGCAGCAGCCGCAGATAGCCGAGGGTCACGGCGAGCAGGATCAGCAGCATCACGACCCCGATCGCCGAGCCGAGGCCGTACTGCGAGGAGGCGAACGCCTGCTGGTAGGCGTAGACGTTCAGGACGAGGTTCTGGCCCGCGATGCCGCCGCCGTTCGTCATGACGTAGATCTGCGTGAAGACCTTGAAGTCCCAGATGACCGACTGGATGGTGACGACCACCAGGATCGGCCGCAGCATCGGCGCCAGCACCGAGCGCCAGACCCGCCACTGCGAGGCGCCGTCGAGGGAGGCCGCCTCCAGTACCTCGGCGGGGACGGCGCGGATACCGGCGTAGACGGTGACCATCACGAACGGGAAGGAGCACCACACCACTTCGAGCAGGACGAGCAGGAAGGCGGAGTAACGCCCGTACGTCCAGGAGTGGTCGCCGAGGCCGAGGATCCGGTTGACCGGCCCGAAGTCGGGGTCGAACAGGAGCAGCCAGACCGTCGACCCGGTCACCGCCGGTGTCGCCCACGCCCCCAGCGCGGCCAGCATCAGCGCCAGCCGCGGCACGGCACGCACCCGGGTGAGCAGTACGGCGAGCGCGCAGCCGACGGCGAGGGTGGAGACGACGCAGGCGGCCGCGAAGACCACGGTGGCCAGCAGCACCTGCCAGAACTGCGGGTCGGCGAAGAGCGCCGAGTAGTTCCCGAACCCTTCGAAGGCGGTGGGCTCACCACCGCTGACCTGCGCCTGGGTGTACCGGAAGAAGGAGATGAGCCCGAGCTGATAGATGGGATAGACGAGCAGCCCACCGAGGGCGACGAGAGCGGGGGCCAGATAGAGCCACGGCGTCCAGGTGGTGCGGTGGGTCACCGTGGTCATCCGGCGGCGCCGAACGCGTCGTCCATCTTCTTCGCCGCGTCCGCCGAAGCCGCCGCCACGTCCTTCCTGCCGCTGATGACCTCCTGGAACATCGTCGGCAGGACGAGGGAGGAGTCGATCTGCGACCAGGCGGGAGACGCGGGCACGAACTTCGTCCCGGCGCCCAGCGTCTCCACGAACGGCTTCACGAACGGCTCCTTCTGCGCCGCCTGTTGCCGTACGTCCCCGAAGGTCGGCAGGAAGCCCATCGCGTCGAAGAGCGCGGCCTGGGTCTTCTTCGACGCCAACCGCTCCATCAGCTGCACCGCCAGCGTGCGGTGCGAGGTGCTCTTCAGTACGCCGATGTTGTTGCCGCCCGCGAAGGCGGGAGCGATGGAGCCGGACGTGACGCCGGGCAGCGGCACCACCGCGTACTTGCCCTTCACCTTGCCCGCCTCGACCGCCGCGTGGCTGAAGTCGCCGCCGATCGCCATGCCCGCCTTGCCCGCGGCGAACGCGGTGACCGTGTCGTTGCCGCCGAAGCCGGCGCACTTGGCGGCGGGACAGTTGTCGTCGGAGAACAGGGAGGTGTACGCCTTGATGCCCTTGCGGGCGGCGGCGCTGTCGATCGCCGAGGTGTACGAGCCGTCCTGGGCGGTGGCGATCTCACCACCGTCGGCCCAGACGAACGGCATCGCGCCGTACGTGTAGGCGCCGCCGACGACCAGGCCGTACAACTCGGGCTTGGCGGCGCGGATCTTGCGCGCCGTCGCCGCCAACTCGGACATGGAGCGGGGGACTTCCAGGCCGAGTTCCTCGAAGACGTCGGTGCGGTAGTACAGGGCGCGGACGCCGACGTAGAAGGGCGCGCCGTAGATCTTGCCGGCCACGGTGACGGACGTCCTCGCGGTGGGGTCGGTGTCCTTGGCCTCGGGCCAGGCGCCGAACTCCTCGGTGATGTCGAGCAGTCCGCCGTCCCGCACATAGCCGGCGGTGTCGGTGTTGCCGTACTCCATGACGTCGGGAGCGGACGCCGGGTCGTTGAAGGCGGCCTTGACGCGCTGGGCGCGGGTGTCGACCGGGATGTACTCCACGTCGACCTTCGTGCCCTCATGGGCCTTCTCGAAGGCGGCGACCACGGAGTCGACGACCTTCTCCTTGGGCTGGTTGCCGACCTCCTGGAAGAGCCAGACGCGCAGGGTGCCGGTCTTGTCGTCCTTGTCGGAGGACGAGTTGGAGGAGGTCTGGGGAGCGCAGGCGGTGAGGGCGAGGGCGGTCAGGAGCACGGTCAGCCGGGGGGAGAGCTTCATGGAGTGGGGCCTCCGAGCAAGAGTGCGTTGCGTTGCAACATATGCAATGGCGGTTTCGCTCTGCACAACGGAGGCTAGGGACTACATGAACATGCCCACAAGAGGTCTCCACCACTTCGTGACATGCGAAGGACTGCGAAAAGGCATGCGAAAGGCCCTCGGGGCGCGCCTGAACGCGCCCCGAGGGCCTCACAAAGCTCGGCTCAGCCGGACAGGCGGGACCTACTTGTCGCCGCCGCCCTTGCCGTCGCCGTCCCCGCCGGCGCCCATGGACTCGTAGATCTCCTTGCACATGGGGCACACGGGGTACTTCTTCGGGTCGCGGCCCGGTACCCACACCTTGCCGCACAGCGCCACGACGGGGGTCCCGTCGAGGGCGCTCGCCATGATCTTGTCCTTCTGGACGTAGTGGGCGAAGCGCTCGTGGTCGCCGTCGCCGTGGGACACCTGTGGCGTCGGCTCTACGAGGGTCCCCGTACCAGTCCCGCGCTCGGGCTCAAGAGTGCTCATGAAAGCCAGGGTACTGAAGGTCACACGCTTCAGTTGAGTGAAGGGTCGTCCGGATACGTGGCCACCATCGCCAGCTCGTTGCGCTGACGGCGCAGGACCTCGCGCCAGAGGGTTTCCGGGGACGGGGAGGAGACATCGCCGGGTTCGGACTCGACGACGTACCAGGCGCCCTCCACCAGCTCGTCCTCCAGCTGGCCGGGCCCCCAGCCGGCGTATCCGGCGAAGATCCGCAGGGAACCGAGGGCCGAGGCGAGGAGTTCCGGCGGGGCCTCCAGGTCGACCAGACCGATCGCGCCGTGCACCCGGCGCCAGCCCAGCGGGGCCCGCTCGCCGGACGCGCCGCCCGGGATGACGGCGACGCCGAGCGCCGAGTCGAGGGAGACCGGGCCGCCCTGGAAGACGACCCCGGGCTCACCGGCGAGGTCGGCCCAGCCCTCCAGGATGTCGCCGACGTCCACCGGCGTCGGCCGGTTGAGGACGACACCGAGGGAGCCCTCCTCGTCGTGGTCGAGAAGGAGCACCACCGCACGGTCGAAGTTCGGGTCCGCCAGGGCGGGCGTTGCCACGAGCAACCGCCCTGTGAGCGAGGACACCTCGGTCATGCCAGACATGATCCCGCATCTTCCCGCGAAAGGGGGTGGCAATGCCCTTACGGCGGAGGATGCAGCTCAGAGCGCAACCACGCGCCCCTCGCGCGCGCCCGCCACCGTGACCCCATGTGCCCGCCGGGGAACGGTTCGTGTTGTGACACAGCTATGACGTGGCTGAGCGGTACTTGGGCTTACGGAAGGGGGGTGGACGGCGATTACCCTTTCCTTTCTGGCCCCTGCCCCACCAATCGGAACGCGAGATACATGACCGTCAACGGCAATGACGACGTACTGCTTGTCCACGGCGGCACCCCGCTGGAGGGCGAGATCCGTGTCCGCGGTGCGAAGAACCTCGTACCGAAGGCCATGGTCGCCGCCCTGCTGGGCAGCGGGCCGAGTCGACTGCGCAACGTTCCGGACATCCGTGACGTGCGTGTCGTACGCGGTCTGCTGCAACTGCACGGTGTGACGGTCCGTCCGGGTGAGGAGCCCGGCGAACTGGTGATGGACCCGACCCACGTCGAGAGCGCGAACGTCGCTGACATCGATGCCCACGCCGGGTCGAGCCGTATCCCGATCCTCCTGTGCGGCCCGCTGCTGCACCGCCTCGGTCACGCCTTCATCCCCGGTCTCGGCGGCTGCGACATCGGCGGCCGGCCGATCGACTTCCACTTCGAGGTACTGCGGCAGTTCGGCGCGACGATCGAGAAGCGGGCGGACGGCCAGTACCTGGAGGCGCCGCGGCGGCTGCGCGGTACGAAGATCCGGCTGCCGTACCCCTCGGTCGGCGCGACCGAGCAGGTGCTGCTGACGGCGGTACTGGCGGAGGGCGTCACCGAACTCTCCAACGCCGCGGTGGAGCCCGAGATCGAGGACCTCATCTGCGTCCTGCAGAAGATGGGCGCCATCATCGCGATGGACACCGACCGCACGATCCGCGTCACCGGTGTGGACACGCTCGGCGGCTACAACCACGCGGCGCTCCCGGACCGCCTGGAGGCCGCCTCCTGGGCGTCCGCCGCGCTGGCGACCGAGGGCAACATCTACGTCCGCGGCGCCCAGCAGCGGTCGATGATGACGTTCCTCAACACCTACCGGAAGGTGGGCGGTGCCTTCGAGATCGACGACGAGGGCATCCGGTTCTGGCACCCCGGTGGCCAGTTGAAGTCCATCGCGCTCGAAACGGACGTCCACCCGGGCTTCCAGACGGACTGGCAGCAGCCGCTGGTGGTGGCGCTGACGCAGGCGACCGGCCTGTCGATCATCCATGAGACGGTCTACGAGTCCCGGCTCGGCTTCACCTCCGCGCTGAACCAGATGGGTGCTCACATCCAGCTGTACCGCGAGTGCCTGGGCGGCAGCGACTGCCGTTTCGGCCAGCGCAACTTCCTCCACTCGGCGGTCGTCTCGGGCCCCACCAAGCTCCAGGGCGCCGACCTGGTCATCCCCGACCTCCGCGGCGGCTTCTCGTACCTCATCGCGGCCCTCGCCGCGCAGGGCACTTCGCGGGTGCACGGCATCGACCTGATCAACCGCGGCTACGAGAACTTCATGGAGAAGCTCGTCGAGCTCGGCGCGAAGGTCGAGCTTCCGGGCAAGGCGCTCGGGTAACCAGCCCACGTACGCCAATGGGGCGGCCGACCCTCACCGGGTGGCCGCCCCATTGGCGTTACTCGCGCCTCGTACGTCGTCCCGGACGTACCGTCAGGCTCACTTGCCCTTGGCGGCTTCCTTGAGCTTGCTGCCAGCGGAGACCTTCACGCTGTAGCCGGCCGGGATCTGGATCGGGTCGCCGGTCTGCGGGTTGCGCGCGGTGCGAGCGGCACGGTGGGTGCGCTCGAAGGTCAGGAAGCCGGGGATGGTGACCTTCTCGTCGCCCTTGGCGACGATCTCGCCGACGGTCTCGGCGAAAGCGGCCAGAACGGCGTCGGCGTCCTTGCGGGTCACCTCGGCGCGGTCGGCCAGCGCGGCCACCAGCTCACTGCGGTTCATGTTCTTACTCCCGTGTTCTTCTTGCCGTTGAGGCGTGCCACGCGGCGGAGCCGCATGTTGGGCGCTGTCGTTTGCCGATGCGCTCGCGCCCAGGGACGCATCCTGCCCCTACCTGCGGCGGGAAAGCCAATCCGGCACCCGTAGGAGTCGTGAGAACACCCTAGGGAGTCACACGAAAGGCCTGCGCGTGCCCGCCAACCTAACGGGCGGCCCTCGGCCTGCGGTTCCGCGACGCGCCGATGCAGGGGCCGTGGTGGTGATGCTCACAAGCCCGCATGACCACCCACAGCCCTTGCACAGTACGACACGGCTACGACAACGGGACGAGGCGCCCGGTGCTACGGAGCGGGCGCCCGGTGCTACGCCGTGGCGCCCGCCGCCTTCGCCGCCTCGCGCACCGCACCGGCGACCGCGCCCGCGACCTTGTCGTTGAAGACAGAAGGAATGATGTAGTTCGGGTTCAGCTCGTCCGCGGTGACCACGTCCGACAGGGCGGTCGCGGCGGCCAGCATCATCTCGGTGTTGACCGTGCGGGACTGGGCGTCGAGGAGACCGCGGAAGACACCCGGGAAGACCAGCACGTTGTTGATCTGGTTCGGGAAGTCGGAGCGGCCGGTGGCCACAACCGCCGCCGTCTGGCGGGCGATCGCCGGGTCCACCTCGGGGTCCGGGTTCGCGAGCGCGAACACGATCGCGCCCTCGGCCATCGCGGCCACGTCGTCCCCGTCGAGCACGTTGGGCGCGGAGACGCCGATGAAGACGTCGGCGCCGCGCACCGCTTCCTTCAGCGTGCCGGTCAGGCCCTCGGGGTTGGTGTTGTCGGCGATCCAGCGCAGCGGCGAGTCCGCGGCGGCGTCGACGAGGTCCTCGCGGCCGGCGTGCACCACGCCGTGGATGTCGGCGACGACGGCGTTCTTGACGCCCGCGGCGATCAGCAGCTTGAGGATGGCCGTACCGGCCGCGCCGGCGCCGGACATGACGACGCGAATGTTCTCAATTGCCTTGCCGGTGACGCGAAGTGCGTTCTTCAGGGCGGCGAGGACGACGATCGCGGTGCCGTGCTGGTCGTCGTGGAAGACGGGGATGTCGAGGGCCTCGCGCAGCCGGGCCTCGATCTCGAAGCAGCGGGGTGCGGAGATGTCCTCCAGGTTGATGCCGGCGAACCCGGGGGCGATCGCCTTGACGATCTCGACGATCGCGTCGGTGTCCTGGGTGTCCAGGCAGATCGGCCAGGCGTCGATGCCGGCGAACCGCTTGAAGAGGGCCGCCTTGCCCTCCATGACCGGGAGCGCGGCCTTCGGGCCGATGTTGCCGAGGCCCAGCACGGCCGAGCCGTCCGTCACGACCGCAACGGAGTTGCGCTTGATGGTGAGGCGGCGGGCGTCCTCGGGGTTCTCGGCGATCGCCATGCAGACCCGGGCCACGCCGGGGGTGTAGATCATCGAGAGGTCGTCGCGGTTGCGGATGGGGTGCTTGGACGCCATCTCGATCTTGCCGCCGAGGTGCATCAGGAACGTACGGTCGGAGACCTTGCCGAGCGTGACGCCCTCGATGCCGCGCAGCTGCTCGACGATCTCGTCGGCGTGTGCCGTGGAGGTGGCCGCGATGGTGACGTCGATCCGGAGCTTCTCGTGGCCGGAGGCGGTCACGTCGAGGCCGGTCACCGAGCCTCCGTGGGACTCGACGGCCCCGGTGAGCTGGGAGACCGCGGTTCCGCTCGCGGGCACCTCCAGCCGGACCGTCATCGAGTAGGAGACGCTGGGCGCCGTTGCCATGGCCGACTTCCTCTGCTTTCACCTGTGACGCTGTGTCGCTGTCCTGCCGTTTGCCGTCCGATCGTCGCACCTACTGATGAGTAGGCGTTAGCCGCGCTGGATTGCGAACGTTTTGTTCACAGCGAAAGAGGCCCACGTCCTGGGACGTGGGCCTCTCGCGAGTCAGTGACACCGACCCGCCATGCTCGCCTCGCGGCAAGTGGTCCCTCTAAGGGACGAAGGTTGGGCCCGGGGGCTTGGATCGAGCCGGTGTCACACCCAGGCTAACAAACGGATCCCGTAAGGCCATTCCCATCCCGAGAGTTCAATCTCTCAGCAGATCGGGCACCCCGTTCGGGTTTGGCTGGTCCCGCTCCCCCGACACGATCGTCAGCTGCTGGGTGGCCCGGGTCAGGGCCACGTACAGCACCCGCAGGCCCGCCGGGGACTCGTCCGCGATCTCGGCCGGGGAGACGACGATCGTGGCGTCGTACTCCAGGCCCTTGGCCTCCAGGCTGCCGAGCGCCACCACCCGGTCGCCGAGGCCGGTGAGCCAGCGGGCGGCCTCCTCGCGGCGCTGCATGGCGACGACGACGCCGACCGTGCCGTCGACGAGGTCGAGGAGGCGGGCCGCCTCCGCGCGGACGGTGGCCGCGAGGGACTCCGCCACCACCGTGAAGCGGGGCTCGACGCCGGTGGAGCGGACGGCCCGCGGGGACGTGGAGCCGGGCATGGCGAGGGCCAGCACCTTGGCGGCGAGGTCGGCGATCTCCGAGGGGTTGCGGTAGTTCACGGTGAGCTCGAAGCGGCGGCGCGGACGGGTGCCGAGGGCCTCGTCGCGGGCCTCGGCCGCCTCGTCGGGGTCGGACCAGGAGGACTGGGCCGGGTCGCCGACGACCGTCCAGGTGGCGTGCCGGCCGCGGCGGCCGACCATGCGCCACTGCATCGGGGTGAGGTCCTGTGCCTCGTCGACGATGACATGGGCGTACTCGGTGCGCTCCTGGGCGAGCCGCTCGGCGCGCTCGCGCTGGGTCTCCTCGCGGACCGGCATCAGCTCCTCCAGGCCGCTGAGCTGGTCGAGCGGGTCCAGCTCGCGCTTCTTCCGGGGGCGGGCCGGGGTACCGAGGATGGCCTGGAGCTCGTCGAGCATGGCGATGTCGTGCACGGAGTGGCCGTCCCGTCTCAGGGAGCGGGCGACCCTGCGGACCTCGCCGGGGTTGAGGACACGGCGTGCCCAGCGGCCGAGGCGGCGCTCGTCGGCCATGGCCGCCAGGACGCCCTTCGGGGTGAGCTCGGGCCACCAGGCGCCCAGGAAGTCGATGAAGCTGTCCTCGGAGCTGACGTCCTCGTCGAAGGAGGAGCGCAGCTCGGCGGCGAGCTCGGGGTCGGTGTGCCGGCCGGCCGCACCGGACTGCGCCCACAGCGCGTCCAGGAGGAGCTTGCGGGCGCGCGGGCGCAGCAGGTTCACGGGCGCGGTGCCGCCGAGGGCGTTGTGGCGGATGCGGTCCAGGTCCGCGGACTCCAGCTCCAGGCGGCGCCCGAAGGCGACGACGCGCAGGCGGGTGGGGGTGCCGGCGGGACGGGCGGTGTCCGCGTCGTCCTCGCCGAGGGCGAGCTGACCGCCGGCCGGCCTGGTCTCCAGCGCGCCTCGTGCCGCCTTCCGCAGGACCTTGAGCATGCGGTACGAGCCCTTGGCGCGGGCGGTGGCCGGGCTGTCGTAGAGCGTGGCCTCGGCGCCGTCGACGAGGGAGCCGATGGCGCGGATGGCGACCTGGCCCTCCTCGCCCAGCGACGGGAGGACGCCCTCGGTGTAGGCGACCAGCAGGGGCGTCGGCGAGACGATCAGGATGCCGCCCGAGTAGCGGCGCCGGTCCTGGTAGAGGAGGTAGGCGGCGCGGTGCAGGGCGACAGCGGTCTTTCCGGTGCCCGGGCCGCCCTCGATGTAGGTCACGGAGGCCGCGGGGGCGCGGATGACCAGGTCCTGCTCGGCCTGGATGGAGGCGACGATGTCCCGCATGGTGTGGCTGCGGGCCTGGCCGAGGGCGGCCATCAGGGCGCCGTCGCCGATGACGGGCAGCTCATGGCCGTCGAGGAAGGCCGTCAGCTCGGGGCGCATCAGGTCGTCCTCGACACCGAGGACGCGGCGCCCCTTGGAGCGGATGACCCGGCGGCGCACGACCCGGCCCGGGTCGACCGGGGTCGACCGGTAGAAGGGCGCCGCGGCCGGGGCCCGCCAGTCGATGACGAGCGGCGCGTAGTCGGAGTCGAGGACGCCGATACGCCCGATGTGGAGCGTCTCGGCGATATCGGCGGTGTCGTCCGCCCGTACGGCGCCTTCGGCGGGCTCCACGGCGGTGTAGGCGCCGTCGGGGCCCTTCTTGCCGTCCCTGCCGAGGAGCAGGTCGATACGTCCGAAGAGGAAGTCCTCGAACTCGTTGTTGAGGCGGTTGAGGTGGACGCCGGCCCGGAAGACCTGGGCGTCCCGCTCGGCGAGCGCGCCGGGCGTACCGACCTGGCCGCGCTTGGCCGCGTCGTCCATGAGGAACTCCGCCTCGTGGATCTTCTCCTCGAGGCGTCGGTAGACCCGGTCGAGATGGTCCTGTTCGACGCTGATCTCCCGGTCACGAACGGAATCGTGATCCGGACCGACCGCGGTTTCCTGCTGAGCCTGAGCGGCCACCGGGCCCCCTTCTGACGTGCTGGGCAGCCGTCAACATTAAGTGAAGGGGGCCGGTGGAAGCTACGCGTCGGCTGTCACGCCTTCTACGCGTCGACCTCTACGAGCTTCTTGCCGTCGAAGGTCATGACCTCGAAGTGGTCGATCTGGTTCGGGTCGAAGGCCGCGCCGCCGTGGACGTAGAGGGGCTGCTTGGCCTCTTCGGTCTTGGCGTTCGCGATGCCGTAGCCCCAGTTCGGGACGGACCAGGAGGTGACCGTCTCGCGCTCGCCGTTCTTGCCGACGGCGATCAGGGAGCACTTCTGGGGGCCTGTCACGTTCTTCAGCTGAAGGACCGCGTGGGTGCCCCAGTCCTTCTTCTCCACCGCGACGGTCGCGGTGACGTCGGTGCTGGGGTCGGTCGCGGTGACCTTGTCCTTGATGACGTCGAAGGCTTCCTTGGCGGGGCTGCTGGCGGTGGTGTGCGCGGAAACGTTCCCACCCGAGTTGTCGCCCGTCGCTCCCACCGCGACCAGCGGGCCGCCGATGATCAGCGCGGCCGCCGCGGCCACCAGGTAGAAGCCGCGCCGGCGCTTCTGGGCGCGGCGGTCGGCGACCTCGTCGACCAGCTTGTTCACCAGCCGTGGGCTGGGCTTGGCGGACAGCGACTCGCCGATCGCGGGTGTCCCGGTCCCGGGCAGGTCCGCGAGCGCGGCCAGCATCGGTTCCATCCCGGCGAGTTCGTCGAGCTGCTGGGCGCACCATTCGCACCCGGCGAGATGCACCTCGAAAGCGGTTGCCTCGGCGTCGTCGAGGATCCCGAGGGCGTAGGCGCCGACGGTCTCGTGCTCGCTCGGCACCGGAGATCCCTGCATAGCCCCAGACATACCCGAACCACCTGTGCCGAATCCCTGGTTTCCCCCGTAAACACTCATCACGCCGTCACCCCCCGCTCCTCCAGTGCCAGCTTCATCGAACGCAGGGCATAGAAGACCCGCGAGCGGACGGTGCCGCTGGGTATACCGAGCGTCTCGGCCGCCTCATTGACGGTACGCCCCTTGAAGTACGTCTCGACGAGCACCTCCCGGTGCGCGGGAGTCAGGTCGTCGAGCGCGTCCGACAGCGTCATCAACCACAGCGCCTTGTCGATCTCGTCCTCCGCGGGGATGACCTCCAGCGGCGACGGATCGACCTCCTGCGGCCGGGCCTGCCGGCTTCGGTGGCCGTCGATGACGATGCGCCGGGCAACCGTCACCAGCCAGGGGCGTACAGATCCGGTCGCTCGATTGAGCTGACCGGCGTTCTTCCAGGCACGGATCAGCGTCTCCTGCACAACGTCCTCGGCTCTTTGCCGGTCTCCGGCGACCAGCCTCAGCACATAGGCGAGCAGGGGTCCCGCGTGCTCTCTGTACAGAGCACGCATGAGCTCCTCATCAGGTTCCGAGGGCTGGGACATGCGATGTCGGGCCCTCGATCCACGTTCATTGGCCACGACGGAATCCTTGCGCACGCCCACCTCCGATGTCCGGGGGTTCCCCCGACCGGTCGCTCAACACGGGGTACGGACGCGGGCGGTTGTGTGTTCAAAGTGACGTGACAGTTTTCTTCCGAGTGACGTGACGAGGGGGACATGAACGCACATTCCCACCGTGCGATCTTTACATTTCCACCACATCGGCAAGATCGGCTCGACTGCCCGTGACGCGGCGGGAGTAAACGGCGTGTAATCGAAATCACTTCGACTCCCGTTCCACAGAAGCCGCATAACGGACCCTCAGGCGCGGGCCCCGGACCCCCGGGCGTGAATTTCGGGCCCTCAGGCGCGGGCGAGGGCCGCGCGTCGGCGGTGCCGGGCGACTCTTTCGCGGTTCCCGCAGATCTCACTGGAGCACCAACGCCTCCTGCGCCCCCGTGAGGTGTCGAGGTACACGATCGGGCAGTTGTCGCCGGCGCACTGCCGCAGCCCCGCCCGCGCGAGCGGATCGGTGAGCAGTTCGACGGCGTCCCGCGCGATCGCGCCGAGCAGGGCGGCCAGTTCGGGCGGACCGGTCAACTGCCGTACGAGAGTGCCGTCCTCGGCCGACACGGCACGAGGGGCCGGGGGCGCGGCACGGGCGAGCTCGTTGACACGGGCGAGCGCGATGTCCGCACCGGTGGACCCCGTGCGCACCAACTGACCCAGCCGTCCCCTCAGTTCGCGGAAGGCCACCAGCCAGGAGACGCCGGCGTGGGTCAGCGGGGTGTCCGCCGGGACCAGCCCCGAGCCGACGATCCAGGCGCACAGCACCTCGACCGAGTCGAGCCGTTCGACGGGATGGGTGGTCGCGAGGAGATCGAGACAGATCCGCCCGGCGTCGAACCGCAGCTCGTACGGGGCCGCGGCCGTATCAAGTGCCATGTGCCTGTCACCACCTAGGGGTGCCGTGAGAAAACGGTTCCCTCTCACAGTGCCCTCCCGCCCGCGCCGCCGGAAGTCCCCGTACCGGCGGGGCGTATCGGTGGGACGTACCGGCGGGGCTGGACGCAGGCGTATGGGGCTGGGCGTCTCGGCCATGTCGGCGGTGTTCTCCGGCCCGTTGACTGGAGGGCATGACGAAGCAGAGCGGGACGACAGGCGCGGTACTGGGTGCGGCCACGGTCGCCATGGGGCTGATCGCGGGGACCTTCTACGTGTTCGCGTGCGCGGTGATGCCGGGCCTGGCCCGCAGCGACGACCGGGTCTACGTCGAGGTCATGCGGAACATCAACGACGTCATCCAGAACCCGGTGTTCATGCTGAGCTTCCTCGGGGCGCTGCTGCTGACCGGGGTGGCGGCGTGGCAGGGCCGGGGGCAGTCGCACCGCCGGTGGGTGTGGGCGGCCCTCGCCGCGTACGCCCTCGCCTTCCTGGTGACGGTCGCCTTCAACATCCCGTTGAACAACGGTCTGGACACCGCCGCCGATCCGGCCGCCGCCCGCGAGGAGTTCGAGGACGCGTGGGTGGCCTGGAACGTCGTGCGGGCCGTGCTGTCGACGGTGGCGCTGGGCTGTCTGGCGAGGGCGCTGCTGGTGCGGGGGCGGTCCTACACGTCCGAGTACTTGGCGTCGGCGGCGGGGTCCAGGGCCAGTCGGTAACCCCGCTTCACCACCGTCTGGATCAGCTTCGGAGCGCCGAGCGAGGTGCGCAGGCGGGCCATGGCCGTCTCCACCGCGTGCTCGTCACGGCCCGCGCCGGGCAGCGCCCGCAGCAGCTCCGCACGGGCGACCACCCAGCCAGGCCGCCGGGACAGCGCGCGCAGCAGTGACATCCCGGCCGGCGGTACGGGGCGCAGGGCGCCGTCGACGAGGACCGCGTGGCCGCGGATCTCGACCCGGTGGCCTGCGATGGGCAGGGTGCGGGCCCGGGCCGGGAGTTCCTGGCACAGGAGCTGGACGAGGGGGCCGAGGCGGAAGCGCTCGGGCTGGACGGTGTCGACGCCACGGGCCTGGAGCGGGAGGGCCGTGACCGGGCCCACGCAGGCCGGGAGGACGTCGTGGTTGAGGGCGGCGAGCAGTTCGGGGAGCAGCCCCCGCTCCTCGGCCCGGGTCAGCAGGGACGCTGCGGCGGGAGCGCTGGTGAAGGTGAGGGCGTCCAGGCCCCGGGAGACGGTGGCGTCCAGGAGACGGTCCACCGGCCCGATGTCCTCCGGCGGCATCCACCGGTAGACCGGCACGCCGAGCACCTCCGCTCCCGCGGCCCTGAGCGCCTCCACGAACCCGGGCAGCGGCTCGCCGTGCAGCTGGATGGCGATACGGCGGCCCTCGACGCCCTCCTCCAGAAGCCGGTCGAGCACCTCGGCCATGGACTCGGACGACGGCGACCAGTCCTCGGTCAGCCCGGCGGCCCGGACCGCGCCCTTCACCTTGGGTCCGCGCGCCAGCAGCTCGATGCCGCGCAGCCGTTGGAGCAGGTCCTCGCCCAGCCCCCAGCCATCGGCGGCCTCGATCCAGCCACGGAAACCGATCGCGGTCGTGGCGACCACGACGTCCGGTACCTCGTCGATGACCTGCTTGGTCGCGGCGAGCAGCTCGCTGTCGTCGGCGAGCTGCACGATCCGCAGGGCCGGTGCGTGCAGGACGGCGGCTCCCCGTCGCTGCAGCAGCGCGCCCAGCTCGTCGGCCCGGCGCGCGGCTGTCACCCCTACGGTGAAGCCGGCCAGGGGGCCGTGTTGTTCTGGTCGCTGCTCTTCGTCGTACATAACTCTCGTCCCGCACTCGAGTCGTTTGCACCTACACCGGCTGTGATGGCACCTGCGTGCCGACCGAGCCTGTCAACGGTGCGTGACAGGCTCGGTTCGGCTTCATTGCGCCGGTGTTACGTCACACCTCGGCATAGCTGAGCTGCGGCTTCGTCTCGGCGGCTGCCGTCGTCTCGGCCTTGGCGGCCGTACGGCGAAGGTATACGGCCCAGGTCACCGCGAAGCAGAGGGCGTAGTAGACGAGGAAGGTGACGAAGGCGCCGGTGCCGGAGCCGTTCGACAGGAAGGACTGGCGGAAGGCCAGGTTGATGCCCACCCCGCCGAGCGCGCCGACCGCTCCGATGAGGCCCATGGAGGCGCCGGAGAGCCGGCGGCCGTGGGCGGCGGCCTCGTCGCCCTGGAGCCCCTTGGCGAGGGCCTTGGCGTGGAAGATGCCGGGGATCATCTTGAACGTCGAGCCGTTGCCGAGCCCGCTGAGGACGAACAGCACCACGAAGACGGAGACGAACAGTCCGAGCGACTTCTCCTGGCTGGCGAAGATCAGCACACCGGTGGCGGCGGCCATGCCGACGTAGTTGTAGAGGGTGATCTTCGCGCCGCCGTACTTGTCGGCGAGCCAGCCGCCGAGCGGGCGGATCAGGGAGCCGAGCAGCGGGCCGATGAAGGTGAGGTACGCGGCCTGCAGCGGCGTACGGCCGAACTGGACCTGGAGGACCTGGCCGAAGGCGAAGGCGTACCCGATGAACGACCCGAACGTCCCGATGTAGAGGAAGGACATGATCCAGGTGTGGCCGTCCTTCGCCGAGTCGATGGCGGCACCGGTGTCGTTCTTCACCGTCGCGAGGTTGTCCATATAGAGCGCGGCGAGGGTGGCGGCGAGGAGGATCAGCGGGATGTAGATGCCGAGCAGCACGCGCGGGCCGCCGCTGGCGCCGATGACGGCGAGGGCGATCAGCTGGATGACCGGGACGCCGATGTTGCCGCCGCCCGCGTTCAGTCCGAGCGCCCACCCCTTCTTACGGAGCGGGAAGAAGGCGTTGATGTTGGTCATGGAGGAGGCGAAGTTACCGCCGCCGATGCCGGCCAGCAGACCGACGAGCAGGAAGGTGGAGAAGGAGGTCCCCGGCTTCATCACGGTGAACGCCGCGATGGTGGGGACGAGCAGCAGCCCGGCGGAGACGATGGTCCAGTTCCGGCCGCCGAAGAGGGCCACGGCGAAGGTGTACGGGACGCGGACGACGGCGCCGACGAGCGTGACCATCGAGGTCAGCAGGAACTTGTCGGCCGGGGTCAGGCCGTACTCCGGGCCCATGAACAGCACCAGCACGGACCACATGGTCCAGATCGAGAACCCGATGTGCTCGGAGAGGACGGAGAAGAGGAGGTTGCGGCGGGCGACTTTCTCGCCCTTCTCCTTCCAGAAGGTCTCGTCCTCCGGATCCCACTCCTGGATCCAGCGACTGCCCCTGGTCGGGGGTGCGGGGGCTGTACTCGGGGCTGTCATGCTGCCTCCACGGTGCTTCGGGGCTCGGGGCTCTCTGAGCGGCTGATCCCGAAGGTAGGGAGGGCGCGTTTCCTTGCTGTGGCACTGGGTGACCGGAAAGGAACTTTGCTCTCACCCGGCGCGGAGGCGGGGTGAGAGGTACTTGCGGCCGTTTGTTACGAACAGCTCCCAGTGGCGTGGGTCACCCCAGAGGTCACTGCTGCGGCGCCTGCCAGTTGGGGTTCTGCTGGGGGTAGGGCTGCTGCGGCGGGTACGGCTGCTGCTGCGGATAGGGCTGCTGCTGCGGGGCGTACGGGCCGGGGGCGGGCGAGGGCTGCGGGGGCTGAGGGTAGCCGTAGGGCTGGGGCTGAGGCTGGGGCTGGGCGTATCCGGGCTGGGGCGGGTACGGCTGCTGGGCGTATCCCGGCTGGGGCTGCTGGCCGTAGCCTGGCTGAGGCTGCTGCCCGTATCCCGGCTGGGGCTGGTTGCCGTACGGGCCGGCGGCGAAGGGGTTCGCCTGGCCCGGCAGCTGAGCGCCCGGCGGCAGATACCGCACCCGTCCGTCCCCGTCGGTGACCGGCATGAACCCGGCGGCCTGGAGCCGGCCGGCGAACTTGACGTTGCGCTTGCCGTTGACGACGAACCCGATGCCGAGCGCCGCCAGGAGCACGACCCAGATGACGGCCGCGACGACGAAGTCGTCGGACTGGCCGCCGAAGCGGTACGCGAGGACCAGACACGCGACGCTGACGCCGGCGACGGCGTATCCCATGCGCTTCTTGGCCTGCCCCGTGAGGTCGAAGTTGATCCGGGCCTTGAGGAGTTCGAAGGCGTCCGGGATCAGGGGCGGCACGGAGACACCGTCGCTCGCGTTCGGGTACTGCGCCCAGTTCTGCGCGGCGCGGCCGCGGGCCTGCGGGCTGGGATCGGGGACGAGCAGCATGACGAGGGCGTTGTTCCGGCCGCCGCTGTGTCGTACGTCGGCGTACTCGTACCCGAACTGCTGGGCGATGAAGGCGAGTCGGGCGAGCTTCTTCACGGAGGCCATGGGGCTGGTGAGCTCGACGGCCTCTCCGCTCGCCATCAACCGCAGCATCTTCTGCACTTGCCGCTTGCTCATCGTCGTCCGCTCCCCACCGGCCGGGAGACGCCCCGGCCACCCCGTTCACTTCCGCAACCGGGGCAGTCTCGCACGCCGTATGCCACGGGGAAACCGCTGTCCCCGGCGGTTTACGGGTTCTTGGCGCGCGTACCCACGCCGGTAACCTCTGGGTCACCTGTGACCTGTGGGGGGACTGTGCGAAGACGAGCGCTGGCGGCGCTGGCGTGCCTGGTGGCGGTGGCCGGGTGTTCGGGGAGCGGCGGTGAGGGGGACAACCGCTCCGGGCAGGAGATCCTCGACGAGGCCAACAAGACGATGGACGGGCTGACGTCCGTGACCGTCGAAGGGACGACCACCAACCCCGAGGGCAAGGGTTTCACCGCCCGCATCACGACCGACCTCCACAGCAAGTGCACCTCGAAGGTCACCTGGAGCTGGAACGACGCCGCCATCGAGCAGATCCGGATCGGCGAGACGGACTACGTCCGCCCGAACCGCGCGTACATCGAGTCGTGGTCGAAGAAGTCGATGGACGGTCCCCAGAACATCTGGTTCAAGACCCCCGCGAGCGAGGCCGAGCCGGGCGACGGACTGTCCGACTGCCCCCGCGACTTCTCCTCCTTCGGCACGGCGAAGCGAGGCGAGTTGACCGAGGTCGACGGCACCCCGGCGATCTCGGTGATCGTGACCGACAAGTCGGTGAAGACCGGGAAGTACACGTTCTACGTGGCCACGGAGGGCAAGCCGTACCTGCTGAAGGTCGTGTACAAGGGGTCGGACTTCCGTACGACCACCAGCTACAGCGCCTTCGACGAGCCGCTGGACGTGCGGGCGCCCGCGAAGGTACTGGACACCAGTGCCTGGAGCCACTGACCGCGGCCTGGCTATCCTCTAGCGGACCCCGCACAGGAATGGGAGGGTCCATGTCCGCCGAGTCGAGGGCCGAGGGGCCTCAGGCGTCGCAGCGCAGCAAGCGCTCTGTGGCCGGGAACATCGCCTTCGGTGTGGGGGTCGTCGTCGTGCTGGCGGCGATGGCGCTCGGCGTGTACGCGGCCGTGGCGCTGCTCGGGGACGCGGTGGACCGGGCGCCGTTGTCCGATGTCGTGCCCGAGGACGGGCGGATCGCCCTGGTCATCGGGGGGATCGCCGTCGGTGGCATCACCGGGCTGCTGGTGCCGGTGATCGTCTTCGGGATGGTCAAGAGGGGCGAGGCTCGGGTCGGGCTCGTGGGCGCCCTGCGGAAGATCCTCGCCGTGCTCGTGTTCGATGTGTATCTGCTCGTCGTCGCGCTGGTGGTGGCCCAGCTCGGGTGGGTACTGCCGAAGCAGCTCGTCAATGTCCTCGGGGTCTTCGCCGTCGGGTTCAGCTGGATGCCGCTCGCGATGCTGCCGTGGGAGAAGCTCGGGCTCGGGGAGCCTTTGATCAAGCGGCGTTCACGTCAGGCGGAGTGACTGCGCCAGTTCGTCGGCCATCCCCGCCAGCGCCTCGCCCAGGCCCGGGGAGTTCCAGAGGAGGCGGCACTCCAGTGCCGTACCGGTGAAGCGGGCGGGCAGGACGTAGTGGGCGACGCCCTCGACGATCTCGCCGGAGGAGGAGTCCGGGGCCGTGGGCTCCATGCGCTGGACGCGGAGGGCCGGGCCCAAGGGGAGGTCCACTTCCTCCAGCAGTTGGGTGCCGAAGAACGGGCCCTCCGCCTGCCCCACCTCCGCGCGGAGGGTCGTCACGGTCGACACCGGCGGGACGCGCACCTCACGGACTGTGTAGCTCGCCAGGACCGGGGTGTCCGGCGGGGCGAGAAGGGACGCGCACAGGGCGTTCTGGCGGCGGGCCGCACCCCAGTACCAGAGGACGTCCGTGGCGAAGGCGTCGTACAGCTCGCGTGGTGCACCCTCCAGCAGGTGTTGCTCGGCCACCTCGCGCGCCCACGCCTCGGGGTCCTCGGTGCGCAGGTCCAGTACCAGCCAGTTGTGCGGGGCCGGGAGGTCCACGCGGCACTCGCTCCAGTCCGCCGTACCGGTCGTCATCCGGGTCACCGTCCCGCCAGCGACGCGTCCGGGCCCGTCACGTCGATCTCGTCGTCGCCGCCGAACAGGCCGACGAAGCTGTTGGTGTCGGAGCCCGCGCCGGTGCCGGTGGCGCCCAGGGCCCAGGAGTTGTAGGAGAGGGCCTGCTTGAAGGCGTCCGGGGTGCCGATGAAGTTCAGGTCGGTCGGGTCGATGTTCTTCATGCGGCCGAGTTCGTCGACCATGCCGGGGCCGACGTACATGCTGGCGAGGCCCCGGGCGCCGGCCGTGTTGTAGGCGTTGCGGGCGGCGGTGAGGTTGTCGCCGACCTTGAAGAGGTCCCGCCAGTTGCCGCGGATCGTGCCGAGGTCGTCGGCGAAGGAGCGGGGCAGGCCCTTGAAGGCGGCGGCGAGGGACACGTCGGGCAGGGCGCCCGCGCCGTTCGCCCCGGCGCGCGGGCCGACCATCGCCTCGACGAGGCGGCGGCGGGCGGCGGAGTTCATGCCCCGGTTCCAGGCGCGGACGTAGTCGTCGGCGGCCTGCCAGACGCGGCTGCGGCCGACGGTCGCGGCGAGCTTGGACCCGGCGGAGAAGACCCGGCCGATACCGAAGGTGGCCAGGCCCAGGGCGTCCATGGCGACATCGCCCCAGGAGCCGTCGCCGTTGAGGGCGAGGAGGACGTGACAGACCAGGGAGATCACGGTCATCACCAGCGCGATCGTGCCGAGCACGCCCGCCAGCGCCTGGCCGATGATCGGGATCCAGCCGACGAGCAGCGCGAGGATGCCGCAGACCGCGGCGATCGCGCCCGTGATGTCGCTGATGATCTTCAAAGCGTCGCGCAGGTCGTCCAGCCACGAGTCGTTGAGGCCGTCGCCCTCGGTGGTGTCGTGGATCTTCTTGGCGGCCTTGTCGCCGGCCTCCTTGTGGCGCCGCTTGACGTCCGCGAGCTGACCGCGCAGGCCGTCCAGACCGTCCTGGATGTCGGTGACCTTCTTGTCGAGCTTCTTCTGGTCGGCCTCCTCGGTGCCCTGCGGCGGGTTCGAGGCGCTCGACTTGGCCTTGGTGAGATCGCCGGCCTTGGTCTCCGCGTCGCGCAGCAGCTTGTCGGCGTCCTCCTGGATGGTCTCCAGGTCGGTGTAGTACGTCTTCAGCGCGGACGCGGCATCGGCGTAGCGGTCGTGCGCCTTGCTCACCGTCTTCGCGGTGTCGTTCGCCTTGTCGGCGAAGGCGCGTCCGGCCTCGGAGTCCCAGCTCTCCTGGTTGCCGAGGCGGCGCAGTGCGGCCGCGGTGTCGGTGATGGTCCTGGCGGTGGCCTCGAAGCGGCGGGAGAGGGCGGTGAGGTCGGTGACGTCGCCGGGGACCGGGTCGCCGCTCTCCCCCAGCACCTCCCAGCGGTGGTCGGCGGGGCGGGTCATTTCTCGTCCCCCTTGCCGACCACTGCCTGCCTCCCCTTGCCGATCACTTCTTCTTCCCCTTGCCGATGAGCGCGTTGTAGAGCGCGGTGTCGAGTTCCTTGTACGCCCTGCCGGACTCGTGGGCGACCTGGCCGAGGCCCTGGATCTCCTCGATCATCTTCTTGCGGTTGTCGTCCCAGCCGTCGGAGAAGTCCTGGAGCCGCTCGTGCAGTTGCTGATGGCCGACCGTGCGGAGGTCGTACTGGTCCATCAGCTTGTCGAGTCCCTCGAGTTCGGTGGCCACCGTGCGCAGTCCGGTGCCGGCCGTCTCCAGGTCGTCCGTGGAGACCCTCAGTCTCTCGCCCATGTCTCGTCATCCCCCGTGTCGTCCTGCCGCTGCCAGTGCAGCGTTGCGGCGATCGCGTCGAACAGTTCCACCATGGCGTCGGCGATCGGTTCCAGCGGTGTGCTGAAGGTGAGCATCAGCACCTCGTCGCGGTCCGGGACCGGTACGAAGTACTCGACGACCGTGTCCTGGAACTCCGACCCCAGCTTCCGCGACTGCCGCGACCGCTCCCGCCGCACCAGCCGGGCCGCCCGCCCCACCGCGGGCAGCTTCGTCAGCCCCACCTCGCCGGAACCGGCGAGCGCGGCCACGGCGTCGAGCCCGTCGAATTTCTGGTGCAGGCGGGAGACGAGCAGCGAGGCGGACAGCGGGATGCCGCCGACCTCCAGGAAGGAGAGGTACAGCACGACGCCGCCCTGCTCGACCCCGGCCTCGGCGGTGTCGCGCAGTTGTTCCTCCGCCTTGCGGCGCAGTACGGGCTGGTCGTCGACGCCGGCGAACTGCCGTCTGATCAGCGCGGCGATGGACGCCTCACGGCGGTCCCGCGGCTGGAGCGGCATGCGGTACCAGTCCACGGGCGTGATCAGCCCGAACACCGGCGCGGCTCCGGCGGGCGGGGCGATGGCGGGTTCCTGGCTCAATTTCTTCGGTCTCTCGGTGGTGGTGCGCGGCAGCGCCACCGTAGCGGGGCCCCGGGAGCGGACACCAGAGCGAGTGGTGGGGTGGAGGGGATGTGCCGGGGCGGGCGGGAAAGTGGTGTGGACTGCTTCCGTTTTGCGGACGTGATCAACTTTCCCGCGTCACTGTCCAGTTGAGGGCCGCGGACGGACGGGCACGGCTTTTGCCTGAGCAACCGTACGGCGACGTCGGCTCCGGATTTTGGGGTCTTGCGGTGGTGATCACCGCCCCCTAATGTCTGCGGTGATCAAGCGGATCCGTCTTTCTCCGCCGCCGTGGTCGGCCTTGCCGCCACCTTCCCCTACGGCCTCCCGACGGAACACGCCCAGTGCGTGACGTCCGCAGGCAGTTCTCTTTTCCTCGCTTTCTTCTCATCCGGCTTTTTCGCTGCTTTCCGCGCGCCGGAATTCCCTCTCTCCCACCCCGCATGCTCCGGCATGCCCTGCTGACTTCGAGAGACCCATGAACAGACGGATCTGGGCTGCCGTCATCACGTCCGTGATGGCCGCCACCCTCAGCGCGATACCCGCCCACGCCACCGACACCACGTCGACCACCTCGACGGCCACCACGGCCGACGACCCGATCGACCCGCCCCTGTACGACCAGACCGCCGACGGGGACACCGTCCGCGTGAACGTCGTCACCGAGAGCCGCGCCGACCTCTCCAGCGCGGCGAGCGTCGGCGACACACTTCAGTCCTTCGACACCCTGCCCATCGTCACCCTGCGCGTGAACAAGTCCGGGCTGGCCGAACTCGCCGCCCAGGACGGCGTCGTGAGCGTCACCGAGGACGGTCTCTCCGCGCCCTCGCTGGACGAGAGCATCCCGGTCATCGGCGCCGACACCGCCCACAAGGCCGGCAAGACCGGTGCCGGCAGTGACATCGCGATCATCGACACGGGTGTCGCCACCAACCACCCGTTCCTCAAGGACCGGATCGTCGCCGAGGCCTGCTTCTCGCCGATCGACGCCGCCTACGGAGCCACCAGCCTGTGCGGCAACGGCGCGGCCACCCAGGAGGGCACCGGCGCCGCCAACTCCGCGGCCGGCGCCTGCGCCACCCTCGACGGCTGCGACCACGGCACCCATGTCGCCGGCATCGCCGCAGGTGACGGCACCGGCCTGACCGGCGCCCCGGCCACCGGTGTCGCGCCGGACGCCGGCATCGTCGCCATGCAGGTCTTCTCCAAGTTCGACTCGACCAAGTACTGCGGCGCCGCCAACCCGTGCATCCGCAGCTTCACCAGCGCCCAGATCGCCGCCCTGGAGAAGGTCTGGCAGCTCCAGCAGGCCGGCACTCCGATCATCGCCGCCAACCTGAGCCTGGGCTCGGCGAGTTACACCAGCGCCTGCGCCAAGGACGCCCGCGCGGCGGCCATCGACAAGCTCTACGCCGCCGGTGTCGCCACGGTCGTCGCGGCCGGCAACAACGGTTCGGCCACCGCCGTCACCGCCCCCGCCTGCGTGCCCAACGCCGTGTCCGTCGGCGCCACGACCGACGACGACGAGGTCGCCTCGTTCTCCAACCACGGCCCGCTGCTGGACGTCTTCGCCCCCGGCAACGGCATCGTCTCCTCGGTCCCCGGCGGCACCTACGACTCCATGAGCGGCACCTCCATGGCGGCCCCGCACGTCGCCGGCGCCCTCGCCGTCCTGCGCCAGGCCTACCCGACCGAGGGGCTCGCCAGCCTGGTCTCGCTGCTCGCCACCACCGGCAAGCCCATCACCGACGAGGCGGGCGTGACCGTCCCCCGGATCGACGTGGCCAAGGCGGTCGCCGCGGTCGAGCCCAAGCCCGAGGCGGACAAGAAGCCGCGCGCCTTCCAGGTCGACAACGACAAGGACGTCGCCATCCCGGACGCGCCGACCGGCGGCACCGGCACCGCGGTGACCTCGCCGATCACCGTCGCCGAATACCCGGGCAACGCGCCGAAGAACCTCAAGGCGTACGTCAACATCACCCACGCCTTCCGCGGTGACGTGAAGCTGGAGCTCGTCGCGCCGAACGGCACGACCCATCTGCTGAAGGCCGCGAGCGCCTCCGACGGCGCCGACGACATCGTGGCGACGTACACCGTGGACGCCTCCGCCTCCGTCGCGGGCGGCGAGTGGAAGCTGCGGATGACCGACACCGACGACGGGGACGCCGGCACGCTGACCACCTGGTCGCTGATCTTCCCGACGCCGTTCGAGAACACCACCGCCCAGACCATTCCGGACTCCGGCACCCTCAGCTCGACCATCGCCGTCACCGGGATCGACGGCAACGCCGCGGGCCCGCTCCAGGTCTACACGAACCTCACCCACACCAGGATCGGCGACCTGAAGCTCACCCTGACCAGCCCGGACGGCAAGTCGTACATCCTCAAGCCGTACGGCTCCGAGGCCGGCGGCACCCTGGCCACCACGTACGGCGTGGACGCCACGGACGCGGTCGCCAACGGCACCTGGACCCTGAAGGTCACCGACTCCGCCACCGGTTCCACGGGCACCCTCACCGGCTGGTCGCTCGGCTTCCCGTCGTACGAGAACCAGACCGTGAAGGCCATCCCGGACAAGAACTACACGGAGATCTGGACCAAGACCGACGGTCTGTCGGGCGTCGGCTCCGCCAAGCTCAAGGTGTACGTGGACATCGAGCACGACTACCTGGGCGACCTCAAGATCGACCTGATCGCCCCGGACGGCTCCCTGCACCTGCTCAAGGACAACGGCGAGGAGCCCGGCGGCACCCTCAAGAAGGTCTACACGGTCGACGCCACGGATCTGCCGGTCAACGGCTGGTGGAAGCTCCGCGTCGACGACGTGGCCACGGGTGACACCGGCACGGTCGGCAACTTCGTCGTGAGGTTCTGACACTCGATCAACTGCCTTACGGCTGCGCCCCCGCACCTCTCCTGGTGCGGGGGCGCAGTCGCTTGCGCGGCTTATCGTTTCTCGATAACATCGAAACTCGATACATCGAAAAACGATAAGCGAGGCGGGGGATCATGTCCGAGGACCGGAAGATGCTGGAGCCGATGGCGACGGTGGTGTCGATAGCGCTGCGGGTGCTGTTGACCCTGGTGACGCTGGGGGTCGTCTTCAGAACCGTCCACGGCGGCTGGGGGAGCAGCAGCGTCTGCGTCACCGACGACTCGACCGGTGGCTCCGCCGGCGCCAACCGCTTCTTCCCCGAGCAGGGGGTGGACGTCGGCACGATCCCTCAGTACTGCGCCTCCGAGCCCGGCACCTCCCTGCACCTCTTGGACGAGCTCAGCGCACTGCCCTCGGCACTGCTGCTGATAGGTGGCCTCTTCCTGCTGCACCAGCTCCTCAAGGGCGCCGCCCGCGACGGCGTCCACACGGCCCGTACGGCCTCCCGGTTCCGGCTCCTGGGCTGGTGGCTGCTGCTCGGCAGCCTGCTCTCCGAGCTCGTCGAGTCGAACCTCAAGGCAGCCGTGCTCGCCGAGCTGACCACCAACCACGACCTCACGGCCGGCTCCTGGCTGGGCCTGTGGTCGGCCCCCTACCTCCTCGTCCTCACCGGCCTCGGCCTCCTCACCTTCGCCCGCATCACCCGCGCCGGCGCCGCGATGCGCGAGGACCTCGAAGGGGTCGTCTGATGGCAGAGGACGAGCACGAGGGCCATGACATCGAGGTCCATCTCGACAAGCTCCTCAGCGAGCGCGGGATGACCGTGACCGAACTCGCCCACCGCGTCGGCGTCACCAACGTCAACCTGTCCGTCCTCAAGAACGGGCGCGCCAAGGCGATCCGCTTCACCACCCTCACCCGGATCTGCGAGGTCCTGCAGTGCCAGCCGGGTGACCTGCTCAGCTACCGACCCAAGTCATAGGGAGACACGACATGTTCGGCGCCATGGACACCAGCATGAAGATAGTGATCGCCGTCGTCGCGGCCGCCCTCATCACGGGCGTGATCCTGCTCGGCCGCTGGCTCACGAAGAAGTAATCCGCGGAAAGCTCAATTACGCCTCAAATAAACAGACCTGAGTTCCCCACAAGCTCAATTGATGCTCAGGAAAGGCTATTTGAACTTCCCACCCCCCCATTCCGTGCGGAAGGATCAAGGCAAGCGGGAACGCCGAAGGGGAAAGGCGGAACCGCTTGTAGGGGGGCGAATTATCGCGCTTTCCCTACTGCTTATTTCAGTTCGTGTACTCATCCACGTACGGAGGCAGTAGATATGCGTACCACGACGAAGATGAACCGGAAGCGGCTCGTGGGCGTGGCCGTCGCCACGGCGGCGGCGATCACCATGGCGGCCATGCCGGGCTCCGCGTTCGCGGACGACACCACCGGTACCACCCCCGAGGCCTACGAGTCCTACCTCGTGGAGCAGGTGGAGCTCGGCGACAGCGACGCCCAGGAGACCCTGGACCAGTACTCGGCGCTCTCCGACGGCGACAAGGAACAGTTCGTCGACCTGCTGAACGATCCTCAGCGCGGCCAGGAGCTGGGCGACTTCATCTCGGACGTCTCCGACGTCGAGTCCATCGACGAGGAGAACTACACCACCGAGACGAGAAAGGAAGCCGCGGACGGCGATGTCGTCCTGGAGGCCACCCTCGCCGTCGAGGAGACCGAGACGCCGCCGACCACCGAGGAGGAGCTCGCCGACCCGAGCGCCCGGTACTACGACCGGAGCGCCTGGTACTCCGTCTCCGACACCATCTTCGGTGTGAAGGTGACGACCGTGAAGATCGGCGTGAACTACCGCACGACCTCGTCCCGTGTCGTGAAGGTCTACAACGGCTGGGCCTCGCACCGGAACTACGTGCCGTTCGCCGACTTCTCCAACAGCCCGGTCAAGGAGTGGATCTCCGCCGACCCGGCGAACAACGCCACCGCCGAGACCATCTGGCAGGGCAAGTGGGCCGGCTTCTCGTGGGACGCCCGTGAGCGCATCTGGGCCGACCAGAGCGGCTTCAAGGGCGGCTACCTCAAGTAGGCCCCCGGTACCCGTAGCCGTACCCGCACCGGCAGAGCCGGTCGTGTCGAGCATCTCGCTCGGCGCGGCCGGCTCTGCCGGTTTTCCGCGCGCAACAGGGTTCGCGCACACATGGGTTCGCGTACAAAACTGTTTGCCGCCGGCCGGTCCGGCCCGATAGGAAGCCTGCATGCTTAGAGGCAGCAAGGTCGGGCTGAGGGCCCGGCACGAGGACGACGTCCCGGTTCTTCAGGCCGAGCTCTACGACGACGTGGTCAACACCTCGCGGGCCGACGGCCGGCCGTGGCGGCCGATCCCTCCGGGCCCGGGCGGGAAGTTCGTGGCGGACCCCACGGACCAGGACAACCTCCCGTTCTCCGTGGTGGACCTGGAGAGCGGTGAGCTGGTCGGCGCCGCGACGCTGTGGGGCGTCGACACCCACAACCGGTTCGCCCACATCGGCCTCGGCCTGCTGTCGTCCGCCCGCGGCAAGGGTTACGGCACGGACGTGGTCGCGGTGCTGTGCCACTACGGCTTCGTCGTACGGGGCCTGCACCGGCTGCAGATCGAAACACTGTCGGACAACATCCCGATGTTGCGCTCCGCCGAGCGCAACGGCTTCGTCCGCGAGGGCGTGCTGCGCTCCGCGGCCTGGGTGCTGGGCGAGTTCATGGACGAGGTGATCCTCGGACTGCTCGCCGAGGAGTGGAAGCAGGGTGTGCAGGAATAGTCGGCGGCAACGCAAAAAGGCCCGGCCGGGTGATCCCGGCCGGGCCTTTCGGTCATGTGGTGGTCAGAACGTCAGCGCCCAGTCGTCCAGCGTGCCCGTCCCGCCCGCCGACTTGTCGGCGACCTGGAGCTTCCAGGTGCCCGCGACCGGAGAGGCGCTCGCGTCGACCGTGTAGACCTTGTTCAGCGTGCCGCCCGGGTCCGTGCCGTCGGTGGCCTTCACCGCGTACACCAGCCCGTTGGGGGCGACCAGGTCGATCTTGACCTCGCCGAGCCAGTCGTGGGTGAGGGCGAGGGAGAGCTTCAGGGTCTTCGGCGAGTTGCCGGAGACACCGCTCACCGTGATCGGCGCCTGGAGGGTGCCCGCGTCCGGGATGGCGTACGTGGACTGGCTCTCGATCGACGGGAAGGTCAGGGACCAGTTGTTCAGGGTGCCCGTGCCGCCGGCGGACTTGTCGGCGACGAGGAGCTTCCAGGTGCCGTTGGCCGCGGAGGCGCTCGCGTCGACGGTGTACGTCTTGCTGAGCGTGCCGCCCGGGTCGGTGCCGTTGGTGGCCTTCAGGGCGTACGTCTGACCGTCCGGAGCCACCAGGTCGATCTTCACCTCGCCGAGCCACTCGTGGGTGAGGTTCACGGACGCCTGGAGCGCGCCGGAGGCGTTGCCGGTGACGCCGCTCACCGTGAGCTCGGAGGTGAGGGTGGCCGCGTCCGGGACGGCGGCGGAGCCGGTCTTGGCGAACGGGGTCGGGAACGTCAGCGCCCAGTCGTCGATGGTGCCGGTGCCGCCGGCGGACTTGTCGGCGACCTGGAGCTTCCAGGTGCCGCTCGCCGGGGAGACGCTCGCGTCGACGGTGTACGTCTTGGTCAGCGTGCCGCCCGGGTCGGTGCCGTTGGTGGCCTTCAGGGCGTACGTCTGACCGTCGGGAGCCACCAGGTCGATCTTGACCTCGCCGAGCCAGTCGTGGGTGACGGCCACGGAGACCTGGAGGTTCTTGGGCGCGTTGCCGGTGACACCGGAGACGGTGATCGGGGACTGGACGGTGCCGAGGTCCGGGACGGCGTACGAGGCGTCGTTGAGGATCTTCGTACGGCGGGTGGTGTCGGCGGGCTCAGGGGCGGGCGCGGGCGTCGCGGCGCCGACCGCCTTGCCGACGTCGATCCGGGGGACGGTCACGCCGGCCTCGTCGGTGACCGGCGTGCCCGTCGACTTCAGCAGCGCCTCCAGCTCGGCCAGCGTCTTGTCCGGGTAGGCCTGGCGCAGGACGGCGAAGGCACCGGCGACGTGCGGGGTCGCCATGGAGGTGCCGCTCTTGGAGTCGTAGCCGGTGAGGACGGAGGAGACGATGCCGTTGCCGGGGGCGAAGACGTCGAGCAGCGGGCCGTGGTTGGAGAACGAGGCGACCTCGTCGTCGTCCGTGGTGGCGCCGACGGAGACCGCGTTGGGCACACAGGCCGGGGCGGTCACCGCGGTCGCGCTGCCGTTGTTGCCGGCCGCGACGACGGTGGCGACTCCGGCGTCGTAGAGGCTGTCGATGACGGTCTTGCGGGCGTCCTTGGTGCAGGCGGCGGAGTAACTGGCCGAGCCCAGGCTCAGGTTGGCGGCGACGATGGGCGTGCCGGCCTGCTTGAGCGCGAGGACCTTCTCCAGCGCGGCGATCTGGGCGCTGGTGAAGCTGCGGATGCACGGGTTGGTGGCGCCGCAGTACTTGGTGGAGTCGAGCCGGGAGAAGACCTGGATGGCGACGATGTCGGCGCCGGGGGCGACGCCGGTGGCGGGGGCCCCGCTCAGTCCGGTGCCGTCACCTGCGGCGATGCCCGCGACATGGGTGCCGTGGTCGCACTCGTCGATGTCCGCGCAGGTGTTCGCGGAGTTGGCGGCGCCGGTGCCCTCCTGGGTGGCCGCGCCGTTGCCGCACAGACTGGTGGCGCCGTAGTTGGGGTCGACCGGGGAGAAGCAGGCCTCGGCGGTGATCCGGCCCTTCAGGAAGGGGTGGTTGGTGGCGACGCCGGTGTCCAGGATCGCGATGGCGCTGCCCTTGCCGGTCCTGCCGGCCGCGATGGCCTTGTCGGCGCCGATGACCGGGATGCTCTCGTCCAGCGAGGGCGCGACCAGCTCGTCCTCGGTGACACTGACGACGCCCGGCTGGGCGGCCAGGTCGTCCAGGCCGTCCTTGTCCACCTCCAGGGTGACCACGGGCAGGGTCTGGAAGGACAGCAGGGTCTCACCGGCGCTCGCCGCGTTGGAGAGATCGCCGCGGTCCTCGGTGACGACATTGACGCGGACGGTTCCGCCGTCGGCGGTCTCGTCGTACAGCGGCGGGTCGACCGGATCGGATTCCGTGACCGCCGTGGTCGGTATCTCGGCGGCGTAGGCGGGAATTACTCCAAGGCTCACGGTCATCATCAAAGTGGCGACCGTCGCCCATATATGTCTCTTCATGGCACTCTCGAAATAGGAAGGTGAATTACCGTGAATTACCCCGGAGTTGTCCAGGACACGGTTTCGCCTTTCCCCTTCGGCGTTGCCGCGCAGGCATGATCCTTCCACGGGCTACATGCCGCGAGCGAGAGCTACTTGAGTCTTCTGAGCTTCAATTGAGCCTGATCCCGCGTTTTTGAGCTTCAATTGAGGCTCTGTTTGAGCCTCAATTGAGAATGACTCATCAGGCGCGGTGCGAACCGGACTTGGCACGCATCCGCTTCCCCTGCGAACCGTCCGGCCACAGCTGCGGCTTGCGCTTGGCGGCGAGGTCCTCCGCCCAGCCGAACCAGACGATGCAGCTGCCGATGAGGATCCAGGCGAAGACGAGCACCGGCCAGGGGCTCTCCAGGAACCAGGAGAAGTGCTGCCACATCAGATCGATGCCCCACAGCCGGTCCCAGATCGTCATGGCGACGACGATGCAGGTGTTGTGCCACAGATAGATCGTGACGGCACGGGAGTTGAGGAGCGTGATCGGCCGGTCGAAGCGCCGCAGCCGCTTGGGCCACTCGGACCAGGACGGGCTGACGTGCAGCAGGATCATGACCGTGCCCAGGGACCACAGGGCCTGTGCGAAGGGCATGCTGTCGAGGTCGTTGCCCTGGGAGAAGTCGTGCCGGGTCGCGTACCAGAGGCCCAGCAGGGCGATCGCGGGCGCGACGGACGGGACGACATAGCGCGGCAGCTTCTTGAGGATGCCCTCCTGGTGGGCCATGCCGAGGATCCAGCAGGCGCCGAAGGTGCTGAAGTCGGTGAGGGCGGAGGGGAACCGCTCGCCGGGCAGGGTGAGGTAGCCGAACTCGAAGGCGGCCGACAGCGCGATCGGCGCGAAGACCGTGGCGACCGGCAGGGCGCGCAGCGCCTTCAGCAGGAAGGGCGACAGCAGGACGTACCAGAGGTAGGCGCGGATGTACCAGAGCGGTCCGGCGAGGTCCACGGCCCAGTTCTCGGCGAGGTAGCCGTGGATGCCGGGCAGGCCCTCGGCGTACGGCGGGTCGCTCAACGGCAGGACCCAGTAGGTGAGATGGAGCCACCACCAGCCCGGGTGGCCGTCGTCCGAGGGGCCCCAGCCCTGTACGACCATGCCGGTGACGCCCACGACCCCGAGCACCCACAGCGGGGGCAGCAGCCGACGGATGCGGCTCTTGATGACCTGGGCGGCGGGGCGCTTCAGCGAGCGCGCCATGAGGTTGCCGGCGAGGGCGAACATCACGCCCATGGAGGGGAACACCAGCGGCAGCCATGCCCAGCCGGTCAGGTGGTAGAGGACCACGCGGAACAGGGCGAGGGCCCGCAGCAGGTCGAAGTAGCGGTCGCGGACGGGTCCCTTGGGCCGGGCGGCCGGTTGCTCGGCCGGTTGCTGCTGCTGCTCGGGGACGGTCGGTACGAGGGGAACGGTCACGTCCACGGCTTTCTGCGACGAAGGGGGGTAGTACGGCGTGCTCATCGGGCGGACCCCCCGCCCACGGCCTGCCGGTGTCCGGTGGGCGCGGTCGGCGGGGCGGACACGCCACCCTTGCGGCGCAGCTTCTGCCAGCGCAGCCGGCCGCCGGTGAGCGCCGTGATCCAGGACTGGAGCAGTACGACGTACATGAGCTGGCGGTAGAGGATCTGCTGCAACGGCAGCGAGATCAGCGGGGTCAGGCGCTCCCGGTCCAGGATGAACGCGTAGGTGGCGCAGACCAGTTGGATGGCGAGGACGCCGAACCAGGCGAGGATCGTCTTGTCGGTGGGCCCGAAGACCAGCCCGTAGACGAGGAACACGTCGATCAGGGGGGCCAGCAGCGGCGCGAGGACCATGAAGAGGGAGACGAGCGGCAGCCCGACGCGGCCGAAGCGACCGGAGGGACCGCGTTCCACCAGCGCCCTGCGGTGCTTCCAGATCGCCTGCATGGTGCCGTACGACCACCGGTAGCGCTGGGACCACAGCTGCTGGACGGACTCCGGGGCCTCGGTCCAGGCGCGGGCCTTCTCGGCGTAGACGACCCGCCAGCCGTCCCGGTGCATCGCCATGGTGATGTCGGTGTCCTCGGCGAGGGTGTCGTCACTCATGCCGCCGACCCGCTCCAGGGCGGAGCGGCGGAACGCGCCGACGGCGCCGGGGATGGTCGGCATGCACTGCAGGACGTCGTACATCCGGCGGTCGAGGTTGAAGCCCATCACGTACTCGATGTGCTGCCAGGCGCCGATCAGGGTGTCCTTGTTGCCGACCTTGGCGTTGCCCGCGACCGCGCCGACGCGCGGGTCGGCGAAGGGCTGGACGAGTTCGCGGACGGTGGCCGGTTCGAAGACGGTGTCGCCGTCCATCATCACGATCAGGTCGTACCGGGCGTTCGCCAGGCCGCGGTTGAGGGCGGCGGGCTTGCCCGCGTTGAGCTGTCTGATCACGCGTACGTTGGGCAGCCCGAGCCCTTCCACGAGCCGGGCCGTCCCGTCGCTGGACCCGTCGTCGATGACGATGACCTCGATGGGATGCTCGCTGCGCATCAGTGAACGCACGGTGTTCTCGATGCACTTGGCCTCGTTGTACGCCGGCACCAGCACCGACACCGGTTCGGTGACCGGCAGCGGGCCCCAGCGGAAGCCGGGGCGGCGGGTGCGGCGGGCGTGGATGCCGGAGAGCAGCAGCATCAGTCCGAAGCGGGCGAAGACGAGGAACCCGATGACCGCGAGGCCGACGACCAGGACGCCGGTGATGTTGTCGGAGGCGTCGACGAGGAAGACCCAGGCCTGGCCCTTCCACAACTCCGGGCCGGTGACCGGGGTGTGCGCGCTCGGGGCGTGCAGGGCCTCGGTGAGGTTCTGGAACTTGTAGCCCTTCTCCTTCAGCTGCGGGAGGAGCTGCTCCAGCGCCTGGACCGTCTGGTGTCGGTCGCCGCCGGAGTCGTGCATGAGGACGATCCCGCCGTGCCCGGCCTTGGGCGTGGAGTTGCGGACGATCGCCGCCACGCCCGGCTTGCGCCAGTCCTCGCTGTCGGTGTCGTTGACGATGGTGATGTAGCCACGGCTGCCGATGTACTCGGTGACCGGCCAGGAGTTGTTGTCCATGTTCGCGGCCTTGGAGGAGTACGGCGGCCGGAACAGCGAGCTGCGGATGCCCACCGAGCCCGCGAGCGCGAGCTGGTTCTGGGAGAGCTCCCAGTCGATGCGCTTCGTCGACTGGTAGGACAGGTCGGGGTGGTTGAAGGTGTGCAGCCCGATCTCATGGCCCTCGTCGACCATGCGCCGGACGAGGTCCGGGTAGCGGGAGGCCATGGTGCCGGTGATGAAGAAGACGGCGTGCGCGTTGTTCTTCTTCAGGGTGTCGAGGACCTTCGGGGTCCAGGTGGGGTCCGGGCCGTCGTCGAAGGTGAGGACGACGCTGTCGTCCGGCACGGTCATGCTGGTGCTGCGGCCGCTGCGGGTGTCGATGACCGGGCCGCCCTTGAGGATGTCCTGGGGCACCTTGTCGTTGGCGGTGGCGGGGGCCACCCGGTAGTCGGCGAGGATCTCGCTGTGGACGTAGCCGCGCAGCATCAGCATCGCCGTCATCGCGACGAGGACGAGCAGCGGCAGCAGCAGGCGCAGGGGCAGACGGCGACGGGAGCCGTCACGGGCTCCGGTCGCGGGCCCGGGACGGCTTGAGCGGGATGCCATCAGAGGGTGTTCTCCAGGGATGGTGCGGTGGAGCGGCCGGACGCGGTGTTCGCGCCGTCGGCGACGTTGTCCGTACCGGTGCCGGCGCTGCCGCCGGCCGGGGAGTCGGACGGACCGGGCGGGGTGGTCGGCGGGGTGACCGACGGGTTGGGCGAACTGGTGGTGGGCTCGTCGGTGGGCTTCGCCGAGACGGAGGGGTGGGTGACCGGACTGGTCGCGGTCTTGGTCGCCGTCGGCTTCGGGTCGGCGGAGGCGCCCGGGGTGGTGGCCGTGGCGGAGGCGCCGGGCGCGGTGGCGTCGGCGCCCGGTGACGGCGTCGCGCCGTCACTGAGGGTCGGCGAGGCACCGGGCGACACAGCGGCGTCGTCGGTCGGCGCGGCCGGGTCGGCGGGCAGCGGCGTGGTCTCCACCTGCCCGGCCTCCTTGCCCTCCTGGCCCGGCACGGGCAGCCAGGGCGCGTTGGAGTTCCCCGACAGCAGGGTGCTCACGATGACGACGGCGTAGATCGCACAGGCGATCCCTACGAAGATCCCGATACGCCGGAATCTCCGACTCCGCCGCCCCGACTCATCGACGAAGACGGGCCCGTCGGACCCCTCACCCACGGCACCACCACCGGCCTGCCCGACGATCCGCTGATCGGCCCGCAACGCCACGGCGTCCAACTGGACGGTCACCTCATGCGGGTCATGGGCACTACCACCGACCCCATCAGCGCCACCGGCCACATCAACACCGTCCAGAGCCCACGGGTCCCGGAAGGCGTCCCCGACAGCGGACCCAGGGCTCAAGCCAAGCCCGGCCCCGGAACCAACCTGCGAGCCGGAACCAGCCCCAGAACCGAGACCGCCACCCGAGCCGGAACCGGCGCCGGAGCCAGAGCCGGAGCCGGAGCCAGAGCCGGAGCCGGAGCCGGAGCCGAAAGCGGAGCCGGAGCCGAAAGCGGAGCCGGAGACGGACTCACGACCGGATGCGCGGCCGAGGCCAGACTCATGGCCGGCGCCGGCACCCGAATCGGAACCGGAGCCGAAAACAGAACCGGAGACGGACTCACTGCCAGATGCGCGGCCGAGGCCAGACTCATGACCGGCCCCGGCACCCGAGCCGGAACCGGAGCCGAAAGCAGAACCGGAGACGGACTCACGGCCGGATGCGCGGCCGAGGCCAGACTCATGGCCGGCCCCGGCACCCGAGCCGAGACCGGAACCCGAGCCGAAGGCAGAGTCGTAGGCCGACTCGCGGCGCGGAGCGGGGCCGGGCCCGAAGTCGCGACCCAAGCCGGACCCGAAGCCGGACCCGAAGCCACGCCCGGATTCACGGCCGAAGCCCGAGACGGAATCGGAGTCACGGCCCGGCCCGGCGCCCGGGTCGGCGCTGGGGCCGGCGTTCGGGACGGAGGCGGGCTCGGGCCGGGGCGGGGACTTCGGCAGTGTCTCGGTCGGGTCCGTGGAGGCGAGGGCTTCGGTTCCTCTCGTCTCCGGGAACGCCTGGGTGCCGTCCGTCGGCGCAGGGAACTCCCTCGTCCCGGATGCCGCGTCGGGCCATTCCGGTTGGGCGTCTTCTCGCCATTTGTTTTCGCGCACGCAATCCCCCCACGGGACGGTTCCGGGTGCGCATACGACTCCGGGCACCCGTCGACCGAACCAGGCCCCCACCCGGTCCGAGCGCCCCCTTTATCACATGGTGCTCAGGCGACGAATGTAGCGCACACGAGGCAGGCGTGTTTGCCGTGTGTCACTTGTGGACATTTTCGATCTCCATGTCGATGGCCGGAAACCACCCCTCAGCGGGCCGATCCAGCCACCCCTCCGCCGCCGACAGCTCGGCCGCCGCACGCCGAAGGGCGTCGAACCCGGGGTGCACCAGCCCCTTCCGCCACACCAACGAGACGGGCGACAGCGGCACCGGATCGATCAACGGCCGCAGCACGGTCGACGGCATGGCCGGAAAGTCCACCACGGCGAGAATCGGGTTCCGTGTCTTGGCCATGATCCGCTGGAACTCCTCGTGACCGACGGCCATCGGCGCGGGTGAGGCCACCTCGATCCCCCGTCCCTCGAACAGGTGCCGCGCCAGGTCGGTCCACTCGGGCGTCCGGGGATTCCCGGCCCCCGCGTAAACCTCCTCACCGGCCAGCTCGGCCAGCGGCACGGCGTCCAGTGCCGCCAGCCGGTGGTCCTCGGGCAGCACGACCGCCATGGGTTCGAGCCGGACGAGCTGATGACCGAGCCCCGCCCGCAGCGCCGGCTCCAGCCCCGCGAACCGGCCGAAGGAGGCGTCGAGACGACCGGCGAGGATCTCGGCGGCGGCGCCCGTCAGACCGCTCTCGTAGCGGGCCATCAGCTCCTGCTCGGGGGCCAGCTCACGGGCCCGCAGCAGCACCCGGCGCCCGGTGCCGAGCCCCGGCGAGTTGACGTCGACGAGCAGCGGCCGGGCCTGCCCGAAGGCGGCGATCAGCTCGTCCTGCGCGGCGAGCACCCGCCGCGCGTGCGGCACCAGCCGCTCCCCGTCACCGGTCAGCGTGACCTGCCGGGTGGTCCGCACGAAAAGCTCGGCACCCAACTCCCGCTCCAGCCGCCGTACGTCCCGACTGAGCGCCTGCTGGGCCACGTACAGCCGAGCGGCGGCGCGGGTGAAGTGCAACTCCTCGGCGACCGCGAGAAAGGCGCGCAGCAGACGGGGATCGAGATGGCTCGGGGCGGGCATCCGGCGAACCTACCTCCACCTCGGCATTGACAACAGAGGTGCGTCAATCACCGCGCGGCAGGTGTTGGACCCCGAGATCACCCACCGGCGACGGTGGACCCATGCCGCAACCGACCCACCGCCGCACCCTCTTCACCACCACCGGCGACATGCTGGTCATGGCCGACCTCACCCCACGCCCGCCCCGCGCACCCCGCCCGCCCGGCCCCTACCGCCGCCTCTTCACCCACCCCGGCACCCGCGCCTTCACCGCGGGCAACCTGCTGGCCCGGCTCCCCATGGGCATGTTCAGCGTGAGCGCGGTCGTCATGATCGCCGGGACGCGGGGTTCGTACGCCCTCGCCGGCGCCGTCACCGCGACGGGCCTCGCGGCGACGGCCGTACTGGCCCCCTTCACCGCCCGCCTCATCGACCGCCACGGCCAGGCCCGCGTCGCCGTACCCGCCACGCTGCTGGCCGCCCTCGGCTCGCTCGCCCTCCTCCTGTGCGTGCGCCACGACGCCCCGGCCTGGACCCTGTTCGCCGCGTACGCCGCCACCGCCACGACCCCCAACATCGGCGGTATGTCCCGGGCCCGCTGGGCCTACCTCCTCAAGGGCGACGACAAGGCGCTGCACACCGCGAACTCCTTCGAGCAGGCCGCCGACGAGCTGTGCTTCATGCTGGGCCCGGTCCTCGCGGCCCTGCTCTGCGGGACCCTCTTCCCGGAGGCGGGCACGCTGGTCGGAGCCGTGCTGCTGGTGACGGGAATGCTCCTGTTCACGGCCCAACGCGCGACGGAACCCCCACTCCAGCGACACGCTCCCGCGAAGACTCCGCTACGGGCCCCGGGCATGCCCCCGCTGCTGCTCGCCTGTCTGGCCATGGGCGCGGTGTTCGGCTCCATGGAGGTCGTCACGATCGCGTTCGCGGACGCGCGCGGCCATGCGTCGGCGGCCGGGCTCGTCCTCGGTCTCCAGGCAGCGGGTTCGTGTGCGGCGGGCCTGGTGTACGGCGCGCTCAAACTGCGCGGCCGGGCCGAGGACCGCCACCCGTGGTGCGTGGCCGCGATGACCGCGCTCCTGACCCTGCCACTCCTGGCGGCGGCCACGACCGGCTCCCTGCCCCTCCTCGCGACCGCCCTCCTGATCGCCGGCATGGCAACAGCCCCCACGATGGTCACCACGATGACCCTGATCCAGGAACGCACTCCCCCGGGCCGCCTGAACGAGGGCATGACCCTGGCGGTGACGGGCCTGTTGGGCGGCATAGCAGGAGGCAGCGCGCTGGGAGGCTGGGCAGCCGAGCACATATCGACAACGGCGGGCTACGGCATACCGCTCACAGCAGCAGCCGTAGCCTTGATGATCACGCTAGCGACAACCCCCTAGGGGCGCGGGGAACTGCGCGACCAGCCCCAACGGCGCGGTACCCAGCAATCAACCGTCACCCCCGCGACCTGATCCGCACCTTCGCCGCCCCTTTGGTCATCAACGTCACCCCAGCCCCCACAGGCACCTCCCTGCCCTCCAAGTCCTCGAACTCAAAGGCACGAAGCAACACAGCCACCCCCAACACCGACTCCAGCATCGAAAGGTGCTGCCCGATACACGCCCGCGGCCCACCCCCGAACGGAAACCACGCGTACCGAGGCCGCCCAGCCTCCGCCCCCGGCGCGAAACGGCCCGGATCGAACCGCTCCGGCTCAACCCAGTACGCGGGATGCCGCTGCGTGACCCACGGACTGACGATCACATCCGCGCCCGCGGGAATCCGTACGCCGTCGATCTCCGCGTCGGCGACGGACCGCCGTCCGATCACCGGCGCCGAGGGATACAGCCGCATCGCCTCCTTGACGACCATGGTGAGCCGGGGCAGCGCCTCCATGTCCCCGGCCGTGGGCATCCGGTCACCGCCGAGCACCTGATCGACCTCCGCCTGAACCCGCCGCTGCTCTTCCGGATGCCGGGCGAGCAGGTGGAGGGCGAAGGCGAGTGCCGTCGCCGTCGTCTCATGCCCGGCCAGCAGGAAGATCAGGACCTGCTCGCGGAGTTCGGCGTCATCGAGGCTGCCGTCCTCGGCGTTCCGGGCGTGGACGAGCAGGCCGGCGAGATCCTCGGAGGCCCCCGCTCCACCCCGGCGCCGACTGTCGATGATCTCGTCGCACACCGCGAACAGCTCACCTTGAAGGCGGGCGGCACCGCGGTTCGCCGGAGTGGGCCAGTTCCGCGGCGACTTGAGGGGCGAGAGGCCACGCTTCATCGAATACTGCTGGAGCGGCGGCAGCGTGCGCTCGACGACGTCGAACGCCTTCTCCATGTCCGCCCCGAACAGGATCCGCCCGACCATCCGCAACGCGAACCGGTGCATCTCGCCGACCAGTTCGACGGTGCCGCGTCCGCGCCACTCCGCGGCCAGAGCCACCCCCTCCGCGGCGACCTGCCCCGCGTACCCGTCCACCCGCCGCCGGGTGAACAGCGGCTGCACCAGCCTGCGTTGCCGTAGATACACCTCGTCCTGGCTGGTGAGCAGCCCGTTGCCGATGGTCTGCCGCAGCTCCTCGTAGAAGACGTTGTCCTTGCGGAAGTCGGCGGCCCGCCCGGCCAGCACCTGCTGTGCCCCCGCGGCCGAGAAGACGGCGTAGACCTCCGCCCGCAGCCCGGGCGGACCGGCGCGGAAACGCACCACGTCACCATGGTCGCGGCGGGCCCGCTCATAGGTACCCAGAGGGTCCCTGAGCAGGTCGTTCATCGACCCCAGCAACGTGTTTCCCGGCACGATCGGCGCCTCGCGCACCACCGTCGTCATCGTCCCGCCTTCCCCGCTCCCGGCGATCGTGGTCGCTGCAATTCTCGCGCGAGCCATTGACTCACTCACAGCCCCCACATACCTTCCCCCGTCGAAGCGCTTCGACGTAAGTCGTCGAAACGGTTCGACGTTCCGAGAACCATCCGGCTCCGACTCCCCTGGAGGCACGGGATGTTGACGGCACGAAAGCGCGTGGTGGCGACGGCGGTGCTCGCCGCCGGAGCACTGCTCCTGACCTCCTGCGGGGACTCCGACAGCGGATCCTCAGGAGACGGCAAGACACTCAAGCTGTGGCACTACGAGGCCCCGAACAGCGCGATGGGGCAGGCCTGGAACGAGGCGATCAAGGAGTTCAAGGCCAAACACCCGGGCGTGAAGGTGGAGTTCGAGGAGAAGGGCTTCGAGCAGATCCAGAAGACCGCTCCGATGGTCCTCAACTCCTCCGACGCACCCGACGTGATGGAGTACAACAAGGGCAACGCGACGGCCGGGCTGCTGTCGAAACAGGGCCTGCTCACCGACCTCACCGCGGAGGCGACGAAGCGCGGCTGGGACAAGAAGCTCAGTGCGAGCGTCCGCACCACCAGCGTGTACGACACCAACGGGGTGATGGGCTCCGGCAAGTGGTACGGCGTGCCCAACTACGCCGAGTACACGATGGTGTTCTACAACAAGGACCTGTTCAAGAAGTACGGGATCGCCGAGCCGAAGACGTTCGCCGAACTGACCGCCGCGATGGACACGTTCGTCCGGAACAAGGTCACCCCGCTGGCCAACGCGGGCGCCGAGTACCCGGCCCAGCAGTACCTGTACCAGCTCGCCCTCTCGAAGGCGGACCGCGCCTGGGTGGACTCGTACGAGCTGTACAAGGGCAAGACCGACTTCCACGACGCGGCCTGGACGTACGCCGCCGAGACCTATGCCGACTGGGTGAAGAAGGGCTACATCGGCAAGACCTCGTCCAGCACCAAGGCCGAGGACGCGGGTGTCTCCTTCCTCCAGGGCAAGGCGCCGATCTTCTTCTCCGGCAGCTGGTGGTACGGCCGTTTCGTCGACGAGGCCAAGTTCGACTGGGGCACCTTCCTGTGGCCCGACTCGAACCTGACCCTCGGCTCCGGCGGCAATCTGTGGGTGGTCCCCAAGGGCGCCAAGAACAAGGAACTCGCCTACGACTTCATCGACATCACCATGTCGAAGAAGATCCAGAACCTGCTCGGCAACAAGGGCGGTGTCCCGGTCGCCGCCGACGCGAGCGCGATCACCGACGCGCGGTCGAAGGCGCTCATCGACAACTTCAACACCCTCTCCCAGCGCGACGGGCTGGCGTTTTACCCCGACTGGCCGGTGCCCGGCTTCTATGACGTCCTGGTCTCCCAGACCCAGAAGCTGATCACCGACAGCGAGAAGCCGGACGGCTATCTGGACGCCCTCCAGGACGCGTACGACAAGGGCGCGCCGAAGCAATGACGGTGACCGTCGAGAAGCGCGGGGTGGCCGGCAAGGCGGCACAGGCCGGTCACCCCCGCCGCCCCCGCGACTCCTACGCCCTGTTCCTGCTCCCCGGTGTGCTCGCCTTCCTGGCCGTGATCATCGTGCCGTTCCTGATGAACACGTACGTCGGCTTCACCGACTGGCAGGGTGTGGGCTCCCCCGACTGGACCGGGCTCGCCAACTACCGCGAGCTGATGGACGACTCCGAGTTCTGGGCGTCGTTCCGGCACAGTCTGTTCATGGTCGTCGCGATGGCGGCCGTACCGACGGCGGCCGGACTGGTCCTGGCCGCCGCCCTGTTCGACTACGTCGGCAAGCACTTCGGCAGCCGGGTCACCGCGGTCCTGCGCGCCTGCTTCTACCTCCCCCAGGTGCTGCCGATCGCGGTCGCGGGCATCGTGTGGAGCTGGATCCTCGCCCCCGACAACGGCTCCCTCAACGCTCTGCTGAAGGCCGTCGGCCTGTCCTCCTGGCAGCAGGACTGGCTCGGCGACCCGGACATCGCGCTCTACAGCGTGATGGGCGTGATGGTGTGGGTGCAGCTCGGCTTCCCGCTGGTGGTCTTCATGGCCGGACTCCAGCGGGTGGACCCGCAGTTGTACGAGGCGGCCGAGCTGGACGGCGCCGGCTGGTGGCGCCGGTTCTGGCACATCACGCTGCCGCAGATCCGCCCGGAGATCTACGTCGTGCTGACCTGGTGCACGATCGCCGCACTGAAGGTGTTCGGCGCGGTGTACGTCCTGACGAAGGGCGGCCCGGGCGGCGCGACCGACGTCCCGTCGTACTTCTCCTTCACCACGTTCTTCGAGAAGACGCAGGTCGGCTACGGCGCCGCGATCTCCACCGTGCTCACGGTCATCATCCTGGCGCTGTCCCTGATCGGGCTGCGGCTCCAGACCCGCGAGGAGGACCGGTCATGACCCGAGCGCTCCGCCGTTACCCGGTGCTGGTCGCCCTGTGCGTCGCGGCCCTCTTCATGATCGTGCCGTTTCTGATCGTCACCCTCAACGCCTTCAAGTCCCCGGCGGAGTACAGCCAGAACGGCCCGCTGAGTCTGCCCGACGGCCTCTATCTCGACGGTCTGAAGGACTTCTGGGAGCGCGTGGACTACTCGCAGAAGCTGTTCAACTCCGTGCTGATCAGCGGCGCGGTCGCGGTCCTCGCGGTGGTGCTGTCGATCCTCAACGCGTACGCGATCGGCATCGGCCGGATCAAGGGCCGGCCCTGGGTGCTCGCCTTCTTCGTGCTGGCGAACATGCTGCCGCAGGAGGCGCTGGTCTACCCGATCTACTACCTGAGCAAGGAGGCGGGCCTCTACGACACGAGACTGAGCGTGATCATCGTCTTCACCGTCATCCAGGCGGCGTTCGGCACGTATCTGCTCTCCTCCGTCCTCGGCCAGTTCCCGCGGGAGATCATCGAGGCCGCGAAGATCGACGGCGCGAGCAAGTGGCAGGTGCTGTGGCGGATCGTCGTCCCGGTCAGCCGGCCCACGCTCGGGGTGCTGATGGTCTTCTTCTTCATCTGGACGTGGAACGAGTTCCTGCTCCCCCTGGTCATGCTGATCTCCAACGACAACCAGACGGTGTCGGTGGCCCTCGGTGTCCTCCAGGGCCAGCGGCTGATGGACGCCACCATGACCAACGCGGCCGCCCTGCTCGGTGTGCTGCCCGCGATCGTGTTCTTCCTCCTCTTCCAGCGCACGCTCACCCGCGGCATCGCCGTGGGAGCGGTGAAGTAAGGAACCCCCCACATGAAGTTCACCGACGGCTACTGGCTGCTCCGCGAGGGCGTCACCGCGGCCCACCCGGTCGAGGTCCTCGACGTCACCGCCGGCGAGGGCGCGCTGGAGATCCATGCGCCGACGCAGCCCATCCGCCATCGCGGCGACCTGCTGAAGGGACCGGTCGTGACGATCAGCGCCCACTCCCCGATGCCCGACGTCATCGGCCTCACCTTCACCCACTTCCAGGGCGAGCGGCCCCGCGGCCCCCGGTTCGAGGTCGCCAAGGAGGAGTTCGCGGCCCACACCGAGTACGACGAGGAGCACGCGACCCTCACCTCCGGCGCCCTGTCGGTCCGGGTGGCCCGTACCGGCCCCTGGCACGTCGACTTCCTGGCGCACGGCAGGACCCTGACGAGCAGCGGCCCCAAGGGCATGGGCATCATGCGCGACGCGGACGGCGCCCACTATCTGCGCGAACAGCTGAACCTCGCCGTCGGCACCTCCGTCTACGGCCTCGGCGAACGCTTCGGGCCGCTCGTCAAGAACGGCCAGATCGTCGACATCTGGAACGCCGACGGCGGCACGGCCACCGAACAGGCCTACAAGAACGTCCCGTTCTATCTCACCGACGCGGGCTACGGCGTCTTCGTCGACCACCCGGGAAAGGTCTCCTTCGAGGTCGGCTCGGAGGCGGTGTCACGGGTCCAGTTCAGCGCCGAGGCCCAGCAGTTGACGTACTACGTCATCCACGGCCCGGACCCCAAGGACATCCTGCGCAAGTACACGGCCCTCACCGGCCGCCCGGCGCTGCCGCCCGCCTGGTCGTTCGGGCTGTGGCTGTCGACGTCCTTCACGACGTCGTACGACGAGGAGACGGTGACCTCGTTCATCGAGGGCATGCGCGAGCGTGAACTGCCGCTATCCGTCTTCCACTTCGACTGTTTCTGGATGCGCGAGTTCAACTGGTGCGACTTCCAGTGGGACCCGCGGGTCTTCCCCGACCCGGCGGGCATGCTGTCCCGGCTGCACGCGCGGGATCTGCGGGTCAGCGTCTGGATCAACCCGTACATCGCCCAGCGCTCCCCGCTGTTCGCGGAGGGCAAGGCGCTCGGGCATCTGCTGAAGCGTCCCGACGGCAGTGTCTGGCAGTGGGATCTGTGGCAACCGGGCATGGCACTGGTCGACTTCACCTCCCCGGCCGCCCGCGACTGGTACGCGGGCAAGCTGGAGGTCCTGCTCTCCCAGGGCGTGGACTGCTTCAAGACGGACTTCGGCGAGCGGGTGCCCACCGACGTGGCCTGGGCCGACGGTTCGGACCCGGAGCGGATGCACAACTACTACTCGTACCTCTACAACCGCACGGTCTTCGAGGTGCTGCGCAAGCACCGGGGCGAGGAGGAGGCGGTCGTCTTCGCCCGCTCGGCGACGGCCGGCAGCCAGCAGTTCCCGGTGCACTGGGGCGGCGACTGCGAGGCGACGTACGAGTCGATGGCCGAGTCGCTCAGGGGCGGGCTCTCCCTCGGACTGTCCGGCTTCGGCTTCTGGAGCCATGACATCGGCGGCTTCGAGGGCACACCGAGCCCCGCGCTGTTCAAGCGGTGGCTGGCGTTCGGTCTGCTGTCCTCCCACAGCCGGCTGCACGGCAGCTCCTCCTACCGCGTCCCGTGGCTCTTCGACGAGGAGTCGGTGGACGTGCTGCGGCACTTCACCCGGCTCAAGCTCAGCCTCATGCCCTACCTCTACGAGGCCGCCCGCACCGCCCACACCGAGGGCACGCCCGTCATGCGGGCCATGGTGCTGGAGTTCCCGGACGACCCCGGGTGCGCGCACCTGGAACGGCAGTACATGCTCGGCCCCGACCTGCTGGTGGCGCCGGTGTTCTCCGACGACGGGGAGGTCGCCTACTACGTGCCCGAGGGCACCTGGACCCACCTCGTCGGCGGCGAGACGGTGACCGGGCCGCGCTGGGTGCGCGAGAAGCACGCCTTCCAGAGCGTGCCGCTGCTGGTCAGGCCCGGTGCGGTGATCCCGGTGGGCGCGGTGGCGGAGCGCCCCGACTACGACCACGCCGACGGGGTGACCCTGCACGCCTACCGGCTGCGGCGGGGCGACCGGGTGATGGTGCGGGTCGGCGAGGTCGCCTTCACCGTCGTACGCGAAGGGGACACCCTGCGGGCCTCGTGCAGCGATCCGTCGGCGCCCTGGGGGCTGGCCGCCGGGGAGCGGACCGTGCGGGCGCAGGCGGGCACCGGCTTCCTCTCGCTGGAGCTGGGCTGATGGTGAAGATCACGGACGTGGCCCGGCACGCCGGCGTCTCCCCCAGCACCGTGTCCTACGCGCTCAGCGGCAAGCGCCCCATCTCCGAGGAGACCCGGCGGCGCGTCGAGGCGTCCATCCGCGAGCTCGGCTACCACCCGCACGCGGGCGCCCGCGCCCTGGCCAGCAGTAGGTCCAACGTGCTGGCCCTCGTCGTGCCCTTACGGGCCGGCATCCACGTCCCGGTGGTGATGCAGTTCGCCGTGTCGGTGGTGACCACGGCCCGGCGCCACGACCACGACGTGCTGCTGCTGACCCAGGAGGAGGGCGAGGACGGCCTCAGAAGGGTCGCCGACTCCGCGCTCGTGGACGCCTTCGTCGTCATGGACGTCCAACTCGACGACCCCCGGCTGCCGTTGCTGCGCTCCCTGGACCGACCGTCGGTGATGATCGGCTTCCCCGCCGAAGCCGCCGGCCTCACCTGCATCGACCTCGACTTCAGGGCGGCCGGCGAGGCGTGTGTGGAGCATCTGGCCCGGCTCGGACATCGGGTGGTCGCCCTGGTCGGCTCACCGCCCGAGGTCTACGTCCGCCAGACCGCGTTCGCCCAGCGGGTGGTCCAGGGTTTCACCGCCGCCGCGGACCGGGGCCGCCTCGCTTCCTCCGTCCACCCCTGTGAGGCGACGCCCGCCGCTGCCCGCGAGGTGGCCGGGCAACTGCTGCGCGAGCAGCCCGCGTTGACCGGGGTCGTCGTCCACAACGAGGCGATCCTGGAGCCGCTCGTCGACGCCTTCGAGCAGCTCGGGCTGCGCGTCCCCGCCGACCTGTCGATCACCGCCATCTGCCCCGACGAACTCGCCGAGAACCTCCGCGTCCCGATCACCTCGGTCGCCCTGCCGTCCGCCGAGGTGGGCGAGCGGGCCGTGGAACTGCTGATGCGCAAGCTCGATGCCAAGGCCGTGCCCGAGGCCACGCTGCTGCCGCCCCGGATGACGGAACGCGCGAGCACGGCACCGAGGAACACGCCCTGAGATGACCCCTGTTGACGCAAGGCCCTACACGAAGGAGCCGATCGATGAGAGGCAGCAAGAAGAGACGTAGATCCACGCTCGTGGTGGCGCTGGCCCTGGTCGCGGGACTCGGCGCCACCGTCCCCGCGCACGCCGACGACCCCGCCTACCCCTTCCGCGACCCGACCCTCTCGGTCGACCGGCGGGTCGACGACCTCCTGGACCGGCTGACCCTCGACGAGAAGATCTCCCTCCTCCACCAGTACCAGCCCGCGATCCCCCGCCTCGGCATCCAGCCCTTCCGCACCGGCACCGAGGCCCTGCACGGCGTCGCCTGGCTGGGTGAGACCACCGTCTTCCCGCAGGCGATCGGCCTGGCCTCCAGCTGGGACCCGGCGCTGATGGAGCGGGTCGGCTCGGCGGTCGGCGACGAGGCCCGCGGCTTCCAACAGGAGCGCCCCGAGGGCTGGGGCCTCAACCTGTGGGCGCCCGTGGTGAACCTGCTCCGCGACCCGCGCTGGGGCCGCAACGAGGAGGGCTACAGCGAGGACCCCGCACTGACCGGCGCGCTCTCGACCGCGTACGGCGAGGGCCTGACCGGCGGCGACCCGGACCATCTCAAGACGGCGCCGACGCTGAAGCACTACCTCGCCAACAACAACGAGTACCACCGCACCACCACCTCCTCGGACCTGCGCCCGCGGGTGGCGAAGGAGTACGACGAGGCGGCGTTCAAGCCCGCGCTCGAGGCGGACGCGGCGACCGGCGTGATGTCCTCCTACAACCTCGTCAACGGCCGCCCCAACACGGTCAACCCGGACCTGGACGACGTCGTGCGCGACTGGTCCTCGTACGACCTCCTGAACGTCACCGACGCCTTCGCACCCGGCAACCTCCCCGGCGACCAGCAGTACTTCCCCAGTGTGGTCGAGGGCGACGCGGCGGCGATCAAGGCCGGCATCGACAGCTTCACCGACAACAACGCGGACTCGTCGGTGACGACCGGCGCCGTCAAGTCGGCGCTGGACAAGGGCCTGTTGAAGGAAGCGGACGTGGACGAGGCGGCCGGACACATCCTGTCCGTCCGGGTGCGCCTCGGCGAGTTCGACCCGGGCGGCGGCAGGTACGGCGCGATCGACAAGTCCGTCATCAACAGCCCGGCGCATCAGAAGCTGGCCCGCGAGGCGGCGACGGAAGGTGCCGTCCTGCTGAAGAACCAGGCGCACACGCTGCCGCTGAAGACGTCGGACAAGGACGTGGCCGTGGTCGGCCCCCTCGCCGACACCCTGTACACCGACTGGTACTCCGGCTCCCTCCCCTACGCCGTCACCCCCGCCGACGGCATCGCCGCCAAACTCGGCACCGACGTGGCGACCAGCGAGGGCGTCGACCGCATCGCCCTGAAGAACACGGCGACCGGCAAGTACATCACCACCGGTGACGCCCTGCTGAAGGAGAGCGCCGAAACCTCCACCGCCCAGACGCAGTTCGACGTCTTCGACTGGGGCGGCGGCGTGGTCACCCTGCGCTCGGCGGACAACGGCAAGTACGTCGGCTACAACTGGTCCGGATTCGCCAACGACCAGGCACAGCCCGGCGGTTGGTTCGTCCAGCAGCAGTTCAAGCTGGAGGAGCAGAACGACGGCACGTACCTGCTGCGCTACGCGGGCTACGAGACCGAGGAGTCCTGGTGGGGCAACCCGGTCTACGTCGGCCCGACCGGCGCGGACGGCACCCTCGGGCTGGTGACGAAGGAGCAGGCCGCCCACTACACGAAGGACGTCGTCCGCAGCGGCCTCGACGAGGCCGTGGCCGCCGTGAAGGGCAAGGACGCTGCCGTGGTCGTGGTCGGCTCCAACCCGTCGATCAACGGCCGTGAGGCCCACGACCGCACCGACATGGGCCTGGCCCCGGCGCAGGAAACCCTGGTCAGGGCGGTCCGCAAGGCCAACCCGAACACGGTCGTGGTGGTCGAGAACAGCTACCCGACCACACTCGGCGCCCTCCAGCAGGACGTCCCCGCACTCCTGTGGACCTCCCACGCGGGCCAGGAGACCGGCAACGCCCTGGCGGACCTCCTCTACGGCGACGCCAACCCCTCCGGCCGCCTCACCCAGACCTGGTACCGCTCCGCGTCCGACCTCCCCTCGATCCTCGACTACGACATCATCAAGTCCGACCGCACCTACCAGTACTTCAAGGGCCAGGCCCTCTACCCCTTCGGCCACGGCCTGTCCTACACCTCCTTCCGCTACGGCGACCTGCGCAGGACGGCCGACGGTTACGAGGTGAAGGTCACCAACACCGGCAGCCGCGCGGGCGACGAGGTCGTCCAGCTCTACACCCACCAGCGCGTCTCCCGTGACAAGCAGCCCCTGAAGCAGCTGAAGGCGTTCCAGCGGGTCTCGCTGAAGCCGGGCCAGACGAGGACGGTCCACCTGAAGCTGTCGCCGAAGGACCTGGCCCACTGGGACGTCACCCGTTCCAAGTGGACGGTGGAGAAGGGCACTTACGACGTCCTGGTCGGCTCCTCCTCCGCCGACATCCGCTCCCGCGCCACCTGGCGGGTCGCCGGCGAGACCATCCCGGCCCGCGACCTCACCCGCGCGACCCGCGCCGAGAACTTCGACGACTACGACGGCACCCGCCTCGTCGACGAGTCCAAGGAGCGCGGTACGGCGGTGGCGGCGGCGTCCGACCGGGCGTGGCTGAAGTTCACGGACACCCGACTCGGCTCGGGTGCCGCCGAGTTCACCGCCCGGGTGGCCGGCGCGGAGGGCACGGTCGAGATCCGCCTCGGCTCCCCGACCGGCACGCTCGTCGGCACGGCGGCCTTCGGCGGCACCTCGTCGCCGTACACCTATGAGACGGTGACCGCCGACCTGTCACGAGCGGCGAAGGGCCGTACGGACGTGTACCTGGTGCTGAAGGGGGCGGGCCTGCGTCTGTCGACGTTCAGTCTGAGGTGAACCGGGGTCGCCGCGTGGCGCAGGCCCGCGCCACGCGGCGGACGCCCCTCAGCCGGCCAGCCCCCACGCCGCACCCATCCGGTAGGCGGCGCACAGGTTCACGTCGAGGATGTACGCCCCGGCACTCCCGCACTGCTCGCTCCCGCTCCCCGGATCGACGGGCTGCCCGTGTCCCATCCCGGTGACGCTGTACGTCTCGACGACGGCGCTGCCGCCCGCGTCCAGGTACGTCCGGTGCGGATATCCGGCGACGGTGTCACTGACGTCGGCCGTCTGGTCCGCACCCCGCACCTCGGTCCACTGCTTGACGAGGTCGGTCATGTTGACGGGCTTGACCGTGTAGTCGGCCGTGCCCTGGAAGGCGACCAGCGTCGGCCAGGGCCCGGTGTACCCGGGCCGCGCGGCCCGCACCCGGTCACCCCACTGCGCGGCGGTCTGGGTGGCCCCGACATACATGCACACGTACGGCGACCCGGCGGCCTGCGCACACCCGTACGGCAGTCCGGCGACGATCCCGCCCGCCGTGAACTTCTCCGGGTAGGCGGCCATCATCACGGCGGCGAGCCCGCCCCCGGCGGACAGTCCCGTCACATACACCCGGCCCCCGGCGACATCGGCGACCTGCCGGTCCACCATCTGCGCGACCGACGCGGCCTCGCCCTGGCCGCGGGTGATGTCGCCGCTCTGGAACCAGTTGAAGCAGAGCGAGGAGTTGTTCGCGCTCTGCTGCTGCGGCAGCACGACGGAGAAGCCCCACCGGTCGGCGAGCTGCGTCCAGCCGCTGCCGGTGCCGTATCCGGCGGCGTTCTGGGTGCAGCCGTGCAGCGCGACGACGACCGGCCGCCCGGCGGGCAGTCCGTCGGGAACGTACCGGAACATCCGCAGCGCCCCCGGGTTGCTCCCGAAGCCGGTGACCTCCTGGAGGGAGGCGGCGGACGCGGGCGCCGGGGTGAGGAGGACGGCGAGGAGGGCCGTCAGGACGGCGATGAGGCTCGCGGCTCTGGTGTGTGTCATGGGCAGGGACCGTAGAAGCGTGAACGACCCCCGGATATGGGGCCGCACACCACAACACGACCGCCGGGCGTGGGGCCATGAGGACTACCAGAGGCCGCCGTATCGGACGGTCCGGCCCGGACCCAGCTCGGGAGCGACCCGTAGGGTCAACTCCCGCCCCACACCGTCCAGTCGCTCGTGCGTGGCACGGAACGCCTCGTCGTCCCGGTCCTGGAGCCAGAGGTCCATGGCCGCGTCGATCTGCGCGGACCACCGGTTGAGATCGCCGACGAGTTCCTCGGACAGGTCGAGCGCCGCGGTGGGGTCGTCCGGCGCGAAGTCCTCGAAGCCGTCGGCGCGCAGCGGGTACCACCGGTACTCGCCGTGGACGACGAAGTCCCGCGGATGTGCCGGGGAGCCGTGCGCCTCGACGCCCCAGTACAGCTGCCCGCAGCCCCAGCACACGTACTTCTCGGTGCGATGCCGCTCGTCCCGGTACCGCACCTCCCACTCGGGCCCCAGCCACCTGGCCAGCTCCTGGGCCGCCTCCACCCCCTGCCGCACGTGCTTGCGCAGCGCGGGACGGGAGGTGAAGCCGTCGGCAGGCCGGGCCCGGTACCAGGCGCGGAGCCGCTCGGCGAGGCCGTCGGACAGCTCGTCCCACGGCAGCTCGGCACCGGCGTAAAGCAGCAGCGGCCGGGGGGCGTCCTCATCGGTCATGGCAGGGCTCTCAGGAACTCAGGAACTCCGGAACTCAGGTCATCGGGGGTATGACAAAGCCCCGCTGCTCAAGAGCAACGGGGCTGTGCCCACATGGGGTGCCCATCGGTCTGGGCGAGTGGAGATGGCGGGAATCGAACCCGCGTCCAACGGTGCTGAATCAGGGCTTCTCCGTGTGCAGTTCGCTGTGATTTTCTCGGCCCCGGCAATCACGCGAACAAGTCGCCGACGGGCCCAGTCACTGTTTGATTTCCCATCCGACCCCGTGACCGGGCCGAATGGTTTAGTCCCCTAGATTATGCCAGGGTCCGGGTCGGGAACACCCCCGGTCTGACACCCGTTAAGGGCCTTCACTCACTGCTTATTAGGCAGCGAGGGCGAAGGCGCGGGAATCGCTCTTGGAATTGGCGATTATTGGTTGCGACATATGGTTTACGAGATCATTGCCGCTTCCTCGACACGCTTCCCCTGCTTCGACATCCGCTGTCGAAACCGATCATCCCCATGTTGTGTTTTCAATGTGCGCCGACCGCGGCCGGTGCTGATGCCATCCTACGTGACCAACGCGGGCCGGTGCCAGCCTATTCCTACTGCCCCCGCTGCTTCCGCTTCGCCGCCGCGATCGCCCGGTCCGACTCCCGCCGGTCCTGCTTCTCGCGCAGGGTCTGGCGCTTGTCGTACTCCTTCTTGCCGCGCGCGAGCGCGATCTCGGCCTTCGCCCGGCCGTCCTTGAAGTAGAGGGCGAGGGGCACGATCGTGTGACCCGTCTCCTGGGACTTCGACTCCAGCTTGTCGATCTCCTCGCGGTGCAGGAGCAGCTTGCGCTTGCGGCGCGCGGAGTGGTTGGTCCAGCTGCCCTGGTGGTACTCCGGGATGTGGGCGTTGTGCAGCCACGCCTCGCCCCCGTCGATCTGGACGAAGCCGTCGGTCAGCGAGGTCCGTCCCTCCCGCAGCGACTTGACCTCGGTGCCCATGAGGACCAGACCGGCCTCGAAGGTGTCGATGATCGCGTAGTCGTGCCGGGCCTTCTTGTTCTGGGCGACGATCTTCTTCTTGCCGCCCTTCTCGCCGTCCCTGGCCTTGGCGGCGGCCGTCCCGCCCTGCTTGGGCTGGGACTCCTTCGGTACGTACATTCCCTTGCTCATAGTGCCGTCCATTTTCGCACTACGGAGGGGGTGCGTGGAAAGCCGTTTACGGCGTGGGACGCGCGTGGCCTACGACTCGGGGGCGAGCCCGCTCAGCACGGTCTCCGCCCGCTCCAGCACCTGCTGGTCGGCCTCCAGGTCCGGAGTGATGCCCTTGCCGTCGACACCCCGCCCGGAGGGGGTGCGGTAGTGGCCCACGGTCAGCTCGGCGACCGCCCCGTCCGGCAGCCGGCTGGGCATCTGCACCGAGCCCTTGCCGAAGGTCCGGGAGCCCACCACGACGGCCCGTCCGCGGTCCTGCAACGCGCCGGTGAGCAGCTCGGCCGCGCTCATCGTGCCCCCGTCGACGAGTGCGACCAGGGGTCTGGTGGTGTCGCCGCCCGAGTCGGCGTGCAGGACCTGCTGCTCGCCGTCGACGTCGTAGGTGGCGACGAGGCCGCCGTCGAGGAAGGCGGAGGCGGCGGTGACGGCCTCGGTGACGAGCCCGCCGGAGTTACCGCGCAGGTCGAGGACGATCCCGGCGCCGACGGGGGCCTGCCGGACCGCGTCGCGCACGACGTCGCCCGAACCCTTCGTGAAGGAGTCGATCTTGATGAGGGTGATCCCGCCGGGGAGCTTGCGCACGGTGACCGAGTCGGTGGACAGGCGCGCCCGCCGCACGGTCTGCGTCCACGCGCGTGTGCCGCGCTCCAGGCCGAGGGTGACCGCCGTCCCGGCGGCCGCGTCCTTGGCGTCACCGCGCAGTAAGGAGACGACCTCGGTGACCGGCCGCCCGTCGACGTCGGCGCCGTCCACACTGCGCAGCAGATCCCCGGCGCGGATCCCGGCCCCGGCCGCGGGCGACCCGGCGCGCACCTTGGTCACCTCGATCCGGCCGTCGCGCTCCCGCCGGGCCCACAGCCCGACGCCGGTGTACCGGCCGTCGAGGGCCTCCTCGAACTCCTCGTACTCCCCCTGGGAGTAGACGGCCCCCCACCGGTCCCCGCTGCGACTGACGGCCCGCTCGGCGGCCTCCATGGGCGACTTGCCGTCGGCCATGGCCTCCTCGGCGGCCTTCGCCACGTCCTGGTGATGCCCGGCGGGAGCGGCCGAACGGGCCGCGTCGGGCGTGGATTTCCGGTCGGGTCCCGGCAGCGACCCCGTCGCCGCCCCCGCGACCAGCACACTCGCGAACACCAACGTCAGAGCCGCCCCGCGGCCTACACGGCGGGGCTGACAGAACAGGTCGCGGCCTGACATGCGGGTGAGTCTAGGACAACGCGAAGGGCCGCACGGTCGGTTGACCGGACGGCCCTGTTGGCGTGCGTCACACCTTGAGGTACTTGCGCAGCGCGAAGAAAGCGGCCATCGCCGGCATCAGCAGGCTGGTGGCCAGGATCAGCGGAAGCTTCGTCAGTACGGCGTCCCAGCCGATGAAGTTGATCAGGTTCAGCTTCTCGGACAGGGCCAGGCCGTGGTCGATGATGAAGTACCGGGAGACCACCAGGAAGGCGCAGGCGACGCCGCCGCCGATCAGACCGGCGACCGCGGCCTCCATGATGAACGGGGCCTGGATGTAGAAGCCCGAGGCACCGACCAGGCGCATGATGCCGGTCTCGCGCCGCCGGCTGAACGCGGAGACGCGCACCGTGTTGACGATCAGCATCAGCGCCACGACGAGCATCAGCGCCATGACCGCGCGCGCCGCCCAGTTCATGCCGTTCAGCAGCCCGAAGAGGTTGTCGAGGATGCCCTTCTGGTCCTGCACCGACTGCACGCCGTCCCGGCCGTCGAACGCGGTCGCGACGACCTGGTACTTCTCCGGGTCCTTGAGCTTGATCCGGTACGACTCCTGCATCTGGTCCGGCGTGAGGGAGGCGGCCAGCGGGGAGTCGCCGAACTGCTCCTTGTAGTGCTTGTACGCCTGGTCCTGGGTCTCGTAGGTGACCTTCTCGACGACCGACATCTTGTCCAGGTCGGCGAGGATCTGCTTCTTCTGGTCGTCGGTCACCGCGCCCTTGGCGCAGTTGGGGTCGGACTCGGCGTCGCTCTTGTTGCAGAGGAAGACCGAGACGTTGACCTTGTCGTACCAGTAGCCCTTCATGGTGCTGACCTGGTCGCTCATCAGGAGCGAGGCGCCGAACAGGGCGAGGGACAGGGCGACGGAGACGACGACGGCGAACGTCATCGTCAGATTGCGACGGAGACCGACACCGATCTCGGACAGTACGAACTGGGCGCGCATGGCGTCTGGTTGGGCCTTTCCGTGGACTGTGCGGTCAGTGCTGGTAGCCGTAGACGCCGCGCGCCTGGTCGCGGACGAGGCGGCCCTGCTCCAGCTCGATGACGCGCTTGCGCATCTGGTCCACGATGTTCTGGTCGTGCGTCGCCATCAGCACGGTGGTGCCCGTCCGGTTGATCCGGTCGAGCAGCTTCATGATGCCGACGGAGGTCTGCGGGTCGAGGTTGCCGGTGGGCTCGTCGGCGATCAGCAGCTTGGGCCGGTTGACGAAGGCCCGCGCGATGGCGACGCGCTGCTGCTCACCACCGGACAGCTCGCCCGGCATCCGGTCCTCCTTGCCGCCGAGCCCGACGAGGTCGAGCACCTGCGGCACGGACTTGCGGATCTCGCCCTTCGACTTGCCGATGACCTCCTGCGCGAAGGCCACGTTCTCGGCGACCGTCTTGTTGGGCAGGAGCCGGAAGTCCTGGAACACCGTCCCCAGCTGGCGGCGCATCTGCGGCACCTTCCAGTTGGAGAGGCGCGCGAGGTCCTTGCCCAGGACGTGCACCTGGCCGTGGCTGGTCCGCTCCTCGCGGAGCACCAGCCGCAGGAAGGTGGACTTTCCGGAGCCGGAGGACCCGACGAGAAAGACGAACTCACCCTTCTCCACTTCCAGGGAGACATCCCTGAGTGCGGGGCGGGTCTGCTTGGGGTAGACCTTGGAGACGTTGTCGAATCGGATCACGGATGCACCACGGTTAGCCGGGGGTAGATGAGCGTGACCATACGCGAACCGGGTGTGTGAGCGCAGGCACAGGTTGCGGTTGCGTGCTGCTTGTGCCTTTTGTGCACGGCCTTCCGGGAGCGCCCGAGCCGATTCCGAGGGAACCTGGCACAGTGGAGGGGGAACGTTCTCCGCCCCGGGAGCGTTCTGTGGAGAGAACCGGTATGAGGAGGGCGAGCGCATGACGTACGACCGGCTGGTGTGCGCGAACTGCGCGGCGCCCGTCAACGAGGGCCGCTGCCCCGTGTGCCGCGCCAACCGCGAGCGGCTCTCGCAGGAGAACCAGAACCCGTTCGCACAGCTCAACCCCATGACACTGATCGCCCTGCTCGCGGTACTGATCGCGGCGGTGGCACTGCTGGCGCACCAGACCGCGTAACGCCGGCACGGACGCCCGAGAGGCCCGGAGCGAAGGACTCGCTCCGGGCCTCTCGTCGTACGACAGGCGCACGCTGCGCGTGCGCGTGACTACCGTCAGGCGACAGCGCCGCCGCGGCCGCCCATGAGGCGCGGCAGGATGCGGAAGCCGATACCGCCGGCGATCATCGTGGCGGCGCCCACCAGCAGGAAGGCGGTCTGCCCGGCACCGGTCTCGGCGAGCTCGCCGCCACCGCCCTGGGCGGTCGTGTCGGAGCCGGTGTCGGCGAGGGCGGAGGAGCCCTCTTCCTGGGCGGAGGCGTCGGAGCCGCCGTCGGGGTCGGCGTTGTTGCCGCCACCGCCGTTGCCGTTGTCGCTGCCGCCGCCACCGTTGCCGCCGTCGTCGGTCGGGTCCTCGGAGGGCTCCTCCGTCGGGTCCTCGGTCGGCTCGGTGGGCTCGGTCGTGGGCTCCTCGGTGATGGGCGGCTCGTCGGTGGGAGCCGGGTCCGTCGGAGCGGGGTCGGTCGGGGCCGGGTCGGTGGGCGCCGGATCGGTCGGGATGTCCGTGGGCGCGGGAGGCGTGGGATCGTCCTCACCGGTACCGGTGTCGACGTTGACGCCGATACCGGCGACGTTCACGTCGATCTCCAGCGCGGAAGCGGCGCCGGCGGCGGTCAGCGAGGCACCGGCCGCGATCACGGCACCGGCGGCTATGCGCGCGATCCGGATCCGCGTCTTCTTGGTCATGTGGTTGCTACCCCCAGTAGCTCATCGTCGATTGGGCGGCGCTCGGGGCCGTGATCAACGGGGGTGGCGGTACTCAACTCTCCCCCGGTTCACATGCGCCCCAGAGATACGCATGCCGCGCTTTACCCTTCCCATTTTTCAAAGCAACGTCAAGGGAGTAGTGCGCCGGATGCCCGACTAGGCGATCTTATGCCGGAATTAACCGCTGTGAGCGAGCTGTAGAACCCGGACAAAAAGACAACCGCCCCCGAATCGGGGGCGGTTGAAGAGTCGACCATCACGGGATTGCGCGGATGGTCAAGTCGACAAAGTTACTTCTCCTGCTGCTTGCGCCAGCGAATTCCCGCTTCCAGGAACCCGTCGATCTCGCCGTCGAGCACCGCCTGCGGGTTGCCGACCTCGAACTCCGTCCGCAGGTCCTTGACCATCTGGTACGGGTGCAGGACGTACGACCGCATCTGGTTGCCCCAGGAGCTGCCGCCGTCCTTGAGGGCGTCCATCTTGGCCCGGTCCTCCTGGCGCTGCCGCTCCAGCAGCTTCGCCTGCAGAACGTTCATGGCCGTGGCCTTGTTCTGGATCTGCGAGCGCTCGTTCTGACAGGAGACGACGATCCCGGTGGGCAGGTGTGTGATGCGCACTGCGGAGTCGGTCGTGTTGACGCCCTGGCCGCCGGGGCCGGAGGACCGGTAGACGTCGATCCGCAGTTCGGACTCGTCGATGTCGATGTGGTCGGTCTGCTCGACGACGGGCAGGACCTCCACACCGGCGAACGACGTCTGCCGGCGGCCCTGGTTGTCGAAGGGCGAGATCCGCACGAGCCGGTGGGTGCCCTGCTCGACGGAGAGCTGGCCGTAGGCGTACGGCACCTGCACCGCGAAGGTGGTCGACTTGATGCCGGCCTCTTCGGCGTACGACGTCTCGTAGATCTCGGTCTTGAAGCCGTGCCGCTCGGCCCAGCGCAGGTACATGCGCTGGAGCTGCTCGGCGAAGTCGGCGGCGTCGACGCCGCCGGCCTCGGCGCGGATGTTGACGAGCGCCTCACGGGCGTCGTACTCACCGCTGAGGAGCGTGCGGACTTCCATCTCGTCCAGCGCCTTCTTCACGGAGACCAGCTCGGACTCCGCCTCGGCGCGGGTGTCCGGGTCGTCCTCCTCCTCGGCCATCTCGAAGAGCACGGAGAGATCGTCGATCCGTCCGCGCAGGGCCTCGGCCTTCCGCACCTCCGCCTGGAGGTGGGAGAGCTTGCTGGTGATCTTCTGCGCCTCGTCCGGGTCGTCCCACAGGGACGGCGCGGCCGCCTGCTCCTCGAGCACGGCGATGTCTGCCCTCAGCTTGTCGAGGTCCAGAACGGCCTCGATCGACTCCATGGTCGAGGAGAGGGACTTGAGCTCTTCGGATACATCGACGACTGCCACGCCTCCAGCCTAACGGCTGTGGCAACCGACCTCGGCCGGGCCTGTGCATCACTCAGCCCGTCCGGCGTTTGAGGACGAGGCCCTTTCGGGGCCGACAGCGGGGGTCTGGGGGCGCAGCCCCCAGGGATGGGACGGGTAGGGGCGGCGGGGGCGAGGAAGATCCTGCGCGCACCCCCACCGGCCCGTCACGTCACGGCGAGACCGGCGTCGAGTTCTTCGTGTCCTGCGGCGTCGCCCCCGCGTCGTCCCCGGACACAGCCGCCCAGGTACCGACCCCGGCCGCGACCACCAGCAGCACCGCCGCCACACTCACCACCACCCGGCGCCGCCGCGTGGTCGCCCGGTTCCGCGCCGAACCCGGCCGCGGCGCCCCGGAGGCCCGCGGCACCCGCGCCGTCCCCCGCGCACCCCCCGCCAGCTCATCAGGCGCCGGCACCCTCATCGACGTATGCGTGTCCCGGTTGGAGTCGGCCGGCTTCGCCCCCGGCACCAGCGGCACCGCTCCCCGCCGCACCGGCGACGAAGAGGACGGCGCCGGCTCCTCCGCCGGAGCGGCCTCGTCGCCCTCGTCGTCCTCCGCGTCCGGTTCGTCCACGTCCAGCGGCGGCATCCCGGCCAGCATCGGCAGCAGCTCCCGCAGCCGCGCCCCGAGCTCGGAGGCCCGCAGCCGGGAGGCCGGCGCCTTGGCGAGGCACTGCACGATCAGCTGCCACAGCTCGTCGGGGATGCCGGGCAGCGGGGCGACGGTCTCCGTCACATGGCGGCGCAGCACCGCGCCCGGGTGCCCGCCGCCGAAGGGCGTGAAGCCGGCCAGCAGCTCGTACAGCACCGTGGCCAGCGCGTAGATGTCCACCGCCGCGCGCGGGGGCAGCCCCTCGACGATCTCCGGCGCCAGATAGTCCGGCGTACCGATGATCTTCGTGGCCCGGGTCCGCCGCGGGGTGTCGATCAGCTTCGCGACCCCGAAGTCGGTGAGCAGCGCGCGATGCGAGCCGCCGGGGCCCAGCGGGCCCTGCATGTCGAGGAGGACGTTCTCCGGCTTGACGTCCCGGTGCACGACGCCCGCCGCGTGCGCGGCCGCGAGCCCGTCGGCGATGTCGGCGACGATCGCCACCGCGGCCTCGGGGGCGAGCCGCCGGTCGCGGTCGAGGCGGGTGCGCAGATCGGTGCCGCGGACGAGGTCCATGACCAGCGCGAGGTCGTTGCCGTCGACGACCAGGTCACGGACCGAGACGACGTTGGGGTGCTCCAGACCGAGCAGCGCCGTGCGCTCCTGCACGAACCGTCCGACGAGCTCCTCGTCGGACGCCAGGTCCTCGCGCAGCAGCTTGATGGCGACGGGGCCCTCGGGCCCCTCGCCCAGCCACACCGTGCCGGCGCTGCCCCGCCCGAGGATCTGGTGGGCGGTGTACCGGCTGCCGATCTTCCGTGCCAAGGCTGCTCCTACCGACGCGACTTGGCGACAAAAATACGCGTCCGACGAGCCGACCTTCACCGCGGAGACCGAAATCACCCGCTGGGTGTCGACAAATCAACAGACTCGCCGGGAGCCGGAGCGGCCCAAAGCGTCACTGGCCGGACGAACCGCCACCCAGGTCACCGATCCACCCGGACACGGTCCCGATCCAGTCCCCGATCTGGTCCCAGTAGCTCTTGCCGGTGCCGATCCAGTCCTGCAACGGGCTCAGTTCCCAGATCAGCCAGCCCGCGACGAACAGGATGACGATCGTGAACAGACACCCCTTGAGGCAGCCGAGCCCGGGGATCTTCATCGGGCTGGAGCTGCGCTGCCGGGGCTCGCGCTGCTGGGGCTGTTGCGGCTGCTGGGGCGGCGGCGCGTAGCGCTGCGGGGGCTGCTGGGGTTGCGGCTGGGGGGCGTACCGCTGCGGTTGCTGCTGCTGCGGATAGCCGTACCCCTGCTGGGGCTGCTGGGGCTGCGGGCGCTGCTGGGGGCGCGGCTGCTGCTGCGGGCGGGCGACCTGCCGCTGGGGGCGGCGGCGCAGCGGGTCCTGGTTCGGGTCGAGGTACTGGACCTGCGTCTGTTCGTTGCGGTCGCGGGCCGCGCGCAGCTGGTTCTGCCAGGGGTGCGGGTCCTCGGGGCCGGGTCCGCCGGGCTGGCCGGGCTGCCCCTGCGGCACCGGCGGCATGACGGCCGTCGGGTCAGCCGCGCCGCGGTTGGGCAGCACGGCGGTGGGGTCGGCGGCGCCCACGTGCGGCAGCACGTTGGTGGCGGCGTTCGGGTCGTACGCCCCCGCGCCGTGCGGCAGCACCTGGGTGGGGTCCGCGGAACCCGGTACGGCGGCCGGGGCCGGGTCGGGCGCGAGGAGGGCCGCGACATTCTCGGCGGCGGCGATCTGCGCGGAGTTCGCGTGCACCCCGATGCCCTCGGCGACGACGCGCAGGCCGCGCGCGAGGTTCTCGGCGCTGGGCCGGTCGTCGGGGTTCTTGCGCAGACAGCGCTCTATGACCGTCCACAGCGGGTCCGGGACCGTGGACGGGCGGCGCGGCTCCGAGCTCAGATGCTGGTGGAGGACTTCGAGGGCCGAGCCGCCGGAGAACGGGGGACGGCCCGTGACCAGTTCGTACAGCAGGATGCCGGCGCCGTAGATGTCGACGGCGGAGGTCTGCGGGCGGCCCTCGGCGGACTCGGGGGCGACGTACGCGGGCGTGCCCACGAACTCGTGGGTACGGGTCAGACCCGGGGAGTCGGCGAGGCGCGCGATGCCGAAGTCGGTCAGCAGCGGGTGCATCTGGCCGCCGTTCTGCCGGAGCAGGACGTTGGCGGGCTTCAGGTCGCGGTGGACGACGCCGTCGGCGTGGCTCGCGGCGAGGGCGTCGGCGATCTGCGCGGTGAGCAGGGCGGCGCCGACGGGGGTGAAGGGGCCGTTCTCGCGCAGGTAGCGATGCAGGTCGGGGCCCTCGACGAGGTCCATGACCAGGGCCAGCAGATCGCCCTCGACGACCAGGTCGCGGACCCGGACGATGTTGGGGTGGGTGAGCCGGAGCAGGACGGAGCGCTCCCGCAGGAACCGCATCACGATGTCCGGGTCGCTCGCGAGCTCCTCCTTGAGGACCTTGATCGCGACGGTCTCACCGGGCTGGCCCTGCACGGCCGCCTCGGCGCCCGCGGCCTCGCGCTGGCGGGCTCGCCAGACGGTCCCCGTCGCGCCGCGTCCGAGCGGCTCCTCGAGGAAGTACTTGCTGCCTACCGGCCGCACGTCATGCGCTCCCTGCTTGCTTGCCTGTGTTCCGGTCCACTGTAGTGCCGCATCCCCTGGCGGCGGCCTGTCGTCGTTCTGTGCGTCTTACGTACCGGTTCCCGTAGTTGTTCGAAGGAAAGACGCTCGACCCGGTCGGCCGGTTGCCAGAGCCGGACGTGACCGATCTCAAGTGATCAACGGCGCGGCATTGGTCAGGCACTTTTGGGGGCAGAGCTGACCAATCAAGATCACTTACCGCCGGGGGGCGGGCACACTGTCAGTGGCAGGTGCGAGGATGCGTGCAGTACTGGCCGATGTGCTCGCGCGGGGTGGGGGACTGTCCGCGCCCGGGCAGAAGGGACCGCTGACGGCGATGCAGATCCGGCTGACCGTCGTAGACCCGCTGGCCCCGCCTCCCGAGGCCGCCCGGGGCCGCACCCCGACGTGCGACGTGCTGGTCACGGCACCCGCGGGGACGGCCCTGGCGGCGATAACCTCCGCACTCGCCTCCGCGGTCTCCGGTGACGGCGCCCCCACCACCGGCCAGCCCGTGCTGTACGCCGGTGCCGAGCGCCTGGACACCCAGCGCTGCACCCTCGGCGAACCCCCGCTGACCGACGGCGCGGTGCTGTCGCTCGGCGCGCCCACCGACCCCGAGCCGCACCCCGAGGTGGCCGACGCCCCGGCCCGTCTCGACGTGGTCGCGGGCCCGGACGCGGGCGGGGTCCATCTGCTGCACGGCGGCCGGATCGAGATCGGCCGCTCCGCCGACGCCGACGTCCCGCTCGACGACCCGGACGTCTCCCGGCTGCACTGCGCGGTCACGGTCGGGGCCGACGGCCGCGTCTTGCTCGCCGACCTCGACTCCACGAACGGCACGGCCCTGGACGGCACCCGCGTGGGCACCCGTCCGGTCCGCTTCCCTCCCGGCGCCCTGCTGCGCATCGGCGAGTCGGCGCTCCGCCTGGCCCCGCCCGGCGGCCCCGGCGCCCACCTGCCCACGGCCCCGGACGGCGAGGGACACGTACGCGTGCCCACGCCGCCGGACGAGGACGCCGACGGGGCCGACGCAGCTCCCTCCGCCCCGACCTGGCACACGACCGGCACGGCCGGATGGGCCGAACAGGGCCAGGGGCAGGCTCAGGGGCAGGCCCGTGGACAGGGACACGGCAGCGCCGAGGAGCCCGTCGTGCCCGGCCAGGGCGGCGCCCCCCGGATCGAGAGCCGCGGGAACCGGCCCTACGAGACCCGGACCCGGGGCGGCGGTTCCCGACGCCGGGTGTCGGACGTGGCGGGGGCGGCACGCGCCGCGGGCGCCTCAGGGCCGGGCGCGGATGGCTCGGGCGCGGGTGCCTCGGGGGCGGACCCGAAGGGCTCCTGGCCGGGTGCGGGGGACAGCGGGCGGACGCACGGGGGACGGCTGGGCGCGGGAGAGGCGTACGCGCACGGCGACACCCCCCGCGGCGGAGACCTCGGAGGCACGAGCGGAGACCTCGGAGGCACGAGAGGAAGCCACGCGCCCTCCGGCAACACCCCGACCTCTGAGGGGACTTACACCGACCCGGCACAGCGCGGCCCCGTCGGCGGCCCCATGCACAACGCCCCCGTGCCAGGCGGCCCCATGCCCGGCGGAGCCGCCCGCCGCGATGCCGACGCCGCCGAGCACGCGCGCACCGCGGACGGGGCCGACGCCACGGACGCTCCGGGCACCGGCCGCCGCAAGGGCACCCCTCTCCGCGGCACCGACGTGCCGCAGGGCCTGCGCAAGCGTGGCGGGCTCGGCGCCTGGGCGCGGCGGCTCACCGGAGGCCGGGGCGAACAGGACGCGGCGGCGTCCCGAAGCGAGGCGTACGACGACGAGACGGCCGCCGCCCCGGTGGCCGAACCCGTCTCGGGGGCGCCCCAGGCTCCGGAGACCTGGCCGGACCCGGCAGCACTGCTGCTGACGGCGTTGGGGCCGGGGCCCCGGCTGTGGGAGCGCGGCCCCGGCCACCCGGAGGCGCTGACGGTGCGGCTGGGCACGGCCGACCGGGCCGCTCCCGACGGCTCGGGACTGCTGCCAGCGGTGCCGGTGACCGCCGATCTGCGGGAGGCCGGGGCGCTGGGCCTGGCCGGTCCGCGCGCGCGGCTGGCCGGGCTGGCCCGCGCGGTGCTCGCCCAGCTCGCCGCGCTGCACTCCCCCGACACCCTGGAGATAGTCCTGCTCAGCGCGGACCGCTCGCGCTCCGTGGCGGAGCGCACGGCCGAGTGGGCCTGGCTCGGCTGGCTCCCGCATCTGCGCCCCGGCCACGGCCAGGACTGCCGCCTGCTCCTCGCCTACGACCGCGAGCAGGCCACGGCCCGCACGGAGGAGCTGCTCAGGCGGCTGGAGGACCTGCCCGCGCAGGCCACGGCGGCTACGCCCCGGCGTCCCTCCTGGGCGCGGGACGACGAGGCCGAGGGCACCCCGGGCTTCGTGGGGCCGTACACCGTCCTCGTCGTCGACGGGGACCCCGGCGGCGCCGATGTGCGCGAGGCCGTGGCGCGGCTGGCGCTGGAGGGTCCGCGGGCCGGGATCCATGTGGTGTGCCTCGCCGAGACGTCACCGGCCTCGCCGGCGTCGCCGGTGACGGAGACGTACGAGGCGGCGTGCACGGCGGCGCCGACGTTCCGCGCGTGCGGTGCGGTCGCGCTGCTCAGCGGCGACGTGGCGACGGCACTGCGGCTGCTGCGGGTGGCGCGGGCCACCGGCAGCGCGGCCGACAGCGACCTCGCTTCGGCGGGCGAGACCCCGGCCGGCCCCGTCGGCCACGGCACGGTCGCCGCCGTGGACGCCGTCTCCCCCGCCTGGGCGGAGCGGTTCGCGCGGGCGCTCGCCCCGTTGCGTACGGACGGCACCGGACAGGAGCGGCACGCGCGCGTGTCGGCGCCGCTGCCCCAGCAGGCGCGGCTGCTGGACGAGCTGGGACTGGCCAGGGCCACCCCGGCGTCGCTGATGGCCCGTTGGGCGGACGCGGCGGACGACACCGAGGCGCTCGGCGGACGGGCCTGGGTCGTGCTCGGCGCCGGACCGCGCGGGCCGGTCAGCGCGGACCTGGTGGCCGACGGCCCGCATCTGCTGATCGAGGGCCCGGCGGGCAGCGGCCGTACGGAACTGCTGCGGGCGGTCGTCGCGTCGCTGGCCGCGGCCGAGCGGCCGGACCGGCTGAGCATCGTCCTGATGGACGGCCGGGACGGTGTGGGCGCGGTGGGCGGCGGCCACGGCGAGGGCCTCAGGGTCTGTACGGACGTACCGCATGTGACCACCCATCTCGCCGCCAACGACCCGGTCCGGATGCGGGAGTTCGCGCAGTCCCTGAGCGCCGAGCTGAAGCGCCGCGCGGAGCTGCTGGGCCGGTCCGACTTCGCCGAGTGGCACACGGGCCGTGAGCTGACGGGCCGTATGGTCGCCCAGCGTGGGGCGGCCGGGAACGGCGACCTGGACTCCCCGCCCAGCTCGACCATGCGTCTGCGCCCGGGCGGCGCGGCCCGGCAACGGACCGAGTCGGCGCCACCGTTGCCCCGTCTCGTGGTCGTCGTCGACGATCTGGACGCGCTGGTCTCGCCCCCGCTCGGCTCCCCCGGCAGACCGTCGGCGGGTTCGGTGATCCGGGCGTTGGAGGCGGTGGCGCGGGAGGGCGAGCGGCTCGGCGTGCACCTGGTCGCCGCGGCGACCTCGGGCGGCCGTACGGCGGAGTCCGAACCGGCGCGGCGGGCGGCGCTGCGGGTCACGCTGGACGCGGTGGCGGCCGGTCCGGACGAACCGGCGCCGGGGCGCGGCCGGTTGACGTGGGCGGACGGCCGTACGACGGCGTTCCAGGGCGGGCGGGTAACCGGCCGTATCCCGCGGACGGCGACGCTGCGGCCGACGGTGGTGCCCTTGGACTGGCAGCGGATGGGCGATCCACCGGCCCGCCGCCCGGTGCGTGAACTCGGGAACGGCCCGACGGATCTGGCGCTGCTGGCCAGCGCGTTGGAGCGGGCGGCCCGGGAGGTCGCGGCCACGGAGGTGCCCTCCCTCCTCTAGAACGCAGCGTTACGACGGCGCAACGATCTCCCGCTTGACACCGCACGCGGTCTTGCCGACCCCATGCCCCCGGCGTAGACCAGAGGCCACGGGACAGCGCTCGACGTTCGACGACGAACGAAGAACGGGGCAGTGATGCGCAGCACGAGCAGCACCTACCGGACACGCAGGGCCATGGCGACGGCCGCGGCCCTCCTCGCGGGAGCCCTGGTGCTCACCGCGTGCGGCGGAGACGACGACAACGCGAGTGACAACGAGAGCAAGGGCACGGACAACAGCACCTCCGTGACGCTCCCCAAGCTCGACGGCCAGACCCTGGAGGTCGCCGCCGTCTGGACCGGAGCGGAGCAGGAGAACTTCACCCAGGTCCTGAAGGAGTTCACCAAGCGCACCGGCGCCAAGGTCAAGTTCGTACCGACGGGCAACAACACCTCCACCTTCCTCGGCGCCAAGATCGAGGGCGGCCAGCCGCCGGACGTGGCGTTCCTGCCGCAGGTCGGTGTGCTGAAGCAGTTCGCGGAGAAGAAGTGGCTCAAGCCCCTCGGGGCGGAGGCCAAGGCCCAGTTGGACAAGAACTTCTCCCAGGGCTGGCGTGACCTCGGGGCGGTGGACGGTCAGCAGTACGGCGTCTATGCGAAGGCCGCCAACAAGTCGCTGATCTGGTACAACACCGCGGCCTTCGACGCGGCCGGGATCACGGAAACGCCGAAGACATGGAAGGAGTTCCTCACCACCGCGCAGACGCTGTCCGACGCCGGTTCCCCCGCCGTGTCGATCGGCGGCGCCGACGGCTGGACGCTGACCGACTGGTTCGAGAACGTCTATCTGTCCCAGGCCGGGCCGGAGAAGTACGACCAGCTCGCCCAGCACAAGATCAAGTGGACGGATCCGTCCGTCAAGCAGGCCCTCACCACGCTCGCCGAGCTGTGGGGCAAGGACGAGCTGATCGCGGGTGGCCGCAAGGGCGCGCTGGACACGGATTTCCCGAAGTCGGTCACCCAGGCCTTCACCGGTGACACCCCGGCCGCGATGGTCTACGAGGGCGACTTCGTGACCGCGAACATCAACGCCGACACCAAGGCGAAGGTGGGCACGGACGCCAAGGTCTTCCCGTTCCCGGCGGTCGGCGCCGACTCCCCCGTGGTCAGCGGCGGTGACGTGGCCGTGGCGCTGAAGGACGGCAAGGGCGCCCAGGCGCTGCTGACGTTCCTCGCCTCCACCGACGCGGCCGAGATCTGGGCGGCGCAGGGCGGCATCCTCTCCCCCAACAAGGAGATGGACCAGAGCAAGTACAAGGACGACGTGACCCGGCAGATCGCCAAGGCGCTCATCGACGCCGGTGACGACTTCCGGTTCGACATGTCCGACCAGGCCCCGGCGGCCTTCGGCGGCACGCAGGGCACCGGCGAGTGGAAGGACCTCCAGGACTTCCTGAGCAACCCGAGCGATGTCGCGGGCGCCCAGCAGAAGCTGGAGGCCGACGCGGCCAAGGCCTACGGGTCGAGCTGACGCCGTGGCCTCGGTGGCGAACTCGACGGAGGGCGCCGGCGCACTGCCGACGCCCTCCGTCCCTCCGCGCAAGAGCGTGACGCGGACCAGACTGTGGGTGGCGGTGCTGTTCCTGCTGCCCGCGCTGGTCCTGCTCGGCGCGCTCGTGGTCTACCCGATCGGGTACTCGATCTGGCGCAGCCTCTACGACGCCGGCGGCTCGAACTTCATCGGCCTGGACAACTACGGCGACATCTTCAGCAACGACGCCACGCTGACGGCCGTACGCAACACGGCGATCTGGGTGGCGGTCGCGCCGGCCGTCGTCACCGCGTTCGGTCTGATCTTCGCGGTGCTGACCGAACGGGTGCGCTGGGGCACGGCGTTCAAGCTGATCGTCTTCATGCCGATGGCGATCTCGATGCTCGCGGCCGGGATCATCTTCCGGCTGGTGTACGCGGCGGACCCGGATCAGGGGGTCGCCAACGCGGTGGTGACGAGCGTGCACGACGCGTTCGTGGACTCCTCGGTCTATCCGAAGGCCCGGCCGAACGCGGCGGTGAGCGATCTGAAGGCCTCCGGCGGCGGTTCGTTCACCACGACCGGCACGGTGCGGGCCGGCACCCCGGCGCTGCTGCCGCTCGTCGGCATCGCGCCCAACAAGCTGCCCGGCACCCCGGAGGCCGCGAAGGAGGCCACCGGCGACGGCGTCGACGGCACGGTCTGGCTGGACTTCAAGCTGGGCGGCGGCGGTACGAAGGGCGAGATCGACGCCGGTGAGAAGGCGCTGAAGGGCGTCAAGATCGAGGCCGTGAAGAACGGCGAGGTCGTCGCCTCCACGAAGAGCGGCGCCGACGGCACCTTCCATCTTCCCGGCGAGGCGGACGGGGCCCAACTGAGGCTCCCCGGCTCGAACTTCGCGGCGCCCTACAACGGCATCGACTGGCTCGGCCCGACCCTGGTCACCCCGGCGATCATCGGGGCGTACGTATGGATGTGGGCGGGCTTCGCGATGGTGCTGATCGCGGCCGGGCTGGCCGGGGTCGACCGCAACCTCCTGGAGGCGGCCCGGGTCGACGGCGCCAATGAGTGGCAGGTGTTCCGGCGGATCACGGTGCCGATGCTGGCGCCGGTCCTGGTCGTCGTCCTCGTCACGCTGATGATCAACGTGATGAAGATCTTCGACCTGGTCTACATCATCGCCCCGCAGCCCACCATGGACGACGCCAACGTGCTGGCGCTCCAGCTCTACCAGGCGTCCTTCGGCGGTGGCAGCAGCTACGGCCTCGGCAGCGCGATCGGTGTCATCCTGCTGCTGCTCGTGCTGCCGGTGATGTGGATCAATCTGCGACGGCTGCGGAAGGAGCGTGAGCGGTGACCACTCTCGACACGACCGCCACTCTTGACACGACCGTGCGCGCCAAGCGTTCCCTCGCCGCCCGGGTGGCGAGCGGGGCGGCCGGCGGGGCATTGCGGATCTTCCTGATCTGTATCGCGCTGGTCTGGCTGGTGCCGACCTTCGGGCTGCTGGTCTCCTCGTTCCGCGATCCGACCGACATCGCCGCCTCGGGCTGGTGGAAGGTGTTCAGCGCACCGGGCCAGCTGACCGCGCACAGCTACGAGACGCTGCTGAAGAACGAGACGATCACCGACTCCCTGTTCAACACCATCTGGATCACGGTTCCGGCGACCTTGCTGGTGGTGCTCTTCGGGGCGATGGCGGGTTACGCCTTCGCGTGGCTGGACTTCAAGGGCCGCGACACCTGGTTCATGGTCGTGGTGGGCCTGTTGGTGGTGCCGGTGCAGGTGGCGCTGATCCCGCTGACCGTGCTGTTCCGGGAGCTCGGGATCTTCGGCGACATCATCGCCGCGGTCCTGTTCCACGTCGGCTTCGGACTGCCGTTCGCGATCTTCCTGTTGCGCAACTTCTTCGCGGAGATCCCCCGGGAACTCCTGGAGGCGGCGCGCCTGGACGGGGCGGGCGAGGCCCGGCTGTTCGCCACCGTCGTCCTGCCCCTCGCGGCCCCCGCACTCGCCTCGCTGGGCATCTTCCAGTTCCTGTGGGTGTGGAACGACATGCTGGTGGCGCTGGTGTTCACCAACGCCGACTCACAGCCGCTGACGGTCGCCCTGCAGCAGCAGGTACGGCAGTTCGGCAGCAACATCGAGATCCTGGCGACCGGCGCCTTCATCTCGATGGTCATCCCGCTGATCGTGTTCTTCGCGTTCCAGCGGCAGTTCGTGTCCGGCGTGATGGCGGGCGCGGTCAAGTAGCGCGTACGACACGGAGGTTGACGTGGCGGAGGGGGCGGGCCGGGAGCGGTCCGCCCCCTCACGCGCGCCCGGAGTCCCCCGTATGCCGCAAGCGTCGTAACCAAGTCACTCCACCGGCCGTTCCCGGGCCGAACGCCCGCGCCGACCCCACCCCCATGGATGTGCCTTGCCCAGGTTCAGTGTCATCGTCCCCGCGTACGAGGTCCAGGCGTATCTGCACGCGTGCCTGGAGTCGGTGCTCTCCCAGTCGTACCCGGATCTGGAAGTGATCGCCGTCGACGACCGCTCGCCGGACGCCTGCGGTGAGATCGTCGACGAGTTCGCGGCCCGCGACCCCCGGGTGCGGCCGGTGCACCTCGCCGAGAACCGGGGACTCGGCCCGGCCCGCAACGCCGGTCTGGCGGCGGCGACCGGCGACTACGTGGTGTTCCTGGACGGCGACGACACCCTCACCCCGGACGCGCTCCGGGCGATCGCCGACCGGCTGAAGGAGACGGGCGAGCCGGACGTGCTGGTCCACGGGCACGCGCACACCGACTGGCGGGGCGTGACCGCCGACGACGGGCCGGGCCTCCAGCTCACCGAGCAGGGACCCGCGCCGTTCCGCCTGGAGGACCGCCCCGGGCTGCTGCGGCTGACCACGGCGGCCTGGAACAAGACGTACCGGCGGGAGTTCGTGGAACGCGCGGGCCTGCGCTTCCCGCCCGGCCACCACACGGACATCCCCTGGACGTACCCGGCCCTGATGAGGGCGGAGACCCTCGCGACCCTCGACGGGGTGTGCGTGCACCACCGGCAGCGGCGGCGCCGGGGCGACGCCTCCGGCCGCCACTTCGACGTCTTCGACCAGTACGACCGGCTCTTCGCGTTTCTCGACCAGCATCCCGAACTCGCGCGCTGGCGGCCGGTGTTGTTCCGCCGCATGGTCGACCAGCTGTCGGCGGTGTTCGCCGAGTGCCGGGGCACCCGCGCCGCGTTCCTGAGCAAGGCCCGTGACCACTACCGCCGTTACCGCACTCCGGGCCACCCGGTCCCCCTGCGCGCACGCCTGCGCCACACCCTGGTCCGGCTGAACCTGCACCGCACCTACCGCGCGTCGGTGGCGGCGAAGCGGCTCGGGCGTCGGACCGCGGCCCTCGCCACCCGCCTGGCCAGGTCCCTCCGCACGGTGACCCTGCGGCTCCACTACCGGGTCCAGCTCCGCCTTCCCCTGCGCGCGGACCGCGCGGTCTTCGCCGCCCACCGGGGCCACGGCCACGGCGGCAATCCGGGCGCCCTCGAATCGGCGTTCCGTGCTCTCGCCCCGCACATCCGCACGGCGTGGATCGCCGACCCCGAGTACCACCACACGATCCCGGCCGCCACGCGCCGCGTCCGCCCCGGCACCGCCGCCTACTGGACGGCGCTGGCCCGTTCCAAGTACCTCGTCGACGACGTCGGGTTCGACCGCCGTCTGGTCAAGCGCCCCGGCCAGGTCCTCGTCCAGACCCAACAGGGCACACCCCTCGCGCACATGGGCCTGGACCTCCTCGAACACCCCGCCGCAGCCCGGGACATGGACGTCGAGGCCCTCCTTGAGGACGTCGACACCTGGGACTACGTCCTGTCCGCCAACCGCCACGCCACCCTGACCTGGGAGCGCGTGTTCCCCGGCGGCTACACCACACTGCCGTACGGAAATCCCCGCAACGACGTGTTCCAGCGGGCCACTTCGGAGGACGTGCGACGGCTGCGCGAGCAACTCGGTATCCCGGAGGGCACGGTCGCCATCCTGTACGCGCCGGCCCACCGCGACTACCGCCGCACCCAGCGCCCCGCCCTCGACCTGGACCGCGTCCTGCGCCGCCTGGGCCCCCGCTTCGTCGTACTGGCCCGCGCACACCACCGTCACGAGGGCCCGCGCGCCGCCGACCCGTCCCGGGTCATCGACGTCACCGGCCACCCGAGCGTGGAGTCCCTCTGCCTGGCCTCGGACGCCCTGGTCACCGACCACTCGTCCCTGATGTTCGACTACGCGGGCCTCGACCGGCCGATCGTGGTCCACGCCGCCGACGACGACTACGCGGCCTACGAGGCGGCCCGCGGCACCTACTTCGACCTGCGCTCCTTCCCGCCGGGCGCGGTCGCGCGCAGCGAGGACGAGCTGATCGACATCTTCGCCACCGGCCACTGGCGCGGCTCCCGCTCCACCCAGCTGCGCTCGGCGTTCCGTGAGCGTTTCTGCCCGTACGACGACGGCCGCGCCGCCGAGCGGGTCGTACGCCATGTCGTGCTGGGCGAGACCGGGTCGCCGCCGGTGCTGCCGCTCGCCGACCGGTACCCCGTGCCGTCCGCGGCGGCCGCCCTGGCACACTCCCCGCTGACCACGGTGCCACGGCCCGCGTCGCCCTCGGCCACGCTCACCGACAGCATCTGATCGCCCCTCGTCTCCCGGAGTCACCATGCCGTCCAGTCCGTCCCGGCCCACCCCGACCCGGCCGTCCACCTGGCGCCCGGCCGGTCGTCCCGGCCGCTGAGGGAACACGAAGCCGAGAAACGCGAAGGGCCGGTGCGGGAAGCACCGGCCCTTCGTACGCGTGACGTTCGTGACGACTACTCGATGACGAGCTCGACCGGGACGTTGCCGCGGGTGGCGTTGGAGTACGGGCAGACCTGGTGGGCGGTCTCGACGAGCTTGCGCCCCGTCGCCTCGTCGACACCGTCCGGGAGCTCGACGCGGAGCGTCACCTTGAGGGCGAAGCCCTCGCCCTGCTTGCCTATGCCGACCTCGGCGGTCACCGCGGCGTCGCTGACGTCGACCTTGGCCTGCCGGCCGACGAGACCGAGGGCGCTGCCGAAACAGGCGGCGTAACCGGCGGCGAACAGCTGCTCGGGGTTGGTGCCCTGACCGTCGCCGCCCATCTCCACCGGGAAGCTCAGCGGGAGGTCGATCTTGCCGTCGTTGGAGACGGCGCGACCCTCGCGGCCGTGGGTGGCGGTGGCGACAGCGGTGTAGAGCGCGTCCATGGAAAACCAGTCCTCTCGGAGGTCGTGACTCGGGGGTCGTGAACCCGATGACCACAAGTAGAGCACACAATTCAGTTGTGCACAATCTAATTGCTCGACCGAGCTATCCTGGAGTCATGACCTCGCCCACGACCGACTGGCTCCGCCTGGACCAGCAGATCTGCTTCTCGCTGCACGCGGCGTCCCGCGCCTTCAACGGCGTCTACCGCGTGATCCTCAAGGACCTGGGGCTCACCTACCCGCAGTACCTGGTGATGCTGGTCCTGTGGGAACAGGGCGATCTGCCGGTCAAGAAGCTCGGCGAACACCTGCGCCTCGACTCCGGCACGCTCTCGCCGCTGCTCAAGCGGCTGGAGGCGGCCGGCCTGGTGCACCGTGAGCGCAGCGTCCGCGACGAGCGGTCGGTGGAGGTGCGGCTCACCGAACAGGGGCGGGCCCTGCGTGAGCACGCCCTCCAGGTGCCCCGCCGCATCGCCGGCGCGACCGGCTTCGACGTGGACGAGATCCGCGAGCTGCGGGCCCGCCTGGACGAACTGACGACGGCCCTGGACACGGCGGCGTCGAACGCGGCGGCACAGGAGTAGCCACCCGCACGTATGGGCACGAAATCGGCGATCCGGCGCCTTACGATCCGCCGTGATGAGACCTCGCCCCGCCCTCCTCCTGCCCGCCGCCTGGCTCACCACCCGCGCCCTGATGCTGTGGCTGCTCGCCCACGACACGCTGCCCCTGCTGGGCGGCGGCGGTGTCGCCCGTGAGGTGTGGCGGCTGTACGCCCACTGGTACGGCGTCCTGACCACCGGCGCCTTCCCCGCGCACGACCCGCTGTGGCAGTACCCGCCCGGCGCGGGCCCGGTCCTGCTGTCCCCGGCCCTGCTGCCCGGCCTGACGTACTTCCAGGCGTTCGTGGGCCTGACCCTCCTCGCCGACGCGGCGATCACGTACGCGCTGGCCCGCGCGGGTGCACGCCCTGGCCGCAGTCCGCACGGCGCCGCCCTCTGGACCGGCGGTCTCCCGCTCCTCCTGCACGTCCCGCTCGCACGCTACGACGTGCAGGTCACGGCCCTGGCCGTCCTCGCGCTGTTGACGCTGCCGCGCTCCACGCGTGTGTGCGGCGCGTTCGCGGCGCTGGGCGCGCTGGTGAAGGTGTGGCCGGTGCTGGTGCTGCTGGGCGTGGAGCGGGGCCGCGCGACCCGGTCGGCATGGCGGTGGGCGGCGCTGACGGGGACGGCGGCCCTCGCCCTCCTGCTGGCCCGCTTCGACAACCCCCTCGCCTTCCTGCGCCAACAGGGCGGCCGGGGCGTGCAGATCGAGTCGCTCGGCGGCACGGCCCTCGCCCTCGCCACCCACGCCGGCTGGCCGGGCACGGTCCGCTACCAGTACGGCGCCCTGGAGTACACGGGTCCGTACGTCTCCCTGATCGCCCACGCCTCCCTCGTCGCCACCGCGGCCGCCGGCGGCCTGCTGCTGTGGTGGCGGGTGCGGGCCAGGCGCTGGACGCCGGCGACGCCGTACGACGCGGCGCTCACGGCCGTGCTGCTGTTCACGGTGACCAGCCGGGTGATCAGCCCGCAGTACCTGGTCTGGCTGCTGGGGCTGGCCGCCGTGTGCCTGACCTCGCGGCACACCGCACAGCGCCCGGTGGCCGCGCTGATCGTGGCCGCGACGGCGGTCAGCGCGGTGGTGTACCCGGTCCTGTACGCCGAGGTGGAGGCCGCGACCTGGACGGGCTGCGCGCTGATGCTGCTGCGCAACGCGCTGCTGGTGACGGCGGCCACCCTGTCCTTCACGCGCCTGTGGCGCACGACGGGCGCCCGCCCGGAACCCCTGCGCGCGCCCACCCGTTCGCGGGGTGTGTCCACAGCCGTCTCCGGCGCCACCCCCGGCCTGGTTGACTGACACCGCTGCCGAGCACGCGCCGAGCACGCCCACCACCACGACCACGATGACCACCACGCTCACTGACGAGGGGACGGCCGTACATGACCTGGCTGATCACCGGCGGCGCCGGATACATCGGGGCGCACGTCGTACGGGCGATGACCCAGGCGGGCGAGGGCACGGTGGTGTACGACGACCTCTCGACGGGCATCGCCGAGCGGGTCCCGGACGGGGTGCCGCTGGTGGTCGGCTCCACGCTGGACGGCGAGCGGGTGGCGCGCGCGCTGGCCGACCACGGGATCACCGGGGTCGTGCATCTGGCGGCGAAGAAGCAGGTGGGCGAGTCGGTCGATCTGCCGCTGCACTACTACCGGGAGAACGTGGAGGGTCTGCGCGTCCTGCTGGAGCAGGTGACCGGGGCCGGGGTGCCGTCGTTCGTCTTCTCCTCGTCGGCGGCCGTGTACGGCATGCCGGACGTGGAGCTGGTCACGGAGGAGACCCCGTGCGCGCCCATGTCGCCGTACGGCGAGACGAAGCTGGCGGGCGAATGGCTGGTCCGCGCGACGGGCCGGGCGACGGGCCTGGCCACCGCGTCCCTGCGCTACTTCAACGTGGCGGGCGCGGCGACCCCCGCCCTCGCCGACACCGGCGTCTTCAACCTGATCCCCATGATCTTCGAGAAGCTCACGGAGAACGCGCCCCCGCGCATCTTCGGCGACGACTACCCGACCCCCGACGGCACCTGCGTCCGTGACTACATCCACGTGGTCGACCTGGCCGAGGCCCATGTGGCGGCGGCCCGCGCCCTGCGCTCCGCGCCCGGCCGTGACCTCACCCTCAACATCGGCCGCGGCGAAGGCGTCTCCGTCCGCGAGATGATCGACCGTGTCAACGCCGTCACCGGCTACGACCGCCCCCCGACCGTCACCCCCCGCCGCCCCGGCGACCCGGCCCGCGTCGTCGCCTCCGCCGACCGCATCACCGCCGAACTCGGCTGGAAGGCCCGACATGACGTGGAGGACATGATCACCTCGGCCTGGGAGGGCTGGGTACGACTTCACCCGGCGGCGACCCGCGGCTGAGCCCGGCCGGGCAGGGGCCTACGGCACCACGGCACCACAGCGCCTGGGCCATCCAAGCGGCCGTCCGGGCGCCTGCACCGCCTACAACGCCTTGATCGCCGCCGCCGTGGCCCGCGCGAGGGCGTCGAGGTACCCCTTGGGCAGCTTCGGGCTGCGGATCACGACCGACCGCCAGTACAGCGGCCCGGAGATCAGGTCCAGGGCCAGCTCGTCGTCGCGGCCCACCCGGACCTCACCGCGCTGCTCCGCCGCCACGATGATCTTGCTGGCGACACCCTCCTGACCGTCCCGCAGCGCCTTCTGCACGGCCTCGGCGATCTCGGGATTGCGGGCCGCCTCGGCCTGGAGGTCCGGCAGGATCTGCGAGGCCACCGGGTGCCGCAGCGCCCTTGACGTCATCTCGTACAGCAGCCGCAGATCACTCTCCAGGGCGCCCGTGTCCGGCACCGGAAGCCCCTGCACGGCGAGCGCCGACACCACGTCGAGCACCAGGTGCAGCTTGGAACGCCAGCGGCGGTACACCGCCGTCTTGCCGACGCCCGCGCGGCGCGCGATCCCCTCGATGGACATCCGCGCGTAGCCGACGGCCGCGAGCTCCTCGAAGACGGCCGCCCGGATGGCTTCCGTCACGTCCTCGCGCAGCACGGCCGCCCCGGCGGGTGCCCGGCGGCGCGGACGCGTCTGAGGCTCCTCGGCGTTGGTCGTCATACGGACCAGCATAGGGGCGTTACGACGATACGGGATCGTCCCCACGCAACGCGTCACGACGAAACGGTTGCGTTCCGACGCCCAGTCGGCCTACGCTCACGTTGCGACGATACGGTCCCGTCCCGACGTAAGAGAACGTGAAGAGTCACGTAAGGAAACTCCCGGCGACGAGCCCGGTCACCGCACCCCACCCCCCTTGAGCGAAAGCAGCGGATGTGAGCCAGGTCCTCCACACACCGCCCCCGACGGAGGCGACGCCCCCCGCGCCCGCCGCCGGCGACCTCGCGGCCCTCGCCGCCCGCCACGGCCTCTCGGTCAGCGGTGCCCGTCCGACGCTGTCCGAGTACATCCGCCAGCTGTGGGCCCGGCGCCACTTCATCACCGCGTTCTCGACCGCCAAGCTCACCGCCCAGTACAGCCAGGCGAAGCTCGGCCAGATCTGGCAGGTGATGAACCCGCTGCTCAACGCGGCGGTGTACTTCCTCATCTTCGGTGTGCTGCTCGGCACCAAGAAGGGTGTTCCGGACTACGTCCCGTTCCTGGTGACGGGCGTGTTCATCTGGACGTTCACCCAGAGCTCGATCCTGGCGGGCACCCGCGCGATCTCCGGCAACCTGGGCCTGGTGCGCGCCCTGCACTTCCCGCGGGCCGCGCTGCCGATCTCGTTCTGCCTCCAGCAGCTCCAGCAGCTGCTGTTCTCCATGTGCGCCCTCGTCGTCATCCTGCTCTGCTTCGGTGTGCCGGTGGCGGCGTCCTGGGTGCTGGCACTCCCGGCGCTGGTCCTGCAGTTCGTCTTCAACGCCGGCGTCTCGATGGTCATGGCCCGGCTCGGCGCCAAGACCCCGGACATCGCGCAGCTGATGCCGTTCGTGCTGCGTACGTGGATGTACGTCTCAGGCGTCATGTGGAGCATCGAGCACCTGGCGAGCAAGCACAGCGACTGGCCGTCGTGGGTGGTCCCCGTCCTCCAGGCCAACCCGGCCGCGATCTACATCGACCTGATGCGCTTCGCGCTGATCGACAGCTTCCACGCGAGCCAACTGCCGGCCCATGTGTGGCTGATCGCGACGGGCTGGGCCCTGCTCGCCGGAGTCGGCGGCTTCATCTACTTCTGGAAGGCTGAGGAGACGTACGGCCGTGGCTGAGAACGCGAACATCAACGACCAGGTACCCGCCCCCACCGTGATCGCGGACAGCGTGGACATCGTCTACCGCGTCAACGGCACCGGCGCCGGCAAGGGCTCCGCGACCGCCGCCCTCAACCGCATCCTGCGCCGCGAGAAGACCGAGAAGGCGTCCGGCGTGCGCAAGGTGCACGCCGTGAAGAAGGTGTCGTTCGTCGCCTACAAGGGCGAGGCCATCGGCCTCATCGGCACCAACGGCTCCGGCAAGTCGACGCTGCTCAAGGCCGTCGCCGGCCTGCTCCCCGTGGAGAGCGGCGCCATCTACACCGACGGCCAGCCCTCCCTGCTCGGCGTCAACGCGGCCCTGATGGGCGACCTCACCGGCGAGCGCAACGTCTACCTCGGCGGCCTCGCGATGGGCATGTCCCGCGAGCAGGTCAAGGAGCGCTACCAGGAGATCGTCGACTTCTCCGGCATCAACGAGAAGGGCGACTTCATCACCCTGCCCATGCGCACCTACTCCTCCGGCATGGGCGCCCGGCTCCGCTTCTCCATCGCCGCCGCCAAGGACCACGACGTCCTCCTCATCGACGAGGCCCTCGCGACCGGCGACCGCTCCTTCCAGAAGCGCTCCGAGCAGCGCATCCGCGAACTGCGCAAGCACGCCGGCACCGTGTTCCTGGTCAGCCACAACAACAAGTCGATCCGCGACACCTGCGATCGCGTCCTGTGGCTGGAGCGCGGCGAGCTGCGCATGGACGGCCCGACGGAGGACGTCCTGAAGGAGTACGAGGCCTTCACCGGCGACAAGACGGACAAGACGGCGGCGAAGCCCAAGGCCAAGGCGAAGCCGAAGGTCGCCGTCTAGGACCGGCTGAGCGCTTCGTGCGGCACCGCCCACGTGCGGCGGACCAGGAACCGGAAAGCCGACGCGAGTACGAGGGACACGGCCTTCACGGCGTTCGAACCGAGCGGTCCGTGAAGGCCGAGGCCGTGATAGCCGACGTAGAACAGTCCGCTCTCCATCACCACGCCGATCCCGCGGAAGGCGAAGAACAGAGCGGGGCGCTCACCGATCCCCACCTCGCGGTCGTGGTGGGCGAGGAGGCGCAGGCCGAGGTAGTTCGTGAACACGGCGATGACGCTCGCGAGCACCGTCGCCACCAGGGCCCGCCGGCCGAGCCCGTGCAGCAGCACATTGAAGACGGCGAAATTCACCACGGCACCGCTGCCGCCGACAACCCACGCGTTCACGGCACAACTCTTAGCGGGAAACGGTAATTCGTGGCCCTCCCCTTTGCCTAAAGCAAGCCAAGAAAAGGGCGCCCCGAGCCGATTCCCGGCCCGGGGCGCCCTGTTGCTCGTACTGCACTACGAGCTCGTACGGCCTACGAATGCGTCCGCAGCAGTGTGCGCATCGTCCGCATGGCCACCGACAGGTTGGCGAGGTCGAACGTCTCCGAGCCCTGGATCTCCTCCAGGGTCGTGCGCGCCCGGCCGAGGATCGCCGCGTTCTTCTCCTCCCAGGCCTTGAAGCGCTGCTCGGGGGTGGAGGTGCCGTTGCCGACCGCGAGGACGTCCGCGGTCAGTGCCGCGTGGGCCGCGTAGAGGTCCTCGCGGATGGAGGCGCGGGCCATGGACTGCCAGCGGTCCGCGCGGGGCAGCTCGATGATGCGGTCCATGAGCTGGGTGATGTGCAGCCGGTCGGCGAGGTCGTAGTAGACCTCGGCGACGTCCAGCGGCTTCTTGCCCATGCGGTCGGCCACCGAGACGATGTCGAGCGTGGGGAAGGCGGAGGAGAACCCGGCCACGCGCGTGGCGAGTTCGTCCGGCACGCCGCCGCCCGACAGCTCGTCGTAGATCTGCTGGTACCACTCCAGGTCCGCGCCCCGGAGCAGCTTCGGCAGCTGCGACCACACCTGCTCGACGCGCTCCCCGAAGAACTCGACGGTCTCGGCGAGCTGGAGCGGCTGCGGCCGGTTGTTGAGCAGCCAGCGCGTGCCGCGCTCGACGAGCCGGCGCGAGTGCAGCCGGATACGGGTCTGTACGGCGGCCTCGACCCGGTTGTCGAGGGACTCCACGCCGTCCCACACGGCGGCCGAGCGGAAGATCGCGCGGGCCGCGGTCTGCGCCCGGACGATCTCCTCCAGGGAGGCCCCGGTCTCCTCGCGCAGCCGGTGCAGATACGTCGTACCGCCTGTGTTGACCGTGTCGTTGACCAGGACGGTCGTGGTGATCTCACGGTGCAGCGGATGGTTGTCGATGTGCTCCGGGAACTGCTCCCGCAGGGCCTTCGGGAAGTACGTGTGCAGCAGACCGTGCAGATACGGGTCGTCCGGAAGCGAGGTGTGCAGCAGCTCCTCGGCGACCGTGATCTTCGTGTACGCCAGCAGGACGGCCGTCTCCGGGCTGGTCAGGCCCTGTGCGGCGCCGAGGCGTTCACGGATCTGCCGGTCGGTGGGCAGGAACTCCAGGGCCCGGTCCAGCAGTCCGGCACGCACCAGGTGGCGCATGTACCGCTGCTGGGCGTGGAGCATGTCCTTGGACTGGGCGAGCGCGTTGGCGATCGCGGTGTTCTGCGCGTAGTTGTTGCGCAGGACCAGGCGACCGACCTCGTCGGTCATCTCGGCGAGCAGCTTGTTGCGCTGCTTGACCGTCATGTCGCCCTCGGTGACCAGGCCGTTGAGCAGGATCTTGATGTTCACCTCGTGGTCGGAGGTGTCCACGCCCGCGCTGTTGTCGATGGCATCGGTGTTGATCTTGCCGCCGTGCAGCGCGAACTCGATCCGGCCGAGCTGGGTCAGGCCCAGGTTGCCGCCCTCGCCGACGACCTTGACGCGCAGGTCGGCGCCGTCGACGCGGATCGGGTCGTTGGCCTTGTCGCCGACGTCCGCGTGCGTCTCCGCGCTCGACTTCACGTACGTGCCGATGCCGCCGTTCCACAGCAGGTCGACCGGCGCCTTGAGGATGGCCTTCATCAGGTCGGCCGGCGTCATCTTGGAGACCTTGCCCTCGATACCGAGGGCCTCGCGGATGTGCGCGTTGAGCGGGATGGCCTTGGCGGTACGCGGGAACACGCCGCCACCGGCCGAGATCAGCTCGGTGTCGTAGTCGGCCCAGCTGGAGCGCGGCAGCTCGAAGACGCGGCGCCGCTCGGCGTAGGAGGTCGCCGAGTCCGGCTTCGGGTCGATGAAGATGTGCCGGTGGTCGAAGGCGGCGACCAGGCGGATGTGCTCGCTGAGCAGCATGCCGTTGCCGAACACGTCACCGGACATGTCACCGATGCCGACGACCGTGAAGTCCTCGGTCTGGGTGTCGACACCCAGCTCCCGGAAGTGCCGCTTGACGGACTCCCAGGCACCGCGCGCGGTGATGCCCATGCCCTTGTGGTCGTAACCGGCCGAGCCGCCGGAGGCGAAGGCGTCACCGAGCCAGAAGTTGTACGACTCCGCGACCCCGTTGGCGATGTCGGAGAAGGTCGCGGTGCCCTTGTCGGCGGCGACGACCAGGTAGGTGTCGTCCCCGTCGTGCCGGACGACGTCGGCGGGCGGGACGACCTCGCCGGCGACCATGTTGTCGGTGATGTCGAGCAGCGCCGAGATGAACACCTTGTAGCTGGCGATGCCCTCGGCCAGCCATGCCTCCCGGTCCACGCTCGGGTCGGGCAGCTGCTTGGCGACGAAGCCGCCCTTGGCGCCCACCGGCACGATGACGGTGTTCTTCACCATCTGCGCCTTCACCAGGCCGAGGATCTCGGTCCGGAAGTCCTCACGCCGGTCGGACCAGCGCAGACCACCGCGCGCGACCTTGCCGAACCTGAGGTGGACGCCCTCGACGCGCGGGGAGTAGACCCAGATCTCGAACGCCGGGCGGGGCGCGGGCAGGTCCGGGATGGCCTGCGGGTCGAACTTCATGGAGACGTAGTCGTGCGGCTTGCCGCCGGCGGCCTCCTGGAAGAAGTTCGTGCGCAGGGTCGCCTTGATGACGGTCAGGAAGGAGCGCAGGATGCGGTCCTCGTCGAGGCTCGCCACCTGGTCGAGCGCCGCGTCGACCTCTTCGAGGAGCGCGTCCACGATCTCGCGCCCGGCCCGCTGCCGGTCCGGCGACATCCGCGCCTCGAACAGGGAGACGAGCAGGCGCGTGGTGTGGACGTTGTTGCGGAGGGTGTCCTCCATGTAGTCCTGCGAGAACGTGGAGCCCGCCTGGCGCAGGTACTTGGCGTACGCCCGCAGCACCATCGCCTGCCGCCAGCCGAGGCCCGCGCTGAGCACGAGGGCGTTGAAGCCGTCGTTCTCCGCCTTGCCGGTCCAGGTCGCGGCGAACGCCTCCTGGAAGCGCTCACGGCCGTCGTCGCCGAGGTAGTCCCCGGCGCCGTTCTGCGACTTGGGCATGCGCAGACCGAAGTCGTAGATCCAGGCCGTCGTACGGTCCGAGCAGCGCAGTTCGTACGGCCGCTCGTCGGTCACCTCGACGCCGAGGCGGCTGAGCACCGGCAGCACCGCGGACAGGGAGACGGCCTCGCCCTTGCGGTAGATCTTGAAGCGGCGTTCCTCGGGGGCCGAGCCGACCGGCTCGTACAGGCTCAGGGCGAAGTTGTTCTCCTCGGTGAGCTGCTCAAGGTGGCACAGGTCGGCGACGGCCGCGCGCGGGGTGTGGTCGGCCTTGTAGCCCTCGGCGAAGGCACTGCCGTAGCGGCGCAGCAGCTCGGCGGCGCGCTCCTCGCCCAGCTCACCGGTGAGGGCCTCGGCGAACCCGTCGGCCCAGGAGCGGGCGGCCTCGACGAGGCGGGCCTCGATGCGCTCCTTGTCGCTGTCGCTGAGCTCGGGCAGCTCGGTGCCCTGCGGGACCCGGACCACGAAGTGCAGCCGGGACAGGATCGACTCGGTGTTCCAGGCGGTGAAGTCGACGCTGATGCCGCCGAGCTCCTCCTTCAGGATGTCGATGATCCGCAGCCGGACACCGGTGGTGTACCGGTCGCGGGGCAGGTAGACGAGGGCCGAGTAGTAGCGGCCGTACTCGTCCTGGCGCAGGTAGAGCCGCAGCCGGCGCCGCTCCTGGAGGTAGAGGACGCTGGTGACGATGGACTGGAGCTCGTCGGCCGGGGTCTGGAAGAGCTCGTCGCGCGGGTAGGTCTCCAGGATCTGGAGCAGGTCGCGCCCGTCGTGGCTGTTGGGCGAGAACCCGGCACGCTGGAGCACCTCGTCCACCTTGCGGCGGATGACGGGCACGCGGCGGACGGACTCGGTGTAGGCCGCGGAGGAGAACAGCCCGAGGAAGCGCCGCTCACCGACGACGTTGCCCTCGGCGTCGAACTTCTTCACGCCGATGTAGTCGAGGTACGACGGCCGGTGCACGGTCGCGCGGCTGTTGGCCTTGGTCAGCACCAGCAGCTTGTGCTCGCGCGCCTTGGCCCGGGCGTCGGCGGGCAGCCGCTCGAAGGAGGGGCTGACCGGGTGGCTCTCGTCCTCAGCGTGATGCGGGTCGGAGCGCAGGATGCCGAGGCCGGTGCCCGGCACGGCGGCGAGGGAGTCGTCCTCGCGGAGCTGGTACTCGCGGTACCCGAGGAAGGTGAAGTGGTCGGCGGCCAGCCAGCGCAGCAGCTCACGGGCCTCCTCGATGTCCTGCTCGCGCAGATCGGAGGCGACGGGCTCGGCGGGCAGCTCCTCGGCCATCCGCAGCGCCGCGTCCCGCATCTTCTCCCAGTCCTCGACCGTCTCGCGGACGTCCGACAGCACCCGCAGCAGATCGGCGGTGATCTGCTTGAGGTCCGCGCGGTCGGTCTCGCGGTCGATCTCGACGTGGATCCAGGACTCGGTGTGCGCGTCGTGCGGAAGCTCGCTGCGGTCGCCGGCGGGGCGCTGCGGGAGCACCTCGATCAGCTGCCCCGTGAGATCCCTGCGGACGACGACCTGCGGGTGGATGACGACGTGGATCCCACGTCCCTGCCGGGTCAGCTCGTTGGTGACCGAGTCGACCAGGAAGGGCATGTCGTCGGTGACGACCTCGACGATCGAATGACTGCACGCCCAGCCGTTCTCCTCCACGGTGGGCGTGAGGACCCGCACGTTGGCCGTGCCCTGTGGCCGGTTCTCGGCCAGCCGGTAGTGGGAGAAGGCGGCTCCGAAGACGTCGACCGGGTCGCGGTCGGTGAGGTCCTCCGGGGCGGTGTGCAGGTAGTAGCGCTGGAGGAACGCGAGCACGGACTCCCGGTCAGGGGTGCCCTCGTCCGTCGTCCCGGTCGGTAGATGCCCCCCGACCGGGCTGTTCTCAGCTACCCGGGCGGCCCTCTCGAGCAGCTCGGCCTTGGCTTCGTCCAGCTTGGTCTGCATGGTCCTCTGGCTCCTGTCGCGCGCCGTTGCGTGACGTTGAAGGAAGTTCGGTCTCTTCCTCAGCGGCTCTACGCCACGGCCCGGGGTGTCCGGTCCGCTCCGACGCTATGCCGCGAGGTGAGATGGGCGGGGTGATATCAGCCAATGTCGACGCCCTCGAAAGGTGTGACGCTGCTCTCTGGGAGGCCCTGTCACGAGGTGTGCGCGGCGCCCTGGAGGGTTCCGCACCTCCGTCCCGCCCGCGCGGACCAGCGACTGACGCCCGGACACGGATGTCGTCCGTGTTCTCCGGGCGCAGGGCAGGGGCGACAGTGCCCCCGCGAGATATCGCGCTGATCACGCCACCAAGGCTATCGCTCCCTACAGGGGCCCCGTCATGAGCCGTATGTGTACAAAAGCAGGGGTCGAACTTTGACGTTCTGCACAGTCCCCGCCCTCGCGCCAAACGGTCACGCCGCTATGCGCTCCGCCTCCGCGACGGCCTCGGCCAGTGAGTCGACGACCGGAACGCCGACCTCCTCCAGGCTCGCCCGGCTGTGCGATCCCCCGGTGTACAGCACCGCCCGCGCCCCCACGTGCAGTGCGGCCACCGCGTCGTCGGCGGCGTCCCCGATCACCACCGTACGAGCCGGATCGACCCCGGCGAGCGCCGCCACGTGCCGCTCCATGTGCTCCGCCTTGCTCCCCCCGGACGGCCCGGTACGCCCGTCGACCCGGACGAAGTGCGCCTCGATCCCGAACCCGCGCACCAGGGGTACCAGGTCCTCGTGCCCGTACATGCTGAGGATCGACTGGCTGCGTCCCGCCGACCGCCACCCGATGAGCAGCTCCGTCGCCCCGACCGTGAGCCCGCACCCCACCCGGTGCTCGGTGTAGTACCGGTGGAAGGTCTCGTCCATGACCAGCCACTCGGCCTCGGTGGGCAGCCGCCCCATCAACCGCTCGTAGAACTTCGGCACCGGCACGCAGTACAGCGCCCGGTACTGCTCCATCGTGATCGGCGCGAGCCCCAGCTCGGCGAACGCCGCGTTCGTCGCCCCGATGATCGCGTCGTTGTCGTGGAACAGCGTCCCGTTCCAGTCCCAGACGATGTGCGCGCCCGTGCGCGTGCCCCTGCCGTGCGTCCCCATGCCGTGCATCCCCATGCCAAAAACCTACCCGCCCCCACTGACAATCAAGAGACCCGCAGGTCAGGGGACGAATATGCCGGAATATGCCCAACCGGCACTCAACCGGCGCGGCCTGACGGCCTCAGCCGTCCAGTCCCACCAGGTTCGCGATCTCCTGCGTGGCGTACCAGAGCAGTTCGTGGTCCTCGGTCCCGTCCACGACGAACTGCGCGTCGTCGTCCCCGCCGTCCGCCGCCGCCAGCGCCCGCGCCCCCGCGGCCACGTCGCCCTCGGCGTCGCTCGCGTCGACGTGCACCGCGGCCGCCTTGGCCAGCGCCACGCCCCGGGCGACCCGCACCTCGCCGAGCGCCGCCGGATCGAGCCCGCGGTCCGGGTCGGCCACCGCCGCGCCGTCGGGCACGTCGACCGCGACCACGACCCGGCGCCGTACCGCCTCGGGGTCGGCCGCCAGCAGCCGAAGCGAGGCGAGCGCGGCCCGGTTCAGCGCCGCGTATTCCAGTTCCTCGATGTCGTCGGAGAGGTACCACTCGCGCAACGCGGGCGTCACGGCGTAGGCGACGAGCGGACCGGGACCCAACTCGCCCGTCTTGTACGCCTCGGCGAGACCGGAGAGGGTCAGGGGGACGTAGACGCGCATGGTGGCTGCCGCTTTCGTGGTCGGGGGGCGGGATCCGGGGAGGCCGACGACATGCCCTCGGAGGCCTTCAGGATACGTGCGGAAGCAGCCCTGGCGTCCCCTTTCGAGCCCCCACCCCGACACCCGAAGGCGTCCACCCGCGTCCGGAAACTCACCCGGCACACCCCCGCGATCCCGGGCTTCCGCCCCCTGGAATCACCCGGATAAGCGAACCTTCCCGGCCCTCGCCATCAGCCCGGCCCTTCCTTGCCGCGGCCGCCCTCGCCCCCGTACAAGATCCCCAACCGCCGAAGTTACCGCCCGGTACACATCGCACCGCTCCGGGCTCCACGAACGGGGATCTCCATGAACAAGGTCATGACCAGGTCGCAGCTCCGCCCCGGCACCCGCCCGCCGAGCCGCCGCGACACCCGCCGCCCCGGCGGAGCCCCGCCCCGCACTCCGGTCGGCGGCGCCACCCGCACCGCCCCCGACGACGGCCGCCCGCCGGGCTCCCCGAACGGCACCGGCCCCACCAGCCGCACCAGGCCCACGGACAACCGCCCAGCGACCCCCACTCCCCCCGGCCCCATCACCCTCGGAGCGAGCCACGCCGCCCCCACCCGCACCCCGTACAGCCCCGTCCCCCAGCTCCACCCCACCGACCACATCGCCGAACTCCTCGTCCTGGTCCTCAGCGGCCAGCGCCCCGTCCACTCGATGCTCCGGCACACCGTCGGGCAGGCCTACGACGAACTGGCCACGCTCGCCGAACGCGGCCCCCTCCGCGCCCGCGGCACCCGCCCCGTGGTCCGCGACATCGGCTACTACGTCCCTCGCCCCGGCGCCTTCGAGGCCTTCGCCCGCATCGGCGCCGGCGACCAGCTGCGCGCCATGGCCTTCCGCGTGGAACAGGGCCGGGACCGCCGCTGGCGCTGCACCGCGGTGGAACTGGGCGGCCTCCGCGATCGCCGCGCGGCCGACAACTGAGACCCGTCACCTCAAGCCCCCTCAAGCCCCCTCGAGACGCCACCGTGGCACCACATGGCACCTCGTGGCACCTCGTGGTGCCGCACCTCACCGAGTAACGCCACGTGACATCACCGCAAGCCAACCCGGCGCCATCTGTTTCTCGCAGGTCAAGGCACCCATCCGCGCACCCCACCCTCCCTCCGACGTCAGCTCGACGCCACCACGCTTGCGCATGGCGCCAAAGTGGTGCCATCATGACGCCATGGACCTCACCCCGTACGTCGACACCCTCCGCCGCGAACTGGCGGTGGCCGCCGAAGCCGGTGGCGACGAAGCCCGTGAGCTGGCCGAGCGGCTCACCGCCCCTCTGGAGTCGGCGACCCGGCTGACCATGCTCAACGTGCTCTCCGCCGCGATGGACGAGATCACCCGCGAACTCGCCCCCGGCTCGGTCGACGTACGACTGCGCGGCCTCGACCCCGATTTCGTGGTGACACCGCCGCCCACCTACACCGACTCCCCCGCCGTGGAACCGCTCCCGACCCCCGCCGACGGCGACGAGGGCGGCACCGCCCGCGTCAACCTGCGCCTGCCGGCCCACCTCAAGGCCCGCGCCGAGGAGGCCGCGAACCGCGAGGGCCTGTCGGTCAACGCGTGGCTGGTGCGCGCCGTGTCGGCCGCGGTGGACGGCGGAGCACCGCCCCGTACGGCACAGAAGACCCGCACCGGACAGAACTTCACGGGCTGGGTGCGCTAGCCCCGCCCGCCGACCACTTCACCCACACCACGTCCCACCTGCGGGGACGCCCCCATCAGCCACGAGGACGGTACAGCCATGCCTACTTTCGACACTCCCGAGCCGATCTCGGTCGTCGCCCACGTCGGCGCCGGGTCCGTCCAGTTCAGCGCCACCGACCGGGCCGACACCGTCGTCGACGTGCAGCCGGGCGACCCGAAGCGGGACAAGGACGTGAAGGCGGCCGCGCAGACCGAGGTCACGTTCGTGAACGGCGTCCTCAGCATCAGGACGAAGGAGCGCCGCGTGATCGGACCGAGCGGCATCGTCTCCGTGACGGTCGAACTGCCCACCGGCTCCGGCGTCGACGCGACCGGCTCCTGGACGCAGGTGCTCGGCGAGGGTGTCCTCGGCGAGGTCCGCGTGAAGACATCGACCGGCGACGTCCGGCTCGACACAACCGGGTCACTGCGCCTGGAGGTGTCGCACGGCTCGATCACCGTGGGCCACGCCGAGGGCCGCGCCGAGATCAGCAGCAGCAGCGGCGACATCCGCGTCGGCACCGTGGCTGGACCCGCCGTCCTGAAGAACACGAACGGCACCACGACCGTCGGCGTCGTCACCGGCGAGCTGCGGATGAGCGGCACCAACGGGGGCATCGACATCACGCGCGCCGAGGCGTCGGTCGTCGGCACCTCGACCAACGGCCACCTGCGCGTCGCCGAGGTCGCCCGCGGGGAGGTCCGGCTGGACACCTCCAACGGCTCCATCGAGGTCGGCGTCCGCGAGGGCACCGCCGCCTGGCTCGACGTCAGCTCCCACCGCGGGCAGGTCCGCAACGCGCTGACCGCGTCCGAGGCCCCGGAGCAGACGGAGGACACCGTCAAGATCCGCGCACGGACCAACTGGGGCAACATCGACGTCCTGCGCGCCAAGGCCTGACCCCGCGCCCCATCTCCACCCTCCCCAGCCTCCTCACCCACTTCAGCCTTCGAGCGGAGGGCTCCATGCCTTCATCTGTCATGTCCACGTCTACACGGCAGGACGGTGATCCGTCCCCGGTCGCCGTGTCCACCACCGGTCTGCGCAAGTCGTACGGCGACAAGGTCGTCCTCGACGGGATCGACCTGCACATCCCGGCAGGCTCGGTCTTCGCCCTGCTCGGCCCGAACGGCGCCGGCAAGACCACCGCCGTGAAAATCCTCTCCACCCTCATCACCCCCGACGCCGGCACCGCCCACATCGCCGGCCACGACCTCACCACCACACCCCAGGCAGTGCGCGCCAGCATCGGCGTCACCGGCCAGTTCTCCGCCGTCGACGGCCTGATCACCGGCGAGGAGAACATGCTCCTCATGGCCGACCTCCACCACCTCCCCAAAACAGAAGGCCGCCGGATCACCGCCGAACTACTCGAACGCTTCAACCTCACCGACGCCGCCAAGAAGCCCGCCTCCACCTACTCCGGCGGCATGAAACGCCGCCTCGACATCGCCATGACGTTGGTGGGCAGCCCCCGCATCATCTTCCTCGACGAACCCACCACCGGCCTCGACCCCCGCTCCCGCCACACCATGTGGCAGATCATCCGCGAACTCGTCACCCACGGCGTCACCGTCTTCCTCACCACCCAATACCTCGAAGAAGCCGACGAACTCGCCGACCGCATCGCCGTCCTGAACAACGGCAAGATCGCCGCCCAAGGCACCGCCGACGAACTCAAACGCCTCATCCCCGGCGGACACATCCAACTCCGCTTCACCGACCCCACCGCCTACCGCACCGCCGCCTCCACCCTGACCGACACCACCCAGAACGACGAAGCCCTCACCCTGCGCATCCCCAGCGACGGCAGCCAGCGCCAACTCCGCGCCCTGCTCGACCAGTTGGACACCGCAGGCATCGAGGCCGACGAACTGACCGTCCACACCCCCGACCTCGACGACGTCTTCTTCGCCCTCACCGACGACACCGACCAGCCGAAGGGAGCTGTGCGATGAGTGCCCTCGCCCTCGCCGTGCGCGACTCGTCCACGATGGTGCGGCGCAATCTGCTGCACGTACGCCGCTATCCGTCCATGACGCTGAACCTGCTGCTCACCCCGGTCATGCTGTTGCTGCTGTTCGTCTACGTCTTCGGCGACACCATGAGCGCCGGCATCGGCGGCAGTGCCGACCGCTCCGCCTACATCGCCTACGTGGTGCCGGGCCTGCTGCTGATGACGATCGGCGGCACCACGATCGGCACCGCGGTGTCCGTCGCGATGGACATGACCGAGGGCATCATCGCCCGCTTGCGCACCATGGCCATCCACCGCGGCTCCGTGCTCGTCGGACACGTCGTGGGAAGCGTCCTGCAATGCGTGATGAGCGTGGTTCTCGTCGGCGCGGTCGGTGTCGCCATCGGCTTCCGCTCCACCGACGCCACCCTCCTGGAATGGCTCGCCGCCTTCGGACTCCTCACCCTGTTCGCCCTGGCGCTGACCTGGATCGCCGTCGGCATGGGGCTCGTCAGCCCCAACGCCGAAGCCGCCTCCAACAACGCCATGCCACTGATCTTCCTGCCCCTGATCTCCAGCACCTTCGTCCCCATCGACGCCATGCCCGGCTGGTTCCAGCCCATCGCCGAGTACCAGCCCTTCACCCCCGCCATCGAGACCCTCCGCGGCCTCCTCCTCGGCACCGAGATCGGCCACAACGGCTGGCTCGCCCTCGCCTGGTGCCTCGGCCTCGCAGCCCTCGGCTACCGCTGGTCGAAGGCGGTCTACGACCGCGACCCCAAGTAGCCGCAGCCGCCTCTCCGGTACGACGAAGGGCCGGGCCACCTGAGGTGGCCCGGCCCTTCAATCCGCTACGGCGTCACAGACACCGTCACTTCTTACGGCGACGCCCACCGCGCGCCTGCTTGCGCCGCTCCGCGCGCGTCAGACCGTCCGCCTCGGAACGCACCGGCTCGTCGTCGTCGGCGAACTCGCCCTCGACGACACCGCCCTCGCCGTCCACGGTCGGCGCGGAGAAGTGCAGATCCCGACGCTGCGGGGCGTCGAGCCCCTTGGCGCGGATCTCCGGACGGGCACCGGCCTGCGCCGGGACCGAGTCCTGCTTCTCCAGCGACGGCGCGGCATCCTCGACGGGGACCTCCTCGACCTGCTGCTCGACCTGGACCTCCAGGTTGAACAGGTAGCCGACGGACTCCTCCTTGATGCCCTCCATCATGGCGGTGAACATGTCGAAGCCCTCGCGCTGGTACTCGACCAGCGGGTCCTTCTGCGCCATCGCGCGCAGGCCGATGCCCTCCTGGAGGTAGTCCATCTCGTAGAGGTGCTCGCGCCACTTGCGGTCCAGGACCGACAGCACGACCCGGCGCTCCAGCTCACGCATGATCTCGGAGCCGAGCTGCGCCTCACGCGCCTCGTACTGCTCGTGGATGTCGTCCTTGATGGACTCGGCGATGAAGTCGGCGGTCAGCCCGGCCCGGTCGCCGGCCGCTTCCTCCAGCTCCTCGACGGTGATCTTCACCGGGTAGAGCTGCTTGAAGGCGCCCCACAACCGGTCGAGATCCCAGTCCTCCGCGAAGCCCTCGGCGGTCTCCGCGCTGATGTACTCGTCGATGGTGTCGTCCATGAAGTGCACGACCTGCTCCTGCAGGTCCTCGCCCTCCAGGACGCGGCGCCGCTCGCCGTAGATGACCTCGCGCTGGCGGTTGAGGACCTCGTCGTACTTCAGGACGTTCTTACGGGTCTCGAAGTTCTGCTGCTCGACCTGCGACTGGGCGGACGCGATCGCGCGCGTGACCATCTTGTTCTCGATCGGCACGTCGTCCGGCACGTTCGCCATGGACATCACGCGCTCGACCATCTGAGCCTTGAACAGACGCATCAGGTCGTCGCCCAGCGACAGGTAGAAGCGGGACTCGCCCGGGTCGCCCTGACGGCCGGAACGGCCGCGCAGCTGGTTGTCGATACGACGCGACTCATGCCGCTCGGTGCCCAGCACGTACAGCCCGCCGAGGTCCTTGACCTCCTCGAACTCCGCCTTGACCGCCTGCTCGGCCCGCTCCAGGGCGGCCGGCAGGGCCTGCGCCCACTCCTCGATGTGCTCCTCGGGGTCGAGGCCGCGCTGGCGCAGCTCCGCCTCGGCGAGGTCCTCGGGGTTGCCGCCGAGCTTGATGTCGGTACCACGGCCGGCCATGTTGGTGGCCACGGTGACGGCGCCCTTGCGGCCGGCCTGGGCGACGATCGTCGCCTCCCGGTCGTGCTGCTTGGCGTTCAGCACCTCGTGCTGCACACCGCGCTTGCTGAGCTGCTGCGAGAGGTACTCGGACTTCTCGACCGAGGTGGTGCCGACGAGGATCGGCTGGCCCTTCTCGTGCTTCTCGACGATGTCGTCGACGACCGCCTCGAACTTGGCGACCTCGGTGCGGTAGATCAGGTCCGACTGGTCCTTGCGGATCATCGGCTTGTTGGTCGGGATCGGGACGACGCCGAGCTTGTAGATCTGGTGGAACTCGGCGGCCTCGGTCATCGCCGTACCGGTCATGCCGCACAGACCGGGCTGTTCCTTGCCGTCGTGGTCGTGGCGCTTGTAGAGGCGGAAGAAGTTCTGGAGGGTGATCGTGGCGAGCGTCTGGTTCTCGTCCTTGATGTCCACCCCTTCCTTCGCCTCGATCGCCTGGTGCATGCCCTCGTTGTAGCGGCGGCCGGCGAGGATACGGCCGGTGTGCTCGTCGACGATCATGACTTCGCCGTCCATGACGACGTAGTCCTTGTCCTTCTTGAAGAGCTCCTTCGCCTTGATGGCGTTGTTCAGGTAGCCCACCAGAGGCGTGTTCACCGACTCGTAGAGGTTGTCGATGCCCAGCCAGTCCTCGACCTTGGCGACACCGGCCTCGTGGATGGCGACGGTGCGCTTCTTCTCGTCGACCTCGTAGTCGCCGGTCTCCTCGATGCCCTTGAGAGGGTTGCCGGCCTCGCCCTTCTTCAGGCGGGTGACCAGCTTGGCGAAGTCGCCGTACCACTTGGTGGCCTGGTCGGCCGGGCCGGAGATGATCAGCGGCGTACGGGCCTCGTCGACCAGGATGGAGTCGACCTCGTCGACGATGGCGAAGTTGTGGCCGCGCTGGACGAGCTCGTCCTTGGACCACGCCATGTTGTCGCGCAGGTAGTCGAAGCCGAACTCGTTGTTCGTGCCGTACGTGATGTCACAGGCGTACTGCTCGCGGCGCTGGGCCGGCGTCATGTTGGCGAGGATGCAGCCGACTTCCAGGCCCAGGAACTTGTGGACCCGGCCCATCATCTCGGAGTCGCGCTCGGCCAGGTAGTCGTTGACCGTGATCAGGTGAACGCCCTTGCCGGACAGCGCGTTGAGATAAGCGGGCAGGGTGCCGACGAGGGTCTTGCCCTCACCGGTCTTCATCTCGGCCACATAGCCGAGGTGGAGGGCCGCGCCACCCATGATCTGCACGTCGTAGTGACGCTGGCCGAGGGCGCGCTTGGCGGCCTCGCGCACGGTGGCGAACGCCTCGGGGAGCAGGTCGTCCAGCGTCTCACCATCGATGTACCGCTGCTTGTACTCATCGGTGAGGGCCCGCAGCTCGGCGTCGGAGAGGTCGACGAAGTCCTCTTCGATGGAGTTGACCTGGTCCGCGATGCGGTGCAGCTTGCGCAGGATCTTGCCTTCGCCTGCACGCATGATCTTCGAGAGGACGGACACGGGGGTTGGTCTCCTTGCCGGTCGGGCCTGGGACGGTCGGTTTCCATTTGACTGACTGAGCAACGGCCATCGTATGCGAGGACATGGCCACGCCGGGAGCCTGCCGGGGACGCCGACGGTCCGCTGCTTCAAATCTCCGTCAAAGGGGACAACGGCCGGGGGTCACCGATGGTGCCGCCCTCCCTCGACGAATTGCGCGAAAAGTGATCACGCGCTCACACACCGCAAAAAGATGGCGCTTGTCGTGAATCCCCGAGCAGAATCGGCCGATGGAACCCGTCACGCTCACCACCGGCCGCCTCCTGCTGCGCACGGTCGGCCCACCGGACACCGACACCGTGTACGAGGCCGCCCAGGATCCCGAGATCCAGCGCTGGACCACGATCCCCTCGCCCTACCTGCGCGAGCACGCCGAGAGCTTCACGGACCAACTGGTCCCGGACGGCTGGGCGAACGGCTCCAGTCTCACGTGGGGCCTCTTCCTCCCCGAAGGGGAGGAACTGGTGGGCATGCTCGGCCTTTCCATGCGTTCCATGAGCGCGGCAGAGGTTGGTTTCTGGGGCACGAAGGAGCACCGGGGCAACGGTTATGTCACCGAGGCCGTCCTCGCCGCGGCCCGCTGGGCCTTCACCCAGCTGTCGATCGACCGCGTGGAATGGCGCGCGGAGGTCGGCAACCGTCCCTCGCGCGCGGTGGCGGAGCGCTGTGGTTTCACCGTCGAGGGCGTGCTGCGTTCCGGCCTCGTCCACCAGGGCGTACGCCGGGACTGCTGGGTGGGCTCGCTGCTCCCGTCGGACCTGGGTCTGCCCTCGACGGCACCGTATCTGCCGGCGCGCACCGAGCTGCCGTAGCGATGGCGCAGCTCACGCCCCGTTGTCAGTGCCGGCGCCTATCGTCCGCATCATGACGACCCCGCGTCCCTCGACCGAACTGACCGCCGACGAAGCCCGCCGCATCGCCCTGCGCGCCCAGGGTTTCCTCGGCACCCCCGACCGCCGCTCCGGCGTCCGCGGCGTCCTGCGCCACCTGGGCGCGGTCCAGCTCGACACCATCTCGGTCCTCGCCCGCTCCCATGAACTCATCCCCTACGCCCGCCTGGGAGCGGTCGGCCGCAAGACCGTCGAGAACGCGTACTGGACCACTGCATCCGTTGGCGCGCCTCCGGCACGACCCAACGCCTTCGAGTACTGGTCCCACGCGGCCTGCATCCTCCCCATCGAGGAATGGCCCCACTTCGCGTTCCGCCGCCGCGCCTACCGCAGCCGCCCGCACTGGAACCACGACCTCCCCGAGGGCACCTACGAGCAGGTCATCAAGCAGCTCCGCACCGAAGGCCCCCTCACGGCCACGGAGTTGGGCGGCGCGAAGAAGACCAGCGAGTGGTGGGACTGGTCGGGCACCAAGGTCGCCGTGGAGCGGGCCCTCATGTACGGCGAGGTCGTCTGTGTGGAGCGCCGCGGCTGGAAGCGGGTGTACGACCTCGCCGAGCGCGCCGTCCCCGAGGCGCTGCTGCACGACGAGCTGGACGACGCCGAGTGCCTGCGCCGTCTGGTCCGCCTCGCCGGGCAGTCCCTGGGCGTCGGCACGCGCGCGGACATCGCCGACTACCACCGTCTCAAGGCCGAGCAGGTCGACGCGGTGATCGCCGACTCGGGCCTGGTCCCGGTCACGGTCGAGGGCTGGGGCAAGCCGGCCTGGGCCGACCCGGAGGCCCTTGGAACCCCGCCGCGCGGCCGCCACCGTACGACCCTGCTGTCGCCGTTCGACTCCCTGATCTGGGAACGGGCGCGTACGGAGCGGATCTTCGGCTTCACCCACCGCCTGGAGGCCTACGTCCCCAAGCCGAAGCGGATCCACGGCTACTTCGCGATGCCGGTCCTGGCTGGCGGCCGTCTCGTCGGCCGCGTGGACCCGGCGCGCGAGGGCAGCACCCTGGTGGCCCGGCAGGTCACGCTGGACGGCCCGAAGGCGGTCCCGGCGGTCGCCCAGGCGCTGGTCGAGGCGGCGAGCTGGGTGGACTGCACGGACGTACGCGTGGAGCGGGTGGACGCGCCCGAACTGCGCGCGCCCCTCACCAAGGCGCTAGCGGATCTCTAGGATCTTCTCCCGCATCGCATAGACGACGGCCTCCATCCTGGAGTGCAGCTGCAGCTTCTCCAGGATGTTGCGCACATGGTTCTTCACGGTGTTCTCGGAGATGAACAACTCCTTGGCGATATCGCGGTTGTTCATTCCGGTGGCGACAAGCTTGAGGACTTCCAGTTCCCGGTCCGTGAGCCGCGGCGCGGGCACCAGCCGACGCTCATCGGTCCGCTGGATCATCGACTTGAACTCGGTGAGCAGCTTCGACGCCATGGACGGGCTGATCTGCGACTGTCCGTCGGCCACTGCGCGAATGGCGGTCGCCACCTCGTCCGTGGAGATCTCCTTGAGGAGATAACCGGTCGCGCCCGCCTTGATCGCCTCGTAGAGGTCGGCCTCCTCGTCGCTGATCGTCAGCATGATGATCTTCGCGCTGGGTGCGACCTCCTTGATGGAGGTGCAGGCCTCGATACCGCCCCGCTTGGGCATCCGTACGTCCATCAGGACGATGTCGGGCAGCAGGTCGGCGGCCTTGTCGACGGCCTCGGCGCCGTCGCCCGCCTCGCCCACGACCTGGATGTCCTCCTCGGCCGCGAGCACGATCTCCAGTCCCCGCCGGAAGAGGGCGTGGTCGTCCACGACCAGGACACGGATCGGCTCCTTGCGTGGAGAGCCCGTGTCCGGGCCCATGTCGGTAACGCCGTCGTCGGCGTCCCCGTCATGCATCGGTCCGAAAGTGTCCGCCATCGTTCCTCCCCCTGAAGGCTGTGGCTGGTCCTGTGCCATCGCCAACCCAAGGCAACGGCCCAGCGGTTGGGCCGGTGCGGCCATGATTCCATGCCCGGACGACACCGCGGTGACCGAGCGGGGCGTGAAGTGGTCGCACGCCGGTGCCCCTGGGGGCGCACACGCGCTCCAGGGGCACCGGCTCAGCCGTCAGCCGGGCGGGTCAGCCACCCAGCGTGCCACCGGCCGCGGGAGGCTGCGCCTGGGCGACCATCGGGTCCGTGCTGAGGTGGATGACGCCGTAGTCATAGGCGTGCCGTCGGTAGACGACACTCGGTTCCTTGGTCTCGGAGTCGACGAACAGATAGAAGTCGTGGCCGACCAGCTCCATCTCGTACAGAGCCTGGTCGAGGGTCATCGGGGAGGCGACGTGGGTCTTCTCGCGGACGATGAGGGGGCCTTCGCCCTTCACTTCCAGCGAGCCGATCTTCTTGGTGGGGACGCCGTCCGGCTCTTCCTCCTGGACGGGGTGGCCGTTGCCGTTGAGCGTCGCCGCGCCGGGCACGTGGTCGGGGACCTCGGCGGCCGAGATCCGGCGTGCTCCGCGCCGCGAGAAACGCTTGTCGTGCTGCTTGCGCAGCCGGGCGTCCAGCTTTTCCGCCGCCAGGTCGAGCGCCGCGTACGGATCGCTTGCCGCCGCCTCCGCCCGGATCACCGGACCGCGGGAGCGGAGCGTGATCTCCACTCGGTCACAGCGGTCGGCCTGTCGGGGGTTGGGCTCCTTGGACACCTCGACGTCGAGGCTGATCACCTTGCCGTCGAGCTTCTGGATCTTCTCCAGCTTCAGCTTCTCGGCCACGTGCTTGCGGAACCGCTCGGGCACCTCGGTCTTGCGGCCCTTGACGACGATGTCCACGCAGAACTCCGTTCCCGGATCACTCCGCTCCAACGGCGGAGCATCTCCCTTTTGCACCAGGTTCCGGTGACCCCGGAACCTCGGACTCGGTGACTTCCACCTCCTCCCCCGCGGGCAAGATCTCCACTCCACCAGCGCGGGTGACAGTGAAAAAACCCGCAGCACGGCAATCGGATATGAGAGGGGTGGCCTGCGCCTTTTCCTCACAACCGAACATATCTCGCCCGGACGGATGTCGTCACCCTCTACCGCGGCGTACCTCCGTTCAGGTGAATTGGTCCTCTCATTACCTGCAACGATGCAAGTTCACAGTCAGTTCCGGTTTATTTCGAAGGCATCCGGCGACGCAGCGACCACAGCCGCGCAGATGACGCCACCGACGCCTTCACTGCGGCTCAGGCCCGCCATTCCCGCCCCGCCGGCCCGGCGATCACCCACACGCACCTCCACCGATCCGCCTGTCCGTTCCTCTCTGCCTTCCCGAGCCACCGCCCGATACACGGCGTCCCCGACACTTCCGCACCCGAACGGCTCCCCACTCGACCCATTCCCCACCACCTCACCCCCTCCATACGACCAGCTCACCCCCAAACCCTCACCCCCCAACCCCGAGCCCCCGACCCCGCACATTCCCCCCGCCATCACTCCGCCCGCTCCACCCCGGCCACCGCGGTCGAACCCAGCCCCGTCACACCCAACCCGCGCAGCCCCACTCCCCCCGCCCCCCTCAACCTCATCGCCCCGGCATCCCACCTCCTCCTCCGCCCCACACAGCCCATCCGCCGCCATCACCCCGCTCCCTCCACTCCAACCGCCCTCCGCTGCCCCGGCACCCGCGCACCCGGCCGGCGCCGCTCCAACGCCCCCACACCCAACCTGCGCCACCCCGCTGCGACCGTCCGTCGCCATCACTCCGCCGCCCCCACTCCGACCGCCCCCCTCAACCTCGGCGCGCCCACAGCCCACCTGCGCCGCCCCACACAGCCCGCCTTCCGCCCTCACCCCACCCCCACCACTTCCACCGTCCCCCGCCGCCCCGATACGCCCACAGTCCACCCCCATCGCCCCAGGCAGCCCACCCTCTGCCGTCCCCTCGCCCAGCCCTCCCCGGCCGTCACCCACCACCCCGACGCGCCCACACCCGGCCTGCGCCACCCCACACAGCCCACCCTCCGCAATCACCCCGCTCCCACCCGCCTCGCCCGGCCTCCGCCACCCCGCGGGGCCCGCCCCGACCCCACCCCCGCAGCCCCACTCCATCGCCCCGCGCCCGCCCCATTCCTCCGCCATCGCCGCCCGTACGGCCCGCGCGGCCTCCGCCAGGGACGCGCCCGTCGTCATGACGTCGTCGACGAGCACGACCGGCCCGTCGAGCAGCAGCCGCCCACCGCCGGGAACCACGGCAAGCGCACCGGCGAGGTTGTCCAGCCGTTCCCTGGAGTTGAGCCCCGCCTGGTCGGCCACAGCGCGCCGCTGCCGCAGCACCGCGAGCACCCGCGCCGGTACCCCACCGCGCCGAAGCTCCGCGGCCGCCGCCAGCGCGATCCGCCGAGCCGGATCATGCCCGCGCGCCGCCACCGCCGTACGCGAGGACGGAACAGGCACGAGCAACACGGCCCCATCCGCGCGTCCGGCCCTCGCCCCACCGCCCCTGACGCCCACCGACGCACCCGCCCCGCCCGGCAGCCCGGCCCCCGCGGACGCTCCTACCGAGGCACCGTCCCTCGCCGTCGCACCGCGGCCCCCCGCCGATACGTCGACCCGCGCCGCCACCACACAGCGACCCGCAGCCGACACCCCACCCGCCGCCGACAGACCACAGCCCCCACCGCCCGCCAACCCACCACCCCGCGCCCCACCACCACAGCCCCGCACCTGCGCAGGCCCCCACACCCCCGCCTGCGCCCCCACCAGCCCCGCCCTGACCGCCCCCGCCAGAGCCGCCCCCAAGGGCGCCGCGAGCGCCAGCGCTCCGCGTTCCTTGTGGGCCAGCAGAACCGCCCGCACCTCGTCGGCATACGCGGCCGCCGCATGGACCGCCGGCAGCCCCGCCGGCTCCGGCACCGGTCGCACCCGGCGCGGTGCGCTCCCGTTCAGGACGTCACGGCACTCCGGACACAGCACCGCGCGAGGCCTCCCGCAGCCTCCGCACTCGCCCGGCAGCACCAGATCGGTGAGATCCCGCCACCACCCCCGCATGCCCACCACTGTGCCCGCACCGGCCTCGACCGACCACCCCTGTGGATAACTCCCTGTGGACAACCCGCCACGGTACGCACAGACAGGGCAGGCGCAGACAGGGCAGGCGCAGGCCGGTCGCACACAGGCAGATCAGACGTAGGCAAGCGGGCACAGCCCTCCGCACCCCACGGAGAGCCGCACCCCCACCCCTCAGCTACCCGGGATAGACCGGCGCCGTCCCGTCCTTGACCACCTGCTGCCACTTCGACCCCGACGAGAGCCGGACGATGCCGTCCTCCTCCGAGTAGGCGACCAGCGGCAGTTGCTCGTCCTCGGACGCGGCCAGGGCCTTCACCCCGGTGAGCGCGGCGGGCGCCGACCCCACCGGAGTGGAGCCGTCGACCTGGACGTACGCCATCTGCTGCACGCCACCCTGTTCGCGGCCCACCAGCACCAGCCGGCTGTCGCCCGCCCAGGACATGGCGGTGACCTCCTCCAACTGCGGTGTCACCGAGCGGAGTTCGACGACCGAGACGCGGCCCTCGTCGGCCTTGTCGTCGCGCTCGACGCGCCCGATGTATAGGGACTTCTTGCCGCCCTTGTCCACGATGAGCGCGATCCGCACCCCGTCGGCCGCCGTCCGCACCGCTTCGATACGCCCGTCGAGCCCCGGAGTCGAGACCTCGACCGGATCGCCCGCGCCGTCCTTCAGGAACAGCAGCCGCGGACGGTCCGGATCACGGTCCGCCACCCACAGGTTGCCGTCGCCGTCCCAACTGGGCGCGGTGAGACGGTCGTTCTGCGTCTTGCCGTCACTGTGCAGCACCGCCTCGCCGAGCGACGCACCGGACACCAGCGACCCGACGTACAGCGAACCGCCGTCGAGCGTGACCCCGGCCGCCCGGCGCTCGTCCCGGGACACCGCCGCCGACCGCAGCTCCTTGGTGCCCTCGCCGAGCGCGCCCGGAACCGGCGCGACGCCGTCCGTGCTGCTGCTCCCGCTCACGAGCCGCACCAGCCGGTGCTTGGCGTCGAGGAAGTACTGGTACTCGTTCTCGCCCACACCGAGCTCCACCGCGTTCTCGGCGTCGCTCTCGTCGAGCAGGCACAGCTGGGTGCCGTCGGAGCTCTGCAGCGCGACCTCCTTCACCCCGGTAGGGGTGAGGTCCCGCAGTGTGAACAGGAGTTGGGCGGCCATCTCCCGGCACCTGCCCGCGCCGACCCGGTTCGTCCTGGCGTTCAGCGGCACCGTGAGCCGGTTGCCCTCGTCGGGCGTCAGCGAGGTGACGCCCTTCTTCAGCTTCAGTTCCGTCCCCGTGGGGAAGCTCGACCTGACGACCGGGTCGAGCCAGCGCGAGGGGCCCGCGAGCAGCAGCCGTACCGTCTGCGTCATCGGGTCGACCTTCTTGCGGATGTACACGGGGTCGGCGACGGCCACGGGCTGACCGCCCGCGACGGACGGCGTGTTCGAGGCGAAGTAGTACTTGTTGACCGACGTGTAGTTGCGCAGGAAGTCGGACTTGCCGATGACGACGCCCGGCGGCGGCACGTCGATGCGCCACTGCCGGCTCTTCTTCTCACGGATGAGGTGCAGCACCTTGTCGTAGCTGCCGGAGGCAGGCGCGTACGTCTGCCGCCCGTCCATGGTGGCGGCCTTGTCGCCGTACAGCCGGAACGAGGACTCCAGTGTCGCGTCCCGGCCGTTGGACCCCTCCGGGGTCGCCCCGGGCCCGTCCTCCAGCACGGTGAGCGACGATTCGGGCTTCCACGCCTTCGCGGCGTCGGCCGTCAGATACTTCTTCGCCGTCTCGAAATGGGGATCGTCGCTGGTCAACGCCTCAAGGAAGCCGTCGACGATCTCCCTGGCCCCGGCGTTCTCCCGGGGCTCCAGCGCGAAGACCCGCACCTGAGTGTCCTGCCTGGGCGTGGACTCCACGTCGCGCAGATCACCGCTGTCCGGCATCGAGGCGCACCCCGCCAGCAGTACGGCACCGCAGACGGCGTACGCCACCGTGCGCACCGGCGCCCGCCGCCGACCGCCGCCCCCCACACGGTCAGCGCCCACGGCTGGCCTCCCCTTGCTTGCTGCGGTCCTCCGACCCGGCGTTCCGGGCATCGGGCGATGACGCGTCCGTCGAGGACGCCTCCTGTGGCGGCGTGTCCGGGCCGTTCGCGCTGTCGTCCACCCGTCGTGCGCCCCCTGGGGCACCAGCGGGCCCCGTGGGCCGCGGCACCACGCGCGCACCGTTGCCGGGCAGCGCGGTGGGGTCGGCGGTGGGAGGCGCGGGCCGGGGCGCGAGCGGCGTCCGCGCGGGCGTCTGCTCGCCCGACGTCTGCACCGGTACGGTGGCGCGCTTCTCCCCGTCGTCCGCCCCGCGCGGCAGTCCGGCGTCGTTGAGTCCACGGTTACGCCGTGAGTCCTTGGGTTCCAGCGGTATCGGCGAGCCCCTCAGCGGCTCGTCCGCGGTCCGCGGAAGCGTCAGCCGGAACTGCGACCCGCCGCCCGGCTCGCCCCACGCCTGGAGCCAGCCGCCGTGCAGCCGCGCGTCCTCCAGGGCGATGGACAGCCCGAGGCCCGTACCGCCGGTGGTACGCGCGCGTGCCGGGTCGGCCCGCCAGAAGCGGCTGAACACGCGCGTGGCCTCGCCGGGCTTGAGCCCGACCCCGTAGTCGCGCACCGCGACCGCGACCGCGCCGCCGGCCGAGGCGAGCTTGACGACGACGTCCCGGCCCTCGCCGTGCTCGACGGCGTTAACGACGAGGTTGCGCAGCACCCGCTCCACACGCCGCGCGTCGGCCTCGGCGACGACGGGCTGCTGGTCGCCCCGCACCTGTATCCGCGTGCCCTTGCGCTCGGCAAGCGGCGCGGCCCCGCTGACGACCCGCTGCACGACCTCGCGCAGATCGATCGGTTCCGCCTCCAGAGCCGCCGCGCCCGCGTCGAACCGGCTGATCTCCAGCAGGTCGGCGAGCAGCGACTCGAACCGGTCCAGCTGGTCGGCGAGCAGTTCCGCCGACCGCGCGGTCACCGGGTCGAAGTCCTCGCGCGCGTCATGGATGACGTCCGCGGCCATGCGTACGGTCGTCAGCGGCGTCCGCAGTTCGTGCGACACGTCGGACACGAACCGCCGCTGCATCCGCGACAGGTCCTCCAGCTGCTGGATCTTCAGCTGAAGGTTCTGCGCCATCTTGTTGAAGGCCTCACCGAGGCGGGCGATGTCGTCCTCGCCGGTGACCTTCATCCGTTCCTGGAGGCGCCCCGCGGAGAGCCGCTCGGCGATCCCGGCCGCCATCCGCACCGGCGTGACGACCTGGCGCACCACGAGCCAGGCGATGGCCCCGAGAAGGACGACCACGAACAGCCCGGCCGTCGCCAGCGTCCCCTTGACCAGGCTCAGCGACTTCTCCTCCTGGGTGAGCGGGAAGAGGTAGTAGAGCTGGTACGGGTCGCCGTTCGGGTCGTCGACCTGCTTGCCGATGATCAGCGCCGGCTGTGACTCGGTGCCGTTGGTGTACTGGATGCGGGTGTACTTCTGGGCGGCGAGGGCGCTGTCGCTGTCGACGCGCTCCCGCAGGTCCTCGGGGACGCTGGCGGTGGGGTCGACGAGGCCTGAGGCACGCGGCCCGCGCCCGCCGCTGTCGTCACCGGCGGCGGGCAGTGTGACGACGTCGAAGGCGCCCTGGCCGCCGCTGGAGAGCGACTCCACCAGGTCGCCCATCCATGAGCTGACGTTCTGGTTGGCGCGGCCGTCCGCGCCCGCGCCGTCCTCGCCGTCCGCGCTCAGCGCGGTGTCGGCCTTCTGCTTGGCCGACGCGAAACCGCCGGTGGCCTGGCTCTGCGAGGCCTTCACCTTGGCGTCCAGCAGGCCGTTGCGCACCTGCCCGATGACGACGAAGCCGAGCAGGAGTACGACACCCAGCGACATCAGCAGGGTCGTAGCCACGACCTTGAGCTGGATGTTGCGCCGCCACAGCCGCATGACGGGCAGCAGCGGCCGGCGCACCCAGCGCATGAACAGTCTCAGGACCGGGCTGCCCTGGACTCCGCCCTGGAGCAGTCCGCCCTCGAAGAAGCGCCCCCAGCGGGAGCCCGCGGGCTTCCGTCCGACAGGCCGCCCCGCATCCACCCCGGTCCGCCCGGGCGACGAAGCGGCACTGTCTCCGGACATGTCAGCTGGGTCCTGCCTTGTATCCCACACCACGGACGGTCACCACGATCTCGGGCCGCTCCGGGTCCTTCTCGACCTTGGAGCGCAGCCGCTGCACGTGAACATTGACCAGCCGGGTGTCGGCGGCGTGCCGGTAGCCCCACACCTGTTCGAGCAGCACCTCGCGCGTGAACACCTGCCACGGCTTGCGCGCGAGCGCGACCAGCAGGTCGAACTCCAGCGGCGTCAGCGCGATCGACTGCCCGTCCCGCTTCACCGAGTGCCCGGCCACGTCGATGACGAGGTCACCGATGGCGAGCTGCTCGGGCGCGGGCTCCTCGGACCTCCGAAGCCGCGCCCGGATCCGCGCGACCAGCTCCTTCGGCTTGAACGGCTTCACGATGTAGTCGTCGGCGCCGGACTCCAGCCCGACCACCACGTCAACGGTGTCGCTCTTGGCCGTCAGCATCACGATCGGCACACCCGACTCGGCCCTGATCAGCCTGCACACCTCGATGCCGTCCCGTCCGGGCAGCATCAGGTCCAGCAGCACCAGGTCGGGTTTGCTCTCCCGGAACGCGGCCAGCGCCTTGTCGCCGTCGGCTACGAAAGACGGCTCAAAACCTTCACCACGCAGCACAATGCCGAGCATCTCGGCCAGTGCGGTGTCGTCGTCGACGACAAGGACTCGTCCCTTCATAAACGACATCATCCCATTCTCATAACAGTGACGAAGGCAGTGGTGAGGTACGTCACCGGCCAGTGACCTTAGTCGTACCGGACGGTCACTGTCTGCCTCCGCCGCCCGGACCGCCCCTGGCTACCCACTCAGAGCCTCCACGACGAACAGGAACGCCCCCGCGCCGATCACGGCGAGGACGACCAGCCCGACCACCAGCAGCGAGCAGCACGAGGCGAGTGCCACCGCGCCCCACGCCCGCCGCACCGCCCGGCGGTACTCGCTGTCGTCGTCCCAGTCCGGCTCCGTCACACCGCTCCCCCTCGCCATGAAAACCCACCCCTCCGGACGGCCCCCGTCCGCCGAAGCCGGGGCTGAGTCCCACCACCCCGACCCCGGCCCCTCCCGCTCGGCCCCGATCAGCCGATCGCCACCTGCGGCGACCTCGCACAGACCTCGGCCAGCGCCTCCGCCGTCACCGGCGACACCGTGCCCTCCTCCGTGACGATCGCGGTCACCAGCTCGGGCGGTGTCACATCGAACGCCGGGTTGTACGCCTGCGTCCCCAGCGGCGCCACCGGCACCCCGCCACCCGCACCCGTCACCGGCGCCTGCGGCACCGCGACCTCGGTGACCTCGAACCCGGCCCGCTGCTCCACCTCGATGGACGCCCCGTCCGGCGTGTCCGGATCCACCGTCGTCACCGGCGCCACCACGATGAACGGCACATGGTGGTAGCGCGCCAGCACCGCGAGCGGATAGCTCCCCACCTTGTTCGCCACCGACCCGTCGGCCGCGATCCGGTCCGCCCCGATCAGCACCGCGTCCACCTCGCCCGCCGCGAACAGCGAGCCCGCCGCGTTGTCGGTCAGCAGGGTGTACGCCATACCGGTGCGCGCGGCCTCGTACGCCGTCAGCCGGGCGCCCTGGAGCAACGGCCGTGTCTCGTCCACCCACAGCCGCCTCAGCCGCCCCGCCCGCTGCGCGGCCAGCGCCACCGCGAACGCCGTCCCCTCACCGCCCGACACCAACGAACCGGTGTTGCAGTGCGTCAGGATCCGGTGCCCGCCACCCGGCAACAACTCGTCCAGCAGCGCCAGCCCACGCTTCGCCATCCGCGCGCTGGCCTCGGCGTCCTCCCGGTGCAGCGCCCGCGCCGCGGTCAACGCCGCCACCGCGGCCTCCCCGACGTCGCCGCTCCTGGCGAGTTCGCCCCGGTAGGCGGACTGCGCCCGGCGCACGCCGACCGCCAGGTTCACCGCGGTCGGCCGGGCACCCGCCAGCGCGGTCGCGGCGTCGTCCACGTCGAAGCCCCGCGCGGCGGCGAGCGCGACCCCGTAAGCGCCCGCGATCCCCAGCAGGGGCGCCCCGCGCACCGCGAGCGAGCGGATCGCCTCCACCAGCGCGGGCGCATCCGTACAGACCAGTTCGACCTCCTCTGCCGGCAGCCTCGTCTGGTCCAGCAGGACCAGCACAGGCCCCTCGGGTGGCTCGTCCCAGCGGATCGCCGGTATCTCGGTCGGCCGGTTGTCCTCGCCGGATTGCGCGTACTGATCAGCCATGCGGTCAGTCTGCCCCGTATCCGGCGGACAATTGAAGGTGTGCAGCCGATACCGCGGCCGGTCCCCCGGTGACCACCCCATGGCACGATGGCTGCCAACCTGCCGCCGCGACCGCGGACGGGCACCGTGAAGGAGCGACGATGAAAGACACTCCGGGCTGGGCTTCGCCCGGATCTGCCCCGTCCGACGGGCAGAAGCCCGGTGCGTCCGGCCCTGCCGAGCCCGCGGACCGCCCCGACCCCTCGCAGCAGCCGGGCCAGGACCCGCACGGCTCGAAGTGGTCCAAGGAGCAGCCGCCTCCCGCACAGTGGTCCGCCCCGACCGGACCGCCGGCCCCCGGCCAGACCCCACCACCCCCGCCGCCCGGCCCGGGCTGGGGCAACCGCCCTCCGTCCGGCCCCAACGGCCCTGGTGGCTACGGCGGTTACGGGGGACCCGGCGGCTACGGAGCTCCCGGCGGCGGCTGGGGCAACGGCTGGGGCGGTCCGCCGCCCGCCGCCAAGCCCGGCGTGATCCCGCTGCGCCCCCTCGGCGTCGGCGAGATCCTCGACGGCGCGGTCTCGACCATGCGCACCTACTGGCGCACGGTCCTGGGCATCTCCCTGACCGTCGCCGTCGTCACCCAGATCGTCGTCATCCTCCTTGAGGGCCTGGTCTTCAACGACACCAGCACCGAGGCCCTCGAAGACCCCAGCGCCACCCTCGACGAGCTCACCCGCGCCATGGGCGACGCCATGCTCAGCTCCGGCGTCGTCTTCCTGATCTCGCTGATCGGCACGATCGCCGCGACCGCCCTGCTCACGACCGTCACCAGCCGCGCGGTCCTCGGCAAGTCGGTGACCACCGGCGAGGCATGGCGTGACGCCCGTCCGCAGGTCGCCAAGCTGTTCGGCCTGATCTTCCTGCTGGTGCTCATCGCCTTCGGCGTCGTCGCGGTCGGCACCCTGCCGGGCGTCCTCGTGGCCATCGCGGGCTCCGGCGACGGGGGAGCGGCCCTCGCCGTCCTCGGCGGCCTCGGTGCCGGCGTCGTCGCCCTGTGGCTGATGGTCCGCTTCTCCCTCGCCTCCCCCGCGCTGATGCTCGAGAAGCAGGGCATCGTCAAGTCGCTGAGCCGCTCCGCGAAGCTCGTCCGCGGCTCCTGGTGGCGCGTGTTCGGCATTCAGCTGCTCGCCACGATCATCGCCAACGTCGTCGCGTCGATCGTCGTCATCCCCTTCGCCTTCCTCGCCGCCGCACTCAGCGGCGACGGCTTCACCGGGTTCCTCAACAGCGGCGGCGACCTCGGCTGGACGTTCCTGGTCGTCAGCGGGATCGGCTCGGTGATCGGTGCCATGATCACCTTCCCGATCACGGCGGGCGTCACGGTGCTCCTCTACATCGACCAGCGCATCCGCCGCGAGGCCCTCGACCTCGACCTGGCCCGCGCGGCCGGTGTCCAGGACCACGGCACCGGCACACCCGGCACCACCCCCGGAGGCTGATGCGGTGAGCCTAACGGGGGGAGTTCTCACATCGGTACCGCTGCTGTCCCGCGCGGCCGTCCGCGTCGGCGACACCGTCATGCTGTCGTCGGCGCGCTCCGGCGACGAGCCGCCCGTCACCGTCCCGCGTGACCCCGCGCGGGAGGCGGCCCGACGCGAGCTGTCCAAACGCATGTACCACGAGAACGACCCCGGCTGGTTCCAGCGTGCCCTGAACGCCTTCTGGAAGTGGGTCGGCAACCTGTTCGACACGGCCGCGACCGCGGCCCCCGGCGGAACACTCGGCCTGGTCGTCATCATCGTGGCCGTACTGGCCGTCCTGGGCGCTCTGTGGTGGCGCCTCGGCAGCCCACGCCGCGAACCCGCCTCCTCCGCCGCCCTGTTCGACGACCGCCCCCGCAGCGCCGCCGAACACCGCGCCGCCGCCGAGGCGCACGCCGCCCAGGGCCACTGGAACCAGGCCGTCCAGGAACGCATGCGCGCCATCGTCCGCTCCCTGGAGGAACGCGCCCTGCTCGACGTCCGCCCCGGCCGCACCGCCGACGAGGCCGCCGCCGAAGCGGGCCGCACCCTGCCCGCCCACACCGACCGACTGCGCGCCGCCGCCCGGGACTTCGACGACGTCACATACGGCGGACGCAGGGCGAGCGAGCAGTCGTACCACCGCATCGCCGAACTCGACGAGGACCTCGAGCGCACCAGACCCCAGCTCACCAGCAGCATCCCCAGCGCGGCCCACACCACCCGCCAGGGAGCCGCCGGATGACCACCGAGGCCACGCTCCCGTCCACCTCGGTCTCGCCCACCGCACGCCAACTGTGGACCCGCTCGCGAGGCATTGCGCTCGCCGCCGTCCTGCTCGTGGCCGCGGCCGTCGCGATCGCCGTGATCCGCTCCGACGCCCGCCACGGCACCCTCGACCCGCGCGCCGTCGACGACCACGGCAGCCGCGCCGTCGCCGAACTCCTCGCCGATCGGGGCGTGTCCACGCGCGTGGTCACCACACTGGACGAGGCACGCGCCGCGGCCGGCCCGGACACCACCCTCCTCGTCGCGGCCCCCGACCTGCTGACGCACCGTCAACAGACCGTGCTGCACGCCGCCACCGCCAACTCCGGCGGCCGTACGATCCTCATCGCCCCCGGCAGCTGGTCCATCGGCCGACTCGCCCCCGACGTCACCGCGGACCCCGCCACCAGCATCAACTCGACCCTCGAGCCCGACTGCGACCTGCCCGCCGCCCGACGCGCCGGCGCCGCCGACACCGGCGGCATCCGCTACACCACCACCCACCTCGAGGCCGAGGCCTGCTACCCGAGCGAGCGCCTCGCCACCCTGCTGCGCATCCCCGCGACCGGGGACGGCGACACCGTCGTCCTCGGCGCGCCCGACATCCTCTACAACGACCGCCTCGACGAGCAGGGCAACGCCTCCCTCGCCCTCCAACTCCTCGGCTCCCGCCCCCATCTGGTCTGGTACCTCCCCTCGCTCTCCGACACGTCGGCCGCCGACCCGGACGACGAACGCAGCTTCTTCGACCTGCTTCCCTCGGGCTGGAAGTGGGGCACCCTGCAGCTCTTCCTCGCCGCAGCCCTCGCCGCCCTCTGGCGGGCACGCCGACTGGGCCCCCTCGTGCCCGAAAAACTCCCCGTGGCGATCCGCGCCTCCGAGACCGTCGAAGGCCGCGCCCGCCTCTACCGCAAGGCCAACGCCCGCGACCGCGCGGCCGCCGCTCTTCGCTCCACCACCCGCACCCGCCTCGCCCCCCTCGTAGGCGTCCCCGTCACCCAGGCGCACGCGCCCGAGGCCCTGCTCCCCGCCCTGTCCGCCCATCTCCGCGGCGACGGACAGACCCTGCACGCCCTCCTCTTCGGCCCGCCGCCCAGCGACGACACCGCCCTCGTCTCCCTCGCCGACCAACTCGACGCCCTCGAAAGAGAGGTACGCCGTCCATGATGGCCCCGACCACTGACAACGCCGGGTACCCCGGGGACCCGAGCGCCGCCCGGGCCTCCCTGGAAGCCCTGCGCGCCGAGATCGCCAAAGCCGTGGTCGGCCAGGACCCCGCCGTCACCGGCCTCGTCGTCGCCCTCCTCTGCCGCGGACACGTGCTACTAGAAGGAGTCCCCGGAGTCGCCAAAACGTTGCTCGTCCGCGCTCTCGCCTCCGCACTCGAACTCGACACCAAGCGCGTCCAGTTCACCCCCGACCTCATGCCGAGCGACGTCACGGGCTCGCTCGTCTACGACACCCACTCCGCCGAGTTCTCCTTCCAGCCCGGCCCCGTCTTCACCAACCTCCTCCTCGCGGACGAAATCAACCGCACGCCTCCCAAGACCCAGTCGTCCCTCCTCGAAGCCATGGAGGAACGCCAGGTCACGGTCGACGGCACCCCCCGCCCCCTCCCCGACCCGTTCCTGGTAGCAGCAACCCAGAACCCGGTCGAGTACGAGGGCACCTACCCCCTCCCCGAAGCCCAACTGGACCGCTTCCTCCTCAAGCTCACCATCCCCCTCCCCTCCCGCCAGGACGAGATCGACGTCCTCACCCGCCACGCCGAGGGCTTCAACCCCCGCGACCTACGAGCCGCCGGCGTACGCCCGGTCGCAGGCCCGGCGGACCTGGAAGCAGCCCGCGCGGCGGTGGCCAAAACCACCGTCTCCCCCGAGATCACCGCCTACGTGGTCGACATCTGCCGCGCCACCCGCGAATCGCCGTCCCTCACCCTCGGCGTCTCCCCGCGCGGCGCCACAGCGCTCCTCGCGACCTCGCGCGCGTGGGCATGGCTCACGGGCCGCGACTACGTCATCCCCGACGACGTGAAGGCCCTCGCCCTCCCCACCCTCCGCCACCGCGTCCAACTGCGCCCGGAGGCCGAAATGGAGGGCGTGACAGCCGACTCCGTCATCCACGCGATCCTCGCCCACGTCCCCGTCCCCCGCTGATGGCACTCACCGGACGCGCCGCACTCCTGGCGGCCCTCGGCTCGATCCCCGTCGGCATCTGGGACCCCGGCTGGACGGGCCTCCTCGCCGTGAACGGCCCCCTGGCAGTGGCCTGCGCCTGCGACTTCGCCCTCGCCGCACCGGTACGACGCCTGGGCCTGACCCGCTCCGGCGACACGTCGGTACGCCTGGGCGAGGCAGCCGACGTGACCCTCACCGTCACCAACCCGTCAGGCCGCCCCCTCCGCGCCCACCTGCGCGACGCCTGGCCCCCCAGCAGCTGGCTCCCCGGCACAGAGGTAGAAGCCTCCCGCCACCGCCTCACGGTCCCCGCTGGCGAACGCCGTCGCGTCACCACCCGCCTACGCCCCACCCGCCGAGGCGACCGCCAAGCAGACCGGGTGACGATCCGTTCCTACGGCCCCCTCGGCCTGTTCTCCCGGCAGGGCACCCACAGAATCCCGTGGACGGTACGTGTCCTGCCCCCCTTCACCAGCCGCAAGCACCTCCCGTCCAAACTCGCCCGCCTCCGCGAACTCGACGGCCGCACCAGCATCGTCACCCGAGGCGAAGGCACAGAATTCGACAGCCTGCGCGAATACGTCCCCGGCGACGACACCCGCTCCATCGACTGGCGCGCGACCGCCCGCAACTCCACGGTCGCCGTACGCACCTGGCGTCCCGAACGCGACCGCCACATCCTCGTGGTCCTCGACACCGGCCGCACCTCAGCAGGCCGCGTGGGCGACGCCCCACGCCTGGACGCCTCGATGGACGCCGCCCTGCTCCTGGCAGCACTGGCCTCCCGAGCCGGCGACCGCGTGGACCTCCTCGCCTACGACCGCCGAGTACGGGCCCTGGTCCAGGGCCGCACCGCAAGCGACGTCCTCCCCTCCCTGGTCAACGCGATGGCCACACTCGAACCGGAACTGATCGAAACAGACGCACGCGGTCTTACGGCCACCGCACTCAGGACGGCTCCCCGCCGCTCCCTGATCGTGCTGCTGACCTCCCTCGACGCCGCCCCGGTCGAGGAGGGCCTGCTCCCCGTCCTCACCCAGCTCACCCAACGCCACACGGTCCTCCTGGCGTCGGTCGCCGACCCGCACGTCTCCCGCATGGCGAACGCCCGCGGAAACACCGACGCCGTCTACGAGGCAGCGGCCGCCGCACAGGCACAGAGCGAACGGCACCGCACCGCGGAACAACTCCGCCGCCACGGTGTCACTGTCGTCGACGCGACACCCGATGACCTGGCGCCGGCCCTGGCCGACGCTTACCTGGCTCTCAAGACAGCAGGACGCCTGTAATCCAGAAACCCAAGGGGCCCGACAAGGGCTTCCGTTCCCCGGAAACACAAAAAAGGCCCACGCCTAATGGCGTGGGCCTTTTCTAAAATTTGTTCGGCGGCGTCCTACTCTCCCACAGGGTCCCCCCTGCAGTACCATCGGCGCTGTAAGGCTTAGCTTCCGGGTTCGGAATGTAACCGGGCGTTTCCCTCACGCTATGACCACCGAAACACTATGAAACTGTCAAGCATTGCCGCACCATGCCGTGACCATGGCATGGGGCTGTTCGTGGTTTCAGAACCAACACAGTGGACGCGAGCAACTGAGGACAAGCCCTCGGCCTATTAGTACCGGTCACCTCCACCCATTACTGGGCTTCCAGATCCGGCCTATCAACCCAGTCGTCTACTGGGAGCCTTACCCCATCAAGTGGGTGGGAATACTCATCTCGAAGCAGGCTTCCCGCTTAGATGCTTTCAGCGGTTATCCCTCCCGAACGTAGCCAACCAGCCATGCCCTTGGCAGAACAACTGGCACACCAGAGGTTCGTCCGTCCCGGTCCTCTCGTACTAGGGACAGCCCTTCTCAATATTCCTGCGCGCGCAGCGGATAGGGACCGAACTGTCTCACGACGTTCTAAACCCAGCTCGCGTACCGCTTTAATGGGCGAACAGCCCAACCCTTGGGACCGACTCCAGCCCCAGGATGCGACGAGCCGACATCGAGGTGCCAAACCATCCCGTCGATATGGACTCTTGGGGAAGATCAGCCTGTTATCCCCGGGGTACCTTTTATCCGTTGAGCGACGGCGCTTCCACAAGCCACCGCCGGATCACTAGTCCCGACTTTCGTCCCTGCTCGACCCGTCGGTCTCACAGTCAAGCTCCCTTGTGCACTTACACTCAACACCTGATTGCCAACCAGGCTGAGGGAACCTTTGGGCGCCTCCGTTACTCTTTAGGAGGCAACCGCCCCAGTTAAACTACCCATCAGACACTGTCCCTGATCCGGATCACGGACCCAGGTTAGACATCCAGCACGACCAGACTGGTATTTCAACGACGACTCCACCCATACTGGCGTATGAGCTTCAAAGTCTCCCAGCTATCCTACACAAGCCGAACCGAACACCAATATCAAACTGTAGTAAAGGTCCCGGGGTCTTTCCGTCCTGCTGCGCGAAACGAGCATCTTTACTCGTAGTGCAATTTCACCGGGCCTATGGTTGAGACAGTCGAGAAGTCGTTACGCCATTCGTGCAGGTCGGAACTTACCCGACAAGGAATTTCGCTACCTTAGGATGGTTATAGTTACCACCGCCGTTTACTGGCGCTTAAGTTCTCAGCTTCGCACGCCCGAAAGCGCACTAACCGGTCCCCTTAACGTTCCAGCACCGGGCAGGCGTCAGTCCGTATACATCGCCTTACGGCTTCGCACGGACCTGTGTTTTTAGTAAACAGTCGCTTCTCGCTGGTCTCTGCGGCCACCCCCAGCTCATGGAGTAAATCCAATCACCAGTGATGGCCCCCCTTCTCCCGAAGTTACGGGGGCATTTTGCCGAGTTCCTTAACCATAGTTCACCCGAACGCCTCGGTATTCTCTACCTGACCACCTGAGTCGGTTTAGGGTACGGGCCGCCATGAAACTCGCTAGAGGCTTTTCTCGACAGCATAGGATCATCCACTTCACCACAATCGGCTCGGCATCAGGTCTCAGACTATGTGCAAGGCGGATTTGCCTACCTTGCGTCCTACACCCTTACCCCGGGACAACCACCGCCCGGGATGGACTACCTTCCTGCGTCACCCCATCACTCACCTACTGCAAGTCTGGTCCGGCGGCTCCACCACTCCCCTTTGCCCGAAGGCTCCGGGGCGGCTTCACGGCCTTAGCATCGCCTGGTTCGATGTTTGACGCTTCACAGCGGGTACCGGAATATCAACCGGTTATCCATCGACTACGCCTGTCGGCCTCGCCTTAGGTCCCGACTTACCCTGGGCAGATCAGCTTGACCCAGGAACCCTTAGTCAATCGGCGCACACGTTTCTCACGTGTGAATCGCTACTCATGCCTGCATTCTCACTCGTGAACCGTCCACCACTGCCTTCCGGCGCAGCTTCACCCGGCACACGACGCTCCCCTACCCATCCATACAGGCGTTGGCCCTATTGTATGAATGACACGACTTCGGCGGTACGCTTGAGCCCCGCTACATTGTCGGCGCGGAATCACTAGACCAGTGAGCTATTACGCACTCTTTCAAGGGTGGCTGCTTCTAAGCCAACCTCCTGGTTGTCTGTGCGACTCCACATCCTTTCCCACTTAGCGTACGCTTAGGGGCCTTAGTCGATGCTCTGGGCTGTTTCCCTCTCGACCATGGAGCTTATCCCCCACAGTCTCACTGCCGCGCTCTCACTTACCGGCATTCGGAGTTTGGCTAAGGTCAGTAACCCGGTAGGGCCCATCGCCTATCCAGTGCTCTACCTCCGGCAAGAAACACACGACGCTGCACCTAAATGCATTTCGGGGAGAACCAGCTATCACGGAGTTTGATTGGCCTTTCACCCCTAACCACAGGTCATCCCCCAGGTTTTCAACCCTGGTGGGTTCGGTCCTCCACGAAGTCTTACCTCCGCTTCAACCTGCCCATGGCTAGATCACTCCGCTTCGGGTCTTGAGCGTGCTACTCCACCGCCCTATTCGGACTCGCTTTCGCTACGGCTTCCCCACACGGGTTAACCTCGCAACACACCGCAAACTCGCAGGCTCATTCTTCAAAAGGCACGCAGTCACGAGACATGTGCAAGCACATATCCGACGCTCCCACGGCTTGTAGGCACACGGTTTCAGGTACTATTTCACTCCGCTCCCGCGGTACTTTTCACCATTCCCTCACGGTACTATCCGCTATCGGTCACCAGGGAATATTTAGGCTTAGCGGGTGGTCCCGCCAGATTCACACGGGATTTCTCGGGCCCCGTGCTACTTGGGTGTCTCTCAAACGAGCCGCTGACGTTTCGACTACGGGGGTCTTACCCTCTACGCCGGACCTTTCGCATGTCCTTCGCCTACATCAACGGTTTCTGACTCGTCTCACAGCCGGCAGACTGTGAAAGAGAGATCCCACAACCCCGCATGCGCAACCCCTGCCGGGTCTCACACGCATACGGTTTGGCCTCATCCGGTTTCGCTCGCCACTACTCCCGGAATCACGGTTGTTTTCTCTTCCTGCGGGTACTGAGATGTTTCACTTCCCCGCGTTCCCTCCACATACCCTATGTGTTCAGGTATGGGTGACAGCCCATGACGACTGCCGGGTTTCCCCATTCGGAAACCCCCGGATCAAAGCCTGGTTGACGACTCCCCGGGGACTATCGTGGCCTCCCACGTCCTTCATCGGTTCCTGGTGCCAAGGCATCCACCGTGCGCCCTTAAAAACTTGGCCACAGATGCTCGCGTCCACTGTGCAGTTCTCAAACAACGACCAGCCACCCATCACCCTGCCCTCTACAGGACAAGTTCACTGGGGCCGGCATCGAGGGGGTTCATTCCCTCAGACACCCAACAGCGTGCCCGGCCCGGTTCCGTCCGGAGATCATGCTTTCCACGCTCCTAAGAGCAGTACTCGCAGCCTCCGACCCGTGAACCCGGCCGAATAATCAACGTTCCACCCATGAGCAACCAGCATCGAACATTCGCCGATGTACTGGCCTCTGACCGAGCAAGCCCGGTTAGAAGTGCTCCTTAGAAAGGAGGTGATCCAGCCGCACCTTCCGGTACGGCTACCTTGTTACGACTTCGTCCCAATCGCTGGTCCCACCTTCGACAGCTCCCTCCCACAAGGGGTTGGGCCACCGGCTTCGGGTGTTACCGACTTTCGTGACGTGACGGGCGGTGTGTACAAGGCCCGGGAACGTATTCACCGCAGCAATGCTGATCTGCGATTACTAGCAACTCCGACTTCATGGGGTCGAGTTGCAGACCCCAATCCGAACTGAGACAGGCTTTTTGAGATTCGCTCCACCTCACGGTTTCGCAGCTCATTGTACCTGCCATTGTAGCACGTGTGCAGCCCAAGACATAAGGGGCATGATGACTTGACGTCGTCCCCACCTTCCTCCGAGTTGACCCCGGCGGTCTCCTGTGAGTCCCCATCACCCCGAAGGGCATGCTGGCAACACAGGACAAGGGTTGCGCTCGTTGCGGGACTTAACCCAACATCTCACGACACGAGCTGACGACAGCCATGCACCACCTGTACACCGACCACAAGGGGGGCACTATCTCTAATGCTTTCCGGTGTATGTCAAGCCTTGGTAAGGTTCTTCGCGTTGCGTCGAATTAAGCCACATGCTCCGCTGCTTGTGCGGGCCCCCGTCAATTCCTTTGAGTTTTAGCCTTGCGGCCGTACTCCCCAGGCGGGGAACTTAATGCGTTAGCTGCGGCACCGACGACGTGGAATGTCGCCAACACCTAGTTCCCACCGTTTACGGCGTGGACTACCAGGGTATCTAATCCTGTTCGCTCCCCACGCTTTCGCTCCTCAGCGTCAGTAATGGCCCAGAGATCCGCCTTCGCCACCGGTGTTCCTCCTGATATCTGCGCATTTCACCGCTACACCAGGAATTCCGATCTCCCCTACCACACTCTAGCTAGCCCGTATCGAATGCAGACCCGGGGTTAAGCCCCGGGCTTTCACACCCGACGTGACAAGCCGCCTACGAGCTCTTTACGCCCAATAATTCCGGACAACGCTTGCGCCCTACGTATTACCGCGGCTGCTGGCACGTAGTTAGCCGGCGCTTCTTCTGCAGGTACCGTCACTTTCGCTTCTTCCCTGCTGAAAGAGGTTTACAACCCGAAGGCCGTCATCCCTCACGCGGCGTCGCTGCATCAGGCTTTCGCCCATTGTGCAATATTCCCCACTGCTGCCTCCCGTAGGAGTCTGGGCCGTGTCTCAGTCCCAGTGTGGCCGGTCGCCCTCTCAGGCCGGCTACCCGTCGTCGCCTTGGTGAGCCATTACCTCACCAACAAGCTGATAGGCCGCGGGCTCATCCTTCACCGCCGGAGCTTTCAACCACCACAGATGCCTGCGGTAGTGGTATCCGGTATTAGACCCCGTTTCCAGGGCTTGTCCCAGAGTGAAGGGCAGATTGCCCACGTGTTACTCACCCGTTCGCCACTAATCCCCACCGAAGTGGTTCATCGTTCGACTTGCATGTGTTAAGCACGCCGCCAGCGTTCGTCCTGAGCCAGGATCAAACTCTCCGTGAATGTTTACCGGTAATCCGGTGCACACACACGAGAGCGGAACCACCGGAGGAATAATCCGGTGGTTCACAGCGTCCTCGCTGTGTTATTTCAAAGGAACCTCGCCCCAACCGAATGGCTGGAGACGGGGTATCAACTAATCTGGCGTTGATTTTTGGCACGCTGTTGAGTTCTCAAGGAACGGACGCTTCCTTTGTACTCACCCAAGAGACTCTCTCAGGCTTTCCTCCGGGCTTTTCCCTTCGGTCTTGCGTTTCCGACTCTATCAGACCGTTTCCGGTTCCGATTTCCTCGGTGCTTTCCAGGTTCTCGCTTTCGCGTTTCCCTTTCCGGCGGTTCCGACTTTATCAGAAGTTTCGCGCCGGTCTGACCGACTGCTCATTTCCGAATCATCGGGAGGGGGCTTCTTCGAAATCGATATTTCTAGAAGCAGACAGACACTCACTGTCGCCGACCGGATGAGATCCAGTTCCAGGCAACTGTTCGAATCTACCTCCCCACCAGCTCCGTGTCAACGGCTCCTGTGGGGCGAAGAGGAGACTAGCAGCTCAGCAGCCCCACACGCACATCAGGCGGCCATGGGGACGGCGGCGCTGCGTTCGGCGGCCTCGACGTCGCCCGTTTCACCGGTGCGCGCCGCGCGACCGCCCACTACATAGACGTACGCCAGGAAGGTCGCCTCGGCGGCGACTCCGATGGTGATGCGGGCCCAAGTAGGCAGGCCAGAGGGGGTGACGAAGCCTTCGATCGCGCCGGAGACGAAGAGGATCAGGGCCAGGCCGATCGCCATGCCGATCGCCGCGCGGCCCTCTTCTGCGAGGGCTGCTCGCCGGGTGCGTGGGCCGGGGTCGATGACGGTCCAGCCGAGGCGCAGGCCGGTGCCCGCAGCGACGAAGACCGCGGTCAGTTCGAGTAGGCCGTGCGGGAGGACGAGGCCGAGGAAGGTGTCCAGGCGGCCGGCCGAGGACATCAGGCCGAAGCCGACACCGAGGTTGAGCATGTTCTGGAAGAGGATCCACAGGACCGGGAGCCCGAGGAACACGCCCAAGATCAGACACTGGGCGGCGGCCCACGCGTTGTTCGTCCAGACCTGGGCGGCGAACGAGGCTGCCGGGTGGCTCGAGTAGTACGTCTCGTACTGGCCGCCGGGGCGGGTGAGCTCGCGCAGTTCGCTGGGGGCCGCTATGGAGGACTGCACTTCGGGATGGGTGCCGATCCACCAGCCCAGGAGGACCGCCACTGCTGTGGAGAAAAGCGCGGTGGGAACCCACCAGTGGCGCGCCCTGTAGACCGCTGCCGGGAAGCCGTGGGTCAGGAAGCGGGTGACGTCGCGCCAGGAGGCGCGGCGGGTGCCTGTGACGGCACTACGCGCGCGTGCCACCAGTTGGCTGAGCCGTCCCGTCAGCTGAGGGTCGGGGGCGCTGGACTGGATCAGCGAGAGGTGGGTGGCCGTGCGTTGATAGAGAGTGACGAGTTCGTCGGTCTCGGCGCCGGTGAGTCTGCGCTGGCGGCGGAGCAGGGCGTCCAGGCGATCCCACTCCGCTCTGTGGGCGGAGACGAAGACGTCGAGGTCCATCGGTTTCGGCTGCTCCTCGGAGGGTCGTCGGCGGCTCGTCGTGGTGTCAGCTTGTCGTACTGGGGCGCGATGCGCCCTCAGCTTGGCAGACTGACGGTTCTCGGGGTGGGTCAGGGGAAGGACGGCGTGCGTGAGTGAGCTGGTGACGGGCGAGGCGGTGGCGCTGGAACTGCGTCCCGCGAGGCTGCCGAGCAGGGCGCTCGCCGTGCTGCTCGATCTGTTGGTGGCCGTTGTCGCCTACATCCTCGTGACCGTCGCTCTGGTGGCTTCGACGTCCTCGTTGGACGAGGCGGCCCAGTTCGCGGTGTCCCTCGCCGCTTTCGTGCTGGTGATGGTGGGCGGGCCGATCGCCGTCGAGACGCTCAGCCACGGTCGTTCGCTCGGGAAGATGGCATGCGGGCTGCGGGTGGTCCGGGACGACGGTGGGCCGATCCGGTTCCGGCATGCCCTGGTGCGGGGTGGGATCGGGGTGATCGAGATCCTGCTGACGTTCGGGGTGGTCGCCTGTATCGCCTCCCTGGTGTCCGCTCGGGGGCGGCGGCTCGGGGACGTGTTCGCGGGGACTCTCGTCGTACGGGAAAGGGTGCCGGTGTCGACCTCGGGTTTTCTGCCTCCGCCGCCGCCCTGGCTGGCCGGGCGGTTCTCCGGGCTTGATCTGTCGTCGGTTCCCGACGGGCTGTGGCTGGCCATTCGTCAGTACCTGGCGCGGATGCAGCAGCTCGATCCGCAGGTCGGTTCCGCCATGGCCGAGCGGCTGGCCGCCGACCTCGTCGCGCATACGGGGACTCCGGCGCCGCACGGTGTTCCGTCGGCGGCGTATCTGGCGGCGGTCGTGCAGGAGCGGCAGGCCCGAGAGGTACGGCGGGCTTTCGCAAGCCGTGCGATGACCGGGGGCGGGGTGCCTGCTTCTCCCGTCGGCGGGCCGGGGGCGTACGCGCCGGCGCAGAACTGGTCTCCGGCTCAAGCCCCTTCACCTGCTGCCGCGGCGGCGGCTCCTCAGCCTGCCGTCGCGCACGAGCCCGAAGCTCGCCGGGACGCGTCCGGGGCGGCGCCGTCGTCCGAGCTGCCTCGTACCGGGTTCGCGCCCCCCGCCTAGGACACCCTCACCCCGTCTCCTCCGCGTCCGGTCTCACGGGAACACGGACGGCGGTGATTCCAGGTCCTCCAGCTCGACGCCGGGTGCCGCGAGGACCACGTCTCCCGCGATGTGCACGGTGTGCTGTTCGCCGGTGTCCAGGGCTGTGACCTGGTATTCGTCCACGGTCAGGGGGCCGTTGTCAGTGGCGTGTGCTTCGCTTTTCAGCAGGGCCCAGGACTGATCCACGGTGCGCGGGGCGAGGACCGGATCCGTGAAGGCGACGAGCCGTACGCGGGTGGCCGAGGGGGAAGGGGTGAGGCGCAGGATACGTGCGGTCGCGATGAGGAAAGCGGGGGAAGTGCCGGTGAAGGCGTGGGCGCGGACATTGCCTTCCGTGGCGTGAGCCCCTGTGGGGTCGGTGCGGACCCAGGTGACGCCGTCGAGGGCGGCGCCGCGCACCTGCCAGCCGCCGGCATGGAGTTCCAGGCGGATGGGGCGGCCGAGTTCGTCGAGGGCGAGGTCGACGGAGCCGGTGTGGTCTCCCGTGGGGGTGGTCAGTTGGGAGACGTATCGCCAGCCGGAGGGGCCGGGGGCGCAGTGGAAGTGCTCTTCTGCGAGGGGGGTGTGATCGTGCGGATCATGGAGCGAATATCGGCCGCGGGGCATGGGGGTCCTGGGTCTTGAGGGGTTGGTCCGGGCGTGGCGGCGCGGGCTGGTCCGGCCACGGCGGCCAAAGGGGCAGGCCCCCGGCACGGGGGTGCGGGGGCCTGCCTCGGAGGTGGTGCTGCTGAGGTGCGGGTGGCTCAGTAGCGGTAGTGGTCCGGCTTGTACGGGCCGTCGACCTCGACGCCGATGTAGGAGGCCTGCTCCGGGCGGAGCGTCGTCAGCTTCACGCCGAGCGCGTCCAGGTGGAGACGGGCGACCTTCTCGTCCAGGTGCTTGGGCAGCGTGTACACGCCGATCGGGTACTCGGACTGCTTGGTGAACAGCTCGATCTGGGCCAGCGTCTGGTCCGCGAAGGAGTTGGACATCACGAACGACGGGTGGCCGGTCGCGTTGCCCAGGTTCAGCAGGCGGCCCTCGGACAGCACGATGAGGACCTTGCCGTCGGGGAACTTCCAGGTGTGGACCTGCGGCTTGACCTCGTCCTTGACGATGCCGGGGATCTTGGCCAGGCCGGCCATGTCGATCTCGTTGTCGAAGTGGCCGATGTTCCCGACGATGGCCTGGTGCTTCATCTTGGCCATGTCGCTGGCCATGATGATGTCCTTGTTGCCGGTCGTGGTGATGAAGATGTCGGCCTTGTCGATGACCTCGTCGAGGGTCGTGACCTGGTAGCCGTCCATCGCCGCCTGGAGGGCGCAGATCGGGTCGATCTCGGTGACGATGACACGGGCGCCCTGGCCGCGCAGCGACTCCGCGCAACCCTTGCCGACGTCGCCGTAGCCGCAGACGACGGCGGTCTTGCCGCCGATGAGGACGTCGGTGGCGCGGTTGATGCCGTCGATCAGGGAGTGGCGGCAGCCGTACTTGTTGTCGAACTTCGACTTCGTCACGGCGTCGTTCACGTTGATCGCCGGGAAGAGCAGCTGGCCGTCGCGCTGCATCTCGTACAGACGGTGGACGCCGGTCGTGGTCTCCTCGGTCACGCCGCGGATCTCCGAGGCGAGCTGGGTCCACTTCTGGGAGCCCTCGGTGATGGTGCGGTTCAGCAGTTCGAGGATGACGCGGTGCTCGTCGTTCTCGGCGGTGTCGACCGAGGGGACCTTGCCGGCCTTCTCGTACTCGACGCCCTTGTGCACGAGGAGGGTGGCGTCACCACCGTCGTCGAGGATCATGTTCGGGCCGCCGGTGGGGGTGTTCGGCCAGGTCAGCGCCTGCTCCGTGCACCACCAGTACTCCTCCAGCGTCTCGCCCTTCCAGGCGAAGACCGGGATGCCCTGCGGGTTGTCGGGCGTGCCGTTGGGGCCGACGGCGATGGCGGCGGCCGCGTGGTCCTGGGTGGAGAAGATGTTGCAGGAGACCCAACGGACCTGGGCGCCCAGGGCGACCAGGGTCTCGATCAGGACGGCGGTCTGCACGGTCATGTGCAGCGAACCCATGATGCGGGCGCCGGCCAGCGGCTGGGTGGCGGCGAACTCCTTGCGGATCGCCATCAGGCCGGGCATCTCGTGCTCGGCGAGGGTGATCTCCTTGCGGCCGAACTCGGCCAGGGAGAGGTCGGCGACCTTGAAGTCCTGTCGGTTTTCGACAGTCGTCATTGCTAGCTGCTCCTCGAGGTTGGGGCGAGGTGGGTACGGCTGGTCTGCGCGGCGGCGGACACAGGGGTGCCCGAAAAGAGGACAAAGGCATGCCCGGTGCGCGCAGCGCAGTCCGTCGGAGGCCCTCTCTCCCTCGGCCGGTCCGCGAGAGGACCGCCCGACCGCCATCAGCAGCGACGTCTGGCTTCGTCCCAAGCTACACCGGTACGAGGGGGCGTCCCCAGTCCACCTCCGAACCCATAGCGTCGTTCAAGGGAAGCCCTAGGCATGGGGAGCGCCGGACGGGACAGCGATAACAGGACACCCCCGGTCGCCTGAGCAGGACCAACAAGCAGGGTCAAACAGGAGCATTTTGCTTCTTTGGGCTCGTCGGCGCGGTGGTGGACGATGCGAAGAGATCGGGACCAGCTGATCGATCTCGCGGGGCGTCAGGGACGGCGTTCCGCGTGACAAAGGCGTTAGGAGATCGACGTGACCAGTCCGGCCGGCCCTCCCCCCACGGGCAGTGGCAGTGGTGAGCGGCAGAGAGTGAAGCTGCTCGCGGTGACCGCGTGTCCGACCGGCATCGCGCACACGTACATGGCGGCGGAGAAGCTCCAGCAGGCCGCCGAGAGCCGCGGCATCGACATGAAGGTGGAGACCCAGGGATCGATCGGGGCTGAAAACGTCCTCGATGACAACGATGTCAGTACCGCGGACGGCATCATCGTCGCCGCGGACAAGGACGTGGATCTGAGCCGTTTCGCCGGCAAGCGGGTCCTCAAGGTCGGGGTGGCGGAGGGCATTCACCATCCCGAGCAGCTCATCGAGCGGGTGCGGTCGGCGCCGGTCCATCAGCCCGGCGCAGTGGCGGCGGTGGCGTCGTCCGGCGGGAAGGAGCGCAGCGTCGGGTACAAGGCGCTGATGAACGGGGTCAGTTACATGATCCCGTTCGTGGTGGTCGGCGGCCTGCTGATCGCGATCTCCCTCTCACTCGGCGGGCACACGGACCCCTCGGGCGGTCTGGTCATCCCGAAGGACTCCTTCTGGATGGACCTGAACAACATCGGCGTCATCGGCTTCACGCTGATGGTGCCGATCCTCTCCGGCTACATCGCGTACGCCATCGGCGACCGCCCCGCCCTCGTCCCCGGCATGATCGGCGGCTGGATAGCCAACACCGGTGAGCTCTACGACTCCAAGGCGGGCGCCGGGTTCATCGGGGCGATCGTGACCGGCTTCCTCGCCGGGTATCTGGTGCTGTGGATCAAGAAGGTCAAGGTCCCGAAGTTCGTGCAGCCGATCATGCCGATCATCGTGATCCCGATCGTGGCGACCACGGCGCTCGGACTGTTCTTCATCTACGTCCTCGGGAAACCGATCTCCTGGGTGTTCGAGCACCTGACCGACTGGCTCAGCGGGATGACCGGTACCAGCGCGATCCTGCTGGGCGCGATCCTCGGGCTGATGATCGCGTTCGACATGGGCGGGCCGGTCAACAAGACGGCGTTCCTCTTCGGCGCCGGTCTCATCGCGACCGGCAACCAGACGGTCATGGGCATGTGTGCCGCCGCGATCCCGGTGATGCCGCTGGGTCAGGGGCTCGCCACGCTCATCCGCAAGCGGCTCTACACCGAGCAGGAGCGGGAGACCGGGCTCGCCGCGCTCTTCATGGGCTGCTTCGGCATCTCCGAGGGCGCGATCCCCTTCGCGGCCGCGCGGCCCGCGCAGGTCATCCCGGCCAACATGCTCGGCGGCGCGGTGGCCGGTGCGATCGCCGGAGTCGCGGGGGTCGAGGACGCGGTGCCGCACGGCGGGCCGATCGTGGCGGTGCTCGGCGCGGTGAGCGGTGTGCCGATGTTCTTCGTGGCCGTGGTGATCGGCACGGCCGTCACGGCGCTGACGACCGTCGGCCTCGTGGACGTGAGCGAGCGCAGGCGGCGTGGAGATGCGGTCGACGGCGTGGCCGTGGCCGGGCCCGAGCCGGTGCTGGTCGGGGCGGGTGCGGGAGTGGCGCCGGACGTTGTCGGCGTCGTGGCGCAGCGGAGCGTCGCCGCGGCGCCCGCGCCGACCGCCTCGCCCGCCTCTGCATCTGTCCTGCCCGCCGCTGCCTCGTCAGCCGCTCCGGGCGATGTCGAGGTGCTCTCCGGGTATCTCACCGAGCAGACCGTGCAGGTCGGACTCGATGCGGACGGCAAGGAAGCGGCCATCCGTGAGATGGCCGGGCTGCTGGCGCGGAGCGGCAGGGTCGCCGACGTGGACGAGCTGGTGGCGACCGCGTTGCGGCGGGAGGCACAGGGCACGACCGGGCTCGGTGAGGAGATCGCGATCCCGCACGCCAAGACGGATGCGGTGACGGCCCCTGTCGTCGGGTTCGCGCGGTCCGCTACGGGGATCGAGTGGGGGTCCCTGGACGGTACGAGGGCCAAGCTGGTGTTCATGATCGCCGTGCCGGAGGCGGCCGCAGGGGACGAGCATCTGCGGATTCTGGCGCTGCTGTCGCGGAAGTTGATGGACACCGGGTTCCGGGAGCGGCTCACGGCCGCGGCGGACGAGTCTGCGGTGCTCGGGGTCTTGCGCGAGGTGGGGTAGCGATCGCTCAGGGTTCTGTGTGTCGGGCTCGGGATCGCCGCCCTGGTCGTACGGCGCAGGGTGCGGGCCGCGGTACCGCCTCAGCCGCCCTGGGTGATGCAGGTGTGAGGAGCGAGGAGGAAGAAGTGAGGGGCCCGCCGGGATCCGGCGGGCCCTCGGTCGTCAGTGGCCGGCGGTGGGCTGCTGGGCCGGGCCCCCGGGTGTGGCCTCGCGGTCGGGGCCCTTGGCGGCCTCGGCCTCGCTGTAGATGTCGGGTTCGAGGTAGATGACGCGGGCGATCGGGACGGCCTCGCGGATACGGGCCTCGGCCGCGTTGATGGCGCTCGCGACCTCGGTGGCCGTGTCGTCGTGCTGGACGGCGATCTTGGCGGCGACCAGGAGCTCCTCGGGGCCGAGGTGGAGCGTTCGCATGTGGATGATGCCCGTGACGGTGTCGCCGTCGACGATCGCGGTCTCGATCCTCTTGACCTCGTCGACGCCCGCGGCCTCGCCGAGCAGCAGGGACTTGGTCTCGGCGGCCAGGACGAGCGCGATCAGGATGAGCAGGATGCCGATGCAGAGGGTGCCGATGCCGTCCCAGACGCCGTCGCCGGTGATCAGGGCGATGCCGACGCCGCCGAGGGCGAGGACCAGACCGATGAGCGCGCCGAAGTCCTCAAGGAGGACGACGGGCAGCTCGGGCGCCTTGGCGCGGCGGATGAACTGGGACCAGGTCTGGGAGCCCCGCAGTTCGTTGGACTCCTTGATGGCGGTCCGGAAGGAGAAGCCCTCGGCGATGATCGCGAAGACGAGGACGCCGACCGGCCAGTACCAGTGCTCGACCTCGTGCGGGTGCTTGATCTTCTCGTAGCCCTCGTAGATGGCGAACATGCCGCCGACCGAGAACAGGACGATGGAGACGAGGAAGGCGTAGATGTAGCGCTCGCGGCCGTAGCCGAACGGGTGCTGCGGGGTGGCTTCGCGCTGGGCCTTCTTGCCGCCGAGCAGGAGCAGGAACTGGTTGCCGGAGTCGGCGAGCGAGTGGACGCCCTCGGCGAGCATCGACGAGGAACCGCTGAACGCGAACGCCACGAACTTCGATGCCGCGATCGCGAGGTTGGCGCCGAGTGCCGCCACGATCGCCTTGGTACCGCCTGACGCGCTCATGTGTTCGCGTTATCCCTTCGTACGCCGTCCCGGGCTCGGCCCTTTCCGCCTTTGCCCGCGCTTTGCCGGTGGGCCATTGTTGCAGCCCTGCCCGGGGGCGACTCGTCAGGTATCCACAGTGCCGGTCATACGATCACAGTTGCCCGGAAGACCGTGCCCGTCCCGGACACCTCGGCCTTGTCGCCCGCCGGGACGAACACCGACTGACCAGGGCTCAGCTCGTGCTCCCCCGCCCGCACCGAGCCCACCGTGCAGAGCAGGATCTGCGGGGTCGGGCGCGTCAGGTCATGGGCGGCGCCGCCCTCGGGGAGGACGTACCTCGACAGCCGGAACTCGTCGATCGGGGTCTCGTAGACCTCCTCGCCGTCCGGGGACGCCTCCGGGCGCAGCACGCCGGGGTCCGCGGCCTCGAAGCGGACGATGCGCAGGAGTTCGGGGACGTCGACGTGCTTGGGGGTCAGGCCGCAGCGCAGGACGTTGTCCGAGTTGGCCATGATCTCGACGCCCAGGCCGTTCAGGTAGGCGTGCGGGATGCCGGCGCCGAGGAACAGGGCCTCGCCGGGCTGCAGTCGGACGTGGTTCAGGAGCATGGCCGCGATGACGCCAGGGTCGCCCGGGTAGTGGTGGGCGATGTCCGCGTACGGGGCGTACGCGCCGCCGAGGCGAGCGCAGGCGGCGGCCGCCTCCGTGACCGTACGGGCCATCTCCTCGCGGTCGGCGCTGAGGACGGCCGTGAGGACCTCGCGCAGGGCGGCGTCCTCGGGGTGGGCGTGCAGCAGGTCGACGTACGGCTTGAGGGAGTCGACGCCGAGGCCGGCCAGTAGTTCGGCGGCCTGGTTCGGGTCGCGGAAGCCGCACAGGCCGTCGAACTCGGTGAGCGCGCAGATGAGTTCGGGCTTGTGGTTGGCGTCCTTGTAGTTGCGGTGTCCGGCGTCCACGGGGATGCCGCGGCGCTCCTCGTCCTCGTAACCCTCCTTGGCCTGCGCGAGGTTGGGGTGCACCTGGAGGGAGAGCGGGGCACCCGCGGCGAGGATCTTGAGCAGGAAGGGCAGGCGCGGGCCGAACTTCGCGACGGCCGCGGCTCCGAGCTCCCGTTCCGGATCGGCCTCGACGACCTCGACGAGCGTTCCGCGCGCGGTGCGCGAGGGTGCTCCGGGGTGGGCTCCCATCCACATCTCCGCCTGCGGCTCGCCGCTCGGCGCGATGCCCAGGAGGTCGGGGATGGCGGTGGTGGAACCCCAGGCGTAGGGGCGGACGGTGTTGTCGAGGCGGTCCATCGGGTTCTTTCTGTACGACGGTCAGGGCGTCCCGGGCATGATCAGGCTCCGGAGGCGAGCGCCAGGTAAACCGCGGCGAAATCCGTGATGGCGATCAGTTCCGCGAGGGTCTCCAGTTCGGCGCCTTCCTCCGGTTCGAGCTCGCTGATCGGGGTGTCGTGGCTCAGGGCCAGGTCACGGGCGGCCGGGGCGGCGGTGAGGCCACCGATGGGGCGGTCGCGGAGGAGCACCACGCGTGCGTGCAGCGCGGGCGCTTCCTCCACGCGGTCGCGGAAGAAGTCGTCGGGGTCGGCGCTGGCGGCCAGCGGTCCGGCGAGCAGCGTGCTGTGCGCGGCGAGCGCCTCGGGCAGTTCGGCGACCACGGCGGGGCGGCCGGAGAGTTCGGCGAGCGCGGCGGCGAACCTGCGCCCCGCCGGGCCGGCCGAGACACCCTCCGTCCAGATCACCGGGAGCGCGTCGGCGAGCTCGGCGGCCAGGGTCTTCGCCGGGTTGCTGTACGTCGCGATGGCGGGCCCGCAGCGCTCGGCGATGTGGTCGAGGCGGTCGGAGACCTTCTCCAGCACGTCCGGCGGGGCGGCGAGCAGGCCGGTGCGGTCGAGGATCGCGAGCAGCGGCGTGAGCAGCGCCCACAGGACGCCGGGGGCGGACGCGGCGAGTTGCTGTCCGTCCTGCTCGTACGGGGCCGTCGCGAGCGGTACGAACAGGCCGTGGGCGCCCTCGACCGCCTCGGTGAGCGGGGTGCCGGCGGGGGCCACGGCGACGACCGTGCAACCGCGGCGGTAGGCCTGGTCGGTGAGGAGGGAGAGGCCGGGTTCGGTGCCGTCGGGGGTGGCGATCAGGAGCAGGTCGACCGAGCCGGTCCAGCCCGGGAGCTCCCAGCGCAGGGCGCCCGCGGCGGGGGCGACGCCTGTGGGGGCGAGGCGGATGACGGGGCTGCCGGCGCCGGCGAGCGTGCCGAGGAGATCGGCGACGTGGGTTGCGGCGGCGCCGGGGCCCGCGATGAGGACCGCGCGGGGGCGGCCGTCGGGCTTGAGGTCGTTGACACCGGCCTCGGCGGCGTGCCGGGCCGCGGTGCGGACTCGGGCGCCTGCCTCGGCGGCGCCGCGCAGCAGGCCGCGGCGGTCGGCCTCCGAGAGCGCCTCAGGGGTGTCGAGCAGCGATTCGTCGAGCATGGGCGGCAGACTCCTCCGATCGCCGGGTTCGTCGATTACACGCGCGGGGCCCCGTCAGGCCTTCGGGGGGCCGGGCGGCATCGTCACGCGGGGCGGCGGGCCTCGTCGACGAGGAGGACCGGGATGCCGTCGCGGACCGGGTACGCGAGGCCACAGTCCTGGCCGGTGCAGATCAGCTCGGTGTCCTGCTCCTCGAGGGGGGCGTGACAGGCCGGGCAGGCGAGGATCTCCAGGAGGCCGGCTTCGAGCGGCATGAGGGTTCCCTTCGGGGGCGGTACGGCTGCGTGAGCGGATGTGCCTGGTCAGCGTACCGCCGGTGGGGGGTGGGTGCCGGGGTTGTGGATAACCGGAGTCGGTGTGCGGTGGCGGGGTTTCGCTTGCCCGCGCTTGCGGGGTGCCGCTGCGCCCACCCGTGCCGCCCCAGCGGCACGACTGCCCGCAGCTGGGGCGAGCACGATGTCAACGGCACCCCCGTCAACCTCACGCCCTGATGATCGCCAGTACCTCGTCCCGGATCTTCGTCATCGTCGCCTCGTCCCTCGCCTCCGCGTTGAGTCGCAGCAGCGGTTCCGTGTTGGACGGGCGGACGTTGAACCACCAGTCGGCGGTCGTGATCGTGAGGCCGTCGAGGTGGTCGAGGGTCACGCCCTCCTGGCCCTCGTAGGCGGAGCGGATCGCGGTGAGGCGGTCCTGCTGGTCGGCGACCGTGGAGTTGATCTCGCCGGAGCCGGTGTAGCGGTCGTAGGAGGCCACGAGGCCGGACAGCGGGCCCTCCTGGCCGCCGAGGGCGGCGAGGACGTGGAGGGCGGCCAGCATGCCGGTGTCGGCGTTCCAGAAGTCCTTGAAGTAGTAGTGCGCGGAGTGCTCGCCGCCGAAGATCGCGCCGGACGTCGCCATCTCGGCCTTGATGAAGGAGTGCCCCACGCGGGTGCGGACGGGGGTGCCGCCGTTCTCCTTGACGACCTCAGGGACCGACCAGGAGGTGATCAGGTTGTGGATGATCACGCCTTTGCCGCCGTTCCTGGCCAGCTCACGCGCGGCCACCAGGGCGGTGATGGCCGACGGGGAGACCGGGTCGCCGTGCTCGTCGACGACGAAGCAGCGGTCGGCGTCGCCGTCGAAGGCGATGCCGAGGTCGGCGGACTCCTCTCGGACGCGCTTTTGCAGGTCGACGAGGTTCGCCGGGTCGAGGGGGTTGGCCTCGTGGTTCGGGAACGTGCCGTCCAGCTCGAAGTACATCGGGACGAGGGTCAGGGGCAGGCCCGCGAAGACCGTGGGAACCGTGTGCCCGCCCATGCCGTTGCCCGCGTCGACGACGACCTTCAGGGGGCGGATGGCGGTCAGGTCGACGAGGGAGCGCAGGTGGGCCGCGTAGTCCTCCAACGTCTCGCGCCGCGTGACCGTCCCCTGGGTCGCGGCCGGGGCGGGGGCGCCCGACTCGGCCCAGCCCTCGACGAGCTCGCGGATCTCGGTGAGGCCGGTGTCCTGGCCCACGGGGGCGGCACCCGCGCGGCACAGCTTGATGCCGTTGTACTGGGCCGGGTTGTGCGAGGCCGTGAACATCGCGCCCGGCAGGTTCAGCGCACCCGAGGCGTAGTACAGCTGGTCGGTGGAGCACAGGCCGATCTCGGTGACGTCGACGCCCTGGGCGGCGGCCCCGCGCGCGAAGGCGCCGGACAGGCCGGGGGACGAGGGCCGCATGTCGTGCCCGATCACGATCGCGCTCGCGCCGGTCACCCGGACGAAGGCCGCGCCGAAGAGCTCGGCGAGCGACTCGTCCCACTGGTCGGGGACGACGCCGCGCACGTCGTACGCCTTCACGAGCTGTGACAGATCAACGGCCACCGGCCAACCCTCCAAAAAGTCCTACTGGTCGGCCCAAACTACCCTCCCCCACGGACAGCGCGCCGCCCGTCCACCGAGTGGACCCAGGAACGTAACCTCAGGTCACGGCAGCATCCAGTCCAGGACCGGTGAACTCTGCCCGACGACGATCAGGCACATCACCAGGAGCAGTCCGAGACTCCAGGGCAGCACCTTGCGCAGCAGGTCCCCCTCGCGGCCGGCGAGGCCGACGGCCGCGCAGGCGATGGTGAGGTTCTGCGGGGAGATCATCTTGCCGAGGACACCGCCGGAGCTGTTCGCGGCGGCCAGCAGCTCCGGGGAGAGTCCCGACTCGCGTGCGGCGGTCACCTGGAGCGCCCCGAAGAGGGCGTTGGCGGAGGTGTCGGAGCCGGAGACGGCCACGCCGAACCAGCCGAGGACCGGGGAGAGGAAGGCGAGTCCGGCGCCCGCCGCCGCCACGAAGTGGCCGATGGTGGCGGCCTGTCCGGAGAGGTTCATGACGTAGGCGAGCGCGAGGACGCTCGTCACGGTGAGGATCGCGAACCTCAACTCGTGGACGGTGGCGAGCCATTCCTTGACGGCCACGCGCGCGTGCACGCCGAGGACGACGGCCGTGCACACTCCGGCGAGCAGCACGAGCGTGCCGCCAGTGGCGACGATCGGCCAGGTGAACACGTTGCCGCCGACGGGGTCGCCGTCGGCGTTGACGACGTTCAGGAAGGGCCAGTCGTAGGTCTGGGTCGCGTTCGCCAGCCAGTCCTTGACCGCGGGGATCTGCGCGATCGAGAAGATGGCGACGATCAACGCGTAGGGGGCGTAGGCGCGTACGACCTCACCGCGCGGGTCGTCCTCGTCGAGTTCCTCGCTCCTGGCGCCCGTCAGCACGGAGGCGCGTACGGACTCCTCGGCGGGCACGCGTGCGTGCGGTACGGCGACCAGGGCGGCCGCGCCCGCCAAGGCGGCGCCGATGTCGGCGAGTTGCGCGGAGAGGTAGTTGGAGGCGGCGAACTGGGCGATGGCGAAGGCGACTCCGCACGCCAGGGCGGGCGCCCAGGTGTCGCGCAGACCGCGCCGCCCGTCCACGAGGTACACCAGCACGAGGGGCACCACCAGGGCCAGCAGCGGCGTCTGACGGCCCACCACGGAGGCCACGGTGTCGAGCGGAAGTCCCGTCACCTGAGCGAGCGTCACCACGGGCGTGCCCATCGCGCCGAAGGCCACGGGCGCGGTGTTGGCGACGAGGGCGACGACGGCCGCCTTCACCGGGTCGAAGCCCAGGGCGACGAGCATGACCGAGCAGATCGCGACGGGGGCGCCGAAGCCGGCGAGGGCCTCCAGGAGGGCGCCGAAGCAGAACGCGACGACGAGGGCCTGGATGCGTGGATCGTCGGAGAGCCGTCCGAAGGAGCGGCGCAGGATGTCGAAGTGCCGGGTGCGGACCGTCATCCGGTACACCCACAGGGCGTTGACGACGATCCACAGGATGGGGAAGAGGCCGAAGACGGCTCCCTGGGCGCCGCTGGAGAGCGTCTGGCCCAGTGGCATGCCGTAGGCGAGCCAGGCGACCAGAACGGCCGTCAGAAGCCCTGTGAGGCCCGCGAGATGGGCCTTGAGGCGGACGCCGCCGAGCAGGACGAGGACGATCACCAGGGGCAGGGCGGCGACGAGGGCGGACAGGCCCAGTGAGTCGGCGACGGGTTCCAGTTCCTGGACGTACACGGGCGCCTCCCCGATCCGGTTCCGCGTCCGGACTCGCTCGATTCCGGTATGCGGAAAGCGATTTCTCGTTCCGGCTTCCGGAATGGTCGTGTCCGCGCCAAGCAGTCGTCAATGGGCGTGCGTCACTGAGCGGAACGTGCACCAAATGCACACGGAAAGAGGGTGGTTGCCGACCGGGAGGTCAGTTGTCGGGCGAGCGCAGCACGCGCAGATGCCCGCGCCGCGCGACCTCCATGGGGTCCGCCGTACGTCCCCCACCACCGGCCTGGGCGGCGCGCTCCTGCGGGCGGGCCGCCTCGCGGACCGCGTTGGCAAGCGCTTCCAGGTCGTCGCCACTGGGGCGGGCGGGAGCCGAACCGTCGAGGAGTCGGACGACCTCCCAGCCGCGCGGGGCGGTGAGGCGCTCGGAGTGCTCGGCGCACAGGTCGTAGCAGTGGGGTTCGGCGTAGGTGGCGAGCGGGCCGAGGACCGCGGTCGAGTCGGCGTAGACGTACGTCAGCGTCGCGACGGCGGGGCGGCCGCAAGCGGTGCGCGAACAGCGACGTACAGGGCTCACGACGTTGGACGGTACCGCACTCTTGAGCGGGCCGCGACGACTCCCCTTCAGGTCACTCCACCGTGTCGTGGTGTGGAACGGCCCACACGCCCCTCCGAACACACCGTTCCGACCTGCATAGATACCGCTTTCTAAGATTCCGGACGACCCCGCGTCCGGTCACCACTCGGTACAAACAAGGTCAATTGCCTTGAGATCGCCGGTCCCGGAGAGATACAGAAATGAGCCCAACCTTGGCTGGAATGGTCATCCGCCGACATGCCCCACCAGGGGACTACGCTTCAGCAGTGATGGACAGCCCCGTACCGCCCCCTGCCCGTGCCACCGGCCCCGGACCCCGCCGACGTGATCGCCACGGCCGGGGCATGCGCGGCCCGATCGCGCCGCCCCAGGTGCCGCTCGCGGCCAGCCGCGCCGAGGTGTTCGCGGATCTGGTGCAGGACTCCGTGGAGCGTCTGGAGCGGCGCTGGCCGCAGCTCGCCGACATCGATTTCCTGGTCCTGGAGGTGCCCCGCCTCGACGGCCGGACCTTCAACGACGAGGCGGTCCCCCTGGGCGGGACGATTCCCGCGCGCGAGGGGCGCCCCGCGCGCGTGGTGGTGTACCGCCGCCCCGTGGAGATCCGCACCAAGGGCCGCGACGAACGCGCGGCCCTGGTGCACGAGGTCGTCGTCGAGCAGGTCGCCGAGCTGCTGGGGCTGACCCCGGAGACGGTCGATCCGCGCTACGGCGACGAGGACTGAGAAGCGGCCCGCGCGGGCTACTTCTGCAGCACCGACAGGTCCTCGTCCGCCTCCGGCACCGCGACCATGCCCCGGTCGTCCGGCAGCGTCTGGACCGTGAAGCCGGGGATGCCGTCCTCCGTGGCCGCCAGCGTGCGGGCCGCGTAGACCGGGCCGCCCGACTCCGGCTCCACCGTCAGCGCGTACGTGCCCTTCAGCCCGCTCGGCACGGGCAGCTCCACGTCCTGGGTGGTGCCGCCCTTGATCGTGTACGTCTTCGAGGCGGCCGTACCGCCGTCGCTGCCCGCCGACGCGGTCACCTTGACCTTCGCGGTGCCGCTGGGGGCCACCAGGGACAGCGTGGTGCCCTTGGAACTGTTGTCGGCGACCGTCGCGCGCGCGGCGACCGGGCGGGTGGCCGGGATGTACGCCGTCTCCTGCTTGTCGCCCTTGCCTCGGATGACCCGCAGCGCGGCCACCACCGGTACGGACTCGCCGGTCGGCGTCAGGATCAGCGAACCGGCCTCCCCGCGCGTGACGGCGCCCAGGTCGACCGCGGTCGTCATGCCCGCCTTGACGTGCAGCGTCTCGTTGCCGGCCGGGGTGATCGAGCCGGACGGCGAGGCGAGGCGGACCTTCAGGTCGGCGTCGGCGTCACCGGGCGCGAAGGCGACCAGGCGCACGGCCGTGGCGTCCTTGGGGATGCCCGGCAGGACGAGGCTGCCCGCCGGGTCCGTGGCGGCCGCCAGCCAGTCGCCGCCGATCTTGTCGTCGAGGGCCTGCACGGCGGCGCCGACGCGCCCGCTGCGGACGCTGACGTGGACGGTGAGGTTGGTCTGCTTGTCGCTGACGAGCGTGGACAGCAGGATCGGCTCGCTGGACTTCGGCGGCACCGTGATGTCCTCGCCGACCGGGGAGTCGATGGCGCCGTCCTTGCCGTAGAGCTGGATGTCGACGACGGCGGCCGAGTCGTCGGGGTTGGTCAGGTGCACGTAGTCGGTGCGGTCGGCGGCGGTGCTGGCGCCGGGGAACCAGAACTCGGTGTCAGCGCCGGAGCAGTTGACGCCCTGGAGGCCCCGTCCGGTGCCCGCGGCGACCTCGGTGGTCTCCTGCACGGTCCAGCCGGGCGCGAACCTGCCCTCGGCCGTGCCGATCAGCGCGGGTGAGTCGCCGCCGGAGGCGTCCTCGGTGTCGGGCGTGCCGGGGTCCTTGGCGGTGAGGACCGGCTTGGCCGCCTTCTTGTCGTCGGTCTTCTTGTCCTTGGCGTCCGACTCCTGTGCCGCGGAGACGAGTTCGGCCTTGCCGTCGCTTCCCGTGCCCTTGGTGACGGGCGTGAAGGACGTGTAGGACGTGTCGGCGAGGTCGGAGAGGCTGGGGCTCGGGCAGAGCAGGCTCGTGCGCTCCACGGGCAGTTCGGCGGCCGCTCGGGCGGTGTTCGTGCCGGACGCGTCGGGCGCGTTGAGCGAGGCGAAGCCGGTGACGGCGGCGAGAGCGGTCGCGCAGGCGATCAGGGACACGGTGGTGCGGTTCACTGCTGGCTCCCGTCGGGACGCTCGCCGTCGTGCTGTTGCGGCTGCGCCGGGTCGTACGTGGCGTCGTAACCCTGGTCGTACGGCTGCCCGTACTGGTCGTACGACGGCTGCTGCGCCTGGCCCCCGTACGCGTACGGGTCGTACTGGCCGCCCTGGTACGGGTCCGCGTAGCCCTGCTGGTCGTAGCCGCCCGCCGGGTACTGCTGCGGGGCGGACTGGTACTGGTCACCGGCGTAGGAGTTGTACTCGGCGCCCGCGTAGCTCGCCTGGTTCCAGTCGCCGTAGGACTGCTGCTGCGGGACCGGGACCGGGGTCTCCTCCGAAGGAGGAGACAGGGGCTCGTCGTTCTGGGCGGCCTCCTCGGCCTCCGCCTGGGCGCGCAGGCGGCGGGCGCGGCGGCCCTCGCCCTCGGTCGCCTGGGCGGGGATCGCCCGCTCCTCCTCGGGGAGGTCGTCGTCGATGTCGCGGCGGCGGCCGGGCAGGGCGAGCACCACGAGGACCAGGGCGAGGGCGCCCTGGGCCCACAGCCAGGCGGTGTGGGTGATCGGGTCGTCGTAGACGACGTCCAGCCGGCCGCCGGCGGCCGGGAGTTCGAAGCCCTGGGCCCAGCCGTCGACCGTGGTCGCGGTGAGCGGCCTGCCGTCCAGGGTGGCCGTCCAGCCCTCGGCCGCGGTGTCGGCGAGGCGCAGGGTGCGGCCGTCGGCGCCGGCCGGGATCGTGGTGTGGATCTCCACGGGTCCCGCCGCGACCAGCGTCGGGGCGCCGGAGCCGGCGACGATGGTGGCGCGGGCGACGTCCTGGTCGACCCGCCACAGGGCGCTGCCGTTCTGCTCGCTGAGCCGGGACAGGCCCGGGGTGGCGTCCAGGACGCGGGTCACCTCGCGCGGGGCGCCCTTGTGGACGAGGACGTAGCGCACCGCGAACTTGCCGAGCTGGTCGGACTGGTCGGCGCCGGAGCCGGCGACGAGGTTGGCAACGACCTTGTCGAGCTGGGTGTTCTCGCCGTCGGCGGCGGCCAGTTCACCGTCGCCGAGGCGGGCGCCCGAGCCGCGCACCAGCATGTAGCCGACGTGGGCGGCGGAGTCGCTGTCGAGGACGAGGGTGCGGGCCCGGTCGCGGTTGTTGCCGTCCTCGGCGACGAACGCGGGCACCTGCACCGGGTCGCGGCGCTCCAGGGGGCCGTCGGCGCCGCCGATCATCCAGCCGGCGGCGACGAGCAGGGGGCCCGCGGCGGCGGCGAAGGCGATCAGCGCGGCGACCGGCTGGCGCCAGCCGAAGCTCTGCTCGGCGACCCGCGAGCGGGCCCCGTCGGCGCCGAGCATCGCGGCGGCCAGCAGGGCGATGCCGTAGACGAGGGTGGCGGGCCCGGCCCAGGTGGAGCCGTTGGAGAGGGCGGCGAAGACGAGGCCCACGAGGGCGACCGCCCAGGCCGTCCAGATGCCGAACTGGCGCTCCGAGCGCAGCAGGGCGGCCAGCGCGGCCAGGACGACACCGATGAGCATCAGCCCGTCGACCGTGCCGGGACCGCCGGGGCTGGCGCCGAGGAGGTCGAGGGCGGAGGCGGCCGAGGAGCCGTACTTCAGGCCGGCCTCGTCGAAAAAGCCGAAGGGCAGCAGCGTCAGCGACCAGGGCGCGAGGATCAGCAGCGGTGTGCCGAGCTGGGCCAGAAAGCGCAGGCCGTAGGCGGTGATGTCGGTGCGGCGCACGGCCAGCACGCCGAGGCCGAGCAGCAGCGCGATCGGCCAGATGATCGGCGTGAACGCGGTGGTGACCGTCAGGAGCAGGGCGTACGCCCAGGTGGCGCGCCAACTGCCGCGCGCGTCGGAGGCGTTCGTCAGGCCGGCGGCCGCGATGCCCGCGCGCGCGATGAGCGGCAGCAGGATCGCGAGGACGGCGGTGCCGATGCGGCCGCCGGCGAGGGCGCCGGTGGCGGCGGGCAGGAAGGCGTAGACGACGGCCGCCCACGCGCGCAGGAGCCGTGACTCGACCAGGGGCCGGGAGGCGAAGTACGCGGTGAACCCGGCCAGCGGCACCGAGCCGACGAGCAGGACGGTGACCGCGAGCCCGGTCGAACCGAAGAGCACGGAGGCGAGCATCGCGAGGATCGCCAGGTAGGGCGGCGCGGACGAAGTGCCGCCGGAGCCGACGGCATGCCAGGCGTCCAGGTAGCGCGACCACAGTTCGCCGGAGTCGGCCGGGGCGGGCAGCAGGGCGCCGCCCGAGAGGGCGCCGGAGCCGAGGAGTTCACGGCAGGCGACGAGCGAGACGAGCAGCAGCACCAGGAAGAGCACCGGCCCGGGCTTGCGGGCGATGCGCTTGACGCGGGCGAACTGCTCGATCTCCAGGAAGTCGGCGTCGTCGCCACCGGGCCCGGACTCGACGGCGCCGCCATGGCGTCCCGCGCCCGAGGTGGCCTCGGGGTCGGAGCTGCCGAAGAAGCTGCCGGCGGCCTGCTCCACGGTGGCCCGCACGGTCGCGCCGGGCGGCGGGAACAGCGGACGCATCTCGTCCTTGTCCACCACCGATGTGCCGCGCCTGCGGCGCCCGGCGATGATCCGCTCGGGCCGCAGCAGGGTGCTCAGCAGGCCGCGGATCTCGTCGAGGGCCTGTCCGGGAACCTTGCCGACGAGATAGGCGACCGTCCTGAGCACCGTGCCGACGACGAGGCGCAGCAGGACCCAGGGGAGGACGCCTGTACGGCTGTTGACGAGCAGGGTGTAGGCGGCGCCCGCCTTGTCGACCTTGTGCGGGGAGGCGGCGGTGCGGCCCACGCAGTCGACGGCGCGGCGCTCGCGGGAGGCCGCCTCCGCGTGGCGGACGACCGCCTCGGGGGCGACGAGGACGCGATGGCCGGCGGCGGTGGCGCGCCAGCACAGGTCGACGTCGTCGCGCATCAGGGGCAGGCGCCGGTCGAAGCCGCCGAGTGCGTCGAAGACGTCGCGTCGGACGAGCATGCCGGCGGTGGAGACGGAGAGCACGGGCCGGACATGGTCGTGCTGGCCCTGGTCCTGTTCGCGGCGGTCGAGGCCGGTCCAGCGGCGCCCGGAGTGGGCGATGGTGACGCCGACCTCCAGGAGTTGCCGTTTGTCGTACCAGCCGCGGAGCTTGGGGCCGACGACGGCCACGTCGTCCCGGCCGAGCTCCAGTTCCTGGTCGACGACCCGCAGCAGCTGGGCCAGGGCGTCGGGTTCGGGGGCACAGTCGTCGTGCAGCAGCCACAGCCACTGCACCGGCTCTCCGTGCGGGAGCTCGGGCAGGTCGTAGGCGTCGTCGCGCCACGTGCGCGTGACGGGGTCCCAGCCGCTGGGGCGCTTGAGGTACGGCAGCTCGTCCGGGGTGAGGACGGGTGCGGTGCGGTTGGCCTCCTCGACGGCCTGGCCGAAGCCGGTACGGCGGGCGAGGTGCAGCACCCGGTCGGCGCCGAGGGCGTCGGTGAGCAGCTGCGCGGAGGCGTCGGCGCTGCCGGTGTCGGCGGCCATCGCGAACTGGACGGGGCGCTCCTGGCCGAGCAGGCCGGCGAGCGCGTCGGGCAACCAGCGGGCGCCGTCGTGCGCGACGAGGACCGCGGTCACCACATGACGCGGGAACTCAGGAGTGGCAGCGTCGTGGGCTGCCGTGTGGCTGTGCACGGACATCGAGGTACGGGCCCCGGTTCGGTGGACTGCGGTGGACGCCTGTGCCCCGAGGGGGCAGCGGGGCGTCTCGGACGAGCGACCACACTATCGGCTGGGCATGACGACGGCCCGCCGCCTGTGGACAACCCACCTGCGACGGGCCGTAAGTCCCGTATGTACGTGCGAGGTGACGCCGGTCGGTCAGATCGCGGCCTTCTTCAGGCGGCGCCGCTCCCGTTCGGACAGACCGCCCCAGATGCCGAAGCGCTCGTCGTTGGCGAGGGCGTACTCGAGGCACTCGGAACGGACCTCACAAGCCAGGCAGACCTTCTTGGCCTCACGGGTGGAGCCACCCTTCTCGGGGAAGAAGGACTCGGGGTCGGTCTGGGCGCACAGCGCGCGCTCCTGCCAGCCGAGTTCCTCGTCCGCGTCGTCGACCAGCAGTTGCTGCACCAGCTCGGTCATGTGCGCCCCTCGTCTGTCTTTCGCGTCCCCGTGATGTAGCCGTTACCGATGTCGGCTGAACGACACGAGTGAAATTACAAGTGTGCTGCTCCGGGCGAGTCAAGCCGAGATCTGCTATTGGGCCCCTTATTCACTCTGCGGAACCAAGGCCTAGCGGAAAGTGTTCAAATCGCCATAAACCTTGACAAGCAGATGGGGCCCGCGGGGCTTCCGAACCCGTGCAGGACCTGTACGGAGAAGGACGCCCAGGAGTTCGTTCCCGTTCCTTGCGCGCCGGTTGTGCGCCATGTGTCCCGGTAGACGGGTGAACAAACCTTTCACCTCTCAGATGAACCGGATGAGGTGAAAGCAGTCCCACATGCCGGTGTCGAGTTGACAGTGCCGGTGTGAACCGCTGTCCTAGTGGGCATGCTCGCGAACTTGGCACTCACCACGACCCGCACCGCCGGGTCCCACGGTGCTGCCCGCGCTCGCTGTAGCTGTTGCTGTCACAGCTGTTGAGCCCCGGTGCACGACACCCGCTCCAGCTGAAGGCCGAATCCCCCGGGACTCGGCCTTTCCCGTTCCCTCTGTCTGACCTTCTTTCACTGAGGAACCGCCCCATCCCATGAACAGCGACAACGACCTCCAGATCGCCGGCGACATCCTGGAGGTGCCCCACCTCCTCCAGCCCCCGCGCGAGCACCCCTCGACCGTCGCGGAGTTCGTCGGCCTGGCCCGCTCCATCGCCGCCGACCGTTCCCAGTGGGAGCACCTGGTGCAGTACGACGCCACCACGCGCTGGTACCACCGGCTGCGCACCGGCCCCGGTTACGAGGTCTGGCTGCTGTCCTGGGTGCCCGGACAGGGCAGCGGGCTGCACGACCACGGCCGCTCCTCCGGCGTACTGACGGTCCTGGAGGGCGAGCTGACCGAGCGCACCGACCGCGGCACGCGCGCGTTGGCGACCGGCGCGCAGCGGGTGTTCGCGCCGGGCTATGTGCACGAGGTCGTCAACGACGCGCTGGAGCCGGCGGTCAGCCTGCACGTGTACTACCCCGGACTGACCGAGATGCCGATGCACGGTGCGCACGCCTGCACGGCGCGTCCGGTGACTGCCTGACGCGTTGTCGTACCCGCCTGCAATGCTTGTCCCATGCGAATCGTGGTTCTGGCAGGCGGCATCGGCGGTGCCCGTTTCCTGCGCGGTCTGAAGCAGGCCGTGCCGGACGCGGACGTCACGGTCATCGGCAACACCGGAGACGACATCCACCTCTTCGGACTGAAGGTCTGCCCGGACCTCGACACGGTGATGTACACGCTCGGCGGCGGCATCAACGAGGAACAGGGCTGGGGCCGGGCCGACGAGACCTTCCACCTCAAGGAGGAGCTCGCGGCGTACGGCGTCGGCCCCGAGTGGTTCGGGCTCGGCGACCGGGACTTCGCCACCCACATCGTGCGTACGCAGATGATCGGCGCGGGATTCCCGCTCAGCGCGGTCACCGAGGCGCTCTGCGACCGCTGGAAGCCGGGCGTGCGGCTGATCCCGATGTCCGACGACCGCGTGGAGACCCATGTCGCCGTCGAGGTCGACGGCGAGCGCAAGGCGGTCCACTTCCAGGAGTACTGGGTACGACTGCGGGCCTCGGTGCCGGCGGAGGCGATCGTGCCGGTGGGCGCGGAGCAGGCCAAGCCCGCGCCCGGCGTCCTGGAGGCGATCGCCGAGGCGGACGTGATCCTCTTCCCGCCGTCCAACCCGGTCGTCTCCATCGGCACGATCCTGGCCGTGCCCGGCATCCGCGAGGCGATCGCCGAGGCGGGCGTCCCCGTGGTCGGCCTCTCCCCCATCGTCGGGGACGCGCCCGTGCGCGGCATGGCCGACAAGGTGCTGGCGGCGGTGGGCGTGGAGTCGTCGGCCGCTGCGGTGGCCGAGCACTACGGCTCGGGGCTGCTGGACGGCTGGCTCGTCGACACCGTAGACGCGGCCTCCGTGGAGCGCGTCGAGGCGGCCGGCGTCCGCTGCCGGGCCGTACCGCTGATGATGACGGACCTCGACGCGAGCACGCAGATGGCCCGGGAGGCGCTGGCACTGGCGGAGGAGGTGCGGGCCGCGTGAGCACGGACGGCTTCGACAACACGGACGGCTTCCGCGTGTGGGCCGTACCGGGCCTGCCCGAGATCGCGCCCGGCGACGACCTCGCCAAGCTGATCGCCGCCGCCGAGCCCGGTCTCGCCGACGGTGACGTGCTGCTCGTCACCTCGAAGATCGTCTCCAAGGCGGAGGGCCGGATCGTCGAGGCGGCCGACCGGGAGGCGGCGATCGACGCCGAGACCGTACGGGTGGTGGCCAGACGCGGCGCCCTGCGGATCGTCGAGAACCGGCAGGGGCTGATCATGGCCGCGGCGGGGGTCGACGCCTCCAACACTCCGGCCGGGACCGTCCTGTTGCTGCCCGAGGACCCGGACGCCTCCGCGCGCGCGGTACGCGAGGGGCTGCGGGAACTGCTCGGCGTCGACGTCGGTGTCGTCATCACCGACACCTTCGGGCGGCCCTGGCGCGCGGGACTCACCGACGTGGCGATCGGCGCCGCCGGGGTGCGGGTGCTCGACGATCTGCGCGGGGGCACGGACGCGTACGGCAACCCGCTGAGCGCCACCGTCGTCGCCACGGCCGACGAACTGGCGGCGGCCGGCGACCTGGTCAAGGGCAAGGCCGCCGGACGGCCCGTCGCCGTGGTGCGCGGGCTGGCACAGGTGGTGTCCGTCGAGCACGGGGAGGGGGCGGGCGCCATGGTGCGCGACGCGCGCGACGACATGTTCCGGCTGGGCACCTCCGAGGCGGTACGGCTGGCGGTGACCCAGCGGCGTACGGTTCGGGCCTTCACGGACGAGCCGGTCGACGGCGGTGCGGTGCGGCGGGCGGTCGCCGCGGCCGTGACCGCGCCGGCGCCGCATCACACCACGCCGTGGCGGTTCGTCCTGCTGGAGTCCGAGGCCTCGCGGACGGAGCTGCTGGACGCGATGCGGGACGCCTGGATCGCGGATCTGCGGCGGGACGGCAAGAGCGAGGAGTCGATCGCCAAGCGGGTGCGCCGCGGGGACGTGCTGCGGAACGCGCCCTATCTGGTGGTGCCGTGTCTGGTCATGGACGGCTCGCACACCTACGGCGATCCGCGGCGGGACGGGGCCGAGCGGGAGATGTTCGTCGTCGCGACCGGGGCCGGGGTGCAGAACTTCCTCGTCGCGCTGGCCGGGGAGCGGCTGGGGTCGGCGTGGGTGTCGTCGACGATGTTCTGCCGGGACGTGGTGCGGGAGGTGCTGGGGCTGCCGGGGGACTGGGATCCGATGGGGGCCGTGGCGGTCGGGCATCCGGCAGAGGAACCGAGGGCTCGGGCGGAGCGGGATGCCGGGATGTTCATCGAGGTGCGGTGAGAAGGCTCGCGTGCCTCTAGGCTCGTAGGTCTCCCGCAGGACTTCTCCCTCACTCCCAGGACTCATTCGTGGCTGGACGGTTCACTCCGCGGCCCACTCGTACGACGGTGCGTGGTGGGCATGTCGCCGTGCCCCAAGGTGTGCCGCGGCCTGCCTCGGCGCCGGGGCTGGCGCGGACGTTCGTGCCGGAGTGGCCGTTGGAGCTGGGGCTGGTGCTCGGGCCGTTGCGGCGCGGGCCCGCCGATCCGACGTTCCGGGCGATGCCGGACGGGTCGGTGTGGCGGGCCAGTCTGACGCCTGCCGGGCCGGGGACGCTGCGGGTCGCCGCGGGGCGGGACGGTTCGGTCCGCGGGGAGGCGTGGGGGCCGGGGGCGCGGTGGCTGCTCGACCGGTTGCCCGAGCTGCTCGGGGCCGCCGACGATCCGTCCGTCTTCGTGCCCCGGCACCGGTTGCTGGCGGTGACGCGGCATCGCCGGCCGGGGCTGCGGCTGACGCGGACCGGGCTGGTGCTGGAGTCCTTGATCCCGTCGATCCTGGAGCAGAAGGTCACGACCGACGAGGCGTACCGGGCGTGGCGGTTGCTGGTACGGAAGTTCGGGGAGCCGGCGCCTGGGCCCGCTGCCGGGGGGCGGCTCTGGGTGATGCCGGCGCCTCGGACGTGGGCGTTGATCCCGTCGTGGGAGTGGCATCGGGCCGGGGTCGACAACAAGCGGGCGTCGACGATTCTGCGGGCTGTGCGGGTTGCTGCGCGGCTTGAGCAGGCGGTGGGGATGTCGGCGGAGGACGCTCAGGCTCGGTTGGAGGTCGTGCCGGGGGTGGGGCCGTGGACGTCCGCGGAAGTGGTGCAGCGCAGTCATGGGGCGGCGGATGCGGTGACCGTGGGGGATCTGCATCTGCCGGGGATCGTGGGGTGGGCGCTCGCGGGGGACCGGGACGCGGATGACGCGCTGATGTTGTCGTTGCTGGAGCCGTATGCGGGGCAGCGGCATCGGGCGGCGCGGTTGATTCTGTTGAGTGGGCGGACGCCGGCGCGGCGGGCGCCTCGGATGTCGCGGGGGGATATCGGGCAGTTGTGACGAGGCCCCCGGGGGGCCGGGGGGGGCGCTGTGGCTGGCCTTGGCCTTTCTCGCCCCCGCCGCCCCTACCCGTCCCATCCCCAGGGGCGCCGCCCCTTCGACCCCGTCGGACGGGCTGGTTGGTGGGGCGGCTGCGGATGCGTCGTGGCTGGTCGCGCAGTTCCCCGCGCCCCTGGGCGGCATGACCCGCAGCCGCGTTCGAGCGTGACCCACAACGAACCCGCGCCGCCCAACGCCTACTGGTCCGACGAGAAGCGCACCGCCCCCGCCGGGATGTGGGCGTCGCACCACACCCTGGCGCCGTCTCGGAGTTCGTTGTCGGGGCCCACCACCGCGCCGTCCCCGATGACCGTGCCGCTGAGGACGGAGCGTTCGCCGATCCTTGCGCGGGTGCCGATCAGGGAGTCCGTGATGACCGCGCCGGGTTCGATCACGGCGCCGGGCAGGATCGTGCTGCCGAAGACGCGGGCGCCCTCGGCCACGAACGCGCCCTCGCCCACCACCGTGCCGCCGGTGAGTTTGGCGTCGGGGGCCACGCGGGCCGTGGGGAGGATCAGCCGGTCGCCGCAGCGGCCGGGGACCGCCGGGGACGGGGCGCGGCCCAGGACCAGGTCGGCCGAGCCTCGTACGAAGGCCGCCGGGGTGCCCAGGTCCAGCCAGTACGTGGAGTCGACCATGCCCTGGAGGTGGGCGCCGGCCGCGAGGAGGTCGGGGAAGGTCTCGCGTTCCACCGAGACCGGTCTGCCCGCCGGGATCGTGTCGATCAACGAGCGGCGGAAGACATACGCGCCCGCGTTGATCTGGTCGGTGACGATCTCCTCGGGGGACTGCGGCTTCTCCAGGAAGGCCAGGACCTTTCCTGTCCCGTCCGTGGGGACCAGGCCGTAGGCGCGAGGGTCCGTGACCTTCGTCAGGTGGAGCGAGACGTCCGCGTTCGTCGACTCGTGCGTGGCCACCAGGGCCCGGATGTCCAGGCCCGTGAGGATGTCACCGTTGAAGATCAGGACCGGGTCGTCGGGACCGGAGTGGAGGCGGGAGGCCACGTTGCGGATCGCTCCGCCCGTGCCGAGTGGCTCCTCCTCCGTGACGTACTCGATGTGGAGGCCGAGTGCCGAGCCGTCGCCGAAGTGGGGTTCGAAGACCTCGGCCAGATAGGACGTGGCCAGGACGATGTGGTCGACGCCCGCCGCTCTCGCCCGCGCGAGCTGATGTGTGAGGAACGGGACCCCGGCCGCGCGGACCATCGGCTTCGGCGTGTGCACCGTGAGCGGACGCAGCCTCGTGCCCTTGCCCCCGACCAGGAGGATCGCTTCTGTCACCTGTCGTCTCTGCTTCCTGCCGGTGACCGGCCGAACTGTCTTTCGGCCGGTCAGTGTATGCAGACCGTTGTGCGGCGCTTTCGACAACATCGACGGAATCGACGGCAGTGCGGTTCTCCGTCCCCCTCACACTTCTCCGTCCCCCTGACACTTCCCCGCCCCCTCGCCCTCCTCCATCCCCCTCGCCCTCCCCCCGTCACCTCCCCTGGTAGCGCGCCGCGGTCGAGCGGGCCGAGCCGAGCTTGCGGTAGAGCTGCCAGCCGGGGCAGGCGGTGGAGAAGCCGTCGCGGTGGCCGGAGATGACGTTCAGTCGTACCTTCGTGCCTTTGCGGTAGAGGTTGCCACCGCCCGACTTCAGGTATGTCTTGCCGCGCGGATTGGCACCGTAGAGCCCCAGTTTCCAGGCCGTCACGCGGGCCACGGCCTTCACCGCGGCGGACGTGGGGCGGGTGTAGCCGAAGGTGCCGAGGACGGCGATCCCCATGCTGTTGGTGTTGAAGCCGAGGGTGTGGGCGCCCAGGACCGGCTTCGCCACTCCCCCGGCGCGGCCCTCGTAGATGGTGCCGCACTTGTCGATGAGGAAGTTGTAGCCGATGTCACGCCAGCCCATGCTCCGGACGTGGTAGCGGTAGATACCGCGGATGACGGAGGGGGCCTGGGAGCAGCGGTAGCCGTTGCCGGTGGCGGTGTGGTGGACGAAGGCCGCCTTCACCTTCTTCGTGTAGACGAACTTCCTCTCGCGCAGGTTCTCGTTCGCCCCCCAGCCGCGCCGCGTCACGATGCGCGGGCGCGGGCCGATCTTCGGCTCGGCCCGCTGTCGCTCCGTCAGTTCACCGGCCCGCAGGGCGACCATCTCCCGCTCGGTCCGCGCGCGGTCGAGCGCGGGGATCTCGGTGGCGCCGAGCGGCGCGAGCCCTGCGTTGGCGGCGGAGGCGGCGACGGCCTCGGGGGCCTCGGCGCCGAGACCGCCACGCGTCCGGGGGCCGCCTGCCGGGGTGCCCTGCGGGAGGGCGGCCTCGCCGGGGTCGACGAGTTCGAGGCGCAGCCCCGACGGCAGCGCGGTCGCCTCGGCGCCGAGTTCGCGGGTCTCGGCCGCGGCCCGCACCCTTACCTCCACGCCGTCCGAGTCACCGACCCACAGCGGTGCCGTCGCCCCGCGCACCCGGCCCGAGGTGCGCTCGGCCGTGTCGGGGTCGGCGCCGTCGTCCGCGTAGTGCGTCTCGACGTCCTGCCAGGCGGACCACGTACCCGAGTCGAGCGCACGCGCGCGTACCTCGACGCGGCCGTGCAGTGCGGTGGCCGGGTCGTCCCAGACGACGCCGACCATCGAGAAGCGGTGCACGTCGCGGCGGGGCAGGCCCTGGACGGCGGCCGACCCCAGGGCGCGGTCGGCGCCGAGCGGGGTGAGCGGCAGGGACTGGGTGCTGCCGGGGACCGCCGCCGGGGCGGCGCCGGGATCGACGCTCCGGGCCGACACTTCCGCGGTCGGCGCCGGGCGCGCGACGGTCGCGGCGGCGGGTGGGGTCAGCGGCAGGGCGAGAGCGGCCGCACAGGTGACACCGATCGAGGAAGCAAGAAATCCGCGCATGCCAACGATGTTGGACATAGTCATACATATCTGTCCATCCGGGAACTGACGGATCGTCGGCTGCCGTTCCCCCGAACCGGTGAGCCGGCAGCGGGCCGGTCCCTCGTCGCCCCGCCGCGCGCCCGCGTACGCTTGCCCGGGTGAACGCCACCGATCGCACCCCTGCCGACCTGCTGCGTTCCGCGCTCGCCGCGGACGCCGGACGCCCCCTGGTGACCTTCTACGACGACGCCACGGGCGAACGCGTCGAACTGTCCGTCGCCACCTTCGCCAATTGGGTGGCCAAGACCGCCAACCTCCTCCAGGGCGAGCTCTCCGCGGAGCCCGGCGACCGGGTCGCGCTGCTGCTGCCCGCGCACTGGCAGACGGCGGTGTGGCTGCTGGCGTGCTCCTCGGTGGGCGTGGTCGCCGATGTCGGCGGTGATCCGAAGGCCGCGGACATCGTGGTGAGCGGGCCCGACACCCTGGACGCGGCGCGCGCGTGCTCGGGCTCGCGCATCGCCCTCGCGCTGCGCCCGCTCGGCGGACGCTTCCCGCAGACCCCGGACGGCTTCGCCGACTACGCGGTCGAGGTGCCGGGGCAGGGCGACCGGTTCGCCCCGTTCGCGCCGGTCGACCCCGACGAGCCCGCGCTCGTCGTGGCCGGGCGGGAGTTCAGCGGGGCGGAGGTGGTGGAGCGGGCCTCCGCGGAGGCCTCCGGCCTCGGGCTGACCGGGCCCGGCTCGCGATTGCTGTCGGGGTTGGCGTACGACACCTGGGAGGGGCTGCGCGCGGGGCTGTACTCGCCGCTGGCCACCGGGGGGTCCGTGGTGTTGTGCCGGAATCTGGAGCGGTTGGGGGAGGAAGGGCTGGCGAAGCGGGTCGAGAGTGAGCGGGTGACTGCTACCGCTCACTGAGGTTGTTTGGTGGGTGCGGGTCCGTTGTGGCTGGTCGCGCAGTTCCCCGCGCCCCTGAAAGCGTCCTCCGCGCCGACCTTCAAAAGGTGCCCTCAGTCGCCCGTCCGGCCCAACCCGACACGCCCCCACCTCCCATCCGCGCCATGGTCGTAAGAGCGACCCGCACCACACGCTCGTACGTCATGAGGGGTGGATCAGCCGTGACCGACACCGCAGGTACGCCCCGCAAAGGCACCCTCGGTCCGGGAGCGGGGGCGTCCGCCACGGGGCGGGGGCTGATACGGCGGCGCCGGCGGCGTTGGCTGCGGGGCGGGGCCGTCGGGGTGACGGTCCTCGTCGTGGCGGCCGTCGGGACCGGGTGGGCGATCTACGCCAAGCTTGACGGGAACATCACGCCCGACGACGCCGCCGCCGCGGAACTCGCCCGGTACGAGAAGGAGCGGCCCACCGCGCTCGTCAAGGACGCGCAGAACATCCTGGTGATCGGCTCGGACTCGCGCTCCGGGGACGGGAACGCGCGCTACGGGCGGGACTCGGGGACCGAGCGGTCGGACACGACGATCCTGCTGCACCTGTCCGCGGGGCGGCGCAGCGCGACGGCCGTCTCCCTCCCCCGCGATCTGATGGTGGACGTACCGGCGTGTCTGCAAGCGGACGGCAGTCGGACCGAGCCGATGTTCGCGATGTTCAACTACGCCTTCCAGAAGGGCGGTTCGGCCTGCACCATCCGGACCGTGGAGAAGCTGACCGGCGTCCGGATCGACCATCACATGGTCGTCGACTTCCATGGCTTCAAGGACATGGTCGACGCGGTCGACGGCGTCGAGATCTGCCTGACGAAGCCGATCAACGACAAGGCCGCCAAGCTGAAGCTCCCGGCGGGCAGGGTGACGCTCAACGGGGAGCAGGCCCTCGGCTACGTCCGCGCCCGCAAGTCGATCGGCAACGGCAGCGACACCGACCGGATGGACCGGCAGCAACGGTTCCTCGGGGCCCTCGTCAACAAGGTGCAGAGCAATGACGTCCTGCTGAATCCGGTCCGCCTCTATCCGGTGCTGGACGCGGCCACCTCCTCGCTCACCACCGACCCGGATCTGGCGAGCTTGCGTGGTTTGTACGACCTCGTGCGGGGGCTGCGCGACATCCCCACCGAACGTGTGCAATTCCTGACCGTGCCAAGGGAGTCGTACGCCTACAACGCCAACCGCGACCAGCTCGTGGAAGCCGAGGCGGAGCAGTTGTTCGCCCGGCTGCGCACGGACGCGCCGGTGGCGGTCGCCAAGGAAGTCCCCCGGAAGAAGTCCGGCGCCGAACGCCCCGCCGCCACCACTTCGCCCGCGCCCACGTTTCGCGGAAACACGGCCGCCGAGGACACCTGTAAGTAAAGCGATTACCAAGGCCACGTACATCTGTTCAAGGAAATGGGTGGATTGCCCAGTTGTAGGGACGTGGAATTTGTCACCGTCGTCGCTTGCCGATGAACTGGCCGGATAGTGTGAGCGATCCGGTGCAGCAGGCCGATAGGTCTTCCTGAGGTCGTGCACTGTGAGACCGAGACCCGAGCGCCTTTGAGGGGGAAGGCGCCGCGTGGCCCCGACGGAGGATTGAGACAACCGTGGACGCGCAAGGCCGTGGGCGGGCGGACGACATCGACCCCGCAGACCAGTGGGTGCTCAATCCGAACACTGGCGAATACGAACTGCGACTGACTCCTTCCGCACCGCAATCAGCGGTCCCGGGACCACGCAGCAGAACGACTTCTCGTGCGGCGGGCCCTTCCGGGGCGCCGCGCGGCAGAACGGCCGCGCCGGGACGGACGTCGCCCGCCGACGTTCCCGGCCGTGACGTACCGCCGCCCCGTCGTCGGCGCGGTGCGCCCGAGGAGCCGCCGCCCGGGCGCCGCAACCGGCGGCCGGTCAAGAAGAAGGCGCGCGGCAAGAAAATACTGCTGTGGACCGGCGGTGTGATGGCGTTCGTGCTGGTCGGCACGGCGGGAGCCGCCTACCTGTATCTGAAGCACCTCGAAGGCAACGTCACCACCGAGGACGTCGGCAACGTGGCCGACGACGGCTTCAGCAAGGACGAGGCCTTCAACATCCTGATCATCGGCACCGACAAGCGGACCGGGTCGGGCAACGGGGGCTACGGCGACAAGGGCAGCGTCGGGCACGCCGACACCAACATCCTGCTGCACGTCTCGAAGGACCGTACGAACGCGACCGCGATGAGCATCCCCCGGGACCTGATCGTCGACGTACCGGACTGCGAGGTCACCGAGGACGGCACCACGAAGGTCATCCCGGGCACCCAGGACAAGCGCTTCAACACCAGCCTCGGCCAGTTCGGCCGCAACCCCGGCTGCACCATGAAGACGGTCGAGGAGCTCACCGGCATCGACGTGAACCACTTCGCGATGGCCGACTTCAACGCGGTGAAGACGCTGACGAGCGCGGTGGGCGGTGTGGAGGTCTGTCTCGCCAAGGACGTCAACGACCCCGACTCGCATCTGAACCTGTCGGCCGGCAAGCACACCATCGAGGGCGAGGAGGCACTCGCCTTCGTCCGCACCCGGCACAGCTTCGGCAACCAGGGCGACCTGGACCGCATCAAGGTCCAGCAGCAGTTCATGAGTTCGCTGATGCGCAAGATGACCTCGGGCGACACTCTGACCAGCCCCACGAAGCTGATCAAGCTGGCCAACGCGGCCACCAAGGCGCTCACCGTCGACACGGGCATCGGCAAGGCCAGCACGCTCAAGGACGTGGCCCTGGAGCTGAAGAAGGTGCCGATGAAGAACATCACCTTCACCACGGTCCCGGTCAAGGACAACCCCGCCGAGGTGGTCAAGGCGACCGTCGTGCCCCTTGAGCCGAACGCCTCACAGGTCTTCAACATGATCAAGAGCGACACCTCGTTCACCGCGGTCAAGGCCAAGGAGAAGAAGGAGAAGGCCGCCGTCGCCGCCCGGCTGAAGGGCAGCAAGTCGGACGCCTCCGAGGTGCGGGTGCGGATCCTCAACGGTGGTGCCGCGGCCGGCAGCGCCCAGGAGGAGCTCACCTACCTCCAGACCGAGGCGGGCGTGACCAAGTCGGAGAACGCGGGCAACGCCGGCGCCTCCCAGGCGAAGACGACGCTGGAGTACGCCCCCGACCAGGCCGATCAGGCCCGCAGGCTGGCCGCGATCATGGGCCTGTCCGGGTCGATGATGAAGCCGGGCAAGAGCGTCACCAACTCCCAGGGTCTGCCGACCATCACGCTGACGCTGGGTGAGGACTTCAAGGGCGCCGGGGTGAAGATGAACTCCACCGCGGCGCCGGTGAACGTGGACAAGACCACGGCGAACGAGGTGAAGTGCGCTAGCTGAGAGACCGCGACCTCACGGGCCTGTCACACGTCGAACCGGACGCGTGGCAGGCCCGTTCACTGTCCCGCCTCACATGAGGCGAAGGTCACAAAAGACGGCCTTGATCACCGGGCAGCGGCGTCCGCAGGTTAACTGATCGCGCGTCAACTCTATTGAAATCCTTGGAGGTTGCTATGCGCGGTCTGTTGCGCACGCGGATCACTTCGGCGGCTGGAGCAGTCACGCTGCTGACGGCCGGACTGATAGGCATCTCAGCCGGACAGGCTGACGCGATGTCCCGGGTCAACTACTGCGGAAGCTCCTACGGTTTCCTGAAGTCCTGGGCGATCAAGGACGGTTGGTACCCCAATCCCACCGTCGGCTACATCGACGTCTACTACAACAGCTCGAACGGGAACAACTGCGTCATCACCCGCGCGAACGACAGCGAGGTCGGCGGCGGCAACCACATCATCGCGGGCATCCGCAAGAGCGGGTCCAGCACCTGGAAGCTCGACGGGACCAACTCCAACTACACCTCCTACGCCGGCCCGTTGTACGTCTACGCCGCCGGCAGCTGCATCGACATCTACGGCGAGCTCAACTTCACGAGCGGTGGCACGGGGGCCGACCACGGCTTGGCCGTCTACGAAGACGTGCACTGCGGCTGAGCCTCGCGTCCCACCGCAGAATGATGAATCTTGAATGCACCAAGTGGCCCTGTCTCACGTCTCACTTGACGCAAGACAGGGCCATGTCAGGTGTGGGGCGGGGAGGGTGGGACGGTGCCGCAGAACAGTGTGCGGGGGCAGGGAAGAGGCACGTTTTCGGGCGTCGAGCCCGCTCTCGGACGGGGTCGGACCGACAGCCCGTCCGAGGGCGCAGGACCGAAGGGCGCAGAGCCGAAGGGCTCAGGACCGAAGGGCGCTGGACAACACGGGAGACGGCGACCGCGACGCGGTCATCGCGTGCTCAGATGGTCCGCGACCACGCTCGCGGTGCTGATACTGGGCACGGCGGGCGCCGGTTACCTGTACTACCAGCACCTCAACGGCAACATCGAGAAGGGTGAGCGCAGCAGCGGCGACTCCAAGGCGAACAAGGCCGCGCCGAACGCCGCCGGCCAGACCCCGCTGAACATTCTTCTCATCGGCTCCGACAGTCGCTCCTCCGACGAGAACGTGAAGCTCGGTGGTAGCAAGGACACGCGCGGCAACCCGCCGCTGGGCGACGTGCAGATGCTCATCCACCTGTCCGCGGACCGGAAGAGTGCCGCGGTGGTGAGCATCCCGCGGGACACCCGCGTCGACATTCCCAAGTGCAAGGACCCTAAGACGGGCGCCACGTACCCGGCGACCAACGACATCATCAACACGTCGCTGGCCCGCGGCGGGGCCGGCTGCACCCTGGCCACCTGGCAGAACCTCACCGGCGTCTACATCGACCACTGGATGACGATCGACTTCGCGGGCGTGGTGAGCATGGCGGACGCCATCGGCGGCGTCGAGGTCTGTGTGAAGCAGAACGTGTGGGACCGCCCGATGCCCGGCGTGCCCGGAGGCTCCGGCCTGAAGATGACGGCAGGCCGGAAGGACGTCAAGGGCAAGCAGGCGTTGCAGTGGCTGCGCACACGTCATGCCTTCTACAGCGATCTGGGCCGCGCCAAGGCCCAGCACATGTACATGAACTCGATGATCCGCACGCTGAAGAAGCAGAACGTCTTCACGGACACCGGGCGGCTGATGAAGCTGGCCGAGGCGGCCACGAAGTCGCTGACCGTCTCCGAGGAGGTCGGCAGCGTCAAGAAGCTGTACGACCTGGGCATGCAGCTCAAGTCGGTGCCGGCGGACCGGATCACCATGACGACCCTGCCGACCGTCGAGGACGACCAGAACCGGAACCATCTGGTCCCGGACCGCGCCGGGGCCGAGAAGATGTGGCAGATGCTCCGCGACGACGTGCCGTTCGACGACAAGGGCACGCCCTCGGAGAAGAAGAAGTCGGCCGAGGAGAGGGTCTCCAAGGACCCGGCGGCGGCCGACGACCAGATCGGTGTCCTGGTGCGGAACGCGACGAGGTCCACCACGCTCGGTCCGGTCTCCGGACGGGCCGGGGCGATCAGCGGGCTGCTCGTGCAGAAGGGCTTCGCCCGGGCCTCGGCGGACACCTCGGCGGCGCTCGCCGAGGAGCGGACCGTGGTGCGGTTCCCGAGCGCGGACCTGGAGGGCGACGCCCAGCGGGTCGCCAAGTCACTCGGAATTCCGCTGAGTTCGGTGAAGAGGTCGACCGACGTCTCCGGTGTCACCGTCGTCGTGGGCGCCGACTGGCGCTCGGGTACGACCTATCCGAAGCAGTCCTCTCCGAAGGCCGGGGACCTTCCGAGCAACGCCGACGAGATGAACGGCGCGGACAGCGATCAGTGCATGGACGTGTACAAGCGCTACCGCTGGTGAACCGTCGGCGGGCAGCGGCGGCCCGTGAAGCGCGCGGTGGAGGCGATCACAGGCACCCGGAACAAGCCATTCCATGATCAATTAATGGTCACAGGGGCCTCACAGCAACATTGCGACGAGTGTTCGATGGTGAGATCGCCCGGACGATCATTCCCGCTCTACCCAGGAGTCCCCCATGCGCAGAAGACTGGCCGCCGTCATGCTCTCGGCACTGGCCCTCGTCGTCGCCCCCCTGGCGACGAACGCGAGCGCGTCGACCAAGAGCGACGTCGTGAGCCTGGCGCGATCGGTCTGCGGATCCGGTTACACGGTCACCGTCGACGCCGGCGACATGGGCATCCCGAAGCAGTACTACTGGAGCGTCCTGCTCTACAACCCGTCCTCCGGCTACAACTGCGCCGTCAACGTCAAGGACAGCAACAACACCGACTACGGCAGGTCCAGCGGCATCGGCATGGGCATCAGGGCGGCCGGTGGCAGCTGGCACGAGGACCTGGGCAACTACACGAAGTACGCGGGTCCCGTGTACGTCTACGCGCCCAGCACCTGCGTCTACCTCCGCCTCACCTCACCCGAGCTCACGTGGACCAGCAACGCCATGGGCTGCAACTGACCCGGCGGGTGCGGCCCGGCGGGTGTGAGCCGAGGCCGCACCCCACAGCGAACTCCTAACTCCCTGCAGAATGATGAAGCGTGCTCACGTCCGACAGCTCGATCGGCGTTCGACACCGCATTCGACAGTGGTTCTCGCGTACGCTTTCCGACCAGGCGGACGAGGCATAAAGGCCGGTCGTCGGGCTTGGGGAGGCTCGGCAGTCCGCAGGGTGGGGAGGACAGGGAATTGGCGCAGAGCGTGCGCGGAGAGGTGCCCGCGGTCGAGGACACGATGTCCCTCACACCGCAGGGCACGGAGCCGCCCGCCGGACACGGCGGGGGACGGCGCGGCAGAGGTGGCCGTGGCCGACGGCGAAGCCGGCGTTTCCTGCGCTGGTCGGCGATGGTGCTGGCGGTGGTGATAGTCGGCACCGCGGGCGCCGGGTACCTCTACTACCGGCACCTCAACGGCAACATCAAGAAGGACGACCTGAACATCGGCGACGAGAAGGACAGGGCGGCCAAGACAGAGGCGAACGCCGCCGGTCAGACGCCGCTGAACATCCTGCTGATCGGCTCGGACGCCCGGGACAACGCCGAGAACCAGAAGCTCGGCGGCGCCAAGGAGACGTACAACACCGCGCCGCGCGCGGACGTCCAGATGCTGCTGCACCTCTCGGCGGACCGCTCCAACATGTCGGTCGTCAGCATGCCGCGCGACACCCTGCTCGACATACCGAAGTGCACCGACCCCGACAACGACAAGGTCTACTCGGCGCTCACCTCGGCGATGACCAACGACTCCCTCGGTCGTGGCGGCCCCGGCTGCACGGTGGCGACCTGGGAGAAGCTGACCGACATCCACATCGACCACTTCATCATGGTCGACTTCGCGGGTGTGGTGTCGATGGCGGACGCGATCGGCGGCGTACCGGTCTGCGTGGACGCCAACATCTACTCGCACACCAGAACCGGTCACGGCTCCGGCCTGCGGCTGAAAGAGGGCACCACCCCCATCAAGGGCAAGCAGGCCCTCCAGTGGCTGCGCACCCGGTACGGCTTCGAGGACGGCACCGACATCGCGCGGGCCAAGGCCCAGCACCAGTACATGAACTCGATGGTCCGCGAGCTGCGTGAGAACGCGACTCTGAGCAGCCCGAACAAGCTGCGCAAGCTCGCCGAGACGGCCACCAAGGCAGTGACGGTGGACGACGGGCTCGGCACCGTGACCAAGCTGTACGACCTGAGCAAGGAACTGCGGAAGGTCCCCACGAAGCGCATCACCATGACGACGATGCCGTGGCAGTACGCCTCGGACGGCAACCGGGTGGTGCCCAAGCCGGAGGAGGCGGAGAAGGTCTTCCGGCTCGTCCGTGAGGACATCGCGCTCGACGGCAAGGACAAGAAGAAGACCTCGACGCAGGACAAGACCTCCGACGACCCGGCGGCCGCGGACGACAAGATCGCCGTGCAGGTGCAGAACGGCACCAGGACCAGCACGGAGGCGGCAGCGAGCGGACGCGCCACCGATGTGACCGAGCTGCTCGTCGGCAAGGGCTTCACCGCGTCCGAGGCGGACTCCTCGGTGATCCTCAGCGAGGACAAGACCCTCGTCCGCTATCCGAGCGCCGACCTGGAGGGCGACGCCCAGCGGGTCGCCAAGTCCCTCGGCATCCCGATGAGTTCGGTGAAGAAGTCGACGGACGTCTCCGGGGTCACGCTGGTCGTCGGTGCGGACTGGCGCTCGGGGACGAAGTACACGGCCGCGAAGGAGGACGACTCGTTGCCCGAGTCGGACGACACCTTCAACGGCGCGGACACCAAGGCCTGTATGCACGTCGATCCCGACTACACCTGGTAGCAGCCCCTCCCCCTGAGAGCGCTTTCGGCCAGGGTGATCAATTTCTGGCCAATGCTTTACAGCGTGTTCATATTTGTTACTTGAACATGACAGGATCTTGAGCGCTCTTCGACCACGAATGAAGCAACAAGCGCTCCAGGGGGAGAAGTTGAAGCTCAAGAGCAAGGCCGCCAGATCCGTCACGTCTCTGGTCATGATGCTGTCCGCGATCGCCGGCTACTCGCTGGTCACGGCTCCGGCCGCCAGCGCCGCCACCTACGGCTGCAACGGGTCCCAGATCGACAGCTGGAACAACACCTACAACGGCACCACGTACGCCAAGACCTATCTGTTCTGGGACGGCACGTACAACTGCGTCGCCGCCGTGAAGCAGGGCTCCTACTACGGCGTCAAGTCGCGTATCGCCGTGGACGCCTGGACGGACAAGGACGGCTACGTCTCGCCGGGTGACGACGGCCAGTACCTCTACTACGCGAGCTTCAAGTTCTACGGCAAGGGCCGGTGCATCGCCGTCGAGACGGACGTGTGGAACCTGAGCGGCAACAACATCATCCAGGACCACGTGCCGAACTCCGGCTACTTCCACTGCGGCTGAGAACGGAATCCGGCATGAGCATCCTCAAGTCCAAGGCCGCCCGCTGGCTGACGAGCACCACGGTCCTGCTCGGTGTCGCCGTGGCGGGCCCCGTGGCCACCGCGCCGGCCGCCTCGGCCGCGTCGGGCAGCTGCTCCGGCAGCGTCATCGACACCCTCAAGCACTACAACTACAGCGGCACCCACGTGGCGACGTCCTACCTGTACTGGGACGGCACCTACAACTGTGTCCGCGCCGACAAGGTCGGCTCGTACTACGGCGTCAGCTCGCGCATGTCGCTGACCATCTACAACCAGAAGGGCGGCGCGGACCCGGACAACGGGTACTTCAAGTACTACGCGGGCCCGGTCAAGGTGAACGGCCAGAACACCTGCATCGCCTTCGAGCTCGACATGTGGAGCACCAGCGGCGCGGACATGCTCCAGGACCGGGTTCCGGCCGGCGGCTTCAACCACTGCGGCTGAACTCGCCGAGCACTGAAGGGGACTCAAACATGCTCAAGATGAAGCGACTTGGCTCCGCCGCGGCCGTCATCGGCCTCACCGCCGCCGGCACGATCGCCGCCACCGGCACCGCCTCGGCGGCCTCCTACAACGGCGCCTGCGGGTCCGGCTACGGCGTGATCGACACGAAGGACGTCGGCACCGGAACCGCCTATCTCACCTACAGCAGCTCCAGCGGCAAGAACTGTGTCGTCACCGTCTCCGACACTCCGGGCACCACCATGCTTCTGGACGCCCGCGTGCGGCTGCACCGCACCAACCTCGACTGGGCGGACAGCGAGTACGACGCGGGCTTCTTCAAGTACTACGCGGGCCCGGTCTACGCCTCCGCCGCGGGCAGGTGCATCGACTGGGGCGGCAATGCGGGCACCGAGACCTGGCATGTGAACTACAACGTGCACTGCGGCTGAGCTCCACCACTGACAGGGATTCAAACGTGTTCAAGATGAAGCGACTTGGCTCCGTCGCGGCCGTCATCGGCCTCGCCGCCGCCGGCACGATCGCCGCCACCGGCACCGCCTCGGCGGCCACCTACGCCGGTACCTGCGGGTCCGGCTACAGCGTGATCGACACGATGGACGTCGGCGACGGAACCGCCTACCTCACGTACAGCGGCTCCAGCGGCAAGAACTGCGTCGTCACCGTCCCCGACAGGACGGGCACGCCCACGGTCCTGGACGCCCGTCTGCGGCTGCACCGCACCGACACGGTGTGGAAGCAGGGCGTCGAGGTCGACTACGGCACGTACAGCTACTACGCGGGTCCGCTCTATGTATCCGCCGCCGGCAGGTGCATCGACTGGGGCGGCGCCGCAGCCTCCAACTACACGCGCGTCGACTACGGCGTCCACTGCGGCTGAGGCCCCGTTTTCCAAGCCGTCGCGTCTCGAGATGAGAGGTCACCAACTGATGTCCAAGCATGTCAAGTTCAGAACCACCCGTTGGATCGCCACCGCGGCGATGACCCTCGGCCTGGGTGTCGCGGTCCCCATGGCCGTCGCCCCCACCGCGTCCGCCGCCGCCACCGCCGGCTGCAGCGGGACCTTGATCGACCAGATCAACCACTACGACTACTCGGTGAGCTCGCACCCGCACGTCGCCACGACCTACCTGTACTGGGACGGCACCTACAACTGTGCGCGGTCCGTCAAGGCGGGCTCCTACTACGGCATCAGTTCCCGCATGAACCTGGACCTGTGGTCCAAGGCCGGCGGGCACGACAACGACAACGGCAACTTCAGCTACGAGGCAGGCCCCGTCAAGGTGAACGGCAGGAACACCTGCATCGCCTTCGAGCTGGACATGTGGAAGCCCAACGGTGGCTCCAACTTCCTGCAGGACCACGTCCCCCCGTCGGGCTACTTCCACTGCGGCTGAGCCCTTCCCGCCCGTGGCGAAGGCCCCCTCCCGGTCGTCCGGAAGGGGGCCTTCGGTCAGTCCAGTGCCGTTACGCCTCCGTCAGCACCGCCGGCCGCCGCGACGCGATGACCTTCCGCGCCAGTGACCGCGGGCTGGTCAGGAAGCCGTACCCCCACGACATGTGCATGGTGGCGAGGGCCACCGGGATCTGGAGGCGGGCCTTCAGGGACAGCCCCTTGCCCGCCGGGAGCGAGCCGAGGGCGATCGCCGCGAGGTAGCCGCCCGGGATCACGAAGCCGAGCGGGGTCAGCACCGCGCCCACCACGAGGCCGGCCGCGATCGCGCACACCGCGACCGGCGGGGCCAGGTAGCGCAGGTTGATGGAGCCGGAGTGGTAGCGGGCGACCACGTGCCGCCAGCGGCCGTAATCCTTGTACTGCTTGGCCAGCGCCTTCACCGAGGGGCGCGGGCGGTACGACACCCGCAGCTCGGGCGAGAACCAGATCAGGCCGCCGGCCTCACGGATGCGGAAGTTCAGCTCCCAGTCCTGGGCGCGGATGAACTCCACGTTGTAGCCGCCCTGTTGCTCCAGCGCCTCGCGGCGGAAGACACCCAGGTAGACCGTCTCGGCGGAGCCCGCCTGCCCTCCCGTGTGGAAGGCCGCGTTGCCGACGCCGATCTTGGAGGTCATCGCGGCGGCGACCGCGTCCTCCCAGGCGTTCTCGCCCTCGGCGTGCATGATGCCGCCGACGTTCTGCGCGCCGGTCTCCTCCAGGAGCCGTACGGCGGTCGCGATGTAGTTCGGCGAGAGGATGCCGTGGCCGTCGACGCGGACGACGATCGGATGGCGGGAGGCCTTGATCGCGGCGTTCAGCGCGGCGGGCGTGCGGCCGGTCGGGTTCGGGACGGTGTGGACGCGGGGGTCTTCCCGTACGAGCTCGGCGGCGATCTCGTCCGTGCGGTCCTTGGAAGGACCGAGGGCGATCACGACCTCCATCTCGCCGGCGTACTCCTGCGCGAGGATCGCTTGGACGGCTCCGCGCAGATGCCGTTCCTCGTCGAGGACGGGCATGATCACAGAAACGGCGGGGAGCTGCACGTCGGGCTTGGCGTTCATAGGGGGCTCACGTTACCGCGAACGGGGGACACCGGTGCGCCCCGGTCGGGGCGGCGCCCCGGGCCGCAGATCGTATCGGCCTACGGTGCTGAAGATCCCATGTAAGGCCCTCAGGTCCGGTCCCCGCGGAGGTGCCCCCCATGTCCACACCGCCCCGCCGCTCCCCTGCCGCCGCCCGGCCCCGGCCGCGGCCGAAACCACCCGTACGACGGCGCAAGCCCCGTTGGGCCGGTCGGGCGGTGACCACGCTCTCCGTCGTGATCCTCGCCTCGGCCGGCATCGGCCACGGTGTCCTCTCCAGCCTGGACGCGGACATCGCGCGGGTGGACCCCTTCAAGGACATGAAGAACCGGCCGAGAGCCGGGCACGGCATGAACGTGCTGCTGGTCGGCACCGACGGACGCGACAAGATCACCGAGGCCGAGCGGCAGAAGTACCGGCTGGGCGGCGCCCCCTGTCACTGCACCGACACGATCATGATCGTGCACATCTCGGAGGACCGGGAGCGGGCGAGCGTGGTGAGCCTGCCGCGTGACTCGTACGCGATGACACCCCCGCACACCGACCGGACCACCGGTGAGGAGCACCACGGCCACCCCGTCAAACTGAACGCGGCCTACGCGGAGGGCGGCCCCCAGCTGACCGTGCGGACCGTCGAGACGATGACGCACGTGAAGATCGACCACTATCTGGAGGTCGACTTCACCAGCTTCATGAAGACGGTGGACGTGCTCGGCGGCGTGAAGATCTGCACCACCGAACCGCTGAAGGACGCGTACACGGGCCTCGACCTCCCCGCCGGCTCGCACACCCTCATGGGCGGCGAGGCCCTCCAGTACGTCCGCTCCCGGCACACCGACGGGTCGGCGGACCTCGGCCGGATGAAGCGCCAGCAGCGCTTCATGGCGGCGCTGATCGACCGCGCGACCTCCTCCGGCATCCTCCTGAACCCCATGAAGTTCCGGGACGTGACACGGGCGGTGCTGGGCTCGGTGCGGGCCGACAAGGAGTTCGGCACCGGCGAACTCCTCGATCTGGGGCGGGCGATGCGGAACTTCTCGCCCTCGTCGTCCGAGTTCACGACGGTGCCGATCGGGCAGATGGGGTACGTCGTCAAGGGCGTCGGCTCCACCCTGAAGTGGGACGCGAAGAAGGCGGGCCGCCTCTTCCAGGCCCTGCGCGAGGACGAGCCGCTGGCCGTGCACAAGCCGAAGAGCAAGGCGGTCCGGGTCGCCGTCGCCCCGCAGCAGATCCGCGTCCAGGTCGAGAACGGCACCGCCACCGCCGGACTCGGCAAGCGCGTCGACGCCCAGCTCGCCGCGACCGGCTTCCGCACCACCCACCAGCCGGTGACCTCGGCGAACCGCACGGTCAGGCGCACGGTCATCGCCTACGACCCCCGCTGGGACCGCTCCGCCAGATCCCTCGCCGCGGCCCTGCCGGGCAGCGAGCTGCGGCCCGTGCCGGGGCAGGGGGCGCTGCTGAAGGTGATCGCCGGGGCGGACTTCAGGCAGGTACGGAAGGTACGGGCGGAGGACCCGTACCAGGGTGAGTTCGGGGTGGTGACGGGCGACGAGGTGGGCTGCGTGTAGGCGCGGCCGCCGAAAGTCCGGAACTTCGGTCAACTTCCAGCCAGGACTGAAGACTTGTGTCTACTTTGGTGCGTATCCAGACCGGTCACGTCCGGTCAGTGCCGCCCGAAGGAGACCAGACCCATGTCCGACCCCGCAGTGCCCCGTGACGAAGGCGTCGCCCGCGTGGCCCGGCTGCGAACCGACGTGTCCCACTCGGCCCGGATCTGGAACTACTGGCTCGGCGGCAAGGACCACTACCCCGTGGACGAGGAGGTCGGCGACCAGATCCTGTCCTTCGTCCCGGCCCTGCCGCGCTCGGCCGTCGCCGACCGCGCCTTCCTGGCCCGCGCCGTCCGCTACCTGGCCGCGGAGGTGGGCATACGGCAGTTCCTGGACATCGGCACCGGTCTGCCCACCGCCGACAACACCCACGAGGTCGCCCAGCGCGTCGACCCCTCGTGCCGGATCGTCTACGTCGACAACGACCCCCTCGTCCTCACCCACGCGCACGCCCTGCTCACCAGCACGCCCGAAGGGGCCACCGACTACATCGAGGCCGACGTCCACGACCCGGAGGCGATCCTGCGGGGCGCCGCCGAGATCCTCGACCTCACCCAGCCGGTCGCGGTCACGATGCTCGGCATAGTCAACTTCGTCATGGACACCGACGACGCGGTCGCGATCGTGCGCAGGCTCCTCGCGGCCCTGCCCTCCGGCAGCCACCTGGTGATCTCCCACCCCACCACCGAGGTCGACGGCGAGGCGATGAAGTCGGCGGTGGAGTACTGGAACAGCCAGGGCTCGGCCCCGATGACCCTGCGCAGCCGCGCCGACCTCGCCCGCCTCTTCGAGGGCGTCGAGCTCCTCGAACCCGGCATCGTCTCCTGCTCGCGCTGGCGGCCGGAGGCGCCGGAGGACGAGATCGCCGAGGTCACGCACTTCGCCGGGGTGGGCAGGAAGCCGTAACCCCAATGGCGGCGGGGCGGCCACCGGTGTCGTAACAGCCCGGATCGGGGTGATTACGTCGACTACGTTCCGGATTATTACCGTCCGCCCGATGGCGCCGGACGGCGGGCGGGCGTAGGACGGAAACGCACACGGGGCCCGCCCCGGGCTCCGCGACCCCCCGAGGAGGAGCCATGACCAAGCCCGCGATGACCGGAACGGCCGCCATGAGCAAGGAGATGCAGGACTGCGTCGAGGCGTGCATGTCCTGCCACAGCATGTGCGAGGAGGCCATGAGCTCCTGCATGCAGATGGGCGGGCAGGCCCAGATGCAGATCATGCGCGCGCTCCTGGACTGCTCCGAGATGACCCGCATGTGCGCGGACATGATGATGCGCCGCTCGCCGATGTCGGCGGAGATGTGCGCGATGTGCGCCAAGGCGTGCGACATGTGTGCCGAGGCGTGTATGGCCATGCCGGACGACCCGATGATGATGCGCTGCGCGGAGGCGTGTCGTCGCTGCGCGGAGATGTGTCGCACGATGGCAGGCGCCACGATGTGAGGCCCTCGGCCTGAAACGGCTCAGGGGCACCCGGTGGGGTGCCCCTGAGCCGCGTCGTTCAGTTGCCCGAGACGGTGACCTTCTCGTCGTTCTTCAACTCGTCCACCAGCGTCTTCACCTTGGCCTTGTCCCAGACGAGGTTGCCGTTGGCGGAGCCGGAGATCGGCATGTTCATGGACTTGCCGTCGCCGCTGTTGACGCTCTTCATGGCCCAGAACATGTCCGCGAGGTCGAACAGGCCCATGTCCTTGTCGACGATGAGGGTGTCGAGGCCGGCGCTCATGGTCGGGTAGAGCTTGAAGGGGTTGAGGACGGTGCCCGGCGTCGCCACCTGGTTGGCGAGGGCCGCGAGGAACTTCTGCTGGTTCTTCGTACGGTCCAGGTCGGAGGCCTTGAGGGCGTACCGGGTACGGACGAAGGCCAGGGCCTCCTCGCCGTTCAGGGTCTGCTTGCCCGCCTCGAAGTCGGCGCCGGACTTGGTGTCCTTCATGCCGCCCTTCGGGATGGTGATCTCGACGCCGCCGACCGCGTCCACGATGTTCGCGAAGCCCGCGAAGCCGATCTCGACGTAGTGGTCGATGCGCAGCCCGGTGTTGTACTCGACGGTGCGGACCAGCAGCTCGGGGCCGTCCTCGGCGTACGCCGCGTTGAGCTTGGTGTGCCGGCCGGTGCCCTTGTACGTCTTGCCGGACTCGGAGCCGACGAACGTCGGGATCTCCACGTCCGAGTCACGCGGCAGGGAGATCAGCGTGTCCCCGTTGCTGCCGGTGTGCAGGATCATCATCGAGTCCGTGCGCTTGCCCTCGGCGGAGCCGGTGTGGAGCTTCTTCTTCTCCTCGGCGGACATGCCGGCCCGGCTGTCGGAACCGACGATCAGGTAGTTGGTGCCCTCGCCCCCGTCCGGCCGGTCGATGACCTTCGACAGGTCGACCTCGCGGTTGAGCTTGGAGTCGGCCCAGAAGTACGTCCCGATCGTCGTCACGACGAGCACGGTCACCACCGTGATCGCCGTCCACTTGATCCGGCGCCGCCAGTTCGGCGCGGGCCGCTCACCGCGGGCCCGGCCGCCGGGGCCGGCGGGGCCGCCACCGCTGTAGACCTGGCCGGTGTTGTAGCCGCTGTCGTAGCCGTCCACGGCGGTGTCGTCGGCGTAGCCGGCGTTGCCGTACGCCGGCTGCTGCGGGACCCCGCCGCCGTAGGGCGGCGCGGACTGGCCGGGGCCGCCCCCGTACGCGCCCGAGGCGGGCCTGCGGACCTGCCGCATGGCGCGCGCGCCCTCAGGCTGTGCGCTCGCGCTGCCGCGTCCGTACCGGTCGCCGCGGTTCTCGTCGGACCATGCCTCGGGCCAATCGTTCATGGGCCCCAGTGTGCAGGGATGGGCTGTGCCCTTTACAAGGGTCGTAGGAAAATCAGGGCACGGCTGTTGCGAACCCAACACAAAGTCCGCGATCCAGGCCTCGGCATAAGGTGGAGGCCATGACAGATCAGGCCCCCTCGACGGAGTCCGACATCCCGGGCAAGCCGACGTCCGCGTCGCGCACCACGCTCAGCCACATCATGACGCACGCCGACACCAACCTGCTGGGGACCGTGCACGGTGGCGTGATCATGAAGCTGGTCGACGACGCGGCGGGCGCGGTGGCCGGACGGCACAGCGGCGGGCCCGCGGTGACCGCCTCCATGGATGAGATGGCGTTCCTGGAACCGGTCCGGGTCGGTGACCTCGTCCATGTGAAGGCCCAGGTCAACTGGACCGGGCGGACCTCGATGGAGGTCGGGGTGCGGGTGCTGGCGGAGCGCTGGAACGAGTCGAACCCGGCGACCCAGGTCGGCTCCGCGTATCTCGTCTTCGCCGCGGTCGACGCCGACGGCAAGCCCCGGCTGGTGCCGCCGGTCGTCCCGGAGAGCGAGCGCGACAAGCGCCGCTACCAGGAGGCCCAGATCCGCCGCACGCACCGGCTGGCCCGGCGGCGCGCGATCATGGAACTGCGGGAGAAGAGGGCGGCTGAGGGGTTCGAGGACTGACGCCTACGAGAAAAGGGGCGCCCGGATCTCCGGGCGCCCCTTTTTCGATCAGCCGTTACGGCAGGTTGCGCGCCATGACGATGCGCTGGACCTGGTTCGTACCCTCGTAGATCTGCGTGATCTTCGCGTCGCGCATCATGCGCTCCACCGGGTAGTCACGGGTGTAGCCGTAGCCGCCGAGCAGCTGGACGGCGTCCGTGGTGACCTCCATGGCCACGTCCGAGGCGAAGCACTTGGCCGCCGCGCCCTGGAAGGTGAGGTCCTTGTCGCCGCGCTCGGAGGCGGCCGCGGCCTGGTAGGTCAGGGCGCGGGCGGCGGCGATCTTCATGGCCATGTCGGCCAGCATGAACTGGATGCCCTGGAAGTCGGCGATGGCCTTGCCGAACTGCTTGCGCTCCTGGACGTAGCCCTTGGCGTAGTCGAGGGCGCCCTGGGCGACACCCAGCGCCTGGGCCGCGATGGTGATGCGGGTGTGGTCCAGGGTCTTCATCGCCGTGGCGAAGCCGGTGCCCTCCTCGCCGATCATGCGGTCGGCGGGGATGCGGACGTTGTCGAGGTAGACCTCGCGGGTCGGGGAGCCCTTGATGCCGAGCTTCTTCTCCGGGGCGCCGAAGGAGACGCCCTCGTCGGACTTCTCGACGACGAAGGCCGAGATGCCCTTCGAACGCTTCGAGGGGTCCGTGACCGCCATCACCGTGTAGTACTCGGACTCGCCCGCGTTGGTGATCCAGCGCTTCACGCCGTTGAGGATCCAGTGGTCGCCGTCGCGGACCGCCCTGGTCTTCATGCCGGCCGCGTCGGAACCCGCGTCGGGCTCGGAGAGGCAGTAGGAGAACATGCCCTCGCCCTTGGCGAGCGGGGTCATGTACTTCTTCTTCAGCTCCTCGGAGCCCGAGAGGATGACGGGCAGGGAGCCGAGCTTGTTCACGGCCGGGATCAGGGAGGACGAGACGCAGACGCGCGCCACCTCCTCGATCACGATCACCGTGGCCAGCGCGTCCGCGCCGGCGCCGCCGTACTCCTCGGGCACGTGGACGGCGTGCAGGTCGTTCGCGACCAGTGCCTGAAGGGCCTCGCGCGGGAAGCGGGCCTCCTCGTCCACCGCTGCGGCGTGCGGCGCGATCTTCGCCTCGGCCAGTGAGCGGATGGCGTCGCGGAGCATGTCGTGCTCCTCGGACGGGCGGTACAGGTCGAAGTCAGCCGATCCGGCCAAGGTGTCTCACGCTCCCAGTGCGCTGCGGTGGTCGACGCTAATTACCGTTAAGTAACTCAAATTTTAGAGGGCCGCCCACGGGAGTGATACGTGAGCTTGGCGACAAGGGGGAAGCTGCCCCGAAGGCTGCCCCCGGAAGCCCCCGGCCACGCCCCGACTATGCTCGGTCAGCGCATCGAACACCGTCCACCTCTGGAGCATCCATGGCCCTCAAGATCACCGTGATCGGCACCGGCTATCTCGGCGCGACCCACGCGGCGGCCATGGCCGAGCTCGGTTTCGAGGTGCTGGGGCTCGATGTCGTACCGGAGAAGATCGCCATGCTCCAGCGCGGCGAGGCCCCGATGTTCGAACCCGGTCTGGAGGAGCTGCTGCGCAAGCACGTGGCCGGGATCGAGGGGTCGAGCGGGCGGCTGCGGTTCACCCAGGACTGGGCCGAGGTCGGGGCCTTCGGCGATGTGCACTTCCTGTGCATCAACACACCGCAGAAGCACGGCGAGTACGCGTGCGACATGTCGTACGTCGATTCCGCCATCGCCTCGCTCGCGCCGCACCTTTCCGGGCCCGCGCTCGTCGTCGGCAAGTCCACCGTGCCCGTCGGGTCGGCGGACCGGCTGGCGCGTTACCTCGTGGACCACGCCCCCGCCGGGGCGGGCGCCGAGCTGGCGTGGAACCCGGAGTTCCTGCGGGAGGGCTTCGCCGTGCAGGACACGCTGCACCCGGACCGGATCGTGGTCGGGGTGCGCAGCGAGCGGGCAGAGGGGCTGCTGCGGGAGGTGTACGCGACGCCGATGTCGGAGGGCACGCCGTTCGTGGTCACCGACTTCCCGACCGCCGAGCTGGTGAAGACCTCGGCGAACTCCTTCCTCGCCACCAAGATCTCGTTCATCAACGCCATGGCGGAGGTCTGCGAGGCCGCGGGCGGCGATGTGGCGAAGCTGGCGGAGGCGATCGGGTACGACGACCGGATCGGCAAGAAGTTCCTGCGGGCCGGAATCGGGTTCGGCGGTGGCTGTCTGCCCAAGGATATCCGTGCCTTCATGGCGCGCGCCGGTGAGCTGGGTGCCGACCAGGCGCTGACGTTCCTCCGGGAGATCGACTCGATCAACATGCGGCAGCGCGGGCAGATGGTGGAGCTGGCGCGGCAGGCGCTGGGCGGCGGGCCGTTCCTGGGCAAGCGGGTCGCGGTGCTCGGTGCCACCTTCAAGCCCGACACGGACGACGTCCGGGACTCGCCCGCGCTGAACGTGGCCGGGCAGATCCATCTCCAGGGCGGTCAGGTCACGGTCTACGACCCGATGGGCATGGACAACGCCCGCCGGCTCTTCCCGACCCTCGGCTACGCCGACTCGGCCGTGGAGGCGGTGCGCGGCGCCGATGTCGTCCTGCATCTGACGGAGTGGCGGGAGTTCCGCGAGCTGGACCCGGCGGCGCTCGGCGAGGCGGCGGCGGTGCGGCTGATCCTGGACGGGCGGAACTCGCTGGACCCGGTGCTGTGGCGGAAGGCCGGATGGACGTACCGGGCAATGGGTCGGCCGACCGCCTGACCCCTTCCCCAGAAGGCGACGCCGGTTCGGCCGAGGCTCAGTCGGCCGAACCGGCGTCTTGTTGCATTCTGCACCACCGGCCTGTGCGGCATCCGGTGAACTACTTGGCCCGGTAGCGCCGCATCTTCGCGCGCGCCCCGCACACCTGCATCGAGCACCAGCGGCCACGTCCGGCGGGGCTGCGGTCGTAGTACGCCCAGTGGCAGGTGGCGGCCTCGCAGGACTTGAGGCGCTGCCAGGTCCCGGCGACCAGGGCCGCGGCGACGGCTTCGGCGATACGGGAGTGCAGGCGTCCCGGGTCGACGGGCGCTTCGCCGACAGGGGTGAGGCCGGCAGGCGCGAGGCCGGCCGAGCCGTCCGCCGGGTCGATCGTCACGCGCAGCGGCGCCGTCGCCAGCAGCTCGCCCAGGGGCGTGACCGGGGCGTGCGCCGGATGCCCGGCGTGGGCCAGCAGCGTCGCCCGCAGCGACTCGCGCAGTTCGCGCGCTCCCGGCACGTCCTCCTCCGTGAGCCCGAAGCGCGCCCGGCCGTCCGCCGTGTCGAGGGCGTCGGCGCCCGACTCGAGGTCCAGCGTGTTCACCAGGGACTCGACCAGAGCCAGGCTCCCGGGGGCGGCCGATCTCTCACTCATGCTTGCGACGTTACCCCTTGTGCGGGAGCATGGAGTAACCGTTACTGGTTGACCGCTTCTAGAGGTAACACCGGAGGAAGTCATGGCTCTCGCCAAGCTGGGTGTCGTCGTCCTGGACTGTCCCGACCCCCGCGCGCTCGCCGGTTTCTACGCCGAGGTGCTGGGCGGCACCGTCGAGGGGGACGGGGAGTGGGTGGATGTGAAGGTGCCGGGCGGACAGGCACTGGCGTTCCAGGCCGCGCCCGGTCACACCCCGCCGCAGTGGCCGCGCGCCGACCACGACTCCCAGCAGTTCCATCTGGACCTGACCGTGGAGGACCTGGACGCCGCCGAGAAGGGTGTCCTGGCGCTCGGCGCGAAGGCGCTGGACGCCGAGGACCGCTCGCGCTCGTTCCGTGTGTACGCGGACCCGGCGGGGCACCCGTTCTGTCTGTGCGCCTGCTGAGCCTGGAGGTATCCGTATGACCGCCGTGACCCGTTTCCGTTCCGTCGTCCTCGACTGCCCCGACCCCCGGGCGCTCGCCCGTTTCTACGCCGGGGTGGTGGGCGGCACGCCGCAGGACGACGATCCCGAGTGGGTGGTCCTCGACGTGCCGGGAGGGCCCAGGCTCTCCTTCCAGCGGGCCGAGGGGTACACCCCGCCGGAGTGGCCGCGCGCGGACCGCAACTCGCAGCAGTTCCACATCGACTTCGACGCGGGCTCGACGTGGGAGGAGATCGAGGAGGCGGAGCGGAAGGTGCTGTCCCTCGGCGCGAAGGCGCTGCACGCCGAGGACAAGGACGACTTCCGGGTGTACGCCGATCCGGCGGGGCATCCCTTCTGCCTCTGCCGGATCGACCCGCACCGGCGGCTACCCGTCCAGGTCTGAGATCTTCGCCGTCGACGGCTCGCGTCGCTCCCGGGCGGCGCGGGCCGTGAAGTCGGCGCCGCGCAGCACACGTTGGACATTGCCCCAGGTCAGCAGGGCGATGTCGGACTCGGCCCAGCCGCGGCGGAGCAGCTCGGCGACGAGGAGCGGGTAGCAGGAGGCGTCGGCGAGGTCCTGGGGGTGGGCGGTGCCGGCGTCGTAGGTGCCGGACAGGCCGACGCACTCCGGACCCGCGACCTCGCGCACATGGTCGAGATGGTCGGCGACGTCCCGCACGCTCGGGCCGGTCTGCTCGGCGGTGAGCGGCACCATGCACAGGCCCTTGGCGGCGCCCAGCTCGGCGAGCAGGTCGTCGGGGAGGTTGACCGGGTGCGGGCGCAGGGCGCGGGCGGCGGAACGGGTCCACAGGACCGGGGCCTTGGAGACCGCGATCGCGCGGCGGACGGTGTCGGCGGAGGCGCCGGAGAGGTCGGCGAGGACGCCGAGCCGGTTCATCTCGCGCAGCACCTCCTCGCCGAACCGGGTGAGGCCCGCCTCGCTCGCCCAGGAGGCGCCGGACAGGGTGAGGGCGCGCAGGCCGAGGGCGCGCAGTGAGCGCAGGATGCCGAGGGAGTCGCCGAGGGCGGCGGCGCCGGCCGGGCCGAGCAGGACGGCGACCCGGCCGCAGTGCCGTACGTCGGCGGTCTCGCCGGCGGTGTGGGCGAGGCGCAGGCCCTCGGGGTGGGCGCCCACGACGGTCCGTACCAGGTCGAGCTGTTCGAGGGTGGCGGCCACGGCCCGGTCGCCACCGATGCTCTCGGGCAGGTGCAACGACCAGAACAGCGCGCCCACATGGCCCTCGCGCAGCCGGGGCACGTCCGTGTCGACGGAGCTCTCGCCGAGTTCGAGGTCGAACCAGGGGAGGTGGCGCAGGGCCCAGGGCAGCCCGCTGTAGCCGTCGGCGACGGGGTGCGCGGCGAGGATGGCGTGCGCGCGCTCCAGGGGGCCGGTGTCCGGGTCGGAGACGGGGGCGTAGGGCTCTTCCGCCAGGAAGGGGTCGGTCAGGCCGTCGAGCGCGCCGACCTCGGTCGTGGTGTCCAGTTCGTCCTGGAGGTCTGCCATGGCGTGCTCCCGTACGTCGTGATCGGCGGCATGATCAGCAGTACGGTCACGGTCGCACGGGGTACCGAGGGCTTCCTGGTGGGTGGGGCGTTCGGGGGTACGCGGGTCAGCTTCCGCGGGCCACCTGGATGACCTCGTCGAGGGTGTCCCGGGACCGCTCCAGATCGCGGATCATGCGGTCGATGCGATCGCGTTCCCGCGCCAGGTCGGCGACGAGTTTCGGGGTGGCGACGACGGAGGGGCCGCCGTCCCGGTCCCGCATGCAGGGCAGCAGCTGCCGGATCTTCTCGCTGTGCAGCCCGGCCGCGAACAGCTCCTGGATCCGTACGACCCGGTCCACGGCCGCCTCCGGGTAGTCCCGGTGTCCGCCGGGGGTGCGGTCGGCGGCGAGCAGTCCCTGGGTCTCGTAGTAGCGCAGCGACCGTTCGCTGACGTTGGTGCGCCGGGCCAGTTCACCGATCCGCATGGACACCTCGACTTGAATCTGACACTGATGTCAGGTTCTAGCGTACGGTCATGACGCAGATCCTGGAACCCACCGCCCTTGGCCGCCTCGCCCTCCCCAACCGTCTGGTGATGGCCCCGATGACCCGGAACCGGGCGGCTGCCGACGGCACGCCCACCGGTCTCATGGCCGAGTACTACGCCCAGCGCGCGACCGCCGGCCTGATCGTCGCCGAGGCCTCGACGCCGAACGCGGTGGGGCAGACGTATCCGAACATCACCGCGATCCACACCCCGGCGCACATCGCCGGCTGGCGGCAGGTGACGGACGCCGTACGGGAGGCGGGCGGACGGATGTTCCTCCAGCTCCAGCACGGTGGCCGCGTCGGTCACCCGGCGAACAGCGGGCACACCCCGCTCGCCCCCTCCCCCGTCCCGCTCCCCGACACGGTCTTCACCCCCGACGGCCATCAACAGGCCGTGACACCGCGGGAGATGAGCCTCGACGACATCCACGCCACGGTCGCCGACTTCGCGACCGCCGCGCGCAACGCGGTCGAGGCGGGCTTCGAGGGCATCGAGGTGCACTCCGCCAACGGCTATCTCCTGCACCAGTTCCTGGCCGGCAACACCAACCGCCGCACGGACGCGTACGGCGGCTCCGTCGACGCCCGTATCCGGTTCACGGTGGAGGTCGTCGAGGCCGTCGCCGCGGCGGTCGGACCCGAGCGGGTGGGCGTACGGCTCTCCCCCGGGCTCACCGTCAACGGCATCGAGGAGGGCGACACGGCGGACCTCTACCCGGCGCTGGTCGCCCGGCTGAACCGGCTTGACCTCGCCTATCTGCACGTCGTGCACGCCGATCCGCAGGCGCCGGTGTTCCGGCGGATCCGCCAGGAATGGCACGGCACCCTCATCGCCAACCCGGTGCTCGGCGAGCTCGCCACAGGGCCCGTGACCGACGCCGCGCACCGGCTGCTCGACGCGGGCGCCGACCTGATCGCCCTGGGCCGGCCGTTCCTCGCCAACCCCGACCTCGTCGAGCGGCTGCGGCTCGGGGCGCCGCTGAACCCCGTACGGGACCGCTATCTGATGTACGTGGGCGGGGCGGCCGGCTACACCGACTACCCCGCCCTGTACGAAACCGGCTCTCAGCCGTCGAGCGACTCGATCGTCGCATTGGACGGCGCCCGCGTCGCCTGAAGGTCGCGCGCCACGTCCTCCGCCGCGCCCAGCACCCGGACCGCGTTCTGCCAGGTGAGCTTGGCCAGGTCGGAGGTGGACCAGCCGCGGTCGAGGAGCTCGGCGATCAGGTTCGGGTACCCGGAGACGTCGTCCAGGCCGTCCGGGGTGAACGCCGTGCCGTCGTAGTCGCCGCCGATGCCGAGGTGGTCGACGCCCGCGACCTCACGCATGTGGTCGAGGTGGTCGGCGACCGTCGACACCGTCGCGACCGGGCGCGGGGTGCGCTCCTCGAAGGCGCGGTGCACCTTCATCGCGTCGGGGGTGGTGGCGAGGTGGTGGAAGCCGTGGGCCCGCATGTTGTCGTCGGCGGCGGCCGTCCAGTCCACGGCGGCCTGGAGCACGAACTTCGGCACGAAGGTCACCATCGCCATGCCGCCGTTGCCCGCGAGGCGTTCCAGGACGTCGTCCGGGATGTTGCGGGGGTGGTCGCACACCGCGCGCGACGAGGAGTGGGAGAAGATCACCGGGGCCACCGAGGTGTCCAGCGCGTCCCTCATCGTCGTGGCCGCCACATGCGAGAGGTCGACGAGCATGCCCTCGCGGTTCATCTCCCCGACCACCGCACGGCCGAAGGCCGACAGACCGCCGACGTTCGGCTCGTCCGTCGCCGAGTCCGCCCAGTCGTTGTTGTCGTTGTGCGTGAGCGTCATGTAGCGCACGCCCAGCGCGTACAACCCCCGCAGTGTGGCGAGGGAGTTGGCGATGGAGTGCCCGCCCTCCGCGCCCATCAGCGAGGCGATACGGCCCTCCGCGCGCGCCGCCTCCATGTCGGCCGCGGTGAGCGCGGCGCGCAGGGCGTCCGGGTGGCGGTCGATCAACTGCCGTACGCAGTCGATCTGTTCCAGCGTCGCGGGCACCGCGTCGGGCAGGTCGGAGCGGACGTACACCGACCAGTACTGCGCCCCCACACCACCGGCCCGCAGCCGCGCGAGGTCGGTGTGGAGGTGGGCGCTCTGGTCGGTGGCGATGTCACGGGCGTCGAGGTCGTAGCGGACCTGTTCGCGCAGGGCCCAGGGCAGGTCGTTGTGGCCGTCGACGACCGGGAACTCCCGCAGCAGTTCCCGGGCGGCCTCCACCGAGGTCACGGCCGTCACTTCCCGAAGCCGAAGCCGTTGCCCGGTCCTTCGACCTTGGCGCGCAGCCGCTTGCCCTTCTCGGTGGCCTGGTCGTTGAGCTCCTGCTGGAACTCCCTCATCCGGCCGAGGAGTTCCTCGTCGGAGGTGGCGAGGATCCGGGCCGCGAGCAGGCCCGCGTTGCGGGCACCGGCGACGGAGACGGTGGCGACGGGCACACCGGCCGGCATCTGCACGATGGAGAGCAGCGAGTCCATGCCGTCGAGGTACTTCAGCGGCACCGGCACGCCGATGACGGGCAGCGGGGTGACGGAGGCGAGCATGCCCGGCAGGTGGGCGGCGCCACCGGCGCCGGCGATGATCGCCTTGATGCCCCGCCCGGCCGCCTCCTCGCCGTACGCGATCATCTCGCGCGGCATGCGATGGGCCGAGACGACGTCGACCTCGTACGCGATCTCGAACTCGTCGAGGGCCTGGGCGGCGGCCTCCATGACGGGCCAGTCGGAGTCCGACCCCATGACGATGCCTACAACGGGGCTCATTCGGTGATGGTCCCTCTCAGGTAGCCGGCAGCGTGACGTGCGCGTTCGAGAACGTCGTCCAGGTCGTCGCCGTAAGTGTTGACGTGGCCGACCTTGCGTCCGGGCTTCACGTCCTTGCCGTACATGTGGATCTTGAGCTGGGGGTCGCGGGCCATGCAGTGCAGGTACGCGGAGTACATGTCCGGGTAGTCGCCGCCGAGGACGTTGACCATGACCGTCCACCGGGCGCGCGGGCGCGGGTCGCCGAGCGGGAGGTCGAGGACGGCCCGGACGTGGTTGGCGAACTGGCTGGTGATCGCGCCGTCCATCGACCAGTGGCCGGAGTTGTGCGGTCGCATCGCCAGCTCGTTGACGAGGATGCGGCCGTCGCGGGTCTGGAACAGCTCGACGGCGAGGTGGCCGACGACGTCCAGTTCCTTGGCGATGGTCAGCGCCATCTCCTCGGCCTTCAGCCCGAGGGCCGGGTCCAGGTCGGGGGCCGGGGCGATCACGGTGTCGCAGACGCCGTTCACCTGCTGGGACTCGACCACCGGGTAGGCGACCGCCTGGCCGTGCGGGGACCGGACGACGTTGGCGGCGAGCTCGCGGACGTAGTCGACCTTCTCCTCGGCGAGGACGGGCACACCAGCCCGGAAGGGGTCCTCGGCCTCCTCGACGGAGTCGACGACCCACACGCCCTTGCCGTCGTAGCCGCCACGGACGGTCTTCAACACGACCGGGAAGCCATCGCCCTCCTCGGCGAACGCCACCACGTCCGCCGGGTCGCTCACGATCCGGTGCCGTGGGCACGGCACCCCGATCGCGTCGAGCCTCGCCCGCATCACGCCCTTGTCCTGGGCGTGCACCAGCGCGTCGGGGCCGGGGCGCACGGGGATGCCGTCCGCCTCCAGCGCCCTGAGGTGCTCGGTGGGTACGTGTTCGTGATCGAAGGTGATCACATCGCAGCCCCTCGCGAACTCACGCAGCGTGTCGAGGTCGCGATAGTCGCCGATGACGACATCGCTCACCACCTGCGCCGCGGAATCCTGAGGGGTGTCACTGAGGAGCTTGAATCTGATGCCGAGCGGGATGCCCGCCTCGTGTGTCATACGAGCGAGCTGCCCCCCGCCGACCATGCCGACTACCGGGAACGTCACGCTCCTAGGGTATCGGCCGCGCCACGGCGGCCGGATCCCGCTCCTCCTCCGCCCCCTTTGTGCCTGCTTTCCGGCCACTTTCCCCCGCTCATACCAGCTTCTTTACGGCGGTGTGTGTCCGCCCACAGGCAACCGGGTGGGGGGATGGTTAGCATGGCTGGGTTGACGAAACCGACCGACTGGGGGCCTGTACTTCCATGGGACGTGGTTCCTCAGGGCTGCGCAGGCTCGTGCACGAGATCGCCAAGTTCGGCGCCGTGGGCGGGGCGGGGCTGCTCGTCAACCTGCTCGTCTTCAACCTGGTACGGCACACGACCGACCTCCAGGTGGTGCGCGCCAGCGTCATCGCGACGGTGGTCGCGATCGTCTCGAACTACATCGGCTTCCGCTACTTCACGTACCGCGACCGCGACAAGAGCGGCCGTACGAAGGAGCTGACGCTGTTCCTGCTGTTCAGCGCGGTCGGCCTGGTGATCGAGAACGGCGTCCTGTACGTGGCGACGTACGGCTTCGGCTGGGACAGCCCGCTGGAGAGCAACGTCTTCAAGTTCCTCGGCATCGGCATCGCGACCCTATTCCGCTTCTGGTCGTACCGCACGTGGGTCTTCAAGGCCCTGCCGGCCCCGGAGCTGGTGGCGAGCGCGGAGGAGATCCTGGCGCAGGCGGAACGCAAGCCGCGTTCAAAGCAGCGAGTCAGCTGAAGGGCCTTTAGGGGCGCGGGGAACTGCGCGATCAACCCCCACCGACCCGCACCCGCCACACAACCCAAGCCCTATCGAACCGTAGGCTCCTGCTCCTCCACCGTCGGCTTCTTCAGCGGCGTACGCGACAGGAACAACCCGAACACCGCCGGCTGCGCCTGAAGCATCTCCAGACGTCCCCCGTCGGCCTCCGCGAGGTCACGCGCGACCGCGAGCCCGATGCCCGTGGAGTTCCGCCCGCTGATCGTCCGCTCGAAGATCCGCGCCCCGAGGTCGGCGGGTACGCCGGGCCCCTCGTCGGTCACCTCGATGACGGCCTGGTTGCCGGTGACGCGCGTACGCAGCGCCACCGTGCCGCCCCCGTGCATGAGCGAGTTCTCGATGAGCGCCGCCAGCACCTGCGCGACAGCGCCCGGCGTGCCGACCGCCCGCAGATGCCGCTTGCCGGAGCTGACGATGGCCCGGCCCGCGCTGCGGTAGGCGGGGCGCCACTCGGCGAGCTGCTGCTGGATGACCTCGTCCAGGTCGAAGGAGACGGCGGAGCCGGTGCGGGGATCGCGGGCGTTGGTGAGCAGCCGCTCGACGACGTCCGTCAGCCGCTCCACCTGCGTCAGCGCGATCGTCGCCTCCTCCTTCACCGTGTCCGGGTCGTCGGTGAGGGTGATCTCCTCCAGGCGCATGGAGAGCGCGGTCAGCGGGGTGCGCAGCTGATGGGAGGCGTCGGCGGCGAGGCGGCGCTCGGCGGTGAGCATGCGGGCGATGCGCTCGGCGGAACCGTCCAGCACATCGGCGACCCGGTCCAGCTCGGGGACGCCGTACCGCTTGTGCCGGGGCCGGGGGTCACCGGAGCCGAGACGCTCGGCGGTCTCGGCGAGGTCGGTCAGCGGTGAGGCCAGCTTGTTGGCCTGCCGTACGGCGAGCAGCACGGCGGCGATCACCGCGAGCAGGGCCACCGCCCCGATGATCAGCAGGGTGCGGCCGACCTCGCGGGTCACGGACGAGCGCGGCTCCTGGACGGTGACCGTCTCGCCCTCCTCGCCCTGCTCGGTGGAGCTGATGACGTCACCGGTGGGCCGGGTGCCGACCTCGATGAGCGGCTCGCCGGGGATGCGGATCTCGGCGTACCGCTCCCCCGTGACCTGCTCCTTCAGCGCGTCGGCGTCGACGGTCTGCTCGCCGAGGAGCCGGCTGTCGATGATGCTGGCGAGCCGGACCGCCTCGGAGTCGACGCGTTCCTGGGCGCTGTTGCTGATCGTCCGGGTCTCGACGATGACCAGCGAGACGCCGAACACGGCGATGACGACGAGGACGACGGCGAGCGTCGACTGGATGAGGCGGCGGCGCACGGGGGTCGGCTAGCTCTTCTCGAACCGGAAGCCGACACCGCGCACGGTGGCGATGTAGCGGGGGTTCGCCGCGTCGTCGCCGAGCTTCTTGCGCAGCCAGGAGATGTGCATGTCGAGGGTCTTGGTGGAGGACCACCAGGTGGTGTCCCAGACCTCGCGCATCAGCTGGTCACGGGTGACGACCCGGCCCGCGTCGCGCACGAGGACGCGCAGCAGGTCGAACTCCTTCGCGGTGAGCTGGAGCTCCTCGTCGCCCATCCACGCGCGGTGCGACTCGACGTCGATCCGCACGCCGTGGGTGGCCGGCGGCTGGGCGGGCTCGGCGGCGCCGCGCCGCAGCAGGGCCCGGACCCGGGCGAGCAGTTCGGCGAGGCGGAAGGGCTTGGTGACGTAGTCGTCGGCGCCCGCGTCCAGACCGACGACGGTGTCCACCTCGTCGGCGCGCGCGGTCAGGATGAGGATCGGCACGGCGTGGCCTTCGGCACGCAGCCGGCGGGCGACCTCGAGGCCGTCCATGCCGGGCAGACCGAGGTCGAGCACGACCAGGTCGACACCGCCCTGCATTCCGGCGTCGAGTGCGGTGGGGCCGTCCTCACGCACCTCGACCTCGTACCCTTCCCGGCGCAGTGCGCGGGCCAGCGGCTCCGAGATGGACGCATCGTCCTCGGCGAGCAGTACACGGGTCATGAGCTGATGGTAGACCGCGGAATGCAGATGCTGGGGTGTGATCGCAAGCCCGTGATTCTTACCATGGGGCGATTTGGTACGAACCTATGTACCAGAGGTGAGAGCCTGGAAAGACCCTTAGAAAACGTGTGCACGGTTCCATGAATGCCTGTGATCCATGTCTCAAGTCCTTCCATTTCCGGCAGTGTCCTGCCGTATGGTGAAAGACGCCTTTTGCAGCACGGGGACCTTTGGCAAAGCAGTTCACGCTGAAGGTCTCTTTCATGTGCGGGCCGGCCACCGCCAGCCTTGAAGCACGTTGCGCGTCCCCACCAGCAAGGAACGACCAATGGCGTCCAGCCTGACGAAGGACTCGGCCCGACCGGGCACCCCCGGTTCCGAGATGACCTTCTTCGGCCACCCCCGCGGACTGGCCACTCTCTTCATGACCGAGATGTGGGAGCGTTTCTCCTACTACGGCATGAGGGCTCTCCTCCCGCTGTACCTCGTCGCCCCCGGCGGCCTCCACCTGAGCGCCGCGACCGCGACCGCGATCTACTCCGTGTACGTGTCCCTGGTGTACCTGCTCGCCCTGCCGGGCGGCTGGTTCGGCGACCGTGTGTGGGGCCCCCGCAAGACCGTCGCCGTCGCCGGTGGCGTGATCATGCTCGGCCACCTCACCCTGGCCCTGCCGTCCTCCGGCACCTTCTACGCCGGTCTCGGCCTGGTGGCGATCGGCTCCGGTCTGCTGAAGGCCAACATCTCCACGATGGTCGGCCACCTCTACGACGGCCCGGACGACCCGCGTCGCGACGGTGGCTTCACCGTCTTCTACATGGGCATCAACCTCGGCGCGTTCGCCGCGCCGCTGGTCATCGGCACCATCGGTGAGAACGTCAACTGGCACCTGGGCTTCGCGCTCGCCGCGCTCGGCATGGCGCTGGGCCTCGGCCAGTTCCTGATCGGCTCCCGTCACCTGGCGGACCGCTCCAGCGTCGTCCCGACGCCGCTGTCGGAGCAGGAGAAGGCCTCCACCCTGCGCAAGGCCGCGATCTGGGCGGGCATCGCCGTCGTCTTCTACGCGATCGTCGGCTTCTCCGGTCACTACACGCTGAACTGGATCCTGGTCCCGCTGACCCTGCTCGGCCTGATCATCCCGGTGATGGTGCTGGCCCGCATCAAGCGCGACAAGGACCTGGACCGCACCGAGCAGCGCTCGATGTCGGCGTACATCTGGTTCTTCGTGGCCGCGGCCGTGTTCTGGATGATCTACGACCAGGGCGGCTCGACCCTGTCGATCTTCGCCGACTCCTCGGCCGACAACACCATCTTCGGCTGGGAGTTCCCGGTCTCCTGGTACCAGTCGGTCAACCCGGTCCTGATCATGGCGCTCGCCCCGGTCTTCGCCTGGTTCTGGCTCGCCCTGAACCGGCGCGGCAAGGAGCCGAGCACGATCGTGAAGTTCTCCTCCGGCCTGGTCCTGGTCGGCGCGTCCTTCTTCCTGTTCCTCGCCCCGCTGTCGATCGCCGAGGGCGGTCACAAGGCGGCGGCGGCCTGGCTGGTGGCGATCTACTTCGTCCAGACCGTCGGTGAGCTGCTGCTCTCCCCGGTCGGCCTGTCGGTGACGACGAAGATGGCGCCCGCCAAGTACGCCTCCCAGATGATGGGTGTCTGGTTCCTGGCGGTGACCGCGGGTGACGCGACCACGGGTCTGCTGTCCATCGCGGGCGTCGACCTGAACAAGACGGGCATCGTCGCCCTGGAGGCCACGCTCGCCGTGGTCGCCGGTGTCGCGGTCTGGATGTACCGCAGCCGGGTCAAGGAGCTCATGGGCAGCGTCCGCTGAGCCCACCGCTGTAGCGAAGGGCCGCCGCACCACCCGGTGCGGCGGCCCTTCGGGGTTTTCGGGAGGCGCTCAGAGGCGCCGCCTGCCCGGCATGAACGTGAACACGGCCGCGCCCAGCAGGACGGCCGTCCCGGCCACCAGGCCCAGCGCCTTCAGGGCCGCGTGGTCCTCGGAGCCGGTCGCCGCGAGGCCGCCCGACGTGCCGCCGCCGGTCGAGGAGCCGCCGGTGGAGGAGCCGCCGGAGGCGCCGCCCTCCTGGGCCGTGGTGTCCAGCTTCAGCGACACCGACGTCGAGTCCGGGGTGCAGGTCGTGGTCGTACCGAGTGCCTCGATCGTCAGGACGCCCGGCGACAGCGTCGACTCGCCCGTCGCCCCCGGCTTGTAGGTGCCGGTCATGTCCGTGATCTCGATCGGGTCGCCCGCCTTGATGTCCTCCGCGTTGGTCGGGCCCTCCACCCGCACCGAGCCCTCGTCGGCGCCGCCCAGGACCACCTGCATCGACGGCTTGATCGAGTCCTTCGGGATGTTGGCCGGGCTGTTCATCGGCGACTTCTTGAACTGCACGGTGAGCGCGAAGTTCCCGCCGTCCTTCTTGGCGTTGATCTGGATCCTGGAGGTCGCCTTCTGCTCCCCGATGGGCGACTTGCAGGTGTAGGGGATGTCGACGACCTTGCCGGTGAAGTCGGTCTGCCCGCTGTCGGACGTCGTGGCGCTCGGGGTCGACGAGGCGCTCTCGCTGGGCTCGTCGGAGGTGCTGGGGGTCGGGCTCGCGCTGTCGGTCGGCTCGTCGGAGGTCGTCGGTGAACTTCCGTCGCCCGCCTCGACCTTGATGGTCGCCGCGGCGGGAACAGCCTCGCTCGGCGTGCACTTGGTGTCCGTGCCGTACGCGGTGACGGTGTACGCGTCCGGCGTCAGCGTGACCTCACCCGCCGTGGTCAGTTTCAGGGTGCCCTTCATGTCGGAGAGCACCATGGCGCCGCCCTTGGGGATGGGCGGGTTCTCCTGCGGCCCCTCCATGGGGACGGCGGCACTCTGCGCTCCGGCCGCCTTGAGGGTGCCGGACGGCTTGACCTGGTTCTCCCCGATGTCGATGAGGTCGGGGTTCTTCGAGGCGGCCTGCACGAACTTCCACACCACCTCGACCTCGTCGCCGACCTCGGCGGTGGCGGGCGCGGTGATCTCCACCTTGGTGGTGCCGTCCACGGGGTCGAGGCCGACGCCCGCGGGCGGCACGCAGTGCGTCGCGTACGACACCTCCGCGGCCTGCGCGGGCGCGACGGCGACGCCGATCAGGACGCCCGCCCCGCAGAGCCCCAGCGCGACTCTGACACGGTCCGGTACGGCTCTCCTTCGCTTGCTCACGTGGGTCCCTTTCTGGTGGGAGTCGTCGGGCTGTCGTCGTGCGGTGCGGAGAGCCGACCTGCCGCGCCCGGATCGGAGTCCGGGGTGAACCACGGCAGGGTCGAGGAGGGGGGCGGCTGTTCGGCGGAGCCGCTGTGCAAGCCCGGGAGCCGCAGGGTGAGTTCGGGCATGCGCAGCCGGGCGGCGGCGCGGGACGAGCGGCCCGGGCGGCGGGGCCGCACCCGGTCGATGCCGGCCATCGCGACACGGAACAGCGCGGCGGGCACGACCAGGCAGACCAGCACCCAGAACAGGGTCACGCCCCAGGGCCGGCCGACCCCCCAGGGCTGTTCGGCGAGGACCTTGCCGCCGTACTTGAGCGAGACGGTGTAGTCGCCGTGGGCGCCGCCCGACAGTTCGACGGGCAGCTCGACGCGGGCCTTCTTCCCTGGCTCGATGGTGCCGCGCCACTGCTGTTCCTCCCACTGCGGGGCGAACACACCGTGGGAGGTGCCGACCTGGAAGAGGGGGTTCTTGACGGCCGAGGTGCCGACGTTGCCGACGGTGAAGACGAGGGTGCGGGCGGGTGGCGCGCCGAACCAGGTGAGCAGTCCGCCGGAGCCGTCGAGGCGGGTGTCGGTGAGGACGGACAGCCGTCCGCCGGAGGTCTCGGCGGGCAGCGGCTCCACGGCGTGCCCGGCCACCTGGAAGATCGCGTCCGCCTCGGCCTTCGCCCCGGTCACCGTCGCCACATGGACCACGCAGGGGCAGGGCACCGGTGGTTCGGCGACCGGCAGTTTCCTGCTGAAGCGGCCCTTCGCGTCGGTGGTGACGGCCCGACCGTCGGCGTTGGCGCAGGAGTTGGTGCCGCCGGGCACCCCTCGCGCGGGCACCGACTGGCCGCAGACCAGGATCATCAGCAGCGCCTTCGCCCGCCAGCCGCTGCCGGTGACGGTGACCGAACCACCGGTCCCGGCCTGCGACTTGGAGAGCCTGACGGTGGGCCGCTCGGCGGCCTGCACCGGTCCCACCGAGACCGACGCCAGCAGCAGCGCCAGCACGGCCGCCCCGAGAATCCGCAGCTTCACGACACCGCTCCCGTCAACTCGGCCCCTGGACAAGAGGGTTCGGGCAGGACCGCCGTAGGGCGCCTGCGCCGTCGTAGGACGAGCGACCGCCGTACGGCGTACAGCGCGCCCCCGGCCGCCGCCGCCCCCGCGCCGCCCGCCACCGCGCCCCACGGCCCGACGCCCGTCGACACCCGCGCCTCGTCGCGCGCCCCGCCCGTCGCCGTGACCGTCAGCCGCACCTCGACGGAGTCCAGGGCGGGCCCGTCCCAGGGTTCGCTGAGCTTCAGGCGGCGGCCCGGCGCCAGGTCGAGGGGCAGGGTGCGCGGGGCGCGGTCGAGGAGGGGGCCGAGGAGACCGTCGACGCGGACGGCGAGCCGGGGCACGAGGGCGGTCGTACCACGGTTGACCAGCTCGTACGTGATGCGGTCGGGGTGGACGGCCACATGCTCGACGGTCAGCGCGGAGACCCTCGGGACGGTGGCGCGCAGATGGAGGGCGACCCGCAGGGTGCGGCCGTCGGCGTCGCGGGCGACGAGTTCGGCGGTGGCGTCGTCGGCCGGGACCGTCACCGTGAAGGGCACCTCCGTGCGGGTCCGCGGGGGCAGCCGGAGGCGGGTGTCCGCGAAGGTGACCTCGGCCCCCGCCGCGCGCAGCAAGACGTCGAGGGACGTCCGGCCGCGGTTGGTCAGGGACAGCGTGTCCTGGAGCGCCGTGCCGGGCTCGCCCTCGGCGTAGAAGGCCGGCCGCGCCTGCCCCGAGGGCGCGGCCGACCAGCCGTCGGCGGCGGTCGCCGGGGGTGCGACGGCCAGGAGCGTGAGGACGGCCGCCCCCAGCACGGCGAGGACGACGGGGACGGCACGGACGGCGGACGGCATCGGCGGCTCCAGCTGTCGTACTGCTCGCGGTTCCAGCTGTCGTACGGCGAACGAGGTCAGCGACGGGCCGCCTGGTGCCTGCGCGTCAGCCACAGCGCGCCCGCCGCGCCCGCGAGCAGCACCGTTCCGCCGAGGGTGCCGAGGGCGATCGCCGAGTCCTCGGGGCCGGTCTGCGGGAGTTCGCCGCCGGAGTCCGTGCCGGAACCGGAACCGGAGCCGCTCCGGGTGCCGGTCGCGGCGGTGACGTCCAGGGTGAGCGAGGGGCCGGGGCTGTTGGTCGGGGTGCAGGTGGTCGTGGTGCCGAGCGCCTTGATGGTGAGGACGCCGGCGGTGAAGGTGACCTTGCCGGACTTCTTCGGGGTGTACGTCCCGCTCAAGTCGCTGATCTTGATGGGGGTGTTGGCGGGAACGACCGCCTGGTTGGCCGGCCCGGACACGTTCAGGGTGCCGCTGTCGGCGCCGCCCAGCCTGATGACGGCGCTCGGTGCCATCGCGCCCTTGCCCAGGTCGACCGGGCTGGAGGAGACGCCCTTCTGCCACGACATGGTGATCTTGTAGCCGCTGCCGCTCTTGACGCCCTTGATGTCGATGGGCGAGACGGCGCTCTTGTCGCCGATCGGTGTCTTGCACTGGTACTTGACGTCGACCACTTCGGCGTGGGCGGCGGGGGCGGCCATCAGCACCGCCGACCCGGCCAGGGCCGCGGCGGACGCGAGCGCGGCGGTTCGATTCCGGTACGACACGGTTCCGCTCCCTCTTCCTCGGTTCTGACGGCACATCAGATTCGGCCGTCAAGGTACGCCCGGGGTCGTGAGGAAGGAAGACACGGAGCGCGCCGGAGTTGTGGCGATCCGGCGCGCACCGAAGGGGGTTCGGGTGGAGGTCAGTGCTGGAGCATGCCCACCTCGTAGTCGCCGCCCGGCTGCCGGATCATGACGTTCATGCGGTTGAAGGTGTTGATGAGGCCGATCAGGATCACGAGGGCCATCAGCTGCTCCTCGTCGTAGTGCTTCGCGGCGTTCTGCCAGACCTCGTCCGGGACTCCGGCGCCGTCGGCGATACGGGTGCCCGCCTCCGCCAGCTCCAGGGCCGCGCGCTCGGCCTCGGTGAAGGCCTTGGCCTCGCGCCAGGCCGCCACCATGAGCAGGCGCTCCGTGGTCTCGCCCGCGGCGGCGGCTTCCTTGGTGTGCATGTCGAGACAGGCCGCGCAGCCGTTGATCTGACTCACCCGGATCTTGACCAGTTCCTGTGTCGCGGCGGGCAGGGCCGACTCCACGAGCGCCTTGTTCGCCGAGAGGAAGTGGGGCAGGACCTTGCGCATGAGCGGGACGCCGAAGGGGTTGAGGCGGGCTTCCACGGTGTGCTCCTCTGCCGTCGCTTGGGCTTACACATCCAGGACGAGAGAGGCGGGTGCCCCTGTGACATCGGCGCGCGTGACGTGCGTCACCACGCCGTCGCGGCTAGGGCCTGTCCGGCGGATCAAGTCGCAGGAAAGCTGCGGCGCCTCATCGACGCAGGTGAGCGGGGTCTGGTGCTCCCCCACTGCCTTAAGGGCGTGGGAGGTACCCCCAGGCTGTAAGGCGGAGGAGGGCGGCGACGCGATGGGGGCCCCTCCCGCTCGAGCGAAGCCGAGAGTGGGGGAGTCGGCAACCGACGACAACGCCGCAGGTCGGCGTGCCAGACCCCGCGTCTGCGGCATGATCCGCCGGACAGGCCCTAGGCCGGAGCGCCCAGTTCCGCCCACACCTTCTTGCCGGTGCCTCCGGGGGTACGGATGACGCCCCAGTCCAGGCAGAGGCGCTGCACGATGAACATGCCGTGGCCGCCGGGGCGGCCCGCGCGGTGCGGGGTGCGGGGGGCGGGCTGGCCGGCGCCGCGGTCGGAGACCTCGACCCGGATCACCTTGTTGTCGCAGGCGATCCACAGCTCGTCCGGGCCCTCGGCGTGCAGACAGGCGTTGGTGACCAGCTCGGAGACGACCAGCAGCACGTCCTCGGCGGTGGCCCGCTGGTCGGCGGTGGCGGCGGGCAGCCAGCCCCACGCGTACAGCGCCTGCCGGGCGAAGTCGCGGGCCATCGGGACGACACCGCTCGCGCCGTCGAAGTTCAGTCTGCGGACCTGCCGGCCCGCCGAGGACCCAGACGGCACGGCCGCACCCCCTTCGGACGCCCCGGAAGCGCCGTCGGCCCCCGGGCCGCGGTCGCCCGGCGAGTAAGGCCGGGTGCTGCTCATCAGCGCTTCACCTCACCGATTCACCAGTTCACGATTCAATAGTCACGTTGCAGTACGTGGTCCGCAGGCGGAAACGCGGGTCGTACGACCCCGGGCTGTCCCCCGCGCGACTGTCAGGATGTCTCCTGCCCGACCGAACCGGCAGAACACCCCCTGTTTCGGCACGGAAGGCGCGACCCGGGGAATGCACCGCTCCACCTGGGACGACGGGGCGCCCCACGCGGTCGGCGCGGGCCGGCTCAGCCGGTCTCGTCGGCCAGGGCCGCGGCGAGCGTGTCATGGACCGTGAAGACCGCGTCGGCGCCCGTGATCTCGAAGACGCGTGCCACGACGGGCAGCATCCCGGCGAGATGTACCCCACCCCCGGCGGCCTCCGCCTTCAGCCGCGCACCGAGCAGCACGTTCAGGCCGGTGGAGTCGCAGAACTCCAGGCGTGAACAGTCGACCACCAGGCGGCTGAAGCCCTTGGACAGACATTCCTCCAGTGGCTCACGCAACAGATCTGCCGTGTGGTGATCCAACTCACCTGCCGGGGTCACGACGGCGCTGACGCCCTCTTCTCGCACCTCGACCAGAAGCCGGCCAGACTGTGCGCTGCCGACCGTCCCGCGGTCCATGCCGTCTCTCTCTCCCGACGTCGTGGCTGCTGCTGACGCCCTCGAACACTACGCCTTCCTCACACACCCTGACACCCGAACATCCGCACACAAACGGACATTTCCCCACAGAACGCACTTGCGGCGAGGTCGGGAAACCGGGTAGGGCTAGTAGAGACACGTACTCGACACGGCCGGCTTTGGAGGCGCCGCACACCGCAGTGCACGCACGGCTTCGGCAGCCACATGCCGAGAACGATGGAGGACATCATGTCACCCCGGCTCGACGCATCGCATACCCATAAGGCGACGTCGACATCCCCCCCGGAACAGCTTGATCCCATCGAGCAGGACGCCCTCGCGGGCCCTGACGCGGACGACGCGCTCGCCGGGCTCCCGGAGATCCCCCCGTACGACGAGGTGGGACCGGTGGACGCGAGGGCTCTGTCCAAGACCCTCTTCGCGCGCCTGGAGTCGCTGGAGGAAGGGACCCACGACTACTCGTACGTCCGCAACACGCTCGTCGAGCTCAACCTGGCCCTGGTCAAGTTCGCCGCCTCCCGCTTCCGCTCGCGCAGCGAGCCGATGGAGGACATCATCCAGGTCGGCACGATCGGCCTGATCAAGGCGATCGACCGCTTCGAGCTGAGCCGCGGCGTGGAGTTCCCCACCTTCGCGATGCCGACCATCATCGGCGAGATCAAGCGCTTCTTCCGCGACACCTCGTGGTCGGTGCGGGTCCCGCGCAGGCTCCAGGAGCTCCGCCTCGACCTGGCCAAGGCCGGCGACGAACTGGCGCAGAAGCTGGACCGGGCGCCGACGGTGGGCGAGCTCGCGGAGCGCCTGGGGCTGTCGAAGGACGAGGTCGTCGAGGGCATGGCCGCCTCCAACGCGTACACCGCGTCCTCGCTGGACGCGCAGCCGGAGGAGGACGACGCCGAGGGCGCGCTGGCCGACCGGATCGGCTACGAGGACCACGGCATCGAGGGCATCGAGTACGTGGAGTCCCTGAAGCCCCTGATCGCCGACCTCCCCTCCCGGGACCGGACGATCCTCTCCCTGCGCTTCGTGGCGGGCATGACCCAGTCGGAGATCGGCGACGAGCTCGGCATCTCGCAGATGCATGTGTCGCGACTGCTGTCACGGACGCTGGTACGGCTGCGAAAAGGGCTGACGGTCGAGGAGTGACCCTGATCCTCTGAGTTGTTCCGGCTTGTGTCGGGTGCGGGGCGTGTGCGTCAGACGACGCGCACGCCCCGTCGCCATACCCCGCTCACCAGCGGGACGCCCGGCCGGTAGGCCAGGTGCACATGGCTCGGGGCGTCGAGGAGGGTGAGGTCCGCCCGGCTGCCCGGGGTGAGGCGGCCGATGTCGTCACGGCGCAGGGCCGCCGCACCGCCCGCCGTGGCCGACCAGACCGCCTCGTCCGGGGTCATGCCCATGTCCCGCACGGCGAGCGCGACACAGAACGAGACGGACGAGGTGAAGGACGAGCCCGGGTTGCAGTCGGTGGAGAGCGCCACGGTGACGCCGGCGTCCAGGAGCCGGCGGGCGTCCGGCCACGCGGCGCGGGTGGAGAACTCGGCGCCGGGCAGCAGCGTGGCGACGGTGTCGCCGTTCGCGAGGGCGTCGACGTCGGCGTCCGTGAGGTGGGTGCAGTGGTCGGCGCTGGCCGCGTCCAGTTCGACGGCCAGCTGCACGCCGGGGCCGTAGGAGAGCTGGTTGGCGTGGATGCGCGGGTGCAGCCCCTTGGCCTTGCCGGCGGTGAGGATCGCGCGGGCCTGGTCGCCGTCGAAGGCGCCCTTCTCGCAGAAGACGTCGATCCAACGGGCGTACGGGGCACAGGCGTCGAGCATCTCACCGGTGACGAGGGCGACGTACGCGGCCGGGTCGTCGGCGTAGTCGGGCGAGACGATGTGGGCGCCGAGGTAGGTGACCTCGTCGGTGTGGGCGGCGGCGATGCGCAGGGCGCGGGCCTCGTCGTGGGTGGTCAGGCCGTAGCCGGACTTCGTCTCGAAGGTCGTCGTGCCCTGGCCCAGGGCCTCGGCGAGATAGCGGGTGAGGTTCGCTTCTAGTGCGGCGTCGCTCGCGGCCCGCGTCGCGGCGACCGTCGTACGGATGCCGCCCGCGGTGTACGAGCGGCCCGACATCCGGGCGTTGAACTCCTGGGTGCGGTCACCGGCGAAGACCAGGTGGGAGTGGGAGTCCACGAAGCCCGGGAGCACCGCACGGCCGCCCGCGTCGACCCGGTTGTCAGTGGCGGGTGCTTTGCTTGATTCACCGGTCCACGCGATGCGGTCGCCGTCGATGACGACGGCCGCGTCCTGGATCAGGCCGAGGGGGGAGCCGTCACCGAGGGAGGGGTCGTTGGTGACCAGCGTGGCGATGTCGGTGATGACGGTGCTGTTCATGGCGGTGGCGTCCTTGGGGGTCGTGGTCAGCCGCGGAGGGCTTCGACAGCCTGCGCGAGGGCCTGCGGCACGTCCGGTACGAGGGTGTGCGCCCCGTCGCGTACGACATGCCGTCCGCCCACGATCGTGTGCCGTACGTCCGCTGCCGTCGCCGCGAATACGGCCGTCTCGGCGCCGAGCCTGGGCAGCGGCCCCGCTGTTCTGACCGAGTCGAGCGCGATCGTCGTGAGGTCGGCGAGGGCGCCGGGCTCGATGGTGCCCGCCTCGTCCCAGCCGAGGGCCGCGTGGCCGTCGGCGGAGGCGGCCCGCAGCAGCGCCGCCGCCGTCCAGTGACCCCGGGTGCGGGTGCGCAGGCGCTCGTTGAGCTCCATCGCCCGTGCCTCTTCGAGCAGGTCGATGACGGCGTGGCTGTCGGAGCCGAGGGAGAGCGGCGAGCCGGCCTTCTGCAGGGCGACGGCCGGTCCGATGCCGTCGGCGAGGTCCCGCTCGGTGGTCGGGCACATGCACGTACCGGTCCCGGAGCCGCCGATCAGGGCGATGTCCTCGTCGGTGAGATGGGTGTTGTGGACGCCGGTGGTGCGGCGGCCGAGGACGCCGTGGTCGGCGAGGAGCCGAGTGGGCGTGCACCCGTGGGCCTCGCGGCAGGCGTCGTTCTCGGCGGTCTGCTCGGACAGGTGGACGTGGAGCGGGGCCCGCCGGGCCTCGGCCCATTCGGCCACGGTCGCCAACTGCCCGGCGGGCACGGCCCGTACGGAGTGGATGGCGGCGCCGATCCGCGCGTGATCCCGTTCCTTGAGAAGTGAACAGCGTTCGGCCCAGGCCTCCGCGGTGCCGTCGGAGAAGCGGAGCTGGTGGGTGTTGGGCTGCTGCCCGAAGCCCGCGGAGAGGTACGCGGTGTCGAGGAGGGTGATCCGGATGCCGGCGTCGGCCGCGGCCGCGACGAGGGCCTCGCCCATGGCGTTGGGGTCGGCGTAGGGGGTGCCGCCGGGGGCGTGGTGGAGGTAGTGGAACTCACCGACGCAGGTCACCCCGGCCAGCGCCATCTCGGCGTACACGGCGCGGGCGAGGGCGTGGTAGCTCTCCGGGGTCAGCCGGTCGGCGGTGGCGTACATGACCTCGCGCCAGGTCCAGAAGGTCCCGGAGCCGACCTGGCCGGTGCCGCGCAGGGCGCGGTGGAAGGCGTGGCTGTGGGCGTTGGCGAGGCCGGGGAGGGTGAGACCGCGCAGGATCTCGGCTCCGGGCGGCGGGGCGTCGACGCCGGTGCGGACGTCGCTGATCCGGCCGTCCCGGGTCACCACCGCCACGCCCGGCTCGACGTGGGTGTCGAGCCAGGCGTGCTCCAGCCAGTACGTGGTCACGTGGTGGCCAGTCCTTCCAGTACGTCGGCGAGGGCGAGGACCCCGGCCGCGCAGTCGTCCTCGGCCGCGAACTCGGCCGGGGAGTGCGAGACGCCGGTGGGGTTGCGTACGAACAGCATGGCGGTCGGGATCGTTCCGGACAGGATTCCGGCGTCGTGTCCGGCACCGGTACCCAGGACGGGGACGCTCAGCTCGCTGTCGCGGCCCAGGATCCGGGCGAGTTCGTCGCGCAGGGCGTGGTCGAACTCGACGACGGGCGTGAAGGACTCACGGACGATGTCGAGCGCGATGCCGTGGGCGTCGGCGTACGCGCGGGCGGCCTTCTCGATCCCGCCGACGACCTGGTCGAGGCTCGCCTGGTCGGCGGCGCGGGAGTCGAGCCAGCCGCGCACGAGGGAGGGGATCGCGTTGACGCCGTTGGGTTCGACGGAGATCTTCCCGAAGGTGGCGACGGCACCGGCGAGTTCGGCCTCGCGGCGGGCGGCGAGGACGGTCTCGGCGTAGGACAGCATCGGGTCGTGCCGGTCGACGAGGCGGGTGGTGCCGGCGTGGTTGGCCTCGCCCCGGAAGTCGAACCGCCACCGGCCGTGCGGCCAGATGGCGCTGGCGATGCCGACCCGGTCGCCGGAGATGTCCAGCGCCCGGCCCTGCTCGACATGCAGTTCGACGAAGGCGCCGACACGGCCGAGCCGCTCCGGGTCGGCGCCGATGGCGTCGGGGTCGTACCCGGCGGCTTCCATGGCCCGGGGGAGAGTGATCCCGTCCCCGTCGGTCAGCCGGTGCGCCTGCTCGACGGTGAGCTGTCCGGAGGCGAGCCGTGAACCGACGCAGGCGAGCCCGAAGCGGGCGCCCTCCTCGTCGCCGAAGTTGACGATGGCGAGGGGCTTGGTGAACTCCACCCGCCGGGCCCGCAGTTCGTCGAGGGCGGCGAAAGAGGACACGACCCCGAGGGGCCCGTCGAAGGCGCCGCCGTCGGGCACGGAGTCCAGATGCGACCCGGTGACGACGGCGTCCCCGGCGGCCGGATCCCCGAGCCAGGCCCACTGGTTGCCGTTCCGGTCGACCTCGTAGGCCAGCCCGCGGTCCTCGGCCTGCGTCCGGAACCAGGCCCGGCACTCCGTGTCGGCGCCGGTCCAGGCGAACCGGCGGTAGCCGTGGGAGTCGGCGTGGCGGCCGATGGGGAGCAGCTCGCGCCACATGGTGTGGAACGAGCTGCCGTTGGACGTCTCCGTCACGCCGAGTCACCCTCGCGCATCGGCACCCGCACGCCCCGCTCGTCCGCCACCGTCTCCGCGATCTCGTAGCCCGCGTCGACGTGCCGGATGACGCCCATTCCGGGGTCGTTGGTGAGGACACGGCGGATCTTCTCGCCGGCCAGCTTCGTGCCGTCGGCGACGGTGACCTGGCCGGCGTGGAGGGAGCGGCCCATGCCGACGCCGCCGCCGTGGTGGATGGAGACCCAGGAGGCGCCGGAGGCCACGTTGACCATGGCGTTCAGCAGCGGCCAGTCGGCGATCGCGTCGGAACCGTCGAGCATGGCCTCGGTCTCGCGGTACGGGGAGGCGACGGAGCCGGAGTCGAGGTGGTCGCGCCCGATGGCCAGCGGGGCCGCCAGCTCACCGCTCGCCACCATGTCGTTGAAGCGATCGCCGGCCTTGTCGCGTTCGCCGTAGCCGAGCCAGCAGATGCGGGCCGGCAGGCCCTGGAAGTGGACCCGCTCCCCGGCCATCTTGATCCAGCGGGCGAGGGACTCGTTCTCCGGGAAGAGGTCCAGGATCGCCTTGTCGGTCTTGGCGATGTCGGAGGCCTCGCCGGACAGGGCGGCCCAGCGGAAGGGGCCCTTGCCCTCGGAGAAGAGGGGGCGGATGTAGGCGGGGACGAAGCCGGGGAAGGCGAACGCCCGCTCGTACCCGGCGAGTTGGGCCTCGCCGCGGATCGAGTTGCCGTAGTCGAAGACCTCGGCGCCGGCGTCCATGAAGCCGACCATCGCCTCGACGTGCCGGGCCATGGACTCGCGGGCGCGGGTCGTGAACCCGGCCGGATCCTTCGCCACCGCGTCGGCCATGTCGTCGAAGTCGACGCCCAGCGGCAGGTAGGCCAGCGGGTCGTGCGCCGAGGTCTGGTCGGTCACGATGTCGATGGGGGCGCTCTCGGCGAGCATGCGGGGCAACAGCTCCGCCGCGTTGCCGAGCAGGCCGATGGAGAGCGGGCGGCGGGCGTCGCGGGCCTCGACCGCGAGCTGGAGGGCGTGCTCCAGGCTGTCGGCCCTGACGTCGAGGTAGCGGTGCTCGATGCGGCGCTCGATGGCGCGGGGGTCGCAGTCGATGCAGATGGCGACGCCGTCGTTCATGGTGACCGCGAGGGGCTGGGCGCCGCCCATGCCGCCGAGGCCGGCGGTGAGGGTGATCGTGCCGGCGAGGGTGCCGTTGAACTTCTTCGCGGCGACGGCGGCGAAGGTCTCGTAGGTGCCCTGGAGGATGCCCTGGGTGCCGATGTAGATCCAGGAGCCGGCGGTCATCTGGCCGTACATGGTCAGGCCGAGGGCCTCCAGGCGGCGGAACTCCTCCCAGTTGGCCCAGTCGCCGACCAGGTTGGAGTTGGCGATGAGGACGCGCGGGGCCCATTCGTGGGTCTGCATGACGCCGACGGGGCGGCCGGACTGGACGAGCATCGTCTCGTCCTGCTTCAGCGTCCGCAGCGTGCGGACCATCGCGTCGAAGGAGCGCCAGTCGCGGGCCGCCTTGCCGGTGCCGCCGTAGACGACGAGCTTGTCGGGGTGCTCGGCGACCTCGGGGTCGAGGTTGTTCTGCAGCATCCGCAGAGCGGCTTCCTGCTGCCATCCCAGGGCGCTCAGTTCCGTACCGCGCGGCGCTCGGACGGGGCGGGGTCCTGACATGGTCTGCCTCCTGGTGGACTGTTTGACTCTCTATTCACATAGTCGCCGTCTGAATAGAGCTAGTCAATAGCGCGGTCCCCCGGCGCGGGCGCGTCGCGGGTGTTTGGCTGGACGCATGGGTGCGGACAACGACCTGACGGGGGACGTCATGGACAACGAGGGCCGGGGTGAGCGCGCCGTCCGGCGCGATGGCGCGGTGCGGGCGGCGGTGGAGCAGGGGCTGCTGGGGCCCGACTCCCCCCTCATCGGGCTGCTCGACGTGGCCGGCATCAGGGAGTCGGCGGCCGAACTGCGGGCCGCCTTCGACGCGGTCACCGCGCCCGGCACCCCGGTGCTGCACGCGTTCGCGGTGAAGGCGACCCCGCTGGTGCCGGTGCTGCGGCTGCTGCGGGAGGCCGGGATCGGGGCGGAGGTGGCGAGCCCGGGCGAGCTGGCGCTGGCGCGGGCGGCGGGGGTGACCCCGCGGGAGACCGTGCTGGACTCGCCCGCGAAGACGCCCGCCGAGCTGCGGGAGGCCCTCGCCCTCGGGATCGCCGTGAACGCGGACAATCCGCAGGAGCTGGAGCGCATCGACGCCCTGATCAGGTCCGCGGCCAGCCGGTCCCCGCTGGGAATCAGGGTGAATCCGCAGGTCGGCGGGGGTTCCATCGGGGCGACCTCGACGGCGACGGCGACCTCGAAGTTCGGGGTGGCGCTGCGTGACCCCGGCGCCCGGGAGTGGCTGCTGCGCGCCTACGCCGACCGGCCCTGGCTGAACCGGCTGCACGCGCACACCGGCTCCCAGGGCATCCCGCTGTCCCTGATGGCGCGGGGCGTCGCGGAGACGTACGCGCTCGCCGAGGAGATCAACCGGCACGTCGGGCGCCCGCAGATCGACACGATCGACATCGGCGGCGGGCTGCCGGTGAACTTCGGCTCGGACGAGACGGCACCGACGTACGCGCAGTACGCCCGGCTGCTGAGCGAGGCGGTGCCGGGACTGTTCGACGGGCGCTACGGGCTGGTGACCGAGTTCGGGCGGTCGCTGCTGGCCAAGCACGGGACGGTCGTGGCGCGGGTGGAGTACGCGAAGAGCGCGGGCGGGCGGCCGGTGGCGGTGACGCACGCGGGCGTGCAGGTGGCGACGCGGACGGTGTACGTGCCGGGGTCGTGGCCGCTGAGGATCGCCGCGTACGACGGGAAGGGGCGGCCGAAGGAGGGGCCCGAGGTGGTGCAGGACGTCGCGGGACCTGCCTGCTTCTCGGGCGACCTGCTGGCCGAGGGCAGGGCGCTGCCCCTGCTGGAGCAGGGCGACTACGCGGCGGCGCTGGACACGGGGGCGTACTACTTCGCGCACCACTACGCGTACAACTCCCTCGCGCGGCCGGGCATCTACGGATTCGCACCGAGCGACGGCGTCGGGGGCGGCGTCGGGGTCGCCTTCGCGACCGTCCGCACCCCGCAGACGCTCGACGAGATCGTGGCCGAGTCCGGAGGGGCGCACGCCTCGGCCCTCACCACCCTCTGAGCAGCCGGGCGCCGTTGACGCACGCCGGAGGACATGGGGCTCAACTGTTCGGAAAACGAGCCCAGTTGACCCACCTTAGTCATCTGACGCATGTTCCACCGGAAAATGCCATAACCCTCACCCCTCACGCACACCCTGCGTAGTTTCGGCGTCACTCAGCCGAACCCCAGGCGGGAGGGGAACTCACGGTGCCCGGTATCGACGAGTGTCTGTCGGAAGTCATGCAACTGCCCGGTGCCCGGGGTGCCGCGCTGGTCGACTGGACGAGCGGGCTGGCCCTCGGCACCGCCGGCGAGTCACCGGGCGGCGACCACGAGACGGCCGCGGCCGAGGCCGCCGAGCTGGCCCGGCTGGCCGCCGAGCACCGGGCGTTCGCGCCGGACGACCCAGAGAACAGCGCCGCCGACCCCCCGGTCGAGGACGTCATCATCAGCAACCGGGACAGCTACCACGTCCTGTGCTTCGTGCGGACGTCCTTCGACAGCAGCGTCTTCCTCCATCTGTGGCTGGCCCGCGTGGAGGGCAACCTCGCGCTGGCCCGGATCCGGCTCGGCGAGATGACCGGACGGCTGGTCCTCGGATGACCGCGGTGAGAACCACGCCACCGCCCCGGCTGCCGGTACGGGACAAGGCGGAGGCCCGGGAGCGCGCCTGGGGCGGCGTCTCCCCGATGCTGACCCGGCTCGCCGCCGAGCGGGCCACCGGCGTCCTGCTCCGCGAGCGCGGCACCCTGCATCTGACCGAGGGCCGGGTCGTGCACGCCGAGAGCCCCGCGGCCCCCGGCCTCGGCACCCTGCTCACGGCCCACGGCACCCTCGACGCCGACACCTGGCGACAGGCCGCCGACGAGGCGGCTCAGGACCCGGGCGCCGGACTGCTGCTGGTCGGCCGCGGCCGGCTCACCCGGGGCGCCCTGGAGCTGTGCCATCTCGAAGCGCTGTACGACGCCGCGTACTTCGTGCTCGCCCCCAGCAGCACCCCGGGCCGCTTCCGCTACACGAGCCCGGGCCGGATCGGGGCGGTGCGCGCGGTCCCGGTGGCCGCCCTGGAGCACGAGACGCTGCGCCGCCGCGATCTGCTGCACCGCATCTGGCCCGACCCGGCCACCGACGAGGCCCCGCTGCTGCGCGCCGACACCGTCGCCGTACCCGGCCTCACCGCCCGGCAGCGGGCGGTGGTGCACCTGGTCGACGGCGTGCGCGCGGCACCGGACATCGCCCGCGCGATGGGCCGCCCGGCGTTCCACACCCTGGTGGACGTACGGCGGCTCGCGGCGGCCGGGGTCCTGGTGCGCGGCGCCCTGCGAACCGCCGAACCGGCCCGACCCGAGACCACCGACCCCGACATCACGCTGCTGAAAAGGCTCAGGGATGCGCTGGAGTCCCTTTGAACGACAACGCGCCCGCGCCGAGAGGAGTGACATGGCGGCCGAACCCGACATCGTGGACGAACTGCGGCGGCTGAGGAGCCGGGTGCCGTATCTCACCGGGGCCCTGGCGGCGAGCGTGGACGGGCTCGTCCTCGCCCAGGACACCCCGGGCGTCGAGCCCGACGGCATGGCCGCGCTCACCGCGGCGGCGCTCGGCGTCGCCGTGCGGCTGACGGACGCGACCGGGCAGGGGGAGTTCCGGGAGCTGACGGTGCGCGGCGCGTACGGCTATGTGGCGACGTACGCGGCGGGCCGCACGGCCGTGCTCACCCTGCTCGCCCAGGACCGGGTCAACGCCGGCCGCCTCCATCTGGAGGGCCGCCGCGCGGGTGCCCGCATCGGGGAGCTCCTCGACTCCCGGGCGCCCGTCGAGGCGCCCGTCACGAAGCCCGCGAGAGCGCCCGCCCGGACCAGAACGGCGCGCGCTCCTCGTACGACCAACACACGTACCTCAACGGACAGTTGAATCCACCAGAAGGGCAGACCGTCATGGCCAACACCGAGACATCCCTCAAGGAGTGCCTCGCCTCCATCGAGGGCGCGACCGGCGTCGCGCTGGTCGACTACACCAGCGGGATGGCGCTCGGCACGATGGGCGGCAGCAAGAGCTTCGACCTCAGTGTGGCCGCCGCCGGCAACACCGATGTCGTCCGCTCCAAGATGCGCACCATGGAGCACCTCGGGCTCAAGGGCCAGATCGAGGACATCCTGATCACCCTGTCCGACCAGTACCACCTGATCCGGCTGATCAGCGGACGCAGCGGCAACGGACTCTTCATGTACCTGGTCCTGGACGCCAAGCGCGCCAACCTGGCGATGGCCCGCCACCAGCTGAAGAAGATCGAGGAGGAGCTGGAGGTCTGAGGCGCGGGTCCCTCAGACCAGCGCCGCGGTGCGGCGGCGCGCCCCGCCCGGGGCCGCGTCGCCCGCCGCGATGCCCGTGCCGCGGTACGCCTTGACCGCCTTGCCGGCGGGGCGTCCGCCGCGCGCGTCGAGCCAGTCGACCCGCACCCACAGCAGCGCGTCCCCGGCCCGCTCGCGCCGGCCCAGCCACGCGGCCTTCAGCCGCAGCCCGGCACCGGTCCCGGCGAGCAGCAGCCCGCCCGCGACGGGCACGGCGAAGTTGGCGCCGAGCGCCACCAGCCAGGCGAGCAGCAGCCACCAGCGGTGTCCGTGCCGCCAGTTGCGCACGGTCACGGCCCGGTCCTGGAGCACATCGTGCTTGCCGGCCCGGGCGGCACCGCGGCTCAGTGCGGTGTAGCGCTTACGGCGGCGGTACGACACGACGGCCGCGGCGACGATGAACAGCGCCGCGCCCGCCAGCACCCCGATCCGGCGCCCGGTCAGCCCCGGAACCAGCACTCCCACGCCCGCCGCGAACACCCCGGCCCACCACAGCGGCGCGGCTCCGGCACGCACGACCACGGCCACCCGGGCCAGTCCCTGACCTCCGCGTGACACGTCCGTCCTCCTCGTCGTCCTGGCACAGTCCTGATGGCCCGGCAGGTTAACGAGGGAAGGTGAGACGAGCCTTAAAACCCGAGCCTTAGAACCCGAGCCTTGAATCCCGAGCCTTGAAACCGGGCTCACTCCACGAACAGCCCCCGCGCCGCCGCCTTCGCGTCGAACTCCTCAAGGCGCGCCTGCGCCTCCGGCAGCTCGTCCGCCATGGCCTCCAGGAGCACCCGCCCGAGCAGCATCGGCGCGCACGCGGTGTCGAAGGCGAGCCCGGTGCCGACGGCGGCGGGCAGCAGCAGGTCGGACACCTTGGCGACCGGCGCGAAGGCGGAGTCGGCGACGGTGACGACGGTCAGCCCGGCCTCCTTGGCGTAGCCGAGCGCGTCCACGACCTCCCGCGGATGCCGGGGCAGCGCGAAGCAGAGCAGCGCCGAGGCGCCCGCGCGGACGGCGGCGTCGATCCGGTCCTGGACCATCGTGCCGCCCTCGTGCAGCAGCCGTACGTCGGGGTGGACCTTGGCGGCGAAGTAGGCGAAGCCGTACGCCTGCGAGGCGGCGGCCCGCAGCCCCAGCACCGGCAGCGGGCGCGAGGCGGCGAGGACGCGTCCGGCGCGCTGCACGGGCCGCGGGTCGGCGAGGACCTCGGCGAGATGCCGCAGGTTCTCGATCTCGGCCTCGACGGCCTGCTGGTACTCGTTGTAGGACGCCGCGTCGGCCGGCTGTTCGGCGGGCGCGACCTCGCGCAGATGGCGGCGCAGGGCGGGGTAGCCGTCGAAGCCGAGGGCGACCGCGAAGCGGGTCACCGACGGCTGGCTGACCCCGGCGAGCTCGGCCAGCTCGACGCTGGACAGGAACGGCACGTCGGCGGCCCGGCGCACCATGCTGTGCGCGATGCGCCGCTGGGTCGGCGTGAGCCGGTGGCCCTCGAACAGTGCCTGGAGCCGTGCCGCGGGAGTGTCCGTCACACCCTTGTCGCTCATGCCTCGCTCCCCCTCCAGAGGTCCGTGAACCGGTCCAGCAGTGCGGCCGCCGTCGTCACGTCGTGCGTGAGCGGCCGGTCGGCCTGGTCCGCGTCGAGCACCGCGTAGGCGAGCTCCAGCGCCCGCCCCACCGGGAGGTCCGGGTCGGGGCCGTGGTCGCGCTGGCGCAGCGCCCGTACGGCGGCGACGAGTTCGCAGCCGACGACGAGCCGGTACGCGCCGCACGCCCGCAGGGTCTGGCGGGCGGCGAGCGAGGCGAAGCTGGCCTGTTCCTCGACGCCTCGGGAGAGTACAGCGTGGCCGAGCGACGCGGGGGCGGAGAAGGCCCGCAGATCGCCGAGGGCGGCGCCGGCGGCGTACTCCAGGATCATCACGCCGGAGGAGGCGGGCTCGTGGTCGGCGAGGAAGGGGCGCAGCCGGGTGTAGGCGGGCTCGTTGAGGGTGGACAGGCGGGAGGTCGACAGCCTCGCCACCTGGGTCAGGGCCAGCCTGAAGTGGTCCAGGGCGAGGGCGAGTTGGGCCTGGTAGAAGCCGCCGTGGTGGTAGGCGGCCATGTCCTCGGGGCTGATCAGGGGGTTCTCGGCGGCGGCGTTGAGCTCGACGGCGAGGACCGCTTCGAGGGCGTCGGCGGCGTCGTGCGCCGGGCCGTGGATCTGGGGCAGGCAGCGGAAGCCGTACGGGTCCTGGATCCGGCCGAGGGGTGGTGTGGGCCGTTCGTCCGCCCCGATCAACCCCCTGATCCGGCGGGCGACCTCGGCGCTCCCCCGGTGCGGGCGGGCGGCGTGCACGGGGGCGGCGTAGGCCTCGTGCGAGCCGTCCACCGCGAGCAGTGACAGGGCGCCGACGACCTGGGTGGCCTCCAGGAGGCCGCGCAGTTCGTCGAGGGCGAGCGCGGACTGGCCGAGGGCGAGGGCGTTGCTGCTGATGAAGGCGAGGGCGTCGTTGTTGTCGAGGGGCTGGGGCTCGGGTCCGACCCCCTTCCAGGGGTGCTCCCCGGCCAGCGCGAGGCCCGCCTGGGCCAGCGCGGCGATGTCCCCGGTCCCGACCGAGCCGAACTCGTGGACGACCGGGTACGCCCCGCTCTCCAGGGCCTCGCAGAGCGCGGTGACGACGGTGGGCCGCAGCCCCGCGCCGCCGGCCAGCAGCTGGTTGGCCCGTACGGCGAGCATCGCGCGCACCTGCCGGGCGGGGAGTTCCTCGCCGATGGCGCCGGCGTGGCTGCGCAGGAGTCTGAGGCCGTGCTCGGCGGCGGCCTCGGTGGGCACGGGCTCGTTCCGGTTGGCGCCGACGCCGGTCGAGCGGCCGTAGACGCGTCCGGTCGCGGCGATCTGCCGGGCGGCGTCCCAGGCCTCCGTGACGCGCTTCATGCCCTCGGTGCCGGGGACGGGCCGCGCGGTCCCGTCGGCGAGGCGCACGACGTCCGTGACGCCGAGTCGGATCCCGTCGAGGACGACCAGCCCGGTGTGCGCAGATGCAGGCGTGTCCACGATCCGAGACGACATAAAGCCCAAACTCCCCTCAATCCGGACACTCAATCTTGCCCGTCGGTCATCCGTTACTTCGGATTTACATCAACCCGTTGACAAGTTATTCAGCTACAGAGAACTCTGCATGACGTTATACAGCCGGGCAAGGGACATCTCATGATCCAGTTCGACGCGGTCCACAAGCGCTTCCCCAACGGCACGACAGCAGTCCACGATCTCTCCCTGGAGATGCCGGAGGGCGGCGTGACGGTCCTCGTCGGATCTTCCGGTTGCGGCAAGACGACCACCCTGAGAATGATCAACCGGATGGTCGAACCGACCTCCGGCACCATCAAGGTCGGCGGCCAGGACGTCACCCGGCAGGACGCGGCCGAACTGCGCCGCTCCATCGGATACGTCATCCAGCAGTCGGGCCTCTTCCCGCACCGCACGGTCCTCGACAACATCGCCACCGTGCCCCTGCTCCTCGGCCACGGCCGCAGGAAGGCCCGCGCCCGCGCGGCCGAGCTGCTGGAGACCGTGGGCCTCGCCGCGGACGCCGGCAAGCGCTACCCGCACCAGCTCTCCGGCGGCCAGCAACAGCGCGTCGGCGTGGCCCGCGCGCTCGCCGCCGACCCGCCCGTGCTCCTCATGGACGAGCCGTTCGGCGCGGTCGACCCCGTGGTCCGCACCCAGCTCCAGGACGAACTCCTCCGCCTCCAGAAGGAGTTGGGCAAGACCATCGTCTTCGTCACCCACGACATCGACGAAGCGGTACGGCTCGGCGACCGGATCGCCGTCTTCCGCACCGGCGGCCATCTCGTCCAGTGCGCCTCCCCCACCGAGCTGCTCGCCCGCCCCGCCGACGACTTCGTGGCCGACTTCCTCGGCGCCGAGCGCGGCCTGAAGCTGCTCTCGCTCACGACCCTGGCGGACGTCCCGCAGGGCCCGGCACCCGAGGGCGGCACATGGTCCCTCGTCCTGGACGCGGCGAACAGGCCCGTGCACTGGGCGTCGAAGGACACCGAGATCCCCGTACGCCCCCTGACCGACAACGATTCCCTGCTGTCGGCGCTCAACGAGTCCATCGCCTCCCCCGCCGGCCTGATCGCCCGCGTCGACGCGGCGGGCGTCCTCACCGGAGTCTCCTCCCGCGACGACATCCACACCCACGCGGGGCAGGCCCACACGGAAGCCCGGGTGGCGGCGTGAGCGTCGACTGGTCGTGGATCGGCGACCACACCGACGAGCTCACCACCCTCACCCTCTCCCACCTCCAGGCCGCCCTGTCGGCCGTCTTCTTCGGCGTACTGATCTCGCTGCCCCTCGCGGTGATCGCCCACCGGGTCCGCCCCCTGCGCGGCTTCCTGCTCGGCGTCTCGAACATCCTGTTCACGATCCCCTCGATCGCGATCTTCGTGCTGCTGCTGCCAATCAGCGGGCTGACCCGCACCACGACCGTGATCGGCCTGACGGTCTACACGCTGGTGGTCCTGCTCCGGAACACCGTCGAGGGCCTCGACTCGGTGCCCGCGAAGACCAAGGAAGCGGCGAAGGCGATGGGCACGCGTCCGCTGCGCACGCTGCTCACCGTGGAGTTCCCGCTCGCGCTCCCGGTGATCATGGCGGGCGTCCGGATCGCCACCGTCATGTCGATCTCCCTGGTCTCGGTCGCGACCTACATCGGCGACGGCGGCCTCGGCCAGCTCTTCACCGACGGCTTCCAGCGCGACTTCCCGACCCCGGTGATCGCGGGCGTGGTCCTCACCATCCTGCTCGCGGTCGTCGCGGACGCGGCGCTGGTCGCCCTCCAGTACGTCCTCACCCCCTGGAAGCGGAGGCGGGCCTGATCATGTACGAGCTCATCAAGAACCTCGGCGACTGGCTGACCAGCGGCTCCAGCTGGTCCGGCACGGACGGCATCGCCCACCGCCTCGCCGAGCACCTCCAGTACTCGCTCCTCGCGACCCTCGTCGCGGCCGCCATCGGCCTCCCCCTCGGCCTGCTGATCGGCCACACCGGCAAGGGCGCGTTCGTCGCGATCAACCTCGCGTCCTTCGGCCGGGCACTGCCGACCGTCGGCCTGGTCGTCCTGGTCTTCCTGGCGGGCGGGCTGTCGATGCTGCCGGTCTACGTCGCCCTGGTCGCCCTCGCGGTCCCGGCGATCGTCACCAACACCTACGCCGGGATGACCGCCGTCGACCCGGACGTCCGCGACGCCGCCCGCGGCCAGGGCATGCGCGGCCACCAGGTCCTGCTCCAGGTCGAGCTGCCCCTCGCGCTCCCCCTGATCATGACCGGCCTGCGCCTGGCCCTCATCCAGGTCGTCGCCACGGCGACCATCGCCGCGTACGTCTCCTTCGGCGGCCTCGGCCGCTATGTCTTCGACGGTCTGGCCCAGCGCGACCTCGTCCAGGTGCTGGGCGGCGCGGTGCTGGTCGCCGCGATCGCCGTGGCCCTGGACCTCGCCCTCTCCGGCCTCCAGCGCTTCCTCTTCCGCCACCGCACCGCATAGGACCCCTCGATGAACCGACGCACTCTCCTCGGCGGCCTCTTCGCAGCGGCCTCCGTCCCCGCCCTGACCGCCTGCGCGAGCGGCATCACGTCCCTCGACAGCGAGGGCGGCTCCTCCGGCGGTGGCGGCGGCTCCAGCAAGGGCGGGGTCACCATCGGCACCGCCAACTTCACCGAGAACCAGGTACTGGGCTACCTCTACGCGGCCGTCCTCCAGCAGGCCGGCGTGAAGGTGAAGGTCCGCCCCAACCTCGGCACCCGCGAGATCGTGATCCCCGCGCTCAGGGCGGGCGACATCGACCTGCTGCCCGAGTACCAGGGCGCCCTCCTCAACTACCTCGCCCCCAAGGACACCTCCGCGGAGCCGGGAACCATGCAGAACGCGCTCACCCTGGCGATGCCCGGCGGCCTTCAGGTGCTGCCGTACGGCCGGGCCGCCGACTCCGACTGCTTCGTCGTCACCCGCGAGACCGCGACCAAGTACGGCCTGTCCTCCCTCGCCGACCTGACGAAGCAGAACGGCAAGCTGGTCATCGGCGCGGCACCCGAGGTGAAGAAGCGCCAGGTCGGGGCGGTCGGTCTGAAGGACGTGTACGGCGTCGAGTTCAAGGAGTTCAAGTCGCTCGACTCCGACGGCCCGCTGGTCAAGGGCGCGCTGAAGAAGGGTGACGTGGACGTGGCGAACCTCTTCTCCACCGACACCGACATCAAGGCCAACGACTGGGTGGTGCTGAGCGACCCGAAGAACCTGATCCCCAGCCAGCACATCGTCCCGCTCATCGCCGACCGCAAGGCCGACGACACCGTCCGCAAGGCGCTCGCCAAGCTCGGCAACGCCCTGACCACCGAGCAGCTCACCGAGCTCAACCGTCAGGTGGACAAGGACAAGAAGGACCCCGAGGACGTGGCGAACGCGTACGCGAAGCAGCACGGGCTGGCCTGACCGAAGCCTTTCAAGCACGGGTATGGCCGGGTCGATGATCTGACGACGAATCAACCTGGCGGGCGTACTCCTCGCGACGGCGGTACGGATGGTGGAGACGGACGCGGTACGGGCCATGGCACGGGCGACCCGCGGAGACGCCCTCGTCCTGACCCTGACCGCCGCCTCCACACTCGCCCTGGACCTGGTACGGGCGGTGCTGATCGGCCTCGCGGTGTCGGTGCTGCTCGCCCTGCGGGCGGCGGTGCGCGGCACCCGGCTCACCCCGGCCGCCGCCGACGAACTGCCGGGCGCGACGGGCACGGTGACGTACCGCTTCGACGGCCCCCTCCTCTTCGCCGCCGCCCACCGCTTCCGCCGCAGCCTCGCCGACGTGGCGGGGGTGGGCACGGTCGACCTGCGCCTGTCAGGCCTCACGGCGGTCGACGCGACCGGCGCGCTCGCGCTCAGGGACGCGATCGGCGAGCTGCGGGACCGGGGCATCGAGGTCCGGGTGAGCGGTGTGGAGCGAGGTCACCGCCGGGTGCTGGAGTCCCTGGGGGTGCTCCCGGAGATCCCGACGCCCAAGACGGGGGCTATCCCCAGTGCGGCGGGCGCCGCGGCTGCCTAAGTTGGACCGCATGACCGGAATGGACGCGCGGGACGCCGACCTGAAGAAAGAACTCGACGCCACCCTGCAGGCCCGCAGGGAACTGGGCGAGGAGTACGAGTCGGCGCTGGTCGACTCCTTCCTGGAGAAGGTCGACCAGCGCATCGACGGCGCGGTGGAGCGCCGGGTGCGCCGGCAGCTGGCCGAACAGCAGATGGTGGTGGCCCGGGGTGCCCGGACGCCGAGTCCGACGGACTCCTGGGGCGAGCGCTACGGCTTCGGCATCGTCTCGCTGGTCCTCGCCGTCCCGCTCTCCGCGATCGGCGCCGGCGTCTCCCACCTCCCTGGCCTGCTGGTCACCTGGGTGGGCATCGTCGGGGTGAACGCCTTCCAGGCCCTACGGGTGAACCCGGACCTGTTCCGCGGGCGCACCGGACGGCGTAAGTCCCAGCAGGACAGCGAGTGGGACGGCTGACAGCCGGACCGCGAAGAGAGCTGACAGCCGGGCCGCGAAGAGATATGCGCGGGGACCGCCGCACCCCCGTTGCCGGGGGGCGGGACGACGGCGGTCCCCGCGAGGGACGTCGACCGGGTCAGGACCAGGTCTCACGTCCGGCGTCCATGGAGGTCCGGGAGCCGCTCCGGAGGTCCTTGGACGTTCGGCGCCGGCCGGGGCGGGGAGCCGCTCCCGCCCTGCCGACACCCACTAATGTGCCCGACGCGTGTTAAGCGAGTGCTGCGCGGACGTGACACGCTCGTACCACTTCCGCGAAGTCCACCGATTCGGTAGGCAAACGCAAGTTCGCCCACAGACCCGGCAGTTCACCGCAGGTTCACCGCCGCTTCCCGACTTTCGCCGCTACTTCCCGCCCTTGGCGAGGAAGGCCAGCAGGTCCTGGCGGCTGATGACGCCCTTGGGCTTGCCCTCGACGAGGACGATCGCCGCGTCCGCCGAACCGAGCACCGACATCAGGTCGCCGACCGGCTCGCCGGAGCCGACCTGCGGGAGCGGGGCCGACATGTGCTTCTCCAGCGGGTCCTCGAGGGAGGCCCGCTGGGCGAACAGCGCGTCCAGCAGCTCGCGTTCGACGACCGAGCCGACGACCTCCGCCGCCATGACGTCGGGGTGGCCGGCGCCCGGCTTCACGATCGGCATCTGCGAGACGCCGTACTCGCGCAGCACCTCGATGGCCTGGCCGACCGTCTCGTCCGGGTGCATGTGGACGAGGGACGGGATGGCGCCGTGCTCCTTGTCGTTGAGGACGTCACCGACGCGGGCGGACGGGCCCTCGTCCTCCAGGAAGCCGTAGTCCGCCATCCACTCGTCGTTGAAGATCTTCGAGAGGTAGCCGCGACCGCTGTCGGGAAGGAGGACGACGACCACGTCGTCCGGGCCCAGGCGCTCCGCGACGCGCAGGGCCGCGACGACCGCCATGCCGCAGGAGCCGCCGACCAGGAGGCCCTCCTCCTTGGCGAGGCGGCGGGTCATCTGGAAGGAGTCCTTGTCGGACACGGCGACGATCTCGTCGGCGACGGTCCGGTCGTAGGCGGTCGGCCAGAAGTCCTCACCGACGCCCTCGACGAGGTACGGCCGGCCGGAGCCGCCGGAGTACACCGAGCCCTCGGGGTCGGCGCCGACGACCTTGACCCTGCCGTCGCTGGCGTCCTTCAGATAGCGGCCGGTGCCGGAGATGGTGCCGCCGGTGCCGACGCCCGCCACGAAGTGGGTGATCCGCCCCTCCGTCTGCTCCCACAGCTCGGGGCCGGTGGAGTGGTAGTGGGAGAGCGGGTTGTTGGGGTTGGAGTACTGGTCGGGCTTCCACGCGCCCGGCGTCTCACGGACGAGGCGGTCGGAGACGTTGTAGTACGAGTCCGGGTGCTCGGGGTCGACGGCGGTCGGGCAGACGACCACCTCGGCGCCGTAGGCCCGCAGGACGTTGATCTTGTCCGTGCTCACCTTGTCGGGGCACACGAAGATGCACTTGTACCCCTTCTGCTGCGCGACGATGGCGAGGCCGACGCCGGTGTTGCCGCTGGTCGGCTCGACGATCGTGCCCCCCGGCTTGAGCGCGCCGCTCTCCTCCGCCGCCTCGATCATGCGCAGCGCGATGCGGTCCTTCACGGACCCACCGGGGTTGAAGTACTCCACCTTGGCCAGGACGGTCGCCTGGATGCCCTGGGTGACGTTGTTGAGCCGCACCAGCGGGGTGTTGCCGACGAGGCTGATCATCGAGTCGTGGAATTGCACCGTTGTCTCCGGATGCTGCAAAAGATGTGGTCGTGGTGGTTCCGCCAGCCTACGGCCCCTTGGCGGTTGTTCACTCCTCGTTGCGATTGGGCGACGGTCCGTACGGGGCAAGGAGTGGATGTACGGCAACGAGGAGGTGGCGGCGACGCATGACGAGCATGTCGAGGGCGAGGGTGGCCCGGCGGATCGCGGCAGGCGCGGCGTACGGCGGCGGCGGGATCGGTCTGGTCGGCGCGGCGGCCGTGGGCCTGCTGCTGGCCGAGGTGCGGCTGGCCAAACGGCAGGTGGGCAACGGCAACGGCACATCGCCGCACGTACCCAACGCGCAGGGCCTGTACGGCCTCTCCTACTCCGTCCGCGGTGAACCGCCGCTCAGGCTGACCATGCTGGGCGACTCCACGGCCGCGGGCCAGGGTGTGCACCGCTCGGGGCAGACGCCGGGCGCGCTGCTGGCCTCGGGGCTCGCCGCGGTGGCCGAGCGGCCGGTGGACCTGCACAACGTGGCACTGCCGGGCGCCCGCTCGGACGACCTGGACCGGCAGGTGGCCCTGGTCCTCGCGGACCCCCGACGGCTGCCCGACGTCTGCGTGATCATGATCGGCGCGAACGACGTCACCCACCGGATGCCGCCGACCCGTTCCGTGCGCCATCTGTCCACGGCGGTACGGCGGCTGCGCACGGCCGGCGCGGAGGTCGTGGTCGGCACCTGTCCCGACCTCGGCACGGTGGAGCAGGTCCAGCAGCCCCTGCGCTGGCTGGCGCGGCGGGCCTCCCGTCAGCTGGCGGCCGCCCAAACGATCGGCACGGTCGAGCAGGGCGGCCGCACGGTGTCGCTGGGCGACCTGCTGGGCCCGGAGTTCGCGGCGAACCCGCGGGAGCTGTTCGGGCCGGACAACTACCACCCCTCGGCGGAGGGGTACGCGACCGCGGCGATGGCGGTGCTGCCGACGGTGTGCGCGGCCCTGGGCCTGTGGCCGGCGGAGGAGGAGCGTCCGGACGTCAGCCGCCGCGAGGGCTTCCTGCCGGTGGCGCGGGCCGCGGCGGAGGCCGTGGCGGAGCCGGGTACGGAGGTGACGGCGGCGATGCCGACGGGGCCGAAGGGACCGTGGGCGCTGCTGAAGCGGCGCAAGCGGCGCCGGGTGCCGGAGCCGGGGCCTGTGCCCGCTCCCCATCCGAGCCGGTCCGTGGAAAGGTGACCCCCCAGGCCGGCGCCTCAGGCTGGCCCCTCAAACTGGCCCCCCAGGCTGACTCCCCAGACAAAAAAGCAAGCGCTTAGAAAACTGCGGCCAGGGTCACACCCCGACCCCCGTGACCCTGGCCATACGTACGGGTAACTTCCCAACCAGCCCTGCCCGAAGAACCTCGTACGCCAATGGAGCCGTGATGCCTGAAGCCGTGATCGTCTCGACCGCCCGCTCCCCGATCGGCCGCGCCTTCAAGGGCTCCCTCAAGGACCTGCGCCCGGACGACCTCACCGCCACGATCATCCAGGCCGCCCTGGCGAAGGTCCCCGAGCTGGACCCGAGGGACATCGACGACCTGCACCTGGGCTGCGGTCTGCCCGGCGGCGAGCAGGGCAACAACCTCGGCCGCATCGTCGCCGTGCAGATGGGCATGGACCACCTCCCCGGCTGCACGGTGACCCGTTACTGTTCCTCGTCGCTCCAGACGAGCCGTATGGCCCTGCACGCCATCAAGGCCGGCGAGGGCGACGTCTTCATCTCGGCCGGTGTCGAGATGGTCTCCCGCTTCACCAAGGGCAACTCCGACAGCCTCCCGGACACGCACAACCCGCTGTTCGCCGAGGCCGAGGCCCGCACCGCCGAGGTCGCCACACAGGAGGGCACGACCTGGCACGACCCGCGCGAGGACGGCCTCGTGCCGGACGCCTACATCGGCATGGGCCAGACCGCCGAGAACCTGGCCCGTATCAAGGGCGTCACCCGCCAGGACATGGACGAGTTCGGCGTCCGTTCACAGAACCTCGCCGAGGAAGCCATCAAGAACGGCTTCTGGGAGCGCGAGATCACCCCGGTCACGCTGCCCGACGGCACGGTCGTCTCGAAGGACGACGGCCCGCGCGCCGGCGTCACCCTGGAGGCCGTCGGCGGTCTGAAGCCGGTGTTCCGCCCCGACGGCCTCGTGACCGCCGGCAACTGCTGCCCGCTGAACGACGGTGCCGCCGCGGTCGTCATCATGAGCGACACCAAGGCCCGTGAGCTGGGCCTCACCCCGCTCGCCCGCATCGTCTCCACCGGCGTCTCGGGCCTGTCCCCCGAGATCATGGGCCTCGGCCCGGTCGAGGCCTCGCAGCGCGCCCTGCGCCTGGCCGGTCTCACCATCGACGACATCGACCTGGTCGAGATCAACGAGGCGTTCGCCGCGCAGGTGATCCCCTCCGCCCGCGACCTGAACATCCCGCTGGAGAAGCTGAACATCAACGGCGGCGCCATCGCCGTCGGCCACCCCTTCGGCATGACCGGCGCCCGGATCACCGGCACGCTGATCAACTCCCTCCAGTTCCACGACAAGCAGTTCGGTCTGGAGACGATGTGCGTCGGCGGCGGCCAGGGCATGGCGATGGTCATCGAGCGCCTCAGCTGACCAACTCCCCGTAGTTCCACCGGCACCCCGCGTGACGCAATGGCCCAGAACCCTTGAACCACCAGGGTTCTGGGCCGTTTTGTGATCCAATCTCCCCCAGGATGTGACCTATCTCCCTCCGCATAGGGATTTACGCAGGTCAGAACCGTTCTCACACTAAACTCCGGGCCCAAAGTCCTGTCCGTTTCGTGACGTTACGCACTGACAGCGGGATAGTCCGCCCTTCAAGCTGATGTAGGAAGTCGGGGGTCGACTTTGAACCGGGAGTACGTCAGTGAGCGCCATGCCGATCGCCTTGCTGGTCACCACGGCCGCCACGGGGGCCGTGGGCGTCGCCGTCCTGCGCACCCTCTTGCAGCTGCGCCGGCAGGTGGCGGCCCTGCACAGCCAGCTCGCCGAGACGAACGCGGCGACCGCCGCCCACGGTCTCGTGCCCGCCGCCCGCCCCGCCGGTGACGCCGACGAGATACGGGCCGCCGTGGCCGAGGCCCTCGCGGAGGAGCGGGAGCGGGAACTCGCCGAGGCGCGCGCCTTCTGGGCCGCCCAGGAAGCGCGGGACGCGGACGCCCCCACCCTCCTCGGGCTGACCGACAGTGAGCTGTTCCTGCCCCGCCAGAGCGACTTCGTGGGCCTGGAGCCGCTGGAGCCGGTCACCGAGGCCGCCGCGGACGCCGACGAGTTCGCCGCCGACTCCCCGGAGCTGGCCGCGGCACGCCGCCGTCACCCCTCGCACCCGGACTTCGTGCCGGTCCAGTCACCCGTCGTGAACGACCACGAGCGCACGGTGGCGACGCTGGAGGAACTCGCGGCGTCCCGCACGGAACTGGCCGACGTCCGCCCCGGCCCCCTCGGCACCCTCGACGTCTACGTCTTCGCCGACGGCACCACGCTGTGCATGACGCCGGGCCACCGGGAGACGGCGGAGCGCCTCTCGGCGGCCCTGACCGCGGGCGAGAGCCCGATACTGCTGGGCGGCTCGGGAGTCTCGGGCGCCTACACGCTGACCTTCGCGTGCGGCGAGGAGAACGTCTACATCCTGGCGGACCGGGTCATAGCGAGCCTTTGAATCGCCGGCACCCGCAACGCCTTAGGGGCGCGGGGAACTGCGCGACCAGCCCCCGCCGGCCCGCGCCCGCCAATGCTCCTCAGACACCCGCCCGCTTCTGCGCCTGCGCGACCAACTCCACCGCTTCGTCGATCTGGCCCTCGTCCGTGAGGACGAGGGCCAAGTCGTGCACGGCGACGGTGATTTGGTCCGCGGCGGCGAACATGCCCGCGTCCGGCATCTGCCGGGGCTCCCCCGAGGGGTCCTCGATCAGCTGCGCCCGGCGCGCCAACTCCCTGGCCAGACCCAGCGCCTCGGCCGCGGCGCCCCTTTGCAGCCGGCTCTGCGGAGCGGCCCGCAAACGGTCGGCGAAGTGATCCACAGCCTGCGTCAGACGCGTCGTATCAGCCACGGCGCAACCGTACGCGCCGCACCGGGACTGTTGCCAACGGGCCAACGCTCAGGCACGGTGACCTGAAGGACCGGCTTACATCCCCTTTGCGTCCGGAGGCGCCGATGTCCCACGTCCTCTCCGAGGAGACCCACCGCAACATGCTCGCCCGCATCCCTCACTGCACCGGTCGTGAAGTGTCCGACTGGATCCGCACCGTCGAAGAAGGCCCGGCTCTCTTCCGCTTCGAGGAAAAGGTCAGCTGGCTCCGCCACGAACACAACCTCGCGTACGGCCACGCGAAGGCGATCATCCACGAGTACGACCTGAGGAGGGCCGCGCGCAAGCTCCTCTAGACGCGCACCGGCGAAGACGCCGAAGGGCCCCGGCGAGAACGCCGGGGCCCTTCCTCGACTGCCTCCGTGGAGGTCAGTCGCTGTTGAGGATCGAGATGAGCCTCAGGAACTCCATGTAGATCCAGACCAGCGTCATGGTCAGACCGAACGCCGCCAGCCAGGCCTCTTCCTTCGGCGCGCCGTAGGCGATGCCGTCCTCGACCTGCTTGAAGTCGAGGGCCAGGAAGCAGGCGCCGAGCAGGACGCCGATGATGCCGAACGCGATGCCGAGGCCGCCGCTGCGGAAGCCGAGGCCGTCACCGCCGCCGAAGACGGCGAACAGCAGGTTCACGGCCATCAGCAGGACGAAGCCGAGCGCGGCCGCCATCACGAAGCCGTAGAAGCGGCGGTTGACGCGGATCCAGCCCGCCCGGTAGGCCACCAGGACCGCGGCGAACACGGCGAGCGTGCCGATCACGGCCTGCATGGCCGCACCGCTCGCGATGCGGTTGTCGACGACGCTGGAGACCACGCCGAGGAAGACACCCTCGAACGCGGCGTACGACACGATCAGCGCGGGCGAGGCCTTGCGCTTGAAGGACTGGACGAGCGCCAGCACCATGCCGATCAGACCGGCACCGATGGCGATGCCGTAGGACCGGCTGATGTTCGCGTCGTCGACCGGCAGGGCCGCCCAGGCGACCGCGGCCGTGACGATGAGAACACCGAGGGTCGTACCGGTGCGCATGACGACGTCGTCCATCGTCATCCGGCCGGTGGTGACCGGGGCCTGCGGCGGTGCGCCGTGCTGCAGGTCCTGCTGGGCGTAAGGGTTCTGCGCGTAGGGGTTCTGCGCGTACGGGTTGCCGGTCGGCTGCTGGGCGTACGGGTTGCCCTGCGTGCCCACGGCTGCGCCCCCGGCCTGCGGCTGGGCGTTGAAGCCCGCGTAGCCGTTGTCGCGGCTGAACCCCCGTCGCGAGAAGACCGGGTTGCTGCTCCTCATTTCACTCCTCCATGGCCACTACGTGTGGGCCTTGGCGTCAAGAGTAATAGGTAGGCAAAGGATTGACCCTAGTGCTTGGGGAGGATCTTTCCCTCGTCGTGCGAGGCAACACGCTACGCGGCCCGTCGATTCCCGGCCACGAAGGGGGCAGGTTCATGACCATTTCGGTACATCACCCGAAGGAGAACCCCGTGTACCCCTCGGCGAGGTCGGTCTCGGCGGCCTCGGACGTGGCGATCCGCTCCAGCCGCGCCACCTGGAGCCGGTCCTCGAAGGGAGTGGCGTCGGGCGACCGGTGCAGCAGGGTCGTCATGTCGTACGAGAACCGCTCGGCCTGCCACACCCGGCGCAGACAGGTCTCCGAATAGGCGTCGAGCAGCTCGGCCGACCCGGTCTCCTTCTCGTACGACAGCGCCCGCGCGAAGGTGACGACGTCGCCGACGGCCAGGTTCAGCCCTTTCGCCCCGGTCGGCGGCACGATGTGCGCGGCGTCCCCGGCGAGGAAGAGCCGCCCGTGCCGCATGGGCTCGTGGACGTAGGACCGCATGGGTGTCACGGACTTCTGGGTGATGGGGCCGCGGTCCAGCGTCCAGCCGTCCCCGGTCGCGAACCGGCGCTCCAGCTCGTCCCAGATCTCCTCGTCGCCCCATGCCTCGGCGTCGGTGCCCTCGGGGACCTGGAGGTAGAGGCGGGAGACCGACGGCGAGCGCATGGAGAGAAGGGCGAAGCCGCGGTCGTGGCGGGCGTAGACCAGCTCGTCGTGCGAGGGCGGGACGTCGGCGAGGATGCCGAGCCAGCCGAAGGGGTACGTCCGCTCGAAGACACGGACGAGTTCCTCGGGCACCGCCCTGCGGGCCACCCCCCAGAACCCGTCGCACCCGACGACGTACTCGCACTCCAGGACGCCCTCGCGGCCCTCGTGCCGGAACCGGACGGTGGGGCGGTCGCTGTCGGCGCCCTCGACGGCCAGCGCCTCCGCCTCGAACAGCAGCGGCCCGCCCTCCTTCAGCTGGAGGGCGATGAGGTCCTTGCAGACCTCGGTCTGCGCGTACACCATCACGGACCGGCCGCCGGTGAGGGCGGGGAAGTCGACGCGGTGCCGCTTCCCGTCGTACCGCAGTTCGATCCCGTCGTGCCGCAGTCCCTCGCGGTCCATGCGCTCGCCGGCCCCGGCCGCGCGCAGCACGTCCACGGTCCCCTGCTCCAGGATCCCGGCCCGCTGGCGCTGCTCGACGTAGCCGCGGTCGCGGGCCTCCAGGACGACCGAGTCGATGCCCGCGGTGTGGAGCAGCCGGGCGAGGAGGAGCCCTGCGGGGCCGGCTCCGATGATGCCGACGGTGGTGCGCATCGACGAACCTCTCTGTTCGCACTCGTTCGCGCTGGTGCGCGCTTGTTCGTGTAGTGAAATTTCCTTCACCATTGACTCCCGCTGAGTCTGCGACGGCCCGCGGCCCCTGTCAACGGTCGGTGCGCGGGAGGAGCGTGGCCAACCGCAGGCTGGGCATGACGAGTCGAAGGCGCTCAGGCCTACGGCGAAGGGGTTGAGGCGGAAGTAGCCGAAGTAGGCGTTCGTGTAGGACGCGAGGCCGGCGACGGAGTTGAGCATGTCGAAGGGGCTGCGACGGTCGTCGGGGCTCGGCTCGTCTCCACCCTCTGCCGGGGGGCGGTACGGGTCGAAGGTCGGCATCGGCGTCTGTGACGAGCACGGGGGCTCGGAAACACGACACCGCCGATACTCCCCACCCCCGAACGGGACGCCTCTTCACGCTGTCGCACTGTCGCGATGTGTTGAAAGAAGGATCCCACCGGAAGCGGTGTCTGCCTACGGGAACGAAAGAGGTCGGAGGTGCCCGGAACCGGACTTGAACCGGTACGCCCGCGAGGGGCAGCGAGGTTTAAGCTCGCCGTGTCTGCATTCCACCATCCGGGCAGGCCATGGGCTCCGCGTCGAGGTTCCGAGCCTATCGGGATACGTCCCCCGAACAGCGGACGGGCGGACCGATGTTGTCTTATTTTATTGACGTCTGAGGGTGCATCAGCCCGTGGAACGAGCCATCCGCACTTGCCAATAGCCTTACGTGCGAGGCCCGGCCGCGCATGCGGAATGACGGAATTTCACCGCTTCAACCAGGGGGCTCCACCTGTTCTCGACGCGGCCTGCGCCCCGGAGCCGCGCCGTCATCCCCAGGTATGACATCACCGGGTGTGGTCAGACTCGAGTCGCCCTCCGGAACCGGAGCAGCGGGTGACTACAGCGCGTCAAAGCGCCGGAACGATGGTTCAGGAGTCCAGAACCCGTCGTCGTCCCGTCAGGAGCACCCACCCGTGACCACCACCCCCATCGCCGACCGGACCACCACCGTGGCCGCGCGCGCCACGGATCTGTCGAAGATCTACGGACAGGGCGAGACCCAGGTGGTCGCCCTCGACCGGGTCTCCGTCGAGTTCCGGCAGGCCGAGTTCACCGCGATCATGGGCCCGTCGGGCTCCGGCAAGTCGACGCTGATGCACTGCGTGGCCGGCCTCGACACCTTCTCGTCGGGCTCGGTGCGCATCGGTGACACCGAGCTCGGCTCGCTCAAGGACAAGCAGCTCACCAAGTTGCGCCGGGACAAGATCGGCTTCATCTTCCAGGCGTTCAACCTGCTGCCGACCCTGACCGCGCTGGAGAACATCACGCTGCCGATGGACATCGCGGGCCGCAAGCCCGACAAGCAGTGGCTGGAGTCCGTGATCCAGATGGTCGGCCTCAAGGACCGGCTCTCCCACCGGCCCTCCCAGCTCTCCGGCGGCCAGCAGCAGCGCGTCGCCGTCGCCCGCGCCCTGGCCTCCCGGCCCGACATCATCTTCGGCGACGAGCCGACCGGAAACCTCGACTCCCGCTCCGGCGCGGAGGTGCTGGGCTTTCTCCGCAACTCCGTACGGGAGTTGGGGCAGACCGTGGTGATGGTGACCCACGACCCGGTCGCCGCCGCGTACGCCGACCGTGTCGTCTTCCTCGCCGACGGGCGGATCGTCGACGAGATGTACCGGCCGACGGCGGACAACGTCCTTGACTTCATGAAGCAGTTCGACGCGAAGGGCCGTACCTCCTGATGTTCCGCACCGCCCTGCGCAACGTCCTCGCGCACAAGGCCCGGCTCCTGATGACCGTCCTCGCCGTGATGCTCGGCGTGGCCTTCGTCTCGGGGACGCTGGTCTTCACCAACACCATCTCGAACGCCTACCAGAACAGCTCGGCCAAGGGCTTCGACCAGGTCGACGTGGCCGTGCAGTCCGACTACCAGGAGAGCAAGGGCAACACGGTCGGCAAGGCGCCCGAACTGACCCAGGCGCTGCTGGACAGGAGTGCGAAGACCCCGGGCGCCGCGTCCGCCATCGGCGTGGTGAGCGGCTTCACCGCCATCGCCGACAAGGACGGCAAGCTCATCGGCGGCGGCTTCCAGTCGCAGGGCGGGAACTACTGGGGCGACAAGGACCCCCGGTACCCGCTCGTCGAGGGCGCGGCCCCCAGCGGCGCGGACCAGGTCGCCATCGACTCCGAGACCGCCGACCGCGCCGGGTACGAGGTCGGCGACAAGGTCCGTATCTCCATCGACGGCCCGGTCCTCTCCCCCACCGTCACCGGCATCTTCACCACCGACGACGGCAATGTCGCCGCCGGCGGCAGCCTCGCCCTGTTCGACACGGCGACCGCGCAGAGCCTGTTCGGCAAGACCGGCACCTACGACGAGATCGATGTGAAGGCCGCCGCGGGCACGTCCCAGACGGCGCTGAAGGCCGCGCTCGACAAGTCGCTGCCGAGCGACGTCGTCGAGACCACCACCGGCAAGGAACTCGCCGACAACCAGGCCGAGTTGATCTCCTCGCAGATGTCCGGGCTGAAGCAGGGGCTGCTGGTCTTCGCCGGAATCGCGCTGTTCGTCGGCACGTTCATCATCGCCAACACCTTCACCATGCTGGTCGCCCAGCGCACCAAGGAGCTGGCGCTGCTGCGGGCCGTCGGTGCCTCGCGGCGCCAGGTGACCCGCTCGGTGCTCATCGAGGCGTTCGTCGTCGGCACGGTCGCCGGGGTCACCGGTCTGGTCGCCGGTGTCGGCATCGGCGCCGGGCTGCGGTCGCTGATGGGCACGCTCGGCGCGACCGTCCCGGACGGGCCGCTGATCATCTCCGGCTCCACGGTGGCCACCGCCCTCGCGGTCGGCGTCCTCATCACCATGCTCGCGGCATGGCTGCCGGGCCGCCGGGCCGCGAAGATCCCGCCGGTCGCGGCGATGAGCAGCGTGCACGCTGCGGCCACCACCAAGTCGCTGGTCCTGCGCAACACCCTCGGCGCGCTGTTCGCGGGCGCCGGTGTCGCGGTCGTCCTCGCGGCGACCACGATGGACGGCTCGGACGGCCAGGCCCCTATGGGTCTCGGCGCGGTCCTCCTCATCATCGGCGTGTTCATCCTGACCCCGCTGCTGTCCCGCCCGCTGATCGCCGCCGCGGCGCCGGTGCTGCGGATCTTCGGCACCGCGGGCAAGCTGGCCCGGCAGAACTCGGTCCGCAACCCCCGTCGTACGGCCGCCACCGCGTCCGCGCTGATGATCGGGCTGACCCTGATCACGGGCATGACGGTGATGGCGGGCAGCCTCCAGAAGTCGATCGACAAGATGGCGTCGTCGGCGATCCGCGCGGACTACATCGTGTCGATGGCGAACGGCAACGAACTGTCCACGGACGTCGACCGCAAGCTGAACGCCACGGACGGTGTCACCGTCACCAGCCCGCTGCGCAACGCCCCGTCCCGGATCGACGGCGAGACCGAGTACCTGACCGGGGTGAACGGCGCGGCGATCGCCGAGCTGACGCAGCTGAAGGTCGACAGCGGCCGCTTCGAGGTGGGCGGCGGCCAGGTGGTCGTCGACAGCGACACCGCCAAGTCCCGCGGCTGGACCGCCGGTTCGACGTTCACCGCGCACTACGAGGACGGCAAGGCGCAGAAGCTCACCGTCTCCGCGGTGTACGAGGGCAACGAGCTCATCAGCGGCATCATGGTCGACAACAAGGGCCTGACCCCGCATCTGACCGACCCGGCCGACATGCAGGTCCTGGTGAAGACCGCCGACGGCGCCTCCGACGCCACGAAGGACAGGCTGGAGAAGGCCCTCGGCACCAACCCGGCCATCAAGGTCCAGAGCAAGCAGGACCTCTCCGACGACATCGCGCAGATGTTCACGCTGATGCTGAACATGCTCTACGGCCTGCTCGCCATGGCGGTGATCGTCGCGGTCCTCGGGGTCATCAACACCCTGGCCATGTCGGTCTTCGAGCGTTCGCAGGAGATCGGCATGCTCCGCGCGATCGGCCTGGACCGCAAGGGCGTCAAGCGGATGGTCCGCCTGGAGTCCCTGGTCATCTCCCTGTTCGGCGGCGTGCTGGGCATCGGCCTGGGCGTGTTCTTCGGCTGGGCGGCCGGTGAGCTGCTGGGCACGAAGATGGCGACGTACGAACTCGTCCTGCCCTGGACGCGGATGGGCGTCTTCCTGCTGGGCGCCGCGCTGGTCGGAGTCCTGGCCGCCCTGTGGCCGGCCCGGCGGGCGGCGAGGCTGAACATGCTGTCGGCCATCAAGGCCGAGTAGCCGTAGGGGACTTGGGGCCCGCCACTGACAAGTGGCGGGCCCCTTGCGCCCGTTCAGTTCCAGGTGCGGGCCCGCAGGGGCATTCCGGAGGCGCCGGAGTCGGGCGCACGGACGGCCAGGACCTGATTGACGCCGATGCTGTTGCGTTCGAAGGCGAGGGCACAGGCGGCCATGTAGAGGCGCCAGACCCGGGCCCGGCCGGGGCCGGTGAGCCGTGCGGCGCGGTCCCAGTCGGCCTCCAGGCGGGCCACCCACCGGCGCAGGGTGAGGCCGTAGTGCTCCCGGATCGACTCGACGTCACGCACCTCGAACCCGGCGCGTTCGAGCTGGGTGACGGTGGTGCCCAGGGGGGCGAGCTCACCGTCGGGGAAGACGTAGGCGTCGATGAACTCGTCGACGTGGTACGTCGATTCGTCGCGCTGGGGGCGGCGGGCGATCTGGTGGTTGAGGAGCCGTCCGCCGGGCTTGAGCAGCGCGTGCAGATCCTCGGCGTACTCCAGGTAGCGTTCGGCGCCGACGTGTTCGGCCATGCCGATGGAGGAGATCGCGTCGTAGGGCCCGCCGGTGACGTCCCGGTAGTCCTGGACGCGGATCTCGATCCGGTCGGTCAGGCCCTCGTCGGCGACGCGCTTGCGGGCGTAGGCGGCCTGCTCCTGGGAGAGGGTGACGCCGACGACGCGCACACCGTGCTCGCGGGCGGCGTGGATGGCCATCGAGCCCCAGCCGCAGCCGACGTCGAGAAGTCGCTGACCGGGTGTCAGGGCGAGTTTGCGGCAGACGAGTTCGAGCTTGTCGCGCTGGGCGTCCTCAAGGGTGCTCTCCGGCGTCTCCCAGTAGGCGCACGAGTAGACCATCGACGGGCCGAGGACGATCTCGTAGAAGTCGTTGCCGACGTCGTAGTGGTGGCTGACGGCGCGTCTGTCGGTGCGCTTGGTGTGCAGGTGGCCGCGGTGTCTGCGGACCTCCTCGGGCGGCGGGGCGGGCGGCAGCGGGAGCCCGGAGAGCCGCACGAGGCCGCGCAGGGCGGCGCGCACCTCGGGGTCGCGGAGCATCGCGGCACGGCTCCTGGTGTCCTCACCGCGCTCCCAGACCAGGCCGGAGATCAGGTCGAGGGCGGTGTATAGGTCGCCGTCGATGTCGAGGTCGCCCGCGACCCAGGCCCGGGCGAGACCGAGTTCGCCCGGTTTGAACAGCAGATGGCGTACGGCGCGGCGGTTGCGCAGGACCAGGGCGGGGGCGCCCGGTGGACCGGCCTGCGAGCCGTCCCACGCCCGCAGCCCGACCGGGAGCGGAGCTCCCAGCAGTAGTTCGAAGAGGTTCTTCAGCCGCAGCGCGGCGTCAGCCATGGCGCACACCTCCGTGACGAGGATCCCGGAATGGTCCACCTACGTAAACAGGGACAGACGGCGATGCCATCCCCGGACACGCCGAAGAGCCCGGACACGCCGAAGGGCCTCCCGCACCACGGATGGCGGGAGGCCCTTCGGTTCGTCGATCAGCGACCGGAGCGGGTCAGGAGGCCTTGGCCTTCTCCTGGGTCTTCTCCGGCTGCGCCGCGGCGGGCGCCGGCGCGGGCTTGGCGGCCTCGTAGAACTCCTCGCGCGGAGTCTCCAGGGCGCCGAGGGCGACGACCTCGCGCTTGAGGAACATCGCGAGCGTCCAGTCGGCGAAGACGCGGATCTTGCGGTTCCAGGTCGGCATCGCCAGACCGTGGTAGCCACGGTGCATGTACCAGGCGAGACGGCCCTTGAGCTTGATCTTCATCTTGCCCATGACGATCATCGCGACGCCCTTGTGGAGGCCGAGGCCCGCCACCGCACCCTTGTTGGAGTGCGCGTACTCCTTCTGCGGGAAGCCCCGCAGGCCGGAGATGACGTTGTCGCCGAGGACCTTGGCCTGACGCAGCGCGTGCTGGGCGTTCGGCGGGCACCAGGCGTTCTCGACGCCGGCCTTGCGGGCGGCGACGTCCGGGACCTGGGCGTTGTCGCCGGCGGCCCAGATGTAGTCGGTGCCCTGGACCTGGAGGGTCGGGGCGGTGTCCACGTGGCCGCGCGGGCCGAGCGGGAGGCCGTAGCGGGACAGGACCGGGTTCGGCTTGACGCCGGCCGTCCACACGATCGTGTTGGAGTCGACCTCGAGGCCGTTCTTCAGCACGACGTGGCCGTCGACGCAGGAGTCCATCGAGGTGGAGAGGTAGATCTCCACACCGCGGCTCTCCAGGTGCTCCTTGCCGTACTGGCCGAGCTTGGGGCCGACCTCGGGCAGGATCTTGTCCGCGGCGTCGACGAGGATGAACCGCATGTCCTCGCGGGACACGGTGCTGTAGTACTTGGCCGCGTCGCGGGCCATGTCCTCGACCTCACCGATGGTCTCCGCACCGGCGAAGCCGCCGCCGACGAAGACGAAGGTGAGCGCCTTGCGGCGGATCTCCTCGTCGGTCGTGGAGTCGGCCTTGTCCAGCTGCTCCAGGACGTGGTTGCGCAGGCCGATGGCCTCCTCGACGCCCTTCATACCGATGCCCTGCTCGGCGAGGCCGGGGATCGGGAAGGTGCGGGAGACCGCGCCGAGCGCGATCACCAGGTAGTCGAAGGGCAGCTCGTACGCCTCGCCGACCAGCGGGGCGATCGTGGCGACCTTGCGGTCCTGGTCGATGGTGGTGACCCGGCCGGTGAGAACCTCCGCCTTGGGCAGCACGCGTCGCAGCGGGACGACGACATGCCGCGGGGAGATGCTGCCGGCGGCGGTTTCGGGGAGGAAGGGCTGGTAGGTCATGTACGACCGGGGGTCGACGACCGTGACGGTCGCCTCGCCGTAGCGCATCTTCTTGAGGATGCGCCGAGCTGCGTACAGGCCTACGTACCCACCGCCTACTACGAGGATCCTGGGACGCTCCGTGGTGCTCATGCCATCGAGTATCCACCCGCCCCAGGGGGGTCGCTCGTGCGCCCCTTCACAAGCTCCTACAGGGGGTGTGTTATCCTCCGCGACTCACGTGATCCAGGTCATGGTGCAGACCTGGAACCAGCGTGTACGGCGAGCCGTTGTCAATGCCGCGTGAGCTGCCTCTCTTGCCCTTCGGGACCCCTGTGAGCGGTCCGCAACAACCTCCCGCGGACCCGTTGCGAGCCCTCCCGGCGGACCCCCTGTATCACGCTTCTGAACATGTTCAAGGGCCTGTTCGACCCTCGGAAGGGCCAGTCGGACACTTTTCCTGGTTCCACAGGGCGGAATTCCTTGTGAAGAACTTCACGAACTTTTCCGACGGGGTGTCGCCGAGGGGCGTTTTCCGGCCCCCCGGACCCGCTCATACGTTATCCGGCCTGCTCAACAGGTGGCTACCGATGGGTAACAAAAGAGACCCATGCCACCGGCTAGCGGACGTCCGCCGCCGTTTTGAGGGCGATGCCGTCAAGGATGTCGTGCTCGCTCACGACGACCTCCTCGGCGCCGATCCGCTCCATGATCGCCAGCAGTACGAGGGCCCCCGCGGCGATGACGTCCACGCGCCCCGGGTGCATGGAGGGGATCGCCGCGCGCTCGGCATGCGTGGAGTGCAGCAGCCACTCGGTGATCTCACGGACCCTGTCGTGGGAGACCCGGGAGTGGTGGATGGCCTCGGAGTCGTACTCGGGCAGCTCCTGCGCGATCGCCGAGACGGTCGTGACGGAGCCGGCGAGCCCCACCAGCGTGCGCGCCTCGCGCAGCGGGACGGTCTCCTCGGCGAGGTCCAGGGCGGCCTCGATGTCGGCCCGCATCGCCTCGATCTGCGCGTCCGCGGGCGGGTCGGTGACCTTCCCGTCCAGGACCAGATGCCGCTCGGTCATCCGCACACAGCCGACGTCGACGGAACGGGCGGCGCGCACATGCGCGTTCCCCACGACGAACTCGGTCGAGCCGCCACCGATGTCCACGACGAGATAGGGCGTGGCGAGGTCGTCACGGCCCTTGAGCTCCCCCGTGGCGCCGGTGAAGGAGAACTCCGCCTCCTGGTCGCCGGTGATCACCTCGGGCTCCACGCCGAGGATCTCCAGCACCCCGCGCACGAAGTCGTCCCGGTTCTCGGCGTCCCGCGAGGCCGACGTGGCGACGAACCGCAGCCGCTCGGCGCCGAGTTCCTTGATGACCGCCGCGTACTCGCGGCACGCCGCGAACGTCCGCTCCAGCGCCTCCGGGGCGAGCCGCCCGGTCCGGTCGACGCCCTGCCCGAGCCGCACGATCGTCATACGGCGGTCCAGGTCGACGAGTTCACCGGTCGCGGGGTCCACGTCGGCGACGAGGAGGCGGATGGAGTTGGTACCGCAGTCGATGGCGGCGACGCGGGTCATGGGGCTTCCTCACTCTTTGACCCACCGAGACGGGTGGTGGGTGGGCGAAGGTCGGGGGTCCAGGGGGCGGAGCCCCCTGGTACGGCAGCGGAACGCAGGGTCACAGGTCAGCGGGCGGCACCACACACGCCCCCTTGCTCCACCACTCCGGCAGCATCGCAAGGGCCTCGTCGCCGAGCGGGTTCACGCCGGGGCCCGCGGCCAAGGAGTGCGCCACCAGTACATGCAGGCACTTCACCCGGTCCGGCATGCCTCCCGCGCTCGGGAAGCCCTTGAGCTCCTCGATCTCGTCACGCCGCCGGACATAGTCCTCGTGCGCGGCGCGATACGCCGCGGCGAGCTCGGGGTCGGCCGCCAGCCGCTCCGTCATCTCCTTCATCACGCCGTTCGCCTCCAGCGTCCCGATCGCCGAGTTCGCCTTCGGGCACGTCAGGTAGTACAGCGTCGGGAAGGGCGTGCCGTCGGGCAGACGCGGGGCCGTCTCCACCACGTCCGGCTGCCCGCAGGGGCACCGGTGCGCGATGGCGCGCAGCCCGCGCGGCGGACGCCCGAGCTGCTGCTTGAAGGCCTCGACGTCGGCGTCGGTCGGCTCGGTGCGCGGGGTGGTGGGCGGAGGCGTTTCCATGCCTGTCTTTCTCTGGTTCAGCTTCACTGGTCGAAGACGTCGGATTCACTGGTCGGAGGCGTCGGACTTGTCGACCCCGTCCCAGACGTTCGAGTACCAGGGACGGTCCGCCGCCCCCAGCTCGGCGCGCGACTGCTCGGCCGCGCCCGGGTCGACGACGACGAACCCCGTCTCCCCCGGCATCACATAGTGCAGCCGCTGCCGGATCTGCTGCTCGGCGTACGCGTCGTCCTGCCACCGCGCCTTGAGGTCGCGCAGCTGCTCGACGCGCTGCCGGGCCTGCTCCTGCTGCCGCTGCAGATCGGAGATCTCGGCGCGCTGGGAGACGTACTGCCTTATCGGGTAGGCGAGCGCGACGACGAGCGAGCACAGGACGAGGGCGAGCAGCGCCGCGCGGCCGGTGAGCCGGGAGCGGCGGGCCTGGCGTTTGGTCTGGGAGCGGTAGACCCGGGCCGCGGTCTGCTCGCCGAGCAGCCGGATCCGGGTCGCGGTGGAGAAACGATCCCGGTCCTTGACGGCCATCTCTCACTCCCGTTCACCCACGCGCGTACGTCCCCGCACACGGTACGGGACCGAGTACGGGGACGTACGTACGACGCTGTCCTTGAGGGGGTGTCAGCCCTTGAAGCGCGGGAACGCGCTACGGCCGGCGTACACCGCGGCGTCGTCGAGGATCTCCTCGATGCGCAGCAGCTGGTTGTACTTGGCGACGCGGTCCGAGCGGGCCGGGGCGCCGGTCTTGATCTGGCCGCAGTTCACCGCGACGGCGAGGTCGGCGATGGTGACGTCCTCGGTCTCGCCGGAGCGGTGGGACATCATGCACTTGAAGCCGTTGCGCTGGGCCATCTCGACGGCGTCCAGGGTCTCGGTCAGCGAACCGATCTGGTTGACCTTGACGAGCAGGGCGTTGGCGGAGCCCTCCTCGATGCCGCGGGCCAGGCGCTCCGGGTTGGTGACGAAGAGGTCGTCGCCGACGATCTGGACCTTGTCGCCCAGCTTCTCGGTGATGACGTTCCAGCCGGCCCAGTCGTCCTCGAACAGCGGGTCCTCGATGGAGACGAGCGGGTACGCCGCCACGAGCTCCTCGTAGTACTCCGTCATCTCGGCGGCCGAGCGGGACTTGCCCTCGAACTCGTACTTGCCGTCCTTGTAGAACTCGGACGCGGCGACGTCGAGCGCGAGCGCGATCTGCTCACCGGGGATGTAACCGGCCTGCTTGATGGCCTCGACGATGAGGTCGAGGGCGGCGCGGTTGGACTCCAGGTTCGGGGCGAAGCCGCCCTCGTCGCCGAGGCCGGTGGACAGGCCCTTGGTCTTCAGCACCTTCTTGAGGGTGTGGTAGACCTCGGCGCCCCAGCGCAGCGCCTCGGAGAAGGACTCCGCGCCGATCGGGGCGATCATGAACTCCTGGATGTCCACGTTGGAGTCGGCGTGCGAGCCGCCGTTCAGGATGTTCATCATCGGCACCGGCAGCAGGTGCGCGTTCGGGCCGCCCAGGTAGCGGAAGAGCGGGAGGTCGCTGGCCTCGGAGGCGGCGTGGGCGACGGCGAGGGAGACGCCGAGGATGGCGTTGGCGCCGAGGGAGCCCTTGTTGTCGGTGGCGTCCAGGTCGAACATGGCCTGGTCGATCAGGCGCTGCTCGGTGGCGTCGTAGCCGACCAGCTCGGGGCCGATCTGCTCGATGACGGCGAGGACGGCCTTCTCGACACCCTTGCCCATGTAGCGGTTCGGGTCACCGTCGCGAAGCTCGATGGCCTCGAAGGCGCCCGTGGAGGCGCCGGAGGGGACGGCGGCACGACCCGTGCTGCCGTCGTCGAGGCCGACCTCGACCTCGACCGTGGGGTTGCCTCGGGAGTCCAGGATTTCCCGGGCTACGACGACGTCGATGGACGGCACGAGCATCTCCTTCTTGGGATGTGACGCGGCTACGGCACTGCCGCAGCGGCTCTGCGAGACGAGCCTAACCGGCTCCGGGCGATCGGCCACCGCGTGGACCGCCCCCTGGACAGAACCGAGAGTAAATTGTTTCCGAACGGAACAAAGAGACTCGGGTACGAGGGCGTAAAACACCCGGGCGTGAAAAACCCCGCTCCGGTGCGTACGGGGGAACACGCACCGGAGCGGGGAGCCCGTGGGGGACGGGGGTGACCCTCACGAGGCCTTCAGTATGAGGACCACGGATGTGAGGGCGCTGTGGTTCAGCTGGGCGTTGCCCGGCTGCCCTACTTGAGGTGCAGCTGCTGGCCCGGGTAGATGAAGTCGGCGTCGCTGATGATGTCCTTGTTCAGCTTGAACAGCTTCTGCCAGCCGCCCTTGACGTCGTGCTTCTCGGCGATGGAGCTGAGGGTGTCACCCTTGACGACCTTGTACTCGCCGTCGCCCTTCTTGACCTTCTTGCCGGTCGGGGTGGTGACGGTCTTCTTGGCGGTCGTGCGCTCCGAGGAACGGGACGTCGACTGCTCGGAGGAGCGGGTGCTGGTGCTGCTGTCGCTCGACGAGCTGGAGGAGCCGGAGGAGGACGAGCTGCCGCCGCCGGTGTAGGTGGCGCCGGACAGGCCCACACCACAGGTCGGCCAGGCGCCCTTGCCCTGGGCGGCGAGGACCTTCTCGGCTATCTCGATCTGCTGCGACTTGGAGGCCTGGTCGGCGGTGGAGGCGTACGCCGTGCCGCCGTACGCGGCCCAGGTCGAGGCGGAGAACTGCAGACCGCCGTAGTAGCCGTTGCCGGTGTTGATGGACCAGTTGCCGCCCGACTCGCACTGGGCGACGGCGTCCCACTCGGAGGCGGTGGCGGCGGAGGCGTTGCCGGCCGCCATCAGCGGGGCGGCGATGGCGACACCGGTGACGCCGGCGAGCGCGGCGACGCGGGTGGCCTTGGACGGACGACGGTGCTTGCCCTTGCCGGAAAACAGCATGGTGGATCCCCTCACCGACGCCTGCGAGGTGAGCTGTCGGGTTCGGGCCGGTTGAGTTGCCCGGCCGCGCATCTCCCGATGCGCGGCTTCACCCCAAGCCGGTCCAGCGTGAACTGCTGGGCCCGGCACTTACCTTGGGTCCCCCGCTCCTGCCTACGGCGCTTGACGCGACGACTGTTCCCGTACGGCCGCTGGCAGGATTCGGCGTTGCGGCAGCCGGGGCTCGTGGTGACGAGCGGTGTTGACCGTAGCCACGGAATCCGGGGAATTTCAAAGACGATCAGGGCTTCTGAGACTCATCCCACACTTTCGCCAAACCGGACATTCGGCGCGAAGCATGACGTGAACTCCCGCCGGTTTTCGCCCTATTCAGACCCGACTACGAGGGTCTGACCGGGCATGATGGCGCTCGGGTCGGTGCCGATGACCTTCTTGTTCACGGCGTAGAGCCGACGCCATCCGCCGTCGAGCCCAAGGGAGTCGGCGATGGAGGCGAGCGTGTCGCCCTCGCGGACGGTGTACGCCTTCTCGGCGGCGCTCGCGCCACGGTGCCGACCGGTACCGGCGCCGTCTTCGCTGTCGGCACCGAGAGCGCCGATGTCGACGAGGCTCGAAGAACCGCCCTCCTGCCACGAGTTGTCCGATTCGACCTCATTGGCCGGAACTGTGGGCGAGCTGTCGGGCGACTGTGAATCGGCGGGATCAGAGTCGGACGTGTCCGACTTGGAAGACTTGTCCGGCGAGGCGGAGGGCGAGGCGGAGGCATCACCGGAGGCACTGCCGGACGCGTCGCCGGAGGCATCGGTGGAGGCGTCGCCCGACGAGTCGGACTCCGAGGAGTTGGACAACCCGGACGATTCCGACCCCGAGCCGGACGCATCGGACGCGGAGCCGGCCCCGTCGGACGAGTCGCTCCCGACACCCGTGTCGACATCGGCCGAGCCGGAGTCCTTGCTCAGCCCGTTGAGCAGCCCGCAGGCGCCCCAGACGCCGACACCCTGGTCCGCGAGGACCTTCTCGGCGACGGCTATCTGCTGGTTGCGGCTGGCCAGGTCGGCGGTCGGGGCGTAGTCGAGGCCGCCGTACTTCTCCCAGTTCTCCTGGGAGAGGCTGAGCCCGCCGTAGGTACCGTCACCGTTGTTCTGACTCCAGGAGCCGTCGGTCTCGCACTTGGCGACCTTGTCCCAGGTGCTCCCGTCGGCCGCGTTCGCGGCGGTGGCGGCGAGCAGCGGGATCGCGATGGCGGAGCCGGTCACTCCGGCCGCGACGAGAAGCGCCGGAGCTTGGCGGGGGCGACGGTGACGACCGTTCCCGGTGAGCATGCGGGGACCTTTCGGAGACAGCGGTGACCGGCGTGGCGGGTGGTGCTGGTCGCCACGCTGGTTGGTGAACGTATCGGCAGACGATCACTTGTCACAAGTTAATGCCGCGCAGATCACGTGAAGATCACAGAGATGAGGGCGTGTCACGTTTACAACGACCTGCACTGATGGCCGAGTTGGCGCGAACCCTGCTACGAGGTCGGCGTGAACTCGACAGGCAACGTCCGCAGCCCACGCATGATGAGGCCGCCACGCCATCTCAAATCGGCTGAATCCACCGCGAGTCGAAGGTCGGGGAGCCGGGTGAGCAGGGTGGCGAGCGCGGTCTGACCCTCCAGTCGGGCGAGCGGTGCGCCGAGGCAGTAGTGGATGCCGTGGCCATAGCCGAGGTGCTGGTTGTCACGGCGGGACAGGTCGAGGGTGTCGGGGTCCGCGAACCGTGCGGGGTCCCGGTCGGCGGCGGCGAGCACGACGAGCACGGGATCGCCGGCGGCGATGTCCTGCCCTCCGACGGTGAGCGGCTGAGTGGCGAAGCGCCACGTGGCGAGCTCCACCGGGCCGTCGTAGCGCAGGAGTTCCTCGACACCGGTCTCCAGGAGGCCCCTCTCGCCTGCGGCGAGGGAGTCCTGGAGGCGGGCACGTTGGTCGGGGTGGGTCATCAGGGCAAACAGCCCATTACCCACCAAATTGACCGTGGTCTCGAACCCCGCGAACAAAAGGATGAAGGCCATCGCCGCGGCCTCGTTCTCGGTGAGGTGCTCGCCGTGGTCGGAGGCGCGGATAAGGCCGGAGATCAGGTCCTCGCCGGGGACGGGGTCGGCGGGGAGGCTCTCGCGCTTGCGGTGGATGAGCTCCAGCAGATATCCGCGCATCTTCTTCACCGACCGCGCGACCCCGCCGCGCGGCCCTCCCCCGTGCCGGATCATCATGCCTGCCCAGTCCCGGAAGTCGTCCTGGTCCTCGCGGGGGACGCCGAGCAGGTCGCAGATGGCGTAGATGGGGAGCGGGAACGCGAACTCGTGGATGAGGTCGGCGGAGCCCTGTGCGGCGAACCGGTCGATCAGCTGATCGGTCAACTCCTGCACGCGCGGAGCGAACTCGGCGACCCGGCGCGGCGTGAACGCCTTGCTGACGAGCCGGCGCAGCCTCGTGTGGTCCGGCGGGTCGATGTTGAGCAGATGCGTCATCAACTCCGCCTTGCGCTCACCGGGGATGCCGGTCTTCCCCTTGGCGTGCGCGGGCTCGTCGTGGTGCGCGGGGTTCTTGCTGAGCCGCTGGTCGGCGAGGGCCTGCTTGGCGTCGGCGTAACGCGTGACCAGCCACGCCTCCACACCACTCGGCAACCGCGTCCGGTGCACGGGCGCGTGTTCGCGGAGCCAGGCGTAGGCGGGGTAGGGGTCGGTGGCGAACTCCCAGGTGAAGAGTTCGGGGGCCGTGGGGGTGGTGCGCTCGGCGAGGGGCTGGTCGGTCACTCCTTGACGGTATCCGGGTTTTCCGCCGACACCTGCGCGGGATCCGGGTGACCCGTCTCGGCGGCCTTGCGCTACGACCGCCCAGCTTCGCCGGCCCGCCACGGACGGATGTCGGCGTACCAGGCACCCAGCCCCTCAGCCACCCAGCGCCTCAGCCACCCAGCCCCTCATTCACCCAGCCCCTCAGCCGCCCGAACCGCGTCCCGATAGGCCCGCGCCGCGACCCGCAGCGCCGCCTCCGGGTCGACGCCCTCGGACTCGGCGGCGGCTGCCAGTGCGAGCAGTTCGTAGCCGATGCCCTCGCCCTTCGGGAGCGGTACCTCCAGGCCCGCCGTGCGGACCCGTGACGACAGTTTCGTGGCGAGGGCCAGGGCGGGCTGGCCGAGGGGGATGCCGTCCGTCACCGACTCGCGCTGCTTCTCTATCGCCTTGGTGCGCAGCCAGTGGGCCTTGACCTCCTCGGGGGTCGAGGCGGTCTCGTCGCCGAAGACGTGGGGGTGGCGGTGGATGAGCTTGGTGACGATGCCGCCCGCCACGTCGTCGATGGAGAAGGGGGCCTCGGGGTGCTCCTCCGCGATGCGGGCGTGGAAGACGACCTGGAGGAGGACGTCGCCGAGTTCCTCGCGGAGTTCGTCGCGGTCGCCGTCCTCGATGGCCTCGACGAGTTCGTACGCCTCCTCGATGCCGTACTTGGCCAGGCCCTTGTGGGTCTGCTGCGAGGACCAGGGGCATTCGGCGCGGATGCGGTCCATGACCTGGACGAGGTCGAGGAGGCGGGCGCCGGGGAGGTCGTAGGAGGCGGGGAGGAGTTCCAGGTCGGGCATGGACACGCGGCCCGAGCCGGCGAGGCGGGCGAGGCCGTCGGTGAGGGCCGGTTCGCCCTCACCGGTCGCCACGACGACCACGGTGCGACCGCCCGCGCAGGCGGCGACCAGTTCCTCCGCCGTCGGCGACGCCTCGTCGACCCTTGTCCCGGCCTCGCGCAGATACGGCAGCTGCGGGTGCGCTCCGTCGGCGCACAGCACGCGGTCGGCGGCGTGCAGGGTCCGCCAGGCGGGCCAGGACAGCAGGCCGGGGGCGACGCGGTGGCTGGTGGTCAGCAGGACGATGCGGCCGGGGGCCGCGGGGGTGTCCGGCGTGGCTGCGGGGCTGGTGGTGTTCACGGTTCGAAGCTAACCCACGCCGCCGACAGCCCCGCGAGTCATCCACAGGGCGATCGGCGGTGCCGTACCGTTCCGCCGCCGCACGTTTCCCGGGTCAGGCCGTCTGCTGGGTTCCCGATGCCGTGACCTCGCGTACCCACGGTGTCTTGGCGTCGACGCGGCTGCTCTTCTCGACGTCCCAGGTGCCGTAGCGGGGGTTGAGGTCGACGTCGAGTTCCTTGGACGCCTTGGACAGGGCCGCCCAGAAGGCGGGCTGGCTGGTGTCGGTGCCGAGTGCGGCGGCGAGTTTCTGGGCCTCCAGCTGGAGGCGGAGGTTGTCGTCGAGGCGCTCGGGGGCGACGCCGTACTGCTGGAGCCAGGCCGTCTCCAGGGCCTTGGAGCCGCCGGCCTGCTGTTCCAGACCGGTGCGCATGGTCTGGATCTCCTTGCGGGTGACGGTGATGCCGGCGTCCTCGGCGGCGCGGTGCAGGACCTGGTCGAGGACCATGCCGTGCAGGGTGTCGCGGGCGAGGGTGCCGGTCTTGGCGATGGCCTGCGCGTACTGAGCGTCGTCCGGCAGCGCGGCGCGCTGGGCGTCGCGCACCTCGTTCACCCTGGTCTCCAGTTGCGCGACGGTGATCCGCTGGTCGCCGACGACGGCGGCCGCGCCGGGATGCGCGTCGCTGCCGCAGGCGGTGAGCAGCGGCGCCGCGACGATCGCGGCGGAGAGGAGGAACGCGGTGCGACGACGGCGGTGCAAGGAAGCCTCCCGAGGAGATTGTGCGACGGTGCACAAAGTCTTGCGGTGATCGATGGTAGGCAGTGGGCAAGCTCTGGCCAACCCATTCGACCAACGATTCACCGGGACTTGGGGCACCGGCGCGGCACGGCGTGCCCTGCACCCCGGCCGAAGGCGCCCTGACGGGTCTCAGCCGCGCACCTGTCCCAGCCACTCCAGCGTCCGGCGTACCTCCGCCGCGAGGGGGTGGCCGGGGCCGTGGAGGTGTTCGACGTCGTGGACGAGGCGGGCCAGGGTGTCGTGGGCGGCGGGGCGGTCGCCGAGGGCGAGTAGGAGGTGGCCGATGCGGCGGCGGATGTCGTGGGCCATGTCGGGGTCGCCGGCCACGTACTGGTTCTCGTAGAAGGGGAGCAGGGCGCGGTATTCCGCCAGGGCCGCCGCCGGTTCGCCCAGTTGTTCGAGGCACTGGGCGGCGTCGTAGCGGAAGCGGAGGGACTGGGGGTCGGCGTGGCCGGCCTCGGCGGCCCGTTCGTCGGCGAGGCGGCGCAGTTCGGGCAGCGCGCGCCGGTACTGGCCGTCGTCCATGAGCGTGGCGGCGTACTGCTTGCGCAGGGTGCGGACGACCGGTGAGTGCTCGCCGTGCTGCTCGGCCGCGGCGGGCAGGATCGCGCCGAGGATGTCGACGGCCTGGGTGATGCGGCCCTCGCCGAGGAGGCGCTTGACCTCGTCGACGGCGCGCGCGACGTCGGGTTTCTCGGCGGGGGGCGTGTGCGGCACGGCGGGCGTCGGCTGGGGCGCGGGCGTGCGGGCGCGGTCCGGCCAGGGGGCGTGCGGGCGCAGGAAGGGGCGCGTGGGGTCGAGCGGCGCCCCCGTGGGCATCCCGCGCGCGGGCAGGAGCGCCTCCAGGTGCTCGTAGACCTCCTGCGCGCTGGCGGGCCGGTGCTGCGGGTCCTTGGCGAGCAGGCGCAGGACGAGCGTCTCGAGCGCTTCCGGCACCTCCGGGCGCAGACGGCGTACGGGGAGCGGGGGCTCGTAGAGGTGGCGGTGCAGTACGCCGAGCGCCGTGGAGCCGGAGAACGGGACGTCACCACTCAGGAGTTCGTGGAGCAGCACGCCGAGCGCGTAGAGGTCGGTGTACGGGCCGACGGCGCCGCCCATGGCCTGCTCGGGCGCCATGTAGGCGGGCGAACCGATGGGGGTGCCGGTGTGGGTGAGGCGGGTGGTGTCGGCGTCCATGACGGAGGCGACACCGAGGTCGAGGACGGTGACGGTGCCGTCCTGCTTCACCATCACGTTGCGCGGCTTGAGGTCGCGGTGGACGATCGGCACGGCGTGCACGGCGCTCAGTACGGCGCAGAGTTGCGCGGCGACCGCGACGGCCCACTGCCAGGGATACGGGTCGTGCTCGGCGAGGTGGTCCGAGAGGTCCGCGCCGTCGACGTACTGCATGACGAGGAACAGCTCCTCGCCCTCGCTGCCCGCGTCGTGCACGGTGACGAGCCCGGGGTGGTCGACCTGCGCGGTCACCCGGCACTCGCGCACGAACCGGCGGCGCAGCTCGTCCGCCTCCTGCCCGGCGACCTTGTCGGGGCGCAGCAGCTTCACCGCCACGCGCCGGTCCAGCCGTTGGTCGTACGCCGTCCAGACCTGTCCCATGCCGCCCTGTCCGATGAGCGTGGACAGTTCATAGCGGCCGGCGACGACACGTCCTGTCGCCACGGTCACCTTCCGCCCTCGTGGTTGCCGCCGGCCTGGCCGTCCTGCCGGCGCAGATAGTCACTGAGCTCGTCCAGCTCGGCACGCACCTGGTCGATCCGGGCGGGCGCGGGGCGCTGGGGCGCGGGTGGGGGCGTGTGGGGCGCGGGAGGTTGCGGCATGGGGATCTGCTGGTGCGGCTGCGGGATCGGGGCGGGCGCCTGCGGCAGGGTCGTGGCGGTGTACGGCGACGGTGCGGGGGGCTGGGGCTGGGTGTGGGGCTGCGGATAGCCGTACGCCGGTGAGGGCGTCGGGGCCGGGGCGGGCTGCGTGGCGTACGCGCTGTAGCGGAGCTGGTGGAAGTGGCGTACGTCCGCGGAGAGGTAGTACGCGATCGCCGCCACCAGCGTGCCGAACAGCAGGGCCATGCCGGTCCAGCCGCCCGCGGTGTGGATCTCGTCGCCCGGTTCGATGCCGATCAGCACGAGCCCGAGGGTGACCGCGACGAGCGAGGCGGCGAACAGCGCCCAGTCGAGTCCCCTGCGCGTCACGAGCGCCAGGCGCAGCAGCATCGCCCAGGAGAACAGGCCGATGGTGAAGATCCCGAGCACCACGAACAGCACACGCAGGAGGACCAGCCATGCCGGGTGGGGCGGCTGCTTCACCGGCTGCGTGTAGCCGTGGCCATGCATGACTGCTCCTGGTGCCTTGGGTGGGCGTACGAGGGCGGCCGACGCCCGGCAACCCCGTTCCTGCGATTGTCGCTTCGCGCGTACAGGCGAGCGTATAGGCCGACACGGACATGCGGTCCCGGGTTGTACCGAACCGTTGTCGCACTGATCACTTCTCGCGCCCGCGCAGGTCGGCGGAGTGGCGGCTTCCGCGCCGGGCATGCGCCAACGGAACGCCCGGGAGCGTCAGTCGGGGGCGACCGTGCCGTCCGTGAGGCCGTCGTACATCCCGCGCAGGAGCTGTTCTCCGAGCCGGCCCGCGCGCCTGAGCGCCCGCTCGAACTCGTCGAGTGCGCGGAACCGCTCGCCGTAGCGGCGCTGTTCGTCGAGCGGGAGCCGGGGCAGTTGGAGGCGGCGCACATCCAGGCGGGTGGCGGTGGAGGCGTAGCTGCTGGCCTGGCGGTTGTTGGCGGTGCCGCGCAGGAAGCCGGCGAGGAACCAGGGATCGAGCGCCGTGCGCTCGGGGCGCAGGAGCACGAGGTTGCGCCCCAGGGCGGCGCCCCCGGTCGCGTCGTCGATCACGCGCGCCATCGAGCCGCCGCCGAGCACCGGGACGACGACATCGCCGGGCTCGACCAGCACGGCCGCCTCCTCGCTCTCCGGGAGTGAGCCGGAGGGCGCCGTTCCGGCGAGGACGTCATGGTCCGTGAGGACGGGCACGCGTGCGTGGCCGCCGTTTCCGCCGGTGCGCAGCACCAGGGCGCCCCCGCGCGCGAGTTCGCCGATGGTGGTGAGGGGCCAGCGGGCGGGGTGCGCGGCGTCGGCGGGCGCCGGTGTGAGGTCCGCGGTCAGACGCAGGGTCTCGCCGAGGCGCTCGCGTACGGCCGTGAGCTGCTCGGCGCCGTCGGCCGCGGTCGGCGGCGGGAGGTGGCGGGCCGGGGCGAGGTCCACGTCGTCGTCGAGGAGGTCGATGACCGGCAGGGAGCGGGCGAGGCCGGGCCGCTCCTCGAGGGTGCCCGCGCGGTCGAAGGCGCGCCAGGCGTCGAGCACGGCCTCCCGCACGTCCCGCCAGTCGGGCCCGCCGCGTCCGTCGGCGGCGAACTGTCCGGTGTCGGCGAGCAGCACCTCGGGCTGCGTCGGCGCCTTCTCGGGCCGGCGCAGCACCCACAGGTGGAGCGGGATGTTGTACGGCGGTGCCGCGCCGACCGGCAGGGCGACGACGGCCCGCAGCGCGCCGCGGCGCAGCAGGTCGGCGCGGATACGGCGGCCGGAGCGGCGGGAGGCGGCGGCGGGCGGCATGAGGAGGACGGCGGTGCCGCCGTCCTTGAGGCGGGCGAGCGCGTGCTGCACCCAGGCCAGCTCGGACTCGGTGCGGGCCGGGAAGCCGTACTCCCAGCGGGGGTCGTAGGCGAGCTCGTCGTGGCCCCAGTTGCGCTCGTTGAACGGCGGGTGGCACAGGACGGCGTCGGCGTGCAGGTGGGGGTGGGCGTCGGCGCGCAGGGTGTCACCGGTGGCGGCGCGCACGACGGCACAGGTGTGCAGGGCGAGCCGGAGCGCGGTGAGGGCGGCGAGCTCGGGGGCGCTGTCCTGGGCGTACAGCTCCTGGTCGGCGCGGGCGGTGACGGCGCGCAGCAGGGCGCCGGTGCCGCAGGCGGGGTCGAGGACGGTGCGTACCGGGCCGGCCAGGTCAGCCATGAGGTCGGCGAGGTCGGCGGGGGTGAGCGTGTACTGGCGCGGGTTGGCGTCGAGGTGCCGGCCGAGCAGGAACTCGAAGGTCTGCCGGGCGCCGAGTTCCGCCGCGAGTTCGGCGGCGCCGCGCAGGAGGGGGGCGGAGGGGAGGAGGTCGGGGCCGGTGGGGAGGTGGACGGCCGGCTGGGCGGTGGGGTGGGGGTGGGGGGCCGCCGGGTGGGTGTTCACAGGGGCGTGGGTGCCGGGGGTGTTCACAGGGGCGTCGGCGCCGGGCGTGTTCACACGGGCGGAGTCGGCGTGGTGGGTGTTCACACGGGCGGCGTCGGCACCGGCGGCGTTCACGGCGCGCGGCACGTTGACGGGGCGCGGCGAGTTCACAGCGCGCCGGGAGTTCACAGCCGACACCGGTCCGAAGCGGGGCGTCAGCACCTCCTCCAGCGCGCCCGGCAGCATCGCCACGAGCCGCTCGTCGGAACCGGCGCTCACGTCGAGCCAGACGGTGGGCCGGTCATGGATGAGCAGCAGCACGCACCCGGCGTGGGTGAGCGCGGCGACCGGGCCCTCGGGGTGGCCGACGAGTTGCTGCCAGACGCGTTCCCGCAACGGGACCTCGGCGAGTTTCCCCTGTTTGCGCAGCCAGTTCTCCACTTCGGCGAGGGCGAAGGACGGGCTGGTCTCGGTGCCGCCGACCGGCTTGGGGAAGTCGGCGTGGCGGCGGCGCCAGTTGCTGACGGCAGCGCGGCCGACCCCGGCGAGCCGGGCGATCCCGGCGGCGGTCACCTCTGTGGCGTTGTCCTGCACCGGCCCGCTCCCTCATCGTCCCCGCTCCGCGTGTCCCGCGTGTGACGCCGAGCATAGCGGCGTAGGCAAGATCTACCCATTCACGCCCGTGTACACAACCCATCCTGTGAATCGTGTTGACTCGGTTCACAGCCTCTGCTCTTATTGACCCAGCGAACGAACGACAGCCGATCAGCGGCTGTCACCGTGTCGGGAGGGGACACAGTCATGGGCATGAAGGGCAAGATCGCGCTGGGGGCCGTTGTGGGGATCGTCGTCATCGGCGCCGTGTCGGCGAATTCCGGTGACGACTCCACCGGCGGTTCCGAGAGCAGCGGCAAGGGCTCTTCTTCGTCCGCCCAGGCGAAGCCCGGGGGCGGTAAGGAGTCGGCGAAGGCCGCCGAGGAGAAGAAGCCGGCCTTCGAGGGGGACGGCCAGTTCCAGGTCGGCTCGGACATCAAGCCCGGCACCTACCGCACGACCGGCAACGAGGACGGCATGTGCTACTGGGAGCGCGCCAAGGACGCCTCGGGCGAGATGGACTCACTGCTCGCCAACGACAATGTCACCGGCACCAGTTACGTCACCGTCAAGGCCACCGACAAGATCTTCAAGTCGAGCGACTGCAACGACTGGGAGGCCGTCGACACCAAGGCGAAGGGTTCGCCCGCCGCCAAGATGGCCGGCGACGGTGGCATGTTCAGAGTCGGCGCCGACATCGCGCCCGGAACGTACAAGTCCACCGGCAACGAGGACGACATGTGCTACTGGGAGCGCGCCAAGGACGCCGAGCACGGCCTCGACTCGATCATCGCGAACGACAACGTGTCCGGCAGCGCCGTCGTCACCATCAGCGCCAAGGACACCTACTTCAAGACGTCCGGCTGCACGGACTGGAAGAAGACCGGCTGACGCCGGCCCCCGTACGGCGAGACCACGCCACGCCCGTGGTGCCGTACCCGCGGCAGGTCTCGCCGTACCCGCTCATCCCACCGCCTCACCATCGGGGAATTCCCATGCGTCACACCGCACTCGCCACTGTCTGCCTCGCCGCCGCGGCCACGATCGGTCTCACCGGCTGCCAGTCCGGGCAGGACAAGGCCGACAACAAGCCGGACAAGGCCGGTTCCAGCACGTCGAGTTCGCCCTCGCCGGGCAAGAGCGCGGCGAAGGAACCCTTCGCCGGACTCACCGGCGCCGAGATCGCCGACAAGGCCGTCGAGGCCACGACCGGTGCCTCGTCGCTGCGGATGAAGGGGGACGTCGCCGACGACGAGTCGGGGAGCACCATCACGATCGACATGGCCCTGAACAAGCAGGGCGAGTGCGCCGGCACGATGAGCATGGGCGGCCAGGGCAAGACCGATCTGATCAAGGTCGGGGACACCGTCTACATGAAGTACGACGAAAAGTTCCTGCGCGAGCAGAGCAAGGGCGAGAAGAAGTCGGACGTGGACGCGGCCGTGGCGCTGCTCGCCGGGAAGTGGACCAAGATGTCCGCGAAGGGCGAGGACGCCAAGGACATCGCGGGCTTCTGCGACCTCGACACGGTGCTCGGCGACGCCGACGACGCCGAGACGGACGCCTCGCGCGGCAGGACCACCACCGTCGACGGCACGCCCGCGATCGTGCTGAACGAGCGGGACGGCAAGGAGCGTTACACGCTGTACGTCGCCACCGAGGGCAAGCCGTATCTGCTGCGCGTCGACAGCGTCTCCGCGAAGGACCCGGGCACCCTCACCTTCAGCGACTACGACAAGAAGGTCCCGGCGCAGAAGCCCAGCGGCGAGATCCTGGACCTGGACGCGCTGAGCGGCTGAGCCCCAGGCCCCCTAGAGCGGGTGCCGCATCCACACATTGGGCTCGACGTACACCGCGTATCCCCGCTCCGGCTCGCAGCGCACCGGCACCAGCGCTCCGGGCACCTCGATGTCGCCCCGGGTGTCGAAGGGCAGTCCGGTCCAGCGGCGCCACTGCTCCAGCGAGCCGACCACGGTCATGGACGCCGGCGCCACCGCCTCGACGGTGGCGCCGGCTCTGGCGTGCACGCGCAGCCACGGGTCGTGCGGGAGTCCGTCGGGGCGTACGCGGTGGGCGTACTCCTCGATGGGGGTGTGCGGTTCGAGGTGCTTGGCGCTGGGGCGGACCGGGGCGACGACCTCGCCGAAGCCGTGGGCGCGGGCGTTGTCGCGCATCGCCGAGAGCATGCGGCCGGACAGGCCCTTGCCCTGGAGGTCGGGCCGGACGTTGATGGCGATCGCGCTGACCGTGTCGGGCCGTGTCCCGCGGCGCAGATCGGCGAAGGCCCACAGGAGCACTTCGTCCCAGCCGCGGGCGGGCAGTTCGCCCCGTCCCTCGGCGCCGAGGGCGAAGGGCACGCTGAACCCGGTGGCGACGACCTCGCCCCGCTCGTCCTCGGCGAACAGCACATACGCCGCGAACTCCCTGGCGATCCGGCCGTAGTGGTGGTCACCTACCAGGTCCCGGGTGACGAACTCCGGCCAGCTGTCGGCCATCCCGACCGCCCGCTCGACGTCGTCGGGGCGCTCGGCGAGACTCGACACCTTCAGCTCCATGCGGTCACCGTAGGCGGGCGGCGGCGGGGGCCGGAACCGGTTTTCCGGACCAGGTCACCGGGGCGGATCAGCCGCCGCACTGGCGCAGCATCATCTCCTTGTCCGCCTTCGTCACGGGAAGCTCGTACTTCAGGGACACCTGCGCGAAGCGCACCACGTAGGAGCAGCGGATCTGTTTGTTCGGGGGCAGCCAGGAGGCGGGGCCCGAGTCGCTCTTGGACCCGTTGGTCGGGCCGTCGACCGGGATCAGGTTGAGCGGGTCGTTGGCGATGTCCTCGCGCTTGCCCTTGGTCCAGCGGGCCGCGCCCATCTGCCAGTCGTACGACAGGGGCATGACGTGGTCTATCTGCACCTTGGTGGCCCGGGCCTTGACCCAGTCGATCTCCTGGCCGGTGTAGGGGTCGGCCAGGGTCATGGAGGTGACCACGCAGTCCGAGCCGGAGCGGAAGCGGACGTCGTCGCCGTCGCGCTTGAGGAGGTCGTTGCGGGTGTCGCAGCCGTTGTGCGAGAAGGGGACGCCGCCGGGGGCGGAGTCCATCCAGGCGTAGCCGAACTCGTCGCGGTCGTACCCCGTCTTAGGGCCGCGGCCCTTGGTCGCGACCTTCTCGATCAGGTCCCGGGCCTTCGCCCGGTCGGCGTCCGAGGTGATCGCCGCGAGACCGGGTTTCGTGCCGTCCGGGTTGTCCAGCGGGCTCACGGCGCGGCCCGAGCCGACGGCCGGGGCTGAGCCCGAGGGCTCACCGTCCGAGGGCAGATCGACGCCCTCGCATCCGGTGAGCGATCCGGTGAGCAGTACGACCATGCCGAGTATCGCGGCGACGCCCGCCGCCCCACCCCTCAGACGCGTCACGGTGCGTCCCTCCCCTTGTTCTGTCCGTCTCCACCCCGCACAGGCATGTGCTGCCTGTTCTCAGCTGCCTGATCTCACCGTAGCGGGCAAGAGGTCCAGACCATATGGGGCCTCAAGGGGCGTTCTTCGCATCTCGGGCGTATCGTCGATTCGAGTCACCTCCGGAAGGAGCTCTGGATGGGCATCTTCGACAGGTTCAAGAGCAACCGCCAGATGCAGGACAAGGCCAAGGACATGTCCGACATGGCGGAACGCAAGGCCAACGACAAGACGGGCAACAAGTACGAGGGCCAGGTCGACGACGCGCAGCAGAAGATCGAAGGCGCGATGGGCATGGACCGAGACAGGCCCGAGCAGCCGTAAGGCCGGAGGCCCACGGAGGAACACGACATCGCAGAGGCCGCCCGCGGAGAGCACCCGCTCCCGCGGGCGGCCTCGCGTGCCCCACGCCCCGGCTTCGTGTACCCCACGCCCCACCGCTCAGGGCCTCACACCTTCCCGATCCCCAGCGTCGTCTCCGAGGGCAGCAGACCGGAGGACAGGACCGCCACCCAATAGTCGCCGAGCAGTTCGACCAGGCGGTCGATGTCGGCCGGCGCGAGGGACTGCCAGGGAGCGGCGGCGAGTTGGTCGGTGTGCTCCTCGACGCGGTGGCGCAGGGCGCGGCCCGCCTCCGTGGCCGTGCCGTCGGCGTCGATCAGGCCGCGGGCGGCCAGGCGCTCACGGGCGGCCGTCCATTCCGCCTCGCTCCAACCGCGGCTCTCGAAGCGCTCGACGGACGCCGCGCCTATCGCCGCGAAGGAGACGAGCGACTCGGCCGGATCGAGACCGGCGACGAGCAGCGCGGCGAGATGGCCGTCACCGCGGTGCTCACGCAGGATCGTCGCCGCCTGCCACAGCTGGAGGTGCGGGGCGTCGGGCCATTCCAGCGCGGCGTTGGCCGCGGCCAGCGGGCGGCCCGCGGTGTTCGCCGCCTCGGCCGCGCGCCGGGCGAGGGCGGCGGCCTCGGCCAGTTCGGGGCTGTCGACGCGGTCGCCGAACATCGCGCGGTACGCCCGGTCGATCCCCCGCAGCCGCGCCGCCAGCACCGCCTCCGGAGGCGCGACGCTCCACGCGGCGTCGACATGCTCGGCGACCATGCGCGGGCTGAAGCTGTAGAACGCGGACGTCACACGCCCGGCGTCCACCGCCCCCAACGGCGCCGCACGGAAGGGGAAGTAGCTCGGCCAGCGCTCCTTGGTGTCGTAGCCGAGCGCCGCCGCCTCCTCGAAGACCTCCGGCGCGTAGTACAGAACCGCGTGCAGCGGCTCCAGCAGATGCCAGAGCTGCCGCACCCGGGCCGGCTCCACGCCGCCGACGACGCCGGCCCCACCCTCGTGCTGCGACATGCCACGCCTCCTCGCCGTATCAAAAGCTCGTGAACTTGACACTGACAAGATTGCCTCGCCCGCCCGAACTTGTCAATGCCTAGATTGCGCGTACGCTGCTGTCCATGGCACCTGCGGACACCGACAGCACCAAGCCGGCCTCACCCCGCCCCTACCACCACGGCGACCTGCGGCGCGCGATCCTGACCACCGCGCTCGACGTCATCGCCACCGACGGGCCCGCCGCGCTGAGCCTGCGCGACCTCGCCCGCCGGGCCGGGGTCTCGCACGCGGCCCCCGCGCACCACTTCAAGGACCGCACCGGTCTGCTCACGTCGATCGCCGCCGAGGGCTTCGGGCTACTGGCGACCACGCTTCGGGAGGCCCCGGACCTCAAGGAGGCGGGCGTGCGTTATGTGCGCTTCGCGCGCGAGCACCCCGCGCACTTCCAGGTGATGTTCACGCCGGGGCTGCTGCGCGCCGACGACCTCGAACTGACCACCGCCCGCGCGCTCGCCGGCGACGCCCTGCGCGAGTCCGTGTCCGCCGTCGACCCCAGCGGCATCGACCCCCGCCTCGCCGGCGTCGCCGCCTGGTCCCTCGCCCACGGCTTCGCGACGCTACTCCTCGGCCACAACCTGGACGGGCCGGTCGGCGACAAGGACCCCGAGGAGGTGTTCCGGACCTTGGCGGCGACCCTGTTCCGCTGACGGGCTCCGCGCGACCTCCGCGCCCCGGTGACTGACTCCGCGCGACCCCCGCCCCGGCGGCAAGCTCCGCGAGACCCCACGCCCCGGTGACGGGCTCCGTGCGACCCTCACGCCCCGGCGACAGGCTCCGCGAGACCCCCGCCCGGCACTGTAGGACTTGACCTTGACACCGGCGTCAGGGTTCGACGATCCCCGCATGACCTCCACCAAGGCCCCGGAAACCGTCATCGTCACCGGCGCGGGCACCGGCATAGGCCGCGCCACCGCCCACGCCTTCGCCGCCCGCGGCGCGCACGTCCTCGCCGTGGGCCGCCGCCCGGCACCCCTCGCCGAGACCGCCGCGTACGACGACGCCCTCATCACCCCGCTCCCCGTCGACGTCACGGCCGAGGACGGCCCGGACACGGTCGTCCGTACGGCACTCGCGCACTACGGCCGTATCGACGTCCTCGTCCACAACGCGGCGATCGTCAACACCGAGTCCCTGCGCACGTACACGCGCGCGTCGATCGCGCCCCAGCTCGCGACGAACCTCCTCGCGCCCGTACTGCTCACCCAGGCCGCACTCCCCGCCCTCACCGAGAGCCGGGGTGTCGTCGTCAACGTCACGACCGCCGTCGGTCAGCGCGGCTGGCCCGGCAACTCGCTCTACGCCGCCGGGAAGGCGGCCCTGGAAGTGCTCACCCGCAGCTGGGCCGTCGAACTGGCCCCGCTCGGCATCCGGGTCGCCGCCGTCGCCCCCGGCGCGATCGAGACGCCCATCGCGGACCACTCCGGCTACACCCCCGAGCAGCGTGCCGCGATCCGCGCGTGGCAGCTGGAGCACACTCCGCTGGGCCGGGTCGGCCGCCCCGAGGAAGTCGCCTGGGCCATCGCCCAACTCGCCTCGCCACAGGCCTCGTTCATCACGGGTGTGATCCTTCCGGTGGACGGGGGTGCGGTCGTCGCGTGAGACTCATCGGCATGACAGCCCCGACGCCCGCCTGCGGATCGGCGAGCTCGCCCAGGCCACCGGCACCACACCGCGCTCCCTGCGCCACTACGAGCAGGCGGGGCTCATCACGTCCGTTCGCTCGGTGAACGGCTACCGGTTCTACGACGCCGGAGTCGCCGTGCGGGTCCGCAACATCCGGCACCTCCTGGACGTGGGGCTCACCCTGGACGACGTACGCGTGTTCCTGCCGTGCCTGGACGGCGACGTGACCGAGGGTCCGGCCTCCGCCCAGGCGCTGCGGGTGGCCCTGGAGCGGCTCGCCGTGATGGAGGAGCGGATCGCCGCGCAGGTCGCCGTACGGGATCGGCTGGCGGGGGTGTTGGCGGAGGCGACGCGGGGGCGCATACGTCCTGTGGCGTGAGGCTCAGTGGAGCGGCCGAGGGTGTCGTACCAGCCACTCCTGGAACTCGCGGTGGCGGAACTGGTAGGCGATGCCGGAGGTGCGGAGCAGGCCCGCGGTGACGCACCAGTCGAGGAAGGAGGGGAGGCGGAGGCCGAGGGCCGGGTTCGCGAGGCGGTAGATCAGGTAGCCGACCCATTCCGACATCAATCCGAGCAGCACGGTGATCAGGCAGGCCCCGAACAGCACGTCGATCAGTTCGGGACCGCCGCTGATCGCGATGCCGCCCGCGACCATGCCGGCGGCGAGCGCGCTGAGGCACCACACCGCCCTGACCGGCCCACCGGGCCCGACGGCCGTGCTGTCGAACTCGGCCATGACGCACCCGACCACGATCATCAGGGCTATCCAGCCGGTGGACGCCAGGAGCAGGACGGTCCGCGCGTCGAACGGTCCGTCGGCCAGATTCCACCAGGTGCCCGCGCTCACCAGCAGGAACACCGCGAGGACGCGCACCTTTCTGCGGCCGAACCGGCGCAGCCCCAGCCGCCACAGCGGACTGCCCAGCGGCGGCACCGCGATGGTGGACAGGACGCTCTCCTCGGTGGAACCGGTCTGGAGGGACCGGAGTTCGTTGAAGAGGATGAGAACACCGAGGATCAGGCTGAGGCAGTTCACCATCGCGACTTCGGCGTACACCGGCCATTGCCACAGAGCCGCCACCTGTACGGCGGTCGTCAGCACCAACCCCCCGATCACCGCCGTCCGTACCGCCGGCGCCACTCGGTCTCCCAGCCGGTGCAGCACCAGGTCCGTCTCCAGTCCCCTGGCCAGCCGGTGCAGCCGGGCGTGCACGGTCCGTTCCGGGAACCGACCAGCCTGCCGGGGCACACGGTCCACCACGGCCGCGATGAAGCGCCCCAGCAGCAACTCGGCGACGGCATCGGCGGAGGACGCGGCCGTGCCCACCAACTCCCCCGGGTCGCCCTCCCGTTCGTAGACGATCGCCGCCAGCGCGAGGCGCCACGGGGTGGACAGTGCCGACGCGAGTACGCCCCCCGTCGCGGACCGCAACTCGTCGAGCACCGGCTCCCACAGCGCCGGTCTGCGCGCGGCGCCTCGCAATTCAAGGAAGCGAACCGCTCGCGCGGAGTCCACCGGTTCGATCTCGATACGGGCCGCATCGAGGATGTGGCTGCCGTCGGCCTCCAGTTCGTCGTATCGCCGGGCCCGGCAGGTCAGCACGAGCGGTGCCGGGTCGGTGCCGTCCTGGTAGCGGGCCAGCGCCTCCAGTGCCCGGCGCGCCCGGGAGTCGGCCAGGTCGACGTCAGCGGCGTCCATCTCGTCCAGCCCGTCGAGCACGGGCAGGACCATGCGCGCGTCCATGACCTTGCGGGCGGAGCGGGACGGCATGCCGAAGTCGCGTTCCAGGTGTCGCACGATCCAGTCGGTCAGGGCCTCACGGGTGTCCCAGTCGGCGAGCGCGATGAGCACGGCGACCGGTTCACGCTCACCGCGTGCCTTGTTGAGCTCCATCAGGAGCTTGCGTGCGAGCACGGTCTTGCCCGCTCCGGGCTCCCCGGTGATCACCAGCCGTCGCGGCCGGACGGCGCGATAGTCCTCAACGACCCGTTCCAACTGCCCGGCGGGCGTGGGCGGCAGTTCGGCGGCACGCGCGTGTGCGTAGGGCCGGAACGCGAACGTCACGTCGATGGCGGTCAGTTCACCGCCGAGGCTGTGCATCCACTGCGGCTCGCCGACCGACCGCACCTCCCGTACGAGCCGGGCGACCGCGACCGCCTCGTCCTCGCGCGCCCCGGACCGCTGCCGCCTGAGCCCCACCACGGACACGACCAGAGCGGGCGGTAGCAGGGCCACGGAGATCAGGCTGCCGCGTTCGGACACCCCGAGCGGGCCGTGCTGCCCCCACAGCACGTACACCACCACCCCGGTGACCAGCGCGCACGTCACGCCCACGACCGAGGCGGTCCTACTCCCGCTTCCCCCGAACGCCATGCCCGACATGGTGCCGCAGAACGGCAGGTTGTGACCCCTCAACCCCTCACTTCTACGACCCCAGAATCGACGTCAGGAACTCCCCGACCCACCCCAGCAACTCCCGCCCGACCAGCGGCTTCCCGCCCACCCTCGCCGTCTTCGGCCGCGGCACCAGCACCTGGTGCACCGCCGGCTTGATCACCGTCCCCGGATACAGCCGCTTGAGCCGCAGTTCCTGGGACTCCCGCAACTCCACGGGCGCGAAGCGGATGTTGGTGCCCTGGAGGACGATCTCGCCGACGCCGCACGCGCGCGCCAGCATCCGCAGACCCGCGACCAGGAGGAGGTTCTCCACCGGCTCCGGCAACTTGCCGTAGCGGTCGACGAGTTCCTCCCGTACGGCCTTGATGTCCTCCTCGGTGTTGGCCGAGGCGATCGCGCGGTAGGCCTGCAACCGGAGCCGCTCGCCGGGGGCGTAGTCGTGCGGGACGTGCGCGTCGACCGGGAGCTCGATCTTGACCTCCAGGGGCGGCTCCTCCTCGACACCGCCCTCCAGGGAGGCCCGGTAGTCCGCGACCGCCTCGCCGACCATGCGGACGTACAGGTCGAAGCCGACGCCCGCGATGTGGCCGGACTGCTCGCCGCCGAGGAGGTTGCCCGCGCCGCGGATCTCCAGGTCCTTCATCGCCACGTACATGCCCGCGCCCATCTCCGTGTGCTGGGCGATGGTGGCCAGGCGCTCGTGGGCCGTCTCCGTCAGCGGCTTCTCCGGCGGGTACAGGAAGTACGCGTAACCGCGCTCGCGGCCACGCCCCACCCGGCCGCGCAGCTGGTGCAGTTGGGAGAGGCCGAAGTTGTCGCCGCGCTCCACGATCAGGGTGTTCGCGTTGGAGATGTCGATGCCGGATTCCACGATCGTCGTCGACACCAGCACGTCGAACTTCTTCTCCCAGAAGTCGACGACGACCTGCTCCAGCGCCGACTCCGACATCTGGCCGTGCGCGGTCGCGATCCGGGCCTCGGGGACGATCTCGCGCAGGCGGGCGGCCGCGCGGTCGATCGACTCGACGCGGTTGTGGATGTAGAAGACCTGGCCCTCGCGCAGCAGTTCACGGCGGATGGCCGCGCCGATCTGCTTCTCCTCGTAGGGGCCGACGAAGGTCAGGACCGGGTGGCGCTCCTCCGGGGGTGTGGTGATCGTCGACATCTCGCGGATGCCGGTGACCGCCATCTCCAGGGTCCTGGGGATCGGGGTCGCGGACATCGTCAGGACGTCGACGTTCGCACGGAGCTTCTTCAGCTGCTCCTTGTGCTCGACGCCGAAGCGCTGCTCCTCGTCGACGATGACCAGGCCCAGGTCCTTGAACTTGGTCTCGGAGGAGAACAGCCGGTGGGTGCCGATGACGACGTCCACCGCGCCCTCGCGCAGGCCCTCCAGGACCGCTTTCGCCTCGGTGTCGGTCTGGAAGCGCGACAACGCCCGTACGTTCACCGGGAATTGCGAGTAGCGCTCGCTGAACGTGCCGAAGTGCTGCTGGACCAGCAACGTCGTCGGGACGAGCACCGCGACCTGCTTGCCGTCCTGCACCGCCTTGAACGCGGCCCTCACCGCGATCTCCGTCTTGCCGTAGCCGACGTCGCCGCAGATCAGGCGGTCCATGGGGACCGACTTCTCCATGTCCTCCTTGACCTCGGCGATCGTGGTCAGCTGGTCGGGGGTCTCCGCGTACGGGAAGGCGTCCTCCAGCTCGCGCTGCCAGGGGGTGTCCGGGCCGAAGGTGTGGCCGGGGGCCGCCATGCGCGCGCTGTAGAGCCTGATCAGGTCGGCCGCGATCTCCTTGACGGCCTTCTTCGCGCGCGCCTTGGTCTTCGTCCAGTCGGCGCCGCCCAGGCGGTGCAGGGTGGGGGCCTCGCCGCCGACGTACTTGGTGATCTGCTCCAGCTGGTCGGTGGGGATGTAGAGGCGGTCGCCGGGCTGGCCGCGCTTGGCGGGGGCGTACTCGACGACGAGGTATTCGCGCGTGGCGCCCTGCACGGTGCGCTGGACCATCTCGATGTAGCGGCCCACGCCGTGCTGCTCGTGGACGATGTAGTCGCCCGCCTCCAGGGTGAGCGGGTCGATCGTCTTGCGGCGCCGGGCCGGCATCCGGGCGCCGTCCTTGCCGGCCGCCTTCTGGCCGGTCAGGTCGGTCTCGGTGAGGACGGCGAGCTTCAGCGCCTGGTCGACGAAGCCGTAGTCGATCGAGCCGCACGCCACGTGCACCACGGACGCGCTCAAGGAGACCAGTTCGGCGTCGAGGCGGGCCGCGATGCCCTCGCCGCCGAGGACCTCGACCGTGCGGGCGGCGGGGCCGTGGGCCTCGGTCACGAAGACCGTGCGCCAGCCGTCGGCGAGCCAGCCCTTGGTGTCGGCCAGTGCCTTCGCGGTGTCGCCGCGGTAGGTCTCGGGCGCGTGCATGCCGAGCTGGAGGGTGTCCGCCTCCAGCTCCAGGTCCGCGGCGAACGGCGACACCGACCACCACATCATGTCCAGCTCGCGCGCCCGGTCCCGGACGTCCGCGATGGACCACAGGGAGGCCGCGCCGACGTCGATCGGGGCCTCGCCGCCGCCCGCGGTGGCCGCCCAGGACGCCTGGAGGAACTCTTGCGAGGTCGCCACCAGGTCGGCGGCCCGCGTGCGGACCCGCTCCGGGTCGCACACGACAGCCATGGCGCCCTTCGGCAGCACGTCGATCAGCAGCTCCATGTCGTCGACGAGGACCGGGGCGAGGGACTCCATGCCCTCCACCGCGATGCCCTCGGCGATCTTGCCGAGCAGCTCGCCGAGCTCGGGGTGCTCCGCGGCGAGGGCGGCGGCACGCGCGCGTACCTCGTCGGTGAGGAGCAGTTCGCGGCAGGGCGGCGCCCACAGGCCGTGCTCGGCGATCTCCAGGGAGCGCTGGTCGGCGACCTTGAAGTAACGGATCTCCTCTACGTCGTCGCCCCAGAACTCGATGCGGAGGGGGTGCTCCTCGGTGGGCGGGAAGACGTCCAGGATGCCGCCGCGTACGGCGAACTCGCCGCGCTTCTCCACGAGCTCCACGCGCGCGTAGGCGGCGGCCGCGAGGGCCTCGACGATCGCGTTGAGGTCGGCGGTCCGGCCGGTCCGCAGCGCTACCGGCTCCAGGTCGCCGAGGCCCTTGACCTGCGGCTGGAGCACGGACCGTACGGGTGCCACGACCACCGACACGGGGCCGGTCTCGGGGTCGTCGGGGCGCGGGTGGGCCAGACGGCGCAGGACGGCGAGACGGCGGCCGACGGTGTCGCTGCGCGGGCTGAGGCGCTCGTGCGGAAGGGTCTCCCAGGAGGGGTACTCGACGACGCCCTCGGAGGGCAGCAGCGAGCGCAGGGCCGCCGCCAGGTCCTCCGCCTCGCGGCCGGTCGCCGTCACCGCCAGCACCGGGCGGCCGGCCTCGCGGGCCAGCGCGGCGATCGCGAAGGGCCGGGCGGCCGGGGGGCCGACCAGGTCGACGTGCATGCGGTTGCCGTCCGCGGCCGCGGTGATCGCTTCCGCGAGGGCGGTGTCCTTGACTACGGCGTCGAGCAGACCGTGCAGGCTCATGGAGGGGGCGCTTCCGTCCTGGGTGTGGGCAACACGAACGTGGCTGGGCATCACGAGGGGCCCGACGCGGTGACCGGCCGGGGGGTATCCAGCGTACGTCGGTGCGAGCGGCGCTGCCGGGGGCTGTGGACAACGCCGGTTCTCCCCGCCGGCCAAAAGCTCCCGCCACCCAAAAGCTCCGGCGAACGAAAAGCTCCCAGTGGACCAAAAGCAACGGACCCGGCACCGAGAAGTCCCCCGTGACTTCTCGGCGCCGGGCCCTTGCTCCCCCGTGGACTGTGGCTACTCGGTGGCGATCGCGTTCAGGACGTTCATCCGCCCCGCCCGGAACGCCGGGACCAGCGCCGCGAACAGTCCCACGAAGGCCGATCCGACGAAGACTCCGATGATCGTCGGCCACGGGATGTCGAGGACGTTCAGGCCCTCCAGCGCGAGCAGCTTCTGCGCGGTGGCCCCCCAGCCCATCCCGAGCCCGAGGCCCAGCAGGGCGCCGAAGAGGGCGATGACGACCGACTCCATGCGGATCATCCGGCGCAGCTGGCGCCGCGAGAGGCCGATGGCCCGCATCAGGCCGATCTCCCGGGTCCGCTCGACGACCGAGAGGGCCAGCGTGTTGACCACACCCAGCACCGCCACGATGATCGCCAGGGCCAGCAGGCCGTAGACCATGTTGAGGAGCTGGCCGATCTGGTCCTTCAGCTCCTGCTTGTAGTCGGTCTGGTCGCGCACCTGGTACTGCGGGTACTCGTCCAGCGCCTTCTTCAGGGCGGCGTACGCCTGCGCCTCCTGGCCGTCCTTGGCCTTGGCGAACATGATCGTGTTCGGCGGTACCTGGTCGGCGGGGACGTACTTCTTCATCGTCTCGATGGAGAGGTAGCGCGCTCCCTGGTCCAGCGCCGAGTCGTCGTCGGTGATGGCCGCGACCTTGAGCTTCGCCGTCTCGCCGCCCTTGAAGGCGACGGAGATGGTGTCGCCGACGTGGACGCCGTGGTCCTTGGCGTAGTCGGAGCCGACGGACATGGAGTCCTTGCCGTAGGCGGCGGAGAGGGTGCCCGCGGTCGTCGCGCGGCGCAGGTCCTGGGCGTACGACGGGTCGGCCGCCGTCACCTGGGAGTCGTCCTTCTTGCCGTCGGGCGAGGTCAGGACCGCCTCGACCTCCTTGTAGGAGGTCACGTGGGCCAGGCCCGGGGTCTGCTCCATGGCCTTCTGGGCCTGCGGGACGATCCGCTGGTTGCCCTCGACGATGAAGTCCGCGCCGACCGACTTGTCGAGCTCGCTGGTGGCCGAGGCGACCATGGAGGAGCCGACGACGGACAGACAGGCGACCAGGGCCAGGCCGATCATGAGGGCCGCGCCCGTGGCTCCCGTACGACGGGGGTTGCGCAGGGCGTTGCGCTCGGCCATGCGGCCGACGGGACCGAAGGCCCGCAGGATCACCGCGCTGATGACCCGGACGACACCGCCGGCCAGCAGCGGGCCGATGACGACGAAGCCGATCAGGGTGAGGACGACGCCCCCGGCCAGCAGCAGCGAGCCGTCCTTGGCGGTGTCGGCGGTGGCGGCGGCGTAGAGGGCGTAACCGCCCGCTCCGGTCAGGACCAGCCCGATCAGGGCGCGCACCCAGCCGGCCTTGCCGTCGGCCGGGGTGCCGGCGTCGCGCAGGGCGGCCATCGGGGAGACCTTGCCGGCCCGGCGGGCGGGCAGATAGGCGGCGAGGACGGTGACGACGACGCCGAGGACCAGGCCCGCCACCGGGGTGGAGGCCTTGATGGTGAGGTCGTCGGTGGAGAGGTTCATGCCGGCCATCGACATGAGCTTCATCAGGCCGATCGCGATGCCGACACCGGCACCGACGCCGAGGATCGAGCCGACGAAGCCGAGCAGCAGCGCCTCGACCAGTACGGAACGGTTGACCTGCTTGCGGGAGGAGCCGATCGCCCGCATGAGACCGATCTCGCGGGTGCGCTGGGCGACCAGCATGGAGAAGGTGTTGATGATCAGGAAGATGCCGACCAGGAACGCGATCCCGGCGAAGCCGAGCATGGCGTACTTGATGACGTTCATGAACTCGCCGACGTCCTGGCGGTTCTCGTCGGCGTTCTCCTTGGCGGTCTGGATCTTGTACGAGCCGTCCAGGGCCTGCGACACGTTCTGCTTGAGCTGGGTGTCGCTGACGCCGGTGGCGGCGGTGGCGAACACCTGGGTGAAGCGGCCCTCGGCGCCGAGGAGTTCACGCTGGGCGGTGGCGGTGTCGAAGTAGACGATCGCCGCGCCGGGGTTGGTGACCTTGAAGGTGGCGATGCCGACGATCCTCGCCTTGAAGTCACCGACGACGGAGATGGTGCGCAGTTCGTCACCGATCTTCAGGTGGTGCTTGTCGGCGGTGTCGGCGTCGACCATGGTCTCGGTCGGCCCGCGCGGGGCGTGCCCGGAGGTGATCTCCATGGAACGCAGGTCGCCCTTGGTCCAGTTGCCCGCGATGGTGGGCGCGCCGTTGGACGACCCCATGTTCTTGTTCTCGTCGTCGACGACGGTCACGTTCATCGAACTGACCCCGCCCTCGACGGACTTCACGCCGTCCGCCTTGGCCACCTGCTGGACCGTGGCGGCCGGCAGGGAGGCGGGCCTGCCGTTCTGCGGGGTGTCGTCGCTCTTGGCCTCCTTCGGGGAGACCGTGACGTCGGAGGCGGTGGTGGCGAAGAGCTTGTCGAACGTCGTGTTCATGGTGTCGGTGAACACGAGCGTGCCGCACACGAACGCCACCGACAGGAGCACCGCCACCGCGGAGAGGGCCATGCGCCCCTTGTGCGCGAAGAAGTTGCGCATCGAGGTCTTCATGACGGTCATGACGTACGCCCCCGGGCGTCGAAGTCCTTCATCCGGTCCAGGACGGCGTCCGCGGTCGGCTTGTACATCTCGTCGACGATCCGGCCGTCGGCGAGGTACAGCACACGGTCGGCGTAGGAGGCGGCGACCGGGTCGTGGGTGACCATGACGATGGTCTGGCCGAGTTCGTCCACGGAACGCCGCAGGAAGCCCAGCACCTCGGCGCCCGCGCGCGAGTCGAGGTTTCCGGTCGGCTCGTCACCGAAGATGATCTCGGGCCGGGCCGCCAGCGCCCTGGCCACGGCGACGCGCTGCTGCTGGCCGCCGGAGAGCTGGGTGGGCCGGTGCTTGAGCCGCGAGGACAGTCCCACGGTGTCCACGACCCGCGCCAGCCACTCCTTGTCGGGCTTGCGGCCCGCGATGTCCATGGGCAGCGTGATGTTCTCGAGCGCGTTGAGGGTGGGCAGGAGGTTGAACGCCTGGAAGATGAACCCGATCCGGTCCCGGCGCAGCTGCGTGAGCTTCTTGTCCTTCAGCCCGGTGATCTCGGTGTCGTCCAGGTAGATCTGGCCGCTGCTGACGGTGTCGAGCCCGGCGAGGCAGTGCATGAGCGTGGACTTGCCGGACCCCGAGGGGCCCATGATCGCGGTGAACTGACCGCGTGCGATGTCCACGTCCACGTGGTCGAGGGCGACGACACGGGTCTCGCCGGACCCGTACGCCTTCACGACCTGCCGCGCCCGCGCGGCAACGGCCGTAGTCCCTCCAGTGCCCCCGTGCCTGGTGATGGTCACAGCCGATGTCACGGTATGTCTCCTATGTCGGTCAGCGAACGATTCACGTGTGCTGCTGAGCGGTTCTTCGTTCTGGTTACGTCGTTGAGTCTGCTGCTCGCCGGGGGTCCGGCGCGCTGGTGCCCAGCGCAGTCTTTTCCTGGGGAAAACCCCACCCCCGGACCTGCGGTCCGCCACCCCGAGCCCCTCCCGAGCGGCGTAAAGCCAGGTTAAGGACGGGTCAGGGGCCCTCTCGTCCTCCAGTGGGACGAACCCTCCCCGAGCCGTAGTACGGAGGGACCCCTAGGGGCCGTCCACCCCCGGGTGGAGCCGATCTAGGGGTCCGCTCCACCCTTCAGCGGGCTCAGCCTGCACCCTGCCGCGACGTGAGGGTCAAGTGAGAGGGTGTGCAGCAGCAGATAGATGCAAGGGGAAAGGATCCTGGTGGGCGAGGGGGAGACGGAGACACAGTCGGCGGCGACGGCGGACGACCCGCGCTCGTCGCACCGGCGCGGAGCCGTCGTGGCCGCGCTGATGCTCGCGATGGCGCTGGCCGCGCTCGACGCCACCATCGTCTCGACGGCCGTCCCGCAGATCGTCGGCGACCTCGGCGGCTTCTCCGTCTTCTCGTGGCTGTTCTCGGGCTATCTGCTGGCCGTCACGGTGACACTCCCGGTCTACGGCAAGCTGTCCGACACCTTCGGCCGCAAGCCGGTCCTGGTCGCGGGCGCGGCCCTGTTCCTGCTCGGCTCCCTGCTCTGCGCGCTCGCCTGGAACATGGCCGCGCTCATCGCGTTCCGGGTGGTGCAGGGCCTGGGCGGCGGCGCGCTCCAGGGCACCGTGCAGACGCTCGCCGCCGACCTGTACCCCCTGAAGGAACGCCCGAAGATCCAGTCGAAGCTCTCCACGGTGTGGGCCGTCTCGGCGGTGGCCGGCCCTGGAGTGGGCGGCGTCCTCGCGGCGTACGCGGACTGGCGCTGGATCTTCCTGGTGAACCTGCCCATCGGCGCGGTGGCGCTGTGGCTGATCGTGCGCCATCTGCACGAGCCGGAACGCGCCGGCGGCGTGCGCCCGCGCATCGACTGGGCGGGCGCACTCGCCGTGTTCGCCTGCGGAGGCGTCCTGTTGACGGCGCTGGTGCAGGGCGGAGTGGCCTGGCCATGGCTGTCGGCGCCCTCCCTGGTCCTGTTCGGCACGGGTCTCGCGCTGGTGGCGGTCGTGGTGGCCGTGGAGCGCCGGGCGGCCGAGCCGATCATCCCGGGGTGGGTGTGGCGACGCCGTACGATCGCCGCCGTGAACCTGGCGCTGGGCGCGCTCGGGCTGCTGATGGTGGCGCCGACGGTGTTCCTGCCGACGTACGCCCAGTCGGTGCTGGGCCTGGGGCCGGTGGCCGCCGGATTCGTGCTGTCCGTATGGACGTTGAGCTGGCCGGTGTCGGCCGCGCTGAGCCAGCACGTGTACCGGCGGATCGGCTTCCGCAACACCGCGATGCTCGGCATCGGCACGGCCGCGCTGGTGCTGCTCGCGTTCCCCTTCCTGCCGTATCCGGGCGCGGCCTGGCAGCCGACGCTGCTGATGCTGGTCCTCGGCGCCGCGCTGGGGCTCTTCCAACTCCCCCTGATCGTCGGGGTGCAGTCGACGGTGGGCTGGTCGGAGCGCGGTACGACGACGGCCTCGGTCCTCTTCTGCCGGCAGACCGGGCAGACACTCGGCGCCGCGCTCTTCGGGGCGGTGGCCAACGGGGTGCTGGCCGCCCGGCTCGGCGGGGCGAGCGATCTCGACTCCGTCACACGCGCGTTGGACGCCGGTACGGCGCCCGAGTCGACCCGGCGGGCCATCGCGGACGCGGTCCACGCCGTGTACCTGGGGGCGTCGTGCGCGGCGGCGCTGGCGTTCCTGGTGCTGCTGCTCCTCGCGCCACGGAAATTCCCGGTGCTCTCCGACTGAGTCTGCGTAGGGTGCCGGACATGGCTGAACGGGAGCTGGGGCTGAGGCTGGAGCGACTGCGGGCGGATCACGCGGCGGCGCTGCTCGCGTTCGAGCGGGAGAACCGGGAGTACTTCACCCGGACCATCTCGGACCGCGGGGACGCCTACTTCGCCGACTTCACCGAGGTGCACCGCACGCGGCTGGCCGAACAGGACGACGGGATCTGCCACTTCCACGTGGTGCTGGACGCCTTCGGGGAGATCGTCGGACGCGTGAACCTGATCGACGTCGAGGACGGCTGCGCCGAACTGGGCTACCGCGTGGGCGAGCGCGCGGCCGGGCGCGGGGTGGCGACGGAGGCGGTGGCGCAGGTGTGCCGGGCGGCGGGGACGTCGTACGGACTGACCTCCCTGGTCGCGGTCACCACCCTCGACAACCTGGCCTCCCGCGCGGTCCTCGCCCGCAACGCCTTCACCGTCGTAGGGGAGTGCGTCATCGGCACCCGCCCCGGCCTGCGCTACCGGCGCACACGCCTCACCCCCTGACGGCCCGAGCGCCCCCACGCCCCCGCCCGCGTCCCCTCACGCCGCCTTCCCTCCCACCGCCTCCTTCCTCATCAGGTCCAGGAGGCTCGGGGTGCCCACGGTGGTGCGTACGTCCACGAACTCCCCCACCTGAGCCCGCTCTTCGACGGCCTGTCGCACCAGCTCGCAGGCGAGGTCGACGCGCGCGGTGTAACGCCCCGCGAGCCGTGACGTACCTGTCCCGTAGCCGCTCACCCGCTCCGCGTCGAAGAGCCCGCCCGGCCGCAGGACCGTCCAGTCCAGGCCGCTCACCCGCACGATCTCCTCCATGCGCCGCATGTCCTCGTACACCGTGCGCCCCATGAACCGCATCAGCGAGGGCTCCAGCACCCTGCGGAACAGGAAGTTCTCCCCTGGCGCGGGCGTGCCGAAGAGCACCGTCGAGGTGACGGCGACGAGCCGCAGTACGCCGTGCACGCGCATGGCCTCGGTGATGTGCGTGATGCCGCCGGAGTACACGGTCACCGGGTCGCGGGTGTACGGCACTCCGAGCGCCGAGATCACCGCGTGCTGTCCGGCGACGGCGGCGCTCACCGCGGCCGCGTCGTGGACGTCCGCCGCCACCACGCGCGCGCCCGGCACCGGGAAGGCGTCGGGGCGGCGGGTGACGGCGGTGACGGTGTGCCCGGCCTCGGCCGCGCGGGCGACCACCAGGCGCCCGGTCGGGCCGTTCGCGCCGAAGACGACGATGTTCACGGGGGTCCCCTCTCGTGAGCGGATGCCTTCGAGGAACGACCCCGAGGCGTGTATGCCCACAAGAGAGCGACGTACCGGGCGATGTGACGCGGGACGGCGCCGATGAGACATGGGTGACACTTTCCGCCCGGACGTCACATTCAAAAATCTGAGTTAATCCGGGTAACACCCGAGGTCAGCGAAGTAAGCGCGTACCGACCAATCAGTTTGCCGAAAAGCTCGCACCTCCGGCTACCTACGAGTAACGTGCGTGACTCCCCCGCACCCCACCCCCCAACTCCCTGCAGTCCGCACCACACAGGACCCGAGCCGCGCAAGGAGCCAACGGGATGTCCTACGACCCGTTCTCGTCCCCGCCCCCGACCCACCCGCCGTACGCAGCACACCCCGCGAACCCCACCTACCCCTGGCAGCCGCCCGTCGACCGCGAACCGGAGGCAGCCCGCCGCCGCCCGCGCCGCCCCGCCCTGGGGCACCACAGCGATCTGCGCGTCCTGCGCGGCGCCTACCGCCGCCTGCGGAGGGTCGCCACCCTCACCGCGCTCGGCTACTTCACCCTCTTCCTGATCCTGTCCGCCTTCGCGCCCTCCTTGATGACGAGCACAGCCGCCGCCGGGCTGCCCACCGGCCTGCTGCTCGCCCTGCTCCAACTGCCCGTCACCTGGCTGGCGATCGTGCTCTACGAGCACACCGCGCGCGTGTACGTCGACCCGATCGCGGACCGCATCCGCAAGCAGGCCGCGGTGGACGCCAAGCGGGAGGCCACACGATGACCGGATTCAGTGATTCCGCGCAGGCGATGTCGCTGGTGGCGTTCTCGGCGGTGGCCACGGTCACGCTGCTGCTGTGCGTGATGACCGGCCCCGACCGCGACGACCTGGACGAGTTCTACACCGGCTACGGCTCCCTGTCCCCCATGCGCAACGGCCTCGCCATCGCCGGGGACTACATCTCCGCCGCGACCGTCCTCGGCACCGGCGGCGTCATCGCCCTGTGCGGCTACGACGGGGTCGTCCTCGCCCTCAGCACCGCCCTGTCGCTGGTGCTGCTGATGTTCCTGCTGGCCGAACCCCTGCGCAACGCGGGCCGGTTCACCATGGGCGACGCGCTCACCCGCCGGATGCCCGGGCGCGCGGTGCGGATCGCCGCGTGTGCGGTGACGCTGGCCGCGCTGGTGCCGCTGATGCTGGTGCAGCTCGCGGGCACGGGCCAGTTGCTGGCGTTCATCCTCGGCTTCTCCTCGGACTCCCTGAAGACGGGCTGCATCCTCGGACTGGGCGTGCTGATGATCAGCTACGCGGCGATCGGCGGGATGAAGGGCACCGCCCTCATCCAGATCCTGAAGATGGTGATGCTGCTGGGCTCCGGCGGCGTGGTCGCCGTACTGATCCTCCAGCGCTTCGACTGGGACCCCGGCGCGCTGTTCGACGCGGCGGCCGCGCAGAGCGGCGTCGGAACGTCGTTCCTGCACTCCGGGCTGCAGTTCGCGGGCGGGCCCAACCCCCGCCTCGACATGATCGTCTCGCAGCTCACGGTGGTCGTCGGCGGCGCCTGCCTCCCGCACATCACCATGCGCATGTACACCGCCGGCAGCGCCCGCCAGGTCCGCCGTTCGATGTCCTGGGCGGTGTCCTCGGTGGTGCTGTTCGTGCTCGTCATCACGGTCGTCGGCTTCGGTGCCACGGCCCTCATCGGCCGGGCCGTCATCGCGCAGGCCGACCCGCAGGGCAACACGGCCTATCTGCTGGGCTCCCGGGCGGCGTTCGGCACGGAGGTCTCGACCGCCGAGACCCTGCTGTTCACGACCGTCACCACCGCGATCTTCCTCACCCTGCTGGCCTCGGTCGCCGGCATGATCCTCGCCTGCGCCAACTCCCTGGCCCACGACGTGTTCGCGGGGCGCGGCCGGGAGATCTCGGCCCGCCGCGAGATGACCGTGGCGCGCGTCTCCGCGCTCGCCGTGGGCCTCCCGGCGATCCTGTTGGCGGCCCTGGTCCAGCATCGCAGCCTCCAGCCCCTGGTGACGCTGTCGTTCTGTCTCGGCGCCTCCGCCATCGCCCCGGCCCTCGTCTACAGCCTCTTCTGGCGCCGCTACACCCGAACCGGCCTGCTCTGGACACTGATCGGCGGCTCGCTGGTGGTCCTGCTGCTGATGCCGGGCACGAACCTCGTCTCGGGGTCACCCGTCTCGGCGTTCCCGGAGAGCGACTTCAACTGGTTCCCCTTCACCACGACCGGCCTCGTCTCCATCCCGGCCGGCTTCGCCCTCGGCTGGCTCGGCACGGTGCTCTCCGAACGCCGCGGGTCCGAGGAACAGCGACGGCGGTACGAGGCCGTGGAGGGGTGGATTCTGGCGGGGGCGGCGCGGAGGGAGGAGTAGGCCGGAGAGAGCACGCCGTCGGGAGATGTCACAGGGCTGGTCGCTGTCCCGGCCGAACCTCGCACGGTGGATCGCCGCCGGACTGCGTGCCGCGGTGGCGCTGACCGGCGGCGTCTGCAAGACCTTGCCCGCGGCCGTCGGCGTCGCGCCGGCCCTGGTGCCGGTGACCGCCGTCTGCTGGACCCTGCTGCTCATGATCGGCGCGATGATCACTCACGGCCGGCGAGGGAGGAGTCGGCGCATGGGCAGGCCCGAGGAGTTCAAAGTGATGGGTGCCGCTACTCCGCCGGTGCCCGTCCCGTCAGTGTGGTCAGGCTGTTGCGTACGAGGTCCATGTGGGCGCGTACGTCGTCCCAGCGCTCCCCGTGCTCGCGCAGCACCCGTTCCGTCTCGCGCGCGATGCGGTCCTCACGCAGCCGGGCCTCGGCGAGGAGCTCCGCGGCCCGTGTCCGCGCCTCCTCCTGGCGGCCGCGCGTGGCGGCCTCCGCGTCGGCGAACGCCTGCTTCGCCTCGGACAGCGTGGCCTCCGCGCGGGCGACCTGCTCGGCATGCCGGGCGTCCAGCGCGGCGGCGCGCTCGACCTCCACGCGCTCGGCCTCGGCCCAGCGCTCGGCGAGCTCCCTGGCCTGCTCGGCGAGCATGCCGGTGGTGCGCTGCCGTACCTCGCGCAACGCCTCAAGGGCCTCGGTGCGCCCCTCTTTCACTTCGCGCCGAGCGGCGATACGGATCTCGTCGGCCTCGGCGCGCGCCGCGAGCAGGCGCTGCCGGGCGCGCTCGTCCGCCTCGGCGCGTACGGCGTCGGCGTGCGCCTGGGCCGCGTCGCGCACGCTGTTCGCGCGCGCCCGCGCCTCCTCCACACGGCGCCGCGCCTCCTGCCGCGCGCCGTCGCGCAGGGCCGCCGCCGCCTCCTGCCCCAGCTGGAAGATCCGGCGCGCCCGCTCCCCGAGCGTCTCGTACGTCTGCGGAGCGAGCCGTACGACTCTCTCGCGCAACTCCTCCAGCTCCGCCTCCATCTCCTTGGCGAGCACGGTGAGACGGGCGGCACGTTCCCAGGAGGCGTCACGGTCCTGCGAGAGCGCCGCGGCGTACGCGTCGACCTGTCCGGGACGGTAGCCACGCCCCCGTACGACCGCGAAGCCGTGGGACGAGACAGGTGTGCCGCTCATCCTGGAACCCCTCTCCATCAAAGAGATGCGAAATGATGATTTCGCGCACATCTTGATGTATCAGGCAGAACAGTGCATAACGCGACACTCCGCGCACAGGTCACGGCCGTCCCCCGGTAGGCGGAGGCACGGCCGTGCCGAAAGCGCTCCGGAACGACGAAGAGGCGGGCCCGGTCTCTCCGACCGGACCCGCCTCCCACGCTCAGGGCCCTACAGCAGCCCGTCCCACATCTGCTCCAGCAGCACCGACCACCAGCTCTCCGGCGAACCCAGCGCCGCCGGGTCCAAGGAGGCCAGCTGCGCCTGGAAGTCGACGGTCCAACGCCCCGCCTGCTCCTGGTTCAGCCCGAACCTGAGCCGCCACATCCGCCCCAGCAGCGCCAGACACCGCTGGAACTCGGGCAGCCCCGTGTTCACGAACTGCGGCGGCACGGGCGCCCCGCCGGGCCCCGCCTCCACCGGCACGGCCACGATGTTCGCCGTCCCGTACTGCACACAGATCGCCCGGCCGAAGTCACTGCCCATCACCAGGTACGACCCCGCGTCCGAGGCCGGCTGCACCCCGCGCTCCTGCGCCAGCTCGGCCAGCGTCGGAACCGGCCGCCCCGGCTGGGCCTGCGCCCAGAAGAACGGGCCCATGTCCATCGGCAGCCCCGCCGCGACCAGCGAGTGCGCCACGACCGGCGGCACGCCCTGCCGGGACACCGCGGCCTGCTCGAACCGGAAGATCCCCGGTCCGAACGCCCCCGCCAGCTCCTGCGCCACACCCTCCGGCGGAATCGGCGGCGCGGCCTGCACCGGCGGAAGCGGGGCACGCACCGGTCCCGGCCGCGCCGGTCCGTCCGCCACCTGGTGCAACTCGCCCTGATGCGCCAGCAACTGCCGCATCCCCTGCTGCCGGCTCGCGTGATCCGTGCCGTACGGCGCGATGCTCGCGATCCGCGCCTGCGGCCACTGCTCCCGGATCATCCGCGCGCAGTACGCACCCGGCAGCTCACACGACTCCAACTCCGTGTGCAGCTCCAGCACCTGGTCCGGCGGGATGTTCATCCCCCGCAGCTCATGGAAGATCTGCCACTCCGGGTGCGGCGTACCCGGCGCCGAACGCCGGATCAGCTGCTGCTCCGACCCGTCCTGCGCGCGGTAGCGCAACACGGCCTGGTAGCCCGGACCGACGGTCGGCTGTCCCTGCTGCGGGTAGCCGTACGCCGGCGCCTGACCGGGACCGGGCTGCCCCGGCGGCGGCACGGCACCCGGCGGCATCCCACCGGGAGGCATCCCACCAGGAGGCGGCATCGCACCGGGAGGCATCGCACCGGGCGCCATCGGCTGAGGGGCGCCCACGCCCGGCGCCATACCGGGGGCGCCGGGCATACCCGGGGCACCCGGGGCGTGCGGCGGCGGAGGCGCGCCGGGGCCGCCCACCGGGGGCGCGGCCAGCATCGTCTCCGCCTGGTGAACAGCGCCCCCCGCACCCCCGGCGGAGCCAGGCGCACCCGGGGCGCCGGGAGGCTGCGGTGCGCCGGGGCCACCCGGGGCGCCTGCGAAACCAGGAACGCCCGGAGCGCCGGGCGCGTGAGGTGCGCCCGGGGCACCCGGAGGAGTCTGCGCGCCGGGCGCGCCCGGCATGCCAGGGGCGCCCGGCGGCTGCGGCGCGCCCCCGCCCGGGCCCATACGCCCCGGGTCGGCCAGCATCGTGGCGGCATGGTGCGCACCGCCCGGAGGCGTACCGCCGGGCGGGTTCGGCGCACCGGGAGGCTGCGGGGCGCCCGGCGCGCCAGGCCCCGCGGACGGCACGCCCTCAGGACCGTCCGGCCCGAGCGCGGACACCAGCTGCGTCGGCACATACCCACCGGCCGCCGCACCCGGCGTACCAGGCGCACCCGGCGCAGGCGGGGGCGTGCCCCCAGGACGCGCGCCCGGCGCCCCCGGGGCACCCGGCGGCGGAGGCGGCGTCCCGCCCCCATGTCCACGGCGCGGCGGAGGCGCGGCCTTGCTGGTCGCGGCGTCGGCGATGTCCCCGGCGTTCGGCGCGAGCGACCGCTCCGACGCTCCCGGACCACCGACCCCACCCGGCGCACCAGGAGGCTGCGGCGCCCCCGGCCCACCCGGCACCGGCGCAGGCGCGTGCGGGGCGCCCGGAGGGGGCGTAGGCGGCACTCCCGCACCACCCACACTCCCCGCACCCTGCGGATACCCGTACGGCGCCCCACCCGGAGCCACCCCAGGCGCACCCGGCGCACCCGCGACCGCCCCCGGCGCATGCGGATCGTCCAGCGCCGCCGCCAGCGCCGTCGGCGGAAGCTGGCTACCGCCCGACATCAACGCGGTCTGGGCCTCCGGCGGCGTCGCGGGCGGCGGAGTGTCATCGTCGCTACCGCTCAGCGGCGGCGCGAACACCGTCGCCGGCAACGGCACCGAACGGTCGTCGCCCGCATCGGCGTTGGTATCGGTCCCGGCCCACGGCGTCGCCCCGGCAGGCACACCCGGTGCACCCGGCGCCGCCGAAGCCGCACCCGGCCCCCCGGCCCCGTTCCCCGACCCGACCGGCACACCGGCCTGCGTCTCAGGCAACGCACCAGAACCCGCACCCGCACCCGCACCGAACCCGGCCCCACCGCCGCCCCCGGAACCGGAACCCGAGCCCGAGCCCGAAGCCCGCCGATCAGGAATCCCCAACTGATCCGCCGCCTCCTGCAACCACTCCGGCGGCGTCAAAAGGAACGACGTCTGATTCAGATCCACCCGAGCCGCAGGCGCCGAAGCCGCGGCCGCGTCCTCCGCGGCGCGCCCGTACTCCTCCTCGTAGCGGCGGATCACCTCGCCCACCGGCAGCGCCGGCCACAACGTGGCCTCCCCGCTGTCCCGGGCGAGCACCAACCGCTGAGCGCCGCCGTCCGAACGCGGCCCGTCCGCACGGTCCTCCGCCCACACCACGAACCCGAGCTCGAACTCCCGCACCCGCACCTCACGATGCTGATACGAGGGAACGTCCCCGTTGATCCACTCTTCCGCGCGCTCCTGCGCCTGCGCGAACGTCACCATCGGTCAGCTCACTCCCCAGCCCCGGCAACAGCCCCGGCTCCAGCCACCGGCACGGACCGCGCGAAACCGCCGTCCACCATCAGGTTCGCCACCGTCTCCAACTCCGGCGGAGAACCCGCCAGTCGGGACAGGAACACATCGAAGTCGTCACCGCACGGCAGCAACAGCCGCTCCACCCGGTCCGCGGGCGCCACCGAAGGATCGACGTCACGCGCGTCGTCGTACGCGCAGAACCAGACCGATCCGATCCCCGCGCCCTTCACCTTCACGGCCAGCAACCCGCCCTGCACGAACCCGACACCCAGGTAATCCTTGGTCAGATGGTCGCGCAGGCACTTGTTCACGTACACGAGGTCATTGACGGCCGCCTCGTCCCGCACCGTGAAGAACGGCTGGTCCACCAGCAGACCCAACTCCGGGTCCAGCGCGGTCCCCACCGGCGCACAACCACCCGCCGCCTTCAGGAAGGACCGGTACGCACCCGGCAGCCGGTACCCGAGATCCTCCTCGACCCCCAGCACCTGCGACTCCGACACCGCCGTACCCGACTTCGGCAACCCGAAGTGCGCGGGCCGCGTCTCCTGCAACGGCCGCGTCCCCCGCTTCCCGTGGTCCACCGCCGCCGTCGCGATCCCGCCGTGATGCCGCAGCAGCGCCTTCACCTCGACCGGAACCAGCTCAAGACGGCGCGAACCCACCACGTGATGCCACGTCCAGCCGTGCGGCGTCGCCACCGCCGGAATCGTGTCCCACAGGTCATGGCCGGTCGCCGCGAGCGCCGCGTTCGCCGACACGTAGTCCGTCAGCCGCAACTCGTCGACACCGAAACCCTCCGGCGGATCAGCGATCTCGGCAGCCGCACGCGCATACGCCGAGAAGTCGGGATAGCCGTGCTCGTCCACCCGCACCCCCCTCGGGTGACGCGCAGCCCGGACCGGATCCGGGAAATGCACGACCTGCCCGGCATAGGCCGCGTTCGGCGGCGCGGCTTGCTGCCCGAGCCGACCTGTCGTCATGGCGGTTGCCCCCTGCGGCACTCTGTACGACCCACGGCGACCGGTTCCGGCCCCGGTCCACCCGGCTCCGACCCGCCACCCCAGCCCGTATTCGACTTCTCCGACGTTCTCCAGCGTGTGACCGCATACATGCGGGTGCCGACAGCCTATGCGGTACGACGACACCGGTCACCGGGCGCCGGTCAGCGGCCCTCCGCTTCCGTGACCAGCCGTCACCCCCTCGTGACAGCCCGCCCAAACCCGGGCGTGTCGCACCGCCCCAGCTTCCGCACCAGCCACGGCATTTGGCACTCTGTGTGATCCGGGGGGATGCTCGGAGGGGATGATGATCATGAATACGACGCAGACGGGACCTCGCCCAGGACCGCGACCAGCCACAACCGGCGACGCACGGACCGGCCTGTCAGGCGACCCCCGCATCGGCTGGAGCAGCACCGAAGCCGCCCACGCCCCCACCCTGCGCCACCGCCGCGACGGCATACTCCCCACCATCGCCGCCGCCCTCTCCGTCCGCGGCGCCACCCTCACCGGCACCGCCGCCCGCGGCGACCAGGCCCCACCCCTGCACCCACTCGTCCAGGACTTCCTCGACACCCTCACATCCAGCCAGCGCGACCGCTTCACCGGCCGCTGCGCCGAGACGATCCTCATCTCCCGCCACCTCGCCGCCGCCGACGCCGCCCGCACCAAACGCGCCGCCCGCAAACCCATGACCAACGGCGAGGCCCGCAAAGCCCTCAAGGGCGCCAAACTCACCGCCCGCCGCATCCGCGAGGACGGCGACCCCCTCCACGGCAGCTTCGCCACCCCCTGCCGCGCCTGCACCGCCCTCAGCGCCCACTTCGGCGTACGCATCGTCGACCCGGCGGCGGACGACTGACCCCCACGCGCCACCAGCACGACCCCATGACCTCGACGATCGAAGGGCAGATGCACCCCGACCCCCGCACCAGTACCACCCGCTTCCCCGTACCCGTCGACGCCGCCCTGCGCGCCGCCGGCTGGCAACCCGGACGCTGGGACATCAAACAAGCGGAGATCTGGGCCGACGCCCTACGCGCACACACCTCGCCCGCCGGCCACCGCCACACCGTCTTCCCCGCCGCGGTCGAAGCCTGGGCCGAATTCGGCGGCCTCCACATCACCCCCACCGGCCCCGGCCGCCAGGTCGCCCCCGCCCACCTCCACCTCGACCCCCTGCACGGCCTCCACCTCGCCCGCACCCTCGGCGACCTCGGCCGCGCCCTCGACACCGAGATCTGCCCCCTCGGCACCGAGACCGACACCGCCGCCCTCCTCGCCATCGACGCCGAAGGCCGCACCTACACCCTCGACCACACCGGCGACTGGTACCTCGGCCCCGACATCGACCACGCCCTCGCCGCCCTCGTCGCAGGCACAGAACCGGTACGACTCACCGCGAGCTGAACCACCCCGGGCAACGCGGCGCTACGACGCCGGAATCACCGCCGACACCCGAAAACCCCCCGCATCCGTCGGCCCGGACACGAACACCCCGCCCAGCGCGACGACCCGCTCCTTCATCCCCACCAGCCCGTTCCCCCCGGAAGGCAGCCGCGCCGACGACGCCGACGACACCTCCGGCGGCGGCTCGTTCTCCACCTGCATCGCGATCTCCGACCCCCGATGCGCGAGCCGCACATGCGTCTTCGCCCCCGCCGCATGCTTGTGGACGTTGGTCAACGCCTCCTGGACGACCCGGTACGCGGTCTGCTCGACCTCCCCCGCATACGACCGCACCTCCCCGTCCACCGTCAGATCCACGACCATCCCCGCAGCCGCCGACTGCCCGATCAACTCCTCCAACTCGGACAGACAGGGCCCCTCAGCCTCATCGACGGCCCGCGAAGCGGCAGCCGCAGCAGCGGCCCCCACGGCGGCCAGGGGCACGGCGGCCTGCCGCACCCGACCACCGTCCCCACTCCGCAACACCCCGAGCATCTCCCGCAACTCGGTCAGCGCCTGCCGCCCCATGTCCCCCACGAGCGCGGCATTCTTGACGGCCTTCTCAGGATCCTTGCGCGCGACGGCCTGAAGCGCGGCGGCATGCACCACCATCAGACTCACCCGATGCGCGACGACGTCATGCATCTCCCGCGCGATCCGAGTCCGCTCCTCATTGCGCGCCCACTCGGCCCGCTCCTCCGCCCGCTCGGCAAGCAACTGAAGCTCCCGCTCCAGACTGTCGGCACGCTCCCGCAGACTCTCCATGAGCCGCCGCCGAGCCCCGACATACAACCCGAGCAGCAAAGGCGGAGCGGTGAGCCCGATAGAAATCGCGATCGCGGCAAACGGAACGGACCAACTCCCGAGATCGCTCTCCCCCGTCTCCATGCTCTGCCGCACCCGCACGAACATCACGATCAGCATGCCGACGAAAGACATCCCGGCCAGCGACCCGATGATCCGCCGAGGCAGCTCCGAGGCGGCGAGGGTGTAGAGCCCCACGATGCCCATGAGGTACCCCATCTGGGCAGGCGTGATCGCGATGGACACCAGCACCACCGCGATCGGCCACTTCCGCCGCACGAGCAACGCGGACCCAGCCAACGCCCCGAACACCACCCCGGCCGCAGTGGGGATGCCGGCATCTTTCGCGAAGTCGATCCCCTCGTTCGCGCACTCCATCACCGAGACGAACGCGAGGCCCATGTCCAACAGTGCGGTACGCCACCTGGCCCACCACCACGGCCCCGTCCGGGCCGCGGCGTGGTCTTCCCCCGTCGTGGTCATGCCTCCAGCCTACGGGCGGCGGGTGCGGCTTTTCCGGTGAGTTTCCGGGACTGGCCTACACCACACGCCGTGACCGGCCAGAAGCGAAACCACCCGTTTTCCCTCGAACTGCTGAACCAGCCCCTGTTCGACCCCGGAAGCGATCATTCCGCCCGGACGGTATGCCCATGGCACGTTCACATGACAAATACGCCGACTTCGAGGGGCTGCGGGAGCAGGCGGTGACCTTACGGCGGGCAGGACTCAGCCGACGCCAGATCCGCGACCGCCTGCACGTCCACAACAACGACATCCTCAACCGCCTCCTGGAGGGCGAGCCCCCACCGGAATGGACGAAGCGCCCGAACGCGAAGGACGACCTGAAGGGCAGGGCGAGGGAGCTACGGCTCCAGGGCTGGACGTACGACCAGATCCAGCTGGAGCTGGGGTGCTCGAAGAGCTCGATCTCGCTGTGGGTACGGGATCTGCCGAAGCCGGAGCGGCGCGATCCTGCGGAGCAGGCGAAGCTGGCCAACCGCATGAGGTGGGATCACGAGTTGGCGGTGCGGGACGAGCAGCGGCGGAAGACCAAGGATGCCGCGACAGCGCAGATCGGCGAACTGTCCGACCGGGATCTCTTCATGGCCGGCGTCGCCCTCTACTGGGCAGAGGGGACGAAGGACAAGTCCTACGACCGCCGCGAGACCGTGATCTTCGTCAACAGCGACCCCGATGTGATCCAACTTTACCTGGCCTGGCTCAACCTGCTGGGCGTCGAGCACGAGCGCCTGGCCTACCGCGTGATGATCCACATCACAGCCGACGTGGAAGGGGCCAACTGCTACTGGGCGGACCTCGTCGGCGTTGACGTCTCGACTTTCCAGAGGACAACGATCAAGAAGCACAACCCCAAGACCGTCCGCAAGAACGTGGGCGAGAACTACCGAGGCTGCCTGGTGATCCGGGTGTCCCAGGCCGCCGAGCTCTACCGCCAGATCGAAGGTTGGTGGAAGGGAATGGCGGACTCTGCCAGGCGGGATCATGGCCTCCCCTCCTCCGGTAAGGTTTGAGGCAGCAATCCGCCGTGGGGTAGCGGCATCCCGCAGGCCTTTGGAGCCTTGAGACGCTGGTTCGAATCCAGCCGGCGGAGCTGCTGATTGGGCCCTGACCTAGCCAGGTCAGGGCCCACACTCATGTCCCCCAAGAAACACCCCGGTATCCTGCGGATGTCACCCCACCCCCTCCACAGCCGAAGGGCATCCCGTGAGCGCCAACCGCCCGGCAGCCGTCGTCGTTCTCGCAGCGGGTGAGGGCACCCGTATGAAGTCGGCCACACCCAAGGTTCTTCACGAACTCTGCGGCCGCAGCCTCGTCGGCCATGTGCTCGCCGCATCCCGCGAGTTGGACCCCGAGCATCTCGTCGTCGTCGTGGGCCACGCCCGCGAGAAGGTCACCGCGCATCTCGGCGTCATCGACCCCGACGTACGGACCGCCGTACAGGCGGAGCAGAACGGCACCGGACACGCCGTACGGATGGCGCTCGAAGAGCTGGGCGGGGTTGTCGACGGGACGGTTGTCGTCGTCTGCGGGGATACGCCCCTTCTTACCGGGGACACCCTCCTCAGCCTCGCGCACACCCACTCCACCGACGGCAACGCCGTCACCGTCCTGACCGCCGAGGTCCCGGACGCGACCGGGTACGGGCGGATCGTGCGCGACGGCGCCTCGGGCGCGGTCACCGCGATCGTGGAGCACAAGGACGCCTCCGACTCGCAGCGGGCGATCCGTGAGATCAACTCCGGGGTGTTCGCGTTCGACGGGCAGTTGCTCGCCGACGCGCTCGGGAAGGTGCGGACCGACAACAGCCAGGGCGAGGAGTACCTCACCGACGTCCTCGGGATCCTCCGCGAGGCCGGTCACCGCGTGGGCGCCTCCGTCGCCGCCGACCACCGTGAGATCGCCGGCATCAACAACCGCGTCCAGCTCAGCGAGGCCCGTCGGATTCTCAACGACCGGCTGCTGACGCAGGCCATGCTCGCCGGGGTCACCGTCATCGACCCCGCCAGCACCTGGGTCGATGTCACCGTCACCTTCGATCAGGACGCCGTCGTCCACCCCAACACCCTGCTGCACGGCACCACCCACATCGGTTCCGACGCCGAGGTCGGTCCCAACAGCCGGCTGAAGGACACTCACGTCGGCTCCGGTGCCCGGGTCGACAACACGGTGGCCGACGGCGCGTACGTCGGGCCGGACGCGACAGTGGGGCCGTACGCGTATCTCCGGCCCGGTACCCGGCTCGGTGCCAAGGGCAAGATCGGGACGTACGTGGAGACGAAGAACGCCTCCATCGGGGAGGGGACGAAGGTTCCCCATCTCTCCTACGTCGGGGACGCGACCATCGGTGAGTACACCAACATCGGTGCCGCGAGCGTGTTCGTGAACTACGACGGGCAGGACAAGCATCACACCACCGTCGGGTCGCACTGCCGGACGGGCTCGGACAACATGTTTGTGGCGCCTGTCACGGTCGGGGACGGTGCGTACACCGCCGCAGGGTCGGTGATCACGAAGGACGTGCCGCCCGGTTCGCTCGCTGTGGCCCGTGGTCAGCAGCGGAATATCGAGGGTTGGGTGGCCCGTAAGCGTCCGGGAAGCGCGGCGGCGAAGGCGGCCGAGGCGGCGTCCCGGGAGCCGGACAGCGAAAGCTGACCGGAAACAGGTGCGTCAAACACGGCGTACCGTGATAAGTGCACACCCGCACCTACCAGCTGAGACGGCCCGTCGCGCCCAGCGGCGAGGTCTCTCGACACCCAGCTGAGACACCTCTGAGGAGACAGTGCTGTGACCGGGATCAAGACGACCGGCGAGAAGAAGATGATGTTCTTCTCCGGCCGCGCCCACCCCGAGCTTGCCGAGGAGGTCGCCCAGCAGCTGGATGTCGGGGTTGTGCCGACGAAGGCCTTCGACTTCGCCAACGGCGAGATCTATGTGCGGTACCAGGAGTCGGCGCGCGGTGCCGACTGCTTCCTGATCCAGAGCCACACGGCTCCGATCAACAAGTGGATCATGGAGCAGCTGATCATGATCGATGCCCTGAAGAGGGCTTCGGCGCGCTCCATCACGGTCATCGTGCCGTTCTACGGCTATGCCCGTCAGGACAAGAAGCACCGTGGTCGTGAGCCGATCTCGGCCCGTCTGATCGCGGACCTGATGAAGACGGCCGGTGCGGACCGCATCCTGACCGTGGACCTGCACACCGATCAGATCCAGGGCTTCTTCGACGGCCCGGTCGACCACCTCTTCGCGCTGCCGCTGCTCGCGGACTATGTCGGGGCGAAGGTCGACAAGGACAAGCTGACGGTCGTGTCCCCGGACGCGGGGCGTGTGCGTGTCGCCGACCGTTGGTGCGACCGGCTCGGTGCGCCGCTGGCGATCGTGCACAAGCGGCGTGACAAGGACGTCGCCAACCAGGTCACCGTGCATGAGGTGGTCGGTGAGGTGAAGGGTCGTGTCTGCGTTCTCGTCGACGACATGATCGACACGGGTGGCACCATCTGCGCCGCCGCCGACGCGCTGTTCGCGCACGGTGCGGAGGACGTCATCGTCACGGCGACGCACGGTGTGCTCTCCGGGCCCGCCGCCGACCGCCTGAAGAACTCCCGGGTGAGCGAGTTCGTGTTCACGAACACGCTGCCGACGCCGGGTGAGCTGGGTCGTGACCTGGACAAGATGACGGTGCTGTCGATCGCGCCGACGATCGCGAGTGCGGTGCGTGAGGTGTTCGAGGACGGTTCGGTGACGAGCCTGTTCGACGAGCAGTAGGACGTTCTGCCCCTGCGGAAGAACGCTTCTGCATGATCGATTTTTCTGCGGCCTCCCTGGCTGAGTAGACTGCTCAGGTTGCTCGGCGAGGGAGGCCGTACCCATTGCGGGATACGACACTCCGTTATCGACGCGCTCTTCGTAGCAGGCCGTTCGTGGCCGGGTGACCTTGTCCGCTCTCACCCATACGAGGAGTGATCCACATGTCCGAGATCAAGATCTCCGCCGAGACCCGCAGCGAGTTCGGCAAGGGCGCCGCCCGCCGCATCCGTCGTGACGCCAAGGTTCCCGGTGTGCTGTACGGCCACGGTTCGGACCCGCTGCACCTGACGCTTCCGGGCCACGAGCTGCTGCTCGCCCTGCGTACGCCGAACGTCCTGCTCTCCGTGGACATCGACGGCAAGACCAACGAGCTGGCCATCCCGAAGTCGGTCCAGCGTGACCCGATCAAGGGCTTCCTGGAGCACGTCGACCTCCAGCTGGTCAAGCGCGGCGAGACCGTCACGGTCGAGATCCCGGTCCACACCGAGGGCGAGCTGGCCGCCGGTGGCAACCTGCTGGAGCACGTCCTGAACGCGCTTCCGGTCGAGGCCGAGGCCACCCACATCCCCGAGTCCGTCACGGTCTCCGTCGAGGGCCTGGAGGCCGGTGCCTCCGTCCTCGCCAAGGACATCAAGCTCCCCAAGGGCACCACCCTGGCCGTCGACGGCGACGCTGTCGTTCTCCAGGTCCTGGCCGCCCAGGCCGAGGAGTCCGCTGAGGGCGAGGCCGAGGGCGACGAGGCCGCCGAGGCCTGAGCCTGAGGTCGGCCAGAGCTCTGCAGGAGCTCTGCGAGAATTCGTCAGCCGCTGCTTCCGTACGGGAGTGGCGGCTGGCGCGTATCGAGGAGACATGGACGTGACGACCCCCGCCAACGCCCCCTGGCTGATCGTCGGCCTCGGCAACCCCGGGCCGGAGTACGCGGCCAACCGCCACAACGTCGGTTTCATGGTGGCCGATCTGCTGGCCGAGCGGATCGGGGGGAGGTTCAAGCGGGCCGGGAAGGCGCAGGCGCAGGTCGTGGAGGGGCGGATCGGGCCGCCGGGGCCGTTCAACCGCCGGGTGATCCTCGCAAAGCCGATGTCGTTCATGAATCTGTCCGGTGGGCCGGTGAACGCGCTCAAGGACTTCTACAAGGTGCCCGTCGCGAACATCGTGGCGATCCATGACGAGCTGGACATCGACTACGGGGTGCTGCGGCTGAAGCTCGGCGGTGGGGACAACGGCCACAACGGGCTGAAGTCGATGACGAAGGCGTTCGGCGCCGAGTACCACCGGGTGCGCTTCGGGATCGGCCGGCCTCCAGGTCGGATGCAGGTCGCCGACTTCGTGCTGAAGGATTTCTCCTCGGCGGAGCGCAAGGAGCTCGACTACTTCGTGGACCGGGCGGCGGATGCCGTGGAGTGTCTGGTGATCGAGGGGCTGGAGCGGGCGCAAAGCACGTACAACTCCTGACTTGTCACCCAGCGAGGTTGACGGGGCGTTGAGGCATGGCCAATGATCCCCGCCATGCCTGCCACAGCCATCACCTCCCGCCAGGCCTCGGTCGCGGCTCTTCGTTTCGGGCGGCTCGCGGCGATGGGCGCGGTCGCGGTGCTGATCCTGATCGCCGGTGTGTGGGCGTCGTGGGGCACCGCGCAGCACGTGATGCTGACGAAGGGCCGGGAGAGCGGCACGATCGAGGTGACGCGGTGCGGGGAGGACACCTGTACCGGGCCGTACACGCCGATCTCCGAGGGGTCCAAGGCGCGGGCCGAGGTCGTCATCGAGAAGACGGTGGCCGTGCGGAAGGGCGAGACGTACACGGTCGTCCTCAAGCCGAGCAGTGATGACGTCGTCCGGTCCGGTCCGGCCGGGATTTTCTATGCCTGGGTTCCGCTGGGTGGTGCGCTGCTGCTGGCGTCGGTCGTGGTGGCGGGCGGGTTGGGGCGCACGCGGGGCGCGTGGGTGATGGCGGGGGCGGGATTCGCGCTGCTCACCGCCGCTTTCGTGACCATCTGACGGCTTTCGGGGTTCTCCACGTCTGTGGAGGGTCTGAGTGTTGTCTGTTCGTGATTGACCTGCGGTCAGTCGTGGCTGGATGCTGAGCCGCCCCCTCCACATCTTCCCTGTCACATCTCGAAGATGGACTGCCTCATGCGTACCCTCAGCCGCGCCGGCGCTTTGTCCGCCGTCGCCCTGGCCGCCCTGCTCGCGGCCCCTTCCGCCTACGCCACCGCTCCCGGTGACAACGGCACGGTGAAGATCCACGACGCCACGACCGGCGAGGAGCTTCACCGCAACGAGCCGCACGTGTGCACCTTCTACCTGGACGCGTTCGGTTTTGACTCCGTCCAGGAGGTCGACTGGCACATCGAGGCGTGGGCCCCGTCGGCCGACGTCAAGGGCGAGACGGTCAAGTCCGGTGAGATCACCCTCGATGACGAGGGTCACGGCAGGACCGAGGACCTGTCGCTGCCCGACGGCCACTACAAGCTGTTCTGGAACTTCGAGGGCGAGAACGGCGCCGCCAAGCACAAGGTCTTCTGGACCGACTGCGAGGGCTCCGAAGGCGGCAACCCCGGTTCGACGCCGTCGGGTTCCGCGTCGGCGTCCGAGTCGGCCTCCCCGTCCGCGTCGCCGTCCGGGTCGGCGCCGGCCGACGAGTCCTCGGAGCCTTCGGCGTCCTCGTCGCCGTCCGCCCAGGGTGGTGGCGGCAGCGACAGTGAGGGCGGTGACCTGGCCGAGACCGGCAACGGCGCCCCGGTGGGCCTGCTGGGCGGTGCGGCCGCCGCGCTGGTGGCCGCGGGTGGCTACCTGGTGTTCCGTCGCCGTAAGGCATAAGCACACATACGACGGTGCCCCCGAGGTCGGACCTCGGGGGCACCGTCGTCTGTGGGTGGACCGTCAGCCGGTGTTGCGCAGGCCCGCCGCGACACCGTTGACGGTGAGGAGCAGGGCGCGGGCCAGGGTCGGGTCGGCCTCCTCGCCGGCGGCGGCCGCGTCGCGCTGGCGCTTGAGCAGGGCGACCTGGAGGTAGGAGATCGGGTCGAGGTAGGCGTCGCGGATGGCGAACGTCTGCTTCAGGACGGGCTGGGCGTCGAGGAGTTCGCTCTCGCCGGTGACCCGCAGGACCTCGGCGACGGTGAGCGCGTGTTCGGCCTCGATGGCGGTGAAGACGTGCTGGAGCTCGGCCGGGACGAGGGTCTCGACGTAGTGCCGGGCGATGCGCAGGTCGGTCTTCGCGAGGGTCATCTCGACGTTGGAGATGAAGTTGCGGAAGAAGTGCCACTGGCCGTGCATCTCGTCGAGCACGGTGTCGAGGCCCGCCTCGCGCAGCGCCTTGAGGCCGGAGCCGACGCCGAACCAGCCGGGGACGATCTGGCGGGACTGGGTCCAGCCGAACACCCAGGGGATGGCGCGCAGTCCGTCGAGGGAGACGCCCGAGCCGGGCCGGCGGGAGGGCCGGGAGCCGAGGTGGAGGTCGGCGAGCTGGTCCACGGGGGTCGAGGCGACGAAGTACGTCGGCAGGTCCGGGTCCTCGACGAGCTTGCGGTACGCGGCGTGCGCGGCGTCGGACACGACGTCCATCGCGGCGTCCCAGCGGGCGAGGGCCTCGTCGGACTGGCGGGGGGAGGTGTGCAGGGCGGACGCCTGGAGTGTGGCCGCGACCGTGAGCTCCAGGTTCTCGCGGGCCAGCGACGGCACCAGGTACTTGTCGGAGATGACCTCGCCCTGCTCGGTCACCTTGATCTCGCCCTCCAGGGTGCCCCAGGGCTGGGCAAGGATCGCGTCGTGCGAGGGGCCGCCGCCGCGGCCGACGGTGCCGCCGCGGCCGTGGAAGAGCCGGAGCCGGACGCCGTACCGGTGGGCGACGTCGCGCAGCCGGCGCTGGGCGCGGTGGATCTCCCACTGCGAGGTGGTGATGCCGCCGAACTTGGAGGAGTCGGAGTAGCCGAGCATGACCTCCTGGACGTCCCCGTTCAGCGCGACCAGACGCCGGTAGGAGGGGTCGGAGAGCATGTCCTCCAGGATCGTGTCGGCGGCCTTGAGCTCGTCCGTCGTCTCCAGGAGCGGCACGATGCCGATCTTGGCCCAGCCGGCGTGCAGGTCGATGAGACCGGCTTCGCGGGCGAGGACGGCGGCGGCGAAGACGTCGTCGGCGCCCTGGCACATGGAGATGATGTACGACTCGATGACCTCGGGACCGAAGACGTCGAGGGCGCGCTTGACGGTGTGGAAGACGCCGAGGGTCTTCTCGCCGGCCGCGTCCAGGGGCGCCGGGGTGGGCGCCAGCGGACGGCGGGACCGCAGCTCCTTCGCCAGCAGCTTGCCGCGGTAGTCGCGGGGCATGTCGGCGTAGCGCCAGGACTCCTCGCCGAGCCGGTCGAAGAGCTGGCCGAGGGCGTGGTGGTGGGCGTCGGCGTGTTCGCGGACGTCCATCGTGGCGAGCTGGAGGCCGAAGGCGGCGAGCGTACGGATCGTACGGTTCATGCGGCCCTCGGCGAACAGGCCGCCGCGGTGTTCGCGCAGGGAGGTCTGGATGAGGGTGAGGTCGTTCAGCAGTTCGCTGGTGCCGAGGTAGTCGCGGCCCGGCTCGTGCGGGGTGTTCCTGGCGAGCCGCTGCTTGGTGTTCTCCAGCTTCTGGCGGATCGCGGTGGCCTTGAGCCGGTAGGGCTCCTCGGCGTTGAGGCGCTTGTAGCGGGGGCTGATCTCCGGAAGGCGTTCGAGGTCTTCGCGCAGGGACTCCAGCAGCTCTTCCGTCGCTCCGGTGTAGCGGATGGAGTTGGAGAGGAAGCCGCGCAGTTCGTCGATGAGGTCGAGGGCGTCGTTGATGCCGTGCTCGTGCTGGAGGATCAGGACGTCCCAGGTGACCTGGGGGGTGACGTTGGGGTTGCCGTCGCGGTCGCCGCCGATCCAGGTGCCGAACGTCAGGGGCCGCGTCGCCTCGGGGAGGGTGACGCCGACGCGCTCCAGTTCGGCGGTGAGGTCCTCCAGGACGTCGCCGACGGCGCCCGCGTGGAGTTCGTCGAGGTAGTAGATGGCGTTGCGGGACTCGTCGGTGACCTCGGGGCGTACGACGCGCAGCTCGTCGGTCTGCCAGACGAGGTCGATGTTCTCGGCCAGGCGGGTGTCGTAGCGGCGGCGGTCGGTTTCCAGGACCGGGGTCTCCAGGAGTTCGGCGATGCGCCGGAGCTTGTTGAGCACCGAGCGGCGCGCGGCCTCCGTCGGGTGGGCGGTGAAGACGGGGCGCACGTTGAGGTTCTGCACGGTGGCGCGCAGGTGCTCGGGGTCGGCGTCCTTGAGCCGGTCGGCCGTCCGGGCGAGGAGGCCGCCCTCGGCGGCGCGCTTGGCGCGCAGTTCGCGGCCTCGGTGCACCTGTTCGGTGACGTTGGCCAGGTGGAAGTAGGTGGAGAAGGCGCGCACCAGCTTGGCGGCGGTCTCCAGTTCCGTGCCCCGCAGCAGCTCGGCGGCGGCGTCACCGTCCTCGCGGGTGAGGCGGCGGACCTTCTCGACGAGCTCCAGCAGCTCCGGGCCCTCCTGGCGGACGAGGGTCTCGCCGAGGAGGTCACCGAGTCGCCTGATGTCGGCGCGCAGCTCGGCGGAGGTGGTCTCCTGAGAAACGGTCTGGTCGTCGGCACTGCTCACAGGTGCGGCTCCTTGCAGTGTTGAAGCTCGTCCGGGAGGGAACCCGGATGTCGGTCGCACGGCGGCTGCCGCATACGGGCCGGTCATCCGGGAAGAAATGAGAGCGGACCGCGCTGTCCGAACGACTCCAGGATAGGTGCCGGTCGGGACGCGCAGACTCTCGGGCTCTTGCCGTCGGGCGACGCGCTGCCATACTTACGTCGCCGTAGGTTACGGAACCGTAGGGAAGTCCCGCTCGACTCCCGCGCGGTTACCGGTACCACGATTCTTCTCCAACCCTCGAACCCCACAGGGGACGCCCCAATGACCACAAGGTCCGATGTGATCGAAGACGCCCCGAAGGCGAACGACGGCTCATCCATGCCCTCCGCCACACTCGGCGGGGAGCAGAAGCGCGGGATCGAACAGATCACGCTGCTGCTCTTCATCACCGTTCCGTTCCTGGCGTTGCTGGCGGCGGTGCCGCTGGCGTGGGGATGGGGGGTGAGCTGGCTGGACCTCGGCCTGATGGTCTTCTTCTACTACCTCGGCTGCCACGGCATCACGATCGGTTTCCACCGCTACTTCACGCACGGTTCGTTCAAGGCGAAGCGTCCCCTGCGGATCGCGCTGGCGATCGCCGGCTCGATGGCGGTCGAGGGCCCCCTCGTCCGCTGGGTCGCCGACCACCGCAAGCATCACAAGTTCTCCGACGCGGAGGGCGACCCGCACTCCCCGTGGCGGTTCGGCGAGACGGTTCCGGCGCTGATGAAGGGCCTGTGGTGGGCGCACATCGGCTGGATGTTCGACGAGGAGCAGACGCCGCAGGAGAAGTACGCGCCGGATCTGATCAAGGACCCGGCGATCCGTTCGATCTCCCGTCACTTCATCTACTGGACGATGCTGTCGCTGGCGCTGCCGGCCGTGATCGGCGGTCTGGTGACGATGTCCTGGTGGGGCGCGTTCACCGGCTTCTTCTGGGGTTCGCTGGTCCGGGTCTGCCTGCTGCACCACGTGACGTGGTCGATCAACTCGATCTGCCACGCGGTGGGCAAGCGGCCGTTCAAGTCGCGCGACCGTTCGGGCAACGTGTGGTGGCTGGCGGTGCTGTCCTGCGGTGAGTCCTGGCACAACCTGCACCACGCCGACCCGACGTCGGCGCGGCACGGGGTGATGCGCGGCCAGGTGGACTCCTCGGCGCGGCTGATCCGCTGGTTCGAGATGGCCGGCTGGGCGTACGACGTGCGCTGGCCGTCACGCTCGCGTATCGATTCGCGGCGTAACACCGAGGAAGACGGCTCCCGGCGCCGGAAGGACAGCGTCGAGGCGGCATGATTGACGCCGTGGCGACCGACTCGAGCAGCACCGAGAGCAATGAGAAGCCCCGGCGTGCGCGCCGTACCCGGATGACGGGTGCCCAGCGCCGGGAACAGCTGCTCGAGATCGGTCGCGCCCTCTTCGCCGCCAAGGGCTTCGACGCCACGTCGGTGGAGGAGATCGCGGCGAAGGCCGGGGTGTCCAAGCCGGTGGTGTACGAGCACTTCGGCGGCAAGGAGGGGCTGTACGCGGTGGTGGTGGACCGCGAGATGCGGCGGCTGCTCGACATGGTGACGAGCTCGCTGACCGCGGGTCACCCGCGTGAGCTGCTGGAACAGGCGGCGTTCGCGCTTTTGGACTTCATCGAGGAGTACACGGACGGCTTCCGCATCCTGGTCCGTGACTCGCCCATCCCGCAGTCGACGGGTTCCTTCGCGTCGCTGATCTCGGACATCGCGACCCAGGTGGAGGACATCCTGGGCCGCGAGTTCAAGAGCCGCGGCTTCGACCCCAAGCTGGCCCCGCTGTACGCGCAGGCGCTGGTGGGCATGGTCGCGCTGACGGGCCAGTGGTGGCTGGACGTGCGCCGCCCGAAGAAGGCGGAGGTCGCCGCGCACCTGGTGAACCTGGCCTGGCACGGCCTGGACGGCATGGAGGCGAAGCCGCATCTGATAGGGCGCCGCAAGAGCTGAGCCCGGCGGCTCTGCCCCTCGGCGCCCCAGACGTCAGTGCTTGAAGCCGTCAGTGCTGAAGCCGTCAGTGCTTGAAGACGTCCTTCTCCTTCTCCTTGGCCTGGCGCGCGTCGCCCTTCATCTGTTCGGCGCGGCCCTTGGTGGTCATCCGCTCGTTGCCTACCGCGCGGCCCATGGCCTCCTTGGCCTTGCCCTTGGCCTGTTCCTTCTTGGCCTTGGCCTTCTGGTCCTTCGCCACGTCACTCACTCCCGATCGCGTTGGTTCCCGGCTGCCGGGTGAACCGTGGCCCGGCGGCTCAAACGCCCGGTTCCAGAAACTCCAGGCGGTTGCCGACGGGGTCGTACGAGTAGAAGCGGCGGTGTCCGGGCAGGTCGGTGTCCCAGGTGACGGTGGCGCCGCGGGCCTCCAGGCGGGCGGCGTACGTGTCGATGCCGGTGACCCGCAGCCCTGGGTGGGCTTTGAGGGCGGGCCGGAAGGCGGCCTCGACACCGAGGTGGAGCTGGACGATCCCGGCCTGGAACCAGCAGCCGCCGCGGGCCGCGAGCGCGGGCGGTTTGGGGATTTCGGTCATGCCGAGGACGCCGGCGTAGTAGGCGCGCAGCCGGTCCTCGGAGCCGGGTGGGGCGGCGAGCTGGACGTGGTCGACGGCGGTGATCACGCGTTACGCCTCCTTGCGGGCGACCGCGAAGATGCGGCGGAAGGGGAACGGCGTGCCGTGCGGCCTCGTCGGATAGGCCTCGCGCAGGGCGGTGCGATAGGCGGACAGGAACTTCTCGCGGCCGGCCGGGTCGTCGGCGAGGGCGGTGAGGACGGGCCGCAGTCCCGTGCCCTTGACCCAGTCGAGGACCGGGTCCTCGCCGGTGAGGAGATGGACGTACGTCGTCTCCCAGACGTCGGCGGTGCAGCCGAGGGCGGTGAGGCGGTCCAGGTAGGCCTCGGGGGTGTGGACGGCGTCGTCGTGGCGCAGGGCGACGGGGAGGCCGAAGGACGCGGCGAGTTCGCGCATCAGCCGGTGGCTGGGGGCGTCGAAGTTGCCGGGGACCTGGAAGGCGAGGGTGCCGCCGGGTGCGAGGGCCCCGATCCAGTCCGCGAAGCGCTCCATGTGCCCGGGGACCCACTGGAGTGTGGCGTTGCTGATGATGAGGTCGTACGGCCCGGTGGGCGTCCAGGTCCGTACGTCCGCGGGGGCGAAGTCGAGGCTGCCGCCGCCGGCGGTGGGGCCGGCGTGCTCGGCGTGGGCCTTGTCGAGCATCTCGGGCGAGTTGTCGTAGCCGGTGATCCGGGCGGTGGGCCAGCGGTCGGCGAGGAGGGCGGTGACGTTGCCGGGACCGCAGCCGAGGTCGGCGATGGCGGCCGGGGCCGTCGGCAGGTCCGGTACGCGGGCGAGGAGGTCGAGGAAGGGGCGGGCGCGGTGGTCGGCGTGGCGCAGGTACTGGGCGGGGTCCCAAGTCGTCATGAGATCCACTGTCCCCCTCCAGATCTCTCGACGTCAAGAGACTCGACATCAAGAGACTTCACATCGACACAACCACTACACTGATCGTCATGGAGGACGAGGTCGATCGGCTGGTCGCTGCGTGGCGCCGGGAGCGCCCGGACCTCGACGTGGAACCGCTCGAGGTGCTCAGCCGGGTGAGCAGACTGGCCCGGCACCTGGATCGCGCACGCCGTCTTGCCTTCTCCGAGCACAGCCTGGAGCCCTGGGAGTTCGACGTCCTGACCGCGCTCAGGCGCGCGGGAACGCCGTACCAGCTCTCCCCCGGACAGCTCCTGACCCAGACCCTGGTCACCTCGGGCACGATGACGAACCGCATCGACCGGCTGACGAAGAAGGGTCTGGTGGAGCGTCTGCCGGACCCCTCGGACCGCCGGGGCGTCCTGGTCCGGCTGACGGACGAGGGCCGGGACCGCGCCGACCAGGCCCTGGCCGGTCTCCTCGACCAGGAGCGGGCGATCCTCGCGGAGCTCTCCCGGGCACAGCGGGGCGAACTGGCGGGGCTGCTGCGCCAGTTGACCGCCCCGTTCGACAACATCCCCGGCTGAGGGACCGCCTGGCTCAGGCGGTGTGCGTCTCCTCCGCCCGGATGCGCCCGGCCGGCTCAAGGTCCACGGGTCCGACCCCGGCCCGGCGGGCCAGCGCGACGGCCGCGAGCGTGGAGTGCACGCCCAGCTTGCCGAGGACGTTCTGCATATGGGTGCGCACGGTGTGCGGGGAGAGGAACAGCCGCTCGGCGACCGCCTTTCTGCCGAGCCCGGCGACCATGCACCGCAGCACCTCCCGCTCCCGCGGCGTGAGCGACTCCACCAGCCGCTCGCTCTCGGTGCGGTGCTTGCGCGCGGCGGTCAGCTCCCGCAGCACCCCGGTGAGCAGGGCGGGCGGCAGATGGGTCTCGTCGCGCAGGACCCCTCGTATGACGGTCAACAGGCGGGACAAGGAACAGTCCTTGGCCACCCAGCCGGACGCACCGGCCTGAAGGGCGAGCGCGGCGCGCCGCGGATCGTCCTTCTCGGCGAGTACGACGATCCGGACGCCGGGCTGTGCGGAACGCACCCCGGCCACCAGTGAGATGCCGTCGACGAGCCCGTCCTCACCCGCCTCCTGGACGGGCACGGCGGGCCGGATGCCCTGGACGTTGCCGCCCAGGTCGGCGTCGACGAGCAGGACGTCGTACCGCCGGCCCTCCGCCGCCGCGCGCTCCAGACTGCGCAGCGCGGCGGGACCGCTGCCTGCCGCGGAGACGTCGACGTCGGGCTCGGCCGCCAGGGCGGCGGCGAGCGACTCGGCGAAGATGCGATGGTCGTCGACGACCAGGACTCGGATGCGAACCACGAAACCCCCTTCCCCAAGCTCCTGAAGAGCAGGGGATACCCCATCGTCGGGAGACGGAAGACCAGGCGCAGGTACGACGCCCGAAGCGCGATGGCGCTGCGCACGGCCGCCGCCGTGCACCAACTGCTACCCCCACTTCGGGTGCCGTACCCGACTGTCTCGCCCCCTGATCAGCACCGGCCCCCACCGGTGCTGTTCATCAGGGTACGGCCGGGGGGCAGGAGCGGAAGGTAATTTGCAGAACTGGCTGTCCAGCGCGTTTATGGTGAGCCGCATGTTTCGTATGGAGACAGAAGTCGACAAGGACCGGCGCGATCTGCTGCGAATCCGACTGCGGGACACCAACACCGCGGCCTCCCCCGTCCTGCGCGCCCTGCGCGGCACCCCGGACGAACGGGAACGTCCGCTCCACGTCTGGGTGCTGGACGAGGCGGGCGATCTCGCCGGCGGTCTGGTCGGCCACACCTGGACGGCCTGGCTCCACGTCACCTACCTGTGGGTCGACGAACGCCACCGCGGCGCGAGCCTGGGTTCGCGGTTGCTCACGGAGGCGGAGCGGATCGCCCGCGACGAACGGGGGTGCGCGATGTCCCGGCTTGAGACCTGGGACTTCCAGGCGCCGGAGTTCTACAAGAAGCGCGGCTACGAGGTGGTGTGCGTGATCCCGGACTATCCACCGGGGATCACGGAGTACACGCTGACGAAGAGGCTCGGTTAGTCCAGCGGGACCTCTTCCACCACCGTCTCCTTGAAGCGCCACGAGCCCCGGTTGCCGGCGGCTTCCGTGCGCAGGCCCGTCTCCCAGGCGATGCGGGCGGCGCGCTGGTGGGTGAGGGCGGGGTAGTCCTCGGGGTGGATTTTGATGTAGCCGCGGCGGTCGGCGGGGTAGGTGCGCAGGGCCTCCCGGAGCTTCTCCTCCTGTGCCGCCTGGGCTCCCGTGTCCACGTCCTTCTCCTTCCGTGCGCTTTTCCGGGTCATCCAGCCGATCGCGCCCAGCGCGGCGAGGGCGAGGGCGCTCGCGCCGAGGATCTCGGCGGTGGCGTTCGCCTGGCCGGGGGTCTCGGGGGCCAGTTCCGCGTCGGGGTCCTCGATGACCGTCAGGGTCTGGCCCACGTCGTACACGTCGGAGGTCGTCGTCAGGGGCGGGCCCGGGACACGGGTGCCGTCCTGGCGGCGGAGCGTGTAGTGGGAGTCGCGTCCCTTGCGGCCCTCCGCCGGGTCCTGCCACTCCTTCACCACCGTGGCCGTGACCTTCTCGCCGCGCTGCTGGAGGGTGAGGTCGTCGCGGGCGAGGCCCATGACGTACACCGCCGAAGCCGAGGTGAGGACGACGAACAGGGCGGCGTAGGTGCTGGACTGCTTCGCGCCCAGACGGCGGATCAGGAGGGCCAGGACGACCGCGTGGGCGAGCCACAGGGGGATCTGGAGAGCGGAGAGGTCCAGGAAGTACATGCCGACGATCACCGCGAGCACGTACGCGCCGATCCCGACCGCCGGTATCACCGGCGTCCTGTGCGTGACCTCGTCGCTCATACCCGTTCCTCCGAGATCGACTTCACTATGCCGCTGAGTACGTCGACGTACTGCGCCCAGTGCGCCACGTCCTGCGTGGTGAACACGAACAGCACCGCGCCGGGGCCCGTCTTCAGCGGCACCCAGAACTCGGCCTGGCGGACCGTGGCCGGAACCGGGTCGGGCAGGCCGAACAGGGCGCCGGGGACGGCGAGGTGCTGTTCGCGGACGCAGAGCGCGGAGATGCCGTAGGGCAGCATCACCAGGCCGACCTCGGCGTCCGGGTGCAGGGTGCGCCACTGGGCGGCCGTGCGGCGGGCGGCGGAGTCGCGGTCCTGGAACCCGGGGCCGGCCTGCGGGCGTTCGACGAGTACGCAGAGGGTGGCCTGGGAGGGTTCGCCGCCGGGCATGCGCAGCAGGCAGCTGGACACATGGGCGGCGCCGGCCGAGATCATCGTCGTGAGAACGTGTTCGCCGGAGATCACGAGGCTGAACTTCTGCTCGGGGGTCGCGGCGGCGAAGAGCGCGTCGACCGCGTCCGCCATGCGCAGCATGCGGGGCTCCGGGCCCTCGGCCAGGTCGAACTCGACGAATCCGGGCGGGAGTTCGAACCAGAGGTCGGCCCCCTCGACGACACTCATCCGTCCGTCAGCTCCCACGCGCCCAGGCCGATCGCGCTGCCCACCGCCACCAGTCCGCCGAACTTCCCGCCGCCCGTGCCCATGGTGATGTTGCCGACGCCGGTGCCCCAGGTCGCGGCGTCGTAGCGGCCGGTGCTGGTGGCGTAGGCGTTGAGGGCGGTGGGGGCCGTCCAGGCGAGGGTGGCGGCGGCCTGGACGCCCTCGGTGGCGGTGAGGGCGGCGCCGCGTGAGACACCGAGGCGGGTGGCCACGGCCATCACCGGGCGGTCGATCATCTTGGCGACCGGGTCGGCGGCCTTCATGACGTCCTTCGCCGTCACGGCCGCCGTCCTGATGCCGACGCGGGTGCCGGCGACGAAGCCCTCCGCCGCGCGGCCCGCCTTGAGCCCGGCCGTCAGGCCCGACTTCGCGGCGCCCACACCGGGGATCATGCCGAGGGCGTCGCCGCCGAGGGTGAGCCAGTTGCCGATGTTGTTGCCGGTGGGCGGGAAGAGGCCGCTCATGCCGTACGACGCGGCGTGCGCGAACAGGGCGAGCGCGCTCAGGCCGATCGCGAGCGGGGCGAGCGCGGGGCAGAAGATGGCGATGACGCCGACGACGGAGGCGGCGACGGTGATCCAGTCCGCGTGCGCCTTGAGCCAGTCGTCGACGTCCGCGAGCAACTCGCCGACCTGGCCCGGCAGATCGGCCAGGGCCTTGCCCAGGTCGGCGATGGCGTCGCCGAGGCGGTCCCAGATGCCGGGCTCGTCCGGGGCGATGTCCATGGCGGTCCTGAGGCGGTCGGCGATGTCCTTGCCGTACGCGTGGTAATGCTCGGACATCCGGTGGGCCTGGCGGCGCAGGTCGTCGAGTTCGGCCTGGCGGGCGTGGACGGCCTGGTCGGCGTCGTGCGCCTGCTGGTCGTCGGCTCCCCCCTTGACCCCCTTGAGCTGCTTCGCCTTGGCGTGCGCGCTGTCCACCCGGCCGGCGGCCTCGGCGGCGCGGGCCTCCAGGCGGCGGGCGGCGGTCTGCTGGTGGGCCATGTGGGCGGCCCAGTCCTCCAGGGCGGTCGCGGCGCCGGCGAAGGAGTCGCGGGCGTCGTCGACGCGGGGGCGGAACTCGTCGTCGAACTTCTCCCGGAAGGCCTCCGCCGCCTGCCCCTTCCAGTCGCCGGCGCCGGTGCCGTGCAGCACCTGGGAGATCTCCGCGAGGGCCTTCGCCGTACGGCGGACCGTCTTCGCCACCTCGTCGGCGGCCGCGTGATCGCCGGGGCAGGGCACGAAACCGAGCGCCGGGAAGTCGTCCGCCACGCTCACTTGCCCCGCTGCCGCTGGGACTCGGCCAGCTCGTGGTCGAGCTGCTCGAAGGACTCCTTGACCTTGAGCAGTGCCTTGGACGCCTTCTCGGAGAATTTCGTCAGCTGCTTGATGCCGTACGACCACTCGTCGCCGAAGTGGTCCATGCGGCGGGCGAGTTCGGGCACGCCCATGGAGTCACCGGTGACGTCCCGCATCTCTCGGCCCGGCTTCCTCATGAGCTCGGCGATGTGGTCGAGGTTGTGCCTCACCCGGTTGAGTACCGCGTAGTCGACCGACAGGTCGCTCATCGTGCCCCCGTTTGCGTCCGCATCCACTCGAACACGGTGACGCTACTCGGGGCGGTGCCAGGGATCCGTCGGGAATTCGCCAAGATCGGGCCAACGCGAGCAAAGCATGGGTCAGCCCCGCACACCACGGGGTGTGCGGGGCCGGCCGGAGAACTCAGACGAGCCTGCGCGCTCCCGGCGCCGGTACCGCCTCGAACACGCGCGGCGCGGTGAATCCGGCCGTGGCGAAGGCCTCTTCGACCGCCTTGGTGATGGTGTCGACGTCGGCGACGTCCGCCAGGACGATCGCCGAGCCGCCGAAGCCGCCGCCGGTCATCCGTGCGCCCAGCGCGCCCGCGTTCACGGCCGCCTCGACGACCAGGTCCAGCTCGGGGCAGGAGACCCGGAAGTCGTCCCGCAGGGAGGCGTGCCCCGCGACCAGCACGGGGCCGATCGCGCGGGTGTCGCCCGACTCCAGCAGGGCGACGGCCTTCTCCACACGCTCGTCCTCGGTGACGACGTGCCGGACCAGCCGGACCGCCTCCTCGTCGTCGCCGAGCCGGGCGAGGGCCGCGTCGAGGTCGCCGTAGGCGATGTCCCGGAGCGCGTCGACGCCGAGCAGGGCGGCGCCCCGCTCGCAGCCGGCCCGGCGCTTGCCGTACTCGCCCTCGCTGTGGGAGTGCTTGACCTGGGTGTCGACGACCAGCAGACGCATGCCCTCGGAGGCCAGGTCGAAGGGGATCTGCTTCTGGGAGAGGTCGCGGGTGTCGAGGAAGAGCGCGTGGCCCTCCTCGCAGCAGGCGGACGCCGTCTGGTCCATGATGCCGGTGGGAGCGCCCACGTAGACGTTCTCGGCGCGCTGGCACAGACGGGCCAACTGCCAGCCCGGCAGGCCGAGTTCGTAGAGGTCGTTCAGGGCCAGGGCGACCACGACCTCCAGCGCCGCCGAGGACGACAGGCCGGCGCCCGAGGGGACGGTGGAGGTGAGGTGGACATCCGCGCCGGTCACGGCGTGGCCGGCCTCGCGCAGGGCCCAGACCACGCCCGCCGGGTACGCCGTCCAGTTGCGGTCGGACTCCGGGACGAGGTCGTCCAGGCGCAGCTCCACGACGCCGCCCTCGACGTCGGCCGAGTGCAGGCGCAGGACGCCGTCGTCGCGGCGGGAGACCGCGGCGAGCGCGGTGTGCGGCAGCGCGAAGGGCATCACGAAGCCGTCGTTGTAGTCGGTGTGCTCACCGATGAGGTTGACGCGCCCCGGCGCCGACCAGACGCCTTCGGGCTCGGTGCCGTAGAGCGCCACGAAACCGTCGCGCACCTGCTCTGCGCCCACTACTGCTCCCTAGAGATGTTCTGCGCGAACTCCCACGCGTCCGCGACGATGCCCGCGAGGTCCGCGCGGGACGGGTTCCAGCCCAGCTTCTCGCGGGCGGTGGCGGCCGAGGCCACCAGGGTCGCCGGGTCGCCGCCGCGGCGGGGGGCCACGACCTCGGGGATCGGGTGGCCGGTGACCTGGCGGACGGTCTCGATGACCTGGCGGACGGAGAAGCCCTCGCCGTTGCCGAGGTTGCAGATCAGGTGCTCGCCGGGGGTGGCGGCCTCGACGGCCAGGAGGTGGGCCTCGGCGAGGTCGGCGACGTGGATGTAGTCGCGGACGCAGGTGCCGTCCGGCGTCGGGTAGTCCTCGCCGAAGACGGAGATGGCGTCGCGCTTGCCCTGGGCGACCTGGAGGACCAGCGGGATGAGGTGCGACTCGGGGTCGTGCCGCTCGCCCTGGGCGCCGTACGCGCCCGCGACGTTGAAGTAGCGCAGGGAGACCGCGCCCAGGCCGTGGGCCGTCGCCTCGCCGGTGATCATGTGGTCGACCGCGAGCTTGGAGGCGCCGTAGGGGTTGGTCGGCTTCGTCGGCGCGGTCTCGACGATCGGGACCTGCTCCGGCTCGCCGTAGGTGGCGGCGGTGGAGGAGAAGACGAGCTTGCGGACGCCGGCCTCGCGCATCGCGCCGAGCAGTGCCATGGTGCCGGCGACGTTGTTGTCCCAGTACTTCTCGGGCTTGACGACGGACTCGCCGACCTGGGAGAACGCGGCGAAGTGCAGCACGGCGTCGAAGGAGGCGTCGAGCCACTTGGCAGCGTCGCGGATGTCGCCCTCGACGAACCTGGCGCCGGCCGGGACGCCCTCGCGGAAGCCGGTGGAGAGGTTGTCGAGGACGACGACCTCGTGGCCCGCCTCAAGGAGGTGCTGGGCGACCACGCTGCCGACGTAACCCGCGCCACCCGTCACCAGGTACTTACCGCTCATGAACTCGCTACCTCTCGCAGTCGCTCGGCCGCGGCCTCCGGCCGGATGTCGTTGATGAACACGTTCATGCCGGACTCGGAACCCGCGAGGAACTTCAGCTTGCCGGAGGTGCGGCGGATGGTGAAAAGCTCGAGGTGGAGCGCGAAGTCGTCACGGCTGACGCCCTCGAACTCCTCCAGCTGGCCGAACGGGGCCTGGTGCCAGGCCGCGATGTACGGCGTCGCGGGCTCCCCTTCACCGAAGATCCGGTCGAAGCGCCTCAAGAGTTCCAGATAAACCTTGGGGAATTCTGAGCGCGCGTCCTCGTCGAGCCCGAGCAGGTCCGGCACCCGGTGCTTCGGGTAGAGGTGGATCTCGTAGGGCCAGTGCGCGGCGTACGGCACGAACGCGACCCAGTGTTCACTCTCCAGGACGACCCGCTCACCGGCGAGTTCGGTCTCCAGCACGCTGTCGAAGAGGTTCTCGCCGCCGGTGGCCTCCTTGTGCTGGGCCACCTGGCGCAGCATCAGGGCGGTGCGAGGCGTGGTGAACGGGTACGCGTAGATCTGCCCGTGCGGATGTCCGAGGGTCACCCCGATCTCGGCGCCGCGGTTCTCGAAGCAGAACACCTGTTCCACGGAGGGCAGATGAGACAGCTCCGACGTCCGGTCCGTCCACGCCTCCAGGACCAGGCGTGCCTGCTCCTCGGTGAGGTCGGCGAAGGACGCGTTGTGGTCGGAGGTGAAGCAGACGACCTCGCAGCGGCCCGAGTCGCCGGCCAGGGAGGGGAAACGGTTCTCGAAGACGACGGCGTCGTAGGACGAGTCCGGGATCTCGCTCAGCCGGTCGCCCTCGGAGGGGCAGAGCGGGCATTCGTCGGCGGGCGGGTGGTAGGTGCGGCCCTGCCGGTGCGAGGCGATGGCCACCGAGTCGCCGAGGAGCGGGTCGCGGCGGACCTCGGAGGTGGTGACGGTCCGCTCCAGGGGGCGGCGGTCGACCGCGTCCCGCACGGTGTCGTCACGCAGGTCGTAGTAGATGAGCTCACGACCGTCGGCCAGCCGGGTCGAGGTCTTCTTCACCGCCGGACTCCTTCACTCAAACAGAACTAAACACAAGTAACCATAACTCGACAGCAGCGTCAACATCAGAATCAAACAAAGAACGCCAGCCGAAGGGTTCAATTGCCCCATGCAAACCCCCACAGAGGTCACAAATCTGGCGGCCGAGCTACGACTCCCCACGAACTGGCTCGACTACACGATCCTGGCGATCTACTTCGTCGTGGTCCTGGGCATCGGCTTCGCCGCCCGCAGATCGGTGAAGACCAGCCTCGACTTCTTCCTCTCCGGACGTTCGCTGCCCGCCTGGATCACCGGCCTCGCCTTCATCTCGGCCAACCTCGCCGCCACCGAGATCCTGGGCATGGCCGCCAACAGCGCCCAGTACGGCGCGTACACCGTGCACTGGTACTGGATCGGCGCCATCCCGGCGATGGTCTTCCTGGGCCTGGTGATGATGCCCTTCTACTACGGCAGCAAGGTCCGCTCGGTCCCCGAGATGCTGCTGCTGCGCTTCGACAAATGGGCACACCTGCTCAGCTCGGCCCTGTTCGCCTTCGCCGCGATCCTGATCGCCGGGGTGAACCTGTACGCCCTCGCGATCGTCGTCGAGGCGCTCCTTGGCTGGCCGCAGTGGGTGGCGATCGTGGTCGCGGGCGCGTTCGTGCTGGCGTACATCACCCTCGGCGGACTGTCGTCGGCGATCTACAACGAGGTGCTCCAGTTCTTCGTGATCCTCGCGGCCCTCATCCCGATCGTGGTCCTCGGCCTGAAGAAGGTCGGCGGCTGGGACGGTCTGACGGACAAGCTGACGGCTGAGCACGGCGCGAACTTCACGACGGCCTGGGGCGGTACCGGTATCGGCTCGGACAACCCGTTGGGCGCGAACTGGCTGACCATCGTGCTCGGCCTCGGTTTCGTCCTCTCCTTCGGCTACTGGACGACGAACTTCGCCGAGGTCCAGCGCGCCCTGTCGGCGAAGAACCTGAGCGCCGCCCAGCGCACGCCGCTGATCGCCGCGTTCCCGAAGATCTTCATCGTCTTCCTGGTGATGATCCCGGGCCTGACCGCCGCCGCCCTGATCCCCGGCTTCGGCACCGCCGACTCGGGCTACCAGTACAACGACGCGATCCCCTATCTGATGGAACAGCTGCTGCCGAACGGCGTGCTGGGCATCGCGGTGACGGGTCTGCTGGCCGCGTTCATGGCGGGCATGGCGGCCAACGTGTCGTCCTTCAACACGGTGTTCACCAACGACATCTGGGGGCGGTACGTGCAGCGCGGCCGCGAGGACGAGTACTACGTGCGCTTCGGCCGGCTGATCACGGTGATCGGTGTGGCGGCCTCGGTGGGGACGGCGTTCCTCGCCTCCTCCTTCTCCAACATCATGAGCTACCTCCAGACCCTGTTCTCCTTCTTCAACGTGCCGATGTTCGTGGTCTTCATCGTCGGCATGTTCTGGAAGCGGGCGTCGGTGAAGTCCGGCTTCTGGGGCCTGCTCGCGGGCACGGTCGCGGCGATGGTGAACTACTTCTGGATCTACAAGCAGGGCATCATCGACATCCCCTCCGACCAGGGCGCCAACTTCGTCTCCGCGATCGTCGGCTTCGTCGCGGGCGCGGTCGTGATGTTCGCGGTGTCGATGTTCACCGCGCCGAAGCCGGCCGAGGAGCTCCAGGGCCTGGTCTACGGCACCCGCTCCCCCGGTATGTCCGAGGCCCCCGCCGAGGGCGACGACGCCTGGTACCGCAGGCCGGCCCTGCTGGGCTGGGGCGCGATCGTGCTGGCCGCCGCCTGCTACATCCCGTTCTCGTTCTGATCGCGAGAGGATGGAGAGACCATGTCTGAGCACCACGGGTATTCCGAGAAGGACGTCCAGCGGGAAGTCGCCGAGCTCCAGGCCAAGTCGGCCACCGCGGCCCGCATCTTCGACCTGCGCCGCATCATCGGCGGCCTGTTCGTCCTGTACGGGGTCATCGTCACGATCGCCGGCATCAACCCGTCCGACGCCACGCTCGACAAGGCGGAGGGCGTCAACATCAACCTCTGGACCGGGCTGGGGATGCTGCTCCTCGGCATCTTCTTCCTGGTCTGGCTGAAGCTGCGGCCCACTCCGCCAGCGACGCCGGTACCTCCGGAGGGGGAGCAGCGGGCGGAATAGCGCCATTGGACTGACTGTTGTCCGCCGGCTGCGGGGGCGTGGGGGCTGGTCGCGCAGTTCCCCGCGCCCCCGAGGGCGTTACTCGGGGCCGGAGTTCACCGGGCCCGCCCGGTCAAGCAGGCCTGTGCGGGCCGCCAGTGCTGCCGCTTCCAGCCTTGATCCCACTCCCAGTTTCATCAGGACGCGCTGGACATGGGTGCGGGCCGTGGACGGGGCGATGCCCATGCCCGCCGCGATCAGGCGGGTGTCCTCGCCGTCGGCGACCCGGACCAGGACCTCCACCTCGCGCGGGGTGAGCATCTGGAGCAGGCGCTGGCCCTCGTCGTCCGGTTGGGCGGCGGGGTTGAGCAGTTCGCTGAAGGCGCCTTGCAGCAGCTGAGGTGCCACCGCCGCCTCGCCCGCCCGCGCCTTCATGATCGCCCGCTCGACACCCTCGATGCGCTCGTCGTGCCGTACATATCCCGAGGCGCCCGCGGCGAAGGCCGCGGCTATCCCGCGCGGGCTCGGCACCGGGCCGAGGACCAGCACCGCCACCTGCGGACGGTCCCGCTTGATCTTCACCACCGGGTCGAAGATGCCCGGCTCGGCCGGGGTCGCCGTGCCCAGCAGGCACACCTCCGGCGCCCGGGTGATCACCAGCTCCGCCGCCCCCGCGGCCGGTGCCGCCGCGGCGAGGACCCGGTGGCCCCGCAGTTTCAACGCCGAGGCCAACGCCTCGGCCAGCAGTCGGTGGTCGTCGACCACCATGAGCCGCACTCCCATCGAGCAACCCCCCAGTCCCCCAATGGATCCGCAAATGGATGCCCCACTATGGATGCTCACTGGTCCGCACGGACAGGAGCCCCCTCCCGGCTCCCCCCGCTCTTCATGCCCCCGGAAGCTACACGCTTGTTCGACGTTGCGCTCCCCCTACTGGTGAGAAGTGCCCCGGATCGACGGAATTTCCGTCATTCGAGATTGATGGGTGGTACGCGCACTGCCCCGCCCCTGAGCAGGGACGGGGCAGTGTGAAGAGACGGTTACGCGGTCACTTCGCGCCGAAAGCGATCGCCAGGTACTCCTTCTCACCCGAACTGCTGCCGAAATCGCTCGCGTAGACCTCCGACATGAACAGCCGGCCGTCGTGGTAGATGAGTTCGGAGGAGTCGGGGAGCATGCTCGTCTCCACGTCGCGGACCGCCTCCGTCGCCGGGTTCTCCAGGAGCTTGGTCTCCTTGAAGGTGCCGCCGTCGATGCTGACGATCTGGCCGCCCTTGTCGTACGGCGGACGCTTGTACGCGATCAGGTTGCCGCCGTCCATGCGCAGCGGACTGATCGTGTAGCCGTCGCCGGCGTCCGCGCGCTGGCCGGTCTGCTTCCCCGTGGCCAGGTCGAAGGCGATGATCTCGTTGGTCCGGCTGTAGTCGCTGCCGGTGCCCTGGTGCTCCTCCGTCGGCACGTACACCCGGTCGTTGCCGACGGCGATCTGGAAGCAGTACTCGGGCCGGTAGATGCCGTCGCAGCGGGCCGCGTACTCGTCGCCCGGCAGGGCGATACGGGTCCGCAGCTTGCCGGTCTTGTTGTCGATGGAGAAGACGTCGGAGATGCCGCTGGCGGCCGCGTCCTCCCCGACCTCGGCGGCGACGACCAGCGGGTCGGTGGAGACCACGCTCGCGTACTCGATGCCCTGCGACATCTTGTACTCGGAGATCACCTTCCCGGACGCCGGGTCGATGGTCTGGATGTGCAGCTGGCGCTCGCCGTACTCACCGCACTTGCGGACCGCGACCAGCTTGGCGCCGCCGGCGTAACCCGCGTCGTAGCAGCTGTCGGTCGGCTTCGGGGTCCACAGGGACTTGCCGGTGGTGATGTCCCAGGCGGCGCCGCCGCTGGTGGAGCCGGTGGCGACGGTGTTCGCGCTGACGGTGACGTTGTCCCAGGGGATCAGCCGGTCACCGGCGTTGGCGGTCTTCGTCCACAGCTTCGTGCCCGCGTCGAGGTCGATCGCCGCGACCTGGCTGCACCCGGCCGTCGGCTTCTCCTTGGTCGGCATCGCGGGCTCGTAGGCGATGGCCGTCAGATGCTTGTCGGTCATCTGGCGGCTGGCCTGGCACACCGGGCCGGGCAGCTTGATCGTCCACTTCTCGGTGCCCTTGTCGGGGTCGTAGCCGACGATCTCGGCGATGCCGCTCTTGGCGTACACCGTGTCGGTCAGCCAGGAGCCGTTGACGGTGTAGGTGGTGTCGACCTTGACCTCGGGCTGCGGGACCTGGAAGAGGACGGAGGCGGCGGTGTTCGCCGGGACCTTCTCGTCGCCCTTGCTGCTGGTGCCGCCGGTGCCGCCCTTCTCGTCGCCGCCGCCACCGGTGCCGCCGCTGCTGCCCGCGGTGTCCTTCTTGCCGTCGTCACCGGAGGAACTGGCGTACCAGAGGCCGCCGCCGACGATCAGCGCGATCGCGACGACCGCCGCGACGATGATCGTCAGCTGCGAGTTGAACTTCCGCCCGCCGGTCGGCGGCCCGGGCTGCGGCTGCATCGGCATGGTCGGCTGCTGGTAGCCGTAACCGGGCTGCTGACCGTAGGTGTTCGGCTGCGGCTGGCCGTAGACACCCGGCTGCTGGCCGTAGGTGTCGGGCTGCGGCTGGCCGTACGGGTTCGGCGCCGGGGTGGGCGGCTGGCCGTACGGCTGCTGCGGCTGCGGCGGTTGCGGGTAGCCGTAGCCCGGACCGACCGGGGGCGTCGGCGGTCCCTGCGGGGGCGCGGGCGGCGGTGTCTGCGGAGCCTGCGGGTATCCGTAGCCGGGCTGCGGGGGCGGGGGTGTCTGGGGTGCGCCGAAACCGGGCTGCTGCGGGGGCTGGTCCTGCGGGGCGCCGAAGCCGGGCTGCTGCGCGGGCGGCGGCTGCTGCGGGGGCTGGTCCTGGGGCGGGCCGAAGCCTCCCCCGGGCGGGGGCTGGTTCGGCGGGGGCGGCGGCTGGGTCATGACGGAGTACCTCGGGAAGCGGGGACGGAAGCGGACGAAGGCGCAAGGGCTGCCCGTCGTGGCGGGCGGGACGCGCTACTTGCCGTAGGCGAGCATCAACTTCTCCTGCGCGTCGTCGTCGCCGTTCAGCCGGGTGGTCGAGAGATAGAAGCGTCCGCCCGCCCAGTCGATGGCCTTGGAGTAGAAGCCGTTCTCGACCTCGGCGGCGGACGCCGGGTTCTGGAGCAGCTTCGCCGGCTTGTGGTCCGAGCCGGTCGTCGCGATGGACACGACCTGGCCGCCCGCGTCGTACGACGGCTCGACGTACGCGATGAGCTTGCCGTTCTCGATCTTCAGCGGCAGCATCGACTCGTCCGCGGGGGACTTGACGCGCCACTTCTCCTTGCCGGTGGAGAGGTTGATCGCCACGATCTCGTTCGCGCCGGTCGTCGCCTTGGTCGGCAGGTAGAGCGTGTCGGCGTCGGCGGCCGTGCCGGTGCAGCCCGTCAGGTCACGGGCGAAGATCGCCCAGTCGCAGGCGGGATCGAAGTCCTCGTCGAAGCCGACCTGGGAGCGGAACTTGCCGCCCGAGGTGAACGTGGAGATGTTCCAGGCGTTCTTGTCCTCGTTGGTGCTGTAGATGACGAGCGGGTCGATGGAGTAGGCGCGGGCGACCCGCCAGCCCTTGTCGAACTTCTGGGTCCACCTGACCTTGCCGGTCGTCGGGTCCAGCTCCTGCACCTCGTCGTGCTCGTTCGCCCCGGAGGCGTCGCAGGAGGAGACGGCGATCAGCTTGGAGCCGCCGGCGAACGCGCTCGGGAAGCAGGCGTCGCCGTACTTCTTCTTGTCGAACAGCTTCTTGCCGGTCGTGACGTCGAGGGCGGTGCCGGACATCGAGCGGCCCACCATCAGCGTCTTGCCGGTGATGGTCAGCTCGATCTGGAGCGTGGAGTCGAACAGTTCGCCGTCGGCGACCTCCCCGGTCCAGCCCTTGGCGCCGGTGTCGAGGTCGATCTCCTGGAGCTTGTTGCATTCCGCGCGGTCGCTGCTGCCGCTCATGTAGGCGACGACGATCTTGTTGGCGGCGGTCTTCTGCGGGGTGACCGAGCAGATCTTCTGGTCGAAGGTGATCGGGTCCCAGGCGGGGTTGCCGTCACTGACGTTGTAGCCGAAGAGCTGCTTGTACGCCGCCTTCACCGCGGTCTTGTCGGTGATCCACATGCCGGGGGCGTCGGCCCCTGAACCGGGGGCGTCCGGCGCGGTCTTGTACCAGAGCACCTTCGATTCGCCCGTCTGGCGGCCCTCGTTGAGGTCCTCCTGGCCCTTGCCGCCGCCCCCGTCGCCGTCACCGGGGTTGACCGGGTCGTCGGACGCGGAGGGCTTGGGGCTGCCGCTCTCCTCGGCGACCGGCTTCTTCGGGTCGTCGTCCCCGGCGGCGACGGCCCACACCGTGCCGCCGACGACGAGGAGTCCGGCGACCGCCGCGGCGATGACGAGGGCCGGCTTGCCCTTGAAGGGGTTGCGCGAGCCGGAGGAGCCGGGCGGGGTGCCGGGGCCGCCGGGGTACTGCGGCTGGGGCGGGTAGCCGTATCCGGGCTGGCCGTACGGACCCGGCTGCTGGGGCTGGCCGTACGGGCCGGGCTGGGCGTAGGGGCCCGGCTGCTGCTGCGGCTGGCCGTAGGGACCGGGCTGCTGCGGCGGCTGGCCGTACGGGCCGGGCTGGTCGACCTTCTGGGGGTAGCCGTAACCGGGCTGCGGCGGGCCCTGCGGAGGCGGCGGGGTCTGCGGCGGCCCCGCGGGCGGCGGCGGTGCGCCGAAACCACCCTGCGGCGGCGGGTCCTGCGGTGCTCCAAAACCGGGCGGCTGGGTCATCAGCGCGCTCCCCCTCGTTCACTGATTTTTAGCCACGCCCTGAGGTACGTAACGGCTCAGAGTCGTACTCAGAAAGTTCTCAGACGGCTCTTTCTATCACTCGGGACTGACAGGGACCCGGGCCGATCACCCCCTGTACCCAAGGGAGGACCGGCCCGTGATGCCACTGTTATGCGCCTTCACGCGCCCTTCACGCGGCGCGCGCGCCGCCCACCAGCGCCGCCGCGCCCGCCCTCACGCGTCCTCGGCGAGTTCCAGCCAGCGCAGCTCCAGTTCGTCGCGCTCGCCGGCCAAGTCACGCAGCTCCGCGTCGAGTTCGGCCACCTTCGCGAAGTCTGTCGCGTTCTCGGCGATATGGGCGTGCAGCTTGGTCTCCCTCTCGGAGAGCTTGTCGAGCTGCCGCTCGATCTTCTGGAGTTCCTTCTTGGCGGCACGCTGGTCGGCGGCGCTCTTCTCCGGGGCGGCCTTCTGCACGACCGGCGCGGAGGCCGCCGCGGCCTGCTCCATCTTGTGGCGGCGCTCGATGTACTCGTCGATACCGCGCGGCAGCATCCTGAGGGTGGCGTCGCCGAGGAGCGCGAAGACACGGTCGGTCGTGCGCTCGACGAAGAACCGGTCGTGGGAGATGACGATCATCGAGCCGGGCCAGCCGTCGAGGAGGTCCTCCAGCTGGGTCAGGGTCTCGATGTCGAGGTCGTTGGTGGGCTCGTCGAGGAAGAGGACGTTGGGCTCGTCCATCAGCAGCCGCAGCAGCTGGAGCCTGCGCCGCTCGCCGCCGGACAGGTCGCCGACCGGCGTCCACTGCTTCTCCTTGGAGAAGCCGAACGTCTCGCACAGCTGCCCGGCGGTCATCTCGCGGCCCTTGCCGAGGTCGACGCGGTCGCGCACCTGCTGGACGGCCTCCAGGACGCGCAGAGCGGGGTTGAGCTCGGCGACCTCCTGGGAGAGGTAGGCCAGCTTGACCGTCTTGCCGACGACGACCCGGCCGCCGGCCGGCTGGGTCTCGCCCTCGGTGCGGGCGGCCTGGGCCATGGCCCGCAGCAGCGAGGTCTTGCCGGCGCCGTTGACGCCGACGAGGCCGACGCGGTCACCCGGGCCGAGCTGCCAGGTGACGTGCTTGAGCAGCACCTTGGGCCCGGCCTGGACGGTCACGTCCTCCAGGTCGAAGACCGTCTTGCCGAGCCGCGAGGAGGCGAACTTCATCAGCTCGCTGGTGTCGCGCGGCGGCGGCACGTCCTTGATGAGCTCGTTGGCGGCCTCGACCCTGAAGCGGGGCTTCGACGTACGGGCGGGGGCGCCGCGGCGCAGCCAGGCCAGCTCCTTGCGGACCAGGTTCTGCCGCTTGGTCTCCTCGGTCGCCGCGATGCGCTCGCGCTCGGCGCGGGCGAAGACGTAGTCGGAGTAGCCGCCCTCGTACTCGTAGACGTCGCCCTTCTGCACGTCCCACATGCGGGTGCAGACCTGGTCGAGGAACCAGCGGTCGTGGGTGACGCAGACGAGCGCGGAGCGGCGCTCGCGCAGATGCTGGGCGAGCCAGGAGATGCCCTCGACGTCGAGGTGGTTGGTCGGCTCGTCGAGGACGATCAGGTCCTGTTCCTCGATGAGCAGCTTGGCGAGCGCGATCCGGCGGCGCTCGCCACCGGAGAGCGGGCCGATGACGGTGTCGAGGCCCTGCGGGAAGCCCGGCAGGTCGAGCCCGCCGAACAGGCCCGTCAGTACGTCCCGGATCTTGGCGTTGCCGGCCCACTCGTGGTCGGCCAGGTCCCGGATGACCTCGTGGCGGACGGTCGCCGTCGAGTCGAGGGAGTCGTGCTGGGTGAGGACGCCGATGCGCAGTCCGCCGGAGTGCGTGACCCGGCCGGTGTCGGCCTCCTCCTGCTTGGCCAGCATCCGGATCAGGGTGGTCTTGCCGTCACCGTTGCGGCCCACGACACCGATCCGATCGCCCTCGGAGACGCCGAGCGAGACGCCGTCCAGCAGGGCACGGGTGCCGTACACCTTGCTGACGTTCTCGACATTGACCAGGTTGACGGCCATTTCTCTCCTGACGAGGGGGATCGATCAGCCTCCCAGCCTAGTGCGCGCCGTTCGCTCGCCGATCCCCCCGCAGGTCTGCGCAGGTCAGCGTCCTGCGGCCGCCCTGACCTCGTCGAGCAGGTCGTACATCGTCTGTCCCGGGCAGTCGGTCTGGAGCCAGTCACGGTGGCCGCTGACGGTGGTCGCGTCCTTGGTGACGCCGTTGACCGGGTTGGTGTACGTGATCCTCGCCTGCGGGTCGAGGCCCTTGAAGCGGGCGATGACCTTGATCAGGCGGGTCAGCGAGGCCTTCGCCGCGTCCGTCGGGCCCTGCTCGGTGAGGGTGCCGAGCAATGCGATGCCGAGGTTGCCGGAGTTGTAGCCGGCGGTGTGGAAGGCGGTGACGACGTTGCCGTCCGGGTCGAAGGCGGGGACGCCGTCGTCGCCGGAGTAGCGGCCCTCGTAGACGACACCGGCCTCGTCGATCAGGAAGTGGTAGCCGATGTCGCCCCAGTCGAGGGTGACCGCGTGGTACTCGTAGATCGCCCGGACGGTCGCGGCGGGGTCGGCGTCGCCGTTCGGGGTGTCCGTGTGGTGGACGGTGATCGCCTGCAACGCGTAGTACTTCTCCGGCGAGTTGACCACGCCGTCCTTGTACCGCTTCGCCTCGTCCGCACCCCACGCCGGACGCGAGAGGTAACGCACGCCGCGCACGCGCGTGGGCTCCGAGGGCACCTCGACGGTGCGCCGGGGGCCGTCGGTGGTGTCGATCGCGAGCGAGCGCACGTCCGTGGTGCCGTCCGCGGCTTTGAGGTCGTACGACGTGACAGGCGCCGTCGCGACCAGGGCCGCCCCGCCCTCCTCGACGGTCGCGCAGCCGCCGCCCAGCGTCTTCCAGTCGCCGTCGGGGAGGCGCAGGGAGGCCGCGGGGCCGTTCCAGCGGACGCCGACATAGGAGGCGGCGAAGGCGGTGGTGGCCGTGCCGGTGCCGGTGGTGGCGTCGGAGCGGGTCGCCGGGAACTTCTCGGGGGTGGTGCCGGTGTCGGTCGTACCGGAGTCGGAGTCGCTGTCGGTCGCCGCGAAGACCACCGGGGTCAGGGCGGCCCCGGCGGCGACGGCTCCGGCGGCCCCGATCACGCCACGGCGTGACAGGGACCGCTTGCGGCGGTGGGCGGGGGTGGGGGGTTGTTCGGACACGGACGTGCCTTGCCTTCCAGGGGGGCCACTTGAAGTATCAAGTGACCCTAGAGGCCCCTGCTTTCCCTCACGTACCGCGTTCGCGGTAATCGGTGTGGAGATAGCGCGAAGACATGGTCACGCCCCGGCGCCGCCGACCCCCTGCTGGGGGAAGCGTCAGTTTCCGGCCACCACGGTGGCGCCCGACACGGGCCCCGACGCGACGCGCACGGAACGGCACGTACCGGACGCGCGCAGCGCCTCGGCCACCTTCGCGGCGGACTCCGGGTCGCGCACGAGGAACGCCGTCGTCGGCCCCGACCCCGACACCAGGGCTGCCAGCGCACCGGCGCCGCTGCCGGTCGCGAGGGTGTCGGCGAGCTCCGGGAAGAGGGAGAGGGCGGCGGGCTGGAGGTCGTTGGAGACGGCGGCGGCGAGCGCCTCGGGGTCGCCCGCGGCGAGCGCGTCGAGCAGCGCCTCGGAGGCGACGGGCTCGGGCACCTCCACGTGCTCGGTCAGCCGGTCGAACTGCCGGAACACGGCCGGGGTGGACAGCCCGCGCTCCGCCATCGCGAAGACCCAGTGGAAGGTCCCGCCGACTTCGAGGACCGTGAGCTTCTCCCCGCGGCCGACGCCGAGCGCCGCCCCGCCGACCAGGCTGAACGGCACGTCGCTGCCCAACTCGGCGCAGATGTCCAGGAGTTCCTCACGGGAGGCGTTCGTGCCCCACAGCGCGTCGCAGGCGAGCAGCGCGCCCGCGCCGTCGGCGCTCCCGCCCGCCATGCCGCCGGCGACGGGGATGTCCTTGGCGATGTGCAGGTGGACGGCGGGCTCGATGCCCCGGCGTTCGGCGAGGATCAGCGCGGCCCGCGCCGCGAGGTTCGTCCGGTCGAGGGGGACCAGGGCGGCGTCCGGGCCCTCGCAGGTGACCCTGAGCTCGTCGGCGGGGGTGACCGTCACCTCGTCGAAGAGCCCGACGGCGAGGAAGACGTTGGCGAGGTCGTGGAACCCGTCGGCGCGGGCGGCACCCACGGCGAGCTGGACGTTGACCTTGGCGGGAACGCGGACGGTGACGCTCACTGCTGCTCCTGCTCCACCTTGTTCTCGGCGATCCGCGCGAACTCCTCCACGGTGAGCGCCTCCCCGCGCGCCTGCGGGGAGACCCCGGCGGCGACGAGCGCGGCCTCGGCGGCGGCCGCGGACCCGGCCCAGCCGGCGAGGGCGGCCCGCAGGGTCTTGCGGCGCTGCGCGAACGCGGCGTCCACGACGGCGAAGACCTCACGCTTGGAGGCGCTGGTCTTGATCGGCTCCGCCCGCCGCACCAGCGACACGAGCCCGCTGTCGACGTTGGGCGCCGGCCAGAAGACGTTGCGCCCGATGGAACCGGCGCGCTTGACCTCGGCGTACCAGTTGGCCTTGACGGACGGCACCCCGTACACCCGGGAGCCGGGCCCGGCGGCGAGCCGGTCGGCGACCTCCGCCTGCACCATGACGAGGGTGCGCTCGATGCTCGGGAAGGTGTCGAGCATGTGCAGCAGCACGGGCACGGCGACGTTGTACGGCAGGTTCGCGACCAGCGCGGTCGGGGGCGGCCCCGGCAGCTCGGCGACCTGCATGGCGTCGGAGTGCACCAGCGCGAACCGCTCGGCCCGCGTCGGCATGCGCGCGGCGATGGTGGCGGGCAGGGCCGAGGCGAGTACGTCGTCGATCTCGACGGCCGTGACGCGCTCGGCGGCCTCCAGCAGCGCGAGCGTGAGCGACCCGAGTCCCGGCCCGACCTCCACGACCACGTCGTCCGGCCGTACGCCCGCGGTACGGACGATCCGGCGGACCGTGTTCGCGTCGATGACGAAGTTCTGTCCGCGCTGCTTGGTCGGCCGCACACCGAGCACATCCGCGAGCTCACGGATGTCGGCGGGACCGAGGAGGGCGTCGGGGGTGGGGCTGCTGGTCACGGGACAAGGGTACGGGGGCGACTCGGCTCAGCTGTCCGCCGCCATGGCTGCGAGGGGTGCCACCCGCCCAGCCCCAGCCCCACCCCGCTCAGCCGTGCAGCCGACGCCCACAATGCGGCCACGGACTCGCCCCCCGCCGCACGTACAGCTTCTTCGCCCGCAACGTCTGCTCCGCCGCCGACGCGTCCTGCGGGCGTCCGCTCCCGCCCAGCGACTGCCAGGTCTGCGTGTCGAACTGGTACAGGCCGCCGTACGTACCCGACGGGTCCACCGCGCCGGGCCGCCCGCCGGACTCGCACGCCGCGAGCCCCTGCCAGTTCAGCCCGTCCGCCCCCTGCACCGACGTCGGCATGGGCTTCGTCCCCACCTTCACCACCTGGGCCCGCGGCTCGCGCACCACCTCGGTCCTGATCCGCCGCGGCTTCTGCCGGACCCCGTTGACGATGCGCAGGGAGTAGGTGACCCGCCGCAGCCCTTCCCGTCCGGCCTGCTCGACGACCTCCGTGCCCTTGAACTGCGTGGGGTCAGCACTCCGCTCCACGCGGAACGGGATCGACTCCTCGCGGACCTCCTTGGTGCCGGTGATCCGCAGCACGGTCACCGTCTGCCCGTCGCGCGGGAAGCTCCCCGGCGCGACCGACGTGGTGTCCTGCCCGCGCAGCGTGATGCCGGCCTCCTCGACGACCTCGCGGACGGTCGCCGCGTTGGTGCGGACGGTCCGTGACCGTCCGTCGGCCATGACGGTGACCGCGCGCTCGGTGCGCACGTCCAGCGTGAGCCCCCCGCGCCCGATGCGCTGGGAGCGCGCGGCCGACAGATACGCGCCCTCGGCACGCACCCCCAGCTGTCTGAGCGCCCCCTCCACCGTGTGCGCCGTGGTCCACACTTCGTGTCGCTGCCCGTCGATGGTGAGCCGTACGGGGCGCCCGTAATGCACCGCGATCTCGTCGCCGCTGCTGAGCGCCGTCCCGGGGGCGGGCGCGACCACGTCGTGCGCCCCCACCTCGACGCCCTCCTCGGCGAGCAGCTCGGTGACGTCGTCCGCGAAGGTGTGCAGGGTGCGCGGCTTGCCGTCGACATTCAGCTCGATGGCCTTGTCCTTGGCGACGAAGGCGGTGGTCCCGCCCGCGAGGAACGCGACGACCAGCGCCTGCGGCAGCAGCCGTCGCATGGTGTTGTCCACGCGCTCGGGACCCCGCGGCTTCCGCCGACGCGCGGCCCGCCGACCCGCTCCGGGGCGCGCGACGGGCTCGGACGCTGGCGTGGGTACGCCGGGCAGGTCGTAGGCGGGCCGGTACGTGTCCTCGTACGCCACCGGCATCGGCGGCGTAGGCGTCGGCGCCATCTGCACGCCGTAGGCCAGCGTCTCCGCGTTGTGCGGGTCGTAGGCCGCGCCGTACGGCTCGCACGTCTGGTACTGGGAGTTGCTCACGCCGACACGCTCCAGGGTCCAGAGAGAGACAGAACCTAGCGGAGCGGCCGTCACTCTCCAAAGCGACGCGAGTACGCAGCGTGGTGTTCAGTAGCCGAACGCGCGTGCCGTGTTGACGGCGACGGCCGTGGCCAGGGCGTCCTCGTCGATCCCGCGCACCGCCGCCATCGCGCGCACCGTGACCGGAATCAGGTAGGGCGCGTTGGGCCGTCCGCGGTACGGCACCGGCGTCAGGAAGGGCGCGTCGGTCTCCACCAGGAGCAGGTCGAGCGGGGCCACCGCCACCGCGTCCCGCAGGTTCTGGGCGTTCTTGAAGGTGACGTTGCCGGCGAAGGACATGAAGTAGCCCTCGCGGGCGCACACCTCGGCCATCTCCGCGTCCCCGGAGTAGCAGTGGAACACCGTCCGCTCCGGTGCGCCCTCCTCCTTCAGCACGCGCAGGACGTCCTCGTGGGCGTCGCGGTCGTGGATGACGAGGGCCTTGCCGTGCCGTTTGGCGATCTCGATGTGGGCGCGGAAGGAGCGCTCCTGCGCCTCCTTGCCCTCGGGCCCGGTGCGGAAGTAGTCGAGGCCGGTCTCGCCGACGCCCTTCACCTGGGGGAGGGCGGCGAGGCGGTCGATCTCGGCGAGCGCCTCGTCGAGCGCGTGCGCTCCCCCCGGCTGCCGGGCACCCTGCCGGGACCAGCCGTCGGGGTCGCCGTGCACGATGCGCGGCGCCTCGTTGGGGTGCAGGGCGACGGTCGCGTGGACGCTCTCGAAGGCGGCGGCCGTCTTGGCGGCCCACCGCGAGCCCTTGAGGTCGCAGCCGACCTGCACCACCGTGGTCACGCCCACCGCCGCGGCCTTCGCGAGCGCCTCCTCCACCGTCCCGGACTGCATGTCCAGGTGGGTGTGGGAGTCGGCCACGGGCACCCGGAGGGGCTCCGGGAGCGGCGGCGCCGCGTTCTTGTCGGAGGCGGCGGAGGAGTTCGAAGGCATGCCCCGATCCTACGAAAGGGGCATGCCCACCCGGACCGGCGGAGCTCAGCTCGCCTTGCGGTGGTGGAACGGGTGCAGGAGATCGGACAGCTGCCAGTGGTGGCGCTCCTTGCCCTGCGCGGGCACCTCCGGCACCTCCACGGGGCCGGCCTGCGGGGTGCGGTGCTCATGACGGTGCACCGCGTCGAGCACCGAGGAGACCTGGCCCGGCCGCATGATGCGCACGACGTGGCCGTCGCAGTTCTGGCAGGTGGGCCGGGACAGCGGCGACGGCACGACCTGCTGGTCGGCGACGTAGATGACGAACTCATGGCCGTCGGCGTCGGTGTGGTGCTCTATCTCGTACGACTGTTCCCAGCCGTGCCCGCAGCGCATGCAGGCGAAGGAGTACGACTCGTGGACGACGGCGGTGGCGCCACTGCGCAGTGCGGCGGTCTGCCCTGCGATCTCGCTCATGCCAGCTCCTCTGGTCCGCTGGACACCGGGACGGGTGCGTCCCTTCGACCAGTGGACGCTTCCGCCGCCGCGAATGCATCAGCCCTGTCGACTGTTGGATCCGATTTGGACCTTCCTTGCCAAAACGGCCCTGCCGACGGGGGCTGGGCTTTGCCTTCGGCCGTCGCCCTTTGCCTGCGCGTGGGGCGCGCGCTCAGAGGAGAAGCGCCCTGCTCAGGGGCGCTTTTACGCCCCCTTCACAGACGTCGCTACGCCCCCGCGTTCTTCGCCGCCACGACCGCGTCGAAGACCTCCCGCTTGGGCAGCCCCGCCTCGACCGCAACCGCCGCGATCGCCTCCTTGCGGCGCTCGCCGGCCTCCTCCCGCACGCGCACCCGGCGCACGAGCTCCTCGGCGCTCACGTCCTGCGCGCCCCTCTCGGGCGCCCCCTCCACGACGACGGTGATCTCCCCGCGCACGCCCTCCGCCGCCCACGCCGCGAGCTCCCCGAGCGGACCGCGCTTGACCTCCTCGTACGTCTTGGTCAGCTCGCGGCAGACGGCCGCCCGCCGCTCCTCGCCGAAGACGGAGGCCATCGCGGCGAGGGTGTCGTCGAGCCGGTGCGGAGCCTCGAAGTAGACGAGGGTGCGCCGCTCCTCGGCGACCTCCCGCAGCCGCGACAGCCGCTCCCCCGCCTTCCGGGGCAGGAACCCCTCGAAGCAGAACCGGTCGACGGGCAGCCCGGACAGCGCGAGCGCGGTCAGCACGGCGGACGGGCCCGGCACCGCGGTCACCCGGACGTCCTTCTCGACGCAGGCGGCGACGAGCCGGTAGCCGGGGTCCGACACCGACGGCATGCCGGCGTCCGTCACCAGCAGCACACGCGCGCCGCCGACGAGTTCCTCGACCAGCTCGGGCGTACGAGCCGCCTCGTTGCCCTCGAAGTACGACACGACACGCCCCTTGGGGGTGACGCCGAGCGCCTGGGTGAGGCGCCGCAGCCGTCGGGTGTCCTCGGCGGCGATCACGTCCGCACCGGCGAGTTCCTCGGCCAGCCGGGGCGGGGCGTCCGCGATGTCACCGATGGGGGTGCCTGCCAAAACAAGGGTTCCTGTCACGTTTCCATCCTCGCAGGGCCCATCCACGGGACTCCCACAGACGTGTTCCCTACGATGGCGCGGTGACCAGTACAGCGTCGTCCATGGACTCCACGGACACCCGGCAGGACCAGGCGCCGCAGGACCAGCGGCCTTCGTGGCAGCAGCGACTGCGGCGTTTCGGCTACTCGGCCGGGCCCCACAGCGATGTCCGGGACCGGTTGGTGCCGCCGTACGCGCGGCCCAACCCGCGCATGTGGGCGGCGCTGGGACTGCCGAAGACGCTGGTCGACCGGCTCGTGCGCTGGTCCGGCTGGGGCGGTCCGCTGCTCGTCACGCTGTTCGCGGGCGTGATCCGGTTCTGGCACCTGGGCAGCCCCAAGGCGGTGATATTCGACGAGACGTACTACGCCAAGGACGCGTGGGCGATCGTCCATCGCGGCTTCGAGGTGTCCTGGGACAAGAACGCCAACGACGTCATCCTCGACATCGGCAGCAAGGTGACGATCCCGACGGACGCGTCGTACGTCGTGCATCCGCCGGTCGGCAAGTACGTCATCGGGCTCGGCGAGCTGGTGTTCGGCTTCGACCCGTTCGGCTGGCGGTTCATGACGGCGCTGCTCGGCACGCTGTCGGTGCTGATGCTGTGCCGGATCGGCCGCCGGATCTTCCGCTCGACGTTCCTCGGCTGTCTCGCGGGCGCGCTGATGGCGGTGGACGGGCTGGCGTTCGTGATGGCCCGCACCTCGCTGCTCGACGGTGTGCTGATGTTCTTCGTGCTGGCCGCGTTCGGCTGCCTGGTCGTCGACCGGGACAAGGCGCGCGAGAAACTCGCCGCCGCGCTGCCGGTCGACGCGGACGGCCGGGTCCGCCCGGACCGGCACACCGCGGAGACCACCCGCTTCGGCTGGCGCCCCTGGCGCTGGCTGGCGGGCCTGATGCTGGGCCTGGCCATCGGCACCAAGTGGAACGGCCTGTACATCATGGCCGCGTTCTGTGTGATGGCCGTGCTGTGGGACGTCGGCTCGCGCAAGGTCGCCGGCGCCCGCCACCCGTACACGGCCGTCCTCAAGCGCGACCTCGGCATCACCTTCCTGGCCACCGTCCCGGTCGCGATCGCCACGTACCTGCTGTCCTGGCTCGGCTGGATCCTCTCCCCGACCGACGGCACCGGCGGCTACTACCGCAACTGGGCCGTGACCGACGGCAAGGACAGCAACTGGTCCTGGCTGTTCCCGGACTGGTGGCGCAGCCTGTGGCACTACGAGCACCAGGTCTACGAGTTCCATGTCGGCCTCAGCTCCCCGCACACCTACCAGTCCAACCCGTGGAGCTGGATCGTCGACGGCCGCCCGGTGTCGTACTTCTACGAGTCCCCGGCGGCCGGCAAGGACGGCTGCCCGGTCGACGCGACGGAGAAGTGCGCGCGCGAGGTCCTCGCGATCGGCACCCCGCTGCTGTGGTGGGCGGCGGCCTTCGCCGTGCTGTACGTGCTGTGGCGCTGGTTCTTCCGCCGGGACTGGCGCGCGGGCGCCATCGCCTGCGGTATCGCGGCCGGTTATCTGCCCTGGTTCATGTACCAGGAGCGGACGATCTTCTTCTTCTACGCCGTCGTCTTCCTGCCCTTCCTGTGCCTGGCCGTGGCGATGATGATCGGTGCGATCGTCGGACCGCCCGGGGCGAGTGACACCCGGCGGGTGGCGGGGGCGACCGGGGCGGGCGTTCTGGTGCTGCTGATCGCCTGGAACTTCATCTACTTCTGGCCCCTGTACACCGGAACCGCCATCCCGATCGATGACTGGCGTTCACGGATGTGGCTGGATACCTGGGTCTAGTCAACAACTCGGCCACAAAGGGAAACACCCCTCACGGTTTTCACTCGGCCCACTTAGGGTGCGGAGGACTGATAACGGGGAGGGGTTCAGTTCCATGAACAAGGGGGTCAAGGTCACCATCATCGGCAGTGTGTTCGCCGTGATGGTGGGCGGTGCCGGGTACGGCGCGTTCAACATCGTGTCCGCGCTGAACGGCGACGGGGGTTCCGGCACCGAGGTCAAGACCGGGCCGCCCGACGCCGACGAGGTCAAGGAGACATCGCAGAAGTTCTTCGCCGACTGGGAGAAGGGTTCGGCGGCGGCCGCGGCCCAGTTCACCGACAACAACGCGGCGGCGCAGACCCTGCTGACGTCGTACGCCGAGGACGCGCACATCACCGGCGTGAGGATCACGCCCGGCACCGCCCAGGGGACCACGGTGCCGTTCACGGTGAAGGCGAAGGTGTCGTACGAGGGCAAGTCCGCACCGCTGTCGTACAAGAGCTCGCTGAAGGTCGTGCGCGGGATCACCACCGGCAGGGCGCTGGTCGACTGGAAGCCGTCCGTGGTCCACCCGGAGCTGCGCTCCGACCAGGACAGCCTCGTCACCGGCTCGTCCGCCACGCCGCCCATCGAGGCCGTGGACCGCGACGGCAAGGTGCTGACGAAGGACAAGTACCCCTCCCTCGGCCCGATCCTGGACGCGCTGCGCGAGAAGTACGGCGCCAAGGCGGGCGGTTCGCCGGGCGTCGAGCTGTACGTACGCCACGAGGCCGACGGCGCTCCCGACACCTCGCTGCTGACGCTCTCCAAGGGCAGGGCGGGCAAGCTCCAGACCACGATCAGCGCGGGCGCGCAGGCCGCCGCCGAGAAGGCGGTGACCCAGTACGACAACTCCTCGGTGGTCGCGGTCAAGCCGAGCACCGGCGAGGTGCTGGCGGTCGCCAACCACCGCGACGACGGCTTCAACGCGGCCTTCGAGGGCAAGGTCGCCCCGGGTTCCACCTGGAAGATCGTCACCTCGGCGATGCTCATCGACAACGGCGTGACCTCGATGAACGGCCCGGCGCCCTGTCCGCCCGACGCGGTGTGGCAGGGGCAGACCTTCCACAACCTCAAGAACATGCAGCCCAACGAGAGCGCCACGCTCGCCAACAGTTTCATGCGGTCCTGCAACACCGCCTTCATCAAGCTGATCGACGAGAAGCCGCTGACCGACGACTCGTTGACGGCCGAGGCGCAGAACAAGTTCGGGCTCGGGCGCGACAACTGGAAGACCGGCATCACCTCCCAGGACGGCAGCGTCCCGGCCGTCAGTGGCCCCGACCGCGCGGCGGGCGCCATCGGCCAGGGCCAGGTCACCATGAACCCGCTGAACATGGCGTCGGTGACGGCCACCGCCATCACCGGCGCCTTCCGCCAGCCGTACCTGGTCTCGCCGAAGCTGGACGGCCGCGAGCTGGCCACCGCCGAGGGGCTGCGGTCGAGCACGGTCGTCCAGCTGAAGCAGATGATGCGGATGACGGCCACGCAGGCGCCGGGCACCGCGACGGGCATCATGCAGGGGCTGGCCGGGGACGACATCGGCGCGAAGACCGGCTCGGCGGAGGTCGACGGGAACGCCACCTCGAACAGCTGGTTCACCGGCTTCCGCAATGATGTGGCGGCGGCCGCCATGACCGAGCAGGGTGGCCACGGTGTCGACGCGGCCGGCCCGATCGTGCGGGCCGTCCTGGTGGCGGGAGACTGAACTCACCCGCTCAGGACGGGACTCCAGGGTGGTCGCCGTCGTTGACGTGGTGGACGAGGGCACGGGAACCCCGGTGATTTCACGGAGGAACGAAGGCTGTGGGCAAGAGAAGGCGCGTCGCCGAGCGACGTAGGACGCACCGTCCCGCCGTGATCGGCGGGATGGTCGCCGTGGTCGTCGGCGGCGCCGGCTTCGCCGGGTACGTGCTGTACAGCGGCGGCGCGGCGGCCGAGGACCGTACGTCCTCGGCGGCCTCCGCCGAGAAGCCGAAGGTGAAGACGGGCCCGCTGTCCGCGACCGAGGTCACCACCGCGGCGCGCACGTTCCTCACGTCCTGGCAGCAGGCCGACGTCGCCGAAGCCGCCGCCGTCACCAGCGACACCGAGGCCGCCACGAAGCTCCTCACCGGCTACACCAAGGACGCCCACCTCAAGGACGTCACCCTTACCCCCGGCACCCCGACCGGCGCCAAGGTGCCCTTCGCGGTGAAGGCCACGGTGGCGTACAAGGGCACCTCCAAGCCGCTGTCGTACGACAGTTCGCTCACCGTCGTCCGGAACACCACCACCGGCAAGCCCCAGGTCGACTGGCACTCCGCGGTCGTCCACCCGGATCTGAAGGACGGCGACACGCTCGTCACCGGCGAGTCCGGGACCCCGCCGGTCAAGGCCATGGACCGCGACGGCGGGGAGATCACCACCGAGAAGTACCCGTCGCTGGGCTCGGTGCTCGACGGGCTGCGCGAGAAGTACGGCAAGAAGGCCGGCGGCAAGGCGGGCGTCGAACTCCAGGTCGTGCGCGGCAAGGAGTCGAAGAAGGCCAAGCTGTCCGACAAGACCCTGCTGGAGCTGAGCAAGGGCACGCCGGGGACCGTGAAGACGACGCTCAGCCCGGGCCTCCAGGCGGCGGCCGAGGCACAGGTCGCGAAGCGGGCGCAGTCGTCCGTGGTGGTGCTGCGGCCCTCGACCGGCGAGATCCTCGCCGTCGCGAACGCCAACAAGGGCTTCAACGTGGCCTTCCAGGGCTCCCTGGCCCCGGGCTCGACGATGAAGGTCGTCACGTCCTCGCTGCTCATCGAGAAGGGGCTGGCGTCGGCCGACAAGGCGCATCCGTGCCCGAAGTACTTCACGTACGGCGGCTGGAAGTTCCAGAACGACGACAAGTTCTCCATCAAGGGCGGCACCTTCAAGGCGAGCTTCGCCCGCTCCTGCAACACCGCCTTCATCAGCCAGGCGCCGAAGCTGGAGAACGACTCGCTGACCCAGCAGGCCCAGCAGGTCTTCGGGCTGTCCATGAACAACTGGGCGGTCGGCGTGCCCACCTTCGACGGCTCGGTGCCGGTGCAGTCGCAGGCCCAGATGGCGGCCTCGCTGATCGGTCAGGGCGCGGTGCGGATGAACCCGCTGAACATGGCGTCGGTGTCGGCGACCGTGGAGTCCGGCGTCTTCCGGCAGCCCTACCTGGTCTCCCCCGACGTGGACGGCCGCACGCTCGCGAAGGCCTCGCGCACGATGTCCTCGGGCACGCTCTCCCAGCTGCGCGAGCTGATGGCGTACACGGCGGCCTACGGCACGGCGGCGGAGGCGATGCAGGGCGTCTACGGCAACGTCGGCGCGAAGACCGGCTCGGCCGAGGTCGACGGCCAGAAGAAGCCCAACGGCTGGTTCACCGCGTACCGCGGCGACCTCGCCGCCGCCGGTGTCGTCCAGGCGGGCGGGCACGGCGGGGACACGGCCGGGCCGATCGTGGCCGCGCTGCTGAAGAAGGGCAGCTAGCTGCTCACCGGAGTGGCCGTGTAGGTGCGGCGCAGGAACCTGAGCAGGGCCTTGGACTCGAACTGCACCACAGAGACGCCCTGGGTGGAGTGGAACTCGACCACAGCCTGCACCCGGCCGCACGGCCACACCCGTACGTCGCCCGCCTCGACCGGGGCCCGCAGGCCCTGTTCGAGGAGCGCCCGCTCGAAGGTCCACTCATGGGGACCCGGCAGGCCGACGCGTACCGCGCGCGGGTCGGCGTCGGGGTCGTAGCGCAGGACGACGGGGACCGCCTCGGGTTCCGCGACCGTGATGTCGGCGTCGGTGACGATATGGGCTCGCGCGTACTGCTCGACCACGGACATCGGCTCGGCCCCTTACGCTGAGTGACCTGTGCGGAAGCTGTGCGACCGCTTCCTCTCCAATGTCGCATATTTTCCGGGGCGCGCCCCCGGACGCCGGACATCGTCGGGCATCTCACACTGCGAAGCCGCGGCGAGACCCACAGCGAGCCCACAACCGGCTCGCTCTTGCAAGTTGTTCGCATTAAGTCGCATCATCTAACCGTGCATGTGCCTGATGGATTTATCGACGCCCCCGTATCCGCCGCGACCGGAGTGGTCGCCGCGGCCGCCGTAGCCGTGAGCCTGCGCGGTGCGCGCCGCGAGCTCGACGAGCGCACCGCGCCCCTGGCGGGCCTGGTGGCGGCGTTCATCTTCGCCGTGCAGATGCTCAACTTCCCCGTCGCCGCGGGCACCAGCGGCCACCTCCTGGGTGGCGCCCTCGCGGCGATCCTCGTCGGCCCCTACACCGGGGTCCTCTGTGTCTCCGTCGTCCTCCTCATGCAGGGCATCCTCTTCGCGGACGGCGGGCTGACCGCGCTCGGCGTGAACATCACGGACATGGCGGTGGTGACGACGGTCGTCGCGTACGCCGTCTTCCGCGCCCTGGTGAAGGTGCTGCCCCGTAAGCGCCGCTCGATCACCGTCGCCTCCTTCGCCGCCGCACTGCTCTCCGTCCCGGCCGCGGCCGTGGCCTTCACGCTGATCTACTGGGTCGGCGGCACCACCGACGTCTCCATCGGCAAGGTCACCACCGCGATGGTCGGCGTGCACGTGCTGATCGGCGTCGGCGAGGCCGCGATCACCGCGCTGACCGTCGGCGCCGTCGTCGCCGTCCGCCCGGACCTGGTCTACGGCGCCCGTGACCTGCGCCAGCGGCTCAAGCTGCGGGTGAACGGCGAACTCGTCGACGCGCCCGACCCGGTGGCCGTCCCCGTCGCCGCCCGCTCGCACCGCAGGGTGTGGCTGGCCGGCCTGGTCACCTCCCTCGTCCTCGCGGGCGGCGTCAGCTTCTACGCCTCCGCCAGCCCCGACGGCCTGGAGAAGGTCGCCGCCGACCAGGGCATCGACAAGAACACCGAGAAGCACGCCTCCGCCGACTCCCCCCTCGCCGACTACGGCGTCAAGGACGTCGACGACGCCCGGCTCTCCGGCGGTCTCGCGGGCGTGATCGGTGTCGGCGTCACGGTCGTCGCGGGCAGCACGGTGTTCTGGGCGGTGCGCAGGCGGCGTACGTCCAAGGACGTGACCCCGGTGAGCGCGGGCGTCTGAGATGGGTGCCGGACACGCGCACAAGCTCTACCGGCACGGGCACTCCCCCGTGCACGGTCTGCCGCCGCACACCAAACTCGCCGCGGTGTTCTGTTTCGTGGTGGTCGTCGTCTCCACCCCGCGCGAGGCGATGTGGGCCTTCGGGCTGTACGCCGTCCTGCTGGGCGTCGTCACGTACCTCGCGCGCGTGCCCGCCGGCTTCCTGCTCAAACGGCTGCTGATCGAGGTGCCGTTCGTCGCGTTCGCGGTGCTGATGCCGTTCGTCGCGGAGGGCGAGCGGGTCGAGGTGCTGGGCCTCTCGCTGAGCGTCAACGGCCTGTGGGGCGCCTGGAACGTGCTCGCCAAGGGCACGCTCGGCGTGGCGGCCTCGGTGCTGCTCGCCTCGACGACCGAGCTGCGCGAACTCCTGCTGGGGCTCCAGCGGCTGAAACTCCCGCCGCTGCTCGTGCAGATCGCCTCCTTCATGATCCGCTACGGCGATGTCATCACCGACGAGATGCGGCGCATGCGGATCGCGCGGGAGTCGCGCGGCTTCGAGGCACGGGGCGTGAAGCACTGGGGGGTGCTCGCCAAGTCGGCGGGCGCCCTGTTCATCAGGTCCTACGAGCGCGGCGAGCGCGTGCACCTCGCCATGGTGAGCCGGGGCTACGCCGGTTCGATGCCGGTCATCGACGAGGTGACCGCGTCCCGGGCGCAGTGGACGTACGCGTTCGCGCTGCCGGGTGCCGCCCTTGTCGTATGTCTGCTGGGATGGATGCTGTGACTGCTTCTCTGGAGGTCTCCGGCCTCGCCTTCGCCTATCCCGACGGGCATCAGGCCCTGTTCGGCGTGGACTTCTCCGTCGCGCGCGGGGAGCGGGTCGCGCTGCTCGGGCCGAACGGCGCCGGCAAGACGACCCTCGTGCTCCATCTCAACGGCATCCTGTCCGGCGGCACCGGCAGCGTGCACGTCGCCGGACTGCCCGTCGGCAAACGGCACATGGCGGAGATCCGGCGCCGGGTCGGGATCGTCTTCCAGGACCCGGACGACCAGCTGTTCATGCCGACCGTGCGCGAGGACGTCGCGTTCGGACCGGCGGCCGCCGGTGTGAAGGGCGCGGAACTGGAGGCGCGCGTGGACCGTGCGCTGGCGCGCGTCGGCATGGCGGAGTTCAAGGACCGCCCGCCGCACCACCTCTCCTTCGGCCAGCGCCGCCGCGTGGCCGTCGCCACCGTGCTCGCCATGGAACCGGAGATCCTCGTCCTCGACGAGCCGTCCTCCAACCTCGACCCCGCCTCCCGGCGCGAACTCGCCGACATCCTGCGCTCCCTGGACGTCACGGTCCTCATGGTCACGCACGACCTCCCGTACGCCCTGGAGCTGTGCCCGCGCTCCCTCGTCCTCAGCGAGGGCGTCATCGCGGCCGACGGCAAGACGTCCGAGCTGCTCTCCGACGACGACCTGATGCGCGCCCACCGCCTGGAGCTGCCGTTCGGCTTCGATCCGCGTTCGGTGTCCGCCGGGTCGGACCGTCCGTGACAATGGGCGCGTGACGAACGAGGACCCCACGGCGGTCGACGGCTCCCTGCTCCTCGACGAGCAGCTGTGTTTCGCGCTGTACGCCGCCCAGCGCGCCGTGACGGCCGCGTACCGCCCGCTGCTGGAGGAACTCGGTCTCACCTACCCGCAGTACCTGGTGCTGCTCGTGCTCTGGGAGCGCGGCGAGACGACGGTCAAGGAGCTGGCGGCGGCGCTGCGGCTCGACTACGGCACGGTGTCGCCGTTGCTCAAGCGGCTGGAGAGCGCGGGAGTGGTGCGCCGGGAGCGCGCGGCCCACGACGAGCGCTCGGTGCTCGTCGCGTGCACGGGGCGCGGGGAGGAACTGCGGGAGCGCGCGGCCCGCGTGCCCGGCGCGCTTCTGTCGGCGACGGGGCTCGACACCGCGGGCGTCGCGAGGCTGCGCGAGGAGTTGTGGGAGCTCGCGGAGAAGGCGCACTCGGCGGCCGAGCGCCCCCGCTGAGCTCCTGTTACCCGCGGTTGCCACCCCCTGGTCATGCAACACTCACCTACCGGCCAGTACCTTGTGCACGATGTTCTTGTGCGCACCTGTTCTGGGGGGAGCCAGCCATGACCGCCACAAATGAGGAAACCGCGACCACCGTCGACACCCGCCCGACGAAGATCATGTACGTCGCCGAGGCCACCGCCCACGGCGGCCGGGACGGGTACGTCACCAGCCAGGACGGCCAGATCGCGCTGAAGGTCGCGATGCCTCCGGCGCTGGGCGGCGACGGCAACGGCACGAACCCGGAGCAGCTGTTCGCGGCGGGCTTCAGCGCCTGCTTCCACAACGCGCTGGTGCTGGTGGGCCGCCGGGCCGGGTTCGACCTGACCGGTTCCACGGTCGCCGCGAAGGTCGGCATCGGCCCCAACGCGCAGCGCGGCTACGGTCTGGCGGTCGCCCTCAGCGTCTCGCTCCCCGTGCTCGACCAGACCGTCGCGAGCCAGCTGGTGGACGCCGCCCATGAGGTGTGCCCGTACTCCAACGCGACCCGCGGGAACATCGACGTGACGATCCTGCTTGGCTAGAGGAGAGACGAGCAGCGCGAACAGGAGTGCGGACGTGGACGTGAACGGCACGGTCGAAGCGGGCTTCGAGCCGGTCAGGGACGCGTTCGTCCGCAACTTCGAGCAGCTCGGCGACCGGGGCGCCGCCGTCACCGTGTACCGGGACGGACGCAGGGTCGTCGACCTGTGGGCCGGCACCAAGGACGTCGACGGCGGCGAACCGTGGCAGCGCGGCACCGCCCAGATCGTCCGCTCGGCGACCAAGGGCGTCGCCGCCGCCGTACCCCTGATGCTGGCCGAGCACGGACAGCTCGACCTGGACGCGCCGGTCGGCGAGTACTGGCCGGAGTTCAAGGCGCACGGCAAGGAGCGGGTGCTGGTCCGACACGTACTCAACCACCGGGCCGGGCTGCCGGTCCTCGACCACCCGATCACCCCCGAGCAGGCCCTGGACCCACTGGCGGGCCCGGCGGCCGTGGCCGCGCAGACACCCGTGTGGGAGCCCGGCACGGACCACGGGTATCACGCGCTGACGTACGGCTGGCTGCTGGACGAGCTGGTGCGACGGGTGACGGGCCGCGGCACCGGCGAGTGGATCGCCGAGCGGATCGCCGGGCCGCTCGGGGCGGACCTGTGGCTGGGACTGCCGGAGACGGAGGCGCACCGGGCCGGGCGCGTGGGCCGGGTCGACGCCCCGGAGGCCGCCGCCGCGCTGCGGATGCGGCCGAGGCGCTCCGTCACCGAGGCCTACAAGGATCCCGGCTCCCTCACCAACCGCGCCTTCGGCGCGATCACCCCCTTCCCCGACCAGAACGACCCTACCTACCGGGCGAGCGCCCTGCCCGCGACCAACGGGATCGCCACGGCCGACGGTCTGGCCCGCTTCTACGCGGCGACGATCGGCGAGGTGGACGGCGTCCGGCTGCTGTCCCCGGCCACCGTGGAGCGGGCGCGTGCCGAGGAGTCCGCCGGGCCCGACCGGGTCCTGGTGGTCAACACCCGTTTCGGCCTCGGCTACATGCTGCACGGCAGCGCGGCCCCGTTCCTCGGCCCGGGCTCCTTCGGCCACCCCGGCCGCGGCGGCTCGCTCGGCTTCGCCGACCCCGAGTCCGGCATCGCCTTCGGCTATGTGACCAACGGCCTGCGCAAGACGGTCACGGCGGATCCTCGGGCGCAGGCGCTGGTGCGGGCGGTACGGGCAGCCGTATAGCCGGCTACACGTGGATCGGGTGGGACGTCCGCCCGGACGCCGCGTCGATCTCGCCGTGCGCCTTGGTCAGCAACCGCATGGCGAGCTCGTTGAGTGCGCGGGCACCGGCGATCTCCTCGCCGACCCGCGGCTGATTCGAGTCGGTGTGGTGGCGGCTGGCCTGGCCGTGGGCCCGTACCTCGCTGCCGTCGGGCAGCCGGACCATCGCCACCGCGCGCGTGTGCTCGCTGTCCTCCATGAACTCCATCTCGACGTGCCATCCCACAGTGGTGTGCATCATGACGATCACCTCCGGAAGAACTCCTTCCAGAGTGCTACCGGAGAGGCGACCGCGACCAGTCGTCCGAAGCCGGCTGGTCACTGCTCGGGCTCCGCGTACTCCTCCGGCCGCGGCGCGGGCGCCGTCGGCCTGGTGCGCGCGGGCCGGCTCATCGCGGCCACCCGCGCGGCCAGCGTCGCCCGGAACCCGCCCACCTGCCGTACCAGCTCCCGCCGTTGCCGCCGCTGATACCGGTACGCGAACTCCCGTGTGCCGAGCGCGAGCAGTACGCCGATCAGCACCACCACCGCCAGCGTCACGTACCGCCGGACCGTCCCCTCCCCGGCGTCGGCGAAGGCCAGCCCCGACGCGACCGCCAGCGCCGCGATCAGCGCCAGCCACAGCACATACCCGGCGAGGACCCAGGGATGGTCCTGCCGCAGCCACTCCCCGCGCGTGCGCCCCGCCTCGTCCGCGACCCGTCCGACGGCCGCGCCGATGTCGACGAGCTCCCACTCCGCCTTCTCCCGCTGCTCGCGTGAGAGGGGGGCGGTCATCCGGTCGAGGCGGAGGTGGAGCCGGGCCACCGCGCGGCGCAGTTCGGCCCGGTCGACCCGCTCGGGCAGCCGGTGCGGCCAGCGGGCCCACAGGTCGTCGTCGCGGCGGCGCAACCGGATGTCGGTCGCCGCCGCCCTGGCCACCGCGACACCCAGGACCAGCAGCAGGACCAGCGCCTGCACCATGCCCAGGTCGCCGCGGACCGCGCCGTACACCCCGACCAGGACGAGCCCGACCCCGACCGGCCAGGTCTTGCGGATGTACGTCCGGTGCCGGACCGCGTGCAGCTCACGCTCCAGGTCGTCGACGGACCGCCGTACGACCCGCACGGCGGCGACCGCGACCAGCGGCGCGCACAGCAGCAGACAGCACATCAGGGCGGCGGTCAGGGTGTACGGCAGCACGCCGGTGCCGACCCAGTCGTCGTCCTGCGGCAGCGCGGGCACGCCGACCAGGACGGCCGCGGCGAGAAGCGCGGTCAGCGCCCCGAGCCACCGCCCGGGCCGCACCCCGCGCTCCTCGGGCGCCGGGACCGGCTGCCACTCGGCGCGCACGCTCCCCTCCAGCGCGGCGATCACCACGGCGAGGTCGGCGCTCCAGTGCGCCTCGCGCAGCCGGGGCGCGTTGAGGCCGGCGAGCGCCCGGAGCGAGTCGGGCAGTTCGGCGGCGGTGGGCATCTCGGCCCCGTCGAGCAGCACCGGCAGGACGAACTTCCCGCCCGCCAGCGCCCATTCGATCTCCCGCCGGACCCAGTCGTCCTCGTCCCCGAGCCGCCGGGCCCCGGACGGATGCCGCGCGTCCGCCCAGCCGGGGTGGAGCACGGCGACCAGCGCGTCGCAGTCGCCGACCCGCTCCGCCAGCGCGTCCGCGAACCGCTGACCGGGCAGCAGGGACGGCCGGTCCAGGAACACCTGCCCGCGGCCGAAGTGCCCCGCGAGCGCCGCGTCGAGATCGTCGACGACACCGGAGTGCCCGCCCCTGCGGTAGTTGATGAAGACACCGCTCATGGCCCACAGGTTAGCCAGTGACCGCTCGGTCACCCGGCGTGCAACATGAGCCCAATCCCGGCCACCAGCAACCCGGCCGCGACGATCCGCGGTGCCCCGAACCGCTCCTTGAAGAACACCGCCCCGATGGCCGCGCCGACGATGATCGACGACTCCCGCAGCGCGGCGATCGGCGCCAGCTCGGCCTTGGTCTGCGCCCACAGGACCAGCCCGTAGGCGGCGACGGACAGCGCGGCGCCGAGCAGCCCGACCGCCGCGAACGGCCGTAGCTCGCCGATGAGTTGCCCGCGCAGTCGGTAGAGCGCGTACGCCGGTACGAACACGCCCTCCAGGGCCATCAGCCAGGCGATGTACCCGAGCGACGACCCGGAGGCGCGCACCCCGAGCCCGTCGACGACGGTGTACGCGGCGATGGACAGGCCCGTCGCCAACGCGGCCCCGATCGCCGCCCAGTTGGGCCGACGCCCGCGCAGCCCCCACAGCGCGACACCAGTGAGTCCGGCGCAGGACACCCCGATCCCGGCGGCGGCCCATCCGTCCGGCACCTCATGGGCGAAGAGGGCGGCGAGCACCGTGACGACCAGGGGCGCGCTGCCGCGGGCGATCGGGTACGCCTGCCCGAAGTCCCCGAGCCGGAAGGACTTCATCAGCAGCAGGTAGTACACGACGTGGATCACGGCGGAGGCGAGGAGATACGGCCACGCCCCCGCCGCCGGTATCGCCACGAACGGCACCATGGCCAGCCCGATCAGCATCCCGCCGCCGGCGATCAGGGTGAACCCGACCAGCTTGTCGGTGATCTTGTGCGCGATGGCGTTCCAGCTGGCGTGCGTGACCGCGGCGAGCAGCACCGCCGCGGTGACGGCCGGCGTCACGCGGTGCGCTCGCGCACGTCCACGAGGTCGGCACCGGCGTGCGCGACGAGGTCCTTGGGGGCGATGGGGAAGACGGCGTGCGGATTCCCGGCCGCGGCCCACACGAGGTCGTGCTCCAGCAGCGAACGGTCGGCCAGCACCCGCGTCCTGGTCCGGTGCCCGAAGGGCGGCACTCCCCCGATGGCGTACCCGGTGGTCTCCCGTACGACGTCCGCCTTGGCCCGCGTCACCTTCTCGGCCCCGAGCACCTCGCGCACCAGCTCGACGTCGACCCGGGAGGCCCCGTCCATGAGCACCAGCACCGGCACCCCGTCGGCCGCGAAGATCAGCGACTTGCAGATCTGACTCAGCTCGCACCCGATGGCCGCGGCGGCCTCGGCGGCGGTACGGGTCGCCTCCGGGAACCGCCGTACCCGGGTACGCAGCTCATCGAGCCCCTTCTCCCGCAGGGCCTCGGCGAACAGGGGGTGGGCTCCGGAGTCGGCGGTGCCCGCTGGGCTGTCGGTCGTCGTCATGCGGGGCACGCTAGCGGTGGGTGTAGGGCACAGGCGAACGGTTAAGCCGGGTACTGAAACCAGGCCGGGTACTGAGGCCAAGCCGGGCTACTGAAACGTCACGTCCTTCGCCTCCGCCACCGCCGCCGTCCGCCCCGGCGCCGACTGGTACCGCCAGTACAGGTTCGTGTGGGCGATGACCTGGTCCGGCGGTGGGGCGCCCCACTTGCTGGTGTCCTCGGTGGTGTGGGCGTCGGCGACGAGGGTGACGTCGTAGCCGCGGACGAAGGCGCCGTGCAGGGTGGAGCGGATGCAGGCGTCGGTCGACGCTCCGGTCACGATCAGGTGGCCCGCCCCGGCGCCCGCGAGGACCTCCTCCAGTTCGGTGTCCTCGAAGGAGTCGCCGTAGTTCTTGTGGATCAGGGGTTCCGCGTCCCGGCGTATCAGCTCGGGCGCGTACTCCCAGGCGTCGCTGCCCTTCACCAGGTCGTCGTCGGAGTGCTGGACCCAGACCACCGGGGCGCCCTCCTCGCGGGCCCGGTCGACGAGCGCGGCGATGGTGGCGACGACCGCGTCCCGCTCGTGGGCGTCGGCCACGACACCCTTCTGGACGTCGATCACCAGCAGGGCCGTGTGAGTTCGTGCGTCAAGTGTGGTCATGCCCGCCACGTTAGACCCGGCCACTGACAATCACCCCGGCCTCCGCCTCCGCCTTCTTGCGCCGGCCCGCGACCAGGCCGCCCGCAGCCCCCAGCGACACCAGGCCCATCATCGCGGCGGCGAGGATGCCCTTGACCCCGTCCATCGTGAAGTACATGGCGACGGCCGTACCGCCGTTGAAGAGGAACAGGAACCACAGGGTGCCGGGCCGCGACAGGAACGCCTTGATCCGGGGCTTCCTCGCGATGCGGGAGCCGGCGATCAGCGCGACCACCGTGCCGACGGCCGTGGCGACGTCCTTCTGGGTGCCGTCGAGGACGGCACCCGCGCCCGCGCTCGCGGCGAGCCCGACCACGAAGCACTGCCACAGCAGCAGGTCGGCGACGAACTTCTTGACGGCGGCGAGGGGAGAGCTCATGGTTGCGGCCTTTCGAAACGGGGTTTCTGGATCTGCGTCAGCCTTCCGTTCCGGGGCCGCCGCCACGAGGGAGGGAACTGCCGAAGCCGTGGTGTAGCGCGCTACACCACGGCTTCGGTTCAGGATCCGTACGTCAGGCCCGTACGAGTTCCCGGTCCTCGTCCTTCTGGTCGTCGTCGGACTTGCGCAGCAGCTCGCCCTCGACGTCCACGTTCGGCAGGGCGCGGTCCAGCCACTTCGGCAGCCACCAGGCCTTCTTGCCGAGCAGCGCCAGCACCGCCGGGACGATCGCCATGCGGACGACGAACGCGTCGAAGAAGACCGCGATGGCGAGGCCGAAGCCGATCATCTTGATCATGGACTCGCTGGAGCTGATGAAGCCGCCGAAGACGGCCATCATGATCACCGCGGCGGCGACCACGACCCGGGCGCTGTGCTTGAAGCCGGTGACGACGGCCTGGCTCGGGGACTCGCCGTGGACGTACGCCTCCCGCATCCGGGTCACGAGGAACACCTCGTAGTCCATCGCGAGGCCGAAGACCACGCCGACCATGAAGATCGGCATCATCGACATGATCGGGCCGGTCTCCTCGACCCCGATCAGACCGCCGAGCCAGCCCCACTGGAAGACCGCGACGACGGCGCCGAGCGCGGCGAGCACCGAGAGCAGGAAGCCGAGGGCCGCCTTCAGCGGGACCAGGATCGAGCGGAACACCACGATCAGGAGCAGGAAGGCCAGGCCGACCACCAGCGCCAGATACGGGATCAGCGCGTCGGTGAGCTTCTGCGAGAAGTCGATGTTCATGGCCGTGGTGCCGGTGACCAGGACGTCGGTGTCCGTGGCGGCCTTGACGTCCGCCCCGCTGTCCCGGATGGCGTGCACCAGGTCCTCGGTCTGGGTCGACGAGGGCTTGGAGTCCGGGATCACGGTGATGGTGAAGGTGTCCCCGGCCTTGTTGAACGCCGCCGGCGTCACGGTCACGACGTCGTCGAGGCCCTTGATCCGGTCGGTGACCTCGGTGGCGGCGGCCTTCGGGTCGGAGCTGTCCTTGGCGTCGCCGACGACCATCAGCGGGCCGTTGAAGCCGGGTCCGAAGCCCTCCGAGAGGAGGTCGTAGGCGCGGCGCTGGGTGGTGGAGGTCGGCTGCGAGCCGTCGTCCGGCAGGCCCAGTTCGAGGGAGGTGGCGGGCAGGGCGACGGCGCCCAGGCCGACGACACCGAGGAGGAGCACGACGGCGGGACGGCGGATGACGAAGCTGGCCCAGCGGGTGCCGAGGTTCGGCTTCTCGACGGCCTTCGCGGCGGACTTCCTACGCTTCTCGCCCGTCGGACGGATCTTCTTGCCCGCGTAGCCGAGCAGTGCCGGGATCATGGTCAGCGCGATGAGGACGGCGATGACGACCGTGCCCGCCGCCGCCAGGCCCATCTTGCTCAGCATCGGCACACCGACCACCGACAGTCCGGCCAGCGCGATCACGACCGTGAGGCCGGCGAAGACCACCGCGGAGCCCGCGGTGCCGGTGGCCCGGCCGGCCGCCTCCTCTCGGTCGCGGCCCTCGGCCAGCTCGCCCCGGTAACGGGAGACGATGAACAGTGCGTAGTCGATGCCGACGGCGAGGCCGATCATCAGCGCGAGCGTGGAGGTGGTGTCGCCGAGGTCGAGCGCGTTGGCGAGGGCGGTGATGGTGGAGACACCGATCCCGACGCCGATGATCGCGGTCAGCAGCGGCAGCCCGGCCGCGACCAGCGAGCCCAGGGTGATGACCAGGACGACCGCGGCGATCGCGAGGCCGATGACCTCGCCGATGGCACCCGGCTCGGCCCCGGCCTGCAGCGCGTCACCGCCGACCTCGACGGTCAGCCCGGCGTCCTTGGCCTCGTCCCCGGCCGCCTCCAGGGCGTCCCGGGTGGAGTCCTTGAGCTCCATGGAGGGGGCGTCGTAAGACACGGAGGTGTAGGCGACCGTGCCGTCCTTGCTGACGGCGTTGGTCTTGTAGGGGTCGGTGACGGAGACGACCTCGGAGCCGTCGCCGAGCGCGGCCACGGTCTTCTCGACGGTCGCCCTGTTGGCGGCGTCGGTCATCTTCTCGCCCTCGGGCGCCTTGAAGACGAGTCGTCCGGTCGCGCCGTCCGCGCTGGCCCCGGGGAAACGTTGCTCCAGCAGGTCGAAGGCCTTCTGCGCCTCCGTGCCGGGGATCGAGAAGGAGGAGGAGCCCGCGGCGGGGGCGCTGGCCGCGCCGACGCCCGCGAGCGTCAGCAGGGCGACCCAGAGCAGGGCGACGAAATGCCGTCGCCGGAAGGCGAGCCGGCCGAGTTTGTACAGGAAAGTGGCCACGTGGGCGTACTCCCGGTCAGGTCGTGGGGTGGAGGGCCTGTGTCGGAATCCCGGCCGGATCAGCGCGCGGCGTCTGGTGCGTGCGAGCGTGCGTGCCAGGCGTCGCGCGCCGGCCGGGGTTCCGACACAGGCCCTAGGGACAGGGGTGATCAGCCCGGTGGGTGGCAGGGGTGATCGTCCCGACGACATGAGCGGGTACGTCAGGTGAGGGGTCGTGCTGGGGAAAGGCGTCAGTCGCGCGGGCTGCCGAGGGCGGGGAGGACCACGGCGTCGATGTACGACAGAAGGAAGGCCTGCGTCGGCGGCTGTTCGTCGATCATCGAACGGGCGGCGAACCCGCCGATCATCATGTGCATCACGAAGTCGATCGCGGGGTTGTCCGGCCGGACCTCACCGCGGTCGACCGCGCGTTGCAGCACGGTACGGAACTCCGCCATCTCCGGTCCGATGAGGTGTTCCTTGAACGCCTTCAGCAGATCGGGGTTGCCGTGGATCGCCATGGCCAGGCCCCGCATGAGCGCGGAGTTCTGTTCCATCGTGCAGTCGTCCGAGCGCAGGGTGAGGGCGTGCAGGTCGCCGCGGAGCGACCCGGTGTCGATCTCGGAGAGACCCACCCCGCCGGGCTTGGTGTGCCGCACGGCCTTGGCGACGAGTTCGGCCTTGCCGCCCCACTGGCGGTAGAGCGTGGCCTTGCTGGACTTGGTGCGAGCGGCCACGGCGTCCATGGTGAGGGCGTCGTAGCCGACTTCGCGGAGCAGGTCGAGCACGGCCTCGTACAACTCGGCCTCACGCTCGGGCGTGATCCGACTGCGACGCGCCGTTGCGACCTCAGTCATGCCACTCACCCTTTCCCGCTCCGGGTCACCGCGCCGAACGACACGGTTTCGTACATGACGAATGTAGCGCACCCAGCAAGCGAAACGAAACGGTTTCGTTCGTGTCATGTGTCACCCGGGACGTTTTTTCATAAGTTGCTCCGGCTCGTCCCCCGGAAAAGCATGAGGAGGTGAGCTATCTGCGCCTACCGCATCTGAGCGGCGACCTGCTGTGTTTCGTGGCCGAGGACGACCTGTGGCTGGCCCCCCTGGACGGAGCCGACCGCGCCTGGCGGCTCACCGTCGACCGCACCAAGGTGGGCCACCCGCGCTTCTCCCCCGACGGCCGCAGCATCGCGTACACGAGCTGGCGCAGCCTCGTGCCCGAGATCCATCTGGTCGACGTGGCGGGCGGGCCCGGCAGACAGCTGACCTACTGGGGGTCGCCCGACACCCAGGTGTGCGGCTGGACCCCGGCCGACAGCAACGGCGGGGCACAGATCCTCGCCGTCGCCTCGCACGGCGAGCCCTTCTCGTACTTCACCTGGGCCTACAAGGTGCCCACCGACGGCGATCCCGGCCGCAAGCTGCCCTGGGGCCCCGTCTCCGACCTCCAGGTCGCCGACCTCGACGGCGACCGCAGAACCCTCCTGCTCACCGGCACCCCGCCGCACGAACCGGCCGCCTGGAAGCGCTACCGGGGCGGCGCCACGGGCCGCCTCTGGCTGCACGGCCACCGGCTCCTCGAAGACCTCGACGGCCACCTCCACTCCCCCATGTTCGTCGGCGGCCGGATCGCCTTCCTCTCCGACCACGAGGGCATCGGCAACCTCTACTCCTGCGCCCACGACGGCTCCGACCTGCGCCGCCACACCGACCACGACGCCTTCTACGCCCGGCACGCGGCGAGCGACGGCCACCGGGTGGTCTACCAGTGCGCTGGCGACCTGTGGATCGTCGACGACCTGTCCCCGGCCGGGACACCACGCAGGCTCGACGTCCGGCTCAGCGGCCCGCGCGCGGGACGCCGTACGTACCAGGTGCCGGCCGCCCAGCACGTGGACGGCGTCTCGGTCGACGAGACGGGCCGCGCGAGCGCCGTCGTCGTCCGCGGCAGCCTGTACTGGCTCACCCACCGCGACGGCCCGGCCCGGACGATCACCGACACCCCGGGCGTACGGGTCCGGCTCCCCGAGATGCTCGGCTCGGTCGGCCAGGTCGCGTACGTCACCGACGCGGACGGCGAGGACGCGATCGAGATCGCCTATCTGCCCCGCGCGACCGGCGATCGCGAGCCCCGCCGCCTCGCCTCCGGCGAACTGGGCCGCGTCCTGGAGCTGGTGTCCGACCCCCAGGGCGAGCGCCTGGCCATCGCCTCCCACGACGGGCGGCTGTCGCTGATCGACGCGACCGAGGACTCCAACGGCGAGGTCACCGAGCTGATCCGCTCGATCAACGGCCCGGTGCGCGACCTGTCCTTCTCTCCCGACGGTTCCTGGCTGACCTGGTCCCACCCGGGGATCGGCCGCTCCCTGCGCCAGATCAAGATGGCCCGCATCTCCCCGAAGGGAGGCGGGGAGAGGCTGATCATCGACGTCACCAACGGCCGCTTCGAGGACGAGAACCCCGTGTTCACGCGGGACGGCCGCTATCTCGCCTTCCTCTCCTGGCGGGGCTTCGACCCGGTGTACGACGTCCACACCGGCGACCTCTCCTTCCCGCTGGGCTGCCGTCCGTACCTGGTGCCGCTGTCCTCCGCGACCCCCTCCCCCTTCGCCCTGACCCCGGAGGGGCGCCCGGCGGCCGGCGGCCTCGACCCGGCGGAGGACGAGCCGGGCGACGGCAGCACGGTCACGGTGGAGGTCGAGGGCCTGGAGAGCCGGGTGACCCCCTTCCCGGTCAGCGCCTCCAAGTACTCGGCGCTGTACCCGGTGGCGGGCGGCGGCCTGGTCTGGCTGCGCTGGCCGATCTCGGGCGCCCTCGGCGAGACCTTCGCCAACCCGGACGACACCAGCGGCCGTCCGACCCTGGAGTACTTCAACATCACCAAGGCCAAGAAGTCCGAACTCGTCGACGACCTCGACTGGTTCGCGGTCAGCGGTGACGGCTCACGGCTGGTGATCGTCGACGAGGGCGACCTGCGCGCGGTGCCCGCCACGGAGTCCGGCGACAGCGACTCCACCGTCTGGATCGACGCCCGCCGCATCCTGCACGAGGCCGACCCGGGCGCCGAGTGGCGCCAGTCCTACGAGGAGGCGGGCCGGATCATCCGCGCCTACTTCTGGGACCCCGGGATGTGCGGCATCGACTGGGACGCGGTCCTCGACCAGTACCGTCCGCTGGTGGAACGGGTGGCGACCCCCGACGAGTTCGCCGACCTGCTCCGCGAGGTCCTCGGCGAACTCGGCACCTCCCACGCCTATGTCACCGCCGCCCGCCGCAACGAGGGCCCACCCCACTACCAGCGCCGCCAGGGCCTGCTGGGCGCCAACTTCGTCCGCCGGGAAGCCGGTTGGACCGTCCGCCGCATCCTCCCCGGCGACTCCTCCGACTCCAAGGCCCGCTCCCCGCTGGCCGGCACGGGCATCCGCGAGGGCGCCGTCCTCACCCACGTCGACGGCCGCCCGGTCGACCCGGTGACCGGCCCGTACCCGCTGCTCGCCGGGGCGGGCGGTACGACGGTGGAGCTGACGTTCACCCCGGCGGAGGGCGAGGGCCGCGCACGGCGCGTGGCGGTCGTCCCGCTCCTCGACGAACGCCCCCTGCGGTACCAGGACTGGGTGGCCAAACGCCGCGAGGTGGTACGGGAGTTGAGCGGCGGCCGCTGCGGCTACCTGCACATCCCCGACATGGGCGGCTCGGGCTGGGCCCAGTTCAACCGGGACCTGCGCATGGAGGTGTCGAGGCCGGCCCTGATCGTCGACGTACGCGGCAACGCGGGCGGCCACATCAGCGAGTTGGTGGTGGAGAAACTGACCCGCACGATCCTCGGCTGGGACCTCACCCGCAACGCCCAGCCGGTGTCGTACGCCTCGAACGCCCCGCGCGGCCCGGTAGTCGCGTTGGCGGACGAAGCGACCTCCTCCGACGGCGACATGATCACGGCCGCCTTCAAGCTGCTGAAACTGGGCCCCGTGGTCGGCCAGCGCACCTGGGGCGGAGTCGTCGGCATGACCGGCCGACACCAACTCGGCGACGGCACGGTCATCACCGTGCCGATGAACGCGGGATGGTTCGACGCGTACGGCTGGAGCGTGGAGAACCGCGGCGTCACCCCGGACCTGGAGATCCTGCGCACCCCCCTGGACTGGGCAGAGGGCCGCCACGCCCAGCTGGACGACGCGGTGCAGCTGGCGGTGGACCTGCTGACGACCAACCCCCCTGCGACGCCCCCGGATTACAGCAACGTACCGAACAGGTCCCGCCCGAAATTGCCGCCCAGATCTTGAGAGACATAGGGATAACTCACCCAGGGGCGCGGGGAACTGCGCGACAAGCCCCCACCCACCCGCACCCGAAACACAAACGTGAGGCGCCCTGAACAAACTCAGGGCGCCTCACACAAACCGTCAGCGACTAGGCGTCATAGTCCTGGTCGATCCGGTCCTGCTCCTCGCGCTGGAGCCGCTCCGACTCCTCGTCACGCGGCTTGCCACGCTGCTGCTGGCCGCGCTGCGCCTGCTCCCGGCCCTGCTGGGCCTTCTGCTTGGCCTGCTCCTGCCACTGTTCCGACTTGTCCTGGAACTGGTCCTTCATACCCATGTGGGTTCACTCCCAAAGAGGGTGAGGGGAAGAGCCCCTTGCCGGGGCCTCGACCAGATTCACACGACCGGACACAGTGCGCATTTCGATCAGTCACGCCGTGTAGCGCGCGCCTCCTCATCAGCCGCCCCACCTGCGCCGACGAGTCCTGACCGCATGCCCTCCAATCGGTCCCCGAAGCGCCGCATCTCGCGTACCCCGACCGTCCCGATGAGCCCCGGCAGATACCCGCGCACCCCCTGCATCCCACGCAGCCACCACTGCCCGTACACATGGCTGGAGCGCCTCTCGATCCCGGCGACGATCCGGTCCACCGCGGGACCCAGCGGATACGTCTTGTTGGACGGCCACGGCAGTCGCTGGCGCAGCTCCCGCATGACCTCGTCCTGGTCGGCCCCGCGCACCATGTCCGTGTCGGTCCAGGACAGATACCCGACCCCGACCCGTACGCCCCTGTAGCCGACCTCGGCCCGCAGACTGTGCGCGTACGCCTCCACGCCCGACTTGGACGCGCAGTACGCGGTCATCATCGGCGCGGGCGTGATGGCGGCCAGCGAGGCGATCTGGAGCAGATACCCCCGGCTCTCCATCAGCACCGGCAGGAACGCACGGGCCGTCACCGCCGACCCGATCAGGTTCACCTCGATCACCCGCCGCCAGGCCTCCGGATCGGAGTCCACGAAGGGCCCGCCGGTCGCCACACCGGCGTTGGCGACGACGATGTCGACCTTGCCGAACCGCTCCTTGACCTCCTGGGCCACCCGCGCCATCGCCTCGTGGTCGGTGACGTCGGCGTACCAGTGGTCGCTCTCGCTGTGCAGCCGCTCGGAGACCTGCTTCAACGCGTCCGGCTCCAGGCCCACCAGCGCGACCTTCACCCCCCGCGCCGACAGCTTCCGCGCGAGCAGCTCCCCGACACCGCGCGCGGCGCCCGTGACGACGGCGACCTGTCCTTCGAGACCGACCCTGCTCATGCGCCCTCCTTGAGCGTCGCGTACGTCATCACCAGGTCCCGGATCTTCCCGGTGACCAGGTCGGGAGCCTCCACGGGCGTCATGTGCCCGATGCCCGGCAGTTCGGTGAGCCCGACGCAGTGCGGCAGCGCCGCCACCAGCGCCCGCGCGTGCACCGGCGGCGTCAGCCGGTCGGCCGTCCCGACGACGACGGCCGTCGGCACGTCGAGGGAGCGTACGCCGTGGTCGAGGTCGAGCAGGTCGAGCACCTGCGACCAGGTGTACCGCACCTTGCGCGGACAGGCGTGCACGATCCGCGCGCACGCCTCCACCATGTGCGGCGCCGAACCCGGCCCCATCGTCCCGTACCTGAGGATCCGCCGGGCGACCGGAGTGACCGGCCCGAGCGGCGCCCGCGACCCGAGGACGCGCTGGGTCAGCCAGGTCCGCAGCCGCCCGGGCCTGATCGGTACGACGGTCGACTCGGCGACCAGCCGCGAGGACCCGGTGCTGCACAGCAGGACGGCGGCGGCACGCTCCCGGAGGTTCTTCCTGGTGGCGGCTGCCATCACCGTCATCCCACCCATGGAGTGCCCGGCGATCACGGCCTTCTCCCCGGGAGCGAGGGTCGCCTCCAGTACGGCTTCCAGGTCGTCGGCGAGCGCGTCCACACTGCACGCCGGGCTCGCCGGACTGCGTCCATGACCGCGCTGGTCGTAGGCGACGACCCGGTGGTCGACGGCGAGATCCCGTATCTGCGCCGCCCAGAAGGCGGTCGAACAGGTCCAGCCGTGGGTGAGGACGACGACGGGGGCGCCCTCGGGACCGTGGACCTCGACATGCAGCCGGGCCCCGTCGGCGGAGACGGCGGTCAGCTCACGGGCGGGTACGGGCGGGGCGTACGGCCCGTCCCCGACGGACATCAGCCGGCTCACGCGGACACCTCCGCCGTCTTCTCCCCGGCGGCGTTCTTCTCAGCCGGCTGCTTCTCCTCCGTCTTCCTCGCGCGGAGCACCTCGTACTCGGTGATGTCCACGCGCCGCGTCGCCCGCCGGAACTCGCCCGTGGTCCCCGGCCAGATGGTGGTGTTGCGGCCGTTCTCGTCGAGGTACCAGCTGGTGCAGCCGCCGGTGTTCCACACCGTGCGCTTCATCCGCTCCTGCACCCGCCGGTTCCAGGCGCCGACGGCGCTCGGCCGGGCGTCGAGGGCCGCGCGACCGCCGAGGACGTCCAACTGCCGTACGAAGTCGGCCATGTAGTTCAGCTGGGACTCGATCATCAGGATCATCGAGGAGTTCCCGAGCCCGGTGTTGGGGCCGATGATGGTCATCCAGTTGGGGAACCCGGCGGCGGAGGCACCGCGCAGGGCCTCCATGCCGCCCTTCCACACCTCGGCGAGCGTCCTGCCCTCCGCGCCCACGACCCGTTCGGCGATGGGCATGTCGGTGACATGGAAGCCGGTGCCGAAGACGATGGCGTCCACCTCGGCCTCGCTGCCGTCGGCGGCGACGAGGGTGGAGCCGCGCACGGCCCGCAGACCGCTGGCGACGACATCGACGTTGGGCCGGGCGAGCGCCGGGTAGTAGGTGCTGCTCAGCAGGATGCGCTTGCAGCCGATGCGGTAGTCGGGGGTGAGCTTGGCGCGCAGGGCCGGGTCCTTGACGGCCCGCCCCATGTTCCGCTTGGCCAGCTGCTCGACGAACCCGAGCTGGTCGGGGTGCTTGGTGAACGCCGAGACCTGCAACTCCCGGATCCCCCACAGCAGTCCACGCCGGGCCTGCCCGGTGAACGGCAGCGCCCGGTGCAGCGCCCGCTCGGCGCCGGTGATGGCCCGGTCGATGCGGGGCATCACCCAGGGCGGGGTGCGCTGGAAGAGGGTGAGCCGGCCGACCTGCGGCTGGATGGCGGGCACGATCTGGATCGCGGAGGCCCCGGTGCCCACCACGGCGACCCGCTTGCCGCGCAGGTCGTAGTCGTGGTCCCAGCGCGCGGAGTGGAAGACCTTGCCGGGGAAGGAGTCGAGGCCGGGAATCTCGGGGACCTTGGGGTCGGACAGCGGCCCGGTGGCGGAGACGACGAAGTCGGCGGAGAGCCGCCCGCCCCCCTTGACCTCGATGTCCCAGCGGAGCTGGTCCGCGTCCCAGGTCATCTTCATCACTTCGGAGTCGAAGCGGATGTGGGGCCGGAGGTGGAAGACGTCGGCCACATGCTCCAGATAGGCCCGGATGTGCTCCTGCCCGGAGAAGGTGCGGGGCCAGTCGGGATGGGGGGCGAAGGAGAAGGAGTACAGGTGGGAGGGCACGTCACAGGCGCACCCGGGGTAACTGTTGTCCCGCCAGGTGCCGCCCACGCTGTCCGCGCGCTCCAGCACGACGAAGTCGGTGACACCCTCCCGCCGCAGCCGTACGGCGGCCCCGAGCCCACCGAACCCGGACCCGATCACCGCCACCCGCACATGCTCGTGCTCGGTCATCCCGAACCCTCCACGCTTTCGGACTCCGCCAGTGAACACTGGCGCAATGGGAGGGTAGAGCAGCTCCGTACCGATGGGTAGGGGGCAGGAAAAGGAAAGTTACCGGCGGTACAACATAGGCTGCGGCCGTGACGGAGAAGCATGAGCACCGCGAGTACCGCATGGAGGAGCTGGCGAGGCAGGCCGGCATCACGGTGCGCACCCTGCGCTTCTACCGCGAACGCAAACTGATCCCGCCGCCCCGCCGCGAGGGCCGTATCGCCTGGTACGACGACCATCACCTGGCCCGGCTGCGCACGATCGCGGCACTGCTGGAACGCGGCCACACCCTGACGGGCATCGCGGAACTGGCCGAAGCCCTGGACAACGGCCGCGACGTGGCGGACCTCCTGGGCGTCGAGCCCCCCTCGGAGGAGGAACCGGTCCACCTCACCCCGGAGGAACTCGCCGCCCGCTTCGAGGGCCAGGTCACCCCGGAGAACCTCGCCGCCGCCCTCGACCTCGGCTACCTCGGCACCGACGGCGACGAGATCGTCCACATCAGCCGCCGCCTCCTCGACGTCTCCTCCGCCCTGGTCGCCGAGGGCATCCCCCTCGCGGAGGTCCTAGCCGCCGGCAAACGCGTCCGCGACCACGTCGACGAACTCGCGGAAATGTTCGCCGACCTGGTCCTCCACTACGCCACGGAGAACGACCTCGAACGCCTGCGCCCGCTCGCGAGAAGCGTGGTGGAGGCGGAGCTGTCGCTGGCATTGGACCGGCGGCTGCGCAAGCAGGGCGGAGCGGGGCCGGAGCCCCGGGGCGGACAGCCCTAGAGGTCGTAGACCACGGTCACCGGCGCGTGGTCCGACCAGCGCTCGGCATGCGTGGCGGCCCGCTCCACGAACCCCTTGACCGCCTTGGCCGCCAGGCCCGGGGTCGAGACGTGGTAGTCGATGCGCCATCCTGAATCGTTGTCGAAGGCCCGCCCCCGGTACGACCACCACGAGTACGGCCCCTCGACATCGGGATGCAGCGCCCGCACCACGTCGACGTATCCCCCGTCGCCCGCGTCGAGGACCTGCGTCAGCCATGCCCGTTCCTCCGGCAGGAAGCCGGAGTTCTTCTGGTTGGCGCGCCAGTTCTTCAGGTCGGCCGGCTGGTGGGCGATGTTCCAGTCGCCGCAGACGACGACCTCGCGGCCGTCGGCGGCGGCCCGCTCGCGCAGTTCCTTGAGGTAAGCGAGGAACTCGCCCATGAAGCGGACCTTCTCGTCCTGGCGCTCGGTGCCGACCTCGCCGGAGGGGAGGTAGAGGGAGGCAACGGTCACACCGGGCAGGTCGACCTCCACGTACCGCCCGCTGGTGTCGAACTCGCTCGACCCGAAGCCGATCCGCACCCGGTCGGGCTCGCGGCGGGTGTAGAGGGAGACGCCGGCGCGGCCCTTGGCGGCGGCGGGGGCGTGCACGACGTGCCAGCCCTCGGGCGTGCGGACCTCTTCGGGCAGCTGCTGCGGCTCGGCACGCACCTCCTGCAGGCAGAGCACGTCGGCGGAGGTGTCGGCGAGCCACTCCACGAAGCCCTTCTTCGCGGCAGCGCGGAGTCCGTTTACATTCGCAGAGGTCACAGTGAGCACCAGGGCACCTTACCCGCACACTGGACTGAGTCCTGTTCTGGATTGTATCAATATACGTTCCTACACATTGGTATACGGTTTGCCCATGGACATCCGCCCCGTCACCTTCGACCACCCCGACGCCGTCAAGCTCAACGACCAGGTGCAGGCCGAGTACGCCGCCCGGTACGGCGACGGCGGCGACGCCACGTTCCTGAGCCCGTCGGACTTCGCGCCGCCGAACGGCGTCTACCTGATCGCCTACGACGAGTTCGACAGCCCGGTCGCGACGGGCGGCTGGCGCACCCAGGACGCCAATGACGAGGGGTACGGCGACGGGGACGCCGAACTGAAGCGGATGTACGTCGTCGAGCAGGCACGCGGTCGCGGTATCGCCCGGCGCATCCTGGCCGCGCTGGAGGCGGACGCGCGCGCGGCGGGCCGGGTCCGCATGGTCCTGGAGACCGGCGACAAGCAGCCGGAGGCCATAGCGCTGTACCTCTCCAGCGGCTACGAGCCCTGCGCGAAGTTCGGCTACTACCGGCACCACGAGTCGAGCCGCTGCTACGCGAAGGCCCTCTGAGGAGCGCGGCCGGAGTCAGCTTCTGAGGTAGGCGAGCACCGCCAGCACCCTGCGGTGGGTGTCGTCCGCCGGTGGCAGGTCCAGCTTGGTGAGGATCGAGCCGATGTGCTTGCCGACGGCCGCCTCGGACACCACCAGCGCCTTGGCTATCGCGCCGTTGGACCTGCCCTCGGCTATCAGCGCCAGCACCTCCCGCTCGCGCGGACTGAGCCGGGCGAGCGGATCCCGTCGCCGGCGCAGCAGTTGCCGTACGACCTCGGGGTCCACGACCGTGCCCCCGGCCGCGACCTTGTGGAGCGCGTCCACGAACTCCTCGACCTGCCCCACCCGGTCCTTGAGCAGATAGCCGACTCCGGTGCCGTCCCCGGAGTCGAGGAGTTCGGCGGCGTAGGCCCGCTGCACGTACTGGCTGAGGACCAGCACCGGCAGCCCGGGCCGCTCCTCGCGCAGCTTCACCGCCGCGTGCAGCCCCTCGTCCTGGAAGCCGGGCGGCATACGGACGTCCGTGACCACCACGTCCGGCGCGTGCTCGGCGGCGGCGGTGAGGAGGGCGTCCGCGTCGCCGACGGCCGCCACGACCTCGTGTCCGAACCGGGTGAGCAGGCCGACGAGGCCGTCGCGCAGCAGGACGCTGTCCTCGGCGAGGACTATGCGCAGGGCTCGGTCGGCCGGCAAGGGATCTCCACTCGCAGCAGGGTCGGTCCACCCGGCGGGCTGGACAGGAAAAGTCTGCCATCGAGCACTGACACCCGGTCGGCGAGACCGGTGAGCCCGGTGCCGCCGCCGAGGTCCGCGCCCCCGCGTCCGTCGTCCCGGATCTCGAGCGTCAGCCCCTCCCGCTCCCGTCCGCCGCCGGTCACTCCCCCGCTCACGACCGCGCGGCTCGCCCCACTGTGCCGGGCTACGTTGGCGAGGGCTTCGCAGACGACGAAGTACGCGGCGGACTCGACGGGTTGGGGCAGGCGCCGGGGAAGGTCGAGGCGGACGTCGACCGGGATCACGCTGCGGTCGGCCGCGTCGGCGACGGCGGCTTCGAGGCCGTAGTCCGCGAGGACCTTGGGGTGGATGCCGTGGATGAGTTCACGGAGTTCGGCGAGGGCTTTCTCGGCCTCGCCGTGCGCCTGGGCGAGTTGGTCGGCGAGCGGGCCGGGCGGGACGTCCAGGCGGGCGAGGCCGAGGCTCATGGTGAGGGCGACGAGCCGTTGTTGTGCGCCGTCGTGCAGATCGCGCTCGATTCGGCGCCTCTCCGCCTCGAAGGCGTCCACCAACCGCACGCGTGAGCGGACGAGTTCGGTCACCCGCGCGCTGTTCTGCGCATGCGCCCCCAACAGCGCCTTCGCCACCTCGGCGCGCCCCCCGGCGGCCGCCCCCAGCACATACGCCCCCACCAGGAGCAGCACTCCCCCGGCCAGCGTGACCCCGAACGCGGCCGGCCAGGTGTCGACCGTCCAGAGCTTCACCACCTTCGCCTCCCCGTCGACGGCGACCAGGAGCGGTGTCGCGAGCAGGAACAGCGGCACTCCGGCCGCGAAGGTGACGACGAGCGCGTCCAGCGGCCACAGCACGAGCGCGAGGAACACGGCGTACGCCAACTCCCGCCAGGTCTCGGGTTCCTTGAGCCGCACGGCGAGCCAGCGTGCGAGCCCCGGCGCGTCAGGCACCCGATGCGCCCCGGCGGGCACCTGCCCCACCCCGGCCGACCCGACCCGCCACCGCTCCACGGCGGCCACCGGAATCCCGGACAGCGCGGTGAGCACGAGCAGCGGCAGCCCGACGAGCACGACGGCCGTCGCCGCGCCCACCACGACCCCGGCGACGATCCCGACCAGCACGAGGGCCCCGAACAGCGCCCCGCCCGCCAGGAATGCGAACGACCGCCACGGCCACGCCGACCTCAGATATCCGCGCCCGCCGAGCGCCTGCCACACCGTCATGGAGATCACGGTAGGAGGCGGGCGGCCGGGGCGGAATCCGGCAGGGGCGAGGCCTGGGGTATGCCTGGCCCTACCCCGGGTCTCGCCCCTGCCGCACTGCGTCGAGGGCCCGTCGGACGGTTGGCTGAAGCCCACTTCCTTGGACTTGATGAGGGCGCGAGAGCCCTCCCCGACGCGATGAGGGCAGATGACGACCGACCCCGCGATCCGACTGACCACCGTCCGCAGGCGGTACGGCACCGGCGACGACGGTGTGACCGCGCTCGACAGCGTCTCGCTCACCTTTCCCCAGGGCACGTTCACGGCCGTCATGGGCCCCTCCGGCTCGGGCAAGTCCACGCTGTTGCAGTGCGCGGCGGGCCTCGACCGGCCGACCTCGGGCTCGGTGCGCCTCGGTGACACGGAGCTGACCGGACTGAGCGAACGGCGCCTGACCCTGCTGCGCCGCGAACGCGTCGGCTTCGTGTTCCAGGCGTACAACCTCCTGCCCGCCCTGACCGCCGAGCAGAACGTCGCCCTGCCACTGCGCCTGGCCGGCCGACGGGTGTCGAGAGCACGCGCGCGTGAGGCGCTGCGACGCGTCGGCCTCGGCGACCGCGCCCGGCACCGCCCGGACCGGATGTCCGGCGGACAGCAGCAACGCGTAGCCCTGGCCCGCGCTCTGATCACCCGTCCCGAGGTGCTCTTCGCCGACGAACCGACCGGCGCACTGGACTCGCGCACGGGCCGCGAGGTGCTGTCCCTGCTCCGCGAACTCGTCGACACCGAGGACCGCACGATCGTCATGGTCACCCACGACCCGGTCGCCGCCTCGTACGCCGACCGCGTCGTCTTCCTGGTCGACGGCCGCGTGCACGGTGAGCTCACGGACCCGTCGGCGGCCGACGTGGCGGCCCGCATGACGTCCCTGGAGGCGGTCCCGTGCTGACCCTCGCCCTGCGCGGCTTCCGCTCCCGCTGGACCACCTTCACCGGCAGTTTCGTCGCCCTGTCCCTCGGCGTCGCCCTCCTCACCGTCATGGGCCTGGCCCTCGCCTCCTCCGTGGACGCCCCCGCACGCGGACCGGAACGTTTCGCCGCGGCGCCGGTCGTGGTGAAGGCCCAGGACACCCTGCACGTGCCGACCCGGATCGGCGACCGCACCCAGCCCCTCGCCCATCCAGGCCCGATACCGGCACGGACAGTGGCCGCGCTCCGCACGCTCGGCAAGGTCACCCAGGACCGCACCTTCGCCGTGGGCGACGACCTGATCGGCCACCCCTGGTCGACCGCGGCCTTCGCCCCGTACCACCTGACAGCAGGCCGCCCGCCCCACGCGCCGGACGAAGTGGTCGCCACGGACACCGGGACGACCGTGGGAGAACACCTACGGACGGCACACGGGACGGTGCGCGTGGTCGGGACGGCGCGCGCGGTCGGGACGGCGCGCGCGGGAGGCGCGGGAGGCGCGGAAGGCGCGGAAGGCGCGGAAGGCGCGGAAGGCGCGGGGAGCGCTCCCGTCTTCGAGCGCGCGCTGTTCTACACGGACGCGCGCGCCGCCGAGTTGGCGCCGGTGAGCACGCAACTCGTGGTGGTGGCCGCGCCGGAGGCGGTACGACGGGTGGTGGCGGCCTCGGGATCGGGCGCCCGGGTCCTGGTGGGCGCCGAGCGACGGCTGGCGGACGCGGACCCGCACCGCGACGCCGAGGCCCTGACGACCCTGAACGCCCTGTTCGGGACCGCCGGCGGGATGACGGGCTTCGTGTCGGTGTTCGTCGTGGCGTCCACCTTCGCCTTCGCGGTGGCGCAACGCCGCCGGGAGTTCGGCCTGCTGCGGACCGTGGGCGCGACGCCGGGCCAGATCCGACGCACGGTACTGACGGAGGCGCTGCTAGTCGGCGTCCTCGCGTCGGTGGCGGGCTGCGCCATGGGGTCGTACGGCGCCCCATGGCTGGCGGAACGAGTGGTCGAGAGCGGCATCGCCCCGGCCTGGTTCAGGATCGGCGAGCACGCCTGGCCGTACCAGGTCGCGTTCTGGACGGGCCTGCTGGTGGCGCTGTGCGGGGCGACGGCGGCCTCCTGGCGGGCCGGCCGCACCGCCCCGACCCGGGCTCTGCGCGAAGCCACGGCCGACGAACACCCGCTGACAATGCCCCGGTTCCTGTGTGGGATCGCCCTGCTGCTGACGGCGGCGGTCACGCTCGCCCTGGCGCTGCTGACGGACCCGGGCGACCTGCTGCACCGCAAGACGTACACGAGCCGCCCGCTGCTCCTGATCACAGCCACGGCCCTCCTGTCGCCCCTTCTGGTCCGCCCCCTGATCAGGCTCCTCACTCCTCGCGGCACGCTGGTCCGGGCGAACACCACGACCGCTCTGCGCCGCACGGCCGCCCTCGCCGCTCCCGTCCTGGTCACGGTGGCGCTGACGGGCTCGTTGCTGGGCGCGACGGCGACCTTGAACGACGCGCGGGCGACGGAGGCGCGCGAGCGCACGCGGGCGGACTTCGTGATGACGTCCGCGACGGGTCTGGACGCGCGCACGCTGGACCGTCTGCGCGCGGTCCGGGGCGCCGAGGTCTCGCAGACCGCGTCGAGCGCGGTGTACGTCCTGGAGGAGGGCGTGGCCCTCGTCAAGTCCGAGGCCAGGGCGGTCGATCCGGAGCGGCTGGCCGCGACGACCGACGTGCCGCTGACGGCGGGCAGGATCGCCGGTCTCTCCGACGACTCGATCGTCGTCAACGAGGAGTGGGCCCGGCACCGGGTCGGCGAACACGTCACCGTCTGGCTGGGCGACGGCACCCGCAGATCCCTTCGCATCGCCGCGGTGATGCCGGTCGGGACGGGCGACAACGGGGTGTACATCACGCCGGCCAACGCGCGCGGGGCGGTGGTCGACCGGGTGGAGGTGAAGGTGAGGGAGGGTGCCGAGGCGTCGGCGGTGCGGACGGCGCTGCGCTCGGCGGCCCCGGAGGCGACGCTGCTCACGCGCGACGCGTGGCTGGCCGCCGCCTACCCCTCGGCCGGCTTCGCGTCCGCCGACTCGACCACCCGCCTCGGCTACTTCCTGGTCCTCGGCATCGCTCTCCTGTACACGGCCCTCTCCGTGGCCAACACGCTCCTGATGGCGACGTCCGACCGCACCCGTGAACTGGCGTCCCTGCGGCTGGCCGGGGCCACGAACGCCCAGGTGCTCCGGCTCGTGGCCCTGGAGTCCCTGACGGTGGTCGCCGTGGGCGCGCTCCTGGGCCTGTTGGTGACCGCCCTCAACCTCACCGGCATGTGGGCAGCCCTGGGTCTCCAGTCGGTACGGTCCCCGATCCACGTCCCCTGGCCGGAACTCGGCGCGACGACCATGGCCTGCGCGCTCCTGGCCGTCTCCGCGGCGGTGGTGCCGGCGGGACTGGCGCTACGGGGTCCTGTCGGTAGCCGCCGCTGAGGGAGACGATCATCACCCAGGCATGGCAAGAGCCCCTGTCGGTGATACCCGACAGGGGCTCTATGCTGCGTGGACCTGTGGGGATTTGAACCCCAGACCCCCTCGATGCGAACGAGGTGCGCTACCAGACTGCGCCACAGGCCCTTGCAACGAGTGAAACCTTAGCACCCCTCACGGGGTGCTTGGAAATCCGTTCCCTGCCCCGCCGAAGCGGCAACCCACAGGTGGGGGCGTCCTCGTCTACTCGTTGGCCGCGCGCGGCCGCTCGCCGTCCTCGTACTGGTCGAACAGCGGCGTGCGCCCCCGCTCCCGGGCCCGCCGCGCGGAGGCGGCCCGACGGGCGTCACTGCGCCCGCCCCCGTCCGTCCTGTCCTCCGCGCGGGACGACTCCCCCGGCTCGGCGTCCGACTCCGCACCGTCCTGCCCGTCACCGGCCTCGGCGGTGCCCGTGTGAGCGTCCCGGTCCCCGGCGACGGAGCTCGACCGCGCCGAGCTCCACGCGTCCGGCGCTCCCAGGTCCACATCGCTCGTGGCCCGCGGGGCCACCGGCGCCGTCACATACGTCGGCAACGGCACCGGCACCGGCTCCCAGCTGTCCCCGTGCCCGGGGCGCCGCTGCCGCTCGCGCTGCTGGTCGACCCACTCGGCGTGATCGGTCTGCTCGACGAGCGCACGCCGGTCGGCGGCGAGCGCCGAGAGTCCGGGGTCCTGCTGCTCGGGCTCTGGTCCTTCGTCCGGCTCGTCCGCGTCGGCGGCGGCGTCCGCGGACGGCCGCCGGCGCGGGTGCCGCGCACGCTCCTTCAGACGCTGTGCCGCCGCCTCCGCGCGGCGACGGTCCATCTGGTAGGCGAAGCGACGGCGTTCCTGGGAGCGCAGGTAGGCGATGTACGCGCTGAGCAGCACGGCGGGGACGCCGGGCGCCCAGAGGAACGTGAGCCCTCCGACGGCGGCGACGATCGCGCCGAGCGTGAAGGCGAGGAAGAGCGCCACGGTGGTGCGCCGTCGGCGCGCGAGCGCCTTCGTGCGCCGGGCGCGCGCCGCGGCGGCCTCCGCCGCGGGCGAGCGCCGAGGGGTGGGTACGGGTCTGCGCGCGGGCGCGGATCCGGATGCGGGCGCCGGTACGGCTGCGGAAGCGGGCGCCGACTCGGCTGCCCGTTCACGCGCCGGTTCGCGCACCGGTTCACGCGCTGGTTCCCTGCGTCCCGGCGCCGGTGCTTCCGTGCGCGCCGGGACGTCCGCGCGCGCCTGTGGACGCGTCGGAGGCATGGCGAAGGCCCGGACGTCCACCGAGTCGGTGACGGCGTCCGGGGCGACGGCGCTGGGCTCCCCCTCCTCGGTGGAGCGCGCCCGCAGGTCCTTGGCGTACCGGCGCTCCATCCCCGCCCGTCCGGACAGCAACCGGATGGCGGTGCTGAAGCGTTCCGTCGGACGGGCCTCGTTCAGCTCGTCCTGCCTACGGAGCCACATCGGCACCAAGTAGGCGGCCCAGGCCCCGACAATGACTGCGTAGATGAGGCCGCTGCTGCTCACGCCTCACACGGTAGAGGGGTTTGCGTGAGGCCATCCGCCAATTGGGCCGGTGTGTCGCACGATCTGGCTGATATTTCGAGCTTTTTTTGTGACCGATGCGATCAGCAGGCCGCCGAGGGTGCGAATTTAATGCCCCGAGACGGTCGCCGACCGATCATTCTCGAACACTTATTCAATTTCCCGGGGCTATGCGGGATTCCCCGGCGTGTTCTGCGGGTTCCGGGGCGTGGTGTGCGGCGCCTTCTGTGAGCGTGCCCGCTGCCAGCGGGCGAGCAACCCCTCCGGCACCTCTTCCGCCGTGAGCGCGAAGACGAGATGGTCGCGCCAGGCTCCGTCGATGTGGAGATAACGCGGCCTGATCCCCTCCTCGCGGAATCCGAGTTTCTCCACGACCCGTCGGCTGGGCCCGTTCTCGGGGCGAATGCAGACCTCGATGCGGTGCAGGCCGACGGTCCGGAAACAGTGGTCGACGACCAGCGCCACCGCGGTCGGCATCACGCCGCGGCCGGCCACCGACTCGTCCACCCAGTAGCCGACGTGCCCCGAGCACATCGAGCCCCAGGTGATCCCGGCGACGGTCAACTGCCCGACCAGGCGCCCCTGGTACTCGATGACGAACGGCAGCATCCGGCCCGCGTTCGCCTCGGACCGCAGATGCCTGACCATCTGCCGGTAGGTCGGGCGGTGCGCGATCGGCCCGCTGGGCGTGGGCGGCGGGATGGTCGCCTCCCAGGGGCGCAGCCAGTCGCGGTTGCGCCGGTTGACCTCGCGCCAGGCCCGCTGGTCGCGCATCTTTATCGGCCGCAGGACGACATCGCCGTCCGCGAGTACGACGGGCCAGGATGGGCTGTTCAGCTCGCACCCCCACTGCCGGCGCCGGGTCTGGGGTGGTCGCCGCCGCGGATCTGGTCGACGGCGTGGACCAGCAGGGGCTCCAGGACGGCCAGTCCATCCTTCACCCCGCCGGAGGAACCCGGCAGGTTGACGATCAGCGTCCGGCCCGCCACTCCGGCAAGGCCGCGCGAGAGCGCCGCGGTCGGCACCTTCTCCCGTCCGAACGCCCGGATGGCCTCGGCGATGCCGGGCACCTCGTGGTCGATCACCTTGCGGGTGGCCTCGGGGGTGCGGTCGGTGGGCGAGATACCGGTGCCGCCGGTGGTGACGACGGCGTCGTAGCCGGCCTCCACGGCGGCGCGCAGGGCAGCTTCCACGGGATCGCCGTCGGGCACGACCTGGGGCCCCTCGACGGCGAAGCCGAAGCTCTTCAACCCCGCGGCGATGAGGGGGCCGCCCTTGTCCTCGTAGACACCGGCGGCGGCGCGGTTGGAGGCGGTCACGACCAGCGCGCGGTACGGCGCGGGCGCGGCTTCGTGCGACCCGGCGCTCATGCCCGGCTCCAGTCGCCCGACTTGCCGCCGGTCTTCTCCTCCACGCGCACGTCCGTGATGACCGCTCCCTTGTCGACCGCCTTGACCATGTCGATCACGGTGAGCGCGGCGACGGAGACCGCGGTGAGGGCCTCCATCTCGACGCCCGTGCGGTCCGTCGTCCTGACGGTGGCGAGGATCTCCACGGCGTCGTCCGCGACCGACAGGTCCAGTTTCACACCGGACACCGCCAAGGGGTGGCACAGCGGGATCAGGTCCGGGGTGCGCTTGGCGCCCATGATCCCCGCGATCCGCGCGGTGGCGAGGGCGTCACCCTTGGGGACCCCCTCGCCGCGCAGCAGCTCGATCACGCGGGGCGAGACGAGGACGCGGCCACTGGCGCGGGCGGTGCGCGCGGTCACGTCCTTCTCGGATACGTCGACCATGCGGGCGGCGCCCGCCTCGTCGATGTGCGTCAGTCGGTCCTGCGTACTCATGCTGTGTGGCGCTCCCGGTCTCGGCCCTTCGCGGTGCGGCGCAGGGGCCTGCTGTGCGCGACACGGTACCGCCAACCAGGAGCACTCAGCCGAGCAGGACCACCTCGACCTCGGTGCCGGGCTCGACGCTCTCCACGTCCTCCGGGACGACGATCAGCGCGTTCGCGTGCGCGAGGGCCGCGACCAGATGGGAGCCGGCGCCACCGACGGGCGTCACCGCGCCGTCGGCGTACGCCCCGCGCAGGAACTGCCTGCGTCCCTTCGGCGAGGTCAGCGCCTTGCCGGCGGTCAGCTTCGCGCGCGTGCGCGGCCGGTGGACGTCGGCCAGGCCCATGAGGGTGCGGATCGCGGGGCGCACGAACAGCTCGAAGGAGACGTACGACGACACCGGGTTGCCGGGCAGGGCGAGCAGCGGGGTGTGGTCGGGGCCGATGGAGCCGAAGCCCTGGGGCTTGCCGGGCTGCATGGCGAGCTTGCGGAACTCGACGCCGCTGCCCGCCTCGTCCTCGTCGCCGACGTGCGAGAGGGCTTCCTTGACGACGTCGTACGCCCCGACGCTCACTCCGCCCGTGGTGACCATGAGGTCGGCGCGCACGAGCTGGTCCTCGATGGTGTCGCGGAGGGTCTCGGCATCGTCGGCGACGGCGCCCACGCGGTAGGCGATGGCGCCGGCGTCGCGAGCGGCGGCGGTGAGGGCGAAGCTGTTGGAGTCGTAGATCTGGCCGCTGCCCAGGACCTCGTCGGGCTGGACCAGCTCGCTGCCGGTGGACATGACGACCACGCGTGGGCGCGGGCGCACGCGTACGGTGCCGCGGCCGATCGCGGCGAGCAGGGCGATCTGCGGCGGGCCGAGGACCGTACCGGCGTCGAGGGCGCGGTCGCCGGCCTTCACGTCGCTGCCGGTGGCGCGTACGTGCGCGCGTGCCTCGGCCGGGCGGTACACGTGCACGTGCCCTTCGGCGCCCTCGGGGGCCAGCGCGCGGGCGCGCATACCGGTCACGGGCCCCTCGCCGAGGCCTCCGTCGGTCCACTCGACGGGGACGACGGTCTCGGCGCCGGGCGGCAGCGGGGCGCCGGTCATGATGCGGGCGGCCTGGCCGGGGCCCACGTGGAGCAGCTCGGACTGGCCCGCCGCGACATCCCCGACGACGTCCAGGACGGCGGGGAACTCCTCGCTCGCGCCCGCGACATCCGCGACCCGTACCGCGTACCCGTCCATGGAGCTGTTGTCGAACGGCGGCAGTGACACCGGCACCGTGACGTCCTCGACCAGGACGCAGCCCTGGGCGTCGAGGAGTTGCAGCTCGATGGGTTCGAGGGGGCGGACGGTCGCGAGGATGTCCTCCAGGTGTTCGTCCACCGACCAGAGGTGGTCCTGGCCGGTGGTGCGGGGCACGGCGCTGCTCAACGTTGCTACATCTCCTCGGCTACGTAACTGCGAAGCCAGGTCCGGAAGTCCGGGCCCAGGTCTTCACGTTCGCACGCGAGTCTGACAATGGCACGCAGATAGTCGCCACGGTCCCCGGTGTCATAGCGGCGGCCCTTGAAGACGACGCCGTGCACGGGGCCGCCGACCTTCTCGTCCGCGGCGAGCTGCTGGAGGGCGTCGGTGAGCTGGATCTCGCCGCCGCGGCCGGGCTCGGTCTTGCGCAATATCTCGAAGATGTGCGGGTCGAGGACGTAGCGGCCGATGATCGCGTAGTTGGACGGCGCGTCGGCGGGGGCGGGCTTCTCAACCAGGTCGTGGACCTTGACGACGTCACCGTCGTCGGTCGGGTCCACGGCCGCGCAGCCGTAGAGGTGGATCTGCTCGGGGGCGACCTCCATGAGGGCGATGACGCTGCCGCCGTGCTGCTCCTGGACCTCGACCATCCGCTGGAGCAGGGGGTCGCGCGGGTCGATCAGGTCGTCGCCGAGGAGGACCGCGAAGGGTTCGTGCCCCACGTGCGGCGCCGCGCACAGCACGGCGTGGCCGAGACCCCTGGGGTCGCCCTGACGGACGTAGTGCATCGTCGCGAGGTCGCTGGACTGCTGCACCTTCGCGAGCCGGTCGGCGTCGCCCTTCTTCTGAAGGGCGGACTCCAGCTCGTAGTTGCGGTCGAAGTGGTCCTCGAGAGGGCGCTTGTTGCGGCCCGTCACCATGAGGACGTCGTCGAGGCCCGCGGAGACGGCCTCCTCGACCACGTACTGGATCGCCGGCTTGTCCACGACCGGCAGCATCTCCTTGGGAGTGGCTTTGGTGGCCGGCAGGAACCGGGTGCCGAGGCCTGCTGCCGGGATGACAGCCTTGCTGATCCGAGGGTGCGACTGAGTCATGTCCGCAACCTTATCCGGTGCCTTTGCAAGGAATCTGAGGCTCCGGTTAATTAGCTCTGATATGAGCGTATTAAACGGATACGGGAGCGACCCTTGAGTCACAGCGGACGTCCTGACGAGCCTGACAAGCGAATGTTGCGACGAGAGTTCCTCGCGGTGAGAAGCAGGTTGACGGCCGATGACGTGCGGGAATCCGCGGCCGCCCTGGCGGAGCGGGCGCTTGGGCTGCCCGAGCTGGTGCGGGCGCGCACGGTGGCGGCGTACGTCTCCGTGGGGGGCGAGCCCGGCACGCTCGCGCTGCTGGACGCGCTGCGCGCGCGGGGCGTGCGCGTCCTGCTCCCCGCGCTCCTGCCCGACAACGACCTGGACTGGGGCGCGTACACCGGCGAGGGCTCCCTCGCGCGCGTCCAACACGGCGGAAAGATGGCCCTCTTCGAGCCCGCGGGCGAGCGCCTGGGCCCGGACGCGGTGACCGCCGCCGACGTGGTTTTGCTGCCCGGTCTCGCGGTGGACGCGCGCGGTATGCGTCTGGGGCGTGGTGGGGGGTCGTACGACCGTGTGCTGGCGCGCCTGGAGCGGGCGGGTGCGCATCCCGCGCTGGTGGTGCTGCTCTACGACTCCGAGGTCGTCGAGCTGGTCCCGGAGGAGGCGCACGACCGGCCGGTGGACGCGGTGGTGACGCCGTCGGGCGTGCGCCGTTTTGGGGACGGGGCGCGGGCTGCGGATCGCTGAACGCCGCCCGGCGTACGCGAAGGGCCCCTCCACGCGCGCGTGGAAGGGCCCTTCGGTTGCTCGGGCGCAGCGGGCTTCAGCGGCTCACGGTTTGAGCACCAGGGTGTCGCTCGTGCTCTTGTCGACCGCGTCCTTCGAGAAGGACCAGTCCAGGAGTTCGCCCTTGACCCACTTGCCCGTCTGGTCGGTGTAGTGGGCGCTGTAGGCGTGCCCGGAAGCTCCGGTGAGGTTGATCCACTTCGACTTGTCGAGGTCGCCGAGGTTGACCACCATCCGCATCGACGGCACCCAGATGACCCCGTAGCCGCCGGCGGCGTTCCAACCGGTCGCGTTGACCGTGGCCTCGCCGCCGCTGAGCTTCCAGGGGCCGCGGTTGAGGATGTACTGGATGATGCCGGGGCCCTCGGTGCCGAGCGTCTGGTTCTTGAGGAACAGGCGGTGCAGCCGGCCCCAGCTCCAGGTGTCGATGTCCTTGCCGAGCTTGGCGGTGAGCTCCCAGCGGGCGTCGATCATGGCGCGCTTGAACAGCTGGTCGCGGTTCTCGGCCTTGGGGCGGTCACCGACGCCGGCCGGCGTCTTCCACCAGTCGCTCTTCTCGTCGTCCATGAGGTTGCGCACGACCTCGAACCAGCGGTCGCCGCCGTCCGGCTGCGCCTGGTCGGGGTCGCGCTGACCGCACTCGCGCACCTCGGTCTCCTCGTCGACCGGACCGGTGCTGTCGGCCTTCTCGACCCACAGGCACTGGCCCTCGACGCGGAGTTCCTTGGGCAGCTTGTTGCCGAAGGCGAGCTTGAGGATGTTGCGCCAGACCGAGTTGAAGTAGGCGGCCGCGGCGGAGTCGGCGTCCTGGGTGTAGTCCCAGCCCTCCAGCAGCTTCTGCGCCTCGCGGACGTCCTTGTCCTCGATGTCGATCTTCAGCAGCTTGGGCACGAGCAGCTTGGCGATCTCGCTGCTGTTGTCGACCTGCATCTGACGCATGTCGTCGGTCGAGATCTTGCCGCCGTCGTCGATCTTCGACTGGATCAGGTCGGTGATCCGCTGGCTGCGGGTGCCGTAGCCCCAGTCCGTGGTGAGCGTGTAGGGGTACTTGTCCTGGTCGATCACGGCCTGGTTGGCGGTGACGATGTAGCCGCGCGACGGGTTGTACTCGTAGGGCAGTTCGTCCTGCGGGATCCAGCCGGTCCAGCGGTACTTGGAGTCCCATCCCGGCTGCGGGATCGAGCCGTCGACGCCCTTCGCGCGCGTGGGGATCCTGCCGGGCAGGGTGTAGCCGATGTTCTTGCTGTCGGCGTAGACCAGGTTCTGCGACGGCACCTCGAACAGGGTGGCCGCGGCGCGGAAGTCGTTCCAGTTCGCCGCCTTGTCCATGGCGAAGACGGCGTCCATGGTGGTGCCCGCCTGGAGGGCCGTCCAGCGCAGGGCGATGCCGTAGCCGTCGCCGCGGTCGGGTGCGGCGGTGTCGACGGTGGCCTTCTTGCCGACCTTGACGAGTTCGTCGTCACGGTCGGACAGCAGGGGGCCGTTGTTGGTCTCGCGGACGACGATCGTCTTGGACTTGCCGCCGGCGACCTTGATGGTCTCCTCGCGCGTGGTGAACGGCACGGTCTTGCCGTCGTACAGGTAGCCGCTGCCGCTGAGCTTCTCCAGGTACAGGTCGGTGACGTCCACACCGGAGTTGGTCATGCCCCAGGCGATGTTCGCGTTGTGGCCGATGACGACGCCGGGCATGCCCGCGAAGGTGTAACCGGTGACGTCGTACTGGCACTTGCTGGAGACGGTGCGGCAGTGCAGGCCCATCTGGTACCAGACGGACGGCAGCGAGGCCGACAGATGCGGGTCGTTGGCCAGCAGCGGGCTGCCTGTGATCGTGTACTTGCTCGCGACGACCCAGGCGTTGGAGCCGATGCCGTTGCCGTTCACGCCGACGGCCGTGGGGACGTCGTCCAGGACGTCCTGGAGGCCCGCCAGCTGGCTCTGGAGGGACGTGGAGGCCGTGGAGGTGCCGGTGGTGCCCGTCGTGCCGCTGGTGGAGCCCGCGGCGGACGTGGAGCCCTCCTGCTCGAACGTCTGGGTGAGCTCGTTGTACTGGCCCTCCTGGACGATCGCCTTGTTGCGGCTGTACGGGTACTCGGGGTACAGGTCGGCGATCTGCTTGGGGCCGAGACGGCTGGTCATCAGGGCGCGGTCGATCTCGTCCTGCATGTTGCCGCGCAGGTCCCAGGCCATCGCCTTCAGCCAGGAGACCGAGTCGACGGGGGTCCACTGCTCGGGCTTGTAGTCGTTGGTGAAGCCCAGGGCGGCGTACTCGAGGGAGATCTCCTTGCCGTCCTTGCCCTCCAGGTAGGCGTTGACTCCCTTGGCGTACGCCTGGAGGTACTTCTTGGTGGAGGCCGACAGCTTGGTGTCGTACTCCTTCTTCGCGACCCGGTCCCAGCCGAGGGTGCGCAGGAACTCGTCGTTCTTGACCTGGCCCTTGCCGAACATCTCCGACAGGCGCCCGGAGGTCATGTGGCGGCGCACGTCCATCTCGTAGAACCGGTCCTGCGCCTGGACGTAGCCCTGCGCCATGAACAGGTCCTCGTCGGTGGAGGCGTAGATCTGCGGGATGCCGTAGCCGTCGCGCTTCACGTCGACCGGTCCCGACAGGCCCTCGAGCGTGATCGAGCCCTTGGTCTGCGGGAGGGAGGCGCGGACGGTGCTGATGGACCAGTACGCCCCGTAGGCGATGCCGCCGATGATGGCCAATACCAGGACGAGGACGATGAGTCGGGCTTTGCGCCCCTTTTTCCTGCCGGACTTGCCGGGCTGCTGACCCGATGAGGCGGTGGTGTTGGGGGGCATCGCTGTCCTTGCTGTCCTAACGCGAGCGGCAGGGCGGGCTGTCCTTTTGAATGAGCGCTGGAGCAACCATAGGCGCAGGGCCCGACGCCACTTGACGCGGAGTGGGGAACCCGAACGGGCGAGCGTTCGATCTTGCCTTGAGGAGTGTCAAGAAATCGTCAAGAGTTAGGTAAGGTAACGAAGTACTTGGGTGCGAAGACCCGCCACTTCGTGTCCTATGTACGTGAGCCCACGCGCGCGTGCCGCCCGCGGGCCAGGGAAGGGAACAGCCGCTGACCGTCCACGACCTCAACCAGCTCCTGCTCGTCTGCTCGCTCGTCCTGCTCGTCGCCGTCGCAGCGGTCCGGATCTCCTCGCGCAGCGGGCTCCCCAGCCTGCTCGTCTACCTGGGCATCGGGATCGCCATGGGCCAGGACGGCCTCGGTGACATCAAGTTCGACAACGCCGAACTGACCCAGGTCATCGGATACGCGGCCCTGGTCGTGATCCTGGCCGAGGGTGGCCTGGGCACGAAGTGGAAGGAGATCGAGCCGGCCCTGCCGGCCGCCACCGCCCTGGCCCTGGCCGGCGTCGCGGTGAGCGTCGGGGTCACGGCGACGGCCGCCCACTACCTGATCGGCCTCGAGTGGCGGCAGGCGCTCATCATCGGGGCGGTGGTCTCCTCCACGGACGCGGCGGCGGTCTTCTCGGTCCTGCGGAAGATCCCCCTCCCCACGCGCGTGACGGGCACGCTGGAGGCCGAGTCCGGCTTCAACGACGCCCCCGTCGTCATCCTGGTCGTCGCCTTCTCCACGGCGGGCCCCGTCGAGCACTGGTACCTGCTGATCGGCGAGATAGTCCTGGAACTGGCCATCGGCGCGGCCGTCGGCCTCGCGGTCGGCTGGCTGGGCTCCTGGGGGCTCCGGCATGTCGCCCTGCCCGCCTCCGGCCTCTACCCGATCGCCGTCATGGCGATCGCCGTGACGGCGTACGCGGCGGGCGCGCTGGCGCACGGCAGCGGCTTCCTCGGCGTCTACCTCGCCTCCATGGTCATGGGCAACGCCAAGCTCCCGCACTGGCCCGCCACACGCGGGTTCGCCGACGGGCTCGGCTGGATCGCCCAGATCGGCATGTTCGTCCTGCTCGGCCTGCTCGTCACCCCGCACGAACTGGGCGACGACGTGTGGCCCGCGCTCGTCATCGGGCTGGTGCTGACCATGGTCGCGCGCCCCCTGAGCGTCGTGCTGTGTCTGACCCCGTTCCGGGTGCCCTGGCAGGAGCAGACCCTCATGTCCTGGGCCGGGCTGCGCGGCGCCGTGCCCATCATCCTGGCGACGATCCCCATGGTGAACGGCGTCGACGGCAGCCGCCGCATCTTCAACATCGTCTTCGTCCTCGTCGTCGTCTACACCCTGGTCCAGGGGCCGACGCTCCCCTGGCTCGCCCGCAAGCTCCGGCTGGGCCAGGATGCCGAGGCCGCCGACCTCGGCATCGAGTCGGCGCCCCTGGAGCGGCTGCGCGGACACCTGCTGTCCGTCGCGATCCCCGACGCCTCGAAGATGCACGGCGTCGAGGTCAACGAACTGCGGCTGCCGGCCGGGGCCGCCGTCACCCTCGTCGTCCGCGATGGAAAATCGTTCGTTCCCTTGCCCACGACGGTGCTGCGCCGCGGCGACGAACTGCTCGTGGTCGCCACGGACCCGGTCCGGGACGCGGCGGAGAAGCGGCTGCGCGCGGTCGGGCACGGGGGCAAGCTGGCCGGCTGGCTGGGAGGGAACGGCGGGGCGCCGGGCCGCTGACAGCGGCCGCCGGTTAAAGGCATGTTTCGTACGGTTCACACCTTCATCAATCGCAGGTGAACAGCCGCTATGGTGCTCGTTTTCACAGGCGCATCAGCGGTTGATCCCTGTACGATGAAGGCGCACTTTGATCGAACCAACTCTGCCTGACGCAGAGCTGGCGCGACCGTATGGCGGCCGGGACACCCTCGCAGTGGGCGCCGGTATCTACCGCAGTTCCGCGCACGAGGACAGCTCTCGGCGCCCCCGCACGGGCGCGCTACCAGGCGGCAGAAAGGCACGGGCCGTGGCATCCACGGTCACCACCGAGCCGTCGAAGGACTCGTCGGCTTCCTCCCGCCCCGGATACGGGCAACTGCTGCGCACGCGCGGCGCCTGGACGTTCCTGGTCCCCGGTTTCGCGGCGCGGCAGCCGTTCGCGATGCTGACGATCTCCATCGTGCTGCTCGTGCAGCACACCACCGGCTCGTACGGAGCGGCGGGCGCCGCGGCCGCGGTCACCGGTGTCTCCATGGCGGTGTTCGCGCCCTACAGCGGCCGCCTCGCCGACCGTTACGGCCAGCGGACCGTGTTGATCCCCGGTGTGCTGGTGCACTCGCTGTCGGGGCTGACCCTGACGGCGCTCGCGCTCTCCCACGCGCCGTTGTGGGCGCTGTTCATCGCCGCCGTGCCCACGGGCGCCTCGGTGCCCCAGATCGGCCCCATGGTGCGCGCCCGCTGGGGCGTGAAGCTCCAGGGCTCCCCGCTCATGAGCACCGCGGCGGCCTTCGAGTCGGTCACGGACGAGCTGACCTTCGTCGTCGGCCCGCTCCTGGCCACCGCCCTGTGCACCGCGGTCGACCCGGCCGCCGGCCTGATGACGGAGGCCGCGCTGACCCTGATCGGCGGTCTGCTGTTCGCCGCGCAGAGGGGCACACAGCCCCAGGTCGCGGCGAACGGGCACGCGCGCGTGGAGCACGCCTCGGCGCTGCGCGTCCCCGGTGTGCGCGTGCTGATCGTGGCGTTCCTGGGCATCGGTTCCGTCTTCGGCGGCATGCAGGTCTCGCTGGCCGCGTTCACCGAGTCGATCGGCGAGCCCGGACTGAACGGTGTCCTGTACGGCGTCTTCGCCGCGGGCAACATGATCTCCGGCATCGCCTGCGGCGCCATCGCGTGGAAGGTCGCTCCGCAGCGACGCCTCGTGGTCGGGTACGCCGCGCTCGCACTGACCGCCTCCGGCCTGTGGGCCGCCCACTCCGTGCTCGCGCTGGCCGGGCTCGGTCTCCTGGTCGGCATGTCCATCGCGCCCGCGCTGATCACCGGCTACACGCTGGTCGAGGACCTGGTGCCGGCCGGCGCCCGGACCGAGGCCTTCACCTGGCTGACCGGTGCGGTGGCACTCGGCCAGGCCGGCGCCGTCACGGTCGCCGGGCAGTTGGAGGACCGCTTCCGGGACGGTGCGGGATTCCTGGTCCCGATGGTCGGCACACTGCTCGCCCTGGCGACCCTCCTGGCCCTGCGTTCACGGCTCGCGGCACGCCCCCGGAGTCGTACGGTCGCACGTGGCGTCGGTCACCGCGTGCCGGTGACGGTGGACTGATCCTCGGGAATACGTCACTATGGACCGTCGTTAGCACTCATTGAGTGAGAGTGCCAGGAGGAAGACAAGTGCCGACCTACCAGTACCAGTGCACCGAGTGCGGCGAGGGCCTCGAGGCGGTGCAGAAGTTCACCGACGACGCTCTGACCGAGTGCCCCAACTGCGGTGGCCGCCTGAAGAAGGTGTTCTCCGCGGTCGGCATTGTCTTCAAGGGCTCCGGCTTCTATCGCAACGACAGCCGCGGCTCCTCGTCGAGCAGCTCGCCCGCTTCGTCGTCGAAGTCGCCGTCCGCCACGACGACGTCGTCCTCGTCCGCCTCGACGTCCTCGTCCTCGGAATCGAAGCCGTCGAGCAGCGGCTCCTCCAGCAGCACCTCCGCCGCTTAAGGACTCACCCGCGGACCCTGTCGTCGTACGACGGCGGGGTCCTCGGTGTTTTCCCAAAGCCCGATCCGACCCGCCGCCGGGGCCAGCTACTGTGCTGGTCATGGCGAACGCAGAGATCGGCGTAATCGGCGGCTCGGGCTTCTACTCGTTCCTCGACGACGTGACCGAGATCCAGGTGGACACCCCTTACGGTCCGCCCAGTGACTCCCTCTTTCTCGGTGACATAGCGGGCCGACGGGTCGCGTTCCTGCCACGGCACGGGCGCGGCCACCATCTTCCGCCGCACCGGATCAACTACCGCGCCAATCTGTGGGCCCTGCGGTCGGTGGGCGCGCGACAGATCCTCGGTCCCTGCGCGGTGGGCGGGCTGCGTCCCGAGTACGGCCCGGGCACGCTGCTGGTGCCGGATCAGCTGGTCGACCGTACGAAGTCCCGTGTGGGAACGTACTTCGACGGGCTCCCGCTGCCCGGCGGCGAGGTGCCCCACGTCGTCCATGTGTCGCTGGCCGACCCCTACTGCCCGGTCGGCAGGACGGCGGCGCTGAAGGCGGCGCGCGGCCGGGACTGGGAGGCGGTGGACGGCGGAACGCTGGTCGTGATCGAGGGGCCGCGCTTCTCGACGCGTGCCGAATCGTTGTGGCACCAGGCGCAGGGCTGGTCGGTGGTGGGCATGACCGGCCACCCCGAGGCGGCGCTCGCTCGTGAACTGGAGCTCTGCTACACGTCGTTGACCCTGGTCACGGACCTCGACGCGGGCGCCGAGACCGGTGAGGGCGTCTCGCACGACGAGGTGCTGCGGGTGTTCGCGGCGAACGTGGACCGGCTGCGGGGTGTCCTGTTCGACGCGGTGGCCGCGCTGCCGGCCAACGACGAGCGGGACTGCCTGTGCACAACGGCGCTCGGCGGGATGGATCCGGGCTTCGAACTGCCCTGACGCGGGGCCGTGTCCCACGGTTGCAGTGCGGAACTCCCCGTTCGGGTGCGGGAGTTTTCCACAACCGCTCGGTCGTCCACCTGTCTCTGCGGGATTCGGCGCGAGGCCTCATCGTGGCCTTGCCGGCCGATTCCTCGTCACAGGTGGTGGTCCCGTGTCGTTCGCTCCTTCTCCCTCTCCTCTCGTTCCGCGCCCGCCGGGCAGCGACGCCCCCGCCACATGCGAGGTGCCGCACTTCGCTCCCGTGCGGGTGCGGGGCGGTCGTCGTCAACTGTCCCGGCTCGTACGGCATCGCAGGCGGGCCCTCGCGGCGGGCCTCGCCGTGACGGCCGCGGCAGTGTTGGCCGTCGGTCCGGACGGGGCGGACGGAGCCCGCGGGCATCCGGCGTCCGCGCCGGTACGGGAGCACCGCGCCGTCGAGATGGTGACGGCACCGGTGCGTATCGCCGACGGGGCCACGGTGCTGTTGTTGCGGCCCGGCGACCGGGTCGACGTGATCGCCGCCGACTCGACGCCGGCGGGCGGCGACGCCCAGGTGATCGCACGCGGGGTGCGCGTGAAGAAGGTGCCCGAGCCGCTGGAGGGCGCTGCCGAGAGCGGCGCGTTGGTGGTGCTCTCGGCGCCTCGCTCCATCGCGGCGCGCCTCGCGGGTGCGAGCGCGACGGCACGCCTGGCGGTGACGCTGTGTTGAGCCGACTTTTCCGCGTGCTCCGCTTGGTGCGCGACCTTGTGTCAAGTCCTTCCTTCGAGCTACCCAATTGGACAGGGTCACCTCGCGTTGACGTAGGTTGCGGAGCTGTTTGTTCCACAACCTGTGCCTGCGAGGAGAGTCCCCTAGGTGAGCAAGAAGAAGCCGAACGTCTTGGATGGCTTCAAAGCCTTCCTGATGCGCGGGAACGTCGTCGACCTGGCCGTGGCAGTGGTCATCGGCGCCGCCTTCACCAACATCGTCAACTCGGTGGTGAAGGGCGTGATCAACCCGCTGGTCGGGGCGATCGGGACCAAGAACCTCGACAGCTACAGCTCGTGCCTGAAGGACCCGTGCAAGGTCGCGCCGGACGGCACGGTGCAGAGCGGCATCCCGATCATGTGGGGCACCGTGCTCGGCGCGACGCTGAGCTTCGTGATCACCGCGGCGGTCGTGTACTTCCTGATGGTGCTGCCGATGTCGAAGTACCTGGCGCGACAGGAGGCCCGCAGGAAGGCGAAGGAGGGGACGCACGAGATCATCGAGGTCACCGAGCTGGAGGTCCTCAAGGAGATCCGCGACGCACTGGTCGCCCAGCGCGGCTCGGGCCACGACGAGCGATAGCGACCGCCACGGCCTGCCGGGTCCGGCGGGCCGTGCGGCGGACGGCTCAGAGGTGGTGGGGCGGCTTCTCGTCGAGGAAGCGCTTCAGGTCCGCCGCGCTGTCCGCGCCGTCCGTGCCCGCGCGCTCGCCCCAGCCGCGGTCCGTGTCGTCCGAGGACTGCTGGTCCAGGGGGTCGTCGAAGACCAGCGACGGCTTGGGGGCGCGGGGCTCGGGGTCGGAGGCGGTGCTCATGCGTCCAGGGTACGGCCCAGGACGTCGACGCGGCTGACGTGGTCGAGCGTGGACCGAGCCGACCACCGGGCGTCGCAGCGCCGCGCTGGAAGAGGTGGCTGACCTGGGGTTTCTTCCGGACCTTGGGTCCCGCGTCCGCAGTGAAAGCGCTCACAAGAATTTCCGGCCGGTATCTGCTCTGCTTGGACGCATGACGTCCAGTTCGACTCCGTCCCCGGCGCCCTCCGACGCGCACACCACCCGTAGCCCCTTGCGGAGGCTCAGCGCCCGCGGGCGCGACGAGGCGCATCGGGTCGCCTCGCCCCTGGAGCTCTTCTTCGACCTGTGCTTCGTCGTGGCCATCGCCCAGGCGGGCGTGCAGCTGGTGCACTCCGTCGCCGAGGGGCACGCCGGCGAAGGCATCCTCAACTACGCGATGGTCTTCTTCGCCATCTGGTGGGCCTGGATGAACTTCTCCTGGTTCGCCTCGGCGTACGACAACGACGACGTCCTCTACCGGGTCGTCACGCTGATCCAGATCGCCGGTGTGCTGGTGCTCGCGGCCGGGGTGTCGCGGGCCTTCGAGGACCACGAGTTCCTGACCGTCTGGCTGGGTTACGTGATCATGCGGCTCGCCATGTCCGCGCAGTGGATACGCGTGGCGCTGTCCAGCGAGGGCGCGGAGCGGACGATGGCTCTGCGGTACGCCGGTGGCGTGCTGCTCTGCATGGTCGGCTGGCTGGGACTCGTGGTGCTGCCCGTGGGGGCGCGGCCCTGGGTGTTCCTCGTGATGGCGGTGGTCGAGATGTGCGTGCCGGCGTACGCGGAGAAGGACTTCACCTCGTCCTGGCATCCGCACCACATCGCCGAGCGGTACGGCCTGTTCACCATCATCGTCCTCGGCGAGACGATCGCCGCGGCCACGGTCGCCGTGAAGTCCGCCGTCGACGAGAACGACGCCCTCGGCGAACTGCTGCCGATCGCCGCGGGCGGACTGCTGATCGTGTTCGCGGCGTGGTGGATCTACTTCGTCGTGCCCATCCACGGCAGGCTGCGCACCAGCAAGCAGGCCTTCCTGTGGGGCTACGGCCACTACCTGATCTTCGCCTCGGCAGCCGCCATCGGCGCCGGGCTGGAGGTGGCGGTCGAGCAGGCGGTCGGCAAGGCGCACATCTCCACCCTGTCCGCGTCGGCCGCCGTGACGCTGCCGACGGCGCTCTATCTCCTCACCGTCTGGGCCCTGCACTCGCGCTACTTCAAGGTGGGTACCGCGCAGCAGCTGGTGCTGCCGGTCACGGCGCTGCTGGTGATCGCCTGCACGTTCCTGGGCGACTGGGCCGTGCTCGCGGCCGGCATCGTCTCGGCGCTCGCCGTGGTGACGGGGACGACGCTGACGGCACGCATGGTGGCCCGGCAGCGCGGGGAGGCGGCACCGGCGCCGGTCGGGTGACGCCCGCCGGCGCGTTGCGGCGGGCGGTGCCGGTTCCGCGCCGGTGGGCCGGTGCCGGAGTGGCCTGGACGAGACTGGGGCCATGACAGTTGACGCTCTGACGGACGTCGCCGGTGTACGCGTGGGGCACGCGACGCGCACCGGCGACGGTTGGCTCACCGGCACCACCGTGGTGCTCGCTCCGGAGGGCGGTGCCGTAGCCGCCGTGGACGTGCGCGGCGGCGGTCCCGGCACCAAGGAGACCGACGCCCTCGACCCGCGCAACGTCGTGCAGAAGGTCGAGGCGATCGTGCTGACCGGAGGCAGCGCCTACGGGCTCGACGCCGCGACCGGCGTGATGGCGTGGCTGGAGGAGCAGGGTCGCGGAGTGCGTGTCGGGGCGGATCCGACCCATGTCGTTCCCGTCGTACCCGCCGCCTGCATCTTCGACCTCGGGCGGGGCGGCGACTTCCGGGCCAGGCCGGATGCCGCCGTCGGCCGTGCGGCCGTCGAGGCGGCCGCGGCGAGCGCGCCCGGCGAGCGGGTGCGGGAAGGGGGCGTGGGCGCGGGTACGGGCGCCGCAGTCGGGCCGCTGAAGGGCGGGGTCGGCAGCGCGAGCGTCGTGCTCGGGTCGGGGATCACGGTCGCCGCGCTGGTGGTGGCCAACGCGGCGGGCGCCGTGCTGGATCCGGAGACGGGGGTTCTGTACGGGGAGTTGTTCCAGGGGCGGGTGGACTATCCGCAGGCGCGCGTCCATGACGCCGCGTGCCGGCGTCTCGCCGAGGCCGCGGCGAAGAACGCCGCTCCCCTTCTGAACACCACGCTCGCGGTCGTCGCCACCGACGCGGATCTGTCGAAGGCGCAGGCGCAGAAGCTCGCCGGCACGGCGCACGACGGCATCGCGCGTGCCGTTCGGCCGGTGCACCTTCTGAACGACGGCGACACCGTGTTCACCCTGGCCACGGGAGAGCGCGCGCTGGACGCCGAGCACCCCTTGGCGCTCAACGAACTCCTCGCGGCGGGCGCCGACATGGTGACCCGCGCGATCGTGCGCGCCGTGCGCGCGGCCGAGTCGGTGCGCGGACCGGGTGGGGAGTGGCCGTCGTACGGGGAGTTGTACGGGGGCGGGTGACACGAGTGGCGCGTTTCGTGTGGGGATTGTCCCGGTTCTGTCACGTGATGGCGTTCACCGCCGACGCAGGGAACCCGACCGGCCCTGGATGCGCTCTTTCTCCACGCACTGGAGCGGATCACGCACATCACACGAACCGGGAGCAGCTCGTGACAACGCCGGACATAGCAACGAGGCGCGCACTGGGGGCCTGTGCCGTCCTGGCGGTCGGCGCCCTCACCCTCACCGCCTGTGGCGGCGGCGCCGACGGCAAGGACGACGGCAAGAGCGCCGGAAACTCCCCGAAGACGTCAGCGGCGAAGATCGTCATCTCGGCGAAGAACGGTTCGACGGGCGCGTCGATCAACACGACGGGGGTCAAGGTCAGCGGGGGCGAGCTGACCGTCGTGAAGATGACGGTGGCGGGGACCGGGCAGGACGTGCCAGGGACGCTCTCCGCGGACGGGGGCAGCTGGAAGCCGAAGGAGCAGTTGGAGCGGGAGACGAAGTACGAGATATCGGCGACCGCGAAGGACGCCGACGGTCGTGCCGTCTCCGACGACTCGACCTTCACCACGGTCAGCAAGGCGAACAGCTTCATCGGGACGTACACGCCGGACGGCGGTACGACGGTGGGGGTCGGGATGCCGGTGTCGTTCACCTTCGACAAGGCGATCAGCGACAAGAAGGCCGTGCAGTCGCACATCACGGTCTCCTCCAGCAGTGGGCAGCAGGTGGTCGGGCACTGGTTCGGGGCGCAGCGGCTCGACTTCCGGCCGCAGGAGTACTGGAAGGCCGGCTCCAAGGTCACGATGAAAATCGACCTGGACGGCGTGAAGGGCGCGAACGGCGTCGTCGGCGTACAGCAGAAGACCGTCAGCTTCACGATCGGGCGGTCCCAGGTCTCCACGGTCGACGTGAACACGCAGACGATGACGGTCGTGCGGGACGGCAGGACCTTCAAGTCGGTACCGATCTCGGCGGGCAGCGCGGAGTTCACCACCTACAACGGTCAGATGGTGATCTCCGAGAAGTTCCCGAAGCTGCGGATGGACAGCCGGACCGTCGGGCTCGACAACGCCTACGACATCCCGGACGTGCCGCACGCGATGCGGCTGACCCAGTCGGGGACGTTCATCCACGGCAACTACTGGTACAACAAGGCCAATCCGCCCTTCGGGCAGACCGGCACCAGCCACGGCTGCGTGGGACTGCAGGACGTACAGGGCGGCTCGGGGGCGACGAACGCCAAGTGGTTCTACGACAACTCCATCCTCGGGGACGTCGTGATCGTCAAGAACTCGCCCGACAAGACGGTGGCACCGGACAACGGGCTCAACGGCTGGAACATGTCGTGGAGCCAGTGGACCGCCGGAAGCGCCGTGTGAGCTCGCGCGCGGCGACGTGCGTCAAGTGGCGTCTGACCGGCTGTTTTTGACGGATCCTCGGGCCGCGTGGGAACTTCTCACGCGGCCCGCGAGTTTTCTGTGCGTACGTTTTCTCGGTTCCCGGACATGATGTCCGACCGAGGGGCTACGGTATGCACCCACAAGGTGACATGCAGCAACGCCGGGAGAAACCTTGAGCGTTCCGTACGAGACAGCAGCGTACGAGCCACGCGAGTCGCCCGAGTCTCCGGAGGAGCACCTCGCGCGACTCCTCGGCCGTGCGCTGAACTCCTTCGAGCTGCCCGACGAGGCGATACAGCGACTCGACTGCGCGCTGGCGCACGACAGCTCGCTGCACTCCGCGCACCACAGCGCGGGGCTGCACCGCGAGACGTACCGCCACACCTGGCTGCTCGCCGACGGTTCCGCGCTCACGCTCTGGGAGTTGGTCCACAACACCGTGCCGGGCAGCGACCCGCAGCACGAGGTGTACGTCGACGAGGAGGAGCTGCGCGCGGCCACCGCCCGGCTGCCGCTGCCCGCGGACACCCCCGACTTCGAGCTGCCGGTGACGGTGCAGTTGTCGCCGATCCCCGCGCCCCGGCACGCGTACGTGCCCGACGACTCCGCCGACCACGCGCGTCGGCTGCTGCGCCGCGCGGAGAATCCGGACCGGCCGGGTGCGGAGACGGCGGCGCTGCTGGCGGACGCGTTCGCGCACCAGATCACGCAGGCGTTCGGACGCCCGTGCCGCGCGGGGCGCATCGGACTGTGCTTCTCGCTCTACGAGCACGCGTTCCTGCTGCGTGACGGCGAGGAGATCTCCCTGTGGGAGGTCGAGCACACGGCCACGCCCGACGGGCGGCACATGTGCGAGGTGTACGTCTCCGAGGACGCCGCCCGGGATGCGATGGAGCGGCGGGCGGCACGCGTTTCCTGACGCGCGCCCGCATGACGAGCGGGTGAGCTCTTGGGTCTCAGCGGCCGTCGCTGAGCTGTCGTACCAGGCCCGCGAAGGCGTCGCGTTCCGCTGGGGTGAGCTGGACGGACTCCAGGTCGGGGCCCGCCTGCCGCTGGTACGGAAGGCCCCCGAGAGCGGGGGCGGCTCCCCACAGGGCGGCCTCTCGGCCGCGGCGCAGGACGCGGGTCAGGCCGATCGCCCAGACGACGGTCGCCAGGGCGAGGACGGCCATTCCCGCCATCTGGAAGATCGAGACGTGCTCAGGCATGCGCCCCAGTAGACACCACGTTCCGGGACTTTGGCCCCGGACCGTGACGTATCTCGCAGGTGCCGTGAACAACTCACAGCTGCCCAAAGGGGCGTGGCGGTGACGGGAGTCCGTCGGTCCGCTACGCCGCGACCGGCTGCTTCGCCTCCGTCGTCGGGGCGGACGCGGAGGCGTCCGGGGTGGTGGCCGTCTCTCCCGGGGCCGTCTTGCGCAGGCCCTTGAGGAGGATCACCAGGGCCGCCGTGACCGCGGTGCCGATGGCGATGGCGAGCAGGTAGAGGAACGGCTTGCCGATCAGGAAGGTGACCCAGATACCGCCGTGCGGAGCGCGCAGGGTGGAACCGAAGGCCATGGTCAGCGCACCGGTGACCGCGCCGCCCGCCATGGAGGCGGGGATGACGCGCAGCGGGTCGGCCGCGGCGAACGGGATGGCGCCCTCGGAGATGAAGGAGGCGCCGAGGATCCAGGCCGCCTTGCCGTTCTCGCGCTCGGTCTCGGTGAACAGCTTCTTGCGCACGGTCGTAGCGAGAGCCATGCCCAGCGGCGGCACCATGCCGGCCGCCATCACGGCTGCCATGACCTTCATCGCCGAATCGCTCGGGTCCTGCACGGCGATGCCGGCGGTGGCGAAGGCGTAGGCGACCTTGTTGACCGGTCCGCCCAGGTCGAAGCACATCATCAGGCCGAGGAGGACGCCGAGGAGGATGGCGTTGGTGCCGGAGAGGCCGTTCAGCCAGTCCGTCATCGCCTTCTGGGCCTCGGCGATCGGCTTGCCGATCACGATGAACATCAGGAAGCCGACGACGATCGACGAGACCAGGGGGATCACCACCACCGGCATGATGCCGCGCAGCACCGGTGGGATCTTGATCTTCTGGATGCCGAGGACGACCGCGCCCGCCAGCAGACCGGCGACCAGGCCGCCGAGGAAGCCCGCGGCGATGTTGACGGAGATCATGCCGCCGACGAAGCCGGGCACGAGGCCGGGCCGGTCCGCCATGCCGTAGGCGATGTAGCCGGCGAGGACGGGGATCAGGAAGCCGAAGGCGACGCCACCGATCTGGAAGAGAAGCGCGCCCCAGCTGTCGACCTGGCCCCAGTCGAAGTGCTCCATGACCGGCTTGGCCTCGTTGATCTGGTAGCCGCCGATCGCGAAGCCGAGGGCGATCAGCAGACCGCCCGCCGCGACGAACGGAACCATGTAGCTCACGCCGGTCATCAGCCACTTGCGGAGCTTGGTGCCGTAGCTGTCGCCGGCGTCGCCCGCGCGCTCGACCGGCGTGGAGCCGGCGCCGGGGGCGCCCGTCACCTCACCGCGCGCCGCCTTCCCGCGCACCTCGGTGATGAGTTCCGCGGGACGGTTGATGCCCGCCTTCACGCCGACGTCGACGGTCGGCTTGCCGGCGAAGCGGTCCTTGTCGCGTACGGGGACGTCGTGGGCGAAGATCACGCCGTCCGCCGCCTCGATGACGGCCGGGTCGAGCCGCGTGAAGCCGGCCGAGCCCTGGGTCTCGACGACGAGTTCGACGCCCGCCTCGCGGCCCGCGTTCTCCAGGGACTCGGCCGCCATGTAGGTGTGGGCGATGCCGGTCGGACAGGAGGTGACGGCGACGATACGGAAGGGACGCGCATCGGCTGAGTCCGTGGCGCCCGGCGCCGGAGCGGTCGTGCCGCCCGGCGCCGGGGCCGCGGTACCCGTGGCGGTGTCGGCGGAGGCCGCCCCCGACACCGCCACGGAGTCCGAAGTGGCGCCCGCGGGGGCGCCCGGAGATACGCCCGCGGATGCGCCGGCCGCGTCCGCCTCCGGCGCGTCCCCGCGGATGAGCGCCGCCGCTGCCGCCGCGTCGTCCACCGCGCGCAGCGCGTCGGTGAACTCCGCGTTCATCAGCTGCCGCGCCAGCGACGACAGGATCGTCAGATGGGCGTCGTCCGCGCCGGCGGGCGCGGCGATCAGGAAGATCAGGTCGGCGGGGCCGTCCGCCGCGCCGAAGTCGATGCCGGCGGCGCTGCGCCCGAAGGCGAGCGTCGGCTCGGTGACGTGCGCGCTGCGGCAGTGCGGGATGCCGATGCCGCCGTCGAGGCCGGTCGGCATCTGGGCCTCGCGAGCGGCCACGTCGCCGAGGAAGCCCTCCAGGTCGGTCACCCGGCCCAGGGTGACCATCCGTTCGGCGAGGGCGCGTGCCGCCGCTTCCTTGGTGTCGGCGGACAGGTCGAGATCGACCAGGTCCGCGGTGATCATGTCGCTCATCGCGGGCTCCTTCGCACGCGTATCGCCCGGGGAGTGGAGTGGGCGGGGGCGGGGACGAGGGTGGGGACGGGGGTGCGGTGGGGGGTCATGGGGGTGAGCTCGGGGGTGGTGGGGGCGGGGCCGGGGAAACCTCGCCCCCACCGGGCGGCAGGGCGGCTCAGGTGGCCCTGCCTCCCGTAGGCCGCGACGAGTAACGGGGAGCCTCGCCGCTTCATGGCCGGTCCGCTGGGGAGTGCCGGGGGCGTGGACACCGCCGAGTGAGCCAGGCCGGGTGCCCTCACTGTCGTAGGAGCGATACGGCCCGTCATGACACCGGCTCCTTCAGTACGCGATCCACCGGTACCTCCGCCGTCACCGTGACCGCCGCCGGGTCCAGGTCGGACGGGGTCGGCATCACGCTGCCGGGCAGTTGTACGGCGGCGGCGCCATGGGCGACGGCGGAGGCGAGGGCCTCCGGACCGCTGCCGCCGGCGATGAGGAAGCCGGCGAGCGAGGAGTCACCGGCGCCCACGTTGCTGCGGACGGTGTCGACGCGCGCACTGGCGTACCAGGTGCCCGCGCCGTCCACGAGGAGTTGACCGTCGGCGCCCAGGCTCGCGAGCACGGCGCGTGCGCCCATCTCGCGCAACTCCTCCGCCGCCTTCACCGCGTCGCCCACCGTGGACAGGGGACGCCCGACGGCTTCCGCGAGCTCCTCGGCGTTCGGCTTCACCACGTCGGGGCGTTCGCGCAGCGCCTCCAGGAGCGCCCGCCCGGAGGTGTCCAGCGCGATCCGCGCACCCCCGGCGTGCGCCCGCGCGACCACGTCGGCGTACCAAGACGGCGCGAGCCCTCGGGGCAGGCTCCCGCAGCACGCGATCCAGTCCGCGTCCCGTGACTGCGCCCGTACCGTCTCCAGGAGCAGCTCCTGCTCCTCGGCCGACAGCTCCGGACCCGGCGCGTTGATCTTCGTGAGTACGCCGTCGGACTCGGCCAGCGCGATGTTCGAGCGGGTGGCGCCCGCGACCGGGACCGGCGCGACCTCGATGCCCTGCGCGTCGAGCAGATCCGCCACGAGCGCCCCCGGCGCACCACCCAGGGGCAGCACCGCGACCGTACGCCGGCCCGCGGCCGCCACGGCGCGCGAGACGTTCACGCCCTTGCCGCCCGGGTCCATGCGCTCGCCGGTGGCGCGGATGACCTCGCCGCGCTCCAGCGAGGGAACCTCGTAGGTGCGGTCCAGGGACGGGTTCGGGGTGACGGTGAGGATCATGCGCGCACTACTTCCGTGCCGCCGCGCTCGATGGCGGTGGCGTCTTCGGGGCTCAGCCCGCTGTCGGTGATCAGCAGGTCCACGTCGCTCAGGTCGCCGAAGCGGGCGAAGTGCTCCTGGCCGTGCTTGGAGGAGTCGGCAAGCAGCACGACACGGCGGGCGGCGGCGATCGCCGCGCGCTTGACCGCGGCCTCGGCGAGGTCGGGGGTGGTCAGTCCGTGGTCGGCGGAGAAGCCGTTGGCCGCCACGAACAGGACATCTGCCCGGATCTCGCCGTACGCGCGAAGCGCCCAGGCGTCGACGGCGGCGCGCGTACGGTGTCGCACGCGCCCCCCGACGAGGTGGAGCTGGATGCCGGGGTGGTCCGCGAGGCGGGCCGCGATCGGCAGGCTGTGCGTGACGACGGTGAGCGCGGCCTCCAGCGGGATGGCGCCGGCCAGCCGGGCGACCGTGGTGCCGGCGTCGAGGATCAGCGTGCCCTCGGTCGGGAGTTCGGCGACGGCCGCCTTGGCGACGTGGTCCTTCTCGTCGGCCGCCGTCGTCTCGCGCTCGGCGAGGTCCGGCTCGAAGTCGAGGCGTCCGGCGGGGATGGCTCCGCCGTGCACGCGGCGCAGCAGGCCCGCGCGGTCCAGGGCCTTCAGGTCCCGGCGGATCGTCTCCGCGGTGACCTGGAACTCCTCGGCCAGTGAGAGCACGTCCACCCGCCCGCCGTCACGCGCGAGCCGGAGGATCTCCTGCTGCCGCTCCGGTGCGTACATGTCCGCTCGCCTCCGACTCGATGTCCGACCGTTTCCGATCGGTGCCCGAACTTGTGGTTTCGCCTGGAGGCTACGCCCGGATTTCCGGAAAGTAAACAGGTTCGGGCCCGATTCGGGCATGAACGGACTTTCGCCCTGGTGAGGGCATGCGGAAGGCCCGGCGCGCACAGGGCGCCGGGCCTTTCTCCACATGCTCAGATATCCACGCGCTCAGGTCAGACGAGCTCCGGCTCCTTCTCGTCCGCGCCCGCCGGCTCCTCCCCCGCCCCCTCCAGATGCTGCGCCCCGCGCTTCGGCAGCGCGAACATCAGCAGGAAGATCAGGGCCATGACCGCCGCGACCCAGCCCAGCGCGTGCTGGAAGGCGTCGACGAAGACCGGCCCCATCTCCTCGCGGCGCAGCGCGTCCGGGATCTCGTTGAAGAAGACCACCGACACCAGGCCGAGCCCCAGCGCGTTGCCCATCTGCTGCACGGTGTTGATGAGGCCGGACGCCGATCCGGCGTGCTCGCGCGGTACGCCCGACAGCACCATGTCGGTCAGCGGGGCGAAGATCAGGCCCATACCGAGGCCCATCACGATCAGCGGGAGGGCCATCTGCCAGGGGGCGATGGCGGTGCCGTACCGGCCGGCCTCCCAGAGGTAGAGCAGGACGCCCGCGGTCATGGTCAGCGCACCGGACTGGAGGACCGCACGGCCTCCGACGCGCGGCACCAGCTTCTGCACCGACAGTCCGGCGGCCAGGGAGACGGCGATCGAGAACGGCACCCCGGTCAGGCCCGCCTTCAGCGGCCGCCAGCCCAGCCCGACCTGCATGTACAGCGTCCACACCAGGAAGAAGATGCCGAGGCCGATACCGAAGACCGTCTGGACGGCGACACCGGCGGCGAAGCTCTTCACGCGGAACAGGGAGAGTTCGATGAGCGGGGAGCCGTCACGGGCCGCCTTGCGCTTCTCGTACGTCACCAGCGCGGCGAAGACGACGAGCGCGCCGGCCATCGACCCGTACCCCCACAGCGGCCAGCCCAGCTCGCGGCCCCGGGTCAGCGGGTAGAGCAGCATGAGCAGGCCCAGGGTCACCAGGGCGACCCCCACCAGGTCGAGCCGCAGGGCGCGCGGCGCCTTGGACTCGGTGATGTAGCGGCTGCCGAGGATCAGGCCCGCGATGCCGACCGGAAGGTTGATGAGGAAGATCGGGCGCCACTCCAGGCCGAGGATGTTCCACTCCGTCAGCAGGGCGCCGAGCAGCGGACCCGACACCGCCCCCAGGCCGACGATCGCGCCGAACAGCCCGAAGACCTTGCCGCGCTCCTCCGCCGGGAACGTCGCGTGCACGATCGACAGCACCTGCGGCACCATCAGCGCCGCCATGCCGCCCTGGAGGATCCGCGAGGCGACCAGCATCTCCGGGTTCGCGGCGAGGCCGCACAGCGCGGAGGCGAGGGTGAAGCCGCCGATGCCGATGAGGAAGAGCCGCTTGCGGCCGTGGATGTCGCCGAGACGTCCGCCGGTGATGAGACCGGCGGCGAAGGCGAGCGCGTAGCCGGCCGTTATCCACTGGATCTGGCTGACGCTCGCGCCGGCCTCGGCCTGGATGGACGGGATGGCGATATTGACGATCGTGACGTCGACGAGGTCCATGAAGGCCGCGGTCATCACGATCGCGAGGGCGAACCAGCGGCGCCGGTCGGGTGCCGGTGTCGTCGCAGACGTGGGCGTAGGCGTGGAAACCACGGTTTCGGTGGAGGTCATGTCTTCAAGCTACGGCCGCATTAGGTCAGATCGTGTCCTAGATCTACGGCATCCTCGAACTCATGACGACGGATACTCCGGCCCGGCTTCTCCAACTCCTCTCGCTCCTCCAGACCCCGCGCGAATGGCCCGGCGGCGAGCTCGCCGACCGGCTCGGGGTGTCCCGCCGTACCGTGCGACGGGACGTCGACCGGCTGCGCGAACTGGGCTACCCGGTGCAGGCCAGCAAGGGTTCCGACGGCGGCTATCGGCTCGTCGCGGGCAAGGCGATGCCGCCGCTCGTCCTCGACGACGAGGAGGCGGTCGCCATCGCGGTCGGGCTGCGGGCGGGGGCCGGGCACGCGCTCGAGGGGGTCGACGAGGCGTCCGTACGGGCGCTGGCCAAGCTGGAGCAGGTGCTGCCGTCCCGGCTACGGCACCGTGTCTCCACCCTCCAGGCCGCGACCACGCCGCTGACCAGCGGGGACGGGGCGAGCATCGCGCCCGAGACGCTGACCGTCATGGCCTCGACCGTCGCCGGGCACGAGCGGCTGCGGTTCGCCTACCGCGCGAAGGACGGGACCGAGTCGCGCCGGGTGACGGAGCCGTATCGGCTGGTGTCGACCGGGCGGCGGTGGTACCTCGTCGCGTACGACCTCGATCGCGACGACTGGCGTACGTTCCGGGTCGACCGGGTGAGCGAGCCGTTCGCGACGGGAGCGCGGTTCGCTCCGCGGGAGTTGCCGACGGGGAGCGCGGCGGAGTATCTGCGGCAGTCGATGTACCGGCGGCAGGAGACGTACGAGTTCGCCGTCACGTTCGCCGCTTCGGCGGAGGTGGTCGCGGCGCGGGTGCCGGGGTGGGTGGGGACGCCGGAGCCGCTGGGCGAGGGGCACTGTCGACTCCGGGCGGAGTCGGGGGACGCGGTGGAGTGGCTGGCGGTTCGGCTTGCCATGACGGGGGTGGAGTTCACGGTGGAGTCGCCCGGTGAACTGGTGGAGTGCGTACGGGGGTTGGGGGAGCGGTTGGTTCGGGCCGCGGGTGGGTGAACTGGGCCCGGTCAGAGGTGACCGGGGTGGGGGCTGGGCGGGGGCGGGTCTCGCTCGCCCGCGCTTGCGGGGTGCCGCTGCGCCCACCCGTGCCGCCCCAGCGGCACGACTGCCCGCAGCTACGGCGGGTGGGCGTAAGGGGGGCGGGTGCCGGTCCTGCGGCACGACTGCCCGCAGCTACGGCGGGTGGGCGTAAGGGGGGCGGGTGCCGGTCCTGCGGCACGACTGCCCGCAGCTACGGCGGGTGGGCGGAAGGGGCGGGTGCCGGTCCTGCGGCACGACTGCCCGCAGCTACCACGGACGGGCGGGTGCCGGTCCTGCGGCACGACTGTTCGTAGGTGAGGCGGGTCCCCGTCCTTGTCTACGGTCGCCCCCACGGAAACCCCTCCAACACCCCCAGATTCCGCAACGCCAGCTCCGCCGGTCCCGTCGGCCCTGTCGCCCGTGCGTCCGTGGCCACCCACGCCTCCACCGCCGTCCGCACCGCCGCGCTCGCGACCGCCGACGCGAAACGGAGCTCGGCGGTGACGACAGGAGCGGCAACGTTGTCAGCGACCTGGGCCGCCCCACCGCCCCGCTCCCCCAGCACCTCTGCCAACATCCGCTCCGCGTCCCGGCACACCTCCGCCCACACCTTGCCCAGCGCCGGGCTGGTCTCCGCCAGGCGGATCAGGGTGCGTACCCATTCCCAGGAGGCGGCGGAGACTCCGGCACCCGGCGTGAGGGTCCGGCGTACCGCGTGTTCCAGGGCCTGGGGCACCGAGAGTTCCGCCGGTGCCTCCCGCACCGCTTCCGCCCAGCGCTGGGCCCCTGCCGCGTAGAGCGGGGCGACGGCCTCTTCCTTGGTCGCGAAGTAGCGGTAGAACGTGCGCGGCGCGATTCCGGCGGCCTGGGCGATGTCCTCGGCGCGGGTGGCACGCAGCCCGCGCTGGACGAAGAGCCCGGCCGCCGCTCTGGCGATGTCCATCCGCGTCTCGGCCTTGCGCCGCTCGGTCAGCGAGGCCGAAGCCGATGACGCCGACGCACGGGAACCGGCGGAACCGGTGGAACGCGGTGCTGGGGTGGGGCTGCTCACATCGGCAGGCTATGCCCATGTGACACAATCTGCCATCCGGCGGGCCACCCCGTGGTTCAGGTACGGGGTGACCTGCCGTCCAGCATGCCTTGCCACCGGACGAGCCAAAAGCAGAGCCGGACCCCGGCACCCGGGGGGAGGGCGCCGAAGTCCGGCTCAGGGAGAGTCCCGGCGCCGGGGGGAGTGCGTCGGGACTTGGCTCTGGGGGCCCGGCCCTCGACAGAAGACCGGACTCGTACGACTCACGTTCTCGAACTCATGTACCTGAACTCATGGGCCCTGAAGTCTTGTTCCCAGGGTCCTGCCTGTTGAAGCGACCCAACACAGCCATGTTTGCGCCGTGTTGCGCCACCCGGCGTGCGCGGGCACGCCCGCGTCGATGCGGTCGGCCCTATGCCGCCGCGTCGAACCCCGTGTCCCGGGCCAGCTTCTTCAGCTCCAGCAGGGCGTGCTTCTCGATCTGGCGGATGCGCTCGCGCGTCAGCCCGTGCTCCTTGCCGACCTCGGTCAGCGTGCGCTCCCGGCCGTCCTCGATGCCGTAGCGCATCTTGATGATCGACGCCGTGCGCTGGTCGAGGCGGCCGATCAGGTCGTCCAGTTCCTCGCTGCGCAGGAGGGTCAGGACGGACTGCTCGGGCGAGACCGCGGAGGTGTCCTCCAGCAGGTCACCGAACTGGGTGTCGCCGTCGTCGTCGATCGACATGTTCAGCGAGACCGGGTCACGGGCCCAGTCCAGGACGTCCGTCACACGCTCGGGGGTGGAGCCCAGCTCCTGTGCGATCTCGGCGGGCTCCGGGTCGCGGCCGTTCTCCCGGTTGAACTCGCGCTGGACCCGGCGGATGCGGCCGAGTTCCTCGACGAGGTGGACGGGGAGGCGGATCGTGCGCGACTGGTCGGCTATCGAGCGGGTGATCGCCTGGCGGATCCACCAGGTGGCGTACGTGGAGAACTTGAAGCCCTTGCGGTAGTCGAACTTCTCCACCGCGCGCACCAGGCCCGCGTTGCCCTCCTGGATCAGGTCGAGCAGGGGAAGGCCGCTGCGCGGGTAGCGGCGGGCGACCGCGACCACGAGGCGGAGGTTGGACCGGATGAAGACGTCCTTGGCCCGCTCGGCCTCGTCGACCAGCGCCTCGAGCTCCTCGCGGGTGGCTTCCGCCTTCGACTCCTCGTACCCGTCGAGGACCTGCCGCGCGAACACACCCGCCTCGATCATCTGAGACAGCTCGACTTCCTTGGCGGCGTCGAGCAGCGGGGTGCGCGCGATCTCGTCGAGGTACATGCCGACCAGGTCGCGGTCGGCGATCTCGCCGGCGTGGGCGCGAACACTGCGTGCCTTGTCGACGGCCTCGCCGGAGGCGGACTGACGACGGGCGACGGCACGGGTTGCCATGCGTGTGCTCCCTTGCGATGTGGGCTGGCGGGTGGTCCTTGGTTGCCTGGTCCCGATCCGGTCCGGCACTGTCCGGTCCGGACTCTCCTCGGGTGCCCTGCTTCCGATGGAAACAACGACTGGAATCAGGACAGAATTCCCAACCCGTCCCCCTATTTTTCTGATCATGCAGTATCCTGCGCGGCCACACGGTCGGCGACGGTGCCGACCGGTTCCACGGAGCCGCAGGTCAGACCATGAGTCGAGACCGATCCCCGGCTTCTCATGCACCCCTCCCGCCCCTGCGTCCGTGAGACGCCCGTCACACTCGGCGGGATCGCCCCGGCCCGGGAAAGGGACCGGGAAAGCAGCCGCCGTCGGTCGTCCTCTGCCCCAGAAGACGGCCGGCACCCCTCGATGGTTGCCAGGTCAGCGCACTCCCAGGGAATTCACAGCGACACCACATCCCGCCCTTATGTCCCGCGGGACGTACCGGCTCAGCCGAACTGCACCGACCGCTTCGCCATGCCCATCCAGAACCCGTCGATCACGGAGCGCTGCGAGTCCAGCTCGCCGGAGACCTCGGCCGCGCCCATCGTCACGAAGAGGGGCGCGAAGTGCTCGGTGCGCGGGTGGGCGTAGCGGCCGGCCGGGGCCTTGTGGAGGAAGTCGAGCAGTCCGTCCCAGTCCCGGGTCTCCAGGGCCCGGCGGCCCCAGTCGTCGAACTCGGAGGACCAGCTCGGCACTCCCCCGCCGGCGTGCCGGAGCGCGGCGAGGTTGTGGGTGAAGAAGCCGGAGCCGACGATCAGGACGCCCTCGTCGCGCAGCGGGGCCAGCTTGCGGCCGATCTCCATGAGCTTGACGGGGTCGAGGGTCGGCATGGAGATCTGCAGGACCGGGATGTCGGCCTCGGGGAACATCTCGACGAGGGGCACATAGGCGCCGTGGTCGAGGCCGCGGTCCGGGATGTCCTGGACGGGGGTGCCGGGGGCGCGCAGCAGCTTGCGGACGGACTCGGCGAGCGCGGGTGCGCCGGGGGCGCCGTACGTCACCTGGTAGTAGTGCTCAGGGAAGCCCCAGAAGTCGTAGACGAGAGGGATGGTCTCGACCGCGCCGAGGGCGAGCGGGGCCTCTTCCCAGTGGGCGGAGACCATGAGGATCGCCTTGGGGCGCGGGAGGTCCGCGGACCAGGCGGCGAGTTCGCCGGGCCAGATCGGGTCGTCCGCGAGCGGCGGAGCGCCGTGGCTGAGATAGAGCGCGGGCATACGCTCCCTGGTCGCGTCCTGGGCTGCGGCGGACATGGCGCGGCTCCCTCCGAAAGGTGTTATATGAACGCAGTTCTTCAGGTGTCACTGCGACCGTTACTTGAACTCTAAAACTTCTACCTCCACGAACATACCCCCAACTTGTTTAACTTTCAAGGAGCCTTCTCGTACAGTGGACGACATGGCCGAAGAACCCGTCTGGCTCACCGCCGAGGAACAGCGCGTCTGGCGCTCCTACATGCACGCCACCACTCTTCTGGAGGACCACCTCGACCGCCAGTTGCAGCGGGACGCGGGCATGCCGCACATCTACTACGGACTGCTCGTCGGCCTCGCCGAGGCGCCGCGGAGCCGGCTGCGGATGACCGAGCTGGCGATGAAGGCGAAGATCACCCGGTCCCGGCTCTCGCACGCCATCTCCCGGCTGGAGAAGAACGGCTGGGTCCGCCGCGAGGACTGTCCCTCCGACAAGCGCGGCCAGTTCGCGATCCTCACCGACGAGGGGCACGCCGTCCTGAGCCGCACCGCGCCCGGCCATGTCAGCGCCGTACGCCAGGCGATGTTCGACCGGCTCACCCCGGAACAGCAGAAGTCCCTCGGCGAGATCATGCAGATCGTCGCCGAGGGACTTCAGCCCAACGAAGCGGGTGCGGATCTGCCCTGGCTCCGCTGAACCAGGGCAGATCCCGAGGGCCGGGGCCCTCATAGTCGTACGTACGGAGCGTCCCCGTCCCCGTACGTACGAGGCCCGAAGGGGTACGACCGTCCGGTCGTCGTCAGTGGGCGACGACCGGGACCGGCAGCTCGTCCTCCGCGCCCTCCCCGGCACCGGCCACGGCCGAGGTGTCGGGACGGCCGGCGTTGACCAGGGTCACCACGATGACCGCGGCCAGGACCAGCATGCCGACGGCGAACCAGATCGCGTTGGTGTACCCGTGCACCTGGCCCTCCAGCGCCACCAGCTGCGCCTGCGACTTGGAGGTCGCGGAGCCGATGTGGTCGGCGATGTAGGACGTGGTGGCGGAGGCGGCGATCGTGTTCAGCAGGGCCGTACCGATCGCGCCGCCCACCTGCTGCGAGGTGTTGACCATCGCGGAGGCGACACCGGCGTCCCGGGGCTCGACGCCGAGCGTGGCCAGGGACATGGCGGGCATGAACGCCGTACCCATGCCGAGACCGAGCAGCACCATCGCGGGCAGGATGACCGAGGCGTACGACGAGCCGATCTCCATCTGCGTCATGAAGAGCATGCCGATCGCGGCGACCAGGAAGCCGGGGCCCATCAGCAGGCGGGCCGGCAGCCGGGTCATCAGGCGGGTGCCGATCTGGGTCGAGCCGACCATCATGCCGACGATCATCGGCATGAACGCGAAGCCGGTCTTGATCGGCGAGAAGCCCTTCACGACCTGGAGGTAGTAGGTCAGGAACAGGAAGGTGCCGAACATCGCGATGATCGCGATACCGAGCGAGAGGTAGATGCCGCCGCGGTTGCGGTCGGTCACCACGCGCAGCGGCAGCAGCGGGGCCTTGACCTTCGCCTCGGTGATGACGAAGGCGATCAGCAGGACCGCGGAGGCGACGAACATGCCCACGGTCACGGAGTCGCCCCAGCCGTTGGACTCGGCGCGGGTGAAGCCGTAGACCAGCGCGACCAGACCCAGGGTGGAGAGCAGGACGCCGGGGATGTCGAGCGGGTTGCGGTTGCGGCCGCCCTCGGGCTCACGGATGACGAAGTAGGCGCCGAGCGCGGCGACGATGGCGAACGGGATGTTGACGAAGAACGTCCAGCGCCAGTCCATGTACTCGGTCAGCACACCGCCGAGGATGAAGCCCACGGCACCGCCACCACCGGCGATGGCACCGTAGATGCCGAACGCCTTGGCCCGCTCCTTGGCGTCCGTGAACATCACGGCGAGCAGGGAGAGCGCGGCGGGCGCGAGCAGCGCGCCGAAGACGCCCTGGAGGGCGCGGGCGCCGAACATCATGGCCTGGTTGGTGGCCGCGCCACCGAGCGCGGAGGCGAGGGCGAAGCCGATGAGGCCGACGACGAAGGCGTTCTTGCGGCCCCACAGGTCGGCGATCCGGCCGCCGAAGAGGAGGAGGCCACCGAAGGCGAGGGCGTAGGCCGTGACGACCCACTGCCGGTTGCCGTCGGATATGCCGAGGTCCACCTGGGCGGACGGCAGGGCGATGTTCACGATGGTGGCGTCGAGGACGACCATCAGCTGGGCGAGCGCGATGAAGACGAGCGCCCTCCAGCGGTTGGCGTCACCGGACGGGGCCGGTGCGCCGGGAGCCTTGGCGGCTGTTTGAGACATGGGGATACCCACTTCGGGACTTCGTGACGGAAAAAAGTGTCGTGAGGGGACGGTCCGCCGATACGCGACGGCCGGTGAACGTCGGCTGTGGTGACTGCCGAGCGCTTGTAGTGACTGACTGCTGTGGGGCGCTGGACTAATCGGTCAGGCCTGGCGCAGGTCCTCCATGGTCATGGCCGTGCCCGGCAGGTCGGAGCGGGCCGGGGCCCGCAGACCGTCGAGGAACAGCTGCAGATGGCGGTGGACGAACCGGTCGGCGCTCAGGCACATGGCACCGGCCGGGGGCCGGCTGAGCTGCGCCACGACGACCATCAGATCGCCGACGCCGATGTCGTCGCGGAGCTGGCCGGCCGCCTTCGCCCGGTCCATGAGCTCCCCGACGAGTTCCTCGCTCCGCAGCCGCGCGGCCTCGAGGTCCGGGTGGTTCTGGTCGAAGGTGCTCCGGATCATCGGGCACAGGGCGCTGACCCGCTCGTCGGCGGAGGTGTGCACAAAGCGCTCCAGCGCCTCGAAGGCGTCGCCGGTCTCGGCGAGCGCGAGCTCGGCCGCCTCCGTCATCCGGTCCATGACGGAGCAGACGACCTCGCGGACGAGCGCGTCGCGGTCGGGGAAGTTGCGGTACACCGTGGCGTTGCCGACACCGGCGCGGCGGGCGATCTCGTCGAGCGGCACATCGGGGCCGAACTCGGTGAACATCTCCCGGGCAGCGGTGACGATGCGCTCCCGGTTGCGCAGGGCGTCGGCGCGGGGCCGGGTCACCTTCTTCTGCACAGCGGTCACGGTCACGGCGTACTCCTCGATCGGATGGTCTGGCGATCCGGGGAGGCTTTCCCCGTTTCGCGCGAACACAGGTCTAAACGGGGAGACGCTCCCCGGTTATTTCAGGTTGAGGGAAAGAAGTGACGTGACCTGAGTCACATCTCTTCGGCCGAGAAACCCACGTTCGGCCCCTCCAGCGCGCGCCCCCGCACCCCACGACACAGGGTGATCGCAAGGGTGCAGCCCGTGGACCTGCGGCTGCCATGGACGGGAGAGGGCCGTGCATTGCAGCAGACCAGCCGGGCAGCACAGCAGACCAGCCGTCGGATACGCCCGCGCCGCGTCGCCGCCCTCGTGTCCGTGACCGCGCTGACCCTCGCGGTCAGCACCTCGGCCGGTACCCGCCACCTCGCGGCGGCCCCCGCACCCGCGGGCGCCGGACCGACCGCGCTGGCCCGCACCTCCGCCCACGGCCCCTGTCTGATCCGCGGCGGCTCCGCGATCCAGATGTCCGAGGGCGTCCCCACCACCGGCGGCTACTCCCGCTCCACCGGCACCGTCCGCGCCCTCACCCTGATGATCGACTTCTCCGACGCGCGGGGCCGCGGCCCCGCCCTCGACCGCTTCCGCGAGTTCTTCCCGCAGACCCAGGACTGGTTCCGCACCAGCTCCTACGGCCGCCTCGACTACCGCCCCGAGACGCCGATCCCGACCTGGCTGCGCATGCCGAAGCCCTTCGCGTCGTACGGCATAGAGCGCGGCGCGCCCTTCGACCCCGGCTACCGGGACCTGGTCCAGGACATCGTGGCCGCCGCCGACCCGAAGGTGGACTTCCGGTCGTACGACTTCCTGAACGTGCTGGTCACCCCGAACGCCGGGCCCCCCGCGCTGGACACGGTCCTGTCGGTGACCTTCGCCGGGAACCCGGACGCCCCGGTCGCCGACGGCGTGCCGGTCGCCAACGCGTCCTTCGTCTACTCCCGTCAGGACGACGGCTCCGGCTCCTACGCGCAGACCGGCTACCGGGTCCTGCCGCACGAGAACGGGCATGTCTTCGGGCTGCCCGACCTCTACACGGCGGGCGGCGGCGGCTCGGTCGGCCACTGGGACATCATGAGCGAGGACTGGGGCGCCAACAACGACCTCCTCGGCTGGCACAAGTGGAAGCTGGGCTGGCTGGACGCCTCCCAGGTGACCTGCGCGACCGCCCGCGGCGCCACCGAGTACACCCTCACCCCGATGGCCAGGACCGGCGGGCCCAAGCTGCTCTTCGTGCCGGTCAGCGGCCGTACCGGATACGCCGTGGAACTGCGCACCCGCGAGGGCAACGACGAGACGGTGTGCCGGCCCGGGGCGCTGATCTACAGGGTGGACGCCGACGTCGACACCGGGATGGGCCCGGTCACGGTCTACGACTCCCGCCGGGACAGCGGCGGCTGCACCCGCAGCCCCAACGTCCACGCGGAACTCTCCGACGCCCCCTTCACCCCGGGCCAGGTCTTCAAGGACCGCAGACACGGGATCCGGATCGAGGTGACGGGCGTCGATCCGTCGGGCGACTACCGGGTACGGGTGACACGGGGCTGAGCGGGTGCGGGGCGGGGCCGCGCCGGTGCGACCGGGGCGGGGTGGGGGTGAGGGTGGGGATGGGGATGGGGATGGGTACGGCCGGGGCGGGGGTGGGACGGGTACGGCCGGGGCGAGGGTGGGACGGGTACGGCCGGGGCGGGGCGCTGACCGGTACGAACCCGGGGTCGGGGTGCGGACCGACACGACCCGGACGGGGCGCGGACTGATACCACCCGGACGGCCGCTGACCGGTACCACTCGGGGCGGGGGTGCGGACCGATGCCACCCGGACGGGACCACTCACCGGCACCACCCGGGGCGGGACCACTCACCGGCACCACCCGGGGCGGGACCACTCACCGGCACCACCCGGGGCGGGGCCGCTGACCGGTACCCCCCGGACGGGCCGCGCAGGCTTACCGTAGGGCTTCCGCGACTGCCGTACCGGAGAGCGAATGCCCGCGAAGACGATCACGACCATGGACGACGCCGTGGCGCCGACGGCGCCTGCCGCCGTGCCGGCGGAGGCGGTCACGCCGTTGATCCGCGGGATCGCGGTGCTGCGGGAGCTGACCGAGGCCGGCGGCACGCTGAGCCCGAGCGCGCTGGAGCGGGCGACCGGCCTCGCGCGCTCCACGGTCGACCGCATCACCGCCACCCTCGCCCGCATGGGGTACGTCCGCCTCGACGGCCGGGACGTGGTCCTCACCCCCCGCCTCATGGACCTCGGCAACGCCTATCTGGCCGCCCTGCGGCTGCCCGCGCTGCTGGACGCGCGCGCCGACGAACTGGCCGACGAGCTCGACGAGTCGGTGTCGCTGGCGGTCGCGGACCGGGACGGCATCCGCTTCATCCACCAGGCCACCCGCCGCCGCGCGATGTCCCTGAGCTTCCGCATCGGCGACCTGTTGCCGGCCGAACGCACCGCGCCGGGCGCCCTGTTCGCGACGGAGTGGACGGAAGCGGACCGGCGCGCCTGGCGGGAACGCCGGGCGGCGGACCCCGAGGACCGGGGCTTTCCGGCCGTACCGCCCCGTGAACACCCGCGGCCGGACGAGGAGTTCGAGCAGCGCGCGGCGCAAGCGGCCGTCAACGGCTGGGCGTTGGACGACCAGCTGATCGAACCGGGCCTGGTGGCGGTCGCGGTACCGGTACGGGACCCGCACACCGGGCGGATCGCGTGCGCGGCGAGCGTCGTCAGCCACACCAGCCGGCACACGGCGGCCGGACTGCGGGACACCCTGCTGCCCCGGCTGCGGGCGGCGGTGGCGGACATGGAACGGGAACTGCGCCAGACGTCCGCGCCGGAGCCGGGGTCCGGCCCTTCGGGCCTGGCGACCTGGACCGGGGCGTCCAAGCAGGAGCTCGGCAGGGGGTTCGTGGAGTCCCTGGCCCGCGGGTTGACCGTACTGACCGCCTTCGGGGAGGGCCGGGCCGCCCTGACCCTGACGGAGGTGGCGAAGGCGACGGGCCTCGCGCGCGCCACGGCCCGCCGCGCCCTGATCACCTACGAGCACCTGGGCCTCGTCACCGCGACCGGACACCGCACCTTCACCCTGACGCCCCGGGTGCTGTCCCTGGGCTTCCCACCCCTGGCCCGCACCACGCTCGCCGAGATCGCGACCCCGCATCTGGCGGACCTGTCTGCCCGTATCCACGAGTCGGCGTCACTGGCGGTGCTCACCGCGCACGGCGACGAGATCCAGTACACCGCCCGCGTCGCCACGAACCGTGTGATGAGCGTCAACCTCACCGTCGGCACCCGGCTCCCGGCCTACGCCACCTCCATGGGACGCGTCCTGCTCGCCGACCTCCCCCCGGCCCGCCGCACCCCCGGGGAGCTGCGCCCGCTGACCCCGCACACCCTGACGGACCGCACGGCCCTGGACCGACTCCTCACCGAGGTCCGCGCCCGGGGGTACGCCCTGGTGGACGAGGAGTTGGAGGCCGGCCTGCGCTCGATCGCGGTCCCGGTGCGCGATCACCGGGGCCGGGTGGTGGCGGCCCTGAACACCGCGATGCACACCACCCGCCGCACCCCCGCGGAATGCGTGAGCGACCTGCTCCCGGAACTCCGGGCCACCGCGACGGCGATCGAACAGGACTTCCACACAGCGGGCCGCTTCACCCGGGTACCGACGTCCTGACACCCCCCGCCCCTTATCCGCTAGGCTGGTCGCCGGATCTCACCGAGATCCACACCACCCTGCCTTCGTAGCTCAGGGGATAGAGCACCGCTCTCCTAAAGCGGGTGTCGCAGGTTCGAATCCTGCCGGGGGCACAGACTTGCACAGCAGGTCAGAGGAGCAGAGGCCTCCCGTTCTCTTCGAACGGGAGGCCTTTCTCGTGCCTGGTGACGGTCAGGGGCGCTGTCAGTGCCCGGCGCTATCGTGGAGACACTCGTTTGGAGTATCACCGTGTGACGCGACCGTCACACGGTGTCGCGTGAAGGACGGCAGTGGCTCTCAAGAAGTCGGATCTGTACCGCTCGCTGTGGCGGAGTTGCGACGAGCAGCGCGGTGGCATGGACGCAGGTCAGTTCAAGGACTACGTGCTGACGTTGCTGTTCGTGAAGTACGTGACGGACAAGGCGAAGTCCGACCCGCACTCCTTGATCGACGTTCCTGTCGGCGGGTCCTTCGACGACATGGTCGCTCTCAAGGGCGACAAGGAGATCGGCAGGAAGACCAACGACATCATCCGTCGGCTCGCCGAGGCCAACGGGCTGGAGAAGGTCATCGACCTGGCCGACTTCAACGACGAGGAGAAGCTCGGCAAGGGCAAGGACATGCAGGACCGGCTCTCCAAGCTGGTGACGATTTTCGCCGATCTCGACTTCCGCGGCAGCCGCGCCGGGGGCGAGGACCTGCTGGGCGGCGCCTACGAGTACCTGATGCGGCACTTCGCCACGGAGTCGGGCCGGTCGAAGGGGCAGTTCTACACCCCGGCCGAGGTCTCCCAGGTACTCGCCAAGCTCCTCGGCATCGGCGCGGAGACACGGCAGGACCACACGGTCTACGACCCCACGTGCGGCTCCGGCTCGCTGCTCCTCAGGGTGACCGACGAGGCTCCGCGCGGGCTGACCGTCTACGGCCAGGAGAAGGACAACGCCACCTGGGCGCTGGCCCAGATGAACATGATCCTCCACGGCTACGAGGACCGTGACATCCGCAAGGGCGACACCCTCACCAGCCCGCAGTTCACCCAGGGCGGCCAACTGCGGACCTTCGACTTCGCCGTCGCCAACCCGCCGTTCTCGACCGAGTCGTGGAGCAACGGCCTGGAGAACGACTACGGCCGCTTCGAGTTCGGCCGGCCGCCGCAGAAGAACGGCGACTACGCCTTCCTGCTGCACCTCCTCAAGTCCCTGAAGGACAACGGCAAGGCCGCGGTCATCCTGCCGCACGGCGTGCTGTTCCGCGGCCATGCCGAGGCCGCCATCCGCAAGGAACTGCTGAACCGTGGCTACATCAAGGGCGTCATCGGCCTGCCCCCGAACCTCTTCTACGGCACCGGCATCCCGGCCTGCGTCATCGTCCTCGACAAGGAGGACGCCAAGACGCGAACGGGCGTCTTCATGATCGACGCCTCCCAGGGCTTCATGAAGGACGGCAGCAAGCACCGCCTCCGCAGCCGGGACATCCACAGAATCGTCGACGTCTTCACCAAGCAGACCGAGATCGAGCGCTACGGGCGCATGGTGCCGCTCCATGAGATCGCCGGCCCGAAGAACGACTACAACCTCAACATCCCGCGGTACATCGACTCCTCCGAGCCGGAGGACATCCAGGACCTGCACGCCCACCTGCACGGCGGCATCCCGGACCGCGACCTGGACGCGCTCAACGGGTACTGGGAGGCGTTCCCGAGTCTTCGTACCACGCTGTTCCGGCCGAACCGCCCGGGCTACAGCGACCTGGCGGTCGGGGTGGCCGAGGTTCAGCAGGCGGTCCTGGACTCCGACGAGTTCCAGAAGTTCGCCGCGGAGGTCCGCGGCCGGGTCGACGACTGGTTCGCCGCACACCGGCCGGCCCTGCGCGCGCTCGATGCGGACACGGTCCCCAAGGACCTGATCGCCGGTATCGGTGACGATCTGCTGGCCCGGTTCAGGAACACCCCTCTGCTCGACGAGTACGACGTCTACGAACAGCTCATGACGTACTGGCACGACGTCCTGCACGACGACGTCTTCCTCGTCATGAACGAGGGGTGGTGCCAGGCGGCGAAGCCCCGCAGGACCATCGAGGACAAGGAACGCAAGCTCTCCGAGACCCCGGACCTCGTCATCGGCTCCGGGCGCGGTGCCACCAGGCACAAGACGGACCTCGTCCCGCCGGCGCTCGTCGTCGCCCGGTACTTCGCCGACGAGCAGACGAACGTCGACGCACTGCGCGCGGCGGCGGCGGACGCCAGCCGCGCCGTCGAGGAGTACATCGAGGAGCACGCGACGGAGGACGGCCTGCTCGCCCGGGCGATGGACGACGGCAAGATCTCCAAGGCCCTTGCCGCGACCCGCCTCAGGGCGGTTCGGCGCGAGGGGCTCGCGGAGGTCGACGCGGAGGAGGCCGAGGCGCTCCGGCAGCTGGTCCGGCTGTACGACGAAGAGGCCGGCGCCAAGAAGGCCGTACGAGAAGCCCAAGCCGCCCTCGATCTCGCGACGTTCAGGAAGTACGGAGAGCTCGACGAGCGCGAGATCAGGCACCTCGTCCTCGACGACAAGTGGCATGCCACGATCGCGAACCGGGTGGCCGGTGTCGCGAACTCCCTGACGTTCACGCTCGTCGGACGTGTCCGACAGCTGGGCGAGCGCTACGCGGAGACCGTCGGGGCCATCGACACGGAGCTGGAGCACTGGGGAGCCAAGGTGGCCGGCCATCTCACCGCGATGGGCATCGACCAGTGAGCGCCGGGGAAACACTTCCGCCCGGTTGGAGCCGTGCGCGGATCGACTCGGTCGGCACGGTGGTGACGGGCAGTACACCGCCGACCGGCGACCGCTCCAACTACGGCCAGGAGTTCCTGTTCGTCAGCCCCGGGGATCTCGGCCGGACGAAACATGTGACGGCGTCGGCCAAGATGCTGTCCGCCCGCGGATTCTCCCGGTCGAGACGGGTTCCCGCGGGCTCGACGCTCTTCGTGTGCATCGGCTCCACGATCGGGAAGGTCGGGCTCGCCGGTCGCGCTCTGGCCACGAACCAGCAGATCAACTCGATCGTCCCGACCGGCCAGGTCGACCCGGAATTCCTGTACTACGCCGTCAGTGCCCTGTCGCCCCTCGTGCGCGAGCGGGCCGGCGAACAAGCGGTGCCCCTGGTGAACAAGACGGAGTTCGCGGGGTTCGAGATCGCGTTGCCCGCTCTGCCGGAACAGCGCCGCATCGCGGAGAGCCTCGGGGACGTGGACGCCCTGATGTCCGTCATCGAGCGGATGCTCGCCAAGAAGCAGGCGATCAAGCTGGGCATGACGCAGCACCTCCTGACCGGCGGGACCCACCGCACCGGGCGCACCGACCGGCAGGCCGACGTGCGCCTGGGGGAGATCTCGGCATCCATCACGAAGGGCGCGACCCCCACGACATACGGGTTCGCCTGGGAATCCAGCGGCATCCCGTTCCTGCGGAGCGAGTGCGTCTCCGAGCGCGGCCTGGACCTGAGGCAGTCGATGTTCATCTCACCGGCCGCCCATCACGCCCTGCGTCGGAGCCGGGTCGCCGACGGAGACATCCTGATGACGATCACCGGCTATGTCGGCCGCGTCGTCCGCCTGACGAACACGGGCGAGGCGAACATCAACCAGCACATCGCCAGAGTGCGGATCAGGGACGGCCGGTTCGATTCCGGCTACGTGTACCACTACCTGTCGCAGCGCTCGATACGGGAGTACTACGAGTCCATCGTGACCGGTCAGGCATACCCGCAGATCAGTCTGGCGCAGGTCAGGAACACCGGCGTTCCCCCTCTCCCCCGCGAAGAACAGCAGGCGATCGCCACGGCGCTGGATGACGCCGACGGCGAACTGACCGTCCTGCGCCGACGACTCATCAAGGCACAGCAGGTGAAGCAAGGCATGATGCAGCAGCTCCTGACCGGTCGTACGCGCCTGCCCGCCGAGGGGGCCGCGCTGTGAGTGACGTCGGGCAACCCGAGCGCAGGACCCAGGACCGTGTCATCGCCCTGTTCCGCGACTCGTTGGGCTACGAGTACCTCGGCGACTGGGGACACCGTGCGGCGAACGCCAACGTCGATGTCGAGCTGCTCACCCGGAACCTCCGTGCCCGGGGCTACGCCGACCACCTCGTCACCAAGGCGATCGACAAGCTGAGGAGCGACGCCTCGCTCGGCGGCGGCCGTGATCTGTACGAGGCGAACCGGGACGTCTACGGCCTGCTCCGGTACGGGGTGAAGGTCAAGCCGGGTGCCGGCGAGCAGACGCGGACGGTGTGGCTCGTCGACTGGGCGCGTCCCGAGGCCAACCACTTCGCCCTGGCGGAGGAAGTGACGGTACGGGGGCAGCACACCAAGCGCCCGGACATCGTGCTGTACGTCAACGGCATCGCCTTCGGGACGATCGAGCTCAAGCGCTCGAAGGTCGCCGTCTCCGAGGGCATCCGGCAGAGCATCGGGAACCAACGCCCGGAGTTCATCCGGTCGTTCTTCACGACGGTCCAGCTCGTCATGGCCGGCAACGACGTGGAAGGGCTGCGCTACAGCGCCGTCGGCACGGCGGAGAAGTACTGGCTCGCCTGGCGTGAGCCCTCCGACATCGCCGGCCCGCTCGACCGGTCCCTGACCCAGCTCTGCTCCAAGGAGCGGCTGCTGGAGCTGGTGCATGACTTCATGGTCTTCGACGCGGGGCAGAAGAAGACCTGCCGACCCCACCAGTACTTCGGCGTCAGGGCGGCCCAGCAGCGGATCGCCGAGGGCGAGGGCGGGATCATCTGGCACACCCAGGGTTCCGGGAAGTCCCTGACGATGGTGTGGCTCGCCAAGTGGATCCGCGAGAACCAGCCGGACGCCCGCGTCCTCCTCATCACAGACCGGACCGAGCTGGACGATCAGATCGCGAAGGTCTTCCAGGGAGTCGACGAGTCCGTCTACCGCACGAAGAGCGGCGCCGACCTCCTCGCCACGTTGAACGCGAGCCAGGAGTGGGTGATCTGCTCCCTGGTCCACAAGTTCCGTGGCCCAACGGACGAGAGCGCCCGCGACGAGGCCGAGAGCGAGTTCGTGCGTGAGCTGAGGGAGACCGTCCCCAAGGACTTCCGCGCCAAGGGCACCCTCTTCGTCTTCGTCGACGAGGCCCACCGCACCCAGTCCGGCAAGATGCACGACGCCATGAAGGCGCTCCTGCCCGACGCCACGTTCATCGGCTTCACCGGTACGCCGCTCCTCCAGGAGGACAAGGACACCACCGTCCAGCGGTTCGGCAGTTTCATCCACACCTACCGGTTCAACGAGGGCGTCGCGGACGGTGTCGTGCTCGACCTGAGGTACGAGGCGCGCACCATCGACCAGAACCTGACCTCGCAGGCCAAGGTCGACCAGTGGTTCGAGGCCAGGACCCGCGGCATGACCGACCTCTCCCGTGCCGCGCTCAAGAAGCGCTGGAGCACCGTCCGGAAGGTCTCCGGCTCGGAGCCGCGCGCCCGGCAGATAGTCGACGACATCCTGCTCGACATGGAGACCAAGCCGCGGCTGTCGGACGGCCGCGGCAACGCCATCCTCGTCAGCGCGAGCATCTACCAGGCGTGCAGGTTCTACGAGCTGTTCACCCAGGCCGGGCTCAAGTGCGCCGTCGTCACCTCGTACACGCCCCACGCGAGCGACATCTCCAAGGAGGACTCCGGCCACGGAGCCACCGAGCGGCTGCGCCAGTACGAGATCTACCGGCGGATGCTCGCGGACCACTTCGACGAGCCCGCCGACCAGGCGATGGGCAAGGTCGAGCAGTTCGAGCGGGACGTCAAGGAACGCTTCGTCAACGACCCGGGCCGGATGCGGCTGCTCATCGTCGTCGACAAGCTTCTGACCGGCTTCGACGCGCCGAGCGCGACGTACCTGTACATCGACAAGCAGATGCGGGACCACGGCCTCTTCCAGGCGATCTGCCGGGTCAACCGCCTCGACGGCGAGGACAAGGAGTACGGCTACGTCGTCGACTACCGCGACCTGTTCAACTCCCTCGAGTCCGCGATCACAAACTACGCAGGTGGCGCCCTCGAAGGCTATGAGACCAGGGACGTCGAGGGGCTGCTGTCCGACCGGCTCGACAGGGCCCGTGACGATCTCGACGCGGCCCTGGAGAGGATCCGGACACTCTGCGGGCCGGTCGCGGCGCCGAAGGGCACCCTCCAGTACCAGCGGTACTTCTGCGCCGCCGAACAGGGCGACGCCGAGCAGCTCCGAGCCAACGAGACCAAACGGGTCGAACTCTACAAGGCCGTCGCGGCCGTGGCCCGCGCGTACGGCAACCTCGCCAACGACATGCGGGCCGCTCGTTACGGCGACGCCGAGGCCGCCGCGATCAGAAAGGAGATCGCCCACTACGCCGACGTACGGGAAGAGGTCAGACTCGGAGCCGGCGAGAAGGTCGACTTCACCCAGTACGAGGCCGGCATGCGGCACCTGCTCGACACGTACATCAGCGCCAGTCCCTCCGAGGTGGTCGCCGACTTCCAGGAGGCCGGACTGATCCGGTTGATCGCCGAGCAGGGGGCGGGAGCACTCGACAGGCTTCCCACGGGCATCAGGAAGGACCCCGAGGCGATGGCGGGGACGCTCACCAACACCCTGCGCAGGGTGATCGTCGATGAGCGCCCGACGAACCCGAAGTACTACGACAGGATGTCGGACCTGCTCGACGCCGTGCTCCAGGAGCGCCGGCAGGGAGCTCTGGACTACAAGGCGTACCTGGCGAAACTGCTGGAGACCGCGTCCCGCCTCGGCAAGGGCGACTCGGACACCGCGTACCCGGCATGGGCCGACAACGGTGCCCGCCGCGCCCTGATCGACTTCTTCGACCAGGCGCCGGAGCCGGCCGCGGTGGTGCACGCCACCGTTCTGGACACCAAGCCCGACTCGTGGGTGGGCAACGCGATGAAGGAGAAGAAGGTCAGGCGCGCGCTCGCCCAGGCGCTGCCCGCCGGCTTCGACCGGCTCGACGAACTGCTGGAACTGCTGAAGGCGCGCGAGGAGTACCACTGAACGCGAAGAGCGCCCACGGAGATCCGCGGACGCCCTTCCCATGAGGCCGCTACTTGAGCTCGTCCTCGGTGAAGTAGTCGTCCTTGACCAGGATCTCGTAGTTGGACTTGTCGACGCTGGTCGGCTGGAGCAGGACGGCGGGGACGGGCTTGACGCCGTTCTTGTAGCCGATGGCGTTGTCCACCCACGGGGTGCGGCCGTTGAGCACGTCGTCGACGACGGTCGCGGCGGCGTCACCGAGCTTGCGGACGTCCTTGTAGACGGTCTCCGACTGCTGGCCCGCGATGATCGACTTCACGGACTCCAGTTCGGCGTCCTGGCCGGTGACGATCGGGAGGGGCTTGATGGCGGTGCCGTAGCCGTGTGTGTGCAGGGCGGACAGGACGCCCCTCGATATGCCGTCGTACGGCGAGAGGACCGCGTCGAGCTTCTGGCCGGCGTACTTGGACAGGACGCGGTTCATGCGCTTCTCCGCGGTGGGGCCGTCCCAGCGCAGGGTGGTGATCTTGTCGAGCTCGGTCTGGCCGGACGGGACGACCAACTGCTTGCCGTCCAGGTACGGCTGGAGGAGGGCCATCGAACCGTCGAAGAAGTACTTGGTGTTGTTGTCGTCGGGAGACCCGGCGAACAACTCGATGTTGAACGGGCCCTTGCCCTTGTCCAGACCGAGCTTCTCGATGATGTGGTGGGCCTGCATCCGGCCGACCATCTCGTTGTCGAACGAGACGTAGTAGTCGACGTTCTTGGTGCCCATGATGAGCCGGTCGTAGGCGATCACCAGGATGTCGGCGTCGGCGGCCTTCTTCAGCACGCCGTTCAGGGACTTGTTGTCGATCGCCGCGATGATCAGGGCGTCGACGCCCTCCTTGACCAGCTTCTCGATCTGCGCGACCTGGGCCTTCGGGTCGTCGTCGCCGTAGACCAGCTTGGTCTTGTACCCCTTGGCCTTCAGGTTGGCCACCACGCTCTTGCCGTCGGTGAGCCAGCGATCGGAGGACCGGGTCGGCATGGCGATGCCGACGGTGCCGCCCTCTGAGCTGCCGGAGCCGCTGTCGGAGGTGTCGCTCTCGAGGCCACAGGCGGACAGGGTGAGGGCCAGGGAGGCGGCTCCGGCCAGGACGGTTCTTCGATCGAGCACGGTGATGGTTCCTTGTCCTTCTCGTCGTTGAGGGGATGACGGCGTGCGAGGGGAGCGGTCCAGCGGGGGGACGGTGACGTACGAACGACGCGAGGGTCGGCTCAGCGAGGTTCACGAGGTATGCGTGGGGGGCTGCGGGGGGGTTGCGGGGGGTGAGCAACTTGCTTGTGCCGCCCAGGAGTTGGGGGCGGTTTGGTGCGGTGCGTCACTCAGGCCTTCAACTGCCTTGCCGCCTATACGTCAGGCCGCGCCACGGCGTTCAGGTCGCCTACGGGCCGATCACGGCAATGCACTGAGCACTCGCCTTCCGAGCGTTCGAAATCTCGACATACGTGCGGAATGTTGGCGTGACGGTAAGGGGAGGTGTGCGTGGTGTCAACGGTGCGAACTGGAACGGTTACAGAAAGGTGCGAAGGTATGGGACGCGTGGGGAGGGTGAAGAATCCGGGCCGCGTCGACCGGTAATTCCTCGAAACATTCGATGCGTACGATCGAAAGTCGATCTCGATCGAGAGGCATTCGCCCGCCACCCCCGCACGTCAGCAACCTGCGACTGTTTCGCCAACTGTGCCGAAACCATTGACAGTTGTCGGGGACAGACCAACACTGCATGCGTTGACGGGGCTCCCCCCTCCGGCCCCCCACCGCCCTCTCCGAGGACGAGGAGGAACACGTCCATGAACGACGCACCCGCACCCAGCAACACCCCTGCCCCCACCCCCTCCACCCACCCCACCCGCCGAGGTGTCTGCGCCCTCCTGCTCGGCACCGGTGCCGCGCTGACCCTCCCCGGCGCCGTCGGTACCGCGCACGCCGCCACGGTCGTCACCACCAACCAGACCGGGACCAACAACGGCTTCTACTACTCCTTCTGGACCGACGCCCAGGGCACCGTCTCCATGACCCTGAACTCCGGTGGGAACTACAGCACTTCCTGGCGCAACACCGGCAACTTCGTCGCGGGCAAGGGCTGGAGCAACGGCTCCCGCAGGAACGTGACGTACTCGGGCAGCTTCAGCCCCTCCGGCAACGCCTACCTGGCGCTGTACGGCTGGACCTCGAACCCGCTCGTCGAGTACTACATCGTCGACAACTGGGGCACCTACCGGCCCACCGGCACGTACAAGGGCACGGTCACCAGCGACGGCGGCACGTACGACATCTACCAGACCACCCGCTACAACGCCCCGTCGGTGGAAGGCACCAGGACCTTCAACCAGTACTGGAGCGTGCGCCAGTCCAAGCGGACCGGCGGCACCATCACCACCGGCAACCACTTCGACGCCTGGTCGCGCGTCGGGATGCCGCTCGGCAGCTTCAACTACTACATGATCATGGCGACGGAGGGCTACCAGAGCAGCGGCAGCTCCAACATCACCGTGAGCGGGTGAGGGGATGAGCAGCCGCGCCATCCGCCGCCCACTCCGTTCCCTGCTCAGCAGATTGGCCGTCCTCGCCATGGCAGCAGCGAGCACCCTGACCGTCCAGGCCGCCGCCCCGGCACAGGCCGCCGCCTGTACCGGGTACGTCGGGCTCACCTTCGACGACGGGCCGTCCGGCAACACCTCAGCCCTGCTGAACGCCCTCACCCAGAACGGGCTGCGGGCCACGATGTTCAACCAGGGGCAGTACGCCGCCGCCAATCCGTCTCTGGTCAAGGCCCAGGTCAGCGCCGGTATGTGGGTCGCCAACCACAGCTACACCCACCCCCATCTGACCACCCTCGGCCAGGCCCAGATCGACTCGGAGATCTCCCGCACACAAGCGGCGATCGCCGCGGCCGGCGGTGGCACACCGACGCTGTTCCGGCCACCGTACGGCGAGACCAACGCGACCGTGAAGGCGGTCGAGGCCAAGTACGGGCTCACCGAGATCCTGTGGAACGTGGACTCACAGGACTGGAACGGCGCCAGTACGGACGCCATCGTCGCCGCCGCCGGACGGCTCACCGACGGCCAGGTCATCCTCATGCACGACTGGCCCGCCAACACGCTCGCCGCGATCCCGCGGATCGCGCAGGGGCTGGCGGCGCGCGGGCTGTGCGCCGGGATGATCTCGCCGACCACCGGCCGAGCCGTCGCCCCCGGCGGCGGAGGCGGTGGCGGTGGCGGCAACACCGGCTGTACGGCCACGCTGTCCGCAGGGTCCTCGTGGAGCGACCGGTACAACCTCAACGTCGCGGTCTCGGGTTCCAGCAACTGGACCGTGACGATGAACGTGCCCTCGCCCGCGAAGGTCCTCTCCACCTGGAACGCCACCGTCAGCTATCCCGGCGCACAGGTGCTGACCGCCAAGCCCAACGGCAGCGGCAACACCTGGGGCGTGACCATCCAGCACAACGGCAACTACACCTGGCCCACGGTCTCCTGCACCACGGGCTGACCCATCAGGGCGCGGCGGCCCCGCCGATGGCCGCCGCGCCCGCTGTTCGGCCTGGGTCAGCAGCCCATCGCCCACACATGGGCGTCGCCGCGGTCGTTGGCGGTCGCGTTGTAGCCCACCTCGTCGCCCGGACGGAGGCAGATCGTCATGGCCCCGCCCGTGGACGGGAACTGGATCGCGGACTCGTAGACCTTGACGTGGTCCTTGACGCCGGGGCCGGAGATGCCGTGGTTCGCCCACGAGGAGTCCTCGTCGGCGATCCAGCTCTCCCACCACTCGTCGTCACCGGAGGCGTTCATCCGCTGCCCGCCGAAGTTCGCGTCGGTCCAGGCGCAGAAGTTGCCGCTCGGACACTCCGCGGCCGACGCGGGCGAGGCGGTGGCCAGGCCCGTGCCGGTGGCGAGGACGGCGGCGACGAGCAGGGAGACGTACTGCTTCACAAGTAGTGCCTTTCCAGGGAGGTGGTGGTGCGATGCGTCGACAGCCGGACTAGGAGTGGTTGTACGACGCGCTCAGCAACGCCCGGGCCTCGGTGAGGCCGTGGGCGCGCAGTTCCTTGTAGGCGGCGCGGTCTTCGCGCGGGGCCCGGGACTTGAGGTTGTTCACGAGCGTGACGGCGCGGAACCAGCGCCGCTGGTCGCCGTAGAGACGGCGTTCCGCGGCGGCGAGGCAGCCGTCGGTGTGGTGGCCGACGATCTGTCCGCCGGGCAGTTCCAGGGTGAGTTCGGCCCGGCCGGTGCCGAACAGGGCGCGGTCCACGGCCCCGGAGGCGGCGGGACCGCCCGGCCGGGGCGGAGTGAGGCCCTGGCGGGTCAGACAGCGGTCGGTGAGCAGGACCTGGGCCGCCTTGAGGGTGTCGGCCGGGGTCAGGGACACGGCCGGTTGTCGCGGGCCGCCGCAACTGGTCGCGCACACGGCCAGAAACAGCGCCGCGAGGGCGCGCAGGACGCGGCGGTTCACCCCGGCTGGCAGTCGGAGTGCGGGGTGGTGTCGATCGCGTCGACCTTGCCCGACCACTCCCAGTTCTCGGAGTAGTCGCCCCCGTAGACCGTGCGTTGCAGACAGGGGCCCGAGCGCGGGAAGTGGAGGACGTACGTGGTCCGGTTGACCTGGGAGCTGAAGGACTGCGCGTTTCTGCGCACCGCGTTGTCGAGTTCGGCGTATCCGCCGCGGTTGGCGTCGTAGCACCAGCCGCCGCCCATCTCGCCGGGCTGGGGCCAGAAGCAGACATGCCCCGGCTGGACGGCGACGGCTGCGGCCTCCGGGGCGGGGGCGAGCGCGAGCGCGGTGAGCGCGGCGGCGGACAGGGCGAAGGTGACGGAGTGTCGCAAGGGAACCTCGGGGGGCGGCGGTTGGACGGTGCACGCGCTGCCTTCCCGCCCTTCGACCTGCGCAAGCACGGCGAGCACGGACGTCACTCGTAACAGTGAGTAGTCATATAGCAGGCGTCGCTCCGGTAGGGTCCGGAGCATGGTGACTGCGATCGTCCGCGACTGGTACGACGAGGAAGGCTGGGGCGTCCTCGACTCCCCCGAGACCCCGGGCGGCTGCTTCGCCCACTACTCCGACATCCAGGCCGGGCAGGGCTCCTTCCGCAACCTCACCCCCGGTCAGCGGGTACAACTCGCTTGGGAGGCACCGGGCTTCAAACAGGACGGATACGACTACCGCGCGGTGTCCATCGTGCCCTGACAGCCTCCCCCGGCTCGACCGTCCTGGCCCGCTCCTTCGTCAGCGCCTTGGTGACCGGGCGGGCGAGCAGCGGGTCCACCGGCAGCACATGCGAGGCGAACCAGCGGGCGGGCTCCGGGTCCGGCGCCGGGTCGACGAACTCCGCGCCCGCGTAGTCGTCCAGCGGCGGGTCGTAGAGATACCCGGAGACCACGCCGTGCCCCACCAGGCGCTCCACCAGAGCGTCCCGGTCGGCCACCAGCAGCGGCACCCGGAAGAGCGGCAGCGGCCCCTCGCTCCCGGCCCGCTCACGCACCGCCGGGGAGGCCCAGGGGGTGCCCGCGAGTAGCGTCACGCCCGCCCGGCGGCGGGCGAGGTCGGCGTCCAGACGATCGAGCCGCAGCTTCAACTGGGCGCGCACGAACGCCCCGTGGCGGACGCGGTAGTCGTGCAGGTCGACGCGGATCCAGGGATCGTACGGCGGCAGACCGGGCGCCTCATGCGCGGCCAGCGACAGCCGCGGCGCGTGCAGCGGCATCCGGTAGGCGTCGCGCTCCAGCAGGCCGAGGCGTTGCATGGCCCGCCAGGTGGGGCGTACGAGGTGCAGGGCCTTGACCGTCGAACGGGCCAGGGGGCGCAGGGTGACGGCCAGGTCGGCGCGGAGCCGGGCCGGGGTGAGGAGGTCGTCCCGCAGCAGCTCCAGCTCCCGCCGGGTGCGGGCGTCCTCGACCGCGAGGAAACCGCCGGCCATCGCCGCCACATGCTTGGACAGACTGAAGGCGGCGGCCTCACCGAAGGTACCGACGGGCTGTCCGGCCACCTGCGTGCCGATCGCGTGGGCCGCGTCCTCGATGAGCGGGATGCCCAACTGGGCGCAGCGTCTGCGGAGTTCGCCGACGCGGTCCGGGATGCCGTAGAGGTTGGTGGTCAGCACCGCGTCCAGGGAGCGCCAGGTGGACTCCGGTACGGCCGCCGGGTCGATGTTGCCGTCCCAGGGGGAGACCGGGGCGGTCACGGGGCGCAGGCCGGCCGCGAGGACGACGAAGAGGATCACGTCGTCGTTCACCGGGGACATCAGCACGCGTCCGCCGGGGCGGCACCAGCGGCGCAGGGCCAGGTACAGGGCCAGTCGGGCCGAGGGCGTGTAGACGCACTCCCGGCCGAGCCGCCGCGTCATCGTCGCGGCGAGCCGCGATCCGTACGGCATCGTCACCTCGTCTGTAGATCAGTGGAGGGGGCTGCTTCGTCGGCTACTTCGCCGGCGGTGACGTGCGCAGGCCGCCGATCGTCTTCAGCAGACGGTCGGCCGGATCGCGGAGCCGGGGGTGGGCCAGGACCGTGTTGCGCAGGCCCCGGACCGGTCTGCGCCACATGCGGTGGGCCGCGGCCACCGGGTGCGGGCGGACCGCGAAGCCCTCACCGACCCGTAGCTCACGGGTCTTGAGCCAGTCCTTGTACTCCTTGTCGCCCCGCCCCAGGTCCAGCACCCGCACCCCTTCACGCCCGGCGGCCTCGGCCATCCGCAGATGCATGAGCAGGCCCGGGGAGTAGTAGCGCAGTTCGGGGTCGTACGCCGTGAACCAGGCCGCGAAGACGGTGCGGGAGGTCGGGCCGAAGTGGGCGGCGACGGGGCGGTCACCGGCGTAGACGACGGACAGGACGCCGGTGAAGTGGTCCTCGCGGACCTGGAAGAGATGCTCGGTGAGGTCGACGATCCAGGGGCGGGCGAAGCGGTCCATGCGTCCCGTGCGGCGGTACTGGGCGGACTTCCAGCGCATCAGCTGCCGCAGGGCCTCCGGGTCCCGCTCGTCGAAGACGAAGCGCAGCTCACCGTGGTCGCGCGCCAGTCGGCGTTCCTTCTTCAGGACCGTCTTCGCCAGGCCGGGGTAGGTGGCCCGCAGCCACTCCGGGTAACTGCCCTCGGCCGCCTTGAGATCCACGACCGGCGAGGCGAACGTCCCCGTGACATACCGGCCGAAGGGCTTCTGCTCGTCGACGAGATGATCGAACTCGAACACGGAGAGGCCGCAGGCCTTCAGCAACTCCCCGGTGTCCCAGGTGACTCCGGAGCGGTGGACGAGGGCCTGGCAGTCGGAGAGCCCGAGCCCGATCGCCCGCCCGACCCCGAACGGCCCCCGCTCGTAGGGGAAGAAGCCGACCGCCTCCGCACCCTCGTGCAACACCGCGACCCGCGCCCCGCCCCGATGACGGCCCACCCCGGCCGCGAACTCGGGGGCCAGGAAGGGGTTTCCGAAGTCCGGGGACTCGTCCATCACCCGGTGCCAGGCGGCGCGGAGCGTGCTGCTGAGCTCCTCAGGTCTGTGGATCGTTATCCGGTTTCTCTGGCTTCGCTGGTTTCGCTGGTTTCGCTGATTTCTCTGGTTGTCCATGGAGTTGCTCGTGGATCGCATGGGCGATCGCTCCCCCCAGTTCCCCCCATGACGCGCCGGCCGCGTCCCGCCACTTCCTCCGCCATGTGCCCGTCCGCTCCGTGCCCATTGTGCGGTGGGGCTCAAACGTCGCGAAACAGTACGCACGCTGTCAAGGGTGCCTGTCGTAACGGAAACGTGCGGATTGGGCCCTTCCTGTCCGGCCACGCGCCCGTGCCTGTATGAGTGAGTCACCATGTACGGAGGGAACGGGGGCCTTGGGATGGCGGACGCCGGGTTCGTGGACGGGATGACGCCCTATCTGCGGGAGTCACTGGGGGCGCACGGGGAACGGGTGCTGGACAGCGACGGCGTGCCCGTCGTGAGCGGACCGGCGGAGGTGGGCCGCGGCCTCCTCCGGACCACCCACGAGCGGGCCGACGAGCGGGTGCGGGAGGCGCTGGCGGAGGCCGTGGCGGACGCGGTCGCCGACCCGGACAGCGAGGATGCGTTGGGCGCCCTGCGACAGGTGATCCGCAAGGCGCTGAGCAAGTCCCCTGAACTGGCCGAGGAGTTGGCGGCGCTGATGCCGAGCAGCGACGGCGGCACTCCGGTGGTCGTCGTCGCGTCCGGGACACGGTCGATCGCCGCCGGGGGCAGCATCGGTGTGGCGATCACCGGTGACGGGCACGGTCCCGCGAAGCGGTGAACGCCGAGTTCGGTCCGGGCCCGTCGGCGCCCGGGGAACGGGCCATCGCGGCCGGTGAGTCGATCGGTGTCGCCGTCAGCGGGGACAACGCCCGGGTCGTCGTCCTGCCGGCGGCGGCCGTGCACTGGGCGCGGACGGTGGAGGCACCGGCGGGGGCGGGGTTTCTGCCCGGGTCGGCGTCCGGGGTGTTCGTGGGCCGCGAGGAAGAACTGGCGGATTTGCGTTCTCTGTTGACCGGGGGCGGTACGGCGGCGGTGACCCAGCAGGCGGCTGTGCGGGCGATCCACGGCCTGGGCGGCGTCGGCAAGAGCACGCTGGCGTTGCAGTACGCCGCGCGGTTCCGGGACGCGTACACGCTGGTGTGGTGGATCACCGCGGAGACGGCGGAGTCGATCGTGACCGGGCTGGGCGGTCTCGCCATGGCGCTGTGCCCGCAGTGGGCGGGGGCGGCGGGGCCGGACGAGCGGGCCGCGTGGGCGTTGTTGTGGCTGCAAGAGCACGCGGGGTGGTTGCTGGTCTTCGACAACGTCGAGGATCCGGGGGTGCTGAAGCCGTACGTGGGGACGCTGCATCGGGGCCACCATCTGGCGACGAGCCGTAAGGCCACGGGCTGGCACGCGGTGGCTCCGTCCATGGCGTTGGGGCTGCTGCCGTTGGACGAGGCCGTCGATCTGTTGAGCCGGCTGGCGTTTCCGGGGCGGGCTCCGACGCGGGCGGAGTGGGATGCGGCGACGGAGTTGGCGCGGGTGCTCGGGTGTCTGCCGCTGGCCTTGGAGCAGGCGGGGGCGTATGTGTACGAGACCGGGGCGGGGTTGGAGGAGTACCGGCGTTCACTGGGACTCGTGCTGGACGAGGTGAGCGAGGGGATCGATCCGGAGCGGACGATCGCGCGGATCTGGGATCAGACGCTGGGCGCGATCTCGGGGCGGGATCCGTTGGCGGTGCGGTTGTTGGAGGCTATGGCCTGGATGGCGCCGGATGATATTCCGCGCGCTTTCCTGGAGCCGTTGGCGCCGGATTCGGTGGCGTTGAACAGGGCGTTGGGGGTGCTGCACTCGTACAACATGGTGAGCTTCGGCGATCCGGGGTGCGTCAGCGTGCATCGGTTGGTGCAGACGGTGGTGCGGAGCCGGACGAACGGGCGACTGGACGCGGAGCTTGTGCTTCAGCTGGCCTTACCGTCGGACGACGACGTAACTGCTGCGGACAAGTGGCTGCGCTTCCTTCCGCACATCGACGCTTTGGCCGACACCGCGGCCGCCGGCAGCGTTCCGACCGCAGAGATGAGCTGGGCCTACTACAGCGCGGCCCAGTATCTGTTCCGGCAGCAACGAGACGGCCTGACTCTCAAGCTCAGGCTTCAAGTCCTCATTCACAGTGAGCAGACCCACGACGACAACGACCCCGCCGTCCTCGCCCACCGCAACAACCTCGGCCTCGCCTACATCGCCGCCAACGCCCCGGACAAGGCGATCCCACTCCTGCAAAGCCTCGTCCAACAGGAAGCAGCCTTGGGCGCCGCAACTCCAGATACCCTCACCACCCTCAACAACCTCGCTCTGGCTTACATCGCCGCCGACGCCGCCGACAAAGCCGCTCCGCTGCTGACAACCACCCTTGCCCAGCTCGAAGAGGTCCTCGGCCACCTACATCCCAACACCATCACCTGCCGCAACAACCTTGCCCGTGCGCGCTATGAGGTCATGGGCCGGGACCAGGCCATCCCACTGTGGGAGACCACCCTCCGACAGCGCGAGCAGGTCCTCGGCGACGAGCATCCCGACACTCTCGCCAGCCGCCATACCCTCGCCGTCGCGTACTTGGAGAACGGGGAGGTGTCACGAGCCATCCCCCTGCTGGAAACCACCCTGCCCCAACGCGAAAGAATCCTCGGCCCTACCCACCCCAACACCCAAGCCACTCGCAACCTACTCGCCGCGGTCCGCCGCGAGACCAGCAATTAAGCTGCCCCAATGCCCAACCCACCCACCCCCGCCCCTCACCCCCTGGGCATAGTCCCCGCCCTGGTCCGCTCCGCGTTTCTCATCAACGCCGTGTACGCCGACTCCAGCCGTGCCTTTCACCTCACCCCCCAGCAAGGCCAGCTCCTCTGTGTGCTCATGGCGCATCCGCAGGGCATGACCGAGCTCGGTGAGACGTTGGGGCTGGCCAAGTCGAGTCTGACCGGGCTGGTCGACCGGACCGTGCAGCGGGGGCTGGTGCGGCGGGAAGCCGATCCCCGTGACCGGCGTGCCGTGCGGGTCGGGTTGACCGACGAGGGGGCGCGGCTCGCCGCGGAGTTCTACGCCGAGACCTGCCGCCGCATCGACGCCCTGCCCGCCCACCTCACCCCCGCCGAACGCGACCGCCTCGCCGCCCTCCTCTCCCGTGTCGTCCTCGACAACAAGGTCCCCGAGGTCTTCAGCGAGCCCGACTCGGCTCCATAGCCGCCTCAGCGGACGACGCACGAAGACCCGCCACCGCCAGCACCAAAGTCACCAGCACCGAGGCCCCCGCCGTCATCGACATCGCCGCCGCCGGTGACGTCACCTGGGCCACCGTGCCCGCGAGGGCCGCCGCCACGCCCTGCATCGTGAGCATCCCGGAGGACCGCAGGCCCAGGGCATGGCCCGCCATGTCGTCGGGGGTGAGGGACATCAGCCGCTCCTGCTGGACCAGGCTCGCGGCGAAGCCGACGTTGGAGAGGCAGACGGCCACCGCGGCCAGGGGGACCGCCGGGTGGAGGGCGAAGAGCAGGTACGGCGTCGCCAGCAGCAGGAGCAGCGGGGTGGCCAGCCGGGGGCGCAAGGCGGGGCGTACGAGGCGGCCGACGATCACGTCCCCGGCGAACATGCCCAGCGCCCCGCTCGCGAACAGCACCCCCGCCGCGTCCGGGGCGTAGGAGACGTACAAGGAATCGCAGCCGACCACCAGGCCGTTGGGGATCCACAGGCCCAGGTAGGTGAGACGGCGTGGGCGGGAGGACCACAGGACGGCGTTCGTGTGCCAGGTCGCGCGGACCGAGAGGCGGCCCTTGGCGCGGGCGGGACGGTCGGTCAGGCCCAGGCGGTAGCCCAGGGCCTCCGTCAGATACAAGGTCGCCGCGAGGAGCAGACACACACGCGGCGACAGCAGCGCCAGGAGCCCGCCACCCAGCGCGAAGCCGAGGACCTGCATCAGCCCTGAAGCCATGTTGAACATCGAACGCCCCAGCACGAAAGCGGACTTGGGGAGGATCTCGTTCAGCAGACCGCCGGTCACTCCCCCGCCCAGCGACGCGATCAGGCCCTGGGCGAGGACGACGACGAAGACCGCCCCGACCGGGAGTCCGGGCAGCGCCAGTACCGCCGTCAGTGCCGCGAAGGCCAGCCCCGTCCGGACCAGCGTCGACCGCGGACGCAACCGGTCGGCGCCCGACAGCAGGAAGGTCGCACCCAGTACCTGCGCCAGCTGCGGCCCGAACATGCTCAGCGCCGACAGCAGCGGCGATTCGGTGGCCCGGTAGACCAGCGTGGCGAGGGACAGCCCGCCGATCGTCAGGGCCGCGTTGAAGGCGGCGTAGGAGAGGAAGAAGGGGGTGAACTCCGGGGTGCGGAACAGGGTTCGGTAGCTGCGCATGGGTCGGAGTCTGCGCACCTCCCGCAGCCGTGTTTACTGTTTCGCCGACACACGAAACGTCGTACGGGCACAGGAGAGGGGGCCTACGACGCATGGGCCTGTGGCTGATCGGCACCGACACCCTCGCCCGCAGCCGGTTCCTGGTCTCCCCCTTCGCCGAGACGTTCGCGTGTCTGAAGCTGCTGCACGCCGGGAGCGCCGCCCACCCCGGCGAGGAGGCCTGGCTGCGCGCGCATCTGCCGGGTTACCGCGCGTTCCTCGCCGCCGACCCGGTGGCGGGACCGCTCGTCGACGCCGCGCTCAGGTCCTGGATCGCCGACTTCGTCTGCCCCACCCCGGTCGCCGGGGAGAGCTTCGAGGCGACCGTGGCCCGGGTGCGGGCGGCCGGCCCCGATGCCGCCCGCTCCCACCTCCGTGTCTCCCTCGCCGGCCCGCTCCCCGCGCTGCTGGACCGGGACGACCTGCCCGAGCGGGCGACCGCGCTCCTCACCCACGTCTGGGAGCAGACCGTACGGCCGTACTGGGACCGTCGGCGGCGCATCCTGGAGGCCGACGTGGTCGCGCGGACCGCGCAGGTCAGCCATGGCGGCTGGGCGGCCGTGCTGGACTCGCTGCGGCCCTGGACGCGCTGGCTCGGCGAGAGCCGGTTCCAGGTCAACCTGCACGCGTATCCGCCGCGGGAGATCGCCTCCGGCGCCGAGCTGGCCTTCGTCCCGGTGACGACGGGCGGCGGCTGGGTGTCGTGGGAGGGGCGGGAGCGGTACGCCGTGGTCTACCCGTGCTCCGGTGTGCTCGCCGAGGACCACGACCGCCGTCCGGTGCCGGCCGGGCTCGGGGCGCTGATCGGCGCCGCGCGCGCCGGCGTGCTCATGCTGCTGGGCTCCCCCATGAGCACGACCCAGCTGGTCGCCGTCACCGGGCAGAGCCTCGGCTCGGTCGGCCGCCATCTGCGGGTGCTGCTGGACGCGGGGCTGGTGGAGCGGCGACGGGCCGGGCGGTCGGTGCTGTACGAGCGGACGGCGGCCGGGAGCGTCCTCGTGGAAGCCTCCCCCGTTGATGCCTCTCCCGTCGTGCCCTCCTTCGTCGAGGCCTCACGTCGGCCCGACACTTACCGGAGTTAGCATCCGCTTATGACCACTGCTGACAGCAACTCCCTCACCTCTCCCCTCTCCGTCGAGATCGGCACCCTCCAGGGCGGTGCCGCGGACCTCTCCCAGTACGCCGGCCAGGCCGTGCTGATCGTGAACGTGGCCTCCAAGTGCGGCCTGACCCCGCAGTACACGGGGCTGGAGAACCTCCAGAAGCAGTACGCCGACAAGGGCTTCACCGTCCTCGGCGTCCCCTGCAACCAGTTCCTCGGTCAGGAGCCCGGCAGCGCCGAGGAGATCGCGGAGTTCTGCTCGGCGACGTACGGCGTGACGTTCCCGCTGACCGAGAAGGTCGAGGTGAACGGCGAGGGCCGGCACGAGCTCTACGACCGCCTCGTCGACTTCGCCGACGGCGAGGGGCACACCGGCGACATCCGCTGGAACTTCGAGAAGTTCCTCATCGGCCGCGACGGCACCGTCGTGGCCCGCTTCTCGCCGCAGACCGAGCCGGACGCGGCGGAGCTGGTCGCCGCCCTGGAGGCGCAGCTCGCCGGTTGACCTTGCCCCTGGGGCAGGGAAGAGCCTCCTCGTCACCGGGCGGAAGACCCGTCCGGTGACGGAGGACGAGGATGATCCCGTGACCGACCACGACCCGATCCACGACGATCTGCTCACCATCGGCGCGTTCGCCGCGCGGGCCCGCCTCTCGGCCAAGGCCCTGCGGCTGTACGACCGGCTCGGGCTGCTGACCCCGGCGCATGTCGACGAGGCCAGCGGCTACCGCTACTACCGGGCCGGTCAGGTGGAACGCGCCCGGCTGGTGGCGATGCTGCGGCAGCTCGACATGCCGCTGGCGCGGATCGCCGAGGTGGTCGAGGCGGGCGGGGTCGCGGGCGCGGACGTGCTGGCCGGCTACTGGGCCGAGGTGGAGACCCGGCTGGCCGGGCAGCGGACGCTCGCCGAGTACCTCCGTGGACGACTGTCGGGGAGGAGCTCCGAGATGTACGGGAAGTTCGTGGTGGAGACGGTGGAGCTGCCGGAACAGGCGGTGATCACCGAGAAGCGGCACACGCTGGCCGACGAGCTGCCGGCGTGGATCGGGGCGTCGCTGGGACGCCTGGAGGAGGCCTCGCGGGAGTGCGGGGGCGTGACGGCGGCGCCGTTCGTCCTCTACCACTCCGAGGTCTCCATGGAGAGCGACGGCCCCGCCGAGTCCTGCGTGCCCGTCGCCGACGAGGCCGCGGCCCGGGCGTGGGCGGCGGAGCGCGGACGGGCCTGGGAGACGGCGGTACGGGTGGAGCCCGCCCAGCGGTTCGCGTACACCCGGATCACCAAGGCCCAGGTGGCCCATCCGCAGATCATCGCCGCCTTCGAGGCGGTGGAGGAGTGGATCGCCGGGCAGGGCCTGGAGCAGGCGGGGCCCTGCCGGGAGATCTACTTCGCCAACTGGGACGCGGCGGGGCCCGAGGACCCCGTCTGCGACGTCGCCTTCCCGGTCAGGTAGGCAGCCCTACTTGAGCTCGTCGGGGCACGGTGTCCCGCGCGGCAGCTGATACGGCGCCGCCAAGCGGTACGTCCCCGCCTTCGGCGCGAGCAGCTCCGTCCACTTGTCGCCCTGGGCGTCCTCCTCCGTCTCCATCAGGCAGCCGTTGACGTTGTCGTACGTCTTCGGCTCCCCGTCGGCCCGGTCCTTGGACGCCTGGGTCTCCTTGGGCGGATCCAGGCTCTTGCCGTCGGCGTCGACGACGCTCAGCCACGGCGAGTACGGGATCCGGATGAGGATGCGGCCGGCCTTCTTCACCTGGAGGGTCATCTCGCCCTGCTCGGCGCGGTCGACGACCGCGTTGGGCTCGGCGAGCGGGGTGGGGTCGGTGACCTGGAACAGCTGCCAGTTGGCGTCGCCCCAGACCTGCTTCAGATAGGGCATGCCGCGCTGGACGAGGTCCCGCTCCCGCTTCGCCCCGTCCCCGTCCGGCTCGTCCTTGGGGACGACCACGAAGTGCACGGCCCAGCGCTTGACCCACTCGTGGTAGTTCGCCGAGTTCAGGGTGTCGTCGTAGAAGAGCGGGTTGCGCTCCATGTCGGCCTGGCGGTTCCAGCCGCGGGCGAGGTTGACGTACGGGGCGAGCGCGGACGCCTCCCGGTGGGAGCGGGCCGGCACGACCTCGACGCGGCCCTTCTCGGCGCCGACCTCCTGGAGCTCGTTGACGAGCGGGGCGAGTTCGCGGGCCCAGGAGGCGGCCGGAGTGGTGTTGAGGACGTCGTCGACCGACTTGAAGCCGATCCAGCCGCCGAACCCGGCGATGGCCAGCACGATCGCGTACCACTTGCGGCTGCGCGGCACCGTGAAGGGCAGCGCCGCCAACAGCACCGTCCCGGCGAACAGCATGGGCAGCCGGGAGATGTTGGAGCCGATCTGGGAGCTGATCAGCCAGACCAGGACGACGGCGAGCGCGTACACCGCGGCCGTCAGCCGGACCGTCTTCCACTCCTTGGGGACGAGGAAGTAGACCAGGGCGCCGTACGTGAACGGCAGGATCACCGACCCGAAGATCATCGGCTGGGTGCCGGAGAACGGGAACAGCCACGCCGACACCGCGACCACCACGGTCGGCGCGATGCCCAGCGCCCAGGCACCGGGCCGCCGCTTCTGGAGGAACAGCGCCGCCGCGACCAGCCCCACGAACAGGCCCGCGACCGGCGAGGCCATCGTGGCGAGCGCGGCCAGCGGCGCGGCGCACAGCGCCTTCGCCCACCGCTTGTAGCGCCAGCGGTACGGCCAGCAGAACACGACCGCGACCGCGCCGAGCGCGAACATCGTGCCGAGGCCGAAGGTCACCCGCCCCGAGACGGCGTTGCAGAAGAAGGCGACGACGCCCGCGAGCGAGGCCCACAGCGGGTTCTTCACCGACCGGCTGCGCAGCAGGATCAGCGTGAGCAGCCCGGCCGAGACGGTGCCGGCGATCATCATCGTCGTACGGACACCGAGGACCGACATCAGATACGGCGAGACCACGCTGTACGACACCGGGTGCATACCGCCGTACCAGGCGAGGTTGTACGCCGAGTCCGGGTGCCGCCCGACGAACTCCGCCCAGGCGTCCTGGGCGGCGAGGTCGCCGCCGCTGTTCGCGAACACGAAGAACCACATGATGTGGAGCCCGCCGGACAGGACGGTGAAGGAGAGAACGGGGTGCCGCAGGATCCGCTCGCGCAGAGCGAGGAACGCGGTGAGGAAGCGGGAGGGCACCGGAGGCGAGGGCTCAGGCCCGGGTGAGGTGTCGGCACGACGGCTGTCGCCGCCACTGCCGCGCTCGCCGCTGCTCTCGTTGCTGCTGTCGCCCGTGCTCTCTGTGCGCGGTGCGGGCACGCGTATTCGCGGGCTCGTGTCCGAGCCCGGATCGGCGTCGTCTGCGCGTGTCGGCTCCGCAGTGGCCACCTGAAGGCAACTCCCCGTGTCCCGTCTTCTTTTCTCGGCCGTGTGATGTTCCGGCCTCGTTCACGGTCGCGTTGTGGGCGACCGGCGACCTGCCCCGATTCGTGACGCTAGCACGCAGCCCGCCGCCGGGCCCCCGGGCGGGGGCGTCGGCGGCGGGCAGGGACCGGCTCTTCGGCCGTCGATCAGCCCAGGCGGGTCAGCTTGTCCGTGAAGCCCGGTTCGACGAGATCCTTCTGGAGCGCGACCGGGACTGCCACGGCACCGGCCGAGGCGTCACCGACCGTGAGCGTGCCGACCTTGGTGCCGGCCTTCGCGGTGTGCGGTACGTCATCGGCGGCGAACGTCAGCTTCACGGTCAGCCCGGACCAGCCGACGGCGGTGACGTCCTTGGTGGCGACGACGGGGGTGTGCCCGCCGAGCCCGTCGTCGACGTACCCGACGACATCGCCCTTCTTGATGATCGTCGCGGACTCCAGGGCGCCCTGGGCGGCCCGGATCAGCTGGTCGCCCGCGGTGAGGGCGGCGCTGAGGATGGTGTTGTCCACGCCGCCGGCCGGCTGCCGCAGCACGGCGCCGACGATGGTCCGGGTCTCCCCGTCGACCTCCTTCTTCGCCGCGAAGACGAGGTTGCCGAGGGCGGAGGTGGTGGTGCCGGTCTTGATGCCGACGACGTCGTTCTTGCCGACGAGCTGGTTCCAGTTGGGGTGGTTCTCGCCCTTGTAGTCGTCGTACGACATCATCGCGGCGACCTCGCGGAAGGCCGGGTACTCCATCGCCTTCTTGGCGAGCTTCACCTGGTCCACGGCGGTGGAGACGGTGGTGTTGTTCAGCCCGGAGGGGTCGGTGTACGTCGTGTTCGTCATCCCGAGGTCGTCCGCGGCGTCGTTCATCTTCTCGACGAAGGCCTTCTCGGAACCGGCGTCCCAGCGGGCGAGGAGACGGGCGACGTTGTTCGCGGACGCGATGAGGATGCTTTCGAGCGCCTCACGCTGGGAGATGGCGTCACCGGCGGTGACGGCGACCTTGGACTCGTCGCTCTTGGCGGCGCCCTCGTCCTGAGCGGTCTGGTCGATCTTGATGTTCGGGCCCTTGGCGCCGCTCTTGAGCGGGTGGTCGCGCAGCACGAGATACGCCGTCATGACCTTGGCGACGCTCGCGATCGGCACGGGCTTCTGGTCACCGGACGAGCCGAAGGAACCGATGCCCTGGACGTCGAGGGCGCCCTGGCCGTCGGTGGGCCAGGGGATGTCCACCTTGCTGCCGTCGAAGGAGTAGCTGTCCTGCGCGGTGAGCTGGAGGGTGGGGGTGGGCAGCGCGCGTACGGACTGTACGACCGCAAAGATGACCGCGAGGAGGAGGACGAGGGGCGTCCAGATCTTCACGCGGCGGACGGTGGTGCGGAGGGGGGTCTCCGGGGGCGGCGGGGTGTTGGTGAGCTCGGCCAGCAGGTCCAGCGGGGGCTTCGGCGGGAGGGGCTGCTGGGTGGTGCGCTCGGGGCCGACCTGGGGGACGGGGGTGGTGACGTCGGGCTTGAGCGCGACGAACTTGCTGGTGCGCTCTGTGGGGGGCGGGAGCTTGAGCATGGTGGTGGGCTGATCCACCTGCCGCCCGGCCTCGGCTTCGCCCTCGGCCCCGGTTTTCCTCCCACCCGCACCACCCGTGCGACTCTCGTCGCCGCCTGCGGGTGGCCCTTGAGGGGCCTTGCCACCGTCGGCGGCCGCGGGCACGTCGCCGCGTGGAGCCTTGCCGCCCGGGGCGGCCGGAGGCGCGTCGGCGGGGGTTGCGCCGCGGCTTGCGGTGCCGGGCGGGGGCGAGTCCTGGGGGCCGGGCGAACCCGCGGGGGCCTTGTCGCCGTCGGCGGCCGGAGGCGCGTCGGTGGGAGCGGCGGCACGGCTCGCGGTGCCCGGCGGGGGCGAGTCCTGCGGGGACTTGTCACCACTGGCCGCCTGAGGGGCGTCGGCGGGAGCGGCGGCACGGCTCGCGGTGCCCGGCGGGGGCGAGTCCTGCGGGGACTTGTCACCACTGGCCGCCTGAGGGGCGTCGGCGGGAGCGGCGGCACGGCTCGCGGTGCCCGGCGGGGGCGAGTCCTGCGGGGACTTGTCACCACTGGCCGCCTGAGGGGCGTCGGCGGGAGCGGCGGCACGGCTCGCGGTGCCCGGCGGGGGCGAGTCCTGCGGGGACTTGTCACCGCTGGCCGCCTGAGGGGCGTCGGCGGGGGCCGGGGCTGCCGTGCCGGTCGCCGCGCGCGGGTCGGGCTTGGGGGCCGCGTCGGTGGGCTTGTCGGCGGGCTCGCCAGCCTTTTCGGCAGCGCCGGTGGCAGGGGTGAGCGGCTTGTCCGCCGGCTCGTCGGCCATTTCGGCAGCGCCGGTGGCAGGGGTGAGCGGCTTGTCCGTCGGCTCGTCGGCCTTGGCGGCGGCGACGGGGCTGTCGGCGGGCTCGGTGCGACCAGGCGTGTCGCGGGGCTCGTCGGCCCTGTCGGTACCGGTCGTCGCCGACTTGCCGGGCCGGCCGTCGGCGGGCTCGGTGCCACCACGCGCGTCACGGGGCTCGTCGGCGGTGCCGGTGGTCACCGGCTTACCGGCCGGGCTGTCAGCGGGGGCGGTGCCAGGGCCCGCGTCACGGGGGCCGTCGGACGGGTCCGTGCCGGTGGTCGTCGGCTTGTCGGCCGGCTCGGCGTCAGGGCCCGCGTCACGGGGCTCGTCGGACAGGTCGGCGGCGTCTTCCGCCTCGTCGGCCTTCGCGGCTCCGTCGGGCCCGTCCGCCGCCCGCTCACCGGCGCCGGTGGCCTCAGCGTCCCCCTCAGGCGCGTCCGAGGCGGCCTCGGACGCTTCCGACGTCCCGGTGTCGCCGTCAGCCGTCGCGGGCGCGTCCTCGGCGCCGGAATCGGCCCCGGACGGCGTGCCGTCGCCCGTGCGGACCCATGCCGCCACCGCGGCCCGCAGACGCGCGTCGCCGCCCGCGTCCGGCCCGGTGCCCTCAACGTCGGCCTCGGCCTCGGCCTCGGAAGCCTGCGTCTCCGGCGTCTCCGTGGCGGGCTCCTGGGGCTCCGAGTCCTCCGGCGTACCGCCCTCCCCGGCTTCCGCCCGGGCCGCCGACTCCCTCGCCTTCGCCACGTCTCGTACCGAGAACACGCGTGTCGCCGTGTCCACGCCGCCGCGGGGCTCCGTACCGGCATCGGTGCTCTCTGCGGTGTCCCGGGCGACCGCGAGCCGCGGATCGCGGACCTCGGTCCTCGCCTCGGGAACCGGACCCGCGCTCCCCGACGTCGGTTCTGCCGACGACTCGCGCTGCTTCGACCTGTCGGGGGACTCGCCCGCCACCGATGCCTCCTAAACCGTGAATCCGTGAACCTGTATCCGATCGCCTGCCCAGGGCCACGGTCCACCGCACTGTCCGAACCATGTACCAGTGTCCTGTGTGAGGGCTTGGCTCCTGCGGTAGACGAGAACGACATACCTACCGGTTCCACTACAAACAGGTCACGCACCCTCGACAGACCAATGTGAGAGGGGTCACCCTGTCATTCATCCACGCGGGGAGGCATGGATGGGCAGGAGCCGCAGAACACTTCCGGAGGAGCTTCTGCTGCTGGCGTTGGACCCGACCACGGGTACCACCGCACAGCCGCAGTCGCTCGACCTCGGTCTGGCCGGAGCACAGCTAGTGGAGCTGGCGCTGGCCGGACGGATAGCCCCAGACGGGGATCGTATCGCCGTGGTCGTACCACGGCCGACTGGAGATCCGACATTGGACTGCGCGTTGGAGTTGCTGCGAAGGCGTGGCGCTCCCGTGCGGGCGGTGAACTGGATTGGCGGACCCCGGCTGGGGCTGCGCCAGACCTACCTCTCGCATCTCGAGCGGTGCGGCATGGTGCATGCCGTCGCCGGTCAGATGTGCGGGGTGTTGCCGACGACTCGCTATCAGGCGACGGACAACGCCATCAGCCGGGAGATCAGGTCCCGGCTGGACTCGGCGATCCGCACCGGCGTCCCGCCGGACCCGCGGACCGCGGCGCTGGCCGCCCTGGCCCACGCGGTCGGCCTCGGCAAGCACCTGTACCCGGGCAACGAGGGGCGGTCCTCTCGGTCCCGGCTGCGGGATCTGATCAGGCACGACCCCATGGGCGGTCTCGTCGCGCACGCCGTGATGGACGTCCAGAACGGTGTGGCGGCGCAGCCACGCCGTAGCCCCGCCCCTGCGCCCGGCCGTCCGGCCGCGGCCGGTGGCAGGGCCGCAGCGGAACCCGCTCGCGGTGTTCCGGTGCAACCGCGCCACGGTTCCATGGCGCGTGTCGTGGCCCACTGAGCCGCAGTTCCACGACACCGCCGCGGGAACCGAGCCGCACCACGCAACTCCGGCGTATCCGACACCCGGTATCGGGAGCCGCTGGTCCGCGCGGGGCGGCGGGACCGTGTGTCCGGACGACACCACGGTCCCGCCGTCCCGCGCGCTTTTTTGCCCTCACACCCTCTCAACGGCCCGCCGGTCATCGCCGTTCACCGCCGTTCACCGCGAACCGGCGCCTGCGCTGCGCATATCCACGGTTTCCCAGCGGTAGAAAGCACCTTGGTGGCAGTCTGCTCAACAGCAGATACGCAAAGTGGCAATTTTCGAAGGCACGCAGCCGGAGGTGCACGTTCTCGTGGCGACCAATGTCAATCCCACCGTCAGGCGGCGCCGGCTGGGCCAGGAGCTGCGCCGGCTCCGCGAGCTCAAGGGCATGACCGCCGAAGAGGTCGCCGAACGGCTGCTGGTGTCGCAGTCGAAGATCAGCCGTCTGGAGAACGGACGGCGCAGCATCAGCCAGCGCGACGTCCGCGATCTGTGCGGGGTGTACGAGGTCGAGGACCACCGGATCGTCGACTCGCTCATGCAAATGGCCAAGGACAGCCGCCAGCAGGGCTGGTGGCACTCCTTCGGCGACATTCCCTACAGCGTCTACATCGGGCTGGAGACGGACGCGGCGAGTCTGCGGGTGTACGACCCCCAGGTCGTCCCGGGGCTGTTGCAGACCCGTACGTACGCCGAGTCCCTCATCTCCGGCGCGCTGCCCGAGGCGACGCCGACCGACATCGACAAGCGCGTGCAGGTGCGGCTGCGCCGACAGGAACGTATCTCTGCCGCCGACAACCCGCTGCGACTGTGGGCGGTGCTCGACGAGGCGACGCTGCGCCGGGAGGTCGGGAACCGGCAGGTGATGATCGAGCAGTTGGAGCATCTGATCGAGATGTCCCAGCTGCCGCATGTCACCGTGCAGTTGATCCCGTTCACGATGGGCGCGCACCCGGGGGTCAGCGGGCAGTACGCGATCCTGGAGTTCCCGGACGCCGCCGACTCCAGCGTGGTCTACATCGAGGGTGTGACCAGCGACCTGTATCTGGAGAAGGCGCAGGACGTGCAGAAGTACAGCGTGATGTACGAGCATTTGCGGGCACAGGCCCTGAACGCGGACCAAAGCCGGGAATTCATCTCGAACATCGCGAAGGACTACGCACGCGAGGCCACTCTGTAAGGCGGGCGCCGAAAGGTACACCTAAGTCCGGCCGTGATGGAAGACCCCACTGGAATATGCCACTCGGCCGGGTGAATACCTTCCCCGCACTCCGATGTTGGCGAGTAGCGTCGATCACGCCATCGAGGCAACAACGTTGGCGCAAACCGTGTCGTGCAGACGGAGACAAACGCACCGCACGGTGACAGCAACTCAGCAACTGGCTATCGGAGCGAACATGGCAATCAAGCAGGGCGTCACGGACGAGTGGGTCAAGTCCTCCTACTCCCAGGGCAATGGCGCGTGCGTCGAGATCAAGTCCCCCGTCCTCGCGGCGATGGCCGTCCGGGACTCGAAGGTCACGGACGGCCCCACCCTGGCTTTCCCCGCGGACGCGTGGACCGCTTTCGTCGGTTCGGTCAAGGCGTAGGACGACCGAGTGATCAAACAGCAGTGACCCATCAGTACTACTCAACTGCACAAGCACCACTGAAGAGCCCTCTCGTCCAGCTCGCCGTCCTTGCCGAGGGGGCTCGGCTTGTGCCCTGACAGGGGCGTCAGCGCAGCCGGTCCACGTACGTGTCCGTCCCGGGCAGCGTCGGGACGAACGGCGCGACCAGTTCCACCCGCCCCAGGCCCGCCTCCGCCACCGGCCCGTCCAGGCCCGTGAAGTACGCCTCCCAGCACTCCCGCGGGTCTGCCTCCAGGAACCACAGCAGGGTCAGCCGGGTGTCGACGCCCTCGACCTGCTTCACGTACGTCATACGGTCACCCGGCAGGGGCGTCGGCCGGAAGACGGTCACCATCGCCACCGGTGACCCGGCGACGCGCTTCGGCAGGTGACGGGAGCGCAGCCACTCCAGCAACTCCGCCCGCTGCTCGGCCGATTCGGCGTCGATGACCTCCATCACCAGGCCCGCGTAGGGGTGGTCGAGGGCGTGGAAGTCACGGGGGCCCGCCGCCCCGTCCCGGTAGACGGTCGCCTCGTGGTCCTGGAACGCGGTGAAGACATGGGTGCGGTCCTGGTAGACCCGGCCGTCCCGGTTGAGGCGCTTGTTGATCCCGACGGTCCACTTCATGTGGTCGGCGTAGCGGCCGTCCGTGATCCAGTACGTCGAGAGGTAGCACCCGACGGTGACCGGCTGGGCGACCGCCGACTTCTCGGGGTAGCGCAGGAGTTGGAGGTCCCGGGTGGCGACCCAGCGGCGCCCGGCGTACATCCAGGGCATCGCCATCGCGCCGGCGTAGTAGTGGTCGTCCTCGTACCAGCGGTTGTACGCGTACTCATGGCCCGGGTGCGGTTCGACCATGGTGATCAGGGCGTGGCCCGGGTGGACTCCGTACGGTCCTACGGCGGCCAGCTCGGCGTACGTCTCGCTGCGGGTGTCGTCGCTCATGCGGTTCCCCTTTCCTCCGGTCGCCCTTACTCTGACGCCCCGTCAGATAATGCGCCAGGGTCGGGATCGAGCCGTCGGGAGGGTCATCGATGTCATCACTGCTCTCAGGAAAGACCGTCGTCGTGTCGGGCGTCGGGGCCGGTCTCGGCCATCAGGTCGCCGCGGCCGTCGTACGGGACGGCGGGAACGCCGTGCTCGGGGCGCGTACGGAGGCGAACCTGGCGAAGTCCGCGTCCGACATCGACCCGGACGGGGCGCACACCGCGTACCGGGCGACGGACATCACCGACGAGCGGCAGTGCGCGGCGCTGGCGGAGTTGGCGGTGGAGCGGTTCGGGCGGATCGACGCGGTGGTCCATGTGGCCGCGTGGGACAGCTACTTCGGCGGGATCGAGGACGCCGACTTCACCACCTGGCAGTCGGTGATCGACGTGAACCTGCTGGGGTCGTTGCGGATGACCCGGGCGTGCCTGCCGGCGCTGAAGGAGTGCGGCGGCTCGGTGGTGTTCATCGGTACGCAGTCGTCCGTGGCCGCCCCCTCACAGGTGCGGCAGGCGGCGTACGCGGCCTCGAAGGGGGCGCTGACGAGCGCGATGTACTCGCTGGCAAGGGAGTTGGGGCCGTACCGGATCCGGGTGAACACGGTGCTGCCGGGCTGGATGTGGGGGCCGCCGGTACAGGCGTACGTCCAGTTCACCGCGCACACGGAGGGGGCCGAGGAGTCCGAGGTGCTCAAGCGGCTGACGGACCGGATGGCGCTGCCCGATCTCGCGACGGACGGGGATGTGGCGGATGCGGCGGTGTTCCTGGCGTCGGACCGGGCACGATCCATCACGGGGCAGTCCTTGCTGGTCAACGCCGGGGAGCTGATGCGGTGATGTTCATGTAGATGAACACAGGCCATCATCTCGAATGAATTTACCTCCCCTTGACCTTACGCCTGCTTGTCGTGTTCACGCGGGAGCGCCCACGATGAGCGCCGGGTCGACCCTGGGAGGGCGCACATGAACGGTCTCGACTGGACCGTGCTCATCGGCTATTTCGGCGTGATGGTGGCCATCGGCGTCTGGTCGCACAAGCGCGTGGACAACGTCAGCGACTTCTTCACAGCCGGCGGCAAGATGCCCTGGTGGCTCTCCGGCATCTCGCACCACATGTCGGGCTACAGCGCGGTGATGTTCACGGGCTACGCGGGCATCGCGTACACCTACGGCGTCACCTCCTTCGTCACCTGGTCCTTCCCCATCGCCCTGGGCATCGCGATCGGCTCGAAGCTGTTCGCGCCACGCATCAACCGCCTCCGCTCCAGGCTCCATGTGGCCTCCCCGCTGGAGTACCTGAAGAACCGCTACGACCTCAAGACCCAGCAGGCGCTGGCCTGGTCCGGCATGCTGCTGAAGATCGTGGACGTGGGCGCGAAGTGGGCGGCGATCGCGACCCTGTTGTCGGTCTTCACGGGCATCTCCCTGAACCAGGGCATCCTCATCACCGGCTGCATCACCGCCGTCTACTGCACGATCGGCGGTCTGTGGGCGGACGCGCTGACCGAACTCGGCCAGTTCATCATCCAGTTGCTGGCCGGTGTGGCCATGCTGATCGCCGTGGTCCTGGAGCTGAACGACAAGGGCATCGGTTTCTGGGGCGCCTGGGACGAGCCGCAGCTGAAGGGCCACGGCGAACCGCTGGTGGGCCCCTACGGCACGGTCTTCCTCCTCGCCTTCCTCTTCATCAAGCTCTTCGAGTACAACGGCGGCATGCTCAACCAGGCCCAGCGCTACATGGCCACGGCGAGCGCGTACGAGGCGGAGCGGTCGGCGCGGCTGTCGGCGGCGCTGTGGCTGGTCTGGCCGGTGGTCCTCTTCATCCCGATGTGGCTGTCCCCGCTGCTGGTGCAGTCGCAGAAGCCGGACGGTTCGGACGCGTACGGCCTGATGACCGAACAGCTGCTCCCCCACGGCCTGTTGGGCCTGGTCATCGTCGGCTTCTTCTCCCACACGATGGCGATGTGCTCCTCCGACGCCAACGCGATCGCGGCCGTCTTCACCCGTGACTGCGCGCCGGTGGTCTGGCGCCGCGCCCGCACCTGGACGGAGGGACAGGGGCTGCGGGTCGCCCGCATCACCACCGTCGTCTTCCTCGGCCTGTCCATGGCGGCGGCGACACAGGTCAACTCCCCCACCTTCAAGGACATCATCACCGTCGTCATCAAGTGGGTCGCCGGTCTGATGGGCCCGATGGCCATCCCGATGATGCTGGGCCTGCTCCGCCCGTTCCGCCGCTCGGGCCCCACGGCGGCGCTCACCAGCTGGTCGATGGGTCTGCTGGCCTTCTGGCTGGTGAACTACCCGATCAACTGGAACGTGGACGGCGGAGTCCCGCTCCAGTACCAGGTCTCGATCCCGCTCGCGGTCTCCCTGGTCCTCTACATCCTGATCGGCTTCCTCAAGCCGGAGGACACCCCGGAGCGGCTGGCGATCATCGAGAAGATCAACACGGACGGGGACGGGGTCGCTGCGCGGGCTGAGCCGGTGCCTACGGAGGCGTGACCGGGGGGCCGCTGGCGGGTGCGGGCGGTGGGGGCTGGTCGCGCAGTTCCCCGCGCCCCTGAGCGGCACGACCCGCAGATGCGTTCGAACGTGAGGGGACGTGTCGGGGGGTGTCCGCCCGCAGCGGTTGGCGCGTCAACACGGGCGCCCCTTCATAGGTGACCGATTCCGCGCCGTTCCGAGGACGGACACCCCCCGGCGCGGCCCCGACCCCCACCGCACCGAACCGCCCGGGCTCAGCCCCGCGGATACCGGGCCAGCCACCCTGGCGACGACCCTGCCGGGCCATGCAGCGCGGGCCCCTGAGTCATCTCCATCGCGAAGTCGTCGGCGAGTTCCAGCAACGTGGGACGGCCCTCCAGTTCGGCCAGCCAGGCCGGGGGGAGGGCCGTTTCGCCGTGCAGGGCGCCGAGGAGGCCGCCGGTGAGGGCACCGGCCGCGGCGGCGGGCCCGTCGTGGTTGACGGCCAGGCAGAGCCCGTGCCGTACGTCCTCGCTGACGAGCGCGCAGTAGACGGCACCGGCGAGCAGCCCCTCGGCGGTGCCGGCCCCGATGAGCTCCCCGACCCTCGCGGGCGACGGCATCCCCTGCCGTACGGCGCCCAGCGCGTGCTGCAAGGCGTCCGACACGGGCTGGTGTCCTGGCCGGGCGGCGATGAGGGCGAGGGTCTGCTGGACGGCCGCGTCCAGGCTCTCGCCGCGGGCCAGCCCATGCACGATCGCGGCGTACGCGCCCGCCGCGAGGTAGCCGACGGGGTGCCCGTGGGTCTGCGCCGCGCACTCCACGGCGAGCTGCACGACGAGCTGCGGCTCCCACCCGACGAGCAGCCCGAAGGGCGCGGACCGGGCGGCGGCCTCGGCCCCGGCCTCACCGGGGTTCTTGGGGGTGTCGAGCGTGCCCATGTTCTCGTCGCCGAACCCGATGAGGAGTGAGCGCGCGGGATCCCGGCGCGCGTACAGCCACTCCTCCCGCGCCAGCCACCCGTCGTCCTTGCGCCGCTCGTCGGGCCCCCAGTCCCGCTGGGTGGCGGCCCACCGCAGATAGGCGCGGTGCAGATCGGTGGGCGGATGCCAGGCGCCGGTGTCACGGCGGACCTGGGCACGTATGAGCCCGTCGACGGAGAACAGCGTCAGCTGGGTGAGATGGGACACGGCCCCGCGCCGCCCGTACCCCGGGACGAGATCCACGACCCCCTCAGCCCCGTACGCCTCCCGGATCTCCTCCAGCGAGAGCCCGTCGACCGGCGCCCCCAGCGCGTCCCCGACAGCGGCCCCGAGCAGCGTGCCCCGCACCCGGCTCCGGAAGTCCTGCTGCTCGACCCGCCCCCAGACGGCCCCGGCTGTCACACCCACCAAGACCTCCCGTGACGACCGTCCGCCCATACGACAGCTCAGAACTGTAATCGACCGGGAACGGTCGGTTCAGGGCGCGGAACGGTATGCGGGGTGTGCCCGGAGTGGTCGTTATTGGGCGCGGGTGGTCAGATATCACCCGTACCAGGGGCCGTCGCAGCCGCCGCCCGTCCCGGCCTTCACCAGTCGTTCCAGGTCACGCAGCCGTGCCGCGCGCTCCGGGTGCCGTTCGATCGCCACGAAGACGGCCCAGGAGTGAACGAAGGCCCGTAGCGGGGCCAGGCTCTGGGTCTGCTGGGCGTTCGTCGTGGCCTCGAAGAGGTGTTGGGTGAGCGCCGGGATCCGGCTCGGCGCGATACGAGCGACCGCCGCCCGCAACGCGTCCGGCGTGAGCTCGGGCATGGGAATCAGCGGACCGTACGGGCCATTCCTTCGGGGCGGCTACGCCGCGACCGTCGCCGTACGGCAGTCCCGGCACCGCCCCGGTTCCGGCGCCCGGAAGACGCGGCCGCAGTCGCCGTCGCAGTCCTGCCAAGGATCCAGGCGTCCGGCTGGGGCCGGGACGGGTTCAGGGGTGGGGAGCGCTGGAGGCAGGAGTTCCTTGAGGCGGTGGGCCAGGAAGGCTGCCGGGTGCTTGATCTGGGCGGTGGGGAGGCCGCTCGCCAGGGTCCGCAGTACGGCGGTGGCGGGGACTCCGCGTTCCAGCCACGTCTCCACCGCCGGGGTCAGGCGTTGCACGTCCCGTTCCGTGAGGAGAAGGCGGGAGTCGTACGTGCGGAGCTCGGCGAGGAGGTTGGCGGCGGCCGGGGACTGCGGGGACTTCGCGGGTTGCGGCTCCGGCTCCGCCGCTGCCTGGAGTACTGCCGGCCTCGGCTTGTTGTACGACAGCGTCCGGGTCACGTACTGGCCCGATTGAAGACGCTCCTTGGGGCGTGCCAGGTACCCGTGCTCTTCCAACTCCCGCAGGGCAGCGGCGATACGGATCTCGCCCTCGGGGAACTTCGCCGCCAGCACCTTGATGCCGACCGGGGTTCCGGAGGGCAGCGACTGGATGTGGACTGCCAGGCCGATCGCCGTCAGGGACAGTTCGGGGTGCTGGACGAGATGGTTTCCGACCACGACGAAGTTGTCGGTGTGGGGCTCGTTGACGTGCTCGACCCCACGGGTGAAACGGCCGGACTTGGCGCGCGCGGGCGCGCTAGGCTGCTGGTCAGTCATCGGGAAGCTTCCTCTTCCTCGGTGATCAGGCCCTCGCACTGGGATTGCCGTCCCGGCGGGGGCCGATGCATGTGTGCGGTTGTGTGAGGCAGACGCTGCACCACAACTCCCTCGCCGCGCCAGTTGAGTTGGCGATGTTCACTCCCGCGGGTGATCGACGGGGGCGGTGGGGGTGGGGTTGGTTCTTTCCCCCAGTTCTTTGGTTCTTGGCGTCGGGACCCACCGGGTCACGCATCCCCACGATCCGGTGCCACCTCGGCCCACACCGTCTTCCCGCCGGCCGCAGCCTCCTCCACGCCCCAACGCTCCGCGTACGCCTCGACGATGCGCAGACCCCGACCCGATTCCGCGTCGCCCGACACCGGGTCGTGGAGCTGCGGGATCCGGTCGCCCCGGGCGTCGGTCACCTCGACACGGAGGACTCCGTCATCGGCGTACAGCTTCAGCCTCAGCCGGAAGTCCCGCCCGGGGACGCGGCCGTGCAGCACGGCGTTCGACGCCAGCTCGGCCACGATGTGCTGCGCGGCTTCGAGCGGCACACCCCAGGCCCCGAGCTGACGCACCGTGTGCTCGCGGGCGCGTTGGGCACCTCTTCGATTGGCGGACAGCAGCACCGTGAAGTAGTGCGTCGGGGCGGTGACTTGGGGTGGAGATTTCTGATTCACGTCACCCAGAGTGGTCGCGCGTACCTACTCTGAACAGCAGCGACTCCGGTACGGAGTCGGACTGTCCGGCTGCGGGGCGTAGTCGTACGGCCCGTACTTGTGGAGGGGTGACATGGAGGACGAAGAGGCCGCAGCCGTACTCAAGGCGGTCGGGCGGCAGATCAAGATGTGGCGGGAGGCCGCCGGACTGACGCAGCCCGAGTTGGGGGAGGCGATCGGGTACGGCGGGGAGATGGTGTCCTCGGTGGAGCGGGGGCGGCGGAATCCCAAGCCGGACTTCCTCGACAAGTCCGATGAGGTGCTGGGCGCGGGCGGGAAGATCTCCGCGATGAAGAAGGACCTGGAGGAGGCCCGTTACCCGAAGAAGGTGCGGGATCTGGCGAAGCTGGAGGACGAGGCCGTCGAGCTGGGGGCCTACGGCAACCACAACATGCATGGCCTGCTCCAAACACCCGAGTATGCACGGGCGTTGTTCGCGATCAGGCAGCCCGCTTACTCCGAGGACGAGGTCGAGCGCCAGGTCTCCGCGCGCATGGCACGCCAGCAGATCTTCGAGCGGACGCCCGCCCCACTGCTCACCTTCGTCCAGGAAGAGGTGACGCTGAGGCGGCCCATCGGAGGCAGAATGGTGTTACGACGCCAGCTCGAACACCTGTTGGAGATCGGCACGTTGAGGCACGTCAGGATCCAGGTGATGCCCACGGACTGTGAGGATCACGCCGGTATGGGTGGCTCCCTTCAGCTGCTGAGACTCCGGGACGGCAAGACGCTCGGGCACTCGGAGGGGCAGCTCCACAGCCGTGTGATCAGCGATCCCCGGGAAGTCCAGATCCTGGAAATGCGCTATGGAATGATCCGGTCGCAGGCCCTGACGCCACGTGAGTCGCTGGCCTTCATCGAGAAAGTCCTGGGAGAAGAAGAGACATGACCTCCGCCCTGGAGTGGTTCAAGAGCAGCTACAGCAGCAACGACGGCCCGGAGTGCGTCGAGGTCGCCATATCCCCCGCCGACCCGAACACCACCGTCCACGTCCGCGACTCCAAAGACACGCACCGCCCGCACATCACCGTCACCGACCACGCCTGGTCGACCTTCATCAGCGCCTACTCCGCATAACGCGCCCGGACCGCGTCCCGGGCCGCGGTCACCGTCGCCAGTCTGGGGGCGAGGCGGGTTCGGTCGACGCCCTCGCTGTACAGCAGGACGTCGAGACATTCGGCCAGGGTCGCGAGGTCGTCCCACTCTTGCGGTGCCTCAAGAGCGCGGTGCAACCACATGTCCAGCTCGGACCATGCCTGGACACCGGCGCTCTCCAGGGCCCGCACGAGGTCGTGCACTTGTGGTGAGAGGGTTTCCTGCCAGGCCGAGCGGGTGAAGGCGTCCCAGACGGGCCGAGCGGCGGCCGCTCCTTCTTCCCCGCTCACAGCCAAGGCCAGGTACAGCAAACCACCTGCATCGTCGATTGTTCGCATGCGTTCGGCCAAACGCCGGGCACCGGGCCAGTCCCGCATGGCCAGATGAATGCCGCACCTCGCTTCGGCCTCGTCCACCGACTCGCCGCCGGTCGCAAGTGCCGTGTCCGCGGCGGCCAGTGCCTCGTCGAACCGGCCGTTCAACGCATGCAGTTCCGCCAGGTGCCGGTGAGCCCAGGCGTGGTCGCTCCCGATGGTCAGATACCGCTCGAGGTCCAGCCGTGCCTGCTCCAGCCGGCCGACCGCGAGGTTCGTCGTGGCCCTGTTGGACAGGGCCCACGCGCTGTCCGGGTCCAGCGCCACCGCCCGCTCCACATCGGCGAGTGCCTGGTCGAACAGGCCCCGGCGACGTTGCGCCTGGGAGCGGTGGACGAGGGCCCAGGAATACTCGGGGTCGAGGTCCAGGGCCCGGTCCAGGTCAGCCACCGCTTCCTCGTCGCGGCCGTGCTTGGCGTGCAGGACGCCGCGGCTGGCGTACACGGAGGCGTAGGTCTCGTCGAGGTCGATGGCCCGCTGGTAGTCGGCTAGCGCTTCCGCCTCCCGGCCCGCAGCACTGAGTGCGTCGCCCCGTTCGCAGAGGACCCAGGCGGAGTCCAGAGCCACTTCCAGGGCGCGGTCGAGGTCGGCCATCTGGAGTTCGCGCTCGCCCCGTGAGCGGCGTACGCGAGCCCGGCGTACCAGGGCCCAGACAAAGCCCGGATCCAGCGCCAGCGCCTGGGCCAGGTCCTCCAGCGCGAGTTCATCGTGGCCCAGGGCGTGATGGGTCATTCCCCGGGCGGCCCAGGAAGGGGGCGCGGTGCGGTCCAGTTCGATCGCGCGGTCCAGGTCCCGCAGGGCGCTGTCGTGGTTTCCGAGGATCCGGTGGTAGTCCCCGCGGGTCTCCAAGATCTCGGCGTTGTCGGGCTGCAGGGCGTGTGCGCGATCCAAGTCCTCGATGGCTGCCGCGTATTCACCCAGGTGGGCCCGGGCGACGCCCCGGCCGTGATGGGCGCCGGCCAGCTCGGCGTCGAGGGCGAGGGCACGGTCGTACTCGAGCAGCGCCCGTCGGTGGTCGCCGTCGGTCCTGAAGATCCTGCCACGTGCCGCGTGTGCCGCCGCCCGGCTCACCGAGTCGAGGGCCGCGCGGTCGAGAAGGAGGTCCAGGGCGGCAGCGGCCTCGGGTGCCTCCAGGGCGGTGAGCAGGTCCCGGCCCCAGCGGGCCACCGCCGCCGCCTGGGTGTCCTCCCCGGCGTCCGCCAGCATCCGTCCCCAGCGACGGGCCTCCGCGTGGCTCCTGCCGCACGCCGTCACCACATCCCGCAGCACCCCCGGCAGTGCCGTCTGCTCCCTTGCGCACAACCGGTGATAGGCCTCCGCCAGCCGTAGCTCCCGCCACCTCCTGTCCGCCCACGGATCGCGTAGGTCGGCCTGCCGCTCCTGCTGCCAGTCGGCGAAGAGCTGGGCGAGCCGCTCGTGCCGTCGTGTCCAGTCCCGGGGGGAGCGGCGGCGCTCCAGGCGGAGCATGGGGGCCCGTACGACCTCGTGGTACTGCGCCCGGTCGCCTCGCTCACTGACGAAGGGCATGGCGCGCAGCCAGTCGTACAGCTCCCTGGCCTCGTTCTCCGCGCAGTCCACGACGGCGCGGAAGACGTCGGCGTTCAGGAGCCGGGGCAGTGCGCAGTCGACGGCGACGCGTCGTCGCACGGGGTTCGGCTCCCACTTGAGGAAGCGTTCCACGGCTGTCGTACTCGGGTCGCCGACGTCCTCGGGATCGGCTAGGTGGGACTCGGCGAGGGTGGAGACGAGCACGGGCAGGCCGCCGGTGAGCCGCAGCACCTCGGCGACCACCGGCTCGGCGGTCACCCCGCGGTCCGCCAGCAGGCCGCGCGCTTCCGCTTCTGTGAAGGGTTCGAGCGGAAGGTCCGCCATGAAGTCGGCGAAGCCGCCCCATCGGGCGGTGTCGAAGGGGTGCTGGCCGGCGGTGACGATGATGACATTGGCCGGAAGTTCGCCGTACCGGTCCGTCGTCATCAGCTCGTGCAGCCAGCCGTCGAGGAACGTGCCCGTGCGCTCGTAGGTGTCGAAGAAGAGGACCAGCCATGGAGTCTCGGAGGTGACACCGGACAGCTCGTCCAGGAACCTGGGGGTAAGGACCCGCTCCGGGGAGAAGACCAGTTGCACGTCCTCCTGGTTGCGGAAGCGTGCGCTGAGGCGTGCTTTCAACCGCGCGGCGCCGTCCGCCAGTTGGCCGGCGTCCACAGCTCCTATGAGGGGGCCCGCGACCGGGACCATCATGCCCAGTCCGGCCATGCCGAGCCGGACCGCCGTCGCGGCCGGCGCGGACGGGCCCTCCGGGACGGGCTCCAGGGTGGCCGCCTCGGCTTCCGCCTCATGGCGCCGTTCCCGGTAGGAGGTGAGCGCCTCCTCCAGTTTCTTCAATCGGGCGCCTTGTCCGGCTAGTTGCTGGCAGATGACCGCCATGGCTTCCGGGACGCTTCCCGCGCTCTCGTCCACGTAAGCCGTCACTGCTCCGCGGTCCTTCGCGGTCTGCTCCAACTCCCTTACCAGGAAAGTCTTTCCGACGCCGGCGTTGCCGTGCACATGGAACAGGAATCGGTGCCGTTCGTCTGCGGGAGGCAGGTCCAGGTTCTCCCGGAAGGCGGCACGCTCGTCGCCGCGCCCCACGAACCCGGCGCGCCTGCGCTGCCTGATCAGTTCCTGCATGGACAGCTGCGTCGGCCTCATCCCCACCCCCGTAGTCGGCCTGTGTGAAGTCTGGCAGAGACGTCGGCGCCAACCTCATTGGCAGGAAAGCCATTCTGGCTCAATGCGTACGGCGCGACTTCACCCCCGCAGGGAAAAATGATCGCCATGGCCACCACACCCCCACGCAGCGCACTCCACCTCACCAGCACCCTCCTCACCGCGACCGTCGCCCTGTACATGGCCCTCGTGGCCTTCGGGAACATCACGGACTTCGGGACGAACCAGCAGTTCGTCCGGCATGTCCTCGCGATGGACACGACCTTCAAGGACGACGACCTGATGTGGCGGGCCGTCACCAGCAAGGGGCTTCAGGACGCGGCGTACGTCGCGATCATCGCCTGGGAGACGGTGGCCGCACTGGTGCTGGTCTTCGGCACCTGGCTCTACGCCCGGCGCGACGATCCGCGCGCCCGGCGCTTCTCGACCTACGGACTGCTCATGGTGCTGCTGCTCTTCGGCGCCGGGTTCATGGCGATCGGCGGGGAGTGGTTCTCGATGTGGCAGTCGGCGGACTGGAACGGGCTCGACGCGGCGCTGCGGGTGTTCGTGCTGAGCGGGGTGGCGCTGATCGTCGTACAGCTGCCTGCCGCGGCGCGGGACGCCTGAGTCAGGGCAGTCCGCGCTCGCGTCTGCGCCGGATCTCGGCGATCCGCTCGCGGACATGATCCGGCGGCAGTTGTGCGGCCAGCCTCGCCAGTTCCTCGAAGCTCGACAGATAGTTTCCGCCGCCCGGCCCGCGCAGTTCCCGCTCGCGGGCCACGAACGGCCGGATCGCCTCCCACACCGAGAGAATCCGGGTGCGCAGGACCGTGACCAGCAGGGTTTCGTCGAGCAGTCCGAAGACCGCCAGGTTGGCGAAGGACTGGTAGTAGTACACGACGCTGTAGAAGGAGGTCCTGGCCTCGTCGGGCAGCCCTCGCACCCCGGCCGCCGGGTCGTTCTCGGCCCCCAGCCGCAGCGTGACGTAGTCGTGGTGCCCGTGGAACTCCACCGACCGGAACTCCGCGAGCAGGTCGACCATCACGGATATGTGGTTGGCGTGCTTCGCGGTCCGGGTCTGCCGGGCGCTGAAGACGACGGAGGTCACCACGGCGACGACCGCGATGGCCGTCGTGACGATGTTGAAGACGACAGAGCTGTCCATCCGGTCACGGTACGGAGCCGGGCGGGTCAAGTACACGCCGTGCGCGGTTACTTGACCACGACCACCGCCGTGCCCGTCTCGCCGAACGTCCACAGCGCCGACCCGTCCGCCTTCTTCATGCGGATGCCGCCGGTCTGGGTGCCGGCCGCGGCCGGGGGCGGGGAGGAGCCGTCGACGGCGTTGGAGAAGGCGATGTTGCGGCCGGACTTCGCGGCGAAGTAGACGACGTGCTCGATCTCGACGCCGTCGGAGCCGGTGATCGGGTCCCCGGAGCGGGTCCCGACCGTGTAGTCGCCCGGGTCGGGGGAGACCGTCCCGGGCCACACCACGAAGGTGCGGCGGGCCGCGTCGCTCGCGTCGACCAGCCACACCCGCTTCGCGGCGAGCGAGTAGACGATCCGGCGCCCGGTGCCCGAGTCCTCCGGCACCGCGGTCGCCGCCGGCTTCGTCGGCCCGGCCGAGGGCCGCGCGGACGCCGAGGCGGTCGGGCGGGTGGCCGTGGCCTCGGGCTTCGCGCCCTGGTCCGCTTGGACGGCGAGAGCGGCGACCACGGCTATCGCTCCCACCGTCAGACCGGTCACCCAGACCTTCGAGGCAGGCACGCCACGTATCTCCTCAGCTCACCGATCAGCACACCAACAGGGTCGGATCATCGTACTGCGCACCTCCCGTGCCCGGGTCCGGCCGGTTACCGGCCCGGGTTTGACCTGATCCGAGCGGCCGATTCCCCTGTGCCGACTGATACTTGGGGGTCCGTACGGAAGGATGGGGGATCCCTCCGATGCAGTACTCGGCGTTCATCTCGTACAACCACAAAGTGGACAGCGCCCGAGCCAGACTCTTACGTCAGGGTCTGCACCAGTTCGCCCGACCCTGGAATCGGCTCCGCGCCCTGCGCGTCTTCCTCGACATCGCCGCGTTGTCCGCCGACCACGACCTGTGGCGCACGATCGAACGGGCGCTCGGCGACTCCGAGTACCTCGTGCTGCTGGCCTCGCCGGAGTCGGCGGAATCACCCTGGGTGGGTCAGGAGGTCACCTGGTGGCGGCAGGGGCCCCGCCCGGAGAACCTGCTGATCGTGGTGACGGGCGGCGAACTCCACTGGGACCACGCGGGCGGGGACTTCGACTGGGAGCGTACCGACTGCCTCCCCGAAGCCCTGCGCGGCCACTTCGCCGAGGAGCCGCGCTGGGTGGACCTGCGCTGGCTGGGCGCGGACCACTCCGGCGATCTGCGCGACCGCCAGTTCCGGGAGTGCGTGGCCGATGTCGCGGCCACCCTGCACAACCGCCCCAAGGACGAGCTGATCGGCGAGGACGTCTCACAGCGCCGCAGGCTGCGCCGGTTCCGCCGCGGCATGCTGGCGGGGATGACCGCGCTGGCCGTGCTGGCCTCCGTCGCCGCGGTGTTCGCGTTCGTCCAGCGGGACACCGCACGGGACCAGGCCCGGCTCGCGACCGCCCGTCAGCTCGCGGCGACGGCGCTGAATCTCGGCGAGGACGATCTGGAGGTGGCCTCGCTGCTGGCGGTACAGGCCCACCAGCTGATGGACACCCCGGAAACCCGGTCGGCGCTCTACCGGCTGGCAACGCTGAGCCCCCGGCTGGTCCGCTTCGTCCGCGCCGACGAGCCGGTCACCGCGCTGGCCCTGACGGGCTCCCGCCGGTACGTCGCCGTCGGCACCGGGCGGGGCACGGTCGACGTCTGGTCCGCGGACGGCACCCGCAAAGTGCGCTCCTTCGACGCGTCGGCCGCGGTCACCGGCATGACGTTCAGCGACGACGACCAGCTCCTCGCCGTCACCACCGCCGACGGCGACACCCTCGTGGCGGACCCGCGGTCCGAGAACAACACCCCCCGCCGGCTCGTCGGCACCGGCAAGGAGGTGGACGCCATGGTGTTCCACCCCTTCGTCCACGAGCTGGTCACCATCGACTCCGCGGGAGTCGTGAACATCTACGACGACAAGGGTGCCGAGCCCGTCGAGCGCGTGAGGACGGCGCACGGCGGGGCCATGAACCTCACGCTCCTCGACGAGGGCAGCAAGCTCTTCGTGGGTTACACGACCGGGTGGGAGCTGTACGGCGGCAGCGGAGACCGGCTGACCAGGATCGACTCGTCGGACGAGACCAGCTATCCGTTCAACGACTACCTCGCCGCGGCCTCCCCGCACGGTCTGTGCTTCGGCTTCGTGAAGTACCGCAGCGTGGATCTCGGCTCACCGGCGGATCTGATCCGGTGGAACCGGCAGACACCGGACGCCCGTAGCGAGGAGAGCACGTGCGGGTCTCCGCCGGGCCTGATCGAGAAGCAGGCCGAGATCCTGGCGGTCTCCGACGACGGCCGGGCAGCGGTGGGCACCAGCGACGGACTGCTGGTGACCACCTCGGCCGACGAGGACCGCGTCGAGTCGCTAGAGACCCTCACCGGCGTCGGCCCCCCGACCGTGCTGGCCTTCTCCCCCGGCCAGGGAGACCGGCTCGTCTCGGCGGACGGAGCGACGGTCGCCCTGTGGGACCTGGACCGGCCAGGCGCCACCGCGTCCCGTCCGGGCGTCGAGGTACCCGACAAGACCACCATCTCGACGCAACAGGCCCTGGCCGTGGGCCCCGGCGGCAAGCTCGCCTGGAGCCACGACTCCACCGACCTCGCGCCACGCACCCTGGAGACATGGACGGCGGGTGGCGACCCCGACACGATCGTCGCGGGGCAGGAGGCCGATGTCATCTATGACGCCATCGCCTACGCGGACAGCGGCCAAACCCTGTACACGGCAACCGCCGAAGCCGTCGAGACCTGGGAACTGACCTCCGCCAGCCTGATCCGCACCCACTCCGTCGGCCTGCCGGACATCGGAGGGGACTTCGCCGGCCGGACCCGCATCGCCGCGCGGCCCGACGGCAGGGTCGCCGTGGTCCCCGCCGACGGATCCGTTCTGATCGTCGACCCCGCCTCCGGCGAGCGGAAGAGAGCGGTGGCACCCCGCAAGGCGAACCTCACCGCCAGGGACCGGGAGAAGTACGCCCAGGCCTTCTACCCACGCGCGGTCGGCGAGCGGGGCGGCCTGGCCGCCGTGACGACCGAGGACCGCCGCATCGACGTCTACGAGCTGCCGTCCGGGCGGCGGCTGCACCGGCTGGACCCGCGGGGCTCCTCCCTGAGCGGTCTCACCCTGTCCGAGCGCAACCACGCTCTGTACGCCGTCGTCGACGACGGGGTCCTGGAGCGCTGGGACACGGTGACGGGCGAACTGCGATGGCGCTCGGACGGCGCCGGCCTGCACAGTCTGGCCGCGGACGCCGAAGGGCAGTGGGTGGCGACCCTGGACGGGAACGGGACACTCTGGCTGTGGGACGCCGTGACCGGTGACCGTCTGGGCAGCGCGATCCTTCCGGTCCCACGATCGATTGCCGGGATCGCAGGGCCGGGCGAGCACAGCTCGCTCGCCTTCTCCGCGGACGGCCGAAGGCTGTGGTCCGCCACCGAGGGCGGCGAGCTGTTGTCCTGGGCCACGACGGTCGACGCCTGGACGAAGGAGGTGTGCGCCCGGGTGGGCCGGCCGCTCACCGGGGCGGAACGCACCCGCTATCTGACGTCCCTCTCCGACGGACACACCGCCTGCGCTCACTGAACGTGTCGGGCGGGCAGCACTCCCGCAGCACCCCGCTGCCCACCCGCCGGTTCAGTCCAGCACCGGCAGCAGCTCCGGCAGATGCCCGTCGGACACCTCCGCCGCCTTCCGCCGCTCTTCCGGGACCTCGCCGTAGAGGGTCGTACGGGGTTTCGCCGGGCGCCCGGCCGCCTCGGCGACCGCGATCAGGTCCTTCACCGACTTGTACGACCCGTACGACGAGCCCGCCATGCGCGAGATCGTCTCCTCCATCAGCGTGCCGCCCAGGTCGTTCGCGCCCGAGCGCAGCATCTCCGCCGCGCCCTCCGTGCCGAGCTTCACCCAGCTGGTCTGGATGTTGGGGATGTGCGGGTGGAGGAGCAGCCTGGCCATCGCCGTCACCGCCCTGTTGTCCCGCATGGAGGGGCCGGGACGGGCGATGCCCGCGAGGTACACCGGGGCGTTCGTGTGGATGAAGGGGAGCGTCACGAACTCGGTGATGCCGCCCGTCCGCTGCTGGATGCGGGCCAGGGTGCGCAGATGGCCCAGCCAGTGGCGGGGCTGGTCGACATGGCCGTACATCATGGTCGAGGTCGACGGGATGCCCACCTCGTGGGCCGTCGTGATCACCTCGATCCAGGTCGCCGTCGGCAGCTTGCCCTTGGTCAGGACCCAGCGAACCTCGTCGTCGAGGATCTCGGCGGCCGTGCCGGGGATCGAGTCCAGGCCCGCCTCCTTCGCCGCCAGCAGCCACTCGCGGATGGACAGACCGGTGCGAGTCGCCCCGTTCACCACCTCCATCGGCGAGAAGGCGTGCACATGCATGCCGGGGACGCGCTCCTTCACCGCCTTCGCGATGTCGAAGTACGCGGTTCCCGGCAGGTCGGGGTGGATGCCGCCCTGCATGCAGACCTCGACCGCGCCGACCTCCCACGCCTGCTGGGCGCGGTCGGCGACCTGGTCCAGGGAGAGGGTGTAGGCGTCGGCGTCGGTGCGGCGCTGGGCGAACGCGCAGAAGCGGCAGCCCGTGTAGCAGACGTTGGTGAAGTTGATGTTCCGGGTGACGATGTACGTCACGTCGTCGCCGACCGCCGCCCTGCGGACGTCGTCCGCGATGCGGGTGAGGGCGTCCAGCGCCGGGCCGTCCGCGTGCAGAAGCGCGAGGGCCTCGGCGTCCGTGAGCCTGGTCGGGTCGTCGGCGGCCGTCGCCAGCGCCTGGCGTACGTCCGTGTCGATGCGCTCCGGCACCATCCCCGGCGCCGCCGCCTCCCGCAGGGCGCCCCAGTCGCCGTAGACCACGTCGAAGTCGTCGCGGCGGTCGGCCGTACGGCCCTCGGTGTCGATGGTGGTGTGCAGATCGGTGCGGCCGGAGGGGACGAAGACCTCCTCCGGCTCCTGCCAGGGGTGCCCCTCGACGACCGCGTCCTCGCGCGCCAGGCCCGTCTCCCCGTCCGCCAGTGCGCGGACGTGCGGCAGCAGCCGGGGGTCCAGCCAGGGTTCGCCGCGCTGCACGAACTCCGGGTAGACGCACAGGCGTTCGCGGAGCTCGAAGCCGGCCGCCGCGGACTTCGCCGCCAGTTCCTCGATCTGCGGCCACGGGCGTTCCGGGTTGACGTGGTCGATGGTGAGCGGGGACACCCCGCCCCAGTCGTCGATACCGGCGGCGATCAGACGCTCGTACTCGCTGTCCACGAGGTTGGGCGGGGCCTGGATGTTCCCGGCCGGGCCCATGACCAGGCGGGCCACCGCCACGGCCGCCACCAGCTCGTCCAGCTCCGCGTCCGGCATGCCGCGCATCGCGGTGTCCGGCTTGGCGCGGAAGTTCTGGATGATCAGCTCCTGGACGCCGTGGTAGGAGCGGGCGACGCGGCGCAGCGCGAACAGGGACTCGGCGCGTTCTTCGTAGGTCTCGCCGATGCCGATGAGGATGCCGGACGTGAAGGGGACCGAGGAGCGGCCCGCGTCCTCCAGCACGCGCAGGCGTACGGCGGGCTCCTTGTCCGGGGAGCCGTGGTGGGGGCCGCCGGGCTCGGACCAGAGGCGGGTGGCCGTGGTCTCCAGCATCATGCCCATGCTGGGCGCGACCGGCTTGAGGCGCTGGAAGTCCGTCCAGGACATCACGCCGGGGTTGAGATGGGGCAGCAGGCCCGTCTCCTCCAGGATGCGGATCGAGATCGCGCGGACGTACGCGATCGTGTCGTCGTAGCCGTGCGCGTCGAGCCACTCGCGCGCCTCCGGCCAGCGGTCCTCGGGCTTGTCGCCGAGGGTGATGAGGGCTTCCTTGCAGCCGAGCGCCGCGCCCTTGCGGGCGACGTCCAGGACCTCGTCCGGGGACATGAACATCCCGTGGCCGGCGCGGCGGAGCTTGCCGGGGACGGTGACGAAGGTGCAGTAGTGGCATTTGTCCCGGCACAGCCGGGTGAGGGGGATGAAGACGCTCTTCGAGTACGTGATCACGCCGGGGCGGCCCGCGGCCTCCAGACCGGCGTCGCGGATGCGGGCCGCGGTCGCGGTGAGGTCGTCCAGGGCCTCGCCGCGGGCCTGGAGGAGGACCGCGGCTTCGGTGACGTCGAGGGCCACGCCGGTGCGGGCGCGTTTGAGGGCGCGGCGCAGGGAGTTTTCGGTGGGGCCGGTTCCGGTGGCGGAAGTCGTCATTGTTTGAGCATACGTTCGGGTGATCAGGGGATGGGTGGGGCTGTGTTTTGCCGGGTGCGGGTTCGCTGTGGCTGGTCGCGCCCGCGCGGCGGAGCCGCACATCGATACAGCCCCGCGCCCCTGAGGGCGTTACAGGTACCCGGCGTATTCGGCCAACGCCCCTAGCACCTCCGTCTCCCCCGCCGGCGGCAGCTGGACCACCACCTCCTCGATGCCCAGCTCCTCATAGTGCGCGAGCTTTCCCGGCGACGGGAACACCGCGTACGGGACCACCTGGAGCGCGCCGGGCTCGCGGCCTGCCTCCTCCCATGCCGTGCGCAGCACCGGCAGCGTCTCCGTCAGGCCTCGACCGCCGATCGGCATCCAGCCGTCGGCGTACTCGCAGATGTGCGTGAAGAGCTTCGGGCCGGCGGCGCCGCCGATGAGGGTGCGGGGGCCGAGGTGGCCTCGGAGGGGCTTGGGGTGGGCGTGGCTGGCGCGGACGCTGCCGAACTCGCCCTTGTAGGCGGTCGGTTCCCGTGACCACAGGGCCCGCATCAGCGCCATCCGGTCCCGCACCAGCTCCCGCCGCGTACGCCACTCGACACCATGGTCCGCGGCCTCTTCCACGTTCCAGCCGAAGCCGAGGCCGAGGGTGAGGCGGCCGCCGGACAGATGGTCGACCGTCGCGATCTGCTTCGCGAGGTCGATCGGGTCGTGCTGGGCGACGAGCGTGATGCCGGTGCCGAGGCCCAGGTTCTCGGTGACGGCCGCCGCCTGACCGAGGGCGACGAAGGGGTCGAGGGTGCGGCCGTACTCGGGCGGGAGGTCGCCGCCCGCCGGGTACGGGGTGGTCCGCTCGACCGGGATGTGGGTGTGCTCGGGGAGGTAGAGACCGGCGAAGCCCCGCTGTTCCAGCTCACGGGCGAGCCGGGTCGGGGTGATGGTCTCGTCGGTGAGGAAGATCGTGGCGGAGATACGCATGACCGCATCTGTACCGCGCCGGATGCGAGATGTCGATACCGACTGGTCGGCATTGGCGGCGGAAAGACCTGGCCGCCTCCGATTCCCTTTTCTTCCACGGGAGTTCACTCTCGTACCCGAGAGTGGAGCGCATGTGTGATGACGAGCACCACATCAGAAGACGCACACTCGTCGTGACGGGAGCCGCCGCCGCACTTACGTTGGGAAGCGTGACCTTCGCTTCAGCGGCGGACGGCGAGGAAGAGACGCGGACGATCCGGGGCACGCTGCCGACCGGGTCACCCGATTTCGTGTATGTGCCGGTCGAGGTCCCGTCCGGCGTACGGGAGATCAAGGTCGCCTACACCTACGACCGCCCGGCCGTCCCGACGGGTACCGCGGGCAACGCCCTCGACATCGGCATCTTCGACGAACGGGGCACCGAGCTGGGCGGCGAGGGCTTCCGGGGCTGGTCGGGAGGGGCCAGGACGGAGTTCTTCATCCGGGCCGACGAGGCGACGCCGGGGTACGTCCCGGGGCCGGTGCGCGCAGGCACCTGGTCGATCGCGCTCGGCCCGTACACGGTGGCGCCGCAGGGGCTGTCGTACGAGATCACGGTCACCCTGACGTACGGCGAGCCGGGTGAGGTCGTCGAGCCCGTCTATCCGCCGTCGCGCGCCAAGGGGCGGGGCCGGGCCTGGTACCGAGGTGACTGCCACCTCCACTCCTGGCACTCCGACGGCCGCCGCACCCCCGCCGAGATCGGGGCGCTGGCCCGTGCCGCGGGGCTGGACTTCATCAACACCTCCGAGCACAACACCCATTCCGGGCACCCCCATTGGGCGGACGTGGCGGGTGACGACCTGCTGGTGATGCTGGGTGAGGAGGTCACGACGAGGAACGGCCATGTGGTCGCCCTCGGCACGGACCCCGGCACCTTCGTCGACTGGCGCTACCGGGCCCGCGACAACCGCTTCGGCCGTTTCGCCCGCCGGATCCGCAGGGCGGGGGGTCTGGTCGTACCGGCCCATCCGCATGCCACCTGCGTGGGGTGCGGGTGGCGGTTCGGCTTCGGTGAGGCGGACGCGGTGGAGGTCTGGAACGGGCCCTACACGCCCGACGACGAGGTGGCGCTGGCGGACTGGGACAGCGTGCTGGTCGCGTCCACGCGGGAGGGGCGTGCGTGGCTGCCCGCGATGGGGAGCAGCGACGCACACCGGGACCCGGATGTGGTGGGCTCACCGCAGACGGTGGTGCTGGCCGACGACCTCACCCGGGAGGCGATCCAGGAGGGCATCCGGGCGGGGCGGTCGTACATCGCCGAGTCCTCGCGGATCTCGCTGGACTTCACGGCGGCCGGTGGCAAGGGCGAACACGCGGGAATCGGCGGCCGGTTGAGGGTGGCCGCGGACACCCCGGTGACCGTCCGGCTCGCGGTGACAGGCGCACCGCGCTGCACCGTCCGGTTCGTCACCGACCAGGGGGTGCTGTTCACGAGCGCGGCCCTGCCGGTGACCGGCTCCGGGGTGGTGGAGTGGCGGACGACTCCGGCCTACGCGGCGTACGTCCGGGCCGAGGTGCGGCACGAGACGGCGGCCGGCCCGCTGCCGGGGGCGTTGGCCGCGCTCACCAACCCGATCTTCCTGGGCAGGTGAGGCGCTCACCGACCCGATCTTCCTGGGCAGGTGAGGAGAGGAAAGCGGGTGAGGAGGGAGAGGAAGTCCCGGGCGCGGAGGATTTAGGGTCGCCGGCATGATCCTCACCACCGGTCCCGCCTCCCACGACCCGGCGCGTGACGTCCCGGAGCTGGCGCCGTACGCCCGCCCGACGGTACGGCTGCACCCGCGCCGGGGCGCGCCCGGGCCCCGCGACAGCCACCTCGGCGGCCCGCTGTGGTGGCCGGCCGCCGAGCCGTGGCCGTCGTGCGGGGAGCACCGGGACGTGAACGGAAGGCAGTTGGGCCCCTACCCTCTGGTCGCGGTGGCCCAGCTGACGGCGGCGGACTTCCCGGAGATCCGGTTCCCGGACGGCACGGACCTGGTGCAGGTGCTGTGGTGCACGGACTGGCACGACCAGCCGCATCCGGAGGGGTGGGGGCAGGCGTGCCTGCTCGTCTGGCGCCGGGCGGACGACGTGACGCATCCGCTCAGCGAGCGACCTGACCCCGGCGAGGACGAGGACATGGTCCCGAGGGCGTGCGTACTGCACCCCGAGCGGCTGACGGAGTACCCCTGGCACGAGGAACTCCCACCGGGCCTCGCGGGCCGCCACGAGGCCTGGCTGGAGGAGCGGGGGCTGGACGACGACGTGTCGACGATCCCCGGCTGGAAGCTCGGCGGCAGCATGCGCTGGGGTGTGACGGACCTGCCGGGGGCGCTGGACTGCGGGGAGTGCGGGGCGCCGCTGGAGCTGTTCCTCCAACTGGACACGTACGAGTACGACATGGACGCCGGTGACCGCTTTCGCCCGCTGGAGGAACGGCACTTGGACCCGCGGACCGAGGCGGGCCGGGCGGCGCGCGAGCCGACGGGGATGACGGTCGGGCGGGGCGGGCACGCGGGCCTGTACGTCTGCGCCGCGGACCCTCGCCATCCGGCGTCGCTCTTCACCCAGTGACGGGTGCGCGCCGCCTCGATCTTCCCGTCGCCCTACTCCGCGCCCTGCAAGTCCGCCACGACCGCCGCGTGATCCGACGGCCACACCCCGTCCACCGGCCCGTGCCCGGCCCGCCGCACCCCGTGTACCGTGCCCTCGCCGTTCGGGCCCGCCGGGCCCCCTACGTGGATGTAGTCGACGCGGACGCCCGGGCCGAGGCCGGGGTGGACGTAGGGGTTGTCCGGGGTCCAGGTCGCGCCCGCGGTGCCCTGGGCGGCGTACTCCCAGGCGTCGAAGAACACCTGGCCGGGGACGACCGGGGAGGTGCGGGTGCCGCCGAAGAGGCGGATCTCGTCGGAGTCGGGCCAGGCGTTGAAGTCGCCGGTGACGATGGGCGGGTAGGGGGTGCCGTGGCGGTGCGCGGCCACGAACTCGGCCAGGGCCGTGACCTGTTGGCAGCGGGTCGCCGAGGCGTGGAGGGGGGAGGTGAGGTGGGTGGTGAAGAAGGGGACCTGTCCTCCCGGGGCGGACAGACGGGCGCAGAGGGCGAGGCGGCCGTCGTCCAGGTCCGGTGGGGCGGGCAGGCTGAGGACTGCCCGGTCCGTCACCGGCCAGCGGCTCAGTACCGCGGTGCCGATGTCCACGGAGTCGTCGGATATGCGGCGCTGCCAGCGTTCGGGAGCGGGGGACGCCGCCCAGGCGCAGTGCAGGTCCAGTTCGGCGGCCAGCCATTCCGCGAGGTTCTCGCCGGTACGGCGGTCCGACCAGACCTCCTGCAGGCCCACCACGTCCGGGCGCAGGTCGCGCAGGACGGCGAGAATGGCCTTCTGCCGCTCGGCCCACGGGCCGAAACGCCACCACAGGTTCCATGTCACGACCCGCACGGTCACCCCACCAGCCCCTCCAGCAGACTTGGTGACTATGCCCCGCCACAACGAACGCAAGTATCGAGCCGTCTCCGCCTTTCAGCGCAGGCTCAACGCCGTCATGCGCCGGCTGCCCACCCAGACCCTCCTGGAGACCACCGGCCGCACCTCAGGTCTGCCCCGCCGGACCCCGCTCGGCGGGCGGCGGGTCGGTGACTCCTTCTGGCTGGTCTCGGAGTTCGGGGAGCGGTCGCAGTACGTCCGCAACATCATGGCCGATCCGCGGGTACGGGTCCGGCTGCGCGGGCGCTGGCACACCGGTGTCGCCCATCTGCTCCCCGACGACGACCCGGTCGCCCGGCTGCGCGGTCTGCCCCGGGTGAACAGTGTGGGGGTACGGGCCATGGGGGCGGGGTTGTTGACCGTGCGGGTGGATCTGACCGACTGACCCGCGCCCGGTGCCGTCAGGCGGGCTGCGGGGCGGGCGTCGCCGCCGCAGCGGGCGCGGCCCTGCGCCTCTCGCGCGGGATCAGCAGGCCGTTGCCCGCCACCACGGTCACGGTCAGGCAGTGGACGCCGAGCGCGGTGGCCATGTCGCCGTACGCGGCTGGGGCCTGTCCGGCGGATCAAGTCGCAGGAAAGCTGCGGCGCCTCATCGACGCAGGTGAGCGGGGTCTGGTGTGTTGGACTGCAAGGCGGAGGAGGGCGGCGGCCAGGACGGTGTTGAGCTTCTTCAGTGACATGTTCAGCGATCCGTTCAGCGACATCGTTCTTCTCCTTCGGCTCAGACGAGGGCGGCGGTCAGCAGGGCGAAGGCCGTGACGATGACGGCGACGCGGACGTAGTGCCAGCGCAGCCAGCGGTTCAGCTGCTGCTTCCAGTCGGCGGGACGGTTCTCGGCGGTCCACGTCTTGTTCCGGTTGTTGATCGGGACCAGCAGCAGGATCGACATCACCACGCTGAGGATCAGCAGCGCGCCGGCGGTGACGACGAGGCCGGTGCCGTCGTGGTGCCGGCCGGCGACGGCCCAGACCGCGACGAGGGCGAGCGAGCCGATGTACCAGACCGGCATCACCGCGCCGAGCATCCGGCCGCCGTGGGCGTGGCCCTGCTGGCCGCTGTCCTCCGGAAGGGCGTTGAGTATCGGGTTCATGACGAAGGCGACGGCGAACTCCACCCCCACCATCACGCCGACGACCACGACCGTGACGACCTCGAGTGTGCTGAGCATGACGACCCCCTGCTGGAATCTAGCGTTGCTAACTGTTGAGGCAACGCTAGACCTACTGCCGCTCGATTGTCTAGCGGTGCTAGGGTTCAGTCATGTCGGTACAGGAACGCAAGCAGCGCGAACGGGCGGAGCGGGAGCGCCTCATCGTGGCGACGGCCCGCGAACTCGCCGAGCAGCAGGGCTGGGACGCGGTCACCACGCGTCGGCTCGCCGAGCGCATCGAGTACAGCCAGCCCGTCCTCTACAGCCACTTCCGCGGCAAACGGGAGATCATCGGTGCCGTCGCCCTCCAAGGCGCCACCGAGCTAGCCGGCGCGCTGCGGGCCGCGACCGCCTCCGCGGACGGTCCGCGCGCCGAGGTCACCGCCCTCGCCCGCGGCTATCTCGACTTCGCCGAGCGCAACCCGGCGGTCTACGACGCCCTGTTCCAGCTCGACGGCGGCCTGGCGTACGCGCAGGAGGACACCCCCGAGCCGCTGAAGGACGCCTTCGCCGCGCTGTGGGAGACCCTCGCCGGGGTCGCCGGGGACGGCGTGGAACCGGGACTGTTCACCGAGCTGTTCTGGGCGTCCCTGCACGGCCTGGCGACGCTGACCCGGACGGGACGGCTGCCGCGGGAGTACATCGAGGCGCGGTTGGAACTGCTGGTGGACCGGCTCGCCGTGCTCTGACGGGTGGCCCCGAGCCGGTCCGGCCTCACCCCGGCCAGACGATCGCCTGCACCTCGCTGTACGCGTGCAGGGCGTACGACCCCACATCCCGGCCGACCCCGCTCCTCTTGAAGCCGCCGAACGGTGCCTCCATGTTCCGCCCGACGGTGTTCACGCCGACCCCGCCCGCCCGCAGCCGCCGGGCCACGCGGAAGGCGCGGGCGACGTCGCCGGACCAGACGTAGTCGATGAGGCCGTAGTCGGAGTCGTTGGCGAGGGCGATGCCCTCCTCCTCGTCGTCGAAGGGGATGACGGTGACGACCGGGCCGAAGATCTCCTCGCGGGTGACGCGCATCGTGTGCGCGCAGTCCGCGAGGAGGGTGGGGGCGACGTAGAACCCCCGCTCCAGTGGCGGGCGTTCGCCGCCCGCCACCACCGTCGCGCCCTCCTTGCGGCCCAACTCGACGTAGGACTCGACCCGTTCGCGGTGCGGCGCGGAGATGACCGGGCCCACCACCGTGTCCGGCTCGCGCGGGTCGCCGACCTTCAGGCGGTCCGCGTACGCCGCCAGACCGGCCACCAGGCGGTCGTACACCCCGCGTTGGGCCAGGACCCGCGTCGGTGCGGTGCAGATCTGGCCGCTGTAGAAGGAGAAGGTGGTCCCGATGCCGGCCACCGCCGAGGCGAGGTCCGCGTCGTCGAGGACGATCGCCGCGCCCTTTCCGCCCAGCTCCATCAGCTGCCGTTTCATACCGCGCCCGCACACCTCGGCGATGCGCTGTCCGACCGCCGTGGAGCCGGTGAAGCTGACCATGTCGACGTCCGGGGAGTCCACGGCGGCCTCGCCGACCTCCGTCGACCGGCCGGAGACGACGTTCACCACCCCCCTCGGCACCCCGGCCGTCTCCAGCGCCTGCGCCATGCGGTAGACCGACAGGGGGTCCTGCGGGGCGGGTTTCACCACGACCGTGTTGCCCATCGCCAGGGCGGGGGCGATCTTGCCGGCCGGGTTGGCCCACGGGTTGTTGTACGAGGTGACGCAGGTGACCACCCCGACGGGCTGGCGGACGGCCAGCGCGCCCATCACCCCGGCCCTCCCCATCGGCCCGGCCTCGTTGATCTGCGGCGGGATCGCCCACTCGGCGCTCTCCACGCGCGCGTACCGGCGGAAGCGGGCCACGCCCACCCCGACCTGCATGGCCCGCGCGGTGCCGGTGGTCGCGCCGGTCTCCGCCTGGGCGAGTTCGGCGTACGGGCCGAAGCGGTCGGCGATGGCGTCGGCCGCCCGGCCCAGGATCGCCGCCCGCTCCTCGGCGGACGTACGCGACCACGGCCCGAAGGCCTCGCGGGCCGCGGCGCACGCCGCGTGCACCTGATCCCGCGAGGCCTCCGGCGCCCACCCGACGGGCTCCTCGGTCGCCGGGTCGACCACCGCGTAGTGGCCGCCCTCCGGCTCGATCCACTCGCCCCCGATGAACAGCCGCTCGCTCACCGGGTGCTCACCGTCCGGGTGTCCCGCCCGGACCGCAGCACCTTCCCGGGCACCGCCCCGCTCACCACGTCGTCGCGGATCGCCTCGACCCCGTTGACCCACACGGCCCGGATCCCGATCGCCTTGGAGTCCAGCCGAGGACTGTCACCCGGCAGGTCGTGCACCAGGGTGGCCGTGCCCGCGGCGATGCGCTCCGGATCGAAGAGCACGAGGTCCGCATGGAAGCCCTCCTCGATCCGGCCGCGTTCCCTGAGTCCGAACAGCCGAGCCGGATCGTCGGTCAGCATCCTCACCGCCTGCTCCAGGGTCGCGAGCTTCCGCCCCCGCAGACAGTCACCGAGGAACCGGGTCGTGTACGGCGCCCCGCACATCCGGTCCAGATGCGCCCCCGCGTCCGAGCCGCCGAGCAGGACGTCCTCGTGCTGCCAGGTCTCGGCACGCAGGGCCCAGGAGGCGGGGTCGTTGTCGGTGGGCATGGGCCACAGGACCGTACGGAGCTCGTCCGCGGCGCAGATCTCGACCAGGCAGTGGAAGGGGTCCTGCCCCCGCTCGGCCGCGATGTCCCGCACGACCCGCCCGCTGAGCCCGCGGTTCGCCTCGCTGTACGTGTCGCCGATGACGTACCGCCCGAAGTCGGCCAGCCGCCGGAAGACGCCGGCCTCCTTGGACCGGGCGCGCTCCAGCATCCCGGCCCGTACGTCCGCGTCGCGGAGTCGCTCGATCCGCTCGGGGACGGGCAGGCCGAGGATCGGGCCCCAGCCGGGGATGAGGTTGAGGGCGCAGAAGGTGCCCAGCGACATGTTCATCGGCGTCAGGATCGGCATGGTGAGGGCGACGATCCGGCCGCCCGCCTTGCGCGCCTGCTCGCTCGCGAACAGCTGCCGTGGGACGCGTTCGGGGACGGTGGCGTCGATGGTGAGCACGTTCCAGTTGAGCGGCCGTCCGGCGCTCGCGCTCATTTCCACGAACAGCTCGATCTCGGCGTCGCTGAACTGGTCGAGGCACCCGGCGACGATGGCCTCGATCTGGGTGCCCTCGTGCTCGCCGACGGCCTTGGCGAGGGCGACGAGCTCGGCGGGCAGCGCGTGCCGGGAGGCGACGGGCTTTCCGTCGCCGTCCGAGTGCGTGCTCGACTGGGTGGTGGACAGACCCCAGGCGCCGGCGTCCATGGCCTCGTGGAAGACCCGCAGCATGGCGTCGAGTTGCTCGTCCGTCGGCTGTCCACCGATGGCGTCCGCCCCCATGACGTACCGCCGCAGCGCGCAATGCCCCACCATGAACCCGGCGTTGACGGCGATCCGCCCCTCCAGCGCGTCGAGGTACTCCCCGAACGACTGCCAACTCCAGGGCGCCCCCTCTTCGAGAGCGACCAACGACATGCCCTCGACCTTGGACATCATGCGGCGGGTGTAGTCGGCGTCCCCCGGCCTGAGCGGCGCCAGCGTGAAGCCACAGTTGCCGGCCGCGACCGTCGTCACACCGTGGTTGAGGGAGGGGGTGGCGTACGGGTCCCAGAAGAGCTGGGCGTCGTAGTGCGTGTGCGGGTCGACGAACCCGGGGGCGAGGACGAGGCCGTGAGCGTCCTCGCTGGTACGCGCGTCTTCCTCGACGGTGCCGACGACGGCGATACGACCGTCACGGATGCCGACGTCGGCGGTGAAAGCGGGCGCACCAGTACCGTCGACGACGGAAGCTCCCTTGATGACGTGATCGAGCATGGGTCTGGCCCCTTCAACTCCGGCTCAGTGGACGTGCTCAGGGGCGCGGGGCTGTATCGATTTGCGGCTCCGCCGCGTGGGCGCGACCAGCGCCCACCCACCCGCACCCCGGAACGGCGATCAAGAGGCAGCCCGGAACCGCGAAGTCCGATGCACCGGATCCGTGTCGATCTCCGGAATCACCTGCTCCCCGATCAACCGGATCGTCTGCAACGTCTCCTCCTTCGGCACCCCCACCGGCAACCCGAAGCTCAACTGATCCGCCCCCGCCTGCTCCCACCGCTTGCACTGCGTCCGCACCTCCGCAGGATCGCCGCAGATCAGCAGCTCCTCCTCGATCAGCAGCTCCACGAACTCGGGGGTGTACTCGGGCAGCGTCTCCGGCCACACCGGGAACCCCTCGGGCCGCGGGAAGGTGTCGTGGTACCGGAAGACGAGCGAGGGCAGATAGTGCAGCCCGCCGTTCACGGCGATGTTGATCGCCTCGTCGTGCGTGGGCGCGCAGATCGCCGTCGTCGTCACCATCACGTTGTCGTTGACGAAGTCCCCGACCGGTTCGGCGTTCACGACGGAGTTCTTGTACTGCTCAAGGACCCACTCCATGTCGGACACCTTCTGGATGCTGAACCCCAGCACACCGAGCCCCTTCTTCGCGGCCATCGCGTACGACGGCGGCGACCCGGCCGCGTACCACATCGCCGGGTGCGACTTCCCGTACGGCTTCGGCAGGATCTTGCGCGGCGGCAGCTGCCAGTGCTTGCCCTGGAAGCCGACGTACTCGTCCTGGAGCCACATCTTGGGGAACTCGGCGATGGTCTCTTCCCAGATCTCCTTGGTGTAGTTCATGTCGGTCACGCCCGGTATGAACCCGAGGATCTCGTGCGAGCCGGCCCCGCGGCCCGACCCGAACTCGAAGCGTCCTTCGGAGAGATGGTCGAGCATGGCGACCTTCTCGGCGACCTTCACGGGGTGGTTGACCTGGGCGAGGGGGTTGAAGATCCCGGAGCCGAGATGGATCCGCTCGGTCGCGTGGGCCAGGTACCCGAGGAAGACGTCGTTCGCCGACAGGTGCGAGTACTCCTCCAGGAAGTGGTGTTCGGAGGCCCAGGCGTACTTGAAGCCCGACTTGTCCGCCTGGATGACGTACTCGGTCTCCTCCATCAGCGCCTTGTGCTCGGCGAGCGGGTCGGTCTCGGCGCGCTTGCCCACATATCCCTGTACAAAGAGGCCGAATTCCACGGCGGTTCACCCTTCCAGTCAGGTGAGTCTGCTGAGTCCTACGACTTTCTGACGTACCGTCAGAAAGGTCAATAGCTGACGGCCCATCAGACGATGGTCAGCCGGCGGTCAGACGACACTGACCCCCGCCAGCCAGCCCCCGTCGATCACGAACGGCTGCCCGGTGATGTACGACGAGTCGTCGCACGTCAGGAACAGCGCGAGCCGGGCCACCTCCTCCGGCCGCCCGATCCGTCCGAGCGGCACGAGCTTGCGGTACAGCTCGTCGAGCGCCCGGCTCATCCCCTCCGCGTCCGCCCTCGGGTCCAGCTGGGCCGGGTTGGACATCGCGGTGTCGATGGCGCCGGGGCACACCGCGTTGACGCGGATACGCCGGTCGGCGAGCTCCAGGGCGGCGACCCGGGTCAGGCCGAGGACGGCGTGCTTGGTGGCGGCGTAGCCGCCGACGGCGGCCATGCCGGTCACGCCGGTGTAGGAGGCGGTGTTGACGATGGTGCCGCCGTCCTCCATCACCGGCGCGACGGTCTTGATGCCGAGGAAGCAGCCGACCTGGTTGACCCGTACGACCTGCATGAACTCATCGAGGGGCGTGTCGAGAAGGGTGTTGAAGCGCAGGATGCCGGCGTTGTTGACGAGGCCGTCGACGCGGCCGAAGGCGTTCTTGACCGCGCTCACCGCGGACCGCCACTGCTCCTCCTCGCCGACGTCGAGATGGACGTACCGCGCCCCGATCTCCTCGGCGAGCGCCTCCCCCTGCTCGTCCAGGACATCGGCGACGACGACCTCCGCCCCCTCCTGCCTGAACAGCCGTGCCTCCTGCTCCCCCTGTCCGCGTGCCGCGCCGGTGACGATGACGACGCGTCCGTCCAGCTTGCCCATGCGGTGTCTCCTCAGAGGTCGGGGGCGATGTCGGCGCCGAACGCCGTGATCTGGTCGGTGAGTTCGGCGCGGTCGCGGCAGCGGAACCGCACCTGGATCTGGTGGACGCCCATCGCGCGGTAGGCGCGCAGGGACTCGGCGAGTTCCTCCGGGGTGCCGGTCAGGGTGCGGCGGCCGACGTCCCAGGTGGGGTGGCCGATGTGGAGGGGCTCGGTGAGGGCGCCGACAGTCAGCGGTTCCTCGATGCCCGCCTCCTCGCGGATCCGGGTCAGCTCGGCGATCTGCGCGGGCAGCCGGTCCCTCGGGTCGCCCTGCGGCAGCCAGCCGTCGCCCTTGAGCGCGGCCCGGCGGACGGCGGCGGGCGAGGAGCCGCCGACCCACAGCGGGACGCGCGGCTGGGCGGGACGGGGGCGCTGGCCCAGGCCCTGGAAGTCGTAGAACTTGCCGTGGTGTTCGGGGAACTCCTCGGGGCCGAGCGCGGCCCGCAGCGCGTCCACGCACTCGTCCAGCAGGGCCCCGCGCTGCCGGAATGCGAGGCCGAGCACCTCGAACTCCTCCGTCACATGCCCGGCGCCGACCCCGAGGATCAGCCGGCCGCCGGAGAGGTGGTCGAGGGTGGCGTACTGCTTGGCGGTGAGCAGGGGGTGGCGCAGCCCCACGACGGCGACATGGCTCAGCAGCCGGATGCCCTCGGTCGCGGCGGCCAGGTAGGCGAGGGTGGCTACGGGGTCGTACCAGACCGTGCTCATCGCGGGCGCGAGGCGGCGCGGGATGGCGACGTGGTCGCAGCTCGCGACGTAGGAGAAGCCGGCGCGCTCGGCGGCGCGGGCCACCGCGACCAGGTCGTCCGGGCCGGCGGCGGCCTCCCAGGGCTCGGTGTAGATGGTGCTCTGGGACTGGACGGGGAGCTGGATGCCGTACTGGATCACCGGGGGCCGCCCCAGAGTCCGTCGGAGGTCAGCCCGAGCAGGTCGATGGCGTTGCCCCGGACGATTCGCTCCACCACGTCGGGGGCGAGGTGGCCCATCTGGGCCTCGCCGACCTCGCGGGACTTGGGCCAGGTGGAGTCGGAGTGCGGGTAGTCGGTCTCGTAGAGGACGTTGCCGAGGCCGATGGCGTCGAGGTTCCTGAGCCCGAAGGCGTCGTCGAAGAAGCAGCCGTGGACGTGCTCGGCGAAGAGTTCGGAGGGCGGGCGGTGGACCTTGTCGGCGACCCCGCCCCAGCCGCGGTTCTCCTCCCAGACGACGTCGGCGCGTTCGAGGATGTACGGGATCCAGCCGATCTGGCCTTCCGCGTACATGACCTTGAGGTTCGGGAAGCGTTCGAACTTGCCGCTCATCAGCCAGTCGACCATCGAGAAGCAGCAGTTGGCGAAGGTGATGGTGGAGCCGACGGCGGGCGGGGCGTCGGCGGAGGTGGACGGCATCCGGCTGGAGGAGCCGATGTGCATGGCGATGACGGTTCCGGTCTCGTCGCAGGCGGCGAGGAAGGGGTCCCAGGCGTCGGTGTGGATCGACGGCAGGCCGAGATGCGGGGGTATCTCGGAGAAGGCGACGGCGCGGACGCCCCGCGCGGCCATGCGGCGGACCTCGGTGGCGGCCAGCCGGGCGTCCCACAGGGGGATCAGGGTGAGGGGGATGAGGCGGCCCTGGGCCTGCGGGCCGCACCACTCCTCCACCGTCCAGTCGTTGTAGGCCTGGATGCACAGCAGCCCCAGCTCGTGGTCCGCGGCCTCGGTGAAGGTCTGGCCGCAAAAGCGCGGGAAGGTGGGGAAGCAGAGGGCGGACTGGACGTGGTTGACGTCCATGTCGGCGAGGCGGGACGGGACGTCGTAGGACCCCGGCCGCATCTGCTCGTAGGTGATGACCTCCAGCTTGATCTCGTCCCTGCTGTAGCCGACGGCGGTGTCGAGGCGGGTGAGGGGGCGGTGGAGGTCCTCGTAGACCCACCAGTCGCCGATCGGGCCGTCGGTCTCGCCCGGGGTGCCCATCACGGGCTTGAACCGGCCGCCGAGGAAGGTCATTTCCTTCAGCGGGGCGCGGACGATACGGGGACCGACGTCCAGGTACTTCTTCGGAAGCCGGTTCTGCCAGACGTCGGCGGGCTCCACCGTGTGGTCGTCGACGGAGATGATCTTCGGAAATTCCGGGGTGGTCTCCATGGGGGCCACGGTAGCGCCGATCTGACGACCCGTCAGCTACGGCGACGGTGCCCGGTCATGGTGGTTTGTGCGCGGAATTGTGCGGAGGGAGCGTGAGGGGCTTGTGATTTACCGCGCGCCTACCTGTGATCACTCTCTCCACAGCTGACGCATCTGCCATGAACAAGGCAAACTGGCGGGGTTGCCCACTGTGTCTGGCGAGGTTGCTCACTGTGTCTGCCCGGGTTGCTCACTGTGTCTGAGGGGACGGCGATGGACGGTGTACCGCGGGTGCCGGAGCAGCGGCGCCCCGGCTCCGCGACGGAGCCCATACCGCTGCTGCGCTTCAGCGTGCTCGGGCCGGTGCGCGCCTGGCGCGGCGACGAGCCCTTGGCCATGGGCTCCCCGCAGCAACGGGCCCTGCTCGCGGCCCTGCTGCTGCGGGAGGGCCGTACGGCCACCGCGGCCGAGCTGATCGACGCCCTGTGGGGCGAGGAGCCCCCGTCGCAGGCGCTGGCGGCGGTACGGACGTACGCCTCCCGGCTGCGCAAGGTCCTCGACCCCGGCGTCCTGGCCAGCGACGCGGGCGGCTACGCCATCCGCTCCCTCGGCGAGGGCGCGCTGGACGTCACCGTGGCCCAGGAGTGGGCGGCGGAGGCGGAGAAGGCGCGGGGCGCCGGGGATCTGTGCCACGCCCGTGAGGTGCTGGGCCGCGCCCTGGCGCTGTGGGACGGCGAGGTGCTGGCGGGCGTACCGGGCCCGTACGCGGCCTCGCAGCGCGTCCGCCTGGAGGAGTGGCGGCTCCAACTCCTGGAATCCCGCCTCGACATGGACCTGGAACAGGGCTGCCACGCCGAGGCGGTCTCGGAACTCACCGCCCTGACCGCGGCGCACCCGCTGCGTGAACGCCTGCGCGAGCTGCTGATGCTGGCGCTGTACCGCAGCGGCCGCCAGGCGGAGGCCCTCGCCGTGTACGCGGACACGCGGCGCCTGCTCGCCGACGAGCTGGGCGTGGACCCGCGGCCCGGGCTGAAGGAGCTCCAGCAGCGCATCCTCCAGGCCGACCCGGGCCTCGCGGAACCGTCGTCCCCGAGGGCGGAGCCCGCCGCCACCCCGGTCCGTCCGGCACAACTCCCCGCGACCGTCCCCGACTTCACCGGGCGCGCCTCCTTCGTCGCCGAGCTGGGCGACGTCCTGGCCTCCTCCGAGGGCCGGGTGATGGCCGTGTCGGCGCTGGCCGGCATCGGGGGCGTGGGCAAGACGACCCTGGCGGTGCACGTCGCCCACCAGGCCCGGTCCGCCTTCCCCGACGGCCAGTTGTACGTGGACCTCCAGGGCGCGGGCCAGCGTGCCGCGGAGCCGGAGACGGTCCTGGGCGCGTTCCTGCGGGCGTTGGGCACCGCGGACTCGGCGATCCCCGACTCCCTGGAGGAGCGTGCGGCGCTGTACCGCTCGGTCCTGGACGGCAGACGGGTGCTGGTCCTGCTGGACAACGCGCGGGACGCGGCACAGGTGCGCCCGCTGCTGCCCGGCACGGAGGGCTGCGCGGCGCTGGTGACGTCCCGCGTGCGGATGGTGGACCTCGCGGGCGCCCATCTCGTCGACCTGGACGTGATGTCCCCCGACGAGGCGCTCCAGCTCTTCATCCGGATCGTCGGCGAGGAGCGGGTGGCCTCGGAGCGGGAGGCTGCGCTGGACGTGGTCGCGGCGTGCGGTTTCCTGCCGCTGGCGATCCGTATCGCCGCGTCGCGGCTGGCGGCCCGCCGTACATGGACGGTGTCGGTGCTGGCGGCGAAGCTCGCGGACGAACGCCGCAGGCTGGACGAGCTCCAGGCCGGCGACCTCGCGGTCAAGGCGACCTTCGAGCTCGGCTACGGCGCCCTGGAGCCCGCCCAGGCCCGCGCGTTCCGCCTGCTCGGCCTGGCGGACGGCCCGGACATCTCCCTCGCCGCCGCGGCGGCGATGCTGAACCTGGGCGTCGAGGACACCGAGGACGTGCTCGAGTCCCTGGTCGACACGTCCCTCCTGGAGTCGGCGGCACCCGGCCGGTACCGGTTCCATGACCTGGTACGGCTCTACGCGCGTGCGTGCGCCGAACGGGACGAGTGGCCGCCGCAGGAGCGGGGGGCGGCGCTCTCGCGGCTCCTGGACTTCTATCTGGCGACGGTCGGCGGTGTGTACCTGATCGAGCGGCCCGGGGACCGGCTGGTGGACCATCTGGAGCCGGCGGGATATCCGGGGCTGGTCTTCTCGGACCGGCACGCGGCACAGGACTGGCTGTACGCGGAGGCGGTGCCGCTGCTCGCGTGCGTACGGCAGTCCGCGCGGCCGGAGACCCTGCGTCGCGCGGTCGACGTCCTGTGGGCGGCCGTCGACCTGGCGGAATCGGGGGCCAACTCCAAGGAGTACGAGGCGGTCGCGGCGCTGCTGCGGGACGTGGCGCGCTCCGAGGACGACTCCCGCGCGGAGGCGCGCTCCCTGATCGCGCTCGCCTTCATGCACCAGGTCTCCGACAGCAGGTTCGACGCGGCCCTCCAAGAGGCGGCCCGCGCCTCGGAGTTGGCTCAGGCGGCGGCCGATCCGCTCACCGGGTGCTGGGCGTCCAACATCAGCGGGGCGGTCGCGCACTACCAGAACCGGCACGAGGCGAGCGAGGAGCATCTCACCTTCGCCATCGAGGGGTTCCGGGCGCTGGGTGACCGCGCGGGCGAGGCCAGCGCCCTCTGCAACCTGTCGCGCATCCACCTCGTCACCGGGCGCACGGAGAGCGCGGTGGCGCTGGCCCAGCAGGGCGCGGCGATGTACGACGACCTGGGGCACGCGCTGCGCGGGGCCAACGGCCGCTACGCGCTGGGCCTTGCGCTCAAGCAGAGCGGGAAGCTGACCGAGGCCACCGAGTGCCTGAACCAGGCCCTCCAGGTGTTCCGGGAGAGCCGCCAGCGCCTGTGGGAGGGCATGACGCTGTTCCGGCTCGCCGAGCTGGACCTCGCGGCCAGGCGCCCCGCCCAGGCCGCGGCCAACGCCGAGATGGCGCTGACGCTGGTGCGTGACATCGGTGGCGAGTGGCGCCGCGGCAACGTCCTCACGATCCTCGGGCGTGCCCTCGGCGGCATCGGTCAGCCGGGCCGGGCCCAGGTCTGCTGGCGGGACGCTCTGGCGATCTTCGAGACACTGGGCGTACCCGAGGCGGCCGAGGTCAGGGGCCTGCTGAGCCCGGCGGCCGTGGCCTGAGGCGGTCCGACCGGCCGGCCGGCCGGGCGCGTTCATCATTCGTTTATCGCCGTCCGACACTCTCACCTGTGTCGGGCCGTCGCGTCGGGGGGCAGACGGAGCGACACCGGGCCGGACCTCTAGGGTGAACCGGCCCAGCTGGATCCGCCCGGAAACACTCGGGGGAGTCGCCGGGCGGATCCGGCCCATCAACGCACCGCACTGTCAGGGGAGCCAGCACCATGAGCGACGAGACCAGCACCGACAACGTCCACATCACGGACGAGCCCACGGGCGACGCGACGACGGACAACGTCCACATCACCGACGAGCCCATCGCCGTCAAGAACGTGCACATCACCAGCGACCCGCTGAAGCTCAGCGCCAAGGACAGCGGTGAGGCCACCACGGACAACGTCCACATCACGGACAACCCGGCCTGACCCACACGAACCTTTTCCCACACGGGGATCGGCCGCGGCGGCGCGGAGGGGGAGCCGCCGCGGCCGATGCATGTCCGCGACGGTGACGTCGGCCGGCTCAGCCGGCCGACGTCCGCCGCAACTCCCCCTTCACCACCTTGCCGCTCGCGTTGCGCGGCAGCTCCCCCACGAACTCCACCGCTCTCGGCACCTTGTAGTTGGCCATCTCGCGGCGTGCCCAGGCGATCAGGTCGTCGCCGGTCAGTACGGCGCCCTCGCGGCGGACCACGTACGCCTTGCCGACCTCGCCCAGCCGGGCGTCCGGTACGCCGATCACCGCGACGTCGGTGACGTCCGGGTGCAGGCCGAGGAGTTGCTCTATCTCCGCCGGGTACGCGTTGAAGCCGCCGACGATGAACATGTCCTTGAGGCGGTCGGTGATGCGGAGGTTCCCGGCGGGGTCGAGGACACCCACGTCGCCCGTGCGCAGCCAGCCGTCCAAAGTCAGCGTCTCCGCCGTCGCCGCCTCGTCCTCGAAGTAGCCGCGCATGACGTTGAAGCCGCGGACCAGGACCTCGCCGGGTGCGCCGAGCGGTGCCTCGACGCGGACCTCCGTACCCGGGATCGCGCGGCCCGAGGTCGAGGCGATCACCGACGGCGGGTCGCCGCGCCGGCACATCGTGACGATGCCGCTCGCCTCCGAGAGGCCGTACGCGGTCAGCACGGTCGCCACCCCGAGCTCGTCCCGCAGGCGTTCGACCAGGGTCAGGGGGACGACCGCGGCGCCCGTCACCACCAGGCGCAGGGCCGAGAGGTCGTACGACGTCCTCGCCGGGTGGTCGAGGAGGGACTGGAGCAGGGTGGGCGGGCCCGGCAGGACCGAGACCCCCTCCGACGCCACGTTCGCCAGCACCGTGTCCACGTTGAACACCGGCTGCGGGATCATCGTCGCGCCCCGCATCAGAGAGGCGATCACACCCGCCTTGTAGCCGAAGGTGTGGAAGAAGGGGTTCACGATGAGGTAGCGGTCGCCCTGCCTCAACCCCGCGAGGTCGCTCCAGATCTCGTACGCCCGCAGCGTCTGCGCGTGCGTGATCACCGCGCCCTTGGGGCGGCCCGTCGTACCGGACGTGAAGACGATGTCCGACGCGCACGACCCGTCCACCCGCGCCGAACGCTCCCTCACCTCCGCCGACCCCACCCCCTCCCCGCTCGCCAGGAAGTCCTTCCAGGTGCGGTACTCCGCCGGGGCGTCGTCCGAGAGGACCACCACCTGTTCCAGGGAGCCGCCCAGCGCAGGCAGTCCCTCCCCCACCGCCCGCCGCAGCGAGGCCACGTACGACGTCCCCAGGAACGTCCCCGTCACGAACAGCAGCCGCGCCCCGCTGCGGCGCAGCACGTCCGCCGCCTCCGCGCCCTTGAAGCGGGTGTTGAGGGGGACGAGGACCGCGCCCGCCGACACCGCGCCGAGCGCCGCCACGATCCAGTCGAGGCTGTTCGGCGCCCAGATCGCGACCCGGTCGCCGGGTTCGACGCCGTTCGCGAGACAGGCCGCCGCGGCGCGCTCGACGCGGGCGCCCAACTCGGCGTACGACACCCGCGTACGGCCCTCCACCACCGCCTCGACGTCCGGGTACCGCTCCACCGCGGACCGGACGAGTCCCGGAATGCCGCCCCACTCCAGATCACCGCGCATCGCACGCCTCCCAACCCCGGAGCTGACTACCCGTCAGATTAGCTGTACCCTGACGGCCTGTCAGCAGCCCTTCAGCAGTGTGGAGGTGTGCGCATGGCCGGGATCAAGGACGCCACCGCGATCGTCGGGATAGGACAGACCGCCTTCGCCAAGCAACTCCCCGAGGACGAACGCACCCTCGCCTGCCGTGCCGTGGTCGCCGCCCTCGACGACGCCGGCATCGCCCCCGGCGAGGTCGACGCCCTCGCCTCCTTCACCATGGAGGAGACGGACGAGGTCGAGCTCGCGAAGGCCGTCGGGTTCGGGGATCTCACCTACTTCAGCCGGGTCGGCTACGGGGGCGGCGGCTCCTGCGCCACCGTCGCGCATCTCGCCGCCGCCATCGCCGCCGGTCAGGCCACGGTCGGCGTCGCCTGGCGGTCACGCAAGCGGGGCAGCGGGCCCCGGCCCTGGCGCAACACCGTCACCCAGCTCCCCACCCCCGCCCAGTGGACCCGGCCCTTCGGGCTGCTCCGGCCGGTCGACGAGATCGCCATGCTGACGCGCCGCTATCTGCACGAGTACGGGGCGACCCGCGACCATCTCTTCAACGTCGCCCTCGCCTGCCGGAACAGGGCCAACCAGAATCCGGCGGCCGTCATGTACGAGCGGCCCCTCACCCGCGAGATGTACATGACCGCCCGCTGGATCAGCGAGCCGCTCTGCCTCTTCGACAACTGCCTGGAGACGGACGGGGCGTTGGCGTGTGTCGTGGTCAGCCGGGAGCGCGCGGCCGACTGCCGCAGACCTCCCGTCTACGTCCACTCCGCCGCCCAGGGCCTGCCCGCCCAGCATCACGGCATGGTCAACTACTGGAACGACGACCCCCTCACCGGACCGGCCTGGGCAGCCGCCCGACACCTGTGGAAACACGCCGACTTCACCCCCGATGACATCGACGTCGCCCAGATCTACGACGCGTTCACCGCGCTCATCCCGCTCTCCCTTGAGGGGTACGGGTTCTGCGGGCGGGGCGAGGGCGGCGCGTTCACCGAGCAGGGGGCGCTGGAGAGCGGGGGCCGGCTGCCGATCAACACCGGTGGCGGCGGGCTCAGCGAGGCCTACGTCCATGGCTTCAACCTCATCAACGAAGGGGTGAAGCAGCTCAGAGGGACCAGTACCGCCCAGGTGCCGGGCGCCGCCACCTGTCTGGTCACCGCCGGTGAGGGCGTCCCGACCTCGGCCCTGCTGCTGACGAACAGGAGCTGACCATGCTGTCCCCCGCCATCGACCCCGAGGGCGCCCCCTTCTGGCAGTACGCCGCCCGGGGCGAACTCCGGGTCCAGGCCTGCGCCGACTGCGGCGAACTCCGCTTCCCGCCCCGCCCCTGCTGTCCCCACTGCCAGTCCTTCGGCACCGAGTGGCGGCGGATGTCCGGGCAGGGACGGGTGTGGTCGTACGTCGTCCCCCATCCGCCGCTGCTGCCGGACTACGCCGCACAGGCGCCGTACAACGTGATCGTCGTCGAGCTCGACGAGGCGCCGCGGATCCGGCTGGTCGGCAACCTGGTCACCGAGCCCGGGGCCCGGCTGGACTCGCTGCCGGTCGAGCGCCTGCGCATCGGCGCCCGGGTGCGGTTCGTGACCGACCCCGGGACCGGGCTGCCGCAGTGGGTCCTGGAGCGGCCATGAGCCTTCGGGTCAGCACCGACAAGGACACGGGTGTCGCCGTCGTCACCCTCGACCGGCCGGAGCGTCTCAACGCCGTCGACCTGGAGCTGAGGGACGAACTCCGGGCGACCTGGCGCGCGTTGCGGTTCGACGACTCCGTGCGGGCCGTCGTCCTCACCGGCGCCGGAGAGCGCGCGTTCTGCACCGGGCTCGACCGGGACGCGGAGGTCCCGCAGCCCACCTCCCCCTACATGGCCGACGATCCGCTGCTGCGGGTCGGCCCCAAGTCCAACGACCTCTGGAAACCCGTCGTCGCCGCCGTGCGGGGCATGGCCTGCGGGGGCGCGTTCTATCTGCTCGGCGAGAGCGAGTTCGTCGTCGCCGATCCGGACGCCACCTTCTTCGACCCGCACACCACCTACGGCATGGTCAGCGCGTACGAGTCGGTGCTCATGGCGCAGCGGATGCCGTACGGGGAGGTCGCCCGGATGATGCTGATGGGGACGGCGGAGCGGATGTCCGCGCGGCGGGCGTACGACATCGGGCTCGTCTCCGAACTCAGCGGCCCGGGTGAGGTGTTGAGTGTCGCCGTCGCCCGTGCCGCCGTCATCGCGGGGCAGCCGACGGCCGGGGTGCAGGGCACCGTCCGGGCCCTGTGGGCGGCCCGGGAGGCGGCACTCACCGCCGGTTTCGCGCAGGCGCCGCACCTGATCGCGCTGGGCAACCTGCCCGGGGACCGGCAGGCGGAGCTGTTCTCCGCCCGCCGGCCGGAGTTCAGGACGCGCTGACGGCCTGCGCCTCGGACAGCTCGCAGGTGCCGTCGGTGGCGGTCGCCGCGGCCGCGGTGACCAGGACGGAGTCGGAGGCGCCCGGGGCGACACCGAAGAGGCCGCTGTGCTCGGTCGCCACCGCGGTGCCGGAGGCGTCCTTGAAGACGACCTCGACCATGTAGTCGTACGTCGTGGTCGTGCTGCTGTTGAGGGCGCGGACATCGGCGACCAGACCCTGGTCCTCGACCCGGCACTCCTTGATCGTCACGTCCTGGGTCGACTGGCCCAGCGTGCTCTCGGAGACGCCGCCCGAGCCCGACCCCGAGACGGAGTCGTCATCGTCGTCGTAGTGGGTGCTGCCGCCGCCCGTCGAACTGTGCGAGGAGCTGTCGGAGTTGGAGCTGTGACCCGAGCATCCGCCGCCGGACGAGTGCCGGGCACCGGTCAGCGCGACCACCACTCCGACGAAGACGGCCACCGCGCGGACATGGCGAAGCTTCACCACTGATCCCCCGTAAGAAGTAAAAAGGCATGAACACGTCACGCTAACAGCCGTCGCATGGCGCCCCTGACGCCCCGGGCGTAGCGTCGGGTGTGAGAGCCGTGGAGGAAGCGTGACCGCGCGCTCCCGTCGAGTCGACGGCCGCCGTCCGGAACCCCTTCCAAGCGCTCGGTACGACGGCCGTCACCAGCCGACTACGCGGTTCTGGCCGTCCCCGTGCCCTTCTCCGCGTCCAGCGCGTACACACAGCGGTCCTTGCTGCACGCGTACACGACGCCGTCCTTGACCACCGGGGCGCCGGTGATCTCGCCGCCGGTCGCCAGCTTCCAGCGCAGCCGGCCGTCGTCGGCCTTCAGGGTGTAGAGCAGGTGGTCGGTGGAGCCGAAGTGGATCCGGCCCTCGGCGACCGCGGGGGCGCCCACGATGTCGCCACCCGCCTGGAAGCGCCACTTGGGCGTGCCGGTCACCGCGTCCAGCGTGTACAGCCCCTTGCCGCTGCCCACATGGACATGGCCCGCCGCGACCAGCACCGGCTCGATGGAGGACCGTGCCTCGGTGGCGATGCGCCAGCGGTCGCGACCGTCGGCGGCGTCGAGGGCGTAGACCGTGCCGAGGTAGTCGGCCAGGTAGACCCCGCCGCCGGTGACCGCGGGGCCCGGCACGAAGGTGGGCGCGCACAGGAACACGGCCGGCGCCTCGAAGTGCCACTTCACATGGCCGCTCGCCACGTCCAGCGCGAGGACGCGGGTGCCGGCGGCGACGTACACATAGCCGTCCGGTGCCTGCGAGACCCGTACCGGCACCCCGCCGCAGGAGGCCGCGTCACCGATCGGGTACGACCAGCGCTCGTCGCCGGTGCGGGCGTCCAGGGCGCGCAGCCGGGCGTCCTGCCAGACGTAGACCGTGCCCTCGTGCAGGGCCGGGCCCGCCTCGGGGGACTCGAAGTCGGTCTGGGCGCCGGTGAGCTCCCAGAGTTTCCGGCCGTTGGTGGCCTCCCAGGCCTGGACGCCGCCGCCCCGGGTGCCGGTGACGACTGTGCCCCGGTCGGCCTTGAGCGAGTACACCCAGGCGTCCGTCTGGAGCCGCCACAGGTCGCCGCCCTCGCGGGCCTCCAGGGCGAACAGGGTGGGGCCGTCCGAGGCGTGGATACGGCCGTCCGCGACCGCCATCGACCAGGCGACGTCCCGCGTCTTGAAGCTGCGCCGGCCGGTCGCCACGTCCAGGGCGTGCACCTCGAAGGAGGTGACGTAGACGAGGTCACCGGCGACGGACGGGGTGCCCCACACGTCGTTGGACATACGGAAACGCCAGGGCCGCCAGCCGGAGGCCGTCTCGGGGGCCAGGGGAGGCGGAGAGGGTACGGCGGGGTCGGCGCCGTTGACCCCGGGGCGCGGCTTGGACCAGCTGGCGACCAGGCCCGCCTCGGGCGGCGGTGCCTTCACGGCGGCGGCGCGGGCGTCGGCGACGCGCGGGCCGGGGCCGATGGGCACCGGGGCGCCCGCGAGGCGTACCGGGCCGGTGTCGGGGGCGCCGACGGGGACCCGGGCCGGGACGGCCGGCGCGTGCGAGGGCGGCGGCGGAGCGGGGGCGATCCGGCCGGGGGCCTCACGGCCGCCTCCGCTGCGTCCGCCCGGACCCGGCTTCACGGCCGGGCGGCCGTTGCGGCGGGCCTCGATCAGGCCGACCGCCCGCTCGGGCAGCCAGGCCGAGGCCGTGCCGCTGTCGTCGGAGCCGGAGCCGAAGAGATGGGGGGCCAGCTGGGCCTGGAGGTCGGCCGGGTTGGGCCGGCCGGTGGCCTCCATCTGCATACAGGACTCGATGAGCGGGCGCAGCTCGTCGGGGAGGCCTTCGAGGTCCGGGCCCTCGCGCAGCAGCATGAAGACCGTCTCGACCGGGTTGGCGCCGTGGAAGGGCGGGTGGCCGGTGGCGGCGAAGACCAGCATCGAGCCGAGCGAGAAGACATCGCTCGCGCCGGTGACCGAGCGCGAGTCCTTGGCCTGCTCGGGCGACATATAGGCGGGGGTGCCGACGGCGACGTTCGTCATCGTCAGACGTGTGTTCGATACACCGGAGGCGATACCGAAGTCGATCACCCGGGGGCCGTCCTCGACGACGAGGACGTTGGAGGGCTTGAGGTCACGGTGGACCAGCCCCGCGCCGTGGATCGACTGGAGCGCCTCCGCGACGCCCGCCGCGAGCCAGCGCACCGCCTGGGCCGGCATCGGCCCGCACTCGTTCACTATCTCTTCGAGGGAGGGCGCGGGGACGTACGCGGTGGCCAGCCACGGCACGGCCGCGCGCGGGTCGGCGTCGACCACGGCCGCCGTGTAGAAGCCGGAGACGGCCCGGGCCGCCTCGACCTCGCGCGTGAAGCGGACGCGGAAGAGCTGGTCCTCGGCGAGCTCCGTCCGGACCGTCTTGATCGCCACGCGCCGGCCGGACGCCGAGCGCGCGAGATAGACCAGCCCCATGCCACCGGCGCCCAGCCGTCCCAGCACCTCGAACGGCCCGATCCGCCGCGGATCGTGCTGCGTCAGCTGATCCACCACTTGCCTGCCACCTCCCCGTACGGGCCACGTCACATCCTTATGTACGCGACCCCGTGCAGCGTCTCACCACCGCACCGCCATGGCGGCACGCACCCTGATTCTTCCTGGCCGGAGGCCTGGTGGCGAACCCGGGTGCAGATCGGGATGTCTCATCCCAAAACGGCAGCCCTCACCGGCCGGACTCCCGGGGCGGGCGCTCCAGCAGTGCGAAGGACGCCCCCTGATTGTCGGTGACGACGGCCGCTCTGCCGTAGGACGTCTCGAAAGGTGGCGCCTGGACCCGCCCGCCGAGCCGGTTCACCGTCCCGAGGGCGGCCTCGCAGTCCGCGACCTGGAAGTGGACGAGGAAGTGCGGCGGCATCTCGGCCGGGAAGACGTCGGAGACGGGGGCGCGACCGAAGTCGGGCACGGCGTCCGGCCCGAACAGGGCGTCGTGGAAGAGCCCGCCGTAGAAGGTGTTGGCGGCCTCGGTGTCGCGGGAGTACAGCTCCGCCCAGCCGAAGGTGCCCACCTCGTGCCGGACGCCGAAACCGCTGTGGCTCTCCGGCTCCCACAGGCCGAAGACGGCGCCGTCCGGGTCGGTGACCAGGGCGCTGGTGCCGAGGTCGCCGACCGGCATGGGGGCGGTGACGACCTGTCCGCCGGCCGCCCAGACCCGGTCGGCCAGGCCCTCGATGTCGGGGGTGGCGAAGTACACCGTCCACACGGTGGGCATCCGCCCGTCCGTCTTGTGCGCGAGCGCGGCGACCGGCTCGCCCTCGTGCAGGGCCCACACGGCCCCGCCGTAGCGCTGCTCCTCGAAGCTCCACCCGAAGAGCTCGCCGTAGAACCGCTTGCCCGCCTCGACGTCGGGAAGCTGCGCGTCCACCCAGCACGGGACGCCCTCTCCGTACGCGGATGCCCTGTTTTCGGCCATACCGCCAAACTAACGGCGACTCACGCACCCCGCAGGACCAGGCACACCCGTCTCCCGAAGCCCGTGCACCCCATTTGCAGTCGGCCGAATCGCGCTCCGATCACCCCTCGGTAAGCTGACGGCATGACAGGACAAGTGCGTACCGTCGACGGCCGCGTGGCCGGCCGGCGTGGGCAGGCGACCCGGCAGAAGCTGCTCGACTGCCTCAGCGAGATGCTCAGCTCCTCCCCTTACCGGGACGTCAAAGTCATCGATGTCGCCCGGAAGGCGGGGACTTCGCCCGCCACCTTCTACCAGTACTTCCCGGACGTCGAGGGCGCCGTCCTGGAGATCGCCGAGCAAATGGCCACCGAGGGCGGGCAGTTGACCGCTCTACTGGAGGGCCGGTCGTGGGTCGGCAAGGCCGGCTGGACGACCGCGCAGGAACTCGTGGACGGGTTCCTGGAGTTCTGGCGCAAGAACGACGCCATCCTCAGGGTCGTCGATCTCGGTGCCGCCGAGGGCGACAAACGGTTCTACAAACTCCGTATGAAGATCCTGAACTCGGTGAACAACTCCCTGACCGATTCGGTGGCCGAGTTGCAGTCCAAGGGCAAGGTCGACAAGGACGTGAACCCGGCGGCGGTCGCCGGTTCACTGGTCGCGATGCTCGCGGCCGTCGCCTCGCACCAGAAGGGCTTCCAGACCTGGGGCGTCAAACAGGCCGAACTCAAGCCGAACCTGGCGCTGTTGGTCCACCTGGGCGTGACCGGAAAGAAGCCCACCAAGTAGGACCGAGGGTTTTTTCAGGCACCAAGTCCTGTCTGGCGGGCGGTGGTTCACAGGGGTGAGCCACCGCCTGCCGTGTGCCTCCACTTGGCTGTGACTACCGGCGAGTGATCCGGAAGACCCGTATCTCGCGCTCCACCCGGGCCTGATACGTGGCGTACGGCGGCCAGAACGCCAGCAGCCGCTTCCATACGGCCGCCCGTTCCTCCCCCGCCAGCAGCCGGGCCCGCACCGGGATGTCCGTGCCCTTCCAGCTGATGTCGGCGTCCGGGTGGGCGAGGAGGTTGGCGGTCCAGGCGGGGTGGCCGGGGCGGCCGAAGTTGGAGCCGATGAGGATCCAGGTGCCGTCCGCCTCGGGCATGCAGGCGAGCGGGGAGCGGCGGGCCTGGCCGCTGCGGGCGCCCGTCGAGGTGAGGATGACTCCGGGCAGCATCTGGGCGCTGAGGATGACCCTGCCCCGGGTGAGCCGGTGGACGGCCCGGTCGAGGGCGGGGATGACATGCGGGGCGACCTTGGCGAACCCTCGCGTGGACGAAATGCGCTGCACCGTCTTCTCGCCGATCACACCGGCACCTCCGTCGCCGTGAACAGTGCCGCCGCGTCGGCGGCGTGCGCCCGCAGCCGGTGGACCGGCCCGAACAGCAGCTCGTCCCCGGCGGCCCGCTTGAAGTACAGCTGGACGTCGTGCTCCCAGGTGAACCCGATGCCGCCGTGGAGCTGGATCGCCTCACCCGCGGAGCTTCTGAGCGCCTCCAGGCCCTGCGCGAGGGCGAGCCCGCCGACGCGTTCCTCGTGGGCGGTGGCCCAGGCCGCGTAGTACGCCGCCGACCGGGCGGCCTGCACCTGCACATACACATCGGCCAGCCGGTGCTTGACCGCCTGGAAGGACCCGATCGCCCGGCCGAACTGCTCGCGCTGCTTCACGTACTCGACGGTCCGCTCCAGCACCCGGTCCGCGGCGCCGACGGCCTCGCAGGCGAGGACGGCGGCGGCGGCGTCCCCGACCCGGGCCAGCGCGCCGGGCACGTCCGCGTCCTCCTGGTCGCCGAGCGGCTCGGCTTCGACGTGCCGGAACTGGAGGCGGCCGAGCGCGCGCGTCGCGTCGAGTGCCGTCTGCCGGGTGCGGACGAGCCCGTCGGCGTCCCCGGCGACGAGGAAGAGGAGGGTGCGGGAGCGGGCGAAGCCGCCGGTGTGCGCGGCGACCAGCAGCAGCCCCGCGCGGTGCCCGTCGGGCACCGGCGCGACCTCCCCGTACAGCGTCCAGCCCGTCCCCGCCCGCCGCGCCTGCACGCCCCCGGCGCGTCCGCCGCCCGCCCAGTCCCCGTGGTTGTCGCCGGTGAGGGCGAGGCCCGCGGCGGGGGCGGCGAGGGCGGCGGTCAGGGTGCCGGAGGCGATCCGGGGGAGGAGGTCGGCACGCTGGGCCTCGGTGCCGAGGGCCAGGATCAGCGGGGCGACGAGCACGGCGGTGGCGAGCAGCGGGGAGGGCGCCAGTACGCGGCCCACCTCCTCGGCCGCGAGGGCGAGTTCGGTGGCCGAGCAGCCGACGCCGCCGTACGCCTCGGGCAGGGCGAGTCCTGGCAGGCCGAGCTGTTCGGAGAGGGCGGCCCACAGGGCCGGGTCATGGCCGGCGGAGGTGTCGACGGCGGTCCGCAGCTCCTGTGCCCCGCAGCGCTTGTGCAGGAGTTCGCGCAGGGTGCGGCGGATCTCGTCCTGTTCGGCGGTGAAGCCGGCGTCCATGGCGACCCCTTCCCTCCGGATCTGACGGTCCGTCATATTAGGAGGGGTGGGTCGATAAGCACAGAGCGAGGGAGAGGTCATTCATGGCTGCCTCATTCATGAGGGCCGGCACCCGGAAGGTCGCCGTGGTCGGCGTCGCCCTCTCCGACTGCGGCCGGGTGGACGACACGACGCCCTACACCCTGCACGCCCAGGCGGCCCGCCGCGCGCTGGCGGACTCGGGCCTTGAGAGGTCGGTGGTGGACGGGTTCGCGTCGGCGGGCACGGGGGTGCTGGCGCCGGTGGAGGTGGCCGAGTACCTGGGCCTGCGCCCCACCTGGGTCGACTCCACGTCGGTCGGCGGCTCGACCTGGGAGGTGATGGCGGCCCACGCGGCGGACGCGATAGCCGCCGGGCACGCCAACGCCGTGCTGCTGGTCTACGGCTCGACGGCGAGGGCGGACATCAGGGCGGGCCGCCGGACCGGCAACCTCTCGTACGGCGCCCGGGGCCCGCTCCAGTTCGAGGTCCCCTACGGCCACACCCTGATCGCCAAGTACGCGATGGCGGCCCGCCGCCACATGATCGAACACGGCACGACCGTCGAGCAGTTGGCGGAGGTGGCGGTCCAGGCGCGGGAGAGCGCGGCCCGGAACCCGGAGGCGATGTTCCGCGACCCGATCACAGTGGACGACGTCCTGTCCGGCCCGATGATCGCAGACCCCTTCACCAAGCTCCACTGCTGCCTGCGCTCCGACGGCGGCGCGGCGGTGCTGCTGGCGGCGGAGGAGTACGTACCGGACAGCCGGGCGGCCCCCGTCTGGATCCTCGGCACCGGGGAGCACGTCTCCCACGCCACGATGTCCGAGTGGCCGGACTTCACGGTCTCCCCGGCGGCGGTGAGCGGCCGTCTGGCGTTCGAGCGGGCGGGAGTGCGGCCGGGCGAGATCGAACTGGCGGAGATCTACGACGCGTTCACCTATATGACGCTGGTGACGCTGGAGGACCTCGGCTTCTGCAAGAAGGGCGAAGGCGGGGCCTACGTCCAGGCGCGGGAGCTTCCCGTGAACACGGACGGGGGTGGACTGTCGGCCCAGCATCCGGGGATGCGGGGGTTGTTCCTGCTGGTGGAGGCGGTACGACAGCTCCGGGGTGAGGCGGGCGAACGGCAAGTCCTGCGGAGGAACGGGGACGTGCCGCAACTGGCGGTGGCGTCCGGCACCGGGGGCTGGTTCTGCTCGTCGGGGACGGTGGTGCTGGGGCGGGGGTGAACCGTCATCCCGACACCCTGATCACGGCCGTGTCATTGCCCGCGTCCGGGTCGCGGCGGCCCACGTCCCAGGAGCTGAACGGCTTCTTGTTCTCCAGCGTCAGCGTGCCCTCGCCCGGTTCACCGAGGACCATCGTGAACTCCAGGGCCTGGCTCTCCCCCGGCTTGAGGGCCTTCACGTCACAGGTGTAGGTGAAGCCGTTGCTCTCGCAGTACGGCTCGTAGACGCCGTCGTCGTACTCCGTCATGGGCTGCTTCCGCATCGTCATGCCGAGCGGCGGCTCGAAGAGGAGGCGGACCGGGGAGCCGACGTCCGCGGGGCCGTTGTTGTGGACCTCGATCTCGAAGGTCTTCTCGTCGCCGGGGTCGCCCTCGAGGTCCACCGCGGAGACCTCGTAGTCGGCGTAGGTGTCGAGGATGACGTTGGTGGAGCCGCCGCCCGCCACGAAGGTGCCGCCCGGGTGCTTGCCGGCCGGCTGCGGCTCCAGGGCCGGGCCTTCCCCGTGGTCGCCGCCCTCGTGGACCGCGGCGTAATGCCCTGGACCCATGTCCAGTGCCCAGACGTCCTTGCCGTAGGAGGTGTACATCTGCGTCTCGGGCGTGCGGATGCGCAGGGCGGGGCTGAGGGTGACCGTCTCGCCGGGGTCGATCGTCAGGTGCGGGAACTCGCAGACCGCGAGGCTCCCCTTCTGCGGGTCCGGGTAACGGCAGTTGGCATAGCGTGTGTCGAACTCCGTTCCGCTGACGCCCAGTTCGAGGCCCAGGCCGCGTGCCGGGACCTCGCCCGTGTTGCGGACCACGATCGGCTCGGTGAGCCGGGAGCCGGGGCGGACGTCGTCCACCGACTCCGGTGTCACCGCCTCCAGGACCGGCTCACCGACGACGAAGCGGGTCCGCGCGGCCAGCTTCTTGCCGCCCTTGGTCGTGTACCTGTACGTCACCACGGCCGAGTCACCGGCCTTCGCGCCCTTGGCGGCCACCACCTTGGCGCGGGGCGCGTCGGCCCAGTTGCTGTAGTCGCCGTCGACCTCGCAGGTGACGTGCGCCGAACTGCCGGTGCAGCCCCCGTACTTGCGGATCACCACCGTGTCCTCGGCACCCTCGGGCACGTCCGCGGTGAGCGTGCGCGCACCGGGGCCGCCGGTGTCCCGGGCCACCAGGGAGTACGGCATCTTGTCGTGCGGGCCCGCCTTGTCGCCCGGTGGGCGGAGGTAGAAGATCCCGGGGGCGGTGAGGGACGGGGACGTGTCGTCCCCGGTTCCGGCGCAGGCGGTGAGGGACGCGAGGAGGAGGACGGACGCGGCGCCGAGCGCCGTACCGGACATGCGTTGCACCATCGTCTCCCCTGCCCCAGTGGTCCCAGGCCCCAGGAAACACCCCCGCACCGCCCCGCAGGCGAGAATCGGGGCATGGAAACCCCGGATCTTCACGAGTCGCTGAGGTCGCTGCGGGTGTGGGACCCGGAGGTCACCACACTGCCGGACTTCGACCCGGCCTCCGCGCCCCCGGCGCCCCTGGCCCTGTTCACCAGCTGGTTCACGGAGGCGGTGGCGGCCGGGCAGAGCGAACCGCACACCATGTCCCTCGCGACCTCGGACGCGGCGGGCCACCCGGACGTACGGACCGTGATGCTGCACGGCGCCGACGCGGACGGGTGGGCCTTCGCCAGCCACTCCCACAGCCGCAAGGGCGGACACCTGGCGGCCCGGCCGTACGCCGCTCTCGGCTTCTACTGGCCGGTGCTCGGCCGTCAGGTACGGGTGCGGGGGCCGGTGACCGCCGCGCCCTCCGCCGAGGGGCAGGCGGATCTGCACGCCCGGTCGACCGGCGCGCTCGCCGCCGCGCTCACCGGACGGCAGAGCGAGGTCCTGGGCTCGGTGGCGGAGCTGGCGCGCGCCTCGCGGGCGGCCTGGGAGCGGGCGCAGCGGGAGCCGGACGCCCCTGTGGCGTCCTGGACGCTGTACCGGCTCGTCCCCGAGGAGGTGGAGTTCTTCCAGGGGGACGCCCGGCGGCAGCACGTACGGCTCCGTTACGGCCGTACCGCGGACGGCTGGACGCGGGAGCTGCTCTGGCCCTGAGGCGTCACCGGTCCGGGCCGGTGAAGTCGTAGACCGCGAAGTCGGCGACCCCGCGATAGCCGACCCGCAGGTACACGCCGTTGCTCGTCGGGTTGGCCAGGTCCGCGAACAGCAGCACCTCCTCGGCGCCGGCCTCCCGGGCGGCGCGGCTGACGGCGACGGTCGCGGCCCCGGCGTAGCCCCGTCCGCGCAGCTTTGGCGGGGTGTAGACGGGGCCGACGCGGACCTGCCCGGCGATCATGGGGTGGGCCGCGGCCAGGGAGACGGGGACCCCGTCCGGGGTCTCCCAGAGCACCGCCCCACCGTGTTCGACGCGGGCGTCGGCCCAGGCCTCGGGGTCCCCGGCGCCGGTCTTGCCGACGTCGTCGAGGAAGCCGTCGAACCAGCGCACCAGCAGCTCCCGGTCCGCCTTGCCCGCGATCCGGGCGCGGCCCGGCGGCATCGGGTCGGGCGGGGTCAACGTGTCCAGCCGGTAGAGGCGTTGATGCTGGTAGAGGGCGGCCTCGGCGCCGGTGTGCCGCCGCCAGGCCTCGGCGAAGGCGACGGCGGTGCCGCGATCGGCGGAGACACCGGGGAGCCGGTGCCCGAGGTCGGCGAGGCGCGCGGCGAGGGCGGCGGCGTCCTCGGCCGCGAGGGGGGTGAGCGTCAGCCAGTGGGGCGGGGTGCGGAACCAGGCCGCCCGGGGGGCTCCGTCCCGTTCCAGCACGCCGAAGACGGGCGCCTCGTCGCCGTAGGCCCTGGTCCCGTACGTGCTCAGCCGCTCGGTCACCGTCAGCTGGACCGTGTGCAGCACCGGGCGGGAGCGCAGGAAGGTGCCGGCGCGGGCGAGGAAGGCGTCGAGATCCTCGGTGATGTGCCAGCTCATCGCGGATCCCCCGGTTCCGGGTCGGTCGCCAGCCGGGCGTGCAGATGGACGTCCCGGAAGGCGTCCAGCGTGCCCGACTGGAACATCGCACCCCGCAGGGTTCCCTCGTAGGGGTAGCCGCAGCGCTCGGCGACCCGGCAGGACGCCTCGTGGCCGAGGGCGTGGCCCAGTTCGAGGCGGTGCAGGCGCAGCTCGGTGAAGGCCCAGCGGGAGGCGAGCGTGAGGGCGCGGGCGGCGACCCGGTGGCCGCGCGCCTCGGGCAGCACCCAGTAGCCGACCCGGGCGACGCGCATGACGGGGTCGATCGCATTGACGCCGAGGTGTCCCAGCGTGGTGCCGGTCGCCGCGTCCGCGACACGGAAGGCCACGTTCTCGCCGTCCGCCATGCGTTCCGCCACCGCACGCAGTGAGGCGTGAGCGGCGTCGAGGTCGGTGACCGGTCTCAGGGGGGTGTTCCAGCGCCGGAACTCGGGGTCGGCGCGGGCGCGCAGCCAGGTGGCTGCATCGGCGTCGGACTCCGGGTCCCAGGGGCTCAACCGCAGCCCGTGTCCGAGCACTTCGGGGGCCAGGTGGGGACTCGGGGTCCGTTCGCGTGTAGGAGCCATCGGGCCATTGAATACCGCGGCGCCGGAAAAAGGGGGCCGTTGATCATCCCCGGGGCCGGAAGACCGGGATCCCGTCGCGGAAGCCGACCTGGAGTCCCAGGCCCGCGCGCAGGGTCTGCGGCGGGGCGTCCACCACCTCCGTCATCATCCGCGGCCCTTCGGCGAGTTGGACGACGGCCGCGACGTACGGGGTGCGCTCGCCGAACGGCGGCAGGTCGTTGCGGTGGACGACGGACCAGGTGTAGAGCTCGGCCCGGCCGCTCGCCGGCCGCCAGTCCACGTCCTCGCTCCAGCAGTGCGGGCAGAACTCGCGGGGGTAGTGGTGGGGGCGGTCGCAGGCGCGGCAGTGGCGGATCAGGAGGGTGCCGTCCGCCGCCGCGTCCCAGTAGGTACGGGTGAAGGCGTCGGCCTCGGGGACGTCGGGTCGTGCCGCGGTCATCAGAACCAGCCCAGCGCGCTGTCCAGCGACCACGTCTGCCAGGACATCCCGAACAGGCCGACCACGGAGATCAGGGCCATCATCGAGTTCTGCCCCTGCTCGGCCCAGTCGTGGATCATGAGCGTGAAGTAGAGGACGTTGAGCAGCAGCCCGCCGACCAGCGCGACGGGGGTGAGCAGGCCGAGGACCAGACCGAGCCCGAGGGCCAGTTCCGCGTAGGCGACGACGTACGCCATCGTCCTGGGGCGCGGCGTCACGACCACGTCGAAGCCACTGCGGACCGGGGTCCACCGGTGCTTGGCGGCGATGTCCGCGGCCCAGGTGATCCCGCCGCCCTCGAACCACGTCTTCTTGTCCTTGTGCCGCCAGCTCTCCAGCCACCACAGCCCGAGACCTATGCGCAGGACGGCCAGCCATTCCGCACCGGTGAGCCCGATCGTGTCCATGGGATCTGACGGTACGTCAGAATCGGGATAGCCGGAAGCCTTCGATTTCCATGAGGAACGGCTGTGCGCAGGCCATGAAACTGTGCGTCCCCTCTGAATGCCTTCAGATTGTTGGCAATTTTGTCGCCACTACACCTAGGTTCGCAGACGTGAGCCGAATCCGAGGGAGTCGAACCGTGAAGCACAGGGCAGTCAAGCGCAGGACCGTCGTCATGGGCATCGGCGCGACGGCGGGGGTCGCGGCGGTCGGGGGCATCGCCCTGAACGCGAACGCGTCGAGCGAGGGCGGTGGCTCGTCCTCCTCCGACAACCTGGCCTTCGACAAGGACGCGTACACGAAGCTGACGAAGACGGTCACGGACACGGAGGGCACCGAACACGCGGTGACCTACCACTTCTGGAAGGCGATCACCTATGTCGCCAACCCTGTGGACGAGACCTACCAGTCGCTGATCGTCAGCGCCCCGGTGGAGATCGACGGCGAGACCGTCGACCCGACGAACGCGCCGATCCTGTTCGCGAACTCCGTCGGCGGCTACATGCCCTCCTCCGTCGCGGACGCCACCGAGGTCGGGGGCGGCGGCATGAGCACGGGTGGGGGCGGGGCACCGAGCGGCGCCCCGACGGCCTCCGGCTCCGCGCTGCCCAACGCCAACGGGAACACCAACGCCACCGGCGGCGCCACCTCCAGCAACCAGCTCCTCGCGCTGGCCGCCGGTTACGTCGTCGTCGAGCCCGGCGCCCGCGGCCGCACCCTGAAGAACGCCGACGGCGAGTACTACGGCACCGCCCCGGCCGTCATCGTCGACCTCAAGGCGGCGGTGCGTTACATCCGGTCCAACAAGGGCCGTATCCCCGGCAACGTCGACCGGATCGTCTCCGCCGGCACCAGCGCGGGCGGCGCCGTCTCGGCACTGCTCGGCGCCTCCGGCGACAGCAAGCTCTACGACAGCTACCTCCAGGAACTCGGCGCGGCCGACGCCTCCGACGCGATCTTCGCGACCGGCGCCTGGTGCCCGATCACCGACCTGGAGCACGCCGACGGCGCCTACGAGTGGAACTGGGGCGCCAACGCGCTCAGTACCGGCAAGCAGGTCGACCAGACCGTCTCCAAGGCGCTCCAGTCGCAGTTCGCCGAGTACCAGGCTGGGCTCAGGCTGCGCGGCCTGAACGGCTTCGGCACGCTCACCGCCCGCAACTACGACGAGTACCTCCTCAAGCAGTACATGGAGCCCTCGGCGACCAGCTACCTGGCCGCTCTCTCCGACTCCGCGCGCGAGACCTATCTCGCCGCCAACACCTTCATCACCTGGTCCGGCGGCAGGGCGACCTTCACCTGGGCCGACTTCCTCACCCACGTCGGCGCCCGCAAGAAGGACGCCCCGGCCTTCGACGCCTTCGACCTGTCGGCCGGCGAGAACAACGAGTTCGGCGCGGGCACCACCCTCAGCCGTCACTTCACGGCGTACGGCGCGAAGAACGACACGACCGGCCTCAGCAGCAAGCGCGTGGCGAGCGACATCCCCGCGAAGCTCGACCTGATGAACCCGATGTACCACCTGGTGGAGAAGGTCAACGGCAAGCGCTCCAAGCACTGGTGGATCCGCCTCGGCACCAAGGACTCCGACACCTCGCACACGGTCTCCGCCAACCTCGCCGCCGCCGCGAAGGGCCTCGGCGACGACGTGAACCACCTCTACTACTGGGACCAGGGCCACGGCGCCAACACCGACCCGGGCGACTTCATCACCTGGATCGCGAAGGTGACCGGCTACAAGGGCCCCAAGAAGAAGTAGCCTCCTGCCGCACGCCCCCCTGAACGCGGTGCCGGTTTCCCGTCATAAGAACCAGGCCACCGCACCCACGGCGCCGAGCCCCTCCGCAAGCGAGCGGGCCCGGCGCCGTGGCGCATGCCCATGGGACCGCCACAACCAGGCGCCCTACGCCACGAGCCCCACCCACTCCTCCTACAGGCGTGATCAATCCGCAACCAATTCCGGTCTTGACCGAGACCCATCAACCTGGCGCGTGATTACGCTCGCGCTCATGGCCGACTCCACAGCGTCCTCCGCGCCCGCCGGCGCGGAGCCGAACACCGCCGCCCGCCCCGTGTACGTCATCGGCGGCGGCCCCGGCGGACTCGCCGCCGCGTACGCGCTGCGCGCCCAGGGCGTGCGCGCCGTCGTCCTGGAGAAGTCCGACCGCGTCGGCGCCTCCTGGCGGCGCCACTACGACCGCCTCCATCTGCACACCACGCGTCGTCTGTCCGGCCTGCCGGGCCTGGCGATGCCGCGCAGGTTCGGGCGCTGGGTCTCCCGCGACAACGTGGTGCGCTATCTGGAGAAGTACGCCGAGCACCATGAGCTGGAGATCGTCACCGGCGTCGAGGTCTCCCGCGTCGAGCGCGCCGCCGACGGCACCGGCTGGCTGCTGCACGCCACCGGCGGCCGTGAACTGACCGGCGCCGCGGTGGTCGTCGCCACCGGCTACAACCACACCCCGCGGCTGCCCGAGTGGCCCGGCCGTGACGCCTACACCGGTGACCTCGTGCACGCCTCGCAGTACCGCAACCCCGAGCCCTACGCGGGACGTGACGTGCTCGTCGTCGGCGTCGGCAACACCGGCGCGGAGATCGCCGTGGACCTGGTGGAGGGCGGCGCCTCCCGAGTACGCCTCTCCGTGCGCACCGCCCCGCACATCGTCCGCCGCTCGACGGCCGGCTGGGCCGCCCAGTACACCGGCGTCCTCGTCCGCCGCCTCCCGGTCGGCCTGGTCGACCGCCTGGCCGGCCCGATGGCCAAGCTGAGCGTGCCCGACCTCTCCGCCCAGGGCCTGCCCCGCCCCGGCACCGGCCTGTACAGCCGGGTCAACGAGGGTGCCATCCCGGTCCAGGACGTCGGCCTCATCGACGCCGTCAAGGCGGGCAAGGTGGAGATCGTCGCCGCCGTCGACGGCTTCGAGGACGGCAAGGTCGCCCTCGCCGACGGCGACCGCATCGCCCCGGACGCGGTGATCGCGGCGACCGGCTACGTCCGCGCCCTGGAGGGCCTGGTCGGCCACCTCAAGGTCCTCGACACCCGCGGCAGACCGCAGGTCCACGGCGCCCGGACCCCACCGCACGCCCCCGGCCTCTACTTCACCGGCTACACCAACCCCATCAGCGGCATGTTCCGCGAGCTGGCGATCGACGCGGAGAAGATCGCGAAGGCGATCGCGCGGACGGGGTCGGCGGCGCGGCTGGACGCGGTACGTACGTAGCGTGCCGCGCGGTGGGCCCGTCGTGCGGGTCTGCTCCGTTCCCAGCGTCTTTGTGCACGGCCATTCCTGACGCAGCGTCAGTTCCCGTAACCTGACACTGCGTCAGTTAATCGCTGTCACACAGGAGCGGGCGGACCGATGCTTGGATCAACCCACGGCACCCTCACCACCGACTCCCGCCGGGCCCGGGCCATCGCATGCGGCGAGCAACCCGGACCCGCCGTCCACGGCCGGCCGGCCGACGTCGACGACCTCGACGTCAGCGGCCGTCGGCTGTACGGCGACGTCCCCGATCTGGACCGTTTCTTCCGGCCGGAATCGGTCGCCGTGATCGGCGCCTCGGACACCGAGGGCCGCCCCAACACCGGCGTCACCCGGCAGCTCCTCGGCTGGGCCGAACGCGTCGGGGCCCGGCTGCACCCGGTGCATCCCAGCCGCCCGGAGGTGTTCGGCATCCCCTGCGTGGCGTCCGTCGCCGAGCTGCCCGAGCAGGTCGACCTCGCCGTCCTGCTGGTCGCCGACCCGCTTCCGGTGATCGAGGAACTCGCCGAGGCCAAGGTGAAGTTCGCGGTCGTCTTCGCCTCCGGGTTCGCGGAGACCGGCGAGGCGGGCGCCGCCGCACAGGCCCGGCTGGCCGCCGCCGTACGGCGGTCCGGGATGCGGCTGCTCGGCCCGAACACCAACCTCAACGCCTTCGAGCGGTTCCGCGACGACCTCGACGGACCGGCGATCGCCCTCATCACCCAGTCCGGGCACCAGGGACGCCCCGTCTTCGCCCTCCAGGAGCTCGGCATCCGCCTCTCCCACTGGGCGCCGACCGGCAACGAGGCCGACCTGGAGACCGCCGACTTCCTCTCCTACTTCGCCGAGCAGCCGGACGTCGGCGCCATCGCCTGCTACGTCGAGGGCCTCAAGGACGGCCGTTCCTTCCTGCTGGCCGCCGACCGGGCCGCCCGCCGCAAGGTGCCGGTCGTCGCGGTCAAGGTGGGCCGCACCGAGACCGGCGCCCGCACGGCCGCCTCCCACACCGGCAAGCTGACCGGCGCGGACGCGGTGGTGGACGCGGCGATGCGGCAGTACGGCGTGATCCGTGTCGACGGCCTCGACGAACTCCAGGACACCGCGGCCCTGTTGGCCCGCGCCCGGCCACCGCGCGCCGACGGGGTCGTCGTCTACTCGATCTCGGGCGGCACCGGCGCCCACTTCGCCGACCTGGCGACGGAGGCGGGGCTGAGGCTGCCGCCGCTCTCCGCCGCCAAGCAGGCCGAACTGCACCAGTGGATACCGGAGTACCTGAACGTGGCCAACCCGGTCGACAACGGGGGCCACCCGGTCGGCGACCACCGCGGCCGGAAGATCATCGACGCGCTCCTCGACGATCCGGCGGTGGGCGTGCTGATCTGCCCGGTGACCGGCCCCTTCCCGCCGCTCAGCGACAGGCTGGTCCAGGACCTGGTGGACGCGGCCGAGCAGACGGACAAGCTGGTCTGCGTGGTGTGGGGATCGCCGGTCGGCACCGAACCGGCGTATCGCGACGTCCTGTTGGGCTCCTCCCGGGTGGCCACCTTCCGCACGGTCGGCAACTGCGTCACGGCCGTCCGCGCCTATCTCGACCACCACCGCTTCACCGCCGCCTACCGCTCCCCCCTCGACGAGGCCCCGCGCACCACCTCCCCCTCCTTCCGCAAGGCGCAGGCGCTGATGCGTCCGGGCCAGCAGCTGAGCGAGCACGCGGCGAAGCAGCTGCTGCGGGCGTACGGCATCCGTGTACCGCGCGAGCAGCTGGTGACCAGCGCGGCGGCGGCCGTCCGCGCGGCCGGCCTGGTGGGCTACCCGGTGGTGATGAAGGCCTCCGGCGCGCAGATCGCCCACAAGACCGAGCTGGGCCTGGTGAAGATCGGCCTCACCTCCGCGAGCCAGGTCCGCGACGCCTACCGGGAGTTGACCGACATCGCCCGCTACGAGGGCGTCTCCCTGGACGGGGTGCTGGTCTGCCAGATGGTCGAGCGGGGCGTCGAGATGGTCGTCGGCGTCACCCACGACGACCTGTTCGGACCGACGGTCACGGTCGGGCTCGGCGGCGTCCTTGTGGAGGTCCTGCGCGACGTGGCCGTACGCGTACCGCCGTTCACCGAGGAGCAGGCCAAGGACATGCTCGGCGACCTGCGGGGGCGGGCCCTGCTCGACGGGGTGCGGGGGCGGCCGCCGGCCGACATCGACGCGCTCGTCGAGGTCGTCCTGCGGGTGCAGCGGATGGCCCTGGAACTCGGGGACGAACTGGCCGAGCTGGACATCAACCCACTCATGGTCCTGCCGCGCGGCCAGGGCGCGGTGGCGCTGGACGCGCTGGTGGTGTGCCGGTGAGCGACGACGTGCTGCACACCGTCACCGGCCAGGTCCTGTATCTCGCCCTCAACCGGCCCGAGGCCCTCAATGCCGTGACTCCCGACCAACGCGACCTGCTGATCCGCCTGTTGGCGGACGCCTCGGCCGACCCGGAGATACGGGCCGTGGTCATCACCGGGACCGGGCGCGGCTTCTGCGCGGGCGCGGACCTGCGGGGCGGCGCGGCATCCGGTGAGCGGGTCGCGGGGGACGTGGCGCGCATGATCCGGCTGGGCGCCCAGCGTCTGATCGCCGCGGTCCTCGACTGCGAGAAGCCGGTGGTCGCGGCGGTGAACGGCACGGCGGCGGGTCTCGGCGCCCATCTCGCACTCGCCTGCGACCTCGTCCTGGCCGCGGAGTCGGCGAAGTTCATCGAAGTGTTCGTACGACGTGGACTCGTCCCCGACGGCGGGGGCGCCTATCTCCTCCCCCGCCTGGTCGGCCCGCAGCGCGCGAAGGAGCTGATGTTCTTCGGCGACGCCCTCACCGCCGCCGACGCCGAACGCCTGGGCCTGGTCAACCGGGTCGTCCCGGACGGGGAGCTGGCGAAGACGGCCGCTGAGTGGGCCACCCGCCTCGCCGCGGGGCCGACCCGCGCGCTCGCCCTCACCAAGCAGCTCGTCAACGCCTCCCTCGACACCGACCGCGCCACCGCGTTCGCCGCGGAGGCCGCCGCCCAGGAGATCAACATGACGACGGCGGACGCGCGGGAGGGGGTGGCCGCTTTCGTGGCGCGGCGGAGCGCGGGGTTCAGAGGACGGTAGAAGGCGTCAGCCCCGCTTGAGAATCCGCAGCTCGCCCGCGTCCGGGTCGCCGAACAGCACGAACAACTCCGGGTCGTGGGCCGTACCGCCGATCGTCCAGTACGTCTGCGCACCGCATCCGCCGTCGAGCCGTACGACGACGCCGTCCCGCGCCTCGGGCCCGTCCTCGGCGTAGACGTCGTCGCGTCCCTCCCGGTCGACGGTCCACGTGCCGGTGCCGTCGCAGCGGACGTACTCGAAGCCGTCGGGGTCCTGGAGCGGGAGGTCGGTGAAGTCGACCCGGCCGCCCGCACGCAGGTTCAGAACCGCGCCGCCGTCGCCGCGCCAGGCGCCGGTGAGCTGGGCGGCCGAGAGGGTCGGGGGCTCGTAGTCCTTGAGCAGTCCGGCGAAGGTGGCCGCGATCGCGCCGCCGACGATCAGGACGCAGAGGCCGAAGGTGGCGCAGGCCGAGCGGACCCAGACGCCGAAGAACCCCCACGCCCTGCCCTTGATCCGGGCACGGCGGCGGACGTAGGCCACGGACAGGAGCGGGAGCAGGCCGAACACGGCCAGCATTCCCGCCGCGGCGAGCAGGGACGGCAGGGGCGCGGACCAGCCGGCCAGGACCAGCACCCAGAAGGCGCTGACCAGGATGACGAACCCGAGGTGCCACAGCCACTCCGGCCCGCGCAACCGACGCACGGCCACGCGCGCGAGGACGAGCGCGGGCATCACACACACGGCCGCGTACAGGGTGGCCAGGAACGGCAGCAGGACGAGGACCAGCAGGAAGAAGATCCCGGCGAGCGCGCCGCCCAGCCCGCTGCCGTAGTCGTCGTCGTTGATCGTCGTCAGCCACGCGAGCAGCCAGAGCACCGGCACCTGAAGCGCGGTCGTCGCCGCCGCCGTGTGCAGATCGGACCACTTCCAGGCGTCCGTGAGCTGCCGTCGTCTCTCTCCCCACCCCATGCACGCAGAGTACGGAAGGCCTGCGGCGCCCTCGTACCACCCCTTCCTATCTGACGCTCCGTCAGCTTCAATGAGGGTGTGATGGGACAAGCAGGCACAGCCGAGGCCGCCGTCCGCTATCTGCGGTCCGTGGCGGCGGCGGGGGATTCCACGGCGAGCGACGCGGCGACCGCGCCCCTCGACCCGCTGCCCCGGCCCGACCTGCGCTGTGTCGGCGAGGACGAGCGGGCGCCGGTCGGACAGGGCGAGTTCCGACGGGTGCTCGGGAACTTCGCGACGGGCGTGGCCGTCGTCACCGCACCCGCTGCCGACGGCGAGTCCGGCCCCGCCGGCTTCGCCTGCCAGTCCTTCTCCTCCCTCTCCCTCGACCCGCCCCTGGTCACCTTCATGGTCGGCCGTACGTCGACGACCTGGCCCCGCATCGCCCACGCCGGCGCCTTCTGCGTCAATGTCCTCGCCGCCCACCAGGGCGCCCTGTGCCGCGGCTTCGCGGTCAGCGGCGCGGACAAGTTCGCGGGGGTGGCGTACGACGCGGCGCCCTGCTCCGGCGCCCCGCGCCTCACGGGCGCGCTCGCCTGGATCGACTGCACGATCCACGCGGTGCACACCGGCGGCGACCATCTGATCGTGGTCGGCCGGGTGGCCGCGCTGGGCACGGGCGACGAGGACGCGGCGCCCCTGCTGTTCCACAAGGGACGGTTCGTCTGACCGACCGGTCAGACCGCGGCCACCGCCACCGCCACCACCGACTTCCGCCGGATCACCAGCGCCATCAGCGCCGCCACCGCGCACAGCGCCCCGGAGAAGTACCAGACCATGTCGTACGACCCGAAGACGTCCCGCGCCACACCGCCGAGGAAGGCCACCAGCGCCGCCCCGACCTGGTGCGAGGCCAGCACCCAGCCGAAGACGATCGCGCTGTCCTCGCCGTACTGCTCCCGGCACAGCGCCACGGTGGGCGGCACGGTGGCGACCCAGTCGAGGCCGTAGAAGACGATGAAGAACAGCATCGGGGGATGGACGCTGGGCGCCAGCAGCATCGGCAGGAAGAGCAGCGAGACCCCGCGCAGCGCGTAGTACGTCGCGAGCAGGCGACGGGCGTCGTAGCGGTCGGTGAACCAGCCGGAGGCGATCGTGCCGACCACGTCGAAGACGCCGATGACGGCGAGCAGCGAGGCCGCCGCCTGGACCGGCATGTGCGCGTCGTGCGCGGCGGGTACGAAGTGGGTCTGGATCAGACCGTTGGTGGAGGCGCCGCAGATCGCGAAGGTGCCGGCCAGCAGCCAGAACGGTCCGGTGCGGGCGGCCTTGACCAGGACGCTCAGCGCGCGGCGGGCGGCGCCCGGCACGGGCTCCGGCTTGGGCACGAACTCCGTGGCCCCGTACGGCTTCAGGCCCACGTCGGCCGGGTGGTCGCGCAGCAGCAGCCAGACGAAGGGGACGACCGCGAGGGCGGCGAGGGCGACGGTGACGGCGGCCGGGCGCCAGTCGTGCCGCTCCACCATCCAGGACAGCACCGGCAGGAAGATCAGCTGGCCGGAGGCGGAGGCGGCGGTCAGGATGCCGGTGACCAGACCGCGTCGCTCAGTGAACCAGCGGTTGGTGACGGTCGCCGCGAAGGCCAGCGCCATCGACCCCGACCCGAGGCCGACCAGCAGACCCCAGCACAGCATGAGCTGCCAGGCCGCCGTCATCCACACCGTCAGCCCCGACCCGACCGCGATCACGGTCAGCGCCACGGCGACGACCCGGCGGATGCCGAAGCGGTCCATCAACGCGGCGGCGAAGGGGGCGGTGAGCCCGTACAGGGCGAGGTTGATGGAGACGGCGGCGCTGATCGTGCCCCGCGACCAGCCGAAGTCCTGGTGCAGCGGATCGATGAGCAGCCCGGGAAGCGAACGGAAGGCGGCGGCGCCGATGATCGTCACGAAGGTGACGGCGGCGACGAACCAGGCGCGATGCAGTGACATTCTGCGGCTCCGCCGCGGGCGTGTGGGCTTCTTTCCCGTACGGGGCGCCTGGGCGGCGGCTTCGCTTGTCTGGGTCACGACATAGAGCTTCCGATCCGCGGGCTTCCCGAACGAGTGGCCCGAAGGACAGCATTCGTTAGGATCGGGCCATGGAGTTCTCCCTCCCCCGTGAACCGGCGTTCCGCCCGCACCGCGTCGTCGTCCTCGCCATGGACGGCGCGCTCCCCTTCGAGCTGGGCATCCCGCACCGCATCTTCGGGCGCCCGAGGGACGCCGGGGGACGGCATCTGTACGAGGTCGTCACCTGCTCGATCCGGCCACCGGGCCCGGTCCGTACGGACGCCGACTTCGACATCATGGTGCCGAACGGCCCGGAGACCCTCGCCACCGCCGACACCGTGATCGTCCCCGCCTCCTACGAGTTCGGCCCGGTCTACGACGACGGCGTCCTCACCCCCGAGCTGGCCGCGGCCCTCGCCCACATCCGCCCCGGCACCCGCCTCGCCTCCATCTGCACGGGCGTCTACGTCCTCGCCGCCGCCGGTGCGCTCGACGGCCGCCCCGCCACCACGCACTGGGCCGACGCCGAGCGCCTCCAGCGGCTCTTCCCGCAGATCAAGGTCGACGCGGACGTCCTGTACGTCGACGACGGTGACGTCCTGACCTCCGCGGGCGTCGCCGCCGGGGTCGACCTGTGCCTGCACATGCTGCGCCGCGACCACGGCACCGCCGTCGCCAACGCCGTGGCCCGCCGTACGGTCGTACCCCCTCATCGCGAGGGCGGCCAGGCGCAGTTCATCCAGCGCCCGGTGCCCGAGCCACAGCTGGCCACGACGACCGCGGCCCGCGCCTGGGCCCTGGACCGGCTGCACGAGCCGATCCAGCTGCGGGACATGGCCGAGCAGGAGGCCATGTCCGTACGGACCTTCACGCGCCGCTTCCGCGAGGAGGTCGGCATCAGCCCCGGCCAGTGGCTCACCCAGCAGCGGGTGGAGCGCGCCCGGCATCTGCTGGAGTCCTCCGACCTGTCCGTCGACCAGGTGGCGAGGGACGCCGGGTTCGGCACGGCCCAGTCGATGCGCCAGCACCTACAGCAGGCGCTCGGCGTCACCCCGACCAGCTATCGGCGCACGTTCCGCGCGGGCGTCGACGCCACCGGCCGTACGGCCGCCCGTATCTGACGCCCGCGCCCGCGCCTCGGCGCGCACCTCCCCCCACCAGCCGAGCGCCGTGAGCAGCAGCCCCAGCGCCACGCCCGCCAGAACGGCCGTGGACGGGGCCACCACCTGGAGCAGCCCACCGGCGAGCGACCCCGTCGCCGCGTAACCCGCCCCCGCCGACGCATACATCACGGAGTAGCCGGCGGCCACGGCAGCCGGTGGCACGGCCTCCCTCAGGGCCAGGTTGCGGGTGATCAGCGCGCCCGACTGGAGTGCGCCCGCGAGCGCCAGGGCGACCGCGATGCCGGCCGCGCCCGGTATCAGGGCGGCGAGGACCACGAACGCCGACATGCCGCACATCAGCACCACACTGCGCGTCCGCAACCGACCGGGCCACGCCCGCAGCCCGTACAGGAACGCCCCGAGCGCCGCCGCCGCGGCCATGCCGGCCAGCATGGGGCCGGTCCAGCCGACGCCGATGCCGCGCTGTTCCAGCAGGGCGGGCAGGGTGAGTTCGGAGAGGCCGAGGAGGGTGAGGCTGGCGGCGCCGGTGACGTAGACAGGCCAGGCGCGGATCAGCACGCGGAGGGTCGAGGAACCCGCGTCCTCTCCCTGCCGTGTCTCCTCGTCCCAGCGGGCGGGCAGCCGCCACAGGCCCGTGACCGACGACGCCATCAGGGCGGCGGCGAGGAGGAGCGGGGCGCGCGGCGCGACGCCGAGGGCGAGTCCGGCGACCGCGACCGGCGACACAGCCCACACCCCGGACATCAGCATCGACTCGGTGGACAGCGCCTGGGCCACGGCACGGTCGGGGACGAGCGAGGTCAGCAGCGTCCGCAGCCCGCCGGTGACCGCCCCCGGCGCAAACCCGGCCACGAAGGCGAACACCCCCAGCACCACGCTCGGCGCCTCGGGCAGCACGCCGAGCCCCGCGAACCCCATCGCCCCGCCCACCAGCCCGAGCGCCAGATGGCGGCGTCCGCGCGCCGGGTCCAGCCGCATCCCGAGCACCGGCGCGCCGACGATCTCGCCGATCACATAGGCCGCCGCGAGCGCCGCCCCCAGCGTGTACCCACCGGGTCGCTCCCGCACCAGGAAGACCAGCGCGAGCGGGGCCATGGCGACCGGCATACGGGAGCCGACGGCCGTGGCGGCCCAGACGAGGACCGGTCGGGAGGCGAGATCGCGATAGGACATGGGCACGACGGTAGGCGGCGCCACCGACAACCCGGCAGTGGTTTTCCGCGCCTGTGGACAACCGGCGCTCTGTGGACGATCCGCCCCCCCCAGAAGTGGACGATCCGCCCCTCAGAAGGTGAGCACCCCCCGCGCCACCTTCCCCGCCTCCGCGTCCGCCGCGGCCCGTTCGAACTCCTCCACCGGATAGGTCTCGGTCACCAACTCGTCGAGCAGCAGCCGCCCCTCCCGGTACAGCTCGGCGTACAGGGCGATGTCCCGCTGGGGCCGCGAGGACCCGTACCGGCACCCGAGGATCGACTTGTCCAGGTACATGGAGGAGACGACGAAGGACGCCTCGGCCCCGGCCGGCGGCACCCCCAACAACACGGCCTGTCCGTGCCGGTCCAGCAGATCGATCGCCTGCCGGATGAGCTCCACCCGCCCCACACACTCGAAGGCATGGTCGGCCCCGGTGGGCAGAAGTTCCCGCACCCCGTCCGTGGACGTCAGGAAATCCGTCGCCCCGAACTGCCGCGCCACCGCCTCCTTGGCCGGATTGGCGTCGACGGCGACGATCCGCAACGCGCCGGCGATCCGGGCCCCTTGGAGGACGTTGAGCCCGATGCCCCCGGTGCCGATCACGATCACGCTGTCCCCCCGGTCCACCCGGGCCCGGTTGAGCACGGCACCCACTCCGGTCAGCACCCCGCATCCGATGAGCGCGGCGGAGGACAGCGGAATGTCCTTCGGAATACGCACCACCTGGACGGCCTTCACCACGGTCCGCTCGGCGAAGGCCGAGTTGGAGGCGAACTGGAACACCGGCCGCCCCTCACGCGAGAACGGCTGCCCCGGCCGCCCGATGGCCTGCCGGCACATGGTGGGCCGCCCCCGGTCGCACTCCGCGCAGGTCCCGCAGTTGGCGAGGGTGGACAGCGCGACATGGTCACCGGCCACGACATGGGTCACGCCCGCCCCCACGGCCGCCACCACGCCCGCCCCCTCGTGCCCCAGCACCACGGGAACCGGGAAGGGGATGGTCCCGTCCACGACGGACAGATCGCTGTGACACAGCCCGGCGGCGGCCACGGCGACGGCCACCTCCCCGGGCCCCGGCTCGCGCACCTCCAGGTCGTCCACGACCTCGACCCGCTTGCCGTCGAACAAGACGCCGCGCATCACACAACCCCCTTGGGTTCCCTGGGCAGACCGAGCACCCGCTCGGCGATGATCGTGCGCTGGATCTGGTCCGAGCCGCCGTACACGGTGTCGGCCCGGGAGAACAGGAACAGCTGCTGGAACGCGTCGAGTTCATACGGCGAGGCGGTGGCCCAGTCCCGCGGTCCCACGCCCCCTCCGGTCCCCCGCACGGCCACGGCCAGCTCCCCGAGCCGCTGATGCCAGCCGCCCCACAGCAGCTTGGCCACGCTGGGCGCCCCCGCGTCCCCGGCCCGGCCCAGCGTGCGCAGCGCGTTCCACCGCATCACCCGCAGCTCGGCCCACTGCCGGACGAGCCGTTCCCGTACGACCGGATCCCTGACCGCCCCCGACCCGACCGCGGCCCGCACCACCCGCCCCAACTCCTCGGCGAACCCGATCTGCTGGGCCAGCGTGGACACCCCGCGCTCGAACCCGAGCAGACTCATGGCCACACGCCACCCGGCCCCTTCCCCACCCACGACATGCTCCACACGCGCGCGTGCCCCGTCGAAGAAGACCTCGTTGAAGTCACTCGTCCCCGTCAGCTGCCGAATGGGCCGCACCTCGATCCGCCCCGGCTGGTCCATGGGCACGAGGATCAGACTCAGCCCCTGATGCCGCCGCGACCCGGCCTCGGTCCGGGCCAGCACAAAACACCAGTCGGCGTCCTGCGCGAGCGAGGTCCAGATCTTCTGCCCGCTGATCCGGTAACAGTCCCCCTCCCGCACGGCCCCGGTCCGCACCCCGGCCAGATCCGACCCGGCCCCGGGCTCGCTGTACCCCTGACACCAGAGCTCGTCGCCGGCGGCGATGGCGGGAAGGAACCGCGCCTTCTGCTCCGGACTGCCGTGCGCGATGAGGGTCGGCGCGAGCAGGTTCTCCCCGATGTGCCCGGACCGAGGAGGAGCCGACGACCGTGCGTACTCCTCGGCCCACACAACCTGCCGAGTAAGCCCGACGTTCCGATTCCCGTACCCCTCCTCCCCCCACCCGATCCCGATCCACCCGGCGGCACCGAGAGTCCGCTCCCACCCACGCCGATCACCCCCACCCGAGGCATGCGCAGCAAGCCACGCCCGAGCCTCCCCACGAAAGACCTCATCAGCGGCACTGAACCCAAAGTCCACGAACCTCTCCTCTCAACGCCGCAGACGTCAACGCCCCCAAGGGGCGCGGGGAACTGCGCGACCAGCCCCATCCGGGCCCGCACCCGCCAGACAACAAGTCCCCCCGAGCTATCGGGCGTTAGGCCTCTCACCGCGCGCCGCCGCATCCTCCATCGCCGCCACCCGCGTCAGCATCGGCATCGGATCCACCCCCACCGACCCCGGCAAGAACTCCGCAATCGCATCCGGCGTCCACCCGCCCACCGCATACGCCGCCCTCAGTTCCCTCGGCTGCGCCCACACCGCCAGCTTCGCCCCCGCGATCGTGTACACCTGCCCGGTCACCCCCACCTCCCGAGCCCGATCCGACAGCAGATACACCACCAGGGCGGCCACATCCTCCGGCTCCCCGATCTCCGCCAGCTCCATGGGAACGCCCGCCGACATCCGCGTACGAGCGACAGGGGCAACGGCGTTGGCGGTCACCCCGTACTTGTGCAGCCCCAACGCGGCGCTCCGCACCAGCGAGATGACCCCGCCCTTCGCCGCGCTGTAGTTGGCCTGCGAGACCGACCCCTGATGGTTGCCGCTGGTGAATCCGATCAGCGTCCCGGCCCGCTGCTTCCGCATGACCGCCGACGCCGCCCGGAACACGGTGAACGTGCCCTTCAGATGCGTCGCGACGACCGGGTCCCACTCCTCCTCAGTCATGTTGAACAGCATCCGCTCGCGCAGGATCCCGGCGACGCACACGACCCCGTCGAGCCGCCCGTACGAGGACAGTGCGACGTCGACCACCCGCTGCCCACCGGCCATCGTGGACACGTCGTCGGCGACGGCGACGGCCTCGCCGCCCGCCGCCACGATCTCCTTGACGACCGCTTCGGCGATCTCGCTCGTCGGCGAGGACCCGTCCACGGAGACGCCGTAGTCGTTGACGACGACCCGCGCCCCCTCGGCCGCGGCCGCGAGCGCCACCGCCCGTCCGATCCCGCGCCCCGCCCCCGTCACGGCGACGACCTTGCCTGTCAAGAAGTTCCCCACGACCGGCCCCTTCCCGCGGTTTCTGACGGACCGTTAGATTTTATGACCCGTCAGATACCCGGAGACAAGCCCCTGGGGAGCGTCGATGACATTGCCGGCCGAGTTCCATGACATCGCCAAGCGCGTGAACAACTGGGGGCGTTGGGGCGCCGAGGACGAGATCGGCACCCTCAACCTGATCACCGACGAGGTGGTCCGGCAGGCCGCCGCCGAGGTCAGGACGGGCCGCCGGGTCCCGCTCGCCCTGCCCCTGCAACAGGACGGCGTGCAGACCGGCATGATCCCGGGCCGGGTCAACCCGCTGCACGCCATGGTGCAGATCAACCAGGAGATCTTCGGTCCGGGAACGGTGGCGTGCAGCGATGACGCCGTGACGATGGGCCTCCAGGCGGCCACCCACTGGGACGCGCTCACCCATGTCTCGCACTCGGGCCGGCTCTACAACGGGCGCCCCGCCGACACCATCACCCCGCACGGCGGTGCCGAGTTCAGCGGCATCGACAAGGCGCGGCACATCGTCTCGCGCGGGGTGCTGCTCGACGTGGCACGCGCGCGGGGCCTCGCCCGGCTGGAGGGTGGCCATGCCGTCACCCCGGAGGACCTGGAGGCGGCCGAGGAACTGGCGGGCACGCGGGTGCGGGCCGGCGACATCGTGCTCGTACGGACGGGTCAGATCCAGGTGTGTCTGGCGGGCGACAAGCACGCGTACGGCTATCCGTCTCCCGGGCTGTCGATCCGTACGCCGGAGTGGTTCCACGCGCGCGATGTGGCGGCCGTCGCGAACGACACCCTGACCTTCGAGATATTTCCGCCGGAGATCGAGGATCTGTGGCTGCCCGTGCATGCGCTGGACCTGGTGGAGATGGGGATGCTTCAGGGCCAGAACTGGAATCTCGAAGAGTTGTCCACAGCCTGTGGAGAAGAGCGCCGCTACACGTTCCTGCTGTCGGCGATGCCCGAGCCGTTCACCGGCGCGACGGGAACTCCGGTGGCGCCGGTCGCCGTTCTCTGATCAGGCCCTTGGATGGACGGCCGGACGGCGGCTCGCGTGTGCCGCCGTCCGGCTCCGGCGTACCCGCCCCGGTTCCCGGCCCCGAGGGAACCGACGCCGAACCAACGACCCACACTCGCCAAGGGCTCCCGTCACCGAAACCCTCGCCGTCCCCTCGCGGCGAATCGCTGACCACAAGCGTGAACAAACGGACACGCGGGGTCAACAGCCGGTCAAGGTTTTTATTACTTACGTCCCCTTTGTGACAGGCGCGCACGGAAGCACGTCACGGCGCACCGCCCCTCGTCCGGCGGAGACGACCCGGCCACTGTGCGGCCGTGCACCGATCGCGCGGCCCCTACACCGCTTCGTACGCCAGGCCCTCGTAGCCCTCGAACGCCGAAGTGCCGCTACCGAAGGCGGGCGTGGGCTCCCGGCGATCCTGGGTACATCGGTCGAGTTCGCACCAGATGCGCTTGCCGGCGCCCTCGGGGCTCCAGCCCCAGCGGTCGGCGAGGCCGTCGACCAGGGCGAGGCCCCGGCCGCCCGTCGCGTCGCCGTCGGCGCAACGCGGCACCGGCGCACAGCTGCTGGTGTCGGCCACCTCCAGACGGACGGTGGCCTCCTCGCTCGCGGAACCCGGCAACGAAAGGCGCAGCACGGCCGGACAGCCCGTGTGCACCACGGCGTTGGTGACCAGCTCGGACACGAGCAGGATCAGGGTCTCGGCGAGCGGCTCGTCGGCCCCTATGCCGGACCCGGCGAGCCGCGACCGGGCCCACCTGCGTGCTCGTCCCACCTCAGTGGGGTCGGGCCGGATCTCCAGCTGCACTTGAAGCACCTGCACCGCTCACACCATCCGAACCGGCAGACACATAGCCTCGCGCCTCACGAGGGCCACGATCGTAGCCATTTTTTGCATGGCCAGAACAATGGCCAAAGCCGGGGTCACAGAACGTGAGTCCCTTACGAGACAGCATGGTTGACGTACAGTCACCCCAACAAGCGCTTCGGGCATATTCCAGCGCGAAGGAGTACCCGTGCGCCATACTGTGCGACGCTCGCTGCGGGGAGTCGAACAGGCGGGGGCCGACGGCCCTCCCACCCGGCGAGAAGCGGCGCGCACCGCCGCATCCGGAGCCGCCTCGGAGGCAACACCGGCACGGCTCGTGCTCGGAACCACTCGCATCCCACAGAAGGTACCGGAGTGGGACACCGACTCCAGGCCGTGACGGGTCACGCATAGGACACAACCCGATATCAACGCTCCGTAATTCCGGTATGCCACACTCCGCGACATTTCCGGGACAGGCCTCAGTCGCTCCGCAGGCCAGGCCCTATCAGGCCGTCAGCTCGGCCGCGAGCAACTCCTCACTCTCCGTACGGCCACCGCCACGCTGAGCCCGCACCCACGCCCGTTTCAGCAGCAGATGCACCTCGGACTCCCAGGTGAAGCCCATGCCGCCGTGCACCTGGAGGCAGTCGCGGGCGCCGCGCACGGCGGCCTCGTCGGCGAGCAGCCGGGCCGCGGCGATGTCGGCCGGGTCCTCGGTCACGGCCGCCGCGTACACCGCCACGCGGGCCACCTCCACCCGCACCAGCAGCTCCGCGCAGAGATGCTTGACGGCCTGGAACGCCCCGATCGGATGCCCGAACTGCTCGCGCGTCCGGGCGTGTTGCACCGCCAGCTCGCACGCGCGCGTGGCGGTCCCGAGCTGTTCGGCGGCGGTGAGCAGGACGGCCACGGGATCGGTGGGCGCCGGAGCGGGCACCCGGTGCAGCGGAGTCAGCGGATCCACGGACCGCAACGGCACCGCCCCCTCGGCCCCCGGCAGCACGACATCGGCCTCGTCCATCCACTCCACGAGCCGCCCGTCCGCGGCGGCCACCACCACCTCCCCGGTATCCGCACCGGGCACCACCCCGGCGGCAAGATGAGTGGCGACAAGCGGCCCGGGCACGAGCGCCCGCCCGGCCTCCTCAAAGGCCAACACGGCGTCAGAAAGTCCCAATCCGGCCCCTCCGTCGGCTTCGGACAGCCGCAAGGAGAAGAACCCGAGGTCCCCAAGAGCCCGCCACAGGACCCGATCAAGGCGAACCTGGAAATCGCCGGTCTGTGCAGTGCCGTGAAGGGGCGCGGGGAACTGCGCGACCAGCCCCCACACACCCGCAGACGCCTGACGGCCAACCGCGGCTCGCACGGCCTCGCGCAATGCCCTTTGCTCATCCGTCAGTTGAAACCGCAAAACCTCACCTCCCCTTAGGCAGCCCAAGAATCCGCTCGGCCACGATGTTCCGCTGAATCTGCGAGGTCCCGGCCGCGATGGTGTACGACAACGACGACAACCGGTCCACCACCCAGGGCGCCCCCAAGTCCAGCGCCCCCTCCCCCAGCACCTCCGCCGCCACGTCGTACAAGTCCTGCCGCACCTGCGAGTACCGCAGCTTGAACACCGACCCCCCGACCCCCGGCACCCCGCCCCGCGCCTCCGCCTCGCTCACATTCCACTGGGTGAGCCGCCACAACGCCCGGAACTCGGCGTTGAGGGCCCCCAGCCGCCGCCTGAGCACCGGATCGTCCCAGCGCCCGTTCTTCCGTGCCGCCGCGGCGAGTTCGCGCAGCACACGCCGACAGGCGACGACCTCGCCCACGAAGGCCGTGCCGCGTTCGAAGGACAGCGTCACCATGGTCACGCGCCAGCCGTCGTTCTCGGCCCCGACCCGGTTGCCGACCGGCACCCGCACCTCGTCGAGGAAGACCTCGGCGAACTCGGCGGACCCGGCGAGGGTCCTGAGCGGCCGTACGGTGATCCCCGGGGCGTCCATCGGCATCGCGAGCCAGCTGATCCCCCGGTGCTTGGGCGCCGCGGGATCGGTGCGCACCAACAGCTCGCACCAGTCGGCGACTTCGGCGTGCGAGGTCCAGATCTTGGAGCCGTTCACCACGTAGTCGTCGCCGTCCCGCCACGCGCGCGTGCGCAGCGCCGCGAGGTCGGAGCCGGCGTCGGGCTCACTGAACCCCTGGCACCACACCTCGTCCCCGCGCAGGATCGGCGGCAGCCAGCGGGCCCGCTGCTCGTCCGTGCCCTCGGCGGCTATGGTCGGCCCGGCGTGCAGCAGCCCGACGAACCCGGCGCCCACATAGGGCGCCCCGGCCTTCTCGGTCTCCTCCAGGAAGATCAGCCGCAGGGTCGGCGAGGCGTCCCAGTGCACGTCCGCGTACCCGGCGTCGTACAGCCTGCGCTGCCAGCCCATGTCGTAGGCGCGGCGGCCCGGCCAGTCGGCCGGGGACGGCCTGGGCGGAAGCGAGGGCAGCACATCCCCCAGCCACCGCCGCAACTGCGCCCGGAACTCCTCCTCTTCCTGGGTGTACGACAGGTCCATTACTTGTCGAGGTCCAGGCCGAGCATGCGGATGGCGTTGCCGCGCATCAGCTTGTAGACGGTCTCGTCGTCGAGGCCCTTCACATGGTCGAGGGCGACCTCCTTGGTGTGCGGGAAGGTCGAGTCGACGTGCGGGTAGTCGGTCTCGAAGGTGGCGTTGTCGCGGCCGACGACGTCCAGGGACGCGACGCCGTGCTTGTCGCGGAAGAAGCAGCAGTACATCTGCCGGTAGTAGTACGTGGAGGGCGGCTCGGGGATCGTGTCGCGGACCCCGCCCCACGCGCGGTGCTCCTCCCAGACGTCGTCGGCGCGTTCGAGGGCGTACGGGATCCAGCCCATCTGGCCCTCGCTGTACGCCAGTTTGAGCGTCGGGAACTTCACCAGGACGCCGCTGAACAGGAAGTCCATCATCGAGGCCATGGCGTTGTTGAAGCTGAGGGAGGCCTGGACGGCGGGGGGTGCGTCGGGTGAGGCGGCCGGCATCTGCGAGCTGCTGCCGATGTGCATGTTGACGACCGTGCCGGTCTCCTGGCAGACCGCGAAGAACGGGTCCCAGTAGCCGGAGTGGATGGACGGCAGCCCGAGGTAGGTCGGGATCTCGGAGAAGGTCACGGCCCTGACGCCGCGCGCGGCGTTGCGCCGGATCTCGGCGACCGCCAGCTCGATGTCCCACAGCGGGATCAGGCACAGCGGGATGAGCCGCCCGCCGCTCCCGCCGCACCACTCCTCCACCATCCAGTCGTTGTAGGCGCGCACACAGGCCAGCGCGACCTCCTTGTCGTGCGCCTCGGCGAAGGTCTGCCCGCAGAACCGCGGGAAGGACGGGAAGCAGAGGCTGGCCTCGACATGGTTGAGGTCCATGTCGGCGAGGCGTGCCTTGGGGTCCCAGCAGCCGCGCCGCATCTCCTCGCGGGTGATGCCCTCCAGGGTCATCTCGTCCCGGTCGAAGCCGACGGCGGCGATGTTGCGTTTGTACGGGAACTTCAGGTCCTCGTAGATCCACCAGTCGGTGGGCGGCCCGTCCGGGTCCATCGTGATCTGGTACTTGCCCGCCACGTAGGCGAGTTCGCCGATCCCGGCGGTGAGGGCCTGCGGGCCGCGGTCGCGGTACTTGGCGGGCAGCCAGGTCTCGAAGAGGTGTGCGGGCTCGATCACATGGTCGTCGACGCTGATGATGCGGGGCAGTTCGGTCGGCATGATCCCCTCCGCCGGACGGTGTTCGCCTGGACAGGCACGTGCACTGGTCTTATCTGATGGATCGTCAGATAGCATGGCACCTGACGAGTCGTCAGCCAAGCAGGGGGCACACGTGAACGAGACCCCGCACTCCCTGAGTTCCGCCCGCACCCTCTGGGACCTGGTCGTCCGCCGCGCCGACCTCACGCCCGACCGCCCGGTCCTCCTCCAGGACGACCGGGCCCTGACCTTCGGCGAGCTACGCGCGCGTGCCGAGCGGGTGGCGGCCGGCCTGTACGACATGGGCGTACGCCCCGGCACGGTCGTCGCCTGGCAGCTCCCCACCCGGATCGAGACGGCCCTGCTCTCCTTCGCCCTGGCTCGCCTGGGTGCCGTCCAGTCCCCGGTCATCCCCTTCTACCGGGACCGCGAGGTCGGCTTCGCGCTCCGCGAGTCCCGCGCCGAGTACTTCGCCGTACCCGGCCGGTGGCGCGGCTTCGACTACCCGGCGATGGCCCGGCGGCTGGGCGCCAAGGGCGTCTTCGAGGCGTACGACACCCTCCCCGACGGCGACCCGGCCACCCTCCCCGCTCCTCCCGCCGAGGGCACCTCGGTGCGCTGGATCTACTGGACCTCGGGCACGACCTCCGACCCCAAGGGCGTTCTGCACACGGACCGTTCACTGATGGCCGGCGGCTCCTGCCTCGCCCACGCACTGCGCCTGTCCGCCGCCGACGTGGGCTCGATGGCCTTCCCGTACGCCCATATCGCGGGTCCCGACTACACGGTGATGCTGCTGCTGTACGGCTTCCCGGCGGTGATGTTCGAGCAGTTCGCGCTGCCGGACGCGCTGGAGGGGTACCGCAGGCACGGGGTGACGGTGGCGGGCGGGTCGACGGCGTTCTACTCGATGTTCCTGGCCGAGCAGCGCAAGCAGCCGGGCACGCCCGTCATCCCCACCCTGCGGCTGCTCGCGGGCGGCGGGGCACCGAAGCCGCCGGAGGTCTATCACGCGGTCGTGCGCGAGATGGGCGTCCAGCTCACCCACGGGTACGGCATGACCGAGGTGCCGATGATCACGATGGGCGCGCCGGACGACACCACGGAGAACCTCGCGACGACGGAGGGCCGCCCGCCGGCGGGCATGGAGATACGGATCGTGGACGGCGAGGTGCGGCTGCGCGGCGAGGCGGTCTGCCAGGGCTATCTGAACCCGGCGCAGACGGCGGAGGCCTTCGACGAGGAGGGCTTCCTGCGCACCGGCGACCTGGGGTTCCTCAAGGACTCCGGGCATCTCGTCCTCACCGGCCGCGCGAAGGACGTGATCATCCGCAAGGGCGAGAACATCTCGGCGAAGGAGATAGAGGACCTGCTGGCCGCGCACCCGGCGGTGGAGGACGTGGCGGTGGTGGGGCTGCCGGACGAGGAGCGGGGCGAGCGGGTGTGCGCGGTGATCGAACCGGCGCCCGAGGTACCGGAGTTGACCCTGCCCGACCTCGTCTCCTACCTCCGCGCGGAAGGGCTGTCGGTCCACAAGCTGCCGGAGCAACTGGAGGTGGTGGACGCCCTTCCGCGCAACGAGACGCTGCGGAAGGTGCTCAAGTACAAGCTGCGCGAACGCTATTCCGGCACGGTGAAGTAGCGGGCGAAGGCGGGCACGATCTCGGCCTCGGCGATCTTCCCGTCACCGTCGGCGTCGAGGGCGCTCGCGGCGGCCAGGGCGATGCCCTCCGCCGCGCCGAGCGCCCTGAGCACCCGCGCGGTGTCCTCGACGGTGGCCGTGCCGTCGCCGTCCCGGTCGGCCACGGCGAGGGCCGCGTGCAGGAACGGGCGGGCGATCTCGGCGAACCGGTCGGGGTTGTCCCGCAGCCGCTTGACGGCACCGTTCACGAACTCGTCCCGGGTGATGCGCTGATCGCCGTCCCGGTCCGCGATCCCCGCCATGCCCTGCCAGAACGCCTCCGCGCCGCCGTACAGGGCCTGCCCCTTGTCCGACCGGGCCGCCGTCCCGAACTCCGCGAGCAGCGCCTTGGCCGCCGCGCTGAAGTCCTCCCGGTCGATGTAGCCGTTGCCGTCCTGGTCGAAAGTGGCGAACCGGGCGGCGATCCTGCGCTCGTACTCGCTGCTGACCATGTCTCTTCCAGCCGCCTTACATCACGTGGGGGTGCATCTGGTGCATCTCGCTCGGAGCGTACGACGCGGGACCGGGTCCGGGCGCGGGAAAGCGACGGTTGTGCCAAGACCGGGGGAAATTCGGGACAACGGTGTGGCACACCGGCGACGCTCACCCGGGGGAGCCCTCACGCCGACAGCGGGCCCGCCTCGTCCTCCGTCGCCGAGTCCACGTCCACGTGGACGTCGAAGAGGCGCCGTACTCCGAGCGCGCCCAGCACCCGGTTGACGTGGGAGCCCTCCGGCGCCCCCTGGGCGGGCAGGATCAGGCGCAGGCTGCCCTGGCAGGAGCGGATCAGACGGCGGGAGGCGATGAGCACGCCGACGCCGCTGGAGTCGCAGAAGAAGACCTCCGAGAGGTCGAGGACGAGACTGTGGCGGCCCTCGGCCACCGCGTCGTGCACCCGCTGACGCAGCACCGGCGACGTCACCAGATCCAGCTCGCCCGACACCCGCAGCACGGCCCAGTCCCCGTGCTCGTCGCCGGTCACGTTGAACGCCACCACCACGCCCTTCGCTCGCCGGAAACGGAAGCGATTCCTACGCTTCCTTGCAGCGCGGCTGCCCACCGGCGGTGCCCTGAAACCAGGCCCAGGAAACGGAAACCGATCAGAAGAGGCTTGTTTTAGTCGCCTTCGATCCTGTTCGATCGAGGATGCGCACGAAACGGTGGGGTAGGCGAACATCCACTATCACCCTCCGCTCCCTGGGGGCGCGCATTGCGACAAAGGGGCGTGCGCTGTCAGACGTGCCGACTACATTCGAGGAGACGGTGGGTTCAGGCTTGACGGGCGCCACGCCCGGCAGGACGGACAGGCGAACAGGGTGAGGGGGCCGCATGGCGAAGAAGGACGCACCGCCCCGCTGGGACCGCAAGATGCAGCAGCGGCTCGCACGCGGTGAGGCGGCCGCCCTCGGCGAGCTCTACGACCGCTTCGCCTCCCTCGTGCACGGCCTCGCCCACCGCGTCCTCGGCGACGAGCGCGCCGCCGACGGCATCACCCGCGAGGTCTTCGCCCATGTCTGGGAACACCCCGAGACCTACGACCCCAAGCAGGGCCCGCTGCGCACCTGGGTGGCCGGCCTGACCCACCGCCTCGCCGTGCAGCGCCTGCGCGCCACCGAGACCGCCGCGCTCGCCCAGGGCGGCCTCGGCTCCACCGAGGAACTGGAGCGCAAGGTCCGTCACGCCTCCGTCGCCGCCCGCGCCGACTACATCGTCACGTCCATGCCGGCCCCGCTGCGCGCCGCCCTGGAGCTGGCCTACTTCCAGCGCCGCGACTACCGCCAGACCGCCGCCGACCTCGGCGTCACCGAGGACGAGGCCCGCCGCCGCCTCCGCCTGGGCCTGCAACTCCTCTCCACCGCCCATGACGCCGGAGCACCCGGAGCCCCTCCGGGATACGGGGGCGCGGCGTGAACGAGACGAACAGCTCCGAGGCGTACGACGGACACGAACACCAAGAGGGCCCGCGGGGCCAGGAGGGCGAGCAGGGCAAGGAGGAGCAGGAGCGGACAGGACAGCCGGAACGGAAACACGAGGGCCACGAGGTGTACGGCAGCGCTCCCGAGGGAGGCGATCAGGGCCCCGCCGACGGCCCCGGCGGCCCCGGCACGCCCGGCGGCCCCACCGACGGCACCGCCCCCTCCCACCCCGACCAGCCACCCCGTATACCGCTCCCCCGTGCCTCCGTCGAGGACACGGGACAGCCGCTGCCCCCGCTGGACGAGCTGCCGGAGCCGCCGCCGCTCGTCCTGGAGCACCCGGTCCTGAAGTCGCTCCTCGGAGCCTGGGCGCTGGCCGCCTGCTCGGCGCAGGAGACGGCCGCCGTGGAGGACCACCTGGGTGCGTGCGGCGCGTGCGCGGACGAGGCGCTGCGACTGCGCGAGGCGGTCGGCCTGCTCCACCCGCCCGAGAGCCTCGACCTCGACCCGGGCCTGCGCACCCGCGTCCTGGAGGGCTGCCTGGACCGCCGCCCGCCGCGCATCCCCGTGCCCGAGTGGGCGGCGCCGTACGACGCCGAGACCGCCCGCCTCGACGCCCTGCTCCGCGACATGGGCGACGCGGAGTGGCACGCGCCCGTGCGGCTGCGCTGGTTCGAGGCCGACAAGGCGACGAGCCGTCGTACGACCGTCGCCGGTGTGATCGCGCATCTGCTCACCGTCGACGGCCTGGTGGCGCTGGCCCTCGGTCTCGACGATCCGCTGGGTGACGTCACCGCGCAGACGCCCACCCCGGCGGCCCGCACCGAGGCGTACTGGCGCGGCTCGCACTTCCCGCCCACCCGCTCCGTCCGCGCCCCGTGGCGCGAGCAGAGCCACGACCTGGTGCGCACGGTGTCGTTCACGGGCGGCGGCGCCGGAAAGCTGTCCGTCCCCTACGGCGACTTCGATCTCCCGCTGCACGACGCGATGCTGGACCGCGCCTTCGAGTGCTGGGTGCACGCGGAGGACATCGCCGAGGCCGTCGACTACCCGTACGAACCCCCGTCCCCCCGCCATCTCAACCGCATGATCGACCTCGCGGCCCGCATGCTCCCCACCGCACTGGCGGTACGGCGGCGGGACGGACTGGCGTCGCGTGGCGCGGGCCGGCATCTGGTGCCGGCGGGCGCGCCGGGGCGCAGTCTGCGGCTGGAGATCGAGGGGCGGGGCGGCGGCGAGTGGCTGATCCCGCTGGACTCCCCGGCCGCGGTGGGCTCCGCGGCGCACGAGGTGGCCCATGTGGCGCTGGACGGCGTGGAGTTCTGCCAGCTGGCCGCGGGCCATGTGTCGCCGGAGGAAGCGGCGGCGGGCCAGGTGGGCGACCGCGAGGCGATCAGGGACGTGCTGTTCGCGGCGGCGTCTCTGAGCCGCATGTAGCGTTCACTCTCACTCCATTGCAATGAACGCAGGCGCAGCCTGTTGCGTTACTTTCTCAACCGTTGCAATGATTTACCTGCCTCCACCTGCAATAACGCACCTTTCACGCAACGAGTCCGTTGCTGATTTCATGAACGCAACGTAGCTTTTCCTTCGTCGGAAACAGAACCCGAAGGAGCAGCACGATGCAGAAGTTCGCCACCCCCGCCCCCGTCACCGTCGTCCTGGACGTCCCCGCCGGACACCTCCGCTTCATCGCCGCCCACCGCACCGACACGACCGTCGAGATCCGGCCGGCGAACCCCGCCAAGAGCCGGGACGTCAGGGCGGCGAAACAGACCGAGGTCGCCTGCGCCGACGGGGTCCTGCGGATCAACAGCCCGACGAGGAACCAGCTCCTCGGCCCCTCCGGGTCGATCGAGGTCACCGTCCAGCTGCCGGTCGGCTCCCATGTCGAGGCGCGGACGGCCAGCGCCGAACTGCGCGGGGTCGGCCGCCTCGGCGAGGTCACCCTCGGCAGCGCCCACGGCACGGTCAAGCTCGACGAGACCTCCGGCGCCCGCCTCACCCTCCAGGCCGGCGACATCACCCTCGGCCGCCTGACCGGCCCGGCCGACCTGCGCACCCAGAAGGGCGACCTGACCGTCACCGAGGCCACCCGCGGCACCCTCACCCTGCGCACCGAGCACGGAGACATCACCGTCGGCGCCGCTCGCGGCACCTCGGCCACCCTCGACGCCGGCACCTCCTACGGCCGGGTCACCAACACCCTCCGGAACGACGGCACCCCCGCGCTCGACATCCACGCCACCACGTCCTACGGCGACATCGCCGCCCGCAGCCTCTGAAGGAGCCCCTCATGACCGGCCTGGCCATCGCGGCACACCAGCTGCGCAAGTCCTACGGCGACAAGACCGTCCTCGACGGCGTCGACATAGCCGTCCCGGAGGGCACGATCTTCGCCCTGCTCGGCCCGAACGGCGCCGGCAAGACCACCGCCGTGAAAATCCTCTCCACCCTCATCACCCCCGACGCCGGCACCGCCCACATCGCCGGCCACGACCTCACCACCACACCCCAGGCAGTGCGCGCCAGCATCGGCGTCACCGGCCAGTTCTCCGCCGTCGACGGCCTGATCACCGGCGAGGAGAACATGCTCCTCATGGCCGACCTCCACCACCTCCCCAAAACAGAAGGCCGCCGGATCACCGCCGAACTACTCGAACGCTTCGACCTCACCGACGCCGCGAAGAAGCCCGCCTCCACCTACTCCGGCGGCATGAAACGCCGCCTCGACATCGCCATGACGTTGGTGGGCAGCCCCCGCATCATCTTCCTCGACGAACCCACCACCGGCCTCGACCCCCGCTCCCGCCACACCATGTGGCAGATCATCCGCGAACTCGTCACCCACGGCGTCACCGTCTTCCTCACCACCCAATACCTCGAAGAAGCCGACGAACTCGCCGACCGCATCGCCGTCCTGAACAACGGCAAGATCGCCGCCCAAGGCACCGCCGACGAACTCAAACGCCTCATCCCCGGCGGACACATCCAACTCCGCTTCACCGACCCCACCGCCTACCGCACCGCCGCCTCCACCCTGACCGACACCACCCAGAACGACGAAGCCCTCACCCTGCGCATCCCCAGCGACGGCAGCCAGCGCCAACTCCGCGCCCTGCTCGACCAGTTGGACACCGCAGGCATCGAGGCCGACGAACTGACCGTCCACACCCCCGACCTCGACGACGTCTTCTTCGCCCTCACCGACGACGCCAACCACCCCAAGGAGACGGTCCGATGAGCACCTTCGCCCTCGCCGTACGCGACAGCTCCACCATGCTGCGCCGCAACCTCCTGCACGCCCGGCGCTATCCGTCGCTCACCCTGAACCTGCTGCTCACACCGATCATGCTGTTGCTGCTGTTCGTCTACGTCTTCGGCGACACCATGAGCGCCGGCATCGGCGGCGGCGCGGACCGCTCCGCCTACGTCGCCTATCTCGTGCCCGGTCTGCTGCTGATGACCATCGGGTCCACCACGATCGGCACGGCGGTCTCCGTCTCCAACGACATGACCGAGGGCATCATCGCCCGCTTCCGCACCATGGCCATCCACCGCGGCTCGGTCCTCGTCGGACACGTCATCGGCAGCGTCCTTCAGTCGATCATCAGTGTGGTCCTCGTCGGCGCGGTCGGTGTCGCCATCGGCTTCCGCTCCACCGACGCCACCGTCCTGGAATGGCTCGCCGCCTTCGGACTCCTCACCCTGTTCGCCCTGGCGCTGACCTGGATCGCCGTCGGCATGGGGCTCGTCAGCCCCAACGCCGAAGCCGCCTCCAACAACGCCATGCCACTGATCTTCCTGCCCCTGATCTCCAGCACCTTCGTGCCGGTCGACGCGATGCCGGGCTGGTTCCAGCCCATCGCCGAGTACCAGCCCTTCACCCCCGCCATCGAGACCCTCCGCGGCCTCCTCCTCGGCACCGAGATCGGCCACAACGGCTGGCTCGCCCTCGCCTGGTGCCTGGGGCTCGCGGTGCTCGGCTACCGCTGGTCGACCGCGAGGTTCGACCAGGACCCGAAGTAACGACCCCATCGGAAAGGGCGGCCTGCCTCGACATCACGTCGAGGCAGGCCGCCCTTGTGCCCGTATGCGAGCTACGCGAAGACGACCGTCCGCCGCCCGTTCAGCAGGATCCGCCGCTCCGCGTGCCACTTCACCGCACGCGCCAGCGCCTGGCACTCCACGTCCCGCCCGATCGCGACCAGCTGGTCCGGCGTGACGTCGTGACCGACCCGCTCGACCTCCTGCTCGATGATCGGCCCCTCGTCGAGGTCGGCGGTCACGTAGTGCGCGGTGGCGCCGATGAGCTTCACGCCCCGGGCATGCGCCTGGTGGTAGGGCTTGGCGCCCTTGAAGCTCGGCAGGAACGAGTGGTGGATGTTGATGATCCGCCCGCTGAGCTGCTTGCACAGGTCGTCGGAGAGCACCTGCATGTACCGGGCGAGCACGACCAGCTCGACGTCCCGCTCGCGCACCAGCTGGAGCAGCTCCGCCTCGGCCTCGGCCTTGTTCTCCCTCGTCACCGGAATGTGGTGGAAGGGGATGTCGTACGACCCCACGAGCTCGGCGAAGTCGGTGTGGTTGGACACCACGGCGGCGATCTCCACGGGCAGCGCGCCGATCCGGGCGCGGAACAGCAGGTCGTTCAGGCAGTGCCCGAACTTGCTGACCATCAGCACGACCCGCATCTTGTCCTCGGCCCGGTTGATCTGCCAGTCCATGTGGAAGGAGTCACCGATCGCCGCGAAGCTGGCCCGCAGCTTGTCCACGGTCACCGGCGCCTCGGCCGAGAAGTGGACGCGCATGAAGAACAGACCCGTGTCGTGGTCACCGAACTGCTGGCTGTCCTCGATGTTGCAACCGGTCATGAAGAGGTAGCTCGACACGGCGTGCACGATGCCCTGCTTGTCGGGGCAGGACAGGGTGAGGACGTACTGCTCGGCCGGGGCCGCCGCTCGGGTGGACTGCTCGTTCATGCAGGACAGGGTCGCATATCCACCGGGAACGCAGTGACCTAGTCCGTCACGCGGACCGGGTCATGATGTGCAGCACGTGGAGCGAGCGCGGCGGGGCGTCCGGGTCCTCGCCGTCGGCCGTCGCCATCCGTACATGCGCGTCCCGTGCCGCCCGCACCGCGTCCGGCCAGCCCGGGTTCTGCATGTACACGGAGACGTGGGCGTCCGGACCGGCCTGGTGCATGATCCGCAGCACGCGCAGGACGGCGGTGTCGACGAGGGCCGCCTCCTGGGAGTCCCGGAAGATCGTGCCGACGTATTTCTCGGCGGACCAGTTGTCCAGCCAGGTGTCCTCGACGAGGCGGTACACGGCGTCGGTGACGTCCCCGTATCCCTCGACGCCGGCCAGCCAGACGTCGCGCTGGAACCCGGGGTCGGAGAGCATGTGCAGCGCGGAGCGCACATTGCTGCGCCAGCGCCACCACGGCATGTCGTTCAGTGGCATAGCGCCCATGGTGGATGAGCGACGGCCGCGACGGGAAGAGTTCTCCGAACCTTGCACGGTCACCGATCGTACGTTCCCGCTCCCACGCGCCTCACCGGCCCCCGCAATTCACCTGCACGTCACCAACCGTTGACCGTGCGTCACTCCCAGGTTGGCGATGTGGCGGAAGCGTGTGTGCCCATGACCGGCAGGCGACGCATCCGCAGCACCTTCCTCCCCACGTTCACACGGCCCGTCAGAGCGACCGCCCTCGCGGCGGGGGCCCTGGCGGCGTGTGCGTCACTCGTCGCCGGTTGCGGGGTCGTCCCCGGTGTCACGGGGGGCACCGGGGACGAACCGATCAAGATCATGACCTGGGCCCCGATGGACACCAACGCGACCAACAAGCCCGGCATGCCCGCCCTCGCCCAGGCCTACGCCCGCTGGATCAACTCCCGGGGCGGCATCAACGGCCACAAGCTCGCCATCCTGGTCTGCAACGACCGGAACGACACCGTCACCGCCGCCAAGTGCGCCCAGCGCGCGGCGGACGAGGGCGTCGTCGCGGTCGTCGGCTCCTACAGCCAGCACGGAGACGCGTTCTTCCCGACCCTGGAGAGCGCCGACATCCCCTACATCGGCGGCTACGGCATCACCAACTCCGAGTTCGAGAGCCCGCTCTCCTTCCCCGTCAACGGCGGTCAGTCGACCCTGCTGGCCGGGCTCGGCAAGGAACTCGCCGGCGCCTGCGGGCCCGTCGCCCTGGTCCGGCCCGACTCCATAGCGGGCGACGAGCTGCACGTCATGATCGACTCCGGCCTCAAGGCGGGCGGCCACCCCGCCGCCGCGGACCAGCTGGCCGACGAGGACGCCACCGAGTACTCCGCCCCGTCCGAACGCGCCCTCGACCACACCACCACCGACCCCGCGAAGAAGGGCTGTGTGGTGCCCGCCCTCGGCGACCACACCGGCACCTTCATGGACTCCTTCCGGCGCTCCCGCGAGGACTACCCGGCCGTCCGCACGGCCACCGTGCTCGGCAGCGTCGACCAGACGGTGATCGACGCCTCCGGGGGCCTGTCGGGGCCGTACGAGGGGTCGTACATCACCAGCTGGTACCCGCCCGCGACCGACCGGCGCTGGAACGCCATGAAGAAGGTGATCGGGAAGGAGGCCTTCGGCGACAACCGCATCGACCCCGCGGACGCCGGAGTGCAGACCACCTGGATCGCCTACACCGTCCTCAGGGCCGTCCTCGAGTCGCTCGGCGACGGCGAGGTCACCGGCACCGCCATCCGCAAGGCACTCAACGGCGGTCTGAAGGTCGACACCGGCAGCCTCACGCCGACCCTCAACTGGGAGTACGAGAACAGCCTCGCCGGTATCGGCCTGACCCGCCTCGTCAACACCGACGTGACGCTCCAGGTCGTCCGCAAGGGCCGCCTCGTGGCCGCGCACCCCGGCTTCACCGACGTCCGCAGGACACTGGCGACCGCCGACGTCAACTGAGCCCGCCGCACCCGGCCGCGGCGGGGTGCGGCGGCTACAGCTGGGTGTAAGTGCGCTCGGTGAGGCCGTACGTCCTCGCGATCGCGTTCCACAGCCGGGCGGCCGTCTTCTTCTGCGTGGTCGCCTCGCCGCTCGACTGGTTGCCCGCCAGGGTCTGCGGGGTGGAGCGCGCCTGGCCCTTCTTGCAGCCCTTCTTGTTCGAGGCGACCTGGTCCGCCCACGCCGCGTAGTGGTTGTCGGCCGACGCGGACGCCTTCCACGCCTTGGTGAGGGCGGTGGTCAGCTCGGAGTGGTTCGCGAGCTTGTCGACGGAGAGCGCGGACAGGCTGGTCACCAGGTCGTTGCGCTGGGTCGCGGCGTTGCGCAGGTCGGTCGCCGCCTGACCGAGGTCCTTGCACGCCTTCACATCGCCGACCGCGCTGATCACGGACGCCCGGCTGTCACCGCTGTCGGCCAGCAGCTTGTCCAGGGCGACCGCCTGCTCCTTCGCCGCGTCGGTCGACGGCGAGGCGGAACCCTCGGTCGCCGGGGCGGTCGCGGACACGGGCTTGTTGTCGTCGCCCTTGTCGCCGCCGCCACCGCTCGCCAGCAGCGCACCCGCCCCGATGCCGAGGACGGCGATACCGATCCCGACGGCCGCGATGGCGGGCACCCGGGACCGGGTACGCCCGCTGCGGTCCCGCTCGTCGGCCTGCACCTGCCCCGCCCGCCGCCCGGTACCGGACGGCGGGACGTACGACGGCTGCGGCCGGCCCTGCGCCGAGGGGGCCTGCCCCGGCTCGAAGCGCGGCAGCTGCTGCGTGGCCCCGGCCGGGCTGTCCCCGCCGGGCCCGCTGCGGAAGAGGTTGTCGAACTCGGCGGGCGGCTGCCGCTCCCCGCCGTGCTCCCCGGTCACCGGCGCGATGAACTGCGTCGCCTCCGCGTCCGGCCCCGACACCGGAGGCATCGGCCCGGGGCCCTGCGCCTGCGGAGGCTGCCCCAGGAACTGCGTGCGCTCGGCGGGCATCTCGGGTGGCAGGGCGCCCGGTCCGACCGGCGGGATGTACTGCGTGGCGCCCTCGTCGACGGCCGGCGGCAGGGGTGCGCCGGTCGCGGCGCCGTACGGTTCGGCGGGGCCCGCGGGCGCGGCGGGCATCGGCAGGGGCTGGCCCACCGGCGGCAGGTAGTAGGAGGTGGCCTGGTCGGCGTCGTACCCGGACGGCTGCCCCGGGGGGTTCTCCTGCGGCAGCGGCTGCGCGGCGGGAGGCGTGTGGGCGACCGGCGGCAGATAGTACGAGGTCGCCTGATCGGCGTCGTACCCCGACGGCTGCGGAGGCGACGGCGGCGGCGTCTGACCGACCGGCGGCAGGTAGTAGGAGGTCGCCTGATCGGTGTCGTAGGCGGGCGGCTGCGCCTGGTACGGATCCGGCGCCTGGCCGTATCCCTGCTGTGCCTGCGGCTGACCCTGGTACGCGTCCGGCGCGCCCCACGGCTGTCCCTGCGAGGCACCCCAGCCCTCACCGGGGCCCGGCTGCGGGGCCGGGGCCTGCTGGTCGGGCCCCCACGGTGTGCCCCAGGCCTGTGCGCCGGGCGGGGCGGCCGGAGGTGCGGTGGGCGCGGGCGGCGGAACGTGACCGCCCGCGGGTACGCCCGTCATGCCCGGCAGCAGCGGTTCGCCGCCGTCGGAGGGCAGCACGATGCCTTCGCGCGCCACGCGCGGCGAGGGCTCCTCGCCCTGTCCACTCTGCGTCACCGGGACTCCTACTAATGGGGGACCTTGTGAATCGTCGGCTCACGCTACCGGGTCCCCCGAGCCCGGTGCCACGCAGCACGGGACGTGACCTGCGTCCCTGTGACCGCGGTAACAGAACCGGGCCCGCATCCGCTCTATAAGCCCTCCTTTCTGCTCAAGAGCCTTCGTTTCCCGGGAGTTCACACCCTCGTACCCACAGATTTCACGCGGCGGCCTGAAGCTCCAGCCGGGCCCCGAACTCCCGTACCACGGGCTCGTCCCGGAAGGGTTCCAGGCGCTGCTGGAAGTCGTCGAGATACTCGGCGCCCCGGTTGGACCGGACCGTCTCCAGCAACTCCACGGCCTTCAGGCCGGTATGGCAGGCCTGTTCGATCTCGCGCTGCTGCACCTGTGCGGTGGCGAGCAGGACGTACCCGATGGCCCGGCGCCGCGCCTTGGTCTCCGGCAGCCCGGCGAGGGACTCCTGCGCCCGCCGCGCCGCCGCCTCGGCCTGCCCGAGGTCACGGTGGCAGTGCGCCAACTCGTCGGCCAGATAGGCCTCGTCGAAGTGGGCGATCCACGCCGGGTCGTCCCCGGAGTTCACGTCCGCCGACTCCAGCGCGCTCACCGCCCGCCCGGACGCCATCTGCGCCGCCCGCGCGTCGCCCATCAGCGCGTGCCCGCGAGCCTCCGCCGCATAGAACATCGCCTCCGCGCGCGGTGTCGCGCGCCCCCGCGCCCCTTCCTGCGCCGCCCGCGCCAACTGCGCGATCTCGCGCGGGTTTCCGAGCTGCGCGGCGAGATGGCTCATGGAGGCCGCGAGGACGTACCCGCCGTAACCCCGGTCCCCCGCGGCCTGCGCGAGCCGCAGCGCCTGGATGTAGTACCGCTGCGCCAGGCCCGGTTGGCCGGTGTCGATGGCCATGTACCCGGCGAGCTCGGTCAACCGCGCGACCGCGGCGAACAGTTCCCGCCCGACGGCCTCCCGGTACGAGCCCGCGAGCAGCCCGCTCACCACGCTGTTGAGGTAGTGCACGACGACCGGCCGCACATGGCCGCTGCCGTACTGGTGGTCGAGGTCCACGAGGGCCTGGGTCATCGCCCGCACGGCCGCCACGTCGGACTGCCCCACCCGGGGCCCCGCCGAACGCGCCACCTGCGAGTCCGGCGACGAGATCAGCCAGTCGCGGCTCGGCTCGACCAGCGCGGACGCGGCCACCGACGAACCGGACAGGAAGTCCCGCCGCCCCACGTCACTGCGCCACAGCTCACAGACCTGCTCGATGGCACCGAGCACGGTCGGCGAGAACTGGAGGCCGACCCCCGAGGCGAGGTTCTTGCCGTTGGCCATGCCGATCTCGTCGATCGTGACCGTACGGCCGAGCTTGCGGCCCAGCGCCTCCGCGATGATCGCCGGCGCCCGGCCCCGCGGCTGCTGACCGCGCAGCCAGCGGGCCACGGACGTCTTGTCGTAGCGCAGGTCGAGACCGTGCTCCGCGCCGCACATGTTGACCCGGCGGGCCAGCCCGGCGTTCGAGCAACCCGCTTCCTGGATGAGCGCCTGCAACCGTTCGTTCGGCTGCCGCGCGACGAGAGGCCTTGCGGCCATGGCATACCCCCTGGGAACAACCCCTGAAGCGAAAAGATCCGGCCGTGAAGATCAATGCCCCGCGGACATACCGGTAATGCGAGGCATGCGAGGATTGCCGGGGTAAAAGACGGAAGCCACCCCGTAGTGGGCTACCCACGTCCCGCGACAGATCCTCCCGCGCGCCCCCACACGTGCATCCATGCGCCCCAGATGCGGAATCGATGCCCCTCCCCCGCGCGCGTTACGCCCGTAACTCCAGGTGGGTGCGGGAGTTGTGTTCATCGTGGAAGAGACGATCGCGGGCACCGAAGCCGCTCAGATTCCGAAGCAGCGCGGCGAATCGCTGCTGGAGACAGCCGTACGCTACGCCGAGGAGCGCCACTGGGACGTCTTCCCCGGCACCTGGCTGGAAGCCGTCGACGGGGTGCAGCGCTGCTCCTGCGGTGACGCGGCGTGCGCCGCACCCGGCGCGCACCCGGCGCGGGAGGACTGGGCGACGCAGGCGACCGGCAGTGCGACGGTTGCGCGCCGGTTGTGGCAGAAGCAGCCGCTGGCGTCGATTCTGCTGCCGACGGGGCGAACCTTCGACGCGGTGTCCGTCCCGGAGACGGCCGGGTTTCTCGCGCTGGCCCGTATGGAGCGGATGGAGTTGACGCTGGGACCGGTGACCCTGGCGCCTGATCGTCGGATGCACTTCTTTGTGTTGCCGGGGGCCTCTGTGAAGGTGCCGGAGCTGGTGCGGAAGCTGGGGTGGACGCCGTCGTCTCTTGACCTGGTGGCGTTGGGTGAGGGGGCGTACGTGGCCGCTCCCCCCACTCGTTACGGGTCACGTGGAGCTGTGCAGTGGGCTTGTCGGCCCACACCCGCGAATCGATGGCTGCCGGATGCGGAGGAATTGATCTCGCCGCTTGCTTATGCCTGCGGTCGGGATCGATAGCCTTTTGTAGGTTGGCATGCATGACGTCGGCCGTGAGTGTGCGTGGGCTTTGGAAGCGGTTCGGGCAGCAAGTTGCCGTTGCCGGGATTGATCTGGAGTTGCCCGCGGGGAAGTTCATCGGGCTGGTCGGGCCCAATGGGGCCGGGAAGACCACCACCCTCTCCATGATCACCGGGCTGCTGCGGCCCGACCAGGGGTCCGTCTCCGTCGTCGGGCACGACGTCTGGCGGGACCCCGTCGAGGTGAAGGCTCGGATCGGGGTCCTCCCTGAAGGGCTCCGGCTCTTCGAGCGGCTGTCGGGCCGTGAACTCCTCGGCTACTCCGGGCGGTTGCGGGGGCTGCCCGGGGCCGAGGTCGACAAGCGGGCCGCGCAGCTGCTCGACGTGCTGGACCTGGCCGGGGCCCAGCACAAGCTGGTCGTCGACTACTCGACCGGCATGCGGAAGAAGATCGGGCTCGCGGCCGCGCTCCTCCACAACCCCGAAGTCCTCTTCCTGGACGAGCCGTTCGAAGGCGTCGACCCCGTGTCCGCCCAGACCATCCGCGGGGTGCTGGAGCGGTACACCGCCTCCGGCGCCACCGTCGTCTTCTCCTCGCACGTCATGGAACTCGTCGAGTCGCTGTGCGACTGGGTCGCCGTGATGGCCGCGGGCCGCATCCGGGCCCATGGCACGCTCGCCGAGGTGCGCGGCGAGGCCCCCTCCTTGCAGCAGGCGTTCCTGGAGCTGGTCGGGGCGCACGGGCGGGACGCCGGCTCCGATCTGGACTGGCTCGGCGGCGGGGCGGCGCGATGAGTGCCGACGTCACCGCCGTCGTCGTACGGCTGAAGCTGTCGCTGCTGCGCAACGGGCTGCGGCAGTCCGGGGGGCGGCGGGCCGCGTATGTCGCGTCGGCCGTCGTCACGCTGCTGTTCGCGGCGCTCCAGCTGATCGGGCTGATCGCGTTGCGCGGCAACGAGCACGCCGGGTCGCTCGTGGTGCTGCTGGTGGCGGTGCTGGCGGCCGGCTGGGCGGTGATGCCGCTGTTCTTCCCCGGCGGGGACGAGACGCTGGATCCGACGCGCCTGGTGATGCTGCCGCTGCGGCCCCGGCCGCTGGTGCGGGCGCTGCTCGCGGCCTCGCTGGTGGGCATCGGGCCGCTGTTCACGCTGTGCCTGCTCGTCGGCTCCGCGGTGGCGGTGGCGCACGGCGCGGTGGCGTACGTCGTCGCCGTCGTCGGGGTGGTGCTCGCGCTGCTGGTGTGCGTGGCGCTCGCGCGGGCCGTCGCCGCCGCCAACATCCGGCTGCTGACCAGCCGCAAGGGGCGGGACCTGGCCGTGCTGAGCGGGCTGGTGATCGCCATCGGGGCGCAGTTCGTCAACTTCGGGGCGCAGCGCCTGGGTTCGAGCGGACTCGAACAGCTCGACCCGGTCGGGGATGTGCTGCGCTGGGTGCCGCCGGCGTCCGCGATCGGTGCCGCGGACGCGGCGAGTTCGGGGTCGTACGGCGTCGCGGTCGCCCAACTCGTTCTCAGCGCGGGCGCGTTGGTGGCGTTGCTCGGGCTGTGGTCGCGGCACATGACGCGGCTGATGGTCTCGCCCGACGGTTCCACGCTCCAGTCCGCCACCGAACCGGCCGCCCGCGAACGGGCGTCGACCGGGCTCGCACGGCTGCTGCCGGGCGGTCGGACGGGCACGGTGGTCGAGCGCAGCCTGCGCTACATCTGGCGGGACCCGAAGACGAAGGCCGCGTGGGTGACCTCGCTGGCCATCGGCCTGATCGTGCCCGTCTTCAACGCCCTTCAGGGCACCGGCTCGATCTACTTCGCGTGCTTCGCCGCGGGGATGCTCGGCATCCAGATGTACAACCAGTTCGGGCAGGACACCTCCGCGTTCTGGATGGTCGCGATGACCATCTCCTCGCCCCGGGACGCCTACGTCGAGCTGCGCGGCCGGGCCCTGGCGCTGCTGCTGATCACCCTGCCGTACGCGACGCTCGTGACCGTCGTGACGACGGCGCTGCTCGGCGACTGGGCCAGGCTGCCCGAGGCGCTCGGCCTGTCCTTCGCGCTGCTGGGCGCGATGCTGGCGACCGGCGCCTGGACCTCGGCCCGGTTCCCGTACTCCATCCCTCAGGAGGGCTACAAGAACGTGGCCCCCGGTCAGACCGGGCTCGCCTGGATCTCCATCTTCGGCGGCATGATCGCCGCCGCGCTGCTGTGCGCGCCCGTGATCACGCTGACGATCTGGCTGAACGTGGTCAGGGACGGCGACCGATGGAGCTGGGTGCTGCTGCCGGCGGGGGCGCTGTACGGAGCGGCGATCACGCTGGCGGGACTGCGGGCGTCGGCCCCGAGGACAGCGGCCCGGCTCCCGGAGATCCTGGCGGCGGTGAGCAAGGGGTGAGGGGTGACGGCTTAAGGCTGGGGCTGAGGGCTGGGGCCCTTCCTACCGCTCCTGTTCTCCGAACAGGCCGTCGATGAACGGCTCGACGGCCGCGCGCCAGGCGTCCGGCTGGTCGTAGTGGACCAGATGCCCGGCGTCCGCCACCTCGGCGTACTCCCCGCGGGGCAGGACGCGGACCATCTCCTGCGCCTCCGCCCGCCCCAGTTCGCCGTCGAGACCGCGTACGACCAGCGTGGGGCAGCGCACCTGCGTCAGCTCCTCCCAGTGCGCGTCGTACACCCAGGTCTCCCGGGACTTCAGCATCTGCTCCGGTTCGAAGACCGGGCGCCAGCCGTCGGGCGACTCGGCCATCACCTCGGCGTAGAACTCGCCGCGGGCCGGGTTCGGACGCTCCACCCAGGGGTCGTCCTCGCCGAACCACTTCCGTACGTCGGCCAGGGTGGCGAAGGGGAGGGGCCAGGACTTGAACCAGTCGGCCCACTCGCGCTGCGAGGCCGCGCCCAGGGCGGAGGCCCGCATGTCGCAGATGATCACGCCGGAGACCAGGTCGGGCCGTTTCGCGGCGAGCTGCCAGGCGGTCAGGGCGCCCATGGCGTGGCCGATGAGGACGGCGGGGCCGAGGCCGAGCTGTTCGAGGGCCGCCTCGGCGTCCTCGACGTAGGCCTCGCGGGTGAAGGAGGCCCGCGGGGGCTTGTCGCTGCGGCCGTGGCCGCGCTGGTCCAGGGCGACGGCCCGGTGGCGCTCGGACAGCCAGCGGGCGGTGGGGGCCCAATGGGAGGCGCGGCCCATCAGGCCGTGCAGTAACAGCACGCCGGGCGAGCGGTCGAGGGCACCCTGGGCGGTCCGCTGCCCGGCCCGCCGGCCGGCCGCGCCGCCCTGTTCCCGTACGCCGTGCTCCCTCGGCTCCGCCGTCAGGTCGGGCTTGGGAGGGTCGCCGAACTCCCAGGCGGCAAGGCGTACGCCGCCTGCCCCGGTCACGTCGATGCGCCGCGCCATTGGTCCTGGCACCCCCCTAGCTCCGCTCGGACCGCTTGCTTCCGCTCAGCCGGCCGGTCCTGTGAACCATGTCTGCCTTGCCCTGCCTGACGTGCTCGCTGTCGCGCCGCCGCCCCTCCCTGAAGCGCACGTTCCGCCCGGCGTGTCACCCTGAGGCTATCGAATGCCTATTCGAAAATGCGTCCTCCGCCGACAACACCCCTCATTCGAGTGACCTCCCTCAAGGATTGATCGCCGGCGCCGAGGGGAGATCTTCAGCGGGAGGCGGACCGCTCGGGGAAATCGGTCCGAGGGGAATGACCCTGAGAGCTCGGGGCTCCGGGTCAGCACAGGGGAGGACAGGCCCCGGCGCCACCTGGCGCCGGGGCCCTCCACACGTCTGCGGCACATCATCCCCGCCCCCTCAGGTCATATGCCTCACGCGACAGCCTGGCACGCGAGGCGCCCGAGCGCTGCGATTCGACGCACTGAATCTTCGAATCTGCTTCACATCGGCCCCGCATCCACGAGATCACCGGGACACCTCAACCACCCCAGCCGCCCCAGCAGTTGGCTGCCGGAGAGAGGGGCGGCCAGCCGCCCGCGAGAAGGGACCCGACGCTCAGCGCTTGGCCACGAACACATGCGAGGCGACGTCCGCCTCCAGCTCCGCCGCCTCGCCGCCGCTGCCCACCAGGACCCCGCCGGCCGACTCCGTCACGCTCACCACCGAGCCGGGCTGCACGCCCGCGCGACGCAGCGTGTACATCAGCTGGGCGTCGGTCTGGATGGGCTCGCCGATACGGCGCACCACGACCGTCTTGCCCTCCAGGCCCGGGTCGAGGTCGGCCAGCGAGACCATGCCCTCGTCGAGGAACGGGTCGGCGCCGTCCTTCTCGCCGAGCTCCTCCAGACCGGGGATCGGGTTGCCGTACGGCGACTCGGTGGGGTGGCGGAGCAGCTCCAGGACGCGGCGCTCGACGGCCTCGCTCATCACGTGCTCCCAGCGACAGGCCTCGGCGTGGACCTGCTCCCACTCCAGACCGATCACGTCGACCAGGAGACACTCGGCGAGGCGGTGCTTGCGCATCACGCGCGTCGCCAGCCGGCGCCCCTCGTCGGTCAGCTCCAGATGCCGGTCGCTCGCCACGGACACCAGGCCGTCCCGCTCCATCCGCGCCACCGTCTGGGAGACGGTCGGCCCGCTCTGGTCGAGCCGCTCGGCGATCCGGGCGCGCATGGGGACCACACCTTCCTCTTCCAGTTCGAGGATGGTGCGGAGATACATCTCCGTGGTGTCGATCAGTCCGGACATACGTGCCCCTCGATTAGCTCTGCGATTAGCTCTGCCGGAAGCGCGACCACTCCGCGGCGCGTGCGCTGGCCCTGACCTCAATTCTGACGCATACCACTGACAACCGTGCCGCGCCGGTGAAACGAACCGGTTTCGTCGGCCCTCCGGCCACCGTGGAACGCCCTTCCCGGGCCTTCGGTCGGCCGTATTGACACCGCACTGGTCCAGACCGCACGGTGATCCGCGACACAGCCAACCGAAGGGGTTCGTATGAGCGACGGCACGCCCGCCGACCGGTTCCTCGACGCCGCCATCGGCCTGCTCCAGCGGGTCCGCGAGGAGGAGGCGGAGTCCATCGCCGCGGCCGGCACGCTCCTCGCCGACACCGTCGCCGCCGGCGGCCGGCTCTTCGCCTTCGGCGCCGGGCACTCCTCGCTCGCCGCGCAGGACGTCGTCTACCGCGCGGGGGGCCTCGCGCTGATGAACCTGCTCGTCGTGCCGGGGGCCGTGGGCGTCGACGTCATGCCGGCCACGCTCGGCTCCGCGCTGGAGCGGGTCGACGGTCTCGCCAGCGCCGTCCTCGACTCCTCCCCACTCCGCGCGGGCGACGCCCTGGTGATCGTCTCCCTCTCCGGGCGCAACGCGATGCCGGTGGAGATGGCGATGAGCGCCCGCGCGCGCGGGGTGAAGGTCATCGGCGTCACGTCGGTGGCGTACGCCACGGAGACCCGCTCCCGGCACTCGTCCGGCACCTACCTCAAGGACCACTGCGACGTCGTCCTCGACTCGAAGATCGCCATCGGCGACGCGGAACTCACCCTCGACACGGTCCCGGCCCCCTTCGCCCCCGCGTCGACCGTGGTGACGTCCGCCCTGATGCAGACCATGGTGGCCACGGCGGCGACGTCCCTGGCCGAGCGGGGCGTGGAACCACCGATGCTGAGGTCGGGCAACGTGGACGGCGGGCTGGAGTGGAACGACCGCGTGTTCGAGGAGTACGGGGACAGGATCTTCTACCGGCGATAGGACACCCAGCCGCGGGCACTCGCATGCCGCCCTAGCTGCGGGCAGTCGTGCCGCTGGGGCGGCACGGGTGGGCGCAGCGGCACCCCGCCAGCGCGGGCAAGCGAAACCCACCCCCGCCCAGCCCCCACCCAGGCGCACCCCGCAACCGACGCTCAGCTCACCCCCGTAGCACCCCCGCCAGATCCAGCGCCGCAGCGATCCGCAGCGCCACATCCTCCGCGTACGCCGCGTCGGACCGCTCGAACGGACTCCGCCCAGCCCCCCGCAGAAACGTCACAGCCCCCAACGTCCGCCCCCGACTCCGCAGCACCGCACACAGCGCGTGCACCGCGTCCCCCGGCCACTGCCGAGCCACCGCCCACTCCCGCGCCCGCTCCACCGGCACCGAGCCCACACTCGCCCGCACCGACCCGACCCGCTCCACACACTGCAACGCCGGATGCCCCTCCGCGTACCGCACCGGCAACCCCGCCTGCCCGGTCAGCAGGCTCGGCCCCGGCGCCCCGGAGGGAGTCGCGGCGACCCTGACCAGCCGTACCGGCACATCCGAGTCCCCGTCGGCCAGTGAGCCGGTGGTCCCGGCCACCCGGTCGATCAGCGCGTGGTCGGCGAAACCGGCGAGCGCGAAGTCCAGATGGATCGTCGCCGCCTCCGCCGGATCCTCGCACTCGGCGGCCGCGCGGGCCGCACGATGCAGCTGGTTGCCGCGGAAGCGCAGCAGGGACGCCTCCTGCTCGGCGAGCTTGGCCGCGGTGACGTCGTTGAACAGCCAGCCCACGCCCAACGGCACGGGCTCCTCCGCGAGCGGCGAGGCCAGCCGTACGAAGCCGCACCGCCAGCAACGCCGCTGCTCACCCTCCGGCGTCCGCACGCTCACCCAGATCTCCGCCGGAGCGGGCGGCGCACCCTCCGCCAGCACATGCGTGAGCGCGCTCTCCAGCTCCTCCACGCCCTGCGCGAGCAGCTCGCCCAGGGGCCGCCCCAGCACCGACGTACGGCCGATGCCCAGTGCCCGCGCGGCGTGCGCGTTCACCACCGCGGGCCGCAGATCCGCGTCCACGAGCACGACACCCCAGCTCGCGTCCTCGAACAGCGCCTCGCTCAGCGCGATCGACCGCTCCAGGTCGATCTGCGCGTGCACCTCGCTGAACGCGCAGTACACCCCCGCGGGCTTGCCGTCCGGACCGCGCACGGCGGCCGACTGCGTCCGTACGAGGACCCGCCCGCCGTCCTTGGTCAGCAGCGCGAACTCGTGCACCTGCCGCCCAGGGGCCTCCATGGCGGACATCAGCCGCCCCTCGACCTCCTCGGCGTCGGCCTCCCGCACGGCCCATCCGGCGAACCCCTGCCGCCCCACGGCCTCGGCCGCCGTCCATCCCAGGATCCGCTCGGCCTCACGGTTCCAGTGCGTGACGACGCCGTCCGCGTCGAAGGCGCACAGCGCCGCGTCCATGCCGTCGAGCAGGGCGGCCAGCAGATCCGAGCCGTCCCGCTCGGGCTGGTCCGGCTCGTCGGGCCGCTCGGGCTCGTCCGGCCCCAGCTCGTCGGTGGTCCCACTACGCCTGGAAGCACTCACCTGGACCCCCTGCAGGCTGCGTCCGTCCGTACGGCACGTCGGTTCGCTCACTTGCAATCATCTAACTGGAACGTGACGCAGCACACACCGAGTTCCCACAAGTTGGGGGAATCGTTGTACGCCGCTCCTGTCTCTGCTGGTACGGCTGCCGGCACCTGTGCCGGTACCCGGGAGCGCCTAGGGCAGCCGGAGATCGACCCACAGGTCGCTCTCACCGTCGAGCACATACCGCTCGACCTCGACGAACCCCTGTTTCCCGGCGAAGCGCAGACCGTCCTCGTTGACGGCCAGCACACATGTCTCGATCGTCCTCGCGCCCAGTACGCGCGCGTGGGCGAGCCCGTTCTCGTAGATCGCCGTCCCGTACCCGCGCCGCCGGTACGCGGGCAGCACGCGCGCGATGACGGTCGCCACCGCGTCCCCGCCCTCCGGCGGACGCACGGTGGAACAGCCGACGAGGACGTCACCGACGTACGCGTTCTCCAACCGGTAGCGCGTACTCCGCTCCCGCACCGCGTCCAAGCCGAGCGGGTCGGCCGGGATGATCACGTTGTGGACGTACCGCCACTGTTCGAGCATGGCGTCACCGACCGCACGCTCCACCCGGACTATCGGAAGATCAGACACGCTCTCCACTTCCCCGCCGCGCGTACACCTCAATCTCGATCTTCATACGAGGATCCGCGAGCCCGCACATCATCATCGTCGCCGCCGGCCGCACCTCCCCGAACACCCGCCGCAGCACCGGCCAGCACGGCTCGAAGTCGGCACGGTCGGGCAGCAGATACCGCACCCGCACCACATCCGGGAAACCGCTCCCGGCCTCCTCCAGAGCCGCCCCGATGTTCCGCAGACACTGCTCGGCCTGCTCGACGACGTCGGCCGAGATGGTCATGGTCGCGTAGTCGAACCCAGTCGTCCCCGAGACATGCACCCAGTCACCGTCGACCACGGCACGGGCGTACCCGATCCGCTCCTCGAACACCGAACCACTCAGAACCGCACGCCGCTTCGTCTCTCGCTCCGTCATGCGCCGAACGCTAGGTGAGCAGGGGATATACGTCGAATATCAAGGGCTGGATGAAGTGATATCCATGGAGATATGGAGCAGCGACCGGAACTCTCCCTCCCCCCACTCCACGCCTTCGTCGTCCTGGCCGAGGAACTGCATTTCGGGCGGGCCGCCGCACGGCTCGGCATCGCCCAGCCGCCCCTCAGCCAGCAGATCCGACGCCTGGAGGACAAGGTCGGCGCCCCGCTCCTCATGCGCCCGCCGGGCCCCGTCGCCCTCACCCCGGCCGGCCACGCACTCCTCCCCGCCGCCCGACAGGCCCTCGCCACCCTCACCGACGGCCTCGCGGCGGCCCGCGCGGCGGCAGCCGGCCGGACCGGCACCCTGCGCCTCGGCTTCGCCGCGTCCCTCGCCCTGACGCTGCTGCCGGAGCTACTGCGCACGTACCTGGACCACTATCCCCAAGTACGCCTGGACATCCGCGAGATGACCACCGCACCCCAGCTCACCGCCCTGCGCGAGGGAGACCTGGACGTCGGCCTCCTGCGCGAACCTCCGTCCGCCGACCCCGACTTGTCCTTCCGCACGGTCCTGAAGGAACCCTTCGTCGCGGTACTGCCCCGCGCCCACCCCCTGGCGGCCCACCGCACGGTCACCCCGGACCAGTTGGCCGAGCACCCCTTCGTCCTTCTGCCACGCGAGGCGGGCCCCGGCCTCCACGACCGCATCACCGACCTCTGCGCCCCGCGCGTCACCCAGCACGCCACCGAGTGGCAGACCGTCTGCGCCCTCGTCGAGACCGGCCTCGGCGTCTCGCTCGCACCGGCGAGCATCCGCCGTATCCGGCTCAAGGGCGTCGCCTTCCGGCCCCTCACCGGCACGGACGCGCGGACCACGGTCGCGGTGGCCTGGCGCGGGGACGACGACAGTCCGCTCGTCACGAACCTCCTGGAGACGATCACGCCCCCGGGGTGAGCTGATCCCGCGCGGCCTTGCGGAAGGCCGTCACCAGGCGGTTGCGGTCGTCCGCGCGGGTTGCCACGACGACATGGCTGGGCTCGACGCCGTCCAGCGGAACCATGGTCAGATCGGGCCGCAGAACCCGGCCCACGGACTGCGCGGCCACGGCCAACGACTCACCGGACGCGACGAGTTCGAACTTGTCCTCCACCGCCTCGATGAGCGGCCCGTCCGGCGCCGGACGCCCGTCCGGACGCGGCTCGAACCGCCAGAACGCGCTGCGCACCGGGTCCGCCGTTCGCGGCAGCCGCTCGTCGGCGATGTCGTCCAGGGTGACCGACTCCTTGCCGGCCAGCCGATGGTCCAACGGAACGATCAGCACGCGCGGCTCGTCGTAGAGGACCGTCACCCGCAGCCGCTCGGTCGGGAACGGCAGCCGCGTCACCACCGCGTCGACCCGGTGCTCCAGCAGGGCGTGGTGTACGTCGTCCCAGGCCAGGTGGGCGGTCAGCACATCGGCGTCCGGATGCCGGTGCCGTACCGCCCGGACCGCCGGAGTCACGATGATGCCCGAGGTGAAACCGACCGTCATCCGATGCGGCTGAGCGGCGGCACGCGCGCGTACGGCCGCCTGAGCCGCCGCACGCAGCAACGCCAGCGCCTCCGGCAGGAAAACCTCCCCCGCCTCGGTCAACCGCGTCCCCTGCGGCGTCCGGTCCAGCAGCCGCGCCCCCAACTCCCGCTCCAGCCGCTGCACCTGACGGCTCAGGGAGGGCTGGGTGATGTGCAGCGCGTCGGCGGCACGACCGAAGTGCCGATGCTCGGCGACGACGGTGAAGTACCGGACGAGGCGCAGATCAAGGTCGGCGGAGATCGGCGAGGAGTCGGCCATACAACGAGCCTAGCTGCGGTGATGCCCAGATCGCATTGCCGTATACGAAAGAGGCTTTGGACGCGGGACTCGTAGGTTCCCGAAGCTGAAGACATCCCGAACTCCATCCCTCTGGGGGGCATCAGCATGCGCGTATTCGTCACCGGAGCGAGCGGCTTCGTAGGCACGGCAGTCGTACGTGAACTCATCAGCGCGGGACATGAGGTCGTGGGCCTGGCCCGCTCCGACTCCTCCGCGGCGGCATTGCGGACCGTCGGCGCGGAGGTGCACCGCGGCGACCTGGACGACCTCGACAGCCTGCGCGGGGGCGCCGAGTCGGCCGACGGCGTCATCCACACCGCCTTCAAGCACGACTTCTCGAACATCGCCGCCTCGGGCGTGATCGACCTGCACGCCATAGAAGCGATGGGCTCGGTGCTGGAAGGCACCGGCAAGCCCTTCGTGACGACATCGGCGTTCCTCGTCGAGCCCGGCATCTACGCCACGGAGGAGGACCCGGCCCACCCGGACTCCGTGGCGCCCTTCCGCGTCCCCTCCGAGGAGGCCACCCTCGCCCTCGCCGACCGCGGGGTACGCACCAGCGTGGTCCGCCTTCCTCCGTCCGTCCACGGCCCCGAGGACGGCGCCTTCGTGCCCAAGTTCATCGACACGGCCCGCGAGAAGGGCGTGTCCGCGATGATCGGGGACGGCACCAACCACTGGCCGGCCGTCCACCGCCTCGACGCGGCCCGCCTCTACCGCCTGGCCCTGGAGAAGGCCGCCCCGGGCACCCGCATCCACGCGATCGGCGACGAGGGCGTACCCCTGCACGACATCGCGACCGCGATAGGCCACGGCCTGGGCGTCCCGGTCCTCCGCATACCGCACGCCGAAGCCGCCGCCCACTTCGGCTGGATCGCCCACTTCGCCGCCATGGACCTCCGCGCCTCCAGCGCCCTGACCCAACAGCGCCTGGGCTGGAAGCCGGAGCAGCCGGGCCTCCTCGCGGACCTGGCGGAGGGGCACTACTTCGAGGAGGGGCGCAGGAGCATGCTCTAGGGGCTCGACGTGGGGCGATTGTCGGGCCCGGCCGGCACAGTCCGACGCTGTGCACACGAACTACCGCTGAGACGTCTGGGCCGCCGCCGACTTCGAGGACCGTGCCCTCTTCGACGAAGGCGCCAACTACTGCGCCTCCGACGCCTATGAGCGGATCACCGGGGACGGCGAGATCTTCTGGGAGGACTGGAAGCAGTACGAGGCCGACGGCCGAGATGCGCCGACGGCTGCCTCGGCTAGCGGCACTGTGCCTCTCGGAGGGGACCTGAATAGCAACAAGATCGGCTGCGCGCTCGAGGAACCCGTCAAATTCGCATGAATGGGCTACTTACGAAGAACTGATCCATCGGGGTAGATCTTGGCCGCTAACGTCAGTGGCATACACCGAGAGGAGGTCACTCGCTCCCCGGCCACAGCGTCACCGAGTGACCAGCCCCAGTCATCACGATCCGCAGGATCAGGGAGGTGCCCCGCTGACTACGTTTCCTGTAGGCGAGCAGACCCACCAGGCTGTGCTTCCTCAGCAGCCTGCTCTGGAATCCGCGGGAGCAGACACCCCTGGGAGCAGGGACGAAACGGCTCACGGACACCCCGCCACCGCGCGGGGCACCGGCAGGGAACATGGGCGAGGGGAGACCGACGGGCACAGCACCACGGCCCGACGGCGTCACGCCAAGAGCGCCGCTCCGGCGGCGAAGGCGGCAGAGAACGGGAGCGGTGACGCTCTCCCACACGATCTGTCTTACGGCGGTGGGGTCGGCGCGAGCAGAGTCTTCGTGCTGTCCAAAGACGGACAGCCACTCATGCCCTGCCATCCTGCCCGCGCCCGCGAACTCCTCACCAAAGGACGAGCCGTCGTCGCCAGGCAAGTCCCCTTCACCATCCGCCTCAAGGACCGCACACGAGCCGAATCAACCGTCGACGGCGTCCAGTTACGCATCGACCCCGGCTCCAAAGGCACCGGTCTCGCCCTCACCGATGAGAAGAAGGAAACTGACGGCCACGGGACCACCGTCACCGTCCGGCGTGGACTCGTCTCCATCGAACTCCAGCACCGCGGCGACCAGATCCACTCCTGTATGCAACAACGCGCCGGATACCGGCACAGAAGACGCTCGGCCAACTGCCGCTACCGGAAACCCCGTTCCCACAACCGCACCAGACCGACAGGCTGGCTGCCCCCGTCTCTGCGCCACCGCGTCGACACCACCTTCTCCATGGCGAACCGGCTGTGCCGCTACGCACCCGTCACCGAAATCCACGTGGAACAGGCCTCCTTCGACACCCACTCCATGAGCGCAGGCAGGACCCTCAAAGGAGCCGAGTACACGCAAGGCACACTCTCGGGAACCACTGCTCGCGACTATCTGCGTGAGAAGTGGAACAACGCCTGCGCCTACTGCGACGCCACCGGCATCCCCCTGAACATCGAGCACCTCAGGCCCCGCAGCCGAGGAGGCTCAAGCCGGATCGCCAACCTCGTCCTGGCCTGCATCCCCTGCAACACCGCCAAAGGCACCAGACTCGTCGAAGTGTTCCTCGCCAACCGACCAGCCCGGCTCACTCAAATCCTTCGCCAGATCAAGGCACCCCTCCGCGACGCCGCCGCCATGAACGCGACCCAACGGCTGCTCATGGAGGCACTGGAAGGCCTCGGCACCCCCGTCCACAACTCGACGGGTCAGATCACGATGGAGAATCGCAGCGCCATGGGACTGGCCAAGACCCACACCCTGGACGCCCTGTCCGTAGGGCAGCTGGATCACGAGGCCGGGGACGCGGTCGTGCGATACCCAGGGCAAGTGCTTGTCGCCAAGGCCACCGGACGTGGATCCTACGCTCGCACCACTCCGGACCGGTTCGGATTCCCGCGGCTGCGGCGGACCCGCACCAAGCAGCACTTCGGATACGTCACCGGGGACCTCGTGCAGGCCAACGTGCCGACAGGGCAGTGGGCGGGCACGTGGACGGGTCGCATCTCCGTCCGAGCCAACGGGCAGCACAGCCTCACCACACCAGAGGGTCGGTTCAACGTCCGCCACAGGAATCTGCGGCTCCTACAGCGAGGCGACGGATACGGCTACAGCGTCCGGCCGGAACCTGCTCCGTCAACATCTCGAAAAACCGGTTGATCGGCGACTCGACGATTCTTAGGGTGGGGCCCATCGCTGAAAGGAGGTGATCCGGTACATGTATGAATCCCGGACGTGCGAGGTGGCTGCGGGCTAGTAGCCCGTCACCACATTCAGTGCGGTGCCGGACCAGCGTGTGCACGAAACACGCAGCCGGCCAAACCAACGCAGTCACCCGACCCGCGAGCTCGCCGGTACGTCCGGCCGGCTCCCCCGCTGCGGCGGAGGAACCCGAGCTCGCGGGTCGTCTGCGTTTTCAAAATCCGCAGGATTTACGTTGTCAGGGTCCGCAGGATTTACGAGAGTGACCTGCGCCACCCGCGATTCTTGCGGCACGCAGTACCCTGACCTCATGCTTTCGCTCGTTCGACGCCGCCACGTGGACTACGTCCGCGTCACGAGCATGGGCTGTCGACGCTCCATCTGAGCCTCCAGCCCCGCTGCGCAGCCATCCGCTGCCGCGTTTTCTCCCTCTCACCCTCTGCGGACGCACCATGACCAACGTGTCGACGAATCCGTCGTACCAGCAGCTCCCGATCATCGATCTCTCGGCCGCCGACCGCGGTCCCCAGGCCCGTGCGCTGCTGCATGCCCAGTTGCACAGTGCCGCCCATGACGTGGGGTTCTTCCAGCTCGTCGGGCATGGGATCAGCCGGGCCGAGACCGACTCCCTGCTCTCCGCCATGCGGACGTTCTTCGCACTGCCCGAGCGGGAGCGGCTGGCCATCGACAACGTGCGCTCGCCCCACTTCCGGGGGTACACCCGCACCGGTGACGAGCGCACCGGGGGCAGTCGGGACTGGCGGGACCAGCTGGACATCGGGGCCGAGCGGGCGGCGCGGATACCCGGGGCCGGTGAGCCGGCGTACTGGTGGCTGGAGGGGCCCAATCAGTGGCCCGACTCCCTGCCCGAGCTGCGGACCGCCGCGCTCGCCTGGGTCGAGCGGCTCAGCTCCGTCGCCGAGCGGCTGCTGCACGAGCTGCTCGCCTCCATCGGGGCGCCGGCGGACTTCTACGACCCGATTTTCGGGGAGCACGCCCACCCGCATCTCAAGCTCGTGCGGTATCCGGGGAGTGCCGGTGACGGCGCCGATCAGGGGGTCGGCGCCCACAAGGACTACGGGTTCCTCACCCTGCTCCTTCAGGACCAGGTCGGCGGCCTCCAGGTGCAGCGTGAGGACGGGCTCTTCCACGACGTGCCGCCGTTGGAGGGGGCCTTCGTCGTCAATCTCGGGGAGCTGTTGGAGGTGGCGACCAACGGGTATCTGGTCGCCACCAACCACCGCGTGGTCTCCCCGCCCGGCGCCACCGAGCGGTTCTCCGTGCCGTTCTTCTACAACCCGCGGCTGGACGGGCGGGTGGAGCCGCTGCCGTTCGCGTACGCCTCCGCCGCGCCCGGTGTCTCCGACGACCCCACCAACCCCCTCTTCGCCGAGTACGGCTACAACGAGCTCAAGGGCAAGCTGCGGGCGCATCCGCTGGTGGCGGAGCGCCATCACGGGAGCCTCTTGACTCCGGCGTGAACAGCGCCCCTCGGCCACTCATCTCACTGGGCGGCGATGTTCCCGTACCCCTCGATCTCCTGGGGGCTGCGCACGCCCGGTCCCACATAGCGAGCGGAGGGGCGGACCAGGCGCCCCGTCCGCTTCTGTTCCAGGATGTGCGCCGACCACCCGGCGGTGCGGGCGCACGAGAACATCGACGTGAACATGTGCGCCGGGACCTCGGCGAAGTCGAGGACGATCGCCGCCCAGAACTCGACGTTCGTGGCCAGGACGCGGTCGGGGCGGCGGGCGTGGAGTTCCGCCAGGGCCGCCTTCTCCAGCGCCTCGGCGACCTCGAAGCGCGGCGCGCCCAGCTCGCGGGCGGTGCGGCGGAGCACCCGCGCGCGGGGGTCCTCGGCGCGGTACACCCGGTGGCCGAAGCCCATCAGGCGTTCGCCCTTGTCGAGGGCCTGCTTGACGTACGCGTCCGCGTCGCCCGTGCGCTCGATCTCCTCGATCATGTGGAGCACGCGCGAGGGGGCGCCGCCGTGCAGCGGGCCCGACATGGCGCCCACCGCACCCGACAGGGCCGCGGCCACGTCCGCGCCGGTCGAGGCGATGACCCGGGCCGTGAAGGTGGACGCGTTCATGCCGTGTTCGGCGGCGGAGGTCCAGTACGCGTCGACCGCAGCGACATGCTTGGGGTCGGGTTCGCCGCGCCAGCGGATCATGAAGCGTTCGACGACGGACTGGGCCTTGTCGATCTCGCGCTGCGGGACCATGGGGCGGCCCTGGCCGCGGGCGGACTGGGCGACGTAGGAGAGGGCCATGACGGCGGCGCGGGCGAGGTCGTCGCGGGCCTGGGCCTCGTCGATGTCGAGGAGGGGCTTGAGGCCCCACACCGGGGCCAGCATCGCCAGCGCGGACTGGACGTCGACTCGGATGTCGCCGGAGTGGACGGGGATCGGGAAGGGTTCCGCGGGCGGCAGGCCGGGGCGGAAGGCGCCGTCGACGAGCAGGCCCCAGACGTTGCCGAAAGAGACGTGACCGACGAGATCCTCGATGTCGACGCCCCGGTAGCGGAGTGCGCCGCCCTCCTTGTCCGGTTCGGCGATCTCCGTCTCGAACGCGACGACTCCTTCGAGGCCAGGTACGAAGTCGGACATCAGGCGGCTCCTCATGATGTGTGCGACGGGTGACGCCGACGGATCCACGGCCTGTGCGGGGCTCGCGGTCCTGGGCGGTCATCCCAGTGATGCCCCGTTGGGTCGGCGGTCACCCCACGGGGGTGGCATCTGCACCATATCCCCGAGTGCCACCCTTGGGCAGGGTTCGCGGCACTCAGTGCCACCTTCCGTGGAGTGACGTTCGATACGGCAAGATGACCACGTGACCGATGCCGTCTTTCCCGACCCCGCCTCGATGCGTAAGCAGTACCGGGCCGAGGGGCTCTCCGAGGGTGAGCTGGCCGCCACTCCGGTGGAGCAGTTCTCGCGCTGGTTCAAGCAGGCCGCGACGGAGGCCCATCTGTTCGAACCGAACGCGATGGTGGTGTCGACGGCGGACGCGGAGGGGCGCCCCAGTGCACGGACGGTGCTGCTGAAGCAGTTCGACGAGCGGGGGTTCGTCTTCTACACGAACTACGACTCGCGCAAGGCGCGTGACCTCGCCGAGAACCCGTACGTCTCGCTGCTCTTCCCGTGGCATCCGATGGCCCGCCAGGTGATCGTCACGGGTGTCGCGCGGCGCACGGGGCGGGACGAGACCGCCGCGTACTTCCGTACCCGGCCGCATGGTTCGCAGTTGGGCGCGTGGGCGAGCGAGCAGTCGTCGGTGATCGGGACGCGGGCGGATCTGGAGGCGTCGTACGCCGGGTTGGCGGCCCGTTATCCGGAGGGCGAGCAGGTGCCGGTGCCGCCGCACTGGGGTGGTTTCCGGGTGGCTCCGCAGGCGGTGGAGTTCTGGCAGGGGCGGGAGAACCGGCTGCACGACCGGTTGCGGTACGTGGCCGAGGCGGACGGGAGTTGGCGGGTGGAGCGGCTCAGTCCGTGAGTGCCGCTTCCAGCAACTGAGTCCATTGCGCGACGACCTTGTCCCGTCGCCCTTTGTCGTCCGTGAGGAGGTTGGCCAGGCCCAGGCCGCGGGCCATGTCCAGCAGGCCCTGGACCGTCTCCCGTACGCCCGGCCTCGACTCGTCCGCGTCCAGCAGGTCCACCGCGATGCGGTGGGTCTCGCGGCCGACCCGGGCCTCCAACTCCGTGACCTGGGGGCGTAGTTGCTCCTCGTTGGAGGCGGCGACCCACAGGTGGAGGGCGGCCCGGAAGAGGGGGCCGGTGTAGAGGTCGACGAGGGCGGAGACGACGGCTCGGCGGTCGCCGGCCGCGGCGCCTTGCGGGAACAGGTCGCGGATCGCTTCGGAGCGTTCCTCGGCGACGTACTCCACCGCTGCCGTGAAGAGGTCCTCGCGGGTCGGGAAGTGGTGCTGGGCGGCGCCTCGGGAGACGCCCGCGCGTTCGGCGACGACGGAGACCGTGGAGCCCGCCCAGCCGTGTTCGGCGAGGCAGGCCACGGCGGCTTCGAGGAGTCGCTGGCGGGTGGCCCGGCTGCGGTCCTGCTTGGGGGTGCGCTCGCCCGGGGAACGGTCCATACGGTCGCCGACCGTGCTCACAGCGCCCATGTGGGGTCCCGTCGTTCTAGAAAGGCCGTCATGCCTTCGCGGGCCTGCGCGGAGGCGAACAGGCGGGCCGAGAGCGCGGTGAGGTCGGCCGCGTCCCGGTCGAAGGCTTCCAGCACCCTAACTGTGAGCAGCCGCTTCGTCTCGGCCAGGGCCTCGGGGGCGGCTCTGCGCAGTCCTTCGAGGATCGGTTCGAGTACGGCGTCCACGTCGTCGCCCGTCGCTGTGAGCAGGCCGATGCGGGTGGCCTCGGCGGCGTCGAAGCGTTCGCCGGTGAGGTAGTAGCGGGCGAGGGCGCGCGGGTCGGTGCGGGGCAGGAGCGGGAGGGAGATCACGGCGGGGGCGACCCCGATCCGTACCTCGGTGAAGGCGAAGGTCGCCGCGGTGGACGCCGCCCCGATGTCGCAGGCGGCGAGCAGTCCGAGGCCGCCGGCGCGGACGTGGCCGGTGACGCGCGCGAGGACGGGTTTCGGTACGGCGACGATCTGGCGGAGCAGGCCCACCAGGGCGTCGGGGTGGGGCGGGTCCTTGAGGTCGGCGCCGGCGCTGAAGGTGTTGCCGGTGTGGGTGAGGACGACCGCGCGGACGTCGCCGTCCTTGTCGCAGTCGGTCAGCGCGTCCGTCAGCTCGCCGACCAGTGCGGCCGACAGGGCGTTGCGGTTGCGCGGGGAGTCGAGGGTGAGGGTCTCGACGCCTCGCGCGCGGGTGCGGTCGATCAGGGTCATGTGAGCTCCCTCAGTCGGCGGCGCAGGATCTTGCCGGAGGCGGCCCTTGGGACGTCGTCGATGAAGGTGACGTGGCGGACGCGTTTGTAGGGGGCGACGCGTTCGGCGACGTACATCATGACCTCTCCTTCGGAGAGGTCGGCGGCGGTGGGCTGGCGGACGACGTAGGCGTGCGGGACCTCGTTGTTCTCGTCGTTGTAGACGCCGATGACGGCCGCGTCGGCGATGCCGGGGTGGGTGAGGAGCAGGGCTTCGAGTTCGGCGGGGGCGACCTGGAAGCCCTTGTACTTGATGAGCTCCTTGACCCGGTCGACGATGAACAGCCAGCCGTCGGTGTCGACATGGCCGACGTCGCCGGTGTGCAGCCAGCCGTCGGGGTCGATCATCGCGGCGGTGGCGTCGGGGCGGCCGAGGTAGCCCTTCATGACCTGGGGGCCGCGGATGAGGATCTCGCCGGCCTCGCCGGCGCCGAGGTCCTTGCCGGGGTCGTCGAGGGAGACGAGGCGCATCTCGGTGCAGGGGATGAGACGGCCGACGGTGCCGGCGGGGGCGTCGCGCATGGCGTCCAGGGGGACGACATGGGTGCCGGGCGACAGTTCGGTCATGCCGTACGCCTGGCCGACCGGCGGCAGGTTCAGACGCCGCGAGCAGGCGGCGGCGAGCTGGGCGTCGAGGGGCGCGGCGGCGCTGACGATGTGCCGCAGGGACGACAGGTCGTACTGCGCGACCAGCGGATGCTTGGCGAGGGCGAGGACGATCGGCGGGGCCACGAACAGGTCGGTGATGCGGTGGTTCTGGATGGCCGTGAGGTAGCCCTCCAGGTCGAAGCGGGGCAGGACGACGACGGTGGCGCCCTGCCGGAGCGGCGCGTTCATCAGGGCGGTCAGGCCGTAGATGTGGAAGAAGGGCAGGACGGCGAGGATGCGGTCGCCGGGTTTCGCCGGCATCAGCGGTTCCAGTTGGGCGAGGTTGGTGGCGATCTGGGAGTGCGTGAGCATGACGCCTTTGGGGACGCCGGTGGTGCCGGAGGAGTACGGCAGCGCGGCCACGTCCTCGACCGGGTCGATGGCGACCTGGGGCTCGGGGGCGGTGGTGCCGAGCATGTCGAGGAGCGAGCGGTGTCCGGGGGCGCTGTCGCAGACGAGGATCTCCTCGACACCGCCGGAGAGTTCGGCCGCCCTGCGCGCCGTGCCGAGGAGGGGCGAGACGGTGACGATCCAGCGGGCCGCCGAGTCGGTGAGCTGCTTGGCGAACTCCTCCGCGGTTGCCAGCGGGTGCACGGTGGTGACGGAGGCGCCCGCGCGCGTGGCCGCGTAGAACGCGGTGGGGAAGGCGATCGTGTTCGGGCTGTGCAGGGCGAGCACGTCTCCCTTGCGCACCCCCGCCTCGGCCAGTCCGGCGGCCACGCGGCGGTGGAAGGCGTCCAGTTGGGCGTACGTGAGGGTGGTGCCGTCGGTGCCGTCGATCAGGGCGGGGGTGTCGCCGAACTCGGCGGCGCGGCCCAGCACGGCTTCGTGGATGGGGAGTTCGACGGTGGGGACGTCTGCGTACGCGCTGCGGAACATGGTTCCTCCAAGACGGCCTGATGGGCGGCTTAGTACGACTTGGGCAGGCCCAGGGTCTGGTGGGAGACGTAGTTGAGAATCATCTCCCGGCTCACCGGAGCAATACGAGCCACGCGCGCGGCGGTTATCAACGAGGCGAGCCCGAACTCGCGCGTGAGGCCGTTGCCGCCGAGGGTGTGCACGGCCTGGTCGACCGCCCTGACGCAGGCCTCGCCCGCCGCGTACTTGGCCATGTTCGCCGCCTCGCCCGCGCCGACGTCGTCCCCGGCGTCGTAGAGATGGGCCGCCTTCTGCATCATCAGCCGGGCCAGCTCCAGGTCGATGTGCGCCTGTGCGAGGGGGTGGGCGATGGCCTGGTGGGCGCCGATGGGGGTGTTCCACACGGTGCGGTCGCGGGCGTAGGTGATCGCCTGCGCGAGTGCGTAGCGGCCCATGCCGATCGCGAACGCGGCCGTCATGATGCGCTCGGGGTTGAGGCCGGCGAAGAGCTGGAGGAGGCCGGCGTCCTCGTCGCCGACGAGCGCGTCCGCGGGGAGCCGTACGTCGTCGAGCGTCAGCTCGAACTGCTTCTCTGCGGCCTGGAGTTCCATGTCGATCTGGCGGCGGTGGAACCCTTCGGCGTCCCTGGGGACGATGAACAGGCAGGGCTTGAGGCGTCCGGTGCGGGAGTCTTCGGTGCGGCCGACGATGAGGGTGGCGTCGGCGATGTCGACGCCGGAGATGAAGACCTTGCGGCCGGTGAGCAGCCAGTCTCCTGAGGCCGGGTCGCGGCGGGCCGTGGTGGTGATGCGGTGGGAGTTGGAGCCGGCGTCGGGTTCGGTGATGCCGAAGGCCATGGTGCGGGTGCCGTCGGCGAGGGCGGGGAGCCATTCCCGCTTCTGGGCCTCGGTGCCGAAGCGGGCGATGACCGTGCCGCAGATGGCCGGGGAGACGACCATCATGAGGAGGGGGCAGCCTGCGGCGCCCAGCTCTTCCAGGACGATGGAGAGTTCGGCGATGCCGCCGCCTCCGCCTCCGTGGGCCTCGGGCAGATTGACGCCCAGGTAGCCGAGTTTGGCGGCCTCGGACCAGAGGGCTTCTCGGTCGAACGTGCGGCCGTGACGTTTGCCCAGTTGGGCGACGGCGGCGCGCAGGGCTGTGTGTTCCTCTGACTCCAGGGTGAAGCTCACTGGTCCTCCTCTACGACGGCGAGCAGGGCGCCGACGGCGACCTGACCGCCGACCACGGCATGCAAAACGCTGAGCGTCCCCGAGACCGGGGCTGAAATGCGGTGCTGCATCTTCATCGCTTCGAGCCACACGATCGGTTCACCGGCCTCCACCTTTGCTCCGACCTCCAGGCCGTCGGCGATCCTGACGACCGTTCCCGGCATGGGGGCCACCAGGGAACCCGGGGCCAGTTGCGCCTTCGGGTCGGGGAAGCGGGGCAGGGCCTTCAGGGCGACCGCGTTCACGTACACCTGGTCGCCGTACCTCGACACCTCGTACCGCCGCTGTACGCCGTCCACTTCGAGTACGACCAGACGCGCGTCGGCGTGCACCACTCGCACCCCGCCCCCCTCCTCCGCCTCCAGGCCCTCCCGCCCCCATCGGTACCGGACCTCGATCTCCTCGCCCGCCACCTCGTACCGCTTCACCTGGGCCTGTGACGGCACGTTCCGCCAGCCACCGCCGAAGCGGGAGCGGCCGTGGGCGTCGGCGAGGGCGGCGGCCAGCGGGGCGTGCGGGTCGGGGGACGTCGAGGTCAACGGCGTCAGGTGGCGGTCGTAGAACGCCGTGGTCATCGCGGCCGTCATGAACTCCTCGTGGCGCAGGGAGTTCACCAACAGGTCCCTGTTGGTCGTCGGGCCGTGGATCGTCGCCCTCTCCAGCGCACCGGCCAGTTTGCGGATCGCCTCCGCGCGGGTGGGGGCGTGGGCGACGGCCTTGGCGAGCATGGGGTCGTAGTGGACGCCGATCTCGTCGCCGTCCTCGTAGCCGGTGTCCAGGCGGACGCCGGGGACGGTCAGGCGGTGCAGGGTGCCGGTCTGGGGTGCCCAGGCGGCTGCCGGGTCCTCGGCGTAGAGGCGGGCCTCGACGGCGTGGCCCCGCGCGTGTGGAGGTGACTCGGGGAGGGGGCGGCCCTCGGCCACGGCGATCTGGAGTGCGACGAGGTCCACGTCGAAGACCGCCTCCGTGACGGGGTGCTCGACCTGGAGGCGGGTGTTCATCTCCAGGAAGTGCGCCGTGTCGTCGGCGACGAGGAACTCGACGGTGCCCGCGCCGACGTAGGAGACGGCGCGCGCGGCGCGTACGGCCAGCGTGCGCAGCTCTTCTTCGAGCTCCGGGGTGAGCCCAGGTGCCGGTGCCTCCTCGATGACCTTCTGGTGCCGGCGTTGCAGGGAGCAGTCGCGGGTGCCGAGCGCCCAGACGGTGCCGTGGGTGTCGGCGAGGAGCTGCACCTCCACATGGCGGCCGTTCTCGACGTACGGCTCGACGAACACCTCGCCGTCCCCGAAAGCGCTGGCGGCCTCGGCGCGTGCGCTCTCCAGTGCGGCGCTCAGCTCCTCCAGGCGGCGCACGATCCGCATTCCGCGCCCCCCGCCGCCCGCGGCCGCCTTCACGAGCACCGGCAGGTCGGACGCGCCGACCTCCCCCAGCGGCCGGAGCCCCATCAGCTCCTTCGCGCGTGTCTTGGACGCCATCGCCTCGATGGCCTCCGGGGGCGGGCCGATCCACACCAGCCCGGCGTCCAGGACGGCGCGGGCGAAGTCGGCGTTCTCGGAGAGGAAGCCGTAGCCGGGGTGCACGGCGTCCGCGCCGGCGGCGACGGCGGCCTTCACGATCAGGTCGCCGCGCAGATACGTCTCGGCTGGCGTCGCCCCCGGGAGTCGTACCGCCGTGTCGGCCACGCGCGCGTGGAGGGCGTTCGCGTCCGGGTCGGAGTGCACGGCGACCGTTCGGATTCCCAGCTCGGCGCAGGTGCGGAAGATCCGGCAGGCGATCTCGCCGCGGTTCGCGACAAGGACAGAAGTGATCATGGAAGTCACTGGGGATCCCTCACATCCGGAAGACGCCGAAGCCGCCGCGCGCACCTTCGTACGGCGCCGTGTGGATGGCGGACAGGCACAGGCCGAGGACCGTGCGGGTGTCGCGTGGGTCGATGACGCCGTCGTCGTAGAGACGGCCGGAGAGGAACATCGGCAGCGACTCGGACTCGATCTGCTGCTCCACCATGGCCCGCAGGGCCGCGTCGGCGTCGTCGTCGTACGGCCGGCCCTTCGCCGCCGCCGACTGCCGGGCGACGATCGAGAGGACGCCCGCGAGTTGCTGGGGGCCCATCACGGCGGACTTGGCGCTGGGCCAGGCGAAGAGGAAGCGCGGGTCGTAGGCGCGGCCGCACATGCCGTAGTGCCCGGCACCGTAGGAGGCGCCCATGAGCACCGAGAGGTGCGGGACCTTCGAGTTGGACACCGCGTTGATCATCATCGCGCCGTGCTTGATGATGCCGCCCTGCTCGTACTCCTTGCCGACCATGTAGCCGGTGGTGTTGTGGAGGAAGAGGAGGGGGATGTCGCGCTGGTTGGCGAGCTGGATGAACTGGGCGGCCTTCTGCGACTCCGCGGAGAACAGCACCCCCTGGGCGTTCGCCAGCACGCCCACCGGATAGCCGTGCAGGGTCGCCCAGCCGGTGGTGAGGCTGGTGCCGTAGAGCGGTTTGAACTCGTCGAAGTCGGAGGCGTCGACGATCCGGGCGATGACCTCGCGGGGGTCGAAGGGGGTCTTCAGGTCGCCGGGGACGATGCCGAGGAGTTCGTCGGCCGCGTACTTGGGCGGCTCGGCGAGGGGCGGATCGCCGTACGCCTTGCGGTGGTTGAGGCGGGCGACCACGCGGCGCGCCTGGCGTAGGGCGTCCTGCTCGTCGACGGCGAAGTAGTCGGCGAGCCCGGACACGCGCGCGTGCATCTCCGCGCCGCCCAGCGACTCGTCGTCGCTCTCCTCGCCGGTGGCCATCTTGACGAGGGGCGGACCGCCGAGGAACACCTTGGCCCGCTCCTTGACCATGATCACGTGGTCGGACATGCCGGGGATGTAGGCCCCGCCCGCCGTGGAGTTGCCGAAGACGACGGCGACGGTCGGGATTCCGGCGGCGGAGAGGCGGGTCAGATCGCGGAAGATGGCGCCCCCGGGGATGAAGATCTCCTTCTGGGACGGCAGGTCGGCACCTCCTGACTCCACCAGGCTGATGCAGGGGAGCCGGTTGGCGAGCGCGATGTCGTTCGCCCGGAGCGCCTTCTTCAGGCTCCACGGGTTGCTCGCGCCGCCGCGCACGGTCGGATCGTTGGCGGTGATCAGGCACTCCACGCCCTCCACCACCCCGATGCCGGTGACGAGCGAGGCACCGACCTGGTACTCGCTGCCCCAGGCGGCCAGCGGGGACAGCTCCAGAAAGGGCGTGTCCGGGTCGAGGAGCAGCTCGATGCGCTCGCGGGCGAGCAGCTTGCCGCGCTTCCGGTGCCGGGCGACGTACTTCTCGCCGCCACCCGCGAGCGCCTTGGCGTGCTCGGCGGTCAGCTCGTCCAGCTTGGTGAGCATGGCCTCGCGGTGGGCGCGGTAGTCGGCGCCTTCCACGTCCAGCGCGGACGACAGGACGGTCACAACAGGGCCTCCGGGATGTCCATGTGGCGGGCGCGCAGCCATTCGCCGAGCGCCTTGGCCTGCGGGTCGAAACGGTGCTGGGAGGCGACACCGGCGCCGAGGATGCCCTCGACGACGAAGTTCAGGGCGCGGAGATTGGGGAGCGGGTGCCGGGTGACGTGCAAGTCGGCCGTCTCCGGCAGGAGTTCGCGGAAGCGGTCGACGGTGAGCGTGTGCGCGAGCCAGCGCCAGGCCTCGTCGGTCCGGACCCACACGCCCACGTTGGCGTTGCCGCCCTTGTCCCCGCTGCGGGCGCCGGCGACGAGGCCGAGCGGGGCGCGTCGAGTGGGTCCCTGCGAAAGGGGTGCGGGCAGCTCAGGTTCCGCGGGATCTTCGAGTACGAGGGTGTCCTGGGCCGGCGCCACGGGGACACGGCGGCCGTCGTCGAGGACCGCCACCTGGTCGACGGCGCCCTGGGGGACGTACACGTCCTCGAAGACCCCATAGGGCGCGCCCTTTCCGGGTGGGGCGAGCACATGGAAGCCGGGGTAGCTGGCGAGGGCGAGCTCGATGGCGGCGCCGCTCAACGCCCGCCCCACCGCGTCCTGTTCCGGGTCCCGTACGACCAGCCTGAGCAGGGCGCTGGCGGTCTCCTCGGTGTCGGCGTCGGCGCGGTCGGTGCGGGCCAACTCCCAGTGCACGGAGGCGACCTTGCCCAGCACCGGCTCCATCTGAGCCCGCACCAGCGCCGCCTTGGCCTCGATGTCGAGGCCGGTCAGGACGAAGACGACCTCGTTGCGGAAGCCGCCGAGCTTGTTCAGGCCGACCTTGAGGGTCGGGGGCGGGGCCTCGCCGCGAACGCCGGAGATCCGGACGCGGTCGGGGCCGTCCTGGGTGAGGCGGACGGTGTCGAGGCGGGCGGTGACGTCGGGCCCGGCGTACCGGGCGCCCTGGGTCTCGTACAGGAGCTGTGCGGTGACCGTGCCGACGTCGACGAAGCCGCCCGTGCCGGGGTGTTTGGTGATGACGGCGGTGCCGTCCTCGTGGAGTTCGGCGAGGGGGAAGCCGGGGCGTCGGAGGTCGTGGGAACGGTCCGCGAAGAAGGCGTAGTTGCCGCCGGTCGCCTGCGTCCCGCACTCCAGGACGTGCCCGGCGACGACCGCGCCCGCGAGCCGGTCGTGGTCCGTCGGCCGCCAGCCGAAGTGCGCGGCGGCGGGCCCGGTGACCAGGGCCGCGTCCGTGACCCGCCCGGTCACCACCACGTCGGCGCCCGCGCGCAGGCACTCCGCGATACCGAAGCCGCCGAGGTAGGCGTGGGCGGCGAGGCTGCCGGGGTGGGTGGCGGTCAGGTCGTCGCCCTCTACATGGGCGACGCGGACGGCGATGCCGAGTCGGTCGGCCAACTCCCGTACTCGGTCGGCGAGTCCGGCCGGGTTGAGGCCGCCGGCGTTGGCGACGATCCGTACGCCGCGCTCCTGGGCGAGGCCGAGGCACTCCTCCAACTGCCGCAGGAAGGTGCGGGCGTACCCGGCGCCGGGGTCCTTCAGCCGGTCGCGGCCCAGGATGAGCATGGTCAGCTCGGCGAGGTAGTCGCCGGTGAGGACGTCGAGTTCGCCGCCGGTGAGCATCTCGCGGAGGGCGTCGAACCGGTCGCCGTAGAAGCCGGAGGCGTTGCCGATGCGCAGGGTCACTTTCCGGCCCCTTTGGGTGCGCGCCCGTCTCCCGGTGGGCCCGCGAAGGCCTGGGCGATGTCCAGCCAGCGGTCGGCGCCCTCGCCCTCGGCGGTCAGGGCGAGGTCGGCGCGGTGGGCGCGCTGGGTGGCCAGGAGGCAGAAGTCGAGGGCGGGGCCGGTGACGCGCTGGGGGGCGTCTTCGGGACCGTATGACCACAACTCACCCGACGGCGCCACGAGTTCGACGCGGAACTCCTCGAACGGCGGCGTCAGCCCGTGCACGCCGAAGGCGAAGTCGCGGGTGCGGACGCCGAGTCGGACGATGTGCCGCAGCCGGTCGGTGGGGGCGCGGGTGACGCCCAGCGCCTCCGCCACGTCCAGGCCGTGCGCCCAGGTCTCCATCAGGCGGGCGGTGGCCATGGAGGCGGTGGACATGGGCGGGCCGTACCAGGGAAAACGGGCGTCGTCCGGGGCGCGTCGCAGAGCGTCGGCGAGGTCCTCGCGCCCCGCCCGCCAGTACGCGAGCAGCCGCTCCGGGGGCTTTCCCGCGCCCTCCTCGGCCCCGTTGTCCACGAAGTCGCCCGGCGCGGCCAGGGCCTTCTCGACCTCGCGGGAGAAGGCCGCCTGATCGGTCACGGCGAGCAGGGAGGAGTGGTCGGTCCAGGCGAGGTGGGCGATCTGGTGGGCGACGGTCCAGCCGGGAGCGGGGGTCGGCGCCGACCACTGCTCCTTGCTCAACTCGGCCACGATCAGGTCGAGTTCCTCGCTCTCCGCGCAGAGGTCGTCGATGACGGGCGTGGGGTCTGCCATGGCAGCGAGGATGACAGCCGTTCCATAAACAAGCAAGCGTGCTTGCATTGTTTTTCGGGGATGTCGGCCGAGCACGTTCGAAGGCGTCGGCCGCGTATGACTGAGTACGGCTACTCATGCCACCGCGGGGCCGCGCGGGAACCATGGACACCGGTGGGGATCCGACCTGGAAGGTGGGGCATGGGCAGGTTTCTGGCGGGGGTCGGGGCCGTGGTCGCGGCGGGGGTAGCGCTGGTCGTCGCGTATCTGGCGGGGGCACCGGCGGACGTGGTGTTCGGGGCCGGGGCCGGGGTGCTCAGCCTGCTGTGGCTGCTGCTTCTGCTGACCGTGCCGTGGAACCTCTACTTCCGGGCGCATGCCGTGCTCGCGGAGATCGCGGTGAGCCGGGAGAAGGGCCTGGAGATCTCCCGGGCCCGGGACGCCGAGGCCACGCGGATCGCCCGCGCGATGCTGCGGACCGCGGTCGCGGGACATGTGGTGACGTCGGCGGTCGTCCTCGCGGTCACCTGGGCGACGGGCGCGTTCACGGGCTACTGGTTCGCCGCGTTCTTCCTGCTGAGTACGTTCTTCCGCCCGGCCGGCGCCTGGTTCGGCCAGCTCCGGCGGCGGCTCGGGACGCTGCTCAAGGACGTCACGTACCCCCGGGACGACGTGGTCGAGCTGAACGCCCGCCTGGACCGCGCCGAGACCGGGACGCGGGTCCTGGAGGAGAAGGCGGAGGAACAGTACCGGTCCCTCGCCGAGCTCCGCCGGACCGTGGACGCGCTGGCCATGAGCGCCTACGAGCGTGCGGAGGACGCGGATCGCAGGATCGCCGCGCTGGGCCGGGAGTTCGAGTCCACGGTGAACCGCCTCACCGACAACCAGGAGATCATCGCGGGGGTGAAGGCGTTCCTGCGGCTGCTGCGGGCGCCCGAGGTGACGGGCGACGCCACGACCTCCGGCTGACCCAGCGCCGGGCACCCCTGTCGCGACGCGGCCCGATCCCTGCCCCGCGGGCGTGATCCTCGGATCAGTGCCGGCCCTGCGCGCGTTCACCGCGGCAGCGATCGGGCCCGCCTCGAATGTGTCCGTGCCGGTCGACGTCTCCGGGCGCTCCGACGGGCGGAATCACTGCGCCGGTGACCCGACAGCCGTGAATACCTGACCGGGACGATGGCCGGCGCCTTCGGGCTTCAGCCGGCGGAAGTGCCCCCAGCGCTGGATGAGCGCGCCGGTCACGGCTCCAGCGGCAACTCCGTCTTCCTCCGCCCCGTCTGCGTCAGCACCACCCCCATGCTGGCCGCGATGACCAGGGCGATCGCGAGGGCCTCCGTGGTGGAAAGGGCCTGGCTGAGGACGAGGAAGCCGGCCGTGGCGGCGATGGCCGGTTCCAGGCTCATGAGGATGGCGAAGGTGGAGGCGGGCAGGCGGCGCAGGGCGCTGAGTTCGAGGGTGTAGGGCAGGACCGAGGAGAGCACGGCCACGGCCGAGCCCAGGGCGAGGGTCATGGGGTCGAGGAGCTTGGTGCCGGACTCGGCGATCCCGAGGGGCAGGAAGAGCACGGCCGCGACCACCATGGCGAGGGCGAGCCCGTCGGCCTGCGGGAAGCGGCGGCCCGTACGGGCGCTGAAGACGATGTACGCCGCCCACATCGCGCCCGCGCCCAGGGCGAAGAGGACGCCGACGACGTCGAGGCTGCCGAAGCCGCCGCCGCTGAGGAGCAGGACACCGGCGAGGGCGAGCCCGGCCCAGACCAGGTTGATCGCGCGACGGGAGGCGAGGACCGAGAGGGCGAGCGGGCCGAGGACCTCCAGGGCGACCGCCGGGCCGAGCGGGATGCGGGCGATGGACTGGTAGAAGAGGCCGTTCATCCCGGCCATCGTGAGGCCGAAGACGATCACCGTGGCCCAGTCGGCGCGGCTGTGTCCGCGCACCCGCGGCCGGCACACCACCAGCAGCACGACCGCCGCGGCCAGCAGCCGCAGCGTGACCACGCCGAGCGCCCCGGCCCTGGGCATCAGGCTCGCCGCGAGGGCACCGCCGAACTGCACGGAGACGCCCGCGGACAGCACCATGCCGATGGAGCCGAGGGAGCGTCGGCGCTGCGGGGTGCCCGCGGGCGGCTGGGCAACCGGGGTTGCCGAAGGCGAGGCGGCGGCGGTGCTGGGGGTGGTCACGGGGCCTTCCAGGGGCTCGGCACGCGATTCGTTCATCGCGGTGTACTGTCAAGTCCAGAGTAATGGACTCGGTCAGGAACGTGAACCCCTTTTGCCACTGACCCGCGAGAGCCCGGCCCGCTAGCGTCGCGCCATGTACAGGTCCAGCGCCTTGTGCAGCAGCCGGTTGATCGGGAAGTCCCACTCCCCCAGGTACTCGATGGCCTGGCCGCCCGTGCCGACCTTGAACCGCAGCAGGCCGAGGAGGTGGTTGGAGTCCTCCAGGGTGTCGGTGATGCCGCGCAGGTCGTAGACGGCGGCGCCGAGCGCGTGGGCGTCGGTCATCATCCGCCACTGCATGGCGTTGTTGGGCTGGACCTCGCGTTTGTGGGCGGTGGAGGCGCCGTAGGAGTACCAGACGTGCTCCCCGACGGTGAGCATCGTGGCCGCGGCGAGGAGGTCGCCGTCGTGGCGGGCGAGGTAGAGCCGCATACGGTCGGGGTGTTCCGCGTTGAGTACGGTCCACATGCGCTGGAAGTAGGCGAGCGGGCGCGGGATGAAGCGGTCGCGTTCGGCGGTCTCGGTGTAGAGGGCGTAGAACGCCGGGAGATCCTCGGGGCCGCCCCGGACGACCTCCACGCCCGCTTTCTCGGCCTTCTTGATGTTGCGCCGCCACTGCTGGTTGAGACCGCCGTGGATCTCGTCCAGGGAGCGTCCGGCGAACGGGACCTGGAACACGTACCGGGGCTGTCCGGCGGCGAAGCCGTCCTCGCCGCCCGGTTCCGTCTGCTGCCAGCCGGCCCGCCGCAGCCGGTCGGCGACGTCGACGGCACGGGGTTCGTGCGAGGTCGCCTCGGCGTCCCGCAGCCGCCGGGCGGCCGGGTCGGCGATCGCGGCCTTCACGGCGTCGGCGCTCCAGCGGCGCACGACGACGGGCGGCCCCATCTTCACCGAGAACGCGCCCTGATGCCTGAGGTGGGCGAGCATCGGTGCCAGCCAGCGCTCGCCGAGATCGGCGTCGTACCAATCGATGACCGGCCCCTCGGGCAGATAGGCGAGGTACTTCCTCAGCTTCGGCACCGGCCGGTACAGCACCAGCCCCGCCCCCACCAGCCGCTCTTCCTCGTCGAACCACCCCAGACTCTCCGCCCGCCAGTCCGGCTTCACCTCGCCCCAGGCGGGGATCTGGGTGTGGCTGGCGGAGGGGCGGGCGGCGATGAAGGCGAGGTGGTCGGGGCGGGAGAGGGGGCGGACGCGGAGGGGCATGCGCGGACTCCTTGAGGCGGCGTACGAGCCCACCAGGCTATAGATCATGAACGGCGAGCCCCTCCGCCAACACCTCCGCCAGGTGCCGGCCCCGCACCCCGGCCAGCTGTTCCAGCTGGGTCCGGCAGGAGTAGCCGTCCGCCAGGATCACCGCGCCGTCGGGCGCGTCGCGCACCGCCGGCAGCAACTGGTCCTCCGCGCAGGCCCGCGACACCTCGAAGTGCCCGTCTTCGAAACCGAAGTTGCCCGCGAGGCCGCAGCAGCCTCCGGCCAAGTCACCTTCCAGGCCCGCCGCTTCACGCAGCCGGCGGTCGGCCGTGTCGCCCAGGACCGCGTGCTGGTGGCAGTGGGTCTGGCCGGTCGTCGGGCGGTTCAGCCGTGGCGGCGTCCAGCCGGGGGCCAGGCGTTCCAGTGCCTCGGCGAAGGTGAGGACCCGGGACGACAGCACGGCCGCGCGCGGGTCGTCGTGGAGGAGTTCGGGCAGGTCCGTGCGGAGGGCCGCCGCGCAGCTGGGCTCCAGGACGACGACCGGCAGGTCCGTCGCCAGCACCGGTGCCATCAGGTCGAGGGTGCGGCGCATGACCGTACGGGCGCGGTCGAGCTGGCCGGTGGAGACGTACGTCAGTCCGCAGCAGACCCGGCCGCGGCGGGCGGTGAGCGGGGCGAAGGCGGGTGAGGGATGCAGGGTGGGTGGGAGGAGCAGCGTCACGCCCGCCGCCTCCAGGACCCGCACCGCCGCCCGGCCCACCTGCGGTGAGAGGTGCTCGGTGAAGGTGTCCGGCCACAGCACCGCTGAAGGACCGGTGCCCGTACGCCCCCGGGCCACCGGCCACAGCGCCGCTGAAGCGCCGGCTGCCGTACGCCCCCGGGCCCGCCTCCCCCACCACCGTGTGAACGTCTCCCCCGCCAACCGTGGGATCCGCCGCTCCGGCGCGATCCCGCCCAGCCGCTTCGCCACCCACGCCAACGGGCCCGCGGCCGCCAGGGAGTTGGCCAGCCATGCCGTGCGCGTGCGGGCCACCGCCCGCAGCCAGACCGGGAGGCGGCCCATCGTGTAGTGGGCGGCCGGCCTGCGGCGCCCCGCGTAGTGGTGGTGGAGGAACTCCGCCTTGTACGTGGCCATGTCCACCTCGACCGGGCAGTCCGAGCGGCAGCCCTTGCAGGACAGGCACAGGTCGAGCGCCTCGCGCACCTCCTCCGAGCGCCAGCCGTCGGTGACCACCTCGCCCGCCAGCATCTCGTGCAGCAGCCGGGCACGCCCGCGCGTGGAGTGCGCCTCCTCGCCGGTCGCCCGGAAGGACGGGCACATGACGGCGGACCCGGCCACCGACGTCGTACGGCACTTCGCGACGCCCACGCAGCGGCGGACCGCGGCCGAGAAGTCGCCGCCGTCGCCGGGGTAGCCGAAGGCCACGTCGACCGGCTCGCGCGGGAGGACGGAGAAGCGGAGGTTGGCGTCCAGCGGGGCCGGGCGGACCAGCATGCCGGGGTTGAGGAGGTCGTCGGGGTCCCAGATCCCCTTCGCCCGCTCGAACAGGGACACCAGCTCGGCGCCGTACATCCGCGGCAGCAGCTCGGCCCGCGCCTGTCCGTCGCCGTGTTCCCCGGACAGCGAGCCGCCGTACGCCACCACCAGGTCGGCGAGCTCCTCCGAGAAGCGGCGGAAACCGGCGACGCCCCGGTCGGTCAGCAGGTCGAAGTCGATGCGGACATGGATGCAGCCGTCGCCGAAGTGGCCGTACGGCGTCCCGCGCAGCCCGTGGTCGGTGAGGAGGCTCCTGAAGTCCCGTAGATACGCGCCCAGTCGGGGCGGGGGCACCGCGCAGTCCTCCCAGCCGGGCCAGGCCTCGGAGCCTCCCCCAGCCCCAGGGGGCTGGGAGGTGCCCCCAGGCATGCGCGTCGCCGTGCCGGACGCGTCCTCGCGGATGCGCCACAACGCCCGCTGGCCTGCAGGGTCGGTCACCACCAGGGCGTCCACGACGTCCGCCGCCCGCACGATCGTCTGCGCACGCGCGCGTGCCTCGGCCTCGGTGTCGCCGCCCGTCTCCACGAACAGCCAGGCCCCGCCCCGCGGCAGCGCGGCCACCGAGGGCACCAGGTCGGCCGCCATCCCCTCCACGGTCAGGGGGTGGAGGGGCAGCAGCCCTGCGGCGGCCTCGGCGGCCGCGCCCTCGTCCACATACCCCAGCACAGCCAGCGCACGCGCGCGGGGCGCCTCCACCAGCCGTACGACCGCCTGCGTCAGCACCCCGAGGGTGCCCTCGCTGCCGCAGAAGGCGCGGGCGACGTCGGCGCCGTTCTCCGGCAGGAGCGCGTCCAGCGCGTAACCCGAGATGCGGCGCGGGAGTACGGGGAAGCCGGTGCGCAGTCGGGCCAGGTCGCCCGACACCAGGTCGCGCAGGCCGTCCGGGGCGCCGGCCCAGTCCTGCCCGAGCTTCAGCCGCCGCCCGCGCGCGGTGATCACGTCCAGCTCCCGGACGCTGTCCGCGGTCGTGCCCCAGGCCACCGAGTGCGAGCCGCAGGAGTTGTTGCCGATCATCCCGCCGAGCGTGCAGCGGCTGTGGGTGGAGGGGTCGGGGCCGAACCGCAGGCCGTGCGGGGCGGCGGCGTCCTGGAGGCGGTCCAGGACGAGGCCCGGCTGAACGACGGCCGTGCGGGACCCGGGATCCAGGGAGAGCAGGCGGTTCATATGGCGGGTGAAGTCCAGTACCACCCCGGTGCCGGTGGCCTGACCGGCGATCGAGGTGCCGCCGCCGCGCGGCACCACCGGCACGCCGCGCTCCCGGCACACCTCGAGGGCCGCCGCCACGTCGTCGGCGTCCAGGGGCGCCACGACACCCAGCGGGACCCTCCGGTAGTTGGACGCGTCCATGGTCATCAGCGCCCGGGACGTGACGTCGAACCCGACCTCACCCCGGACGGCCGCCCGCAGCGCCGACTCGAGATCCGTCATGGCTCAAGCATGCATCCGACCACTGACAGTGACGGCACACCGACCGTCACCGTGCGCCACCTGAGACAGCGTCACCCCGCGTCACCGGAACCTGTGAACGCCTCCAGAACCTTCCCAATTTGATCACCAACTCTCATATAGTGACCGCTTATTGAGCGACAGGTGTCGCTTCTCGCCCAGGAACAGACAGCGGCCCCCTACCAAGGACCCGACTCATGACCGCCCCCAGCCTGCCCGGCGAACGACCCACCGCCCGTACCCTCCTGCCCGCCCCGCTGCTCACCGCCGTGCTCGCCGCGCTCGCGGTCGCCGGCGCGGTGGCCCGGGCGCCGGAGTCGGAGCGCGTCCCGCTCGCCCTCGGCACCGGCATCGGCGCCCTGTTGCTGACCACGGCCGTCGCCGTGGCCGTCCACGCCCTGCAGAACGCCCGGATCACCCGCCGCCGCCTGGAGGCCGTCACCCTCGACGCCGGGCGGCTGTTGCAGGACCGGGCCCGGCAGAGCACGGAGTTCGACCAGGAACGGGTGCAGCTGACCGAGGAACTCACCCATGAGCGGGCCCGGCACACCACCGAGCTCGCCGAGGAACGCGCCCGGCTCACCGCCGAGCTGGAGGACCAGCGCGCCCGGCTCACCGCCGCCAACGCCCGGCTGACCGAGCGCGCCCGGCGCGCCGAGCAGGAACGGTCCACCGCCCTGTCCGCCACCGCCAACGCGGCGAGCCGGATGCAGGCGCTGGCCACCGGGATGCTCGCCGACCTGCGCGCCATGGAGGAGCGGCACGACGACGAGGACGTCCTCGCCGACCTCCTCCACCTCGACCACCGCACCGCCCAGGCCGGGCGGCTCGCCGACTCCGTCGCCGTCCTCACCGGCGCGCGCTCCGGCCGCCGTTGGGCCCGGCCCATCGCCATGGAGTCGATCCTGCGCGGCGCGATGGGCCGCATCAGCGGCTACCGGCGAGTGCGGGTGCACTCCGCCTGCGAGGCCGCCGTCGCCGGGCACGCCGCCGAAGGCGTGATGCACGCGCTCGCCGAACTCCTCGACAACGCCGCGAACTTCTCCCCGCCGACCGCCGAGGTACACGTGTACGTCGAGGAGGTCCCGGCCGGTGTCATCGTCTCCGTCGAGGACAGCGGCCTGGTGATGGGCGACGTCCAACTCCGGCGCGCCGAACGGGCCGTGTCCGGCGACGACGCCGAGCTCGGCGGCCTCACCGGCACGCGTCTCGGGCTGGCCGTCGTAGGCCGCCTGTCCCGCAAGTACGGGCTCACGGTCTCCTTCCGTCCCTCGGCCCGCGGCGGCACCGGCGTCCTGGTCCTCGTACCGCAGGACATCCTCGTACCGGAACAACTGGCCGCCCGTCCCCCGGGAGCGCTGACGCTTCCGCAGGCGGAGGCCGCGCAGGCGGTGGAAGGGACGGAGGCGGCGGGCGACACCACCGCCGGACCGGACCCGCGCACGGAGACGGACCCGGCACCGCACGCGCCGTCGGCCCCCGTCCCCGACCCGGTCCCCACCCACGAGTCCCCCGGCCACAGCGCCGCCACCCTCCCCGACGACCTGCCCACAGGCCGGTCGGAGGGTCGTTTCGAGAGCCGGCCCGAGGGCCGTTCCGAAGGGCTCCCCGACGGCCTCCCCAAGCGCCGCCGGGGCCGCGCCCTCGCCGAGGCCGAACGGGAGCAGCGGGAACGGCTCCGCGCACGTGCCGCCGAGACCGCCGGGTCCACCGGCGTGACCGGCCCCACCGGGGCCAGCGGCGCCACCGGCACCGTCGGACACGCCAGGCCCGCCGCGAGCACCGCCCCCGGCGCGCCCGACGCCCCCACCGACGACACCCCCACCCGCGCCATCCGCTTCAGCAGCTTCCGCCAAGCCGTGCGCGGCTCCCTCTCCGACCAGAGCGACCCCGCCACTCCGGCCGGAGAAACCCGCGAGAAGACCCGCGAAGAGCCCCGCGAACTGACCCCCGAACCGTCCACCCCGTCCATCGCACACCCCACCCCGGAAGGCGACCCCACGTCATGACCGGCACGACCACCGCCGACGAGAAGCTCACCTGGCTCATCGAGGGCCTCCTGGAGCGCACCCCGGGCGCGCGGCACGCGCTCGTCCTCTCTCGGGACGGACTGAAGTTGTGCCGGACGCCGGAGCTCACCGTCGACCAGGCCGACCAGCTCGCCGCGATCGCCGCCGGCATCCAGGCCCTGTCGCAGGGCGCCTCCGTGGAGTTCGGGGACGGCACCGGGGGCGTGCGGTCGGCGATGACCGAGTTCTACGGCGGCGTCCTCTTCATCGTCGAGGCCGGTGAGGGCGCTCATCTGGCCGTCGTCACGACCGAGGAGGCGGACGCCGGTCTCGTCGGGCACAACATGAGCGAGCTCGTCGAACAGCTCGGCGCCCATCTGACCGCCCAGCCCCGGACGTCATGAGCCGCCCCGGCAGGGACGACTCACCCGACCGTCTGTACACCCTCACCGGTGGCCGCGCGCACGCCACTCCGGACAGCCCCTTCGACCTGGTGACGCTCGTGGTCGCCGAGTGCGATCCGACCACCGGCATGCAGTCGGAGCACGCGGCGATCCTGAAGCTGACCCAACTGCCGACCGCGGTAGTCGAGTTGGCGGCCGAGCTGAAGCTGCCGGTGAGCATCACCAAGATCCTGCTCGGCGACCTCCTCGCGGCGGGCCGCGTCAGCGCCCGCCACCCCCGTAAGGCCGCCGTCCCCGATCCCGACGTCCTGGAACAGGTGCTCGTTGGACTCCGCAACCTCTGAGGCAGCCTCCGAGCAGGCCTCCCAGCCGGCCTCTGCCGCCCGCACCCCCTTGGGTGCCACCGCCGACAACGGCCTCAAGATCGTCGTCGTCGGCGGTTTCGGCGTCGGCAAGACCACCCTCGTCCGCTCGGTCAGCGAGATACGTCCCCTCAACACCGAGGAGACGATGACCCGGGCCGGCGAGCACGTCGACGACATCAGCGAGGTCCGGGACAAGAAGGCGACCACCGTCGCCTTCGACTTCGGCCGGATCACGCTCGACGCCCGCAATGTGCTGTACCTCTTCGGCGCCCCCGGCCAGGAGCGGTTCTGGTTCCTGTGGGACCGGCTGTTCTCCGGGACCCTCGGCGCGGTCGTCCTCGTCGACACCCGCCGGATCGACGACAGTTGGTACGCCATCGACCGGCTCGAACACCACGGCACCCCGTTCATCGTGGCCTGCAACGACTTCGGCGGCCCCGCCTACGCCCCGCAGCAGATCCGCGAGGCCCTCGACCTCGACCCGCACATCCCGCTGCTCGACTGCGACGCCCGCTCCCGGGCCTCCGGCAAGCAGGTGCTGATCACCCTGGTCGAGCATGTGAAGAACACGTACGCCAACCAAGCCCCCGTTCTCGAACAGGAGTTGACCCGGTGACCGCTCCCGTGCCCCTCGGCGGCCCCAGGTTCCAGACCGAACCGGCGCAGCTGTACCGGGAGATGCGGCGCGACCACGGTGCCGTGACGCCGGTCGTGCTCGACGGCGACATTCCGGCCTGGCTGGTGCTCGGCTACCGCGAGCTGCATCAGGTCACCGGCGATCCGGTGCTGTTCAGCCGGGACTCCGAGCTGTGGAACCAGTGGGACCGCATCCCCGACGACTGGCCGCTGCTGCCGATGATCGGCCGCAAGCAGCCGTCGATCCTCTACACCGTCGGCGAGCGCCACCGTGAGCGGGCCGCGATGATCAGCGAGGCGCTGGAGGCGGTGAGCCCCTCCGAACTGCGCTCCTACGCCGAGCGGTTCGCCGACGAGCTGATCGACGCGGTGTGCGCCGAGGGCGAGACGGACATCATCGGCAACTACGCGATGCTGCTGCCGGTCCGGGTGCTGGCCCGTCTCTACGGCTTTTCCGACGAGGAGGGGCCGGGCCTGGTCACCGCCCTCAACGACATGATCGACGGCCGGGAGCGGGCCATCGCGGGCCAGACCCATCTGGCCACGTCGATGTTCCAGCTCCTCGCCGACCGGCGTGCGGAGCCCGCGGACGACGTCGTCTCCCGCATGCTCGCCCACCCCAGCGGGTTCACGGACGAGGAGATCGCCCAGGACCTGATGGTGATGATGGCGGCCGGGCACCAGCCCACCGCCGACTGGATCGGCAACTCGCTGCGGCTGATGCTGACCGACGGACGGTTCGCGGCCTCCCTGTTCGGCGGCCGCAACAGCGTCGCCGACGCCATGAACGAGGTCCTGTGGGAGGACACCCCGACCCAGAACGTGGCCGGGCGCTGGGCGTCCCGCGACACCCAGCTCGGCGGGCGCCGGGTCCGCGCCGGTGACCTGCTGCTGCTCGGCCTCCAGGGCGCCAACTCCGACCCGCAGGTCCGCACCGACGGCTCCACGCTCACCGGCGGCAACAGCGCCCACTTCTCCTTCGGACACGGCGAGCACCGGTGCCCCTTCCCCGCGCAGGAGGTCGCCGAGGTGATCGCGCGGACCGGCATCGAGGTCGTCCTGGACCGGCTGCCCGACATCGACCTCGCGGTCCCCGCCGACGCCCTGACGCGCCGCCCCTCGCCCTGGCTGCGGGGCCTGTCCGCACTGCCGGTCCGCTTCACACCGGTACCGGCGCGCTGAGCCCCACCCCTGCCCTCCCTCACGCCGTCCGTCTGGAGACACCTCTATGACCACCGACCCGGAACAGACCCCCGAGGCGAAACAGGCCACCGGCCCGGAACAGACCCCTGCCCCGGACCAGCCCTCCGCCCCGGAGCAGACCCCTGCCCCGGACCAGGCCACCGCCCCGGAGCAATCCCCCGCCCCTGCCCAGCCCCGCATAGCCCTCGACCCCTTCGTCACCGACCTCGACGGCGAGAGCGCGCGGCTGCGCGCGGCCGGTCCGCTGGCCGCCGTGGAGCTGCCCGGCGGCGTCCCCGTCTGGGCGGTCACCCACCACGCCGAGGCGAAGGCGCTGCTCACCGACCCCCGCCTGGTGAAGGACATCAACGTCTGGGGTGCCTGGCAGCGCGGCGAGATCCCCGCGGACTGGCCGCTCATCGGCCTCGCCAACCCGGGCCGCTCGATGCTCACCGTCGACGGCGCCGACCACCGCCGGATGCGCACGCTGGTCGCCCAGGCGCTCACCCCGCGCCGGGTGGAGGAGATGCGGGAGCGGATCACGGCGCTCACCGAGAAGCTCCTGGACGGCCTGGAGGGCGACACCGTCGACCTCAAGGCGGCCTTCGCCTACCCGCTGCCCATGTACGTCATCGCCGACCTGATGGGCCTGGCCGAGGCGAAGCTCCCCCGTCTGAAGGAGTTGTTCGAGAAGTTCTTCTCGACGCAGACGCCGCCCCAGGAGGTCATCGCCACGCTGATGGAGCTGGCGGGCATCATGGCGGAGACCGTGGCCGCCAAGCGCGCCGAGCCCGGCGACGACCTCACCTCGGCCCTCATCCAGGCGTCCGAGAACGGCGACCACCTCACCGACGAGGAGATCGTCTCCACCCTCCAGCTGATGGTCGCGGCCGGCCATGAGACGACGATCTCGCTCATCGTCAACGCGGTGCTCCAGCTGTCACTCCACCCGGTGCAGCGCGCCCTGGTCCTCGCGGGCGAGGTCGACTGGTCCTCGGTCGTCGAAGAAACGCTCCGCCACTCCACCCCCACCTCCCACGTCCTGATCCGCTTCGCGACGGAGGACGTCCAGGTCGGCGACAAGGTCCTCCCGGCGGGCGACGCGCTGATCGTCTCGTACGCCGCGATCGGCCGCGACGAGCAGGCCCACGGCCCCACGGCGGGCGAGTTCGACATCACCCGGACCTCCCCGAACCGTCACATCAGCTTCGGCCACGGCCCGCACGTCTGCCCCGGCGCCGCCCTCTCCCGTCTGGAAGCCGGCGTGGCCCTCCCGGCCCTCTATGCCCGCTTCCCCGCCCTCGACCTGGCGGTCCCGGCGGCGGAACTCCGCAACAAGCCGGTGGTCACCCAGAACGACCTGTTCGAGCTGCCGGTGCGACTGACGGCACCGCAGCAGTCGTAGATCCCGACAAGTCCACGGGCCGGAGGAGTCGTCTCATCGAACGGACGGGTTTCCATCCCGTTTCGCCGAGGGGATACCCTCCGGCTCGTGGCTGAGATCCAGATTCCCGCTGACATCAAGCCCGCCGACGGACGTTTCGGCGCGGGCCCCTCCAAGGTGCGTGTCGAGGCGCTGGACGCCCTCGCCGCGACCGGTACCTCCCTGCTCGGCACCTCCCACCGCCAGGCCCCGGTCAAGAACCTGGTCGGCAAGGTGCGCGAGGGGATCTCCGAGCTGTTCTCGCTCCCCGAGGGCTACGAGGTGATCCTCGGCAACGGCGGCTCCACCGCGTTCTGGGACGTCGCGACCCACGGTCTGATCGAGAACAAGTCGCAGCACCTGAACTTCGGCGAGTTCAGCTCGAAGTTCGCCAAGGCGGCCAAGCTCGCCCCGTGGCTGGCCGAGCCCACCGTCATCGCCTCCGACCCGGGCACGCACCCGGTGCCGCAGGCCGAGGCGGGCGTGGACGTCTACGCCTTCACCCACAACGAGACCTCGACAGGTGTCGCCGCCCCGATCAAGCGCGTGGCCGGTGCCGACGAGGGCTCGCTGGTCCTGGTCGACGCCACCTCCGGCGCCGGCGGCCTCCCGGTCGACATCGCCGAGACCGACGTCTACTACTTCGCCCCGCAGAAGTCCTTCGCCTCCGACGGCGGCCTGTGGATCGGCGTCTTCTCCCCGGCCGCGATCGAGCGCGCCGAGCGCGTCCACGCGTCCGGCCGCCACATTCCGGAGTTCTTCTCGCTGCCCACCGCGATCGACAACTCCCGTAAGAACCAGACGTACAACACCCCGGCCCTCGCCACCCTCTTCCTGTTGAACCAGCAGCTGGAGTGGATCAACGGCCAGGGCGGCCTGGCGTGGTCGACGGCCCGTACGAAGGACTCGTCCACCCGTCTGTACACCTGGGCGGAGGAGTCGAAGCACGCGACGCCGTTCGTCACCGACGCCGCCAAGCGCTCGCAGGTCATCGGCACGATCGACTTCGCCGACGAGATCGACGCGGCCGCGATCGCCAAGGTCCTGCGCGCCAACGGCATCGTCGACACCGAGCCCTACCGCAAGCTCGGCCGCAACCAGCTCCGCGTCGCGATGTTCCCGGCGATCGACCCGGCGGACGTCGAGGCGCTGACGCGGTGCATCGACTACGTGATCGAGAAGCTGTAACCGTCCGAAGCGAGACGACGACGAGGGCGCCCGGCACGAAGCCGGGCGCCCTCGTCCGTCCTCACGGCACCAGCACGAGCTTGCCGGTCGTCCGCTTCTCCTCGATCGCCCGGTGGGCGTCGGCCGCCTCCGCCAGCGGATAGCTCCGCTCGACACTCACCCTGAGCCGCCCCGCCTCGATCCGCTCGGTGATCCCGGCCAGCAGCTCACCGGAGGGTTCGGCAGTCACCCACACATAGCGCAGCCCGCGCTCGGCGGCCCGCCCCTCATCGACCCCCGGGTCGATCGCCGCCCCCACGAGCAGCCCGCCCGGCCGCAGCACCTCCAGCGAACGCTCCCCGTACGCGCCCCCGACCAGGTCAAGGACCACGTCCACCGGCGCCACCGCGTCCCGGAAGTCCACGGCCGTGTAGTCGATCACCTCGTCGGCGCCGAGCTCCCGCAGCCATGCGTGCTTGGCCTCCCGTGCCGTACCGATGACGTACGCGCCCAGCTCCTTGGCCAGCTGCACCGCGACATGCCCCACCCCGCCGGCCGCCGCGTGGATCAGCACCCGGTCGCCGGGCCGCACCCGGGCCAGCACGGACAGGGCCGTCCAGGCGGTGACCGCGACCAGCGGCACGGCGGCGGCCTGTGGCAGGTCGAGGTTCTCGGGCTTCGGGGCCAGCACGGCGGCCGGTACGGCGGTGTACTCGGCGTACGCCCCGCGCGGGGAGAGCGGCAGCAGCCCGTACACCTCGTCCCCCACCCCGAACCGGCTCACCCCGGGCCCCACGCCCGCCACGACCCCGGCAACGTCGTTCCCCGGCGTCCACGGCAGGGTCACCAGCTCCGGCACCCGCCCGGACCGCAACACCGTGTCCCCGGGGTTCACTCCGGCACCCCCGACCCGCACGAGCACCTCACCGGGCCCGGGCTCGGGCACGTCGGTCTCGGCATACGTCAGTACCTCGGGGCCGCCGAACGCGGACTGGACGATGGCGTGCATACGGTTCATGCGCTCCATCCTGTGCGCACGGATCCCCGTGCAGAAGAAGGCACTTGTCTGATATCGAGGTTCCTCATGGATACCGGCTTCGACCTCAGAGAACACGGCGGCGTGGACGTCTTCCTGCGCGACTGCCCCACCCGCGCCGTGCTGGAGGTGATCGCGAGCAAGTGGACCATGCTGGTACTGGTGGCTCTGGAGGACGGCCGCCCGATGCGCTTCACCGAGCTGCGCCGCCGCCTGGACGGCGTGACCCAGAAGGTCCTGACCTCGACCCTGCGCTCCCTGGAACGCGAGGGCCTGCTGGCCCGCACGGTCTACCCGACCATCCCGCCACGCGTGGAGTACCAACTCACCGCCCTCGGCCGGGAGGTGGGCACCCTGATCCAGCACATCACCGACTGGTCGCAGGCCAACATCGACACCATCCGGGCGGCCCGCCAGGAGTTCGACGAACGCGCCGAGACCGACCCCGACCCTCATCCCGTACGACGGTGAGGGCGCCCGGCACACCCCGCGCCGGGCGCCCCACGGCTCAGCTCGCCGTGCAGCTCACCGTCGGCACACCCCCGCCCCCGGGTGCCCCGCCGAACCCGAAGCTCGCCGAACCGCCCACGGCCACCGCCCCGTTGTGCGCGGCGTTGGTCGCGGTGACCGTCGCCCCGGACTGGGTGTAGGACGCGTTCCACATGTTGGTGACCTTCTGGGACCCACTCCAGGTCCAGGTCACCTTCCAGGAACCGATCGCGGTGGTACCGGAGTTGGTGACCTTCACCTCGGCGTTGAAGCCACTGCCCCAGTCACTGCTGACGGTGTAGGCGGCGGTGCAGGCCGCGGTGCCCCCGCCCGGATCGCCGGGGTCGGTGGGACCGCCCCCGCCACTCGGGAAGCCCGGCGCCTTGATGCTCGCCAGATACCCGTCCTTCACCGTGTCCACGGTCTGCCAGTCGTCCTTCAGGATTCCGCCCGTGTCACCGGAGTTGGGGTTCCACGACCAGAAGGTCCAGTGGAAGGAGTCCGACCCGTAGGTCGAGGTCGGCCGCAGATACGAGACCAGCGCCGCCAGCCACTTCTGGTCCACGGTCGACTGGAGCGTCGTCCCGAACTCGCCCACCCACACCGGGGCGATGTTCTGCTTGAAGATGTAACCCCAGTACTTGTCCCAGATCCCCGGCATGTTCGCGGGGAAGGACGGATCGCTGAACCAGCTCTGCTGGGCGACGCTCGTGGCGTAGTCGTGGGCGGAGTAGACGACCCGGTTGGCGACGTTCAGGTTCACCGGGTACTGGCCGACGCCCATCAGGTTGCCGCCCCACCAGCCGGAGACACCGTTGAAGGTCTGCACGCCCTCGACGAAGATCAGCAGGTCGGGATTGACGGAGAGCACCGCGTTGCCGGCCCGCTGGGCGGCGAGCCGCCAGTCGGTCGCCGTGTCGCCGCAGCCCCAACAGGCGGGGTCGTGGGGCTCGTTGTGCAGGTCGATGCCGACGACGGTGTCCTTGCCGAGATAACGGGTGGCCAGGGCCTTGAGGTTGGCGATCCAGGTCGACTCCGGCACGGCGCTCGTGTACCAGAGCGCGGACTGGCCACCGGCGTCCGGGCGATGCCGGTCGAGGATGACCTTGAGCCCGTCCTGACCGGCGTACGCGACGATCTTGTCCAGCACACCGAGGGAGTTGAGCCCTTGGAGGTCGGCGTTCTTGCCGCCGCTGAAGTCGATGCTGGCGGGGACGGTCCCCGACTTGAAGATGTCGTCGCTGTACGGGATACGGATGGTGTTGTAGCCCAGCGATTTCATCTGGTCGATCATGGACTTGTAGTCGCGGGACCAGAGCCCGTGGACGACGTAGTTGCCGGTCTCGAAGCCGAACCAGTTGATCCCGGCGACCCGGACGGCCTGCCCGTTGGCGTCCAGGATCTGCCGCCCGCTGGTGTGCCAGTACCCGGCACCGGCGTCGGCCGCGGCCGCCTGGGCCGCGGGCTGCACACCGACCAGAAGCGGTAACAGAAGCGCCGCCGCGCACAGCGCTCTTCGCAAGGTGCGGAACATGTCGCTGCCTTCTCTAGGGGATACGGGCCCGGAACCGAGTGGGAGCGCTCCCACACCCGCACCTCTTATGGAAGTCAAGCCACATGGGCACGTCAAGACATCGGACGCAACGACGGTTCACCGTCGCGGGCGCAGCAGCCTCCGGAACCCGAGGACGACGGCGACGACAGCCGCGACGGCGAGGGCGCCGACCTTGACGGTGCCGTTGCCGCCGCCATCCCCATCGCCTGAGGCCGAACTACCGCCACCCGAAGGCGACTTGGACGATCCGCCGTCACCAGGCGCGTCCTGCGCCACCACTTCACTCCCCTCACCCTCACTCCCGAGCATGAGCTTCGTGCCGTCCGCGGAGTAGGTGACGGACTCCCCCTGACCGAGGGGCACGCTCAGCCGCCCCTTCCGCTTCAGGTCGCCGCCGTTCCAGTCGTACCAGATGCCGCCGAAGTACCCTCGTACGGCGAGCTGTTGACCGTCCGGCGAGAAGGCCGCGTCGGTGGCCCAGAGGTCGACGGGCTGGACGGGCTTGAAGACGTTGGTGCCGGCTGTGGAGAGCTGGGCGGGCCCTTCATACAGATGCCCGCCGTCCTCCTGCTTGTCGATGATGTAGACGCGCCCGGTCTTGGGATGGACGATCATCGACTCGGCGTCCCGGGAGCCGTCGGTGTACTTCACGACGTACTGCTTGGCGCGGATGGTCTGGTCGGTGAGGTTCTTCGGCTCGGGAAGCTGATAGATCCAGACGTACGGCCAGCTCACCCCGTCGTTGTCGCCGATGTCCCCGACGTAGATCTGGTTGTCGGGCCCGATGGCGATGGCCTCGACGTCCCGCTGCTGCCCGACCCCGGCGAGGGTGACGCGGGCGACGGTCTTCCCGGTGCTGCTGTCGACGGCGTAGATATAGCTGCCGGTGTCCTGGTCGTTGTGGGTCCAGTAGATGCCGGGGTGCTGGTGGGAGGCGGCGAGGCCGCTGGACTCGGTGATGCGGGAGTCCTCGATGGTGAAGTCCTTGTCACCCTTGCCGTCCCCGTCGGCGGCGACGGCGGCGGGGGCCGCGCCCGTGAGAAGGAGCAGGGCGGAGGCTCCGACGACACCCAGTAGCGCACGCATGCGGCCAAGCTTGCCATCCCTGGAGGGGGAGGGACGGCGATCACGTGGTGACTGTCACACCCCGCCTCGCGCCGTGATCGTTCATCATGAGCGGATGCTCAGGTTCATGCCCGTCGGCGACTCCATGACGATCGGAAGCGCGGGCGAACACACATGGCGTTACCGGATGTGGCAGCACCTGCGCGATACGTACGGCGGCCCGTTCGCCGTGGTGGGCCCGCGCGAGACCCTGCACGACAAGGCGATGGACGCGCCGACGTCGTACGAGTACGCCGACCCCGACTTCCCCAGCGCCCACCTGGCCGGCTGGGGCGAGGGCTGGCTGCACATGACGCCGCTGATCGGGGAGGCGGTGCGGTCGTGCCGGGCAAATGTGTTGCTCGTCTCGCTCGGCCTGATCGACCTGGGCTTCTATACGAACGCGGAGCAGACGGCGGAGAACGCGCGCAGCTTTGTCGCCGCCGCCAGGGAGGCCAACCCGCGCGTCCGCATGGTCGTCCTCCCCGTCCTCACGAACGTCCGCGTCGAGGAGGACGCCGACTTCGCGGCCCAGGTCACCCTCTTCAACGAGCTGCTCGCCAAGGCGGTCGCCGACCTGGATGAGCCCCGCTCGCCGCTGCTGCTGGCGTCGCCGCCGGAGTCGTACGACTTCTCCGTGGACACGTATGACGGGACGCATCCGAACGCCGACGGTGAGCACAAGATCGCGGGGGCGTTCGCGGAGGCGATGTACCAGGCGTGGGGATGGGGACAGACGTACGAGGCCGGAACAGACTGACTGAATATCGGCGTACCTCGATCACCGTGCGTATCGTTGTACTGCGCGGCTGCACCTGTCCGTGGGGCAGCCGGGGAGGAGCGCCACGATGACCGTCCTCGAAGACAGGATCGAGATGGCCGACGCCGACGCCAACACCGAGCGCTTGGACGAGTGGTTCGAGCGGCTGGAGCGGATGCCCGTCCCCGAAGGATTCAGGGTCGAGATCGTCGGGGGCAACGTTCACATGACGCCGCAGCGGAGCGCTCACTGGGAGATCATTCGCAGGTTCCTTTGGGCTCTTGAGGACCGGTTCGGCAGGGGGGTCAAGGTGTTCTCGGACGTCCGCATCGACTTCCCGGGTCACGAGAACGGATTCTGCCCGGATGTCGCCCTACTCAAGGACTCCGCGAAGCAGGACGACACGGGTCACTGGCGCTGGCAGGACGTCGTGTTCGTCGCCGAGGTCATCTCCAAGGGCACGGCCGCCAACGACTACGACCCCAAGAAGACCGCCTACGCGGTAGCCGAGGTCCCCCTCTACCTCATCGCCGACCCCTACCAGGGCCGGTGCCACGTCTACACCCATCCCAAGGACGGCGCCTACACCACGGAGACGAGAGTCGACTTCGGCGGCGAGATCGATCTGACCGGCACCGTCATCGACCTCACCCTCAAAACCGACGACTTCCCCCGGGACTAAGTCGACACCCCACCTCCCACAGCAACTCCCCCGCCACGAACGGCACCCCGGCCGACGGCGCCGACCGCCACCCCAGGGGCCAGGTGACCCCGGTGAGCGCGGGTACGCCCACGTAGGCCATCGCGCCGTGACTGCGCGTCAGCACCCGTACGCCCGGCGGCCAGGCATAGGCGCCGCCGGTTTGCGGGGGCAACAGGAAGTACATGTTCCGGTCGCCGGTCGACTCCCTGACGATCGGGCCCGCGTCAAAGTCCGTATAGCGCAGCAGCTCGGAGGTGACGCGCTCGGCCAGCGGTTCCCGCATACGGACGGCATCGAAGTGCACGCCGGCGAGGCGTAGTGCGTGACCGACGTCGGGAATCCAGCGCGGGATCCAGGGGGCGGAGATTCTCTCGTCCATGCCGCAAATCGTGGCGGGCGCTCACATACTGTGACCAGGGGTACTCAAGGGTGGTGCAGGGCTGTGCACTTGGGGAGGCGGTTGTGCACGCAGGTGATCAAGGGTCGGGGAACCTGGAGATGTTCGGCTCGTTGCTGAGGTTCTTCCGGGAGCGGGCCGGGATGACACAGGAGTCGCTCGCCCATCGCGTCGGGTACTCCAAGTCCCAAGTGGCCATGGTGGAAAGGGGCGAGCGGGCACCCAAGGGCCAGCTGATCGAGATCGCGGACGAGGCGCTGGGTGCACAAGGTGCACTGATCGCGGCTGGGATGAAGCTGAGGGTCAGCAGGTTCCCGTCCTGGTTCGAGGACTACGCGGCGCTGGAGGCGAGGGCCGGCGCGATCTACATGTACGCCAACCACGTGATCCCGGGCCTGCTCCAGACGCAGCACTACGCACGGGCCACCTTCGAGGTTCACCGTCCGTCCCTGGACGACGAGGAGATCGAGGCCCGGCTCACCGCCCGCCTCGACCGGCAACAGGTCTTGGAACGCAAGCCCACCCCGGTAGTCGCCTTCGTGCTGGAGGAGCACATCCTCAGGCGCCCGCTCGGCGGCGACCAGGTACTCAAGGAGCAGTTGGGCCACATCCTCGACGTCGGCAGGCGCCGCAACATCGAGATCCAGGTGATGCCGACCCACCGCGAGGACCACGCCGGTCTCGACGGCCCCATGATCCTGCTGGAGACCGACGAACCCGAGCGCATCACCTACGTCGAGGGCCCCAACAACGGCTACTTCGTCAGCCAACAGCCGGAGCTGGGCCAGATGTTCGCACGGTATGGCATTCTGCGAGCGCAGGCCCTCAATCCCGGGGAGTCCGCTCAGTTGATCAGCGAGGTGGCAGGCAGCCTATGAGCACGGACCTGAACTGGTTCAAGAGCAGCTACAGCAGCGGCCAGGGCGGCGAGTGCCTCGAAGTGGCCCTCACCCCCACCACCATCCACCTCCGCGACTCAAAAACCCCCGAACCCCACGCCCCCCACCTCCACCTCACCCCCGCCACCTGGTCCACCTTCCTGAAGTCGCTTGCCTAGAGCGCACTCCACCACGTTGGCTAAGTGGACATGAAGTACACGCAGCTCGGACGCACGGGACTCAAGGTCAGCCGGCTCGTCCTCGGCACCATGAACTTCGGCCCGCAGACAGACGAAGCCGACAGCCACGCCATCATGGACGCGGCGCTGAACGCGGGCATCAACTTCTTCGATACCGCCAATGTCTACGGCTGGGGCGAGAACAAGGGCCGTACCGAAGAGATCATCGGCAACTGGTTCGCCAAGAACCCCGCCCACCGCGACGCCACCGTCCTCGCCACCAAGGTCTACGGCAACATGGCCGCCGACGGCGAGGCCTGGCCCAACCACGACAAGCTCTCGGCGCTGAACATCCGCCGGGCCGTCGACGCGTCGCTGAAGCGCCTCCAGACCGATCACATCGACGTCTACCAGTTCCACCACGTCGACCGTGCCACCCCCTTCGAGGAGATCTGGCAAGCGATCGACGTCCTGATCCAGCAGGGCAAGATCCTCTACGCGGGTTCCTCCAACTTCCCGGGTTACAAGATCGCCCAGGCCAACGAGATCGCCGCCCGCCGTGGCGGCACCATCGGCCTCGTCAGCGAGCAGTGCCTCTACAACCTCTTCGAGCGCCGCGCCGAGATGGAGGTCATCCCGGCCGCCCAGGAGTACGGCCTCGGCGTGATCCCCTGGTCGCCGCTGCACGGCGGGATGCTGGGCGGGGTCATCAAGAAGGAGGTCGCGGGCGGCCGCCGCACGTCCGGCCGTACGGCGGAGGCGCTCACCAATCCGGCCGTGCGCGCGCAGATCCAGTCGTACGAGGATCTCCTCGACAAGCATGGCCTGGAACCCGGCGAGACGGCCCTGGCCTGGCTCCTCACCCGCCCCGGCGTCACGGGCCCGATCGTCGGCCCGCGCACCGCGGACCAGCTCGCCTCAGCGATCCGCGCCACAGAGCTGGAACTGAGCGAAGAACTCCTGACCGACCTCAACGAGATCTTCCCGGGCCCAGGGCCCTCCCCGGAAGCCTTCGCCTGGTAGTACCGCCCAGGGCAAACGCCCCTCAGGGGCGCGGGGAACTGCGCGACCAGCCACATACAACCCGCAGCCAAGCCACCGGCCGCAGTCCCCCGCCCCGCACTACTTACCGAGCGCCGCCGCCAACGCGACAACGCCAAACATCAGCACCAGCACAACGGCCATGATCCGGTTCCGGGTCTTCGGGTCCACACCCCCGAGCCTAACCGGCCGCCCCGAACCCCCACCGACCGACCACCTCATACCGCGGCTGCTCCCCCGGCACCCCCGACCTCGGCAGGCTGCTCCGCACGAGCGCCAGCTCACCCACGGTCCACCGCCGCCCCTCGAAGCCGGCCAGCGCCGTCACGTACGGCCGCACATCCACCTCCGACCGACTCCGCGCCACGGTCAGATGCGCCTTGTACCGCCGGTGCTCCCCCATGTCGACGCCCGCCTTGCGCCCCGCCGCCTCCGCCCGCTCGGCCAGCAGCCGCAGCGCCGCCATGTCGCCGTCCGCCCCGATCCACAGGGCCCGGCCCCGCCCGAACTGCCCGCCCCGACGCAGGCCCAGCGAGAAAGCCTCCGTACGCCCCGCCGCGCGCTCCAGCCGGGCCGACAGTTCCGGTACGACGTCGTCGTCGACCTCGCCGTAGAACGCCAGCGTGAAGTGCCACCCCGGTCGGCCCGTCCAGCGCAGCGAACCCGCTCCCGGAAGCTGCTTCAACCCGTCCAGCCGCGCCGCGAGTTCCTCGGCCACGTCCTCCGGCGGCAGCACGGCGGCGAAAAGTCTCATGTCGCTCACCTTGGCAAAGATCTACGCTGCCGTCATGGCGATCACCATCAGGAACGGCGACCACGACGACATCCCCGCGATACTCGGCATGCTGGACAGCTGTGTGGAGTGGCTGGTCGCACAGGGGCGGACCGGGCAGTGGGGGTCGAAGCCGCTGTCGGAGAGCCCGAAGACCGTGGAGTCCGTCACCCGGTACATGGACGACGGCGTCACCTACATCGCCGAGGTGGACGGCGTACCGGCCGCCACCCTCAGCCTCACCGACGCCCCCGGCGCCTATCTGGCCCATCTCCCGGCGCCCGGCGAACCCGAGCGGTACATCCACTGGCTGGCCTCGGAGCGCCGCTTCAAGGGCCAGGGGGCGGGGAGCGCCCTCATCGAGCACGCCGCCGAGGAGACCCGGCGGGAAGGGGTCGGACTGCTCCGCGTGGACTGTTACGCGGGCGACGACGGCAAGCTCGTCCGCTACTACGAGAACAACGGCTTCAGCCGCGTCGAGGCCTTCACCGTCGGCGAGCAGCGGTGGCCGGGACAGCTGCTGGCCCGGAGGGTCTGACCCCCCGAGCAAGCCGCAGGCACCAACTACGCCGCCGTGGCCAGCTGCTCCGCCGCCTCGCGCGGGACGAAGCGGACGTGCGGGTGGCCGTGGTTCCAGCCGACCGACAGCCGCAGGTTGCCGAGCCGGGCCAGGGCCAGACCGATGACGATCGCGGCGGCCGCGGCGATCGCGCCGCCCACCGCCATGCCCGCCCGCACTCCGTACGCGTCGGTGATCCAGCCGGCGATCGGGGCGCCCAGCGGGGCGCCGCCCATGAACACCATCATGTAGAGGGACATCACCCGGCCGCGCATGGCCGGGTCGGTGCTCAGCTGGACGCTGCTGTTGGCGGTGACGTTGACCGTCATGCCGAACATGCCGATCGGCATCATCAGCAGGGCGAACAGCCACAGGGACGGGGCGACGGACGCCACCATCTCCAGCGCGCCGAAGGCCACCGCGCCCACCACGAGGACTCGCAGCCGGGCGGTGCCACGGCGGGCGGCGAGGAGGGCGCCCGCGAGGGAGCCGATCGCCATGACGGTGTTGAAGAGGCTGTAGGAGCCGGCGCCGGCGTGGAAGACGTCGTCGGCGAAGGCGGACAGGTAGACGGGGAAGTTGAAGCCGAAGGTGCTGACAAACCCGACCAGCACGATCGTCCAGATCAGGTCCGGGCGCCCGGCCACATACCGCAGCCCCTCCCGCAGCTGGCCCTTGCCGCGCGGGGCGCGATGCACGGCGTGCAGGTCGCGGGCGCGCATCAGCAGCAGGCCGGCGATCGGCGCGATGAAGCTGAGGCCGTTCGCCAGGAACGCCCAGCCGGTGCCGACGCCGGTGATCATCAGACCGGCGACGGCCGGGCCGATCAGGCGGGCCGACTGGAAGTTCGCGGAGTTGAGGCTGACGGCGTTCTGGAGCTGGTCGGGGCCGACCATCTCGGAGACGAAGGTCTGCCGGGCCGGGTTGTCGACGACGGTGGCGAGGCCGACGGCGAAGGCGGCGACGTAGACGTGCCAGACCTCGACGTGGCCGGTCAGGGTGAGGAAGGCGAGCGCCAGGCCGGTGAGGGCCATCGCCGACTGGGTGACCAGGAGGGTGGGGCGCTTCGGGAGACGGTCGACGAGTACGCCGCCGTAGAGGCCGAAGAGGAGCATCGGCAGGAACTGGAGTGCCGTCGTGACACCGACGGCGGTCGCGGAGCCGGTGAGGCTGAGGACGAGCCAGTCCTGGGCGATGCGCTGCATCCAGGTACCGGTGTTGGAGACGACCTGCCCCAGGAAGAAGAGGCGGTAGTTGCGGTTCCTGAGCGAGCTGAACATCGAGGACTTGCCAGGGTCCTCAAGGGTCGGGGTGGACGGTGCGGGGGCGGAGTCTGCTCCGGGTCCCGAACTCAAAAGGGTTCGCCTCCTCAAGACGGATTACAGGTGTGCGAGCTTCTCCAGCACGGGGGCGGCGGCGCGCAGTTTCGCCCACTCGTCCTCGTCGAGACCGTCGACCAGGGCGGCCAGGAAGGCGTTGCGCTTGGCGCGGCTCTCGGCGAGCATCGCCTCCGCCTGCTCCGTCTTCGTGACGACCTTCTGGCGGCGGTCCTCGGGGTGCGGCTCAAGCCGGACCAGGCCCTTGGCCTCCAGCAGTGCCACGATGCGGGTCATCGACGGCGGCTGTACGTGCTCCTTGCGGGCGAGTTCGCCCGGGGTGGCCTTGCCGCAGATGGAGAGGGTGCCCAGGACCGACATCTCGGTAGGGCTCAGCGACTCGTCGACCCGCTGGTGCTTGAGTCGGCGTGACAGTCGCATCACGGCGGAGCGGAGGGAGTTCACGGCGGCTACGTCGTCGCCATGGGTAAGGTCCGGCATGTTCTTTAGGTTAACTCATTACCCTGACTAAGGACCAGTCGGGCGCGCCCCGATGCCCGTGACTCCCCTCACTGAACCCCTTCATCACCCTTACGAGTGAGTCACTTCCGGAAAGTGACACAGCGCCCAGTTCCGTACGGCGACCCTCGTCTCATGGGGACCAGCGTGCTCAGCCTGCGGATAGACGGGGAGCTGCTCGACCGGCTCCGGGACCATGCGGCCAAAAGGGGAATGAGCGTCCAGGACTATGTGGTCCAGACGCTCATCCGGGACGACTTCGACGAACGGTTCCAGACCGCCGTCGAGGAGACGGAGAAGTTCTACGGCCTCACCTGAGGCCGGTCGATCAGGTCAGGCCGAGGGCCGGCATCAGGTAGTAGAAGGCGAAGACGGCGGAGACGACGTACATCGCGACCGGGATCTCCTTGCCGCGGCCTGCCGCCAGGCGCAGCACCACGAAGGTGATGAAGCCCATGCCGATGCCGTTGGTGATGGAGTAGGTGAACGGCATCATCACCATCGTGATGAAGGCCGGGATCGCGATCGTGTAGTCGGCCCAGTCGATCTCCCTGACCGAGTTGGCCAGGATCATGAAGCCGACCGCGAGCAGCGCCGGGGTGGCCGCCTGGGACGGGACCATCGTGGCGACCGGGGTGAGGAACAGCGCCACGGTGAAGAGGCCGCCGGTGACGAGGTTCGCGAAGCCGGTGCGGGCGCCCTCGCCGACGCCGGCCGTGGACTCCACGAAGGCCGTGGTGGCGGACGAGGAGCTCGCGCCGCCCGCCGCGACCGCGAGGCCGTCGACGAAGAGGACCTTGTTGATGCCGGGCATCTGGCCCTGTGCGTCGGTCAGCTTGGCCTCGTCGCTGACGCCCATGATCGTGCCCATCGCGTCGAAGAAGCACGACAGCAGCACGGTGAAGACGAAGAGGATGCCGGTCAGCACCCCGACCTTGTCGAAGCCGCCGAACAGGCTGACCTCGCCGATGAGACCGAAGTCGGGGGTGGCGACCGGGTTGCCGGGCCACTCGGGCGTCGTCAGTCCCCAGGACGGGATGGTGGCGACGGCGTCGATGATCATCGCGAGGACGGTCATGGCGACGATCGAGATCAGGATCGCGCCGGAGACCTTGCGGACGATGAGCGCGAGCGTGAGCAGCGCGCCGAGGATGAAGATCAGGACCGGCCAGCCGTTGAGGTGGCCGTCGGCGCCGAGCTGGAGCGGGACGGTGGTGTGCGCGGCGTCCGGGATGCGGGAGACGAATCCGGAGTCGACGAGCCCGATCAGCATGATGAACAGGCCGATACCGATGCTGATGGCCTTGCGCAGGCCGAAGGGCACCGCGTTCATGACGCGCTCACGCAGACCGGTCGCGACCAGCAGCATCACGATGAAGCCCGCGAGGACCACCATGCCCATGGCGTCCGGCCACGACATCCGGGGCGCCAGCTGGAGGGCGACGACCGAGTTCACGCCGAGACCGGCGGCCAGCGCGATCGGCACGTTGCCGATGACGCCCATGAGGAGCGTGGTGAAGGCCGCGGTGACACAGGTGGCGGTGACGAGCTGGCCGTTGTCGAGCTGGTGCCCGTACATGTCCTTCGCGCTGCCCAGGATGATCGGGTTGAGCACGATGATGTAGGCCATCGCGAAGAAGGTGGCGAAACCGCCGCGGATCTCCCGGGGCAGGGTGCTGCCCCGCTCCGAGATCCGGAAGTAACGGTCAAGGGCGGTCGACATTGGATGTTCCTACGATGAGAAGTGGACAGACGCAAACAGTTTCAGTATGAACATATGAGAGCCGGGATGCCTATCTCCGCGCGTAGACCGGCGCGCCCGCACTCCCCTCCGGCCGCGCCGCGATCGCCTCGTAAGCTGTGCCCATGGCGAAGTGGACCCCGCAGCACGAAGCACCGGAGCCCCTGGAGGGCCCGATCGTGCCGACGATCATCGGCGGCACGATCCTCTGGTTCGTCCTCTTCCTGGTCCAGCTCCCCTTCTACGGCTGGTTCGACGACCGCGGACACGCCTGGTGGGTGTGGACCTGCCTGGCCGGCGCGGGCCTCGGGCTGATCGGCATCTACTACGTCCGCAGGCGCGACGCCGCCATCAAGCGGGCCGAGGCCGCCGGGACCCTACGGGAAGCCGAGTAGGGCCGTACTACCTGGGCACCACTCGGCCCCGCCGACTCTCCTCCCCAGGTCGGAACTTCCGCCCACTCGGCGGGTGAAGCCGCAAAACCGCACGTACCGTCGAATGCATGACGCACATCGACGCGGGCGCCGAACTCGACCCCGTGCACCCCGTGCCTGTGCCCGTCCCCGCGGCCGACGGCGGGCTGACCACCGCCGAGGTGGCCGAGCGGGTGGCGCGCGGGGCGGTCAACGACGTACCGGTGCGCAGCAGCCGGTCGCTCGCCGAGATCGTCCGCGCGAACGTCTTCACCCGGTTCAACGCGATCATCGGCGTGCTCTGGCTGGTCATGCTGTTCGTCGCGCCCTTCCAGGACAGCCTGTTCGGGTACGTGATCATCGCCAACACCGGCATCGGCATCATCCAGGAGTGGCGGGCGAAGAAGACCCTCGACTCCCTCGCCGTGATCGGCGAGGCGAAGCCGACGGTACGACGGGACGGCGAGGCCCTGGAGGTCAGTACGTCGGAGATCGTCCTCGACGACCTGATCGAGATCGGGCCCGGCGACAAGGCGGTCGTCGACGGGGTGTGCGTCGAGGCCGACGGCCTGGAGATCGACGAGTCACTGCTCACCGGCGAGGCCGACCCGGTCGTCAAACGGCCCGGGGACCCGATCATGTCCGGCAGCTTCGTCGTCGCGGGCGGCGGCGCGTTCCAGGCCACCAAGGTGGGGCGCGAGGCGTACGCCGCCCAACTCGCCGAGGAGGCATCCCGGTTCACCCTCGTCCACTCCGAGCTGCGGACGGGTATCTCCACGATCCTCAAGTACGTGACGTGGATGATGATCCCGGCCGCGATCGGCCTGGTCATCACCCAACTGGTCGTCAAGAGCCACGACCTGAAGGAGTCCATCGCCCGCACGGTCGGCGGCATCGTCCCGATGGTCCCCGAGGGCCTCGTCCTGCTCACCTCCGTCGCCTTCGCGATCGGCGTGATCCGACTTGGCCGAAAACAGTGCCTCGTCCAGGAGCTTCCGGCCATCGAGGGCCTCGCCCGCATCGACACCGTCTGCCTCGACAAGACCGGCACGCTCACCGAGGGCGGTATGGACGTCACCGAGCTGCACGCCCTGGGCGGCAGCGACGAGACGTACGTACGCAAGGTGCTCGGCGCCCTCGGCGAGTCCGACCCGCGCCCGAACGCCTCCCTCCAGGCGATCATCGACGCCTACCCCGACGCCGAGGAATGGCGTTGCACCGAGTCGCTCCCCTTTTCCTCCGCCCGCAAGTACAGCGGCGCGAGCTTCAGCGAGGGCAACGGGGAGTCGAGCACCTGGCTGCTGGGAGCGCCGGACGTGCTGCTGGGCGCCGACGACCCGGCGCTGGCCGAGACCGAGCGGCTCAACGAACAGGGTCTGCGCGTCCTGCTGCTGGCCCGGGCCACGGGCGACCTCGACGATCCGGAGGTCGCCCGCGGAGCCTCCGCCGCCGCCCTCGTCGTACTGGAGCAACGGCTGCGCCCCGACGCGGCCGACACCCTGCGCTACTTCGCCGAGCAGGACGTCCGCGCCAAGGTCATCTCCGGTGACAACGCGGTGTCGGTGGGCGCGGTGGCCGGGAAGCTGGGCCTGAAGGGGACGACGATCGACGCGCGCCAACTCCCCTCCGACCCGGGCGAGATGGCGAACGCCCTCGACGAGGGCACGGTGTTCGGGCGGGTCACCCCGCAGCAGAAGCGGGACATGGTGGGGGCGTTGCAGTCCCACGGGCACACGGTCGCGATGACGGGCGACGGCGTGAACGACGTCCTGGCGCTGAAGGACGCCGACATCGGCGTCTCGATGGGCTCGGGGTCGGAGGCGACCCGGGCGGTCGCCCAGATAGTGCTCCTGAACAACAGCTTCGCCACGCTGCCGGACGTGGTGGCGGAGGGGCGCCGGGTCATCGGGAACATCACGCGGGTGGCGACGCTGTTCCTGGTGAAGACGGTGTACTCGGTGCTGCTGGCGCTGCTGGTGGTGTGCTGGCAGGTCGAATACCCCTTCCTGCCCCGCCACTTGACCCTGCTCTCCACCCTGACGATCGGCGTCCCGGCGTTCTTCCTGGCCCTGGCCCCCAACACCGAACGGGCCCAACCGCACTTCGTACGGCGGGTGATGCGGTACTCGATCCCGGGCGGGGTGGTGGCCGGGGTGGCGACCTTCGTGACGTATCTGATCGCCCGGCACTACTACACGGGGAAGGACTCCCTGGACGCCGAGACGAGCGTGGCGACCCTCACCCTGTTCCTGATCTCGATGTGGGTGCTGGCCATCATCGCCCGGCCGTACACCTGGTGGCGGGTGATCCTGGTGGCGTCGATGGGCGCGGGGTTCCTGCTGGTCCTGGCCGTCCCGTGGCTCCAGGACTTCTTCGCGCTGAAGCTGGTCGGGGTGACGATGCCGTGGATAGCCGTGGGCATCTCGGTGGTGGCGGCGGCCGCCCTGGAAGTGACGTGGAAATGGGTCGACCGCCGCGTGCCCGCTTAGCGCTTGGCTGGAGCCGGGGGGCTTGGGGGGCGGCTGCGGGTCCGTTGTGGCTGGTCGCGCCCGCGCGGCGGTAGCCGCACATTCAGCAGAGCCCCGCGCCCCTTAGGGCGTCTACTGGACGTCGATGTAATCGCCCGTGGCGCTGACCGACGACGTGGTGGCGCTGCCCGCGAAGCTGTAGCGGTAGTAGCCGTCGGCGGAGGCCGTGACGGTGGTGCTGAGGCCGCCGGTGGAGCTGGACTTGATGGTCTTGACCGTGGTGTAGGTGCTGGAGCCCTTCTTGCGGAACTGGAGCTTCACGTACTGGGCGGAGTAGCCCGAGTAGGTGCCGGCGTCCCAGTTGGCGCGGGTCAGCTTGCCGGTGACCGTGATGGTCCTGCCCTTCCTGACCGGCTCGGGCGAGGCGTTGGCGGTGAGCTTGGCCAGGCGCAGCACCTTGATGGAGGCGAGGTCGCCCTGGTCCTTGTAGCCGACCTTGCTGAGGTCGAGGCTGCCGCTGGAGGGGTCCTGGCCGTTGAAGTCGACGGCCTCGGCGCCGCCCTTCCAGGTACCGGCGTCGGCGTTGGACAGGTCGCCGTCGGCCGGGTGGATGTCGATGGTGCCGGTGCAGGTGGCGGTGGTGGCCGAGGTGACCGTGCAGGTCGCCGCGTCGTCGCCGTAGAGCTGGGGGGTGCTGTCGGCGCCGAAGGTGCCCCGGTAGAGGAACGGGTCGGTGAAGAAGTCCGACGCGGTGGGGTCGACGTCCGAGCCGTGGGTCAGCGTGTAGGTGACCTTCGTGCTGACGGCGGCGGAGGTGCCGACCTTGACCGACGAGGCGATCTTGAAGTTGGAGAAGCTGACGTCCAGCGTGTACGGGGTGCCGGAGTCGGCGGCCTGGGCGGTCGGAAGGGCGAGGCCGGTGAGGGCGAGGGCGCCGGAGACGACGGCCACGGTGGCTCTGATGCGCATGTGCGTTCCCCAGGGGGAGAGTCGATCTAGGAGTCTGTTGACTCAGCGGATCAGATCCACGGCCGCCGGGGGGAGTTGTAGGGCCCGGTGCGAACTTTGCCGACTTTGTCGTTACATGCGGGACGCTTGATCGTCGTATGGGGTGCGCATGACGAAACGCGGCACCGGCCCGCCGGGGTCACTCACGCTCCTCCATGACCTTCAGGACCAGCCCGAACCACCGAGACATCGTGATTCCCTCGTCACGCGGGTCGTAGGCGGCCCCGGCCTGCCCGAGCCACAGCCGGGCCAGTTCGCGTTCGGAGGGGTTCGCGGCGAGCAGTTCCGTGACCGCCGCGCGCAGTGCCGCCACCGCCTCCGGGGGCTCTTCGTCGCCGTAGGCCTCGACGGCCTGCCTGGGAGTTCCGGAGTCGAGGTCGTAGTCCTGGTGGAAGTAGCCCCCGGCCAGGTTTCTGATCGCCTCGGGCAGTGGCGCCGCCTCCAGCCACTCCAGCTCGGACCACAGGCCGGGGAGGCCGAACCTCGCCAGGTACTCCTCCAGGATCAGGTGAGGCGGCGTGGCCTGCGGCGCCTGGTCGCTCTCCCACACCGTGTCGCACTCCTCGCACACGAGGACGCGGTCCTGTCGGCCCCGGACACGGCAGGCGACGATCCGTCCCTGGTCGCATCGGCGGCATCTGTTCACGCTGGTCATCCCGGAGGAGCCTAAGCCGTCCGCGCTTCAGTGGCGGCGCCGCAGTGACGCGTCCAGCAGGGCCGGCGGCGTGTCGAACTTCTCGTGGGCCGCCAGGTCCGTGCCGGGCGGCACGATCTTGTCGATCTCGTCCAGGACGTCGGGTGACAACGTCGTTTCCGCCGCTGCCAGTTGTGAGGCCAGGTGCTCCGCCGTACGCGGGCCGATCAGCGCGCTCGTGACCGCCCGGTGTGCGGTCACGAAGCCCAGTGCCAGCTGGATGAGGGTGAGGCCCGCTTCGTCCGCCACCTCCGCCAGGCGCTCCACCGCCTCCAGCCTCGCCCGGTTGTACGGCAGGCTCATGTCGAAGCGGTCCGGCATGAACGCCGCGCGGTTGGTCACCACCTCGCGGCCCTCACGTACCGCTCCCGTCAGCCAGCCGGAGGCAAGGGGGCTCCACGCCAGCACCCCCAACCCGTACTCCTCCGCCACCGGCAGGACGTCCGCCTCGATGCCCCGCTGGAGGATGGAGTAGCTGGGCTGCTCGGTGACGTAGCGGGCGAGATGTGACGAGCGGGACGTCCACTGCGCCTGCACCATCCGGTACGCCGGGAACGTCGACGAGCCGAAGTAGCGGATCTTTCCGGCCCGTTGGAGGTCGGTCAGGGCCGACAGGGTCTCCTCGTCGCTGGTCTCGGGGTCCCAGCGGTGGATCTGGTAGAGGTCGACGTGGTCCACGCCCAGGCGGCGCAGGCTGTCGTCGAGGGCCTTCGTCAGCCAGCGGCGGGAGGTGCCGCGGTGGTTGGGCCTGTCCTCCGCCATCGGCATGGCCGCCTTCGTGGCCAGTACGACGTCCTCGCGGCGGCCCGCTATCGCCTTGCCGACCATCTCCTCCGACTCGCCGCGGCCGTACATGTCGGCGGTGTCGATCAGGTTCACGCCCGCCTCCAGCGCCGTGTCGACGAGGGCGGTGGCCTCTTCCTGGGTGGTGCGTCCGATCGCGCCGAAGTTCATGGCGCCGAGCGCCAGGGTGCTGACCTGCACACCGGTGCGACCCAAGGTGCGGTACTGCATGAGCGTTCCTTCCGACAGAGAAACGGAACCATGTTCCGGATCTGGCATGACGAAACGATACGGAACCATGTTCCGTTTCTGCAAGCGGGCGCCTCCCGATGTCGTACCGTTGGTCCGTGAACGACCCCGACGCCCCCGCCCCGCCCCGGCGGAAAGACGCCCGGCGCAACCAGGAGACGCTCCTCGACGCCGCCGCCACGGTCTTCGTCGCCAAGGGCGTCGACGCGCCCGTGCGGGACATCGCGACCGAGGCCGGGGTCGGGCTCGGCACCATCTACCGGCACTTCCCGACCCGCGCCGACCTCGTCATCGCCGTCTACCGGCATCAGATCGAGGCCTGCGCGGAGGCCGGGCCCACCCTGCTGACCGCAGGGCCCACGCCGTACGCCGCCCTGGTCCGGTGGATCGACCTCTTCGTCGACTTCCTCGTCACCAAGCACGGCCTCGCCGCCGTGCTCCAGCCCGGCAACGCCGACTTCGAGGCGCTGCACACCCACTTCCTCGACCGGCTCGTGCCCGTCTGCGCCGAACTGCTCGACGCCGCGGCCGAGGAGATCGGCTCCGAGGTGACGGCGTACGAGCTGATGCGCGGCGTCGGCAACCTCTGCATCGGCGCGGACACCGACCCCCGCTACGACGCGCGCCGGATGGTCGGGCTCCTCGTCGCGGGCCTGCGCCGGCCGCGAGGCTGACGGGAGATCCCGTCGAGGGCCCAAGACCAACTCGCGGTACCTTCGTCGCACGCAGACGAGGAGAGCCATCGTGAGCAAGTTCGTGCGGCCCGCAGCCGAGGGAGCCGACCCGTTCGGGACCGCCCGTCTCAGGCGGGGCGTGCTCGACGCCTGGGCGACCAGCCCCGCCCGGTTCCGGGAGGACGCGAACGCCGAGGAGGACCTCGTCCTCGGCGGATACCGGGACCGGCTCGTCGTCGAGCTCGCCCAGAACGCCGCCGACGCCGCCGCCAGAGCGGGGGTCCCGGGACGGCTGCGGCTCACCCTGCGCGACGGTGTCCTCGTCGCCGCCAACACCGGCGCACCGCTGGACGCCGCCGGTGTCGAGTCGCTCTCCACCCTCCGCGCCTCCGCCAAGCGTGACACCCCAGCCGCCGCGTCCTCCGCCGGTGCGTCCTCCGTGGGTGCGTCCTCCGTCGGGCGTTTCGGCGTCGGCTTCGCCGCCGTCCTCGCCGTCACCGACGAGCCCGCGGTCGTCGGCCGCCACGGGGGCGTGCGCTGGTCCCTCGCCGAGGCGCGCGACCGCGCCGCCGAGACCGCCCTGCACAGCCCGGGCCTGGGCGACGAGATCAGGCGGCGCGACGGGCACGTCCCGCTCCTGCGGCTCCCCTTCGCCGCCGAGGGCACCGCCCCCGACGGCTACGACACCGCCGTCATCCTGCCGCTGCGCGACACCGCCGCCGCCGATCTCGCCGAGCGGCTCGTGCACGCCGTCGACGACGCCCTGCTCCTCGCCCTGCCCGGTCTGGAGGAGGTCGTGATCGAGGCGGGCTCCGACGTCCGCACCCTCCGCCGCCGCACCGACGGCGCCTTCGTCGTCGTAGAGGACGCGCGGGACGGTGAAACCGGCGCGACCACCTGGCGGGTCACCTCCGCGCACGGGCCGCTCACGCCCGAGCTGCTCGCCGACCGGCCCGTCGAGGAGCGGCTGCGGCCGCACTGGTCGGTCACCTGGGCCGTGCCGGTGGACGCGGAGGGGGCGCCGGTCCGGCCCCGCACCAGCCCCGTCGTCCACGCCCCCACCCCCAGCGACGAACCGCTCGGCGTGCCCGCGCTCCTCATCGCCTCCTTCCCCCTCGACCCCACCCGGCGGCACGCCGCGCCCGGCCCGCTGACCGACTTCCTCGTGCAGCGGGCGGCGGACGCGTACGCCGCACTGCTCGCCTCCTGGCGGCCGGTGGGCGTCGGGATCATCGACCTCGTGCCCGGCCCGCTGGGCAAGGGGGAGCTGGACGGAGCGCTGCGGCAGGCCGTGCTGGAGCGGCTGCCGCGCACCGCCTTCCTGCCGCCCGTCCACGAGCCCACCGACGAACTGCCCGAGGCCCTGCGGCCCAGGGAGGCGGAGGTCGTCGAGGGCGCGGGCGCGGACACCGTCCGGGTGCTCGCCGAAGTGCTGCCGACCCTGCTCCCCGCCGGACTCGAACGCCGCGTGGAACTGCGGACGCTGGGTGTCGCGCGGGTGCCTCTCACCGACGCGATCGACCGGCTCGCCGGCCTGGAGAAGGAGCCGGAGTGGTGGCGGCGGCTCTACGACAGCCTCGCCGGCGTCGACCCCGACCGGCTCTCCGGGCTGCCCGTGCCGCTCGCCGACGGGCGGACGACCATCGGCCCCCGGCAGGTCCTGCTGCCCACACCCGACAGTGCCGCCGTCGAGCCCGAAGTCCTCGCCCGGCTCGGACTGAAGGTCGCCCACCCGGACGGCGCCCACCCCCTGCTGGAGAAGCTGGGCGCCCTGCCCGCCTCCCCGCGCGCCGTCCTCACGACGCCCCAGGTACGGGCGGCCGTCGCCGCCTCGCTGGACGACGAGGGCCCGCTCGACTGGGAGCAGGACACCCTCGACTCCGAGGAACTCGCCGACACCGTCCTGGCGTTGGTCCGCGACGCGGGCCTCGAACCCGGTGACGAGCCCTGGCTCGGCGCACTGGCCCTCCCCGACGAGGACGGCGAACCCGCCCCCGCCGGTGAACTGGTCTTCCCCGGCAGCCCCTTCCACCAGGTCATCCGGGACGGTGAACTCGCCACCGTCGACACCGAGTTGGCGGACCGCTGGGGCGAACAGCCCCTCGCCGCCTGCGGAGTGCTCGCCGGCTTCGCCCTCGTCCGCGCCACCGACGTCGTCCTCGACCCGGACGAACTGGAGCCCCGCGACGGGGACTTCGCCGAACCCGACGACGCCGGACTGCTGGACGCCGTGGACGTGTGGAGCGAGGACGTCCTCGACCGCTTTCCCGACTCACCGGTCCCGCCGGTCGCCACCGAGCTGGTCGCCGTACGGGACCTGGAACTCGTCGACGAGGAACGCTGGCCCGAGGCCCTCGCGCTGCTCGCCCGTCCCCCGCTGCGGGACGCGCTCACCCAGCAGGTGCGGATCCTGCTGCCGGACGGCACCCATGAAGTCGTACGGCCTTACACCGCATGGTGGTTGCGCGGCCACCCGGTGCTCGACGGCCGCCGCCCGGCGGGCCTCCTCGCCGCCGGTGGGGACCCCCTCCTCCGCGGGCTGTACGACGAGGCCGACGCGACCGGGTTCGACGACGAGCAGGTGCTGCGGGCGCTGGGCGTACGTACGTCGGTCGCCGCGCTGCTCGACGAGCCGGGCGGCGCGGCCGAGCTGCTGGACCGGCTGGCCGACCCCGAGCGGGAGGTCAGCGGGTCCCAACTGCACGCCCTCTACGGGGCACTGGCCGAACTCGACCCGGAACAGGTGACGCTGCCCGAGGAGTTGCGGGCCGTGGTCGACGGGCATGTGGAGGTCGTGGACGCCGCCGACGCCGTGGTCGTCGACTCGCCCGACCTGCTGCCCTTCACCTACGGGGTGCCGCTGCTGCCGGTGCGGCCGAGCCGGGCCGCCGAGCTGGCCGAGCTGTTCCAGGTGCGGCGGCTGAGCGAGTCGGTGACGGGGTCGGTGGACTCCGAGGGCACCGAGCACGACGTGCCGGACTCGGTGCGGGTGCTGCTCGGGGCGCGGACCCCGGCGTCGTACGTCGAGCACGAGGAGCTCGTCGTGGACGGCGTGGAGATCGACTGGCGGCTGACCGGCGACGGGATCCTGCACGCCGCGACCCTGGAAGGGGTCGCCGCCGGGCTGGCCTGGGCGGCGGGGCAGTGGCCCCGGCGGTTCGAGGTGGCGGCGCTGCTGGAGGACCCGTCGCGGACGCAGGAGCTGGCGCGGGACCGCTGGTTCGACTGACGCGGAAGGCGCTGTCCGGCCGGTCTTGAAAATTTCCGAACAAATTTCTTACCGGCCGTACAACCATTCCCCGGCGTCGCGAATCTGATCAGCTGAGTCAACAGACTCACCGATCACTTTGGGCCCAGGCGTGCTGACACGACCGTGGGGGACGATCTCCGTCGGGGCCCCTCTTCACGTGGGGAACGCATGCGCATTCGAGTCCTCGGGGCTGCCGTCACCGGCGCCCTGGCCCTGTCCGCCCTCGCCGTGCCGGCCGCCCAGGCCGACACCATCGAAGGCGACACCACGATCTCGAACGTCGTCGTGAACGGCGGCAAGGCGGTCGTCGTCGGCGCGACCACCACCAAGACCGTCTCCGTGACCTTCAAGGTCACGGACGGCTCGGGCGTCAACGACGCCATGGCCATCCTGTGGCATGGCTCGGACTTCGACAGCTCCGACAGCGGCGCCGTGGCCACCAGCAACGACGGCTACGCCACCTGCACCGCGACCAGCTCCACCACCGCGAACTGCAAGGCCAGCTACGAGTTCGAGCCGCAGTACAACGCCGTCAACTCGGTCGCCGGCACCTGGAAGGTCTGGGGCATCGCCTCCGGCAAGGACGCCGACTACGTCCAGAAGGACAACGTCAAGACCTTCCAGGTCCAGCGTCTGTCCAAGCTGACGGTCAACGCCTCCCCGGAGCCCGTGAAGAAGGGCAAGACCATCACGGTCACCGGCAAGCTGACCCGCGCCAACTGGGACGCGGCGAAGTACTCCGGCTACTCCGGCCAGTCGGTGAAGCTGCAGTTCCGTAAGAAGGGCTCCAGCACCTACACGACCGTGAAGACCATCAAGTCCACCTCCACGGGTGGTCTGAGCACCACGGTCACCGCGTCGGCCGACGGCTACTACCGCTACAGCTTCGCGGGCACCTCGACCACCCCGGCGGTCTCCGCCACGGGTGACTACATCGACGTGCAGTAAGCACCCCTCGCACCTCTCTCTTTCCTTTCTCACCTGAGGAAACACATGCGTATTCGCGCCACCGTGGCCGCCGTCTCCGGCGCCCTGGCCCTGTCCGCCCTGGCCGTCCCGGCCGCGCAGGCGGACGGCTCGTCGTACAGCAAGGACGACCTCGTCAAGGCCGCGCAGTCCGCGCGCCAGGCCGCGGACGGCAAGTCCGCGTACGCCGCCGCCGACGACGGCGTTCCGTACACCCTCGACCTGTCCTTCTCCAACGTGAAGGTCAACAAGGGCAAGCCGATCGTCGCCGGCATCGCCAACCAGGTCACCGTGCCGGTCACCTACACCGTCACGCACGCCGAGGACATCGACCTCAACGCCTCGGACTTCGTGTTCGACGTCGAGATCTACCGCGGCACCTACGACGAGCCGAAGAACATCCTGTGGGGCGACGACTGGCCGACCTGCACGGAGACCTCGGCGACCACCGACAGCTGCACCGGCACGATCGACGTCTACCCGGGCGACGAGCTGGTCAACGCCGACGCCACCACGTGGAAGGCGATCGGCTACGCCATCGACTGGAACGACCAGGACCCGATGTCCGACGACATCGACTGGAGCAAGGTCGGCTACGTCGACCAGGACGCGCTGACCACCACCAAGCTCCAGCGCTACTCCAAGCTCACGGTCAACGCCTCCCCGGAGCCGGTCACCAAGGGCAAGACCATCACGGTCACGGGCAAGCTGACCCGCGCCAACTGGGAGACCCACAAGTACGCCGGCTACACCGGCCAGTCGGTGAAGCTCCAGTTCCGTAAGAAGGGCTCCACCACCTACAGCACCGTCAAGACCATCACGACGAACTCGACGGGCAACCTGAGCACCACCGTCAAGGCGTCGGCCGACGGCTACTTCCGCTACTCCTTCGCGGGCACCTCGACCACCCCGGCGGTCTCCGCCGCGGGTGACTTCGTCGACGTGAAGTAAGCGCGACTTCCAAAGAACGCCGGTCCCGGGAGCCACCCGGGGCCGGCGTCTTGTCGTACACACCGATCTCGACCGCCTGGGCCTCCAACTTTCCCAGCTCCCGCACCTTCTTCGGATACCGGACCTTCTTCACGTCCTCCCAGGACGCCGAGACAAGCCCACCCGCCCCCAGCACCTCGTCGGACTTGTCCAAATACTCCTGTCCACTCGTCATCCGGGTCGACCTCCCACCCCGGTTCCTCCGCCGTCTCCACCGACATCCCGCACCCCTCCGCCGTACGACCGTGCCGCAACGCCCCCTACCCGTACGCGCCCTCTGGACAGCCTGGACAGCCCTGGACAGGCCTTGGACAGTCGCTCTACGCATCGGAGTCGTCACTGTTCACGGTACGTGCGGACGGCCACGCTGAGTGACGTGATCCCCAACTTCAGCATTCAGCTCTCCCCCACGCCCCGAGGCGCCCGCCTCGCCCGCCTGCTCGCGACCGAGCAACTGCGGTGCTGGGGACTGCCGTCCGACCCGGCGGAGCAGATCGTGGCGGAGCTGGCGGCGAACGCCGTGACGCACGGCCGCATCCCCGGCCGCGACTTCCGGCTGACGCTCTACGTCGCCGGCGACACGCATCGAGGTCACCGACACCCGCGCGGATCGCCCGCCCCGGCCCGAACACGCGGCCCCCGACGCGGAGTCGGGGCGCGGTCTCACCCTCGTGGCAGCGCTCGCGTCCCGGTGGGGTGTCTCCGAGGGCCCGGCCCCACGCAAAACCGTCTGGGCCGAAGTCACCCCGGCTCCCCAAGTCCCCCTGCTCACACCGGAACCCGGCTTTCCGCGCTCCGGTGAAAGGGGCGCCCTTCCCCAAGGACCACGACGGTGAAAGGACCCCACCAAGCCCCACCCCTCCCGCCCGCAGGAGCCCCTCACCCGCCCGGGTGAACATCAGCAACTCGGCTGGCTTTTGGCCTGGTTGCTTGCTCTACGCTCACCGCAGCAACACAACCTCAGACATACAACGGCCCTCGCCGGGACTGGCATCCCAATGCGAGGGCCTGACCACCAAGGAAGCCAACCTTCCCGATGGACACCCAAAACACTAGCGCGCCCTCGCGCGCCCAGTCCCGTACGGCGGGCAAAAATCACCCTCGCTCCACCGGCGGTCTCATTCATGAGAACACCCGCCACAGCGCCCGCTTCACGGTGATCGGCAACCACCTCGCCCAGCATCCGGACCTCTCGCTCCTCGCGATCGGACTCGGCACCCACATCCAGTCGCTGCCCAAGGGCGCACAGGTGGACATCAAGAGCTTCACCGCCCGCTTCAAGGAGGGATCGACCCGGATCGCCAGCGCGATGCGGGAGTTGGAGGCCCACGGATATCTGCGCCGGGAACGGGAGCGCATCCCAGGCGGCCGCATCATCACGCGCACCGTCTCCTGCAACCAGCCTGGTGCCCGACGCGACCGCACCCACGGCGAGCCCGCCCCGCCGAAGAAGCCCCGCCCAACCCGCAAGAAGCCCCTCCCCCCGGTTCCCCGCCCGGGCTACCCCGCCCCTCAGCTCATCCAGCGGGCCACCGACCTCCTCGCCCGCCTCCACCGCGACGACCCCCGCCTGCTCCTCTCGGCGTGCGATGCCGCCAGCCTGGCCCCGGGAGTCGCCGCCTGGCTGGAACGTGACGTCCCCGCCACCCTCGTACGCGAAGCCCTGACCCGCGACCTCCCACGCGAGCCCCTGCACCGCCCGGCAGCCCTCCTGGCGCACCGTCTCACAGCCCAGCTACCGCCCCCACCACCGCCGTACGGAGCCCCCACCCCAAGACCCACCGCCCCGCACCCATGGCAGGAATGCGACGGCTGCCACCGCCTGTTCCGCTCCCCGACCCCAGGACGCTGCCGTGACTGCCGCCCTTCCTGTGCCACCGCCGGCTGAGACCGTTGTGTCCCGTCCGCTGCCCCCAATCTCGATACTCTGGCCAGGGCACCCTCTGGAGGACACCATGAGTACTCAGGCCGACCACGGACACGAGCTGTTTCCCCGTCCCGAGCTCACTCCTGACGCTCTGCGTGCCGCCCTCGCCGTCGTCGCTCCAGGTCGTCTGGACGAAATGCAGGCCATGAAGGACGACGCCTTCGCCAAAGCCGTGGAATGGCAGTCTTTGAGCCCCGTCCAAAGCTGGGTCCTCATCTGGGCCAAGGAGATCGAGATCGCCCGTCGCCCTGACCTGGCCACTCGCTACGCCCAGGCGCAGAGCAATCTGGAGCACGAGGATCCTGCCGTCGCGCGGCAAGCACTTCGTGAGCTGAGTGCGGTGGCCGATGAGGCGCTGAAAGCAGTTCGCGAGTGAGTTGGAAATGGGAGTACGCCTTCGCAGCCGAAGAGGCTGCCCGTTCCCTTCCACCGGACTTCCTGGCCGGAGTCGAGGGCGCGGCCGACGAACTGGTCAGGGCGGCTGAAGGTCTCCACGTCCACGGCCGGGCCCACGACGGCCCCGACCCGACCGGCAGCCACACCATCGTCTCCGGCGGCTGGTTCATGCATCAGGTCGTAGTGCGCAGCGAGCGGGTCTACGTCGTCCACATCACTTACCTGGGTTTCTGAACCACCCGCGCCGCGCAAGTGGCTCAGAACGGCCGGCATGGCCTACGAATGCCCCAGCTCCGCCGCAGCCTCGTCCGAGACGTCCGGTACCGACCCCGAGTCCGCCGCCGGGCGCAGCGGGAAGGCGTCGACCTTCGTCTCGTCGATCACCGGGGGCGCCGGGCGGGGCGGCTTCGGCATGATCGCCGCTTCCGAGTGGCCGCCGCAGCCGTAGGAGAGGGAGACCACCCTGCCGTCCGCCGGGGCGAACTCGTTGGCGCAGACGCCGAAGGCCTGGCCGAGGGAGCCGCCGATGGGGGTGAGGAAGCCGCAGCTGACGCAGGTGGCGGGGGCCGCCTGGGCCATGGGGGTCTTGGAGCCGAACGACTCCTCCCAGCGGTCCGCGGCGCTGTGCAGGCCGTAGCGGGACAGGACCCGGGCGCGGCGCATGCCCAGTTCCTCGGCGATCGCGGCGATCGTGCCCCGGGTGGGGGCCACCGGGAGGTTGGAGGGGGTGCCCGCGGTCACCTCCGCGTCCTCCGCCTCCACCAGCTCCGCCATCTCCTCCGAGACCGCCGAGCTCGGGATCGGCTCGTCCTCGCCGGAGTAGCCGGGCTCCAGGCGGAGGTCCTCGGCGTCGGTGGGCAGGAGGTCGCCGGGGCCCATGTCGCCGGGGCGCAGGCGCTCGCTCCAGGGGACCCATTCGGGGGCCAGGAGGGCGTCGGGCCCGGGCAGCAGGACGACCTCGTCGAGGGTCACGTTCTTGGCGCGTGACGCCCTCGCCACCGTCACCGCCCAGCGCCAGCCGCGGTAACCCATTTCCTTGCACTCGAAGAAGTGCGTGACGACCCGGTCTCCCTCGGAGACCGCACCCGTGTGCTCGCCGACTACGCCGGGCGCCGCCGCCTCCTCGGCTGCGGCGCGGGCGAGGTCGACGGCCTCGGCGCACAGGCGGTCGGGGGTGCGGCTTCGCGTGGTCGCTGCGCTCACAGGTATCGCTTCTCTCCTACGCCGTCTCTCTGGTGCGCCTGCCTGAACGCGCGGTGGGGCGGACGGAGCGGACCGGAGGGCCGCGTCGACGTCCGCGCCCGCTCGCACTCGGGCGCACCTGTCCATCCATTCTGCGGGATGGCTGAGATACGCACGCTACCTGCTCGCGTGCGTACGGCCTACACCGACGGGACGTTTACCCCCACCCATCCGACTCGGCACGGCACGAAAGCACCTCACGAAAGCACGGACATACGCGCGGTAACCGCACTACGAACGCCTCACTCGGGGCACTATGAACGTCGTGGCAACCGCTAAGACGCCCCATGGGGCCACCGGGATCAAGGGCAACGGCAGGACGCGAGGTTCTCTGCGCTCCGTCGGGCGTGCCCTGCACTTCCCGGTGACCGGCCCCGCGCGCGGCATCCGCAAGGCCACACACGCCCATGGGGCGGGGGAATCCGGCCTCGGCAAACTGATCGAGCTGCACGGTGTGAACGGCGCGGGCGATGTGATGATCACGATCGCGCTCGCCTCGACCGTCTTCTTCTCCGTCCCCACCGACGAGGCACGCGGGCGTGTCGCCCTCTACCTCGCCATCACGATGGCCCCCTTCACCGTCCTCGCCCCCGTGATCGGCCCGCTCCTCGACCGGCTGCCGCATGGGCGCCGCGCCGCCATGGCCGGGGCCATGCTCGCCCGGGCCCTGCTGGCTCTGGTGCTGTCCGGGGCGGTCGTCACCGGCAGCCTGGAGCTGTATCCGGCGGCGCTCGGGGTGCTCGTCTCCTCCAAGGCGTACGGCGTCGTACGAAGCGCTGTCGTGCCGCGGCTGCTGCCGCCCGGGTTCTCCCTCGTCAAGGCCAACTCCCGGGTCACCCTCGGCGGGCTCCTCGCCACCGGTATCGCCGCGCCCATCGGGGCGGGGCTCCAGGCGCTCGGGCCGCGCTGGCCCCTCTACGGCGCCTTCGTGATCTTCGTGGCGGGGACGTTCCTGTCCTTCACGCTGCCGCCGAAGGTCGACTCCGCCAAGGGCGAGGACGTGGCGCTGCTCGCGGCGGACGAGGAGCATCTGCACGGACCCCACCGGAAGTCGGCCAAGCGGCCGGGGCTGCGGACCGTCGGGATCGCCGTCACCCATGCCCTCGGCGCGAACGCCGCCCTGCGCTGGCTGTCCGGGTTCCTCACGTTCTTCCTCGCGTTCCTGCTGCGCGAGCATCCCCTGACCGGGGAGAGCGCGGCCGTCTCGCTCGGGATCGTGGCCGTGTCGGCCGGGGTGGGCAACGCGCTCGGCACGGCGGTCGGCGCCGGGCTGCGCTCCCGCGCGCCGGAGATCATCATCGTGACCGTCCTGGTGGTGGTGCTGGGCACGGCGATCACGGCCGCGGTCTTCTTCGGCGCGTTCCTCGTCGCCGTCCTCACCGCGATCGCCGGTTTCTCACTGGCCCTCGCCAAGCTGTCCCTGGACGCGCTGATCCAGCGGGACGTGCCCGAACAGGTGCGCACCTCAGCCTTCGCCCGCTCGGAAACAATGCTCCAGATGGCCTGGGTGTTCGGCGGCGCGGTCGGCATCGTGATGCCCCTCAACGGCACCCTGGGCCTCGCGGTGGCCGCCGCGGTGATCGCCGTGGGCTGGCTGGCGACGGTGAAGGGGCTGCTGAGCTCGGCCCGCCACGGGGGCCGTCCGGGCGCGCGCGTGGCGTAACGAACAGGGCACGCCGTACCCCGCATAAAGAGACTGCCGCACCTGCCCGATAGCCTTCGGCCATGACCACGATGCAAGCCGCTGTGCGACGCCGCCGCGCCGTCGCCGTCCTCGGCGCCGTTTCCGCCGGACTGCTCGTCCTGTCGGCCTGTGACAAGCCGACGCCCCGCGCGACCGTGACGGTCGGCAAGAACTCCATCAGCGCCGAGGCCACCTGCTACGAGGACGGTGACAACCTCGGTCAGGAGAAGGCCACCAAGTGCGCCCTGAAGAAAGCGTCCGACTCGATCGAGGTCTCCCAGAGCGAGACCCTCCGCATCGGCGTCGACCCGAAGATCGCGGACACCGGCTGGGCGCTGTGGATCAACGGCCAGCAGGTCACGACGGTCTACAAGAAGACGTACTACTCGTTCCAGGGCGTCGACCTCTTCGCCGACCAGCAGGGCCAGGCCGCCCCGAAGACGCTGTACATCAGCATCGTCGAGCAGGACAAGACGAAGAGCGGCGCCAGCGAGAAGTACAAGGGCGTCTGGAACTTCAAGCTCGTCAACGCCGACGCCTGAGCCGTCGTACGCCATGCGCATCCTCGTAGCCACCGCGGTCCCGGTCGAACGGGACGCGGTGGCTCGCGCGTTGGCGGGGGTGACGGACGTCGAGGTGATCGCGGCGGGGGTGGGTCCCGCCCGTGCCGCCGCAGCCACCGCCACGGCCCTCGCGGCCGCCCCTTACGGCCTTGTCGTCTCCGCCGGGATCGCCGGGGGCTTCCTCCCCGACGCGCCCGTCGGGTCGCTCGTCGTGGCCGACGAGATCACCGCGGCGGACCTGGGCGCGGAGACGGCCGACGGGTTCGTGCCGGTCACCGAGCTGGGCTTCGGGACCGTCAGCCATCGTCCGCCGGAAGCACTCGTACGAGATGCCGTCGCCGCCACCGGGGCCCGCGCCGGAGCCGTGCTCACCGTCTCGACCGTGACCGGCACCGCCGCCCGCGCGGCCCTCCTGAAGGACCGTCACCCGACCGCGCTCGCCGAGGCGATGGAGGGTTTCGGGGTCGCCGAGGCCGCCGCGGTGCACGGGGTGCCCGTGCTGGAGATCCGGGCCGTCTCCAACCCCGTCGGCCCGCGCGACCGCGCCGCCTGGCGGATCGGCGACGCGCTGGAAGCCCTGGCGGAGGGCTTCGGGAAGCTCGCACCCGTACTGGAGAGTTGGAACACGGTATGAGCCTCGACATCGCTTACTCCCCCTGCCCGAACGACACCTTCGTCTTCGACGCCCTCGCGCACGGCCGGGTGCCGGGCGCGCCCGCGCTGGACGTCACGTTCGCGGACATCGACATCACCAACGGCCTGGCCGAGCGCGGTGAGCTGGATGTGCTGAAGGTGTCGTACGCCGTGCTGCCGTACGTCCTCGACGAGTACGCGCTGCTGCCCTGCGGGGGCGCGCTGGGGCGGGGCTGCGGGCCGCTGGTGCTGACCCGGGAGGCCGGCGCCGATCTCACCGGGCGGACGGTGGCGGTGCCGAGCGAGCGGTCGACGGCGTATCTGCTGTTCCGGCTGTGGGCGGCGGACACCCTGCCGGGCGGGGTCGGCGAGATCGTCGTCATGCCGTTCCACGAGATCATGCCGGCCGTGCGGGACGGGAAGGTCGACGCCGGACTCGTCATCCACGAGGCCCGGTTCACGTACCAGAACTACGGGCTGCACAAGCTCGCCGACATGGGCGAGCACTGGGAGAACACCACCGGGCTGCCCATTCCGCTGGGCGCGATCATCGCCAAGCGGTCGCTGGGGGCGGAGACGCTGACGCTGCTCGCCGACTCCATCCGCCGCTCCGTGCGCGCCGCCTGGGACGAGCCCGAGCTGTCCCGGCCGTACGTCATGGAACACGCCCAGGAGATGGACCCGGCCGTCGCCGACCAGCACATCGGGCTGTACGTCAACGAGTTCACGGCGGATCTCGGCACGGACGGATACGCCGCGGTCAGGGGACTGCTGACACGTGCGGCGGCCGAGGGGCTGGTGCCGCCCCTCGGCCCGGACGCACTGGAATTCCCTTAGAAATCCACCAGTTCGGTACGTCTTCCGTACGTGTTCCGTAGGACTTCTATACGTCGAGTTGGTCGGCGACCGCGCGCAGCAGGCCGGCGATCTTCTTTCCGGCCACCTTGTCGGGGTAGCGGCCACGCTCCAGCATCGGCGTGATGTTCTCCAGGAGGGTCGTCAAATCCTGGACGATGGAGGCCAGTTCGTCCGGCTTCTTACGCGTTGCCGCCGCGACCGACGGGGTCGGATCGAGGATGACGACCGAAAGGGCCTGGTCACCGCGCTGTCCGGCGACGACCCCGAACTCCACTCGCTGGCCCGGCTTCAGTGTCTCGACTCCGGCGGGGAGGACCGAGGAATGGACGAAGACGTCACCGCCGTCGTCGCGGGAGAGAAAGCCGAAGCCCTTCTCGCTGTTGAACCACTTGACCTTGCCGGTAGGCACGTCTGTTCCTCGTCCTCGTACTCGTCGGAAAACTGCTTCTGAAACGGCTCTTGATAGCACTGGGGCGGGTCGTCGGGACCCGCCGGTACCAAGGCTAATGGTCTTCAGGCCGGTGACAAGACGTCGCCCGGTTGTTCCTTCGGGCAGGGAACTACCCTGGTCCGGTGCGTGACAAAACCCAAACGAATTCCGCCGTGCCCGGTGACCGACTGATCCGTGCCGGAGCCGTCGTGTTCTTCATCGGTGCCGTGGCCACTCTGGTCACCGTGGCCCCGTTCCTGCTCGGTACGACGCCCTTTCCGACGTACATGTTCGGACTGAGCATGCTGATGGGCGTCGGATTCCTGGTGGCCGGGGCCGGCGTGCTCCGCTCGGTCGCCGCGGGACGGCGTCAGGCGCGGGCCGGAAGGTAGCCGGCGAGCCAGTCGGGGAACCGGGTGAGGTCGTCGAGCACGACGTCCGCACCGGCCTCGGTCAGCTCCGCCGCGCTGCACGGGCCCGTCGGCACGGCCACCGACAGCGCCCCGGCGGTGCGGGCACCGCGCACATCACCGACGTGGTCGCCGACGTACACGCTCGCCCCGTGCTCGCGCAGGGCCACCGCCTTCTGCTCGGCCCACAGGTTGCCGATCACCGCGTCGGGCGCCATGCCCAGGTGCTCCATGTGCAGCTTGGCGTTGGGCTCCCACTTGGCGGTCACGACGACGGCCCGGCCGCCCGCCGCCCGCACGGCCGCTATCGCCTCCCGGGCACCCGGCATCGCGAGGGTGCCGGTGATGGCGTACGTCGGGTAGAGCTCGCGGTAGAGATCGGCGACGGCCGGGACCTGCTCCGCGGGGAACCAGTGGGCCATCTCCTGCGCCAGCGGCGGCCCGAGCCGGGTGACGGCGAGATCGGCGTCGATGTACGTCCCCGTCCGCTCGGCGAGCGCCACATAGCAGGCGCGGATGCCGGGACGGGAGTCGATGAGGGTCATGTCGAGATCGAAGCCGACGGTCGGGGCGGAGATGGGTGCAGTGGCCATATAGGCCATTGTGCCCAGTCGGTACGGCGGACAGACAGCGGATGAAGACGGCCTACCGCTGCCGCTGCGACCGCCACACCAGGAACAGCGCCGACGCCACCGCCGCGCCCCGCACCACCCACGGCCAGGTGTCGGCGACCGCGGCGTTCATCTGGCCCTCGGCGACGGGCTCGCCCCAGCGGCCCTCGTGCCGGCCCCACAGCCACACGATCCCGGCGGTGAGCGCGAGGCCGGGCAGGTACATCACCGCCCACTTCGTCTCGGCGTCGGTCAGCCGCCGTGAGGCGTAGGCGATCAGCCAGCCGAGGAGGAGCACGACGAGGTTGCCGATCACCGCGCCCGCGACCAGGAGAGTGGCGGCGAGCAGGAGCAGGGGGTTGGTCCACCTGCCCTTGGGGCCCCTGAAGAGGGACGGGAGGCGTCGGCGTGGGGCCGCGACCTCCTCGGCGACCCCCTCCAGTTCCTCTTCCTCGGGCCGCCCCGCCTTCTCGACCGGCGGCTTCGGGTCCCGCTTCGGCGGCGGAGGCTTGAGCAGCTCGGGGATCTCCACGCCGCCGACGAAGCCCGGGACGCTCTCCCCGGCGCCGAACGGGGTGTCGTCCAGCCGCCACCAGTCGGGCTGGAGCTCGCTGTCCCCGAGATCGGCCGCGGCGGCCAGATGGGGTGGGGCGGGGGCCTGGTCCGGCGTCTCGGAGGTCTCGGCGGGGCGGGGCTTGGGGATGATGCGGCGCAGGCCCTTGGGGCGCGGCTCCGCCACCTCGCGGTCACGCTGCACGGGTACGGCGGTGGGTGTGGGCGCGGGCACCGACGCGCTCTGCGGGGCGCCGCCGGCCGCGGTGACGACGTCGTCGGGGCTGCCGAGGTGGTCGATGATGCGGCGCACGGCCGCGGGACTGTCCACGGGGGCCTTGGCGCGGCGCCGGTCGATCTCGTTGCGCAGCTCGGAGACGAGGCGCATGCGCGTGCCGGACGGCAACTGCCGCTGCTGCGCGACGTCGCCGACGCGGCTCAGATACTCGTAGACGACCTGATCGCTCTCGATACCCACGAAGTCCCTCCGGGGGGCGGCGGGTTGATGCCCCGTGGGTGACGGTATCGCGCGCGGGGCGGCCGATGTCGCCGCGTACGGTCGTGCCGCCGGGGCGGGTTGCGACCCGCTGGGCCGCGCCGCACCGTCGTACCCACCCGCTACCGTGGGTCGGATGAGCACCCCGGCCACCCCGCCCCGCTCCCTCGCCGAAGCCCTCCGGGCCAGGGACGACGCCTCCCTGGCCCTGCTGCTGCGGGCCCGCCCCGATCTCATCACCCCCGTCCCCACCGACCTCACCCAGCTCGCCACCCGCGCCGGGACGCGTGCCTCGGTCGTGCGCGCACTCGAACGCCTGGACCGGTTCGCGCTCCAGACGGCGGAGGCGCTCGCGGTGGCCCAGGACCCGGCGTCGCGGACGGAACTGCTCGGGCTGATGGCCGGGGACGCCGGGGACCCTGCCGTCGCCGCCGCGCTGCCCCGGGCGCTGGGCACGCTGCGCGAACAGGCGCTGGTGTGGGGCGAGGACGAACGGCTGCGGCTGGTGCGCACCGCGCGGGAGCTGCTCGCGCCCTCGCCGCAGCATCCGTCGCCGACGGGGCTCGGGCCGACCGTGCAGGAGGCTTCGGCGGGGATGTCGCCGGGGCGGATCCAGGAGCTCGTGGCGGCGGCCGGGCTGCCGTCCACGCACGACTCCGTGTCGGCGGTGGCCGCGCTGGCCGGGCTGTTCACCGACCGCAAGCGGATGGCGAAGCTGCTCGGCGGGCTGCCGGAGGAGTCCCTCGACGTGCTGCGGCGGCTGGTGTGGGGGCCGCCGTACGGGCAGGTCACCGCGGATCCGGCGCCCCGGCTGCGGCGGCTGCTCGACCTCGGGCTGCTGCTGCCGACGTCGCCGGGGACGGTCGTCCTGCCGCGGGAGGTCGCGCTGCATCTGCGCGGCGGGCTCGCGCACCAGGTGACCGAGCCGGTGCCACCGGCCGTGGAGGCGGTGGCGACCTACCGTCCACAGGTGGTGGACGCGACGGCGGCCGGACAGGCGTACACCGCGCTGGCGACCGTGGAGGAGTTGCTGAAGGACTGGGACGAGGGCGGTCCGACGGTGCTGCGGGCCGGCGGGCTGAGCGTGCGGGACCTGAAGCGCACCGCGGTCGCCCTCGACGTGCCCGAGCCCGTCGCCGCGTTCTGGGTCGAACTGGCCTACGCCGCCGGGCTGCTGGCCTCCGACGGGGAGGCCGACGAGCGGTACGCGGCGACCCCTGCGTACGACGAGTGGCTGGAGCGGCCCGCCGCCGAACGCTGGGCGCGGCTCGCGGAGGCATGGCTGACGGCGACCCGCACGTCCGGGCTGGTCGGCGGCCGGGACGCCAAGGAACGGGCCCTGTCGGCACTCGGTCCGGGCCTGGACCGCAGCGCGGCGTCGGAGGTACGCCACCGGGTGCTGACGCTGCTGGCGGGGCTCCCGGAGGGGGCGGCACCGGCGGCGGAGTCGGTGCTGGCCCGGCTGCGCTGGGAGCGGCCGCAGCGCCGTGAGGACGACCTCCGCTCCCGACTCGCCCAGTGGACGCTCAGTGAGGCCGAGCTGCTCGGCGTCACCGGGCGGGGGGCGTTGTCGGCGCACGGGCGGGCCCTGCTGGGGGCCGCCGCCCCCGCCCGGGCCGCCGCGCAGGAGCCGACCGGCCCCGGCGACAAGCTCCCCGTGCACCGTCACCCCCTACCGGCACCCCACCCGGAACCCCTCTCCGCCGCCGAGCAGGCCGTCGCCGCCGCGGCCGCCGGGCGGCTGCTCGCGCCGCTGCTGCCCGAGCCCCTCGACCATGTGCTGCTCCAGGCCGACCTGACGGCGGTGGCGCCCGGGCCGCTGCAACGGCCGCTCGCGGACACGCTGGGGGTACTGGCGGACGTGGAGTCGAAGGGTGGCGCGACCGTGTACCGGTTCACGCCCGGCTCGGTGCGGCGGGCGCTGGACGCCGGACGGTCCGCCTCCGACCTGCACGCCTTCCTCACCGCGCACTCCCGTACGCCGGTGCCGCAGCCGCTGGCCTATCTGATCGACGACGTGGCCCGCAAGCACGGGCATCTACGGGTCGGCGCGGCCTCCGCGTACGTGCGGTGCGACGACGACGCCGTGCTCAACGAGATCCTCGCCGACAAGCGCGCCGCCGGGCTCGGGCTGCGCCGCCTGGCGCCCACCGTCCTCGCCGCGCAGACCGATCCGGCCGCCCTCCTGGACGGGCTGCGCTCGATGGGCTTCGCGCCCGCCGCCGAGTCCGCCGAGGGCGATGTCCTCATCGCCCGCGCGCACGCCCACCGCACCCCGCCGCGCACGGCACCCGAGCCGGTCCCGGACGGCCCGCCGGTGCCGGACGCCACGCTGCTGACGGCGGCGATCCGCGCGATCCGCGCCGGTGACCTCGCCTCCACGGCCCCGCGCAAGCAGACGCCCTCGGCGACCCCGGCCGGTGGACTCCCCCGCACCGGCTCCGCCGAGACCCTCGCCACCATGCAGGCCGCCGTCCTGACCGGCGAGGCCCTGTGGATCGGCTACGTCAACGCCGAGGGCGCCGCCAGCCAGCGCGTCATCGCCCCGGTCCGGGTCGAGGGCGGCTTCGTCACCGCGTACGACCACACGGCGGACGAGGTACGGACGTATCCACTGCACCGGATCACGGGGGTCGCGGAGCTCGCCGACGACTAGGGCCCGGCCGGCGGATCATGCCGCGGACGCGGGGGCCGGCCGCTAGGGCCTGTCCGGCGGATCAAGTCGCAGGAAAGCAGCAGCGCCTCATCGACGCCGATGAGCGGGGGCGATGGGGGTGCCCCCGCGCGAGGTTGTTCGAGCGTGGGGGAGCGTCGGAATGCAAGGCGGAGGAGGGCGGCGACGCGATGGGGGCCCCTCCCGCTCGAGCGAAGCCGAGAGTGGGGGCGCCGGCAACCGACGACAACGCCGCAGGCCGGCGTGCCAGCCCCCGCGTCTGCGGCATGATCCGCCGGACAGGTCCTAGCAGTCGCTCACCGGGGCGTCCGCGGCCAGGCCGAAGTGGGTGCGGGCGGCGGCTTCCAGGGGCGTGGCCGAGAGGCTGTCGTCGAGCTCGGCGCGGGTGAAGTGACCGAAGTGGGTCTGGGTCCACTCGGCGTACCCCGCCCCGTCGGGCGGCTCCTCCTGGGACACGATCCGGTAGCCGCCGGACGCGTCCCGCTCCAGGCGCAGCACCTGCGGGACATGAGCGCCGGAGCACTCGACGAGGGCGTGTGCCTGGACGCCGTACTCCATGCAGAGCGTGTCGACGCCCGCCCGGACGACCCCGTCGCGCTCGTCGAGCTCCAGCGCCTCCGCGTGGCAGAACCAGCGCGCGTCGAGCTCCGGGACGGTCTCGCCGTACCCGGTGCCGTGCGACTCGGCCTCCAGGCGTGCCTCTATCGCGGGCCGTATCTCGTGCCACAGGTCGGGGTCGACGGCCTGCGGCCACATCACCCACGCGCCGGTGGCCACCAGTACCGCCGTGGCCCCGACACCGAACCCCCATCTGCCCACCGACATCACCGCGTGCTCCTCACTCCGCCGGTCCCCGCCCGACTAGACAGACGACGCCGGTCAGGGGTTGCCCACGACGGCGGTCTTCCGAGAACCCGCTTCCCGCCGCATACGGCACACTGGAGGTTTGGCCCGTGCGGAAGGAAGTGCTACGTGAACGGACCGCTGATCGTCCAGTCGGACAAGACCCTGCTCCTGGAAGTCGACCACGAGCAGGCCGACGAGTGCCGTCGGGCCATCGCGCCGTTCGCGGAGCTGGAGCGGGCGCCGGAGCACATCCACACCTACCGGGTGACACCGCTGGGGCTGTGGAACGCGCGCGCGGCCGGGCACGACGCCGAGCAGGTCGTCGACGCGCTCGTGCAGTACAGCCGGTATCCGGTGCCGCACGCGCTGCTCGTGGACGTCGCCGAGACCATGGACCGGTACGGACGGCTGACGCTCTCCAAGCATCCGACGCACGGGCTCGTGCTGACGACCACCGACCGGCCGGTGCTGGAGGAGATCCTGCGGTCGAAGAAGGTCGCGCCGCTGGTGGGGGCGCGGATCGACCCGGACACCGTCCTCGTGCACCCGTCCGAGCGCGGGCAGATCAAGCAGACGCTGCTGAAGCTGGGCTGGCCCGCCGAGGACCTCGCCGGGTACGTGGACGGCGAGGCGCATCCGATCGAGCTCGCGGAAGACGGCTGGGCGCTGCGGCCGTATCAGAAGCAGGCCGTGGAGAACTTCTGGCACGGCGGGAGTGGGGTCGTGGTCCTGCCCTGTGGTGCCGGGAAGACGCTCGTCGGCGCCGGGTCCATGGCGCAGGCCAAGTCGACCACGCTCATCCTCGTCACCAACACCGTCTCCGCCCGGCAGTGGAAGCACGAGCTGGTGAAGCGGACCTCGCTGACCGAGGAGGAGATCGGCGAGTACAGCGGGACGAGGAAGGAGATCCGGCCCGTCACCATCGCCACCTACCAGGTGCTGACGACCAGGCGTAAGGGCGTCTACCCGCACCTGGAGCTGTTCGACTCCCGGGACTGGGGGCTGATCGTCTATGACGAGGTGCATCTGCTGCCGGCGCCCGTGTTCAAGTTCACCGCCGATCTCCAGGCCCGGCGGCGGCTGGGGCTGACCGCGACCCTCGTCCGGGAGGACGGGCGGGAGTCGGACGTCTTCTCGCTCATCGGCCCCAAGCGGTTCGACGCGCCCTGGAAGGAGATCGAGGCGCAGGGCTACATCGCGCCCGCCGACTGCGTCGAGGTCCGGGTCAACCTGACCGACTCCGAACGGCTCGCGTACGCCACGGCCGAGCAGGAGGAGAAGTACCGCTTCTGTGCCACCACCGCGACGAAGCGGAAGGTGACCGAGGCGATCGTGCGGCGCTTCGCCGGGCAGCAGATCCTGGTCATCGGGCAGTACATCGACCAGCTCGACGAGCTCGGGGAGCACCTCGGGGCGCCGGTCATCAAGGGCGAGACGCCGAACGCGCAGCGCGAGAAGCTCTTCGACGCCTTCCGGGAGGGCGAGATCAGCGTCCTCGTCGTCTCGAAGGTGGCGAACTTCTCCATCGACCTGCCGGAGGCCACGGTCGCCATCCAAGTGTCGGGCACCTTCGGGTCCCGGCAGGAGGAGGCGCAGCGGCTGGGGCGGGTGCTGCGGCCCAAGGCGGACGGGCACCAGGCCCACTTCTACTCCGTGGTCGCCCGCGACACGATCGACCAGGACTTCGCCGCGCACCGGCAGCGGTTCCTGGCGGAGCAGGGGTACGCCTACCGGATCGTGGACGCCGACGAGCTCTTGGCGGAGGACTGAGGACGAGGGGCTGAGGACGAGGGACTGAGGACGGGGGCTGAGGACAGGGGCCGGGCCCCGGGGGCCTACTTCTTGCGGCGGACGCCGGCTTCCTCGCCGTACTCGCCGAGGACGATCACTTCGAAGGCCGCGCCGGCGAAGACGCGTATCGCGCGGAGGATGTCGCCGACGCGGTGGGTGGGGTGGGTGTCGGTGAGGGGGGTCGCCCCGGACGGGCGACCGGGCGCTGGGGTGATGGTCGCTGCACTCATGTCTCCATGGTGGCTTTCGAGGCATAAGGAGGGCATCGGTCCAAGGTCCCGACTTGCTGCGATACCTGAGTCGTAGGGGCCGTCCCTTAGGGGGAGAGGTCCGCCAGGGAGAGAGGTCCGCGGAAATCCATTGGCGGCTCCTCATCCCCCTCACCTACAATCTCCGCTCTTGCCCGCCTCCCCCGCGGAGTGCCGCCGACCGGACGGAAACCGGTCGGCATGTCGCAGCGCCCAGCAGCCACACAGCCCGCAGCACCTTCGGAGGCACCCCCTTGTCCACGCCCGCCGACGACCCCGCGCCCCTGGACGACCCCCTCGGCCGCGAGCGCGGTCATCTCGCCGCGTCCCGCGCCGCCCTGCGCGCCATGCGGGAGGACGCCGAGTCCCTCGACATCAAGGACGTCACCGCGAACTGGGTCAACGCCCAGATCCTGGAACGCCAGATCAACGAGCGCATCAAGGCGCTGGCCGACCTCAGCGACACCCCCCTGTTCTTCGGCCGCCTCGACTATCTGCACGCCCCGGGCGCCGAGCAGGCGGAGGGCGCGGATGGTGAGCGCTTCTACATCGGGCGGCGGCATGTGCACGACGGCGACGGCGACCCGATGGTCATCGACTGGCGTGCGCCGGTCTCGCAGCCGTTCTACCGGGCGTCGAAGAAGGACCCGATGGACGTCGGTCTGCGCCGCCGCTTCGGGTACACGCGCGGCGACATCACGGCCTACGAGGACGAGCATCTCTCCGACCCGGCCGAGGCGGCGACCACCAGCAAGCTCCTCCAGCAGGAGATCGAGCGTCCGCGTGTGGGCCCGATGCGCGACATCGTCGCGACCATCCAGCCCGAGCAGGACGAGATCGTGCGGTCGGGCCTTGGCGGGACCGTGTGTGTGCAGGGAGGGCCGGGGACCGGGAAGACCGCCGTGGGTCTGCACCGGGTCGCGTATCTGCTGTACGCCCACCGCGACCGGCTCGCCCGCACCGGCACCCTCGTCATCGGGCCGAACCGGTCCTTCCTGCACTACATCGAGCAGGTGCTGCCCGCGCTGGGCGAGTTGAGCGTGCAGCAGGCCACGGTCGACGACCTGGTCGCCAAGGGCGCCGAGGTGCGGGGGACGGACGACGCGCCCGCCGCGGTCATCAAGGGTGACGCGAGGATGGCGGAGGTGCTCCGGCGGGCCGTCTACTCGCATGTCACGATGCCGACCGAGCCGGTCATGGTCGTACGCGGCTCGCGCAGGTGGCGGGTTCCGGCGTACGAACTGGAGGACATCGTCCGCGAGTTGCTCGACCGCGACATCCGCTACGGCGCCGCCCGCGACGCCCTTCCGCAGCGCATCGCGCACGCGGTGCTGGTGCAGATGGAGCGCGCGGGCGAGGCGCCGGACGACCGGGTGCAGGACGCGGTGGCCCGCAACCCGGCGGTGAAGGCGGCCGTGAAGGAGATCTGGCCGCCGGTCGATCCGGCGAAGCTGGTGCTGCGGCTGCTGACGGACGCGGACTTCCTCGCCGCCCACGCGCACGGGATCCTCGACGAGGCCGAGCAGAAGACGATCCTCTGGGCGAAGCCGGTACGGTCGGTGAAGTCGGCCAAGTGGTCCGCCGCGGACGCCGTGTTGATCGACGAGGCTACGGACGTCGTCGCGCGCACGCACTCGCTCGGGCATGTGGTGCTGGACGAGGCGCAGGACCTCTCCCCCATGCAGTACCGGGCGGTCGGCCGCCGCTGCACCACCGGCTCGGCGACCGTACTCGGCGACCTCGCGCAGGGCACCACGCCCTGGGCGACGCGGAGTTGGGACGAGGCGCTCACCCACCTCGGCAAGGCGGACGGCGTCATCGAGGAGCTGACGGCGGGTTTCCGGGTGCCGACCGACGTCATCACGTACGCCTCCCGGCTGCTCCCGCACATCGCGCCGGGCCTCACCCCGGTCGCGTCGGTGCGTGAGAACCCCGGCTTCTTCGATCTGCGGGAGATCGGCGACACGGCCGAAGTCGTCGCCGCGTGCGAGGAGTTGCTGCGCAACGAGGGCTCGACGGGCCTGATCGCGGCGGACGCGCGCGTGCCGGTGCTGGCGGAAGCCCTAGACGCGGCCGGCATCGGCTACCTCGCGCCCGGCGAGGAGACGACCGAGGAGACCCGGCTGACGCTGGTGCCGGCGTCGCTGGCGAAGGGCCTGGAGTACGACTACGTGGTCCTCGACGAACCGCAGGCGGTCGTCGACGGCGAGCCGGACGAGCGGACGGGGCTGCGGCGGCTGTACGTCTGCCTCACCCGAGCCGTCTCGGGCCTGATCGTGACCCACGCGGCCCCGCTTCCGCCGCAACTCGCCTGATCACGGCAGGGATTTCAGCAGCGCTTCCATGAGGCCGGGGAACCTCGCGTCCAGGTCGTCGCGCCGCAGCTGCACATAGCGGTTGCGGCCGACGGCACGGGTCGAGGTGAGCCCGGCCTCACGCATGCTAGGTGGGGGCGGGGGTTGCTGCGGTGGCTGGCTGTGTGGCGGGGGTTACTACGGCTGAGGGGGTGCCTGTTGATGAGCGTCGCCGGGTGCGGGTGAGTCGTGGTTTGCGCCCCTAAAGGCCCTCCAACAGGCGACGCCACTCCGCTACCGCCTTTGCCGATACCGGGTGTTTCCAGCCCTGTGGTCTTGCCGCTCCGCCGATATGGAAAGCGTCGACCCCGGCGTCCAGCAGGTGCGGGACATGCTCCAGCTCCAAACCCCCGCCCACCAGGATCTGCTGCTCGTACCCCGGCTCCCCCGCCTTCGCCGCCTCCGCCAGCAGCGTCGGGAGTCCGGAGTCGACGCCCTGCGCCGAACCCGCCGTGAGGTAGGTGTCCAGGCCCGGCAGGTCTGCCAACTGCTTGCGCAGGGCGTCCCGGTCGGCGGCGTGGTCGATGGCGCGGTGGAAGGTCCAGGAGCAGCCGTCCAGCTCCGCGACAACCCGCTCCACCGCCGCCAGGTCCACGCCGCCCTCCGCGTCGAGGAAGCCGAGCACGAACTGGTCCGCGCCCGCCGTGCGCAGCTCACCGGCGGTGCGGACCAGCCGGTCCGCCTCTCCCGCCGCGAAGCCGTCCGTCAGGCGGAGCATCACGCGCAGGTCGATGTCGACGGCGGCCCGGATGGCGCTGAAGGTCGCCACGGGCGGCGTCAGGCCGTCGGCCGCCATGTCGGTCACCAGCTCCAGCCGGTCCGCGCCGCCGGCCTGCGCCGCGATCGCGTCCTCGGCGTCGAGGGCGATGACCTCGAGGACTGCACGCTTGCTCATGGGACCCCGTTCGTTGACGTAGGCGACAGGACGATGACTGGAGCGACTAGAGGTCTAGTCCAATCCAGGGTACGCCCGCGGCCGCCGCGCCCGCGACAAGATCGCCGCCGGTCACCAGAAGATGTTCAGCTCCTCCGCCTCCGCCCCCGCCAGCTCGAACGTCCGCCCCGCCACCGGGCGCCCCGAGTAGAGCCGTACGAGAGTCGCGGCGTCCCCGATGTAGCGGGCCGGTGTCCGCTCGCCCGACACCGCGCCCAGCGTGAGCGGCTCGTCCACGTCGTCCAGGTCGGCGTGGAGCGGCAGGCAGCCCTTCTCCCGGGTGATGCGGGCCAGCAGGGTGAGCGCGTGCGGCAGGCCCGGGCCGGTGTAGGCGCCGGGCTCCCCGATCGCGTCCCGTACGTCTCCGCCGTGCACCCACTCCCCCAGCGCGGCCATATCCAGCGCCCCGCCCGCCTTGGCGATCACCGGCCCGGCCTCGGTCATCCCGCGCTCCAGCTCGTCCACGACCTGCGCGTTGCTCCACTCGGCGCGCTCGGCGATGTCCCGGTCGTTCGCCTCCGGCGAGAAGACCCCCTTCTCGAAACGGCTCTCCACGATCCGCATCAGCGCGGACGAACAGTGCGCCACCACGTCCCGGACCGTCCAGCCGGGACACCCGTCCGTGGGCCGTTCGAAGTCGGCGTCGGGGCGGGACCGCAGGAGCGGGACCAGACCGTCGCGCTCGGTGGTGAGAAGGAGGCCGGGCAGTTCGGGGTCGCGTACGTCCTCAGTCGTCGTCATGCCCCACACGCTAGGTGGCGCGCGACAATCGGTACATGGTCGATCTCGATGCCCTCCGCGTCCGTTTCTCCCACGCGCTCCGGTCGGTGCGGGGCGCCGACGACGGCCCCGACCCCGCTCCCTACGCCGACGACCTCCTCGCCCGCTGGCAGGAGCCGCAGCGGCGGTATCACACGCTCGCGCATCTCACCGCGGTCCTCGACCATGTCGACGTACTGGAGAAGTACGCGGACGACCCGGACGTCGTACGGCTCGCGGCCTGGTTCCATGACGCCGTGTATCTGCCCGAGCGGTCGGAGAACGAGGAGCGGTCGGCGCGGATCGCCGAGCGGGCCCTTCCCGAGGCCGGGGTGGCGCAGGGGAAGGCCGCGGAGGTGGCGCGGCTCGTGCGGCTCACCGTCACCCACGACCCGGGGGCCGACGACCGTGACGGGCAGGTGCTGTGCGACGCCGATCTCGCGATCCTGGCCGCCCCGCCCGCCGCCTACGCCGCCTACACGGCCGCCGTGCGCGAGGAGTACGGGTTCGTGCCGAACGATGCCTTCCGGGAGGGGCGGTCCGCGATCCTGCGGCAACTCCTGGAGCTGCCCCGGCTGTTCCGCACGCCGTACGGGGCCGCCGAGTGGGAGGCGACCGCGCGCTACAACCTCGCGGGTGAGCTGGAAATGCTGTCGCCGTGAGCGCGCCGGGCTCATAGCCTGCCCCTCATGGGAAACAGGGGTGCGGAGCGAGTGGAAGAGGCCGTCGCGGGGGCCGTGGCGGTGCTGCGGGGCGCGGTCGAGCGGGACTGGGACGGTGTGCGGGCCGGGCGGTGCGAATGGAGCTGCCGGGAGACGGCCCAGCACATCGCGCAGGACCTGATCGTGTACGCGGGGCGGCTGGCCGGGCGGGTGCAGGACACCTACCGGCCCTTCGACATCGTGGTCGACGACAGCACGGACAACGCGCGCGTGCTCCAACTCATCGAGGGCGGAGGCGTGTTGCTCGCCGCGACGGTCCGGGTGACGCCGCCCAGGGTCCGCGCCTACCACCCTCGGCCCTACTACTCCGCCAACCCCGAGGGCTTCGCCGCGCTCGCCGTCGGGGAGGTGCTGCTGCACACCCATGACATCGCCGAGGGACTCGGCCTGCCCTACGAACCCCCGGCCGAACTCGCGGAGTTCGTGCTCACCCGCATGTTCCCGCACATCCAGCCCGGCCCCGCGCACTGGCCCACCCTGCTGTGGGCCACCGGCCGCGGTGAGCTGCCCGGCCGCGCCCCGGTCACCGAGTGGGACTGGTACAACAACCTCGTCCTGCCCACCGACCGGCTCACCCTGGAGGGCCTCACCCCCGCGGCCGCCGCCGATCTGGGCCTGGGCGGCGACGGCGGCTACGCGTGGGTCGCCGACGGCCCTTACGACGGCACCCGCGAAGCCGCCGGGATGCTGGTCAAGGCGTATGAGGCCGGCGTGCACCGCCCGGAGTGGGGCGTCTTCGTCCTCGTACGACGGGAGGACGGCCGGGCCGTCGGCGGCATGGGCTTCCACGGCGCCCCGGACGAGGACGGCCGCGCCGAGGTCGGCTACGACCTCGCGGAGTCGGCCCGCGGCCAGGGCTACGCCACGGAGGCGCTGCGCGCGCTGAGCGAGTGGGCGCTGGCCCGGGACGGCGTACAGCTGCTCATGGCGACGATCGAGGAGACGAACATCCCCTCGCAGGCCGTGGTCACCCGCGCCGGGTACGTCCGGGCGACCGTCGAGGAGCAGCGCGAGGTGCACGCGCACGAACAGCACGAGCCGCACGAGCAGGACGCCGGGCTCCGGCTGTACCTGCGTAAGCGGGACTAGACCGCGCGCCCCTTCGGCCTCCGCAGCCCCGACTCGGTCAGCAGCCGCACCACCTCGCGGCTGCTGATCTCCACCGCGCCGGCGGCGACCACGTCCGCGTAGCGGTGCGAGGGGATGTCGTAGTGGTCGCGTTCGAAGGCCCGGCGCGGCACGCCCAGGCCGTCGGCGAACGCGTGGAGTTCGTCGTACGACACGTCGCTCACCAGGTGGGACCACATCCGGCCGTGCCCGGGCCAGGCGGGTGGGTCTATGTAAACGGTCACGAGGAGGGCGTCCCGCCGGTCGCCGGGCCCAGCGAGCCCACCGAGGCGACCTTCACCCCCGCCTTGTGGCACACCCAGTGCGGATCGGGCCCGAGCTCCGGCTCGATCTCCAGGGCGTGCGGATCACCGGCCTCGCACACCGGGCACAGCGGCCAGCGGCCGTACCGCTCCAGCAGCGCGTCCTGGACGTCCTGCGCGACCAGCCCGGCGACGAAGTCCGCGCCGGCCGGCCACTGCTCCACCCACCAGCGCCGCTGCACCACGGACTCCTCGACGAGCGAGACGACGTCCGCGTCGGCCACCTCTCCCGCGACCAGATCGGCGAGCACGAGGGCGCGTGCCGCGTGCAACGCCTGCTCCAAGGGGCTTACGGGGAGGCCGGAGGGATCCATGCACCCATTGTGCGCACTCTTGACCCCGGCACCGAGCCGAAAATATCTTTCATATGTGACCCAGGAAGTGAAGGAAATTTTCGGCAGCGCCCCGGGCGGCCCGGGCGCACCGCCCGCCCCCGCTGCTCTCGCCGCGAAGGTGCGCACCCTCAGCCCTTCCATGACCCGCTCCATGCAACGGGTCGCCGAGGCCGTCGCCGGTGACCCGGCGGGCTGCGCGGCCCTGACGGTCACCGGCCTCGCGGAGCTGACGGGCACGAGCGAGGCGACGGTCGTGCGCACCGCCCGCATCCTCGGCTACCCCGGCTACCGTGATCTGCGCCTCGCCCTCGCGGGACTCGCCGCCCAGCAACAGTCGGGGCGGGCGCCCGCGATCACGACGGACATCGCGGTGGACGACCCCATCGCCGACGTCGTCGCGAAACTGGCGTACGACGAGCAGCAGACGCTGGCCGACACGGCCGCCGGCCTGGACACCGTGCAGCTGGCCGCGGCCGTCGCCGCCGCCGCGACCGCGCGTCGTATCGACGTGTACGGCGTCGGGGCGTCCGGGCTGGTGGCTCAGGACCTCACGCAGAAACTGCTGCGGATAGGGCTGATAGCCCACGCACACAGCGATCCGCACCTCGCCGTCACCAACGCCGTGCAGCTGAGGGCGGGGGACGTCGCCATCGCGATCACCCACTCCGGGGCGACGGGGGATGTCATCGAGCCACTGCGGGTCGCGTTCGAACGCGGGGCGACGACGGTTGCCATCACCGGGCGGCCGGACAGTTCGGTGACGCAGTACGCGGACCATGTGCTGACGACGTCGACGTCCCGGGAGAGCGAGTTGCGGCCGGCGGCGATGTCTTCGCGAACGAGTCAGCTGTTGGTCGTGGACTGTCTGTTCGTGGGGGTGGCGCAACGGACGTACGAGACCGCGGCGCCGGCGCTGGCTTCGTCGTACGAGGCGTTGGCGCATCGGCATCGCGGAAGATCGTAGGGGTGAGTGTTGCGTGGCGGCTGCGGGTTCGTTGTGGCTTGTCGCGCCCACGCGGCGGTAGCCGCAAATTGATACAGTCCCGCGCCTCTACAGGTCGGACCAGACATCGTTACTTGAGAGAGCCACCCCCCTATGACCTCCACCTCCAATCCCCGTGATCTGCGCGCCGAGTTGGAAGCGTTGACCACCGAGGCCTTCCGCCCCGACCTCGCCGAGATCGACCGACTCCCCACCCTCGACATCGCCCGGCTCATGAACGGTGAGGACACCACCGTGCCCGCCGCCGTCGCGGAGCGGCTCCCGGAGATCGCCGCCGCCATTGACGCGGTCGCCACCCGGATGGCCCAGGGCGGCCGGCTCGTCTACGCCGGTGCCGGGACCGCCGGACGGCTCGGTGTGCTGGACGCCTCCGAGTGTCCGCCGACCTTCAACACCGACCCCGCGCAGGTCGTCGGTCTGATCGCGGGCGGACGGGAGGCCATGGTCACCTCGGTGGAGGGCGCCGAGGACTCCAGGGAGCTGGCGCGAGCGGATCTGGACGCGCTGAAGCTGACGCCCCTGGACACGGTGGTCGGCGTCTCCGCGTCCGGCCGCACCCCGTATGCCATCGGCGCCGTCGAACACGCCCGCGCGCAGGGCGCGTTGACGATCGGGCTGTCCTGCAACGCGCACAGCGCGCTCGCCGCCGCCGCGGAGCACGGCATCGAGGTCGTCGTGGGCCCTGAGCTGGTCACCGGGTCCACGCGGCTGAAGGCGGGCACCGCGCAGAAGCTGGTCCTGAACATGCTGTCGACGATCACGATGATCCGGCTGGGCAAGACGTACGGGAACCTGATGGTCGACGTGCGCGCCTCGAACGAGAAGCTCCGGGCACGCTCCCGCCGTATCGTCGCCCTCGCCACCGGCGCGGCGGACGAGGAGATCGAGCGGGCCCTCGCGGAGACGGACGGCGAGGTGAAGAACGCGATCCTGGTGCTCCTCAGCGGCGTGGACGGGCCCGCCGCCACCCGCCTTCTGGAGGAGTCCGGCGGGCATCTGCGTGCCGCGCTGGCGGCGGCGGGCGGCTGACCCGCACGCTCGGCGGATGACCACCTCGTACGACACCGCGGCGGCGCTCCTCCCCCTGGTCGGCGGCCCCGCCAACATCACCTCCGTCGCCCACTGCATGACCCGGCTGCGGCTGGGCCTCGCCGACCGGGACCTGGTGGACGGGGAGGCGCTGCGGGCGCTGCCGGGGGTGCTGGGGGTGGTCGAGGACGACACGTACCAGATCGTCCTCGGGCCGGGGGTCGTGGCGCGGGTGACGGCCGACTTCGAGGCGCTGCTGCGCAAGGAGACGCGGTCGGCCGGGAACGCGACCCCGCTGAAGCGGACCCTGCGCCGGGTGGCGAACGTCTTCGTGCCGCTCATCCCGGCGCTGATCGGCTGCGGCATCCTCGCGGGCGTCAACGGGCTGCTGGTGAACGCCGGTTGGCTGCCCTCCCTCACCCCGGCCCTGGCCGCGATCGCGTCCGCCTTCATGTCCCTCCTCGCGGTCTTCGTCGGGTACAACACCGCGAAGGAGTTCGGCGGCACACCGGTCCTGGGCGGGGCGGTCGCGGCCGTCGTCGTCTATCCGGGGGTGGCGAAGGTGACGGCCTTCGGCGTGACGCTGGCCCCGGGGCAGGGCGGGGTGCTGGGCGCGCTGGCGGCGGCGCTGCTGGGGACGTACGTCGAGAAGTGGTGCCGGGGGCGGGTGCCGGCGGCGCTGGACGTCCTGGTGACGCCGACGGTCACCGTCCTCGTCCCGGGCCTCGCGACGCTGTACGTCCTCATGTACGCCGCCGGCACGGTCTCCTCGGCGATCGGGACGGCGGCGAACTGGCTGCTGTCGACGACGGGCGTCTTCGCGGGCGCGGTCCTCGGCGGGCTCTTCCTCCCGCTGGTGATGCTGGGCCTCCACCAGGCGCTCATCCCCATCCACACCACCCTCATCGAGCAACAGGGCTCCACCGCGCTCCTCCCCCTGCTGGCCATGGCGGGCGCGGGGCAGGTCGGGGCGGCGGTGGCGGTGTACCTGCGGCTGCGGCACGACGTCGGACTGCGGACGACGATCAGGTCGGCGCTTCCGGCCGGGCTGCTGGGCGTGGGCGAGCCGCTGATCTACGGGGTGTCCCTGCCCTTGGGACGCCCGTTTCTCACGGCGTGTGCGGGCGGGGCGGCCGGGGGTGCCTTCGTCGGGCTGTTCGCGATGCTCGGCGAGCGGGTGGGGGCCACGGCGATCGGGCCGTCGGGGTGGGCACTGTTCCCGCTGCTCGCGGGGGACGGGGGGCTGGGGACGGCGGCGGCGGTCTACGGGGGCGGGCTGCTGACGGGGTACGCGGTCGGGTTCGGGGCCACGTACGCGTTCGGACTGCCGAGACAGCGGTGACGCGCCCGGCGACCGGACGGTTCGGACTGCCGAGACAGCCGCGACGCGCCCGGCGACCGGACGGTTCAGGTTGCCGAGACAGCGGTGACCCGTCCGGCGGCCCGTCGACTCGGGCTGCCGAGACAGCCGCGACGCGCCCGGCGACCGGACGGTTCGGACTGCCGAGACAGCCGTGACGCGCCCGGCGGCCGGACGGTTCGGGCTGCCGAGGCGGCGGTGACCCGTCCGGCGGCCGGTCGTTCTCCGCTCATGAAGAAGATGCTCATGGCCGCCGCCCTGGCCGGCTCCGCCGTCGCTCTCGCCGCCCCCGCGCACGCCGATCAGGACCCCGGCGCCTCCGGGAACCACTGGGGGTCGGCCGCTCCGGTGATGTGCACGGCGGAGCACACGGTCACGCCCGTGCTCGGCGACCTCGCCTCCGCACCGACGCACGCCTGTACCGAGGGCTGACCCCCGGCCGCCCCCGGCGCCCCGGCCACCGTCGGCCGGGGCGCCGGCCGTTGCTACCGGTGCCGGTGGCCGGAGACCGAGGCGATCCACTCGATGAAGTCACCGGGGTCCTGGTCGGCGCCATGGCCCGCGTCCCAGTAGTACGACGTGTCGACGTCGTCCCCGAGGTCGGTGAGCCGGGCGGAGAGGTTGCCGGCGACCGTGTGCGAGGTGTCGCTGTCCTTGGTGCCGAGCCGGATCCACCAGTGCCGGGAGCGGCCCGCGTTGACCTTGTCGACGAGGTGGTACATCGGGTTCATCAGGTGCAGCTTGGCCGGGATGTCCTCGTCGAGGTGGGCGCTGTCACCGGCGGCGTGACGGAGGCTGTAGAGGGTGAAGTGGCGGGCCGCGGTGGTGCCGGTGCCGTAGAGGTTGCACTCGGGGGTGGACAGGTCGAAGGCGTCGAACGAGGGGGCGTTCTTCTTCCGGGCGCCGACGTGGGTGAGGAAGTCGGCCCAGGTGAAGGTGGCCTCGGTGCCGTCCCAGGTGAGGAAGGGGTGGGCCGCGAGATAGGCGGCGCGGGCCTCGTCGGACAGCGCGGCGAGGTACTTGGTGGCCGACGGCCGCATGAACGTCTTCAGCAGGTAGTCGTCCAGGTTGCGGGCGGTGAGCGCGCCGAAGCCCCGGGCCCGCAGCTTGAGCGAGGCGAGATAGGGGCCGTACGCACTGCTCAGCTCCCCGGAGACGGTCCGGTCGACGAGCGCGCCCGAGGCCAGCGGGTTGCTCCCCCAGCACCACTCGTACGCCATGTCCGCGTGCTCCAGGTCGGTGATCGGACACCAGGCGCCGGTCGCGAAGATCGCGTCGGAGGCGTCGGCCGCGCCGATCTCCCTGAGGTACGGCTCGTAGAGCGGGCTGTCGCCGGACGCGCCGAGCAGCGAGGACAGGGCGCCGCCCGCGCTGGTGCCGCAGGAGGCGATGCGGTGCACGTCGCCAGGTACGCGGCCCTGGTTGTACTTCAGATAGCGGACGGCAGCCTTGAGGTCGACGATCGCGGCGGGGGCGGTGCCGTAGTAGGTGCCGTTCGCGTCGACGAGGGTACGGCCGCGGGCGCCGGGCTCGACGACGACGTACCCGGCGGCGAGGGCGAGGCCCTGACGGCTGGTGGCGCCGCCCATGCCGGTGGCGGTGATGCCGGTCTTGTTCGCCACGGAGGACGGCATGTACCCGCCGACGGAGTTGGCGAAGAGGATGGGAGCGTCGGCCGCGTCCACCGCGGCACCGTCGATACGGACCGGGACGCTGATATTGAGCGACTGGTAGGTCGCGTCGACCGGCTTCGCGACGTACGAGGCGACCTTGTGAAAGCGGTAGACGACCTCGTGGGCGACGCCCTCGGTGTCGGTGATGCCGATCGTCTGCTCGGTGTAGGCGGCCGGGTCGAAGAGGAGTGGGCCGTCGGCGGGTCTGCGGCTCGCGGCTCGCGCGCTGCCGGTCGCCAACCCGACCGCCGGTACGGCGGATGCGGCTCCGAGTCCCTTGACCACTGTCCTTCTCTTCACGCCCGTCTCCTGACCTCGCGGCTCGTTCACGAACAACAACGGCCCCAAGTCCAGCACTCGTTCACAAAATTGTCAGCAATATTGCCGAAGGTGCGAGGGTTCTCAGCCACTTCTCAGCCGGCCGCCGCGGGACCTTCATAGGTCAGGATCTGACCTATACCGCTCCTACCGTGGCCCCATGACCGACACCACGCATGACACTGCCACCGAGCGCACCGACCTGCTGGAAGCGCTGGCCCATCAGCGGCACTTCCTGCGCTTCACCACCCGTGACCTCACCGACGAGCAGGCCGGGCAGCGGACCACGGCCAGTGAGCTGTGCCTGGGCGGCCTGATCAAGCACGTCACGTCGGTGGAACGGAACTGGGCGAGCTTCATCCTCAACGGCCCGTCGCCGTCGGACGACTTCAGCAACATGACCGAGGCCGACTTCGCCCGGCGGGCCGACGAGTTCCGGATGCTGCCCGGCGACACCCTGGCCGGTGTGCTGGCCGCCTACGAGGAGGCGGCCCGCCGGACCGACGAGATCGTCACGTCCCTGCCCGACCTGAACGCCGACCACCCGCTGCCCGAGGCCCCTTGGAACAAGCCCGGGGCTCGATGGTCGGCCCGCAGGGTGCTGCTGCACATCGTCGCCGAGACGGCCCAGCACGCCGGGCACGCCGACATCATCCGGGAGTCCCTCGACGGCGCGAAGAGCATGGGCTGACCGCCCCCGAAGCTCAAGCGCCCGTCCCGGACAACGAACAGCCCCCGTCAGGTGTCGGCAACACCTGCGGGGGCTTGACCGACGGCGCCGACACCTCCGTGAAGTCGCTGGCCAAGGTGCTGCCGTACGGCCAATGTGCCCTCCGTGCGGCCCTCAACGCCCTTCAGCGGGCAGGACACTTGCGCCGGGGACGCGAACATCTGACCGCCGACTCCGGGGCGTCCTTCACCCGGGGTGACGTACCGGAGGCGACCCCCGCGCTCTCCCTCTCCGCCGCCGACTGCGCGGCCCTCGCGCCCCTGGCCACCGGGTGGTACGCCCGGGGCGCCACCGACACGGCCGTACTCCGTGCCCTGACCTCCGGTGTGCCCACCTCCGTGCACCACCCGGCCGGTTTCGTCCGCAGACGCCTGACCGCCAAGCTCCCACCGGAGCCCGCACCCAAACCCCGCCCACCGCGTCTCCTCGAGTACCTCCTCATCGACCGCGACAACGACACCCTCACCGTCTTCAGCGAGCCCAAGGACGGCCGCTACCAGCGGCCCCCTCGTACTCTTGGGGAGACACCGTCGAATTTCCCTCGCCGGTCGGCATCACTCTCGACACCGAAAAGCTCAAGGACTACGCGGACCAAGGACTACGCGGACTGATGAACCACGCCCAGCTCACCGCCCTAGGCCGGGCCCTTCGCCTGCTCGGCGAGCACGGCGAGGCCCTCTCCTCCGACACCCCCGACGCCAAGCTCCACGAGGTCAAGGCCGACCTCAAGCGCGCCCTGGAGCTGCTGGACGAGAGCGTCACCACCGCCGCGCCCAGCACCCGGTGCGCCGAGCACCCGAACGGCCCGGTCGACGAGAACGCCCCCGACCTGTGCCTGCTGTGCGAGACCCGGCGCCGCGCCGCCCGTCGCGCCTCCATCAACGGACCCGCCCAGACCGGCCCTTCGGCCACCGCGCCCTCCCGCTACGGCGTCCGCGACGACCGGCCCCAGCCGCAGCAGCGCTGGCTGCCCGAGCTGTGGACCGGCCAGGAGTGGCAGCTGTGCGGCACCCCGCGCCGCGACCGCCGCGAGGCCGAGCTCTATCTCGCGGCGGCGCGCAGGGGGCCGCGCGCGGCGATGGCGTACCGGCTGGTCCACGAGTTCACCGACTACGAGGTGCTGCGGGTGTGGGGCACCCCGGTGAAGGTCGACATCGAGCCACTGGGCAACCTGTAGCGCACCTGTGGCGCACAGGGAAAGGGCCCGCCGCGGACAACAGCGACGGGCCCCGACTGCCGTACGGCGGCTACGACTTGGCCGCGGCCTCGGCCGGCTCCACCGGCCCCTCCGCCACCGGCACCGCGTCCCCCGCCACCCGCTGGCGCGGGATGAAGGACGCGACCGCGAAGGCCAGCAGGGCCGCCCCGGCGCCGACCGCGAGGACCGCCTTGAAGCCGTTCTCGGAGGGCAGCGCGTAGCCGCCGAAGTCCGTGGTCAGCTGGGCCAGGATGACACCCGCGATGGCGCTCGCCGACGAGGTGCCGATGGACCGCATCAGGGTGTTGAGGCTGTTCGCCGCGGCCGTCTCCGACGCGGGGACCGCGCCCATGATGAGCGCGGGCATCGAGCCGTAGGTGAAGCCGATGCCGGCGCCGATGACGCAGGAGACGAGGACGAAGTGCCAGACCTCGCTCATCAGGACGATGTTGAGGCCGTAACCGGCGGCGACGATCAGGGCGCCGATCATCAGCGTGACCTTCGGGCCGCGGGACTTGGAGACGGCGGCTGAGATCGGTGCCGTGGCCATCATGACCAGGCCGGAGGGGGCCATGACCAGGCCCGCGGCGAGCATGGACTTGCCGAGGCCGTAGCCGGTCTGGGCGGGGAGCTGGAGGAGCTGTGGGATCACCAGGCTCATCGCGAACATGGCGAAGCCGACGGCGATCGAGGCGAGGTTGGTGACCAGCACCTGGCGGCGGGCGGTGGTGCGCAGGTCCACCAGCGGCTGACTGGTGCGCAGTTCGAAGAAGCCCCAGCTCAGCAGGATCACGACGGCCGCGACGAACAGGCCGATCGTCGTGCCGCTGCCCCAGCCCCAGTCGGCGCCCTTGGAGATGGCCAGGAGGAGGCAGATGAGCCCCGCCGCCATGCCGACGGCGCCGACGAGGTCGAACCGGCCGCCGGTGCGCACCCGGGACTCGGGGACGAAGGCGGTGACCAGGCCGATGGCCACGGCACCGAGCGCGGCAGAGGTCCAGAACAGTACGTGCCAGCTGAAGTTGTCGGCGATGAGCGCGGCTGCGGGCAGTCCGAGGGCGCCGCCGATACCGAGGGAGGCGCTCATCAGGGCGGTGGCGGAGGCCAGCCGCTCGGCGGGCAGTTCGTCACGCATGATGCTGATGCCGAGCGGGATCACGCCGGAGGCGAGGCCCTGGAGGGCCCGGCCGATGATCATCGGTACGAGGGAGTCGGCGAGCGCGCAGACGACCGAGCCGATGATCAGCATGACGCCGCTGATCAGCAGCATGCGGCGCTTGCCGAACATGTCACCGAGGCGGCCGACGACCGGGGTGGCGACCGCGGCGGCGAGCAGGGTGGCGGTGACGGCCCAGGCGGTGTCGGATGCGGGCGCGTCCAGGAGCCTCGGCAGCTCCGGGACGATCGGGATCACCAGGGTCTGCATCAGCGAGACCACGATTCCGGCGAAGGCCAGCACCGCCACCACGGCGTTCGACCGCGGCGGTGCGGAGCCTCCCGCCGGGGCGGGAGGGGCGAGGGCGTCGGACATGGGTGGGCCTCCATCGGCTAGTACTTGACCGAGGCAACCTTAAGTCAGTTGCTTGACTTACCCAAGTGGCGCAGGTCATGCCCGTGCGACGAGATCCCGTACCCGCTCCTCCCCCAGTTCGTAGACGGTCTCGTGCGCATGGGGATCACGCGCGTGGAGGGTGTGGAAGAGCGGACCGGACGCGCCGCCGAGGACGATGAGCGAGGCCGAGGCCCCGCGCACGGCCCGCTCCGTCCCGGGCGCCGCCGTGAGGTCGATGCGGTTGACCACGCCGGGCGTCACCCACACCGGCACCGACTCCAGCAGCCCGAAGAGCTGGAGATGGAAGTGCCCGGTGAGCACGGCCCGGACGTCGCCGCCGCGCAGCACGTCGGCGAGGTCGGCGGGATTGCGCAGCCCGAAGACCTGCTGGAGGGGGTTGTCGAGGGCGATCGGCGGATGGTGGAACGCGAGGACGGTGCCGTGCTCGGCCGGGATGCTCAGCACCTCGCGCAGCCAGGCGAGCTGTCCGGCGGAGAGGTGCCCGTGCACCTTCCCGGGCACCAGCGAGTCCAGTGTGACGAACCGCCATCCGCCGACGGTGCTCACCGCGGCCCGCTCCGCCGCCGCCGACTCCAGTACGGCCTCGGGCTCCGCGTGCCCGCTGCCGAGCACCTTGCCGAAGGCCTCGCGCTCGTCGTGGTTCCCGGTCGTCCAGAACACGGGCACCCCGCCCAGCACGGTCCGCGCGAACCCGCCCACCAGCGCGTCCACGGCCGTGTACGCCTCCGGGGACCCGTCGTCGGCGAGGTCGCCGGTGACGACGACGGCGTCGACGCCCCGCAGATGCCGGAGTTCGTCGAGGAGGAGCCGCAGGGAGTCATGCGCGTTGACGCCGTGCCGGTTGACGGCGTCGACGCGCTCCAAGTGCGTGTCCGAGAGCTGAAGAATCCTCATCTCCCGGACGATAGCGACGAGCGGCCCGGCCCCTCACAGGTTGGCGGTATTTCATCACCGACATGAACGGCCTGATCAAGCAGCTCCGCGTCTCTCTCCTGGCTGGGCCCTGACCACGGCCGTCTTCTGCGTCCTGGTGACCCTGGTGCACTCCGCGATCTACGCCACCGCGCACCTCGGTCGGCCCGAGGGCAGGCAGGCGCGGGGCGTCCGGGCCGGTCTGGTGGCCCTGCTCCTCCTCGACCAGGTCGTCATCTGGTCCCTGCTGACCACGGGCTCCGCCCACTCGGGGGTGGCGTACCGGGCGGGCTGCGTCCTGGTGGCCCTGCTGCCGCTGCTCGCGGTCGTCCTGGCCCGGGTCGGGGCGAGGCGGCTCGGCACGGGAGCCGCCCTCGCGCGGGGCACCGCCCTGTTCTTCGGGATCGTCGCCCTGCTGCCGCAGATCCTGGCGGGCGCGCTGCTGGTCACGTTCACCTGAGGGAGGTCAGCGACCAGCAGCCGAACCGGCGACCGGGGTCAGCTCAGCGACTTCAGCGCCGCCGCGTCGTAGGGCTTGAGCTCCTCGAAGCGGTCCGCGAGGACCTTCGCCGCCCACTCCGGGTCCTGGAGCAGCGCGCGCCCGACGGCCACGAGGTCGAACTCGTCGCGCTCCAGGCGGTCGAGGAGGTCGTCGAGCCCCTTGAGCGGGGAGCCCTCGCCCACGAACGCGTTGAGGAAGTCGCCGTCGAGGCCGACCGAGCCGACGGTGATGGTGGGCTTGCCGGTGAGCTTCTTGGTCCAGCCCGCGAGGTTCAGGTCGGCGCCGTCGAACTCGGGGAGCCAGTAGCGGCGCGTGGAGGCGTGGAAGGCGTCGACACCGGCGGCGGCGAGCGGGCTCAGGATGGCCTCCAACTCCTCCGGGGTCTCGGCGAGCCGGGCGTCGTAGGCCTCCTGCTTCCACTGCGAGTAGCGGAAGATGACCGGGAAGTCGGCCGAGACCGTCTCGCGGATGGCGGCGACGATCTCGGCGGCGAACCTGGTACGGGCGACCGCGTCACCGCCGTAGCCGTCCGTACGGCGGTTCGTGCCGGACCAGAGGAACTGGTCGACCAGGTAGCCGTGCGCGCCGTGGATCTCCACGCCGTCCATACCGATGCGCTCCGCCGCGGCCGCGGCCTCGGCGAAGGCGCCGATGACATCGTCGATGTCGCGCTGGGTCATCGTCGTACCGGTGGACTCGCTCGCGCCGACGCGGATGCCGGAGGGGCCGACCGCGGGGGCCTCGGGGAAGGGGTTCTGGCCCTCCTTGCGGACCATGCCGATGTGCCACAGCTGCGGGACGATCGTGCCGCCCGCCGCGTGCACGTCCGCGGCGACCCGCTGCCAGCCCGCGAGCTGCTCCTCGCCGTGGAAGCGCGGGACGCGGCCGCTGTACCCGGCCGAGTCATGGCCGACGAACGTCCCCTCGGTGACGACCAGGCCCACGCCCGCCGCCGCGCGCCGCGCGTAGTACGACGCCACGTCCGCGCCCGGGATGCCGCCCGGGGAGAACATCCGGGTCATCGGCGCCATCACGATGCGGTTCGGGACGGTCAGGCCGTTGATCGTGATCGGCCGGGAGAGGATCTCGGCGGCACGGGAGGGGGTGGCGGTCACGCGGGCTCCTAGCGGTGGTACGAGCGGTGGGTACCGTCGGGTATGTGCATACGCATGGACAGTACGCAGTAAGCAACCGCTCAGTACACCCCTCCCCTTCCCCGGGCCCCTGTGATCCCGCCCACCTCCGGGAAACGCCCGAGGGCGGCACCCCCTGTCGGAACAGGGAGGGCCGCCCTCGGCAAGGACGAGACCGATCCGCGAGGGATCAGAAGTCCATGTCACCGCCCGGCATACCGCCACCGGCGGGCGCGGCGGCCTTCTCCGGCTTGTCGGCGATGACGGCCTCGGTGGTGAGGAAGAGCGCGGCGATGGAGGCGGCGTTCTGCAGAGCGGAGCGCGTGACCTTCGCCGGGTCGATGATGCCTTCCTTGACCAGGTCGACGTACTCACCGGTCGCGGCGTTGAGGCCGTGACCCGGGGTGAGGTTGCGGACCTTCTCCACCACGACGCCGCCCTCGAGGCCGGCGTTGACGGCGATCTGCTTCAGCGGGGCCTCAAGGGCGAGCTTGACGGCGGCAGCGCCGGTCGCCTCGTCACCCTCCAGCTCCAGCTTCTCGAAGACACCGGAGGCCTGGAGCAGGGCCACGCCACCACCGGCGACGATGCCCTCCTCGACGGCCGCCTTGGCGTTGCGCACGGCGTCCTCGATGCGGTGCTTGCGCTCCTTGAGCTCGACCTCGGTCGCGGCACCGGCCTTGATGACGGCGACGCCACCGGCGAGCTTGGCCAGGCGCTCCTGGAGCTTCTCGCGGTCGTAGTCCGAGTCGCTGTTCTCGATCTCGGCGCGGATCTGGTTGACCCGGCCGGCGACCTGGTCGGCGGAGCCGGCACCGTCGACGATGGTGGTCTCGTCCTTGGTGATGACGACCTTGCGGGCGCGGCCCAGGAGGTCCAGGGTCGCGTTCTCCAGCTTGAGGCCGACCTCCTCGGAGATGACCTCGCCGCCCGTGAGGATGGCGATGTCGCCGAGCATGGCCTTGCGGCGGTCACCGAAGCCCGGGGCCTTGACGGCGACGGACTTGAAGGTGCCGCGGATCTTGTTGACGACCAGGGTCGACAGGGCCTCGCCCTCGACGTCCTCGGCGATGATCAGCAGCGGCTTGCCCGACTGCATGACCTTCTCCAGGAGCGGGAGCAGGTCCTTGACGGAGCCGATCTTGGAGTTGGCGATCAGGATGTACGGGTCGTCCAGGGACGCCTCCATACGCTCCATGTCGGTGGCGAAGTAGGCGGAGATGTAGCCCTTGTCGAAGCGCATACCCTCCGTCAGCTCCAGCTCCAGACCGAAGGTCTGGGACTCCTCGACGGTGATGACGCCTTCCTTGCCGACCTTGTCCATCGCCTCGGCGATGAGCTCGCCGATCTGGGTGTCGGCGGCGGAGATGGAGGCCGTCGAAGCGATCTGCTCCTTGGTCTCGACATCCTTCGCCTGCTCAAGGAGGGCACCGGAGACGGCCTCGACGGCCTTCTCGATACCGCGCTTGAGGGCCATCGGGTTGGCACCGGCGGCCACGTTGCGCAGACCCTCGCGCACCAGGGCCTGGGCCAGGACGGTCGCGGTCGTCGTGCCGTCGCCGGCTACGTCGTCGGTCTTCTTCGCGACTTCCTTGACCAGCTCGGCGCCGATCTTCTCGTACGGGTCCTCGAGCTCGATCTCCTTGGCGATGGAGACACCATCGTTGGTGATCGTGGGGGCGCCCCACTTCTTCTCGAGGACGACGTTGCGACCCTTGGGGCCGAGCGTCACCTTGACGGCGTCCGCGAGCTGGTTCATGCCGCGCTCGAGGCCGCGCCGCGCCTCCTCGTCGAACGCGATGATCTTGGCCATGTGAAGTGGTCCCTCCAGGACTGGGGGTGATTCCTTCGGACCGCGCCCGCGCCCGCGACGGACGGCTCGCACACCTCGTGGTTCCTTGCCCCACCTGGCCTGCGGGCCTCACCGACCCGGTCCTTCTTTGTCACTCTCACCTTCAGAGTGCTAACGCCAATGATTAGCACTCGGCATGGTCGAGTGCAAGCGCCTCCCGGGGATCGGGCAGTCACCGCAGGGGGTCCGGGCAGGACGTGCGGGGTCCCGGGCACGCCGAAGGGCCCGCACCCATGACTCCCCATGAGGTGCGGGCCCTTCAAAGAAGAACGTCGCTGCTAGTCAGTCGGCGCGTGCTTCAGCCGGTCGCCAGTCGGACCATGTCCGCCTGCGGCCCCTTCTGGCCCTGCGAGATCTCGAAATCGACCCGCTGACCCTCTTCCAGGGTGCGGTACCCGTCCATCTGGATCGCGCTGTAGTGGACGAAAACATCCGCACCACCGTCGACCGCGATGAAGCCGTACCCCTTCTCCGCGTTGAACCACTTGACGGTGCCCTGAGCCATGCCTAACTCCCCTATTACTGGCCCTTGCACAGATCCACACTTCGCGGATCCGGGTCAGACCTCACCCCCCACGGATTGGGGGCGTGCGCCGGAACGCGTCGACCGCGGCTGAATGTATCTGTCCAACTGCCGTCTGCAACAGGTCAATCGGACGAGAATTCTGGACGTGCGGGGTCCGGAATGTAGCGAGAATTCGCCCGAATTCGGGGCAAGTCGGGCCCCATAAAAGGCACAAGACTCACAAAAGAACCGCACACTTTGGCTGCTTCTCGTCGCAAGTGGAGCAGGAACTCATATGCGTGTGGCATGGAAGGCGCAGCAGCTTCCCCAACTGTACCGCGCTCAACCATAGAGAATTGCCCCTTCCGTTTCTCTCACGGAGGGGGCAATTCGTTGAACTCTCGGTAATCGGCCTTACCGACGGTAATGATCAGTCATTCGGTCAGCTGGACTCAGCCGCCGGCGACGGCCGGGATGATCGAGACGCCGGCGCCGTCCGGGGTGGCGGTCTCCAGGCCCTGCTCGAAGCGGACGTCGTCGTCGTTGACGTACACGTTGACGAACCGACGCAGCTTGCCCTGGTCGTCGAGCACCCGGGCGGCGATGCCCGTGTGGTTCTTCTCCAGGTCGGCGATGACGTCGGCGAGGGTCGAGCCCTCGGCGGTCACTTCGGCCTGGCCACCCGTGTAGGTGCGCAGGATGGTGGGGATGCGGACGTTGACGCTCACGATTGATCCTCCGGTCAGGATGACGCACCTAGGGGCGCGGGGCTGTGTTCAATGTGCGGCTTCCGCCGCGTGGGCGCGACCAGCCCCCACCGGCCCGCAGACAACAACGACTATGCGAGTCCGGCCTCGTGGAAGGACTCCAGGTTGGGGCGAATGGTCGCGGTCAGCCCCGTCTCGGCCACCGCGTCCAGTGTCTTCAGACCGTCGCCGGTGTTCAGCACGACCGTCGTCAGCGTCGGATCCAGCAGACCGTTCTCGATCAGCTTCTTCGTCACGCCCACGGTCACACCACCGGCGGTCTCCGCGAAGATGCCCTCAGCCCTGGCGAGCAGCCGAATCGCGTCGACGATCTGCTCGTCGTTCACGTCCTCCACCGCACCGCCGGTGCGACGCGCGATGTCCAGGACGTAGGGACCGTCGGCCGGGTTGCCGATGGCGAGGGACTTGGCGATGGTGTTCGGCTTCTGGGGGCGGACGACGTCGTGGCCCGCCTTGTAGGCGACCGACACCGGCGAGCACCCCTCCGCCTGCGCGCCGAAGATCTTGTACGGCTTGTCCTCGACGAGCCCGAGCTTGATCAGCTCCTGGAGCCCCTTGTCGATCTTGGTGAGCTGGGAGCCGGAGGCGATCGGCACGACCAGCTGGTCGGGAAGCTGCCAGCCGAGCTGCTCGCAGATCTCGTACGCGAGGGTCTTGGAACCCTCCGCGTAGTACGGCCGCAGGTTGACGTTGACGAAGCCCCAGCCCTCGCCGGCCGGGTCGCCGATCAGCTCGGAGCAGAAGCGGTTCACGTCGTCGTAGTTGCCCTCGATGCCGACGAGCTCACCGCCGTAGACCGCGGCCATGACGACCTTGCCCTGCTCCAGGTCGTGCGGGATGAACACGCAGGAGCGGAAGCCGGCGCGGGCCGCGGCGGCGCCGACGGCACCGGCGAGGTTGCCGGTGGAGGAGCAGGAGAGCGTGGTGAAGCCGAAGGCCCGGGCGGCCTCGATGGCCTGGGCGACGACCCGGTCCTTGAAGGAGTGCGTCGGGTTGCCGGAGTCGTCCTTCACGAACAGCTTGCCGGCCTCGACACCCAGCTCACGGGCGAGGTTGTCGGCCTTGACGAGCTTGGTCCAGCCGGGGTTGATGTTGGGCTTGTCGGCCACGTCCGCGGGGACGGGCAGCAGCGGCGCGTAGCGCCAGATGTTCGCGGGTCCCGCCTCGATCCGCTTGCGGAGCTCCTCGGCGTCGTAGGCGGAGAAGTCGTACGCGATCTCGAGCGGGCCGAAACACTCCTCGCAGGCGAAGACCGGGCCGAGAGGCACCCGGTGACCGCATTCGCGGCAGCTGAGCGCCGCGGCGGGGCCGAGGTCGACGGTGGTTCCGGTGGTGTTTTCGACAGTCTGCGCAGCCATGAGAGGCGAGGCCCTTTCTCCTCATCTTCCTCACGACGCATCTCGCCGTGAGACGGATTTGGCACCTTCCCGAGTCGGGAGCCTCACGTGTGCGAGTACCGACTGGAGGGTTGCCGGGGCTTCATCGGGCCGTATCCCTCTGCCCCTCTGGATGAGCGGTATGAAGTTGTGAACGTCGGATGATCCAGGACATGCGATGGTCATCCGCGTTGTTCAAGACTGTAACCGACGACCTGGACAGTTGAGATAGTCGTCCGAACCGCGAGATGGATCACAAGTAGTGGATCACAAGTAGAGGAGTCGCCCACGTGCTGGAAGAAGTCGAGCGCTGGCTGACCACCCGCTCCTGGTCCGTGACCGACCGGCCGCTCCACCAGATCCTGGCCGCCAAGCAGCGCACGGGTCAGTCGGTCAGTGTCGTGCTGCCCGCGCTGAACGAGGAGGAGACGGTCGGCGACATCGTCGCGATCATCCGTCACGACCTGATGCAGCAGGTCCCGCTGGTCGACGAGATCGTCGTCGTCGACTCGGGGTCGAGCGACCGTACGGCACAGGTGGCGGCCGCGGCCGGCGCCACGGTCGTGCACCGCGACGCGATCCTGCCCCGCCTGCCCACCGTGCCCGGCAAGGGCGAGGTGCTGTGGCGTTCGCTGCTGGTGACCAGCGGCGACATCGTCTGCTTCATCGACGCCGACCTGAAGGAGTTCTCCTCCGACTTCGTCGCCGGGATCGTCGGCCCGCTGCTCACCGAACCCGGGGTCGACCTGGTCAAGGCCATGTACGACCGCCCGCTCGGTGGGGCTGCGGGCCAGGGCGGCCGGGTGACCGAGCTGATGGCCCGCCCGCTGCTGAACATGCACTGGCCGCAGCTGGCCGGTTTCGTCCAGCCGCTGGGCGGCGAGTACGCGGCCCGCAGGTCCCTGCTCGAACAGCTGCCGTTCCCGGTCGGCTACGGCGTCGAGCTCGGCATGCTGGTCGACGCGCTGCACCTGGTCGGCCTCGACGCGCTCGCCCAGGTCGACGTCGGCGTCCGCAAGCACCGTCACCAGGACGGCCAGGCCCTCGGCCGGATGTCCGCCGCGATCTACCGCACGGCCCAGCTCCGGCTGGCCCGCGGCCATCTCATCCGCCCCTCCCTCACCCAGTTCGAACGCGGCGAGACCGGCTTCGAGCCCCGCACCTACTCGGTGGACACGGAGGAACGCCCGCCGATGGCGGACATCGCGGAGTACGCGACCCGCAAGGTCGCCTGAGCCGTGCGGGCCGCAGGACCGCACCGGACCGGACGCACGTTTGAGTGTTCCGTGACCGGGCTAGGTTGATCCGTATGGCTTCAACGTTCGGTGCTGCTCAGGTACTGGTGGCCTCCAACCGTGGCCCGGTCTCCTACGAGGTCCGGGCGGACGGCACGCTGTCCGCCCGGCGCGGTGGCGGGGGGCTGGTCTCGGGTCTGTCGGCGATCGGCTCCGACGCGGACGCCCTGTGGGTCTGCTCGGCGCTGAGCGACGGCGACCGCGAGGCGGTACGGCGCGGGGCGGGCGAGGCCGGCGTACGGATGCTCGACATCCCGGCCGACGTGCACGCGGACGCGTACAACGGCATCGCCAACTCGGTCCTGTGGTTCGTCCACCACCTGCTGTACCAGACCCCGCTGGAACCGGTCTTCGACGCGGAGTTCCGGCGGCAGTGGGCGTCGTACGAGACCTACAACCGCGCCTTCGCCGAGGCGCTGGCGGAGGAGGCCGCGCGGGGGGCGGCGGTCGTGGTGCAGGACTACCACCTCACGCTGGTGCCGGGGATGCTCCGGGAGCTCCGCCCCGACCTGCGGATCGGCCACTTCTCGCACACCCCGTGGGCGCCGCCGGAGTACTTCCGGATGCTGCCGGACGACATCGCCGAGCAGGTGCTGCGGGGCATGCTCGGCGCCGACCGGCTGGGGTTCCTGACCCGGCGCTGGGCGTCGGCGTTCGAGGCGTGCGCGACGGAGATCGTCGGCGGGCTCGGGGACACCCGGATCGGGGTGCACGGGCTCGGCGCGGACGCGGACTTCCTGCGCAAGCGGTCGCACGAGGCGGACGTGGCCGAGCGGATGACCGCCCTGAGGACGGAGATCGGCGCGGGCCGCCGCACGATCGTCCGGGTCGACCGCACCGAACTGTCGAAGAACATCGTGCGCGGTCTGCACGCGTACGAGCATCTGCTGGCGACCCGCCCCGAGTGGCGGGAGCGGGTCGTGCACGTGGCGTTCGCCTACCCCTCCCGGCAGGACCTCGCCGTCTACCGGGACTACACCGCCGAGGTGCAGCGCGTGGCGGAGGAGATCAACTCGGCGTACGGGACGCCCGGTTGGACCCCGGTGGTGCTGCACGTCAAGGACGACTTCGCGCGCTCCCTCGCCGCGTACCGGCTCGCCGACGTGGCCCTGGTCAACCCCATCCGCGACGGTATGAACCTGGTCGCCAAGGAAATGCCGGTCGTCTCCGACGAGGGGTGCGCGCTGGTGCTGTCACGGGAGGCGGGGGCGTACGAGGAGCTCGGCGAGGACGCGATCGTGGTCAACCCGTACGACGTGATCGGCACCGCCGACGCCCTGCACGAGGCGCTGACGATGGGGCCCGGGGAGCGCACGGAGCGCACGAAGCGGCTCGCCGCCGCGGCCACGGCGTTGCCGCCCGCGCAGTGGTTCCTGGATCAGCTGGCGGCGTTGCGCGGCTGAGTCCCGGGGGCGGGAGGCAGCCGCTCCGCCAGGCGCGTCAGCAGCGTCACCAGCCCCGCCGGGCCGTCCACCACCAGGTCGGCCCGTTCCCTCAGCTCGGCCACCTCCTCGCTGCCGGCGCTGCACACCAACAGCCCGGCGACCCCGTCGGAGCGGAGCTTGTCCACGGCGGCGAAGGCGGGGAGGTCTCCGAGGTCGTCGCCGGCGTAGAGCACGGCCTCGGCGCCCAGCTCACGGACGTACTCCGTCAGGGCCCGGCCCTTGTCGACGCCCGGTGGGCGGAGTTCGAGGACGAGCCGGCCGGGTTCGACGATCAGGCCGTGGCGGTCGGCAAGGCCGGTGAGCGGGGCGCGCAGGGCGTCGAAGGCGGCCTGCGGGTCCTCGGCGCGGCGGGTGTGGACGGCGACGGCCCGCCCCTTCTCCTCGATCCAGGTGCCGTGCCAGGCGCCGATGCCGTCGAGGAAGCCGGGGAGTTCGGCGCGGACGGCGGCGACACCGGGGTGCGGGGCGGGGGCGGTGACCTCGCCGGTGGCGGCGTCCCAGCGCTCGGCGCCGTAGTGGCCGAGGACGACGAGGTGTTCGAGGCCGGGGACGCCCGCGAAGCCGCCGAGGCGGACGGCGACTCCGGCGGGGCGGCCGGTGACGACGGCGATGGAGGCGAGGTTCGGGGCGAGGGCGGCGAGCGCGGACACGGCGTCGGGGTGGGCCCGGGCCTGTTCCGGGTCGGCCACGATCGGCGCGAGCGTCCCGTCGAAGTCGAGCGCGACGACCGTCTTGCCGGGCCGCGCGAGCATCGCGGCGAGCCCGTCGCGGCCGGCCTGGGTCACCGGCGTGCGCAGGAGGTCGTCCGTGGGGTGCGTGGAGTCCTGGTGGCTGCCCATGGAAGGACCCTATCCACGGCAGCGGACCGCACGCCTTTTTCTCGCCCCCGCCGCCCTTACCCGTCCCATCCCTGGGGGCTGCCGCCCCCAGACCCCCGCTTCGGCCCTGAACGGGCCTCGTCCTCAAACGCCGGACGGGCTGGTTGATGCGGACCGGCGCCGACAAGGTGACGCTCCGATCCTCACCGCTCCGATCTGCGTGCCTCCCGCACCCTGCGCAGCCGGTTCACCGTGACCGGGTCGTGGGCCAGGGCCCTCGGGTCGTCCAGCAGGGCGTTGAGCAGCTGGTAGTAGCGGACCGGGGCCAGGCCCAGTTCCTCGCGTATCGCGCGCTCCTTCGCGCCGGGGCCGGCGAAGCCGCGGCGTTCGAGGGCGAGGATGGCCTGTTCTCGGGGGGCCAGGTCGTTCATGTCAGCGACCGTAGCCCCCGCCACTGACAAGCCCTACTCCGCGCTCTCCGCCATCAGCGCCTTCGACTGGATGCCGCCGAGGACCGCCGAGGGGCTGCCCCCGGCCGCCACCGCCGTGCCGATCCGCTGCTTGACCGCCACGCTGACCTCCGCCCAGGACGTCTTGCCGACGGGGTAGAGCTCGGAGCCGGGGAGTTCCTCCAGGAAGGGCTCCAGGTCCTTGTCCTCCTTCGCCGTGCTCATGACCTCGGAGGCCGACACGGTGACCGGCAGCAGGTCGTACTCACGGGAGAAGGCGAGCACGTTCTTCTCGTCGTAGACGAAGTCGAGGAAGTCCCCGATCTGCTCGGCGTGCCCGTTCTGCTTGAACGCCGTCATCCAGTCGGCGACGCCCATGGAGTACTTGGTCGGGCCGTCGACGCCGGGCATCGGGACCATGCCGAACTTCACGCCCTTGGCCGCGGCCGTCTTCATCAGCGTGGGATGCCCGTTCAACATCCCGACCTCGCCGTTCGCGAACGCGGCGAACGCGTCGGCCCGGTTCAGCTTCCCCGGCGCGACCGGCCCGGTCAGCCCCTTGCCGACGAGGTCGTCCTTGAGCCAGGTCAGGGTGTCGACGTTGGCCGCCGAGTCGATGCCGTAGGTGCCGATGTCCTCGGTGTAGCCGCCCCCGCCGCTGAGCAGCCACTGCATGGTCTCGGCCTGCGCCTCCTCGGAGCCGAGGGGCAGGGCGTACGGGTACTTCACGCCGGCCGCCTTCAGCGCGGCGGCGTCCGCGGCGAGCTCCGCCCAGGTCTTCGGCGGGGTCAGCCCGGCCTTGGTGAAAAGGGTCTTGTTGTAGAAGAGCAGCCGGGTGGAGGCCGCGAACGGCATGCCGTACTGCGTCGAGTCGACCTCCCCCGCCGCGGCGAGCCGCGAGACGAAGTCGGCCTCGGTGGAGATGGAGAGCAGTTCACCGGCGGAGTAGAGCAGGCCGTCGGCGGCATAGTCGGCGTACGCGCCGATCTGCGCCATGTCGGGCGGGTTCCCGTCGGCGACCATGTCCTTGACCTCGCGGTCGACGTCGTTCCAGGAGTAGACGCTGACGTCGACCTTCACGCCGGGGTGCTCGGACTCGTAGTCCGCGACCAGCGCGTCCCAGTACTTCTGGGAGCTGTTCGCCTTGCTGTTCCCGTAGTCCGCGGCGACCAGGCGCAGGGTCACGTCCCCCTCGTCGTCGCCCAGGCCGCAGCCGCCGAGAACCGCCGTCATGCCCAGTGCGGACACCACCGCGATCGTTCCTGTCCTACGCCGCCGCACTGCCGAGCCCCACATCGTCGTCATCGTCACTGGAACCTCCGAAACTTTCGAAAGGTCAGACATAAGGTCTACACCACGTGAGTGGACTAGACCTCTCCCGGGTCGGCGGGCCACACTACCCCCGTGAGACATGTCATCGCCCTCGATGTGGGCGGCACCGGAATGAAGGCCGCCCTCGTCGGCGCCTCCGGCGAGCTGCTGCACCAGGCCCGCCGCCCGACCGGCCGGGAGCGCGGCCCGGACGCGGTCGTCGAGGGCATCCTCGACTTCGCCGCCGAGCTGCACGCGTACGGCGCCGAGCACCTCGGCGAGCCCGCGTCAGCCGCCGGCATCGCCGTCCCCGGCATCGTCGACGCCGACCAGGGCGTCGCCCGCTACGCCGCCAACCTCGGCTGGCGCGACGTCCCGCTGCGCGCGCTGCTCACCGAACGCCTCGCGGTCCCCGTCGCCCTCGGCCACGACGTCCGCACCGGCGGCCTCGCCGAGGGCCGGATCGGCGCCGGCCAAGGCGCGGACCGCTTCTTCTTCGTCCCCCTCGGCACCGGCATCGCGGGCGCCATCGGCATCGGCGGCCGGGTGGAGGCGGGCGCCCACGGTTTCGCGGGCGAGATCGGCCACATCGTCGTACGCCCCGGAGGGACCCCGTGTCCCTGCGGCCAGTCCGGCTGCCTGGAGCGGTACGCCTCCGCGGCGGCGGTCAGCGAGGCGTGGGCCGCGGCGGCCGGGGACCCGGAGGCGGACGCGGCCGACTGCGCGAAAGCCGTCGAGTCCGGCGACCCGCGGGCTCAGGCCGTCTGGCAGCACGCGATCGACGCCCTCGCCGACGGCCTGGTCACCGCCCTCACCCTCCTGGACCCCAGCACCCTGATCATCGGTGGCGGGCTGGCGGAGGCGGGGGAAACCTTGTTCACACCACTAAGGGATGCCGTCCAACAGCGGATCACCTTCCAGAAGCTGCCGTCGGTGGTCCCGGCGGCGCTGGGCGACACAGCGGGTTGCCTGGGTGCCGGGCTACTGGCCTGGGATCTCCTCACAACAACTGACGGCATGGAGGTAACGCCCTGATGGCAACGCCGCTAGGGGCGCGGGGAACTGCGCGATCAACCACAACGGACTCGCACCCCGCATCGAACAGCACCCCTCTCATCCTGTCCGGCGCCACGGTCGTCCTCCCCACCGGAACCGTCCAGAACGGCCGAGTGATCGTCGACGGCGACACAATCATCGGCGCCGCACCGGAGAACGCCCAGGTCATCGACGTATCCGGCCACTGGCTCATCCCAGGGTTCGTCGACATCCACAACCACGGCGGCGGCGGAGCCAGCTTCACCTCCGGCACCACCGAAGACGTACTCCACGGCATCCACACGCACCGCGTGCACGGCACCACCACCCTCGTCGCCTCCACCGTCACCGGTGACATGGACTTCCTCGCCCAGCGCGCCGGCCTGCTCAGCGAGCTCGCCGAGCAGGGCGACATCGCCGGCATCCACTTCGAGGGCCCGTTCATCTCCCCCTGCCGCAAGGGCGCGCACTCCGAGGAGCTGCTGCGCGACCCCGACCCCGCCGAGGTCCGCAAGCTGATCGACGCCGCGCGGGGCCAGGCCAGGATGGTCACGCTCGCCACCGAACTCCCCGGCGGCATCGACTCCGTACGGCTGCTCGCCGAGCACGGCGTCATCGCGGCGATCGGCCACACCGACGCGACGTACGAGCAGACGGTGGAGGCCATCGACGCGGGCGCCACCGTCGCCACCCATCTCTTCAACGCGATGCCCGCCCTCGGCCACCGCACCCCGGGCCCGATCGCCGCGCTCCTGGAGGACGAGCGGATCACGGTCGAGCTCATCAACGACGGTACGCATCTACACCCGGCCGCCCTCCAGCTGGCGTTCCATCACAAGGGCCCGGACCGGGTCGCGTTCATCACGGACGCGATGGACGCGGCCGGCTTCGGCGACGGCCGCTACATGCTCGGCCCGCTGGAGGTCGAGGTCAGCGAGGGCGTGGCCCGGCTGGTGGAGGGCGGTTCGATCGCTGGGTCGACGCTGACCCTGGACCGGGCCTTCCAGCGCGCGGTGACGGTCGACAGGCTGCCGGTGGAGAACGCGGTCGCCGCCCTGTGCGCCAACCCGGCCCGACTGCTGGGCATGGCCGACCGGGTCGGCTCCCTCGAACCCGGCCGGTACGCCGACCTCGTCCTGCTCGACGCCGACTTCGAGCTCAAGGGCGTGATGCGCCGGGGTGAATGGGTGGTCGATCCCCAACTAGGCTGATCTGTCCATCTGTTGAGCGCGGCGGTTGGCCTGGGAGACTGGGCCGACCGCCGTCCGTTTGGCATGATCACCCCACCAAACGGCTCAGCAACGTCTTCGGGGGAGGTCGGCCCAGGTGATCCTCACGGTCACGCTGAACACCGCTCTCGACCTCACCTACCGCGTCCGGACCCTGACGCCGCACGCCTCCCATCGGGTCTCCGAGGTCATCGAACGCCCCGGCGGCAAGGGCCTGAACGTGGCCCGCGTACTCGCCGCCCTCGGCCACGAGGTGACGGTCACCGGCTTCACTGGCGGCGCCACCGGCCGCGTCGTCCAGGACCGACTGGCGGTGACGTCCGGCGTGGTCGACGCGCTGCTCCCGGTCTCCGGCGCCACCCGCCGCACCATCGCCGTCGTCGACGAGCGCACCGGCGACACGACCCAGCTCAACGAGCCGGGCCCGGTGGTCACACCGCCAGAGTGGTCGGCCTTCCAGGAGGCGTACGAGGATCTCCTCGCGTCGGCCGACGCGGTGGCCCTGTGCGGCAGTCTGCCGCCGGGCGTACCGGTGGGCGCGTACGCCGGACTGGTCCGCACCGCGCGCGCGGCCGGAGTGCCGGTCCTCCTCGACACCAGCGGGGAGCCGCTGCGCCGCGGGGTCGCCGCCCGCCCGGACCTCATCAAGCCGAACGCCGACGAACTCGCCGAACTGACCGGCTCCCACGAGCCGCAGCGGGCCACCCAGGACGCCCGTCGGCGCGGCGCCCACGCGGTCGTCGCCTCGCTCGGCACCGACGGACTGCTCGCCGCCACCCCCGAAGGCCGCTGGCGCGCCACCCCGCCGGCCCGCCTCCACGGCAACCCGACGGGCGCCGGCGACTCGGCGGTCGCGGGACTGCTGTCGGGGCTGGTGGACCACCTGCCCTGGCCCGACCGGCTGGCCCGCGCGGTCGCCCTGTCCGCGGCGACAGTCGCGGCGCCGGCGGCGGGCGAGTTCGACCGGGGGGTCTACGAGGAGCTGCTGGACCGGATCGCGGTGACCGGCGAGGTCAACGCGGCCTAGGAGTCGACCCAGCCGTTCACCAGCCAGAGCTGGTCGAGGAGGGCGTCGCACTGGTTGCCCTGTTCGCAGGAGATCTTGATGGTGTTGCTGCCCTTGTTGAGCTGGACGTAGTTGTAGGTCTGCGTCCAGCCCTTGGTGTAGTCGCCCTCGGCGGCCTTGGCGTAGTTGTCCATGCCGACCGGGGTCTTGGAGGCCGTGCCGTTGATCGAGAGGGTCGCGGTGGCGTCCTTGCCGGGGACGCTGTAGCCCGTGTACAGGGTGTACTTGCCGCTCTTCGGGATGCCGCTGACGTTCCAGGTGACCGAGGAGCCGACCTGGTTGAAGCCGTTGAGGTAGATCCCGCCGTCGGCCTTGGCGCCCTGGACGTCGGTCGCGGTGGTGATGCCGGGGCTCAGCGACAGCGCCTTCGCGTCGATCTTCGGCAGGTCGTCCTCGCTGGCCGCGCTGCCGCTCGCCGACGCGCTCGGCTCGCTGCTCTGCTGGGCGGACGGGGTGGTGGACGGGTCGCTGCCGCCGGCGTCCTTGTCGTCGTCACCGCCGAGCATGGCCACGCCGATACCGATGACGACCGCGGCGACCACCGCGATGGCGCCGATCAGCAGCCCCTTGGTGTTCGGGCCGCGGCCCCGGCCGCCGCCGTTGCCGCCGTACGGCTGCTGCTGGGTGGTGGGAGCGCCGCCCGGGAACGTCTCGGGCGCGGCGTAGTGCGCGTTGTTCGGCTGGCCGTAGGCCCCCTGCTGCGGGGCCTGCTGCTGCGGCACCTGCCCGTACGGCGCGGTCGGCTGCTGCTGGCCGTACTGGCGCTGTCCGACGGGGCGCGTCCGGTTGACGATGTTCGGATAGCCGTAGCCACCGGACGGCGGCTGGGCGCCGTTGGCCTGCCCGTCGGCGTAGAGGTAGCCGAACGGGTCGTCGTCCTCGGGCGGCGTGTTCGCGCCGTTGGTGCCGGACGTCATCCAGGTACTCCTCAGCGGTGCGGGCGGATGCGATACGTGGGGTCAGAATGGCGAGCCTACCCGCTCCTGCTGCCCCAAACGGGTGACTCGGATCGCATCAACTCACTGACCTGGGCCTCAGCCCGCGCGCCGGTGCTGTTTGGGACGAGATCGTTTCTCTACGTACATCCGCTCGTCGGCGGACTTCAGCACCTCGTCGGCGGTCATGCCGCAGTGCGCCCAGCCGATGCCGAAGCTGGCGCCCACGCGGACGGCCCGGCCCTCGGCGCGGATGGGCTGGATGATCTCGTTGCGCAGGCGTACGGCGAGGTCGGCGGCGTCGGCGCGGCCGAGGCCGTCGGCGAGGATGACGAACTCGTCGCCACCGAGCCGGGCGACGGTGTCGCCGTCGCGGACCTGGCGGGTCAGTCGGCGGGCCACCTCGATGAGGACCGCGTCACCGGCGTTGTGCCCGAACCGGTCGTTGATCGACTTGAAGCCGTCGAGGTCGCAGAAGAGGACCGCGAGCCCCTTGGTGCCGTCGTCGTGCTCGCTCTCGGGGGCGGCGGTGTGCACATGGTGGTCGTAGGCGTCGAAGGACTCGCCGCCGGGCCGGAAGTCGAAGCCGTGGCCGTGCGCGTCGAAGGCGGGGTGGCCGTAGGCCGCGTCCAGGGACTCCAGGGCGCCGGGGTGCGCGGGGCGCTGACAGAGGCGGGAGGAGAGACGGGCGCGCAGTTCGGCGGAGTTCGGCAGGCCGGTGAGGGAGTCGTGGGAGGCGCGGTGGGCGAGCTGGAGCTCGCGGCGCTTACGGTCCTCTATGTCCTCGACGTGGGTGAGGAGAAACCGGGGGCCGTCCGCGGCGTCGGCGACGACGGAGTTGCGGAGACTGACCCAGACGTACGTTCCGTCACGGCGGCCCAGGCGCAGCTCCGCGCGTCCGCCCTCCGCCGAGGTCCGCAGCAGGGTGCCTATGTCCTCGGGGTGGACGAGGTCGGAGAAGGAGTAGCGGCGCATCGCGGAGGCCGGTCGGCCGAGCAGGCGGCACAGCGCGTCGTTCGTGCGCAGGATGCGGCCGTGCTGGTCGCCGCCCATCTCGGCGATGGCCATGCCGGAGGGCGCGTACTCGAAGGCCTGCCGGAAGCTCTCCTCGCTCGCCCTGAGCGCCTGCTGCTCCCTTTCGAGTCTGACCAGTGCGCGCTGCATGTTGGCCCTCAGGCGCGCGTTGCTGATCGCGATCGCGGCCTGGAACGCGTACATCTGGAGCGCTTCGCGACCCCATGCGCCCGGCCTGCGTCCGTTGCGCGGACGGTCCACCGAGAGCACACCGATCAGCTCGCCGCACGAGCCGCCGCCCACGCCCGGCGTGAACATGGGCGCGAAGAGCCGGTCGGAGGGGTGCCACTCGTCCTCGAAGCGGGGCGCGGGACCGTCGGTGTACCACTGCGGTACGTCGTCGTCGTCGAGGATCCAGCCCTCGGTGTGCGGGATGAAGACCAGGTCGCCCCAGGTCTCGCCCATGCTCAGCCGGCGCTCCCAGGACTCGCGGGAGCCGACCCGGCCGGTGATCAGCGCCTCGGCGGCGGGGTTGCCGGCGAAGGCGGCGACGACGAGGTCGCCGTCGGGGCGGACGAGGTTGACGCACGCCAGCTCGTAGCCGAGGCCGGTGACGACGCCGTCGGCGACCGTCTGCAGGGTGTCCGCAAGAGAACGGGCGGTGTTCATGTCCGCCATGACCTGGTGCAGTTGCCGCAGAGTGGCAAGGCGGACGTAGGGCTCCGACTCGGTCTCCATGCTCGCCCTCCCCCCGAGACCTCGCAGCGAATCAAGGGTTCTCATCGGCGTATCGTTCTGGCAGCTTCCCCGCCACTGAATCACAGCGCGCTGCTCACTCGGTACACAGGGTCAACAATTAATGCCCCTTGTGACTCAAGTCACAGCTAAAGATGAACAATTGAGTGGTGTTTCTGCGTTTTCGCTGTGCGTTTACTGAACGCAAAGTTTGTCGGCATGTGCGCTGTGCCTATGAGGAGGTCGGTCGGGGGTCCTAGGTCCGAGTTCGGGCTGAGGTCCGATGCGGCGCGTACCGGGCGGACACTAGCGTTCCCGACGTGCCGAACACAGCCCCCACCGCCACCGTCCTCCCCTCCGGGCATCCTGAGGGGGTGAGCAACGACGAGTTCCGCGCCGCCATGTCCCGGCTGGCCTCGGGCGTGGTCCTGGTGACCGCCTTCGAGCCGCCGCTCGACCCCGACGGACCCAAGGGCGAGGACGTCGGCATGACGGCCACCGCGTTCATGTCGGTCTCCCTCGACCCGCCGCTGGTGCTGGTCAGCCTGCGGGAAGGCTCCCGCATGGACGACCTCCTCGACGAACAGCCGCTGTGGGCCGTCTCCGTCCTCGCCGAGAGCCAGCGGCACATCGCGGGGCGCTTCGCGATGAAGGGCCGGCTCAGCGACCGGCTGCTCTTCGAGGACATCCCGTACGTCCGCGGCGAGGCCACCGGGGCGGCGCTGGTGGGCGGAGCGCTGGCGACCCTGGAGTGCCGTACGGAGCAGCGCGTGCGGGCCGGGGACCACACGCTCGTCATCGGCCGGGTGCTCACCGCGCGCGTGCCGAGCGCCGACGGAGGGCCGCTCGCGTACTTCAAGGGGCGGTATCGGCAGTTGGGGTGACGGTAATTCGCGTGTGCCCCGTGGAGCGGTCCGTCTAAGGTGCCGCGCATGATCACGCACGGCCCCGGCCCCCGCCTCGAAGAAATAACCCCGCGCAATATCGACGCCGCCCTCGGCATTCGCGTCCGGCCCGAGCAGGAATTCGCGGTCTCCCCGGTGGTGAAGTCCCTCGCCGAGGCCTACGTCCATCCCGGCACCGCCTGGCCCCGTCTGATCGTCGACGGTGACCGGCCGGTCGGCTTCCTCATGGCCTTCTTCGACATCGACTGGGCCGACGACGGCACCCTCATCCGCTCCGGACTGTGGCGGCTGAACATCTCCGCGGACGCGCAGGCGCGCGGGTACGGGCGATTCGCGGTGGAGTCGGTGGCGGCGGAGATCCGGCGACGGGGCGGCACGGAGTTGTACGTCACCTGGCATCCGGGGGAGCACGGGCCGGAGGACTTCTATCTCGGGCTGGGATTCCGGCCGAACGGGGAGACGGTGGAGGGGGAGACGGTGGGGGTGCTGGCGTTGAGCTAGAGGATCTCCAAGCCAGAGAATCTCCGCGCTAGAGGATCTCCACCTCGCTCTCCGCCACGCGCGCGTGCTCCGTCACGATGTCGATCACCGCGATCCGCATCTGTACGAACGTGAACGCCAGCGTCCGCTCCACCCTTCCGTCGATCAGCACCGCGAGCCCGGTCCGGCCGTCCACCAGGGCGGGCCTCGCGATCCGGGCGATCGCCGCGAAGCGCGTCGCGCCCTTCGCCACCGCGAGGGCGCCCGCCGTGACGCCGGCCTCGGTGCGCGCGACCACGTCCGGGTCCAGTACGTCGACCAGGGCCTCGAAGTCGCCCTCACGCGCGGCGGCCAGGAACGCGTCGACGACCTCACGTTGGCGTCGGCGCACCTCGTCGGCGTCGGGCGCGGGCGCGCCCTGTACGCGGCGGCGGGCGCGGCTGGCGAGTTGGCGGGCGGCGGCGGGGGTACGGCCGACGACCTCGCCGACCTCCTCGAAGGGGACGGCGAACAGGTCGTGCAGCACGAACGCGAGGCGTTCGGCGGGCGTCAGGGTGTCGAGCACGACGAGCAGGGCGACCCCGACGGAGTCGGCGAGCAGGACGTCCTGTTCGGGGTCGGGGACGTCGGTGGAGTCGGTGGGTATCGGTGCCTCGGGTTCGAGGGGCTGTTCGGCGCGGGTGGTGCGGGTGCGGAGCATGTCGAGGCAGACCCGGCCGACGACCGTGGTCAGCCAGCCGGCCAGGTTGTCTATGTCGGCGGCGCCGGTGCGGTTCAGCCGGAACCAGGCTTCCTGTACGGCGTCCTCGGCCTCGGAGGCCGATCCGAGCATCCGGTGCGCCACGGCCCTGAGGCGGGGGCGGTGGGTTTCGAAGCGGCGGGCGAGGAAGTCGTCGTCGGTCGTCATCTGTCACACCTTTCGTCGTGGTGTTGACGGATGACGGGTGCGGGTTGTGACAGCGGCGCGGTGCGGTTGTGGGGGGGGCGGGGCCGCGCCGGGGGGTGTCCGTCCTCGGAACGGCGCGGAATCGGTCCTCTATAAGGGGCGCCCGTGTTGACGCGCCAACCGCTGCGGGCGGACACCCCCCGACACGTCCCCTCACGTCCGAACGCGGCTGCGGGTCGTGCCGCCTGGGGGCGCGGGGAACTGCGCGAGCGGCCACGACGCTGCCGCAGGCGGGCGAACGCGGTCAGCCCCAGTCTCTGCCCGTTCTGCCTCGCTTCGTCTCCGCGCGCTGCTTCTTCTCGCGGAGGCGGCGCTCGTTGATGCCTCGCGGGATGCGGGTCGGCTTGCGGGGCTTGGGTGGCGGGGCCGTTGCCTCGGCCAGGAGCGCTGCCAGGCGTACCGCCGCTGTCTCGCGGTTGCGCCACTGGGAGCGGTGTTCTGAGGAGCGGACGGTGATGACGCCGTCCACGAGGCGGGACGCCAGCCGTTCCAGGGCGCGGGCCTTCCAGACCTCGGGCAGGGCGTCGGTGTTGGCCAGGTCGAAGCGGAGCTCCACCTGGGAGTCGCTGGTGTTGACGTGCTGCCCGCCGGGTCCGGACGAGCGCGAGAAACGCCACTGGAGCTCGGCCTCGGGAAGCGAGACGGAGCCGCGGATGACGTGGGGACCGGACATGCCGTCCATGGTCCCCCGGATGACCGGCACACGTCACGCGAATATCGTTCACCGTCTGTTCGGTAAAGAAAGTAAAGACACCTGGAACCTTCGCTACCCCTCTCGGCGTTCATACGGGTAGATGTAGCTTCAGGCAGTACATAAACGAGGGAAAGGACTCCCAACCATGGCTGTAAGCCTGTCCAAGGGTGGCAACGTCTCGCTCACCAAGGAGGCACCGGGCCTGACCGCCGTCACCGTGGGCCTCGGCTGGGACGTCCGCACGACCACCGGCACGGACTTCGACCTCGACGCCTCGGCGATCGCGGTCAACACGCAGGGCAAGGTCTACTCCGACGGACACTTCGTGTTCTTCAACAACAAGCAGACCCCGGACCAGACCATCGTCCACACCGGTGACAACCGCACCGGCGAGGGCGCCGGCGACGACGAGGCGATCAACGTCAACCTCGCGGGCCTGCCCGCCGACATCGACAAGATCGTCTTCCCGGTCTCGATCTACGACGCGGAGAACCGCTCGCAGAACTTCGGCCAGGTCCGCAACGCCTACATCCGCATCGTCAACCAGGCCGGCGGCGCCGAGATCGCGCGCTACGACCTGTCGGAGGACGCGGCGACGGAGACGGCGATGGTCTTCGGCGAGCTGTACCGCAACGGCGCCGAGTGGAAGTTCCGCGCCGTCGGCCAGGGCTACGCCTCGGGCCTGGTCGGCATCGCCCAGGACTTCGGCGTCAACGTCTGACGGACGTAGGACCGCACGGAGACCCCCGGCTTTTGCCGGGGGTCTGCGGCGTTCGGGGGCGGTAGCGTCCCCGCGTGCGCCTCGAACCGCTGCCCCTGACGGCCGATCACGACATCCCGGCCCCCGTCCTCACCGAACTCACCGCGCTCTACGCCTCCAACCACGCGTTCCACGCCCTCAGCGGCGACTTCCCCGACCCGGACGACATCCGCCCGGAACAGGTGGCCGCCGCGCTGGCCGAGGAGTTGGCCCATCCTGGTGCGGAGGTGCTGCTGGCCCGGAGCGAGGGGCGGATGGTGGGGATCGTGATCACCCTCGCCCACCATCCCGATCCGGCCGACCCCGACCCGTGGATCGGGCTGCTGATGGTCGACGCGAGCGCGCATCGGCGGGGGTACGGCAAGCGGGTCGCGAGCCTTGTCGAGGAACGGTTCCGCGCTGCCGGGCGTACCGCTCTGCGGCTGGCCGTCCTCGACGACAACCCCCGCGGCCTCGCCTTCTGGACCGCCCTCGGCTACGAGGTCGTCGACCACCGCACCGACCGCCGACTCGGCCGCCCCTGCGCCGTCCTGCGCAAGTCGCTGCGCACGCCCCGGCATGCGGCCCGTGTCGTCGTACTCGACCCGGACGGGGCGGTCTTCCTCTTCCGGTACGACAACGTCGAGGTCGGGGTGCACTGGGCGCCGCCCGGTGGAGGCCTTGAGGCGGACGAGACGCCTTACGAGGGTGCGCTGCGTGAACTGCGCGAGGAGACCGGCTGGACGGACCTCGAACCCGGACCGCTGCTGTGCACCTGGGAACACGACTTCACGCACGCGGTCGGGCCCGTCCACCAGGACGAGCACATCTACGTCGCCCACGGCCCCCGGCGCGAACCCACCGGCCCGCATCTCGCCGCCGCCCACGCCGAGGACGGCATCCTCACCTGGCGCTGGTGGCCCCGGGAGGAACTGCGCGCCACGCCGGACGCCCTGTGGCCACCGGACCTCGCCCGGCTGCTGGACGGGGACGAGTGACGGATCCGGCGCCAAGTCCGCTTAAGAAGCGGAGAGTTGACCATGTCTCACACGTCCGCATAGCGGATTGTGAAAACTGACTTTCGGACAAGAACACGTAAAGTCTTGACGGCGGCCTGTCAAACAGGCCGGTCCGGATGTCACCCTCTCCTCGCTCGCCGCAACTCTGTGCCCCACCTGTGCCTCGCCTGTGCCTCGACACCCTTGAGGCCGGCCCGAAGGAGACCGAGTGAGACAGCAGTCCCGTATCTCCCGTACGACCCGTCTGCGTGCCGCCGCCCTGATCGGCTCGGCGGCCATGGTCGTGCTCGCGCTGCAGAACGGCGCCGCCACCGCGGCCCCCGAGTCCGTCAACGGCGCCACCGCCCTCCCCCTCAGCGCCTCGGCCCGTGCCGCCGCCCTCAAGTCGGCGCAGGACGCGGCCGGTTCCACCGCCGACGAACTCGGGCTCGGCGCCCGGGAGGCGCTGGTCGTCCGGGATGTCGTCAAGGACGCCGACGGCACCGTCCACACCCGCTACGAGCGCACCTACGCCGGTCTGCCCGTCCTCGGCGGCGACCTCGTCACACACGTGGCGAAGGGCGGGGCGCTCAAGGGCGTCAGCAAGGCCACCGGCGCCCGCATAGCCGTGGCGTCGACGGACGCCGCGATATCCGCCGCCACCGCGAAGAAGTCGGCCCTCGCGGGGAGCCGTTCCGCGAGTGCCTCCGCCCGCAAGGTGGTCTGGGCCGCCGGCGCCAAGCCCGTCCTCGCCTACGAGACCGTCGTCAAGGGGCTCCAGCACGACGGAACCCCGAGCGAGCTGCACGTCATCACCGACGCCACCACCGGCAAGAAGATCTACGAGTACCAGGGCATCGACACCGGTACCGGTGCGAGCGAGTACAGCGGGACCGTGACGCTGGGCACCACGGCCGCCGCCTCGGGGGGCTTCGACCTCGTCGACTCCGCGCGCGGTGGGCACAAGACGTACGACCTGGGCGGGGGTACGTCCGGGACCGGCACCCTCTTCCACGACGCCGACGACGCCTGGGGTGACGGCACTCCTGCCAACCGGCAGACCGCCGCCGTCGACGCGGCCTACGGTGCCGCCGTCACCTGGGACTTCTACAAGTCGGCCTTCAACCGCAACGGCATCGCCGGTGACGGCAAGGCCGCCTACAGCCGGGTCCACTACGGCAACGCGTACGTCAACGCCTTCTGGAACGACAGCTGCTTCTGCATGACGTACGGCGACGGCACGGGCAACTCCCACCCGCTGACCTCGCTCGATGTCGCCGGGCACGAGATGAGCCACGGGCTGACCGCGGCCACCGCGGGGCTGAAGTACAGCCGCGAGTCGGGTGGGCTCAACGAGGCGACCTCCGACATCTTCGGCACCTCGGTGGAGTTCTTCGCGGGCAACTCCGCCGACGTCGGTGACTACCTCATCGGCGAGAAGATCGACATCAACGGCGACGGCACCCCGCTGCGCTACATGGACAAGCCCAGCAAGGACGGCGGCTCGGCCGACTACTGGTCGCGCACCGTCGGCCGGCTGGACGTCCACTACTCGTCCGGTGTCGCCAACCACTTCTTCTATCTGCTGAGCGAGGGCAGCGGCGCGAAGACGATCAACGGGGTGAGCTACAACTCCCCGACCTACGACGGCTCCAGCGTCACCGGCATCGGCCGCGCCAAGGCGTACCAGATCTGGTACAAGGCGCTGACGACGTACTTCACCTCCTCGACCGACTACGCGGGCGCCCGCACCGGCACCCTCCAGGCGGCGAGCGACCTGTACGGGGCGGGCAGCGCGGAGTACAGCGCGGTCGCGGCGGCCTGGAAGGCCGTCAACGTCAAGTAGCCGTACGGCACCCGTGGGCGTACCGATGCCGTCCGTGTCCGCAACTTACGTATCCCTAGTGGGTGTTGTTGCCGATGCGGGCGGCCGGTGAGTGGCCCAGACTGTGCGGGGTGCGACCACAGAGCCCGCTCGTCCTGGTGATCGGCGACGGCGGCATCGCCCTGTCCGGCGGTGCCGCCGAAGGCTCTCGAGGCCGTCCGGTGCGTACGGTGGTCTGTCGGCGGATCATCACCACGCGCCGGGCGGTCCCTCGGCGTCAGGCGCTGGGCCGGGCCGCCGCGAGGGTGGCGATCTGGGTGCGTGACGCGTAGCCGAGCTTGCCCATGATGTGCTCCACGTGCGAGTCCACCGTGCGCTTGGAGATGGTGAGCTGCTCGGCGATACGGCGGTTCGACAGTCCCTCCGCGACCAGGTCCGCGATCTCCCGCTCCCGTACGGTCAGCGCGGACCAGCCGCCGTGTCCCGCGGCCCGTCTGCCGCTCGCCCGCGCGCCGGTCGTTTCGCCCGTGGCGCGGTCCACGGCCTCCTGGAGGGAGAGCGCGGCGCCGGCGGCGTACAGCTCCTCGTGGCGGCGCGCACCGAGGGCGCTGCGGGTGACCGCCCTGGCCTCGTCGTGGGCCCGGTGCATGGCGGGGATGCCGAGCCGTGGGTCGTGGAACCTCTCCCACAGCCGGTCCGCCGCGCCCAGCAGCGCCGCCGCCCGCTCGGGGCGGCCTTCGGCGGCGGCGATCCAGCCGAGGGTGTCGATGGAGAAGGCGATGCCCTGGGCGTGGTTGATCTCCAGGCACATGGTGAGTGCGGAGCGCAGTACGGCCGCGGACTCCTCGTGCCGGCCGAGGCCCCACAGGGCGCAGCCCTGGATCCAGCCGACCCAGCCCTGCACCCAGCGCTCCCCGAGCGGTTCCAGGACGGGGCGGGTCTCCTCGCAGGTGGCCAGCGTCTTGTCGTACTCGCCCGCGCACAGATGCGCCCCGCACATCGTGCCCAGCATCCATGCCTCGCCGCCCTGTTCGCCGAGGCCGGCGAACCGTTCACGGGCGTCCCTGAGGCGTTCAAGCGCCCAGTCGACCTCGCCGACCAGGGTGTGGGCGAGGCCGCGGTTGAAGACGACGTAGGCCGCGTCGACGCGTCCGCCGCCCTCGTGGGAGGCGTCCTCGGCGCGCTCGGTCAGCTCCAGGCCGCGGCCGTGGGCGCCGGACATGAGGCTGAGGTGGCCGGCGACCCTGAGGGCGGTCACCCGGGACGGGTGCGGTTCGGGGCACAAGGGAAGGAGGCGCTCCAGCCAGTACAGACCCTCGACGGTGCGACCGGTGCCGAGCCACAGGCCCCACAGGGCCGAGGCCAGCCGGAGCCCGGCGGTGGCCTCGCGGGGTTCGGTGCAGCAGAACTCCAGCGCGGAGCGCAGACTGGCCCGCTCCCGCCAGGCCCTGCGCATCCACACCACCTGGTCGCGGGTGAGCCAGCGGGCGTCGAACTCCTCGGCCAGGGCGAGGCAGTGGTCGCGGTGGCGGGTGCGGTACTCCAGCTCGGCGCCGCTCTCGGCGAGGCGCTCGCGGCCGTACTCGCGGATGGTGTCGAGCATCCGGTAGCGGGCGTCGCTGCCGTCGCCCTCGTCGTCGAGCCGCAGCACGATCGCCTTGTCCACCAGGCCGATCAGGCACTCCAGGATCTCCTCCGGCGGCAGCCTGGGCCCCGAGCAGACCTCCTCGGCGGCGGTCAGCTCGAACTCCCCGGCGAACATCGAGAGCCGCACCCACAGCAACTGCTCCTGCTCGGTGCACAGTCCATGGCTCCAGTCGATGGCCGTGCGCAGGGTCTGGTGGCGGGGCAGCACCCCGCGGCTGCCGCCGGACAGGAGGCGGAAGCGGTGGTCGAGACGGGAGAGAAGCTGTTCGAGGGAGAGCGCCCGCAGGCGTACGGCGGCCAGTTCGATGGCCAGCGGAATGCCGTCGAGGCGGTGGCACAGGCGGGCCACCAGGCCGCGGTTGGCGTCGGTGAGCCCGAAGCCGCGGACCACGGCCGCCGCGCGTTCGGCGAACAGCAGCATGGCGTCGCTGGGTTCGGCGCCGGGCCGGGCGTCGTCGTCCGGGTCGATGACCGGCAGCGGCATCACCTGGAGCACCCGCTCGCCGGGGGCGTCCAGCGGCTGTCTGCTGGTCGCCAGGACGCGGACCTGCGGGCAGTAGCGCAGCACGGACTGCACGAACACCGCGCAGGCGTCGACGAGATGTTCACAGGTGTCCAGGACGAGCAGCAGTCGGCGGCTGCCGAAGTAGGCGATCAGCGCCTCCAGCGGGGTGCGGCCCGCCCGCTCGGACTGCTCGGGCAGCTCCACGACCGCCGCGACCGCGTTGGCCAGCAGCTCCGGGTCGCGCAGCTCGGACAGCTCCACGAAGTACACCCCGTCCGGGCAGCGTTCGCGCATCCGGCGGGCGGTGCGCAGCGCGAGCCGGCTCTTGCCGACCCCGCCCGCGCCCATCAGGGTCACCAGCCGCTCCCGGTACAACGCCTCACGGATCTCGGCGAGTTCGGCGTCCCGTCCGATGAACCGGGTGAGCTCGGCGGGCAGTCCGGCGTCGTCCGTCTCATGGGCCGACAGCGTCGGCGGTACGAGGCTGTCCATGGCGTCCCCTCGGCAGCAGGACCGGATACGTACCCGGGGCGCCCACCCTAGGTATACCGACGCACGCGCGAGACGGCCCTCCGCAAGGTGCCCCTTTACGACCGTCCGGGACCGCTCTGTGTTCGCCCGGTGACCGTTACGGTCGTGCGGGCTTTCCCTCTCCGTACAGCCACTCGTCCCAGATGGCGTCGAAGTCCTCGTCCGGCGCCTGCTGTTCGACGTACTCCGTGAAGTCGTCGGTGTCGGCGTTGCCGTGCCGGTGCGCGGCCGTCCAGCCCTGGACGATGTCGTAGAAGGTGTCGTCGCCGACCGTCTGCCGGATCTTCTGGATCACCATCGCGCCGCGCTGGTAGACGGGGTCGTCGGAGAGGTGTGCGGCGCCGCTCGGCTCGGCCGGCGGGAACAACCACAGGTCCGGGTACTCGTCCTCCCCCTCCGCGTACAGCTGGTCGAAGGTGTCCTGCGCGCTGTCGCCGCCCTCGTCCTCCTCCCACAGCCACTCCGCGTATGTCGCGAACCCCTCGTTGAGCCACATGTCCCGCCAGCTCCTCGGTGTGACGGAGTCGCCGAACCACTGGTGGGCGAGCTCGTGCACGAGGAGCGCGGTGTCGGGGGCGCCGGGGAAGAAGGGCCGGTTCTGTGTCTCCAGGGCGTACTCGGCGTCGTCCTCACCGCCGACGACCGCGCCGGTGGAGGAGAAGGGGTAGGGCCCGAAGTTCTCCTCGCCCCACTCCATGATCTCGGGCAGCCGCGCGAGCGCCTTCGCGCTCTCCCCGTGCCGGACGGCGGTGTAAACCGGCAGGTCACCGGCGGTGGAGCGGTGAATGTCGTAGTCGCCGACGGCGAGGGTGGCGACATAGCTCGCCATGGGCTCGGCCGTGTGCCAGGAGAAGGTCGTACCCGCCTCGCCGGTCTCCTGCTTCCTCAACTCCCCGTTGGAGACGGCTTCCAGGCCGTCCGGGACGGTGACCGTGATGTCGTACGACGCCTTGTCCGCGGGGTGATGGTTGCCGGGGAACCACGTCATCGACCCGATCGGCTCGCCGAGGGCCACCGCTCCGTCGGCGGTGCGCAGCCAGCCCTCCTCGGAGCCGTCGGCGTCGGTGAGGGTGCGGGGGGTGCCGGAGTAGCGGACCTCGGCCTTGAAGGTCTCCCCCTTGTCGAGGCCGCCGTGGGGGCGGACGGTCAGCTCCTGGCCGGTGCGGTGGAAGCGGGCGGCCCTTCCCTCGACCGTGACGGCCTCGACGTCCAGCCCCTTCAGGTCCAGGTCGAAGGCGGACAGGTCCTGCGTGGCCCTGGCGGTGATGCCCGCGGTGCCGGACAGATGGTCCGTGTCCGGGTCGTAGGACAGGCGCAGGTCGTAGTGGCCGACGTCGTATCCGCCGTTGCCCGCCTTGGGGAAGTACGGGTCCCGGACCCCGGCGCCCCCTGGGGTGCCGCGCACAGCGCCCTCGCCGTCGCCGGCGCCGCACGCCGTGAGGGTGAGGGCGGCGGCCGTCAGGGCGGACACCCAGGCCGGGACAAGGCGTGCGGATCTGGACATGTCAGGGATCCTAGGGCGCCGGGAGGCACGGACGTCCCGCGCCGGACGGCGTGACACCATCACGTACGTGCTCGACATCGGCTACGCCCTCTCCAACCGCTTCCCCGACCCGCCCCAGACCGACTACCGCCGCGCGGACGTCCACGCGCTGCGGCACGACCTGTTCTGCGGTGACGTCTACCTCGCCGACACCAAGGCGGACCGGGAGTTGTCCACAGCCTGGGGATGGGTGCCGGTGCTCGACTTCGCGTGGGCGCTGTGCGACATCGTGGAACACCTCGACCGCGACCCGGCGGGCTCCCGCGCCTCCCGCCCCCAGTACGCCGAACTCGACTTCACCGAGTCCACCGACCGCATGCTCTTCGAGCGCCGCTTCGGCTGGGTGGACATCGAGTCGGACTGGATGCCGGCCGAGGACCCCCCGCTCACCTTCTCCCACGCCGAACTCCGCCGTGAGGCCCGCGACTTCCTCCACGACCTCCTCGCCGACCTGACCGACCTCCACGAGGACCTGGGCGAGAACCCGGCGATCTGGACCCTCCAGGCGAAGTTCCCGCGGGTGAGCTGAGCCGGGGCGGCCGGCGCAGGAGCGGTGCCCCCCGGGCGCCGAGCGACCGGCGCGTCCTCACGTCCTCAGCCCTCCACCCGGATCCCCATCTGCCCGGCCAGCACCGGGGCCAGGTCGAGCAGTTGGGCCGCGCTGACCACCGCGCCCGCGAGTCGCTCCACGCCTCGGGCGATGTCCAGTTCGGCCGCGCCGCGCAGGTCCACGTCGGTGAGGGTGGCGCCGGTGAGGTCCGCGCGTCTCAGGGCGCAGTCGATGAACTCGACGCGCTCCAGGCGGGCACCGCCGAAGTCCGGTTCCACCAGCACGCAGCCCTCGAAGACGACGTCTCTGAGGCGGGCCGCCCGCAGGTTCGGGTAGTCGATCTTGCCGCCGCGGATCACCACCCGCTCCAGCACCGCCCCGTGCAACTGCACCCCGCCCAGCCGTGCGTCCACCGACTCGACGTCACGCAGTGTCGCCTCGGACAGGTCCGTGCCGACGCCCCGCACTCCGGTGAGGACCGAGTCGAGGAAGCGCGCGTGGCGCAGCCGTGTCTCGTCCAGCGCGCACTCCGTCAGCGCGCAGTCCATGAACCGGGCGCCCCCGCCGTCCTGTCCGGCGAGGTCCCGGTCCCGGAACTCCAGCCCGTCGTAGTCCCCGTCCGGCTCCAGTTCCCCGCCGGTGTACGCCTCCAGCGTCGGCAGGCGCACCTCCGGCCGCCGCGCCGCCTTCACACCGGCCCCGCCCGTCCTGCCCGCCCCGCCCGTCCCGCCCACCGCTCGCCTCGCCATGCCCCCCATGGTGCACCCCGCCACTGACAACGCCCCGGGACCAACGCCCTTACCTGCGAAGACGCCCCTGATGTCACATTCCGGCGCGCGCGGACGTCGTATCCGCAGCAGCCCACACATCGGACACCCACGCCCGACCGAGAGGAACACCCACCCATGCACCGCATCACCGTCATCGGCGGCGGCCTCGCCGGACTCACCGCGGCCGTCACCGCCGCCGAAGCGGGCGCCAAGGTCACGATCCACGAGGCCCACCACACCCTCGGCGGGCGGGCCCGGACCGCCGAGGGGCCGTACCGGACCAACGAGGGCCCGCACGCCCTCTACAACGGCGGCCCGCACTGGGCCTGGCTCAAGCAGCGCGACCTCATCGGCCCGCTCGCCCCGCTGCCGCCCCTGGAGGCGGCCCGGCTGCGGCTGCGCCACAAGGGCGTCCTGCGTCGCACCCCGCCCTTCGCGATGCTGAAGCTGCTGCGCCCCGGGCTGCCGCAGGCCCCCGTCGACACCGACTTCCTGACCTGGGCCACCCGTATCGCCGGCGAGGAGGCCGCGCGGGCCGCCGCCCACTACTCGGCCGTCGCCCTCTTCCACCACGACCCCGGCGCGCTGTCCGCGGCGTTCGTACAGGAACGCCTGCGCCGCGCCACCAAGCTGCCGCCCGAGGCGCACTACCCGGTCGGCGGCTGGGCGAGTGTCGTCGACCGGATGGCCGCCCGCGCCTGGAACCTCGGCGTCCGCATGGAGACCCTGTCCCGCGTCGACACGCTCCCCACGGACACCCCCGTCATCGTCGCCACCTCCCTCGCCGCCGCCCGCCGGCTCCTCGCGGACGACTCGCTGACCTGGGCGAGCGGCCGTACGGCTCTCGTCGACCTCGCCGTCCGCAGCCGGCGCGGTGACGCCTTCGCCGTCTCCGACCTCGACTCCCCGGGCTGGATCGAACGCTTCACCGCCCAGGACCGCACCCTCGCCCCCGCCGGCGAACAGCTGATCCAGGGCCAGATCCCGCTCGCCCCGCACGAGTCCAAGGCCGATGGCGTCGCCCGCGCCGAGCAGCTCCTCGACCTCGCCTTCGACGGCTGGCGCACCCGCGTGACCTGGCGCGGCGAGGCCCTCGCGAACGGCCGTACCGGAGCCGTCGACCTGCCCGGCACCAGCTGGCGGGACCGCCCCGCCATCGACCGGGGCGACGGTGTCTACCTCGCCGGCGACCAGGTCGCCGCCCCCGGCGTGCTGTCCGAGGTCTCCTTCAACAGCGCGCTGACCGCCGTGTCCCTGGCCCTCGGCCGCAACGCCCTTGACCTCAAGCATGCTTGAGGTTGAAGGCTGGGGGCTCACCAGCAGCACAGCAGCCGCTCAGGGAGCCTCCATGCACGCCATCCGCCTGCACGCCTTCGGCCCGGCCGAGAACCTCGTCCACGAGCGGGTCGAGGACCCCCGCCCCGGCCCGGGCCAGGTCCGTATCGCCGTACGGGCCGCCGGTGTCCACCTGCTGGACACCGCCCTGCGCGAGGGCGTCCAGGGACCGCTGCCCGAACCGCCCCGCCTGCCCACGATCCCTGGCCGCGAGGTCGCCGGTGTGGTCGAGTCCCTCGGCGACGGCGTCGCCGCCCTGTGGCTCGGCAAGCGCGTGGTGGCCCACCTCGGCTTCGCCCCCGGGGGCTACGCCGAGCTCGCCGTCACCGACGTCGACCGGGTCCACGAGATCCCCGGCAACCTGGACTTCGCCGAGGCCGTCGCCATGATCGGGACAGGCCGTACGACGATGGGGATCCTCCAGTTCGCCGAGCTCGGCCCCGACTCCGTGGCCCTCGTCCCGGCCGCCGCCGGGGGCATCGGCACCCTGCTCGTGCAGTACGCGAAGAACGCCGGCGCCACCGTCGTCGGTCTCGCCGGCGGGCCCGCGAAGACCGCCCTCGTCGAGGCGAACGGCGCCGATCCCGCCGTCGACTACCGGGACCCGGCCTGGCCGGACAAGGTCCGCGCGCACCTCGGCGGCGACAAGGTCACCATCGTCTTCGACGGCGTCGGCGGGGACGTCGCCCGCGAGGCCCTCGCCCTGCTCGCCCCCGGCGGACGGCACCTCGTCTTCGGCTGGTCCGCCGACGGCATCCAGGACGGCGCGCCCCACCTCGTCGACGGCGTCTCCGAGCAGGTCCTCGGCGCCGTGATGATGCGGAAGGCCGGCGGCCCCAACCCCGTCCGCACGCTGGAACTGCGCGCCCTCGCCGAGGCCGCCGCGGGCCGCCTCACCCCGGCCGTGCAGCGCTTCCCGCTCGCCGAGGCGGCCGCCGCACACCGGGCACTGGAGACACGGGGGACCACCGGGAAGGTCATCCTCGAACCATGAGCCGGCGCGAGGCGCGGACCACGAACCGTCCATGAGCCATCCATCCACGAGGCGCCGCTCGCGGATGCGATACCTCCCGATTCATGGTCTTCTGGCGGGGTGAGTGTCACCCGAACAGGTGAACCGGATCAGGCCGACCCCCGCCGCTGGTGGGGCCTGGTGATCATCGCCCTCGCCCAGCTGATGGTCGTCCTCGACGCCACCATCGTGAACATCGCCCTCCCCTCCGCGCAGGAGGACCTGGGCATGTCCGACGCCAACCGGCAATGGGTGATCACCGCCTACACCCTCGCCTTCGGCGGCCTCCTGCTGCTCGGTGGCCGGATCGCGGACCTCGTGGGCCGCAAGCGCACGTTCGTCATCGGCCTCATCGGCTTCGCCGCCGCCTCCGCCCTCGGCGGCGCGGCCCAGAACTCCGGCATGCTCTTCGGCGCCCGAGCGCTCCAGGGCGTCTTCGCCGCGGTCCTGGCGCCCTCCGCGCTCAGCCTGCTCACCACGACCTTCACCGACCCCAAGGAACGCGGCAAGGCCTTCGGCATCTACGGCGCCCTCGCGGGCTCCGGCTCCGCCATCGGCTTCATCGTCGGCGGGCTGCTCACCGAGTACCTCGACTGGCGCTGGTGTCTCTACGTCAACGTCCCCATCGCCGTCGTCGCCGTCTTCGGCGCCCTCGCCCTTCTCCACGACCGCCCCGGACACGCGGACGTCCGCCTGGACGTGCCCGGCGCGGTGCTGGGCTGCGGCGGACTGGTCGCCATCGTCTACGGCTTCAGCGAGGCGCAGCCGCGCGGCTGGACGGACCCCCTGGTGCTGGGTCTCTTCGCGGCCGGCGTGGTCCTGCTGACGGCCTTCGTGTGGTGGCAGACCAGGGCCCCCGTGCCGCTGCTCCCCCTGCACATCGTCAAGGACCGCAACCGGGCCGGCTGCTTCCTGACCATGGGCCTCGCCGTCATCGGCATGTTCGGCCTGTTCCTGTTCATGACCTACTACCTCCAGGTGATCCTCGCCTACTCACCCGTCAAGACCGGCCTGGCCTTCCTGCCCCTCACGGCCGCGATCATCATCGGCTCCACCCAGATCTCGGCCCGTCTGATGAACCGCGTGCCGCCCCGGCTGCTGATGGCTCCCGGCATGGTCCTCGCCGCGACCGGCATGGTGATCCTGACCCGCATGACGGTCCACTCCGACTACACGACGGAGATCCTCCCGGCCCTGATTCTCATGGGCCTCGGCATGGGCCTCACCTTCATGCCGGTCTTCGCCACCGCGACCGCGGGCGTCGCCCCGCAGGACTCCGGCGTCACCTCGGCCACCGTCAACACCTCCCAGCAGGTGGGCGGTTCGATCGGCACGGCCCTGCTCAACACGATCGCCACCACCAGCAGCACGGCCTATCTCACAGCCCATCTGACCCGCGGCGCCGACCAGGACCTGGTCTCGAAGGAGGCGGTCGTGCACGGATACACGGTCGCGATCTGGTGGGCGGCGGGGATCATGCTGCTGGCGGGGGTGGTGGCGGCACTGATGGTGACGGCGAGGCCGACGGCGCAGGGAGCACCAACACTGGTTCCACCATCAAAAACGGCCGCATGACCCACCTCAGGGGCGCGGGGAACTGCGCGACCAGCCACAACTGCCCCGCAGACAACAACGCTCAGTGCCGCCCCGAAACCCGATCCGCGACCCGTGCCAGCCTCGAGGACTCCGCCGTACGCAACCGCGACTCCCGCCGGTCCGCCGCCCGGTACGTCGCGTACATGCCCTGCACCCCGAGCCAACGGAACGGCTCCGGCTCCCACTTGCGCACCTTGTGCCCCACCCACGGCAGGTCCGTCAGCTCGGTCTTCCCACCCTGCCCGGAGTCCAGTTGCACGAGATCCCGAAGCGTCCTAGCCGCAAGGTTCGTCGTCGCCACCCCCGAGCCGACATAGCCGCCGGCCCAGCCGAGGCCCGTAGCCCGATCCAGCGTGACCGTCGCGCACCAGTCGCGCGGTACGCCCAGCACGCCCGACCAGGCGTGTTCGACCGCGTGCCCGGCCAGTGAGGGGAAGAAGCTCACGAGGATGTCGCGCAGTGCCTCGACCGTCGCTTCCTGGGTCCGGCCGTCGTTGTCCGTCCGCGAGGCGAAGCGGTACGGCACCCCGCGTCCGCCGAGGGCGATCCTCCCGTCGGCGGTGCGCTGCGCGTACATGTACGCGTGTGCCATGTCGCCGAGTGCCTGGCGTCCGTCCCAGCCGATCGTCTCCCATTGGTCGTCCGTGAGAGGTTCGCTGACCACCATCGACGAGTTCATCGGCAACCAGGTCCGGCGCTGTCCCTTCAGGCTCGCCGTGAAGCCCTCGGTGCAGCGCAGGACGTACGGGGCGCGGACCGTGCCGTACGGCGTCACCGCGTGCTTCGGCCTGATCTCCGTCACCGGCGTGCCCTCGTGGATGACCACCCCGAGCGCCTCGACGGCCGCGGCCAGGCCCTTCACCAGCTTCACGGGGTGCAGGCGGGCACCGTGCGGGGTCCAGGAGGAGCCGACGGCGTCCGCGACCCGGATCCGCTCGGCCGTCCCGCGGGCGTCGTACAGCTCGCGGTCCTTCTCGCCGTACGACAGTTCGTGCGCGTGGAAGTCCTTGAGGCGGGCCAACTGGGCGGGTGTACGGGCGACTTCCAGCACCCCGCCCTTGTGGACGTCCGCGTCGATGCCCTCGGCCTCGGCGACCCGGACGACCTCGTCGACGGTGTCGTTCATCGCCCGCTGCAACCGCACCGCCGCCTCGTGGCCGTGCAGCTTCGCGTAGCGGTCGCGGCCCGCGATGCCGTTGTAGAGCCAGCCGCCGTTGCGTCCCGAGGCGCCGTAGCCGCAGAACTTCTGCTCCAGGACGGTGACGCGCAGGAAGGGGGCCGCCTTCTTGAGGTAGTACGCGGTCCACAGGCCCGTGTAGCCGCCGCCGACGATCACCACGTCCGCCGTGGCGTCCCCGGCGAGAGGCTCCCGTACCGCCGGGAGACCGTCGTCCGCGAACCAGAACGAGATGCCGCCGTTGACGACAGCGCTTGCCGAGCTGCTCATGCCGGGGACGTTAGCCCCCCACGGCCGCCGCTGTCTCCTTCGGATTTCGTGGTCTTGCGCGCCCTCTGACCAGCGGATAGCACGCGAACCCGATCAGCGCCGAGGTGAAGTGGCCGAGGTCGGTGAAGGTCCGGCCGGTGACGAGCGGCACGCCGTAGACGATCAGCACGGCGGCGGCGTACGGCGCGCGCCAGGGCACCGGAATCCGATACGCGAGCACCGCCACCACCCCGGCCAGCGCGTAACTCACCCCGATGTCGAGGGTGTTGACGGCCGACTCGGGCGCCATCCCGTGCCGGATCCCCCACAGCAGCGCCCCCTCGCTGATCAGGGTCGCCAGCACATGCGCCGCCGCGCAGACCGCCAGCCAGCGCGCCGTCCCCAGCCAGCGCTCGACGGGCGCGTGGAAGACGGAGTACAGGACGGCGTACGGCAGCCAGACCCCGCCGTCGATCCACATCGCGCTGGAGACCAGAACCCGCACCGGATTGCTGGACAGTTCACGGATGTTGGTCGAGCGCTGCCGCAGGAACTGCTCCTCGAACTCCGGCGACATGTGGTGCAGGGCGACCGTCGTCACGAACAGGACCGCCAGCCAGATGTACGTGCCCGGCGCGCCGCGCACGTACCCCCACACCCGGTGCAGACCCCGCTTAATTCGCATGAGCCGATTTACCCACGTCGATACGCTCGCGGCGTGATCGACATTCCGGATGGACTCGCGGCGGCGCAGGAGAAGTTCAACGGAGCGGCGGGGCGGGCGTTCATCGCCGGACTGCCGGAACGGGCGGAGCACTTCCTGGCGGCCTGGGGGCTGCGGCCGGACGGTACGGCCATGCACGGCGTCAGTGCCCTCGTCCTGCCCGTGCTGCGGACCGACGGCACCGGGGCCGTCCTGAAACTGCAGCTGCTCGACGAGGAGAGCGAGGGCGAGCCCGTCGCCCTGCGCGTCTGGGACGGCGACGGGGCGGTACGGCTCCTCGACCACGACGCGGCCACCGGCACGATGCTCCTGGAACGCCTCGACCCGCGGCGCATGCTGTCCTACGACCCCGACTCCCGCCGGGCCGTCCTCGTCATCGCCCGCCTCCTGGCCCACCTGACCACCGCACCCGCCCCGGAGGGCATGCGCGGCCTGGGGGACATCGCGCGGGCCATGCTGGAGCGCACGCCGTGGGCGCTGGAGCGCATCGCCGACGAGGAGGCGCGCGGACTGCTCGCCCACTGCGCCGCCGCCGTAGGGGAGGTCGTGGACGAGCCCGGCGACCGGCTGCTGCACTGGGACCTGCACTACGACAACGTCCTCGGCGCCGACCGCGCGGACTGGCTCGCCATCGATCCCAAGCCCCTCGCCGGCGACCCCGGCTTCGACCTGCTGCCCGCGATCGACAACCGCTTCGACCCCGGTGAGGTGCGCTGGCGCTTCGACGCCCTGACAGACGTCCTGGGCCTGGACCGGGCACGCGCGCGTGCCTGGACGCTCGGGCGGGTGCTCCAGAACTGTCTCTGGGAGATCGAGGACGGCCGCCCGTTGGAGCCGGAACAGCTGGAGATCGTACGGCGGTTGCGGGGCGCGTGAGCCGGCCGCCGGGGTCCGTTCAGTCGGCGAGGAAGTCGATGAGCGCCTCGTTGACGGCGTCGGGCCGCTCCAGATAGCCGTAGTGGCCGCAGCCGGGGATCTCCGTGTACCGGGCGCCCGGGATGGCCAGGGCGAGTTCGCGTGACAGATGCGGGCGCACGACCAGGTCGTCCTGGAAACCGATGACCAGACAGGGGCGGCTGATCCGGCGGTAGTGCGGGAGGCGGTTCGGGATGACCTCCAGGCCGAGTTGGGCGCGGATCGTCGACGGGTCGGGCGCGGAGAGCTCGAAGATGCCGAGCCAGTCCCGCAGCCCGTCCTCGTAGTTGAGCGTGCGGGGCGAGAGGTTCTGCAGGGCGTGCTGGTACGCCGTCACCGAGGGCGGGATCTTGACGCCGCTGTCGGCCAGTTCGATGTCGGCGGCCGACATGGCCTCGATCAGCGCGTCCGCCCGGCCGCAGCTGGCCATCAGCACGGCCCGGCTGACGAGTTCGGGGCGGGCGAGGACGAGTTCCTGCGCGATGAGACCACCCAGTGAGTGGCCCACCACCCGGCAGGGGCCCACCCCCAGGCGCTCGATCAGCGCGGCGACGTCCGCGGCCATGTCGGCGAGCGTGAACCCGACGACGGACGGTCCGGTCGGCGGTATGCCCCGGTTGTCGAGCGTGATCACCCGGTGGCCGGCCGCCCTGAGGGCGGGGACCTGGTGGCTGCGCCAGATCCGTCCCGGGCCGCCGGTGCCCGCGAGCATCACGACGGGCTCCGCCCGGCCGGCCGGGCCGTGGTCGTCGTAACTGAGATCGATCCCGTTGACGCGCGCGAGCGGCATCGGCATGTCCTTCCGTCGTTCCTCCTCCGGGTCAGAGCCTGTGTCATATCCCCGGTCGGATCAGCGCGCGGCGCCTGGTGCGTGCGATCGCAAGGCGCCGGAGCGCCCTCGTGGCGGAGCCACGCGGGCGTTTCGGCAACGCCGCGAGCGTGCGTGCCAGGCGCCGCGCGCCCGGCCGGGGGTATGACACAGGCTCTCAGTGGCCGGACCACACCGGAGTGCGTTTCTCCGCGAAGGCCCGAGGGCCCTCCACCGCGTCCTCGCTCCTCATGCGCCGCTCCTCCCACACGTAGCGGGTGGCGAACGCCTCCTCCAGCGGCTGGTCGAGCGAGCGCATCACGGACTCCTTGAGGGCCCGCACCGACAGGGGCGCGCTGCGGACCAGGTCGTCCGTCCAGGCGGCCACCCGGCGGTCCAGGTCGCCCTTCTCGTCGTCGGCGACCTCGTTGACCAGCCCGAAGTGCAGCGCGGTCGCCGCGTCCATGGAGCGCCCGGTGAGCAGGTACCCCATGGCGGTCTTCAGAGGCAGTTGGCGGGCGAGCCGGAACGCGCCGCCCGCGCCCGGGATCAGACCGAGCCGGGCCTCGGGCAGCGCGAAGACCGCGTCGTGCGAGGCGATGACGAGGTCGCAGGCGAGCGCCAGCTCGAAGCCGCCGCCCAGGGCGTAGCCGTTGACCCGCGCCACCACCGGTTTGGACAGGGTGAACCGCTCGGTGAGCCGGGGCCAGCCGGGCAGTCCCCGGCTGCCGAAGGTGGTGCGCGGGGTGCCCGCGCCGTCGAGGCGGCTGCGTTCCTTCAGGTCCTGTCCGACGGAGAAGGCCCGCTCGCCCGCCCCGGTCAGGACCACCGCGCGGATGTCGTCATCGGCCTCCACGTCGTCCCAGACACCGGCGAGTTCCTCGTGCATCCGCAGGTCCATCGCGTTCAGCACCTCGGGCCGGTCGAGGGTGACGTGGGCGATGTGGTCCTTCTTCTCGTACCGCACCCGGGTCCGGTCGGCGGCGCTCACGCGGACCTCGCCGCGAACCTGCCGACCTTGTGGATGACGTCCTCCCCGTAGAGCCGCAGCGCCTGCTGGAGGGCGAACTCCGCCATGTAGGCGCGAAACGCCTCGGCGGGCTCCTCGGCGAGGTTGAGCATCCGCCGGTTGGCGAGCACCGCCTCGCCGTCGAAGCGGGCCAGGCTCCGCTCGATCGCGTCGTCCAGCTCCGGCGGGTCCACGACCTCGTCCACCAGCAGCCGTGCCGCCGGCTCCGAGGCCCAGATCCGGCGGCCCTCCAGGATCACCTGCCGGGACAGCCGGGGCCCGACGTACCGGCTTAAGCGGAAGTTGGCCACGCCGGGGATGATCCCCTCCTTGGCCGCCGGGAGGCTGAGGTAGGCGTCGGACGCGGCCAGGACATGGTCGAACACCAGCAGCAGCTGGGCGCCGCCGCCGATCGCGAAGCCGTCGACGGCGGCGACCCACGGCTTCTCGACGTAGGGCGAGTGCCACGGCGCCTCGGCGCCCTCGACGCGCAGGCCCCTGACGAGCTTGTGGAGGTAGCCGAGTTCGCGGCGCAGCAGGAAGTCGACCAGGGAGATGTCGCCGGAGCTGAGGTTCTTCAGGTTGATGCCCGCGCTGAACACCCGCTTGCCGCGGTAGCGGGGGTGGCTCATCTCCCCGCCGCGCAGCAGCCCGACCCGCACGTCCGGGTCGAGGAGGGCCAGGTCGACGGCGGTCTCCATGTCGTCGACCTGCTGGTTGTCCTCGGCGTTGAGCCGGTCGTGCCGGCACATCGTCAGCCGTGCGACACCGTCCCGGCGTTCCAGCCGCACGGCTTCCAGCTCCACCACTCCCGTGCGCAGGAACTCCGGGAGCAGCCGTTCGGCGCGGGCGGTCGGCCGGAGCATGGCGTCCAGGAGGTGCGGGCCGGCCGTGGGCGACCGCAGGACGGCCCGCAGGAAGATGCCCTGGTCGATCTCGTGGCCCTCTTTGTCGGCCTGCGCACGGCTGCGCTCCTGGGCGAGGCGGCCGGCGTCCGGTACCAGTGCGGGGTAGGCGTCCGCGGCGGCCGCGACCAGGTCGTCGACGCGCAGGCTCCGGGTGCGTCCGTCGGTGAGCCGGTCGTAGACGGTGTCGGCGTGGACGTCGAGGAAGCGGGCGCGCAGGGCGCGGGCCCAGTTCTTCGCCGCTTCGGCCTCGGCGCGCTGGTGCGGGGTGCGGCGGGTCGGCTCCGGCAGGGACGCGAGGGTCTTGTCCACCTGCTCGGCGGCCTCCGTCAGCGCCGACCACTCCTGCGTCTCGTCGTGGGTGGCCACCATCAGGCGGCCTCCTCGGCGGTGCGTCGCAGCGCGCGGTCGCAGGCCGCCAGATGCGGGCCGAGGGCGTCCTCGAAGCTGGTGGTGGCCGCGTCGAGGAGCAGCTGGCGGCGCAGGGCGACCTCCTTGCCGGCCAGGCCCTTGAGGCGCTCGACGGTGGTGGCCGCGGCGGCGTCGGGCGTCTCCGTCAGCTCGTCGGCGATGCCCAGCATCAGCGCCTCGGGGGCCTGGACCGGCTGCCCGAACAGGACGGCGCGGCGGGCGCGGGCTGCGCCGGCCAGGCGGGCGAGCCGGAAGACGGCCATGCCGGGCCAGGTGGCCTCGCCCTCGACGGGCAGCAGCAGCCGGCTGCTGCGGGTCGCGATGCGGACGTCGGCGGTGAGGAAGGCGTCGAGGGCCGTTCCGCCACAGTCGCCGGTCGCGACCGCGACGGTCACCGCGGGCAGCCGTTCGAGCCGCCGCAGCACCCGCTCCCACTTGGTGACGAGGGCGACGTCCAGCCCGTCGGCCCAGCCCGGCGCGGGTGCGCCGGTGACCCGCAGGATCACCGCCCCGCCCCGGTCCTCCACCTCTTCGCACAGGACGGTGACGTCCTTGACGGTCCTGATCGACAGCGGCTGGGCCCCGTCGATGGTCAGTGTCGGCACGCCGCTCAGGTCACTCACTGCGCTCTCTCCTGTCGTCACCACTGCACCAGCGCCGTCTCGAGCGTGGAGCCCGGTCCCATGGTCATCAGCACCCCGTAGTCGCCGGGCCGGGTCACCTGCTCGTCGAGGAGCCGTTCGTACGAGAAAAGGAACGATCCGCTGGACACGTTGCCGTAGTCCCGCAGGACGCCGACGGTGTGCCGCAGGTCGTGGCGGGTCAGCCCGAGGTTGACCACGACCGCGTCGATCACCTTCTTGCCGCCGGAGTGCACGAGCCAGTGGCGGATGTCGCTCCGCCGCAGCCCCGTGTCCCCGAGCAGACGGTCGACCACGATCTCGGCGTGGGCGCCGACGACATAGGGGATCTGCGGGTCGAGATAGAAGCTGAACCGGTCCAGCTCGCGGTCCCAGTCGTAGCGCATCGCGCCGATCGCCTCGGGGATGATGCAGCTGGCGAACTTCAGGACGGTCGGGCCCTCGGTCGTCCCGGACGCCTCGTCACCGGGCCCGGCCATCAGGGCGATCGCTCCGGCGCCGTCGCCGAAGAGGCTGTTGACGACCGCGGTCCGCATCGAGCCGTCCATGGCGTACGCCGCCGAGCAGGCCTCCGTGCAGAGCACGACGGCGAGTTCGCCGGGGTGGGCGGCGGACCAGCCGGCCACGACGTTCAGCGCGTTGAGGCCCGCGTTGCAGCCCATGCCGACGATGTCGCTGCGGCTGCAGTGCCGGTCGATGCCCAGCTCACGGATCATCAGGGCGCTCAGCCCCGGGGTGAGGAACCCGGTCGACGACACACAGCACAGGTGCCGCAGATCGGAGAGTTCGGCGCCGGCCCGCTTGAGACAGGCGCGCAGTGCCTCGGCGCCCATCTCGACCGCCATGGCCTTGTGCTTGTCGATCAGATCGCCCTGCGGCTCGGGCGCGCGGACACCGTCGGCGTCCGGTTCCGGCAGGGTGAGGTGGCGCCGGTCGATGGCGCTGTTGGCGAAGACGGACGTGATCTTCGGGTCGGTGATACCGAACGCGTCGAGCACCTCCTGCTGGGAGTAGGTGGCGGCCGAGGCGGCCGTCCCCACCCCGAGGATCCGCGGCCGGTACGGCGTCTTCAGGGCGCCGTCACCGGTCAGGGCCAGCGGCGGCCGGTCCAGGCTGACTGTCATCGAAAAGTCCACCCCCACATTCGCGGCTTGGACCGCGATCGTTGTGCGTTGCTGTTCCCGCTCACTTGCCTCGCCTTTCCGCGGAGTTCACGACGCCGGAGCCTGTGCCTCGATGAACCGGGCGAGCCGCTCGGTGCCTTCTTCGATATCGGCGGTCGTCAGATAGCTGGTGGAGAGACGGAGGGCCTGATGGCCGCCGCCTTGCGGATAGAAGTAGTTCATCGGCGTCCAGATGACGCCGAATTCCTGTGCCGACCGGGCCAGGGCCGTGTTGTCCGCCCGGAAGGGGACCTGGACGGTGAGGAAGAAGCCGCCGGTGGGCTCGTTCCAGCGCACGCCGAGGGCGGTGCGCCGCGCCTCGGGCAGCCGGGCGTCCAGGGCGCGCAGTGTGGTGCGCAGGGCGTCGCCGTAGTAGGCGGCCGGTTCCGCGTTGAGCACGGAGAGGCGGCCGTCGCCGGCCAGCAGCGCGCCCGCCACGGCGGCCTGGCTCAGGGACGAGGTGTTGACCGTCACCATGCTCTTGATCTTGGCGAGTTCACCGGCCAGCAGACCGGTCCTGCCCTCCTCGTCGACCACCTGCTGGTCGGCGACGGCGAAGCCGACCCGGGCGCCCGGGAAGACCGTCTTGGCGAACGAGCCGAGATGGACGACCCGGCGCGACCGGTCCAGGGACTTGAGCGTCGGCAGCGGCGTGCCAGGGCTGACCCGGCGGTACGGGCTGTCCTCGATGAGGAGGATGCCGTGCCGCTCGGCCGCTTCCAGCAGCGCGCGGCGCGTCGGCAGATCGATCGTGGTCCCGGACGGGTTGGAGTGGTCGGGGATCACGTACAGGGCGCGGGGCCGCCGTCCCCGGGCGCGCTCGCGAAGGATCGCGGCCTCCAGGTCGGCGCAGGAGAGCCCGTCCTCCCGCTCCTCGACGGCGGTGACCGGCACGCCCAGCAGCCGTGCCACGCCCGTGATGCCGACATAGCAGGGGCTCGCCACGAGAAGCACGTCCTCGGGTCCGGCGGTCAGCGCCCGCACCACCAGCAGCATGGCCTCCTGGGCGCCCACGGTGATCACGATCGACTCGGGTGGTACGTCGATGTCCTCGTCCTTGCGCAGCGAGTCGGCGACGATCTCCCGGATCTGGCCCGCGGTGGGCCCGTACTGGTACATGGCGGTGCGGATGTCCTGCTCCGTGGCGCCCTCGGCCCTCAGGTGGTCCAGGTAGCCGCGCAGGTGGGTGAAGATCTGCTCGGTGTCGAAGAACCCGTCGTAGGGCCTGCCGGGCGCGAAGGAGATCGCGTCCGGGAAGCGGTGGGTGACCTCGTTGAGGAAGGTCATCGTGTCGAGGACGGGGTCGGACAGGCTCGGGTGCAGCTCGTCCTTGCGCAGCGGGTACACGGCGTCGGGGCCGGGGCGCGGCCGGGCGGGCGACGGACGGTGGCCGATCCGCAGGCTGTCGGGGCGGGCCTCGGCGACCGAGGCGGTGCCGGTGAAGGCCATGGCCTGCTCCAGTTCGCGCACGAGCGTGGCCAGCACCTCGGCGACGCGCGCCTCCCCGTTGGTTTCGCCGTCGGTTTCGCGGTCGGTTTCGGCCTCGGTTTCGCCGTCGGCGAGCAGCGCGTCCAGCACCGGTCGTCCCACGAGGACCGCGTCGGCCCCCGAGGCGAGGGACACCAGGACGTCGGCGCCGGTGCGGACACCCCCGCCGAGCAGCAGGGGGCGGTGGCCGCCCACGGCCGCGGCGAGCTCGGGCAGCGCGGCCAGTGAGTCGGTGACGAGACCGCCGGCCCCGGCCTCCAGCGCGCCGACCGCGTCCGACGCCGTACGGACTCCCGCGACGAGCACGGGCAGCGCGGAGGCGGCGCACAGCCGCTCCACCTCGGCCCAGTCGGCGGGGAGAGAGCCCGGGACGGGCCGCGGGGGACCGGCGCCGTCCCGGGAGCCCAGCGGGAGCAGCAGAGCGGCGGTCCCGGCGGCTGGCGGTTCCCGGTGCGCGAGGTCGTGCCAGGCGAGCGGGTGCACGACGGGGAGCCCCGCCGCGTCGGCCGCCCGCAGCAGGGCGGGCCGGTCCGTCCGTCCGGCGGCGGGGCCGAGGGCGATCGGCGCCGCCCACGGCCGGTCGAGGATCTTCACGCCGGTGTCGGGCGGGCCGGGCCGGGTGGGCCGGCCCGGCCGCAGCCCGGTCCGGTCGAAGGCGGCACGGTTGCCGGCCGCGGCCCGTTCGGTTTCCGGGGATTCTTCCGGCACACGGTCCAGGCCCATGGAATTCCCCCCGGCGGATTCGGTATTGGCAGGTTGATTTCGGCACCCAGAATCACACGATCGCAATCCTGGTCACAACTCTGTCCAACAGCCCGAAACCGTCACTTGGACGGGGACTTATTCGCCCTGCATTCGGAGATCAGGAGACCTCGGAAAGACCGGTGATTGACGCCGGGAGATCCGCTCTGCCGCGCACCTTCAATTTCCGGTATATTTTCGTGAGGTGCTGTTCCACGGTGCTGACCGTGATGGAGAGCCGGTCGGCGATATCCCGGTTGGTGCGGCCGGCGGCGGCGAGCGCCCCGACCCGGAGTTCCGCGTCGGTGAGTTCGGCCAGCGGCGCGGGCAGCGCGTCCCGGCCCGGCGGCGACGGCGCGTCCCATCGCGCGGCCGGCGGAGCCATGGGCTCGGGCACGTCGGCCGGTGCCCGCGCCGCGCGGCGCGCGCTCTCCGCCTCGGCCCGGGCCCGCCCCCGTTCCAGACCGTCACCGCAGGCGTCGAGGACCCGCACCGCCTCCTCCAGCAGCCGCAGCCGGTGCCGGGGCGGGCTCACGGCCGCGAGATGGCGCAGGGCGGTGCCGCGGGCCCGGCTGGGCCGGTCGCCGAGCCGGGCGAGGTGTTCCTCGACCCGTTCCCGGGCGCGCTGCCGGTCGCCCAGCGCGATGAGGGCGGCGACCGCGTCGTTGCGCCAGTCCACCAGCTCCGGGGCGTCGAGCTGCCACTTCGCCATCAGCTCGCCGCACGACTCGAAGTCCCGCAGGGCCGCGCGCGGCCGGTTCAGGGCGAGGCGGAAACGGCCCAGGGCGTGTAGGTAGGGCAGGGCGAAGGGCGTGCCGAACATGACCATCGGAACGGGCACGTCGAGACAGGCCCGCGCGGTCTCGGCATCGCCGCGCTCGGTCGCCGCGCGGATCGCCAGGGCCAGCGGCAGACCGATCGCGATGCCCCAGGCCTCGGCGCTGACCAGGTCGAGCGCGGTGCCGGCGGCCTCGCCCGCGGCGACGACATCGCCCCGGCCCAGGGCCGCGGCCGCCCGGATCGTCTCCAGCAGCGCGCGCCCCATGGGGAGCCGCCGGTTGCGGGGGTCGTCCAGCAGCCGTTCCGCCTGGAGCATCGTGTCGTCCAGGCGCTGGGCCCCGGTCAGGTAGATCAGCGCCACCAGGGGGTCCGCGAACGGGCTGGCCGTGCCGCTGCCGCGCAGCAGTCCACCCGCGGGCCGGTTCCTCTCGGCCGCGACAAGGCCGGCGCCGAGGGTGAGGAACGCGTGCGGCACCATCGCGGCCGGCCGGCCCGCCAGCGCGGCGGGGGTGGCGGTGACGGCACCGGTCTGTGTGCGGTCGGTCGTGAGGTCCGTCGTGCGGTCGGTCGTACGGTCCGTCGCGCCGTCGGTCGTGCGGGTGCCGCGTCGGAGGCCGGGGCAGCAGAAGGACAGCCAGAGCCGGACGAGGGCGGAGTCCGAGCGGGAGACGGCAGGGGGGTACCCCGCGGTGTCCCAGGCGTGCTCGGGTCCGGCGTCGCAGGAGCGCTCGGTGCCCGGGTCCCAGCCATGCTCGGCGCCGGTGTGCCGGCCCTGCTCGGGACCGCCGACGTGCCAGTCCTGCTCGGGACCGCCGACGTGCCAGTCCTGCTCGGGACCGCCGACGTGCCAGTCCTGCTCGGGACCGCCGACGTGCCGGCCCTGCTCGGGACCCCCGCTGCCCCGGCCCTGCTCGGGACCGCCGGCGTCCCAGCCGTGCTCGGGGCCGCCGGTGCCCCGGCCCTGCTCCGGGCCTCCGGTGTCCCAGCCGTGCTCGGGGCCGGTGTCCCAGGCATGCCCGTGCCCCGCCCCTTCACGTGCCTCGATGATCCGCAGCAGGTCGTCGGCCTGCGTGAACTCGCCCCGCCACACCTTCTGCTTCACCACGACCAGGGCGTCGGACCCGGTCAGCAGCCCCGCGCGCACCATCCGGCTGAGCTGCGGGAGGTACCGGGACGTCTTCACGGGGTCGATGGACCACTGGGCCTCCGCGAGGGCGGCGATCACCTCCGCCTCCTGGTCGGCGTCACGGCAGAGCCGGGAGGCATGCCGCAGATGGTCGACACCGGCGCCGATGTCGCCCGCGGCGAGGGCCTCGCGCGCCGCCTCACGGAGGATGTCGAGCTGCCAGGGGGCCTTGGCCGAGTCGTGCGCCGCGAGCAGCTGCCCGGCCACCACCGCGGCCGGGGCGCCGCTCTCCCGGAGCAGCTCGGCGGCGCGGGCCCGCAGGGCGGTGAGGTCCGGTCCGGGAAGGTCCGCCAGGACGGTCAGCCGGGCACGTTCGTGGCCGAACCAGCCGCCCGAGAACAGACCGGCCGCGCGCAGCTCGGTGATGCTCCAGCGCACGGAGGTCGCATCCGCCCCGAGAAGGGCGCCGATCAGCGCCGGGGTGACCGAGTCGCCGAGCACCGCGGCGGCGCGCGCGACGGCGAGCAGGGTCGGCTCACCGCGGTGCAGACAGCGCAGGAAGGCGTTCCGGAACGCCTCGTGGGGCCTCGGGGCGCCCCGCTCCGCGGCCTCCGCCGGGCCACGCCCGGCGGTGTCCTCGACCAGGGCGTCCAGCAGCAGGGGGTTCCCGCCGCTGGCCCGGGCCCACAGTTCGGCGTGCTGCGGCAGCGTGGCGCGCGTCGCCGGATGCGCGGCCAGATACGTGGCGACCCCGTCGACGGTGAGCGGTCCGATCCGCAGCCGCCGGCAGTGGGGCAGATGCAGGGTCTCGGCGTGCAGGGTGGCGAGCGCCCGGTCATGGCCGGCGGTCTCGGTCAGGACCACCAGGACGGGCAGCGCGTCGATCCGTCGTACGAGATAGCGCAGACATTGCAGTGACGCCTCGTCGGCGAAGTGCACGTCGTCGACGTGCAGGACGAGCGGCCGGTGCCCGGCCAGTTCGGCGACGGAGCGGTGGATGCGCTGCATGAGCGCGCGCGGCACGCGTCCGCTCGCTTCGGCGGCCTTCGTGAGTTCGGTGGCCGCCGGTGGGCCGTCGGCCGCGCCCCTCGCCCGTATCGCGGTCACCAGTTGGTCGATCAGGCCCAGTCGGTCAAGGCTCTCGCTCGCGGCGCCGGTCACCGACAGGAAGGTTCCTCCCCGGTCGACGACCTGCCCGGCGAATGCGCGGACCAGGGCGGTCTTGCCGCAGCCCACCGGGCCGTTGACGACGACCAGGGCTCCCTTTCCGGCCAAGCACTCCTCGTAGAGCTCTCGTAGCAGACCGAGTTCTACGTCCCTTTCGGTGAGCTTCACAGGTACCCCCCGTACCTACGCTGACCCGTGAGTATTTGAGGTCAGAACAAACCGTCTCCGACCTGCAACTACTCCGCCAGGATACCGGCTCATTAGCGCCAGCACGGCAGGATTTCAGCCACCCGGCCGGGGTAATGGGGGCGATTTTCGGACAGCGATCGGCCGATAATCCACGGGAAAACCAAAGGAAAGACACAGAATCCGCTGGTGAATAACGGGCGAACCATTTACGTCATCGCACCGGCAGCGTCAATCCGGAAAACCGTCGCGAAAGCGGCAACTTTCGCGACGGTCGACATTCCGGAGTCCGTTCTCAGCCGATCTGTGCGACGTCGTCCCTGACCCGCTCGGCGAAATCCGACCAGAGGTCGGCGAACTGCCGGGCGAGATCGGCCACGATGTCGCTGCAGTGCGGCGGGACGTTGCTGACGATCGCCTCCCACTCCTCCTTGCGCAGCGAGTGCAGAACGAGGAGGCGCAGCAGATTGCGGCCGGTCTCGGTGAAACGCAGGGCCGGGTCGGCCTTCAGCCGCTTGATCAGCACGGCGCGGTCGGGCGCCGACGCCATGTCCGGACGGGTACGGGGAGCGGGCCGGGCGAGCCGCAGCGCCCCGAACTCCCCGCGCCCGGGCGGCTCCCCGGGCTCGGCCTCCGCCTGCTTGCGCCGGCGCTGCCGGGGCAGCGGGTCCTCGCCGTTGCGCAGCCGGTTGCGGACGTCCCTGGCGGTCTCCGGGGATATCCCGGCCGCCCGTGCGACCTGACGCAGTGACAGCTCCGGGTTCTCCGTGAGCAGTTCACCGGCCAGGATGCGGCCGGTACTGCCGTCGACCGGCCGCAGTCTGCCGTCCTGGCCGAGCCGTCGTCCCTCCGGCCCCGGCAGTTGGACGACCCGTCTGCGGATCTCGCCGACGGTCCCGGGGGCGATCCCGGTGACCGAGGCGACCCGGCGGTCCGACCACTGCGGATGGGAGACGACGATGCGCTCGGCGGCGCGCTTGCGGTCGGCCAGCGCCAGCGGCAGGCCGTGGTGGACATTGAGTTGGACCGCGAGGACGAAGGCCGCGGCCTCGTCCCCGTCGAAGAACCGGGCGGCGATCGTGTTCTCGCCACGCAGCCGGGCGGCCTTCAGCCGGTGGTAGCCGTCGATGACCCGCATCGTCGACCGGTGGACCGTGATCGGCGGCAGCGGGTTCTGCGCTGCCGCGAGTACCTGAATGTGCTCCGTTCTCTCCCCCGCCAACCGCGGCGATCCGGACAGGCTCAACGAGCCGATCTCGACCTCCACGACGGGCTGCTGACTTATTGCTCCCTCGGACTCCACCCCAGCTCCTTACATCCCCACGCTGCTGCGAAAGGCGGTTGCCGTCCACGAAGAAGAATTTCTCGTCCGAACACGCTTTCTGCCGAAAATCCATCGCCGGTGGCCAGAATGTGGGGGGAGCGATTTCACAAGGTCGACATTTGCATGCTTCAGATGTGACCGAAATTAACAGTCCGACATCCTGGGCGAAACCCCTGCGGTTCGAGCCGGCCTCCCCCCTACCTCTAGGGGGTGTCGACTCGAGCGGGACGAACGCGCTGGACAAAGAGGTGCCCGCGACGCCGTGGGAGCGTCGCGGGCACCGGTGTCGCGGGCCGTACTCATGTGTCGCGGACCGTACTCACTGGGGTCGGGGACCTCCCGGACCGCCGGGCCCCTGGGGGCCGGGACCGAAGACCATCGGCCGCGGTCCGGGACCCTGGCCGGGGCCCGGCATCCCCGGCCCACCGGGCCCACCAGGCCCTTCGGGGCCGCCGGGGCCGAAGAACACCGGCCCCCCGTGGCCGTGCCCCACCGGCTCCGGAACCCGCTGCTGCGGCATCTCCTCGACCTCGGCCGGCTCGTCGTCGAGAAGGGCCGGTGCGGCGAACTGCGTGCGGTACAGCTCGGCGTAGAGCCCGCCGAGCGCGAGCAGTTCGTCATGGGTGCCGCGCTCCGCGATGCGCCCCTGGTCCAGGACGATGATCTGGTCCGCGTCCCGGATGGTGGACAGCCGATGCGCGATGACCAGTGAGGTGCGGCCCGCCAGCGCGGTCTTGAGGGCCAGTTGCAGGGCGGCCTCGGACTCGGAGTCCAGGTGCGCGGTCGCCTCGTCGAGCACCACCACCGGCGGGGCCTTGAGCAGCAGCCTGGCCATGGCGATGCGCTGCTTCTCGCCTCCGGAGAGCCGGTAGCCGCGGTCGCCGACCATGGTGTCCAGGCCGTCGGGCAGGGAGGCGACGAGCCGCCAGATCTGGGCGGCCCGGCAGGCCGCGACCAGTTGCTCCTCGGTGGCGTCCGGGCGGGCGTAGAGCAGGTTCTCCCGGATGGTGGTGTGCAGCAGATGACCGTCCTGGGTGACCATGCCGACCGTGTCGCTCAGCGACTGGAGCGTCAGGTCGCGCACATCGCGGCCGTCGATGAGGACGGTGCCCTCCTCCGGGTCGTACAGCCGCGGCACCAGATGGGTGACGGTGGTCTTGCCCGCCCCGGACGGGCCGACCAGCGCGGTGAGCTTGCCGGCCGGCACGGTGAAGCTGAGGTCGCGCAGCGCCCAGCTGTCGCCCTCGCGCTCGGGCGTCGGCGTGGCGAAGTCCTCCAGCGAGGCCAGCGAGACATCGGCGGGCCGAGGGTGGCGGAACGACACCCCGCGGAACTCGACGCCGGGGGCCGTGTCACGGGTCGCGGCGGGCGGCAGCGCCACCGCGTCGGGCTTCTCGGTGACCAGCGGCTTCAGGTCGAGGATCTCGAAGAGCCGGTCGAAGCTGACGAGCGCCGTCATCGCGTCGGCCTGGGCGTTGGAGAGCTGGCCCACCGGTGCCATCAGCCGCGTGAGCAGCGTGGCGAGGGCGACCAGGGTGCCGACCTCGAAGACGCCGTTCACGGAGAGCGTCCCGCCGACGCCGTAGACCACGGCGGTGGCGATCGAGCCGATGAACATGCTCGACAGGAAGAGCAGCTTCATCGAGACCGAGTTGCGCACCCCGATGTCCCGGCCGCGGGCGGCGAGCCGCGCATAGCCGGCGGTCTCCCGGTCCGGGCGGCTGTAGAGCTTGGCGAGGAGCGCGCCGGCGACGTTGAACCGCTCGTGCATGAGCGAGCCCATCTCGGCGTTGACCTGCATGTGCCGTCGGGCCAGGCCCTGGAGCCTGCGGCCCACGAGCCGGCCGGGGAGGATGAAGAACGGGACCAGTACCAGGGAGATCAGGGTGATCGTCCAGGACAGGTAGAACATCGTGCCGAGCACGAACAGGACGGTCAGCGCGGCGGAGACCACCGTGGAGAGCATCTGGGTGACCGCCTGCTGGGCACCGATCACATCGGTGTTCAGCCGGCTCACCAGCGCGCCGGTCTGGGCGCGGGTGAAGAAGGCGAGCGACTGGCGCTGCACATGGTCGAAGACCTGCACCCGCAGGTCGTAGACCAGGCCCTCACTGACCTTCGCGGAGAACCAGCTCTCCCCGAAGCCCACCAGCGCGGCCAGCACGGAGACCGCGGCAGCCGCGCCCGCGAGCCAGGCCACGGTCCGGTTGTCGCCGGCCATGATGCCGTCGTCGATCAGGTACTTCAGGAGCAGGGGCGGGGCCACCGCGCACAGGGCGTTCAGCGTGGTGCAGACCACGAGAAAGCCGATGGAGCGGCGGTGTCCGCGGGTGTACGGGATGATTCTCTTCGTCGTTCCGGGCTTCGCCCGCTGGGTGTTGTTCGAGGAATCCGGTCCGTCGGACCGGATCATGACGGGTCCGCCCATCATGGCCACAGGTACTCCCTGGGTAGCGTCGCTGCGGTCGGGCGGGCCACTAGCGGGCCGCCTCGGTCTCCTTCATCGCGTCGATGAGGCTCTGCGGACGGAGATCCGTCCAGCTCTCCTCCACATAGGCGAGGCATTCCTTGCGCGAGGCCTCTCCGAAAACGAGCCGCCAGCCGTTCGGAATTTCAGCGAATGCAGGCCACAACGAGTGCTGATTCTCCCTGTTCACGAGCACCAGAAAGGTCCCGTCTTCATCATCGAACGGGTTCGCCATAGTCACTCCCGCGGATCGAATTAATTCCCCGATGGATAGGAAAACCTTAGCCCGACGCATTGGGCCGAACAAGGTTCACCAATTCCGGGAACAATCCGCGGCAATAGATATTCACTTTTCGTGGAGGGCGGGGCGGAGCCGGACCACAGTCTGACCTGCGCACGTCCGGCGCGACAGGGTCGTCCAACCGGCCGACCCGGGCAGTTGGACACCGGACGACCGGGGTGCGGCGCCCCCGCCGGCGGGGGATGGCGACGAAGGCGCCGCGGTCCGGAATGTCAAGCCACCGTCCAGGGCGGCTAGTTGGTCGCGAGGGCCTCCGTCGGAGGGAGCCGGGCCGCTCGGACCGCGGGGTAGAAGCCGGCCAGCCCGCCGATGGCGAGGGTGGCGGCGAGTCCGCCGGCCATCGCCCACAGCGGCACGAGGGCGGCCCAGCCCTGGTAGGCGGCGTAGCCGTCGGTCACCCCGATGCCCAGCAGCACCCCGCCCACCCCACCGAGCCCGGACAGCAGCAGCGCCTCGGCGAGGAACTGGATCCTGATCTGGCCCCGGGTGGCGCCGAGCGAGCGGCGCAGTCCGATCTCGGAGCGGCGTTCCAGCACCGAGATGACCATCGTGTTGGCCACCCCGACCCCGCCGACCAGCAGCGCGACCCCGCCGAGGCCCAGGAGCAGCCCGCTCAGCGACTTGTCCGCGGCGTGCTTGGCGGCCAGCGCGTCGGAGGGGCGGGAGACGTTGACCTCGTTGGGGTCCTCCGGGGAGACCGTCGGGCCCAGCACGCTGTGCACCTTCTCGACGTCCTCGTCCTTGGCCCGCGTGTAGACCGTCGTCGGGTAGCCGTCGAAGGACAGTTCCTTCTCCGCCACCGTCCAGCCCACGAAGGCCTGGGTGTCAAGGGCGGGCAGCAGTTCGTTGGGGGCCAGCAGCCCCACCACGGTGAACCAGCGGTTGCCGAGCCACACCTGGACATCCGTGCCGGCCCGGTGGATGCCGAGGCTCCGCGCGGTCTCCGCGCCCAGCACCACGGCCGGGTAGCGGCTGTTGGCCTCGTTGAGCCAGCGGCCGTCGACGATCTTCCCGCCGATGGAACGCAGCAGGTCGGTGCGGGCCGCGCTGACCGTCAGACCGCCCGACTCCACCGCCGGGACCCGGTCGTTGCGGTAGAGCTTCGCGTCCGTGGTGCCCGTCGCGGACGCCGAGATCACCTCGGGCCGGTTCGTGATCATGGCGACGGCGTCGTCCGACAGATGGGCGTTGTCGCCGGTCATGGTGGTGCCCGGGGCGACGGTGAGCAGATTGGTGCCGAGGGCCGCCAGCTGCTTGTTCAGATCGTTGGTCGACGAGGTGGAGATACCCACCACGCCGATCATCGCGGCGATCCCGATCGCGATACCGAGGGCGGACAGGAAGACCCGCATCGGCCGCGACCGCAGACCCCAGCCGCCCACCCGGGCCACGTCCGACAGGCTCAGCCGGGCCGCCCGGGGCCGCGGCGGCGGGGGCAGATCGGCCCAGGGCCGCTGCCGTTCGGCCGGCAGCGCCGAATACGCCGTACTCATCGCTCCACCCCCGTGTGCGCCAGGGCCCGGGGCCCCGGTGATCCCGAGTCGTGCTCGATCCGGCCGTCCCGCACCCTGACCTCACGCGGCAGGGACGCCGCGATGTCCCGGTCGTGGGTGATGACGACGACCGTCGTGCCGGCCTCGTGCAGTTCGTGGAGCAGCTCCATCACCACCGTGCCCGAGCGGGAGTCCAGCGCGCCGGTCGGCTCGTCGGCCAGCAGCAGCGGCGGATCGCCGACCACCGCGCGGGCGATCGCCACCCGCTGCTTCTCACCGCCGGACAGCTGCTGCGGCTCGTGGTCGAGCCGGTGCCCCAGTCCCACCCTGCGCAGCGCCACCTCGGCGAGCCGGCGCCGCTCACGGCGCGGCCGTCCGCTGTAGAGCAGACCGTCCGCCACGCTGTCCAGCGCGGGCACCCCGGCGGCGAGATGGAACTGCTGGAAGACGAAGCCGATGGTGCCGGCCCGCAGCGCCGACAGCTCACGGTCGTTGAGGGAGTCCACCGGGTGCCCGGCGATCGCCACCGTCCCCGAGGTGGGCCGGTCCAGGGTGCCCATGATGTTGAGCATGGTGGACTTGCCCGAGCCCGAGGGGCCGACGACCGCGAGCATCTCGCCGCGGTGGACCACCAGGTCCGCCTCGACCAGCGCGGCCACGTCCCCGTACGACTTGCCGACCCCGGCCAGCTCGATCACCGGGTGGGCGGTGACGGTCACTTCGGGACCCCCACGACCGTGCCCTCGGTGATGCCGCTGCCGGAGACCTCGACCATGCCGTTGCCGAACGTGCCGAGCTGCACCTTGCGGTACTCCGACGTCGACCCGGTCACCACCTCGACCGCGTAACCGCCGCCCGGCAGCGCGAACAAGGCGCTGATCGGCACCGCCAGCACGTTGGCGCGGGTCTCGGCCGCGAACTCGACGCTGACGGAGGCGGCCTGGTAGGCGCCGAGCTTCTTGGCGTCCTGGACCTTCAGCTCCACCGGGACGGTGGCGTTCGAGGAGCCCGAGCCCGAGGAGTTCTGCTGGTCCTGGCCCCCGCCCCCGGAGTCACCGGACGACGTCGGCGTGCCGATCTCCGTCACCACGGCGGTCACCGTGGTGTTGTCCGGCAGCGTGACGGTCGACTTCCCGCCCTTCTTCGCCAGGTCCGCGTACTGCACCGGAAGGTCGACGGAGATGACCCGGTCGGTGCCCGTCCAGGTGAGCACGTCACCGGTGAGGCTGTCGCCGACGGCGAGCTCCGCCTTGGCGACCCGCCGCGCGCCGGACGCCACCACCGCGTCGCCGGCCGTCACCTGCCCGGTCTCGGTACGGCCCAGGTCGTCCTGCCACTCCTCGACGGCGGCGGCCGTGTCCGAGGTGTAGTCGTCGTCCACCGTGAAGCCGTCGTAGCCGAGCGCCTTCAGGTTCTTCTCCAGCATCTTGACGTCGCTGCCGCTGACGCCCGGCTTCAGCGTCCGGTACAGCGGCACCGAGCCGTACAGGAGCGGCACCGACTGCTGGTTGACCTTGTAGACCGGCTTTCCGCGGGTGACGGTGTCGCCGTCGGAGGGCATCCAGGTGACGATCCCGGCGCCCGCCCCGCCACCGCCCTGCGCCTGCCCGGACTGCGCCGAGCCGGACCCGGCCGGGGCCTGCACGGCCACCGTGTCGCCGTACCCGAGCTGCCCGTCCAGGGCCTGCGAGCTGGTCAGCGTCGTCCGCTTGACCTGGGTCGTGGCGGGCGGCCCGGACGGCGCCTTCGCCTCGGGGTCGTCGTCCCCGCCGCCGAACACCCCGAGGGCGGCACCGGCCGCGACCGCGGCGACCACCACCACACACGCGGTGACCAGGACGACGCGCATCCCGCGGCGCCGGCGGCGCCGGTCCACCGGATCCGGGTCCACGGCGGCGCCGCTCCCGTCGAAGGAGGGGGAGGGGACGGCATCGGGCCGCAGCTCCAGTTCCCCGCCCTCGACGCCCGGCGCTTCCGCGAGGTCCGGCGCTTCGTGGGAGACCGTCCGCGCGACGGTCCCCTCCTCCTGACTGGTCACTGCTGCGGCCCTCCCATGAAGGCGAGCGTGCCGCCGGGCCGGATGCTGTAGCAGGCCTCCGCGGCCTTGGAGAACTTGGGATCGTCACGCCCGGACAGGCCGGCCGCGTTGGCGTCGATGACGATCGTGTTCCCGTTCACCTGGGGGTCCGAGAAGCCCGGCACACCGTTCTCGCGGATGCACTTCGCCCAGGCCGCGACCTTCGTCGCGTCGAAGGCGCGGCTGCCGGCGGCGTCACCGGTGTCGCCCTGGTACAGCAGGCTCTGGCAGGCGGACTGGGCCGACTTGAAGGTCGGCGAGTTCTGGTCGACGCCCTGCGGGATGACGAGCTTCACGCCGCCCCCGCTGTCCTTCTCCGGGTCGGGGAACTCCGAGACACCGTGCTCCCGCATGCACTTCGCGTAGGCCACGCCCGCACTGTCGGAGCCGCCCGCGCTGGCGGAGGAGTTCACGCCGCCCTCGCTGGTCACGTTCGCGTCCTTGTCGCCCGACGAACAGCCGGCGAGAAGTACTCCCGCTGTCGCCACGGACAGCACCGCCAGGAGGGGCCCGGTCACGCGCTTCTGATGGTTATTCGGCATACCAGAAGTTCTACGGGGCGCCCGGTCACACCAGGGTTGCAACGGGCGCCCCGCGGGACCGCTCAGTCAGAGGGGTCCCACCCGGCACTTCCCTGTCCGTCGGACGGCACCAGCACGATGGCGCGGGCGGGACAGCGGGACGCGGCCGTGCGCAGCGCCGGCAGCGCCTCCGGGCCCGCCTCCCGCACGCGCTGCACCACCAGGCCGTCGTCCTCCGACTGGTCGAAGAACTCCGGCTCGAACAGCGCGCAGGCACCCGAGCCCACACAGCTGTCCCGGTCCACCCGGATCTCCACCCGGGCCGTGACCCTGGTGTCCGTGCCGTCCGCGGTGTCCGTGCCGTCCGTGGTGTCGGGTGTATCCGCCGTGTCCGCCACCGGTCTCACCACAGGACCGGCAGCGTCTCGACGCCGAACTGCGGTGCCAGCGACCTGAACCGCAGCTCCTCCACCCCGGTGCCCAGCCGCAGCCCGGGGAACCGCTCCAGCAGCCCCGTCAGCGCGATGCGCAGCTGAAGCCGCGCCAGTGCAGCGCCCAGACAGAAGTGCACGCCGAAGCCCAGCGCCAGGTGGTTTCCGGGTTCCCGGGCGATGTCCAGCCGGTCCGCGGTGCCGTCGTCGCCGCCGTAGGGGCAGCGGTTCGCGGCGAACACCGAGCACGACACCACCTCACCGGCCTTGATCAGCTCACCGCCGATCTCCACGTCCACCAGCGCGGTACGCGGCGACACGGACGCCACCACCGACACATAGCGCAGCAGCTCCTCCACCGCCCGGTCCATCAGCTCGGGCCGCTCCCGCAGCAGGGCCAGCTGATCGGGATGGCACAGCAGCGCCAGCACGCCGAGGCCGATGGTCTCCGCCGTGTTCTCGATCGAGCCGTTGGCGACGCTCTCGCAGATGCCGGCCACCTCCTCGTCCGACACCGCGTCCCCGTGCTCCCGGATCAGCATCCCGGCCAGGCCCTCGCCCGGATCGCGGCGCTGGGCGGCGGCCAGTTTCCGGAAGTGCCCCACATACTCCGAGGTCGCCGGGTGTCGGCGGGGGCTGTGCCCGGACGCCCGGTGGTCACCGAGCCGGGACAGCTCGGACAGGTCGTCGCGGGGCAGGCCGATCAGCTCGGCGAGGATCAGGCCCGACACCGGCCGGGCGAAGTACCGCATCAGATCGGCGGGCCGGCCGGCCCGTTCCAGCACCTCCAGCCGCTGGTCCACGATGCGCGCCATCATCGGCTCCAGCGCCTTCATCTGCCGGACCGTGAACATCGGCGCCACCAGCCGCCGCAGCCGGCTGTGCTCGGCCCCGTCGGTCTGCAGCAGACTCCCCGGGTGCGGATCGGGCTTGCGGCCGTCGGGCTCGGGCGGCGGCATGCTGGAGAACCGCTCGGCGTCGGCGAGGATCTGCCGGACCACCTCGCGATCGGTCACGATCCAGTGGGGCATCCCGCCGGGGGGCCGGAACAGCGGCGCCCGCGCGTTGAGTGCCAGCAGCTCCGGCACCGGGTCCAGGACGTTCCGGCGCTTGTCCACCGGAAGCTCGAACGACTGCGTCATGCGAGTCCTACCTCTCTGACACGGGCTTGTGGTCCGACGTGGGTGCGGGGGTCGCCAGGCGCCGGGCGACCTCCCGGCCGATGGCCTCGGCGTGCGTGCCCCGGAGCATCCCGACGTGGTCGGCGGCGATCTCGAACCCCTCGATGGGCGCGGCGATGTACTGCTCCCAGGTGGTGCGTGCCGCGGCGAGCGACATCTGGGCGAGGTCGCCCTCGGTGGCCAGGAACAGCAGCGCGCCACCGCCGAACCGCCGGGGGGTGTGGCTCTGCGCCAGCCGGATCATGTGCTCCTTCGTCTCCTCCACGTTGACCGTGAACGAGTCGGCCGGCGGGCTCGCCGCCCCCGGCCCGTCGAGCAGGGCCCGGCCCTCCTGGTCCGCCGCGCCGTCGATCCGGACACGGGTCCCGTCCACGCCGCCGGCGCCACCGCCACCGTCGGCATGGCCGTCACCGTCGCCGTCCTGCCGGGGACCGTCCTCGTCCCTGCGGTGGTGACCGCCGGGGAACCCGTCCAGCAGCGCCAGCAGCGTGACCTCCTCGCCCCGCTCCTCCAGCTCCGCGGCGATGGCCTGGGCCAGCACCGCGCCGAAGGACCAGCCGAGCAGCTGGTACGGCCCCTCGGGCTGCACCGAGCGGATCCGGTCGACGTAGTCGGCCACCAGCTCCGGCACACTGCCCGGCATCGCCCTGCGGTCGGTGAACCCGGGCGTCTGGAGGCCGTAGACCGGCAGATCCTGCGGCAGATGGCGCAGCAGCGCGGCGTAGGACCAGGCCAGCCCCGTGCTGTGGTGCAGGCAGAACAGCGGCGTACGAGATCCGCCGCTCTGCAACGACAGCAGCGCGTCGAGGTCGTCCCGCCGCCGCCCGGCCCGCCGCGGCGCCGTCAGACCGGCACCGGCGTCCAGCGCCGCGCGCGGCTGCACCAGCCCGTCCGAGGTCCACGCGGCACGCCGCCCGGTACGCAGCATCAGATCACCACCGCGCCCGAAGGGATCGGCGACCAGGCTCCCCGCGGTGCGGGCCGGCGCCCCGGCATAGGCCCGGGCCAGCGACGGCCCCGCCACATACAGATCCCCCGCCACACCGACCGGCACCGGCCGCAGCCACTCGTCGAGCACGTAGGCGCGGGCGGTACGGGGGAGGGAGAGTGGCGCAAGGACGGTGGTCGAGGCGGAGGCCGGGGCAGCAAGGGTGCGGTGCGGCTGCGCCAAGCGGCGGTGGTGTCGGCTCGGCGCAAGGCCTGTGGGGACGGGCTCACCGTCCGCCGGGGCCAACTCGACGCCCACCGTGGCCGACTCACCGTCCACCGGAGCCGACTCCCGATCCACCGGGGCCGCCCCGCCGTTCAGTTGCGCCTCCGCAGGCATCGCGGCGCCCTCCATCGCGACCGTACGCCCCCCGCTCAGCGCGGCCAGCAGGCCGGTGAGGAGGTCGGTGGTCGGGGTGTCGGTGCTGAGGCTGACCGGGGTGGCCGTCGACTCCGTCGACGGGGAGGTCGCCCGGCGGTCGATCACCCGGCCGAGCAGGGACCGGTGGTCCACCAGCTCGCCCACGAGCGTGCCGTCCGGGGTCTCCCCGGGAAGCAGCACCGCCGGCTGGGACGGCAGCGGGTCCGGCAGGACGGGGGGACGGCGCAGCCGCCTGCCCCCGGCCCGGATCGCGTCCGCCACCCGCACAACGGGCACCGTCGCCGCCCCGGGAGCCTTTCCGCCGCCCGACGACAGCACGACCGCGGCCACCCGGGCGCAGCCCAGCCCGGCAGCCGCCGCCAACGCCCCCGCGGGGTCGTCCGCCTCGGCGATCAGGCAGGTGGCGCCGGCCCGGAGGACACCGAGCACGGCGACCGCCCAGTCGGTGCCGGGCCGTACCGCCACCACCACGACGTCGCCCGCGCCCACCCCGTGCCGGTCCAGCCCGGCGGCGAGCCACGCGGAGGCCCGGTCCAGGGCCCGGCGGCTGAGGGAGCCGTACCGGTCCTGGACGGCCACCGCGCGCGGATCGCGGGCCGCCTCCTCGGCGAGCGCCGCCAGCAGGGTGCCGTCGGGGACCTTGGCCGCGCCGCGGTTCCAGTCCTCGGTCAGCTGCCGGCGCTCGGACTCGCCGAGCAGGATGTCGATCTGGCTGAGCCTCAGTTCCGGCTCGGCCGCCACCTGCCCGAGGAGACGCAGCAGACGCCGCGTGAGACCGACGGCGGTGGCCCGGTCGAACAGTTCCTCGGCGTAGTCCAGGGTGCCGTCGAGGCCGTCGGGCCCGCCGTCGTCCCGGTGCCGGTCGGTCAGCCGTACCGTCAGATCGAACCCGGACGCCAGGGCGCCGAGACCGACGAGCGAGGCGTCGAGGCCGGGGACCGCGGGCTCGTCCCACTTCGCCGCGGTGTCGTCCCGGACGTCCAGGGCGACCTGGACGAGCGGATGCGGGTCACCCGGTGCCGCGTCCGCGACCCCGAGGGCCTCGGCGATCCGCGCGAACGGAACGTCCCCGGACCGCTCCGCCTCCTCGGTGGTCTCCCGGACCCGGCCCAGCATCTCCCGGAACGTCGGGTCGCCCGAGACATCGGTGCGCAGCGGCAGCAGCCCGGCGAACGGGCCCACCACGGCCTCCAGTTCCCCCTCGCCCGTCGGCCGCGGCGCCACCGCGCCCAGCACCAGATCGGTACCGGCCCCCATCCGGGCGAGCAGCATCGCCAGCCCGGCGTGCACGACGGCGACCGAGGTCACACCGAGCGGCTGGGCCGTCTCCATCAGCCGGACATGCACCGGCGCCGGCACGCGCAGCGGCACCGCCCCGGTCCGCCGACTCGGCCGCTCGGAGCGGGGCCGGTCCACGGGAAGCGTGATCGCGGACGGCGCGTCCGCCAGCACTTCCTTCCAGTAAGCGAGCTGATCACCGGCAACGCTCTCGGCCGACGAGCCCTCCGGTTCCCCCTCCGGCTCCGCGCCCGCCAGCAGCCTGCTCTCCCACACCGCGTAGTCGGCGAACTGGAGCGGCAGCGGAGCCCGCTCCGGCGCCCGGCCCTCCCAGCGCGCGCCGTACGCCACGGAGACATCGCGCACGAGGGCGTCCCGGGACGCGTCGTCGCCACCGATCCGATGCAGTACGACAAGCAGCACATGGTCGGTTTCGGAGAGCGCGAACAGCGTGTGCGCCCAAGGGGTTTCCCGCCCGAGATCGAAGTGCCGGGCCGCACCGGCGGCCAGCACGGCGGGAAGCTCCCGCTCGGTCGCCGCGACGACCGGAAGATCCGGGCGTACGGCGGGGTCGTCGGCGTCCAGGATCCGCTGGACCAGCCCGCCGTCCGGGGTCTCGGCGAACACCGTCCGCAGGATGTCGTGCCGTTCGGCCACGTCCGCGAGCGCCGCCCGCAGCGCGTCACGGTCGAGTTCCCCGCGCAGCCGCAGGGCGACGGACGACTGGAGGGCCCGGGTGCCCGGGTCGGCCGCGGCGCGCCGCCAGAGGAACCGCTGTCCGGCCGTCGCCGGTGCCTCACCGCCCTCGTGCTCGACCGGGAGCAGCGAGGGACGCGACTTCGTGCCCAGGATGCGCGCGGCGCCGATCGGCGTCGGATCACCGAAGAACTGCTTCAGGTTCAGCTCGGCGCCGGTCTCCGACCGGACCCGGCCCGCGAGATGCATCGCCAGTGCCGAATTGCCGCCCAGATCGAAGAAGTTGCCGTCGGCGGCCACCCGGTCGACGCCCAGCACCGAGGCGAACAGGGTGCACAGCAGCGCCTCGGTGCCGTTCCGGGGCAGGAGCCCCGAGCCGTCGCTCTCCGGGTCGGGGACGGGCAGGGCGGCCCGGTCGATCTTGCCGTTGACCGTCAGGGGCAGCGCGTCAAGGACCACGACGGCCGACGGGACCATGTAGTCCGGGAGCCGGGTCGCCGCGAACTCCCGCAGGCCGCCGGCCTCCAGGGGCCCGGCCGAGGAGTCGCGCGGAAGGACGTAACCGACGAGGCGCGGATGGCCCGGGCGGTCCTCACGGACCATCGCCACCGCCGTCCTCACATCGGGGTGGCCGTCGAGAACAGCCTCGACCTCGCCCAGCTCCACCCGGAACCCACGGATCTTCACCTGCTCGTCGGCCCGGCCCACGAACTCCAGCCGGCCGTCCACCGTCCAGCGGGCCAGGTCACCGCTCCGGTACATCCGCCCGCCGTCCTGATCGAACGGGCAGGCGACGAAGCGTTCCGCCGTCAGGTCGGGGCGGTTCACATACCCACGCGCCAGACCCGCACCGGCGATGTACAGCTCACCCGTCACCCCGACAGGAACAGGGCGCAGCTTCCCGTCGAGTACATAGGTGCGGACATTGCCCAGCGGACGACCGATCGCCGGTGGAGCGTCCTCACCCGTGATGCCCTCCTCCAGCAGCACCGCGGTCGTGATCACGGTCGCCTCGGTCGGCCCGTACGTGTTCCAGAGCCGGGCGCCTTCACGCCACTTCGCCGCCAGCCCGGCCTCCAGACGCTCGGCACCCAGGACCCAGTTGCCGATCCCGGACACCGCACCCGGCTCCAGCGCCCTCAGCAGCGAGGGCACCACGCTCGCCGTGCTCACCCCGGCCGCCTCGATCATCCGCGCGAGCGCCGCACCGTCCAGCCGCTCATCGGACGAGGCGATCGCCAGCGTGCCCCCGGCGGCCAACGTGACCGCCACGTCCAGCACCGCCGCGTCGAAGCTGAACGACGCGAACTGCAACGCCGTGACGCCGGGCTCGACGCCGAGGACGGGACGCATCGCCGAGGCCAGGTTGGCCACGGAGGCATGCGCGACGGCCACACCCTTCGGCCGCCCCGTCGACCCCGACGTATAGATGACGTAGGCGAGTTGCTCGGACCCCACCTCCGGCAGCACACCGGAGTCACTCTCCAGCTCATCGAGCAGGACGGCGTCGACCTCCGCGGACAGGCGGTCGGCGGTCTCGGCCGTCACCAGCACCAGCTCGGCGTCGCTGTCCGCGGCCATGAACACCAGTCGCTCGGACGGGTACTCCGGGTCCAGCGGAACGTACGCCCCACCGGCCTTCCACACCGCGAGAATCGCCACGACCATCTCGGCACCGCGCGGCAGGCACAGCCCCACCCGCGACTCCGCCCGCACCCCACGCGCCACCAGCCCACGCGCGAGCGCGTCCGACCGCGCATCCACCTCGGCGTACGACAGCGCACGCCCCTCGGACCACAGCGCGACCGCCCCCGGTGCCTCGGCCACCCGTTCCCGGAAGCCCTCAAGGACGGTCGAGGTGGCGGCCTCGCTCGCCGTGGCGTTCCACTCCGCCACGACCGCCGCCCGCTCGGATTCCTCCAGCACCTCCACGGCGCTCAGCCGCAGCTGCGGATCGGCCGCGACCTGCTCAAGGACCCGCACCAGCCGCCCGGCCAGCCGACGGACGGTCTCCTCGTCGAAGAGATCGGCCGCGTAGAGGATCCCGCCGCCCATCCCGACGGGCACGCCCTGCCCGGACCACCGCTCCCCCAGGGAGAACGAGAGGTCGAAGCGGGCCGCGGGGTCCTCCGCCGGCGGGACCTGCTCGACCGCCAGCCCTTCCAGGTCCCACTGCGCCTCGGGCACGTTCTGGAGCGCCAGCATCACCTGGAACAGGGGGCTGCGGGCCGCCGACCGGGGCGGGTTGAGCTCGTCGACGAGCTTGTCGAAGGGCACGTCCTGGTACGCGTACGCCGACAGGTCGGTCTCCCGGACGCGCGCCAGCAGGTCACCGAAGGCCGGGTCACCCGAGGCATCGGAACGGAGCACGAGCGTGTTGACGAAGAACCCGGCCAGCCCCTCCAACTGCACGTCCGACCGGCCCGCGACCGGCGTACCGACGCAGACGTCCTCCCCGGCCCCCATCCGGGCCAGCAGCACCACCAGCGCGGCATGGACGACCATGAACATCGTCGCCCCGCCCCGCGCCGCCAACTCCACCAGCCGGGCATGCGTCTCCGCGTCCACCCGTACCGGCACCTGCCCGCTGCGGAACGAGGGCATCGCCGGACGGGGGCGGTCGAAGGGCAGCACCGTCTCCTGCGGCGCCCCCTCCAACACCCCCCGCCAGTAGGCGATCTGGCTCGCCCCCGCACTGTCCGGGTCGTCCAGCTCGCCCAGCGTCTCCCGCTGCCACAGCGCGTAATCCGCGTACTGCACCGGCAGCGGCTCCCACTCCGGCGCCCGGCCCGCGAGGCGGGCGCGGTAGGCGGCCTGGAGGTCGTTGGCCAGCACCCCCATCGACCAGCCGTCGGAGGCGATGTGGTGGGCCACCAGCAGCAGGCCCCACTCCGTCTCCGAGATCCTCAGCAGCGAGGCCCGCCAGGGCAGGTCGACCCGGACGTCGAAGCCACGCCCGATCTCGTCCTGCATGAGCTCGTGCCACCGCTCACCGGCCTCGACGACCTGGAGCACAGGCCGCCCCTCGGCACCCTCACGGATCTCCTGGTACGGCACGCCCTCCACGTCCGGGAACACCGTCCGCAGACTCTCGTGCCGGTCGGCGATGTCCGCCAGCGCCGAGCGCAGGGCCTCGGTGTCGACGGTGCCGGTCAGCCGCAGCGCAAAGGGGAGGTTGTAGGCGGACGCCCCCGCCCCGTCGCTCTCGGTCCCCTCGATGCGGTTGAGGAACCACATGCGCTGCTGGGCGAAGGACAACGGCACCCGTTCCGGCCGCTCCCGCCGCGCCAGCACCACGCCCGCCGACGCCCCGGCGGTCTCGACGAGCCGCGCGACACCGGCCACGGTCGGCTCCGCGAACACCTCACGGACCCCGACGGACACCTCCAGCACCGAGCGGATGCGGGCGATCAGCCGCATCACCTTCAGCGAGTCACCGCCCAGCTCGAAGAAGCTCTCCTCCGCGCCGACCCGTTCCAGGTCCAGCACCTCGGCGAACAGCGCCGCGAGCGCCTCCTCGGTCGGGGTCGCCGGCGCACGACCGCCGTCCGCCGCGCGCTCCGGCTCGGGCAGCGCAGCGCGGTCGATCTTGCCGTTCACGGTCAGCGGCAGCGCGTCGAGCAGGACGACGGCGGACGGCACCATGTAGTCCGGCAGCCGGGTGGCGGCGAACTCCCGTACCGCGTCGGCCCGCGGCTCCCGCCCCACCACGGGCAGCACATAACCGACCAGCCGCTCCTCGCGGACGACCGCTATGGCCGTCTTCACCTCCGGGTGGGCGGCCAGCGCGGCCTCCACCTCGCCGAGCTCGACCCGGAAGCCGCGGATCTTGACCTGCTCGTCGGCGCGCCCGACGAACTCCAGCCGCCCGTCGGCCATCCAGCGGGCCAGATCACCGGTGCGGTACATCCGCCCGCCGTCCTGATCGAACGGGCACGCGACGAAGCGTTCCGCCGTCAGGTCAGGGCGGTTGACATAACCCCGGGCCAGACCGTCTCCGGCGATGTACAGCTCGCCGGGCACCCCTACCGGCACGGGTCGCAGATAGGCGTCCAGGACATGGGTCCGGACGTTCTCCAGGGGGCGGCCGATCGACGGCGGCGCGTCCTCTGCGGTGAGGCCCTTCGGCAGCAGCGTCGCCGTGGTGATGACGGTGGCCTCGGTCGGGCCGTAGGTGTTCCACACCCGGCTCCGCGCCCGCCACTTGGCGGCCAGTCCGGCCTTAAGGCGCTCGGCACCCAGCACCCAGTTGCCGATCCCGTGGACCGACTCGGGCTCCAGCACCCCGAGCAGCGACGGAACCACGCTCGCGACCTCGACACCGCAGGTCTCCACCAGGGCGGCCAGGGCGGCGGGGTCCAGCCGCTCCTCGGCCGAGGCGATGGTCAACGTACCGCCCGCGGCCAGCGTCACCGCGACGTCCAGAACGGACGCGTCGAAGCTGAACGAGGCGAACTGCAACGCCGTGACGCCGGGTTCGACGCCCAGTACCGGGCGCATCGCCGAGGCCAGGTTCGCCACCGGGGCGTGCGCGACGGCGACACCCTTGGGGCGCCCGGTCGAGCCGGACGTATAGATGACGTAGGCGAGTTGACCGGAGCCGACCTCCGGCAGCACACCGGACTCGCTCACCACCTCGTCCAGCAGCACACCTTCGGCTACCCGGTCGGCCGTCTCCTCCGCGACCAGCACCAGCTCGGCACCACTGTCGGCGACCATGTACGCCAGCCGGTCCGACGGGTACTCGGGGTCCAGCGGGACGTACGCCCCACCGGCCTTCCACACCGCCAGAATCGCCACGACCATCTCCGCCCCGCGCGGCAGGCAAAGCCCCACCCGGGACTCCCGGCCCACCCCACGCGCCACCAGCCCACGCGCGAGCGCATCCGACCGCGCATCCACCTCGGCGTACGTCAGCGAGCGGCCGAGGGAGCGGAGCGCCACCGCCGTCGGGGTCAGCGCGGCCCACTCGCGGAACCGCTCCACGACCGTGGTGACGTCGTCCGCGTCGCGGGCCGTGGCGTTCCACTCCGTCACGACCGTGGTGCGCTCGGCCTCGTCGAGCACCTCCACGGCGCTCAGCCGCAGCTGCGGATCGGCCGCGACCTGCTCCAGCACCCGCGCCAGCCGCTCGGCCAGCCGGCGGACGGTGTCCTCGTCGAACAGGTCGGCCGCGAACAGGATGCCGCCGCGCATACCCTCCGGCTCGCCCTCGGCGGTGTGGAACTCGTTCAGAGCCACGGAAAGGTCGAAGCGTGCGGCCGGGTCGGACGCGGGCGGTATCTCCTCGACCGCCAGCCCTTCGAGGTCCCACTGCGCCTTGGGCACGTTCTGAAGCGCCAGCATCACCTGGAACAGCGGATTGCGAGCGGCGGAACGCGCCACACCCAACTCGTCGACGAGCCGCTCGAACGGCACGTCCTGGTTCGCGTACGCCGACAGGTCGGTCTCCCGGACGCGCGCCAGCAGGTCACCGAAGGTGGGGTCACCGGAGGCATCGGACCGCAGGACGAGCGTGTTGACGAAGAACCCGGCCAACTCCTCAAGCTGTACGTCGGACCGGCCGGCGACCGGCGTCCCGACGCAGACGTCCTCCCCGGCCCCCATCCGGGCCAGCAGCACCACCAGCGCGGCATGGACGACCATGAACATCGTCGCCCCACCCTGCGCGGCCAGCTCCACCAGCCGGGCGTGCGTCTCCGCGTCCACTCCGACCGGTACCGACCCGCTGCGGATCGACGGCGCCGCCGGACGCGGACGGTCGAACGGCAGCACCGTCTCCTGCGGCGCGCCTTCCAACACCCGTCGCCAGTACTCCACTTGCCCGGCACCCGTACCGGCCCCGTCGTCGTCCAAGTCGCCCAGCACCTCTCGCTGCCACAGCGCGTAATCCGCGTACTGCACGGGGAGCGGCTCCCATCCCGGAGCCTCCCCGCCGAGACGAGCGCGATAGGCGCTCTGGAGGTCGCGGGCCAGCACTCCCATCGACCAGGCGTCCGTGGCGATGTGGTGGGCGACCAGGAGCAGGACCCACTCCGACTCGCTCACCTTCAACAGCGAGGTCCGCCACGGCAGTTCGCTCCGGACGTCGAAGCCCCGCCCGGCCTCCTCCTGCATCACCTCACGCCACCGCTCACCGGCTTCGACGATGCGCAACTGCGGCCGTCCTTCGGCGCCTTCGCGGATGTCCTGGTACGGCACTCCCTCGATGTCCGGGAAGACCGTGCGCAGGGTTTCGTGGCGGTCGGCGATGTCCCACAGGGCCGACTGGAGGGCCTCGGTGTCTACGGTTCCGGTCAGCCGCAGGGCGAAGGGCATGTTGTAGGCGGACGCGCCGGACTCGTCCATCCGGTTCAGGAACCACATGCGCTGCTGGGCGAAGGACAGCGGTACCCGCTCGGGCCGCTCCCGCCGCGCCAGCATCACCGCACCTGTCGACGCCGCGCTGCTCTCCACCAGCCGCGCGACACCGGCGACCGTCGGCTCGGCGAACACCTCACGGACCCCGACCGACACCTCCAGCACCGAGCGGATCCGGGCGATCAGCCGCATCACCAGCAGCGAGTCACCGCCCAGCTCGAAGAAACTCTCCTCCGCACCGATCGCCTCCGTTTCGAGGTCCAGCACCTCGGCGAACAGCGCCGCGAGCGCCTCCTCCGTCGCAGTCGCCGGCCCACGACCACCACTCGCTCCCAGGTCCGGGGCAGGCAGAGCAGCGCGGTTGATCTTGCCGTTGGCGGTGAGCGGGAACGCGTCGAGTACGACGACGACCGACGGCACCATGTACTCCGGCAGCCGGGTCGCCGCATGCGCCCGTACGTTCTCGGCGTCCGCGTCTCCGACGACGTACCCGACCAGACGTCCGTCCCGTACGACGGCCACCGCCCGCTCGACCTGCGGGTGAGCGGCGAGGACGGCCTCGACCTCACCGAGCTCGACCCGGAAGCCACGGATCTTCACCTGCTCGTCGGCGCGGCCCACGAAGGCCAGCTGACCGTCGGCCGTCCAGCGGGCCAGGTCGCCGGAGCGATACATCCGACCGCCCTCACCGAACGGGCAGGCGACGAACCGTTCCGCCGTCAGGTCCGGGCGGTTGACGTATCCACGCGCCAAGCCGTCCCCAGCGATGTACAGCTCACCCGTCACACCCACAGGGACCGGGCGGAGGAAGGCGTCCAGCACGTAGGTACGGACGTTGCCCAGAGGCCGGCCGATCGCCGGTGGGGCGTCCTCCCCTGTGATGCCCTCCTCCAAGAGAACAGCGGTCGTGATGACGGTGGCCTCGGTGGGGCCGTAGGTGTTCCAGACGCGGGCGCCTTCACGCCACTTCGCCGCCAGGCCCGCCTCCAGGCGCTCGGCACCCAGAACCCAGTTCCCGATCCCGGACACCGCACCTGGATCCAGCGCCCCGAGGAGCGAGGGCACCACGCTCGCCGTGCTCACCCCGACCGCCTCGATCATGCGCGCCAGTGCCGCATCGTCCAGCCGCTCATCGGACGAGGCGATCGCCAGTGTGCCGCCCGTGGCGAGGGTGACGGCCACGTCCAGCACCGCCGCGTCGAAGCTGAACGACGCGAACTGCAGGGCGGTGACGCCGGGTTCGACGCCGAGGACGGGGCGCATCGCCGAGGCCAGGTTGGCCACGGAGGCATGGGCGACGGCGACGCCCTTGGGCCGGCCGGTCGAGCCCGACGTATAGATGACATAGGCCAGTTGAACGCCGGTGACATCCGGCAGCTCGGTCCCGTCGCCGTCCAGATCGGCGAGCAGGACGGTGTCGACCTCCGCGGACAGGCGGTCGGCGGTCTCGAGTGCGACCAGGACGAGGTCGGCGTCACTGTCGGAGACCATGAACACCAGCCGATCCGACGGGTACTCCGGGTCAAGGGGCACATACGCCCCACCGGCCTTCCACACCGCCAGGATGGCGACGACCATCTCGGCACCACGCGGCAGGCACAGCCCCACCCGCGACTCCGCCCGCACCCCACGCGCCACCAGCCCACGCGCGAGCGCGTCCGACCGCGCATCCACCTCGGCGTACGACAGCGCACGCCCCTCCGACCACAGCGCCACCGCCTCCGGCGCCCTGACCACACTGGCCCGGAACCGCTCCACCACGGTCGAGGGGTCCACCTGCTGGTGGGTGGCATTCCACCCCTCGACGACCGCCGCCCGCTCGGACTCCTCCAGCACCTCTACGGCGCTCAGCCGCAGCTGCGGATCGCCGGCGACCTGCTCCAGCACCCGCACCAGCCGCCCGGACAGCCCACGAACCGTCCCCTCGTCGAAGAGATCGACCGCGTAGAGAATCGCGCCCCGCAGACCGTCGACCGCGCCACCCTCCGAGCGGAGTTCGCTCAGCGTCAGGGAAAGGTCGAAGCGGGCCGGCGGGTCTTCCGCCGGCGGGATCTGCTCGACCGCGAGCCCTTCGAGGTCCCAGTGCGCCTCGGGCACGTTCTGGAGCGCCAGCATCACCTGGAACAGCGGGTTGCGGGCGGCGGAACGGGCCGGGTTGAGCTCGTCGACGAGCCGCTCGAAGGGCACGTCCTGGTTCGCGTACGCCGACAGATCCGTCTCACGCACCCTGCGCAGCACCTCGGCGAACGACGGGTCCCCCGCCAAGTCCGAGCGCAGTACGAGGGTGTTGACGAAGAAGCCGGCCAGGTCCTCCAGCTGTGCGTCCGAACGCCCGGCGACCGGCGTACCGACGCAGATGTCCTCGCCCGCCCCCATCCGGGCCAGCAGCACGGCCAGCGCGGCATGCACGACCATGAACATCGTCGCCCCGCCTTGCGCGGCCAGCTCCGTCAATCGGGCATGCGTCTCCGCATCGACGTCCACCGGTACCGACCCGCTGCGGAACGTCGGCGTCGCCGGACGCGGGCGGTCGAAGGGCAGCGCCGTCTCCTGCGGCGCGCCTTCCAACTCCCCCCGCCAATGGGCGATCTGGCTCGCCCCGGCGCTGTCCGGGTCGTCCAGCTCACCCAGTACCTCGCGCTGCCAGAGCGCGTAATCCGCGTACTGGACGGGGAAGGGCTCCCATCCCGGGGTCCGGCCTGCGAGACGGGCGCGGTAAGCACCCTGGAGGTCGCGGGCCAGCACGCCCATCGACCAGGCGTCGGAGGCGATGTGGTGGGCGACCAGGAGCAGCACCCACTCGGACTCGGTCACCTTCAACAGCGATGTCCGCCAGGGCAGTTCGGCCGACAGATCGAAGCCACGTCCCGCCTCGTCCCGCATGGCGTCACGCCAGCGCTCACCGGCCTCGATCACTTGGAGGCGGGGGCGTCCTTCGGCGCCTTCGCGGATGTCCTGGTACGGCACTCCCTCGATGTCCGGGAAGACCGTGCGCAGGGTTTCGTGCCGGTCGGCGATGTCCCACAGGGCCGACTGGAGGGCCTCGGTGTCGACGGTTCCGGTCAGCCGCAGGGCGAAGGGCATGTTGTAGGCGGACGCGCCGGACTCGTCCATGCGGTTGAGGAACCACATGCGCTGCTGGGCGAAGGACAGCGGTACGCGCTCGGGCCGCTCCCGCCGCGCCAGCATCACCGCGCCTGTCGACGCTGCGCTGCTCTCCACCAGCCGCGCGACACCGGCGACGGTCGGCTCGGCGAACACCTCACGGACCCCGACCGACACCTCCAGCACGGAACGGATCCGGGCGATCAGCCGCATCACCAGCAGCGAATCGCCGCCCAGCTCGAAGAAACTCTCCTCCGCACCGATCGCCTCCGCTTCGAGGTCCAGCACCTCGGCGAACAGCGCCGCGAGCGCCTCCTCGGTCGCGGTCGCCGGCCCACGACCACCACTCGCGCCCAGGTCCGGGGCGGGCAGAGCAGCGCGGTTGATCTTGCCGTTCACGGTCAGTGGCAGCGCATCGAGCAGGACGATGGCGGACGGCACCATGTAGTCGGGCAGACGGGTGGCGGCGAAGGCGCGGAGGTCGTCGGTGTCTGTGCCGGTGCCGGTGCCGGTGCCGGTGTCTCCGACGGCGTAGGCGATCAGACGTCCGTCGCGTACCTCTGCCACCGCCTGGTCGATCTGCGGGTGGGCGGCGAGGACGGCCTCGACCTCACCGAGCTCGACCCGGAAGCCACGGATCTTGACCTGCTCGTCGGCGCGGCCCACGAACTCCAGCTGACCGTCGGCCGTCCAGCGGGCCAGGTCGCCAGTGCGGTACATCCGGCCGCCGTCCCCGTCGAAGGGGCAGGCGATGAAGCGGTCCGCCGTCAGGTCCGGGCGGTTGATGTAGCCGCGGGCGAGGCCGCCTCCGGCTATGTACAGCTCGCCCGTCACACCGACGGGTACAGGGCGGAGGAAGGCATCGAGGACGTAGGTGCGGACATTGCCCAAGGGGCGACCGATCGCCGGTGGGGCGTCCGCCCCGGTGATGCCCTCCTCCAGGAGAACAGCGGTGGTGATCACGGTGGCCTCGGTCGGCCCGTACGTGTTCCAGAGCCGGGCGCCTTCACGCCACTTCGCCGCCAGCCCGGCCTCCAGGCGCTCAGCGCCCAGGACCCAGTTGCCAACCCCGGCAACGGCATCCGGCTCCAGCACGCCGAGGAGCGAGGGCACCGTGCTGACCGTGCTCACCCCGGCCGCCTCCACCATGGCTGCCAGGGCAGCGGGGTCGAGCCGCTCTTCGGACGAGGCGATCGCCAACGTGCCGCCGCCAGCCAGCGTGACCGCAACATCGAGCACCGCCGCGTCGAAGCTGAACGACGCGAACTGCAACGCCGTGACACCGGGTTCGACGCCGAGGACGGGACGCATCGCCGAGGCCAGGTTGGCCACGGAAGCGTGCGCGACGGCGACGCCCTTGGGACGGCCGGTGGAGCCCGACGTATAGATGACGTAGGCGAGTTGACCGGAGCCGACCTCCGGCAGCACACCGGAGTCACTCACCACCTCGTCCAGCAGCACGCCCCCGGTTACACGGTCGGTTGTCTCCGCAGAGACCAGGATCAGCTCGGCACCACTGTCGGCGACCATGTACGCCAGCCGGTCCGACGGGTACTCGGGGTCCAGCGGGACGTAGGCCCCACCGGCCTTCCACACGGCGAGAATCGCCACGACCATCTCGGCACCACGCGGCAGGCACAGCCCCACCCGCGACTCCGCCCGCACCCCACGCGCCACCAGCCCACGCGCGAGCGCATCCGACCGCGCATCCACCTCGGCGTACGTCAGCGAGCGGCCGAGGGAGCGGAGCGCCACCGCCGTCGGGGTCAGCGCGGCCCACTCGCGGAACCGCTCCACCACCAGGCCGGACTCAAACGCCTCAGCCGTCGCGTTCCACTCCTCGACGACCGCCACCCGCTCGGACTCATCGAGCAGGTCGAGATCGCTCAGCCGCACCTCCGGATCGCCGGCAACCTGCTCCAGCACCCGCACCAACCGGCCCGCCAGCCCACGAACCGTCTCCTCATCGAAGAGATCGGCCGCGTACAGGATCCCGCCCCGCAGACCGTCGGCGTCCCCGCCATCCGACCGGCGCTCGCTCAGCGAAAGGGAGAGATCGAAGCGAGCCACGAGGTCGTCCGTCTGCGGGACCTCATCGACCGCCAGCCCCTGCAACTCCCACCGGGCCTCGGGCACGTTCTGAAGCGCCAGCATCACCTGGAACAGCGGATTACGGGCCGCCGAACGAGCCGGGTTCAGCTCATCCACCAGCCGCTCGAACGGCACGTCCTGGTTCGCGTACGCCGACAGATCAGCCTCACGCACCCGCGCCAGCAGCTCACCGAACGTGGGATTCCCCGAAGCATCCGACCGCAGGACCAGCGTGTTGACGAACAGCCCCGCCAGGTCCTCCAACTGTGCGTCCGAACGCCCGGCAACCGGGGTTCCTACGCAGATGTCCTCCCCGGCCCCCATCCGGGCCAGCAGCACGGCCAGCGCGGCATGGACGACCATGAACATCGTCGCCCCACCACGGGCAGCCAGCTCCACCAGCCGGGCATGCGTCTCCGCGTCCACCTCCATCGGAACCGACCCACTCCGGAAGGACGGCACCGCCCCTCGCGGACGGTCGAACGGCAGCGCGGTCTCCTGCGGCACGCCGTCCAACGCCCGCCGCCAGAAGGCGACCTGACCCCCGCCGGGGCTCGACGGGTCGTCCAACTCGCCGAGCGTCTCCCGCTGCCACAGTGCGTAATCCGCGTACTGGACAGGGAGCGGCTCCCAGCCCGGGGCCTCCCCGGAAAGCCGAGCGCCGTAGGCAACCTGAAGGTCCCCCGCCAGCACACCCATCGACCAGGCATCCGTAGCGATGTGATGAGCGACCAGGAGCAGCACCCAATCCGTCGCCGAGATCCTCAACAGCGTGGTGCGCCACGGCAGTTCGCTTCGTACGTCGAAGCCCCGCCCGGCCTCCTCCTGCATCACCTCACGCCACCGCTCACCGGCCTCGACGACCTGGAGCCGGGGCCGTCCCTCGACGCCCTCGCGGATCTCCTGGTACGGCACGCCCTCCACGTCCGGGAAGACCGTGCGCAGGCTCTCGTGACGGTCGGCGATGTCACCCAAGGCGGCCTGGAGCGACTCGACGTCGAGGTTGCCGGTCAGCCGCAACGCGAAGGGCATGTTGTAGGCGGAGGCGCCGGCCTCGTCCATCCGGTTGAGGAACCACATCCGCTGCTGGGCGAACGACAGCGGCACCCGCTCCGGCCGCTCCTCACGCCCCAGCACCACCACGCCACTCGACGCCCCGGCACCCTCGACCAGCCGCGCCACACCGGCCACGGTCGGCTCGGCGAACACCTCACGGACCCCGACCGACACCTCCAGCACCGAGCGGACCCGGGCGATCAGCCGCATCACCAGCAGCGAATCACCACCCAGCTCGAAGAAACTCTCCTCCGCACCGACCCGCTCCAGATCCAGCACCTCAGCGAACAGCGCCGCAAGCGCCTCCTCCGTCGCAGTCGCCGGCGCGCGAGAGGCACCCGCACCCAGATCCGGCACCGGCAAAGCCGCCCGGTCCACCTTGCCGTTCACCGTCAACGGGAAGGCGTCGAGCACGACCACGACCGACGGCACCAGGTAGTCCGGCACACGCGCGGCAGCGAAGGCGCGCAGCGCGGTCGCGTCCACGTCGGCGCTCGCACCAGTTACGGCGTAGCTGATGAGGCGGCCGTCCCGGACCAACGCCACCGCCTGCTCAACCCCAGGATGAGCAGCAAGAACAGCCTCGACCTCACCCAACTCCACCCGGAACCCGCGGATCTTCACCTGCTCATCCACACGCCCCAAAAACTCCAACTGCCCATCCACACGCCACCGCACCACATCACCCGTGCGATACATCCGCCCGCCACCCTCACCGAACGGACACGCCACAAACCGCTCCGACGTCAGACCAGCACGCCCCGCATAACCACGCGCCAACCCAACCCCCGACACATACAACTCACCCCGCACACCCACCGGCACCGGCTGCAAAAACGCATCCAGCACAAACGCCCCAGCATTCCGCAACGGACGCCCCACCGGCACCACACCCGAACCACCAGCCGAACCACCAACCGAACCCGCACTCACCCCACCCGGCTCCAACGGCAAACTCATCGCCGCACACACCGTCACCTCAGTCGGCCCATACGCATTCACCATCCGCCGACCCACCGACCACCGATCCACCAACCCCGGCGCACACACCTCCCCCGCCACCACCAACGTCACCAACCCCGACGGCAACACCCCCTCCTCCACCGCCAACACCCCAGGCGGCACCGTCACATGCGACGCACCCGACCGCACCAACGCCTCACCCAACGACACCCGCGGCGGCAACCCCCCAACCCCCGCAACCACCAACACCCCACCCGCACCCCACGCCATGCACAACTCCGACACCGCCGCATCGAAACTCAACGACGCAAACTGCAACACCCGCGAACCCACACCCACCGCAAACCGCTCAATCTGCGCACCCGCCAGATTCACCAACCCCGCATGCGACACCACCACACCCTTCGGCCGCCCCGTCGAACCCGAGGTGTAGATGATGTAGGCGAGCTGATCAGGGACGATGTCGGGCAGTTCGATCGAGTCGCCGTCCGCGTCACGGTCCGAGTCGCCGTCCAGCTCGTCGAGCAGGACCGTCTCCACGCCGGCGGACATCCGGTCGGCGGTCTCGGGTGCGACCAGGACGAGCTCGGCGTCGCTGTCGGCGACCATGTAGGCCAGCCGGTCCGACGGATACTGGGGGTCCAGCGGGACGTACGCCCCACCGGCCTTCCACACCGCCAGGACCGCGACGATCGCGTCCATCCCGCGCGGCATGCACAGCCCCACGCGGGACTCCCGGCCCACACCACGCGCCACGAGCCCGCGCGCCAACCCGTCGGAACGCGCCTCCAGTTCGGCGTAGGACAGCGTCCGGTCCTCGGAGCAGAGGGCGTCCGCCTCAGGCGTTCGCGCCACCCACCCCCGGAACAGCTCCAGCACCGTCGCGGCTTCGACCTCGCTCACGGGCCCGTTCCACTGCTCGACGACCGTGGCCCTCTCCGCCGCTTCCAGCACCTGCACAGCGCTCAGCCGCAGCTGCGGATCGACGGCAACCTGCTCCAGCACCCGCACCAGACGCCGGGCCAGCCCACGAACCGTCCCCTCGTCGAAGAGATCGGCCGCGAAGAGGATCCCGCCGCGCAGACCACCGGCTGCCCCGTCCTCCGACCTGCGTTCGCTCAGCGTGAGGGAGAGATCGAAGCGAGCCGGGGGATCCGCCAGCGGCGCGATCTGCTCGACCGCCAGGCCTTCGAGATCCCAGAGGGCCTCGGGCACGTTCTGAAGCGCCAGCAGGACCTGGAACAGCGGATTACGGGCCGCCGACCGTGCCGGGTTCAGCTCATCCACCAGCCGCTCGAAGGGCACGTCCTGGTTCGCGTACGCCGACAGATCGGCCTCCCGCACGCGTGCCAGCAGCTCACCGAACGTGGGATTCCCGGAAGCATCCGACCGCAGAACGAGCGTGTTGACGAAGAAGCCGGCCAGCTCCTCCAGCTGTGCGTCCGGCCGCCCGGCGACCGGCGTACCGATGCAGACGTCCTCCCCGGCCCCCATCCGGGCCAGCAGCACGGCGAGCGCGGCATGGACGACCATGAACATGGTTGCCCCGCCCCGCGCCGCCAGCTCCGTCAGCCGGGCATGCGTCTCCGCGTCCACCTCCATCGGCACCGACCCGCTGCGGAAGGACGGCACCGCCGCCCTCGGGCGATCGAAGGGGAGCACCGTCTCCTGCGGTGCGCCGTCCAACTCCCGGCGCCAGAAGGCGACCTGCGCCGACGCGGCACTGTCCGGGTCGTCCAGCTCGCCCAGCACCTCGCGCTGCCACAGCGCGTAATCCGCGTACTGGACAGGAAGCTGCTCCCGCTCCGGCGCCTGGCCGTTCAACCGCGACCGGTACGCCGTCTGCAGATCACCGGCCAGCACACCCATCGACCAGGCGTCGGTGGCGATGTGGTGGGCCACGAGCAGCAACACCCACTCCGCCTCCGAGACCCTCAGCAGCGAGGTCCGCCACGGCAGCTCGACCGCGAGATCGAACCCGCGCTCGGCCTCGCCCTGGATGACCTCACGCCACCGCTCGCCGGCGTCGACGACCTGGAGCTGTGGCCGCCCCTCGGCGCCCTCACGGATCTCCTGATACGGCACACCCTCCACGTCCGGGAAGACCGTCCGCAGACTCTCGTGACGATCGGCGACATCCCACAGTGCCGCCTGCAACACCTGGACATCCAGGCTGCCGGTCAGCCGCAGGGCGAACGGGAGGTTGTAGGCAGCGGCCCCCTCAGCGCCCTCCCCGTCCATCCGGTTGAGGAACCACATGCGCTGCTGGGCGAACGACAGCGGCACCCGCTCCGGCCGCTCCTCACGCCCCAGCACCACCACGCCGCTCGACGCCCCGGCACCCTCGACCAGCCGCGCCACACCGGCCACGGTCGGCTCCGCGAACACCTCACGGACCCCGACCGACACCTCCAGCACCGAGCGGACCCGGGCGATCAGCCGCATCACCAGCAGCGAGTCACCGCCCAGCTCGAAGAAGCTCTCCTCCGCCCCGACCCGCTCCAGATCCAGCACCTCGGCGAACAGCGCCGCAAGCGCCTCCTCCGTCGCAGTCGCCGGCCCACGAGAGGCACCCGCACCCAGGTCCGGCACCGGCAGGGCATCACGGTTGACCTTGCCGTTGACGGTCAACGGGAACGCGTCGAGTACGACCACCACCGACGGCACCATGTACTCCGGCAGCCGCGTCGCCGCATACGCCCGCACGCTCTCGGCGTCCGCGTCTCCGACGACGTACCCCACCAGACGGCCATCCCGTACGACCGCCACCGCCCGCTCGACCTGCGGGTGAGCAGCGAGGACGGCCTCGACCTCACCGAGCTCGACCCGGAAGCCACGGATCTTGACCTGCTCGTCGGCGCGGCCTACGAACTCCAACTGACCATCGGCCGTCCAGCGAGCCAGGTCCCCGGAGCGATACATCCGACCGCCCTCACCGAACGGGCAGGCGACGAACCGTTCGGCCGTCAGGTCAGGGCGGTTGACGTATCCACGCGCCAAGCCGTCCCCAGCGATGTACAGCTCACCCGTCACACCGACAGGGACAGGCCGCAGATACGCGTCGAGCACATACGTACGGGCGTTACCCAGGGGGCGACCGATCGCGGGCGGGGTGTCCTCACCCGTGATGCCGTCTTCCAGCAGCACGGCGGTGGTGATCACGGTGGCTTCGGTGGGGCCGTAGGTGTTCCATACCCGGGCTCCCGTACGCCACTTGGCGGCCAGGCCGACTTCCAGGCGCTCGGCACCCAGGACCCAGTTCCCGACCCCGGCCACGGCCTCCGGCTCCAGCACACTCAGCAGCGAGGGCACCACACTCGCGACCGTCACCCCGGCCGCCTCCACCATGGCCGCCAGGGCGGTCAGATCCTGGCGCTCCTCGGACGAGGCGATCGCCAACGTGCCGCCGCCGGCCAGCGTGACCGCAACATCGAGCACCGCCGCGTCGAAGCTGAACGACGCGAACTGCAACGCCGTGACACCGGGTTCGACGCCGAGGACGGGACGCATCGCCGAGGCCAGGTTGGCCACGGAGGCGTGCGCGACGGCGACGCCCTTGGGACGGCCGGTCGAGCCCGACGTATAGATGACGTAGGCGAGTTGACCGGAGCCGACCTCCGGCAGCACACCGGAGTCACTCACCACCTCGTCCAGCAGCACGCCCGCGGCTACACGGTCGGCCGTCTCCTCCGCGACCAGCACCAGCTCGGCACCACTGTCGGCGACCATGTACGCCAGCCGGTCGGAGGGGTACTCCGGGTCAAGGGGCACATACGCCCCACCGGCCTTCCACACCCCCAAGATGGCGACGACCATCTCGGCCCCGCGCGGCAGGCACAGCCCCACCCGCGACTCCGCCCGCACCCCACGCGCCACCAGCCCACGCGCGAGCGCATCCGACCGCGCATCCACCTCGGCATACGACTGCGCACGCCCCCCGGACCACAGCGCGACCGCCTCCGGTGCCCTGACCACACTGGCCCGGAACCGCTCCACCACCAAGCCGGACTCAAACGCCTCAGCCGTCACGTTCCACTCCTCGACGACCGCCACCCGCTCGGACTCATCGAGCAGGTCAAGGTCGCTCAGCCGCACCTCCGGATCGCCGGCAACCTGCTCCAGCACCCGCACCAACCGGCCCGCCAGCCCACGAACCGTCCCCTCATCGAACAGATCCGCGGCGTAGAGAATCCCCCCATCCAGACCGGCCGGGGCACCCTGGCCGGACCACTGCTCGCTGAGCCCCACGGAGAGGTCGAAGCGGGCCGGGGCCATCTGCGGCGGGATCTGCTCGACGGCCAGCCCCTCAAGCTCCCACCGGGCCTCGGGCACGTTCTGGAGCGCCAGCATCACCTGGAACAGCGGATTACGGGCCGCGGAACGGGCCGGATTCAGCTCCTCGACGAGCCGCTCGAACGGCACGTCCTGGTTCGCGTACGCCGACAGATCGGCCTCACGCACCCGCGCCAGCAGCTCACCGAACGTGGGATTCCCCGAAGCATCCGACCGCAGGACCAGCGTGTTGACGAAGAACCCGGCGAGTCCCTCCAGCTGCGCATCCGGCCGCCCGGCGACGGGAGTACCGACGCAGATGTCCTCCCCGGCCCCCATCCGGGCCAACAACACCGCCAGCGCCGCGTGCACGACCATGAACATCGTCGCCCCGCCCCGCGCCGCCAGCTCCACCAACCGGGCATGCGTCTCCGCATCGACGTCCACCGGTACCGAGCCACTACGGAACGTCGGCACCGCCGCCCTCGGACGGTCGAACGGAAGGGCCGTCTCCTGCGGAGCCCCCTCCAACGCCCGCCGCCAGAAGGCGACCTGGCCGGCCCCCGCACCGTCCGGGTCCTCCAGCTCACCCAGCACCTCGCGCTGCCACAGCGCGTAATCCGCGTACTGGACAGGGAGCAGCTCCCAGCCCGGGGCCTCCCCGGTGAGGCGGGCCCGATAGGCGTCTCGCAGATCGTCCGCTATCACGCCCATCGACCAGGCGTCGGTGGCGATGTGGTGGGCCACCAGGAGCAGTACCCACTCCGACTCGGAGACCTTCAACAGCGTGGTCCGCCAGGGCAGTTCGGCTCCGACGTCGAAGCCACGCCCGACCTCGGCCTGCACACGCTCGCGCCACCGTTCACCGGCCTCGGCCACCACCAGCTCCGGACGGCTGTCCGCCCCCACCAGCACCCGCTGATAGGGCACGCCCTCGATGTCCGGGAAGACCGTCCGCAGACTCTCGTGGCGGTCGGCGATGTCGCCCAGCGCCGCGGCCAGCGCGTCAGCGTCCAGCCGCCCGTTCAGACGCAGCACCAGCGGCAGGTTGTAAACGGCGCCCGCACCCTCAGCACCAACCTCTTCCAGGTGGTTGAGGAACCACATGCGCTGCTGGGCGAACGACAACGGCACCCGGTCGGGCCGCTCCCGACGCGCCAGCGCCACCACCACATCCGCCGACGTCCCGGCTCCCTCGACCAGCCGCGCGACACCCGCCACCGTCGGCTCCGCGAACACCTCACGGACCCCGACCGACACCCCCAGCCCCGACCTGACCCGGGCGATCAGCCGCATCACCAGCAGCGAATCACCACCCAGCTCGAAGAAACTCTCCTCCGCCCCGACGCTCTCCACGCCGAGCAACTCGGCGAACAGCGCGCACAGCGCCTCCTCCGTCGCCGTCACCGGCCCACGGGAAGCGCCCGCACCCAGCTCCGGCGCCGGCAGGGCGGCCCGGTCGACCTTGCCGTTCACCGTCAACGGCAGCGCGTCCAGCACCAGCACGGCAGCCGGGACCATGTAGTCCGGCAGCCGCGTCGCCGCATGAGCCCGTACAGCGTCCTCGTCCACATCGCCGACGACGTAGCCGACCAGACGGCCATCCCGTACGACCGCCACCGCCCGCTCGACCTGCGGGTGAGCGGCGAGGACGGCCTCGACCTCACCGAGCTCGACCCGGAAGCCACGGATCTTCACCTGCTCGTCGGCACGGCCCACGAACTCCAGCCGACCATCGGCCGTCCAGCGGGCCAGGTCACCGGAGCGATACATCCGCCCACCCTCACCGAACGGGCAGGCGACGAAGCGTTCCGCCGTCAGGTCAGGACGGTTGACATAGCCCCGGGCCAGACCGTCTCCGGCGATGTACAGCTCACCCGCCACCCCCACAGGGACCGGGCGGAGGAAGGCGTCCAGCACGTAGGTACGGACATTGCCCAGAGGACGACCGATCGCCGGTGGGGCGTCCTCACCCGTGATGCCCTCCTCCAGCAGCACGGCAGTCGTGATCACGGTCGCCTCGGTCGGCCCGTACGTGTTCCAGAGCCGGGCGTCCTCACGCCACTTCGCCGCCAGCCCGGCCTCCAGGCGCTCAGCGCCCAGGACCCAGTTCCCGACCCCGGCCACGGCCTCCGGCTCCAGCACGCTCAGCAGCGACGGCACCACACTCGCGACCGTCACCCCGGCCGCCTCCACCATGGCCGCCAAGGCAGCCGGGTCCAGCCGCTCCTCCGCCGAGGCGATCGCCAGGGTGCCCCCAGCAGCGAGGGTGACCGCAACATCGAGCACCGCCGCGTCGAAGCTGTACGACGCGAACTGCAACGCGGTGACACCGGGTTCGACGCCGAGAACGGGACGCATCACGGACGCGAGGTTGGCCACGGAGGCGTGCGCGACGGCGACGCCCTTGGGACGACCGGTGGAGCCCGACGTATAGATGACGTAGGCGAGTTGACCGGAGGCCACCTCCGGCAGCACACCGGACTCACTCACCACCTCGTCCAGCGGCACACCCTCGGCTACGCGGCCGGCCGTCTCCGCAGAGACCAGCGCCAGCTCGGCACCACTGTCGGCGACCATGAACGCCAGCCGATCCGACGGGTACTCCGGGTCCAGGGGCACATATGCCCCACCGGCCTTCCACACCGCCAGGATGGCGACGACCATCTCGGCACCGCGCGGCAGGCACAGCCCCACCCGCGACTCCGCCCGCACCCCACGCGCCACCAACCCACGCGCGAGCGCGTCCGACCGCGCATCCACCTCCGCGTACGACAGCGCACGCCCCCCGGACCACAGCGCCACCGCCTCCGGCGCCCTGACCACACTGGCCCGGAACCGCTCCACCACCGAACCCGGCTCAATCACCTGTCCCGTGGAGTTCCACTCCCCCACCACCAGGGCCCGCTCGGACTCACCGAGCAGATCCAGATCGCTCAGCCGCACTTCCGGATCGGCCGCGATCTGCTCCAGCACCCGCACCAACCGGCCCGCCAGCCCACGAACCGTCCCCTCATCGAACAGATCCGCGGCGTAGAGAATCCCCCCGCCCAGCCCGGCCGGAGCGCCGGTGTCATTCCACTGCTCGCTGAGGTCCACCGACAGGTCGAAGCGGGCCGCCGGATCCTCCACCGGCGGAACCTGCTCCACCCACAGCCCCTCCAACTCCCACCGGGCCTCGGGCACGTTCTGAAGCGCCAGCATCACCTGGAACAGCGGATTACGAGCCGCCGACCGTGCCGGGTTCAGCTCATCCACCAGCCGCTCGAACGGCACGTCCTGGTTCGCGTACGCCGACAGATCAGCCTCACGCACCCGCGCCAGCAGCTCACCGAACGTGGGATTCCCCGAAGCATCCGAACGCAGGACCAGCGTGTTGACGAAGAACCCTGCCAGCCCCTCCAGCTGCGCATCCGGCCGCCCGGCGACCGGCGTACCGACGCAGATGTCCTCCCCGGCCCCCATCCGGGCCAGCAGCACGGCCAGCGCCGCGTGCACGACCATGAACATCGTCGCCCCACCACGGGCAGCCAGCTCCACCAGCCGGGCATGCGTGTCCGCATCCACCCCGACCGGTACCGACCCACTACGGAACGTCGGCACCGCCCCTCGCGGACGGTCGAACGGCAGCGCGGTCTCCTGCGGTACGCCGTCCAACGCCCGCCGCCAGAAAGCGACCTGACCGGCCCCCGCACTGTCCGGGTCCTCCAGCTCGCCCAACACCTGCCGCTGCCACAGCGCGTAATCCGCGTACTGGACAGGGAGCGGCTCCCAGCCCGGGGTCTCTCCGGAAAGCCGAGCACCGTAGGCAACCTGAAGGTCCCCCGCCAGCACACCCATCGACCAGGCGTCGGTGGCGATGTGGTGGGCCACGAGCAGCAGCACCCACTCCGCCTCCGAGACCCTCAGCAGCGAGGTCCGCCACGGCAGCTCGACCGCGAGATCGAACCCGCGCTCGGCCTCCTCCTGCATGGCGTCACGCCACCGCTCGCCGGCTTCGAGGATTTGGAGCACCGGACGCCCCTCGGCGCCCTCACGGATCTCCTGGTACGGCACGCCCTCCACGTCCGGGAAGACCGTCCGCAGACTCTCGTGACGTTCTGCGACGTCACCCAACGCCGCATCCAGCGCGGCCACGTCCAACCGGCCCGACAGCCGAAGGGCGAAGGGCATGTTGTAGGCGGCAGCACCCTCAGTACCCGCCTCGTCCATCCGGTTGAGGAACCACATGCGCTGCTGGGCGAACGACAGCGGCACCCGCTCCGGCCGCTCCTCACGCCCCAGCACCACCACGCCGCTCGACGCCCCGGCGCCCTCGACCAGCCGCGCCACACCGGCCACGGTCGGCTCGGCGAACACCTCACGGACCCCGACCGACACCTCCAGCACGGAGCGGATGCGGGCGATCAGCCGCATCACCAGCAGCGAGTCACCGCCCAGCTCGAAGAAACTCTCCTCCGCCCCGACCCGCTCCAGGTCCAGCACCTCGGCGAACAGCGCCGCAAGCGCCTCCTCCGTCGGGGTCGCCGGCGCGCGAGAGGCACCCGCACCCAGATCCGGCACCGGCAATGCCGCCCGGTCCACCTTGCCGTTCACCGTCAACGGGAAGGCGTCCAGGACGACGACCACCGACGGCACCATGTACTCCGGCAACCGGGTACCGGCATACGTCCGCAGCTCCGCACCCTCCGCGTCGCCGACGACATAGGCGATGAGGCGGCCGTCCCGGACCAACGCCACCGCCTGCTCAACCCCAGGATGAGCAGCAAGAACAGCCTCGACCTCACCCAACTCCACCCGGAACCCGCGGATCTTCACCTGCTCATCCACACGCCCCAAAAACTCCAACTGCCCATCCACACGCCACCGCACCACATCACCCGTGCGATACATCCGCCCGCCACCCTCACCGAACGGACACGCCACAAACCGCTCCGACGTCAGACCAGCACGCCCCGCATAACCACGCGCCAACCCAACCCCCGACACATACAACTCACCCCGCACACCCACCGGCACCGGCTGCAAAAACGCATCCAGCACAAACGCCCCAGCATTCCGCAACGGACGCCCCACCGGCACCACACCCGAACCACCAGCCGAACCACCAACCGAACCCGCACTCACCCCACCCGGCTCCAACGGCAAACTCATCGCCGCACACACCGTCACCTCAGTCGGCCCATACGCATTCACCATCCGCCGACCCACCGACCACCGATCCACCAACCCCGGCGCACACACCTCCCCCGCCACCACCAACGTCACCAACCCCGACGGCAACACCCCCTCCTCCACCGCCAACACCCCAGGCGGCACCGTCACATGCGACGCACCAGACCGCACCAACGCCTCACCCAACGACACCCGCGGCGGCAACCCCCAACCCCCGCAACCACCAACACCCCACCCGCACCCCACGCCATGCACAACTCCGACACCGCCGCATCGAAACTCAACGACGCAAACTGCAACACCCGCGAACCCACACCCACCGCAAACCGCTCAATCTGCGCACCCGCCAGATTCACCAACCCCGCATGCGACACCACCACACCCTTCGGCCGCCCCGTCGAACCCGAGGTGTGGATGACGTAGGCGGCGTTGGCGGGGCGCAGCGGCGCCGTGCGTTCGGTGTCGGTCACCGGGCCGGGGGCCTGGCGGGCCACCGCTGCCACGACCTGCGGGTCGTCGAGGGCGATCGCTCGGTCCCGGGCGGCCTGCGGCAGCAGCGCGCGGCCGGTCTCGGTGCAGAGCACGGCGACCGGGTCGGCATCCTCCAGGACGAGGGCGAGGCGGTCCGCGGGGTGCCCGGGGTCGAGGGGGACGAAGGCGCCGCCGGCCATGGAGACGGCGAGGAGCGCGACGACGGTGTCCGCCGACCGTTCGGCGACCACGGCGACCCGGCGCTCGGGCCCCACCCCCAGAGTGATCAGGTGCCGGGCCAGGCGGCCCGCCTCGTCCTGGAGTTCGGCGTAACCGTACGTCCGCTCGTCCGAGTCCAGGGCCATCGCGTCCGGTGTGCGGCGCACCTGCCCGGCGAGGAGTTCGGGCAGTGTCCCGGTGGGCGCCTCGGGCTGGATGTCCTGCCAGTCCCGGGTGACAAGGGTCAGTTCGTCGCCGGTCAGCAGGCCGATGCGGGCCAGCGGTGTGCGCGGGTCGGCCGCGAAGCCTTCGAGTACCTGCTGGAGCGCGGCGAGCACCTGTTCGGCGCGGGCCCGGTCGAACAGGTCGGTGCGGTGGTCGAGTTGCAGTTCCAGCCGCTCGCCCGGTCCGACGATCAGGCCGAGGGGGTAGTGGCTGGCGTCCCTGGTCCGGCCGTCGAGCCGGATGGTGAGGGCGTCGGGGCCGTCCGGCTCCGCGTCCGCCGGGCGCGGGTAGTTCTCGTACACGACGAGTGTGTCGAACTCGGCGCCGGGCCCGGTGAGTTGCCGGATCTCGGTGAGGCCGAGGTGCTGGTGGCCCAGGAGGGCGACCTGGCGGGCTTGCAGGGTACGCAGCAGGTCGGCGACGGACTGGCCGCCGGTCAGCTCGACGCGGACCGGCAGGGTGTTGATGAACAGGCCGATGAGCGAGTCGGCGCCGGGCAGGTCCGTGGGGCGGCCGGCGACCGTGGTGCCGAAGACCACGTCCTGGCGTCCGGACAGCCGGGCGAGGACCAGGGCCCACGCACTCTGCACCACCGTGGCCATGGTGACCCCGTGGTCACGGGCCAGTGTCTCCAGCGCCCGGGTCAGTTCCGCGCTGCATTCGACGGTCAGCGCCTCCGGCCGCAGCGGTGCCCGGGCGGGGTCGGCCGGGGCGACCAGGGTGGGTTCGTCCGCCCCCGCCAGCTCCGTGCGCCACGCGGCCCGGGCCGCCTCCCGGTCCTGGCGGCCCAGCCAGGCCAGGTAATCCTTGTAGGAGCGGACCGGGGGCAGCGCCCCGGCCTCGCCTCCGGCCCGGTACAGCGTCGACAGCTCGCCCACCAGGATCGGCAACGACCATCCGTCCAGCACGATGTGATGGGTCGTCATCACCAGTCGGTGGCGCCGCCCGCCGAGGCGGATCAGCAGCAGCCGCAGCAGCGGACCCCGCTCGAGATCGAAGCCGGCCGACAGTTCGGCCGCGGAGAGCCGGGCCGCCTCGGCCTCCGCCTCCTCCTGCGGCAGCCCGCTCAAGTCGGCTTCCCGCCAAGGGAGTTCCACGTGCCGGGCGACGACCTGTACCGCCTGCCCCGACCTGCGCCGGCGAAAGCCGGCCCGCAGCGCGCCGTGCCGGGCGATCAGGCTCTCCCAGGAGCGGCGGAGCCGGGCGACGTCCAGCGGTCCGTCGAGGGCGAGGGCCCGCTGTCCCGCGTACACGTCGGACGCCCCGTCCCCGAAGGCCGCGTGGAACAGCAGTCCCTCCTGCAGGGGCGACAGCGGCCAGATGTCTTCGATGGCGTTCCGAGTCCGGGTCATCGCGTAGATCTCCTCACAGCGGTAACAGCTTCGGTTCGGCAGCACGAACAGAGCGTCAAAGGACAGAAGTCGTAAAAGGGGCGGCCCGGAGCGGGCGCCAGGGAGGGAAGGGAGGGAGGGAAGGGAGGGAGAGAAGAGGAAGAGTGAACTGGTGCGGTCAGTGGTGGTCGTCGGCGAACTCGGACTCGAGGGCCTCGATCTCGTCCTGGTCGAGATCCAGCAGCGCGAAGTCGGAGGGGGTGTGGCCGCCGGCCGACGGGTCCGCGGTGTGCGCGGCGACGCCTTCCAGCAGCTCCAGCCAGGCCCGGCCCAGACACTCCGCCCGGCTCTCGTCGAGCAGCCCTCCGGGCCAGCTCAGCGTGAGGGTGAGCAGCGGCCCGTCCGCGGTGTCCGCCACCACGGCGCCGGCCTCCAGCGCATGCGCCACCGGCATGTCGGGGTCCGCCGTACCGGCCATCGCCGCGCCCCCGGCCGTCTGCCAGGCGCGGACCGGTCCGTCGTCCGGCCCGGCGGCGGCGAACCGGCCCAGATAGTTGAAGCCGATCTCCGGCACGGGCAGATCCGCCAGCACCCGTGCCGTGTCCGGGTTCGCCCAGCGCAGCAGACCGTGTCCGAGGCCGTCCCCCGGTACCGCCTGCACCTGCTCCTTCACCCGTTTGACCAGCGCACCGGCGCAGGCACCGCCGGCCGCGGCATCGTCCAGGTCCAGATCCGACACGTCCAGCAGCAGCGGATGCACCGCCGTGAACCAGCCCACCGTCCGGGACACGTCCATGCCCTCCGCCAACGGCTCCCGGCCGTGCGCCTCCACATCCACCAGCAGCCCACCGACACCGGCCTGCGGACGCCGGCGCGCCACGGCACCCGCCAACGTCGCCAGCAGCACCTCGTGCACTCCGCAGTGGAAGAGCGCCGGGGTACGCCCCACCAGAACGGCACTGCGCTCGGCGGCCAGCGTCCACTCACGGCGGGAGAGAGTCCGGACGGTGTCACGCCCCGGATCCAACCCCCGCGCCCCAACCACCGACAGCCCACCGCCCCCGTCCACCTGCGCCGCATCGGCCCCATCGACCCCGGCCACATGCTTCGCACCGGTCCCGGGCGCCTGCAACCTGTCGGCCCCGACCACCGGCCGCCCATCAACCCCGGCCGCCCGCACCCCGTCGGCACCAGCCACCCACGACTCACCGGCCCCGGCCGCCTGCAACCCGCCGGTCCCGGGCGCCTGCGGCCCATCAACCCCGGCCACCCACGCCCCGTCGGCCCCGGCCCCCTGCAACCCGTCAGCGCCAGCCACCCGCGACCCATCGACCCCAACCACCCGACGCCCACCAGCCCCAGCCGCCCGCACCCCGTCGGCACCAGCCACCCACGACTCGCCGGCCCCAGCCCCCTGCAACCCGCCGGTCCCGGACGCCTGCGGCCCATCAACCCCGGCCACCCACGCCCCGTCGGCCCCGGCCCCCTGCAACCCGTCAGCGCCAGCCACCCGCGACCCATCGACCCCAACCACCCGCCGCCCACCAGCCCCAGCCGCCCGCACCCCGTCGGCACCAGCCACCCACGACTCGCCGGCCCCAGCCCCCTGCAACCCGCCGGTCCCGGACGCCTGCGGCCCATCAACCCCGGCCACCCACGCCCCGTCGGCCCCGGCCCCCTGCAACCCGTCAGCGCCAGCCACCCGCGACCCATCGACCCCGGCCACCCGCCGCCCACCAGCCCCAGCCAGCAGCTCCACCCAGCCGTCCAGCTCCGCCACCCGCTCCGCGCGAAGCGCCGACCGCTCCAACTGCCGCGCCCAGGACCGGAAGGAAGCGCCACCCGACTCCAGGACACCCTCCGGCTTCCGTCCCGCGGCCACGGCCTCGCAGGCCGCCCGCAGATCCGGCATCAGCACCCGCCACGACACCCCGTCGACCACCAGGTGATGAGCCACGACGACCACCCGGCCGACGCGGTCCGGTCCGGCGTCCACCCACACCGCGCGCACCATGACACCCGCCGCCGGGTCCAGCGCCGCGACCGCGGCCCGGGCCGCCTCCCCAGCCACGTCGTCGAGGCCGCCGTCGGGAACACCGACGGCGTCCACCCGCACCACCCGGCCGGACAGATCCACCGCGTCGGCCTCCGGCACGACCAGCACCGGGTGGCCGTCGGCCCCGCCCCGCACACCGCCCCGCAGCATGGGGTGCACGGCCAGCACCGCCGCCAGCCCCGCCGTCAGCACCTCCGTCCCCAGCCCGGCAGGCGCCCCGACCGCCATCCACTGCGCGAACCCCGCCCGCAGCGCGTCCGCACCCAGGGACCGCATCACCGGCGTCCACGGCACCTCACCGACACCGCCGTCCTCGGCCTCCTCCGCCCCGTCCCCGGTCACGACCGCCACCAGCGCCAGCCGCTCCGGTGTCTTCTCCTCGAAGACCTGGCGAGGCGTCACCACCCACCCGGCCCGCCGCGCACGGGAAGCCAGCAGCATCGACATGATCGAGTCACCGCCCAGCTCGAAGAACCCGTCCCCGACCCCGACCTTCTCCAGCCCCAGCACCTCGGCGAACAGCTCGCAGAACGCCTTCTCCGCGGAGCTCTCGGGCGCCCGCACCTCACCCGCCGCGACCTCCGGCACCGGCAGGAGGGCCCGATCCACCTTGCCGTTCACCGTCAAGGGGAACGCGTCGAGCACGACGACCACCGACGGCACCATGTACTCCGGCAACCGGGTCGCCGCATGCGCCCGTACGTCCTCACCCGCCACGCCACCGACGACGTACCCCACCAGACGGCCATCCCGTACAACCGCCACCGCCCGCTCCACCCCCGGATGCGCAGCGAGAACGGCCTCGACCTCACCCAACTCCACCCGGAACCCACGGATCTTCACCTGCGCATCCGCACGCCCCACGAACTCCAACCGACCATCCGCAGTCCACCGAGCCAGGTCACCGGAGCGATACATCCGCCCCCCACCACCCTCGAACGGACACGCGACGAACCGTTCCGCCGTCAAGCCAGGCCGATTCACATACCCCCGCGCCAGACCACCACCAGCGACATACAACTCACCCACCACACCCACCGGCACCGGCCGCAAAAACGCATCCAACACATACGTACGGACATTGCCCAAAGGCCGACCAATCGCAGGCGGAACGTCCCCACCCGAGATCCCCTCCTCCAACAACACCGCAGTCGTGATCACGGTCGCCTCGGTCGGCCCGTACGTGTTCCACACCCGAGCACCCGCACGCCACTTCGCCGCCAGCCCCGCCTCCAGCCGCTCGGCACCCAGCACCCAGTTCCCGACCCCGGCAACAGCATCCGGCTCCAACGCCCCGAGCAGCGACGGCACCACACTCGCCACCGTCACCCCGGCTTCCTGAAGCATCCCGGCCAGGGCAGCGGGGTCCAGCCGCTCCTCGGAGGTGGCGATCGCCAACGTGCCACCACCCGCCAGCGTGACCGCCACATCCAGCACCGCCGCGTCGAAACTGAACGACGCGAACTGCAACGCCGTGACACTAGGTTCGACACCCAGAACGGGCCTCATCACCGACGCCAGATTCGCCACGGAAGCATGCGCGACAGCCACACCCTTCGGCCGCCCCGTCGAGCCCGACGTATAGATCACATAGGCCAGCTGGTCCGAGCCCACCTCCGGCAGCACACCGGAGTCACTCACCACCTCATCCAGCACCACACCCACCGGCACACGACCAGCCGTCTCCTCAGAGACCAGCACCACCTCAGCCCCGCTGTCCGCGACCATGAACGCCAACCGATCCGACGGATACTCCGGATCAAGGGGCACATACGCCCCACCGGCCTTCCACACCCCCAAAATCGCCACGACCATCTCGGCACCACGCGGCAAGCACAGCCCCACCCGCGACTCCGCCCGCACCCCACGCGCCACCAACCCACGCGCCACCGCATCCGACCGAACATCCACCTCCGCATACGACAACGCCCGGCCCCCCGACCACAGCGCCACCGCCCCCGGAGCCTCAGCCACCCACCCCCGGAACCGCTCCACCACCGACGACGCATCCACCTCCCGCCCCGTCGCGTTCCACTCCCCCACCACCGCAGCCCGCTCGGAGTCGTCCAGCAGATCCAGAGCGCTCAGCCGCAGCAGCGGATCGGCCGCCACCTGCTCCAGCACCCGCACCAGTCGGCGGGCCATCCGCTCAGCGGCGGGGCGATCGAAGAGGTCGGCGCGGTGGTCGAGGCGGATCTCCAGGCCGTCGCCGGGGGTGACACCCAGGGCCAGCGCGAAGTTGGTCGACTCACGGAGTTCCGTGGCCGTGAGCGCGAGGCCGGCGCCGAGGGGCTGGGCGTCGAGGTCGCCCGGGTAGTTCTCGAAGGCCAGCAGGGTGTCGAAGGTCGCGCCGGGGCCCGCGGCGCGCTGCACCTCGCTCAGCCCCACGTGCTGATGGTCGAGCAGCGCCGACTGCCGTGCGTGCAGTTCCGTCAGGGCCTCGCCCACCGGACGGGCCGGGTCCAGATCGACGCGCACCGGCAGGGTGTTGATGAACAGGCCGAGCATCGTCTCCATGCCCGTGAGTTCCGCCGGGCGCCCCGCCACCGTCGCTCCGAACGTCACCGAACGCCGGCCCGTCAGCTGCCCCAGCACCAGCCCCCAGGCCAGCTGCACCACCGTGTTCAGGGTCACGCCGGTGCCACGGGCGAGCCGCTCCAGATCGCGCAACAGGTCGACGCTCGTGCACTCGGTGACCCGGTCCAGGACGACGGACGTCGCCGCGCTCGGCTCGGCCGGGGCGACGAGCACCGACTCCTCGACCGGCGCCAGTTCGGCCCGCCACGCCGCCAGCGCCGCCGTCTTGTCCCGTCCGGCGAGCCACGCCCAGTACGGGCGCGACGACACCGGCGTACCGAGCCCGTCCGCTCGGCCGCCGGCCGCGTAGAGCGTCCACAACTCCCGCAACACCAGCGGCAACGACCAGCCGTCCAGCAGCAGATGGTGGAGCGTGACGACCATCCTCGACCGCGCCGCGCCCTCACGGACCAGCGCCACCCGCAGCAGCGGCGGTGCCGCCAGGTCGAACCGCGCGGCCCGCTCAGCGACGGCCACCCGGTCCGCCGCGTCATCGTCCAGGCACGTCAGGCCTGTCACATCGACCTCGCGCCACGGCAGTTCGGCCCGGTCGACCACGACCTGCACGGGTCCCGCCGCGCCCGCGACCTGGACGAACCCGGCCCGCAACGCCGTATGCCGGTCGAGCAGCGTCTGCCAGGAGGCGCGCAGTCGGGCTCCGTCCACCTCGCCGTCGAGCGTCAGGACGAGCTGCTCGACATAGACGTCCACGCCGTCCTCGTCGAAGAGCGAGTGGAACAGCAGGCCCTCCTGGAGCGGCGCGACGGGGAGGACGTCCACCAGTCCTCCCGTGACCGTCGCCTCGATCTCGTCGACGCCCGCCTGGTCCAGCGCGACCAGCGGGAAGTCCGACGGCGAGTGGCCGCCCGCCCCGCGCCGGACGTCCGCGACCAGCGTGGCGAGCCGGTCCGCCCACGCCTCCAGCAGTCCACGCGCCCGGCCCTCGCCCAGCAGCCGCGCCGGGCAGTCCAGCCGCAGCTCCAGCACCGGACCGTCCTCCGTGTCGTGTACCGCGCCCAGCAGCTCCAGGGCGTGCATCACCGAGGCGTCCGGCGCGCTCCCGGCTCCGAAGCCCTCCCCGGCGCCCGCTCTCCCGAGGAAGTTGAAGCCGACCTGAGCCGACGGCAGGGCCGCCAACTCCCCTGCCGTGTCCGGACGGCCGTACCGCAGCAGCCCGTAGCCGAGCCCGTCCCCGGGAACGGCCCGCACCCGCTCCTTCACCTCGGGCACCGACATACCGGCGCCCGCGCGCAACCGCACCGGACGGGAGGACGTGAACCATCCCACCGTCCGGGACAGGTCCTGGACGCCGTCGCCGTCCGACAACGGCTCGCGGCCGTGTCCCTCGACGTCCACCAGGAACCCGTCCACCCCGGCCCACGCGCCGACCGCGTCGGCGAGACCTGCGAGCAGCACCTCGTCCACCCCGGCATGGAACGCCGTCGGCACCACCCTCAGCAGCGCGGCCGTGACGTCCGCCGGCATCGACACCGACACCTCACGCACCGTCGCGCCGACATCCAGGGCCGGGTCCAGCGGCACGTCGGTCAGCGGTGCGTGCGGCCCGTCCAGCACCGCCCGCCAGGACGCCAGCTCGGCCAGCCGCTCCGGCCGCCCCGCCTGCGCCGCCAACTCCCGTGCCCACGCCCGGAACGACACCGGAACCGGGTCCAAGTCCACGGCCCGCCCCTCGGCGAGGCTCTCGTACGCGGACCACAGATCCGGCAGCAGCACCTGCCAGGACACCGCGTCGACGACCAGATGACAGGCCACCACGACCAGCCGCCCCGCCACCTCGGCCCCCGCGTCCACCCACACCACCTGCACCATCACCCCGGCCGCGGGATCCAGCCGCCGCACAGCAGCAGCGACCTCCGCCCCAGCCGACGCCGCCGGATCCGCACCGCCGTCCGGAACCCGCGTCACCACCCGCTCAACCGGCACCATCAACCGCTCAGGCACGACGAGCATCCCGCGCTCCGCCGCCAGCCGCGCCCGCAACACCTCATGCCGCTCCACCAGAGCCGCCACCGCACCCCGCAGCGCCACCTCGTCCAGCCCCGCCGGCGCCTCCACCACCATCGACTGCACGACCTCGCGCACACCGTCGGCACCGACGCGGTCCAGCAGCTCCCGCATCACCGGCGTCAGCGGCACCTCACCCACGGCCGAGTCGACCGGCCGAGCACCACCCACCGAACCACTGGCCACCCCACCGACCGCCCCCGCCACCGCGGCCAGCGCCGCAGGCGTCCGCAGCTCGTGCACCTGCCGGGCCCCGACCACCAGACCCGCCCGACGAGCCCGCGACACCAGCAGCATCGCCGTGATCGAGTCACCGCCCAGCGCGAAGAAGCTCTCCTCCGCCCCCACGCGCTCCACCCCGAGCAACTCCGCGAACAGGGCGCACAGCACCTCCTCGCCCGCAGTGGACGGCGCCCGCCCAGCCCGCACCACACCCTCGGGCACCGGCAGGGCGGCCCGGTCGACCTTCCCGTTCACCGTCAAGGGGAACGCGTCGAGCACGACGACCACCGACGGCACCATGTACTCCGGCAACCGAGTACCGGCATACGCCCGTACGTCCTCACCTTCCGCGTCCCCGACGACGTACCCGACCAGACGGCCATCGCGTACGACAGCCACCGCCCGCTCCACCCCCGGATGCGCAGCGAGAACGGCCTCGACCTCACCCAACTCCACCCGGAACCCACGGATCTTCACCTGCGCATCCGCACGCCCCACGAACTCCAGCTGCCCGTCCGCCGTCCACCGAGCCAGGTCACCGGAGCGATACATCCGCCCGCCACCAGCCTCGAACGGACAAGCGACGAACCGTTCCGCCGTCAGATCCGGACGGTTCACATAGCCGCGCGCCAGACCACCACCAGCGACATACAACTCACCCACCACACCCACCGGCACAGCCCGCAAAAACGCATCCAGCACATACGTACGGACGTTGCCCAAAGGCCGACCAATCGCAGGCGGAGCATCCTCACCCGTGATGCCCTCTTCGAGCAGCACCGCAGTCGTGATCACGGTGGCCTCGGTCGGCCCGTACGTGTTCCACACCCGAGCACCCGCACGCCACTTCGCCGCCAGCCCGGCCTCCAGGCGCTCAGCGCCCAGGACCCAGTTGCCGACCCCGGCAACGGCACCCGGCTCCAACGCCCCCAGCAGCGACGGCACCACACTCGCCACCGTCACCCCGGCCGCCTCCACCATGGCCGCCAGAGCAGCCGCGTCCTGGCGCTCCTCCGCCGAGGCGATCGCCAGGGTGCCCCCAGCAGCGAGGGTGACGGCAACATCGAGCACCGCCGCGTCGAAGCTGAACGACGCGAACTGCAAGGCCGTGACGCCGGGTTCGACGCCGAGAACGGGACGCATCACGGACGCGAGGTTGGCCACGGAGGCGTGCGCGACGGCGACGCCCTTGGGACGGCCGGTCGAGCCGGACGTATAGATGACGTAGGCGAGTTGACCGGAGCCGACCTCCGGCAGCACACCGGACTCACTCACCACCTCGTCCAGCAGCACACCCCCGGCTACACGACCGGCCGTCTCCGCAGAGACCAGCACCACCTCAGCCGCACTGTCCGCGACCATGAACGCCAACCGATCCGACGGATACTCCGGATCAAGGGGCACATACGCCCCACCGGCCTTCCACACCCCCAAAATCGCCACGACCATCTCGGCACCACGCGGCAGGCACAGCCCCACCCGCGACTCCGCCCGCACCCCACGCGCCACCAACCCACGCGCGAGCGCATCCGACCGCGCATCCACCTCGGCATACGACAGCGCACGCCCCCCGGACCACAGCGCCACCGCCCCTGGAGCCTCAGCCACCCACCCCCGGAACCGCTCCACCACCGAACCCGGCTCAAGCACCCGCCCCGTGGCGTTCCACTCCCCCACCACCAGGCCGCGTTCGTCATCCCCCGTCACCCCGACCCGCCGCACCGGCGCCGAAGGCTGCCTGACCGCCCGCTCGACGAAGCCGACGAGGGACCGGTGGACCGCCCGCGTCCATGCCTGGTCGTAGAGCGCCGCGTTCGCCTCGACGGTGATCTCGATGCCCGAGGGCGTCCGGTCGATGAGCACGCCGAAGTCCTCGACGACCCGGGTGGACACGTCCCGTGCCACGCCCCGGCAGTCGCCGAAGGCCAGCTCCCCGGCGGGCGGCAGGATGTTGACGTACGGACCGAAGTGCCAGCGGTCGCCTTCCGGCCAGCCCAGTTCGCGGCGCAGCCGCTCACCCCGGTAGCGCTGGTGTCGGCGCAGCTCGCCGACGGCCTCGTCGGCGGTCCGTGCGAGGTCGAGCAGGCTCGCCCCGGCCGGGACCGGGAACCGTAGGGGCAGCATGTTCGCCCGGGTGAGGCGTGCGTGCAGGTCGGTGTCGGTCACGCGGCCGGTCATGGGCAGGCTGAGGAGCGCCTCGGACGACCCGGCCATGCCGCTCACGAAGGCGCCGGCGGCGGCGACGAGCAGCCGGGACGTCGGCAGGCCGGCGTCGGCCGCGGTGGTGAGCAGCGCGTCCACGGCGACGGGTGCCAGAGCGCCACTCGCGCGCAGCACGGCGTGGCCGGAGCCGCCGGAAAGGCCTGCGACCTCCGCCAATTCCGGACGGTCCGAGAATCGTCCGTTCAGATAACGCCGATCATCCGCGAATTCGGCCGAGTTCCGGTATCGCTCCTCCTCGTCAAGGGCCTCGCTCAACGAGACGACACCGGCCGGCGGGAATTCCCGGCCCGCCACGATCGCGGAATACAACTCGGCAACCCGGCGGGCGATCAGCGTGCACGCGTATCCGTCGAGGAGAAGGTGGTTATAGCCCTGGAACCAGCAGTACCGACCGGAATCAATTCTGAAGAGCACGAACGAGTGCAGCCGTTCCGCAAGCGGATTCTCCACCGCGGCGAGTTCGGCACGCATACGGCCTTCGAGCCACGTCCGCCGATCACCGTCGGCCTCGTCCCACTCCTCGAAGCGCAGCGCTCCCGGCCCTCGACGCCCGGCGTCCCGCGGCACGGCCCGCGCCTCGCCCTCCGCGTCCTCGACGAAGCGCACGCCCAGGATCTCGGTCTCCTCGACCGTGCGACGCAGCGCGGTCCCGAAGGCGGGCACGTCGAGCGCGCCTGTGATCTCGACGGCCTGCCCGACGCTGTAGAGCGCGCGGGGGCCCGCCAGGCGCTGTGCCCGCCAGATGCCCTCCTGGCTGTCGGACAGGGAAATGCCGCCGCCGGTTCGCTCGCTCATTTTCCGCCCCTCACCCCTAATTCCCTTGCCAAAGGAAAAGAGCTTCCACTCGGGAAGCTCCTGGGAATCTCACCCCGTGGACCGAAAGGCCCGGTGAAACGTCGCCTGAATCCGTTCTCGACCGGGGCCGGTCAATCAGAACGATACCTAGCGGACGGCGTCGTCCAACCGGCCGTTCTGGTCACTTGGACGCGGTTGCCGCGCGGGGCTGCGGCCAGACCGCATATCGCTCCCCGTCCTTGACAAGGAGCGGGAAGGAGAGTTCGACGACGAGTCCGCCGGCCGGCCCGGGGCGGGCGGTGAGGGCGGCGTCGTGGGCCGCGGCGATGGCCCGGACGATCGAGAGGCCGAGGCCGTGGTGGCCGTCGCCCGCGGTGCGGCTCATACGCTGGAACGGCTCGAAGAGCTGGCCGACGCGTTCCTCGGGGACGGCGGGGCCGGTGTTGGTGACGGTGAGGACGGCGTGCCGGTCGTGGCGGCGCACGGTGACGTCCACGGTCCCGTCGGGCACGTTGTAGTAGGCGGCGTTGTGGACGAGGTTGGCGACCAGCCGCTCCAGCAGCGCGGTGTCACCGGCGACCTGGGCCGGTTCGGTGCGGTCGGCGATGCGTACGCCCTGCCGTTCGGTGCGGGGCAGTTGGGTGAGCAGGACGGTCTCGACGACCTCGGCCAGGTCGACGGGCTCGGTGCGGTCCATGCCCCGCTCGCTGACGGCCAGGGTCAGCAGGGACTCCAGCAGGGCTCCCTGGTGGGTGCTGATCCGCAGCAGCCGCTCGAAGTTCTCGCGGAACGACTCGGCGGTGGCGTCGGGGTCGAGCAGGCACTCCTCCAGGAGGGCGCGTTCCACGGTGAGCGGGGTGCGCAGTTCGTGGGCGGCGTTGGCGACGAAGCGTTTGTGGGACTCCAGGGCGGCCTCCAGCCGGTCGAGGAGGCCGTCGACGCTGTCGGCGAGGTCGCTGATCTCGTCGCCGGGTCCCTCGACGGCGAGGCGCTCATGGACGTTGCGGGCGGAGATGCTGCGGATGCCGGCGGTGACGGTGCGCATGGGGCGCAGCACCCGGCGGGCCAGCAGCCAGCTGAGCGCGACGGAGAGACAGGCCATGATGGCGAGGGCGATACAGGACTGCACGAGCAGGTCGTGCATCTGGGCCTCGTGCATGCGGGCGGCCTGTTCGCGCAGCTGGGCGTCGAGCGCGAACTCGGGTGGCGGGGCGTCGCCGCCGCTCTGGCCGCCGGGCTGGATGTGGATCGTGGGCTGCAGGCCGTCGCCGCCGTTGATCTCGTACTTGACCACGCTGCTGTGGGTGGGCCGGTTGACCAGCAGATAGGTCATGCCGAGCAGGACGGCGCCGGAGGCGATGAACAGCAGGCCGAAGAGGACCGCGAAGCGGACCCGTACCCGGCGTGGGGTCAGGCGTCGGGCCAGGGCGCGCAGCCATGAGGCGGGGGCGGTGCGCAGGGCGCGGTCGCGTGCTCGGGCGAGCCGGGTGCGGAGGGGCGGCGCCATGTCAGACCCGGTAGCCCCGGCCGGGCACGGTCTCGATCACGGAGGCGTCGAGGAGCTTGGACCGGAGCCGGTTGACGGTCGCCTTGACGGTGGTGGTGCCGGGGTCGGCGACCTCGTCCCACACCTTGGCGAGCAGCTCGTCGGCCGGGACGGTCCGTCCCTCGGCGCCGAGCAGATAGGCGAGCACGCCGAACTCCTTGGTGGTGAGGGGCAGTTGGGTGCCCGAGTGGCTGACGGTGCGGCGCGCGGGGTCCAGCCGCAGGGCGCCGCGGACGAGTTCGGGCTGCCGCTCCGGGTGGGCGCGGCGGCCCAGCGCGCGGGTGCGGGCCAGGAGTTCGGGCCAGGCGAAGGGCTTGGCGAGGTAGTCGTCGGCGCCCAGGCCGAGTCCCTCGACGCGGTCGGCGATGGAGGCGGCGGCCGTGAGCATGAGCACCTTGGTGCGCACGCCCTTGGCGGCGAGTTCACCGCAGACCTCGTCGCCGTGCACGTCGGGAAGGTCACGGTCGAGGACGACGACGTCGTAGTCGACCTCCTCGACGAGGTCGAGGGCGGTCGCGCCGTCGTAGGCCGTGTCGACGGCGAGGCCCTGGCGGCGGAAGACTCTGGTGATCGAGTCCGCGAGCTCCGTGTGGTCCTCGACCACCAGTACCCTCATCATTCCCCCTACGAGACACGCGCCACGGACCTCAGGCTGCCGCACCCCCGGTCACACCCGGGTTACCTCCCTCACAGGCTGGCGTACGGCCTTCCGCGTCGCAACAACGCCCGCCGGGGTCCTCAGATCCGGTAACCGACGTGCGGGAGCGTCTCGATGACCGGTGGGTCGCCGAGCTTGCGGCGCAGCCGGCTCACGGTGACCTTGACCGCGTTGCTGAACGGGTCGGCCTCCCGGTCCCAGGCCCGCTCCAGCAGTTCCTCGGCGGAGACGACGGCACCGCCGGCGGCGAGCAGCACCTCCAGGACGGCCATCTCCTTCGGCGACAGCTCCAGCCTGCGCCCGCCGCGCAGCACGGTGCGGCGGGCCGGGTCGAGCTCGATGTCCCCGCGGACGAGGACGGGGGGTACGGCGGGCTGGTCGCGTCTGTCCAGGGCCTGGACACGGGCGATGAGCTCGGCGAAGGAGAAGGGCTTGGCGAGGTAGTCGTCGGCGCCGAGATCGAGGCCGTCGACCCGGTCGGCGAGCGTCCCGGCGGCGGTGAGCATCAGCACCCGCGACGGACAGCCCTGCCGCACCAGCGCCCGGCAGATCTCGTCACCGTGCACGAGCGGCAGGTCGCGGTCGAGTACGACGACGTCGTAGGCCCCGCTGGAGGCCCGGCTCAGCCCCTGCTCACCGTCATGCGCGAGCTCGACCTCCATCGCATGCCGCCGCAGCCCCCTCGCGACACTCTCCGCGAGATCCTTGTGGTCCTCCACGATCAGTACCCGCATGCCCCCACCCTGGCACCCGCCAGGTCACTCAGGGGTAACAACGACTGCTGGAGCCCCCTGTCGGATTCGAACCGACGACCTACGCATTACAAGTGCGTTGCTCTGGCCATCTGAGCTAAGGAGGCAGACGTACGTCTGTCGCGTACGCGCCCGTGCAGTGTACCCAGGTCCCGGCGGGGCCCTCTCGAAAATTTCGACGAAGTTCACATGCCCCGGACTACTGACAGATCCGGCAAACGCCAGGTAGCGTCCCTCCAAGTTCACTCGCGTGGACTACACCACCACCTTCCTACAACGGATCGTCCGGCACGTTCCTGCCGGTAGAAGGGGGCCCATCACCATGGCCACTGTCTCGTTCGACAAGGCGACCCGGATTTACCCGGGTTCCGACAAGCCCGCCGTAGACGCGCTCGACATCCAGATCGAGGACGGGGAGTTCCTCGTCCTGGTCGGCCCGTCCGGCTGCGGCAAGTCCACCTCGCTCCGCATGCTGGCGGGGCTGGAGGACGTCAACGGCGGTGCGATCCGCATCGGTGACCGTGACGTCACGCACCTGCCGCCCAAGGACCGGGACATCGCCATGGTGTTCCAGAACTACGCGCTGTACCCGCACATGACGGTCGCCGACAACATGGGCTTCGCGCTCAAGATCGCCGGCGTGCCGAAGGCGGAGATCAAGCAGAAGGTCGAGGACGCGGCGAAGATCCTCGACCTCACCGAGTACCTGGGCCGCAAGCCGAAGGCGCTCTCCGGTGGTCAGCGTCAGCGTGTCGCCATGGGTCGCGCCATCGTGCGTGAGCCGCAGGTCTTCCTCATGGACGAGCCGCTGTCGAACCTCGACGCCAAGCTCCGTGTCTCGACCCGTACGCAGATCGCGTCGCTCCAGCGCCGCCTCGGCATCACCACGGTCTACGTCACCCACGACCAGGTCGAGGCCATGACGATGGGCGACCGCGTGGCGGTCCTCAAGGACGGTCTGCTCCAGCAGGTCGACACCCCGCGCAACATGTACGACCGCCCGGCGAACCTCTTCGTCGCCGGCTTCATCGGTTCCCCGGCCATGAACCTGGTCGAGGTGCCGATCACCGACGGCGGTGTGAAGTTCGGCAAGTCGGTCGTGCCGGTGGACCGTGACGCGCTCTCCGCGGCCACGGACAAGACCGTCACCGTCGGTGTCCGTCCCGAGCACTTCGACGTGGCCGGCGCGGAGTCGGAGCAGGGTCTCGCGGTCACGGTCAACGTGGTCGAGGAGCTCGGCGCCGACGCGTACGTCTACGGCACCGCGAAGGTCGGCGACGACTCCAAGGACCTCGTCGTCCGCGTCAGCGGCCGTGACGTCCCGGAGAAGGGCAGCACGCTGCACGTCGTGCCGCGCGCGGGCGAGACCCACGTGTTCTCGACCTCGACGGGCGCGCGTCTGTCGGACTGAGCAGAATCCCGGGTAAATCACCCAGGTTGACGACAAGGGCCCCGCAGACGTCTGCGGGGCCCTTGTCGTGTGCGCGAGACGGCCGCCAAATACCCCGGCAGAACGGGCATTTCGAGCCGTGTGCGTCAACCCCTTACCCAATTCGGGGCACCAGTTCATCCCCCGAACCGGTGACTAAATGTCGCCAAATCATCACCCCGCGCTACCCTCACACGCGTGAAGCACTCCACTAACCAACAGACGCGACGCGGCCGGGGCCCCGCCCGCCGTATCGGCCGCACGCTCGCCCTTGTCCTGCCCGTCTTCCTGGTGCTCTCCGGAACCCTCGCGGTCACCCGGGTCAACTGGACGGGGAGCCCCTCGGACTCGGTGCTCACCGCCTCCGACATCTCGGCGGCGCGTGCGAAGGCCCGAGCCCCGCAGGACGTGCTGCGCGACAAGCTCCTCGCGGAGCTCCAGGAGGAGAACCCTGGTGTCGCGCTCACCCACCTCCAGGAGGCGGTCAACGACCGTCCCTCGCTCGCCAGGCACTGCGCCTCCATCGCCCGCGCGCTGGGCCGTGCGGCGGTGCGGGTGTACGGCCCGACGCGTGCGCAGTCGTACGCCCGGCCCGTCTGCGACACCTCCTTCGCCACGGGTGTGGCGGCCTCGCACACCTGAGGCGGCTGGCTCCGCAACAGCTGAACGGTCACCGGCACAAGCCGCGAGCGGGACGCGCCGTACAGTTCGGTCATGACCGATCCGAACGCCGCGTCCCGCCCCGTTCAAGCCGTCGTCCTGGCCGGCGGCCAGGGTTCACGGCTGCGCCCCTACACCGACGACCGGCCCAAGCCGATGGTCGAGATCCCCGGTACGGGGACGCCGATCATCGGCCATCAGCTTGTCTGGCTCGCCGAGGAGGGCGTGACCGACGTGGTGGTCAGCTGTGGCCATCTCGCCGATGTCCTGCAGCAGTGGCTCGACTCGGCCGATCTGCCGGTGAACGTGACGACCGTCGTCGAGCCGGAGCCGCTGGGCCGCGGTGGCGGCCTCAAGTACGCGGCGGCGCGTCTTCCGCACCCCGACAGGCCCTGGTACGCGACCAACGGTGACATCTGGACCCGGTTCTCGCTGCGCGAGATGGCGGACTTCCACACCGAGCGCGACGCGGTGGCGACGCTGGCGCTGGCGCGTCCACGGATCCCGTGGGGTGCCGTGCAGACCGACGGGTTCGGTCACATCACCGACTTCATCGAGGCGCCGCCCACGACGTACGAGATCAACGCCGGTGTGTACGTCTTCTCGCCCGAGTTCGCCGAGATGCTCCCGGAGCGCGGGGACCACGAGCGGACGACGTTCCCGCATCTGGCACGGGAACTGCGGCTGGCCGGCTTCCCGATCCCGCAGGGCGCGTACTGGCGGGCGATCGACACGGCGAAGGATCTGACGGAAGCCGCCAAGGAGTTGGCGGCGCTGGGGCGCTAGAGCAGCCTGTACGTCACGAAGGGCCCCGCACAGTCGCTGTGCGGGGCCCTTCGTCGTCGGGCCTGCGGTTCAGCCGGTGGGTTGCCCGAGGATGCCTCCCACCGGCCCGTCTACCCCAACAGGCCGCCTACCAGGCCCGGTTCACCGGAGGACGTGCCCCCCGTGTCCGTTCCTCCGCTGGAGCCGGTGCCGCCGGTGGAGCCGGTCGGTCCCGAACTGGTGCTGGGGGCCTGCTGGGCCGGGGAGGACTGCTGGGGCGGCGCCTGGCCGGTGCCCTGGGTCTGGCTGGGGGTGCCGGCCGTGCTGGTGTCGCGGGTGGCGCCCGGGGTGGTCGCGGCGCCGGTGGGGGTGGAGCCGGCCGTGGCGCCCTGGGTGGGGGACGTGGAGGCCGAGGGGCGCTTCTTGTGCTTGGCCGGGTCCTGCGGGAGCGGGGAGCCCGGGAGTTCGTTGCGCGGGGCCTCGCCGGGGCCCGGGACGACGACCCGGTCGGCGTCGCGGACGGCACCGCCGAGGAGCGAGCCGATGAGCAGGGTGAGGCCGATGACGATGGCGCTGACCAGGGCGCCGCGGCGCAGGACGTAGCGGCGCAGGTCCCAGATGTCGGAGCGGGGTCCGAGGCGGCGCCAGGCGCTGCCGGCGAGGCGGCCGTCGATGGAGTAGACGGGGGCGCCGGCGATGATCAGCGGCGACCAGGCGGCGAGGTAGATGATGTCCGGCGCGTCGTAGACGGGGACGCTCTTCCAGCTGACCGTGAGGAGCAGCGCGGCGGAGAGCAGGGCGCCGACGACGGCGGCGACGCGCTGCCAGCAGCCGAGGATGGTGAGGACGCCGACGATGACCTGGAGGAAGGCGATGACCAGGCCGGAGCCGACGGGGTGGTGCAGGGCGAACTGGCGCAGTGGCTCGGCGACTTCCCAGGGGTGCAGGGTGTCGAGCCACTTGACCATGGAGCCGCGCTTGCCGCCGTCGAAGTAGACGGGGTCGCAGAGCTTGCCCATGCCGGCGTAGATGGAGATGAAGCCGAGGAAGATGCGCAGCGGGAGGAGGACGACGCCGAGGTTCATCCGGCGGCCCGGGTAGTAGGCGTGCCGGGCGGGGTCGTCGCCGTGGCGCCTGCCGGGGGTGCCGGTCTCCTCGTCGACGGCTTCGGCGAACTGCTCGCCCGCGTAGGCAAGTTCCTCGTCGTAGGCGCTGCCGACGGTGCGCATGCCGGGCAGCAGGGGCTCGTGGGTGCGCTGGGCGCCGACGACGGGGGTCTCGACGGTCTGGGTCAACGCGTCGTCGTAGCCGGGGTCGTAGCCACCGTCGACGTCGATGCGGGGGATGACCTGGGTGGCGCCGGCGTCCGCGGCCGGCTCCTCGACCGGGCGGACGCCGCCTCGCACGGCCTGGAGCAGGCGGTGGGCGCCGGTGTCGTCGGGGGCGGACTTCCCGCTCCAGACGACCGGTCGGCGGCGCGCCGCACCGACGGCGGGCATCCGGGCGGTGTCCTCGGTGGCGCTCAAGTGCCGGGCGATCCGCGGGGATTGGGCCGCGCGTCTCGTCGTCGCGCCCAACTGCACGCGGAAGCTGGCGTGATTGACGATGATCTGCGCCGGATCGCTCGGCACCTTCACCATGCTCAGCGCGGGAGCGTCGTCGAGTCCGGAGGCGAATCCGGAGTTGAAGCCCGACGAGCGGTCCCCCGTGGGTGTGCGGGGTGTTCTGGTGTCCACACTCATCTAACCGAGTGACGTGTGTTTAGGACACTGCTTTGACTGCCCGGATCTGTCCGGACCCCGTCAAGCTTGCGCAGAACACCCCGATTACCCCGTACGGGTGAGGACGGGCACGCGTGTTCAGGCCCGTCGGCGCGCCGCCTCGTACAGCACGATCCCGGCCGCCACACCGGCATTGAGGGACTCGGCGCCACCGGGCATCGGAATCCGCACCCGGAAGTCGCAGGTCTCGCCGACGAGTCGGGACAGGCCCTTGCCCTCGCTGCCGACCACGATGACGACCGGGCCGTCGAGAGCCTCCAGTTGGCCGACCTCGTGCTCGCCGTCGGCGGCGAGGCCGACGACGACGATGCCCGCCTTCTTGTAACCCTCAAGCGCGCGCGTGAGGTTGGTGGCGCGGGCCACCGGCGTACGGGCGGCCGTACCGGCGGACGTCTTCCACGCGCCGGCGGTCATCCCGGCCGCGCGGCGCTCGGGCACGACGACACCATGACCGCCGAAGGCCGACACCGACCGGACGACGGCGCCGAGGTTACGCGGGTCGGTCACGCCGTCCAGCGCGACGATCAGCGGGTCCTCGCCGTCGTCGTAGGCGGCGCTCGCGAGGTCCTCGGGGTGCGCGTACTCGTACGGCGGGACCTGGAGGACCAGGCCCTGGTGGTTGAGGCCGTTGGTCATACGGTCGAGCTCGGGGCGGGGGGCCTCCATGAGGTTGATCCCACCGCGCTCGGCCGCGAGCTGGAGCGCCTCGCGCACCCGCTCGTCGTTGTCGATGAACTGCTGGACGTAGAGGGTGGAAGCCGGCACACCCTCGCGCAGCGCCTCGACCACGGGGTTACGGCCGACGACCATCTCGGACGTGCCCTTGCCGCCCCGGCCGCGCGGCGCGGGTCGGCGCGCCGCCTGCTTCGCCTTGGCGTTGGCGATGCGGTTCGCCTTGTGCTTCTTGCGCATCTCGGCGGGCGGCGTCGGCCCCTTGCCCTCGAGACCCTTGCGCCGCTGGCCGCCACTGCCGACCTGCGCGCCCTTCTTGCCGGACATGCGGCGGTTGTTGGCTGCCATGACCTACCTGTCCTACGTCGTCGAAATGTTCGTACGTCTATGAAGTGTGCCGCCCGGAGAGCCGGACGGCACAATCGATCTTCGTGACCCGGGTGGGACTCAGCGGGGGCCGAGGCTCCAGCGGGGGCCCTGGGGGCTGTCCTCGATGGCCAGTCCCGACTGGTTGAGCTGGTCGCGGATGGCGTCCGCGGTGGCCCAGTCCTTGCGTCCGCGGGCGGCCTCGCGCTGGTCGAGGACGAGGCGTACGAGACTGTCGACCACGCCGTGCAGATCCTCGCCGCGGTCGGTCTCGCCGGCCCAGTGCGGGTCGAGCGGGTCGAGGCCGAGGACGCCGAGCATGGCGCGGACCTCGGCGAGGCGGGCCACGGCGGCTTCCTTGTCGTCGGCGGCCAGGGCGCTGTTGCCCTGGCGGACCGTGGTGTGGACGATGGCGAGCGCCTGCGGGACGCCCAGGTCGTCGTCCAGGGCCTCGGCGAAGGCGAGCGGCACCTCGGCGGAGGGCTCGACATGGCCGGCCTTCTCCACGACGCGCTGCACGAAGCCCTCGATGCGGGCGAACGCCGACTCGGCCTCGCGCAGCGACTCCTCGCTGTACTCGATCATCGAGCGGTAGTGCGGGGTGCCGAGGTAGTAGCGCAGCACGATGGGGCGCCAGGCCTTGACCATCTCGCTGACGAGCACGCTGTTGCCCAGTGACTTGGACATCTTGTCGCCGGCCATGGTGACCCAGGCGTTGTGCACCCAGTACTGGGCGAAGTCGTCACCGAAGGCCTTGGCCTGGGCGATCTCGTTCTCGTGGTGCGGGAAGATCAGGTCGAGGCCGCCGCCGTGGATGTCGAAGGCGGTGCCGAGGTATTTGTGCGCCATGGCCGAGCACTCCAGGTGCCAGCCGGGGCGTCCGCGGCCCCACGGGGTGCCCCAGGTGGGCTCGCCGGGCTTGGCGGACTTCCACATGGCGAAGTCGCGCGGGTCGCGCTTGCCGGTCTCGCCGTCGCTCGCGGGCTGGAGCAGGTTGTCCAGCTCCTGCCGGGACAGCTCCAGGTAGCCGGGGAAGGAGCGGACGTCGAAGTAGACGTTGCCGTCGGCCTCGTAGGCGTGGCCGCGCTCGATGAGGCCCTGCATCATCTCGACCATCTCGGTCACGTGCCCGGTGGCACGCGGCTCGTAGGTCGGGGGCAGGCAGCCGAGCGCGGTGTAACCGTCGTTGAACGCCCGCTCGTTCTCGTACCCGATCGACCACCACGGGCGGCCCTGCTCGGCCGCCTTGGCGATGATCTTGTCGTCGATGTCCGTGACGTTCCTGATGAAGGTCACGTCGTAGCCGCGGTACTCGAACCACCGGCGCATGATGTCGAAGTTGAGCCCCGACCGGATGTGCCCGATGTGCGGTGCGGCCTGCACGGTGGCACCACAGAGGTAGATCGAGACACAGCCCGCTGTGAGCGGGGTGAAGTCACGGATCTGCCGGGCGTTGGTGTCGTACAGGCGAATAGTCACGGGTCCAGGGTAGTAGGCGATGCCTAGTGCATCGGACGGATGTGGATAACAGTCACCCTGCGGTTCTGACGACGAGCGCGGTCGCCACCGCCATCAGCCCCTCGTCGCGTCCCGGGAAGCCGAGTCCGTCCGTGGTGGCGCCCGACACCGACACGGGTGCGCCCGCCGCCTCGGACAGGATCTTCTGCGCCTCGTCCCGCCGCTTGCCGATCTTCGGGCGCGGTCCCACGACCTGTACGGCGATGTTCCCGATCCGGAATCCGGCGTCCCGCACGATCCGGGCCGCTTCCGTGAGCAGGACGACGCCGGAGGCGCCCGACCACTCGGGCCGCCCGGTGCCGAAGTGCTGCCCGAGGTCGCCCAGCCCCGCGGCCGAGAACAGCGCGTTGCACGCGGCGTGGGCGACGACGTCGGCGTCGGAGTGACCGGCGAGCCCCGGGCCCTCGCCCTCCCACTTCAGCCCCGCGCACCACAGTTCGCGGCCCTCTTCGAAGGCGTGGATGTCGGTGCCGATGCCGACCTGGGGCAGCGGCATCCCTTCCGGAACCTCAGAAGCCATCGTTGAGCCTCCTGCGGGCCAGGACCGCCTCGGCGAGGACGAGGTCCAGGGGGCGGGTCACCTTGAAGGCCTCCTCGTGACCGGGGACGACCACGACGGTGAGGCCGAGCTGCTCCACCATGCTGGCGTCGTCGGTGACGTTGTCGGTGACGGTCTCGTGGGCGCGGACCAGGGTCGCGCGGTCGAAGCCCTGCGGTGTCTGCACGGCACGCAGCCGCGCGCGCTCGGGGGTGGCGACGACCGGCTCGGGGTCGCCCGCGGCCGACGCGGGTTCGACCTCTTTCACCGTGTCGGCGAGGGGCAGCGCGGGCACGACGGCCGGTGCCCCGTCCCGTACGGCCTCGATGACGGCGTCGACGGTGTCCACCGGGACCAGAGGGCGGGCGGCGTCGTGGACGAGGACGATGTCGTACTCCGGCGGCAGGGCGTCCAGGCCGAGCTTGACGGAGTCCTGGCGCTCGGCACCGCCCGGGACGACCAGGAAGTCGGTGCGCTCGGGCAGGGCGTGGGCGTCGAGAAGGCTCTTGACCTCGGCGGCACCGTCGGGCGGGGCGACGACCACGACCAGGGAGACCGCGCGGGAGGCGGCCATCGCGCGGACCGCGTGGATCAGCATGGGGGTGCCGTTCAGCGCGCGAAGCGCCTTGGGGGCGCCCGGACCGAGGCGCACGCCCCGGCCGGCGGCCGGGATCACGACGGCGGTACGGGCTTCCGCGCGGCTTGTCGCGAGCGAGGAGCGCGAATCGTCAGACATCGGTTCCTGTCAGGTTTGTGTGCTCGGCCAACGTGGGTACGACAGACAGCGTGCCGGGCGCGACGCCTTGACCGGACCCTTCCGTGACGCGCCGGTCGAGCTAGCTGCCCGGGCCCGGCACGCCAAGTATCGGGGGCATCCCTCGAAGAATTACGGGCATGCGGATGAATGCCTGCGATTGCCCGCGCATGCGCACATGCCTTCGGGCATGAACATGCCGCAGCGCCCGGCGACAGCTTTTACGTCGTCATCGGGCACCGCGGCATTATTCAGTGTGCTGAGCCGGGCCTGGCGGCAGCGGGCGTCGTCAGGACGCGAGGACCTCGTCGAGCAGGGCCTCGGCCTTGTCCTCGTTCGTGTTCTCCGCGAGGGCGAGCTCGCTCACCAGGATCTGGCGGGCCTTGGCGAGCATGCGCTTCTCACCGGCGGAGAGTCCACGCTCGCGCTCACGACGCCACAGGTCACGGACTACTTCCGCGACCTTGATGACATCGCCGGAGGCGAGCTTCTCCAGATTTGCCTTGTAGCGACGGGACCAGTTCGTGGGCTCCTCGGCGTACGGCGCGCGCAGCACCTCGAAGACCCGGTCCAGCCCGTCCTGACCGACCACATCACGCACGCCGACGAACTCCGCATTGTCCGCTGGCACACGTACCGTCAGGTCACCCTGAGCGACCTTCAGCACCAAGTAGGTCTTGTCCACGCCTTTGATCTGGCGAGTTTCGATGGCCTCGATCAGCGCGGCCCCGTGATGGGGATAGACCACGGTGTCGCCAACCTTGAACGTCATGTGACAGGTACCCCTTCCGTGGCTATCCAGGGTAACACGGAAACTGCGGGTTCTGAATGGCGTTTTCGCAGGTCAGGGCATATCTCGGGGCTTGACAACAGCAACAGGAACGTGCTGCGGAGGCCGAGCGGAAGAAGGTATTCGCAGGTCGGAGCGGCTCTCCGGGGGAGGTGAAACGCGTACGTTACACGCATCCGGAGGCCTTCGAGAGAGGACGAACGTCCCCATATGTCTGGTTGCAGGTGTGCGACTTCCGCTACTCCGTTCGGTGCCCGGAGTCCGTTCCCCGCCGAATCCGGAATTGATCACGCACAATCATCGGCACCCACCGGATCACCCGTTGATCAATTCCGTGGGCGATCACGGATTCCTTCACGGAAGATTTGCGAGCGGATGCGCGGGGCTCTTATGTGAATGCCGGACGAGTACCGCTCCAAAGTGACCAGGGGGTCGCTTGTGAAGGCAGTGACTCGACCGCCGACTACGCCCTGCTGAGGGAAGCGGACGCCCCGAGGGGAGGGTCGGGTGCGATGACGCGGGAACGGCTCGGTAACCTAAGGCCGCTGACAGACACTTAGGGCGGCTTTATGCAGTCCCCGCCCGTTCGAGTCAAGGAGTTGCCGCCGCCGTGAGCAGCAGCCTTCGACGGGGCGCCCTCGCCGCCGCCGCCATCGCGTTCTCGATCGCCTCGCTCGCCGCGTGCGGCGCCGGCACCAACGCCCAGACGCTGGAGATCAAGCCGGACAACGCGGCCACCACCGTCGGCGACATCAAGGTGCAGAACGCCGTCGTCATCACCCAGCCCGACCAGGAGTCCACCGGCCCCGCCGTGATCTCCGCGACCCTGTTCAACAACGGCACCAGCGCGCAGACGCTGGACACGATCGCCGTGGACGGCGGCGGCACCGCCGCGCTCTCCCCCGCCAAGGGCAAGGGGAAGCTGACCATCCCGGCCGGCGGCTCCCTCGTCCTCGGCGGCAAGGGCAACGCCACCGCGGTCCTGGAGAACAGCGGTGAGGCCGTCCAGGACGGCAACGCCCAGAAGGTCACCTTCTCCTTCAGCAAGACCGGTGACGTGAGCCTGAAGGCCTTCGTCGTCCCGGCCCAGAGCTACTTCGAGAAGTGGGGCCCGACCGAGATGCCGTCGGCTCCCGCGGAGACCTCCGCCTCCCCCACCGAGTCCGCCACGGGCTCGGCGACCCCGTCGGGCGAGGCGTCGGCCTCCGCGACGGCGAGCGAGAGCGCGGCCCAGTAAGCAGCGGTACGACAAAGGGCGGGACCTCCCGGAAAGGAGGCCCCGCCCTTCGTTCGTCGTACGACGGTTTACGGCTCGAACTTGTAACCGAGCCCCCGGACCGTCACCAGGTACCGCGGCGCGCCCGGGTCGGGTTCGATCTTGGCGCGCAGGCGCTTGACGTGGACGTCGAGGGTCTTGGTGTCGCCCACGTAGTCGGCGCCCCAGACGCGGTCGATGAGCTGCATACGAGTCAGGACCCGGCCCGCGTTGCGCAGCAGCATCTCCAGGAGGTCGAACTCCTTGAGGGGGAGGTCGACCTTCGAGCCGGAGACCGTGACCACGTGACGGTCCACGTCCATGCGGACCGGCCCCGCCTCCAGGGCGGCCGGGGTGACCTCCTCGGGCTCGCCGCGGCGGCGCAGTACGGCGCGGATACGGGCGACCAGCTCGCGCGAGGAGAACGGCTTGGTGACGTAATCGTCGGCTCCTATTTCCAGGCCTACGACCTTGTCGATCTCACTGTCCTTGGCGGTCACCATGATGACCGGGACGTTGGAACGGCCGCGCAGCTGGCGGCAGACCTCGGTACCCGGCAGGCCGGGCAGCATCAGGTCGAGGAGGACGAGGTCGGCGCCGTTGCGCTCGAACTCGTCGAGTCCGTCGGGCCCCGTGGTCGCCACTGCGACCTCGAAGCCCTCCTTGCGGAGCATGTACGACAGGGCGTCGGAGAAGGACTCCTCGTCCTCGACGACAAGCACTCGGGTCACGGAAGGACCTCCGGGGCGGGAAGCGGTTCGTACGGGGATGAGTCGGTGGGCCCGCCGGTCTCGTCATCGAGTCCGGGATGGTGTGGTGCGCGGTCGCGGGCGGCCCCCGCCTCCGGCAGCCGCAGGGTGAAGGTGGAGCCCTGACCCTCGGAGCTCCACACCGTGACCTCCCCGCCGTGCGAGGCGGCCACGTGTTTGACGATCGCGAGACCCAGGCCCGTGCCGCCCGTCTGGCGGGAGCGGGCCGGGTCGACGCGGTAGAAGCGCTCGAAGATGCGCTCCTTGTCCTTGTCGGAGATACCGATGCCCTGGTCGGTCACGGCGATCTCCAGGAGGTCCCCGCCGGGCGCGGTCACCCGGCGGGCGGCTATGCCGACGCGGGTGCGGGCCGGGGAGTAGTTGACGGCGTTCTCGACGAGGTTGCCGAGAGCGGCGGCGAGCTGGCCGCGGTTGCCCCAGATCCTCAGGTCGGCCGTACCGCCGGAGGCCATGGTGATCTGCTTGGTGCCGGCCTGGTGGCGGCAGCGGTCGATGGCCTCGGCGACGAGCTCGTCCACGCGGACGGGCTCGGCGTCCTCCAGCGGGTCGTCGTTCTGGACCCTGGAGAGGTCGATCAGCTCCTGGACCAGGTTGGTGAGCCGGGTCGCCTCTATCTGCATCCGGCCGGCGAAGCGCGTCACGGCCTCCGGGTCGTCGAACGCGTCCATGACGGCCTCGGACAGCAGGGAGAGCGCGCCGACCGGCGTCTTGAGCTCATGGCTGACGTTCGCGACGAAGTCGCGCCGTACCGCCTCGATGCGCCGGGCCTCGGTGAGGTCCTCGACGAGGAGCAGCACCAGCCGCGACCCCAGGGGCGCGACACGGGCCGAGACGGCGAGGGCCTCCCCGCGCCCGGTGCCGCGCCTGGGGAGGTCCAGTTCGACCTGTCGTATCTCCCCGTCCCGTCTGGTGTCCCGGGCCATCAGGAGCATGGGCTCCACGGCCAGCTTCCCGCCCCGGACCAGGCCGAGCGCGTACGCGGCCGAGCTGGCCTTGACGACGGAGTCGGCCTCGTCGAGGACGACCGCGGAGGAGCGGAGGACGGACAGGACGGTGTCCACGCCCGGTGGAAGCACCGGGTCGGTGTGCAGGGAGGTACGTGTGGGGCGCTTCTGCTCCCGCTCGCTGAAGCGGAACGCCAGCATGGCGATCACGCCGGTGAGCACTCCGGCGATCGCTGCCGCTGCGGCGACCGCCGCGTTCACGTCCATGCATCCAGGTTAGGCACGGGATCGGTCCTGGCCACAGCCATCGGGGTGCGACCTCGAACACTCGTCGCCCAGAGTTCACCTTGGAGCCAGGGTTGGTTCATTTGGGGTGGCGGAAAACGACGCGTACGGGGTCGAACGTGGGAGCGTGGGGTTCACAGCGCCGGTTCTCCGGAGCCTTCCCGGGCTTCCCGGAGGCTGGTTCTGGCCCCCGGAACCCCCGAGGCAGACGTAAGAGAGGGACCCCTGATGCGGGACGCGTACCACGAGGAACTGGACTCGATCGGCGACGGTCTGGTGGAGATGGCCCGGCTGGTCGGGTCGGCGATCGGGCGCGCCACGACGGCCATCCTCGACTCCGACCTGAAGCTGGCCGAGAGCGTCATCGAGGCCGACCAGAAGGTGGACGACCTCCAGCACGAGCTGGAGGCGCGGGCCATAGCCCTGCTGGCGCGGCAGCAGCCGGTGGCGACGGACCTCCGGATCGTCGTCACGTCGCTGCGGATGTCGGCGGACCTGGAGCGCTCCGGCGACCTGGCCCAGCATGTCGCCAAGCTGGCCCGCCTGCGCTTCCCGGAGCGTGCCATCCCGGCCGACCTGCACGCCACGATCCTGGAGATGGGCCAGCTCGCGCAGCGCCTGATGGCGAAGGCGGCGGAGGTCGTCATCACCAAGGACGTCGACCTGGCGCTCCAGCTGGAGCAGGACGACGACGAGATGGACCTGCTGCACCGCACGCTCTTCCAGCACCTTCTGGACGACCGCTGGAAGCACGGCATCGAGACGGCCGTCGACGTCACCCTGCTGGGCCGCTACTACGAGCGGTTCGCCGACCACGCGGTGTCGGTGGCGAAGCGGGTGGTGTACCTGGTGACGGGTGAGCACGCGGACGAGCTGACGGCGGACATCCAGCCGGCGACGGGCGTCGAGGGCGCCTGAACCGGGCGTGCTGGCGCTTGTTCGGGGCGCGTACAAGCCTCAGTGCGCCGTTGATGCGACCTCCTGGGCGGGCATGCAATGAGCACAGGCATCCAGCCTGTTCCAAGGAGGGACCCATGGCCGAATCCCCCAGCAAGACACCCGACCCCACGCAGGAACGCGAGACCGAGCAGCCCGCCGAGGTCAGGAACCTGATGCTGATAGGCGCGTGCGGCTGCGGCTCGGGCTGCGGGTGCGGGTGCCAGTCGGGCAACCCCTGTCAGTGCGGCTGACCTACGTTCTCGTACGGCATGAAGGGCCTCGGTGTGCGTGTGCGCGCCGGGGCCCTTGGCTGTGCGTGCGTGCGGTCGCACGGGCGAGTCGCCAGGCGCAGCATGGAGAGGAACACGAGCACGAGCACGGAACGGGAAGGAGGTGTCGGACCATGACCCGGTTCATGGACGTACACCACGGCATGGAAGGCATCACCGCCGACCAGCTGCGCGAGGCCCACCAGGCCGACCTCGCCATAGAGAAGGACGAGAACGTCCACTTCGAACAGGCCTGGGCGGACCCGGAGTCCGGCACGGTCTACTGCCTCTCGGAGGCCCCCTCGGCCGAAGCGGTCCAACGCGTCCACGAACGCGCGGGCCACAAGGCGGACGAGATCCACGCGGTGACACTGATGGTGTGAGGCCGCTTCTACGATGCGGGCCATGGAGACCTCTGATTCCTTCCTACGCGCCTGCTGGCTGTCGTGGCTCGCGGTGGAAACCGCCGACCGGGCCGAGGTGGTGCGGGCCCTCGGCCTGACGGACGTACGGGAGACGGACTGGGCGGCGGGCGTGGACCTCGTCGACGAGTTGGCGCACGAGGAGGAGGCGCCCTACTCCACTGTCGTCGTCCCGCCGCCCATGCGGGGATGGACCCTGGCGGTCGGTCGCTACTTCGGCCTGCCCTTCCCCGAACAGACACACCAAGTCACCGACCTGTGCCGGAACTTGAGCGCACGCTTCGGCAAGGCCCAGCTCTACTTCCACAGCGAGCAGAACACCGGGGAGTCGTGGCTGATCGCGGAACACGGGCGGGTCCTCAGACGCTGGATCACCGAGTACCCGGCGCTCGCCCTGGGCGAACCGTTCGGAGTGGAGCGCCGGCTCCTCGACGCCTACGGGATCACCGGCCGACCCGAGGATCTCGACCCCGCGAGCGATCTGGCCGGCGACTGGGCAGCGACCTGGGGCGGCTGCTGGGCCACAACGGTCGCGGCAGAATCAAGCCTGGACCCCACCGAGACACCCCCTGACTCAGGCGTGCCGCTCCGCATGCTGGTGGCTCAGGCGCCCGCGTGGGCGACTCACGGGGAAGTGGTGGAGATCAACTGATCGGCGGAGCAGGGAATCGATTTGCCGGGTGAACGGGGGCGGCGGAGAGAAGAACCGCTGGTCGGGAGCTGCGAACGTGGGGGCATCGCCAACGGGTCGGCAGGTACCGGGTGTTCGGGCTCCGATCCCTCTGCTTCCACTACCGCTCTGGAGTTCCCCTTGCGTGTTCGCCGTATCCTCACCAGCGCCCTCGGCTCCGCCACCCTCGTGCTCGCCTCCGTCGGTGCGATCACCGCGAGCGCGGGTCCGGCCGCCGCGGATCCCTGCGGGTTCTACGAGACCGGCTCCGACGCCTACTACAACCACTGCACCTCGGACGGCTCCCGCATCGTCATCGAGATCGACGACTGGGGCCCCAACAGCGAGCGATGTGTGGGCCCCGGCGTGACCTGGCTCGGCGCCGCGTCCGGCATCGACGGCGCCTGGTACACGGGCCGCACCTGCTGAGACGAACGCCCAGGGCCCGGATCGTGAAAATGCCCCTGAGCCGCGCTGTCCGCGCGGCTCAGGGGCATGATCGCGAAGGCTACTTCTTCTTGCCCTGGTTCTTGACCGCCTCGATCGCCGCCGCTGCCGCGTCGGGGTCGAGGTAGGTGCCGCCCGGGGTGAGGGGGTTGAAGTTCGCGTCCAGTTCGTAGGACAGCGGGATGCCCGTCGGGATGTTCAGGCCCGCGATGTCGGCGTCGGAGATGCCGTCGAGGTGCTTGACCAGGGCGCGGAGGCTGTTGCCGTGGGCGGCGACGAGGACCGTGCGGCCGGACAGGAGGTCCGGGACGATGCCGTCGTACCAGTACGGGAGCATGCGGACGACGACGTCCTTCAGGCACTCCGTGCGGGGGCGCAGCTCCGGCGGGATGGAGGCGTAGCGGGGGTCGGAGGACTGGGAGAACTCCGTGCCGTCCTCGAGGGGCGGGGGCGGGGTGTCGTAGGAGCGGCGCCACAGCATGAACTGCTCCTCGCCGAACTCGGCGAGGGTCTGCGCCTTGTCCTTGCCCTGGAGGGCGCCGTAGTGGCGCTCGTTCAGGCGCCAGCTGCGGTGGACCGGGATCCAGTGGCGGTCGGCGGACTCCAGGGCGAGCTGCGCGGTGCGGATCGCGCGCTTCTGGAGGGACGTGTGGACCACGTCGGGGAGCAGGCCGGCGTCCTTCAGGAGTTCACCGCCTCGGACTGCCTCCTTCTCGCCCTTCTCGTTGAGGTTGACGTCCACCCAGCCGGTGAACAGGTTCTTCGCGTTCCACTCGCTCTCGCCGTGGCGGAGGAGGATCAGCTTGTACGGTGCGTCGGCCATGCGTATGAGCGTAATCCAAGGGCCGCGACGCCCGCGCGGGCGCTCGATGGGCGGACTGTTGACTGGATCTGTTAATTGAGTGGCCTTGGCCGAGCCCCTCGCCGTAAGTTCTCATCGCCGCTTGAGACACTTACCGCCCCGGGGGATCCGCCATGCCACTCGTCACCGTGAGACGCGCCCTGCGGGAGACCGTCTCCGGGCTCCCCCGCGAGTTCTGGTGGCTGTGGACCAGCACCCTCGTCAACCGGCTCGGCGCCTTCGTCGCCACCTTCATGGCGCTCTATCTGACGCTCGACCGGGGCTACAGCGCGGCCTACGCCGGCCTCGTCGCCTCGCTCCACGGGCTGGGCGGGGTCGTGTCGTCCATCGGGGCCGGGGTGATGACCGACCGGCTCGGGCGGCGGCCCACGCTGCTCGTCGCGCAGGCCTCCACCGCGGCCTCCGTCGCGCTGCTCGGCTTCATGCACGACCCCGTCGCCATCGCCGCCGTCGCCTTCCTCGTCGGTCTGACCAGCAACGCCTCACGGCCGGCCGTGCAGGCGATGATGGCCGACATCGTGCGTCCCGAGGACCGGGTGCGGGCCTTCTCGCTCAACTACTGGGCCATCAACCTCGGCTTCGCCGTCTCCTCCATGGGCGCCGGGTTCATCGCCGAGTTCAGCTATCTCGCCGGCTTCCTCATCGAGGCCGCCATGACCGCCGTCTGCGCGATCGTCGTCTTCCTGAAGCTGCCCGAGTCACGGCCCGAGCGCACGCCCGATGAGGAAAAGGCGGACACCGGCGTCGGTCTGCGGACCGTGCTGCGCGACGGGCGGTACATGGGCGTCGTCGGGCTGTCCTTCCTCATCGCCCTCGTCTTCCAGCAGGGCGCGGTCGGACTGCCGGTGGCGATGGGCGAGGCCGGGTTCACGCCCGCCGACTACGGCATGGCGATCGCTGTCAACGGTGTCCTGATCGTCGCGCTGCAGATCCCGGTCACCCGGTTCATCCAGCACCGCGACCCGCGTCGGCTGCTCGTCATCTCGTCCCTGCTCGCCGGGTACGGCTTCGGACTCACCGCCTTCGCCGGGTCCATCGGCGTCTTCGCCCTCACCGTCTGCGTCTGGACGCTCGCCGAGATCGTCAACGCCCCGACCCAGACCAGCCTCGTGGTCCGTCTCTCCCCCGTGCACGGCCGCGGCCGCTACCAGGGCATGTACACCCTGTCCTGGGCCGCCGCCGCCCTCATCGCCCCGCTGATGTCCGGGCTCGTCATCGACCACTACGGCGCCGAGTGGCTGTGGGGGCTGTGCGCCGTCGTCGGGACGGTGGCGGGGGTGGGGTACGCGGTCCTGATGCGGCGGCTGCCGACCGAGGAGCCGACGCCTGCGAAGCCGGCCACCGCCTCCGCCGCGCCCGAGGTCAGCGCCGCCTGAGCGAATGACGACAGACTCCGAGGTCAGCGCCGACTGAGCGAACGACGACACACTCCGAGGTCAGCGCCGCCTGAGCGAATGACGACAGGCCCCCTGCCCGCATTTCCCAGCGGGCAGGGGGCCTGTCGCCTTCGGTGGATCAGAGACCGGCCGTCACGCTGACCTGGTGCGGCAGCGCGCCGAGGGTGCCGCCGAGGGCGCCCAGGGCCGTCGCCTTGACGCCGTCGAGCTGCGCCAGGACGTCGTCGCTGCTGAGGGTCGTGTCACCGGCGGTGACGGTGATCTGCGGGGCCAGACCGCCCGAGACGGTGTCGAGCTCGGCGTCGGAGAGGTCGAGGGTCCGGACCTGGGGAGCGGAGTTCATGGGGAAACTGCCCTTCGCATGGAATGGAGTGCACTGCACATGGGGGGAATCGCCCCGCGGGGGACAGCGGGCGGGGCGCGGTGCACAGGATCAAACCACCGTGCGTGCCCGGCATCCAGTGACCTGGCCTTCGTAGCACCGCAGTTGCGCAGACCGGCGACCGAACCATGGGGGAACGCACACCATTTGGGGGCAGCTTCTCTACACCCCGCCCCACACAGGGAGCCGACAGCGACCACCCCCGCAGCCGCGAATCGGACAACCCGCCCCAACGGCCGTCTCCCACGGCCCGGTTGCGCGAGCGCTGTGCAGATTCCGTCACGGATGCATCCGCGCCCCTTTCATGACCTTGTCCACGGCGTTGCGCGGGCCGTACACCGCGATCCCCACCAGGTCGAGGTCGGCCGTCCGCACGGCCCGGACCGCCGCCCGGTTGTCGCGGTCGTTGCCGGTCGAGAACAGATCGCTCGTGAAGACGGACCGCGGCAGCGCGCGCGACAGCACGCGCGCGTGGGCCGCCTTCAGCGTCTCCTTGCTGCCCTCGAAGACCAGCACCGGCTGCCGGAACATCGGCAGATACGGCACCCCGTCCGCGTCCCCGTACGGCTCCCCGACCACCTCGGGGACCTCCGTGCCGAGGCCGCTGACGAGGAACGCGGTCACGTTCAGCCGCTGCCAGGTTTCCAGGTCCTCGCGCAGCAGGACAGCGATCTTGGTGTCGAAACGGATGGGTTCGGTGGTCGTGTCGCTCATGCGTCGAGACTCTCGAACGTCTCCCGACGTCGTCTTGTACGTTCTTTGCATGGCCGCCCGGCAGGAAGTCTCCGCCTGGCGCCCGGCCGTCCCGGGTGTCAGGGAGGTCTTCCACGCGCACTTCACCGGGTACGCCTATCCGATGCACGTGCACGAGGCGTGGACGCTGCTCATCGTGGACGACGGGGCCGTACGGTACGACCTCGACCGGCATGAGCACGGCACCCCGCACGACACCGTGTCGCTGCTGCCGCCGCACGTCCCCCACAACGGCTCCCCCGCCGGCCCCGGCGGCTTCCGCAAACGCGTCGTCTATCTCGACACCACGGTGCTGGGCGAGGATCTCGTGGGGCCCGCCGTCGACACCCCCGATCTGCGGGACCCGCTCCTGCGGCGGCGCGTCGGACAGTTGCACCACGCCCTCGACCACCCCGGCGACGAGCTGGAGGCGGCCGGACGGCTGACGCTCATCGGGGAGCGGCTGACCGCCCATCTACGGCCCCGCCTGGGCACCGACGTCCGGCGGCACGCCGACCCGGGACTCGCCCGCCGGCTGCGGGAGCTGCTGGACGCGCGGATCGTCGAGGGGGTCGCCCTGGAGGAGGCCGCCGCCCTGCTGCACGCCCATCCCGCCCATCTCGTACGGGCGTTCAGCACGGCGTACGGCATCGCCCCGCACCAGTACCTCAACTCCCGCCGCGTCGACCGCGCCCGCCGGTTGCTGCTGGAGGGGCGGCGGCCCGGCGAGGTCGCGGCGGCCACCGGCTTCTTCGACCAGTCCCATCTGACCCGTCACTTCCGGAAGTTGGTGGGGGTCACACCGGGGCGGTACGCCAGGTCAGCTTGAGGGGCGGTACGCCACGTCAGCTTGAGGGGCGCGGTACGCCACGTCAGCTTGAGGGGCCGTCCGCCGGACGCTGCGTGAGGTGCGTGAACGCGTCCAGGTTGCGGGTCGACTCGCCGCGGGACACGCGCCACTCGTACTCCTTGCGGATGGCGGTCGCGAAGCCCAGTTCCAGAAGGGTGTTGAAGCTGTCGTCCGCCGCTTCCAGGGTCTGGCCGAGGAGGCGGTCGATCTCTTCGGGGGTGACGGCGGCGAGCGGGAGCTTCGCGGTGACGTAGATGTCGCCAAGGCGGTCGACGGCGTAACCCACGCCGTACAGCTTGAGATTGCGCTCCAGGAGCCAGCGGTGGACGCCGGACTCGTTCTCGTCGGGGTGGCGGATGACGAAGGCGTTCAGGGAGAGGGAGTGGCGGCCGACGAGGAGGGAGACCGTCGTCTTCAGCTTGCGGGTGCCGGGGAGCTGGACGACGTAGGTGCCGGGGGTGGGGCTCTCCCAGTCGAGCTCGTTGTCCTTGAGGACGGCCTCGATGACGCGCGCCGCGTGCTCCGTTACCTGCGCCGCTTTCTCCGTGTCAGCCATGGTGGGAGCGTACGTGACGGCGGTGGGCCTGGGTCGCGGCCGTGTAGACGTCGGCCGTCGCCGCCGCGGCGGTGTCCCAGCCGAAGGACTGCGCGTGCCGGGCCGCGGCGGCGCCCGCGCGGGAGGCCAGTTGCGGGTCGTCGGCGAAGCGCGCGAGCACGCGCGCGTAGTCGGCGGGGTTGTGGCCGCGTACGAGGAAGCCCGTCTCGCCGTCGCGGACCGCCACCGGCAGACCGCCGACGGACGCGGCGAGGACCGGGGTGCCGGCCGCCTGTGCCTCTATCGCCACCAGACCGAAGGACTCGCTGTACGACGGCATGACCAGCAGCGACGCCGCGCGGAACCAGTCCGCGAGCTGGTCCTGGCCGACGGGTGGGCGGAAGCGTACGACGTCCGCGATGCCCAGGCGGGCGGCCAGCTTCTGCAGGCCCTCCGGCTTGGCCAGGCCGCTGCCGCTGGGGCCGCCGACGATCGGCACGACCATGCGGGAGCGGAGTTCCGGACGCTCGTCGAGGAGGACGGCGACCGCGCGCAGGAGGATGTCCGGGGCCTTCAGGGGCTGGATACGGCCCGCGAAGAGGGGGATGAGCGCGTCCTGGGGGAGGTCGAGGCGGGCACGGGCCGCTGCGCGGCCGTCGGCGGGACAGAAGCGGTCCAGGTTCACGCCGGGGTGCACCACCGCGACCTTGGCGGGGTCGGCGTCGTAGTGGTGGACGAGTTCGTCGCGTTCCTCGGTGGTGTTCGCGATGAGGCGGTCCGCCGCCGTGACGATCTGGGTCTCGCCGATGACCCGGGCGGCGGGCTCGGGGGTGTCGCCGTCGGCGAGGTTGGCGTTCTTGACCTTGGCCATGGTGTGCATGGCGTGCACCAGGGGGACGCCCCAGCGCTGGGCGGCGAGCCAGCCGACGTGGCCGGAGAGCCAGTAGTGGGTGTGGACGAGGTCGTAGTAGCCGGGGCGGTGGCCGGCCCAGGCCTGCATCACGCCGTGCGTGAAGGCGCACAGCTGGGCGGGGAGCTCCTCCTTGGCGAGGCCCTCGTAGGGGCCCGCGTCGACGTGGCGGACCAGGACGCCGGGGGCGAGCTCGACGGTGGGAGGGAGGGACGCCGTGGTGGCGCGCGTGAAGATCTCCACCTCGATGTTGATCGCGGCGAGGCGCTGCGCCAGCTCGACGATGTAGACGTTCATGCCGCCCGCGTCGCCGGTGCCGGGCTGGTGCAGGGGGGACGTGTGCACGGAGAGCATCGCCACGCGGCGGGGGCGGCGGTGCAGCCTGAGGCGCGGGGGCGTGGCCGGGGAACGACGCCCGAGCCTGCTGACGTACTGGCTCACGTGGCGTTTCCTCCTTGCAGCGGGCATGCCGGACGGAGGGTGTGGGGCGCCCTCCACCGGGGTGCAACGTCGGAGGGACTGGTTCCCATTCCAGGGGCGGGGGTTTTTGCCCTTGCATTACCGGGGGTCGCTCAACTGTTCGGGCTTGCGTTGCGTTGTGGTCGGCTCGGGTTGAGTGGGGGGCGGGGCCGCGCCGGGGGGTGTCCGTCCTCGGAACGGCGCGGAATCGGTCACCTATAAAGGGCGCCCGTGCTGACGCGCCAACCGCTGCGGGCGGACACCCCCCGACACGTCCCCTCACCGCCGTGCCCGGGTGCCGGTCCGTTCGCGCGCGTGTGCCGCATAACCTCGTACGTATGACTTCTCGCGCCGCCCGTCGTCCTGTGGGCACTGTTACGCGCGGGACCACCAATCCCAATCGCTTGCGGCGCATGGATCGCTGGATCGCCGCCGTTCATGGGGCCGAGCTGCGGCGGGCCGTTGAGCCTGTGGCTGTGGATCTCGGGTATGGGGCCGCTCCCTGGACCGCCGTCGAGCTGTTGGGGCGGCTGCGTACCGTCGCGCCGCGTGTGCGGGTTGTCGGGGTGGAGATCGAGCCTGCGCGGGTTGCCGCTGCCAAGCCGTACGAGCGGGAGGGGCTCGTTTTTCGGCACGGGGGGTTCGAGATTCCGACCGTTGAGCGGCCCCTGCTGGTGCGGGCGGCGAATGTGCTGCGGCAGTACGACGAGGGGGAGGTGGCCGGGGTCTGGGCGCGGATCTGTGGTCGGCTCGCGCCGGGTGGGCTGCTTGTCGAGGGGACCTGTGACGAGATCGGGCGGCGGCATGTGTGGGTCGCGCTCGGGGTGGAGGGGCCTTCGACGGTCACCTTCGCGGCGCGGTTGGGGTCGTTGGAGCGGCCGTCCGATCTTGCCGAGCGGCTGCCCAAGGCGCTGATCCACCGGAATGTCCCCGGGGAGCCGGTGCACGCGTTTCTGCGGGACTTCGACCGGGCGTGGGCCGCTGCCGCGCCCTATGCGTCGTACGGGGCTCGGCAGCGGTGGATGCGGGCCGTGCGGGAGTTGCGGGCCGACTGGCCTGTGGTGGACGGGCCGGTGCGGTGGCGGCAGGGGGAAGTGACCGTGGCGTGGGAGGCGTTGGCGCCCCGGGGTCGCTGAGCTGCGGGGAACGATCTCTGTGAGTCGTTCGTCACAAAGGCGGGGAGATCGTCTTACGGCGGGAGGAACGGGGGGAGGGACGTACTGCCTCTGTCGTTTTCTGTCACGCCATGGCACGATCCCCGGGCGACCGTAAGTTACTGACGGTAAATCAGTTTGGGGGCTGGGGTATGGGTGCGGGCAAGCGCGGGCTGGTGACTGTTGCTGTGACCGTGGTCTGTGCGGTCACTGTGCTGGCGGCGCCCGGTACGGCGTTCGCAGCGCCGACCCCCACTCCGACGCCCTCGGCGTCCGCCACTCCCGTGACCAACAAGGACCTTGAGGCCGTACGCACCCAGCTGGACGCCCTCTATCACGACGCCGCCGTCGCCACCGATCAGTACAACGCCGCCGAGGAGGCCGCCGACCAGCAGTCGGCCGCGATCGTGGCGTTGGCGAAGAAGATCGTCAAGGGGCAGGAGAAGCTCGCCGAGTTGAAGCAGCGGGCGGGTGCGGCGGCCGCCGCCCAGTACCGCAGCGGCGGACTGCCCGACGAGGCGCAGCTGATGCTCAGCGACGACCCTGAGGACTTTCTCAACGGCGCCGGGCGGGTGCTCCAGGGGCAGCGCGCCACCAAGGGGCTGCTGGCGGAAATGACCCGCACGCAGGAGGACTTGGAGCAGTACGCCGAGGACGCCTCATCGCAGTGGAACAAGCTGGAGGCCAACCGGAAGGCCAAGGCCGCCGCCAAGAAGAAGGTCAAGAAGCAGATCGCCGCCGCCGAGGAACTCGAGTCCAAGCTGGAGAAGGAGGAGAAGGAGCGCCTGGCGCGGCTGGAGCAGCAGGCCGCCTACAAGGCGCAGACCGCCTGGCTCGACTCCGGGATACTCGCCGAGATCGACGGCAAGGCGTCCACGCAGGGCAAGAAGGCCGTGGAGTACGCGACCTCGCAGATCGGCAAGCCGTACGAGTGGGGCGCCGAGGGGCCGGGGTCCTACGACTGCTCGGGGCTCACCTCGCAGGCCTGGGCCAGTGCCGGGCAGCCCATTCCGCGGACCTCGCAGGAGCAGTGGAAGCAGCTGAAGAAGATCGACATCAAGGACATGCGGCCCGGCGACCTCATCATCTACAACTCCGATGCCAGCCATGTCGCGATGTACCTGGGGGACGGCGCGATCGTGCACGCCCCGCGGCCGGGACGGACGGTGACGATCGCGGGGGCCGGGTCGATGCCGATCCTGGCGGTGGTGCGGCCTGACGCGTGAGTCGGTCGCGGGCGGTTGAGACCGGGGTCACGTGACGCAGGGCACCTCGGGCGTCGTACAAACGCGGTGCGGACGTGACGTTCGTCATTCCCGCACCTCGGGCAGGGTGTCCAACTGCGGTAGGGAACGCGGCATATGACAGTGGCCGCCCGCCGAGCCGCGTGCCGTGCACCATTCCGTTGCGGCGCCGACTACCGCTATGGTCCCCGTCGGTGGGTCGAGGTCCCTCGCCCCACCATGCCCTCGGGGGGAGGGAAGGAACCCAAGACGATGCCCGTACCCGTACCGCGGCAGAGAGCGATCCCGGCCGTGGAAGGTGGTCAGGCGCAGGCCGCGACAGCAGTCGGCGGCCCGGTCGGCAGCCCTCTGGGCGGCCCTCCGAAGAACGAGGCCCCGCGTAAGGACGGCACGGTCGAGAAGCACCACGGCACTCCTCTGACGCTGCTGGTGATCGAGGACGATCCCGGCGGCTCGACGCTCGTGCCCGAGCTCCTGGACTCCGCCGGCAACCCCATCCGCGTCCGCACGGCCCGCAATCTCACCGAGGCCGAGCGTCTGCTCACCGACGACGTCCACTGCATCCTGCTCGACCTGGCCCTGCCGGCCCCGGCGCGCGGTGATGACCACGACGAACTCGCCGTGCTCAAGCACGTGCTCCAGCTCGCCCCGCGGCACGCCGTGCTCGCCCTCACCGCCTCCGGCGACGCCGAGCGCGGCACCGAGGCCGTGCGCGTGGGCGCCCAGGACTATCTCTTCCGGGACGAACTGGACAGTCGGCTGCTGAGCCGCGCGATCCGTTACGCCGTCGAGCGGAAACGTTCCGACACCGCCGAGCGGCGGCTCGCGGAGGGCCGTGTACGGGCGCAGGAGAACCGGCGCCTGGAGCGCGGGCTGCTGCCCACACCGCTGCTGGAGGGGTCCCCCCTGCGGTTCGCCGCGCGGTACCGTCCCGGGCGTTCGCGCGCCCTGCTCGGCGGTGACTTCTACGACGTCGTACGCACGGCCGACGGGACCGTCCACGCCATGATCGGCGACGTCTGCGGGCACGGGCCCGACGAGGCGGCCCTCGGCGTGGAGCTGCGGATCGCCTGGCGGGCGCTGACCCTCGCGGGGCTGTGCGGGGACGAGCTGCTGGGGACGCTCCAGCAGGTCCTGGAGCACGAGCGGGCCGACGACGAGATCTTCGCGACGCTGTGCACGGTCGACATCGCGCCGGACGGCCGCCGGGCCGGGCTGTGCCTCGCCGGGCATCCGGCGCCGCTGGTGGCCCGCCCCGGGCGGCCGGCGCAACTGCTGCCGTACGACAACAACGGCCCCGCGCTCGGGCTGCTGCCCGGGGCTCGGTGGCCGCGGATGCAGGTGGAGCTGGGGCGGGAGTGGAGCCTCATGCTCTACACCGACGGGCTCATCGAGGGGCACATCGGGGTGGGGCGGGAGCGGCTCGGGCAGGACGGCATGGTGGAGATGGTGCGCCGACAGCTCGGGGAAGGGCTGCGGGGCGAGGCGTTGTTGCGGGCTGCCGTGAACGAGGTGCGGGAGCTCAACGGGGGCGAGTTGGCCGATGATGTGGCGGTTGTGTTGTTGGATCGGCTGCCGTAGTCGGGCGTGCTCGGACGGGCCGGATGCAGTCGCTCGCACGACGGTCAGCGGCCTCCGTTGTACGGGCCGTACGGGCCGTCGCTGCTGGAGCCGCCGCGGCGGCCACCGCCGCCCGACACCTGCTTGACCGCGGGCCGGACGTCCACGATGTAGACGATGCTCGCGATCACGCCGATGATCGGCAGGAACGACAGGATCGAGAACAGGTAGCTCACCGCGAGCGCGATGGCCAGGATGATCAGCCAGAACACCTTGGTCTGCTTGTCGGCAGCGCGGAACGCGTCCTCCCGCCTGAACGCCGCATCGAAGAGGCCGAACGCGGCAAGGGCCATGAGGACGATCTTCAGCAGCCCCATGAATCCCGCGAAGCCCAACATCAGCACAACATCCACCACCTGACTCGGCTCGTCATTACGCGGTCACCGTACCCGTACAACGGGCCGGACACCCCCGAGGTGCCCGGCCCGTTGTCCAGCTGCCCGTCGGTTACTTCGCGGGCGGCGTCGTCTTCTTGGCGGTGGTCTTCTTCGCCGGAGCCTTCTTGGCGGCCGTCTTCTTGGCCGGCGCCGAAGCTGCGGCGGACGCGGAAGCCGGAGCGGCGGCGGGCGTCGGAGCCGGCTTGGGCTCCTCCTTCTTCACCTCGACGGGCTCGGCGCTCGGCTCGACGGCGATGGCCAGCTCCTCGATCTCCTCGGCGGCCTCGCCACGCCAGGTCTTCACGGCCTGCTCGCCGTGCTCGGCGACCTTCTCGTAGGTCTCCCGCGCCTTCACGGCGTACTCGGCGGCGACGCCGACGCTGCGCAGGGCGAAGTCCTGGGCGCTCTCGCCGAACTTCTTCAGATCGGCGTCGAGGGTGGTGCCGAGCTTCTTGATGTCGCCGTCGAGGCTCGCGATGAACTCGCCGACCTTGGCCTGGAGGGACTCCTGCGCCTCCTTGGCCTTGGCACCGGCCTCCTTGGCGCGGGCGGCGGCCTTCTCCTGGACGGCCTTGGGGTCGGTGCCGCGGACGGCCTCGATCTTGGCCGGGGCCTCGGCGCGCAGCTGCTCGACGATGCCGGGGACCTTCTTGGCCTGCTGGAGGGCCAGGTCGGCGGTGCCGGCGGCGAAGTAGAGGGGGGTGGGGTCGCTGAAGGTCTTACGGAGGTCGTCGGTGATGGCCATGGTGATGGTTCTCCCGGGTCGCTTGCAGATGAGGGTTTCGGGTTCCGCGGTCAGTGGGCCCTGTCTCAGTCGGGCGGCTGCCTCAACTGGCCGTCTGCTGCGGATCGGCGTCGCTGCCGTCGGCTGTGCGGGTGCCAGGCGCGGCGTCGTCGCCGCGGTCCTGTATGTCGGTGGTGCCGTCGGTTTCGACGGCCCCGGGGTCGGCGTCGGTCCCGAATCCGTTCTCCTTGCGGAAGGACTCGTAGATCTGGAGCAGCACCTGCTTCTGCTGCCCGCTCAACGTCGGGTCGGCGAGGAGGACGGCACGCGTCTCCACCTCGTCCCGGTCCCGCTCCGCGTCGAGGATCCCGGCCCGGACGTACAGCGTCTCGGCGGAGATCCGCAGCGCCTTGGCGACCTGCTGGAGGACCTCCGCGCTCGGCTTGCGCAGCCCGCGCTCGATCTGGCTCAGATACGGATTGGACACCCCGGCGGCGTCGGCGAGCTGCCTGAGCGACAGCTGCGCGTTGCGCCGCTGTTCACGCAGATACTCACCGAGATTGCCGACGTTCAGCGATGCCATGGCTCCACTGTGCCGCACGACCGCTAACTGTTGCAAGCACCCGCTTGCAAAAGTGCGCCACGCCACTCCCAGGGGCGGTCAGAACGGCAACGGCCGTCCATGCACCACCTCCAGCCCCGTCACCGCCCGCGTGAGCACCACGTACAGCCGGTGCAGCCCCCGTTCCTCCGCCTCCGCGATCGCCGCGGGCTCGACGGCGACGACGTGGTCGTACTCAAGGCCCTTGACGAGCGAGGCCGGGACCAGGGTCAGTCGGGCGCCCAGGTCGTCGGGGCCGGCCGCCGGGACACCGGCCGCGTCGAGCGCCGCCCGCACCCGGGGCAGGTCCGCGGCGGCCGTGATCACGCCCACCGAACCCTCCCGGGCCAGGGCGTCGCGCACGGCGGCGACGGTCGCGCCGCAGAGGTCGTCCCCCGCCTCCCGGATCCTCAACTCCCCGTCCGCGCGCAGGGACCGCGCCTCCGGTACGTCGACGTCCAGCTGCCGCAGCAGCCGGTTGGCCAGCCCTACGACCGCCTCCGGCACCCGGAACCCGGTGGTCAGCGGCACGACGGCGGCGTCTGGCCGGCCAAGGTGGGTGAGCAGCGCACCCCAGGTGCGGGCCGCCCACGGCGTGGTCCCCTGCGCCAGATCCCCCAGCACGGTCAACGAGCCGAAGGCGACTCGCCGGGCGATGGCCCGGCACTCCATCGGGGAGAGGTCCTGCGCCTCGTCGACGACGACATGGCCGTACCCCTCCGGATGTTCGATCAGCCCCGCGACCTCGTCGAGAAGCACGAGGTCGGCGGCCGACCAGCGAGCCGACTTCCATGACCGCGGCGGCCCGGCCCAGAGCAGTACCCGCTGCTCCTCGTCCTCCAGCACCCCATCGGCCGCGGCCGCCAACACCCCTTCCGTCCCGAGCAGTTCGGCGACGACCTCCTCCGCCCGCACGCGCGGCCAGACGGCGTCGACGTACGGCCTGACCGCCGTCGACATCTTCCGCACCCACGCGTGCGGCGGGGGCCCGGCCCGCCGCTCGGCCAGCGCCTGGACATAGCCGACCGCCCGTGTCCGCACCCGCTCGCGCCCGACGGCGTACGGCGGTTCCTCGGCCCGCACGTCGGCCACGATCCGCGCGAACTCGCCGGCCGGCACCCGCCACCGGTACGCCCCTTCGGGAATCGCGATCTCCTCGGCCCGCGCCGCGGACACACGCGCGTACAGCGCCCGCCGCAGCACCTCCGCCATCCGCGGGTCGTGCTTCAGCGCGGCGGCGCGTGCGTCGTCGTGGCCGGTGACCGGGTGCCGGCCGATCTCCTCGGGCAGCGTGGACTGCCGTACGCCGGTCTCGCCGAGGGCGGGCAGCACCTCCGCGATATAGGAGAGGAAGGTGCGGTTGGGCCCGAGGATCAGCATGCCGCCGCGCCGGATGCGCTGGGGGTGGGTGTAGAGGAGGTAGGCGGCCCGATGCAGTCCGACGGCGGTCTTGCCGGTGCCGGGGGCGCCCTGCACGCAGACGGAAACGCCAAGGTCCCCTCGTACGAGATCGTCCTGCTCGGGCTGGATGGTCGCGGCGATGTCGCGCATGGGGCCGACGCGGGGGCGTTCGATCTCGCGGACGAGGATGTCGCTGGCGCGGTCCTCCCCCCGGCTCAAGTGCTCGTCCTCGTGACCGGTCAGGTCCCGCGACTCCCCCTTGCTGCCCGGCGCCCACCCGAACCGCCGCCGCACGGCGACACCCTGCGGATCGTGGGCGCTCGCCTGATAGAAGGCGCGGGAGACCTGGGCGCGCCAGTCGACGACGAGGGGCGGGGCGGCGGGATGCTCACTGATCCGGAGCCGGCCGACGTGGTACGCCTGCCCGGCGTGCTCACCGCCGTCGAAGTCCAACCGGCCGAAGAACAAGGGCCCTTCGGGCAGCTCCCGCATCTCCTTGGCCTTGCTGCGCAGCTGGTACCCGAGGACTTCGGCGTCGGCCCCGGAGGCGGAGACGTTCTCACCGACGACGACCTGCTCCTGGGCGCCGTCCACCATGGCGGCGAGGGCGGCGCGGCAGGTGTCGTGGTGGGCGCGTTCGAGGGGGAGGGTGGGAAGGGTGGGGAGAGCGTGGAGGGAGGGGAGGGCGGCCGGGTGGGGTGAGGTCATGGGACCGAGCCTACCGGCATAACGTAACCGAGTTAATTTTTTTACCGAGTATCACTCGCTCCTGGGCCGGGCCTAGGAGTACCGCGGCAACGCCGCCTCCAGCAGATCGAACGCCCGCTCGGCATCCCCGAGCGCCACCGCCCGCACCGCGTCGACGGGCTCCCCCGCTCCGATCCGCCGCCAGTTCTCCTGCGCGAGGACGCGGCGTACGGCGATGATCTGCCCGGCCGCCAGCCGCGCGTCGAGGTCACCGCCGAGGGCCGTGGCGAGGGCCTCCTCGGAACGTTCGAGGTGGACGTACATACGGGCGACGAGCGCGGGCGTGCCGTAGAGGAGCTCGTAGAACGCGCGGACGGCGGGGTGGTCGCTGACCCCGGTGATGGGATCGGCCTGCGCGACCCCCTCCAGGAAGTTCTGCCGCAACGACTCCAGCGGCGCTCCCCGCCCCTCCCGCACCACCCGCGCGGCCTCGTCCTCGTGGTCGGCGATGCGATGGAAGACGAGATCCTCCTTCGCCGGGAAGTAGCGGAAGAGGGTCGGCTTGGAGATCTCGGCCGCGGCGGCGATCTCGGCGACCGAGACGGCGTCGTAGCCCTTCTCCAGGAAGAGCCGGATCGCGATCTCGGAGACCGTCTCGTACATCCGCTGTCTCTTGCGTTCGCGCAGCCCGATCTCGTCCATGGGGTCGAGCGTAAGGGCGCCGCGGCACAGACCCCTCGACGCCCCTGCCCCGGTTGCCCTTGACCTCAAGTCCGGTCGAGGTCGAAGACTGCCCGCACGGACACGTCGACGACGAACGATGGGGGCAGATCATGCGAGCGGCACAGGTACAGGGGTTCGGCGGCCCGGAGATGCTGGTCCCGGTGGACCTCCCGGACCCGGTTCCCGGCCCGGGCGAGGTACTGATCGAGGTCGCGTACGCCGACACGATCTTCGTGGAGGCACAACTGCGCACGGGCTGGGGCCGCGAGTACTTCCCGACGACACCGCCGTACGTCCCCGGCGGCGGCGTGTCCGGAGTCGTCGCCGCGGTGGGTCCGGACGTGGACGACGCCTGGCTGGGCCGCCGCGTCGCCTCCCACGTCACCGGCAGCTACGCGTCCAAGGCCACGGCAGCGGTCACCTCCCTCACGCCGGTCCCGGCCGGCCTGGACCTCCTCACCGCGGCGGCCCTGGTCCACGACGGCGTCACGGCGACGGGCCTGCTGGACCTGACCGCCGTCACCGCCGACGACCAGGTGCTCGTCCTGGGCGCGTCGGGCGGGATGGGCACGCTGCTCGTCCAGCTGGCGCGGTCCCGTGGCGCCCGGGTGACGGCCCTGGCCCGGGGTGCGGAAAAGCTGGCACTGGTAAGGGAGTTGGGGGCCACGGCCGCGGTGGACATCACGGACGACGACTGGCTGGGACGGGTGCGGGAGGCGATGGGCGCGGACGGGGCGCGGGAGGCGATGGGTGGAGAACGGGTGCGGGAGGCGATGCGCCGGGACGGGGCGGACGTGGTCCTGGATGGGGTGGGCGGCCAACTGGGTGCGGCGGCCCTCGCCTTGACGGCGGACGGCGGACGGTTCTCGGCCCACGGCGCGCCGACCGGCGGCTTCGCGACCGTCGACACGGCCGAGGCCGAGCGGCGGGGCATCAAGGTGTTCGGCATCGGGGACGTGCAGTTCGGGCCGGCGGAGGTGCGACGGCTCATGGCGCGGGCGTTGGAAGAGGCCGCGGCGGGGCGGTTGCGGGTGGTGATCGGGGCGGTGTTTCCGGTGGAGCGGGCCGGGGAGGCGCATGCGCGGATCGAGGGGCGGGGGGTGGTGGGGAAGGTGCTGCTAGAAGCCTGAGGGGCGTCGGATCCCTTCATGTCTCTGATGCCGTAGGAGCGACCTCGCGATCTGCGAGGCACTCGGTACCCACAGCAGATCGAGGGGCTCCTCTGCGGCGCGCAGCACCCTCCGCAGCGTCCGGGCGGCGCGGGCCAGGGCCAGCCGGTCGAACCCCGGTCCGTGGTGCAGCGACGACGACACCCGGATGACATCGGTGAAGACCGACTGCGCCCGCTTGAAGTCGAGGAGCCGTGGCAGGTCGTCATACCAGCCGGCCGAGCTGCCGGGGCGTATGCGCTCGACGATCCGGCACCACTCCTCGGCCATGCGATCTGCTTGGTCGGCCGGATACCGCATCAGGTACAGGTGGGTGGCAAGGTCGTAGAGCGGATCCCCGAGCACCGCCAACTCCCAGTCGATCGCCCAGAGCCGGCCCATGGGGTCGACGATCAGGTTCTTGCGGTGCAGGTCCGCGTGCAGCAAGCAGAAGGGGCGCTCTGTCAGCGCGCCGACGTTCTTCCTCAGGCGGATGAACGACTCGCCGCCGACGCCCAGTTCCTCGAAGAGAGTCCCGAACTCCGCAAGGTTCCTCTGGTAGACCCGCTCTTCCATGAAGATGATCAGGCGTTCCAGGAAGCCACTGGTATCGCCGTCCTCGCCGCGGTCGCGAGCCTCACAGCGCCGCTCGACCGGCAACATGTCCGGGGTGATCCTCACCATCTGCCGGAAGAGTTCCAGCACTTGGCCGAAGACCGCGTCGGGCAAGCGCCGTCCCGCCCAAGCGCGCGAGGGGAGAACGCTTCCTTCGACAAACCTCTGGAACCTCATGCCCCCGATGTCAAGGACATCGGGAATGACGTCGATGTGCCCCTGCAGCGATTCCAGAAGCTCCTCTTCCGAGGAGAAGCACCGCCGGTCGAACCACAGGATCTCCTCACGCGGTTCCCGGACCTTGATGGCGCCCGTCGCGCCCGGCAGCGGGAGGACGTAGGTCTCGTGGTGATATCCCTTCAGCGGCCCCCGGACGGCCGAAGCATCACCCGACAGCTCATCGGCGCGCTGCCTCGCTCCCGACACGAGTTCCGGGCCCATGGGCATCCCTCTCCCCCATCACACCGAGCAATGGAGCGTACGCCTCAACCACGACCTCCGCCCCCGCACTTCGGGACGGATCCATGTCATACCCGATGAACCGGACACCCATCCTTCGGGCCGCCACGACGTCGGCATCCGTGTCCCCGAACATCACCGCGTCCTTCGGCGACAGGCACAGATCCCGCAGGGCCCGTCGCAGGACATCGGGGTGCGGCTTCATCAGGTCGGGATCAGTCGTGCGGCCGTGGATGAAGGCGAAGCACTCGCGCAACCCGTGAAGCCGCAGATAACGATCGGCGACCTGCGGGGCGTTGTTGGTGACCACGGCCAGTCGGACCCCGCGCCCGGCCAGCCCGCGGACGAACTCCTGCGTGTCCGCGGGAGGCGGCGGCGCGGTCGACGCGGCGGCCATCTCCCCTTCGGTCAGGCGCCGTTCCAGTCGTACCACCAGGTCCTGGAGGTCTCCGTCCTTGACGCCGAGGGCGTCCAGTTCCGCTCCCCACCGAGCGCGGTGCATCGCACGCAGCACCAAGTGCGGGTCCTTGCTGTCCCGTTCGTCCTCCGACAGCAGCTCCGGGACCTCGGCGGCGAGAACGATGGCACGGAGCGCGTCGGCCACCTGCCTGGAGGAATCCCCGGGGAACAGCCGGCAGAGGGGGCCGTCGAAATCGAAGAGGACACACCGGGCCCCGGCGAGCAGAGCCCGCGCCGCGGCTACCACTGGATCACCGGCCCCAGGGTCAGTGCGGTCGTGATCACTCCGCCCAGCAGGCCGCTCACCGCTCCCGGTCCGCGGTGCCCGTGCGTGCGGGTGCCGTCTGCCTCGCTCGCTCCCTCTCCATGCCCACAGGCGAGCGCTGCCCGCCGCTCTTCGTCGCGCCAGTGCCGCAACGCCGCCTCAGCCTCGGGCAGACCGACCGGCGACTCCCCGAGCCCCAACGCCTGCCTGGCCACCCGTACGGCACGGCAGGCCTCGCCGGCGGCCTTGGCGAACCTCTCCTCGGTGGGTTCCTGCTTCAGGAGCCGGAGCGCGGCCCGCATGACGTCGGGGTACACCGACTGGACGCGCTCGAAGGCCATGTACGTGGGCAGGTCTTCCTCCAGGCCCACGATCGCGCCGGGGTGACGGGGGCCCATCGCCCGCGCCCAGTGGCCGATCATCGCGTCCCGCTCCACATCGACGTAGCGCATCCGGACCAGGTGGGTGGCCAGCTCGTGCAAAGGGTCGCCGTACAGGGCGGATTCCCAGTCGATGGGGATGAGCCGCTCCCCGTTCTTCCGCGGCGAGACCACGACGTTGCCCCGATGGACATCCGTGTGCAGCAGGCTGAAGGGGCGCTTGGTGAGCTTTACGACGCCGGGCAGGAACCGTTCTACGGCGTTCTGTGGAGCTCCGACCCCGTCGAACAGCGCGCCGAACCGGTCCAGGTTGGGCCGATAGACCACCTCGATACTGAACCGGGCCAGCCTCTCCAGGAATCCCTGGCAGTCGCCGTCGCTGGGCCAGTCGGCCGGCAGCCCGGGGATGTCGTCCTTCGGCACCCCGGCCAGGGCCACGAAGAAGTCGGCCACCTTCGTCATCTGGACCGTGCCGTAGAACCCTCCCTCCGGTACCTCGTTGGCCAGCACCCTCCCCGGTACATAGCCGACCAAGGTGGAGGTGCCGACCGTCGCGAGGCAGCGCGGCACGTCCGGCAGGTGAGAGCGCACGGTGCGCAGGACCTTCGCCTCGTCGGTCCAGATCCGCGGGACCATCGCGATCGCATCCCCCTGGGGAGTACGGAAGACTCCGAGGGTGCTGGGCCGTTTCCCCAACAGAAGGCCGAGCGGCAACCGCAGTTCCCGGATCTGGACCGTGTGGTGGTAACCGTCGGCAACGATCCCGTCGTCCGCCGCACAGCGGCTCCGCGCGAAGCGGCGCACCAGTGACTGGTGGGCCTGGCGGTGCAGTTGGAACGCCATGGCGGCAGAGAGTAGCCCTCCGAGGACAAGAGCATGGTGCGATGTCAGCATATGGACGGATTCCCTGGCGCTTTGCGGGCTACTGAGCGTGCATGTTCCACAAGGAGTCGAACCAGCTCTTCCAGGCGCTCACCGTTCCGGAGCCCTGCGAGGCCGGGTTCTCGTCCTTGACGAAGTGCGCGAAGGCGGCGCCGACACCCAGGGCGTCGATCGCCTCCACGCCCTCCTTACGCGTCCGCAGCGGAATGGGCCGCTGGACCAATTCGTAGGGAGCGAGGAGCATCTCCGCTCCGTTGACGAGGTACAGCTTGTGCGTCGGCATGAGCCGCATATGGCGGATCTGGAGTTCCACCTCCGACACCCGGCTCTCGGCCTGGAGCCCCAGAAGCTTGTCCTGGATCCAGGCGGTGTTCCTGCGCGTGGTCTCCAACAGCCGTTCCCGGAGCGCCGCGTCGTCGCTCGCGTTCGCTTCCTTCGCCTTCGGGTACGGCCATTCCGCCAGGTCCTCGGCAGGCAGCAGCATGCGTAGGGACAGGCTCCGCAGCCGCGGGTACAGGCCGCCACGGATCCGCTCGTCCTGTGTGTGGATCTGGTGGGCCAGCGACTCCGAGGTGAGGGTGAAGACGTCCAGCGTGACGTCGGCCTCCTCGAACGCCTTGTTCATGAGGTCGCTCAACGTCACGCTCTGCCCGCCGAGAGACGGAATGCGCGGCGGCAATCGGATCACGCGCGTCCCGCTGCCCTGCCGCGTCTCGACCCAGCCCTCACTGACCAGCGTCTTCATCACACGTTGAACGGTGTCCCGCGACACGTGGAACTCCGTCGCGAGGGCCTCCTGCGAAGGCAGGCGGAAGGCGAGACCGTACGTCCCGTTGGCCATGCGGGCCATCAGTTCACTGTGCACCCGCGAGTACTCGGGTCCGCCTACGTCTCGCCGCGCTTCGTCTCGGCCCTGCTCGTCTTCCACGCCGCGATCGTACCCCTCATAGCCTCAAATCGACCTGGCCCCAGGCATCCAACCAGCCTTATCAGTCAAGAAGTTAGGCGATCAGTCCACTTGGGAAGTAACCAGTCAGGTCGTCAATCAAATTGGACGGAAAGTTGTAGGACTGATGACGGTGAAGGGAGTGACGAGCATGGCAGCACCGACCGCTGCGGACCGCTCAACGCCTGAGCGGCTCCACGACATCCAGCAGGGAGCCCACGATGTTCGCGGCGTCCGCCGCGCGCAGTTCCTTCTCCTTCCGCTCGTTGCGCGCGTAGCCGACGAAGGCGACACCCGCTCGCCGGGCGGCCTCGACGTCCGGGGGCGAGTCACCGAGCATCAGCGCGTCCGAGGGCTCCGCGCCGAGATCCTCCAGCGCCCGCAGCAGGCAGTGCGGATCGGGCTTGAGGAGGTCCGGGTCGCTGGTCCGTCCGCGGACGTACGCGAAGCATTCGCCCAGGTTCCGCCCCTTGAGGTACTTCCATACAGCCCGGGGGGAGTTGTTCGTGGTGACCGCAAGCCGTGCGCCGCGCGCCTGCCAGGTCCGGACGAGCGGATCGGCGAAGGCCGTAGGCATGGCGGACGAGACCGCCTTGAGCTCCTCCCGCGTGAGCCGCTCCTCGAGTTCGGCCACCAGGTCGCTCCCTGGCCGACTGCGCCCCACCGCCCGGAACACGTCCCAGGGGTCTGTCGTCTGCCGCTCCACGGGGGTCAGCAGGCCCCCCTCCCCCCTCGCGTCCAGCCACTCGACGAGCCCGCGGGCCACGCCGTCCGCCGAGTGGCCGGCGAAGACTCGGCAGATCGGACCGTCGAAGTCGAAGAGCACATAGCGCGCGCGGGTGATCAGATCCTGAAGGTTCTCCGTGTGCGAGGTCACCGACTCAGTCTGCGCTACGGGACGCGCACGCCGCCGGAGCTAGGAGAGGGTCAGGTCGGTGGTGACGGTTTCCCAGAGGGCGTCGAACCATTTCTGGGACTCCTCCACGAACGCCGCGTCGCGTTGGCCCGCTTCCTTCGCGAAGGAGAAGAGGACGGAGCGGGAGCCAAGGACGTCGTACATCTGGAGGGTCTGGTTCTCGTACTCCTCCTCGCGGCGTTCGAGCATGTAGTAGCCGAGCAGGACTTCGGCCCCGTTGAGCAGGTACAGCTTGACCGGCGGAGTGAAGGGCAGGGCACGAAAGGTGACCTTGACGTCGATGCCGTGGGTGGAGCGCACCGAGTTGAGGTTGTGCTTCAGTACGTGGGCCTGGGCGTTGCGCATCTGCAGCCAGCGCTGGTGAACCGGGTCCTCGTCGCCATCACGTTCCACCAGGACCGGGAAGGCGAGGTTGATGTCCCGGGACGGCAGCAGGATGCGGAACTCGATGGACTGAGGGCGGATCCGGCCCTCGTGGATCTGACGGAGCGCGTCGCCGAGGGCCAGCATCAGGGTCTCGGCGGTGTGGCTCACGACGTCCACGCGTACCCGTGCCGCCGAGAAGGCCTCGGTCATCCTGGGCGCGAGCGAGACCATCGTCGGCTGCGGCGTCCCCCTCACCGGTGCCGGTTGCGCGATGCGCGGCGGACTCCCCTTGCTCACATTGCTCAGGAGCCCGTCCTCCTGGAGCGCGCGCAGCGCCTGCCGCACCGTGCCCCGCTCCACGCCGAACTCCTCGGCGAGTTCGGCCTGGGTGGGCAGCCGGTCCCCCGCCTTGAGGTCGCCCGTGCGGATCCGATTCCGCAGGACGTCGGCGATCTCCTGGGGCGAGAGCCTTCTGCCGCCGTTCACCGCAACGTTCTCCTGAGTCACGACCAAACGCTACAACTCCGGCGCATTCGCCGGGAGTCGTTCGGAAGCTGCCGTCGACCGACCCGTTCGGGGTGGCAGCAATCTCTGGTGGAGGAGGGACCGTCATGCCCGTGATCGTCCAAGTGCTCGCAGTCCTCGTCGCGCTGACGCTCTTCACCTTCGGGGCCAGGGCACGCAACCACACGTGCAGCACCGTGGGCGCGCTGGCGCTCGCCGCGCTGTTCACCAGGCCCGCGCTGTGACCGGGCCGCGGCCGGCCTCAGTTCGTCAGCGCGAGTTCGCTGCTGATGGTCTCCCAGAGCGCGTTGAACCACAGGTGGGACTGCTCCACGAACGTGGTGTCCCGCAGCCCGGCGGTCTGTTCGAAGCGGAACAGCATGGACTGCGAGCCCAGGGTGTCGTACAGCTCCAGGCTCTCGTTGTCGATCTCCTCTTCACGCCGAGTGAGTGTGTAGTACGCGAAGAGCGCTTCGGAGCCGTTGAGCAGATACAGCTTCACAGGCGGAGTGAACGGCAGGGCGCGGAAGGAGACGCGCACGTCGATGCCGTGCGTGGACCGAAGGGCCAGAAGGTTGTGCCGCAGCACTTGCCCCTGGGCATTGCGCTGGGCCAGCCATCGGCGCTGCACCCGCCCGTCCGTCGAGGCGGACACCGGCGCCGGGAAGGCGAGGTCGATGTCCCGGCTCGGCAGCAGGATGCGCACATCGATCTTGTCCGGCTTCAGCCGGCCCGCGTGGATCTGCCGCAAGGGCTCGCCTATCGCGAGGTTGAGGGAGACCGCGGTCAGGCACAGGGCATCGATCTCGACATGCGGGGCCGCGAACGCTGCCGCCGTGCGCGGGGCCAGAGACACCATCGTGGGCTGCGGCGGGGTTCCGGGGCCGGCCGGAACCCCGTTGGGGTACGAGTCCGGGGCCACGGTTGCCGGGCTCCCCTTGGACACGTTGCTCAGCAGATGCTCCGCCTGCAGGATCCGCAAAGCCTGGCGCACCGCCCCGCGCTCGACGCCGAACTCATCGGCCAACTTCGCCTGGGTCGGCATGCGCTGGCCAGGCCTGAGCACACCGGACCTGATCCGCCCGCGCAGCTCGTCGGCCACCTCGCGGGGCGACGGTGCTCTTGTCCGCCCGTCGCGGGAGGAATCTTCCCTGTCCACATCGGAAGATTACAACTTCCGACCATCTTCGGGCAGTTGTTCAAAAGATGGTTGCTACGCGCTTCCAACTTGCCGCAACTTGGAGTAAGTTGGTAACCAACTTGCTCAACATGGTTGCACTTTCCGATAGTTGGCACTTTTCGGAAGGACGGGCCCCATGCGCCCCATGCCCATCCTCGCCGTCGCCATGGCAGCGTTCGCCATCGGCTTCGAGCAGCTCATCCAGTGGCGGTACGGCCCTATGGGCATCATCGCCATCGTCATCCTGTCCATCGGCCTCAAGGCCAGGAGCGCTGCGATCAGCAGCATCGGCGCGGTCATCCTCGCGATGCTGCTCACCCAGCCCGGCTGACCCCGTTCCGGCTGGCCGGGCTCCCTTCCGGAGGGGAGCCGGGAGCCCGGCCAGTCTGCACAGTCACAACTGAACACCGACAACTGAAGAGCTTCACCGGTACAGCCACAACTGAAGAGCACGGCTACGGATGAACAGTCCAACCGTTGTCGACGAAGGGGGCCTCAGAACATGTCCGGGCACCAAGGCCGCCTGGACGTACGCAGCAGGGCGTCGGCCGATCGGGCGGCGCCCGCTCGTTCTTCCTGAACCCGCCCGAGCGACGCGAGTCGCACCGCCGACTCGTCCCCGAGCCAGAGTGCCGCCAACTCCCCTACATCCAGAGTGAGTTGTGCACTCTGGCTCGTCGGCGTACACGTCCCTCCCGTCGGCGAGGCTTCCACCAGATACCGCCCGCCCACGAGCCCCGCTCGGTCCGTCACCTCCAGCACCAACGTGCCGTCGCCCGCATACGTCCGCGCCTCCAGGGCCCGTACGACATCCAGGATGCGCACCCACATCCAGTCCGCCTGCCAGGTGATCCTGGCCGCCCGCGGATCCGGCAGAAAGAAGGGGAGCAGGTCGTCGGGGGCACGCCAACCGCTCTTGACCCGCGTCACCCAGTCGATTGAGCAGAGGTAGCGCCACAACGCCCGCTCCGCGGCCGGGCTCGTTCCGATCAGCCACCTCACGGACGCCGTGTTGTGTGGCTGCTTGTCGTGCCAGTTGTCGTCCACGGTGTACGCGGCCAGGGCCTCGACCTCGCCGGCCGACGAGCGGTACACGGCGTAGAAGGGCTCGGTCCATGTGTCGTCGTACCGTACGACACCGGTGTTGACCCGCCACCACAGCTCATCGCGGCTCACCGCACCCGGCTGGACCGCACGCAGACGCGCGTGCAACTCCGGGCCGAACTTGCGCACGTCCGCGCCGTCCACCAGGTCGATGCGGCCGCCCGCCTCGTCCTGGCCCGAACGGCGCGGGTCGAGACCGGTGCGCAGAACGTCGATCGTCCACTCGGTCGTCCAGGTCGCGGGGCCGAAGCCGTACCGGCCGTAGATCGGATACTCGGCGGCGATCAGAGTGGCCACGACGTCTCCACGGTCCTTGGCCGCGGTGAGATCCCGGGTCATCATGCGGGTCAGGAGGCCGCGGCGGCGGTGTGTGGCGGTGACCGTGACACCGGTGATGGCATCCGCGGGGACCTCCACGCCGCCGACTGCCGTGAGGCGCTGGTCGAAGGACTTGAAGGTGGCCACACAGCGATCCCCGTCGAAGGCACCCAGATAGCGGCCGGGTTGGAACTGGGCACGGCGGTGGCTGATCTCGAGCTCGGTGGCGACGGGCCGGCGCAGAAAGCCGGTGTTGACGGCACGCAGCCAGTCCGGGAACTCGTCTTCGGTGATCGGGCGGACGTCGATATCGGTGTGCAGGTGGGTCATGGGGTCACGCTAGGAGAGCAGCGCGGACCGGTTCCAGGGAATTGACCACGATCTCCGCTCCCGCCTGCCGCAGCAACTCCGCACGATCCTCCCTGTTCGCGTACCCGAGGGAAGGAACCCTCGCCTTCTGCGCGGCGAGGAGGTGCCAGCGGCTGCCGCCGATCACCAGCGCGTCGGAGGGGGCGGCGCCCAACGCGTTGAGGACCCGGCTGACAACGTGTGGGTCGACCAGGCGGAAGTCGTGGGGACGGCCGTAAATGTGCGGGGCGAAACAGCCGAGCAGGCCTCGGCCCTCCAGGTAGGCGCGCATCACCTTCGCGGAGTTGTTGGACGTGATGGCCATCCGAGCACCGATCGCGACCCAGGTGCGGATCAACGGGTCCGAGTGGGCAATGGGCATCGCCGTGCACACGGCTCGGAACTCCTCCTCGGTGAGACGTTCTTCCAGCTCCGCGACCAGGTCACTGCTGGGGGCCCTGTGGGCGCCCAGAGCGTCCAGAGCGTCCAAGACGAGATCCGGCCGGAGCATCCCCCGGTCATCGGTGGCAAGGCCGGGCAAGCCCTGCGCCTCCAGCCATGTCCCCAGTCGCACGGCCGCCTGTTCCGCCGACCGTCCGGCGAACAACCGGCACACCGTCCCGTCGAAACCCCAGAGCACCACCCGCGCGCGACCGACCAGGTCCCGCAGCTGTTCCCTCTCGGACCGCGTCGCGTCAGAAGTCACCAGGAGAGTGTCAGCCCTCCCGTGAGGCTTGCCCAGGGGTCGGACTCAGGTCAGTAGATCGTCCACCTGTGCCTCGCCCTCCCGGTACCGGCGCGCGATCTCCCCACTGCACTCGTCCGTCGTCCGCTGCAACCGTTGCCGGCGCCGGGAGACCTGCTGCTCGTACCGTACGAGCCGCCCCATCGCGGTGTTCAGCTCCACGTCGGTGCGCGCGTCCAGGTCGGACAGCTCGACCTCGGCGAGCATCTCGGCGGCCAGCAGCCGATACTCCTCGCTGTAGGGCGTGCCCAGGGTGACATGGCGGGCGGAGGAGCGGTGACGGGCCGGGGCGTCGGTGAGGATCTCCGGGAGACGATCGACGACGGAGGCGGCGCCCGCCGGTGACCGCCTGGCCAGTTCGGCGCGCAGGATGTCGATACGGCCCTGCAGGAGCCGTCGGACATAGCTGAGGTCGGCCTCGTCGCGCTGGGCCTCCCGGCGCAGTGTGCGCAGCTCGGGCAGGCTCAAGGCGGTCAGGTCGTACGCAGGGGGGTCCGGGTGCAGCAGCGGACTGTCCGTGCGCTGAACGGGCGGCCGGTGACCGTCCGGATCGCCCGGGCAGGTCAACGGGACAGGCCTCGGAGGCTGCCCGGTACTCGGTGTGCTCATGCGCCTCTACCGTCCCCTCGACCGGCTGGTGGAAGCATCGTGCCATCTCGAGTGGCCGCTATGTGACCGAGTGCCCCCGATCGGCCCAGGATGGGGGGTTAAGGATCAAATAGAAAGACCGCGCAGAGCAGGCAGAACCTCACCGGCGGGGTGAACGGCATGATGGTCGTATGCGTGCAGTGGTACAGAGAGTGGACGGCGCGAGCGTCGTCGTAGCGGGTGAGACGGTCGGCTCGATCGAGGGCGAGGGCCTGTGCGTCCTCGTCGGCGTGACGCACGAGGACACCAAGGAGAAGGCGGCTCAACTGGCCCGCAAACTCTGGTCCATCCGCATGCTGCAGGACGAGAGGTCATGCAGCGACATCGACGCCCCGCTCCTGGTCATCAGCCAGTTCACCCTCTACGGAGACGCCCGCAAGGGGCGGCGCCCCACCTGGAACGCGGCTGCCCCGGGCGACGTCGCCGAGCCCCTTGTCGACGAGGTGGTCGCCCAGCTGCGGGCGCTCGGAGCGACAGTGGAGACGGGCCGGTTCGGCGCGCAGATGCGGGTGTCACTGACCAACGACGGGCCGTTCACCGTCCTGCTCGAGCTGTAGGGCAATCTCGGAGAGTTGCCGGGAAGGTGGTTATAAGCCGCCTCCAAGTGGAGATAAGTACTGTGAAGTTGGTTGCCAACTTGAGCAACATGGTCGAACGCTTCTCCCTGTCAGCCCAGGTGAGCCGCGCAAACAGGCCAAGGCGACCAACTCGCGGGGCTCGTGGCAGCGGGCCCGGCGACTTGAGCGGCCCCAGCCGGATCACCAACCGGCCGGGGCCCCAGTCGTGCTTTCTCTACGACTTGCGCGGGAGCGTCGCCTCCCGCATCCGTACTGGTCCAAATTCCGTACATCCCCTGCGTGTTGGACCAGTACGCCACCGGGCATCTCTCGGAACACGGAAGCCGCGGCTGCTACCGCGTCCTCCGTGGCTCGTCTCTCACCTGGGCTGACGATCGATGAGATGAAGGGAGAAGCGGCATGGAACATCACCCGCCCTCAGAACAGACACCCGGTGAATCGTCCACGCCGCCGGAGCCGCGACCGCGGACCGGCGGTTTCGCTGTCACACGGCTTCCGGTGCCGAACGCCATCGCCGCAGTGATCATCGCTGTCGCGGCGGTGCTCGGGGGCATCACCGTGCTGTTGGTCATGCCTGACCTGCTGCAGGGACTCGGCGGTGCCGTGACGATCACCGGTCCGGGCTTCGCGCTGGCGGCGAAGGTCGCCGTGCCACGCTGACCCGCGGACCGCCTATGGTTCTACGACGACCTCCTGGGCCGCCGCGGTCGAGTCGGCCAGCAGCCTCGCGTCCAGGGGGACGTTCCGCTTCACCAGCGCCAACGCCACCGGCCCCAGCTCATGGTGCCGTACCGACGTCGTGATGAAACCGATCTTGCGGCCGTCGGGGCCGTCGGCGGCGAGGCGGAGGTCCGTGCCGGCGGGCGGGAGGTGGACCTCGCTGCCGTCCAGGTGGAGGAAGACCAGGCGGCGCGGGGGCTTGCCCAGGTTCTGGACGCGGGCCACCGTCTCCTGGCCGCGGTAGCAGCCCTTCTGAAGGTGGACCGCGGTGCCGATCCAGCCCAGCTCGTGCGGGATGGTGCGGTGGTCGGTCTCGAAGCCGAGGCGGGGGCGGTGCTGCTCGACGCGGAGGGCCTCGTAGGCAAGGAGTCCGGCGGCCGGGCCCGTCCTCGCCGCGTAGGACTCCAGGTCCTCGCGGGGGAGGAACAGGTCGCGGCCGTACGCCGTCTCGCGGACCACGACGCCCTCGGGCACCTCGGCGATGGAGCCCGCCGGGAGGTGGACCACCGCGATGTCGGCGGTGCGGTCGGCGACCTCGACGCGGTAGAAGAACTTCATGGACTCCAGGTAGGCGATCAGCGCCTCCTGGGTGCCCGGTTCCACGTGGATCCAGACCGTCGCACCGTCGTCCACCAGATACAGCGCGTGCTCGATGTGGCCGTTGGCGGACAGCACCAGCGCTTCGGTGGCCTCGCCGACGGGCAGCTCGGCGACATGCTGCGTGAGCAGCAGATGCAGCCAACTGAGCCGGTCGTCGCCGGTGACGGCGATGACCCCGCGGTGCGAGAGGTCGACGAATCCGGTGCCCTCGGCGAGGGCGCGCTGCTCGCGGAACAGGTCGCCGTAGTGGGCGGCGACGTCTTCGTCCACGCCTTCGCCGGGGACGGCGCCGGGCAGGGACAGCAGAGGGCTCTTCATACGCCTAAGCCTACGACTCGGTAGTTGAAGCCTTCAGGGAACAGTCCTTGCAGCGGCCGAAGATCGCGAAGTGCTTCATGTCCGTCTCGAAACCGAAGGTCGAGCGCAGCTTCGCGGTGAACTCCGCCGCCACCTGGATGTCGGCCTCGATGACGTTCTGGCAGTCGCGGCAGACCAGGTGGATGTGGTGGTGACGGTCGGCGAGATGGTACGTCGGCGCGCCGTGCCCGAGATGGGCATGGCTGACCAGACCCAGCTCCTCCAGGAGCTCCAGCGTCCGGTAGACGGTGGAGATGTTGACCCCCGACGCGGTCTTCTTCACTTCCGTGAGGATGTCGTCGGGGGTCGCGTGCTCAAGGGTGTCCACGGCTTCGAGCACGAGTTGCCGCTGCGGCGTCAGCCGGTAGCCGCGCTGCCTGAGGTCGCTCTTCCAGTCGGTGCTCACCACACCGACGAGTGTATGACTACTTGAGCGAAGGCCTACTTGAAGAAGGCGATGCCGTCGTCAGGCATGTCATCGGGGAGGGCCTTGGCCCAGCGCTCGACGTCCTCCGGGGTGACGACCTTCTTCAGGTGCGCGGACATGTAGGGGCGCAGCTCGACCTCGGGGGTCTGCTTCTCGCCGACCCACATCAGGTCGCTGTTGACATAGCCGTAGAGGCGCTTGCCGCCGCTGTACGGGCCGGAGGCGGCCGTACGGGCGACCGCGTCCGTGACGATGTCGATCTGCGGCTTCTGCTTGGCCAGCTCGCCGTACCAGATCTCGACGACGCCGTCGTCGCGGACCATCGTCACCTCGACCTTGCGGTCGGCGTCGACGCGCCAGAAGCCGTGCTCGGACTCCAGCGGACGGACCTTGTTCCCGTCGTTGTCCAGGACCCAGGTGTGGGACTGGTACTCCAGGAAGTCACGGCCGTCGTGGGAGAAGGTGACCTCCTGCCCGAAGTTGCACTTCTCGGAGCCGGGGAAGTCGTGCACACCCGCGCCCGCCCAGTTGCCGAGCAGGAAGACGAGGGGGACGAGGTCCTTGTGGAGGTCGGACGGGATCTCGATCATGAGCTTCTACAGTTCCTAGCGTCGGGTCAGCGCTGGCCCTGGTACAGCTTCTTCACCGTCAGCCCGGCGAAGGCGAGGACGCCGACGCAGACCAGGACGAGCAGGGCTTCGAAGAATGCCTCAAGCACGGGGTGCTCCTTGCTGAGCGGTAACGGGCGGTACTAGAGCCGGGCCCCAGCTTAGTCGGCCGGGGCCCGCCCTTCTCTGCGAGGTACACCTCAACGGCGTCAGCCCAGCAGCTGGCTCTGCAGCACCACCGTCTGCTGGAACGGTACGGCCGCAGCCGCGCCCTTCCTGGACTGCACGACCAGGCCGAGGACGTCGCCGGAGACCAGATACGCCTCCCGCACCTGCTCCGCCCCGTACGGCTTGGCCTCGCCGTACGCGTAGTGCCGTACGTTCTCCACCTCGGCCTTCTCCGGGAACGCCTCGTCGATGTGCACCTCGGAGGCGCCCTTCAGGGCGAACTGGGGGGCGTCGTAGCCGGTGAAGTTGTTCTCCTGGAGGGAGTCGACGACCCTCGCGGTGTCGAACTGCAGCAGGTAGATCCGGGTGTGCGTGCCGTCGGCCGTGGTCCAGCCCCGGGCTGCGACGTGCCGCAGCCCCTGGTCGGTCAGGAGCTGGCCGATGGCGTCCTGGTCGTCCTTGTCCTCGTAGACCGCGAGGAAGTCCTTCCGCGCCAGCCAGCCGTCCTCGCCGTCGAGCGCCTTGTCGGCCTTGGCGCCCTTGGGCGCGGGCAGGAGCAGTGCGCGCAGGTCGGCGTAGTGGGAGTTGGACGAGTTCGCCTTGTCGAAGGGACGCGGGCTGCCGGAGGGCAGGGGCGGCTGCACGATCGGCGGATACTCCCAGCGTCCGTCCGTCTCGGTCGCGAGTCCCGGTACGTCCGTCCGCTCCATCCGCGTGATCCCGTACGCCGTCCCGGCCCCGGCCGCGGCGAAGACCACGACGGCGGCGGTCCACCGCAGGACGGCCCGCAGGACCCGGCGGTCCTTCTTGACGGCCGGGGCGGGCTGGACGGTCGGGACGGGCGGGGCGGCCGGGGCGGGCGGGACGGTCGGGGCAACCGGCGCCCCCTCGGTGGTCTCCGCGCCCGCCTCCGCGGCCTCGGTGACCTCGGTGATCTCCCCGATCGGCTGCTGCTGTTCGGTGCTCATACGGCCTTCCCCGGGTCGTCGATGCGGTCGAGCTGGGCGGCGACGAAGGTGGCGATCCCACCCTTGTCCAGGGGGGCGACCCCGGACGCGTTGACGGCGACCAGGACGTCTCCCACGTAGGCGGAGCAGAACATCCAGTCGATCTTCTCGTCCTTGTCCTTGGGCGACAGGAAGCACTTGGCGTTCTTGTGGCCGTCGATCTTCGGGCCCTTGCGCATGATGCCGAGGGCCTCGAAGAACTCGATCTCGGACGTCGAGCCGTTCCGTACGGCGGCCTGGCTCTCCATCTGCGTCAGCGTGACGCTGACCGAGGACACCTTGTCGTCGTAGACCGCGTAGCCGTTGGCGTTGAGGTAGCTGCGCATCACGACGCCCTTGATGCGCTGCCGGTCGATCTGCTTCTCCAGCTTCCGCCGGTCGGCGGGCGGGAGGCCCTTGAGCGACTCCTTGCGCAGGGCGGTGGCCTGCCGGCCGCTGAGCTCGGCGTCGGCGCCGAACTCGTCGATGTCGGGGCCCTGGGCGAACCCGTTCTCCTCGTACGGCATCAGCATCCCGCGCAGCCCCTTCGCCTCCGCGGTGCCCTGGTCCGCGGCGACCTTCGGGAACTTCCAGCTCGGCTTCCCGGGGTCCCGGTCGGCGTCCTGGACGGTCACGACGGTGTAGCCGGTGCCTCCGACGACGGCGCCGAGGAGGAGGACGGAGCCGGTGAGGGTGGCGACGCGACGAAGGGGGAAACGCTTCTTCACGACGGGCGCGGGACTTTCGAGAACCTCGGGATTCTCGGCGGTCTCGGGGTTCTCGGGGTTCTCGGCGGTCTCGGAGTTCTCGCTCACAGCCGCTCCATCTGCCGCTTGGCCAGGTCCATGATCTTCTTCTTGGGAATGGGCTTGGTGTCGTAGACCCAGACCGTCATGGCGATGTCGCCGCGCGTGGCCATCGCCTCGGCGGAGTACAGCGGCAGATAGCCGGGCTTGGTGTCGGGGCTGTTGTGGACGTACGCCCACCCGTCCCCGGTCCCCGGGATCTCCCAGCTGTCGGTGTTGTCCTCGTCACCGGCGAAGCCCTGCTGGTCGGACGTGTAGTCGGCGGCCGTCAGGCCCCGCTCCTGGCGGAACTGCGTGAGCAGGATCTCGACGCTGTACGTACGGCCCACCAGCCAGTCGGTGACGGCGGCCCGGCGGAACTCGTCGGTCGCGAGGTTGCCGAAGGCGTTCTGCGGCTTCTCGTAGAGGTCCGCGTACTCGGCGATGTCCATCCAGCCGTCGACGCCCGCCACGAAGTCGGGCTCCCGGGCTCCCTTGGGCTTCTTGAGCAGCAGCTTGCGCAGATCGCCGTTCACCTTGACGTGCCGGTCCTGGGCGGCGGACAGCGGCTCGACCTCGCCCTTGGCCTGCTTGACGACCGGCTGCGACAGTGGCGGCAGCGCGGTGGGCTCGCGGTTCGCCTGTACGACGAACCCGGTGCAGGTGCCGGCGACGACACCGAGCACGGCGGCCGCGGCGATGATCAGCGTGGTCCGGCCACGCCGCCGCGGCCGGGCAGCCTCTGCCGCCTCGAGCGGCTCCGGCACTTCCGGCACCTCGTCAGGTACCGGGATTTCCTGAACTTCAGGTACTTCCAAGACGTCCCCCCACAGAACGTGAAGTGCACATTCCATATGTGCGCACAGGAGACTCACGGCCCGCGACCTGGGTTGTAGCCGCGTTGATTACGATTCAGCCATGGCGAAGAAGCTCGTGATCAAGGTGACGGCGGGGGCCGATGCCCCCGAACGCTGCTCGCAGGCGTTCACGGTGGCGGCGGTGGCCGTGGCCAGTGGGGTCGAGGTCTCCCTGTGGCTGACCGGCGAGTCCGCGTGGTTCGCGCTGCCGGGCCGGGCCGCCGAGTTCGAGCTGCCGCACGCCGCCCCCCTCCCCGACCTGATCGAGTCGATCCTGGCCGGCGGCACGCTGACCCTGTGCACCCAGTGCGCGGCCCGCCGGGACATCACGGAGAAGGACGTCATCGAGGGCGTACGGATCGCGGGCGCGCAGGTGTTCGTACAGGAAGCGCTCGCGGACGAGACCCAGGCGCTCGTCTACTAGGGCCTGTCCGGCGTCCACAGACAGAACGGATGCCCCGCCGGGTCGAAGAGCACCCGTACGTCGTCCTGGGGCTGGTACTCGGCGAGCCGGGCCCCCTCGGCCACCGCCCGCGCGGTCTCGGCCGCCAGGTCGTCGACCTCGATGTCGAGGTGCAGCATCATCTGCTGCTCGCCGGGCTCGCGGTCGGGCCAGCGGGGCGGCCCGTACGCGGGCTCGGTCTGGAAGGCGAGCCCCACGCCTCCGCCGGGCGGGCCGACGAGCACCCAGTCGGCCTCGTCCTCGCGGACCACGAATCCGAGCAGGCGCTGATAGAAGTCGGCGAGCTGATGGGCGTCCGGTGCGTCGAGTACGACGGTCGACAACCTCATGGGCGACATGAGCCCCTTCCTACTGCCGCCGCTTCTTCCCGTCCAGCTCGTCCCACCACTCGTCGGACTTGGGATCGCCGGAGGGGTCGTCCCACCACCGGTCGTCGGGCCCGCGCCGGTTGGCGACCATGGCGGCGACCGGCGGGATCACCATGGCGACCACACACATCCCCACGGCGACCGGGATCGACCAGAGACGTACGACACCCCAGGCCAGGACGAAGAGCCCGATACAGGTGCCCATCATGGCGAAGTAGACATGACGTCGGCGCGCCAGCATGTGTCCAGGGTAGGCCGGGACATGGCGAAGGGCCGTACCCGCAGAGGTACGGCCCTTCGTGCGACACAGGTCCGTCAGACGGCGATCGCGACCTCGGCGAGGCCGCCCTGCTGGGCGACGACGGTACGGTCGGCGGTCGCGCCCGGCACCAGCGCGCGGACGGTCCAGGTGCCCTCGGCCGCGTAGAAGCGGAACTGGCCCGTCGCGGAGGTGGGGACCTCGGCGGTGAACTCGCCCGTCGAGTCCAGGAGGCGGACGTAGCCCACCACAGGCTCGCCGTCACGCGTCACCTGGCCCTGGATCGTGGTCTCACCAGGCTTGATCGTCGAGGCGTCGGGGCCGCCGGCCTTCGCTCCACACATGTCTTTCTCCAGATTCAGAAGGTCTGACCGGAAGGAAGGCCGGTCGGGGTGGGACGGGGTCTGCTTACTTGTTGGCGCCGAGCTCGATCGGGACGCCGACGAGACTGCCGTACTCGGTCCAGGAGCCGTCGTAGTTCTTGACGTTCTCGACACCGAGCAGCTCGTGCAGCACGAACCAGGTGAGCGCGGAGCGCTCACCGATGCGGCAGTAGGCGATGGTGTCCTTGGCGAGGTCGACCTGCTCCTCGGCGTAGAGCTCCTTGAGCTCGTCGTCCGACTTGAAGGTGCCGTCGTCGTTGGCGTTCTTCGACCACGGGATGTTGCGCGCGGACGGGACGTGGCCCGGACGCTGCGACTGCTCCTGCGGCAGGTGGGCCGGGGCGAGCAGCTTGCCGGAGAACTCGTCGGGGGAGCGGACGTCGACCAGGTTCTGCGAGCCGATCGCGGCGACGACGTCGTCACGGAAGGCGCGGATGGCCGTGTTCTGGGCCTTGGCCTTGTACTCGGTCGTCGGGCGCGAGGGCACGTCCTCGACGAGCTCGCGGGCGTCGAGCTCCCACTTCTTGCGGCCGCCGTCGAGGAGCTTGACGCTGTCGTGGCCGTAGAGCTTGAAGTACCAGTAGGCGTACGAGGCGAACCAGTTGTTGTTGCCGCCGTAGAGGATCACCAGGGTGTCGTTGCCGATGCCCTTGGCGGACAGGAGCTTCTCGAAGCCCTCCTGGTCGACGAAGTCACGGCGGACCGGGTCCTGAAGGTCCTTGGTCCAGTCGATGCGGATGGCGTTACGGATGTGGTTCTTCTCGTAGGCGGACGTGTCCTCGTCCACCTCCACGATCGCGATGTTCGGGTTGTCGAGGTTGGCCTCGACCCAGTCGGCGTCGACCAGGACGTCGCTGCGGCTCATGCTCTTTCTCCTCCGGGGCAGTTACGGCGGGGCATACGGCTGTGAGGGTGCGCGGGCCGACGGGGCCTCGGCGCACGGATGCCCTGGGTTCAGGGCGGGGGGATACGGACGGCGCTCGGCGCTTCCGCTCAGAAAGTGCGACAGAGCATGGCGGCAACGCGGCACAGGTCCACTGCCCGCCGCTTTGTGAGATCCGCCTGTCGCTTCATGCCGTCGATCGTAGGGACGGACTACCAGCCATGTCACCGGCGTGTCGTATTTTGAGACGCGATCGTCCGCGATGTGGGAATGGATCAGCGCCCGGGCCGTGTTCGCACGGGTTCCGGACGCCGGTGGCCGTCATCACACCCACGAACGCGGACGGCCCGTCTCGCTCCTCGGACAGTCACCGTCCGCCGAACGCGGTCCTACCCGGCCAACTCGACGTTCGAACCCTTCACCGTGACCTCCACACCGTCCGGCGCGGCCTCGACCTTGTCGAGCTGGATGCCACCGGGCAGATCGTCGATCTTCTGCTCGAAGTCGGTGATCGACCGCACCTTGCCCTCGGCGACCTCGACGACCAGGTTCGGCAGGTTGTCGGCGTGCACCTTCACGGTGTCGCCGGCCACGGTGACCGTGCTGAGCACGGGGTAGGTGGTCGACTTGCCCAGCGCCGTGACCTTGACGTTCACCTTGATCTTGCCGTTGCCCCCGTCGGAGAGCCCGACCACCTCGGCGGTCACCCCGGTGAAGATCTCCGTCGGCTCGGACTGGGCGGCCTTCAGCAGCTCGTCGTAGGAGATGGACGCCGTACCGCTCGCCGTGGCGGCCGTGGCGGAGCTGTAGTCCCCGGAGAACGAGACGCCCTTGAAGTTCGCCGTGATGTCGTCGATGCGAATCTTCTCGCCCGCCGTCCCGGCAGCCGCCTCGTAGTCCTTGATCCCCACCTCGGCGTCGTCCAGCTCACCGGAGACGACCTGGGTCAGAAACGGGAAGCCCTTGATGGAGACATCGGGCGTACTGGCGAGGTTCTCGCTGTTCCGCAGCTTGTCCGCCACCTCACCCTCGGCGAAGTGCACGGCGACCCGGTCGGCGATGACGAAGAGCCCGCCCAGCACGACAACAACAATCAGCAGTATTCGCAGTGCGCGCATTCTTTGGTGTTCCCCCACTGAGGCGGTCTACGTCCCAGCCACCGTAGCGCCGCAGACAACGCACACCGCGAAACTGTTGATCACCTGTAACAGCCGGACCCGGCACCGGCACCCGCGTACGGCGGTGAGGGGACGTGTCGGGGGGGTGTCCGCCCGCAGCGGTTGGCGCGTCAACACGGGCGCCCTTTATAGGTGACCGATTCCGCGCCGTTCCGAGGACGGACACCCCCGGCGCGGCCCCGCCCCCCAACGCACCGCATGCGAACTACCCGAGCGCCCGCCCCAGCACATAGACAGCCGGAGCAGCAGCGGCCAGCGGCAGCGCCACCCCCGCGGTGAAGTGGACGAACCGCGACGGGTAGTCGTAACTGGCCACCCGGTGCCCGATCAGCGCACACGCACCCGCACCGACCCCGAGCAACGCACCCTCCGACCCCACCCCGGTCATTCCGCCGACGGCGATACCCGCCCCCGCCGCAGCCAGCAGCGAGACGACCACCGACGCGGCCGTGGGCAGCGGCAGCGCCCGCGCCAGCACCGCCACCGCGACCGACGCCGCGCCCACCGACACCGCGTCCGCCGACGCGGCGAGGTACCCGCCCGCGACGATCGCCAGTGCCGACGAGGCGACGGTCGCCATCAGGCCGTACATCCGGGTATCGGGGTCCGCGTGCGACCGCAGCTGGAGCACCAGGCACAGCAGCACCCACACCCCCAGCGTGCCGAGGATCGCCGCGGGCGACCGGTCGGCGGCCAGCAGCGCCACGTCCGCGACGACCGCCCCGAGGAAGGCCAGCGCGATGCCCTGCCGGGCGGGCCACATGCCGTTCAGCCGGAACCAGCCGGCGGCCGTCACGGCCTGGAGAAGAACAAGGGGTACGAGCAGCGCGTACGACCCGACGGCCGCCGCACCCGCGAGCAGCAGCCCCAGCACCGCCGTGAGGGCGGCGGGCTGCATCCCGGGCTCGATGATCGGCGACCGTCCTTCGAGGCGGGCGCGCTGGGCGTCGGTGACACGGGAGTTGCCGCCGAGGGTGGCGGGCCCGTAGTCACCGGAAGAAGCCGCGGCAGGAGCCGGAGCCGGAGCCGAGACCGGTTCCTGATACACGGGCTCCTCGTACGCAGGCTCCTGATACGCGGCCGGCTCGTACCCCTGCGGCGGCAGATACGCCGTGTCCGCCGGAGCAGGCGCGGCGGGCGCGTGCATCTGCGTCTCCCAGGTCTGCCCCTGCCACTGCTGGGTGTACTGCTGGGCGGCGTGCGGATCCTCGTACGCCTGCTGCCAGTAAGGGTCGTACCCCTGCTGACCCTGTTGACCCTGCTGACCCTCATACGGCTGGTTCGTCATCGCTCACCCTCCTGCGAACGGCGGGAGCACCTCGACCGTGCCGCCGTCGGCCAGCCGTACCGTCTCATGTGCGCGGGTGCCCACGGGGTCACCGTCGATGAGGAACGAGCATCGCTGCAGCACGCGCGTGAGTTCACCGGGGTGTCGCTCGCGCACCGCGTCGAGCGCCTCGGCGAGGGTGACGGCGTCGTACGCCTCCTCGGCGACCCCGGCCGCGGCCTTCGCGGCGGCCCAGTAGCGCACCGTGACCTTTGGCATCTGCTTCCGCTGCTTCCTCACTCGACCGTGTTGAACACCGTCAGGCTAAGGCCTGTCCGGCGGATCAGGTCGCGGGGAAGCCGCGGCGCCCGATGTGATGCAGGTGAGCGGGGTCTGGTGCGTGCAGCTGCAAGGCGGAGGAGGGAGTCGACGCGGAGCGTCGGCGAGCGACGACAACGCGGCAGATGGGCGTGCCAGACCCCGCGTCCGCGGCATGATCCGCCGGACAGGCCTTAGCTCTCCTGTGAGACGGCCCAGTCCCCGATGCGTCGCAGGAGGTCGTCCGGGGCCGCGTTCTCGGCGTGGCCCATGCCGTGCTCCACCCAGAGTTCGGCGTGGCCGGGGGCGGCGTCGGCGAGCATGCGGGGGTGGTCGAGGGGGAAGTAGCCGTCGCGATCGCCGTGGACGATGAGAAGAGGGGTGGGGGCGATCCTCGGGACGGCCGCCACGGGGGACAGCGGGACCGGGTCCCACTCCCGGTGGTGGATGCGGGTACGGAATCCGTACCTCCCCACCAGCCGCCCGGCGGGCCGCGTTACCAGCCAGTGGAGCTTCCGCATAGGCGCCGTACCCCGGTAGTACCACCGGGCGGGAGCACTTACCGACACCACCGCGTCGGTGTGCGCACCCGTGCGCCCCTCGTGCTCATCTCGGTACAGCGCCGCATGCCGCAGCACCACGGAACCGCCCATCGAGAACCCCACGGTCACCACGCGCGCGTGCCCGAGGGAGCGCGCCCACTCCACCGCGGCGGCCAGATCGAGCACCTCGCGGTCGCCGACCGTGGAGGCCCCGCCGGAGGCCCCGTGGCCGCGGAAGGAGAACGTGACCACGGCCCCGTACTGCGTGAACGCCTTCACCACCCGGCGAACATGAGGACGATCCACATCACCCGTGAAACCGTGCGCGACGACGAACACGAGGCCACGGGAGGGTGACGGGGAGCTGTCGTATACAACGGGCGGCGGATCGTATACGGAATCGATCGTCACGCCGTCGGCGGTGTACAGAAACGTCCGTATAGGTGTGCCTCTGTTCGTCTCAGAGTGCGGAATTGAGGTGGATCCCACCACACGACCTGCCGACTCCATGTGCATGTGGGCTATTCTCCTGAACAGAGGACTCGGGCAATGCAGCCCCCGGGTCCTTTTGTGCTTTCGGATCACCTGTATACGAAAGCTACGACCTCGCCGGGACCGAGGAGGAACCAGCCGTATGAGTTCTCTGCTGCTCCTGACCAACGCACTTCAGCCGTCCACGGAGGTGCTTCCCGCTCTCGGCCTGCTCCTGCACAACGTGCGCGTGGCTCCGGCGGAAGGCCCCGCCCTCGTCGACACCCCCGGTGCCGACGTCATCCTCATCGACGGCCGCCGCGACCTCCCGCAGGTCCGCAGTCTGTGCCAGCTCCTGCGCTCCACCGGCCCTGGCTGTCCACTCATCCTCGTCGTCACCGAGGGCGGCCTCGCCGCCGTCACCGCCGACTGGGGCATCGACGACGTCCTGCTCGACACCGCGGGACCGGCCGAGGTCGAGGCACGACTGCGCCTGGCCATGGGCCGGCAGCAGATCGTCAACGACGACTCCCCCATGGAGATCCGCAACGGCGACCTCTCGGTCGACGAGGCGACCTACTCCGCCAAGCTGAAGGGCCGGGTCCTGGACCTGACCTTCAAGGAGTTCGAGCTCCTCAAATACCTGGCCCAGCACCCGGGCCGCGTCTTCACGCGCGCGCAGCTGCTCCAGGAGGTCTGGGGCTACGACTACTTCGGTGGCACCCGGACCGTGGACGTGCACGTACGACGGCTGCGCGCCAAGCTCGGGCCCGAGCACGAGTCGCTGATCGGAACCGTCCGGAACGTCGGTTATCGATTCGTTACGCCGGAGAAGGGCGAGCGCGCGACCGACGACGCCAAGGCCAGGAGCGACCGGCCAAAGGCGGAGGATGCGGACGAGACGGCCGCTCTGGACGCCGCCGAGGTCAACGCCGACGTCTGACCGGGCCCGGCATGCTCAGGGGTCGCTCAGGCGGAGCACAGGGAAGACGGCGTACGCCCTGCCCAGAGCGGGTCCATCCGCGTAGACTCCGCGCGTGGCCAAGGTGACTCGAGATGACGTGGCGCGACTGGCAGGGACGTCGACTGCCGTCGTCAGTTACGTCATCAACAACGGACCCCGGCCGGTCGCCCCGGCCACGCGCGAGCGTGTTCTCGCCGCGATCAAGGAGCTGGGGTACCGGCCCGACCGGGTCGCCCAGGCGATGGCGTCCCGCCGGACGGACCTCATAGGCCTGATCATCCCGGACGCCCGTCAGCCCTTCTTCGGCGAGATGGCGCACGCGGTCGAACAGGCCGCGGCCGAGCGCGGAAAGATGGTCCTGGTCGGCAACACCGACTACGTCGCCGAGCGCGAGACCCACTATCTGCGGGCCTTCCTCGGGATGCGGGTCTCCGGCCTGATCCTCGTCAGCCACGCCCTGAACGACCTGGCCGCCGCCGAGATCGAGGCCTGGGACGCGCGCGTGGTGCTGCTGCACGAGCGGCCCGAGGCGATCGACGACGTCGCCGTCGTCCTCGACGACCTCACCGGCGCGAAGGCGGCCGTCGAGCATCTGCTGGGCCACGGCCACCCCTACGTCGCCTGTATGGGCGGCACCGCCGACACTCCCTCCGTCGGCGACCCGGTCTCCGACCACGTCGAGGGCTGGCGGCGCGCGATGGAGGACGCCGGTCTCCCCACCGAGGGGCGGCTGTTCGAGGCGCCGTACAACCGCTACGACGCCTACCAGGTGGCGCTGGAGCTGCTGTCGGGGCCGAACCGTCCCCCCGCGATCTTCTGCTCCACCGACGACCAGGCCATCGGTCTGCTGCGGGCGGCGCGCGAGCTGCGCATCGACGTGCCGGGCGAGCTGGCGGTCATCGGCTTCGACGACATCAAGGAAGCCGCGCTCGCGGATCCGCCGATGACAACGATCGCTTCGGACCGCTCCGCGATGGCGCGGGCCGCGGTGGACCTCGTCCTGGACGACGGGCTGCGGGTGGCGGGGTCGCGGCGGGAGCGGTTGAAGGTGTTCCCGTCGAAGCTGGTCGTACGCCGGTCCTGCGGCTGCGAGTGAGACCGCGTCGGGCCCTTCATTAAGCCTCTCTGAGAGGCCGCTCCATGGGGCCAGTTCCGGCTTTATATCGGGCAAACAAGGTTCTGGCGGCGTTCTCAGGGAGCACTCAGGGAGCTCTCATGGTCGGGCGACAAGCTCAGTGTCATGACCGAGAGCTTCCGCCGCGACGGCGAGTACGAGCAGTACGCGAACCCCTACCAGGGCGCCCAGCAGCACGCCTCCTCCCCCGTCAACCCCGAGTGGCCGGCCCCGCCGACCCAGCCCCCCGCGCCGCAGCCGGTGACGGTGGAGCCGGGGACCACGGTGTGGCCGGCGCAGACTCAGGTCGCCGGCGGTGACGGCAACGGCGGCGGTACCGCTGTCCTGACGGCGGTGGCGGCGGAGCCGGTGGCTCCCGCGCCCTCGCCCTCGCAGAAGAAGCGCGCCCGCGGTCCCTTCGCCCTCCTGGCCGCCGTCGCGATCGTCGCCGCGGCGATCGGCGGCGGTACGGCGTACGGCATCCAGGAGCTGACCGGCAACGACACGGTCACCTCCAGCAGCACCAGCACCAACGTGGTGCCGTCCGCCGACAAGGGCACGGTCTCCGGGGTCGCCAAGGCGGTCAGCCCGAGCATCGTCGAGATCAACGCGACACTCAGCAACGGCTCCTCCACCGGCTCCGGCGTGATCATCACCAGCGACGGCGAGATCATCACCAACAACCACGTCATCTCCGGCGCCACCTCGATCAAGGTCTCGACGAGCGACGGCAAGGAGTACACGGCCAAGGTCGTCGGCACCGACAGCGCCAAGGACCTCGCCCTGATCAAGCTGGAGAACGCCTCCGGCCTCACCACCGCGACCCTCGGCAACTCCGACGGCGTCCAGGTCGGCGACACGGTCGTGGCGATCGGCTCCCCCGAGGGCCTCACCGGCACGGTGACCAGCGGCATCGTCTCCGCCCTGAACCGTGACGTGACCGTCTCGACGGACGAGAGCCAGGGCCAGCAGCAACAGCAGCAGGGCGGCGGGTGGCCGTTCGAGTTCGGCGGCCAGCAGTTCAACGGCGACACGGGCTCGTCGACGACGACCTACAAGGCCCTCCAGACGGACGCCTCGCTGAACCCCGGCAACTCCGGCGGCGCGCTGATCGACATGAACGGCAACATCATCGGCATCAACTCGGCGATGTACTCGGCCGCGGACTCCACGTCCTCCTCCAGCGCCGGCAGCGTCGGCCTCGGCTTCGCCATCCCGATCAACACCGTCAAGGCCGACCTCGCGAAGCTGCGGGCCGGCGGCACCGACAGCTGAACCACTGAGCGCGTAGGGAGTACGTCATGATCAAGCAGGTTTCCCACGAGGTGGCCGCCCACGACCCGGCCGGATTCACGCTGGCCCTTGAAGTGGCGTACGAGCTGCACGCGCCGACGGCACCCGCAGTCCGGGCCCCCGAGATCTCCACGGCGGCCGCCCGCCGCACGGCCCGGCGCCGCCGGGTGCGCGCCTGACGCACCTGCCGCGCCTGACCTGGCCCGTGCCCGACCCTTCCCATGCTTGACCCGACCTCCGGCAGACGTGCGACGCTGAAGGCGCCCACGTCCCACCGCACCCCGAGGAACCGCGAGCGATGAGCCCCGCCGATGGCGACCGTGACCCCCAGCGCATCCTGATCGTCGACGACGAGCCGGCCGTGCGCGAAGCACTCCAGCGCAGCCTCGCCTTCGAGGGCTACGACACGGAGGTCGCGGTCGACGGCGCGGACGCGCTGGAGAAGGCGACCGCGTACCAGCCTGACCTCGTCGTCCTCGACATCCAGATGCCCCGCATGGACGGCCTGACCGCCGCCCGCCGGATGCGCGGCGCGGGCACCACCACGCCGATCCTGATGCTGACGGCACGGGACACGGTCGGCGACCGGGTGACCGGCCTGGACGCGGGCGCCGACGACTACCTGGTCAAGCCGTTCGAGCTGGACGAGCTGTTCGCGCGCGTCCGTGCGCTGCTGCGGCGCAGCTCGTACGCGGCGGCCGGGGCGGGGGCCGTGCCGGAGGACGAGGCGCTGACCTTCGCGGACCTCCGCATGGACCTGGCGACGCGGGAAGTCACCCGGGCCGGGCGCCCGGTGGAGCTGACCCGCACGGAGTTCACGCTGCTGGAGATGTTCATGGCGCACCCGCGCCAGGTCCTGACCCGGGAGCAGATCCTGAAGGCGGTCTGGGGCTTCGACTTCGAGCCGTCGTCGAACTCCCTCGACGTGTACGTCATGTACCTGCGCCGCAAGACCGAGGCGGGCGGCGAGCCCCGCCTCGTGCACACGGTGCGGGGCGTGGGCTATGTGCTCCGACAGGGCGGCGCGGAGTGAGAAGGGTTCTGCGCCGTTTCCAGACCCTGCCGATCCGGGCACGGCTGTCGCTGCTGGTGGCTGCGGCGGTGGCGTTCGCGGTGGCGGCGGTTTCGGTGACGTGCTGGTTCATCGTGCAGGGCAAGCTGTACGACCAGGTGGACAGCGACTTGCAGAAGCTGATGCAGGGACCGCGGCAGATCCAGCAGATCAGCGATGCCGAGGCCGCCCTCAACGCCTGCACCACGACCCCGACGAACGGCACCGGCTTCAACTTCCGCAACAACTACTCGCAGGTGGTGACGGACAGCGGAAAGGTCTGTGTCTTCGACGGCTCCACGGGCACGATCAAGGTCACCCAGGCCGACAAGGACGTGATCAAGGAGGCCGACAGCAACCGGCTTCATTTCCGCAACGGCACCGACGAGAACGGCAACGCGGTCCGCGTGGTGACCCGCTATCTGGGCCCCACCAGCACCGGCACCGGCCAGGCCGGCCCCGCCGTCGGAGTCGTCGCCGCCGTCCCTCTGAAGAGCACCGAGTCCACCCTCAACGAACTCGCCCTCATCCTCCTCCTCGTCTCCGGCATCGGTGTACTCGGCGCAGGAGCTGCCGGTCTCGCGGTCGCCCGCGCGGGTCTCCGTCCCGTCGACAAGCTCACCGAGGCCGTCGAACATGTGGCCCGTACTGAGGACCTGAGCGTCAGGATCCCCGTCGAGGACGACTCCGAGGACGAGGTCGCCCGGCTCTCAAGGTCGTTCAACTCCATGACGACCTCCCTCGCCAACTCCCGCGACCTCCAGCAGCAGCTCATCGCCGACGCCGGGCACGAACTCCGTACGCCGCTCACCTCCCTGCGGACCAACATCGAGCTTCTCACCCGAAGTGAGGAGACGGGGCGGCCCATCCCGGAGGCGGATCGCAAGGCGTTGCTCGCGTCGGTGAAGGCACAGATGACGGAACTGGCGGCTCTTATCGGCGACTTGCAGGAGCTTTCCCGCTCGGAAGGCCAGCGCGGCGAACGCGTGCAGGTCGTGTCGCTGGAGGACACCGTCGAGTCGGCGCTGCGCCGGGCCCGGCTCCGTGGGCCGGAGTTGACGATCAACGCCCACCTGGAACCCTGGTTCGCCCGTGCGGAGCCCGCCGCTCTGGAGCGCGCGGTCGTCAACATCCTCGACAACGCCGTGAAGTTCAGCCCCGAGGGCGGCACGATCGACGTACGACTGGACGGCGGCGTCCTCACCGTCCGCGACCACGGCCCCGGCATCCCCGCCGAGGAACTCCCGCACGTCTTCGACCGCTTCTGGCGCTCCCCCAGTGCCCGCGCCCTCCCCGGCTCAGGGCTCGGCCTGTCCATCGTCGCCCGCACCGTGGAGCAGTCCGGCGGCCAGGTGACCCTGGATCAGGCGGACGGCGGCGGCACGATCGCGACCGTACGGCTGCCGGGGGCTCCGACGCCTCCGCCGGAAACGCTCTGAACGTACCGGCAACCTTTGCGGCCCGCGCGGCAACCACGTTCCGTCCCGCACCCCCACGGAACGGAAGCCGTACGGATGACCGACACCCGCAGCAAGCCCCGCCATCGCCGGCGCAAGACCGCTCTTGTCGTCGGCGCCCCCCTCGCCCTGACGGCGGCCGGTGTTCTCGCCTACAGCCCCGTCTTCGGTGACGACGCCGAGAACGCCGCGTCCGCCGCCACCGCCGCCGCGCCCGCCTGGGCCACCGCCACCGCCGACGGCTTCGCCTCCGTCAACGCCCTGGGCCAGAACGGCACTTACGGCGGGCGGGACGGGCAGATCGTGACCGTCAGGACGCTCGCCGATCTGGAGAAGTACGCGACGGCCGCCGAGCCGTACGTCATCGTCGTCGCCGCCACCATCAACATGGACCCGGTCGGCAAAGAGATCAAGGTGCAGTCCAACAAGACCATCGTCGGGTCCGGGACCTCCGGGCACATCGTCGGCGGTGGGTTCTTCCTCGGCACCGGCGTCCACAACGTCATCATCCGGAACCTGACCATTCGGGACGCCTATCAGGGCGTCTGGAACGACAAGGAGCATGACTTCGACGGCATCCAGATGGATGGCGCGCATCATGTCTGGATCGATCACAACGACCTGCGGCACATGGCCGACGGGCTCATCGACGTGCGGAAGGACAGCACGTACGTGACCGTCTCCTGGAACAAGATGAGCCAGGACAACAAGGCGTTCGGCATCGGGTGGACCGACAACGTCGTCACCGACATCACCATCCACCACAACTGGATCCGGGAGACCGAGCAGCGCAACCCTTCCACGGACAACGCCGCGCACGCCCACCTCTACAACAACTTCCTGGAGGACGTCGCGGGCACCGACATCACGTCCTCGTACGGGAACTACTCGCGCGGCGCCACCAAGATGGTGCTGGAGAACTCCTACTTCCAGGGCATCAACAACCCCGTCATCAAGGACAGCACCGCCACCGTCGTCCAGAAGGGCAACACCTTCGTCGGGACGAGCGGGAGGAACGAGAGCGGGGGTACCGCCTTCGATCCGAAGAGCTACTACGCCTACACGCTCGACGCGACGGCCAACGTGCCCTCGCTCCTCAAGTCCGGGGCCGGCCCGCGGAGTTCGATCGGCACCGCCGCGTCCACCCTGGCCGCCGCTGCCACCACCCTCACCGTCGCCAAGGACGGCTCCGGGCAGTACACGACCGTGCAGGCCGCGGTGAACGCCGTACCGGCCAACAACGCCTCGCGCGTCGTCATCCAGGTGAAGCCGGGGACGTACCGCGAGCTGGTGAAGGTGCCGTCCAACAAGCCGCACGTCACCATCCAGGGCACGGGCGGCAGCCGTAAGGACACGGTGATCGTCTACAACAACGCCTCGGGGACGCCGAAGCCGGACGGTTCGGGGACCTACGGCACCGGCGGCAGCGCCACCGTCGCCGTCGACGCCGATGACTTCCAGGCGCGCAACCTGACCATCTCCAACGACTTCGACGAGGCCGCCCACACCGACATCGCCCAGCAGGCCGTCGCCCTGCGCACCAGCGCCGACAAGGTGTTCCTGGACGGGGTCATCGTCAGCGGCGACCAGGACACGCTGCTGATGGACACGGCCGCCAAGGACAAGCTGGGCCGGGTCTACCTGACCAACTCCTACGTCATCGGCAACGTCGACTTCATCTTCGGGCGCGCCACCGCGGTGATCGACAAGTCCGTCATCACGCTGAAGAAGCGCTACAACGGCACCTCCGCCGGCTATGTCACCGCCCCCAGCACGGCCGCCGACCGCAAGGGCTTCCTGATCGCCAACTCCACGGTCAACGGCGATGTCTCGGCCGCGAGCTTCTATCTCGGCCGCCCCTGGCACGCCGGCGGTGACGCGACCCTCGACCCGCAGACGACCGTCCGCAACACCAGCCTGAGCGCGGCGATCAAGTCGACCCCGTGGACCGACATGAGCGGCTTCTCCTGGAAGGACGACCGGTTCGCCGAGTACAAGAACACCGGCGCCGGATCGGGTGCCGCGAGCGGCGACCGGCCCCAGCTGAGCGACGCGCAGGCCGCGAACCAGGAGGTCGCGGACTGGCTGGGCGACTGGACGCCGACCGCCTCCTGACCACGGCTGTTGTCAGTGCCTGTTGCTAACGTGCCTCGTCCGGTCATCAGCGTGTGAAGGGACGGGGCGCGTGCGGGACGTGACATGCCATCAGGTCGGTGAGCAGCGGTTGGCCGAGGCGCTCGACGACATCCACGGGCGGGCGTACTCGCGCTGGCACTCCCTGCGGTACGGCAGCATCTCGCCGGCCCTGATACAGGCCATGGCGGACGAACTCCTCGACCATGTCGCCGCCCGCGCCATCACGGAACCGGGGCTCGACGAGCAGGCGCGCGCGGTCGCCGTGACCGCGGCGGAGTGCGTGCACGGAGTGCTGAGCGTCCTGTGCTTCCCGGGCGGGGACCAGGAGATCCGGTTCCCCCTCGTCGGGGAACGGATCAGCACGGACCCCGACGACGACGAGTTCGGCGACGGCCCCCTCACCTTCCGGGATGTCGTCGAGGAGGCGCCCACCGCGCGGACCTGGCTCGACATGTTCGAGGTGTGTGTCGTCAGCGGGCTCGTGCGGGACCGGGACCGGGTCACCGGTCTGCTGCTGCGGGGCGACTACGCGCCCGCCATCCGTGACGGCGTCCCCTACAACCCGTACCCCTCCGTCTCCGCGCCCGCCGACCTCGCCGCCATGGACGCGCTCTGCCTCTATCTCACCGAGGCGGCCGGGCATCTGCCCCGCGACTGGCCGGCCGTCACGCTGCGCAAGCCCGAGGCCGGTGAGCGCGCGGAGGCGGCCCGGCGGCTGGACGAGAACGGCGACGCGCTGAGCGCCGACCAGCGGCTACTGCGCGTACTTCTCGACGACGACCAGGACTCCTTCGAGGAAGCGCTCGCGGCCCGACTGGTGGCGTACCGGGAGAGTGCCGGTGCTGACGCCGATCCCTCGCCCCGCTCGCTCCTCCCCCTCGGCATCCTCGCCCTGGCCTGTCTCGCCGTGCAGGTCCATGGCTGGGAACTCGGTGTCCGGTCCGGCTATCTGCCGCACGGACTGCTGGGGGCGGCGGCATGGGTGTGACCTTGCGGGAGTACCGCGCCGACCGGCGCTCCCGGCTGAAGGTGCTCGGGCTCATCGCGCTGATGCTGGCGTGCGGGGTGCTGGAGGTGGTCATCAACGACATACCGGGCTGGGTGGCGGTGCTCCTGATAACCGTCCTGACCGTCGTCGACGGTGTGTGGGCCCTGTCCCTGTGGCGGGCGCGCACGGTGGTGCGGGCGGACGGGATAGCCGTCGTGGGAGTGGTGCGGGCCCGGAAGTGGGCGTGGCACGACATCCAGGACATCGTCGTGGAGACGCAGTCCTCCCCACCCCGGCGGCTCATACGCCTGCATGACACCCAAGGCCGGAAGACCACCCTGCCGTACGTCACCGAGGCCCACCTGCCGGACCTCCACGCCCTGCGGCCCCGTTAGGCTCCGCCGACGTCGGCCCCGAGCCTTAAAGCCCACGCTCATCGCGTTGCCAGCTCCGCCACAGGCTCTCGTCACACCGTGTTCGGATGGCGCGGAAGATCCTGCTGGCCGACGACGACGAGGCCGTGAGAGAAGGGCTCGGGCTGCTGCTGCGGTTCGAGGGGTACGAGACCGTCCTCGCCGGGGACGGGCGCAGTGCCCTGGAACTCATGGCGGCCGGCCCGGACCTGGTGCTGATGGACGTCACCATGCCCGAGCTCGACGGGCTGGCCGCCACCCGCCGTATCCGGGCCTCCGGGTCCACCGTCCCGATCCTGATGATCACCGGCCGGGCCGCGGTCGGCGACCGGATCGTCGCCCTCGACAACGGCGCCGACGACTATCTCGCCAAGCCCTTCGACGCCGAGGAACTCCTCGCCCGGGTCAGGGCGTTGCTGCGGCGCAGCCGACCGCGCGTGGTGCCGCCGCAACCCAGTGAGCAGCTGTCGTTCCAGGACATCGCCATCGATCTGCGCACCCGCGCCGTCACCCGCGGCGGCCGTCCCCTCGACCTCACCCGCACCGAGTACGCGCTGCTCGCCTACCTCATGCGGCATCCGGCCAAGGTGCTCAGCCGGGCGCAGATCCACAAGGAGGTGTGGGGCTTCGACTTCGAGCCCGCCTCCAACACCCTGGACGTGTACGTCATGTATCTGCGGCGCAAGCTGGAGAGCCGCGGCGAACCGCGGCTCATCCAGACCGTGCGCGGCCTGGGCTACACGCTCAGGAGCCCGGCGGGGCTGCCGGTCGGCCGCACCTCCCGCTGACCGGCGTACGCCAGGCGCGCGTACGTCCCGCCGCGCCGGACGAGTTCGTCGTGCGTCCCCTCCTCCACCAGCCGTCCGCCGTCCACGACGAGGATGCGGTCGGCGTCGGGGGCGAGGCTCAGATCGTGCGTGATCATGAGGGTCGTACGGCCTGACATCAGATGGCGCAGCGGCTGGACGATCCGCCGCGCGGCCATCGCGTCCAGGCCGGCCGTCGGCTCGTCGAGGATCAGGACGGGCGCGGCACGCAGGATCGCGCGGGCGATGGCGACGCGCTTGAGCTGGCCGCCGGAGAGGGCGGCGGTGCCGGGGGCGATGACGGTGTCGTAGCCGCCCGGGAGTTCGGTGACGAAGGTGTGCGCGGCGGCGGCCGCGGCGGCCCTCTCGATCTCCTCCTGGGTCGCCCCGGGCCGCCCGCAGGCGATGTTCTCCCGGATCGTGCCGTGCAGGATCAGCGTCTCCTGCGGGAGCAGGGCGATGTTCTCGCGCAGGAACGCGAGCGGTACGTCCGTCAGCGGGACGCCGTCCAGGCAGAGCACGCCGGACGACGGGTCGTAGAACCGGAGCAGCAGCTTGGCGAGGGTGGACTTGCCGGCGCCGCTCGGGCCGGTGACGAGGACGAGTTCGCCGGGGGCGGCGGTGAAGGTGACGTCGGTGAGCGAGTCCGTGCCGGCACCCGGGTAGCCGAAGCTCGCCCCGTGCACGCTGACCCAGCCGCGCACCGGCCACTCCCGTACGGGTTCGGCGGGGTCGGTGACGGCGGGTTCGGCGTCGAGGATCTCACCCAGGCGCTGGGCACCGGCGGTGGCGGCGGTGAGGGTGAGGCCGAGCTGGCCGAGGTTGCGGACGGGCGGGTAGAGGTAGCCGATGAAGGCGGCGAAGGCCAGCAGCTGGCCGAGGGTCATGCGGTCGGCGGAGATCTCCCACACCCCGAGTCCGATGACGGCGAGGACGCAGACCGTCTCGACCACCTCGACGAACTGCTCGTACATCTCGCTGAGCCGAGCGCCCCGGACGGACGCCCTCATCCAGGCCCGGGCCTCGCGGTCGAGACGCTTCTCCTCGTCCTGGTGCCGGTTGTAGGCCTGGGTCAGCACCACGTTGCCGAGCGACTCCTCCACCACGGACGTGATCGCGCCGTCGGCGACGCGCTCGTCCTGGGAGGCGGTGCGGATGCGGCCGGCGAAGCGGCGGGCGGCGAGCAGGAAGAGGGGTGCGAGGACGAAGGTGGCGAGAGCGAGGTCCCAGCGGAGCCAGAGGGCGGCGGCGGAGTAGAAGACGGCGGCGAAGGCGGCGGAGACGGTGCCGACGACCCCCGACACCACCATCTGCTCGATGGCCTCGACGTCACCGGTGAGCCGCTCGACCAGGTCGCCCTGCCGGTGCTGCTGGAAGAAGTGCGGCGGCAGGTCCTGCACATGCCGGAAGACCTTCGCCCGCAGCCGCAGCACGAATCTCTCGGCCGTCCAGGTGGCGAGCGAGTTGCCGAGGTAGCCGACGAGCGCCCCGAGCGCCGCGACAGCGAGCCAGGCACCGGCCGGACCCCAGAAGGCGGCGAGCGAACCGGCCTTGAGCGCGGTGTCGGTGAGATGCGCGAACAGCAGAATGGACGTGGTCTCGGCGAGCGCCGACACCACGACACACGCGATGATCGCCAGCAGCCACTTGCGGTCGCCGCGGGTGAGCGGCCAGAAGCGCTGGAAGGCCTCACGGACTTCCCTCATGTCTCACTCCCTTCGGACATGCCCGAGGCGGGGCCACCGAGTCCCTGTCGGTGGCCCCGCCTCGCGATACGGGTTGTCAGCAGCCCTTGCCGCTCTTGTTGCCGACCGGGCGACGCTGCGAAGTGGCAGCGGCCTTCTTCTGCTGCGGGGCCTTCTTCTTCGGCGCCGGCGCGGCGGGCTTGGTGTTCTTCTTGGCGACGGGGGCAATCTTGTGGAAGCTCATGGAATTCTCCTCGGTAATTATCAGGTGGGGATTACTTGAGGTTTATGTCAGCCCTTATGGGATACCGGGCGTCGCTGCTGAGTCACCTTCTTCACCTGGGCCTTCTTCTTGGGGGCCGGGGCCGGAGCGGCAGCCTTGCGGGTCTTCTTGGCGACGGGGGCGACCTTGTGGAAGCTCATTTCGTTCTCCTTCGTCGTTCGGTTTCGACATGGAAAACACTACGGGACCCCGGAAGCGGAAAAGGCCAATTCCGCTGAGACCTCGATGAATTCAGGCTGAGACAGGTTTTCAGCCGCCACCGGGAACCAAACAATGGCTTACACAGGTTTTAATACGCGAAAAGGCGGCCGCGTCGATGTCGACGCGACCGCCTCTCACTGCCCCCGAGGGGTTACTGCGTGATCGTGATCCGGTTCGTCACCGGCGGGGCGATCGGGCTCGTGGCCGAGGAGTTGGCCAGGAGGTACTGCTCCAGGGCTGCCAGGTCGTCCGTGCCGACGAGGTCGTTGGTGCCCTGGCCCAGGGTGGTGATGCCGTCGCCGCCGCCCGCGAGGAAGCTGTTGGTGGCGACACGGTAGGTGGCCGTCGGGTCGAGGGCGACTCCGCCCAGCTTGATGGAGTCGACGACGATCCGGTCCGCGCCCGTCTTCGTCAGGTCCAGGGTGTAGGTGAGACCCGAGGACGGCTGGAGGATCTTCGGGGAGGCCGCGTTGGAGCCGCTGACCTGCTCCTGGAGGACCTTGACCAACTGGGCGCCGGTGAAGTCCTGGAGGTTCACCGTGTTGGAGAACGGCTGGACGGTGAAGCCCTCGGCGTAGGTGACGACTCCGTCGCCTTCCGTGCCCTTCTGCGCGTACGTCAGCCCGGCCCGCACACCGCCCGGGTTCATCAGCGCGAGGTCGGTCTCCGGGTCGAGCGTCTTGCCGTACGCCAGTTGCGCGTCGGCGATCAGGTCGCCCATCGGGGACTCGGTGCCGGTGCTCGGGATGTCGGCGGAGATGTAGCCGATCGCGCGGTTGCCGATGGGCGCCGCGAGGGCGTTCCACCTGCCGATCAGCTCGGTCATGTCCGGCGCCTTGGCGACGGTCCGGGTGACCACGTGGTTCGCCGACTTCACCGACGTACGGGCGATGTCACCCGTCCAACGGTCGTAGGTCAGCGTCGTGTCCGTGTAGAGACGGCCGAAGGAGGCGGCCGAGGTGACCGTACGCGGGTTGCCCGCCGGGTCGTTGATGGTGCAGGCGTACGCGGCGTGGGTGTGACCCGTCACCAGCGCGTCGACCTGCGGGGTGATGTTCTTGGCGATGTCCACGATCGGGCCGGAGATGCCGTCGCCCGCGCCCGGGGAGTCGCAGTTGTAGTTGTACGACCCCGAGGCCGGCGCGCCGCCCTCGTGGATGAGGGCCACGATCGACTTCACGCCCTGGCGCTGGAGCTCCTTGGCGTACTTGTTGATCGTCTCGACCTCGTCCTTGAACTTCAGGCCCTTGACGCCCTCGGCGGAGACGACACCGGGGGTGTCCTCCAGGGTCACGCCGATGAAGCCGACCTTGATGCCGTTCTTCTGCCAGACGTAGTACGGCTTGAGGATCGGCTTGTTGGTCTTCTCGTTCAGGACGTTCGCCGCGAGATACGGGAAGTCGGCGCCCTCGAACTCCTCGTCCGTGTAGCAGCCGGCCGTGGGGTGACAGCCGCCCTTCTGGAGGCGGGCCAGTTCCCTGGCGCCCTCGTCGAACTCGTGGTTGCCGACCGAGGTGACGTCCAGGTCCAGCTTGTTGAGCGCCTCGATGGTGGGCTCGTCGTGGAAGAGACCCGAGATCAGCGGGGAGGCGCCGACCATGTCGCCGCCGGCCGCGGTGATGGAGTACTTGTTGCCCGCCCGCGCCTCGCGCAGATGGGTCGCCAGGTACTCGACACCACCGGCGTCGATGGTCTTGGTGGTGCCGTCCGCCTGGAGCTCGGTGACCCGGCCGGAGGAACCGGACGGCGGCTCCAGGTTGCCGTGCAGGTCGTTGAAGGACAGCAGCTGGACGTCCTGGTAACGACTGGGCGCCTTACCCGGTTTGCCCGATTCGACCGGGGCGGCCGACGAGGGCAGCGCGGCGGCGAGGGCACCGGCGGTGGCGAGACCGGCGGCTGCGGCGAGCAGTCGGACGGTCCGTCTGCGGCGGTGGTGCGGCTGGGATATGGCTGGCATACGCCCCCCTGTGGGTCGTCTGAGCAAGTGGGCCCCGTCCGGCGCAGCCTAAAGTCAACGCGCGTAGCGCGACAGGGGTTTCTTGGTTACATCCTGGTTTCCCTTTGCCCTCTCCTTTGCTGACGCTTTGCAGGTTTTGCAGTGCCGCCCTTTTGCAGGCTCGCCCCCGTACCCTCGTACGCATGACCAGCGACGACACCGTGCGGCCCGGCAGCACTCGCTCCATCCAGAACCATGCGGCGCTCTCCCCGGACCAGACCGACGCCGTCCTCGCGCTCCTCGCGGAGGCTGCCCGCACCGACGGCCAGCAGGCCGTCTCGGAGCAGGGCCGGTTGCAACTGCGCGGTGGCGCCCGCGAGGGCGTGGACCATCTGCTGCTGACCGTCGACGACGAACTCATCGGCTACGCCCAGCTGGAGGACACCGACCCCGTGGAGGCCCCGGCCGCCGAGCTGGTCGTCCACCCCGCGCACCGCGGTCGCGGCCACGGCCGGGCCCTCGGCTCCGCACTGCTCGCCGCCTCCGGCAAACGGCTGCGGGTGTGGGCCCACGGCGGCCACTCCGCCGCCCGGCATCTCGCGCAGGTCCTCGGGCTGACCCTGTTCCGTGAGCTGCGGCAGATGCGGCGGTCCCTGACCGACCTGGACCTGCCCGACCCGGTGCTGCCGGACGGGGTGACGGTACGGTCCTTCGTCCCCGGCACCGACGACGCCGCCTGGCTCGCCGTGAACGCCGCCGCGTTCGCCCACCATCCCGAGCAGGGCTCGCTCGTCCAGCGTGACCTCGACGACCGGATGGCCGAGCCGTGGTTCGACCCCGCCGGCTTCTTCCTCGCCTTCCGCGGCGACGAACTCGTCGGCTTCCACTGGACCAAGGTCCACGCGGCGGAGCGGCTGGGTGAGGTGTATGTGCTGGGGGTGAAGCCGGGCGTCCAGGGCGGCGGCCTCGGCAAGTCCCTCACCACCATCGGGCTGCGCCACCTCGCCGGGCAGGGGCTGCCGACGGCGATGCTCTATGTCGACGCGGACAACAAGGCCGCGGTGTCGGTGTACGAGCGGCTGGGGTTCGTGACCCATGAGACGGACCTGATGTACCGCACGGAGACGTGAGGCAGGGCCGGGCCCGTCATGTCCTGACCGGGCGGAAGGACACCCGGCGTTTCAAAGGCTCCGGTCCGCACACCCCCCACACCACCACCGCGGCGGCCAGCACCACCGCCCACCGGTCATGCGCCGCTCCCCATCTCGGGTCCTCCGTCCCCACGAACAGCGGCCACCGCCCCGGCCACAGCAGCAGCCCGAGGACGGCCGTCGTCAGCAGCGCGCCGGCCACCGCCTGCCCCGGCTCCGCCGCCTGGGTGAAACGGATCGCCGCCGCCGACGCCGCGAGCGCCAGCGTGAAGGCCGCGCCCGCCTCCAGGGTCACGTCGCCGACGGGCGGACGTATGCCGGCCGGCACGAGCAGGACCGCCGTCGTCCACCACACGGCGGTGAACGGCGCGACTAGCGCCAGCCGCAGGGCGTGACGGACGGGCCTGCGGGTCGGCACCGGAGCGGTGGTGTGCCGGGCGGGGTCGTCCAGGACGAACGCCAGGCCCAGGGCGAAGGCGAGCGCGGCGGCCCGCAGCAGGTTGAGCGCCAGCAGCTCGTCGGCGTCGTCCGTCAACCGCGCCATCGAGGCGATCAGCAGCCCCAGGGCCCCGGCGGCCCCGAGCGCCCGCCAGGGAAGCGTCCGCAGAACCGGCGCCACCAACGCCATGGTCACGCCCATCTGTCCACCCCGGCCTTCGCGTGGGGAAGGACCCGGCGGAACACGCCCCACCAGCTCCTCACTCACTCGCACTTGTCCGCCCCACCGTCGCCCCCACCTTGGGAAGCGCGCCCGGAACCCGCTCCACCAGCTCTCCACTCACTCGCACTTGTCCGCCCCCACCTTCGCCTTCACACCCAGCAGCTCGGCCACCCGGGCCGTCGTCACCTTCGGCGACGTCAGCTCCGTCCAGTTCTCCTTCACCTTCGCCGCCACCCCGTCCCGCGGCTGCTCCAGCAGCGTGCGCACGACGGTCGTCTGACCGGCCGTCATCAGCAGCGGGTCCGTCTGGGACAGGACGATCGCCGAGCCACTCGCGCTGTCGTCCAGGCGAACGTTCTTCAACCGGGTGATCGGGTCGGACTGCCCGGCCAGGGCCAGCCACATGACGGTCACCATGCGGCCGTCGCACAGCTCACCGGCGGCCTTCTCGTCGCCGGTGACCAGGACCCCGGCGACGGCGGCGGAGAACTCCGGGACGCGGTTGCCGCCCCAGGCCGTGCCCACCGTCACCTGGTGCGGGGTCGTGGCGGGGGCGAGGGCGGCGTCGCCGTCGAGGCCGTAGCGCGCGTCGATCCGCTGCCGGACGAGCAGGCTCTGGTCGTGGGCCGTGCCGCCGGCCAGGGACTGCACCTCGGCCACGGTCCGCGCCCAGTCCGCGGTCCGGCCGCGCCACTCGGGGAAGGCGCAGTAGCGCGACCCGTCCCGCTCCACGCAGGTCTGCACCTGCTCGGGGTGGAGCGAGGCCCGCTCCCGGGCGGCCGTCACGTCCGGGGCGACACCCTGGCCCTGGGCGACCGCGCCGAGGACCGTCAGCGCCAGCGCCCCGACGAACCCGGCCTGCACGGACCGCGCCCGAAGGCCGCCGCCGGCCAGCACCGCGAGCAGCGCCACCGTCAGGCCGAGCGCGGCGAGATAGAGGGCGTGCCAGGCGGCGGGGCGGCCGATCAGGTCGGAGGGCAGGGTGTTGCTGCTGGCCACGCCTATGACCGGGGTCAGCCAGCGCGTCCAGCCCTCGTCGATGCCGGCGCCGGTGCTGAGCAGGAAGAGGAACAGGACGAAGACGACGACCAGCGGTGCCGTGAACGCCGTTCGCACCAGGCGGGCGAGCAGCACTCCGGCCGCCCCGAACGCCAGTACCGTCAGCGGCCCGACCAGCAGCTCGCCCGGCGAACCGTGCCCGAGCGCGCCGGGCCTGAGCGCCTGCCAGCCGAACTGCACGGCCACGCCTACCGCGGTGAGCAGCGCGGCCGGGACCACGGACAGCAGGTGCGCGGCCGTCCGGTGTGCCGTCGTCATCACCAGCACCGTGAAGTGCCGTTCCGTGTCGCGGCGGCGGGATCTCAGCACGGCCTGGTTCCCGGCCAGCAGGATCGCGAGGCCGACGAAGAGCGGGCCGCCCTGGGTGGCGCGGTCGGCGTCCTGGAGGGCCGGGTAGCCGTCCGCGTAGTCCAGGGCGCGCCACACGATCCAGGCCGCGTAGACAAGGAAACCGAGGAGCACCGGGATGGTGGTGAGGAGCCTGCGCGCCTCGAAACGGGCCAGCGCGAACACGGCCGGCCAGGGGTTGTGCGACTGCGTCTGTGTGACGGTCGGGGCCGCCTCCATGACCGCGCTCATGCCGCCGCCACCTCCACGCCCGCGTCGTCGAGGGTGAGCAGGTAGCCGTCCTCCAGGGTGGGGTCGGCGAGGTCGGCGCCGGCGGGTGGGCTGCCCACATTGCGGAAGGAGCCGGTGCCGGTGCGCCAGCCCGCCTTCGCGCCCGGGTCGCGTTCCGCGCTGTGCCACACGCGTCCGGCGGCCACCGCGGTCAGCTCGGCCGGGGTGCCGTCGAAGCGGATTCGGCCGCTCGCCATCACCACGACGCGGTGGCAGAGCATCGCCACGTCCTCCGTCTGGTGGGTGGACAGGAGCACGGTCCGGCCCTCGCCCGCTCGGGCGATCAACTCCCGGAAGCGCATGCGCTGTTCGGGGTCGAGGCCGACCGTCGGCTCGTCCAGGACCAGGAAACCGGGGTCGCCGACGAGCGCCGCCGCCAGCGCGACCCGCTGCCGCATACCGCCGGACAGCTTCTTGATGCGCTTGGCGCGGACGTCGCCCAGGTCGACCTCGTCGAGCGCGCGTCGCACCTCGCGATGGCGGGCGCCGCGGTCGGTGAGCTCCTTCAGGATCGCCACGTAGTCGACGAATTCGAAGGCCGTGAAGTCCGGGTGGAAGCCGGGGGTCTGGGGCAGATAACCGAGCCGCCGCCGGACCTCCTGCCGGCCGCGCGCGGTGCCCGGGTCGTTCCCGAGCACCGTGAAGGCGCCGCGGTCGGCGGGGACGGCCGTGGCCAGCACCCGCAACAGGGTCGTCTTTCCCGCCCCGTTGGGGCCGAGCAGTCCGGTGACGCCTCGCGTCAGCCGCAGCGACACGTCGTCGAGGGCGCGGGTGCCGCCGTAGTGGAGGCTGAGCCCCTCGGCGGAGACGGTGGGTGTCATACGGCACTCCTGTGGAAGACGTCGAAACGGTCACGTACGAGGAAGAGCAGGCCGACCGCGAGGGCGGCGACCGCCGCGGCGACGCCCTGGCCGGCCGCGGTGAACGGCACGAGCGGGCCGTCGCCGGCCCGGTCGGTGGCGACGAGCAGCGCGATCCACGCCCCGCCGACCAGGGACGGCGCGAGTACCGGGCCCAGGCGCGGGGTGAGCGCGAGGCCGGTCGCGGTCAGGGCGAGCGCGGGCAGCAGCCAGGTCAGCGCGCGCAGGCCGTAGGAGGGGAGGGCGAGGGTCGCCAGGCCGTTGAGGCCCAGGCCCGCGGCGAGCACCGCCACCGTGCGGATCATCAGCAGTCGGAAGCCGTGCACCGGGCTGACGACCGCCATCTCGTACGTCGGGTCCAGCGCGGGGCCGTACGACAGCGCGACGCCGGCGAGCGGGAGCAGCGGGGCGAGGGCCAGGAAGAGGGTCGGCGAGTCGGCCGTGTGGACGACGCCCACGGTGGTCAGCAGCAGGAACACCACCGCCGCCAGCCATGAGCGGCGCAGCACGGGTGTCGCCGTGAGCAACCGCGCGACATGGTCGGCGACGCCGAGCCGCACGAGCAGCGCCTCGAACAAACCCCTTCGGGGGACGTCGAGTTCGGCGTCGAGCCGCTCCCAGCCGGTGTCGAGGGCGACCGGGTCGCTCACCGAGGCGAGCGTCTCCCGGCACTGCGCGCAGGACATCAGGTGCGTGTCGGCGGACCAGAGCCGGGGCGCCGTCAACTCGCCCCGGGCGTAGGCCCGTAGATCCTCGGCATCCACATGCCACGTCATGCCGCCACCTCCGTCGTCCGCCCACGGCTCCGCAGAGCCGGGCCCCGTCCGTCCATCCGCCCGCTCATGCCAGCGCCTCTCGCAGTTGCTTGCGGGCCCGCAGTGCCCGCGTCTTGACCGTCCCGGGCGGAATGCCCAGGACGACGGCCGCCTCGCGGGTGGTCAGTCCGTCGATGACCGTCGCCTGGAGGACCGCGCGGAGTTCGGGGGAGAGCCGGACCAGCGCGCCCGCGAGGTCCCCGTGCTCCACCCCCGCGAGCACGCGCTCCTCCGCGGACGCCTCGTGGCGATGGCGCAGCCGGGCCAGCGCCTGCCGCATCCGGCCCCGCGCGCCGTCGCCGCGCAGCGCGTCGACCAGTCGCCGTGACCCGATCCGCCACAGCCAGCCGGTCACGTCCCCGTCCTCCCGGTAGCGGGCCGTGCCGCGCCAGATCGCGAGGAAGGTCTCCTGCACGACGTCGTCGACTATCCCGGGGTCGGCGCACCGGCCCCGCAGTCGCGCGGTCAGCCAGGGCGCGAACCGCCGGTACAGCTCCTCGAAGGCGCGCCGGTCCCCGTCCGCTGCGGCCCGCAGCAGATCCCCGTCGCTTCTCGTCTCGCTCACAACCCCTCATCGCACGAGCCCCACCGATCGGTTCACGGATTCGGCCTTGACTTTGTGGCCACCTTTGAACCACCCTTTCACTACTCAATTAGTGAAAGGGTGGTTGTACGGGTGCTCGAGTACCGCATCGACCGGCACTCCGGCGTCGCCACGTACGTGCAGATCGTGCAACAGACGAAACAAGCGCTACGCCTGGGCCTGCTGGAACCCGGCGACAAGCTGCCCACGGCCCGCGAGGTCGTCGAGGCAACCGCCATCAATCCGAACACCGTGCTCAAGGCCTACCGGGAGCTGGAGCGCGAGGGACTGGTCGAGGCCCGCCGCGGGCTCGGCACCTTCGTGCGCCGCGGCCTCGGCGCCGCCCCCGCCGACTCGCCCCTGCACACCGAGCTGGAGGACTGGACCGCGAAGGCCCTCGAGTCCGGCCTCGACCGGGACGACGTGGCGGCCCTCTTCACCGCCGTCCTCGACAAGCACTTCTCGGCGCAGCAGCTCGCGGAGCAGCGCCCCTCCGAACAGCCCGCCCCGACCAAGCACAGCCAGGGAGAACCCTCATGACCGACACCGCCCTCGAGGCAGCCGCGCTGGGCAAGCGCTTCGGCCGGCTGCGGCGGAGCGCCGGATGGGCCCTGCGGGACTGCTCCTTCACGCTCCCCGCCGGCCGCGTCTGTGCCGTCGTCGGCCCCAACGGGGCGGGCAAGTCCACCCTGCTCGCCCTCGCGGCCGGCCTCATGGCACCGACCGAGGGCGTCCTCGCCGTCCTCGGCGGCCCCGCGGGCGAGGCACGCGCGCGCGTGGGCTTCGTCGCCCAGGACAAGCCGCTCTACCCGCAGCTCACCGTCGCCGAGACGCTCCGCATGGGCGGCGACCTCAACCCCGGGCGCTGGGACGCGCGCGCGGCCGAGGCCATCGTGGCCGGCGGCGATCTCGACCCGAAGGCCCGCGTCCGCTCCCTGTCCGGCGGCCAGCGCACCCGCGTCGCGCTCGCCCTCGCCCTGGGCAAACGGCCCGAACTGCTGCTCCTGGACGAGCCGATGGCCGACCTCGACCCCCTGGCCCGGCATGAACTGATGGGCGTCCTGATGTCCCAGGCGGCCCAGCACGGCACCACGATCGTCATGTCCTCGCACGTGGTGGCCGAGCTGGAGGACTCCTGCGACCACCTCCTGCTCATCGGCGGCGGCCGGGTCCGGCTCGCCGGGGAGATCGACGAACTGCTGGAGACCCACACGCGCGTGTCGACCACCGCCGACACCGACCTCACCCCGCACACCGTCGTCGAGTCCCGCACCACGGGCCGCCAGCTCACCGCCCTGATCCGCCCGGCCGCGCCCCTCCCCGCCGACTGGCGCACCGGCACACCCACCCTGGAAGAGCTGGTCCTCTCCTACCTGCGCAACCCCGGGGCGACGACGCCGGCCACCGCGGTGAAGTCCCGTCAGGAGTCCGTCGCGTGACCGCCCTCACCCCGCCCGCGGCCGGCCCCGCGCACCTCACCCGCTGGCTGATCCGTCTGCACCGCCCGGCCCTCCTCCTGTGGACGGCCGTGGTGGTCGTCGTCTCCGGTGTCCTGCTGTGGCTGCGCGGCCCGCTCGCGGACGCGTCCGCGGCGGCCTGGAAGGCGTACGACGCCTGCCAGACGGCGACATGCGGATACGACCAGGCCGCGATCATCCACTACAAGGACGTCTACGCCTATACGACCTACGCCGTCCTCGCCGCGCCCTTCCTGGTCGCCGCCTGGGCGGGCGCCGCCCTCACCGGCCGCGAGATGGAGACGGGCACCGCCCGGCTGGCGTGGACGCAGAGCACCTCCCCGCTCCGCTGGTTCGCCTCCCGGCTGGCGCTTCCGGCGGCCGTGGTCACCGCGGGCACCGGCCTGCTGGTCCTGCTGCACCACCTGGCGTGGTCGGCGGGCAAGGGCCGGATCGGCACCCTCAAGAGCTGGTACGACCTGCCGACCTTCTACGCCAACGGCCCGGTCGTGGTCGCCCTCGCCCTGGCCGGACTCGTCGGCGGCGCCCTCGCGGGCCTGCTCCGCCGCGGATCCCTGCCGGCCCTGGTCGCGGGCCTCGGCTTCACCGGCCTGCTCTGGTACGCCGTCCAGCTGGTCATGCCCCATCTGTGGACCACGTCCACCAGCGTGGTCGCCCTGAAGCGGTTCGCCCCGACCGGCGGCGGCCTCGGCGTCGACGAGGGCATCGTCACCGCCACCGGAGCCCACGTCTCCAACCTGACCTGCGGCAACTCCGAGAACGACGAATGCCTCGCGTTCTACGACAGATTCGACGCCGTCGGCTGGTACCGCGACTACCACCCGGCCTCCCACTACTGGCCCCTGCAACTGATCGCGACCGGCCTGGTCCTCGCCCTCACCGCCCTGCTGACCCTGCTGGCCTTCCGCCTGCTGCACCGCGAGACCGGCGCGCGCAGACGCAGCTCATGAGCACGGGCGGCGTACCGCCTGACCAGACACCGCACCGTCCCCGCCCGCACGCCCCGCCAGGAGCCCCGTATGACCCTCACCGCCCCGGAGACCGTCCGGGCGAGACCCGCGCGCCCCGCCGCCACCGGCCGGACCGTGCTGCGCCTGCACCGCGGCGCGCTGATCGGCTGGCTGCTCCTCGTGGCCGCCGCCGCGGGCAGCCTGCTGTGGGCGTACGGTCCCGCCGCGACCGACGCCTGGTCGAACTGGCGTCAGCAGTGCCCCGACGACATCGACGCCTGTATGTGGGACACCACGATCAACGGCTACTACCGGGCCGTGCGCCTCCCCGAGATGGCCCTCGCCTGGCTGTGCCTGCCCGTCGCCGCCTGGGCCGGAGCCGCGCTCATCGGGCGCGAGATGGAGAACGGCACCGCGAAGCTGGCCTGGACGCAGTCCGTGACCCCGGCCCGCTGGCTGGTCACCAAGCTGACCGTGCCGGCCGCCGTCCTCACCGCCGGCATGACCGTGCTGGTGCTGCTGCACCGCCTGGTCTACGAGGACAACCCGTTCCCGGTGTTCCTGCACTGGATGGACGCGGAGACCTTCGTCGCCAACGGCCCCGTCGCCCTCGCCCTGCCCCTGTGCGGACTCGCCCTCGGCGCCCTCACCGGCCTGCTGCTGCGCCGCACCCTGCCCGCCCTCGCCGTCGGCACCGCCGTGACCTGGGGCGTCGTCTACCTGGCCGACCTGGTGACCCCCGACCTGTGGCCGTGGAAGACCGCCACCGCGTCCCTGGAGTCCCAGTGGCCGAACATGGGCGACGACGTCCCGTACGGCGACCAGGGCATGCTCACCGCCACCGGCGCCCACATCCCCTACCCGAACTGCGGCGACGACTTCGCGCAGTGCATGGCCGACCACCACGCGGTCGCCTACTACGCCGAATACCATCCCGCCTCCCACTTCTGGCCCCTCCAGCTCATCGAGACCGGCATCCTCCTCACCGTCGCCGCCCTGGCCGTCGCCCTCGCGTTCTGGCTGCTGCGCCGGGAGACCGGGGCCGCCGCGTGAGCACCCTCCACATCCGCACCACGCTCGCCGTCCGCAGCACCCTGCGGCTGCACCGCCCCGCCGCGATCCTGTGGGCCCTCGCGCTCGCCGCCGCCACCGTGTACCTGATCCGGCTGCACGCCCTCGCCGGCGAGGCCCGCAAGGGTGTCAGCCCCTGTGCCGTACCGGCCCAGGACAACCTGCCGCTGTGCTCGGCGGTCGAGGCGATCACCGCCGACGCGACCTACGCCGACGGCATCGCCCTGGTCACGGGGTGTCTGGCGCTCCTCATGTTCCCGGTGGCCGCCTGGGCGGGCGCGGTCGTCGGCCGTGAGCTGGAGACCGGGACGGCCCGCCTCGCCTGGACCCAGTCGACGTCCCCGGCCCGCTGGCTGGCGACCCGGCTCACCGTCCCGGCCGCCCTGCTCACCGCGGGCACCACCACGGTCGTCCTGCTCGGCAACTGGGCCCGCACCGACGACAACCCCGACCTGGTCGGCGACTGGTACTACTCCGACGTCTTCATCGGCACCGGCCCCGCCGCCGTCGCCCACGCCCTCGCCGGCCTCGCCCTCGGCACCCTCGCCGGACTGCTCACCGGACGCGCCCTGGCCGGCGCCGGGACGGCCTTCGTCGCCTGTCTGGTCCTGTACAACACCGTGGACCTCTTCCGCGGGAGCCTGTGGCCCACGCTCACCCACGTCGGCGCCTTCGAGCCGCCGCGCTCGTACTACCAGGTCGACTGGTCGGCCGACGAGACCCGCCTGACCTACCATCCCGTGTCCCACTACTGGCCGCTCCAGTACGTCGAGACCGGCATCCTCCTCACCGTCGCGGCCGCCGCGACCATCGCCGCCTTCCTTCTGCTGCGCCGCCGTACCGCCTGACATCCGGGCGTGACGGGCCACGGCTTCCGGGCCGCACGTCCTCCCACGGGGGTGGGGGACGTGCGGCCCGGTGGTGTTCCCCGGCACCCGGCCGGACGTGTGGACGCCCGGGAGCCGTCCCGCGATATCCCACACGCCATGTCTCCGTAACCATCGGTTCAGACGGGCTTGCGACGCTCGGCGAATGACGCCCGCCGTGCCAGAGCCTTCGCCGCCCCCCAAGGGGTCCGCGGGGAACGGGGACCTCCGCCTCGCCGCCGCGCTCCCGCCCGCGCTGTCCGACGCGCCCGTATCGCCCGTGGCGCGGAAGAATGGGTCCATGAGCCAGCCCAACACCCAGGCAGCACAGGTCCAGCACGCGCAGCCCTCCGTGGGCTCCATAGCCGCGCACCGCCCGCACACCGTCGCGGCCGCGGTCTCCGACCTGGAACCCGACATCGACGCCGACCTCGACCCGTACGAGGAGGCTCCCTACGACGGCGCCCAGCTGCCGCAGGGTCGTTTCCTCGACCGGGAGCGCAGCTGGCTCGCGTTCAACGAGCGCGTCCTGGAGCTCGCCGAGGACCCGAACACGCCCCTCCTGGAGCGGGCGAACTTCCTCGCCATCTTCGCCAGCAACCTGGACGAGTTCTTCATGGTCCGGGTGGCGGGACTGAAGCGCCGTATCGCCACCGGCGTCGCCACCCGCTCCGCCTCCGGCCTCCAGCCGCGCGAGGTGCTGGAGATGATCTGGGCCCGCTCCCGTGAGCTGATGGCCCGGCACGCCGCCTGCTACCACGAGGACGTCGCCCCCGCACTCGCGGAGGAGGGCATCCACCTGGTCCGCTGGAACGAACTGCAGGAGAAGGAGCAGGCCCGCCTGTTCACCCTGTTCCGGCACCAGATCTTCCCGGTCCTGACCCCGCTCGCGGTCGACCCGGCGCACCCCTTCCCGTACATCTCGGGCCTCTCCCTGAACCTCGCGGTCGTCGTCCGCAACCCGGTCACCGGCCACCGCCACTTCGCCCGCGTCAAGGTCCCGCCGCTGCTGTCCCGCTTCCTGGAGAGCTCCCCCGGCCGTTACGTCCCCATCGAGGACGTCATCGCCGCCCACCTGGAGGAGCTCTTCCCGGGCATGGAGGTCCTGGAGCACCACGCCTTCCGCCTGACCAGGAACGAGGACCTGGAGGTGGAGGAGGACGACGCCGAGAACCTGCTCCAGGCCCTGGAGAAGGAGCTCATGCGGCGCCGCTTCGGCCCGCCGGTGCGCCTGGAGGTCGAGGAGTCCATCGACCGCGAGGTGCTGGACCTGCTGGTGCGCGAGCTGAAGATCTCCGAGGCCGAGGTGTATCCCCTCCCCGGCCCCCTGGACCTCACCGGCCTCTTCCGCATCGCCTCGCTCGACCGCCCCGAGCTCAAGTACAAGAAGTTCATCGCCGGCGTCCACCGCGACCTGGCCGAGGTCGAGACGGCATCCGCGCCGGACATCTTCGCGGCCCTGCGCGCCCGTGACGTCCTGCTGCACCACCCGTACGACAGCTTCTCCACCTCCGTGCAGGCCTTCCTCCAACAGGCGGCCGACGACCCGGACGTCCTCGCCATCAAGCAGACCCTGTACCGCACTTCGGGCGACTCCCCCATAGTCGACGCCCTCATCGACGCCGCCGAGGCCGGCAAGCAGGTCCTCGTCCTGGTCGAGATCAAGGCCCGCTTCGACGAGCACGCCAACATCAAGTGGGCGCGCAAGCTGGAGGAGGCGGGCTGCCATGTGGTGTACGGCCTCGTCGGTCTCAAGACCCACTGCAAGCTGTCCCTGGTGGTCCGCCAGGAGGGCGAGACGCTACGGCGCTACAGCCACGTCGGCACCGGCAACTACCACCCCAAGACGGCTCGCCTGTACGAGGACCTCGGCCTGCTCACCGCCGACCCCCAGGTCGGCGCGGACCTCTCCGACCTCTTCAACCGCCTCTCCGGCTACTCGCGCCGCGAGACGTACCGCCGTCTCCTGGTCGCCCCCAAGTCCCTGCGCGACGGCCTGATCTCGCGGGTGAACAAGGAGGTCCAGCACCATCGCGCGGGCCGCCCGGCGTTCATCCGCATCAAGGTCAACTCGATGGTGGACGAGGCCCTCATCGACTCGCTCTACCGCGCCTCCCAGGCGGGCGTGCCGGTCGATGTCTGGGTACGCGGCATCTGCGCGATCCGCCCGGGTGTGGCGGGCCTGTCGGAGAACATCAAGGTCCGCTCCATCCTCGGCCGCTTCCTGGAACACTCCCGGGTCTTCGGCTTCGGCAACGGCGGCGAGCCCGAGGTGTGGATCGGCAGCGCCGACATGATGCACCGCAATCTCGACCGCCGTATCGAGGCACTGGTACGGGTCACCGACCCGGCCCACCGCGCAGCCCTCAACCGCCTTCTGGAAACCGGCATGTCCGACACCACCGCCTCCTGGCACCTGGGCCCGGACGGCGACTGGGAGCGGCACGCCACCGACGCGGACGGCCAGCCCCTGCGCAACGTCCAGGAGATGCTCATAGACGCCCGGAGGCGCCGGCGTGGCACAGCAACACCTTGACCCGACGGACCCCACGGCCGGGGCGGTCACGGCGGACGCCCTCGCGGGCTATCTCCGCGCCCAGGCCACGGAGTTCCTCCGAGCCCTGCGCCAGCACCGCGAGAACGGCGGTGCGGCGGCGGGCGGTTCGGAGGCGTCCGTCGGCGCGGCCCGCGCCCTGCGCCGCTCGGCCCGCCGCATCAGCGCCAGCCTGCACACCTTCCGCCCCCTCCTCGACCCGGACTGGTCGGAACGCATCCGCCCCGAACTGGCCTGGCTGTCGGGCACGTTGGCACTGGAACACGCGTACGAGGCACGACTGGAACGCCTGTTGCTGGCGCTGCACAGATTGTCCGGCGCGACTTTCCCGGCTCAGGCGGGCGCAGGCGCAGCCGACGCCTCCGCCCTGGCTGCGGGCAGTCGTGCCGCTGGGGCGGCACGGGTGGGCGCTGGGGGTCCCCCCTCTGGGGGAGGCACCCCGCCAGCGCGGGCAAGCGAAACCCACCCCACGCCCACCCCGGACCGCGGCAACCTCACAGTAGGCGCGGCAAAAGCAGGCGCCCTCCTGGACCGCCAGCTCACCCTCGCCCGCACCCGCGCCCACAGCACCGCCCTCCAGGCCCTCGGCTCCTCCCGCTTCCACGCGGTCGCCGACAACATCGCCGTACTCGCCAGCGAAGTCCCCCTGGCCGCAACCCCCACCCCCATCGACCTCCACCCCCTCGCCGCCGCCGCCGAAGACCGCCTCAAAGACGCCGTCACCGCCCTCCCCCTGGTCACCGCGGGCAACCCCTACAACGCCGAGGCCCTCATCCACGGCCTCTCCCCGGACCCGTCCCCCCACCCCCAGGACGCCCCCTGGCACCAGGTCCGCCTGCTGCTGCGCCTGCACCGCTACGCGCGCGAGGTCCTCCGGAACGGCGACTGCGTCGACGTACGCCTGCTGACGACCGGCGAGGCCCTGGACCGGCACCGGGACGCGTCGGAGGCGGCGGCCGCCGCGGCGCAGGCGGCGCGCACGCCTCGTATCGCCCCCGCGACCGCGTACGCCCTCGGCGTGCTCCACGCCGACCAGCGCCACGAGGTGGAGGCGGCGAGGTTCGCGTTCCAGCAGGCATGGCAGAAGGAAACGGTCAGTACCGCATAACCGAGAAGGAACGGTGAGCGCCCAGTGAGCTCTCCCGACACGAACGACCCGACCGGCACCACCACCGTTCACGCCGCCGGCTGCGTCCTGTGGCGCCGCTCCCCCATCGACGGCGAGCTGGAGATCTGCCTCGTCCACCGGCCGAAATACGACGACTGGTCCCACCCGAAGGGCAAGCTGAAGCGCGGCGAGGACGCGCTCGCCGGCGCGCTGCGCGAGGTGGAGGAGGAGACCGGTTACGAGGCGACCCCGGGTGCCCGGCTGTCCACCGTCCGCTATGTGGCGAACGGCCGCCCCAAGCAGGTCCGCTACTGGGCGGCGGAGGCCGCGGCCGGGTCCTTCACCCCGAATACCGAGGTGGACCGCATCCTCTGGCTTCCGCCGACGGCGGCCCGCAACCGGCTGACCCAGCTGCGGGACCGGGCACTGATCGACGATCTCCTGGCCGCGCTGCACCTCGCCTAGGACCGGTGCGCCGGTATGGAATGCAACCGTTCCGTGACCTAACCGCACCTTCCGCAGGGGTTCACCCCCCGTTCATTTCCGCCAGTCGGCGCCTTCACCTGATCTGCCTAATTTCGGCCTTACGCGGTGCGGACCGCGCGTCGGGAGAACACCTCGAAGACGTGCCCGCGCCACCCACTCTTCGCACGCCGCCGGATTCAGGACGGCGGCTCTCGGAAGGAACTCCCTCAGTGAAGCTTCAGCGCAAGAACCGGCGGGCTCTCGCTCTCGGCGCGTTCGCCGTCTCCGGCGCCCTGGCCCTCACGGCGTGCGGCTCCGACGACACCGGCACCTCGGACGGCGCCAGCTCGTCCACCGCCGCCAACAGCTCCATCAAGTGCGACGACGCCAAGGGTCAGCTGCTCGCCGACGGCTCCTCCGCGCAGAAGAACGCGATCGACGCCTGGGTGAAGGCCTTCACGGCCTCCTGCTCCGGTGTGCAGATCAACTACAAGGGCTCCGGCTCCGGCGCCGGTGTCACCGCGTTCACCCAGGGCCAGGTGGCCTTCGCCGGTTCCGACTCGGCGCTCAAGCCCGAAGAGGTCACGGCCTCCAAGTCGGTCTGCAAGGGCGGCCAGGGCATCGACCTGCCGATGGTCGGCGGCCCGATCGCGGTCGGCTTCAACGTCCCCGGCGTCGACAAGCTCGTCCTGAACGCCGAGACGCTCGCCAAGATCTTCGACAGCAAGATCACCAACTGGAACGACGCGGCGATCAAGAAGCTCAACCCCGACGCCAAGCTCCCCGACCTGAAGATCCAGGCGTTCCACCGCTCGGACGAGTCCGGCACCACGGACAACTTCACCAAGTACCTGATCGCCGCCTCCCCGGCGAACTGGAAGTACGAGGGCGGCAAGGCCTGGCAGGCCAAGGGCGGCCAGTCGGCGTCCGGCTCCTCCGGTGTCGCCCAGCAGGTCAAGCAGACCTCCGGCGCCATCTCCTACATGGAGCTGTCGTACGCCAAGGACGGCATCGTCCCGGTCACCATCGACACCGGCGCCTCGGCCCCGGTCGAGGCCACCGTCGAGAACGCCACCAAGGCGATCGCGGCCGCCAAGGTCGTCGGCACCGGCAAGGACCTGTCGCTCCAGCTGGACTACGCGACCAAGGCCGACGGCGCCTACCCGATCACCCTGGTCACCTACGAGATCGTCTGCGACAAGGGCAACAAGTCGGACACCCTCGCCGGCACCAAGGCGTTCCTGCGCTACATCGCCTCCGAGGACGGCCAGGGCCAGCTCTCCACGGCCGGCTACGCCCCGATCCCCGACGACATCATCGCCAAGGTCCGCACCACCATCGAGGGCCTGAGCTGATCTGAGCGTGCGGCCCGTCCCCGCACCGGGGCCGGGCCGCACCGTCCGGTGCACCGCCGCCAGGAGCCGCACACACCGTGCGTCTCCGCAGACCGGAGAACCCGATGGACACCACACAGATAACCGACACACCTCCCCCCGCAGCCCAGCCCACCGCGACCGAGCAGAAGCGCGCCGCCCGCGGCGCCACCCGCCCCGGAGACCGGATCTTCCTCGGCCTCTCCCGCGGCTCGGGCATCTTCCTGCTGGTGATCATGGCCGCGATCGCGGTCTTCCTCACCTACCGCGCGTCCCTCGCCATCAGCAAGGACCACGGCAACTTCCTGACCACCTTCGAGTGGAACACCAACCTTCAGGAGCCGGTCTTCGGCATCGCGGTCCTCGCCTTCGGCACGGTCGTCTCCTCGATCGTCGCCATGGCCATCGCGGTCCCGATCGCCGTCGCGATCGCGCTGTTCCTCACCCACTACGCCCCGCGCAAGCTGAGCGGTCCCATCGCCTATGTGATCGACCTGCTCGCCGCCGTGCCGTCCATCGTGTACGGCCTGTGGGGCGCCCTGGTCCTCGTACCGAACATGAACGGCCTGTTCGGCTGGCTGGACGACTACTTCGGCTGGACCGGCATCTTCTCCTGGCAGGGCGGCGCGGCCCGCTCGATGCTGACCGTCGGCATCCTGCTCGCCATCATGATCCTGCCGATCATCACCAACGTCAGCCGTGAGGTCTTCCGGCAGACGCCGCGGATGAACGAGGAGGCGGCCCTGGCGCTCGGTGCCACCCGCTGGGAGGTCATCCGCATGTCGGTGATCCCCTTCGGCCGCTCCGGCGTGATCTCCGCCTCGATGCTCGGCCTCGGCCGCGCGCTCGGCGAGACGATGGCCGTGGCCACCGTGCTCTCCCCGACCTTCGACATCCAGGCCAGCCTGCTCGACCCGGGCGGCGGCACCTTCGCGCAGAACATCGCCAGCAAGTTCGGCGAGGCCACCGAGTTCGGCCGGGACGCGCTGATCGCCTCCGGTCTGGTCCTGTTCGTCATCACGCTGCTGGTCAACGGTGCGGCCCGCGCGATCATCGCCCGCCGCGCAGAGTACTCGGGGGCCAACGCATGAGCACCGCAACCGTCAGCACCCTGCGCGGTGCCCGTCTGCCCAAGTGGTCGCCGTACGCCATCGCGGGCGGCTCGCTCGGCCTCGCGGTCGGCATCGGCCTGGCCGCCGGCCTCGACAGTGAGGTCCAGTGGGGCCTGATCGCCGCGCTTCTCTTCCTCGTCGGGACCTACGGCATCGCCGCCCGCGTGGAGGGCCGCCGCCAGGCCAAGGACCGCATCGCGACCTCGCTGGTCTGGGTCGCCTTCCTGCTCGCCGTGATCCCGCTGGTCTCCCTGGTCTGGGTGACCGTCGCACGCGGCGTGAAGGTCCTCGACGTCTACTTCCTGACCCACTCCATGGGTGTGGTCGCCGACACCGAGCCCGGCGGCGGTATCTACCACGCCATCATCGGCAGCCTGGAGCAGGTCGGCCTCGCCGCCCTGATCGCCGCCCCGATCGGCGTGCTCACCGCGGTCTACCTGGTCGAGTACGGGCGGGGCAAGCTCTCCAAGGCCATCACGTTCTTCGTCGACGTCATGACCGGCATCCCGTCGATCGTCGCGGGTCTGTTCATCCTCAGCCTCATGCTCCAGTTCGAGATGCAGCCCTTCGGCTTCGCCGGCTCGCTCGCCCTGGCCATCCTGATGATGCCGGTGGTCGTCCGCTCCACCGAGGAGATGCTCAAGCTCGTCCCGAACGAGCTGCGCGAGGCCTCCCTCGCGCTGGGCGTCCCGAAGTGGCGCACGATCCTGAAGGTGGTCCTGCCGACCTCGATCGGCGGCATCACGACCGGCATCATGCTGGCGGTCGCCCGTATCGCGGGCGAGACGGCTCCGGTGCTGCTCCTCGTCTTCGGCAACCCGTTCATCAACACCAACCCCTTCGAAGGGGCGCAGGCGTCGCTGCCGCTGTACATCTACCAGCAGTACGCGAACAGCGCGGGTTCCGGAGCGGCGTACGACCGCGCCTGGGCGGCGTCGCTGACGCTGATCGCCTTCGTGATGATCCTGAACCTGGTGGCCCGCGGCATCGCCCGCTGGAAGGCCCCGAAGACCGGTCGCTGACCGCGGCCTCCTCAGCGACTGACTGGAAGTGAAGTAGTTATGGCCAAGCGAATCGACGTAAGCGGACTGACCGCCTACTACGGCTCCCACAAGGCGATCGACGACATCTCGATGACCGTCGAGCCCCGCTCGGTGACGGCCTTCATCGGCCCCTCCGGCTGCGGCAAGTCGACGTTCCTGCGCACCCTGAACCGGATGCACGAGGTCACCCCCGGCGGCCGCGTCGAGGGCAAGGTGATGCTGGACGACGAGGACCTGTACGGCAACGGGATCGACCCGGTCTCCGTCCGCCGCGAGGTCGGCATGGTCTTCCAGCGTCCGAACCCCTTCCCCACGATGTCGATCTTCGACAACGTGGCGGCGGGCCTGCGTCTGAACGGCTCGTACAAGAAGTCCGAGCTCGCCGACGTGGTCGAGAAGTCCCTCAAGGGCGCGAACCTCTGGAACGAGGTCAAGGACCGCCTGAACAAGCCGGGTTCCGGCCTCTCCGGCGGTCAGCAGCAGCGCCTCTGCATCGCCCGCGCGATCGCGGTGGAGCCCAAGGTCCTCCTCATGGACGAGCCCTGCTCGGCCCTGGACCCGATCTCCACCCTCGCGATCGAGGACCTGATCGGCGAGCTGAAGGAGCGCTTCACGATCGTCATCGTGACGCACAACATGCAGCAGGCGGCCCGCGTCTCCGACCGCACCGCCTTCTTCAACCTGGCCGCCGTCGGCCAGCCCGGCAAGCTGATCGAGATCGACGAGACGGAGCGCATCTTCTCCAACCCGTCGGTCCAGGCCACGGAGGACTACATCTCCGGCCGCTTCGGCTGAGCCGACCCGGACCCCTCGCGGTGCTGCATGGCGGTGCCACCGCGAGGACGCAAAAGAGCCCGCCCCCTGGCTCATCAGGGGGCGGGCTCCTTGCGTACCGCCTTACAGGAACGCCAGATCCACGATCCCGAACGACGCCGCGGCCACGATCGCCGCCGCCGGCATCGTGATGAACCAGCCGAGGACGATGTTCTTCGCGACTCCCCAGCGCACGGCGTTCACCCGCTTCGTCGCGCCGACGCCCATGATCGCGGAGGTGATGACATGGGTCGTGGAGATCGGCGCCTTGAAGAGGAACGCGGTGGTGAACATGATCGACGCACCGGTCGTCTCCGCGGCGAACCCCTGTGGCGGGTCCAGCTCGATGATCTTCCGGCCCAGCGTCCGCATGATCCGCCATCCACCGGCGTACGTACCGAGCGACAGCATCACGGCGCACACGATCTTCACCCACACCGGGATCGGATCGCCGTAGTCCTCGACATCGGCGATGACCAGCGCCATCACCACGATGCCCATGGTCTTCTGCGCGTCCTGCAGACCGTGCCCGAGCGCCATACCGGCCGCCGAGACGGTCTGCGCGATCCGGAAACCGCGCTTGGCCTTGTGCGGGTTGGCCCGCCGGAAGATCCACATGATCGCGGTCATCACCAGGTAACCGGCGATGAGACCGACGAACGGCGAGACGAACATCGGGATGACGACCTTCTCCAGCACCCCGTGCCAGTAGACCGTCGTACCGCCCGCGAGCGCCGCCCCCACCATGCCGCCGAACAGCGCGTGCGAGGAGGACGAGGGCAGCCCGAAGTACCAGGTGATGAGGTTCCAGGTGATCGCACCGACGAGCGCGGCGAAGAGGATGCCCATCCCCTTCGAGCCCTCGGGCGTCTCGATCAGTCCCTCGCTGACGGTCTTGGCCACGCCGCTGCCCAGGAAGGCACCGGCGAGGTTCATCACCGCGGCCATCGCCAGGGCCGCACGCGGGGTGAGCGCCCGGGTCGAGACGGACGTCGCGATCGCGTTCGCCGAGTCGTGGAAGCCGTTGGTGTAGGTGAATCCGAGCGCGACGCCAATGGTCACGATCAGTGCAAAGGTGTCCATGAAGGGCTCAGGACTCCTTGACCGCGATGGTCTCCACCGTGTTGGCCACGTGCTCGAAGGCGTCCGCCGCCTCCTCCAGCACATCCACGATCTGCTTCAGCTTCAGCACCTCGATGGCGTCGTACTTGCCGTTGAAGAGCTGGGCCAGCAGCTTGCGGTGGATCTGGTCGGCCTGGTTCTCCAGGCGGTTGACCTCGATCCAGTACTCGGTGAGGTTGTCCATGGTCCGCAGATTGGGCATGGCCTCGGCGGTCAGCTCCGCCGCCCGCGCCAGCACCTCGATCTGCTGCTCGACGCCCTTGGGAAGTTCCTCGACGTTGTAGAGGACGACCAGGTCGACGGCCTCCTCCATGAAGTCCATGATGTCGTCGAGGGAGGACGCGAGGTTGTAGATGTCCTCACGGTCGAACGGCGTGATGAACGAGGAGTTCAGCTGGTGGAAGATCGCGTGTGTGGCGTCGTCACCAGCGTGTTCCGCGGCCCGCATACGCTCTGCGATCTCGGCCCGGCCGGCGGTGTCCGCCCCGAGCAGTTCCATGAGGAGCTTCGAGCCCGTGACGATGTTGTCCGCGGATGCGGCGAACATGTCATAGAAGCTCGTCTCCCTGGGGGTCAGACGGAAGCGCACAAGGGGTCCTCGGGGTGCATCGGTTTCGGTCAGGCTGATGCTAAGTGCATCATCCGGCCACGGCTAATGGGCCGTCCCCCAGTGTCGCCCATCAGGCAGAGTGGTCGGCACGGGGGCCTTCCGCCTGCCCTATACCCAGCAAAGTTCGGTACGATATACCCAGTAGGGGTATATACCTGTCCGGAACTGTGGAGGACGCGATGACGACGACCGAGGCCGGCGCCACGGCTCCCTCCGAGCCGGTGACCGAAAACGTCACCCACGGTTACCACAAGCAGAAGGACGAGCACCTCAAGCGCCTGCGCCGGATCGAAGGCCAGATCCGCGGCCTCCAGCGCATGGTCGAGGAGGACGTCTACTGCATCGACATACTCACGCAGGTGTCCGCCTCCACCAAGGCCCTGCAGTCCTTCGCCCTGCAGCTGCTGGAGGAGCACCTGCGCCACTGCGTCGCCGACGCGGCCCTCAAGGGCGGCGACGAGATCGACGCGAAGGTGGAAGAGGCCACGAAGGCGATCGCCCGCATGATGCGGACCTGACCGAGCGGGGTGAGGGGCAGGCCTCTCCCGCCGCTCAGCGGCCGGAGGCCTCGCGCTCCTCGGCCACTTTCAGCACCTCGTCGATGCTCTCCAGACTGAGCCGGTCCTGGGCGGCCGACGCCGCGATGATCAGCTCTCCGCACAGCTCGATCTCGGCGAGGGCCACGTGGTCCTGAACTGCCGTACCGCCGACCGGAGCCACGTGCATCACCTCTTCTCTGCCGTCACCGCTTCCTAGAGTAGGGAGCGGTCTACACACCGCGCATGGCACGGACGGGCTAGTTCTTGACGCCCGTCACGACCGCTCGCCCCCGGCCCGGCCCCCGGTTCACTCCTCCGCGATCTTCCCGGCGTAGATGTCATCACCGTCCGGCAGGCGTACGTCGACGGCGACCCCGAAGTCGAACAGCAAGGTCGTCGACGCCACGGCGACGGTGCCCTGCCGCTGCCCGTTGACGAAGCTGAACCGGTGTCTGACCTTGCGGATGCGCCCGTCGTCGTCGAGGTACACGTCGAAGGGAACGCGCGCCGTGGCGAACCCTTTCGCCGCCGCCCCCAGCGATGCCTTGTTCCCGTCGGTCGCCCCCCGCGCGGCGACGGTGAGATCGGCGACTCCGCGATAGTGCCGAACGGCGATCCCGGCCACGTCCGACTTCCCCACGTACGTCGCCGTCCGCGCCCCGCGCAGCAACTCGGCGGCGGCGAACGGGTCGGTGGCACCGCCGGTGACCAGGTTCCCGTCCGAGAGGCCGGCGGTGTCGACGCGGACCCACTTGTCCGCGGGGACGCCGGCACCCCGGTTCTTCATGAACAGGGCCCCGGGAGCGAGCAGTTCGGTGATCGGCCGATGCTCGCTCTGCCCGGCCGGGTCCTGCGGCAGCAGCACCTTCAACTGCCCGATCTGCCGCCGGTAGTCATAGACGCCCTCGCCCCGGATGGTGACGCGGGTCCCGCCGGTGGCCATCTCCATGGACGTCCGGGCCTTCGAACTCCCGGCCTCCACAAGGCGACCGGCGGCGGCGTGCAGCGCGGCGACGGGATCACCGCCCCGCGCGTCCTGATCGGTGTCACTGCCGGCGCACCCACTGACCCCGCACCAGACCATGACCCCCGCGACGACCGCCCCGCCGACCCTGTGCTGCCGCTCCGCCATCGCCTGCCTCCGTCACGGACCCCCTGTCGCTCCCCTTAACGACGGGTCCGTGGGGCCGTCACGCATACCGCCCCTTTACCCGGCCTCGGTAACGTTGTCTCCGTGGCGCAGCAGGACAGGGTCCCCCCACCCGCAGACCCCCAGGAACACCTCACGACAACGGTCGACCAGGGCCGCTTCTGCACAGCCCGCTGCACCTGCGGCTGGCGCGGCCCGGCAAGAAGAGCAAGAAGCCAGGCAAGGACAGACGCCCAGAACCATCTGCCGACGTAGCCACAGCGCCCTGAAGGGGCGCAGGGAACTGCCCGACCAGCCACAGCGGCGCCGCAGACCATCCACGACCCACCGCCACACTTCCCACGGAGCACTTAACTGCGGGCAGTCATGCCGCAGGGACAGCACCCTGAAGCAGCGCAGGGAACTGCCCGACCAGCCACAGCAGCGCCGCAGACGATCCACGACCCACCGCCACACTTCCCACGGAGCACTTAGCCGCGGGCAGTCATGCCGCAGGCACAGCGCCCTGAAGGGGCGCAGGGAACTGCCCGACCAGCCACAGCAGCGCCGCAGACGATCCACGACCCACCGCCACACTTCCCACGGAGCACTTAGCCGCGGGCAGTCATGCCGCAGGGACAGCGCCCTAAAGGGGCGCAGGGAACTGCCCGACCAGCCACAGCGGCGCCGCAGACGATCCACGACCCACCGCCACACTTCCCGCGGAGCGCTTAGCTGCGGGCAGTCGTGCCGCTGGGGCGGCACGGGTGGGCGCAGCGGCACCCCGCCAGCGCGGGGCGAGCGACACCCCGGCACGTCGGCCCCGACTCCGTGCACCATGGAACCCCGGCCACCCGCACCCCGTCTCGTTCCACGAGAGCTACGACAGCCACGACAGCCGACCCGAGGCCACGGAGGGCACGCACCATGGAACGCCGTACGTTCGTCGCAGGCGGCGTAGCCGCACTAGCCACGGTCACCACAGCCGCCTGCACCGGCAACGACTCCGCCAACGCGGCCCAGACCACCACCGCCTCCGGCACAGCCGCCGCCACGTCCGCCGCCCTCCCCACCGCCCCCGCCAACTGGACCGCCCTCGCCCAGGACCTCGACGGCCCCCTCCTGCGCCCCGGCGACACCAACTGGCCCGCGGCCCACCAGCTCTACAACACCCGCTTCGACTCCCTGAAGCCCACCGCCGTCGCCTACGTCGCCCACACCGACGACATCCGCACCACCCTCGCCTACGCCCGCGCCCACCACCTCAAGGTCGCGATCCGCAACGGCGGCCACTCTTACGCGGGTTGGTCCTCCGGCACCGGCCGTCTGATCATCGACGTGTCGAAGCTCAACAAGATCAGGTCCAGCGGCGGCACCGCGGTCGTCGGCGCCGGCTCCAAGCTCATCGACGTCTACCGCGCGCTCACCGCGAAGGGCGTCACCATCCCCGCCGGCTCCTGCCCCACCGTCGGCGTCTCCGGCCTCACCCTCGGCGGCGGCCACGGAGTCGTCTCCCGTGCCTACGGCCTGACCTGCGACAGCCTCACCCAGGCCACGATCATCACCGCAGACGGCAAGCAGCTCACAGCCAACGCCACCACCAACAAAGACCTCTTCTGGGCCCTGCGCGGCGCAGGCAACGGCAACTTCGGCATCGTCACGGAACTCCAGTTCAAGACCCACCCGGCCCCACAGGCGGTGACCGGTTATCTCTCCTGGCCCTGGTCGAAGGCGGCCGCGGTCGTCAAGGCCTGGCAGGAGTGGGGTCCGGACCAGCCGGACGAGATCTGGTCGTCCCTGCACCTGGCGGGCACGACCGGCGGCTACACCACGATCAACGTCGCCGCCTTCTCCCTCGGCACCTACGGCGAGCTCCAGAACGCGGTCGACCGCCTCGCCGACAAGGTGGGCGCCCCCGCGAGCAGCGTCTCCCTGCGCCGCCGCTCCTACGAGGAGGCGATGGAGATCTACGCCGGCTGCTCCTCCTTCGCCACCGACGCCCAGTGCCATCTGCCCGGCAAGACCCCCGGCCGCTCCCCGCAGGGCGCGCTCAACCGGGAGACGTACGCCGCGAAGTCGGACTTCTTCGACCGCTCGCTCTCCACGGCCGGCATCCAGGCCCTGCTGAAGCAGATGGAGACGGTCCGGGGCGGCTCCGGCAGCATCGCGCTGACCGCGCTCGGCGGGGCGGTCAACCGCGTCTCCCCGACGGCCACGGCGTTCGTCCACCGCCGCTCCCGCATGCTGGCCCAGTACATCGTGTCCTGGCGGGCGGGCACGTCCGGCGCCACCGGCCAGTCCTGGCTGACCGCGGCGCACGACGCGATGAAGCCGTACGCGTCGGGTGCGGCGTACCAGAACTACACGGACCCGACGCTGACGAACTGGCGGAAGGCCTACTACGGCGACGCGGCGACCCGGCTGGCGACGCTGAAGAAGCAGTACGACCCGCAGGGGTTCTTCACGTTCCCGCAGGCGCTCTGAGCGACCGGGTCAGGCCGCGAGGTCCCGCTCCTCGGCGCCGGAGTCCTTCCGCGCGCCGGGGACGACGGCGCCCTGGCCGCCGTACGCCGAGGACTTCCTCGACCGGATCAGCCATCCGGCCCGCGGCGATCGCTCGATCGCCTTGGTCAGGGGGGTGAGCAGGGCCATGGCCAGCGGGGAGAGGAGGAGGGCGACGGCGGTGCCGAGGGCGAGGCCGCCGAGGACGTCGGTCGGGTAGTGGACGCCCATATAGACCCGGCAGAAGCCTTCGAGCAGGGCGAGCAGGATGCCGGCGACGCCGAACTTCCGGTTGGCGACGAACAGTCCGACGGCGAGTGCCATGGTGATCGTGGCGTGATCACTCACGAACGAGTAGTCGGTCTTGCCGCTGACCAGGACCTCCAGGCCGTCGTGGTCGACGAACGGCCTCGGCCGCTCCACGAATCCTCGTATCGGCACGTTGATCAGGACGGCGACGCCCGCGGCCAGCGGTGCCCACAGGAGGGCGGCCACGGACGGTGCGGCGTCCTCGCCGCCGCGCCGGCGCACGGACAGCCAGCACCACAGCACCAGCAGGACGGTGGCGAGCAGGATGCCGTACTCCCCGACGAACTCCATGACCCGGTCGAACCAGTGCGGTGCGTCCTTGGCCAGGCCGTTGATGTCGTAGAGCAGCTCGACGTCGGGGTTCGACCCGGATGCGGCGAGTCCAGCCATGGTGCTGTGGCCCCTTCGTCGTCGTTCTCGGCCCCCGTGGATGTAGATCCGATGTGCGTTCGGCTACGACAACAGGAACGCACGGTCCCCGTTAATACGTTCCACACTCCACTGAATGATCACGCAGACGTTATCGAAGAGAGACACGTCGCCGCAGCTCAGGGGGTAGGTTCACAGCCCGTTCAGACCGTCGTCGGGAGCGCTTTCGCGCCATCTTCGGTGACGCGGGTGGCTCCGAAGTAGTCAGGGGTGTCGATCGGGTCGAACCGGATCACAGCACCCGTTCTCGGGGCGTCGATCATGTACCCACCACCGACATAAATCCCCACATGCCGGATGGTGCGGGAGTTGGTGAGGTCGTCCGAGAAGAAGACCAGATCGCCCGGCAGCAGCTCGTCCCTGGCCGGATGCGGACCCGCGTTCCACTGGTCGTTGGCGACGCGCGGCAGCGTGACCCCGACACTCTCGTAGGCGGCCTTCGTCAGCCCCGAGCAGTCGAACCGCCCCCCGTCCTGAGCAGTACCGTCACCGCCCCACAGGTAGGGCGTGCCGAGTTTGTTCTGCGCGTAGGTGATCGCGGCGGCGGCCTGCTTGGACGGGTCGACGCGGGTGACGGGAGCCGCGAAGCTCTCCTCCAGCGTCGTGATCGTCTTCACGTAGTTCTGGGTCTCCTTGTACGGCGGTACGCCCCCGTACTTGATGACCGCGTAGGCGCCCGCGTTGTAGGACGCGAGCATGTTCCTCGTGGCGTCCCCGGGGACGTCCTTCACGTACGAGGCGAGCTTGCAGTCGTAGGACGCGGCCGATGGAATCGCGTCATTCGGATCCCATACGTCACGGTCGCCGTCCCCGTCACCGTCGATGCCGTGCGTGGCCCAGGTCCCCGGGATGAATTGCGCTATCCCCTGCGCGGCCGCCGGGCTCTGCGCCTTCGGGTTGAACCCGCTCTCCTGGTACAGCTGGGCGGCGAGCAGGGCCGGGTTGATGGCGGTGCACAGGTTGCCCCACTTCTGGACCAGCCCCGAATAGGCGGCCGGCACAGCGCCCTTGGCCAGCGCCTTCGTCGCGCCCCCGACCCCGTTGGCCAGGTTCCCCGCGGCGACGTAGACCCCCACCACGAGCAGCATCACGAAGCTCAGCCCCGCCCCGAGAGCGGCACCCGCCACGAGCCACGCCTTACGCACCGTCAACCGCCCCTCACCGACCGGGAGTCCGCCCCGGTCAGTTTAGGAGCTTCCCCCGAGGAATCCGCGGCAACCGACCGACTCACAACCCGTCGGGCCGCCGCCGACGCGGACGGCGTCGTAGGCCTTACCGCTCCTTGACGGTGACGAGCCATCTGCCGGGCGACCGCGCGAGACACCCCATCGGTCAGTCGGCCGCCCGGCGGTACAACGCCGCGGCCTCGTGCCCCAGAACGACGCTGTACGAGATGTCGTCCGTGGCCCCGCCCTCCTCGTGCCCACCCAGCACCCCGACGACCTGCCCGTCCCCGTTCACCCACGGGCTGCCGCTCGTCCCGCCGCTGAAGTCGGGGCAGTCGATGCGCTGTTGCGTACGGCTGTGCGCGACCGGCTTGTCGGTGCAGCGGACGGGCACCTCACGGGAGTTGGGGTACCCGGTGACGCTCACGGCGGTGGCGCCGGTGGCGGTGCCGGGGGTGAAGCGGTTCCCGCCGACGACGTCCTCGATGTCCCGGCCCTGCCGCTCGGCGACCGTCGCGAAGGCCACGTCACTGTCCTCGTCCCACCCGTCGGGCAGGACGCGCCCGGTGACCCGCCATCTCCCGTACGGCGCCGCGCCGTTCCGGTAGCCCGGCACGAACACGAGGTCGTCCTCGTCGCCGTCGAGACAGTGGGCGGCGGTCACGAGGAGATTCCGGCGCGCGCTGTGCACCACGGACGCCGTGCAGAAATGCTCACCGCCCGTGAACAACGCCCCGACTCTCACCGTCTCCACACCCGCTGCCGCGACGACGGTGACTCCAAAGGGGCCCGGCCCGTCGTCGGCGGCCGCCTCGGAGGCGGAGGTGACGGCGAGCAGCACAAGGGCGACACAGAGGGGCATGTGCTTCATCAGAACCACTGTGACCGACAAAGGTGAGAGCAGCATCAGGACCGCTCCGACCCCGGGACCGTGCCCCGGGAGGCCGCTGGCCCCAGGCGTCAGCCGCTACCCCGAGGCCCGTGCCGCAGGAGGGCGCTGACCCGCGCGCTGGGGCCTGTCCGGCGGATCAGGTCGCAGGAAAGCGGCGGCACTGCATTGACGCCGGTGAGCGGGGGCGATGGGAGTCGTCAACCGACGACAACGCCGCAGGCCGGCGTGCCAGACCCCGCGTCTGCGGCATGATCCGCCGGAGACGGCCTAGCCCCGTACAGCCGCCTCCAGCGGGAACCGCACCCCCGTCATCTCCTCCGACACCACCCACAGCCGCCGCGCGGCCACCGTGTCGCTCGCCGCGCGGGAGCGGCTCACCAGCGTCGGCGCGCCCCGCCACTCACCCAGCCCGTCCGGGCCGGCATAGCTCGCGCCGGGGATGTCCTCGGTCGCCGCGAACAGCGTGGGCAGGGCACCCGCCCGGTCGTCCTGGGCCATCAGCCTGTTGCCGATCGCCATCCCCAGCCGCATCAGCGCACTGGCGTGGTGGCTCTGGAGGTTCGTGGCGGCCCAGCCGGGGTGGGCGGCGGTGGCGCGGACGGAGGAACCCGCTTCCGTCAGGCGCCGCTGGAGTTCCAGCAGGAACAACAGGTTCGCCAGCTTGGACTGGGCGTAGGCGCGGGTGGGGCTGTAGTGCGAGGTCAGGTTCACATCATCGAAGTGGATCTTCTGGTCACCGAGCCGATGCGCGCTCGACGCCACCGTGACCACCCGGTCCGTGACATACGGCAGGAGCAGGTTCGTCAGCGCGAAGTGCCCCAGGTGGTTGGTGCCGAACTGCATCTCGAAGCCGTCCCGCGTCCGCTGCTCGGGCAGCATCATCACGCCCGCGTTGTTGATCAGCAGGCTCAGCGGCCGGCCTTCCCAGCCGTCGGCGAACTCCCGCACGGAGGAGAGGTCCGCGAGGTCGAGCCGCCGCACCTCGGTGCTGCCGTTCACGCTCGCCGCCGCGGCCCGCCCGCGCTCCACGTCCCGTACGGCGAACACGACGTGCGCGCCCGCCCGGGCCAGCCCTTCCGCGGTACGGAGCCCGAGGCCGCTGTTGGCTCCCGTGACGACGGCCGTCCGGCCCGCGAGGTCAGGGAGGTGGGTCAGGTTCCATGCGTTCTGCTTCTCAGCCATGACCTCAATGTAGGCGTTGCCAACAATGCTGTCAATGACAACAATGATGACGGCGCCAACATGCGGATACGATGATGCCCATGTCCATGAGCCGCCCCTACCACCACGGAGACCTGCGCTCAGCGCTGCTCACCGCCGCCGAACGCACCCTGCGCGACAAGGGCGCCGCCGCGCTGTCACTGCGCGAGCTGGCCCGGGACATCGGGGTCAGTCACGCCGCCCCCGGCCGGCACTTCAAGGACAAGCAGGCCCTCCTCGACGCCCTGGCGCTCGACGGCTACGACCGCCTCCTCCAGGCCCTCACCACCGCCGACGACGCCACGCTCCCGCTCCAGCCCCGCCTCACCGTGCTCACCCGGGCCTATCTGCGGTTCGCCACCGACAACGCAGCGCTGATCGAGCTCATGTACTCCCTCAAGCACGACCCGGACGCCTCCGAGCAGATGGCCGCGGCGGCCGAGCGCACGGTGGGATCCCTGGCGGCGATCGTCGCGGCGGCCCAGGAGCGCGGCGAGATCATCGAGGGCGACCCGGCCATGCTCACCCTCACCGTGGGCGCCGCGCTGCACGGCATCGCCACCTTCGCGGCCAACGGCCACACCGACGCCCAGGCGGCCGTCGACGCGGTCGACACCCTCGTACATCTCCTGCTGCACGGCCTGTTGCCCCGATAGCCACTTGTTGTGCGTGTGCTGTGCGCACAGTCAAGGCACAGCCAACACACGGCCATCGGGCCGCCATTGATCAGTAAGCCCCCACGCCCCTGAGTCATGCGGAAGTCAGAGTTCCGCAACGCGTCTTGTTGTCACGTACTCAACAAGGGGATGGTCTACGCGGGTCGCCGCCCCCACCGGGAACCACACCGGTGGTCCCCCACCGCAGGCCTCTGCAACCCCACTTACAGGAGGCTGTACGTTGCGTACGCCCAACACCCCCCATATGTCCGGCAGATGGCGCAAGGCGGGCTCCGCCGCCGCGGCCACCACCGCCCTCCTCCTCGCCGGCCTCGGCACCGCCGCCCAGGCCCACGCGGACACCACCCCCCACAAGGCAAGCCCCTCGGCCGTCGCCGCCCAGGTCGCCAAGGCGCATGTGCGGTACGAGAGTTCATGCGCAGCGACCCCCAAGAAGGGCTACGCCGCCTGCAACGCGCTCCGCGTCACCGCGGGCACCACGGCGTACATGGAGAAGCAGGCCGCGCTGAAGGGCGCGACCCCCAAGTCCCTCAAGCCGAAGGCCACTTCCGCCACTCCCACCGGCTACGGCCCGAGCGACCTCCAGTCCGCCTACGGCCTGACGTCCGCGTCCGCCTCGAACGGCTCCGGCGAGACCATCGCGATCGTCGACGCGTACGACGACCCCAACGCCGCCGCTGACCTGGCCACTTACCGCTCGTACTACGGCCTCCCGGCCTGCACGACGGCCAACGGCTGCTTCAAGAAGGTCAGCCAGACCGGCTCCACGACCTCCCTGCCCACCACCGACAGCGGCTGGGCCGGCGAGATCTCCCTCGACCTCGACATGGTCTCGGCGATCGCCCCGAACGCCAACATCCTCCTCGTGGAGGCGAAGTCGTCGAGCATGGCCAACCTGGGCACGGCCGTGAACGAGGCGGTGAAGCTCGGCGCGAAGTTCGTATCGAACTCCTACGGCGGCAGCGAGTCGTCGAGTGACACCTCGTACGACTCCTCGTACTTCAACCACCCCGGCGTAGCCATCACGGTCAGTGCCGGCGACGAGGGCTACGGCGCCGAGTACCCGGCCGCGTCCAAGTACGTGACGGCGGTCGGCGGCACCAAGCTCTCCACCTCCTCCACCAGCCGCGGTTGGACGGAGTCCGTCTGGAACACCAGCAGCACCGAGGGCACCGGCTCCGGCTGCGCCTCGTACGACGCGAAGCCGACCTGGCAGACCGACACGACCTGCACCAAGCGCATGATCGCCGACGTCTCGGCCGTCGCCGACCCCGCCACGGGCGTCTCCGTCTACGACTCCTACGGCTCCGACGGCACCGGCTGGAACACCTACGGCGGCACCAGCGCCTCGGCCCCCATCATCGCGTCGGTGTACGCCCTCGCGGGCACGCCCGGCAGCAGCGACTACCCCGCGTCCTACCCCTACGCGGCGGCAGGCACCTCAGCCCTCAACGACGTCACGTCCGGCAACAACGGCACCTGCACCACGAGCTACTACTGCACCGCCAGGTCGGGCTACGACGGCCCGACCGGCTGGGGCACCCCGGCGGGAGTGACCGCCTTCACCGGCTGAGCGGTACCGGTATCGCCGTACCGACACCGGTACGGATACTGAGGGACGGGCTGTGGCGACGAGCCGCGGCCCGTTCGTCCGTCATGGCCGATACCCACGGGGGAGCTCACATGAAGCGCACACTCGCAGCCCTTGCCACCGTCGCCGTACTCGCCGCACCGCTGCTGACAGCCTGCGGCAGCGACTCGAAGCCCGTCACCGGCACCGTCGTCGGCAAGGACACGGACAACGAGTGCAAGACGAAGCGGAAGAACGGCAAGAAGACCCGCAGCTGCCACACCGAGTACGAACTGACGGTCCGTACGAAGAGCGGAGACGAGGAAGAAGTCGACGTCAGCAGCAGCGCATACGACTCCTGCGCCGAGGGAGCCACCTACCCCAAGTGCACGACGCGCTAGCGATCACGCGCCGCGTCATGCCGCTCCGCGGCCACCCGCAGCAGGACCGCGCGAAGCGCCTCACGGCTGCGCCCACGGGTCTTGACGGCATGACAGTTCGGGCAGAGGGCCACCATCTGACTCGGATGATCACGTCCGCCGAGGGCGAGATCCACGACGTGATCGACCTCGAGTATCGGATTCCTCGCATCGGTCACGTCATCGGGCTGCCCGGCACAGCCCGGGTTCTCACACCGACCCCCACTGCGGCTCAGCACCGCCTTGCGAGCCCACGCCGAGCGCAGGGGGTCGCGGATGACGCGGGCGACCCGCCGACCGCCGTTCCGGTCATCCTGCCGCTCGGCGTTCCGGCACAGCCGCTCGTAGCGAGCCGCGTCAAGGAGCCACGGCTCGGGCCCGTCGTCGGCCACCTGGTCGTCGTACAGCCCGAGTTCGGTGAGGAGCGGACCGGGGTCGAGGTCCTCGAAGAACCTGGACAACAACTCCTCGATCACACAGAGGCGGGTCTCACCGGAGCGCCGGAGCAGCTCATGAACCGACTCGGGGAGCCCGCCGAGGGGTTGCCGGTCCGCGAACCAGTTCCGCAGCCCCACGTCACCGTGAGCGCTCGGCACCGCGCCTTCATGCCCCCGCAGTTCCCAGAGCCCGGCGCGGTACAGCGCCGCGACGGGATAGTCCGGACGCGGCCGCTCGCCCCGGGCCCCGTACCGTTCCAGAAGAGAGCCGACGGCTGCTTCCGTCTCGCGCCAGGACACCAGACGGCTCTCGCCACGCCGGGCGCGTCCGATGGCCCACAGCAGCGTGATCGGCTGATACAGGGCCGGGCGCCCGGAGGAGCGGTTCACCTTCAACCGGCCGACGGCGTCGACGAGGCCGGCTGAGGCGACAGCGGCTGACGTGGCATCAGCGAGCGCGGCGGATGCGGCATTTTGCGCCAACTCCGGCGCGGCCTGCCGCCCGCCGCCCTCCTCCATGCTGTAGCCGAGGCTCTTCAGCAGCCTCACCGCATGCTCGGCGCCGCCCGAGAAGTCCTTCGCCGCCAGCGGCTCCCGCCCCGGCAGAAAGCCGTGTGCGGCGCCGACGACGGCCTTGGAGTCGTACTGCCTGCCCTCGTGCGAAAGCAGGTAACGACGGGCAGGCCGAAAGCCGTACCGCTGAAGGAAGAGATCACGTCCCAGCCGATCGCACTCCTCGATCGCCTTCGCCACCTCGGAGCGGGTTATGTCACTCAGCGCCATGCCCGGAACAGTAGGGGGAGATAGCCTTCACCCGCAGAACATGGGTGCCACAAGCGCACCAGCTCGTAAGAGGGGCTAACGACGGAACCACACGACAGGTTCCGCTCAGGCCTCATTGCCCGGCGTGACCTGCCGTGATACACAGAGTAATCGGACGAGTACCAGACAAGCATTCGTACGAAACCCGCCAATCAATGACGCCAAGTCGACATACGACGGCGGATTTGTCGGCGACAATGATGCCTGACCTCTGCGCACCCGCAGGGGAAGCGGAACTACCCACCAGGGGCGGTGACTTACATGCTCTTTGCGGCCGACAAGGGAGACATCAACACCATCATCGGCGGGATCGCTCCGGACTGGGGCCCCTTCGGCAGCCTGGGCAACGAGGCGAAGGTGATGATCGAGGTCGTGATGGCGGTGGCCATCCTGCTCTGCCTCGGCATCGCCATCTGGGGCGCCGCGAAGCAGCGCATCGGTGCGACCGCGCTCCGCGACACCTTCAGCGCCGAGCAGGGCAAGGGCCTCATCATCGCCGGCCTCACCGGAGTCTTCATCATCGGCTCGCTCGGCACGCTGTTCACCATCGTGTACGGCATGGCGGTCTAGCCCCTCCGGGCACGCCCGGCCCTTCACCTCGTCCCCAACACCCCACCCGCCCGTCGTGCCCACCGGCTGAGGTTGCGTTTCCCTGATGTCCAGTCACCACACCGCGCCCGCGCGGGAACCAGCACGGCTACCGTCGTATGCCTACGAGTTTCCGCACGACGTCGAGGGGGCGTACGCGGCATGAGCCTCGGGGACGAACGCGAGACCTCCGGCGGTTACGGGGGCACGGGCCAGACCCGCACGCGCCTGCCCGACAGCGGTGGCGGCGACGGGTACGGCGGGACGCGCAGAGGCGGCCGCTCGTCGTCCCGAAGCCTCGTCACGGTCGTCGGCGTGGTGGTGGTCCTCATCGCCGCGATCGCCTTCGCGAACCGAGGGGGAGACGACGCCTCCACGAAAACCGGCAGCACCGACAAACCGGCAACCTCGCCTACGGCGGCGACCGGGAAGACGCCGGTGAAGTCGGGGTTCGCGCATGACTCCCAAGGTGCGCAGAGCGCAGCAGCCAACTACTCCGTGGCGCTGGGGTCTGCCGAGATGTTCAACGCGGACAGACGGCACGCCATCGTCAACGCTGTCTACGCCCCCGATGTCGCCAGTGCTCGGCAGTCGGATCTGGACAAGGCCTACTCGAGCGAGCAGTTCCTGACCAACATCGGCCTCAACAAAGATGGCAGCGCACCGAGCGGCCAGACTTTCGTGTCCCGCATCATCCCAGTCGGCACCAAGGCCACCTCGGCCAATGCGAGCACGGCTACGGTCGAGGTCTGGTACACGTCACTCTTCGGTCTGTCCGGCAACGGCTCGACCAACCCGGTGTCCGAGTCCTGGTACACCACCACCTACCAGCTGAAGTGGATCGGCAACGACTGGAAGGTCACCGACTTCCAGCAGAAGGACGGCCCCGTCCCCGTCGGGCGCGACCAGACGGCCTCCACTGCCGACGACATGACGAAGGCCATCGAGGAGTACGGAGGTTTCACGTATGCGCGCTAACCACCGCATCCTCAAGGTCACCGGTGCCGTCACCGCTGTCCAGGCCGCCGCTGTGCTCATGGCCGGCCGTGCCGTCGCCGCACCCACACCCTCGCCCACTCCGTCGCCCACGTCGAGCAACAACCCTTGCGACCTCATCCGCGGCCCCGCCAAGGACTACTGCGAAAAAGGCCAGGGCACCGGCTCCGGCGGATCCACCACCCTCGACCCCACCTCCTCCCTCGACCCCCTCTCCTCCCTCGCCAAGGGCTGTGCCGACGCCGCCTCCTGGACCGTCGACAAGCTCAGTGACGCCGTGAAGGACACCGCGAACGTCGACTTCACGAACCCCAAGTTCCTCCAGCAGTACGCGGTCGTCTTCGCGGCGTCGACCGTCCTGACCCTGCTGCTGTGGCTGCTCGCCGTCGCCAAGCGCGCGGTGCGAGGCGTCCCCCTCACCACCGCCATCAGCGAAGCGATCGGGTTCCTCTGGCTCACCGTCCTGGCCTCGGCCTTCACCCCGCTGATCCTCTACACCGTCGTATCGGCGACCGACGGCATCACCGAGGTCCTCGCGAAGTCGACCGGCGACCAGACGGACACGTTCTTCGGCACCTTCTCCGGCGCCCTCAACAAGGGCGAGGACATCGGCGGCGGCCCGATCATGCTGATCGTCGTCTCCCTCGTCAGCATCCTCGCCGCGGGCGTGCTGTGGCTGGAGCTCGTCATCAGGGCCGCCCTGCTCTACGTCGGCGCCCTCCTCGGCACCGTCGTCTACGCCGGCCTCGTCGACAAGAACCTCTGGGGCCACGTCCGCCGCTGGGCCGGCATCATGATCGCCGTCATCCTCGTCAAACCGGTGATCGTCATCGTCCTCGGCCTCGCCGGCGCGCTCTCCACCGACGACGGCCCCGACGCGTTCTCCGCCGTCGTCTCCGGCCTCGCCATCATCCTGCTCGCCATCTTCGCGTCGGCGATGATCTACCGCTTCGTCCCCGGCTTCGGCGACGAGATCGCCGGCTCCCGCAACAACCGCATCATGCAGGGCGCGGAAGGGAAGGCCGCGGCCGTCATCAGCAGCCCCGCCACCCTCGTCGCCCAGGGCATCAAGACCCACAGCACCCGCGCCGACAACAACGGCGGCGGACAAGCCTCCGGCGGCGGCGCCCGCCCCTCCAACCCGGCCTCCGGCGGCGTCGCCGCCCACAGCACGCGCGGCTCGAACGGTGGCGGCGGATCTGTCCCCTCCGCCGCCCCCTCGCCCCGCTCGAGCAGCCCGGTGAACACACCCCATGCCAGCAACACCCGCAACAGCAGTAACAACCGCACGGGAGGTGAAGGGCGTTGACGACCGAGTCCCACGTGTCCCATCCGGTCACGCCCCGCCGTACATATCTGATCGGCCGCGCCCGGCCGAACGCGATCGTCGGCAGAAATCGTGAGACCGGCGAGATCGCGCTCATCATCGGCGGCGCGTTCCTCGGCATGATGTGCGGGCTCATCGTCCCGGTACTGTCCCTGCGCATCGTGCTGCTGATGGGCTTCCCGCTGCTCGCGCTCGCGGCGGTCTACGTGCCGTACAAGCACCGCACGTTCTACAAGTGGTTCGAGATCAACCGCAGCTACAAGCGGACCCTCAAGCAGGGGACCGTCTACCGCTCGGGCGTCATGGAGGCCGGCACCCGCACCGACGGCCGTGAGGTCGAGATCGGCCCGCCCCCTGGCATCGGCCGCATCAGCTGGCTGGCCGCCCCCTTCGGCCCCGACGAGATCGCCGTACTGCTCCACGCCGACCGCAGGACGGTGACGGCCGCGATCGAGATCGAGGGCCCCGGCGTCGGTCTGCGCGACTCCGAGGACCAGGAGGCGCTGGTCGACCGGTTCGGCACCCTCCTCAAGCACGTGGCCAACGGCGACGGCTTCGTCACCCGCCTCCAGATGCTCGCCCGCACCCTCCCCGCCGACCCCGACGCCCACGCCAAGGACGTGGCCGTCCGCGGCGACGAGAAGGCGCCGGGCTGGCTCATGCAGTCGTACGACCAGTTGCAGTCCATGGTCTCCACCAGCAGCGAGCAGCACCGCGCGTATCTGGTCGCCTGTATGCACTACACCCGCGAACTCTCCGCCGAGGCCCACGCGATGGCCCGCGCGGCGCGCCCCCAGTCGGGCCGCAAGCTGGACCGCGACGCGGGCCTGGCGGTGGTCATGGCACGCGAGCTGACGGACATCTGCTCCCGCCTCCAGGAGGCGGACATCCGCGTACGCCAGCCACTGGGCCAGGGCCGCCTCGCCTCGCTCATCCACTCCATGTACGACCCGGACCACCCCATCGACCACATCCAGGCGATGACCAGGCGCAACGCCTGGCCGGCCGAACTCGACGCCATGGAGCCCACGTTCCTCCAGGCGAAGACCCGCGAGTCCTCCACCCGCGCGCCCTGGTGCCACGCCACGGCCTGGGTGAAGGAGTGGCCGATGACCCCGGTGGGCGTGAACTTCCTGGCGCCCCTCCTGGTCCACACCCCGGACGTCATCCGCACGGTCGCCGTGACGATGGACCTCGAACCCACCGAGGTCGCCATCGAACGCATGCTGACGGAGAAGACGAACGACGAGGCGGAGGCGTCCCGCGCCGCCAAGATGAACCGGACCGTCGACCCCCGTGACGTCGCCTCCCACAACCGACTCGACCAGCGCGGCGAGGACCTCGCGAGCGGCGCGGCCGGCGTCAACCTGGTCGGCTACATCACCGTCTCCTCCCGCAACCCCGAGGCGCTGGCCCGCGACAAGCGGACCATCCGGGCCTCGGCCGGAAAGTCGTACCTGAAGCTGGAGTGGTGCGACCGCGAGCACCACCGCGCCTTCGTGAACACACTCCCGTTCGCCACCGGAATCCGAAGGTAGGGGCTGAGTCGCCGATGCGGGATCCGCTGTCCGTCCTGACCGACGCCTTCACGTCCTTCCTCTTCGGCAAGGTCGAGACCACCCGTCTGCCCGTCCGCACCTCCACCGGCCAGGCCCAGGCGGTCTACCTGCCCACGGCGGCCCCCGGGTTGGGCGACTCGGGCGTGATCATCGGCCGCGAGGTCTACTCCGGCAAGGGCTACATCTACGACCCCTTCCAGCTCTACGGCCAACAGCTCCCCGCACCCCACTGGCTGGTGCTCGGCGAGTCCGGCAACGGCAAGTCGGCGCTGGAGAAGACGTACGTCCTACGGCAGTTGCGCTTCCGCGACCGCCAGGTCGTCGTCCTCGACGCCCAGGGCGAGGACGGCGTCGGTGAATGGAACCTCATCGCGCAGGAGTTGGGGATAACCCCCATCCGCCTGGACCCGATGGCCGCCCTGGACATGGGGATCCGCCTCAACCCCCTCGACCCCGCGATCACGACGACGGGCCAGCTCGCGCTGCTGCGCACCATCATCGAGGTCGCGCTGGGCCACGGCCTGGACGAGCGCTCGGGCTTCGCCCTGAAGGTCGCGCACGCCTACGTCAACGAGACCATCGTCGAACGCCAGCCGGTCCTCACCGACATCGTCGAGCAGCTACGGCATCCCGAGCCGGAGTCCGCCGAGGCGATGAACGTCGACATAGACGACGTACGCGCGTGGGGCCTCGACGTCGCCCTGGTCCTGGACCGTCTGGTCGACGGTGACCTGCGCGGCATGTTCGACGGCCCGACGACGGTCGGCATCGACCTGGACGCCCCGCTCATCGTCTTCGACCTGTCCCACATCGACCGCAACTCCATCGCCATGCCCATCCTGATGGCGATCGTCGGCGTGTGGCTGGAGCACACCTGGATCCGCCCCGACCGGAAGAAGCGCATCTTCCTGGTCGAGGAGGCCTGGCACATCATCAACAGCCCCTTCGTGGCCCAGCTCTTCCAGCGGCTGCTGAAGTTCGGCCGACGGCTGGGCCTGTCGTTCGTGGCGGTGGTCCACCACCTGTCCGACGTCGTGGACGGAGCGGCGGCCAAGGAGGCCGCGGCGATCCTGAAGATGGCGTCGACGAGGACGATCTACGCCCAGAAGGCGGACGAGGCACGGTCCACCGGCCGGGTGCTGGGCCTCCCCCGCTGGGCGGTGGAGATCATCCCGTCCCTGACACCGGGCATCGCCGTCTGGGACGTCAACGGCAACGTCCAGGTGGTCAAACACCTGATCACCGAGACGGAACGCCCGCTCGTCTTCACCGACCGCGCGATGACCGAGTCCTCCGCCGACCGCGCGCTCACGGACGACGCCCTGCGCGCGGCCGAGTTGGAGGCGGAGGAACGGGCGGCGGCCTTCATGGAACAGCACATGGAGCAGCACATGGGCGACTCCGAGTCGACGGTGGCGTAGGCAGGGAGGCGGGCAGTGGTGAGACCGGACAACCGCCGTCGGCAGGAGGGCCAGGGGAGTCAGGGAGGCCAAGGGGGCGTCCCTGACGGGCTGTTGGTCGGCATACTCGCCTTCCTCATCGGCATGACCCTGCTGGTCTGGTCGGCCACCGGCCTCGCCGGCCTGTTCGCCCACGGCGGCTGGCCCGACGGCGTCACGTTCACCCGTACGCCCCTGGCCATGCGCCAACTGATCGGCCGCCCCCATGACATCCCAGGCGCGTGGCCGGAGACCCCGGCGACCCAGCTCTCCGGGTACGGGCTGTTCTGGGGCCTGCTCATCGGGCAGTTGATGGTGCTGGTCGTCCTCACCGTGTTCGTACTGGGGACGGTCGCCCGGTGGAAGGCGGTACGACGGGCGCGGTCGGCGGGACCTCAGCCGGCGCCGCCAACCGATGCCGTGGAGCAGCCGCGCACGTCTCCCGAGCCCGTCGTCGAGAGGGTCACCCACCACGAGGTGCCGACACCGAGGACGGAGCCGGTCCCCGAGCCCGCTCCCGCGCCGGTACCCACGCGCGTGGAGAAGGTACTGGTCGCCCCCAGGGAGACCCGCCATCTCACGGCGATCCAGGCGGTACGCGACGCGGAGGGCCCCACCCTCGTCGTCACCTCGAACCCCGCGGTCTGGTCGGACACCAAGGACGCCCGCGCCAAACTGGGCCCCGTCCACCTCTACGACCCCACCCACCTCTGCGACACCCCGGCCCGTCTCCACTGGTCCCCCACCGCGGGCTGCGAGGACAGAGAGACGGCGAAGGCGAGAGCCGCGGCGCTCCTCACCCCGGTCCGTCCGACCGCCCGCCTCGACCAGGCGGTCAGCGACACCGCGGAAACGCTCCTGCGAAGCTATCTGCACGCCGCCGCCATAGACGGCCGCACCATCCGCCATGTCCACCGCTGGTCCCAGGGCACCCAGATCCAGGACGCGGTCCGCATCCTCCGTACGAACCCGAAGGCGGCCCCCGGCGCGGCGGGCGAACTGGAGGCCACTCTCACAGCCCACCCGGAACGCCGGGACATCGCCCAGGAGTTGACCGGCCGAGCTCTCTCCGCGCTGTTCACGGTCAACATCCGTGAGGCCTGCACTCCAAACCGAACTGATGCCCTCGCCTTGGATTCCTTCGTTGATGAAGGGGGCACGCTTTACGTAGTGGGGGAGTCCATCGAGGACCCCAGGACCAACCCAGGCGCGATGCCACTCCTGACGGCCCTCGTCTCCAGCGTGGTCGAGCGTGGCCGGCACATGGCCGAACGGTCATCCTCCGGTCGCCTCGACCCACCACTGACCCTCGTCCTGGACGACGTCGCCGCCGTGGCTCCGCTTCCCCAACTCCCGGAGCTCCTGGCCACCGGAGCGGACCGGGGCCTGCCGACCCTGGCCCTGCTCCGCTCCCGGGAACAGGCAAGATCCCGCTGGCCACACGACGAACTACCGGTCTGAACGCGCCTCCAGGACGAACTCCAACTCGTTCTCCCCGTCATGCCCCTCCAAGGGCACGACCTTCCCGCTCGGCACGAACCCGGCCTTGCGGTAGAACCCCTGGGCCCGCGGGTTGTCCTCATGCACGATGAGCCGCACAGCCTCGACACCACGCCCCCAGGCCCATGCGAGGGCCGCCTCGAAAAGCGCCTTGGTCACCCCGCCCCCACGCCACTCGGGCCGCACGAACACACCGACGACATGTCCTTGCCGCCGCTCCACGGGGAACCCGGCCCAGTCGGTGGAGCCGGCCTCCTCGATGAGTACGACGACCGACCCGACCCACGTCCCGTCAGCGGCCTCGGCAACGAACTGAAGAACCCCGCCGGCCGGATCCGATCCCCCGGCGGCCCGCTCCTTCCAGAAGGAGTCCGGACGGGCGACGGCGTCCTCGTAGGTCTCCAGAAAGGCGACGGGCGCGGCGGGGTCCTGCAACGAGACCAGCCGCAACTCCTTCACGGCGGGCCACTCGTCGGCGCGTATGGAACGGATCTCGAAGTTCATGCTGCTCATGCTGATCACCGTAGCCGAAACGCAGAAAACCCCCGTACCGATTACCAGGTACGGGGGTTTTCTCAAAATTTGTTCGGCGGCGTCCTACTCTCCCACAGGGTCCCCCCTGCAGTACCATCGGCGCTGTAAGGCTTAGCTTCCGGGTTCGGAATGTAACCGGGCGTTTCCCTCACGCTATGACCACCGAAACACTATGAAACTGTCAAACATTGCCGCACCATGCCGTGACCATGGCATGGGGCTGTTCGTGGTTTCAGAACCAACACAGTGGACGCGAGCAACTGAGGACAAGCCCTCGGCCTATTAGTACCGGTCACCTCCACCCATTACTGGGCTTCCAGATCCGGCCTATCAACCCAGTCGTCTACTGGGAGCCTTACCCCATCAAGTGGGTGGGAATACTCATCTCGAAGCAGGCTTCCCGCTTAGATGCTTTCAGCGGTTATCCCTCCCGAACGTAGCCAACCAGCCATGCCCTTGGCAGAACAACTGGCACACCAGAGGTTCGTCCGTCCCGGTCCTCTCGTACTAGGGACAGCCCTTCTCAATATTCCTGCGCGCGCAGCGGATAGGGACCGAACTGTCTCACGACGTTCTAAACCCAGCTCGCGTACCGCTTTAATGGGCGAACAGCCCAACCCTTGGGACCGACTCCAGCCCCAGGATGCGACGAGCCGACATCGAGGTGCCAAACCATCCCGTCGATATGGACTCTTGGGGAAGATCAGCCTGTTATCCCCGGGGTACCTTTTATCCGTTGAGCGACGGCGCTTCCACAAGCCACCGCCGGATCACTAGTCCCGACTTTCGTCCCTGCTCGACCCGTCGGTCTCACAGTCAAGCTCCCTTGTGCACTTACACTCAACACCTGATTGCCAACCAGGCTGAGGGAACCTTTGGGCGCCTCCGTTACTCTTTAGGAGGCAACCGCCCCAGTTAAACTACCCATCAGACACTGTCCCTGATCCGGATCACGGACCCAGGTTAGACATCCAGCACGACCAGACTGGTATTTCAACGACGACTCCACCCATACTGGCGTATGAGCTTCAAAGTCTCCCAGCTATCCTACACAAGCCGAACCGAACACCAATATCAAACTGTAGTAAAGGTCCCGGGGTCTTTCCGTCCTGCTGCGCGAAACGAGCATCTTTACTCGTAGTGCAATTTCACCGGGCCTATGGTTGAGACAGTCGAGAAGTCGTTACGCCATTCGTGCAGGTCGGAACTTACCCGACAAGGAATTTCGCTACCTTAGGATGGTTATAGTTACCACCGCCGTTTACTGGCGCTTAAGTTCTCAGCTTCGCACGCCCGAAAGCGCACTAACCGGTCCCCTTAACGTTCCAGCACCGGGCAGGCGTCAGTCCGTATACATCGCCTTACGGCTTCGCACGGACCTGTGTTTTTAGTAAACAGTCGCTTCTCGCTGGTCTCTGCGGCCACCCCCAGCTCATGGAGTAAATCCAATCACCAGTGATGGCCCCCTTCTCCCGAAGTTACGGGGGCATTTTGCCGAGTTCCTTAACCATAGTTCACCCGAACGCCTCGGTATTCTCTACCTGACCACCTGAGTCGGTTTAGGGTACGGGCCGCCATGAAACTCGCTAGAGGCTTTTCTCGACAGCATAGGATCATCCACTTCACCACAATCGGCTCGGCATCAGGTCTCAGCCTTAATGAGCGGCGGATTTGCCTACCACTCGGCCTACACCCTTACCCCGGGACAACCACCGCCCGGGATGGACTACCTTCCTGCGTCACCCCATCACTCACCTACTGCAAGTCTGGTCCGGCGGCTCCACCACTCCCCTTTGCCCGAAGGCTCCGGGGCGGCTTCACGGCCTTAGCATCGCCTGGTTCGATGTTTGACGCTTCACAGCGGGTACCGGAATATCAACCGGTTATCCATCGACTACGCCTGTCGGCCTCGCCTTAGGTCCCGACTTACCCTGGGCAGATCAGCTTGACCCAGGAACCCTTAGTCAATCGGCGCACACGTTTCTCACGTGTGAATCGCTACTCATGCCTGCATTCTCACTCGTGAACCGTCCACCACTGCCTTCCGGCGCAGCTTCACCCGGCACACGACGCTCCCCTACCCATCACAACACCCGTTAGGGCTATATGCTGCAATGACACGACTTCGGCGGTACGCTTGAGCCCCGCTACATTGTCGGCGCGGAATCACTAGACCAGTGAGCTATTACGCACTCTTTCAAGGGTGGCTGCTTCTAAGCCAACCTCCTGGTTGTCTGTGCGACTCCACATCCTTTCCCACTTAGCGTACGCTTAGGGGCCTTAGTCGATGCTCTGGGCTGTTTCCCTCTCGACCATGGAGCTTATCCCCCACAGTCTCACTGCCGCGCTCTCACTTACCGGCATTCGGAGTTTGGCTAAGGTCAGTAACCCGGTAGGGCCCATCGCCTATCCAGTGCTCTACCTCCGGCAAGAAACACACGACGCTGCACCTAAATGCATTTCGGGGAGAACCAGCTATCACGGAGTTTGATTGGCCTTTCACCCCTAACCACAGGTCATCCCCCAGGTTTTCAACCCTGGTGGGTTCGGTCCTCCACGAAGTCTTACCTCCGCTTCAACCTGCCCATGGCTAGATCACTCCGCTTCGGGTCTTGAGCGTGCTACTCCACCGCCCTATTCGGACTCGCTTTCGCTACGGCTTCCCCACACGGGTTAACCTCGCAACACACCGCAAACTCGCAGGCTCATTCTTCAAAAGGCACGCAGTCACGAGACACCAAGCAAGCTTGATGTCCGACGCTCCCACGGCTTGTAGGCACACGGTTTCAGGTACTATTTCACTCCGCTCCCGCGGTACTTTTCACCATTCCCTCACGGTACTATCCGCTATCGGTCACCAGGGAATATTTAGGCTTAGCGGGTGGTCCCGCCAGATTCACACGGGATTTCTCGGGCCCCGTGCTACTTGGGTGTCTCTCAAACGAGCCGTACAGATTTCGACTACGGGGGTCTTACCCTCTACGCCGGACCTTTCGCATGTCCTTCGCCTATCCATACGGTTTCTGACTCGTCTCACAGCCGGCAGACTGTGAAAGAGAGATCCCACAACCCCGCATGCGCAACCCCTGCCGGGTCTCACACGCATACGGTTTGGCCTCATCCGGTTTCGCTCGCCACTACTCCCGGAATCACGGTTGTTTTCTCTTCCTGCGGGTACTGAGATGTTTCACTTCCCCGCGTTCCCTCCACATACCCTATGTGTTCAGGTATGGGTGACAGCCCATGACGACTGCCGGGTTTCCCCATTCGGAAACCCCCGGATCAAAGCCTGGTTGACGACTCCCCGGGGACTATCGTGGCCTCCCACGTCCTTCATCGGTTCCTGGTGCCAAGGCATCCACCGTGCGCCCTTAAAAACTTGGCCACAGATGCTCGCGTCCACTGTGCAGTTCTCAAACAACGACCAGCCACCCATCACCCTGCCCTCTACAGGACAAGTTCACTGGGGCCGGCATCGAGGGGGTTCATTCCCTCAGACACCCAACAGCGTGCCCGGCCCGGTTCCGTCCGGAGATCATGCTTTCCACGCTCCTAAGAGCAGTACTCGCAGCCTCCGACCCGTGAACCCGGCCGAATAATCAACGTTCCACCCATGAGCAACCAGCATCGAACATTCGCCGATGTACTGGCCTCTGACCGAGCGAGCCCGGTTAGAAGTGCTCCTTAGAAAGGAGGTGATCCAGCCGCACCTTCCGGTACGGCTACCTTGTTACGACTTCGTCCCAATCGCTGGTCCCACCTTCGACAGCTCCCTCCCACAAGGGGTTGGGCCACCGGCTTCGGGTGTTACCGACTTTCGTGACGTGACGGGCGGTGTGTACAAGGCCCGGGAACGTATTCACCGCAGCAATGCTGATCTGCGATTACTAGCAACTCCGACTTCATGGGGTCGAGTTGCAGACCCCAATCCGAACTGAGACAGGCTTTTTGAGATTCGCTCCACCTCACGGTTTCGCAGCTCATTGTACCTGCCATTGTAGCACGTGTGCAGCCCAAGACATAAGGGGCATGATGACTTGACGTCGTCCCCACCTTCCTCCGAGTTGACCCCGGCGGTCTCCTGTGAGTCCCCATCACCCCGAAGGGCATGCTGGCAACACAGGACAAGGGTTGCGCTCGTTGCGGGACTTAACCCAACATCTCACGACACGAGCTGACGACAGCCATGCACCACCTGTACACCGACCACAAGGGGGGCACTATCTCTAATGCTTTCCGGTGTATGTCAAGCCTTGGTAAGGTTCTTCGCGTTGCGTCGAATTAAGCCACATGCTCCGCTGCTTGTGCGGGCCCCCGTCAATTCCTTTGAGTTTTAGCCTTGCGGCCGTACTCCCCAGGCGGGGAACTTAATGCGTTAGCTGCGGCACCGACGACGTGGAATGTCGCCAACACCTAGTTCCCACCGTTTACGGCGTGGACTACCAGGGTATCTAATCCTGTTCGCTCCCCACGCTTTCGCTCCTCAGCGTCAGTAATGGCCCAGAGATCCGCCTTCGCCACCGGTGTTCCTCCTGATATCTGCGCATTTCACCGCTACACCAGGAATTCCGATCTCCCCTACCACACTCTAGCTAGCCCGTATCGAATGCAGACCCGGGGTTAAGCCCCGGGCTTTCACACCCGACGTGACAAGCCGCCTACGAGCTCTTTACGCCCAATAATTCCGGACAACGCTTGCGCCCTACGTATTACCGCGGCTGCTGGCACGTAGTTAGCCGGCGCTTCTTCTGCAGGTACCGTCACTTTCGCTTCTTCCCTGCTGAAAGAGGTTTACAACCCGAAGGCCGTCATCCCTCACGCGGCGTCGCTGCATCAGGCTTTCGCCCATTGTGCAATATTCCCCACTGCTGCCTCCCGTAGGAGTCTGGGCCGTGTCTCAGTCCCAGTGTGGCCGGTCGCCCTCTCAGGCCGGCTACCCGTCGTCGCCTTGGTGAGCCATTACCTCACCAACAAGCTGATAGGCCGCGGGCTCATCCTTCACCGCCGGAGCTTTCAACCACCACAGATGCCTGCGGTAGTGGTATCCGGTATTAGACCCCGTTTCCAGGGCTTGTCCCAGAGTGAAGGGCAGATTGCCCACGTGTTACTCACCCGTTCGCCACTAATCCCCACCGAAGTGGTTCATCGTTCGACTTGCATGTGTTAAGCACGCCGCCAGCGTTCGTCCTGAGCCAGGATCAAACTCTCCGTGAATGTTTACCGGTAATCCGGTGCACACACACGAGAGCGGAACCACCGGAGGAATAATCCGGTGGTTCACAGCGTCCTCGCTGTGTTATTTCAAAGGAACCTCGCCCCAACCGAATGGCTGGAGACGGGGCATCAACTAATCTGGCGTTGATTTTTGGCACGCTGTTGAGTTCTCAAGGAACGGACGCTTCCTTTGTACTCACCCGAGAGACTCTCTCAGGCTTTCCTCCGGGCTTTCCCTTCGGTCTTGCGTTTCCGACTCTATCAGACCGTTTCCGGTTCCGATTTCCTCGGTGCTTTCCAGGTTCTCGCTTTCGCGTTTCCCTTTCCGGCGGTTCCGACTCTATCAGATCCTTTCGGGCCTGACTCCCAGTCAGCGGGGCTTGTCTTCCCGGCCGTTGGGCCGTTCCGACGTCTCAAACCTTAGCGGATCCTCTCGGCAGTTCCTAATCGAGCTGCCGAACCCAAATCGAATTGAATTCGGGCACACCGAATTCATCCCGGCTGGGAGATCGTGCTGTGGTTTGTGGTGCCGCTGATACGGCGGAGGTGTTGTCGAAGAACCGTTACGGCCCCGCGGCAACCCGAAGAACTCTACGGATCCGAGCGAGGGCTGTCAACCACCCCCTGTCAAGATCTTTTCGGGTGATGCCAGGGGGTGGTCGGCGGACGACGTCAGTCCAGGTCGCTGAGGCGTCCGCCCGCGTCCGGCTGGGCGTGCTCCACCCTGCGCAGGAGGCGGGTGAGGACGTCGCCGAGCGCCGTCCGCTCCTCGGCTGACAGGTCCTGGAGGAGGTCCTCCTCGAAGACCGTGGCGAGACGCATGGCCTCCAGCCACTTCTCGCGACCCTCCGCGGTCAGCTCCACGATGACGCGGACCCGGTTGGACTCGTCGCGCTCCCGGGTCACCAGCCCCTCCGTGACCATCCGGTCGATCCGGTGGGTCATGGCGGCCGGCGTCAGCCCTAGTCGCTTGGCGAGGTCACCCGGGCCCATCCGATACGGGGCGCCCGACAGGACGAGGGCCTTGAGGACCTCCCAGTCCGTGTTGCTGATGCCGAGGGCGGAGGTCTGGCGGCCGTAGGCGACGTTCATGCGGCGGTTCAGTCGCGACAGGGCCGAGACGATCTGCTCGACCTGGGGGTCGAGGTCCTGGAACTCGCGCTGGTAGGCGGCGATCTGCTCCTCGAGCGTCGGTTCGCTGCCGATGTGGAGACTGCCGGGACCGCCGGGGGTGTCAGCCATGGGCGTCAGTATCGCATGCGGCCGCTTGGCGTTGAAGTCCTTCTCTGTGTACTCTTTAGCTCTGAAATTTAGCTTCGAAGTCTTCGGTTCTAAGTACTGAGGGACTCCAACTACCTGAGAGAGGTGAACGTGACCAGGGCGATGGGCGCTGCGATGCGCCGGATTCACGTGGGTAACGCACTCAGCGCGTTCGGGCTCGGCTTCACCGTCCCCTACCTGTACGTCTATGTGGCGCAGGTGCGGGGACTGGGTGCCATGACGGCGGGGCTGGTCCTCGCCGTCTTCGCCGTGGCCGCGCTGATCGTGCTGCCGTTCGCCGGCCGGGCGATCGTGCGGCGTGGCCCGCTTCCGGTGTTGCTCGCCGCCCTGGTCACGGCAGCGCTCGGCGCGCTGAGTCTGGGCCTGGCGGGCAGCGCGACCACTGTCCTGCTGTCGGCGGCCGCGCTGGGCGCCGGACAGGCCGTGATGCAGCCGGCCCTGGCGACGATGATCGTGGACTGCTCCACGGCGGAGACGCGCTCGCGGGCGTTCGCGATGCAGTTCTTCCTGCAGAACCTCGGTCTCGGCGTCGGTGGACTCATCGGTGGTCATCTCGTCGACACGACGAAGGTCTCCTCCTTCACCCTCCTCTTCGCGATCGAGGCGGCGATGTTCCTGCTGCTGGCCGTGGTGATGACGACGGTGCGGATGCCGCGCGCGCCGCGGATCGAGGGCGCGCCGACCGCTTCGGGCAGGAGCAGCTGGAAGCAGCTGCTCGGGAACCGGGCGATGGTGCAGCTGAGTGTGCTGGGCTTCGTGCTGTTCTTCGCCTGCTACGGCCAGTTCGAGTCGGGTCTGGCCGCGTACGGCGTCGAGGCGGCCGGGATCTCGACGTCCGCGCTGGGGTCGGCCCTGGCCGCGAACACCGCGATGATCGTCATCGCGCAGTTCGCCGTGCTGAAGTTCGTCGAGCGTCGCCGGCGTTCCCGGGTCATCGCCGCGGTCGGCATCATCTGGGCCGTCGCCTGGATCACCGCCGGCTACGCCGGGCTCGGCCACGCCGGCCAGGCCATGGCCACGGCCGCGTTCGTCTCGACGTACGCCCTGTTCGGTCTGGGTGAGGCGATGCTGTCGCCGACGGTCGCGCCGCTGGTGGCCGACCTCGCCCCGACGGGCATGGCCGGTCAGTACAACTCGGCCTTCGCCCTGGTGAAGCAGCTCGCCCTGGCGTTGGGCCCGGCGATCGGCGGCCCGATGGGCGCGTCCCTGCACGCGCCGTACATCGTGACGTTCCTGCTGTTCTCGCTGGGCATCACCTACCTGGCGCTGCGGCTGGGCCGTCAGCTGAGCGACGTACAGGACCAGCCGTGGCGAGCAAGGAGCCGTGTGGTGGCCAAGGGCGGCACACAGCAAGAAGCAATCGCCGCCTGACGGGAGCTACCCAGGGGCGCGGGGAACTGCGCGACCAGCCACAACGCACCTGCAGCCGCCACACAACCCTGCGCCCCTACCCCTTGGGCAACACAAACTCGCACCAGACAGCCTTCCCTCCACCCGGTGTCCGACGCGACCCCCAGTTCGAGGCAATGGTCGCCACGATCGCGATCCCCCGCCCCGACTCGTCACCCGGTTCGGCCTTACGACGCCGAGGCAGATGGTCGTCGCCATCAGTCACCTCGATGATCAAGCGACGGTCAGTGCGGCGAAGCCTCAACCGCATCGGTGGCGTCCCGTGCTGCAACGAGTTCGCGACCAGTTCACTCGCCGCCAGCACCCCCAGGTCATGCAGCTCCGCGGGGAACCGCCAACTGGTGAGCACGCCGGAGGCGAACGCACGCGCGCGTGGAGCCGCCTCGATGCCACCGAGAAGCTCCAGCGCGGCGTTGCGGAAGAGGTCGCTGTCGGGGCCCGTGCGGGACGGGTGCTGAAGGACCAGGACAGCCACGTCGTCGTCGTGGTCGGCGGTGACGCCAGCCGAGCGGACGAGGCGGTCGCAGACGACCTGAGGCGTGCCGGTCGCACCGGACAGCGCGCGCTCCAACGACGCGATGCCCTCGTCCAGGTCCTCGTTCCTGCGCTCCACCAGGCCGTCCGTGTAGAGGACCGCCGTGGAGCCGGGGCCGAGCGGGATCGAGCCCGAGGCGTGCATCCAGCCGCCGGTGCCGAGGGGCGGGCCCGTCGGCTCGTCCGCGCGGAGCACCGCGCCGCTCTCGTCGCGGACGAGGATCGGGAGGTGGCCGGCGGACGCGTAGACCAGCTTGCCCTCGTTGGGGTCGTGGATGGCGTACACGCACGTGGCGATCTGGTTGGCGTCGATCTCGGTGGCGAGGCCGTCGAGGAGCTGGAGGATCTCGTGCGGCGGGAGGTCGAGGCGGGCGTAGGCCCTGACCGCCGTGCGAAGTTGGCCCATGACGGCTGCCGCGCGGACGCCTCTGCCCATGACGTCGCCGATGACGAGGGCGGTGCGGCCGCCGCCGAGGGTGATGACGTCGTACCAGTCGCCGCCGACCGCGGCCTCGGTGCCGCCGGGCTGGTAGGTGGCGGCGATGCGGAGGTCGTCGGGCTCCTCCAGGACCTGGGGGAGGAGGGAGCGCTGGAGGGTGACGGCGGTTTCGCGCTGGCGGCGCTCGCTCGCTCTGAGCCGCTCGGCGGCCTCGGCGTGGTCGGTGACGTCGGTGGCGAAGACGAGGACGCCGGCGGTGTCCCCCTCGGTGACGGGGGTGCAGGTGAAGGTGTAGGAACGGCCGTCGGGGGCCTTGCGGGACTTGACCGTGCGGGGCTTGCCGCTGCGCAGGACCTGGTCGAGGAGCGGGAGGAGGCCCGTCTCGTGGAGCTCGGGGAGGGCTTCGCTCGCGGGTGCGCCGGGGGATCGTAGGCCGAAGGCGGTCACATAGGCGTCGTTGACGTAGGCGAGGCGGTGGTCGGGGCCGTGGACCAGGGCCACCAGGGCCGGCACGCGGTCGAGGACCTCGCGCACGGGGAGTTCGTCGACGGCGGGCACGGGTGGGGTGTCGTCGGTGAGTTGTTCGGCGCGGGCCGCGGGCACGGCGCCCTCCCCGAGCCGGTCGGGGGTGAGCTCGTGGTCGGTCCGCGCGGCTGCGCGGCGCTGCGTTCCGGGGAGCCGGGCGCTCCAGCGCGTGAAGTTCACGAATCCTTGCCTCGTGTCGTCGTCTTCGGCCGGCTCCGGACCCGGCCTGGGTCCTCGCGGGTTCGAGGGGCGGGCGTCCACCCGTCCTGGGTCGGGGATCAGTGTGGCAGTGTGACCGACCGGGCCGACATCCGTCAGACGCCTGCCCCGCCGGTGGAGTTCCTCGGTCCGGTCAGGACGACCCCTTCGGGTCGTTCGAGGGGTCGTGAGGAGGCTTTCCACCGGCCGCGAGTTCGAACTCCGCTCGGGGATGTTCGAGTGAACCGAGCGAGACGATCTCCCTCTTGAAGAGCCCGGACAGGGTCCATTCGGCCAGGACGCGGGCCTTGCGGTTGAAGGTGGGCACCCGGCTGAGGTGGTAGACGCGGTGCATGAACCAGGCAGGGTAACCCTTGAGCTTGCGTCCGTAGACGTGTGCGACGCCTTTGTGGAGGCCCAGGGAGGCGACCGAGCCGACGTACTTGTGGGAGTACGTCTCCAGGGGTTCGCCCCGCAGCGCGTGCGCGATGTTGTCGCCGAGGACCTTGGCCTGGCGTACCGCGTGCTGGGCGTTGGGGGCGGTCTCCTTGCCGGGTTCCGCGGCGGTCACGTCGGGGACGGCCGCGGCGTCTCCGGCCGCCCACGCGTGCGTGACGCCCTCGATCATCAGTTCAGGGGTGCATTTCAGCCGACCTCGTTCGGTGAGCGGGAGGTCGCTGGCGGCGAGGATCGGGTGGGGTTTGACGCCGGCCGTCCACACGACCGTGCGGGTAGGGAAGCGGGCGCCGTCGCTGAGGACGGCCACGCGGTCGGCGCAGGACTCGAGGCGGGTGTCCAGGCGTACGTCGATGTTGCGGCGACGCAGTTCGGTGACGGTGTAGCGGCCCATCTCGGCGCCCACCTCGGGGAGGATGCGGTCCGAGGCCTCGACGAGGATCCACCTCATGTCCTCGGGGCGGACGTTGTGGTAGTACCGCGCGGTGTAGCGGGCCATGTCCTCCAGCTCGCCGAGCGCCTCCACGCCCGCGTAGCCGCCGCCGACGAAGACGAAGGTGAGGGCGGAGTCGCGGATCGCGGGGTCGCGGGTGGAGGAGGCGATGTCCATCTGCTCGATGACGTGGTTGCGCAGTCCGATGGCCTCCTCGACGGTCTTGAAGCCGATGGCGTGGTCGGCGAGGCCGGGGATGGGCAGGGTGCGCGAGATCGAGCCGGGGGCGAGGACGAGTTCGTCGTATGTCAGCTGCCGGGCGCCCGTTCCCTCCTCCTCCGTGGCGAGGGTGGTCAGGGTGGCGGTGCGTTTGGCGTGGTCGATGGCGGTCGCCTCGCCGATGATCACGGTGCACCGGTCGAGGACGCGGCGCAGGGGAACGACGACGTGGCGGGGTGAGATGGAGCCGGCTGCGGCCTCGGGAAGGAACGGCTGATAGGTCATGTAAGGGTCGGGCGTGACGACCGTGATCTCGACTTCTCCGCGCCTGAGTTCCTGTTTCAGCTTCCGCTGGAGACGCAGGGCCGTGTACATCCCGACGTAGCCGCCGCCGACAACGAGAATGCGCGCGCGTTCCTTCACCACCCCATGACGCACCCGGCGCTTGAGTTTGTCCACAGCCCCGACAATTTGTGTGACCGGCGGCGTGGCGGGCGCGGGGTTGGCCGAATCGACGGCGTGCGGGGAAGGTTCGCAGGTCAGCGGGTGTGCGCCGGGGGTCCTCAGGGGGTGCAATCGGGACGTATGTGACCCGTACTCCTTTCGGGGGGCGCTCTGTGCGGAACCTGCCCCTTCTGAATTGACTCCCTCTCAACTATGTTCGTGTGTCGACGGGGTGTAGGGGGATGCGCTCATCGGGTCCGCGACGGGCGGTCCGTGAACCGGGTTCGTTCCCTGTGTCGCCCCGGCCTTTCAGTGGCGGGGAGAGTCTCCGGGGGGAGACGTCATTACCGGGGGATCGCTTATGCATGTTCAGGACTCTCATTGGTCTTCCGCGTCGGCCATCGCATCCGGTGGCGGAGCGATGAGCGCGGCGGCGGGGAACGGACGCGGGGACGCGTCGCGGTCGACGCCTCTGCGCGTGGACGCACAGCGCAATCTGGAGCACGTACTGCGGGCGGCGCGCGAGGTCTTCGGCGAGCTGGGGTACGGCGCGCCGATGGAGGACGTGGCGCGCCGCGCCCGAGTCGGTGTGGGCACGGTGTACCGGCGCTTCCCGAGCAAGGACGTCCTGGTGCGGCGGATAGCCGAGGAGGAGACCTCCCGGCTGACCGACCAGGCGCGGGCGGCGCTCGGCCAGGAGGACGAGCCGTGGTCGGCGCTGTCGCGCTTCCTGCGGACGTCGGTGGCCTCGGGTGCCGGGCGGCTGCTGCCGCCTCAGGTGCTGCGGGTCGGGGTTCCCGACGAGCCGGCCGAGCACTCCGACGGCGCCGTGTTCGACGGGGCGCGGGTGCCGCAGCAGCGGTCGCAGCCCGGCTCCGGTGAGCTGCGGCTGGTGCCGGAGGAGCCGCTGTCGGCCGACGACACGGGGGCGGCGGCGCTGCTCGACGTGGTGGGCCAGCTCGTGGAGCGGGCGCGCGCGGCGGGTGAACTGCGGGCCGACGTGTCGGTTTCGGACGTGCTGCTGGTGATCGCGACGGCGGCGCCCTCGCTGCCGGACGCGGCGCAGCAGGCGGCAGCCTCGGCGCGACTGCTGGACATCCTGCTGGAGGGCCTGCGGTCACGGCCGTCGTGAACCCGGGTGGTCAACGCCGGGTGGCGCGGTGACTCGAAGGGGTGACGCCGGGGTGTGGGCGCTGTGCCGCTCACGCCCCGTGCGCATTCCGCCCTTTTCGGGTACGTCCCCCAACTCCCGTGAGGGTCACGACAGTTGAGCCTTCCCCGCAGGGGTGACGGCTAGTACTGCCGTGCCGCAAATCCCCACGGACGAGTGGATGCCCAGTACTGCCGGGGCCCGCTCAAAAGCCGGTATGGCACGCTGACCCGGTGTTCGGGACCGGTAGGGCAGGCGGCGGGGGCTTTCCGCGATGAGTGTTGACGGGCGCGACGAGTCACACGGTGACGGTGAGGCGGACGGTCTCGCATCGCCCCAGGTACCGAGCCAGGGCGGACGGGCGGGACGCCCGCTGAACGCCGGCGACCCGGTCGAGGGTGGTGTCCCGACGCAGCGCGACCGGCGCGACGACGGCGTGCTGCCGCCGCCGATGCCGCCGCAGAGGGATCTGCCGCCCTCCGACGCCGACCTGATCGGCCGGATGCGCTCGGGCGACGACACGGCCTACGAGGCGCTGTACCGGCGCCACGCGGAGGCGGTGCGCCGGTACGCCCGCACCTGCTGCCGGGACGCCCACACTGCCGACGACCTCACCGCCGAGGTCTTCGCCCGCATGCTCCAGGCGGTGCGCGGCGGCTCGGGACCCGAGCACGCGGTACGCGCGTATCTCCTGACGACGGTCCGCCGGGTCGCGGCGAACTGGACGAAGACCGCGAAGCGGGAGCACCTGGTCGACGACTTCGCGCTGTTCGCCGCGCAGTCCACGCGCGCCGGCGAGGTCTCCGACGACACCGCATCCGTTGGTTCCTTCGGAGCGGGCCTGGAACTCGGCGCGGACGTCCGCGCGATGCACGAGGCCGAGCAGTCCCTGGCCATGCAGGCCTTCCGGTCGCTGCCCGAGCGCTGGCAGGCCGTGCTGTGGCACACCGAGGTCGAGGACGAGTCGCCGAGCGACGTCGCCACCCTCTTCGGCCTCGACGCCAACGGCACGCGCGTGCTGGCCTCCAGGGCCCGCGAGGGCCTCAAGCAGGCCTACCTCCAGGCCCACGTCAGCGCGACCCTCGCCGACGACGAGGAGTGCGCCCGCTACGCCGACCAGCTCGGCACCTACGCCCGCGGCCGGCTGCGCACCCGCGCCGAGCGCGGCCTGCGCAAGCACCTGGAGGAGTGCGCCAAGTGCCGCCTCGCGGCCGCGCAGATCTCCGAGGTCGCGAGCAGCATCCCGGCCGTCGTGCCGGTCGCGGTCATCGGCTGGTTCGGTGCCGCCGGGTACGCCAAGGTGGCCGCGCTCATCGCCGGAGGCACCGGAGTGGGCGCGGCGGGTGTCGCGGGCGCCGCGGCGGCGAGCAGCGGCTCGTCGGGCGGGGCGGGTGCGGCCGGCGGTGCGGCGGCCTCCGAGGGGTTGGGCGCGCCGGTCAAGGTCGGTATCGCGGCCAGTGTGCTGGTCGCGGCGGGCGTGGCGGCGGCGCTCGCCCTGGCCGGCAGCGAGAAGCCGGCCGACAACAAGCCCGAGGCCAAGCCGCCCGCGTCCACGCCGGTGGTCGAGTCCGCCGAGCCCACACCCACGCCGAAGAAGAAGCCCGCGCCCGCGCCGCCGGTCATCGCCCCGACGCCGACGCCCACCCCGACACCCACACCCACCCCGAAGCCCACCCCGAAGCCGACGCCCACACCCACTCCGACGCCGACGCCGGCCCCCAAGCCGAGCCCCACCCCCACTCCGACGCCCACGCCCACACCCACGCCCGCTCCGGCCGTGTACCAGTGGAGCGAGCTGGCGTACAACGTCAACGGCGACGGCACCCGGCCCGAGATGCGCATCGCCGAGAGCAGCTGGGTGTGGCAGCGGTACGGCGTCTCGATCGCCGACAAGAGCTACACGCACGGCGTGACCGTGCACGGCCGGTCCTCCGTCACCATCGACCTCAACCGCGCGTGCACGTCCTACGACGCCTCGGTCGGCGTCGACGACATGACCCTCGGGCTCGGCAAGATGTACTTCTCCGTCTACGCCGACGGGGTCCAGCTGTGGAAGTCCGGCATGGTCCAGGGCGGGGACGCGGCGGTCCCGGTCCATGTCGACCTCACCGGACGCAAGACCGTACGGCTGGTCGTCGAGCCGCACAGCGAGTACGACGACCTGTTGCTGGCGGACTGGGCCGAGTCGAAGTTCCGCTGCGCGTAGGCCTGCCGCGGCTCAGGGGCCGGTCACGCCCTCGCGCAGCACCTCGTCGAGTTCGCGCAGCACGTCGTGCGGGCTGAGGGTGGCACCGCGCGCGTACTCCACGCCGTACCGCACCGGACCGAGCCCGGTGCGGGCCGCGGACTCGGCCCGCTCGGCGCGCGCGGCCTCCGGCATGGAGCGGGCGTCGCCGCCGCGCCAGTGTCCGGCGGCGGCCAGCAACCGGGTCGCGCGCGGAAGGTCGCCGAGGTCGGCGAGCAGGGCCGACGTGGCGTCCACCAGCGTCGCCACGACCAGGTCGGCGCACTGCTTGTCCACCGCTTCCCGGACGGCGGCGGCCAGCTTCGGCAGTCCGTGCGCGGGACCCGACTCGGCGACCGTCACCATGGCCTCGACGGAGTTCAGCATCACGAGGAACTGCGGCGGCGGGGTGCCCCGCGCGGTCTCCACACGGGCCTCCTCCAGCAGCTCACGCGCGGTGGCGGTGTCCTTGTCGTCCAGCGCGACATGCGCCCGCAGCAGCAGGACGAATGCCCGGCTGTCCCCGACGCTGTACCGGTCGGCGGCCTCACTCGCCTCGTCCAGGGCCGTGATCGCGGCCGAGCGGTCGCCCGCGCGGTAGGCGATCTCGGCGAGGCGGGCGATGAGGAACGGCGTCTCCGTGTACGCCCCCACCTCGTAGGCGAGTTGCAGCGCCTCCTCGTACTCCCCCTTGGCCTCCGCCAGCCTGCCGCGGGCCATGGCGGTCTCCCCCGCCGCGCTGTACACCTGGGCCCGCAGCCAGCGGTCGCCGACGCGGCGGCTGAGGAACCGCAGCTCCGCGAGGTCGTCGTCGACGCCCTTCATGCCGCCCGGGGAGTCGACCACCATGTGTGTGCGGAACATCAGGGTGACGCCCATCTCCCAGTCGCCGCCGTACTCACGGCAGTTGGCGACCGCGGCGTCCAGGACGCTTCTGGCGTCCACCCGGTCGCCCATGAAGAACGAGGTCAGCGGCCAGACCAGCCCGGGCATCCGGGCGGCGTGCGGGCCGCCCTTCTCGAAGTACGCCCGCACCTGGGCGACGTACCGCCCCAGCCGCTCGTCCGGCTCGCGGGTGCGCGCCTCGATCTCCGACACGAGGAGGATGTGCAGCATCCGCAGCTCCATGCGGAGCGCGTGCAGCGGGTGCCCGGCCTCGCCGTCCGGGGCGGAGAGCAGGGCTTCCACGGGGTCCAGGGCCGCCATGAGCGAGCAGCGGGCCCGGGGGTCCGCGGGGAGTGCGGGGGCGGTCGCGGTGTCCGCGGGTGAGGTCGCGTCCAGGGCCGCGCCCAGACGCAGGATCCGGTCGACCCAGTCCGCGCCCTCACGCCGGTAGTTGCGCAGCCACCAGAACCAGCCCATGGCGAGGGCGATGGCGCCGGCGCCCGCCTCGTCGCCGTCGTCCACGGCCCGGTGGAGCGCCGCGCGGATGTTGTCGAGCTCGGTCTCCAGGCGGGAGATCCACGGGAGTTGCCCGTCCGAGCGCAGCTCGGGCTCGGCCTCCGCGACGAGCGCGCCCGCCCACGCGCGATGCCGCCGCTCGGCGTCGGCGCGCTGCTCCGGGACCTCGCCGGCGCGCTCCACGGCGTACTCGTGGATCGTCTCCAACATGCGGTAGCGCATGGCGGCGCCGCCGTCCGACCGGTCCCCCGGGGCCGCCACGATCAGGGACTTGTCGACGAGCGCGCCGATCAGCTCGGTGGCGGGGCCGCCGCACACGGCCTCCGCGGCGGCGAGGTCCCAGCCGCCCGCGAACACGGACGCCTCGCGCAGCAGCGTCCGCTCCCGCTCGTCGAGCAGGTCCCAGGACCAGTCGACGACCGCGCGGAGGGTCTGCTGGCGGGGCAGGACCGTGCGGCTGCCGGAGGTGAGCAGGCGGAAGCGGTCGTCCAGGCGGTCGGCGATCTGCCGGGGCGTGAGCAGCCGCAGGCGGGCCGCCGCCAGCTCGATGGCGAGCGGCAGTCCGTCGAGGCGGCGGCAGATCTCCGCCACGGCGTCGGCGTCGCGCAGGACGAGGTCCGCCGCGTCCGGGCGGACGGCCGTCGCGCGCTCCGTGAAGAGGCGGTGCGCCTGGTCGGGGAGAAGTGGCTCGACCGGGCGCACGGACTCGCCGGGGACGCCCAGGGGTTCACGGCTGGTCGCGAGGATCGTGAGCCCGGGGCAGTGGGTGAGGAGGGTTTCGGCGAGGTGGGCCGTGGCCTCGATGACATGTTCGCAGTTGTCAAGGATCAGGAGTTGGCTGCGCGGGGCGCAGTACTCGACGAGCAGGGCGACCGGGTCCGCCTGCGGGGTGGACAGCTCGGTGGCCAAGAGCACGGTCTGGCGCAGACCGAGCGCGCTGACCACCGCGCCGGGCACCGCGTCCGGGCGGTCCAGCGGTGCCAGTTCGACCAGCCAGGCCTGGGGGTGGTCGGCGGCGGCCTCCTCGGCGAGACGGGTCTTCCCGGAGCCTCCCGGTCCGGTGAGGGTGACGAGCCGGGCCCTGTGCAATTCGGAACGGATGGCGCCGAGTTCGGGTTCCCGACCCACGAAAGAGTCAAGGCGCGGACGGAGGTTGCCGGTGCGGGCGAGATGCGGTGGCGCCTTGGACGAAGGCGTCGAGGGCGTCGAGGGCGTCGAGGGCGTCGAGAGTGTCGAGAGTGTCGAGGGCGGCGTGGGTGGCTGGGCCGGCGGCGACAGGAGTTCGGTGTGCAGAGCGCGGAGTTCCGGCCCCGGGTCCGTGCCCAGGCCCTCGGACAGGGCGCGGCGGGCCGCCTCGTACGCGACCAGGGCGTCGGCCGGGCGGCCGGTGTCGCGCAGGGCGCGGACCAGGAGGGCGTGCAGCTTCTCGTCGTACGGATGAGCCGCGGTCAGCTCGGTCAGTTCCGGTACGGCGTCCTGGGCGCGGCCGAGCCGCAGGAACGCTTCCGCGCGGGCCCTGGTCGCCTCCAGGCGGAGCGTCTCCGGGCGGGTCGCGGCGGTGCGGTCGGGGAGGTCGGCGAGGGCCGGGCCGTGCCACAGGGTGAGGGCCTCGTCCAGGGCGTGCGCCGCGGCGCCGGGGTCTCCTCGGTGGAGGGCCTCGGTGCCCTGGTGCACGAGGCGTTCGAAGACGAAGAGGTCCACGTCCGCCTTGGTCGCGGCGAGTCGGTAGCCGCCGGGGGCCGAGACGATCGTGGGCTTGCCGACGGCTCGGCGCAGGCGGCCCACGAGGGCCTGGAGGGCGGCGGGGGCGTCCTGCGGCGGATCGGCGGCCCAGATGTCGTCGATGAGGGTGTCGGGGGTGAGGGTCCGGCCCGGACGCAGGGCCAGGGCGGTGAGCAGGGCTCGGACTCGGGGGCCGCCCAGGGGTACGACGGTTCCGTGGTCGTCCGCTGCCTGGGTGACGCCCAGAATTCTGTACCGCACCGGGTCATTGTCGCTGGGGACGCTGTGGGGGGCACGGGGTTTGTGGGCGGTGGGGTGTCGGGGGGCGAGTGGGCGGGGTGCGCGTCGGATTTCTCTCGCCCCCGCCGCCCCTACCCGTCCCATCACTGGGGGCTGCGCCCCCAGACCCCCGCTGTCGACCCCGAAAGGGCCTCGTCCTCAAACGCCGGACGGGCTGAAAGACGCGGGCCGGCGCCGCCTATCCCCTCCTCGCCCCCGCCCCCAGCGCCCCCCTCTGCGGAGTGATCCCCGCCGGTACCGCACGCGCGCGGGCCGGGGTGCCGGTCCAGCAGGTTCCTCGGCGGGACAGGAGGCGGCGCAGCCAGAGTTCCAGGGAGACGAGGTCGGCGAGGCCGTCCAAGGGCAACGGCTCGCCCTCTGCCGCCGCACGGAGCGCCTTGCGGACCACCCTTGCCTCCACCAGGCCCGCTTCCGCCAGCAACGGGGTGCCGAAGAGAGCCATCAGGGAGTCCGCGGCGACGCGCAGGCCCGTGCGGGCGGCCACCGCCGCGGAGGCGTGGGACGGGGCGCCCCAGCCCGGAGGGAGGTCGGCCACGCCGGCGCCCTGGAGGACGGTGCGCAGGATCGCGGCCCGGGCGCCCGGCTGGACGCGGAGGGCCTCGGGGAGGGCGCGGCAGGCGCGGACGACCTGGTTGTCGAGGAACGGGGCATGCAGGCGCTGGAAACGGATCTCGGCCGCCTGCTCCAGGACCCTCAGGTCCGCCGCGTGCCTCGCCAGCGCCGCACGCGCGCGGTAGTCGCCGGGACGCTGGCCCGGGCCCACCCCCGAGCGGCTCGTCCCGCCCTGGAGGCGAACCGATACTTCAGCCAGGGCCTCGCCGGTCAGCCAACGGGCCGCGGGGCCCGGTCTGGCCCAGGTGAGCGCGGCCAGGGACGCCCCGACCGCACCGCCCGGCTCGTCGAAGCGGCGGTCCATCAGACGGTCGGCCAGGACCTCCAGACCGGTGCGGTACGGCGTACGGGACAGGCGTCGCGCCGCGCTGTACACGCGCGCGGGGACCATCACCGAGCCGTCCGCCTTGGCCAGCGCGGCGACCGGACGGACGAGATGGCGGCGTTTGCGGTCCATCAGGAGGTCGGCGAGGCGGGCGGGGTGGGCGTCCAGGACCTGGCGGGCGCCGTAGCCCGTGAAGTGGTCCGCGCTGCCCGAGGCCAGGCGGGCCCGGTGGCGGGCGGCCGTCACCAGGCTCGCGCCGGGCTCGTCGGTCAGCGGGCCGTCCAGGTCGGCGTACGGCAGTGTCTCCTCGCCACCGGCCACCACCACGTGGTGCAGGCGCGGGTTGGCGGCGAGGTTGCCCGCGCGTTCCAGTTCCCCTTCGCGGCCGCCCACCGCCAGGTCGTTGAAGGTGACCGCCAGCAGCCGCTCGCCCGCGCCCGTGCCGTGGCCCAGGACCGTGCCCGGCATGCCCGGGAGGCCGGCGGCGAGCAGGGCGAGGGTGCCGGAGGCGGGGCCGCCGGAGAGATCGGCGCCGATCCCCGGGACCGGCATCCCGCGCGCGGCACGGCGTTCGGCGGGACCCATGCCCGGGACCGGGCCGGGGTCGATGTCGGCGCCGGGCACATGCCGAGGGGCCGACAAGCGCGCGCGTACCGCCTCGACCAGCGCGTCCCGTACGGCGTCCACCGCGCGGTCGGGATCGGCCGCGGGCGCCGCCACCGCGAGGGAGGCCACCGGCTCGTACCCGGCGATCTCGCGCGCCCCGGCGCGCAGGATCAGCGCGTGCCCCGGCGGGATGCGCCGTACGCCGTCGTAGGGGGTGGAGTCGTGGAGCGCCGCGGGGACGTCGGGGGCGGCCAGCAGCGCCGCCAGGTGGCCGAAGTCGAGGTTGGCCTCGATGAGGTCGGCGAGCGGGAGCGCGGCCGTCGCGTACGCCGTACCTCCGGCCCAGGGGGTGTAGAACACCGGGCGGGCGCCCGCGAGATCGCCGCAGACCGTGACACGACGGCCCACCTGGACGACCGCCGTGTAGCTGCCGGGCCAGTTGGTCAGATGGCGAAGTGCCCCTCCGCGCGCGGCGAACAGGCCGACCCGCAGCTGCTCGTCGGTCGCGCCGCAGGTGCCGAGGACGGCGATCCGGGTCTGCGCGTCGGCCGTCACGACCCGCACCTCGTCGGGACGCCAGTCACCGACCGCCCACAGCGGATCGGGATCTCCCCACAGGAGTTGGGACCCCACCGGGTGCACCGTCTCGCCGTCCACGCCGGTGGCCCCGGCGGAGCCGATCTCGGCCGCTCCCGCTGCGGTGCTGCTCCACCCCACCAACCACCGCATGGACGCCTCCACAGGCTGTGGACAACCAGTGCACCGTACGAATCGGTTCACCATGCTGCCATGAAGGACGCGCACCGGAGGGGCGGCGGGGCGGCTTGAGCTCCGCTGAATACGCCCCCGCACGCGTGCCCGTGAAGAAGCGAACATCCGTACAGGGGAGGGGTCTGCGACCTGAATGCGCCCCCGATACGCTCCCCCCGAACGCCCTTAGCGCCGCCAACTTCCGTGGTGGGAGCGGTAATTACCCGCGGAAGGCGGGGTCGGTTTTCAGCCAAATTGGCGCTGCGGTGACAGGCTCGCGCACGCTCCGTACAGGCTCTGCGCAGTGCCTCGACAACGCGCAGTCCGGGGAACGGAGTTCGCCCCCCGGACCGTTCCGCCGCCCGCGGGGATGGAGGCGGCGGAATCCCCCAGCCCACTGGATCCAGTACAGCGGGCCGACCCACGCACGATCCATGGAACCGCTCCCCCGATGGCCGGAGAAGAGCGCACGCGCAGGCGCACGGCCACACAGCGGGAGCACACCGCGACGGTGCGTGTGGGGCCCGTACGCGCGTACGGACCACAATCCCGCCATCCGGAAGAATGCCCCTTAACGCTTGGGATGCGGCGAACTACGCTGGGTTTACGAATGCCGCGTGGTTATGCCAGCGCGGCAGCCGTCTGTGTCGAGGGGTGGCGCATGTCCAGGGAGCAACGCGGGCCGAACGAAAAGCTCGGCGCCGTTCTCGCCCTCGCGGGAATCAGCAACGCAGGACTCGCGCGTCGCGTCAACGATCTTGGCGCTCAACGCGGGTTGACTCTTCGCTACGACAAGACGTCGGTGGCGCGCTGGGTGTCGAAAGGCATGGTGCCGCAAGGCGCTGCGCCGCACCTCATCGCCGCCGCGATCGGCCAGAAGCTCGGCCGCCCGGTGCCGCTCCACGAGATCGGTCTGGCGGACGCGGATCCCGCGCCCGAAGTGGGCCTCGCCTTCCCCCGGGACGTCGGACAGGCGGTGACCTCGGCGACGGAGCTCTACCGGCTCGACCTCGCGGGCCGCCGGGCCGGCTCCGGTGGCATCTGGCAGTCGCTGGCCGGATCGTTCGCAGTAAGCGCCTACGCAACGCCCGCCTCACGGTGGCTGATAACCCCGGCCGACAGCTCGGTCGCGCGCGAGGTGAACGGCTGCGAGGACTCCGGCGCACCGCTCAAAGTCGGCCACAGCGATGTGCAGAAGCTGCGGGAGGCCGCCGAGGACGCCAGGCGCTGGGACTCCAAGTACGGAGGCGGCGACTGGCGTTCGTCCATGGTGCCCGAGTGCTTACGGGTGGAGGCGGCTCCGCTGCTGCTCGGCTCCTACTCCGACGAGGTGGGCCGGGCACTCTTCGGTGCCAGCGCCGAACTCACCCGCCTCGCCGGGTGGATGGCCTTCGACACCGGCCAGCAGGAGGCGGCGCAGCGCTACTACATCCAGGCCCTGCGCCTGGCCCGCGCGGCGGCCGACGTCCCCCTCGGGGGCTATGTCCTGGCCTCCATGTCCCTCCAGGCGACCTACCGGGGCTTCGGCGACGAGGGCGTCGACCTCGCCCAGGCCGCCCTGGAGCGCAACCGCGGCCTGGCGACCGCCCGCACCATGAGCTTCTTCCGGCTCGTCGAGGCACGCGCACACGCACGCGCGGGTGACGCGCACGCGGCGGGCGCCGCGCTGCGGGCCGCCGAGGGCTGGCTGGAGCGGGCGCGGGACGGCGACCAGGACCCGTCCTGGCTCGGCTTCTACTCCTACGACCGCTTCGCCGCCGACGCGGCCGAGTGCTACCGCGACCTCAAGGCGCCGCGGCAGGTGCGCAGGTTCACGGAGCAGGCCCTGTCGAAGCCGACGGAGGAGTTCGTGCGCTCGCACGGACTGCGGCTCGTCGTCTCGGCGGTCGCCGAGCTCGAGTCGGGCAATCTCGACGCGGCATGCGAGCAGGGCGTACGGGCGGTGGAGGTCGCGGGGCGCATCTCGTCGGCCCGCACCACCGAGTACGTGAAGGATCTGCTGCACCGCCTGGAGCCGTACGGCGACGAGCCGCGGGTGGTGGAGCTGCGGGAGCGGGCGAGGCCTTTGCTGATGGCTCCCGCTTAGGCGCTGTCGTATCCCGCGTTTGAAGGGACTGTCAGTGGCGCAGTGCACTATCGAGGTGGGAGGTGGTGCACATGCGTTCAGCGGTCGCTTACGACTGTGACGTGCTCGTGGTCGGCGGAGGCATCGTCGGGCTGTCCACGGCGTTCGCGATCACGCGTGCCGCGCCAGGGACGCGGGTGACCGTGCTGGAGAAGGAGGCCGGGCCCGCCCGGCACCAGACGGGGCGCAACAGCGGGGTCATCCACAGTGGCATCTATTACCGCCCGGGGTCCTTGAAGGCGCGGTACGCGGTCAAGGGCGCCGCGGAGATGGTGAAGTTCTGCGCGGAGTACGGCATCGCGCACGCGGTCACCGGAAAGCTGATCGTCGCGACCGAGCGGGACGAGCTGCCGCGGCTGCACGGCCTGGTCCAGCGAGGCAGGGAGAACGGCATTCCGGTCCGGGAGCTGGGCGCCGCCCAGATCTCGGAGTACGAGCCGGAGGTGGAGGGCCTCGCCGCCATACACGTCGGCACGACCGGCGTCTGCGACTTCGTCGGCGTCGCCCGGCAGCTCGCGGAGGCGTCCGGGGCGGAGATCCGGTACGGCGCCCGGGTCGAGCGGATCGACCGCCGCCCCGAGCTGGGGGTCGCCGTGCGCACCGCCGCCGGGGACGTGGTCCGCGCACGCGTGCTGGTGAACTGCGCCGGGCTGCACTGCGACGAGGTGGCGCGGCTGGCCGGGGACGACCCGGAGATGCGGATCGTGCCGTTCCGCGGCGAGTACTACGAACTGGCGCGGCCCGAGCTGGTGCGGGGGCTGGTGTATCCGGTGCCGGACCCGGCGTTCCCGTTCCTCGGCGTGCATCTCACGCGCGGGTTCGACGGGGGCGTGCACATCGGGCCCAACGCGGTGCCGGCGCTCGCCCGGGAGGGGTACGGGTGGGGTGTCGTACGGCCGCGGGAGCTGGGTGGGACGCTCGCGTGGCCGGGGTCGTGGCACATAGCGCGGCGGCACTGGCGGTACGGCGCCGGGGAGCTGCGGCGGTCGGTGTCCAAGGCGGCGTTCACCGAGGCGGTGCGGCGGCTGCTGCCGGTCGTGCGGGAGGACGATCTTGTGCCTACGGCGGCGGGGGTGCGGGCGCAGGCCGTGTTGCGGGACGGGACGCTGGTGGATGACTTCCTGATCAAGGAGGGGGCGCGGACGGTGCATGTGCTGAACGCGCCTTCGCCTGCGGCTACGGCCTCGCTGCCGATCGGGCGGGAGGTGGCTCGGCGGGCGTTGGCGGTGCTGGGCGAGGCCTGAGCAGGGAGCCCGGCGTCGGTGCTGGGCGGGGGTGGGTTTCGCTCGCCCGCGCTGGCGGGGTGCCGCTGCGCCCACCCGTGCCGCCCGAGCGGCACGACTGCCCGCAGCTAGGGCGGGGAGACGCACGTAAAATCGACCCCACTGTGTCTGACTCCCGCAACGCCCCCGACGCGTCCCCGCCCTCTCACACCCCCGGTGTGCCCGTTCGGCACACCCGGGCCAAGGGGGAGCCCCGATTTCCCGATGGGCCCAAGCCCGATCCCGCCGGGTCGCACTTCGAGCGGCGGATCCGCAGTTTTCAGCTGCGGCGCAGCCGGGTGACCGCAGGGCAGGCCGACGCGTTGCAGCGGCTGTGGCCCAAGTGGGGGCTGGACATCGACGGGCAGCAGGTCATCGACCTCGGTGAGCTGTTCGGCAACGCCAACCCCGTCGTCCTGGAGATCGGGTTCGGCATGGGTGAGGCCACGGCCCAGATGGCCGACGCCGACCCCGGCACCAACATCCTCGCCGTGGACGTGCACACCCCCGGCCAGGGCAATCTGCTGGGCCTCGCCGACCAGGGCGCCCTGGCCAACGTCCGGGTGGCCAACGGCGACGCCATCATCCTGCTGCGCGAGATGCTCGTCCCCGACGCCCTCGACGGGCTGCGCGTCTACTTCCCCGACCCCTGGCCGAAGAAGCGGCACCACAAGCGGCGGCTGATCCAGCCGGAGTTCCTCAGCCTCGCCGCGACCCGCCTCAGGCCGGGCGCGATCGTGCACTGCGCGACCGACTGGGAGCCGTACGCCGAGCAGATGCTCGAGGTGCTCACAGCGCACCCCGACTTCGAGAACACCCAGGCGGGCGGCGGTTTCGCGCCGCGTCCCGACTACCGGCCGCTGACCCGTTTCGAGGGCCAGGGACTGGACAAGGGACATGTCGTGAACGACCTGTTGTTCCGCCGCGTACAGCGATGAAGAAGCAACGACAAAGAAGCAGGACAGAAGCGAGAGAGACCAGCACCGCAGCCACCCCCCTCGTAAGGTCGATGCCGTGGCCACCTTTCCCCCGTACCCGACGCACCCTCCCACCGGCCCCGCCGGCGGTGCGCTGCGGCACGCGCACTGGTGGCAAAGGAACTGGGTGCGCTACGGCGCCCTGATCACCCTGCTGGCGCTGTCCGGGCTCGTCATCCTCGCCCTGGTGCGTGAACAGACCGGCACCGAGGGCTTCCTGGTCGGCCTCGGCCTGGCGATCCTCCCGGTGCCGCTGCTGATAGCCGCGTTCCGCTGGCTGGACCGGGTCGCACCGGGCCCCTGGCGCAATCTGCTGTTCTGCTTCGCCTGGGGCGCCTGCGCGGCGGCACTGATAGCGATCGTCGCCAACAGCTTCGCGACGCGATGGATAGCGACGGCGACGGCCGACCCGTCCAGCGCGGACACCCTCGGGGCGACGGTGATAGCGCCGGTCGTGGAGGAGTCGGCGAAAGCCGCGGCCGTGCTCCTCGTGTTCCTCTTCCGCAGACGCGACTTCACCGGGATCGTCGACGGCGTGGTGATAGCCGGGGTCACCGCCACCGGCTTCGCGTTCACCGAGAACATCCTCTACCTCGGCACCGCCTTCGGCACCGACCAGCTCACCGGCGACCGCGGCATCGCCTCCGTGACCGCAGCGACCTTCTTCGTGCGGGTCATCATGTCCCCGTTCGCCCACCCCCTGTTCACGGTGCTCACGGGCATCGGCTTCGGCATCGCGGCCCTGTCCGCCGACCGGCAGCACGTCCGCCGGGTCCTGCTCCCCCTGTCCGGCCTGGTGCTGGCGATGGGCATGCACGCCGTCTGGAACGGCTCGTCCACCTTCGGGGAGTACGGCTTCTTCGCCGTCTACGCGGCCTTCATGCTCCCCGCGTTCGGGCTGCTGACCTGGCTGGTCATCTGGACCCGGCAGCGCGAGCTGCGGACCGTCCGCGAGGAGCTGCCCGCCTACGCCGTGACCGGCTGGCTCACCCCCGCCGAACCCTTCGCGCTCGGCTCGATGCGGGCCCGGCGCATCGCCCGCCAGTACGCCCGCCAGCACGCCGGAAGGCCCGCGGCGCGCGCGGTGGCGCAGTACGAGGCGTACGCGACGTCCCTCGCGTTCCTGCGGCACCGCGGGCGCCGCGGCCGCGCCGGCGCCGACTTCGTCGTACGGGAGCGGGAGTTGCTGCACGAGCTGTGGGCCCGGCGCGAGGTCGCACGCCCCGCGCTGGACCACGCGGCCCGTGTGACGGCACCGCCGGTTCCGGTGGTGGCGGCGCCGTGGCCGATGTACGGGGTGTACGGGTACGGGCAGCAGCCGACGCCGTACTCCCAGCCGGCCTATCCCGCGTACAACCCGTACCAGTCCTGACGAGGGTTACGCAGACGCCTCCGTGAGCCGCTCCACCTCCGCGTCCGTGAGCGTCACCTCCGCCACCCGCACCAGCGCCGGCAGCTGCTCCACCGTGCGGGCCGAGGCGATCGGGGCGGCGACCGTCGGCTGGGCGGCGAGCCAGGCCAGGGCGATCGTGGCGACCGGCACCCGGTGGGCCTCGGCGATGTCGTCGAGGGCGGCGAGCACCGAGCGGCCCCGCTCGGTCTCCAGGTGCTTGCCGGCGCCCGCGGCGGCCCGGGCGCCCTCCACCACCTCGCCCTCGCGGTACTTGCCCGTGAGGAACCCGGCCGCGAGCGAGTAGTACGGGACGGCGGCGAGGCCGGTGCGCTCCGCCAGGTCCTGGAGCTCACCCTCGTAGGTCGCGCGCGAGACCAGGTTGTAGTGCGGCTGGAGTGCCACGTACCGGGCCAGGCCCTCGCGCTCGGAGAAGGCCAGCGACTTCTCCAGCCGCTCGGCCGAGATGTTGGAGGCGGCGATGTGCCGCACCTTGCCCGCCCGCACCAGCTCGTCCAGCGCCCCGATGATCTCCTCGACCGGCACTTCGGGCTTGTCGAAGTGGGTGTAGTAGAGGTCGATGTGGTCGGTGCCCAGGCGGCGCAGGGAGGCGTCCGCGGCGGCCTTGATGTTTGCGGCCGTCAGGCCCTGGTACTCCGGGTGCTGGCTGACCTTGGTCGCGATCACGACGTCGTCGCGGTTGCCGCGCGCCTTGACCCACCTGCCGAGAATGGTCTCGGACTCGCCCCCCGAGTTGCCCTGCACCCACGACGAGTAGGAGTCGGCTGTGTCGACGAAGTTGCCGCCCGCGGCGGCGTAGGCGTCGAGGACGGCGAAGGACTGTGCCTCGTCGGCGGTCCAGCCGAAGACGTTGCCGCCGAGGGAGAGCGGGAAGACCTCGAGGTCGGACGTGCCCAGCTTGCGAAGAGAAGTCATGTACGGGATCAACACCCGTACCGGAAGCCGGTATTCCGGACAGGGCGAACCGGCAGCCCTGACGTCGGGGGGTGAGCGTCAGGACCGCCGGGGTTCAGAAGGAGACCCGCCTCAGGGAGTGAGGCCCTTGCTGCGCAGCCACGCCATCGGGTCGATGCCGGTGTCCGCCCCGCCGGGGTGGACCTCCAGGTGCAGATGGGCCCCGGTCACATTGCCGGTCGCGCCCACGCGCCCGATCACATCACCGGTGCTGACCTTCTGGCCGACGCTGACGCTGATCGAGGACTGGTGGCAGAACCACAGCTCGGTGCCGTCGTCGAGGGTGAGGATCGTGCGGTAGCCGTAGGAGCCGGCCCAGCCGGCCTCCGTGATGGTGCCGCTGTGGATGGCCTTGATCAGCGTGCCCGTGGGGGCCGCGAAGTCGAGACCGGTGTGGTAGCCGGAGGACCACAGCGAACCGGCCTGACCGAAGGTCGAGGTGATCGTGTACGAGGAGGTCGGCAGCGTGAACTGCTTGGCGAGCTCGGCGAGACGCTTGGCCTCGGCCTCCTTCGCGGCCTTCTCCTCGGCGGCCTTCTTCGCCTCGGCGGCGTCGTCGGCGGCCTGCTTCAGCGCGGCGGCCTCGGCCTTCGCGGACTGCTCCGCGACCTCGGCCTCGGCGGCGAGCTGGACCTTGTTGTCGACCTGGTTCTGCTGGCTCTCGGCCTGCGCCATGATCCGGTTGCGCAGCGCCTCACCGGCGTCCGAGCCGCTCTCGGCGGTCTCCGTGGTGGTGGTGGCCAGGCTGCTGAGCGCGGTGGCGGAGCCCTTGGGGGCCTCGTCGTCACCGCCGAAGACGCCGCCCACGGAGGGCAGGTCGGGCATCGAGATGGAGACCGGCGGCTTGCCGGTGTTGGCGCTGGCCATGCCGCCCGCGCCGACGGCGGCTATGACACCGACGCCCAGGACGGTGGAGCTGCGGGCGAGTCCTCCGCCGCGCTGCTTGGCCACCCGGTGCTTGCCGCGAGCCGGCCGGAGGGAGTCCTCGGTGGGATTCCAGACGTCCTGCGGACCCTCGTCGTGGTGGTAGCTGCCGTAGCCGAAGGCATCGGTGCTGCGCTGGCTCGGCACATACGGGGCCTCGGGGGCAGGCCGGTTTGACGCCACGTGGGCGTGCTCCTTTCCTTCCTTCTCGCCTACCGGGTTAGCTGACGGGTTCGGAGCAGGAAGGTCTCCTACGCGCGTATAACCGCCGTGCTGCCACGGCGACTTACGCGTGATTCACCCCAAGTTGGTGGTTCCCCGGTTCCCTTGCGGGATTCGGCGCGTGCGCACGGAGCCGACTCTTGTGACGGCTGGGACGACCGCGCTGCGTTATCGAACGTTAATAGACCCGGGGTGCTGATTCCAAGCTGTTCCGCTTGATCATTAACCTTTTTCAGCAGGACGTAGGGGTCATGGCCGGTGAAAAACGGGCGAGTTGACCCGGCCTCAGCAAGCTCACAGGGATTGACGGTATGTCAGTTGTTATGCGGAGGGGGGTCGCGCGATCACCCGCCGTGACAACCGCCGCACGAGGGGGAAACGGCCCGGAAACGACTCAGGGCCGGAATCCATTGGATTCCGGCCCTGGGCCATCAGTAGCGGGGACAGGATTTGAACCTGCGACCTCTGGGTTATGAGCCCAGCGAGCTACCGAGCTGCTCCACCCCGCGGCGATGACTCAATAGTACGCCATCCGCGGGGTTGCTCGCGCACGCATTACCCGTGGGCCCGCCTGACCTGTGTTTCTCAGTCGGCCGGGTTGCCCGCGTGGGTCAGGGTCTCCCAGGAGACGAAGAGGTTGTCGGTGCCCGCCGGGCGGGTCTCCTCGGCGAGTTTGCGGGCCGCCGGGACGGAGAGACCCAGGCGGCCCTCCAGGTGGTTGAGGGCGACCTCCAGGTCCGGGCCCATGGTCCGGTCCACCTTCCCGCCGCACAGCCACGCGGGCGCGGACTCGCCGGCCTGGTAGCGGGCGTGGAAGGCGAGGGTGCTCTTGAGCCGGTCCTTGATCTCGCCGTAGAGGTCGATGCCCTGGTGCCAGGCGGTCTCGGCGATGTGGGCGGTGGCCGCGACGGAGTAGCCGACGTGCTTGAAGTTGCGGCAGGTCTCCTGGGACATGCCGTCCTTGTACGTCTTCTGCCCGAACCAGTACGCCGTCAGCTTCTGCGGTGTGGTGACGCTCGACCCCTTGGGGGTGAGCGGCAGCGTGCCGTCCTTCGCCAGGTAGAAGTAGGCGGGCACGCGCTCCCGGAACCGTTCGAGGGCGTGCTCGAAGGCCCCCCGGTCCTCCAGGAAGACGGCGATCCCGATGGCCGCGTCGGTCATCACGAGGTCCCAGTTGCCGTTGTAGTCGGGGACCTTGCGGGTCACGGTCGGCAGATACGCCGTGCGCAGCATGGTCTCGAACCGCGCGACCCGGTCCGCCGGCCAGCCCGCGCCGGGGCTGTACCGGACGATCTCGGCCGCCCGGGCCCACGTCGACCCGGCCCACCCGGTCTGGAGCCCGGCGTCCTCCTCGGTGTGCCGGCGCATCTTCGCCGACCAGGCGTCCAGGATCTCCCTGGCCTTCAGGGCGTGCTGCCGCTTGCCGGTGATCCGGAAGAGGAGGGCCTGGGTGTAGGCGGCGATGGCGTCCTCGCGCTCCTCGACACAGCCGTGCGCCGGGCGGTCGGCGTGGTCACCGCCGGGGCAGTCGACACTCGCGTACGGCTCGGGCTCGTACTCGTACGCCCCGTACTTGCTGTCCCGCATCCCGAGGTACGCCTTCAGCCACGGCTGCTTCCCGGCGGTGACGTTCTGCTTCACGGCCGCCAACTGCGCCTCGCTGACGAGGACACCGGGGTGGGTGAAGGCGGCGTCCGCGGGGAGGGCGCGGGCCATGGTGCGGGTGTCGGCGCCGGTCGTCCCGCAGGCGGTGGCGAGGAGGGGGACCAGCAGGAGAGCGGCGGTACGTCGGGACCTCATAGGGGAAGCGTGGCCCGGGGGGTGTCGGGGCGCAGGATCTGATGGGCCGATAGGAGTCGGCGCGGCCCGCGGCGGCGCGAACTCACCCCAGCAGATGAAGGTTCGGCGCCTTGGCCCGCTCCTCGTACTCCGGCAGGACGACGACGTCCACACCCGCCGACGCCAGCAGTCCGTTGCCGTCCGCCGCCGTCACGAACGTGTCCGGCTCCCGCCAGCTCGTCACCACCCGGCGCACCCCGGCGTCGAGGATCAGCCGGGCGCAGGGCGCAGGACGGGAGGCGCGGCGGGCGCACGGTTCGAGGCTGCTGTAGACGGTCGCCGAAGCCAGCCGGGGATCGTCCGCGCCGATCTTCGCCAGCGCGGCCTCCTCCGCGTGTACGACGGGGTCGGCGCCCTCCCTCGAATATCCGCGGGCGAGTTCCGTGCCGTCGGCGGCGACCACGACCGCGCCGACGCTGAAGGCGGTCCGCGAGGGCGGACAGAGGGCCGCCAGTTCACAGGCGAGGCGGAGCCAGTGGTGGTCGGCGGGCGTGGCGAGCGGGCCGGTGCCGGGGGCCGTGGGCTCGTAGCGCATGAGGACCACGTCCTCGATCTGCCGGGTCTCCACCAGGCGCAGGCGTCCGTCCTGGTAGCCGCCGGGGCCGAAGAGGCGGGGGGCCTCCGGGGTGCCGACGAACAGCGGGGCGAGGACCAGCTGGAGTTCGTCGGCGAGGCCCTGCTGGAGGAGCTGGGTGTGGATACGGCCGCCGCCCTCGACCATGAGGCGGTCCACGCCCCGGGCGGCGAGGTCGGCGAGGAGGCGGCGCCAGTCGATGTCGGGGCCGAGGGCGGCCACCTCGGCGGCCAGGCCGTGCGCCTTGGCCCGTTCGGCGCCCTGGTCCGTCGTATAGACGAGCTTGTCGCCGCCCGTGTGCCAGAACCTCGCCTCCGGGTCGAGGTCGCCCGAGCCGCTGACCGTGACCTTCAGGGGGTACTCCGGCTTGCCTGCCGCCACCCGGGCCGCGCGGCGCTCCGGGGAGTTCACGAGGAGGCGCGGGTTGTCGGCGCGGATGGTGCCGGCGCCGATCAGGATCGCGTCGACGGAGGCGCGGACCTCGTCGACGCGGTCGAAGTCGGCCGGGGAGGAGAGGAGGAGCCGGTCGGGGCCCAGATCGTCGAGGTAGCCGTCGAGGGAGACGGCGGCGGAGAGGAGGACGTACGGGTGCGGCATCGGAGCGGTCCCTCTCGCTGTGACGTGCGGCTCTTGGTTCAAGTTTGAAACAAACTTACACTGGCTCTATGACGACTCGCTGGCTCACTCCCGAGGAGCAGCGCGCCTGGCGCGCGTACATCGCCGCGGCGCACCTCCTGGAGGACGCGATCGACCGGCAGCTCCAGCAGGACGCCGGCATGCCGCACCTGTACTACTCCATCCTCTCCACTCTCTCCGAGGCGCCGGAGCGGCGGCTGCGGATGACCGATCTCGCCGAGGGACTGAAGATCACGCGGCCCCGGCTCACCTATGCCGTGACCCGGCTGGAGAAGGACGGGCTGGTCGGGCGGGAGAGCTGTCGCTGGGACAAGCGCGGCAGCATCGCCGTACTGACCGACGAGGGGCTGGCGGAGGTGGAGCGGGCGGCGCCGGGACATGTCGAGGCGGTCCGCTCCGCCCTCTTCGACCGGCTCACCCCGGAGCAGGTGGGGCAGCTGGAGGAGATCTCCCGGGCGATCGCGGACGGGCTCCAGGAGGACACGGGGGACGAGGTTCCGTGGCGGCGGCGGTCGTCACCGTCCTGTTCGTGACGAGGGTCGCCACGAGGTCGCGACGAGGTTCGTGACGAGCGCCATAATTCTGTTGCTTCAAATTTAAAGCATGGGGTAGGGTCTCGAACCGTAGATCTGATTCAAATCTGAAGCAGATATGTCTACGGACCGGAGTACCCGCATGACCGACCTCCCCGCCGCAACCCAGCGCTCCCGTGTCCGCGTGCCCCTGCGCTTCGGTGACGGCTACCGCGTCGACTCCGAGCTGGTCACCTTCCACGGACTGGTCGACGGCCAGGAACACCTGGCGGTCGTCCTCGGCGAGCCGGGCCCGAACCCCCTGGTCCGGCTGCACTCCGAGTGCCTCACCGGCGACGTCTTCGGCTCCGCCCGCTGCGACTGCGGCCCGCAGCTGCGCGAGGCGGTCGAGCGCATCGCCGAACGCGGCGGCGTGCTGCTGTACCTCCGTCAGGAGGGCCGCGGCATCGGTCTCTACAACAAGCTCGACGCGTACGCCCTCCAGGACCAGGGTCTCGACACCTACGCCGCGAACACCGCGCTGGGCCTGCCCGAGGACGACCGCGACTACACGGCCGCCGCGCAGATGCTGAAGGCCCTGGGCATCGAGTCGCTCGACCTCCTGTCCAACAACCCCGACAAGGCGGGCCAGCTGCGCGACCTCGGCATCGACGTCCGCGACCGGGTGCCCACCGGTGTCTTCACCACCGCCCACAACGTCCGCTATCTGCGGGCCAAGGTGCTCCAGACCCAGCACACGCTGCCGCTGGGTGAGCTGAGCGTCGGCTGACTCACTTCGGCGGGGTGTGCGCGAGGTAGGCCAGGACGGCCAGCACCCGGCGGTGGCCGCTGTCACTCGGGGGCAGACCGAGCTTCAGGAAGACGTTGCCGATGTGCTTGTGGACGGCGCGTTCGGTGACGACGAGGGTCTTCGCGATGGTCGCGTTGTCGTGGCCCTCCGCCATGAGTTCGAGGGTCTCGCGCTCGCGCGGGGTGAGCGAGTCCAGCGGGGAGTCCTTGCGGCGGGTCAGCAGCTCGGTGACGACCTCGGGGTCCAGGGCGGTGCCGCCGGCGGCGACCCGCTCCAGCGCGTCGAGGAACTCGTCGACCCGGCCCACCCGGTCCTTGAGGAGGTAGCCGACCCCGCTGGTGCCGCCGGCGAGCAGCTCGGCGGCGTAGGACTCCTCGACGTACTGCGAGAGCACGAGGACCGGGAGGCCGGTGATCCGCTCGCGGGCCTCCAGCGCGGCCCGCAGCCCCTCGTCCCGGAAGCCCGGCGGCATCCGGACGTCCAGGACGGCGATGTCCGGCCGGTGTTCCAGGAGCGCGGGCATGATCTCGGGCCCGGTCCCGGCGACGGCCACCACCTCGTGCCCGGCGGACGTCAGCAGCAGCACCAGTCCCTCCCGCAGCAGGGCGTTGTCCTCGGCGATCACCACACGCACGGCAGCTCCACTTCGATCACGGTCGGCCCCCCGGCGGGGCTCGACACGTCCACGGTCCCGTCCAGCGCGGCGACCCGGCGCCGCATCCCGAGCAGCCCCGAGCCACCGCCTTCGTCGGCCCCGCCCGACCCCTCGACATCGCTCACCCGCACGCGCAGTCCGCGCCGGGTACGGGTCAGCCGTACCTCGGCGCGGGGCGAACCACTGTGTTTGGCGGCGTTGGTGAGGGACTCGGCGACCACGAAGTAGGCCGCGGCCTCGACGGCGGCCGGCGCCCGCACCCCTTCGTCCAGCCCCTGGTCCTCGATGCTCACCCGCAGCCCGCTGCTCGCCGCCAGGGCCCGCACCGCGCCCACGAGGCCGCGGTCGCTGAGGATCGGCGGGTGGATGCCGCGCACCACCTGACGCAGCTCGGTCAGCGCCTGCTCGGCCTGGTCCTGGGCGTCGTCCAGCAGTTTGCGGGCGGCCTCGGGATCACGGTCGTAGGCCCGTTTCGCCAGCCCGATCCGCATCGACAGCGCGACCAGGCGGGCCTGGGCGCCGTCGTGCAAGTCCCTCTCGATACGGCGGAGTTCGGCGCCGTGCGCGGAGATCGCGTCGGCGCGGGTCGCGGCCAGCTCCTCGACCCGGCGGGCCAGCACCGCCTTCGGGGACGGCTTGAGCAGCGCGGTCGACCAGTCGGCCTCCAGGTCGGCGATCCGCACGATCAGGGGAAGAACGACGGGCTGCCGTCGCAGCAGGCCGCTCCACACGCCGTCCACGACGAGCCCGAGCGGCCACAGCGGAAGCGCGACGAGGACCAGGGCGCCGTACAGGTAGTAGGCGACCATCCAGCGGAAGTCGGTGAGCGTGCCGGGGTCGTGCACGGCGGTCCGGAACCGCTCGCGGGTCGTGCCGGTGAGGGGTTGATAGGCCTCGGGGATCCGCACGCCGGTCCACGCGGCGGTCGTCTTCCGTTTGGCACCCGCGATCCGCCGGATCAGCAGCACGGTCTCGGGCAGCAGCCAGGCGCCGACCAGCACGAGCGTTCCGACCGCGGTGATCAGCAGCACACAGACGAAGATCCACACGCCGAACGCCATCGCCGCGGCGAGCAGCAGATGCCCCGTCGCCCGCACGGCCCGCCGCATGGTCTTTCCCATGCGGGAAGGCTAGGTCACGGGGGCGCGCGAGAGCGGTCGCGCAGACTCCCCTGTCGGGGTGTAGCGGGCTACACCATCAGTGCCTCAGCCCGTGTCCCTCTCTCTACGCCAGCACCACGCACCCCCGCCGCTCCAGCTCCCCCACCAGCGGCGACGACGGGTCGCAGGTGTTCCAGCGCAGGTCCAGCTTCTCCAGTGCGGGCAGGGCGGTGAGCCAGGCGGGGAGGTGGGTGAGGTGGTTGCCGCGCAGGTCCAGGTGGCGCAGGAGGGGGAGGCCGGCGAGGGCGTCCGGGACGTCGGTGAGGGAGTTGTCCCGCAGCTCCAGGTGGCGCAGCTCGCGCAGACCGGAGACGGACGACGGCAGGCCGGTGAGCCGGTTGCCGCGGAGCCGGAGCTCCCGGAGGGCGTGGAGGGCGCCGATGCCGTCCGGCAGGGTGGTGAGGAGGTTGTGCTGGGCCCGGAGTTCGACGAGCCCGGTCATCCGGCCGACGGTCTCCGGCAGTGCGGGGAGCTTGTTCTCGCCGACGTTGAGATAGCGCAGCCGGGTGAGTGCGCCGAGGGTGTCGGGGAGTTCGGTGAGGTCGTTGTCGTGCAGGTAGAGGAAGCCGCTGAGGCCGGTCAGGGCACCGAGTTCGGCCGGCACCGAGGTGAGGCGGTTGTGGCCGAGGTCCAGCGTGGTGAGCCGGTGGAGCCGGCCGATGGCGGGCGGGAGGTCCGTGAGGTCGTTGTCCGCGAGGATCAGGGTCTGGAGTTCGGTGCGCTGCCAGACCGACTCGGGGATCTGGCCCAGGTGCCCGCGCCAGAGGTTGAGGACGGAGGGTGCCGTCACGCCCGCGCCCCGGCTCCCGCGGCCAACACCCCTAGGGTCTCGGCGATACGGCTGCGGAACTCCGGGTCGGTGACGGTCCCGTCCGCGCCGAGCATCCCCCGGTCCACCGGCAGTCTCACGCAGGCCCGCTCCACGATGTCGGCGCCGGTGTAGCCGAGGACCGTGCGCAGGGTGGCCTCCGCGCCTTTGCCGCGCCCCTGGGCTGCCGCGCCGACCCAGGCGACCGGCTTGTCGCAGATCTCGGTGCCGCCGACCGTCCAGTCGAGCAGGTTCTTGAACGAGCCCGGCAGCGTCCCCGCGTACTCCGGGGTGCAGATCAGGATCCCGGCCGCCGAGTCGATCGCCTCCCTGAGCCCGGTCACGGGCGCGGGCAGCGGGTCGGTGTCGTCATCGGGGTTGAAGTGCGGAAGGCCGGCGAGACCGTCGTAGCGCACCGCCCGCACCCCCGCCGACGGCGCCACGGCCTGCGCGGTGCGCAGGACGGCCTCGTTGGCGGAGCCGGAGCGCAGGCTCCCCGACAGCAGCAGGATCACCGGTGACGTCGACATGGGCCCAACCTACGCCGCCCCCACAGGTGTTGGACGCCCGCTGGGCCTGTCACGCGAGCGGGCCGAGGATCTCCTGGGACTCGATGAGGCCCTGGTCGCTGGGGGCCTTCCCGTCGTCGAAGACGCGGGCGGCCTGTCGGGCGCGGAAGTCGAGGTGGGCCTCGGCGGGCCTCGGGTAGCCGTGGCGGGCGCGGGCCTCGGCGGGCGTCAGCACCTCCTGGCTGCGGGGCGGGACGCCGAGCTTCATCGGTGCGATCACCGGGACGGTCGAGGGCGAGAGGCGTCCGATCAGGAGCAGTTCGAGCCGCGGGCTCAGATGGGCGAGCGCGAAGGCCGTCCTCATCACGGGCACGATGAGCGTGTCGAGGAGGCGGGACTGCCGGATGCCCGCCAGCTCGCGCATCCAGCGCGGCATGGTGGCGATCGTGGCGATCCGCTGGGCCCGAGCGACGGCGAGGCTCGCGGGCTTCGCCCACCAGGGCGTCGGCGGGAGGACGAGTTCGGCCCTGAGCAGATGGTGCATGGCCTGCCGGGCGATCGGGCTGCCGGACAGCCGCGGGCGCATCTCCTCGAAGTACGCCCGGACGCCCTCCCGGCTGCGCGGGACGTCGTCCGGCGAGCAGGTCTGGAGCTCCGCGGCGAGGGCGCAGGCCTCCCAGTACTCGCTCTCCTCCCGCTCGGTGAGCTTGCCGGGGCCGTACTTCTCGTACGCGTAGAGGATCGAGTGCCAGCCGGTGAGCTGGATCCACAGTTGGGAGGCGGGGTCGTTGGCGTCGTAGGCCCCGCCGCCGTACGGCAGCTCGCCGATCGCCTTGGAGTGCACCTTGACCAGCACGTCCGCGGCCTTGCACACCTCACGGGTTCCGGCGAAGGCCACCATCGCGAAGTAGCGCAGGGTGCGGTCGTAACGGGTACGGGAGCGGCGGTAGATGCCCTGGGTGGCGTGTACGGCGGCCACCAGCGGCGGGTCGAGTTCCTCGACGACGACGGCCCGCTGGAAGCCGACCGTCGGGGCGGTCGGATAGCTCCAGACCTTCCACACCACCGAGCCGGGCCCGAAGAAGCCGTGGTCCTCGTGCGGCAGGACCTCACCGCGCCTCAGCTTGGCCATGAACCCGCTCCTCACTTACGACACTGGTGTCGTAAATTAAGACACGGCTGTCGTAAACTGCCAAGGTGTCAGCGCCCACGACTTCCGAGGACAGGCCCCGCAAGCGGCGCCCCTACGCCCCGCGCGTCCCGATCGAGCAGCGCCGCGAGCAACTCCTCGACACCGCCCTCGCCGTGATCGTGAGCGAGGGCTACGACCGGATCTCCATCGACGCCATCGCCAAGCGGGCCGGCGTCGCCCGGTCCGTGGTCTACGGCGCCTACGACCATCTCGACGCCCTGCTGACCGCGCTGCTCGACCGTCAGCAGGCCCGCGCCTTCGGCCAGCTGCTCGCCACGATCCCCGACGACCCCGCGGAACGGGGCGCCCCCGCCACGTTCGCCGCGGAGACCGTGCGCCGCATGTCCGCGATGCTCCGTCAGGACCCGGACACCTGGCGGCTGATCCTGGCGCCGCCCGGCAACATGCCCACGGTCGTCCGCGAGCGCGTCGAGGCGGACAGGAACCGTTTCCGGCGCCGCGTCGAGGCGTGGCTCGCCCACCTCCCGGCCGACCGGAACGGTCCCGCCCTCGACGCGGCGATCCTCGCCCACGCCTTGGTCGCCTGCGCGGAACACTTCGGCCGCCTGGCCCTGACCGACCCGGGGACGTTCGAACCGGAGCGGCTGATCGAACAGGTACGGGTGCTCCTCGGCGCGCTGTGGCCGGGAACGCGCTGACCCCGAACACGCAACGGCGCCCGAGCCGACCAAGCCGACTCGGGCGCCGCGTCCGTAGGCCCTGTGGGACTCGAACCCACAACCAATGGATTAAAAGTCCACTGCTCTGCCAATTGAGCTAAGGGCCCAGGCGATGTTGCCTCCCCGAGCATAGCCGGACACGGCCGTCTCTCCGATCGGGTATCGGGGACACGGCCGCGCCGGGCGTGGGGGACGGGCCGTAAAGGTCACGGATCGACCGGTTCGGGGGCACCCTTGCGGGCCGCTTCCCTCGCCAGCGTCCGTTCGTGGTCGGGGTTGAGGAACCAGTGCCGGGCCGAGGCCAGCCACCAGGTCGCCGCGAAGCCCAGGACCGCGAGGACGGCTATCGGCGCGTAGTTGAAGGTCTCCCAGGTGACCGGCGAGATCTGCGGGAGCATGAAGAGCACCGTGATCACGCCGACCCAGATCACGGACACCACGCCGATCGCGCGCGACCAGCGGCCCAGATGCCACGGCCCGCGCTCGAACTCCTCGCCCTTGCGCAGCCGCAGCAGGGTCGGGATGACGTACGCGATGTAGAGGCCGATCACCGCCACCGAGGTCACCGCCGCGTAGGCCGTGTAGTTGATCAGGTACGGCAGTCCCAGCAGCAGCGCCCCGCCCGCCGCCAGCCACACGGCCGCCACGGGCGTGCGGGTGCGCGGGCTGACGGTGTGCCAGAGGCGCGAGTACGGGAGGGCCCCGTCACGCGAGAACGCGTAGATCATGCGGCTGTTGGCGGTCACGGACGCCATCCCGCAGAACAACTGCGCCCCGATGACGACGAGCAGCAGCAGCTTTCCGCTCGTCGCGCCCAGCGCGTCCAGCAGGATCTGCGCCGGTGGCGCCCCCGTCGAGGACGTCCGCGCCCCCTCGTACGACTGGATGGCGAACGTGAAGCCGAGGAGCAGCACGAAGCCGGCTATCCAGGACGTCCAGATCGACTGCACGATCCCCTTCGGTCCCGCCGTCGACGCGTCGTGCGTCTCCTCGGTCATGTGCGCGGAGGCGTCGTAGCCGGTGAAGGTGTACTGGGCCATCAGCAGACCCAGCGCGACCACGTACACCCCGCTCCCCCAGCCCGTGTTGTTGACGAACTCGCCGAACACGAAGGACGCCGACTGGTGGTGGTCGGGGGCGAAGGTCAGCGCGCCGACGATGACCGCGACGCCGATCACGTGCCACCACACGCTCACGCTGTTCAGCAGGGCCACGATCCGTACACCGAAGGTGTTCAGGAGGCCGTGCAGGACGAGGATCGCGGCGAAGAGCAGGATCGTCCGGCCCGGGGTCACCTCGAAGTCGAACTGGAGGTTCAGGTAGGCGCCCAGGAAGGACGCGGCCCCGAAGTCGATGCCTGCGGTCACGGCGACCTGCCCCAGCACGTTGAACCAGCCCGTGAACCACGCCCACGCGGCCGCGGTCCGGGGCGGGGCCAGGCGGTGGGCCCAGAAGTACAGGCCCGCGGAGGTCGGGTACGCCGAACAGATCTCGGCCATCGACAACCCGACGAACAGGGTCATCAGCCCGACGGCGACCCATCCCCAGGTGATCACCGCGGGGCCGCCGGTGTTCATGCCGAACAGATACAGCGTCAGACAGCCCGACAGGACCGAGATGATGGTGAAGGAGACCGCGTAGTTGGAGAACGCCGACATACGGCGGGCCAGGACCTGCGTGTAACCGAGCTGGGCCAGCCGTTCCTCGTCCGACAGGCCGGATGGCCCCTTGGACGGCCCGCTCGCTATCGCGTCATCTGTCATGCCCCCAGCAATTCCCTCGCCGGGGGCGTGACACACGTCACAGCATGGCCAAAAAGTGCCGTGCGGAGCGCCGCCGCCCACCCTTACCGGGGGCCGCGGCGCTCCGCTTCTCACCTACCGCCCGTCAACCGCAGCTCAGGCCCCTGCCCGTCGGCGGGCGCCGCCACCAACTCCCAGGTGTACGAGCCGTCGTCGGCCCCGTCCCACGTCACCTCCAGCGCGGCACCCCGCTGCACCGCGTCCAGGGTCTTCACGGTCGCCCCGGACGCGTCCTTGACGACGACGTACGCGCCGGGTGCCGCCGGCTTGGAGAGCTGCCAGGCGCCGGTCCACCGGCCGTCGGAGGCCTCGGTGTGTGTCTCGATCGCCGTCAGCGCCGACGTCGGCACCCCGGAGGCCACCGCCCGCATCGCCCCCGGCTTGCCCTGCCCCGGGAGCCAGGCCACGCCGCCGCCGAAGCGGTCGACGGCGTAGGCGCCGTGGGAGAGGTAGCCCGGGAGGCCGGTCGCGAGGACGCGGGTCTCGACCGTGTCGGCCGTGTGGAAGTCGACGAGCCGCAGCTCGCCGGCCCCCTCGTCGTGGACGACCACGTACCCGTCGCCCAGCTCCCCGTCCGCCGGTACGTCGAGCATGCGCCCGGTGTCCCGGTCCCAGACGCCGGAGCCCGCCGGGTCGCCGGAGGCGGCGCACGTCCAGTAGACCCAGCGGCCCACCGCCTGGAGGTCGGTCGGCGTGCATTCCTTGCCGAGCGCGAAGGTCTCGGTCGCGCCGGACCCCAGATCGGTCGACGTCACCGTCCCCTTGGTGTCGCCCGGCGTCCAGAAGTCGCTGCCCCAGACGGCCGCGGCCGACGCGGGCCGGGTGAGGAGGACCTTGTCGGAGCCGGGCTTCTCACGATCGATGACGTACTGCTGGTACGAGCCGAACCCGGACATGTAGCCGTAGCCGAAGACGACGTACCGCCCGGAGGCGTCCACGATCTGGCCGCCGCCCGGCACCGCCACGCTCGCCGCGTCGTCCGGGGTCGACCGTACGTCGATCCCGGCGCCCGAGGGATAGGCGAAGGCGCCGTCGCCCAGCGCGAAGGCCCCGCTGCCCGCCGTACCGCCCGTGCCGTCGGTGCTCAGCGGCGGCTGGGCGACGAGGGCGCGGGTGCCGGCGGACGCGGCCGCCAGGTCGATGTGGCGCTTGTAGAGGGAGGGCAGGTAGTTGGTGTCCGGCTCGCTCGTCGCCAGGTCGCCGGCCGCCAGGGTCACCGCGCCGTACGTGCCCGCCTTCGGCGCCACCGACCGCAGAGTGCTCAGCGCGAGGGTCCCGTCGGGGTTCGCCGTCACCTTCCGCACGCCCCAGTCGCCCGCCGACGCGCCGCCCGCGACCAGGACCCCGCCGTCCGGCGTGGGGTTCAGGCCGTAGGTGCCGCCGAGGCGGGCGTGCGGCAGCAGCGTGCGCGTCCGACCGTCGGTCACCGAGACCGCCAGCAGCGGCTCGCCGCGGTCCTTCGGGGCGTCGCTGTTGCGGAAGGACTCGGTCTGGCGCAGGGAGACCAGCCAGTCGCCGGCCAGCGCGATGTACGCCCGCTGCTCGTACGACGAGGCCACGTCCACCGTCGTCTCGGTGCCGTCGAGGGCGTCCCGGCGCAGCAGGTGCGCCTTCTGGTCGCCGTACGCCGGGTCGAACCAGGCGACGTACGTCGCGCCGAACGCGACCTGCGTGTACCCGCTGCCCCAGGTGCCCTTGAGCACACCGGTGATCCGGCCGGACACCGTGTCCAGCAGGCCGATCTGGCCGGTCGGGTCGCCGGAGACCCAGATGGCGAGGGTGTCGGCGTCACCGCCGAGCACCTTGTACGACGCCGGCCTCACCCCGTCCTTGCCGGAGACCTGCGTGTCCTTCAACTCCCCGTCGCCCCGGGGGCGCAAGAGGTGCAGGGACGCCACGGAGCCGTCCGCGGCCCAGGTGGCCGTGAGCACCGTGGCGCCGTACGTGCCCTGGTAGGTCTGGCCCTCGGGGAGCGTGAAGCGGATCGACGTGCCGGCCTTCATGTCCTTGAGTTCCACGGACCGGTCGGCCGGGGTGTAGCGGCCGACGACGTCCGAGGCGAAGCCTCCGACGCGTTCGGCGGACGGGTCGGCCGGGTCCTGGCCGATGGCCGTCGGGGCGCCGGACGTGGGGGTCCAGCGGAATCCGGTGAAGTCCTCGGAACCGTCGCGCTCCACGCGGCCGAGGTCGCCGGCGCCACCCGCCGACTCCAGATTGAGCCCGCGCGGCAGATAGCGGTCGGGGGCGTCGATGGTGAGGGGCGCGGGGGTCGTGTCGGCGTGGGCGGCGGGCGCGAACGCGACGGAGGCGACGAGTGCGCCGGGAACGAGGAAACGCATACGGGTGGGCCTGTGGCGTGGGGCCACGACACCTCCAACTGGCTAGGGAGGCGCGGAAGTTAACACAGGCCACGCACAGAATTCGAACACATTCACGAATCACAAGGAGTCCGGCAAACCGACCCGCACACCGCCCCGGGAAAGCCGAAGGGCCCGTACGACCGGAGTCGTACGGGCCCTTCACAGACCTACTGGTCAGCCGTTGCGCTTCCAGCGCGGCTTGTCGTCACGGCGGCCGAAGGACGAGCCGGAACCCGAGCCGGTGCCGGTGCCGGTGCCACGGTGGTCGTCACGGCGGCCGTACGGGCGCTCGTGACCACCGGAGCGGAAGCCCGGACGGTCGTCACGGCGGTCGCGGTTGAACGGGCGGTCGCTGCCACGGTGTCCACCGCGCTCGTCACGACGCTCGAAGGAACGGCCGGCCGGCCGGTCGTCGCGGCGGAACCCGCCACGGTCACCGCGCTCGTTGTCCCGACGCTCGAAGGAACGGCCGCCACGGTCGTCACGGCGCTCATCGCGGCGGAAGCCGCCACGGTCGTTGTCCCGACGCTCGAAGCCACGGCCACCGCGGTCGTCACGGCGCTCGAAGCCACGCTCACCACGCTCACCGCGGTCACGGTTGTCGCGGTTGTCGCGGTTGAACCCGCCCCGGTCGTCACGGCGCTCGAAGGAGCGGCCACCACGGTCGTCGCGACGCTCATCGCGGCGGAAGCCGCCACGGTCGTTGTCCCGACGCTCGAAGCCACGGCCACCGCGGTCGTCACGGCGCTCGAAGGAGCGGCCGCCACGGTCGTCGCGACGCTCGTCACGGCGGAAGCCGCCACGGTCGTTGTCCCGACGCTCGAAGCCACGCTCGGCCTCCTGGGCCGCCGGCTGCGCGGGCACGGACGCCTCGACTGCCTCGGCGGCGGCGACGACCGCGGCCTGCGCCTCGGCGACAGCGGCCTCCGGGTCCTCACCGCGGTCGCGGGCGGCGCGGGCGACGAGACGGTCGGCCTCCTCGCGCAGCTCGCTCGCGCGGCGCTGCGCCCGCTCCAGCTGCTTGGTCAGGGAGGCGACCTCACGCTCGGCCTGCTGCGCGGCGTTGCCCGCGGACTCGGCCTGGACCTCGGTCATCGACCGGGCACCGGTGATCTCGGCGACCTCGGGGTCGAAGGCGCCGGCGCTCTGGATGATGTGACGCCCGGCGTCGACGCCCGCGTCCTCCATCAGGCGGAAGATCTGGCGGCGCTGGTGCGGCAGCGAGAGGGAGACGACCGTACCCGTGCGACCGGCACGCGCCGTGCGGCCCGCGCGGTGCAGGTAGTCCTTGTGGTCGCCGGCCGGGTCCACGTTCAGGACCAGGTCGATGCCGTCGACGTGGATACCGCGGGCGGCGACGTCGGTGGCGACGAGCGCGTTGACGTAGCCCTTCTTGAAGTCCTCAAGCACGCGGGTACGGGCGCCCTGCGTCATACCGCCGTGCAGCGCGTCGGCCTTCACACCGGCGTCGCACAGCTGCTCGGCGATGCGGTCGGCGCCCAGCTGGGTGCGGACGAAGATGATGGTGCGGCCCTTGCGGGAGGCGATGGCCGCGGTGACCGGCGCCTTGTCCTTGGGCTTCACGATCAGGATGTGGTGCGACATGGTCGTGACGTTGCCCTGGGCGCTGTCGACCTCGTGCGTGACGGGGTTGCTCAGGTAGCGCTTGACCAGCGTGGAGATCTCGTTCTCCATGGTCGCGGAGAACAGCATCCGCTGGCCGCCGGCCGGGACCTGGTCGAGCAGTTCGGTGACCTCGGGCAGGAAGCCCAGGTCGGACATCTGGTCGGCCTCGTCGAGGACGGCGACCTCGACGTTCTCCAGGGAGCAGGCACCGCGGTTGATGATGTCGCGCAGCCGGCCCGGGGTGGCGACGAGGATGTCGACGCCGCGCTCCAGGGCGTAGATCTGGTTGCCCATCGACGTACCGCCGCAGACGACCTTCATCTTCAGGCCGACGACGTCGCCGTACGGCTGGAGGGCGTCCGCGACCTGCATCGCGAGCTCACGGGTCGGGGTGAGGATGACCGCGCGGGGCTTGTGCTTCTCGGTGCGGCCGCCGGCCAGACGCGCCAGGGTCGGCAGACCGAACGAGAGGGTCTTGCCGGAGCCGGTGCGGCCACGGCCGAGGATGTCCTTGCCGGCCAGGGCGTCCGGGATGGTCGCGGCCTGGATCGGGAAGGGGGTGGTCACACCGTTCTGCGCGAGCTTGCGCACGACGCCCTCGGGGAGACCGAGGTCGGCGAAGGTGACCTCGGGGGTCTCGTCGACCGAGTCGGTCGCGTCGGTGGTGTCGGCCGAGTCGACGGTCTCGAGCGCCTCGACGGCCTCGTTCTCGTCGTTCTCGGGCATGACGATGTGATCAGAACTGGAAATGGACATGCGTAAGCGAAACCTTCCGGAGTCTCGTCGGCACGCGCCCGTCAACTCCGTGATTTCGCAATACGACCGCCTCTATGCGGTCAGCCACGGCAAGGGAGAGAACGCGCCACACGGCGCTCTCTGCAATGGCGCCGGGCAATGGGATCAAACGATCTACCACCATACGCACCCTCCACCCCCCAAGGCAAACCGATCCCCCTGGACTAGACGTACGTCACATCCACGGCCGTCACACCGGTGATCCCGCCGTCGGCGCCGGCTCCCGCTGGACCAGTTGCGGCTCGGTGTCCGGGTGGGCGGAGGAGGAGGGCTCGGCGGAGGGCGTCGGCGGGTCCGGCGTCGGCGGCTCGGGGGTCGGCGTCACCGGGTCCGGGTCGGCCGGCTTCGTCGGGGTCGGCGGCGCCTTGGTCGGCGTCGGCTGCCCCGGCTGGTCCGGCTTCCCGGGCTTGGGCTTCGCCGACGGCGACGCGTCGTCCTCGGCCGACGCCGACGCGGAGGGCGACGCGGACTCCCCGTCCTTCTTCCTGCCCTTGTCCTTCCCGCCGTGCTTGCCGTCGGCGCCCGCCGCCCCGTACCCGGGGCCACCGCCCGACATCCCCGTCCCGCCGTCCGGCGCCTCACCGCCCCGCTCTCCCGCGGAGTGCGAGGGCTTGGCGCTCTTGCCCCCTTCGTCGTCACCGACGCTCATGCAGCCGGCGGCAGCGGCGACGGCCATGACCGTCGCGGCCAGACGGACGGGTACGTACTTGGGGCGCACGGGCAGCCACCTCCGAGGGCGGGTGAGGGAGTCAACCTGTCCAACTCCCGCCGCCCGCAAGAGGACACGCGCGGTGCCCCGCACGGCCCGACCGCACACCGGCCGTGCCCGACCCCGCGGATCACGTCCGCGTCCCCGACAATGTCCCTGTGCTGGAGATGACGCGCGACGCCTTCGAAGAGCTGGTGGCCGAGGCCCTGGACCGGATCCCGCCCGAGCTGACCCGGGTCATGGACAACGTGGCGGTGTTCGTGGAGGACGAACCCCCGGCGGACGACCCCGAACTGCTCGGCCTGTACGAGGGCACCCCGCTCACCGAGCGCGGCGAGTGGTACGCGGGCGTCCTCCCCGACCGCATCTCGATCTACATGGGCCCGACCCTGCGCTACTGCGAGACCCGCGACGAGGTGGTCCACGAGGTCGCCGTGACCGTCGTCCACGAGATCGCCCACCACTTCGGCATCGACGACGCGCGCCTGCACGAACTCGGCTGGGGCTGAAGCCCCCTGCGCGGACTCCCCGCACAGCGACCCCACGCTTGCGCAGACTCCCCCCACGGCGACCCCCGCGCTTGCGCGGACTCCCCGCATAGCCACCCCCGCACTTGGGCATACGGGACCAATGGCCCGCGTCCCCGTCGCCGCCCTGAACGTCCTGATCCGCCTACGCCGCTCGCCGCGCGCCCTCGCCCGGCACTACCGCGCCCGCCGCCCGCACCCGACCGTCGAACTCGTGCCCCAGCCGCACCCGTGGGGCCGCGCCCTCGGTCTGGTCGCGGTCGTGCTGCTCGGCGCCTGGCTGGGCCTGCTGATCGTCGGCAACGTCCGCACCCCCGTCGGGCCCATGAACACCACGATGACCCTGCGCCCGTCTCTCACCGGCGGCACGAAGATCAACGTCTCCCCGCTCGGCGCCCTGCAACTGGACAGCCATCACGCCCCGGTCCGCCTGGACGTCAACGTCGACCAGCTCGACCCGGTCCGCTCCCAGGCCCTGGTCGACCACCCCGAGCGGATCTCCGGCCTCCAGGACGAGGTCGCCAGGGACGTCGAGCACGGCACCCTCGACCTGGCCGTCCGCTCCTGTGTCGCGGTCGTCGCGGGCGCCACCGCCCTCGGCCTCGCCGTCTACCGCCGCCCGCGCCGCGCCCTCGCCGCCGGCGGTCTCGCCCTGACCCTGCTGGCCGCGTGCGGCGGGACGGCGTACGCCACCTGGAACCCCGACTCGGTCCTCCAGCCGAAGTTCTCCGGACTGCTCTCCTCGGCCCCGTCGCTGGTCGGCAACGCGCGCAGCATCGTCACCGAGTTCGACGTCTACCAGCGGGAGTTGGCCCGCCTGGTGACCAACGTGACCAAGCTGTACGACGTCACGTCCACGCTCCCCGCCTACCAGCCGGACCCCACCACCATCCGGGTCCTGCACGTCTCCGACATCCATCTCAACCCGGCGAGCTGGAAGATCATCGCCTCGCTGGTGAAGCAGTACCAGGTCAACGTGATCGTCGACTCCGGCGACACCATGGACCACGGCACGGCCGCCGAGAACGGCTTCCTGGACCCGGTCGCCGACCTCGGGGCGCCGTACGTCTGGGTCCGCGGCAACCACGACTCCCGGGTCACCCAGCGCTATCTGGAGCGCATGAAGAACGTCCACGTCCTCGACGACGGCCGCGCCGAGACCGTCGCCGGGCTGCGCTTCGCCGGGCTCGGCGATCCCCAGTACACCCCCGACCGCAGCGAGAAGTCCGGCGCCCAGGAGACCCAGGAGGCGGCCGGCGGCCGGCTCGCCGCCTCGCTGCGCGACTGGACGACCGCCGGGAAGCCGGTCGACGTCGCCGTGATCCACGAGCCCTCGGCCGCCCGCGAGGTCGACGGCTCGGTCCCGCTGGTCCTCTCCGGCCATCTGCACCACCAGGAGACGGAGGTCATGCGCAACGGCACCCGGCTGCGCGTCGAGGGCTCCACCGGCGGCAGCGGGCTGCGCGCGGTCGAGGGCAAGTACCCGGACCCGATCGAGGCCTCGATCCTCTACTTCGACCGCGACACCCGGCACCTCCAGGCCTGGGACGCGATCAAACTGGGCGGCCTCGGCCTGACGACGGCCGAGGTAAGCCGCCATCTCCCGGAGGAGAACCTGCCGGGGGCGACCCTGTCCCCGACGCCCTCACCGAGCCCCTCGTCCAGCCCCTCGCGGAGCAGCCGCTAAACAGTTTTGGCGATCCTTCTTGCCATCCCATATGCTTCTCCCGTCCCCGCCCTCATCGTCTAGCGGCCTAGGACGCCGCCCTTTCAAGGCGGTAGCACGGGTTCGAATCCCGTTGGGGGTACCAGCAAGACGTCGTGCACAAGCCCGTTCCCGCAAGGGAGCGGGCTTGTCCTGTCTCACGCGTGCTTGCGCAGATGCGCGGTCACCCGCGCGCCCACGTCCGGAGTCAGCCGCTCCCCCTCCGCCACCGCGAACCCCAGCTCCCGCGCCAGCAGCCCGCCCCGCAGGTCGAAGGCCGCCTCGGTCAGATGCGCGAGCGTGTCCACGGCGGCCCGCGTCCGCCGCAGTCCTACGGCGACCAGGGCGCCCGCCGGCAGCACGGCCGGCCACCACCACAGCGCGGGCAGCAGCGTCAGCACACCCCAGCCGGCCAGGGCGACGGCGGCGTCCAGCTCGGTACGGGCGGCGCGCAGGGCGTTCTGCTCGGACTCGGTCAGCACCAGCCACAGCCGGGGCCAGGAGAACACCACGTCCAGCCGGTACCAGCCCCACACCCGCACGTCGACCGCCCGCAGCCGGTCCCCCGACCAGGTCGGCCGGGCCGGCGGCACCAGGGCGACGGCGTTGCGGCGGGCGGCGAGCGCGTCGAGTCGGGCGGGGGTCCGGTCCGGCTCCGCCCGGAACGCCGCGTCCGCCGCCTCCCAGCGCGCGGCCCGGGCGGCCGTCAGCCGCCGCGCCGGGCGGCCGAGGCCGCGGGGCCACGGGTCGAACCACAGCCGCCCGAGCAGCGCGGCGGCCCCCCGCGCGGCCAGCCCGGCGGCGGCCGACAGCACCGGCAGCACGACGACCGCGAGCAGCCACACCGACGACACGCTCCGCCCGTCCTCCTCCATGAGGCCGGTCAGCCGACCCAGGTCGGCCCAGTGCGCGTGCCCCAGCCGCCAGGCGGCCGCCGCGCCGGCGACGTACAGCAGACCGGGCAGCACCAGCATCGCCGCCCAGCGCTCGACGTACTTGCGGCCGAGCTCGGCGACGACGGTGTTCATCCGAAGCCGAGGGGCCGGCCGTGCAGGGCGCACACCGGCAGGTCGTCGCCGGGTCGCGGCTGCTCGGTGCGCGAGCAACTGCCCGCCGGGCAGCGGTAGTCGCCGTGCGCGATCCGACCGGAGTGGTCGACGCCGGGGAGGGCGACCAAGCCGCCGCCGGGCGGCCCGGCGTCCCGGGGGGTCGTACGGGCGTCGAAGGGCTCCAGCACCCTCAGCAGCCCGAGTTCGCGCAACCCCTCGACGACCGGCTCGCCCCGCCGGGCCGCCGCCAGGACCTCCTCCAGCGCGACACTGTCACCGGTCTGCCGGGCGTAGTCCCGCAGCACGGGAAGCTGCCGACACAGCGCACCCAACAGCTCCGCCGTCTCCACGAATACCTCACCTCTGCCGCAGAGTTGATGGACCATCATGATGCATCTTGGGGCGTACGCGGCAGCCGACGGGGGCGAGCGAACGATGCGGGACGACAGCGCGTGGCAGCGGTCGGAGCTGCTCGCCGAACGGCTCGGGCAGCGCCTCGAGGCGTTCCTCGACCGCGGCGACCGGCAGGCGGTCCTCGACCCGGCCGCCGTGACCGAGGCGGAGGAGTTACGGGCGATCGCCCTGGTGGCGCCCGAGGGGCCGACGGGACCGCTGTACGTCATGGAGCGGGGCGTCGTACGGGCCATCGCGTTCCTGTTCCACGCCCGTTGCACCCTGCACGAGGCCGAAACCCCGGAGAACCTGGCCGAGTTACAGCTCGCCGTGCTGCTGTACGCGGTGGTCTGGCGGCTGGTCCCGGACGAGGTGCCGCCCGAAGTGCGAGAGACGGTGGCCCGGTTGGAGGTACCGCCGGTGGAGGATCTCGGCGTCTCCACCACGCGCGCCCTGGAACTCTTCGCGCTCTGGCAGACCACCGGCGACCCGGCCGCGCTGGAGGAGGCGATCGCGCGCTGGCGCCGGGCGGCCGACGTCCTGCCCGCCGCCTACCCCGGCCGCGCCATGATGCTGTCCAACCTGGGCAGCGCCCTGCGCTTCCGGTACAGCCAGCGCGGCGACCGGCCCGACCTGGAGGACGCGGTCGGCCTCGGCCGGGAGGCGGTGCGCACGGCGGAGCCCGGCGACCCCAACCGGGGGATGTACCTGGCCAACCTGTCCGGTTCGCTGAGCCTGCGCTACGGCATCGGGCAGGACCCCGCCGACCTGGACGCGGCCGTCGACACCGGCGCCGAGTCCGTCCGGGTCACCCCGGTGCCGCACGCGCTGTTCCACTCCAACGCCGGGATCGCCCGGCTCATCCGGTACGAGCGGACGTCCGCGCCCGCCGACCTGGACGCGGCGACCGACGCCTTCGAACGCGCCGTACGGGACGCGGAGGCCGGTGATCCGCAGCGGCCGATGTACCTGGCCAACCTGGGGCGGGCACTGCACCAGCGGTTCAAGCTGCACGGCCGGCGGGCCGACCTCGACGAGGCCGTCGCCGCCGCCCGCCGGTCCACGGCCGCCTGCCCGCCGGGCCACCCTTTGCGGCACGGCTATCTCACCGCCCTGAGCGACGTCCTGCGCTCGCTGGCCGGGGTGACCGGGGCGCCCGCCGACCTCGACGCCGCCGTCGACACGGGACGCGAGGCCCTGGCCGCCGTACCCCCGGCGCACCCGGAGCGGTCCGGGGCGGCCGAGAGCCTGGCGCTCGCCCTGCGCGACCGCTTCCCATGGCTGCACCGGCGGGCCGACCTCGACGAGGCCGTCACCCTGCTGCGGGACTCCCTCCACCCCGGCAGCCCCGTCGAGCACCTCTACAACCTCGGCGGCACCCTGCTGGCCCGCTTCCGCGCCTTCGACGACCTCGCCGACGCCGACGCGGCCGTCGCCGCCGCCCGCCGCGGCCTCACCGTCTGCGCCGCCGGCACCCCGCAGGAGGGCGTCCTGCTCACCCACCTCGGCGAGGCCCTGCACGCCCGCTCGGTACGGGCCGCGTCCGCCGCCGACAACGACGAGGCCGTCACCGCCCTGCGCCGCGCCCGCACCCTGCTGACCGGCTTCCACCCCACCGCCGTCAGCAAATGCCTCTCCGAACTCGGCCTCGCCCAACGCCGCCGCCACCACTTCACCGGCGCCCCGGCCGACCTCGACGAGGCCATCACCGTGTTCCGGGCCGCCGTCCACCACCACCCCGACGCCCCCCAGCAGCTCGTCGACGAGTCCCACCTCGCCGGCGCGCTCTTCCTGCGCTACGCCGACAGCGGCAACCCCGCCGACCTCGACGAGGCGATCCTCTGGAACCGCCGCGCCCTCGCCCACCTCCCCGACGAGACCGGCCCGCACGCCACCCAGGTCCTCTTCAACCTCGGCCGCGCCCTCCAGGCCGTCCACCAGCGCACCGACGACCTCACCGCACTCGACGAAGCCGTACGACGACTCGAGGGCGCCCTGCACGCCCAGCGGTCCGCCGGCTCCCGGCACCACAGCGGCACCGACCGCGCCGCCGGACTGTCCAACCTCGGCGCGGCCCTGCGCGTACGCGCCGAACGCCTCGGCAGCCGCGCCGACCTGGACCGCGCCATCGAGCTCAGCCGCGAGGCACCGGACGCGCTGCCCGCCGACCACCCCGACCGGGCCACCTACTTCACCAACCTGTGCACGACCCTCCTCGTCCGCTACACCTGGGCAGGCGACCAGCAGGACCTCGCCGACGCGGTCCGGGCCGCCCGGCAGGCCGTCGACACCACCGCCCCCGCCGACACCGCCGCCCTTGTCGTCCACCTGTCCAACCTCGGCATCGCCCTGCGCCGCCGCTACGAGTGGTCGCGTGCCCTCACCGACCTCGACGAGTCCATCGAGGCCGCCCGCGCCGCCGTGGCCGCCCTGCCGCCGGGCCACGTCGACACCGCCCAGCACCACGGCAACCTCGCCGTCGCCCTGCTGTCCCACTACGAACGCACCGACGCCGCCGCCGACCTCGACGAGGCGATCGACGCCGCCCGCGTCGCGGCGGACGGCGTGGACGACACACACCCGCAACGCCACATCCACCTCTCCAACCTGGGCCTCGTCCTCGGCCACCGGCACGACAGCGAGGGCCGGCGCGTGGACGCCGACGAGGCGGTGGACCGGCTCCGCCACGCGGTACGCCTGTGCCCCATCGGCCATCCGCAACGCCCGATCTACCTCTCCAACCTCGCCATGGCCCTCGTCGCCCGCGCCGGCGGTCTCGACCCCACGCCGACCCGCACCGCGGACGGCTCCGCCGACGCGCACGAGGCGGCCCTCGCGGCCCGCGCCGCCCTGCGCGCCGTACCCGAGGACCATCCGCAGCGGATCATGTGCCTCAACAACCTGGGGTCGGCGCTGCTGGTACGGGCGGGGACGGGGCAGCCGGCGGCGGAGACGAACGCGGACGCGTACGAGGAGTACGGGGAGGCCGAGGCCGATCTCTACGCCGCCTTCGACGCCTTCCGGCAGGCCACCACCGTCACCACCGCCCCCGCGCTCGCCCGCTTCCACGCCGCGCAGACCTGGGCCAGGGCCGCCGCGCAGTTCGGCGACTGGACCGAGGCCCTCGAAGCGCACCGCGCGGCCCTCGCCCCGCTGCCGCTCATGGCCTGGCACGGACTGGACCGCCGGGACCGGCTCGACGCCCTCGGCCGGGCCGCGGGCCTGGCCGGCGAGGCCGCCGCCGTGGCCCTGAACTGCGGCCGCCCGCACGAGGCCCTGCGTCTCCTGGAACAGGGCCGCGGCGTGCTGCTCGCGCAGGCCCTGGACGCCCGCGACGAGCTGACCGAACTCCGGGAACGCGCGCCCCACCTCGCCGACCGCATCCGCGAGATCCGCGCCTTCCTGGACTCCGCCGCCCCCGACCCGGCGGACACCGCCGAGCGGGCCCGGCGCACGGCGGCCGAACAGCGCCGCGAACTCGCTCAGGAGATGGACGAGTTGACCGCCGAGGCCCGTCGCCTGCCCGGCCTGGAGGACTTCCTGCGGCTGCCGTCCGTGGAGCGGCTGCGCACCGCCGCCGCGCACGGCCCGGTCGTCGTCGTGAACACGAGCGCGCTGCGCTGCGACGCCCTGATCGTCACCGCCGACGACCTCCACGCGGTGCCGCTCCCCGACCTGGACCTCGCCGGGGACGACGGCCTCACCGCCCGCGCGGTGGCCCTCCTCGACGCCCTCGCCCTCGTGGGCCGCTCACCGGCCGACGCCTGGCGGGCCCAGCGGCTGTTGCTGCGCACCCTGGCCTGGCTGTGGGACACGGTGGCGGCGCCGGTGCTGCCGGCCCTGGAACAGCTGGTGCCGGACGCCGACCGCGTGTGGTGGTGTCCGACCGGCCTGCTGTCCCTGCTCCCGCTCCACGCGGCGGGGCATTACGCGCACGACGCCACCCCCGACGACCGCTCCCTCCCCGACCGCTACGTCTGCTCGTACACGACGACGCTCAGAGCCCTGGCCGCCGAGACCCGGCGGCCCGACCACGGCCACACCGCCGCCCGCCTGCTGGCCGTGGACCAGTCGGACACCCCGGAGCTGCCCCGTCTCCCGCACGCCCGCGAGGAGGTACGCAAGCTCGCCGCCCGCGTGACCCCCACCACGGTCCTCACCGGACCCGAAGCCTCCCGCGCGGCCCTCCTGTCCGCCCTCCCCGACCACGCCTACCTGCACTTCTCGGGACACGGCACCCAGGACCCCACCGACTCGGCGGGCGGCGCGCTCTACCTCCACGACCACGCGCAGGCCGGCCCGCTCAGCGTCGCCGACATCTCCCGCCTGCGGCTGCGCGAGGCGCGGCTCGCGTTCCTCTCCGCCTGCGAGACCGCCCGCGGCGCCGCCGTCCTGCCCGACGAGGCGGTGCACCTCGCCGGCGCCCTGCAACTGGCGGGCTTCGCCCATGTGGTGGCGGCCCAATGGGTGGTGGACGACGCCTGCGCGCTCCAGGTGGCGGACTCCTTCTACGAGGGTCTGGCCTCCCCTTCCGGCCCGGGCCTCGACCCCTCCCGCGCCGCCCATGCCCTGCACGAAGCGGTCCGCGGACTCCGCCGCGGCCCGAACAGCGACCCCCTCTGGTGGGCCGCCTACGTGCACACCGGACCCTGACCGAACCCTGAAATAAGCGGTGCGGGACACCATCCGAGCTCTGATATGCTGATCCAGCGACATCGGGCACCGACAAAGTGCAGGTCGCACACAAAGCCTGGTCCTGTGGAGCAGTTTGGAGTGCTCGCCACCCTGTCAAGGTGGAGGCCGCGGGTTCAAATCCCGTCAGGACCGCTGAAGTTCCTTCTGGAACTTCGTGGCTGGGTAGCTCAGTTGGTACGAGCGATCGCCTGAAAAGCGATAGGTCGCCGGTTCGACCCCGGCCCCAGCCACAATGATCGAAGTCCCTCTGGGTGTTCCCAGAGGGACTTCGGCGTTTCACGGTGGGGGAAACGATGACCAAGGCTGTGCAGGGGGACGGGCTGGAGCTCGCGCGGGCTCGGTACGGGCTGCTGGCGGTGGTGTCCAGCAACCTGGCGATAGTGGTCGTGGCGATCATCGGCGTCTGGCGGCTGAACGGCGACACATCGGTCGTCGTGGCCGTGCTCACCGCCGCCTTCACCGCGGTGAGCAGCATGACCACGGCCTACCTGGGGATCAAGGCGGTGTCCAACACGGCCAGGTCCCTCGCCCGCCGGAGCCCGGAGGAGTAGCCGCCGCTACGGCCCGCCCAAAAGCGTTCGCCATGAATTTGGCCGGGATGAGATCCTGGATCGCGTATGTCTACGCATCCCGCCTCCGCCCCCGGCGCCTCCGACGCCCCCAGCCTCGGTGCTCTCGCCCCCCGCCTGACCGAGCTGTCCCTGCGCGACGCGCACCGGATCGGCCGCAGGCTCGAAGGCGCGCGCAAGATCCGCAAGCCGGAGGCGCGCGCCGCCGTGCTCGCCGAGATCGAGGGCGAGGTGACGAGGGCGGAGGAGCGGATGGCCGGGCGACGCTCCCGCGTGCCCGCAGTCAGCTACCCCGAGCAGCTCCCGGTCAGCCAGAAGAAGGACGAGATCGCGGATGCGATCCGGGATCACCAGGTCGTGATCGTGGCCGGTGAGACCGGGTCCGGCAAGACCACCCAGATCCCGAAGATCTGTATGGAGCTGGGGCGTGGCGTGCGCGGCATGATCGGGCACACGCAGCCGCGCAGGATCGCCGCCCGTACCGTCGCCGAGCGCGTGGCCGAGGAGCTGAACACCCCCCTCGGCGAGGCCGTCGGCTGGAAGGTGCGGTTCACCGACCAGGTGAACCAGGACGCCACGTTCGTCAAGCTGATGACCGACGGCATCCTGCTCGCCGAGATCCAGACCGACCGCGAGCTGCGCGCCTACGACACGATCATCATCGACGAGGCCCACGAGCGGTCCCTCAACATCGACTTCCTGCTGGGCTATCTCGCCCAGCTGCTGCCGAAGCGCCCGGACCTCAAGGTCGTCATCACCTCCGCCACCATCGACCCCGAGCGCTTCTCCCGGCACTTCGGCAACGCCCCGATCGTCGAGGTCAGCGGCCGGACGTACCCGGTGGAGGTGCGCTATCGGCCGTTGCTGGAAGAGGACTCCGACGACTCCGACCGCGATCAGATCACCGCGATCTGCGACGCCGTCGAGGAGCTCCAGGGGGAAGGCAAGGGCGACATCCTCGTCTTCCTCTCGGGCGAGCGGGAGATCCGGGACACCGCCGACGCGCTCAACAAGAAGAACTATCGCTTCACCGAGGTCCTCCCCCTCTACGCCCGGCTCTCGCACGCCGAGCAGCACCGCGTCTTCCAGCAGCACACCGGGCGCAGGATCGTTCTGGCTACGAACGTCGCCGAGACCTCCCTCACCGTCCCGGGCATCAAGTACGTCATCGACCCCGGCTTCGCCCGCATCAGCCGCTACAGCCACCGCACCAAGGTCCAGCGGCTGCCGATCGAGGCGATCTCGCAGGCCAGCGCCAACCAGCGCAAGGGCCGCTGCGGCCGTACGTCCGACGGTGTCTGCATCCGCCTGTACTCCGAGGACGACTTCCTCGCCCGCCCGGAGTTCACGGACGCGGAGATCCTCCGTACGAACCTCGCCTCCGTCATCCTCCAGATGACCGCGGCCGGCCTCGGTGACATCGAGAAGTTCCCCTTCATCGACCCGCCGGACCACCGCAACATCCGCGACGGCGTGCAGCTCCTCCAGGAGCTGGGCGCCCTCGACCCGGCGCAGAAGGACCCGCGCAAGCGCCTCACCGACACCGGCCGCAAGCTCGCCCAGCTGCCCGTCGACCCTCGCCTCGCGCGGATGGTCCTGGAGGCCGACAAGAACGGCTGTGTCCGCGAGGTCATGGTCATAGCGGCGGCGCTGTCCATCCAGGACCCGCGTGAGCGCCCTGCCGACAAGCAGACCCAGGCCGACCAGCAGCACGCCCGCTTCAAGGACGAGACCAGCGACTTCCTCGCCTATCTGAACCTGTGGCGGTACGTCCGCGAGCAGCAGAAGGAGCGGGGGTCCAGCTCCTTCCGCCGGATGTGCAAGCAGGAGTACCTGAACTTCCTGCGCATCCGCGAGTGGCAGGACATCTATACGCAACTGCGTACGGTCGCCAAGCAGATGGGCATCCATCTGAACGAGGACGACGCCCCCGAGCAGTCCGTCCACGTCTCCCTCCTCGCGGGCCTTCTCTCCCACATCGGGATGAAGGACGTGAAGGACGGCAACAAGAACGAGTACCTGGGCGCCCGCAGCGCCAAGTTCGCGATCTTCCCCGGTTCGTCGCTCTTCAAGAAGCAGCCCCGTTTCGTCATGTCGGCGGAACTGGTGGAGACTTCACGCCTCTGGGCCCGGGTCAACGCGAAGGTCGAGCCCGAATGGGTCGAGCCGCTCGCCGAGCATCTGCTGAAGCGGACGTACTCCGAACCGCACTGGGAGAAGGACCAGGCGGCCGTGATGGCGTACGAGAAGGTCACGCTGTACGGCGTACCGATCGTCGCCCAGCGCAAGGTCAACTACGGCCGGATCGACCCGGAGACGTCCCGCGAGCTTTTCATCCGCAACGCGCTCGTCGAGGGCGACTGGCGGACGCACCACAAGTTCTACGCCGACAACCGCAAGCTGCTGAGCGAGGTCGAGGAGCTCGAACACCGGGCCCGGCGCCGGGACATCGTCGTGGACGACGACACCCTCTTCGACTTCTACGAGCAGCGGGTGCCCGAACACGTCGTCTCCGGCGCCCACTTCGACTCCTGGTGGAAGCGCAAGCGGCACGAGCAGCCCGACTTCCTCGACTTCGAGCGGGAGATGCTCATCCGCGAGTCGGCGGAGGCGGTCACCAAGGCCGACTATCCGGACTCCTGGCGGCAGGGCCAGCTGAAGTTCCGGGTCACCTACCAGTTCGAGCCGGGCGCGGACGCCGACGGTGTGACCGTCCACATCCCGCTCCAGGTCCTCAACCAGGTCACGGACGAGGGCTTCGACTGGCAGATCCCGGGCCTGCGGGAGGAGGTCGTCACGGAGCTGATCCGTTCCCTCCCCAAGCCGATCCGCCGCAACTACGTCCCGGCCCCGAACTTCGCCAAGCGCTTCCTGGACACGGCGGTGCCCCTCCAGGAGCCGTTGACGCTCACGATGGCCCGTGAGCTGAAGCGCATGGTGGGCGTGCCCTTCGAGGCCGAGGACTTCGACTGGGCGAAGATCCCGGACCACCTCCGCATCACCTTCCGGATCGTCGACGAGCGCCGCCGCAAGCTGGCCGAGGACAAGGATCTGGAGGCGCTGAAGCTCCAGCTGAGGCCGAAGGCACGCCAGGCCCTCTCCCAGGCCGCCGCGGCCACCGCGGAGCGCCAGGGCGGCGAGTCACTGGAGCGCAAGGGCCTGACGGACTGGACCATCGGCTCCCTCACCCGCGTCTTCGAGACCCGCCGGGCCGGCCAGCCGGTGAAGGCCTACCCGGCCCTGGTGGACGACGGCGACACGGTCTCGGTCCGGCTCTTCGACACGGAGGCCGAGCAGGCCGAGGCGATGTGGAAGGGCACGCGCAGGCTGGTGCTCCGCAACATCCCGGTGAACCCGGCGAAGTTCGCGAGCGATCACCTGACGAACGCCCAGAAGCTGGCACTCTCGGCCAACCCCCACGGCACGATCCAGGCCCTGTTCGACGACTGCGCGATGGCGGCGGCGGACAAGCTGATCGGCGACTTCGGGGGGCCGGCGTGGGACGAGGAGTCGTACCGGAAGCTGTACGACAAGGTCCGCGCGGAGATCGTCGACACGACCGTCCGTACCGTTGGGCAGGTGCAGCAGGTCCTTGCCGCCTGGCAGGCCTGTGAGCGCCGTCTGAAGGCCGTACGGAGCCCCGCGCTCCTCGCGAACCTGACGGACGTCCGCAAGCAGCTGGACGCCCTCGTGAAGCCGGGTTTCGTGACGGCGACGAGCCTGCGCCGACTGCCCGACCTCATGCGCTACCTGGTCGCCGCCGACCGCCGTCTCCAGCAGATGCCGACGGCCGTGCAGCGGGACACGACGCGCATGGAGAAGGTCCACGAGATGCAGGACGAGTACGCCTGGCTCCTGGAGCAGCTGCCGCAGGGCCGCCCGGTCCCGGCCGCGGTCCTGGACATCCGCTGGATGATCGAGGAGCTCCGGGTCAGCTATTTCGCCCACGCGCTGGGCACGGCGTACCCCGTCTCGGACAAGCGGATCGTGAAGGCGATCGACGCGGCTGTCCCGTAACCGACCCTGCACACTGGGTGAGTTCGCGCAGCACCCGCACCCTCCTGTACAGTCCTGTCTCGCAGCGCAACGCAGACGGAATCCAATATGCGACTCCGTCGCGTGGGCGCCGCGAAACCTGGTCCTGTGGAGCAGTTTGGAGTGCTCGCCACCCTGTCAAGGTGGAGGCCGCGGGTTCAAATCCCGTCAGGACCGCAGTGAGAAGCAAGGCCCGCACTCTTCGGGGATGGCGGGCCTTCTTCATGCGTACCTCACACCCCAAGTCGACTCGCCATCCTGTCAAGGTGGAGGCCGCGCCCGCGGCGCAGCCGCAGTCGGGTACAGCAAATCCCGTCAGGACCGCAGTGAGAGGCTCGGATCTTCGGATCCGGGCCTCTTTTCGTGCGTCGGCCATCGGATCCGGGGTCTTTTCGTGCGTCGGCCAGGTGGACGTCTCCCCACGCAGCCCCCCAAGTCGCCTCACGCCGTCTTGACGGCGTCACATTCGGTCGGTACCCAGAGACCAGGGCCCGTTCCCCGTGCGGCCCTGGAGGTGGCGTATGGCGGCTTCGGTCAGGCACGAGACGCGGGCGTTGCTCCGTGCCCATCTGGCAGCCGCCTCCTCCTATCGCCATCTGACGCGCCACTGCCCGATCTGTCATCAGCTGCTGCGGCTGGCCATGGACTCCCCACCGCGGGCCACGGAGCGGACCGCTGAGCCGGCGGAGGACGAAAGTCCCGCCGACGCGTGACCGTCGGCGACCCCAACACCCGTACCACCGTGGGACGGTGGAACGCGTGCCTCCTCTAGCGCACCTGAGTCAGAGGCAACAAGGACTCTGGCATGTGACGGGTGTCACCGCATGAGTTTCTGAAACCGAGGTACTTACACCTCGCCTACAACTGGTCAATTTAATATGTGCAATTGCACCAGCCCGGAGGCCCGCCCACAGGAGATCCGACACCCCTCCCCAGACTCCGACAAGCCCGCTCACAGGGGCCGCGCGCAAGGGTCGCCGGACGCACAAAAAAGATCGCGCTGGACCCGGCGGAGTCCAGCGCGATCGACGACGCACCCTGTGAGGTTCTGGGATGAGCTCGGGCGAGGGTCCCGTTGGGGCGGAACCCGCGTCGGTTGGAGCTTTTGAAGCGTTGTCACGGGCGTATCGGCACGTTGGGGGACCTGCCGGTTTGCCCGTTATTCAGTTGGTTCAGGCCTCGCTGCGCTGCTGCGGGATGCCCGCGAGCAGTGCACGGACCTCCGCCTCGCGGTAGCGGCGGTGCCCGCCGAGCGTACGGATGGAAGTAAGCTTCCCGGCCTTCGCCCACCGCGTGACCGTCTTCGGGTCCACACGGAACATGGTGGCGACCTCAGCCGGGGTCAGCAGCGGCTCGGCATCAGGGGTGCGAGCGGTCATGAGCGGCCTCCTCGGGAGAACCGATCGTTCTCGGTTCTTTCCTCTAAATTCTGCACCTTGACCCGCGTTGCCCGAAATGGCGGACGCGAGTCGAGTCGGTTATAGGACGAACGGCTTGTCCTCGGCACTACAACTACACCATCTGTCCAGCCGCGTCGGCCAAACCGATGGAATTGCCCCCAGGATGTTCATCGGCGACAGAGGCCGATGGACCATGCCATAGCGGACAGTCACGCCGCTGTGACGATCAGTCACAGAGCGATCAGGAGTCACCAGACCCCCCAAAGCGGAACCTCCCCCGGGCCCCTTGTCCTATTTTGGCATGAGGAGGGGGAAGAGACGCAAGAGCCAGGTACGTGCGGTCCATCACGCTTGACCGCACTTGAGCCTCAGTTGAGGCGAACGCCCGGATCGTGACGTACGTCCCATGTGGGGAGAGCCTCAAGGCACACAGGCAACTCAGTGCGAGGACAAAACCCCAAAACGAGCGTCACGTCAAACGTCCGTTCGTTATCTGAGCCGCGCTCAGTTCGCCGAGCGCCGGTCCCTGACCGACCGCCAGCGCTCCACCAGGCGCCCGTACGCCTCCCCCGCGGCCGCCCCGTCCCCCTGCCGCAGCGCCTCGATGCCCTCGGCCACGTCCGCCGCCGAGTGGTCGTCCTCCAGCTCGCCGGCCGGCAGTACGTGCACGAGGCCGCCGTAGTCCAGCTCGACCAGCGAGCGCGGATGGAACTCCTCCAGCCAACGCCCCACGTCCACCAGGCCGTCGATGAGCGGCCCCTCGTCGAGCGTGTCCTTGAGGGTCCGCAGGGCCCGCGCCACCCGCCGCCGCGCCTGCACCATCGGCGTCCGGTAGCGCAGCATCGGCGGGATGTCCCCCGACCCCTTGTCGAAGGACCGCTCCTCGTCGCCGACCAGCACGAACCAGTGCAGCGGCACCTGCCAGGTCGAGGAGCGGATCCAGGGGCGGGCGTCCGGGTTCCGGATCAGCCAGCGCTCGTAATCCTTGGCGGCCTGGAGCCGTACGACCTCCGGCAGCACCGCTTCGAGGACCGGCTTCGGCAGCTCCTCGGCCAGCTCCTCCAACGCCTGCCAGCCGCGCAGCCGGGTCCGCCAGGGGCAGACGCAGACCACACCGTCGACGTCCAGCACAAAGGCGTCGCTGCTCTCGTGCACCGGCACCGGGATCGGCGGGGTGGGCAGCAAGTCGGCCAGCGAGCGGCGCAGTTCGTCCTGGTACGAGGGACGGTCGGGGCGGCGGGCGTAGCGGGCCCAGTGGCCGCGTTCCGGCTCGGGGAAGGCCGCCAGCGGTTCGTACACGCGGAGATAGGTCGGGTACGGGACGACCACCGAGGACACCTTGGGCACGCCTGCTCCCTCCCCCGCCCACTGCCGGGAAAACCTGCGGAACCCGCTCACAAACGGGCGGGAAATCTATGCAAATCGTCGCACGGGGGTACTCCGTGGGTAGGTGATCCTGAGCACGGCGAGGTGGGCGGGTGCAGCCAGGCTCTAATCTCGTGCCCACAGCGCCCGCCACCCTTACGGGAGCTGGTCCCAACCGCCGCTACGCATCCAGGAGTCACCACAGTGACCGAAGTATCAGCCGGCGTCCTGCACACCCTGTTCCACTCGGACCAGGGCGGTCATGAGCAAGTCGTGCTCTGCCAGGACCGTGCCAGTGGCCTGAAGGCCGTCATCGCCCTCCACTCCACCGCGCTGGGCCCCGCACTCGGCGGCACGCGCTTCTACCCGTACGCGACCGAGGAGGAGGCCGTCGCCGACGCCCTGAACCTCGCGCGCGGGATGTCGTACAAGAACGCCATGGCCGGTCTCGACCACGGCGGCGGCAAAGCCGTGATCATCGGCGACCCGGACACGGTCAAGAGCGAGGAGCTGCTGCTCGCCTACGGCCGGTTCGTCGCCTCCCTGGGCGGGCGCTACGTCACGGCCTGCGACGTCGGCACGTACGTCGCCGACATGGACGTCGTCGCCCGTGAGTGCCGCTGGACCACAGGGCGTTCGCCGGAGAACGGCGGGGCGGGCGACTCCTCCGTGCTCACCGCGTTCGGCGTCTACCAGGGCATGCGGGCCTCCGCCCAGCATCTGTGGGGCGACCCCTCGCTGGCGGGACGCAAGGTCGGCATCGCGGGCGTCGGCAAGGTCGGCCACCACCTGGTGACCCACCTGCGCGAGGAGGGCGCCGAGGTCGTCATCACGGACGTGCGCGAGCAGGCCGTGGGCCGCATCCTCGCGGCGCACCCGACCGGCGTCACGGCCGTCGCCGACACCGCGACCCTGATCCGCGCCGAGGGCCTGGACATCTACGCCCCCTGCGCGCTGGGCGGCGCCCTGAACGACGACACCGTGCCGGCGCTCACCGCGAAGATCGTCTGCGGTGCGGCCAACAACCAGCTGGAGCACCCGGGCGTGGAGAAGGATCTCGCCGACCGCGGCATCCTCTACGCGCCGGACTACGTGGTGAACGCGGGCGGCGTCATCCAGGTCGCCGACGAGCTGCACGGCTTCGACTTCGACCGCTGCAAGGCCAAGGCGGCGAGGATCTACGACACCACGCTCGCCATATTCGCGCGTGCGAAGGCGGACGGTATCCCTCCGGCCGCCGCGGCCGACCGGATCGCCGAGCAGCGGATGCACGAGGCGGCGCTGGCGCACAGGGCGCGCTGACCGTCGTAGCCGGGTCGTGAGCGGTACCCGCCGACGGGCACTTAGAGAGAACTCTCACGTTCGTCGGCGGGTCGGCCGCCAAGAAGTGGTTAAAATCGCGGTTGACCAGCGAGGACAGGGCACCTCGAGGGTTCTGGGGCCAGGCACGTCCTGCGGGCGACGTACCGTATGGGCGCGGGCTCAGGTACCGTGGAAGCCCTACGGACCGGTCTCTCCACGGAGAGCCCGTTCCAGATCATGAACGCGTGTCAAGACTCTGGGGCCACCGAGCCCCGTATCCGAGGGGGTCGAGCCATGGGGCGCGGCCGGGCAAAGGCCAAGCAGACGAAGGTCGCCCGCCAGCTGAAGTACAGCAGCGGCGGGACAGATCTGTCGCGTCTGGCCAATGAGCTGGGCGCTTCGACTTCGAGCCAGCCGCCGAATGGCGAGCCGTTCGAGGACGACGAGGACGAAGACGACCCGTACTCCCAGTACGCGGATCTCTACAACGACGACGATGAGGACGAGGACGACCAGTCCGGTCCGTCGTCGCAGCAACGCCGCGGCGCTTGACGCTCCAGCTGTGCTTCACCCGGTCCGATGTGGTCCACACCACCGGACCGGGTTTTGCGCTGCCTGTCAGCGTCCGGCCTGTCAGCCTCCTGGCTGTCAGACCGCGTAGTCGCCGACCAGTTCCGCACCCGTGGTGTGGTCACCGCGGTCGGTGATCTCGCCCGCGATCCATGCCTCGACCCCACGGTCGGCAAGGGTGGTGAGCGCGACGTCCGCCGATTCCTCGGGGACGATCGCGATCATGCCCACGCCCATGTTCAGGGTCTTCTCCAGCTCCAGCCGCTCGACCTGACCCGTCTTGCCGACGAGGTCGAAGATCGGGGCGGGGGTCCAGGTGGAGCGGTCGACGATCGCGTGCAGGTCGTCGGGGATCACGCGGGCCAGATTGGCGGCGAGGCCACCACCGGTGACGTGCGAGTAGGCGTGCACGTCGGTGGTGCGCGTCAGCGCCAGGCAGTCCAGCGAGTAGATCTTGGTGGGCTCCAGGAGCTCCTCGCCGAGGGTGCGGCCCAGCTCCTCGATCCGCGCGTCCAGGGACAGGCCCGCCTGGTTCAGCAGGACGTGCCGGACGAGCGAGTACCCGTTCGAGTGAAGACCGGAGGCCGCCATGGCGATCACCGCGTCACCCGTACGGATGCGATCCGGGCCGAGGAGCCGGTCGGCCTCCACGACGCCCGTACCGGCGCCGGCGACATCGAAGTCGTCCGGACCGAGCAGGCCAGGGTGTTCGGCCGTCTCGCCGCCGACCAGGGCGCATCCGGCCAGGACACAGCCCTCGGCGATGCCCTTGACGATCGCGGCGACCCGCTCGGGGTGGACCTTGCCGACGCAGATGTAGTCGGTCATGAACAGCGGCTCGGCGCCGCACACCACGATGTCGTCCATGACCATCGCGACCAGGTCGTGGCCGATGGTGTCGTAGACGCCCAGCTGACGGGCGATGTCCACCTTCGTGCCCACGCCGTCCGTTGCGGAGGCGAGGAGGGGACGCTCGTAGTTCTTGAGGGCGGAGGCGTCGAAGAGGCCGGCGAAGCCACCGAGGCCGCCGAGGACCTCGGGGCGCTGGGTCTTCTTCACCCACTCCTTCATCAGCTCTACGGCGCGGTCACCCGCTTCGATGTCGACGCCCGCGGCTGCGTAGCTGGCACCAGTTGTCTCAGACATGACGGTGAGAACTTTCGTGTCGTACTGCAGGGCTTACGGGCGACGGATCGCGTCGGCCGCCGCCGTGGCTGCCGGACCGGCGGCCAGTTCGGTCTCCAGGAGCTGCTTGCCGAGCAGCTCGGGGTCCGGGAGCTCCATCGGGTACTCGCCGTCGAAGCAGGCGCGGCACAGGTTCGGCTTGGCGATGGTGGTCGCCTCGATCATGCCGTCGATGGAGATGTACGCCAGCGAGTCGGCGCCCAGCGAGGTGCCGATCTCGTCGATGGTCATGCCGTTGGCGATGAGCTCGGCGCGGGTCGCGAAGTCGATGCCGAAGAAGCAGGGCCACTTCACGGGCGGCGAGGAGATCCGGATGTGGACCTCGGCGGCGCCCGCCTCACGGAGCATCCGCACCAGCGCCCGCTGGGTGTTGCCGCGCACGATCGAGTCGTCGACGACGACCAGGCGCTTGCCCTTGATGACTTCCTTCAGCGGGTTCAGCTTGAGGCGGATACCGAGCTGCCGGATCGTCTGGGAGGGCTGGATGAACGTACGGCCGACGTACGCGTTCTTCACCAGGCCGGCGCCGAACGGGATGCCGGACGCCTCCGCGTAGCCGATGGCGGCCGGGGTGCCGGATTCCGGAGTCGCTATGACCAGGTCGGCGTCGACCGGGGCTTCCTTGGCCAGCTTGCGGCCCATCTCCACACGGGAGAGGTACACGTTGCGGCCGGCGATGTCGGTGTCGGGGCGCGCGAGGTACACGTACTCGAAGACACAGCCCTTGGGCTTCGCTTCCGCGAATCGGGAGCTGCGCAGACCGTTCTCGTCGATGGCGATGAACTCGCCCGGCTCGATCTCACGGACGAAGCTCGCGCCGCAGATGTCGAGGGCGGCGCCCTCGGAGGCGACGACCCAGCCGCGCTCCAGACGGCCGAGAACCAGCGGGCGGATGCCCTGCGGGTCGCGGGCGGCATAGAGCGTGTGCTCGTCCATGAAGACGAGGGAGAAGGCGCCTCGGACCTGCGGGAGGACCTTCGAGGAGGCTTCCTCGATGGTCAGCGGCTTGCCGTCCTCGTCGACCTGGGCCGCGAGGAGCGCGGTCAGCAGGTCGGTGTCGTTGGTGGCCGCGACCCGGGTCGAGCGGCCGTTGGTGTCCTTGGGGAGGTCGGCGACCATCTCGGCGAGCTGCGCCGTGTTGACCAGGTTGCCGTTGTGGCCGAGCGCGATCGAGCCGTGCGCGGTGGCACGGAACGTCGGCTGGGCGTTCTCCCACACGGAGGCACCGGTGGTCGAGTAGCGGGCGTGACCGACCGCGATATGACCCTGGAGCGAACCGAGAGAGGTCTCGTCGAAGACCTGGGAAACGAGGCCCATGTCCTTGAAGACGAGGATCTGGGAGCCGTTGCTGACCGCGATACCCGCGGATTCCTGGCCCCGATGCTGGAGGGCGTAGAGCCCGAAGTAAGTGAGCTTGGCGACCTCTTCACCCGGAGCCCAGACACCGAAGACGCCACACGCGTCCTGGGGGCCTTTCTCGCCGGGGAGCAGATCATGATTGAGTCGACCGTCACCACGTGGCACGTCCCCGAGTGTAGGCGAGGTCGACCACTGGTCCGAATTGGGGATACGGACCTTTAAGGGATCACTCGGCCGCGACCGCGTTGGTGGTTTTTCCGTTTTCGCTGGTCAGCGTGAGGGAGCGATGATCCAGTTCGTACCTCACCGTGCTGTCGAAGAGGCCCAGGAGGGCCTTCTCCGTCTTCATGAGTGAGGTGTCGCACACCATTCGGGTGGTGGCGGGAGCGCCCAGGGTGATATGTCCGTCGCGGACCGTGGCAGTCGCCGTCACCTTGTTGCAGCCGAGGCTGCCGGTCACCTTCCCGGTCTTCTCGTCGAAGCTGAGGTGGGCCTCGCCGGTGGGAGCGGGCGAGGTGATGTCCCATCGGGTGCCGTGGAGCGGGGCGTCCTTCTCCTCGGTCAGCCGGACCCTGTCGCCGCCGTCGGTGGTGAGCGTGAGCCGGTCGCCCGTGACGTCGGTCTTCAGGGCGCTGCTCGCGAGGGTGCGGGCGAGGGTCGTCTCGAAGGCCATGGGCCGTTCCTCGCAGGCCATCTCCGTGGTCGTGGTGTCGCTGAGCCGGAGGGCGCCGTCCTCGAAGGCGACCTTGGCGGTGAAGTGGTTGCAGCCGTAGTTGCCGGCCGCCTTGCCGTCCTCGATCGTCATGTTCGCGCCGGTGGGGGCCCGGTGGGTGGTGCCGTCGACGGTGACGCTGTCGACGCTCCAGTGGACGCCGGTGACGGATCGCTCGGCGCTGACCGAACCGCCGTCGGCCCGCTCGGTTCCGCAGGCCGCGGCGAGCGGGAGGACGGTCAGGACGGCGAGGGTGATTCGCTGTGTGTCCATGCCGCTGGGACGGGTGGGGCGGGAGGCCGGTTCCACCGACATCCCCTGCCCGCCGTCCCCGGTCAGCCCATCAGGGGAAGAAGGCCGGCCAGGTCCGCCCGCTCCCCGCTCGCGCTCACCTTCGCCTCCTCAACGGCGTCCTTCCAGGTCAGCCGCCCGGTCGCGAGCCGGATCCAGGTCAGCGGGTCGGTCTCGACGACATTGGGCGGGGTGCCGCGGGTGTGCCGGGGCCCCTCGACGCACTGCACCACCGCGAACGGCGGCACCCGCACCTCGGTCGAGCCGCCGGGGGCCTTCGCGGCGAGGGCGTCGGCGAGGAGCCGGGTGCAGGCGGCCAGGGCCTGGCGGTCGTGGGGGATGTCGAGGCCGGGGACGGCGGCGTTCAGGTCGTCGGTGTGGACGACGAGTTCGACGGTCCGGGTGACCAGGTAGTCGGCGAGGGTCATGGCGCCGGTGCGGCTGCCGATGAGACGGTCGTTGGGAGCCCGGTCGAGGCTCTCGGTGAAGCGTTCCCCGGTGCGGGCGTAGAGGGCGTCGAGATCGGGGTGGGCGGCGGCGAGCTCCTGGGTGCCGTCCGAGATGTCCTCTGCGCGGCCGGCGGTGGTGGCGGGCCAGTCCAGGAGGGCGAGCGTGCGCTTCGGCGGCTCCTCGGCCTCCAGGGCACGGCTGATGGCTCCGACGGCCATGGTGACGTGGGCGGCGAGGTCGCGGACGGTCCAGTCGCCGAGCCGGGTGGGGGCGGCGAGCTGTTCCGGGGTGAGGGTGCCGACGGCTTGGCGTACGTGCCCGAACTGGGTGAGCACCGCGGCGCGGATCCTGGCGGGGTCGTAGCTGCGGGTGCGCTTCTTGGCCGGTGGCATGAGGGCCAGCCTAGGTCGTGCCCGGTGCGGCGAGTGGGGGCACCTCCCACGCCCTTAAGGCAGTGAGGGAGTGCATGGCGGCTCCCGGCAGACGGGACTTCGCGGACACGACCTAGACCTGTCGGACGGCGTACCCGGCGAGGCCGCCCTCCACCAACGCGAAGGCCCGCTCGGCCCGTTCGGCGGCGTCGGCGGCGACCTCCTCGACGCTCTCGCCGGCGTCTATGCGCAGATGGTGCTCCTCGACCAGGACCTGGCGGACGGTGGTGAGCGTGGCGGCCACGATCAGCGACGAGGTGCGCTCACCGGTCTCCTCGATGAGCAGGTCGGCGAGTTCGCGGGCGCCCTTCTCGGCCGTCAGGTAGGCCCGCTCGCGGAGCACCGGCGTCGCCAGGATGACCGAGCGGATACGGCGGGCGAAGGGCTCGGCGTTGAGGCCGACCGAGGGGTCGCGGGCCTCGATCATCTCCAGGAACTGCCGGCGTACGGCCTCCAACGCGGACTCGCCGGGCGGGCGCTCGCGCACCGCGCGCGCCGGGTCGGAGAAGTGCTCCTCCATCGGCTTGAAGACCAAGTCCTCTTTCGTACCGAAGTAGTTGAAGACGGTCATCTTGGAGACCTCGGAGGCGTCGGCGATCTCCTGCACGGAGACCGCGTCGAAGCCCTTCTCGTCGAACAGGGCCACCGCGGTCCGGTAGATCCGTATCGCCGTCTGCAGCTTCTTGCGCTCGCGCAGCCCCATGCCTTCAGCAAAAGCCATGGCGGCACCCTACCAAGCATCGCTGTACCAAGATGAAATTTGAGCCGAGATAAAACATTGACTCGGTACACATTCCTCGGGCATGGTGCTGCCCATGACCGAAACCCAGCGCAAGATCGGCTTCCTCGTCTGCCTCGCCACGATCGTGCTGGCCGTCCTGGACATGCAGATCGTGTCCGCGGCGACCGTCCCGATCGTCCGGGACCTCGACCCCGCGCACGGCATCGACAAGATCCCGTGGCTGGTCAGCGCCTTCTCGCTGGCCTCGGCCGCGGTGCTCCCGCTCTACGGCAAGCTCTGCGACACCCTCGGCGCCAAGCAGGTCTTCCTCGGAGCGGTCGCCACCTTCCTGTTCGGCTCGGCGCTGTGCGGCGCCGCCCAGTCGATCGGCCAGCTGATCGCCGCCCGGGCGGTCCAGGGCATCGGCGCCGGCGGTCTGATGAGCGTGACGATGGTGGTGATCGCCCAGCTCAAGGAGCCGGGCAAGGAGAAGGACAGCAAGGGCGCCGGCATGGGCGGCATCGTCGCGGGCGGCGGCATGGCGCTCGGCCCGTGGATCGGCGGCGTGCTCTCGGACCACGCGAGCTGGCGATGGATCTTCTACGTCAACCTGCCCATCGGCATCGCGGTCCTCGCCCTCTCCGCGCTGGTCCTGAAGCTCCCCCGGCACACGGAGAGGCACCGCATCGACTTCCCCGGCGCGGCCCTCGCCGCCGCCTTCTCCACCACGCTGCTGCTGGTCACCGAATGGGGCGGCAAGGAGTACGACTGGACGTCACCGCAGGTCATAGGGCTGGCACTGGCCTCCGCGGCCTCCCTCGCCCTCTTCCTGCGCCGCCAGGGCACCGCCGCCGAGCCGATCCTGCCGCTGTCCATGTTCCGGGTCCCGGAACTGCGCTGGGGCTTCGCCATCCAGGGGCTCGTCGGCGCGGCCATGGTCGGTTCGATGTACTACGTGATGGTCTATCTCCAGGTCGTCCGGGGCATCGCGAGCTCCTCGGCGGGGCTGTATCTCCTCCCCATGGCCATCGGCATGACAGTCGTCGGCATCGTCACCGGCAAGCTCACCGAACGCGGCTGGTCCGAGCGGACGTTCGTGGTCACGGGCTCCGCCGTCACCGCCGTGGCCTTCCTCCTCCTGGCCACCACCGGCACCGACACCTCACTGTGGTGGCTGCGCGCCGAACTGCTCCTCGTCGGCGCCGGGTTCGGTCAGCTGATCGGCCAGCTCATCCAGCTCGTCCAGTACGCGGCACCCCGCCATCAGCTCGGGGTCGCGACGACCGCCGTCCGCTTCTTCCAGACCCTCGGCACGGCCCTGGGCGCCGCCCTGTTCGGCACCCTGATCAGCAGGCTGAGCGACGGCACGGACATGACGTCGTACGTCTCCGCCATGGACGCGGTGTTCCTGTGCGGGGCGGCACTGATGGGGCTCGGGGTGGTGCTGGCGCTGCGGCTGCCGAAGGCGGGGCCGGCGTCCTCGGAGCATGCCCCCGCACCGGTGCCCGTCGGGAACTGAAGTCCGCGGGGGCGATCACTCGTACGTGTGATCGGCTGCGAAAGCCGCCCCGCGGCGCCGGGCCCGGACAACACTGGCTTCCGCCTGGAAGGGGGTGCAACATGACGGTTATGGCCGAGCGCACGTCTCAGATGTCGGTGGAGGAGTTCGAAACGATCGCCTCCGCCGCTCCCGAGACCGTCACGTTGGAGTTCATCGACGGACGGATCGGAGTCAAGAAGGTGACGGACGGGGACCACGACACGATCGTGTCCTGGCTGACAAAACGCTGCATCCAAGCCCGACCCGACCTGGACGTGTATCACGGTCGAGGTCTCCGGGTAGCCGCGTATCGGCAGGGCCGAGCGAAGCCTGACGCGGTGCTCACGCCCGAGGCTCACTTTGCGGCATACGGGGAATGGGCCGATCCGGAGGGGGCCCTCATGGTCGTCGAGGTCACCTCGTACGACTCGGACACCGACCGGCGTGACCGCTACGAGAAGCCGGCCGCTTACGGCCAGGCGGAGATCCCGGTGTACCTGCTGATCGACCGCGACTCCTGCACGGTCACGCTTCACAGCTCACCAGACCGGAAGATCGGTGGCTACCGCGTCGTACACACCGCCAAGTTCGGCGAGAAGGTGCTCCTCCCCGACCCGATCGGCATCGAGCTCGACACGGAGATCCTCAAGAACTACGTCCGATAGAGCGAGAAGGTCCCGTCCATGGATCGGACGGGACCTTCGTGTCGTACCGCCGACTACGCCAGCAGCGCCGGGATCGTCTCCTCGTGCGCCTTGCGCAGCTCCTCCAGGGTCAGCTCGAACTCGCCCTGGAGCTCGACCGTGTCCCCGTCCACGACACCGATGCGGATGACCGGGAGGCCCCGCGCACCGCACATGTCGTTGAAGCGGACCTCCTCGGAGCGCGGCACGGCGACGACCGCGCGGCCCGCCGACTCGGAGAAGAGGAAGGTGAAGGCGTCCAGCCCGTCCGGTACGACCAGACGCGCGCCCTTGCCGCCGAGCAGCGCCGACTCCACGACCGCCTGGACCAGACCGCCGTCGGACAGGTCGTGCGCGGAGTCGATCATGCCGTCGCGGGAGGCCGAGATCAGGATCTCCGCGAGGAGGCGCTCACGCTCCAGGTCCACCTTCGGCGGCAGACCGCCCAGGTGGTCGTGGACGACCTGCGACCACGCCGAGCCGCCGAACTCCTCACGCGTGTCGCCGAGGAGGTAGAGCAGCTGCCCCTCCTCCTGGAAGGCGACGGGCGTGCGGCGGGCGACGTCGTCGATGACGCCGAGCACCGCGACCACGGGGGTCGGGTGGATGGCGACCTCGCCGGTCTGGTTGTAGAGCGAGACGTTGCCGCCGGTCACCGGGGTGCCGAGCTGCTGGCAGGCGTCGGCGAGTCCACGGATGGCCTCGGCGAACTGCCACATCACGGCCGGGTCCTCGGGCGAGCCGAAGTTCAGGCAGTCGGAGACGGCGAGGGGCTTGGCGCCGGTGGTGGCGACATTGCGGTACGCCTCCGACAGCGCCAACTGGGCGCCCGCGTACGGATCCAGCTTGGCGTAGCGGCCGTTGCCGTCCGTCGCGATGGCGACGCCGAGGCCGGTCTCCTCGTCGATGCGGATCATGCCCGAGTCCTCGGGCTGGGCCAGCACCGTGTTGCCCTGCACGAAGTGGTCGTACTGGGACGTGATCCACTTCTTGGAGGCCTGGTTCGGGGACGACACGAGCTTCAGGACCTGCTGCTTCAGCTCGTCCGACGTCGCGGGCCGCGGCAGCTTGTTGGCGTCGTCCGCCTGGAGCTCGTCCTGCCAGGACGGTCGGGCGTACGGACGCTCGTAGACCGGACCGTCGTGGGCGACCGTGCGCGGGTCGACGTCGACGATCTTGCCGCCGTGCCAGAAGATCTCGAGGCGGTCGCCGTCCGTGACCTCACCGATCACCGTGGCGATGACGTCCCACTTCTCGCAGATCTCCAGGAACCGGTCGACCTTCTCCGGCTCCACGACCGCGCACATGCGTTCCTGCGACTCGCTCATGAGGATTTCCTCGGGAGAGAGGGTCGAGTCACGCAGGGGGACGTCGTCGAGGGTGACGCGCATGCCGCCCGAGCCGTTCGAGGCGAGCTCGGAGGTGGCACAGGAGAGACCGGCGGCGCCGAGGTCCTGGATACCGACGACCAGCTTCTCCTTGAAGGCCTCCAGGGTGCACTCGATGAGGAGCTTCTCCTGGAAGGGGTCGCCGACCTGGACGGCCGGACGCTTCGAGGGCTTGGCGTCGTCGAAGGTCTCGGAGGCCAGGATCGAGGCGCCGCCGATGCCGTCGCCGCCCGTGCGGGCCCCGTAGAGGATGACCTTGTTGCCCGCGCCGGAGGCCTTCGCGAGGTGGATGTCCTCGTGCCGCATGACGCCGATGGCACCGGCGTTGACCAGCGGGTTGCCCTGGTAGCAGGCGTCGAAGACGACCTCGCCGCCGATGTTGGGCAGGCCCAGGCAGTTGCCGTAGCCGCCGATACCGGCGACGACGCCCGGCAGGACGCGCTTGGTGTCGGGGTGGTCCGCGGCACCGAAGCGCAGCGGGTCCACGACCGCGACCGGCCGCGCGCCCATCGCGATGATGTCGCGGACGATGCCGCCGACACCCGTGGCCGCACCCTGGTAGGGCTCGACGTACGACGGGTGGTTGTGCGACTCGACCTTGAAGGTGACCGCGTAGCCCTGGCCGACGTCGACCACGCCCGCGTTCTCGCCGATACCGACGAGGAGGGCGTCGGACTGGGGGGCCTTCTCGCCGAACTGGCGCAGGTGCACCTTCGACGACTTGTACGAGCAGTGCTCGGACCACATGACCGAGTACATGGCGAGCTCGGCACCGGTGGGCCGGCGGCCGAGGATCTCCACGACCCGCTCGTACTCGTCCTTCTTCAGACCGAGTTCGGCCCAGGGCAGCTCGACGTCGGGGGTCGCGGCCGCGTGCTCGACCGTGTCCAGAGGCGTCCGGCTCATGCGTTGACCAGCTTCTTGAGGATCGAGGTGAAGAACGGGAGGCCGTCGGTGCGGCCCGTGCCGATCAGCGGCTCGGTGGCGTGCTCCGGGTGCGGCATGAGGCCTACGACGTTCCCGGCCTCGTTGGTGATGCCGGCGATGTCGCGGAGCGAGCCGTTGGGGTTGAAGTCCACATACCGGAAAGCGACGCGGCCCTCGGCCTCCAGCTTGTCCAGCGTGTACTCGTCGGCGACGTACCGGCCGTCCATGTTCTTCAGCGGGATGTGGATCTCCTGGCCCGCCTCGTAGTCGACGGTCCACGCGGTGTCCGCGTTCTCCACCCGCAGCTTCTGGTCGCGGCAGATGAAGTGGAGGTGGTCGTTGCCGAGCATCCCGCCCGGGAGGAGGTGGGCCTCGGTGAGGATCTGGAAGCCGTTGCAGATACCGAGGACCGGAAGTCCTGCCTTGGCCTGCTCGATGACCGTCTCCATCACCGGCGAGAAGCGGGAGATGGCGCCGGCCCGCAGATAGTCGCCGTAGGAGAAACCACCCGGAAGAACGACCGCGTCCACCTGGTGGAGGTCCTTGTCCTTGTGCCAGAGAGCGACCGGTTCGGCGCCCGCGAGGCGGATCGCGCGCTGGGTGTCCCGGTCGTCGAGACTCCCCGGGAAAGTGACGACGCCAATACGAGCGGTCACTTCGCGGCCTCCGCGACTTCTTCCACCTTCACCGTGAAGTCCTCGATCACGGTGTTGGCGAGGAAGGATTCCGCAAGATCATGGATGCGGGCGAGGGCGGCCTCGTCGACCGGCCCGTCAACTTCCAGTTCGAAACGCTTTCCCTGGCGGACGTCCGAGATGCCTTCGAAACCCAGACGCGGCAGTGCGCGCTGCACCGCCTGGCCCTGGGGGTCGAGGATCTCCGGCTTGAGCATGACGTCGACTACGACGCGTGCCACTGGCACTCCCGGTGTGTGGTGCTGAGCAGGTTCCTTCAGACTACCCGCACAAAATTTCTACGCGCGTTGACTTGTAGGAAGCTACGTGACGGCTGTCACGATCCGGTATCGGGACCGGTGTTCACCAAAATTTCCAGGAAAGATCCGCGATCGACACCCGATACCTATTGCGCTCGGACACGCCAAAGGATTTAGTCGGGCTTCACAATGCATTGTCGGGCACTGTACAAATGAATTGGCAAAGTGCCGTACGAAGGGACCGATATTCGTGGCGCAGAAGGTCGTGGTCACTCTCTTTGACGACATCGACGGCTCGGAAGCGGCGGAAACGATCGCCTTCGGACTCGACGGCAAGTCGTACGAGATCGACCTGAATCAGGTGAATGCCAAGAAACTGCGTAAGGCGCTCGAGCCCTACGTGGAGGCCGGCCGGAAGCGCTCACGGTCCGGCAAGGCGTACAAGCAGACCGAGGTCGCTCCCGACCCGGCGGCGGTCCGCGCCTGGGCCCAGGCCAACAAGATGGACGTGCCCGCCCGCGGCCGTATCCCCAAGAAGGTCTACGAGGCGTTCGCCGAGGCGCAGTAGCCCCGTCGACGCCCGGTCACCCGCCCCCCGGGGCAACCGACTTGCGCTGCACCCCTCCTGGTCGGCTAGAGTCTGGAGCACGCCGAGGGGCGGGGACGGAAAAGCCCAGCCCACGGAGTACATGCGGGTGTAGTTCAGTAGTAGAACATCCCCCTTCCAGGGGGAAGGCGCAGTGTGCAATTCCTGTCACCCGCTCTGCATCGCCGGTCTGGTCCTCTTGCGGATCAGGTAGGATGGTGCTCGCGCCGATCAGTGAGAGCTGGTCGGAGGCAATGCGAACGTAGCTCAGTTGGTAGAGCGCAACCTTGCCAAGGTTGAGGTCGCGAGTTCGAACCTCGTCGTTCGCTCCAGATCAAAGCCCCCCGGCTTCAGCCGGGGGGCTTTCTTCATGCCTGGTCAGGCGTCTGACATTTGTCATGCCGAGTGATGACAGCGCGCACTGCCTCCGGTCCCGAAGCGCCGAGATGCTGGGGCCATGAACACGAACGTGATTGAGGTCACCGACCTGCGACGCGTCTACGGGGGCGGGTTCGAGGCGGTCCGCGGGATCAGCTTCTCCGTGGCCCGCGGCGAGGTCTTCGCGCTGCTCGGCACCAACGGGGCCGGCAAGACGTCCACGGTCGAACTGCTGGAAGGGCTCGCCCCACCGGCCGGGGGCCGGGTGCGGGTGCTCGGGCACGATCCGCACGCCGAGCGGGCCGTCGTACGGCCGCGGACCGGCGTGATGCTCCAGGAGGGCGGCTTTCCGTCCGAGCTCACCGTCGCCGAGACCGCCCGGATGTGGGCCGGGTGCGTGAGCGGGGCACGGCCGCCGGCCGAGGCGCTGGAACTGGTCGGGCTCGCGCGCCGGAGCGACGTTCGGGTGAAGCAGTTGTCCGGGGGCGAGCGGCGGCGGCTGGATCTCGCGCTCGCGCTCCTCGGACGGCCCGAGGTGCTCTTCCTGGACGAGCCGACGACCGGGCTCGACGCCGAAGGGCGCCGGGACACCTGGGAGTTGGTGCGGGCGCTGCGCGACGGCGGTACGACCGTGCTGCTCACCACGCACTATCTGGAGGAGGCCGAGAGCCTCGCCGACCGGCTCGCCATCCTGCACGAGGGGCGGATCGCGGTCACCGGGACGCCCGCCGAGGTGACGGCCGGGCAGCCCTCGCGGATCTCCTTCGAGCTGCCCGAGGGGTACTTCCTGGGCGACCTGCCGCCGCTCGGGGAACTGGGGGTGCTCTCCCACGAGGTCGACGGTCGGGTCGTACGGCTGCGGACGCGGGAGTTGCAGCGGGCGGCCACGGAAGTGCTGGTGTGGGCCTCGGCGGCCGGGGTCGAGCTGCGGGGGCTCGATGTGCGGTCGGCATCGCTGGAAGAGGCGTTCCTGGGGATCGCGGCGCAGGAGGTCACGGCATGAGCGTCGTCGTCGACCGGATGGCGGTGGGGCGGATGAAGTCACTCGCGCGGGCCGAGCTGACGCTCTTCGGGCGCAGCAGGGGAATGATCGTCACCGCGGTGTTCATGCCGCTGGTGCTGCCGTTGAGTGTGCGGGCCGTGGTCGAGGACATGGACCTGAAGGGCACCGGGCTCAGCGTCGGGACGGTGCTGCTGCCGGGGGCGATCGGGTTCTCGCTGCTGTTCGCGGTGTACTCGGCGCTCGTCGGCGTCTTCGTCGCGCGGCGTGAGGAACTCGTCCTCAAGCGCCTGCGGACGGGAGAACTGCGGGACGGCGAGATCATCGCCGGGACCGCCCTGCCGGCCGTGACGACGGGGCTCGTGCAGTCCCTGGTGCTGGTCGCGGCCTGTACCGCCCTGCTCGACATCCCGGCCCCGAAGGCGCCGCACCTCGCCGTCCTGGGCCTGCTGCTCGGGCTGGCGACAAGTGCCCTGCTGGCCGCCGTCACCGCGGCGTTCACCCGGACCGTGGAGAGCGCTCAGGTCACGGCGTTGCCGCTGGTGCTGGTCGCCATGGCGGGGTCGGGGATGACCGTCCCGCTGGAGCTGCTGCCGGACCGGATGGCCTCGGTGTGCGAGCTGCTGCCGCTCACCCCGGTGATCACGCTGATCCGGGGCGGCTGGACCGGCGAGCTCAGCGCGTACGAGACGATCGGGCCGCTGATGACGGCGCTGGCCTGGGCGGCGGCGGGGGTGTTTGCTGTAGGGCGGTGGTTCCGGTGGGAGCCGAGGCGCTGAAGTACGGGGAGAACATGCGCGAGCCACGGAGCTGGTGGGGGCGGAAGAGCACGCCGGCCAAGGTCGAGACGTACACCCGGTGGTCGTTTCACTTCTTCGCGCTGACGGAGGCCGCCGCGATCGGGCTGCCGGTCCTCGGCTCGATGACGGGCCGGCTCGCGGCGCCTCTGCTGGCCCTGGTGATCGCGCACGCCGTGGCCTGTGCCGTGACCGCCTCGCGGGCGCTGGACTGGACGCTCGGCCGGCGTGAGCAGCCTGTCCACATGCTGTGGACACTCGGCGCGATCACCGCCGCGGTCGCCGTCACCGCGATCGGCATCTCGGAGCGCGGGCCCGGCGGGGACGACGTCGACACCGCGGCCGGCGGCGTCTTCGGGGTCGTCCTGATCTTCGGCGCCGGGGTCATCGCGCTGGGCGTGCGCGAGCGGCGGCGGGCGTACGCGGTCGTGGTCGGGTTCGCGGCGGGGGCCGGCGTCGTGGCCCTCCCACTGGGGCTGCCTGCGCCCGCCACCCTGGTGACGATGCTGATGGTGCTGCTCGGCGGCGGGTTCCTCGCCTTCACCTCCGCCTTCTCCATCTGGCTCCTCAACGCCGTCTACGCCCTCGACGAGGCCCGCGAGACCCGGGCCCGGCTCGCCGTCGCCGAGGAGCGGCTGCGCTTCGGACGCGATCTGCACGACGTCATGGGCCGCAACCTCGCGGTGATCGCGCTCAAGAGCGAACTCGCCGTACAGCTGGCCCGGCGCGGGCGGCCCGAGGCCGAGGAGCAGATGATCGAGGTGCAGCGCATCGCGCAGGAGTCGCAGCGCGAGGTGCGCGAGGTCGTACGGGGGTATCGCGAGGCCGACCTGGGGGTCGAACTCGCGGGGGCGCAGGGGGTGTTGGCGGCGGCCGGGATCGAGTGCACGGTCAGCGGGGAGGTGGCCGGGCTGCCGCTGGAGGTGCAGTCGGCGCTCGGCTGGGTGGTCCGGGAGGCCACGACGAACGTCCTGCGGCACGGGGACGCCAAGCGGTGCACGGTGGCCGTACAGCGGTCGGGCGAAGGTGTGGTGCTGACGGTGGAGAACGATGGGGCCGCCGGTGCGTCCGGGCCGGGTGGATCCGGGCTCGCCGGGCTGCGGGAGCGGCTGGCGGCGGTGGACGGGACGTTGGAGGCGGGACCTGTGCGAGAGGGCGTGTTCCGGTTGGTGGCCCAGGCGCGGACGGAGGCGGTCTCGTGACGGTGGGGCTGGTGGCCCGGAGGCCGGCGGAGGTGGTCTCGTGACCGTACGGCTGCTGCTCGCCGATGACGAGCATCTGATCCGGGGGGCGCTGGCCGCGCTGCTGTCGCTGGAGGAGGATCTGGCCGTCGTCGCCCAGGCCGCGTCCGGGCCCGAGGCGTTGGCGATGGCCCGGGCGCACGCACCGGATGTGGCGGTGCTCGATCTTCAGATGCCGGGGGCGGACGGTGTGAAGGTCGCCACATCACTGCGGGCCGAACTGCCCGGATGCCGGGTGCTGATCGTGACCAGTCACGGTCGGCCCGGACATCTCAAGCGGGCGCTTGAGGCGGGTGTGCGCGGGTTCGTCCCCAAGACGGTGAGCGCCCAGAAGCTCGCCGAGATCATCCGCACGGTGCATGCCGGAAACCGTTATGTCGACCCCGAGTTGGCCGCCGACGCGATCTCCGCCGGGGACTCGCCGCTGACCGCGCGCGAGGCCGAGGTGCTGGAACTCGCCGCCGACGGGGCGCCCGTCGCGGAGATCGCCGAGCGGGCCGCGCTGTCCCAGGGGACCGTACGGAACTATCTGTCGTCGGCCGTCTCCAAGCTCGGGGCGGAGAACCGGCACACCGCCGTACGTCTCGCGCGCGAGCGAGGTTGGGTATAGTGGGCACCGCGCTTCGGCGCAGTGCGAACGTAGCTCAGTTGGTAGAGCGCAACCTTGCCAAGGTTGAGGTCGCGAGTTCGAACCTCGTCGTTCGCTCCAGTTCAAAGGCCCCGGTCATCGACCGGGGCCTTTGTCATGCGGTCAGCTCCAGCTCGTGCCGGTCAGACGCTCGTACGCCTCGATGTACTTGGCGCGCGTGCGGTCCACGACCTCCTGTGGCAGCGCCGGCGGCGGCTGCTCGCTCTTGCGGTCCCAGCCGGAGGCCGGCGAGGTCAGCCAGTCACGCACGAACTGCTTGTCGTACGACGGCTGCGCGTGCCCCGGCTCCCATGACTCGGCCGGCCAGAAGCGGGAGGAGTCCGGGGTGAGGACCTCGTCGCCGATGACGAGGGTCTCGCCGTCGAAGCCGAACTCGAACTTGGTGTCCGCGAGCAGGATGCCCCGGTCGCGGGCGATGTCCCGGCCCCGGGTGTAGACGGCGAGGGTGGCCTGGCGCAGCTGGGCGGCGGTGTCGGCGCCGACCTGGCGGGCGACCTCCTCGTACGACACGTTCTCGTCGTGCTCGCCGACCGCGGCCTTGGTGGCCGGGGTGAAGATCGGGGCGGGGAGCTCGCTGCCGTCGGCCAGGCCCTCGGGCAGGGCGAGACCGCAGACCGTGCGGGAGTCGTTGTACTCGACCAGGCCGGAGCCGGTCAGATAGCCGCGGGCCACGCATTCCACCGGGACCATCGTCAGCGACTTGCAGACCACCGTGCGGCCCGCCCAGTCGGCGGGGGCGCCCTCGGGCAGCTCGGTGCTGATGATGTGGTTCGGGATCAGGTCGGCGAGCTGGTCGAACCACCACAGGGAGAGCTGGGTGAGGACACGGCCCTTGTCGGGGATCTCGGTGGGCAGCACCCAGTCGTACGCGGAGATGCGGTCGCTGGCGACCATCACGAGGTCGCCCGCCTCGTTCTGGTACAGCTCGCGCACCTTGCCGGTGTGCAGATGCACCAGACCCGGAACCTGGATCGGCTCGGGCTTTTCTACGAATCCGGACACGGTTCCTCCCCGTGGTTCTGTCCAACGGGTCGATTGTCCCTTATAGGCGGCTGACCTCGGACCAGGGGTCAGTCCCGCTTGCAGATGCGGTCCAGGAGGTTGGCGGTGGCGCGCTGGACGCGGGTGTCCACATGGCCCGGGCGGTCCAGGGACGGGGACCAGGCGAACGTCCCCGACGCGAAGACCAGGGCGCCCGAGGGGGCGCGGTAGAGGGAGGTCTCCTGGTGGCGGAGGGCGCCCTCGCTGTCGGCGTACGGGGAGTGCGCGAGCAGGATGCGGTCGTCGTGCTCGGGGAGCGCGGTGCGCGGGAAGTAGCGGTCGGCCTCGCCCGCGACCAGGCCCTCGATCTCGTCGCCGTCATGGGCGCCGGTCGCCTCCCACAGCCAGTGGCCGGCGTTGCGCACGACCAGGGGGTGGGGGTCGGGGACGCGACCCGCGTACTGGATGCCGACCAGCTGCTGCTCGGGGCGGTCGATCTCGCGCCACAGCACCGGACGGCCGGGGCCCCTGCGCTTGCGGCAGGTCAGCAGGCGGTCCGGGACGCCGGACGGGGAGGGGCCCAACTCCACCTGCCAGTACATGGTGTTGGCGGAGAGGAAGACCAGCGAGGTGCCGTGGTCCCTGGCTCTTTCCACCGTGCGGCGCATGTTCGTCGACCAGTACTCGTCGTGGCCGGGGAAGACCAGACCGCGGTAGCGGGTGGGGTCGACACGGCCGGAGTGCAGATCGCGGGCGTCGGCGTAGGCGAGGTCGTAGCCGTAGCGCTCGGCCCAGCGGATGAAGTCGTAGGCGTGGCCGACATGCAGGGGCAGGCCCGCGCCCGCGTACGGGCGGTCGAAGGAGACGGTGGTCGCCGCGTCGGACTCGCCGAGGAGCCGGCCGTCCTCGTCCCAGGCGTGGTAGAGGCTGGCACCGGTGCGGCCGTCCTCGGGGTAGAGGTTGTACGCCTGCCAGGTGACGTCCGGCAGGAGCAGGAGCAGGTCGGCCGGCTGGTCGTGGCGGACGGTGAAGGGGACGTGGGAGCGGTAGCCGTCGGCGGTGGTGAGGACCGCCACGTACGCCCCGATGCTCCAGTAGGAGGGGATCTGCAGGCGCCAGCTCAGCCACCAGTGGTGGCAGGAGACCGTGCGGTCCGCGGTGAGGGGCGGGGGCTGGACGATGCCGGACAGGCGCGGGCTGGTGGTGATCTTCGCGGCGCCGTCACCGCCGTAGTGGCCGATGCGGTAGACGTCGACGCTGAATTCCTGGGGCGGGTCGACCGTGATGTGGAAGTCGATGGCCTCGCCGGGGGCGGCCGCGCCGGTGGAGGCGAAGCCCTTGATCTGGCGGCGGACGTCATCGGCGGCGCGGGGGCCCCCGGCGGTTCGGGGGGCGGGGATCCGGGTGCCGGTGGCTCCGGCCGGGGGCTGGGGTGGGGCGGCGTCCACATACCAGGGGACGACCTGGCCCGTGTCGTCGAAGTAGGTCTCGCTGCCGCGGAGCCAGGGGAGGGGGCCCTGGCCGAAGGGGTCCGTCACGGCGTGCGCCAGGGCTCCCGACTCCCAGCGGCGGATCGGCTCCGGACCCATGGCTGCTCCCCTCCCTCGTGCCCCCGTGTGGTCGTGCGCGCGTTTGTCTTATGTCGTAAGCCCTTGCCATGTGCGCGATCGGTCCCAGCACATCACATTACGCACGCAGGCTGTCACTATTCGTTGCGAATTGGCCGAAAGTGGAATCAGGGCTTCCGATACGGTGGCCGGCCTCAGACGAGGCGGAGCGGCTTCTCCGGACGTATGCCCGCCTGGGTCAGCCAGTGGCGCAGCGGGGTGGGGTCGCCTTCCTCGATGAGGCTGAGGACCCCGGGGGCGAGGTCGGGGGTCCGCTCGCCGTCGATGAGGAGGGTCGGGCCGTCCAGCCAGTCCAGTCCGGGGGTGGCGCCGGCGGTGTCCATCGCGGCGCAGCAGACCATCGCCGTGACGTGGTCGGTGAGGAGTTCGCGGGCGGTGCGCGGGGGCTGGAGCGGGAAGAGCGGGAGGGTGGTGTCGTCCCAGGGGGGCGGGGTGTCGGGGGCCTTCGCCTTGGGGGCCGTGGCTTCCTCGCGGGCCAGTGCGGTGGTGAGGGCCGCGGCGAGGGTGGCGGTGCGTTCGTTGTCGAACTCGGCCTCGGAGTCGGCGTCGGCGTCGGCCTCGCCCTCGGCGGTCCCGGGGTCGGGATCGGGGGCCGGCGCGGGCTGCTGGAGGCCCGGGGTCGCCAGGTAGTCCAGGACCCTCGACAACGTGGGGCCCGCCGGTTCCAGGGCCGTGGGCGGCGGGGTGTGGTGGATGCCCTGGGCGTCCAGGACCCGGTGGAGACGGGCCGCGTCCAGGCGCCACTTCCGGTCCACCACCTCTTCCGGGTACTCCTGCCAGTCGACCGGGGCCCAGTCCGGGCCGCGCTCGGCCGGGCCGCCGTGGAAGAGGCGGGCGGCGAGGAGGGAGGTCGCCTCGTCGATCGCGCCGGGCTCCTCCAGAAGGTCGCAGGCCGGGCGCTCGCCCAGACGCGAGGCGAAGCCCTCGGCCAGCCGGTCGCGGCGGGACAGCTCCGTCAGCGCGGCCACCACTCCGGCGTCGAGACGGGAGGGCCAGCGGCCCATGCGCCAGGCGGGCAGCGCGACGCGGGTCAGCAGGCGGTCCCAGCCCGCGTACGCCAGACCCACCTGCTCCTGCGCGACGATCCGCAGGCCGTAGTCGACCGCCTGCGCGCGCTCGGCCGCCGCGGCGGCCACCCCGCGCTCCATCAGCGCCGCATGCTCCCGGCAGCTGCGCAGCAGCAGCCGCGCCACCCAGCCGACGCCCGCGCAGACCACGCGGGTCAGCGGGCAGCGGCCGGAGGTCGAGGAGACGGCGACCGCGGCGTCCAGACCGCGCACGAAACGGCGGGCCGCGGCTATGTCCGGGTGGGCGGAGGGGCCCGTACCGGCGACGACGGGCGCGAGGACCGCGCGGAGCTCGCCCACGCGCATCCACCACAGGAACGGGGAGCCGATGACGAGGACGGGGGCCGCGGTCGCCCGGCGGTTCGCGCCGCGGGCGCCGGTGAGCTCGTCCCGCTCCTCCTTCGGGGGCGGGCCGTGGGCCGGGTGGGTGCGGTCCTCCAGCCAGCTGTCGCAGTCCGGGGTGAGCGCTATCGCGGAGGGGGCGGGGACGTCGAGGCGGTCGGCCAGGTCACGCACCATCCGGTACAGGTCCGGAGCGGACTCCTCGGCGATCGAAACCGTCGGACTCACCGCGGGGCGGGCGCGCGCGACGACCAGGGCGACGACGGCGGCCGCCGTCAGGACGAGGACGGCGAGCGGGGTGACGGTCCAGCGGGCGGCATGCCAGCCGGGGCCGACCAGATGGCCGGTGATCCCGCCCGCGTACAGCACCACGGCGAACGCGGCGGGCAGCAGGGCGACGGCCAGCGCGCGACTGCGGATGCGCAGCACGGCCAGCGCCCGGGAACGGGCGGCCTGTGCGCCCGCCTCCACACCCATACCGGTCACGACCGGAATCGCCCCCTCCCTGCTGTCCTGGCGTTGCTCATTCCCCCACTGTGGCACCCACCACCGACATCGCAATGCCGGTGGGCCAAGTGCCGGAACGCTTGCGCCGCACCCTAGTTGGGCCCTTGGCCTCCGTCAGCCGGAAAAGACATCGGTCACTCGATGGAATGGCTTTGGGGAAAGGTGGATGACGGACAGCGAGGATCAGGCCCGGGATCTTGACTTGGATTCAGTCACGTTCCTCGTCGCGTTCACAGGCGCGCGGAAGGGGCAGGCCCCGAATCCAGAGACGGATTCGGGGCCTGCTCGGTTCATCGGATCCCGTGGCCGGTTACGGCCGTTCAGGCGCCGGACGCCGCCTTCGCGGCGATGTCCGTGCGGTGCTGGGAGCCGTCGAGGTGGATGCGGCCGACGGCGGTGTACGCGCGGTCGCGGGCCTCGTGGAGGTCCTTGCCGGTCGCCGTCACGGACAGCACCCGGCCGCCCGCGCTGACCACGGCGTCGCCGTCCTGCCGGGTGCCCGCGTGCAGGACGTACGCGTGCGGGGCGTCCTCGGCGGCCACCGCGTCCAGGCCGGTGATCGGGTCGCCGGTGCGCGGGGTGCCGGGGTAGTTGTGCGAGGCGACGACCACGGTGACCGCGGCGTCCTCGCTCCAGCGCAGCGGCGGCAGATCGGCGAGGTCGCCCTTGGCGGCGGCCAGCAGGAGACCGGCCAGCGGGGTCTTCAGCCGGGCCAGGACCACCTGGGTCTCGGGGTCGCCGAAGCGGGCGTTGAACTCGATGACACGGACGCCGCGGCTGGTGATCGCGAGGCCGGCGTAGAGCAGTCCCGAGAAGGGGGTGCCGCGGCGTCGCATCTCGTCGACGGTCGGCTGGAGGACGGTGTCGAGGACCTCCTCCACCAGCTTCGGGTCCGCCCACGGCAGCGGGGAGTACGCGCCCATGCCGCCGGTGTTCGGGCCCTCGTCGCCGTCGAGGGCGCGCTTGAAGTCCTGGGCGGGCTGGAGGGGGACGACGGTCTCGCCGTCGGTGACGGCGAAGAGGGAGACCTCGGGGCCGTCCAGGAACTCCTCGATGACGACGCGGTCGCAGGCGTTGGCGTGCGCCCGGGCGGCCTCCAGGTCGTCGGTGACCACGACGCCCTTGCCCGCGGCGAGCCCGTCGTCCTTGACGACGTACGGGGCGCCGAAGGCGTCGAGCGCCTCGTCGACCTCGTCGGGGTTCGTGCAGACGTAGGAGCGGGCGGTCGGCACACCGGCGCCGGCCATCACGTCCTTGGCGAAGGCCTTGGAGCCCTCCAGCTGCGCGGCCTCCTTCGAGGGGCCGAAGACCGGGACACCCAGCTCGCGCACGGCATCGGCGACACCGGCGACGAGCGGCGCCTCCGGGCCTACGACGACCAGCTCGGCGCCGAGCTCACCGGCCAGCGCGGCGACGGCCTTGCCGTCCAGGGCGTCGACCTGGCGCAGCTCGGCGACCTCGGCGATGCCGGCGTTGCCGGGGGCGCAGTACAGCGCGGTGACGTCGGGGTCGAGGGACAGGGAGCGGCACAGGGCGTGTTCGCGGGCGCCGCTGCCGATGACGAGGACCTTCACGGGGTTCAGGGTAACCGGCGGGGAGGGCGGAGCTTTGTGCGGGTTGCCGAGGGGAGGGCAGCGGGAGCCTTGTACGTTCCTCTGACGCCCTCTCTTCGCAGGGCGCCCGCCCTACTCGTTCGTGAACTCCTCCATCACCGTCGCCCCGAGCTCCCGCACGATCAGTTCACGGCCGGACAGGGCCGATTCGTTGAGGTCGGGATCGTCGTCCTCCGGGATGTCGTCCTCGGGGGCGACCGGGGGCGGCTCCGGGGCCGAGGGCCGCGGTGCCGGGGTCGAAGGCGCCGGAGCGGGGGTCGCCTGGGCCGGTGCCGGGGCGGGCTGGGCCGACTGGGGGCGGGCGGCGGGGGCCGGGGACGGCGGGGCGGGGGCGCCGTAGCCGCCGGGTCCGCCCGGGGCGCCCGGGGCGCCTGAAGCGCCTGGGGCGCCGCCGTAGCCACCGCTGAAGTTCTGTGTCGCGCCCCCCGTCTGGGGTGGGGCGGAGCCGCCCGACGCGTCGACGAGCGCCTCGATCTTCCACTGCACGCTGAACTGCTCGGCCAGCGACTGCTTCAGGACCTCCTCACTGCCGCTGCTCACGAAGTTGTCGCGGGCACCGGCGTTGACGAAGCCGAGCTGGAGGGTGGTGCCGTCGAAGCCCGTCACCTGGGCGTTCTGGCTGAGCAGGATCCAGGTGAAGCGGCGGCGGTTCTTGACGGCCTCCAGGATGTTCGGCCAGAGCATGCGGGGGTCGAGGCCACCGGCCGGGGGTGCGTAGGCCCCCGCGGCCGCGGGGGGCGCGGTCTGCGGGGTGGGTGCCGGGGTGGCGGCGGCTACCGGCTGGGGTGCGGCGGGGGTGTTCGGTGCGGCCGGGGGCTGGGCACCGCCGCCCGCCGGGGCCGCCGTGGGCCAGCCGCCGGGGCGCCGGCCGCCGCCCGCGGGCGCGGCCGTGGGCCAGGCGCCGGGGGCGGGTCCGGAGGCAGGGGTGGAGGCGGGTGCCGGGGTGGGGGTAGCGGTAGGGGCTGGTGCGGGAGGGGGCTGGGGCGGGTTGGCGTCCGTCGGAGGCAGGGCGGCGGCCGAGGCGGCGGGCTGAGGCGCCGCCGGCGTCCCTTGACCCGGCTGGCTCGGCTGAACCGACTGGCCCGGCTGGCCTTCCTGGCCCTGCGGGGCCTGGTGCATCGGCTGGCCCGGCTGCATCGGCTGGCCCGGCGCTCCTCCGGGCGCGCCTCCACCCCGTACCGCCGCGCGGGCCGCCGCGGCGCCGCCGCCCGGTGGGATGGGGGCGCCAGCCATGGGGGCGTGGGCGTCAGGGGCGGGGACGTACCCCATCGCCGGCATCGCGGGCGCGGCTCCGGCGGCCCCGGCTGAGAAGTTGACGCCTCGCTCCAGACGGTCGAGGCGGGCCATCACCGAGCGTTCGTCGCCATAGGCGGCGGGCAGCAGTACGCGCGCGCAGATCAGCTCCAGCTGGAGGCGCGGGGACGTGGCACCCCGCATCTCCGTGAGGCCCTCGTTGACGAGGTCGGCGGCACGGCTGAGCTCGGCCGCGCCGAAGGTGCCGGCCTGGGCCTGCATCCGTTCCAGGACGTCGGCCGGGGCGTCGATGAGCCCCGTCTCCGTGGCGTCCGGAACGGCGGCGAGGATGACGAGGTCGCGCAGCCGCTCCAGCAGATCCGCGACGAAGCGACGCGGGTCGTTGCCGCCCTCGATGATCCGGTCGACGACCTCGAAGGCGGCGGCGCCGTCACCGGTGGCGAAGGCCTCGACGACGGAGTCGAGCAGCGAGCCGTCCGTGTAGCCGAGGAGGGAGGTGGCCATGGCGTATGTCACACCCTCCTCGCGCGCACCGGCGAGGAGTTGGTCCATGACGGACATGGAGTCACGCACGGAGCCCTGACCCGCGCGGACGACCAGGGGGAGCACACCCTCCTCGACGGGGATGTTCTCCTTCCCGCACACCTCGCCGAGGTACTCCCTCAGCGTCCCCGGCGGCACGAGCCGGAAGGGGTAGTGGTGGGTCCGCGAGCGGATGGTGCCGATGACCTTCTCGGGCTCGGTCGTGGCGAAGATGAACTTGAGGTGCTCCGGGGGCTCCTCGACGACCTTCAACAGGGCGTTGAAGCCCGCCGACGTGACCATGTGGGCCTCGTCGATGATGTAGATCTTGTACCGGCTGCTCGCGGGCCCGAAGAATGCCTTCTCGCGCAGCTCACGGGCGTCGTCCACGCCTCCGTGGGACGCGGCGTCGATCTCGATGACGTCGATGGAGCCGGGGCCGTTGCGCGCGAGGTCCTGGCAGGACTGGCACGTGCCGCACGGGGTGGGCGTGGGACCTTGTTCACAGTTCAGGCAGCGCGCCAGGATGCGCGCGCTCGTCGTCTTGCCGCAACCGCGCGGACCGCTGAACAGGTACGCGTGATTGACCCGGTTGTTCCGCAGCGCCTGCTGCAACGGGTCGGTGACATGCTCCTGCCCGATGACCTCGGCGAACGACTCCGGGCGATAGCGGCGGTACAGCGCGAGAGACGACACGCATACGAGGTTATAGGCGCCCACTGACAACCCGGGCCCACGGAGACTCCCCCGGCTGCCCCGGCTCTTCCCCTGGAACGCAAGCGCCCCCCACGCACCCGCCAGAGCCGACCTACCCTTGCTGCCTTCCGGCCCTGGGGGAGTTCAGTCAGATAGCGCCGCGTGAGGGGCTGCCCAAACAGTACCCGATGGCCGGGGGTGGGAACGAGTTCGCGAGCACTCCTCAACGTCTTGTATTGTTTGCGGCGGAGGATTCGCCTAGAGGCCTAGGGCGCACGCTTGGAAAGCGTGTTGGGTTCACACCCTCACGAGTTCGAATCTCGTATCCTCCGCCAGTGCCTCACCGGGCACGATGTCGAAGGGCCCCACCGTTCGCGGTGGGGCCCTTCGTCGTTGTCCGTCTCAGTTTCCGTCTCAGTTCGTCTTCGGCGGCTCCCAGAGAGCGTCGCCGACCTGTTGGGCGACCTTCCGCAGCAGTGTCCCGGTGACGTGCATGTACCGAGCGCGCATCCGGGCCGCTCCCCCGGGCTCCCAACCCATGATCGCGTCGACCACAACGTCCGGGACGCCGAGGATCAGGAGGACGGTCGCGGCGGTGTGACGAGCGTCATGGAGACGGCCGTCTCGTACGCCCGCGTCCCTCAGGAGCTTCTTCCAGGTGTGGAAGTCGGTGTTGGGGCTGAGCGGGCCGCCGGTCGGGGAGGCAAAGACGTATCCCTTGTCCTCCCAGTCGGTACCGGCATCGATCCGCTCCTTCTCTTGCTGCTCCTGGTGCTGGCGGAGGAGCTTGATCAGCGGGTCGGGGAGACCGATGGTGCGACGTCCGGCGCGGGACTTGGTGGACTTGTGCTCGCGGCGGGTCTGCTGTTTCTGGGGGCAGTAGCCGGCCTTCCGGCCGCACGGGTGGTCTCCACACCCGTGGGCGTACTTGGGGCGGAGGCGGTTCTTGCGGATGCGGACGTATCCCGTGTCCAGGTCGACGTCTTCCCAGTGAAGGCCGAGGGCTTCCCCTTGTCGGAGGCCGAGTGCCAGGGCGACGACCCACCTCGTGCTGTTGCGTAGCTTGGCGGCCTCGACGAGGAGGCTCTGAACCTCCTCGATCGTGAACGGCTCGATGTCCTCTTCTTCGAGACGCGGTGCCTTGGCGATCTCGGCCACGTTGGTGGCGACGTGGCCGCGTCGCTTGGCCTCCCCGAGGGCGACCCGGATCGTTCGGTGAGCGTGGTGGGCGGTGCCGGCGGAGCTCCCGGCGTCCTGCATCTTCCGGTAGAAGCTCTCCAGGTGCTCGGGCTCCAGCTTGTCGAGCTTGTGAGCACCCAGGCCAGGGACGAGGTGAACGCGTACGTCGACCTCGTAGCCGTCGTACGTGTTCTCGGAGACGTACGGCTTGGCGATGTTCTCGACCCAGTGCTCAAGCCAGGCTTGCAGCGTCCAGCCCTGCCCCGGCTTCCTGAGCTTCTTGTCGTCCCGCGCCCGCTCCATTTCGCGGACGGCCCTGGTCACCTCGGCCTTGGTCTTGCGCTCGATGTGGCGGCGGTCCGGCTTGCCGTCGTCGCGGACGCCCACCGTCACTCGACCGTGCCACTTGCCGTCTTTGCCGAAGTAGATGGAGGAGGCCCCGTTGGGCTGTCGGGAGCGCGTCTTCTTCTCTGCCATGACGTCTCCCTCAGGCCGCTTGTGCGGGTCGGTGGCGGAGCTTGGTGACGTAGGCCGGTACGGCGTCGGCGGGGACTCGGCGGAGTCTTCCGACCGTGACCGACTCGATCTCTCCGGCGAGGACGAGCCGGAAACACGTCGTACGGCCGATACGGAGGCGCCGGGCCGCTTCCTCGACGGTCAGGAGGACGAGGGACGGGTCGGGCTGCTCGGGCCTGCTGACAGGGACTCGGGGCTCAGCCACGAGTTGGTTCTCCTTCCGTTCCGGGGGCGGGTTCGAGGGATGCAGACAGCCAGGCTTCGGTGTCGGAGAGGCCGGTGCCGGCAAAGACCCAGTGGGCGAGGACGTACGTGGTGTCGGTGGTGGGGCTATTGGTCTCTGTGGCTTGGGCGCGGCGCCATTCGGCGCGGGCGTTGCGGAGGGCGCCGAGGGTGGTGGAGTAGCGGCGGGACTTGGTGGAGAAGTGGCCGCGGAAGCCGAGCATGTGAGCCCAGGCTCGTAGGCGGAGGTGTTCGAGGTCTTTGCGTGCGCCGAGGGTCCAGGCGGTTCGGATGAGTTGGCGGGCGTGGTCGCTGATGTCGAGTTGGGCCAGTTCGGCGACGAACTTCAGGGGGCGGTCGAGGGCTCCCGTCGCGGTTTCGGCGCCCTTGGTGGCGTACTTGGCGATGTAGGCGGCGACCGCGCGTTCGGTCAGCTCCTGGCCGTCGTTGAAGTCGGCGGTTCGGATGGTGCGAACGTCGAGTTGGCGGCCGAAGGTGAAGGTGTGGGTGCGGCCGTCGATGACTGGGCCGTCGACGCGGACCTTGGAGGCGGCGGTTTCTATGGCGTCGGAGAGGAGTTCGGCCGTGGCCCAGGCGGGCGGTGGGGTGTTGCCTCCGCCGGGGCCGTCGATGCGGATGACCGCGTGGAAGTGGACGGCTCCGCGCTTCTGGTACTCGGCGACCTTGGCGAAGGAGACGCGGGCGTGGTCGCGGAGGCGGCGTTGGCTCAGGCCTGCGCGCTTGGCGACCTCTCGGCGGAGGTAGATCGAGAAGCGGCGCCAGAGGGCGCCCGCGTGGGCGTTCCAGAGAACGGCGGCTTCGTAGTCGTAGGTGTCGGGGTTGAGTGGAGAGCCGAGGCTGTCGTCCTCCTGGTCGTGGTGGAGGCCGCAGTGGCAAGGGCGTCCGTCCGTACGGCGGTTGTGGACCGGGCCGAAGCCGGGAGCGGTGAAGGTGGCGAACACGCGGGGGTGGGTGCCGACCTGTTCCGGGGTGCCCTTTCCGCCGCGCAGTCCGGCGGTGATCAGGTGGAAGGTGTCGCGGCGGTAGACCTCGGCGCAGGCCGGGCAGCGGGTGGTGCGGCGGTTGTTGCAGCGGACGAGGAGTTGGCCGGCGGGGAGGCTGGTCGAGTCGAGGTGGTGGAGGACGTTGCCGATCTCGCCGGTCGCGGTGTCGACGTCGTACTCGATGCGGTGGCCGTCGAGGCGGATGGGGTGGGTGCAGCCGCCGAGGCTGGAGAGCTGGCGGAGGATACCGGGGAGCGTTCCCTGGGCGGCCAGGTTCGCGAGTTCCGGCACGGGAGCCGGGGTGGTGCGGGTGAAGATGACGTTTCTCCTTCTGACTGGCTCGGTCGGGAGGAACAGGCCCCGGGGCGGCGAAATGCTTGGTCGTGTGCCGCCGCCCCGGAGGCCGGGCGGGATCTAATGGCGCTGCTGGTCGCGGAGCAGGGAGCGCAGGACCACGGCGGCTACGGCGACGGAGATGGCCGTGACGGCGACGGCGGCCAGGAGCGCGGTGAGGACGACTCCGCCGATGACCAGAGCCGCGACCGTCTTCTGATCGATGGACACCGAGGGCAGCGAGCGGCGGGCCGGTGCCGGGTCGGTCGTTGCGGTGTGGGTGGGTGAGGGCGGCGGGGTCGGGTTGTCGGGGTACTTGGGCAGGAACACAGCGAACCCTTTCTTATCTACTCGTCTAGTCATGTGAGCCGTTTATGACGGTCACGCCGGAGCGCGTGCCGGATTCGATGGCGGGGGCGAGGAAGGTGTGGGAGAGCCAGAAGCCGAAGAGGGCGATCAGGACGACGATCCAGGTGCGGACGCCGAGGAACTTGACCGCTCCCCAGGCGAAGAAGCCGAGGACGACGACGAGGGGCAGACTGACGGTCACGGGAGGACGGGTCCTTTCAGCGGACGGGGCAGCGGTGGGTGCGGGCGGCCAGTTCGGCGGCGCTGCGGCTGTCGTAGTCGGCTGAGAAGCCGCAGCGAGGGGCGGTGCAGGCGGCGGTGTGCTTCTCGCAGCCCCGGCCGTCGTAGGAGGTGGCGACCTGGACGGGGCCGATGCGAGTGACGTTGCGGAAGCGGCGGTTGGCTGGCACAGCCGGTTTCCTTTCCTTTGTTCGCTTGTCTGGGGCGCGCGGACGTGTGTAGATGAGCGGCATGTCACAAGGTGCGCGGCAGCTGGCCGCCTTCGGTTCGGCCGCGTTGATACTCGGGCTCGCTTGCGTCGGGGCAAGGTGGTGGTTGGGCGAGTCCTGGGCCACCGTGATCACCACGTGCTGCCTTGAGGTACTGATCATTTCGGCCGTCATCGGAACGCGGCGAGTGATGCGGAAGCGGTAAAGCCTCCCGACAGGGCCCGCCTTCAGAGTTGGGCGGCGATGGCTTCGGCCATGGGTGCGGGAACGCCGAGGCGGGCGCGGAGGGTTGGGGTGTCGATCCGGGTTCCGGTGCGGGTGTGGTGTTCGGCGGCGACCTTGCGGGCGTGGTCGACCAGGGCGACCGGGACCGGGACGGGCGGGGTTGGCGTGGGTGATTCGGTGGTGGGTTGGGCAGGCGGGTCGGGTGTGGCTTCGGGCTCGTCCTCCTGGTCCTCCATGACCTCTGTGCCGATCTCGTCGGTGGTCTCCTTGGGCGCCGAGTGCGCGAGGAGGGTCCCGCCGAGGAAGGCGACCGCGGGCCAGCCCGCGACGAGGATGCGCAGCCAGGCCGGCACGTCGGTCATGTCGAGGAGTCCGGCAGTGGCGACGTTGGCGCCGAGGGAGGCGGTGAGTGCGATGACGAACCAGCACCAGGCGGCCGCCGCTTTGGCCGTACCGGTGCGGAGTCGACGCCATGCGGCGACGAGCAGCAGGTCAACGCTGATCGGGTAGGCCCACGCTTTCCATCCGTCCTGTCCGGCCGCCATGGCGACGTCGTGGATGTGGGCGAAGGACAGTGCGGCGGCGATGAGCGCCTGTACCAACACCGCGTCGACACGGGCCAGATGGGCGCGCACGGTCCGGCTCCTTTCGGTTTCGGGCATGGCAGGGGTAGGGACGTGGCGCGAGGCGGTCACGCCGACCGGGTGGAGGGGAGCGTCAGTCGGTCACCGGGTGCGGCAGGGCGGCCGGGTCCGGGGTCGCGACGAGGCGTACGGGGACGTCGGGCCGGAAGGGCTTGAGCGCGGGCAGGTCGGGCACCAGGTGCGCCGACTCCCGGCAGATCTCGGCGGCATCGCCGAGGGAGAGATACGGGGTGCGGATGCGGGACCAGCCACCGGAGGTATCGCCCGCAACGGCCAGGCCGGGCAGTTCGGAGGCGATGGCGCAGGCGGCGAAGACCGCTTCCGGGGCGATGTCGCCGAGGGCCATCTTGGCGGAGGCTTCGTCGTTGACGCGGTGGCAGACCCGGCCGGTGAGCTGGGCACGGAGCATGGTGGCGCCCTTGCCGAGTTCGGCGCCGAAGCGCTGCCCGCACACCTCCAGGTAGATGCCGGCCGCGCGGCCGAGCTGGGCAAGGCGGATGAGCTGGGTGACCATCTCGTCCCGGCGTTCCTCGTCCTTGCGGGTGGCGGTGAGGAAGAGTTCGGCCACCTCGTCGACGAACAGGACGACGGGAGTGGGCCGTTCACTCTCGGGCAGGCCCCAGATGTCGGAGGTGATCTCCTCGTCCGCGGTGTCGGGCGCGATGCCCTGCCTGGCCTTGATCAGGTCGTATCGGTCCTCCATTTCCTTGACCAGCACGGGCAGCAGCTCTGCGGCTTCGTCCGGATCGGTGGCGAGGGCGGACAAGCGGGCGGCGAAGGGCGCCAGCTCAACGCCGCGCTTGCAGTCAATACCGACGAGGGCGACGGCCTGAGGAGCCAGCCCGGTGATGAGGTGGCGCAGGTACATGGACTTGCCCGACAGCGTTGCGCCGAGGGTGAGCTGATGGGGAACGGTGCGGTAGTCCCGTACGAACGGAGTGGCGTCCTCCCGCAGGGCAACCGGCACCTTGAGCAACCCGGCGTCCGTCTTGCGGGGCATACGGACTCGCCGTAGTACGTCGTAGCCGACGAGCCGCAGTTCGACGACACCCGGCTTGATCGTGGTGACGTAGACGGCGTGAACTCCCCAAGCATGCCGCAGCCGTTCGGCCGAGGCGGCGACGTCGGCGGGTTCCTGCCCGGGTGCGAGCCGCAGCCGGAGGCGCAGCCCGGTCGAGGTGGGCCGGATGATGCCTCGGCGGGGCGGGACCGGCCGAACCTCCCGCCGAGTAGTGGCCTTCACTGCGAGGACCCGCAGCCGAGAAGGAGCAACGGTCAGGCCGCAGGCCTCCATGACGGAGCCGTACGAGCTGAGCAGGCGGGCGGTGGATATCGGGCCGCCAATGGCGGACCAGTAGACCGCCGGGCACTTGGCCCGGGTGTAGGCAGCCCCGCCGCCGAGCGCGGCGACAGGACCACCCACCTCCAGGAGCGTCGTGAGTTCGGTCATCAGGCGGTGGCTCCCATGGCGGCCGGGAAGGCGGCCGGGGTGACGGCGGCGGCCCGGAAGGCGATGCCGTGACGCTGCTGCCCGTTGAACACGGACTCCCACGGCCGGGCGACAAGCCCCGGCAGCGAGACCGGAGCGCCCAGGTTCAGGCCCTCGGAGACACCGCCCTCCGGCACGGTGACCTTGATCAGCGAGGACTCGCCGTCCTCGATGTAGACGACGCCGAGCGTCATCAGCGCCTCACCGCTGACGGCGTCCTTGGCAATCTCGCCGGTCTGACGGTCGCGGACCTTGGGCTCAGGAGCCTCGGTGAGGAGGATCGTCGCGGCAGAGGTCTCAACACGGATGGTACGCAAGACAGTTTCCCTATCTACTCGTCTATACATGTAGCGATCTGCGAACCCGACCTCTCGGGCTCACGACGATCACCCTGCCACACAACTTGCCCACTCGTCTATACGAGTATGCATGCTGAGGTGTACGAGTTCGGGAGAGCGTCCCCGCGCACCATCGCAAACCATGACGATCAGGTCGCCGGAAGCTGATACGACAGGACGTAGGCGTCTGCCGCCATGACCGTGTCGCACACCTCGACGGCCCGCGCCTCGGTGTCGAAGGCGGTGCGGATCAGGTGGATGACCGGCACGCCGGAGGCCAGCCGGAGCGTCTTGACCTCGTCAGGCGAGGGCATCCGGGCCCGGATCTCCTCCTCGAAGTGGTCCAGGCGGTGGCCGAGTTCTTCGAGGCGGGCGTAGATGCCACCCGGGCCGGGGTTGGGCTCGGCGATCTGCGTACCACGGGCGATGTCGAGGGGCAGGTAGGAGGTGGCGAACTCGACCGGCTTCCCGTCCAGCAGATACCGGCGTCGGCGGGCGAGCACCCGCCGTACGGAGCCGAGCCGGGTGGAGATGTCCTGACTGGCCTTCTCTTCCTTGACCTCAAGGCTGTCGACCTGGGGATGACTGCCGACCGTGTCCGCCTCGACGATGAACGCGGACTTGCCCTGCTCTCGATGCCGGCGGGCGAACCGGTCGGAGGCGAGCCGCCGTACGGGGGGCCGAGGCCGGACGAACACACCCTTGCCATGCTCGGCATGGACGAGTCCCTCCCCTTGGAGGATGGAGAAGGAGTTGCGGACGGTCATCCGGGATACCCCGTAGTGGTCCACAAGCTCAGCCTCGGAGGGCAGCTTCTCGCCCTCTCTGAACCGCCCACGGTCGATGGCCTCACGCAGTTGGTCGGCGATCTGCCGGAAGACCGCACGGTCGCTCGTGGGGTCGAGATCACCGAGCAGGCCGGAGGGAAGAGCAGGGGTCACGAGTGCACTCCTTTAGGTATCTAGACGTGTGGGTGAGTGTTGTTGCTACGGTGGAGAGCCTAGCCATCCGAGAGGGCCGAGGAACGTGAGCACAGAACGCCCGCACTCCGTGAGCGTGGCCGGGGTCGTCGTCGACGACTTGGGCCGGGCCCTCCTGATCCAGCGCCGGGACAACGGCAAGTGGGAGCCGCCGGGCGGTGTCCTCGAACGCGAGGAGACCATCCCCGAGGCCCTGCAACGCGAAGTCCTCGAAGAGACCGGTATCAAGATCGCACTTCCGGCGACCCTGACCGGCATCTACAAGAACATGACGGGCCTGATCGTCTCCCTGGTCTTCCGCTGCCAGGCCGCCGACGGCACGCCCACCACCGGCGACGAGACCCGCGCACTGCGCTGGGCCACCCGCGAAGAAGTCTCCGAGCTTGCCGACGAGGCGTACGCCATCCGCGTCCTGGACGCGATGGACGCGGCGTCTCCACCTGCCATCCGCGCCCATGACGGCGTGAAACTCGTCTAGCCCGAACCCGCTGCACATGGCGGCCTACCAGCATAAAGGAACTTGTATGCACGAGTATACGAGTACTGCCCGGGTCTGGGGGCTCACTTGCCCAGGTTTCCCGGAAGAGGTCAGCAGGGCCCGCCGCTGGACCCGTGACATCCTGCGCGGATCGCCATGGGCGGAGGACGCAGAGCTGATCGTGAGCGAGCTGAGCGCGAACGCGATCCTGCATACCGCCAGCGGTCAGGAGTCGGGCAGTTTCCATCTGGCCTTGGCGGTATCGGCACAGGTCGTCGCGTTGTCGGTGACGGACTGCGGAAGTGCCGGCACCGCCCCGAAGGTGGATCGCCAGGACCAGGACGCCGAGCACGGCAGGGGCCTGGGCATGGTCAGCGTGATCGCCCACCGGGTCGTGGTCCACGAGAGCGACGGTGGCCACACCGTCACCGCGGAACTGTTCACAGCCCCGCCCAGGGGAGGCCATCCGTGCTGATGGACAAGCCGCAGCGGGGCTACTGGTGCGAGTGCTGGACCGAAGACCTCACCGAGGAGACGCGCCCGGTCCTTCGGGCTTCCTTCGACGCTTACTCGGCACCGCAGGTCGACAGATGGGTGGCGGTCGCGCTCCGCACGATCTCACCGGCATTGGATCCGGACGCATCCCAGGAGGCGTGGGAGTGGCTGTACGACGGCCGCATCACCACGCGGAAGGCACTCCTGCGCGCCGAGCCCTGCACGGTGGCGCTCACCCGGGCTCGTACCCGCATCACCTGGGCAATCCGGCCCGTAATCTTCCTCCCGATAGCCCAACGCCAAGGGAGTGGACTCCCTTCCTGCGCTTACGACTTCACAGCTATGGAGCCTCACACGCCCCAGCAGGCCGACTGAGTTACAACTTTCTCTACTGGTTCAAGGCGGCTCGCTCCGCTCCCCGCGCGCAGGCCCGGCCCCCGGCCGGGCCTGCGCTCCTGTCTCCGCCCCGCTCCAGCCCAGCCGGCGCCCGTGCCGCGCGCACAGCAATCAGCCGCCTGATCCCAGAGAGGAAGTTCGTCGTAGCAGGCGGCCAACTCCACGGCTTTACGGAGCCACAATGGCGTGATCCGCATAGATAGTGGTCCAGCGTCGTGTTTTACGTGGCAGGCCCGCCACCTGCTCGATGGGCGCAAGCTTGCGTGATCAGCGCGAAGTTACGGTATTGTGAGCCAAACTTGCCTGTTTGAGCCGCGGCACCACTCCGCCACTCTCCTGTAAAGTTGGGTCTTTTCCAGGTGCTCTAGACGCCAATGGGAACGAGCCGTTTTCTCCCAGTGGTCACCTCTGAGCGAAACCCCTAGAGTGGATTTAACCGCATACGCTAGGCACCTGAATAGGTCGTGCCCTTGCGCCACTCGTGCGGGAGGCACGACTTCGGATTTCATTCTTGCGATCCAGCCATCCAGTTCCGATTCTTGGATCGGCCCACCATTACATCGCTTTGCGACAATAAGATGAAGAGCCGGAATGTTGGGCGATAGCCCCTCGGCCTCGAAAGCCCGCTCGAATGGAAAATGATCTAGGGTTATCTCGCGTCCCTCGATAGCCGAATAGAGTCGCAGGTATCCGATCAGGCTCGCCATATCGAGCGACTTTGACTTAAGAAACGCTATTCGTTCTTCGCCGGAATCGTCCGAATGTACCCGAGAGTAGTCGCAATAGGCCTCAACACACCGGTCCACGATGCCGTCAGCGAAGAAGACCATTGAGTCGAGGTCGTATGGGTCTGTGTACACTACGTTTGAGCTTTCTGAGCGCACTTCAACGAGATCAACTAGATCACTGTCGACGATTGCTAGAACTCCTGCGAATCCTTGCACATCGGACCACTCGACCGCTTCAATCGCTTCAATTTTCCCCTGAGCGATCACCAGTCGACACTCGTCTCTGTCAATACATCTCGCGAGTGTCGTGCAGTCACTGTCTCCTTCAAGGATCAAGATGGTACGCGTGTCGTAGCTCCGCAACATCCCCACGGTATTCTTTGTGACCGTAGGGGAAAGGATGTCTCTCACGAACGCCCCTCCCCCTTAACCGCCCCGTCGGAAGCTTTCATCTCGGGTGCGTTTAGGGCAACTGCCTGCCCCCACCACTCATTGATGATCAGAGGCGAGTGAGTAGCCACAACGAAACGCAGGTTCGACAATTGTGCAATGCGTTGAATATCGGCCAGAAACTCCTGTTGCCAGGCTACATGCAATGAGATCTCAGGTTCGTCGAGCAGAACAAGGGATCCCGTTCGCACGTTGAAAAGAAGATCATAAATGAGCACAATTTCATGCTGCTCGCCCGACGAGAGTTGAGATGGCGAAATCCTCTGCTCGTTGTCATTCTCAAAACGGAAGCCAGCTTCTCTATCGATAATCATCCGCTTGAAGAGAAATCGGCTCTTAATGATGCTTTTAAAAAGCTCAACCCGATTGAGAAGGTCTTGGAATGTAGATAGCTTGTGCGCACTATCTTGCAGATACGTCCACAAAACTTTTCTCTGCCATGAAACCAGTTCGCCGCCTTGTAGCGGGACGTCCATAGACTCATCCAATAGGGCGATCGCGGCAAGACGATTTCGGAGCTTGCTTTGCTCTTCGTACGCCGCCCTAATTTCTGGTTCTGTTGGAACGACGTCAAAAGTGCTGTCATCCAGGACGCGCCTGGGGAAACTCTTATCGAGTTCTTGCGACCTTCGCGAATTTTCAGTCAGTGAGGCAGCAAGACGGTTAGCCAGGTCCCTTGCACACTCTGAGACCTTCATACGCTGTGGATGACTCTCCGGGGACCGGCGACGGGCGGCCTCCCCCCCTTGATTGAGAATTAGGAGACGCTGAGTTTCCACCATGTGAATATCGAATTGGTCCAGAAACTCGACGATCTCTCGATCGAACTCTTGGAGATCTAGTAGCGCTTTCCCCCTGGCCGCCCCAGGCGTGAGCCGATAATGCTGCGGAAGGTACGCGCCGCCTGAATGTTCAAGCATTTGCAGCTTCATAGAAGGGGACGCGTCCCTTTCGACTGCCTGCATCATTTCGTTCTGTACTTCTCTCCATACTGCGAGTGGAATTTCGTCCGTTGGGAAGTTGATCGCCCCGGACACTCCCGATTTCCCGTATTTCTTGCCGGAGAGTCTAAATGTGAGATTGATTGGCCTCATGCGCATATTTCCCTGATACGCATGAGTCTTATTATGAATGATCAAACGCTCACCCCCGCTAAAAACCATTGACAGGCTAGCGAAGTGAGACTCTGCAATCTTGAATACGTCGAAGCGGAAAACCGACTCAATCAGTTCGAGCATGCGTGTTTTACCGACGCCATTTGGGCCGTGAAGAATGATGAAAGGAGCGTCGGGCGTGAACTCGAATTCATGGTTAAAGCGGCCGAGGAGCTTGCTCACCGCGAAGCGTTGCAGATGCGTCACTTTAACCTCCAGCAGGGTTGCAGAAGCGGCACGCAACGAGGGTCCTAACGTAGCGTGATAGTTACGCTACTAGTTGGCGACCTGACGTCCGGGCTACTTCATCGTTCTCGCGGTTGTGCCAAATCAAACCGTTATGAATCGGGCCTGGTGGAGACAGCTCCTCTGCTGAGCGCTGCGGCATCGTCGTTCCGGGGCAACCGTCGCCGCTTGCTCTGGTCGACGGCACCGACAGCGTGGCTGAGGTCGGTGGGGTGCAGCGAGGCACACGCGCGCCCAGTCGGATGGCGTACCCGCCATCGTGGCTGACTTTCGTCGGCTGAGGCTCAGGCGGACCTCATCGAAAGCGTCGCCGTCAGTCGAGCGCGGCACCGTAGCTGATCAAGTCTGGGCCGTCCCTGGGCTCCGTGCCAGACCCATGCCAGATACTGCGGGGAACCACGGGGAACAGCGGTCACCCCACCCGGGCACGTCCTTAGGTCACGACGCTGCTCCACAGCAGGTCAGCGAGCCTATCGACCCCACAGAACCCGAGCTTCCTAAGGTGAGGGCTCTGCGGCTGTCGCTATGGGGCCACCATCACGATGCCGGAACGGTCCGACCCGCCGTGGGATCTCTCATGGGTCCGGTCTCGTCTGAAGGCACAATGCCGCCATGAACGCAGGGGAGATCGCGTTGGTGGGGGCGGTAGCGGGCATCGTGGCGTCAATCGTCGGCGCCGGAGGGGCGGTGGTAGCCGCTCGCTTGGCTGGTCGGTACCAGTCCAGAAGCCAGCATGCCCACTGGCGACGCCAAGTGCGCCGGGACGCCTACGCAGCCTTTCTGGACTCAGTTGCCCAGTTCAACGAGCTGAGACGTTCCTACCGCGAGTTGGCTTTGCTCGGCCAGACCATGCCCGAAGGAACAGCGGACAGGCTCCGAGGGCTGATCCGTGGTATCGAAAAGGCGCTGTTCCTCGTGGAGTTGGAGGGGCCCGCTGAAGTGGCCGCACAAGCCGACACCGTCATGCGCTCGATCGCTGACTGGCAAGCCTCCGTCATTGTCACTGAGCTCCGCGCCGCGCGAGGCGTCCCGCCTCGGAGCGATGTCCCAAGTAGCGACGCCATGCACCGCCAGGTCAATCAGTCCGTAGAGGTCTTCAAGGTCGTGGCTCGTGCGGCCCTTGACGCTCCGGACACCGTTAGCCAGGTGTGATGGCCTTGAGAGTTCTGCGCAGTGGAGAGTCTCTGAGTCGCGTGGTCGCTGGCCGAAACGGTAGGCAACGAGGAACGCGCGGGTGTACAGCCGTCTCTCACGCGACTGACCATCGACGAGGACAATGCCAGAGCTTGGGGGAGGAGAGCGCATGGCGGACATGGAGGCGACAATCCGCGCTGTGGCACGCCGCGCTGACCACGTGTACTGGGTGCGGGAGTGGCCCGACAAGCCGACCTGGCGGGACCGGCTTCGCCGATGGATGGACCCCGCGTCGTACCATTTCGACCGGACCGCCACCCCACCGCAACCCTGGGTTGACCGGCCCGCCGACTACTACGAGCAAACAGGTTGGCGCATCCGAGCGGCCTACGTCAGGTCCGACCTGGCCTTTGAGGTCGAGTACGTGGTCTGCGTTCCGTGCAAGATCGGCTGGGTGGAAGCGCCTCACTCCTACGAGGGCTACAAGCGCTGCGGCCTCGCCTCAGCCGCTCTCCGGTCCCTGCGCCAGGTCTACCCAGGAGTGCAGTGGCACACGGGCGGCGGCCATTTCCGCGAGGCTGAGCCCTTCTGGAGTTCCGTCGGCGTCGGCGTGCCCGGCGGCTACACCCAGCGGGAAAGGTGCCGTCATGTGGAACCGTGGCGAGCACGGTGAGCGTGAAGACACTCCCCAGGTCTGTGACCGGGGAACCCGTTATGGCCGCCCGTCTCAGTTTCCGTCTCATTCAGTCCCGTTCACGGCCGTTCAGGCGAGACCGGGAGTCGGGTGCACCCTCCAAGCGAGCCACCCGTGAACCCAGGTGAACGCCCTCGAACGACGCCCACCACCCCACCAACACAGTTGGAAAGCGTGTTGGGGGCAACCCCTCACGAGTTCGAATCTCGTATCCTCCGCCAGTGCCTCACCGGGCACGATGTCGAAGGGCCCCACCGCGAGGTGGGGCCCTTCGACGTGTCGGGGGTCCGGGTCAGCGGCCGGCGAGGAGTTCGAGGGTGTCGATCACCCGGTTCGAGAAGCCCCACTCGTTGTCGTACCAGGCGACGACCTTGATGTGGCGGCCCTCCACACGCGTGAGGGCGGAGTCGAAGATCGACGAGGCGGGGTTGCCCACGATGTCGGACGAGACAAGCGCGTCCTCCGAGTACTCGAGGACGCCGGCCAGCGGGCCCTCGGCGGCGGTGCGGTAGGCGGCCAGGACCTCGTCGCGGGTCACGTCGCGGGCGACGGTCGTGTTGAGCTCGACGATCGAGCCCACCGGGATCGGGACCCGGATCGAGTCGCCGGACAGCTTGCCGTCGAGGTTCGGCAGGACCAGGCCGATCGCCTTGGCGGCGCCCGTCGTGGTCGGCACGATGTTGACGCCGGCGGCGCGGGCGCGGCGGGCGTCGCGGTGCGGGCCGTCCTGGAGGTTCTGCTCCTGGGTGTAGGCGTGCACGGTCGTCATGAAGCCGTGCTCGATGCCGGCGAGCTCGTCGAGGACCGCGGCCAGCGGCGCGAGCGCGTTGGTCGTGCAGGAGGCGTTGGAGACGATCGTGTGGAGTTCGGCGTCGTAGGCGTCCGTGTTCACGCCGTACGCCAGGGTGACGTCGGCACCGTCGGACGGGGCGCTGACGAGCACCTTCTTCGCGCCCGCGTCGAGGTGGGCGCGGGCCGCCTTCGCCGAGGTGAAGCGGCCGGTGGCCTCCAGGACGATGTCGACGCCGAGTTCGGCCCAGGGGAGCTGCGCGGGCTCGCGCTCGGCCAGGACCTTGATACGGCGGCCGTCGACCACGAGCGTGTCCCCGTCGGCGGTCACCGGGCGGCCCAGGCGCCCGGCCGTGGAGTCGTACGCCAGGAGCCGGGCGAGGGTGGCGGGCTCCGTGAGGTCGTTGACGGCGACGACTTCGAGGTCGCTGTCACGTTCCAGCAGGGCGCGCAGCACATTGCGTCCGATGCGGCCGAATCCGTTGATGGCGATGCGAGTCATGACTGCCCCTTGATGTCTGTGCGGCTTCGACTCCAGCGTCGCGCGCGGCTCCCGGTCCGGACAGTGGCGACATCGCCATGGTTCAAAAGGATCGCGCCAGGCGGGCGAGCGACCCGCTATTCGCCCTGGGTGAAGGTGCGTCGGTAGTCGCTCGGGGTCGTGCCGAGGATGTGCTGGAAGTGCAGCCGCAGATTCGCGCCGGTGCCCAGACCGACGTCGGCGGCGATCTGCTCCACGCTCCGCTGCGAGCGCTCCAGCAGTTCACGGGCCATGTCGATGCGGGCGCGCATCACCCACTGCATCGGGGTGTAGCCGGTCTCCTCGACGAAGCGCCGGGAGAAGGTACGTGCCGACACCCCGGCCTCCCTCGCCATCATGTCGAGGGTGAGGGGCTCTCCCAGCCGGTGCAGCGCCCACTCCCGGGTGCGGGCGAACCGCTCGCCGAGCGGCTCGGGCACGCTGCGTGGCACGTACTGCGCCTGGCCGCCGCTGCGGTAGGGGGCCGCGACCAGGCGCCGGGCCGCGTGGTTGGAGGCGGCAACGCCCAGGTCGCCGCGCAGGATGTGCAGGCACAGGTCGATGCCGGAGGCGGCGCCCGCCGACGTGAGCACGCTGCCCTCGTCGACGAACAGGACGTTCTCGTCGACCTGGACGAGCGGGTGCTTCGCCGCGAGCGCCCGTGTGTAGTGCCAGTGCGTCGTGGCGCGGCGGCCGTCGAGCAGGCCCGTGGCGGCCAGCGCGAAGGCGCCCGTCGAGATGGCGGCGAGCCGGGTGCCCCGGGCGTGCGCGGCGATCAGCGCGTCGACGACGGCCCCCGGCGGGTCCTCGCGGTCGGGGAACCGGTAGCCGGGGATGAAGACGATGTCCGCCCACGCGAGCGTGTCGAGGCCGTGGGCGACGTGGTACGACAGGCCGTCTGCGCCGGTCACCAGGCCCGGAGCCGCCCCGCACACCCGCACCTCGTACGGCATGCTCGCGCGGGTCGTGAACACCTGCGCGGGAATGCCGACGTCGAGCGGCTTCGCGCCGGTGAGCACGAGGACGGCGACGCGATGCGGACGGGAGGAGGACGGCGCGGGGGCGGAGGACGGCACGGGGACAGGCTACGAGGGGCGTCCCCGGCGCCACCCCGCGCGCGTCACCTCCCCCGTGCGCGTCACACCGGCTCCGGCTGCGGCTCCCTCTCCGGCACCGGGGTGACCTCCCGCTCCCACGCCCGTGTGATGCGGACGTAGGCGTAGATCACCGACCCCATCGCCAGCAGCACCAGCGGCCCGTACAGCCACGGGTGGAGGGCCATCTCCATCGGGAGGTAGCGGTACGACAGCAGGAGCGCCGCGAAGACCGCCGTGCCGTAGCCGACCAGGTGGGTCGCCGTGCGGTCCCAGCCGCGGGCCTGGGCGCGCAGGCCCGCCTCGATGGTGAGGGTGAAGACCACGCCGGCGACCAGGTCGGTGCCGTAGTGCCAGCCGAAGCCGAGGGTCGCCGTGAGCGTCGCGAGCAGCCAGAACGTGCCCCCGTGGCGCAGCACCGCAGGGCCCTTGCGGGAGTGGATGAAGATCGCGGTGGCCCACGCGGTGTGCAGGCTCGGCATGCAGTTGCGCGGGGTGAGCGCGTCGAACGGGATCGGCTGCGGGTCGGTGAGCGGGGGCGGAGTGTGCGGCCAGAAGTCGCCCACCATCCACTGGGCGGTGTCCGGCGTGTGGGTCCACAGGCCGTCCGGCTGCCAGTGCTCGACGCCCGTGCCGTAGGCGAAGATCGGGCCGACCACCGGGAAGATCATGTAGATGCCGGGGCCGAGCAGGCCGATGACCAGGAAGGTGCGCACCAGGTGGTGGCGGGGGAAGCGGCGTTCGGCCGCCACGTTGCGCAGCCCGTACAGGGAGACGACGACCGCGGCCACGGCGAGCTGGCCGTAGACGAGGTCGAGGAAGTGGGCGCCGACCGGGCCCGTGGTCTTGAGCATGCGGCCGACCAGCCAGGACGGGTCGCCCAGCGCGTGGTCGGCGACCGCCAGATAGGGGTCGAGGACCGTCGGTCGGGCCTTGGCGGTGATGAGCAGCCAGGTGTCGCCGGTCTTGCGGCCGGCCACCAGGAGCAGGGCCAGGCCCACGCCCTTGAGCAGCAGGACGCGTTCATGGCCGGTGCGGCGGGTGACGGCGATCACCGCGCAGCCCAGGATCACCCACAGCGCCCCGTTGCCGAACGGATGGCCGCCGTGCAGTCCGGTGCCGGTCGCCCAGCGCAGCAACAGCAGGACCGCGTCGATGCCGAGCGCGACGCCGAGCGCGATGAATCGCTCGCGCCGGGTGAGCACCACCATCATCAGGGCCATGCTGCCGTAGAGCAGGAAGCCTGACTTGGGCGGGAGGATCACCTCCTTGACCTGAGTCGTGAGCGGGCCCGGCAGGCCGTAGTGGCGTGCGGTGATCTCCAGCGCGACAAGGAACCCGAGGGTGACCGCACCGGCCGCGGCCCACAGGAGGACCTGTGGCCGACGCCACGCGGCGGATGCCGATCTTCGTCGTATTCGCGGCAGGTCCCGCGACTCTCCAGGTATCAATTGGCTGGCCGATTCTCAGACATATGGGTGCAAGGCGGTCACTGTGCGGATGCCGGGCGGGCGTTGAGCGCACGTTGGGCGGGCGTTGGGACGCCGATCATCGTAAGTTCAAAGACCCCCCACAGTTCAGAGGGCCGAGCCAGGAATCTGGTTCGGCTCCTCAGTGTGTCCGGGGTCGCTCACGTCAGATTCAGGCCACCGTCCAGCACGACCACCTCGCCGGTGAGATAGCGGTGGGCGATCAGCGCGGCCACCAGGTCGGCCACGTCGACGGGTTGGGCGGGGCGGTGCATCGGGGCGCGGTCGCGCCAGAGTTCATGGGCCTGCGTCCAGTCCTTCGTCATCGGGGTGTCCACCAGGCCGGGCGCCACGGCGTTGACCCGGACGTCGGGGCCGAGCGCGGCGGCGAGCAGCCGCGTCACATGGTTCAGGGCGGCCTTGCTCGCCGCGTACGGGACGGAGGAGCCCTTGGGGCGCACCCCGGCATGGCTGGTGACGTTCACCACACAGCCGCCCCCGGGTGCCTCGCGGAGCGCCGGGAGCGCCTCCGTGCACAGCACCCAGGGTGCGATCAGGTTGACCTCCAGCAGTCGGCGCCAGTCCGCCGGGGTGGCCGCGGCGAGGTCGGCGTGCGGGATGGGCCAACTGATGCCCGCGTTGTTCACCAGGACGTCGAGGCGGCCGTACCGGTCGAGGGTCGAACCGACCAGGGCCCGGGTCTCCTCCTCCACCTCCAGGTCCGCCCGTACGTACGTCCCGCCGAGCTCGGCCGCCAGTGCCTCGCCGGTGTCGGTGCTGCGGCGCGAGTGCACGACGACCCGCGCCCCGTCCGCGGCCAGCCGCCGGGCGACGGCCTCACCGATGCCCGAGGTGGACCCGGTGACCAGGGCCACGGGACGGTCCTGCTGTTCAGTTCCCATGTCCGCGGATCCTGCCACCGCCGCGAGTCGGCCCTTCTACTTCCCCTCGGCCAGCGTGTGCGCGACCAGCGCGTTCGCGTGGCCGTGGCCCAGACCGTGCTCCGTCTTGAGCCAGCTGACCAGCTGCATGTGCCGGGTCAGTGGGGAGCTGCGGATCAGCTCCAGCCACTCCTCGACCGGGCGGCCGTACTTCTTCTCGATGGAGGGGAAGTAGCTGGCGGGGCCCTTCACCGGCTCGGTCATGTGACTCACGTCCTTTCGTGGCGTCCGTGTCGCCTTCTATGACCGCGGCCGACGGCGGAACTCATCGGGGTCTCACCGGTCGTCTCCGCCCAGAAGTCGGCGAGTTGTCGCCACTCCCCACTGGTCAAGCGACAGCAGCCGGTCGCTGGAGGCCATCAGGCCCCCGGTCGCCTCGACATGCGCCGCCCAGCGCTCGCGGGTCTCCACGGCCGGGCGGGCCATCAGACAGTCGGGGTCGTTGACCCAGAGGCGGCCGTGCTGCCACTGGCGTCCGACGCCGGTGAACTCGGCCGGATCCTGTCCGGGTTGGCTGTAGTCGCCGGCCTCGGGGCGGCGGTGCGGGGCCGTGTCGGGGCTGACCCGCATGGCGTCGAAGAGGCCGACGGAGGGCAGGAGCGGGGCACCGCAGCCCAGCAGATAGGCGTCCGCGCCGATCGCCTCGCGGATCAGCTCGATGCCGGAGCGGTACGCCTCCAGCGCGTCGACCGGCGCGTGGCGTACGCCGTCCAGCGCGCCCGCGTACAGGAAGTCGACCTTGAAGTAGTCGTAGCCCTCGTCCCGCAGCGTCCGGAAGACGTCCGTCAGATACGCGGCCGCCCCGGGGTGGGTGGTGTCCAGGACGCGCAGGTCGTGGCCCCAGTTGCGACCTGCGTGCGCGAAGCCGCCCGCGGTGTCCCGGACCAGCCAGTCGGGGTGCTCGGTGGCCAGGTGGCTCGCCGGGTCGACCAGGAAGGGTGCCGTCCAGATGCCGGCCCTGCGGCCCCGGGCGCGGATCGCGTCGGCGATGCCCCGGCGGGAGCGGAAGCGGCCGGAGAGGGTGAGCCAGTCGCCGAGGGCCTTCTGGTAGCCGTCGTCGATCTGGACGACGTCGATGGGCAGGTCGAGGGTGTCCATCGCGCGCAGGTTCTCGTGGATGTCGTCCTCGGTGACCTCGGTGAAGTACTCGTACCAGGAGCACCAGACGGTCGGCGCCGGACGCGGCGGCCGCACGCCGAGCGACGCGGCCCACTCCCCCAGCACCGTCTGGATGTCGGCCCCCGTCCACTCCTTCACCGGGCCGTCGGCGCTCACCTCCGCGACGGTCCCGGCCAGGACGAGCCTGATGGACGGGACCTCGCGGACCGGGTCCGGGGCCGCCCAGAGGCGGACCGGGGAGCCGTCGCCCGGGTCCAGGGCCAGCAACCCCTCACCCTGGAAGGCTCCTTCGGGAACGGTGACGGCGGGCCGGTAGCAGACCGTCGCCCAGTTGTCGTTCGTCGGACGGTACGGCCTGTCGTCGAGGGCGTAGGCGCCGCTAGGGCTCCAGGACTGCCAACCCTCCTCGTGGACACGGGCGTTGACCGGATCCACGGGGACGGAGGTGACCGGGGTGAAGGGGAGGGACACGGTGGTTCTCTTTCAAGTACGAGGGGTTCAGCCCTTGTTGGCGCCCAGTGTCAGGCCGCTCACGAACTGGCGTTGCAGGGTGAAGTAGACGACGAGGGTGGGGATGGCGGTGAGGAGGGCACCGGCGGCGACGAGGTTGGGGTCGGTGAAGTACTGGCCGGAGAGGTTGTTCAGGGCCGAGGTGATGGGCATGTTCTCGCCGGTGGAGATGAGGACGATGGCCCAGAAGAAGTCGTTGTAGATCCAGATGGAGAGCAGGGTGGCCAGGGCGGCCATGGCCGGTTTGCACAGGGGCAGGGTGATCTGCCAGTACAGCCGCCACACCGACGCCCCGTCCACGAGCGCTGCCTCGGTCAGCTCGTGTGGCAGGGAGCGCATGTAGTTGCTGAGTACGAAGGCGCAGAAGCCGGACTGGAAGGCGATGTGGATGAGGACCAGGCCGAGGGCGGAGTCGTAGAGCTTGCCGCTCATGGTGATGCCGGGCAGGTCGATGAGGAGGTAGAGGCGGTAGAGGGGGGTGATGATGACCTGCTGGGGGAGCAGGTTGCCTGCGGTGAAGATGAGGAGCAGGGCGAGGTTGAGACGGAAGTCGAAGCGGCTGACGTAGAAGGCGACCATCGACGACAGCAGCAGCGTCAGCAGCACCGCCGGGATGGCGATGAGCAGTGTGTTGCCGAAGTAGTGGAGCATGTCGGACTGCTGGAAGGCGTTGGTGAAGTTGTCCAGGCTCAGCTTGTCGGGCCAGGACACGTACCCCTTCTCACTGGTCTCCGCATACGGCCGCAGCGCCGCGAACAGCGCCCACAGCAGGGGGGCGAGCCAGGCCAGCGAGGTCACGATGAGGAAGGTGTGCAGCAGGATGCGGGCCGGGCGGACCGGCTTCCCGCGCAGGGCGAGGGTGCTCATGCGCGCCGCTCCTTACGGAAGGTGGACACCAGATACGGGACGATCACGGCGAGGGAGATCACCAGCAGGACGACGGCGATCGCGGAGCCGTATCCGATGCGGCTGGACTCGCCGATGATGTTGTTGGTGACCAGGATGGAGAGCAGTTCGGTGCCCTGGGCGCCCTTGTTGAAGACGAAGACCAGGTCGAAGGCGCGCAGCGATTCGATGATGGTGACGACCAGGACGACGGTGTTGGTGGGGCGCAGGGTGGGGAAGATGACGTTCTTGAAGGTCTGCCACTCACCCGCGCCGTCGAGTGCGGAGGCTTCGCGCAGGGCGGGGTCGACGCTTTTGAGGCCGGCGAGGTAGAGGATCATCATGTAGCCGGCGTGGCGCCAGGAGGCGGCGACCAGGATGGCCCACAGGTTGAGGTCGGGGTCGCCGATCCAGTCGATGTAGTGGCCGGGGGTGTTGGCGCCGATCACGCTGTTGATCAGGCCGGTGTCGGGGTTGTAGATGAGCTGCCAGACGAACCCGATGACGGCCATCGACATGACGACGGGCAGGAAGAACGCGGTCTGGTAGACGCGGCTGAAGCGGATCTTCTTGTCCAGCTGCACGGCCAGGAACAGGCCGAACGGCGTGGGCAGCAGGATCAGCACCACGAACCAGATCACGTTGTGCTGGACGGCCGGCCAGAACTGCGGGTTGGTGGTGAACAGTTCACGGAAGTTGTCCAGGCCGACCCACTTGATCGAGTCGAACCCGATGCCGTCCCACGTCGTGAACGCCAAAGCGATCGACGCCAGTGCCGTCAGCCACACCAGGGCGACATGCAGGATGGTCGGCACGCCCGCCATCAGACCGAGGGTGATCCGGTCGCGGCGGGTGAGGAGGCGGCGGTGGCCCGTCGGCCTCTTGCGCGGGGCAACGCCCGAAGGCGACGCGAGGGGCGTCGCCTTGGGGGTCTCGGTGGTCTCGGTGCCGGTCGTCATGAGGAGGCGAAGATCGTCTTCTTCTGGCGCTCGACCGAGGACAGGATGCCGTCGATGCCCTTGGGGTCCCGGATGAACTTCTGCAGCGCGGGCTGCATCACCGTCGAGGTGAAGTCGGGGCGGCTGTCGCGGTCCATGAACTGCGTGAGGCTCTTCGCGCCGCTGATCATGTCGTACGCCTTCTTCTGCAGGGCGGTGTACGAGGAGGTGTCCGCGGTGCTGGAAGCGGCGACCACGCTGGAGTCGGCCTTGAGGTAGATGGCCTCGGCCTCCGGAGTGCCGAGGAACTCCAGGAGCTTGACGGCGCCCGCGTGGTTCTTGGGGCTCTTGCTCATCATGAAGCCGTCGGTCGGCGCCTCGACGGTGTCCTGCCCGAACTCGGGGCTGATCTCCGGGAAGGCGAAGAAGTCGAGGTCGTCCGCGATGGTCTTGTCGGTGGCCTGCTGGCCCACGAAGGAGCCCAGCAGATACATGCCGGCCTTGCCGGAGAGCATGCTCTGGGCGGCGTCCTGCCAGGTGCGGCCGACGGCGCCGTCCTGGTGGTAGGGCAGGATCTCGGCCCACAGGTCGAAGGCCTTGCGGACCTTGGCGTCGGTCCAGGATGCCTTTCCGGCCATCAGGTCGACATGGAAGTCGTAGCCGTTGGTACGGAAGTTGAGCTGGTCGAAGGTGCCGAGGGCGGGCCAGGCGTCCTTGTCGCCGAAGGCGATCGGGACCAGGCCGTCCTTCTTCATCTGCTTGCACAGGGCGACGAACTCGTCCCACTTGGTGGGGACCGTGTAGCCGTGCTTCTGGAAGACGCTCTTGCGGTAGAAGACCGCCCACGGGTACGTGTCCAGCGGGACGAAGTAGTACTTGCCGTCCGCGCCCTTGCTGAGCTTCTTCATCGCGTCGGGGAAGTTGTCCCCGATCTTCGCCCACACGTCGTCGAGCGGGGTGGCGAGGCCCTTGGCCGCGAAGAACTGCATCCGGTACCCGGCGAACCAGTTGAACACGTCGTCCGGCGTGCCCTGGAGGTAGGCGTTGATCTGCTCCTGGAAGGTGTTGTGGTCCTTGGTGTTCACGTCGACCGTGATCCCGGACTGCTTCTTGAACGCCGCGTAGATCTCGGCGTACGCCTTCTTCGGCACCGCGTCGGAGCCGTTGGAGCCGAGGCTGACGGTCTTCGGGTCGGCGGCGGTGCCGCTGCCGCCGCAGGCGCTGAGCAGGGGGATGCCGGCGCCGAGTACGGCGGCGCCGCCTATGCCGCGCAGCAGGGTGCGGCGGCTGGGCGAGGGGAGGTGGAGGTCGGACATGAACGGCTCCTGTGGGCAGGGTTCGGCCAGGCAGGGCGAAGGGGAATGCTGAAGTCCGTCGTAAACGACCAGAAATCAACTTGACCGAACACGGTTGCGTAATGACAGCCGTATGTCCTGTCATGCGTCAAGAGCGGAATGGCACCTTTGTGGAAACGTGACCGACACATACAAGATCGGGCCGAAGGCCCGAATGGCCTTCGACCCGTCGCACAGGCCCTCCGGGCCCGCTACCTGATCTCGACCGAGTCCGTCTCGCTGACCTGGTCGGTCTCGGAGATCCGCACGGTGGTCCGCATCGTCCAGGTGCCGGCGAGGGGCAGGCTGAAGTCGTTCGTGCCCCAGTAGCCGCCCCGGTCGCTGAGCCGGGCGTCGAGGGGGCCGATGTCCTGGGACGGAAGCGTGAAGGTCAGCCGCAGCTCGGGGACGGTCGCGAAGCCGCCGTCGGCGCCGAACACCACGGCCTGGATCTGGTTCTGGCCGACCTGCCCCGGGTCGAGGGTGATCTGCACGGTCCCGCGCCCGGCGGCGCCCAGGTCGAAGGGCACGTTCGTGACCGAGGCGACGGGCAGCCCGCCGGCGGGGGCCTCGGCGCCCGCCTCCTCCGCCGCCCGCCCGGGCAGCGTGCCGGTCAGCACGGTCGTCAGCATCAGCACGACGACCCCCACGGTGACCTCGACGGCGACCGACCGCCGCAGCCCCCGCCGGTAGCCGCCGTCATCGGGGGCCTGCGCGGGCTTCTCCGGCGCGGGCAGCGCGGGCCCGCCCACCGGCTCAGGCACCCGCTCCGACACGCGTACGACGCTCTCGGCGTCCACCGTCACCAGCCGCGCCGCCCACTGCCGCGACAGCCCGGCCGCCCCGAGCAGCACGACCACCGCCGTGAGTTTGAAGAGCAGCAGACGGCCGTACGAGGTCCCGGTCAGCGCCGCCCAGGAGCCGAGGCCGCGCCAGGACTGGTACACGCCGGTCACGACCAGGACGGTCACACAGGCGAAGGCGAGCCGGGAGAAGCGGGCGACCGTGGCGGCCTCGACCACCGACGCCCGGTACAGGGTGGTCACCAGGGCGGTGAGGCCGCCCAGCCAGGCCGCCATCGCGAGGACATGCAGCACGGAGGAGGCCATCGCAACCGGCACCTGGATACCGGCCGAGGCGTGCTCACCGGCGGCCCAGGTCAGGGCCAGGGCGACGGCGAGGACACCGCCGACGATCCGGGTGCCCTTGGCGCTCCACGCCCTGCGCACCCAGCGCAGATACAGCGCCGTCAGCACGAGCAGCCCCAGCCGGGCCAGCAGCACCTGGCCGGGACGGGTCGTCAGGGTCCGGCCGAAGCCGTCGAGGGTCGGGGCCGTCCCCGTCTCGTAGGCCGCCCTGAGCAGCAGCAGGGCGACGGTCGATCCGGTGAGCGTCCACCAGCCCGCCCACAGCAGCCGGGGCAGGACGGTCGCGTCGGCCGGGCGGCAGCCGGCGAGGAACACCGCCGTGCCGATGAGCAGGGCGGCGGCGAGATAGGCCAGATAGCGGGCGATGTTGTAGAGGGCGGCGGTCGTCGGGTTCTCGACCGGGCCGGGGTCCACGGACGCCGTGGTGGCCGAGGGCTTGCCGACCGAGAAGGTGAACGCGCCCGACACCGGGTGGCTGTCCGCCGAGACCACCCGCCAGGCCACGGTGAAGGTGCCCTCGCCGAGCCCCTTGGCCGGCAGGGTCACCCGGGCCGTGTCGGAACGGCCCGGCACGTGCTCGGCCTCGCCGGTGCGGACCCGCTGGTTCTTCGGGTCCAGGACGCGGAAGGAGTCGTCGAGCAGACCGACGGACTCGGTGAAGGTCAGGGTGAGCTGACGGGGGGCCGACTTGAGGACGGCTCCGTCCTCGGGGTCGGTGGCGCGGAGGGCGGCGTGGGCGGACGCGGGTCCCGCGCCGCCGAAGAGGAGCAGGACCAGCACGGTGCCCAGCAGCACCAGCCCTTGAAATCGCCGCCGACCTCGGCCACCGTCACGCTCCACGTCCGCACTCCGTCCCGCCGCTCCGGAACATGTACGTACGCGCGCGCCGGAACACTCACCAGGTCGGCCGCGCCGACACTCCTCCGTCGACGACCAGGTCCTGTCCGGTGATCCAGGAGGCGAGCGGGGAGGCGAGGAAGGCGCAGGCGTCACCGATGTCCTCGGGCCGGCCCAGCCGTCCCAGGGGCACCTTGTCCAGCCACCGTGCCACTCCCTCCGGCCAGTCGCCGGCGAGCCCCTCCCGGTCGATCAGGCCGGGCGAGACACTGTTGACACGGATGCCGAGCGGGCCGTACTCCAGGGCCGCGGACCGGGCGTGCATGACGACGGCGGCCTTGGCGGCGGAGTAGTGGGCGTGCCCGGCGGCGGGACGGTGCGCCTCGATGGAGGCGATGTGGGTCACGGACCCGCCCTCGCCCATGACCTCGGCCGCGGCCTGCGTGCACGCGAACACGCTGGACAGATTGGCGTCCACGACCTCGCGCCACTCGTCCGCGCCCATCCCGGCCAGCGCCCGGACGGGCTGCACACCGGCGTTGTTGACCAGCGCGTCAAGGCGCCCGCCGCCCCACTCGGCGGCGTCGCGCACCAGCCGGTGGCACGCGTCCTCGTCCCGCAGGTCGGCCCGCAGCACGACGGCACGGGCGCCCGACTCCCGTACCCGCTCCGCCACTTCCTCCGCCGCCGCCACCGACGTACGGCAGTGGACCGCGACGGCCGCCGCGCCCCGTTCGGCGAAGCGCAGGGCGATGCCGCGGCCGATGCCGCCGCCCGCACCGGTGACCAGGGCGGTCTGTCCTTCGAGGAGTCTCATGGACGGCACAGTCGCGCGATCCGGTCGGCATCGGCGGGGTAACGCGCCACGAGGTCCGTCAAGTCCCCGTGCTCATAACCCTCGTAGGTGAACCCCGGGGCCATCGTGCACCCGAAGAACGTCCAGGCGCCGAGGGTGCGGCCGCCCATCCAGGTACCGGCGGGGATGGTGAGCTGGACGTGCTGACCGGCGAGGACGTCCGGGCCCAGGACCGCCGTACGGGAGGTGCCGTCGGGTGCGAGGAGGAGGAGTTCCAGCGGGTCGCCGAGGTAGTGGTGCCAGATCTCGTCGGCGGGCAGGCGGTGCAGGGCGGAGTAGTCGGCCGCGGTGAGGAGGGCGACTATGGCGGTGCCCTCGGGGCGGCCGTCGGCCCGCTCGGGGCCCTCCCACGTACGGCGGAACAGACCCCCTTCGCGCGGGATCGGTTCCAGTCCGTAGTGGGCGACGAGGTCATCCGGGGTCACCCGGGGAAGGCTACCTCCCGGCGCAGGAAGGCGAGTTGGGCGTGCTTCTCGGGCAGGTACACGTCCGGGATGTCAATCTCCGGCAGCACCACCCGCTCCCCGGCCACGAACCCCTGACGCAGGAAGCGGGCGATCGCCTTCTCGTTGCGCACGTCGGGATCGACGACGACCCGCCGCCGGTCGAGGCCGACCAGGACGTACGAGGCGACGGCGCCGAGCAGCGCGGAGGACCAGCCCGCCCGAGCGCCGTCGGTCCCGGCGGGCGCGAGGAGCAGATGGACGCCGATGTCGCCGAGCTCCACGGCGTAGCACTCGCTGACCCGGTCGGCCTCGGGCTCGTAGGTCTGGAGCAGCCCGACCGGCTCGCCGTCCTTCTCCAGGAGGTAGGCGTGATGGGTGTCGAGGGTGTCCATGTGGGCGTAGATCTCGGCGACCTGGTCCTCGGTGAGGCCGTTCATGCCCCAGAAGGCGGCGCGCTCCTCGCTGACCCAGCCGTGCACCAACCCGGCGTCGGCCTTGGCGTCGAGCACCCGGATACGGACGGTGCCGAAGTCGTCGACGTCCTGCGTGTGGACGTGGAGGTCAGACATCGCTCTCCTTGCTGAGCTGTTCGAAGTCGGTGACGACCGGGACGAGGTCGCCGCCGAGCCACAGGGGCAGTTGATCACGGTGATGGGGTGAGCCGGGCACCCCGGAGGCGCCGAACGGCACCACCCAGCGGCTGTCCTCACGCCGGGCGAGGTCCCAGACGTAACGGGCGGCGGGCCCGCGCGCGGCCAGGTCGGTCAGCCCGGGGACGGCCGAGGTGCAAAGGACGCAGTCGTGGTCGCCGGAGAGCCCGGGTTCGTCGTACGACGGTTCCGGCAACGCCCGCCAGGGAACCAGGCGGTGGGTCTCGCCCCAGGTCTTCACCGGCTTGCCCGCGGCCACCTCCTCGACGGCCGCCCGGACCTCCGCGGGCCGGTCGACGCCGTACAACTCCTCGGCGCGCAGCAGGTGTTCGAGGGCGTAGCCGATGCGCGGGACGAGGCCGAGCCAGGGGAGGAGGACCTCAGGGTAGGCGGGCGCGGTGGTGAGCGCGGCGAACGCGGGGTGCGCGGCGAGCCGTCGTACGACCGCGCCGCGCACCGCCGAGTAGAGGGCGGCGGCCGGACTGTCCGCGTCCATGCGGCGGTTCCAGGCCAGGAGGGTGTCCCTGACCTCGGCGGCCTCGGGGCTGAGGTCTTCGAGGGCCGCGAGGTGGTCCAACAGGGGCGCGGCGGAGGCGAGATGGGTGTCCATGTGGATGGCCGGCATGTCGGCGGCCCTCCACTTCTCCTTCTCCGCGAGCAGCGCGGCGATGCGGTTCGCCCGGTGCGGCGGGGCGAACTCGACCCCGAGCGGGGCGGCCGGGCCGCGCTGGTTGGCCATCACGGCGACGCCGTCGGTGAGTTCGCCGTACGGCATCTCGTGCCAGCCGGTCCATTCGTGCCCGGCCTCCCAGGCGGGCACGATCCGGGTGCGGTTGGCCGTGGACCGTACCGGCACCCGGCCCGCGACCCGGTGCAGCAGCCCGCCCTCGGTGTCGGCGGCCTGCACGACGTTGACCGGCTCGGCCCAGTGGTCGAAGGCCCGGTCGACGTCGGCGACCCGGCGGGCGCGCAGCAGGGGCAGCAGGGTGCCGAAGCCCAGGTCACCGGTGACGCGGGGCGGGGTGCGCAGGCTGAGGGCGAGCGGGGTGCCGTCGTCGCTTCCCTCGGAACCGTCGTCGAGGCCCTCCGGGCCACCGGCGATCACCGGCCCGCGCGCGGTCTCGATGACCTCGACCTCCACCGGCTCCTCACCGACGACCTCGACGGTCTCGGTGTGCCGGGCGGCGCGCCGCCAGCTCCCGTCCGGGTCGAGGGCCTCGACCCCGGCGCCGGTGCGGCGCAGTTTCTCGCTGTACAGGTCCTGGTAGTCGGCCATGGCGTTGGTGATGGCCCAGGCGACCGTGCCGGTGTGGCCGAAGTGGGCGATGCCGGGGACGCCGGGGACGGCGAGGCCGACGACGTCGAACTCCGGGCAGGAGAGGTGGATCTGCTGGTAGACGCCGGGGTCCTCGATGAAGCGGTGCGGGTCGCCGGCGATGACGGCCTGTCCGGTCGCGGTCCGCTCGCCGCTCACCAGCCAGCCGTTGCTGCCGGAGGTGCCGGGGCCGTCGATGGCGAACAGGCCGACGGCCTCCTCGCCGAGATGCCGGACGGCCTGCTCGCGCCAGAGCTTCGCCGGGAAGCCCGCGAACAGGATGTGGGTGGCGAGCCAGACGCCGAGCGGGGTCCACGGCTCCCAGCGGCCGGGGGTGCCGAGGGGGAGGGCCGTCTCGGCCAGACCTTCGTTGACGCCGCCGACGTACGCCTGGACCCAGTCGGCCGTTTCGGGGTCCTTCGCCGCGAGGTCGGCGAAGCAGCGTCGCGCGGTGTCGTCGACGCGGGCGCGCCGGACGAAGCGGTCCCAGGGGAGGGCGTCGACGCCGAGGAGGGCGGCCGAGGTGCCGTCGGCGCGGCGCCGTTCGACCTCCAGCTGCCAGGCGCGGTCGCGGGCGGTGACCCGGCCCTGGGCGCGGGCGAGTTCGCGCACGCTGTCGGCGCGCAGATGTGGGACACCCCAGGCATCTCGGTAGATCTCGGCGCTCACGCTGGGGGTCTCCTGTGCTTTAGGTTAGGCTCACCTAAGTAGGTCGTGGTGGAATCGTACGCGAGGGGTGAAGAGACGATGGGGCAGGGGCACGGCTGGGAGGGCGCGGTCCTCAGACTGCTGCGGGCGAAGGACTTCGTCCTCACGGTGACCGGCGCCGAGGACGTCACCCCGCACTACCGGCGGCTCCACCTCACCGACGGCGGACTGCTCGCCGCGACCGGGGTGCACCCGACGATGTGGGTGCGGCTGTGGTTCCTGGCCGCGGGCAAGCCGCACCAGCGGGCGTACACGCTCGTCGATCCGGACCCGGCGGCCGGCACCTTCAGCCTGGAGTTCGCGCTCCACGAGGGCGTGGCGAGCGACTGGGCCCGCGCGGCGGTGCCGGGCGACACCATCGAGGCCACGGTCCACGGCACGGCGTTCACCCACCCCGACCCGGCCCCGACGCATGTCTTCGCGATCGGCGACCCGGCCTCGCTGCCCGCGATCAACTCCCTGCTGGCGGCGCTCGACTCGTCCCCGGCGACGATCTGGTTCGCGGGCGCCCCCGACGGCCTCCCCTTCCGCACGGACGCGTCCCGCCACGACGTCCGGACCGGCGACGACCTGGTCACCCAGGTGAAGACCGACCTCCCGGACCTCCTGCGGGCCCACCCGGACGCGTACGTCTGGATCGCCTGCGACACCGGGACGACCCGCACCCTGTCCTCCTACGTGCGCAAGGACCTCGGCGTCCCCAAGGAGCGCCTGCACGCGCTGGGGTACTGGCGGGCGGCCTGACCGAGCGGCTCGACGGGTCGGACGGCATGATCGAGGGCATGGACGTCACCCTGCACCTCGCCCAGGACCCCGAGGCCGACGAGCTCCTCGGGCGCTCCCCGCTCGCCGCGCTCGTCGGGATGCTGCTGGACCAGCAGGTCCCGATGGAGTGGGCGTTCAAAGGGCCCCGGACGATCGCCGACCGGCTCGGCGCCGACGACCTCGACGCCCACGAGATCGCCGCCCAGGACCCGGAGGCCTTCGCGGCCGTCCTCTCCGACAAGCCGGCGGTCCACCGCTACCCGGGTTCCATGGCCAAGCGGGTCCAGCAGCTGTGCCAGTACCTCGTCGAGCACTACGACGGCAACGCCGAACTGGTCTGGAAGGGCGTGGCCGACGGCCGCGAACTGCTCCGCCGACTGGAGGAACTTCCCGGCTTCGGCAAGCAGAAGGCCCAGATCTTCCTCGCCCTGCTCGGCAAGCAGCTGGGCGTCACCCCAAAGGGCTGGCGGGAGGCCGCGGGCGCCTACGGCGAGACGAAGTCCTTCCGGTCGGTCGCCGACATCACGGGCCCTGAATCCCTGTCCAAGGTGCGGGCGCACAAGCAGGAGATGAAGGCGGCGGCCAAGGCGGCGAAGGCCGCGAAGAACTGAGCCGAACGGCTCATCCGCCTCGCGGCACCGTCGTACGCGGTCCGAGCATGAACCATGACCGAGGCACCTGGCGGCTCCTCCTGGAGCCCGGAGTACGACGACCGCAAGGTTCACGCGCAGCATGCCCCGCGGGGCGGCCATGAGCCCGAACCGCCCTTCGAAGGACCGCTCCACGCGCTGTCCAGGGCGGCCTGGCAGGTGGTCCTGGTCACCGGGCTCGCCTCCCTCGTCCTGGGCGTCCTGGTGCTGGTCTGGCCGGGCTCCACGCTCCGCGCCACCGGCCTCCTCTTCGGTGTCTACCTCGTCGTCAGCGGGGTCTTCCAGCTCGTCTCCGCCTTCGGCACGCACAAGACCACCGGACTGCGCGTGCTCGCCTTCATCAGTGGCGCCCTGTCGATCCTGCTGGGCCTGTTCTGCTTCCGCGGCCCCATGCAGTCGCTCCTGCTGCTCGCCCTGTGGATCGGCATCGGCTGGCTGATCCGCGGCATCACCCAGACCCTGGCCGCCGCCTCCGACCCGTCGATGCCGGCCCGCGGCTGGCAGGTCTTCCTCGGGATCGTCACCTTCGTCGCCGGGATCGTCCTCATCGACTCCCCCTTCGAGTCGGTCGCCGTCCTCACCGTGGTCGGCGGGATCTGGCTGGTCGTCGTGGGGATCGTCGAGATCGTCACGGCGGTACGGATGCGCGGGCGGGCCCGGCAAGTGCCGCACACCATCTGAGTAACCCGTGCGGGCGGATCTGACGGGCGAGGCGATGAACCTCGTACGCCCCGGGGGAGACCAGCAACCATGAGCAGCACCCGCGCCTGGCTCCGCGCCTTCGTCCTGCTGCTCGCGCTGCTCGTGCCCGGCGCCCACGCGGGGGCGCACGCCGCCGTGCCGGTCGCGGCGAGTGAGGCCGCCGAGTACGACGTCCTCGACACGGTCCTGCGACCGGCCTCCCAGCATTCCGTCGCCCCGCTGCGACCCGCGCCCCTGGCCCCGCCCCCGGCCCCCGCCGTCCCTGAGCGCGCCCCGCTCCCGGCGCCGTCGCACCCGTCGTACGCCCTGCTCACCCTCCGCACGGTGGTCCTGCGCTGCTGACCGGCCCTCGCGTCAGAGGCCGTTTCCAGCAACGAACGCAAGGAGCACCCTCACCATGCCCGTCGACCCGTACGCCGTCCTGCGCGCCCTGCTGCGCGCCGAGGCCGCCCGCAACACACCGAAGCCGCCGGTCACTCAGGAGCAGAAGCCGCCGGTGAAGGAGGGCGAGCGCGGCTGATCCACAGGCGGAGGCGGGCCCTGGGTCACCGCCTCCGCTTGGCCGTACCGAAGATCGATCGGGTGATCTCGCGGCCGATCTGTGTGCCGAGGGAGCGTGCGAGGGACTTGAACATGCCGCTGCCGACGACCTGTTCGACGACGGAGGGGTCCTCCTTGGCCTTCGGGGTGGCCTTGGGGGCCGCCTTAGGGGTTGCCTTGGGAGGTGCCGTCATCTCGTCCGGGCCCTTCGCCCCGCCGGAGGTGTTCAGCTTCTCGTACGCCGACTCTCTGTCCACAGCCTGTGCGTAACGTCCGTGGAGCGGCGAGGACCTCACCGCCTCGTCGAGGGCGGCGGGCTCGATCGGGCCCATCAGGGACTCGGGAGCGCGCAGGCGGGTCGCCGCGACCGGGGTCGGGGCGCCCTTCTCGCTCAGGACGGTCACCACGGCCTCGCCCGTGCCCAGGCCGGTGAGCAGCTCCTCCAGGTCGTACGCCGAGTTGGGGAACGTCTTCACCGTCGCCTTCAGCGCCTTCTGGTCGTCCGGTGTGAACGCCCGCAGCGCGTGCTGGACACGGTTGCCGAGCTGGGCGAGGACGTCGCCGGGTACGTCCTTCGGGGTCTGCGTCACGAAGAAGACGCCAACCCCTTTCGAGCGAATCAGCCGGACGGTCTGCGTGATGGAGTCGAGGAACGCCTTCGAGGCGTCGTTGAAGAGCAGATGCGCCTCGTCGAAGAAGAAGACGAGCTTGGGCTTCTCGGCGTCCCCGACCTCGGGCAGATCGTGGAAGAGGTCGGCCAGCAGCCACATCAGGAACGTCGAGAACAGCGCGGGTTTGTCCTGTACGGCGGCCAGTTCGAGGACGGAGACCAGGCCGCGCCCGTCGGACGCCGTGCGCATCAGGTCGGCGGTGTCGAACGCGGGCTCGCCGAAGAAGTCGGCCATGCCCTGCGCCTCGAAGGCGGTGAGGGAGCGCAGGATGACCCCTGCCGTGGCGGTGGAGAGGCCGCCGATGTTCTTGAGCTCGGGCCTGCCCTCGTCGGAGGTCAGGAAGGTGACGACGGCCCTGAGGTCCTTCAGGTCGACGAGTTCGAGGCCCTTGGTGTCGGCGTAGTGGAAGATCAGGCCGAGGGACTGCTCCTGGGTCTGGTTGAGCTGGAGCACCTTGGCGAGCAGGAGCGGGCCGAAGTCGGTGACCGTCGCCCGGACCGGGATGCCGTGACCGATGCCGCCGAGGGCGTAGAACTCGGCCGGGAAGCCGGTCGCCGTCCACTCCTGATGGACCTCCTGCGAGCGGCTGCGGACCTTGTCGTTCGGCTGCCCCGGGGCCGAGATGCCGGACACGTCGCCCTTGATGTCGGCCAGGAACACCGGCACGCCCTGCGCGGAGAGCTGCTCGGCGATCAGCTGGAGCGTCTTGGTCTTGCCGGTGCCGGTGGCGCCCGCGACCAGTCCGTGCCGGTTCAGCATCGGCAGCGGGATCCTGACCTGCGCGTCCGGCAGACACACCCCGTCCCACAACAGGGCGCCGAGATCGAGGGCGGGGCCGGCGAAGGCGTACCCGGAGGCGATCTCCAAGGCCTCCTTCGGAAGCGCGGGGGCACTGCCCGGCGCCTCGGGAGCGGTGGCCGGCGGCATGGTCTCGCTGTCACTCATCTCAGGCACCTGTTCCGGTTTGCCCCCGTTTACGGCATCTTTTCCAGCATCACACTCCGTCGCCATGGCTGCGCCCGGAAGGTCTTGACCGGTAGGCTTTCCGTGTGATCTTCAAGCGCATCGGAAACGGCCGGCCGTACCCCGACCACGGCCGGGAAAGCACCCGGCAGTGGGCGGACGTCGCGCCGCGCCCGGTCCGCCTCGATCAGTTGGTGACGACCAAGGGCCAGCTCGACCTGGAAACCCTGCTCGCCGAGGACTCGACGTTCTACGGCGACCTCTTCGCGCATGTCGTGAAGTGGCAGGGCGACCTGTATCTCGAGGACGGCCTGCACCGCGCGGTACGGGCGGCGCTCCAGCAGCGCCAGGTACTGCACGCGCGTGTACTTGAGCTGGATTAAGTGGCCGCCCTGTAGAGGGTTGGCCCTTTCGGGTTCACCTGACCCGGATCCAATGATCATTTAGTAGGCATCGCCGCCCCGGCGCACTACGCTGCGCCCATGAGCATGCTGACTCCCCCAGGCATGGGCGGCAAGTACCGGATCACGGGGGACACATACCCACGCATGCGCCGGCCCAGGCGGCGCGGCAGACTCGTGCTGGCGCTGGTCGCCTCCGTCGCCGCGCTCGGCCTCGTCGGCTGGGGCACGTTGCAGCTCATCGGCATCTTCACCGGCAACGACGACAAGGCGTCCGCGGCGGGACCCAAGGCGGACTGCGCGACATCCGCCTCGCCGTCGGCCTCGGCGTCCACGTCCTCGTCGGCCTATCCCAGGCCCGCGCAGATCACCGTCAACGTCTTCAACGCCACGCCCCGCGCGGGGCTCGCGAAGAAGACCGCGGACGAGCTGAAGAAGCGCGGCTTCAAGATCGGCGATGTGGGCAACGCGTCCGCGGAGTTCGACAAGAAGGTCAAGGGCGCGGGGCTGTTGCTGGGGCGTACGTCGGCCATGGGCACGTCGTTGCCGGTGCTGGGCACGCAGCTGGGTGGCGCCGAGACGCGGGCGGACGGGCGTAAGGGTGGCGATGTCGATCTGGTCATCGGCACCGGGTTCAAGACGCTGACGAAGAAGGCGGACGCGGACAAGGCGTTGGCCGCGCTGGGGAAGCCGCAGCCGACGCCGAGTTCTTCGAAGAAGGCGTGTTGAGAGACGCCATTTCGCCGTAGGGGTGCGGTTGTTGCGCGACTGCGGGCCTGTTGTGGCTGGTCGCGCAGTTCCCCGCGCCCCTTTGGGGCGTTCTACTCAGCGGCGCCGTAGAGGCGGTCGCCCGCATCCCCGAGGCCCGGGACGATGTAGCCGTGCTCGTTGAGGTGGTCGTCGACCGCTGCCGTCACCACCGTCACCGGGGTGCCCGCCAACTCGCGTTCCATCAGCTCCACGCCCTCGGGCGCGGCGAGCAGCACCACGGCCGTCACATCGTCCGCGCCGCGCTTGATGAGCTCACGGATGGCGGCGACCAACGTCCCGCCCGTGGCCAGCATCGGGTCGAGGACGTACACCTGGCGGCCGGAGAGGTCCTCCGGCATACGCGTGGCGTACGTGGACGCCTCCAGCGTCTCCTCGTTGCGGATCATGCCGAGGAAGCCCACCTCGGCGGTCGGCAGCAGGCGGACCATGCCGTCGAGCATGCCGAGGCCGGCGCGGAGGATCGGCACCACCAGGGGGCGCGGGTAGGACAGCTTCACGCCGGTGGTCCGGGAGACCGGCGTGTTGATGTCGACCTGCTCCGTGCGCACGTCGCGCGTGGCCTCGTAGGCGAGGAGCGTGACCAGCTCGTCGGCGAGACGGCGGAAGGTCGCGGAGTCGGTGCGCTGGTCGCGCAGCGTGGTGAGTTTGTGGGCGACCAGAGGGTGGTCGACGACGTGGAGACGCATGTCCACAACAGTAACCGGGCCCGCCCTGCCCGGCGTCCCGGCAACCACAAACCCCGCTTCACCCGTGCGCTGGCATCAAACCCCCCGACAGAGGGAAAGTGGGAGGGACGTGACGGGGTGGTGTGCCTATGCCAGTGCCTGTGCCGGAGCAGGACCCACAACAGGAGACCGACGCCGCGCGCCGCAGGCGGCGCGCCCAGTTCCTGCGCGATCTCGCCGAGGCCCGGGAGCTGCGGGACCGTGTCCAGCCCCGGCGCGCCAAGGCCGCACGGCTGCGCCACGCCATGCGCATGCGCACCTTCCGCTGGTAGGGCTTGGGGCGTTCTTGGACCGCCTGATGCGTGCGCCGCACGGTCAGCCGCGTACGATCCCGCTGGTGGACGATCAAAACGGGCGGACACAGGGAGCCGAAGACGTCCCCTGAGCGCTCCGTTTCTGCCACGATTCCGAGTGGGTGGGGCTCGGAGCCAATGCCTCCCCGCCCGCAGACCTCCGCCGGGGGGACCCCCAACCGGCACGCCTATGACCAGTGGGAGAGTCACGGTGTACTTCGCCGCACTGCTCGCGCGCACCGAAGACGGGTGGGAAGCGAGCGACACAGAGCTCCTCGACAATGTGGAGACGCTGTCGGATCTGGCCGACCTCGCCCGGGAAGCCGCGGCCGAGGACGACACGGTGCTCGTGCTGATCGAGCAGGAGGACGCCTGGTTCGGTGTCGTCCGCATCGACGGCGAGGACGACCCTCGTATCTACGTCTCGGACGCCGCCGCCGCTGCCCGCAGCAGTTACGGCGAGATCCTGCTCACCGACGAACTGCTCGGAAGGGAGCCCGGCGACGACGACGCCGACCTGGACTCCCTCGACCTCGACGGCACCGAGGACGGGGAGGACGAGGACGAGGACGATGACAACGACAGCAGCGCCAGTGAGGGCGGCGGCTCCGCCGAGGCCGTGCCGCACGGCCCGGTCGGCGATCCCGGCATCCTCGACGACCTGGGCGTCAGCGAGAAGGAGCTGAAGTCCCTGGCGGACGACGCGCTCACCGAGATCGCCGACGCGCTGGGCGCCTCGGAGGTCCTGGAGACCGTCCGCTGACCGGGGAGCCCTCAGGGGGTCCACCGGACCCGGTGCGCGACCGGTGGCGGGCCGCGATGCGGCTCGCCCTGGACGAGGCCGGGAAGGCCGGGCCCGATGTGCCGGTCGGGGCCGTCGTACTGGCCCCGGACGGCGCCACCGTCCTCGGTGCCGGGCACAACGAACGCGAGGCGGTCGGCGACCCGACCGCCCACGCGGAGGTCCTCGCGATCCGCCGGGCGGCCGTCCGGCTCGGCGAGTGGCGGCTGACCGGCTGCACGCTGGTCGTCACCCTCGAACCGTGCACGATGTGCGCGGGCGCGCTCGTGCAGTCCCGGGTGGACCGGGTCGTCTACGGCGCCCGTGACGAGAAGGCCGGCGCGGCCGGTTCCCTCTGGGACGTCGTCCGCGACCGGCGGCTCAACCACCGGCCCGAGGTGATCGAGGGCGTCCTCGCCGAGGAGTGCGCGAGCCTGCTCACCGCGTTCTTCCGGGAGCGCTGAGAGCGCCCCCGATACCGATTTCAAACCATGCCCCACCTTGCTGTAAGGTCTCCCTCGGTAGCGTGTCCGAGCGGCCGAAGGAGCTCGCCTCGAAAGCGAGTGTGGCGCAAGTCACCGAGGGTTCAAATCCCTCCGCTACCGCTTGAGGAACAGCCCCCGACCCGGGAAAACGGGTCGGGGGCTGTTGCGTGTGAGAAGCGCACCGGGCGGTCGAATTCCGTTTGTCATGTCTCCGGCTTGGGCAAAAGTAAGTGGCGTGTCCGCACCGCACTCCTCACACCAGAAACGCGAGGCCCCCCACGTGCTGTTAGGAACGTCCCCCTCGACAGATCTGCCGCCACGTCGCTTCCGGATACGGATCTCCGCGATACCGCTGTCGTCCAGACCCTCAGCCGCCAAGGATCGGTGCGTCGGTCCACAGCGGTGATGCCGCCCAAGTACGCCATGACCCTCATGTCGGTCATCCTGGCCGGTTTCGCCGTCATCGGCGTGGCAAACCTGATCAAGGTCTCGCACACCCCCGAGGGGCTCACCCTCGCCTCCGCCGTGGTGAGTTGCTGCTACGTCCTGCAGATGGCGCACTGCTCGCCCTCGGCCCGCCGCCGCCTCCAGGTCGTCAACCGGCGCTTCCCCTGGACGCTGGCCCTCCAGGCCCTGCTCTCCCTCTCCCCAGTGTTCTTCCTCGGCCACCAGTCGGGCGCCCTGGCCGGCTTCCTCGCCGGTGCCTGCACCGTGCTGCTGCGCGCCAAACTGGCGTACGCGCTGTTCGGCGTGATCAACGTGGCCGTCCTTCTCACCGCGCTCGGCACCGGGGACGACCTCTTCACCGCCGCCTTCATGGTGCTGTCCTGTGCGTCCATCGGTCTGATCACCACCGCGCTGAGCCGGCTGGTCGATCTCGTCACCGAACTGCACCGGCGGCGCGAGGAGTCCGCCTGGGTCGCGGTGTCCCGGGAACGCGTGCGGTTCACCCAGGACCTGCACGACCTGTTCAGCTACAGCCTGTCCGCCATCACCCTGAAGACCGAGCTGGCGAACCGGCTGATCGGCAAGGACGACGCCCAGGCGCGCCAGGAACTGTCCGAGTCACTGGCGATCACCCGCGCCGCCCTCGCCGACGTACGCACCGTGGTGCACGGCAGGCGTTCCCTGCGGCTGCTCGACGAGGTCGAGCTCAGCAAGCGGGTGCTCGACTCGGCGGGCATCGAGATGACGACCGAGGGCGACTTCCGGCACATCGAACCGCGCGTCGGCCATGTGCTCGCGGTGGTGCTGCGCGAGGCGGTCACCAACATGCTGCGGCACAGCCGGGCCGCCCGGTGCCGGATCACCCTGGCGACGAGGTGCGACGGACAACTGCGGCAGCTCGAACTCACCGTGGCCAACGACGGGGTGAGCGGTCCCGCCGCCGACGGCCCCCATGCCGCCGCCGAGTCCCAGCACGGGGGCAGCGGGCTCGAACACATGGCCGCGCGCGCCGGGCAGGTCGGCGGCAGCCTGCGCACCGAGAGCGTCGACGGCTGGTTCGTCCTCATCGTCCGCGTCCCCGCCCTGCGACCACCCGCCGCGCCCCCGGTGACCGTCGCCACTTCTCCGACGACCTTCGAGCACCTCTCTAGCGGGCCCGAGCACGGTCGCTGAGCCCCGGGCGGCCGGGCCGGACTCCACTCCGGGCCGGCCGCCGGTCAAGGCTCACCGTCTGCTCGGAGGGGAACCAGTGGAACAGCAGAAACGACTGACTCCGCACATGCGCCACTACGAGGAGTTCGCCACCGGCGACATCTGCTGGACGCCGTACGTCATGTTCTTCAACCGGCCCGGCTTCCGCTCCCCCGTGATCAACACCGACGCCGGAGGCTTTCGGCACTCGGTCTCGGCGCGGGGGGCGTTCTCGCTCAAGGGCGAACTGCCCGAGGGGCCGGTGAGCCTGATGCTGGGGGCCTCGCCCGCCTTCGGGCTCGGGGCGACGGACGACGCGCACACCATCCCGTCCCTGCTCTCCCAGGCGCCGGGGGCCCGGCCCTGGCTCAACCTCGCCGCGCCCGCCTTCAACTCCACGCAGGAGACCCTGCTCTTCCTGATGCACCGGGGGGAACTGCCCGCCGTACGGGACATCGTCGTCTACTCCGGCCTCAACGACCTCGTGGTCGGCGGGCTGCCCGCCGCGGACAGCGGATACGGGCAGTTCTTCTTCTCCGGCGAGTTCTTCCGGCAGCTCGGCGTGCCCGCGCTCGGACAGGGCGGCAAACAGCCCGGGTGGGCCCAGGGGCGGCTGGCCCAGGCGGCCCGGCGGCTGGGCGGGGAAGCCCGGCAGGAGGACCGGTCGCTGGCCGATCCCGAGCAGCGGATCGACATCGCGGCCCGGACGACCGGGCGGGACCTCGCCCGGCTCGTCGAACTCGCCGCCCCCACCGGGGCCCGGGTGCTGTTCGCCCTCCAGGCCACGGCCTCGTGGAGCGGCAAGCGCCTCACCGAGCAGGAACGGCTGCTCATCGAGGAGAACTACAGCCAGCGCGCCCAGATGTGGAACCTGTTCCAGCAGATCCTCGACCCGGCTGTGCACGCCGCCTACGCCCAGCGGCTCGCCGCCGTCTGCAAGCAGCACGGTGTGCCCTTCCTCGACGTCAACGAGGCGCTGGGGGCTTCGCCGGAGCGGGACGCGTGGCTGTTCGTGGACCAGACGCACCACACGGACGACGGTTCGCGGGTCGTGGCCGACCTTCTGCGCGCCGAGTTCGCCCTCGCCTGAGCCCTCGCTCCCGCCGGCTCTCCCTGTCTCCCACCGTGAGGTGATCACTGTGTTCCGCAAGCTCGCCGCCCTGTTCAAGCAGCGCAGGAACCGCCGCAGGCGCCGCAAGGACAACACCATCTACCCGATGTTCTGAGGGAAGGTGCCGCTGCGTCATGTCCTCCCGCTATCGCACGCTGTATCTGCGCGCCCTCTCTCCGGGCGCTCCCGATCCGCTCACCCCGGAGGACGGCCGGGGCCTTCCGTCCACCGCCGTCCCCGCCCACCACGCCCCCGAAGCCGCCGAACGGGAGCTGCTCGCGCTGTGCGCGGAAGCCGCCCGGTGGAGCGCCGCGGAGACCGACGCCTTCGCCGCGGTGCTCCCTGACGCGGGGGAGGATCTCGACGAGGCCGTCCGCCGGGTGCTGCGCAACTGCGCGCCGTTCGCGCTCAGTGCCGGGGCCTGGCTGCAATGGCTGTCGGGGCCCGGCAACTCGGAGACGGAACCCGTCCTGCGGACCCTGACCCTGTACGCCGCGGACGTCGGGGTCGGGCTGCCGCTGGCCGACCGCGGCAGCGACTTCCGTGAACTGCTGCGGCGCCACGGTGTCGCGGAGGAGGTGCCCGGCGTACTGCTGGCGGGCAGCGAGTCCGTCGACGGATTCAGCTTCCGGCTCCCCGCTCTGCTGCTGACGATGAGCCGACTGCCCGACACCTACCGCTGCCAGCTGCTCGGCGCCGACCTGTGCCTGCGCCACCTCGGCGTGCTGCCGCCCCTCGCCGCCGCGCTGCGGGCCACGGACGCCAAGGACGAGACGTACGAGACGCTCGACCTGGGCGCGGCCCGCGCCGTCGGCGGGGTGCCCGGGCGTGAGCTGTCCTGGGCCGCCGTCCGGGCGCAGTTGGCGGCGGCCGGGCCCGCGGGCGGGGTGCTTGAGGGGTTCCGCTGGGCGTTGCGTGAGGTGCGGGAGTGGAGTGAGCGGCTGCGGCAGGAGACCGCGCTGTCCCTGCATCCCGACTACGGGGTCTGGAGGCTCATCCACACCCGGGCGCGGCAGGCGGCGGTCTACCACTCCGGTTTCCGGCTGGAGGGGCGCCCGCTGTCGGAGTGGTTCGCCGATGTCGACGCCGGTCCCGCGCCCTTCCTCGCGGCGCTGGCCCGCAGTCGGCTCGTACGGCCAGGGAAGCCGGAGTCCAGTCCGCTGCTGGGGCGGCTCATCGGCCCCAAGGGGCCCATGTTCCGGATCTTCACCGAGGAAGAGCTCGCCGTGCTGCGGCGGTGGATACGGGGGCTTCCCGAGACGGGGTCCGTGCTGCATCCCGAAGCACCGGATGCGGCGAGCCGTCAGGCCGGGCTGCATCGGGCCCAGGCGGACTGGCCCGGGCGGGGCGGGGTGTCCCGGGCGGTGGCGTCGGCCTCGACGGTGGCACCCGGGTCACGCGAGTCGGCCTCGGTAGGGGCACCGGGGGTGCGCGGGCCGGGCTCGGTGCGGCGGCCCGCTCTTACGCCCCGGGCCGCGCGCGAGGCGTATCCGCTGCTCCTGAGCCGCGCCGACTCACCCGGTCTGCGCACGTTCGCGCACGCCTACGCGACCCGTTGGCTGGCCCGCTCCCGCTACGCCCTCAACCGGCCCGCGAAGGGGGCCCTGCCCGAGCGCTGGGACCGGGAGAACGGGCTGCGTCCCTGGCTGGCCCGGGCCCACGACCAGCATGCCGAGGGCTTCGACGAGGAGCAGGTGGCCCTGCCCGGTCGTGACGAACTCATCGACTCCACGCTTCAGTTGGCGCCCCTCATCATGATCGACGGCGGCTGGCTACAGGGGTTCACGGACTACCGGCTCGCCGCGTCCCGCGCCGGACACTTCCTGTTCCGCACCTACTGGGACGAGCTGGGCAACGGGGAGCCGGAGCTCAACCACCCCCGGATCTACCGTGCGTTGCTGCGCCAGATGGGGATCGATCTGCCGCCCACCGCCTCACCCGAGTTCATCGCCTGCCCCCAACTGCGCGACGAGGCCTTCGCCATGCCGGTGTTCTGGCTGAGCGTCTCCCGGTTCCCGGAGGAGTTCATGCCGGAGATCCTCGGGCTCAACCTGGCGATGGAGCTGTCCGGGGTCGGCGGCAGCTACCGCGATGCCCGGGTGGCGCTCAGGCACCACGGTTTCAGCACCCAGTTCGTCGATCTCCACAACACGATCGACAACGTGGCCACCGGTCATTCGGCGTGGGCGGCCGACGCGATCGACAGCCATCTCAACGAACTGCCCGCACGCCCCGGTCCCGGCGGAGAAGCCGAGGTCTGGGAGCGCGTCCGGATCGGCCAGCGCTCCCTCAACCCGCCCTCCGGCCGGGCCGCCGCACTGTACGCCGCGCTGCGCACCGTACGCCGCACCCCGCCCCTCGCCCGCCTCGCGTCCGCCTCTCACTGACCCGCCTCCACTGACACCGAGGAGTTCGGTCCATGGCATCTGATGCCCCCGTCACCACCGTCCTGGGTCTGTCCGCGTACTACCACGACAGCGCGGCTGCCGTGGTCGACGGCGGCGGGATCGTCGCCGCCGCTCAGGAGGAGCGGTTCAGCCGACGCCGCCACGACCCGTCCTTCCCCGAACTCGCCGTCCGCTACTGCCTGGACGAGGCGGGTCTCGCCCTCGCCGACCTCGACGCCGTCGCGTACTACGAGCGCTCGGACCTCAAGTTCCGGCGGGTGCTGGCGACTTACCTCGGTACGGCGCCGCGTTCCTGGAGCTCGTTCCGGGAGGTGATGCCCGACTGGCTGAGCTGGAAGCGGCGCGCGCCGGACACGGTCCGGGAGCGGCTGGGCGCGCTGTTCGCCGGTCCGGTCCCCGAGATCAGGGCCTTCGGGCACCACGAGTCGCACGCCGCGTCCGCCTATCTGCCCAGTCCCTACGAGACCGCGGCCGTCCTGTGCGTCGACGGGGTGGGCGAGTGGACGACCACGTCGATCTGGCACGGCGTGGCCGGGGAGGTCGTGCCGGTCGCCGAGCTGTCCTTCCCGCACTCCCTCGGGATGCTCTACTCGGCGTTCACCTATTTCTGCGGCTTCAAGGTCGACTCCGGCGAGTACAAGCTCATGGGCCTCGCCCCCTACGGGCGGCCCGTCCACGCCGACCTGATCCGGGAGCATCTGGTCGACATCAAGGACGACGGCTCCTTCCGCCTCGACCTGCGTCGATTCGCCTTCCAGTACGGCCAGGTCATGACGGGGCGCGGCTTCGAGGAGCTGTTCGGCGGTCCGCGCCGGGAGCCGGAGAGCCCGCTCACCCAGCGGGAGTTCGACCTGGCCGCGTCCGTGCAGGCCGTCACCGAGGAGATCATGCTGAAGCTGGCGCGGACGGCGCGCCGGCTCACCCGGGAGAGCCGGCTGTGCCTGGCGGGCGGGGTGGCACTCAACTGCGTCGCCAACGGCAAGCTCGCCGAGGCCGGGATCTTCGACGAACTGTGGGTCCAGCCGGCGGCCGGTGACGCGGGCGGCGCCCTCGGGGCCGCGCTGCTGGCCCAGCGGGGGCCGGCGCGGGCCCGGAGCCACACCCGACAGGGCCGCGACGCGATGCGCGCCTCCCGCCTCGGCCCCCGGTTCGACGACGACCGGATCCAGGCCTATCTGGACGCCTCCGCCATTCCGCACCGCCGGCTCGGTCCCGAGGAGCTCAGCCGCGCGGTGGCCGGGCAGCTCGCCGAGGGCAAGGTCGTGGGCTGGTTCCAGGGGCGGATGGAGTTCGGGCCGCGGGCGCTCGGCTCCCGGTCCATCCTCGGCGACCCACGGGATCCGGCGATGCAGTCCGCGATGAACCAGAAGATCAAGTTCCGTGAGTCGTTCCGGCCGTTCGCACCCGCGGTGCTGGCCGAACGGGCCAAGGAGTATTTCGAGTTGGGCCAGCCCAGCCCGTACATGCTGATCGTCGCCCGGATCGCGGCGCAGCAGCAGCTCGCCGAGCGGGACCCAGGGGGGGGTTCCGGGCAGGTGTCCGAGCCGGCGTCCGGGCAGGTCTCCGGGCTGGAGTTGCTGAAGGTTCCCCGGTCCACCGTGCCCGCGGTCACCCATGTCGACCGCTCGGCCCGGGTGCAGACGGTCGATGCGGAGCAAGACCCGGCGTTCCACCGGCTGTTGACCGAGTTCGACCGGCTCACCGGGTGCCCCGTCCTCGTCAACACGTCGTTCAACGTGCGGGGCGAACCCATCGTGGCGACTCCAGAGGACGCCTACCGCTGCTTCATGCGCACCAACATCGACACCCTGGCCATCGGCGGCTTCCTGATCGAGAAGGCGGAGCAGCCGGCCTGGCCGGAGAACGACAACTGGCGCGAACTGATCCCGCTGGACTGATCCCCGGACTCATGGACCGAACTCCCCCTGCTGAGAGGCCTCATCATGGATGCGCTTCGCCGCGCCTGCGTCCTGGCGCTGCTCGCCGTCGCCTACCTCTTCGTCGTCCTGCCGGCCGGCCTGGCCGCCCGGCTGCTGCGCGATCCCCTGAACCGCGCGCTGCGTCCGGACGCCCGTACCTATTGGAGCGGGCCTCGTGCCTGAGCTGGGCACCGTGCGGTCGGTCCTGGTCCTCGGGGCCGGCCCGCAGGCGTGCCGGGCGCTGACGGAGCTGGGGCTGCGGGTCGTCCTCGTCGATCCCGACCCCGGGACGGTCACCACCGACCCGGAGTTCGCCGACGCTGCCTACGTCGAACCCCTCACCCCCGAGTCCGTCGAGAACGTCATCGCCAGGGAGCGCCCCGACGCGCTGCTGCCGGCCCTCCACGGGCGCGCCGCCCTCGACACGGCCGTGGCCCTGCACGAGGCGGGCACGCTCGACCGGTACGGCGTCCGGCTGCTCGGCGCCGACGCCGGGGCGCTCCACCGGGCCGTGGAGGCTGTAGGGGCGGGGGCGGACCGGGCGGGGGCCGTCTCCGGGGGGCGCAGATACGGGCTCCAGTTGCTGCGCGACCGGGACGGCGCCACCGAGGTCGTCTGCTTCTTCGAGACCTTCGACCTGCCAGGTGGCGGCACGATCACCGTGGCGCCCGCGAGGACACCGACCACGCGGGTGTACGAGATGCTGCGCGACGTCGGCCGGTCCGTGGTCGGCGAGACCGGCGCGGGCGCCGGGGGCCGCACCCTGTGGTGCGCGGTGCACCCGGAGAGCGGGGGCGTGACCGTCCTCGACGTGGACCCACGGGGCGCACGCGAGGCGACGCTGGTGGCGTGCGCCACCGGGCTGCCGATGGCGGGGATCTGCGCCGAACTGGCTGTCGGCCGCACGCTCGACGAGACGTCGGTACGCTCCCGCCCCGCGACCGGCCATGTCGCCGTCCGCGCGGTCGCCCCCTCGGGAGCGGAAGCCCTGGCCGTCGGCCACACCGTCACCGGGGCCCTGCACGAGGCACTGACCTGCGTCGCGTCTGACGTGATCGAGGACGGCCGTACCGGGACCGATCCCTGGCTCGCCGAGCAGCTCGCCGTGCTCCGGAAAGTGGCGGACGAGGTGGCCGCCGCGCCCGAGCTGACCGGGGAGCTCATGGAGGAGGCCAAACGGCACGGGTTTCGTGACCGCCGGATCGGTGAGCTCCGCGGGCTGCGCGAGGACGTCGTCCGGGAGATCCGGTACGCCCTCGGTGTGCGCTCGGTGCCCCCGGTGCTCGGGCCGGACCGGTGCCGCGACGGGCGGGGGCCGACGGCCGGGCGTACGAAACCCGTGGTGATCGTCCTGGGGCGGAACGACGGCGCGTCGGCCGCCCTGCGCGCGGCGGGGCACGAGACCGTCGTGGTCGGCCGCGCCCCGATGCCGCCGTCCCCGGACTGGGACGAACGGGCCGCCGACCGGTTCTACTGCGCCCCCCTCACCACCGAGGCCGTCCTGGAGGTGGTGCACGCCGAGCGACGCGGCGGCCCTGTCGCCGGGGTGTGCGTGCAATTCGGCGGCACGGACGCGACGCGGCTCGCGCGGGACCTGGCGGACCAGGGCGTACGGGTCCTCGGCGCCCCACCGTCAGCGGTCCTCGCCACCGAGGGGCACGACGCGTTCCAGGACCTCCTGCGTGCCGCCGGACTGAGCGCGGTGCGGTACGCGACGGCGTCCTCCCCGGCCGGGGCCCGGGCCGCCGCCGAGGCCGTCGAGTATCCGGTGACGGTGCGGTGGGCCGGCGGGGACGGGAGGCAGGAACTCGTTTCGGACACGGAGGCGTTGACCTCTCTGCTCGGCGGGCCCGGAAGCGTCGGTGGTGCGTGGCCCGTGGTGATCGGGCAGGTGGTGCGTGATGCCGTCGAGGTCGCCGTGGACGCGCTGTACGACGGGGAGGAGGTCTATCTGGGCGGGGTGCTGGAGCGGCTCGGGTGGGTCGATGTGTCGGATGCCGGTGCGGTGCACGTCCTGCCGGCCGTCACGCTCGGCGGCCATGACATCGAGCGGGTGCGGGCGGCCACCCGGGTGCTCGCCGGGGCGCTCGGGGTGCGCGGCGCGCTCACCGTGCGATGCGCTCTGGCCGGTGGGGTGCTCCAGGTGCGCGGGGCCGAACCCCGGGTCTCCGGGACCGTGCCCTTCACCACGCAGGCAACCGGCGTGCCACTCGCGCGGGCCGCCGCTCGCATCGCGCTCGGCGCCTCCGTGGCGGAGTTGCGGGCCGAGGGTCTGCTGCCCGCCACCGGCGACGGCACCACCCTCCCCCCGGGCGCCCCGGTCGCCGTCGCGCAGACCCTGCCGGGGGCCGGGGTGGCGGCGGGCGTCGGGACGGAGGCCATGGGGGTCGGGGAGTCCTTCGGCGTCGGCTACGCCAAGTCCCGGGCGGCCGTCGGTGGCCCGTTGCCCACCAAGGGCCGGGCCCTGCTGGCCATCGCCGATCGCGACCGGCGCTCGGTGGTCTTCCCGGCGCGTGAACTGGCCGCCCTGGGCTTCGAGTTGCTGGCCACCGGCGGTCTGGTGAGCCTGCTCCGACGTAACGGCGTCAAGGCCGGCGCCCTCCACGCGATCGACCGGACGAGTGCCGCCCGGCTGGTCCGCGAGGAGCAGATCGACCTGGTCGTCGTCACACACCACCGGGGGGACGATCCCGCCGAGGGCCAGGGGGTCCTGGCCGCCGCCTTCGCGCAGGGAGTGCCCTGTCTCACCACGGTCCGGGACCTGGCCGCCGCCGTCCAGGGCATCGACGCCCTGCGGCGCCCGCGCGAGCGCACCCGGCTCCGCCCGCTCCAGCACTGGCAGTCCCGGCAGTCCCGCACCACACACTGATTCAGGGCCCGGTCGGCGGGACGGGGAACGATTCCGGTTCCCCGTCCCGCCGACCGGGCCCTGATGCGGTGGGTACGGCACCGCGGCTGAACTGCCGGCCCGCGCGAAGCCGTCCGCGGGCGCCCGCGGACGGCTCGGTCCTCGCTGTTCTCAGGACCGCACCGGGTCCGAGTGCAGGGTGTGGAAGGTTCGGCGGTGGTGGATGAGGGGGGTGCCCTCGCGGTGGTGGGCCTCGGTGACGCGGCCGACCAGGAGCAGGTGGTCGCCCGCCGGGTGGCGGGCGTGGACGCGGCAGTCGAGGCGGCACAGGGCTCCCGGCACCGCGGGGGGCATGCCGGGGGTGCTGGTGTCGTGTTCGTGCGGGGGGAACTTGTCCGCGCCGCTGCGGGCGAACCGCGCGGCGACCTCCTCCTGTTCCTCGTCCAGCAGGCTCACCACGAACCGCGTGCAGTCCGCGAACGCCCGGTAGCCGCCCGCGCGACGGGCCACGCACGCCACGACCAGGGGCGGCTCCAGGGACACCGAGCTGAACGAGGTGACCGTCAGTCCCCAGGGGCGCCCCGTCGCGTCCCGGGTGGTGACGACCGCCACGCCGGCCGCGTGACAGGCCATGGCCGCCCGGAACGCCTCCGTCGGCACGGAACGCGGAACGCCGGTGGTCTGCTCGGTCATGGCAGCACCACCACCTGCCCGGCGAAGCTCAGCCCCGCGCCGAACCCGATCAGCAGGGCGGTGTCGCCCCGGCCCACCCGTCCCTCGGCGAGCACGGCGTCGAGCGCGAGCGGTACCGACGCGGCGGAGGTGTTGCCGGTGTGGACGACGTCCCTGGCCACCACCGTCTCCGGGCCCAGCCCGAGCCGGTCCGCCATCAGCTCGATCATCCGCACGTTCGCCTGGTGCGGGACGAAGGTGCCGAGCCGGTCGGGGGCGACGCCGGCGACCCGCAGCATCTCCTCGGCGGCCGGCGCCACCTCGTCCATCGCCCAGCGGAAGATGCGCCGGCCGTCGATGCGCAGCCACGGCCGCTCACCGCCCTCGGACCAGGGGGCCGTCATCCACACCGAGTCGACGTACCGGCTGTCCGTGCGCCGTACGACGGGACCGAACCCGGGTTGGTCCGACGGCCCCACCACCACCGCGCCCGCGCCGTCGGCGAACAGGAACGCGCTGCCCCGGTCGGTGCGCTGCACGATGTCCGTCATCCGGTCCGCGCCGATCACCAGGACATGGCGGGCGCTGCCCGCGCTCACCATGTCCGAGGCGATCGCCAGCGTGTGGCAGAAGCCGGAGCACGCGGCCGAGGTGTCCAGCGCGGCGGCCCGGTCCGCCCCGAGGGAGCGCGCGATACGGGCCGACAGCGGCGGGGCGTGCCTCAGGTTCGTCATCGTGGCGATCAGGACGAAATCGAGGTCCTCCGGGCCGATCCCGGCCTGGGCGAGCGCCTTGCCCGACGCCGCCACGGCCATCTGCTCCAGCGTTTCGTCAGGGGCCGCGAAGCGTCGCTCCCGAATACCGGAGCGGGTTTCGATCCACTCGGGCGTGGAGTCGAGCGTCCGGCACAACTCCGCATTGTCGATCACCGTGCGAGGGCGATAGCCGCCGACGCCGAGAATCCTGCCGTATGAACTCGTGCGCGGGTGCGGCGTATCGGAAACACTGATACCTGTCGTTCTTGTCAACGCCTTCTCCACTTCGCCGTGCTGACGAGGAAAACTCCGCAGGAGTGAGAAAAGAACACGGCGCACCCTCACCGCGCCCGGTGGAGCACTTCTCGAGTGCGACTCGACCCCGACCACATACTTGCTTGATTGGCTGATAGTTGTCTGTGGCAACGTCAGTACCAGCCGTATTGTTGGGCAAGGCTCTTTTCAGCCGACGACCAAGGGCAGCTCGGGGGAGGCCGTGGACGTGGTACGTCTACTGATCGCGGAGGACGCGCACATGGTCCGCGGGGCGCTGGTCGCCCTGCTGAACCTCGAACCGGACTTCACGGTGGTGGCCGAGATCGGCCACGGTGACGAGATCGTGCCCACCGCCCGACGGACCCGCCCCGATGTCGCCCTCATCGACGTGGGCCTGCCCGGCACCGACGGCCTGACCGCCGCCGCACAGCTGCGCGCGACCCTGCCGGAGTGCCGCACCCTCATCCTGACCAGCACGGCACGGCCCGCGGTGGTGCGCCGGGCCCTGGACGTCGGGCTGGAGGGGCTGCTGCTCAAGGACGCGCCGCCCGACCGGCTCGCGGCCGCGGTGCGTGACGTCATGACGGGGCAGCGGGTCTATGACCAGGACATGACGCTGGAGGCGCTCACCCTGGGCTCCGGGATCCTCACCCCGCGCGAGACCGAGGTGCTGGCGCGCGCGGCGGACGGGCACGACGCGGGCCACATCGCCGCCCAGCTCCATCTGTCGGCGGGCACGGTGCGCAACTATCTCACCGCGATCGTCACCAAGTTGAACGCCCGGAATCGCGTCGACGCCATCCGGATGGCGCGGGAGGACGGGCTTATCTGACGCCCTGTCAATATTCCCCGGCACGGGCATGAAAATATCCCGTCGAGTCATGAAGGGATCACTGGGAACCGCGAATTGCTCGTGCCAGACTCGAGGCCGTCCTGATTTCCGAGCGAAGGCCGAGTCATGGATATCGAGGTAATGGGTCCGCTGCACGTACGCCTGGCCGGCACATCACTGGTGCCCAGCGCCGGAAAACCCCGTCAGCTCCTGGCACTTCTCGCCCTGCGGTCGGGACATCTCGTCCCGATCCCGACGCTCATGGAGGAACTGTGGGGTGAGCACATACCCCGCAGCGCACAGACCACCTTGCAGACCTATGTCATGCAATTACGGCGGCTCATCAGGAAGGCGCTCCCGGCGGGCTCGCCGCTCACCGCGAAAGACGTTCTCATCACCCGGTTCGGCAGTTACCAGCTGGGTGCCGAGCCCGGCCGGTCCGACATGGCGCAGTTCCACGAGAAGGCCGCGGCGGGCGCCCTCGCGCTGGAGCGCAGAGCACCGGCCGAGGCCTCCGCCCTGCTGCGGCAGGCGCTGGACATGTGGCGCGGCCCCGCTCTGGCCGACGTACCGGCCGGCCGCATCCTGGACATCGAGATCCTCGCGATGGACGAAGCCCGCACCCGCGCCCTGGAGTTGTGCCTGTCGGCCGACCTGCGGATGGGGCGGCACGGGGAGATCCTCGCGGAGCTGGTGACCGTCGCCGCGCACAACCCGCTCAGCGAGAACATCTGGGCGCTGCTGATGACCGCCCTGCACCGGTCCGGCCACACCTGGCGGGCGCTGGAGGCCTTCCAGCAGTTGCGCGGCACGCTGATGCGGGAGCTCGGCGTGGAGCCGTGCACCCGGATCCAGCGGCTGCACCAGGAGATCCTCAGTTCCGGCCGCGACGACGAGCGGAGTGCGGCATGACCGGTTTCGAGAACACCCGCACGGTCGCCGTCCTCGGCACCGGGACCATCGCCCTCGGCTGGACGGCGCTGTTCGCCGCCGCCGGCCTCGACGTCCGGATCAGCAGCACCCGCCCGGACGCCGAGGAACAGGTCACACGCGCCCTTCCGCTGTACGCCCGTTCGTTGCCCGGCGGCCGGCTGCCCCCCGAACAGCTGGCCGCGCGGCTCACCTTCTGGGGCAGCCCCGCACAGGCCGCCGAGGGGGCCCAGGTCGTCCAGGAGAACGTGCTGGAGAACCTGGCGCTGAAGCAGGACGTGTTCCGCGCGGTCGCCGAAGCCGCGCCGGACGCCCTGCTGCTGTCCTCGACGTCCACGCTGCTCCCGGCCGACCTGGGTGCCACGCTCGACAAGCCGGGGCGGGTGATCGTGGGGCATCCCTTCAACCCGCCGCACATCGTTCCGCTGGTGGAGGTCGTGGCCGCCGAGGAGGCCGAGCCGGCGCGGGTCGAGGCGGTCATGGAGTTCTACCGCGCGCTGGGCAAGACACCGGTGCTGCTGCGCCGCGCCGTGCCCGGGTTCGTCGCCAACCGGCTGCAGTCGGCGCTGCTGCGCGAGAGCATCCACCTGGTGCGCGAAGGGGTCGTCACGGTGGGCGAGTTGGACGACATCGTCACCGCGTCCCTCGGCTCCCGGTGGGCGGTCACCGGCCCCTTCCGGGCCTTCCATCTGGGCGGCGGCGAGGGCGGTCTGCGCCATCTGATGGCACACCTGGGCGACGGCCTGGAACGGAGCTGGGCCGGGCTCGGCAACCCCTCGGTCGACGAGGACCTGAAGGAGACCCTCCTCGACCAGGCCGACGAGGCGTTCGGCGGGTACGACTACCAGCGGCTCGCCGCCTGGCGCGACCGGGGGCAGAACGCGGTGATCGCGGCGGTGCGGGAGTCCGGACCGGTGGAGAGCGACGGGCCGGGGGCCTGAGGCCCAGGCAGCGATGAGGGCCGGGGCGAGCGCGCCCCGGCCCTTCCGCCGCCCCTGTCGGTCAGCCCACGATCTCCTGGTCCTGCGTCACTTCGCGCTTCAGCGTGCGCAGTTCGCCGTCCTCACGGACGAGCACATCGCGCACCAGGCAGCTCGGCGCGATCACGGGGCGCGGCTCGCCCGGCCGGGTGGTGCCGATCAGGGCGTAGTACTCGGTGTGGACGGAGCCGTCGTCCTGCTCCCGTACGTCGAGCATGGTGAACCAGTGCCGGCGCTGCACCGGGTCGGACCGGAAGCGCCGCTCGTTGTAAGCCCGTACCTCCCTGGCGATGTTGGCCCGGCCGCGGACCGCGGGCTCGTCCGGGGAGTGCGCGAACAGCGCGTCCTCGGCGAAGGTGGCCGCGAACTCCTCGGCGCGGACGGCGTCGAGGTGGTGGACCTGACGGGCGTAGAAGAGCTGGACCTCCGCGTAGAGCCCCGACTGGGCGGTGTGACGGACGGAGGTCGAGGGGGTGGGGCGGGCTGCGGTGCTCATGATGTCTCCTTGGATGACGGCCCCCGGCCGGGGGCACCGAATGCCGCTGCGTGGTCCTCGGCCCAGGTGCGGAAGGAGCGGGGCGCCCGGCCGGTGAGCTCCCGCACGGTCGCTGCGACCGGCAGTCGGCGCTCGTGGAGGTAGCGCTCCACGTCCAGCAGGCCACGGGCGTAGGCCTCGGGCAGGAACGGGGCGACCCGGTCCACCCAGGCATCGGGCTCCACCCGTGCCACGCTCAGCTCGCGGCCGAGCACCTCCCCGAGGACGCGCACCCGCTCGGGGACGTCGAGGATCTGCGGCCCCGAGAGCCTCAGCACCCGGGACCCGTCCGGCGGGGCGCCCCGCAGCGCGGCGGCGGCCGCCTCGGCGACGTCCCGGGGGTCGATCACCGGGACGGCGAGGTCCGGGTGGACGACGTGCACCGTGTCCCCGGCGGCCAGATCGGCGGCCCAGCCGAGCGCCTGGGTCGCGAACGGGGCGGGTCTGAGCACGGTGACCGGCACCCCGGTGGCGTTCATCCGCGCCTCGCCGAGCACATGGCGGGCGAAGAGCGGCCCGCGGTGCGCGGAGTCGGGGGGCGCGTCCGCGGAGACGACGACCAGATGACGGAGCGTCTCGGTCTTCTCCGCGGCCTGCGCGAACGCGTCCCCGGCGTCGGCGGCCAGGACGACGAAGGCGGTGGAGACGCCGTGCAGCGCCTCGGCCATCGCGGCGGAGTCGGTCAGGTCGCCGGTCACGGTCTCGTCCGCGCCTTCGGGCGGCCCGGTGCGCCCGGGGTCACGGACCAGGGCACGGACGGTGAACCGCCGACCCCCGCGGCTCCCCTTGCTCCCCTGGCCCCCCTGGCCGCTCAGCGCCGCGACTAGGCGGCGTCCCACCGTTCCGGTGGCACCGGTGACCAGCACGGTCTCGGGCATGCGCATCCTCCCGGAGTGCGCGGCGGGCGGAGTTGCCCGCCGCCGACGCGCAACACACCAGGCCCCACTCGAAGAACACTCCAGGACCACTCAGGCCGGGCCCGGTACCCCTCCGGGAACGGGCGTCAGCTCTCCGGCTCGCCGGACGCGCCGCGCTCGTACGCCTCCATGGTCCGGACGAACACCGCCCGTTCCCGCGGGGTCAGCGGTTCGAGGGCCTTGCCCCAGGAGCTGGCGCCGCGGGCCAGCCAGCCGTTGATCGCCTCCTGGGTCTCGGGGTCGTCCGAGATGGAGACGATCGTGCGGCGCCGGTCGGCCGGGTCCGGCTTGCGCTCGACCACGCCCTGGCGGCTGAGGTCGGCGACCATCAGGCTCACCGTCGTCGGCGCCACCTGGAGCCGGGCGGCCAGCTCGTTCACCAGGGCCGGGCCGTCGAAGACCAGGTGCGACAGGAGCGACAGATGCCGGGGGGCGAGGTTGAGGGACCTGAGCCGCTCGGGGACGGTCGTCTTCTTCAGCCGCTGGGCCACGCGGGGCATCAGGACGAGCATCGCGCGGACGGCGTCGTCCCGGCTCATCTCCTCGTCACCGGCGCCGCCGTCGACCGCCTCGTCAGAGGCACCCGCCGACCCCTCGGCGCGCCGCGCCCCGCGCTGCGTTGACATCAGCCACAACCCCCAATACCTTTGCTTTCAAAGCAAATCATCTCTCCGTTCTCCACGATACCGGACACCCTCGCTCCGGGACTGATCAGGAAAGGGACGGCCGATGTCGTTCTCCGCCCCACCCGCACCGGACACGACCTCGTACAACCCACGGCGCTGGGCGGCGTTCGTCGTCACGCTGTCCGCGGCGTTCATGGACCTGGTCGACACCACGGTGATCAACGTCGCGCTCCCCTCCCTCCGCCGCGACCTGGACGCCTCCAGCACCCAGCTCGAATGGGCCGTGGCCGGGTACGTCATGGCCTTCGCGGCCGGAATGATCACCGCGGGCCGCCTCGGCGACCGCTTCGGGCGGTTACGCGTCTTCCAGGGGGGCCTCGCCGCGTTCGTGCTGACCTCCGCGCTCACCGGCCTCGCCGTCAACGCCGAGATGCTGGTCGCCGCCCGCGTCGCCCAGGGCGCGTCCGCGGCGATGATGGTGCCGCAGGTGCTGGCGATGCTCCGGGTCGAGTTCCCCCCGGAGGAGCAGCACAAGGCCGCCACCCTCTTCGGCCTCAACTTCTCGGTCGGCGGCGTGGCGGGCCCGCTCATCGGCGGTGTGATCCTCGACGCCGACCTGTTCGGGCTCGACTGGCGGCCGATCTTCTTCATCAACGTCCCCATCGGCATCGCCGCCCTGATCGGTACGTTCGTCCTGTGCCGCGACTCCCGCGCGCAGCACGCCGCCACCACCGACGTCCGCGGCCTCGCCATCGCCACCCTCGCCGTACTCGCCCTGCTCTACCCGCTGGTGGAGGGCCGCACCATGGGCTGGCCGTGGTGGACCTGGGTCCTGATGGCCGCCTGCCCCGTCCTGCTGTGGCTCTTCGGGCGGTACGAGAAGACCGTCGTCCGGCGCGGTCACGCCCCGCTCATCGACCCCGGGCTGCTGCGGGAGCGGGCGCCGATGGGCGGCCTCTCGGTGGCCGTGCTCTTCTTCGCCGGCACCGGCTACACCCTGGTGATCACCGTCCATCTCCAGTCCGGGCTCGGCTACAGCCCCCTGCACACCGCGCTGACCATGGTTCCGTTCGCCGTCGGGGTCGGGCTCTTCAGCCCGTTCGCGCCGAAGATCCGGCCCTACGGCAGGCCTGTCGCCGTCGTCGGCTCGCTGCTCGCGGCGATCGGCATGGCCGGCAACCTGCTCGCCGTGCGCTCCGCCGGTGAGGACCTGCACTCCTGGCAGCTGGTGCCCGGGATGCTCGTCACGGGCCTCGGCGTCTCCATGACCTCCGGGGTCCTCATCGCCACGGTGCTGGCCAAGACCCCGGGCCGGCTGGCCGGCTCCGCCGCCGCGCTGGTCAACACCGCGATCCAGGTCGGCGTGGCCGTCGGCATCGCCGTGGTGGGCACGGTCTTCTTCGGGTCCCTGGACGACGACGGCAAGGCCGTGGACGCCGCCGGGGCCGGGCTGCTGACCGTCGTCATCCTCTATCTGCTGGCCTCCCCGGCCGCGCTCATCCTGCCTCCGGGCCGCCTGATGTTCGCCGCCGCGGGCAACGCCAAGCCGCCGCGGCAGGCGGGCCCGGCCGACGAGGAGGAGAAGAGCGGTACGGACGACGACGCGACGTCCGGTTCCCTGGCCTCCCGGCGCACGACCGACTGAGCCGCGGCGCCCGCACGACCGTACGGCCGTCTCTCCCGCACCGGAGAGACGGCCGTACGTCGTCCGGCGGCCGACAGGCTCGTCCAGCCACCGTCGAGGCAGCTTCGACCCTGGGCGCCCACGCTGCCCTCCCTTGCCGTCGCAGCAGCGTGGCGGCTCGACCGCGGGGAGGACTCCGTGTCGGAGACAACGACGTACCAGGCGCCGCTCCAGCGCCCGAACGGGCCGCGCCCGGCCCCTCTGTCCGAACTCCCTGACCGGCTGCCCGAGTTGGCGGCGCGGCACGCGGCGTACGCGGAGCGCGAGAAGGTGCTCCATCCCGAGGTGGCCGAGGCGCTGCGCGAGGCCGGGTTCGCACGGCACTTCGTCCCCGCGAAGTGGGGTGGGCACGAGGGGGGTTTCGAGGACTACCTGACGGCCGTGACCGAGGTGTCGCGCCGCGATCCCTCGGCGGGCTGGTGCGCCGCCATCCTCGCCTCGCTCTCCCGGATGGCCGCGTTCCTGCCGGAGGAGGGCCGGGACACGGTGTGGGCGCAGGGCCCTGACGCCCTCGTCGTCGGCGCCCTGGTCCCCGGCGGCGCGGCGCGCATGGCCTCGGGCGGCTGGATCCTCAGCGGCCGCTGGCCCTACGTGAGCGGCGTGCACTTCTCCGACTTCGCGCTGCTCGCCGCGCAGGTCCCGCTGCCCTCGGGCCGCTCACAGGTGCGCTTCCTGCTGGTCCCGCGGGCCGCGTACGGCATCGAGCGGACGTGGGACACGGTCGGTATGCGCGGGACCGGCAGCGACACCGTCGTCCTGGACGAGGTCTTCGTACCGGAGGGCCACACCTTCCTCCAGCGGCAGTTGGCCACCGGGCGCGACCCGGGTGGCGCGGGTCCCGCCTGTCTTGAGGTGCCGCACAAGAACGTCAGCGGTCTGACCTTCGCGGCACCGGTGCTCGGTGCCGTCCGCGGCGCCCTCGACGCCTGGACGCGGACGACGGCGCACAAGCGGGCGGCGGCGCCGTCCACCCAGCTGCCCTCGGTGTCGGCCGAGCTCGACCTGGCGCACAGTTCCGCGTGGACGGACGCGGCCGAGCTGCTGCTGACGCGGGCCGCCCGCGACGCCGACCGCGGGCTGCTCGGCACGGAGCTGACCGGGGCCCGTGCCCAGCGCGACCATGTCGTCGCCGTCGATCTGCTGCTCGACGCCGTGGGCCGGCTTCAGCGCACCGGCGGCACCGGCGGCCAGTCGCTCGGCGCCGAGCTTCAGCGGTTCTGGCGGGACGCCAACACGGCGGCCGGGCACGCCGTACTCAAGTGGGAGCCCGCCGCCCGACGGTTCGGCTCGGCCCGGCTCGCGGTGCCGCTCGGCGATCTGTCCTGACCGCACCTGAGTGAGGGGCCGCCTCGATCGAGGCGGCCCCTCACTCAGGTGGGTGATCAGACGGACGGGCTGCTCGTCACCACGTAGTCGGCGATGCGGAGTTCGGCGCCCTGGCCGAAGAGCCTGCTGCTCTCGGCGCTGTCCTCGTCGACGAAGCGCTGCTCGGCCGGCGCCCCCTGGTCCGGCCGGTAGTAGGTGGTGGCGCGGGAGAGCCGGACCAGGCCACGGCCGGTGGGCCAGGAGCCGTCCAGCAGGCTCATCAGGCCCATGCCGAAGCTCAGTTGACGCGGTTCCACCTCGGTGAGCCGGCCGCCCTCGTCGAGGGTGAGGGTCGCGCGGTCCAGCGGGTGCCCGATCCGGTCCACCGTCAACACGGTCTCACCGTCCAGGACCCAGCTCACCGTGCCGGCCGACCGGTCGTGGGAGATCCGCACCCGGTGCCGGTCGCCCGGTGAACGCGGGGCCAGCGGGACGGTGTTGGCGAAGGAGCCGTAGGCGCCGAGGTGACGGCGGGAGAAGTTGGTGCGGCCGTAGAAGGCGTACACGTGCTTGTTGGTGAGCAGGAAGTCGAAGGCCACGGAGGTCTCGGGGTCGATGGTGTTGAGCATCGAGGCGGCGAGCCGGATGTCGTCGTCCGGGTCGGCGACCGCGTCCCCGAAGGGGTGGCCCGCGGTGCCGTAGGAGCGGCCCGAGATCACTGCCTCGACGGACAGGACCCGCCCGGGCTCTGTGTCGAACCCCTGGAAACCGGCCGTGGACTGGCGGTTGACGTAGGCGATCCACTTGGCGTGGTCGGCGAAGCCGGGGATGGACCCGGGCTCGCCGGTCTCCCGCGGGACGGTGCGGGTGAAGGCCGGTTCGCCGGTACGGGGATGACGGCCGCGCGCGACCAGACGCAGCCCGTCGGGACCGGTGGTGATCACGGCGTCGTTCGCGATGAGGTCGGCCGAGGCCTGGACGAACCGCCAGGGCGCGTCGGGGCCCTCGGCCCGTACGCCCTCCCGGAAGTCGTCCCGCCACAGGACGGTGGCGCGGTCGGTGGTCGGCTGGGTCATCACAACTCCCTGTCGTCGGTGGTGCGGTCCGCTGCGGACCCGGTCACGAGCGCGAGCACGGCGGCGAAGGAGTCCACGACCACCTCGGCGCCCGCCGCGCGGAGTTCGGCGGGGGTGGCGACCCCGTAGGAGACCCCGATCGGCCGCATCCCGGCGGCGCGGGCCATCTCCATGTCGGCGACCCCGTCCCCCACGACCACACAGCGGGCCGGGGGCAGCCCGAGTCCGTCGGCGACGAGGAGGGCCATCTCGGGGTCGGGTTTGCCGTGCCGCACACTGTCGTCGCCGGCCACGACGTCGAACAGTCCCGCGACGCCCATCAGGCCGAGGACCCTGTCGGCGGCCCGGCGCGGCTTGGAGGTGGCGACGCCGAGCCGCAGCCCCGCGGAGCGCGCGGCGCGCAACCCCTCGACGACGCCCGCGCAGGCCAGTTCGGCCGGGCCGGTCGCCTCCAGGTGGGCCCGGAACAGCTCCCGGTAGGCGGCGAGCGCCGAGGCGATCTCGGGACCGTCGGGCGCCTGGCCGAGCAACTGGGCGAAGTTCTGTTCCAGGGGCCGCCCGACCAGCGGCCGGACGTCCGCCTCGTCCGCCGGGGCGCCCCGGTCGGCGAGGATCTTCAGCATGATCGCGGTGATGGCCCTGGGGGTGTCGGCCAACGTCCCGTCGAGATCCAGAACGAGTCCGGCGACCGGCCCACCACCGCTCACCACACCACCGGCCACGGTGCCGCCGAACACGGTGCCGCCGGTCCCCGCGCCGCCGCCCCCGTCGCCGCCGACTTCCGCGCCGCCGACTCCCGCTCCGCCAGTCCCCGCGCCGCCGGCCACCATGCCGCCGGTCCCCGCGCCGCCGGTCCCGTTGCCGCCGACTCCCGCGATGCCAGTCCCCGCACCGCCAGTCCCCGCGCCGCCGGCCCCGTCGCCGCCGACTTCCGCGCCGCCGACTCCCGCGATGCCAGTCCCCGCGCCGCCGCTCCCGTCGCCGCCGGCTCCCGCGCCGCCGCCCCCGTTGCCGCCGACTCCCGCGATGCCGACTCCCACGATGCCAGTCCCCGCGCCGCCGCTCCCGTCGCCGCCGGCCACCATGCCGCCGCTCCCGCTGCCGCCGACTTCCGCGCGGCCGACTCCCGCGATGCTGGTCACCATGCCGCCGGCTCCCGCGCCGCCGCTCCCGTCGCCGTCGGCCACCATGCCACCGGTCCCCGCGCCGCCGGTCCCTGCGCCGCCGCTCCCGTCGCCGCCGGCCACCATGCCGCCGGCTCCCGTGCCGCCGGTCCCATTGCCGCCGACTTCCGCGCCGCCAGCCGCCATGCCCCCGCTCACCGTTCCTCCCCCGTGGCCTTGGCGCGTTCCGCTGTGAGGGCTACGGCCAGGTCGCCGGCGACTCGCGCGGTGCCGAGGAGGATCGAGCGGCCGGCGCTGGTGGTGCGGCCGCCGGTGGCGCGGGAGACCGCGCGCATCAGGAACGGGCTGACCTTGTTGCCGGTGACGCCGGTGCGCTCGGCCTCGGCCAGCGCGTCCGCGATGGCCTCCTCGACCAGGTCGCCGTCGACCGCCTCCGCGTCGTCCACCGGCACGGCGAGCAGGACCGTGCCGCGTCCGTTGAGCTGCCAGTGGGTGCGGGCGGCGCGGGCGGCCGTGGTCAGGTCGTCGACGCGGGTGACCGGGATGTCGTCGCCGCGGACGTAGAAGCGGGGCAGCCACGGGGTGCCGTAACCGAGGACCGGGACGCCGGCGGTCTCCAGGTACTCGGCGGTCAGCCGGGCGTCCAGGATGCTCTTGGCCCCGGCCGAGACGACGGCCATCCGGGTGCGGGTGAACTGGAGGAGGTCGGGCGAGATGTCGAGCGTGCGGGTGGCGCCGCGGTGCACGCCGCCGATGCCCGCGGTGGCGAAGACCTCGATACCGGCCCGCTCGGCGATGACGATCGTGCCGGCGACGGTGGTGGCGCCGACCCCGCCGCCCGCCACGGCGGCGCCCAGGTCACGCGCGCTCAGCTTCTGGACGTGCTCGGCGCTGCGGATCCGCTCGATCTGATCGGCGTCCATGCCGACCAGCAGGCGCCCGTCGGCCACGCCGGTCGTCGCCGGTACGGCGCCCGCGTCGCGGACGGACTTCTCGATGGCCAGCGGGAGTTCGAGGGTCGGGGCCGCGGTGATGAGGGAGGACTCCAGGGCGACCACCGGCCGCTCTTCGGCGAGCGCGGTGGCCACTTCCTCGGAGACCTGGAGGAGTTCCTCGGGGATCTTCATGTGCCTGCCCTTGGCGTCGGGGATCTGTCCGGTTGCGCGCACAGCGTGGGAGCGGCGGCTCGAAGACCGCTCGATCCGGCGTCGCGGGCACGGGTGTGCTTCGAGTGGAAATCGAGGGGTGGTGAGCACGGTGCTGCCGCGCGGTCCGACCGGGTCCGCGCTGACGACGTTCGACGTACCGACGCACGCAGTCGACGTACCGATGTACGAAGGAGACCCCATGCCCGCAGCGGCTGGTCACAGCACCCGTCCCCTGGTCCGCTCCCGCCGCACCGCCGTGACCCTGGTGGCCGCGGCCACCGTGTGCTCGGCCCTCACGCTCACCCCGGGCGCCGGTGCCGCCGAGCGGACCGGGGCCTCGCACTCCGAGAAGATCCTGTTCGCGGACGACTTCAGCAAGGGCTTCGACGCGCAGCAGACCTGGCTGCTCGGCTCGGCCAACACCCCCGAGGGCAAGCTGGCGCAGGGTGACGGCGTCATCACCTCCAACGCCCAGGGCATCACCGTCGTACCGACCGGCCGCAACCCGCGCACCGGCCGGCCCGCGTTCGCCGCGACCTCCGACCAGAACGCGTCCGGTTTCGGCGGCGGCACCGGCGACCACCTCAAGTGGGTGGCCCAGCCCCGGGTGTCCTCGGCGAACGGCTTCCCCGTCCCCGCGACCGGGTCCTGGAACTGCAACGCGGACGTCACCGTCAGGGCCGAGGGTGTCGAGCAGCAGCCCTTCGGCAAGGCGGTGAGCGACCCGCAGTCCGACCCGCGGCTGGCCAGCGCCACCGTGATCACCGTCGACCACGCCAGTCACACCGTGGCCAACTTCTCGGTGACCAACCATGAGGTGCACGCCGTCTATGAGCGCCTCCCGGTGGAGAGCGGCGAGTACGCCGCGTTCCACTACTCGGTGCCGGTGTTCAAGCGGACCGCGGGCCAGCCGGTGAAGCTGCGGATCCGCTACGACCAGGGCGGCAAGCGGGTCAGCTGGCTGGTGAACGGCAAGACCGTGCTGTCGACGGACAAGATCGGCACCCATGCCTTCGACCGCAAGTACCTGCGCATCGAGCACAGCGGCCCCGACGAGCAGGTGACGGCCACCTCCGTGCAGTGCGGCATCGCGACCGGCAACCTCCTGGACGGCGGCGGTGGCGCCAACGACCGGGACAAGGCGGGGCTGGTGCGCCTGGAGGACAGCCCGGACTTCTACTACGACCCGGCCAAGGGCGCCCCGGCGCCGCAGAAGTTCCACGACGACAAGAGCCTGCAGAGCAACCGGCTGTGGGGGCAGGGCGTGACCCTGAAGGTGCGGTCGTTCAGCATCACGACGTCGGAGTGAGTGCGCGATCGAGCTGAGTACGACGGACAGCGCCCGGTCGGGAGATCCCGGCCGGGCGCTGCGCGTACTGGGGGGCGGTCAGTCCCGGGTCGAGAAGAGGTCGTCGGTGACCGCGCGTCGGGTCGTCGTCCGGCGGTCGTCCACGCGCTCCCAGTGCTCGCCGTAGATCATGCGGGTCATCGCCGGGAAACGCAGGAACAGATGGGGGTAACCGGCGGGCGCCGCGGTGGCCTTGTCCAGGTCGGCCAGGTGCCCGGGGCCGAGCTTGAGGTCGACGCTGCCGAGGTTCTGCCGCAGTTGCTCCTCGGTCGTGGCGCCGATCACCGGGATCACGGTGCCGGGACGTGAGCGCAGCCAGGCCAACGCGACCTGGGCGGGCGGGCGGTCCAACTCCTCGGCGATCCGCACCACTTCACGCACCACGTCGTCACCGGCGCCGCGGGCCCTGCCCCACGCGACCTTGTCGAGACGGCCCTCCTCACCCCTGAGGTACTTGCCGGTGAGGCGGCCGTCGGCGAGCGGTCCCCAGACGAACGCGGGGAGGTCGAAGGCGTGGGCCATCGGCAGGAACTCGTTCTCGACGGCGCGGTCCAGCAGGTTGTAGTGCACCTGCATGGCCGCGAAGGGCGTCCAACCCCGCGCCTCCGCCAGGGTGTTGGCCTGCGCGATCTCCCAGGCCGGCCAGTTGGAGACGCCGACGTAGAGGACTTTGCCCGCCCGCACCTGGTCGTCCAGGGCCCGCATGACCTCGGCGACCGGGGTGAGGGTGTCACGGGCGTGCACCCAGAGGATGTCGAGGTGGTCGGTGCGCAGCCGGCGCAGGCTGTCCTCCAGCGAGACCACGAGGTTCTTGCGGTGGTTGCCCGCGGCGTTCACATCGCCGGGGCGGATCTGGAGGGTGTACTTCGTGGTGAGCAGGAAGGAGTCGCGGCGACCGGTCAGCAACTCGCCCAGCGTGGACTCGGCGCTGCCGCGCCCGTACTCGTTGGAGGTGTCGATCACATTGCCGCCGGCCTCGGCGAACAGGTCGAGGAGCCGGCCGGCGCGGCCCTCGGGCAGCGCCCAGTCGTCGCCGAACGTCATGGTGCCCAGGGCGAGTTCGGAGACACGTAAGCCCGTCTTGCCGAGCACCCGGTAGCGCATCTCGGTCATCGCTCAGACCTCCAGCGCCGGCAGCAGGGTCTCTTCCTCGTAGCGGAAGTGGTCCTCCAGGCCGCCGACCACCCGGTCCAGCTCCGCGCGGAGCCGGGCCACGTCGTCCGGGTTCTGGAAACCGCCCTTGTCGAGCAGTTCCTCGAACTCGGCCAGCGCGGCCTCCACCACCTTGTGCTCCTCGCGCAGCCGGGTGATCGCCGGGACGAGGTGCGGGAAGCGCTTCTCGAAGGCGGAGAAGGAGCCGTCCTCACGGATGTGGTGCATCTGGAGCCCGTAGCAGTACGTCAGGCAGTGCTTGCGCAGCTGTTCCGAGAGGTCCGCCATGGACCCGGGGTCGGCGCCGCCGGCGGTGAGCGTCTCGTCGACGGCCGCGCGCACCCGTGCGAGCTCGGCCCTGAGGTCGGCGTGGTGCTTGAGGAGCTGAGTGCCGATCATCCGGCTGCGCTCGGTGATCACACCGAGGTCGAGCGGGTGCAGGGCGACCACGGGAATGGCACGGCCCGCCTTCTCCTCGTACTCCCGGAACGCCGGGTCGAGGGAGCACTGCAACTCCCAGTACCGGTCGCGCTCCTCGCCCTCCAGGACCTGGGCGCGGGTGGCGTACGGCCGTACGGCGCCCTCGTCCGTGCCGATCTCCATCGTCACCTGGGGGCTGTCCAGCAGGTTGTGGTACCAGTCGGGGTTCTTCCCGCGTCCGGCGTTGGAGGCGAAGACCAGGTAGCGGTCGCCGTCCTTGTAGTAGATCGCGGGGTTCACATGGGGCTTTCCGGTCTTGCGGCCCATCGTGGTCAGCACCACCATGGGGGCGCCCTCGAACATCCCGCCCACCCGGCCGTTGTTCGCCCGGAACTCCTGGATGACCCGCTCGTTCCAGCTCAGACCGCTGTCTGCCTGCTCTTCACTCATGAGAGTCTCCGCGTTTTATTTTGCTTTGAAAGCAAATCCAACCTGAATCTAGGATCCCCGTACCCCGCTGTCAACCTCGGCCCGCACCGTCACCCGGCGCGCCCCGAGCACGGCTCCGGGCCGCCACGCCGACTGCTTCAGCAGGTCGTCGTCGCCCACGAACTCCTGCTCCCGAGGCGCCCCGAGACGCGGGTCGAACCAGGTCCCGCTCCCCGCGGCCGGGCGGACCAGACCCCGGCCGTCGGGGCCCGCGCCGTCCAGCAGGGTGAGCAGCCCGAGCGCCGGAACCATCCGGCCCAGCCGCACCGGCTCGCCCTCCTCCCCGCCGTGGTCCAGCAGCAGCCCGCCGCGGTCCGCGGGCCGCAGCCCCGGGCGGTCCACCCGGAAGACCTCCGCGCCCTCGACGCACCACACCACCCGGGTGCCGCCCGCCTCGTACCGGATCGAAAGCCGGTGCCACGCGTCGGGAGTGCGGGAGGCCACCGGGACGGCGTACGAGAACGCGGTGTACCGCTCACCGGGGAACGGCACCCGCTCGTACAGGGCGTGCACGCGGGTGTTGGTCAGCAGGAAGTCGCAGACCACATGGGAGAACGGGTCCATGGTGATGAGGGCCGCGGTCGCGAGCCGGACGTCGCCGTCCGGGTCGGGCACCGCCGCGCCGAAGGGATGCCGGACCCCGCCCAGGACGCGCGCCGACAGGGTCGCCGCGCACTCCACGGTCCCGTCGTCCGGTACCTCGAACCCCCGGGCGCCGCCCGGTCCGCGGGCCAGCGCCACCCACGCGAGATGATCACCGGGGCCGCCCGCCCCGCGCCCCTCGGCCGGGGGCGCGAACGCGGGCTCGCCGGTGAGCGGGTCGGTGTCGGCCGGCGTGACCGTCAGGCCCTCGGCCGCGGTCCGCACGGTCACCGGCTGAAGCGGCGGCACGTCCCAGGCGGCGCCGAGGCCGACGCGGAAGTCGTCGTCGAACAGTTCCATGGTCCCTCCGGGGACGGGGTCGCGGGCCGCGAGTGTCGGCACCCGGACACGAGATCCGCTCGAGCCCGCGTCCACTCCGGATCGAGAAACCGCGGGCAGGGTCGCGGCTCCGGTCGACGAGGCCGCGTCCGCGGTGGAGAGCCGAGGCCGCGTCCGCAGAAAGGAAAGGAGGCCGCGCGTGAGCCACCCGACGACCGTGCTGCTGCTCCCCGGACAGGGCAGTCAGCGCGAGCGCATGGCCGCGGGACTGTACGGGGCACACCGGCAGTTCACCGCGACCATGGACGGATTCTTCGGCGCGCTCACCGCACAGGGTGGGCAGGGTGACCTGCTGGTCCGGCACTGGCTGCGGCCCGCGCCCCACCCGGACCTCGACGACGCCCGGATCGCCCAGCCCCTCCTGCTCGGCGTCGGGTACGCGCTCGGGCAGGCGGTCGCCGCCACCGTGGGCCCACCGGGGCTGCTGCTCGGACACAGCGCAGGTGAGCTGGCCGCCGCCGTGCTGGCCGGGGTGTTCCGCACCGCCGATCTGGGCCGGCTCGCGGCGGCACGGGCCCGGGTCGTCGGGGACGACGGCCGGGGCGGGATGCTCGCGGTGGCGGCGGCCGAGGACGAACTGCCCGCCGGGCTCGGCCCGGTGACGGTCGCCGCGGTCAACGGCCCCCGCCAGACGGTGCTCGCCGGTCCGTCCGACGCGCTGGAGCGGGCCCGCGCGATACTGACGGCCGCGGGCCGCACGGTGCTGCCGTTGCGCTCCGGGCACGCCTTCCACAGCCCGTCGGCGTCGGCCACGGCACGGCGCTTCACCCAGGAGGTGGCGGCCCTGCGCCCGGCGCCCGCCCGCGCGACGCTGGTGTCCTGCCGTACGGCACGGCCCCTGCGCGACAGCGAGGCCGTCGACCCGGCGTTCTGGGGCGATCAGATCGCGCTGCCCGTGCGGTACTGGCCCGCGCTCACCTCGTTGCTCGACGCCTCGGGCACCGATCCGGGGCTGCTGCTGCTCGACGCGTCACCCGACCGCTCCCTCGGCGCCGCGGCCCGCCGCCACCCCGCCGTACGCAGCGGCGCCTCACAGGTGCTGCCCCTGCTCGCCCCGGCCGCCCACACCGGTGGCCCGGCGGACATAGAGGCGTTCGACCGGGCGGTGGCGACCGTCAGGACGTACGCGGCACCCCGCTCGCCCGCGCACGACGGTGTGGACCGATGAGCCGTCGCGCACCGCAGACAGGAGGAGCGTCGGCACCGCGCACGGCGGCGCTCAGTCGCCCGCGACCGCATCGGCCGGCAGATAGGCGGCCGTCACGATCAGGTCCGACGTCAGCCGGTAGGCACCCTCCAGTCGGGGCAACTCCCCGCGCTCGTGCCGGACTTCCATACGACCGGAGTCCGCGGTGGCCGGGACCAGGCGCACCCGCGCGTCCCGCAGAGCGAGGGTGCGGCCCGGTCCCAGCGTCGGGGCCCATGCCTTGTACGCCGCTTCCTTCGCGCTGAACAGCACCGTCTCCCAGGGGACTTGGGCGTGCGGCGACGGAAGCGCCCCACGTTCGGCGGCCGTGGTCAGTGCCGCCGTCGCGGCGGGCGACAGCGGTCCGGGCGGCTCGGCGTCGATCCCCAACGCCCGGGCGTCGGTGGCGAAGGCGACCGCCGCGGCGCGAAAGCCGGGGCAGTGCGTGATGCTGCCCCGCACGCCGTCGGGCCAGGTCGGCGCGCCGCCCGGCCCGCGCAGCAGCGGACCGGGCGACGGCACCCCGAGGGCGGTGAGGGCCTGCCGGGCGCAGACCCGCCCGGTGGCGAACTCACGCCGGCGCCGCTCCACCGCCGCCGGGGCGAGCAGCTGACGCTCCTCGTCGTACAACGCCGTGACCGGCACGTCGACGTACATCTCGACGACACAGGCCCAGCGGGGAAGCAGCTCTCCCAGCACCGGCGGCCCGGCCGTCACGCGTGGCACGTCGGCAGTCTGCCGTCGTTGAACTCGACCATCTCGCCGAAGACGCGCACCACGTCCAGGGGTTCGCCCTCCGGGGCGCCGGCCGCCTCCGCGTAGGCGCGGTGCAGGTTTCCCACCAGGCGTTCGGGGTCCGTCCAGTCCTGGAACGGGTGGGCGCCGAGCTGGCGTGCCGCCTCCAGCGGTGCGAGGCCCGCCGCCCGCGCGTCCTCGGCGGTCCGCAGCAGCCAGCGCAGATACCGCTCCGTCTCGTCGATCGCCTCGGGCCCGGCGAGCGGCCCGTGCCCGCCGACCACGACACGCGGGGCCAGCGCGCGCAGCTCGGCGAGAGCCCGCAGGGAACCGCGCACGGACCCCATGAGGAGGAACGGCGTGCACCCGGGCAGAACGACGTCCCCCGCGAACAGCACCCGGTCGGCGGGGAGCCACACGACCGTGTCCCCGGTGGTGTGCGCCGGTCCGGGGTGCAGCAGCTGGACCGTACGCCCGCCCACGTGCAGCTCCATACGGCGGTCGTACGTCGTGTCCGGCAGCCTGAGCTCGATCGTGCCCCACTCCACCCCCGGCCACAGACCGGTGAGCCCGAGGCCCGCCGCCGCCATCTCCTGCCGGGCCCGCTCATGCGCCACGATCACCGTGTCGGGGCCGGCGACCAGCGCGTTGCCGAAGGTGTGGTCCCCGTGGAAGTGCGTGTTGACCAGCACCCGGGGCGCCGCCCCGCCGAGCCGGCGCACCGCTTCGCCGAACCGGCGGGCCCGTGCCTCGGTCGCGACGGTGTCCACGACGACCGGCGCCCGGTCCTTGTCGAGCAGCACGCCCGCGTTGTTGACGCACCAGCCGCCGGTCTCCTGCACATACGCGTGGACCCCGTCCGCGATCTCCTCCAGGACCGCGGACGCGGACGCCGCCGTACGGGACGCGCTCACCGCCGCGCCTCCGCCGTCAGATACGTCCCGCAACTCTCCAGGGTGCGGCGGCTGTTGCCGGCCAGCAGCGCCGCCGCCCGGTCCCGGGCCCCGGCGAGCGTGGTGCCGGTGCCGAAGACGGTGTCGAGGGCGTCCGGGTCGAGGGCGGCCTGATGGACGCTGACCACCCGGGTGGCGTCCCCCGACTCCGCCTCCACCAGCAGCCAGGCGCCGCTGTGCCCCAGCAGCCCGCGCGGCACGGTCGTCTGCTTGTAGACGAGCCGTTCGCCGGGAAAGCAGAGCCGCACCGACTGGGTGCCGTGCACGGAGCCGTCGGCGGCGCGGGTCCGCATGTCGAGCGTCTGCACCCGGGCGCCGCCGACCAGCGCCGTCTCGTCCTCCTGGAGGTCGAGCTCGGCGACGTGCGGGACGCGCTGCGGCCACAGGTCGGCCCGGTACAGGAAGTCGTACACCGCGGCCGGCGGTCCGGGTACGACGTACTCGTCGCGGACCGTGAACAGCAGCTCCTCCGGGCCCGCGTCCCGCCCCGCCCAGCGGGCCACGGCCGCGACCTCGGCCTCGCTGTTGCGGCCCAGCGCCTCGGCGACCGTCGTCCGCGCGCTCTCCGCCCCGGGCTCCAGGATCCACTCGTGTCCGAGGACCAGCTCCGTGCGCCCGTCACGCTCGTCGAACCGCCAGTGCCCGCTCATCCACTCCAGCGGCGGTCCCGGCGCCTCCTGCCGGAAGTCGATCCGCAGCCGCTCCTCGTCCAGCTTGCGCAGGGACGTCCAGGTACGGATCTCGGAACCGGCGACGGCCCACAGCCGGATCCGCTCCGAGTCACGGTCGCTCTCCAGCACCTCGGCCGCCAGACACGGCGGGAAGAGCACCGGCCAGCGGGTCACGTCGGCGATCAGCCCGTAGCCGCGCCGGGCCGGCCCGGCGTACCGGGCCGTGTGCTCAGCAGCCGTCGTCGCAACGGGCGTTGTGGTGGTCGATTCGATCGGCACGGCCGACCCCTCCCCGTGTCAGTAGTTTCCGAGTCCGCCGCAGACGTTGAGCGCCTGCGCGGTGATGGCGGCCGCCTCGTCGCCCACGAGGAAGCCGACGAACGCGGCCACCTCCTCGGGCTCCGTGTAGCGGCCGATCGGGATCTTCGCCTGGAACCGCTCCAGGACCGTCTGCTCGTCGGTCTCCCACAGACCGGCGTAGCCCTTGCGCACCTCCGCCGCCATCTCCGTCTCCACATAGCCGGGGCAGACGGCGTTCACGGTGATGCCGGTCCTGGCCAGTTCGAGGCCGAGGGCCTTGGTGAAACCGACCACGCCGTGCTTGGAGGCGGAGTACGGGGCGCCGAGGACGACGCCCTGCTTGCCGCCGGTCGAGGCGATGCTGATGACGCGTCCGCTGACCAGGCGGGTCATGCCGCCCGTGGTCAGCACCTCGCGGGTGACCAGGAAGACGCTCTTCAGATTGGTGGCGATGACGTCGTCCCAGAGGTCCTCGGACAACTGGGCCGTCGGCCCGCCACCGCTGCGGCCGGCGTTGTTGACCAGGACCCGCACCGGACCGAAGCGGTCCACGGCGGCCCCGACCCAGGCGCGCACCTGCGCCGCGTCGGTCACGTCGCAGGCGGCACCCGCGGCCGTGTGACCGAGGTCGGTGAGGCGCTTGACCTCCGCGGCGACGGCATCCGCGTCGCGCGCGCACAGGAACACCGGGTGCCCCCGGCGGGCGAGGGTCAGCGCCACGGAGCGGCCGATGCCCCGGGTCGCACCGGTGACCAGCGCGGGGCCGGGCTCGGCGGCCCGCGTGCCGGTCATGACGGCGTCCCCTGGGCCGCGGTCGCCAGGGTCCGGTTGACCAGCAGCAGAAACGCCCGCGGGGTCACGGCCTCGGCCACGTCCTCGTCGCGCAGCTCGACGCCGTAGCGCTGCCCGACCGCCGCGGCGGTCTCCAGGATCGCGAGCGAGTCGTAGCCGAGATCGGTGAAGAGCCGGTCGAGCGCCGCTTCGCCGAGTTCCACGTCGTCCAGGTCGCCGGCGCATTCGACGAGGACGTTCCGTAGATCGGCCAGCTGCAGTCGCGGGCCGTCGAGGTGCAGTTCGGGACCGGAGTGCTCCGGCAGGACGATGTCGTTCACGCGATGCCTTCCTCTTCTGTTCGTGGGCCGCGGTCCGCGTCCGGTTCTGTTCGTGGGCCGCGGTCCGCGTCCGGCGCGGCGGGCGCGCCGGACGGGGCGGTGACGACCAGGGCCGAGTTGAAGCCCCCGTGGCCACGGGCCAGGACGAGGGCCGTGCGCACCCGGGCGGGGCGGGGCTCGCCGCGGACCAGGTCGAGCCGATGCCGTGGGACGGGGCGCTCCACATGAGCGGTCGGGGGGATCAGTCCGTGCCGCAGGGTGAGCAGCGCGGCGACGACGTCCAGCGGCGGACCCCCCGCGGTCAGCCGTCCGGTCAGGGTCTTGGGCGCGGTGACAGGCACGCCGTACGGGCCGAACAGCTCCTCCAGGGCGGCGGCCTCGGCGTCGTCGAGCGCCGGGCGCGCCGCCGCGTCGGCGAAGACCACGTCGACGTCCGCCGGTACCACCCCCGCCTGGGCGAGCGCGAGCCGTGCGGCCCGGGCCAGCCCCGGCGGCCGGCCGGAGCCCGGCGGCGGGTCGAAGGTCGAGGCGTGCCCGGCCAACTGCCCGTACACCTGCCGGGCGCCCCGCTCGGCGGCGGCGCTCGCGCTCTCCACGACGAGCAGCGCGCCGCCCTCCCCGGGCACGTGCCCGGCGGCGGCCTCGTCGAACGGCAGATACGCCCGGGCCGGGTCACGCACCCCCGAGAGCCGTCCGCCGGAGTGGTGCGAGAGCAGCCCCCAGGGATCGAGGGCGGATTCGACCCCGCCCGACACCACCAGGGCCGCGCCCTTGCCCAGCATCCGCCGGGCCTGGCCGAAGGTGTCCAGACCGCCCGCCTGGTCGGCGACGAGCACACTGCCGGGGCCGCGCAGTCCGTGCCGGATGGATATCTGGCCGGTGTTCACGGCGTAGAACCAGGCGAACGACTCGTAGACGCTGACCCGTCCCGGCCCCTCGGTCCACAGCTTGCGGACCTCGCGGTGGGTGAACTCGAAACCGCCGGTCGCGTTCGAGGTCGCCACCCCGGTCGTGTACTCGGGCAGCACCGCCGGATCGGCCCCCGAGTCCTCGAACGCCCACTGCGCGGCGACGAGCGCGAGCCGTGTGACCCGGTCCGTCTGCGGCAGCAGCCGCCCCGGCAGCATCGCGGCCGCGTCGAAGCCGGTGACCACGCCGGCCAGCGGCGAGGGATAGCGGGCGGCGTCGTACCCCGGGACGAGCCGGATGCCGGACTCGCCGCGCAGGGTCGCGTCCCACCACTCCTGGACGCCGAGCCCGTTCGGCGCGACGACCCCGATTCCGGTGACGACGGGTGGGGCGGTGCCGGCGGAGAGCCCGGTCACGGGGGCCCCGGTCACCGAGGTCGCGGTCACACCCTCACCCCCCGCGGCTCACGCGACAGCACCAGGGCGCTCTGGAACCCGCCGAAGCCGCTCCCGACGGTCAGGACCGTGCCGAGGTCGCGCGGGCGCGCCTCCAGGGGGACGTAGTCCAGGTCGCACTCGGGGTCGGCCTCGTGCAGGTTCGCCGTGGGCGGCACGGCTCCGAACTCGATCGCCAGCGCGCAGGCGGCGATCTCGATGGAGCCGATCGCGCCGAGCGAGTGCCCGACCATGGACTTGATGGAGCTCACCGGCGTTCGGTACGCGTGCTCGCCGAGCGCCAGCTTGAAGGCCGCCGTCTCGTGCCGGTCGTTCTGCTTGGTACCGGACCCGTGCGCGTTGACGTAGTCGACGGCCTCCGGCGCGAGCCGCGCCTCGTCGAGCGCGCTGGTGATCGCGTCGGCCATCTCCCGTCCGTCGGGCTTCAGCCCGGTCATGTGGAAGGCGTTGCACCGCGAGGCGTGCCCGTCGATGACCGCGTACACATGGGCGCCCCTGGCCCGCGCGTGCTCCAGTTCCTCCAGTACGAGCATGGCGGCGCCCTCGGCGATGACGAAGCCGTCCCGGGTGCGGTCGAAGGGGCGGGAGGCGTGCTCCGGGTCGTCGTTCCGCGGTGACGTGGCCTTGATCGCGTCGAAGCAGGCCACCGCGATCGGCGAGACGGGCGCGTCCGTGCCACCGGCGATCATCACGTCGACCGTGCCCTCGACGATGAGGTCGCGCGCATGGCCCACGGCGTCGATGCCGGAGGTGCACCCCGTCGAGACGACGGCCGCGGGGCCCTCCGCCCCCGTCATCATGGCGATCTCGGCGGCGAACGAGCTGGGCACGAAGGCGTCGTACAGATGGGGCGACAGATAGCTCCCGTCGACCTCCCACAGCCGGCCGCTGTCGCTGAGCACCAGGTACTCGCGCTCCAGGCTGGTCGTCCCGCCGACCGCGGTGCCGACGCTGACGCCGATCCGCCCGGGGTCGAGGGTGTCGAGCTCGATCCCGCTGTCCTCCAGGCACTCCCGGGTGCTGAGCACCGCGAGCTGCGCGGCCCGGTCCAGGCGTCGCAGCTCACGGGGGGTGAGGGTGCTCTGCTCGGCGGTGAAGTCGACCTCCGCCGCCATCCGGGAGCGGAAGCGGGCGGGGTCGAAACTGGTGATGGTGCGGGTCGCGGTGCGTCCGGAGATCAGCAGATCCCAGAACGCCTTGCGGCCCACTCCGCTGGGGGCCATCACGCCGATTCCGGTGATGGCGACGGTTCGGCTCACTGGAACAGCTCCTCGCAGGGCAGGGCCGTCATCGGTCCGCCGGGAGCCCGGCGTCCACGTAGGCGATGAAGGCGGCCGGCGTGCGCAGGTCGTCGAAGGCCTCGTCCGGGATGGTGACCCGGTACTCGTCCTGCACCCGCATGGCGATCTCGTAGACGACCAGGGAGTCGTATCCCAGGTCGCCGAAGTCGGTGTCCACGGCGGACTCGTCGAGGGCGGCGGCATCCGCCCCCTCCAGACACGCCTCCACGACCTTGCGGAACTCGGTGAGGGTGAACCCGCTCATGACTCCCCTTCCGTTCGACGGGCCGCCAAGGTCGGCGGGGGTGCTAGACGAACGGTCGAGCCTCGCTGGACGCCCGGCGATCACGCAGAGTTCTCCAGTGATCCTCTAGTCCCGGCTCCGACGCTCTGTGGCCACCAGCACCATCACTCACAGAGACGGGAATGCCGACCGAATGAACTCGCTCCTACTGGCGGTCCTCGGCCCGATCTTCGGACGCCCCAGCGGCATTCCGGGGCTCATCGGAGGCGCGATCATGCAGCGCGGAAACGCCGAACAGGAGGCCTGGGCGGTCGAACAGGCCGACCTCAAGCCCGGGGACCAGGTCCTTGAGGTGGGCCCGGGTCCCGGCATCGGGCTCGCGCTGGCCGCCGAGGCGGTCGCGCCGGGCGGCCGGGCGATCGGGGTGGACCCGTCGGCCACGATGCGTTCCATGGCCCGGCAGCACTGCGCCCTGCATCTCGCCACCGGGCACGCGTCGATCAAGGAGGGCACCGCCGATGCCACCGGCCTGCCCGACGCGTCCGTGTCGGCGGCACTCTCCGTGAACAACGTGACCCTGTGGGACCGCCCGGCGGCCTACGCCGAGCTGCAACGCGTGCTGCGCCCCGGTGGCCGTCTGGTGATCGTGCACCACCGGCACACCATGAACACCACGCCGGAACAGCTCCACGACGAGCTGGTGAAGGCCGGTTTCGAGGACGTCACCCTCGACATACAGGGCCGCACCATGGGCCGCGCCGCAGTCGGCATCCTCGCCCGCCGGGCGGGTTAGCCGCTCCTTGATCGTGTGCCGCAGGCGTGACCCGCGGGCGGCACACTGCCTCAGCCATGGTGAGGCAGCCGTCGGTGGGTGAGGCCGGGCCCGGCCTCACCCACCGACCGTTTTCCGGACCCACACTCTCTTCCGCCCTGCGCCGGGGCCTCCCTCCCGGGGCCCGGCAAAGGACCTGGGACGGCGGGCCGTTGGTCCTTAAATAGGACGTGAAGTTACACTCGCCGCCGGCACACCAGTCCCACAGGCACCACAGTCACGGGGGAGGCCGCGATGGCGGTTAATTCGAAGAAGGCTGCCGTCTATGTGCTCGTGGTCTTCGTGCTGTACGTGATCATCACGGACCCGGCCAAGGCGGCCGACTACGTCCAGATAGGGTTCGAGGGCATATCGGACGCCGCCCAGGCCGTCGGCGACTTCTTCACCTGGCTCGCCGACGGGGCGCAGTAAGCCGTATTCAGGAGTGCTCATGATCCGCCATCTCGTCCTGTTCAAGCTCAACGACGGTGTGGAGCGCGACGACCCGCGGGTCAAGGAGGGCGTCGAGGCCTTCCGGGCGCTCGAGGGGAAGATCGACGAGATCCGGTTCTGGGAGCTGGGCTGGAACCTCAGCGACCGGCCCATCGCCTACGACTTCGCCATCAACTCGGGCTTCGAGGACGCCGAAGCGCTGCGCCGGTACGTGGAGCACCCGGAGCACCAGGCGGGGGTGGGGCTCTGGAAGGAGTTCGCCACCTGGGTGATCGCGGATTACGCGTACTGAGCAGAACCTCGTCTCCATATGGCCCCTCGCCGGAACGGCGGGGGGCTTTTGTGCGTCTTGTGCCTCAACTCTTCCCTCAACACGGTGTTATGGGGTGCTTGCACACAGTGCACATGTCTTGTGATGCTATGACCGCTTTTGACGGATGAGTTGACCGATGTAGACCGATGTAGACCCATGAAGAGGTGGCGTTGACCGTGTCGGCCAGTACTGCGCCACCCCAGGAAGAGGCTCCGGTCCAGACCCCCGCGCCCGTCCAGACCTCGGCGCCCGTCCAGACCCCGGCGCCCCCCGCCCCCCAGCGCAGCCGCGGCGCCGACACCCGGGCGCTCACCCAGGTGCTCTTCGGCCAGCTCAAGGAGCTCCAGCCGGGCACGCCCGAGCACAACCGGGTGCGCGGGGCGCTCATCGAGGCCAACCTCCCGCTCGTGCGGTACGCGGCGGCCCGCTTCCGCTCCCGCAACGAGCCGATGGAGGACGTCGTCCAGGTCGGCACGATCGGGCTCATCAACGCCATCGACCGCTTCGACCCGGACCGCGGCGTGCAGTTCCCCACCTTCGCGATGCCGACGGTCGTCGGCGAGATCAAGCGGTACTTCCGGGACAACGTACGGACCGTGCACGTACCGCGCCGGCTCCACGAGCTGTGGGTGCAGGTCAACAGCGCGACGGAGGACCTGACGACGGCCTTCGGCCGCACCCCCACCACCGCCGAGATCGCCGAGCGGCTGCGCATCGGCGAGGACGAGGTGCTGTCCTGCATCGAGGCCGGACGCTCGTACCACGCGACCTCGCTGGAGGCCGCCCAGGAGGGCGACGGACTGCCGGGCCTCCTCGACCGGCTCGGCTACGAGGACCCCGCCCTGGACGGCGTGGAGCACCGCGACCTCGTCCGGCATCTGCTGGTGCAACTGCCCGAGCGGGAACAGCGGATCCTGCTGCTGCGGTACTACAGCAATCTCACCCAGTCTCAGATCAGCGCGGAACTCGGCGTCTCCCAGATGCACGTTTCGCGGCTACTCGCGCGTAGCTTCCAGCGTTTGCGCTCCGCGAACCGCATCGAGGCCTAGCGATAGAGGTCTCGTCCAGAATCGAACGAGGCCCAACCGAATACAGAAGCGATAGATCACCTTCGCGAGCGAATCGCTCACCAGCGCGGATCCCGACGTTTCTGCGCCGAAATACCGTCAGACCCCCTTTATCCAGGGCGGATTCGCGTCTCACGTGTCGACATGTCACTACAGCGTGTTGCCGACATGTGACATTCTGCCGGAAGCGCGTTTGCCGGGGCTTCGGCGCCGGTATTCAGGTGAAGGCTGACGTTCCTCGACGGAACGCCCGCCGCGACCGTCCCGCGACCCAGAGGGGGTGGCATGTCCGCAGAACAGGGCAGCTCCAAGGTGCTCACGCTCACGAAGAGCGAGGCTGCGCCCGCGCTCGACGACGTAACCGCTGTCGAGGCCGCGCCGGCCCCGGCCCTCCCGGCTCCCCCGGCTGTCTCCGGAGCCATCGACACCCGCACCCTGTCCCGCTCCCTCTTCCTGCGGCTCGCCGCACTCGACGAGAACAGCCCCGAGCGTGTCTACGTCCGGGACACCCTCATCGAGCTCAACCTCCCGCTCGTGCGGTACGCGGCGGCCCGCTTCCGCTCCCGCAACGAGCCGATGGAGGACATCGTCCAGGTCGGCACCATCGGCCTGATCAAGGCGATCGACCGCTTCGACTGCGAACGGGGCGTGGAGTTCCCGACGTTCGCGATGCCGACGGTCGTGGGCGAGATCAAGCGGTTCTTCCGCGACACCTCGTGGTCGGTGCGGGTCCCGCGCCGCCTCCAGGAGCTGCGGCTCGCCCTCACCAAGGCCAGCGACGAGCTCTCCCAAAAGCTCGACCGCTCCCCGACGGTCGCCGAACTCGCCACCGTACTGGGCGTGTCCGAGGAGGACGTCGTCGACGGCCTCGCGGTCGGCAACGCCTACACGGCCTCCTCACTGGACTCCCCGGCCCCGGAGGACGACGGCGGCGAGGGCTCCCTCGCGGACCGCCTCGGCTACGAGGACACCGCCCTGGAGGGCGTCGAGTACCGCGAGTCCCTCAAGCCGCTGCTCGCCAAACTCCCGCCCCGCGAGCGCCAGATCATCATGCTGCGTTTCTTCGCCAACATGACCCAGTCGCAGATCGGCGAGGAGGTCGGCATCTCCCAGATGCACGTCTCCCGGCTGCTGACCCGGACCCTGGCGCAGCTGCGGGAAGGTCTCATCTCCGACTGACCTCTTCATAATTGACGGGGCGTCAGCCACTATGGCCCGATGCCGCGTACGACATGGACGTATGGCCGTCGGGGCGCCGCGGTCGGCGCATCGGCGGCCGTCGTCTGTCTGAGCGCGGCGCTGGCCGCCTGCGGGAGCACGGGCGAGGGTTACGTGGCCGTCGGCCCGGCGGGGGGAACGCCCACGGCCGTGAAGCCGACGGGGGGCGTGCGGGTGGTGCCGCTCGAAGAGACGCCTACGGGCAACTCCCCCACACACGCCGGAGCTTCAAAGAATGCCAGGCCTCGGACGCCGAGCGCCGGACAGCCGAGCGACACCGAGTCCGGTCGTACGACGCCCAGTTCGCCGTCCGCGACGCCGACCGCTCCTCGTACGACGCCGACAACGCCTCCTACTACCGCCCCGGCCGCCCTCACCTGGGGCGACCCCGTGCGGGCCGCCACCGATCAGCGGTGGTGCGAGGACGTGACGCTCGTCTTCCGCAACTCCGGCGGCGCGGCGGTCCGTTCGGGGACCGTCGGGTTCGGTACGCACATCATCGGGACGCTCGGGGTCGACTGGGGGACCGTCGAGTCGCAGGTGGGGCTTCCGGCGCCGATCGAGGGCGGCGCGCGGAAGGAGCGGACGTGGACGGTGTGCGTCGAGGCGTGGCGGGTGCCGCTCGGCATGCACATCGAGACGCGGGACGTCGACGTCCGCTGGGAGTAGCCCCTCGGACGGTGCGCGTTACTTGAGCGCCAGCCAGGCCACCGCCGCGACGATCGCCACGGCGACGACGACACCGATGATCAGGCCGACGCGGGGGCCGGAGGAGGCGGGGGCGGCGGCGGCCGCCTGCTGGCGGCCCTGCGGGCCCTCGTCGACGAACGCGCGGAACATCTGGGTGCTGCCGGCGGGGTCGTAGTTGCCCTGGGGGTCCTGGGGGTTAGCCATGGGGCGAGAGACTAGCGAATGAGGCGGTGCGGCCCAAGTGCGGGTGCGGCTCCGCTGTGACCAGCCAAGGTGTAGGCAGGCGGCGATCGACTCCACCGCCGTTCCACCTGGGCATTTACGCTCGCAATACTTGCCTTTGCCAAGTTTTTATGTCGCACCCACCTCGTTTTATTTGCCTGTAGCAACCAACCGCTCCTATGGTTGCCCCAAGCAACGAATACGGGAGGTGGAATGGCCGGACAGGCGCAGTACGAGGAGCTGATGCGTCAGTTCAGTGCCTTCGGCGCCGTGAAACGGGAGATGGGGCGGATCCTGCCGTCCGACTGCCCGAGCGGTTCCGCCGCCGTGCTGACGCTGCTCGCCCGTCACGGGGACATGCGCATGAGCAAGCTCTCCGAGCTGCTCGCCGTGGACATGTCGGTGACCAGCCGGCACGCGGCGCATCTCGCCGAGCGCGGCTGGATCCGGCGCTCCCCCGACCCGGCGGACAAGCGCGGCCGCATCCTGCATCTCACCCCGACGGGGCTGGCCCAGCTCGACGAGCTGTCGGAGCGGACCTGCCGGATGCTCGCCGAGCGGCTCAGTGACTGGAGCGACGCCGAGGTGGCCCAGCTGAGCGGCCTCATGGCCCGGCTCCGGGCCAGCTTCGACGACTGCCGCGCCGCCCACCCCACCTCTGACGATCCCACCCGTACACCCGCAAACACTTAAGACAAGGAAGCCCATGGCAACGACCACACCAGCCGGTGTGCGGGCTCACGCCAAGCACGGGGGAGGCGCCGGGCACTCGGCGGACACCCCGATGACCCACCGGCAGATCATGGAGGCGCTCTCCGGGCTGCTGCTCGGGATGTTCGTGGCGATCCTGTCGTCCACGATCGTCTCCAACGCCCTCCCGGAGATCATCGGCGACCTCGGCGGCGGCCAGTCCGCCTACACCTGGGTCGTCACCGCCGCCCTGCTGTCGATGACGGCCTCCACCCCGCTGTGGGGCAAGCTCGCCGACCTCTACAGCAAGAAGGCGCTCGTCCAGATAGCGCTGGTCATCTATGTGCTGGGATCGGCCGCCGCCGGCCTCTCCCAGAACGCCGGCATGCTCATCACCTTCCGGGTGGTCCAGGGCATCGGCGTCGGCGGTCTCTCCGCCCTGGCGCAGATCGTGATGGCGGCGATGATCTCCCCGCGTGAGCGCGGCCGTTACTCCGGCTACCTCGGCGCGACCTTCGCCGTCGCCACCGTCGGCGGCCCGCTGCTCGGCGGTGTCATCACCGACACCTCCTGGCTGGGCTGGCGCTGGTGCTTCTACGTCGGTGTGCCCTTCGCCGTGATCGCGCTGATCGTGCTGCAGAAGACCCTGCACCTGCCGGTCGTGAAGCGGAACGTGAAGGTCGACTGGGCCGGCGCGTTCTTCGTCGCCGCCGCGGTCTCGCTACTGCTGATCTGGGTCACCTTCGCCGGTGACAAGTACGAGTGGCTGTCCTGGCAGACGTACGCCATGGTCGGCGGTTCGATCGCGCTCGCCCTGATCTTCGTGCTGGTCGAGTCGAAGGCCGCCGAGCCCCTCATCCCGCTGCGGCTGTTCAGGAACCGGACCATCACCCTCTCGTCCATCGCCTCGATGTTCGTCGGTACGGCGATGTTCTCCGGCACGGTCTTCTTCGCCCAGTACTTCCAGCTGGCCCGCGACGAGTCCCCGACCATGTCCGGGGTGCTGACCATCCCGATGATCGGCGGTCTGTTCGTCTCCTCCACCGTCTCCGGGCAGTTCATCACCCGCACGGGCCGCTGGAAGGCCTGGCTGGTCAGCGGTGGTGTGCTCATCACGGCGGGCCTCGGTCTGCTCGGCACCATCCGCTACGACACGGACTACTGGAAGACCGCGATCTTCATGGCCCTGCTGGGTCTCGGCATCGGCATGATGATGCAGAACCTGGTGCTGTGCACCCAGAACCAGGTCGAGCCCAAGGACCTCGGTTCCGCGTCCTCCACGGTCACCTTCTTCCGGTCCCTCGGCGGTGCGATGGGCGTCTCGGTGCTCGGCGCCGTGATGGCCAACAAGATCACCGACTACGCCACGGACGGCATCACCGCCCTCGGCCCCAAGTACGCCGCCGCTGCCTCCGGTAGCTCCTCCAGCTCGATCCCGGACATGGACGCGCTGCCCGGGCCGCTGCGCACGGTCATGGAGAGCGCGTACGGCCACGGCATCGCGGACGTGTTCCTGATCGCGGCCGCCCTCGCGGCGATCGCCTTCCTGATCACGCTGTTCATCAAGGAGGTCCCGCTGCGCACCAAGGGCGCCCTGGCGCAGGAGGCCACTCCGGCCACGGAAGAGACCCCGGCTGTGACCGCCGAGGAGACGGCGACCGAGACGGCCTCCGAGGAGCGCGTCCCGAGCTGGGCCGCCACCTCCGAGACGCAGCCCACCGCGGCTGCCGAGGGCACGCAGAAGCTCGCCGCGGTCGCCACCCTCGAAGCCCCCACCGCCCCCACCGCCTCCACCGCCTCCACCGGCGGCGGCATCCCGGTCCGCGGCCATGTCCGCGGCGCCGAGAGCGCGCCCGTCCCGCAGGCCGCGGTCACGCTGATCTCCCTCGCGGGACGGCAGCTGGGCCGGTCGGTGACCCAGGCCGACGGTTCGTACGGTGTGGAGGCGCCGAGCGTCGGCTCGTACGTCCTGATCGCCTCCGCGGACGGCTTCCAGCCGCAGGCGTCCACCGTCGTGGTGGGCGGCGAGCCGGTGGCGTACGACATCCTGCTCAGCGGCACGAGCGGGCTGAACGGTGTCGTCCGGGCCGCCGACAGCGCGCTGCCGGTGAAGGACGCCATGGTCATCGTGACCGACGTCCGCGGCGATCTGCTGGCCACCGGGACCACCGGTGAGCAGGGCGAGTTCGGCTTCGCCGAGCTGGTGCCGGGTGCCGTCACCGTCGCGGTGAACGCCGCCGGGTACCGGCCGCGGGCGCTGCCCGTCGAGGTCGGCGGCACCGGTGTGACCCGGGTCGAGGTCGAGCTGGAGTCGGGCGCCCAGGTCCAGGGCGTCGTACGAGCGCCGCACGGTCCGCTGGCCGACGCACGGGTGACCCTCGTGGACGCGGCGGGCAACGTGGTCGGCACCGCCACCACCGGGTCGGACGGGGCGTACGCCTTCACCGACCTGGACGGCGGCGAGTACACGGTCATCGCGACGGGCTACCCGCCGGTCGCGACGGCCCTGACGGTGGCCGGCCGGGGGGCCGACGGCCACGACATAGAGCTCGCGCACCCCGGCGAGTGAGTCACTGAATACCCCGGCCCGTGGAGCGCGTTTCGAGCGGAGGCGCGTTCCACGGGCCGGCCTGTGTGAGGAGAGAGCTGAGATGGGACTGACCGCGAGGATCCGCACCCGGGACGGATGGGCCGTGTCGCACGCGGTCGTCACGGTGACGGACATGACCGGCACCCAGGTGCTGCGGGCCGAGGCCGACGACGAGGGCGCGATCCGCGATCCCGAGCCGCTGGCGCCCGGCGCGTACACCGTCATCGTCACCGCCGTCGGCTACGCGCCCGCCGCGTCGAGCGCGATCGTCACCGCGAGCGGCCGGGCCGAGGTCGGCACGGTCACCCTGGCCCGGCAGGGCGGCACCGAACTCCCGCCGCCGGGACCCTGGACCGTCGACCCGGCCCACTCCAGCGTCGGCGCGGTCGCCCAGCACCTGGGCATCTCCAGCGTCCACGGCCGCTTCACGGACTTCACCGGCACGATCGAGATCGCGCCGGACGACGTCACCAAGTCCCGGGTGGAGGCCGTGATCCGGGCCGCGTCCATCGACACCGGCAACGCGATGCGGGACGGCCACCTGAGGTCCGCCGACTTCCTGGACGTCGAGGTGCACCCCGAGATCACGTACCGGTCGACGGGCATCTCGTTGGCGGGCGCCGACCGCTGGACGGTCCACGGAGAACTGGGCATGCACGGTGTCGTACGCCCCGTCGACCTGGACCTCGCCTACCTCGGCACCGGCGCCGACCCCTGGGGCGGGACCCGGGCGGCGTTCCGGGCCACGACCGAGCTGCGGCGGGACGACTTCGCCATGAACTACAACCAGGTCGTGCAGGCGGGCATCGCGGCGATCGGTACGACGCTGCGGGTGGAGCTCGACATCCAGGCGGTGCAAGGGGAGTCCCTGCCTCCGCAGGCCTAGGGTGGAGCCATGGCTCCGAACATCGCTACCAACACCCGCGTCTCCCTCGACGAGTTGCTGGACTTCGTACGGCCGCGTCACCGCGCCCTGCTGCTGACCCGCCGGGCCGACGGCAGCCCGCAGGCCTCACCGCTGACCTGCGGGGTCGACGACTCCGGGCGGATCGTGGTGTCCACCTACCCGGACCGGGCGAAGACCCGGAACGCCAAGCGCGACGAGCGGGTGAGCGTCGTCGTGCTGAGCGACGACTGGAACGGACCGTGGGTGCAGATCGACGGGACCGCCGAGGTCATCGACTCGCCCGACTCCGTCGAACCGCTCGTGGAGTACTTCCGCAACATCTCCGGGGAGCACCCCGACTGGGACGAGTACCGGGCGGCGATGGTGAAACAGGGCAAGTCGATCATCCGGGTCACGCCGCAGAAGTGGGGGCCGGTGGCGACGGGCGGCTTCCCGGCGCGACTGGCCCCGCCGGAGGCCTAGGAACCCGGGGGGCTCTGCTCGGCCATCGCCTCGATGCCCTTGACCAGGAGGTCCAGCGCGAAGGCGAAGTCCCGCTCCCACATCTCCTCGACCGTGTCGCCGCCCCGCGCCGCCATGATGTCCTCGGCCTCCTTGACGAGGTCGGCGGTCTGCGGGGCCTGGCTCACCGCGCTCATCGCGTCCCGGAAGTACTCGTCCGGGGTCATGCCGACCTGGGCGGAACGGGCGTTGAACTGGCCCTCGATCGTGCCGAAGCCGTACACGAACTGGAAGACCGAGGAGATGGCCGCGGCCACCCCGTGCGCGGGCAGACCGGTGCGGCGGATCACTCCGTGGATGACCCGGGAGAAGGCCAGGCTGTTCGGCCCGATGTTGAGGAAGGTGCCGACCAGCGGGGAGATCCAGGGATGCCGGACCAGCAGGGACCGGTAACCCCGGGCCAGCGTGCGCAGTTGACCGCGCCAGTCCTCGCGGTCCGCCTCCGGGTCGGGGAGGTCGAGCTCGCCGTAGATGGCGTCGAGGGCGAGTTCGAGGAGGTCGTCCTTGGTGTCGACGTACCAGTAGACGGACATCGCGGTCACGTTCAGCTCGGCGGCGAGCCGCCGCATGGAGAACTTGGCCAGCCCCTCACGGTCGAGAAGCCGCACGGTGGCGTCGGTGATCCGCTCCCGATCGAGCCCGGAGGGCTGACCACCCCGCCGCGCCTTGCCGCCCTCCAGCCACACACTGGTACGCGCAGCCCGCTGCCCCGCCTCCACCATGGCGCACCTTCCTAGCTTTACAAACGCCGATCAGCTTAAGCGCCCCCTCAGGGGCGCGGGGAACTGCGCGACCAGCCACAACGAACCCGCAGCCGCAACCACACAGCATCCCCCGAGCTACTGGGCGCCCCCTCCCCGCTCAGCCCTCCTCAACAGCGCAGCGGCAACAACCCCACCCGCCAACACCGCAACCGCCCCCACCAGCAAACTGCTCTCCAGCCCAGAAGAGAACGCCTCCGTAATCCGCACCTTCTCCCCAGCCGACCCCGCCTCGGCCAGCGCCGCCGGCAAAGACGACGCCGCCACAGAAACCAGCGCGGCGAACCGCGAACTCAGCACAGCCCCCAGCACCGCAACCCCCAACCCCTGCCCGAACTCGGCAACGGTCCCGTTGATCCCCGCCCCGATCCCCGCCTTCTCCGGCGGTATCGAGCTCATGATCGCGTGCGCCATCGCCGGATTGGCGACAGCCGCCCCCGCCCCGATGAGCAACAGCCCCACCAGCGTCCCCGCATAACCGCCGGAGGCCACCGTGGCGATGGACGCCAGTCCACCCGCCATCAGCGCCATGCCGAGTCCGATGGCGGCCGGGTTGCCCAGCCGCGTCGCCCACTTCGCCGCCAATCCCGAGAAGTTGAGGACGACGATCGACAGAGCGAGCGGCGCGGTGCGCAGGCCCGCCTCCAGGGGGCCGTAGCCGAGGACGAACTGCATGTGCTGGGTGAGCAGGAAGAGCGAACCGCCCATGCCGAAGGTGATGAGCACCGCGCCGGCGATGGCGCCCGTGAAGCGGCGGTCGCGGAAGAACTGGAGGTCGAGCATGGGGTGTTCGATCCGGCTCTCCCAGTACGCGAAGCCGGCGAGCACACCCACCGCGACGGCCGCCGTCAGCAGCACCCGTCCCGATGTCCAGCCGTGCTCCGGACCGGAGATGATCGCGAAGACGAGGGACGCCATACCGATCGTCGACAGCAACGCGCCGAGCAGATCAGGGCGGTCGCCACGCGGGTTCTTGGACTCCGGCACCAGCGTCACGGCCGCCACCAACCCCACTGCCGCGACCGGCAGGTTGACCAGGAAGATCGCGCCCCACCAGAAGTGGTCCAGCATGAACCCGCCGAGCAGCGGGCCGCAGGCGAAGCCGAGCGCGTTGACCGCGGCCCAGATGCCGATCGCCTTGGCGTGCTCCTCGGGTGCGAAGATCTGCATCACGACCGCGAGGGTCGTCGTCAGCAACAGCGCTCCGCCGACGCCCATCCCGGCGCGCGCCGCGATCAACTGGCCCGTGCTGTCGGCCAGTCCGGCGATCAGCGAACCGACGCCGAACAGGCTCAGGCCGGCGATCAGCATCTTCTTGCGGCCGTAGCGGTCGGCGGCGCTGCCCGCGGTGAGCAGCAGCCCGGACTGCACCAGCGAGTACGCGTTGATCATCCACTGGATGTCCGAGGTGGCCGCGCCCAGCTCACGCGTGAGCGAGGGGATCGCGACGTTCAGCACGGTGTTGTCGAGGACGACGGTCAGCTGGGCGAGACAGATGACACCGAGGATGAGCCAGCGCTGGGGATGGCCCTGAGAGACGGTCACTGCTGTGGGAGCGGACATGCTGTACACCGTAGAACGATTCCTATACGGCGTACAACGCGATTTCCCGCCGTACGACGAAGAGGGCGGCGACCGCCGTGGTCGCCGCCCTCTCTCGTTCCCTGCGTCAGCTGCTCGCCTTCTGTGTCAGGTCGTAGAAGGTGGACGAACCCACCGTCACCTTCTTGAAGTTGGCCTCGACCCAGGAGGTGATCTGCGAGGACGTGCCGCTGCTGCTGCCGCCCATGCCGCCGCCGGAGCCGGACGAGATGAAGTAGTGGATCTTTCCGTCCTCGACGTACTGCTTGAACTGGGCCAGCGTCGGGGACGGGTCGGTGCCGTTGAAGCCGCCGATCGCCATCACCGGGTCGCCGGTGGAGAGCTGGTAGCTCGCCGCGTTCTGGGCGCCGATGGCCGCCGCGACCCAGGTGTAGTCACCGGAGTCGGTCTCCAGGAGCTTCTTGGCCTCGTCGGAGACGGTCGCGCCGTTCAGCAGACCGCCGACGCCACCGCCGCCGCCCATGCCGCCGCCCTCGCCCGTCTGACCGCCACCCGGGAAGCCGTTGCCCTGCTGGCTCTGGCCGCCCTGACCCTGCTGGCTCTGGGAGTTGCCGTTGCTGTTGCCGTTCTGGCCGGGCATGCCGCCACCGGGGAAGCCATTGCCCTGCTGGCCGTTCTGCTGACCCTGCTGACCCTGCTGGCTGTTCTGGCCACCGCCCGGGAAGCCGCCACCGCCGCCGGGGCCACCGCCCCGGCCGCCACCGCCGCCGCCCATCATGCTCGCGCCGGCCGGACCGGCCGTGACGATGGAGCCGGTGTGGCCCTCCTGGAGGGTGCTGATGGTGTACGCGGTCGGACCGGCGAGGGAGGCCACCAGGCCCAGGGACGCCGCCGCGAGGGCGAGTTGGCGGTTGATCCGGCCGGCGAAGATGAGGCCGAGCGCGGCGACCAGTCCGCCGACGAGGACCAGCCACTTCAGCCAGGGCAGGTAATCGGAGGTGCGGTTGAGGAGGACGTAGCTCCAGACCGCGGCCGCCACGACCGCCGCCGCGAGCGTGATCGACGCCCACATCTCGCCGCGCTTCTCCCACAGGAGCCCGGCGCCCATGCCGATCACGGCCGCCATGTAGGGGGCGAGGGCCACCGTGTAGTACTGGTGGAAGATGCCCGCCATGTAGCTGAAGACGACCATGGTGATGACCAGCGAGCCGCCCCAGACCAGGAACGAGGCGCGGGTGACGGACGTCCTGCGGGCCTTGCGGGTCGCCCACAGCCCCGCGGCCAGCAGGATCAGGGCCGCCGGGAGCAGCCAGGAGATCTGGCCGCCGATCTCGGAGTTGAACATCCGGTCCCAGCCGGTCTCGCCCCACTGGCCGCCGCTGTTGCCGCCACCGCCGCCGACGCTGCCGGTCTCCTCGCCGTTCAGCCGGCCGAGTCCGTTGTAGCCGAAGGTCAGTTCAAGGAACGAGTTGTTCTGGGAGCCGCCGATGTAGGGGCGGGAGGAGGCCGGCCACAGTTCGACGATCGCCACCCACCAGCCGCCGGAGAGGATCAACGCGCCTGTCGCGGCGGCCAGTTGACCGAACCGCTTCTTCAGCGACACCGGCGCGCAGACCGCGTACACGATCGCGAGCGGCGGCAGGATCAGAAAGGCCTGGAGCGTCTTGGCGAGGAAGGCGAAGCCGATCGCCACACCCGCCCACACCAGCCACCTGGTGCGGCCGTCCTCCACGGCCCGGACCACGAAGTAGCAGGCCACGGCCATCAGCAGGGCCAGCATCGCGTCCGGGTTGTTGAACCGGAACATCAGCGCCGCGACGGGGGTGAGCGCGAGCGAGGCGCCCGCGATCAGACCGGCCGCGGGGCTGAAGCGGCGGCGCACGGAGGCGTAGACAACAGCGACCGAGCCGATGCCCATGAGGACCTCGGGCATCAGGATCGCCCAGGAGCTGAGGCCGAAGATCCGCACCGACAGAGCCATCGGCCACAGGGAGGCCGGGGGCTTGTCGACGGTGATCGCGTTGGCCGCGTCGAGCGAGCCGAAGAAGAACGCCTTCCAGGACTGGCTGCCCGCCTGGACGGCCGCGGAGTAGAAGGAGTTGGCGTAGCCGGAGGAGCTCAGGTTGTAGAAGTAGAGCACCGCGGTGGCCAGGAGCAGGCCCCAGAAGGCGGGGCGGGCCCAGCGCGGGTCCTCGGGGCGGCCGCGCCAGAGTCTTTTGACGAACGGCTGCTGGGGCTCGCCGGCCCCGGGGGCGGGCGGGGCCGGGGGAGCCGCGGGCTCCTGCACGGCCGTACTGGTGATGGTCATCGGGCGTCCCTCGGGTCGGTGTCGGTCGGACGCACCGGCTGCAACTGCATGGTGGCGTCCCCCCAGGTGCGGTCCGCGGCTTCACCGGCGCGGAACTGGTCGTCGTACTCGTCGTACGTGAAGTGGTTGCCGCCCGCGCGCACCGGCAGCGGCGGGTGGAGAGGTGGTGCGGCGGGGGCGGGGGTGTGGCTCGCGACGACCGTCGACTCGCGGCGGTCGGGGAACACCCAGGCCCGGAAGAGCAGGAAGCGCAGCACGGTCGCGGCGAGGTTGGCGGCGATCAGGACCGCCAGCTCGGTGGAGTGCGCGGGGTTGCTGCTGGCCGCGTTGAGGGCGGCGAGCGAACCGCTGGTCAGGGCGAGGCCGATGCCGAAGACGACGAGGCCCTGCGCCTGGTGCCGAACCGCGCCGCCGCTGCCGCGCACCCCGAAGGTCAGCCGGCGGTTGGCCGCCGTGTTGGCGACGGCGGAGACCAGCAGCGCGAGCGCGTTGGCCACCTGCGAGCCGCCGAACTGCCGGAAGGCGCTGTAGAGCAGCAGATAGAAGAGCGTCGACAGCCCGCCGACGACACAGAACCCGACGAGCTGACGGGCCAGCCCCTTAGGTACGTCCTTGATCTCGCGGTCGCGTGGGTCGTCACCGAAGGGACGCGCGATCCGGTCCAGCGGCAGCGAGCCGGAGGCCAGCGCCTTGCCCACCCGCCACACCCCCTTCAGGTCCTCGGTCGCCGTCTTCACGATGTGGACGGTGGAGTCCGGGTCGTCGACCCAGTCGACGGGGACCTCATGGATCCTGAGCCCCGCGCGCTCGGCGATGACGAGCATCTCGGTGTCGAAGAACCAGCCGGTGTCCTCGACCATCGGCAGCAGCACCTGCGCCACGTCACGCCGGATGGCCTTGAAGCCGCACTGCGCGTCCGAGAAGCGGGCCTGGAGCGAGCCGCGCAGGATGAGGTTGTACGAGCGGCTGATGAACTCCCGCTTGGGACCGCGCACCACGCGTGAGGAGCGGGCGAGCCGGGACCCGATCGCCAGGTCGGAGTGGCCCGAGATCAGCGGGGCCACCAGCGGGAGCAGGGCGTTGAGGTCGGTGGACAGGTCCACGTCCATGTAGGCGAGGATCGGCGCGTCCGAGGCGGACCACACGGTGCGCAGGGCGCGACCGCGGCCCTTCTGCTCCAGTCGGAAGGCCCGGACCTCGGCGATCTCCGCCTCCAGCCGCTGGGACACCTGCGGGGTGGTGTCCGTCGACGCGTTGTCCGCGATCGTGATGCGGAACGCGTACGGGAAGGTGCGGGTGAGGTGCTCGTGCAGTCTCCGCACACACGGCTGGAGGTCCTTCTCCTCGTTGTAGACGGGGATCACTACGTCCAGGACAGGCGTACCGGCATCTGCGGCCGGGAGGTGCTCCCGCGCCGGCAGAGTGCCGGGAGAAGAGTCGGTTCGCATGACACCGACTGTGGTCAAGTGCCCTGTTGCACCCATGTGCTGGCACTGTGGTGTGCCTGTGAGTGCGATTGCCAGTTCGTTTCGGGCGCCGGGCGGGGCGTCGCGGGCGCGAGCGCGGGCAGATGAACCGTGAACACGGTCCGCCCCGGCACGCTGTCCACGGTCACGGCACCGCCGTGCGCGGTCGCCACGGCCTGCACGATGGCGAGCCCGAGCCCCGTCGACCCGGAGGCCCGGGACCGCGACGAGTCACCGCGCGCGAACCTCTCGAAGACATGCGGCAGCAGATCCGGCGGTATCCCCTGGCCGTTGTCCTCGACGTCCACACACATCCAGGGCCCGCGCCGCTGGATTCGGGCGGTGATCGTGGTCCCCGGCTCCGTGTGCTTACGGGCGTTTCCGAGCAGGTTGATGAGCACCTGCTGGAGGCGGGCGGCGTCGCCGGAGACGAGCGCGGGTTCGTCGGGCAGGTCCAGCCGCCAGTTGTGCTCCATGCCGGCGGCGCGGGTGTCGCTGATGGTGTCCACGACGAGGGGGATGAGGTCGGTCTGCTCGAACTGGAGCGGCCGCCCGGCATCGAGCCGCGCGAGCAGCAACAGGTCTTCAACGAGCAACGTCATACGCCCCGCCTCGGACTCGATACGTCCGAGCGCGTGACGGGTGTCGGGACCGATCTGCTCTCTGCCGCGCCGGGTCAGTTCGGCGTAACCGCGGATGGAGGCGAGGGGGGTCCTGAGTTCATGACTGGCGTCCGCGACGAACTGCCGTACCCGCATCTCGCTCTGCTGACGCGAGTGCAGGGCGGCGTGGACGTGGTCCAGCATCCTGTTGAGCGCGACGCCCACCTTGCCGACCTCGGTGCTCGGATCGCACTCCGACTCCGGCACCCGCTCACTGAGGTTCACCTCGCCGGTGTGGAGGGGGAGTTCGGAGACCCGGGTCGCGGTCGCGGCGACGCGACGCAGGGGGCGGGTGGCCACACCGACGATGACGGTACCGGCGATACCGGCGGCGATGAGGCCTGCGGCGGTGACGCTGGCTTCTACGGCTATGAGGGTGTTGAGGGTGTTGTTGACGCCGGTGGTGGGGATGGCCACGTAGTAGCTGTTGCCGGCGTCGGTGCTCTTGAACACGACGCGGTACTCGCCGAGTCCGGGCAGGTCGACGGTGTGCTCGCCGTCGTCCTGGGAAACCTCGTTCAGCGCCGACTGCGCGGCCTCGCTGACGCTCTCGGCCTTCATCCCGCTGATGTCGGTGTTGTCCGCGTCCTTCTCACCGACCCGGGCATCGGTGATGCTGCCGTTCACGACCTTGGCGATGATCGTGCCTTCCGGCTGCGGGCCGCGCTTGACGAAGTCGTCGAGGCTGAGACTGTTCGTCTGGGAGCTCTGGGGGATCGCGACGCCTTTGTCCCCCTCGCCGGGCGGCTTGCTGCCCATGTACACACGCGCCGAGACATCACCCAGCTGCTTGTCCAACTGGTCGTACAGATGCGACCGCAACGCCAACGTCGTCACGGTCCCGATCACCGCACACACCACGGCGATCAGCACAACGGACGCGACGACGAGCCGCGCCCGCAGGGTACGCGGCTTGCCCAGTCGCTTCTTCTGCGGACGCTCCCGTCGTCGTCCGCTCATGACGCCGCGGGCTTGATCAGGTAACCGGCGCCACGCCGGGTGTGGATCATCGGCTCGCGACCGGCGTCGATCTTGCGGCGCAGGTACGAGATGTAGAGCTCGACGACATTGGCCTGCCCCCCGAAGTCGTAGGACCACACGCGGTCGAGGATCTGCGCCTTGCTGAGCACACGCCGGGGATTACGCATCAGGAAGCGAAGGAGTTCGAACTCGGTCGCGGTGAGGTGGATGCCCTCCCCGGCCCGCGAGACCTCGTGACTGTCCTCGTCGAGGGTGAGGTCACCGACGACGAGCACGGAGTCGGACCGCCGGTCGGCCGCGCCGGAGCGCCGTATGAGTCCGCGCAGCCGAGCCACGACCTCCTCAAGGGAGAACGGCTTGGTGACGTAGTCGTCCCCACCGGCGGTAAGCCCGGCGATACGGTCCTCGACGGCGTCCTTCGCGGTGAGGAAGAGGACGGGAACGTCCGGCAGCTCACGCCGCAGGCGGCCGAGAACGGTCAGCCCGTCCATGTCGGGCAGCATCATGTCGAGAACGACGGCGTCGGGCCGGAACTCCCGGGCGGTCTGGATGGCACCGGTGCCATCCCCCGCACTCCGGATCTGCCAGCCCTCATAACGAAGGGCCATGGACAGCAGTTCGGTGATCGACAGCTCGTCGTCCACCACAAGCACTCGGACGGGGCTCCCGTCCGGCCTCAGCAGTTCGGTGCGCCCCTGGGGCGAGGTCGTGGTCATGGTGAACACACTGTCGGGAGGCTCTGAGAGCAGGCTTTCGGCTTCCTGTGATTTCCCTGAGAAACTCACAGGGAACACCAAGGCGGCGCCTGCCCTACGGCCTCAGGTGGCGGATTCAGCCCCCTTTTGTCACGTTCGTCTCAGCCCGCTGGAAGCTGTGGCTGTGCTCGACCCGGGCGATGTGCAGCGAGTACCGCTCGTACCAGTGCGCCCGCCCGTACTCCTTGGCCTCCCGGTGCTCCGCGTTCTGCCGCCACTCCTCGATACCGGCCAGATCCCGGAAGTAGGCCACGGTCACCGACAGCCCGCCCGGCGTCTGCGCCGAGTCCTCGCCGAGGAATCCTGGGACCTCCTTGACCAGCTCGCCCATGCGCTGCGCGGTGGGGCCGTATCCGGGGCCTTCCCCGTCGTCCCCCTCGGTGCGCAGGGAGGTGAAGACGACGGCGTAGTACGGAGGTTCATGGGCTGCGACAGGGGCAATACGGTGATCGCTCATGGCATCCACGATCGATCCCCGCTCGGCGCCCCGTCCAGGCGCCTTGCCAAAAGGGATCCCGGAGGGATCCGTCTCTTTGCCATCCGTCTTCGCCATCCGCCTCCCAGCAGTCGCCCGTCAACCGCCCCTCAGCCGCCCGGGCCCGTCAGAACAACCCGTCCTGCACCCCCGTCTCTCTCCTGAACTCCCGCACCGGCACCGAAAGTTCCACCGCGGCCCCCTCCACCACCGGCACCAGCCCCCACCCCGTCATCAACCGCGTGTCCAGGACGACCACCCCGCCCCTGGTCCCCAGATGCAGATCCGGCCCGGCCGCGGCGACCAGCCGTCCGCCGACCGCACCGCCCGCGACCAGCTCGCTCACCGCTCCGACAGCGGCCGGCACCCCCGCGAGGCCGAACACCCCCACGTGGTCCACGGGCCGGAACGGCTCGGCCCGCAGCGACTCCGGCCAGCCGCCCAACGCCACCGCCCGCGCATGCAGTTCCGCGATCTCGGCCGCCCGCTCCCCCTCGGTCCCCGGCAACGCGGACCGCACCGCGCGCTTGTCGGCGTACGGAATCCGGTCGGGGACACGGAGAGCGGCCCGCAACAGTTCCTCGCTCCGCCGCGCCGCCATCAGCGGACCGACGCCCAGCCAGCTGAAACAGACGGCCCCCTGCTCCAGCAACCGCGCGGAACCCCGTTCCTCAGCGGTGATCCCGACCTTGACCATCCCGGGGCCGAACCACGCCAGATACACGTGGTACGGGCGCGGATCGTCCGCGATCGTGTCGGCGGCCACCGAGTGCGCCCGGTCGAGGCGCGCGCACTCCTCGCACCGCGCCCCCGTACTGCGCCCCGCCACGGGCGCCCGCACCGGACACGCGTGCCCCCGCGCCCCCACGCAGGTCCGTCCACCCCCGTCCGCGACCCCGAAGGCCACCCTTTTCCCCCAGGTCAGCGCGGAGCGCCGGCCCCCGTCCCACGTCAGCACGGGACCGTCCGCCGACCAGCGCAGCCCCGCGCACTTCCATGCCTGTGCCATCCCGATCGAGAGTAGGGGGCACCACTGACAACGGCCCCATCACAGCGGCCCCGTCACAATGGCCCCGTCACAGCGGCCCCGATCACGACCGCCCATCACGGCGGCCCATCACAACGGCCCGCTCAGCCACCGGCATCCACGGTGACGACCTCCGGCTCGGCAGCGGCGACCACCGGCACCGCGGCTCGCCGCCCCCGCCCCGCCAACCGGCACCCCACACACCCCGGATGCCCGTCCCGCGCCGACAGGTCCCGCGCCCGCATCCCCCACTGCTCCCGCGGCCGGCGCCCCGGCGGCTTGCCCCAGCCCGCGAGATGCAGGGCCCAGGTGACCAGAAGCCCCAGCAGCACCACGGCACCCCCAACCACCAGCACCGGGACCGACACCATGACCACCCCGAGGCCCAGGACGACACAACCGGCCGTGGCCACGGCGCACCCGGTCCACCCCGCGACCGTGTGCCCCTCGTCATACTGGTGCGCACTCACCTTGCAGCCTCCCGCCCACGACAGAACCTCTCACGTCGTAAGCAATTTAGCAGCTAAATCCCTCACGATCTAAGGTAATAGGTAATCCACAGATGCGCGCCAAGCCCCGTCCCGCCGCCACCCCGGCCGAGGCGCTGTCGTCGATGGACTCCCTCATCGCGACGCACCTGCTCGGCCAGCAGGAAATGGCCCAGCGACTGGGCCTGAACGTCACCGACCTGCTCTGCTTCGCCTGTGTCCTGAAGGCCGGCGAGGACCTGCTCACCGCGGGCGACCTCGCGGAGCACGCCCATGTCACGACGGGCGCGATGACCGGCATCCTCAACCGTCTGGAGCGCGGCGGCTTCATCACCCGCCGCCCCGACCCCGGCGACCGCCGCCGCGTCCGCGTCGCCGCCGTCCCGGCCGCGGTCACCCGCCTCACGGCCCTGTACGGCCCCTACTACGCCCGCCTCGACACCCTCTTCGCCGACTACTCCGCGGCCGAGATCGCCGTACTGAACGACTGGTTCACCCGGACGACAGGGCTCGCCCTGGAGTACGTCGAGGAGCTCCGGAGCCAGGACGCGCAGGCGGCCGAGCAGGGCAAGTAGGGGGCGGCGGAGGGGAGATGGTGGAGCTGGCCCCACCCCCGTTCCGGGAGGGCACACCATCGTTTCGCGCGGCGGACGAGGAGATCGTGGAGCACGTCAGCAAGCTCCTCGACCGCCCCGGAAGGACACCACCATGGAGACGCACCGCGCGGAACGCACGGACGCGAAGCCCGAGGTGGGTCCGCTCGCCTCCTTCGTCCGGTTCGTGGTGTGCGGCGGAGGCGTCGGACTGCTGTCGAGCGCGGCGGTCCCGCTGCTGGCGCTGCTGATGCCGTGGGCGGCGGCCAACGCCGTGATCACGGTGGCGTCCACGATCCTGTGCACCGAGCTGCACGCCCTGTTCACCTTCGGCACCGGCCGCCGCGCGGGCCTCCGCCGGCATCTGCAGTCGGCGGGCTCGGCGACGGCGGCCTACGTGGTGACCTGCGCCGCGATGTTCCTTCTGCACTTCGTGCAGTCCTCACCGGGCCTGGCCTGGGAGCAGGCCGTCTATCTGGGCGCCTCCGGCCTCGCCGGCATCGGCCGCTTCCTGGTGCTGCGGTTGTGCGTCTTCACGGGCACCCGCGGGGAGACGGCGACCGTACGGCCCCTGCCGGCCGCCACCCGCCTCCACCACGGCGACCTCCGGCTCGCCTGGTAGCGGACGGCGGCTAGGAACCGTCCGCCCGCACCGCGTACACGTACCGCAGACCGTCGTACTCGCTGACGTTCCAGATCACCGACTCGCTGTACGACCAGCCGGATGCCCCGCTGCTGTGGAAGCTCAGGTCCTCGCAGCCGACGGCGAGGTCGGCGACGGTGGTGGCGGTGGACGCGCCGGAGGTGAAGGTGCGCAGGGCGCCCTTGGTGGACGGGCCCGCGCTCACCGAGAGGTAGTGCTTGGTGTTGCGGGAGACGATGCCCTGGATCTTCTTCTGGGCGACGGTGACGGCCTCGGTCGCGGTGAGCGAACCCGGGTGCCGGTCGGTGTAGTCGAGCTGCCAGCGGACGACATGAGGCGTCGTCTCGGCGGGCGCGCCGGTGCCGTTGAAGGTGTGGCCGGGGTCGTTGTAGGAGACCACGCCGTCGAGGGAGTACTCGCCGATCACCAGGCTGTCGGGGGTGCTGGCGCGGTCGAGGCCGATCGTCGAGTAGCGCAGATACGTTCCGGCGTTGTCGTAGGCGTAGCTCTGCGGGAGGACGTACTGGTAGCCGTACCCGTAGTACTTGCCGTCGGTGTGCAGACCGCAGACGTCCTTCTCCGCGGTCTCGACGGTGAACAGGGTGTTGAGATCGAAGATCCGCAGACCCTTGTAGGTGTCGACGACGTAGAGCAGGTTGCCGTACCACATGATGCCGCCGGCGTGCTTCTGCACGGGCGCGAAGGAGTAGGCACCCGAGGCCGTGCGGACCGGCTCGACGAGCAGTACGTGCCGATAGGTGGGCGCGGCGGCGGTGTTGTGGTCGACGAAGGTCAGGCGCATGCCCTTGTCGATGGCGTACTCGTCGCCCGGGGTGTCGGGGTCGGTGTCGGTCTCGAAGTACCAGGAGACGAGGACGACCTTGTCGCCGCCGCTGTCCGGGTAGCGGCCGTTGCCGTAGGCGTCGGCGCTGGTGGTGACGCCCTGGGGTATCCAGTACGGAACGTCCTGGTCGGCGGGGTCCCAGGCGAAGCCGGTCTGGAAGGCCTCGGCGGTGCTGGGTGCGCTGCTCAGCGGGTCGGCGTCGCGGTTGGCGGTGGCTATGACGGTGGTGGCGTCCACCTTGGTCAGCCGCGCCGCCAACCCGGCCGTCAGCGCGGCGAATTCGCCGTGCTCGTTGGAGGTGCGGCCGGCCAGGGAGTACTGGTTCGCGACGACGGTCGCCGCGTGGGCGGGCGCGGCGGCGAGGACGTTCGCGGCCGCACCGGCGAGGGGTGCGGCGGCCATGCCGCGCAGGATCGTTCTTCTCGTCATGGTCATGACGTGAAAAACTAGGCGCATTCGAACATGCGACACAAGCGCATATGTTCGCCTCAACGGGCGGGAGTGACACGGCACTTGGGCCGCCGCCACCCCGCCACGGGGCAGCCGCACCCGACGGGTGGGGCTGGCCACACCCCCGGCCCGGTAGGCGACTCCATGGTTCCGCGAGGGGGCTCGCGGCATGGTGGAAGCCAGAGGTTTTCAACGGCCTTCGGAGGAAACGGGTCCCGCCCCAGAGGCTCGACCCCTCACCGGAAGGAAGCTCCCATGAACACCCAGCCCCACACCCGGTTCCCCGCCGACGACAGCGAACTCGCCCCGCTGCTCACCGCCTGGGACCAGGCCCACCCGGCCGCCGCCGACCCCGAGTGGCGCCACCTGCTGGACGAACTCGCCCACCCGCACACGATCGAGGCCTTCCACCGGCTGGCCGGGGCGGCGGCCTGAGCTCCCGCACGCGGCCTCCGGCTACGAGGCGGCGGCCACGGTCAGCGTGTAGTCGACCCCCGTCGCGAAGTCCCCGGCAGTGCCACGGATCTTCAGCGAGTGCACACCGCTCTTGAGAGCGGGCAGTTGGACCCACAGCCCGCAGCCCGTGCCCTCGAACGTCTGGTCGGTGCCGGTGACGGGATTGCTCGCGACGCCCTCCACGGTCACGGCCTCGTCGCGATAGACGTCCGCCTTGACCTTCCTGCCGTCCAGGACCGCCGATCCGTCGACGCCGTCCATGAACAGCGCGCAGTCTTCGAGCCCGCCGATCCGGTTCACGAGGGGAAAGGCGACCGGCACGCCCGCGGGCACCGGGCAGCTCCGCTGGGCCCGTGTACCGAAGGTGCCGGCCAGGAACCACACGTCCTTCGGCTGGTTCCGCGCACAGTCACCGCCGTCCTCATCGGCGACCGGGTTGGTCGACTCGGGCTCCGAAGCCGCCCAGGACCACCAGCGGCTCTGCAGCACATCGGGGGCGAGCCGCCCCTGCTCCGCCGAGGACACGGACGCGGACTCGGACGCAGACGCAGACGCAGATACGGAGGCAGACGCGGACGCCGACTCCGGCGCCTCTCCGGCTTCCTCGCCTCCGTCGCCACGACCGCACCCCACCAGCACGGCCGCCAGCCCGACCACCACGAGCCCCGCTCTGCCGCCGCCCCTGACCTTCATCGCGCTCTCCCTCCCCAAAACATCACGAAACGCGAAAGGCCCCGGATCTCTCCGGGGCCTCTCTCGATGTGCACTCGGCAGGATTCGAACCTGCAACCTTCTGATCCGTAGTCAGATGCTCTATCCGTTAAGCTACGAGTGCTTGTTCTGTTTTCCCGCCGTTCCTTGCCCTTCCGGGCCGCTCGCGGCGACAGGAAGAACATTACATGACTGCCGCCGCCATGTGAAATCCGTTTGCCGCACCCCTTGTGACCTGCGAAAACGCCATGTGGGGCCTCTTCTGACAACGACGAAGCCCCGGTCTGAGGACCGGGGCTTCGTGATCAAGCGCGGAGGCGGAGGGATTTGAACCCTCGATGGGATTTAAGTCCCAAACCGCATTAGCAGTGCGGCGCCATAGACCGGACTAGGCGACGCCTCCAGCACAGCCGCCCGCGCGAGCGCGAGTGGTGCGTGCAGATGATGACACAGTCGAGCGTGGTGTCACCAATCGCCTCCCACGGTACTAGGCAGGCGGGCCGCAGGGCAAAGCACTTCTCGCGGTCGACGGCCGTGGCGCAACCGGCCGGGGCGGGCGGCGTTAGTCAGGTCATGTCCCTGTTCCGGAAGTCCCGCGCCCCGCTCGCCCGGCTGCTCGTCGCCGGCGCCTCCTCCCTCGTCGCCGTCGGCTCCCTCGCCGCCGCGCCCGCCGCCGCCCTCGACCTGATGCCACCGCCCACCCGCGACGACCTCGGCACCGGCGACCACCTCACCGTCACCGTCAGGAACGCCGGCCACGGCGAGGACGGGACCTTCGAGCTGTACTGCCATCCCGGTGGCGGCACCCACCCCGACGCCGACCGGGCCTGCGCCGCGCTCGACCGCGGCACCCGCTGGGGGAAGGACGCCTTCGCCCCCGTACCCGACGACAGCGTCTGCACCATGCAGTACGGCGGCCCCGCCACCGCGCATGTCACGGGGACCTGGGCCGGGCGGCCCGTCGAGGCGACGTACGACCGCAGCAACGGGTGCGAGATCGGGCGGTGGGACCGGATGGTGCCGGTGCTGCCCGACCCGCGGTCCTGAAGCGTCCGGCGGCCCCGTAAGTCCCGCGGCGGTACGCGACTGCGTGCACCCGCCGGGTCCGCACAGGCATTTCATGGCGGATTCAGCGAGGGCGTGAACGAACCGCGAAGGTCGCGGGGGACGAAGGAAGAGGTCGCGGGAGTCGGTCACACGTTCTGCGTCACTTCGTCGTGCGACCTCCCTCTCATCCGGGGCCGCGCGCAACCGCAGCCCTTAGACTCCCTCGCGTGACACGCTGCGGGACGGTTGGCAAGATGGCCCGAGCGGTCGGCAAGATGCGGTAACAGGGAGGAAGCGTCTCGTGAGCAGCAGGCCATCCCGAGGCGCTGCTCGCCTCGCAGCCATACTCGACGCGCTGCCCGATGCGTTGGTGCTGGTCAACGCCAACGGGACCGTCGTGAACGCCAACACCATCGCGCTCGAGGCATTCGAGACGCCGGGTACGGCCTTGGTCGGGCGCGGGCTGCTCGATCTGCTGCCCGAGTTCGACTCCAAGCTGATCCCGGGCTCCATGCGGCGGCCCGATCACATGGACCCGGCGGGGCGGACCAAGCCAACCCGGATGATCGCGCGCCGGACCGACGGGTTCGAGTTCCCCGTCGAGGTCACCAGCGCCAATCTGGAGAACGGCCAGCAGGCCTACGACAGCTACGGCTACAGCGGCGACGAACTGCTGATGCTCGTCGTACGCGACCTCACCGGCACCGTCGACACCGAGGCCGAGCTGGCGCGTTCCCAGCGGCAGACCGAGATGATCCTGCGGGCCGCGTCGGAGGGCGTGGTCGGCACCGACACCGACGGGCGGATCGTCCTCGTCAACCCGGCCGCCGCGCAGATACTGGGCTACCGGGCCAGCGACCTCGGCGGGCGCGAGCTGCACGAGCTGATGCTGCACTCCCGCGCCGACGGCACGCCCTTCCCCTACGAGGAGTCCCCGCTCGCCGACACCCTGCGCTCCGGGCGCAAGCACCGGGTGCGCGGGCAGGTGGTGTGGTCGAAGAAGGGCGAGAAGGTCTCCGTCGACCTGACGACCGCGCCGGTGCGCGACGGCGACCAGCTCGTCGGTGCCGTCATGACCTTCACCGACCGGCGGCCCTACGACACCCTCGCCGAGGAGAAGGCCACCGTAGAGAAGCAGCACGCGGACGAGCTGGAGCGGCTCTCCGAGGAGCACGCCTCCGAACTCACCGCGCTGCGCCAGAAGCACGTCACCGAGGTCGAGGAGCTCCAGGAGCGGCACGCGGAGGAACTCGCCGCCGGCGAGGAGCGGTACGCCGCCCTGGGCGAACGGGAGAAGGACCGGTACGAGGCGCTCGCCGGCCGGCACGAGCAGCTGCTGACGCTGCTCGGCGCCTCGCTGCGCGGCCCCCTCGACGAACTCCGCCGCGAACTGGCCGCCCTCGCGGCGGACGACGCGGGGCAGTTGTGGCCCGAGGCCAACCAGGTCCTCCACCACCTCTCCGCCGGGTACTCGCGGATCACCCAGCTCATCGACAACGTCCTCGCCTACCAGCGGCTCGACGCGGGCACCGACGGCGTCCATCGGACGAAGGTGATGCTCGACGCCGTCGTCGCGGCGGGTGTGGAAGGCGCTGTCGAACTCGTCGGGCCCGGACGCGTGCAGTTCGCCGTGCACGCGCCGCCCATCGAGGCCGAGGTCGACCACCAGCTGCTCGCCCGCGCCCTCGCGCACCTCGTGGCCGATGTCGCCGGTGTCGACGCGACGGGCAACGCGCCCGTCTCGGCGGGCGGTTACATGGACAACACGGTCGTGGTCGCCGCCGCCCAGCGCGGCGAGGTCGTACGGATCGAGGTGCGCGGCCCGTACGCCGGGGGAGACCCGGTGCACGAGCCGATCGTGCGCGGGATCGTGCGGGCGCACGGCGGTGTGCTCCAGACGCATGAGGTGCCGGGGATGAGCGGCAGCGCCTACGTCCTCGAAGTGCCGATCGGGGGTGGCGCGGGCGCGGTTGCGGCCGACCCCTCCGCCTCCGGTCCGGCCGCGCTGGAGGCCGCTCCGGAGACCACCGACGCGGGTGGACGGCGCCGGGCGCGGCGGTCGTCCGTCGACGCGTTCCTGGAGAGCGAGGACCTGCCCGTCGACTCCGACGGCTCCGCCGAGGGCCCGGGTGAGGGCGGTGGCGAGAACGGTGGCGGCACCGCTCCGACCGGGCGCCGCAGGAGGCGTACGGCGCAGGAGGCGGAGCCGGTCGCGGCGCAGGCGGGCGTGGAGGCTGGGGACGCGACGGGCGGTACCGGGCGACGGCGGGGGCGGCCTGCCGAGATCGCCGGTGGTGACGGGGGCGCGGCCGCCGTCGCTGGTGCCGGTGTCTCCGAGGGTGCCGTCATGACCGCCGCGGAGCATGCCGCGGGTACCGCGGCCGTGGGCAGTGGGCTGGGCGGGACCGTTCCGCCGCAGGGGGTGCCGCCGCAGGGGGTGTCGGCACAGGGAGTGCCCGCGCCCGCGCAGCATGCGTTGCCGCCCGCGTTGCCCGCGGTGGCGTCCGGGGACGGGGCCGGGGGCGAGGGTCAGCCGACCGGGCGTCGGCGCCGTGCGCTGGCCGCCGCGAACGAGCGTGCGGCCGCGCAGGAGGCAGGCCCGCGTGCGGTGTTCGCCCTGCCGCCCGCGGAGGCGGACCGGGGGCCCGAGAGTGCTGGTGCCGAGGTGCCGGGGCAAGGGGCCGCCGTGCCTTCGCAGGTTCCCGTTCCCGTGCCTGTGCAACAGGCCCCTGTTCAAGCCCCTGTTCAAGCCCCGGCTCAGGCCGTCGTACCACCGCAGGCGTCCGGCGCCCAGGTCGCCGTACACGTTCCCGGGCAGGCCGTGCCCGCGGCCGGGTTCGTCGACGACGGGCGGCACGACGCGGTGCCGCACGACCAGGCCGAGGACCACACTCCGCCGCAGCCGCACCCCGCGAGCGGGCCGACGGGTCGGCGTCGCCGGGCCGTGGGCCAGCCGGCGGAGGCCGCAGGGGCGCCTGCGCCGGGGGTTCCGGTACCGCAGCAGGCGGCCGCGGGGCCCGGCGTCCAGGTGACGGCGGCTCCGGACCAGTCGGTTCCGGCTCAGCCGGTGCCGGCGCAGGGTATTGCCCCTGGCGTGTCGGTGCCGGCCCAGAACGCCACCGGCCAGACCGCGTTGCCCGCCCAGGCCCAGGCTCCGGCTCCGCCCGCGGCTGTCGCTCCCGCGCAGCCGCTTCCGGCCGAGGCCGCACCGCAGCCCTGGCCCGCCGCCGACGCTGCCGACGGCACGGCTGGTGCCGAGGCCGCCGCGCAGTCCGCCGGTACCCCGGCGCCCGGGACGCCGTTGCCGCCCGAGGCCGTCGCCGGTACGGCTCCGGCGCCGTCGCGTACCGCTCAGCCGTTGCCCGCCGAGGCTGCCGCGCCCGTCGACCCGAACTCCACGCAGGGGCGGGCGATCAGTGTGCGGACGCTGGGGCAGGGCGTGCCGTTCACCCGGCAGGCGGCCCAGGTGCAGCAGCCGCAGACGTCGGCGACGCCCGCGCCGCATCAGCCGGGAGGTTCCGGCCGGCGCCGCAAGCTCGGTACCCCGCCCGACCCGGCCGCGGGCCGTCCGCACCCCACCCCGGAGGCCCCCGCGCCCGCACCGGCGCCCGCGGTACCGCAGCCGTCGCTCGCCGGGCAGTCGCGGCTCGCGCAGATGACCGAGGGCACCGGACGGTCGTACGCCATAGGAGCGCCGGACGAGAACGCTGCCGAGGGTCCCGAGCCGCTGGACGGGCCGGGCGGGGCGGTGGAGGTCGCCGATCCGCCGCGGCCGCAGCCGATGGACGACGAACTGCCGCCGGAGCCGCTGGACAACCCGCGTCGGCTGCTGGTGTGGCCCGCGCCGGACGTGACGACCCAGCAGGCGCTGAGCGACCGCGGGTACCGGCCGGTCATCGTGCACTCGCGCGAGGAGGTCGACGCGCAGATCGCCGCCTTCCCGGCCGCGCTGTTCGTGGACCCGCTGACCGGGCCGATCACCCGGACCGCACTCCAGTCGCTGCGGGAGGCCGCCGTCACGGCGCAGGTGCCGGTGATGGTGACCGCGGGGCTCGGACAGGCGACACGCGAGGCGGCGTACGGCGCCGATCCCGCCGTACTCCTGAAGGCGCTCGCGCCGCGGGACAGCGAGCAGCATCCGCCGCGGGTGCTGCTCATCGAGGAGCACGCCGAGATCGCCCTCGCCCTGACGGCGACGCTGGAGCGGCGGGGGATGCAGGTGGCGCGGGCCGCGAGCGACGCCGACGCGGTGACGCTGGCCGGGCAGTTCCGGCCGAACCTGGTGGTGATGGACCTGTTGCAGGTGCATCGGCGCCAGGCCGGGATCGTGGACTGGCTGCGGGCGAACGGGCAGCTCAACCGCACCCCGCTCGTCGTCTACACCGCCGCCGTCGACCAGGCGGACCTGCCGCGGCTGGCGTCCGGGGAGACGGTGCTGTTCCTGGCGGAGCGGTCGACCAGCGCCGAGGTGCAGGCCCGGATCGTGGACCTGCTGGCACGGATCGGCACCAACTGAGCCGCCTTGTGGGCCAGTTGGTGCCGACAGGCGCCTTCTAGAGCTTGGTGACGTCCAGGGTGCCCTCCGCGTATTGCTTGCGGATCACCTTCTTGTCGAACTTGCCCACGCTCGTCTTCGGCACCGACTCGATGATCGTCCAGCGCTCCGGGAGCTGCCACTTGGCGATGTGGCCCTCGTCGGCGAGGAAGGCGCGGAGCGTCTCGAAGGTCGCGGCGGAGCCCTCGCGCAGGACGACGGTGGCCAGCGGGCGCTCGCCCCACTTCTCGTCGGGGACGGCCACCACGGCGGCCTCGGTGACGTCCGGGTGGGACATCAGCGCGTTCTCCAGCTCCACCGAGGAGATCCACTCGCCACCGGACTTGATGACGTCCTTGGCACGGTCGGTGAGGGTGAGGAAGCCGTCGGGGGAGATGGTGCCGACGTCGCCGGTCTTCAGCCAGCCGTCCTCGCTGAACTTGTCGGCGGGGCGCAGCGGTTCGGCGTCCGGGCCGTTGTAGTACGCCCCCGCGATCCAGTTGCCGCGGACTTCCAGTTCACCGGCCGATTCGCCGTCCCAGGGCAGGCGCTCGCCGCCGGGGCCGGTGAGACGGGCCTCGACGCCGGCCGGGAAACGGCCCTGGGTGAGCCGGTACGCGAACTCCTCGGGCGTGCCCACCGCATGGGCCGGCGGGCGGGCGATGGTGCCGAGCGGGGAGGTCTCCGTCATGCCCCAGGCGTGGCAGACCCGCATGCCCAGCTTGTCGAACGCCTCCATGAGGGAGGGCGGACAGGCGGAGCCGCCGATGGTGACCTGACCGAGGGAGGACACGTCCCGCGGCTTGGCGGTCAGCTCGGCGAGCAGCCCCTGCCAGATGGTGGGCACGGCGGCCGCGTGGGTCGGCTTCTCGCGCTCGATCATCTCGGCGAGCGGCGCGGGCTGCAGGAAGCGGTCCGGCATCAGCAGGTTCACGCCGGTCATGAAGGTGGCGTGCGGCAGACCCCAGGCGTTCACGTGGAACTGGGGCACCACGACGAGCGAGGTGTCCTGGTCCGTCAGCCCCATCGACTGGGCCATGTTGACCTGCATGGAGTGCAGGTAGATCGAACGGTGGCTGTACACCACGCCCTTGGGGTCGCCCGTGGTGCCGGAGGTGTAGCACATGGCGGCGGCCTGGCGTTCGTCCAGCTCGGGCCAGTCGTAGGTCGTCGGCTTGGCGGCGATCAGCTCCTCGTACTCGTGCACGCGCGCGTGGGAGCCGTCGAGGAGGGAACGGTCGCCGGGGCCGGTCACGACCACGTGCTCCACCGTCTTCAGGTGCGGGAGCAGCGGGGCGAGCAGCGGGAGCAGCGAGCCGTTGGCGATGACCACCCGGTCGGCCGCGTGGTTGACGATCCACACCAGCTGCTCGGCCGGGAGCCGGAGGTTCAGCGTGTGCAGGATCGCGCCCATGGAGGGGATCGCGAAGTAGGCCTCGACATGCTCGGCGTTGTTCCAGGCGAGCGTCGCGACCCGCTCGTCGGCGGCGACACCCAGGTCGTCATGGAGCGCGTGCGCCAGCTGGGCCGCTCGGGTGCCGATCTCGGCGAAGGAGCGACGGTGCGGCTCGCTCTCACCGGTCCAGGTGGTCACCTGTGATGCCCCGTGGATCGTCGACCCATGGGTCAGGATCCTTGAGATCAGCAGCGGTACGTCCTGCATGGTGCTCAGCACGGCGTCCTCCCGGGGCGACATTGCCTACGCGGTAGTAAGGGTTGGGCTGATTCTGCTCACATACCGCTTGGTATGTCACTAGGCCGCGGTGATCGATCACGTCACGTTGCGTTCACAGCGGGCGGGGGGTACCGGGGAGGCCGGCACCGAGGAGATCCCGCGTCGGGGCCGAGGAGAGTCCGCCGCGAGCCCGCTATCGCACCAGGCCCAGCTCCGGGTCCTCGCGCAGCTTGCCCAGGGCCCGCGACACCGCCGACTTCACGGTCCCCACCGACACCCCGAGCACCTCCGCCGTCTGTACCTCGCTCAGATCCTCGTAATACCTGAGGACGACCATCGCCCGCTGCCGGGCCGGCAGCTTCATGATCGCCCGCCACATCGCGTCGTGCAGCGCCTGCTGCTCGGCCGGGTCGTCCCCGCCGGGCAGCGGCTCGGGCTCCGGGATCTCGTCCGTCGCGAACTCGTCCACCTTGCGCTTGCGCCACTGCGAGGTGCGCGTGTTCAGCAGCGCCCGGCGCACATAGCCGTCCAGCGCGCGGTGGTCCTCGATCCGCTCCCAGGCGACGTACGTCTTGGTGAGCGCGGTCTGCAGCAGGTCCTCCGCGTCGCTCGGGTTCGCGGTCAGCGACCGGGCGGTACGCAGCAGCACCGGCTGGCGTGCCTTCACGTACGACGAGAAGGAGGGGTACGTCACATGCGGGCGGGTCTGCCTCGCCGGTACTGCGGCGTCCGAAGCGCTGGTGCAGACGGGTGTGGTCATGGCTCCACGCTAGGAGCGAGGGGGCCTCCCGCTCATCGGCCGCAGGTCCCGAAGACGACTCCGCCTCAGGTTGTAGGGGTGGGGGTGGCTCCACCTCCTGAGGGTGGACGAGGGCCCGGGAACTACTGCGGGATGACCCCTGGGGGTCGTCCACCGGAGGCAGTCGTCGAAGGCGATCGGAGGCATCCGACGGGGCTCGGCCGGGCCCGGCACGGATGATCCCGGCCGGGCCCGGCCGGGATCATCCGTCCGCCGTGAGCACCAGCCCCGACGTCGGCACTCCCGTCCCCGCCGTCACCAGGACCCGGCGGGCCGAGGGTATGGGGTTCACGGCCGTCCCCCTGATCTGACGCACGCCCTCCGCCATTCCGTTCATCCCGTGCAGATACGCCTCCCCCAGTTGCCCCCCGTGGGTGTTCAGCGGCAGCCGCCCCTCGGCCACGAAGTCCGCCGCCTCCCCCTTCCCGCAGAACCCGAACTCCTCCAGCTGCATCAGCACGAACGGTGTGAAGTGGTCGTACAGGATCCCCACGTCGATGTCGGCCGGCGTGAGCCCCGACGTCCGCCACAGCTGGCGGGCCACCACGCCCATCTCCGGCAGGCCGGCCAGGTCGTCGCGGTAGAAGCTGGTCATCTGCTCCTGGGCCCGGCCCGCCCCCTGAGCTGCGGCTGCCACGACGGCGGGCGGATTCGGCAGGTCCCGCGCCCGCTCCAGCGAGGTGACGACCAGGGCCTGGCCGCCGTCCGTCTCCTGACAGCAGTCGAGGAGGCGGAGCGGCTCCACGATCCAGCGCGAGGCGGTGTGCTCGGCGAGGGTGATGGGGCGGCCGTGGAAGTAGGCCGCCGGGTTGGTCGCCGCGTGTCTGCGCGCGGTGACGGCCACCTGCCCGAAGGCCTCCGGGGTCAGGCCGTACAGGTGCAGATAGCGCTGGGCCGCCATCGCCACCCAGGACGCCGGGGTGAGCAGCCCGAACGGCAGGGACCAGCCGAGCGCGACCCCCTCCGCCGACGGCTCCCGGTGCTGCACCCCGGAGCCGAAGCGACGCCCCGAACGCTCGTTGAAGGCGCGGTAGCAGACCACCACCTCCGCGACGCCCGTCGCTACCGCCAGCGCCGCCTGCTGGACGGTCGCGCAGGCCGCGCCGCCGCCGTAGTGGACGCGGGAGAAGAAGGACAGCTCACCGATGCCGCAGGCCTGGGCGACGGTGATCTCGGGGCTGGTGTCCATCGTGAACGTCACCATCCCGTCCACGTCGGCGGCAGTCAGCCCGGCGTCCTCCAGCGCCGCCCGCACCGCCTCGGCGGCCAGGCTCAGCTCGCTGCGCCCGGATTTCTTGGAGAACTCGGTGGCCCCGACACCGACGATCGCCGCCCGCCCGCCGAGGGAGTCCCGCGTCCGCACACTCATCCGGCACCTCCTGCGGGGGCGGTCGCTTCCGAGGGCACGTCCGCTGTCGAGGGCACCGCGGCCGTCGAGGGCACGGCTGTCGAAGGGGCGTCGGCCGCCGAGGGCGCGTCCCCTGTCGAGGGGACCGTGACCGTCACCGTCCCCGTGACGTGTCTGCCGATGCCGTTGTCCCCGGTCACGCGGACCGTCGCCGTGTCGCCGTCCGCCTCCTCGGTGACCTCCTCGACCTCGCCTCTCAACACCATCGTGTCTCCGGGGTAGTTGGGGGCGCCCAGCCGGATGGCCACGCGACGCAGGACGGCCGTCGGTCCGAAGTGGTCGGTGATGTAGCGGCCGACCAGGCCGTTGGTGGTCAGGATGTTCATGAAGATGTCGGGGGAGCCCTTCTGCCGGGCCAGTTCGGCGTCGTGGTGCACGTCCTGGTAGTCGCGGGAGGCGATGGCCCCGGCGACGACGAGCGTGCGGGTCACCGGGATCTCCAACGGCGGTAGCTGCTCACCGGGCCGCACGGGGGCCTCCCCCGACGGCGACGCGTTCTTCCTCGGCCCGGAAGACCGGCAGCACCAACTCCTCGTCGTACGCCTTGAATTCGAGCCGCACCGGCATACCGATCCGCACCTCTTCGTACGGCACCCCGATCACGTTGCTGATCATTCGCACGCCTTCCGTGAGCTCTATCAGCGCGACCGCGTAAGGAGGGTCGAAGGCCGGGAAGGGCGGGTGATGCATGACGACGTAGGAGTAGACCTGACCCGCACCGCTCGCCTCGACCGTGTCCCACCCCGGGTGTCCGCAGGTGGCGCAGCCGGGCAGCCACGGATGGCGCAGGGTGGAGCAGCCGGTGCAGCGCTGGATCAGGAGACGCCGCTCGCGGACGCCCTCCCAGAAGCCGGCGTTGTCACGGTTGACGACGGGGCGTGGACGCGGGGGCTTCTCCCGCTCGGGTTCCTCTCGCGGTGGGCCCTCCCTCCGATGTGCCGGTGCGTACTTGAGGATGCGGAAGCGGTGGGTGCCGGCCAGGTCGGGGCCGACGTGGAGGTCCATGCGGGTCGTGACGAAGTAGCCCGTGCCGAGTTTTGTCGTCTTGCGGTCCGACACGGACTCGATGACGGCGTCGAACGTGATCTCGTCACCGGGGCGCAAAGCGCGGACGTACTCCTGCTCGCAGTCCGTGGCGACGACCGAGGTGCAGCCCGACTCGTCGAGGAGGGTGAGCAGTTCGTCGTACGCCGAGGAGCGGCCCGAGTGACCGGAGAGGCCGCCCATCGTCCACGCCTGGAGCATCGTGGGGGGCGCTATGGCGTCGGGGCCGGTGTACGCCGGGTTGGTGTCGCCCATGGCCTCGCACCAGTGCCGGATCATCGGCGCGTTGACAGGGTCCTTCCCGGTGGCGGAGACGGCGGCGGTCCGGCCCTCGTACGCCTTCAGTCGCCTGCCCAACTCGTCGCTCACCCGCGGCTCGTGCGCCATGAACCTCAGCCTCCCCCTCTGCCTTCCTCTGTCTTCCTCTGTCTCGCTCTGTCTTCCGCGACCCTGTCGTCCCGCCCGTCGCGTTCTGTCATTTCTGGTACACCGCAGCCGCCGCCCGGGTTCCCACCACCCGGCCACGAACTTCGAGAAGATTTCTGACTGTCCGTCAGATAGTCGGAGCTGTCAAGGTCATGCGAAAACGGCTGCGCGGCGGCACCGAAGCACCGCCGCGCAGCCGCACGACCACCCCTTTGAGCACACCCGGCGGATCAGGCCGGCCGACCCCCCGGTCCACCGGCCCTCCCCTCGGCTCACCCCCTCAGGCCACCCCCCGGCACACCCCCTCGGTTCACCCCGGGCTCACCACCACAGCGGTGTGAAATTGATGGACGTGTTGTCGTTGCCCTGATTGATGGCCGTGAACGCGGAGCCGTTGACCTGCGCGGTGTTGCTCTGGTTCGAGGCGCCGGAGCCGACCGCGTTCTGCTGCGTGGTGGACGAGTTGCCGTTGTTGGCGCCGCCGACCCCGCTGCCGACGACGCTCGCGACACCCGCGTTCGATCCGTCGTCCGCGAAGCCGCCGTTGTCCGCCGTCGCGACGCCGGTGAACAGAGCCGCGGCGAGCGGAAGGGCGGAGACGGCGGCGATAACGCGGGCGGTACGGATGCTTGCCATGTTCTTCCTCCAGAACCCGGCTGCTTGAGCCGGAAATACGTCAAGTAAGCCTGTTACCAGGACAGTTGGCCGACCGCCCCGGTGTCGTTCACGACGTCGCGAGACCAGAGTTGCCCACCGAATCCCCGGCGAACCACCCCGGAAGCCACCATTCCCCCTCAAGCGTGAGGACAAGTCGATAAACCCCTTTCGCGATCTAAGGCATCGGACCAGCCCTCTCCGGGCATCTCCACCCCAAGCGCCGCAAGAGGTGAAGCGTTCCGGCACCTTTCCGGCCAATCCGCCCCGCCCGGCGAGTCGCCGCCGAACTCCCTTCCCTTTTTCGAACACCCGTACGAAAATGGAGTCATGGCCACCACAGACCGGCAGGCCACGACGCTGGCCCTCGCACACGCCCTGTCCGCCGCCGAGCGCGGACTGGCTGTCATCCCCCTGTCCCGGACCAAGCTCCCGGCGCTGCGTTCGCCGCACCGCGACGGCACCGCGAACCTCGAAATCCCAGCCCCCGCGACCCCAGGAGCGCCGACCCCCGCGACCCCGGAGGCCGCGCCGGGCCCGCCCTGCCACGGCGAGTGCGGCCGCTTCGGGCACGGGGTCTACGACGCCGCCACCGACCCGTCCCGCATCCGAGAACTCTTCGCCGCGGCCCCCTGGGCGACCGGCTACGGCATCGCCTGCGGCCTCCCGCCCCACCATCTGATCGGCGTCGACCTCGACACGAAAACCGGTACGGACTCCTCGACGGCCCTGCGCGAACTGGCCCTGCGCCACCTCTTCACGATCCCGGCCACGGTGGTCGTCCTGACCCCGAGCGGCGGCCGCCATCTGTGGCTGAGCGGCCCGCCCGACGTGGTCGTCCCCAACTCCGCGGGGCGGCTGGCGCCCGGCATCGACATCCGCGGCGCCGGCGGCTATCTCGTCGGCCCCGGTTCCCGCACCGACCACGGCGTGTACGCGACAGCCCCCGGCACGGCGCACCTCGCGCCCGCGGCCTGCCCGCCGGCCCTGCTGCGCCTCCTGCTCCCGCCGCCCCGCACCACCCACCACCCCACGCCCGCGTCGACCGGCGACCACGGGCAGGGCCTGGTGCAGTTCGTCCTGGCCGCGCACGAGGGCCAGCGCAACACCCGCCTGTTCTGGGCGGCCTGCCGTGCCTACGAGGACGGCATCGGCCCCGCCCTCCTGGACCCCCTCGTCGAGGCGGCCCTCAACACCGGCCTGTCCGAACGCGAGGCCCGCGCCACGATCGCGTCGGCGGCACGCATGACGGGGCACCGCCCGTGAGGACGGATGCCGCGGCACCACGTACAGCACCATCCACGGGAGCACGATGCGCCACCGTCCCGGAGTGCCGACCATGGCCCTGGCACGCCTCACCCTCGCCTCGGGCCGCAGTGTCGTCCTCGCCGAACTGCGGCTCTCCTCGACGTACGGCGAACTGCCCGAGGGCTATCCGTGCCGACCGGTCAACGAGGTGAGGATCCAGGGCCTGTTGCACTCGGCCGCACACGCCTACCCGACCGCTCCCCTCCACCTCCTCCCGCCGCCGCGCGAGTACCCCGACCAGTACGCGGGTGCCCACGGCCCGGTCGAGATGCTCCCGCCGGTGGCCTGTGTCGGCGCCTTCCGCTCCACGGCCCTGGACCCGTCCCACGACCCGGTCCTGTACCGCTCCCGGCTCACCGTCGTCTGGTTCCAGTCGACGACCTTCGTGCCCTCGGGCTGCGACGCCGAGGAGGCCCTCCGGGACGTGGCCTGGGACGAACTGGCCCAGGACCACGCCCTACAGGACCCGCCGCTCACGCCGGGACGAAGGTGAAGGGCGCGGCCGGGCCGCTGGCGCCCCGGGGACGCGCGGTGAGAACGCCGAAGGGGTGTCTCTCCTGGAGAGACACCCCTTCGAACACATGCGGTGGGTGTGGGATTTGAACCCACGGTGACATCGCTGCCACGACGGTTTTCAAGACCGTTCCCTTAGGCCACTCGGGCAACCCACCCCGCGCCACCGCTCGTCGACCGGCGGCGCGGGGACAAGAGTAACCGGTGCCCACGCGCGCGTGGGGTCAGCGGTACGGCCGCGCGCGTGAGGTCAGCTGTCGCCCTCGCGGGAGCCCAGGGTGAGCTCCACCGTGCTGGTCTTGCCGTCACGCTCGTAGGTGATCTTGACCTTGTCGCCGGGCTGGTGGGTCCAGATCTCGCCGATGAGGGTCGGGCCGGAGTCGATTACGTGGTCGTCGAGCTTGGTGATGACATCGCCGGGCTTCAGACCGGCCTTGTCGGCCGGGCCGCCGGACTCGACGGCGTCGGAGCCGCTGGCGCCCTGCTCGGTGATCTTCGCGCCGCCGCTGGAGTCCTCCAGGGAGACCGACGCGCCGATCTTGGCGTAGACCGGCTTGCCGGTCTTGATGAGCTGCTGGGCGACGTACTTGGCCTGGTTGATCGGGATGGCGAAGCCGAGGCCGATCGAGCCGGACTGGCTGCTGCCGCCGAGGCCGCCGCTGCTCGTCGACTGGATCGCCGAGTTGATGCCGATCACGTTGCCCTGGGCGTCCAGCAGCGGGCCGCCCGAGTTGCCGGGGTTGATCGAGGCGTCCGTCTGGAGGGCGCTCATGTAGGAGGCGTTCGAGCCCGTGCCGTCACTGGAGGCCACCGGGCGGTTCTTGGCGCTGATGATGCCGGTGGTGACCGTGTTGGACAGGCCGAAGGGGGCGCCGATGGCGATGGTCGAGTCGCCGACCGCCACCTTGTCGGAGTTGCCGAGCGTCAGCGGCTTCAGGTCGCCCGGCGCGTTCTTGAGCTTGATCACCGCGACGTCGTAGCCCTGTGCGTGGCCGACGACCTCGGCGTCGTACTTCTTGCCGTTCGGGAAGGTCGCGGTCAGCTTGCCGCCGTCCACCGCGTCCGCCACCACGTGGTTGTTGGTGAGGATGTGGCCCTCGCGGTCGAAGACGAAGCCGGTGCCGGTGCCGCCCTCGCCGCTGCTCGACTCGGCCTCGATGGTCACCGTGCTCGGCAGGGCCGCTGCGGCCACGCCCGCGACCGTGCCCGCGTCGCGCTTGACGTCTCCGCCGCTGTCCGAGGCGGCGACGGTCGTCGACGAGGTGTTGTCGTCGTTCTTGGCCAGGGTGTAGCCGAGGCCGCCGCCCAGGCCGCCCGCGACCAGGGCCGCGATCAGGACAGCAGCCATCAGACCGCCGCGTCCGCGCCCCGACTTGGGGGCGGGCTGCTGGTAGGAGGCGCCCCAGCCATCGGCGCCGGCGCCACCGGAGCCGCTGTCGGCGTACGCCGGGGTGGCGGGCGGCGGAGGCGGCCAGGAGGCGTCCGCGGCCTGCGGGGCCTGGCCCTGGACGCCGTAGCCGGGCGCCTGCTGGCCCGGAGCGCCCTCGCCCTGCCCGCCATAACCAGGACCCTGCTGGCCCGGCGCGCCATACCCGGAGGCCTGGCCCGGAGTGCCCTCACCCGGTGAGCCCGGCTGGGCCTGCGCGCCCTGCGGGCCGCTCGATCCCGCCGACGCGTAGGCCGGCGTCTGGCCCGCGTGCACCAGCTCCTGCTCCGGCGCGCCGGGGGCGTGCGGAGGCGTCGTGGGGAGCGGGGTCGTCGGGGCGCCGCTGTCGGGCGCGCTCGCCTGCGGGGAGGCCGGGGAGGCTGCGGGGGAATCCACCGGCACGGGAGGTGCGGACGGGGCCGGGGGTACGGCAGTGCCCTCGTTCTCGGTGCTCACAGCTTGTCTCCTCGATCCACGGCTGTTGTCCTAAGGTCGCACTCGGTCACGCTCGTTCACGCTTGCCGACGGTCCGGCGCGATGCAGCTGTGCATGTGCTTTTGTATGCCGTCAGCTTTTCCCACAGGACGTCAGAGCACCATAAGCGGTGCCTGTGGGTCTGCGACCATCCTTTATATGGGACCTTCCAGACGAAACGGTCGCATCTCGGCGCTCGCTCCTCGTCCGATCGTCGCCCACCTCGTGCGACGCGTACCCCGCAGCGGTGGCACCATGACGCGGTGACCCACGCACGGCAGCACAGCATTCAGGTCGTAGCCCACCGCGGAGCCTCCGAAGAGGCCCCCGAGCACACTCTGGCCGCGTACAAGAAGGCGATCGAGGACGGCGCCGACGCCCTCGAGTGCGATGTGCGCCTGACGGCCGACGGCCATCTCGTCTGCGTCCACGACCGACGCGTCAACCGCACGTCCAACGGGCGCGGGGCGGTCTCCGCCCTGGAGCTGGCCGAGCTGGCCACCCTGGACTTCGGCTCCTGGAAGAACCGGGACGAGGAGCCGGACTGGGAACACCGCCCCGAGGACCGCGAGGAGACCTCCGTACTCACCCTGGAGCGGCTCCTCGAACTCGTCGCGGACGCGGGCAGGCGGGTGGAACTGGCCATCGAGACCAAGCACCCCACGCGATGGGCCGGTCAGGTGGAGGAGCGGCTGCTGGTGCTGCTGAAGCGGTTCGGGCTGGAGGCCCCCGCCACGGCGGCCGACTCCCCGGTGCGGATCATGAGCTTCTCCGCCCGGTCGCTGGCACGCGTGCGTGCCGCCTCGCCGGCGCTGCCGACGGTCTACCTGATGCAGTTCGTCTCGCCCCGCCTCAGGGACGGCCGGCTTCCAGCGGGGGTGCGGATCGCGGGCCCCTCGATCCGGATCGTGCGCAATCACCCGGCCTACATCGAGCGGCTCAAACGAGCCGGCCACCAGGTCCACGTGTGGACGGTGAACGAGCCCGAGGACGTCGATCTCTGCGTCGAGCTGGGCATCGACGCCATCATCACCAACCGGCCCCGCGCGGTACTGCGCCGACTGGGGCGATGACCGGTCCGACTCCTGACGGTGACTCACTGGTAAAGACCTGTGAAGAAACCTTGACCCCACGAGTTGACTGAAGCATCTTCGGTCTCGGCCAAATCGCCGAAATCCGGCCATCCGATTACAGGGAGTGCACCGGCGCGTTCGGTCCGTGTTCGATCGCGGCGAATGCGTCGGCGGACCTGGATTGGCCGGTTTCCGGTACAGGCCAATGGGGCATCCACACCGTGGCGTGGGGCAAAGGAGGTCTCGGGGGTGGCGTTGGTGGTGGCACAGGAGGTGCCCACGTCGTCGAGCATGGCCGTACCCCATGGCCCTGCGGGCGTGGGGGAAGCAAGACACCGGATGCGTTCTCAGCTACGGACGGGCGGTGTGTCGGAAACGGTCATCGACGACGCCGTACTGATCCTTTCCGAACTCTTGAGCAATGCGTGCAAACACGGCCGGCCGCTGGGCGACGCCCTGGCCGGGGACGGCGACGTCCGCGCCGCGTGGCGCGTGGAGCCGAGCGGCAGACTCACGGTCGAGGTGACGGACGGGGGCGGGCCCACCCGCCCTGCTCCGGCCACGCCCTCGGTCACCGCGCACGGCGGCCGCGGGCTCAACATCATCACCGCGCTCTCCGACGACTGGGGCGTCCGGGACGACGCCCGCGGCGAGATCACGGTGTGGGTGGTCGTGCACGACGACGTTCATGATCCGGACGCCGGTCACCGCAGGGACGACTTCGCTACGCGCGTCACAGCCCCCTCGGTGTCGTCCATGCCCGACCTGGACTTCGCGGACGCCTTCACCGACCTCGACTGAGGGCCGGGGCTCGCCGCACCGGGGCGACCCGGCACATCGGCACGTTGTCCACAGGCTCCCGTCGCGCATGGCGTGAACGGCTAGGCTCCCGCCGTACGAGACGAGCCGTAACCGGGAGACCCCACGATGGCCAAGAAGCGACCCCAGACGAAGGCCCAGCGCCCTCAGATCGCCGACGGGGAGGTCCCGGTCGTCGGTGCCCGTGAGCCCTGCCCCTGCGGCAGCGGCCGCCGCTACAAGGCGTGTCACGGCCGGGCCGCCGCGCACGCGGTGACCGAGCTGGTGCAGCGCCCGTTCGAGGGCCTGGCCGGTGAGGGCGACTGGGTGGCCCTGCGCGAGCTGGTGCCGGCCGCCACGGTCGAGCTGCCCCTGAAGGGCGGCCTCCCCGAGGGCGTCCCGTCGGTCACCCTGGCCACGGTCCTGCCGATGGCCTGGCCGGCGCTGCGCCGCGACGACGGCTCGGTCCTGCTGGGCCTGCAGAACGACACGGCGTCCGGGGACATCAGCCGCGACCTCGCCGACACCCTCCAGCGTGCGCTCACCGCCGACCCTGGCACCCCGGTGCAGGGCCGCCGCGCCCCCGCCGACGGTCCACGGCTGCAGGATCTCCTCGACCCCGAAGGCGTGTTCGAGCCAGTCGTGCACGAGGGCTTCGAGTTCTGGGTCCCGGACGCGGAGAACGCCACCCCGGAGGTGACCGCCTCCCTGGAGCGGGCCAACGCCGCGGCCATCCCGACCGCGAAGCTCCAGGGTGTGGACGCCGCCTACTGGTGCGAGACGCCGGAGAAGAACCACCTGCGCTGGGTCATGCCGTACGGCGAGGAGCAGCTTCTGGACGCCCTAGCGCGACTGCACGCGGCCGGGAGGTCCAGCCTCGGCGAGGGCACCCGGCTGGTCGGTTCCTTCCGCGCCCACGGCCTGACCGTGCCGGTCTGGGACCTGCCGAGCGGGGTCTCGGCGGACGACGTGGAGAAGCCGGCGGCCGAGTTCGCCGAGCGGCTCACCGCCGCCCTGGCCTCGGACGCGCCGCTCACCGCGGACGAGCGTCGCGCGCGGGGCGGCCTGACCAACCGACAGGTGACTCTCAGCTGACATACAGGTTCGAGACCGGACAGCGGCTGACCGGTCGGTCAGCTGCTCCGGCACTCGAGGATCGCTGGGAACGGATCACAACTCCCGTCCGGACCAAGTGAGTCGGTGTCCGGAAAGCCGACGAACTTCCGAGATCGAATTTGCGAACAGCCGATCTCTTGTTACCGTTCGAGTAGCCCGGTTGCTGGTGCATCCCCCGTCGCCAGCAACCGGGTCTTTCTCTGCCCGCCTCCGTTCACGGACCGCTGGGGCACGTCAACTGCCGTCAGACGCCGAAGAGTTGCTTCCGGAACGCAGCAGCAGCGGCCCGCTTCCCGCCTCCCCTGCGAACTCCGCGACCGCCGTGTAGGCCTCCGGTCCGCCCCGGGTGGGCTCCCGGGGTGTCTCACAGGTCCCCGGCTCGTCCCCCGCGCCCACGGCACAGCGCATCTGCACGGTCCGGTCGTCCGGGCCCATGAGGCTCAGCACCGAGTCCAGCGCGCCGCCGGTGACATTGCGGTAGTAGGTCCGCGCCCAGGTCTCCTCGCCCTGCGTCAGCACACAGGTCTGCGCCTCGATGCCGTCCGCGGAGGTGAGTTCGGGCCCGCAGCGCGCGGCGGTGGCGAGTCCCAGGCCGAGCAGCAGGGGGGAACGGGAGGGCGCGGCGGACGGCGCCTTGTCGTCAGAGGACCGGTCCTGTCCGGACGGTCGTACAGCCGCACGGACGTCGTCTCCCACCTGCCCCGCGGACGCCACGGCCAGCGGCAGCGCGACCGCGCATGCCACGACGCCCGAGAGGGCGAGGAGACGAAGGTTCATGGAAGGGGACGATAACGACCAGGCGCGCACGGCTGGTTCCGTGCGCGCCCGACACCCCTACAACTCGGGCGCGCTCACACCCGTACGAGTGAGGGCGTCGACCACCGCGTCGACCACGGCCTCCACGTCGGGCACCCACGGAGAGGCCGAGCCGGGCAGCGGGGCGCGCTCCCAGCGGATGGCGCCGTGGCCCGTCTCGGACGGGGGCAGGGCGAGGTAGCCGCCCTCGCCGTGGAACCGCAGCGAGCCGGGGACGAAGTCCTTGGCGTACAGCAGTTCGCCCAACTGCTCCATGGAGTACGGCTTGACGAGGATCGACCAGCGGTGGTGCGAGGCGATCACCGGGCCCAGGCGCATGCCCTGGCGGTCGAGGGCTGTGAGCGCCCGGGAGGCCGCGAGGGCCGGCAGGGAGACCGCGCAGGGGGCCGGTCCGCCGGTGGCCAGGACGATCGGGGCGGCGGGCCGGTTGGTCCACCACCAGCGCACCATGCGCTCGTCGGTCGTGGCCGCGAGGAGGCCCGGATCGAAGGGGTGCGCCCCGGGCACCGTGCACTCGGGGTCGGGACACGAGCAGCGGGCCCGGCCCTGCGGGTCCGGTGCCGCGCCCGGGAGTACGGGCCACTGCCATTCCGTCGCGAAGGTCAGGGCCGCGCTGATCAACTCAGGCCCCCCGTCGTTCCGCTTGGACAGGAGCCTGCGTGCCTTTCCGAGGATCTCGCGCATGAGCGCTCGTTCCTTTCCGTTGCACCGCTGGCAACACCGTGGGCCACATCACACCATGTGTCGATCACTGCACTGTGCGTACCTGTTGGCGCATCACACCCCTGTCCGAGACAAGGGGAACCCCTATGGGCCGAACGTCGGCTGCGTCCACGGCAGCCGGGCCCACACTGCATCTATCAAAAGCATGGGCGTGGCGTGGGGGTGGCGAAGTCTGGCGTTTGCCGTCCCGCGTGTATCTCTTCGCCTCCGCCACGGGAGGATGGGGCTCGGTCGTCGGTGGCTAAGACGCCCGGGTCCGTCACCAGGTTCCGGGAGGTTGTCAACCACCCCTGGCCTTCTCCGAGTACGTACCCATCACGACCGCTGTGACGCTCTGTGGAGCAAGGCCAGTCGACCGCAATAAGGCGTTACCTGAGTTAGTTTCAAGCCAACTTCGCTTTTCGGCAAGGGGTGCACCGGTGACCCATGGACACCAGGAATCCCGGCAGGACAATGCTGGACATCCCCTCACGAGTGCGTGTACATGTGGAGACACTGCTAGCGGCGCAGAATGACATGGGGGTTTGCGATGCTTTTGAGCAATACGCACCGGTCGGAAAGCCGGACGCCATGAACGCCCCTCACCCTCCGAAAGTGGCCGGAATCGATTCAACGGTTCCCTCGCCCGCACACACTGTCGCGCCCGCGCCCGTAGCCCCGGACACCTCATCGACCCCTCCACCGGGCGCCCCGGGAGCCCTGCTCCAGGACCGGCTCGCCGGCTGGGTCTCCGACCTCACGACCCTCCATGAACTCACGGAACGGCTGGCCCGCACGGACGCACTCGCGGACGCCCTGACCGAACTGCTGGGCGCCGGAGCCACCCTGGTGGGCGCCCGGCGCGGTCTCGTCGTCCTGGAACCCGGCGACGGACTCGGCCCCGACACCACCATCGGCCTCGGCCTCGCCCGGGCCGACCTCGGTCACATCGAGACGGTGCCGCGCAGCGTCATGTCGTACGGCCGCATCCTGGAGGGACTGCCCGACGGCGACGGCGAGATCACCGAGCCCGACCTGTTCGCCGAGGACGGCCTCGACCCCCGCCACCGCGAGGTCGCCGCCCGCCTCGGCTACGCCGCGAGCTACGCGCTGCCCCTGTCGTCGGACGCGGCGGGCCGCCTGGGCGCCGCCGTGTGGCTCTACGACGAACCGGCCGAGCCCTCCGAGCGCCAGCGCCATCTCGTCGGCCTGTACGCCCGCTACGCCACCGAACACCTGGCCCGCGTCGTCGAGGTCGAGCGCACGCGCGCGTCCATGGCGACGATGGCCGAGGAGCTGCTGCCGTCCCGGCTCCCCCGCGTCGCCGGTGTCCAGCTCGCCGCCCGGCACCGCACCGGCCCGCGCGGCGGCGGCGACTGGTACGACGCGCTGCCGCTGCCCGACGCGGCCCTCGGCCTCGCCGTCGGCTCGGTGACCGGCTCGGGCCCCAGCGCGGTCGCCGCGATGGGCCGGCTCAGAGCGTCGCTGCGGGCGTACGCCGTCATGGAGGGCGAGGACCCGGTCGCGGTCCTGTCCGACCTGGAGCTGCTGCTGCGCCTGACCGAGCCCGCCCGCTCCGCCACCGCCCTGTTCGCCTACTGCGAGCCCGCGCTGCGCAAGATCACGCTGGCCGGTGCCGGGCACTGCCCGCCGCTGCTGGTCGGCGAGCGGCGCACGGAGTTCGTGGAGACGTCCGTGTCGGCGCCGCTCGGCATGCTCGCCTGCTGGGAGGCGCCCAGCGTGGAGCTGGTGGCCGAACCCGGAGAGACGGTTCTGCTCTACACCGACGGGCTGCTGCACCGCACCGGCGACGCCACCGACCGCGCCTTCGCCCGGCTGCACGCGGCCGCCGCCGGAGTGCCCAGGGCGCTGCGGCACGACCCGGACGCGATCGCCGACCACGTGCTGCGCACGGTGCTGCCGGACGGACTGGACGCCGCGGACTCCGACGAGGACGTCGTGCTGCTCGCCGCCCGTTTCGAGTAGCGCCCCGTGTAACGCCGGCAGCGGCGTGTAACAGGCCTTCCGGCCCTGGGCCCCCTTCCGTACGACCGTACGATGGAGGAGGTCCAGTGCCGTATCGAGGAGGATGACCGTGGCCGACGAGCTCACCCCGGAGACCCCGGAGACTGAGTCGGAAGAGCCCATCAAGCAGCGGAAGAACGGCCTGTACCCGGGCGTCTCCGACGAGCTCGCCGAGAACATGAAGTCCGGCTGGGCCGACACCGAGCTGCGCGACCTGGAGCCGATCGCCCAGGCCGCCGAGACCGCGGCCCGCCGTGCGGCGCTCTCCGCGCGTTTCCCGGGCGAGCGGCTGGTGATCCCCGCGGGCAACCTGAAGACCCGCTCCAACGACACCGAGTACGCCTTCCGGGCCTCCGTGGAGTACGCGTACCTCACCGGTAACCAGACCGAGGACGGCGTCCTCGTCCTGGAGCCGGTGGGAGACGGGCACAAGGCGACGATCTATCTGCTGCCGCGCTCCGACCGTGAGAACGGCGAGTTCTGGCTCTCCGGCCAGGGCGAGCTGTGGGTGGGCCGCCGGCACTCCCTGACCGAGGCGGAGAAGCTGTACGGCATCCCCGCCGCCGACGTCCGCGAGCTGCCCGACGCGCTGCGCGAGGCAACCGGCCCGGTGCGGGTCGTACGGGGCTTCGACGCGGGCATCGAGGCCGCGCTGACCGACAAGGTCACCGCCGAGCGCGACGAGGAGCTGCGGGTCTTCCTCTCCGAGGCGCGGCTGGTCAAGGACGACTTCGAGATCGGCGAGCTGCAGAAGGCCGTCGACTCGACCGCGCGCGGCTTCGAGGACGTCGTGAAGGTCCTCGACAAGGCCGAGGCGACGAGCGAGCGCTACATCGAGGGCACGTTCTTCCTCCGCGCGCGGGTCGAGGGCAACGACATCGGCTACGGCTCCATCTGCGCCGCCGGTCCGCACGCCTGCACCCTGCACTGGGTGCGCAACGACGGGCCGGTGCGCTCCGGTGACCTGCTGCTGCTCGACGCGGGCGTCGAGACGCACACGTACTACACCGCCGACGTCACGCGCACGCTGCCGATCAACGGCCGCTACAGCGAGATCCAGAAGAAGATCTACGACGCCGTGTACGACGCCCAGGAGGCCGGCATCGCCGCCGTGCAGCCGGGTGCGAAGTACCGGGACTTCCATGACGCCGCGCAGCGGGTGCTGACCGAGCGGCTCGTCGAGTGGGGTCTTGTCGAGGGGCCCGTCGAGCGGGTGCTGGAGCTCGGGCTTCAGCGGCGGTGGACGCTGCACGGGACCGGGCACATGCTCGGCATGGACGTCCATGACTGCGCTGCCGCGCGCGTGGAGTCGTATGTCGACGGCACGCTGGAGCCGGGGATGGTGCTCACCGTCGAGCCCGGGCTGTACTTCCAGGCCGACGACCTGACCGTGCCCGAGGAGTACCGGGGTATCGGGGTGCGGATCGAGGACGACATTCTGGTGACCGTGGACGGTAACCGGAACATGTCCGAGGGGCTGCCTCGGCGGTCCGACGAGGTCGAGAGCTGGATGGCTGCTCTCAAGGGCTGAGGATTGTCCTGAAGGCCGGGTACCAGTGGGGTGCCCGGCCTTTCGTCACGTTGTGCGGGTGTGTGGGGGCTGGTCGCGCAGTTCCCCGCGCCCCTTGGGGGTTGCAGTGGACCTGCATATTGAGCTGATCGCTGCTGAAGGGCGGCGGTCGGGGCTTGAGCGTGCCCTTCGTGATGCCGTGCGCGATGGGCGGCTCGCTCCTGGGGCCCGGTTGCCCGCTACTCGGCGGCTGGCCGAGGAGCTCGGGGTTTCTCGGGGGACCGTCAAAGCGGCCTACGACCAGCTTGTCGCCGAGGGGTATCTGACCGCTCGGCAGGGGTCGGGGACACAGGTGGCGTCTCTTCCGGTCGGCGATGCCGAGGCCGCGCCCGTCGCCTCACGCGCGCGTGCGCCTCGGTTCGATCTGCGGCCGGGGAGTCCGGATGTCGGGGCCTTTCCCGCGGCGGCCTGGTTGCGTGCGTTGCGGCGGGCCATCGCCACGGCGCCCTCGCTGGCGTACGACTACGGAGATCCGCGCGGGCGCATCGAGCTGCGGACCGCGCTGTCTGGGTATCTGGGGCGGGCGCGTGGGGTGGTCGCGCCGCCGGAGCGGATCGTGATCACCTCGGGGTATGTGCAGGGGCTCGCGCTGCTCACGCGCGTGCTCGACGGCGGCGAGGTCGCCATGGAGGATCCCGGGCTGGCCTTCCACCGGGAGGTGGTGCGCCGGGGTGGCGGTCGGGTCGTGCCGGTGCGGGTGGACGAGAAGGGTGCCTGCGCGGGGGAGCTGGGGGACGCGCGGGCGGTCGTGCTGACGCCGGCGCACCAGTATCCGACCGGGGTGACGCTCCATCCCTCGCGGCGGCGGGCGGTCACCGACTGGGCACGCGCGCGGGGCGGGCTGATCGTCGAGGACGACTACGACGGCGAGTTCCGCTACGACCGGCAGCCCGTCGGCGCGCTCCAGGGCATGGCGCCCGGGCACGTGGTCTATCTGGGCACCGCGTCGAAGACCCTGGGGCCCGCGCTGCGGCTCGGCTGGATGGTGCTGCCGCCGCACCTGGTCGACGCGGTCGCCGACGCCAAGCTGCACAGCGATCACCACACCGAGACCATCGGCCAGCTGGCACTCGCCGAACTCATCGACAGCCATGCCTACGACCGCCATGTACGGGCCTGCCGACTGCGGTACCGGCGACGCCGGGACCAACTGCTGCACCGGCTCGGGACGGGGCGGGCGGTGCGGGGGATCGCGGCCGGGCTGCACGCCCTCGTGGAGGTCGCCGACGAGAAGGAGACCCTGGCGCGGGCCGAGGCGGCGGGGCTCGCGGTGGGGCGGCTGGACGACCACTGGCACTCGCCGGACGACGGAGACGGGCGGGCGCAGGGGCTGGTCGTGGGATACGGGACGCCACGGGAGCGGGCCTATCCGCAGGCCCTGGAGGTGCTGGGGCGAGTGCTCGACGGATTGGGTCAGGAAAGGCGCTGAGAAGTGGGCCTGTCCGTCGGTCCAGTCGGCTTCTAACGTCGGTCGTATGACGAACTCACTCGTCCCGCCCCGGGGGCCGCAACGCGTCCTCGCTCTCGCCCAGTTGACCAACGCCGTCGGTGACGGTGCCTTCCTCGTGACGTCGGCGCTCTACTTCACGTACGTCGTCGGCCTCGACCCCGGGCGCGTGGGGCTCGGGCTGACCCTCGCGTGGGCCCTCGGCGCGGTGGCGGGGGTGCCGCTGGGGCGGCTCGCGGACCGATGTGGAGCGCGCGGGACGGCGGTGCTGCTGGCGGTGGTGGCCGGGGGCGCGGTGGCAGCGTTTTTGTTCGTCCACGGGTTCGCGCCGTTCGTCCTGGCCGCGTGCGTCTATGCCGCCGCGCAGTCGGGGCTGGCGGCGGCCCGGCAGACGCTGTTGGCGGGGCTGGTGCCCGCCGGGGAGCGGACGGGGCTGCTGGCGCATCTGCAGTCGGCGTTCAACGCCGGTCTGGCGGTGGGTGCGGGGCTGGGCGGGCTGGCGCTTCAGGCCGGGACGCGGGCGGCGTATCTCGGGGTGTTCGCGGTGGACGTGCTGAGCTTCGTGGTGTGCGCGGGGGTGCTGCTGCGGCTGCCTTCGCCGACGTCTTCGCAGGCGCCTCGTGCCGGTACGCGGAAACGTCACGGCCTCGCCGTCCTGCGCGACCGGCGGTATGTCGTCGTCACGCTCCTCAACACCGTCCTGCTGCTGCGGATGCCGCTGCTCAGCCTCGCGCTGCCGCTGTGGATCGCGGAGCGGACCCACGCGCCGGCCTGGCTGGTCTCCGCGCTGTTCGTGCTCAACACCGGGGCCGTGATGCTGTTCCAGGTGCGCATGGCGCGCGGGGTCACCGGGCTCGCGTCGGCCACGCGCGCGGTGCGGCGGGCGGGGTGGGTGATGCTGGCCGCGTGCACGGTGTTCGCGCTGTCGGCGGGCGGCTCGGCGTGGGTGGCCGCCGGGGCGCTGGTCACCGGGGCGGTGCTTCAAGTCGTCGCGGAGATGGGGCAGTCCGCCGGGTCCTGGCAGCTGTCCTTCGAGCTGGCGCCGGCCGACCGGGTCGGCGAGTACCAGGGCTTCTTCGGCACCGGCGTGACGGTGGCCCGGACGCTGGGCCCGCTCGTGCTGACGACGCTGCTGCTCGGGTGGGGCACGGCCGGATGGCTGCTGCTGGGAGCGGCGACGCTCGTGGCGTCGTACGCCATGGGCCCGGCCGCGCGGCGCCGGGTCGCCGTCACCCAGCCGGAGGCGGGCCCGCGGCCGGTGCTCGTCAACTGACAGCAGCCGCTGGTCGTCAAACGACGGCAGCCGCTGCTCGTCAGCCGACAGGTGGCCGAGGCGAGGGGTGGCCGCCCGGAACGGGTCCGGGCGGCTGTCCGGCGTTCAGGCGGCTGCGGCCGGTGAACCGGCGCGTACCGGAAGCGAGTCCAGGAACAGCGCCCCCGCCAGCAGCCCCGCGCTGCCGCGGGGGCTCCACGCGCGCGTGCGCAGGTCCTCGTCGAAGGCGGCGAGGGCCGTCGCGCCCGCCGCCGTGGCCGTGCCGCCCGCTTCCAGGACGCCGCGGGCGCCGGCCTGGACGTGACGCAGGCCAAGTGGACCGGCGGTGTAGAGGAGTTCGGTGTCCTGGAGGGTGGACATCACGGTGAGCAGGGCGTCCAGGCGGGCCTCCGCCTCCGTGGCACCCGCCTTGCGGGCGGCGGCCAGCGCGTCCAACGCCCGCCGTACGTGCGGGAATCCGGCCCGCGCCTCGCCACGCGCCCCGGCCGCACCGTACTTCGCCGACACCGACGAGCCGCGCGACGGGCGCCGCGGGGCCCGTTTGTCGGGGTGCCGGGCGATGCCCTTGGCGGTCGCGGCGACGTCCCAGCCCGTGCCCCCGGGGTTCAGGGCGGCCGCGGCGACCAGCAGGCCGAGAGCCCACAGGGCGCCCCGGTGACCGCCGCCCGCGAGGCCCACCGAGTGCTCGGTGCAGCGGCCGATCGCGCCGAGTTCGCCGCGGAGTCCGGGAGTCGGCTCGCCGGTGCGGCGGGCGGCGGCGGCCATGGCCGCGAGGCCGGGTACGAGCGCCTTCGCCGACCAGCGCAGGGCGCAGTGGTCCAGGCGGGTGGTCCGTGCGTCCAGGTCGCGCGGATCGGGCAACCCGGGCTTGGGAGCCAGGGCCAGCTGCCCGGTCAGCGCGGTCACGGCGGCATGCGCCAGCGCTTCGTCCTCGCGGCTGCTCATGGCCGTACCTTACGAGGACGCCGAGGTCGAGGCAGTGGCACTTTCGGACGGAGCGTCGGACGGCGGTTCGCCGGTCGGCGCGCCGCTCGGGGGCGTGCCGCCGCCACCGCCGCCGCTGCCCGCGCCGGTGCTCTCGGCGTCGGGGTCGATGCCGAGGGTGAGGAAGCCCTTGTAGCCCTTGGACGGGTCCTTCTTGTGCACGGCCTTCAGGGTGAGCAGGCCGCTGGAGGCGCCACCGCCGTCGTACACCATGTCGTTGTCGAGGGTGGTGTAGCTGCCGGAGTGCTTCGCGTACGGCTCCAGGGTGAAGATCTCCTGGGCGATGTCGTCGTCGAAGAAGAACTGGCCGGTGTAGTTGACCTTGCCGCCCTCGTAGGTGCCGTCCTCCTTCTCGCCGCCGGTGTGGACCTTGACGTGGATGTGGCAGGTGCGCGGGGTGTACCAGCCCGGAAAGATCGTCTCGAACTTGACCACCCCGTTGCCGTTGGCGATCTGGTAACCGCGCAGGTAGGTGGCGTCGTTGGCGGTCGAGCCGTCCTCGCTCTCGGCGGGGGCCGAGCCACCGGGGTTGGCGGTGGTGTAGCCGGAGTAGTAGCCCCAGGCGTCGCAGTGCCAGATCTCCACGGCCGCGCCGGGGACCGGGGTGCAGCCGTCGGTGGCGTCGACGACGGTCAGGCGCAGGGTGAGCGGGACGCCGCTCTTGCCCTCGGTGATGTCCTTCCTCACCAGGGCGCCGTCGAGGTAGTACGGGCCTTCGGTGACGCTCGTCATGAGCGTCATGCACGCGCTGCTGGTGCTGGTGGCCGACGCGGTGGCGGTCGCGTCGGCGGTGCTCTCGGTGTCGGCGAAGGCCGACTGGTAGCCGGCGATGGCCAGACCGCCCGCGGCGACCGTGCCGCCCGTCACGGCGATGGCGCGCCGCCGGGTGATCGTCTTGTCCTTGTGGTTTCCCGTCATGATCAGGAAGTTAGGGACGGTGTCCGTCAGCGGGATCGGAGGACGCTGAGAGCTGCCTGTGAATGCTGAGGAAGCTGAAGTTCCCTGCGTTCACCGGCGCTTACGCGGCTTTTGTCACATCCGGGGATCGTCGTCGTGCAGGATCCTCTGGAACATCCGGTGGTCCCGCCACTCGCCGTCGATGGCCAGATAGCGCGGCGCCAGGCCGATCCGCTCGAAGCCGCACTTCGCCAGCACCCGCTGCGAACCCGCGTTGTCCACGAGCGTGGTGGCCTCGATCCGGTGCAGCCCGACCGTCTCCCGGGCGACCGCGCACACCCGCTCCACCGCGGCCGTCGCCAGCCCCCTGCCCTGCTGGTCGGCGGCGATCCAGTAGCCGAGATAGGCGCTGCGGAAGGGGCCCAGGACGATCCCGGTCAGCGTGATCGCCCCCACGATCCGCCCGTCGGCCTCCAGGTGCCACGGCACGAGCCGGCCCTCCGCGAACTCCCGGAGCCTGGCCTCCAGGCGTATCCGCTGGTCGCCGACCGTGAAGAAGTCCTCGGGGCGGCGCGGCTCCCACGGCTGGAGGTGCTCGCGGTTGTCGACGTAGGCGGCGCACAGCGCGGCGGCGTCGCCGGGCGCGGCGAGCCGCATGACCACACCGCCGGGGAGCACTTCGGGCTCGATCTCCATGCCGCGACCCTAACCAGAGGCACTGACAACGGCAGTTGGATCGCGCGGACACCGCCGGCGGGCGGCCCTAGACCGCCATGAGCGGAGCGTCCTTCTTCCACTTGAGGATCTTGTCGAAGCTCACCACCGCGCCGCCCCGGCCGGGCTTGTTGCCGATGTGGACGTGGTCGGCGAGTTCCTGGATCAGACACAGCCCTCGGCCGTTCTCTGCCTCGCTGGGCGCGCGGCGCAGCGCCGGGGAGGGCCGGGTGAAGCCGGGGCCGGAGTCGGCGACCTCGATCCGGCACTTCTCGCCGTCCAGATAGGCCGTGACGCGATACGCCTCCGAGGTGCCGCCGTGCCCGGTGTCCCCGCCGTGCTCGACGGCGTTCGCACAGGCCTCGCTGAGGGCGACGGAGAGGTCGTAGGAGATGTCGGGGTCGACGCCCGCGGTCTCCATGGTGCCGAGCAGCAGCCGCCGGGCGAGCGGAACGCTCGCAGCCTCGCGCCGCAGATGGAGTGACCACCAGATGCTCATGCTCCAGCCTCCCGGCCGCGGCTCGACATACCGTTACCTATTGCCGCCCGTGCCCGGGTGTAAGCACACTGTTGACGTGACGCCGCCCATATGGGGGATGCGTAGGGGGCGTTGAATGGGGTATGTGGGGCCGGTTCGCCACAGAACGTGATCTTCCGGTCGTAGGCCCCGTACGTCATCTTGTGGACCTGCCGTATGGCCACGGTAAGGCCAGTGCGATGATGAGCCCGCCATGACTGCCCCCCACCCCCCTACGGCGCGCACCGGAACCGGACTCCGGGTCCTGCGGGCCGCGGTGTTCGCCGCGGTCTGCGTCGTGCTGGCCGCGGGCGGGCACACGCTCGCCTCCTGCGCCACGGTTCCGCTGTGGACCCTGGGCGCGGGCTTCCTCGGGGTGGTCGCGGTCGTGGCACCGCTCGCCGGACGCGTGCGGTCGCTGCCGGGCATCGCGGCGCTGCTCACGACCGGACAGGTCGTACTGCACGCGCTGTTCGGACTGGGCCAGCACACCACCACGGCCCCTGCGTCCTCCATGTCCCCCATGCCCTCCATGTCCGACGCCTCACTCGTGGAGCAGGCCGCGCGGCTGGTCTGCGGGACCACCATGGCGGCGATCAGCCCCGCCCAGGCGGCCCGCATCCTGACCGAGGCGCGCCTCTACCCGGGCACGCACACGCACATGGACATGTCCGGGGGCGCCACCTCGGGCGGTACCTCCGTCTCGCTGCTGCCGTCCCTGCCGATGCTGCTCGGGCACGTCCTCGCGGCCCTGGCCGCCGGCTGGCTGCTGCGCCACGGCGACCTGGCCCTGCTGCGGCTGGCCGAACTGTCGGCGCACGGGGTCGCCGAGGGAGCACTCGTACGGTCCCTGCGCGGGGCGCTCGCCCTCGTGCGCGCCCTGCGGGCCGGCCTGCCCGGCGCACCGCTGACCGGCCCGGCGCTGCCGCGCACCGCGCTGCTCGCGCCGCCCACACCCCGTACCACCGCACTCCAGCACACGGTGATCAGGCGCGGCCCCCCGGCCGCAGACGCTCTCGTCCTCGCCGCCTGACACGACGCGCGCCACTTCCCGGGAAGGGGAGGCCGCCGTCGTGCGGCCCACGTACGCGTGCCCGTGTCCGACTCCGTCGGCACCTCCACGCGCGCGTACCCCTCTTCATCACCGGAATCACCTCTCGAAGTGGAGTGCCCCTTTTCATGAAGACCTCTCGTGTCGCCGCCGTCGGCGCCCTCACCGCCTCGGCCGTCGTCGTCCTGTCCTCCCCCGCGTTCGCCCACGTCAGCGTGCAGCCCGAGGGCGCCGCGGCCAAGGGCGGCTACGCGGTCGTCGACTTCAAGGTGCCGAACGAGCGCGACAAGGCCTCGACCACCAAGCTCGAGGTCACCTTCCCGACCGACCACCCGCTCGCCTCCGCGATGCCGGAGCCGATCGACGGCTGGGACGTCAAGGTCACCAAGGCCACGCTCGACAAGCCCATCGAGATGCACGGCGAGAAGATCGACCAGGCCGTCTCCAAGATCACCTGGACCGCCACCGGCAAGGGCATCCAGCCGGGCTTCTTCCAGAAGTTCCCGGTCTCCGTCGGCGCCCTCCCCGAGGACGCCGACGAACTGACCTTCAAGGCGATCCAGACGTACTCCAACAAGGAGGTCGTCCGCTGGATCGAGGTCCAGCAGGACGGCCAGGAGGAGCCGGAGAACCCGGCGCCCGTGCTGACGCTCTCCGAGGCCACCGAGGACGGCCACGCGCACGGCTCGACGGACGCCGAGAAGACCTCCGACGACTCCAAGTCGGCCGAGAACACCGCCGCCGAGACCGCTGCCCCCGCCGACAGCAGTGACACCACCGCCCGCGTCCTCGGCGTCGTCGGCATCGTCGTCGGCGCTCTCGGGGTCGCCTACGGCGTGCTCGCCGGCCGCCGCCGCACCACCCCGGGCACCGACGCCTGAGTCCGACCGTCCGCGCGTCGCACCGGGGGTAGCACGGCCGCCCGTACCGCCCCCGGTGCACGCCGGAGCACTCACATCTGGGACATTTCTCTATGCGCAAGAAGACGTTCGCCGCGGCCGCGCTGCTCGCCGCCGCCTCCCTGACCCTGACCGCCTGCGGCAGCGGTGACGACACCGGCTCACCCGTCTCCGTGGTCTCCGAGGACTCGGCCAACACCAAGGCCGCCATCGTCCTCGACAAGCCGTTCGAGAAGCCGGACCTCGTCCTCACGGACACGAACGGCAAGAAGTACGACCTCCGCGAGCAGACCGAGGGCCGCCCCACGCTGATCTACTTCGGCTACACCAACTGCCCCGACGTCTGCCCCACGACCATGAGCAACATCGCCGTCGCCAAGAGCAAGTTGCCCAAGGCCCAGCAGGACGCACTGCGGATCGTCTTCGTCACCACCGACCCCGACCGGGACACCCCGAAGGCCCTCGGCAAGTGGCTCAAGGGCATCGACTCCCAGGTCGTCGGCCTCACCGGCGACTTCGCCACCATCCAGGCCGGCGCCCGCACCCTCGGCATCACCATCGAGGCACCGCACAAGGACAAGAACGGCAAGATCGTCTCGACCCACGGCACCCAGGTCGTCGCCTTCTCCCCGAAGACCGACGGCGGATACGTCCTCTACACCGAGGACGCCACCGTCGACGACTACATCAAGGACCTCCCCAAGCTCGTCAAGGGACAGACCCCGTGAGGCGCACCGCCCTGCTCGGCGCCGGCCTGACCGGGATCCTGCTGCTCACCGGCTGCGGTTCCTCCGACGACGGCGAGGCCGAACTGTCCGTCGCCGGCGCCTACATGCCGCAGCCGGTCTCCGACACGATGGCCGCCGGCTTCCTCACCGTCACCAACAAGGGCGGTACGAAGGCCGAACTGACGTCCGTGACCAGCGACCTCGGCGAGGTCACCATGCACGAGACCGTCGACTCCGCCATGCGGCAGGCCGACCGCCTCGACGTACCCGCCCACGGTCAACTCGTGTTCAAAAGCGGCGGCACCCATCTCATGTTCGAGAAGCTGAAGCACCAGCCCAAGCAGGGCCAGACCGTCTCCGTCGAACTCCACTTCGCCGACTCCGACCCGGTCACCGTCGAGATGCCGGTGAAGTCCGCGACGTACACCCCCAAGACCGGGCACTGAGGGAGGCACCACCTTGACGCAGACCATCGCCCCCCGCGTGCGGGTCCTCGTACTGCTGCTCCTCGCGGCCACCGGACTGCTCCTCGCCGGCGCCGGACCGGCCTCCGCGCACGCCGCGCTGACCGGCAGCGACCCCCAACAGGGGACGGTGGTCGCCAAGGCCCCCGACCAGGTCTCGCTCACCTTCTCCGAGAAGGTCGCCATGTCCGACGGCTCGCTGCGGGTCCTCGACCCCAAGGGCAAGCGCGTCGACGAGGGCAAGCCGGCCAACGTCAGCGGCACCACCTACGCCGTCTCCCTGCACAGCGGCCTGCCCGACGGCACGTACACCGTCACCTACCAGGTCGTCTCCGAGGACAGCCACCCCGTCGCCGGCGCCTACACCTTCTCCATCGGCGCCCCCTCCCAGACCAGCGTCTCGGTCTCCGACCAGACCGCCGGCGGCGGAGTCGTCGGCTGGCTCTACGGCTTCGGCCGCTACGTCTCCTACGCCGGCTTCATCGTCATGGTCGGCGGCGCCGCCTTCGTCCTCGCCTGCTGGCAGCGCGGCTCCGGAGTACGGGCCGTGCAGCGGCTCGTCGTCTCCGGATGGCTCGCGCTCGCCGCCGCCACCCTTCTGCTGCTGCTCCTGCGCGGCTCCTACACCGGCTCCGGCACCTTCGGCGACGTCTTCGACCTGAGCCTGCTCGGCCAGGTCCTACAGACCAAGACCGGCGCCGCGCTCGTCTCCCGACTGCTGCTGCTCAGCGCGGCCGCGCTGTTCATCGCCGTGCTCTTCGGGGCCTACGACAAACGCGAGGACGAGGAGAAGCGCGACCTGACCTTCGGGCTCGCGATCGGCGGCACCGTGGTCGCCGCCGGACTCGCCGCGAGCTGGGCCATGGCCGAGCACGCCTCCACGGGCCTCCAGACGGGCATCGCGATGCCCGTCGACGTGCTCCACCTGCTCGCCGTCGCCGCCTGGCTAGGCGGGCTGTGCGCCCTCCTCGTGGCGCTGTACCGCGCGGACACCCCCATCGAGCGCTCCGCCGTACGCCGCTTCTCCACCCTCGCCTTCACCTCCGTCGTCACCCTCGTCGCGACCGGCGTCTACCAGTCGTGGAGGCAGCTCGGCTCCTGGTCCGCCTTCACCGACACCACCTACGGCCAGTTGCTGCTCGTCAAGATCGGGCTCGTCGCCCTGCTCGTCGGCATCGCGTGGATCTCACGGCGCTGGACGGCACGCCTGGGGGACACGGCGGCGGTCGTGATCGCGAAGGATGTGTCGCCAGCGGACGAGGCCGACGCGGACGAGGCCGACGCGGACGAGGCTGTCGTACGGGAGAAGGCGCACGTCAGCGCGGGGGCGGCCGGCGCCGACTCCGGGCGGGCCGCCCAGCTCGCCCGGCAGCAGGCCGCCGTCGACACCGCCCGGCGCAAGCGGCAGCGGGACGCCGACCCCGACCGGTTCGGACTGCGCCGCTCGGTACTCGCCGAGGCGGGCGTCGCCGTCGTCCTGCTCGCCGTCACCACCGTGCTGACCCAGACCGAACCCGGACGCACCGAGGAAGAGGCCAAGGCCGCCACGTCCTCGTCCGCTTCCTCGTCCCCTTCTGGGGACACGTCCTCCGCGGTCACGTTGGACATCCCCTTCGACACCGGCGGCGAGGACGGCAAGGGCATCGTCCGGGTCGACCTCAACCCCGCGCGGGTCGGCGCCAACGAGATGCACGTCTATGTGGAGCGCCCCAACGGGCGTGCCTTCGACGTGCCCGAGGTGAAGGTGTCCTTCACCCTCGAGGCCAAGAACATCGGACCGCTGCCCGTCACCCCCGACCGCATCACCACCGGCCACTGGACCGCCAGCGGGGTGCAGCTCCCCATGGCGGGCGACTGGAAGGTCGCCGTCACCGTGCGGACCTCCGACATCGACCAGACCACCGTCTCCAAGAACGCGCAGATCGGCTGAACCACCATGGCTGACCAGTCCATCCCGGAGGCCCGGACCGCCGAGAGGGCAGTTAATGACGGCGTTGCGGAAAACGCCCTCCCCAAGGAGGGCCTTTCGCGACGCCGACTGCTGGGCTCCGCCGGTGCCACCGGGCTCGTGCTCGGCGCCGCCGGCGGAGCCGTGGGGTACACCGCCCGGCCCGCCGAGGCCACCCCGCTCACCTCGCTCGGCGCCGAGGAGGCGATGTTTCACGGGAAACATCAGCCCGGCATCCTCCAGGGCCTCCAGGCCCGCGGGCACCTCGTCGCCTTCGACCTGGCGGCCGACGCGGGCCGCAAGGGCGCGGCGGCCCTGCTGCGCCGCTGGTCGCAGACGGCCCGGCGGCTGATGGCGGGCGAGGCGACGGCGTCCGGCGACACGGATGTCGCCCGTGACGCCGGCCCGTCCGCGCTGACGATCACCTTCGGCTTCGGGCACAGCTTCTTCGCCCGGACGGGGCTGGAGAAGCAGCGGCCGGTCGCCCTCGACCCGCTGCCCGCCTTCTCCTCCGACCAGCTCGACCGGGCGCGCAGCAACGGCGACCTGTGGGTACAGATCGGCGCCGACGACGCCCTGGTCGCCTTCCACGCCCTGCGCGCGATCCAGAAGGACGCGGGCGCCGCGGCGAAGGTCCGCTGGCAGATGAACGGCTTCAACCGCTCACCGGGCGCCACCGCCCAGCCGATGACGGCACGCAACCTGATGGGCCAGATCGACGGCACCCGCAATCCGAAGCCGGCGGAACCGGACTTCGATGGCCGGATCTTCGTCCCCGCGTCAGCAGACCCCGCGTGGATGGCGAACGGCTCCTACGCCGTCGTACGCCGTATCCGCATGCTCCTCGACGACTGGGAGCAGCTCACGGTGAAAGCGCAGGAGCAGGTCATCGGGCGGCGCAAGGCCAACGGGGCGCCCCTGACCGGGGGCTCCGAGACGACCGCGATGGACCTGGAGAAGACGGACGCCAAGGGCGACCTGGTGGTCCCCCTCAACGCCCACTCCCGGATCACCCGGCCCGACCAGAACGGGGGCGCGGCGATGCTCCGCCGCCCCTGGTCCTTCCACGACGGCATCGGCACGGACGGTGTCCCGGACGCGGGCCTGCTCTTCGTCTGCTGGCAGGCCGACCCGCTGCGCGGCTTCGTCCCCGTCCAGCGCAAGCTCGACCGCGGTGACGCGCTGTCCCGGTACATCCGCCACGAGTCCAGCGGGCTCTTCGCGGTGCCGGGCGGGGCGGCGGAAGGGGAGTACGTGGGGCAGGGGCTGCTGGAGGGATGAGGGGCTCCGCGGCACTGAGGCTAGGGTGAGGTCATGCCAGCGAGCTATGCGTATCTCGGTCCCGAGGGCACCTTCACCGAAGCCGCTCTGCGCAGGCTTCCGGAGGCGGCCACACGGGAGCTGATCCCGTACGTGTCCGTGCAGTCCGCGCTGGACGCGGTGCGGGCCGGGGAGGCCGAGGCGGCGTTCGTGCCGATCGAGAACTCCGTCGAGGGCGGCATCACCACCACCCTCGACGAACTGGTCGCGGGCGCACCCCTGACGATCTACCGCGAGGTGCTGCTGTCGATCACCTTCGCGCTGCTGGTGCGTCCCGGCACCAAGCTCTCGGAGATCAAGACCGTCTCCGCGCACCCCGCGGCCCAGCCGCAGGTCCGCAACTGGCTGAAGAAGAACCTCCCGGACGCCCACTGGGAGTCCGCCGCCTCCAACGCGGACGCCGCCCGGCTGGTTCAGCAGGGCCAGTACGACGCCGCCTTCGCCGGTGAGTTCGCCGCGGCCCTGTACGGCCTGGAGGCCCTGGAGACCGGCATCCACGACGCCGAGAACGCCCAGACGCGCTTCGTACTGGTCGGCAGGCCCGCCCGGCCCGCCGCACCGACCGGCGCCGACAAGACCTCCGTCGTGCTGTGGCAGCGCGACGACCACCCCGGCGGCCTGCGCGACCTGCTCGGCGAGTTCGCCACCCGTGGCATCAACCTGATGCTGCTCCAGTCCCGGCCCACCGGCGCCGGCATCGGCAACTACTGCTTCTGCATCGACGCCGAGGGCCACATCTCGGACCGCAGGGTCGCCGAGGCCCTCATGGGGCTCAAGCGGATCTGCCTGGAGGTCCGGTTCCTCGGTTCGTACCCACGTGCGGACGCCTCCGAGGGCGAGGTGCGCCGACCGCTGCGCGGAACCTCGGACGACGAGTTCGTGGCGGCGTCGGACTGGGTGGCGCGCTGCCAGGACGGGCGTTTCTGACCGGCGTCCCGCAGGCGACTCGCAGGTTTCCCGCAGGTTTCCAGCCGCTCTTACCTGCATATTTTCGTTATCCACAGGCGTTATCCACAGGCTGCCTTCTCGACCTGGGGACAAGTCGACACGGAACCCCTACCTAGTCGACAAATCGGCCTACAGCGCCCAACTTCGTCCACAGCCCCACAGGTCACCCTTCGTCCACCCGTTTCCATCGATCAATCCTTTGGAGCGACCCATTTCCACTCGAAAGTGGGCGTGAAGACGGTTTGGAACGGGAATTCTTCGCCCGGCACCCCCGGATCGGAATGATCAATTCCGAAGTCCACAGATCTTTCGCACAGCCTGTGGATAACTCATTCGGGGTGTGGATTCCTGTGGACAGAGCCCGGCCGGAGCCGCCCTCAAATCCCGTTCTCCGCAAGGGAGTCCAGTCAACCAGGCACCCGGAACCTGCTTCGTTCCAGGGAGTGAGACACCTTTTATTGACACGGGTGAACACACAGGGCAATTCCCCCATAACGGTACGTAAGGCGTAGTTCGGAATAGTGAGTCGTGGGCTCACATCCGGCACCGGTAGCCTTGAGCGCGTGATTGACCTTCGCCTGCTTCGTGAGGACCCCGACCGAGTGCGCGCGTCCCAGCGCGCCCGTGGAGAGGACGTCGCGCTCGTCGACGCTCTCCTGTCCGCCGACGAGCGGCGCAGGTCGTCCGGCGTCCGCTTCGACGAGCTGCGTTCCGAGCAGAAGTCGCTCGGCAAGCTCATCCCCAAGGCCACTCCGGAGGAGCGGGCCGAGCTGCTCCAGAAGGCGGAGCAGCTCAAGGCCGACGTCAAGGCCGCCGAGGCCGCGCAGAACGAAGCCGACGACGAGACCAAGCGCCTCGCCCTCCAGCTCGGCAACCTCGTCCACCCCGACGTGCCCGTCGGCGGCGAGGAGGACTTCGTCGTCCTGGAGACGCACGGCACCATCCGCGACTTCGGCGCCGAGGGCTTCGAGCCCAAGGACCACCTGGAGCTCGGCGAGGCGCTGGGCGCCATCGACGTCGAGCGCGGCGCGAAGGTCTCCGGCTCGCGCTTCTACTACCTGACCGGCGTCGGCGCCCTCCTGGAGCTCGCGCTCGTCAACGCGGCGATCGCCCAGGCCACCGAGGCCGGCTTCGTCCCGATGCTCACCCCCGCGCTGGTCCGCCCGCGCGCCATGGAGGGCACCGGCTTCCTCGGCCAGGCCGCGGAGAACGTGTACCACCTGGAGAAGGACGACTACTACCTGGTCGGCACCTCCGAGGTCCCGCTCGCCGCGTACCACATGGACGAGATCCTCGACGCCGACCAGCTGCCGATGCGCTACGCCGGCTTCTCGCCGTGCTTCCGCCGCGAGGCCGGCACCTACGGCAAGGACACGCGTGGCATCTTCCGCGTGCACCAGTTCGACAAGGTCGAGATGTTCTCGTACGTCGCCCCCGAGGACGCCGAGAACGAGCACAAGCGGCTCCTGGACTGGGAGAAGCAGTGGCTGACCGGCCTGGAGCTGCCGTTCCAGGTCATCGACGTCGCCTCCGGCGACCTGGGCGCCTCCGCCTCCCGCAAGTACGACTGCGAGGCGTGGATCCCGACCCAGGGCAAGTACCGCGAGCTGACCTCGGCGTCCAACTGCGACAGCTTCCAGGCCCGCCGCCTCTCCGTCCGCATGCGCGACGGCAAGAAGGTGCAGCCGCTGGCGACCCTCAACGGCACGCTGTGCGCCGTACCGCGCACGATCGTGGCGATCCTGGAGAACCACCAGCAGGCCGACGGCTCCGTCCACGTCCCCGCGGTGCTGCGCCCGTACCTGGGCGGCCGTGAGGTCCTGGAGCCGATCGCCAAGTGAGCGACGCGCCTTCGACCCCGGCCGGGGGATTTCCGTACCGGCTGATCGCGACCGACCTCGACGGGACGCTCCTGCGCTCCGACGAGTCGGTCTCGGACCGCACCCGTGCCGCGCTCGCCGCGGCCACGGCGGCCGGTGCCGCGCACATCGTGGTGACCGGCCGCGCGGTCCCGTGGACCCGGCACATCCTCGACGACCTCGGCTACGAGGGCCTCGCGGTGTGCGGGCAGGGCGCGCAGGTGTACGACGCCGGCGCGCACCGGCTGCTGACGTCCGTGACGCTGGACCGGCAGCTGGCCGGGGTGGCGCTCGCGAAGATCGAGGCGGAGGTCGGTCCGCTGTATCTGGCCGCCAGCCGGGACGGGTTGGACGGGGAGGTGCTGGTGGGGCAGGGCTACGCGCTCACCGGCGATCTGCCCGCCACTCCCTTCACGGACTCGGCCGATCTGTGGACCGCGCCGCTGAACAAGATCTACATACAGCATCCGGAGCTGTCGGACGACGAGCTGGCGGAGGCCTCGCGGCAGGCGGCGGGCGGGTTCGTGAACGTCGCCATGGCGGGCGCGGGCATCGTGGAACTGCTGCCGCTGGGGCTGTCGAAGGCGACGGGACTGTCGCTGGCGGCACGCCGGCTCGGTCTGAAGGCCGCGGACACGATCGCCTTCGGTGACATGCCCAACGACATCCCCATGTTCGGCTGGGCGGCTCGGGGCGTGGCCATGGCCAACGCCCATGAGGAGCTGAAGGCGGTGGCCGACGAGGTGACGTCCTCCAACGAGGAGGACGGGATCGCCGTGGTGCTGGAGCGGTTGCTCGGCTGAGGGGCGCTAGGACGGGCTCTAGGAAGCGTCGGTGAAGCGGCTGAAGCCTGCTTGCAGGGTGTGGAAGGTGACCGTACCGCCGCCTAGCATCTCTGCCTTGCGGCGGAGCTGCTCCGCCGCTGCCGGGCTCGGTCGGCCGTAGACGTCGATGGAGTTCATGCGGATGAGCTCGCGGAAGGCGCGGAGCTTGGGGCCGCCGAGTTCCATGTGGAGTTCCAGCGAGGCCGGGTCGGGGTGGACCGCGATCGTCGTCATCGTGGACTCGGACTCGTCGATGTAGAAGCGGTAGGCGATGAGCTGCGGTTCGCGGGCCTCGATGAAGTCGGCCAGCTCGCGCATGCCGGCCCTGACCTCGGCGAGTCTGCCCTCTCGGATGTCCGAGCGGTCGATGTAGTGGATGGGTTCCGCCATGGCGCCTGAACTTAGTTGCGTCTTGCGGAGGATGCACGGATCGAACGTGCGCGGAGTTTCCCCCGACCTCGGCTTAGCAAGCCGGTGCCTTGCCTCTCGGCCAATCCTCCGGGTGGGCGGCCCACGCGAGAGCGACATCGCGTGCTCGAAGCGGCCGCCCCGGGCAGTTCCGGTGCGGTGGACTCGACGGTGGGGTAACTACACCGGAGTCCTCCGCGGACTGCCCTGAAGGGTGCTCGACGGACTGCCGTGCATGGACATCGCCGAACACCTCCCCGGTCAGTGGCGCCGGTCGGTCCCGGCCGCTTGGACACAACCATCGTGCCTGTACGCCGAGTTGGGCGCCACCGAATTAATCGGCCGGCTGTTCCCCTACTTGCGCCACCACCTGCGGCGGGCTCTGCTGAAGAACCAGCCCGCCGGCGGCTCGTCGGAGCGCCAGGGCTGCGGTTCGGGGGCCTCGTCGCGCCAGCGGGCGGCGAGCATACGGGCGCGGGCGGACGGCTCGGAGGTCTCCGCGGAACGTATGAAGTCCTCGTCCAGGACGAGGTCGTTCCAGGTGTCGTCCCCGGAGCGTGCCTGTCGGTCGTCGTACGCGTCCGCCATCCCCGTTCCTCCTAGTCGTACATCCCCGTCTGCCCAGTTTGCCTGGGCAGACGTGAAGCCCCAGTCAATAAGCGCGGCGTCTACTCCTCGCCCGCCAGCTTCAACGTGCGCAGCTTCTGCCCGGCGTACCAGGTCGCCGCCACCGTCACCACGACCAGCAGCACCGTCGCCGTCGGCAGGCTCACGTCCGAGGTGACCAGGTCCCCGCCGGCGACCTTGTGAGCGACGGCGAGCGACCACTGCTGGACGCTGAGGGTGCGCGCCCCGGAGACCAGGGAGCCGAACAGGGCCTCCCAGACGAGGGCGTAGACGAGGCCGAAGACGACCGCGTGCCGGGACACCGTGCCCAGCAGCAGGAAGAGCGCGGCGTAGGCGATGGAGGAGACCAGCGCGGCGACCGTGTAGGCCACGGCGATCTGCTGGCCGTTGCCGTTGAGGATGAGGCCCGCGATCAGGGTCGGCAGGGCCGAGAAGACCATGGTGACCGCGATCGCGACGATGAGCTTGGTGAAGATGATCGTGGGCCGCTTGATCGGCTTGGACAGCAGGTACACCACCGAGCCGTCGTCGATCTCCGGGCCGATCGCGCCGGTACCGGCGATGACGCCGATGATCGGCACCATCGTGGCCAGCGCGAGACCGCCGAGCAGGTCGGACGCGGTCTGGTCGTCGGCGCCGACCAGGGCGCGCACGATCACGGAGATCACGATCAGCAGCAGGGGCAGGGCGCCCAGGATGAGGGCCCGGCGACGGCCGAGCAGGGCCCGGTAGGTGAGTCGGGCGACTGTGGGGTCGTACATCTTCGGCCTCCTACGCCGCGACCAGGTAAGAGAACACGGACTCGAGGGACTCGTCGGACGGCGAGACCGTCAGCAGCCGGATGCCGTGGTCGCGGGCGACCTTCGGCAACAGGGCGGTGAAGCGGCCGAAGTCGACGGCCTGGATGCGCAACGCGCCCTCGGCCAGGTCGACTTCGATGCCGGACGTGGACGGGTCGGCGATCAGCGCGGCCGCGAGGGCGCGGTCGTCGCTGGAGCGCACCAGGTAGCGGTGCGGGCGGTCGGTCATCAGGCGGCGGATCTTGCGGAAGTCACCGCTGGCCGCGTGCCTCCCCGCGACCACGACCTCGATGTGCCAGGCGAGTTGCTCGACCTCTTCGAGGATGTGGGAGGAGAACAGGACCGTGCGGCCCTCGTCGCCCATGCGGCGCAGCAGGTCCATGAGCTGCATGCGCTGGCGCGGGTCCATGCCGTTGAAGGGCTCGTCGAGGAGGAGCAGCGAGGGGTCGTGGACCAGGGCGGACGCCATCTTCACGCGCTGGCGCATGCCCTTGGAGTAGGTCTGGATCTTGCGGTCCTGCGCGTACTCCATCTCGACCGTCGCGAGCGCCTTCTGGGCGGCCTTGGCGCCCAGGCCGTGCAACTCGGCGTTGGCGACGACGAATTCGCGGCCGGTGAGGAAGTCGTACATCGCCTCGCGCTCGGGGACGATGCCGATGTGTTTGTAGATGGCCTCGTTGCGCCAGCTCGGCTGCCCGTCGAGGGTGACCGTGCCGGTGGAGGGGGCGAGGAAGCCGCCCATCATGTTGATCAGGGTGGACTTCCCTGCGCCGTTCGGGCCGAGGAGGCCGGTGACGCCGGGGCCGATCGTCATGGTGACGTCGTTGACGGCGACCACGTTGCCGAACCAGCGTGAGACGTGGTCGATGGAGAGCGTGGTCACAGTCCCACCTTCTTGTAGCGGCGCATCATCAGGCCGTAGCTCGCGGCGATCAGACCGAGGGTGACGAGGACGTAGACCACGCCCTGGCCGTTCGAGGGGCCGTGGCCGCCCGGCAGCGAGGGGGTCGCGCCGAGGAAGGCGGTCTGGACGCCGTCGATGAGGGTGACCGGCGAGAAGAGGCCCATCCACGGGATGGCGGACGTGCTGCCCTGGGCGTCGGCGATGGCCTGGAGGGTGGTGACGGCGCCGTAGGAGATGGTGAAGACGGCGATGACGGCCGCGATGCCGAAGCCGCGTCGCGGGGTGACCGCGGCGATGACCAGGCCGATGCCGGCGAACAGCAGCGAGAGCAGTGCCACGGAGACGAGTCCCTGCGCGAATCCCTTGGTCTGGTCGGTGAAGTCCAGCTTGGCCAGCAGCGCGCCCACGTACAGGACGAGCAGGGGAGCCGCGGTCAGGATGAACATGGCCGAGGCCAGGGCCGCGTACTTCGCGCGGACGTAGTCGGCGGTCTCGATGGGCCGCGAGAAGTACAGCGGGACGGTCTTGAAGCGCAGGTCGCGGGAGACGGACTGGGGTGCCTGCGAGGCGACGTACAGGCAGATCACGGACTGCATGATGATCGCGTAGCGCGTGTAGTCGACGGGCAGGTCGTTGGCCTTGGTGGCGACCGCGACGGCCACCATGATGGCCGCGGGCACGCACATCACGGCGAACAGCAGCATCGGCAGCACCTTGGACTTGACCGAGCGGCCGAGGCCGTAGGCGCCGCGCAGGGACTGCGAGTAGAGCGAGCGGGTCGCGTAGGAGCGGCCGAGCCGGGGGCCGTCGTAGGCGCGGTAGCCGATGTTGTGGATGCGGGTCTGGTCGCCCGCGGGGGCGGTGACCGGGTGTTCAGCTGCCATGGCCGACGGCCTCCTTCCGCTGCTGTTCCGCGGTCTCCTGGTCGTCCTGGAAGACCTCCGAGATGTGGTGGCGGCGCTGCTCCATGCGGACCAGGCCGAGGCCGAGGTCGGCGACGACGTCCCGTACGACGTCGTAGGTCTCCTCGCCCTGTGCGGTGAGCAGCAGGACGTGGCCGGCGCCGGGCAGGCCGCTGCCGGCCTCGACGCTCACCCCGCGCGCGTGGAGCGCCTCGCGCACCGCGCGGGTGCCGTCCGGGTGCTCGTCGGTGTCGGTGACCTCGATCGCGAGGGTGGTGGTGGTCTGGGTGAAGTCGGTGGTGGAGCTGGAGCGCAGGAGCTTGCCGCCGTCGACGACGACCACGTGGTCGCAGGTGCGTTCCAGTTCGCCCAGGAGGTGCGAGGTGACCAGGACCGAGATGCCGAAGTCGGTGTGGATGCGCCGGATGAGGGCGAGCATGTCGTCGCGGCCGACCGGGTCGAGGCCGTTGGTCGGCTCGTCCAGGAAGACCAGCTGAGGGTCGTGGACGAGGGCCTGGGCGAGCTTCACGCGCTGCTTCATGCCGGTCGAGTAGCCGCCGATGGGGCGGTAGCGCTCCTCGTACAGCCCGACGTGGCGCAGGGTGTCGGCAGTGCGCTCGCGGGCGGCGGTCGGGGGCAGGCCGGACATGCGCGCCATGTGGACGACGAACTCGGTGGCCGAGACGTCGGGCGGCAGGCAGTCGTGCTCCGGCATGTAGCCCACGCGCTCGCGGATGGCACCGCCCTGGGTGGCGACATCGAGGCCGAGCACCTCGGCGCGGCCCTCGGTGGCGGGGGACAGACCCAGCAGGATCTTGATCAGTGTGGACTTGCCGGCTCCGTTGGCTCCGACGAGTCCGGTCACACCCGGTCCGACGTCCACGGAGAGCCGGTCAAGCGCGGTCACCCGGGGGAACCGCTTGCTCAGGCTTTCGGTCGCGATCACAGTCACGTCTTCGACAGTAGTGACCCGCGCCACTCCGGTCGTCACACCGCAGAGCTGTCTTCGGGTCAGCCTCCAGATGTACGGGCCCGTAGGGGATGCCATGCCTGAGAGTTACGGATGGGCCCGGGCCGTCGGGTGGCGTCGGTGTTTTCCACAGGCCCGACCCTCCTATTGACGCAGCCTCTAACAACTGTCACATTCGGCGGTGTCAAGTTACGAGCACGTAGCGCAGTCGGCGTGGACTGGGTGGGACGGGGTGGCATGACGACGGCAGTGGCAGGCGAACGGGCCGCGGAACTGCGCGGATTCAGAAGGGTGCAGCGCCTCGCGTACGAGTGCGCCGAGGCCGTGGCGGCGCGGCTGGAACCCGGGGTGACCGAGCGTGAGGCGGCGCGGATGCAGCGCGAGTGGCTGCGCGAGCGCGGGGTGCGGGACTGGTTCCATCTCCCCTTCGCCTGGTTCGGGGACCGCACGGCGTTCGTGAACTTCCGTCTCCCGCTCCAGTTCTTCCCCACCAACCGGCGCCTGGAGCCCGGGATGCCGTTCATCCTGGACATGGCCCCGGTCCACGACGGCTTCACCGCGGACATCGGCTACTCGGGCTCGCTCGGTCTGAACCCCGTGCAGGACAAGCTGATGGACGACCTGGAGGCCCACCGCGCGCTGATCCTGCGCGAGGTCCGCGAGCGGCGCCCGCTGCGCGCGATCTACGAGGACGTGGACCGCCTCATGGTCCGCCAGGGCTACGCGAACCGGCACCGGGCCTACCCCTTCGGGGTGATCGCCCACAAGGTGGACCGGGTGCGGGAACGCCGCTGGTCGCCGAAGGTCTTCGGGTTCGGCGCCCAGTCCCTCAAGGGCCTCGCGGCCGACGCCCTGCACGGCCACCGAGAGGGCTGGTCCCCGCTCTGGTCGCCGTACCGCTTCTCCGACCACCCGCCGCAGCCGGGCCTGTGGGCGGTCGAACCCCACCTCGGATTCCGGGGCACGGGCGCGAAGTTCGAGGAGATCCTCGTGGTCACCGACTCCAGGGATCCCGAGGAGAGCGCCTTCTGGCTGGACGACGACCTGCCGCATGTGCGGCGCTGGGCGGAGGGGAAGTGACCGGGTTGGTTCTCGAAGGCGCGCGTGAGCGCGGGACGCGGCGCTGGGCGGAGGCGAAGTGAGCATGCTGGAGAACGCGCGTGAGCGCCGGGTGCGGACCGGTGGTGTCGAGCTGTGCGTAGCCGAGCTCGGCGAGCCCGGGCAGCCGACCGTGGTCCTCGTGCACGGCTACCCGGACAGCAAGGAGGTGTGGGCCCAGGTCGCCGCCCGCCTCGCCGACCGCTTCCACGTCGTGCTCTACGACGTCCGGGGCCACGGCCGCTCCACGGCCCCGCGGCCGCTGCGGGGCGGCTTCACCCTGGAGAAGCTCACGGACGACTTCCTCGCCGTGGCCGACGCGGTCAGCCCGGACCGGCCGGTGCATCTGGTCGGGCACGACTGGGGCTCGGTGCAGTCCTGGGAGTTCGCCACGGTTGCGCGTACCGAGGGCCGGATCGCGTCCTTCACCTCGATGTCCGGCCCGTCCCTCGACCACTTCGGACACTGGATCAACACCCGCCTCAGGCGCCCCACCCCGCGCCGCGTCAGCCAGCTCCTCGGCCAGGGCGCCAAGTCCTGGTACGTGTACGCGCTGCACACGCCCGTGCTGCCCGAACTGGCCTGGCGCGGCCCGCTCGGCAAGGTGTGGCCACGCCTCCTGGAGCGGTTCGAACGGGTCCCCGCAGACGGCTACCCCACCTCGTCCCTCCCCACGGACGCGGCGCACGGAGCCTGGCTGTACCGGGACAACGTGCGAGCCCGACTGCGCCACCCCCGCGCCGACGCTTACGCGCACGCGCCCGTGCAGCTCATCACGCCACTCGGCGACGCGTTCCTGTCCGAGCGGCTCTACGACGAACTGGAGCAGTGGGTTCCGCAGTTGACGCGGCGCACCCTCCCGGCCCGGCACTGGATACCCCGGTCCCGGCCCGACCAACTGGCAGCCTGGATCGGAGAGTTCGTGACCGTCAACGAGGGCGGCAGGACCGTCACCGCGCCGAACGGAAAGTACGCCGACCGGTTCGGCGGCCAGTTGGTGCTGGTCACCGGAGCGGGCAGTGGCATCGGGCGGGCGACGGCGTACGCGTTCGCAGAGTCCGGCGCGCGCGTGATCGCCGTCGACCGGGACGCGGAGGGCGCGGCCCGTACCGCCGAGATGTCCCGTCTGCTGGGGGCGCCCGAAGCCTGGGCCGAGACCGTCGACGTCTCCGACGAACAGGCCATGGAGAAGCTCGCCGACAGGGTCGCCGCCGAGTACGGGGTGGTGGACGTCCTGGTCAACAACGCCGGGATCGGTCTGTCGGGCTCCTTCTTCGACACCACCCCGGAGGACTGGAAGAAGGTCCTCGACGTCAACCTCTGGGGCGTCATCCACGGCTGCCGGCTGTTCGGGAAGCAGATGGCCGAGCGCGGACAGGGCGGCCACATCGTCAACACCGCGTCGGCGGCGGCGTACCAGCCCTCCAAGGCGCTGCCCGCCTACAGCACCTCCAAGGCGGCGGTGCTGATGCTCAGCGAGTGCCTGCGCGCCGAACTGGCCGGTCAGGACATCGGCGTCAGCGCGATCTGCCCCGGTTTCGTGAACACCAACATCACCTCGACCGCCCGGTTCGCCGGCGTCGACGGCGCGGAGGAGAAACGGCGCCAGAAGAGGACGGCGCGGCTGTACGGGCTGCGGAACTACCCGCCGGAGAAGGTCGCCGACGCGATCCTGCGGGCGGTCGTGCGCAACGAGGCGGTCGTGCCGGTGACACCGGAGGCGCGCGGCGCCCACCTCATGTCCCGCTTCACGCCGCGCGCGCTGCGAGCGATCGCGCGGCTGGAACCACCGCTGTGATCCCGGGAGTTGGCTCTCCCAGGGGCTCCGTCATCCGGTCGGCCGCGCCTGCACGCCGGCCGCCCGGCAGGCCGACCGCCGTTCCGCGGTGGGCACGGACGGCAAGGGCGGTCCGGTGAGTGCCGGTCCCGCGTACCGCATCGAGGACCTCGCCCACCTCAGCGGCGCCACCGTCCGCACCATCCGCGCCTACCAGGACCGCGGCCTCCTCCCCCGTCCCGAGCGGAGCGGCCGCGCCAACCTCTACTCGGACGCCCATCTCGCCCGTCTCCACCAGATCGCCGGGCTCCTCGACCGCGGCTACACCCTGGCCTCCATCAAGGAGCTCCTGGAGGCCTGGGACGCCGGACGTGGGCTCGGCGGGGTGCTCGGGCTGGTCGCCGAGGTCGACGGGCCGTGGAGCGACGAGGAGGCGGTACGGATCTCGCGCGCCGAATTGGACGAGCGGTTCGGCGGCAGCCCGGACGTCGCGGCGGTCGCCGAGGCGGTGGAACTCGGGGTGCTGGAGCCGGTGCCCGGCGACGAGGACTCCTTCCTCGTGCCGAGCCCTCAAGAGCTCGCCGTCGCCGTGGAGTTGCATGCCGCCGGGGTACCGCTGTCCGCGATCTCGGCTCATCTACGGGAGTTGAGGGGACAGGTCGAGCACATCGCCGCCCGTTTCCTGGAGTTCACCACCGAGCATGTCTTCGCGCGCTACCTCGACGGACCGCACCGTCCGACGGACGCGGAAGCGGCCGAGGCGGCCACGCTCGTACGCCGGCTCAGGCCGCTCGCGCAGCAGACGGTGGACGCGGAACTCGCGCGGGCGATGCGGCTGTTGGCCGTACGACATCTGAGGCAGCACCTCGGTACGGGCGAGGATCCTGCGCAGCGGTCCGCGGCACGCTCTGTGTCGCTGCCCGAGGACACAATGCGGGCTGTGGAGGGGTTGGTTGGTGCGGAGAGGGTGGCGGAGTTCGTGGCGTTGGCGGCTGAACGGGAGGTGCGGGCACGGGCGTTGGACGCGCTCACGTCAAGGGGCGGGCCCCCCAGCGATCTTGACGAAGAGGGCTGACACTGCCGGGAGTTGTCCACAGAACCGCCAACTAGCCTGTGGATAACTAGACTTGGTTGTGGACCAAACATCCGAGGCAAAATCATTCGCGTGATTCACGTCTCGCCCGTCACGCTGAGGGACATGGACGAACGACGCACCGTGAAGGTGTCGAAGTACCTCTCGAAGCATCTGCGCCATCAGCCGGAGCGCATCGGGCTCACGCTCGACGAGGCCGGCTGGGTCGAGATCGACACGCTGATCGCCGCGGCGGCGGCGCACGGGTTCCGCTTCACCCGGGAAGAGATGGACCACGTGGTCGCCGCCAACGACAAGAAGCGCTTCGCCGTCGAAGGCACCCGCATCCGCGCCAGCCAGGGCCACAGCATCGACGTGGACCTCGGCCTGCCTCCGGCGACGCCACCGCCGTACCTCTACCACGGCACCGTGGCCCGCAGCCTGGACGCGATCCGCGCCGAGGGCCTGCGGCCCATGAACCGGCATGCCGTGCACCTCTCGGCGGACCGCGAGACCGCGACCAGGGTGGGCGCCCGCCGTGGCCGCCCCGTCGTCCTCTCGGTGGACGCCGGCGCCATGGACCGCGACGGCCATGTCTTCCACGTCAGCGCGAACGGCGTCTGGCTGACCGAGGCCGTACCGCCGCGGTATCTGCGCTTCCCCGAGTCGCACTGACCCCCTCCGCGCGCGGTGATCCCCTCCGCACGCTCACTCCGCCCCCCCCTTCCGCCACGCCCCGAAGGCAGGACCGGCATGATCGGCGCCATGGACCACCTCCCCACCACCGAGGCAGCCGTCACCGCCCTGCGCGCACTCGCCGCCGAGTACTCCCTCGCGATCGAGGTGACCCATGACATCGGCGCCGACCAGACCTCGCGCCGCACGGCCGCAGGCGTCGGCGTCACCGCGGACCCCGACGGCTCCCTGCCCCATGAGGCCTACGTCGAACTCGGCGGCCGGCCCCGGGTGGATGTGCGGCTCTACGCGGACGACGACGCGCTGATCACCGTCGACGGCGTCGAATGTCCCGACATCGCCCGCGGCGACGTCCCCGCCTTCCTGCGTTCCCTCTACGAGGGCCACGCCTGGGTCAAGGCGCGCCGCTTCCCGCCGGGCAACTTCCTGATGGTGCCGCTGCCGGGCGACCGGGTGCACAAGGAGTTCATCCTGGTCGGCCTGAGCCCGTGGCTGAGCGGCCGCGCACGCTGACCGGGAGCCGGTGAGACCGTGACCGTGGGTCACTGTTTCACGTGAAACCCGTCCGGCCGCATACGCTCGAAACATGAGTCTGCGTCTGAGCACCGTGATCCTCCCGTACCGCCGCTGGTCCGAAGGGGGCCGTGGGGCATGGCAGCGGGCGGAGCAGCTCGGCTTCCACACCGGGTACACCTACGACCACCTGTCCTGGCGGACCTTCCGCGACGGCCCGTGGTTCGGTGCCGTGCCGACGCTGACCGCCGCCGCGGCCGTCACCGACCGGCTGCGTCTGGGCACGCTGGTGACCTCGCCGAACTTCCGGCATCCGGTGACCCTCGCCAAGGAGCTCATCTCCCTGGACGACATCTCCGGCGGCCGCGTCACGCTCGGCATCGGTGCGGGCGGCACCGGCTTCGACGCCACCGCGCTCGGCCAGGAACCGTGGACGCCGCGTGAGCGCGCCGACCGGTTCGCTGAGTTCGTTCCGCTGCTGGACCGGCTGCTGACCGAGGACTCGGTGTCGTACGAGGGCGACTTCTACGCGGCGCACGAGGCCCGCAACATCCCGGGCTGTGTCCAGCGGCCCCGGCTGCCCTTCGCGGTGGCCGCCACCGGCCCGCGCGGGCTCCGCCTCGCCGCGCGCCACGGACAGGCGTGGGTGACCACCGGCGACCCCAAGCTGTACGAGAACGGCACTCCTGAACAGTCGATTCAAGCCATTCGCGGACAGGTCGAGAAGCTGGCCGACGCGTGCGCCGAGATCGGGCGGGACACGAGGGAACTCGACAAGATCCTGCTCACCGGATTCACCCCGGACCGGGCCCGTCCGCTGGAGTCGCTCGACGCGTTCGTGGACTTCGCGGGGCGCCACCGGGAGCTGGGCTTCACCGAGATCGTGATCCACTGGCCCATCCCCGACTCGGACTTCGCCGCCGACGAGAAGGTCTTCGAGCAGATCGCCATGGAGGCCCCGGCGCAGCTGCGCTGAGACCACGGTGGGTGAGGGGGCAGGTGGGAGGCTGTAATCACTCACCTGTGCGGGCCTCTGCACGACCGTGCGGGCATATGCGGGAGAATGGCCGGGTGACTTCAGCGACTCGACAGCCCGAGACCCCGGCCGCCGCCGTCCCGCCGCGCCTGATAGCCACCGACCTCGACGGCACCCTGCTGCGCGACGACAAGTCCGTCTCCCCGCGGACGGTCGCGGCCCTCGCCGCCGCCGAGGAGGCGGGCATCGAGGTCTTCTTCGTCACCGGCCGGCCCGCCCGCTGGATGAACGTCGTCAGCGACCACGTCCACGGCCACGGCCTCGCCATCTGCGGAAACGGCGCCGCGGTCGTCGATCTGCACGGTGACCCCGGCTCCCACCGGTTCGTGAAGGTGCGCGAGCTGGCCAGGGAGAACGCGCTGGAGGCCGTACGCCTGCTGCGGGACGCGGCACCCGGCACGGTGTACGCGGTGGAGCAGACGTACGGCTTCCACCAGGAGCCGGACTATCCGAAGCTGCACATGGAGATCCCGGACGAGCTCCAGCCCGCCGAGAAGCTGCTGGCGGCGGGCGGGCCCGGCGCCGGTGAGCCGGTCCTGAAGATCCTCGCGTTCCATCCCACGCTCGACCCGGACGCCTTCCTCACCCTGGCCCGTCTCGCGATCGGTGACATCGCCAACGTCACCCGCTCCAGCCCCAGCGCCCTGCTGGAGATCAGCGGGCCGGGCGTCTCCAAGGCCAGCACCCTCGCCCTGTGCTGTGCCGAGCGTGGCATCTCGCACGAGGAGGTCGTCGCCTTCGGTGACATGCCCAACGACGTCGAGATGCTGACCTGGGCGGGCCGGTCGTACGCGATGGGCAACGCGCACCCGGACGTGCTCGCCGCTGCCTCCGGCCGGACGGTCGACAACAACGAGGACGGTGTGGCGGTCGTCATCGAGCAGCTGGTGGCCCAGCGCGAGAGCCTGTCCTAGCCGAGGGGCACGCCCCGTGCCGCCAGCCACGGCACCGGGTCCACGCCCGAGCCCAGTTCCGGGGTGACCCGCACCTCGAAGTGCAGGTGCGGGCCGGTGGAGTTGCCGGTGGTGCCGGACTGGCCGATCCACTGCCCCGGCGCCACCCGGTCGCCTTGGTCGACGGTGACGGCGGCGAGATGGGCGTACTGCGTGTAGTAGCCGCCGGCGTGCTCGATCACGATCTCGATGCCGAAGGCTCCCCCGCAGGACACCCGCACCACGCGCCCCGAGCCGACCGCCCGCACGGGCGTGCCGATCGGCACCGCGAAGTCCTGCCCGGTGTGCCGGTTGGCCCACCGTGAACCGCCGCTGCCGAAACCCGCGGACAGCTCGTACGTCTCCACCGGCGCGACCCACGCGCCCGTCACCTGCACCGCCGGCTGATCCAGCCGGACGGCACCCCGACACGCACCCGCCGCGACCGACGCGTCCGCCTGGCCCTGCAACTGCCCACGCGCCTCTTCGAGCTGCTGCTCGATGCCCCGCTTCAGCCCGGCGAGTTCGACGTTCCGCTTCTCCAGCGACTGCCACGCCGCCGCGGCCTTCGCCTCGTCCGCCGCGAGCTTCGCCTCGGCCCGCCGGCTCTTCTCGATGGCGTTGTTCACGGCCAGGTTCGTCTGGGAGAACACCTGCTGACCGCGCATCAGCTGATCCGGACTGCCGGCGAGGATGATCTGCGCGGTGAGGGGGAGGTCGCCGCCGTTGCGGTACTGGGCGCGCGCGATCCGGCCCAGGTCCTCGTGCAGGACGGAGATGTCCCGGCGCTCCCGGTCGAGCAGCCCCTCCAGCCTCAGTGCCGTCGCCCGCTGCGCCTCCGCCTCCAGCCGCCCCGCCTCGTACTGCTGGGTCGCCCGCGCCGCGTCCTCGTACAGCCGCACCACCTGCGCGTTGAGCCCTGGGTCCGCGCCGCCGTCGTCGCTCGCCTTCTTCTCCGTGGCGTCGGTCGGACGGGCTGCCAGCACGGCGAGCGCGCACAGCAGCGCCGGAACGAGCAGGGGATGACGGCGGGACGGTCGCATGCCAGCGATCCTGACCCGGCCCCGCGCGGGCGGTCCTGTTGAAGTCGTACGGCCGGGGGACAGCGGAGCTCGGACGGGTCGGTCGTACGACTGAACGGACGCCGTGGGGATGCGGAGTGACGGTCAGTCATGCCGCTCTACTCCAGCGGCGCCTCCCACACCACCGTCGTACCACCCCCGTCCTCCCCGATACCCGGCCCGTGCCGACTCGCCCCGCCGAGGGACTCCGCACGCCGCCTGAGGTTCTTCAGGCCGCTGCGCCGGCCGCCCTCCGGGATGCCGACACCGTCGTCCGCGACGGTCAGGCGGACGCCCTCGCGCCCGTCCGGCAGGGTCACGGTGGCGTCGACGACGACGTCAATGCGTGCCGCGTGGGCGTGCCGGAAGGCGTTGGAGAGGGTCTCGCGCAGGGCCGCGATGAGGTTCTTGCCGGTGAGGTCGCCGACCAGGGCGTCGACCGGGCCGACGAAGCGGTGCGTGGGCTTGAAGCCGAGCGGCACGGCGGCCGTGTTGATCTCCCGCAGCACCCGCGTGCGCAGTCCGGAGGGCGCCTCGGCGGGCCCCTGCTGGAGCGCGAAGATCGCGGTACGGATCTCCTGGATGGTGACGTCGAGTTCGTCGACGGCGTTGCCGACGCCGTCGCGTACCTCGGGCTCGACCGCTCCGCGCTGCGCGCTCTCCAGCATCATCCCGGTGGCGAACAGCCGTTGGATGACGAGATCGTGCAGGTCACGGGCGATGCGGTCGCGGTCCTCGTAGACCGCGAGGCGTTCCCGGTCGCGCTGCGCGTCGGCCATCATCAGCGCGAGCGCGGCCTGCGCGGCGAACTGGATCGCCAGGGTGCGCTCGGTCTCCGTGAACGGCCGCTCCCCCCGCGCCCGGGGTGTGACGAGGGCGCCCAGGATCCGGCCGTCGCTGTGCAGGGGCACCATCATGGTGGGCCCGTAGCCGTGCGCCAGCGTGGTGATCACGCGGGGGTCCCCGGCCGCGTCCTCCAGGAACACCGCCTGCCCGTCGAGGAGTTCGGCGACGATGCCGCTCTCCGGCGGGACGACGGTGCCCAGCATCGCCGACGGCTCATCCGCGGCCACGGCGGCGATCTCCAGGCCGCCCTCGTCGGCGGGCAGCAGCACGATCCCGGCCGTCGACCCCGACAGTCCGCGGGCCTGCTCGGCGACGACCTGGAGGGCGTCGTCGGTGTCGCCGCCTGACAGCAGGGCGGTGGTGACGGCGACCGACCCGTCGATCCAGCGCTCGCGCTGCTTGGCCGCCTCGTACAGGCGTGCGTTGCCGATGGCGATCCCGGCCTCGGTGGCCAGCACCCGGACCATGTTGAGGTCGTGGTCGTTGAACGGCTCGCCGCCGCGCTTCTCCGTCAGATACAGGTTCCCGAAGATCTCCCCCTGCACCCGGATCGGCAGGCCCAGGAACCCGCGCATCAGCGGGTGGTGCTCCGGAAAGCCGCAGGAGCGCGGGTCGGTCGTGAGATCCGCCAGGCGTACCGGCTCCGGGTCCCGGATGAGTGCGCCGAGCAGGCCCCGGTGCCCGTCCGGCTGACGTCCGATACGGCGGGCGGTCGCCTCGTCGACGCCGTGGTGGACGAAGTCGGCCAAACCGCGCCCGTCCTCGTCGACGACGCCGATGGCCGCGTAGCGGGCGTCCGTCAGCTCGGCCGCGGTCTCGCAGATCCGGTCCAGCGTGGAGTGCAGTTCGAGTCCGCCGCCGACGGACCGCATGGCCTCCAGCAACTGCGGCACCCTCGCGGTCAGCTCGGCCGACAGCGTGGAAGGCAGCGGGCCGGGGCGTGGACGCGTGGTGTCGGACATGAACTGAGAGTAATTAGTCCCATTTGATACAGAAAGTCGACACCTTGGGGACCGATGGCTGGGCAACGGCTCATGCCGTTCCAGGTGCCTCGGCGACGGTTCACGCCGTGAGCGCCAGCGCCTCCGACTCCGCCTCCCGCTCCACCATCCGCCGCAGCGGCCCCTCCACGGCGGCCAGCTCGGCGTAGGTGCCTCGCTGGACGACCCGCCCCTCGTCCAGGACGACGATCTCGTCCACCGCGTCCAGCCCGGCCAGCCGGTGGGTGATCAACACCGTCGTACGGCCCTCGGTGGCGGCCAGCAGATCGGCCGTGAGGGCGTCGGCGGTGGGCAGGTCGAGGTGTTCGGCGGGCTCGTCGAGGACGAGGACCGGGAAGTCGGCGAGCAGCGCGCGGGCCAGCGCCAGCCGCTGCCGCTGGCCCCCGGACAGCCGCGCTCCGTGCTCGCCGACCAACGTGTCCAGCCCGTCGGGCAGCCCCTCTGCCCAGTCGAGCAGCCGGGCCCGCCGCAGGGCGTCGCGCAGTTCGGCCTCGGTGGCGTCCTTCCTGGCGAGCAGCAGGTTCTCGCGCAGCGAGCTGTCGAAGAGGTGCGCGTCCTGCGCGCACAGCCCGACGAGGCGCCGTACGTCGTCCCCGTCCAGCGCGTACGCGTCCACCCCGCCCAGCGTGTACGAGCCGTTCCCCGCGTCCAGGAACCGCAGCAGCACCTGCGCGAGGGTCGTCTTGCCGGACCCGGACGGGCCCACGACGGCGATCCGGCGGCCTTCCGTGACGGTGAGGTCGAGCGCGGCGAGGGCGTCCCGGTCCTGTCCGGCGTAGCGCGCTGACAGACCCTTCAGGACGACCGGGAACGGGGAGACGGGCGCCTCGCCCGGCTGCTCCGGCTCCCGTACGGGTTCCGGGGCGTCCAGCACCTCGTACACCCGCTCCGCACTCTTGCGCACCCGCTGGCGGTACTGGACGGCGAGCGGGAGGCCGAGGACGGCCTCGAAGGCGGCCAGCGGGGTGAGCACGACGACAGCCATGGCCACCCCGCTCAGCCGGCCGTCGCCGACCGCCCGGGCGCCCACGAGGGCCGTGGCGGCGACGGTGAGGCCGGAGAAGAGCGCGGTGAGCCCGTCACCGAGAGCGGTGGCGGTGGCGGCGCGCGAGGCGATCCGCGCCAGCACTCCGTCGGCCTCCCGAGCCTCGGCGGTACGGGCCGGCAGGGCGCCGGCGACGGACAGTTCGGCGGTCCCGGTCAGCAGGTCGGTCACCCGCGTCGCCAGTACACCGCGCGCCGGTGCCAGCCGCCGCTCCGCGCGCCGGGCCACCGCGCCGGTGACCAGCGGCACCCCGGCCCCGGCCGCCAGCAGGCCTACGGCGAGCACCGCGGCGGCCTCGGGCAGCAGCCAGGCGGTGAAGCCGACGGTCGCGGCGGACACCGTGAGCGCCGCGCCCGCGGGAAGCAGCCAGCGCAGCCAGTAGTCCTGGAGCGTGTCGACATCGGCGACGAGCCGCGAGAGCAGGTCACCCCGGCGGGTTTGCCGCAGCCCCGCGGGCGCCAGCCGCTCCAGGCGCCGGTACACGGCGACCCGGGTGTCGGCCAGCATCCGCAGCACGGCGTCGTGCGAGACGAGGCGTTCGGCGTACCGGAAGACGGCCCGTCCGATCCCGAAGGCCCGGGTCGCCGTCACGGCCACCATCAGATAGAGCACGGGCGGCTGCTGCGAGGCCCGCGAGATCAGCCACCCGGAGGTCGCCATGAGCCCGACGGCACTGCCGAGCGCGAGGCTGCCGAGCAGCAGGGCGAGCGCCAGCCGGCCGCGCCGGGGGCCGGACATGGCACGGACGCGGGCGAGGAGACCGCGGTTTGCGGCCGCCGGTGCCGCCTCGGAGGCCGGGTGGTCGGCAGTGGGAGACCTTTCCGTCTCGACCTGGCGGCTCGCCGCCCGGGGAGCATCCTGCACCGTTCCGGCCTCGGCGAGGACAGAGGAATCGGGCGCCGCGGACGTGGGCACCGCAGGCTCCTCCAGCCGCACCACCCGGTCCGCCACTCCCAACAGGGCCGGCCGGTGCACGACGAGCAACACCGTGCGCCCCACCGCGAGCCTGCGCACCGCCGCCACGACCTCGGCCTCGGTGGCCCCGTCGAGCGCGGCCGTCGGCTCGTCCAGCAGCAGCACGGGCCGGTCCGCGAGGAACGCCCGGGCCAGCGCGAGCCGCTGCCGCTGGCCGGCGGACAGACCGGCGCCGTCCTCGCCGAGCACGGTGTCGGCGCCCTGCGGCAGGGCGTCGACGAACTCCAGGGCTCCCGCGTCCGCCAGCGCCTGCCGTACGGCGGCGGCGTCGGCCTCGGGCCGCGCCAGCCGGACGTTCTCCGCGATCGTCCCGGCGAACAGGTGCGGCCGCTGCGGCACCCACGCCACCTGCGAACGCCACCGGCCGAGATCTGCCTCGGCAAGATCCACGCCCCCGACCAACACCCGCCCCTCTGCGGGCGCCACGAATCCCAGCAGGACGTTCAGCAGCGTCGACTTGCCCGCCCCGCTCGGCCCGACGAGCGCCACCGTCTCCCCGGGCTCTACGGCGAACGACACGTCATGGACGACGTCGCCGGAACGCCCCGGGTAGCGAACGGTGACGCCCTCGAAGGCCAGGGCACCAGCCGATACGCCGGCCGGCACCGCGGCCGTACCCGCCGCCGGCACCGGCGTCTCCAGCACCTCGAAGATCTCCTCGGCGGCGGCCAGCCCCTCCGCCGCCGCGTGGTACTGCGCCCCCACCTGACGCAACGGCAGATAGGCCTCGGGCGCCAGCACCAGGATGACCAGACCGACGTACAGGTCCATCTCGCCGTGCACGAGCCGCATGCCGATCGTCACGGCGACCAGGGCCACCGACAGGGTGGCAAGCAGCTCCAGGGCGAAGGAGGAGATGAAGGCGATCCGCAGCGTCCGCATGGTCGCCTGCCGGTACTCGCCGGTGATGCGCTTGATCGACTCGGCCTGCGCCTTGGCCCGGCCGAACACCTTCAGGGTGGGCAGACCGGCGACCACATCGAGGAAGTGCCCCGACAGCCGGGACAGCAGCTGCCACTGACGGTCCATCCGGGACTGCGTGGCCCAGCCGATCAGCACCATGAAGATCGGGATGAGGGGGAGGGTGCCCACGATGATGGCGGCCGAGACCCAGTCCTCGGTGACGACCCGCGCCAGCACCGCCACCGGCACGACCACCGCCAGCCCCAACTGTGGGAGATAGCGCGAGAAGTAGTCGTCCAGGGCGTCGATTCCCCGCGTGGCGAGTGCGACCAGCGAGCCCGTCCGTTGTCCGCTCAGCCACCCCGGTCCGAGTGCCGCGGCCCGTTCCAGCAACCGCCCCCGAAGCTCGGACTTCACCGCCGCGCTCGCCCGGTGGGCGGCGAGTTCGGTGAGCCAGGAGACCAGGGCACGCCCGCAGGCGACGGCCACCAACAGCAGCAGGGGAGTGCGGAGTTCACCGGCCGACAGGCCGTGCTGGAACGCGCCGACCACCACTTCGGCGATGAGCATCGCCTGCGCGATGACCAGCGCTGCTCCGACCATGCCCAGGCCGACGACCGCCACCATGAACAGGCGCGTGGCACGGGCGTATCGGAGCAGACGCGGATCGATTGGTTTCACGTGAAACACACCTCAGTGCGTGGCTTCGGCGATGTGCTGCGTTCCGATGCGCTTGCGGAACACCCAGTAGGTCCAACTCTGGTAGAGCAGGACGATCGGCGTGGCGATACCGGCACACCAGGTCATGATCTTCAGGGTGTACGGGCTCGACGAGGCGTTGGTGACCGTCAGGCTCCAGTCCCCGTTGAGGCTGGAGGGCATGACGTTCGGGAAGAGGGTCAGGAAGAGCATGGCCACGGCGGCCACGATCGTCACCCCCGAGAGGGCGAACGACCAGCCCTCGCGCCCCGCCTGATTTGCCACCAACGCCGCGACCAGCGCGGCCACCGCGACCACGAGAGCGACCAGGCTCTTGCCGTCACCGCCGTCGACCTGCGTCCACGTCAGGAAGATCAGCGCGCACACGGCCGTGACGAGGCCGACTTGGAGCGCCAGCTTCCGTGCCCGCTCCCGGATGTCGCCGACGGTCTTGAGGGCCGTGAACACCGCCCCGTGGAAGGTGAAGAGCGTGAGCGTCACCAGTCCGCCGAGGAGGGCGTAGGGGTTGAGCAGGTCCCAGAGGGTGCCGACGTACTCGAAGTTCCTGTCGATCTTCACACCCCGCACGATGTTGCCGAAGGCGACGCCCCACAGGAACGCGGGGAGGAGCGAGGTCCAGAAGATCGCGGTCTCCCAGTTGCGCTGCCAGTTCTCCTCGGGCCGCTTCGCCCGGTACTCGAAGGCCACGCCGCGGACGATCAGGCAGACCAGGATGAACAGCAGCGGCAGATAGAAGCCGGAGAAGAGCGTGGCGTACCACTCGGGGAAGGCGGCGAAGGTCGCGCCGCCCGCCGAGAGCAGCCAGACCTCGTTGCCGTCCCAGACGGGGCCGATGGTGTTGATCAGCACCCGCTTCTCGGGCCGGTTGCGGGCCAGCAGCCTGGTGAGGATGCCGACCCCGAAGTCGAAGCCCTCCAGGAAGAAGTAGCCGGTCCACAGGACGGCGATGAGGACGAACCAGACGTCGTGAAGTTCCATGACTCGATCTCCCTGGGCCTAGTACGAGAAGGCCATCGGCTTGTCGGCGTCACGGGTGTCGCCGCCGATCTTCGTGGGCGGGTTGAGGTCGGCCTCGGTGAGCTCGGGCGGGCCGGCCTTGACGTACTTCACGAGCAGCTTGACCTCGACGACGGCGAGGATGGCGTACAGCGTCGTGAAGACGATCATCGAGGTGAGGATCTCGCCCTGGGAGACACCGGGGGAGACCGCGTCACGGGTCTGCAGGACGCCGTAGACGACCCACGGCTGACGGCCCATCTCGGTGAAGATCCAGCCCCAGGAGTTGGCGATCAGCGGGAAGCCCATGGTGAGTACGGCGATGCGCCAGTACCACCGGGTGAGCTTCGGGCCGAGGGCCTTCTGGCCCCGGGGCAGCAGCACGAGACGCGGCACCTCGTCGTCGGCCACCCGCAGGTGCTGCGGCAGCATGAACTTCTTGCGGGTCAGCCAGAGTCCGAGCAGACCGATCGCGAAGGACGTCATGCCGAAGCCGATCATCCAGCGGAAGCCCCAGTAGGCGACGGGGATGTTGGGCCGGTAGTCGCCGGGCCCGTACTTCTCCTGTTCGGCCTTGTTGATGTCGTTGATGCCGGGGACGTACGAGGTGAAGTCGTCCTTGGCCAGGAAGGACAGCAGGCCCGGGACCTCTATGGCGACCCTGTTGTGGCCCTTGTCGACGTCGCCGACGGCGAAGATCGAGAAGGGAGCCGGCTTCTCGCCGTCCCACAGCGCCTCGGCCGCGGCCATCTTCATCGGCTGCTGCTCGTACATGATCTTGCCGAGGGTGTCACCGCTGATCGCGGTGAGCATGCCGCCGACGATGACGGTGACCAGGCCGAGCCGCAGCGAGGTCTTCATGTCGCTGATGTGCTTCTTGCGCAGCAGATGGAAGGCGGAGACGCCGACCATGAACGCGCCACCGGTCAGGAACGCGGCGGACAGCGTGTGGAAGGCCTGGGCGAGGGCGGTGTTCTGGGTCAGCACCAGCCAGAAGTCGGTGAGCTCGGCCCTCCCCTTCGCCTCGTTGATCTTGTAGCCGACCGGGTGCTGCATCCACGAGTTGGCCGCGAGGATGAAGTACGCCGACAGGATGGTGCCGATCGAGACCATCCAGATGCAGGCCAGGTGGATCTTCTTCGGCAGCTTGTCCCAGCCGAAGATCCACAGGCCGATGAACGTCGACTCGAAGAAGAAGGCGATCAGAGCCTCGAAGGCGAGCGGCGCACCGAAGATGTCACCGACGAAGCGCGAGTAGTCGGACCAGTTCATGCCGAACTGGAACTCCTGCACGATGCCGGTGACGACGCCCATCGCGATGTTGATCAGGAAGAGCTTGCCCCAGAACTTCGTGGCCCTGAGGTACTTCTCCTTCTCCGTGCGCACCCAGGCCGTCTGCAGACCCGCCGTGAGGGCGGCGAGCGAGATCGTCAGGGGGACGAAGAGGAAGTGGTAGACGGTGGTGATGCCGAACTGCCATCGCGCCAGTGTCTCCGGCGCCAGAGCCAGGTCCACGTCGTCAGTCTCCTTACGTGCCGTGGTAAAGCGGCAGTTTGCCCCTTATGCAACACACATCAAGGGATCAACCGGGACACGCTTGTGAACGCGTTCACATTCACAAGCCCAGTATGACGTACTGAATTTCGACGGACGGCAGGGGGGTCATGTCTCCTGCGTCACCCCGGCCGCCGCACCCCGGCCCCTTGGCAGCAACTTCAACATCTTGTTGAATCCCATGCCGTGCAGATACGACTCTCATGGCCCTCGGGCCACCTCACCGCATCCCTCGACGACACCCCGACGGCACAGGCCCTCACCAAGGCACTGCCGCTCGCCTCCACCGCCCACATCTGGGGACAGGAGGTCTACTTCGACACCGGCGTCTCGGTTCCACGTGAAACCAACGCCCAAGAGGTCGTGGAACCGGGCACCGTGGCCTTCTGGACCGACGGCGACGCCCTCGCGCTCCCCTACGGGCCCACGCCGATCTCGCGGGGCGACGAGTGCCGCCTCGTGAGTCCGTGCAATGTTCTGGGCCGCCTGAACGGCGACCCGGGCCTGCTGGCCTCTGTACGGGACGGAGACCCGGTCCGCCTGGAACTGGCCGACGACTAGAGCTCCTTACGGAACCCTTCCGCCACCTTCAGGAAGATGTCGTTCGCCTCGGCCTCCCCGACCGTCACCCGCACACCCTCGCCGGGGAACGGACGGACCACCACACCATGCCGGTCGCACGCCGCCGCGAAGTCGACCGTGCGCTCCCCCAGCCGCAGCCACACGAAGTTGGCCTGGGTCTCGGGCACCGTCCAGCCCTGAGCGCGCAGCCCCTCGACGACCCGGTTGCGCTCACACACCAGAGAGCCCACCCGGCCGAGCAGTTCGTCCTCCGCGCGCAGCGAGGCGATCGCCGCGTCCTGCGCGAGCTGGCTGACGCCGAAGGGCACCGCGGTCTTGCGCAGCGCCGCCGCCACCGGCTCATGGGCGATGGCGAATCCGATGCGGAGGCCGGCGAGGCCGTACGCCTTGGAGAAGGTCCGCAGGACGCACACGTTCGGCCGGTCGCGGTACAGCTCCACGCCGTCGGGCACCTCGGGGTCGCGGATGAACTCGCGGTACGCCTCGTCGAGGACGACGAGCACATCGCTCGGCACCCGGTCGAGGAACCGCTCCAGCTCGGCCCGCTTGACCACCGTGCCGGTCGGGTTGTTGGGGTTGCAGACGAAGACCAGCCGCGTCCGCTCGGTGATGGCGCCGGCCATCGCGTCCAGGTCGTGCACATCACCCGGCGTCAGCGGCACCTTCACCGAGGTCGCGCCGCTGATCTGCGTGATGATCGGGTACGCCTCGAAGGACCGCCAGGCGTAGATGACCTCGTCGCCCGGGCCCGAGGTCGCCTGGATGAGCTGCTGGGCCACGCCGACGGAACCGGTGCCGGTGGCCAGATGGGCGAGCGGGACGCCGAAGCGCTCCGACAGCTCGTTCATCAGGCCTGTGCAGGCCATGTCGGGGTAGCGGTTGAAGGACGAGGCCGCGGCCGTGACGCTCTCCATCACACCGGGCAGCGGCGGATAGGGGTTCTCGTTGGAGGACAGCTTGTAGGCGACCGGGCCGTCGGCCGCGGCAGGCTTGCCCGGCTTGTAGGTGGGGATACCCTCCAGCTCGGCGCGCAGCTTGGGGCTCGTCTCGCTCACCGCAGTCCTCCTCGCGACCACCGGCGGCCCGTCCACGCCGCCGGCTTCCAATACTCCACACCTTATGAGGATTCGGCCCCGGTGCGTACAGGTGAGACGTAGGAGACCGCAAACCCCATCAGCCCCACAGGCATCAGGGGCATCACCGGCCGAAGGCAGACGAATCGCAGGGCGCTCTCACATATATCTATGCGCCGGTAGTGCGCGCCGTGGCGCGCATCCCTCGTGAAGGTGAGTTGAGACCTCTTCGAAACATCGAGGAGTTGGCAGGCTCATGCGTGTCGACAAGTCACGTAGTGCCATTGGATCGTTCAACTCCCTTTCATTCGAAGGGAATTGACGGATGATGACCATGCAGAAACGTGCCTGTCAACGCGTGCATATGCGTCCGCACTACCCCACCGCATGAGCCCTACTATCGGCTCGCCATGACAGCAGCAGGGAAGCACCAGGTGAGCCGCGCGGAAACCTCACGTCGAGGCAGCCGACCGGGCCGGGCGGGCATCAGAGACGTGGCCGCCGCCGCCGGAGTCTCCATCACGACCGTCTCCGATGCCCTCAACGGCAAGGGCCGGCTCCCGGACGCCACCCGACGCCATGTCCGTGAAGTCGCCGACCGGCTGGGCTATCGCCCGTCGGCAGCGGCCCGAACCCTCCGTACCGGCAAGTCGGGACTCATCGGCCTGACCGTGACGACGTACGGGGATGAACCTTTCACCTTCACCGAGTTCGCGTACTTCGCCGAGATGGCCCGGGCTGCCACCTCGGCCGCGCTCGCCCGCGGCTACGCGCTCGTCATCCTCCCGGCGACCTCGCGGCACGACGTGTGGTCGAACGTCGCCCTGGACGGCACGGTCGTCATCGACCCCTCCGACCAGGACCCCGTCGTCAGCGAACTCGTCCGGCAGGGCCTGCCGGTCGTCTCCGACGGCCGCCCGGCCGGCGAGCTGCCGGTGACCGCGTGGGTCGACAACGACCACGAGGCCGCCGTCCTCGGCATCCTCGACCATCTGGCCGACGCCGGCGCCCGCCGCATCGGCCTGCTGACCGGGACGACGACGGACACGTACACCCATCTGTCGACGACGGCGTACCTGCGCTGGTGCGAACGTGTCGGCCAGGACCCGGTGTACGAGGCCTACCCGGCCCACGACCCCTGTGCGGGCGCCGTGGCCGCCGACCGGCTGCTGGCCCGGCCCGACCGGCCCGACGCCGTCTACGGACTGTTCGACCCGAACGGCACCGACCTGCTGGCCGCCGCCCGCCGCTACGGACTGCGCGTACCGGAGGACCTGCTTCTGGTCTGCTGCAGCGAGTCGACCGTGTACGCCAGCACCGAACCGCCCATCACGACGCTCTCGCTGAAGCCCCGGCGGATCGGCACAGCGGTCGTCCAGCTCCTCATCGACGCCATCGAGGGGGTGGAGTCGGACCAGCCGGTCGAGCAGGTGATACCGACCGAACTGATCGTGCGCACCTCGTCCCAGCGGCGCCCGCCCCGGACGACGGTCAGCCCGCCCCGGTCGCCGGAGGAGAAGTAGCACTCCGGTCGCGAGCAGCCGAAGCCCGGCCGGGAGTGACAGAACCCGGCCGGGAGAGGCGTGCCGACCGAGGGCGGTCGGCACGGGAGCGGCGGCGGAAGCGGCGGACCGAGAGGCGTCCGTCCGGGAAGCGGCCGCGGGGCGACGGACGGATGCTCCTCCGCACGGAACGGGGTGCCGGGGCCGCGGAAAGGGGCGCCGGGCCCACGGGAAGGGGCGCCGGGTCCGCGAAAAGGGGCGACGGCAGCGCCGTCAGCAGGTGGCCGAAGCCCTGCCCAATCGGGGCGAAAGCCGCGGTGAACTGGACTCTTGCGCCGATTCACCACCCCTGGGTCATCACATGGCGCGATCCGCATTCCTATGATGGGCCCACGACACCGCGGGCCGCTGCGACCAGGCAGTCCGAAGCGGTGCAGATGCGGCGTGATGGTGGAGGGGTCTGATGACTCAGGGGGCCGGTCAGGGACCCGAAGCGGAGCGGACGGCGACGTTGCGCGACTTCCGGGTGCCCGCGTACGTCCACGAGACCGGTCCGTACGGCCAGAGCACACACCCTGGCGATGTCGCGCCGCCCCACGAGGAGGCGTACCCCGAGGGCTACCCGGAGGGGTACACCCCGACCGAGCGGAACCTGCCGGTCGTCAACCGCGGTGACACCCTCCAGGTGACCGTCGACCCGGCCGTGCTCCCGCAGCCCGTGGACGGGTCGGGCGCGCTGTACGTCGTGGGCGATGTGCACGGCTATCTCGACGAGCTGGTGGCGGCCCTCCAGGAGAAGGGCCTCCTCGACTCCGCGGGCAACTGGTGCGCCGGCACCGCCCGGCTGTGGTTCCTCGGTGACTTCACCGACCGCGGCCCGGACGGCATCGGCGTCATCGACCTCGTGATGCGGCTGTCCGCCGAGGCCGCCGCGGCCGGCGGCTACTGCAAGGCCCTCATGGGCAACCACGAGCTGCTGCTGCTCGGCGCGAAGCGGTTCGCCGACACCCCCGTCAACTCCGGGGCGGGCACCGCCACCTTCCAGGCGGCCTGGCTGCTCAACGGCGGCCAGAAGACCGACATGGACCGTCTCCAGGACCACCATCTGCAGTGGATGGCCCGCCTCGACGCCATGGAGTCCGTCGACGGTCATCTGCTGGTCCACTCGGACACCACCGCCTACCTCGACTACGGCGACTCGATCGAGGCGGTCAACGACACCGTCCGCGAGACCCTCACGCGCAACGACGCGGACGAGGTGTGGGACCTGTTCCGCAAGTTCACCAAGCGTTTCTCCTTCCGCGACGAGGGAGGTGCAGACGCCGTCCGTTCGCTGCTGGATACGTACGGCGGCACCCGCATCGTTCACGGTCACAGCCCGATTCCCTATCTGCTGGGCGAGGTCGGCTCCGAGGACGGCGAGGACGGGGGCGGCCCGGTGGTCGAGGGACCGCACGTCTACGCCGACGGGCTGGCCATCGCGATGGACGGCGGCGTGACCATGGCCGGAAAGCTGCTGGTCCAGCAACTTCCCCTGGATATCTGAACGTTCACAGGGCAGACGATCCCCCATGACGGACTGAGCCGAGACGGCGCAGGCCAGGGCCCAATTTCTGGAAACCCCCTGTCACCCTGTGCCGTCACCGCTCTACCATCGGCTTATCCGTAGCAGGCTCCCCTCCGTTTCTGCCCGACGGCTCACAGTCATGCGAGCCCCAAGCCCTACGGAGCATCGGGGGATGCACATGAACAGCGTTCCGCAGCACCTGCTGAGCGAGGACCGCCAGGAATACGAGCGGATCCTCGATGAGGCGCTGCGCTCCGCCCCACACCGCCCGGAACTGGCCGCTGTGGGGCAGCGGCTGAATCCCGAACAGCTGCGCACCATGGCGCTGAACGCCACCGCGATCATCACGGCGGCCGCGGCGACCGAGTACCAGCACTATGTGAAGGTCCGCGAGGAACTGCGCCAGCCGGCGCCGTCCACCCCGACATCCGTGCGCGAGACCGGCTCTGCGGAGTCCGGCTCGGGCGCGGCGGGGCTCGCCGCCACCATGGGAGAAGTCGCCGAGACGGCCGGCGCGGGTGCCGTCGCCGTCGTCGCGGTGCTCGCTCCCGTCCTCGCCGGGACCGCCGCGGCGATATTCCTGCTCGTCGGCTACATCCTGAAGATGCTCAATCCCGAACAGGCGTTCGCCAGAACGATGCTGACGACGGGCTGGGTCTTCGGCGCGATGACCGCGGTGGCCATCCTGGTCGCCGCGGTGGGGCTCCTCATCACCGCCCTGCGCAACCGCCCCTCGCTCGTCGACACCGGGCCGTACGCCGAGCTCACCGGGGAGGTCGCCCGTGCCAGGGAGGCCTGGCACGACGCCCTGCTGGAGCGGGGCGTGCTGCCCTTCCTGCGGGACGCCCTGGCCGACCCCGGCACCGCGGCCGCCCTGCACCGCGCGACACCGCCGGCACCCAGCCGTATGCCGAACCTCGGCTACGGCCGCCCGGGCTTCAGCAGCCCGGACGACGGCTCCACGGGCTCCCGCCCCAGCTTCACCAGCCCGGACTACACCAGCCCGGACTTCGGCGGCCCGGAACACCAGCCGGAGTAACCCCGGCTTGCGCCCCTCGCCGCGGCGAGCCGCCTACGGGGGAGCGCAAGTCGGATGCCCGGCCGGCGGCATGGACAGGAGTACGGGATACGCCTGTCCCCGCCGCCCGACGATCACTCCGCGATCGGCGGATGCACCCGGTTCCCGGCAACCGTGAACTCCGGAAGGGTGATGACGGCGATGGTGTCCGGCTGGGCCACGGCCAGGCGGGTGCCGTCCGGGTGCAGAGCAGCGACGGGCGTCGGAATGTGGGTGACCCCGTAGCTGCCGTCTCTCTGGGGCACCTTCACGGTGGGCCATTCCGCCACCACCGCGCCGGTCGTGACATCGATCAGCCGCGGGTGCCCGTACAGCGAGACGACCGTGTCGCCCCGCGCGATCAGGGTGCCGATGCAGAAATCGACCTTGCTGCGATGGATCCACCCCCCTGCGGAGAGCGACCACACGCCCAACTCCCCTGGACCGAGGTCAGGGGTCTCCTCACCGTCGCGAGGCTCCCCTACGGTCGCCACAGCCAGGCGATCATCGTCAAGCCAGCAGGCCGAGGCGACCTCGCCGGCGATGCCCGGGTCCGCGGGCAGCACGCCCTGGCCGTCGAGCAGAGCGGGGTCGGTCAACGCGCTGGTCAGGTCAAAGACTTCGACCACGCCGTGCGGATGCCACACCCAGCCCGCCGACAGCAGGTGAGTCCCACCCGGGCTCATCGCCAGCCGCGAGTGGAAGACGTCCTTGGGATCACGTTCGCCATCGGTGAGCCACTCTCCCGACTCCGCGTCCTCGATCTCCAGGATGTTGTATTCATCCGGGCAGTGGACCAGAACCTCGCGGCCGTCCTGCAACGCGCCGAGCGTCACCGGATAGTCGAAGACATCGGCCTGGTAGTAGCTCCGGTTCAGCTCACGGACGAGCTGATCACCATCGAACAGCAGGGCCTTGGTCCCACGCTCGGTATAGACGACGGAGTAGCGACCGGACGGGGAGACGACGCTCCGGTCGAAGGGAAACCCGTGGATGAACGAGGCAGGCTGCTCCACGCCGTCGGGACCCCATCGGCGGCCCCCACCCACCAGATCGACCAGATCATCGCCGTCCCACGCCAGCGACTGCGCCTCATCCGTCACCTTGAGAACGATCAAGGCTCCACCCACCCCTCATCCCTGAATGCACGACGGCGCTGCCCCGAAGACACCAAGCCCCCTCCGGAGCAGCGCCGATGAACGGACGTCAGTCCGCCAGCGGCAGGTACACCCGGCTCCCGCTCGCCGCGAACTCCTTCGACTTCTGCAGCATCCCCTCAGCGATCTCCTCCTGCGACGCCCCCTCGGCCGCCGCACCGCCGAACCGCTCTGTGATGCTCTGGCTGATCTTCATCGAGCAGAACTTCGGGCCGCACATCGAGCAGAAGTGGGCCGTCTTGGCCGGCTCCGCCGGGAGGGTCTCGTCATGGAACTCCCGGGCCGTGTCGGGGTCGAGGGCCAGGTTGAACTGGTCCTCCCAGCGGAACTCGAAGCGGGCGTCCGACAACGCGTCGTCCCACTCCTGTGCGCCAGGGTGTCCCTTGGCGAGGTCCGCCGCATGGGCCGCGATCTTGTAGGTGATGACGCCGGTCTTCACGTCGTCACGGTTGGGCAGGCCCAAGTGCTCCTTGGGCGTGACGTAGCAGAGCATCGCAGTGCCCCACCACGCGATCATCGCGGCGCCTATGCCCGAGGTGATGTGGTCGTACGCCGGGGCGACGTCCGTGGTCAGCGGGCCGAGCGTATAGAACGGAGCCTCCTCGCAGATCTCCTGCTGAAGGTCGATGTTCTCCTTGATCTTGTGCATCGGGACATGCCCCGGGCCCTCGATCATGGTCTGAACGTTGAAACGCTTGGCGATCGTGTTGAGTTCCCCGAGCGTCCTCAACTCCGCGAACTGCGCCTCGTCGTTGGCGTCCGCGATCGAGCCGGGCCGGAGGCCGTCACCGAGCGAGTACGTCACGTCGTAGGTGGCGAGGATCTCGCACAGTTCCTCGAAGTTCTCGTAGAGGAAGCTCTCCTTGTGGTGGGCCAGGCACCACGCCGCCATGATCGACCCGCCGCGCGAGACGATGCCCGTCTTGCGGTTGGCGGTCAACGGCACGTAGGGCAGCCGCACACCCGCGTGGACCGTCATGTAGTCCACACCCTGCTCGGCCTGCTCGATGACCGTGTCCTTGTAGATCTCCCAGGTCAGTTCCTCGGCACGGCCGTCGACCTTCTCCAGCGCCTGATAGAGCGGCACCGTGCCGATGGGGACGGGGGAGTTGCGCAGCACCCACTCGCGCGTGGTGTGGATGTTGCGGCCGGTGGACAGGTCCATGACCGTGTCGGCGCCCCAGCGGGTCGCCCAGGTCATCTTCTCCACCTCTTCCTCGATGGAGGAGGTGACCGCCGAGTTGCCGATGTTGGCGTTGACCTTCACCAGGAACCGCTTGCCGATGATCATCGGCTCGATCTCCGGGTGGTTGACGTTGGCCGGGAGCACCGCGCGTCCCGCGGCGATCTCCTCCCGTACGACCTCGGGCGCCACGTTCTCCCGGATGGCCACGTACTCCATCTCGGGCGTGATCTCGCCGCGGCGCGCATACGCCAGCTGGGTCACCGCCTCGCCGTCACGGCTCCGGCGCGGCAGTCGGGGGCGACCCGGGAAGACGGCGTCGAGGTTGCGCAGATTGCCGCCGCGCGGCGAGGTGTGCTTGATGCCGTCGTCCTCGGGACGGACGGGGCGGCCCGCGTACTCCTCGGTGTCGCCGCGGGCGATGATCCAGTTCTCCCGCAGCGGGGCCAGGCCACGGCGGACATCGGTCTCGGCCGCTGGATCGGTGTACGGGCCCGAGGTGTCGTACAGCGTGACCGACTGCCCGTTGGTGAGGTGCACCTGTCGGACCGGCACCCGCAGGTCGGGGCGCGAACCCTCGACGTACGCCTTGTGCCAGCCGATGGACTTCCCGCTCTCCGTGGACTCTTCGCCCTGAATGGGCTGTTCGTCCTGGCTGGAGGCAGGCGTGCGTGCGTCCTTGATGGTCATGAGACCTACTCCCTACGCCGGCATTACCCGGTAACAGGTTCGGCGGTCGACGCAGCGGCTTCCGTCCGCCGACGTTTCGTGGGGAACGTCACTCACTGGTGACGACGTTCCACGTGAAACATCGCTGGGACGAAGGTCAGCGCCCTCTCAGCCCGGTGCTCCGAGCTCCCGCGTGTACAAAGGTGCCTCCACGCTAGCGTCAATTCGGGCGCGGTGAACAGAGGGCCCCTGCCGTTCTTGCGATGATCGGTCGGTGACCACGACACCTCAGCCCCCGTACCCGCCCGAGCCACCCCGTGGCCCCGGCAGCAGAGGCGAAGCGCCTGGCACCGGGGGCGGGCGCCGGCCCGGGAGCGGAGGCGCGGGCGACGCGGGCAGCGGCGTCGGCGGCAGGACCGGGCATGGTGCTGGGCACGGTTCCGGGTACGGCCCCCAGCGCGGATCGGACGACTGGAGCGGGCCCGCAACGGGCAGCTGGAACACGCCTGGACCGGGTGACTGGAGCAGGCAGGGTCCCGGCACGGGCGGCCCGGTCGGAGGCGGTCCCGCCGTCGGTGGCCCGGGGCAGCGCGGTCCCGGCATCGGTGGCGGCGGAGGTCAGCGCGGACCCGGGCCTGGCGGCGGTCACGACGACCACCGCGGCCAGCACGGCCAGCACGGCCAGCACGGCCAGCACGGCCAGCACGGCCAGCAGAGCCACGACCACGATCACGGCCGCGGCGCCGATGTCGTACACCGGCACGGCACCGGCTCAGGCCCCGGCGGCGGTGACGGTGAGGGTGGAGGTGGTGGCGCCGGAGGGAACGGCGGGAACGGACACTCGCACGGCCACAGTCACAGCCACGGCCCGGCCGCCCCCGTCTCCCAGCACCTGCGCAAGGTCATCGCGGCGATCCTCATCCCGTTCGGCGCCGCCGTCCTGGTCGGTCTCGCCGTGCTGTGGCCCGGGGGCGCGCCCGCGCACGAGCGCACCGGCGTCGGGTTCGACCGGCAGACCCAGCAGGCCACGGTCACCAAGGTCGACAAGGTGAGCTGCAAGTCCGTGAACGCCTCGGGTGGGACCCCGACCGGCGACACCTCCACCGCGGAGGGCTCCTCCGCCCAGCAGGAGGCCGACGGCACCTGCAAGAAGGCCACGATCCGAGTCGACACCGGCAAGGACAAGGGCCGTACGTTCACCGAGATCGTGCAACCGGACCAGTCACGTCAGCTGGACGAGGGTGAGAAGGTCGTGGTCGCCTACGAGCCTTCCGCGCCGAAGGATCTTCAGTACTCGGTCACCGACGTCAACCGCAGGTTCCCCATGGCGCTGCTCGCCGGGATCTTCGCGCTCGCCGTCGTGGTCGTCGGGCGGCTGCGGGGCGTCATGGCGCTGGTCGCGCTGGCCATCAGCTTCCTGATCCTCAACTTCTTCATCCTGCCCGCGATCCTGCAGGGCTCGAACCCGCTGGTCGTGGCAGTGGTCGGGGCGAGCGCCATCATGCTGATCGCGCTGTATCTGTGCCACGGGCTGTCGGCGAGAACCTCCGTGGCGGTGCTCGGCACACTGATCTCGCTGGTGCTGATCGGCGTCCTCGGCTCGCTGTTCATCGGCTGGGCGGCGCTGACCGGCAACACGGACGACAACACCGGTCTGATCCACGGCCTTTATCCGTCGATCGACATGAGCGGTCTGCTGCTCGCAGGTGTCATCATCGGCTCGCTCGGTGTCCTCGACGACGTGACCGTGACACAGACCTCGGCGGTCTGGGAGCTGCACGAGGCCAACCCCTCGATGGGCTGGCGCGGGCTGTACCGCGCGGGCATCCGCATCGGCCGCGACCACATCGCCTCGGTCGTCAACACCCTCGTCCTGGCCTACGCGGGCGCCGCGCTCCCCCTGCTGCTGCTCTTCTCGATCGCGCAGAGCAGCGTGGGAACGGTCGCCAACAGCGAGTTGGTCGCGGAGGAGATCGTGCGCACGCTGGTCGGCTCGATCGGCCTGGTGGCGTCCGTACCGGTCACCACCGCTCTCGCGGCCCTGGTCGTCGCGGCCGACCGGCCGGGCTCCGCGACGGTTCCCACGGGCGGCGAGCCGACTCCGGCCGGGGCGGGGGCGGGGGGCCAGGCGGGAGCGTACGGTCCGCAGGGCGCCCAAGTTCCGCAGGCTGCCGCCGCACGGGGTGGCCGTGGCCGCCGGCGCAAGCGCTGACGCCGGTCCGGCGGTCCGCCGCCGAAGCCCGAGGTCTGTGGAAACCGCGGCACCAGGAACCCCGCCTCCACAGAGGATCTGCCTAGAGGAGATCCTCCGAGAGGATCCCAGAAGAAGCGTTCCTGCATAGCTCCACGTCTCCCGCTGAAGCGTTCCGCCTCCCTCCCGGCGGGGCGCTTCAGCCCGCGCTCTGCTCCTCCGCCAGGATGCGGTCCAGCGCCTCGTCGAGATGGGCGTCGAAGTCCGCGAGGGCCCCTTCCTGCCCCAGCGGCACCAGCTTGTCGGTGCGGTCGAGGAAGGCGATCAGCGGCGCCGTCGACGAACGGAACAGCGCCTGGTCGGCACCGACCTGAAGCCGGATCAGAACCTCACCGAGCGTGTCCGCCTCGGCCGGCGCGATCCGCACATCCCCGTCACCGCTCGGCCGTCCCACACCGTCGATCAGCAGCTCGCGCCCGAAGGCCCAGGTCACCGGCGCGTCCCCGGGCAGATGGAAGGTCAGTCGCACGGCATAGGGATCACAGGTCTCGTAGCGCAGCTCCACCGGGATACGGAAAGAGAGCTCCTCGGAGACGAGAAAGCTCATCATGACCTCTGCCTGCACGGACTCGTCCATCGCCTACCCCGTCATCTGAGTTGACTGGCCGGGAATGATCCCTTTGACACTGTAGGAATCTTGCTGAACGTATACGGGAGATCACAAGGAGTGAGTTTTCAGATACTGATAGAGATCGCGAGCGACCCCAGGAGCTGTCCGATCTCGCTCTGTAGCTGACGTGTGGCGCTTAGCAGTCGATCGGCCTGGTGGGAAGGGAGAGAAATGGCCATCGTCGCGGCGGTGGGCCCGATGGTGATGGGAATCGCCGCGCACACCGTCCCGAGGGCGTACTCCTGCTCTTCGAAGACCGGGTCCATCCGCCCCATCCGGTCCAGCCGCCGGAGCAGCACATGGCTGTCACGCACGGTGTACGGGGTGATGGCCTGTACGGGGTAGCGCTCGAGGTGGTCGCGGCGGGCGCTCTCGTCGAGCTGGGAGAGCAGGCACTGACCGATGGCGTGCGCGTGCCCGGTCTCACGGAAGTCGGCCCACTCCTCGACCGCGGGATTGCCCGGGGTGTCGGAGACGCACATGACCTCGATCTCGCCGTCGCGGTACATGGCGTAGTACACGGGTACGCCGATCACGTCCCGCCAGTGCGCGAGGGCCTCGACAACGGTGCTGCGACGTTTCTCCTGGGCTCCGCTGCTGCTCAGTCGCTCAGCCGCCGCGCCGAGGAAGAACAGGCCCTTGTCGCGGCGCAGATAGCCCTCGTGGACCAGCGTGCGCAGTAGGTGGTAGGCCGTCGGCAGGGCCAGGCCGGTCTCCCGGGCCAGTTGCTTGGCGGGGGCGCCGTGCTCGTGTCCGGCGACGGACTCCAGCAGGCGCATCGCGCGCTGCACGGAGCCGATGAGGGTCCCGGAAGGGGCTTGCTCGGACGGATCCGGCTGGTCCGGGGCCGCCGTCGTCCCGTCCCGTCGTACGGAACTCTCCGGTCGTGCCGGGGGCGCCGTCTGTAGGGGTACGTGAAGTTCTGCGGGGGCGGTGTCAACCGTGGCCAAGGGTCACTCCCGAAGCACGAGGGGGCTGCCCGTGCGGGGGGACACGGGAGGGGGTGTACGCCGCTCGCGGGGGATCGTCCCCGCGTCGAATTCCGGACTTTAACCGCCTGCCACCGCTCACAGACGGCCTGTGCCGAAAACTTCCCTCGCCCGAGGGAACCGGTGATTCCTGTTACCGATCACCGATGCCCCACGCGCTCCTCACCAGTCGCTGCGCGACGAGGAGCTCGACGTGAACTTCCGTACGACATAGATGAGCCCGCCGACCAGGGCCACGAAGACCAGTGCCCTGAAGAGCAGCCAGACGACGAAGTGCAGAACACTGGCTATCAGCCCGCCGAACACGACCAGGGCGATGACGGGCACCGCGATCCACTTCACCCACCACGGCAGTCCCGCGAAGATCTCACGCATCGCCCTTACCTCTCTCGTCCCGGCTTCTCTTGGCGCCGGATCATTCCGATGTCCTGCTTCGATGCTAGGACGGGCAAGGGCCCGGGCGGGGGCTTCGCACCCCCCGTCCTCCCCTGATCGAACCCCTAGGGAACCCCGAGACGGCTGCTCAGCTTTCCGGCGGAGAGAACACCACCAGGACCCTCAGGTCCTCGCTGATGTGGTGGAACTTGTGGGCGACACCGGCCGGCACGTACACCACGCTGCCCCGGGCCACCTGGGTCGTCTCCATCCCCACCGTGATCGCGGCACGGCCGCTCACAACGAAGTAGACCTCGTCCTGGTTGTGCGGCTTCTGTGGATCATGCTCACCGGCGTCCAGTGCGTACAGGCCGACCGACATGTTCCGTTCCCGCAGAAACTGCAGGTAGGCGCCGTCATTGGCGGCGCGCTCCGCCTCCAGTTCGTCCAGCCGGAATGCCTTCATCGCCGTTGTCCACCCTCGTCCCACTGCTGGTAACCGATCTCTTCTGCCACGATCAGACACATGAAGAATTTTGTAGTCAAGACGATCGCCAACGCGGGCGCCCTGGCGGTCGCCGTGTGGCTGCTCGACAAGATCACCCTGACCGGTGACAGCACTGGTAAGAAGATCGGGACCCTGATCCTCGTCGCGCTGATCTTCGGCGTGGTCAACTTCCTGGTCAAGCCGATCGTGAAGCTGTTCAGCCTCCCGCTGCTGATCCTGACGCTCGGCCTGTTCACCCTGGTCGTCAACGCGCTGATGCTGCTGCTGACGTCGTGGCTGGCGGACAAGCTCGACCTGAGCTTCCACGTCGACGGCTTCTGGACCGCCGTCCTCGGTGGCCTGATCATCTCGATCGTGTCCTGGGCGCTCAACGTCATCCTCCCCGACGGGGACTGAGCCCGGGGATGACCTACCGCGTCTGTTTCGTCTGCACCGGCAACATCTGCCGCTCGCCGATGGCCGAGTCCGTCTTCCGCGCCCGCACCGCGGAGGCCGGGCTCGACGACCGGGTCGAGGTCGACAGCGCCGGCACGGGCGGCTGGCACGAGGGCGACGGCGCCGATCCGCGCACCGTGTCCGTCCTCGAGGAACACGGGTACGACAGCGCCCACACGGCCCGTCAGTTCCGGCCGTCGTGGTTCGCCCGCCTCGACCTCGTGATCGCCCTCGACCACGGCCACCTCAGGGCCCTGCGCCGTCTCGCGCCCACCCCGGAGGACGCGGCGAAGGTGCGTCTGCTGCGCTCGTACGACAGGTCGGCGGGCGACGATCTCGACGTACCGGACCCTTACTACGGCGGCATGGACGGCTTCGAGGAGTGTCTGGAGATGGTGGAGGCGGCGAGCGAGGGGCTGCTCGCCGCCGTCCGTGAACACGTGGAGGGACAGGCCGCATGAGCGAATCGACCGGGGGCACCGGGGAGGGCACGCGCGCGGTGCGGGCCGGACTCCCCGAGCCCGTCAAGAACGAGCCCACCCTTCCCGGCCCGGTCTTCGCCGCCCACTTCCATCTGCCGGGCGACGTCGAGGGGCCGTACACCTACGGCCGCGACGAGAACCCCACCTGGACCCTGCTGGAGCGGGCCGTCAGTGAGCTGGAGGCACCCGGGCGGGACGACGTCCGGACGCTCGTGTTCGCCTCCGGGATGGCCGCCATCTCGTCGGTGCTCTTCTCCCAACTGCGCGCCGGGGACACGGTCGTCATGCCCGACGACGGCTACCAGGCGCTGCCCCTGGTCCACGAACAGCTGCGGGCGTACGGCATCCAGGTCCGCACCGCTCCGACCGGCGCGGACGCCCAGCTGGCCGTGCTGGAGGGCGCGCGGCTGCTGTGGCTCGAGACGCCGTCCAACCCCGGGCTCGACGTCTGCGACATCCGGCGGCTCGTGGACGCGGCACACGCGCGTGGTGCCCTCGTCGCGGTCGACAACACGCTCGCCACACCGCTCGGACAGCGCCCCCTGGAGCTCGGTGCCGACTTCTCCGTGGCGAGCGGCACCAAGCAGCTCACAGGGCACGGAGACGTCCTCCTGGGCTACGTCAGCGCCCGCGACGCCGAGGCGATGACGGCCGTACGACGCTGGCGCAAGCTCGTCGGGGCGATCCCCGGGCCCATGGAGGCCTGGCTGGCGCACCGCTCGATCGCCACGCTCCAACTGCGTGTCGAGCGGCAGAGCGCCAACGCGCTGGCCGTCGCCGAGGCGCTGCGGGACGGGCCGGAGGAGCTCGGGGTGCGCTATCCGGGGCTGCCGGACGACCCGTCGTACGAGATCGCCGCGCGGCAGATGCGCCGCTTCGGGTGCGTGGTCTCCTTCACGCTGCCCACGCGCGCGCGTGCCGAGCGCTTCCTTCAGGCGCTGCGGCTCGTGGACGACGCGACCAGCTTCGGCGGGGTGCGCTCGACGGCCGAACGGCGAGGGCGCTGGGGCGGGGACGCGGTGCCGGAAGGCTTCATCCGCTTCTCGGCCGGCGCCGAGGACACCGAGGACCTGGTGACGGATGTGCTGCGTGCGCTGCGGGAGTCGGCCGAATGACCGCTACACGTACCCGTCGGTCGGTGTCGAGCTACGTACAACGGACGGTCCGAGCCTCCCCCCTCGTGGCTCGGACCGTCCTCGGTTCCGCGCGCGAAGAACCGCGCGAACAAGGCTAGTTGACTCTGTGTCAGTGTCCAATCACAGTAGCGACAGAGACCTATCGACATATTTATAGTTGGGGCCCGGCCGGGGGCTGGAACAGGCACGGAAGGGGAGGGCGCAGCATGGATCTGGCCTTGTTGCGGACCTTCGTGACCGTGCACCGGGCCGGCTCCTTCACCCGCGCCGCCGCGCTGTTGGGCCTCTCGCAGCCCGCTGTGACCTCGCAGATCCGCACCCTGGAACGGCAGTTGGGCCGCCCCCTGTTCCTGCGGCAGGCGCGTGGCGTGACCCCGACGACCATCGGCGACGAGCTCGCCCACAAGGCGGCGCCGCACCTCGACGCCCTCGTGGAGATAGCCGAGACGGGGCTCGACGACGAGTCGTCCTTACGCACCCTGCACCTCGCCGGGCCACCCGAGTTCACCGCCGAACGGGCCCTCCCCGCGCTCACCGAACTGACCGGCGAGGACGGCCAGGGCTTCGCACTGCGCGCCTCCTTCGGGAACGCCGAGGAGACCCTGGAGGGGCTGGCCGCCGGACATCATGATCTGGCCATCTGCACGGCCCGTCCGCGCGGTGCCCTGCTCACCGCGACTCCGCTCTGCGACGAGGTCCACGTCCTGGTCGCCTCCCCGCGCCGGGCCGAGCAGATCGGCGCGGGAACAGTGCGCCACAAGGGCGCGCACGCCCTGGAGAACGTTCCGGTGGTCGAGGTGCATGAGTCGCTGCCGTTGGTCTCCCGTTACTGGGCGTCCGTCTTCGACTCCCGACCGGCCGCTCCGGGTACCGTCATCGTCCCCGACCTGCGCGCCGTACTGGCCTGCGCTGCGGCGGGAGCCGGGCTGGCGGTGCTGCCCCGCTATCTGTGCGCCGAGGCGCTGGAGCGAGGGGACGTGGTCGCGCTGCACCATCCCGCGGTGCCGCCGTTGCGGACGTACTTCCTGGTGGTCCGCACCGGCACGCTGGCGATGCCGCATGTGGCACGGGCGCACGAGTGGCTGTTGCGGGCGGCAGACGACTGGGGCTGACCTGCGATTCTCGACCAGGTGCCCGATGCACTCGGGCAATGACCGCGGGCGATGTTTCACGTGGAACCAAGCGGGCCACATTTCACCCATGACCGTCCGACCCGTGGTCAAGCGCACCGCACGTGCCGTTCTCCTGGACGGCGACGACCTGATCCTGATCAAGCGCACCAAGCCTGGTGTGGATCCCTACTGGCTCACCCCCGGTGGCGGGGTCGAGCCGAGTGACACGACCGTCGTCGACGCGCTGCACCGCGAGGTGTACGAGGAGCTCGGCGCCAAGATCACCGACGTGGTCCCCTGCTTCGTCGACACCGTCGAGCACATCGGCGAGGACGGCGGTGCGACCGGGGTGAAGGTCCAGCACTTCTTCGTCTGCCGTCTGGAGTCCATGGACACCTCCCTGCGGCACGGCCCCGAGGTCGATGAGCCCATCGGCGAGTACGAGATCGTGCGGGTGCCGTTCACCCGGGTCGGGATCGCCTCCGTCCACCTCGTACCGCTGTCGCTGCGCCACTACCTGGACGGCAACATCGAGGGCGTACGTGCCATGCACGCGCCCGACCTGGGATGAGGCAGAGCCGGGCTGCTCAGTCGCCGATGACGACGAGCTCCTCGACCGAGTCGTGGCGGATGCGCTCGGAAGGGATGCCGCTGTCCCTCAGCGCGTCCACACCCCTGCGGATCATCCCGGGAGGGCCCGAGACGTAGGCGTCGTACTCGTTCCAGGGGCCGTACCTGCGGATCGCGTCGGGGAGCTGGAGACGCGCCTGCTGGTCGATGACCGCGCGGACCGAGAGCCAGGGGTGGGACTGCTGGAGACGGAGCATCGTGTCGATGTCGTACAGGTCGATGTCGGTGCGGGCGCCGTAGAAGACCTCGACCGGGCGGCGCTCGCCGCGTTCGGCCACGTCCTCGACCAGTGCCTTGATGGGCGCTATGCCGGTACCGCCGCCCAGGCAGAGCAGGCCGCTGTCGGTGGTGTGGTCCACGGTCATCGAGCCGGCCGGCGGGCCGAGGCGGAGGATGTCGCCGGGCCGGGCGCGGTGCACCAGGGCGCCCGAGACCCAGCCCGCGGGGACGGCCTTCACATGGAACGACAGCAGGCCGTCGGAACGGGGTGCCGAAGCGAAGGAGTAGTGCCGCCAGATCCGCGGCCACCAGGGCGTCTCCAGGCTCGTGTACTGCCCGGCGAGGAAGGGATAGGGCTGGTCCGGGCGGACGGTCACGACGGCGACGTCCGGCGTCCTCAGGTCGTGCGCGACGACCTCCGCGTGCCACCAGGGGGGCGCACGCAGTTCATCCGCGGCTGCCGCGTCGATCATCACCTGCGAGATCGTCGTGTACGCCCGGACCCACGCCGCCTCGAACTCCGGCCCCCAGACGTGCTCGGCGTACTTGCTCAGCGCGCCGATGAGGCACTCGCCGACGGCCGGGTAGTGCTCAGGACGGGTGCCGTACTTGCGGTGACCGCGGCCTAGGTTCTGGAGGTAGTCAACGAGCACGGGGGTGTTGTCGATGTGTTCCGCGGCGGTGAGCAGCGCCTTGAGCAGCCGGTCCCGCTGGGTGTCCATCGCCGCGGGGAAGAGCGAGCGCAACTCGGGGTGGCGGACGAAGAGCAGGGCGTAGAAGTACGAGGTGACCTTGTCGGCCACGGGGCCGACCTCCGCCATGGTCCGGCGGATGAGAACCGCGTCCGGGGAGGCTTGCTGAGCCCTCGCGGAGGCGGCCCGCTGAGGCGGCACACGCCGTTCGGCTGGAGGGGCCGCGGAGGCCGATATCGGGGGCGTCTGTGGGGTCGGTACGGGTGACGGCGGGGCGGGGGGCGCGGGCTGGTGAGGGGCGAGTGACTGCGGGACGGGGGATACGGGCTGCTGAGGGGCAGGTGGTGCGGGCTGGTGATGCTGCCCCGTCTCTGGTGCCGCCGTGTGCTCGTCGTGGCCGGTCGTGGTCCTGCCGACGGGGCGCAGTGCCGCCAATCGGTTGCCCTCGGCAGCTTCCTGCTCACCGTCCGGCGCCGTCACCGGCTGCTGGTGCGGCGTGAACCAGCCGCCCCCGCCGCCGGAAGTGCCGTTGTCGGCCGACGTGGTGGTCGGAGCGTCCATGGTGTGCCTCGCCTCGAACATCTTTCGGTCGGTCTGCGCACTTCCCCGGTCGGAATGTGCCTGCTGCCCCCGCAGACGGCTTGCTTTCTCCGTCGATGGCCACGGCCGATGCGGCCTTGTTCGACCCGTATTAACGCCCCATACGGACAAGTAAGGAGACAGTGCGACATTGGCCGCAGCGCTCTCACCGCAGCATCCCATCGCGCACGGATACCCGGCCGCATAACCGAAAATGCGGGTCTTCGATCTCTCCGTCCCATTAGGCTGCGTTGCCTCGTTCGCGGCCCGACACGGGGAGGTGCACAGAGAACACGCTCCTCGCCGGACGAGAACCGGAGTCGACCCTACCGGGCACCGCTCCGCACACAAGTCCCCCCTCGGTCCGCCATGAATGAGCCAAGGGCACTCACCATGAATTCGCTCAATTACCAGGAGCGACGCGCCAATTCATAGGCTCCCCACAGATCCTTCCCCGCATAGGAGTGGGTCGCGAGACCGGTCAGATGACTGTCGGCATTGACCGCCACGGAGACCGGAACCACACCGAAGAGGTCCCTGTCGGACGACGAGTCTCCATAAGCGACACAATCGGCCCGAGTGACCCCGAACTCCTTGCACAACCGATCGGCAATCACGACCTTGGCCGCCGCACTGAGCGCCCCGGCCGGATCCACGGGCTCGGTGAACGGCACGGCGGGAAAGCGCGACCCGTGCGCCGCATGCGCACCCCAGTCGATGAGTCGCTCCACGAAGAAGGACGGCGACAGCGACACCACGGCGCAGTAGTCGCCGTTGCTTCGGATCTCCCCCCAGACCTCACGAATACGGGCCAGCCAAGGCGCCCCCTCGAATGCGGCCGTCACATGGGCGTCCGTGAGATCCGCCCACAGGGTGTGCACCCGCGTCGCATACTCGGGCGGCTCGATGAGACCCGACGAGATCGCCTGGTCGAGGGCCACGACCTCGGCTTCCAGGCCGAGCTGCCGGGATATCTCGACAGGGGCGGAGGTTCCGTGCAACAACGTGCCGTCGAGATCGAAGAGATGAAGTCTGGCCATGGGCCCCGAGGCTAGCCGGGCCGGCTTTCGGTACATCGACGAGGACGCCGGATTCCTGCGGCTCGCCCATGTTTCACGTGAAACGACGACCAGCTGTCGTCGGGCTGTGCGGACGGCTACGGCATGGCCAAAAGCTCGTACTTCTCCGCGGAAACAGGTGGACGCCAGGGGTGCCCTTCAGACAGCCTGACCTGCGTGTCGACACCTTCCCCCGCTTCTCTGCCCATCCGCCGTCTGACGCATCGCGATCTCGTCGCCTGCGCCGACTTGTCCGAGGACCGGGGGTGGCCGCGCGAGGAGCACAAGTGGGGCTACCTCCTCGCCTCCGGAACGGGATACGGCATCGACGATCCCGAGGGCGGACTCGTCAGCGCCTGCGTCGTCACCACGTACGGGCCGCAGGAGCGCCCGGAACTGGGAGCCATCGGCATGGTCCTGGTCGCCGAACGGCACGCCCGGAAAGGCATCGGCCGCCGCTTGATGCGCCATGTGCTCGCGGCGATGGGCACCACACCCCTCACCCTGCACGCGACACCGAACGGCCGCCCCCTCTACGAGGAACTCGGCTTCAAGGCCACCGGCCGAGCGGAGATGGTGCGAGGCCACTTCAACGCCGACGGTTACCGGCCCACCGTCACGACACGGGCGGCCACGGGTGGAGATCTCTCCGCCATCCTCCGGCTCGACGAAGCGGTGTTCGGCGCCGACCGCACGCACATCGTCACGCGCCTGCCCGCCTTCGCCGACCAGCTGCGGGTCGCCGAGGAGAGCGGCCGGATCATCGGATACGCGGCCGCGTGGCCCAACATGGACACCCATGTCGTGGGCCCGCTCGTGGCCCGGGACACGGAGACGGCCAAGGCGCTCATCGCCTCCCTCGCCGCCCACACGGACCGCCCGCTGCGCACCGACATCGACGTACGTCACGAAGAACTGCTGGCCTGGGCGAAGGAGCACGGCCTGGCGTCCATCGCATTCAACGCGGTCATGACGTACGGCATCCCGGAGCTGCCGGGCGACTGGAACCGTCGGTTCGCGCCGGTGACGGTGGCGGCGGGGTGACCGTGACCGCCACGGAGAGCTGAGGAGCGCCGATATACGACTGCGCCGGTCCCCGAGGAGTTACGGGGACCGGCGCGATGTCCGCACCGCCAGGTCGGCGGCGGGCGCAGCCTCAGTGGTGGGCGACGGACCGCTGCTCGGCGGACACGGCTGCCGCTCCAGTCCCAGTCCCAGTTCCGGCTCCGGCTCCGGCTCCGGCTCCGGCTCCGGCGACTATCACGCTGGGCCCGTTGTCCCGGCGTTCCAGGGCCGCCGAGAGGACGGCGAGGCCCAGGGCGCCCGCCGCGAGGGCCGCGCCCACCCAGTTGGGGGCGGTGTAGCCGAGGCCGGCGCTGATGACGAGGCCGCCGAGCCAGGCGGAGAGTGCGTTGCCGAGGTTGAAGGCGCCGATGTTCACGGCCGAGGCGAGCGTCGGGGCGCCGTGCGCCTGGTCGAGGACGCGCTTCTGGAGCGGCGGGACGGTGGCGAAGCCGAGGGCGCCGATGAGCGCGATCGTGACGGCCGCGAGCACCTTGTTGTGGGCGGTGAGCGTGAAGAGCGCGAGGACGATCGCGAGGGCGCCCAGGGAGACGTACAGCATGGACATCAGGGCTCGGTCCGCGTACTTGCCTCCGACCAGGTTGCCGCCGACCATGCCGAGGCCGAAGAGGACGAGCAGCCAGGTGACGGAGCCGTCGGCGAAGCCGGTGACGTGGGTCATCATCGGCGCGATATAGGTGATCGCAGCGAAGACACCGCCGAAGCCGAGCACGGTCATCGCCATGGCGAGCAGGACCTGGGTGTTCTTGAAGGCGGCCAGTTCGTGGCGCAGGTGCACGCCTTCGGGCTTGGGCAGGTCGGGGACCAGCTTGGCGATGCCGACCAGGCCGACGACGCCGAGCGCGGCGACGACGGCGAAGGTGACCCGCCAGCCGGCGGTCTGTCCGACGAGGGTGCCGAGCGGCACACCGACGACGTTGGCGACCGTCAGACCGGTGAACATCATCGCGATGGCGCCGGCCTTCTTGTCCGGGGCGACCAGATCGGCCGCGACGACCGATCCGATGCCGAAGAAGGCGCCGTGGGCGAGCGAGGCGACGATCCGGCCGATCAGCATGACGCCGAACGCGGGGGCGAGGGCGGAGAGCAGGTTGCCGGCGATGAACAGGCCCATGAGCGCCATCAGCATGCGCTTGCGGGAGACCTTGGTGCCGAGCACGGTCATGAGCGGGGCGCCGAACATGACGCCGAGCGCGTAGCCCGTCACCAGGAAGCCGGCCGTGGGGATGGAGACACCGAAGTCTCCCGCGACCTCGGGCAGCAAGCCCATGATCACGAACTCGGTGGTTCCGATGCCGAAGGCCCCGATCGCGAGGGCAAGAAGCGCGAGAGGCATGGAGGTCTGCACCTTCCCGGTTGATTGCATGAGCGCTTTACGGTTGATGACAATACTTGCAGACGCTCGTTAATTGCAAGCGCAGGCTATTGCGGGTCTGCCCTATCCTGGTTTCAGCCGTTCCGGGACGAAGGAAGCGCCAATGACAGCGACGGACCCCGCACTCACCGCCCTCGCCCAGGGTTGGTGCGCCCTCTCCCTGCTGCACGGGAGGATCGAGGCGCATATCGAGCGAGCCCTCCAGACCCGGCACGACCTCAGCGTGCGCGAGTACTCCCTGCTCGACGTCCTCAGCCGCCAGCACGACGGCGACGGCGGCCACCTCCAGATGAAGCAGGTGGCCGACGCGGTCGTGCTGAGCCAGAGCGCCACCACGCGACTCGTCACCCGGCTGGAGGACCGCGGCCTGCTGACCCGCTACCTGTGCCCCACCGACCGCCGCGGCATCTACACCAACGTCACGCCGGCAGGCCTTGCCCTGCTGGAGGAGGCGCGGCCGACCAACGACTCCGCGCTGCGCGAGGCGCTGGACGAAGCGGCCAGGAACCCCGAGCTGGCGCCCCTGGTCAAGGTCGTCGAGTCGCTGAAGGCGCCCGCATAGGCTGACGGCATGGGAGATCTTGAAATACGTGCCGCCGGCTCCGACGACGTCGCCGCGATCGTCGCGATGCTCGCCGACGATCCGCTGGGTGCCCAGCGCGAGTCACCCGACGACCTCGCCCCGTATCTGACGGCCCTGGAGCGGCTCAGCGCCGACCCCAACCAGCACCTGATGGTCGCCGTGCGCGAGGGCCGCGTCGTCGGCACCCTCCAGCTCACGGTCATCCCCGGCCTGTCCCGGCGCGGCTCCACCAGGTCGATCATCGAAGGCGTCCGCGTACACGCCGACGAGCGCGGCAGCGGTCTGGGCACGCAGCTCATCGAGTGGGCGATCGACGAATCCCGGCGCCAGAACTGCCAGTTGGTACAGCTGACCTCCGACGTCACCCGTACCGACGCCCACCGCTTCTACGAACGGCTCGGTTTCGAGGCCTCGCACGTGGGCTTCAAACTGCCGCTCTGATGTTCCGTGTAGCGCGGGGGCTTGTTTCACGTGAAACAAGCCCCCGCACCGCTCAACCGATGCCGCGCCATCCCTCCGGGTCCACCCCACCCGGCACAGGAGCCCCCTCGTCGTACGGCTCACGCGTGAACACGAACGACCCCAGGTCCAGGTGGCTCACGCTGCCGTCCGGCCGCCGTACGGCCCGTAGAAGCTCTCCGGCGTAGTAGCCCTCCAGCCCCGTCCAGGTGCCGCCACCGTTGGCGCGGAAGCGTGAGCGACGGCCACCGCCGGACAACGGCCCCATGGAGACTCCTCCCTCGGCGGTGAGCCGCAGGGCGAAGGCGTGCGTGCCCCAGTACCACTGCCCCGCCAACTCCAGGACGTCGGCGTCGACTTCGGGCAGCGGGCGCCACGGGTCGGGAATGCGCGGCTCGGCCTCGGCGACGATCCGGACGAGGTCGGCGCCCACGGAGGACAGCATCGGTCCGGAGGTGCAGTTGGTCAGCACCACCGCCGCGACATCGTCCGCCACGCTGATCGTGAGGTTGGCCAGGAACCCCGGCAGGGAACCGGAGTGCCCCACCAGCAGTCGGCCGTCCCGGTGCTGGATCTGCAACCCGAGGCCGTAGGAGGCACCGTCCACCACATCGGCGACCTCGGCCGGCGCGGCGGGCGTACGCATCTCCCGTACCGTCTCCGCGCTCAGTACCCGGTCGTCCCCGTTGGCCAGGAAGGCCGCGAACTTCGCCAAGTCTCCCGTCGTGGACCAGAGTTGGCCCGCCGCAGCCATCCTCTTCAGGTCCTCGGTGGGCTCTGGCAGCATCACGTCGGCCCAGGGGTGCACGGCCCAGCCGCCCGCATGGGGCGCCCGGGGCTGAGCGCTCGTACGGTCCAGGCCCAGGGGTTCGAGCACCTCACGCCGTAGCACCTCTTCCCACGGTGCCCCGCGCAGCTTCTCCACCAGGGCGCCCAGCAGGGTGTAACCAGGGTTCGAGTAATGATGGCGGCGGCCGGCCGGATGCAGGAAGGGCTGCTCGCCCAGGACGTCCGACAGTTCGGGACGCAGGGCGCCCGGGGTCCGCTCCCACCACGGCCCCGGTGACTCGGCCGCCAACCCGGCGGTGTGTGCGAGCAGTTCGGCGATGGTCGCCTCCCCCGCGCCGGTCCCCGGCACGTGCTTCTCCAGCGGGTCACCGAGGTCCAGCACGCCCTCGTCGCGCAACCGGAGCACGAGTACGGCGGTGAAGGTCTTGGTGATCGAGCCGATCCGGTACTGCACGTTCTCGTCCGGGCCGTGTCCGTCCACCGAGGTCCGTGAGCCGTGCCAGACGGCCCGGCCGCCCCGCACGACCGCCGCGACCAGCGACGGTGTCCGCCCTTCGGCCTGGGCCACGGCGATGCGGTGCAGCAGTGCGCGGCACGTGCCGGGGAGCAGCTCTTCCTGGGATGTCGTCATGGCCCCAGTCCACCCCGGCGAGTGCCGGGGCGTCGAGCTGATTTGGCGCGGGAGGGACGGCTCAGGTCTGGGCCATGTCCACGAAGCGGGAGTAGTGGCCCTGGAAGGCGACCGTGATCGTCGCTGTCGGGCCGTTACGGTGCTTGCCGACGATGATGTCCGCCTCGCCGGCGCGCGGCGACTCCTTCTCGTAGGCGTCCTCGCGGTGGAGCAGGATCACCATGTCCGCGTCCTGCTCGATGGAGCCGGACTCACGCAGGTCGGACACCTGGGGCTTCTTGTCCGTGCGCTGCTCGGGGCCACGGTTGAGCTGCGAGAGCGCGATCACCGGGACTTCGAGCTCCTTGGCGAGGAGCTTGAGGTTACGGGACATGTCCGAGACCTCCTGCTGACGGCTCTCGGATCGCTTGCCGGACTGCATCAGCTGGAGATAGTCGATGATCACGAGCTTGATGTCGTTGCGCTGCTTGAGCCGACGGCACTTCGCGCGGATCTCCATCATCGACAGGTTCGGGGAGTCGTCGATGTAGAGCGGTGCGGCCGACACCTCCGGCATCCGACGGGCCAGGCGTGTCCAGTCCTCGTCCGTCATGGTGCCGGACCGCATGTGGTGCAGGGCCACGCGCGCCTCGGCCGACAGCAGACGCATCGCGATCTCGTTGCGCCCCATTTCGAGGGAGAAGATGACGCTCGGCAGGTTGTTCTTGATCGACGCAGCCCGCGCGAAGTCCAGCGCCAGGGTGGACTTACCCATGGCGGGTCGGGCCGCGATGACGATCATCTGGCCCGGGTGCAGCCCGTTGGTGAGCGAGTCGAGGTCGGTGAAGCCGGTGGGCACACCGGTCATCTCGCCGGTACGGGAGCCGATCGCCTCGATCTCGTCGAGCGCGCCCTCCATGATGTCCCCGAGCGGGAGGTAGTCCTCGCTGGTGCGCTGCTCGGTGACCGCGTAGATCTCGGCCTGGGCGCGGTTGACGATCTCGTCGACGTCGTCGTCGGCCGCGTATCCCATCTGGGTGATGCGGGTGCCGGCTTCGACCAGCCGCCGCAGCACGGCCCGTTCATGGACGATCTCCGCGTAGTACTCGGCGTTTGCCGCCGTCGGAACCGTCTGGACGAGGGTGTGCAGATACGATGCGCCGCCGACCTTGTTGATCTCGCCGCGCTTGGTCAGCTCGGCGGCGATCGTGATGGGGTCGGCCGGCTCACCCTTGGCGTAGATGTCGAGGATGGCCTGGAAGATCGTCTCGTGGGCCGGCTTGTAGAAGTCATGGCCCTTGATGACCTCGACGACGTCGGCGATGGCGTCCTTGGACAGGAGCATGCCGCCGAGCACGGACTGCTCCGCGTCGAGGTCCTGCGGCGGCACCCGCTCGAACGAGGTGCCTCCGCCGTCCCATTCACCGTTCTCCCGGCCGCGGTCGTGCTGTTCGTCGCGGCCCCTGCCCCCCTCGCCGCGTCGGCGCGAGGCAGGCAGACGATCACTGGGACCGCTGTCGGCCCACGGATCGTCCAAGGGCTCGGAAATACTCACCGAGCCACCTCCTCCCGTCCGCCGAGCGGACCTCGCCGTGCGTCTCTTTCTACGGCACGGCACTGACAAATGAGAGGCCCAACTCCGTTTGTGGCGCGTCGGTTTTGTGATGGTTTCCCGGCCGACGGATGGAGCGGGCGCCGGACCACCGTAGGCCCGTCGGCACCGTCAGCCAATCTGGTTATCCACAGGCCATGTGGACGACGGCCCGGATGCTGTGGAGAACTCCGCAAAACCTGTGCACGACCCGGTGGACAGCCCTGTGAACAAGCTCGCCCTTCTTCCGAGAGACCCACCCTGACCTGCATACTTCCCATCCACCGGCTGTGCAGAAGAAAAACTTTCCCAGTCGGACCAAGATCAGATCGAACGAGCCGCGCAAGCGTGCCGCACAAGACACCAAGTAAGGGTCTCTAATCAATTGCATCCATTACCTGTGGACGATTAGATTGGTGCTCATGACACACGCTCCCGCGACCTCGCGCGCCGCCCGGCGCCAGCACGACCGAGAGATCGTCGCCCTGGCCGTCCCGGCCTTCGGCGCGCTTGTCGCCGAGCCACTCTTCGTCCTGGCGGACAGCGCGATCGTGGGCCATCTCGGCACCGCACAACTCGCGGGTCTGGGCGTCGCCTCGGCCCTCCTCGTGACCGCCGTCAGCGTCTTCGTCTTTCTCGCCTACGCCACCACAGCGGCTGTCGCCCGGCGGGTCGGCGCCGGTGACCTCCAGTCCGCCATCCGGCAGGGCATGGACGGCATCTGGCTGGCGCTCCTGATCGGCGCCGCGGTCGTCGCCGTCGTCCTGCCCACGGCGCCCGCCCTGGTGGAGCTCTTCGGTGCCTCGGACACGGCCGCTCCGTACGCGACCACGTATCTCCGGATCTCCTCCCTCGGCATCCCGGCCATGCTTATCGTTCTCGCCGCGACCGGAGTTCTGCGGGGCCTGCAGGACACGAAGACTCCCCTCTACGTCGCCATCGGTGGCTTCGTCGCCAACGCGGTCCTGAACGTGGGCCTGGTCTACGGCGCCGACCTCGGCATCGCCGGCTCCGCCTGGGGCACCGTCATCGCCCAGTGCGGCATGGCGACCGTCTACCTCGCGGTGGTCGTCCGCGGAGCCCGAGCCCACGGCGCCTCTCTGCGTCCCGACGCGGCGGGCATCCGAGCCTCGGCTCAGGCCGGCGTCCCCCTGCTCGTCCGAACGCTCTCGCTCCGGGCCATCCTGATGATCGCCACCGCGGTCGCGGCCCGTCTCGGCGACGCCGACATCGCGGCGCATCAGATCATCCTGTCCCTGTGGAGCCTCCTCGCCTTCGCCCTGGACGCCATCGCCATCGCGGGGCAGGCCATCATCGGCCGCTACCTCGGTGCGGGCGACGCCCAGGGCGCACGCGAGGCATGCCGCCGCATGGTGCAGTGGGGGATCGCGGTCGGCGTGATACTCGGCCTGCTGGTGGTCGTGACCCGACCCGTGTTCCTGCCCCTGTTCACCAGTGACCCCGTAGTGAAGGATGCCGCGCTGCCCGCATTGCTCGTCGTGGCACTCTCCCAGCCGATCTGCGGAATCGTGTTCGTCCTGGACGGCGTACTGATGGGTGCAGGAGACGGGCCATACCTGGCATGGGCGATGGTGCTCACGCTGGCGGTCTTCACGCCCGTGGCTCTGCTGGTACCGGTGCTCGGCGGTGGCCTGACCGCCCTGTGGGGAGCCATGACGCTGATGATGGCTGTTCGCATGCTGACCCTGTGGCTGCGCGCTCGTTCCGGGCGCTGGATCGTCACGGGCGCGACCCGCTGACGTTTCCCATGAAAACGACGCTCGATGCTGGCTCGTTTCACGTGAAACACGCCCTCCTGGGATGTCAGCCCGCGATATTTCGCTTCACATGAAGCATGCCGGTCCGGGACGTTTCACGTGAAACACCGAGAGACGCCAAGCCGCTCGACTCGGGCGAACAAGAGGGGCCGTACCCAGTGGGTACGGCCCCTCTCACAACTGCTCAAGCCGAGCGCAGCGGTCAGGCCGCGACGACCTCGATGCTGACCTTGGCGGCAACCTCGGGGTGCAGACGCACGGACGTCTCGTGGGCGCCCAGGGTCTTGATCGGCGAACCGAGCTCGATGCGACGCTTGTCGACCTCGGGGCCACCGGAAGCCTTGATCGCCGAGGCGATGTCGGCCGGGGTGACGGAACCGAAGAGACGACCAGCGTCGCCGGAGCGCACGGCCAGACGGACCTTGACGGCCTCGAGCTGGCCCTTGACCTGGTTGGCCTGCTCGATGGTCTGGATCTCGTGGATCTTGCGAGCACGACGGATCTGCTCGACGTCCTTCTCGCCACCCTTGGTCCAGCGGATAGCGAACTTCCGCGGGATCAGGTAGTTGCGAGCGTAACCGTCCTTGACGTCGACGACGTCGCCAGCGGCACCGAGGCCAGAGACCTCGTGGGTGAGGATGATCTTCATGAGTCGGTCACCCTTCCCTTATCGCGCGGTGGACGTGTAGGGCAGCAGCGCCATCTCACGGCTGTTCTTGACGGCCGTGGCGACGTCACGCTGGTGCTGCGTGCAGTTGCCGGTCACGCGGCGGGCACGGATCTTGCCGCGGTCGGAAATGAACTTCCGCAGCATGTTCGTGTCCTTGTAGTCCACGTACGTGACCTTGTCCTTGCAGAAAGCGCAGACCTTTTTCTTAGGCTTGCGCACAGGCGGCTTCGCCATGGTGTTTCTCCTGTGTGATCAAGAAGTGGGGATACGAGCCCTTAGAAGGGGGGCTCGTCCGAGTAGCCGCCGCCCTGCTGGCCGCCGCCGGAGTTTCCACCCCAGCCGCCGCCACCGCCGCCGCCCTGGTTGCCACCGGCGGGAGCGCCGGTAGCCCACGGGTCGTCGGCGGGAGCACCGCCGCCGCCCTGCTGGCCGCCGCCGGAGTTTCCACCCCAGCCGCCGCCACCCTGGCCGCCACCGCCGCCGTAACCACCCTGGCCACCTCGGCCGGCACCGCCGGCGGTCTTGGTGACCTTGGCCGTGGCGTTCTTCAGGCTGGCGCCGACTTCCTCGACGTCCAGCTCGTAGACCGTGCGCTTGACGCCCTCACGGTCCTCGTAGGACCGCTGCTTCAGCCGGCCCTGCACGATGACGCGCATGCCTCGCTGGAGCGACTCCGCGACGTTCTCCGCCGCCTGACGCCAGACCGAGCAGGTCAGGAACAGGCTCTCGCCGTCCTTCCACTCGTTCGTCTGACGGTCGAAGGTGCGGGGGGTGGACGCGACACGGAACTTCGCGACCGCCGCACCGGAGGGGGTGAAGCGCAGCTCGGGGTCGTCGACAAGATTGCCGACGACCGTGATGACGGTCTCGCCTGCCATGGGGGTACCTCTCGGCGGGTTTGCTGCTCTGGCTGCTTGGTTGCTGCTACTCGAATCCCGAGATCAGCTGAGCGGGAGAGCTCAGTGGGTCTCGGGGCGGAGGACCTTGGTCCGGAGGACCGACTCGTTCAGGTTCAGCTGGCGGTCGAGCTCCTTGACGACCGCAGGCTCGGCCTGCAGGTCGATGACCGAGTAGATGCCCTCGGGCTTCTTCTTGATCTCGTACGAGAGACGACGACGGCCCCAGGTGTCGACCTTCTCGACCTTTCCGTTGCCCTCACGGACGACGGAAAGGAAGTTCTCGATCAGGGGGGCGACAGCGCGCTCCTCCAGATCGGGGTCGAGGATGACCATCACCTCGTAGTGACGCATGTGGAACCCACCTCCTTTGGACTCAGCGGCCACGGTCGTTCCGTGGCAGGAGGGTCGTGATGCGTACGCAACGGTATCGGCCGCCACTGACAATCGGGGCTTCCTCGCGGTAGTCCCGGTCGTGACATGGGCAGACACCAGTGCAGACGGTACAGACTACCCGCACACCGGCTTCCGGTTGAAATCCGGCCGCCAGGACCGACAATCTGTACACATCGGGTGTGTATGGCGCTACGATGCGCCGCCTTCCGCAGGAGGTGCCCTATGGCACAGGCAATGCGACCCAACACCGCCGTCGGAGGCCTTTTCGCCACGGACGGAAAACCCCACCCTCTCCAGGACTCGCTGCTCGCGGTGACCCTGGTGCTGGGGATCTTGGCTTTCGTCACGGCGATGTTCCACAACCTCCACCTGCTCAGCTCCTGGGCCGGCCTGGTGGGGATCTGCACCGGCGCGTACGGCCAGTGGATCTCGGAGACGACCCGTGAGCGCTTCGGACTGATCCTCGGCCTCGGCGCCTCGGCGGTCGGCTTCTTCCTCGGCATGGCCCACGGCGGCCTCTTCGGCGGCTGGATCAGCTGACGCCAGGGACACCGTCCTCTTCACATCACCCAGAAGCACCACGGAACACCTCGGCGGCCCTCGAGCCGGGGCGCAGGTTCCGTACGCCCAGTCGGGGCGCTCGCTGGGCGCAGTAGGCTTCGGCGCGAGAGCCGGAGCCCCTGTACCCATGGGGACACACCAGCCCGAGGAGCGCCCCGAATGAGCCTGACCCTGAGGACGATCAGCCGCGAGCAGCATCTGGCGTACATCCAGAGCCTGCCGGCGGCTAGCCACATGCAGGTTCCGGCCTGGGCAGACGTCAAGGCGGAGTGGCGCTCGGAGAGCCTCGGCTGGTTCGACGACAAGACCGGCGACATGGTCGGCGCGGGCTTGGTCCTCTACCGCCAACTGCCCAAGATCAAGCGCTATCTGGCCTATCTGCCCGAGGGCCCGGTCATCAACTGGTTCGCGCCGAATCTGACCGACTGGCTGGAACCGATGCTCGCCCACCTCAAGCACCAGGGCGCTTTCTCCGTGAAGATGGGCCCGCCGGTGATCATCCGGCGCTGGGAGGCCACCTCCATCAAGGCGGGCATCCAGAACCCCGACGTGAAGCGACTGCGCGACATCGAGGCCGACTTCATCGAGCCGCGTGCCTTCGAGGTCGCCGACAAGCTCCGTCGTATGGGCTGGCAGCAGGGCGAGGACGGTGGCGCGGGCTTCGGTGACGTCCAGCCTCGTTACGTCTACCAGGTGCCGCTGGCGAACCGCTCCCTGGAAGAGGTCCACAAGAACTTCAACCAACTGTGGCGCCGCAACATCAAGAAGGCCGAGAAGGCCGGCGTCGAGGTCGTCCAGGGCGGCTACCACGACCTTGAGGAGTGGCAGCGGCTGTACGAGATCACGGCCGTGCGCGACCACTTCCGGCCCCGCCCGCTGTCGTACTTCCAGCGCATGTGGACGGCCCTCAACACCGAGGACCCCAACCGCATGCGGCTGTACTTCGCCCGCCACAACGGCGTGAACCTGTCGGCGGCGACGATGCTGATCGTCGGTGGGCATGTCTGGTACTCCTACGGTGCCTCCGACAACATCGGCCGTGAGGTCCGGCCCTCGAACGCGATGCAGTGGCGCATGCTGCGCGACGCCTACGCGCTCGGCGCGACCGTCTACGACCTGCGCGGCATCTCCGACTCGCTGGACGAGACCGACCACCTCTTCGGCCTGATCCAGTTCAAGGTCGGCACCGGTGGTCAGGCCGCCGAGTACCTCGGCGAGTGGGACTTCCCGCTCAACAAGCTGCTCCACAAGGCGCTCGACATCTACATGTCGCGCCGCTGAGACACCACAATTTGCTTTCACACCTCTGATACACCGCAGCCACGAGAAAGGTTCCAGGTCCGGCCATGGCGCTCACGCTCTACGTCGACACCGCGCGCTGGCGTGCGCACCACAAGCACGTGCAGGACCAGTTCCCAGGGCTCGTCCCGGTCTGCAAGGGCAACGGCTACGGCTTCGGGCACGAGCGGCTGGCCGAGGAGGCCACCCGGCTCGGCTCGGACGTCCTCGCCGTCGGCACGACGTACGAGGCCGCGCGCATCAAGGACTGGTTCGGCGGTGACCTGCTGGTGCTGACGCCGTACCGGCGCGGTGAGGAGCCCGTGCCGCTGCCCGACCGCGTCATCCGCTCGGTGTCGTCGATCGACGGGGTCTACGGCCTCGTGGGCGCCCGGGTGGTCATCGAGGTGATGTCCTCGATGAAGCGGCACGGCATCAGCGAGCAGGATCTGCCGCAGCTGCACGCCGCCATAGAGAACGTCCGCCTGGAGGGCTTCGCCATCCATCTGCCGCTCGACCGCACCGACGGCTCGGACGCCGTCGAGGAGGTCATCGGCTGGATGGACCGACTGCGCGCGGCGCGTCTGCCGCTGCACACGATGTTCGTCAGCCACCTCAAGGCCGAGGATCTGGCCCGGCTCCAGCAGCAGTTCCCGCAGACCCGTTTCCGCGCGCGGATCGGCACGCGGCTGTGGCTGGGCGACCATGAGGCCACCGAGTACCGCGGGGCCGTCCTGGACGTCACGCGCGTGGCCAAGGGCGACCGCTTCGGCTACCGGCAGCAGAAGGCGGCCTCGGACGGCTTCCTGGTCGTTGTGGCGGGCGGTACGTCGCACGGGGTGGGCCTGGAGGCCCCCAAGGCGCTGCACGGCGTCATGCCGCGCGCCAAGGGTGTCGCCCGCGCGGGCCTCGCCACGGTGAACCGGAACCTTTCTCCGTTCGTCTGGGGCGGCAAGCAGCGCTGGTTCGCGGAGCCGCCGCACATGCAGGTGTCGATCCTGTTCGTGCCCTCCGACGCCGCCGAGCCGAAGGTCGGCGAGGAGCTGGTGGCCCATCTCCGGCACACCACCACGCAGTTCGACCGCATCGTCGACCGCTGAGCGTCGTACCGACGACCGCTGAGCGACGTACCCACCGGCTGAAGAGCCGCACACAGACAGCCGAAAGGCCGTACACGGGCCCCCGTGTACGGCCTTTCGCGTGACTGCCTAGGCACTGTTCGCTCAGAGCGAACGGTCCGAAGGGGCAGGTGAATCGCCCCAGCGGTCCGAGGGAGCGGCCCGGTCGCCCCACTCCACCTGCGGCCCGCCGAAGTGGGCGGCGTGGCGCGGGGGATGAGCCGCGGGGCCCAGGACGAACACGTCCTCCGCGCCGTCGAGCACGCCTCCCGAGGGATCGTCGTCGCCGGCCCGACGAACCACGTCCCGCTCCGGCATCCAGATGTCACGGACGACCACGGCACACAGGTACAGCGTCCCGAGCAGATGCAGGCCGATGGCCCAGTGGTAGCCCTCCTGGGGCAGGCCCTTGTGGGCGTCCCCGCTGGTCGTGTACGCGAGGTACATCCAGATGCCCAGGAAGTACGCCACCTCGCACGCCTGCCAGATGAGGAAGTCCCGCCACTTGGGCCGGGCCAGCACGGCCAGCGGCACCAGCCACAGGACGTACTGCGGCGAGTAGACCTTGTTGGTGAGGATGAACGCCGCGACGATCAGGAAGGCCAGCTGGGCGAAGCGCGGCCGTCGCGGGGCGGTCAGCGTGAGCGCGGCGATACCGACGCAGCTCAGCAGGACCAGCAGCGTGGCGAGCGTGTTGACGGTGTCGGTGCTCAGCGGGTCGGACGAGTTCTGCGCCAGGATCAGCCAGAAGGAACCGAAGTCGACGCCTCGCTCCTGGCTGAATTCGTAGAACTTCACCCAGCCGTCCCAGGCGAGCAGCATCACCGGCAGGTTCACGACGAGCCAGGAGACCGCGGCGCCACCCAACGCCTTCCCGAAGTCCCGCCACTTGCCGGCGCGCCAGCAGAGCACGAACAGTGGGCCGAGCAGGAAGACGGGATAGAGCTTGGCGGCCGTGGCGAGGCCCAGCAGGACGCCGAACGCGAGCGAACGGCCCCGGGACCACATCAGCATCGCGGCGGCCGTCAGGGAGACCGCCAGGAGGTCCCAGTTGATGGTGGCCGTGAGCGCGAACGCGGGGGCCAGGGCGACCAGCAGACCGTCCCAGGGGCGCCGGGCGTGCGTACGGGTCACACAGACGGCGATGACGGCCGCGCAGGCCATCAGCATCCCCGCGTTGACCATCCAGTACCACTGTTCCTGGTCCTGGATGCTGCCGCTGCCCGGTGTGAGCCAGGCCGCCACTTCCATGAACACACCGGTCAGCACCGGGTATTCGAGGTACTCCATGTCGCCGTTGAGCTTGTCGAAGTACGGCACGAGCCCATCGGCGAAGCCGCGCCCCGCGTAGAGGTGCGGGATGTCCGAGTAACAGGCGTGCGTGTACTGCGAGCTGGCGCCGAAGAACCAGCCGCCGTTGTAGCAGGGCGCCTTCTGGATCAAGCCGAGGGCGAACATACCGATCGCCACCAGCGCGATGATCCGCACGGGAGTCCACCAGGACGTCCCGAGCAGGGCGCGCCGCCCGATGGGACCACCGATCAGCTCACTGCCACTCGCGGCGATCTCGTCGTCCCTGGTCGGCTGCACCGGGTCCTGCTCGTGCACGCTCGCTTGCGTGGATTCTGCACTGGGCATGGGGCACATCCTGCCGTACCTGCCTAGGAATACGCCGAGGGCCGCCGCACCTGGTAGGTACGACGGCCCATGTTTCACGTGAAACACCCTCGGCGGGCGATAGGGAGGCTAACCGGACGATCCGCCGAAGATGCCTCCATTGCCGTTGCCTCTGGTGGTGTCTGTCTCGGTGGCTGTCGGTGTGGAGGTCACGCCTCCGTCCGTGCCGCCGGTGTCCGTACCGCCGGTCTCCGAGCACTGCCAGCTGAACTTGCAGGACTCGCTCGGCGAGGGCGAGGGAGAGGTCAGGGTCGGCGTAGGCGTGGGGCTCGGCGTCGGGCTTGCCGTCTCGCTCGGCGTCGCGGTGACGGACGGCGTCGGAGACGGTGCGCCCACCTCATCCTGGATCTCACCGATCTTCTCGGCGTCCGGGAAGCCGGTGTCGCTGTCGTTCTTGAGAGCGGCCTTCATGTACTCGGTCCAGATCGACGTCGGGATGTCACCACCGTGGATGGACTCCACACCCGCCGTGCCGTTCATGGACAGCAGCTTGCCCTTCTTCGGGTCCTCTCGGAACATCGCGACCGACGTCGAGAGCTGCTGGGTGTAACCGACGAACCAGGCCGACTTGTTGCTGTCGGTGGTACCGGTCTTGCCGGCCGCCGTACGGCCCAGGGCCAGCGCGTTCTTACCCGTACCGTTCTTGATCACGTTCTCGAGGGTGTCCGTGACGTTGTTCGCCACGTTCTCGGGCATCGCCAGGGTGACCTTCGGCTTGCTGAAGCCTGGGACGTCCTGGCCGTTCTGCTTGACGCCGGTCACCGAATACGGGTCGGCGTGCTTACCGGAGGCGGCGAACGTCGCGTAGGCATCCGCCATGCGGATGGCGCTGGGGGTGGACGTACCGAGGGCGAAGGAGGGGTTGATGTCGGCGAAGGTGCTCTTCAGGATGCCGGACTTCTCAGCCACGCTCGCGACGTTACCCAGCCCCACATCCACACCGAGCTGCACGAACGGCGTGTTGATGGACTGCTCCATCGCCTTGCGCAGACTGATGTAGCCCCAGGGATAGTCGCTCTCGTTCTCCTGGTAGAACGTCGAGTTGTCCTTGCGCAGGTAGTAGGAGCCGTCCGGCTTCCGGACCTTCAGATGGTCGTTGCCGTTGTACTTGCTCAGCGGCGAGACTCCGACGTCCGGGTCCTTGTACGTCCCGTACTCCATGGCCGCTGCGAGGACGAACGGCTTCCACGTCGAACCGACGGGCACACCCGAGGTGTCCGCGTTGTTGTTGAAGTGGTCGTTCTCGTAGCCCGCACCGCCGTACAGCGCGACGATCGCACCGTCCTTGGGCCGCACCGACGCCGCGCCGAACTGGACGTGCTTGTCCTTCTCCCGCTTGTCCGGGTCGATGTTCTCCTTCTCGATCTTTTTGACGGCCGTCGCGAGCGCGTTGACCTTGCTCTTCTCGAACGTCGTGTAGATCTGGTACCCGCCCTTGTCGAAGTCGGCCCGCGAGATCTTCGAGTGGGACAGCACGTATTTCTTGGCCGTGTCGACGAGGTAGCTGATCTGGCCGGTCATGCCCTTGGTCGCCTTGAGGCCCTGGGGCGTGGGGTACTTCTTGATGGCCGTCTGGTACTTGGCGTCCGTCAGATGCTTGTCGTCGTGCATCTGCTCCAGGATCCAGCCCCAGCGTTCCCGGGAGCGCTTGAGGTTGGCGTCCTTGGTCGCCGAGGGGTCGATGCTCGTGTTGTCGATGGGGTCGTAGTACGTCGGGCCCTTGAGCAGCGCGGCGAGGAAGGCGCACTGGGAATCGGTGAGGTCCTCGGCGTCCTCGCCGTAGTAGGTCTGCGCGGCGGCCTGGATGCCGTAGGCGCCGCGACCGTAGTACGAGGTGTTCAAGTAGCCCTGGAGGATCTCGTCCTTCGTGAGCTTCGTCCCCACCTTTATGGAGATGAACATCTCCTTGAACTTCCGGGAGACCGTCTGTTCCTGGCTCAGGTAGGTGTTCTTCACGTACTGCTGGGTGATGGTCGAACCACCCTGTGTGTCACCGCCGCGCGCCATGTTGGCGAGCGCTCGCGCGATACCCATGGGGTCCACGCCGGAGTCGGTGTAGAAGCTCTTGTTCTCAGCCGAGATCACGGCCCACTGCATGGCCTTGGGGATCTTGGAGATGTCGACGTTCTGCCGGTTGGCGCCGCTACCCGTGGCAACCATCTGGCTGCCGTCTTCCCAGTAGTAGACGTTGTTCTCGGACTTCGCCGCGGCGTTCTCACTGGGGATGCTCACCATGGCGTAGCCGATGCCCGCGATGGCGACCAGGCTGCCGAAGAAGGCGAGGCTGAGCCCGGAGACGAGTCTCCAGGAGGGTACCCAGCGCTGCCAGCCGTACTTGCCGGCGCGCGGGTAGTCGATGAACCGGTTCTTGGTGGAGGCGGTGGCTCGGCCGCGTCCAGGGCCGGTGGAGCCGCGGCGCGCGCCACGGCCCGTGGGTTCGGGGGCTCTGCGCCGACTGCCCCCGCTTCTCTGTGCCGCGCGGCGGGCGTCGGCGCGGCCGCCGTACGGCCGCTCCTCTGCCTCCGACTCGTGTGAACCCGACCCGTACGCGTCGGAAGGAGATCCGGTGGCGCCACGCGGTGCCGCACGGCGGCCGGAGGACGAGCCGGACTGGCCGCGTCGGGCCGCGGCACGTCCGCCTCCCTGCGGCTGCGGCGGTTTGCGACGGTGCTCGCTCATCGAACGACTACTCCTCGGGCAGGCGCACCTTTGCGCGCCTGGAAACGGCGGCTGCTGGTTTCCGGTCCCCCCGAAGTACGGATGTGGTCGCTTTCGCATTCACCCGTACTGCACCGAGGACGACGACGCCCCCAGGCGTCACTCGGTTCCCGGTGGTGTGCATGCCGCACAGACTACGCACCGTCAAAACCCGCCTAGCCCCGAAGTTCACCCCAAATCAGGCAACTTGCCTGCAACGAATCGGTGATGTGATCCCGTTCACCGTCTCCGCACTTGTCGCATGCGGAAGGCCGTTCTATCGTCGTGATGTATCGAGTCGATACATCAGAGCGACATAAGCGAGCCGAAGACCGAGAGGAGGCGACCATGAGCCGGCGTTCCGGGATCCTTGAGTTCGCCGTACTCGGTCTGCTGCGCGAGTCCCCGATGCACGGCTACGAGCTGCGCAAACGACTCAATACGTCACTGGGTGTGTTCCGTGCGTTCAGCTACGGCACGCTCTACCCCTGCCTCAAGACGCTGGTCACCAACGGCTGGTTGATCGAGGAGCCGGGGAACGCTCCTGAGGACGCACTCGCCGCATCACTCGCGGGGCGTCGCGCCAAGATCGTCTATCGGTTGACGGCGGAAGGTAAGGAGCACTTCGAGGAACTGCTCTCCCAGACGGGCCCCGACGCGTACGAGGACGAGCACTTCGCCGCGCGTTTCGCCTTCTTCGGACAGACGTCGCGCGATGTGCGCGTGCGTGTGCTGGAGGGCCGCCGCAGCCGGCTGGAGGAGCGCCTGGACAAGATGCGCGTGTCGTTCGCGCGCACCCGGGAGCGCCTCGACGACTACACGCTTGAGCTCCAGCGCCACGGAATGGAGTCCGTGGAGCGCGAAGTGCGCTGGCTGAACGAGCTCATCGAGAGCGAGCGGGCCGGACGGGACCTTCGTGGTTCCACCGGGGGGCCCGCTCAGTCCTCTCAGCAGAACAACACCACTGGAGCGACGGGCAACCTGCCACGGCCCGGGGACACCCCCCGGACCGATCTGCCCGACGACACCGCCACGTGAGCGCCCAGTCAGGGCCTCACTCATACACACAGGGAGCAACCGGAATGGGTTCGGTCCGCGTAGCCATCGTTGGCGTGGGCAACTGCGCCGCGTCGCTGGTCCAGGGAGTCGAGTACTACAAGGACGCCGACCCGGCGACCAAGGTCCCCGGCCTCATGCACGTCCAGTTCGGCGACTACCACGTCGGTGACGTCGAGTTCGTCGCCGCCTTCGACGTCGACGCGAAGAAGGTCGGCCTCGACCTCTCGGACGCCATCGGTGCCAGCGAGAACAACACCATCAAGATCTGCGACGTCCCGAACAAGGGCGTCACGGTCCAGCGCGGTCACACGCTCGACGGTCTCGGTAAGTACTACCGCCTGACCATCGAGGAGTCCGCCGAGGAGCCGGTCGACGTCGTCCAGATCCTCAAGGACAAGCAGGTCGACGTTCTCGTCTGCTACCTGCCCGTCGGCTCCGAGGACGCGGCGAAGTTCTACGCCCAGTGCGCCATCGACGCCAAGGTCGCCTTCGTCAACGCCCTCCCGGTCTTCATCGCCGGCACCAAGGAGTGGGCGGACAAGTTCACCGAGGCGGGCGTCCCGATCGTCGGCGACGACATCAAGTCGCAGGTCGGCGCCACCATCACGCACCGTGTGATGGCGAAGCTGTTCGAGGACCGCGGTGTCCGTCTTGAGCGCACCATGCAGCTCAACGTCGGCGGCAACATGGACTTCAAGAACATGCTGGAGCGCGACCGCCTCGAGTCCAAGAAGATCTCGAAGACGCAGGCCGTCACCTCGCAGATCCCCGACCGCGACCTGGGCGAGAAGAACGTCCACATCGGTCCCTCGGATTACGTGGCCTGGCTCGACGACCGCAAGTGGGCCTACGTCCGCCTCGAGGGCCGTGCCTTCGGTGACGTCCCGCTGAACCTGGAGTACAAGCTCGAGGTCTGGGACTCCCCGAACTCCGCGGGTGTCATCATCGACGCCCTGCGCGCCGCGAAGATCGCCAAGGACCGCGGCATCGGCGGCCCGATCCTGTCGGCGTCCTCGTACTTCATGAAGTCCCCGCCGGTCCAGTACTTCGACGACGAGGCCTTCGCCAACGTCGAGAAGTTCATCAAGGGTGAAGTCGAGCGCTAAAGCTCACCATCGCTCAAGAACGCTCCTGCCAGGGCTGTGTCGAGGGTCCCCGGGTTGTACCGCCCGGGGGCCCTTCCCGTATGTGAGGCTGTGCCCCATGGCCGTCGTCCGTGACCTGCGCGTCCTGCTGCGCTTCCAGGGCTTCAGACGTCTGCTCTCCGTACGCCTGCTCTCCCAGGGCGCCGACGGCGTCTTCCAGGTCGCGCTCGCCGCGTACGTCGTCTTCTCCCCGGAGAAACAGACCTCGGCCGCCGCCATCGCCTCCGCGATGGCCGTACTCCTGCTCCCCTACTCTCTGGTGGGCCCCTTCGCCGGCGTCCTGCTGGACCGCTGGCGCCGCCGCCAGGTCTTCCTCTACGGCAACCTGGTGCGCGCGGCGATGGCCTCGGCGACCGCCGTCCTCATGGTCAGCCACGCGCCGGACTGGCTCTTCTACGCCTCCGCCCTGTGCGTCACCGCCGTCAACCGCTTCGTCCTGTCCGGACTCTCCGCCGCACTGCCCCGCGTGGTCGACGACGAACGACTGGTCGTCGCCAACTCCCTCTCCCCGACGGCCGGCACGCTCGCGGCGACCGCAGGCGGCGGTCTCGCCTTCGTCGTACGGCTGTTGGTGGCGGACTCCGACGCGGCCGTGGTGCTCCTGGGGGCGCTCCTGTACCTGTGCGCCGCGCTGGCGTCACTGCGTATCCCCAAGGAACTGCTCGGCCCCGACCGCGCAGTGGCGCACCCCGGTCTCACGGCGGCCCTCTCCGGCACCGCTCGTGACCTTGCGGCGGGCGTCCGCCATCTCACCGGAGCACCGCGCCGGGAGGCCGCCTGGGCGCTCGCCGCGATGACGCTGATGCGCTTCTGCTACGGCGCCCTGCTGGTCATGCTGCTGATGCTGTGCCGGTACGAGTTCTCCGCGACGACCGATGACGGACTCGCCCTGCTGGGGCTGGCGTTGGGCATCTCGGGCGGCGGCTTCTTCGTGGCGGCCGTGGTGACGCCCTGGGCGGCGGGGCGTCTCGGGCCCGGCCGCTGGATCGTCGTGTGCGCGGCAGCCGCAGCGGTCCTGGAGCCTGCGCTGGGCCTCCCCTTCTCCGTCGCGCCGATGCTCGTGGCGTCCTTCGTCCTGGGCCTGACCACGCAGGGCGCGAAGATCGCGACGGACACGCTCGTGCAGTCCTCCGTCGACGACGACTTCCGGGGCCGGATCTTCTCCGTCTACGACGTGCTGTTCAACATCGCCTTCGTGGGTGCTGCCGGCGTCGCCGCCCTGATGCTGCCGCCGGACGGTCGCTCTGTGGTGTTGGTGATAACAGTGGCCGTTATCTACGGGGCAGTTGCGGTGGCTATGGCCCGCTTTGAGCGCCAGTAAGTGTCACATCAATGCCACAGAGTCCCCCTCGAGTACAAGGCTGTCAGTGGGTGCCGGTAACTTACGTGCGTCTTACTCGCGCCGCATTGCGCATCACTCACCCATGTTCTAGGGGGACCCCCAAGTGTCTACTCCGCCGCCCCAGGGCCAGAACCCGTTCGCCCAGGGCCAGCAGCCCTACGGCCAGCCCCAGGCTCAGGCCCCGTACCCGCCCCAGGACGGCAACCCCTACGCCCAGGGCCAGCAGCCGGGCTTCCCGCAGCAGGGCGGCGTCCCCTACGCGCCGGTCCCGCCGGAGCAGCCCAAGCGCAAGCTCAGCTTCAAGACGATCAAGAACATAGTCATCGTCGTGGCCGTCGCCGGTATCGCCATCGGCGGCTACATCTCCAGCCGTGACGACGCCAACACCGCGTCGGTCGGCGACTGCATGCACCGCGGCAGCACCAACGACAACGACCCGGACCTCGAGGTCGTCGACTGCAGCTCCTCGAAGGCCCAGTTCACGGTGCTGGCCAAGATCGAGGGCACGTTCAGCGGCACCCTTGCCGAGACCAAGTGCACGGCCGAGGCCAAGGACTTCCAGTACACCTACACCGAGTCCGGTGACGGCACCGACTTCCTGCTCTGCCTCAAGGACAAGTAGTAGCTCCTGCGATATCGCAGACAGCGCGAGGGGCGACGTTTCACGTGAAACGTCGCCCCTCGATGCTTTCCAGGGGTCATGTTTCACGTGAAACATGACCCCGTTTCACACTCTCAGCTCTGCTCCGCCCACCACTCCTTGAGCGCCTCGGCCGCAGCCTCCTCGCCCATCGGGCCGTTCTCCAGGCGCAGTTCCAGGAGGTGTTTGTATGCGCGGCCGATGGCCGGGCCCGGGGTGATGCCCAGGATCGCCATGATCTGGTTGCCGTCCAGGTCCGGGCGGATGGCGTCCAGTTCCTCCTGCTCCTGGAGTTGGGCGATGCGCTCCTCCAGGCCGTCGTACGCACGCGAGAGCGCCGTCGCCTTGCGCTTGTTGCGGGTCGTGCAGTCGGAGCGGGTCAGCTTGTGGAGGCGGTCGAGGAGCGGGCCGGCGTCACGGACGTAGCGGCGGACCGCGGAGTCCGTCCATTCTCCGGTGCCGTAACCGTGGAAGCGCAGGTGGAGTTCGACCAGGCGGGAGACGTCCTTCACCAGGTCGTTGGAGTACTTCAACGCCGTCATGCGCTTCTTGGTCATCTTCGCGCCGACCACCTCGTGGTGGTGGAACGAGACCCGGCCGTCCTTCTCGAAGCGACGCGTGCGGGGCTTGCCGATGTCGTGGAGGAGGGCGGAGAGGCGGAGGACAAGGTCGGGGCCGTCCGACTCCAGCTCCATTGCCTGCTCCAGGACGATCAGCGTGTGGTCGTAGACGTCCTTGTGGCGGTGGTGCTCGTCGCGCTCCAGACGGAGAGCAGGGAGTTCGGGCAGGACGCGGTCCGCGAGGCCCGTGTCAACCAGCAGGGTCAGCCCCTTGCGCGGGTTCGCGGACAGGATCAGCTTGTTCAGCTCGTCCCGGACCCGCTCGGCGGAGACGATCTCGATCCGTCCGGACATCTCCTTCATCGCGGTGACGACCTCCGGCGCCACCTCGAAGTCGAGCTGCGCGGCGAACCGCGCTGCCCGCATCATCCGCAGCGGATCGTCGGAGAAGGACTCCTCGGGCGTGCCAGGAGTACGCAGCACCCGCTTCGCGAGGTCTTCACGGCCCCCGTGCGGGTCGATGAACTCCTTCTCCGGGAGCGCGACGGCCATCGCGTTCACGGTGAAGTCCCGCCGGACGAGGTCCTCCTCGATGGAGTCGCCGTACGACACCTCAGGCTTGCGCGAGGTCCGGTCGTACGCCTCCGACCGATAGGTCGTCACCTCGATCAGATAGCCATCCTTCTGTGCGCCCACCGTGCCGAAGGCGATGCCGACCTCCCATACGGCGTCCGCCCACGGGCGCACGATCTTCAGTACGTCCTGCGGGCGCGCGTCGGTCGTGAAGTCCAGGTCGTTGCCGAGCCGGCCCAGCAGCGCATCCCGGACCGAGCCGCCGACCAGGGCGAGGGAGAACCCGGCCTCCTGGAAACGGCGGGCAAGATCGTCGGCGACAGGGGCAACCCGGAGCAGTTCACTGACCGCGCGGTGCTGCACCTGGCTCAGGGCGCTGGGCTTGTCTTCGTTGGCGTTCGGCACAACAGAAAAGGGTACGTGGCCCCGGCCACCGTGAGCGCCTCCATTAAATCTGCACAGGCCGATCCGCGGGGCTGCGGGCAAGGACCGCCTGCCGGTCGCACGGATTCGCTCCCCTTTATACGCACACATACAGGACGGTCCGGCCCTGTCCGCCGATCTTGTGGAGCAGTCCGCGGCACTTCCCCTCAGCGCGCATCGTTACCATGCGTGGACGCACATTGCGACGACCACTGACGACCACTGACGACGAGGGACGGGCGAGCGCGTGGCCGAGGCGGCAGACTTCCAGGGGATGAGTCCCTCACCTGCCCGCCGGTGGCTGCGGCGCACGGGAGCACTGCTCGCCGGAGCGCCTCTGCTGGCCGGACTGCTGCAGCTGCCCGCCGCCGAGCCCGCGAACGCCGCGTCGGGCTCCAGCACCGTGTCCGTGGACATCAACACGCTCACCCCCAGCGTCCCCACGGACGGCGACACGGTGACCGTGTCCGGGACCGTGACCAACGACGGCAAGCAGACGGTCACGGACGCCCAGGTGGACCTCCGCGTCGGCCCCGAGCTCAGCACCCGCTCGGACGTCGACGGCGTCGCCCAGCGGACCGACTTCCAGCCAGGCCTCGACGGCACCATCGTCGGCGGCAAGTACATCGAGAAGTTCTCCAAGCTGGCACCCGGCGTCGCCCAGACCTTCAGCATCTCCGTCCCGGTCGACGAGCTGGACCTCGGCTCGGACGGCGTCTACCAGCTCGGGGTCTCCCTGACCGGTGAGACCTCCGCACAGCAGTGGCAGCAGGTTCTCGGCATCCAGCGGACGTATCTGCCCTGGCAGCCCGAGGACGCCGACACCACGACGAAGACGGCGGTCCTGTGGCCGCTGATCTCCACCGCCCACATGACGGCGGAGACCGGGTCGAACGAAGAACAGACGCCGGTCTTTCTCAACGACGACCTGGCCAAGGAGATCTCGGCGGGCGGCCGGCTGGAGCAGATGCTCTCGCTGGGCAAGTCCCTGGACGTCACCTGGGTGATCGACCCGGACCTGCTGGCCTCGGTCGACGCCATGACCGGTACCTATCGCGTCGAGTCGGGCAACACCACCGTGGCGGGCACGCACCAGGCGGTCGCCAAGCAGTGGCTGGCCGAGCTTCAGGACGCGGTGACGGACAAGGAGGTCGTCGCGCTGCCCTTCGCCGACCCCGACCTCGCCTCCCTCGCCCACAACGGCACGACCGTCACCGGCTCCCTGAGCCACCTCAAGGAAGCCACCGACGTCGCGGCCACCACGGTGCAGACGCTGCTCCATGTGACGCCGGACACCGACTTCGCCTGGCCCGTGAACGGCGCTGTCGACCCGTCGATCGTCAAGGTCGCCACCTCCGCGGGCGCCGACAAGGTGATCGCGCGCAGCGACAGCCTGGAGGAGACCGCCGGCCTGCCGTACACACCCTCCGCGGCCCGCCCCATCGGTGGCGGCACAACCGCGGTGGTCGCCGACGCACGGCTGTCCACGGCCTTCCAGGGCGACCTGACCTCAGCCTCAGCCTCCACCCTCGCCGTGCAGAAGTTCCTCGCCTCGAGCCTGGCGCTGAACCAGCAGGTGGACAAGCAGCGCAGCATCGTCGTCGCCCCGCAGCGCACGCCGACGACGAGCCAGGCGCAGGCGATGGCCGCCGCTGTGGCCGCCCTCCAGGGCGGCAACTGGACACAGACCCAGGACCTGACGTCGGCGGCCGCCTCGAAGCCGGACGCGAGCGCCACCACCAAGGTCCCGTCGGCCTCCGCCTACCCTGCCAAGCTGCGCAAGCAGGAGCTGTCCAAGCCCGCCTTCGAGCAGATCGCGGCTGTACAGGACAAGCTCGACCGGTTCAAGGTGATCCTGACCGACCAGTCCCGCGTGGTGACCCCCTTCGGGCGGGCCATGAACCGTGAGATGTCGACGTCGTGGCGCGGCCGTGCCGCCGAGGCGCAGAGCTACCGCGACGGTGTGCGGAACTACCTCGACAGGCTGACCAACCAGGTCAAGCTGATCGACAAGTCCGAGGTCAAGCTCTCCGGGCGCAGCGCGACGATCCCCGTGACCGTGCAGAACAACCTGGTGCAGGGCGTCGACCACCTCGTCCTGCGGCTCACCTCCACGAGCCCGACGCGTCTGAAGATCGGCGACGACGACTACGAGGAACAGCAGGTCACCGTCAACGGCGGACACAGCCAGACGGTGAAGTTCACCACCTCGGCCCAGGCCAACGGCCAGGCGGAGGTCGTCGCCCAGCTGTTCACCGAGGACGGCCAGGCGTACGGCGACCCGGTCCGGTTCAAGGTGAGGGTCACCGAGTTCACGGCCACCGTGATGCTGGTCATCGGCGGCGGCTTCCTCCTCCTCGTCCTGGCCGGTTTCCGGATGTACAAGCAGCGCAAGCGCGCTGCCGAGCGGGAGGCCGACGAAGGCGGGTCCGGGGATCACGATGCGGCCGACGAGCCGACGGACGGCCCGGAGAACCCCGAAGGCCCTGATGACCGTCTCCCGGAGGAGTCCGGCACCCGGGCCGGGGCAGACGACCCGCAGCAGCCGAGTGACCTGACACCGGACACCGCAGCGGAAAGCACCGGCCCGTCCGGCACGGGTGAGAGAGTGGACCGTTGAGGATGTCGTGGCCGGTGGGCCCGGGACGATGAGGTGGGGTAACCATGAACGCGCCGTACGACGGTGACCGCGGCCAGGCCGCGGGCGGCTCGGGCCACCCCGAGGGCCCGCCGCCCGAGCACGGCCAGGTACCGCCGCAGCCCCCCGCGGACATGTACCTCCAGGACGCCTACGACCAGGACCCCTATCGGGCGCAGGACCTCTCCGCCCAGGACCCGGTCGCCGAGGCGCTCTACGACCGCGCCGCGCACCCCCCGCCGCCCCCGGGCACGTACCAGCCGCAGCAGCCGCTGTACGCCCAGCCCCAGCAGTCCCCGTACGCCCCCGACCCGCATGTGTGGGCGCAGACTCCGGCGCCCGAGCCGGACGGGGCGACCCAGTACCTGCCGTACGGCGACGACCCGCGCAACACGCAGTACGTGGGGGTGGACGACCTCGTCACGCACTCCGCCGAGGAGCGCCACGAGCCGGACGCCTTCGCCCACCTCTTCCGCGACCAGCAGCAGGGCGGTCAGCAGCCGTACCAGCCCCCGTCGGTACCGGCTCCGTCCCCGGCCCCGAGCCCCGTACCGGGTGCCGAGCCCCCGATGCCGCCGTCCGCGGACCGGACCATGAACCTGGGCACCGCCCCCGTCCCGCCTCCGTCCTCGCCGGCTCCGGCCGCTGCCGCGAAGAAGGGCGGAAAGGCCGGCGGACTGCTGAAGTCCAGTGCGGTGATGGCGGCGGGCACGATGGTGTCGCGGCTCACGGGGTTCATCCGGTCGGCGTTGATCGTGGCAGCGCTGGGCACGGCTTTTCTGGGCGACGCCTTCCAGGTGGCGTACCAGCTGCCGACCATGATCTACATCCTCACCGTCGGTGGCGGTCTCAACTCCGTCTTCGTCCCCCAGCTCGTGCGCGCCATGAAGGAGGACGACGACGGCGGTGAGGCGTTCGCCAACCGGCTGCTGACGCTCGTCATGGTCGCGCTCGCCGCGCTCACGGCCATCGCGATGTTCGCGGCGCCGCTCCTGGTGCGCGCTCTGTCGAACCCCGTCGCGACCAACCCTGCCGCGAACGACGTCGCCATCACCTTCAGCCGCTACTTCCTGCCCTCGATCTTCTTCATGGGCATCCACGTGGTGATGGGGCAGGTCCTCAACGCCCGCGGCAAGTTCGGCGCGATGATGTGGACCCCGGTCCTCAACAACGTCGTCATCATCGTGACGTTGGGGATGTTCCTCTGGGTGTACGGCACCGCCAAGCACTCCGGCATGGACGTCGCCACCATCCCACCGGAGGGCCAGCGCCTCCTCGGCATCGGCATCCTGCTCGGCCTGGTCGTCCAGGCCCTGGCGATGATCCCGTACCTGCGCGAGACCGGCTTCAAGCTGCGGCTGCGTTTCGACTGGAAGGGCCACGGCCTCGGCAAGGCGGCCATGCTCGCCAAGTGGACGATCCTGTTCGTCCTCGCCAACCAGGCGGGCGCCCTCGTCGTCACCCAGCTGGCCACCGGGGCGGTCGCCGACACCAAGATCGCCGGTACCGGGTTCAGCGCCTACGCCAACGCCCAGCTGATCTGGGGTCTACCGCAGGCCATCATCACCGTGTCCCTCATGGCCGCGCTGCTTCCCCGCATCTCGCGTTCCGCGGCGGAGGACGACGCCGGCGCCGTCCGTGACGACATCTCCCAGGGGCTGCGCACGACCGCGGTCGCGATCGTGCCCCTGGCGTTCGGTTTCGTCGCACTCGGCATCCCGATGTGCACCCTGATCTTCGGCTCGTCCGGCACCGGCGCCGCCACGAACATGGGCTACATGCTGATGGCCTTCGGCCTCGGCCTGATCCCCTACTCCGTGCAGTACGTCGTCCTGCGCGCGTTCTACGCCTACGAGGACACCCGCACCCCCTTCTACAACACGGTCATCGTGGCGGCCGTCAACGCCGCCGCGTCCGCCGCCTGCTACTTCGTCCTCCCGGCGCGCTGGGCGGTCGTCGGCATGGCCGCCTCGTACGGTCTGGCCTACGCCATCGGCGTCGGGGTCGCCTGGAGCCGACTGCGCAAGAAGCTGGGCGGCGACCTGGACGGTGTCCGTGTCATGCGGACCTACGCCAGGCTCTGCATCGCCTCGGTGCCGGCCGCGATCCTCAGCGGCGCGGCCTGCTACGGCATCGCACAGGCCCTCGGCCAAGGCGTCATCGGCTCCTTCGCCGCCCTGATCGTCGGCGGCGCGGTCCTGCTCGGGATCTTCTTCGTGGCAGCCCGCAAGATGCGTATCGAGGAGCTGAACTCCCTGGTCGGCATGGTGCGCGGACGGCTGGGGCGCTGATAAGGGGGTACGCGCACAACCATCGTCCGCCACCGTGTGTCGTGCATAGCGGCGGACTGTGGGCACAATTGGTCTCGGCGTCGGACGGCGCGCACGGATGTCGGTCGGCGCGCAAGGAATGGGGAGGCAGGAACGACGGTGGCGGAACGGAGCACGGCTGCCGTCGACGTGGCAGACAACAGCGGCGATGAGCCGCTGACCGCACAGGCGGACCAGTCCACGGCCGACGGGGTGGCCACAAACCGGGAGCGGGACACGGACAACGAAGAGGCACAGGGGAGTGGCGGGACCGAGGGTCCCGGGAAGGCCTCACCGCCCGAGCTGCACAGCGGCCACAAGCTCGCCAGACGCTACCGGCTCGAGGAATGTGTCACCCGGCTGGACGGCTTCAGCAGTTGGCGCGCGGTCGACGAGAAACTCCGTCGCGCCGTCGGTGTGCACATCCTGCCGGCCGACCACTCACGGGCCCGTTCCGTCCTGGCAGCGGCCCGTTCCTCCGCGCTGCTCGGTGATCCGCGTTTCGTCCAGGTCCTGGACGCCGTCGAGGAGAACGACCTCGTCTACGTCGTCCACGAATGGCTGCCCGACGCCACCGAGCTGACGGCGCTCCTGGCCCCCGGGCCGCTGGAGCCGCACGACGCGTACCAGATGGTCAGTCAGGTCGCCTCCGCCATGGCCGCCGCCCACCGTGAGGGCCTCGCGCATCTGCGCCTGAACCCGAACGCGGTCCTGCGGACCTCCAGCGGCCAGTGGCGCATCCGCGGCCTCGCTGTGAACGCCGCGCTGCGCGGCATCACTTCCGAGACCCCTCAGCGCACGGACACCGAGGCCATCGGCGCGCTGTTGTACGCGGGCCTGACCCAGCGCTGGCCGTACGAGGACGACGCCTACGGTCTGTCCGGGCTGCCCAAGGACATCGGACTGATCCCGCCCGACCAGGTGCGGGCGGGTGTCCACCGCGGGCTGTCCGAGCTGTCGATGCGCGCGCTCGCCAACGACGGCGCGACCGCTTCCCGCCACGAGTCGGCGTGCATCACGCCCGAGGAGTTGGTGAAGGCGATCGGCGAGATGCCCCGCATCCGCCCGCCGGAGCCCGCGTTCACCGCGCCGCCCGAGTATCAGCGCACGACGTACCAGCAGGGCACGTACGGCCGTCCGGCGCCGCATCCCGGCGTCACCCAACCGCTGCCGTCTCCTCCGCCTCCGTTGCAGAGCCGCACCGGCAAGGCCCTCAAGTGGGCCGTGTCGGCGCTCCTCATCGCCGCCCTGGGCCTGGGCAGCTGGCAGTTGGCGGACGCCCTCATGGAGCAGAACAACAAGTCCGAGGACACCAACCAGACGCAGACCACGGACGACAACGACAAGAGCGGCGACAAGGCCAAGCCGGTCAAGACGCTCAGCATCGCCGACGCCCGGGAGTACGTCGCGAGCGGTGACGCACAGGCCCCGGGCGACGTGAAGCTGACGTATGACGGCGACAGCTCCACGTACTGGCGCACCAAGCGCTACAACGACGGCCCGACGCTCGCCCCGTACAAGCCGGGTGTGGGCATCGTGTACGACCTCGGCTCGGCCCAGAAGGTCTCGGCCTCCTCGATAGGGCTCCGGTACGACGGCAACGACACGACCGTGAAGCTCTACGCCGCCGACTCCCTGTCCCCCTCCTCCGGCATCGGCGGGATGACGGAGATCGGAACCGCCACCACGAGCGGCAAGTCTCTTACGGTGAAGGCGTCGAAGTCGGTCAAGACGCGGTACGTGCTGCTGTGGATCACGGCCGTGCCGTACGCGCCGACGGACGGCTACAGCGGCTCGGGCTACAAGCAGGCGGTCACCGACGTGACGTTCAAGGGCTGAGCGCACCACATCCCAGGGGAGGGGGTCCGATGGCAGATGGCACCGCATTCGGCGACGCAAGCGATCAGGACCTCCTCGCCCGTCATGTGGACGGCGATCCCGACGCGTTCGGCGAACTCGTGCGGCGCCATCGCGACCGGCTCTGGGCCGTGGCCCTGCGCACCCTCGGGGACCGCGAGGAGGCCGCTGACGCCGTCCAGGACGCCCTGGTCTCCGCCTACCGTGCCGCCCACACCTTCCGCGGCCAGTCGGCCGTCACGACCTGGCTGCACCGCATCACGGTGAACGCCTGTCTCGACCGGGCCCGCAAGGCGGCCTCCCGCAAGACGTCGCCGGTCGACGACACCGAGCGCCTGGAACAGCTCCTGGAGCCCCACGAGGAGGCCTCGGCACCGGCGGAGCGCAACGACCTGCACCGCCAGCTCCTGGAGGCTCTCGGCACGCTGCCGCCCGATCAGCGGGCCGCACTTGTTCTGGTGGACATGCAGGGATATCCCGTCGCCGAAGCCGCCCGCATGCTCGACGTGCCGACCGGCACGGTGAAGAGCCGCTGCGCCCGCGGCCGGGCCAGACTCCTGCCCCTTCTCACCCATCTGCGGCCGGAAAACACCGGTGACCGCAGAGAACCGGGCGGAGGACGGAACCGGGTGCACGGGACATCCGTCCCACCGGCAGCGGGATCCCCTGACCCAGGTCCCCGTGAGACAGGTCCAGGCGATTCAGCTGCTGTGAAGGGCGGAGGTGGGCGAGCGTGACATCCACGACAGACACGACCGGGCACCCGGACGTCGCGGAGATCTCCGACCTCACCGAAGGTCTGCTCACACCCACCCGCAGCGCGGATGTGCGTCAGCATCTGGACGAGTGCGAGCTCTGCGCGGACGTCCACGCCTCTCTGGAGGAGATCAGGGGGCTGCTCGGCTCGCTGCCGGGGCCGCCGCGTATGCCGGACGAGATCGCGGGCCGTATCGACGCCGCTCTCGCCGCGGAGGCTCTTCTCAACGCGACAGCGCCCGAGTCCGTCGAAGCCCCCGCACTCGCCGATGCGCATGTTTCACGTGAAACATCGGTGGCGGCGGACCGTCCTGCCGGCCACGCTCGAGCTGCCACCACGGGCCCGGGTCGCAAGGGCCGTTCCCGTGGCGGGCGTCGCAGGATCGCCGTCCTGGGAACCGTCTTCACCGTCGCCGCCCTCGGGCTCGGCTCGGTATTGCTGTCGTCCTTCAACGACGGCAAGCCTTCCGCCCCGACCACACAGGCCGACGCCTTCTCCGGCAAGAAGGTGGGGACCCAGGTCTCCGAACTGTTGGCACAGGGTTCCGGCGAGGGGTCCCGCGCTCCGCGCAGTCTGGGTGCGAACACCGTCCCCGAGAACCACCTCAAGAACCAGCCCGTGCCCCAGGTCCCCTCTTGTGTGCTGCGAGGCATCGGTCGTGACGACGAAGCGCTGGCAGCGAAGAAGGGCACCTACGACGGCGATGCGGCCTACCTGGTGTTGATGCTCAACGCGAAGGACAACAGCCGAGTCGACGCCTATGTGGTCGACGCCGGCTGTGAGAAGGACCCGTCCTCCTCCGCGAGGGTTCTGCTGACGCACTCCTACGCGCGCTAGGCACACTGACGCTTCGTCTCTCTTCTGCGTGGTATCCCGTACGGTGCCGCCTCTCCGTGTGCCCGGACACACCGGGAATGCGCGCCCCGTAGGATCCGTTGGGTGGGGTGAGAGTTCTGAGAAGGGCTCCCACCGGTCGTACTGACGCAGTCCAGAGACGAGGAAACAAGCCGTGAGCGACGTCCGAAACGTGATCATCATCGGCTCCGGGCCTGCCGGCTACACGGCGGCGCTCTACACCGCGCGCGCGTCGCTGAAGCCGCTGGTGTTCGAGGGCGCCGTCACCGCGGGTGGTGCGCTGATGAACACCACCGAGGTGGAGAACTTCCCGGGCTTCCAGGACGGCATCATGGGCCCCGAGCTCATGGACAACATGCGCGGCCAGGCCGAGCGTTTCGGCGCCGAGCTCATCCCGGACGACATCGTCAGCGTCGACCTCACGGGCGAGATCAAGACCGTCACTGACACGGCGGGCACGGTCCACAAGGCGAAGGCCGTCATCGTCACCACCGGCTCGCAGCACCGCAAGCTCGGCCTGCCGAACGAGGACTCTCTCTCCGGCCGCGGTGTCTCGTGGTGCGCCACCTGTGACGGGTTCTTCTTCAAGGACCAGGACATCGCCGTGATCGGTGGCGGTGACACCGCGATGGAGGAGGCCACCTTCCTCTCGCGCTTCGCCAAGTCGGTGACGATCGTCCACCGTCGCGACACCCTGCGCGCCTCCAAGGCCATGCAGGAGCGCGCCTTCGCCGACCCGAAGATCAAGTTCGTGTGGGACAGCGAGGTCGCCGAGGTCCAGGGCGACCAGAAGCTCTCCGGGCTCAAGCTGCGCAACCTCAAGACCGGCGAGCTCTCCGACCTGGCGGTGACCGGCCTGTTCATCGCGATCGGCCACGACCCGCGCACCGAGCTCTTCAAGGGCCAGCTCGACCTCGACGAGGAGGGCTACCTGAAGGTCGCCGCGCCCTCGACGCGGACGAACATCACCGGCGTCTTCGCCGCTGGTGACGTGGTCGACCACACCTACCGCCAGGCGATCACCGCGGCCGGCACCGGCTGCTCCTCCGCTCTGGACGCCGAGCGTTTCCTCGCCGCCCTCGCGGACGAGGAGCAGGCCGAGCCCGAGAAGACCTCTGTCTGACCCCTCTCCACCCACCCACCACCCCACGCACAAGAATTAAGGAGCCCGCCGTGGCCGGCACCCTGAAGAACGTGACCGACGACTCCTTCGAGCAGGACGTCCTCAAGAGCGACAAGCCCGTCCTGGTGGACTTCTGGGCTGCCTGGTGCGGCCCGTGCCGCCAGATCGCTCCGTCCCTCGAGGCGATCGCCGCCGAGTACGGCGACAAGATCGAGATCGTGAAGCTCAACATCGACGAGAACCCGGGTACGGCCGCCAAGTACGGCGTCATGTCCATCCCGACCCTGAACGTCTACCAGGGTGGCGAGGTCGCCAAGACCATCGTCGGCGCCAAGCCGAAGGCCGCGATCGTGCGTGACCTCGAGGACTTCATCGCCGAGTGACGCATTGAACCGTCGCGTCGTTGGCGCATGTTTCACGTGAAACACCGATGGGCCAGCCCGAAAGGGCTGGCCCATCGGTGTTCAGCGGAAGCACCCGTCAGAGGGGTCGCAAGGCGGGCTCCTTTTGTACCGCGCCCAGAAGCCGGTCCAACGCCATCTCCACGTCTTCCTTCCAGGAGAGCGTGGTGCGCAACTCCAGCCGCAGACGCGGATGCAGGGGATGAGGACGGACCGTCTTGAAGCCCACCGCCAGGAGATGGTCGGCGGGCAGCACACAGGCCGGTTCCTTCCAACGGGCGTCCCCGAAGGCCTCGATGGCCTTGAAGCCCCGACGGAGCAGATCCTTGGCCACCGTCTGGACCATCACCCGGCCCAGCCCCTGCCCCTGATACCCGGGCATGATGAACGCCGTCATCAACTGCACCGCGTCCGGTGAGACAGGGCTCGTGGGAAACGCCGTCGAGCGGGGCACGTAGGCCGGAGGCGCGTAGAGCACATAGCCCACCGGTACCTCGTCGACGTAGACGACCCGGCCGCACGAGCCCCAGTCCAACAGGACCGCGGAGATCCAGGACTCCTTCTCCAGGGCGGCTGTACCCGCTCTTACCGCGGCCTCACCGCTGACGGGGTCCAACTCCCAGAAGACACACGAGCGACAGCGCTGGGGAATGTCCTGAAGGTTGTCCAGCGTGAGCGGTACGAGCCGTCGCCCCATGAAGGCTGTTCCTCGCTTCCCTCGCCCGCAGCATCGCGGGCGGCTGTCAGTGCGCTCCGTTCGCGGAGCAGACTGCCGACGAAGCCGCCGACCGCGCCCAGTCCCAGACCCGCGCTCACCAGTCCGCTGCGGCTCACCGTTCGCATGACACCTTCCTCCCCTGAGAGGTGCTGCCGGGTGGATGCGCCGTACCGAACGCATCGTATCCACGATGTGAGGGCATCGACACCGCATGAAAGCAAAGAGCGGGCCGTGTCCGGAGGAGACCGGACACAGCCCGCACCGCGAGCTGGACGCTCAGTCCTCCGTGTCCTCGGAGTCCCCGTCCAGAAGGCTCTTCTGAAGGACCGGTCCCTCGCCCGGAGCGAGGGAGCCGAGGATCCGCTCGAGGTCCTCCATCGAGGCGAACTCGACCGTGATCTTGCCCTTCTTCTGGCCCAGGTCGACCTTCACCCGCGTCTCGAAGCGGTCCGAGAGACGCCCTGCCAGATCGCTCAGCGCCGGGGAGACCCGAGTGCCGGCCCGCGGGCCCTTGGCGCGCTGAGCCGTCTGCGGACGCGAGCCCATCAGGGTCACGATCTCCTCGACGGCACGCACCGAGAGCCCCTCGGCCACGATCCGGTGAGCGAGGCGGTCCTGCTCCTCGGAGTCCTCCACCGAGAGCAGCGCCCGTGCGTGCCCGGCGGAGAGGACCCCGGCGGCCACCCGGCGCTGAACGGCCGGCGAGAGCTTCAGCAGACGCAGGGTGTTGGAGACCTGCGGGCGGGACCGGCCGATGCGGTCCGCCAGCTGGTCGTGGGTGCAGTTGAAGTCCTTCAGCAACTGGTCGTAGGCGGCGGCCTCTTCCAGCGGGTTCAGCTGTGCCCGGTGCAGGTTCTCCAGAAGGGCGTCCAGCAGAAGCTTGTCGTCATCCGTGGCCCGGACGATCGCAGGGATCGCCTCCAGGCCGGCCTCACGGCTGGCCCGCCAGCGCCGCTCGCCCATGATGAGCTCGTAGCGCGCGGGGCCCACCTGCCGTACGACGACCGGCTGGAGGAGGCCGACCTCCTGGATGGAGGTGACCAGTTCTTGCAGCGCGTCCTCGTCGAAGACCTCACGCGGCTGGCGCGGGTTCGGCGTGATGGAGTCGAGGGGAAGCTCGGCGAAGTGGGCACCGACCGGAGACGGGAATGTCTCCACGGCGCCGTTCAGCGACGGCTCCTCCGTTTCATGTGAAACAGGCGGCAGCGTGGCCACCTTCGCCGCGGCCACCCCACGGTCGCTCGTCAGCACCGGCACGGCCGACGGGGACGCCGAACCGGCGCCTCCCATCGCGGCCGGAGTCGGCGTCTTCTCCGTCGGGGCAGCAGGGATCAGTGCGCCGAGCCCACGGCCCAAACCCCTCCGTCGCTCGCTCACTGAATGCCCTCCACCATGCTCGGGTTGCTCTGAGTGCCGATATGGACCTGCGTCGGGTCGTAGGCGACGCCCACGCCCTTCAGCGCGATTTCTCGTGCCGCCTCAAGATAGGAGAGGGCGCCGCTCGATCCTGGATCGTAGGTCAGCACCGTCTGCCCATAGCTCGGTGCCTCGGAGATACGGACCGAGCGGGGAATGCTCGTCCGCAGCACCTCGTCGCCGAAGTGGGTGCGCACCTCGTCCGCGACCTGGGACGCGAGCCGCGTCCGGCCGTCGTACATGGTGAGCAGGATCGTCGAGACATGCAGGTTGGGGTTGAGGTGCCCCCGTACCAGGTCGACGTTGCGGAGCAGCTGGCCCAGCCCCTCCAGCGCGTAGTACTCGCACTGGATCGGAATGAGGACCTCGGCGCCGGCCACCAGGGCGTTGACCGTCAGCAGGCCGAGCGAGGGCGGGCAGTCGATGAGGATGTAGTCCAGCGGGTGCTCGTACGCCTCGATCGCCCGCTGCAGCCGGCTCTCACGTGCCACCAGGGACACCAGCTCGATCTCCGCACCGGCGAGATCGATCGTGGCGGGAGCGCAGAAGAGCCCCTCGACATCCGGGACCGGCTGGACGACTTCGGCCAGTGGCCTGCTGTCGATCAACACGTCATAGATGGAGGGCACTTCGGCGTGGTGGTCGATCCCCAGGGCAGTGGACGCATTGCCCTGCGGGTCGAGGTCGATCACCAGGACCCGGCCTCCGTGCACAGCCAGCGAAGCGGCGAGGTTGACCGTTGTCGTCGTCTTGCCCACGCCACCCTTCTGGTTGGCGACGACGATGACGCGGGTCTGCTCGGGCCGTGGCAGGCCCTCACCGGCGCGCCCCAGTGCCTCTACCGCCTGTTGGGCAGCACGACCGATGGGAGTGTCGTCCATCGGGGGCGGTGTTTCACGTGAAACATCGTCCCCCATCGACTCGGTTCGGGGACCGGGGACCGGATCGGTCATCGGTCCCGCGATGTTGGCGTCGGACCGCAAGGATTCACTCTCCTCGACTTCAGGCTCGCAATGAACAGAGCCTCCCATGTCTTCGGGGTCGTGAACCAGTGAGGCCTGGTGTTCTGTGGAGAAATCCACCTCTGTGGACAACTCCGTGCCCCTTGATGGGGACGGAGTGTCATCCGAGCGGCCTTCTCCAAGAGAACCCAGAGGCTTGCGTTCGCGAGGTTCGGCCGCGGCGCGGCCACGGCTGATGATGCCGTGCAGCAGTGAGCGACGTTTCACGTGAAACACGATGCACAGCAGTTGGAGCCGAACTGCCGCGACACTCCGGCATGCATAGGTTTGGCAGCTTGTGTGGAGTACGTCTCGTCGTCAGGACGGGTCAGCGGAGGCGACCCCTCGCCTATCCGCGACGCCGGCGCGCACGCCCCGTACGGGCCGCCTTCGCCCGCTTGGCCGCGAAGCGCACTCCGCCGGGGCTCTCCCCGACCTCGACCCGGACGACCGTGGACAGGGGATCCACGATTCCCTCACCCACCTGGAGGACAGACGTCCCCACCGCACCGAGCTTGCTGAGGGCCGTGGACGACGCCTTGAGCTCCTCCTCGGCGGTGTCGCCCTTGAGGGCCAGCATCTCGCCGTACGGACGCAGCAGCGGGATGCCCCAGGTGGCCAGGCGGTCCAGCGGGGCCACGGCTCGTGCCGTCACCACATGCACCGGCGGCAGCTTGCCCATGACCTCTTCGGCACGGCCCCGCATGACCGTCACATGGTCCAGGCCGAGCAGTTCCACCACCTCGGTCAGGAAGGTCGTACGCCGCAGCAGGGGCTCCAGAAGCGTGATCTTCAGGTCGGGCCGGACCAGCGCCAGGGGAATGCCCGGCAGGCCGGCACCGGAGCCGACGTCGCACACGGTCACTCCCTCGGGGACGACCTCCGAGAGCACCGCACAGTTCAACAGGTGCCGTTCCCACAGCCGGGGCACCTCACGCGGGCCGATCAGGCCGCGCTGCACGCCCGCCTCAGCGAGCAGCTCCGCGTACCGGACCGCATCCGCGTAGCGATCACCAAACACCGTGCGCGCCTGTTCGGGCGCAGGGGGAAGCTCCGCTGCCTCCGTCACGGGGACCGTCCTTCCGTACCGCGATGGGCGCACCCGGCGCCGATCACCACAACCACCAGAACTAACAGGCTGACAAAGTTCGGCCCCGCCTGCCGGGCAGACGGGGCCGGAGGAACGTACGGACCGATCAGGCGGGCAGCACGACGACGAAGCGCTGCGGCTCCTCGCCCTCGGACTCGCTGCGCAGACCGGCCGACTTCACGGCGTCGTGGACGACCTTGCGCTCGAACGGCGTCATCGGCTGGAGCTTCACGGGCTCACCGCTGCTCTTGACCTCGGCAGCGGCCTTGGCGCCCAGCTCGGAGAGCTCGGCACGCTTCTTGGCGCGGTAGCCGGCGATGTCCAGCATCAGACGGCTGCGGTCACCGGTCTCCCGGTGCACGGCCAGGCGCGTGAGCTCCTGAAGGGCCTCGAGCACCTCGCCCTCACGGCCGACCAGCTTCTGCAGATCGCGGCTGCCCGCGTCGCTGATGATCGAGACAGCGGCGCGGTCGGCCTCGACGTCCATGTCGATGTCGCCGTCGAGGTCGGCGATGTCCAGCAGACCCTCGAGGTAGTCCGCCGCGATCTCGCCCTCCTGCTCCAGGCGGGTCAGGGTGTCTGCACCCTCGGCAGCGGCGGAGGTGGTGCCTTCCGTCACGGGTTGGACTCCTTCTTACTTCTTGGACGGGGACTTGGGCCGCTGCGGGCCCTTGCGCTGTCCTGACTGGGCCTTGCTGCGGGTACCGGCGCCGGGCTGCTGCTTCTGCGCGGCCTTCTTGGCGGGGGCGGCGGGCTTGGCGTCTTCGGGCTCGTCGTCGGACTTGCTGAGCGAGACCTGCTCATCAGCCGACTTCGCCGCACCGGCGGTGGCGCCACCCGACTGCCGCTGGGACTTGCTCTGCCGCTTGGGCTGCTGGCGCTTCGGCGTACCGGTGCCGCCCGCGGTCGGCGTACCGTCCTCGGCCTGGGCGACGGCCTGGCTCTCGCTCTTGATCACGACGCCGTCGGCCTGGGCGGCGAGACCCGCCTTGCTCAGGGCGTTGATGAACTTGCGCTCGAACTCGTTGCGGTCGCGGCCCTTGGCGACGATCGCCTTGACGATGGTCTTCTCGCTGCGCCGGCGGACCTTGCCGTGGTGCGTGACGTGCTTGGTCAGGCGCTCCAGGTAGGCGGCCTGAGCCTTGGAACCCGGGGTCGGGTTGTTGCGGATGACGTACATCTGCTGGCCCATGGTCCACACGTTGGTGGTCAGCCAGTAGACGAGGACACCGACCGGGAAGTTGATGCCGAAGACGGCGAACATGACCGGGAAGACGTACATCAGCATCTTCTGCTGCTGCATGAACGGCGTCTTCACCGTGGTGTCGACGTTCTTGGTCATCAGCTGGCGCTGCGTGAAGAACTGCGACGCCGACATCATGACGATCATGATCGCGGTGACGACCCGGACGTCCATGAGGGTGGCGCCGAGCGCCTCCACCGTCGACTGGCTGTCGGTGAACTTCGCGGCGAGCGGGGCACCGAAGATGTGCGCCTTACGGGCGCTGGCGAGCAGCGACTCGTTGATGACGCCGATCTGGTCGCCCGTCGCGATCCCGTTGAGCACGTGGTACAGGGCGAAGAAGAAGGGCGACTGCGCCAGGATGGGAAGGCACGAGGAGAGCGGGTTGGTACCCGTCTCCTTGTACAGCTTCATCATCTCTTCGGACTGACGCTGCTTGTCGTTCTTGTAGCGCTCCTGGATCTTCTTCATCTCAGGCTGGAGCGTCTGCATGGCCCGCGTCGACTTGATCTGCTTCACGAAGAGCGGGATCAGGCAGATACGGATCAGGATCACCAGAGACACGATCGACAGGCCCCAGGCCCAGCCGGTGTCAGGGCCGAAGATGGCGCCGTACACCTTGTGGAACTGGACGATGACCCAGGAGACGGGTGTCGTGATGAAGCTGAACAGGCTGGCAATCGTGTCCACTAATCATGCTCCTTGGGCATGGGACGGAGTCTCTGCGGCCGGGCTCGAAGGAGGGTTCTCTTCGGTGGTCGAAGAGGGATTCTCCTCGGTGGCCGTTTCGGCGGCGGAGTGCCCGCCCCTGCGTGTACGCCAGGCGTCACGCAGCATTTCGTGCCACCGCGGACGCTTGCGCGGCGGGACATGGTCCACGCCTCCCAGCGACCACGGATTGCAGCGCAGGATGCGCCAGGCGGTGAGCGCCGTGCCCTTGACCGCACCGTGCCGGTCGATGGCTGTGAAGCCGTAGTGGGAGCACGACGGGTAGTACTTGCACACAGGCCCCAGCAGTGGACTGATCGTCCACTGGTACAGCTTGATCAGAGCCAGCAGCGGGTACTTCATCGCGCGCCCCCTCCCAGTAGCCGTTCGATGGCGGCATCCAGGTCTCGGGCCAGCTGTGCATGGTCGGCGTCACCCGCACCGGGCAGCGCTCGTACGACTACCAGGCTACCGGGGGGCAGCAGGTCGACCCGGTCGCGCATCAGATGGCGAAGCCTGCGCTTCACCTTGTTGCGCACCACCGCGCCGCCCACGGCCTTGCTCACGACGAAACCCGCACGCGTCGGGGGAGCGCTCTCCCCAGGCGCGTGCGGGTCCGTTGCACCGCTACGAAGATGGACTACGAGGGACGGGCGGCCTGCCCGGCGCCCTCGTCGTACCGCGGTCGCGAAGTCCTCGCGCCGCCTCAGCCGGTTCTCGGTGGGCAGCACGATGGCATGACCTGACCGGAATCAGGCGGACAGGCTGGCGCGACCCTTGGCACGGCGGTTCGCGAGAATCGCGCGACCGGCACGGGTACGCATCCGCAGGCGGAAGCCGTGGGTCTTGGCACGACGGCGGTTGTTCGGCTGGAAGGTGCGCTTGCTCACTCGGGGGCTCCAGAAATCAATCGGTGGTGGCGGGTGCCGTCCTGGCTGTCACCGTGCGCCCACGAGTAGCTCTCGCTTACGCCCGAGTGCACCGCTTCCCGATCACCTGACGCGATCTGTGCCCATCGGAGGCAGGCGGCAGCAGCCATCGACAACTCGACCTGGTTACGGTACGCGCGGCTACGCCATCCGGTCAAACCAGCGGTCACCGGGAGACACTATCCACAGGCTGGGGACAACAACTTGAACCGCACCCGTCGCCCTGACTACCGTGGCTGAACTCCGATTCGTTCCTTTGTCCCCCGCGCCCCGCGGTGTAGATCCCGACCCGTCCCACCATCACACGTTCGTGGGACCTGTGAGAGAGCGTGCCCTGTGGCTGACGTACCTGCCGATCTTGCCGCAGTGTGGCCACGAGTACTGGAGCAGCTCCTCGGCGAGGGCCGCGGGCAGGGCGTGGAGGTCAAGGACGAGCACTGGATCCGCCGCTGCCAGCCCCTCGCGCTGGTCGCGGACACTGCCCTGCTCGCGGTACCGAACGAGTTTGCGAAGGGCGTGCTCGAAGGCCGCCTCGCCCCGATCGTCAGCGACACCCTGAGCCGCGAGTGCGGCCGCCCGATCCGCATCGCGATCACCGTCGACGACTCCGCCGGCGAACCCCCGGCCCCGCCGACACCCCAGCCGCCCCGCCCTCAGTCGCGCTACGAGGAGCCCGAGCTCCCCGCCGGCCAGTACGACGGCCAGAACGGTCCGTACGACAGCCAGAGCGGCCAGTACGACAACCAGGGCGGCCAGGGAAACAAGTACGACGGCGGCCAGTACGACCATCCGTACGAGGGCTACGGTCGCCACCGCGCCGACGACCGCCAGCCGGGCCGCGCCGAGCAGCTCCCCGGCGGCCCCGGCGACCAGCTCCCCACGGCCCGCCCCGCCTACCCGGGCGAGTACCAGCGTCCCGAGCCCGGCGCCTGGCCCCGTCCCCAGCAGGACGAGTACAGCTGGCAGCAGCCGCGCCTCGGCTTCCCCGAGCGCGACCCGTACGCCACGCCGTCCGCGCAGGAGCCGTACTCCCAGGAGCCGTACCCCAAGGACGCGTACGGCTCGCCGTCCCAGGACTACCGCCCGCAGCCGATGGACCGCCCGTCCTACGACCAGCAGCGCGCGGACTACGACCAGCCCCGGCGCGACGACTACGACAAGCCGGGCCCGCGCCGTGACGACTACGACCAGCCCGGCCCCCGGCGCGACGACTACGACCAGCCCGGTCCGCGCCGCGAGCTGCCCGAGTCGCCCTCCGGCGGCGGGCACGCGCACCGCGGGGGACACGGTGGCTCCGCACTGCCCTCGGCCGGCGGCGCTCCCGGCCCGCTCGCCGCGAAGCCCGCGCCCGCGAGCGGCCCCGGTGAGCCCACCGCACGCCTGAACCCGAAGTACCTCTTCGACACCTTCGTCATCGGCGCCTCCAACCGCTTCGCGCACGCGGCCGCGGTGGCCGTCGCCGAGGCGCCCGCGAAGGCGTACAACCCCCTGTTCATCTACGGGGAGTCGGGGCTCGGCAAGACGCACCTGCTGCACGCGATCGGGCACTACGCGCGCAGCCTGTACCCCGGCACGCGCGTGCGGTACGTGAGCTCGGAGGAGTTCACCAACGAGTTCATCAACTCCATCCGCGACGGCAAGGGCGACAGCTTCCGCAAGCGGTACCGCGAGATGGACATCCTGCTCGTCGACGACATCCAGTTCCTCGCGGACAAGGAGTCGACGCAGGAGGAGTTCTTCCACACCTTCAACACGCTCCACAACGCGAACAAGCAGATCGTGCTCTCCAGCGACCGGCCGCCCAAGCAGCTGGTGACACTGGAGGACCGGCTGCGGAACCGTTTCGAGTGGGGTCTGATCACCGACGTCCAGCCGCCCGAGCTGGAGACCCGGATCGCGATCCTGCGCAAGAAGGCGGTCCAGGAGCAGCTCAACGCCCCGCCGGAGGTACTGGAGTTCATCGCGTCCCGGATCTCACGGAACATCCGTGAGCTGGAGGGCGCGCTGATCCGGGTGACGGCGTTCGCGTCGCTCAACCGGCAGCCGGTGGACCTGGGCCTGACGGAGATCGTCCTCAAGGACCTGATCCCCGGCGGTGAGGACTCGGCTCCCGAGATCACCTCGACGGCGATCATGGGCGCGACGGCGGACTACTTCGGCCTGACCGTCGAGGACCTGTGCGGCACCTCGCGCGGGCGCGCGCTGGTGACCGCCCGGCAGATCGCCATGTACCTGTGCCGCGAGCTCACCGACCTCTCCCTGCCGAAGATCGGTGCCCTGTTCGGCGGCCGTGACCACACGACCGTCATGCACGCGGACCGCAAGATCCGCAATCTGATGGCCGAGCGGCGCTCCATCTACAACCAGGTCACCGAGCTGACCAACCGCATCAAGAACGGCTGACACAGGCGTACACACGGCGTCCAGGGCGCCCGGGGACACGGTCCCGGGGCGCCCTTCGTCATGCCCGCCGCCGTTCCATCCTCAGTGCGCCGCCCTGTCCGCCGTCATGTCCTCGTAGCCCGCTGTTCGATTAGCCGCCGGGTTACGGCCTCTCTCCACAGATTCGGTGACTTTCTGCCGTCCACATCCTGGGGACTGCGAAGTTGTCCAGATCGCCGTCCACAGGCCGCTTGTTGAAAGACCATCAGGCCAGGTCAAGTGGTTGTGGATTCGTGGACGAGCGATCTCCACAGACTGTGGACGAAGAAAAGATCCACAGGCTGTGCATCAAGTTGTCCACCGGCAACCCACAGGCTGAGCCAGGTTGTCCCCAGCGATCCCCAGCTTCTCCACATGCCTGTCCACTGTTCGGCAACGCGACGCGGCAGCTCACCGGGTCGAGTGAAAGCCGTCACACGAAGGTGCCGGGTCGGGGTGTGGGAAACATCGGGAAAGCTGGGGACGCAGCTGGGGAGAACTCACCTCAGGCTGTGCACGGAGTGTGCAGAACTTTCTGTTCTCCACAGAGACCCCGAGTTGTCCACCGGCTCCGCCCACAGGGGCAGTGGACAAAATTTCCGGTCTGACCTGGGAAAACGGAGTTATCCACCGTATCCACAGCCCCTACTACTACTCCCAACTAGAGAGAGCTGGGAATCCGTTTCGAAGGGGGTCCTGTGCACAACTCGCTGTCCGGCCCCCGACCGCCCCTCGTCACGACTTGACCCCGAGAGGCACCTACTGTCAGTGGGGTGCGTCAGACTGTTCCCCGGTGTCCTTCCCCGCACTGGGGCCGACGACACCGAGACAGACGACGAGGCCAGGCAGAGCGAAGCGCCGGCAACAGCAGGAGGCGGCAACAGTGAAGATCCGGGTGGAACGCGACGTACTCGCGGAGGCAGTTGCCTGGGCGGCACGCAGCCTCCCGGCCCGTCCGCCGGCGCCTGTCCTCGCCGGCCTCCTGCTGAAGGCCGAGGACGGCCAGCTGAGCCTGTCCAGCTTCGACTACGAGGTCTCCGCGCGGGTCAGCGTCGAGGCCGAGGTCGAGGAGGAGGGCACGGTCCTGGTCTCCGGCCGGCTGCTCGCCGACATCTGCCGCGCCCTGCCCAACCGCCCGGTCGAGATTTCCACAGACGGTGTACGGGCGACCGTGGTCTGCGGCTCCTCCCGCTTCACCCTCCACACCCTGCCTGTGGAGGAGTACCCGGCGCTGCCGCAGATGCCCACCGCGACCGGCACCGTCCCCGGTGAGGTCTTCGCCTCCGCCGCCTCCCAGGTCGCCATCGCGGCCGGCCGTGACGACACGCTGCCCGTGCTGACCGGTGTGCGCATCGAGATCGAGGGCGACACTGTCACGCTGGCCTCCACCGACCGCTACCGCTTCGCGGTCCGTGAGTTCCTGTGGAAGCCGGAGAACCCCGAGGCGTCCGCGGTGGCCCTGGTGCCCGCCAAGACGCTCCTGGACACCGCCAAGGCGCTCACGAGCGGCGACAGCGTCATCCTGGCGCTCTCCGGCTCGGGCTCGGGCGAGGGCCTGATCGGTTTCGAGGGCGCCGGACGGCGTACGACGACGCGTCTCCTCGAGGGCGACCTGCCGAAGTACCGCACGCTGTTCCCGACCGAGTTCAACTCCGTCGCCGTGATCGAGACCGCCCCCTTCGTGGAGGCCGTCAAGCGTGTGGCCCTGGTCGCCGAGCGCAACACCCCGGTGCGGCTGAGCTTCGAGCAGGGCGTGCTGATCCTGGAGGCCGGTTCAAGCGACGACGCACAGGCTGTGGAGCGTGTCGACGCCAACCTGGAGGGCGACGACATCTCGATCGCCTTCAACCCGACCTTCCTGCTCGACGGCCTGAGCGCCATCGACTCCCCGGTCGCCCAGCTGTCCTTCACGACGTCGACGAAGCCCGCGCTGCTCAGCGGCAAGCCGGCGCTGGACGCGGAGGCGGACGAGGCCTACAAGTACCTGATCATGCCGGTGCGACTCAGCGGCTGAGCTGCCGAGCGGCCGGAGTTATCCCCAGGCCGTGGACGACGAGCTCGGGGTCTGGGGAAAATCCGCAGGTGGGGGGCGTACGTATGAGCGCGTATGCCCACAGGTGTGCGTGAGCGTCCGGGTTTAGGCTCGGACGTAGGTACGAAGGTGCCACACACGCCACAGCAACCTAAGGAACAACTGATGGAGCTCGGTCTCGTCGGCCTCGGCAAGATGGGCGGCAACATGCGCGAGCGGATCCGCCGCGCAGGCCACACCGTCATCGGATACGACCGCAACCCGGACCTCGCCGATGTCCACAGCCTGGAAGAGCTTGTGGGCAAGCTGAAGGGCCCGCGGGTCGTGTGGGTGATGGTCCCGGCCGGTGCGGCCACCCAGTCGACGGTCGACGAGCTGGCCGAGCTCCTGGAGCCGGGAGACGTGGTCGTGGACGGCGGCAACTCCCGCTGGACGGACGACGAGAAGCACGCCGAGGAACTGGCGGCCAAGGGCATCGGCTTCGTCGACTGCGGTGTCTCCGGCGGCGTGTGGGGCCTGGAGAACGGCTACGCGCTGATGTACGGAGGCGACGCGGAGAACGTCGCCAAGGTGCGGCCGGTCTTCGACGCCCTCAAGCCCGAGGGTGACTTCGGCTCGGTGCACGCCGGCAAGGTGGGCGCCGGGCACTTCGCGAAGATGGTCCACAACGGCATCGAGTACGCGATGATGCAGGCCTACGCCGAGGGCTGGGAGCTCCTGGAGAAGGTCGACTCCGTCACCGACGTGCGTGAGGTCTTCAGGTCCTGGCAGGAGGGCACGGTCATCCGTTCCTGGCTGCTCGACCTGGCCGTCAACGCCCTCGACGAGGACGAGCACCTGGACAAGCTGCGCGGTTACGCACAGGACTCCGGCGAGGGCCGGTGGACCGTGGAGGCCGCCATCGACAACGCGGTGCCGCTGCCGGCGATCACCGCGTCCCTGTTCGCGCGGTTCGCGTCCCGTCAGGACGACTCGCCGCAGATGAAGATGATCGCGGCGCTGCGCAACCAGTTCGGCGGCCACGCGGTCGAGAAGAAGTAATCCACAGGGCTGTTGAGAACAGCCCACAAGCCGGGGGAGGTCGGCGCCCGACCATGCACGTCACGCATCTGTCGCTGGCCGACTTCCGCTCGTACGCCCGGGTCGAGGTTCCGCTCGACCCGGGCGTCACCGCCTTCGTCGGCCCCAACGGGCAGGGCAAGACGAACCTGGTCGAGGCGGTCGGCTATCTCGCCACCCTCGGCAGCCACCGCGTCTCCTCCGACGCCCCCCTGGTCCGCATGGGCGCCGACCGTGCGATCGTCCGGGCGCAGGTCCGGCAGGGCGAGCGGCAGCAGCTGGTCGAGCTGGAGCTGAACCCGGGCAAGGCGAACCGCGCCCGCATCAACAGGTCCTCGCAGGTCAGACCGCGTGATGTGCTCGGCATCGTCAGGACCGTTCTCTTCGCTCCCGAGGACCTCGCCCTGGTCAAGGGCGACCCCGGGGAGCGGCGCCGCTTCCTCGACGAGCTGATCACCGCCCGCTCCCCGCGCATGGCGGGCGTGCGTTCCGACTACGAGCGGGTGCTCAAGCAGCGCAACACCCTGCTGAAGTCGGCCGCGCTCGCGCGCAGGCACGGTGGCCGGTCCATGGATCTGTCCACCCTCGACGTGTGGGACCAGCACCTCGCCCGCGTGGGTGCCGAGCTGCTCGCCCAGCGGCTCGACCTGATCGCCGCGATCCAGCCGCTGGCCGACAAGGCGTACGAGCAGCTGGCGCCCGGCGGTGGGCCGATCGCCCTGGAGTACAAGCCGTCGGCGCCCGGTGAGGCGCACACGCGCGAGGATCTCCATGAGCAGCTGATGGCGGCGCTCGCGGAGGCCCGTAAGCAGGAGATCGAGCGGGGGGTGACCCTGGTCGGTCCCCATAGGGACGATCTGCTGCTCAAACTCGGTCAGCTGCCCGCGAAGGGATACGCCTCGCACGGGGAGTCCTGGTCGTACGCGCTGGCTCTGCGGCTCGCGTCGTACGACCTGCTCCGCGCGGAGGGCAATGAGCCGGTGCTGATCCTCGACGACGTCTTCGCCGAGCTGGACACCCGGCGTCGGGAGCGGCTGGCGGAGTTGGTGGCGCCCGGGGAGCAGGTGCTGGTGACGGCGGCGGTCGACGACGACGTACCGCATCTGCTGGCCGGGGCGCGGTACTCGGTGGCGGGTGGGGTGGTGGAGCGCGCGTGAGTACCGAAGAGCCTCAGAAGACACCCGAGCCCTCCGGCATCGACCTCGCGCGCGTGGCGCTCAGAGCGGCCAAGGAGCAGGCACGCGCGCGGGGGGACGCGGCGCAGCAGAAGAAGCAGGCGCGGCGGGGCGGTCTGCGCTCCGGCGCGCGCGCCGACGGGCGCGACCCGATGGCGCTGGGGTCGGCGATCAACCGGCTGATCAGCGAGCGGGGCTGGGAGGCGCCGGCGGCGGTCGGCGGGGTGATGGGGCGCTGGCCGGAGATCGTCGGGGAGAACCTCGCCAAGCACTGTGTGCCGCAGAAGTACGACGAGGACGAGCGGGTGCTGGTCGTGCAGTGCGACTCCACGGCGTGGGCGACCCAGCTGCGTCACCTCGCGCCCGCGTTGGTCGCCCGCCTCAATGAGGACCTGGGCCAGGGCAGCGTGCGGATGATCAAAGTGCTCAACCCTGGTGGTCCCCCGCGGCGCTACGGTCCCCTGCGTGCCCCGGGCAGCACAGGGCCTGGTGACACCTACGGATGACCCCGCAAACCTGTGGGTGACAGACATCACATCGACGGCCGTCGGCGGTCCTTAGGGACCCTCGGCGGCCGTCGTGTCGTACGGCCGCACGCGGTTGCGAATTGCGACCTGACTCCCAAGTAGCCAAGGGTTGACAGTCCGAAGCGCTGGGAGCCTCTGTGAGCCTCTTGGAGCCCCGCTCCGTATATGGGGACCCGGGAGAGGAGGATTCAGGGCGGCACATGAGGACTCAGGTACCGGCAAACCCCCATCACTGTCGGCGCTACCGGTAGACTGGAAGCCAATCCCGCCCCACTCGTGGGGACCGTCCGGGACAAGCTGAGCAACGCTGATCAAGGCTTACCAACGCAACATGCCGCAGCCGCTCCGGCAACCCGCCGAAGAGCTTGGCTCGTGCTGTGCCAGAAAGGGCGCTTCGTGGCCGATTCCGGCAACCCCAACGAGAACATCCCGTCCACCGCCGCCGGCGCGCACGGCGAGGTCACCGCCTCGTACGACGCCAGCGCCATCACCGTCCTCGAGGGCCTGGACGCGGTTCGCAAGCGACCCGGTATGTATATCGGCTCGACGGGCGAGCGCGGCCTGCACCACCTGGTGCAGGAGGTCGTCGACAACTCGGTCGACGAGGCGCTGGCCGGTCACGCGGACACCATCGACGTGACGATCCTGGCCGACGGCGGTGTGCGGGTCGTCGACAACGGCCGTGGCATCCCGGTGGGCATCCACCCGGTGGAGAAGAAGCCGGCCGTCGAGGTCGTGCTCACCGTGCTGCACGCGGGCGGCAAGTTCGGCGGCGGCGGGTACGCCGTCTCCGGTGGTCTGCACGGCGTCGGCGTGTCCGTCGTGAACGCGCTTTCCACCAAGCTCTCGGTCGACATCAAGACCGACGGCTACCGGTGGACGCAGGACTACAAGGGCGGCGCCCCGACCGCGCCCCTGGAGCAGCACGAAGCGACGAAGGAGACCGGTACCACGGTCACCTTCTGGGCCGACCCGGACATCTTCGAGACCACGGTGTACTCCTTCGAGACGCTGTCGCGGCGTTTCCAGGAGATGGCGTTCCTCAACAAGGGCCTGCGCATCAACCTCACCGACGAGCGTGAGTCGGCGAAGGCCACCGCCGGTGCGGACGAGGCGGGCGAGGACGAGAAGCACGAGGTCAAGACCGTCTCGTACCACTACGAGGGCGGCATCGTCGACTTCGTGAAGTACCTCAACTCCCGCAAGGGGGAGCCGGTCCACCCCTCCATCATCGACCTCGAGGCCGAGGACAAGGAGCGCAACCTCTCGCTCGAGGTCGCGATGCAGTGGAACAGCGGCTACACCGAGGGCGTGTACTCGTTCGCCAACATCATCCACACGCATGAGGGCGGTACGCACGAAGAGGGCTTCCGCGCGGCGCTGACGAACCTGATCAACAAGTACGCGCGCGACAAGAAGCTGCTCCGCGAGAAGGACGACAACCTCACGGGTGACGACATCCGCGAGGGTCTGACGGCGATCATCTCGATCAAGTTGAGCGAGCCGCAGTTCGAGGGCCAGACGAAGACCAAGCTGGGCAACACGGAGGCGAAGACCTTCGTGCAGAAGGCCGTCTACGAACACCTCAACGACTGGCTGGACCGCAACCCGGTCGAGGCCGCGGACATCATCCGCAAGGGCATCCAGGCGGCCACCGCGCGCGTGGCGGCCCGCAAGGCCCGTGACCTGACGCGTCGTAAGGGCCTGCTGGAGTCGGCGTCCCTGCCGGGCAAGCTCTCCGACTGCCAGTCCAACGACCCCACCAAGTGCGAGATCTTCATCGTCGAGGGTGACTCCGCCGGCGGTTCGGCCAAGTCGGGCCGTAACCCGCAGTACCAGGCGATCCTCCCGATCCGGGGCAAGATCCTCAACGTCGAGAAGGCGCGGATCGACAAGATCCTGCAGAACCAGGAGATCCAGGCGCTGATCTCGGCCTTCGGCACGGGTGTGCACGAGGACTTCGACATCGAGAAGCTCCGGTATCACAAGATCATCCTGATGGCGGACGCCGACGTCGACGGTCAGCACATCTCCACCCTGCTGCTGACGTTCCTGTTCCGCTTCATGCGGCCGCTGGTCGAGGCCGGGCACGTGTACCTCTCCCGTCCGCCGCTCTACAAGATCAAGTGGGGCCGCGACGACATCGAGTACGCCTACTCGGACCGTGAGCGGGACGCGCTCCTGGAGATGGGGCGCCAGCGCGGCAAGCGGGTCCGTGAGGACTCGATCCAGCGCTTCAAGGGTCTCGGCGAGATGAACGCCGAGGAGCTGCGCGTGACGACCATGGACGTCGAGCACCGCGTCCTCGGTCAGGTCACCCTCGACGACGCCGCCCAGGCCGACGACCTGTTCTCGGTCCTCATGGGCGAGGACGTCGAGGCCCGCCGCGCGTTCATCCAGCGCAACGCCAAGGACGTCCGCTTCCTCGACATCTGAGTCGGTCTCAGCTGACCGCACCAGGAAGGATCTTCACCAGCAATGGCCGACGAGAACACTCCTGTCACCCCTGAAGAGGGCGGCGACGTCGTCATGCGGATCGAGCCCGTCGGGCTCGAGACCGAGATGCAGCGCTCGTACCTCGACTACGCGATGTCCGTCATCGTGGCCCGCGCGCTGCCGGACGTCCGGGACGGCCTCAAGCCCGTCCACCGTCGCGTCCTGTACGCGATGTACGACGGCGGCTACCGCCCCGAGCGCGGCTTCTACAAGTGCGCGCGCGTGGTCGGCGACGTCATGGGCAACTACCACCCCCACGGCGACTCCTCCATCTACGACGCCCTGGTCCGCCTCGCCCAGCCGTGGTCGATGCGCATGCCGCTCGTCGACTCCAACGGAAACTTCGGCTCTCCGGGCAACGACCCGGCGGCGGCCATGCGCTACACCGAGTGCAAGATGGCGCCGCTGTCGATGGAGATGGTCCGTGACATCGACGAGGAGACCGTCGACTTCACGGACAACTACGACGGCCGCTCCCAGGAGCCGACCGTCCTGCCGGCCCGCTTCCCGAACCTGCTGATCAACGGCTCGGCCGGTATCGCGGTCGGTATGGCGACCAACATCCCGCCGCACAACCTGCGCGAGGTCGCGGCCGGTGCCCAGTGGTACCTGGAGAACCCGGAGGCCTCGCACGAGGAGCTCCTGGACGCCCTCATCGAGCGCATCAAGGGCCCGGACTTCCCGACCGGCGCGCTCGTCGTCGGCCGCAAGGGCATCGAGGAGGCGTACCGCACGGGCCGTGGCTCGATCACCATGCGGGCGGTCGTCGAGGTCGAGGAGATCCAGAACCGCCAGTGCCTGGTGGTCACCCAGCTGCCGTACCAGACCAACCCCGACAACCTCGCGCAGAAGATCGCCGACCTGGTGAAGGACGGCAAGGTCGGCGGTATCGCGGACGTCCGCGACGAGTCCAGCTCGCGTACCGGCCAGCGTCTGGTCATCGTCCTGAAGCGGGACGGCGTCGCCAAGGTCGTCCTGAACAACCTGTACAAGCACACGGACCTCCAGTCGAACTTCAGCGCCAACATGCTGGCCCTGGTCGACGGTGTGCCGCGCACGCTCTCCCTGGACGCGTTCATCCGCCACTGGGTGACGCACCAGATCGAGGTCATCGTCCGCCGGACCAAGTTCCGGCTGCGCAAGGCCGAGGAGCGGGCGCACATCCTGCGCGGTCTGCTCAAGGCCCTGGACGCGATCGACGAGGTCATCGCGCTGATCCGGGCGAGCGACACGGTCGACATCGCGCGCACGGGCCTGATGCAGCTCCTGGAGATCGACGAGATCCAGGCCAACGCCATCCTCGAGATGCAGCTGCGCCGACTGGCCGCCCTGGAGCGCCAGAAGATCATCCAGGAGCACGACGAACTCCAGGCGAAGATCGCCGAGTACAACGAGATCCTGGCCTCGCCGGTCCGCCAGCGCGGCATCGTCAGCGCGGAACTCGCCGCGATCGTCGAGAAGTTCGGCGACGACCGCAAGACCATGCTGGTGCCCTACGACGGCGACATGTCCATCGAGGACCTGATCGCGGAAGAGGACATCGTCGTCACGGTCTCGCGCGGCGGTTACGTCAAGCGCACCAAGACCGTCGACTACCGCGCCCAGAAGCGCGGCGGCAAGGGTGTGCGCGGCACGAAGCTCAAGGAAGACGACATCGTCGACCACTTCTTCGTGTCCACGACCCACCACTGGCTGCTGTTCTTCACCAACAAGGGCCGCGTCTACCGGGCGAAGGCGTACGAGCTGCCGGACGCCGGCCGTGACGCGCGTGGACAGCACGTCGCGAACCTGCTGGCCTTCCAGCCGGACGAGGCGATCGCCGAGATCCTCGCCATCCGCAACTACGAGGTGGCGCCGTATCTGATCCTGGCCACCAAGGGTGGTCTGGTGAAGAAGACGGCTCTGAAGGATTACGATTCGCCGCGTTCCGGAGGTGTCATCGCGATCAACCTCAGGGAAACGGACGACGGTTCGGACGACGAACTGATCGGAGCCGAGCTCGTTTCGGCCGAGGACGATCTGCTTCTGATCAGCAAGAAGGCGCAGTCGATCAGGTTCACGGCCACGGACGAAGCACTCCGTCCCATGGGCCGCGCGACCTCGGGTGTCAAGGGCATGAGTTTCCGTGAGGGAGACGAGCTGCTCTCGATGAATGTTGTTCGACCCGGTACGTTCGTGTTCACTGCCACAGACGGTGGGTACGCGAAGCGGACCGCCGTCGACGAGTACCGCGTCCAGGGTCGCGGCGGCCTCGGCATCAAGGCCGCCAAGATCGTGGAGGACCGGGGTTCCCTCGTCGGCGCGCTGGTGGTCGAGGAGACCGACGAGATCCTCGCCATCACACTGGGCGGCGGTGTGATTCGTACGCGAGTCAACGAGGTCAGGGAGACGGGCCGTGACACCATGGGCGTCCAACTGATCAACCTGGGCAAGCGCGATGCCGTCGTCGGTATCGCACGTAACGCCGAGGCGGGACGCGAGGCGGAGGAGGTCGACGGCGAGGACGCCGTCGACGAGACCGCCGAGGGTGCCGCGACCACCGGCACGGACGAGGGCGAGGCGCCCTCGGCCGAGTAGCACGAGGAGTGAGTCACGTGAGCGGAGCCACGGGCGCCGGCCCGTCCAGTACCCCTTCCGGTACGGACACGGACGACGGCGGTCGTGGCTCCGCCGCGCGTACGACCGACGCGCGCAGCACGGACGGGCGGGCGACAGATTCGCACACGACCCAGCTCAAAGCGATCAAGTCGCCCGCGAAGGACTCTCCCTCGCCCGACTCGCATGGATCCCAGGGGGGAACTGTGACGGACCGCGGTCCGCAGACCCAGCAGTACGCGGCCGGCGGGGGCGCTGCCGCTCCGGGCGGCCAGCCCCAGCCGTCGGCCCAGCAGCCGGCGCCGTCGCCGCTGCCGGGTGAACGCCGGCCGGAGCAGGCCGCGGGGCCCTACCACCCGCCGCAGGCCTACCCGGCGCAGGCCGCCGCCACCGGCGCCGTACGCCGGCCGCGCACCGGGGCGCGCACCACGCCGCGCACCCGCAAGGCGCGGCTGCGGGTGGCGAAGGCCGACCCGTGGTCGGTGATGAAGGTCAGCTTCCTGCTCTCCATCGCGCTCGGCATCTGCACGATCGTCGCGGCCGCCGTGCTGTGGATGGTCATGGACGCGATGGGCGTCTTCTCGACGGTCGGCGGCACGATCTCCGAGGCCACCGGCTCGAACGAGTCCAACGGCTTCGACCTGCAGTCGTTCCTGTCGCTGCCCAACGTCCTGCTGTTCACGTCGATCATCGCGGTCATCGACGTCGTCCTCGCGACGGCCCTCGCGACGCTCGGCGCCTTCATCTACAACCTCTCCGCGGGCTTCGTCGGCGGCGTCGAGCTGACGCTCGCCGAGGACGAGTGACCGGCCCCGACTATCGATTTTGGGACTGCCCCGGTCGTGCGCTAATCTTCAGGAGTCAGCGCGCGGGACACACACCGCAGAGCGCGGCGGGGCTATAGCTCAGTTGGTTAGAGCGCATCCCTGATAAGGATGAGGCCACAGGTTCAAATCCTGTTAGCCCCACAGATCGAAGAACCCCAGTCGATACGACTGGGGTTCTTTCGTGTGTCTGAATCCGGGTATGAAAGAACCCGGTCGCTGGCGACGGGGGATGCACCAGCGACCGGGCTATGGCCAAGGCTAACAACGTCAGGCGTCGCATGGGGGCTCATACGGCAGACGAGGCAGGTACTCGTGCCATGTGCCGGGGGTCAGGACGCCGTGGGTGGTCGCGCAGATGTGACGGACCGCCGTGTCGGTGTCGAGGTTCCACAGGCGGACGGTGTCGACGCCGCTGGAGACGCCGAGCATGTCACCGCGCGGACTGAAGGCCAGGAAGCTGCCGGTCCGGCCGTTGGGGCTCATCGCCTGGCCGATGGGGGAGGTGAGGGCGGGGTCGGTGACGTCCCAGGCGCGGATCGTGTTGTCGTTGCCGCCGCTCGCCAGGGTGTCGCCGTCCGGGCTGAAGGTCAGGGACACGATCGCCTCGGTGTGACCGGTGAGCGGTTCGCCGAGCGGGGCCGCGTCGCCGGGGTCGGTGATGTTCCACAGGCGGACCGTGTCGTCGTCGCCGGCGCTGGCCAGCGTACGGCCGTCGGGACTGTAGGCGAGGGCGTCGATGGGGCCGGAGTGGCCGGTGAGCGGCTTGCCGAGCGGGGTGGGGCGCCCCGGGTGGGTGACGTTCCACAGGCGGACGGTGTCGTCGGCGCTGCCGCTGGCCAGCGTATGGCCGTCGGGGCTGAAGAGAAGGGAGTTGACGTACCCCTTGTGGCCGGTGAGCGGGGCGCCGAGGCGGGTGAGGTGGGCGGGGTCGGCGACGTCCCACAGCTGGATCGTGCGGTCGTCGTGGGCGGTCGCCAGGAGACGGCCGTCCGGGCTGAAGGCCAGTGCCTCCGGGCCCGGGAAACGGGTCTGGAGGAGGACCGGGCTGCCGTAGGGGACCGGGTGGCCGGGGTCGGAGACGTTCCACAGCTGCACCGCGTGACTGCCCGTCAGGACCGCCAGTGTGCGGCCGCCGGGGGCGTAGGCCAGCGCCCGGACGTCGCCCTCCCCTGGCCGGAAGGGCCGGGACAGCAGCGCGGGCCGCTCGGGGTCGGCGACGCTCCACAGGCGGATGTTCTCGTCGCGGGCCGCGGTGGCGAGGACGCGGCCGTCGGGGCGGAACGCGCCGAGCCTGCCGGTCATGTCCGAGGTGGGGATCGACCACAGACGGACCTTGTTGTCGCCGTTGCCGGTGGCGAGGGTGCGGCCGTCGGGGCTGAAGCCGAGGGCGTACATCTCCCCGCTCGCGCCGGACAGCGCCTCCCCTATCTGGGAGGGGGAGGCGGGGTTGGCGACGTTCCACAGGCTCGCCGTGCTGTCCGCGCTGGCGGCGGCGAGGCGCTTGCCGTCCGGGCTGAACGCCACCGACCAGACGGGGCCGGTGTGCCCGGTCAGCGGAGTGCCCAGCGGGCCGGGGCGACGCGGGTCGGCCACGTCCCACAGCCGTACGGTGTCGTCCGTGCTGCCACTGGCCAAGGTGCGGCCGTCCGGGCTGAACGCCACGGAGTGGATGAGGCCGTTGTGCCCGGTCAACGGGTCGGCGAGCGCCTCGGGACGGCGCCGGTCGGTCACGTTCCACAGCCGGATCGTGTCGTCGTCGCCCCCGGCCGCCAGGGTCCGCCCGTCGGGGCTGAACGCCACGGAACGCACGGCCGCGGTGGAGCCGGTCAGCGGCTTGCCGAGCGACTCGGGACGGGCCGGGTCCGTCATGTCCCACAGGCGGACGGTGTGGTCGTCGCCGGCGGAGGCCAGCGTGCGGCCGTCGGGACTGAACGCCACCAGGTAGATCGTGCCGTCGTGGCCGGTCAGGGGCGTGCCCAGGGAACGCGGGCGGCTCGGCCGCCGTACGTCCCACAGACGGATCGTTCCGTCGTCCGAGGCGCTGGCCAGGGTGTGCCCGTCCGGGCTGAAGACCGCGCTGCTGACCCAGCTCGTGTGCCCGGTCAGGGGCCGGCCGAGCGGCTTGGGGCGGGCCGGGTCGGAGACGTCCCACAGGCGGACGGTGCGGTCGTAGCTGGCGGTGGCCAGGGTGCGGCCGTCCGGGCTGAACGAGGTGAGGTAGACGGCGCCGGTGTGGCCGAGCAGCGGGGTGGCCAGCGGGGCGTTCGCCGTGGACAGCAGGCGGCTGCGGGCACCCTCGTCGCCGCCGCGCAGCCGGTGGGCCACCAGGGCGAGCTGGGCGGAGAGCGAGGGGTCGGTGTCCTGGAAGCGGTCCGCCTCGGCGACCACCTGCTCGAAGACGGCGTCGTCCCGCTGCTTCCACGCGATCACCGCCGCGCACACGGCCACCAGGGTCAGCGCCAGCAGCGCCGAGATCGCCGCACGGCTGATCCACACCGTGCGCCGGCGCAGCCGTACCGAGGCCGCCAGGAACTCCACCGCGCTGCGGGTCAGGAAGGTGTCGCCGGCCGACTTCGCCCAGGTGTGGGCCTGTTCGAGGCGCGAGCCGCGGTAGAGGAGCGCGGAGTCCCGCTCGGAGCCCTCCCAGGACCTGCCGTCCTCCTCCAGGCGCTGGCGCAGCAGATTGCCGCCCCGGTCCTCGTCGATCCAGTCGCGCAGCCGCGGCCAGGCGTGCAGCAGCGCCTCGTGGGTGATCTCCACGGTCTCCGCGTCCAGGGTCACCAGGCGGGCCCGGACCAGCGCTTCCAGGGACTCCTCGGTCTTGTCCGGATCCGTCGACTCCGCCGCCAGCTGGCGGCGCGTGCCGCGCCGACGGGTGGCCTGGGTGTCCTCGCTGAGCCGGACCAGCCGCAGCAGAAGCAGCCGCGCGGCGGTACGGGCCGCCGGGTCCAGGCCCGACCAGGCCCGCTCCGCCGTCGCCGCCACCGCGCCCTGGATACCGCCCGCGGCGCGATACCCGGCCAGCGTCAGCCGCCCCGACTTGCGGCGCTGCCAGGTGGCCAGCAGCGCGTGGGAGAGCAGCGGCAGCACCCCCGCGTCATGTGCCCCGCGCGGCCCGTCGGCGCTGACCTCCCGCACGATCAGCTCCGCGAGCCCCGGCTCCAGTTCAAGCCCCACGGCCTTCGCCGGGGCGGTCACGGCCTCGCGCAGCTCCGTGGTGGTCAGCGGCCCGAGCACCATGTGCCGGTGCTGGAGCGCGTCGGCCAGTTCGGGATAGGAGAGGCACTGCTCGTAGAAGTCGGCGCGGATCCCGAGGACGACCAGTACCGGAGCCGGATCATCCAGATTGTTCGCGTGAGCCGGATCGTCCGGGCCGTCGCCGGGTGCGGACGCGGCGTGCAGCAGTTGCACGAACGTGCGGCGGTCCGTCTCGTCGGCGCAGAGGGTGAACGTCTCTTCGAACTGGTCGACGATCAGGACCGGCCGGGCGTCGCCGGACCCGCCGTCACTGTCGCCGTCGGCCCACGCGCGCACGCAGTCCCGTACGGCCCGGCCGAAGCCCGGCTCCGCGGGGTCCGGGACGGCCGCGAGTGCGGGGATACGACGGGTCAGCTCCGCGAGCGGGTCGGCGCCCGGCACGAGCTGGACCACCTCCCGGCCCCCCTCGGTCAGCGTCGGCACCAGACCGGCGTTGAGCAGGGAGGACTTCCCGGCTCCCGAGGCGCCCACGAGCATGACCAGTCCCCCGGTCCGCTCGGCTGCGAGGAGCTGCGTGAGGAGGGCGTCGGTGCTGCGTTCCCGGCCGAAGAACCAGCGGGCGTCCTCACGGCGGTACGAGGCGAGGCCCCGGTAGGGACAGACACCGGCCGTCGGCGGGGGCGGCGTCTCGGTCGGCGGGCGCTCCTCGTCGGCGGAGCCGGTGAGCGCCTGCTCCCACAGGCGCTGCCAGTGGGCGAGGTCGTAGAGGCCGGTGGAGGCGGGGGTGGGCTGGGCGCGGCGCGCCTGGGGTATGAGGATGTGCAGGACGGCCGCGAGGGCGGTGAACTGTGCGGGCACGTTCCTGGCCCGGCGCCAGTCGCTGATCCGCTGCGCGGAGACCCTTACGGGACGCCCCCGCTCGTCGACCCGCTGAAGGCGTACGACCGCCTCGGACACGCTCTTGAGCGGTGGGTTGCCGGCCTCCCGGTACAGCAGCGCGAGGCGTTCCGCGAAGGCCGTGCGTGCCCCTGAGTCGGAACTCAAGGCCCCCACCCCTTACTTCCCTCGCTGCTGGACATCCGGACCGGAAAACTCACTCTATAGGGCTGACCTGCGGAAAAGTCGATCCCTCAGGTCCGGAACCTCCCCGGCGACGGCACCAGGGGGCAGGATCAGGCCACGACGACGCAGTTGACTGTGCGTTGCCTGAGCTTCCGCCGGAGTAATCACCGGCCGCATCCGGACTGCCATGTTCCGGCCCATGCCCGGCGCACGCCGCCCTGGCGTGGGCCGACGCTCCGCCCCACAGTTCGGCACCGGTCCCCACGAGGGGAGGGACCGGTGCCGGACGATGGGGTTCGCGGCTATCTCGGACGGGGCTGAATCCAGCCCGCCGCTCGCGCCGCCTCCACGGCGTCCTTCTCGGCCTGTTCTGCCGCCGCGTTCAGGACGGGGTCCCGTCCCGCCGCGCTGCCGCCCGCGGCCGCGGCTGCGGCTTGGGACGCCTTCACCGCCGTATGGAAGGCCGCGTTGGAGGCCGCGTTCGAGGCTGCGCGGGTGGCAGCGTGGGAGGCCGCTTCTGAGCCGTTGGCGTTCTCGCCGCCGTGGGTCTGTGCCGCCTGTGCCGCCAGGGCCGCCGCTGCGGCGACGTTACGGGCGCAGCGGGCGTCCGCGGCCGGGTCGGGGGCGGAGGTGGCGAGGGCGCTCAGTGACTGGGCGGACAGGCGCAGGGAGTGGGCGGCACGGCCCGCCGGGCTCTTCGGTACGAACTCGACGGCGTCCGGGCCGATGCCCGCGTGCCGGCAGGCGGCCTCGGCACGGACATAGGCGCTGCGGGCGCGGGCGGCGTGGTTTTTTCTGAGGGTCTCCGTCAGGGGTTCCGTGCCCGTGGAGGCCTGCGGCTCGTCGCGGAGTTCTGGCATGTGCCCCTCCTCGTCGGCGGGTGCCGGGCGCGGGCAGTGTGCCATGGGGGCCGTGAAGAGAACAGAAGCGTGGGGGCAGGGGCGTGAGGGGTGGCGGGTCTGGATATCTGACGGAGCGTCAGTTATGGTCCCGTGCCGTACCGCTTCCCTAGGGGCGAACAAGGGATGAGTAGGGATGAGTAGGGGTGAGGAAGGGGTGAGTGCAGTGGGGACACGTCCGCTCAGTCCGCAGCCGGCGGGGGAACCGCGCTGGGTCGCGATGTTCCACCGGCCCTCCACGGGCGGCTGGTGGATGGCCGCCGAGTCGCCCTACCGCGCCCCCGTGCTGTACGCCGTGGGCGAGATGAGCCAGACGATGCGGGCGCGGGGGGAAGAGGTGACGGTCGAGGTCTGGGGGCCCGGGGAGGGCGGCGGTTGGCAGTCCTCCGCCGCTGCCGAGGCTTCCGTTGCCTCTGCCTCGCCCGCTTCACCTGCTTTGCCCGACGCTTCGGAGACTTCTGAGGAACCTGCCGCTGCCGCGGTCAGGGCGCCGGACAGGCTCGCCGAGCGCATGCAGGACCGTCGGCATCAGGTTCTGATGGCGGGGCTGAGCAAAGCGGGACGGTACGACCTCACCCCGGACGACTTGGCCGCCGTACAGACCCTGGTCGACCGGCTCGACGAGACGACTCTGCGCACGGTGGCCCGATGGTTCGCCGGTCCTGAGGGAGGGCACTGACCCTCCTGGGAGGGAGAGTGCATGAGGATCTCGGTTGACCCTGAGCGGTGCTACGGCTCCGGCGACTGTGTGTACCGGCTGCCGTCCGTCTTCACCGTGGTGGGCGGGTTCGGGGCCGTCATACCGGGGTGGGAGGAGGCCGCGGAGACCGGCGACGAGGCACGCGTGCGTGCGGCGGCCGAAGGATGCCCCTCGCAGGCGATCAGCGTGAGTGGATGACCTCGTCGGCGCTCGGGGCTTTCGCGGTCGCACGCCATCGGAAGGCGGCGAGGGCGCGCGCTCGTTCCTCTATGACGGCCATACGGGCTTCGCGCTCGACCGGGTCCACGTGTGGTGGCTGACCCGTCATCTGGCCGTCCCACTTGCGGTACAGGAGGCCGGTCTCCCGGGAGAACCAGCCGCGGCTCACGGAGTTGAGCGCGAGCAGCAGGCCCGTGTCCTCGGAGGCGGGCAGCGCCATCCAGCCGCCGAGCGACAGCAACAGCTCGCGGCGTACGCAGAGGGTGGCGGGGTGGACCGGGGCGCGGAAGTCGTTGGCCTTCCAGTGGTCGAGGATCGCTCCGTGCGGGATCGGGCCGTGGGCCGGATCGCCGGGGAAGCCGGTCGTCGATCCGTCCGGGAAGAGGTCGAGGACACGTGAGGTCGCCCACCCGATGGTGGGGTCGGCCTCGAGTGCGGCCAGGTCACGGGCGAGTGCGCCCGGTGGCAGCAGGTCGTCGGCGTCCAGGACCTTCACGTACTCGCCCTCGGCGTGCGCGAGCGCGATCGTACGGGTGACACCAGGGCCGCCGGGGCGTCCCTGCCGGAAGGTGACTCTGTTGTCTTGGGGTATGTAGGGGGCGACGGCGTCTGTTCTGCCGTCCTCCTGGATCACCCAGTGCCATTCCCAGCCGTCGGGCAACTCCTGCTCGCACAGCGAGAGGTATGCCTCGGGAAGGAAGGGGGCAGAGGGGGTGTGCACAGCGGTGACGATGACGATGCGCCGGTTCACGGCTTCACCCTAACGACCGGAGATTCCTGGTCTTCGGGGCGGTCGTACGTTCTGCCACTTGCCACTTGCCACTTGCCACTTGCTACCTGCTACCTGCTACCTGCTACGTCAGGGGGTGGGGGCCGGCTCTTCGCAGGCGGTCGGCTCGTCGGTCGACTCCGTGTCCGACGGCTCGCGGTGGCGGCAGCTCGGCGTCTTGCCATGGGCCTCGGCGCGGATGCGCTGCTTCATCGTGGGAGGCAGGGACCTGGCATGGGCCAGGGACCAGGCCCATGCCCACGGGGCCGGCTCCTCGACCGTGCTCTGCTGCTCCGTGCTGCTGCGGGTCGTGTCGGTCTGCGGTACGGCCGCGGCGGCGGTCGTGGTGACGAGTCCGAGCGTCGTGCACAGCGCCAGGAAGGCGGTGACGATGGCGGTCCACAGCTTCATGGCCTTGTTGCGGTCCATGGCCCCTCTACTTTCGGGTTGGGCGATTTGCGTACTTTCCTCATGATGTGTATGAGGGCCGCGAAAGCACGGACCGACGCCCATGGCGCGTTGATGTTCAGATGAACACCACCCGGATGGGCGCAAGGCGCCAGAAAACCGGAGGAGAGGGGAGGAGAGAGGTCAAAAGTCACCGTGTGTGGAGGTGTGATCACCCTCCGATCGGAGTGGCGTCATCCGCTTCTACTGAGCTGTGGAGGGCGGAAGTTGAGGGGCTGACGCAGGTCACCGATCGGTATCGGTCGGTGTGTATAGTCGGGCGCCAGAGGTCCCCTACGTCAAAGAAAGACGAGGTCGCGCGGTGAAGAAGCTTCTCCTGGTCGCACTGGCCGCCATCGGCGGGCTCCTCGTGTACCGCCAGATCCAGGCGGATCGCGCCGAGCAGGATCTGTGGACGGAGGCGACTGACTCCGTGCCCACGGGTTCGTGAGTATCTGACATCCGGTTCTGAGACGTTCGGTCTGAGACTTCCGGTTCTGAACAGACCCCGGCCGCCGTTGCGGTCGGGGTTTTGCGTTGCCTTCAGGACACGGCGTGCGGAATACGGGGGTGAGCCTCGTCGCGGCTGGGCAGGATGGGCCACGGTCCGGCGACGAGGTGGGGTGGCGGGTGGCGGTGGGGCGGCGTACGGTGCGGTGGCGTTCTCGGCCGTGGACCGTTGTGCGTCCGGCACTCGTGGGAGTGGTTGTGGCGGTCGTCACCCTGACGGGGCAGCCCGCGCTGGCGGACGGGACGTCAGGCGGCTATGGCTTCGCCTCCGACGACCAGCCGGTCACCGGCGCGTCGAGTACGGCCGACGCCGACCTCCTGGTCCCCGGCAGGACCTACAAGAGCTCCCTACCGGCGGACGGCGATGTCTCCTACCGCCTCGACCTCGACGCGACCTCGAACGCGTACGTCTCCGTCACCGCCGTCCCGCGCGCGGGTACGACGGTGACCGCGACCGACGGCATCAGGGTGACTGTGCGGGACGGCAACAGTCGTAGCTGCTCCGTCGAGAGCGCCTACGTCGGGCCGGGCCGCAGTCCGCGGCCGGTCGTGGCATGGGGGTCACGCGAGACCGCGGCACGAGGCACGTCGTGTCAGGGCGAGGGCCCCTACTACGTGGTCGTCCACCGCATCGCCGGGACGGGCTCGACGCCGGACGACTGGGACCTGGAGCTTGCGCCGTTCCTGGAACCGCGCCTGGAGAAGGCGGTCGGGACCACGGCGCCGGAGAGCCCGGGAGGCTCGGGGAGTCCGGAGGGCTCGGGGAGTTCGGGGAGTTCTGATTCCGGTTCCCTCGATTCTCTTACGGGGCCTGCCGTTCCCCGCTCCGGAGGCGCGGGCTTCGGTGCGGCCGCGGCGGTGGAGCAGGGGGTGTGGAGCGTCGACATCTCCCCTGGGCAGACCCTCTTCTACGCCGTACCGGTCGGGTGGGGGCAACGGATCGGTGCCACCGCCGAACTGGGCAGCACGCGTCGCGGCGGTTACGTGGGCGGCGCCCTGAACATGGCGCTGTACAACCCCGCACGCGGTCCCGTCGAGGACGTGAACCTCGGCTACAGCGGCAACCAGAAGTCGGCCTCCCTCGGCTCTCTCCCGCCCGTCGACTACGCCAACCGCTATGCCTCCCGCGACTCGGTGGACGGAACGCGGTTCGCCGGCACGTACTACCTGGCCCTCCATCTCGCCGAGGGGATGGGCGAGGAGTACGGCTCCGGGCCGTATGCGGTGACGCTGCGCGTGCGGGTGGACGGCACGGCCGAGGCGGGGCCCGCGTACGACGGGCGGTTCGAGCCCCCGGAGCCCTTCGAGGCGGCCGCGGGGGCGGGGCGGGGAGCTGCCGGGGGGAACGGCGGGAACGACGCCGTGATGACGGTGGTCGCCGCGGCCGGGCTCGGGGGCGGGACCTTGTTGCTGGCGGTGCTCGGGGTGTGGACGACGGTGGCTCGGCGGCGGGCCGGGGGCGCCGGGTAGGGGTGCGGGGCCGTTCGCCGTCCGGGGCTCAGATGCGCGTCAGTGCCCAGAAGCCCACGGCGTAGCAGAGCAGCGCGAGGAGCAGGAGGGGGAACGCCACCTTGGCCGGGGGGCCGGGGCGGCGTCGTGCCCGGGAGCCGCGGCGGCGGGACGTTTTCTGAGCCGGAGGCGGAACCTGCGGGACCTGAGCGGTGTACGAAGCAGTAGAGGCATCAGCGCGCTGACGCGGCAGCGTCGGCGTCGGCGTCACGGGCGGTGCCAGAGGGGGTGCCGGGTGGGTACGGGGGGAGGACAGGGCGTGCGTGGGGTCATGGGGGGCGATCGGGGCCGGGTGCGCGGGTTGCTGCGGTGCGCCTTGCCGGCCCTGGCCCTGGTTCTGGTTCTGGTTCTGGCCCCGGTTCTGGCTCTGTGGCTGTGCCGGTGTCTGGGGAGGCGGCAGGTGGAAGCTGCCGGTGTCCGACATCGAGGGGCGCTGCGCCCCGGTGGATGCCGACGGGTCCATGGCGGGAGGGTGCTGAGGGCGGGGTGGGGTGAGATCAGGATTACGAGCGGCGCCGTGACCCGGACCGGTCGTCACCGAACCCGTGCCGCTGGCCCCCGCTCCCTGCGCCCCCCTTCTGCCCTGCCCCGTCTCCACCCCGGGCGCCCGTGTGAGCGGGCCCTCGGGGCCGAACCCCGGTGGCAGCGGGCCCAGTTGGTCGAAGATCTCGATCAGCTCGTCGTCGGGGCCGGGCTCGGGCAGCAACTCCACGGCCGAGGCGAGCGCCTTGCGCGCCCCCGTGGCCGTCCGGAACCGCGCCTGCGGATCCGGCTGGAGCAGGGTCGCCACGACCTGCCACAGAGGTTCGGGGATGCCTTTGGGCGCACTCGGTGTGCCGTGCGCGGCGAAGTACTGCACGAGCGCCTTGGTGTCGGGCCGCGCGCCCTCCAGGAGATACAGCGCGACCAGTCCTACGGCGAACAGGTCGGCCGGGAAGTCCGGTTCGGAGCCCATCATCTGCTCGGGCGAGATGTATCCCGGCGTCCCGACCACGAGGTTGGTCTCCGTCAGGCGGGGTTCGCCCAGCCGCATCGCGATGCCGAAGTCGGACAGCCGCAGCCGGGGGCGGCCCGTGCCGGTGGCTTCCAGCAGCAGGTTGGCGGGCTTGACGTCCCGGTGGACGACGTCCTCCGCGTGCACCGCGGCCAGCCCGGACAGCAGTTGGTCGAGGAGCGTGCAGACGAAGGACGGGGGCAGCGGGCCGTAGTCCCCGACCAGGTGGACCAGCGAACCGCCGCCGACCAGGTCCATGGTGAACAGGACCTTGTCGTCGTCGGCGGCCCAGCTGGCGGGCGCGAGCACATGGGGGTGGTCGATCCGCAGCGCCTGCTCACGGACGAACCGCAGCAGGGAGTGCGCGTCGCTCTGCTGGAGCACCTTGGCGGCGACATAGCGCCGACGCCGGTGGTCCCAGGCGCGCCAGACGGCGCCGACGCCACCGCGTCCGATCGGGTCGACGAGTTCGTACCGGCCGGCGAAGACCTCACCCATGGCTGTGCGTCGCTCCTCCCCCTTCGGTCTCCCCCCTTGCTTCCCCCACCGCGAGGGATACGACTCCCGTCGTATCCCTCCGATCCCTCAGAGATGAGTGACACTCCTCATGCCCGGGCCCGGTGGAAGGAGACATGCCCCCGCATGTCGTTCTCCGGTCCCTCTGTAGTGAGGCGCGACCCCCTCGCGCCTCACCGGGTCAGCTCTGGTGGGACTGGTAGTGCGTGACGGCGTCCGAGGTGCGTCCCGCGCCGTAGACCCGGAGGAACTCTGCCAGTTCCGGGTGGGTCGGGGCGAGGGTGTCGGCGGCGTCGATGATGTCGCCGGCGGCGGCGACCGAGCGGAGCAGCGACTGGATCTCGCGGACGACCCGCTTGACCGTCGGCGCTCCCGAACTGCTCGTGGTCGTCGTGGCGTTGCTGAGCACCGAGCCCCCTTGCGACTTCTTGATCTCGTCCATCCGCTCGGTCGCCTCGGCGGCGCTGACGCTGCCGTCCGCGACCTGCCGCGCCAGATCCTGGAGCAGCTGCACCCGCTGCACCACGGCCGGGTTGCCGATCTTCGCCCGCTGTCCGCTCATGAGCTGCGACAGCATCGGTGCCGACAGTCCCAGTACCCCCGCGAGACGCGCCTGGTTGAGGCCAAGATCGTCTATGAGCTTACGGAAGAGCGCCCCCAGCGGCTCCCCGTACCAGTTCCGCTGCAGTTCCCGCGCTCTTGCGGTGGCTTCCTGCTGTGCGGCGTCCATTGCGTCTCCCCATCGCTTCCCCAAATACCGCGGTTCGCTGTAGCGAACCACGCCGAGCATCTTACGGAGAGTGGTCATCCATCGGGACCCCCAATCTTTTTGCGAGATACCCCGGGTGACCCGGTACTCTGGTCTGCGGCGCCCGCCGGTGGTGTGACTCCTCCGGACGGACGCTCCTTTTCCGGGGCCTTAGCTCAGTTGGTAGAGCGCTGTCTTTGCATGGCAGATGTCAGGGGTTCGACTCCCCTAGGCTCCACAACAATGAACCCCCTGACCTGCGGGAACGCGGTCAGGGGGTTCTTCTGTCCGCTGTCGTGCACGCACCTGACAGAGTGCGCGGAGACCTGACAACGTCTGGATGACACCGGTGACGTGTTCCAGCCAATCCCCCTAGCGTGGAGGGGTGATGACGGCTGAAGCTAGGGAGCTCATCGAGGAGCTCGTCGCCGAAGGGGTCGCGCCGTGGTGGGAGGCGTGTCCGGGGGAGCGGCCGGCGGTGCTCGACGCCGTGCGGTGCGGGTTCCGCGGTGTTCGGATGGCGTCCGGGACGCCGTTGGGAGCGGTCCGGGCGGCCTGTGAGGCGGTGCGGGCCCGGGACGGTTTCGTGTCGGTCGCCGCGGCCGCCCTCGACGGGGCCGACGACCCGGAGGCGTGGGTGGCGGCGGCCCGGGTGCTGCACAGCGGGGTGGACCGGCCGAATCTGCTGGTGAGCGTCCCGGCGACACCGGCCGGGATCGACACCGTCGCCGCATGTCTCGCCGAGGGGATCGGCGTCGAGTCCACCCTGGTCTTCTCGGTACGGCAGTACCGTGCCGTCCTCGACGCCCAGTGGACGGGGCTGGAGCGCGCCCGGGAACGCGGTGTCGACCTGGCGGGCCTGGGCACGGCCGCCTCCTGTGAACTGGGGGCGTTGGAGGACGAGGTGGACGCGCGCCTCGACCGGCTGCCCGGCGCCGCGGCGAGCGGGCTGCGTGGCACGGCGGCGCTGGCCACCGCCCGGCTGCTGTACCGGGCCCGGGAGACGGCGTTGGGCGGTGCGCGCTGGCAGCGGTTGAGGGCCCGCGGTGCCCGTCCGCCGATGCTGCTGTGGTCGGGGACGCGGGCCGAGCAGGTGCCGTCCCTGGTCAGCTGGAACACCGGGCATGTGATGACGGCGCAGACGGTGGAGGCGGCGGCGCGCGGGCGGGCGCTGGAGGGCGACACTCTGCTGGGGTGTCATGAGCAGTCCCTGCGCGAGCTGCGCTGTCTCGCCGAGCGGGACGTCGACCTCGACGTCGTAGGAGAGGAACTGCTGCGGGCCCGGTCCCCTTGGGGAGCCGGGCCCGCGGTGTCAGCGGGCGGCTCCCGGCAGCGCGTGCCCGAGCCGGAGATCGGCGAAGCCGGTGCCGGCCAGCGCTAGCAGGGGTGCCGCCTTGACGACCGTCTCCTCGAATTCCTCCGCTGGGTCGGACAGGGCCACGATCGCGCCGCCGACGCCGTACCGCAGCCGTCCCGGAGTCACTACGGCGGTGCGGATGACGACGCTGAGGTCCGCGGCGCCGGACAGGGACAGATAGCCGATGGCGCCGGAGTAGATGCCGCGCGGGCCGTTCTCCAGGCGGTCGATGATCTCCATGGTGCGCAGCTTGGGAGCGCCGGTCATCGACCCCGGCGGGAAGGCCGCGCGCAGACAGCGCACGGGGCTGCTGTCGGGGCGCAGCCGGGCGGTCACGGTGCTGACGAGCTGGTGGACGGTGGCGTAGCTCTCGACGGCGAAGACCGGGTCGGCCCGTATGCTGCCGGTCTCGGCGCAGCGGCCCAGGTCGTTGCGGACCAGGTCGACGATCATCAGGTTCTCGGCGCGGTCCTTCTCATGGGTGCGCAGGTCGGCGACGAGGGCGGCGTCCTCCTCGGGGGTGGCGCCGCGTGGGCGGGTGCCCTTGATGGGCTTGGACTGGACGATGCCGTCGGCGGAGACCCGCAGGAACCGTTCGGGGGAGGTGGAGAGCACCGACAGCTCGCCGAAGCGCAGCAGGGCGCCGAAGGGGGCCGGGCTGGTGCGCCGCAGGAAGCGGTAGGCCTGCCAGGTGTCGAAGGCGCCGGGCCCTTCGGTTAGTTGGGTTTCGGCCGGGTGTTCTTCGGCCAGTCGGGCTTCGGCCGTGTTGGTGAGGCAGATCTCGTAGCTCTCCCCCGCCGCGATCTCCTCCTGGCACGCGTCGATGAGCCGGAGGTAGGCGGCGCGGTCGTGGCGCAGCCGCAACTCCTCGAAGGGCGCCGGGGGTTCGGGCGCCGGGTCCGGGCGGGCGCCGGTGAGGGCGGTGAGGCGGCGGGCGGTGGCGTCGAGCCAGGTGCGGGCGGATTCGGTGGCGTCGTTCTCGGCGAGGGCCAGGAGGTGGGTCGTACCCGTCTCGTGGTCGAGGACGAGGGCCCGGTCCGCGAAGACCATGACGGCGTCGGGTTCCTCCGCGCGAGGCCCGGGCGGGGCGCCGCACTCGGCCTTGAGGCCATAGCCGAGGTAGCCGGTCCAGCCGAGCGCGAAGTCGCAGGGGAGCGGCGGCACTTCGACGTCGAGCGAGGCCATGTCCCGGTCGAGCCACTCCAGGAACGGGCCTTCCACGGTTTCCTCGGCCGTCGCCGACCGCACGGTCACCGTGTTGGTGGCCACGTCGGCGTAGGCCACCCGGGCCAGCGGGCCGGACGCGTCGCCCATGACGGAGAAGCGGCCCTGGCCGTCGCGGCGGCTGCTGTCCAGCCAGAACGCGTGGTCGGCGGCGCGGAAGAGACGGTCGTGGAGCGTCTCGTCGTCGCAGGGGGTGGGGACTTGGGCGGTGAGCACACGCAGGGAGCGGGTGGGGGTACGACGATCAGGTCGCGGAGTCCGGAGCGTCACCGTCCCGCGGCCGCGGCCCTCGCCCGTCCGCGCCAGCCGGTGGAAGTTGGCCAGCAGCTCGTCGCCGTACTGCGAACTGATCGACTCGGGGTGGAACTGGACGCCCCACAGCGGCCGTTCCCGGTGGCGCAGGCCCATGACCACGCCGTCCGGCGTCCACGCGGTGATCTCCAGAAGGTCGGGGAGCCGGGTCACGGCGAGGGAGTGGTAGCGCACCGCCTCGAACGGTGAGGGCAGGCCCGCGAAGAGCCCCTCGCCCTCGTGCAGCACCGGCGAGGTGCGGCCGTGGCGAGGCTCCGGCGCGCGGTCGACACTCGCCCCGTTCAGCAGCCCGATGCCCTGGTGGCCCAGACAGACGCCGAGCAGCGGCAGTTCGGTCCGCTCGATGATCTCCCGGCAGATGCCGAGGTCGGCGGCGCGCCGCGGGGTTCCGGGGCCGGGCGAGATGACGACGGCGTCGAAGTCCGCCAGCATCGCCGGGTGCCAGTCCGGGTCGTCGTTGCGGACGACCGTCGGCTCGGCGCCGGTGGCGCGCGCGAGCTGGTGGACGAGGTTGTAGGTGAACGAGTCGTGGTTGTCGACGAGCAGGGTGCGCATGGAAATCCGGTCTCTCCGCAGGTCGGATCCGTGGGGTGCGATGGGTTCCGGTCAGCCGGCCGGCACGATCTCCAGGAGCAGGTGTTCGACGATCTCGTTGCCGTACTCCCCCTCCCGGACCCGGCAGCTCTCCAGCACCCGCAGTTCACGGCCGGTCTCCTCGGCGATGCGGGTCAGGCGGGGGTGGTCGCCCCGGCTGCTGAAGTGCAGCAGGGCCCGGCCGCCAGGTGTCGTGCGCAGCGGGGCCTCGTGCAGATAGCGGCGGTGGGTGCGGTAGCCGGCGTCGACGTAGGCGCGTTCGTGGGCGGAGCGGTACTCGTAGTGGTCGGGCCCGAGGACGTAGTTCGAGCTCCAGAAGACGGTGTCGAAGCGTTCGTCGGCGCCGAGGCCGGCGAACAGGTCGCCGTGCACGGCCCGGAGTCGGTCCGTCGTGCCGTGGCGGCGGGCGTTGACGGCCGTGTTCTCCACCGCGCGGGCGTTGATGTCCGAGGCGACGACCGGACCGTGGCCGGCCAGTGCCGCGGCCACCGCGATGACGCCCGTACCGCAGCCGATCTCCAGGAACGAGCCTCGACGCACCTCGTCGGCGACGGGCTCGGTGAGCCCCAGGAAGTCCAGGGCGACGCCCGTCGACGGCGAGTACACCGGGGCGAACACCTCGTCGAGCAGGTCCCATTGCCGGCCGGCGAGGGTGAACACGTCGGGCCGGTCGGCCCGGTTGAGGGACTGTCGGCTGCGTTCCAGGGAGCGCTCGTAGTCCTGCACCCGCGGTGTGTACGGCATGAGTCCCCACCCGTTCCGATCGGTCGGCGGCGTCGCACTGTGCGTTGCCTGTGCTGCCGAGCGTGACGGTCGGGGTGGAAGCGGCGGAAGGTGGTCCGGCAACAGTGCGAGCCGGTCGGGTAGGTGATCACGTCACCGTCGCCGCCGATGACCTGCGCTTTTGATGCGGCCCGGTCAAGAAATGGTTGACCCTCGGTAAAAACCTGAACTAGGTTTTCCGGAACGATCTGGTCCATGCTCTGGGGGAGGGCCGCGGCTTGCAGACCGGTGAGGGCGTGCTGGACGCGTATGTGCTGGCCATGCTCGACCTGCTGGCCGGGGAGGCGCCCGCCGAGCGCTTCGAGGAGCTGCTGCGGCAGGCGGCCGCGGCCGGCGTCGCCGCGGACCAACTGGCCAGGCTGACCGCGGCCAAGGACCGTTCGCTGGAGGTCAGACAGCTCTTCGCGCGGCGTCAGCAGCGCGAGGCCGGACTGTCCGCGCTCGTCGACACCGCGCGCGACCTGACCCACCCGTACAGCCTCGACACCCTGCTGGCCGTGATCACCCGGCGGGCCCGGCTGCTGATGGGCCTGGACATGTCCTGGGTGAGCCTGCACGGCGCCGACGGCGTCTCCCGGGTCCGGGCCGCGGACGGTCATGCCTCCGCGATCACCGTCGGGTTCGAGGTGCCGCTGGCCGGCGGGGTCGGAGCGCACGCACAGAAACGGTCCGCCCCGTTCTGGACCCCGGACTACCTGCACGACGAGAGCTTCGTCCACAACGAGACCATCGACCACGTGGTCCGCTCCGAGGGTCTGCGGGCCATCATGGCCGTCCCGCTGCGCCACGAGCACTCCACGCTCGGCGTGCTGTACGTCGCCGACCGCAACATCCGGCACTTCCTGCCCAACGAGATCTCGCTGATGGCCTCGCTGGCCGACCTCGCGGCCGTCGCCATCGAGCGGACCCGGCTGCTGGAGCGGACCCGGACCGAGGTCGCGGAGCTGACGGGCGACGTCTCGCAGGCCAAGGACTCCTCCGCGACCGTGCGCCGGCTGCACAGCATCCACCGGAGCCTGATCGACCTGGCCCTCGGCGGCAGCGAACTGCCCGCCCTGCTGGAGCGGGCGTCCGCCGAACTCGGCGGCGCGCTGCTCGTGCGCGGCACGGTCGGCAAGGATCTCGCGTGTACAGAAGGCTTCCCGGATTTTTTGTCGGGCCTCGAATCTACCCGCATAGACAACGGCAGGGACGCCCGTGTGGACGGCTCCCCGGTCGACCGTCTGTGCCTGGACGCGCAGGCCGCCGACGGCCCCGTGCGCTGCGACGACGGCACCGGCGGCATGCTCGCCGCCTGCCCGGTCACCGGCGGCACGGAGAGCCTCGGCACCCTGCTGCTGCACGGCACGCGGCCGGCGTCCGAGGCGCAGGAGCAGCTGCTGGGCCTGGTCGCGCAGGCCGTCGCGGTACAGCTGCTGATGCAGCGCAGTTCCGCGGTGGCCGAGGGCCAGGTCAGGGACGAGCTGCTGCACGACCTGCTCCATGTCTCCCAACTGCCGCCCGCCCAGCTCGCGTCCCGGGGCCGCCGCCTCGGGGTCGACCTCGCCGAGCCGCACGTGGTCGTGGTCGTCCGGCCGGAGGGCGGTTCGCAGAGCCGGGCCAACGCCTGGGCCTCGGCGTGCGCGCACCGGCTCTCGGGGCTCAAGTACGTCGACGGCGGCCACATCGTCTTACTGCTGCCCGGCGACGACCCCTCCGGTGCCGCCAAGGCCGTACAGCGGGAACTCTCCGTCGTGCTCGGGCATCCGGTGACCGGGGGCGCGGCCGGGCCCACCATCGCGCCGGACGACGTCAGGCGCGTCCACCAGGAGGCCCGCCGGTGCCTGGACGCCCTCACCGTCCTGGACGGCACGGGCGGCACGGCCTCGCCCAGGGAACTCGGTTTCCTGGGGCTGCTGTTGTCGGAGAAGCAGGACGTCGAGCGGTTCGTCGGGTCGGCGATCGGACCCGTACTCGAGTACGACCAGCAGCAGTCGACCGAGCTGCTGCGGACCCTGGAGTCGTACTTCACCTCCGGCAGCAGCCCCACGCGCGCGGCGGAGCTGCTGCATGTCCACCCGAACACGGTCTCCCGGCGCCTGGAGCGGATCACCGATCTGCTCGGCCCTCACTGGCAGGAGCCCGCACAGGCGCTGGAGGTGCAGCTGGCGCTGCGGCTGCATCGCACACGGCATCTGCTGGGCGGGGGCGGGCCGTAGGGGGGGGTACGGGGGTACGACCGCTTTCACGCGCTGCGTGCCGTAGGGCGTACGACCGCTTTCACGCGCTGCGTGCCGTGATGCCGCCAGAGGTGTCCGGGGCGCAGGCGGCGTGGGCGCCGGAGGTGTCCAGGGTGCGGGCGGCGTAGGCGACGGAGGCCAGGGTGGTGTGGCGGTGCCAGCCCTTGAAGGAGCGGCCGACGAAGTCCCGCAGCCCGACCTGCTCGCCGGTCGTGGCGCAGTCCCGGGCCACGCGGCGGGCCAGCTTGGCGAGTCGCAGCAGTGCCGGGACCGGCAGACGGTCCAGGTCGGTCAGCCAGAACTCCGTCGGCGGCCGGCGCGGGTCCGCCCACTCACCCAGCAGCAGCCCCGGCCGCCCCCCGTCCGGCAGCGTCACCGGGACCCCCACGACCAGCGAACTCCGTACGGTCGCCGGGCCGCCCAGCGGATCGGCCCACTGGACGGGGCGGCGCAGGGCCCGCACCGAGTCGGCGATCCGCTGCGCCGCCAGCAGCCCCGCGCCGAAGCCGGGCAGCGACGGCCCGGCCACGGCCAGCGCGGTGCCGCCGGAGACCCGCACCAGCAGCGGGACGCCGGCCTCCCGGTAGCGCCGCATCGTCGCGCCGAGGTCCGGGCCCGCCGCGCCGAGGACCACGGGCCGGCGCGGCAGCTCCCACTTGAGCGTGGACCTCAGGACCGAGGCCGCGCACTCCTCCAGGCTCTCCTCGCCCGCGCCCTCGGGGATCTCCGCCCGTCGGCGCCGTTCCGCGTCGCGGATCCAGCCGCCGGGCAGATGCAGCCGCCAGTTGACCGGCGCGCTGGTGCGCTCGGTGGCGAACCAGAGGCCGAACGCCTGTTGTCCGCTGTCGGGCCGGCCCGCGCGCGGCACGAACTGCCGGCCGACGCCCACCGAGTGCTCGCCGACCTTGGGAATGGCCATCGGCTGCACCACCCACGCCGACGGGGCGACGGCGTCCTGGAGATGGCGGGCCAGCCGCGCCCGCATCGGTGACCAGTCCCAGGTGGAGGCGGCGATGAGGTGGTGCAGGCTCTGCTCGGCCGCCCCGCCGCCGACCGCGGCGGCGATCCGCCGTACCGACTTGCGACCGTCCGCGGCGAGCAGCCCGCGCACGTACTGCTCGGCCCACCAGCGCTGGTCCTTGCGCCGCAGCACCCGCGGGAACAGCTCGGCGGACAGCTCCGCGACGACGTCCACCGGCTGGTGGAAGTCGGCCCAGCCGAGGTCCGCCCCGGGTCCGTCGAAGCCGGGCCGGCTGAAGCCGGATCCACTGAGGACTGCCTCGCCGAAGACGGCTTCGCTGACGACGGCTTCGCTGAAGACGGCTCTGCTCACGGTGACGCCTGCCTCTCACGCGCTGACCTCTGACGCCTCCCACCCTGCCGAGCGGCCGGGCGCCCGGAGGAGGTGCCGAGGGAACCCCGTCGGCCCGGCGGATGGTGACCGGACCACCACCCCGGGCCGTCGAACGACGGACGTAAGGGATCGGCGCGCACGTCGAGAGGTGGTCCGGCCACCATCCGCCGGACCGACTGCCCCCTCGCCCGAGGGCAACCTGACGGATTCCCGCAGACCTGATGAGGATCGCGGGCCGTGCTTGTGACACCCCCGGCCCGCTCCACACAGTGATGGTCATGATCAGCGCTCGGCAGCGGGTCGCCTCGACAGCGGGCGACCGGATCGCGCCGGGTTCCCTTCCCTACCGTCCGGGGGCCGTTCATGCCGTCACTCCACCTCGCCGACGCCGTCGGCGCCCACCGTGAGAAACGCGCCGACCGCGTGGCCCTGTCCTGCTGCCACCGAAGCGTCACCTACCGCCAACTCGACGCCCTGACCTCCGCGTTCGCCGACCACCTGGACCGGCTGGAGCTCACGCCCGGCGCCACCGTCTGCGTCCCGGCGCACAAGTCACCGGAGACCGTCGCCCTGCTGCTGGCGGTGTTCCGCCGGGGCCTGGTCGCCCTCGTCCCCTCACCCGACCTCGGCGTCGAGGCGCTGGCCCGGCTGAGCCGACAGGCCCGCGCCGCCCACCTGCTCGGCGTGGACGAGCAGGGCACGCTGTCCGCCGAACCGTTGCCGCGCGACGAGACCGAGGCGGCCGGGTTCGCGATCCCCGACCCGGCCCGCACCCGGCTCCTGCTCACCACCTCCGGCTCCACCGGAACCCCGAAGATCGTGCCCGTCCCCGTCGACGGCTTCACCGCCTTCGCCGACTGGGCGACCCACGCCTTCGACCTCACCGCCGACGACGTCGCCCTCTCCTACGCCCCCCTCAACTTCGACCTGGCCCTGCTGGACGTATGGACCTTCCTGCGGCTCGGCGCCGAGGTCGTCCTCGTCGGCAAGGAGCAGGCCGCCGATGCCGGGCGCCTCACGGACCTGGTGAGCGGACGGCACGTCACCTTCGTCCAGGGCGTACCGATGCTGCACCGGCTCCTCGCGCAGGGCCCCTCCCACCCCACCGTCCGGCAGGCCGTGTTCACCGGCGAGGCGATGCCGGCCGACCTGTTGCCGTCGGTGTTCGCGGCGTATCCCGAGGCGCGGTTCCACAACGTGTTCGGCTGCACGGAGACCAACGACTCGTTCGTGTACGAGGTCCCCCGCACCCCGGGCCTGCAGGAGCGGATGCCGATCGGCCGCCCCCTGCCGGGCGTACACGCTCTCGTGCTCACGCCCGACGGAACCCCGCTGGACGGCCCGGGCACCGGCGAACTCGTCGTCTCCACGCCCTTCCAGACCGACGGCTACCTCCGAACCGCCCTGAACGAGCGGGCGTTCACCGAGCTCGCAGGCCACACCTACTACCGCACCGGCGACCTCGTCACCCGCGCCCCGGACGGCCTCGTCCACCTCGAAGGACGCGCCGACTGGCAGGTCAAGGTGCGCGGTATCCGCACCAACCTCCAGGAGGTGGAGGCCGTCATCACCACCCACCCCGACGTGAGCGAGGCCGTCGTCGTCGCCCTGCCCGACGACCAGGCGGGGGCCCGTCTGCACGCCCGGGTGACCCGGCACCCCGCCGCCGCGCTGACCGGCCTCGGCCTGCGCAGCCACGTGGGCGCCCGGCTGCCCCGGCACGCCATCCCCTCCTCCGTCCACATCACCGACCAGCCGCTGCCCCGCACCAGCACGGGCAAGCCGGACCGCAACCGGATCAGAGACGACCGTATGAAGGAGACCGCGACCGCATGACGACCGCCCAGACCCCCCACGACACGGGCGCCCAGCCCCCGCACGCCCCCCACATCCTGGCCGACGAGGCCCCGCACGCCCCCCACATCCTGGCCGACGAGCTGCGCGCCCACATCGCCGCCGAGTACCTGGCCGGCGAGGACGCCTCCGACCTCACCGACGACTTCGACCTCATCGCCGCCGGGGTCATCGACAGCCTCGGCCTGGTCCGGCTGGTGTCCCACATCGTGACCGCCTATCAGGTGCCGGTGGACGACCTGGACATCAGGCCCGAGCACTTCCGCAGCATCGCCGCGATCACCGAGCTGATCGTCCGTCACGCCGCACCCACCGCGGCCTGACCCCGCACCACCCCCCACCGAGAATCCGAGGAGAATCCCTGTGTTCACGCGCACCGTTGACGAAGTCGCCCCCGTCGAGTGGGGCAACGGCACCAGCCACCGGCTCCTCGTCGAGGCCGACCGGATGGGCTTCGCCTTCGCCGTGACCCTGGTCCGCCAGGGCACCACCAGCGCGCTGCAGTACCGCAACCACCTGGAGGCCTGCTACTGCGTCGCGGGCTCCGGCGAGGTCGTCGAGAAGGACGGCACCCGGCACAAGATCATGCCGGGCACGATCTACGTCCTCAACGAGCACGACCCGCACTACCTCATAGCCTCCGACTACGAGGACCTGCACCTGGTCTCGGTCTTCAACCCGCCGATCGTCGGCGACGAACGGCACACCCTGTCCGAGGACGGCTTCTCCCAGTACTGACGGCCCGCGTACTGACGGTTCGACTGTTCAAGGAGCAGCCCATGTCCGATCAACCGCCCCCCACCGACCTCCTCCATCTGATGGCCCCCTGGGCCGACCGCCTCAACGCCGATCTCGAAGGACTCGACAGCAGGGCCGAGTTTCCCCGGGACAAGTGGTCGGCCGTCCAGGACTCCGGCCTCCTGCGCACCCCCTTCGCCCCCGCGTACGGCGGCCACGGCCGGTCCCTGACCGACACCATGCGGGCCCTGGAAGGACTGGGCCGCGTCTCGCACGACTCCGGACTGTCCTTCTCCGCCTCCACCCAGATCGTGTCCGTGGGCACACCCCTCCAGCGGTTCGGCGACGACGACCTGAAGGAGCGCTACCTCCCGAAGATCGTCTCCGGCGATCTGATCACCGCTCACGCCATCACCGAGGAGTCCGGCGGCTCCGACGCGATGAACATCTCCACCACCGCCGTCCGCGACGGCGACCACTACGTCGTCAGCGGCGCGAAGATGTTCATCACCAACGCCCCCGTCGCCGACGTCTTCCTTCTCTACGTCCGCACCGGCGCCCCCGGCCCGTTCGGGCTGACCTGTCTCCTCGTCGAGGCCGGGACGCCCGGCCTGGTCGTCGGGCCGGCCATGGACAAGATCGGGCTGCGCACCAGCCCGATCGGCACCCTCGCCTTCGAGGAACTTCGGGTGCCGGCCGCCCAGCGGGTCGGCGGGGAGGGCGCCGGGTTCCTCGTCCTCGACCACGTCATGAAGCGCGAGGTGCTCTTCGCCTTCTCCATCACGCTCGGCGAGATGACCCGACGGCTGGAGGAGACGGTCCGATTCGCCAAGGACCGCACGCAGTTCGGCCAACCCATCGGGAAGTACCAGGCCATCTCCCACAAGATCGCCACCATGAAGATCCGGACCGAGACCGCACGCAAATGGCTGCGGGACACCGGCGCGAAGGTCGAGGCGAGCAAGGACGCCGCGCTGGACCTCGCCGCCACCAAGACCGTCGTATCGGAGGCGAACGTGCAGAACGCCCTCGACGCGGTCCGCATCCACGGCGGCCGCGGGGTCCTCACCGCCCACGGCGTCGAACGCGGACTGCGTGACTCCGTCGCCGGGACCATCTACTCCGGCACCAGTGAGATCCAGCGCACCCGGATCGCCAGCCTTCTCGGCCTCTGACCAGGGAACCAGTCATGACCACCACTGACGTGACCAGCAGCCTTACCGCGCCCACCGAGTTCCTGGACTACGAGTCCGACGCCGTCCAGACCTTCATCGACGCCGTCATCGACGACCGCTCGGCCGACCGCCGCGAGAACGCCGTGAAGCTGTACTATGCGGTCCGCGACACCGTCCACTACGAGGTCTACGGTGCCGACCTGTCCCGCGAGGGCCTCAAGGCCTCCAGCACCGCCACCGCCAGGTCCGGCTTCTGCCTGCACAAGTCGGCCCTGTTCGCCGCCGCCGTACGCGCCCTCGGCATCCCCTCGAAACTGGTGTACGGCGACGTCCGCAACCACCTCGCCTCGCCCCGTCTCATCGAGCACATCGGCGGCGACATCTTCTTCCACGGCCTCACCCAGATCCACCTCGACGGCCGCTGGGTGAAGGCCACCCCCGTCTTCAACAAGGTGCTCTGCAAGCTGTACGGCATGCAGCCCCTGGAGTTCGACGGGCGCACCGACAGCCTCTACCACCCGCACGGCAGCGGCGCCGCCATGGAGTTCCTCAAGGACCACGGCTCCTTCGACGACCTGCCCTACGAGTTCGTACTCGCCTCCATGCGCGGCGCGCACCCCCGCTTCCTGGATGGCACCGGCACCGGCACGGTCTCCGGCGGCTCGCTCGCCCTCGAAGCCGACGTACACGCCGCCTCGTCGTCCGCCCCGAACAGCTGAGGAGCCCCCACATGACCGTCTCCGCCACCGCCCTCGCCGCCGACCCCACCCTCCTCGACATCGACGAGGAGGTCCGCGAGGCCCTGCACGAGGGCCGCCCGGTCGTCGCCCTGGAGTCCTCGGCCATCCCACACGGCCTGCCCTACCCCGCCAACCTCGACCTGGCCCTCGACATCGACGCCGCCGTCCGCGCCGAGGGCGCCGTGCCCGCCCGGGTCGCCCTGCTCGACGGCCGGATACGCGTCGGCATGACCAAGGACCAGCTCGAACTCTTCGCCGCCGACCCGGCCGTACCCAAGGTCAGCACCCGGGACATGGGCATCACCCTGGCCCGCGGCGGCTCCGGCGCCACCACCGTCTCCTCCTCCCTGGTCGCCGCGGAACTGGCCGGCATCCGGGTGTTCGCCGTGGCCGGCATCGGCGGGGTGCACCGCGACGCCCCCGACACCTTCGACATCTCCGCCGACCTCGTGCAGTTCACCCGCAGCAAGGTGGCCGTGGTCTGCGCGGGCGCCAAGTCGATGCTGCACCCGGCGTGGACCCTGGAGTGGCTGGAGACGGCCGGTATCCCGGTCCTCGGCTACCGCTGCGACGACTTCCCCGCCTATCTCAGCGTCAGCAGCGGCATCCCCAACCCGCACCGCCTCGACGACCTGCGCGAGATCGCCGCCGTCGTCCTCGCCCACTGGCGGGCCGGCAACGCCACCTCGCCCCTGATCACCCACCCGATCCACGAGGCGGACGGCATCCCCTCCGCCGACATCGAGGCCGCCCTCGCCGACGCCACCGCCGAGGCCAGGGCGGCGGGCGTCAGCGGCCCCGCCATCACCCCCTACCTCCTCAAGGCGATCTCCAAGGCGACCGCGGGCCGCACCTCCGCCGCCAACCGCGCCGTCCTGCTGTCCACCGCGAGCCTCGCCGGGCAGTTCGCGGGCCAGTTCGCCCTCGAACTGGCCGCTCAGGCGAAGGCGGACGCATGACCCCCCACGAGACCCCCGACGCCGTCCTCTTCGACCTCGACGGCACCCTCCTGGACACCCCCGGCGCCATCGCCGGCGTCCTCGCCCGGGTGCTGGAGCTGACCGGCCGACCCGACGTCCCCGCGGACCGGATCCGCGCCACCGTCGGCAAACCGCTCGGCGCCGTCTTCGCCGAACTCACCGGGCTCCCCGAGGAGCACCCCGACGTGACCGCGGCGGTCGCCCTGTTCCGGGAACTGTTCCGCGAGGAGGTCGTCCCCAAGGCCGCCGACCTGGTCTTCCCCGGCGTACCCGAACTCCTGGGGCGGCTAAGGGCCGAGGGCCGCAGGATCGCGATCTGCACCAGCAAGATCCGGGCCAGCGCGCTCGAACTCCTCGAACCCGCGGGCCTCCTCGACGCGTTCGACGCCGTCGTCTGCCACGGCATGGCCCCACGTGGCAAACCCCACCCCGACCTGGCCCTCCTCGCGGCCCGCTCCGTCGCCGTCGCACCCGGCCGAAGCGTGGTCGTCGGTGACGCCGTCGACGACATGCGGATGGCCGCCGCGGCCGGCATCCCCGCGATCGGCGTCACCTACGGCGTCGCCACGCGCACGCAACTGACGGAGGCGGGCGCCGGGCCGGTGGCCGACACGGTCGAGGAACTGGCCCAGGCACTCGCCCCCGCACGAGCTCACCACGCCCCCCACCTCTGACGCCACGACGAACGATGTCGTCGGCATAACACCTGACGGCACGACAGACGGCGCCGCCGACAGCGCACCTGACGGCACGACTACAGAACCAGGCGGTCACCCCACCATGCCCCTACCCACCACACCCCCCACGCCGGCGGCGTCCCGTGGACTCCTCGGCGGGCTCATCACCCTCTCCGCGGCCCAGTTCCTCATCGCGCTCGACTTCTCCGTCATCTTCGTCGCCCTGCCGGACATCAGCGCCGACCTGGACCTGTCCGGCACCGCCAAGCAGTGGGTCGTCAGCGCCTACTCCGTCTTCTTCGCCGGCTTCCTGATCGTCGGCGGCCGACTCGGCGACCGGCTCGGCGCGCGCAAGCTGTTCATGGCCGCGCTGGTCCTCTTCGGCGTCGCCTCACTGCTGGGCGGCCTCGCCGCCAACGCCGCACTGCTGCTGATCACCCGCGCCCTCCAGGGCATCGCCGCGGCCTGCCTCCAGCCCTCGATCCTCGCCCTGGTCAACACCACGTTCCCGGCCGGCAAGGAACGCACCCGGGCACTCGCCGTCTGGGGCACGGTCGGCGCCAGCGGCCTCGCCGCCGGCGTCGTCATCGGCGGCCTGCTGACCAGCCTCTCCTGGCGCTGGACGTTCTTCGTGAACCTGCCCTTCGCCGTACTGTGCGTGCTCGCCGCCCCCAAGTTCCTGCCGGGCAGGTCCGAGCACGGCCGCACCACCACACTCAACGTCCTCAACGCCGTGCTGTGCACCGCCACGGTCCTGGTCTCCGTCTTCGGCCTCACCCTCGCCGCCGACGCCGGCTGGACCGACCCGCTGACCCTGGGCAGCTTCCTCGCCGGAGCCCTCCTGCTTGCGCTGTTCGCCGGACGCGAGCGCGTCAGCACCCAACCCCTCGTCGACCCCGTACTGCGACGCACCCGCAGCCTCGTCATGGGCATGTGCTCCTCCGCGCTCTACATGGCGAGCGTCGCGGGCGTCGAGTTCTACCTGGTCACCCTGCTCCTCCAGGACGGCCGCGACTACGCCCCGCTCGCCGCGGGCATCGCCTTCCTGCCGCTCGCCGCATGCATCACCTTCGGCAACATGATCGCCGGAAAGATCGTCGGTCCCCTCGGCGTCCGCCGCTCCCTGGCCCTCGCGTTCACCGTCGGCGCCCTCGGCCTCGCCCTGCTGGGCGTCTCCGCCACCCACCACAGCTACCTCGCCGCGCTCCTGCCCGGCCTGGTGATCAGCGGCCTCGGCCACGGCATGATCTACACCTCGATGTTCGTCGGCGGAACCCGTGATGTGGACGACCGCAACCAGGGCGTCGCCGGTGCCCTGATGACCACCACCCAGTACGCGGGCGGCGCCTTCGGCGTCGCGGCCCTGGTCCTCGTCCTCGGCACCGACCCCGGTGACGGCGCCTTCCGTACGGCGTTCCTGTTGGCTGGCGGCGTCGCCCTGGCCGGCGCGGTGATCGCGTGGATCGGCTTCGCGGCGACGACCCAAGCAGACACGGAGGCTGCGGGAACCGGCACGGCGGCTGCGGGAGCCGGCACGGAGGCTGCGGGAGCCGGCACGGCGGCTGCGGGAGTCGACCCGGAGACTGCGGGAGCCGGCACGGAGACCGCGGGAGTCGACCCGGAGACTGCGGGAGTCGACCCGGAAGCCGCACAAGCCCTCCCGACCGCCACCCCCGCCCCGGCAGGTGACCTCTGATGGCCACCGCCGCCCGCCTCGGCATCCTCGTCATCCACAACGACCCCGTGCCCGAGACCGAGATCTGGCGCATGGCCCCCGACGACGTCTCGATCCACACCGCCCGCTTCGAATGCCCACGCCCCGCCGACACCGAATACGTCGGCAGCCCCGCCGGGGCCCTCGCCCACGCCCCCGACGTCGTCCGGGGTCTGGACCAGCTGGGCCGACTGGGCGCGCACAGCATCGCGCTCTGCTTCGGATCGAGCAGCTTCTTCGGCGGACCCGCCTTCGACACCGAGTTCATCGAGACGGCCGGCGCCCACTCCCACGGCGTCCGCGTCTACACAGCGGCCACAGCCATCACCGCCGCCCTCCAGGCGTCCGGCATACGCCGCCCCCTGCTCGTCATGCCGCCCTGGTTCACCGAACCCACCTTCCGGGCCACCGAGGCGTACCTCGGCGAGGTCGGCATCGAAGAGACCCGTCTCGTCCAGTTCCAGCTGGGCCCGGAGTGGGACGGCACAGCCCGCTACAACGCCTTCGATGAGGGCGCCCACTGGACGATCGACCCCACCGAGGTCCATCAGCAGGTCGTCAAGGCATTCCACGACCCCGACACCCCCCGCCCCGACAGCGTCCTGGTACCGGGCAGCGGCTTCCCCTCCCGGGGCGCCGTCGTCCCCCTGGAACAGGAACTCGGCGTCCCGGTCATCACCTCGAACCAGGCGGTCCTCTGGTACGGACTCCAGCTGACCGCACCCGAGAGCGCCCCGCACCCGGGATCTGCCGGGAGCCTCTTCGGCCGACGTTTCACGTGAAACATCGCTGTGGGGCGGGAGGCCCGGTTCAGGCCTCCCGCCCCACAGCAATTCAAAGCGCCGGACTTCGCCGACCACTCACATCGCCGGACGTCAACGTCACCGCTGCTCGTCGCGATGCGCGGCCTCCTCCTCGGCCTGCTTGGCCTGCACCTCAGGGTCGAGCACGGACTGACCGCTGCCGTCCACCGACGTCAGCCCGTTGGACTCGGGCACCTCGGTCGCGGCCGGCGGCTCCACCAGCCAGTCCGGGTTGGCCTGCTTGTCCCACCACTTCCAGGCCGCGAAGGCACCGCCCACGATCAGCCCGGTCACCGCCAACGCCTTCGCAAGACGGCCGGCCCTCGCCCGCCGCGCATGCTTACGCGTCAGCTTCTCGATCTCCTTCGGCGATACCTGCCCTCGCAGTGCGGCCAGCGCGGCCACACTGCGGGAAGCGGCCTCGTCCCTCACCGGACCGGCCGCGGCCACGGCCTGCTCGATCCTCGGACGTGAGTAGTCGGCGGCCTGCCGGGCCGCCTTCCGGGTGCGCTCAGCAGCCTCATGGGCAGCCTGGTCGACCTTCGGCGGAACATGCGTACGGGCCTGCTCCAGCCGCGGCGCGAGATGCGCGTCGTACTGAACACGGGCCTGCTCGGCCGCCTGCGACACCCTCGGCGCGAGCCGTACGCGCGCCTCCTGTGCGTAGTGCGCGGCCCTGTCCTTGGCTGTGTCGGCGTAGGGCGCCACCACTTCCGCGGCGTGCAGCACGCTGTCCTTCGCCGAGCCGGTCGCGGCGCGCACGCTGTCGATGCGGGTCACGGGAATCCTCCTCCTCGGTGGCGTACGGTAATTCGACTTTCCACCCTTTTACGGATCATGCATGCCAACTGACGGACAGGCATGTGAGGGCGGGCATACGGGGCAACGGGAGCTTGCCGTCGACAATGCCACGGATCGCCGAGGAGCGCGCCCGGCCCGAGATGACTCGTCCCATTTTCCGCCCACGACCCCTGAACGGGACCTCCACCGAGCCGACGGGCGCCGAACAGCCCGGACCGTGCGAGGATCGGGAGGTCACACGAGGACAACGGAAGGCAGACCGTGGCCGAGCAGCTCTACGCCACCCTGAAGACCAACCAAGGCGACATCGAAATCCGGCTGCTGCCGAACCACGCCCCCAAAACGGTCCGCAACTTCGTCGAACTCGCCCAGGGCGAGCGGGAGTGGACCCACCCCGCCACCGGCGAGAAGTCCTCCAACAGGCTCTACGACGGCACGGTCTTCCACCGGGTGATCAGCGGTTTCATGATCCAGGGCGGTGACCCGCTGGGCAACGGCACCGGCGGCCCCGGCTACCAGTTCGAGGACGAGTTCCACCCCGACCTCTCCTTCAACAAGCCCTACCTCCTGGCCATGGCCAACGCCGGCCCCGGCACCAACGGCTCACAGTTCTTCGTCACCGTCGGCACCACGACCTGGCTCAACCGCAAACACACCATCTTCGGCGAGGTCACCGACCCCGCCAGCCAGAAGGTCGTCGACGCCATCGCGGACACCCAGACCAACCCGCGCACCGACCGCCCCGTGAACGACGTCGTCATCCAGTCGGTCGTCGTGGAGACCCGCCAGAGCTGACACCGGGAACCAAACGCCCCGTCCATCCGTAAGGAGGGACGGGGCGGTTTCATTGCATACGACCTCGCATACGACGACGTAGGGGACGACCTCATGGACCAGGCGCCAGGCAGCCCACAGCAGGAACAGGACCTGCCCGGCTGCTACCGCCACCCCGACCGCGAGACCGGCATCCGCTGCACCCGCTGCGAACGCCCCATCTGCCCCGAATGCATGGTCAGCGCCTCCGTCGGCTTCCAATGCCCCGACTGCGTCCGCGGCGGCTCCGGCACCGGCCACGCCCCCGACGCGGCAACACCCCGCACACTCGCCGGCGGCACGATCACCACCGACCCACGGCTCGTCACCAAGATCCTCATCGGCCTGTGCATCGCCGCGTACTTCGTCCAGCTCTCCGTCGGAGACCGCTTCACCGACAGCTTCGACCTCATCGGACGCGCCTACGTCCCCGTCCTCGGCGACGTCGAAGGCGTGGCCGAAGGCCAGTGGTACCGGCTGCTGACCCCGATGTTCCTCCACGGCAGCTACATCCACATCATCTTCAACATGCTCAGCCTGTGGTGGATCGGCGGCCCCCTGGAAGCAGCGCTCGGCCGCGCCCGCTACCTCGCGCTCTACTTCCTCTCCGGCCTCGCCGGCAGCGCCCTCACCTACCTGCTCGCCGCCCCCAACCAGCCCTCGCTCGGCGCGTCCGGCGCGATCTTCGGCCTCTTCGGCGCCACGGCCGTCCTCATGCGCCGACTCCAGTACGACATGCGACCCGTCATCGCCCTCCTGGTGATCAACCTGATCTTCACCTTCGGCTGGTCGAACATCTCCTGGCAGGCCCACATCGGCGGCCTCGTGGGCGGCGTCGTCATCGGCTACGCCATGGTCCACGCCCCGCGCGAGCGCCGCGCCCTCGTCCAGTACGGCACCTGCGCGCTGGTCCTCGTCGCGGTGGTCGTCATGACGCTGGTGCGCACCACGCAGCTCACCTGAGCGCGAACAGCCCGGTTGTCCACAGCGGGTTGCGAATCTTGTGCACAGTGTGCGCGAACAACTGTGCCCCCTGTCGCTGACCCGTGTTTCCGCAGGTCAGGCAGGGGGCGAACAGGTATACGGGGGCCGGTGTGGCAGTCGTACCGGCGTCAACCCTCTGTGAGTTATCCACAGATCGTCGTTCTTTTGTCCCCAGGTAGCCTGTGGATATTTTTTCGATCTGTGGATAACTCAGTGAACAGCCCTGGGTAGAGCTACTTCCACTGCGTGGAGACGCCGAATCCGGCGGCGATGAAGCCGAAGCCCACCACGATGTTCCAGTTGTCCAACGCGTCGAGGGGCAGCGAGCCGTCCGTCACATAGAAGACGACGATCCAGGCCAGCCCGATGACGAACAGGGCCAGCATGACGGGCGCGACCCAGGCGCGGCTGTTCAGCTTGATGCTGGTCGCCTGCTTCGCCGGCGGCGGCGTGTAATCGGCCTTCTTGCGGATACGTGACTTCGGCACGAGGGTCTCTCCTGTCGATGCGCTGCGTGGCCGCGCAGGTAGCTGGGTCGGGCTCGGGGCAGCGTACAAGGGGACACTTAGTGCTCCCCCGGGCGTCCGTTAGCGTAGTGCTTCCGCGGCGCCGAAGGAGATAAGGGTACGTTGAGCAATTCTGCCAACCCCCAGGGGATGGAATCCACCCCTGTCCGCGGCCGACGTTTCCGGCCCGTCCGGCTGCTCACGGTGGCCGTCTTCGCGCTCGCCGGCCTCATTTTCTTCACGAGCTTCAATACGGCCAAGGGCACCAATATCCGCACGGATGCCTCGCTGCTGAAGCTTTCCGACCTGATCCTGGAGCGTAGCCACAAGAACGGACAGCTCGACGAGTCCAACGGTGCCCTGCGGGACGACGTGGAGGCGCTGGCCGAGCGGGACGACGGCTCCACGCGGGCCGAGGACGAGAAGCTGACGGCGCTGGAGAAGAAGGCGGGCACCCAGAAGCTGAAGGGCGAGGCGGTCAGCGTCACGCTCAACGACGCCCCGCCGGACGCGACGGCCAAGCTCCCCGGCTATCCGGAGCCGCAGCCCGACTACCTGGTGATCCACCAGCAGGATCTCCAGGCCGTGGTGAACGCGCTGTGGCAGGGCGGCGCCCAGGGCATCAAGGTCATGGACCAGCGGCTGATCTCCACCAGCGCCGTGCGCTGTGTGGGCAACACGCTCATCCTCCAGGGCCGGGTCTACTCACCGCCGTACAAGATCACGGCGGTCGGGGACCCGGAGAAGCTGAGGCAGTCGCTGGCCGCCAGCAAGGCGATCCAGAACTACATGGTCTACGTCAACGTCTACGGCCTCGGATGGAAAGTCGAGGACGACGGCACGGTGACTCTGCCCGGCTACTCGGGCACAGTGGATCTGCAGTACGCCAAGCCTGTGGAGTAGGTCTCTCCGGGAGCCGCCGGTGCGTGTACGTCTCGTCATCAGGACCCTCAGCGAACTCTGCATCACCGTCGGCGCGGTCATAGTCCTCTTCGTCGTCTACGTGCTCTTCTGGACCGGCGTGAAGGCCGACGACGTCATGGGTGAGCAGATCGACCAGCTCCAGGAGCAGTGGTCGAAGGGGAGCGTCGAGCAGCCGAAGGGCACGGGCGGTTCCCCGTCGTCGGCGAGTCCGCCCGCCCCGGCGCCGTACAAGAACGGCAAGGCCTTCGCGATCATGTACATCCCGCGTCTTGGTTTCACGTGGAACAAGCCGGTGCTGGAGGGCACCGGCGTCGGCACGCTGAAGAAGGGCCTCGGTCACTACGCGCGCACGGCGCAGCTGGGTGGGGAGGGCAACTTCTCGGTGGCGGGGCATCGGCGGACGTACGGCGACCCGTTCAAGGACTTTCCGAAGCTGCGGCGCGGGGACGCGGTGGTGCTGACGGACGGGACGACCTGGTTCACGTATCGGATCGACAAAGGGCCCTACAAAACCGTTCCCACGGACGTTGAGGTGATCGATCCTGTGCCACGTAAGTCGGGGTACAAGAGGTCGGGCCGCTATCTCACCCTGACCACGTGCGATCCGGAGTGGGGTCACAGCCACCGCCTGATCGTGTGGGCACATCTGGACTCCACACAGCCTGTGGAGGCAGGGAAACCAGCGGCCCTGCGCCGTTAGTCTGGTGCGGTACGGCGTGAGTCTGGTGCCGTGGTGCGACGGAAGGGACGGCATGTACGGCTGGATCTGGCGGCATCTGCCGGGGAACGCGTGGGTGAAGGCGCTGCTCTCACTCGTGCTGGCGCTTGCTGTGGTCTATGTCCTCTTCCAGTACGTCTTCCCGTGGGCGGAGCCGCTGCTGCCCTTCAACGATGTGACGGTGGACAACCAGTGAGTGCGCGGATTCTCGTCGTCGACAACTACGACAGCTTCGTTTTCAACCTGGTGCAGTACCTGTACCAGCTGGGCGCCGAGTGCGAGGTGCTGCGCAACGACGAGGTGTCGACGGCGCATGCCCAGGACGGCTTCGACGGTGTCCTGCTCTCGCCGGGTCCGGGCACGCCGGAGGAGGCGGGCGTCTGCATCGAGATGGTCCGCCACTGTGCGGCGACCGGGGTGCCGGTGTTCGGTGTCTGCCTGGGCATGCAGTCGATGCAGGTGGCGTACGGCGGGGTCGTGGACCGGGCGCCTGAGCTGCTGCACGGCAAGACGTCGCTGGTGGAGCACGAGGGCAAGGGTGTGTTCGCGGGCCTGCCGACCCCGTTCACGGCCACCCGCTATCACTCGCTGGCGGCGGAGCCGGAGACGGTCCCGGCCGAGCTGGAGGTCACGGCCCGGACGCACGACGGCATCATCATGGGCCTCCGCCACCGCGAACTGCCCGTCGAGGGCGTCCAGTTCCATCCCGAGTCGGTGCTCACCGAGCACGGTCACCAGATGCTGGCCAACTGGCTGGTGGAGTGCGGCGACCAGGGTGCGGTGGCGCGATCTGCGGGGCTGGCCCCGGTGGTGGGCAGGGCCACGGCGTGACCGCGCTGCGCCCCGAGCGCGAGTCGGAGGCCTCGTACGGGGAGCAGCAGCCGTACGAGTCCTACGAGCCTTATGTGCCGCCCGTCGACGAAGAGACGGTGGCACTCAGGCTCTCCGACCTGCCGGAGCGAATAGATGAGCCTACGTCGCCCTCTGGCGTCTCATCTGCATCAGCAGCATCCGGAACCACTCCGGGCGGCCGTGCGGCCCGGAGAAAGGCCGCCAAGCGGCGTGGCGGGCGTCACGGGGGCAGACCGGCGGAGCCGGCCGTCTCGGAGGAAGGGCCGGAGGAGTCCTCCTCCCCGCTTTCCCGGGTCGAGGCCCGCCGTAGGGCGAAGGCCCGCAAGCCCAGTCCCGGGGTGCTCGCGAGCCGGGCGATCGGTGAGGTGTTCATCACCACCGGCGTGCTGATGCTGCTGTTCGTCACGTACCAGTTGTGGTGGACGAACGTCCGGGCGCATGCGCAGGCCGGCAAGGAGGCGAGCAACCTCCAGGAGGAGTGGGAGAGCGGGAAGCGGGCGCCGGGGGAGTTCGAGCCCGGGCAGGGTTTCGCCCTCCTCCACATCCCGAAGCTGGACGTGGTCGTGCCGATAGCCGAGGGCGTCAGCAACAAGAAGGTGCTCGACCGGGGCATGGTGGGTCACTACTCCGAGGGCGCGTTGAAGACGGCGATGCCGAGCGCGAAGAGCGGCAACTTCGGGCTGGCGGGCCATCGCAACACGCATGGCGAGCCGTTCCGTTACATCAACCGTCTGAGCAAGGGCGACGAGATCGTCGTCGAGACTCAGGACGACTACTTCGTGTACAAGATGACGTCGTCACTTCCGGTGACGTCGCCGAGCAACACGAGTGTGCTGAACCCGGTGCCGCCGAACTCGGGTTTCACGGAGCCGGGTCGCTACATCACGCTCACCACCTGCACGCCGGAGTTCACCAGCAAGTACCGGTTGATCGTCTGGGGCAAGATGGTCGAGGAACGGCCGCGCAGCAAGGGCAAGCCGGATGCGCTCGTCAATTAAGGGCAGATGACCAAGTGGCAGCCACCACCGACCACCAGGAGCACACCGACACGCCCCCTTCCGCTGCGCGTCGGCGCCGCGGTATGGGCCGGATCGCGATGGCGATCAGTGTCTTCGGTGAACTCCTCATCACCGCGGGCCTGGTGTTGGGCCTCTTCGTCGTGTACTCGCTCTGGTGGACGAACGTCATCGCGGATCGCGCGGCCGACAAACAGGCCGACAAGGTCCGCGACAACTGGGCCCAGAACACGGGGCCGGGAGCCCTGGACACCGGCGCCGGCATCGGCTTCCTGCACGTCCCGGCGATGAAGAACGGCGAGGTCCTGGTCGAGAAGGGCACATCGACGAAGATCCTCAACGACGGTGTGGCGGGCTACTACACGGACCCGGTGAAGGCCACGCTCCCGTCGTCGGACAAGGACGGCAACTTCTCGCTGGCCGCCCACCGCGACGGCCACGGCGCCAAGTTCCACAACATCGACAAGATCGAGAAGGGCGACCCGATCGTCTTCGAGACGAAGGACAAGTGGTACGTCTACAAGGCGTACGCGATCCTCCCGGAGACGTCGAAGTACAACGTCAAGGTCCTGGGCGCCATCCCGAAGGAGTCCGGCAAGAAGAAGGCCGGCAAGTACATCACCCTGACGACCTGCACGCCGGTGTACACGTCGCGGTACCGGTATGTGGTGTGGGGGGAGTTGGTGCGGGTGGAGAAGGTGGATGGGGAGCGGACGTTGCCGAAGGAGCTGCGCTGACTGAGCTCCTTGAAGGAGCTCAGGCGGGGCTACAGGAGAATCTGAAGCGGTTTTCCGGTGCTCCACTCCTCCAGCATGCCGCGCTGTACGGCGGTGACGCCGCCGGCGGTGGCGACTTTCAGCGCTTCCCGGGTGAAGGCGCATGTCGCCACGAAGAGGGCTACTTCCGAGACGTGCAGAACCTTGGCCGCCCCGACGAACTTCTGCATGTCAGAGCTGGTGATGGAGAGGCCTGGCGCGAACCTCTTGCACTGGACGGCGACGCGCCTCCCGTCGGCTGTACGGCCGATGACGCCGACGCCTCGGTCTCCGCAGCCCCTCGTACGACGACGTCGCTGTTGGCCCCGTCACCATGTGGTTCTTCACGGCATTGTGCAACACCCTTCAGTAGATCATTTTCAGTCACCACCATGTGGGGCCGGTGGCCGGGTAGTTAACGTCTCTCGTCCCCTCGCTGCCGAGTGGTCTCGGGTTGTCTCTCGAAGGGGCCATCTACTTCAAATCGACATGAATGTGTCCATGAGGTGGAGGCTAGCTGTTCGTACAAAGGGAGCCTTCTGTGCACTGTCCATGGATTTGAGCCATTCGCTCGGTGTGAATGGGGTAGCCCAATATCGGTCAACTGTTTGATTTTTGGTTGTCCTTGCCCAAGCTTTTAGGTGATCATCATTGCTGATCACTGGGGGGCGTCCGAGAGGGATTGGGCCACCAGCAAGGTAGAGGAGAAGCGATATGAGAACTCGCACGCGCATGGCTACCGCTTGCGCCGCGACGGCAGTACTCACGGTCGCATTTACCGGTCAGGCGTCCGCCGCGGACGCGACTGCTAGCTGCTCGACAACGGGCGCGAGTGGCGGCATGTCGGCGGACTACCCCTCTGGGGAGATCTGGCCGTACCTGGAATTCGGCATCTCGCTGTCGGTCACGGACACCCTCGCCGACGGACACCACGTGCGGGTTCGCCTCATCACCAAGGAGGTCGGGAACTCGGCGGTGGTGACGTGGAAGTGGCACTCCCTCACCTCCGGAAAGGGTGAAACCCTCACTCTCAGCACCACTGCTCGGGACGAATACGGCATCGAGGCCACCGGTGTTGAGGTGGCCCGCTTCGAGGGTGACGAGAAGCTCAACTACTGCAGGGACTGGTCCTGAGCAGCTGTCAGCTCGGGCGAGCATCAAGGAGTCAGCCCGGTAGTTGAAGAAATCTGTGGGCTTCAGTGAAAAGTCCCGGAACCGTTCTGGTTCCGGGACTTTTCAGATACGTGGAGGCATATTTCTCCGTGCCGGGCGCCTATCCGGTCGTACCGCCGAAGAAGTTGGTGCCTCCGTTGTTGCCGCCGCCGTTGTTTCCACCAGTGCCGATGGTGGTCAGCGTGATGGTCGTGCCGGCCGGGTCGTCGACCTCGTTGTTGGCATCCGGGTCCTGGTCGGTGACGAACGCGTTGTCGCCCTGGTCGCTGCCGTTGGCGAACTGGATGTTGGTGAAGCCCTGGGACTGCAGAGTCTGCTTGGCCTGCTGCACCGTTTGTCCGACGACGTTCGGGACCTTGGTCTTCTCGGTCTTCTTGCCGAGGTGGATCGTCACCGTGGAGCCCTTGTCGACCGAGTTGCCGATGCCGGGGTCGGTGCTGATGACCTTGTTGACCAGGTTGTCGTCGTCGGTCTCCGTGTCGGTGACGCAGTTGCCGGTGAGGTTGCTGGACGTCATCAGGGCCTTGGCCTCGTCACAGGTCTTGCCCGCGACGTCCGGCACCGTGGACTTCTGGACCTCGACCGCGACCGTGAGGGTGATCGTCGTGCCCTTTTCGACTTCCTTGCCGAAGACCGGAGTCTGGTCGAGAACGGAGCCGGTTTCCTCCGTGGACTCCTTCTCCTTCTTCTTGACGACGAGCCCGAATTCGTCGCCCTCAAGCCTCGTCTTGGCGTCGTCGAACTGGTCACCGATGACGCTCGGCACGGTCACCTTCGGGGCGCCCGTCGAGACCACCAGGTTGATGGTGGACTGCTTCTCGACGTCGGTGCCCGGCTTGGGGTCCTGCGAGCAGATCTTGCCCTTCGGCTGGTTCTCGCAGGTCTTCTCGGAAGTGCTCAGCTTCAGATCGCTGTTCGTCGCCATGGTCTTGGCGCTGTCCAGCGTCTCGCCGATGAACGTCGGCACCGCCACCTTGTCGTCGGCGGCGTTGTTGCCGCTGAACGCCCACTTGCCGATCAGGATCGCGCCGACCAGGACCAGGACTGCCGCCACGACCAGCAGGATTGTGGAGGTGTTGTTCTTCTTCTGGCGGCGGCGGTCGGGGCGGTCGTCGTAGCCGCCGTAGTTCGGGTCGTCCGGGTTCATCGGCGGGAGCATCGACGTGGCGCCGGCGTCCGTCGAGCGGAGCGCGGTGGTCGGCTGGTCGTCGGGGTAGCCGTAGCCGACCGAACCCATCGCCGCCGTGGCCGCGACCGGCTGGCCGTCCAGGCACGCCTCGATGTCGTTGCGCATCTCGTCGGCGGACTGGTAGCGGTAGTTCGGGTCCTTGACCAGGGCCTTGAGCACGATCGCGTCCATCTCGGGCGTGATCTCGGGGTCGAAGACCGACGGGGGCTGTGCTTCCTCGCGGACGTGCTGGTAGGCCACGGCCACCGGGGAGTCGCCCACGAACGGGGGGCGGACCGTCAGGAGTTCGTAGAGGAGGCAGCCGGTCGAGTAGAGGTCCGAACGCTGGTCGACCTGCTCGCCCTTCGCCTGCTCCGGCGACAGGTACTGCGCCGTGCCGATCACCGCGGACGTCTGGGTCATCGTCATGCCGGAGTCGCCCATGGCGCGGGCGATGCCGAAGTCCATGACCTTGACCTGGCCGTTGCGCGTCAGCATGACGTTGGCCGGCTTGATGTCGCGGTGGACGATCTGGTTGCGGTGGGAGTACTCCAGGGCCTGGAGGATGCCGATCGTCATCTCCATCGCGCGCTCGGGCAGCAGCTTGCGGCCGGAGTGCAGGAGTTCGCGCAGCGTGGAGCCGTCGACGTACTCCATGACGATGTACGGGATCGAGACCCCGTCGATGTAGTCCTCGCCCGTGTCGTAGACCGCGACGATCGCGGGATGGTTGAGCGAGGCGGCCGACTGGGCCTCCCGGCGGAACCGGGCCTGGAAGGACGGGTCGCGTGCGAGGTCCGCGCGCAGCGTCTTCACCGCCACGGTGCGGCCGAGCCGGGTGTCATGCGCGAGGTAGACCTCCGCCATGCCACCACGGCCGAGCACCTGGCCCAGCTCGTACCGGCCGCCGAGGCGACGCGGCTCTTCCATAGCTACCTACCAGCCCTCTCCGTCGGTCCCGACCGGCACTGGTGTGCGGTCGGAGGCTGCCGTCCGGGCCTACCGTACCCGGCTGGCTTTGTGTGACCTGGCCAAGCCCGTCACCCGATACAGGACCGGTATCGCAACGTGCACCGATGTGAAGGGGACGTGATGGGGGTCACTTCTTGGAGTTGATGACCGCCTCCATGACGCTCTTGGCGATCGGTGCCGCGAGACCGCTGCCGGAGATGTTCTCGCGGACCGCGCTCTCGTCCTCGACGACCACGGCCACGGCGACCGGCTTGCTGCCGTCGGCGAGCTTGGCGTACGAGATGAACCAGGCGTACGGGTTCTTGCTGTTGTTCTCGCCGTGCTGGGCGGTACCGGTCTTGCCGCCGACGGTGACGCCGTTCCCGATCTGGGCGGTGGTGCCGGTGCCCTTCTCGACCACGGTCTCCATCATCGACTGCAGGACCTGCGCGTTCTCCGGCGACAGCGGCTGGCTGAGCTCGGCCGGGTCGTTCTTCGCGATGGTGTCCAGGTTCGGGGCCTGGAGCTCGTCGACCATGTACGGCTTCATGAGCTTGCCGTCGTTGGCGACCGCGGAGGCGACCATGGCCATCTGGAGCGGGGTGGCGGCGGTGTTGTACTGGCCGATGGAGGACAGGGCGACCTGCGAGGGCTCCATGTCGTCGGAGAAGACGGAGGCGCTGGAGCGGACGGGGGTGAACTGCTCCTCGTCGAAGCCGAACTTCTTGGCCTCGTCCAGCATCTTGTCGTTGCCGAGGTCGGCGCCGATCTTGCCGAAGACGGTGTTGCAGGACCACTGCAGGGCGACACGCATGGTGGCGTTCTCGCAGGGGATGTTGCCCTCGTTCTTCAGTTCGGTCCGGGTGCCCGTCATGACCCAGGGCAGCGGGGACTTCGTCTTCTCGTCGGCGTCGCCGTACAGGCCGTTCTCCAGGGCCGCCGCCGCGGTGACGACCTTGAAGGTGGAGCCGGGCGGGTAGACCTCGCGCAGGGCCCGGTTGAGCATCGGGTCGTCGGGGTTGTTCTTCTTGTCGAGCTTCTTCCAGGCCGCCGCGTCCGAGTCGCCGCCGCCGGCGATCGTTCCCGGGTCGTACGACGGGTAGGAGGCCAGCGCCAGGATCTTGCCGGTGGACGGCTCCAGGGCGACGACCGCGCCCTTGCCGCGCTTGGCGAGACCCTCGTAGGCGGCCTTCTGGGCGGCGGCGTTGAGGGTGGTGACGACGTTGCCGCCCTCCTTCGGCTTGCCCGTGATCATGTCGAGGGTGTTGCGGAAGAAGAGCCGGTCGTCGTTGCCGGTGAGGATGCCGTCCTCGATGTACTCGAGCTGGTTGGCGCCGTAGGACTGCGAGACGAAGCCGGTGACCGGTGCCCACATGGCGCCGTTCTTGTAGGTCCGCTTGTACTTGAAGTCGCCGGTGGTGGTCTCGGCGTGACCAGTGATGGCCTTGCCGTCGACGATGATGTCGCCGCGCGGGGTGGCGTACCGCTCGATGGCCACACGGCGGTTGTCGGTGTCGGTCCGCAGGTCGTCGGCCTTGACGTACTGGAGCCAGTTGTCGCGGACGAGCAGGGCGAGGACCAGGAGCCCGCAGAAGAGTGCGATCCGGCGCAGGGGCTTGTTCATGACGGGCGGACCACCTGGGTCATCTCGGCGTCGGGGTTCGGAGCGGGGGCGGGAGCCGGGCGACGAGCGGTGTCGCTGATGCGGATCAAAATGCCGATGAGCGCCCAGTTGGCGATGACGGAGGATCCGCCGTACGCCAGGAACGGCATCGTCATACCGGTCAGCGGGATGAGGCCCATCACACCGCCGGCGACGACGAAGACCTGGAGCGCGAAGGCACCGGACAGACCGACGGCGAGCAGCTTGCCGAAGGGGTCGCGGGCGGCGAGGGCGGTACGGACGCCACGCTCCACGATCAGGCCGTAGATCAGCAGGATCGCCATGACGCCGGCCAGGCCCAGTTCCTCGCCGAACGTGGCGAGGATGAAGTCGGAGTTGGCGGCGAAGCGGATGAGCTCGGAGTGCCCCTGGCCCCAGCCGGTGCCGAGGGTGCCGCCGGAGCCGAAAGCCCACAGAGCCTGCATGGCCTGCTCGGAGTGGACGATGCCGTCGTTGCTGCCGTTGCGGCTGAGGAGGTACTCGTGCATCGGGTCGAGCCAGGCCTGGACACGGGTCTGGACATGTGGTTCGAAGCTGGCCACGCCGACGGCGCCGGCCGCGGACATCAGCAGGCCGAAGACGATCCAGCTGGTCCGCTCGGTGGCGACGTACAGCATGATGATGAACATCCCGAAGAACAGCAGGGATGTACCGAGGTCGGTCTCGAAGACCAGGATGAGGATCGAGATCATCCAGACGACGATGATCGGGCCGAGGTCGCGTCCGCGAGGCAGGTACAGGCCCATGAAGCGGCGGCTGGCCAGGGCCAGGGCGTCGCGCTTGACCATCAGATAGCCGGCGAAGAAGATCGCCAGCACGATCTTGGCGAACTCACCGGGCTGGATGGTGAAGCTGCCGACCTGGATCCAGATCTTGGCGCCGTAGGTGATGTCCGCGCCGAGGCCCGGGACGAGCGGAAGCAGCAGCAGGAACAGCGCGCCCACCATGGAGATGTAGGTGTAGCGCTGCAGGGTCCGGTGGTCCTTGAGGAAGACCAGCACGGCGATGAAGAGGGCGATACCCAGCGCGGTGTAGATGAGCTGGTTGGTCGCCTTGCCGCCGGCCTGTCCGATCTGCTGCAGCAGCTTCGACTGGTCCAGTCGCCAGATGGCCACCAGGCCCAGCCCGTTCAGCAGCGTCGCCAACGGCAGCAGCAGCGGGTCCGCATACGGTGCGAACTTGCGTACGACGAGATGGCCGACGCCGGCCAGCAGGCCGAGACCCAGGCCGTAGCCCAGCAGACCGGCGGGGAGTTCGTCGTTGATGGCGAGGCCTACGTTGGCGTAGGCGAACACCGGGATGACGACGGCGAACACCAGCAGCGCGAGCTCGGTGTTGCGCCGGCTCGGCGTGCCGATCGAGCCGATCGTGGACGTGTGGTGCGTCGGCGAGTTGGTGGTACTGCTCATCGTGTGACGGGGCCTCTCACGTACCGCACTTGCCCGCGACCTGCTTCTCCTCGTCGGAGAGCGTGGGGCCGGGGGTGGGAGTGGGCGCGGTCGGGGTTGCGGACGCGTTCGGGGACGGTGAGGTCGAGGTGGTCGGACTGGGCGACGCCTTGGACGTCAGGGAGGAGCGGGTGGTTCCCGTGGTCCCGCCGGCCTCGCCCTCACCGGTCTTGGAGTTCTTCTCGCTCTCGGTCGCCTGCGCCTCGGCCACCTTGCGGCACGCGGAGGCCTGCACGGAGAGTTCGTCGATTTTCTTCTGAGCGGTCTTCAGACCGCCCTCCGCGATGGTGTTCTCGACGAGCTCCTGCTGGTACGGCTGCAGGTACTTGAGTTCGATCTTCGGGTAGTCCTTCTCCACCTTCGACAACGAGACCCAGGCGAGATCCTGGCTGATGCCGCGGTAGAGAGCGACGTGGTCGCCGTTGGCGGCCACGTAGTACTGGGTCTGGGTCCAGCGGTAGCCGCCGTAGAGGCCGCCGCCGATGACGCCGAGGGCGAGTGCGATGTAGAGGGATCTCTTCAGCCACTTGCGGCCCTTGCGGGGCTTGACGAAGTCGTCGTCGGAGTAGCCGCCGAAGCCGTCGGTGGAGATGAAACCGGTCACGTCGCCGGAGCCGGGCGGGCCGAACTCGCCGCCTCCGCCGCCTTGTCCCGGCACCTGGCGGCCGAGCCCGGAGGCGCGTCCGGCGGGGGTCTGCATGATGCCGTTGTCGTGCAGCTGGAGCTGGTTCTCGGCGACGGCGCCGACCACGACGGGGGTGTCGGAGAGCTGGCCGGCGAGGGTGTCGCCGGTGTCGAGGTCGAGGACGTCGGCGACGATGACGGTGATGTTGTCGGGGCCGCCGCCGCGCAGGGCGAGCTGGATCAGCTCCTGCACGGTCTCCTGCGGGCCCTGGTAGCTGGCGAGGGTGTCTTCCAGCGTCTGGTGGGAGACGACGCCGGAGAGGCCGTCGGAGCAGATGAGGTAGCGGTCGCCGGCGCGGACCTCGCGGATGGAGAGGTCGGGCTCGACGTGCTCGCCGCTGCCCAGTGCCCGCATGAGGAGGGAGCGCTGGGGGTGGGTGGTGGCCTCTTCCTCGGTGATGCGGCCCTCGTCGACCAGGCGCTGCACCCAGGTGTGGTCCTGGGTGATCTGGGTGAGGACGCCGTCGCGCAGCAGGTAGGCGCGGGAGTCTCCGACGTGGACGAGTCCGAGGCGCTGGCCCGTCCAGAGGAGGGCCGTGAGCGTCGTACCCATGCCCTCCAGCTGCGGGTCCTCTTCCACCATGGAGCGCAGCTGGTCGTTGGCGCGCTGCACGGCGATGCCGAGGGAGGTGAGGACGTCGGAGCCGGGGACGTCGTCGTCGAGGGCGACGATGGTGGAGATGGCCTCGGAGGAGGCGACCTCACCGGCGGCGGCGCCGCCCATGCCGTCGGCGATGGCGAGCAGTCGGGGTCCGGCGTATCCGGAGTCCTCGTTGCCCTCCCGGATCATGCCTTTGTGCGATCCGGCGGCGAAGCGCAGTGACAGACTCATGCGCACCTCGCCCGTCGGCTCCGGATACATCCGCACGGTGCCCACCCTCCGGTCGGGAGCGCGCCGGGGCCCGGGGTGGGGGCCGCTGCGTGCTCGCTCCGCTCGCGCCTATTCATGATGTAGCACTACTTCCGCAGCTCGATGACGGTCTTGCCGATGCGGATCGGCGCGCCCAGCGGAATCGGTGTGGGGGTCGTCAGCCGGCTCCGGTCCAGGTATGTGCCGTTGGTGGAGCCGAGGTCCTCGACGATCCACTGGCCGTCCCGGTCCGGGTAGATCCGCGCGTGACGGCTGGAGGCGTAGTCGTCGTCCAGCACGATGGTGCTGTCGTGCGCCCGGCCGAGCGTGATGGTCTGGCCCTGGAGCGCGACGGTGGTGCCGGTGAGGATGCCCTCGGACACGACCAGCTTGGTGGGGGCGTTACGGCCCCGTCGGCCGCCGGCGCTCTGCTGGCGCTGCGGCGGCGGCGCCTGCTGCCGCTGGGCCTGCTGGGGCCGGTTGGCCTCGCGCCGGGAGCCGCGCTGGGTGACGCGCGTACCGAACAGGTCGCTGCGGATGACCTGCACGGCCACGATCACGAACAGCCACAGTACGGCCAGGAAACCCAGCCGCATGACCGTGAGGGTCAGCTCTGACATTGCCCCCGCTTCACCCTTCGGCTTGCCTATAGATAACGGTGGTGCTGCCCACGACGATCCGCGAGCCGTCGCGGAGCGTAGCGCGGGTGGTGTGCTGTCCGTCCACCACGATGCCGTTGGTGGATCCGAGATCCTGGACGGTCGAGGGCGTTCCGGTTCGGATCTCGCAGTGCCGGCGGGAGACGCCGGGGTCGTCGATCCGCACGTCGGCCTCGGTGCTGCGGCCCAGCACGAGGGTGGCGCGGGAGATCTGGTGGCGGGCGCCGTTGATCTCGATCCAGTGGCGGGTACGGCTGCCGGGCGCCGGAGCGCCGACGGGTCCGCCGGAGCGCGCGGCCTGGGCGGGCTGCGGGTAGCCGTAGCCTCCGGGGCGTCCGCCGGGGGGCGGTGCGGCCGGCATGGGCGGGGCGCTCGCGGGCGCGGCGGACTGCGGGTAGCCGTAGCCGCTCGGCGCCGCGGGCCGGGCGGCCGGTGCGGCGGGCGCTCCCGGTGTTCCGGGGGCCTGCTGGTCGGTGGAGGAGGCGAGCGTTCGGCTGCGCACGCGGTACAGGCCGGTGTCGAGGTCGTCGGCCTTCTCCAGGTGGACCTTGATCGGGCCCATGAAGGTGTAGCGCTGCTGCTTGGCGTAGTCGCGCACCATGCCGGCGAGCTCGTCGCCGAGCTGGCCGGAGTAGGGGCTGAGCCGCTCGAAGTCCGGTGTGCTCAGCTCGACGATGAAGTCGTTGGGTACGACGGTGCGGTCGCGGTTCCAGATCGTGGCGTTGTTGTCGCACTCGCGCTGGAGCGCGCCGGCGATCTCCACGGGCTGGACCTCGGACTTGAACACTTTGGCGAAGGTGCCGTTGACCAGACCTTCGAGACGCTGCTCGAACTTCTTCAGGACTCCCATGGGGCACCTCCTCCGTAGTTGCTGCCGTCCTGCACCCCGCAGAGCGGGTACTGCCTTACCTGGTACTGCACCTGGTACTGCTTACTGATCGTATCCACGCGCCGGTGAATCGGCTGGTTCCCCCTGTCGGCACCGTCGACGGGTGTCGACGCCTCCGAAGTTCCCTGTGGAGCTCCTCTTCGAACTCCCGCGGCCGACTCCTCCTTGTCAAGGATCGTAGAGGCGGCCGTGGACCAGTGTCCCGCACCTGACTGTGGACCCCGACCGGCTCCTGGGGAGACGGACGGGACCGGTACGAGGTTGATACGTGAACCGGTCGACGTTGATACGTAGCCGGAGGGGCGGGGGTTCGGTGCCGTTCGGTGAAGCTCCTGGTCGGCTGCTGCCCTGGGGAAAGGGATGTGAATCCACCTCTGCCAGCGTGCTAATGTTCTGGGTGTCGGAAGGCGCCAGGCCCGAAAGGGAGCAGGGCCCGAGGACACACCCAATGCGCGGGTGGCGGAATAGGCAGACGCGCTGGATTCAGGTTCCAGTGCCCGCAAGGGCGTGGGGGTTCAACTCCCCCCTCGCGCACCAGATGAAAGCCCCCAGGTCTCGGACCTGGGGGCTTTCTCGTTGTCCCCGACGTGCGCCTCGTGGTGAGGACAATCACACGATGTGAACCTAGGCGGCCAGGCGTTCGGCGACGGCCTTCGCCTTGGTCTCGGCGTCCTGGAGGGCGCGCTCGCGGGAGGTCTCGTAGAGGGGGACCAGTTCGGTCATCGCCGGGTTCTGCGGAGCCATGGTCAGCTCCGGGACGATGAAGTCGAGGTCCAGGGCGAGGGAGTCGGCGAGCACCGCCTGAAGGTAGTTCTGCACGTACTCGTAGTCCTCGCGCGGGGTGCCGGGCGCGTAGGAGCCGCCGCGGCTGGCCACGACGGTGACGGGGGTGCCCTTGATCTTCGAGTCCTCCGCCATGAACGTGCGGCCCGCCAGCATCACGTTGTCCAGCCAGGCCTTCAGGGTCGAGGGGATCGCGAAGTTGTACATCGGGGCGCCTATCAGCACCGCGTCCGCCCCCTCCAGCTCCTCGATCAGCCGCACGCGCGCGGCGAAGGCGGCGGCCTGCTCGGGGGTGTGCGACGCCGGATCGGAGAAGCCGGCGCTGTGGGCGTCGGCGGTGATGTGCGGCACGGGGTCCGCGGAGAGGTCGCGGTAGATGACCGTGCCCTGCGGGTGCTGCTCCTCCCAGGTTCGGCGGAAGGCGTCCGTGACGGTGCGGGAGGCGGAGGCGCCGTGCGGGAACACGGAGGAGTCGATGTGCAGCAGCGTGGCCATGGGGAGCTCCTGAGCGGTAGTGCGTGGCTAATATTTCGTACTCGACTAGTAATAACACAGGAGCTTACTTTTTTTCATCCCTGTACGGGGGCGCAGTAACCTGAAGGGCATGACGGTCGAGGAGAGTCACGGCACCGAGGCGTGCAGGAAGGTCGACGACGGGATCACCCGCGTCTTCCAACTCCTGGGAAAGCGCTGGACCGGGCCGATCGTGGCCGTCCTCACCCCGGGGCCGGCGTACTTCGTCGATCTGCGCCGGGCGATCCCCGGCATCAGCGAACGGATGCTGTCCGACCGCCTCACCGAGCTCGCCGCCGCGGGGCTCGTCGTGCGCGAGGTCGACGAGGGGCCGCCGCTGCGGGTGTCGTACCGGCTGACGGAGGCGGGGGCGGCGCTGGAGCCGGCGTTCGCGGAGCTGCGGCGGTGGGCGAAGCGCCATCTGCCGGAGTGGGAGCCAGGGGGCCGTTGCTGAGCGGCAGTCGAAGCCGGGTGGATTTTCCACAGCTGTGGACTTGTCCACAGGGTCTGACGCGTTTCGGCCACCGGCTGTACGGTCTGCACGAGTTGATGTTCGGGCGCGTGCGTGTTCGGGGGAGGCGGTCGGTGTGACCGAGGTCGGTACGGAAGCTGCTGTGGAGGTTTCCTCGGAGACGGGGCGCAGGCTGCCTCTCGCGCGAGGCTTCGCCGCCTGGCCCGCGCAGGGGTCGCCCAAGGACGAGGGCAAGTCGCTGCGGGCGAGGATCCCGCGCGGCGCGCACGCCGCGCTCGACCTGGACGGCTCGCGTCCCGACGCGGTGAGCGCGGTCGAGGAGTCCAGCCGCGGACGCCTGCCCGAACTCACCCCGATACGGGTCGGACGGATGGCGGCCACGCCCTTCGCCTTCCTGCGCGGCTCGGCCGGTCTCATGGCGTACGACCTGGCACGCACCCCCATGACCCGGATCGTCGCCCAGATCTGCGGCGACGCCCACGCGGCCAACTTCGGTCTGTACGGGGACGCGCGCGGCGACCTCGTCATCGACCTCAACGACTTCGACGAGACGGTGCCGGGCCCCTGGGAGTGGGACCTCAAGCGGCTCGCCGCCTCGCTGGTGCTCGCGGGCCGGGAGGCGGGCGCCGACGAGGACACCTGCCGTCAGGCGGCGCACGGCGCGGTGGGCTCCTACCGCCGCACCATGCGGCTGCTGGCCAAGCTCCCGGCGCTGGACGCGTGGAACGCCATCGCGGACGAGGAGCTGGTCTCCCACAGCGACGCCCACGACCTGGTCGGCACGCTGGAACGGGTCTCGGAGAAAGCGCGGGCCAACACCAGCGGGCGGTTCGCGGCGAAGTCGACCGAGCCGACCGAGGACGGCGGGCGCCGCTTCGTGGACGCCGCGCCGGTGCTGCGGCGGGTGCCGGACGCGGAGGCCGCGGCTGTCGCCGGCGCCCTGGAGGAGTACCTGGACACGCTCTCCGAGGACCGCCTGCCACTGCTCGCCCGGCACGCGGTGCACGACGTGGCGTTCCGCGTCGTCGGCACGGGCAGTGTGGGCACCCGCTCCTACGTCGTCCTGCTCCTCGACCACCGCGGCGAACCGCTGGTCCTCCAGGTGAAGGAGGCCCGCCCCTCGGCGCTGCTGCCGCACCTGGTGACCGCCGGCTTCGAGACGCCCGCCGAGGGGCACGAGGGCCGCCGGGTGGTGCTCGGGCAGAGGCGCATGCAGGTCGTCAGCGACATCCTGCTGGGCTGGACGACGGTCGGGGGCCATCCCTTCCAGGTACGGCAGTTCCGCAACCGCAAGGGCAGCGTCGACCCCGCCGCGCTCGCCGCCGACCAGATAGACGACTACGGGCGGATGACCGGCGCCCTCCTGGCCCGCGCCCACTCCCACAGCGCCGACCCGCGCCTCGTCGCCGGGTACTGCGGCAAGAACGAGGAACTGGACGAGGCGATGGCGACCTTCGCCGTCACCTACGCCGACCGCACGGAGGCGGACCACGCGGAGCTGGTGGCGGCGGTGCGGTCGGGGCGGATCGCCGCGGAGATGGGGGTCTGAGGGGCTTCGGGGGCCGGTGATGAAGTACGTCGATCTCGACGGGCGGGACGGGGACGTCACCGGCATCATCGATCCGCGGCCCTACCTCGCGCGGCTGCCCGAGCTGGCGGATGACCTGCCGCCGGGAGCCCGCGCCTTCGCCACCGACCCGGGGCACTACGACTTCACCGGCAAGCGGTGCGTGAAGGACCTCGAGCCGCAGCGGGTGCGGCGCGTCGGGGACGAGGAGATCGAGATCCGCTTCCGGCACAACTGCTGGAAACACGACGAGGACCTGCTCGTGCGGTACGTGGGCGTCTCGCGGTTCCAGGTGGACGTCCTGGACGTCTGTGACGTGGCCGCGCTGGGCGACGTGATCCTCGACGAGGTGCTGCCGCACGAGAACGGCTGCACGCACGAGATGGCGTGCCGGCCGGGGACGCTGGTCGTCGTGTGCCGGGATCTGGTGGCGCGGTGGGTGCCGGCGGACTGTCCGGACGCGTGCAGGGGCTGACGTACACCGTGGCGGGGGTGTCGCTGTGGGCGTGGCCTACGCTGGTCGGGTGACGACCCCGGAAGCTGAGCAGGGTGGTGTCGCCGGCGGGACGCGGGCGGTGCCCGAGGATGGTGCGGCGCGGCCCGAGGAGCGGCTGGAGCGGGCCGTGCGGGCCGCCGAGCAGGCGCTGATCGAGTTCGAGATCGCGGTGGAGACCTTCCGGATCGAGGTCGAGAACTTCTCCCGGCTGCACCACCAGAAGCTCGGGCCGATGTACACCCGGCTCGATGAGCTGGACGCGGAGATCGCCGAGATCAGGGCCGCCCGCAGCGGTGACCCCGAGGACCGGCGCAAGGCGGACGAGGCCCGGGCGCGGGTGATGCCGATGCCGGCCGTTGAGGAGCTGTTCCACGGCTGGATGGACGGCGACGGGCTGTTCCCGGAGGCCGCGGCGATGCTCACGGACCAGCAGGTGCGGCCCCCGCAGCGGGTGCGCCCCAGCGACGAGGCCCGCAAGCTCTACCGCGAGCTGGCCCGCAAGGCCCACCCCGACCTGGCCCAGGACGAGACCGAGCGGGCCCGGCGCGAGGAGTTCATCACCCGCGTCAACGCCGCCTACGGGCGAGGCGACGAGCCGCTGCTGCGCGAGCTCGCCGAGGAGTGGGCGGCCGGCCCCAAGCCGCCGGAGCAGCAGCCGTCGGAGAGCGAGGAGCTCTACGCCCGCCTCGAATGGCTCGCGCAGCGCAAGGAGCTGCTGACCGTCGTCGCCAGGGAACTGGAGGAGAGCGCGATCGGCGCGATGCTGCGTCTCGCCCCGGACGACCCCGACCGCCTCCTGGAGGAGATCGCCGAGCAGCTGTTGACGCAGGTCGCCGACCGGGAGCGGGAGCTGGTGGAGCTGCGGGGGCAGTAGCCGGCGGGGCGGCTGGGGGACGGGAGCGCTCAGGTAGCCTCGGGCTCATGAGTTTCGGAGCTGCTTTGCCCTCGGTCGACGTCGCCGGTGTGCCGGCCGACGCTCTCGTCCTGGACGTCCGTGAGGCCGACGAATGGGCCGCCGGGCATGTCGAGGGCGCACTGCACGTACCCATGAGCGGCTTCGTGGCCCGCTTCGGCGAGGTCACCGAGGCGGTGGCCGAGGGGCGGCGCGCCTATGTGATGTGCCGCGTCGGCGGCCGTTCCGCGCAGGTCACGCAGTATCTGGTGCAGCAGGGCATCGACGCGGTGAACATCGACGGCGGCATGCTGGCCTGGGAAGGCGCGGGCCGGCCGATGGTGACGGACAACGGCTCGCCCGCCTTCGTCCTGTAACCGACCCGGGCCCCGAGGGCGCGTCAGCCCAGCGGGTGGGCCGCCAGCAGGTCACCGAGGGTGTCCTCGTGGGCCGCGGCCGAGCCGAGGGACAGCTCCAGATGCTTGGCCCAGGCGTGGTAGCGGTGCAGCGGGTAGTCGACGTCGGCGCCGAAGCCGCCGTGCAGATGCTGTGCCGTCTGCACGACCCGTCGTACGCCGTCAGCGGCCCAGATCTTGGCGACGGCCACCTCGGCGGAGACGGGCAGCGTCCCGTGCGTGCCGGAGCCCAGCCGCCAGGCGGCCTGCCACAGGGCGGCCTCCATGGCCTTCAGGTCGATGTAGCGGTCGGCGGCCTGCACGGCGACCGCCTGGAACGTGGCGACCGGGAACCCGAACTGCTCCCGCTTGCCCGTGTATGCGCTGGTCATTCGCAGCACCTGGCGACCGAGCCCGAGCGCCAGCGCACACGTGCCGACGGTCAGCAGCCGGCGTAGCGACTCCCACGCGCCGTCCGCGTCGAGGACGTCCCGCGCCGGGATCCGCGCCGAGTCCAGGCGCAGTTCGCCCAGCCGCTCCCCCGTCGTGGAGAACTGCTCGGCGAGGGCCACCCCCTCACCCCCCGGCTCCACCAGTGCGAGCACCGTGTGACCGGACGCGGTGTGGGCGGGTATGGCGACAAGGTCGGCGTCGTACGCCCATGGCACCGCCGTCTGGAGTCCGTCGAGGATCCACTCGGCGCCCTCCTGCCGTGCGGTCACGGCGAGTTCGGCCGGGTCGTGGCCGGTGCGGCCGCTCGCGGCGACCGTGAGGACCACTTCACCGCGGCCCGCCCGCTCCAGCAGGGCGGACTTCAACTCCTCGCTGCCGTACGCCTGTACGGCGGCCATGGCGGCGCTGCTCTCCAGCAGCGGCACCCGGGCCAGCACCCTCGCCGACTCGCTCAGCACCAGGCACAGGGCGACGGCGTCCAGGCCCGCCCCACCGTGCTCGGCGTCCGGCAGCAGGCTGAGCAGGTCCGCGTCCGCGAGCTTCTTCCACAGCGCGCGGTCGAAGGTGTCGGCGACGGCGCCCACGGCGAGCGCGGGGCTGGGGACCGCGTCCGGCGCGACCCCGGCGAACACCCCGCGTGCCGCCTCGGCCGCCGCCTGCTGCTCCTCGGTGAAGGTGAAGTCCACGGTCCTGTCCTCCCGACGGCCACTGGTCTGACGGTGCGTCAAGATAGAACAGGTTCTAGAAGAAGGGAACGGGGCGGCGCCGCCCTTACGGTTACCGGCCTTACGGTTACCGGTCGAAGTCCAGCTCCACCTTCTCCGTCGCCGGGTGGGACTGGCAGGCCAGCACATAGCCGGCCTCCGTCTCCTCCGGCTCCAGCGCGAAGTTGCGGTCCATACGGACCTCACCGGCGACGAGGAAGGCCCGGCAGGTGCCGCACACCCCGCCCTTGCAGGCGTAGGGGGCGTCGGGGCGGTTGCGCAGGACCGTCTCCAGGAGGGACTCGCCGTCCTGGACGGGCCAGGTGCCGCCGCGGCCGTCGAGGCGGGCGGTGACCGTGCTGTGCGCGGGCGCGGGAGTCGTCGGCGCGGCGGGGGCGCCCGCGTCGACGTGGAAGATCTCCTCGTGGATGCGGGCGCGCGGGACACCGAGCTCCTTGAGGGCCCGCTCCGCGCCCTGCACCAGACCGAACGGCCCGCACAGGAACCAGCCGGCCACATCGGCCACCGGCAGCAGCGCGGGCAGCAGTCCGGTCAGCCGCTCCCGGTCGAGCCGCCCGGATGGCAGGCCGGCCTGCTGCTCCTCCCGGGACAGCACCGTCACCAACTGGAGCCGCTCGGGGTAGCGGTCCTTCAGGTCGGCGACCTCGTCCAGGAACATTGTCGAGGCGGCCGTGCGATCGCTGCGGATCAGACAGAACCGGGCCTTCGGCTCGCGCGCCAGCAGCGTCGCGACGATCGACAGCACCGGGGTGATGCCGCTGCCGCCGACGACCGCGGCGTACAGGCCGGGCGCGGGGGCGAGCGTGAAGCGGCCCGCCGGGGTCATCACCTCCACCTCGTCGCCGACGTTGATCTCCTTGAGCGCGTACGTCGAGAACGCGCCGCCCTCCACCAGCCGCACGCCGACCCGGAGTTGACGGGGAGCCTCGTCGGCCGGGGCCGGGGAGCAGATCGAGTAGGTGCGGCGGATCTCCGTGCCGTCGGCCCGGCGCCGCAGGGCGAGGTGCTGGCCCGCGGCGTGGCGGTACTCCTCGGCGAGTTCCGGCGGCACGGTGAAGGTGAGGGCCACGGAGTCGTCGGTGAGCCGGTCGACCGCCGCCACCGGGAGCGCGTGGAAGCGGGCCATCACAACTCCTTGAAGTGGTCGAACGGTTCACGGCAGGCGAGGCAGCGGCGCAGCGCCTTGCACGCGGTGGAGGAGAAGCGGCTGAGCAGTTCGGTGTCGGCCGAGCCGCAGTGCGGGCAGTTGACGGGCGGCGCGGTGAGGGTGCGGGTGGTGCCCAGGGACAGGGGCACCGGGCCCGGGGCCCGCTGCACGCGCGGGGGCGCTATGCCGAACTCCTGGAGTTTGCGGCGGCCTTCGGGGGTGATGTCGTCCGTCGACCAGGCGGGCGCGAGCACCGTGCGGACGGTGACGTCCTGGATGCCGTGGGCGTGCAGGGCGCGCTCTATGTCGAGGGACATGGCCTCGATGGCCGGGCAGCCGGTGTAGGTGGGGGTGAGTTCGACCTCGACGGAGTCGGTGCCGCGGGCGTGCACCGCGCGGACGACGCCGAGTTCCTGGAGGGTGAGCACCGGCAGTTCGGGGTCGGGGACCGCGCCGGCGATCTCCAAAAGTTCCGCCTCCAGCGGGGTCGCGGTCACCATGACGCCCCCGGGTGGCTGCGGTGCAGATGCTGCATCTCGGCGAGCATCCGCCCGAAGGACTCGGTGTGCAGGCCCTGCCGGCCCGCTCCGGCCGTCCACGCGCCCGTGCGCGGTCCGTCGGGGACCGTCAGACCGGCGCGGCCGAGGACGGCCGTGACGGAGGCGGTCCACGCCGCGTCGAGGGCCGTCCCGTCGACGTCGAGGCCTTCCAGGGGCCGGAACATCTCGCCGGTGAACCGCCACAGCGCGTCGCACGCCCGCCGCATGCGCTCCCGGCTCTCCTCGGTGCCGTCGCCGAGCCGCAGGGTCCACTGCTCGGCGTGGTCGCGGTGGTAGGCGACCTCCTTGACGGCCTTCGCCGCGAGCGGTGCGAACGGGCCCTCTCCAGCGGCCAGTTCGGCGTACAGCAGGTGCTGGTAGGTGGAGAAGTACAGCTGGCGGGCGATGGTGTGGGCGAAGTCGCCGTTCGGCTGCTCCACCAGCTGGAGGTTGCGGAAGGCACGCTCCTCGCGCAGATACGCCAGTTCGTCCTCGTCGCCGGCCATCGACAGCAGCACGCGGGCCTGGCCGAGCAGGTCCAGGGCGATGTTGGCGAGGGCGACCTCCTCCTCCAGCACGGGCGCGTGGCCGGCCCATTCGCCGAGGCGGTGGGAGAGGATCAGCGCGTCGTCACCGAGGGCCAGGGCGGCGGCGTGCGTGGTCGCGTCGAGGGTCACATCGGCGGTCACAGGTGCTTCACCCCGTCCGGGATCTCGTAGAACGTGGGATGGCGGTACGGCTTGTCGGCGGCCGGCTCGAAGAAGGGGTCCTTCTCGTCCGGGGAGGACGCGGTGATCGCGGTCGACGGGACGACCCAGATCGAGACGCCCTCGCCGCGCCGGGTGTACAGGTCGCGGGCGTTGCGCAGGGCGAGTTCCGCGTCCGGGGCGTGCAGGCTGCCGGCGTGGGTGTGCGAGAGGCCGCGGCGCGAGCGCACGAAGACCTCCCACAGGGGCCAGTCGGTGTTCGTCATGCCTGCTGCTCTCCCGTCCCGGTGCCGTGCTTGGCGGCGTAGGCCGCTGCCGCCTCCCGTACCCAGGCGCCCTCTTCGTGGGCCTGCCTGCGCTGGGTGATCCGTTGTTCGTTGCAGGGGCCGTTGCCCTTGAGGACGTTCTTGAACTCGGTCCAGTCGATCGGGCCGAAGTCGTGCTGTCCCCGTTCCTCGTTCCACTTCAGGTCCGGGTCGGGGAGGGTCAGGCCGAGCGACTCGGCCTGCGGGACGCAGATGTCGACGAAGCGCTGGCGCAGTTCGTCGTTGGAGTGCCGCTTGATCTTCCAGGCCATCGACTGCGCGGAGTGCGCCGACTCGTCGTCGGGCGGGCCGAACATCATCAGCGACGGCCACCACCAGCGGTCCACCGCGTCCTGCGCCATCGCGTGCTGCTCGGGGGTGCCCTTGCTGAGAGCCAGCAGCAGCTCGTAGCCCTGGCGCTGGTGGAAGGACTCCTCCTTGCAGATACGGACCATCGCGCGCGCGTAGGGGCCGTAGGAGCAGCGGCACAGGGGGACCTGGTTGGTGATCGCGGCGCCGTCCACGAGCCAGCCGATCGCGCCGACGTCCGCCCAGGTCAGGGTGGGGTAGTTGAAGATCGAGGAGTACTTCTGGCGGCCGGAGTGGAGCTTGTCGAGCAGCTCGTCACGGCCGGTGCCGAGGGTCTCGGCGGCGCTGTAGAGGTACAGGCCGTGCCCGGCCTCGTCCTGGACCTTGGCCATCAGGATGGCCTTGCGGCGCAGGCTCGGCGCGCGGGTGATCCAGTTGGCCTCCGGCTGCATGCCGATGATCTCGGAGTGGGCGTGCTGGGCGATCTGGCGGACCAGCGTCGCGCGGTAGGCGTCCGGCATCCAGTCGCGCGGCTCGATGCGCTCGTCGGCGGCCACGGCGGCGTCGAAGGCGCGCTCGTATCCGTCCTGACCGGCGGCGTCCGTCCTGTCGTACGCCTGTGCTGCTGTTGCCATGTGGCCCCCTCGACCCCGGTCGCTGCCCGGAACCTGCTCCCGACCGATCGTTCGGTTCGTCGCATCCATGGTGTGCCGGGCGCCGTAAGGTGTCAACCGCTGTGGATAACCTGCCGGGGTCCCTGTGGACGACAGGGGCCGAGCGACACGGGTCGGCCGATGGGCTGTGCCCGACGGGCGGGCCTGAGTACCGTTCGCCTGCGAGTGCCGTGCTGCGCGGCGAGCGCGGGCGGCCGGGGCAGGGACCGGACATCGGGAAACGGGGCGGAATGGACGCGTTCGACACAGGCTCGGAGGCCCGGCAGGGGGCCGACGAGCCGCGTGCCCCCGTGCCTCCCGCCGAACCGGTCCCCTTGCTGCTGCCGCACCCCCCGCCCGCGCCGGCCGACCCCCGGACCGGCGTCGCCGCGCTGTCCCTCCGCTACCAGATCGGGGCCGCGCTGGCCCTGGCGATCGTGGCGATCACCGTCTGCGTGCACCTCGGGATGACGTTCCTGCACGTCGCGCCCGCGAACGCGGTCACCAAGCAGCACGGCAGGGCGATCGACGACTGGATCTACCCGGAGTTCGAGCAGAACTGGAAGCTGTTCGCGCCGAACCCGCTCCAGCAGAACATCGCCGTCCAGGTGCGCGCCCAGATCCTGGCCGCGGACGGCACCGTCCGGACCACCGGCTGGTACGACCTGTCCGCCGAGGACGGCCGGGCCATCGACGGCAATCCGCTGCCCAGCCACACCCAGCAGAACGAGCTGCGCCGGGCCTGGGACTTCTTCTCCGCCACCCACGGCGCCGACAACCGGCCCGTGGGGCTGCGCGGCGCGCTGTCGGAGACGTATCTGCGCCGGATCGTGGTCATGCGCCTCGACCGGGACGACGCGGCGGGGCCCGGCGAAAGCGTCGAGCGGGTGCAGGTCCGGTCCGTGTCCACGAACGTGCGACCCCCCGAGTGGAGCCAGGAACAGGTCTCCGACAAGCCCGCCCACCGCGAACTGCCCTGGTGGTCGGTCACGCGGGCCGACCAGGTGGGAGGCGAGCGGTGAACCGGCTCTCCCTGGCACTCTCCCGGGCCATCGCCCGGGTCACCGAGTCGGCCCTCGGCCCGTACCAGGCCGCCGTGGTCCGCATCGGCTTCAGCGCCACCTGGCTGCTCTTCCTGCTGCGCGAGCTGCCGCACCGCGGTGAGCTGTACGGCCCCGACGGCCCCTGGAGCTGGGACCTCGCCGAGCAGCTGATCGCGGGCAACGGCGCGTTCACCGCGCTGATGTGGTCCGACGGGCAGGTCTGGTTCGAGCTCGTCTACGCCCTCGCCGTGCTCTCCAGCGCCCTGCTGCTGGTGGGCTGGCGCACCCGCACGATGTCCGTGCTCTTCATGGTCGGCGTGCTCTCGCTGCAGAACCGCAGCATCTTCATGGGCGACGGCGGCGACAACGTCCTGCACCTGATGTGCCTCTACCTGGTGTTCACCCGCTGCGGCCAGGTGTGGTCGCTGGACGAGCGCCGGGCACGCACGCGTGGCGAGCACGTCCCGGACCGGGTCGGGCCCGTCCTGTGGGTGGTGCTCGGGCTGGTGCTGATCGCGGCGACGGGCGCGGGCAGGCTCTTCGAGGGCGACCCGTTCGTCCCCTCGCTGCTGTGGGCGCTCTGGCTGTCGCTGGGCGTGTGGTGGGCGGTCGGCCGGCTGGCGCGGACCGAGCAGCCGCGCATCCTGCTGGAGGTCGTCAGCAACCTCGTGCACAACGGCGCCCTGCTCGTGATCATGGCCGAGGCCTGTCTGATCTACGCCACCGCGGGCTGGTACAAGATCCAGGGCTCCCGCTGGCAGGACGGCACCGCCGTCTACTACCCGCTGCACCTGGACTACTTCTCCCCCTGGCCCGGCCTCGCCGACGCGCTGGCCGCCAGCTCCACGATGGTGCTGCTCATCACGTACGGCACCGTCGCCGTGCAGGTCGCCTTCCCGTTCACGCTGTTCAACCGGCGGGTCAAGAACGTCCTGCTGGCGGCCATGATGACCGAGCACGCGGTGATCGCCGTCGTCCTCGGGCTGCCGTTCTTCTCGCTCGCGATGATCGCCGCCGACGCGGTGTTCCTGCCGACGCCGTTCCTGCGCCGGCTGGGCGGCTGGGCGGCACGCGCGCGTAAGCGCGTCCAGGCCGGGCGGGGCCGTACGACGCTGCCGCAGCCCCGCGCCCCCGAGAGCGCCGAGGAGACGCACGTAGGCTTCACGGCATGACCGACCCCGCCGACCCCGCAGGCCCTGTGGCCGTCTGGCACCGGCTCGCCGACTCCGCCGTCCTGCTCGACGGCTTCCACGCCCTCAAGCACGCGGTGCGCTTCGGGGCCGAGGTGCCGGTGGCGGTCACCACCGACCGTGCGGCCACGCTCGCCCTCGCCGCCGACCTGGCCGCCGACGTGCGCGAGACGCTGGAGGCGCTGCTGACGGAGGTGGCGCAGGGGACGTACGAGAGGCTCGTGCCGCGCCCGCATCCGACCGGCGTGGCCGCCCTGGCGGTACGGCCGTCCCGCGCGGCGAACCTGGCGGCGCTGGCGCGCGTTCCCCGCCCCGCGCCCGTGGTGGTTCTCGACAACCCGCGCAACCTCGGCAACGCGGGAGCCGTGATCCGGCTCGCGGCGGGATTCGGGGCGACCGGTGTGGTCACCACGGGCACGCTCGACCCCTGGCATCCGACGGTCGTGCGCGGGGGCGCGGGGCTGCACTTCGCGACGGCGGTGGAGCGGGTGGCGGTCGAGGAGCTGCCCCCGGGCCCGCTCTTCGCCCTCGATCCGGAGGGCGACGACATCCGGGGCGTGAAGCTTCCGGACGACGCCGTCCTCGCGTTCGGCTCGGAGCGCAGCGGGCTCTCCGCCGAGCTGCGCGCGCGCACCGACCATCTGGTGGCCCTGCCCATGAGGCCCCAGGTCTCCAGCTACAACCTCGCGACGAGCGTGGGGATGACGCTGTACCACTGGAGCCTCACGGCGGACTTCCAGCGCGGGATCTAGGCCTCCCGGCGTACCTCCACGACCCGGAAGCGGTTGGCGACGAACGCGCCGTCCGTGAGGGCCGCGTTGGCCGCAGGGTTGCCGCCCGAGCCGTGGAAGTCGGAGAACGCGGCCGTCTGGTTGACGTACACCCCGCCCGTGAGGTTCAGGGACAGCTGCGCGGCCTCCTCGAAGCAGACCTCCTGGACCGCCTGCTCGACCTCGTCGTCGGTCGTGTACGCCCCGACCGTCATCGCGCCCTTCTCCCGGATCGTGCGCCGCAGCAGCTCCACCGCGTCCGCCGCCGAGTCGACCGCGACGGCGAAGGAGACCGGGCCGAAGCACTCGCTCATGTAGGCGGCCTCGTCGTCCGGCTTGGCGCCGTCCAGCTTGACGATGACCGGCGTGCGCACGACCGCGTCCGGGAACTCCGGGTTGGCGATCTCCCGGGAGGCGAGGGCGACTTCGCCGAGCCCGGCCGCGGCCTCCAGGCGGGCCTTGACGTCCGGGTTGACGATCGCGCCGAGCAGGGCGTTGGCGCGCGCGTCGTCGCCGAGCAGGCCGTCGACCGAGCGGGCCAGGTCGGCGGCGACCTCGTCGAAGGTCTTGGGGCCCTCGTCGGTGCGGATGCCGTCGCGCGGGATCAGGAAGTTCTGCGGGGTGGTGCACATCTGGCCGCTGTAGAGGGACAGCGAGAAGGCCAGGTTGGAGAGCATGCCCTTGTAGTTCGCCGTGGAGTCCACGAGCACCGTGTTGACGCCGGCCTTCTCCGTGTAGACCTGCGCCTGGCGGGCGTTGGACTCCAGCCAGTCGCCGAACGACGTCGAGCCGGTGTAGTCGATGATCCGGATCTCCGGGCGCGTGGCGAGGGTCTTGGCGATGCCCTCACCCGGCCGCTCGGCGGCCAGCGCCACCAGGTTCGGGTCGAAGCCGGCGCCGGCCAGCACCTCGCGCGCGACCTGGACCGTGAGCGCGAGCGGCAGCACCGCGCGCGGGTGGGGCTTGACCAGGACCGCGTTGCCGGTGGCCAGGGACGCGAACAGGCCCGGGTAGCCGTTCCACGTCGGGAAGGTGTTGCAGCCGATCATCAGGGCGATCCCGCGCGCGACCGGCGTGAACTGCTTGGTCAGCGCGAGCGGGTCGCGCTTGCCCTGGGGCTTGCTCCACTCCGCGGTGTCGGGGGTGCGGACCTGCTCCACGTACGCGTACGCCACCGCCTCCAGGCCGCGGTCCTGCGCGTGCGGGCCGCCCGCCTGGAACGCCATCATGAAGGCCTGGCCGGAGGTGTGCATGACCGCGTGCGCGAACTCGTGCGTCCGGTCGCTGATGCGCTTGAGGATCTCCAGACAGACCACCGCGCGGATCTCCGCACCGGCTTCCCGCCAGGCCTTCTGGCCCGCCTTCATGGCGGGCAGCAGCACGTCCACGTCCGCGTGCGGGTACTCGACGTCCAGCTGTGGGCCGTACGGGGAGACCTCGCCGCCCACCCAGCCGTCCGTGCCGGGCTGGCCGAGGTCCAGGCGGGTGCCGAGGAGCGCGTCGAAGGCCGCCTTGCCCGCCGCCGCGTCCAGGCTGCCGTTCTCGCCGTAGGCCTTGGGGTGCTCCGGGTGCGGGGACCAGTACGCGCGCGTGCGGATCGCTTCCAGCGCCTGGTCGAGGGTGGGCCGGTGCTGGGCGATCAGCTCGTGGGCGGTCAGTTCGGCGGCCATGCGGGACCAACTCCTCGTCTGGAGAACTCTTCGTCGAGCTCATGACCTGGGCACAACCATGGTCGGAACCATGGGCAGGAACGGCCAGTCAGAGTTAGAGTAACCGAACGATCGGTCGGGACAAGGGGGTCCGCCGCATCTGTGGAAAACCCCGTGCGGGAGGATCGCGCACATGACAGCACTCGACCTCAGCAGCCCCGTGGCCGTCGTCGGCACCGGCACCATGGGCCAGGGCATCGCCCAGGTCGCGTTGGTCGCCGGCCACCTCGTACGGCTGTACGACGCCGCCCCAGGGCGGGCCCAGGACGCGGCCGACGCGATCGGCGCCCGCCTCGACCGGCTCGTCGAGAAGGACCGTCTCTCCGCCGCCGACCGCGATGCCGCTCGCGCGCGTCTGTCGGCCGCGGCCGAGCTCTCCGACCTCGCCGACTGCTCCCTGGTGGTCGAGGCGGTCCTGGAGCGGCTCGACGTCAAGCAGGAGCTGTTCCGCGCGCTGGAGGACGTGGTCGGCGAGGACTGTCTGCTCGCCACCAACACCTCGTCCCTGTCGGTCACCGCCATCGGCGGCGCCCTGCGCAACCCCGGCCGCCTCGTGGGCCTGCACTTCTTCAACCCGGCCCCGCTGCTGCCGCTCGTCGAGGTGGTCTCCGGCTTCGCCACCGACGTCACGTCGGCCACGCGCGCGTACGAGACGGCACGCGCGTGGGGCAAGACGCCGGTCGCCTGCGCCGACACCCCCGGCTTCATCGTCAACCGCATCGCCCGGCCGTACTACGCCGAGGCCTTCGCGGTCTACGAGGCCCAGGGCGCCGACCCCGCCACCATCGACGCGGTGCTGCGCGAGTCGGGCGGCTTCAAGATGGGCGCCTTCGAGCTCACCGACCTCATCGGGCAGGACGTCAACGAGTCCGTCACCCACTCGGTCTGGCAGTCCTTCTTCCAGGACGTCCGCTTCACGCCGTCCCTCGCCCAGCGCCGACTGGTCGAGTCGGGCCGCCTCGGCCGCAAGAGCGGGCAGGGCTGGTACGACCACGGCCCCGAGGCCGAGCCGGCCGAGCCGCACACCGCCGAACCGGCCCAGGCACCCGCGTACGTCGTCGCCGAGGGCGACCTGGGTCCCGCCTCCGAACTGCTCGCGCTGATCCGCGAGGCCGGCATCCAGGTCCGCGAGGACGAGGAGGACCACGGGACGCGGCTGGTGCTGCCCAGCGGCGGCCAGCTGGCGCTCGCCGACGGGCAGACGTCGGTGGAGTTCCGGGACGTCGTCTACTTCGACCTCGCCCTCGACTACCGCCGCGCCACCCGCATCGCCCTGTCCGCCTCCCAGGACACCGCCCCGAAGACCCTCGCCGAGGCCATCGGCCTCTTCCAGGCGCTCGGCAAGGACGTCAGCGTCATCGGCGACGTCCCCGGCATGATCGTCGCCCGCACGGTCGCCCGGATCGTCGACCTCGCGCACGACGCGGTCGCCAAGGGCGTGGCCACGGAGGAGGACATCGACACGGCGATGCGACTCGGCGTCAACTACCCGCTGGGCCCCTTCGAATGGAGCCGCAGGCTCGGCCGCAACTGGGCCTACGCCCTCCTCGACGACCTGCACCTGCGCGACCCCAGCGGCCGCTACGCCCCGTCCCTCGCGCTGTACCGCCACGCGTACGCCACCGACAAGAGGGAGGGCAGTACGTCATGACCACCGCCAAGCGCGACACGTACACCCCCGAGACGCTGCTGTCCGTCGCCGTGCAGGTCTTCAACGAGCGCGGCTACGACGGCACCTCCATGGAGCACCTCTCCAAGGCGGCCGGGATCTCCAAGTCCTCGATCTATCACCATGTGGCGGGCAAGGAGGAACTGCTGCGCAGGGCGGTCAGCCGCGCGCTGGACGGTCTGTTCGGCATCCTCGACGAGGAGCACGCGCGCGAGGGCCACGCCGCCGAGCGCCTGGAGTACGTGGTCCGGCGCATGGTCGAGGTCCTCATCGCCGAACTCCCCTACGTCACCCTGCTGCTGCGCGTCCGCGGCAACACCGGCACCGAGCGCTGGGCCCTGGAGCGCCGCCGCGACTTCGACCACCGGGTCGCCGAACTGCTGAAGGCGGCGGCCGCGGAAGGCGACGTACGCGCCGACGTGGAGGTACGCCTCGCGACCCGGCTCGTCTTCGGGATGATCAACTCCATCGTGGAGTGGTACCGGCCGGACGGGCGGGGGATGAACGAGCGGGAAGTGGCCGACGCGGTGGTGCAGTTGGTGTTCGGGGGGCTGCGGCGGGGCGCCTGAGTACCTGCGCGTGCGCGGGGTGAGTACGGCTCCGGATGCCGGGCTGGGCCTCAGCTGATGAGCTGGGCACATGATCCGGACCGCTCATCGCCACCTCACCTGGTGGAAGGCGCCGCTCGTCGCCTCCCTGCTCGGCCTGCCCTTCCTCGTCCTGGAGTACCGCTGGTTCGCGTCCCATCACGAGACCGGCGCCTTCGGAGGCGTCCTCTACTGGGCGGGCGCGCTCCTGCCGATGCTGTGGGTGATGCTCGCCATCGGGGCGACGTCCGGGGCCTGACCGCTCGGCCCGGCCGCTCAGCCCTGCGGCTCCAGGTCCTCCTCCTCGAAGACCAGCAGGGTGCGTGTGCTGAGGACCTCCGGGATGGCCTGGAGACGGGTGAGGACCAGCTCGCGCAGGGATCTGTTGTCCGGCGTGTGCACCAGGAGCAGCACGTCGAAGTCGCCGCCCACCAGAGCGATGTGGGAGGCGCCGGGGAGTTGGCGCAGCTGTTCGCGGACCGTGCGCCAGGTGTTCTGGACGATCTTCAGGGTGATGTACGCCGACGTGCCCTGACCCGCGCGTTCGTGGTCGACGCGGGCGCCGAAGCCACGGATGACGCCGTCCTCGATGAGGCGGTTGATACGCGCGTAGGCGTTGGCGCGGGAGACGTGGACCCGTTCGGCGACCGACCTTATCGACGCGCGGCCGTCGACCTGGAGCATCTGCAGGATGTCCTGGTCGATGGCGTCGAGGGGGCGCGGCGGTGGCAGGGGGGTGCCGCCCTCCGGGCCTTCGGCCATTTGTTCAGGTGCCATGTCCCCCCGCCTCCCTACCATGGACGTACTGCGTTCATTGCAGGCTGTGGAGAACCGTTTGTCCACAGCCTGAGGGTGCCTGTAGCCAAAATGTGCCGACGACCGAACAATCGGTAGGTGAGGCGCATCACAACCCGTGACGCGTCTGAAGCCGCTCCCACGAGGAGGTGCCGTCATGACGGTCATGGAGCAGCGGGGCGCGTACCGGCCATCACCGCCGCCCGCCTGGCAGCCCCGTACCGACCCCGCGCCGCTGCTGCCCGACGCGGAGCCGTACCGCGTCCTCGGCACAGAGGCCGCCGGGAAGGCCGATCCCGGCCTGCTGCGCCGCCTCTACGGAGAACTGGTGCGCGGCCGTCGGTACAACGCGCAGGCGACCGCCCTCACCAAGCAGGGCCGCCTCGCCGTCTACCCCTCCAGCACCGGCCAGGAGGCCTGCGAGGTCGCCGCCGCGCTGGTCCTTCAGGACCGTGACTGGCTCTTCCCCAGTTACCGGGACACCCTCGCCGCCGTCGCCCGGGGCCTCGACCCCGTGCAGGCGCTGACGCTGCTGCGCGGCGACTGGCACACCGGCTACGACCCGCACGAGCACCGTGTGGCGCCCCTGTGCACCCCGCTGGCCACCCAGCTCCCGCACGCGGTGGGCCTCGCGCACGCCGCCCGCCTCAAGGGCGACGACGTGGTCGCGCTCGCCATGGTCGGCGACGGCGGCACCAGCGAGGGCGACTTCCACGAGGCGCTGAACTTCGCCGCCGTCTGGCAGGCGCCGGTCGTCTTCCTCGTCCAGAACAACGGCTTCGCCATCTCCGTCCCGCTCGCCAAGCAGACCGCGGCCCCGTCGCTGGCCCACAAGGCCGTCGGCTACGGCATGCCCGGCCGGCTGGTCGACGGCAACGACGCGGCGGCCGTGCACGAGGTCCTCGCCGACGCCGTACGCCGCGCGCGTGAGGGCGGCGGACCCACCCTCGTCGAGGCCATCACGTACCGCGTGGAGGCCCACACCAACGCCGACGACGCGACCCGCTACCGCGGTGACACGGAGGTCGACGCCTGGCGCGACCACGACCCGATCAAGCTCCTGGAGCACGAGCTGACCACGCGCGGGCTCCTCGACGACGCCGGCATACAGGCCGCCCGCGACGCCGCCGAGACCATGGCCGCCGACCTGCGCGAGCGCATGAACCAGGACCCGGCGCTCGACCCCATGGACCTGTTCGACCACGTCTACGCCGAGCAGACCCAGCAACTTCGCGAGCAGCGGGCCCAGTTGCAGGCCGAGCTCGAAGCAGAGGGGGAGACTCCATGACCACCGTCGCGGTGAAGCCCGCCACCATGGCGCAGGCCCTCACGCGCGCGATGCGCGACGCGATGGCCGCCGACCCCACCGTCCATGTCATGGGCGAGGACGTCGGCACCCTCGGCGGTGTCTTCCGCGTCACCGACGGCCTCGCCAAGGAGTTCGGCGAGGACCGCTGCACCGACACCCCGCTCGCCGAGGCCGGCATCCTCGGCACGGCCGTCGGCATGGCGATGTACGGGCTCAGGCCGGTCGTGGAGATGCAGTTCGACGCGTTCGCCTACCCCGCGTTCGAGCAGCTGATCAGCCATGTCGCCCGGATGCGCAACCGCACGCGCGGCGCGATGCCCCTGCCGATCACCATCCGGGTGCCCTACGGCGGCGGCATCGGCGGTGTCGAGCACCACAGCGACTCCTCCGAGGCGTACTACCTGGCGACCCCGGGACTCCATGTCGTCACGCCCGCCACGGTCGCCGACGCCTACGGCCTGCTGCGCGCCTCGATCGCCTCCGACGACCCGGTCGTCTTCCTCGAACCCAAGCGCCTGTACTGGTCGAAGGACTCCTGGAACCCGGACGAGCCGCAGAGCGTTGAGCCGATAGGCCGCGCGGTGGTGCGGCGCTCGGGCCGGAGCGCCACACTCATCACGTACGGGCCGTCCGTACCCGTCTGCCTCGAAGCCGCCGAGGCGGCCCGGGCCGAGGGGTGGGACCTCGAAGTCGTCGACCTGCGCTCCCTGGTGCCGTTCGACGACGAGACGGTCTGCGCCTCGGTACGGCGGACCGGACGAGCGGTCGTCGTACACGAGTCGGGCGGGTTCGGCGGCCCGGGCGGGGAGATCGCGGCCCGTGTCACGGAGCGCTGCTTCCACCATCTGGAGGCGCCGGTGCTGCGCGTGGCCGGGTTCGACATTCCCTACCCGCCGCCGATGCTGGAGCGTCACCACCTGCCCGGCGTGGACCGGATCCTGGACGCGGTGGGGCGTCTGCAGTGGGAGGCCGAGAGCTGATGGCACAGGTGTTGGAGTTCAAGCTCCCCGACCTCGGGGAGGGGCTCACCGAGGCGGAGATCGTCCGCTGGCTGGTGGAGGTCGGTGACGTCGTCGCCGTCGACCAGCCGGTCGTCGAGGTCGAGACCGCCAAGGCGCTGGTCGACGTGCCCTGCCCCTACGGCGGTGTCGTCACGGCCCGCTTCGGCGAGGAGGGCACGGAACTGCCCGTCGGGGCGCCGCTGATCACGGTCGCGGTGGGGGCGCCTGCCTCCGCCTCCGGCGGTTCGGCGGAGGAAGCCGACGCCGGCGTGAAGACCGAGGGGTCCGGCAACGTGCTGGTGGGATACGGCACCTCGGAGGCACCGGCGCGGCGCAGAAGGGTACGGACGCCTGCGGCGCCCAAGGCGGCGAACGGGCGCCCTGCGGTTCCCGACGTGGTGGAGGGGCCGGTTCCGGTGATCTCGCCGCTGGTGCGCAGGCTCGCCCGGGAGAACGGCCTCGATCTGCGGGAGTTGACCGGGTCAGGACCCGAGGGGCTGATCCTGCGGGCGGACGTGGAGTACGCGCTGAAGGCGGCCACGACCCAAGGGCGTCCCGCCTCCCAGCCGACGGCCGTGGCGCACGCCCCGGAACCGACGCCCACGCCGACGGCCCTCACCGGCCCCGCCGCCGGAGGCATCCGCACCCCCCTCAAGGGCATCCGCGGTGCCGTCGCCGACAAGCTGTCCCGCAGCCGGCGCGAGATCCCGGACGCCACCTGCTGGGTGGACGCCGACGCGACCGAACTCATGCGCGCGCGTGCCGCGATGAACGCGGCCGGGGGACCGAAGATCTCCTTGCTCGCCCTGCTGGCCCGCATCTGCACGGCGGCCCTCGCCCGCCACCCCGAGCTCAACTCCACGGTCGACATGGCGGCCAGGGAGGTCGTCCAGTTCGACGAGGTGCACCTCGGGTTCGCCGCCCAGACCGAGCGCGGCCTGGTCGTGCCCGTCGTCCGGGACGCGCACGCGCGGGACGCCGAGTCGCTGTCCGCGGAGTTCGCCCGGCTGACCGAGGCCGCCCGCACGGGGAGTCTCACGCCCGGGGAACTCACCGGCGGGACCTTCACGTTGAACAACTACGGCGTCTTCGGCGTCGACGGTTCCACGCCGATCATCAACCACCCCGAGGCCGCCATGCTCGGCGTCGGCCGCATCATCCCCAAGCCGTGGGTGCACGAGGGAGAGCTGGCGGTACGACAGGTCGTCCAGCTGTCGCTCACCTTCGACCACCGCGTCTGCGACGGCGGCACGGCGGGCGGCTTCCTGCGCTACGTGGCGGACTGCGTCGAACAACCGGCGGTGCTCCTGCGCACGCTCTGACCGGGGCGCCCCACGCGCACACCCGCGATGCGCGGTGACCCGGCGTGCTCAGGGCCATGGGGCGGCCCCACACCCACCCACAGCTGCGAGGCGCCCCCTGACCCGCCCCGCATCGCCAGGCGACCCCCGCCATCCCTTGTCGCGAGGCGCGCCCCGCCACCCCTCGTCGCGAGGCGCGCCCCGAGCGCACCCGGGGTGCGGGGTCACCCACGCGAACCCCGGGTGAAGAGTCACCTACGCCCACTCAGGCCCCCGAGGAGCCCCACGCGCGCCCCAGGGAGCCACGGGGCCGCTCCACGCCCACATGGGGTTGCGAGGCACCCGACGCCCACATGGGGTTGCGAGGCACCCGACGCCCACATGGGGTTGCGAGGCACCCGACGCCCACATGGGGTTGCGAGGCACCCGACGCCCACATGGGGTTGCGAGGCACCCGACGCCCACATGGGGTCGCGAGGCACCCGACGCCCACATGGGGTCGCGAGGCACCCGACGCCCACACGGGGTCGCGAGGCACCCCCCCGCCCACTCAGGACCCCGAGAGGCCCCACGCGCACCCCGCGCCGCGAGGCGCCCCACGTGCACTCCGGTTCGCGGGGCACCCCGTTCCCGCCCCGGGGCGCGGGGCGCCCCACCTGCACTGCGGTTCGCGGGGCACCCCGTTCCCGCCCCGGGCGCGAGGCGCCCCACCTGCACTCCGGTTCACGGCGCCCCCACACCCACCCCGTGGTCGCGAGGCGACCCCGGTGCACCCTGTGATTGCGGAGCCCCCGTGCGTTCCCTGTGATCGCTGCGGACCGCATACTCGGAGGGTGACCTCGTACGAGCCCGTGGGCTCCCCCGGTGCCGACCTCGGGTACGACGTCGTCGTGCTTGCCGGGGGTGCCGCTCGGCGGCTCGGGGGCGTGGACAAGCCCGGGGTGCGTGTGGGCGGGCGGGCGTTGCTGGAACGAGTGTTGGCCGCCTGTGCCGACGCCCGCACCACCGTCGTCGTCGCCGATCCCCGGCCCACCGCCCGGCCCGTCATCTGGGCGCGCGAGGAGCCACCCGGCGGCGGCCCCCTCGCCGCGCTAGGCGCCGGGTTGCGTCACGCCACGGCGCGGGACGTCGTCGTCCTCTCCGCCGACCTGCCGTTCCTCACGACGGACACCGTCCGCCGGCTGCTGACCGCCCTGCGCGCGGCCGGCACCGAGGGAGCGCTGCTCACCGACGCCGACGGCCGCGACCAACCCCTCGTCGCCGCCTACCGCGCCTCCGCACTGCGCCGCGAGCTCACCACGCTCACGCAAGCGCACGACGGCCTCACCGGGCTGCCCCTGCGCCGGCTCACCGCAGGACTCCACCTCACCCGTGTCCCGGACCCCGTCGCGTCCTTCGACTGCGACACCTGGGACGACATCGCCGCCGCCAGGGCACGTATCAGGGAGCATGGACCCGTGCTGGATGAATGGATCTCCGCAGTCAAGGACGAGCTGGGCATCGATCTCGACGTCGACACCGGCGTCCTGCTCGACCTCGCCCGCGACGCCGCCCACAACGTGGCCAGGCCCGGGGCGCCGCTGACCACCTTCCTCGTCGGCTATGCCGCCGCGCAGGCCGGGGGAGGGCCCGAGGCGGTCGCCGAAGCCGCCCGAAAGGCCACCGCCCTCGCCCTCGCCTGGCCCGATGAGGAGACAGCCGATCCCAAACCCGGCGACACCAGCACGGCCTCCGGCACGGACGCCGGATGACCGCCCGCTCCGCCCGGACCGGCGCCGAGACCGAGGACGCCGAGGACCTGGACGTCGAGGAGGTGCTCGCCCTCGTGAACGACCGCCGAGACTTGGGCCGCACCCAGGGCGAGGCACTCCCGCCGGTGCCCCCGCCCACCGCGCCGACGCAGAGCGACGCCCCCGGCAAGCCCGACACCCACCACCGCGCCACCCCCTGGCCCGAGGCCCGCGCCATCGCCGCCCGAGCGGCCCGCGCCGCCCGCCCCGGCAGTCGGACCGCCCACCGCCCCCCCGTCTCCGTGCCCCTCGACGCCGCCCTCGGCCTCACCCTGGCCGCGCCCCTCAACGCCCTTACCGACCTGCCCTCCTTCGACACCTCGGCGATGGACGGCTGGGCGGTCGCCGGGCCGGGACCATGGGACGTACGGGACGAGGGTGTCCTGGCCGGGCACGCCGAGCCCCAGCCGCTCAGCGACGGTGAGGCCGTCCGGATCGCGACCGGCGCCCGGATCCCGCCGGACACCACCGCGGTGCTGCGCAGCGAGCACGGCCGTACCGACACTCAGGGCCGACTGCACGCCATCCGTGAGACCAAGCACGGCCAGGACATCCGCCCGCGCGGCCAGGAGTGCCGCGACGGCGACCAACTCCTGCCCGTGGGCACCCTCGTGACCCCGGCCGTCCTCGGGCTCGCCGCGGCCGCCGGGTACGACACCCTCACCGCGGTCCCCCGCCCCCGCGTCGAAGTCCTCGTCCTGGGCGACGAGTTGCTCACCGAGGGCCGGCCCCGTGAAGGCCTCATCCGGGACGCGCTCGGTCCGATGCTGCCGCCCTGGCTGCGCGCACTCGGCGCCGAGGTCATCGCCGTACGCCGACTCGGCGACGACGCGAGCGCCCTGCACAAGGCGATCACCGGCTCCGACGCCGACCTCATCGTCACCACCGGCGGCACCGCCTCCGGTCCGGTCGACCACGTCCACCCCACCTTGCAGCGGATCGGCGCCGAACTCCTCGTCAACGGCGTGAAGGTGCGCCCGGGGCATCCGATGCTGCTGGCCCGTATCAAGGAGAACCAGCACCTCGTCGGCCTGCCCGGCAACCCCCTCGCCGCCGTCTCCGGGCTGCTCACCCTCGCCGAGCCGCTGCTGCGGACGCTCGCCGCCCATCCCGCTCCGGAGGCGTACGGGCTTCCTCTGCGGGACGAGGTCCACGGCCACCCGCACGACACCCGGCTCATCCCCGTCGTCCTGCGCGGTGACAGTGCCGTCCCGCTGCACTACAACGGTCCGGCCATGCTGCGCGGCATCGCGGCGGCCGACGCCCTGGCCGTCGTACCGCCCGGTGGTGCGCGGGCGGGTCAGGAGCTGGAACTTCTCGATCTGCCCTGGGCGTCCGCCGGGATCGGGGTGTGTTTCACGTGAAACTTCCGGGCCATGACGCGATCGCCCGCCAGGCGGACGAGCATCTCGTGACCCATCGGGTGAAGCTCCCGAAGAAGGTGGTGGAGCACCCGTTCCGGCAGGTCGCCAAGCGGGTCCTCATGGCGCTGCTGGTGCTCTCGGCGACCGCGCTGCTCGTGTACTTCGACCACGACGGCTACAACGACACCTCCGACGGCTCGGTCGACTTCCTCGACGCCTGGTACTACGCGACCGTCACCCTCTCCACCACCGGATACGGCGACATCACCCCGGTCAGCGACGCCGCCCGGCTCACCAACATCTTCGTTGTCACGCCCCTGCGCGTGCTGTTCCTGATCATCCTGGTCGGCACCACGCTCGAAGTCCTCACCGAACGCACCCGGGAGGAATGGCGGCTCAACCGCTGGAGGTCCACCTTGCGTGAGCACACCGTCGTCGTCGGCTTCGGGACCAAGGGGCGGTCGGCGATCCAGACCGTCTGTGCCACGGGACTGAAGAAAGAGCAGGTGGTCGTGGTCGACCCCAGCTCCAAGGTGATCGACGCCGCGACCGCCGAGGGCTTCGCGGGGGTCATCGGGGACGCGACGCGCAGCGATGTGCTGAAGCGGGCCGAGGTCCACAAGGCGCGGAAGATCATCATCGCGACGCAGCGGGACGACACCGCCGTCCTCGTCACCCTCACCGCACGGCAGCTCAACAAGAGCGCCAAGATCGTGGCCGCGGTGCGCGAGGAGGAGAACGCGCCGCTGCTCAAGCAGTCCGGCGCGGACGCCGTCATCACCAGTGCGAGCGCGGCCGGACGGCTGCTCGGGCTGTCCGTGCTGAGCCCCGCGGCCGGCATGGTGATGGAGGACCTCGTCCAGCAGGGCAGCGGCCTCGACATCATCGAACGGCCGGTCATAAAGGCCGAGGTGGGCATGGGCCCGCGCGAGACCACCGACCTGGTGGTGAGTGTCGTACGAGGACATCGGGTGCTCGGTTACGACGACCCGGCCATCGGGACGCTGGAGCTGACCGACCGTTTGATCACCATCGTGCGGGCGTCGCCGGGTGCGCAGGTGGCACCCGACGTCCGGCCGCTGCCGCAGGACTGAGGCACCTCATTTGCGGTTGTAGAGACGCATGGTGATCGGGCCGAAGACCAGCACGAACAGGCCCGCCCACCCCAGCGACCAGGCGATCTCGTCGGCCGGCCAGTCACCCGCCATCAGCCCTCGGACGGCCGAGGAGAGATGGGTGATCGGGCTGTTGTTGACGAACGCCTGGAGCCAGCCCGGCATGGTCTTCGGGTCCACGAAGACGTTGGACAGGAAGGTCAGCGGGAAGATCACCATCATGCTGACGCCCATCACCGACTTCTCCGTGCGCAGCATCAGCCCGAACATGGTCCAGATCCACGAGAACGCGAAGGAGAACGCGACCAGCAGGGCGATCCCGGCGAGCACACCGCCGACCCCGCCGTCCGGGCGGTAGCCGATGATCATGCCGACGACGAGCATCACGATCGAGGCGATCGTGTAGCGCAGGGCGTCGCCCAGCAGATAGCCGACCATCGTCGACGGCCGCCAGATGGGCAGCGACCGGAACCGGTCGAAGACGCCCTTCTCGATGTCGGTGTTCACGGAGACACCCGTGTACATCGTGATCATCACGACCGACATCACCAGGATCCCCGGCAGCAGGAACTGGATGTACTCCTTCGGGGAGCCGGCCAGGGCGCCCCCGAACAGGTACGTGTACATCAGCACCATCATGATCGGGAACGCGGTCACGTCGAAGAGCTGCTCGGGGACGTGCTTGATCTTCAGGATCGCCCGCCAGCCGAAGGTGAGGGAGGCGGACAGCGCGCTGGGCCGCGGCGGCCGCTCCCCGGCGACCAGCAGCGCGGCCAGCGACTCGGCGCTGACGGGGGCGAGGTCCTTGGCCTCGGTGGTGGTCGCGGTGCTCATGCCGCCGCCTCTTCCTTCGCGTCGGGGACTTCGTGGGTGTCGTGTCCGGTGAGGGCGAGGAACACCTCGTCCAGGCTGGGCTGGCCCAGCGAGAAGTTGTCGACGGTGATGCCGGCCCGGGCCAGTTCGGCGAGCGCGCGGGAAGCCTGCTCCGCCGCGGAGTCGCCCGCCCCGGACAGCCGTGCCGTGAGCGCCACCGGGTCCGGCTCCTGCTGTACGTCCGTGTCGAGGGCGAGCCTCAGCACCCGCTCCGCCTCCGGCCGCCGCGCCGGATCACGCAGCCGCAGATGCACGGACCCGGCCCCCACGGACGCCTTCAGCTCGCCCTTGGTCCCCTCGGCGATCACCTTTCCGCGGTCGATGACGGCGATCCGCGACGCCAGCTGGTCGGCCTCGTCCAGATACTGCGTGGTCAGCAGCACGGTGGTGCCCTGGGCGACGACCGCGCGCACGATGTCCCACACCTGGTTGCGGCTGCGCGGGTCGAGCCCGGTCGTCGGCTCGTCGAGGAACAGCAGGTCGGGGGTGTTCAGGATGGACGCGGCGATGTCGATACGGCGTCGCATGCCGCCCGAGTAGTGCTTGACCTGCTTTCCGGCCGCGTCCGTGAGACCGAAGGCCTCCAGCAACTGGCCGGCCCGCACCCGCGCGGCCTTCTTGTGGTGGCCGAGGAGACGGCCGAGCAGGATCAGGTTCTCCAGGCCGGTGAGGTCCTCGTCGACGGAGGCGTACTGGCCGGTGAGGCTCACCCGGCCGCGTACCTCGTCGGCCTCGCGGACGACGTCGTGGCCGAAGACATGGGCTTCGCCGCCGTCGGGGCGCAGCAGGGTGGCGAGCATCTTCACGGTGGTGGTCTTGCCGGCGCCGTTCGGTCCGAGGACGCCGTAGACCGTCCCCGCCGGGACGGCGAGGTCGACTCCGTCCACGGCCCGGGTCTCGCCGAACGTCTTCACCAGTCCCGCGGTCTCGATGGCCAGGCCGGAGGTGCTCCGGCTCGGGGTGGGGCTCATGGCGGGGTGTCCTTCCGCGTGCGGGTCGCGTGCGCGTTCCTGGGCTACGCATGGGGAGACCTTTACCGTCGCGCAAACTCATCGGTGGCGCACAGGAATTTCCGGGCGGCCCTGCCCAAAGGCGGATGCGGCCCAGGCCAACGGCCGATGCGGCCCCGGCCTGAGACCGATGCGGCCCCGTCCAAAGGCCGATCGGCAGGGGACCGGAGACCGAGGAGTAGCGTCGCCCCCATGCGAGCGATCACGATTCCCGAACCCGGTGGGCCCGAGGCGTTGGTCTGGAGCGAGGTCCCCGATCCGGTGCCCGGCGAGGGCGAGGTGCTGGTCGAGGTGGTGGCCAGTGCCGTCAACCGGGCCGACATCCTGCAACGGCAGGGCTTCTATGACCCTCCGCCCGGCGCCTCCCCCTACCCCGGCCTGGAGTGCTCCGGCCGGGTCGCCGCGATCGGCACCGGCGTCTCCGGCTGGGCCGTCGGCGACGAGGTGTGCGCGCTGCTGGCGGGCGGCGGTTACGCCGAGAAGGTCGTCGTCCCGGCCGGTCAGCTGCTGCCCGTGCCCAAGGGGCTCGACCTGCGGGAGGCCGCCGCGCTGCCCGAGGTGACCTGCACGGTCTGGTCCAACGTCTTCATGGTCTCCCATCTGCGCCCCGGCGAGACCCTGCTCGTGCACGGCGGCTCCAGCGGCATCGGCACGATGGCGATCCAGCTCGCGAAGGCCGTCGGCGCGAAGGTCGCCGTGACGGCGGGCACTCGGGCCAAGCTCGACCGGTGTGCCGAGCTGGGCGCGGACATCCTGGTCAACTACAAGGAGCAGGACTTCGTCGAGGAGATCAGGAAGGCCACGGACGGCGCGGGCGCCGACGTCATCCTCGACAACATGGGCGCCAAGTACCTGGACCGCAACGTCAGGGCCCTCGCGGTCAACGGCCGCCTCGCGATCATCGGCATGCAGGGCGGCATCAAGGGCGAGCTGAACATCGCCATGCTCCTCTCCAAGCGCGCCGCCGTCAGCGCGACCTCGCTGCGCGCCCGCCCGCTGAGCGAGAAGACGTCGATCGTGGCGGCCGTACGCGAACACGTCTGGCCCCTCCTCGACGGCGGCCACGTCCGCCCGGTCGTCGACCGGCAGATCCCCATGAGCGACGCGGCGCTGGCCCACCGGGTGGTGGAGGAGAGCGGCCACGTGGGCAAGGTGCTGCTGGTGGTGGAGTAACCGACGGGTATTGGTTGTCAGCTGCGGCGTAGGCGCACGCCCAGCAGGGCGAGCGCGAGGCCCAGGCCGATCAGGACCAGTCCGCTGCCGAGCGGCAGGATGCGCAGGACGGGCTGGGCGGGGGGCGTGGCCTCGGTGACGGCCTGCTCGATCGGCTGCCGCGACGGCGCGACGGGCCGCCGCGACGCCTCCGGTACGGCGGTGGCGGCGCCGTCGGCCGCATGCTCAGCGCCTTCGTCCGTCGCCGCCGAGTCCTCCGCCCCTGTGTCCTCCGCTCCCGTGTCCTCTGCTCCCGTGTCCTCCGTCCCGCTGTCCGCCTCCTCTGTCGCCCCGTCGTCCTCCACCCGCCGTCCCGGGCGCTCGCGCCCCTCGCCCGCCCGGCTCCCGGCCCGGGACGGCTCGGCGTGCGGGGCGGGAGCGGGCCGGCCGGGGCGCGGGGATGCCGCGGATGGTGCCGGGGAGGCCGTTTCCCGAGGTGAATGCGGTACGTCGGTGGCGGCCCCTTCGGGTGCGCGGGTGGTGGCCCGTTCGGGTACGCGGGTGGCGGCACCCTCCGACGCGCGCACCCCCGGCGTCGGCCCGGCGCTCATCGCCACCACCGCCGCCATCGCGTCGTACGGCAGCAGCACCGCCCCACCCGTTCCCAGGGCGATCACCAGTCCGGTAGTGCGCACGGTGCGCAGCCATCGCGTCACAGGACCAGCGTCACATCGCCCCACGATTCCGGCATCACGGGTACCGCCGCCGGGTCCGACCCCCACGGAATCGGCCGCACTGTAAACGGTGGATCACCCTCCACCGGGGGCACCCCAGTGATGAGGTGTACGGGTGCGAGAGAATGGCGGCATGGAGATGCCGAGGAACGAACGGTCGTCCGAACAGCCGCAGATCCTGGTCGTGGGCCAGGACGGGATGGCGCTCGGCGGCACCGGGGACGAGGACTCCCGCGAGCTTCCGGTGACGGAGATGGTGGAGCAGCCCGCCAAGGTCATGCGGATCGGCAGCATGATCAAGCAGCTGCTGGAGGAGGTGCGCGCGGCTCCTCTCGACGAGGCGAGCCGGGTCCGGCTGAAGGAGATCCACCGCAGCTCCGTCAAGGAGCTGGAGGACGGTCTGGCGCCGGAGCTCGTCGAGGAGCTGGAACGGCTCTCCCTGCCCTTCTCGGACGGGGCGACCCCGAGCGACGCCGAACTGCGGATCGCGCAGGCCCAGTTGGTCGGCTGGCTGGAGGGCCTCTTCCACGGCATCCAGACCACGCTGTTCGCCCAGCAGATGGCCGCGCGGGCCCAGTTGGAGCAGATGCGCCGGGCGCTGCCGCCGGGCGTGGGCCATGACGGCGAGGACGGGCACCCGGGCGCACGCACCGGCGGGCCGTACCTCTAGACGGTCAGCGAACAGACAGTCGGCGAATAGGCACTCAGCGACGAGACAGTCAGCGAGAAGGGGGCCGGCGTCCGTGGACGCCGGCCCCCTTCACTCATGTCTCACGCCCAGGTGATCAGCCGCTTGGGCTGCTCCAGGATCGCGGCCACGTCCGCCAGCACCTTGGAGCCCAGCTCCCCGTCCACCAGACGGTGGTCGAAGCTGAGCGCCAGCGTGGTGACCTGACGCGGCTTCACCTTGCCCTTGTGGACCCACGGCTGGAGCTTGATCGCGCCGACCGCGAGGATCGCGGACTCGCCGGGGTTGAGGATGGGCGTACCGGTGTCGACGCCGAAGACGCCGACGTTGGTGATCGTCACCGTGCCGCCCTGCATCGCGGCCGGGGAGGTCTTGCCGTCCCGCGCCGTCGACACCAACTCGCCGAGCGATTGCGCCAGTTGCGGCAGCGTCTTGGTGTGGGCGTCCTTGATGTTCGGGACGATCAGGCCGCGCGGGGTGGCCGCGGCGATGCCCAGGTTCACATAGTGCTTGAGCACGATCTCCTGGTTGGCCTCGTCCCAGGAGGCGTTGACCTCGGGGTTGCGCCTGATCGCGACCAGCAGGGCCTTGGCGATGAGGAGGAGCGGGTTGACCCGCAGCCCTGCCATCTCCTTGTCCTGCTTGAGCTCCTCGACCAGCTTCATCGTCCGGGTCACGTCGACGGTCACGAACTCCGTGACATGCGGGGCGGTGAACGCCGAGCCGACCATCGCCGCCGCGGTCGCCTTGCGCACGCCCTTGACCGGGACACGCGTCTCGCGCGCGGTGTCGTACGTCGGCACGGGCGCGGGAGCCTGGACAGGCGCCGGTGCCGCTACGACCTCCGGGGCCGGGGCCGCCGCCGCGTGGACGTCCTCGCGCGTGATGATGCCGTCCGGGCCGGACGGGACGACCGTCGTCAGGTCGACGCCGAGGTCCTTGGCCAGCTTGCGCACCGGGGGCTTCGCCAGCGGGCGCTCCTGGACGGCCGGGGCCACCGCCTGGACGGCCGGGGCCACCGCCTGGGCGGCTTCCGTCACCGCGCCCCCGTGGCCGTTCAGCTCGCTCTGGATCGCCGCCGAGGCCTCCTGGACCGGGATCTGGGGGCCCTTGCGGGGGCGGCGCTTGGTCGAGGACGCGGCGACGCCGTATCCGACGAGGACGGGCTGGCGTCCCTCGGGCTTCTTCTCGGGCTCGGGAGCCGCAGAGGTCACGGGGGCCGCCTCAGGGGCCGGGGCAGCCGCCCCGCCCGACACGTCCACCGCGATGATCGACGTGCCCACGTCGACCGTGGTGCCCTCGGGGAAGTGGAGTTCCCGGACGACACCGTCGTAGGGGATGGGCAGCTCGACGGCCGCCTTGGCGGTCTCGACCTCGCACACCACCTGGCCGTCGGTGACCGTGTCACCGGGCTGGACGTACCACTTGAGGATCTCGGCCTCGGTGAGTCCCTCGCCCACGTCGGGCATCTTGAACTCGCGTACGGACGCTTCAGTCATCGTCGTCACGACCCTCTCCTCAGTACGCCAGGGCACGGTCGACGGCGTCGAGTACCCGGTCCAGGCCCGGCAGGTACTCCTCCTCGATGCGGGCCGGCGGGTAGGGGGCGTGGTAGCCGCCGACCCGGAGCACCGGGGCCTCCAGGTGGTAGAAGCAGCGCTCCGTGATGCGGGCGGCGATCTCGGCGCCCGAGCCGAAGAACACCGGCGCCTCGTGGACCACGACCAGACGACGGGTCTTCTCCACCGAGGCCTGGATCGCGTCGAAGTCCAGCGGGGACACCGAGCGCAGGTCCAGGACCTCCAGGTTGCGGCCTTCCTCGGCCGCGGCGTCCGCGACCTCCAGGCAGGTCTTCACCATCGGGCCGTAGGCCACCAGGCTCAGGTCGGTGCCCTCGCGGACCACCTTGGCCTTGTGCAGCGGGCCCGGGATGGCCTCGGTGTTGACCTCGCCCTTGTCCCAGTAGCGCCGCTTGGGCTCGAAGAAGATCACCGGGTCGTCGCTCTGGATGGCCTGCTGCATCATCCAGTACGCGTCGGAGGAGTTGGAGGGCGTGACGATCTTCAGGCCCGCCACGTGCGCGAAGAGCGCCTCCGGCGACTCCGAGTGGTGCTCGACCGCGCCGATACCGCCGCCGTAGGGGATGCGGATGACGACGGGGAGCTTGACCTTGCCCAGCGAGCGGGCGTGCATCTTCGCGAGCTGGGTGACGATCTGGTCGTAGGCCGGGAAGACGAAGCCGTCGAACTGGATCTCCACCACCGGGCGGTAGCCGCGCAGCGCGAGGCCGATCGCGGTGCCGACGATGCCCGACTCGGCGAGCGGGGTGTCGATGACGCGGCTCTCGCCGAAGTCCTTCTGCAGGCCGTCCGTCACACGGAAGACGCCGCCGAGCTTGCCGACGTCCTCGCCCATGACCAGGACCTTGGGGTCGGTCTCCAGGGCGCGGCGCAGCGATTCGTTGATCGCCTTGGCCAGCGCCATCTTCGTGGAAGTCTCGGTCGCCATGTCAGGCCCCCTCTCCGTCGGCGAACGACGCCTGGTAGGCGGCGAACTGGGCTCGCTCCTCGTCGACCAGCGCGTGTCCGTCCGCATACGCGTGCTCGAAGAGGGCGAAGCGGTCCGGGTCCGGCATGGCACGGACCGCTTCGCGCACTCGTTTGCCCAACGCCTCGCTCTCGGCCTCCAGTTCCGCGAAAAATCCCTCGTCCGCGTGGTTTGAGGCCTCCAGGTACTGGCGCAGGCGCAGGATCGGGTCCTTGGCCTCCCAGGCCTGGCGCTCCTCGTCACCGCGGTAGCGGGTCGGGTCGTCGGAGGTGGTGTGGGCACCCATCCGGTAGGTGAACGCCTCGACCAGGGTGGGGCCCTCGCCGCTGCGGGCGCGCTCCAGCGCCCACTTCGTCACCGCGAGGCAGGCCAGCACGTCGTTGCCGTCGACCCGGACGCCCGGGAAGCCGAAGCCCTGCGCGCGCTGGTAGAGCGGGACGCGGGTCTGCTTCTCGGTGGGCTCGGAGATCGCCCACTGGTTGTTCTGGCAGAAGAACACCACAGGGGCGTTGTAGACCGCGGAGAAGGTGAAGGACTCGGCGACATCGCCCTGGCTGGAGGCGCCGTCACCGAAGTACGCGATGACCGCGCTGTCGGCGCCGTCCTTGGTGATGCCCATCGCGTAGCCCGTGGCGTGCAGGGTCTGGGAGCCGATGACGATCGTGTAGAGCTGGAAGTTGTTGCTGTTGGGGTCCCAGCCGCCGTTGTTCACGCCGCGGAACATGCCCAGCAGGTTCTCCGGCGGGACGCCGCGGCACCAGGCGACGCCGTGCTCGCGGTAGGTCGGGAAGACGTAGTCGTCCTCGCGGGTGGCCCGCCCGGAGCCGATCTGGGCGGCCTCCTGGCCGAGCAGCGAGGCCCACAGGCCCAGCTCGCCCTGGCGCTGAAGGGAGGTGGCCTCGGCGTCGAAACGGCGGGTGAGCACCATGTCGCGGTACAGACCACGGAGCTCTTCGGGGGTGATACCGGCGACGTACTTGTCGTACGCGGCGTTCTTGACGCGCTTGCCCTCGGGCGTCAGCAGCTGAACCAGTTCGGGCTCGGTGCTCGGGGACTTCCTGGTCCCGGCGCTGCGTCGCGGTTTGCGCGCGGCAGTGCTCTCCACGGTCACGTGTGCTCCTCCGTCGGTCCGGCATCCGGGTTCGCCGGGTGCCAGTGCGGCTCACCTGAGGCCCTGCGGACGCACGGGGTGGGTGCGGACCGGTCGGGATCAGGCGTGACAAGGTGCCCCGGCGAGCGCCCTGCAAAAGGCACGTTACCCAGTGCTGCACATTTCTGTGAAACCCCTTCTGACCTGCGATTTTGCTTGGATTTCCAAGTAAGTCGATGCTTGGATTTCCTACTAGTCGCGGAATTCGGGAACAGCTGCTGGTCACAGCCTTGCAGGAGGCCGGAGCAACGGCACGTTATCCCGGCGACCCAGGTCACCGGAAGACTTTCTGTGTTTGACTTGCCGCGTGCGCGAAGACGGAAAAATCACCGTATTTCTGCTCGACGACCATGAAGTGGTCCGCCGGGGCGTCCATGAACTGCTCTCCGTCGAGGACGACATCGAGGTGGTCGGCGAGGCCGGTACGGCGGCCGACGCGCTGGTGCGGATCCCGGCCACCCGGCCCGACGTCGCCGTCCTGGACGTGCGCCTGCCGGACGGCAGCGGGGTGGAGGTCTGCCGGGAGATCCGCTCGCGCGACGAGGACATCAGGTGCCTGATGCTGACGTCGTTCGCCGACGACGAGGCGCTCTTCGACGCGATCATGGCGGGCGCCGCCGGATACGTCCTCAAGGCCATCCGGGGCAACGAGCTGCTCTCCGCCGTACGGGACGTCGCGGCCGGCAGGTCCCTGCTCGACCCGGTGGCCACCGCGCGCGTGCTGGAGCGACTGCGGGACGGCGGCGGCGCCAGGAGCGACGACCGGCTCGCGCACCTCACCGAGCAGGAGCGCAGGATCCTCGACCTGATCGGTGAGGGCCTCACCAACCGCGTGATCGGCGAGCGGCTGCACCTCGCCGAGAAGACGATCAAGAACTATGTGTCCGGTCTGCTCTCCAAACTCGGCATGGAGCGGCGGTCGCAGGCGGCGGCGTACGTGGCGCGGATGCAGGTGGAGCGGGAGCGGCGCTGAGGCCGCGGCGGCATCAGGGACCAAAGACCTCTGTCCTGGGAGGCGTCCGCGGCCGACAGTGGTCGTATGCCCTCCGACGAACAGCGCGCCGTCGCCCTGCTCGCCCGCACCGACTACGGCCGGGTGGCCACCAGCATGCGCGCCCTGCCCTTCCTCGCCTTCGCCCGCCACCTCGTGGCCGACGGCCGGGTGCTGCTGCGGCTGCCCAGGAGCTGCGGCTACCACCGTGCGTGCACCGGGCACGTCGTCGCCTACGGGGCGGACAACCTGAGCACGGCCCGGCCCGGGGAGGGGCTGTGGTCGGCGCAGATCGTCGGGGAGTGCACCGCGCACGAGCCGACGCCCGCAGAACTCGAACGGTTCGGCCCGGAGCCCCGGGTCGTCGACGGCGAGCCGTACGAGCCCGTCTATCTGCGCGTCGAGCCACAGTTCGGGACCGTGCACTCCACCGACGGCGCCCTGGAAAGTCACTTCGCGCACCTGCCGTGATCGAAAGCGACTGTCTGTGACAACGCCCAGCTCACAGCCTCGTTCGGTGCCCTAGCATCTGGCGCGTGCCGCGCCCTTGTGTACCACCCCCCGTTTCCCACGCGCCCCCGCTGAGCGCCCTGTTGAGCCGTTACACCGCCGGCTCCGCCGTCACCTGCGAACCCGTCGAACAAGGGCTGCTGAACCGCGGCTACCGGCTCCGCACGACCCGCGGCCGCTACTTCCTCAAGCACCACTTCGACCCCGACACCGCCGACCCCGCCGCCATCGAACGCCGGCACCGCGCCACCCAGCGCCTGGCCGACCTCGGCGTCCCCGTGGCCCCTCCGCTGGCCGGCCGCGACGGCCGTACGGTCGCCGTCGTCGGCGGCCACGCCTACGCCCTGCACCCCTGGGTCGAGGGCCGCCACCGTCACGGCGGCCAGCTCACCCCGGAGCAGTGCGCACGCCTGGGCGCCCTGCTGGGGGCCGTGCACGCCGCCCTGGAGCGCGTCATGCCACCCAAGGCGCGCACGCGTCCGGCCACGAGCCCCCACCCCGTGCGCAGCGCGGACCCCACCGACACCTTCGCCGTCATCGACGACCTGCTCACCCGCGTACGCCGTCACCGCCCCGCCGACTCCTTCGACGAGCTGGCCCGCCACCGTCTCCTGGAACGGCGCGCCCTCCTGGAGCGGCACGCCCACCGCAGGCCGCCGCGCGGGGCCGCCACGGGCTGGGTGCACGGCGACTTCCACCCGTTCAACCTGCTCTACAAGGGGGACGCGCCCGCCGCGATCGTCGACTGGGACCGGCTCGGCGTGCAGCCCCGCGCGGAGGAGGTCGTACGCGCCGCCGCGATCTTCTTCGTACGGCCCGCGGGGGCGCTCGACCTGCCGAAGGTACGGGCGTACGCGCACGCGTACCGGCGCGCGGCCGGGGCCGCGCCCTCGGAGCTGGCGGCGGCCGTGCACCGGGTGTGGTGGGAGCGGCTCAACGACTTCTGGATGCTGCGCTGGCACTACGAGCGCGGCGACACCCGCGCGGACCCCCAGTTCCCGGCGTCGTCGGCGCTGGCCGTGTGGTGGACGCGGGAGTACGAGGCCGTGTGCGACGCGTTCGCGGGGTGAGGGCCCGCAGACCCGGGAAACAGCACGCGCGCGTAGGGTCCGTCTCCGGTCCGTACGCGCGCGTGGAGGTCAGGTCAGAGGCCGCCGGTCGGCAGGCCTGGCCTTCAAGTGCCGTCGGGGTCGCCCGTGTCGCCGCCGCTGGTGTCCGTCGGCTCCGCCGTGTCGGTGGGCTCGGCGGTGTCCGTCGGCTCGTCCGTCGGCTCCTCGGTCGTCGGCTCGTCCGTCGGCTCCGTGGCCGTCTCCGAGGGTGTGTACGACGGTGTGTACGACGGCGTCGACGACGGGGTCCAGGAGGAGCCGCCGTTGCTCGTGCCGTCGTCGGTCTGCTCCTCGGTGGCCTCGTCCGTCGGCTCGTCGCTCGGCGACTCGCTGGCCGTCTCGTCGTCCTTGGTCTGCGAGGTGGTCGGTGACTGCGTGGTGCCGCCCCCGCCCTTGTCGCCGCCGCCGTTCAGGGCCAGCGCGACGCCCGCCGCGATGGCGATCACCGCGAACACCGCGAGGATCCACAGCTTGCCGCGGCCGCTGCCCCGGTTGCCGTGCCCCTCGAAGCCGCCGTCGTCCCCGCCGCCGTAGCCCTGGGGCAGGATCTGCTGCGGGATCTGTGTCGTACCGGAGGCAGGGTCGGGGTGCCCCATGACCGTGGTGTTCGCGAAGCCCGCGGCCGGGGTGTGCCGGCCCTCGTGCATCGCGACCGGGCCGGTGTTCCAGGTGCCGGTGTGGCCGCCCTGCTCGTACAGCATCTGCAGCCCGTACTGGACGAGACCGCGCATCTCCTCGGCCGTCTGGAACCGGTCGTCCGGCTCCTTGGCGAGCGAGCGCATGACCAGGCCGTCGAGCTCCGGCGGCGAGGCGTCGGAGGCCTCGGACGGCGGGGTCGGGATGTCCTGGACGTGCTGGTAGACCACCGACAGCGGGGTCTCACCCGTGAACGGGGGCCGCAGCGCGAGGAGTTCGTAGAGCAGGCAGCCCGTGGCGTACAGGTCGGAGCGGTGGTCGACGGCCTTGCCGAGGGCCTGCTCCGGCGACAGGTACTGGGGCGTGCCCATGACCATGCCGGTCTGCGTCATCGTCGACTGCGCGCCGTGCAGCGCGCGGGCGATGCCGAAGTCCATGACCTTCACCGCGCCGTTGTGCGTGATGATCACGTTGGCCGGCTTGATGTCACGGTGCACGATGCCGTGCTGGTGCGAGTAGGCGAGCGCCTCCAGGACACCGGAGACGATGATCAGGGCCTGCTCGGGCCCGGGCGCCTCGGCGTTGATCAACAGGTCCCGGATCGTGCGGCCTTCGACGATCTCCATGACGATGTACGGAACGGCCTGGCCGTTCACGTAGTCCTCGCCCGAGTCGTACACGGCGACGATCGCGTGGTGGTTGAGACCGGCCACCGACTGGGCCTCGCGCGTGAAGCGGGCCTTGGAGACGGGGTCCTCGGCGAGGTCGGCGCGGAGCAGCTTGACCGCGACGGTGCGGCCAAGGCGTACGTCCTCGGCCGCGAACACCTCGGCCATGCCGCCCCGGCCGAGTCTGCGGGTCAGCCGATAGCGGCCGTCCCCCACCAGTCCGCCGTTACCCCACAGCTCCGGCGCATCCGACATCCCGCCGCCAGTCGCCTCGGGGTCGGACGGGCCCTGAGCGCGCTGCTGCTGTGCCATCAGTCCTCGCCGTCGTTTCTGCCCGCGGTGCGCGCGGTGTTGTTACGGTCTCCGTCGGCCACGCTACAGCCTCCGCGCAAGCCTCCGGTCCGGGAAGACCCCGGGGGCCGGTCCGAGACGGACCGGTCATAAAAGCGGTAGCACGCGCTGTCGTGCAAATTCTGTGTACCGGCCGTACGGCACCTGTAACGCTTCCGCGACGCTTCTTTCGCGTACGGTCACGGAACGGGCACCCGGCTTGACCTGTCAGTGCCGTGCGGCAGACTTGGCCGGGAATGAGCCATTCGATCAACGACGATTCGATCAACGACAGTCGGGCCGGCGCCTGAAGGCCGATGGGGGACGCAGAACATGAGCCAGGACGGCGCGCACGGCCGGTACGCGGGGCGGGCACTCGCCAACAACCGCTATCAGCTGCGTGACTTGCTCGGCGAAGGCGGCATGGCCTCGGTGCACCTGGCGCACGACACCATGCTCGACCGCCCCGTCGCGATCAAGACCCTGCACACCGAGCTGGGCCGGGAACAGGCGTTCCGCGAGCGTTTCCGCCGCGAGGCCCAGGCCGTGGCCAAGCTCACGCACACCAACATCGTCTCCGTCTTCGACACCGGCGAGGACAGCCTCGACGGCATGACGATGCCGTACATCGTCATGGAGTACGTCGAGGGCCGCCCGCTGGGCTCGGTGCTCGACGAGGACGTACGGCAGTTCGGCGCGATGCCCGCAGACAAGGCGCTGAAGATCACCGCGGATGTGCTGGCGGCGCTTGAGATCAGCCACGAGATGGGCCTGGTCCACCGCGACATCAAGCCGGGCAACGTGATGATGACCAAGCGCGGCGTGGTCAAGGTCATGGACTTCGGCATCGCGCGCGCCATGCAGTCGGGTGTCACGTCGATGACGCAGACCGGCATGGTGGTGGGTACTCCCCAGTATCTGTCGCCCGAGCAGGCCCTGGGCCGCGGGGTGGACGCCCGCTCCGACCTCTACTCGGTCGGCATCATGCTGTTCCAACTGGTCACCGGGCGCCTCCCGTTCGAGGCGGACTCGCCGCTGGCGATCGCGTACGCGCATGTGCAGGAGGAGCCGGTCGCCCCCTCCTCGATCAACAGAGCGCTCCCGCCCGCCGTGGACGCCCTGATCGCCCGCGCCCTGAAGAAGAACCCGAACGAGCGCTTCCCCAGCGCCGAGGCCATGCGCGACGAGTGCCTGCGGGTCGCGGCCTCCTTCCAGGCGGCCCCGCCGAGCATCGTCCCGGGCGCCCAGACCGCGAGCGGCGCGGGTGTCGGCTCGGCGGTCTTCCCGCCGGTCGGCCAGACGCCCCCGCCGGCCACGAACAACGTCCAGACGCCGTACCAGCCGGCCCCCACCCCGAACCCGTACGGCACCCCGACCCCGGCGCCCGCCTACGGCTACCCGCAGCAGGCCGGCTACCAGACCCCGGCCCCCAACGCCTACGCGTCGAGCACCCCGCCGCCGTACAACATCACGCCCCAGCAGGCCCCGGCGGCGTCCTCCGGCGGCAAGAACAACAAGCCGGTGATCCTCGGCTCGATCATCGTCTCCGTCATCGCGGTCGGCGGCCTCATCGCGGCCCTGCTGATGAACGGCGGCTCGGACGACGACGCCAAGGGCAGCGACGGCGCGAGCACGTCGGCTTCCTCGCATCCGACGGGGTACCGCAAGGGTGACCCGAACCGGACGATCGAGAAGACCGAGTGCACCGACCCGCAGGAGTCGTACGACGACCCGGACAAGATCCAGGTGCCGGACTTCACCTACAAGAACTGGGACTCGGTCCTCTCCTGCCTGAAGTCCGTCGGCTGGCACTACGACAAGAACGCCGTGGACGAGAACACATGGGGCGAGGGCATCGTGATCCGGCAGTCCCCCAAGGCCGGTACGGACGTCGACCCGAAGGACGTGGACATCCAGTTCGACATCTCCACGGGCAACCCGGCCTGAGCGCGACCAGGCATCATGGTCCGATGACCAACGTCAGACGGGTGCGTGTCGGGGATCTTCCGGAGCTTGTCGCCCTCATCGCCGAGCATGCCGTCTACGAGAAGGCCGATCCGCCTGCCGAGGGGCTGGCCGAGCGGCTGGGGCCCTTGTTGTTCGGGGAGCCGGAGCCTCGACTGATCGGGCTGGTCGCCGAGTTGGAGGAGGGTGGGCCCGTCGTCGGGTACGCCACCTGTTCCGCCGAGGTGTCCACCTGGGACGGGGTCGAGTACCTCCACATGGACTGTCTGTTCCTGCGGGACGGGCATCGGGGGCTCGGTATCGGGGAGTCGCTGATGGACGCCGTGCGCGGGGAGGCGCGGCGGCTCGGGCTCGGGCATGTGCAGTGGCAGACGCCGGTGTGGAACGACGGGGCGATCCGGTTCTACGCGCGGATCGGCGCCACGTCCAAGGACAAGCGGCGGTTCTTCTGGCCGGCGGCCGGCTGAGCGACCCCGGGACATGAGAAAGGGGCCCGCCGCCGCAGGCCCCCTCCCACTCCACGTCTACGCGTCAGCTGATCTTCGCGTAGCCGTAGTTGATCAGCTTCTTCACGTCCGCCGTGCGGCTGGCCTCGTTGGGCGCGGTGAGGACCGCGCCGATCACCGACTCGCCGTTGAGCGTGGCGGCGAAGACGAGGCAGTACTTGGCCTCGGTGCCGGAGCCGGTCTTCACGCCGAGCGTGCCGTTCCAGCCGAGCAGGGCGTTGGTGTTCTTCCACGCCGCCATGGTGCGGGTGGAACCGGTCTTCGTGATCGTCTTGGCCGTGTACGACTTGGTCTTGACGACGGTCTTGAAGGTGGAGCTCTTCAGCGCGCTGCGGGCGACCTTCGTCAGGTCACGCGGCGTCGAGGCGTTGGAACCCTTGCTGATGCCGTCGAACGAGTCGAAGTGCGTGTTCGCCATGCCCAGGCTCTTGGCCATGGTGTTCATCTTGCCGATGAAGTTCTTGGTGCGGGCGGCGACCGTGGTGCCGGAGCCGTACTTGTCGGCCAGCGCCATCGCCGCGTCGCAGCCGGACTTCAGCATCATCCCGTAGAGGAGCTGACGGACGGTGACCTTGTCACCGACGATCAGGCCCGCGGACGAGGCGCCGTTGGCGACGATGTAGTCGCTGTACGCCTTCTTGATCGTGACCTTGGCGTCCAGGTTCAGGTTTGACTGCGACAGCACGACCTTCGCCGTCATGACCTTGGTCGTGGACGCGGTGAGCCGCTTGGTGTCGGCGGACTTGGTGAACAGCGTCTTACCCGTGGCGCCGTTCATCAGGTACCCGCCCTTGGCGGTGATGGTCGGCGTGGTCACAGCCTGCGCCGGCGCCGCGGTGAGAGCTCCGGTGGCGAGCATCGCGCCGGTCGTGAGGGCGACGGCTGCGGCTCTGCGGACACGGAGGCCCTTGGTAGCGGTTGTCAACTGAAATACCCCGAATACGTCGAATTCGCCTGTGATGCGGCCGAGTTGGAGGGGAAGACGAAGGGGCCGCATGTGTGTGACACGTAAGTAGCACAGAAGGTTGTGCGGCGGCTGGGGTAATTGTTGAGGTCCGCATGGTGGAACGGATCTCTTATGCGTACGTGTTGTATCTATGCTGTGCACATGCCTTCCGCCCCGCCCGCCGCCACCGTCCCCACCGACGTGCCCACCCCCGCCAAGCAGCCCCCCGCCGCCGACCGTGTCTACGACCACGTCAAGCAGGGTGTCCTGGAGCGCCGCTACGAAGGAGGCACGCTCCTCACCGAGGGCGAGCTCGCCGAGGCCGTCGGGGTGTCGCGGACCCCGGTGCGGGAGGCGTTGCTGCGGTTGCAGGTGGAAGGGCTGATCAAGCTCTACCCGAAGAAGGGCGCGCTGGTCCTGCCGGTCTCCGCACAGGAGATCGCGGACGTGGTCGAGACCCGCCAGCTGGTCGAGGAGCACGCCGCGCGCAAGGCCGTACCGGCGTCCCCGCAGCTCATCGCCCGCCTGGAGGAGCTGCTCGCGCGGCAGAAGGAGCAGGCCGCCGCCGGGGACCTCGCCGGCGCCGCCGTCACCGACCGCTGCTTCCACGCCGAGATCGTCCGCAGCGGCGGCAACGAGATCCTCTCCCGGCTCTACGACCAACTCCGCGACCGGCAGCTGCGGATGGGCGTCGCCGTCATGCACGCCCACCCCGACCGCATCACCAAGACCCTCGCCGAGCACGAGCAGATCCTCGACGCGCTGCGCTCCGGCGACGCGGAGGCCGTCGTCGGACTGATCCACGGGCACGTGGAGTGGTTCTCCCACCTCGCGCGGGGTGAGGTCCGATGAGGTCCACGGCCCTGCCCGCCGATCCTCCCGGCGGCCGACGTGCCATGGCCGTCTGGGGCATCGGCGTCTCCGTCTACTTCGTCGCCGTCATCTTCCGTACCTCGCTGGGGGTGGCCGGCCTCGACGCCGCCGACCGCTTCCACGTCAACGCCTCCGCGCTGTCGACCTTCTCGATCCTCCAACTGCTGGTCTACGCGGGCATGCAGATACCCGTCGGCCTGCTCGTCGACCGGCTCGGCACCAAGAAGGTGCTCACCATCGGGGTCGTGCTGTTCACGGCGGGACAGCTCGGCTTCGCCTTCTCCCCCTCGTACGGCATGGCCCTCGCCTCGCGCGCGCTGCTCGGCTGCGGTGACGCGATGACGTTCATCAGCGTGCTGCGGCTCGGCGGCCGCTGGTTCCCCGCCCGGCGCGGGCCGATGGTCGCCCAGCTCGCCGGGCTCGCGGGCATGGCCGGCAACCTCGTCTCCACCCTCGTGCTGGCCCGGCTGCTGCACGGCGTCGGCTGGACCGCCGCCTTCGCGGGCAGCGCGCTCGCGGGCGTGGTGGTGCTGGTGCTGCTGCTCCTCTTCCTCAAGGACCACCCCGAGGGCCACGAGCCCGAGCCGCTTCCCCACCAGGGCGCGGCCTACGTACGACGCCAGATCGCCGCGTCCTGGCGGGAGCCGGGGACACGGCTCGGGCTCTGGGTGCACTTCACGACCCAGTTCCCGGCGATGGTGTTCCTGCTGCTGTGGGGCCTGCCGTTCCTGGTCGAGGCGCAGGGGGTGTCCCGGGCGACCGCGGGCGAGCTGCTGACCCTGGTCGTGCTGTCCAACATGCTCGTCGGGCTCGTCTACGGCCAGGTCGTCGCCCGGCACCACGAGGCGCGGCTGCCGCTGGCGCTCGGGACCGTGGGCGCGACGGGGCTGGTGTGGGCGGTGACGCTGGCGTACCCCGGCGCGCACGCGCCGATGTGGCTGCTGGTGGTGTTGTGCGCGGTGCTCGGGGCCTGTGGGCCGGCCTCGATGCTGGGCTTCGACTTCGCGCGCCCTGCGAATCCGCCGGAGCGGCAGGGGACGGCGTCCGGGATCACCAACATGGGCGGGTTCGTCGCCTCGATGACGACGCTGTTCGCGGTGGGCGTGCTGCTGGACGCGACCGGGGACAACTACCGGATCGCGTTCTCCGTGGTGTTCGTGTTGCAGGCGGTGGGGGTCAGTCAGATCCTGCGGCTGCGGAAGCGGGCGATTCGCAGGGAGCGGGAGCGGTTGGTGGCGAGCCGGGTGGAGACGGTCCACGTACCGGCGTAGAGCTGGGGGCTCTCGCCCCCAGATCCCTACCTACGGCGTCACCGAGAAGTTGCTCAAAATCGCCGCCGTCAGCTGGGGTTCGCCCTCCGCCTTCACCCGGTCCGCCACCGCGTCCGGGGTCACCCGGCCGCAGGCCAGGCGGACGTAGGTCTCCCAGTCGAGGGTGAGGGTGGCGGCGGGGCCGAGTGCGGGGGCCGTTTCGAGGGTGCCGCGGCCCTGGATGTCCACGCGGATCGTGCGCAGGAACTCGATGGGGCCGTGGACGTCGAACACGACGGCCGAACTGCGCGGGGCGTCGGCCTTCTCCGCGACCACGGCGGGGAGTTCGGCCAGCAGATAGTCCCTGGCGATGTGCGCGCCGGGCGAGTCCAGATTGCCCGGGCGGCCGAGCGCGGCGCGCAGGTCCTGCTCATGGACCCAGACGTCGAAGGCGTGCCGACGCATGGACTCCTCGAGCGTCAGCTCGGTGCCGTAGGGGCCGCGCACCTTCGCCCCCGGGTCGCGCGACTCGTTGCGCAGCTGCCGGTTGCGGCGGATGATCACGTACTCCAGCTCGGACGTCATCTCAGGCGCGGTGTGATGGCGGCGGACGTCGACCTGCATCTCCGTGTACCGCTGCTGTTCGTTCGTCACGTGGTAGAGGTCGCGCGGGAGCGTGTGGATCGGGCGCGGGTCGCCGAGCATCTCGCAGTCCAGACCGATGACATGGGACACCACGTCACGGACCGACCAGCCCGGGCACGGCGTACGCCGGTTCCACTCTCCTTCCACGAGCGGGGTCACCAGCTCGGATATCGCTTCGATGGAGTGGGTCCAGGCGTCGGCGTAGGGCTGGAGGGTGGGATGCAGACTCACGGAACGGGACCCCTCGGCGGTCGGTACACGGGCAGGTGGTGGCGGCGTTGCCAGCGGGAGGTGGCTGCACTCGGCGGGTGTCTCGAAACGCTAAGTTACGCTGCTGTGAGGCACCCCGGCAGTGCTTTCGTGTGACGATCGTAGGCCCGTGTGGACGGCTCGAATGCCAGGACGGTGGTAGTGTGCGCGCCTCTCTGATCCAGATCGACGTGAACGAGGACGAATCGGTCGAGTCACGTCGGCTGCGGGTGGCCTCGCTGGTACGGGAGCAGGCGGGCGCCGATCTCGTCGTCCTCCCCGAGCTGTGGACCACGGGCGCGTTCGCCTACGAGGGGTTCGCCGGCGAGGCCGAGCCGGTGGACGGGCCGACGCACGAGGCGATGGCGAAGGCCGCGAGCGACGCGGGCGTGTGGCTGCACGCGGGCTCGATTCCCGAGCGCGCCGAGGACGGGGCGCTCTACAACACCTCTCTCGTCTTCTCCCCCTCCGGTGATCTGATCGCCGCCTACCGCAAGATCCATCGCTTCGGCTTCGACAAGGGCGAGGCCGTGCTGATGGGCGCGGGCCAGGAGCTGGTGACGGTCCGTCTGCCCGGGACGACCCTGGGCCTGGGCACCTGTTACGACCTCCGTTTCCCCGAACTCTTCCGCGGCCTCGTCGACGCCGGCGCTGAGACCCTGGTCCTCCCCGCGGGCTGGCCGGAGCGCCGCCGGGCGCACTGGACGCTGCTGGCCCAGGCGCGGGCGGTGGAGAACCAGGCGTTCGTGCTCGCGTGTGGAACGGCCGGGACCCACGCGGGAGTTCCGCAGGCCGGTCACTCGATCGTGGTCGACCCCTGGGGCGAGGTGCTGGCCCAGGCGGGGGCCGGCGAGGAGATCCTCACGGTCGAGTTCGACCCCGGGAAGGTCGCGGCCACCCGCGAACAGTTCCCCGCGCTCAAGGACCGCGTCCTGGGCCTGGAACCCCCGCGCAGGCCGTAGCCGACGGCCGTCAGTCCTCCTCGCGTTCCTCAGTCCTCCTCGCGTTCCTTCTCCGCGAGGTGGATCACGCACACCGCCACCGCGATCAGCAGCGCCGGGTCCGCGTCCTCGCGCACGACGTCCACGCCGTACGTCTCCCGGACGTGCAGCCAGCGGCGGGAGACGACGGCGAGGAGCTCACCGTCGTACTCGACGGCGAACTCCCGGTCGAGGATCTTGCCGCTCACGTCGAGTTCGGTGCTGCCGTCGGCGAGGGCGACGCGGTAGTGGTTGCGCAGCAGGGACAGACGCTTGCGCTTGATGGTGGCCAGCGGCTCGCCGTCCCGCTCGACGAGCATGGTGTCGCGCAGGGCGAACATCTTCTGCCGGATGTCGATCAGGACGCGCCCGCGCGTGTCCTTCAGCTCGAAGGTGTCGCGCAGCCGCATGGCCTTGCCGTCGACGAGGAAGACCTTGTTGCCCTGGTCGTCCTCGATCCAGTAGTCGTCACCGAAGCCGAGCAGCCGGTCGCGTACGAGGAATCTCATGCCATGACCGCTTCCCCGGCAGCCGGTCCGAAACGCCGCCGGTAGGCCGACGGGCTGAGGCCGGTCTCGCGTCGCACGCGCGCGCGAAGGTTCGCGGCGGTGCCGAGTCCGCTCCGCGCGGCCACCACGTCGAGCCGCTCCTCGCCGCGCTCGATCAGCCGGCAGGCCAGCGCCACCCGTTCCCCGGTCAGCCAGGCGAGTGGTGTCGTCCCCAACTGGGCCCGGAAGCGGCGGTGCAGGGTGGCGGGCGAGACCGCCGCGCGGGCCGCGAGGTCGGCCACGGTCAGTGGCTCGCCCACCCGCTCCTGCGCCCAGGCCAGCAGCGGGCCGAGGGACTCGTCCGGCACCTCCGGCACCGGGCGCTCCACGAACTGGCGTTGCCCGCCGTCGCGGTGGGCGGCGAAGACCAGCCGACGCGACACCGCGTTGGCGATCTCGGCGCCATGGTCACGCCGTACGACATGCAGGCCCAGGTCGAGCGCGGAGGCGCTGCCGGACGCCGTGAGGATGTCGCCGTCGTCCACGAAGAGCACGTCCGGCTCAAGGCGCACCTGGGGGAACCGGGTCCGGAACGACTCCGCCCACATCCAGTGGCAGGCCGCCCTGCGCCCGTCCAGCAGTCCGGCCTCCGCCATCGTGAACGCGCCCGAGCAGAAGCCGAGCAGCCGGGCGCCACGCGCGTGTGCCCGGCGTACGGCGTCCAGCACCCGGGGTGAGCGAGGGGTGTCGGTGTCGGGCCGGTTCGGCACGATCAGGGTGTCCGCCTCCTCGGCCGCCTCCAGCCCGGCGACCTCGGTGAGGGTGAAGAAGCCGTCCCGCATCCGGGTGCGCGGTCCGGCGGCGCACAGGGCGAAGTCGTAGAGCGTCCGCCCCAGTTCGGGTCGGCGCAGACCGAAGATCTCGATGGCGCAGCTCATTTCGAACGGGTTGGAGTTCTCGTCGACGACGAGGACCACCCGGTGCGGGCGCTGAGAGGATTCTTGCGGCATACGCGATTCCTAGCACTCGTGAACCGTCGGCGGTACCCCGCACGATGACCTCATGGAACCCATCGCGCTCTCCGCCGCCCTCGCCTCCTTCACCGAGCAGTGGAGCCCCCGCATCGTCACGGCCGTCAACGACTACGACGTCCGAATCGCCAAGGTCGAGGGCGACCACGTCTGGCACGTCCATGACCACACCGACGAGTTCTTCCTGGTCCTGGAGGGCGAACTGCACATCTCCCTGCGGGAGCAGGCCGTTGAGCGCACGGTGGTGCTGCCGAAGGGTTCGGTCTTCACGGTCCCGCGCGGCACCGAGCACAAGCCCTACGCCCCCGTCCCCACCGCGATCCTCCTCTTCGAACCCACCGGCACCCTCACCGTCGGCGACCGCCATGACGACGTACCGGACCATGTGGACGCGACGACCGGGCATGCGCTGAGGTGACTGCCGGTGGCGGGTGGCACCCTTATGTAATCCTTTTCGACTTCTGGAGATAGACAACAGAGCACCGAACTCTTCGCCACACTGAGTGTGTGCACCAAGACACAATCTGTGATCTGTATCTCCGGCTGTCCCTCGACAGGGACGGTAAAACCGCCATCGAGCGGCAGGAAGCCGACTGCCGTGTCTGGGCCGAACGTAACGGGCTGACCGTCCGCAAGGTCCACATAGACAGAGGGCGCTCGGGCTATAAGACCGTTGAGCGCAAGGGCTTCGACGCCGCGCTGGCGGCCGTCACGGCGGGCGTTGTCGGCACGCTGATCGTCTGGAAACTCGACCGCCTGTCCCGCAAGGGCATCGGCCAGGTGGGCAAGGTGCTGGACGCGATCGAGAAGGCGGGTGGCCGTCTCGTCTCAGTCGTGGACGGTCTCGACACGTCGAACGACTCGGCGCGCATGGTCGTCGCCATGCTCGCTGAGCTGGCTCGATCAGAGTCCAAGAATCTCGGTACGCGTGTCGGCCATGCCAAGCGCTACCTGCGCAGCAAGGGCCAGTGGATCGGCGGACAGCCTCCGTACGGACTGCTCATCGACCCGACGACGAAGAAGCTCGTCCACGACCCGGAGCACGCCGATTACGCCCGTTTGATCGCGGATGAAGCGCTCGCCGGAACATCGCTGGTCAAGATCGCCCGACTCCTCAACGAGTACGAGATCCTCTCGCCGAGGGGCGGGCAATGGAACGCGGCCAGCGTCATGCAGCTCCTCCGGTCCCCTGCGTTCGCCGGCCTCATGCCGGAGACCGAGAGCGTCGAGATGGATGACGGCGAGCGGAAGTACACGGGGAGGGTCTTCCCGTACCGCGATCCCGAGACGCTGGACACTGTCGAGATCGGCGAGGGGATCATCACGGTCGGAGAGCGTGATCAGATCATCCGCATCCTGGAATCCAGAACGTTTGTGCACGCAGGAAAGCGGCGGCCGAAGCCCGAGGGGACGGCGCTGCTCACGGGACTCGTCTACTGCGCGGTTCCCGGCTGCGGTCGCCGGATGCATCGTGTGGGCGGCAGCTATCAGTGCATGGCTCGTCGCGCGGGCAACCAGTGCATCGGAGCGTCAGCGTTGGCTGAAGCGGTTGATCAGTACGTGACGGAACAGTTCCTCACCAAGCTTCCGGTGCTCGAACCGGACGACCCGTTGCTTGTCGCGATCGCTGACCGCTGGGCCCACCGGATTGATCCGGAGACATTCGCCAAGCGTGATGCTCTCAACGCTGAGATCCAGGATGAGAAAGCCCGGTTGGCGGATCTTGAGGACGCACGCTACCTGCGTGGTGAGTTCAAGGGCCCTGAGGCCGTTGAGCGATACAACCGACTTGCAGAGCGGCTGAGCATGCGCATCGACGGTCTGCGTAGAGAGCTCTACAAGCTGCCCGTGCCGTCCGTGGACGTGTCTCCGATGCTCGACGGACGCACCTTGCGCGAAGCGTGGACGGAGGCAACAAACGAAGACCGGCGCGATCGGTTGTCTCTCGCCATCGATCGGGTGGAGGTGACCAAGGGAGTTCGAGGCCAGAGGATCATCCCTGAGCAGCGCGTCCACATCCAGTGGGCGAAACCGGCAGCTGCGGACACGCCTGGGTGAGCTCGCGCGGGTGGTCAGCCGCCCCTGGTGCTGGCCGGGATGGGACCCGACCAGCCCACGCAATAAGGGACTGCCCGCGCAGTGAAGGGACTACCGGCGACGCGGGCGCGGGGCCAGCTTGTACAGTGCCACGCCCGCGGCGGCCAGGGTGGTGGCCGTGACGACCAGGGCCATGCTGTTCATCCACAGGCCGGTCGCGGCCAGGGTGGCACCTCCGGCACCGGTGGTGCCCGCGCCGATCACTCGTCCGTACATCGTGCTTCTCCTAGTTGGGGATCATGTGGCGACCCACTTCTCCTCGCTGCGGCGCAACATCCCCCACAGCGAGGTGAAGTAGACGGCGTGCTGGAAGAGGTCGTAGAGCATCTCCGGGACCATCAGCGCCGCGAGCAGGACGGCCTTCGGGCCGGCCCGCCGTACGGAGACCGTCTTCTCGACGACGAAGATCAGGCCGATCCCCGTCCAGAACGGGGAGAAGCCCGGCCAGCCGTACAGCGTGGTGAACGTGGTCATGTAGACGAGGTAGACCAGGAACGACAGCGCGCCGAAGCCCATCAGGAACTGCTGGGCGAAGTAGCGGGCGGTGACCTTGGTCCAGCCGTAGTCGCGCAGGTTCTCCAGGGCGCCGCGCTGCCAGCGCAGCCGCTGGTGCCAGAGCTTGCCCAGCGTCGGCATGACCTCGGTGGTGACCGCGCAGCCGGCCGGGGACATGGCCCGGTAGCCGAGGGTCTTGACCGCCTTGGTCATCTCGTCGTCCTCGGTGAGCGAGGCGAGGCTGTAGTAGCCGCTGCCGCCGCCGATCACCCCCGCGCGGCGGGCCGCCCGCACCTCGCGCAGCACCCGGGCACGGAACATGGTGCCGGTTCCGGTGAGGACCTGGGCCTTGCCGCCGGTGCGCTCCAGTTCCCAGGCGTAGCGGTGGAACTCCATGCGCTGGAGCAGCCCGAGGAGTCCGCCGCCCTCCTCGCCGTAGAAGACCCCGCCGACGGCGCCGACCTTGCGGTTGAAGGTGGCGAGGGCGGTCTGGGCGAAGGAGGGGTCGAGGACGGTGTCGGCGTCCTGGACCAGCAGCAGGTCACGGTCGTCGAGATGGGGCAGCATCCAGGCGATGGCCTGGTTGAGGGCGCCGGCCTTCTTGTGGGTGTTGCCCTGGGTGTGGAACACCTGGGCGCCGTGCGCGACGGCGATCTCGGCGGTGTCGTCGGTGCAGTTGTCGCAGACCACGACGACGAGGTCGGGCCGCCGGGTCTGGTCGCGCAGGCCGTCGATGGCGGCGCCGATGCGGTCCGCCTCGTTGTGCGCCGGGATCAGCACGGCGAGCCGGGGACGGGTCGCCGGTTCCTCGGGGGCCGCGTGGGCGCGACGGGCCGCGTGGCGACCGCTGGGCGCCGCGAGGTCGAGCACGGCGGGCCCCCTGGTGCGAAGTCTTGCGAGGAAGGGGCCCGGTACCACTCACCCCCCGGGCCTCCAAGTCCTCACAAGTCTTCACGAAACCCATACAAGCCGACAAGCAGTCCGGTGTAACGGACTGCTCACGGTTGTCTGGATATTTCCTGTGAGTCCAATTGGTGACGAGCTGTCAGAAATCCCTGCGCTGACGCCCCTCTTCGTCGATGACCGGCGTGGTGGGCGGCACCACGACCCGCCTGCGCCGCGCGATGCTGCTGAAGGTGCTGACCCCGATCAGTCCGACGATCATCAGGATGATCCCGACCAGATCGAGGTTGACCCCCTGCATGTCCCAGTCGGTCGCGAACGTGAGGATGGCTCCCGCGGCGATGAGGATGATGCATCCGCCGAGGCCCATGAGTGTCGCCTCCCCTGAATGAAGTTTCCGTCAGGGGCGGGTAACCAGGCGCGCGGAAACTATCCCTCCAGGAACGCCACCAGTGCGTTGGCCAACAGATGCGGGTCGTCCGCGCCGCACAGCTCGCGGGCGCTGTGCATCGACAGGATGGCCACCCCGATGTCGACCGTCTTGATGCCGTGCCGGGCCGCGGTGATCGGGCCGATGGTGGTGCCGCACGGCATGGAGTTGTTGGAGACGAAGGACTGGAAGGGCACGTCGGCCCGCTCGCAGGCGGCGGCGAACACCGCACGCCCCGAACCGTCGGTGGCGTACCGGTTGTTGACGTTGACCTTGAGGATCGGGCCGCCGTTGACACGCGGGTGGTGCGTCGGGTCGTGGCGCTCGGCGTAGTTGGGGTGGACCGCGTGGCCCGTGTCGGAGGACAGACAGACGGTGCCCGCGAACGCCCTCGCCCGGTCCTCGTACGACCCTCCGCGCGCGAACACCGAACGCTCCAGCACACTGCCGAGCAGCGGCCCGTCCGCGCCGGTGTCGGACTGCGAGCCGTTCTCCTCGTGGTCGAAGGCGGCGAGTACGGGGATGCAGCCGAGGTCCGAGCCGGCCGAGACGGCGGTCAGCGCGGCCACCCCGGCGTGCACGGACAGCAGGTTGTCCATGCGCGGACCGGCCACCAGCTCCTGGTCGCGGCCCAGGTAGGCGGGCGGTTCGACGGAGTGGACCATCAGGTCCCAGCCGGTGACCTCACCCGCGGCGAGCCCTTCCTCCTCCTCCAGGAACGCGATCAGATCGCCCTCGCGGACGTCGTCGCCGAGCCCCCAGATGGGCTGAAGATGCCGCTGCTTGTCGAGCTTGAGACCCTCCGCCGACACCGAGCGGTCCAGGTGGATGGCGAGCTGAGGGACCCTCAGCAGCGGCCGGCCCACGTTCACCAGCCGCGTCGAACCGTCCCGCAGGGTCAGCCGGCCCGCCAGGCCCAGGTCACGGTCGAGCCAGGAGTTCAGCAGCGGCCCGCCGTAGATCTCCACCGCCACCTGCCGCCAGCCGTGCGCCCCCGCGTCGGGCAGCGGCTTGACCCGCAGGTTGGGGGAGTCGGTGTGCGCGCCGACGACGCGGAACGGCGTGTGCGCCTCGGCGCCCTCGGGGACGTACCAGGCCACGATCGCGCCACCGCGCAGCACGTACTTGCCGCCGCTCGTCCCGTCCCAGGCGTCCGTCTCGGCGACCTGCCGGAACCCTGCCTTCTCCAGCCGCTCGGCGGCGTTCGCCACGGCGTGGTACGGCGAGGGGCTGGCCGCCAGGAAGGACATGAGGTCGTCGGTGTGGCCGCGGTCGAAGCGGGAGGGTTCGCTCATGGGGTTCACCTTAACGACGAAGGGGTTCACCTAGACGACGTACGAGGGCCCGCTCCCGGCGATGGAAGCGGGCCCTCGGGAGAGCTGTGCTGATGTGTCCTAGAACGCGGCCTCGTCCAGTTCCATCAGGTCCAGCTCGACGCCCTGGGCGAGCTTGCGCGCACCCGTGACACCCGGCAGGACGTTGGCCGCGAAGAACTTCGCCGCCGCGATCTTGCCCGTGTAGAACGCCTTGTCCTTGGCGGAGGCCGTCTCCAGCTTCTCGGCCGCGACCGCGGCACCCTTGAGGAGCAGATAGCCGACGACCACGTCACCGGAGGCGAGCAGCAGCCGGGTCGTGTTGAGGCCGACCTTGTAGATGTTCTTGACGTCCTGCTCGGTGGCCGCGAGGTCGGTCAGCATCAGACCGACGATGGCCTCCAGCTCGACGGCGGCCTTGGCGAGGTGCTCACGGGCGCCGGAGAGCTCCTCGCCGCCGGTGCCGAGCGCCAGGAACTTCTTGATGTCCTCGGCGAGGCTGTTCAGGGCGGCGCCCTGGTTGCGGACGATCTTCCGGAAGAAGAAGTCCTGGCCCTGGATCGCGGTCGTGCCCTCGTACAGGGTGTCGATCTTGGCGTCCCGGATGTACTGCTCGATCGGGTACTCCTGGAGGAAGCCGGAGCCGCCGAAGGTCTGGAGCGACTGGGCGAGCTGCTCGTAGCCCTTCTCGGAGCCGTAGCCCTTCACGATGGGCAGGAGCAGGTCGTTGAGCGCGTGCTCGGCCTTGGCGTCCTCGCCCGCGGCCTCCTTGACGGCGATCGCGTCCTGGATCGACGCGGTGTACAGCACCAGGGCGCGCATGCCCTCCGCGTACGCCTTCTGCGTCATCAGCGAGCGGCGGACGTCCGGGTGGTGCGTGATGGTGACCTTGGGCGCGGCCTTGTCACCGAAGGCGGCGAGGTCGGTGCCCTGGACGCGCTCCTTGGCGTACTCCAGCGCGTTCAGGTAGCCGGTCGACAGCGTCGAGATGGCCTTCGTGCCGACCATCATGCGGGCGAACTCGATGATCCGGAACATCTGGCGGATGCCGTCGTGCTTGTCGCCGATCAGCCAGCCCTTGGCGGGGTGCTGGTCGCCGAAGGTCATCTCGCAGGTGTTGGAGGCCTTCAGGCCCATCTTGTGCTCGACGTTCGTCGCGTACACGCCGTTGCGCTCGCCCAGCTCGCCGGTCTCGAAGTCGAAGAGGTACTTCGGGACGAGGAAGAGGGACAGCCCCTTGGTGCCCGGGCCGTGGCCCTCGGGACGGGCCAGCACGTAGTGAAGGATGTTCTCCTCCATGTCGTGCTCACCGGAGGTGATGAAGCGCTTGACGCCCTCGATGTGCCAGGAGCCGTCCTCCTGCTGGACCGCCTTGGTGCGGCCGGCGCCGACGTCGGAGCCCGCGTCGGGCTCGGTGAGGACCATCGTGGAGCCCCACTGCTTCTCCACGGCGACCTTGGCGATGTGCTTCTGGACCTCGTTGCCCTCCTCGAAGAGGATGCCGGCGAAGGCGGGGCCCGAGGAGTACATCCAGACGGCCGGGTTGGCGCCCAGGATCAGCTCGGCGAAGGCCCAGATCAGGGAGCGGGGCGAGGTGGTGCCGCCGATCTCCTCGGGCAGGCCGAGGCGCCAGTACTCGGAGTCCATGAAGGCCTTGTAGCTCTTCTTGAAGGACGCGGGGACCGGCGCGGTGTTGGTCTCCGGGTCGAAGACCGGCGGGTTGCGGTCGGCGTCCGCGAAGGACTCCGCCAGCTCGTTCTCCGCGAGCCGGGTCAGCTCGTCGAGGATGCTCTTCGCGGTCTCGACGTCCGTCTCCTCGAAGGGGCCCGTGCCGTACACCTTGTCGCGGCCGAGTACTTCGAAGAGGTTGAACTCGATGTCGCGGAGATTCGACTTGTAGTGCCCCATGGCGACGGCTCCCTGGAGAGACGGGCGAGGCACTGGATCCTCGCGCTAGTTCACGTACCGACAAGTAGCTTCTATACGATGATGCTACCCGCCGGTAATAAGCCGCAACCCCGATCCCCCAATCTGTGACGGTTCACACCGGAACGGTGAGGGTGGCGGTGTATCCCGCGTCCACGCTGCCCTTCATGGTCGCGAGCTGCCGGTCGTACCCGTCGCTGAAGATGCTGTCGCTCTCCAGGGAGAGGCTGCCGAGGTTGCTCACACTCGCCTCGTAGCCCTCGGTGGCGTACACCGTGTCGCAGACGTCCTTCGGGAAGGCCAGCTGCGAGGTGCTGGTGATGTCGGTCGCGGCGGTCGCGTCCGCGAGGCTGCCGTAGACCTCGAAGTGGATGTGCGGCCAGCGGCCCGTGTAGCAGCCCGGGAAGACACTGGTGAACGTGACCTGGCCCCTCTCGTCGGTCTCCTGCACACCCCGCAGATAGTTCTCGCCCGTGACCCCCTCCGTATAGAGGGAGTAGCGGCCCTCCCGGTCGCAGTGCCACAGATACACCGCGGCGCCCTTCCTCGGCGTACCGCAGCCGGAGTCCGCGTCGACGACGGTGAGGGTGACGGTCAACGGGACCCCCTCGGCCGTACCGCCCGCGGAATCGCCGAAGCTCCGCCGGAGGTCGCCGCGCACGACACCGCTCTCCTTGAGGACGTTCACCCCGTTCGAACCGTCACCCGGGTAGGGGCCGGCGGTCTCCTCGGGGATGGTGGCGCACGCGGAGTCGGTGGAACCGTCCTCGGCGGAGCAGCCGACCAGCGGCACCAGAGCCGCCCCCGCCATCAGCCGGATCATCCGGCGACGGGCGAGGACGGGGAGATCGTGGGAGAGCCCTCGGTCATGCTCATGGGCCTCATGGGCCTCATGGGCCTCATGGCCTTGGTGGTCGCGCATGTCGCAGACGCTATGAGCGCCGACCGCCCGAAGCCACGGCCGACCGCTGTCGAGTCCCTGTCGGTTTCCCAAGCACCCATAGCCGCCCACCGCCCCCGCCCCGCTCGGTACGCTTGCGCCCATGTACGGCTACGACCAGAGCGCGGGTACGCAGCAGCAGTACGCCACGCCACAGCAGCAGATGCCGGGCGGGTACGGCCAGCAGCCGCCGCTGTACCCCGAGCCGTCCCCGCCGTCCCTCGCGGACGCGGTGCGCGCCTTCACCACCGGACAGCTCGCCGCCGAGGACTTCCAGCAGGTCTTCGCCACGTCGAAGGTGTACTGCCCGCGCGGCGACAACCCCGGCTTCCTCGCCCTCCACAACACCCAGCAGCCGGTGATCCCGATGTTCACCTCGCTGAAGGAACTGCGCCGGTACGCGGGCAAGGAGTCCAAGTACTTCGTCATCACCGGCGCCGAGGTCATCGACCTCCTGCCGACCGGATACGGCTTCGTCCTCGACATGGAGGGCGAACACCGGATGGTGTTCGACGCGAAGGCGGTCGAGCAGATGGTCGAGTTCGCGATGCGAAGGATGTACGGCTGACCGGTGCCCGGCGGCCGGAAAATCCTCACCTGATTGTCACAGCCATGCCATAGAGTTCCCCCTTGGCAGCCGCGCCCCGCACGCCACGTCGCGTCCGGGTGCCGCGCGGCGCTCTCAGTCTCCCGGCGACCCCGGGATCTCTTGTGGGGGTTCACACCTGTGCGCATGCGCAGCACATCCACCGCGACGGCACTCGCGGTCCTCTTCAGCTCCGTCGCGCTGACGGCCGTGACGGCCGGGACGGCCTCGGCCGTCACCACCACGGTCGGCTCGCCCGGCGGCCTCGCCGTCAGCGACTCGCTCAAGCGGGTCTTCGTCGGCGACGGCGCCAACGGCCGGATCTTCGCCGCCGACTACAACGGCAACCAGGTCGACTCCGTGACCGGCGTCGAAGGCGTCTCCGAACTGGCGCTCTCCGACGACGGCAACACCCTGTACGCCGCCCTGCGCGGCACCCACGAGATCGTGGCGCTCGACCCCGCCACCCTGGACATCAAGACCCGCTACCCCGTCGCCACCGGCACGGGTCCCGCGCACATCGCGTTCGCCGGCGGCAAGGTCTGGTTCTCCTACGGCGACCAGTGGGACGGCGACCTGGGCTCCGTGGACCCCGCCGTGGACCCCGCGAGCGGCATCGACCCGGTGGCGCTCACCCAACTCCCGACCGAGGGCACCGGCTCCGGGCTGTGGGGCCAGGCCCTCCTCGACACCGACCCGCAGCGCCCCGGCCTGCTGGCCGTCGGCGAGACCGGTGACTCCTCCGGCACCCTCGCCGTCCTCGACGTCTCGGGCGCGACCCCCAAGGTCACCGCCTGGCACGACACCTCGTACGCCCTGACCAACGGCGTCTACGACGTCGACCTCGTCACGGGCGGCGACCAGGTCCTCGTCAACGGCACCGACCGGGATGCCTTCGCGAACGGCACCTTCACCAAGGCCGGCGCCTACCCCACCGGGCAGGGAGCGGACATCGGGCCCGGCGGCCTGATCGCCCAGACCTCCGGCACCCAGGTCGCGATCTACCGACCCGACACCACCCGGCCGGTCCGCACCTACACGCCGGGCACCGGACCCGTCAACGACGTGGCCTGGGCCCCGGACGCCTCACGCGTCTTCGCCCTGGTCAACTTCAGCAACGGCTACACGCTCAAGGCGCTGACCCAGCCCACGCTCAGCGTCCCGACCCTCACCGTCAACGCCCCCGCCACGGCCACCCGCGCCAAGCAGCTCACCGTCACCGGCAAGATCTCGGCGACCGTGCCGCTGCCGGCCGGCGCCAAGCTGTCGGTCACCCGCACCGACCTGGAGAGCCCGAACGGCAAGGCGCTGGCCTCCGTCACGGTCAAGTCCGACGGCACCTACTCCTTCACCAACACCCCGCCCGCAGGCGGCAAGGTGAAGTACACGGTGAAGTACGCGGGCGACACCGAGCACACCGCGGCGACCGCCTCCGACACCGTCGAGGTCTCCCGCGCCTCCACGTCCCTGAGCCTGAACAACAACGGCAAGCTCTACTCGTACGGCACCGACGTGAAGTTCACGGCGCACCTCGGTACGACCTACAAGGGCCGCTCGGTCTCGATCTACGCCGACCCCTTCGGCAGCGACAAGGGCAAGAAGCTGATCAAGGCCGGCACGGTCAACGCCGACGGCAACATCAGCGCCTGGGTCGACATGACCCGGGACACGGCCGTCACCGCGGTCTTCTCGGGCGACGCCCGCTACAAGCCGAAGACGGTCAAGTCCACGGCCTACGCCAAGGTCAAGATCTCCACCGCCGTCTCCAAGCACTACAAGACGGCGAAGATCGGCTCGACGTCGTACTACTGGTTCCACAAGAACACCGACCCGCTGCTCACCACGACGATGACCTACTACCCGGGCCGTGAGCAGCGCTTCGACCTCCAGGTCTACTACCAGGGCTCGTGGTACTCGACGGACTCGGAGTACTTCCCGCTCGGCTCGAACGGCAAGTCGGCGGTCTCCCTCGGGGCGCCCGGCGAGTCGGGCATCCGGGCGCGGATGCGGTCGGTGTACGTCAACAGCTCGTCCGGTGACACGGTGAACTCGACGACGTACGGATCCTGGAAGTACCTGTACTTCAGCAACTGACGCGGGGCGGACCCGTGCGGCGGAGCCCGGAGGGAATGCCCTCCGGGCTTCTGCCGTTAGGGGTGGCAGGAAGTTCAATGCTCAACTAAACTGGACGCACCAAGGAGGTACCGACATGCCTGCAGTGACCGTCGAGAACCCGCTGACACTGCCCCGCGTCGCCGCACCGGCAGACGCCGTGGCCCGTCCCGTACTCACCGTCACGACCGCACCGAGCGGCTTCGAGGGCGAGGGCTTCCCGGTGCGCCGTGCGTTCGCCGGGATCAATTACCGGCATCTGGATCCGTTCATCATGATGGATCAGATGGGGGAGGTGGACTACGGTGCCGGCGAACCGAAGGGGACCCCGTGGCACCCGCACCGGGGCTTCGAGACCGTCACTTACATCATCGACGGGATCTTCGACCACCAGGACAGCCAGGGCGGTGGCGGCACCATCACCAACGGCGACACCCAGTGGATGACCGCCGGCTCGGGCCTCCTCCACATCGAGGCGCCGCCGGAGTCGCTGGTCATGTCCGGAGGGCTGTTCCACGGTCTCCAGCTCTGGGTGAACCTCCCGGCCAAGGACAAGATGATGGCTCCGCGATACCAGGACATCCGCGGGGGCAACGTCCAGCTGCTGACCACGCCCGACGGTGGCGCGCTGCTCCGTGTCATCGCCGGTGAGCTGGACGGTCACCAGGGCCCCGGTATCACCCACACCCCGATCACGATGATCCATGCGACGCTCGCGCCGGGCGCGGAGATCACGCTGCCGTGGCGTGAGGACTTCAACGGCCTCGCGTACGTGCTGGCGGGGCGCGGCGCGGTGGGTGCCGAGCGGCGTCCGATCCACCTGGGTCAGACGGCGGTCTTCGGCACCGGCGGTTCCCTGACGGTCCGCGCGGACGAGAAGCAGGACTCCCACACCCCGGACCTCGAGGTCGTCATCCTCGGCGGACAGCCGATCCGTGAGCCCATGGCCCACTACGGCCCGTTCGTCATGAACACCCGTGAGGAACTCCAGCAGGCGTTCGACGACTTCCAGAAGGGCCGGCTGGGGACGATCCCCGCGGTGCATGGAATGTCGGAGGGTGGCCTGTAAGGCCCTCGGGGCACGGGTACGGTACGACGAGGCCCGAAGCCGCAAGTTTGGGTTGCGGCTTCGGGCCTGTTCTGCGTCTGCGCTACCGGCTTACGGCAGCACGTAGATGGGTGCCCCGTCCGCGGCGCACCCCGTCTGCCGCATGCAGCCGCGCTTGAGCAGGGTGCGGACGCTGTCGTGGACGCGCGCATGGGAGAGCCCGGTGCGCGTGGCGATCTCTTCCAGGCGGTAGCTGGCCTCGCCCCGGACGAGTGCGGGTGCCAGGTAGGCGGCCACCGCGTGGATGTCGTCGGTGAAGACGAGGTTCTTCGTCTTCCAGGCGGCGAGGAGTTGTTGGGGCGTCAGCTCCGGTTCGGGATGGCGGAGCCGGAGCGTGTGGGCGATGTCCTGAAGGGCCTCGGCGATCAGGTTCTGGCTGCGGGCGATGGCACTGTGGCTGCGGGCGATCGTGGTCTGAGTGTCGCTCATCTGCCGCATCAGCTCGGTCTGCTCCCGCTGGAAGGCCGCCATCACCTCGTCGGCCTGGATGTTCCTCACTTCGAGTCGCACGATGGCGTCGGCGACCTGCTTGGGCATGACGTAGGCGGTGGGGCCGACGGCGGGGGTTTGCGCGGGAGAGGGTTCCAGGGAGTAGGAACCCTCGCGTTGGATGGTGGCAATGACCTCGGAGACCCATGCCTTGAAGGGTTGAGCCTCCGGTTTCGTGCAGCCGTTGACCAACCGGATCAGGCCCTGGAGATCGATGACGTTCATGTCTCGTCGCCACTCTCGACCTGCGGGAACGCTGAGAGCGTAACTTCCAGTTACGTTCTCGAGCATGTCTCGGTGGTCGTCAGGGACATGGTCCGACAGTGTCTTTCGGGGGTTGGTGTATCCCAGCCTCTTGCACACGTCCATCGCCGGGAACCAATGCGTCCCATCCGGCATAGTCAGCCTCCGCACCCGCGCCCCCGTGGCCGCGAACACGAAGTCGTTGATGTCGATCGCGTCCTGCTGTCGTACCGCGTTGTTCTGCTCGTCCATCGAGCATCACCTCCGCCTCGGAAGCTAGACAGACAAAAAGGCAACGCGCGTACATAGCAAAGATGTTCATCCGAAAGGCTGAGAGAAGCGTCGATACTGCTGGTGTCGGGCTCTCGGTGCGGTTGGCCTGTAGTCCGCTGAAGGGATGCAGCTCCTCCCCCTCCCCGTTCGCCGTATCGCCGCCTGGTGTGCCGTGACGTTGCTCGTCGCCGGGGTCGGCTACGTCGGGATTCGGTTGTGTGCGGAGTTTCGGACCGCTGTCGTGCCCGTGTTGCTGGCGTTGCTCGGGACCGCGTTGCTCGGGCCGCTGCATCGGTGGCTCATCAAGGTGGGGGTGGGAAGGTCGCTGGCCGCCGGGCTTACCTGTGTGGCTGTTGTCGGGGTTGTGGGTGGGGCCGTGTACATCGTCGTCGCCGCGCTCATTGACACCGGGGATGAGATCGTCGCCTCGCTGAAGGACGCGGCTCAGGGGATCGCGGATCACTTCGGGGCTGCCGGGACCTCGTTGGACGATCTGGCGTCCAATGCCAAGGACCTGCTCGGGAAGTTCGGGGGGACCGCCGCTTCCGGGGTCATCAGTGGGGTGAGTGTGGTGGGGGAGGCGCTCGCCATGGCTGTTCTCGCGCTGTTTCTTGTTTTCTTCTTTCTGCGGGACTCCTATCGGGCCGTCGGGGCGTTGCGGGCGTTGGTGCCCTCCTCGGCCGGTGATCTCGTGGAGGCCATGGCGCGGCGGGCCTTCGAGGCGGTGGAGGGGTTCATGCGGGGGACCACGATCATCGCTCTCATCGACGCCACCTGTATCGGCGTCGGGTTGTTGATCCTGGATGTTCCGGGGGCCGTGGGGTTGGGGGCGCTCGTGTTCGTCGGGGCCTACATTCCCTATCTCGGTGCCTTCATCTCGGGGGCTGTCGCGGTGCTGGTCGCGCTGGCTGATCGTGGGTTCGCCATCGCGCTGTGGGCGCTGGGGGTCGTGCTTGCCGTGCAGGTGCTCGAAGGGCATGTGTTGCAGCCCGTGATTCAGAGTCGGACCGTGCAGATGCATCCGGCGGTGGTGATGGTCGCCATCACTGCGGGGGCGTCCGTCTCCGGGGTGCTCGGGATGCTGCTCGCCGTGCCGCTGACCGCCGCCGCGTTCGGGATCGCGCACGAGTTGCGGGAGCGTTATGAGGGAGCGGAGGACTCGTCCGTCGCCGACTCGTAGAGCTCGAACCAGATGCTCTTGCCCTCGCCCCGCGGGTCCACTCCCCAGGCGTCCGCGAGGAGTTCGATGAGCATCAGGCCGCGGCCGGAGGAGGCGAGTTCGCCGGGGCGGCGTTTGTGGGGGAGGTCGTCGCTGGTGTCGGTGACCTCGATGCGCAGACGGCGGGTGCCGGGGCCTTCGCCGTGGATCTCCGCGAGGAGCAGCGCGTCGGCGTCCGTGTGGACGAGGACGTTGGTCAGCATCTCGGACAGGAGCAGGACCGCGGAGTCGATCTGGTCCGGGGAGGGCCAGTCGTGGAGGAGGTCGCGCAGTTGTTCACGGGCCACGGCCACGCGCTCCGGTTCCGCCTGGGCCACCGAGAGCATCGTGCGGCGGACCTGGGGCACGGGGACGGTGTCGCCGCAGCCGCAGCCGTCTCCCTCGCGGTGCAGCAGCAGGACCGCTATGTCGTCCTCGCGGCGGTCGGCCAGCGGGCCCGGGGTGTGGTGGGAGGAGGGGCCGTGGACCGCCTGGACCAGGGCGTCGGCGAGTTCTTCGAGGTCGTCGCCCCGGTGGGCTTCGAGGATGGTGCGGACGCGCTGCCAGCCCGTGTCGAGGTCGTGTCCGCCGGTTTCCAGGAGGCCGTCGGTGCAGACCATCATCGTCTCGCCGGGTTCGAGGGTGAGCCGGGTGGTCGGGTAGTCGGCGTCCGGGTCGATGCCGAGGGGGAGGCCGCCGTCGGTGCGGCGGGCCATGACCGTGCCGTCGGCCATGCGGATCGCCGGGTCGGGGTGGCCGGCGCGGGCGATGTCGAGGGCGCCGGTCTTGGGGTCGACCTCGGCGTAGAGGCAGGTCGCGAAGCGCAGGTCGCCGGGGTCCTGGTCGTCGTCGTACGTCATGCCGTGCAGGAAGCGGGAGGCGCGGGAGAGGACCGCGTCGGGGCGGTGGCCCTCGGAGGCGTAGGCGCGCAGGGCGATGCGGAGCTGGCCCATCAGGCCGGCCGCGCGGACGTCGTGGCCCTGGACGTCGCCGATGACGAGGGCGAGGCGGCCGTTGGGGAGCGGGATCATGTCGTACCAGTCGCCGCCGACCTGGAGGCCGCCGCCGGTGGGGACGTAGCGGGCGGCGACGCTCATGCCGGGTATCTCGGGGCCCAGCTTGGGGAGCATGGAGCGTTGGAGGCCGTCGGTGAGCTCGCGGGCGGATTCCGCGGCCTCGGCTCGGGAGAGGGCCTGGGCGAGCATGCGGGCGACGGTGGTCAGGACCGAGCGTTCGTCGGGGGTGAAGGCCACCGGGTAGGCGAAGGCGGCCATCCAGGCGCCCATCGTGCGGCCGGCGACCGTGAGCGGCAGGAACGCCCAGGACTGGCGGCCGAAGTGGGCGGCGAGCGGCCAGGTGACGGGGTAGCGGTCCCGGTAGCGCTCGGGGGTGGAGAGGTAGACCGCTCGGCCGGTGCGGACCACTTCCGCCGCCGGGTAGTCCGTCGCCAGGGACATGTGGGAGAAGGGGCCCTCGTCGCCGGGCTGCTGGCCGTGGTGGCCGATGATCTTCAGACGGTCGCCCTCGACGCCGAAGACGGCCAGGCCGTCGGGGGAGAAGCCGGGCATGGACAGGCCGGCGGCGACGCGCAGGACCTCTTCCGTCGAGCGGGCCTCGGCCAGGGCGCGGCCGGCGTCCAGCAGGAACGCCTCGCGGGAGCGGCGCCAGTCGCCGGTGACGGCGGTGCTGCTGCGGGCGGCGGCGGTGGTCGGTGAGGGTTCGGTGACCTCCTGCATCGCGCCGATCAGGACGAAGGCGCGGCGCTCGGGGTCGTAGGACGGCTTGGAGCGGCTGCGGACGACGCGGACCACCCGGTTCTGCTCGTCCATGATCCGGATGCGGACCTCGGCGAGGGTGCCCTCGGCGACGGCGAGCTGGATGACGCCGGTGATCTCGTTCCAGTCCACGGGGTGCATCCGGGCGCGTGCCTGGACCTCGGTGAGGGTGGTCGCCTCGGCCCGCAGCCCGAGCAGCCGGGCGGCCTCGGCGTCCACGGTGACCAGGCCCGTCGCGGTGTCCCAGTGCCACAGGCCGGTAGCGAGGGCGGCGAGTACCTCCCCCACGGCGGGCAGGGGCTCACCAGTGCGCATTGCCCCACTGTAAGAAGAGGTGATCGCACCGTGCCACTGATGGCCCATGCATGCATACGCCGTAAAGGGTGGAGAGCCGATCTTGGGGTGGCCGGTACCCTTGGGAGGTCCGGGCACCATGGCCCGTTCCTGTCGGGGAGTGACCCTCGGCACACGCCCACACTGTAAGGACGATGAACGACGATGCATCGGTACAGGTCCCACACCTGCGGCGAGCTCCGCTCCTCTGACGTCGGCACCGACGTCCGGCTGAGTGGCTGGCTGCACAATCGGCGCGACCTGGGCGGCATCCTCTTCATCGATCTGCGCGATCACTACGGCATCACGCAGCTGGTCGCCCGCCCGGGCACGGACGCCTACGAGGCCCTGGACAAGGTCTCCAAGGAGTCGACGGTACGGATCGACGGCCGCGTTGTTTCACGTGGAACCGAGAACGTGAACCCGGATCTGCCGACCGGTGAGATCGAGGTCGAGGTGAGCGAGGTCGAGCTGCTCGGCGCCGCCGCCCCGCTGCCGTTCACGATCAACGCCGAGGACGGGGTCAACGAGGAGCGGCGTCTTGAGTACCGCTTCCTGGACCTGCGCCGCGAGCGGATGCACAAGAACATCATGCTGCGGTCGTCGGTGATCGCCTCGATCCGCTCCAAGATGGTGGCTCTCGGGTTCAACGAGATGGCCACGCCGATCCTGTCGGCGACCTCTCCCGAGGGTGCGCGCGACTTCGTCGTGCCGTCCCGGCTGAACCCGGGCAAGTTCTACGCCCTCCCCCAGGCGCCGCAGCAGTTCAAGCAGCTGCTGATGATCTCGGGCTTCGACCGCTACTTCCAGATCGCGCCCTGCTTCCGTGACGAGGACGCGCGTGCGGACCGTTCGCCGGGCGAGTTCTACCAGCTCGACGTCGAGATGAGCTTCGTCGAGCAGGAAGACGTCTTCCAGCCGATCGAGAAGCTCATGACCGAGATCTTCGAGGAGTTCGGCAACGGGCGTCATGTGACCTCGCCGTTCCCGCGGATCCCGTTCCGTGAGGCGATGCTGAAGTACGGCTCCGACAAGCCGGACCTGCGGGCCCAGCTGGAGCTCGTGGACATCACCGATGTCTTCGAGGGCTCGGAGTTCAAGGCCTTCGCCGGCAAGCACGTGCGTGCGCTGGCGGTGCCGGACGTGGCCGCTCAGCCGCGGAAGTTCTTCGACCAGCTCGGTGACTTCGCCGTCACGCTGGGCGCGAAGGGCCTGGCCTGGGTGCGGGTGGCCGAGGACGGTTCGCTGTCCGGGCCGATCGCCAAGTTCCTCACCGAGGAGAACGTCGGCGAGCTGACCAAGCGGCTGTCGCTGGCCGCCGGGCACGCGGTGTTCTTCGGCGCGGGCGAGTTCGACGAGGTCTCGAAGATCATGGGCGCGGTGCGGGTCGAGGCCGCCAAGCGTGCCGGGCACTTCGAGGAGAACGTCTTCCGGTTCTGCTGGATCGTCGACTTCCCGATGTACGAGAAGGACGAGGACACCGGCGCGATCGACTTCTCGCACAACCCGTTCTCGATGCCGCAGGGCGGCCTTGAGGCCCTGGAGACCCAGGACCCGCTGGACATCCTCGGCTGGCAGTACGACATCGTCTGCAACGGTGTGGAGCTGTCCTCCGGCGCGATCCGGAACCACGAGCCCGAGATCATGCTGAAGGCCTTCGAGATCGCGGGCTACGACCGCGACACCGTCGAGGACAAGTTCGCGGGCATGCTGCGCGCGTTCCGCTTCGGCGCCCCGCCGCACGGCGGCATCGCCCCCGGCGTCGACCGCATCGTGATGCTGCTGGCGGACGAGCCCAACATCCGCGAGACCATCGCCTTCCCGCTCAACGGCAACGCCCAGGACCTGATGATGGGCGCACCGACGGAGCTGGAGGAGGCGCGGCTGAAGGAGCTGCACCTCTCGGTGCGCAAGCCGCAGCCGAAGTAGGGCGCAGCCGAAGCAAGGCGCAGCCCAAGTAAGGCAGTTGGGGTAGGAGGGCTCGAAACCGGCGTCGGTTTCGAGCCCTTTCCCTTGCGCATCACGATTCACAGCTCATTCCGATGTTCTCTCAGGTTTCCCCGGTCCTAGCGTCCCGTGACATGACGGGACATCAGAACGCTGACGAAAAAGGGCAGTTGAGGCGCCGTACGGTCCTGGCGGCCGGTGGTGCCACGGTGACCGCGGTGGGGGTGGGCGGCGCCTTCGCCGTCAACGCGTCCGCGGGTGAGGAGCGGGTGGCGGCCGACGCCTGCTACAAGCTCACCTCGGAGACCACCGAGGGGCCGTACTACATCGACGCGGACAAGATCCGCCGGGACGTCACCGAGGACCGGGAGGGCATCCCGCTGCTCCTCGCCCTCAAGGTGATCGACAACGAGACCTGCCGGCCGGTCCGCGACGCGGCCGTGGACATCTGGCACTGCGACGCGGTGGGCGTGTACTCCGGGTACGAGGGGATGGGCAACGGGGGCGGCGGGGGTGGGCCGGCGCCGACCGACGCGCCGACCGGTACCCCGACCGACGTCCCCACCGGCCCTCCCCCGGGCGGTGGCGGCGGCCATCAGGAGCCGACCGACGACACCCGCTATCTGCGCGGCACCTGGCGCACCGACCGGCACGGGCACGTCACGTTCCGGACGGTGTTCCCGGGCTGGTACCGGGGCCGTACGGTGCACATCCATGTGAAGGTGCATGTCAACGGCGCGTGGACGGACGCCGGGTACGAGGGCGGCAACACCTGCCACACCGGCCAGTTCTTCTTCGACGAGGAGTCGGTGCTGGCGTCGGCGGCCGTGGAGCCGTACGCCTCCAACGCGGCGGAGCGGACCACGCTCGACGAGGACACCATCTACGACGGCAGCGGCACCCAGGGCGGCCTGCTCAGGCTGAAGTACCGCAAGGACGACATCGCCAGGGGCGTGCGCGGCTCGATCACGGTCGGGGTGGACCCCGAGGCGACCCACGACGGGCTCTGAGTTCCTGTGGGAGGGTCACAGCTCTCACCAGTGGCCCTCCCAGCTTTCTTACCTACGTTCGTCGCCCATGACGGGAAACCTGCAGAGCAACGAACCGAAGCACAAAAAGGATCTGACGCGCCGTAAGGTCGTCGTGGCGGGCGCGGGTGCCGCCGTGGCCGTGGGCGCGGGCGCGACCCTCGCCTCGGGCGCCTTCGCGGACGACGCGACGGACAGCACCGCCTCCGCGAGCAGCAGTTCCAGTGCGGAGGCCTGTTACAAGCTCACCTCGGAGACCACCGAGGGGCCGTACTACATCGACGCCGACAAGCTCCGCCGGGACATCACCGAGGACAAGGAGGGCATCCCGCTCGTCCTGGACCTCAAGGTGATCGACGCCGAGACCTGCAAGCCGATCGCGAACGCGGCCGTCGACATCTGGCACTGCGACGCGCTGGGCATCTACTCGGGGTACGAGAGCATGTCGACCGGAGGGGGAGGCACGGCCCCGACGGACGCACCGAGCGGCGCCCCCAGCGACGGTGCCACGCCCACCGGTGAGCCGCCGTCCGGGGCGCCCTCCGGCGGCACCGGTGGTTCCATCCACCAGGAGCCCACCGACGACGAGCGCTATCTGCGGGGCACCTGGAAGACGGACAAGCACGGCAAGGTCACCTTCAGGACCATCTTCCCGGGCTGGTACCAGGGCCGCTGTGTGCACATCCACACCAAGGTGCATGTCAACGGCGAGTGGACGGACGCAGGGTACGAGGGCGGCAACACCTGCCACACCGGCCAGTTCTTCTTCTCCGAGGAGTCCGTGCTCGCCTCCGCCGAGGTCGAGCCGTACTCCACCAGCACCACCACCCGCACCACGCTCACCGAGGACACCATCTACGACCAGAGCGGCACCACGGGCGGTCTCCTCAAACTGAAGTACAGCAAGAAGAACATCGCCAAGGGCGTCGTCGGATCGATCACGATGGGCGTCGACCCGGACGCGGAGAACGACAACACCACGATGTGACACCCCCAGCAGATGAAAGGGCGCCCGGGACAGTCGAGTCCCGGGCGCCCCTTTGCGCGCAAGCCCTTACAGGCCCAGCGCCAGGTACGTCGCGTCCAGCTCCGCCACCTCCAGGCCGGCCGCCTCGCGGACCAGGCGGATCGCGCGGTAGATCTGGTTGATGTGGGCGATGTCGTGGCCGACGACCTTCTTGATCATGACCTCCATGGTCTCGCCGCCCTGCTCACCGTGGTGGCCGGTGCGCTGCCAGTCCTCCGGGGTGAGGGCCGCGAGCAGGGCCACGTTGGAGGCGCGCAGGCCGGTCCAGGCGTCGAGCATCTGACGGAACGGGAGGCGGGGCAGCGGGGCCCACTTCTCCTCGTCGTAGCCGGGGTAGACCGGGGCGTCCTCGGTGGCGACCAGGCGCCAGCGAAAGCCGTAGACGATGTCGACGTCGAAGAGGTGCCCGACGGTGAACGCGGCCGGCCACTCCCCCTCCTCCGGGACCGTCTCGGCGAGCTCGGTCGGCAGGTCGGCGAAGAGCCGGGCGGCCCATACCGGGGTCTTGGCGAGGACGTCGAACGGGTCGCGCTCGGCGGCGACTTCGAGGAGTGCGGTGACGTAGGCGGCCGGTTCCTTGGTGGCGGAGGGGATGTCGATGCGGGGGACGTCGGTGCTGGCGATGGTCATTGAGGTCTCTCAGGTGTGAAGTGACGGAGGGCGGAAGTCAGTTGGAGGCGGCGGCCACGGGCTCCGGCGTCTCGGTCGCCGGTGCCTCGGTCTGCCGTACGCCGGGCTTGGCGCCGAGGACCAGGGCCGCGCCGAGGGCGGCGACGGCGGCGCAGACGATCCAGTGCAGCGGGGCGTTGATGCCGTAGAGCAGACCGCCGACGGCCGGGCCGAGGGTGCCGCCGAGGGTGTGGGCGAGGCCCTCGGCGCCCTGGTAGCGGCCACGGAGGTGGGCCGGGGAGAACTCGGCGGGGTAGGCGTTGGCGATCGGGGTGTAGATCGTCTCGGCGACGGTCCACACGACGACCGTCAGGGCCAGCAGCCACACGGCGCTCACGGCACCGGTCAGGCCCATGCCCGCGCCGAGCAGCAGCAGGCCGAGGGCGATGACGCGGCGCGGGTCGCGGCGCTCGGTGTGCTTGGTCAGGGGCAGCTCGATGACCACGCAGAGCAGGGCGTTGAGGCCGAGGAGGAGACCGTAGGCCGTGTTGGACAGGCCGGCGTCGGTGACGTGCAGCGGGAGGGTCGCGGTGGCCTGGCCGTAGACGAAGGTCGCGGCGACCATCGAGAGCAGGAACAGGACGTAGGGGCGGTCGGTGAAGACCTCGCGGTAGCCGCCCTTCCCGGTCGCCTCGGAGACGGTGACCGCCGCCTTCGGGGGGCGGCCGGCCGGCAGGAGCAGCAGGGCCAGGGTGCCGAAGGCGAAGGAGAACATGGCGTCGCCCGCGAACAGGTACGTGTACGAGGCCGCGCTGAGCAGACCGCCGACGAGCGGGCCGACCGCCATGCCGACGTTGACGGCGAGGCGCAGCACCGCGAAGGCCATCACCCGCTGCTCGCCCTCGACGACGTCGACGAGCAGGGCGCCGGCCGCCGGGCGGTAGAGCTGGGCGAAGACGCCGACCAGGCCGACCAGCGCGGTGGTGGTGACGAGGCCGTGGGTGAAGGGCACCGCGGCGGTGGCCGCCGCCGAGCCGAACATCGACACGGCGATGGCGCTGCGCCGGCCGAACTTGTCGGCGACCGTGCCGCCGATCATGTTGCCCACGAACGTGCCGAGTCCGACCACGGCCAGTGCGAGGCCCGCCTGGGCGGCGGAGAAGCCCTGGGCGACCAGGAAGAGCACGAGGAAGACGTTGAGGAAGTTCCCGAACTTGATCAGGAACATTCCCGCGAAGATCACCCAGGCGCTGCGGGGCAGTTGGCGCAGGCGTCGGTGCAGGGGGGCGGGGTCCGCCATGAGGGGCTCTCCTTGGGGGCCTTGGGGGGTCGGTCAGCAGGCGGACGCCAACTGCCTTGTTCAGGAGGGAAGGTCGGATGCGGTCTCGGCCGGCTGGGGGGCGCGGCGCGCCGCCACCAGCACGGAGGCGAGCACCCCGCACAGCGCCGCGATGACGACGGCGAAGAACGTGGTCAGCTGGTCGAGCGCGCCGGTCGCGTAGCCGTAGCTGTCGGTCTCCGCCACGAAATAGGTCTGGAGGGTGATCTTCAGCCCCGCGCCGACGAGCGTGAGCAGAAACGCCATGGTGCTGAGAACGATGAGGAATGCCCGGGTGCGGGGCTCGTACATTGGCCGCATGACCTCGATGTTCCCGGCCGGGTGGCGGCCGGGGAAGGGGATCGGGCGGGCACCAAAGTGCGTGGCACGAAAGTGCCAGCGACCCTTTTCCGAAGGCTCGCTGCGTCTTTTGTGCCGGGCATTCTTGTGCCACCCGGAAAGTATTTTCCCGCCGGAATTCATGGCACAGAGTTCTCGGCATGACCCAGCAATCAACGACCTCGCGGTCCACCGGTGACCACACGCTTCTCGTCGTGGGCGGCCGGATCCAGACGCTGCGCAAGGCGGCCGCCCTCGGTATCCGCTTCGTGCTGATCCAGCACCAGGACCACTTCGTGCCGGAGGCGGCCAAGCTCGCCGAGGCCGTGATCATCGCCGACTACACCGACTGGGAGACCACCCGCCCGCTGATCGAGGCCGCGCACGTCGCGTACGGCTTCACCCGGGTCGTGTCGATCACCGAGCCCGGTCTGGTGCCGGCCGCGCGGATCAGCGACCACCTGGGCCTGGGCGGCACCACCGAGCGCACCGCCGAACTCCTGCACGACAAGCGGGCGATGCGCGATCTGCTGGCCGCCTCGGAGGACACCCGGGACCTCTCGGTCGCCGCCGCCGAGGTCACGAGCGCGGAGGACCTCGTCGCCTTCGGTGCCGAGCACGGCTACCCGTTCGTGCTCAAGCCGGCCGACGCCACCGCCAGCCTCGGTGTCGAGCGCATCGACGGCCCCGAGCAGGCCGCCGCCGCGTGGGCGAACGTGGAGGCGCTGCGGGCCCGCACCGACCTTCAGTGGGGGAACTTCTTCCACATCGAGCGCTTCCTCGTCGAGCAGTACATCTCCGGCCCGGAGTTCAGCGTGGAGTCCTTCTCCTTCGCGGGTCGGCACGTGGTCCTCGCGATCACGGAGAAGCTGACCGGCGGCGAGAACGGGTTCATCGAGTTCGGGCACGCCCTGCCGGCCCGCCTCACCCCCGAGCAGGAGCGCAGCGTCGAGGACACGGTCGCCCGCTTCCTGGATGCCCTCGGCCTCACCGACGGCGCCGCCCACACGGAGCTGCGCCTCACCCCCACCGGCCCGAAGATCATCGAGAGCCACAACCGCATGGGCGGCGACCGCATCTTCGACCTGCTCAACGCCGCCTACGGCATCGACATCGAAGAGTGGATCGTGGCCTGGCAGTTCGAGCTGATCCCGGCCCTGGACGCCCGCCCGGTGCCGGAGCGCTCCGCCGCCACCCGCTTCCTGTCCGCCCGCCCCGGCACGGTCGTCGAGGTGCAGGGCGCCGAGGAGGCCAAGGAGCTGGCCGACGTCATCGACGTCGAGACCACCGTCAGGCCGGGCGACGTGCTGGGCGAGCTGCGCGGCAACTGGGACCGCGCGGGCCAGGTCCTCACCACCGGCCCGGACACCACGGCGGCGATCGCCACCGCCGAAGCTCTGCTGGAGCAAGTCACCGTAGTCACCGTCGAGTTGGAGCAGAAGGTCGCGGCATGAGCAACAGCGGCATGAACAACAAGATCCTGCTGATCATGCGGAACACCTACGCGTGGCACCGCGAGCACATCGAGACGCTGGAGCGGATGGGTCTGGAGATCCACCTGGCCACCGGCGTCAAGCAGGCCGCCGACGACGGCCGCTTCGCCTCCGTGGTGCCGATCCCGGAGGAGCTGGAGGGCGAGTCGATGGCCCGCTTCTGCGCCGAGGAGGCCGGCAAGCTGGGCATCGACACGGCGATCACCTTCTACGACAGCGACATCGCCGTCACCTCCCGCGCCAACCAGCTGCTCGGCCACTCCTGGCCGCGCCCCGAGGCGGACGCGATCTCCCGCGACAAGCAGCTCCAGCGCAATTTCCTCACCGAACACGGTCTGCCCGCACCGCAGTTCGCCGGCGTGACCGGCGTGGAGACGGGCCTCAAGGCCGCCGAGGACTTCTCCTTCCCCTTCATCGTCAAGCCCAGCGCGCTCGCCGCGAGCATCGGCGTGAGCCTGGTCCGTGACCGCGACGAGCTGGAGCGGGCGCTCACCGACGTGGCGCGGCTCGCCGAGGAGTGGGGCGGTTACTTCCCGAGCGACGGCCCCGAGATCGCCCTCATCGAGGAGTTCCTGCCGGGCAAGGAGGTCACCCTCGACGGTGTGGTCGTCGACGGCGCGTTCCACCTCGTCGGCGTCACCAACAAGATGCAGATGCCCGGCCCCTACTTCGAGGAGGACTTCTACACCCTGCCCTTCCGCACCCCGGAGGAGGAGCCGGAGCTGGTCGCGGTCGCCGAGGGCATCGTCGCCGGACTCGGGGTGAAGAACTGCCTGTTCAACGCCGAGTTCCGGCAGGACGCCCAGGGCCGTTACCGGGTCGTGGAGTTCGCCACCCGCATGAGCGGCGGCCAGAACTACCGCAACCTGCGCGAGGTGCACGGCATCGACGCGGTACGGCTCTACGCCAAGGCCGTGCTGGCCGGTGACGACGCCGAGAAGCGGGCCGCCGTGCTCGATGGCGAGGTCCGTCGAGCCGCCACCCCGCGCGCCGCAACCTGCATCAAGTTCGCCTACCGGACCGGCACGCTGGTCCGCAACAATCCCGGCGACGCCTACCACTCCCCCTACTTCCGCTCCTACATCCCCGCCTCCAAGCCCGGCGACCGGCTGCGCCGCGCCCCTGAGGGCTGGTACGAGATCGCCGGCTCGCTCGCCGTCGCCGCGCCCTACCGAGGCGTGGAGGACGTCGACCGGGTGGAGCGGATCGCCGCCGACCTGGACGAGCAGCTCGACGTCGTGATGGTGCCGCCCGTGGTCAGGGGCGCCGCGTGATCTTCCGTGCGGGCATCACCGAGCCCACCGCCATCGACCCCTACAAGGCCCAGGAGGGCGAGGGCATCCAGGTCTGCAAGGCGCTGTTCACCGGCCTGCTGGCCCTGGACGAGGCAGGGGAGCTGATCCCGGCCACGGCGACCGCGTGGGAGTCCGACCCGACGGCCATCACCTGGACGTTCCGGCTGCGCACCGACACCGTCTTCAGCGACGGCGAGCCGGTCACCGCGCACAGCTTCGTCCGCGGCTGGCGCCGGGCCCTGGACCCGCAGGCCAACACCGAGACCGCCTACCACCTGGCCGGCGTACGGGACTTCACGGCCGTGGACGACGCCACGCTGGTCGTCGAACTCGCCGAGCCCGACGTCCAGTTCGACCTCAAGACGCTCCAGCCGATCTTCTTCCCGGTGCCGTCCTGGACGCCGGCCGCGCTGGAGACGTCGTACAACGACCTCCCCGTCGGCAACGGCCCGTTCGTCATGGACGGACCCTGGCGGCACGGCGAGTCCATCCGGCTGCGGCGCAACGAGCGGTGGTTCGGTCCGGCGCCGGAGATCGAGGAGATCCACTTCGACATCCTCGACCCGGTCACCGCCCTGGACGACGAATACGCCCGGTTCGTCGACGGTACCTACGACTACGCCCGGATTCCCCCGGCGAAGACGCGGGAGGCGGCACAGCGGGACGGCTACCTGGAGCAGGAGGGCGCCGGGCTCTTCTACCTCATCCCGTTCTGCCACCAGGCGCCGATGGACTCGGTCGAGGCGCGGCGCGCTGTGTCGGCCGCCATCGACCGGCAGGGCCTCATCGACACCTACTTCCACGGCAGCCGTACGGCCGCGCACTCGCTGCTGTCGCCGTGGTTCGGCAAGGCGCACACCCCGCGCGGGGAGATGGGGGAGGAGGACTGGACGGCGTACGACCCGGAGAGGGCGCGGGAAGCAGCCGCGCGAGCGGGACTCGGTCCCGGTACTCGCGTCGACCTCGCCTACAACACCGGTGCCGGGCACGACGACTGGGTCATCGCCCTCGCCAAGGGGCTGGCGCAAGTCCACGGCTGGCAGGTCGAGTTGCTGCGCACCGACGCGCGCGGGCTGGTCGACCACCGTACGTCGGTGGTGGCGGCAGGTCTGTGCCGGGCCGGGTGGGCCTGTGACTACCCCACCCCCGACAACATGCTCTTCCCGCTGCTGCACTCCTCGTGCACCGCGCCCGACGCCGAGGGCACCGCCCACGGTGACAACGAGGGGCGGTACGTGGACGCCGAGTTCGACGCCCTGGTGGCCCGCGCCCGCGCCGCCACCGACCCCGCCGAACGCGTCGACGCCTGGCGGCGGGCCGACCGGATCGCGATCCGCGACCTCGCCCTCATCCCCCTCTGGTACCGCACCGACCAGCGCGTGTACGCGGCCGACCGCATCGGCGGCCTGCGCATCGACTTCGACGGCAACCCGACCTTCACGACCGTGATCGCAAGGAGCACCCAGCGATGAGCACCACTCCCGTGTACGACATCCTCGGCATCGGCTTCGGGCCCGCCAACCTCGCCCTCGCCATCGCCCTGGAGGAGCGGAACTCCCCGCTGACCGCACGCTTCCTGGAGGCCCGCCCGAGCCCGGAGTGGCAGCCGGGGATGCTCCTGGACGGCTCCGACATCCAGAACCACCCCAGCCGCGACCTGGTGACCCTGCGCAACCCGCGCTCCCGCTACAGCTTCCTCAACTACCTGCACGAGCAGGGCCGGCTGCTGCGCCACCTGAACCTCCCCTCGGAGTTCCCGCTGCGCAAGGAGTACGCCGGGTACATCCGCTGGGCCGCCGGCTTCTTCTCCCACCTCGTCGACTGCAACCAGCGGGCCGAGGGCCTCCAGGTCGTGGAGGAGAACGGGGAGCGGCTGTACGAGGTGACGACCATGTCGGGGCAGCGGTACCTCGGTCGCACGCTGGTCATGGGCCCCGGGCGGACGCCGTACATCCCGGCACCGTACGACTCGCTGCGCGGCGAGCGGGTGTTCCATCTGACCCAGTACCTGCCGAAGCTCGCCTCGCTGACGGCTTCCGGGCAGCCTTCGTCGGTTGCTGTCATCGGCGGCAGCCAGAGCGCCGTTGAGCTGGCGCTGGACCTCGGGCGGCGCTTCCCGCGGGCTCGGGTGACCACCTACACGCGGTCGCACTCGCTGCGGCAGAAGGACACCAGCCCGTTCAGCGAGGAGGGGTACTTCCCCGAGTTCACCGACTACTACTTCCGTGCCTCGCGGGACGGCAAGAAGGCCCTCGACGCGTTCATGCACCCGACGAACTACTCCTCCGCCGACATCGACGTGCTGCGTGAGCTGTACCTGGAGATCTACGAGCAGGAGCTCGACGGGGACCAGCGGCTGTTCGTGCGCGGCAACCTGGAGGCCGTGTCGGTGGCCGAGGCGGACGGGCGGGTCAACATCGACTTCCTGGAGCGCAACACCGGGGAGACGGTGACGGACTCGGTCGACTTCGCGGTGCTGGCCACCGGGTTCCGGAACATGGGGCCGGGGGCGCACGAGGAGTTGTGCCCGCCGCTGATGGCCGGGCTGGCCGGGCTGTTCGCCAAGGAGGCGGACGGGCGGCTTGAGGTGGGTGTCGATTACGCGCTCAAGGCTGTCGCCGACGGGACGCCGCCGCTGTTCCTCAACGGGCTGTGCGAGTCGAGCCATGGGATCGGTGACGCGGGGTCGTTCAGCTTGCTGTCGCTTCGGGCGGCGACGCTTACGGATTCGCTGAGTGCGGTGCTTTCGAGTAACGACCGGAGCGCCGTCTTGGCTGCGGCCTGAGTGCGGCTGCCAGTCCGTTGTGGCTGGTCGCGCAGTTCCCCGCGCCCCTGGGTGCGTCGTCCCCACGTAATTGGAGTGCTTGCCCCCTATGACCGCAACCATTGATCACGCAGCCCCCACCTCCCCCGGTCCCTACGTCTCCGGCACCCTGCCCGGGCCCCGCAGCGCCGAGCTGCTCGACCGGCAGGCCGCTCGGGAGTCCAACTCACGGTCTTATCCGCGAAAACTTCCCATAGCCATACGACGTGGCAAGGGGAGCTATGTGGAGGATCTCGACGGGAACGTCTTCCTGGACTTTCTCTCCGGGGCCGGGGTGCTCTCGCTCGGGCACAATCACCCCGAGCCGCTGGCCGCCGCGCACCGTCAGCTGGACGAGTTCGTGCACGGGCTGGATTTCCCCACCCCGATCAAGGACGAGTTCACCTCGCTGACCATCGGGATGCTGCCGACGCCGATGCGGGAGCGGACGAAGATCCACTTCTGTGGGCCGACCGGCGCCAACGCCGTGGACGCCGCGCTGAAGCTGTGCAAGACCGCCACCGGCCGTGAGGAGATCATCACCTTCCAGGGCGGGTTCCACGGCGCCACCATGGCCGCGATGAGCGTCACCGGGCTCGTCGAGCAGAAGGAGCCGGTACGCGGCCGGATGCCGGGCGTGCACTTCTTCCCGTACTCCAACTGCCACAGCTGCCCGCTGGGGCTGAAGCGGGAGAACTGCGAGGTCAACTGCGCCACCTTCCTGGAGCGCGCCCTCACCGACGTCAACGGCGGCATCACGCTTCCCGCCGCCGTGATCATGGAGCTGGTCCAGGGCGAGGGTGGTGTCATCCCGGCCGACGTGGAGTTCGTGCGGCGGGTGCGTGAGGTCACCAGGCGGCTCGGGATTCCGATGATCGTGGATGAAGTGCAGAGCGGGTGCGGGCGTACCGGTACCTGGTTCGCCTTCGAGCAGTACGGCATCGAGCCCGATGTGGTGTGTGCCTCCAAGGCACTCAGCGGCATGGGGCTGCCGGCCTCCGTGATCCTCTACGACGAGAAGCTGGACGCCTGGGCGCCGGGCGCCCACAGCGGTACCTTCCGCGGCAACCAGCCCGCCTTCGCCGCCGCCGTCGCCACCCTCAAGGTCGTGGCGCGGGACCGGGTGCTGGAGAACGTCCGCGCCCGGGCCGAACAGCTGATGGTTCATCTGCAGGGGCTGCGAGGCGTGAGCCCGTACGTCGCCGATGTGCGCGGCCTCGGACTGATGACCGGTGTCGAGCTCAACGACCCCGTCACCGGGCAGCCCGCCAGCGAGCTCGCCAAGCGGGTGCAGTGGGAGGCCGTCAGCCGCGGGCTGATCCTCGAACTCGGCGGCCGTGACGACTGCGTCGTGCGCATGCTGCCGCCCCTGAACTGCTCCGAGCAGGAGATCGACATCGCCGGACGCATCCTGCGCGAGGCCCTCACCGCCGCCGAGGAGGCCCTCCGATGAGCGCTCACGACGTCCATGACCTGGTCGTCGCCGGGTTCGGGCCCTCCGGGATCGCCCTTGCCGCCGCCGTCGAGGACCACGACGACGCCAACGGCGGGGTGCTCAGCGCCCGTTACCTGGAGAAGGCCGGCGACTCCGCCTGGCAGCCCAACCTCGTCCTGCCCGGCACCGACATCCAGCACCACTTCCTGCGCGACTTCGCCACGCCCCGCGACCCGCGCTCCCGCTTCGGGTTCCCGAGCTACATCCACCAGACCGGCCGCTTCTACCCGTTCACGCTGATGGGCGGCTACCCGAGCCGTCTGGAGTGGTCGGACTACGTGCAGTGGGCGGCCGGGCAGGTGCGCGGCCAGGTCGACTACCACCGTGAGGTGCTCGCGGTGGAGCCCGTGGTGGGGGACGGCGGGCGGGTGCTCAGTGCGCGGGTCGTGTCGCGTGATCCTCGCGACGGGTCCGTGCACCGCGTCGAGGGGCGCAACATCGCCCTCGCCACCGGACATGTGGCCTACGTCCCCGAGGTGTTCCAGGGGGCGCTCGGCGAACGTGTCTTCCACGCCTCCCAGTTGCTGCCCAAGCTCGCCGCCCTCGGCTCCCTGGACCGCGTCGCCGTCATCGGCGCCGGGCAGACCGCCGGTGAGATCGTGCTGCACCTCGCCGGGCAGAACCCCGACGCCCACATCCACTCCCTGGTCCGGCACGCCGGCTTCCGGATGTACGAGCTGGGCCACTTCAGCAACGAGGTGTACTTCCCCGACGAGACCGACTACTTCTACGCCCTCGGCGACGACGAGCGCGAGCGTGCCCTGAACCAGGCTCGGGCCACCAACTACGCCGCCGTGGACCCGGACGTCTCGACCGGGCTGTACCAGGCCGTCTACCAGGACCGGCTCACCGGGCGGCAGCGGCTGCACATGCACCGGCGGACCGATGTCCGGGAGGTTTCCGTCGTCGGGGACGCCGTACGCCTGGAGACAGAAGAGGTCTTCACCGGGGAGCGCGGCGTCATCGAGGCCGACGCCGTCATCGTCTGCACCGGCTACCGCGAGCCCGCCTTCCCCCGCCAACTGGAGTCGTTCAAGCCCTACTTGAAGCTGGACGCGCAGGGGCGGCCGGAGGTGACCCGCGCCTATCGCGCCGAGACCACCGGCGACTGCGAGGTGGGTCTCTACCTCGACGGCCTCACCGAGTGGCGGCACGGCATCGGCTCCGCCACCTCCTTCAGCCAGATGGCCGCCAAGGCCGACACCATCCACCGCGACCTGCGCAGCCGACTGCGGCAGCCCGTCGCCGCATGAACCGGGGGGACCCCATGAGCGAGCAGCAGAGCGAGCAGAAGAAGAGCTTGATGCACGTGTTCACCGCGCACGAGGAGGACATGGTCTTCGAGGAGCCGTACAACGTCAGCGGCCGGCGCATCTTCCCGTGGCCCGGCGCGGTCGAGGAGCCCTTCTGGGGCGGCGCCTGGGTGGACGTGGCGCCCGGTGAGACGTCCACCGCCCACCATCACGACGAGAACGAGATGTTCTTCATCACCGAGGGCAGCGGCGTCATGCGCATCGGCGAGGAGACGCGCCGGGTGCGGGCCGGGGAGACGGTGTTCATCACGCCGTACCAGGACCACGACCTGACCAACGACGGCGAGACCCGGCTGCGGTTCGTCACCATCTGGTGGGGCGGCGCCGAGGCGATCGCCCGCGAACGCGCCAAGTGGGCCTCGGTGTTCGAGATCGACGACCCGTCAGGCCCCGTCAACTCCCGTGTGGTGGCAGGGGTGTCCGTCTGATGAGTCCCATCGTGCACGCGCACGCCGACGCCGTGGTCGTCGGCGGCGGGGTGATCGGCGCGGCCATCGCGCACCAGCTCGCGCTGGCCGGGCTGGGCCGGATCGTGCTGTGCGACCAGGGGCGGGTCAACGCCCAGGGCGCCACGTCCCGTTCGGGCGGGCTGCTGCGGCTGCACCACACGTCGGTCGCCGACACGCGGCTGGCCGCACGCTCCCTGCCGGTCTTCGAGCAGTGGGCCGATGTCATCGGCGGGGACTGCGGCTACCGGCGCACCGGCTTCGTGATGATCGTCGGTGACAACCACGCCGAGGACCTGAAGCAGAACGCCGACGCGACGACGGACGCCGCCGGACACCGGCGCGTCGAGATCGTCGAGCCGGGCGAGCTGAAGGAGATCTATCCCGGGCTCAGCACCGAGAACATCGCGCTGGCCGCCTACGAGCCCGAGGGCGGCTACGCCGACCCGATGATGGCCTCCGGGGCGCTGCTGGCCGCCGCCTACCGGCTCGGGGTCTCTCCGTCCGAGGGCATCCGGGCGATGAAGGTCCTGGAGCACGCCGGTGTCGTCACCGGTGTCCTCACCTCCATCGGCCGCATCGACTCCCCGCTGGTCGTCCTCGCAGGCGGCGCCTGGGGGTCCGCTCCCGCCGAGTACCTCGGCGTGCACATCCCGGTGACCGCCCGCCGGATCGGCCTCGCGCAGGCCGAGCTGCCGGGTGCCGGGCGACGCGGCTCGCGGGCCTCGGTGCCCACCTGCATCGACGACACCACCGGCTCCTACTTCCGGCCCGACGGCCTGGACCGCTTCTACTTCGGTGTGCCCAGCAAGCCCGACACCGAGCTGGGCCGGGACGTGGAGCCGCTGACGCAGGCCGAGCTGGAGGCGGCGATCAACGCGATCGCGGTCCGGGTCCCGCAGGCCGCCACGGCTCCGCTGGCCGGCACGCGCTCCGGGCTCGACGGCTACACGCCGGACAAGCGGCCCGTCGTGGGCGCCGCCGGGCCCGACGGGCTCTACCTCGCCCTCGGCTTCAGCGGCGGCGGCTTCAAGATGGCGCCCGCCGTCGCGGAGCTCGCCGCGCGGGAGATCATCGACGGCGGTGCCGTACCCGGCAAGGCGGTCCAGGAACTCCTGGAGCCCTACCGGCCGCAGCGGTTCCTCGCGGGCCGGCCGGTCAGACCGGAGGCGCCGTATGACCACATGTGAGCCAGGGCCGCGGCTGCGGGCGCTGCTCGCCGAGGACATCGCCACCGTCCTCGCCAAGGACCCCGCCGCCTCCTCCCGCGCCGAGGTGCTGCTCTACCCGCACATCCACGCCCTGTGGACGTACCGGATCGCGCACCGCCTGTGGCGGCGCGGGCACCGCTTCACCGCCCGCGCCCTGTCGCTGCTGGCCCGCGCGGTGAGCGGCATCGAGATCCACCCGGGGGCGCGGATCGGGCGCCGCTTCTTCGTCGACCACGGCACCGCCGTCGTCATCGGCGAAACGGTCCGCATCGGCGACGACGTGATGCTGTACCACCAGGTGACGCTCGGCTCGGTCGGCTGGTGGAAGGACCTGCGCCGCCCGGCCGGGTCCCGCCGCCACCCCGTCGTCGGCGACCGCGTGATCATCGGCACCGGCGCCAGCGTGCTGGGCCCGGTCACCGTCGGCTCCGACTCCCGCGTCGGCGCCCACGCCATCGTCCTGGACGACCTCCCGCCGCACAGCCGCGTGGTGGCCCCGACCTGCGAGGTGCTCCCGGCGCTCGACACCGGCGCCGTGCCGGAGCCCGCCCTCAACCAGCTCGCCTCCTAAGCCTTCTAAGGACTTCACGACCATGACCTCGTACGTCGTCACCAGCGCCCCGCCCAACCCCAACGGCGACCTCCACCTCGGCCATCTCTCCGGCCCGTTCCTCGGCGCCGACATCCTCAGCCGGCACCTCCGCCAGCGCGGCAACGACGTCCGTTACGTCGGCTACTCCGACGAGCACTCCTGCTACGTCCCGCGTCGTGCCGCCGAGATCGGCTCCACCGCGTACCCGACGGCCAAGCTGTTCGGCGACCGCATGGAGCAGACGCTGTCGCTGGGCTCGATGCACCACGACTGGTTCACCCGCCCGCTGACCGACTCCACGCATACCGAGTTCGTCCAGCGCTTCTTCCTGGAGCTGTGGAACGCGGGCGCGCTGAAGGTCGAGGAGCTGCCCGTCTTCCGCTGCGAGCCCTGCGACCGCTATCTGTACGAGGCCGAGGTGCGCGGCGAGTGCCAGTTCTGCGCCGACCCCTCCGACGGCATCTACTGCGAGGCCTGCGGTCTCGCCCAGGACCCGGCCGGCGTGGCCAACCCGAAGTGCACGTCCTGCTGGCAGGAGCCGGGCCTGACCACCCTGCGCCGGATCGTCTTCCCGCTCGACGACTACCGCGACCGCCTCCAGGCCTATTACACGGAAGCCCAGTCGAAGGCGGAATGGCGCCCGCGCCTGATCTCCTACCTGGACGGCCTGTTCGAGCGGGCGCTCCCCGACACCCCGATCTCCCGCGAGGCCGACTACGGCATCCCGGTCCCGCTGGAGGGCTGGGAGGGGCACATCCTCGACACCTGGTTCAGCGGCATCTTCGGCTACGCCGCCGCCACCGCCCGGCTTTCGGAGGCGCACGGCGACAAGGGCGAGTGGGAGCGCCTGTGGACCAACCCCGACACGAGGATCATCAACTTCATCGGCTTCGACTGCTCCTTCTCCCACGCCGTCCTGTGGCCGGCCCTGCTCCTCGCCCAGGGCACGCTGACCCTGCCCTCCCAGGTCGTGATCAACGAGTTCTACCGGCTGGAGGGCGACAAGTTCTCCACCAGCCGCGGCCACGCCATCTGGGGCGGCGAGTTCCTGCGCCGCGTCAACGCCGACGCCCTGCGCTTCCACCTCGCCCTGACCGGCCCCGAGCGCGAGCAGAACAACTTCTCCATGAAGGAGTTCGCCGACACCGTCAGCACCGTCCTCGCCGGTGGCATCGAGCGCTGGACGGACACCGTCCTCGACCTGTTCTCCCAGGACTTCCAGTCGACGGTCCCCGCCACGCCCCTCTCCGTCACCTTCCTCGACGAGGACCGCGCCGAACTCCCGGACCGTATCGCCGCCGCGCTCGGCGCGGAGACCTTCTCCCCGCAGAAGGCCGCCGCCGAACTGGCCGTGGTCGTCGACCGCGCCGTGGACGACCTGCGCCAGCTGTCCCTCGTACGCGCCGCGGGCCCCCGCGAGGAGTACGCCGCCCGTCTCGTCGCCCACCTCGAACTCCTCGCGGCGGTCGCGGTCACCTCGGCCCCCCTGATGCCGGGCTGGTCCGCCCACCTCGCGGGACAGCTGGGCGTGCCGGTGGACATGACGACGCAGATGCCCAAGTGGGAGACCCTGGACGGCCGGTTGGTCCCGGCGGGCACCCAACTCCCGGACGCGGCCCCGCTGTTCTTCCACGAGCTGTCATGAGGGGTGGGGGTACGGGGGTGCGGGCGGCCGGTGCCGGATCGCGTGCCGTGGCCGGCCCGTCGGCTGCCGGAGACGCCGCGGCCGGGGCGAATGCCTCGGCGAGCGTCGTGTCGGGAGCGGGCAGCCCGGCGGCCACCGATGCGGGTCTCACCACCCCGCCCACCGCCCCTGCCACGGGCGGCCACGCGGTCGCCCCGGCCGGGGTGCGAACCCTCGGCGCCGCCGGGAACCGTGCTCTTGTCGCCGTTCTCGGTGCGGGTGCCCTGCTGTTGCCCGCCGCTCTTGCTCCCGTGCCGGTCGGGTGGTCCGTGGTGGTCGCGCTCGTGGTGATCATCTGGTGTCTGCTCGTCGCGGGCGCCGGGGGCACCGCGCAGGGCGGGGCCGTGGCCTTCGTGCGGCGGCGGCTGGGGTTCCGGGCCGCGCGGGTCGTCACGGGGCTGTACTTCGCCGGGTTCGCCACCGGGCAGGCGGCGGTCGCGCTGACCGCCGGGCGGTTCGCGGCCCGGCTGTGGGGGGACGCCTTCCTGTGGTCCGTCGCGGTCCTCCTGGCCGCCGCCACGTGGGCCACCTACCGGCCCCGCCCGCTGTCCACGCCGGTACGCCGGCTGCGGCTGGCGGCGGTCCTGGCCGCGGCCGGCGGCTGGTGGGCGCTGGGCGGCGTCCCCGACACGTCCGCCTCCTGGTGGGCGGTCCTCCCGCTCCTGTTCGGCTGGGTCGGCGTCGAGAGCGCCGTGCCCGCGGGCGCGGTACCGCAGCGCGCCGCCCTCGCCGGCACCCTGCTCGGTGTCACCGGCGCCGCCGCCCTGTACGCCGTACTCCTGCGCCCGCCCGCTCCCCTCGCCGACCTCCCGCTGGCGCCCCTCGCCGCGCTCAGCGCCCTCACGCTCGCCCTCTACTGCCGCACCAACCTCCAGGCCACCGGCGCGCGTTGGCACGAACTGACCAGCCGTCCGCAGGCGGAGGGCGCCGCGGCTGCCGCCACCCTCGCCCTCGTCACCCTTACCGTCGCCCATCTCGCGGACGGCAGCACCGCCGTTCTGCTCCTGCTTCCCGGCACCGCGACCGCGGCCATCCTCACGGTCGTCGCCTGTGCCGCCGTCCACACCCTCACGAACCGACCCAAGGAGACGTCCCATGACCACGACCGCCACCACCGCCCCCTCGAAGGTGCTGCGCGTTCCCGCCGCTGACCCCGCCGAGGCGCTCGCCCACTTCCGTGGACGGCTGTCCTTCGAGGCCGACGCCTCCGACGTGCACGCCGACATCGAGTCCGGCGCGAAGGGGTTCGTGCTGATCGACACGCGCAGCACGGAGGCGTGGGAGCAGGGGCACATCCCGGGTGCCGTCCATCTGCCGACCGACGACATCGCCGAGCGGGCCGCCGAGCTGGTGCCGGCCGGGGCGATGGTCGTCACCTACTGCTGGGGGCCGGGCTGCAACGGGGCCACCCGTGCCGCGTACGCCTTCGCGGGCCTCGGCCACCCGGTCAAGGAGATGCTGGGCGGCTTCGAGTACTGGTCCCGCGAGGGCTTCGAGGTCGAGGACGCGGCCGGCGTCCGCAAGCAGGCGATCGACCCGCTGACGGCTCCGGTCAGCGGTATCGCCTGCGCCTGCTGAGCGACGGCATTACAACAGGCCGTGCTCTACCGCCCGTTGGCCCAGCTGGAAGCGGCTCTGCGCGTCCAGTTTCTCCATCAGCTCGGAGATCAGGCGCCGTTCGCTGCGCAGTGAGATGCCGAGGCGGCGGGCGGCGGCCTCGTCGGTGTAGCCCTGGGCGAGCAGGCGGAGCAGTTCGCGGGGCTGGGAGCCGGGGTCGTCGAGGCTACGGCGGGCCGGTTCACCGAACGGCGTCGCCGTGTCCCACACGGCGTCGAAGAGGGCGCAGAACGCGGCGACCGCGCCGGGCTCGCGCAGCAGGACCGCGCCGAGGGAGCTGTCGTCGGGGTCGATCGGCACCAGGGCCTTCTGCCGGTCCAGGATGATCATCCGCATCGGCAGGGCGGGGACGGTGCGCAGTTCGCCGCTGCGCTCGGTGAGCCAGCGGGCGTGTTCGACGCTGACCTGGTCATTGCGGATGGAGTCCTGATAGACGCCCTTGACCGTGACGCCGCGGTCGAGGAGCCCGGTGGTGATCGGCTCGCTGGCCTCGAACTGGGCCGCGGGCTGCGGGCCGCCGGGGTGGAAGCTGATGATCTCCGTGCGGACGTCGGCGGTCAGCTCGGTGATCTTGGCGCGGACGGCCTCGACCCCGAGGAATCGTTCCGCCTCGTGCTCGGGTTCCTCGGGGTGGAGCTCGGCGTACTGGGTCAGCAGCGCGTCGGCCGCGGCCTGGCTCTCGGCGAGGGCGCGCTGCCGCTCGACGATCTCGGCCTGCTGGTGGGCGAGCAGGGAGTCGAGGGCCGCCTTGGGGGCGACCACCCGCAGCCGGTTGTCCCGGCGCCAGGCGGGGGTGAGCAGGGAGAGACGGGTCAGTTCCTCCAGCTCCTCGCGCACCACGTCCTCGGTGACGCCGAGTTCCTTGGCGGCATCCGCGACGGCCAGGTCCGGCCGTCTGAGAATGGCGCGGTACAGACGGTCGGACTGCTCGGTCAGTCCGAGAGAAACCAGCACGCAAGCCCCCCAGCTTCGTGTCACGGAGGGGCAGCGGGTCCCGACAACGCTGGCGGCACCTGGGGAACGGGCTCGTCCCAGCCCCGGCGCGGCCACTCCGTGGGTCAAGTCATGCGGAGGGATTGTGCCGCTCCGCGGGGTCCCACCACAAGCCTGTCCGGGGGGTGGACGCGCAGGTCAGCAGCATGACGTGATCATGCTCGTGGCGGTTCACCAAGATCACCCCGGGAAGGTGTGAAGATCCCGTGTCCGCGCGCCGGGCCGTCCGGGCCGCCCACTGGCACACATGTGCCAGATCGTTTCGTGCCACGGAAAACACGCGACTCGAGGATCACTCGAACCCCAGTATGGAGTCACGCCGAACCGCCCGGAACGGCCCAACTCCCGCTAAAACACCAATACTTGGGGGAACCAAATGCGCCGCATGCTCGCCACGATCGTCGCCGTCACCGCCGCCGCCCTGATCGCCGTCCTCGGTGCGAGCGACTCCGGCGCCGACGCGCAGACGACCACCGTGGCGACCGCGACGGTCACCGACCCGGGCTGGTCCTAGTCCACACCGGCACCACACAGAAGGGGCCCGGAACCGCCACACGGTTCCGGGCCCCTTCGGCTATTCACCCGCATTTCATCTTCAGGGCCGGCGGCCTGTACCCGCCAAGGTCGTCGATCATGGCGGGCTCACAGGAGCCGTACAGGCGTCCCGACGTCCGCGCACAGCGGCCGTGGGTCTGATGGAGACGTACGCACTCACCGGAAGCGCTGGAGGTAGCGATGGTTGTCGCCGTGCCGCTCGCACTGTTGCTGATCGTCGGAGCGGTGTTCGCGGTCGTCGCGCAGCGCCGACACGGCGGGCGGGGACCGGCGGCGATGGTGTCGGTGCCCGTGCGGGCGGCCGAGGCACCGGTCCCCGTCCCCGTTCCCGCCCCCGAGCCCGGCGGGCGGGGCGAGGCCGAACGGTGGGTGGAACGGCTCGGCGCGGGGCTGGCCGGGATCGACGCGGCCGGCGACACGGCGGCCGTGTTGGCCCTCGCGGACGCCACCGAGCGGTACCGCGCCGCCAAGGAGCAGCTGGCCGCGGCCCGGTACGAGACCGCCGGGTCGACCGCCGTCGAGGGCCTGCACTACGTGCGCGGCGCCCGGGTCGTCCTCGCCCTCGACCCGGGCCCGGCCCTCCCGGCCCTCGGCACACCCGCCGTCACCGCCCGCGACGGTCGCGTCATCGTGGCCGACCGCACGTACACCGTCTCCAACCGGTGGCGGAGCGGGGTGACGCCGTACTACTACGCGGGCGGGGTCGTCGACGGGCGCCGGGTTCCGGGCGGGTGGTACAGCGTGCCGTGGTGGAACCCGGCGCTGGCGGCGGCCTGAGGCTCAGATCACCCAGAGCAGTCCGTTGCCGCCCAGGAGCGTGCCGCTCTGCTGGGTGAGACCGACGGACGCAGCCGTGAACAGCTTGCTTCCAGTGGCCACCGGACGGGACGAACCACCGGGGAAGACCCACACGGCGCCGGTGTAGTTGTTCTCGCCGGCCGCGCCGACGAACAGCTCCGGCCTGCCGTCCTTGTTCACGTCCCCGACCGAGACGGTGGTGCCGAAGAAGTCGTCGTCCTCGGAGGCGCCGGGCACCCCCGCCGTGTCCTGGGAGAAGGAGTACGAGCCGGTACCGAGGGCGCCGGTGGCCCGGCCTGGGATGACGGTCACCTGACCGGCGCGGCCCTCGGCGAGGTCCTCGTAGGGCGAGCCGACGACGATGTCCGCGAGGCCGTCGCGGTTCAGATCGGCCACGGCCAGTCCCGCGCCGAAAGAGTCGCCTTCCTCGCTCGCGCCGGGAACCGAGGGGGTGTTCTGCGTGATCTGCACGGGCGGGGCATCCTTCGCGATGCCGCGCGCCGAGCCGTACCAGACCAGGACCCGGCCGCCCAACGCACCGTCCACGCCCGGGGTGTCGGGGTCCTCGGGGTCGCCGACCACCAGGTCGGCGTAGCCGTCGCCGTTGAGGTCGCCGGTGGCGGGGATACGGCCGTTGCCCTCGGTCTGATAGACGGGAAGGTCATCCGACAGGTCGTCGTCCTCCGGGTCGATGACGACCTGGCCGCCGGTCTCACCGCTCTGGCCGAACGTGACGTTCACGTGGTCCTGGGCTCCGTCGCCGTCGAAGTCGCCAAGCGCCACGGAGCCGGCCCAGGAGTAGTCCGCGACCGCGGAGGCGCCGTAGGAGCCGGTGCGGCTGAACGGGCCGGTGAAGAGGGCGGAACCGTGCCAACTGCCCACCAGGACTTCTGTCTTCGCACCCGAAGAGCCGCTCGTCGCTGCGATGTCCAGGCCGAAATAGAGGGGCTCGAGGCCCTGGTAAGCCGAGGCCGGCAGGCTCGTGCCGCTCGTCAGCCCGCTACCGCTGCCCCAGAGGACCGTGACCGCGCCGCGGTTGGTGCCCCCGGTCGTGTCCTCGTACGGGGACCCCACGACCAGGTCGGCGTACCCGTCGCGGTTCAGGTCGGCCGTCGCGGTGGCGTATCCGAACATGTCGTTCTTCTCGGCCGTACCCGGCACCCCCGAGCTGTTCTGCGTGAGGGTCTTCCGGTGGCTCGCCGCCAGGCCCGTCTTCGAGCCGTACAGCACGACCACCGCCCCCGCCGCCTCCTTGCCGGCCACGTCCGCCCCCGGCGCGGGCAGCACCGCGTCCTTGTAGCCGTCCCCGTTGAAGTCCCCCGGGACCCCACCGTGCACCGCTGCCGCCGGAACCGCCGACACCAGGGTGCTCCCCATCAGACCCGCGACCGCGACAGCGGCCAGGCCCCATCCATGTCTGTGAGTCACGGGCGCAGTGTAAAGGCGCCCGGGGTCGCAGGGACCCCGGGCGCCTCAACCTGTGAACTGTGCTGCTACGAAAGGGACTTGTATCCGCCGAACCCGGTCGCGATCTTCACCCGCGCCCCGAACGACCCCTTCCCGTCACCGCTGTTGCGGTACAGGTTGCCGCTCGTGTCGCGGGACACGATGTCCGCCCTGCCGTCGTCGGTGATGTCGCCGACGCCGACCACGACGTTGTACGAGCCGCCCCAGTCGGTGAAGAGCTTCACGCGGGCCTTGAAGGTGCCGTCGCCCTTGCCGTCGTAGCGGTAGAGGACGTTGGACTTGTCCTGGGCGAGGAGGTCGCCGATGCCGTCGCCGTTGAGGTCGCCGGCGCCGACGATCTTCTTGTAGCCCTTCCAGTTGTCGTAGAGCTTGACGCGCGACGACAGCTTGCCGGTGTCGGTGCCCTTGTAGAGGTACACGGTTCCCGTCGACGCGTTGCGGGTGATCAGGTCCGGACGGCCGTCACCGCTGATGTCGCCGGGTGAGGTCAGCACGTCGTACTGCGTCCAGCCGCTGGTCGCGAGCGTGGTGTAGGAGGTCGAGGGCTTGACCGCCTTGCCGCAGCCCGGCTTGTACAGGCGCAGGGCGCCGGAGCTGTAGCGGACCAGGACGTCGTTGCAGCGGTCGCCGCTCAGGTCACCGAACGGGATCGCCTTGACGGAGGTGGCCCAGCCGGTGCCCGTGTACTTGTCGCCGAACTTGCCGGTGCCGGTGCCGGACTGGAAGGTCAGGCCGCCGGAGGAGTTGAGGGTGAGCAGATCGCCGCGGCCGTCGGGGCCGTCGGGGCTGACGAAGTCGCGCCGGACCGCCGCCCCGTTCTGCCGGAAGCCCTTGCCGGTGGCCGCCGTGACCTCGGTCGAGGTGCCGAGCGCGGTCCCCTTCAGGGTCCAGGTGAAGGCGCCGTTGGGGAAGCGGTCCCCGGTCACCGTGGTGCCGTACCAGTCGGTCGTCACCCACGCCTTGGCCCCGGCGCCCTTGACGGTGGTGCTGACCTTGCCCTTCGCGCCGCTCTGGACCGAGGTGAAGGTCACCGACCAGGAGCTGACCGGGCGGGACAGCAGCCACAGGCCCTCGAACTTCGTCCCGGAGGAGACGTAGTCGCCGGTCTGCGTCTCGAAGACCGTCAGCGCGGACGGGGTGACGCCCGCGGTGGCGACATGGGTGCGCTCGTACTCGTCGAACCAGGCCACCAGGCCCGAGTACTCGTCCACCGTCCAGCGGTACCGCCGGTCCACGGTCAGGCCGTTGTCGGGCAGGCCGGAGGCGACCGTGCGGGTGGTGCCGGTGGCCGCCTCGGTGAGCACCAGGGTGCCGGCGGTGTGGTCGTGGCGGACCGTGAAGCCGTCGCCGAGGAGCACGTCACCGGGGGTGACCGCGGTCGCCGTGGCGGCCTTCGTGTCGTACACGCCCGCCGAGTCCGTGCCGCACGCCCAGTACACCCAGCGGCCCGCCGCCTGGAGCTCGCTCGGCACACAGGCCAGGCCCGGCACGGTCACCGTGGAGAGCGTCTTCGCCAGCGGAATGCTGTACGAGGTGAGCTTGCCGGCGGTGCTGGTGGCACTCCAGAGGGTGGAGCCGCCCAGGGCGGCGGCCCGCACGGACCGCTTGAGCTTCTCGCCCTGGCCGAACTCGCCGACGTACTGCACCGGCGACGTACCGCCGGAGTTGTAGACGGCGTAGTCGTCGGAGACGTCCACGATCGCGCCGTCCCGGCCGCCGAAGTCCAGTTCGTGGCCGCCGATCGCGACCAGCCGGTCGTCGCCCAGGCTCTCGCCCTCGTCGGTGCCGCCGTTGGTGTCGAGGTAGACGTCCTCGCCGTCGACGTTCCCCCACAGCGGCGCGCAGGTGGTGTCGGCGTACGGGCACACGGCCATGGAGTTGTAGGAGGCGTCGGCGGTCGCGTCGTACGCCTTCAGCGCGGTGGAGCCGTTGGTGGACAGCTCGCGCACGGACGTCGTGCGGTCGGACTCGGCGACGCGCAGGCTGCCGCGGCCGAGCGCGATGCCGGTCTTGGCGTTCTCCAGCGCCGGGGCCTGCGACACCTTCTCCAGGGAGGGCGTGCCGTCCTCGGCCAGGCTCACCCGCCGCACCCACCAGTCGGTGGCGTCGGTGCCACCGCTGACCAGCGCGGTGCCGTCACCGGCGGCCAGCGTGTACGCGCCGGCGCTCTCCAGCAGCGTCCGCTGCTGGGTGGGGTCGGTGATGTTCACCGCGATCAGCTTCGAGCCGAGCGCGCTGGAGGACAGCGGCAGCACCAGCCAGTCGCCGACCAGGACCGGGTCGCCGTCGAGGGCGCCGGGGTGGGCGGGCAGGGTGACCACCTGCTCGGCGGCGCTGAGGTCGGTGCGGGACTTCAGGTGCAGTTCGGCGGTGCCGTTGTAGTACCAGCCGACGCGGTCCCCGCTCATCAGGTACGTCGCGTCGCTGGTGCCGCTCTCGAAGGCCTGGGTGCTCACGGCCGACGCGAGGTCGATGTAGTGCAGCGAGCCGAAGGTGCTGTTCTGCACGAGCAGCCCGGAGGCGTCGGCCGCGAGGACGCCCTCGGACTGGATGTTCACCGTGTCGCCGGTGACCTTGCGGGTGCGCCACTCGCCGTCGACCCGGTCGATCAGGGAGTTGGTGGTGACGATCGTGTCGCCGGCCAGCGCCCGGTAGTAGCCCTGGCCGTACTGGAGCGAGCCGTTCCAGCTCACCTTCTTCGAGGTGGCCGTCGCCGGGTCCCAGAGGGTGGCGTACGCGTCGGTGGCCGTGGCCGGCAGGGCGACCAGGTCGGCGTCCACGCCGTACCAGGCCGTACGGCACTCCGAGCCGATGACGGTGCAGCCGGTGCCCGGTGTGTAGACGCCGTCGGCGTTCTCGACCGTGACCGTCGTGCCGGTCGCGAAGTCGGTCCACAGCAGCCCGCTCCGGCCGGTCTGCCGGTGTAGGAAGCCGGTGTCGCCGTCGACGTACGGGCGGTCGGTGCGCGGTGTGGTGGAGCTCGGGTCGGTCAGGGTGACCGTGGTGGTGCCGGCGGCCTCGGCCGCCTCCGCGGAATCGCCGCCCTCCGACAGGACGACCACGGATGCGGCCGCGACGGCGACCGCGAGCGAGGAGACGGCAGCGGCCAGACCGCCCCGTCTCAGGGCGTGTCTGCCCACGTGAGGTTCCCTCCCCTGCGAGAGCCCCTGCCCTCGCACAAGTGGCCGGATATTACCAAGACTTCCTAAAGTCGCCGCGGTGCCCCTGACCCGACCTCACCCGGGTACATGCCGACGCCCCCGAAGAGGACTTCGGGGGCGTCGGGGCACGCGAGCCGGATGTCAGCGCGCGACGTACTGCGTGAGGATCGCCTGCACCTCGTAGATGTCGACGCCCTTGGTGAACGTCTTCTGGATCGGCACCGACTGGCCCGAGACCCAGATCTTCAGCTCGGCGTCGAGGTCGAAGGTGCCGGCCGTCTCCACCGCGAAGTGCGTGATGCTGCGGTACGGGACGGAGTGGTACTCGACCTTCTTGCCGGTGATGCCCTGCTTGTCGACCAGGATCAGCCGGCGGTCGGTGAACATGATGACGTCGCGCACCAGCTGGTACGCCGCCTGCACGCCCTCACCCGCGCCCAGCAGCTTGGCGAAGTCCGAGGCCGCCTGGCCCGGGTCGATGGTGTGCGCGTTGCCGAAAAGTGCCATGGATGAAACCCCCCACTAGTGATCTTCGGGCATGTATAGCGCGTCGCCCGGGTCCCTGCCTAGAACATGTGGAGGATTAGTGATCGTCACGCGTCGTAACTCCCGTCCCAGGGCGCTCCGAAGCCCAGCCGGTCGGGATACAGCTCGGCCCACCCCTCCCCGTCCTCCTCGCCGGTGACGAGCCCGAACAGCACGCCGTCCACGACGAGTTCGAAGGGCCGTATCGCGATGTCGGTGTAGGTCCGCCGGGGCAGGCTGCGCAGCCGCGTCGCCAGATGGGCCCGGGCGCGCGCCAGCACGGAGGCGTCCCGCTGCTGTTCGGCCCAGGTCCCGGCACACCAGATCTCCGAGTCGCGGTAACCGCCCTCGGCGTCGAAGGTGTGCAGCACGGAGTAGAGGCGCTTCTGCTCCTCCCAGCCGTCGTCCGGCCGGAAGCCCTTGGGGAAGGCGTAGGTGACCGACCCCAGGAACTGCCCCTCCGTGTAAAGCCCGATGGCCTCGGTACGGCCGTGCGGCTCGTAGGCGATCGGGATGATGCCAGGTACTGCCATGGCGCAAACCATACGTATGTTTCCTGGCAAGTTCCGCCCCCTGGCCACAACTTGATCACCGACAGAGCCAAAGTTTTACGGCAACCTTTTGGATCTCCACGACCACAGAACAGTCGGAAGTACCCCCCAAGTACGTAAGGACTCACCTGTGGCTGCTCCTTCCCACCGCCGTTCCCTGCGCAAGCGGCGCTCCCTCGTCATCACCGCCGCCGCCGTGGCCGCGGGCGTCGGCGCCGGTGTCGTGGTGATGAACGCGAACGCCGGGACCACCGCCGCCGCCGACCTGTACCACCAGACGCTCGCCGCGAAGGACGGCTGGGCGTCCTCCGGCACCGGCACGACCGGCGGCACGAAGGCCGACGCCGCGCACACCTTCACCGTCTCCACCCGCGCCCAGCTGGTGAAGGCGCTGGGCTCGGCGTCGGACACCACCCCCCGGATCATCAAGGTCAAGGGCACGATCGACGCCAACACCGACGACGCCGGCAAGAAGCTGACCTGCGCCGACTACGCCTCGGGCACCGGCTACTCGCTCACCTCGTACCTGAAGGCGTACGACCCCTCGACCTACGGCCGCTCGAAGCTCCCCTCCGGCACCCAGGAAAAGGCCCGCGCCGCCGCCCAGACCAAGCAGGCGAAGAACGTCGTCCTCAAGGTCCCGGCGAACACGACGATCGTCGGCGTCCCCGGCTCGAACCCCGGTCTGAGCGGCGCCATGCTCCAGATCCAGAACGTCGACAACGTCATCGTCCGCAACCTCACCTTCGCCGCCACCGAGGACTGCTTCCCGCAGTGGGACCCGACCGACGGCGACGACGGCAACTGGAACTCCAACTACGACGCGTTGACCCTGCGCGGCGCGACCCATGTCTGGGCCGACCACAACACGTTCACCGACACCCCGCACCTGGACTCGGCGAACCCCAAGTACTACGGCCGCGAGTACCAGATCCACGACGGCGAGCTGGACGTCACGAAGAGCTCGGACCTGGTGACGATCTCCCGCAACGTCTTCTCCAACCACGACAAGACGACCCTGATCGGCAGCAGCGACAGCGAGCCGGCCGGCAAGCTGCGCGTCACCCTCCACCACAACGTCTACAAGGGCATCGTCCAGCGCGCCCCGCTCTCCCGGGTCGGCCAGATCCACATCTACAACAACTACTACGACGTCACGCCGCTGAACGGATACGCGGTGCAGTACAGCATCAACTCGCGGGCGAAGGCGCAGGTCGTGGCCGAGAACAACTACTGGAAGGTCCCGTCCTCGGTGAAGGTGTCCAAGCTGCTCAGCGGCGACGGCACGGGTGCGATCAAGGGCTCCGGCAACCTGGTCAACGGCACGGTGACCGACCTGGTCGCCGCCTACAACGCCGCGTCGTCGAAGGACCTGAAGACGACCGTCAACTGGACGCCGACGCTGACGGCGGGCCTGGAGTCGGGCTCGGCGGTGACGAACCTGCCGACGTCGCTGGGGAAGACGGCGGGGGCGGGGGTGCTCACTTCGTGAGCTGCACGGGCACGAACCGCCATACGCCGTCGGACTGATGGCCGTTGATGCGGCTGAGGGTGTGGAGGTGCAGCTCCGCACCCTCTTCGCGGATGGTGCCGTCGTATTCGATGGGGCCGCCGTAGAAGGTCGTGGCCGCGAACTTGATGCGGTCACCGACGATTTCGTACAGTCCCGTCCCCAGGTCCGGATGTTCCCGGTTGAACCACGTGATGATCTGCTCGGCGGACCCGCTGGTCGTCACCTCCAGCATGGTGCCTTCCGGGTAGAACCTGAGGAACTCCGTGTACCCCTCGTCCGTCGCCGGCTTGGCGTAGAACCCGTCGTACCGGACCCCGACGTCGGCGCCTTTGACCAGCGCCAGCGAGCGCAGCAGCCGGCCGAACCCGTCCTCCCTGAACAGATCAACCCGGTGCCACCTCTGCAACCGCTCCGGGACCTCGCAGTCCTCCAGGCGGGCCGGGATGACGTAGATCGTGCCCTCGGGCTGGTGGTCGGCGAAGTCGAGGACGAGGCCGATCTCCTTCTGCACGTATCCGGTCTTGGTGACCGACGCGCGTGACAGGCAGACCAGGACCAGGTCGGAGGCGCGGATCGCACGGCGGATCTCCCGGTCCCAGTCCTGGCCCGGGAGGATGTCCTCCTCGTCGAGCCAGGGCTGGAAGCCCGCGGACAGCAGTTGCGTCCGCAGGCGCCGTACGTCTTCTTTGTCCCCCGACGAATGGCAGAGGAAGATCTTCAGCACGCCCCCGCCCCTCTGTTACTCCGCCGTGCCGCCGAAGCGCTCCTTGTACGTCTCCAGGTCCTCGTCCGTGAGCTTGGCGAAGAGGACCGGGGGGACGGTGAAGGGGGTGCCGGCCGGGACCGCGGTGAGGGACTTGGCCTCGGCCTCGGTGATCCAGGTGGCGGTGTCGTCGGCAAGGGTGAAGGCCTGGCGCATCGCGGCCGAGGTCGCGGGGATGAAGGGCTCCGAGACCACCGAGTAGAGGTGGATCAGGTTCATCGCCGTGCGCAGCGTGAGCGCGGCGCCGTCCTTGTCGGTCTTGATCTCCAGCCAGGGGGCCTTCTCCTCCAGGTAGGAGTTGCCGGCCGACCACAGGGCGCGCAGCGCCGACGCGGCCTTGCGGAACTGGAGGGCCTCCATCTGGGTCTCGTACTCGGCGAGGAGGCGGGCGATCTCCTCGCCCAGCTTCGCCTCCGCCTCGCCCGGGGTGCCGCCCTCGGGGACGTCGTCGCCGAAGCGCTTGCGGGAGAAGGACAGGACACGGTTGACGAAGTTGCCGAGGGTGTCGGCGAGGTCCTTGTTGACCGTGGCGGTGAAGTGCTCCCAGGTGAAGGACGAGTCGTCCGACTCCGGGGCGTTGGCGATGAGGAAGTAGCGCCAGTAGTCGGCCGGGAGGATCTCCAGGGCCTGGTCGGTGAAGACGCCCCGCTTCTGGGAGGTGGAGAACTTGCCGCCGTAGTACGTCAGCCAGTTGAAGGCCTTGACGTAGTCGACCTTCTTCCAGGGCTCACGGACGCCGAGTTCCGTGGCCGGGAACATCACGGTGTGGAACGGGACGTTGTCCTTGGCCATGAACTCGGTGTAGCGGACCGGGTTCTCGCCGGAGTCCGCCTCGTACCACCACGACTTCCAGTCCCGGTTCTCCGGGTCGAGGTCCGACCACTCCTTCGTCGCGCCGATGTACTCGATCGGGGCGTCGAACCACACGTAGAAGACCTTGCCCTCGGCCGCCAGCTCCGGCCAGGTGTCGGCGGGGACGGGGACGCCCCAGTCCAGGTCACGGGTGATGGCACGGTCGTGCAGGCCCTCGGTCAGCCACTTGCGGGCGATGGAGGAGGCCAGCTGCGGCCACTCCGCCTCGTGCCGGGAGACCCACTCCTCGACCTCGTGCTGGAGCTTCGACTGGAGGAGGAAGAGGTGCTTGGTCTCGCGGACCTCCAGGTCGGTGGAGCCGGAGATCGCGGAGCGCGGGTTGATCAGGTCGGTGGGGTCGAGGACACGGGTGCAGTTCTCGCACTGGTCGCCGCGGGCCTTGTCGTAGCCGCAGTGGGGGCAGGTGCCCTCGACATAGCGGTCCGGGAGGAAGCGGCCGTCGGTGGGGCTGTACACCTGGCGGATCGCCCGCTCCTCGATGAACCCGTTCTCGTTGAGGCGGCGGGCGAAGTGCTGGGTGATCTCGACGTTCTGCTCGCTGGAGCTGCGGCCGAAGTAGTCGAACGCGAGCGCGAAGCCGTCGTAGACCGCCTTCTGCGCGTCGTGCGCCTGGGCGCAGAACTCGGCGACGCTGAGTCCGGCTTCCTTCGCGGCGAGCTCCGCCGGGGTGCCGTGCTCGTCGGTGGCGCAGATGTAGAGGACGTCGTGGCCGCGCTGGCGGAGGTACCGGGAGTACACGTCCGCCGGGAGCATGGACCCCACCATGTTGCCCAGGTGCTTGATCCCGTTGATGTAGGGAAGGGCGCTGGTGATGAGGTGTCGAGCCATCGGGGGCTGCTCCCAGGTCGGTTCTGTTTCGGGTTTTCGAACCTTGAAATCGTAGCCGACATGTGTATGCCGCCCGCTTCCCGTATTACGGGGTGAGAAGCGGGCGGCACGGGTGTCGCTATGAGTGTTGCTACGAGTGTTGTTACGGGCGCCAGTCGATCAGTACGCCGTCGTAGAGCTCCGCGTCCGTGAGCTCCTTGGGGGTGGGGCCCGCGTGGAAGAAGGCCGTGTTGTCGGTTTTCAGCTTGCGGAGGTAGTCGAAGGCCTTGTTCTCGTGCTCGCCGAACGCGACGAAGGAGAAGAACACGGAGGGGTGGCTCTTCGCGGCCTCGGTCAGGGCCTGGGTGGCGGGGGTCTTCGCGTCGGGGGCGCCGTCGGTCTGGAAGACGACGAGGGCGGGGGCGGGGGCCTTCGCGTCGGGGGTGGTCGTCTTGTCGTAGTGGGCGAGTACGGCTTCCACGGCTGCGTGGTAGCTGGTACGGCCCATGCGGCCGAGGCCGGCGTGCGCCTCGTCGATCGCGTCCTTGGGGGAGGCGGGGGTGAGGTCGATGGTGCCGTCGACCTCGGTGGAGAAGAAGACGACGTGGACGGAGGGGTCCTCGGGCGAGAGCTGGGCGGCGAGGGCGAGCGTCTGGTCGGCGAGGGCCTGGGCGGAACCGTCCTTGTAGTACGCGCGCATGCTCGCGGAGCGGTCGAGGACGAGGTAGGTCCTGGCGCGGGCGGTGGTGAGGCCGGCCTTGGCGAGGGCGGTGCCGGCCGCGTCCGCCTCGGCTCCGCCTTCGGCGCCGGTGTTCCCACCCGCACCACCCGTGACGGTTTCGTCGTCAGCTGCGGGTGGCCCCTGCGGGGCGGACTCGCCGTCGGCGGCTGCGGCGACCGGGGCGGGGGCGACCTCGGGTTCCGGGGCGACCTCGGGCTCAGGGGTGACCTCGGGCTCAGGCTCGGGCTTGGCCTCGGGCTCGGGGATGGTTTCGGCGACAGGCTCCGGCTCCTCGGCGGCAGCCGGCTCCGCCGCGGCCTCGGGCTGGGTGTCCGCGGCAGACTCGGCCTCGGCGATCGGCTCGGGCTGCGGGGCGGCCTCGGGCTCCGGGGTGGTTTCGGCCACTGGTTCCGTCTCGGCCTCGGCGACTGGCTCGCTCTCGGCAACCGGCTCCGCCTCGGGGGTGACCTCGGCGATCGGCTCCGGCTCTTCGGCGGCGGACGCCTCCTCCGTGACGGGCTCCTGGACGGCCGTGGGCTCGTCGGCGGGGGCGGCATCCGACTCCGGCTGGGTCTCCGTGACGGGCTCGGCTTCGGCGACCGGCTCGGCGGCCTCGGTCTCCGCGACACCCTCGGCCTCGGATGCCGTGGCGGGCTCGGGCGTGGGCTCCTCGGCGGCGGGCTCCGACGCTGCCTCCGCCACGGATTCCGCCACCGTTTCCGCAGCCGGTTCCGGGGCGGCGTCTTCCGCGACCGCCTCCTCAGCGGAGGGGGCTTCCTCCGCGACCGGCTCCGCGGCGGCCACCGGCTCGTCCTCAGCGGCGGGCGCCTCTTCGGCCACCGGCTCCTCGGCGACCGGCGTCAGCTCCTCAGCCTCAGCCTCAGCCTGCGCCGCCTCCGCGACGGGCTCCTCCGCGACGGGCTCCGCCGCGACGGCCTCAGCCACCACCGGCGTCGCCGCCTCCGGCACCACCGGCGTAGCGTCCTCCACCGGTGCGGCCGGCTTCGGGACCGTCACCTTGTCGAACGCCGCCGAGACCAGATCGTGCTCGTCCTTGGTCGACAGGGACGTCGAAGTGAACGTCGATACCGACGTGGCCGCCGACGGCCGCTGCTCCGGAACCTCAGCCTTGACCACCTGCTCAGGCGCCGCAGGCTCCGGCACCGTCGGCTGAGCTGTCGGCTGCGTCCCCTCCGCACCCTCTGCCTCGGCGGTACGCCCCTTGCGTGACCGGCCGAACGCGTTCCGCAGGAGAGTGAGAATGCCCATGTGCGCAACCCTTCGCATGAGTTGATGCCCGTAAATCCCTGGCCAGGACGGACACGTAAGGTTAGCGGCCCCGGATGGAGATCTTGGGCCGGGGAGGGCACCGGAGGCCGCTCCCGTCAAGGCCCGTATTCGGTCTTACTGCGCAACCCATCCCCAACTCCCACCCGGCAACTCCGGATTCACCGCGCGTTCACCACCAGTCCCCGCTCCCGCACCCCCACCCCCCTAGCGTCCGAGGCGCGGATTCAAGGGGAGTCCATGGGGAAGCAAGGGGAAGACAAAGTGCGTATACCGCTGCCGTTGATCAGTACGCCGTCGTCCGACGGACACCAGGGCGGCCGTTCCGCCATGACCTGCCTCTACCGGTGCGGCAACGCCTGTTTCCACGAGGTGCCCAACACCAGCGCCAACGAGTACGTCGGTGATGTCATCGCCGGTGCCCTCAGCCGCCGCTCCATGATGCGGACCGCCGCCGTCGTCACCGTGGCCGCCGCGGCCGGCGCGAGCGTCGCCGCCGCCCCGCAGGCCCACGCCGCGACCGGCACGGCGCCGACCACCTCGTACAAGCCGGGTCGCGGCAGCAAGGCGGCCCGCGGTCTGCGCTACACCCCCGTCGCCCCCAACACGGCCGACGCCGTGACCGTCCCCGACGGTTACGCGCAGAATGTCGTCATCCGCTGGGGCGAGCCCATTCTGCGGGGGGCGCCCGCGTTCGACCCGGAGAAGCAGACGGCCGCCGCGCAGGCCGGCCAGTTCGGTTACAACAACGACTTCCTCGCCCTGCTCCCGCTCGGCCACGGCAAGCAGCTCCTCGTCGCCAACCACGAGTACACCGACGAGGTGCTCATGTTCCGTGGTTACGACGCCGCCAACCCCACCCGCGAGCAGGTCGAGATCGCCTGGGCCGCGCACGGACTGTCGGCGGTCGTCGTCGAGGAGGACCGGAAGAGCGGCAAGCTCACCGCCGTGCCCCGCCACCCCCTCAACCGGCGCGTCACCGCCACCACCGAGTTCCGGCTCACCGGCCCCGCCGCCGGCTCGGACCTGCTGAAGACCTCCGCCGACCCGACCGGCACCAAGGTGCTGGGCACGCTGAACAACTGCTCCGGCGGCACCACCCCCTGGGGCACGACGCTGCACGGCGAGGAGAACTTCAACCAGTACTTCGCCAACAGCGGCCGCGCCACGGACAAGCGGTACGGCGTCGGTACCGGCGCGAGCGAGCGCAAGTGGGAGCGGTTCGACCAGCGCTTCGACGTCGCCCAGGAGCCCAACGAGGTGCACCGCTTCGGGTACGTCGTCGAGTTCGACCCGTACGACCCCACGTCCACCCCGCGCAAGCACACCGCCCTCGGCCGCTTCAAGCACGAGGCCGCGACGGTTCGGCTGACCGCCGACGGACGCCCCGTCGTCTACTCCGGCGACGACGAGCGCTTCGACTACTTCTACAAGTTCGTCAGCAGCAAGAAGGTGCGGAAGGGGACCTCACGCGCCGTCCGTGAGCACAACCTCTCCCTTCTCGACGAGGGGACGCTGTACGTCGCCCAGCTGACCGGCGACTCCCCGACCATCGAGATCGACGGCACCGGCAAGCTCCCGGCCGACGGTGAGTTCGACGGCAGCGGCGTGTGGATCCCGCTCGCCACCGCGACCGCCAAGGGCGCCGTCTCGCACGTGGACGGCATGACCGCCGACGAGGTCTTCGTCTTCACGCGTCTCGCCGGTGACAAGGTCGGCGCCACGAAGATGGACCGGCCCGAGGACATCCAGCCCAACCCGGTCTCCGGCAAGGTCTACGTCGCCCTCACCAACAACACCAACCGCGGCCTCACCGGCTACGCGGCGGCCGACGAGGCCAACCCGCGGAGCGCCAACAAGCACGGGCACATCCTGGAGCTGACCGAGCGCCGCAACCGCCCGGAGAGCGACCGGTTCGCCTGGTCGCTCTTCCTGGTCGCGGGCGACCCGACCGACCCCGCCACCTACTTCGCCGGATTCCCGAAGGACAGGGTCAGCCCGATCTCCTGCCCGGACAACGTCGCCTTCGACCCGTACGGCAACCTCTGGATCTCCACCGACGGCAACCAGCTCGGCTCCCACGACGGCCTGTTCGGCGTCGCGACCAAGGGGGACCGGCGCGGTGAGCTGAAGCAGTTCCTGACCATGCCGACCGGTGCGGAGACCTGTGGCCCGGTCATCCAGGACCGCCGTGTCCTGGTCGCCGTCCAGCACCCGGGCGAGATCACCGGCGCGACGGTGGAGAACCCGGCCAGCACCTGGCCCGACGGCCCGGGGAAGATCGTGCGCCCGGCGGTCGTCGCCGTGTGGCGCAGGGACGGCGAGGACATCGGCGTCTGAGTCAGCCGGTCATCGGGGTGGCTGGGACGGGGACAGCGGACCGTTCCAGCCACTCCCGGTACGCCGGCGCCTCCCGCGCGGCCTCCCAGTACGCCTCCTCCAGCGCGGGATGCACCCCGTCGAGGTCCGTCTCCGTACGGGCGGCGAGCAGCAGCCGCACCCCGAGCGGGTCGCCGTCGAGGCGCCGTACGGCCATCTCGGGGCGAGGCAGACAGGACGGCTGGCACACGGTGACGACCTCGCCGGTGGCCACGAGGGCGGCGGCGGTGTGGTAATCCCCGTACAGCACCCGGGGGTTGATTCCGGCCACCCGGAACATCCGCTGCACGGCGTCCCATTCGCCGTCGACGGTCGGGTCGATCATCCAGCGATCGTGCGCCAGATCGGCGAGGGAGACATCGGCCTTCGCGACCGCCGGATGGTCGGCGGGCAGCGACACGAACTGCGGCTCCCGCTCCACCAGCACCCGCAACCGCAGCCCTTCCGGGATGCGCAGCGGCGACCCCTCCACCTCGTGCACGAACACGACGTCCAGCTGCCCGTCGGCGACCATCCGCAGCAGCGCGTTGGGCGACACGTCCATGTGCAGGGTCGGTTCCTGCCCCCGCCCCCGCAACCGCCGCAGCCACCCGGCGAGCGCACGACTGGCGGTGGACCCGACCCGCAACTGAGGCCCCCCGGCAGCGGCGGCCCGCGCCTCGGCGACGAGCGACCGCAGCTCGGCCACGAGCGGCCGGGCCCGGCTGAGCACGAGCCGCCCGAGCGGGGTGGGCCGGCACCCACTACGCTCCCGCCAGAACAGCGCCCCGCCCAGCCCCTCCTCGATGCGTCTCAACTGAGTGCTCAACGAGGGCTGTGCGACGCCCAGTTGTCTCGCCGCGCGGTGCAGACTGCCGGTGTCGGCTATGGCGCACAGCGCACGGAGATGCCTCACCTCGAGCTCCATGCCCAGGGAGCGTAAAGCGGAGTCACAGCTTTCACCAGAGGTTGCCGATAGCCCGGCCCTATCACCGATTGCCATCATCCCAACCGCCGCACGCCCCCCGAGACTCACATCGACGACTCACCCCCCACCAAGGAGTCCTCGATGCGCAAGCACACGTACGCCCTCACGGCGGTCCTCACAACAGCCGCGCTGGGCATGGCAGTTCCGACAGTGTCAGCTGCCCCGACGACACCCGGCTACACACCCAAGGCCACGTCGACGGACACGACGGACACCACGGACGCCTTCTTCCAGGCGGTCCTGGCCTCGGTCGCGGAGAAGCGCGCCGCGAACCCGACCAGCACGGCAGCCGTGACGGTGATCTACGACGCCTCCCGCGCCCCGACGTTCAGCACCCAGATAGCGCGCAGCACGCAGATATGGAACAGCGCGGTATCGAACGTGAAACTCCAGTCGGGATCGGCCTCCTCAGCCGACTTCACCTACCGCGAGGGCAACGACTCCCGAGGCTCCTACGCCTCCACGGACGGCCACGGCAGCGGCTACATCTTCCTGGACTACGCCCAGAACCAGCAGTACAACTCCACCCGCGTCACGGCCCACGAAACCGGCCACGTCCTCGGCCTCCCCGACCACTACTCCGGCCCGTGCAGCGAACTCATGTCCGGCGGCGGCCCGGGCACGTCCTGCACCAACGCCCAGCCGAACGCCACGGAACGCTCCAGAGTCAACCAACTCTGGGCCAACGGCCTGGCGGCAGCGATGGAAAAGTCCCTCCAGAAATAACCCACCGGACCTGACCCCACCCCCCACAGGTGCGGCCGCCCTCCTGCACAGGGCGGCCGTACCCATTTCCGGCTGGTGCGAACCAATAGGTCTGGCTATGTCGCCGAGGCGGCGGCGCTACCCCGAGCGCTACGCGAACCGCCCGTCGTGGGTGTCGATCCGTCAACTCAGGGTCCGGCATGACGCGCAGGCGCATGTAAGTGGCTCTGGGGAGTACGACATCGGGTCTGCGGGCCCGCCTGCCGAGGCGTTGGCGGCCGTTCGGGTGTGCGGTGCGGAGGGCCAGGATCCAGGCGAGGGCTCGGACGCAAGGTCCAGTCTCGGCAAGGCCCCACGCTCGTTGTGCGAGGAAGGCCTCATCACGACCGCACGAGGCATGGGGTCGTTCTTCGCGGATCGGTGTTGCCGACTCTTTTGCGCCATACCGCAGTTGTGCGCCCGGAGCGATCCCCTCGACGTGCCCTGATCCGTGTAACTTCACGTGTGCATACGGTTGCTGACGATGCGTACGTGACGGGGGTTGCGGTATGGCGGGGCATAGGCCCACGGACTGGCATGTCCTGGACCTGGACAAGGACCCGACACCGGGGGACCCGGAGCGCATCCGCCATCTGGCCAAGACGCTGCACGACTTCGCCGACGATGTCTCCGACGCACTGCGTCTCGTCAAGGGGATGTCGGACGAGGACACTCTGCTGGAGTGGGCGGGCAAGTCGGCCGAGGTCTTCAAGGACGAGTTCGGGGACGTCCCGAAGAACCTCAGGAAGCTCAAGAAGTCGTACAGCATGTGCGGGGATGCGCTCTCCGACTTCTGGCCTAAGTTGGAGCGGGCGCAGGCGCTGGCGGACAAGGCGCTAGTCAGGGCCAGGGCGGCGCAAGATGACCTGTCAGCCGCCAACTCCCGGCTGGTATCCGCCGATTCATGGGTGACCAGGGCTACCAGGGAAGCCGACAAGTACAAGGACGACCCCACCGGCAGCAAGTCCGACGGCGACAAGCCCGACGCGGCGAAAGTCCGCACCGCCACCAGAGACGCCCAGCACGCGCACTCGGCGCAGACACTGGCCCGGTCGGACGTGAACGACGCCCAGGACGCCCTGGACGCGGCGAAGAAGATGGCCGCCGACGCTCGCAAGATGCGGGAGGGCGCAGCCCGCGAGGCGAAGTCGAAGATCGACGAGGCGTCCGACGCAGGCATCCAGAACCGGTCCTGGTGGGAGGAGGTCACCGACTGGGTCGGCGACAACTGGGACAACATCGTCGCGGTCGCCAAGGTCGTCGTCACGGTGGTCGGCATCGTCGCGATGATCATCGGGGGACCGATCCTCGGCGCGATCCTCTTGGTCGCCGCGGCCGTCCTACTCGCGGACACGCTCTACAAGTACTCCAGGGGCCAAGCCAGTTTGTGGGACGTCACCTTGGCGGCACTGGACTGCTTACCCGGGGGCAGAGGCCTCACCACCCTCGGCGGCCTCGCCAAGGGTCTCAAGGGGGGCCTGGCCGCGCTGAAGGGCATGAAAGCTGGTCTGAAGACCATGGGCCTGGCCTTGCGCGGCCTCGGCAAGAACGCGCGCGACATGGTCCTTGATGGAGTGGAGGGTGCCTACAAACGGACGAAGTACGCGGTTCGCCACAGGGGCAGTGACCCCGTCGACATGGCCACCGGTGCGATGTTTCTCCCGCTGACAGACGTGGAGTTGCCGGGCCTGTTGCCGCTGATCATCACCCGGCGGGCCGCCTCCGACTATCGATGCGGCTGGTGGTTCGGACCCTCCTGGGCCTCCAGCATCGATCAACGCCTGGAGGTCGACGAGGACGGAGTGGTCTTCGTCACCGAGGACGGCCTGCTGCTCACCTACCCTCACCCGAGCGGCACGCACCTGCCGGTAATGAACGACGAAGGCCCCCGCTGGCCGCTGACCCGTCTGGAAGACGGGGACTACCGCATCGACGACCCGGTGACGGGTCAGGCCCGCCACTTCAGACGCCCCACGGCGGACGGCGTCGCCCTGTTGGCGCGTATCACCGATCGCAACGACCACACGATCACGTTCGACCATGACGAGCAGGGAGCCCCGCTCGCCCTGCGTCACTCCGGCGGCTACCACCTCAAACTGACCACGGACGAGGGCCGCGTGACCTCTCTGAGCCTTGCCGGGGCGGCAGAGGACGGCACAGACGTCGTGATCAAGCGCTATGGATACACCGACGGCAACCTCACCGAGACGATCAACTCCTCGGACCTGCCGCTACGACTCGCCTACGACCATCGCCTACGCATCACCTCCTGGACCGACACCAACGACCGCAGCTACTTCTACACATACGACGCGGACGACCGCTGTGTCGCGGAGGGCGGTGAGGCCGGCCACATCGCCATCACTCTGGACTACGACGGCACCGACCCCGCCTGGCCCGAGTGCCGGATCACCACCCTCACCACTGCCGAAGGCGCCGTCACCCGCTTTGTCGTCCATGGCAACAGCCAGGTCGTCGCCGAGATCGACCCCCTCGGGGCGGTGACGCGTACGGCGTACGACGGGCACCACCACGTCCTGTCCGAAACCGACGCCCTGGGCCACATCACGCGCACGGACCGCGACGAGTACGGCCGGCCCACCGTGAGCGTGCGCCCGGACGGCCGCGTGGCCCGCGTGGAATACGACGAACTCGCGCTCCCCACGGTGATGGTCGGATTCGACGGCAGGACCCACCGCTGGACGTACGACGAGCGGGGTAACTGCACATCAATGACCGGTGCCGCGAGCGGAACCGTCCACTTCACCTACGACTCGGAGGGCCGACGAACCTCTGTGACGGATGCGCTGGGGCATACGACGGCCATCCGATGCGACCGTGCAGGGCTGCCGATCGAGGTGGTGGACCCCGTCGGGGCGGTCACCCGCTATGACCGGGACCCCTTCGGCCGTCCGGTCGTGATCACCGATGCCGCGGCCGCGGTCAACCGCTTGGACTGGACTGTGGAGGGCCGCCCGGCACGCCGTACGGCCCCCGACGGGACCACGGAGTCCTGGACGTATGACGGTGAGGGCAACTGCACCAGCCACACCGACCAACTGGGCGGAGTCACACACTTCGAGTACACGCACTTCGACATGCCGGCCTCCCGCACCGGCCCGGACGGTGTTCGCCATGAGTTCGTCCACGACAGCGCGCTTCGCCTCGTTCAGGTCACCAACCCGCAGGGCCTGACATGGACGTACGACTACGATCCGGCGGGCAACCTGATCGCCGAGACCGACTTCGACGATCGCACCATCGCGTACGGGCACGACGCGACAGGCCGGGTCGTCTCCCGGACGAACGCACTGGGCCAGACGGTCACCTTCGAGCGCGATGCCCTCGGCCGGACGGTACGGAAGGACGCTGCGGGCCGGGTGACGACATTCGCTTACGACGCGACGGACCAACTGGTGCGCGCTGCCGGGCCCGACGCCACGTTGACGTTGGTTCGCGACCACCGGGGCCTCCTTCGCGCGGAGACAGTGAACGGCCACACCATGGCGTACGAGTACGACGCTGCAGGCCGCCGTACGTCCCGCACGACCCCGAGCGGGGTGCGCAGCACGTACGAGTACGACGCGGCAGGCAGTCGCGTGGGCCTGGTGACCGCGGGCCGGTCGATCGACTTCAGCTACGACCTGGTCGGCCGTGAAGTCTCCCGCCGTATCGGCGGAGCGCTGAAGCTGGACCAGGTGTACGACCCGCTGGGGCGACTCACGAGCCAGACCTTGAAGGACATGGAGGGAGGGCGGCTTCAGAGTCGGGCGTACAGGTATCGAGGGGACGGCAACGTCGTGGGTGTCGACGACAGCCTCCTCGGAGGCCGCAGCTTCGAACTGAGCGCGTCCGGGCGGGTAGTGGCGGTCCACGCGGCCGACTGGTCGGAGCGCTACGCCTACGACGAAGCCGGAAACCAGACAGCAGCCGACTGGCCGACGACCCAACCCGGCCAGGACGTCATGGGCACCCGCCACTACGAAGGCACGCGCGTGACGAGCGCGGGCCGGGTGAGTTACGAGCACGATGGGCTCGGTCGCCTCGTCGTCCGCCGGAAAGCAGGTCTGTCGCGGAAGCCGGGCGTCTGGCGCTACACATGGGACGCAGAAGACCGTCTGACATACGCGATCACGCCGGACGGCACGCACTGGCAGTACTTGTACGATCCGCTGGGCCGTCGCACGGCGAAAGTCCGCCTCTCGGTGGACGGCGACACAGTCGAGGAGCGCGTCGACTTCGCGTGGGACGGCGGCACGCTCTGCGAGCAGACGACGACAGCCCCGGAATTCCCGAACCCGGTCACTCTCACTTGGGATCACCAGGGCCTGCACCCGGTCGCTCAGACGGAACGCATCACAGCGGCAGGTGCGTCACAGACGGAGATCGACTCCCGCTTCTACGCCATCGTCACGGACCTGATCGGCACTCCCACTGAACTCGTCGACGAACAGGGCGAGATCGCCTGGCACGCCCGCCGAACTGTCTGGGGTACCACCGCGTGGCCAAGGACCAGCCAGACCTATACACCTCTGCGCTTCCCCGGTCAGTACTACGATCCCGAGACAGGCCTGCATTACAACTACTTCCGCTACTACGATCCGGAAACAGCGAGATATCTCAGCCCTGACCCGTTGGGACTGGGTCCGTCACCCAACCCGGTCAGTTATGTGGAAACCCCTCACACCGTAGCTGACCCTGCTGGACTGGCACCATGCCGTCCCCTTCCTGTGATCGGGCGGATCTCAGACACGGACATGCTTGCCGATGTGGAGAGGTTTGAGGTTCTCAAGATCAGGCGCTGGTCGCCTGGGAGAAATGATGCCTGGATCCAGAAGATCATCAAAAATGGGCGCGATGTCTATCTCGTCTCACCGATCGAGGGGAATCTGAAGAATCGAAGGGGTGGGCCGACCGTCCTGTCTCGTGAGCTGGATCAGCTTCTCGATGCCGGATATTTCCATGAGGGAAATTATTTGAGGGCACCCAGATGAGTTTCGTTACTTCTCCTGCTATTTCACTGCGAAAGGGTGGCATGCATGGAACTTACGCCTCGCATCAGGCAGCGCATCTTGAGGGACTTTGGCGAGGGTGAGCGTGAGGCCGTGGAAGGGATGCTCACGGACCTTCAGCAATCGCTGGACAGACATGTGGACAAGGAAAGGATCACCGCTGCCACGTTGTTGCATGCCGCGGGAAACATGGATGCGCTTCTGCTGGCGGTCCAGGATGCGCGAGATGACTGGCGGGACGTGCTGATGGGCAGCGGTCTGGAGCATGATGGCTGGGAACGTCGCCTGGATGCCGAATTCGGGCCGGCGGCTCGCCGCGGACTCCCCGGATGGCGAAAGTTCTTCGGCTGATTCAGGACGCCGGCGCGGTCCCGTCAGCGCGGTGAAGCGATGGCCCGGGCCGCTGCCAGTTCCTGGCGTAGGGGTTCCAGGACGCTTTCCGAGGGGCCTGTCAGGTCTGTGCGGACCGCGTAGAGGGTTTCCGCTTCTCGGACTCCCTCTGCCAACTCGCGCAGTTGCAGCACCACTTGGGTCACCTCCGCCTCCGACGGGAGGGGTGCGCCGTGTTTGGTGCGGACTCGGGCCGCTGTCGTCGCGTCGACGATGCGTTCCACCGCCACCACCAGGGGCCACCAGGCCGCAGCCCGGCGGCCGGTGGGTGGGGGTTCGGTCAGGGCGCGTTGGAATTCCGTGCGGATGACCGAGAGGTCGCGGTAGAGGCCGCGGCGCATGCGGGCTCGGGACGGGGGGTCCGTGGGGTCGCTGCCGAAGGCTGATTCCACGTACGTCGCCGTGTCGTCCACCGCCCTCGCCAGGCGGTCGCCGACGCGGGTGTGCCAGCTCTCCGGCCAGAGCAGGTAACCCGCGATCAGGGCGATGCCGCAGCCCATCAGGGAGTCCAGGAGGCGGGGCATGAGGAGGGCCGTGCCCTGGTGGTTCAGGATGTCCGAGAGGAGCAGGATCACCGGGGTGATCGCGGCTGTCTGGTAGCCGTAGCCCCGGGGGGTGAGCGCGGGGATCAGGGGGGCCAGGAGCAGCATCACCGGGATGTCCCACCAGCCCCTCGGCACCTCCGACAGGACCGCCGCCGCGATCACCAGGCCCGCCACCGTGCCGAGCGCGCGGAGCAGCGCACGGGAGAAGACCGAGCCGAAGTCCGGTTTCAGGACGAACGTGATGGTCAGGGCCACCCAGTACGAGCGGGGCACCGGGAGGATCGAGACCAGGACCTGGGCCACTCCGATGCACAGGGCCAGGCGCAGGCCGTAGCGCCAGGACGCCGCCGACAGCGCCACGTTGCGGGTCGCCCGCGCCGCGCGGACGCGCAGCGCCGCCGGGCGGCCGAGGCGGTCGTCGAGGCCGGCGGGGTCGACGTCCGGGGTCCTGACCACTTCCGCCGCGTGGCGCAGGGCGTGGTCCACCGCGCGGGTCGTCTCCGAGGTGGGGGTGGGCAGGTGGAGGGCTATCGGGCCCTTGTAGCCCGTCTCCACCGCGTCGGCGAGGTGGCGTACTGCCTCGTGGACCTCCGGCGGGAGCGGTTCGCCCGTGACGTGCGCCGCCGGGGCCGCCTCCACCACCGGCGTGATCGCGTTGAGTTGCGCGAGCAGCCGGGTCAGGTCGGGGCTTCGGCCGTGATGGCGGGCGCGCCGGGCGAGGATGAGGTCGTACGACTGGTTCAGGGACTGGGTGACGGTGTGTCGGGCCTCGTCGTACTCCTCCCTGCCGCAGGCCGCCATCAGCGTCGCGACCGTGCGGTACGTGGCCGCCACCGCAGACCGTTCCGGCACGCCGGACCGCAGCGGCCAGGCCAGCAGCGCCAGGGCGAGGACCAGGAGGCCGCCGCCGGTCATCAGCAGCGGTGCCAGCCACCACTCGCCCGGCATCGGCAGCCCCGCTCCGACGACGGAGTTCAGCAGCAGCAGGAGCCCTGACACCGACGCCACCGCGCCGATCGTCGAGATCATCCCGGAGAGCAGGGCGACCAGCGTCACCACCGCCACCGCCAGCCATCCCTCGCCGAACACCAGCGAGCCCACCGTCACGCCCACCGCCCCGAACAACTGCGGGATCGCGATGTTGAGGATGCGCATGCGGTACGCGTCCGCCGTGTCGCCGATGACGCCGGACAGGGCGCCCATGGACGCCAGGGCGCCGTACTCCACCTTGCCCATGGCCAGGCCGACGGCCAGTGGCAGGGTCATCGCGATCGAGGCGCGGGCCACGGCCGCCCAGTTGACCGGGGCCGGTTGGGACCGGAGGTTCCTGACCAGCCAGTCGGGAGGGGTGAGGCCGATGGGGAACTCTCTGGACATGGGCCTATTACACGTCATCCGCCCTGGTGCAGGTCCAGCTCCACCAGCAGTGCCCGGTGGTCGGTGTCGGCCAGGTCCAGGAAACGGGCCCGCGCACAGGAGAAGTCCGCCGACACCAGGACGTGGTCGATCTGCGCGCCCAGCGTCGGGGCGGTGCGGGCCGGCCAGCTCGGGGTGCGGGGGTGGCCGGCCAGACGCGCGGCGTCGCGGAGACCGGCGTCGAGGATGTGGCGGAACGCGGCATGGTCCTGGGAGGCGTTGAAGTCACCGGCGAGAAGCAGCGGTGCGTCCGCGTGCCGTGCCGCGAACTCCCGCAGGGACCCCAGCTCCCGTTTCCACAGGTCCACCTGACCTGGCAACGGCGGCATCGGATGGGCGAGTTGGAGCCGTACGGCGTGGCCGTCCACGTCCGCCACCGCTTCCGGCATCCCCATCGTCGCCGTGATCCCCGAGGCCGCCCTGAGCGGGTAGCGGCTGAGGATCTCCGAGCCGTCGGAGCCCGCGCCCGGCACGGTCGCCCGGTTCGGGTAGGCGACCCCGAGGGTCCGCTTCAGCTCCGCCTCGCAGGTGTACTCGCACTCCTGGACGAACACGACGTCCGGCTTCTCCCGGCGCACGACGTCCACCAGGGCGCCCGTGCCGCGCCCGAACTCGACGTTGGAGGTGAGGACGCGGAGCGAGGCGAGCACCTTGCCGTCGGGCTCGCTGATCTTCCCGTACGGCTCGATGAACCACGCCAGCAGGCCGAGCAGCGCCACTCCCCAGACGAGGCCCACCCACCATCGCGCGAGCAGCGCGAGCAGCAGCCCCAGCCCCGTCGGCACCAGCAGCCACGGCAGAAAGGCCAGCAACTGCGGTACGGGGGTGAGGGCGTCCGTGTCGGCGGTACGGCAGCCGAGCACCACGCTCACGGCGGTGAACAGCAGCCCGCCGAGCCAGATCCCGGCCCGTCTGCCGCCCCGCTTCTCCGGCATCGCGCGTACATCGGTTTCCCCCGTGATGGACTGGTACGTCACGGACCCGAGACTACGATCGGCCGTCGATCCGTGTCAGGAACGTCGCCAGTGCCGCGTTGAACTCCTCAGGTCGTTCCAGGTTCGGCATATGGGCCGCCCCGGAGATGACCAGCAGCTCGGAGTCGGGGAGTGCCGCGTGCATCGCCTCGGCGTCGGAGACCGGGGTGTACTCGTCATCCGTGCCGACCACGACGAGGGTGGGGACCTGCACCCGGGTCAGCAGGTCGCGGTAGTCGGGGCGCAGCGCCCGGGCGCGCAGGGCCGCCGCGGCGCCCTCGGGGGAGGTCGCCGTCATCATGCGGTGGACGTGGGCCTTGACCTCCGCGCTCGCGTACGGGGCGACCATCTTCTCCAGCACCTCGTCGGCGTATCCGCCCAGGCCCTCGCGCAGCAGCCGGTCCGCCATCGCGTTGCGGGCTTCGACCCCGTCGGGGGTCTCGGGCGCTGCGAACGTGTCGGCGAGGACCAGGCCGCGGACCCGGTCGGGGAACTGGCGGTGGAAGTCCATGACGATCTGGCCGCCCATCGACAGGCCCGCCAGCACGGCGGCCGGGACCCGCAGTTCGTCCAGCAGCGCCGCGATGTCGCGGGCGAATTCGGGGAACCCGCTCACCCCGGGGAGGACCGGGGAGGTGCCGTAGCCGCGCAGGTCGGGGGCGATCACCCGGCGACCGCCGGAGAACGCCTCGATCTGCGGGGCCCACATGGTGTGGTCGAAGGGGTGGCCGTGGATCAGCACCAGAGGCGCGGGATCGGTCATGATCCCGACCCTAGGACGCTCCCGAGCCTCGGTGCAATAGGATCTTTGCCCTCGGTGCAATCGCGAGTGGTACGGCAGCAGGCGCAAGTGGGGGACGTGTGGACGACTATCGGGCGATCGCCGACCGGCTGGCCGACGACATCACCGCCGGGCGACTCAAGCCCGGCCAACGGCTCATGCCGCAACGCCAGTTCGCGCGGCGGCGCGGGATCGCCGGGTCGACGGCGGGACGGGTGTACGCCGAACTCGTACGGCGGGGCCTGGTCGTGGGGGAGGTCGGCCGCGGCACCTTCGTGCGGGCCGCCGCGAGCGACCCCAGCGGCCGTGCCCTCATCGAGCGGGCGAGTGCCGCGCCGGTGAACATGGAGCTCAACTACCCGGTCGCGGAAGGCCAGTCCGAGTTGCTCGCCCCGCTTCTCGCGCCCCTGCTGCGGCCCGACGTCCTCGCCGAGGCGCTGCTCCCGGCCGCCGCCACCGGCACCGCGCCCGCGCGGGAGGCCGCGGCGAGCCTCCTCGCGACCACCGGCCCGCGCCCCGAACCCCACCGCGTGCTGTTCACCGGCAACGCCCGCCAGGCCATCGCCGCCACCCTCGCCTCCCTCGTCCGGCCCGGCGGCCGGGTCGGCGTCGAGCCGCTCACCTACCCGCTGGTCAGGGAGATCGCGGCCCGGCTCGGCATCGTCCTGGTGCCGCTGGCCGCCGACGCGGACGGGCCGCTGCCCGAGTCCGTCCTCGCCGTCCACCGCACGGCCCCGCTGTCCGCCCTCTACCTCCAGCCGACGCTCCACAACCCGACCTCCCTGACGATGAGCGACGAGCGAAGGCGGCAACTCGCGCAGGCCGTCGGCCACTTGGGCCTGCCCGTCGTGGAGGACCGCATCTGGTCCTTCCTGCACCCCGACGCCCCCACCCCGCTCGCCGCCCACGCCCCCGCCCTCATCCACGTCGTCGACAGCCTGTCCAAGCGGGTCGCGCCGGGGCTCACCGTCGGGTTCGCCGTCGTACCGGAGCACCGGGTCGACGCGGTCGCCGCCGCGATCCGGTCCGGCGGGTGGAGCGCGGGCCGGTTCGCGCTGGAGGCGGCCGTGCGCGTCATGGCGGCCGGGATGGTGGAGCGGCTCGTCGCGGCGAAGCGGGCGGACGCGGCGCTGCGGCAGCGGATCGTCGGCGAGGAACTCGACGGGTTCGCCGTACGGGCCCATCCGCAGGTGTATTACGCCTGGTGGGAGCTGCCCGCGCCGTGGCGGGCCGACACCTTCACGGCCGCCGCGGCGGCGCACGGGATCGCCGTGACGCCGGGGCCCGCGTTCGCCGTGGACCCGCACCGGACGCCGGACGCGGTCAGGCTCGGCCTGGCGTCGGCCGCGGTGCCGGATCTGCGACGGGCGCTGCGGACACTCGCCGGCGTCGCGCGTAACGGGCGGTGAGCCAGGTCGCGCAGGCCGCGGTGAGGCCGAGGGCGACCAGCAGCCAGGAGACCGTGCGCAGGGTGGCGGTGAGGGCGTCGTAGATGACGCCGGCGGCGCCGCGATGGTCGTCGTCGGGCAGGTCGGCGAGGGTCATCCGGCGGCCGAGGGCGACCGCCAGCCCGAGCAGTGCGCCGCCGAGCGCCGTGCCCAGCGAGGTCGCCGTCACCGCGCGGCGTCGGCAGGCGGCGACCGCGATGCCGGCGGCGGCGAGGACCAGGGCGCTGACGGGCAGCCAGAAACCGGCGAGGTCGAACGGCACATAGGCGTCGGTGAGTTGACGCCTGACCTGGGCCAGCTCGACGGTCACCCAGTACGCCGCCCAGGCCGACACCACACTGAACGGCACAAGCAGACAGGCCACGGCGATGAGCGTGGCCGAGAGGGCGTTGCGAAGGCGTGGACGCACCTCTCCAGGCAACGGCGTGGGCGAGGCCGCCGCGAGCGGGGTGACTCCATCCGGGCGTACGGCGCCACACCCCAGGCCCCACGCCAGCCCCACGCCAGGCCACACCCCAGCCCCACGCCAGCCCCACCCCAGCCCCCACGCCAGTCCCCCCAAGCCCTCCCGCTCTCCGGTGGAGGGTTCACCCGAACGGGTGTTTCCTGGTTCTGGGGAGAAGGAGGCCGATTCATGCGCACCACTCCGGCCCTGCGGACCCTGGCCGCGGCCCTGCTCACCGGCGGCACCCTCGTCGCCGCGGCAGCGGGCACCACGGCCGCAGCCGCCACCCCGCCGACCTACGCCGACGGACATGGCGGAGGCGGCGGATCCGGCGGTCCGATCTGGGGCACCATCGTCTCCGGCGTCGACCTCAATGTGAGAGCCGCGCCCACCACACACTCGCCCGTCGTCGACCAGCTCTCACCCTGGAGCCAGGACCGAGTGGACTGCAAGGTCCAAGGGCAGAGAGTGAACGGCAACCCTTACTGGTACTGGCTCGTCGGCGCCCAGGGATGGGCGAGCGCCGAGTTCGTCGACACCGGCGGGCAAGGGGTGCCGAGCTGCTCCGATCCGTGTCCCCAGTGGAAGGACGGTTCCTGGACCAACTGGGACGACCCGTACGAGAACGACTCCTGGAGCATCTCCGCTTCCGGGACCTGGACCTTCTCCGGCTCCTTCAGCTGGAGTGTGACCGGGTCCTCGCTACTTGCCCCGGGCGGGTGAGGAGAGAGGGAGACAGAAGGGCCCGGCAGCTGCTGCCGGGCCCTTCTGCCGCGCTCGCCGAGGCGTCAGCGGATGCGGTTGCCCTCGCCGTCCTCGCGCGTGTAGTAGCGGTAGAAGAACACGGCGAAGACGCCTGCCGTGACCACCAGTCCGAGCGCCGTGGAGCGGAGCACGCTCTCGCCGGTCTGGCTGTAGAGGAAGCCGACCGCCGCGCCCGCGAACGCGGACTTCACCAGCGAGTGCAGTTCGCGCTTGAGCAGCGGGGCGAACGTCGCCACCGCGATGCACAGCACGATGAACGCCAGCGCCGTCACAAAGCCGAACAGGATGTTCCAGCCGGTGATCTCGCCGCCGCCGCGCCGGTTGGCGGCGGCCCAGTAGCCGTAGACGAGCCCCAGGACGACGGGAATCCCGTACCGCGCCGCCAGGTGGACCTGTGGGCTGAAGACATCGGGCGAACCGCCGGTCATTCGGACCGGGCCGCCGGACGCGGGTGCCGCATGAGCCATGAGAGGACTCCTCTCTCTCCTCGCCCCCGCCTACCAGAGCACACCTGGGAGAGGGGCCTGGCAAGTCGGAGTGCGGGCCCGGTCGCCCCGTGCTTCGCTGACGTGCATGAAGCACGGGCTGAGGCCGACGGGAGGGCGGCGGCGCGGTCCGGTCGTCCGGCTGCCTGGGCCCGGCGGGGAGTACGACGTCCGGCGCCGCCATCAGCTGCTGCGGATCCGGGGGCACAGCGTCGCCTGGGTGCCGCCGCTGCTGGTGCTCGTCGCGATCGCGGCGATCGACTTCAACACGGCCGGCGAGTTCCGGATGATCTCCTGGGTGGTGCTGGTGCCCGGTATCGCCGCCGCGATCTGCGGGGTGTGGGGCACCGCGGCCTTCGCCGTGCTGGCGCTCGTGACGTACCTCGTCGCGGACACGTCCTATCCGAGCCGGTACGAGAGCTCGCTGCCCGACTTCATCCTGGTCGGCGTCGGCGGTGTCCTCGCCGTCCTGGCCTGCGCGGTCCGGGTCCGCGGCGAGCGGCGTCTGCTGCACATGCGGGACATCGCCGACACCACCCGCCGCACCGTGCTGCGCCCGCTGCCCCCGGACTGGGGCGGCCTCGACCACGCGGCCGTCTATCTCGCCGCCGACGTCGAGGCCCGGGTCGGCGGCGACTTCTACGACGTCCAGCAGGGCCCGCACGGCACCCGGGTCCTCGTCGGCGACGTCCAGGGCAAGGGGCTCGGCGCGGTGGAGGCGGCGGCAGCCTTGCTCGGCACCTTCCGCGAGGCGGCGTACCACGAGGAACTCGGCACGGTGGCCGAGCGCCTGGAGATCCGCATCCTGCGCCACGGCCGGCACCTCACCGCCCTCGGCCGCGACGACGGCGACCGCTTCGCCACCGCCGTCCTGATCGGCTTTCCCGACGACGAGCGGGACGTGGTGGACGTCGTCGTCTTCGGCCACGAGCCCCCGCTGGTCGTCGGCCCCGACGGCGTACGCCACCTGCTGGCCGGCCATGGACTCCCGCTCGGCCTCGGTGAACTCTCCGACGACGGGCCGCCGCCCGTACAGCGCGTCCCCCTCGGCCCCGCCGAGACGCTGCTGATCACCACCGACGGGGTCACCGAGGCGCGGGACGCCCAGGGCCGGTTCTATCCGCTCGCCGCCGAGGTCGCCGACGCCGTCGCCGCCGATCCGCGGGCCACCGAACCCCGCCGCCTGGTCGCCCACGTCCGCGACGGCACGCTGCGGCACAGCGGCGGGCATCTCGCCGACGACACCACGGTGTTCGCGGTCCGCCGCTCGCCGCCCGCGCCGAGCGGCACCGGAACCGGCCGAACCGGAACCGTCCGAACCGGGACCGGCCGAACCGGGACCGGCCGAACCGGGACCGGCCGAACCGGGACCGGCCGAACCGGGACCGGCCGAACCGTCCGAAAGGGACGTTCGCAGTCCTGAGGCCCACCTTTGCAGCCGCAGCGGTTACGGTGCTGCCGTACGTGATCGACGGGGGATGGGGAGGGACCGATGCCCGGAACCGTGCTGCTGCTGGCCGTCGCACCGGCGGGCAAGGGCTGTCTGGTGGACGCCGCGTCCGTCCTGCCCGTCCTCGCGGCCGTGCCGCCCGCCGTGCTGTCCGGCGCGGACACCGCCAACGTGGTGGAGCTCGCGGACCCGTTGGAGCCGCAGGCCGTGCTGACCCGGCTGCGCGCCGCCGCGGCCGCCCCGGGACCGCTCACCGTCTTCGTCACCGGCCAGCTCCAACTGGACCGCCGACAGCGGCTGCCGCACCTCGCCCTCGCCCGCACCACCCCGGCGACGGTCCGCTACAACGGGTTCCCCTGGCACTGGTTCAAGGACGAGCTGCGGCTGCGCCCGGCCGGCGCGACCGCCTTCGTCCTCGATCTGCACGCCGACACGGAGACATGGCAGTGGCTGCGGGCCAACCCGCTGGAGACCGGCCGCAACAACGCGGTGTACGGGCGGATCGCGCCGCCGCCGTCCCGGCGGAGCCTGGGCACGCCCGCGTACATGAAGGCGGTCGCGACGATCCTGAGGAGCGGGCACCGGCCGCCGCTGGACCAGTTGCACCAGCAGGCGCTCAGCCGTCTCCCGCAGGAGAGCGTCGGCTACGTCCTGAGCGCACAGGGCCCCGAGGCAGGCGACCCGCACGTCCTGATCTCGGCCGCCGTCGCCGCCCGGCGCCACGGCGACGCCGACGCGCTCGCCGCGCACCACGAGCTGAACGCCGTACGGGCACACGGCCCCGCCTCCGAAGAAGCCCTGCACTGGACCGAAGTGCGGGCCGATCTCGCGATGTTCGCCGGGGATCCGGTGCGCAGCTGCCGGGCGTGGCTGGCGGTGGCCACCGCGCGGCTCGGGGCCGGGCAGGCGCCGGACGCGCCCGCCGTGGAGTCAGCCGCCGACCGCGCCCACCACCAGTGGGGCCGTATCGACGACCCGGCGCGGGCCCGCGAACTGGGGCCCGCGCTGGCGGAGTTGAGGGCGCGGGTGCCAGGACGCCGGGAGGGCGCCCTGGACCATGTGCACAAGCACCTCAGTCAGTTGCAGACGCTCAGCTCGTGAAGGTGAAGTACTTCCAGGAGCCGTACGTCGTGGTGTTGACGCTGTCGCCCGAGCCGCTGACATAGGAGTTGCGGACCCGGAAGCGGACGCCCTTGGGCGGGGTGCCGGTGAGCTGCACGGCGGACTTGCCGGCCGAGTCGAGCTTGAAGTACTCGCGGTACGTCGTCACCCAGCCGGTGCCCGACCAGTACTGCACCTGGAGCAGCTGCTTGCGGCCCCCGTACGGCGGCAGCGTCGCGGTGACGACCGGGTCCTTGGACTGGCGGAAGAACAGGTATGTGTGGTTCCAGGTGTACTTGGACTTGTAGGCGCCGCTGACCGACGTGGAGATCGACACCTTGGCACCGACTGTGCTCTGCGTCGACTTCGGCGCGTAGCGGGCGTCGCCCGCGAACTTCGCGGTCAGTTCGGTCTTGCGCTTGAGGTCGACGACCACGGACAGGTTGCCGTCGGAGTTGACGGTGCCGGTCTTCACCAGCGTGTTGGGCTTGTCCGCGCCGTAGGGGTTGGCCCAGATCTCCACCGTGCGGTTCTTGTACGTCGTACCGAGGTGCGCGGTGAACTTCACGTCCTGGCCGTACGAGTACACCTTGCCGTTGTTGCTCAGCGTCAGGGTCGGCGTGGCGCGCGAGACGTCCACGGTGTCGGAGACGGTGGCCGCGGTGTGCGTGGCGTCGCCCGCGTACGTGACCGTGTACTTCACCTTGGCGCCGGCCGGTGGGACGTCGGTGAAGCTGAACTTGCCGCCCGTGCCGAGGGACTTGGTGCCGAGGGACTTGCCGTTCGGCGACTCCAGGTCGGTGCGGGTGACCGTGACCGGCGTGCCGGCGGGCAGGGCCAGGTTGGCGGTGAGCGTGCCGGTCACCGTCAGGGTCTTGGCCCGGGGCGCGGAGGCGGGGGCGCTGACCTTGAGCGTCGGCGCGTACTTGCGGGGCTCGTCGATGACGCGGAACTGGGGCGTGTAGTAGGTGTCGGTGACGAGGAACAGCTTGCTGCCGTCCGCCGACCAGTTGGTGAGGTGGCCGCGCGGCATCCATTCGCTCGTCAGGTTGCGCACGCTGGCCGGCCGGCTCTCGTCCGTGGAGAAGACGTACGTGTCACCGGCGTCGTCCGTGTCGAGGACGGTGGCGGCGACCGTGCCGTCCGGGGCGACGCTGACCGACTCCGGCTGGGAGGCGATCGGGAACGTGCGCACCGTGGCCAGGTCGGACAGGCGGTACTCGACGAGGCCGCTGCCGGCCGTGATCAGGTTCTGGCCGTCCGGCGTGAGGGCCGCGTCGTGCGGGAAGCCGCCCTTGTCGTCCTGGACGCGGATCACCGGCGTACCGGAGGCGATGTCGTAGACGATGACAGGACCGGAGCTGATGCCCGCGTCGAGGGCGACGAGGGTGCCCGGGTTGTCCGGGTCGGCGAGCAGCACCGGCGGGCTGGCGTAGTCGTGGCCCGCGGAGAGGTCGAGGGTGACCGTGGGCGTCTCGGCGGTCAGGTCGACCACGCCGAGCCCGGAGTCCCACTGGTCGCCGTAGCCGAACCACAGCTTGCCGTCGGCGTAGGCGACATGGGAGGGGATGGTCCCGGCGCCGGTCGCGTACTCGGCGGTCTGCGCGAGGGTCGCCGTGTCGAACGCGACGATCTTGTCGGCGCCGTAGACGGCGGCGTACAGCGTGCTGTCGTCCGGGCTGAGCGTCAGGTCGCGGACCTGGGGCAGACCGGTGAGGGCGCCGACGACGGCACCGGTGCCGTCGGTGACGGCGATCTGGTTCGTGGACGGGTCGCTGATGAACACCCGCTGATGGGTGCCGTCCACGACCGTGTCGGCCGCGTCCTCGAGCGCCGAGACGGGCCTGACGGAGTCGGCGAACGCCGGAGTGGCGGTGAGGGCCGCCGAGCTGAAGAGGACCGCCAGTGTGGTGGCGGCCGCGAGGGAGCGCATACGCACTTGGGTTTCGAACCCCCCGGAACGAATGTGGAGGCCGCACGCGGCCGGTCACGTGCGGGACCTGTGCGTCGCGTGTGGCGAGTGAGCGAAGAGTAAGTCATGCCACGGACAACGACGGCACAGGGGTCACAGGTGGGCCAGGGCGCCCGCGACGAGGGCCCGCACCCCCGGTCCCACCACCGACAGGTCCGGCGCGAAGTGCGGGCTGTGGTTGCTGGGGATCGCGTCGAGCTTCGCGAACAGGTCGTCGCCGCCGGGCGCCGCGTCCCAGGTCGCGGCCGGGGTCGTCGTCACGAACCAGTAGGCGTACGGCTGCCCGTCCGCGGCCAGCAGGGAGAAGTCCTCGCTGCCCATCGCCGGACCCGGGTCGAACACCGTGCCGTCACCGAAGACCTCGCGGTGCACGGCGGCCACCCGCCGGTCGGCGTCGGCGTCGTTGACGGTCGCCGGGAAGGAGCCGCCGAGCGTCACCTCCGGTTCGCGCGGGCAGCCCGCGGCATGGCACTCGCCCTCGGCGATACGGCGGATCGCGGCGAGCATCCGGTCCCGGACGGCCTCGGACTGGGTGCGCAGGTTGAGGGAGATCCGGGCGGTGGACGGGATGATGTTCGGGGCGCTGCCCGCCTCGATGCGGCCGACGGTCAGCACGGCCGACTCGCGCGGGGCGATCTCCCGGCTGACGACGCTCTGGAGCCGGGTGACGATGTACGCGGCCGTCACCACCGGGTCGACGGTCGTCTCCGGCCGTGACCCGTGCCCGCCCCGTCCGTGCACGACGATCTCGACGTCGGTGGTGGCGGACAGGATGAGCCCGGGGACGTGCGGGTAGAGCCCCACCGGTCCGGGTGCCGCGTGCTGGCCGAGCAGCACGTCGGGGCAGGGCACGCGCGCGTAGAGCCCGTCCGCGACCATCGCCGCCGCCCCGCTGCCGGTCTCCTCGGCGGGCTGCCCGACGACGACCAGGGTCCCGTTCCAGGCGTCCCGCCCGGCGGCCAGCGCGCGGGCCGCGCCCGCCAGCCAGGTCACGTGCAGATCGTGCCCGCACGCGTGCATCACGCCGTCCGTCTGCGAGGCGTACGGCAGCCCCGTCTCCTCCCGCACCGGCAGCGCGTCCATGTCGGCCCGCAGCAGCACGACGGGCCCGTCCCCGTTGCGCAGCACCCCCGCGACACCGGTGCCCCCGATCCCCTCGACGGTGTCGTACCCGGCCCCCTTCAGCCGCCCGGCGAGCAGCCCGGCCGTGCGGTGCTCCTGCCGGGACAGCTCGGGGTGACGGTGCAGATCCCGATAGAGCTCCTCCAGATCGGGAAGCCCGAGATCGGCGGTCAGATCCAGCGCGGTGCGAGCGGCGACGGAGGTCATGCGGGGCAGCGTATGCCGACCGAATCCCCGGCACCCCTATTTGTCCGAAAGACCCGTGGTGTGCGGTGGTCGGCCTCCTTGATGGAACCTTTACCGGAGCGGGGGCGTTGTGCGGATGAGATCACTCAGACGAGTACCGAGGTGACGTCAATGGCACTGTTCGACCGGCTCAAGGACCAGGCCAAGGGCTTGCAGCAGCAGGTGCAGGGCGGCGGACACGGCACGAGCGGTGGACACGGCAGCGGTTCGCGCGGGGGCTCTCACGGCGGCGGTTCGCGCGCCCAGCTGGTCGGTCTGTTCAAGACCCAGCTCGGCTCGATCAAGACCGAGCTGAAGAGCGGCGCCTACCGGGACGCGAGCATGGCGATGTGCGCGCTGGTCGCGGCGGCGGACGGTCAGGTGGACGCGTCTGAGATGCAGCAGATGGAGTCGATGATCCTCAGCAACGAGGTGCTGCAGAACTTCCCGCCGGAGCAGCTGCGCACCCGTTTCCACAAGCATGTGGAGCAGCTCACCCGCAACTTCGCGCAGGGCAAGTCCGAGGCGCTCCAGGACATCGCCAAGGCCGCCAAGAAGCCGGCCGAGGCGCGCGCGGTCGTCCAGACCGGCATCGTCATCGCGGGCGCCGACGGCCACTTCTCGCAGGCCGAGCAGATGGTCCTGCGCGAGGCGTGCACGGCGCTGAACCTGAACCCGGCGGAGTTCCAGCTCTGACCGCGAACTAGTCGCGCTGGAGCTGCTGGACCTGGCCGACCTGGTCGGCCCGGTGGTCCTCCGACGCCCGGGCCGGCCCTGCGTTCGCCGCCAGGACCAGGGCCGCCACGGCGACCACGGCGGCTATGACGCCCCTTGCGTAACGCTCGGTGGTGCTGGTGCGTTCGAGCACGACGACCTCGCAGTGACGACGGTGACGACAGCGGTTACGGCGTTCCCCCGCCTATTTACGTACTGCCTATTAAGCAGGCTTAATACGCCGTTTAACCTAGAGCCCGGCGCAGCCGAACGGCAAGAGGCACAGGGGGAGTTGGCCCATGTCCGATCGTGACGACCCGGAGACCATCGGGCGCAGGGTGCAGCACCTCAGGGTCGAACGCGGGCTGACCCAGCGGCAGCTGGCCGAGCCCGCCTACACCGCCGCCTATGTCTCCACCCTGGAGTCGGGCCGGGTGCGCCCCTCCGACCAGGCACTGCGCCATCTCGCCGACCGGCTCGGCGTGGGCTTCGACGAGCTGGCCACCGGCCGCCCCGCCCGCCTCGTCACCGATCTGCGGCTGCGGCTCATCGAGGCCCAGCGCACCCTCGCCACCGGTGACACCGAGGAGGCCACCCGCAGCTACGCCGCGCTGCTCGCCGAGGCCGAGGAGCTCCAGCTCGCCGAGGCGCGCTACAACGCCCTGATCGGGCTCGGCGAGTCGGCCGTGGAGAGCGGTGAACTCATCGAGGGGCGGCAGTACTTCGAGCGGGCCGAACTGGTCCTCGCCGACGCCCCGCTGCCCGCCCGGGTGCCCGCCCTGCGCGGCCGCGCCCTCGCCCACTACCTGGCCGGTGAACTCCGGTACGCCGTCTACCTGCTGGAGTCCACCCTCGACGAACTCAACCGCGGCGGTCTCCACGACCCCGACGCGCTTCTGCTCCTGTACGCCAGCATCATCGGCCCGTACATGGACATGGGCGCCCACGCCCGCGCCGCCCAGGCCGCCGAACTCGCCCTCGCCCTCGCCCCGCAGGCCGGCGACCCGGCCCTGGTCGCCCGGATGCACCGCTCGGTCGCCCGCACCCTCATCGCCGAGGGCCGTGTCGCCGAGGCCGACGCCTCCCTCGCCAAGGCCGCCGAGCTCTACCGCGGCCTCCAACTCCGCACGGAACTGGCCAACTGCCACTGGATGCGCGGCTACGTCTGCGCGCAGAACGGTGAACTGGAGCGGGCGGAGAGCGAATTGAGGCAGGCGCTCGCCATGCTGTCCGCCAAGCGCGCCGCCCTCTACTCCAGCCAGGCCGCCGTCGAGCTGGCCGACGTACTGCACCGCCGCGGCAAGTCCGACGAGGCCGCGGCCCTCCTCCACGACGTCCTCGGCGACCTGTCCTCGGAACGCGGCGCCGTCCACTCCGCCGCCGCGCACCGGCTGCTCGGCATCATCGCCGAGGACGCCCGCGACCCGGAGACCGCCGAGGAGCACTACGTCCGCGCCCTGAGCCTGCTGGAACGCGCGGGCGCCGCCGGCGACCTGGCCGACCTGTGCCGTCTGCTGGGCGATCTGCTCCGCCGCGAGGGCAGGGTGGAGGCGGCCCTGGACGCCTACCGCACGGGCCTCGGCCACCGCACGGCCCCGGGCACCACGACCCTGGGCCCGGCACCCGCACAGCCTCCTCTATGACCGTCCCGATCCTGCGCACAGGACCCGCCGGTTAGCCTGCGCGAGGACGAGAGGGCAGGTGTGGAGAACCAGCGGAACATGGCCGACGGGCTGCGGATCGCCGTACGCGCGCTCGTGTACGCCGTCGTCGGCGGGGCCGCGCTCATCGCCATCGCGACCGTCGCCTCCGTCCTCGGCCCGACCCTCGCCCTGGACCTCTACACCCCGCCCGTCGCCGCCTGGTGGACGGTGTTCACCGCGATCACCGTGCAGGGGGTGCCGTTCCTGCTGCTGGGCACGGTCGTCTCCGCGGCCATCGGGGCGTTCGTGCCGGAGCGGGTGTTCACCCGGCTGCTGCCCCGCAACCAGGCCCTCGCCGTACCGCTCGCGGGCGCGGCGGGCGTCGTGCTGCCGGGGTGCGAGTGCGCGTCCGTGCCGGTGGCGGGGAGCCTGATGCGCCGCGGGGTCGCCCCGGCCGCCGCGCTCGCCTTCCTGCTCTCCGCGCCCGCGATCAACCCCGTGGTGCTCGTCGCCACCTCCCTCGCCTTCCCCGCCCAGCCCGAGATGGTCCTCGGCCGGCTCGTCGCCTCGCTCGCGACGGCCGTGGTGATGGGCTGGCTGTGGGCCCGGTTCGGGCGGGAGGAGTGGCTGCGGCTGCCCAAGGCCCCCGCCCATTCCGGCAAGGGCCTGCGCGCGTTCGGCACCGGGCTGGAGCACGACTTCCTGCACGCCGGCGGTTTCCTCGTGCTCGGCGCGGGGGCCGCGGCGACCTTCAACATCGCCGTCCCGCGGTCCGTGCTCGACCTGTTCACCGGCTCGCCCTGGCTCTCGGTGCTGCTGCTGGCCGTTCTCGCGGTCGTCCTGTGCGTGTGCAGCGAGGCGGACGCCTTCGTGGCCGCCTCCCTCAGCGGCTTCTCGCCCACCGCGCGCCTCGCGTTCATGGTGGTGGGCCCGATGGTCGACCTGAAGCTGATCGCCTTGCAGGCGGGCACGTTCGGGCGGGCCTTCGCGGTCAGGTTCTCCGCGGTGACCTGGGTGGTCGCCGTCCTGAGCAGCGTGCTCGTGGGGTGGTGGCTGCTGTGAGGCGGTACGGTTCCGCGCTGCTGCTGATCCTGGTCGGCGCGGCGATCCTGCGGATCTCGGCGTTCGGCGAGCTGTATCTGCGGTACGTACGGGCAGGGCTGCGCCCGTACCTGGTGATCTCCGGGGCGGCGCTGGTCCTGCTGGGCGTCGCGATGGCCGTCGTACGACGAACCGGGCACGGGCGCGAGGAAGGCCACGGAGACGAGGACGGCCACGGGCGCGAGGAAGGCCACGGGGGCGCGGACGGTCATGGGGGCCACGGCCCCCGTACCGCGTGGCTGCTCGTCCTCCCCGCGCTCGCCCTGCTCCTCTTCCCGCCGCCCGCCCTCGGCTCCTACAGCGCCGAACGCGAGGCCGCGCAGCGGGCCGCGCAGGGGGTCGGGACCTTCCCGGCATTGCCCGCCGGGAACCCGGTGGAGCTGACCGTGGGCGAGTTCAGTTCCCGGGCGATCTACGACAGCGGGCGGTCACTGAAGGGCCGCACGGTGCGGCTGACCGGGTTCGTCACCCACGGCGACGACGGCACCTGGTACGTCACCCGGCTCCTCGTCTCCTGCTGCGCCGCCGACGCCACCACCAGCAAGGTCGAGATCCGCGACGCCGACCCGCTGCCCGCGGACACCTGGGTCGCCGTCACCGGCACCTGGCACCCCGAGGGCAGGCTGGGCACCGACTCGGCGTGGCCGCCGGTGCTGGACGCCGCGACGGTCGTACGCGTGAAGCAGCCGGCGGACCCGTACGAGAAGCGCTGAGCCGGCCGGCCCGTGGGCGCGGGTGACGGGGCGGCCACCGTCCCGGTGGCGGGGGTGGCCGCCCCTTGCGAGGGCGCGCGGGCTCCCCTGCGCGGTCCTCGCCCGACATCCCCGCTCCCGTGCGGGGCGGCGGGAGGCGCCCCGATCGGCGTCACGGGTACGGGGACGGGCTGCTTGCGAGTCTCTTTCCACCGTCCCGGCGGCGAAGGGTCGCCCCGGTCGGGGAGGTGCGGGCGGCTCCGGCACGGGATGGACGTCGTGGGCGGCCGCTTCCTGACTCACCAGGACCGACGGTAGCGACCCGGTCCCGCCCTGTGAAGCCCTCTTCGCGCACGCCGGTTCCGCCTACGGGGCGGGCGCTTGTCCGGGTTCTGCGGGGTACTCGGTCGGCGGGGCGGATTCCCCGCTCGATGGAGGGCTCGCTGTGACGGACGAACACCCCGTCGGACCGGCGCGCGGAGAGCGCGTCCTGGCCCGTATTCCCATCCCGGTCTACTGCTCGGTCACCCTCGCCGCCGACGGCCGCAACCACCCGTACACCGCCGCCAGCCACGAGATCGTGGACCGCTTCGACCAGGAGCAGTACGCGGTCGGCGAGGGCCCGTGTCTGCGGACCCTGCGCACCGGTGAACCGAACCATGTCGTCGACGTCGACCAGGAGCGGCGCTTCGGCGCCTTCCCGGTCGTGGCGAACGTGGGCGGCCGGCCGCCGACGGTCCGGCCGCCGGCACCCCGGCGGGCCCCGCCGTTCGGTGGGCGCCGCGAGGGGTTTCCCGCCTCGGACGAGGGGTAGCCGGGCGGCGCCCCGGAGAGGCGGCGCCACGAGCTGCGACCGCGGCTCCGGGTGAGTCCGCTTCGGGAGCCCATGGACGATAATGGTCGCGCCGAACGAAGGAGGCGGTGGCCGTGCGGCCCAGGGACGACCGCTCCGGCGACTCCGGCGACGACCCCAGGCCGTCTGGAGGGGTTGACGACCCCAGGCTGTCCGGGCGGGAGTCGGGACGGGAGCGCGAACGGGATCGGGTGCGCGCCTCCGACGTGATCGCCGAGGGGGTGCGGGGCGCGGAACCGAGGGAGATCCCGAAGCGGCTCTGTGTGGTCGCGGTCAAGCTGCTGCCGGTCACGGGCGCGAGCGTCTCCCTGCGCAACAACGGCATGCCCGTCCAGCTGAGTTCGAGCAGCGACCAGGCGTCCTACCTCGCCGAGATCCAGGCCACCCTGGGCGACGGGCCCTGTTTCCACGCCGCCCGGATGGGCGCCCCCGTACTGGCGTCCGACCTCACGGACGGCCCGGACGTGCTGCGCTGGCCGGTCTTCGCCCAGCAGGCCACGGCCGCCGGGGTGCAGGCGGTCTACTCGCTCCCGCTGGGCAACGACGCCGTGTGCGTCGGCACCCTCGACCTCTACCGGGACACCCCCGGCGCGCTCGCCGACCGCGAACTGCGCACCGCGCAACTCGTCGCGGGCGTGATGACGATCGCCCTTATCGCGCTGCCCCGGGGGGAGGAGAATGGACGTGACGGTGACGAACCCTGGCTGAGCGGTCTGGCCACGGATCATGACGAGGTCTACCAGGCCATCGGCATGATCATGGCGCAACTGGGGGTGAGCGGGGACGAGGCGCTGGCCCGGCTGCGCGCCCGCGCCTTCGCACAGAACCGCACCGCCCTGGAGGTGGCGCGCGATGTGGTCTCGCACAGGAAGAGGTTCGACCGTGACTGAGTACGCCACGGCATCGGGTCCGACAACCCGCCGTGGTGGCGGCGTGAGGAGGAACGGATGAGCCGGGAACTGCGGCTCACGCGTGCGTTCGTCGATCTGGCGGACACACTGAGCACGCATTTCGACCCCCTCGACCTGTTCACCCGGTTCGGCGAGCACTGCCTGGGGCTGCTGGCGGTCGACGGCGTCGGGGTGCTGGTGTCCGACTCGCGGGGCGAGCTGCGCACCATGGCCTCCTCCGACGCCGAGCTGGGCCGCCTCGACCTGCTCCAGCTGGAGCAGGACGACGGCCCGTCCGTGGACTGCTTCCGCACCGGTGAACCCGTCAGCGCCGACGATCTGCGCTCGGGCAACCGCTGGCCCGCGTACACGGAGAGCGCGCTGGCGGCCGGTTATGTCTCCGTGCACGTGGTGCCGCTGCGGCTGGACGGCGGCGCGATCGGCGCGGTCGCCCTCGCCAACCGGGAGAGCGGCGTCCTGCCCGACGCCGACCTGGTGGTCGCCCAGGGCATGAGCGACATCGCCGCGCTCACCCTCACCCACTGGCCGGTCCCGCCCACCCGCCCGCACGACCTGCTGACCTCCCTTCAGGCGGCGGTCTCCGCGAAGGCGTCCGTCGAGCTGGCCAAGGGCTTCCTGTCGGAGTACGCGGGCGTCTCTTTCGCCGAGGCCCTCGGTCTGCTGTGCCGCTACGCCGAGAAGGAGCGGCGGTCCGTGTCGGCCGTGGCCCGCGACCTCGCGGAGGGCAGGCTCACGGCGGACGAGGTACTGGCGGGATCACCGGAGGCGACGCACTGAGTCCCGCGTCCCGCTAGACCTGCACGCGGGCCTGCTTGCGTACGTCCGTCAGGCGCTGGGCGGCGAGTTCGGCGACCGCCTGGGTGATCTCGGCGTAGACGTCGCCCAGACCGCCGTTGGTGAGGAGCAGCGCGTCGTCGCCGATGCGTACGGCGGCCACGTCGAGGGTGAGCGTGGTCTCCTCGCCATCCGTGTTCTGGCTGGTCAGCGTGGTCCGCAGGGCCTGCCGGGCGTCCCCGATCCCCGGCAGCCGGCCGTCGGCGACGGCCGCCTTCTGGACGACGCCGGTGCCGGTCGCCGCGGTGAACGTCCCGCACTTCTTGGGCAGCGTCTTCAGCCAGGCCATCGTCCGGTCGGCGTCGGCGGGCCGTACGGCGACGACCTGGTGGTGCAGCTGTGCGTCGTCCCAGGTGTCGTCGAGCCCGGTCGCGGCCCGCACATGGGCGCTCGTGCCGAAGAGCCGCTCGGAGTAGAGGGCGTCGAGCAGCTTCTGGCAGTCGGGCTTTTTGGTGGTGGCCTTGAGCAGCCCGTCCCGCCAGGTCGCGGCGCCCTGGGTGGGGGCCCAGGGCTCCCCCAGGTCCGTGTAGGTGATGAGCGCGGCCTGCGCCTGGGAGGGGGTGAGGGCGGGCGCGGACGCGGGGGTGGGGGGTGCGGTGGTCTTGGTGGGGGAGGCGGAGGGACTGGCGGAGGTGGTGGCCGGGGCCGCCTTCTCCGTCCGGATGGCCGAGCAGGCGGTGGCGGCGAGGGGGAGGACGAGGGCGACGGCGAGAAGGGCGCGGCGGGTCATGCCTCAACGGGAGCATCGCGGGTGGGAGGCCACCACCGGTCCGGGCTGTATGGGTTACACGCTCCCGCCCCGCGGCGCTGTATGGGTTACACACTCCCGCCCCGCAGTCGCTTCGGCGGTTCAGTGCCGCACGCTCAGCCGCCCTCCACCACCGACAGCCACAGCTTCACGTACCGCTCGACATCGACGGCCAACGCCACGTCCACCATGGGGAGTTCACGCTCGCCCTCGTGGATCTCGGCCTCCCCGGGGCGCGGGCGCCGGTCGACGATGGTCTGGCCGCGGGTCGGGCCGGGGGCGAGGGAGACCTCGACGGGCAGGAGGCCGGTGGTGAGGCCGCCGGGGTCGGCGACCGCGCACACCGCCCCCGCGTCCCCGAGGCCGCCCGTCGGCGTGGGATCGCCGGACGTGGCCGGGTCGCGGTGGGCGAGCAGCTCGCCGGCCAGCCGCAGCCGGGGGTCGGAACCGCCGCGCAGCCGCTGGACGTCCGCGGCGGGCACGATGACCTGACGGAAGACGTCCAGGCCGTACATGGTGATCGGCACCCCGGCGGTGAGCAGGATCGCGGCGGCCTCCGGGTCGTGCCACACGTTGAACTCGGCGACCGGCGTGGCGTTGCCGACCTCCACCGCGCCGCCCATGAACACGATCCGCTCGATGTTGCGGGTCACCTCGGGGTGGGTCCGCAGCAGCAGCGCGATGTTCGTCAGCGGGGCGGTGGGGATCAGGGTCACCGGCCGCGGCGAGGCGAGGATCTCCCGCCGCAGCAGGGCGACCGCGTCGAGGTCGACCGGGCGCCGGGTCGGTGCGGGCAGCCCGAGGTCGCCCATGCCGTCCTGTCCGTGGACGTGCGAGGCCGTGCGGACCGGCTCGATCAACGGCCGCTCGGCGCCCCGTGCGACCGGGATGTCCCCGGCCCCGGCCGTCTCCAGCACGGTCAGCGTGTTGCGTACGACCCCGTCCACGTCGGTGTTCCCGGCCACGCAGGTGATCGCGCGCACGTCGAGACCCGGGTGGCGCACGGCGAACAGCAGGGCGAGCGCGTCGTCGACCCCGGTGTCGCAGTCGATGATCACGGGAATGGGCTGGGCGGTCACGGGGACTCCTTCCGTCGTGCCACCGACCTTACGCAGACTTACGCGGCCGCCCACAGTTCGCCGCCACGAGACCGAGCGACGGCCTCGGCCCGGGCGAGGAGCTCCTCCACCGGTACCGCCCCGGGCCGCCGCCCGTCCCTGAGCCGTACGGCGACCAGATCGCCGTCGGCCGCCTCCCGCGCCCCGACCACCGCGACGTACGGCACGAGCCGGGCCTCCCGGATGCGGGCGCCGAGGGTGCCGTGCTCGGGGCCGGCGAGCTCGGCCCGTAGCCCCAGGTCGAGAGCACGTCGTAGGACCTTCTCCGCCTGCTCGTACTGCTCCTGCGCCACCGGCAGCACGACCAGTTGCACCGGCGCCAGCCACACCGGGAACGCCCCGCCGTGCTGCTCGATGAGATGCGCGACGGCACGCTCCACGCTGCCGATGACGCTGCGGTGCACCATGACCGGGCGGTGCTTGGCACCGTCGGGGCCGATGTAGTGCAGGTCGAAGCGCTCGGGCTGGTGGAAGTCGATCTGGACGGTGGAGAGGGTGGACTCGCGTCCGGCGGAGTCGACGATCTGGACGTCGATCTTCGGCCCGTAGAAGGCCGCCTCGCCCGCCACGGCCTCGTACTCCACCCCCTCCAGTACCTCTTCGAGGAGCGCGGTGGCCCGCCGCCACAACTCCGGGTCGGCCACGTACTTGTCGCCCTCCCCGGGCAGGGAGAGCCGGTACTTGGCGGCGCGGATGCCGAGGTCGGCGTAGGCGCGGCGGATCAGGGCGAGGGCGGCGCGGGCCTCCTCGACGGCCTGGTCGAGGGTGCAGAAGACATGGGCGTCGTTGAGCTGGATGGCGCGGACACGGGTGAGGCCGCCGAGGACGCCGGAGAGTTCGGAGCGGTACATGCCGCCCAACTCGGCGATACGGAGCGGCAGTTCGCGGTACGAATGGGAGCGCGACCGGTAGATGAGGGCGTGGTGCGGGCAGAGGCTGGGCCGCAGTACGACCTCCTCGCCGCCCAGCCGCATGGGCGGGAACATGTCCTCGCTGTAGTGCGACCAGTGCCCCGAGATCTCGTACAGCTCCCGTTTCCCGAGCACGGGTGAGTACACATGCCGGTACCCGGCTCCCCGCTCGGCCTCCCGTACGTACTCCTCCAGGGTGTGCCGTACGACGGCCCCGTCCGGCAGCCAGTACGGCAGCCCGGCGCCCATCAGCGGGTCGGTGTCGAACAGGTCGAGCTCACGGCCGAGTCGGCGGTGGTCGTGCTGGGCGTTGTCGGCGTTCATGGCGATCTCCTCATACGTCGTTACGTCGGGAGACGAGCGCCGCCGCACAGCAAGAACCCCGGGGCACTCGCCCCGGGGTTCGCGTCAGCTCAGGTGTCAGCGCGCCGGGACCATGTCCGGCGTCGTCGTGGAAGACGGGTTGGCGCGCTTCATGTGGGGACCGTAACAAGAGGGCCGGGTGAGCGGCGAACGGTTTTCCGGCGCCGGGCGCGGAGACGGAAAATGCCGGGTGGGCCGTCCCCTGGCCCACCCGGCATCCGTTTCGAGCATTGCTTACGCGCGCGTGGCCTTCCGGCGCCGCGTGGCGAGCACGATCGCTCCGCCGCCCAGCAGCAGCGCCGCCGCGCCGCCCGCGATGATCGGGGTGTTGCTGCTGGCGCCGGTCTCGGCGAGGTCGTCGCCGCCGCCGTTCGGGGTGGCCGCGGGGGCGGTGGAGGACTCGGAGGCCGACGGGGTGGTGGTCTCCTCGGCCGGGGTGGACTCCGAGGCGGAGGGCGTCGGGGTCTCGGACTCGGACGCCGGCGGGGTGGTCTCCTCGGCCGGGGTGGACTCCGAGGCGGACGGGGTCGGGGTCGGCGTCGGGGACGGCTGCGAGGTGCAGTCCTTCGTGCCGCCGTTCCAGGCCGCGATCAGCTTGTCCTTGATGACCGGGTGGTCCGGGCCCTTGGGCAGGTCGCCGTGGGTGAAGCCGTCGTTGGCGTCGAGCTTGCCGTCGAACTTCGTGTTGCCCCGGTAGAGGTCGATCTGGGCGTAGCAGCCCTGGTCGGGGATGGCGATGTCGAGGGAGTCGCTCTGGCCGGCCTTGACGGTCACGGTGTCGAAGTCGTGGAAGACCTGCTCGCCGGAGGTGGCGAAGGTCGGACCGTGGGCACGGTAGGAGGCGAGCGAGGCCGTGCAGGTGGACGCGTTGCCGGCGGTGCGGACCGTGACGTGGACCTTGCCGTCGTCGGTCGGCTTGAGGTTCTGGTCGTCGACCTTGACGGAGGGGAAGAAGTTCTTGCCGTCGAGGGAGAACTCGCACAGCTCGGTGCCGGTCTCGGTGCCGGCGCCCGTGCCGGGCTTGTAGCTGCCGCCGTCGTCCCAGCCCTTGCCGCCGGGGCAGTCGGTGGCGGAGGCGACGGAGGCGGTGAAGGCGCAGATGGCGAGCGTCGCGGCGCCCGTCCCCAGCAGGCGGCGCACAGTGACACGTCTCGCTATGGACATGCGGATCCCATCAGGGTGGAGTGGTCAGAAGAGCAACTGAGAGAACTCAGAAAACACTGGGCTCATAGGTCACATGCGCCACAGTGTGCGGCCATCGTGGATCTCGGCCCGGAACACTGTCAACCTGCGGGAATGCAAGCTCTGTTCAACCGTCATCACAATTTCGCCACACGGGGAACGGAAGACTCCGCCCATGGCTGAGGTTCGCCCTTCCACCTGTGTGGACAGATTCCCCTTTGTTCGCCTTTTCCGCCCGCACGGAACAGCCAGGAGCTCCGCTTGACCTCCGACCTCTCCCCCAAGGACCCCAACTGGTGGCGACAGGCCGTCATCTACCAGGTCTACCCCCGCAGCTTCGCCGACGCCGACGGTGACGGCCTCGGGGACCTGAAGGGCATCACCCAACGCCTCACCCACCTCGCCGCCCTCGGCGTCGACGCCCTGTGGCTGAGCCCCTTCTATCCGAGCGAACTCGCCGACGGCGGCTATGACGTCGCCGACTACCGGGACGTCGATCCCCGCCTGGGCACCCTCGACGACTTCGACGCGCTGGCAGCCGAGGCCCACCGCCTCGGGCTCAAGCTCATCGTCGATCTGGTCCCCAACCACAGCTCGCACCGGCACGTGTGGTTCCAGGAGGCCCTCGCCGCCGGACCCGGCTCCGCCGCCCGCGCCCGCTACGTCTTCCGCGACGGCCGCGGCGCGCACGGCGAACTCCCGCCCACCGACTGGCAGTCGGTCTTCGGCGGCAGCGCCTGGAAACGCGTCCCCGACGGGCAGTGGTACCTGCACCTGTTCACACCCGAGCAGCCCGACTTCGACTGGGACAACGACGAGGTCCGCGCCGACTTCCGCACCACCCTGCGCTTCTGGTCCGACCGGGGCGTGGACGGCTTCCGCGTCGACGTCGCCCACGCGCTCGCCAAGGACCTCGCCGAGCCCCTGCGCGACCTGGGCGCCGCCGCGCTCGGCGGCGAGGACACGCTCGCCGAGTTCCCGCCCGGCACCCACCCCTTCTTCGACCGCGACGAGGTCCACGAGATCTACCGCGACTGGAGGACCGTCCTCGACACCTACCGCCCACCCCGCATGGCCGTCGCCGAGGCCTGGGTGCCGAGCGCGAAGCGGCGCGCGCTGTACGCCCGCCCGGAGGAACTGGGCCAGGCCTTCAACTTCGAGTACCTCCAGACACCCTGGGACGCCGACGCGCTGCGCCGGGTCATCACCGACTCCCTCGCCGGCGCCCGCGAGGCCGGCGCCTCGGCCACCTGGGTGCTCTCCAACCACGACGTCGTACGCCACGCCTCCCGCCTGCTGCTCCCGCCCGGCACCGACGAGAACGCCTGGCTGCTGTCCGGCGGCCACGCCCCGGCCGTCGACACGGCAGCAGGCCTACGGCGCGCTCGCGCCGCGACGCTGCTGATGCTGGCGCTGCCGGGGTCGTCGTACGTCTACCAGGGCGAGGAACTCGGTCTGCCCGAGGTCGCCGAGCTGCCCGTCGAGGTGCTCCAGGACCCGGTCTGGGAGCAGACCGGGCGGGTCCGCAAGGGCCGCGACGGCTGCCGGGTGCCGCTGCCGTGGACGCGGACCGGTCCGTCGTACGGCTTCGGCGCGGGCGGCGCCTGGCTGCCGCAGCCGGAGAGCTTCGCGGCCTACGCCGTCGAGGCGCAGGAAGGCGTCGAGGGCTCGACCCTGGAGCTGTACCGCACGGCCCTGAAGCTGCGCCGCAAGCTGCTGGAGGGGGAGGAGCTGACCTGGGCCGACAACAGCCCGGCCGGGGTGCTGGACTTCTCCCGGCACGGCGGCTGGCGGTGCGTGACGAACCTGTCGCAGACGGCGGTCGCGCTGCCGGAGAGTGAAGTGCTGGTCGCCAGCGGCCCGTTGGAGGACGGGCTGCTGGGACCGGACACCACGGTGTGGCTGGCCTAGAAAAGGCCCGTCTGGAACGGTCAGCCGATCGTCGGGCTGGGGGTCGCGCCCGCACCCGTGCCCTCGCCCGGGATGGCGATCGGGGTGGACGTCGGGTTCGCCGGTGGGCTCAGGACGACCATGGGGGCGCCGGGCTGGGGGGCCGGCGGGGTCAGGTCGGTGTCGGGCAGCTTCGGCGGGGTGGTCTGCTGGAAGAGGGCCTGGTCGAAGTTGACGAAGCCGGTCTTCTCCATGACCGTGATGTGGTCCAGGACCGTGTTGTTGGCCATGTCCGCCAGCGAGCGCACCAGCGAGTTCTTGGTGGTGGAGCGGATCTTCGCGATGGTGTTGAAGATCGAACCGTGCGTCGTGCGCAGGATGTTGGCGAAGTTCGAGTCGAACTGCTTGCCTGAGCTGGTCTCGATGGTGTTCACGAAGCCCTGCTGCTGCGGGCTCGCCACGTTCGGCAGGGTGACGTTCAGCATCGGCGCGATCTTGCGGCAGGCGGCGTCCAGGGCCGCGTGCCCGTCGATGAGGTGGCGGCCTGCCTCCTTGACCTCCGGGGTCGTGCCCTTCTCCTGCGCGATCTTGCCCAGCGGGTACTCCCACAGTCCCGCCGCCCGCACCTTCACCACGAAGTCGCGGTCCTGCTCGGTCAACGGCCCCCACTGCGTCTGGGCGATCACGCGGTCCTGGGCGGTGGACACCTTGTTGAATCCGAGCATCGTGGGGTAGGCGAGCGCGACGATCGTCAGGCTGAGCGCACCGCCCACGAAGAGCGTTCCCGTCGCGTTCCGCGAAAAGCGCACCGTGGCTCCTGTCCGGTCGGGGGTCGTACGACCCTGTGTACGGACGAGGAGCCACGGTTGTTCACGCTGTGACCGGGGCCACGACCGACGCCCGTCCGGACGGCACCCCCATCAATCAGGCGACGGCTTCCGCCATACGGCCGCACAGCGCACGTTCCCGGCGGCGACGGCCCGCGACAATCGCAGCCAGGGGTGGCACCGACCGACCGATCTCGTCTCGACAGGGAGCCGCACACCATGAGCAGGTTCAGGAACACCCTCGCCCCGGCGGTCGCGGCGGTCGCGCTCACCGTCCTCGGCGCGATCACACCCGCCACCGCCCACGCCCGTGAACTGTGGGGCGACGTCACGATCCTGCCCGGCCGCGCGGGCATCGTGCAGATCGCCGGGTACGAGGGGGACCGGCTCGGCCCCGGTTCCCGGCTGACCCTGACGGCGCCCGAGGGCACCGAGGTGACCGACACCCCCCTGACGGCGGGCGGCTACCGCGGCACCGTCGACACCGACCGCGACAGCGCGTCGTACACCTGGACCGGAGCGGTCGAGGGCCGGCCCTGGCACGGCCGTTCGTTCCCCTTCGTGCTGGCCGTGCCCGCCGACGCCGTGCCCGGCACCCGGCTGGAGGGCTGCGCGGTACGGCTGACCGACGTACGCGGCACCCGCAAGGAACGGGGGAGCTGCGCGGTCACCGTCGGCCTGCCCGAGCCGACCCTGACCCGGCCCGCCTCGGGTGTCGCGCTCGGCGCACGGCCGGGGGCGGGCGGCACGGCCTACCCGGGCGCGCAGATCACCGTCCGCTACGAGGACACGCAGGACGCCGGGGTGACCGGGCAGGGCCCTGACCTGGGGACCGAGGTGTGCACGGCGACGGCGGGCCGGGACGGCACATGGTCCTGCACACCGGCCACCGCGCTGCCGTCCGGCCCGGGACGGCTCCAGGCGACGGCGTCCTACAACGGGGTCGCCGCGGTGAGCGAGCAGATCTACGTGGTGGTGGGCAAGCGGCGGTGAGCGCGGCCGACGGGAGGCGGCGCTACGGCTTCGCGTAGGCCACCCGTCGCAGCACCGTCGGGTAGGGCAGCGTCTCGGCCAGCTCACGGACCCGGGTCGCGCAGCCGGCGGCCTCCTCGGCGCGGCCCAGGAGCGCGAGCGCCGCGGCCTGGGCGGTACGGGCCTCGCACTCGGTGACCGCCTCGCCCGCACCGGCGGCCCGTGCGGCCTCCGCCGCCGCGACCTCGGCGGCGCGCGCCGGTTCGCCGGCCGTGAGGTGGGCCCAGGCGGCGAGCACGGGGACACCGGTGCCGGACACCTCGGACAGCAGGGTGAGAGCGCGGTCGGGGCGTACGTCGCGCAGGGCCAACTCGGCCTGGGCGGTGCGGACCTCGTACTCGGCCTGGCGGTCGGGGCGGCGGCTCAGACAGTGCGCGGCGCGGGTCAGCAGCTCTCTGGTGCCGGGCAGGCCCGGGCGGCGGGGGCCGCCGCGCAGCTGCACGCGGGCGAGGGCGGTCAACGCGTACGGCAGACACCAGCCGGCGTGCGCCTGGGCCTCGTCGACCGCCTCCGTGGCCAGGGCGGCGGCCTCGGTGAACTCGCCGAGCAGAAGGTGGACTTCGGCGAGGTTGGCCCGCTCGAAGGCGGCGGCCTCGGGGTCGCCGCAGCGGTCGGCGAGGTCCAGGGCGCGGCGGCCGGTCGCCACGGCCTCGTGCAGACGGCCGGAACGGCGGGCGTGCTCGCGCAGGATGGACAGGACGGCGGCGAGGAGGCGGGGGTCGCCGTGGGCCTCGGCGTGCGGGAGGGCGGCGTCGGCGGCGACGCGGGCCTGGGGGAGGTGGCCGGTGAGGGCGAGGGCCGTGGACTGCTGGGCGAGGGCGCGGGCGAGATGGGCCGACGCCCCGGCTTCGCCGTCGGCCGCGGCTGTCCGCTCCGCCGTTCTCGCCGCCGTCAGGGAGCCTTCGTAGTCGCCGGTCACGAAGCACAGGAGGCCGCGGGCCAGGTGGTGGGCCGCGTGGATCGGCGGAGGCGCGTCCTGGGGCGGGCGGTGGGTGTCCAGGAGGCGCAGACCCTCCTGCGGGGCGCCCGTCTTGGCGAGGCATTCCGCCAACTGGGCCGCCGCCGAGGCCTGTTCGGCGGGGGTGCCGTGGCGGCGCAGGTCGGTCAGGGCCTCGTGGAGGACCCGTACGGCGTCCTCGTGGCGGGCCATGCGGCGCAGTACGGCGGCGTGGTCGAGGCGGATGCGGGCGGCTTCCACGGCCACCGCGTCGAGGCGGGCGGTCAGTTCGCCGTAGTAGTGGTCGGCGCTGTCGTCGGCGCCGACCGCCGCGGCCCGGCGTGCCGCCCGGTGCAGATGGTCGGCGGCCCGTGGATCGTCGGCGCCCGCGAGATGCGCGGCCACCGCGTCCACGGCACCGGGCCGCCGACGCAGCAGTGACTCGGCGTACGCGGCGTGCAGTTGACGCCGTCGCGCCTGCGAGAGCCCCTCCCGGCACACCAGGCGTATCAGCGGATGCCGGAACCCCAGGCCGGGAACGGCGACCCCGTCGGCGGGCACACTCCGCTCCTCCAGCACGGCGGCGGCGAGAGCGGCCTCGATACCGTCGACGACGCGGGCGGAGGGCGTCACGGTCGCGGATCCCGGTGCTCCCGCCTCCGCCAGCTCCTCCACCTCCGCCAGGGTCGCCACCCCGCCCGAGGCCACCGCCACCACCTCGATCACCCGTCGGGCCGCGGGGCTCAACCGGGACAGCCGGGCGTTGACCAGCAGCCGGATGCCCTCCGGCGCGGTGAGGTCCTCGTGCGCGGCGGGTGACTGCGCAGGGGCCTTGGCCAGCTCCAGGGCGAACAGGGGGTGGCCCAGCGACAGCTCCCACACCCGCTGCAAGGCCGCCTGGGTGTCCGGCGCCGCAGGCATCACCTCCGCCGCGAGCGTCAGACACTCCCCACGGCCGAGCCGCCGCAGCCGCAGCCGGTGGGCCGTGCCCTGCCGGACCAGGGTGTCGAGCAGGGCGCGGCGCGGATCGGTCTCCGGCAGGTCCTCGGGCCGGTACGTCGCCAGGAACCGCAGCCGGGGCGCCGAGGGGGAGGGCGTACGCCGGGCCAGGCGGGCCAGCAGCCGCAGTGAGGCCAGGTCCGCCGCGTGGACGTCGTCGAGGACGACCAGGGCACCGGCACCGCCCGCGGTCCCCGGGGCCGCCGCGATCGTCAGAAGCCCCGAGACCGCCGAGAAGATACGTTCCCGCTCGTACTCCGGGCCACCGGCCCGCCCCGGTCCGGGACCGACCTGCCCCAGCGCCGGCAGCAGCGCCGCCAGCTCGGGATACTCCGCGGCGATCCTGGCCCGGTCCGTCGTGGAACGCCCGGCGAGCCAGCCCTCCAGGGCCTCCACGAACAGCCCGTACGGCGCCTGCGGCCCCTCGTCGTGGCCCGCACCCCACAGCACGGCCGCGCCCTTCGCCGCCGCACGCCGCGCCGCCTCCGCGGCCAGCCGGGTCTTGCCGATGCCGGCCTCGCCCCCGACCACCGACAGGGCGGGACGGGCGGGGTTGAGGAGCCGTTCCAGCTCCGCCCGGCGGCCCACGAACGGCGCCTCCGAGAGGGAGCGCAGGACCGCGGGCGGGGGTGTGGGCCGCACGGGGGCCGGGTGGTGTCGCACCGGGGGCATGTCCGTGCCGAGGGCCGCGCGGTGCAGGGCCTCCGTCTCGGGGCCCGGCAGGACGCCCCACTCGGCGTCCAGGGCGCGCCGGCACTGGTGGTACTGGGCGAGGGCACGGCGGCGCATGCCCTGGCGGAGCGAGGCGCCGATGAGCACCCGGTGGGCGCGCTCCTCGGCCGCGCTGTCGGCCAGCACGGCCCGGGCGACGGCCGCGGCCCGCTCGGTCTCACCGTCGGCCAGCCATGCCTCGGCGAGCGCGAGCCGCACGGAGTCCCGCAACGCGTCCAGCCGCTCACGACGGGCCTGCACCCAGGGGGTGTACCGATGCTCGGGCAACAACTCACCCCTGAACGCCTCCAACGCCCGCGCCAACTCGACAGTGTTCCCGGCCCACGGCGTCCGCTCGGCAGCGTCGGTGCCGGCGTAGAGCGTCCGCTCGGCGGCGGGTCTGGCGGGGAACGTCTGCGCGGGGCTGCTCGCGGCGTGTGGCGCGCGTTCGGTGGGGTGTCCGGTGGGTGGTGTTCGCTCGGTGGGGCTTCCGGTGTGGGGTGTCTGTTCGGCGGGGGGTCCGGCGGGGAACGTCTGCGCGGGGCTGCTGCCGGCGTGTGGTGCGCGTTCGGTGGGGTGCCCGGCGTGTGGTGTTCGCTCGGTGGGGCTCCCGGCGTGGGGTGTCTGTTCGGCGGGGCTCCCGGCGTGTGGCGCACGCTCCGTGGGGCTCCCGGCGCGTGGTGCACGCTCGGTGGGGCTTCCGGTGTGGGGTGACTGGTCGGCGGGGGGTCCGGCAGGGGGTGTCTGGTCGGTGGTGCCGCTGTGTGGGGGCCGTGCGGTGGTGCTCCGGGCGTGGGGTTCCTGTTCGGTGAGGCCTCTGGAGTGCGGTGTGCGTCCGGCGAGGCTCTCTGTCCGTGGTGTGTGTTCGGTGCGGGGTGTCGGCCTGGGCGGGGTTTCGGTGTGCGGTGGGCGGACGGTGGTGTGGAGGGCTTGTTCGGCGAGGGTTTCGGCGTGGTCGGCGTCGATCCACACCGTCTCCGTCGGCAGTCGCAGCAGCGCGCCCTCGGAGACCAGGTAGGCGGAGGGCGCGCGCGGGGGCAGCTCGGGTTCCAGGGCGCGGCGGGCGGCGTGCAGGGCGACGCGGAGGCTGCCGAGGGCGGCGGGGGTGCCGGCCGTTTCCGGCCAGCACATCTCGATGATCTCCTCCCGGTGCCGGGTTCGGCCCGGGGAGACGGCGAGCAATTCGACGAGCCGGCGGGCACTGGGCCGGGGCCAGCGGTCGGCGACGGGGGCGCCGCCCTCGCGTTCGGCACGGAAGCCGCCGAGCAGGTGCAGCCGCAGCATGGGCGGCGCCGTACGCCGGCCCGTGCCGTCCGCTGTTCCCGCATTTCCGCTGCTCATGAGGGCGGCACTCTAGCCCGGCTTCCTGTTCCGGCGAGATCGCGGCCGGATGCGTGGCCGGGAGTGAGGTGTGGGGGTCCCGCATTACTTGCTCGAAGAGCAACCTCATCGGCGCACGGGACCCCCGGGTGTATCCCTACCCCCCACAGGAGGGATACGGCGGCTCCCGTCCCGAGGGGCATGACCCTGCCCTGCTGCTGGCCAATGTTCGGAACAGGGCCGAGGGAACGACCTTAGGCAGCGGGCGTTACTGGCGCATTACCGAGTCTTTGGCTCCGGAATACGGACAATCCGGTGTTTGATCTCCCGAATTCCGTACACCGGTTGACCGTCGGTTGACCAGTTCGCGGCAGACTCCGGACCGATTCGCGGGCGAGTCGATAACCGGCCCGGCCCTACATTCGGCGCATGCCCCCACACCCCTCCCAGACCTTGCCCGTTCTCCCGTACCGCAAGCCCACCAAGGGCCGCGACTACTGGGTCCTGGACGACGTCCTGCCCGACGCGCACGCCGTACGGGAGCGGTGTCTCGCCAAGGACGATTGGGTCGAGGGCTACCCGCACCGGCCGGAGAGCTGGCCGGGGCTGCGGGCCATGCCCGGCCTGGAGCCGGGCGAGCTGGCCCGGGTCGAGCGGCTGGTACGGCAGGCCACAGGGGCCAAGGAGCTGTGGGTGCAGTCGGCGCCCGGCGGCGGCACCCTCAACCACAACTGCGTCCAGGTCGTCGGCGAGGGCGAGAGCACGCCCCGCCCGCACACCGACTCACGCGCCCTGTGCCGGTACGCGGCGGTGCTCTACCTCAACCCGAACGTCCCCAAGGACTGCGGGACCAGCTTCTACCGCCAGTCCCTGCCCGGCGGCCGGCTCGGCGGCAATGTCGTGCAGGCCCCGCACAACAACCTCGTCGAGGCGCTCGGCACCCGGTTCGTGGCGCCGGACGCCTTCGAGGAGGACGTGAGCGTCCCGCATCGCTTCAACCGGCTGCTGCTCTACAACGCCAACCTCGTGCACAGCGCGACCGGTTACTGCGGTACGACGCTGGAGGAGAAGCGGATGACGGCGGTGTTCTTCTGGATGGCCTGAGCCGTTCCCGAGGGCGTGCTCAGTAGCGGACGGCCCGCGCGACCTCGGCCTTCACCTCGCCGGACAGGTCGCGGTTGCCGCGGGCGGTGGCCTTCTTCGAGCCGCCCGCCGGTACGTCGCTCACGGTGACCGCGACGGCGTCGGCCAGGTCGCCGTCGCCGTTCTTGAGGTTCACCTGCACCAGGAAGGACTTCCGCGAGTCGGCGGTGTTCTTGACGGTGACCTCGACCGTGGTGCGGCCGTCGGAGCCGGTTGCGGGGGTGCCCAGGGTCACGTCGTCCTTGACGTCGACGCCGTTCTTGACGTCGTCGAACTTCTGCCCCGCCTCCGCCGTGGCCGACGCGAACACCTCCGTGGCCTGGGAGGCGATGGAGGCCGCCTTGCTCGCCACCGAGGAGGGCGTGTCGTCGTCGGAGCAGCCCGTCAGGGCGGTCAGGGCCGTCAGCGCGGCGAGCAGCGCGACGGTCGTGAGGGGGGCGCGGTGGGTCCGGTGACCGGTCATGTCCTCCAGTGAAGGTCCTCGCGCCCGCCGCCGCATGCGGGCCGTCACCCGAACGGCTCAGCCCCCGTGGGCGCCGCACCCTTCTCGCGCGGATGGTCGAAGCATCACCGACACCGATGCGCGGACCCGCGCGAGAGACGGGGTACGGACATGACCCAGCAGCCGCACAGGACACCGCCCAGCACGCCCACCACGCCGCCCGTGTGGGACCAGGGCCACCAGCAGGCCGAGCCCGCGCCGCCGCCCGGCCGCCCCGGCGGGGAGTGGGCCACCGGCGGGCTCGTCTTCGCCGGTGTGCTGATGCTGGTCAACGGTGTGCTGGCGATCCTCCAGGGCATCTCGGCGCTGGCCGCGGACGACGTGTACGACCGGATCGGCGACTACATCTACAAGATCAGCCTGACCGGCTGGGGCTGGATCATGCTGGTCCTGGGCGCGGTCCTGGTGGGCGTCGGCTACGGCGTCCTCAAGGGCGCCTGGTGGGCCCGGATGACCGGCATCTTCCTGGCGTCGGCGGCGATGGTGCTGCACTTCCTGTTCCTGCCGTACCAGCCCGTCTGGTCCGGGATCATGATCGCCGTCGACTTCTTCGTGATCTGGGCCCTGGCGACGGCGCCCGGCGCTCCCCCGCGCCGCACCGCCTGAGAACACCGCCGGCCTCCCCCGTCACACGGCGTGACGCGGGGAGGCTGGCTCATGTTTCGCACCGATTCCAGGTGCCAGGTGTCAGACGTGTCCGATGCCGCCGCTGCCGAAGCCTCCACTGGACCCCGGAAGCCAGCGTTTGCGGTTCTGGTCCTTTCCGCGTCTCGTACCCGAATGATGGAGCTGGTACGGCATGAGCCGTTCCTGCTCAGCGAGCGGGAGCTCGTCCGGTTCCCGCATCTCTCTGATCTCGTGGATCGCGCCGGTGCTGGGAAGACTGGGCTGGTCCTCGGGGCGCGGCCGGGGAAGTTCCCGGTCCCGGACCCGCATGCCGAACTGTACGGCCCAGATCAGTGCCCCGGCGATGACCGCGCCACCGACGAATGCGGCGATCACGTTGAGCACATCGCTCCCCGCGGCCGCTTCTACGAACGCTGCCGTACTCATATCGCAATTATCACCGAAACGGCAGAAATGGGGAGTGCTCCATCACGGGCCCTGTCGTCAGCCGTGACGGCCTGTGGCGCGCCGGACGCGGACCGTGCATCGCCCGGATGTGAACGGTGTGAACGCCAGGACGGCAACCTGTCCCGTCCCGGCGCCGACTGACAGGTGAAATCCCGACCCCACGAAGGGAGTTCACCTCCATGCGCATCCGCGTCGCACGACTGGTCGCCATCCTCACCGCCGTGCTCGCGGCGGCCTTCACGACGGCCGCCCCCGCCCAGTCGGCGGACAACTGGAACCCGCCCTCGAACCTGGTCCAGCCCCTCAACGAGGTCTGGAACCACGTCTCGTCGACCTATCCCGACCTCTACGGCTTCAAGAACTACGGCTGGGACCAGGTCATGGCCAACAAGGGCAGCATCAACTACTGCGTCCGCTGGGAGTCGGACGCCCCCGTCAGCACCGCGCTGCGCGACCAGATCCACGCCGCCCTGAAGAAGCAGTGGGGCAAGTGGATGGCGGCCATGCTCGACGACGGCACCGGCACCAACGCCTGGCCGTACGCGAGCGTCCCGGTCAACATCGTCGGCTGGGCGGTGAAGAACCGCTCCACGCTCCAGTGGACGGACAACTCCGTCGACGTCTACGCCGGCAACCTCGACAGCGCGGGCGCCCCGCAGTGCGCCCCCGACTGCGGACGCTTCTTCCACCAGGACGGCAACTACTCCAGGTGTCCCGGCGGAGTCACCCGCCACTACGACCAGTCCCTGTGGCTGACCAAGGGCTTCCAGGGCGGCGCCGGCGGTGACTGGGGACAGCGCGTCGGACAGGAGTACTTCACCGGCGCCCTGGCCCAGGAGAACATCCACATCTATCTCCACGAGGTCGGCCATACCTTCGGTCTGGACGACTTCTACGACTGGACGCCGACCGGCCAGTGCTGTTTCCTCATGAACGCCGGATCGGCCACGCAGATCACGGACTTCGACAAGTGGATGCTGCGTGACTTCTGGCGCCATCTGAAGAGCCGTTACGGACTCTGACCGGCACGAGGAGCGCGGGTGGGCGACGTGGACAGACCGGCGGCGCCGGTCCTGGTGACCGGCGGCAGCGGATTCGTCGGCAGTCATCTGGTGAAACGGCTCCTGGAGCGCGGCCACCAGGTCCGCACCACGGTCCGTGCCACCGCCCCCTCACCGAAGACCAGGCCCCTTCTCGCCCTGCGGGACCGATTCCCGGGCAGGCTCGACCTGTTCGCGGCGGACCTGCTCGTCGAGGGCTCCTTCGACGAGGCGGCGCGGGGCTGCGCCACCGTCTTCCACGTCGCCTCCCCGTTCCTCATGCCGGAGAAGATCAAGGACGGCCGGCGGGACGTCGTCGAGCCCGCGCTGCTCGGCACCCGCAATGTCATCGGGTCGATCGAACGCACCCCGACCGTCCGCCGCCTGGTGTTCACGTCCACCGTCGGCGCGATCTTCGGCGACTACATCGACGTACTGGAGACGATGAAGGACCAGGTCCTCACGGAGGAGTACGTCAACACCACCAGCACGGTGGAGAACAACCCGTACCACTACGCCAAGACCGTCGCCGAACAGGCGGCCTGGGCGGCGGCGAAAGCGCAGGACCGCTGGCGGATGGTGGCGCTCAACCCCGGGCTGATCCTCGGCCCCTCCCTCACCCCCGCCTCCGAGTCCGGCAGCCTCTTCCTCCTGGAGGAGCTGTTCAAGGGCTACTTCTTCTACGGCGCCCCGGACTTCAGCTTCACCACGGTCGACGTGCGGGACGTCGCCGACGCGCACATCGCGGCGGCGGAGCACGAGGACGCGCACGGCCGGTACATCCTCGCGGCGGAGACCATGAGTTCCTTCCACGACATGGCCCGCGTCCTGCGCGCCCACCGCCCCCGCGACCTCCGGCTGCCCCGAACCCGTCTGCCGCACTGGCCGGTTCGTCTCCTGGGCCCCGCCTTCGGGCTGTCCCAGGACTACATCCGCAAGCACCTCGGCATCCGCTTCCGCGTCGACAACCACCGCAGCCGCGACGAACTCGGCGTCACCTACCGCCCGTTCGAGGAGACGATCCTCGACCACCACCGGGCCTGGCGGACGCCGACGGGATGACCGTCACCCGGTGGAAGTTGCACACGTCCGCCGTGTCGGCCTGCGGCGCCTGATGGGCCTTGAGGGCCATGCTGACCAGGCTCATCAGCAGATCGACGTCCGTGTCGCAGTCGAGGTGGACGGTGACCCAGCGGGAACCCGGGACCAGCCGGATGGCCGTCGACTCCGAGAGGTCGGCGGCGAAGCGGTCGAGCGCCCGGTCGGTGAGATGCAGATCCACGTCGTGGGCGGAGTGGAAGTGCACGATCTCGCTGCGGCCGGCGCGCAGGGCGCTTCCGGTACCGCAACTGGCCTGCCCCGTAAGGAGGTCGGGCCAGACTCGCAGGCGCTCCAGGGCGCGCTCGGCCAGCGTCATGCACCCATCGTCGCCCGCTCACCGCGTCGCAACCAGGGGTTGAGCGAAACGTAACCGGGGCGTGAGGTCCCTCCTTCGGAGGAAAAGTGACGTTCCTTTCGGTTCAACAGGCAACCTCGACACACCATTTACCGGTCTCACAGGTTGCTCACAGAACCGGCCCAGGCGCGTTGGGGTGCGCCCGTAGCAGTGGCCGGCCGGTGGGCTGTCCAGTCCGATGCCACTGACCATGGCACTCGCAGACGAGGAACCGATGACCAGTCAGTACCAACGCAGCCGCGCCCGACGCGTGGCGCTCGCGGCCGCGGCCGCGCTCACCGTCGTCGTCACCGGTGCCGGGGCCGCTCCCGGCGCCGGCGCGGCGCAGGCCGCCACACCCGGCAAGCCGAAGCTGAAGCTGATCGCCGCGTCGAACGCCGTGACGCTCGACCGGTGGGAGGGGGAACCCGGGGTCTACCTCGACCTCGGGACGTATGTCACCGTCGACAACGCGCCGCTGGAGTTCCAGGTGAAGCGCAAGTCGTACAAGGACCCGGTGGTCGCGCAGCAGATCCTGCGTGACGCGAAGGGCAAGAAGATCGGGAGCAAGGCCCTGCCCGCGGGGCTGGTGAAGGACTTCTCCGGGCTGCCCGGCTTCCTGGAGGTGTCCATCAAGAACGCGCAGGGCCAGGAGGTGTCGAAGCCCAAGGGCACGTTCTGCCCGAACAACGCCTCGGGCCGGCTCCGTCCGGACGCCCCGGCGACCTCGCACTACCCGGAGAGCTGCCCCACCAACCCGTTCACCCTGGGCTCGGTGTGGGGTGTCGAGAAGGGCTGGGCGGCCAACTCCTCCACCGTCGACTACGACAAGCCGGTCGACCTGCCGGCCGGTGAGTACACGGCCAAGGTGTCCGTCGCCAAGAAGTACCGGGACGCCTTCGGCATCCCGAACGACCAGCGGACCATCAAGGTGACCGTCCGCCAGATCAGCGACGGCGGCGGAGGCGGGGGTGCGGGCCGCGGCATGAGCGCCCAGCACGGCGGCCACGACATGGCCGGTATGTCCGGCATGGCGGGTCACTCCATGGCCCACCACTACGGCCCGCGCGGCGCCGACGAGCCCACGCCGGGCGCCCTGTCGCACGCCCTGGAGGACCGGGGCCTGGCCCACCACCTGGGCGACGGCGCCGGGCACACCGACGGCTCCCGGATCGCGCCCGCGCTCAAGCCCAACAGCAAGCGGCCCACCGGCCGGGCGGGCGTGGCGTCGAACGTGCCCAAGCCGGACCTGCGTTCGCTGCCGGCCTGGGACATCGCCATCACCGACGGCGAGGACGGCGACGTGGCGGGCAAGGACTACCTGGCGTTCAGCGCCAACGTCTGGAACGCGGGACCGGCGCCGCTCGTCGTCGACGGCTTCCGCAAGCCGGGCGCCGATCTGATGGACGCGTACCAGTACTTCTACGACGCCAAGGGCAAGCAGATCGGCTACGCGCCCACCGGCACCATGGAGTGGGACCCGCGCGTCGGCCACGAGCACTGGCACTTCACCGACTTCGCCAGCTACCGGCTGCTGAGCGCGGACAAGCAGGACATCGTCAAGAGCGGCAAGGAGGCGTTCTGCCTCGCCAACACCGACGCGATCGACTACACGGTGAAGAACGCCAACTTCAAGCCGTACAACACCGATCTGTCGACGGCCTGCGGCCAGCAGAACTCCATCTCGGTCCGTGAGGTCCTTGACGTCGGCTCCGGCGACACCTACACCCAGTACCGTCCCGGCCAGTCCTTCGACGTGACGGACCTGCCGAACGGCACGTACTACATCGAGGTCATCGCCAACCCGGAGAAGCGCCTCCAGGAGACGAACCTGAAGAACAACGTCGCCCTGCGCAAGGTGGTTCTCGGCGGTACGCCGGGCGCCCGCACGGTCCAGGTCCCGCCGGTCGACCTGATCAACGCGCCCTGACAGTTCGATGGGGCTGAGGGGATCAGGGCGGTGGGAACACCGCTCTGATCTCCCAGCCGTGCCCTTCGCGAGGTCCCGCCGCCAGCTCACCGCCCAGCGCCGTGACCCGCTCCTTCAGACCGACGAGCCCGAATCCGCCGCCGTGCGCGGCGTCCGGGAGCTGGGTGCCGCCGCGCCCGTCGTCGGCCACGGACACCACCAGCCGCCCGCCGTCGAGACGCAGCCGTACGTCCACCCGGGTCGCGTCGGCCGCGTGCCGGCGTACGTTCGTCAGCGCCTCCTGCACCACCCGGAAGGCCGCCGCCTGCACCTCGTGCGGCAGGTCGGCCGGGACGTCGGAGCGCAGGGTGACGGTCTGACCGGGCCCCTGACCGGGACTCTGGTCGGGGTTCTGACCGTGGCTTCGGCCGGGGTTCGCGAAACGCGAGGTCAGCTCGGCGATGCCGGCGAGGTCGCCGACGGGCCGGTGGTCCGCCGCCCCGCCCGTGGCGTCCCGCAGCACCCCGACCGTGCGGCGCATGGAGGCGAGCGCCTCGGTCGCGGCGCCCTCGATACCGGCGAGGACCGGGTCCAGGGCCTGCGGCTGCGTGGCGGCCATCATGCGGGCCATCTGGGTCTGCACGAGGATGCCGGTCACATGGTGGGCGACGAAGTCGTGCAGGTCGGCCGCGATGGCGAGGCGTTCCTCGCGACGGGTGTCGGCGACGGCGACGGTCCTGCGGTAGTCCAGGGACCGCAGATACGCGGCGAGCGAGGCGACGAGCGCGGCGAGAAGCGCGCCGACCAGCAGATAGCCCGGCGCCTCCTTCTCGGTGAGCGAGCCGTAGTACCGGGCGGGTGTGGTGAGCAGCGCCGCCGCGTCCAGCAGCCCGCACACCACGGCCCAGCGGGGCGGACAGTGCCGTACGGCGATGAACAGCAGGCACAGCAGCACGGCGGTCTCGCCCGGACCGAAGACGCCGGTGCGGTGGGTGGCGTACGCCGTCGCCGTGTAGAGGAGCGAGGCGAGCGCGGGCACGGCCGTGCGCAGCGGCGGGGTGAGCCAGGCGGGGCGACGCGCGGGCGGCCACAGTACGGCGGCCAGACCGACGGCGAGGACCAGCGCCGGGCGCAGTGCGCCGAAGCCCGCGCTGCCCGAGGACAGCACGTCGACGACCGCCAGCACGAGCAGCGCGCCGACGCAGGCACCTCGCCCCACGCCCCGGAGGGAAGGGGACTTCATACGGCTCACGTTAGGCGGCGGCGCCGTCCGCGACCTCGGCCGAACGGCCGAGGGACGGGTGGGGCCGACGGGAGTTGTGAAACAAGGCGTGACGCGTGGGGGAGATTCGGTACCGGACTCCTGTGGGCGGCGCACCTGCGCGAGAGGCTCGGATCCCGCAGGGCTGGTGTTGCCGTGAAGTGAACCGGCCGCCCTGTCGCGCCATCGCTCGGAAGGCCCTTTTGAAGTGAACGCTCCCACCCCCCACAGAACCGCCGCCGCACGTCTCGCGCTGGCCGTCGGTTCCGTCCTCCTGCTCACCTCGTGCGGGGTCGTCGACGCCGCGGACGGCGGCGACAGCACGCAGCGCCCGGAGAAGCGGGAGGACCTCACGGTGGGGCTGCTCCTGCCGGACAAGGAGACCAAGCGTTTCGAGAAGTTCGACTACCCCCTCATCAAGGCCCGCGTCGCCGACCTCACCCACGGCAAGGGCAAGGTCCGCTACGCCAACGCCGAGGCGAGCGCGAAGCGCCAGAGCACGCAGTTCGACCAGATGATCGCCGCGCGCGTCGACGCGATCCTGGTGGACGCGGTCGACGCCAAGGCGATCGCGCCGGACGTGCGCAAGGCGAAGGAGGCGGGCATCCATGTCATCGCCTACGACCGTCTCGCCGAGGGCCCGGTCGACGCGTACATATCCCACGACAACGAGCTGGTCGGCGAGGTGCAGGGCCGCGCCATCATGGAGGCGCTCGGCACCGAGGCCGAGACCAGCAAGATCGTCATGCTGAACGGCTCACCCGCCGACCCCAACACGGCCCGCTTCAAGCAGGGTGCGCTCGGCGTCCTCCAGAACAAGGTCTCCATCGCCAAGTCCTACGACGTCCAGGAGTGGCTCCCGAAGGTCGCCGAGGCGGACATGGAGAAGGCGATCGCGGCGGTCGGCCTGAACAACATCGCCGCGGTCTACTCGGCGAACGACGGCATGGCGGGCGCGGCGATCGACGCGCTGAAGAAGGCAGGCGCGACCACGCTCCCGCCGGTCACCGGCCAGGACGCCGACCTGCCGGCGGTGCAGCGGATCGTCGCGGGCGAGCAGTACATGACGGTCTACAAGTCCTTCCTGGAGGAGGCCAACAACGCCGCGGAGATCGCCGTCGCCAAGATCCAGGAGCAGGACATCATGTTCGACTCCCTCACCCAGGACACCGTGGACAGCCCCACCCAGGACGACATCCCCTCGATGCTGGTCCCGGTGGTCGCCCTGACCAAGGACAACATCAGGACCACGGTGATCAAGGACGGCGTCTACACGGTCAAGGACATCTGCACACCGGAGTACGCGACGGACTGCGCGGCGATCGGGCTGGAGTAGGGCGGGGTGGGCGGCGGTGGCCGCTGGTCTGATCGTCAGCGGCCGCTTAGGGTCGGGGGTATGTCTCTGAGCGTGACGGACGTCGATCGTTTCGAGGCCTCCAGGTATCGCCTGCAGGCTCTGGCCTACCGGCTGCTCGGCTCGGTCGGGGAGGCCGAGGACGCCGTACAGGAGACGTACCTGCGGTGGCAGGCCGCCGACACCGGGCGGATCGAGGTGCCCGAGGCCTGGCTGACCAAGGTCCTCACCAACCTCTGCCTCAACGAACTGACCTCCGCCCGAGCCCGCCGTGAGACCTACGTCGGCCAGTGGCTGCCCGAACCCCTCCTCGGCGGCGACCCCATGCTCGGCCCCGCCGACACGGCCGAACAGCGCGAGTCGGTGTCGTACGCCGTGCTCACCCTGATGGAGCGGCTCTCGCCGAACGAGCGCGCGGTGTACGTGCTGCGCGAGGCCTTCGACTACCCGCACCGTGAGATCGCCGAGATCCTCGACCTCACCGAGTCCGCCTGCCAGCAGATCTACCACCGCGCCAAGCAGCACGTCGCGGACGACAAGGCGCGCAGGGCCCGCGCGGAGACCGACGAGGCCGCCGCCCGCCAGATCGTCGAGGAGTTCCTCGCCGCCGCGACCAGCGGCGACACCAGCTCTCTCGTGCGCCTGCTCACCGACGACGCGATGAGCGTCGGCGACGGCGGCGGGAAGATCCCGGCCCGCACCACCCCGTTCGCGGGCGCCCTGTCGGTCGCGAAGTTCCTGCGGGGCCTGTTCAAGCCCGCCCAGGTCAAGCGGGACTACGCGGGCGGCCGGGCCGAGATGTACGCCTGGACGGCGAACGGCGAGCCCGCCGCCGTCGCGGTCGTGGACGGCCGGGTCGTGGGGATCATGTGCCTGGAGGTCACGGCCGAGGGCATCGTCGCGGTCCGCAACCAGGTCAATCCCGACAAGCTGACGCGGGCGACCGAGCAGTGGGCGGCCGTCGACCACGGAAAGCCGCTGTTCCTGGCGTTCTGAGCAGACTGGGGAGCTGCTGTGACGCAGCTCACATCCCTCCTCTGTCAGGAATCAAGTCCCTGTCCGGTTCAAGGTGCGAGCCCGAACCCGAACCGGACAGGAGCCCGAACCATGAAGCACCACATCGTCGTCCTCGGAGCCGGCTACGCCGGAGCGATCACCGCCGGGCGCATCGCCCGCCGGCTGCGCCAGGGCGACGTCCGGATCACCCTCGTCAACGCCGAGCCCGACTTCGTCGAACGCGTCCGCATGCACCAGCTGGCCACCGGCCAGGACCTCACGCCCCGCCCGCTCGCGGACCTGTTCAAGAACACGGGCGTCGAACTCCGCATCGGCCGGGTCACGTCGGTCGACGTGGACGCGAAGACGGTCACCGTCGACGGCACGACCGAGGAACGCCTCCCCTACGACACCCTCGTCTACGCCCTCGGCAGCCGCTGGGCCGACCAGGGCGTCCCCGGTGTCACCGAGCACGCCCACCAGATCGCGAGCCGCCCCGGCGCCCTCCGGCTGCGCGACCGCCTCACCGAACTGACCGCCGGTGCCCCCGTGGTCGTCGTCGGCGCCGGCCTCACCGGCCTCGAACTCGCCACGGAACTCGCCGAGACGCGGCCCGACCTCGACGTCGCCCTCGTCGCCCGCGGCGGTCTCGGCGACTGGCTGTCCCCCAAGGGCCGGGCCCATGTCCGCAAGGTCGCCGCGGACCTGAACATCACCGTCCACGACCACACGACGGTGACCGCCGTGGACGACGGAGCGGTACGTACGGCGACCACGGCCCCGATCCCCGCCGCCGTCACCGTCTGGACCGCCGGCTTCGGAGTCCACCCCATCGCCGCCGCGACCTCCCTGGAGGTCACCGGCACCGGCCGGATCGTCGTGGACGACACCATGCGCTCGGTCTCGCACCCCGACGTGTACGCCGTCGGCGACGCCGCGTACGCGATGGGCCCCGGCGACAAGCCGCTGCGCATGTCCTGCGCCTCGGCCACACCGGCCGCCTGGCAGGCCGCCGACGCGATCGCCGCCCGCCTCGCCGACGTCAAGGTCCCCAAGGCGCCGATCCGCTACTTCCACCAGTGCATCAGCCTCGGCCGCAAGCAGGGCCTCATCCAGATGGTCAAGGCCGACGACACGGTGACGGACCGCGCATGGGCGGGGCGCGGGGCGGCCCGCTACAAGGAGTTCATCTGCAAGGGGGCGTACTGGGGCGTGGCCAAGCCGGTGATGTACCCGGTGCGACGCAGGAAGGTGACGCTGCGGGCGGTTGAGGCTGTTGCCGTGTGAGGAAGGCGGAGTGGGTGGCGGGGTCAGGATTCGAGCCGCCTGGGAAAGCTGCGCCACTTGCGTCGCTCAACGGTGCGCTGGGTGTCGGGATGGTCCTCACCGAGCAGACGATGCTGACGGTGGAGGGTGTCCGCAAGGAGGGCGTCGGCGTCCTCGGTCCGGCCCAGGTCCGCGAGGTCGATGGCGAGATTGCCGGCGGTGCGCAGCGTGTCGGTGTGGTCGTCGCCGAGCGTCCGGCGTCGGCGGGCAAGGGTGTCCTCGCCGAGGGCGACGGCTTCGTCGGTCCGGCCGAGGTCCGCGAGGTCGATGGCGAGGTTGTTGGCGGTGTGCAGCGTGTCGGGGTGGTCGTCGCCCACCTTGCGTCGCAGCAGATCGTGGGCCTCCGCGTCCAAGCGGCGTGCCTCTTCGTGGTTGCCCGTGCCGGCGACGGCGTAGGCGAGACAGGCGGCCGCCGCCAAGGTGACCACGGAGTCCTCGCCCAGCTCCTGCTGCCAGGCCATGTACAAGTGGTAGAGCCTGCGCCCTGCCTGACCGAAATGCTCCTGGTCCACCAGGACCCGACAGGCCTTGAGCGCCGCGTAGCGGGCGTCGTCCGTGGTGAGGTCGCGCGGGGCGATGACGAGCAGATGGGGCAGGAGTTCCGCCCGCCGCAGCTCGTCGGTCGGCGCGGTCAGCAGGTTGCTGGCCGTGGCGGCGGCTCGGCTGTGCTGCTCGGGGGTGAGCTGGTCGCGCAGAACGGCCTGGGTCAGCCGGGGCATGTGGATGCTGCCGCCGGACACCCGGGCCAGCCCGACCCGTTCCATCAGCATGAGAAGTTGCCGGAAGGCATGGGGGCTGATCCCCAGGGCGGCCGGGCTGAGCGGCAGGGGCGCGGGAGCGAGCAGGACGCACGCCTGTAGCAGATGGGCGGCTTCGGAACTCTCCTCGGCCAGTCTGCCCATGCTCTTCGTCAGCTGGGAGGTCAGGGACCCCGGGTAGTCGGGCGGCCCGTCGTCGTGGAGCGCGTCCGCGGCACGCTCTTGCAGCAGTTGCAGGTACTGGTCCGGAGGGAAGACATACAGAGCGTCCGCGGCCTGGACCAGGGCGAGCGGCAGATCATCCAACGCGTCGGCCAGGCGCGCCGCGTCCGCTTCGGTCAGGTCGCGGCTGCGCGAGGTCAGCAGGGCGACCGCGTCCGGTCGAGACAGGACATCGACGTCGACCGTGGTGGCGGTCTGGCGCCAGTGGGGGTTGCGGGAGGTGATCAGCACATGTCCGTTGCCGCTCGGCAGGAGATCGATGAGTTCGGCCGGGTTCTCGACGCTGTCGAAGATCAACAGCCATCGCGACCGGCTCCGTAGCTCCTGGTGGAGAGCCTGCACCGCGTCACCCGGGGGGCTGTCCGGCTGAGCGCAGCCGATGGCCACCGCGAGTTCGGCCAGGAACGAACGGCCGACCCCGGGCAGGTACCAGACCAGATCGTACTTGCCCCTGAACCAATGCGCGTACTCGATGGCCAACCGGGTCTTGCCGACCCCGCACGGTCCGGTCAGCACCAGCGGCGCGGCAGCGGGACCGTCGACCAGCCTGTTCCTGATCTCCAGCATCAGCTCACCGCGCCCGACGAAGTCGGCGTGACGCGTGGGCACGTTCCACACGCTCGGCCCGTCTTCCGGTGCCCGAGTCTCCGCTCTGCCCGCCGCGGGGAACGCGGGGGGAGTCAATGGCGCGGCACCGGGGTTGGCGACCGCCCGCAACAGCGCATCCCGTGCCCCCTGCTCGTCTACTCCGAACAAGTCGGTGAACCCGTGCCGTTGCAAGGCCGGCGGCATCTCGGTTTCCGCGATGCGCATCGGAACGAACTTCTCCGGAACCTGGAGCAGTCCCGCCAAATCGTCGGCCACGTATGCGCTCGCGCCGTACAAGGACACGACCCTGTACTGATCAGGAAGGGCCATGAGAGTGGCGACCAGGCTCTCTCCCGTCCGCCCGGGCCAGTCCTGGTCGATTTCGTACCCCGCCTCCCGCAAGTTCCATGCCACCCACTCCGCCCACGCCTGATCCTCGCGCGCGTGAAGGATGAATGCGCGGCCTCGCTCCGACTGCGAAGACGCGCCGGAACTGACGTCGACGACATCCGACCGCACCCGTGCCGCGATCGCTCCGGCGACCTCCGCCAGCCCGTCCTCGGCAAGGTCGTAGCTCGGCAGAGACTGGACCAGGGACGGCAGCTCCCGCCGTACCCGCGACGACCCCACCACGGGAAACACCGTGCGATCCGACTGCTCGTCCAACGTCTGGCGCAGAAAGTAGTTCAGCTCGTCCCGGTGCCAGGGGTCCACGGAGTCGCGAGCCATCAGGACGAGATGGCGGCAGGTGTCGATGATCGGGCGATGTCTCTCCGGTGATTCTCCGATGCTGGAGAAGACGGACAAGCTCTCGGCCGCCAGTAGTTGCGCGAGGTGTCTGGTCGCGTCCTCCGTCTTCGACGTGCCGCTGATGAACAAGTCGAACTGGTAATGCCCTCCACGCCGCCCCGTCCGCACCGCCGCGTCCACATACGCGTCCCGGCTCTCCGTGAACAGCCGCGCGTCCTCCAGGTTGCGGGCGATCAGCGCGGCGATGGAGGCGATGCTGTGGCTGATCAGCTGCGGGTTGCGGAAGTCCTCCGTGATCACCGGGAGGTCCTCGCCGAAGGACCAGTACGCCGAGTAGGGCACCGTGCAGTTGTCGAGGACCCGCTCGACGGGGGATCCGTCCGGTACCCAGGCGTCGTAGCTGGACTTCAGGTCGCCGCGCAGCCTGTCACGCCACTCCGCGGCCCGCTCGTACTCCTCGCTCATGTCGAAGCGGCAGAGCAGGGGCAGGGTCAGGAGGCGCGAGCGGTCGTAGGGAAGTCCGTTGCGGGCGACGGCCGCGCGCCGCACCACGTCCAGCACACCGTCGACGTTCTGCTGGTTCGCGGTGAAGGCGAAGGCGAGGATGTGCGGCAACTGTGACGTGCAGATGCCGCCTGAGTCCGAGATCCCCGTCCGGCTGTCCACGAAGACGACGTCGTACGAGTCGATCCAGCGCTCTCGCCACTCCTCCAGCACGTTGCCGAAGTCGCGCTCCCGGTACAGCGCGTCCCAGTCGATGCTCTGCACCTTCGCCACGTAGTCGTCCCCGACACCCCCCGCGGGGATGAGGTCGAGGGTCGCTCCGCCGGGCAGGGTGACCTGCGTGACGTCGTCGAGCGCCCCCACCCGTTCCCCCTCCCGCACCCGCAGCACCATGTCCGTCAGCCCGCTCTGGGGGACGGACATGAAGGGGCGGAAGTAGTAGTGCAGGCCGGGGGCCTCCAGGTCCCAGTCGACGCACAGGACCCGGTAGCCCCACTGGGCCAGCAGTACGGCGGAGTTGGAGAGCAGGAAGCTGCGACCCACACCGCCCTTGTAGGAGTAGAACGTCGCGATCCGGCCCTGGGGCATGGTCATGGTCATCACAGCCTCGGGACGGAGTTCTGCGAGGACTCAGCGTGGGCCGCCGGGCGGACGATCGGCCAGCCCTCCTGCCACGCGGGCGCGCATGCGAGACAGGCCGCGACCTCCTCGGCGACCGTACGCATCCGGTCCTGGAACCCGAGATAGGCGGGCGTGTCCCGGAACTGGGGCCCGTCGTAGCCGTACTTGGTGAGCTCCTTGTACTGCTGGATCTTCTGCGCCTCTTCGGGGAAGTGGTCGCCGTCCATGAAGTTGATCGGGTACACCAGAGTCGGCGCCTGGCCGTTCGCCGCCGACAGCGACTCCTGCCGGCGCTGCATGCTCTTCCACTCCGCCATGCACCACTCCGAACGGAAGTACGGCGGCGACCAGATCGCCACCAGGCAGCGACTGCGCAGCAGCGCCTGCTCCAGCCGTTCCGGCCACGCCGAGCCCGCGGGTATCTCGAAGTCGACGAAGATACGGGGGTCGTTGGGGAGCAAGTCCTCCAGATACAGCTGGAGTTCGCGGCTGAAGTGGTTCTTCACCCAGTCCCGCACATGTCCGCGATGGCTGTAACTGATGAAGACGTCGTAGTCGTAGTCCACCGTGCCCCCTCCGGCGTGCCGCACGGCGCAAATCTAGGGCAGGAAGGTCAGTTACGTCCTGACCTTCCTGCCCTGGAGGGAAGCAAGCCCGCCTAGAGGGTGACCTGCACCCCGCCGAACGTCACCACCAGGCTGCCGTTCGAGGCGAACGACCAGCCGAGGGCGCCCGCGTACGAGGAGCAGCGGGAGCCGTTGGTGCCGGACCAGAACTGGTTGGAGCTGTCGGCGTCACCGACGTACCGGTCGTTCGCACCGCTGTTGCAGGAGGTGTTGGAGCGGAAGACCGACGTACCGGTCTCGAAGTTGAAGTTGCGTTCCGTGTTGGCGACGGACACGTTGCTCGTGATGGTCATCTTGCCGGGGTTGCTGTTGTACGTGAACCCGTGATGCCCGTTGCCGTAGGCGATGCTGTGCTGGACGACGTGGTTGACCGCGATGGAGTCGCCGCCGAGCTTGTAGCCGTTGCGGTCACCGTTGCCGGCCTGGGAGCCGTCGCTCAGGGTCCCGTTGCCGTACGACAGCGAGTATTCGATGGTCACCGGGCCGATCGCACCGGTGTCCGTCTTGGTGTACAGGTCCCAGCCGTCGTCGATGTTGTTGTGCGAGACGGCGTACCGGAAGACGTTGCCCGTGCCCGTCGTCAGCTTCGCCGCGAAGCCGTCCGCGTCCTCGCCGTCGGAGTCGGCGTTGTCGTGCGACTCGGCGCTGAGGATGAGGTTGTTGGACGGCCACTCGCTGCTCGGCGTGGAGGAGGCGATGCGGCCCAACTGGAGGCCCGTGTCACGGTTGTAGCGGGTCACCGTGCGCTCGACGACGTTGTTGCTGCCGCCGACGTAGATGCCGTTGTCGCCCGCCCGCTCGACGACGAGGCCGTAGAGCCGCCAGTAGTTGGCGTTGAGCTGGATGCCCCGGTTCGACGAACTCTCGCTCTGCGCCGAGAAGTTGAGGACCGGAGTCTCGCCCGGGTAGGCGGACAGAAGGGTGCGAGCGCTGGACGTGCCGTTGCTGCCGGCCGGGATCGTCACGGTGGACGAGTAGTTGTACGTACCGCCGCGCATGTAGATCGTGCCGCCGGAGGTGATGCGGCTGATCGCGGAGGTGAGGGTGGTCGGGGCGCTCGCCGTGCCGGCCGCGCTGTCCGTGCCGGTGGGCGAGACGTACAGGGCGCTGGAGGAGGGCGGGGTGGTGGTGCCCGAGGTCTCCACGTCGATGTAGTCGATGTTCGCCAGACCGCCCGCGCTGGTCGGGTTGAGGCGGATGGTGTTGCTGCCCGCGTTCACCGGCACGGTGAACGTCTTGGTCGCCCAGGTCGTCCACGCGCCGGTGCCCTCGAAGGAGGCCGAGGCGGAGGTCGAGCCGTTCACGACCACGTCCGTGGCGCGGGCCGTGGTGGTGCCGTTGGCGAACCGGACGCTGACGGTCGCGGTGCCCGCGGCGGAGGCGGTGACGGTGAACTGGTTGTAGGCGCCGGACGCGTTGTTGCCGTTGCAGTATCCGGAGCCGGAGTAGCCGGTCCACTCGGTCTCGACGGCGCCGGTGCACACGGCCGGCGAGGTCTCGGCCTCGTAGCGGGTGGTGGCGGCGTTCGCCGTGGTACCGGAGAGGGCGACCAGGGTGCCGGCGAGCAGGCCGACGGTGGTGGCCATGGAGGCGGTGATGCGTCTCGTGCGGGGACCGGAGAGCTTGGTCATGGGGGCCGTGCCCTTTCTGTTGCGGGTTGGGTGTGGCAACGTGGCGTGCCGTGTTCGCGTTCGTGTGAATGAACGCGAAGGAACACGCCGCGTTGTGCCGCACCTCTTCCAGAGAGGGGAAAGCGCTTTCTCCGGACCGTAAGGGCCTGCTGTGTACGCGTCAATAGACGTGTACGTGATTGCCGTTCATGACCATGAACTCGCGAGAGGGCTGGGGGTCAGCTCTCCGTGGCCTTGGGCGCCGCCTGCTGCACCACCTCGAAGGACCACAGCGTCGCCCCGGTCGCGGCGGGCTTGGGCCGCTCGCCACCCTCGGTGCCGGTGCCGGTGCCGGTGCCGGTGCCGGTGCCGGTGCCGGTGCCGCCGTGGGAGGCCTGGGCCATCCCGGCCCTCCACTTCTCGAAGTCCTCCTCGCTGCGCCAGCGCGTGTACACGAGGTAGGTGTCGGTGCCCTCGACGGGCCGCAGCAGCTCGAACCACTCGAAGCCGTCCGAACCCTCCACGGAACCGGCCCGCGCGGCGAACCGCTTCTCCAGTACCTCGCGCTGTTCCGCCGGGACAGTGAGTGCGTTGATCTTGACGATGCTCATGGAGCCATTGTCGCCGCAGGGGGCTCCTGAGCCGCGGCGGGCCGGGCACGGAACGTACGGCGGTAGGTGTCCGGCGGGACGCCGACCGTGCGGTGGAAGTGGCGGCGCAGGGTGGTGGCGGTGCCCATGCCGGTGGCGGTCGCGATCGTGTCGACGCCGTCGTCGGTGGTCTCCAGCAGCTCCTGGGCGCGGCGGATGCGCTGGGTCAGCAGCCACTGGAGCGGGGTGGTGCCGGTCGCGGCCCGGAAGTGGCGGGTGAGATGGCGTGAGCTCATCCCCGCCCGGCGGGCCAGGTCCTCCACCGTCAGCGGTTCGCCGAGGCGTTCGATCACCCAGGGCAGCAGCGCGGCGAGCGGATGGTCGTCGCGGGCGGGGACCGGCGCGGCGACGAACTGCGCCTGCCCGCCGGCCCGGTGCGGGGGTACGACCAGTCGGCGGGCGGCGGCGTTGGCGACCGACGATCCGTGGTCCTGTCGTACGAGATGCAGGCACAGGTCCATCGCGGCGGCCTTCCCGGCGGAGGTCAGGACGGTGCCGTTGTCGACGTAGAGGACGTCCGGGTCGACCTCCACCTCGGGATGGCGGGCGGCCAGTTCGTCGGTGTGCGCCCAGTGCGTGGTCGCGCGTCGGCCGTCCAGCAGCCCGGCCGCGGCCAGCACGAACGCGCCCGTGCACAGGGACGCCACCCGCGCCCCCGCCTCATGCGCGGCGCGCACCGCGTCGACCAGCTCGGCCGGCGGGTCCACGTCGACGTCCGCCCAGCCCGGCACGATCACGGTGTCCGCGTCCCGCAGCCGCTGTAGACCGTGGTCGGGTTCGAGCCGGAACCGGCCGACCCGGACCGGGGCCGAGCCGCAGACGCTCACCTCGTACCAGGGGACGGTCACCCCGTCCGGTACGGCGCCGAACACCTCGTACGCCAGGGAGAGTTCGAAGTGGAGCATGCCGTCGGTGACGGCGAGGGCGACGGTAGGGGCCATGTCCGTAATTGTACGGGGCATGTCGTTCCGGACACTCACGGTGGAGCGAGGTCGGCGCCCAGGATGGTGGTCAACGGATCAGCCGGGCAGAAACTGGGGGACGTCATGGGAGCGGGAGCCGGTCAGAAGGTCGCGGTGTTCGGGGCGTACGGGCACACCGGGCGCTTCGTGGTGGCGGAGTTGGCGGCACGCGGATTCGTGCCGGTCCTCTCCGGCCGCGACGCGGAGAAACTGAAGGTCGTAGGGGTCGAGTACGACGTGGAGGCGCGTCCCGCGTCGGTCGACGACCCGGTCTCACTGGACCGTGCGCTGGCCGGTGCCGCGGCCGTGATCAACTGCGCGGGGCCGTTCGCGACGACCGCCGCGCCGGTGATCGAGGCGGCGCTGCGGGCCGGGATCCCGTATCTGGACGTGGCGGCGGAGATCGAGGCCAACGTCGACACGTTCGCCGCCTTCGCGGACCGTGCCCGTGCGGCGGGCGTGCCGGTCGTTCCGGCGATGGCCTTCTACGGCGGGCTCGGCGACCTGCTGGCCACGGCCGCGATGGGGCAGTGGACGGCGGCCGACGAGGCGCATGTCGCGTACGGCCTGAACAGCTGGCACCCGACGCCGGGGACGCGGATCGCGGGCGAGGTCTCGCGGGGGCGGCGGGACGGGCGGCGGGTGCGGTTCAGCGGGGGGCGGCTGGAGTACCGGGACGACGCGGCTCCGGTACTGACCTGGACGTTTCCGGAGCCGCTGGGGGCGCGGGAGGTCATCGGGGAGTTCACGATGGCCGACGTGGTGACCGTCCCCCGGCATCTGGCGATTCCCGAGGTGCGGACGTACATGACGGTCGAGGCGGCCCGGGACCTGGCGTCGCCGGAGACTCCGGCGCCGGTGGGGGAAGAGGGGCGGGCGGACGGCCTGTCGGCGCAGACCTTCCTCGTGGACGTGGTGGTGCGGTCGGGCGGGGCGGAGCGGCGGGCCGTGGCGCGGGGCCGGGACATCTACGCCGTGACGGCGCCGCTGGTGGTGGAGGCGACGGAGCGGGTGCTCTCGGGGCGGACGAAGGTGCGGGCGGGGGTGGTGTCGGCCGGGGAGATGTTCGACGCGGCGGACTTCCTGGGGACGCTGGCGGACCACGTGGCGGTGGAACTGCCGTAACGGTCAGGCAAGTTGGGATGCGCAGGCCGGTCACCCTTGACGTCGGGGTGACCGGTAGGCATCTTGGGAGCGCTCCCAGGCAGCTGGTCCTAGCCCGCCCCTCCGCTGTCCGAAAGCGCGCCTTCGTGGAAAGTGTGAGTGCTCATGCACAGTCAGACCAAGCGCCGCCTGTCCCCGGCCGAGCTCGACGCCCTGCTGCGGGCCTCGGCGGGTACGGGCTGCCGGGTGGAGACCGAACTGACCGACGGCTGCTACAACACGGCCTACCGGGTCCGTCTGGACGACGGCCGCCCCGCGATCGTGAAGCTCGCCCCGCTGCCGGAGGTCCCGGTGCTGCGCTACGAGCGCGGCATCATGGCGACGGAGGCGATGGTGTACCGGCGCCTGGCCGAACTCCCGGCCGAGCGCCGCGTTCCCGGCCCCGAACTCCTCTACGCGGACGACGAGTTCCTCATGGTCTCCCTCCTGGAGGGCACGCCCTGGGACAAGGTGTCCACCGCCCTCCCTTCGACGGTGGAAGGCACCCTACGCCGTGAACTGGGCGCGCTGACCGCCCACTTCAACACCATCACCGCGTCGGACGGCCGCTTCGGCTACCCGGCACCGGAGTCGGGCCTGTCGGCGCCGGACTGGCGGACGGCGTTCACGCTGATGGTGGAGGCGCTGCTGGAGGACGCGGCGCACTGGAACGCGGCCCTGCCCGAAGAGCCGGACACGATCCGCAAACTGGTGGCCGAGGGCGCCTACGCCCTCGACGAGGTCACCGTCCCCCACCTGGTCCACTTCGACCTGTGGCCCGGCAACGTCTTCGTCACCGACGGCCCCTCCCCTCGTATCACCGGCCTCATCGACCACGAACGCGCCTTCTGGGGCGACCCGGCGGCCGAACTGATCTCCCTGGCCTTCGGCGGCGACGCGGGCCCGAGGAGCGACGTGGTCGCCGGCTACGTGGCAGCCGGCGGCACCCTCGACGTCACCCCGACCCACGACTTCACCCCGGCCCTCCACCACCGCCTCGCCCTCTACCAGCTCTACCTGGGCCTGATCCTGGTCGTGGAGGACGGCCCCCGCGCCACGGACGACACCGGCCATGTGGCTTGGAGCCGGGGGTATTTGGCGGAGGCGGTGGGGCGGGTGCGGGGGTTGGGGTAGTGGTGGTGCACGCGGATTCCCGGCTCACTTGCCGGCTGGTGGGCCGTACCACTGCAGTGCCTGGCCGGTGACGCCGGCGATGCACTCGAAGTCCCGGTCGCAGTGCAGGAGGGTCAGCCCCTGCAGTTCGGCCGTGGCGGCCACCACCAGGTCGACGGGGCCGGCGCTGCGGTGCTGCCCGCGCTGAGTGAGGGCTTCCTGGACCTGCGAGGCGCGGTCGTAGGCGCGATCGTCGACAGGTACCCAGCCGAAGAGGAGCCGTATGTCCTCGATGCCGCGTGTCCGGTCGGCGGCGGACCGTGCGCTGTAGAAGAACTCCAGTTCGGTGATGGGGCAGGTGGCGAGGAGTCCGGCTGCGGCCGCCTGGTCCCATCCGTACTGTTCGGCGTCGCCGCGCAGCAGACGGGCGAGTGCGCTGGTGTCGATCAGGAACTGCGCGGCGTTCACCGGCGGTAGTTTTCCTTGTCCTCGAAGAGGGACAGGTCGAAGGAGCCGTCCGCTGCCGCGGCCCGCAGGCGGGCCAGGGCGAGTGCGCGTCGGCGGCTCTCCAGCACCTCGCGCAGCGCTGTGTTGACTGTCTCCTTCTTGGTGCTCGTGCCGAGGGCTTTGGCCACGTCCGCGAGCAGCTGGTCGTCGAGGTCGATCACGGTCCGGCTCATCGAAGGCACCTCCTTTGATATCAACGGCACCATCGATGATATACGCGCTTGTGCAACGGGCCTCCCCTTGCGGGACTCCATCGCCCGTCAAGTGGTGCCCTCGAAGCTGAGTGGTGGCTTGAGGTGTGCGGTCGTCGAGGTCTTTCGCAGGTGTGGCGGTTCTTCGGGGCGATCGAAGTTCCTGACAAGGCCCCTCCGCGAGTGATACCTTCGCGAAGGAATGTTTTTGGCAACGGGAGGGGTCCGGGAATGACGGTGGTCGCGGGTATAGGCAGCGGCGAGATACGGGTCGAGACGGCGTACCGGCCGGCCTACCTCGTCTTCTGTGACGTCGACGAGACGCTCATCGACTGCAAGAGCATGTTCGAGTTCCTGCGCTTCCAGCTCGTGCGGAGGTTCGGGGAGGAGGGCGAGCTGCGGTACCGGCTCGTCGAGGCCGACCTCAAGGGGCGGTCCGCCGCCGGGGTGCCCCGCGAGGACGTCAACCGGGCCTACTACCGCTCCTACGCAGGTGAGAGCGCCGAGGAGATGGCCGTCCTGGGGAGGGAGTGGTTCTCCCTCGCCGCTTCCGCACCCGGCTTCTTCATCGGCTCCACCGTCGCCGAACTGGCCCGGCACCGCGCGGCCGGCGCCGACATCGTGCTCGTCTCCGGCTCCTTCGCGCCCTGCCTCGACCCCGTCGCCGAGTACGTCGGCGCCCGGCACGTCCTGTGCTCCTCGCCCGTCGTGCGCGACGGCCGCTACACCGGCGAGCTGCCCGAGCCCGTGATCGGCGAGGGCAAGCGGGCGGCGGCCCTGCGGCTGCTCGCCGAGCACCCGGGCGTCAACCCGCGCGACTGCTTCGCCTACGGCGACCATCCCTCCGACTTCCCCCTCCTCGACTGCGTCGGCCACCCCCGTGGCGTCGGCGACGACCCCGTCGTACGCGGTTATCTCGCCCGGCGTGCGGACCGGGCCGCGGTCGCCGTCTCCGGGTGTGCGCTCGCCTGCTGGTCCATGGGCCGCGACGAACAGTCCGAGGGCTGCACCGGGGAGTGCGCGCTGCCGCTGGGCTGAGCGCGCGCACGGACAGAGGAGGGGCGGAGGCCGTGGTGGCCTCCGCCCCTCCCCGTGTCGCATCCGCCGGGTCAGTCGATGCTCCGGCAGATGTGCGGCTCCAGCTCCGCGTCGTCGGCGTCGCCCGCCAGGTGGAGGACGGGGCGCTTCGCCTCGGGCCCGGTGTTCAGCAGGTACCAGGTGCCGCCGCGCTGCACCGAGGCCAAAGTGCCGTTCGCCAGGACGTGCAGGGAGCGACGGGGGGTCGTGGTCGGCATGGTGATCATGGGTTCTCCTGAAGGCCGTTGGTGGTCTGCGCACGCGTGGGGTTTCTCCGTCGTGGTGCTGATGGCTCGCTCGGCTGTCCGTCCGCTACCTCGCCCCCGCCAGCACCGGCTCGCGCAGCGGCACCCGCGTCTCCGTCCGCTCCCTCGCCGGGCGGGCGTGGGCCGTCGGGGCCCAGCGGAACAGGGCCGAGCCGACCGACATACCGCCCCCGAAGGCCGACAGGACCGTCAGGTCGCCCTCGGTGAACAGGCCGCGGCGGTGGGCCACGTCCAGGGTGATCGGGACGGACGCGGCGCCGGTGTTGCCGTGGTGGGCGAGGGCGAGGTGCATCCGGGCGGTGTCCAGGCCGAGCGCGGGCCACACCTCCGCCAGCATCACGCCGTTGGCCTGGTGCGGGACGAAGTGCCGTACGGAGCGGGCGGGTACGGCCGCCTTCGCGAGCAACTCATGGATCGCGCCCGGCAGGTTGTCGTGCACGAAACCGCGCACCCCGCGCCCGTCCATCGTGAACCAGTGCGCGCCCTCCGCCACCGTCTGCTCCGACGCCGGCCGCCTGCTGCCGCCCGCCGGCACGCTGATCAGCCGGTGCTGGTCGCCACGGGTCGTCAGACTGGTGGTGATGCCTCCGGTCGCGGCCGGTACGGGTCCGAGGACGACGGCCCCCGCGCCGTCGCCGAACAGGATGGCCGTCTTGCGGTCGGCCGGATCCAGGATGCGCGAGTAGATGTCCGCGCCGATGACCAGGGCGTACGGCCCCTGCCCCGACGCGGTTCCCGGCTCGGCGCGCAGCATGCGGTCCGCCGCCGTCAGCGCGAACATGAAGCCGCTGCACACCGAGTTGACGTCGAACGCGGCGGCCCGGCGCGCCCCGATGAGGTCGGTGACGATGGCGGCGGTGGCGGGCTGGGGGTGGTCCGGGGTGGAGGTGGCGACGACGACGTACGAGATCTGATCCGCAGTCAGGCCCGCCTGGAACAGGGCCCGTCGGGCCGCCTGCGCCGCGAGGTCCGACGTGGCCTCGTGCGGGGCGGCGCGGTGTCGTCGTCGTATGCCGGTCTTGCGTTCGATCCACTCGGCGGTCACACCGGCCGCCGCGCCGACCTCGTCGTTGTGGGCGACGGTGGCGGGGAGGTAGGAGCCGGTGGCGATGATGCCGATGGAGGAGCCGGGGTCGGTCATGGTCACTCCTGATGTCGTAACGGACGGAAGTCGTAACGGAGGACTGCCTACGGTCAGTTCGCGGACCGCGTCGTGAACTCCCCGAAGCTCGGGCCCTGGAGCTTGAGCTGCGCGTGGATGTCGCCGCCGAGGCCGAAGTGGCCGATGGCACCGCCGTAGTTCTGCTGGTAGCTCATCCACAGCACGACCACGTTGATCACCCGGTTCGCGCCGGGGGTGCCCGGTGCCGGGAAGGGGTTGGGGAGGCTCGCCCGGTAGTGGGCCATGCCGTTGCTGTCGCTGATGAACGCGTTCGGCACGCCGAGCGGGCCGGGGCGGGTCGGGCCCGCCGGGTCGAGGTCGTGCTCGCGCAGCGACATGACCGTGTAGAGGCTGTCGGGGATCAGGCCCGTGAAGGCGAAGGAGAAGTCGGCGCCGCGCCCGTGCGCCGGCACATGCACCTCCAACTGGCCTCGTGCCTTGGTCCATTGGCCCAGCGTGATCGGCTCACGCAGCTTCGGGCCGTCCTCCTCGCGCAGGTCCGGGATGGGCGCCCCGTGCAGCGGATAGCTCGGGCGGCGCACGTCGTGCGCGTCGGGGCGCTGCTCCGGGGCGAACAGCATCGGGTAGTTGTTGCAGGGAAGGGGGAGGGGGAGCGTGAACAGCTGGACCTGGGCGTCGGGCCCGGTCGGGTCGGTGAGGTCGAGCTCGCGGACGATGTCGTACGGCAGGTTCTGGCCGAGCGGGGGCAGCGGGCTGTCCGGCGAGACCACCGCGCCGCCCCACGTGGAGACGGTGGAGCCGTCCGCGCCGGGTCGGTTGACGCGGCCGATGACGACGAAGTCGCCGTTCTCGTCCACGATCTCGCTCGGCGGGTAGAGGGGGCCCTGGGTGGTGACGCTCAGGTCGTAGGTGCGGGTCATGGGGGCCGAGGTGGGCTGGGCCGCCACGACAGGGGTCGCGGCCTCGGGTGCGATGGTCATGGCGGGTACTCCTTCGCCGGTGGGAACGGCCGGCCGCGTAACGCCTCGCTGTGGTGCACAGGGGTTTCGCGGCCGGCCGTGGGGAGGGGGAGGGGAGAAGCGGGTCAGGCGGTGACGCGCTCGTAGATGCGGGTGTACAGGCCGTTGTCGCCTCCGGTGATGTAGGTGTCGCCCGCCTCGCGGACGATCTGCTGGTAGCGGGGGGAGGTGAACGCCTCCATGTACTTCGCCGGGTCGGCGTCGAAGCCAGACACGAACATCACGCCGGGCTCGGTGCTGGCCAGCGAGTGGAAGGCCTGGAAGCTCTTGACCTCGTCCGTGGTGCGCACGACGTCGAAGATGGTCTCCTCGCGCCAGGCGCGGTACTGCCGGTAGACCCGCGGCACGACCTCGACGTGCCGCATCTGCACGTAGTGCGTGTCGGGCAGCGCGCCGGCGGCCGGCTTGGGCGCCTCGACGAACTGCAGGAACTGGCGGCGGAAGTCACCCTCGCCCAGCGGGCCGACGGCCTCCCACAGCTTCCACCAGTCGGCGCGCAGCTCCTCCATCTGCTCGAACCCGCGGTCCAGCGAGGCGAGTTCGAGGACGGAGTTGCTCTCCAGGCCGCGGTAGAGGATGCGTCCCTCGAAGCCGGACGCGTCGTTGTGGGCCTGCCAGGCCTCGGCGACTGTGTCGATCTGCTCCGGCTTGGCGAACAGCTCGGTGGCGGTGATGAGGGCGGCGGAAGCGGACATGACGGTTCTCCTTGAGTGAGTGAGTGAGTCAGTGAGCGAGCGAGTGAGTGCGTGATGTGCGTGTGTACGGGTGTGTGTACGACGGGAGTTGCGGAGGTGGGAGCTGCTCAGACGGTGGCCAGCACCGGCTCCGCCGGCGTGATCGTCTGCCGCGCGTTGCGCAGCGTGTGCTCCACGGCGAACTGGCCCCGGCGGTGCTCCTTGGCCTCGATGACCGGGGCGTCGAAGGCCGTGTAGGTGACGGTGGTGATGGAGGCGCGGCGGTCGGCCTGGTGGAGGGAGATCTCCGCGGTGAAGGAGAGCCGGTCCGGGTTGTCGAGCTCGGCGCGCAGCGAGTGGTAGACGACGGTGGCGTCGACCGGGAAGAGGAAGTTCTCGAAGGTCGTGTTCATCGACTCGATGACGTAGTAGTACGAGCGGTCCAGGTAGCGGGCGGCGTGGTAGCGCTCGCTGACCGCGAGGAACATCTGCCGGGCCGCCTCGACGGCGACCATGCCCTGGACGTGCTCGCCGGTCTGGTGGTCGATGAGCAGTTCGTTGTCGTTGTGGACCCGCAGGGTGGCGGAGAAGAGGTCCGCCCCGTCCCGCCTGAGGTCGGCTATCAGGGTGTTGTCGCTTCGGTGTTTGTGGGCCTCGCCGCGGCCGGCCAGGGCCGGCGGGCGGAAGTCGAGGTCGAGGCGGTCGCCCAGGCCGAGCAGCAGGGCCGCGTCCCGGACCAGGTCCGCGTCCTCGGCGGTGACGCCCTGACCGGCGCGCACCCGGACCGGCCGGCTGTCCCAGGAGTACACCCCGAGGCGCATCTCCTCGATGAACTGGCTGACGGTGAGGACGTCCTGCTGGGCGGCGAATCCGGCGAAACGGTCACCGACGAGGAGCAGGGTCCGGAGGGAGGCTGTGGCTGACATGGGTGTCTCCTTGAGTGTCCTTGACGAGGGAGGAGCATCGGAGTCATACGGGCCTGCCGCCTCTTCCGCACCGGATCTCCTGGGGATTCCCGGGGTGGCGGGGCCGATGTGAAAGACCGTAGAGGAGTGCGGGCGAGGGTGCAACCATCTAGTTGGTTTTTCTGAACCATCCAGTTGGTTGTGTCGTGGACTACGCTGTTCCCATGGCTGAGACACCCAAGGCGCAGGCGACCCGCGCCAAGCTTCTGGAAGCCGCCGAGGCGGAGTTCTCCGAGCACGGGCTCGCGGGTGCGCGCGTGGACCGCATCGCAGAGCGCTCCGGCGTCAACAAGCAGCGGATCTATGCCTACTTCGGCAACAAGGAAGCCCTGTTCGCGGCCGTGATGACCAAGGTCTACGCCCATATGTCGGACGCCGTCCCCATCCCCGTCACGGAGGAGGGGCTGCGCTCCTATGTGGGCGAGGTCTTCGACTACCACCGCCAGTCCGACCTGGTGCGGCTGCTGGCCTGGGAGGGTCTGCACTACCGGGACAAGCCGATCCCGGACGAGAAGGAGCGCGAGACGTACTACGTCCACAAGACGGCCGCGCTCAGCCTCGCCCTCGGTGTCGACGACCCCGCGACCGCCGCCCGCGTGCTCATCGCCCTGATCGGCATCGCGTCCTGGCCGTTCATCGTGCCGCAGCAGCGCCGGCTGATGCTGGGCCCGGACGGGGACACGGAGAGCGGGTGGGCTCTGCTGCGGGCGAGCGTGGTGGCGCACGGGCACTCGATCATCGACAACGTGCTCCAGGGGTCGGTCTGAGCGGCGCCGCCTCGTAAGTCGGCCGTACGGCAAGGGAGTCCGGGATTTTCCCGGGCTCCCTTTCTGCTGGTCGGCGGGGCATAACCATCTGGTTGGTTCTTAAAAACCAACTAGATGGTTGCGCGCTCTCCTGAACCGGGCTACCTTCTTCATCACCAGGCCGGACCCGCTCAGTCGGGGGCCGCCGGTGATATCCGACGCACCGTCAATCAGGGGCGCGAGCCCGGAAACCGAGGTCCCCGTGAACAGCACCACGCCCGTCATCGTCGTCAGCGGCGCCACCGGCGGCATGGGCTCGGCCGTGGTCGAGGAACTGGCCCGGTCGGACGCCACCGTCGTCCTGCTCGGCCGGGACGCGGCCCGTCTGGAACGGACCCGGCAGGAGATCGACGCCCGCACGGGCGGTGCGGGGCGGCTCGTGACGTACGAGACCGACATCAACTCCACCGCCTCGGTCGACGCCACCGTCGCCGTCCTGGTCGCCGAGCTCGGCCGGGTGGACGGCCTCGTGCACACCGCCGGCGACGGCCCCCTCGCCCCGCTCGCCGAAGCCGACGACGCGATGTGGCAGGCCACGTTCAACGGCAAGCTGATGGGGGCCGTACGGCTCACCCGGGCGCTCGCCGGTCCGCTGGCCGAGGGCGACGGTGGCTCGGTCGTCCTGGTCAGCGGTGTCTTCCGCAAGGACCCCGACCCGCTCTTCCCGGTGAACAGCGCGGTCAACGCCGCCGTCGCGGCCTTCGCCAAGGCCGTCTCCAAGGACCTCGGGCGCCAGGGCGTCCGGGTCAACGTCCTCGACCCCGGTGCCGTCCGCACCCCCCTGTGGGACGAGATCGCCAAGGCGATCGGCGACCGCACCGGCGCCACCGCCGACCAGGTCACCGCCCAGGTCGCCGCCCAGACCCCGCTCGGCAGACTGGCCGACCCGGAGGACGTGGCCCGCCTCGCGGCCTTCCTCCTCTCGCCCGCCGCCCGGCACCTCACCGGCGCCGCCCTCACCCTCGACGGCGGAGCCTCGGCCGGCCTGTAGCCCGCCGCGCCGCCCTCTCCTTCAGCTCGACCCTCAACCCACCCGCGCCACAAGGAGCTTCGTCATGCCCATCCTCTCCATGACCACCTGGCCGAACCAGACCGACGAGAAGTGCCAGGAGCTGATCGAGGAGCTCACCGCGACCGTGCACCGGGTGATCGGGGCGCCCCTCGACAAGATCACCGTCTTCATCCAGGAGATCCCGCAGAACCGCTGGGGCGAGGGCGGAGTGCTCGGCACGAACCCGGAGTTCGCCGACCTGAGCCGCCGCCGCACCGCACCGGTGGACGCCTGACGACGTTCCCGTTTGCGCTGGTGGATGCCTGACGGCCTTCCGGTTCCCGCCGGTGGATGCCTGGCGGCCCCCGCAGGGTCGCCGGTGGGTGCCTGTCTGGCCCCTGGCCCCCAGCCGGTGGGCGGCTGACGGTCTTCCGGTTCCCGCCGGTGGATGCCTGGCGGCCCCCGCAGGGTCGCCGGTGGGTGCCTGTCTGGCCCCCGGCCCCCAGCCGGTGGATGCCTGACGGTCTTCCGGTTCGCGCCGGTGGCTGCCTGTCCGGCCCCCGGCCCCCGCCGGTGGGTGCCTGTCTGGCCCCTGGCCCCCAGCCGGTGGGCGGCTGACGGTCTTCCGGTTCGCGCCGGTGGCTGCCTGTCCGGCCCCCGGCCCCCTGCCACTCGCCCGTCAGCGCCTGTCCGGCCCCCGGCCCCCTGCCACTCGCCCGTCAGCGCCTGACCGGCCCCGCAAACCCCACACCCTCGCGGGTGAACGCCCGACCCGCCCCCGCCCCTCGCCGGTCGACATCTGACCGGCCCCCGACCCTCGTCGGTGGCCGCCCCCACTAGCTCCCGCCCTCGCCTCCCCCCACCCCTTCCTCCAAGGAGAGATCCCATGGCCATCCTGACCCGGCCCGCGCGGACCGAGCGGCGTGCTGCCGCATCGGCCGGTGCGCCGCCTGCCGCCCCCCGGTCCAGTTCCCCCACCACCGTCCTCGCGGCGGCCCTGCTCGCCTTCTTCGTCATCTCCCTCGACGGCTCGGTCGTCAACGTGGCCCTCCCGGCCATCTCCCACAGCCTCGGCGGAACCATGGCCGACCTGCAGTGGATCGTCGACGGCTACACCCTGATGTTCGCGGCGTTCATGCTGTCGGCCGGTACCTTCTCGGACCGGATCGGTGCCAGCCGCGCCTACGCCTGGGGTCTGGCCTCCTTCACCGTCGCCTCCCTGGCCTGCGGTGTCGCCCCCAACCTGGGCACGCTGATCGGCGCCCGGATGGTGCAGGGCGGTGCGGCGGCGCTCATGGTGCCGGCCTCGCTCGCGCTGATCCGGCAGACCTACACCGACCCCGGCAAGCGGGCGCGGGCCATCGCGATCTGGACGGCGGCCGGTTCGGTGGCCGTGGCGGTCGGGCCGGTCATCGGCGGCATGCTCACCAGTGGGCTGAGCTGGCGCGCGGTGTTCTACCTGAACCTCCCGGTCGGCGCCCTCGGGCTCGCCCTGCTGACCCGTATCGCCCCCTCGCCGCGCCGGGCGGCCCCGGTCGACCTGGTCGGGCAGCTGTCGGTGGTGGCGTCCCTGGCCGGTCTGACGTACGCCGTGATCGAGGGCGGCCGTGCGGGCTGGGGGAGCGTGGACGTGCTGGGCACGCTGGCGCTGGCCGCCGTGGCGATCGCGGTGTTCGTGGCGACGCAGTCGCGGCGCGAGCAGCCGATGGTGCCGCTGAGCATCTTCAAGAACCGCACGGTCCTCGTCTGCCTCGCGGCCGGCTTCACCATCAACGCGGTCTTCTACGGCGCGATCTTCCTGCTCGGCATGTACTTCCAGCAGGTGCGCGGCGCCTCCCCGGTCAGCACCGGCGCGATGTTCATCCCGATGTGCGCGCTGATCTCCGTCGTCAACATGGCGGGCGTCAAGCTCGCGGCCCGCAAGGGTGCTTGGGTGCCGATGACGATCGGCCAGCTGGTGATGACGGCGGGCTCGCTGCTGATGCTGACGGTCACCTCCTCCACGTCGTACTGGATCCCCGTGCTGCTCCTCGTCCCGATCGGCCTGGGCGGCGGACTCGCGGTGCCCTCCCTCACGGCGGCCATCCTGGAGAACATCGACGGCGACCGGGCGGGTACGGCGGCGGCGGTGCTCAACACCTTCCGCCAGGTGGGCAGTTGCATCGCGGTGGCGGCCTTCGGCGCGCTGATCGCGGACACGGGGCACTTCCAGCGGGGCTTCGACACGAGCTTCGTGGCGTGTGTGGTGATGCTGCTGGGCACGGCCGTGGGGACGGCGGTGCTGCTGCCTCGGGGCAGCAAGAAGGGTGGCGAGTAAGACTTTGGCTGCCGGCTCGTTGTGGCTGGTCGCGCAGTTCCCCGCGCCCCTTGGGGTGTGGGGAACTGGCGTTTCCTCCGTCCCGTTTTCTTAAACAGAAGATAAAATACCTTCACGAAGGAATTTAAAGAGGGCAGGATGGACCCATGACCGTGATGGAAGAACGCACCCTTCCCCAGCCCCCACCGGACACCACCCGCACCCGCCTCGCCGAACTCCAGCTCATACGCGAGCTCGCGCACGAGGGCCCCGCCCCCGGCGCGAGCGACCAGCAGCACGCGCGGGGCAAGCTCACCGCTCGTGAGCGCATCGAACTGCTCCTGGACCCGGGGTCGTTCACCGAGATCGAGGCGTTGCGGCGGCACCGCGCCACCGGGTTCGGCCTGGAGGCCCGGCGGCCCTACACCGACGGTGTCGTCACCGGCTGGGGCACCGTGGACGGCCGGACCGTCTTCGTCTACGCCCATGACTTCCGTATCTTCGGCGGCGCCCTCGGCGAGGCCCACGCCACGAAGATCCACAAGGTGATGGACCTCGCGCTGGCCGCCGGGGCGCCGCTGGTCAGCCTCAACGACGGGGCCGGCGCCCGGATCCAGGAGGGCGTCAGCGCTCTCGCCGGATACGGCGGGATCTTCACCCGCAACGTCGCCGCCTCCGGCGTCCTGCCGCAGATCAGCGTGATGCTCGGGCCCTGCGCCGGCGGCGCCGCCTACTCGCCGGCCCTCACCGACTTCGTCTTCATGGTCCGCGGCATCTCCCAGATGTTCATCACCGGCCCCGACGTCGTCCAGGCCGTCACCGGCGAGAAGGTCAGCCAGAACGGCCTCGGCGGTGCCGACGTGCACGCCGATGTCTCCGGTGTCGCCGCCGCGGCCTACGACGACGAGGCGAGCTGTCTTCAGGACGTACGGCATCTGCTGTCCCTGCTGCCGGCCAACAACCGCGAACTCCCGCCCTACGAGGCGCCGTCGGACGACCCCGAGCGGCGCTGCGAGGCCCTGCTCGACCTGGTGCCGGCCGAGCCGAACCAGGCGTACGACATCCACCGGGTCATCGAGGAGGTCGTCGACGACGGCGACTTCTTCGAGGTGCAGCCCACCTGGGCCGCCAACCTGGTGTGCGCGCTCGCCCGGCTCGACGGCCATGTCGTCGGCGTCGTCGCCAACCAACCCGCCGCCACCGCCGGGGTGTTGGACATCGCCGCCTCGGAAAAGGGCGCGCGGTTCGTGCAGTTCTGCGACGCCTTCAACATCCCGCTGGTCACGCTCGTGGACGTACCCGGGTTCCTGCCGGGCGTCGGGCAGGAGCACGCCGGGATCATCCGGCACGGGGCCAAGCTGCTGTACGCGTACTGCAACGCCACCGTCCCGCGTATCTCGCTGGTGCTGCGCAAGGCGTACGGCGGCGCCTACATCGTCATGGACTCCCGGTCCATCGGCGCCGACCTCGCCCTCGCCTGGCCCACCAACGAGATCGCCGTGATGGGGGCCGAGGGCGCCGCCAATGTCGTCTTCCGGCGGGAGATCGCCGCCGCGGACGATCCGGAGGCGGTGCGCGAGCGGCGTGTCAAGGAGTACAAGTCCGAGCTCATGCACCCCTATTACGCCGCCGAGCGGGGGCTGGTGGACGACGTCATCGATCCTCGCGACACCCGATCCGTGCTGGTGCGCTCGCTCGCCATGCTGCGGGCCAAGCACGCCGACCTGCCCTCCCGCAAACACGGGAACCAGCCGGTATGAGCGGCACCGAGGGGCCCTTGTTCAGGGTGGTGCGCGGCGACCCGTCGCCCGAGGAACTCGCCGCCGCCACCGCCGTACTGCTGGAACTGGCCCGGCGGGCGCCCGCCGCTCAGGAGCCCGTGCTCGCCCGGTCCGCCGCACCCACCTGGCACCGCCCCGCCCTGACCACGCACCGCACCGCCGCGTCCTGGCGCCACTGAAGCCGTCCGACCCTCCCCAGAGAAGGATCACCATGTCCGTGCGCGACACCACGACCGAGTACGCGGCCTACGACCGCAAGCGCCCCACCGCCTACGTCACCACCCACGCCGAGACCTACTCCCTGGAGGAGGTCGTCCGGATCAGCGGCCTCGACGCCGACACCCTCGGCTGGTACGAGCGGCAGGGGCTCATCGAGGGCGCCGAGGAGGACCCGTACGGGGTGCGCGCCTACAGCCCGATCCATCTGCGCTGGCTGGAGTTCCTCAACCATCTGCGCAGCACCGGGATGTCACCGGCCGACATGAACCACTACGTCGAGCTGTACCGGGCGGGCGACCCGACCATCGCCGCCCGCCGGGAACTGCTGGAGCGGCACCGGGAGTTGCTGCGGCCACGGGCGGCGGAGTACGCCGCCACGCTCCGGTACCTCGACTGGAAGATCGGGTTCTACGCGGAGCGGGAGGCGGTGCTCGTGCGGGCCGCCGGCGTGTCCGCGCCCAGCGCGGTGGAGGCGTAGGCCGCCGCCACCGGCTCCAGGCGGAGCACACCGTGTGAGGCGACCGTGTGGACGTCCCGCCACAGGCGGGTGAGTTCGCCGGACGCGTCGCGGATGTGGGCGCCGCCGGTGCGGAAGAGGCGGTCCACGGCGTCGGCGAGGAGGCCGGCGGCCACGGCCGCGTCCCGCTGGTTGCCGGTGACCAGGGCCGGGGTGACGGGCTCGGTGTCGGCGCGGCGCGCGGCCCGCTCCAGCAGCAGACCGGCCGCGTCGATGTGGGCCGAGGTCACCGCGAGCGTCTCGCGCACCGCCGCGCTGTCGTGGTGGGGGCGCCCGCCGCCGGGGGCCTTCGCCGCCGCCCACGCGGACCACACCGCCAGCGCCCGGCGGGCCGCGCCCAGCGCGGGCGCGCAGAACATCAGCCCGCCCGCCAGCTGGGCGGGGGCCGAATGGCAGCGGGACAGGCCGGGCTCGTTGCCGCCGCGCATCAACTCGGCCATCGGAAAGGAGAGATGATGCGGGACAAAGGCGTCCCGTACGACCACGGTGTGGCTGCCGGTGCCGCGCAGCCCCGTGGCGTCCCAGGTGTCCAGGACGTCGACGGCGGCGGCCGGCACGGCGAACACCCGTGCCTCGCCGTCCGCCGCGGGCGCGGCCACCAGCACCCACTCCGCGCTGTCGACGCCGCTGACGCAGCCCCACGTGCCGGTCAACCGCGAGCCGCCGGCGGTCGGTTCGGCGTGCCCGGACGGCGGCATCAGGGCCGCCGATATCCGTACGTCGGGGGAGGCGCCCCACAGCTCCCGGCGGCCCTCCTCGGGCAGCAGCGCGGCGAACCGGCCGTGCGCGGCCCACAGCAGGGCCACCCAGGAGGCCGACGTGCAGGCCTCGCCCAGCGCGGCGACCTCGTGGAGCAGCGCGGTGAACGTCCCTTCCGTGCCGCCCCATCGGCGGGGCACGAAGTGCCGGGCCAGCCCGGTGGAGGTGAGCGCGGCGACGACCTCGGGTGCCAACCGGCCCTCGTGGTCGGCGTCTTGGGCGTGTTCGGCGACTGTGGCGGTGGCGGAGGTGGGGGGCATGTGACTGCTCCTAGTCATCTCTGTCAGGATCAGGTAAAAAAAGTGCGTTCAAGAAGGTATTGTTTGACGCACCCGTCCGAAGGGACTCGCGATGGCGAAACAGGCGCGCTCACTGCGCACCCATGAACTGGTGCTCGACGCCGCCGCGGCCGAGTTTGTCCGGCACGGGTATCCGCGCGCCAACCTCCAGCATGTGGCGGCCCGCACGGGGCTGACCAAGGGCGCCCTGTACGCCCACTTCGCCTCCAAGGAGCAGCTGGCGCGGGCGCTCACCGAGCACCTCGACCAGGTCGTCGACGAACTCCTCGCCCGGCACAAGGACGCGGGCCTCCCGGCGAACGAGCAGTTGCGCGCCCTGTGCTGCGCCCTCGCGGAGCGCGTGGAGTCGGACGTACGGTTCAACGCGGCGCTGCGCCTGGTGATGGACGAGGCCCAGTCGGCGCCCGAACCACCGCGGCTCCCGGCCGACTTGCGGGCGCTGTCCGCGGAGTCGCTGGCCGATCTCGCCGTGGTGATCCTGGTGGGCGCGTACTACACGGCCCCCGATCCGGAACGGCGTGGACTGGCCGAGCGGGTGCGGGGGCTGTGGGACGCGGTGGACGGCTCTCAGGCCGTAGAGGAAACGGGCACCCGGTGATCCAGGTGAGCGGCACCGTCCGCCGCCTGGGTGCCCCACAGGGTGCGGCAGGTGGCGAGCGCGGTGCCGTTCTGTACGGCGTCCAGGGTGACCCGGGTCCGCCCGGAGCCGGTGTCCGGCGCGCGCTCACGGACCACCAGGTCGATGGGGGCGTCGAGTTCGCCGAAGGCCAGGCAGTCCGCCTCCATGCCGAGCAGGGTGTGCCCGGCGCCCCGCGCCATGTCGCCGGGGTGCAGCAGCAGATGGCCGAGCTGGCGGAAGCCCTCCAGGGTGACCATGAGCGGGACATGGTCGCTGGGGTGGTCGAAGAAGATCGGGTGCTCGACGTCGACCAGCAACTGCCAGGGGCCGTCGGTGCGTTCGCGCACCAGCACGCTGTCCTTGGCGCGCAGCCGGCCGACCGCGGCCGGGTGCACCCGCTCCAGCTTGCGCGGGGCCGGGCCGGTCACGGCGACGCCGCGCGGCTTGGCGCCCCGGCCGCGCAGCATCGCGTACCGCTTGTCGTCCACGGCGACGACATGCAGCGCGCCGCGCCCGCAGGTCCGGCCGCCGACCGTGAGGACGACTTCGAGCCGCATGCCGAATCGGTGCGGCGGACGGTTGCCGACCCACACCCACCGCGCCTCCAGGACCACCGGGGCCGGTTCGCCGCCGATGCGCAGGGCGGCCGGGTCGGTGATCTCGAACTCCGAGCCGAAGCCGATGAAGCGATGGGTGAGCGGCACCTCGTAGTAGGCGTGCGCGAGGTAGACCAGGGCCTGGCGGATCGTCTCCATGAAGAGCAGCGGGTCGCTGGTGCCGTCGCTGCCCGGCGAGTAGAGCGCGTGGTCGCGCGGCCACTGGGCGGCGACCAGGAAGGAGTGCTCGCCGGTGCGGACGGCGTCGGTGAGGAAGACCTCGGCGATGGCGGCGCGGTGCACCATGTGGCGCGGGACCGGCTGCATCCAGCGGAGCTGCGGAGCGTTGACTTCCGCTCGTACCGCGGTCGAGCCGGCCGTGGCGCGTATGGGCGTGGAGACAGGTGTGACGACAGGCTGATGCATGGTCTGAACCCCCAGTGAATGTATTCACGCAGACAGCAACACCGGCACAACATCCGCACAGGACTGGCGCCGGTCGAGCCGCCACTTACAATACATTCCCGAAGGTATATTTCAAGGAACGCCAGAGGATGGACAGCATGGCCGTGGAACGCAGCGCAGCCAGGTCCCGGCCCGCCCGGGACACCGCCCCCCGGCACCGGGACACGGGCCTCAAGCAGGAGCGGGCCGTGCGCACCCGCGGGCAGGTGCTCGACGCGGCGGCGGAGGCCTTCGCCACCCAGGGCTTCCCCGCGGTGACCGTGCAGGACGTGGCCGCACTCGCCGGGGTGACCAAGGGCGCGGTCTACTTCCACTACGCCAACAAGGAGGCCCTCGCCCAGGCCTGCGCCGAGGAGTTCTACCACCGCCTCGGCGTCATCGGGCAGGAAGTGGAGGAGGCCGAGCTCTCCCCGCTCCAGGCGGTGACCGAGCTGCTGGAACGCACCGCGCGCGCCTTCCGCGACGAGACGATGGTCCAGGCCGGCGCCCGCCTCCAGATCGAGCGCTCCCTGATCGGCGCCGAGATGCCCATGCCCTACCTCGGCTACACCGAGTCCCTCACCGTCTGGCTCCGCCAGGCCCAGCAGGCGGGCCAGCTCCCCGCCGGCACCTCGCCCGAGGCCACCGCCCGCGTCCTGGTCTCCGCCTTCTTCGGCGCCCAGCACATCTCCTGGGTCCTCAACGACCGTGCGGACATTGCCGAGCGGGTGCAAGAGATCCTCAGGGCGGTGGTCCCGGTGGCGGCGAGGACCTGACCGGGGGACGGTGAGGGAAAGCGCGGGGCGGCGAGGGAAGACGAGGTGAGGGCCCGTGTGGGAGTGGCGTGACCCGGAGCCGGACCGGGCGGTGGACCTGGACCGGGCGATGGCCGTGGCGACGGAACTGGCGGCCTGGGCGGCCGAGGTGATCCGCCGCCCCCGCCCCGACGCCATACGGGAGAAGGAGGGCCCCGCCGACATCGTCACCGACACCGACGAGGCCGTGGAGGCACACCTGCGCCAGGCGCTCGCCGCGGCCTTCCCGGAGCACGGGATCGTGGGCGAGGAGTACGGCGTGACCGAGGGCGCCCCCGACGCCCCGCACTGGGTGATCGACCCGGTCGACGGCACGACCAACTACGCCCACGGCATCGGCTGGTGCTCGCTCTCCCTCGGCCTGGCCGCCCCCGACGGCACCCCGCTGCTGGGCGTGGTGGCGGACCCGTGGCGGCGCGAGACGTTCACGGCGATCAGAGGACGGGGCGCCCGCCTCAACGGCGCCCCGGTCCACGCGGCCGGCCACACCACCCTCACCGGCCATGTCTTCCTCACCGAGTGGGCGGCCCACGCCCACTGGCCCGGCATGGACGCGCTGCTGGCCGACCTTGCCGACCGCCACTGCACGGTCCGCGTGATGGGCTCCACGGCCCTTTCCCTCGCGCAGGTGGCGGCGGGCAGGGCGACGGCGGCCGGGATCGGCTCGTTCCATCACGTCGACGGACTTCCGTCCCTCCTGATCGCACGCGAGGCAGGCGCCGTCGCACTGCCCGAACTCCCCTCCTACGGCGAACCGTTGCTGCTGGCGGCGCCGGGAGCGGCGGAGGAGGCGGTGGAGGTGTGGCGCAGACATGCGAGCGCGACGCCCTGAGAGCCGCCCCAAGCATGCGCTGTGCGCCCGCCAGCCCGCCCCGAGCCCCGCAACCCACCGGAGCTACGAGGATCGTCAGTTGGGCGTCAGAATGACGGCCTGTCCGCCCGCCTCGGCCAGAGCCGCCACCAGCGTGTTCGCCGAAGTGACAGACAGGGTGCTCACCACGACCGGCGTACGGAACGGGCTGGTACCCGGCGTGCCGTCCGCGTAGACCGTCGCCGTGTAGGTCGTGTCCGGCGCCAGGAACGTCAGCGGAAGCGACAGCGTCCTCGCCGTCTCGTTCGTCATCGCGCCCAGGTACCAGGTGGTGCCGCTGCGGCGGGCCACCGCCACGTACTCGCCGATCTGCCCGGCCAGCGCCCTGCTCTCGTCCCACGTGGTCGGAATCGCGTGGAACCACGGCAGGCCCGGCCAGTTCGCGGGGGTCGCGTACTTCGACGGCTTGTCGTACCAGAAAAGGAAGTTGAGGGGCTGGTAGTACACCGCCGCCATCGCCATCTGGTGGGCGTTGGTCGTCTTGTTGCGGGACTGGCCGTAGCAGATGGTGTAGTCGAGCGGGCCGCCGATGTTGCGGGCGAAGGGCAGTGTCACGTTGTGGGTGGCGGTCGGGAACTGTTCGTTGCCGCGCACGCCCTCCAGGCTCAGGTAGTTGGGGTACGTCCGTTCCAGGCCGGACGGGCGGACGTCGTCGTGCATGTCGATCAGCAGTTCGTGCTCGGCGGCCGTACGGGCCCACGCGGTGATCCGGTCGGTCATCGACTGGGTGCCGTCGTTGATGAAGCCGAGCTTGATGCCCGTGACGCCCCAGCCCTTGTAGAGGGCGAAGAGCGCGTCCGCGTCGGTCAGGGCCAGGCGGTTGACGTAGAGGAAGACGCCGATGCCGTGGCTCGTGGCGTACGAGATCACCGAGGGCATGTCGATCGCGGCGATCGGGGTCGTCGCGTCGACCGTGGTGAACTCGGGGCCGTACCAGCCGGCGTCGTACTCGATGTGGTCGATGCCCCGGGCCACCGCGAAGTCGACGCCCGCGAGCCCTGCGGCGGTGGTGAGTTCGCAGCGGAAGACCTTGCCGGGCCTGATCCAGGAGGTGTCGGGGAGGACGTTCGGCGGGGCCAGGTTGAGGATCAGCTCGGCGTTGTCGACGAGTTCGGCGTGCGTGGCGCCGATCACGACCGCCCGCCAGGGTGTGGCGAAGGGGGTGGGGACCGTGGAGGCCGTCTCGACCTCGCCGGTGCCGCGGGCCGTGTGCTCCATGAGGAAGGCGGAGACCGTGTTCGGCGCATCGGGAACCGAACTCAGCATCAGCCGGGGGTAGGTGAGGCGCGCCGACTCGCAGACGCAGGCGATGAGGCCTTCGGAGAGCGTCGCGGTCAGGGGGAGGTCGGTGAGGGGGCCGTTGTCGGTGGTCGAGGTGCCGGTGACCGGGATGGAGCCGGGGGGCACGGGGACGTACGCGTCCTCGTCGCGGGCGCTGTAGACGGTGGTGCCCGCCGGGAAGGCGAACGTCGTCAACTCGTCGGCTATGACGGCCGTTCCGGTTCCGAACAGCACGTACCGCAGGGCCACGCCCGACTTGTACGCGCGGATCTGGACGCCGAAGGGGATGCCCGTCGCCGCGTCCCGCAGCCGCAAGCGCCGCTCCTGGTAGTGGTCGGTGACGGTGGCGTTGCGGCCGTAGACGGGGGACCAGGTGCGGTGCACGACCGTGCCGCGGCCGTCGTCGAGCAGGGTGACATCGTTGCCGAGCACCGTGCCGTCGGCCAGGGTCAGGCCCAGCGCCGAGGTGTCGACGACCGTCCTGCCGTCGCGGGTCGCGGACCAGCGCAGTGCCCCGTCGACCACGGACAGGGTGATGGCGGTGCCGCCCATGCGGGCCGTGGTGGAGCAGTCGCGGGGGCCCGCCGCGTGTGCGGTGCCGCCCAGCCCCGCCATCGCCGTCCCGGCCGTGACCGCCGCGCCCTTGAGTACTCCCCGGCGGGACGGCGACCCCGGCTCTCCTGAAGCTCTCATCGTGGAGGAACCTCTCCTTCGCGGAGCAGAATTTGGGTAGTAACCGTTTTCCGAGACGCGAACGTACGGGCCGGGAGAGGCGGGGGTCAAGATTGCGGACGACGGAAACCCGGTCCGTCTCTGCAGCGACGGACCGGGTCCCGGAAGGTTCAGGCGGCCGGGTCAGACCACCGGCGAGGCGCTGAACAGGTGCTTCTGGTCGCCGCCGCCGTCGCTGTCCCAGTCGAGGTGCAGCTCCCCGTCGCCCAGACCCTTGCTGGAGCCGATCTGGTAGCTGATCGTGCCCGTGGTGTACGAGTTGTTGTAGTTGCCGTTGGAGTCGCTGTTCTCCAGCTTGGCCTCGATGCCGTAGAAGTTCTTCGACTTCTTCACCGGGTCCGTGCCGGACTGCGACTTCTTGATCTGGACCTTGAAGTAGGCCGAGTCGAAGATCGTGGAGTCGTCGACCTGGCCGTACGCCGGGCCGTCCCAGCTGATCTTGGCGTAGCTGTAGACCGTGGAGCCGGACCGCTTGGCGCACACCTTGACGGTGAAGTCCCAGTTGTCGGCCCACGGACCCGAGTACGACGGGTCGTCGACCGACTTCTTGCTGGTGGTGCACTTGTAGTCGGCGGCCGCGGCCGGAGTGGCGGCCGTGATCGCCGTGGTGCCCGCGAGCGCGGCGACGACAACCGCGGCGGACGTGGCGCGCTTCAGCTTGCGCATGGTGAGCCTTTCTTGGTGCATGTGCGGTTCACTCGCTGCACAGGAGGTGTGGGGGAGTACCTCGGGCGTGACCGCCCTGCGCGCGTCGTCATGCAGCGAGCTTGATCGTAACTGGGTGATGAGCAGCGGGAGTTGCCAAAGTAGCCGGTGATCCGATTCTTCACGGGAGGTACGCGAGGTTTCACCGCGGGATCACGGGACGACGTGCGTGTCATGGCAGAGGAGTCCGTCGGCGATGTAGGTGTGCGTGTCCGTGGCCAGCGAAGCAATGGGCTGGGGACCCGCGTGCTCCACGTGAAGAGCGGCTGTGTCGCCCGTCGTCTTGCCGACGACTGAGCCTTCCCACATCCGCGCGGCAATTGGCAGCAGTCGCTCGGGGCGCAGGGTGCCGAGCAGCCGACAGGAGGCCCACATCCCACCGTTGACCCGGACGTCGGTGAAGGCCTTGGGGTTCGCCGCGAGAGGTTTTGCTCTGCGCTTGATGTAGTCGCGGCGAATCACCTTGGTCGGCCATCCGCGGCGGTCGCACTCCGCCAGGAAGAGGTCCAGGACCGCTCCGTCAACCTGCCCGAAGCCGACCCATGAGCCGTGGCGGCCTCCTGCGAAGGCGTGGCCATCGGCGTCCAGCACCCCTGCCAGCCATCCGGCAACGCGGGTGTTCTCGGGCTCCCATGGGCGGCCGAGGCTGACATTGCGATGTCGGAGCGGATCGAGATTCTTGCTGGTTACCCAAGCGAGTCGAGAACCGCGGGTCACGTAGGGCAGACGCACCAGCCAGGGGTGGTCAGCCGAGGCTGTGACAGCGCCCTCGGTGGTGGTGATGCGGTATGAGTCCTTGACGCCCGGCTCGTTGTGGGTGACCAAGCCGCGGCGATACCGCCGTCCGCCGTTCGCGTTGCCCACTCTCACGGTCTCTTGGTCGAAGGACACGATCTCGTCGCCGACTTGCAGGTCAGCGGCCCGCCGCCAGGTCAGATCGGCACAAAGGATCAAGGTGTCTGGATGAACACAGTTCACCGGCATGGGCATATTTCCGCCAGCCCCCCCAAAATGAAAAGTCTTCCATCGCATCAAACGACCAAGGCCCTCGCAGGTCACACATTCGATGAGCGAACGCCGCTTCGCTCCAGGGGGAGGCGTGACGGGTTAGGTGATTCCCGTAACCAGAGGGGAGTCGGACGGTTACTCTCGGCTATGAGTCGAGTGTGCGAGGGGTGACCGCCCATGGCGAACGTCCGCCGAGACCTGGATCCCAGCGCGTCCCCGCTGGACTACTACGGCTACGAGCTGCGCCGCCGCCGCGAGAGCGCGGGGCTGACCTTGAGCGAGCTGGGGTCGATCATCTTCTGCACGGGGTCGCTGGTCGGCCAGATCGAGTGCGCGCAGAAGGTGCCGACGCGGGAGTTCAGCGAACGGGTGGATGCGGCGCTGGGGACGGAGGGGTTCTTCTCGGGGTTGGTGGGGCTCGTTCTGCAGAGCCAACTGCCGAGCTGGTTCCAGCCGTATGCGGCGATGGAGGCGAAGGCCACGTACATCTCCACGTTTCAGTGTCAGGTGGTGTACGGGCTGTTGCAGACGGAGGAGTACGCCCGGGTTCTGCTGAGTGTTGGGCACCCGGACGAGGTGGATGAACAGGTGGCGGCGAGGCTTGAGCGGCAACGCATTCTGAGGCGGGAAGTGCCGCCCCCGTTGTGGGTGGTGCTGTCGGAGACGGTGCTGCATCAGCAGGTCGGTGGCTCCGAGGTCATGCGGGAGCAACTGGACTACCTGTTGCACTTCGCGAAGAACCCGTGGGTCCAGATCCAGGTGCTGCCGTTCGCGGTCGGTCAACACCCCGGGATGATGGGCTCATTCAACCTGCTGCGCTTCGACCGCGACCCGGACCTCTTCTACGCCGACGGCTACAACCAGGGGTATATGACGGCCAACCCGCAAGTGATCAGGGAGCGTTCGGTCAGTTACGCTCGCTTGCAAGCCTGCGCCCTCTCCCCGGAGGACTCGGCGGAACTGATCGGCCGCGTCATGGAGGAACGCTATGGGCACCAACCAGGACCTGACCGGAGCACCGTGGCGTAAGTCGTCGTACAGCGGCACCAGCGGTGACTGCCTCGAAATTGCCGCCCCCACCCCCACCACCCACATCGCCATCCGCGACTCCAAGGACCCGGCCCGAGGCCATCTCCGCGTCGCCCCCGCCACTTTCACCGCGTTCGTGAACTCGCTGAGGTAGGCCACTCCCAGGCGATCCACAGGTCCCTGCCACGTTGGCTTTAAGTGTCAACGTAATCGTCACCGCCATGGTCAACTCATCGCACGGACACAAGCCCCGCACCCCCGCACAGCACCGCTCGCGCCGCTGGTTCATGAACAAGGCCCTCCTCGCCGGCGGCGTCTCCGCCGTCGCCGTCATGGGCGGCTACGCCGCCACCCAGGCCGGCGCCGAGACGACCTCCACGGCTGACGCCACCGCGAGCGCCACCCCGTCCGGGC